>NZ_JANZKJ010000001.1 GCF_025642975.1 Pseudomonas sp. RIT-PI-S
GAGTGTGCCAGCTTTCGCTATCGAGGAACAAAGGAGGCCACCGATGACCGACCTGCTGACTTTGGAAAGCCCGCGGCTGTGGCTGCGCCAGTGGCAAGACGAAGACCTCGCGCCCTTCGCCGAGCTTTGCGCGGACCCCACCGTGATGCGGTACTTTCCGGCGCCGCTGAGCCGCATAGAAACCGCGGCCCTCATCGGCCGTATTCGCGGGCACTTCGCAGAATACGGCTATGGCCTATGGGCGTTGGAGCGCAAGGACGACGGCGCTTTCATCGGCTTTACCGGATTGAGTCACGTGCGTTTCGAGGCCAGCTTCACCCCAGCGGTGGAGATTGGCTGGCGCTTGGCGCGGGACTATTGGGGCTTGGGCTACGCCAGCGAGGCCGCGTGGACCTGCCTGGGCTGTGCGTTCGAGCAGCTGGGGCTCGAGGAAGTGGTGGCCTTTACCGCCGAGCCGAACCTTCCATCGCAGAAGGTGATGCAAGCCATCGGCATGCAGCGCGATGCCGCCAGCGACTTCGACCACCCCGCAGTGGCGCAGGGCAGCCCCCTGCAGCGCCACCTGCTGTATCGAATCGGCCGGCAGGCATGGCTACAAGCCATGCACGATTAGGCGGTTGGCCAGCACATCAAGGTATGATGGCCGCTTATGTATTTGCGACCCGAGGTGACATCGAATGAGCCACGTCCTGGACGATCTG
Organism: Pseudomonas sp. RIT-PI-S; assembly: GCF_025642975.1. Lineage (GTDB taxonomy): Bacteria > Pseudomonadota > Gammaproteobacteria > Pseudomonadales > Pseudomonadaceae > Aquipseudomonas. The sequence continues at coordinate 702 of NZ_JANZKJ010000001.1, forward strand.
GTGGATCTGCTGAGCCTGGAGCCGATCGAGGAAAACCTATTCCGTGGGCGCAGCCAGGATCTGGGCTTTCGCCAGCTGTTCGGCGGGCAGGTATTGGGGCAGTCGTTGTCGGCCGCCAGCCAGACCGTAGAAGACGACCGCCATGTGCACTCGCTGCATGGCTATTTCCTGCGCCCTGGCGATGCCTTGTTGCCCGTGGTGTACATGGTGGACCGGGTCCGTGATGGCGGTAGCTTTTCCACTCGCCGGGTCACGGCGGTGCAAAAAGGCAAAACGATTTTCACCTGCTCGCTGTCGTTCCAGTACGACGAAGAAGGTTTCTCCCACCAGAGCCAGATGCCCAACGTGGTCGGCCCGGAGAACCTGCCCACCGAGCTGGAACTGATGCGCCAGGTGGAGGAGTTGATCCCGGCGCACTTGCGGGAAAAGCTGCTGTGCCCCAAGCCTATCGAAATGCGCCCAGTGGCCGAGCGGGACCCGTACAACCCCACCCCAGGGGATCCGGTCAAGTATGTGTGGTTCCGCGCCGATGGCGCCCTGGCGGACTCGCCCGCCTTGCATAAATACGTAATGGCCTACGCTTCGGACTTCAACCTGCTGACCACCTCGCTGCTGCCCCATGGCAAAAGCGTGTGGCACAAGGACATGCAGATGGCCAGCCTGGACCATGCGTTGTGGTTCCACGGCAACCTGATCGCCGATGACTGGCTGCTTTACGCGCTGGACAGCCCTTGGGCCGGTAACTCCCGGGGCTTCTGCCGGGGCAGCGTGTATAACCGGGCAGGCCAATTGGTGGCGTCCTCGGCGCAGGAAGGGCTGATCCGCCATCGCAAGGACTGGGTGTGATGCTGGCCGATATCCACCATTGGGTGTTCGACATGGACGGCACCCTCACGGTGGCGGCGCACGACTTCGCGGCGATTCGCGCAGCGCTGAGCATTCCCGCGGACCAAGACATCCTCGGCCACCTGGCGAGCCTGCCCGCCAGCGAAGCCGCCGCCAAGCATGCCTGGCTGCTCGAGCATGAGCGCGAGCTCGCCCTGGCATCCCGGCCAGCGCCTGGCGCGGTGGCGCTGGTGCGCGAGCTGGCGGGGCGGGGCTATCGGCTGGGCGTGCTCACTCGCAATGCACGCGAACTGGCGCTGATCACCCTGGCGGCCATTGGCATCGGCGATTGCTTCGACACCGAGCACGTTCTCGGTCGCGACGAGGCGGCATTCAAGCCCTCCCCAGAAGGGCTGCTGAAACTGGCGCAAACCTGGAACGTGCCTCCGCAGCGGATGGTGATGGTGGGGGATTACCACTTCGACCTCGCCTGCGGCCGCGCCGCGGGTACCCACACTGTGCTGGTGAACGTGCCGGAGAACCCCTGGCCAGAGCTGACCGATTGGCACGCGCTTGATTGTGGAGCGTTGCTGGGAATGCTGTCGGCCCCGGAGCGTGCAGGCGCTTGAGCTGAGCCTTGTGGGGCCGGGCGTAGCCCGGGAACGCACGGCTCATTGGGGTGCCGGACGGTAGCAGCAACGCCTGCGCGCGACCGGAGGCGTATCGCTTGGGTAAAGGCAGTCGCGGGCAACCCTGCTGCTACGGGCCTTGCACCTGTGGAGCTGGGCGCAGCCTGCGAACCCTAGGCGTTGCCGGTTCGCGGGCTTCGCCGGATAACGCCCTACAGGCTCCGCGTATTAAAGGTGTCGCACTGGTCCAGCTTGCCGCCCTCGAACCCTGTCTTGAACCAGCGTACCCGCTGCGCCGAGGTGCCATGGGTGAAGGAGTCTGGCACTACGCGGCCCTGGCCCTGCTGCTGCAAGCGGTCGTCGCCGATGGCGTTGGCGGCGTTGAGAGCTTCCTCGATGTCGCCGGGCTCCAGCCAGTTCAGCCGCTGCTGGGCATGGTTGGCCCAGATGCCGGCGAAGCAGTCGGCTTGCAGTTCAAGCCGTACCGACAGGCCATTGGCCCCTTCCATGTTCTGCCCCTTCTGCCGGGCGGCATCCACCTGCCGTTCGATACCCAACAGGTTCTGCACGTGGTGGCCCACTTCGTGGGCGATGACATAAGCCTGGGCAAAGTCACCGGCCGCATTGAAGCGCTGGGTCATCTCCGTGAAGAAGGTGGTGTCCAGGTAGACCTTGCGGTCGCCCGGGCAGTAGAACGGCCCGACGGCGGAGGACGCGAGCCCGCAGGCTGAGTTCACTCGCCCGCCGAACAGCACCAGGGTAGGGTCTTCGTACTGGCGGCCGCCTTCCTTGAAGATCGCCTGCCAGGTGTCTTCGGTATCGCCCAGGATGGCCCGCACGAATTCGGTCTGGTCGTCGCCGCCGGCAGGGGTGCTCCGTTGCTGTGTAGGCGCTGGCGCGGTGGCCTGGCCGGTAAGTTGGCCGAGGATCTGTAGCGGGTCCTGGCCGGTGAGCAGGCCGAAGCCCACAATCAGCACCACCGCGCCCAGGCTCAGCCCCTTGCCGCCTACCCTGAAGCCGCCGCCCCCGCCATAGCCACTGCTGTCTGCATCGCCCCGTGCATCGACCACATTGTCGCTGCGCCTGCCTTTTTTCCACAGCATCCCGGCTTCTCCTCGAGTTTTTTTCATAACCATATGGTTATGTAAGAACGGCTTATTTTCAGTAGTCGCTCTACCGGCTTTGGCGGACACTCAAAGCCCGCGTATTGACCGTGCGACCTTATAAATCCAATAACAGGAGATCGACATGTCTGAACAAGACACCAGTCGCTTCATTATCCGTGACCGCAACTGGCACCCCAAGGCGCTGACGCCCGACTACAAAACGTCGGTGCCGCGTTCGCCTCGCCAGGCTCTGGTGAGCATTCCGCAAACCGCAAGCGAAAGTACCGGCCCAGACTTCTCGCATCTCAAGCTCGGTAAGTTCGACAACGATCTGCTGCTGAATTTCAATAATGGCGGCCTGCCGATTGGCGAGCGGGTGATTATCGCCGGCCGGGTGATCGACCAGTTCGGCAAACCCGTGCCCCGTACGCTGGTGGAAATGTGGCAGGCCAATGCCGGCGGCCGCTATCGCCACAAGAATGACCGCTACCTGGCCCCGCTGGACCCGAACTTCGGGGGTGTAGGCCGCACCCTGACCAACGGCGAAGGCTATTACAGCTTCCGCACCATCAAGCCTGGCCCGTACCCGTGGCGCAATGGCCCGAACGATTGGCGCCCGGCACATATCCATGTGTCCATCAGCGGCCCGTCGATCTCCACCAAATTGATTACTCAGCTGTACTTCGAGGGCGACCCGCTCATTCCGATCTGCCCGATCGTCAAGTCCATCGCTAACCCTGAAGCGGTGCAAACGCTGATCGCCCGCCTGGACATGACCAACGCTAACCCCATGGACTGCCTGGCCTATCGCTTCGACGTGGTACTGCGCGGCCAACGCCAGACCCATTTCGAAAACTGCTGAGAGGAGTAACGCACATGCCCGTTCAAATCTTGCCGGAAACCCCCTCGCAGACCGCTGGCCCCTACGTTCATATCGGCCTGGCCCTGGGCGTTGCCGGTAACCCTACCCGGGAAGAGGAAATCTGGAACGAGATGGCCAAGCCCGGCGCCCCAGGCGAGCACATTGTGCTGGTGGGCAACGTATACGACGGTAATGGCCACCTGATCCGCGACTCTTTCCTGGAGTTCTGGCAAGCGGACCATCACGGCCGCTACCACACCGAATACAACCTGGAAAACCCCTTCAACAGCTTTGGCCGTACCGCGACCACCTTCGATGCGGGGGAGTGGAGCCTGCAAACGATCAAGCCGGGCGTGGTCAAGACCACTGCGGGCATCCCCATGGCGCCGCACATCAACGTCAGCCTGTTTGCCCGTGGCATCAACATCCACCTGCAAACGCGTATTTACTTCGACGACGAAGCCGAGGCCAACGGCAAGTGCCCGATCCTCAACCTGATCGAGCAACCACAACGCCGTGAAACACTGATTGCACGCCGCTGCGAAGTGAACGGCAAAACCGCCTATCGCTTCGACATCCGTGTGCAGGGCGAGGGTGAGACGGTGTTCTTCGACTTCTGATCGAAGCGTGCCACCTACCCGGTATAGGCGCCGCTCAATCCCAACGCGGCGCAAATTCCGGGTTGACCAGGCGCTGGTCCTTGGGAAGCCCAGCGATCAAGGCCCGGTCTTCGTCGTCCAGCTGAACCTTGAGCGAATCCAGGTTGCTTTGTTGGTTAGCAAGGCTTGCCGCTTTGGGGATGGCGGCAACGTTTGGCTGATCGAGCAACCACTTGAGCGCCACCTGGGAAGGCAGCACCCCGTGCTTCTCAGCGATCCGCTGGATCTCCGGGAACTGCGTCACTCGGTTGCGAGCCAGCGGGCTATAGGCAGTCAATGCCAGGCCGTGCTGTTGGCAGAAGTCCAGCAGTGGTTGCTGGCCCAGGCTAACGTGGTATTCGACCTGCAGCGCCGCCAGGGGTACGTGCAACTCCTCCACGGCCCGGCGCAGCATCGGCAGCGGGAAGTTGGCCACGCCGATGGCCTTGGCTTTGCCGCTATCGCGCAGCGCCGCCAGCGCGTCGAGGCTGCGCTCCATGTTCCAGTCCCCCCGCCCGGGCCAGTGGATCAGGAACAGGTCGATATAGTCCAGGCGCAGCGCTTTGAGGCTGGCTTCGAACGAGGCGCGCAGGTCGGCCGGGGCAAGTTTGTCCCACCACACCTTGCTGGTCACATGAATGGCTTCGCGTGGCACCGACGTGCGGCTCAAAGCCTGGCCCACGGCCGCTTCATTGTTGTAAGCCGCGGCGGTGTCGATATGCCGGTAGCCCAGGTCCAACGCGGTGCACACTGCATCGCTGCAGGCTTGGTCGAGCATCGGCCAGGTGCCAAGGCCCAGCTTTGGCATGCTCAGGCCTAATGAATTGTCGAGGGTTTGCATCGGCGCCTCCTTGGGTCAGCAGTTATCTGAAAGGCCAGCGGCATGGCGGCCGGCAATGTAGCCAAAGGTCATGGCCGGCCCGAGGTTGATGCCGCCGGCTGGGTAAAAACCGCCCATGATGCTGGCCATGTCTGCCCCGGCCGCGTACAGCCCGGGAATCGGCACGCCGCTGGCGTTCAACACGCGTGCACTGGCATCGGTTTTCAGCCCGGCAAAGGTGCCGAAGCTGCCCGGGCGCACCTCCACGGCGTAGAACGGCGGCTGCTCCAAGGGCGCCACGCAGGGGTTGGGGCTGTGCCGCGGGTCACCTTGCTTGCGGTTGTACAGGCTATGGCCGCGGCCGAACTGCGGGTCTTCTCCGCGCCGGGCATGCAGGTTCCAAGTGCTCAAGGTTCGCTCCAGCCCCTCGGGATCGATGCCACAGTTGCGGGCCAGTTCGCCGATGGTGGCGCCGGTTTTCAAGTAGCCCGAGCGCAGCGCCGGCTCCACTGGGAAGGGGAACGGCCTGGCGATGCCCAGGCCGTAACGGCGCAGGAAGGCATGGTCGCAGATCAACCACGAGACCACGTCCGTTCCTGGGGCCTGCTCCACCATTGCCTTGGCATAGTCGTAGTAACCGCCCGCTTCGTTGACGAAGCGCTCGCCATTGGCCAACACGCCAAAAATGCCCGGTTTGCCACGGTCGATGATGTGTGGGAAATGCCCATGGCTGCCGTCCGGGTAGGGCACGCGCGACACCGGGCACCAGGCGGCCGGGCTGGCTAGATCGTCCGCCACCACGGCGCCCACGCTTTCGCCAAGGCGCAGGCCATCGCCATTGGCCGCGGGCGGCGGCAGTGGCAGGTGATCCCCATTGCGAGGCGCGCGTGGAAACGTCGCCTGGCGGCGGGCTTGGTCATGCGGGAAGCCGCCCGCGGCCAGCACTACGCCTCGTCGCGCGTGGACATGTACCTTGCCTTTGGCAGTGGCCACCTCGGCACCGGCTACGCGATCACCGCGCTGGATCAACCGCGTGGCCGGCGCGCTGGGCCACAGCACCACGCCAAGGTCCTCGGCAGACTTCGCCAGGCGGGCGATCAACGCCACACCGTTGACTAAGTGAGTGGCGCGGCCCTTGAGTGCCATGCCCAGCAGGTGGGCACTCAGGCGCCGCGCCACGTGCAGCGCCGAACGCCATGAGCGGGTGACGCTGAGGAAGGCGGCCAGGTCCGCGCCGGCCATGATCGGCATGCCCAGCACCGCGGTTTCACGCATCGTGCGGCGCAGCCGGGGCAGCAACTTGCCGAGGCTATAGGCGCTGATGGGCGCGGCAATCACCGAACGCCCGCCTACGCCGGCGCCCGGGCTGTCGCCGTGGATATCGGCGATACCGTTACCGTCGGCGAACTGCAGCGCGGTGCGCTGTTCGAAAAACGCCACCATCTCTGGCCCCGCCTTGAGGAAAGCCTCGACGCGTGCCGGGTCGAAGCGCTCGCCTAGCTCATGCTGGAGGTATCGGCGCGGTTCGGCGGGGTCTTCGATGATGCCGGCGCGCTTGGCCAAGGGATTACAAGGTATCCACATCCATCCCCCAGACCAGGCGCTGGCACCGCCCAGCACTGGGTCCTTTTCCACCACGATAACCCGCAGCCCCTGCCAGGCCGCGCTCACCGCCGCCGATAGGCCCGCCGCGCCGGAGCCGATTACTAGCAGGTCACAGGTGAGCGTGGAGAAGGGGTGGGATAACTCTGGCATAAAAGCACTCAGCGGGTTTTAAAATGTGGAACTGTGTTCCAGAATTTTAAGAAGCTATCTCGCCTGCAGCCAACCCCTTAGGTATCGAAAGCGGGCGAAGATCGCACGCAGACCCAGGCTTCACTACAATCGCGGTTTTTCCAAAGGGCCCACTACCATGGCCGGAAGTCAGATCGAACGCGCCCTGAGCCTGTTGGAGCGGCTCACGCTGGAGCCACGGGGCCTGCCCTTGCAGGCGCTGGCCGACGCGCTGGGCATTCCCAAAAGCGCGGCGCACCGCATGCTCGGCGAACTGTCGCGCTTGGGCTACGTTCGGCAAAACCCCGAAAGCCTGCGTTACCTGTTGACCACGCGGCTGGTTGCCCAGGGCTTTCGCTACCTGGGCAACAGCGGGGTGGACATTGTGCAGCCGATCCTTGATCGTCTCGCCGAACACAGCGGCGAGCTGATTCGCCTCGGCGTGGTGGAAGGCCCGCGGCTGACCTGGCTGGCCAAGGCTCAAGGCGCCCGCTCCGGCTTGCGCTACGACCCAGACATGGGCCGCGAGGCGCCACTGTTTTACACCGCCTCCGGCCATGCCTGGCTGGCGACCCTCGGCGACGCCGATGCCTTGGCGCTGGTACAGGCCCAAGGTATCGCCCCGGCCGAAGGCTTCGGCCCCAACGCTCCACGCAATACCGCCGAGCTGCTGGAACGCCTGCGCCTGGCACGCGAGCGCGGCTATGCCTGGGTACTGGAAAGTTCGGCCGTCGGGATGTCTGCGCTGGCCGTGGCGGTGCGCCATCCCGCTACCTCGGCAACCTTGGGGGTGCTCAGCGTGGCGGGACCAACCGCGCGCCTGCCCGAAGCACGGCTGCATGACCTCGCCCCAGCGGTGCGGGCGGCCGCGGTGGAGCTGGCGGAAGCGAGCCCGGCATCTGAGTGGTTTCAATGAGGAGGCAGGGGTTGTATTGAAACTGGAACTCGGTTCTAAATAAGCGAACTTCAGCCTTTCCCGGTTCTCGATGATGGATCGCAATTTCTCTTTGGCCGCGCTCACCGTATTGGAGCTCTCGCCTGTAGACATGATCGAAGTGGCCGCTCGTGCGGGCTATACCCATGTGGGCTTGCGCACCGAGCCGGCCACCGCCGAGGAACATCACTTCCCGCTGCTGGCGGACGCTGCCCTGCGCCGCGCCACTCACCAGCGGTTGCGCGACACCGGGGTAAAGGTGCTGGATATTGAAATCCTTCGGTTAAAAGCGGACACCCAGGTAGCCAGCTTCGAACCGCATCTGGCTTTCGGCGCCGAGTGTGGCGCCAGCGAGCTGCTCGTGGCCGGCAACGATCCGGAGCTGGGCCGCTGTGCCGAGCGGTTTGCCGAGCTGTGCAACCTGGCAGCGGGTTACGGCCTGCATCCCCACCTGGAGTTCATGCCGTGGACCGACGTGCCAGACCTAGCGACCGCTATTGAAGTGGTGAACCGAGCCGGGCGCACCAACGGGTGCGTGCTTGTGGACGCATTTCACTTCAACCGTTCCCGTTCAAGGCTGGAGCAACTCGAGCAGCTGCCGCCCAGCCGCTTGCGCTACGCTCAGTTGTGCGACATCGCCGGGCCCCCTCCGGCCGACCTCGCCCGGGTGCTGTACGAAGCTCGCCACGAGCGCTGCCTGCCCGGCGACGGAGATTGCGACCTTACCGGGTTGCTGCGAGCGCTGCCGGCGGGCATTGCCCTGAGCCTTGAAATCCCTACCCGCCGTTTGCTCGAGCAGGGGCTGAGCGCGCTCGACCGCGCGACCCTCGCCTTGCAGGCGACCCAACGCGTACTGGAACGCCTCTAGCCCATGACCAAAACTGACATGTCGTTGACCGGAAGCAGCCAGCCGCTCAAAGGGATGCTGTTGATGGTGATAGCCACGCTGCTGTTCGCCAGCCACGACGTGTTATCCAAGTACCTCTCTGGCTTCTACCCCGTGATGCTGGTGATCTGGGTGCGGTATTTCGTGCATACATTGCTGATGATGGGGATTTTCCTGCCGCAGTCCGGGCTGCGAATCCTGCGTACCCGGCGGCCGTCGTTGCAGGTGTTGCGCGCGCTCTGCCTGTTGGGGACCAGCCTGCTGTTCGTTTCCGGGTTGCAGTACATCCCTCTGGCCGAAGCCACCGCGGTCAACTTCCTCGCGCCGTTGCTCGTGACGGCGCTGTCGGTGCCCTTGCTCGGAGAGCGGGTGACCTTCGGCCAGTGGGCCGCCGTGTTGGTAGGGTTTTGCGGGGTGATGATCATCGTTCACCCCGGGGGCGAGCTGTTCACCCCGGCGATTCTCTTTCCGTTCGGCTCAGCGCTGTGCTTCTGTTTCTATCAACTGCTGACCCGCAGAGTCGCGGAGGTCGATAGCCCTACCACCAGTAACTTTTTCGCCGGGATCTTCAATACCTTGCTGATGAGCGCGGTGGTGCCGTTCTTCTGGCACTGGCCCAGCTGGCTGGACGGCCTGTTCATGGTGGCGCTGGGTGGTTGTGGCATGTCGGCGCACTTGTTGCTGACTCAGGCTTTTCGCCATGCGCCGCCTGCATTGCTGGCGCCCCTGGGGTACTGCCAGATCGTTTTCGCCGGCATCTATGGCTATGTAGTGTTCCACCACAGCCTGCCTTCGACCACGGTCGTGGGCATCGTGGTGATTTGCAGCAGTGGCGTGGCGGCGGCCTGGTTGCAGCGGCGGGCGAAGGCTGGGGAACCCTCGGTGGCGGCGCAGGCCCAACGTACAGGCGCCGCAAGCGGCCGGGCGGCCGAGCAAGGCAGTTAGCGATCCTGCACTAGGCTGGGCGGTAATCGAACACAAAACTAACCAGTTGGTACGCTCGGGCGGTGGGGTTTCGGTATAACCCTAACCCATAACTGTAGGAGCCGGCGCCAGCCTGCGAACCTACGGGGCGACAGGCATGCACGCTGTTGCCCGTGTTCCACAACCGCGGATAAGCGTTCGGCTTCGCCCAAGGCCACCGGCGTACACGGGCCGACGCGGCAGGCTTGTTCGCACCAGGAGTAGGTCACCATGCATCGTTCGATCGCCACCGTCTCACTCAGCGGCACTCTCCCAGAAAAACTCGAAGCCATCGCCGCCGCCGGTTTCGATGGGGTGGAGATCTTCGAAAACGATCTTCTTTATTACGACGGCAGCCCGCGGGAGATCCGCCAGATGTGCGCGGACCTGGGGATCGCCATTACCCTGTTCCAGCCGTTTCGCGACTTCGAAGGGGTACGTCGCGATCGCCTGGCGCGCAATCTTGAGCGCGCGGAGCGCAAGTTCGACCTGATGCAGGAACTGGGCACGGACCTGGTGCTGGTGTGCAGCAATGTGGCGGCCGACTCGCTCGGCGAGCATGAAATCCTCGTGAACGACATGCGCCTGCTGGCCGAACACGCCGCCGCGCGTAACCTGCGCATTGGCTACGAAGCGCTGGCATGGGGCCGCCACGTGAATACCTGGCAGCAGGTATGGGAGATCATTCGGGAGGTTGACCACCCGAACCTGGGGATGATCCTCGACAGCTTCCATACGCTGTCCTTGCGGGGCGACCCTTCGGGTATCGCTCAAGTGCCGGGGAACAAGATTTTCTTCGTGCAGATGGCCGACGCGCCGTTGCTGGCCATGGACGTGCTGGAGTGGAGCCGGCATTTTCGCAATTTCCCCGGCCAAGGCGATTTCAACCTGCCCAACTTCCTCGCCCCTATCCTCAAGACGGGCTATCAAGGGCCGTTGTCGCTGGAAATCTTCAACGATGGCTTCCGCGCCGCGCCGCCTCGCTCGAATGCGGCCGATGGCTTGCGCTCGCTGCTGTACCTGGAAGAAAAAACCCGCGAGCTGCTCGCCCAGGGCGAGGTGGGGCAGGCCGACACCGAACAGTTGTTCGCCACACCGCCTGCTGCCCCTTATGGCGGTGTGGAGTTTCTTGAATTTGCCGTTGACGAGGCCACGGGTGCCAAGCTCAAGCACTGGCTGGGGCAGCTAGGCTTTGCCGTCGCCGGCCAGCATCGATCGAAAAGCGTGACCCTGCTACGGCAGAACGACATCAACCTGATCCTCAACTCGGAGCCCTATTCGTTCGCCCATAACTTCTTCGAGGCCCACGGCCCGTCGCTGTGCGCCACGGCCATACGGGTGAAGGACAGCAGCGCCGCGCTAGAACGCGCCGTGGCCTACAAAGCCCAGCCTTATCGCGGGCTGGTAGGGCCCAACGAGCGGGAGCTGGCTGCGGTCCGGGCGCCCGACGGCAGCCTGCTTTACCTGGTGGACCCTGATGCCCAGGGGCGCACCATCTATGACACCGACTTCAACCTCACGCCGGTGCCCGCTGCCAGCGGCGGGCTCAAGCGCATCGATCACATGGCCATGGCGCTGCCCCCCGACGCGCTCGACAACTGGGTGCTGTTCTACAAGAGCGTGCTGGACTTCACCGCCGACGACGAGGTGGTGCTGCCGGACCCATACGGCCTGGTCAAAAGCCGCGCGATCCGCAGCCGTTGCAGCTCGGTGCGGCTGCCGCTGAATATCTCGGAAAACCGTGGCACGGCGATCTCCCACGCCTTGTCGTCCTACCGGGGCTCGGGGGTTCACCACATTGCCTTCGATTGCGACGATATCTTCGCCGCTGTGACCCGGGCGAAGGAGGCGGGCCTGCCGCTGTTGGAAATCCCGCTCAATTATTACGACGACCTCGCCGCGCGGTTCGACTTCGACGAAGAGTTCCTGAGCGAGTTGGCCTACTTCAACGTGCTTTATGACCGCGACGCTAACGGCGGCGAGCTCTTCCATGTATATACCGAGCCGTTCGAGAACCGTTTCTTCTTCGAGGTGCTGCAACGCCGAGCTGGTTATGCCGGCTACGGCGCGGCCAATGTGGCGGTACGCCTGGCGGCCATGGCTAAGGCCAGGAGCGGCGGGCAACGGCAGGCACGGCTGTAAGCGCCTGGCCTGGCCGCTTACCCTGGATCCGCTTCCTTCCTGCTGGCTGGCGCCGCATAATCACCGCTGACCCACACAGGCTTAGAGCCCATGACAATAACGACAGACATGCCCGTGGCCAGCGCGCCGCGCCGCACCCGCAAGAACAACCCGGAAAAAACCCGCGAAAGCATTCTGCAGGCCGCCATCGTCGAGTTCGTGGCCCAGGGGCTGGCCGGGGCACGTGTAGACGCCATCGCCGAGCGCACGCAGACCTCCAAGCGGATGATCTATTACTACTTCAACAGCAAAGAGCAGCTCTATGTCGAGGTGTTGGAGAAGCTGTACGGTGACATCCGCCACACTGAAAGCAGCATGCACCTGACCGAGCTCGAGCCGTTCGAAGGGCTCAAGCGGCTGGTGGAGTTCACCTTCGACCACCACGACCGCAACGTGGATTTCGTGCGCATCGTGTGTAACGAAAACATCCACCAGGGCGAGTACATCAAGCAATCCCGCTCGATCCGCAGCATGAACCAGACCGTGCTGGTGCAGCTTGAGGCCTTGCTGGCCAAGGGTGTGGCCAGCGGTGTGTTCCGCCCGGGGCTCGAGGCCCTGGACGTGCATATGCTGATCAGCTCGTTCTGTTTCTATCGGGTGTCCAACAAGCACACCTTCGGGGAAATCTTCCAGGTGGACTTCAACGATCCGACACTCAAGCGCCATCACCGGCAGATGATCGTCGAGTCCCTGGAGCGCTTCGTTAGCGTCTGAAGCCAGCAGCAGTTGGCCTAGGCCGCGACCGGCGCACCACCGAGGGTGCGCCGGTCGCGGCCAGGCCTCAGGCGTTCATGCTGTGGAAGTGAGCGCTCATGCGCTCGGCGTTCGCTGTGATCCCGGTAAACAGCTCGAACGCCTTGACCGCCTGGAACACCGCCATGGTGCTGCCGTCCAGCGTGCGGCAGCCCAAGGCGCGGGCGTCGCGCAGCAGTTCGGTTTCCAGGGGAAAGTAAACGATTTCCGCGACCCACAGCTCTGGGCGCAACAGCGCCTTGGGTACCGGTGTACCCGGCAACTTGGCCATGCCCATTGGGGTGGTGTTGACGATGCCCTCGGCTTGCCCGACCGCCAGGGATAAATCCGTGCCGACCTGAGCGGGCTCGCCGGGAAAGTGTGCGTTGAGGTTGTGCACAAGGGTCTGGGCGCTGTGTGGGTTGACGTCGAATACCGTCAGCTGCTGTACGCCTTCGAGCAGCAGCGCGTGAGCCACCGCCGACCCCGCGCCACCCGCGCCCATCTGCACTACCCGCCCGCGCCCTGCGTCGGCGAGGCCGCGGCGCAAGCCTTCGGCGAAGCCCAGGCAGTCGGTGTTATGGCCAACCCGCTTGCCATCCTTGAGCACTACGGTATTGACCGCGCCAATGCCCTTGGCCTCGGGAGAGAGCTCGTCGAGGAAGGGAATGATGGCCTGCTTGCTAGGGAAGGTGATGTTCAGCCCGGTGAAGCCCATGCGTTGGGCGGCGATGAGCAGTTCCTCCAATGCGCTGTTGTCCAGCTTGAGCACGTCCAGGTCGATCAGCCGATACACATAGCCCAGGCCTTGGGCATGGCCTTCCTGTTCATGCATGGCAGGGGTTCGGGACAGCTGTATGCCCTGGCCGATCAGCCCGGCCAAAATGCTTCGGCACGCTGGTGAGGCGGGGGAGGTGGCACTCATGGGAAAGCTCCGTTGTTATTTTTAAGCAGCTGGTAATAAATTGTACCAACTGGTTAATGAGGTCAATGCTTTCCCCTGATGGAGCCCACCCCGCCCGTCGAAACCGGGCGGCAATCGGTCAGTTGGCGCTGCCAGCCACTTTTGCGCCGGCGTTCGCGGGCAATTTCCACACATCCACGGCCGCCGCCAGGGTCAGCAGGCCAACGGCAACGAACGCCAAGTGGAAGGCCGTTGGCTGGGCGGAGCCCACCCCCAGGATGCCTTGCGCAGCCCGTAGCAGGATCACCGCCAGGGCAATGCCAAGGCCGAATGCGAGTTGCTGGGTCATGCTGAACAAGGTGTTGGCCGAGGTCATCAGCGGCGCTGGCACGTCAGCGAAGGCCAGGCTGTGATAGGCGGTAAAGCCCATGGAGCGGGCCATGCCGGAGATCACCAGCACCGGGACGATCGCCCAAAGCGGCGTAGCCACCGTCATGCCGGCGCAGGCGAAGGTGGTCGCTGCCAGCACGCCGATGCTGCCAAGCAGCGTGGTGCGAAAGCCTAGGCGTTTGAGGATGGCGCTGGTCATGGGCTTCATGCCGATGTTGCCAGCGAACAGGGCTAGCACCAGCAGGCCGGATACGAGCGGCTCCAGGCCGAAGGCCAGTTGGAACATCAGCGGCAGCAAGAAGGGCGCGGTGCTGACCATGGCACGGTATAACGAGCCCCCGCCGATGGTGACCGCGTAGGTTTGGGTGCGCAGGGCTTCAAGCCGCAACAGCGGGGCGGCCGCCTTGCGTAAATGCCGTTGCAATCGCCACAGCACCACCGCGCTAACGCCCAGCCACACATAGCCTTGCAGGTCTGCGGGTAGCTTGCCCACGCGTTCCAGCCCATGCACCAGGCCCGCGCAACCCAGCGCGCAGTATGCGAACCCTAGCCAGTCGAATGGCTGATGATCAGCTTCCGCCACGCTGGCTGGCATCCACCGCCAGGCGCAGGCCAGGGCCAGTGCGCCAAGGGGCAGGTTCAGCAGGAAGATCCAGTGCCAGGAGGCGTAGCTGGTGATAAAGCCACCCAGCGGTGGCCCCAGCACCGGCGCTACCAGGCCCGGCCAGGTGATCAAGGCGATGGCCCCGAGCAAGTGGCGTTTCTCGGTATTGCGCAACACTGCCAGCCGGCCGACCGGCACCATCATGGCGCCGCCCACTGCCTGCAGCGCCCGGGCAAGCACGAACTGCCAGAGGGCCTGGCAGCTGGCGCACAGTACCGAGGCCAGGGTAAAGAGCAGCAACGCCGCCATGAATACCCGCCGGTGGCCAAAGCGCTCGGCAACCCAGCCGCTGGCGGGAATGAACACCGCCAGGGTCAGCACATAGGTGGTGATGCCGACATTGAGGTCCACCGCCTCGACCCCAAAGGAGCGTGCCATGGCCGGCAGTGCGGTCACAATCACGGTGGCGTCGAGGTTGTCCATGAAGAACGCCGCGGCCACCAGCAGCGCCAGCAGCCGGGCCCGTGAGGGCGACGAGGCAAAAGCGGATGGGGTAGTCACAGGGGGCTCCGGGCCACAGGCCCTCCGGGTCGGAGCGCCGATGTAACCGGGCTTGAACGGGGCTTGTCAACCGGCCGTGGCGCCCTCGTGGCAGGGCCGGAACAGATCCAGCGCCGGCTTGTAGACCTGCGTCTGCACCCCGAACAACCCCAGCACCGAGTGGAATACGAAGTCGTGGCTCAGGTCGGCGTCGTCACGGCGGGCCGCCAGGCACTCCCGGGATACCCTGGCATCGGTCAGGGTGCCTTGGCCGAACCAGAGCACCATGGGCACATGCTTTTGCGCTTCCGGGGCGATGGCATAAGGCGCGGCATGCAGGTACAGGCCGTTTTCCCCTAGGGACTCGCCATGATCGGAGACGTACCACATTGCCGTGTCGAAGCGCCCCTGGTTGGCTTTCAGCAACCCGACAACCTGGGCGAGGAAGTGATCGGTATACAAAATGCTGTTGTCATAAACGTTGGCCAGCGCCTCGCTGCTGCAGCTGCCCAACTGGTTCGTATGGCACACCGGCGTGAAGCGCTCCAGCGCTGGCGGGTAGCGCTCGTAGTATTCCGGGCCATGGCTGCCGTCGGAATGAAGGAAGATCACCGCATCACCATCGAGTTTGTCGATATCGGCCTGCAGGCCTTCGAGCAGGGCCTCGTCGAGGCAATTGTGACCGTCGCAGAAAGGGCTGGGTTGGTTCTTCGGAATGTCCCGGTGCGGGCTGCGCAGGCAGGTGCCCTTGCAGTCGCTGTTGTTTTCGACCCACAACACCTTCACCCCGGCATGCTGCAGCACATCGAGCAGGCCCTCTGTGGTCTTGCCTTTCTTGTCCGAGTAATCCTTGCGCCCGAACATGGAGAACATGCACGGCACCGACACCGCAGTGGACGTGCCGCACGAGTGGACCTGGGTGTAGTCGAGAACGTCCAGGTGGCTCAACTCGGGGTTGGTGTTCCGGCCGTAACCGTTGAGGGCGAAGTGGTCTGCCCGGGCGGTTTCTCCCACCACGAAGATCATCAGCCGTTTGCGCCCGCCAGCCGCTGCCTGCACCGCATCGGTGCCGATGGCCTGGACGGCAGCGACCTGGCGCACGCCTAGGCGTTCTTTGCCCAGTTTGATCCCGGCATAGATGAAGTTGGTGGGGTTGATGAAGTGGGTCAGCTTGTCTTCCTGGCGCAGCAACGGGCCATAGGTCGAATAGAACGCGGCGACGGCGGCCAGCAGCAGTAGCGTTGCCAGCGCAGCCACGCCCAACTTGTGCAGCAACCCGCGCAGGGGCGGCGCATAACGTACCGGCCACAGCCAGATCAACGCAGCCGGCAGCAGGCCGAGCAGCACTACATAAGCGAACATCTTCGCGCTCAGCAGGGCGGCGACTTCGCCTGGGTTGGTTTCCACCACGTTCTGGAACATCACCGTGTCGATCGCCACGCCGTAGTCGTTCATGAAATACGCAGCGGCAGCAGCGCTGATCGCTACCAGGCTCAGCACGGGCTTGAGCAGGGGCCGAAACGACAAGCCAATGAACAGCAAGGTAAAGGCCGACCATAAAAAGACCGCGAATGAGCCCTCGAACAGCAACCGCTTGAGCCCATGCAGTTCCACCAGCGCGGCCAACGCCTGCCAGCAGGCTAGGTTGCAGGCAACGACCATGAAGGCTGAGAACAGCATCACCAAGCGAGACGAACTGATAGGGGGCAGGCGGTGGGTTGAGGCCATGATGACTCTACGAACAATGCCAGGGGGCGGCGGGCGGGATCGGCGCAGAGCGTAGAGGCGTGGATGTCAGGGCGGGGTGACAACTTCGTGAAGAAAGCGTTAACCGCCGGGGGCGGGTGCCCCGGCGATTGGCAGGTTAAGCCGCCGTTCAGCGACGGACCAGCAGGACCCCCGCTTCCATGTGATGGGTGTAGGGGAACTGGTCGAACAAGGCGCAGCGGGCGATGCGGTGGCTGCTGTGGAGTTGCTCCAGGTTGATCGTCAGCGTCTCCGGGTTGCAGGAGATATACAGGATGTTATCGAAGCGGCGAGCCAGCTCGCAGGTGTCGGGGTCCATCCCGGCGCGGGGCGGATCGACGAACACGGTACCGAAGCGGTAACCGGGCAGGTCGATACCCTGCAGCCGCCTGAACTCGCGTACACCATTCAACGCCTGGGTCAGCTCCTCGGCGGATAGCCGCACCAGCGCTACGTTATTCACGGCGTTGTCATCCAGGTTGTGGAGGGCAGCGGCGACGCTGGTTTTACTGATTTCCGTTGCCAGCACCTGGCGTACTCGCGTGGCCAGGGGCAGGGTGAAGTTACCGTTGCCGCAATAGAGTTCCAGCAGGTCATCGTCACGCTCGCCGAGGGCCTCGTATGCCCAGTTGAGCATGTGCTGGCACACCTGGCCGTTGGGCTGGGTGAACGCACCCTCCGGCTGCCGGTAACTGAACGCACGCCCGGCCACCGTCAGCGTTTCGCTGACGTAATCGCGCCCGATCACCAACCGCTGCCCCCGCGAACGGCCGATCAGGCTGACCCCAAGAGACGCTGCCAGGGCCTGGGCAGCGGTTTCCCAATGGCTGTCGAGCGGGCGGTGATAGCAAAGGGTGATCAAGGCATCACCTGCCAGTGTGGTCAGGAACTCCACCTGGAACAGCTTGTGGCTCAGGGCGTCGTCCGCCTGCCAGGCCGCCTTGAGCAACGGCATCAGCGTGTTGATCCGTTCGCTGGCCACCGGGAACTGCTCGATCAAGATAGGCGTGTACTTGTCACCAGGGCTGAACATCGCGTAGTGGCGCAGGCCTTCTTCGCGCCACAGGCGAAATTCCGCGCGCAGCCGGTAGTGCTCGCGCGGGGACTCGAATACCTGTGGCACGGGCGCCTCGAACGGCGCCAGCAGGGCTTGCAGGCGAGCCACCTTGGCTGCGAGCTGATCGGCGTAACCCGCCGGATCGAAGCTGATGGAGGTCATGCGTTGAACCAGCCCAGCTTGATCACGAACAGCACGGACAAGATGATCAGCGCCGGGTTGAGGTCACGCAGGCGGCCCGAAGCCAGCTTCATGGCGGTCCAGGCGATAAAGCCGAAGGCGATGCCGTTGGCGATCGAGTAGGTCAGCGGCATGGCCAGGGCGGTCACCACCACGGGCGCGGCTTCGGTGATGTCGTCCCAGTTGATTTCCGCCAGGCCCGAGGTCATCAGCACCGCCACGAACAGCAGTGCTGGCGCCGTGGCATAGGCTGGCACGCTACCGGCGAGCGGAGCGAAGAACAGCGCCAGGAGGAACAGAACGGCGACCACGATGGCGGTCAGGCCCGTACGGCCGCCAGCGCTCACGCCCGCAGCGGACTCGATATAACTGGTGGTGGTGGAGGTGCCCAGCAGCGAACCGGCCATGGCGGCGGTGCTGTCCGCGATCAGCGCGCGGCCCATCTTCGGCATATGGCCATCCTTGCCCATCAGCCCGGCGCGCTTGGCCACGCCGATCAGTGTGCCGGAGTTGTCGAACAGGTCCACGAACAGGAAGGCGAAGATCACGCTCACCAGGCCGATGTTCAGCGCGCCGGCGAGGTCCAGCTGAAGGAAGGTCGGCGCCAGCGACGGCGGCATTGATACCAGCCCGCCGAAGGGGCTGAAACCAAACCCGATCGACACCACGGTGACAGCCAGAATGCCGATGAGCACGGCGCCGCGCACTTTGCGCGCCTCCAGGGCGACGATCAGGATAAAGCCAAGCACCGCCAGGATGGCGCCCGGCTGCTTGAGGTCGCCAAGGCCCACCAGCGTGGCTGGGTTGTCCACCACGATGCCGGCGTTTTGCAGTGCGATCAGCGCCAGGAACAGGCCAATGCCCGCGGCAATTGCACTGCGCAGTGGCAGCGGGATGCTGTTGACGATCCACTCGCGGATTTTGAAGATCGACAGCAGGAAGAAGCACACCGCGGAAATGAACACCGCGCCTAGGGCAACCTGCCAGGTGTGGCCCATGTGCAGGACGACCGTGTAGGTGAAGAAAGCGTTCAAGCCCATGCCCGGCGCCAGGGCGATAGGGTAGTTGGCGATCAACCCCATTACCGCCGAGCCGATGGCCGCGGCAAGGCAGGTGGCGACGAAGACGGCGCCTTTGTCCATGCCAGTGCTGCCCAGAATGCTGGGGTTGACGAACAGGATGTAGGCCATGGCCAGGAAGGTAGTAACCCCCGCCAGTACCTCCGTGCGCACAGTGGTGTTGTGTGCCTTCAACTGAAACAGCCTTTCCAGCATGCCCGCTCCCCGGGGCGCCCAGTGGCGCCTGAATGATGACCTATCAGCAAAGCACAGCTTTGCAAACAGGCCCAAAAAAGCCGCGCATCATACCAGTGAGCGGTGCCTGGGTGAATGCGCCGCTTACCGTCCGGTGGCCCGTGCCTAGCCCCGTACCCAACCGTTGGTCGACTTGCTTGATACATTTCGTTGAGAGCGATGACCTAGAGCAAGATGGCAATGAACACGACAGGTTATTGGCTAACGCCCTGCCGTTATTTTTGATTAAGGTTTTTCGATGACAGCTGCCGCCCTTCCAACCACGGTCTTGGAAGTGTCCACGACTGTGCTTTATCCAGGCGCCGATGGGTCAATCAGCTATGGCCAGTTGCCCATCCCGCTGGCCGGTGTCGTTCCCTGCCAGCTACGCTTTGCCGATGGTGTGTGCGCCAGCGGCTCGTTGCTGGCCGTGGAGGAAAACGGCTGGCTTCTGCTCGTGCATGGCTATACCACCGCCCAAGGGCGCCCGGTCGCCTCGCGAGGCTGGGCACTGGAGCAGCCGGCAGATGAGCCTGGCCGGCGCTTTCGCATACGGTCCATGGTGCCAGCCGGCCCGGTTGCAGTGAGCTAGCGAGCGCTGGCGCCAACGCTGCCCGGCTGAACGAACCCGTGCCGGGGAAAGTCGTAAATCGGAGAGACGCAGGCGCCCAGACTTGCGCGAACGACCGTGAGGCTTCCCCCATGAGTGCTCTTTCCAACCGCACTGGCGTGGAGTGCTACGCCAGCCATTCGATACAGTTCACCCTCAACGGCCAGCAACAGGCGCTTGACGTATTGCCCTGGACGACCCTGCTCGACTTGCTGCGCGAACGGCTTGACCTGATCGGCAGCAAAAAGGGCTGCGACCATGGCCAATGCGGGGCTTGCACCGTGCTAGTCAACGGCAAGCGGGTGAACGCCTGCCTGACCCTGGCCGTCATGTGCGACGGGGCCACGCTGACCACGGTTGAGGGGCTGGCCAGCGGCGATGCCTTGCACCCCCTGCAAGCGGCCTTCATCAAACACGACGCCTTCCAGTGTGGGTACTGCACGCCGGGGCAACTCTGCTCGGCGGTAGGGCTGTTGGCGGAGGGGCAGATCGGTTCGGCGGATGACATTCGCGAGCGAATGAGCGGCAACCTCTGCCGCTGCGGGGCCTACGGCAACATTGTCGCGGCCATCGAAGAAGTCATTCAGGCGCCCGGGGAGGCCACCCCATGAACCCGTTCAATTACGCTCGCGCCAGCGACGTCAATGAAGCCTTGGCGCTATACCGGCCTGGTAGCCGGTTTATCGCCGGCGGCACCAACCTGCTGGACCTGATGAAAGAAAACCTCGTTCAGCCCGAGCGGCTGATCGACATCACCCGGCTGCCGTTGCATGAAATCACCCTGCAAGGCAACGACAGGGTGCGTATCGGTGCGTTGGTCAGCAATGCCGACCTTGCCCAGAACCCGTTGATCCAGGCGCGTTATCCCTTGCTCAGCCAAGCCATCCTCGCAGGCGCGTCCCCGCAGCTGCGCAACATGGCGACCACTGGCGGCAACCTGTTGCAGCGCACCCGCTGTTACTACTTCTACGACGCCGGCGTGCCCTGCAATAAACGCCAGCCCGGCAGTGGCTGCCCGGCGCGCACTGGGCTGAACCGCATTCATGCGATTTTCGGGGCCAGCGAGCAGTGTGTGGCCACGCACCCGAGCGACATGTGCGTGGCATTGGCCGCACTGGGGGCCAGCATAGAGGTGCAGGGGCAGGCGGGTTCGCGGGTGATCGACTTTGCCGACTTCCATCGCTTGCCCGAAGACCATCCAGAGCGGGACAACCAATTGGCCGATGATGAGCTGATCGTGGCCGTGGAGCTACCCGCGGAGGGCTTCGCCGCCCATAGCCATTACCTGAAAGTCAGGGACCGGGCGTCCTATGCGTTCGCACTGGTGTCCGTGGCGGCCGCCCTGCGGCTCGATGGGGATGTGATCCGTGAAGCGCGCTTGGCCCTTGGCGGCGTTGCCCACAAGCCATGGCGCAACCAGGCGGTAGAGGCGGCGCTGATTGGCCAGCCGGTGAGCCATGAAACCTTCACCGCTGCCGCCGAGGCGCTGGTCAAGGATGCGCAACCGCTGGCGGGCAATGCGTTCAAGGTCAAGCTGGCGCGGCGAGCCATCGTTCGCGCCCTCGATGAAGCCGCGTTGGGAGGGCCACGGGCATGAGCATGTTAGGTAAACCCATGGACCGTGTGGACGGTGTGTTGAAGGTTACCGGCCGTGCCCGTTATGCCGGCGAGTATCCCGAAGAGGGGCTGCTGTACGGCAGCGTGGTGTCCAGCACCATCGCCTCGGGCCGCGTGCTGCGCATCGACGCTAGCGCCGCCCTGGCCTTGCCGGGTGTGGTCGAGGTCATCGACCATGGCAACCGGCCGCCCATGGCCGGCGACGATGAGCAGTATTCGGATGAAGATGCCGCGGACGGCAAGCCCTTCCGCCCCCTTTACAATGATCGCGTGCTCTATAACGGCCAGCCCCTGGCATTGGTGGTCGCTGAAAACCTGGAGCTGGCACGGCATGCTGGCTCCCTGGTGCGCATCGAATATGTGGAGCATCCCTGGAGTTCGGACCTACGTGCCGAACTGGGCAACGCTGAACCAGCACCGGCCGAGTTGCCGGAGCCCCGGGGCGACTTCGATGCGGCCTACGCGGCGGCGGCTTATCAGGTCCACGCTACCTACGAGACCCCTGCCGAGCACCACAACCCCATGGAGCCGCACGCCAGCACGGTGTTCTACAAGGCCGACGGCAGCCTTGAGGTGCACGACAAAACCCAGGGCACGCAGAACTGCCAGACCTACCTGTGCCAGACGCTAGGGCTGGAGAAAGAAAAGGTGCGGGTGCTGGCCGCCTTTGTCGGCGGCGCTTTCGGGTCTGGCCTGCGCCCGCAGTACCAGCTGCCGCTGGCCGCCATGGCCGCGCTCAAGCTGCGCCGCTCGGTCCGGGTTACCTTGACCCGGCAGCAAATGTTCACCTTCGGCTACCGCCCACGGACCGTGCAGCACTTGCGCCTGGCCAGCGATGCTGGCGGCAAGCTGGTGGCAGTGGCGCATCACGCCATCGGGCAAACCTCGCGCTTCGAGAAATTCACTGAACATGTGGTGGAGTGGAGCGGCATGCTTTACCACTGCGACAACGTAAAGCTCAGCTATGACCTGGTTCCGGTGGACCTCTATACGCCGCTGGATATGCGCGCCCCCGGCGCGGCCCTAGGCCTGATCGGGCTTGAGTGCGCGATGGACGAGCTCGCCGAGCAGGTAAAAATGGACCCGGTCACCTTCCGCGAGCTGAATTTCTCCGACCATAACCAGAACGAAGGCAAGCCTTACTCAAGCAAGGCGTTGATCGCTTGCTACAGCGAAGGAAAGGCCCGCTTCAATTGGGCCCGGCGCAAGGCCGAACCACGTAGCCTGCGCAATGGCCGCAAGCTGGTTGGGCTGGGCATGGCGGGCGGGGTGTGGGAGGCCATGCAAATGCCGGCCAGCGCCAAGGCAAGCCTGGGCAAGGACGGCACGCTCACGGTTAGCACGGCGACCACGGACATTGGCACCGGCACCTATACCGCGCTGACCCAGATCGCTGCCCAGGCCGCAGGCATGCCGCCGGAGCGCATCACCATCAAGTTGGGTGATTCTTCATTGCCCAAAGCACCGCTGCAGGGTGGGTCGTTCACCATTTCTTCGGTGGGCACGGCCGTGCAGCAAGCCTGCGAAGCGTTGCACAAGCAACTGCTGACCGCTGCCGCCAGTATCGACCCGGACTTCGCCACCGTGACCCTGGAGCGCGTGCGCTTTACCGAAAGCGCGCTGGTGTGGGGTGACAAGCAGCTGTCGTTCACCGATCTGGTCCATGCCAGCGCGGTGGAGGCCATCGAGGTGCAGGTAGACGCCCAGCCAGACAAAAAACGCGAGCAGTTTTCGACCGCTACGCATTCGGCGGTGTTCGCCGAGGTGGAGGTCGACGAAGACCTTGGCACCGTGCACGTTACCCGGGTGGTCAGCACCGTCGCGGCCGGCAAGGTGGTCAACCCAAAGACCGCTCACAGCCAGATCCTCGGTGGCGTGGTGTGGGGCATCGGCATGGCCCTGCATGAAGAGACCCTGACCGACCACGCCTTCGGCCGGCACATGAACCATAACCTTGCGGAGTATCACATCCCTGTACAGGCCGATATCGGGCAGATTGACGTGGTGTTCGTGGACGAAGAAGACACCGTCGTCAATGCCCTGGGCTCAAAAGGGGTAGGGGAGATTGGTTTAGTGGGCGTGGCCGCGGCCGTGGCCAATGCGATCTACAACGCCACAGGCAAGCGAGTGCGGGATTTCCCCATCACCCTGGACAAACTCCTCGATGGCCCCGCTCACCTGTAGGCAGTTCAATGGGTGAGCCCAAGCCGGTGGTGCGGCCTGGCCCGTGGGAATGGGCGGAGGCCGCGAACAGGGCTGCGCCGGGCTTGCAGGCCGGCGCCAGTGCCTACAGTTCCGCCGGGGCCTGCATGTGGTCCCGGTTGGCCAGGCTGGGGAAGAGCTTCATCCATGCCCCGGTCACCAGCAGGGTACCGACGCCGCCAATCACCACCGCAGGGACGGTCCCGAACCAGTGAGCCGTCAACCCGGACTCGAACTCGCCCAGTTGATTGGACGCCCCGATAAACAGGCCATTGACCGCGCTGACCCGCCCGCGCATTTCGTCTGGGGTTTCCAGTTGCACGAAGGCACCGCGGATAACCATGCTGATCATGTCCGCCGCGCCCAGCACCGCCAGGGTTGCCAGCGAGAACCAGAACGAGGTGGAAAGGCCGAAGGCAATAGTAGCCACGCCGAAAATACCTACCCCGGCGAACATGGTGCGGCCTACCCGGCGCTCGATGGGAAAACGCGACAGCCAGAACGACATCAACAGCGCGCCCACGGCCGGCGCAGAGCGAAGCAGGCCCAGGCCCCAGGGGCCGGTGAGCAGGATGTCGCGGGCGAACACTGGCAGCAGCGCGGTAGCACCGCCGAGCAGCACCGCGAACAGGTCCAGGGAAATAGCGCCGAGGATATCGGAGCGGCTGCGGATAAACCGTATCCCGGCCAGCAACGAGTGCAGCGTCGCTCGCCCGGTGGGCAATGGCGCCTCGCGCTTGGGCAGGCTGAGCATCAGGCTCAGCGCTAGTAGATAAAGAACGACCGTAGGCCCATATACCCAGACGCTGCCGAACGCATAAAGGAAGCCACCCAATGCCGGGGCGACGATAGTCGCGGTTTGCATCGCCGACGCCGAGGCGGCCACCGCCCGCGGGAACAGCCCGGCCGGCACGATGTTGGGCAGCAGTGCCTGAGTGGTCGGCATTTCGAACGAACGGGCGGCGCCCAGGCAGAAGGCGAGCACGAAGATCATCTCGCGGCTGACGCTGTCCGTGCTGCTGCCCACCACCAGGGCCAGCGCGACGATGGCCTGGAGGGTCTGGCAGATGGCGGCGACCTTGCGCCGATCGTAACGGTCAGCCACATGCCCGGTGTGCAGCATGAACAACACCCGGGGCGCGAACTCAACCAAACCCACCAACCCGAGGTCCAGCACGCTGCCGGTAAGCTGATACAGATGCCAGCCAATGGCCACGGTGAGCATTTGAAAGCCACTGGCCGTACAGACCCGCGCCAGCCAGAAGGCGAGGAAGGGACGGTGGTGTCGCAACAGCCGAGGAGCTTCGGTAGCCATAAAAGGGCGTGAGCCTCTAGGAACAAAAGGGCCCCGAAGACTATCACTCATCTGTAACAAAAAGTGGCATCGCTTGCATGAAACCTGCCGCTTACCAGGGGTGGGGCAATCGGTCACGCGGCGTTGCACCGCAGCGTCTGGCCGTGGGAACGGGGCTACGCTAATGCAGGTCGTTGATGTGGATCAATGCTGAGTTCCTTGTAGCCTGCCAGAGGAAAACCTATGTTCGGTTCAGAGGCGCTAGACCTCGCCCGTATCCAGTTTGCTTTTACCGTGTCGTTTCACATCCTGTTTCCTGCCATCACCATTGGGCTTGCCAGCTATCTGGCAGTGCTCGAAGGCTTGTGGCTCAAAACGAATAACGGGGTCTATCGAGAGCTCTACCACTTCTGGTCGAAGATCTTCGCCGTCAATTTCGGCATGGGCGTGGTGTCCGGCCTGGTGATGGCCTACCAGTTCGGGACTAACTGGAGCCGCTTCTCGGACTTCGCCGGCGCCATCACGGGGCCGTTGCTCACCTACGAAGTACTCACCGCATTCTTCCTCGAAGCGGGCTTTCTGGGTGTGATGCTCTTTGGCTGGAACCGTGTAGGCCGTGGCTTGCATTTTTTCGCCACGGTCATGGTTGCCATCGGCACCTTGATTTCCACCTTCTGGATTCTCGCCTCCAACAGCTGGATGCAAACACCGCAGGGCTACCAGATCGTCGACGGCCGGGTGATCCCGGTGGACTGGCTTGCGGTGATCTTCAACCCCTCCTTCCCCTACCGGCTAGCGCACATGGCCACCGCCGCGTTCGTGGCCACTGCGTTCTTCGTTGGCGCATCCGCCGCCTGGCATTTGCTGCGCGGGCGCAACAACCCAGCGGTGCGCACAATGTTTTCGATGGCCATGTGGATGGCCTTGGTGGTTGCCCCGGTCCAGGCTCTGCTGGGCGACATGCACGGGCTCAACACGCTCGAACACCAGCCGGCGAAGATCGCCGCCATCGAGGGCCACTGGGAAAACACCAACGATGAGCCCACGCCGCTGATCCTCTTCGGCTGGCCCGACATGCAGGCAGAAAAAACCCGTTTCGCCGTAGAGGTGCCTTATCTAGGCAGCCTGATCCTCACCCACAGCCTGGACCGGCAAATCCCTGCGCTCAAAAGCTTCCCGCCCGAGGACCGGCCCAACTCCACCATCGTGTTCTGGTCGTTCCGCGTCATGGCCGGCCTGGGCATGTTGATGATTGCGGTGGGGCTGTGGAGCCTGTGGCTGCGCTGGCGCGGCGGGCTCTATGACTCACGGCTGTTCCACCGGGTGACGCTGTTGATGGGGCCTTCCGGGCTGATCGCACTGCTCGCCGGCTGGTTCACCACCGAGATCGGCCGGCAGCCTTGGGTGGTGTATGGGCTGATGCGCACCGCCAACGCCAGTTCCAACCATGACGTGGGCCAGATGAGCTTCACCCTGGCGCTGTTCGTACTGGTGTATTTCGCGGTGTTCGGCGTGGGCTTCGGCTACATGATGCGCCTGGTGCGCAAAGGCCCCGCCATCAGCGAGCCGCATAGCCATGGCGGCCCTGGGCAGAAGCGCACACCGGCGCGGCCGTTGTCCGCCGCCCACGACGAAACCCCCGAAGATCACCACGCCACGCCGAGCGAGAGGTAAGCACCCATGGGCATCGATCTATCTCTGATCTGGGCCGTTATCATTATTTTCGGCGTGATGATGTATGTGGTCATGGACGGCTTCGACCTTGGCATCGGCATCCTCTTTCCCTTCACGCCCCAGGAGCACGACCGCGACGTAATGATGAACACGGTCGCACCCGTGTGGGATGGCAACGAAACCTGGCTGGTATTGGGTGGGGCAGGGCTGTTCGCGGCCTTCCCGCTGGCGTACTCGGTAGTGTTGTCCGCGCTGTACCTGCCGTTGATTTTGATGCTGATCGGGCTGATTTTCCGCGGCGTCGCCTTCGAGTTCCGCTTCAAGGCCAGCGCGCCCAAGCGCCATGTATGGGATAAAGCCTTCATCGGCGGCTCGTTGCTGGCGACCTTCTTCCAAGGTGTGGCCCTGGGCGCCTTTATCGATGGCATCAAGGTGGCCGAGCGCGCCTATGCCGGCGGCCCTTTCGACTGGCTCACGCCGTTCTCATTGTTCTGTGGGCTGGGGCTGATCGCTGCCTATGCCATGCTCGGCTGCACCTGGCTGATCATGAAAACCGAAGGTGAGCTGCAAGCGCGCATGCACCACCTGGCCCGACCGTTGACCTTCGTGCTGCTGGCGTTTGTGGCGATCGTGAGCATATGGACGCCTCTGGCGCACAACGCCATCGCCGCCCGCTGGTTCACCCTGCCTAACCTCATCTGGTTCATGCCGGTGCCGGTGCTGGTGGTGATCGCTACCCTCGGCCTGCTTAAGGCAGTGGCGCGCAAGGCGCATTACATGCCGTTTCTGTTGACCTTGCTGTTGATTTTCCTAGGTTACAGTGGCCTTGGCATCAGCCTGTGGCCGAACATCATCCCTCCCGCGATCAGCATCTGGGACGCCGCCTCGCCACCGCAAAGCCAGGGGTTCGTACTGGTGGGCACACTGTTTATCCTGCCGTTCATCCTCGGCTACACCTTCTGGAGCTACTACGTGTTCCGCGGCAAGGTCACCACCGAAGATGGCTACCATTGAGGGCCTTTTAATGCGTGATTCCCCGTTGGTAAAGAAACCCCTGTGGCAGCGCTTAGGCTGGCTGCTGCTGATCTGGACCGCCAGTGTGGTCACCCTGGGCGTGGTCGCCGGGTTGCTCAGGCTGTTGATGGCAGCGGCGGGAATGCGTAGCCACTGATCGCCTCTCAACCCCATTGCCCGCGCCACAGCGGGCTTTTTTTTATGGTCGATGTGCCCCGGATACACAGCGTACCTAGCAGATTTGTCAGGTTATTACGCATTGTGATGCTTGATAGGCTCTGGTGATGTCTCCGCACACGGTGGGGAAGTGTCAGAGGGTCGATCACGCTGATGAACACTGCTGCCCTGCAACCGCTACTGCGCTACGCCTGCGTCGGCGTTATGAACACGCTCGTTCACACCTGCGTGTTTCTCTGGCTGGTCTATGAAGCAGGCCTGAGGCAAGCGCCGGCCAACCTTGCGGCCTTTGTACTGGCCGTGACCTTCAGCTATTGCGCCAATGCCCGGTGGACCTTCCGCGCGGCTGCGTCGCTGCGCCGGTACCTGCTGTTCAGCAGCTTCATGGCGCTCCTGGCTCTTGCGACCGGCGCTGTGGCGCAGGCGCTGGCCTGGGCTCCGCTGCTCACCTTATGCCTGTTCAGCGCCCTCAGCCTGATGCTGGGTTACGCCTATCCCCGTGGCGTTGTCTTCAAACCGGGGGGCCGCTGATGCTGATCTCGTTGGTTGTGCCGGTGTACAACGAGGAGGAAGCGATCCCGCTGTTTTACCGCGCCGTGCGGGCTATGGCAGCGGGGCAGAGGCACGGCTTCGAAATCATCTTCGTCAACGATGGCAGCACGGACGCGTCGGTCCAGGCGGTGGAGCGGCTGATCGCGCTCGACGAGCACATCACCCTGGTGAACTTGAGCCGTAACTTTGGCAAGGAGTCGGCCCTGTTGGCTGGCCTCGACCACAGCACTGGCGATGCAGTGATCCCCATCGATGTAGACCTGCAAGACCCGGTCGAACTGATCCCTACCCTTGTGGAGCGCTGGCAGCAAGGAGCAGACATCGTGCTGGCCAAACGGGTGGACCGGCACGCCGACGGCCTGCTCAAGCGCAAAACTGCAGGCTGGTTCTATCGCCTGCACAATGCGATCAGCCAAAACCCGATAGAAGAAAACGTGGGCGACTTTCGGCTGCTTTCGCGCAAAACGGTAGAGCGACTAAAGGCAATGCCCGAGCGAAACTTGTTCATGAAGGGTTTGATGCAATGGGTAGGCGGGCAGCGCGCGGTCGTTGAGTATGCTCGGCCGTCACGGGTTGCTGGCCAAACTAAGTTCAATGGGTGGAAGTTGTGGAACTTCGCCCTGGAAGGCATCACGTCTTTTTCAACGCTGCCACTGCGCGTATGGACTTACCTCGGCGCCGTGATTGCCGTTGTCGCGTTGTTTTACAGCCTGGGGTTAATGCTCTCCACACTGCTGTGGGATAAACCGGTTGCAGGGTACCCCTCTTTGGTGACCGCCGTGATGCTCATGGGCGGTGTGCAACTGATCAGCATCGGTGTGCTGGGAGAATATGTTGGCCGAATTTACAACGAAGCGAAGTCCCGGCCGCGATATTTAGTGGACTCCGTGGTGCGCCACGGCCATCAGTGAAAGGCAACGCAGCGCCGAGGCCACCATGAATGACGGCAATAGCTTATCGCACCGTTTGACTGCCAAGCCCCTGCAACCATGGTCTGTTGGTGGGTTTTTCTTCACCGCGCTGTTGCTGTATAGCCTGCCACTCGCCGTGAATCACCCCCCTGCCAGCAATAACGTCGACCGCTTTTTTCTGGCCATGCCTTGGCGCGATGAAACCACTTATGTTGGGCATGGGCTTGGCTTCAGCGTGACAATACCCGAACAATCGGCATTGGCTTTGGTTACCGCCATAATGGTGATGGCTTGCAGCATGGCAATTCTCGCCCGGCATTGGTTCGCAAGCCCTACTTATACTCAATGCGCGATCCTTTTACCGCTTTGGTACAACCCTTTGTACCTGCAAGTAATGTCGACTTATCAAGGGGCCTTACCGGTAAGCATTGGCATAGCGCTGTCGTTGCTAATGGTTTGTCATCGGCATCGAGTCGGGCTTGTGTACTGGTGGGGCCTCCCGACGATAGTGGTGGCTGCGGTGATGAGTATTCACCCTCTGCTCCTGGCCGTGTTCTTCGGAGTTGCATGCGTTGATGTCCTCCAGGCAGCGCACCGGCAACCGGCAAGCCGCCGGGTTTTCGAGTTGGCCATGCATCATCTGAAGGTGGGGATTGGCGCCAGTCTTCTCTACCTGGTTTGCACCCACCTCTCTGCGATACCTGGGCAAACCGGGCTGGGCTGGCCCTTTCTCGCCGATGGGTACAGGCATTTGCTGTTCCTGGCCCGAGAAGCTTCATTGCATCTCTCACCGCTCAACGCTGGCGTAGCAATCGCGGTACTGGCAGCCGCGGCGGCGGGGTGGGGGTTGATCGCCCGATGCGCACGGCGTGGTCCTTATACTCCTGGTGCGCTTAGGTTACATATCGGCCTTTGCCTGGCCTGCATAGCCGGGCTGTGCTTGTGCTTCGGTTGCCCATTGCTTGCTTCAAGCAACGCCGAGGGCGCCCTTGAAGCAAACGCGTGGTTGGGTTCGGGGCCCCTGTTGGTTGCACTTTTATATTTGGCTTATGTATTTTTAATTCAAATGAAGCATGCTTACGCTTTATTGATCAGTGTGCCCCTTATGTGCTTGCTGACTTTTGCGTTTGGGTACGGTAGGTGAAGGCTCCGGCATCACTTGCAAGGCTGATACAGCCTACGGTCGTGAATCTATAAATCATCCGGATCTGCCAGTTTGCTGTCAAAAGGCTCGGCCAATAGCGTACATGAAGGGGTAGTGAAATCCAGTACGGCACCTTTTTTATACCGGTAGAGGCGATAAATGCAGTTGGAGGCGCTTACAGCTGGCGGAACATAAGCCGTGAGCGTTGGCGTGGTGAGGCCAAGTGGGTAAAGTACCATGAACTTATTCATCAAGGCGTAATAACCAAACAGCCCATTCTCGCTGAGCGCTGGTGAGATGATCTTTTTCAGCATCGGGTAATTACGAAAGGCTGGCTGGGTGGCAGGTGCTAATGGGCTGGCACCGATAATGCTTACCAAGTGAATGCGCTCACCGTCCATGTGCGACAGGTCATTGCGTATGCTGATAGCCAGGCCATTATCGAAATGGCTTTGGTTCACCGCCGCTCGAAACGCCGCCAACATGAAAGTCGCTGAAAACAAAAGGTACGCTAGCAGCAAAACAGTAAGAGGCCGCTTGAGGCCGGGCCAGGCTTTATGGGCTATGCAAACGTTGAACACTAATGCCGTGGAAAAGGCAGTCAATACCCGTGGGTCCAAGGACACAGCATTGAGTATGAGCAAAAAGCCTGCGATCGCCGCACAAACGAACATCGGCGCCGTGAAACAAAAGGCGGCTTTCGGGTAATTCAGCCAATGCCGTGGGCGGGCGACCAGTTGCTTTACTGCAATTTTCCAGCAGCCGCAGGTGCCGGCGAGGAAAATCAGCATCACAGGCACCCCCGCATACCCAGGGAAGGCTTCGCGCAGGACCTCCACGCCCTTCAAGGCGTTACCCATAACCTGCTTCGCGCCTTGCAGATTGACCGGGACGGTTGCAGCGCGGGCCATGTTATAGCTGTCCGTCACGCAGTAGGGAACGATCAGCACGCGATAGATGACCAGCGCCGTGAACAGCCCCGCTAGCGACAGGCAGGCAGGCGCAAGTTGTTTATCGGCGCCGCCGGGGTGCCGATCGATTGCAAGCACCAACCCCAAGGCGATAAGGATGAAACTATGATTGACGGCTGTTTGATAAAGACAGGCTGCGGCCAAAAATATCAGGAAACTAAAGCCGTACTGAAAAAGGCGCCGGTCGCTCAAAGCCATGCACCCTAAGAAGCCGAGGCCGATCGAGAGCAGAATAGCCAGCGCGTCATAGGCGTATAACATTGCCTGAACCATGAACGGGCTCAGCATCACCACCAATGACAACAGCAGGGCCTGGGTGGACGACACACGGGTCAGTCGCTCCATGCTCAGCGCTAATAGCGCTGCCAACGTCATCAATCCAATAACGAGCGAAAACGGCGACGTATCACTAATAACGCTGGAGAATTGCAAGAGATAGGCCAGCCAGACGGCGAGCGGGCGACCATTTTTTGACCAAAAATCTACATTGCCAGTGATCAGCCGAAAGTTGTCATCTTGATAATGAATACCACTGCTTAACAGAGGTGCGCTGACTAGCAGGGCCACCGCGAATGTGATTATAAAAAATTGAAGACGTGTTAGTGATTTATCAAGCGATGAAAAGAAATGCCCATTCATAAGAGATCCTGAAAATACAGCGTCAAGTGGCGCTTTGTGAAGCGCCTCTTGATGGTTTGATTATGTGCTGTAAGTCAGTGGGCAGTTTAATCGGCTGGCCTGAAGTGCGCGAGGGCTTTCTCTTTTTTAATTTAATCGCCTCGGTTTATTTTCGAGCCCGGAGTATCACGAACTTAGGCGTAGCCGCTACTTGCTCCACACCACGATACAAACGCGCCAACTTGGTGTGATAACCGAGGTGGCGGTTGCCGACGATATAGAGCGCGCCGCCGGGGACCAACGCTTCCCGTGCCTGCTGGAACATGCGCCAGGCAAGGAAGTCCCCTACCACCTGTTGCTGGTGGAACGGCGGGTTGCACAGCACCACATCCAGCGAGCCCGCGGGCTGGCCGGCCAGGCCGTCGCCGGGGCGGATATCCGCTGGGCGCTCGCCGAGCGCAGCAGCCCAATTTTCCCGGGCCGACTGAACTGCCATAAAGGACTCATCCACCAGCGTGTAGTGAGCGTCTGGGTTGTTCAGCGCGCTGACGATGCCGAGCACACCGTTGCCGCAGCCCAGGTCGGCCACCCTGGCACCCCCCAGGTTGCGTGGCAGGTGCGGCAGGAATGCACGCGTGCCGATGTCCAGGCCATCGCGGCAGAACACATTGGCATGGTTGATCAGCTCGAGCGCGGGCGCATCCAGGCGGTAGCGGGTGGGGTAGGGGGAGCGCGCCGGTTCCCGAGGTTCGAAGGTAGCGGTCAACAGGCGCGCCTTCTTAACTGCCAGCGACGCTTGCACTGGCCCGATGTATTGCTCCAGCAGGTCGCCGGCCGCCCGAGGCAAGTGCTTGATCATGGCGCCGGCCACAACCTGCGTGCCCGGGCGCAGGTGCGCCTGCAGCCGAATCAACTGGTCCTCTAGCAGGGCGAGGGTCTTGGGCACGCGCACCAGCACATGGTCGAACGCGCCCTGCAGGGGGGCGTTCGCTGGCACCACGGCGAGCGCATCGAAGGCATGCCCGTTAAGGCCAAGGTTTTTACCCAGCGCCAGCGCCCCCAGGTAAGAGTCCCCGCTGCTGGTGACGTCGAACCGGCCCAGCAGGCTGATGGCCAGGGTACCGAAGCCGTCATTGAGCACCAACACGCGCTGGCCATCAGGCAGGTTTCGCTCCGCCAGCTGGCTCAGCAGGTAGTCATCGGCGGCGTCGAAGGCATACAACGGTTCGTTGGCCATTTCCGGCTGGCGAACCAGTTCGAGTTGGGCGAAGGCGTTGGCAAAGCGAGGCATGTTGAAACTCAGGGCGGGCGAAAAAAGGGGAATTCTACGGCCTTTCCACACACCGCGCCGGTGTTTGTCTACGGCCGATTGCGCCACACTACGCGCCATGAGATGTGGAGGCGCCATGAGCGACGAAAAATTCACCCGCCAGCGCTTGCTGGCCGTGCACACCCTGACCCCGAACTTGTTCACCCTGCGCACCACCCGGGATCCGGGCTTCCGCTTTCAGGCCGGGCAGTTTGCGCGCCTGGGCGTAACCAAGGCAGACGGCAGCGTGGCGTGGCGCGCGTATTCCATGGTGTCGTCACCGTACGACGAGTTCCTGGAGTTTTTTTCGGTGGTGGTGCCGGGAGGGGAGTTCACCAGCGAGCTGTCGCGGTTGCAGGTGGGGGACGAGCTGTTGATCGAACGGCAGGCCTTCGGCTACCTGACTCTGGACCGCTTCGCCGACGGTCGCGACCTCTGGCTGTTGGCCACTGGGACCGGGCTGGCACCGTTCCTATCGATCTTGCAGGGGTTCGAGGCATGGGAGCGCTTCGAGAGAATTTTCTTGGTCTACAGCGCCCGCCACGGCAAGGACCTGGCCTACGGCGACCTGATCGCCGGCTTGGAAAGCCGCGACTACCTGGCAGAGCACGCGGGCAAACTGACCTTTATTCCGCTGACCAGCCGTGAGGCTTGGCCAGGCGCGCTCCAGGGGCGCATCACCGATCTGATCGCCAGCGGCGAGCTCGAACGCGCCGCGGGCGCCGAGCTTTCCCCTGAGCACTCCCGCGTGATGATCTGCGGCAACCCGGAGATGATCGACGACACCCGCAAGGTGCTCAAGGCCCGCGACATGAACCTGAGCCTTAGCCGGCGGCCCGGGGCGGTAGCGGTGGAAACGTATTGGTAGCCACCGCGCCTGGGCAGGCCTGCCAAGCACTCTAGGAGCAGGCCAGCCCGCGAACTGGATTCAACCAGGGAACTGCGAAGGCGCGCCCGATGCGGCCACGCCCCCGTCACGCTCAGCCAATCGGCGGGCGTTCAACAACAGTGGCCGGCGTTGCCTGGCCATTCTGTTCCTTGAGCAGGTCGCGAATCTCGCCCAGCAGCAGTTCTTCCTTGCTAGGCACCGGCGGCACGGACGGCGCCTTGGCTTCTTCGTGCTTGAGCCGGTTGATCATTTTCACGCCGATGAAGATGGCGAACGCGACGATCAAAAAGTCTACGACCGTCTGGATGAACTTGCCGTAGGCCAGCACTACCGCCGGTACATCACCCTCGGCTGGCTTGAGCACCACGGCGAGGTTGGTGAAGTCCACACCGCCGATCAACAAGCCCAGCGGTGGCATGATCACGTCACCCACGAACGACGATACGATCTTGCCGAAGGCCGCGCCGATGATGATACCTACGGCCATGTCGACCACATTGCCTTTTACCGCGAAGGCCTTGAACTCTTTAATCAGGCTCATTAACGAATCCTTTTTTTCAAGTGGGAAATCCGCGAAGACTTTTATACGTAAAACTCAGCAAAATCCGGGCTTTAGCGCTTCGCCTACTGTTCTACAAGACCGGCAATAAGTCGATTAGTTTTGTATTCGCGGTGCCGAACCGCTCCGCGCGCGCGGTATCATGGCTCCTTTTTTCCCGATGGAGCTCGCCCGATGGCCAAGGCCAAGCGCATGTATGGCTGCACTGAATGCGGCGCTACCTTTCCCAAGTGGGCAGGGCAGTGTGCCGAGTGCGGCGCCTGGAATACCTTGGTCGAAACCCTGGTAGAAAGCACGCCCGTGGCCAGCGGTGGCGGCCGCACCGGTTGGGCGGGGGAGCAGGCCACGGTGAAAACCCTGGCCGAGGTAAGCGTGGAGGAGATCCCTCGGTTTTCAACCGCGTCGACCGAGCTTGACCGTGTGCTGGGGGGCGGGCTGGTGGATGGCTCGGTGGTGCTCATCGGCGGCGATCCAGGTATCGGCAAGTCGACGATCTTGCTGCAAACCCTGTGCAACCTCGCCGAGCGCATGCCCGCGCTCTATGTCACGGGGGAGGAGTCCCAGCAGCAGGTGGCCATGCGCGCGCGCCGTTTGGGCTTGCCTCAGGACAAGCTCAAGGTCATGACCGAAACGTCCATCGAGAGCATCATCGCCACGGCACGCCAGGAAAAGCCCAAGGTGATGGTGATCGACTCGATCCAGACGATCTTCACCGAGCAGCTGCAATCCGCACCCGGTGGTGTGGCCCAGGTGCGCGAAAGCACCGCGCTGCTGGTACGTTTCGCCAAGCAGAGCGGCACCGCGGTGTTTCTGGTAGGCCATGTGACCAAAGAGGGCTCCCTGGCCGGGCCTCGCGTGCTGGAGCATATGGTCGATACCGTGCTGTATTTCGAAGGCGAGTCCGATGGGCGCCTGCGCTTGCTGCGTGCGGTCAAGAACCGCTTCGGGGCGATCAACGAGCTGGGTGTGTTCGGCATGACCGACCGTGGCTTGAAGGAAGTGTCCAACCCCTCGGCGATCTTCCTCAGCCGCGCCCAGGAAGAGATCGCCGGCAGCGTGGTCATGGCTACTTGGGAGGGCACCCGGCCTATGCTGGTCGAGGTACAGGCCCTGGTGGACGACAGCCACCTAGCCAACCCGCGGCGGGTCACTCTCGGCCTGGACCAGAACCGCCTGGCCATGTTGCTGGCGGTGCTGCACCGCCATGGGGGTATCCCCACCCATGACCAGGACGTGTTCCTCAACGTGGTCGGCGGGGTCAAGGTCCTGGAAACCGCATCGGACCTGGCATTGATGGCGGCGGTCATGTCCAGCCTGCGCAACCGGCCGCTGCCGCATGGGCTTTTGGTGTTCGGCGAGGTGGGGCTATCCGGAGAGGTTCGCCCGGTGCCTAGCGGGCAGGAGCGTCTGAAGGAGGCCGCCAAGCACGGCTTCAAGCGGGCCATCGTGCCGAAGGGCAACGCGCCCAAGGAAGCGCCGCCGGGGCTGGAGGTCGTCGCCGTCACCCGGCTGGAACAGGCCTTGGACGCCTTGTTCGAATAGCACCTGGGCCTTGACCCAGAGCCTCTGGGCGAGTATCACCACGTTTTAGCTCGTGCAGGATTTCCCATCGTGACCGCTCCGATCCCCGCTCCCCAGATCAAAGCCGTGATATTCGACATGGATGGCCTGCTGCTCGACACCGAGGGCATCTATACCGAGGTGACCCAGGCCATTGCCCAGCGCTATGGCAAAACCTTCGACTGGAGCCACAAGCAGCACATCATCGGCCGTGGCGCCCGTGACCTGGCCACGTATGTGGTAGAGGCGTTGGAGCTACCCATCAGCGTGGATGAGTTCCTGGAAATCCGTGCGCCGCTGATGACCGCGCGTTTCCCCGATGCCTTAGGCATGGCGGGCGCCGAGGCGCTGGTGCGCTGGCTGAAGGAGAAAAAGATTCCGATCGCGGTAGGCACCAGCTCTTCGAGCACGTACTTCAAGCTCAAGACCCAGCAGCATGAGGAGTGGTTCTCGCTGTTCGACACCATCGTCACAGCCGATGATCCGGAGGTCGGCGCCGCCAAGCCGGCGCCAGACATCTTCCTGGTCGCAGCGCGCAGGCTTGGTGTAGCCCCGGCAGACTGCCTGGTATTCGAGGATTCGCCCTTCGGCGTCACCGCCGCCAAGGCCGCCGGCATGTACGCCCTGGCGGTTCCGGATTCAGCCATGGACCCGGAAAAATACACCCATGCCGATGGCCGCCTCGGCAGCCTGCTGGACTTCAAACCGCACGAATGGGGGCTGGCCTAACGCCGGCCGCCGCGCCCGGAGGCCCGCTCAGCCGATCAAGGCACTGAGCTCGCGCTCCAGCTCCGCTTCGTCGCCCAGGTTGAGTTCGACCAGGCGGCGTAGGTGGGACACCGATTCAAGGTCGATATGCGTGCATTTGAAACCTAGCTGGCCGGCATTGTCGTGTCGCAGCTCGGCTTCCATGGTCAGTGCCTCCTCGCCTAGCTCAACGCGGACCTGAAACGGCGCGTCCGAATCGCCCCCCCAATTTTCGGGGCGTTTCACCAGCAAGCCTTTGAGGGACAGGTCCAGCAGGGTCACTTCCCAGCGGTCCTCGCCCTGGCTCAACTCGGTCTTGGCATCGAAAGCGATGCGTTTGAAGCGGCGGCGTTCTTCGGTCATGAGTACTTCCTCGATGAGGCCCGCCAGCGCGGGATGCCCTGTATGCTGCCGTGCCCTGGAGCGGCCGGCAATGCTTGTGTCGCCGTTTTTTCGGCGACCTTGCCAAACCATGAACGAAAGCGCATAACCGCAGCAAAGCACTGTCCTCGACCTTGGTGGGGGGTGTGCTTGGGGTGAAGTCTGGCTAGACTTGACCCGGGTTTATCCGTTCCCATTCGCTGGAATATAAAACATGAAAAATAATAATAGCCTGGCCCGCCACCTGCCGTGGCTCGTGCTGGCGGTAATCGGCGCCTGGGCGCTCGGGGTCGTTGCCCTGCGCCGGGGTGAGACCATCAATGCTTTGTGGATAGTCGTGGCGGCCGTCGCCATCTATCTCGTCGCGTATCGTTATTACAGCTTGTTCATCGCCGAAAAGGTGATGCAGCTCGACCCCCGCCGGGCTACCCCCGCCGTGCTCAATAACGACGGGCTCGACTACGTTCCCACCAACAAGCACATCCTGTTCGGGCATCACTTCGCGGCCATCGCCGGCGCCGGGCCTTTGGTGGGGCCGGTGCTTGCCGCGCAAATGGGCTACCTGCCCGGTACGCTGTGGCTGATCGCCGGCGTGGTGCTGGCAGGTGCCGTGCAAGACTTCATGATCCTGTTCCTCTCAACCCGCCGTAACGGCCGTTCGCTGGGCGACATGGTTCGCGAGGAGATGGGCCGCGTTCCCGGGACCATCGCGCTGTTCGGCTGCTTCCTGATCATGATCATCATCCTCGCGGTGTTGGCCCTGATCGTGGTCAAGGCCCTGGCCGAGAGCCCATGGGGCGTGTTCACGGTGATGGCGACCATTCCGATCGCGGTGTTCATGGGGCTGTACATGCGCTTCGTTCGCCCCGGCCGGATCGGTGAAATTTCGCTGATCGGCGTGGTACTGCTGCTGGCCTCCATCTGGGCCGGCGGGCAGGTGGCTGCGGACCCAGTATGGGCCAAGGCGTTCAGCTTCACCGGCGTGCAGATCACCTGGATGCTCATCGGCTACGGCTTCGTTGCCGCGGTCATGCCGGTATGGCTGATTCTGGCGCCGCGTGACTATCTGTCGACCTTCCTCAAGATCGGCACCATCATCGCCCTCGCCATCGGCATCCTGGTGACCATGCCGGAACTGAAAATGCCCGCGCTGACCCAGTTCGTGAACGGTACCGGGCCGGTGTGGAAGGGCGCGCTGTTCCCGTTCCTGTTCATCACCATCGCCTGTGGCGCAGTGTCCGGCTTCCACTCGCTGATCTCCTCGGGCACCACGCCCAAGTTGCTGGATAACGAGGTCAACGCCCGCTATATCGGCTATGGCGCGATGCTGATGGAGTCCTTCGTGGCCATCATGGCCATGGTTGCCGCCTCGGTTATCGAGCCTGGGGTGTACTTCGCCATGAACAGCCCGGCGGCCGTGGTTGGTGGTGATGTAAACGCCGTGGCCACCATGGTCAGCAGCTGGGGCTTTGCCATCACGCCAGAGACATTGCAGGCGGTGGCCCATGACATTGGCGAGAACACCATCCTGGCCCGTGCCGGTGGCGCTCCCACGCTGGCCGTGGGTATCGCGCAGATCCTTCACGCCGTGCTGCCGGGTGAAAACACCATGGCGTTCTGGTACCACTTCGCGATCCTGTTCGAGGCGCTGTTCATCCTCACCGCGGTAGACGCCGGCACCCGCGCCGGCCGCTTCATGCTGCAAGACTTGCTCGGCAGCTTCGTGCCTTCGCTCAAGCGCACCGAGTCCTGGGGGGCGAACCTCGTCGGCACCGGCGGTTGCGTGGCCTTGTGGGGTTACCTGCTCTACCAAGGCGTGGTGGACCCGCTCGGTGGCATCAATACCTTGTGGCCACTGTTCGGCATCTCCAACCAAATGCTCGCTGGTATCGCCCTGATGCTCGGCACCGTAGTGCTGATCAAGATGAAGCGCGAGCGGTACATCTGGGTCACCCTGTTGCCTGCTACCTGGCTGCTGATCTGTACGACCTATGCCGGTTTTATCAAGTTGTTCGATGCCAACCCTGCGGTGGGCTTCCTGGCACTGGCGAAAAAATACAGCGACGCCCTTGCCGCGGGGCAGGTCGTTGCGCCCGCCAAGAGCATCGACCAGATGCAGGCAGTGATTTTCAACGCCTATACCAATGCCACGCTCACCGTGCTGTTCCTGTTCGTGGTCTTCGCGGTGCTGTTGTTCGCGGTAAAAACCGGCTATGCGGCGCTCGGCAAGCGCGAGCGTACCGACAAGGAAGCGCCGTTCCAGGCGGTTCCTGGCGCATAAGAGGAAGCACGCAATGTTCAATGACCTGAGCCGGTTGGGCAAATACCTGGGGCAGGCCGCGCGCCTGATGGTGGGCATGCCCGACTACGACAACTACGTCGAGCACATGCGCAACACCCACCCGGAGCAACCGGTGATGGACTACGAAACCTTCTTCCGCGAGCGGCAGGAAGCCCGCTATGGCGGCGGCAAGGGCTCGCCTCGCTGCTGTTGAGCCCTGCCAGGGGCTGGCTTGCGAACCGACGGCGACGGTTCGCGAGCTAGCCCCCGCTCCCGCAAGCGGCAACCGCACCCTGAGCATTCGCTACCCCAACTCCCGACCCGCAGAGGCACCGTGTGGTAGACACCTCCCCCATCCCGGTAACTGTGCTGAGCGGCTTTCTCGGTGCAGGCAAAACCACCTTGTTGCGTTACCTGCTGCAAGCCGAGCATGGCTTGAAACTCGCGGTGATCGAGAACGAATTCAGCGATGCGGGTATCGACACCGAGCTGCTGGGCAACGCGCCTGTGCAGGTCGTTACCCTGGCCAATGGTTGCGTGTGCTGCAGCATTCATACCGACCTGACCAAGGCGCTGTTCCTGTTGCTGGAACAGCTGGACGCAGGCGAGATTGCCTTCGATCGCCTGGTGATCGAATGCACTGGCCTGGCAGACCCCGCACCCGTGGCGCAAACCTTTTTCATCGAAGAGGAGCTGCGCGATCGTTACGTGCTCGATGGCATCGTCACCTTGGTGGATGC
Source organism: Pseudomonas sp. RIT-PI-S (assembly GCF_025642975.1). Taxonomy (GTDB): domain Bacteria; phylum Pseudomonadota; class Gammaproteobacteria; order Pseudomonadales; family Pseudomonadaceae; genus Aquipseudomonas. Next base: position 41,014 of record NZ_JANZKJ010000001.1, read on the forward strand.
CGTACATGCCGGTGAGCATTTTAAGCAAACCATTGCCCAGGCCCAGGTAGGGTTTGCCGACCGGTTGTTGGTGAGCAAAACCGACCTGGTCACCCCCGAAGACTTCGACCTGCTCAGCCAACGGCTGGCGCGCATCAATAACCGGGCGCCGATTCGGGTGGTGGAGCATGGCGAGATCGACCTGGCCGAGCTGTTGGATATTCGAGGCTTCAACTTGAACACCGAAGTTGCTAGCGCGTTGAGCCCGCCGCCGATGTTGATCGGGCAAAGCGCTGACCGTATCCGCAGTATGGTATTGCGCACTGAAAAGCCGTTGGACCTGGACCGTTTGAGCGATTTCATGAACCGCCTACTCGAAGGGCATGGGCGCCAACTGCTGCGCTACAAGGGCGTGCTGAGCATCGCTGGCGAGGAGCGCAGGCTGGTGTTCCAAGGGGTACTCAAGCTCTATGGGTTCGATTGGGACCGCCCTTGGGAGCACGGGCAGGCCCGGGTAAGCGTGTTGGTGTTCATCGGGGACGACCTGCCCGAAGCAAGCATCCGAGAGGCGTTCGGGCTGGTCTAAGCGGGCCAGCGATGGCTGGTCCGGGCTAGTCAGGTTTCATCTGGCGAGCTGAGCCAAGGCACGCTGCGCTCGGCGATCTTCAAAAACCATACCTGTGGCGCCTTGCTTCTGGCAGCGAGGTACTGGTGCGAGGTGTTGGCCCTGCGGCTAGGCGAGATACCCGCTCCGTCACTGCTCAAGGTTACCAGGTGGGTATCGGCGAGCAGGTCACGGAGGGTTACTGGTTCACCGCCGGGCCGGTGCAGGGTAAATAGGCTGGGTGTGTGCTTGTCGGTAGGGGCCAATCCCAGGCACTTGTCGTGGTGGGCCACCACCGCTTTGCCAAAGTGCTCGCCGGGCTCGCGCACATAGAGCCGGTAGCCCTCCGAGGTATGGCGGAAGTAGAACGTCATCGCCGCCTGGACGACACCTGACTGGCAGCTGAGCATCGCTGAGTCGTTACGCACGGTGCTTGCCAGGTGCGGCACGGTAACGGGCACGTCGCCCACACGGTTGACCCAGGCCGGCTTGCCCAGCAGCGTGGCGAGGGTGTTGATCGGTCGGTCGTTCAACCAGAGGGTAGCGAGAAAGGACTGTTGTCTGTGCGTGGTCATCGGGAACCTCCTTGTACGCAACGCGTGCTGAAAGGCACGCGGCTCGAACGATAGAAGCTCACAGCAGCCAGGCGCAGCCTGGATAGATTCCCACCGAAAGAACGAAAAAAAGCCCGGCGACTGGGCCGGGCTTATGTTCTTCAGCGCTTGGGTTTATTTGCCGTATACCGGCAGCTTGGCGCAGATAGCCTTGACCTTCTCGCGTACCGCGTCGATCACCGCGTCGTTGTTCAGGTCGGCAAGGATGTCGCAGATCCAGCCAGCGAGTTCACGGCACTCCGCTTCCTTGAAGCCGCGAGTGGTGACGGCTGGCGTACCGAAGCGCAGGCCGGAGGTGACGAAGGGCGAGCGCGGGTCGTTCGGCACCGAGTTCTTGTTGACGGTAATGTAGGCACGGCCCAGGGCGGCGTCTGCGTCTTTGCCGGAGATTTCCTGCTTGATCAGCGACAGCAGGAACAGGTGGTTCTGGGTGCCGCCGGAGACTACGTCGAAGCCGCGCTCGATGAACACTTCGGCCATGGCCTGGGCGTTTTTCACCACCTGCTGCTGGTAGGCCTTGAACTCAGGCTGCAACGCTTCCTTGAAGCACACGGCTTTGGCGGCGATCACGTGCTCCAGCGGGCCGCCCTGGGCACCGGGGAACACAGCGGAGTTGAGCTTCTTCTCGATCTCGGCATTGGCGCGGGCCAGGATCAAACCGCCACGAGGGCCGCGCAGGGTCTTGTGGGTAGTGGTGGTCACCACGTCGGCGAACGGTACCGGGTTCGGGTAGACACCGGCGGCAACCAGGCCAGCCACGTGGGCCATGTCAACGAACAGATAGGCACCGACCTTGTCGGCGATGGCACGGAAGCGTGGGAAATCCAGCAGTTGCGAGTACGCCGAGAAACCGGCCACGATCATCTTCGGTTTGTGTTCAACAGCCAGGCGCTCGACCTCGTCGTAGTCGATCAGGCCGTTGCCGTCGATGCCGTATTGCACAGCGTTGTACAGCTTGCCCGAAGAAGACACCGAGGCGCCGTGAGTCAGGTGGCCGCCGTGCGCCAGGCTCATGCCCAGGATGGTGTCGCCTGCATTGAGCAGCGCCAGGTAGACCGCGGCGTTGGCTTGGGAGCCGGCATGAGGTTGCACGTTGGCGTAATCGGCGCCGAACAGTTGCTTGGCGCGGTCGATCGCCAGTTGCTCGACCACGTCCACGTATTCGCAGCCACCGTAGTAGCGCTTGCCTGGATAACCTTCTGCGTATTTGTTGGTCAGCACCGACCCTTGAGCCTCCATGACCGCGGGGCTGGTGTAGTTCTCGGAGGCGATCAGCTCAATGTGCTCTTCCTGACGCACGGCTTCTTGCTCCATGGCGGCAAAAAGGTCGGCGTCGTACTTGGCAAGGGTCAAATCACGGCTGAACATTGGCGGTCCTCGAGGATCGGCAGAGAGAAAGCCGGCATTCTACCCCATCCACCAAAGGCTGGCATATGAAGCCCAGTCATCATCAGGATGACCGGAACTACAGGAGCCGGCAGTACTTGGCGCCGGCCTGCGAACCTGGGCGGGTTATTCCCGGGCATTGCCCGGTTTCACACCAAGTTCGTTGTTAATCAAACATGAACAACGCATCGTTACTGAACTGCGCCTCGAATCGGTTGGCCTGCATCGGCCGGCCGAACAGGTAGCCCTGCACCTCGTCGCAGCCGTGTTCGCGAAGGAAGTCCAGCTGTTCGTGGGTTTCGACCCCTTCGGCGATCACCGCAAGGTTGAGGCTGTGCGCCATGGCAATGATTGCCCGGGCGATCTGCGCATCCTGCTCGCCCTCGGGCAATCCGTCGACAAAGGTGCGGTCGATCTTCAGTACGTCGATAGGGAACTGTTTGAGGTAGTTGAGCGAGGAATAACCTGTGCCGAAGTCGTCCACGGCGATGCTCAGGCCCAACACCTTAAGGTTGTCGAGGATATGCATCGCCTCGTTCACCTCGCGCATCAGGATGCTTTCGGTCAGTTCCAGCTCCAGGCAAGCGGGCGGCACCCCGGTCTCGTTGAGGATATGGGCGATGCGCTTACCTAGCTGGCCGTCGGAGAATTGCCGGGCGGAAATGTTGACCGAGACTTTTGGCACCCGCACCTTGGCCTGATGCCAGGCTTTCAGCTGGCGGCACGCTTCGGTGAGCACCCAGTCGCCCACGTCCACCACCAGGCCCAACTCTTCGAGCACGGGGATGAAGTCTTGCGGCGGCACCAGGCCGCGGCGCGGATGGCGCCAGCGCAACAGCGCTTCGGCGCCGGTCAGGCGCTTGCCGTCGCCGCTCAGCTGGGGTTGGTAATACAGCACGAACTCTTTTTGTTCCAGGGCATGGCGCAGGTCGCTTTCCAGTTCCAGGCGTTCCAGGGCGCTGGCGTTCATGTCTGCCTGATAGAACTGGAAGTTGTTCTTGCCGCGCTCCTTGGCGTGATACATCGCGGTGTCGGCGTTCTTCATCAGCTGGCTCAGTTCGCTGCCGTCCTGCGGGCTGAGGGCGATACCGATGCTGGCGGTTACGAAGAACTCACGGTTTTCCAGCACGAAGGGCGCATGCAGGTTGCCGAGAATTTCTTCGGCCACATGAATCGCGCGGTTCAGCGCGGCTTCGCGGCTGCCGCGTGGTTGCAGCAAGAGCGTGAATTCGTCGCCGCCCATGCGCGCTACGGTGTCGTCTTCGTCCACGCAGGCCAACAGGCGCATGGCCATGTCCTTGAGCATGCGGTCGCCGGCGGCGTGGCCGAGGGAGTCGTTGATCGGCTTGAAGCGATCCAGGTCCAGGAACATCAGCACCACCCAGGCCTTTTGCCGCTCCGCTTGCTGCAGGGCGGTGAACAGCCGGTCCTGGAACAGGGTGCGGTTGGGCAGGTGGGTGAGGGCGTCGTAATAGGCCAGGCGGTGAATCCGCTGTTCGCTGGCCTTGCGCTCGCTGATGTCGCTGAAGAAGCATACGTAGCTGGCCAGGTCGCCTTCTTCGTCCAGCACGGCGGTAATGCCCACCCACGCCGGGTAATGCTCACCGTTGCGGCGCTTGAAGCGGATTTCCCCCTCCCAGCTGCCCAGCAGCCGCAGCTGCTTGACCACATATTGCAGGTGCGCTTCCTGTTGCTCGGTGACGGTGAGCATCACCGGAAGCTGATCGAGCACTTCCGGCGCCTGGTAGCCGGTAACCCGGTTGAAGGCCTCGTTCACCTGCACGATATAGCCGGCGGGGTCAGTGATGAGGATGGCCGAGGTCGAATGCTGGAAAACAGTCGCCGCCATGCGCAGGTCTTTTTCCGCTCGCCGCTGTTGGCTCACATCGCGGCCAACCCCGAGCATACCTTCGAAGTTGTCGTGCTCGTCCCAGATCAGCACCAGCCGCAACTCGATGGGGATCTTGCGGCCGTCGGCGCGCAGGCAGTCGAGCATGAAGGTCTGGCTCTTCACCTGGTTGCGCAATTGCGCCAGCAGCGCCGGCTCACCGAGGGCCGTGCGAATCCTGGCGAGCAAGGCCTCCAGGCCGGTCACCTGGCTTGGGGTGGCAACGGTCGATTGCCAGCCGTTATCGAACACCGACTGCACGTCATAACCGAGCATGGTGTGAACCGAGGGGCTGACGTAGTTGAGCTTGAGCCGGCTGTCGGTGGAGAAAATAACGTCGCTGATGCTTTCGGCGAGCATGCGGTAGCGTTGCTCGCTGTCGCGCAGAGACTGGCTGGCCTCGATCTGCTCGGTAACGTCCTTGGCCACACCGATGATCCGGGTGACATGCCCCGCACCGTCCTCGCTCAGCGAATGCTCGCGGATGTCGAAGCGGCGCCAACTGCCGTCGCGGTGCTGGAAACGCAGCTGGCATTGCAGCTGCCCGGCGTAGGCCGTATCGCGCTGGTACTGGCGCAGGGCGCGGTACTGTTCGGCGTCTACCGGGTGCATCAGCGCTTCCCAGAACAGGTCGCCCAGGTCCTCGACTTCCGAGAGGGTATACCCCAACGTCATGCCCAGGTGATGGTTGCTGTACAGCATCCGCCGCTGTAGCACGTCCGCCACATAAAGGTGGTCGGGCACTGCCCGTACCACGTCCGACCAGAACCGTTCACGCTCCACCAGCGACAGCTGTGCCTGCTTGCGCTGGGTGATGTCGTTGAGGCTAAGAATGACTTCGTCGACGCTGCCGTCTTCCGGGATGCGGATCTGTGCCCATACGTGGCGCACCATGGCGTCGGCCCCGCACACCGGAAACTCCAGCTCCACGGCGCCGGGCGCGAGCAACGCCACCAGCAATTTATAAGCGAGGCTTTCGGCGTCGAGCGTCGCTTCGCCGATCAGCCGCGCCCAGACGGCGCTCGCGTCCTTGAGCTGCCACAGGTCGAGGGCGACCTGGTTGGCTTCGGTCAGGCACATGGCTTCGCGCAACATGCCATGTTGCGTTGGGTGCGCCTGCAGCCAAGGGGTGATGTCTTCGATCCGGCGGATGCCGGCGAGGGTGAGCAGCTGACGGAGGTTGCGCAGGTCAAATACACACAAGCCAACGCCTGCGCCTTCGAAGATGTCCTGGTAGCGCCGGCGTTGTGCTTGCGCTTCCTGCTGGCGACGCCGCAGGTTGCGCAACACCAGCAGTGGCAGCACGGTACATGCCAGCCCCAGGAACAGCTTGCTCAACAGCGCAGGCAACAGCGGCAGGCGGGCAAGGTGCGGGTCGAACAGGCCATACAGCTGCCAGTCGCTGCTGGCCAGCGGGTAGGTCGCGATAGCGATCTCGCGCTCCTGTTCGGAAAGCGGGCGCGGGTCCCGAGCCATATCGCCCAGCGTCTGCCCACGCGGGTCGCGGTATATCACGTGGTTGCCACTGTTGATGAGCATCCATTGCGGCCAGCCGTGCACACCCAGCCGGGTGGTCAGCGATGCATAGAGCGACGGCGCGAAGCGCAGCAACCAATAGCCGTCAGCGCGCGGATCGCGCAGCAGCAGCCAGGCTTCGCTGCCGTCCGGGCTATTGCTATACCAATAGCGGGCATTGCCGGCGCGTTGCACCAAACGGCCGAGGTCCGCTATCAGCGGCGAGCCTGCACCGGGGGCCGCGAGTGGGCGCCCATCATGGCTCAAGCGCAAGGCCGTGCGCAGGTCCAACGACTCATCCGCGGTCGGGGCGGTGGTGCCGTCTGCCGGGGCGAGCAACAACCGGTTGAGGCTCGCTTCGGCGAACAGCGCCATGTTCAGCTCCAGCCGCTCGGCCAGGTCGGCACTGTGCTCCACGGCGTTGGTCCGCTGCTCGTCCTGGCTGCGGTGGTACTCGTTCAGCACTTGCCATACCAACAAGCCGAACAGCGACAACACCAATACCGCCAGGGCGCTTTTCAGCGAGCTGGAGAAAGGGCCGCCTGGCACAGTAGTGCGCTGGCGCAGGGGCGACGACTGATTCAGATTGCTCAAACTGAGATCCTGCGGTGTAGCGCTCGTAACCGCCAGTGGCGCCACGCGCGTGCCGTGGGGGGCGCGAAAGCCCCATCATATCAGGCACGGCTTCCGTTGACAGGCTAGCATGCCGTCACCTCTGGCAAAGTGCCAGCCCTGCGCCCCGGAAGTTTGCCCTCGATCACGCATTCCGGTAGCTTTGACGGCCTCTAAAAGCGCACTTTCATCGTCTGTGCGCCATCATCGTTACCAGTCAGGTTACCCATGGCCCAATACGTCTACACCATGCATCGGCTGAGCAAGGTTGTTCCGCCGAAGCGGGAAATCCTCAAGAATATTTCCCTTTCATTCTTTCCCGGCGCCAAGATCGGCGTGCTCGGCCTCAATGGCTCGGGCAAGTCGACGCTGCTGCGCATCATGGCCGGGGTAGACAAAGAGTTCGACGGCGAAGCCCGGCCGATGCCTGAGTTGAATGTTGGCTACCTCCCGCAGGAGCCCGAGCTGGACCCTGCGAAGAACGTTCGCGAAGTGGTCGAGGAAGCCGTTTCCGCGATCAAGGACGCTCAAGCGCGCCTGGATGAGGTATACGCTGCCTACGCCGAGCCAGACGCCGACTTCGACAAGCTGGCCGCCGAACAGGCGAAGCTTGAGTCGATCTTGCAGGCTGCCGATGGCCATAACCTTGAGCGCCAGCTGGAGGTCGCCGCCGACGCCCTGCGCCTGCCGCCATGGGACGCCCGCATCGAGCACCTCTCCGGTGGCGAGAAGCGTCGGGTAGCGCTGTGCCGGCTGCTGCTGTCGGCCCCAGACATGCTGCTGCTCGACGAACCGACCAACCACCTGGATGCAGACTCGGTAGCCTGGCTCGAGCACTTCCTGCACGACTTCCCGGGGACCGTCGTAGCCATCACCCACGACCGTTATTTCCTCGACAACGTGGCTGGCTGGATCCTCGAACTCGACCGCGGCCATGGCATCCCTTACGAGGGCAACTACTCCGGCTGGCTGGAGGCTAAGTCCGACCGGCTGGCGCAGGAGTCCAAGCAGCAATCGGCTCATGAAAAGGCGTTGAAGGAAGAGCTGGAGTGGGTGCGCAAAGGTGCCAAGGCTCGTCAGGCCAAATCCAAGGCGCGCCTGCAGCGCTTCGAAGAGCTGCAGTCGCAGGAATTCCAGAAGCGCAGCGAAACCAACGAGATCTACATCCCGGTGGGGCCGCGCCTGGGCGACAAGGTCATCGAATTCCATAACGTCACCAAGAGCTATGGCGACCGCGTGCTGATCGACAACCTCTCCTTCAGCATGCCCAAGGGCGCCATCGTGGGCGTGATCGGTGGTAACGGCGCGGGTAAGTCCACGCTATTCCGGATGATCATGGGCAAAGAGCAACCCGACTCTGGCACCATCGAGCTGGGCGACACCGTTCAACTGGCTTGCGTGGACCAGAGCCGGGATGACCTCGATGGTAGCAAGACCGTGTTCCAGCAGATCTCCGACGGCTCCGACCAACTGCGAATCGGTAACTACGAGGTGCCATCGCGTACTTATGTAGGCCGATTCAACTTCAAGGGTGGCGATCAGCAGAAGTTCGTCAAGGACCTGTCCGGCGGTGAGCGCGGGCGCCTGCACCTGGCCCTTACGTTGAAGGAAGGCGGCAACGTGTTGCTGCTCGACGAACCGTCCAACGACCTCGACGTGGAAACCTTGCGCTCGCTGGAAGAGGCTTTGCTGGACTTCCCTGGCGCAGCCATTGTGATCTCCCACGACCGTTGGTTCCTGGACCGTGTGGCGACGCACATCCTCGCATACGAGGACGACTCCAAGGTCGTGTTCTTCGAAGGCAACTACACCGAGTACGAAGCCGACCGCAAGAAGCGCCTGGGTGACGTGCAGCCGCACCGGGTCAAGCACCGCAAACTGGCGTGATCTTCACGCGGGAGAAGCGGGCGTAAGCCCGCGAACCTCCGGCTTGGGTTTCGACGGCTGGCGCCTGCTCCCCGGGGTCACCCCGGCGTGGCGGAGATCGCCAACACTTCCAGCATCCGGTCCCCGGCGGGCCGTCGCCAGATCACTTCGTCGCCTACCCGGGCGCCCATCAGCGCCCGGCCCAGGGGCGAAGCCCAATTGATCAACCCGACTCCCACATCCGCCTGGTCCTCGCCTACCAGGCACACTTGATGGTGCACGTTATGTTCATCGGCATAACTGACCCAGCTACCGATCTGCACGCTGTGCGTTTCCGTAACCGGAGGCACTACCTTGGCGCTGTGCAGGCGCTGGCGGTAATAACGCATGTCGCGTTCGAGGTCCGCTAGTGCCTGGCGGTCGGCACGCTCACCTAGCGCGCTTTGTTCCAGGTGCAACGCGCGCAATTCGTCGGCGCGGGCGCGCAGCTGGACCAGGCCGGACTCCGTCACGTAATTGGGGTGGGAGCTAACCGACCGTTCGACCGGCTGGCTCGCCTGGGCGGCGGCTTGATCTTCGTTGACAAATGCGCGGCTCATAGAGGCTCCTCCCGTCCCTGATCGGATGGTGCTGGAGTACGCCGGCCAGGGCGGCCGGCGCAAAGGGTGATTCAGGTTAGGCACGCAGGCCCGCCCGGAGTTTCCTTGCCGTGCAGCAGCAGGCCTAGCGCGGGTGAAAAGCCCGAGCCTTGCCGTTGTCTATGTCGCGCTGCCAGTCCCGGTCGCGGTCGTTCAGGACCTTGTCGTGGAGGTCTTGGCGATCCTGGTTGGCCAGGGCGGCCTGGCATTGGCGAAAGCCGTCATCCCAACCGCTGCTGTAGAGCTTGTCGCTCAGGTACCGCGGCACGTTCTTGGTGAACGTCCCGCTGATGGACCCAGCGGCATCGCGGCCGCTGCCGCAACCATCCTGATAGCCATCGGCAAAAGCCGGTGGGTAGCCTTGTTGCATCAACTGTTCATGAGTCGTCTGACAGCCGGCGAGAATCAGGACACCGAAGACCATACACCGCTGCATGTTCATTGTTAGATACCTCAAGCGCCAGGCACTACGCCCGGCATAGGTATCAGTGTAGGTTCGTTTTGGTGAACGGAGCGTCAGCCGGCGATCAGCGATGCGTCAATAGTGATACCACTTGACCTCGAGCATCACTTCGTTTGTCGGGCCGGCCAGGTGGCTGAAGTCACGTTGCGCGCCTACGCGCAGCCCGAGCGTCGGCGACAGCTCCCATTGTTGAGTGAGGCTGAGCTGGCGTCGCGCCTCGCCATTGGTGAAGTAGTCGCCGCTGGCCTCCAGGCGCAGGTTGCCCAGGCTGTTGCGCCACAGCAGGCCGCTGTCGAAGCCCAGCGCGGGCGCGACGAACCCGGCGAAGTCATTATTGTGCTCCACCCGGGCGGTGCCCAGGGCAAACCCGAGCAGTTGCGGCGTGAGCTGCCAGGTGCCGCCAGCGCCACCATTGAGGTGGCTGACCAGCACCGCATCGCCGTGTTTGCCAGGCACCCGCTCCAGCCCGCCGGTCACTTGCCATGACCACGGCTTAAGCAAGGCGTTGCGTGGGGACAGCGAGCGAATGGTGGCCAGGTTCAGTTGTTGCAGCTGCCACTCGCCACCTTCGTATTGGCGAACCTTGAGCCCGCCGATTTCGATCTGGGCGCCAAGGGGGAAGCCATAGGCGTTGTCGTTCAGGTCGTGGTAAGCCATGCGCAACCCATACTCGGCAAACGCGCGATCATCGCGAGTACCCAGCCCCAGCTCCCAAGTGCGCGATGGGTGGCCGTCCTCAGGCAGTCCGGGGCGCTCAAGGGTCAAGGCGGGGGGCGGGTTCCGGTTGATAGCCTGAAGCAGGGCAAAACTGCGCTGGCTGCGCTTGGAGTCCCGGGCCTGCCCGGTGGCCCGATAGCGGTCAAGGCGATAGGCGGTGTCCAGCACCAGGGCTTGGCGATCCTGGGGCAGGGCGGTAAAGGCTGGAGCCTCGCCGTTGCCAACGGAGGCTACCTGCTCGGCAATGGCCTGTTCATCGGCACTCAGCGGGGCCGCGCGGGCGAGCAGCTCGCGTTCTCTCGACGGCCGATAATCGATACGCCGCACCAGCCCGGCGGCCTTCACCGCCTTTACCGTGTCGGTGGGGATCGCCGTGATCGGAAACTGCTCCGTAAGCCGCAGGCTCGGCCGGGCGACCTGCAGGAGTTCCAGCAGGCGGTAGGAGCAGTTTTCGTCGAAGAAGAAGTAATCGAAGCGGATCTGTTGCAGCTCCCACACATGCTCCACAAGGCGCCCCGTTTCTTCCGGGGTCAGATCCAGCTGGTATTCCCATAGGTCACGGTTCTCCAGGCTGCGATACTCAGCGAGTTTTTGCTGGTAGGGCACCAATGAGAACAAGCCAGGGTAGCCACCCGCCAGGCCTTTCCAGGCGTAGAGCATGCTGTTGTCGCTGCCCTCGACGTAAGCACCGAAATTGATCGCGTAGCTGAGCAAGGCGGTGTTGTCCGCCTGAGTCTCGGCTTGGTCAATGCGCAACAACGTATGCCCGAACATCGACGAAGGGCTGTTCAGGTAAGCCGCGGGAAATACCAGCACGGCCGAGTGCGCGGCGATGTCGCCGTACCAACGCTCAAAGGCGGGGCATTCCACGGTCGGAAGGTCAGTGAGATGCAGGGCAGTGCGCAACCAGCGGGTACGCGCCGGGAATACGCATTGGGCATGGCGGTCGCCTAGGCTGGCAGGGGCGTAGAGAGCCTGCAGGGTCGCTGTCAGTTCAGCCGCGGGTTGGTAGCGGCCATCTTGCGCGAGGAAAAACCGATGATCATCCACATAACTGCGCCAGCCGCGCAGTTGCTTGTATTCGTAGTGGCCCAGGGCGATCCAGTTCGGGTCGCGGGCCAGGCGGTCGACAGTAGCGGGTGGGGGCAAGGACGCGGCGTTGAGCGAGGTGCAGGCAAGCAGGGCCAGCCACAGAAAGCGGGTTAGCATCCATTCCATCCGGCAAGTGGCAGGGCCCGCCCCGGGGAGGGGCGGGAAACGCGAGCTTAAGCTTGGGTTGCGTATTTAGCCAGCCGCGGATCGCTCTTCAGTACATTGAGGGTATTGGCGTGAACGTCTTCAGCGGTAACGTCGGCGGTTTTGAAGATGTCGCCGAAATGCTGGTGAGTGACGCTGGAGAAGTACGCGCGGTCTTCCGGCTGAACGCCCAGCACTACGGCGTAAGTGGTCAGTGCCTCGCCTTGGCCCTTGGCCATGTCTTCGGACAGTTCGTCCATCATGCCATTCATGGCAATCCAGGATTTGCCGCCATAGGTCAGTGCGCCGCTGGTATTGCAGCCGTTGGTGCCCGAAGTCATCCCGAAGGTGGCGTTACCCGAGGTGCCATTGGTGGTGGAGGCCAGGAAGTGGGCCGGGGTGCCGCGCTGGCCTTCGAACAGCATGTTGCCCCAGCCGCAGTCCGGGCCGCCGGGGGCCTGGGCGAATGCGTGGAGGGAGGCAACAGTAAACAGGGAGCCAAGCAGAATCCGTTTCATAGCATTGTTCTCGCATGTCAATCAGAATGGCCTGGGCCCTGCCGAGCACCAGGTGCGGGCCTGCCGTTTGGCTGGGCGCGCACGTTGGAGTTTAGGCACTAATCAGGGTTCCGTCGGTGATTGCCGCGCATTTTGGAAAATGCCCTTACGCCGCAAGCCTCCACGGCTCATTTCAGTGCTCCTGTTTTGGGTGATCTACCTCGCCTTGCCAGCCGCGCCCCGCCAGCGCCAGAATGTTCCATAGCTTGTAAACCTAAGGAAGCCCGATGCCCGATTCCGCTGCCGTCCGCCTGCGTCTTGCCCCCGAAGCCCTGGCCCGCCCCTTTACCGCCGAGCAGTTCAGCTTCGCCAGCACCGAGGACCTGGAGCCTTTCCGTGGCGTGCTGGGGCAGGAACGCGCGGTGGAAGCCTTGCAATTCGGCGTCGCGATGCCGCGCCCCGGCTACAACGTGTTCGTGATGGGCGAGCCGGGTACTGGTCGGTTTTCCTTCGCCAAGCGCTACCTGAAAACCGAAGCCAAGCGCCTGCAGACACCCAGCGACTGGGTTTACGTGAACAACTTCGACGAGCCGCGCAACCCGCGCGCGTTGGAGATGCCGCCAGGCAGCGCTGGCGAGTTCATCAGCGATATCGGCACGCTGATCGACAACCTGCTGGCAACCTTCCCCGCAGTGTTCGAACACCCGTCCTACCAGCAAAAGAAGAGTGCGATCGACCGCGCCTTCAACCATCGCTATGACCGCGCGCTGGATGTGATCGAACGGGCCGCGCTGGAGAAGGACATCGCTCTATACCGGGACAGCAGCAATATTGCCTTCACCCCGATGCTCGATGGCAAGGCCTTGGATGAAGCTGAATTCGCCCAACTGCCGGAAGCGGATCGGGACCGCTTCCACAGCGACATCGCCGGCCTCGAGGAGCGGCTGAACGAAGAGCTCGCCAGCCTGCCGCAGTGGAAGCGTGAGTCGAGCAACCAACTGCGCCAGCTCAACGAAGAAACCATCACCATCGCCTTGCAGCCGCTGCTGGGGCCGCTCTCGGAGCGATACTCGGAATTCGCCGGGGTATGCGCCTACTTGCAGGCCATGCAGGTGCACCTGCTGCGCACCGTGGTCGAGCAACTGGTCGACGATCCCAAGGGAGATGCTGTCGCGCGCAAGATGCTCGAGGAGCAGTACGCGCCGAACCTGGTTATCGGCCATCACGCCAGTGGCGGTGCCCCGGTGGTTTTCGAGCCGCACCCGACCTACGACAACCTGTTCGGCCGCATCGAATACAGCACCGACCAAGGCGCGCTGTACACCAACTACCGTCAGCTGCGTTCCGGCGCGCTACACCGGGCCAATGGCGGCTTCCTGATCCTCGAAGCGGAGAAGATGCTTGGGGAGCCTTTCGTCTGGGATGCGCTCAAGCGCTCGCTGCAGTCCCGCCGGTTGAAAATGGAATCTCCGCTGGGCGAGTACGGCCGCCTGGCGACGGTGACGCTCGCGCCGCAGATGATCCCGCTCAACGTCAAGGTGGTGATCATCGGCTCGCGCCAGCTCTACTATGCGTTGCAGGACCACGATCCGGACTTCCAGGAGATGTTCCGGGTACTGGTGGACTTCGACGAAGACATCCCCATGGATGGCGATAGCCTCGAGCAATTCGCCCAGTTGCTCAAAACCCGTACCTCCGAGGAGGGCATGGCCGCGCTGAGTGCCGACGCCGTGGCGCGGCTGGCTACTTATAGCGCGCGCCTGGCCGAGCATCAGGGGCGTTTGTCAGCAAAGATCGGGGACCTGTTCCAGTTGGTCAGCGAGGCCGATTTCATCCGCCAGATCGCTGGTGACCCGGTCACCGATGCCGGCCACATCGAGCGAGCACTCAAAGCCAAGGCAACCCGCACCGGCCGGGTGTCTGCACGGATCCTCGACGACATGCTCGCCGGTATCGTGCTGATCGACACCACGGGCGCGGCAGTGGGCAAATGCAACGGGCTGACGGTGTTGGCCGTGGGAGACTCCGCCTTTGGCGTGCCTGCGCGCATCTCCGCCACGGTGTATCCGGGCAGCAGCGGCATCGTCGACATCGAGCGCGAGGTCAACCTCGGCCAGCCGATCCACTCCAAAGGTGTGATGATCCTCACCGGCTACCTGGGCAGTCGCTATGCGCAGGAGTTTCCGCTGGCCATTTCCGCCAGTATCGCGTTGGAGCAGTCCTACGGGTATGTGGACGGGGACAGCGCTTCGCTGGGCGAGGCGTGCACGCTTATCTCGGCGCTCTCACGCAAGCCGCTCAAGCAATGCTTCGCCATCACCGGATCGATCAACCAGTTCGGCGAAGTGCAGGCCGTAGGGGGCGTGAACGAAAAAATCGAAGGGTTCTTCCGCCTGTGCGAAGCCCGGGGCCTGACTGGGGAGCAGGGCGCCATCATTCCCAAGGCCAACGTGGCCACGCTGATGCTCGACGAGCGCGTGGTCAAGGCGGTGCGCGACGGCAAGTTCCATGTGTATGCGGTGAGCCAGGCTGACGAAGCGCTGAGCCTGCTGGTGGGCGAAGAGGCGGGGGACCCTGACGGTAACGGTAACTTCCCGGAAGAAAGCGTGAATGCCTTGGTCGTCGACCGCCTGCGCGCTATCGCCGAGGTGATCAGCGAGGAAGAGCTTCGCGAGGCCGAACGGGAGCACAAGGTCGAGGCGCTGGCGGAGGTCAAGCCCTGCTCATGAGGCTGCGCGCTGCCGGGCGGTTATGACCGCTCGGCGCCAGGGCGCCTAGGGCGCGGATCTTTTCGCGTGATTGCGGTCTGAGGAGAATCACCAAGCGGAGGGATTGCCAGCATGGCTCACTCGCTCAGCCTCACCCGTCAGTGCCTCGGGCTCGAAACCCGCATCGAATGCATCATCCGCCCGGTGGCTGGGGATGTAGGCCACTGGACGCTCCTCTTCGCGGCTGGCATGTCCGGCGAGCAACCCACAGCCATCAAGGCTCAAGGTCCGTTCCATGGCTCGCGGGCGGCGGAATCGGTCCTCGACGCCATTGTCGATAGCCTTACCCTCCACGGTTATCAGCTGCGGCATGATCCGCAGATCTGGGACATCCACTTGCACAGCCAGCTGCGCAAGATCAACGCCGAGCGGGGTCGTCACCTGGGCGACTATCTGGCGCGGCCGGATGCCTGACGAGCCGGTGCGGGCACGCCTGACAGGCTGTGCCCCGTGCCTTGGCCCGCACCACTCACAAGCCTGTATGATACCGGTTCGCTGTAGGGCCCCTGGCTCGCGGGCTTGGTCCGCGCCTACCGGTTGATTTGTGTCTGGCTATTGTGAGAAGCAATGGAACGTTTGATTGAAAGAACCATGTACGCGTCGCGCTGGTTGCTGGCGCCTATCTATCTGGGTTTGTCATTAGGGCTTCTGGCGCTGGCCTTGAAGTTTTTCCAAGAAATCTTCCACGTCTTGCCCAATGTATTTTCCCTGGCGGAGTCCGACCTGATCCTCGTGCTGTTGTCGCTGATCGACATGGCGCTGGTCGGCGGCCTGTTGGTGATGGTGATGATCTCGGGCTACGAAAACTTCGTGTCGCAGCTGGACATCGACGAGAGCGCCGAAAAACTGAGCTGGCTCGGCAAGATGGACTCGACCTCGCTCAAGATGAAGGTGGCTGCATCGATCGTGGCGATTTCGTCCATTCACCTGCTACGGGTGTTCATGGACGCCCAGAACATCGATGCCAGGCACCTGATGTGGTACGTGATCATTCACATGACCTTCGTGGTTTCTGCCTTTGCCATGGGCTACCTGGATAAACTCACCAAGCACTGATGTGCTAGGCTGCACGCCTTTTTGGCCCGGGCCGGTTTACCGGCCCTCCTACGGAGCAGTGCAATGTCCGAAGTGAACCTCTCCACTGACGAAACCCGCGTCAGCTATGGTATTGGCCGCCAGCTTGGCGACCAGATCCGTGATAACCCGCCACCAGGCGTGAGCCTCGATGCGCTGATCGCCGGGTTGACCGACGCGTTCCGTGGCGAACCCAGCCGCGTTGCACCAGACGACCTGAACAACGCCTTCCGCGCCATTCGCGAAGTCATGCAGGCGCAGGAGAAAGCCCGTGCCGAAGCGGCAGCCGGCGAGGGTATCGCTTACCTGGCCGAGAACGCCAAGCGCGAGGGCATCACCACCCTGGCGTCTGGCCTGCAATATGAAGTGCTTACCGCCGGCACTGGCCAGAAGCCTACCCGCGAAAGCACCGTGCGCACCCACTATCACGGCACCCTGATCGATGGCACCGTCTTTGATAGCTCCTACGATCGTGGCCAGCCAGCCGAATTCCCGGTAGGCGGCGTGATCGCTGGCTGGACCGAGGCTCTGCAACTGATGGGTACGGGTAGCAAATGGCGCTTGTATGTGCCGAGCGAACTGGCCTACGGCGCTCAGGGCGTGGGTTCGATTCCACCGCACAGCGTGCTGGTGTTCGATGTAGAGCTGCTCGAGATTTTGTAATCGCTCCAAAGCTCAGATGGTAAGAGCGTGCGAAGCCCGCGAACCTGCGGCATCTGAGGTTCGCAGGCTGTCGCCGGCTCCTGCAAGGATCGCTTCAACCAAATCTCGTGGGGCTGCATACGCTCAATGCAACTCGCCCGCCGGGCGCAACGCTCGCGCATAGCAGAACAGGAACAGGCTGCGTATCAGCTCTTTCTGCACCATTGGCTCTGTAGAGTTCAGCCCTTCGAAATCCAGTTCGCCCTGCTCGCGTAGCTCGTCCAGGGCGTCTTCATGGAGCACCGCGCAGACCTCACCGGTTTCTCGATGCAGGATGCGCAGGTAAGGGTGGGCACGGTCCAGCCAGGCGTCGATGAGGTAGGTCACGATTATTCTCCTTGATGAGGTTCATTGAGAATAATTCGTATTTGCGTTTTTGCAAAGACTGTTCTGTGCCGGTCGTCAGGCCTTGCGCACGAACTCAGACTTCAGCTTCATGGCGCCGATGCCATCGATCTTGCAATCGATATCGTGGTCGCCTTCGCACAAGCGGATGTTGCGCACCTTGGTCCCTACCTTGACCACCAATGAAGTGCCTTTGACCTTCAGGTCCTTGATGACGGTTATGCTGTCGCCGTCCTGAAGCGTGTTGCCTACAGAATCCTTTACGATCAGGCCGTCGTCGTCGCTTGCGGCGGCTTGGTCAGCGGTCCATTCGTGCGCACATTCGGGGCATACGAGGTGGTTGGCATCTTCATACACGTATTCAGAGCCACATTGGGGGCAGGGTGGGAGCGACATGGGGATTCCTCATGTAAAGGCGCGCACGGCGTGACCACGTGCGCCAAGCGCAGAGGGCAACGGCCGTGGCAGTGCGACGGGATTTCAGTGGGTACGGGCGACCGCGAATTCGCTCAGCTCGACCAGTGCGTCACGGTACTCGCTGGCCGGCAGAGCGTCCAGGCAAGCGATGGCACGGCCTGCGTAACTTTGGGCCAATTGCGCGGTATAGGCTAGCGCCCCGGAGGCGTCCACCGCCTCGCGGATGCGCTCGAGGTCTTCGATGCCGCCTTTCTGGATGGCCTGGCGAACCAGTGCTGCCTGTTCGGCGGTACCCTCGCGCATGGTGTAGATCAGCGGCAGGGTAGGCTTGCCCTCCGCCAGGTCATCGCCAACGTTCTTGCCCAGGGTGTCGGCATCGCCTTTGTAATCGAGCAGATCGTCCACCAGCTGAAAGGCTACGCCCAGGTGGTCGCCGAATTGGCGCAGCGCTTCGCGTGCCTGGTCGTTCGCTCCGGCCAGTGCGGCGGCGCTATGGGTAGCGGCCTCGAAGAGCATCGCGGTCTTGCCGCGGATCACGTCCATGTAGGTTTCTTCGCTGGTGCTCGCATCGCGCACCTTGGACAGTTGCAGTACTTCGCCCTCGGCGATGATCCGCGTGGCCTGGGACAGAATCTGCATCACCGGCATCGAGCCCAGCTCGACCATCATTTCGAAGGAACGTGAATAAAGGAAGTCCCCGACCAGCACGCTGGGCGCATTGCCCCACATGGCGTTGGCAGTGGAGCGGCCACGGCGCATGCCGGACATATCGACCACGTCGTCGTGCAATAGGGTGGCGGTATGGAGGAATTCGATGGTTGCGGCCAATAGTCGCAGGTTGTTGCCTTCATACCCCAGTGCCTTGCCGCCGAGCAGGACCAGCAGTGGCCGAAGGCGTTTGCCGCCCGCGGAGATGATATAGTCGCCGATCTTCGATACCAGCGGCACCCGCGAGGTCAGCTGCTGCTTGATGATCTCGTCGACGGCGGTGAAATCTTCCGCCACCGCACGATAAAAGGCTTGGGGTTGCATCAGCGGCTAACGCTCCATAAAGGTTGCGCGGCATGCTAGGTGTCAGGTCCCGGCGTGTCAAGGCAGGGGGCGGGCGCCCCAGGCCCGGGCCGTGTGCCGCCGGCGTGCTCGCTCATCCCGCAACCCTTGCGCGGGAAACCGCCGTTGCGTACAATCGCGCACCCTGAACTTCCTGGGCATCACCTGCCTTACGCAATTGCAGTAGGGACCCCCATCGGGTTTCCGCCCACTGCAGCCATGCCAGCCAACACCTCTTCTTATAAAGCGCTGGGTGAGCAGGATTAACGGAGAAATATCATGTACGCAGTAATCGTTACCGGTGGCAAGCAATACAAGGTCGCCGAAGGTGAATACCTGAAGATCGAGAAACTGGAAGTCGCCACTGGCGAATCCGTGACCTTCGATCGCGTTCTGTTGGTTGGCAATGGCGATGACGTGAACATCGGCGCGCCGGTCGTTGAAGGCGCTAAAGTGGTTGCCGAAGTGGTAGCACAAGGCCGTCACGATAAGATCCGCATCATCAAGTTCCGTCGCCGTAAGCACCACATGAAGCGCATGGGCCACCGCCAGTGGTTCACCGAGATCAAAATCACCGGTATCCAGGCCTGATTTCTAGCCTGATCCGCACATTGGAGTATTGAACTCATGGCACACAAAAAAGCTGGTGGTAGTACCCGTAACGGTCGCGATTCCGAAAGTAAACGCCTTGGCGTGAAAATGTTCGGCGGCCAGGCCATCAAGGCCGGCAACATCATCGTGCGTCAGCGCGGCACCCAGTTCCACGCTGGCTACGGCGTTGGCATCGGCAAGGACCACACCCTCTTCGCTAAAGTCGAAGGCGTGGTGAAGTTCGAAGTCAAAGGTGCTTTCGGTCGTCGTTACGTAAGCGTCATCGCGGCCTGATCGCGATTTCGCTGAAAAGCCCTGTCTCACGACGGGGCTTTTTTGTTTGTAGTGAGTCTCTTGCAAAGCTGTCTGCTTGAGCTCCAGCGCTGTTTCACTCGGTCGTTGATTGGGGCGCTGCGCTCATTTTTGCAAGAGCCTTATGTTCCCTGGCTTATACGGCTCGCCCTTGGGGCGAGAGGCATGTTTTTATGAAGTTTGTAGATGAAGTATCCATCCGCGTGAAAGCGGGTGACGGTGGCAACGGTTGCATGAGCTTCCGCCGCGAAAAGTTTATCGAGAATGGCGGCCCCAACGGCGGTGACGGTGGTGACGGCGGCTCGGTATTCATGGAGGCCGACGAGAACCTCAATACCTTGGTGGACTACCGTTATACCCGCCATTTCGATGCGCAGCGTGGGCAAAACGGTGGCAGTACCGACTGCACCGGCGCCAAGGGTGAAGACCTGGTGCTGCGCGTGCCCGTGGGCACCACGGTGATCGACGCGAGCACCCAGGAAGTCATCGGTGACCTGGTCAAGCCGGGCCAGCGGTTGATGGTGGCGCAGGGCGGCTGGCATGGCCTTGGCAACAGCCGATTCAAGTCCAGCACCAACCGTGCGCCGCGGCAGACCACTCCCGGCAAGCCCGGCGACCAGCGCGACCTCAAGCTCGAAATGAAGGTGTTGGCGGACGTCGGCCTGCTCGGCCTGCCCAACGCCGGCAAGAGTACCTTCATTCGCTCGGTGTCCGCGGCCAAGCCGAAGGTCGCTGATTACCCGTTCACCACCTTGGTGCCGAACCTGGGTGTGGTGAGCGTGGACCGGTGGAAGAGCTTTGTGATCGCGGACATCCCTGGGCTGATCGAAGGCGCCTCGGATGGCGCTGGCCTGGGGATTCGCTTCCTCAAGCATTTGGCACGTACTCGCTTGCTGTTGCATCTGGTCGACATGGCGCCGTTCGACGAAACCGATCCGGCTGATGCGGCCGAGGTGATCGTCAATGAGCTGGTCAAGTTCAGCCCCTCCCTGGCCGAGCGGGACCGTTGGCTGGTGTTGAACAAGTGCGACAATCTGCTCGAAGAAGAACACGAGGCCGCCGTCAAGGCAGTGGTGGATCGCTTGCAGTGGGAAGGCCCGGTGTATGTGATCTCTGCCTTGGCCAAGGAGGGTACCGAACGCCTGAGCCGCGACATCATGCGTTATCTCGAGCTGCGCGCCGAGCGCCTGGCCGAGGACCCGGCATTCGCCGAGGAGGCTGCCGAGCTCGACCAGCGTATCGAAGACGAAGCTCGTGCCCAGCTGCAGGCTCTGGATGACCAGCGTGCGCTGCGCCGCAGCGGCGTGAAGAGCGTGCACGACATCGGCGATGATGACGACTGGGACGAAGAAGACGACGAAGACGGCCCGGAAATCATTTACGTGCGCGACTGATCGGTTGCAGTACACTACAGCGCCCCGGTTCCGGGCGGGCTGGCAAGGAAAGTAGCCCTTGCCTCCCGATCGGGCCCGGGGCGTTTTTCGTCATGGGTTATGGGTTGGGCAGGCAAGGACACAATGATGCGGAGCAAGGTGACGGGTGCGCAGCGCTGGGTAGTCAAGATCGGCAGCGCGTTACTGACGGCGGACGGCAAGGGCCTGGATCGCGCGGCCATGGCGGTATGGGTCGAACAGATGGTCGCTTTGCACGAGGCAGGGGTGGAGCTGGTGCTGGTATCGTCCGGGGCCGTGGCCGCGGGCATGAGCCGCCTTGGCTGGGCTCAGCGCCCAACCGCCATGCATGAACTGCAAGC
Source organism: Pseudomonas sp. RIT-PI-S (assembly GCF_025642975.1). Lineage (GTDB taxonomy): Bacteria > Pseudomonadota > Gammaproteobacteria > Pseudomonadales > Pseudomonadaceae > Aquipseudomonas. The sequence goes on from NZ_JANZKJ010000001.1 coordinate 62,041, forward strand.
CGCTGCCGCCATCGGCCAGATGGGCCTGGTGCAGGCCTGGGAGTCCAGCTTCGCCCAGCACCAGCGCCGCACAGCGCAGATCCTGCTAACCCACGACGACCTCTCCGATCGCAAACGTTACCTCAACGCACGCAGCACCTTGCGGGCCCTGGTGGAGCTGAGCGTGATTCCGGTGATCAACGAGAACGACACCGTGGTTACCGATGAAATCCGCTTCGGCGACAACGACACGTTGGCGGCGTTAGTGGCCAACCTGGTCGAGGCTGACCTGTTGGTGATCCTCACTGATCGCGACGGCATGTTCGATGCAGACCCGCGCAACAACCCTGATGCCCAGTTGATTCACGAGGCCCGCGCCGATGACCCGACCCTCGATGCCGTGGCCGGTGGTACCGGCGGCGCGCTGGGGCGTGGCGGGATGCAGACCAAGCTGCGCGCGGCACGTCTGGCAGCCCGCTCCGGTGCTCATACGTTGATCGTGGGCGGGCGCATCGAGCGCGTGCTCGATCGGCTCAAGGCAGGCGAACGCCTGGGTACCTTGCTGTCGCCGGAGCGCGGCATGCTCGCAGCGCGCAAGCAGTGGCTGGCCGGGCACCTGCAAACCCGCGGTACTCTACAGTTAGATGATGGCGCGGTGCAGGCGCTGCGCGCGGCCAGCAAGAGCCTGTTGCCCGTGGGGGTCAAAGGTGTGCAGGGTGGCTTCCGGCGCGGCGAAATGGTCGTCTGCGTGGCCCCGGACGGCTCGGAAGTGGCCCGCGGCTTGAGTAATTACAGCGCCGCCGAAGCGCAGAAGATCATCGGGCAACCGTCCGACGCCATTCATGGCTTGCTGGGCTACATGGCCGAGCCAGAGCTGATCCATCGCGACAACCTGATTCTGGTGTGAGGCTGAGTATGAAAGGTTTGCGTACCCTGATCTTGGCTGCGGCCTTCGCTCCTTTGCTCGCCCAGGCCGAGCAGGTGGGTGAGGTGTCGACCGTGTTCAAGTTCCTCGGCCCCAATGACCGCATTGTGGTCGAGGCTTTCGACGATCCCAAGGTCGAGGGCGTGACCTGCTATTTGTCGCGCGCCAAAACGGGCGGCGTGAAGGGTGGCCTGGGGTTGGCCGAAGACCGTGCCGAGGCGTCCATCGCCTGTCGCCAGGTCGGCCCCGTGCGCTTTGCTCAGCCGTTGAAAGATGGCGAGGAGGTCTTCAAGGAGCGTACCTCGCTGGTATTCAAGACCATGCAAGTGGTGCGCTTCTTCGACACCAAGCGTAATACGCTGGTGTACCTGGTTTATAGCGACCGGCTGATCGAGGGCAGCCCGCAGAACGCGGTGACGGCGATCCCGATCCTGCCCTGGCCGGTTCGCTGAGCCTGTAGGGATTCTGTGGATCTTTCTCGGTCTGATGGCTTGCAGCGCTAGGCTTGCCAGTGACTGGCCTCATAACGGTACGCCCTTGCCGCTTGTCGTGGGGTTGGCGCTCGCCAGCGAGCCTGAATGCTCTGATCCTGGGCTTTGCCAGCTGGCCGGCCCTGGTTCCACCGGTATTTGCCAGGCAACAAAAAACCGGCCACAGGGGCCGGTTTTTTATGAAGCGCGTTGCTTAGGCAGCAGCGGCGGTCTTCAGGGCCTTGATGTGGCCATTCAGACGGCTCTTGTGACGGGCAGCCTTGTTCTTGTGGATGATGCCCTTGTCGGCCATACGGTCGATAACAGGCACAGCCAGGGTGTAGGCAGCTTGCGCTTTCTCGGCGTCTTTGGTGTCGATCGCTTTGACTACGTTCTTGATGTAGGTACGAACCATCGAACGCAGGCTGGCGTTGTGGCTGCGACGCTTCTCAGCCTGTTTTGCACGTTTTTTGGCGGAAGGTGAGTTGGCCACCGTCGAGCTCCTCGAAAGACTTGGGTAATAGCAAACAAATAAGGCCGCGAATCATGCCGACGCGCGTGGGTAATGTCAAGGGATAGCGCCTTGTATTCCTGATGATTTAAGGACGAACGGTGCTGAGCGGAAAACCTTTCCTTCCACAGCGCGGGCTGTACACTTTCGGCTTTTTGCCCAATAGCGCAAACCATCTCCATGAACCTGCTCAAATCCCTGGCCGCGGTCAGTTCCATTACCATGATATCCCGGGTGCTGGGTTTCGTACGCGACACCCTGGTCGCGCGGATCTTCGGCGCCGGCATGGCCACGGACGCCTTCTTCATCGCCTTCAAGCTGCCGAATCTGCTGCGGCGCATTTTCGCCGAAGGCGCCTTCTCCCAGGCATTCGTGCCGATTCTCGCTGAGTATCGGCAACAGCAAGGCGACGAGGCCGCACGTACCTTTACCGCTTATGTGGCGGGGTTGCTGACCCTCGCACTGGCCGTGGTCACCGCATTGGGCATGCTTGCCGCCCCCTGGGTCATCTGGCTGACGGCCCCCGGGTTCGCCGATACGCCCGAAAAATTCGAACTCACCAGCTCGCTGCTTCGGGTCACCTTCCCTTATATATTGCTGATCTCGCTGTCATCCCTGGCCGGGGCCATCCTCAATACCTGGAACCGTTTTTCGGTGCCGGCTTTCACACCCACGTTACTCAACGTTGCGATGATCGGCTTCGCGCTGTTTCTCACGCCCTATTTCCATCCACCGGTCATGGCGTTGGCCTGGTCGGTGCTGGCGGGCGGGCTGGCGCAGTTGCTCTACCAACTGCCGCACCTGAAAAAAATCGGCATGCTGGTACTGCCCCGGCTAAGCCTGCGGCACACCGGGGCATTGCGTGTGCTCAAGCAGATGGGGCCGGCCATTCTGGGCGTTTCGGTCAGTCAGATCTCGCTGATCATCAACACCATCTTTGCATCGTTCCTGGTTGCTGGTTCCGTTTCCTGGATGTATTACGCCGATCGCCTGATGGAGCTGCCGTCGGGCGTGCTTGGGGTGGCTTTGGGTACGATCCTGCTGCCAACATTGGCGCGCACCTATGCGAACAAGGACCGCCAGGAGTATTCGCGTATCCTGGACTGGGGCCTGCGTCTGTGCTTCCTGTTGGTGCTCCCGTGTGCGGTGGCGCTGGGGGTGCTGGCCGAGCCGTTGACAGTGGCGCTGTTCCAATACGGCCGCTTCGATGCCTTCGATGCCGCGATGACCCAGCGCGCGCTCATGGCTTATTCAGTCGGGCTGCTGGGCATCATCCTGATCAAGGTGCTGGCCCCAGGCTTCTATGCCCAGCAAAACATCCGCACACCGGTAAAGATTGCCATCAGCACATTAGTGGCTACTCAGCTGTTCAACCTGGCCCTGATCGGGCCGCTCAAGCACGCGGGCCTGGCCTTGGCGATCAGCGGCGGAGCGACCCTCAACGCCGGGCTCTTGTATTGGCAGTTGCGCCGCCAGCGAATGTTCCAGCCGCAACCGGGCTGGCTCGGCTTTCTGTTGCGCCTGGGCATAGCGGTCGCTGCCATGAGCGGGGTGCTGCTGGGGCTGATGGCAGTGATGCCGCCCTGGGCTGATGGCGCTATGCTCGAACGCTTCGCCCGCCTCGGTGTGCTGGTGGTGGCTGGCGCAGGGACCTATTTCCTGGCGCTATTGGCCATGGGGATGCGCCTGCGCCAGTTCGCTCGTCGGGGGCTGCATTGAAATTCCCCGCGCCTGCCCGAATATCGGTTTCATCGGGCGATGGCCGCTTGCCTGCGCTGTTGCCTGTCGTCCGTGCCCGGGTGTGGTTATAATCGGCGACTTTATGAGCAAGAAGCGCGCTATGCAGCTGGTTCGAGGCCTTCACAACCTGCGCCCCCATCATCGGGGCTGTGTCGCCACCATAGGTAATTTCGACGGAGTGCACAGGGGCCACCAGGCCATCCTCAAGCGCTTGCGCGAACGTGCCCAGGAGCTTGGCGTGCCGAGCTGCGTGGTGATCTTCGAGCCGCAGCCCCGTGAATACTTCAGCCCGGACACCGCTCCGGCGCGGCTGTCGCGGCTGCGCGACAAGCTCGAGCTGCTGGCCGCCGAGGGCATCGACCGGGTGTTGTGCCTGGCATTCAACCAGCGCTTGCGCAGCCTCAGCGCGGCCGAGTTCGTCGACACCGTGCTGGTGGCAGGGCTGGGCGTGCGGCATCTGGAGGTCGGCGACGACTTCCGCTTCGGTTGCGACCGCCTGGGGGACTTCGACTTCCTCGTCGAGGCCGCTCGCACGCAGGGCTTCACCCTGGAAGCAGCACGCACGGTCGAGGAAGACGGCGTGCGTGTCAGTAGCACCCAGGTTCGCAGGGCGCTGGCCGCGGGGGATTTCACCCAGGCCGAGCGCCTGCTGGGCCGGCCGTTTCGCATCGGCGGGCGAGTGTTGCACGGGCAGAAGCTGGCCCGCCAGTTGGGTTGGCCAACAGCCAATGTGCAGCTCAAGCGGCGTCGGGCGCCCTTCACCGGGGTGTACCTGGTGAGCGCAATGCTGGACGGGCGCGCCTGGCCGGGCGTTGCCAATATCGGGGTTCGCCCCACGGTCGCCGGCGATGGCCGGCCCCATCTGGAGATTCACTTGCTGGACTTCGCTGGCGATCTGTATGGCCGGCGCTTGACGGTGGAATTCCACCACAAGCTGCGTGATGAGCAGCGTTTCGCCTCACTGGAGGCGTTGAAGTCGGCGATCGATGCGGACGTCGCCGCCGCCCGTGCCCACTGGCAGGGCTAACCGCCTAATGAAGAGCCTGAAATGACCGATTACAAAGCCACGCTAAACCTTCCGGACACCGCCTTCCCTATGAAGGCCGGCCTGCCCCAGCGCGAGCCGCAGATACTGCAGCGCTGGGACAGCATTGGCCTGTACCAGAAGCTGCGTGAAATTGGCAAGGATCGGCCCAAGTTCGTGTTGCATGATGGCCCGCCCTATGCCAACGGCAGCATCCATATCGGTCATGCGGTCAACAAGATTCTCAAGGACATGATCATCCGCTCGCGCACCCTGGCCGGCTTCGATGCCCCCTACGTGCCGGGCTGGGATTGCCATGGCCTGCCCATCGAGCACAAGGTGGAAGTCACCCACGGCAAGGGCCTGCCCGCGGACAAAACCCGCGAGCTATGCCGTGCCTATGCCGCCGAGCAGATCGAAGAGCAAAAAGCCGGCTTCATCCGCTTGGGCGTTCTCGGCGACTGGAGCAACCCCTACAAGACCATGAGCTTCGTCAACGAGGCAGGGGAAATCCGCGCCCTCGCCGAGATGGTCCGTGGTGGCTTCGTGTTCAAGGGGCTCAAGCCGGTGAACTGGTGCTTCGACTGCGGCTCGGCGCTCGCCGAGGCTGAAGTCGAATATGCCGACAAGAAATCCTCGACCATCGACGTTGCCTTCCCGATCGCCGACCAGGCGGCACTGGCTGATGCCTTTGGCCTGCCCGGCCTGGAAAAGCCCGCCGCAATCGTGATCTGGACCACCACGCCTTGGACCATCCCGGCCAATCAGGCGCTGAACGTTCACCCGGAATTCACCTATGCACTGGTGGATGTGGGTGACCGCCTGCTGATCCTGGCCGAGGAGCTGGTAGAGGCCTGCCTGCTGCGCTACGGCCGCGAGGGCGTGGTCATCGCCACCGCACCGGGCGCCGCCCTGGAAAAAATCCACTTCCATCATCCGTTCTACGAGCGCTTGTCACCCGTTTACCTCGCCGAATACGTCGAGCTGGGCGCCGGTACTGGCGTTGTGCACTCTGCCCCAGCTTATGGCGAGGACGACTTCGTTACCTGCAAGCGCTACGGCATGCATAACGACGACATTCTCACCCCTGTGCAGAGTAATGGGGTGTACGTGGACAGCCTGCCGTTCTTCGGCGGCCAGTTCATCTGGAAGGCTGGCGCCGCGATCATCGACAAGCTGGCCGAAGTCGGTGCGTTGATGCATAGCGAAACCATCACCCACAGCTACATGCACTGCTGGCGCCACAAAACCCCGCTGATCTACCGCGCCACCGCGCAGTGGTTCGTGGGCATGGACAAGCAGCCGGTGGTCGGTGACACCCTGCGCTTACGTGCGCTCAAGGCTATCGAGCAAACCCAGTTCGTACCCGATTGGGGCCAGGCGCGGTTGCACTCGATGATCGCCAATCGCCCAGACTGGTGCATCTCGCGGCAGCGCAACTGGGGCGTGCCGATTCCGTTCTTCCTGCACAAGCAAACCGGCGAGTTGCACCCACGCACCGTGGAGCTGATGGAAGAAGTGGCCCAGCGTGTGGAGCAGGAAGGCATCGAGGCCTGGTTCAAGCTTGGCGCCGAGGAATTGCTGGGCGCCGAAGCCGCCGACTACGAAAAGATCAGTGACACGCTGGACGTGTGGTTCGACTCCGGCACCACCCATTGGCACGTGCTGCGCGGTTCGCACCCAATGGGCCACGAGCAAGGGCCCCGCGCCGATCTGTACCTGGAAGGTAGCGACCAGCATCGTGGCTGGTTCCACTCGTCCCTGCTGACCGGTTGCGCCATCGACGACCACGCGCCGTACCGCGAGCTGCTCACCCACGGCTTCACCGTGGACGAGAACGGCCGCAAGATGTCCAAGTCGCTGGGCAATACGGTCGCGCCCCAGAAGGTCAGCGACACCCTTGGCGCCGACATCATGCGCCTGTGGGTCGCCTCGACCGACTATTCGGGCGAAATGGCCGTGTCCGAACAGATCCTCCAGCGCAGCGCCGATGCTTACCGGCGTATCCGCAACACCGCGCGCTTCCTGCTTTCCAACCTCAGCGGCTTCGACCCGGCCAAAGACCTGCTGCCACCGGAGAGCATGCTGGCCCTGGACCGTTGGGCGGTGGACCGCGCGCTGCTGCTGCAACGCGAGCTGGAAGAGCATTACCAGGCGTACCGCTTCTGGAACGTGTACTCCAAGGTGCACAACTTCTGCGTGCAGGAGCTGGGCGGCTTCTACCTGGACATCATCAAGGACCGCCAGTACACCACCGCCGCCGACAGCGTGGCGCGCCGCTCCTGCCAGACGGCGCTGTTCCATATCGCCGAGGCCCTGGTGCGCTGGATCGCGCCGATCCTGGCCTTCACCGCGGACGAAATCTGGGAATACCTGCCCGGCGAGCGCAACGAATCGGTCATGCTCAACGGCGCCTATACCGGGCTGAACGAGTTGCCAGAGGGGCAGGAGCTGAACCGTGCTTTCTGGGATAGCGTGATGGCGGTCAAGGCGTCCGTGAACAAGGAGCTGGAAAACCAGCGCACGGCCAAGGTCATTGGCGGTAACTTGCAGGCGGAAGTAACCCTTTACGCCGACGAAGCCGTGCAGGGCGACCTGAGCAAGTTGGGCAACGAGCTGCGCTTCGTGCTGATTACCTCCAAGGCAACCCTGGCGCCGTTTGCTGCGGCACCGGCCGACGCGGTCGCCACCGAAGTGGGTGGGCTCAAGCTCAAGGTGGTCAAGTCCACCAACCCCAAATGCGCGCGCTGCTGGCACTTCGTCGAGGACGTTGGCGCCAACCCCGAGCACCCGGACATCTGCGGCCGTTGTGTAAGCAACATAAGCGGCAGCGGCGAGGAGCGTCACTATGCCTAACGCGGCAGGGCGCTTTGGGCGCCTGGGGCGGCTGTGGTTGAGCGTGCTGGTAGTGGTGCTGGACCAGGCGGCCAAATACTGGTTCGACCACAACCTCTATGAAGGGCAGCGCATGACGGTCATTCCAGGCCTGTTCGACTGGGTGCTGGCCTACAACCGAGGCGCGGCGTTCAGCTTCCTGGCCGATCATTCCGGTTGGCAGCGCTGGCTGTTCTCCGTGATCGCGATAGTGGTAAGCGTGGTGCTGGTGGTCTGGCTCAAACGCCTGGGCCGTACTGACACGTGGCTGGCTATCGCCCTGGCGCTGGTGCTCGGCGGCGCTATCGGCAACCTCTATGACCGTATCGTGCTGGGCCACGTGGTGGACTTCATATTGGTCTACTGGAACCAGCATTACTTCCCCGCATTCAACCTGGCCGACAGTGCCATTTCCGTAGGCGCGGCCATGTTGGCCCTGGACATGTTCAAGAGCAAGAAAGCCGGAGAAGCCGTCCATGACTGATGTACGCATTGGCCAAAACACCCAGGTAACGCTGCACTTCGCACTGCACCTGGAAGACGGTAACACCGTGGACAGCACCTTCGACAAGGCACCAGCCACGTTCAAGGTCGGCGATGGCAATTTGCTTCCTGGCTTCGAGAACGCACTCTTCGGGCTCAAGGCTGGGGATAAGCGCGACTTGAGCGTGCCGCCGGAGAACGCTTTCGGCCAACCCAACCCGCAGAACCTGCAGATCATGCCGCGGAGCCAGTTCCAGGACATGGAGCTGGCCGAAGGCTTGCTGGTGATCTTTAACGACGCGGCAAACGCCGAGTTGCCAGGCATCGTCAAGGCCCTCGACGATCAGCAGGTGACGGTAGACTTCAATCATCCGCTGGCCGGTAAAACCTTACGGTTCGAAGTCCAGATCATCGACGTCCAGGCTCTTTGAGCCAACCCAACAGGCGCAGCGCCGCGGAGCCCTCCATGCACATCAAACTCGCCAACCCCCGCGGCTTCTGCGCGGGCGTGGACCGAGCCATCGAGATCGTCAACCGCGCGCTGGAAGTGTTCGGCCCGCCCATCTACGTGCGCCACGAAGTGGTGCATAACAAGTTCGTGGTGGCAGACCTACGCAACCGTGGCGCAGTGTTCGTCGAGGAGCTCGACCAGGTACCGGATAACGTCATCGTGATCTTCAGCGCGCATGGGGTTTCCCAGGCAGTGCGCCAGGAAGCGGCTGGCCGCGGTCTGAAGGTGTTCGATGCCACCTGCCCGCTGGTGACCAAGGTGCATATCGAGGTCGCCCGTTACAGCCGCGACGGTCGCGAAACGATCCTGATCGGTCACGAGGGGCACCCCGAGGTCGAGGGCACCATGGGCCAGTATGACGCCAGCAACGGCGGCGCCATCTACTTGGTGGAAGACGAAGCCGACGTGGCCACCTTGCAGGTGCGCAACCCGGACAGCCTCGCCTTCGTGACCCAGACCACGCTGTCGATGGACGACACCAGCCGGGTGATCGACGCCCTGCGCGCGCGCTTCCCCAACATTGGTGGGCCGCGCAAGGACGACATCTGCTACGCCACCCAGAACCGCCAGGACGCAGTCAAGCAACTGGCCAGCGAATGCGACTTGGTATTGGTAGTTGGCAGCCCTAACAGCTCTAACTCCAACCGCTTGCGCGAGCTGGCCGAGCGCATGGACACCCCGGCATACCTGATCGACGGCGCTGAAGACATGCAACAGAGCTGGTTCGAGGGGGTAGGGCAGGTGGGTATTACCGCCGGCGCCTCGGCCCCGGAAGTGCTGGTACGTGGCGTTATCCAACAGCTACAAGCCTGGGGTGCCACCGACGCGGACGAGTTGGCCGGGCGCGAGGAGAACATTACGTTCTCGATGCCCAAGGAACTACGGGTCAAGACCCTGAGCTGAGCGGGCATAGCGCAGTGGGCGCGCCGTCTCGGGTGACCCGCACCCGGCCGGTGCGCGCGATCACCACTCGCCGATGATCGCTGCGGTCGGCTTCGCATAGGTGAAAGGTGCCTGCCAGGGCGCCTCGGTTGGGCAAGCGCGGTACCCCCAGGTGATCGAAGGCGATTTGCTCGCTCAGGTTCTGGCTCGGTACCACGCTGATCGGCCAAGGGCCGGCGCGGTTGAGGATGACCGGGTTGCGTGGGTCCGCCGGCCCCTGGCCACTTTCATCGACTACCATGCGCCATCCATTGGCCCACTGGCCACCCAAAGGTTGCAGGATCACGATACGGTTGCGCTGCACCGCTTCGAAGCGGGCGCTACGCAGGCCGCTGGCCAGTTCATTGGCGAATGCCAGCCGGCGTTGTTCGGTGATCAATGCGGAAAAGGCAGGAACTGCCAGGTTGGCTAGAACCGCGAGCACTGCCACCACAATGAGCAGGTCCAGCAGCGTCAGGCCCAGGGCGGGTTTAATGCTGGGGGGCATGGGATCATCCTTGATAAAATTTTGCGCGACCGGCGCATCCAATGCGCTGGTTCTGCTGAAATAACCGTATATGCTTTGCCCAGTAGTCCGACGCTGGGCTGGTTTATAGTCGGCGCGTCGAGGTGGAGAGTGCAATGCGTCAAGGTATCAAGGGATTTTCGCTCATCGAGCTGCTGATCACCGTGGCGGTCATGGTTATCGCCGTGACGGTGGTGATCCCTTCTTTCTCTGGCCTGATCGCCCGTAACCGTGCCGATGCGGATATGGCAGAGATCGCGCGGGCGTTGGGTTACGCACGGTTGGAGGCGATAAACCGCGGTCAGCGGGTCAGGATCCTGCCGGTGCCGGGGCAGCTTTGGGCAGGCCAGCTCGAAGTGATGGTCATGAACACTAATAGCGATATCGTCCGCATGTTGCCCGCCCTTTCAGGTAGTGCCGCCCTGGGCGTGACCGCCAACAGTGCGACTCCCGCCAACATCGAATTCAACAGCCTTGGGGCGCTGGCTTCCGCCTACCCGGTGACGTTTGCCTACACCAAAGGTAACGAAGCCCGCAGCTTGCTGGTATGCGTGAACGGCCGCGTAGCGCTGAACGGGGCGTGTTGATGAAGCGCCAGGCCGGGATTTCTCTTGTCGAAGTGCTGGTCGCCATGCTGGTCATGACCCTGGCGTTGCTTGGAGCTGCCGCCCTCCAGCTCAACTCGCTGAAATACACTGGCAGCGCGAACCTGCGCACTCAGGTCAGCTTTATCGCCTACGACATGATGGAGCGTATCCGCGCCAACAGCGGCGCTACCTATACTCTGCCCAACCTCAGCTCGGCGCCTTCGTCCCCAAACCTCGCCGATCCGAAGACGCAAGATCTCTACGACTTTGCACAGAACGTGAAAAACGTGTGCGGGCCTTTAGCCCAGGTGAGCATTACGCTGGTCAACTCCGTTTACACCATCACCATCGTTTGGGACGACACTCGGGTTGGCTCCATGCTTACTGCCAACAACGGTGCTGCCACTGGCTTGAATACTCAAACCTTCACACTTACCAGCCGTGTGGCCGCCCCCTCCACCGCTGCGGCGTCCACGCCATGAAGCGCCAGCAGCAAGGCCTCAGCCTGATCGAATTGATGATCTCTCTCGCATTGGGGCTGATCATTGTGTTGGGCGTTACCCAAGCGTTCATCTCAGCGAAGAACACCTACCTGACCCAGAACGCCGCCTCGGCCATGCAGGAAGATGCTCGCTACCTGCTCACCCGCATGAGTCAGGAAATTCGCATGACTGGCATGTTCGGCTGCCTGGCCACTATCACGGCGCCTACCACCAGCCCGGCGCTGTTCACTGCGGCGCAAGCCACCCCCATTTCCTGGACTGTGGATGCCACCAATGGCAACCGCTTGATGCTGGTGACGGCCGACGTTGGTTCTGCGGGCACCACGCCGACCTGGACGGTGGTATCGGACTGCCTGACCAACGCCACGGCTTATAACGGCGCCGCCCCCGCTGCAGCTGCCGCGGCCGCTGGGAACATGTCCTTCCTCCTGCGCCAGGTGTACTACTCGTTCCGTAGCAACACCATCTTCACCGGCGCGGTAGGCGCGCAACAGCCGCTGATCAGTAACGTCGGTGCCTTCGGCGTATTGTTTGGCCTCGCTTCGGACGCCACCAGTGCCTCAGTCACCAGCTATGTGGCGACCCCAACTACTGCACAAATGGAAATGATCCGCACGATACGGTTGACCCTGACCATGACCGATCCCAACGGCCGAGTTGCGGATCAGACCTACTCAGTGGTCGCGGCCATGCGTAACCGTTTGCAATAAACGAGGCGAATGATGAGTCCACGTTTTACCTCGCCACCTGCCGAGCGCGGCATGGCCTTGATCGTCGCACTGGTGTTCTTGCTACTGCTTACATTGCTGGGGCTTAACTCCATGCAAAACGCCACCCTGCAGGAGAAGATGAGCAACAGCGTGCAGTTCCGTAACCAGTCGTTCCAGCTGGCCGAAGCGGCGCTGCGGGTCGGGGAGGGGGCGGTATCGGCGTCGACCTACGCTTTGGCGCTATGCGCCAACGCGGCCGCTTGCGCACCTCCAACGGACTCTTCCACCGTGCCGGCCGCAGGCAACGGCCTTTATGTAACCTGGGTGACAGCGGGGGATGGAGCGCTGTATGGAGTTCAACGCCTAGGCACCACGACTGGTGGAGTGTGGATTAGCGGCCAGTCCGCCACCCTTTATCGGATCACCGGCGTCGGCATTGTCGGCAGCGCTCGTACCGTGCTGGAGAGCATTTATGCGAAATACTGATTGGCGCGCTTGGTTACAACGCGGCCGTTCCATGCTCGTTGGCGCGTTGCTAGGACTCTACCTATGTTCACCGGCGTATGCAGCCTTCACACCCTCCAGCGCGCCATTGCTCAGCTCGGCGGCGGTCACGCCAAACGTCATGTTGCTGGTGGATAACTCGGGCAGCATGAACAACCTGATCCGCTCCACGGCCTTCGACCAGACGGTAACCCGGGCCCCGCTTTATATCTGCGCTCGGGACGATAACTGCAACACCATTTCCCTTCAGGACATGGATAACGAAAACCTGCTGTTGTCCAGCCTATACAAAGGTGGGTGCAGCACGGGGTATTACGGCTTCTATCGCTACACCAGCAGTAACTCAGGCTCGAGGGTCTGCCTTAAATTGCCAGACCCTGTGGGAAGCGAAGGTACCCGTTATTCCACGCGTTACCTGTCTTACCTGATTTCCCTGTTATCCACGCTGATCACAACCAAAGACTATACCGACGGCAGCATTCCCACGGATTACCGGGTAAACGTCGCACGCACAGTGTCCTCGGCGCTTGTGACCGCCAACCGCAGCCTGCGCATGGGCCTGGCGACCTTCAATGCGCCGAGCGGCTCGGATCGCGGCCCGGGCGGGTATATCTCGCGGGCCATTGCCGACCTCCAAGCCACTACTAACACCACCTCAGCCCAGGCCACCACCAACTACAACAATCTGCTGACCTCCATCGGAGCATTAAAGGCCGAAGCCAACACGCCGCTGGCCGAGACCTATTACGAAATCACGCGTTATTTCCGGGGCCTGGCGCCGTATTACAACAGCTCGCCGTCGACGTATACGAGCCCAATTCAATATCGCTGCCAGCGCAACTTCGGTGTAGTGATCACTGATGGCCTGCCGACCTACGATCGTACTTTCCCCAGCAACGACCCCGCGATCACCAGCAGCAATACGCTGCCGAATTGGGACAATAAAAATAACGATGGGGACGACCTTAACGGTGATGGTGAGGGCGACACGCTTTATCTGGACGATATAGCCAAGTTCGCCTACGACATCGATATGCGCACCACCGGGACGGACGCGGCGGGCAAAAGCTGGAACGATTCGAACTTCCAGCAAAATCTGTATACCTACACAGTCGGTTTTACCGCTGCCAACCAGATGCTCTCAGACACTGCGACCTATGGGCATGGCCGGTACTACCAAGCCACGGACAGCGCCACCTTGACCACGGCGCTGACTCAGGCGCTGAACGAAATCAGCTCCCAGGCAGGTTCTGGGGGCGGTGGTACTACTGCGTCTTCCACAACCTATAACGCCAACTATTACTACAACAGCCAGTACGACCCAGCAGATTGGAGCGGAACAGTCCAGGCGTTTGCCTTCGCCAGCGATGGAACCCTGGCCACTACGCCTACTTGGACCACCGATACCAAGATGAAGGTGGGCTCGGCTGACGGCACCTTCCAGTCTTGGGATACCAGTGGCAACAAAGTCATAACCCTGGCTTACCAGAATTTCTCTACCGCACAGAAAACCGTCCTCACCAATAGCCTGGCGAACTTGAGTACCCGCAACACCACTGGCGTTCTGCTGACAGGTAGCGACCTCATCGAATGGCTCAAAGGCACCAACCCAACGGGCTTGAAAACCCGCACAAAGTTGCTCGGCGACGTAATTGATTCGCCAGTGGTGCTTGCATCCGCCACCACGCAGACGGCATCTGACCTAACCGGCGACACCAGCTACAGCACTTACTTGAACACCAAGGCAAGCAACATGATCAATAGCATCCTGGTCAACGCCAACGATGGGTTGACCAATGTGATCAAGGCCACTGACGGCTCCCGCCGCTATGCCTATCTGCCTTCTACCACCCTGCCCAGTCTGTCCATCGTAGAAGACCCCACTTATATAAACGGGACCACCCACAAGTTTCTCAATGACGGGCCGCTCGCGGTATTCGATTCGCAGATCAACGGCGCATGGAAAACCATTGCCTTCGGCGGAACCGGTGCCGCGGCCAAGGCGTTCTATGCCATTCAGCTGTTCGATGCCACGCCGAGTAATACCGTCCAAGCCCTATGGGAAATCCGCGCGCCGGACACAGCTAGCACCAGCAATAGCTTCAACGACCTGGGCTATGCCTACGCCAAGCCTGAAGTGGCGCGTTTGCCGGACGGCACTTGGGCAGCCTTCATCGGCAACGGCTACGGTAGCAACAGTGGCGTCGCTGCGTTGTATGTGGTGAACATAGCGGACGGTTCGTTGATCAAGAAAATCGTGATAGACAGCACCGAGACCGACAACGGCTTATCCGCCGTCAAACTCGTGGTCAACGCTTCCAACGTGGTGCAAGCAGCCTATGGGGGCGATCTTAAGGGCCGTCTGTGGAAATTTGACCTGAGCGGCACCTCTACTTCTAACTGGGGCCTGGCGTTTTCCGGCAGGCCGCTGTTCACCACTCCCGGTGGTGCGGCCCAGCCGATCACCGCGCAGCCCTTGGTGACCGCCAATGCCACCAGCGGCTACATGGTGTATTTCGGCACAGGGAAATTCCTGGAAACCACCGACAAGACGTCCACGACGACACAGGCATTCTATGCCGTATGGGACGCCGCCGGCGGGGCAGGTAACTTCTCTCAAAGCAACTTGCAGGCGCAGTCCATTACCGGTGCTTTCACCGCTTCGGGTAACAGCTACCTGACCGTGTCGCAGAACGCTGTGGACTACACCTCCAAAAAAGGTTGGTATTTACCGCTTACCTACAACAACACCCTGGTGGGCGAGCGGGTGATCTATCAGGCCGCCTATACCCGCGGCAGGATCGTTTTCACTACTGCCGGTGTCGATACTTCAGACCCCTGCTCAAGCCAGGGCTTCGGGCGCTTGATCGAGCTGGATGCGACCACCGGCAACATGTTGACCTACCCGGTGATCGACACCAACGGCGACGGCGTGGTGAACAGCAGTGATTTGCTATCGGCTGGCATGACTTACAACAGCATCCCCACGTTGAATGGCATCGTCAGCGACGATTCCAGCACCACTAGCACCACGACCTCCGGCACGGACACCAAGGTTGTTCAGAAGTCGGATAAAACCACTATTTCTGTCAAAGAGGCCGGCGGGCGTGGCACCGGATCCAGGCGGATCATGTGGCGACAAGTACAGTAGAGGACGCTATGAACAAGTCATCCAAGGGTTTCAGCCTGATGGAGCTCATGATCGCGGTCGCCATAGTCGGGATACTGTCCGCGATCGCGTACCCCAGCTACATGAACTATGTGCGCAAAAGTCATCGGGCGGAGATTGCGCAGTTGCTGGTGGAGGCAGCGCAGAATATGGAGCGCTATTATTCGCGGTCAGGAGGCGTGTATACCGCGAAGAGCGGCGTAACCGAGCCGAATATTCCGACTGGGAACGCCTGGTACAACTTGGTGCTTGCCCGCCAAGACCAGACCTTCACTATCACCGCTACCCCAGTGAACAACACCCTAATGGCCAACGATGTATGCGGCAGCTTCATCATCAATAACACCGGCCAGCGCACAAATTCCACTCTCCCCGCCGGGACCACCACCGCGTTCTGCTGGGGCCGCTAAGCCGTATCATCCGGAAACCTCATGAGCAAACCAGAACACGCCATCGTGGTCGGCGCCGGCGTCATCGG
Source organism: Pseudomonas sp. RIT-PI-S (assembly GCF_025642975.1). Taxonomy (GTDB): domain Bacteria; phylum Pseudomonadota; class Gammaproteobacteria; order Pseudomonadales; family Pseudomonadaceae; genus Aquipseudomonas. The sequence goes on from NZ_JANZKJ010000001.1 coordinate 77,956, forward strand.
CCTGTTGACCACGCTTAACCTTGCCTCGGCCGGAATAAAGGTCACCCTGATCGACCGCCAGCAAGCCGGCAAGGAAGCGTCCTGGGCGGGCGGTGGTATCGTCTCGCCGCTGTACCCGTGGCGCTACAGCCCTGCGGTCACTGCTTTGGCGCACTGGTCCCAGGATTTCTATCCCCAACTGGGCGACCATCTATTCGGCCGCACAGGGATTGACCCGCAGGTTCACGTGACCGGCCTTTATTGGCTGGACCTAGATGACGAGGCACGAGCGCTGACCTGGGCGAATGAGCAGTCCCGGCCACTGAGCAAGGTCGCGATCAATGAGGTTTACCGAAAGGTTCCGGTGCTTGGGCCGGGCTTTGCCGAGGCGGTGTACATGGCCAACGTGGCCAATGTGCGCAACCCTCGCCTGGTGAAGGCCCTGCGCGCCGCGTTGGAAGCAACACCCGGTGTGCAGTTGCTCGAACACTGTGCGGTACAGGGGTTTGTGCAGCACCAGGCCCGAGTGTGCGGTGTGCGCACCGAGGCCGGGGAAATCCTCGGTGATGAGGTGGTGCTGACAGCCGGAGCCTGGAGCGGCGAGCTTCTGGCCACGCTCGGGCTAGCGTTGCCGGTTGAGCCGGTAAAAGGGCAGATGATTCTGTTCAAATGCAGCGAGGACTTCCTCCCCGCCATGGTGCTGGCCCGCACCCGCTACGCCATTCCTCGCCGCGACGGGCATATCTTGGTGGGCAGTACGCTGGAGCATGCGGGCTTCGATAAAACGCCTACCGAAGATGCGCTCGCCAGCCTGCGCGCTTCGGCGCAAGACCTCCTGCCAGCGCTCAGAGAAGCGCAGGTCATCGCCCATTGGGCCGGGCTGCGCCCTGGCTCGCCGGAGGGCATTCCCTTTATCGGGCCGGTGCACAGCCATCCGGGGCTGTGGCTCAACTGTGGGCACTACCGTAATGGATTGGTGCTGGCGCCTGCATCGTGCCAGTTGCTGGCTGATCTGATGCTGGGTAGGGCGCCTATCGTCGAGCCGGCGCCTTACGCCCCGCCTTTTTGATTGCGGTTACGCTAGAGGTCCTGTTCGCCAGCTCGCTGGCGCTTACTCCAGCCCCAGCTTCTTCAACCGATAACGCATGGAGCGGAACGACATGTTCAGCCGCTGGGCTGCGGCGGTGCGGTTCCAGCGGGTTTCTTCCAAGGCCTGGAGAATCAGCGTGCGCTCGATGTTTTCCAGGTAATCCTCGAGGTTGTCCACCTGCGCCAGGTCGTGATCGCTAGCCTCGCGGCACGCGGGGGTGTCTGCCAACCGTAGGTCGGCGGCATGAATGGTGTCGTTTTCGCAGAGGGTGTACGCCCGCTCAAGCATGTTTTCCAGTTCCCGCACGTTACCGGGGAAGCGGTAGTGGCGCAGGGTGGCCTGGGCGTCGGCAGAGAGGGTCGCGGGCGGGAGCCCTGCGCTGGCGGCCAAGCGTTTGAGCACGCTTTGGGCGATAGCGTCGATGTCTTCGCGGCGTTCACGCAGCGGCGGCACGTGCAACTCGATGACGTTCAGCCGGTAGTAAAGGTCCTGGCGGAAGCGCCCGGCCTGGACCTCCAGGGCCAGGTCCTTGTGGGTCGCGCACAGTATGCGCACATCCACCACCACTTCACTTTGCCCGCCTACGCTACGAATCGCCTTTTCCTGGATCGCACGCAGCAGCTTGACCTGCATGCCCAGCGGCAGGTCCGCTACTTCGTCGAGGAACAGCGTGCCGCCTTCTGCCGCCTGGAACAGCCCCGGCTTGTCTTCCATCGCGCCGCTGAAGCTGCCCTTGCGGTGCCCGAAGAATTCGCTCTCCATCAATTCGGTGGGGATGGCGCCGCAGTTCACCGGAACGAATGGCCGCTCGCTGCGGGGGCCTTGATCGTGAATCTGGCGGGCTACCAACTCTTTGCCCGTGCCTGATTCGCCGCTGATATACACCGGCGCCTGGCTGCGGGCCAGGCGGCTGATCTGCTTGCGCAGGGCCTGCATCGGCGGCGAATCACCGATCAGGCGATCGTCGCTGCTTATCGGCTCGTTGGTGCGGGTACCCAGGCGCAGGGCGGTGGCTACCAGCTCGCGCAGGCGCGGCAAATCCACGGGTTTGGTCAGGAAGTCAAAGGCTCCAGCCTTGAGCGCATTGATGGCCGTTTCCACGTTACCGTAGGCAGTGATCATCGCCACAGGGACATTAGGATGGCGCTGCTGGATGTGCTGAACCAGATCCAGGCCGGTACCGTCCGGTAGGCGCATGTCTGTGAGGCATAGTTCGAACGGCTCACGGGCCAACCAGTCTCGCGCTTCCTTGAGGTTGCGAGCGCCGCGCGTGTCCAACTTCATCCGGCCGAGGGTGATTTCGAGCAGCTCCCGGATGTCCGGTTCGTCGTCGACGATAAGGATTTTCTGCCGTGGGGTCATGGTCAGGCCTGCCTTTGGGCGTGGGCGAAGGTAATGCGCATGCAGCTTCCACCTCGCGTGCCTGGCCGATAGTCCAGGTGAGCGCGGTTGCCTTCGCACAGCTCCCGTGAAATATACAGACCCAGCCCCGTACCTTTGGTTTCGGTGGTGAAAAAGGGCTCGAAGATATGCTGGAGCTTTTCCGGAGCGATACCGGGGCCGTCATCGATCACATCCAACACTGGCAGGCCAGTGGCGGGCTCCAGCGCCAGCTTCAGCCACACCTGGGCTTGGGTGTGGTTCAGGCCGCTGTAGCGCAGGCCGTTTTGCACAAGGTTGGTCACCACCTGGGTTAGATGGTGAGGGTCCATGCGGGTCTCGATCGGCCCGTCCGCAACTTTTGCATGCAGGCGGTGATGGCTGGGCGCGGTGGCCTTGAACTCCTCCACGAATGCCAGCAACCAGGTTTTCAGGTCGAGCATCTGCGGCTGCGCGGGGCGTCGCCGGGACAGCTGCAGCACGTTCTCGATGACCAGGTTCATGCGCTTGGACTGGTCCAGGATGATCTGCACCAGGCGTCGATCCGGGTCGTTCAGCGCCTCGGATTCCTGCAATAGCTGGCCGGCATGGCTGATCGCGCCCAACGGGTTGCGCACTTCATGGGCAATGCCCGCGGTCAGCCGGCCCAAGGCGGCCAGCTTGAGTTGCTGCGCCTGTTGGGCGATCTGCGAAAGGTCCTCGAGAAACACCAGGGTTTGCTGGCCAGCGGTGCGGCTCAGGCCGATGAAGCTCACTTGCACCGGCGGGCCATCAGCCCTGAGCTTGATGCTGTTGACCCGCAGCGCTGGGTTCACCTGCCACTGCAGCAGGCGCTCGACCAGGTCTGGTGCGTGCACGCTGACCGGCTGGCCGCTGAATATCGGCCGGCCGAACAGGGCCAGGGCGCTCTGGTTCACGAGTTGCACCCGGTGCAGTGCATCCAGCACCAATATGCCGGTGCGCATGCGCTGGAGGATGAGGGCATTGAGCTCTTCCAGGTTGGTGACGTCACTGGCGCGTTGCTCTGCCAGGTTTTCGCTGGTACGCAGCAAATGGCTCAACCCTTGGACGATCAACGCCACGGCAAAGCACAGCACGCCCAGCGAACCGGCTTGCACGTAGTCGTTGGCGGCGGCCCCGCGGGTAAAGCTCAGGTAGAAGGTAAGGTAGATGATGCCAATGGATGCCAGCGCGGCGATCAACAAGCCGAGGCGCCCACGTAGCAACAGGTTGCTCATCGCCACTGAGGCGATCATCAGGTTGCCGATGCCGCTGGCGGTGCCGCCGCCGGCATAAAACAGCCCGGCCAGCAAAATGATGTCTGCGGCAGACAGGCTGAACACCTTCGCTGACCGGTTTGCATTACCGAACGTCAGGGCTACCAGCAGGTTGAACAGCAGGTACAACCAGCTGCCGAGGCGAAACAGCTGCCCATCGGCCAACTCCAGCAGGCGATTGTCCATGTCGCTGGAGATCAGCAATACGAGGCTGATGCCGATGACCAAACGATACAGGTGGTACAGCCGCAGCATCCGCCGCGCTTGTGCCCTGCTGCTGGGGGGCGCCTCAGTGGTCACGCGGGGCCGGCCCTTGCTCCAGGTGCGCTCGGCTGCAATACCAGTTAGCACCGCCGGCCAGCGCGCGGTCGCCGGGCAGGTGAACGCCGCAATGTGCGCACCGCACCATGGGCAAGGTGTCGCCGGTGGCGCGCGGCGGTTGTGCCTTGGGAGCCTTGAAGCTGCGCCACAACCATACGGCCAGGGCGATAATGGCGATCCAGAAGAGCAGGCGAATCATGGCGGAAGGGCTTTTCGCAGGAAGGGAGCGCGCAGTGTAGCCAAGGGGAGCGGGGGAGGGCCAGCGTCGCCGGCGGCGCACAGCGATCGAGCCTGGCGAGGGCCCGACCGCCATGCAGGCAGGGTCAGTCGAACAGGCCGAAGGTCAGCCGGCTGAACCAGGAGCGGTGCGGCTTGGGCTCGGCATTCTCTACCGGCGGCTCATCGGCGGTACCGCCTTCGTCAGCGGGGCGCAGTTCGCTAGGAATGTTGTCCTTCGCGTCCTGATACTGCTTGGCCAGCTCCTGATTGGCGCGGCTCTCGCTTGGTGGCGGCGGCGTGTCGTTACCTTCGATCAGGCCCAGCGTCGCCTTGGACAGCCACGAGCGGTTGTCTGCCTCTTCCTTGAGCGGAACGAACTGGCCGTCTTTCAGGCTTGGGTGATCCGGGTAGTTGTATTTCAGGGTTTGCAGGCTGGTATCGGCAAGGTCGTCCAGATGCAGATGCTGATAAGACTCGACCATCACCGCCAGGCCGTCGCCGACCGCTGGTGTTTCCTGGAAGTTTTCCACTACGTAACGGCCCCGGTTGGCGGCTGCCACATAAGCCTGGCGGGTAATGTAGTAGTGCGCCACGTGGATCTCGTACGCGGCCAGCAGGTTGCGCAGGTAGATCATCCGCTGCTTGGCATCGGGCGCGTAGCGGCTGTTCGGATAGCGGCTGGTGAGCTGGGCGAACTCGTTATAGGAGTCGCGCGCGGCGCCTGGGTCACGCTTGGTCATGTCCAGCGGCAAGAAGCGGGCGACGATGCCGCGGTCCTGGTCGAAAGAGGTCAGGCCTTTGAGGTAGTAGGCGTAATCCACGTTCGGGTGCTGGGGGTGCAAGCGGATGAAACGCTCGGCGGCGGATTTCGCGGCTTCCGGCTCGGCGTTCTTGTAGTTGGCGTAAATCAGTTCGAGCTGGGCCTGGTCGGCATAGCGGCCGAACGGGTAACGGGATTCCAGCGCCTTGAGCTTGGCCGTCGCACTGGTATAGCCGTGGTTATCCAGGTCGGTCTGGGCCTGCTGGTACAGCTCGGCTTCGCTCAGGTTTTCGTCGACCACTTCCTTGTTCGACGAACAGGCGGCGGTAAGGCCGACAATGGCGATCAGCAGCAGGTGTTTCACTTGCATGGCGGCTTGCGTCCCTTAACGGCCGCTGTCTTGGGCGCGGCCGTCCTGTTATGATGAGCGCCCCGTGAACCTCCGGGGCGAAAGACGCCGTATTTAACCACAAGCGCGCAGCCGAAACCAAAGGCTGTGCGGCCGCGCTGTTTCCTGTGTAGCCAAGCATGCCCGATATCATCCGCCTGACCGCCGAAGTCACCTCCGACCTGGGAGGCCAGCGCCTCGACCAGATCGCCGCGCAACTCTTCGCGGAGTTCTCCCGTTCGCGCCTCTCCGCCTGGATCAAGGAAGGCCGCCTGACCGTCGATGGGGCCGTGCTGCGGCCGCGTGACGTCGTCCATGGTGGTGCCGTCCTGGCGCTGGACGCCGAGCAGGAAGCCCAGGGCGAATGGATCGCCCAAGCCATCGAGCTGGACATCGTCTACGAAGACGAGCAGATCCTGGTCATCAACAAGCCCGCTGGCCTGGTGGTTCATCCAGCTGCGGGCCACGCTGATGGCACCTTGCTCAATGCTCTGCTGCACCATGTGCCAGACATCGTCAACGTGCCGCGTGCCGGCATCGTCCATCGGCTAGACAAAGACACCACCGGCCTGATGGTGGTGGCTAAAACCCTGCAGGCGCAGACCCAGTTGGTCGCGCAGCTGCAAAAGCGCAGTGTCAGCCGCATCTATGAGTGCGTGGTGGTCGGGGTGGTCACCGCCGGCGGCAAGATCAATGCCCCTATCGGCCGTCACGGCACCCAGCGCCAGCGCATGGGCGTGATGGACAACGGCAAGCCCGCCGTCAGCCACTACCGCGTACTGGATCGCTACCGCTCGCACACCCATGTGCGGGTGAAGCTCGAGACCGGTCGCACCCACCAGATCCGAGTACACATGGCCCACGTAGGCTTCCCCCTGGTAGGGGACCCAGTGTATGGCGGGCGCTTCCGCATTCCGCCGGCCGCTAGCCCAAGCCTGGTAGACGCTCTCAAGACCTTCCCACGGCAAGCCTTGCACGCGCGCTTCCTCGAACTGGATCACCCCACGACGGGCGAGCGCATGGGGTGGGAATCACCATTGCCCGACGACTTCGTCTGGCTGGTATCACTGCTCAAGCAGGACCGCGAGGCTTTCGTCGGATGACGCCGCTGGCCGGCAGCCTGCTCCTGCCGGACTGGCCCGCGCCGGCCAATGTACGTGCGTGCGTCACCAGCCGCTCCGGTGGCGTCAGCCAGCCGCCCTTCGCCAGCCTTAACCTGGGCGACCATGTGGGCGATGAACCCGCGGCGGTCGCTGAAAACCGCCGGCGCCTGACTGAGCTGCACCACATACAGCCGGCCTGGCTGCGCCAGGTGCATGGGGTGACAGTGGTCCAGGCCGACCCCGGCGCTCAGCCGGAAGCCGACGCCAGTTGGTCTGCCAGCCCAGGCGTAGCCTGCACGGTGATGACCGCCGATTGCCTGCCTGCATTGTTCACCGATCGCGCCGGCACTCGGGTGGCTGCCGCTCACGCCGGTTGGCGCGGGCTGGCCAATGGCGTGCTGGAGGCCACGGTCGCCAGCCTGGGCGTACCCGCCGAAGACCTGTTGGTGTGGTTGGGGCCTGCCATCGGCCCGGCTGCTTTCGAGGTTGGCGAGGAAGTACGGGACGCCTTTACAGCGCATCATCCGGGCGCCCGCGAGGCGTTCATCCCAGGCCAGCGGCCCGGCAAGCTCATGGCCGATATCTACGCGCTGGCCCGTCTGCGCCTGGCGGCGGTTGGCGTTCAGGCGGTCTACGGCGGTGGCCTTTGTACGGTTGCTGATGACCGCTGGTTCTCCTACCGCCGAGCCCCGCGTACCGGGCGCTTCGCTTCGCTGGTATGGCTGGCGCCTACGCTGGAAAGCCCCGCCTTCTGACACCGATCAGCACCGCTCCTGCTTGAATCTTGAACAATTGCCCCTATCTAAGCGGTATCTCGGGCAGGTTGTCTTGTCATCTATGCGGAGCTGGGTATCGCTCCGGCCTGCCTTTCTCAGGAAGGTATATCCATGCGTATAGACCGTTTGACCAGCAAGTTGCAGTTGGCGCTGTCCGACTCCCAGTCCCTGGCAGTGGGCCTTGATCACCCGGCTATCGAGCCCGCGCACCTGTTGCAGGCGCTGATTGACCAACAAGGCGGTTCGATCAAGCCGCTGTTGATGCAGGTGGGCTTCGACGTAAGCGGCCTGCGTAAGGAGCTTGCCAAGGAGCTCGACCGCCTGCCGAAAATCCAGAACCCCACGGGTGATGTGAACATGTCGCCGGAGATGGCGCGCCTGTTAAATCAGGCCGACCGCCTTGCCCAGCAGAAGGGCGACCAGTTTATTTCCAGCGAGCTGGTGTTGCTTGCAGCCATGGACGACAGCACCAAGGTCGGCAAGCTGTTGCTGGGCCAGGGTGTGAGCAAGAAGGCCCTGGAAAATGCCATCAACAACCTGCGCGGCGGCGAAGCGGTCAACGATGCCAATGCCGAGGAATCGCGCAAGGCGTTGGAAAAGTACACTGTGGACCTTACCCGGCGCGCCGAGGAGGGCAAGCTGGACCCGGTGATCGGCCGTGACGATGAAATCCGCCGTACCGTGCAGGTGCTACAGCGCCGGACCAAGAACAACCCGGTGCTGATCGGCGAACCTGGTGTGGGTAAAACCGCCATCGCCGAGGGCCTGGCGCAGCGCATCATCAATGGTGAGGTGCCTGATGGGCTCAAGGGCAAGCGGCTGCTGTCCCTGGACATGGGCTCGTTGATCGCCGGGGCGAAGTTCCGTGGCGAATTCGAAGAGCGCCTCAAGGCGGTGCTCAATGAGCTGTCCAAGCAGGAGGGGCAGGTCATTTTGTTTATCGACGAACTGCACACCATGGTCGGTGCCGGCAAGGGCGAGGGGTCGATGGACGCCGGCAACATGCTCAAGCCGGCATTGGCGCGCGGTGAGCTGCATTGCGTAGGCGCCACCACCCTTAATGAATACCGCCAGTACATCGAGAAGGATGCCGCGCTGGAGCGGCGCTTCCAGAAGGTGCTGGTGGACGAGCCTAGCGAAGAGGACACCATTGCCATTCTGCGGGGGCTGAAGGAGCGCTATGAGGTGCACCACAAGGTGGCAATCACCGACGGCGCTATCATTGCCGCCGCCAAGCTCAGCCATCGCTATATCACCGACCGGCAATTGCCGGACAAAGCCATCGACCTGATCGACGAGGCAGCCAGCCGCATCCGCATGGAAATCGACTCCAAGCCCGAGCAGCTGGATCGGCTGGAGCGGCGCCTGATTCAGCTCAAGGTCGAATCCCAAGCCCTGAAAAAGGAAGAAGACGAGGCCGCACGCAAGCGCTTGGAGAAGTTGACCGAGGACATCACCCGGCTGGAGCGTGAATACGCCGACCTTGAAGAAGTATGGTTGTCGGAAAAAGCCGAGGTACAAGGTTCGGCGCAGATTCAACAGAAGATCGAACAGTCTCGCCAGGAGCTGGAAGCTGCTCGCCGGCGCGGTGACCTTAGCCGCATGGCCGAGCTCCAGTACGGGGTTATCCCTGACCTGGAGCGCAGCCTGCAAATGGTCGACCAGCACGGCAAGTCAGAAAACCAGTTGCTGCGCAGCAAGGTCACCGAGGAAGAAATTGCCGAGGTGGTTTCCAAGTGGACCGGCATCCCCGTGGCCAAGATGCTCGAAGGCGAGCGGGAAAAGCTGCTGAAAATGGAAAGCCTGCTTCACCAGCGCGTGATTGGCCAGAACGAAGCGGTGGTGGCCGTGGCCAACGCCGTGCGTCGTTCGCGCGCGGGGCTGTCTGATCCGAACCGGCCCAGCGGCTCGTTCATGTTCCTCGGCCCTACCGGGGTTGGTAAAACCGAGCTGTGCAAAGCCTTGGCGGAATTCCTGTTCGACACCGAAGAAGCCATGGTGCGGATCGATATGTCCGAGTTCATGGAGAAGCACTCCGTGGCGCGGCTGATCGGCGCCCCGCCAGGCTATGTAGGCTACGAAGAAGGCGGTTATCTCACCGAAGCGGTGCGGCGCAAGCCTTACTCGGTGGTGCTGCTGGACGAGGTGGAGAAAGCCCATCCGGACGTATTCAACATTCTGCTGCAGGTATTGGAAGACGGCCGCCTCACCGACAGCCACGGGCGTACCGTGGATTTTCGCAACACCGTGGTGGTGATGACGTCGAACCTCGGCTCGGCGCGCATCCAGGAGTTGGTCGGCGACCGTGAGGCGCAACGGGCAGCAGTGATGGACGCACTCTCTAGCCATTTCCGCCCTGAATTCATCAACCGCGTGGACGAGGTGGTGATTTTCGAGCCGCTAGGGCGCGAGCAGATCGCTGGCATCACGCAGATTCAGTTGGGCCGCTTGCGCAGCCGACTGGCCGAGCGCGATTTGGCCCTGGAGCTCACCGACGAGGCCTTGGACAAGTTGATTGCAGTGGGCTATGACCCAGTCTATGGGGCTCGCCCGTTGAAGCGAGCCATACAGCGCTGGATCGAAAACCCGTTGGCGCAGCTGATTCTCAGCGGCAGCTTCCTCCCTGGCAGTTCGATCCAGGCCAAGGTTTCGGGCGACGAGATCGTGTTCACCTGAGCCGATGTTCACCCGTGAGTGCATACCCCTTGCACCCACGGGTGATGTTATATATCATGCGCCCCGCTTGAGTCGCCCTTACCTACGCCGGTTTAACTGGCAGCGGAAAAAAAGATGCAAATCAGCATCTTAGTTGTAAAACAGGGGTTGACAGGGCGAAACGAAGGTGTAGAATGGCGCGCCTCAGCACAGCGAACGTAGCGATACGAAACGCAGTCAGGGCCGAAGCCGAAAGCCTTCGGAAATGTAAAAGGTTGTAAACCGTTGTATGTAGTTCCGTGATAGCTCAGTCGGTAGAGCAAATGACTGTTAATCATTGGGTCCCAGGTTCGAGTCCTGGTCACGGAGCCAACTTCGGGGTGTAGCGCAGTCCGGTAGCGCGCCTGCTTTGGGAGCAGGATGTCAGGAGTTCGAATCCCCTCACCCCGACCATTTTCCGGGTCGTTAGCTCAGTTGGTAGAGCAGTTGGCTTTTAACCAATTGGTCGTAGGTTCGAATCCTACACGACCCACCATGTAGAAAAAGGCACCCGATAGGGTGCCTTTTTTTTCGCCTCGATTTCCTATGGCCAGCCTTTGCCGGCAATAGCTAGCCCTTCTAGCGCAGCATCTACCCTTTCCCTTTCCCTTTCCCTTCCCTTTCGCCGATATCGCCCGTTCGGAGTTGGGTTTGATACAATGCGGATACATTCGGTGATGCACTGGGAAAGATCCTGATGTTCAGATTCTTGAAAAAATTCATAAAAAGAAAAGCCGAACGAAGGAAGAAGAACGCAATCAAGCATCTACCGAAATTTCACAAGCAAACAGAGCTGCTTCGAATAAAATTTCCTGAGTATACATTTGGTCTTGGCACCTATGGCGACTTAGAGGTGCATGATTGGAATGAAGGCTCTACGCTTAAGATCGGTAATTTCACTTCCTTGGCACGAGGCACGAAAGTACTTCTGGGCGGAATTCACCGCGCCGATTGGGTGTCAACATACCCATTTCCAAAGTACATAGACCAAGCAGCTCATATTGTCGACTATCACGGCACTAATGGCGACGTGGTCATTGGCAGTGACTGCTGGATCGCCACCGATGCTATGATCTTGTCGGGCGTGACTATTGGCCATGGCGCAATTATCGCTGCTCGCTCTGTCGTTACTAAAGATGTGCCCCCCTACGCGATCTTCGGCGGCCACCCGGCGAGGCTTATCCGCTGGCGGTTCGATGAAATAACTATTTCAACCTTGCTTGATTCCGAATGGTGGAACTGGCCGGAGCCCGAAATTCGTAGAGTTGCACACTTGCTTTCCGGCAGTATCGAAGAGTTTTTGAAGTACCTTTCTACTCGTGGCCAGCCTTCTAGCTTGCCTTGACGCCCGGATGAGATGGGCTGCACTGAGGCCGGGCGTTATTAGCTTGAGGCGGCGAGGCCATAGGAAAAATCGCTGTGATGTTAGTCCGATTTGCATGATTGCAACGGTGGAGGAAGTAAATGGATTTCAAAGACTTAATAGGGTACTGGAAGACTGAGATTACCGGTAGGCCCGAAGAACGCTTCAAGCTAGTACGTTGCTGGCGAAGAGTGCGACGAAAGGAAATAGATCATTTCATGTTCTGGTTTCGGCTAGCGCAATATCTACACAGAAAGCCGAGCGGAATAATAAATTATCGGAAAATGGCTAGCAAAATTCATACAGGCTTAGTGAGTCGCCACAATATCGACATACTCCTTGATGCCGAAATCGGTCCGGGTATGAAGATTTATCATCGTGTGGGTATAGTCATTGCTGATCGAGTGCGTATCGGCACTAATCTGCGAATCAGGCAGAATACAACTATAGGGATCGTCGGGAAGAAAGAGGGCCTCATTCTTATAGGGAATGATGTAAATATCGGAGCCAATGCTTGCATCATTGGCGATGATCTCAATATTGGGGACAACGTGACTATTGGCGCTATGGCATTCGTCAATCACGATATAGCGTCCGACTCCATTTGTTATACAAAACATGTTTCGAGCATACGGAGCCTGATGAAGGGAAAGTGACTTTACTTGGCGGGCGTAACACCTGTGCCCGCTCCTCGCTCCCGGCGTTCCTGCACAACCCACCGGCTTTTTTGCCCCCGCTGCATGTCGGGCGGCTGCCTATACTCAGGCCACTCGCGTCTACAACAACAAAAACAGGCCAGGCACATGCACGCTATCACCCTCGAACCCGCAGAGGCATCGGTTGCCTCCGCCGCTGCGTTTATCGCGGCGAGAGATTTCCTTCTTGCTCACCGCATTGATTACGAGACCGCTGCCCGGGATTTTCGCTGGCCGCAGCTGGAGTACTTCAATTGGGCGCTGGACTATTTCGATGAGATGGCGGAGGGCAACGAGGCGCCGGCGTTGCGGATCGTCGACGAGCACGGCATTGATACCTGCCATTCCTTCGCGCAAATGCGCGCGCGCTCTAACCAGGTTGCCAATTACTTACGCAGCTTGGGCGTGACGCGTGGAGCGCGGCTGTTGCTGATGCTTGGCAACGAAGTTGCCTTGTGGGAGCTAATGCTCGCCGCGGCCAAGCTCGGCGCGGTGGTGGTCCCGGCGACGGCGCTGCTGGCCAGCGAGGATCTGCACGATCGGCTGCAGCGGGGGCGGATCAGCCACATCGTGGCGGGAGAGGCCCACGTGGCGAAGTTTGAAGGCCTGGGCAGTGACTGCACCAGGGTCGTGGTTGGCGCTGCCGTATCTGGCTGGCATCCGCTGGCCCCGGCCTACGCATTGAGCGAGGCGTTCACGGCCGACGCGCCAACCCGGGCGACGGACCCTTTGTTGCTGTATTTCACCTCCGGCACAACCTCCAAGCCGAAAATGGTGCTGCACAGTCATCAGAGCTACCCGGTTGGCCATCTTTCGACCATGTATTGGATTGGCCTGCAATCGGGCGACGTGCACCTGAATATTTCCTCTCCGGGTTGGGCCAAGCATGCCTGGAGCTGTTTCTTCGCGCCGTGGAATGCTGGTGCCTGCGTGTTTATCCACAATGTGGAACGCTTCAGCGCAAAAGGGTTGTTGCAAGTGTTGCAGGCCTACCCGGTTACCAGCCTGTGCGCGCCGCCTACGGTATGGCGCATGCTGATTCAGGAGGACTTGTACGCGGCTCGCGCGGGGCTGCGGTTGCGCGAGTTGGTCGGGGCGGGCGAACCGCTGAACCCAGAAATCATCGAGCAAGTACAGGCCGCCTGGGGGCTCTGGCTGCGCGACGGTTTCGGTCAGTCTGAAACCACGGCTATCGTTGGCAACACGCCAGGGCAATCGCTCAGGCCTGGCTCCATGGGGCGGCCGTTGCCCGGTTACCGTTTGAGCCTGCTCGATGCCGACGGGCAGCTCGCGCGGGAAGGCGAGGTAGCGCTGCCGCTGCACCCAGCGCCGCTTGGGCTGATGCTGGGGTATGCCGACAATCCAGAGAAGACCGCCGAAGCAATGCGTGACGGCCATTACCGCACAGGTGATACCGCCATGATCGACGACGACGGCTACATCACTTTCGTTGGCCGCGCTGATGACGTATTCAAGGCCTCGGATTACCGCATCAGCCCGTTCGAACTGGAAAGCGCATTGATCGAGCATCCTGCGGTGATGGAGGTGGCGGTGGTGCCCAGCCCCGATCCGCTGCGCCTGGCCGTGCCCAAGGCTTACCTGATCGTTGCGCCGGGGCATCAGGCAGGCGCCGGGTTGGCTGAAAGCATCTTCAGCTTCGCGCGGGAACAGCTGGCCGCTTACAAGCGAGTGAGACGCATCGAGTTCGTCAGTGAACTGCCCAAGACCATTTCCGGGAAGATCCGCCGGGTGGAACTGCGCCAGCGCGAGCAGCTTGGCCACGCGCGGGGCAGGGGAGTGATGGAGTTTTACGAGGAGGATTTCGTGACTGCACGGTTGTAGCGTCACGCCTGCATGCGCCAGCGCCTTTAGGGCGCTGGCGAAGCCTGCGAACCAGGTGTTGCATGGTTCACAGGCTCCGCCGGATAGCCGCCCGCCTTTGCGTCAAGCGCGAGCCCTTACGCGGCGAAGTCGCTCTGATGCAGCTCCTTGACCCCTACCAGCTGGATCTCGAACTCGGCGCTGGCGTCGGCGTTGACGCTGCCATACAGAATGCCGTTTTCGAAGCGCAGCTGGCCGGTGGCGTTATTGCTGTCGAACGCCTGGCTGCCGATGAAGGTGAAGTGCTCCTTGGCCTCGGTGGCGGAATTGGCATCCACTCCCGTGAGGTCGATCTTGTCGCCCTCGGTGGTCTTGAAGCCAATGATCACATCCCGCAGGTTGCCTAACCCCATATCGCCCAGCGCGGCGAACTTGTAGGTATCGGCCCCGGTGCCGCCGGTGAGCGAATCGGTGCCCGCGCCGCCAATGAGGGTGTCATCCCCAGCACCGCCTACCAGGGTGTCGTCGCCGTCGCCGCCATCCATCACGTTAGCGGCACTGCTACCGCTGAGGCTGTCACCGAAATGGCTGCCAATCACGTTCTCGATGTACTTGAGGGTGTCCAGCCCGGAACCACCGGTGTTCTGCTGGGCGCTGGTGCTCAGTGACAAGCTGATGCCGCCGGTGGCGAAGGCGTAGGACACGGTATCGATCCCGCCGCGGCCGTCGAGCACATTGTTGCCGCTGCCCGCGAACAGGGTGTTGTCCAGCGCGTTGCCCACGCCGTTGGCCGCCGCGTCGGTATTGATCACCAGGTTCTCAACGTTGCTGGTCAGGGTATAGGTCGCCAGGCTGCTGTACACGGTATCGATGCCGCCGACGGCGCTGTCACTGTTCTTCTCCACCACGGTGTCGTCGACGTTGTCCACGTAGTAGGTGTCTGACCCATTGCCACCGGTCATGCTGTCGGCGCCGCCCATGCCGTTGAGCACGTTGGCCGCGTCGTTGCCGGTGATGAAGTTGCGCAGGGCGTTGCCGGTTCCGTCAATGGCTGAATAGCCGGTGAGCACCAAATATTCCACGTTGTCGCCGAGGGTCCAGCTGACCGATGCCTTCACGGTGTCGATCTGGCTGGCGGCGGCGTTGGTTTCTGTCACCACGTCTGCGGAGTTATCAACGATGTACACGTCCTTGCCGTCGCCGCCCGCCATGTTATCCGCGCCCAGGTCGCCGTCCAGGGTGTCGTCCCAGGCGCTGCCCACCAGGGTATCGTCCTGGTCGGTGCCGAGGATGTAGCCGCCCTTATGGCTGTTCACCTCGTCGTACACGTCCTGCGCTGTGCCGTTGTCGGTGAGGTCCGCCTGGTAGCCGAGGTCGGTGGCGATGCTGTCGGCCAATCGCTGGCCAACGATTTCCGCCGACTCCTCGTGCAAATGCCACACGTCGTCCGGGTAGGTAACCGGGTCCGCCTCCTGGCGCAGCGGCAGGTCGGTGTAGTCCACGGCGATGTCGACGTCCGAGCGCTCCGCGGCGATCGCTTCCTGTACCGCGCGCACGGCAACCACACCACTTTGGATCGAGGCGATTTTATCTTCGTCGTAGCCACGTACGCGTGCGGCGTCCGCATCGTAGTGGCCGGTTTCCATCATGTAGACCTTGAAGTCGCCCAGCTGCGCATGCAGGTAATCGAACACTTTGAGCGTGGACTCTTTATACAACGCGGCTTGAGCCGTAGGGTCCGCCGCGCGGCCGATCTCCTGAGCGGCTTCTTCGCCCTGGCCCCATACGATGCCCATGGTCACGTTGTCGATGGCCTTCAGGCTGGAAAGCTGTTCCTGCAGCAAGCCCACGGCGCGCAGCAGGGCCGGGCCGGGCTGGTTGGTGTCGGTCAGCCACCAGCACAGGCGCAGCTCTTCCGGAGTGCCGGTAGACAGACCGCAGACGGTGCTGCCCCCTACCGCCACGTCGATGCCATTGCCATCGGCATCGGAGAATTGGCTGCGCACGTCGTAGTCGGTGTACTTGCTCAGGTCCTTGACCATCTCAGTGATCCCGGACTGTCCATCGTCTTCGGTCATGCGCAGCAGCCGGGCGTTGGACTGGCCAAGCGTCGGCAGGAAGAGAATGTCCTGCTGGGCGCGCTCGGCGAACACGAAGTCATCGGCGCTCAGGGTCGTGGCGTAGTTGCCCTGCAGGGTGATCTCGAAGCGGTTGCCGTCCGCATCCGACTCCCCAGACTTGACATAGGTCTTGCTGCCGTCGTCGCTGGTGGTGATGTACAGCGTGTGGTTCGAGCCATTGCCCAGGCCAAGGATGCCCAGGGCGCTGACATCGATCTTGTCCACGCCGACGGTAAAGTCGGTGATGGTGTCGGTAGCGGTGATGCCACCGGCGTCGTAGTCACGGTAGCTGTCGCTCAACGCCGAGTAGCGGAAGGTGTCCGTGCCAGCGCCGCCGGTGAGGGTATCGCGGCCGGCACCACCGTCGAGCACATCGTTGCCGGCGTTGCCGTTGAGGGTGTCAGCGCCGTCTTGGCCCAGGATCAGGTCGTCGTGGCTGGTCCCGTTCAGGGTCTCGGCAGCGGAGGTACCGGTGATGGTATTGAGCGGTGCGTTGGCGACGGTCAGCGCGAACACGTCGCTGGCCGACGCGCCCTTGGTATCAGTGGCGGTGACCAGGAAGTTATACACACCGGCGGCATTGTCGTCCGGGGTGCCGCTGAAAGTCATGGTTTTTGCGTCGAAGGTGAGCCACGCCGGCAGCGGCGTGCCGTCCTGGAGCGTAGCTGTGTAGGTCAGCGTGTCGTGATCGGCGTCGGTGAACGCCGTCGGCGCTACAGTATAGGTGTAAGGCGTATTTTCCGTCGCGGTGCTGTCCAGCAGAGGGTCGCTGACCACTGGCGCATTATTGGCTGGAGGGGTATCGGTGCCGAAGATGAAGTTGGACGCCTTCAACGTGTTCAGGTAGTTGCCCTCGAGCGCCAGCTCGAAGCGATTGCCATTGGCGTCGGCATCTCGGTCCTTGATGTAGGTGCGGCCGGTGCTGCTGTTGTAGGAAATGTTCAGCGTCCCGTTGTAGCCAGTGCCCAGGCCGCCGAAGCCCAGGGCAGACACATCGATCTTGTCCGCGCTCACATCGAAGTCGGTGATTACATCGGTAGCACTGGTGGTGTCGGTGCGGTAGCTGTCCAGGGTCGAGGTGTAGCGGAACACATCCGCTCCAGCGCCGCCGGTCAGTTTGTCTGCGCCGGCACCTCCTACCAGCAAGTCATTGCCGCCGCCGGCATTGATGGTGTCCGCGCCCGCCAGGCCAAAAAACTGTTCATTGGCGTCGGTGCCGGTGAGCGTGTCTTTGCCGGCGGTGCCGTTGAACACGCCGTTGTTATCCGGCACATCCTTGACCGCCAGGGCGAAGGTGTCGCTTACGGTGCCGCTTTTGCCATCGTTGGCGGTCACAGTCACGTTGTAAGTGCCCGAGGCGGTGGAGCCTGGAGTGCCGCTGAAGGTGCGAGTGGTGGCGTCGAACGTCAGCCAGGAAGGCAGAGCGCTGCCGTCAGCCAGCTTAGCGGTATAGGTCAGGGTGTCGTTGTCGGCGTCGCTGAAGCTCGCCTTCGGTACTACGTAGGAGAAAGGCGTGTTTTCACTGGCGTTCTGGTCGGCAAGCGGAGTGGCCACCACGGGTGCATGATTCACCGGCGTGGCTGTGGAGAACACGAAATTCGCCGCGGTCAGGCTGTTCATGTAGTTACCGTTGAGGGCAACCTCGAAGCGATTGCCCGAAGCGTCGGCTTCCAGCGACTTGATATAGGTCTTGGTGCCGGCTGAGTTGAGTGTCAGGTAGATGGTGCCGTTGCGCCCGTCGCCCAGGCCGCTGATGCCCAAGGCCGAAAGGTCGATCTTATCGCTGGTCACGTCGAAGTCCGTGACCAGATCGGTCACGGTGTCGCCGCCAGTGTTGTAGTTGCGGTAGCTATCCAGGCGGCTGGCGTACACGAAGGTATCAGCGCCGGCGCCGCCGGTAAGGGTGTCTGCTCCGGCACCACCGGTGATGCGGTCATTGCCCCCGCCACCGTTGATGCTGTCTGCCCCGGCCAGGCCATTGATGGTATCGGCGCCGCTGGTACCGGTGAGCGAATCGCTGCCGCTGGTACCGTCGATCACCCGCTGGAACACGAAGTTATCGGCCTTCAGCGTGCTGACCAGGTTGCCGGTAAGTGCCAGCTCGAAGCGGTTGCCACTGGCGTCGGCGTCATAGCTCTTTATATAGGTACGGCCGTTGCTGCTGTTGTATTGCACCAGCAGGGTGCCGTTGTAGCCGTTGCCCAAGCCCTTGAACCCCAGGTCGGCCAGGTCGATCTTGTCCTTGCTCACGTCGAAATCAGTGATCAGGTCGCTATAGGACGTGCTGGCGGTCCGGTAACTGTCGGTTAGCGCGGTGAAGCGGAAAGTGTCCGCGCCGGCACCGCCGGTAAGCTTATCGACGCCGGCACCGCCGACCAGAACGTCGTCTCCGGCGCCCGCCGAGACGGTGTCATTGCCCGCACCGGCGAGAATCAATTCGTTGTTGGCGGTGCCCGTGAGGGTGTCAGCGCCCGAAGTGCCCTCGATGGTTGAGGTTGGCAACGTGTCACCTACATAGGTGCCATCGCCATAGGTGAGGGTCGATCCCTTGGTCGTCTGGCTGATGTGGTTGCCGACGATGGTGTTGCGGTCAGTCCCGTCTTCGTTACGCTCGGCCACGCCATAGGTGGAATTGGCGCCGCCGGTGATGGTGTTATTGGTGATCTGGTTGTCGCTGCCGGGGAAGAACTTGCCAGACACCCCGGTGGTGTCGTCATAGCTCTGGATGATCACTTCCGGAACCGGCGCATTCAGGGCGTTGTTGGTGAGGGTGTTGTCGCTGACCACCACGCCCGAGCTGCCATAAATGCGCACGCCGGCGCCGCCGTTGTCATGGATATCCACCCCAGTCACCGTCACGTCGCTGGACAGCTTGACCAGCACGCCTTCGGCGCCGTTACCGTACACGCTACCGCCCTGGATGAGCACGTCATGCGGGGAGGGGATGTTCTCGCTGCCGCGCTGCACCACGATACCGTTGCCGCCGTTGCCATAGGCCACGTTGCCGGTCATGGTGAAGTCATTGGTGCTGGTGACGATATTGAAGCCGTGGCGGTCGTTGTCATAGGCCACGTTGTTCACATACTTGGTGTCGATCATATAGTCGGCAACGAAGCCATCCAGGCCGTTGCCATGAGACACGCAATTTTCGATCAACATATTGATCGTTTGCTCGTGCGGATCGAAGCCGTAACCCGAGCAATCCTTGATCTCTACCCCGCTAAGGGTGACGTTGCTATCGTGGCCGTCTTTCCCAGGAATGAAGCCGTTGAACCAGCCATCGATCTTGCCAGTCGTGTGTTCACGGTTGCCGTCGATAGTGAGGTTGCTCAGGCCGAAGTCATGGGTTTCCTCGCCGTAGGCTGAGCGGATGACGCCGGTAATCTTGGTGTCGGAACCGTCAGCCACTTTCACAGTGGTCTTCCCGGCGCCAGCGCCTTCCATGTACACGTTGCTCTTGAGCATCAAGCAGCCGTCAGAGGGTTCTTCCCCGGCGGAGACAATAAAGGTGCCGGTGGGAACGAAGACCGTTCCGCCCCCCGCGGCGGCGGCAGCGTCGATGGTGGCCTGGATGGCCGCTGTATCATCCGTGACACCGTCACCAACAGCGCCAAAATCCTTTACATTGAAAATCATGTGCTTACCCCGGTCCTGGATCAAGAAATGGAATCAATGCCAATAACTCAGCGCTGCTTACCGAATTTGTATGACACAGTTCTCAGAAATCGATCCGCCCTTTTATCGAGTACGCCAAAGAAGTAGACGGAAACCCAAAAAACGCCATTTAAATGCCGAATTCCTGGCGGCGGCTCCTCTGTAAGCAAGCGGATACACGTGAAGGCGTCAAAAGTATGGCTTTTGCTAGCGTGTTTTCTGGCGCTTCTTGCGTTCCAAAAGCGAAGCGGCATAGGCACGCTTGGCGAGCGTACTCGCGGTATTGGCGTGTTGGAGAGGGAGTGGAGGAGAGAGGGGTTTGACTGGCCGGATGGCCCAGGAGTGGGGAGTCAGAATTTTGAAATAAAGAGCGCCGGCGTTTTATTGTCGGCGCTTTGGCTCTAGCAGGAGTTGAGGATCAGCCGCGTACGCCGGCGCGCTCAAGCAGCGCCTCGCAGCGGGGTGACAAATGTGCCAGCTCTACGTGGCGGCCCTCATCGCGGTAGCGGGCCAGCAATGCCTCGAGCGCAGCAATGGCGGAATGGTCAACGACGCGCAACTGGGCGCAGTCGATAACCACCTCGGGCGGATCACCGGCCGGGTGGAACAGCGACTGGAAGCGAGTGGTCGACGCGAAGAACAAGGTCCCACGCAAGCGATAGCGCCGCTGGCCGCCTTCATCGCTGCGCTCGGCATGAATATCCTGCGCGTGCTGCCAGGCAAAGCTGAGCGCGGCGATGATCACCCCGCAGAGCACGGCGATTGCGAGGTCGGTAAATACCGTGATTACCGTCACCGCGACCACTACCAATGCGTCGTGGCGGGGGATTTTTCCCAGCACGCGCAAGGATCCCCAGGCAAAGGTTTGCTGAGCGACTACGAACATCACTCCTACCAGCGCCGCGAGTGGAATGCGTTCGATCCAGGGCGACAGGAACAGGATGAACATCAGGATCATGCCGCCGCTGACGGCTCCCGACAGGCGCCCGCGGCCGCCGGACGCCAGGTTGATCATGGTCTGGCCGATCATTGCGCACCCACCCATGCCGCCGAACAGGCCGGAAGCCAGGTTCGCGGCGCCGAGCGCGACGCATTCGCGGTCCGGCTGCCCCGGGGTGTTGGTGATCTCGTTGGTAAGGTTCAGGGTCAGTAGGGTTTCCAGCAGCCCGACCGAGGCCATCAGGACCGCGTAAGGGAGCACGATCCTTAAGGTGTCGAGCGTCCATGGCACCTGCGGTATATGTAGCTGTGGCAAGCCGGCGGCGATATGCGCCATGTCGCCCAAGGTGCGCGTGGGAAGGTCCAGCCAGGCGGCCAGCATGCCCACGCCGAGAATCGCCATCAGCGCCGGCGGTATTGCTCGGGTCAACCTAGGCAGCAGCCATACCATCGTCATGGTGAGCACTACTAGCCCCACCATCACCCACAACGCTTTACCCTGCAGCCAGTGGCCGCCCTGCTTGAAGTGCTCTAGCTGGGCCAGGGCGATCACGATTGCTAGGCCGTTGACGAACCCCAGCATGACCGGGTGCGGCACCATGCGTATGAGTTTGCCCAGGCGCAGGGCACCGAACAGCATCATCAGCAGGCCACCGAGCACCACGGTGGCTAGCAGGTAGTCCGCCCCGTGCTGCACCACCAGCGCGACTATCACCACCGCCATGGAGCCGGCAGCGCCGGAAATCATCCCGGGGCGCCCGCCCAGCAAGGCGGTCAAGGTGCAGATAAAGAAGGCTCCATACAAACCCATCAGCGGATTGAGGTGGGCGACCAGGGCGAAAGCAATGCATTCAGGCACCAGGGCGAACGCCGTGGTCAGCCCCGCCAAGGCGTCCTGGCGCAGGGAGGTAAAAGCCATAAGACCTCAGGGTAGGCAAGGCACAAAGCCCCCGTACGCCGCTGGAACGAACCAGGGCGGGCGAAGGCTTTTGTTGGAATGGCGGCACTATAGGCAATGCTGCTGGCCTTGAACAGCCGTACAAGTAAAGGGAGATAGGCCAAACACGTTTATGACAGACCAGTAGGTTGTCATACAAGAGAGATAATATCTGGGGATTTTTTTCTTCAGGCGGATCTATGGTGCCGTTACAGGGGTGTATCGCTACAAAAGCCCACATGAACGGTCAGATGAAATCGTACAGGTGGCACGTATTCATGCTCAATATCCGTTTGACAGGGCAGGGGCCTAACTCTATAAAAGGCACACAAGTACGACGACACATGTCGTTACGCTTTCTCGACAAAAACAATTCGAAGAGTGTCAGCCCATGAAAATCAAAGGCATCCGTTGGTGGATGGTCGGCCTGGTTACGGCCGGGCTCATCGTCAACTACCTAGCCCGTAATACGCTCTCGGTGGCCGCGCCCACCCTGATGAAAGAGCTCACCATTTCTACTGAGCAGTACGCCAATATCGTGGTGGCTTGGCAGCTGTGCTACGCCTTCATGCAGCCCGTGGCCGGCTACGTCCTCGATGCAATAGGCACCAAGATGGGTTTTTTCACCTTTGCCCTGGCATGGTCCGCGGCCTGTGCCGCCGCGGCAATGGCGACCGGCTGGCAGAGCATGGCGTTCTTGCGGGGGCTGCTGGGGTTGACCGAAGCCGCCGGCCTGCCCGCGGGCGTAAAGGCGACCACCGAATGGTTCCCCGCCAAAGAGCGTTCCGTGGCCATCGGCTGGTTCAATATCGGCTCCTCCATCGGCGCTCTGTTAGCACCTCCACTGGTGGTTTGGGCGATCCTGCAAAGCGGCTGGCAATTGGCATTCTTGATCGTCGGTGGCCTGGGCATCGCTTGGAGCTTTCTCTGGCTGGTGCTGTACAAACATCCGCGCGATCAGCGCCGGTTGGCGGATGCCGAGCGCGAGTACATCCTTTCCGGGCAGGAAGCGCACTTTAAAGAGGCCGATACCGGCCAGCACAGCCCAGCTCAAAAAGGCGGCTGGAAGAAAATCATCAGCAGCCGGAATTTCTATGCGATCGCCTCGGCGCGGATTCTTTCCGAGCCGGCCTGGCAAACCTTCAATGCCTGGATTCCGCTGTACCTGATGACCGAGCGGCACATGAACATCAAGGAGATCGCCATGTTCGCCTGGCTGCCGTTCCTCGCGGCAGACCTGGGCTGTGTGCTTGGCGGCTACCTTAGCCCGTTCTTCCACAAGCGCCTGAAAGTGTCGCTGTTCACCTCGCGTAAGCTTGTGCTGCTGTTCGGCGCCTCGTGCATGATCGGCCCGGCCTGCATCGGCTTGGTGGAAAGCCCCTACACGGCGATCTTGCTGCTGTGCGTGGGCGGCTTCGCCCACCAGACCCTTTCTGGCGCCCTCTACTCGATCACGTCCGACTCCTTCGGCAAGAACGAGGTAGCCACCGCTACCGGCATGGGCGGGATGTTCGGCTATCTGGGTGCGGCAGCCTTCACCATGGTGTTCGGCGTGCTGGTCACCAAGATTGGCTACAGCCCATTGTTCGTGGTGCTGGCGGTGTTCGACCTTATCGCCGCGGTCATCGTATGGACCGTCGCCCGTGAGCTGGTGCGGCCGCCAGAACCTACCCTCAGCGCCGATCTTCAGGTCCGCCCCGCCGCCGCCTGATCGCCCGACCACCGCCTGTACACGGCCGCTGCCACGCCCTTGCGCGTGCAGCGGCCGCGGGCGTTTTTGCGCCTTGACCCAGGGGTTGCGGCTATGGGCTAATCTTGCCCGCATGGGCTGTTTCCCGCCCGGATTACCCACAATTTGAGGTGCATATGTTCGAACACTTACCCCTCTATGCCGGCGACCCGATACTCGGGCTGATGGGGGAGTTCGCCGAAGACCCGCGGCCGAACAAGGTCAACCTGGGCGTTGGCATCTATTACGACGAGTTGGGCCGCGTGCCCCTGCTGCCCTCGGTGCAGCGCGCCGAAGAATTGCTGGTAGCCGAGCACCAACCGCGCAGCTATCTGCCGATGGAAGGGGCCACTGCCTACCGCCGCGTCGTCGAGCAATTGCTGTTCGCTGACAGCGTGGACAGCACCCGGCACCGCGTGGCGATCATCCAGACAGTCGGCGGCTCTGGCGCGCTGAAAGTCGGCGCGGACTTCCTCAAGACCGCCTGGCCGGATTCGCAGGTGTGGGTATCCGATCCTACCTGGGACAACCATCTGGGCATCTTCCAGGGCGCGGGGTTCAAGGTAAACCGCTACCCGTACTTCGAGCCCAACCGCAAGCAATTCGACTTCGAAGGCGCGATGCAAGCGCTGGAAAAACTGCCGGCGAACGCCATCGTGCTGTTGCATCCCTGCTGCCATAACCCCACGGGTATCCAGCCGGAGCGTGAACAGTGGCTGAAGATCCTCGACGTGCTGCAGGCGCGCGAGGCTATTCCATTCCTGGACATCGCCTATCAAGGCTTCGGCAAAGGCCTGGACGAAGATGCCTGGCTGATCCGTGAGTGCGCTCGCCGCGGCCTGGAGTTCTTGGTATCGAGCTCCTTCTCCAAAACCTTTTCGCTGTACGGCGAGCGGGCGGGGGCATTGAGCATCCACACCGCCGTGGATAGTCACGCGCAAGTGTTCGGGCAGCTGAAGCTGCACGTGCGCCGCAACTATTCGAGCCCGCCCATGTTCGGTGCCAGCATCGTTGCGCGGGTGTTGGGTGATGAAACATTGAACCGGCAGTGGCAGGGTGAGTTGGCGCAAATGCGTGACCGCATCACCGCCATGCGCGCGGCGTTGGTGGAAGGCCTGAGCAAGAGGCTGCCCGAGCGGGACTTCGGTTTCCTAGCTCATCAGGAAGGTATGTTCGCTTACACCGGGCTGAGTGCGGACCAAGTGCGCAAGCTCAAGGCTGAGCATGGAGTGTATGCGGTGGAAACCGGGCGCATCTGTATCGCTGGCCTGAGCCCAAGCAACCTGGAGCATGTGATCGAGGCGTTTGCCGCGGTGATGTAACAGCCGGTTGCCGATAAACGAAAGGCGCCCCAGGGCGCCTTTTGTGTTGGGCGAAGGTCAGTCGACCTTCACGATCCAGCCTTGTGGGCCTTCGATCTCGCCCATCTGGATACCCGTCAGCTCCTTGTACAGGCGCTGCGTGACCGGGCCGACCTCGGTTTCGCTGTGGAACACGTGCAGCTTGCCCTTGTACTCGATGCCGCCGATCGGGCTGATCACCGCAGCGGTGCCGCAAGCGCCGGCCTCGGCGAAGCGGTCCAATTCATCGATGAGCACGTCGCCCTCGACCACTTCAAGGCCAAGGCGGCTGGCGGCCAGTTCAAGCAGCGACAGGCGGGTGATGCCGGGCAATACCGAGCTGGACTTAGGGGTAACGAACTGCTTGCCGTCCTTGGTAATGCCGAAGAAATTCGCCGAGCCGACTTCCTCGATCTTGCTGTGGGTTTGCGGGTCCAGGTAGATGCAATCGGCGAAGTTCTGCTTCTTGGCTTCGGCGCCAGGCATCAGGCTCGCGGCATAGTTACCACCGACCTTGGCGGCACCGGTGCCGTTCGGCGCGGCGCGGTCGTAACCGGAGATCACGAAGTTGTGCGGCTTCATCCCGCCTTTGAAATACGGCCCGACCGGAACGGCGAACACGCAGAAGATGAATTCCGGGGCAGTGCGTACGCCGATGTTGTCGCCCACGCCGATCACGAACGGCCGCAGGTACAGCGCGCCGCCAGTACCGAACGGCGGGATGAAGCGCTCGTTGGCCTTGACCACCTGCTTGCAGGCATCGATGAACATCTCGGTTGGCACGTGTGGCATCAGCAGGCGGCTGCAACTGCGCTGCATGCGCAGGGCGTTCTGGTCCGGCCGGAAAAGATTGATCGTCCCGTCCTTGGCGCGATAGCCCTTGAGCCCTTCGAAGCACTGCTGGCCGTAGTGCACCGCGGTGGACCCTTCGCTGATATGCAGCACGTTGTCTTCGGTCAATACCCCGGGCTGCCAGGCGCCGTCACGCCAATAGGCGAGGTAGCGCAGGTCAGTCTTGATGTAATCGAAGCCCAGCTTGTCCCAATTGATGCTTTCGTTGCCCATGACACCCTCGATCGACAGTTTCAGCCGGCTGCTCACTGGCCGTTCTTCACCTTGGGATAATAATGATTTCTACAGATTTGTCCGAGGCTTTCGCACGCCGATTGCCCAGGTCGGCGTGCCGACGGGCTCGAGGGCCTCGCTGAACAGGCGCGCAGGCGAACGCCTCGATCAACCGGCGGATCGGCTCCTCGTTGGCCGGGGGCAGGTCCTGGTTGAGGCGGAGGCCGGTAAAACCTCCGCTTACTTAAGGCGAAAAAAAGCCGCTCGTGGGAGCGGCCTTTAACCTTCCGTGCGTTAGCGGCCGTACAGGCGCTCAGCCGGCAACCATTGCTCAAACGCACCACCTTCGACCCAGGCCCTGGCGCAGGCGATGTCGGGGGCAAAGTAACGGTCTTCGTGGTAGTGCTCCACTTCGGACCGCACCAGCGCCATGACCTGGCCGAGCAAGGGGGACGTTTGCAAAGGTGCCAGCAGATCGATGCCCTGGGCCGCGCCTAGCAGTTCAATGGCCACTACCGCGCTGCTGTTGCCGGCCATGTCTTGCAGGCGGCGTGCGGCGAAGGTCGCCATGGATACGTGGTCTTCCTGGTTGGCAGAGGTAGGCAGGCTATCGACCGACGCGGGGTGCGCCAGGGTTTTGTTTTCCGAAGCCAGTGCCGCCGCCGTGACCTGGGCGATCATAAAGCCTGAGTTCAGCCCGCCCTCCTTGACCAGGAACGCTGGCAAGCCAGAGAGGGCGGGGTCCACCAACTGCGCGGTACGGCGTTCAGACAACGCACCGATTTCCGAGATCGCCAGCGCCAGTACATCTGCCGCCATGGCAACAGGCTCGGCGTGGAAGTTGCCGCCCGAGAGCACGTCGCCGTCGGCGCTGAAAACCAAGGGGTTGTCGGACACGGCGTTGGCTTCGCGCAGGAAGACCCCAGCGGCGAACCGCAGGTGGTCCAGGCAGGCGCCCATCACTTGCGGCTGGCAGCGTAGGGAGTAGGGGTCCTGGACGCGCGGGCAGTCCCGGTGCGATTCGCGAATTTCGCTGCCTGCCAGGAACTCGCGGTAGAACGCCGCCACGTCGATCTGCCCCGGTTGACCACGCACGGCCTGGATGCGGGGGTCGAACGGCACATCCGAGCCTTTAAGAGCCTCCACGGTCAAACTGCCCGCTACCACGGCGGCGCTGAACAGCCGCTCCGCCGCGAACAGCCCGCGAAGGGCCAGCGCAGTAGACACTTGGGTACCATTGATCAGGGCCAGGCCTTCTTTCGGGCCCAGCTCCAATGGTTGCAGGCCGGCCAGAGCCAGCCCTTCGGTCGCGTCCATTTCACGGCCTTGGTGACGCACGCGCCCCACGCCGATGAGCACGGCCGACAGGTGAGCCAGCGGAGCGAGGTCACCCGAGGCGCCGACCGAGCCCTGGGAAGGCACGCAAGGGTAAACGCCGGCGTTGTAGAGCGCCGTCAGCCCTTCGATCACTTGCCAGCGGACGCCGGAGAAACCGCGCGCCAGCGAAGCAACCTTCAGCGCCAGGATCAGGCCGACCGTCGCGTCATCCAGCAGCGGGCCGGTGCCTGTGCAATGGCTGAGCAACAGGTTGCGTTGCAGGCGGGTCAGGGATTGTTCAGGGATCGAGGTGCGTGCCAGCAAGCCGAAGCCGGTGTTGATGCCGTAGACCGTGCGCTGGCTGGCGATGATCTTGGTGACCGTTGCCGCCGCTTCATCCACGGTGGCGCGGGCCGCCGGGTCGAGCTGGATAGGCACCTGGGAAAGGAAAATGGCGCGCAGTTGGGCAAGGTCGAACAGGCCGGGCTGGATAAGCAAGGGCGCTGGCATGAGGGGTGTCCTGGTACGTTGGCAATGGCTGTTATCTAAACCTGTATATACAGGTATGGCAAGCAGCATTTTTGCCTCACCTTTCCGCCTCTTAGTGAGTTTGTTCGCGGGCTACGAGCTCCTGCCGGTTTTGATGATTATCGCAAGCGGCGCGGGAGCGGGCCGAAGCCCGTGAGCGGATTGGTCAATGCAGCTTCAAACGAGGCTCCGTGCCACGGCCCAAACGGCTGCCCAACATCGACATGGCGGTACGGAAGGGGCCGTACAAAGCCATTTGGTGCATGCGGTACAGCGAGACATAAAACATCCGTGCCAACCACCCTTCGAGCATCACGCTGCCAGTAAGGTTGCCCATTAGATTGCCCACGGCGGAGAAGCGCGACAGCGAGATCAGCGAGCCGTAGTCGGTGTAGCGATATTCCGGCAACGCGCCGCCTTCGAGCCGCAGCTTGAGCGCTTTCACCAAGAGCGACGCTTGCTGATGCGCGGCCTGCGCACGCGGAGGCACGTTGCGGTCCGAATCGGGCTGCGGGCAGGCCGCACAGTCGCCGAAAGCAAAGATGTTGTCGTCGCGGGTGGTCTGCAGGGTGCGCCTGACTTGAAGTTGATTGATCCGGTTTGTCTCCAGGCCATCGATGTTCTCGAGGAAGCCTGGCGCGCGAATGCCAGCGGCCCAGACCTTCAGCCGTGCCGGAATCACCTTGCCGTCGGCGGTGATCAGACTGTCCGCAGTGACCTCGCTGACAGCAGCACCGGTCAGCACGGTGACGCCCAGTTTCTCCAAGGTGCGGTGCACCGGGGCGCTGATTCGCTCGGGCAGGGCAGGGAGCACCCGCGGGCCGGCTTCGATCAAGGTGATGCGCATGTTTTCCGGGCGAATACGACCCAGGCCATAGGCTGCCAGCTCGTGGGCGGCGTGGTGCAATTCAGCGGCCAACTCGACCCCTGTGGCCCCTGCACCAACGATGGCCACGGTGATCTCTTCCTGATGGCCTTCGTCCTGGGCATGGGCGCGCAGGTAAGCGTTCAGGAGTTGCTGGTGGAAGCGCTCCGCCTGCTGCCGGGTATCGAGGAACAGGCAATGCTCCGCCGCACCCTTGGTGCCGAAGTCATTGGTGGTGCTGCCCACCGCGACCACCAAAGTGTCATAGGCCAGCTCACGTTCCGGTACGAGCTCGGAACCGCTGTCATCCAGGGTCGCCGACAGCGTAATCCGCTGCCGAGCGCGGTCCAGCCCACTCATGCGGCCCAGCTGGAACTCGAAATGATTCCACTTGGCCTGGGCCAGGTAATTGAGCTCGTCTCCGGACGAGTTCAACGAACCAGCGGCTACTTCGTGCAGCAGGGGCTTCCAGATATGCGTGAGGTTAGCGTCGACCAAGGTAACGCAAGCCTTGCCCCGTTTGCCCAGGGTCTTACCCAGGCGGGTCGCCAGTTCCAGGCCGCCAGCGCCGCCGCCGACGATCACGATGCGATGTTTCATTGAGATATCTCGTAAGGTTGAAAAATCCATGGGGCGCCCTCGGCGCAACTGGCGGCGAGGGCAGGCGGATGGGGCGAGCGCAAGGCAGCTTCGAGCGCCCATCCAGGGCGTGACGGTGATCAGGTCGCGCGAGTAGACCGCAGCGGTGGGCAAAATGTTGCACAAGGGGTATCAAAGGCTGATCCCCACGTCGAAGAGAATGCTGCGGCCGAGGTTGGCACGCAGAAAATCCGGGGCATCCGGATGCGCGAACAACACCCGCGCAAAGTTAGGCCCCACCAGCGACAGCGATCGCCAGCCTTGGCGCAGGTATTCGGTGGGTGGGGGGAAATGGCTGTTGAGGTTGAGCACGTCGCGCTTGAGGCTGGCGAAGGCGACCATGTCCAGCTCGCCCAGGTCTATTCCGCGTTCCAAGTAGTTATGGGCTTTTTTGCGCAGGGTCGGCGCCAGCCGGGCGAGCAGTTCCGGCGCGCGAATACGCTTGGGGCGGGCTTCGCGACGCACCAGTTGGCTCAGGGAGAATGCGCTACGGCGGCGTTGCAGCTCTTCGCGCCATTCATCGTTAAGCCGGCGACCTTCATCGAGCACGAAGAACACTTCGAAGTTGGCGTCGCGAAACAGCACGTCGGGCGGCTCCTGGCCCACCGGCAGAAACTCCTCGGTGCCGTAGGTAATGTTCAGCCCTTGCAGCAGCCGCTGGCACACCCAGCGCTCGCGCTCCCACTTGCGCGCGTTGGACAACAACGCATTTGCCTGTTCGGCCTGGGTGGTCAACAGGCGCAGGTAGTCGGAATCGTCCATGGCCTTGCCTCGTGTGCGGCTTGGCCTATTGGTAACAGTCATGGGGGGCGAGAACAAGCCCTGGCTTCAATGCTGGCTTGGCGGCAGGTCGGCGGAGAAGACCTCGTCCTCGGATTCCTCGCGGCCGGCGATCTTGTGTTCCTCCGAGGCCCAGGCGCCCAGGTCGATCAGCTTGCAGCGGTCCGAGCAGAAAGGCCGGTTGGGGAAGGCGCTGCTCCATTCCACGGGCGCTCCGCAAGTGGGGCAGTTGACGAAGGTGGGTTGGGTCATGAGTGCGTTCCAGCTAAAGACAAGTAAACAAGGTGCAATCGGTCGACCTCGGCGTGCAGGGCATCCAGGCTGCCGTCGTTGACGATCACGTCGTCGGCCAAGGCCAGGCGATCCTCGCGGGTAGTTTGCGCGGCCAGTATTGCCTCCACCTGGGCCTCGCCGATGCCGTCGCGGCGCAGGGTCCGTGCCACTTGCAGCTCGCGCGGTGCATCGATCACCAGCAGGCGATTGGCCAGGCGGTATTGGCCAGACTCGATCATCAGCGGCGAAACGAACACGGCGTAGGGAGACCTTGCGGTACGCAGGCGTTCGGCGATCTCGCTGGCAATCAAGGGGTGCAGCAGCTTTTCGACCCACAGCCGCTCATCGCTGTCGGCGAAAATCCGTGCCCGCAGCGCGGCCCGATCCAGGGCGCCGTTGGCCTGCAGGATACCTTGGCCGAAGTGTGCCGCCAATGCTGCCAGGGCGGGCTTTCCTGGCTCCACTACCCAACGCGAGGCCTGGTCGGCGTCGACGACCTCCAGGCCCAACGTTGCGAAGCGCTCGGCCGC
This sequence comes from Pseudomonas sp. RIT-PI-S, assembly GCF_025642975.1. GTDB lineage: Bacteria > Pseudomonadota > Gammaproteobacteria > Pseudomonadales > Pseudomonadaceae > Aquipseudomonas. The sequence continues at coordinate 108,538 of NZ_JANZKJ010000001.1, forward strand.
CGCGCTCTTGCCACTGCCGATGCCGCCAGTCAGCCCGAGGACCCACGGGTGCGCGGTGCTTGCAGTCATTGGCCGAGCCCTGCGAATTGAAGGTAAGAAGCGGTTATGCGTTCACCCCAGATCAAGGCGACCCAGCCGGCAATGGCCAGGTAGGGCCCAAAAGGGATGGGCGTGGCACGGCTGGCGCCACGAGCGCGCAGCATCAGCATGCCGAGTATTGCGCCAACCGCCGAGGACAGCAGAATGGTCAGCGGCAGCACTTGCCAGCCGCCCCAGGCCCCTATCAGCGACAGCAGCTTGAAGTCCCCATAACCCATGCCTTCCTTGCCGGTCAGCAGGCGGAACAGCCAGAACACCAGCCAGAGGCTCAAATAGCCAGCCACCGCGCCCCAGAGCGCGTCCGCCAGCGGCACGAACAGCCCCAGCGCATTGACGATCAGGCCTAGCCAAAGCAGCGGCAACACCAGTGCGTCGGGCAGCAACTGATGATCCACATCGATCATGCTCATCGCCAGCAAGCCCCAGGTAAGCAGCAGCATGGCCGCTGTTTGCCAGGTTGCGCCGAAATGCCAGGCAATAAACGCCGAAAGCAGGCCGCAGACCAGCTCGATCAAAGGGTAGCGCCTTGGAATCGCCACCTTGCACGCAGCGCAGCGGCCGCGCAGCCACAGATAGCTCACCACCGGAATGTTCTCCGCCGCGCTGATCCGATGGCCGCACTGGGGGCAGGCGGAGCGCGGCACCATCAGGTTATACCGGGGCCCGGACGGCTCCGCCGGAAGCTTGAGGTACTCCCTGGCCTGGGCACGCCAGTCGGCGTTCATCATGATCGGCAGGCGGTGGATCACTACATTCAGGAAGCTTCCCACCAGCAGGCCGAGCAACAGCGCGCACAGGGTGGTAGCCAGCGGCGAGCTGGCCAATAGGTCGAGGGCGGGCATTTAAACGACAGAACCGAGCTGGAAGATAGGAAGGTACATGGCAATGACCAGGCCGCCGACGAGCACGCCCAGCACCGCCATGATCATGGGTTCCATAAGGGTGGTGAGGCTGGAAACGGCATTGTCCACTTCCTCCTCGTAATAGTTTGCAACCTTACCAAGCATTTCATCCAAGGCGCCGGATTCTTCGCCGATGGCGGTCATTTGCACGGCCATGCTGGGAAAGGTCCCCGTGGAGCGCATCGACGCATTCAGCTGCATGCCGGTGGAAACGTCCTGGCGCACCTGATTCACCGCCGTACGGAACACCACGTTGCCGGTGGCGCCGGCGACTGAGTCCAGCGCCTCTACCAGCGGTACGCCGGCGGCGAAGGTGGTCGACAGGGTGCGCGCATAGCGAGCCACCGAACTCTTGTAGAGAATCTGGCCGATGATCGGCGTTCTGAGCAATGCGCGGTCGATAGTGTCGCGGAATTTCACGTTCTTCTTGTAGGCGCGTCGGAACAGCAACCCCACGCCAATGAGGGCTGGCAGCACGATATACCACCAGTTCTGCAGCAGCTCCGAAAGGTTGATCACCATCTGGGTAAAGGCAGGTAGCTCCGCGCCGAAGCCCTGGAACACGCTCTGGAACTGGGGCACTACCTTGATCAGCAAAATGCCGGACACGATAAAAGCCACGACCAATACCGCGATGGGGTAGGTCATGGCCTTCTTGATCTTGGCCTTGAGCGCTTCGGTCTTTTCCTTGTAAGTCGCCACGCGGTCGAGCAGAGTTTCCAGCGCACCAGCCTGTTCACCGGCATTGACCAAGTTGCAGTAGAGATCGTCGAAGTATTCGGGCTTGCGCCGCAGGGCACTGGCGAAACTGTTCCCCGCCGCCACTTCTTGTTTGAGATCAAGCACCAGGTCACGCATGCTTTGTTTATCCACACCTTCGGCGATGATGTCGAAGGCCTGCAACAGTGGCACACCGGCGCGCATCATGGTCGCCATTTGCCGAGTGAAGAAGGCGATGTCCAGCGGCTTGATCTTCTTACCCTTGCTGAAGATCGAGGAAGATTTTTTCTTCACCTTGCCCGGCACTATCCCTTGGCGGCGCAGCTGCGCCTTGACCAAGGCAGGGTTGAGGGCGGTAAGTTCGCCTTTAAGCCGGTTGCCTTTGCGATCCACGCCATCCCAGCTGAATACGCTGGGCTGCGCGGCCTTTGCCACTTTTACCGCCATGGTTTAATCCTTGGTCACCCGGTTGACTTCTTCGAGGCTGGTGACGCCCTGCATGACCTTTGCCAAACCAGACTGGCGCAGGTCGCTGAACCCTTCCTGGCGCATCTGCGCCGCGATGTCGATTGAGTTGGCGGCTTCCATGATCAGCCGCTGTAGCGCCGGCGTGTTCTTCACCACTTCGTAGATGCCCTGGCGACCCCGGTAGCCGTTGTTGCATTGCTCGCAGCCATTGGGTTCGTACACCTTGAAGGTGCCGATACTCTCGGCGGGGAAGCCTTCTTCGATCAAGGCATCCCGGGGGATATCCGCTTCCTTCTTGCAGTGCGGGCACAGCTTGCGCGCCAGCCGCTGAGCGATGATCAGGTTTACCGAGGTGGCGATGTTGAAACCGGCGACGCCCATGTTCTGCAAGCGGGTAAGGGTTTCCGCCGCGCTGTTGGTGTGCAATGTCGACAGCACCAAGTGCCCGGTTTGCGCGGCCTTGATGGCAATCTCGGCGGTTTCCAGGTCTCGGATCTCACCGACCATGATCACGTCCGGATCCTGACGGAGGAAGGAACGCAGCGCCGAAGCGAAGTCCAGCCCCTGGCGAGGGTTGACGTTCACCTGGTTGATGCCTTCCATGTTGATTTCCACCGGATCCTCGGCGGTGGAAATGTTGATATCCACTGTGTTGAGGATGTTGAGGCCGGTGTACAGCGACACGGTTTTACCCGAACCCGTAGGCCCGGTGACCAGGATCATCCCCTGTGGCTGCCCGAGCGCATCCAGGTATAGCTGCTTCTGATTCTCTTCATATCCCAGGGCGTCGATACCTAACTGGGCGCTGGTGGGGTCGAGAATCCGCATTACGATCTTTTCGCCCCAAAGGGTCGGCAGCGTGTTCACCCGGAAGTCGATGGCCTTGCTCTTGGAAATGCGCATCTTGATGCGCCCGTCCTGCGGCTTGCGCCGCTCGGAAATATCCAGGCTGGCCATGACCTTCAGCCGCGCGGCGATACGGCCCGCCAGGCTGATCGGGGGGCGGGCGATTTCCCGTAGCATGCCATCGGTGCGGAAGCGCACCCGGTAGGCTCGCTCATAGGGCTCGAAGTGCAGGTCCGAGGAGCCGCTGCGGATCGCATCCAGCAGCATCTTATTAACGAAGCGCACCACCGGAGCGTCGTCGGCGTCCTGGCCAGTGCCCTCGTCGCGGGTATCGTCCACCGCCTCAACGTCCAGGCCATCGAGGTCGACGTCGGCCAGGTCCTCAAGCCCGGTATTGCTTTCGAAGAAGCGGTCGATAGCGTCGCTGAGCTTGTCGTCTTCTACCAGGATGGCTTCGGCGTTCAGCCCGGTGTTGAACTGGATGTCCGTGATCGCCTGCTGGTTGGTCGGGTCCGACAGGCCGATAAACAGCTTGTTGCCGCGACGCCACAGGGGCAGGGCACGGTGCTGACGAACCAGGCGCTCGTTCACTATGCCCTGGGGGAAGGCGTCTTTGTCTACCGTGGAGATGTCGAGCACCGCCATGCCGAACTGGTCCGCCGCCAGCTCAGCGATGTCCCGCCCTTTTACCAGCTTGGTCTGCACCAGGTAGTGGACAAGGGGAATCTTGTTGCGCGTGGCCTGCTGGAACGCCTGCTGGGCGTTTTTCTCGTTCAATAGCTCTGCAACGACCAACTGCTTGGCCAAGCCGGTCAGGGCGATGTCATTCATGGGTAGCCAGACTCCTTCGGTCGCTCGTTTATAGCCTAGTCGACCCACAGGTGCCAAATGCTTGGGATAAAGTGACAAAAAACGTCAGTTTGCGCCGACGCGGGGCGGCAGCGGAGCGGCTGTCAGGGCCTTTTAGGTTCCGCAAGCGAAGGGGAATAACCTTTGGCATGGCGGTTGCTCTCGCCCTTTCAGGTCACAAGGCCTTCTCGCATTAGGAGACGAGTTATGAATAATCAGAAGGGTTTTACCCTGATCGAATTGATGATCGTGGTGGCGATCATCGGTATTTTGGCGGCGATCGCGATTCCGCAATATAGCCGGTATCAAGCGAAGGCGAAGGTCTCCGCCGCCATGGCAGAAGCTTCCGCCCTTAAAACTGGCGTCGAAGACACCATCAATGCCGGCACTGTCCCAACCTTGGCCTTAGCAGGCGGAACTTCCCCGACTTCTAACTGCTCCACTTTGGCCGTAAACGGAAGCCTGACGGCTAACACTACGGTGGTGTGTACTATTCAAAACGCACCACAGCAAGTTAATGCTAAGACTGTCACCTTCACTCGTGACACGACGGGCACTTGGTCTTGTGCATCTAACGTTACTGATACAACGCTTTTGCCTAAGAGTTGCGGTGGTAGCTGATAGTTATGGCCTGTCTGAGAGAGTCAGAAGGATAGACTACACTTTGATAAATATGATGACCGCGCATGCGGTCACCATATTTATTTCGAGTTCTATCAAAGCACAAAATTTATGATGGAGTCGGATCGGAGTCACTGTCATTTATGTTGGAACGAATCTCTATCGAGATTTAAGATTCCAGCGCCTTTGGTGAGGAGTCCGCGCAAGGTGGGCGTTGATAGCTTTCATTAGTATAAGCAAATGCGCGACTAGCGTGCGCTACTCTGCTGAAAAGGCGCCGCTTTATCTTAAGGAGAGAAAGTGAAGAAAGGCTCCGCCGGCTTTTCCCTAATCGAGCTGTTAATCGTTATTGCGACCATTAGTATCCTTGGAGCGATAGCGGTGCCTAGTTATCTTCGATATATTGCATCCGCAAAGGCTACCGCTGGCAAGGCTGAGCTCGGAGCTCTGCAAATCAATTTTGAGGGCGTACTAAGCACCGGCAATACCACCCCGTCAATAACTGATATTGGCACGCCAAACTCTTCAACCAACTGCATTTTATCCCTCACGTACAACCAAGACGGCACTTCCGTCCTCGCTTGTGCGCTGATAAATCCCCCCTACCTGATCACCGGTGGCATCATCAGCTACCTCCGCAGCCCCACCGGCACCTGGACCTGTCAGGTCAACGCCGCCATCGGCGCAACCTACGCTCCTAACGGCTGCAGCGTAGGCGGTTGATTCTCAAACCATTCTTTCCAGTTGCCTGGCTTATCATCAGGTGGTAAGTTCAGCACCCGAACACGCCGGTGTAGCTCAGTCGGTAGAGCAGCGCACTCGTAACGCGAAGGTCGCAGGTTCGATTCCTGTCTCCGGCACCATCTCCTGTAGCGGCCATGCCCGCTAGTCCAACACTGTCTGCATGCACCTCCTCTTGCACCTCCTGTAGGAGCGTGCGAAGCCCGCGAATAGCCATCCAAAGAATCCTGCTCGCAGGCTGGCTTCAGCTCACCAACGCCAGGGCCGTAGCAGCCGGGCTTGCCCGCGTCAGGCACAGCTGCTAAAGCCGCTGAAACGCATAAGCCTGCGTCTGATAAGGAAACGCTACCACTTCCCGCCCGCGCAGCGCGGGGTGGTCGCTGATCAGCTCCCGCAGACGCTCGGCCACGATGCACTTCTCGTCCGTGGGCAGGGCGGCGATAAAGCTGACTGAAAGGAACCGATCCACGATCACTGCTTGCGGGCTGCCCACATGGCTGTACGCGAAACAGCTCAGTTCAGGCTCGCTGAACAGCCCGTTATCGAAGGGCTGTTGCCATTGGCCGGTATGGAGGCGCGGCGCATCGCCTTCGTAGGGGGTGATGATCTGGGTGATTTCAGCCACCCATTCCACGGCTTCGTCCCGTACGTTCCATACTAGCCCGAGCCGGCCCTGCGGCTTGAGCACGCGGTGAATCTCCCGCAGGGCGGCATCGTTGGCGAACCAGTGGAAGGCCTGCCCGCACACCAAGGCGTCGGCGGCACTGCTATCAAAAGGGATAGCCTCGGCCTTGCCTTCGAGCACTCGAATGCCCGGCAGCTGTTTGGCGAATTCCGCGCGCATCGCTGCTACTGGCTCAACGGCGGTGACCTGCGCGGCGGGGTCGATCAGCCGGGTAAGCTTTCCCGTGCCGGCGCCGAGGTCAATGACCGTGGAGGCGCGCCCTATGTCGAGCACGGTGGCCAACCAGGCTTTCAAGGCTTCTGGATAATCCGGGCGGCCGGTGGTGTAGGTAGCGGCTTCGATGGAGAAGCCCAATTCAGCGGCTTGGTGCATGGTGGCGTGCTCTCGCAGAGGTGTCAGCGCGGCAGCGCCCGCACCTACAATGGAAACTCGGCAAAGGGAATGATCCGCTTGGGCGGAGTAGCGGCGTTCAGCGCCCTACGCCAGTAGCTCACGTCGCGCCATTGGCCAAGCTTGAAGCCCACTTCTGGTGAAGTGCCGACAAGGATAAAACCCATCGCCTGATGCAGCCCGAGGCTGCCTGGGTTGGGCAGGGCGATGGTGGCGTAGGCGGCATGAAAGCCTTGGGCTTCCAGGATGTGCAACAGCTCGGTGTACAACTGCCGGCCTATGCCGCTGCGCTGCGCGCTGGGGGCGATATACAGGCTGACGTCCACCGACCAGCGATAAGCCGCCCGCGGCCGGTGCGGGCCGGCGAAGGCAAAGCCCTGCACATGGCTGTCGCGCTCGGCGACGAGGTAGGGGTACATCGCCAGGGTGTTGTTTATCCGCTGTGCCATTTCTCCCACGGTAGGCGGTACCTCTTCGAAGGATGTGGCCGTGTGCTCGACCATCGGGGCGTAAATCCCCTGGATGGCCTGGGCATCTGCCTCCGCGGCAACGCGGATATCGCCGCTGCTCATCCACACGCTCCTGAACTGTGCCCTAGCCTAGGCATTACACGCGAAACCGCTGGATCGACGCCTGCATCGCGGCCGCCGCGGCATTGAGCTGCTGCGCGGTAGCCTGAAGCAAGTGCATCGAAGCACTGTAGCTGCGCGAGCGCTCGGCGATCGCCTGTACCCGTTGCGCCATTTCATCGCTGGCGGTGGTTTGTTCGCCAATGGTGTTGGAGATGTCCTCCACGCGCTCGGCGGCGTCACGCGCGCCATCGCGGATTTCATTGATCGATACACCCGCTTGCTGCGCCAGCGCCACGCCTTCATCCACCCGGGTGACGCATGCCTGCATGTTGCTGGCTGCATCGCGCGCGCTGCCCCGCAGGCGTTCGATCATCGCCGTGATCTCTTGGGTGGACTTGGACGTGCGCGCCGCCAGCCCACGGACCTCATCGGCGACCACCGCGAATCCGCGGCCCGCTTCCCCGGCGCGTGCGGCCTCGATGGCCGCATTGAGCGCCAGCAGGTTGGTTTGTTCGGCAATGCTTTTGATCACCTGGATGATCGAATGGATTTCGTCGGACGAAGCGTCCAACGACACGATGCTGCTGGACGACTGGCTGACCACCTGGGCGATCCGCGTCATGCTCTCGACCACCCCCAGAATCACCTGGCCACCACTGCTGGCTAAGCCTTCGGACTGCGCCGAGAGGTTACGGGCAGTGCTGGCGTGGTCCGACACCTGAGTGATATTGGCCATCATCTGTTCCATGCTGGCCGCCACGTTGGTGGCGTTGTCAGCCTGCTCTTCGGCGCTGGACACTACCTGCTCGGCGGTTTGCCCCAATTGCAACGAAGCCGTATGCAGGGCTTCGCTTTCATGGCGCACGGTGCTGATCATTTCGCGCAGGCTGCCTTGCATCTCGGTGATCGCACGCAACAGGTCGCCCATTTCGTCCTGGGTCGGTTTCACCGTGGGATCGCGGCTCAAGTCGCCGGCGGCAATTGCCCGGGCCGAACCGATGATCCCCTCCAGCGGGCGTAGCACGCCGCTCAGCACCTGGCGGCAGAGGAAGCCCAGCGCCAGCAGAATGATCCCCAGGCACAGCGCCAGCCAGAGAGCCGCCGAGGCCAGCGTGGCGTCCTGGCGATCGCGGCTGGTGCTGGCATTGGCTTCGATCATGTCGCTGAGTTTCTCGTTATGCGCTTCCATCGCCTCGAACGCTTCATTGAACGCTGGGCGCAAAGCCTTGGCGCGTTCCGGCGTGGCGGTGGCGTCGATCAGCGCGGAGGCACTCTGGATGTATTTCTCAGCCTGCGCTGGCAGTTCTTGCAGGGCACTGGATAAGGCCGGTGGCAGAGGTGCCTGGGTATTGGCCTTGATGGAGTCGCGCATGCTTTGCGCATGCTCGGTAAAGCCTTGGCGAACCGCTGCCGCGCCCTGGGCGTCGCCGGCAGGGTTGAGGAGGGCGGCCAGCACGTCGCCGCGGATTGCGTCGTGCATCATGTCCGCCTGCAAATGCTGGCGGATGGCCAAGAGGCTGGTTTCGTTCTCGCTCAGCGCGCCGAGGATCTGGCGATAACAGATGGTTCCGATGATCGACAGCAACACCACCGACAGCAGGCTGATCAATCCTGAAGCGATGATTTTGGTACGGATCTTCACGCGTGTTTGCCCCCAGGAGGTACTGCCTGGGAGCAAGTCTAGCCGCCGCGTTGAAGGCCGCCACCACGTTGTGCGCGAAGGTTAGCCGCCGAGGCGGGCGGTCAGCGCGTTCATCTGCCCAGACAAGTCGTGCAAGCGGCCGCTAGCCTCTTGCGTACCTTGCACGCTTTGCTGGTTAGCCGTCGCGATAGTGGTGATTTCCGTCAGGTTGCGAGAGATATCCTCTGCCACGGCAGTCTGTTCTTCGGCAGCGGTAGCGATCTGCTGGTTCATCCCGCGGATGGCTTCGATGGCGCCGGTGATACGCTGCAGCATGGCCCCGGTGTTGTTGATCTGCTCCACGCTTTGCTGGCTGCGGTGCTTGCCGTTTTCGATGGCGCGCGCGGCGTCGTTGGTGCCCAGCTGTACCGCATCGATGATCTGGTTGATCTCGCTGATCGACGACGAGGTTCGTTGTGCCAGGCTGCGCACTTCATCGGCCACCACCGCAAATCCACGCCCTGCCTCGCCGGCCCGGGCCGCTTCGATGGCGGCGTTGAGCGCCAGCAGGTTGGTCTGTTCGGCGATGCCGCGAATCACTTCAAGCACCTTGCCTACCTGGCCGCTGTCACTTTCGAGCTTACGGATTACCGTCGCGGTGGTTTCGATCTCGGTGCGCATATGGTTGATCGCCTCGATGGTGGCCTGCATCACCTGGTCGCCCTGGTGGGCAGAGCGGTCGGCTTCCTCGGCGGCGCGGGCGGCGTCCTGGGCGTGGCGGGCAACCTCTTGGGCGGTGGCGGACATCTCATGCATGGCCGTGGCGACTTGATCCGTACGGCTGAATTGTTCTTCGGTGCCCCTGGCCATCTGCCGGGCGATCTGATGCAACGCCGAGCTGGCGCCATCGAGTTCGGTGGCATTGCGCTTGAGGCGGGTAAAGGTTTCGTCGAGGAAGTCGCGCAGCGTGTTGGCGGCGGTGGCCAGTTGCCCGAGCTCGTCATTACGATCGTTGTGCACGCGGTCCTTGAACTTGCCCTGGCTGAGGTCGGCTACGTAGGCGATCAAGCGGGTCACTGGCTCGACCAGGCGGCGGCTCACCAGCCACAGGCTCAGCACAGCCACGATAATCGCCGAACCCACCATCACGAGCAGCCCGATATACATGGTGCGGTCGGCGTTCCCGCTGATGGCGGCAGCTTGTGCCCGGGCGTCGCCACTGATGTCTTGAGCGAGCTGGCTGAGCTGGTCCGTAGTGGCGCGGTCGATACCCTGCACGGCATGGTCGCCAGCGACGGGATCGCCGCCCGCGGCAACGAAGGCATCACGGCCGCGCGTATAAGACGCCAGCAACCCTTGGTGAACGTCGCGCACTTGCGCCGCCCGCTGTTTGAAATCCGCGCTCAGGGTCGGCTCGTCGGAAAGGTCAGCCAACAGATTTTGCACAGCCCGATGGCGCTCCTCGAACTGGCCCCAGTATTTGTCGCGGTCAGCTGGCTGTTTGCCGCGCAGCAGTACGTTTTTCCACTCCTGCACCTGGATCTTGAATTGAACGTTGGTTTCCTCCACCAACTGCGAGGCGTGCACAGGGCCGTCCACCAAGGCGCGGTAGTCACGGACGCTTTCGGAGAGGAAGCGGAAACAGCCCAGCGCAATCAGCAAGATCGCCAACAAGCTGCCGCCGATCAACAGCAACATTTGGGCCTTCAAGGAGGTCTTCACAGACATGATGTTTTCTCGAGCACAGGGTAAGAGGGCTTTCGCGGCATCGGACATTCCCTGTCCTCGCTTATGCATCGGCCAGCAGGCCAGTCGCTTTAAAGGGGTTAAGCACCTTTCATCCGACCGTGCTCAGAAAAACGACCCGCGGCCGAAACGTTAATGCACGTGCCGCGTAATAGGCGTGGCAGCCAAGGCTCGCCAAGATGATGCCTAACTGACACTATTGCCCCATCGTATCTGGAGGTGCCTATGCCCAGGCCAACATTTGATCAGCCCTTTGTGCCGGTGGGGTGCGCGCAATGCCGTGCATTAGAGAAGCTCGACTTCGAGTTCACCATGGCGTTTCAGCCGATCATCGACGTGCCACGGGGCAAACCCTTCGCCTATGAGGCCCTGGTGCGAGGCTTGAACGGAGAAGGGGCCGGGCAGGTCCTGGCGAAGGTAAACGAGAGCAACCTCTATCGCTTCGATCAGGCTTGCCGGGTAAAGGCCATCGAGTTGGCCGCCGGCCTGGGCCTGGCGCGGTTGCCCGACTGCAAGCTGAGTATCAATTTCTTCCCCAACGCCGTTTATCGGCCGGAAACCTGCATTCGCGCGACCGTGGAGGCCTCTCGTCAGTTCGACTTCCCGCTGGACCGATTGATGTTCGAAGTGATGGAAGGTGAGCGCGTAGAAGAGCCCGAGCACCTCAAAGGGATTTTCGCCGAGTACGAACGCCACGGCTTTACCACGGCCATCGACGACTTCGGCTCTGGTTATTCGGGGCTGAACCTACTGGCAACCTTCCAGCCGCATGTGATCAAGCTGGACATGGTGCTCACTCGTAATATCGACGCCGACCCGGTGCGCGAGGCGATCGTGTCCGGAATCATCCACGCGGCAAGCCGGCTGGGTATTCGAATCATCGCGGAAGGGGTAGAAACCGAGGCCGAGCGCGATGCCTTGCTTGGGCTGGGGATCGAGTTGATGCAGGGGTATCTGTTTGCCCGCCCGGAGATCGGCCGCTTGGCGCTAGCCGACCTGTGACTCAAGCGCCGCACGGAAAATGCTGCGCTAGGCCATGCTTGGGTAAAAAAACAGGCTCGCAATGCGCACCTGCAACCAGCAATCCAGAGTGCGAGCCCCGCCCGTTTCCTCGCCTGTTTCGCCTTGCGTTCGCTCGCCGGGTTTTCGTACAGCGCCTAAGAATCAGAAGTTCGCCGGCGTGTTCGCGCTGATGATTTCCGCCTCGTCCTGGCCGATGTTCTTGAAGCTGTGCGGCAGGGTGGTGGAAAAGTAATAGCCATCGCCGGGCTGCAGGATGCTGACTTCGCCGTTGATGGTCAGCTCGATGGTGCCCCGCGTAACCAGCCCGCATTCTTCCCCTTCAGGGTGCACGATAGGTTCGCCGCTGTCCGCGCCAGGCGCATACAGTTCGCGAAGCATGCGCATTTCCCGATTCTTGACCGTGGCGCCCACCAGCAGCAGGCGCACACCATGGCGGCCGAGGTCTGGCTGGGTGGCGGCGCGGAAGATGTGCGGGTTTTCGACCGGCGCTTCGTCGGGGGTGAAGAAATCCGCCAAGGACATGGGAATGCCTTCGAGCAGTTTTTTCAGTGAACTGACCGAAGGGCTGACGCGGTTCTGCTCGATCAACGAAATCGTGGCGTTGGTTACGCCACTGCGCCTGGCCAACTCTCGTTGGGAGAGTTGGTGGCGTTCACGCACCATTTTCAGTCGTGGCCCGATGTCCATAGCACCCTTATCGATGGGAAAGAAAACGCGGCCGGGGCCGCTTACAGGCTCAGGCGCATCGACAGGTCGACCGCCTTCACATCCTTGGTGAGGGTACCGATGGAGATGTAGTCCACACCGGTTTCGGCAACCTCGCGCAACGTGCTGTCATTGATGCCGCCGCTGGCTTCGAGCCGCGCACGGCCTGCGGTAAGGCGTACAGCCTCGCGCATGTCGGCCAGGCTCAGCTCGTCGAGCATGATGATGTCCGCGCCGCCGTCGAGCGCCTGGTTGAGTTCATCGAGGTTCTCGACCTCGACTTCCACCGGCTTGCCAGGGGCGATACCGTGCGCTGCTTTGATGGCAGCGCCGATCCCGCCACAGGCGGCGATATGGTTTTCCTTGATCAGGAACGCATCGTACAGGCCGATCCGGTGGTTGTCGCAGCCGCCACAGGTGATGGCATATTTTTGTGCAAGGCGCAGCCCTGGTAGGGTTTTGCGGGTGTCCAGCAGGCGCACCGCGGTATGCCCTACCTGATCGGCATAATGCCGAGCGCGGGTGGCCACGCCCGACAGCAGCTGAAGGAAATTCAACGCCGAGCGCTCGCCCGTCAGCAGCGAACGCGCTGGGCCCTCCAGCGAAAACAATACCTGGCCAGGCGCCGCACGGTCGCCGTCCACAACCTGCCAATGCACCGCTACCCGCGGGTCGAGCTGGCGGAACACTCCATCGACCCAAGCACTTCCGGCGATCACGCAGGCATCGCGGGTGATTACACTGGCCCGCGCCAGCCGTTCGGCGGGGATCAGCTGGGCCGTGATATCGCCAGCGCCCACGTCTTCGAGCAATGCGCGGCGCACGTTGGCGTCGATTTCGGCGGCCAGTTCAGCGATCCGTACGTTGGGCATGGAGTACTCCGGGGGCAAATTCGGGGGCGATTATAGGGCAGTGCCCCGCTGCTGCGTACCCCGCACGACGTAGGTCCGGCAATTTGGGTTTTTTATCGCCAAGGTGGGAGCTTTTCGTATTCGGCGCGGTCTATGCGTCATTGAGCGATTGCAAAAACGGTACGGCCAAGGCATTCGAGATGTGGTTCACAACCTCGAACGCCCAGGAATTGACGTCACAAGTTTGGCGAATCATGCTCTTAACTTCCAAACCGGCGCATGTTTGTGTTTTACAAGCCCAACCTTCAACACCAGGAGCCAGTCATGGCCACAGATGGCAAAGTGGTACCGCTCAAGGTACCTAACGACGAGGCAGCTTCGGCTCCCTTGGCCCGTTTGCCCGTGGTGCTTTTGCAGGTGCGTGATAAAGCCGCGCAGCAATTGAAGGAAGGGTTGCAAGCCCTCTTCGACAACGCCGATGACACCCTGTTCGAAATGGCTGACAAGGCCTTGAACAACGTTGACCAGAATACTTTTTTCGAAGCCATGCGCGACCTGCGGCTCAAGCGCAAGAATATCGAGCGCGGTTTCCTGGAAAAATTCTACGAATCCTTCGTGCGCATTGGCCAATACGAGGTAGGCGATATCCCCTCGGCGGCGATGACCTACGACAAGCTGGCGCTGGTGCCTAACGACGAGCTAGAGCGCACGGTGGCGCTGGATGCGATGGTCGGCAAGGTCCTGGCCCGCGATGGCCTGGCGCTCACCCAGTTGACCACCCGCTTGAACACCCTGGTGCCGCGCAAGCTCACCGATGACAGCAACCCCCTTGGCCCAGCCATGCTCTGCGAGTACTTCCTCCAGGCCGGGCGCAGCCTGGGCGTGGAGATCAAGGTCAAGTTGATCATCCTCAAGCTGTTCGACAAATATGTGCTCAGCGACACCGACCACCTGTATTCGGACGCCAACCATCTGCTCATCGCCACGGGCATTCTCCCGGAGCTAAAGGCAGCGCCTAGCCGGCGCGCGGAAGACCGCTCTGCCAGCGCCCGCAAGCGCAGCGCCGAAGCGCCCGTTGAGAGCCCCGCGCTGCGCCAGCCGGCCCCGCTGGACGAGAGTGTGCGTGAGGTGTTCTCCGCGTTGCAGGAACTGCTGCACGCCGTACGTGGCAGCGTGGCCCCCAAGCTCGACAGCCATGCCGATGCACAACCGATTTCCACCAATGACTTGCTGCGCCTGCTTTCCCATTTGCAGCAGTACGTTCCGGCCAATGCAACCAGCCACGAGGACTATGACCTGCGTTACCAGCTCGAGCAGCTGTTGACCCGGGTGAGCGTGAAGAGTGGCAAGTTCCGCGTGGTGGGGGGCGTGGACGAGGACGTGATCAACCTGGTGGCGATGCTCTTCGAGTTTATCCTCGATGATCGCAACCTGCCGGATTCGCTCAAGGCACTGATCGGCCGCCTGCAGATCCCCATGCTCAAGGTTGCCGTGCTGGATAAGAGCTTCTTCAGCCGCGGGGCACATCCGGCCCGACGCCTGCTGAATGAGATCGCCACCGCCGCCATGGGCTGGAGCAGCCGGGACGAATCCCAGCGCGATGCCTTGCACGCACGGATCGAGCAGATCGTGCAGCGCCTGCTCAATGACTTCGTCGATGACCCTTCGCTATTCTCGGAGTTGCTGGTGGACTTCCTGGCCTTTACCGGTGAAGAGCGCCGCCGTAGCGAGCTGCTGGAACAGCGCACCCGTGACGCCGAGGAAGGCCGGGCGCGCGCCGAGATGGCGCGCATGCAGGTTCAGTCCGAGCTTAACCGTCGGCTGGTCGGCAAAACCCTTCCGCACGTGGTGGTCCGCCTGCTGGAAGAAGCGTGGAGCAAGTTCTTGCTTCTGACCTGGCTCAAGCATGGCGGGCACTCCGAGGAGTGGAAAGCAGGGTTGGCCACCATGGATCAACTGATCTGGAGCGTGGCGCCCCATGACGACCCGCATAGCCGGCTCCGCCTGCTGGAACTGGTGCCTGGCTTGCTCAAGTCGTTGCGCGAAGGTTTGACCAGTTCGGCGTTTGATCCTTTCGCTACCAGCCAGTTCTTCAGCCAGCTGGAGAGCCTGCACGTCCAGGCCTTCCAGCGCGAAACCCTCGGCGCCAGCCTGCCAGACCCCGCCAACGACCCATCCATGGTGCAGGTGGTAGACGAAATCGTTTTGGAGGGCAGCGAGCCTGCGGCTCCAACCGAAGCGAACGCTCGGTTGCCCGAGGATGATCCCGCCCTGCGTCAGGTCGACGGCCTGCGCCCGGGTGTATGGGTCGAGCTGCAAGAGGATGAAGAAACCCGTTTGCGCTGCAAGCTTACGGCGATCATCGAAAGCACTGGCAAGTATGTTTTCGTCAATCGCACCGGTATGAAAGTGCTTGAGCGGTCGCGCATGGGCCTGGCTCAGGAATTCCAGCGCGGCAGCATTCGCGTGCTGGATGACAACCTGCTGTTCGACCGCGCCCTTGACGCCGTCGTCGGAAAACTGCGCAAGCTCAACACGTGACGCGCCGCGCTGCCGCGGCGCTGCGCATGGCGGCGGAACAGGGCATACTGCGCCCTGATTCAACGCTTGGAAGGAACCGTTATGTGCCTCGATGAGGTCCGTCTGGATCCCGTCACCGGATGGTGCGAGGGTGTACGCCATTGCCCGTCCCCCAACTTCAATTCGCGCCCTGGCGGCGAAGTCTCGCTTCTGGTCATCCACAACATCAGCCTGCCGCCGGGTGAGTTCGGAACCGGGAAGGTGGTGGAGTTCTTCCAGAACCGCCTGAACCCTGCCGAGCACCCCTATTTCGAAAGCATCGCTGAGCTGACCGTATCGGCGCATTTTCTGATCGAGCGCGAGGGCGGCATCGTCCAGTTCGTTTCCTGCCGCGATCGAGCCTGGCATGCGGGGGTTTCCACGTTCGATGGCCGCCAGGGCTGCAATGATTTTTCCCTGGGCATAGAACTAGAAGGTACCGATGAACTGCCCTACACCGACGCGCAGTACCGCAGCCTCAGCCACTTGAGCGAGCAGATCCGCCAGGTGTATCCCGCCATCGTTCCTGCGCGCATCCAGGGGCACTGCCATGTGGCTCCCGAACGCAAGACCGACCCTGGCCCGGCATTCGATTGGGGCCGTTATTTTTCCAGCCTGGCACCCGCTGGGCCTGCTCGGCCCGCCGGGGCCAACGGGGAGGAAACCGCGTGAGTTTTCTGGTGCTGTTGATCGTGGTCTGGGTCGAGAAGTTTTCCGCGTTAAGGTTGCGGATTCAGCAGGATGGCTGGTTTATCCGGGAACTGCGGGCGCGTGAAGCGCACCTCGGCAGCAGCGGCCGGGCCTGGCTGTTGCTCGGTGTGCTGGTAGGGCTGCCCGTGGCCCTGGTGGCGGTGCTGCTGTGGGCGCTGGCGGGTATCGCCTACGGTTGGCTGGCGCTGCCGGTGCATTTGCTGGTGTTGATCTATAGCCTGGGGCGCGGCGAACCCAAGGCGGCCACAGGCCCCTTGCGGGATGCCTGGCGCCGGGGCGATGCCCAGGCGGCCTTGCACGTGGCCGAGCGTGACCTCGGTGTAAGTGCCGAAACCCCCACCGGGCTGGCCGAGCAGGCCCAGGCGTGGCTGCTGTGGCAGGCGTTCCAGAGCTTTTTCGCCGTGGTGTTCTGGTACAGCCTGCTCGGCCCCGCCTTGGCGCTGGCCTATCGGCTGCTGGCGTTGATCGCCGAGCACAGCGAAAACCCTGCCTTGCGCGAGCGCGCAGGGCTCTTGAGCCACACCCTCGACTGGCTGCCCGCGCGGGTGCTGGGGGCAAGCTTTGCCCTCGTGGGCAACTTCGTGGCGGTCTGCCGCTGGACCCTCCACGAATTGCTGGACTGGCAAGGCAGCGCCGCGCGCTTCGTCGCTCACACCGGGCGCCTGGCGGCGGACCTGGTGGGCCCTGGCGAACCGGCCGAGCCGGTAGCCGGCCTCGATGCGCTCTGGGCCCTGCTGCAACGCGCAGCGGTGCTCTGGTATGCCTTGTTCGCGTTGTGGACGCTGCTGTATCGAGGGTGAGGTGGTCGATTGAGCGCCGGAGTTACAAAGCCGCCGGCCTCTTACAGTGTCACGCTGGATCGCTGTAGGGGTAGGCGAGGCCTGCAATCCGTATCACGGAGCTATTTACATAGATCCCGGATACCGGCCTCGCGGGCTTTGTGAGTTCGTTTCTGCAGTGTTCACGCCCAACCAAACACTTCATACGCATTGCGCGTGCTGGCGTCGGCCAGCGTTTGCGGGCTGACGGCCAGAAGCTCGGCCAGCGCCTGGCAGATAGCCGGCAGATGTGCGGGGCTGTTACGCATGCCCGGGTACATGCTCGGGGCCATGTCCGGGGCGTCGGTTTCCAACACGATGCTCTCCAGCGGCAGCCGCGGCACCACGCTCCGCAGGCGCAGGGCCTGGGGCCAGGTGGGGGCCCCGCCCAGGCCCAGCTTGAAGCCGAGCTTGAGGTATTCCCGGGCCTCCTCCCAGCTGCCGGCGAAGGCGTGGATCACGCCTCGCTTGGGCAACGTGTAGCGCTTGAGGGTGGCGATCACCGCGGCATGGCAGTGGCGCACATGCAGCAGCACCGGCAGCTGGAAGTCCACCGCCAGCCGCAACTGGGCTTCGAACAGCCATTGCTGGCGCTCGCGGTCCAGGTGCTTGAGGTAGTAATCCAGGCCGAACTCGCCCAACGCACAGAGCCGCGGGTCGCCAGCCAGCCGTTCTAGCCATTGGCGCAGCTCGTCCAGATGCGCCGGAGTGTGCTCTTCAAGAAATACCGGATGCAGGCCCAGCGCCGCATACAGGCGGTCATCTTCCTGGGCCAGCCCCCACACCCGCTCCCAATTGGCCCGGTGCACGCCAAGCAAGACCACCCGCCGCACCCCGGCCGCTTGGGCTGCGTCCAGCAGAGCACCACGGTCGGCGTCGAAGTCAGGGAAGTCCAGGTGTGTGTGGGTATCGACCAGGTTCACGCCTAGCCCTCTTCGATCCGCTGCTTGAAGGTGCGAGCGATGGCCTGCACCCCGGGGCGATACTGTTTTTCCTCGAGAGCGGTCAATGCCACCTCCAATGCCCGGGTGGCGATCAACTCGTGCTGTTGAGCCATGGCGTTGATCGGCAGCGGCAGGAAGTCCAACAGTTGAGTGTCGCCAAAGGTGCCCAGGCGTAGCGCGCGATCGGTCACGGCTCGCCCTTGCAGCACATCGAACACGCCTTGCAGCAGCACGTAGGAGGTTGTCACCAAAGCATCTGGCAGGCCGCCCAATTCGGTGACCAGCTCTTGCATCAGGCGCGCGCCGGTTTCGCGGCTAAAGGCGTCGCCTTCGCGCACCAATATCGTTCCAGAAAACCCCGCCAGGGCATCGGCGAAGCCGCCGGCGCGTTCCTCGCTGATGCTCAGCTCTGGCCGAGCGCCGATCAGCGCGATATGCCGGGGTGCTGGGTTGAGCAGGCTGGCGGTGAGCAGGCGAGAGGCTTCGCGGTCGTCGCTGATCACCGAGCAGAATTGGTTCGGGTCCATCTGCCGGTCGATGGCGATGACCGGGGTGCCCCGGCTTTGTATTTCCCGGTAGCAGCCATCATTGGTGGGCAGGCAACTGGCCACGAACAGGGCATCGCAACGGCGCGCGCGGAACAGCTTCTGCAGCTGACGCTCGCTGTCTGGATCGTCATCGGAGCTGGCGATCAGCAACTGGTAACCGCGTGCGCGGGCCTGCTGCTCGAGGATCTTGGCAATGCGCGCGTAGCTGGGGTTTTCCAGGTCCGGCAGGATGAAGCCAAGGGTGCGCGTACGCTGGCTGCGCAGCCCCGCCGCTTGCGGGTTGGGCGTGAAGCCGTGCTCGTCGACCACCGCGCGAACCCGCGCCACCGTCGTTTGGCTGATGCGTTGCTGCGCGGCCTTGCCGTTGATCACGTAGCTTGCGGTGGTCACCGAGACCCCGGCCAGCCGAGCAATATCGCTGAGTTTCAAGCAATGGTTCCTTGTTTGGCGACCCCGGGCTCCGTTAGGCCCGCGGGCAAAGCAAAGCGGCATTGTCACTGATCTTGCGTCGCGGCGGCAGGGCCAGTGTGCACGCGACTGGCCGGACGCCAGGCTTCCCACTCACCAGGGAATTCGAGTAACGTTCGCTGCTTGCTAGATTAAACGTTTCAGCGTGCTATTTTGTGCGACAAAACTCGGCTTAAACAGTCAGATGTTTGCCGCTGTATTGCAGCCCACTGCCAAGGCTCGTGGCGCAGCGCTGATGCGGCTGTTCCTGCCTTGTAATGAGGATAGCCGCGGCCCGCTGAAACACTCACAACAATACCTGAGCGCCCGTCCAGCGGCGTGATAAGGAGTCAGGCATGCTCGAGCTCACCGCAGAGCAGATTTCCATGGGCCAGGCCGCTGCCGACAAGCCCGCCGCGTTGTGCTTGCTTGCCGAGCAACTGGTGGCCGACGGGTTGGTCGCGCAAGGTTATCTGCAGGGCCTGGAGGATCGCGAAACCCAGGGCTCTACTTACCTTGGCCAAGGTATCGCCATTCCCCATGGCACTCCGGCAACCCGTGATCAGGTGTTTACCACCGGCGTGCGCCTGCTGCAGTTCCCCGAGGGGGTGGACTGGGGCGACGGCCAGCGGGTGTACCTGGCCATTGGTATCGCGGCGAAAACCGACGAGCACCTGCGCCTATTGCAACTGCTGACGCGAGCGCTGGGCGAGACCGACCTCGGAGAAGCACTGCGCCGGGCGAGCACGCCCGAGGCGTTGCTCAAGCTGTTGCAAGGCGCGCCCCAGGCCTTGGCGCTGGATGCCCAAATGGTCGGCCTGGGCCTGCCCGTGGAGGACTTCGAAGAGCTGGTATGGCGGGGGGCGCGCTTGTTGCGCCAGGCCGAGTGCGTGGGCAGCGGCTTCGCCGGCGTGTTGCAGCAAATGGCGCCGTTGCCTCTAGGGGAAGGGCTGTGGTGGCTGCACAGTGAGCAAGGCGTCAACCGGCCAGGCCTGGCGTTCGTGACCCCCGAGCGGCCGGTGCAGCAAGCCGGGCAGGCGGTCAATGGATTGTTCTGCCTGGCGAGCCTGGGCGAGGCCCATGAAGCCCTGCTCGAACGCCTGTGCGCTTTACTGATCGCCGGGCGCGGCGAAGAGCTTTTCCATGCAGCGAACAGCCGGGCCGTGCTTGAGGTGCTAGGGGGCGATATCCCGCCAGACTGGCCTAGTGCGCAAGTGACCCTCGCCAACGCCCACGGCCTGCATGCGCGCCCGGCCAAAGAGCTGGCGCAGCTGGCAAAGGGTTTCGAGGGCGAGATCCAGATCCGCCTGTTGGGCAGCGGCGAGGCGCCGGTGTCGGTGAAAAGCCTCAGCCGCTTGCTCAGCCTCGGTGCCCGTCGGGGCCAGGTGCTGGAGCTGGCCGCCGAACCAAGCATCGCCGCCGATGCCTTGCCGGCGTTGGTGGCAGCCATCGAGCAGGGCCTTGGCGAGGATGTACAGCCGCTGCCGCTGGCCACCCCGGCACAATTGATAGCAAGCCCTGGCGCATCGGCCGAGCTGCCGGCGCCCGCCGCGGGCACCGTGCTACAGGCGGTGCCCGCAGCTCCGGGCATCGCCATCGGCCCGGCCTACGTGGAAGGCCCTGGGCAGTTCAGTTACCCCGCGACGGGCCAGGCACCGGCGCTCGAGCGCCAGCGTCTAGACGGTGCCATCGATGAAGTGCGGCGAGACCTTCAAAGCTTGGTGGAGCGCGGTAGCGCGCAGGCCATTCGCGATATTTTCGTCACCCACCTGGAAATGCTCGACGACCCTGCCCTGATCGAGGAGGTCGGCCAGCGCCTGCGCCAGGGCGCGAGCGCTGCCGCGGCCTGGGTGGCGGTGATCGAAGCGGCGGCGCAGCGCCAGGAAGGCCTGCGTGACGCTTTGCTCGCCGAGCGCGCGGCGGACCTGCGTGACATTGGCCGCCGGGTGTTGGCGCAGCTTTGTGGCGTGGAACTCAGCCGCGCCCCGAGCGAGCCTTACGTATTGGTCATGGACGAAGTGGGCCCCTCCGACGTTGCCCGGCTGGACCCAGCCCAGGTAGCTGGCATTCTCACCGCGCGCGGCGGCGCCACTGCCCATAGCGCCATCGTCGCCAGGGCATTGGGCATTCCCGCGGTGGTCGGGGCGGGCGAGGCGGTGCTGCGCATTGCAGCCGGTACGCCTTTGCTGCTCGACGGCCAGCGTGGCCTGGCCACGATTGCGCCCGAACACACCGTGCTAGAGCGCGCCCGCGTGGAGCGGGACCAGCGGGCGACCCGGCTGGCCGCTGCGGCCGAGCGGCGCCATGAGCCGGCAATGACCGGTGACGGCCACAGGGTCGAGGTTTTCGCCAATGTGGGCGAGGCCGTGGCGGTTGAGGGCGCGGTAGAGCAGGGCGCCGAAGGCATCGGCCTGCTGCGCACCGAGCTGATATTCATGGCTCACCCGCAAGCGCCGGACGAAGCCACCCAGCGCGCCGAGTACCAGCGTGTGCTGGAGGCATTGGGCGGTCGCCCATTGGTGGTGCGCACCCTCGATGTAGGCGGCGACAAACCTTTGCCGTACTGGCCGATACCGGCCGAGGCAAACCCTTTCCTCGGCGTGCGCGGCATTCGCCTGACCCTGCAGCGCCCCGACGTCATGGAAACCCAGTTGCGCGCGCTGTTACAGGCAGGGCGCGGCCGGCCCCTGCGGATCATGTTCCCCATGGTGGCCACGGTTGAGGAGTGGCGCCAGGGGCGAGACATGCTCGAGCAATTGCGGCGCGAACACCCGGTGGAAGACTTGCAGGTCGGCATCATGATCGAAGTGCCTTCCGCCGCGCTGCTAGCGCCGGTGCTGGCGGCCGAGGTGGACTTCTTTAGCGTTGGCACCAATGACTTGACCCAGTACACCCTGGCCATCGACCGAGGCCATCCCACGCTGTCGGCTCAGGCCGATGGGCTGCACCCAGCAGTGTTGCAGCTGATCGATATCACCGTTCGCGCCGCCCATGCCCACGGCAAGTGGGTGGGCGTGTGCGGCGAGTTGGCCGCCGACCCGCTGGCGGTGCCGGTGCTGGTAGGGCTAGGGGTGGATGAATTGAGCGTGTCGGCGCGCAGTATCGCTGAAGTGAAGGCCGTGGTGCGCGGCTTGACCCTGGCTACATCTCAGGGCTTGGCGCGTCGGGCATTGGCCGCGGCGAGCGCCGGTGAAGTGCGCGCGTTGATGGAGAAAGCATGATGGCAAGGATTCTTACAATCACCCTGAACCCGGCGCTGGACCTGACCATTGAGCTGCCGACCCTGCGCCTGGGCGAAGTCAACCGGGGCGAAGCCTTGCACGTTCACGCTGCCGGCAAGGGCCTGAATGTCGCCCAGGTACTGGCTGATCTAGGTCATCAGCTAACGGTGGCGGGCTTTCTGGGCAGCGATAACAGCGAACGCTTCGAGGCGCTGTTCCGCCAGCGCGGTTTCATCGATGCGTTCATCCGTGTGCCGGGGGAAACCCGCCGCAACCTCAAGCTCGCCGAGCACGATGGGCGGGTCACCGATGTCAACGGCGCCGGCCTACAGGTGCCTGCTCACGCCCAGGCGGCATTGTTGCAGCGCCTGGCCGAGATTGCCCCAGGCCATGACCTGGCGATCGTCGCCGGCAGTTTGCCCCAAGGCGTAAGCCCGCAGTGGCTGCAACAGTTGCTCGAAGCACTGCGCGCGCTGGGCTTGCCCGTGGCCTTGGACACCAGCGGCGCTGCGTTGCGCGCAGGCCTCGCCTGCCAGCCGTGGCTGATCAAGCCCAACACCGAGGAGTTGGCGCAAGTGCTCGACGCCCCGGCGGAAGAGCTTCAGCACCAGGCCACCGCGGCCAAAGCCTTGCACGCACGCGGCATCGAACATGTGGTGATTTCCCAGGGCGCCCAAGGCGTGAGCTGGTTCACTCCCGGCGGTGCCTGGCATGCGTTGCCGCCAACAGTGGCGGTCGCCAGCACCGTGGGCGCCGGAGATTCACTCCTGGCCGGCATGGTGCATGGCTTGCTCAGCCACGCTTCGGCGGAAAGCACCTTGCGCACGGCCACAGCGATCGCCGCCATGGCGGTCACGCAAATCGGCTTCGGCATTCCCGATCACGCAGCCCTGGCCAGGTTGGAAAGCGGCGTGCACGTAAGTCCAATGGCGGCATTCGCGGAGGTGGCCCAATGAAACTCGCTATTATCACGGCCTGCCCCGGCGGGCGTATTTCCAGTGTGCTCAGTGCCCGCCTGCTCGATGGCGCGGCGCAGCGTCGCGGCTGGAGCACCTGCGTGGAAATCCACGATCCGCAGCACCCGGAACGGCACTTGTCGCCGCTCAATATCGAAGAGGCGGACTGGGTGCTGGTGGTGAACAGCGGCCCACTGGACCTGGCCCGGCTGCGCGGCAAGCGGGTCTACCAGAGCACCCCGGCCGAAGCGCTGGGCAATGTGGATGCCTTCCTTGATCGTGCCTTGGCCGAGGCGCGCGCCTATGAGCCGGCTGCCGCGCCCGAGCCACAGCCCACTGCGCACCAACCGCGGCTGGTGGCGATCACCGCATGCCCCACCGGCGTTGCCCATACCTTTATGGCCGCCGAGGCATTGCAGCAGGCCGCTCTGCAACTGGGCTATTCCTTGAAAGTGGAAACCCAGGGTTCGGTGGGTGCACGCAACCCATTGAGTGCTGAGGACATCGCGGCGGCCGACGTGGTGTTGCTGGCCTGCGATATCGAAGTAGCGGCCGAACGCTTCGCCGGCAAGCGGATTTTCCGCTGCGGCACTGGGGTGGCGCTCAAGCAGGCCAAGGGCATCCTCCATAAGGCGCTGGCCGAGGCACAGGTTGAGAGTGCCGGTAGCGCCACTGGTGCCGCCCCGGCACGCCAGGAAAAGCGTGGGGTGTACAAGCACCTGCTTACCGGCGTCTCGTTCATGTTGCCGATGGTAGTTGCCGGTGGCTTGCTGATCGCGCTGTCCTTCGTGTTCGGCATCGAGGCGTTCAAGGAGCCCGGTACCTTCCCCGCCGCGCTCAAGCAGATAGGCGACGCGGCCTTCACCCTGATGGTGCCGCTGCTGGCCGGGTACATCGCCTGGTCCATCGCCGACCGCCCTGGCCTGGCGCCCGGAATGATCGGTGGGTTGCTGGCCAGCACCTTGGGCGCGGGCTTTATCGGCGGGATACTCGCGGGGTTCATCGCAGGCTACAGCGCCAAGGGTATCAACCGTGCGGCCAAGCTGCCGGCCAGCCTGGAGTCGCTCAAGCCCATTTTGATCATTCCGCTGCTCGCCAGCCTGCTCACCGGGCTGGTGATGGTGTATGTGGTGGGCGGGCCTGTGGCCCGCATGCTCCACTCGCTGACCGAGTTCCTCAACAGCATGGGCACTACCAACGCTGTGCTGCTGGGCATCGTACTGGGTGGCATGATGTGCGTGGACCTCGGCGGGCCGATCAACAAAGCGGCCTATGCGTTCTCTGTGGGCTTGCTGGCCAGCCAGACCACCGCGCCGATGGCCGCGACCATGGCGGCGGGGATGGTCCCGCCGATCGGCCTGGGTATTGCCAGCCTGCTGGCCCGCCACAAGTTCGCGCAAAGCGAGCGCGAAGCCGGCAAGGCCGCGATCATCCTGGGCCTGTGTTTCATTTCCGAAGGGGCCATTCCGTTCGCTGCCAAAGACCCACTGCGGGTGATCCCCGCGTGCATGCTCGGCGGCGCGCTCACCGGCGCGCTGTCGATGTACTTTGGCTGCAAGCTGGTAGCGCCGCATGGCGGGCTGTTCGTGCTGTTGATCCCTAACGCCATGAACCACGCGCTGTTGTACCTGATAGCCATCCTTGCAGGCAGCCTGCTAACAGCCCTGGCTTATGCGGTGCTGAAGAAAACCGAGGGGGCCGGGCTGGCGGTGGCCGAAGCCGCCTGAGGCAGCGCAGCAGCGGAGGGGTACACGCTGCTGTCATCTTTTTACCGTTAATTAGGCTCCTTCATAGCCCGAAGGAGCCTGCCATGAGCCCATTTCCCATTGCCCGCCGCCGCTTGTTGCAGGGGGTAGGCGCAGGCCTGTTGCTGCCCGGCCTGGCACCGGCGGTGCTGGCCTCGGTCAAGGACCGCCCGCAACTCACCGATGGCGTGCAATCCGGCGACCCGCTCGGCGACCGGGCGATGATCTGGAGCCGCTGCGATCGCCCGGCCAAGATGATGGTGGAGTGGGACACCCGTAGCGTGTTCAGCCAGCCGCGGCGGGTGATGTCAGGCCTGGTGGACGCCAGCAGTGACTTTACCGGGCGGGTAGAGCTCACCGGCTTGCCTGCCGGCCAGGCCATTTTCTACCGCGTGTGGTTCGAGGATGCCAACACGGGCGTGGCCAGCGAACCGTGGTTCGGCCACTTGCGCAGCGTGCCGGCCCAGGCCCGCGATATTCGCTTCGTCTGGAGTGGCGATACCGTGGGGCAGGGCTTCGGTATAAACCCTGATATCGGCGGGATGCGCATTTATGAGGCGATGCGCCTGCGCCTGCCAGATTTTTTTATCCACAGCGGCGACACTATCTATGCGGACTCCCCGGTTCCGGCGCAGCTCACCACCGAGGATGGGCGGCTATGGCGCAACGTCACCAGCGAGTCGAAGAGTAAGGTGGCCGAGACGCTGGCTGACTATCGCGGCAACTATCGCTACAACCTGATGGATGAGAACGTTCGGCGGTTCAACGCCGAGGTGCCGCAGATCTGGCAATGGGACGACCACGAAGTAGTGAACAACTGGTCACCCAGCAAGCAACTGGACAACCGCTATCACACCCAGGACATCCAGCAACTGGTGGCTCCGGCGCGCCAGGCCTGGTTGGAGTACGCACCCATGCGTCCGCAGCAGGCCGACAGCGGCAGGCGTGTATACCGGCGCATCGGTTATGGCCCGGCCCTGGATGTGTTCGTGCTGGACATGCGCAGCTATCGCGGCGGCAACGATGCCAACCTGGGCGAGGTGATGAACGCTGATAGCGCCTTCTTGGGCCGCGCGCAGCTGGACTGGCTCAAGGCCGAGCTGGCGGCTTCCAAGGCGCAGTGGAAGGTGATTGCCGCAGACATGCCGATTGGCCTGGGCGTGCCGGACGGCGAAGTAAGCCCTGGCGTCGGCCGCTGGGAGGCCATCGCCAACGGCGACAATGGCCCGGCCAAGGGGCGCGAGCTGGAGATTGCCGAGCTGCTGGGCCACTTGCGCCGCCAGCAGGTACGCAACACGGTGTGGCTCACTGCCGATGTGCATTATTGCGCGGCCCACCATTACCACCCCGACCGTGCGGCATTCCAGGATTTCGAGCCCTTCTGGGAATTCGTGGCCGGGCCGCTGAATGCTGGCAGCTTCGGCCCAAACCCGCTGGACCTTACCTTTGGGCCGGAGGTGGTATTCCAGAAAGCGCCGCCTGCGCAGAACACCTCACCGTTCGCCGGCTATCAGTTCTTCGGTGAGGTGAACATCGCAGCGCAGAGCGGCGAGTTGACCGTCACCCTGCGCGACCTTGATGGCGTCGCGGTGTTCGAGCGCACTTTGCCGCCAGTGTGACGCCAGCCGACCTCTGTGAGAGCAGGCGCCAACCCGCAAACTGGGCGCTAATAAACATCCCGGCGGTAGCGGCCACTTTCCATCAAGCCTTCCACCGCCGCATCCCCGAGCAGTTCGCGCAGGGTGTGATCAACCTCTTGTGCCATGCCTTCCAGGCTGCCGCACAGATAGATCGCGGCGCCGTCGGCCAGCCAGTGCCGCAGGCCAGTTGCCGCCTCGCGCAGCACATGTTGCACGTAGCGTTTTTGCGCCTGATCGCGGGAAAACACCGGGTCCAGCCGCGCTAGATCGCCCTGTGCGGCCCAGGCGGACAGCTCGGTTTCGAAGTAGAAGTCCGTCGCTTGGTTACGCTCGCCGAAAATCAACCAGTTGCGCCGCTGCCCGGCGTCAATGCGCGCCTTGAGCAGGCTGAGCAAGCCGGCCAGGCCACTGCCATTGCCGATTAGAATCAGCGGCCGGTCATCGTCAGGTAGGTGGAAGTTACTGTTGCGCCGCAACCGGACGTCGATGCCGCTGCCTGGGGTGACCTGCGTGGTCAGCCAGCCGGAGCACAGCCCCAGCGCGCCGTTTGCCAGGCGATGCTGGCGCACCAGCAGGCGTAAGGTGCCCTCGCTTGGCAGCGAAGCGATGGAGTAGGCCCGCGGTTGTGTCGCCAACGGTTGACCAGGGGGGATCACTTCCAGCAAGTCCCCAGCCTCCCAGTGCGCACCCGCGGGAGGCGCGAGCTCCAGCAGGAACAACGGCGCGCCTGCGCTACCCGGGTTGAGCAGGCTGCGCTCGACCAACGGCCATGGCTCGATCATAGGCGGCCCAGCATGCTTATCACCCACTGCGCAATGGCGGCTCAAGGCATGCTGCCAGCGTTGCAGGCTGGCCGTATCGGCGTTGTCTACTTCCACCGGCGGGAACAGCGCCTGGGCCCCCTGGCTATCGAGCCAACTGCCCAGCCGTCGGCCGAAGCCGCAGAAATCGTCGTAGCTGCGGTCGCCCAGCGCAAGCAGGCCGTACTGCAACTGGGGCAGGGGCCATTGCCGCGCCGCCAGTTGCTTCTCGAACAGGCGGGCGGCGTCGGGCGCCTGGCCGTCGCCGAAGGTACTAACCACGAACAGTGCCTGCCGCGCGGCCTTGAGATCGCTCTCGCTCACCGCGCCTAGGCTGATCACGCGGGCACCCTGGCCGCTCGCCTGAAGTTGGGCAGCGGCCTGCCAAGCCAGTTGTTCGGCCAGGCCGCTCTGGCTGGCGAAGGCTACCAGCCAGCCTTCGCGCTGACCGTCCAGGCCTTGGCTGCTGAGGCGTACATGGCGCGCCTTGCGCCGGCGGTCCAGGTACAACAACCAGCCGGTCACGAAAAACAGCGGCATGCACAGGCTGGCGGCAGTCATCAGCAAGCGGCCGGGCAGCCCAAAAAAGCTACCGGTGTGCACTGCATAATTGCTCGTGAACAGCTGCTCGCCGAGCCCCTGAGCGGCATACCGTTCATGCTTGAGCACAGCGCCGGTAAGCGGGTCGAGCTCCATCGGATTGAAAGCACGATCGTGCGGCGAGCTGGTTAACAGGTAAAAGGCATTCGCGGGTTGGCCGGGCGCCGCCGGCAGGCGCAGGTTGAAGCTGCTCAGGTCCGGCCCCGCGGCCTGGCGGATGGACTGCCAGATAGCGTCTACGTTTGCCTGCGGCGCAGCCCCGGAGGCAACGCGGCCGCGCCGCTCTGCGCCCTGGTGTTGCATCGACGTGCCCGTGAGCAGGCGCGAGGCGCCGTCGCGGAACCAGTCATAAGACCAAATCAGCCCCGTGCAGGCGGCCACCAGGTAAAACAGCAGGCACCAGGTACCCGCCACGGCGTGCAAGTCCCAGTGGAAGGCCCGCCCACGCTTGGCCCAGTTGAGGGTCAACCAGGCCCGCCAGGCCAGCGCCTTTCTTGGCCAGCGCAGGTACAAGCCAGACGCACAGAAAAACAGCAGCACCAGGGTACAGGCGGCGGTGATCTGCTTGCCGATTTCGCCCACAGCCAGGAAGCGGTGAAGCTGCAACACGAAACCGAAGAACGCCTGCCCCGATACCCGCCCCTGCAGGTTGCCGGTAAAGGGGTCGAAGTAGCGTTGCGGGCCGCGCCGCTCGCCGGGCGCCGGCGCGTAAAATACCTGCGAGGCCTGGCCGCTGGTGGTATCGATCCACAGCCCGTTGACCTTGCCCGGGTATTGCGCCTCCAGCCGCTCGATCAGTTGGGAGGGCGGCAGTACGCCGGCCTCGCGCACTTGCACTTTTAGTGTGGAAGGGTTGAGCGCCAGGAGGATCTCTTCCTGAAACGAATACAGCGCCCCCGTGATGCCCATCAGCGATAGCACCAGGCCCGCGGAAATCCCGAACAACCAATGAAGCTGGAAAATCGTTTTCTTGAACACGTGGCCTGCCTGCTGGCGATTCTCAAGAAGCTGAACAGCAAAAACCCCGCTGACCGAAGTGAGCGGGGTACGCCGGGCTTGGGGGTTAGAAGTGGAAGTTGGTGCTCAACAGCACTGTGCGCCCCGCAGCCTGGCTCGCGAAGTGCGAAGCATAGGCCTTGTCGTAATAGGTTTTGTCGGTGAGGTTCTGCACGTTGAGCTGGAAGTCCAGATGCTTGTTCAGCTTGTAGGCCGCCATTGCGTCATAACGAGTGTACGACGGCACGTAGACGGTGTTGCCTGCGTCCCCGAACACTTGATCCACATAGAACGCGCCGCCGCCGATGGTTACCTTCGGCATCAACTGATAGGTCGTCCAGAGGCTGGCGCTGTTTTTCGGGGTGTTAGGCATCTCGTTACCCGAATATTGCGCAGCGCCCGCGGTGACCGCGCCGTTACGGCCCGTGAGGCCAGCGTTGACCAGTTCGCTGTCCAGGTAGCTATAGCCCGCGAAGACCTGCCACTTGTCGGTGATCTTGCCGCTGGCCGACAACTCGACGCCGTCTACGCGGGACTTACCAGCGTTCTGGTAGGTATTGGCATCCACCAGGATGCGCGTGTTGTCTTTTTCAGTGCGGAAGATTGCAGCAGTAAGGGATACGCGTTCGTTGAACAGGTCCCACTTGGTGCCGATCTCGTAGTTCTTCGTGGTTTCCGGCTCAAGGTCGCTGGACACCACGCCTGTGACCAGCGGGTTGCCTTCGGAACCGTCGCCGATCAGCCCGCCTGGCGGGGTGGCCGAGGTGGCGAAGGAGGCGTAGATGCTGCCGTTTTCTGCCGGCTTGTAGGTGATGCCCGCCTGCCAGTTCCAGAAGTTGCTCTCATTGGTGGCTTGGGTGGTCGCCGAATGGGAGGTGGTATCGAAGCTGTCGTAGCGAGCGCCCAGGTTGAGCAGCCATTGCGGGTCCAGCTCGATGGTGTCGAAGGCGTAGAGCGAGCGGGTGTCGGCTGCGGTTTCGGTGGTTGCCCGGTTACGGGTGATGGTGCCGCCGTAGTTGTCGTCCGGGTTCGGGTTGCTCAGCGAGGTGCAGTTGCCCGATACGCTATTGCCGTTGCCGGTGGGCGAGCAGTTGGTTAGCGCACTGGTGCTGTAGGTGTAGCCACTCACCCGAGTTTTCTCACGGGTCAGTTCCAGGCCGGTGGAGTAGCTGTTCTTGAAGCCCAAGGCATGGAACTCGCCAAACAGGTCGGTCTGGTTGGTGGTGGTTTCGGTCACCGACACCCGCGAGTTGGCGCGGCGCCATACGGTGCCGTATTGGCTCACGTTGCGCTTGCTGTCGTCCGGCTGGGTGAGGATGTAGTCCTGCCCGGTGTTGCCGTGGCGCAGGGTGTTCTTCAACGTCATACCGTCGTTGAAGTCATGTTCGAAGGCGATGGTGCTGATATCCGCGCGTGTCTTGCGGAAATCTCGGTCTTTGAGGCCGTAGAAGTTATCGCTGTCACCGCCGTCGTTCGGCTTGTCGTGCACGTGCGCGGTGGCGGTTCTGGACGAATACCCATAGGGGATGCCGGAATCTGGCAGGTCGTCGCTTTCCAGGTGGTAATAGCTCAGGTTCAGCCGGGTATCGGTACCCAGGCCGAACGTTACCGAAGGTGCGACGCCCCAACGGTCATAGTCGATCGCGTCACGGCCGGCGACGTTTTGCTCGTGGCTCATCAAGTTGAGGCGGAAGGCTGCGGTATCGAGGAATTTGCGGTTCACGTCGAGGGTGTAGCGGCGGGTCTGGTCGGAGCCATAGACGAAACCGCCATCGAGGAAGTCGTAGTCCTTGGGCAACTTGCTTACCAGGTTAAGGCTACCACCGGCGCTGCCGCGGCCGCCGAACGCCGAGTTCGGGCCCTTGCTGATCTCAATCGATTCGATGTCGAAGATTTCACGGCTCTGGGCGCCAGCGTCGCGCACACCGTCTATATACGTATCGCCCTGGGCATCGAAGCCGCGAATGATCGGCCGGTCGCCCTGTGGGTTGCCGCCTTCGCCAGCGCCGAAGGTGATGCCTGGCACGGTACGCAAGGCGTCCTGCAGGTTAAGGGCAGCGGTGTCTTTGATGACTTGTTGTGGCACCACCGTTACAGCACGGGGCGTGTCGCGCAGAGGGGCGGTGTACTTCTGCGAGGCGGATTGTTCGGTCTGGTAGGAATCGGCCGGGGCCTGTTCGGTGACCGAGGTCGCGCCTAGTGTGATGGCCTTGTTGTCCGCCTCGGCGGCCTGGGCCATCTGAGCGGCGGACACGGTGCTGATGGCTACCCCTACAGCGGACGCGAGCAGCCGCGGCGAGCCGTGGAATTGTTTGTATTGGCGTGACATCGGAAACCTCCCCAGGTGTGAGGCGGCGCAGAATAGGGCAAACGCTTATTGGTATCAATTGAGAAATAATGCTATTTGCGCCTGCTTTACATTCTTTACATTTGGGCCCCGAGGCGGTCGTTTTGCCAAAACGAAGCACCGCTTGCCGAAGTTAAGTGGGAATCAATATCATTGCGCCCTGTTCGCTCGAGGCCCCCCGCATGATCATCCAGATTCCCGCGCTGTTCACTGCGCAAGAAGTGGCTCGCATCCGTGAGGCGCTGGCGGCGGCCGACTGGGCCGACGGCAAGCTCACCGCCGGTTATCAATCGGCCAAGGCCAAGCACAACCTGCAGTTGCCCGAGAGCCACCCGCTGGCGAGGGAAATCGGCAGTGCTCTGCTCGAACGCCTCTGGGCGAGCCCGCTGTTCCTGTCCGCAGCGCTGCCGCACAAGATCTTCCCGCCGTTGATCAATTGCTATCGGGATGGCGGCAGTTTCGATTTCCACATCGACAACGCCGTGCGTCAACCGCGTGGTGGCGGCGAGCGGCTGCGCACGGACCTATCCTCCACGCTATTTCTCAGTGACCCGGCGGACTACGACGGTGGTGAGCTGGAGATCCAAGACACCTTCGGCACCCAGGCGATCAAGCTCGCCGCCGGTGACCTGCTGCTGTACCCCGGCACCAGCCTGCACAAAGTGCGGCCAGTGATACGCGGCGCGCGTTACGCGGCGTTCTTCTGGACCCAAAGCCTGGTGCGTGAAGACGCCCAGCGAGCATTGCTGTTCGAGATGGACGGCGCGATCCAGGCGTTGACCGCAGACGTGCCCGAGCATCCGTCGTTGCTGCGGCTGACCGGGACCTACCACAACTTGCTGCGCCGCTGGGTGGACGTATGAGCGGCTGGACGCTTCGTCGCGAAGACGCCCTGGACAGCGCCTCGTTGCAGGACCGCTTGGCCGAGTCGCCGGCGCGCGCCGCGCAAGCCATCCTTGCCGCGGCGGCCGCCGGGGCGATAGACGCTCAGGCGCTGCTGGGGCAAATCCTGCTCGACGGCCGCGGCATCGAGCGCGACCCGCCGCTGGCCTTGCGCTGGTTTGCCATCGCAGCGCAGGCGGGGCACCTGATGGCGATGAACATGCTTGGCCGTTGCCACGAGCACGGTTGGGGCTGCGAAGCCAATCCTGCTCTGGCCGCCCAGCATTATCGTGCGTGTGGCGAGCGCGGGCTGGACTGGGGCTTGTATAACCTGGCAAACCTGCTGGCCACCGGCCGGGGCGTGGCACGCGATGACGTGGCTGCCGTGGGCTGCTACCAGCGCGCGGCGCACATGGGCCATGCCAAATCCATGAACCTCTACGGGCGCTACCTGGAAGAGGGGCAGGTAGTGCCCAAGGATGAACCGGCTGCCCATCGTTGGTATCGACGGTCGGCCGAAGCCGGGGACTTTCGCGGCCAGTTCAGCCATGCCGGTGTGTTGATCAGCGCCGGCCAGCTTGAGGAAGGCCTGGTTTGGCTGGAGAAAGCGCGCAAGGGTGGGCATGGCCGTTTCCGTGCAGTCGCGGCCGCGGCCCTGGCCCAGGCGCGGCAGCCTGAGGTACGTGCGCTGGCGGCTGTCTGGCGCAGCGAGGAAACCTTTGCCGGTTCCGGTCAAACCGCCTAGCAGCAAGCATCCCGGCTCCAACCAAAAGGAGCCACACCATGACGCAACCCTACACACAGGCACTGTCCTTCGTCGCCACCCTTGAGGTGCTCAATACCGATGCGCCTGGGCCCGTGGGCACTTGGGAGATCCAAGGCACCAGCAGCCATGGAACCACCCTTTGGCATGGTGGCAGTTGGCTGACCAGCAACGGCCGCACCGATCGCCCAGCCCAGCGTTTCTGGTTCGGCGCGGTGGAGTTTGCCGACACCGGCACGCTGTTCGAGATCCGCCTGTGGCGCAGCCGCGGCCCGGAAAATAACGTGCGGGTAGAAATAAGCCGCAATGGCTACCTTGGGTTGTATCCACTGACCCCGGCGATCGGCCCATTTTTCCGGTTGGAGCAGCGGGGTGAACAGGTGCATATCGAGACGGTCGATGGTCGGCCACTGCGGGTCGGCTACGACCATTCGGCTTGGACGACCGGCCGCAAGGGGCATTACCTGAACCTGGAGCATGGCCCCGTCGCAGAGTTCGCGATGCAGATCATCGAAGGCGCGGTCGCTGAGCCGGAGGCGTGATAGTAGGCAATGGCGCCTACCACATTCGCGGCCGGGGCTACCCGACCGTGAATGTGCCGGGATTTACAGGTAGTAAGACTTCAACGGTGGGAACCCATTGAATTCCACAGCGCTGTAACTGGTGGTGTATGCGCCGGTCGACAGCCAATACAAACGATCGCCGCTAGCCAGGTTCAGCGGCAAGCCGTATTTGTAGTGTTCGTACATGATGTCGGCGCTGTCACAGGTTGGGCCGGCAATCACCACTTCCTCGACTTCGCCGTGCTTCTCGACCCAGATCGGAAACTTGATCGATTCGTCGGTGGTTTCGATCAGCCCGGAGAACTTGCCCACGTCCGTATAGACCCAGCGCTCGACCGCGGTGCGGGACTTGCGCGCCACCAGCACCACTTCGCTGACGAGGATGCCTGCGTTGGCAATCAGCGAACGGCCGGGTTCGAGGATGATTTCCGGCAGGTCGTCGCCGAAGTCTTCCTTGAGGAAACGGATGATTTCCTCGGCATAGGTTTCTAGGCTGTTGGTGCGGGTGATGTAGTTGGCCGGGAAGCCGCCGCCCATGTTGATCAGCTTCAGCTCGATGCCGTCTTCGGTTTTCAGGCGCTCGAAGATCACCTTCACTTTGGCGATGGCGGCGTCCCACACACTGATATCGCGCTGCTGCGAGCCTACGTGGAAGGACACGCCATAAGGCACCAGGCCCAGATCGCGGGCGAGGATCAGCAGGTCCATGGCCATGTCGGTCTGGCAGCCGAACTTGCGCGACAGCGGCCAGTCTGCCGTGGTGGAGCCTTCGGTGAGAATGCGCACATACACCTTGGAGCCCGGCGCCGCCTTGGCAATGTTGCGCAGGTCGGCCTCCGAATCGGTGGCGTACAGGCGCACGCCTTTTTCATAGAAGTAGCGGATGTCCTTGGATTTCTTGATGGTGTTGCCGTAGCTGATGCGCTCCGGGCCCACGCCGCGCCCCATCACTTTATCCAGCTCATAGATCGACGCGATGTCGAAGCTCGAGCCTTTGTCGCGCAACAGGTCGATGATCTCGACAGCCGGGTTGGCCTTCACCGCGTAGTACACCTTGGCAAATTCGAAACCCGCGCGCAGGTCGTCGTACGCCTGGCTGATGATCTGGGTATCGATCACCACGAACGGGGTTTCCTGGGTGTCGGCGAAAGCCTTCATTTTCTGGAAGGTTTCGCGAGGGTAGTAATCTTCGACCTTGATCGTCATACAAAGCACTCCTCGGGCAAGCGTGAATGAAAGTGGCTGAACTGAACGCCCTCCGTATCCCCACTTTGGTTCGCCTACTTCCCAAGGCACGTCGCCGAAAGCAAAAAGGCCACGCCGTGGGGGAGTGACCTTGCTGTCTCGTCGTCAGTACTTGAGCCGGATGGATCGTTTCCAGCATGGACGTTCGGCGCGCACTGTAGGACGTGGCAAAGCCAAGATCAACAAAAAATGTCGCGTTTAAATAAATTAAACGTCGCATTTAAATAAATTAAACACAGGGGGGAACGGTCTCCTTGAATAACGACTGACCGTTCAGCCCGATGTTCCGGGTGTTCCGCGATGGGCGCGGGCGGAGCCTGCGAACTCAAGCATGCTCCGCCGGCGACACGATGCTGGTTTTCATCCCCCGCGAGCGTCCAGAGCTAAGGTAGGCGGCGATGGATTCCTGAGTCACCTCCCCAAGGAATACGTTTTCCGCGCTCAGTACCGGCAGCCATGACCGGTTCAGTTCATACATGCGCGACAGCAGGATGCGTAGGTGTTCATCGTAGGCAGCCGTGCCGTTGAACGGCCGTAGATAGGCCGCGCAATGGCCCTGTTGACGGTGCAGGTCGCGCCGACGCACATAGCCAAGGCCGCGGTTATCGGCATCGGTGACTACCACGTAGCGCCGGTCGTGCTCGTCCATCAGCTCTAGCGCTTCGCTCACCAGCGTGGCCGGGCTTACCGAGGGCGCGTTGTCGGCGGCGTCTTCGGCTTTCACCAACAACAGGCGTTTGAGGGTGCTGTCCTGGCCGACGAAGTTGCTGACGAAATCATCCACCGGATGCGCCAGCAGGGTATCTGGGTGGTCGAGTTGCAACAGCTTGCCGGCTCGGAAAATCGCAATCTTGTCGCCCAGCTTGAGCGCCTCGTCGATGTCATGGCTGACCATGATCACCGTCTTGTTGAGCGCCCGCTGCATCTCGAAGAACTCGTTCTGGATCATCTC
Organism: Pseudomonas sp. RIT-PI-S; assembly: GCF_025642975.1. Classification (GTDB taxonomy): domain Bacteria; phylum Pseudomonadota; class Gammaproteobacteria; order Pseudomonadales; family Pseudomonadaceae; genus Aquipseudomonas. The sequence goes on from NZ_JANZKJ010000001.1 coordinate 144,114, forward strand.
GCGGTTGATCGGGTCCACGGCGCCGAAGGGTTCGTCCATCAACAGCAAGGGCGCGTCCGCGGCCAGCGCCCGTATCACGCCGATCCGCTGTTGTTGGCCGCCGGAAAGTTCTCGGGGGTAACGGCTCAGGTACTGCTTGGGCTCGAGCTTGATCATGTTCATCAGCTCGCGGGCCCGTTCCCGGCAGCGGTTTTTGTCCCAGCCCAGCAGGCGCGGCACCACGGTGATGTTTTCTTCGATGGTCATGTTGGGAAACAAGCCGATCTGCTGGATGACATAGCCGATCGTGCGGCGCAGGGTCACCTCATCCAGCGCGGTAGTGTCTTCGCCGTTGATCAATACCTTGCCTGAGGTGGGCTCGATCAACCGGTTGATCATCTTCAAGGTGGTGCTCTTGCCGCAGCCCGAAGGCCCCAAGAACACGCAGATCTCGCCTTCATTGACGGTAAGGCTTACCGCGTCCACGGCACGTACTTGCTTGCCTTTGCTGTTGAAGGTCTTGGTCAGGTTCTGAAGTTCGATCATTTGAGCAGCCCCTTGGGAGTCAGCGAGCGTTGCAGCCATTGCAGCAGGAGGTCGGCGATGATGGCGAGCAGGCTCACCAGTACCGCGCCGACGATCAACATGGGCATGTCGCTGCGGCTGATGGACGTCAGGATAAGTACACCGAGGCCGCCGGCCCCGATAGTGGCGGCGATGGTCATGACGCCGATGTTCATCACCACGGCAGTGCGAACCCCAGCCAGGATGACCGGCACCGCGATGGGCAGTTCGACCATGCGCAGACGCTGGCCGAAAGTCATGCCAATGCCCTTGGCGGCTTCCCGGATGCCTGGCTCGACGCTGGTCAGCGCCAGGTAGGTGTTGCGCAAGATCGGCAGCAGGGAATAAAGAAAGACGGCGGTAATAGCCGGCAAGGGCCCTAGGCCTTGGCCGAACTTGGAATAGAAGGGCAACAGCAAGCCGAACAGGGCGATGGAGGGGATCGTTAGCAATACCGTGGCGGTCGCCTGGAGCGGGCCGGCCAGCGCCGGGAAACGCGTCATCAGGATCCCTGCCGGCACACCGACGAGGATCGCCAGGCTTACCGCAATGCCTACCAACATCACGTGCTGGCCGGTCAGCTCGAGCACTTGCTGCCAATCGATAAGGTAAAAGGTCGCCAGCAGGTTCATTGCGCCTCCTTCAGCTCAGGGTGCTCGGCCAGAAAGGCCTCGGCCACTGCGCCGGGGTTCTGGTGTTCGACGTCCACTTGGGCGTTGAGCCGGCGCATGGTGGAGTTGTCGAGCAACTCGGCCAGTGGCTTGAGCAGGCTGGCCAATTGCGGGGAGTGATCCAGCACGGCCTGGCGCACCACCGGCGCGGCGGTGTAATCGGGGAAATAATGACGGTCGTCTTCCAGCACCTTGAGCTTGAACGCATCCAGGCGACCGTCCGTGGTGTACACCAGGCCGGCGAACACCTGGCCATTGCGCAGGGCGGTGTACACCAGGCCTGCGTCCATCTGGCGGATGTCGCGGCGGCCGAAGGTCAGGCCGTACGCCTGCGTCAGCCCAACGAGGCCATCCGGGCGGTTGGCGAACTCGGTGTCCAGCGCAAGCACATGGCTTTCATCCGCGTTGCGCTGCACCTGGGCATTTAACTGGCTGATGCTGTTGATCTGCGGGTAACGCTGGGCAATCTTGTCGGGGAGGGCGAGGGCATAGGTGTTGTTGAACTTGGAAGGGGCCAGCCACACCAGCCCCTTGCGCGCGTCCAGGGCCTTGACCCGGGCATAGGTAGCCGCGCTGTCGAGCTTTTCGTCGATGTGGTTGTAAGACACCAGCGATACACCGGTGTACTCCCACAGCAGGTCAAGCTGCCCGCTCTCCTGCGCGCTGCGGGCAATGTTGCTGCCTAAACCGCCAGTGATCTGCGTGCGCAACCCTTTGCTTTCAAGGTACTTGGAGGTAAGCGTGGCCAGAAGGGTTTGCTCGGTGAAAACCCGCGCGCCGATGCGCAGCACGGGGGTGGCGTCCGTTGCTTGGGCAACGCCCGAGAACAGTAGGGCTGCCGCCAGCAGCCAGCCTGATTTGGTCATGTGCGGGTCCTTGTGTCAGCGGGCAGGGGCCAGGCCGCGTTCCAGCCAGGTGCGGCTGACCAGCAGCACCAAGCCGTCGAGCAGCAATGCCAGCAATGCGGTGCAGGCAGCTCCCAGCAGCAGTTGCGAAGGGTTGTTCAGGGCGATGCCGGGGAAGATCAGGCTGCCCAGGCTATTGGCGCCGATCAAGAACGACAGCGGCGCGGTGCCCACATTCAAGGCCAACGCTACACGTATGCCACCGACGATGATCGGCACGGCGTTGGGCAGTTCCACCTGCCACAGTACCTGGCGTGGGGTCATGCCGATGCCGGTGGCGGCCTCCTTGAGCGAGGCGGGCACGTTTTTCAAGCCTTCGTAAGTGTTGCGCACAATCGGCAACAAGGAGGCAAGGAACAGCGCCAGGATGGCCGGGCCATTGCCGATGCCGAGGATACCCAGGGCGATGGCGAGTACGGCCAGGGGCGGGACGGTGTTGCCGATATTGAACACTTGCATCAGCCGCTCCGCCTGCCGCGCCATGGCGGGGCGGCTAAGGAGCACGCCGGCAGGAAGGCCGATCACCAGGGCGGCCAGCATGGACGCCAGCACCAACAGCAAGTGGGCTTGCAGGTAGAACAGCAGGTCATCTTGGTAGTGCCGGACGGTGTCGATACCGATCCAGTGAAGCAGCAGGGCCAGGACGGCGAGCACAGCGGCGCACCCCACCAGGCCCGTTCCGTAGCGTGTGGCCACAGACGTCTCCTGTTTTTTCCAGTCTGCGCCATGGCAGCCTTGGCCCGGGACGTGGCGGGCGGCCGACAATGGCGCGAAAAGCGGCCCCGTCGCGGCCCTGCAATGGGGCCGGAAGAACCATGAGCACGACCCCGTCAGGTCGAAAAAGCCAAATGTTTCAACTACGTAAGCGAAGCGGCTACGTGTTAATGGACGGCTCCATCGTTTTAAAGGTTCCCATAACGAACGGCTCAGGGCCACCCGGAATATGCCCGACGGTTCAGTCCAAGGGCCGTTCTGAGCTATAATCCGTGCCCTTTTTTTGTTCAGCTCCCGGGCGATTTTCCATGACCCAGCAGGCCGCCGAAGTCGCGAAGCGCCGTACCTTCGCAATCATTTCTCACCCCGACGCCGGTAAAACCACCATCACCGAAAAGCTGCTGCTGATGGGCAAGGCGATCGCGGTGGCCGGTACGGTGAAATCGCGTAAATCCGACCGCCACGCGACCTCGGACTGGATGGAAATGGAAAAGCAACGGGGCATCTCCATCACCACCTCGGTGATGCAGTTCCCCTATCGCGATCACATGATCAACCTGCTCGACACCCCGGGCCACGAAGACTTCTCCGAAGACACCTACCGCACCCTGACCGCGGTGGACTCGGCGCTGATGGTGCTCGACGGCGGCAAGGGCGTGGAGCCGCGCACCATCGCCTTGATGGACGTGTGCCGCCTGCGCGACACGCCCATCGTCAGCTTCATCAACAAGCTGGACCGGGACATCCGCGACCCTATCGAGCTGCTAGACGAAATCGAGGCCGTGCTCAAGATCAAGGCCGCGCCTATCACCTGGCCAATCGGTTGCTACCGGGACTTCAAGGGCGTTTACCACCTCGAGGGCGACTACATCATCGTCTACACCCCTGGCCACGGCCACGAGCGCACCGAGGTGAAGATCATCGAAAAGCTCGACTCCGATGAAGCCCGTGCTCACCTGGGTGATGAGTATGAACGTTTCATCGAGCAACTGGAGCTGGTGCAGGGCGCTTGCCACCCCTTCGATGCCGACGAATTCATCAACGGCCAGTTGACCCCCGTGTTCTTCGGCACCGCCTTGGGCAACTTCGGCGTGGACCACGTGCTCGACGCCGTGGTGAACTGGGCTCCGCGCCCGCTGCCGCGGGTGGCTAACGAACGCACCGTAGAGCCGACCGAAGAGAAGTTCACCGGTTTCGTGTTCAAGATCCAGGCGAACATGGACCCCAAGCATCGCGACCGTATCGCCTTCATGCGCATTTGCTCCGGCAAGTACGACCAAGGCATGAAGCTGCGCCACGTGCGCCTCGGCAAGGACATGCGGGTGGGCGATGCGCTGACCTTCTTCTCCTCGGAGCGTGAGCAACTGGTGGAAGCCTATGCGGGCGACATCATCGGCTTGCACAACCACGGCACCATCCAGATTGGCGACACTTTCAGCGAAGGCGAAAACCTGGGCTTCACGGGCATTCCGCACTTTGCGCCGGAGCTGTTCCGTCGGGTCCGCCTGAAGGACCCGCTCAAATCCAAGCAACTCCGCCAGGGCTTGCAACAGTTGGCGGAGGAGGGCGCCACCCAGGTGTTCTTCCCCGAGCGCAGCAACGACATCATTCTCGGCGCTGTGGGTGTGCTGCAGTTCGACGTGGTCGCCAGCCGCCTGAAGGAGGAATACAAGGTGGAATGCGCCTACGAGCCGATCACAGTGTGGTCCGCCCGCTGGATTGCCTGCGACGATAAGAAGAAGCTCGAGGAATTCAAGAACAAGGCGGTGGAGAACCTGGCCATCGACGGCGGTGGTCACCTGACCTATCTGGCGCCCACCCGGGTGAACCTGGCGGTGATGGAAGAGCGCTGGCCAGATGTGAAATTCCACGCCACTCGCGAGCACCATTAAGCCGCGGGCCAGGCAAGCTGCCGGCGAAGTAGGTGAAGCCTGCGAGCCGGCTGCTGTGGTATTCGCGCTTCATGGCCTATGCTGGAGCCCTTATCTGTTCATAAGGGCTCCACATGATCAAAGTCTGCGTGCTGTACCCCAACGCTGAAGGCGTGACCTTCGACTACCCCTACTACCTCGATAAGCACATGGCGCTGGTGCGCTTGCGCCTGGGCGCCAGCCTGATAGCCGACAGCGTGGAAAAAGGCCTGGGGGGCGGGGCCCCACAAAGTGCGGCGCCTTTCGTTACGATCTGCAGCCTCTACTTCGAAACCCTGGAAAGCTTCAAGCAGGCCATGGGGGCCCATGGCGCGGAGCTCAATGCCGACGTTCCTCATTTCACCAATGCTACCCCGCTGACCCAGATCAGCGAAGTGCTGGTGGAGCGCCCGGCGCGTTAAGCCCTACCCCCTCCGAAACCGCCCGCCCTAAGCGGGCCGAGGTTCCGCCGTTGGCAGCAAGCTGACCGCACGCATTCTCCATCGGCCGTTGAAGCTCAGGGTCACGGCGGCCAATGGCTCGATGTCGATGACATGCAGGGCAGCCGGCGGGCACCCCAGCACATGCATGAGTGCGCAGCGCATTACGTAAGGGTGAGTGACCGCAACGACCTGGCCAGTGCCGCTGAGCGCGCCCAGCCATGCGCAGGTGCGTTGGTACACCGCCTGCAGTGACTCACCACCGTGGGGTGCGGCTTGCCAGTCTTGCATCCATAGCGCCAGGGCTTCAGGTTCGCCCGCAGCCACCTCATCGATGCTGACGCCTGCCCAGCGGCCGAAGTCGCAATCGCGCAACGCCGGTTCAACCTCGCATTGGCTTGAAAACAGTGCGGCCGTGTCGCGTACTCGTTGTTCCGGCCCTTGCAGAAACCGCGTTCGCCTGGGAAAGCGCCCGAGGCGATAGGCGCTAGCCGGTGCATCGAGCTCCGCCGGCTCGTCAGCCGGGAAGCGGGCCTGGCGTTGGGCCGCCGTGCCGCCGTGAGCTATCAGGGTTAAACGCAAGGCCATATCCAAGTTCCATGATGCAATTGGGCAAAGCGTACACTGCGCACGCTGTACCTTTTTAGCGTGGTTATCCAGCCGCGCTCGGCGCCGCCAGCTTCGCCCCTACCCGATACAACATCCCGCCCACCACGATGAACGCGCAGAGCATCACGAATATCCACGGCGCGGGTGCCACCGCCAGCAGCCATCCACATAGGATCGGCCCCAGGGCAGCACCTAGGCTCGAGAGGTTTTGCGCGCCGTAGTACATGCCACGTAGATGGTCGGGTGCGATGCGGTCGATAAACATGTATTCGGCGGGGAATACGATAATCTCGCCAAGGGTGAACACGGCCATCGACAGTGCCCAATGCAAGGGTGTACTGGAAAAGGCAAAGCCGAGAACGCCCGCCAGGAACAACCCCAACCCCGCCATCAACCAGGCTTCGAGTTTATCCGCCGCCACTCGCCGGCCGATCACGTATTGCAGCGCTACCACGACCACGGCATTCACCGCCACCAGCGTGCTGATGATCGGGTAAGCGGCCTCGGCGCTACTGGTAACCACCAGGTATTGGGACAGATAAGCCGTGAACTGCCCGAAGACCACCGCGCTCAACAGCCCGCCCAACGTGAAGAACACCAGGCGGCGGTCGTTGAGCAGCACACGCCCAACGGCAAGGAACCCTATCGGGGGCTGAAACCTGGCGCTGTCCTCACGGCGGCGTTCACCATACAGGGCATAGGCAACTAATAACGCGAGCCCGAGCGATGCCGACACCATGAACGGCAATTTCAGGTACGCCTTTGAAAGCCAAGCCCCGAGAAACGGGCCGAGGGCATACGCGATATTGATCAAGGTGTAGCGAATGGAAAATGCCCGGCCTTGCTCACCTGAGGTTAACAGCCGTCCGAGTGCCGCCTTGACCACTACATCCATGGCCGAATAAGCGAAGTTGAATGTCACCAGGAACCCAAAAAAGACTCCCAGGTGTTCGGTGACGCACATGCCGGCAAACCCTGAAATGAACAACCCGGTATAGGCCAGGACAAGCCGGTAACTGCTCAGGTGATCGCTGAGATAACCCCCGTATACGCTCAGCACCGAGCCGCAAATGAGCGCACCCCCGATCAGGCTGCCGATCGCGCCGATATTCAAGCCGAAGGTAGCCGCGAGGTAGATCACTAAAAAGGGCAGTGTGATTGCTCGCCCCAGGGTAAGCGTGAACGACGCGGTCAAAAGAAGTTTGACCGGCAAGGGGTAATGCTTGAATACCGTGATCATCCATATCACTCGGCAATGGGAAGATAAAGCGTAACGCTGCAGGGTGCTTAAAGCGCACATATGCCGGCCGCGATGATAAGAGAAAACACCAGAGTGCCCACTGATTTTTGCCAGTAATACTAAAACAGTGGCGTCTTATTGTTGCAGAACACCCTGCGTTATGTAGCGGGATCTGGCATTTTGCACGGTCTTTTGTTGCGCGCGAATCATTAAGTCATTGTTTTTAAGTAAAACGAACGAAACGTCGCCCTGGCACGTCCACTGCAATGCTACGAATGGATGGACTTATTGCTAACTAAAAAAGGCCTCGCTAAATGACTATCACTGCCGATTACTCATCCGCCGTCGCGGACGGCCAAAATCGCTCAGGTGTGTCCTGGGCGGCTATCTTTGCCGGCGCCGCCGCTGCGGCTGCGCTGTCATTGATCCTTGTGGTTCTGGGAGCGGGGCTTGGCTTCGCGGCTACCTCACCGTGGGCAAACGAGGGCGCAAGCGCTACAACGCTTGGTGTTTCCAGCATCATCTGGTTGCTGCTGACCGCCATCCTTGCTTCCGGCCTGGGGGGTTATATCGCCGGCCGCCTGCGGGTGAAGTGGGCGAACCTTCATGGTGATGAAGTGTATTTCCGCGATACCGCGCATGGCTTCCTCGCTTGGGCGGTCGCTACGCTGGTAACCACCGCGATGATCGTGGGTACTGCTGGCAATGTCGCGAGCACCGGTGCTCAGGCAGGTGCAAGTGTTGCCTCGGGTGCTGCCACCATGGTCGGTAGCGCTGCGGGCGGCGCCGCCGCCAATGCCAAGGGTGGTGACCCCATGGGTTACTTCACCGATACCTTGTTCCGCAGCAATGGCCCAGCTCCGGTCAGCGACGACGCTGCTAACGGCGTAGCAGGTCGTATCTTCAGCAAGGCGCTGTCTGGCGACGGCACTCTGAACGCTGACGACCGTACTTACCTGGCCCAGCTGGTTGCCCAACGTACCCGCCTGACCCAGGCTGAAGCCGAAGCGCGGGTGGACCAGGTCTACGCTCAGGTTCGTAAAACCACCGAAGACGCGAAAGTGGCCGCCAAGCAAGCTGCTGATGCGGCTGCCAAGGCTGCTGCCTGGGCATCGCTGTGGACCTTTATCGCACTGCTGGCCGGGGCATTCTTCGCAAGCTTCGCTGCGCTGTTCGGCGGCCGTCAACGCGATCACGTTCGCTATGTCGATGGCACCGGCTATGGCGACCGTCATGCGACCCATACCACCACCGTACCGGTTCGATAAGACCTGATCGCCCTTTACCCAACGGCCTAGGCCGAACAAGGAGAAACACTATGCGTTCCTTACTGCTGTGGTTCCTCGGTGTGCCAATTCCGCTGATCATCCTGATCGCGATCTTCATGCACTAAGCCGTCGCTTGAAATGAAAACGCCGTAACCCAAGGGTTACGGCGTTTTTGTTCGTAGAGCTTGCAAACCGCTGATTCGCTTCCCTTGTGAGAGCCGCACCCGCCTGCGAACCTCCAGCCCCGGGCTCTAGGGCGTTACCGGTTCGCGGGCTGGCGCACGCTCCTACAAGAATTGTTCGGCGTAGTGGCAGGCCACTTGGCGGGTGCCCACCGGGCGGAACGCAGGTACGTCTACTGCGCACTTCTCGGTCGCATACGGGCAACGCTTGTGGAACGCACAACCTGATGGCGGATTGAGCGGGTTAGGCAGCTCGCCGGCGATCTTGATGCGAGGCTTGTCCGGGTTGGGCTTGATGGTCGGGGTGGCGGACAGCAGGGCCTGGGTGTAGGGGTGCAGCGGGTTGCGGTACAGGTCCTCTTTAGGGCCCATCTCCGCTGGCCGGCCCAGGTACATTACCAGTACGTCATCGGCCACGTGGCGAACGACCGCCAGGTTGTGGGAGATGAACACGTAGGCTGTCTGGTACTGCTGCTGCAGGTCCATGAACAGGTTCAGTACCTGCGCCTGGATAGACACGTCGAGCGCGGAGGTGGGTTCATCCGCCACCAGCACCTTGGGTTGCAGCATCATCGCCCGCGCCAGGGCGATACGCTGGCGCTGACCACCCGAGAACATGTGCGGGTAGCGCTGGTAGTGCTCCGGGCGCAAGCCCACCTGCTGCATCATCGCCTGGACTTTTTCGCGGCGCTCGATCCGGCTCAACCGCGTGTTGATCAGCAGCGGCTCGGCGAGCTGGTCGCCGATTTTCTGCCTTGGGTTAAGCGAGGCGTAGGGGCTCTGGAACACCATCTGCACGTCGCGGCGCAGTTGCTTGCGCTGATCCTTGCTGGCGCCGGCCACTTCTTGCCCGGCGATTTTCAGCGAGCCGGAACTTGGCTCTTCGATCAGCGTGAGCTGGCGCGCCAAGGTGGACTTGCCGCAGCCAGACTCCCCTACTACAGCGAGGGTTTTGCCGGCTTCGAGTTCAAAGGACACCCCATTGAGTGCTTGCACGGTGGCATGGGGCTTGAACACACCCTGGGAGACTTCATAGTGGCGAGTGAGCTCGCGGGCGGTAAGTACGACGCTCATTACGCCACCTCCTGGTTACGCGGATAGAAGCAACGGGCCAGGCTCTGGGCCTTGGGGTCCAGCGCTGGGCGTTGCTGACGGCAGTTCTCCTGCACATAAGGGCAGCGTGGTGACAGCAGGCAGCCGTGCGGGCGGTCATAGCGGCCGGGGACGATGCCCGGGAGGGTGGACAGCCGTTCGGCGCCTTCGCTGTGCTCCGGAATCGCCGCCAACAGGGCTTCGCTGTACGGGTGGGCAGGGACGTCGAACAGTTGCGGCACATGGCCCACTTCCACCGCCTGACCGGCGTACATCACGCAAACCCGCTGGGCGGTTTCCGCGACCACGGCCAGGTCGTGGGTGATCAGGATCAGGCCCATGTCCTGGTCCTTTTGCAGGGCCAGCAGCAGTTCCATGATCTGCGCCTGGATGGTCACGTCCAGGGCAGTGGTGGGTTCGTCGGCGATCAACAGCTTGGGCTCGGCGGCGATGGCCATGGCGATCGCCACGCGCTGGCTCATGCCCCCGGACAGCTGGTGCGGGTAGGCGTCGAGGCGGCTGGCGGCAGCGGGAATCTCCACCTTTTGCAGCAGTTCCAGGGCACGGGCGCGGGCGGCGCGCCCGCTAAGGCCCAGGTGCGCGCGCAGCACTTCCTCGATCTGGAAGCCCACGGTGTAGCTAGGGTTGAGCGCGGTCATCGGGTCCTGGAAGATCATCGCCAGGTCTTTGCCAACCACGTGCCGGCGCTGGCGCTTGCTCATCTTGAGCATGTCGTGGCCGTCGAAGCGCAACGTGTCGGCACTGATGATGCCGGGCGCATCCACCAGGCCCATCAGGGCCATCATGGTTACCGATTTGCCGGAGCCGGATTCGCCCACGATCGCCAGCACTTCGCCGCGATCCACGGTCAGGTCCAGGCCGTCCACCACAGGCACCGCGTGGGCGTCGCCAAAGCGTACGCTCAGGTTTTTGATTTCAAGCAATGACATGGGGGCTTCCTCAAATCGCGTTCTTGAGTTTCGGGTCCAGCGCATCGCGCAGGCCGTCGCCCATCAGGTTGATCGCCAACACACTGATCAGAATGGTCAAGCCGGGCAGGCTCACCACCCACCAGGCGCGCTCGATGTAGTCCCGCGCGGACGCCAGCATGGTGCCCCACTCCGGGGTGGGCGGTTGTACACCCAAACCGAGGAAGCCCAGCGCGGCGGCGTCGAGGATGGCAGAGGAGAAGCTCAGGGTGGCCTGCACGATCAGCGGTGCGAGGCAGTTGGGCAGCACGGTGATGAACATCAGCCGGGGCAGGGTGGCGCCGGCCAGCTTGGCAGCGGTCACGTAGTCACGGTTCAGCTCGCCCATGACCGCGGCGCGAGTCAGGCGCACATAAGAGGGCAGGGACACCACGGCAATGGCGATCACGGTGTTGATCAGGCCGGCGCCGAGAATGGCCACGATGGCCACGGCCAGCAGCAGCGACGGCAGCGCCAGCATGATGTCCATCAGGCGCATGATCGTAGGGCCGAGGATGCGCGGGAAAAAGCCGGCCAGCAGACCCATGAGGATGCCAGGAATCAGCGACATCACCACGGACGACAGACCGATCAGCAGCGACAGGCGCGCGCCGTGGATCAGTCGCGAGAGCAGGTCGCGGCCCAGCTCGTCGGTGCCCAACAGGTATTGCAGCTGACCACCCTCTACCCAGGATGGCGGCGTGAGCAGGGCGTCGCGGAACTGCTCACTGGGGTCGAACGGGGCAACCCACGGCGCGAACAATGCGCAGAACACCACCAGGGTCATGAACATCAGGCCGGCCACGGCGCCTTTGTTGCGGGCGAAGGCCTTCCAGAATTCCTTGTATGGGGACGGGTAAAGCAGGCTGTGATCGACTGCCACAGGTTGAACTTGAGTATTCATCGCAAGTGATCTCAGCGCTGGTGACGGATGCGTGGGTTGGCCAGGCCGTAGAGGATATCCACTACGAAGTTGACCAGGATGATCAGGCAGGCAATCAACAGAATGCCGTTCTGCACCACGGGGTAGTCACGGGCGCCGATGGCTTCGATCAGCCATTTACCAACGCCCGGCCAGGAAAAGATGGTTTCGGTCAGTACCGCGCCGGCGAGCAGGGTGCCTACCTGCAGGCCGAACACGGTCAGCACCGGGATCAACGCGTTGCGCAGGCCATGCACGAACACTACGCGGTTCGGCGACAGGCCCTTGGCCCGGGCCGTGCGGATATAGTCTTCGCGCAGCACTTCGAGCATGGAGGAGCGGGTCATCCGGGCGATAACCGCCAACGGGATGGTGCCGAGCACGATGGCCGGGAGAATCAGATGCTTGAGGGCATCGACCCAGGCGCCTTCGTCCTCGCTGAAGAGGGTGTCGATCAGCATGAAGCCGGTCTTGGGGGTAATGTCATAGAGCAGGTCGATGCGCCCGGAGACTGGGGTCCAGCCAAGCTTGACCGAGAAGAACATGATGAGGATCAGCCCCCACCAGAAAATCGGCATGGAGTAGCCGGCCAGGGAGATGCCCATTACGCCGTGGTCGAACAGTGAGCCCCGTCGGAGCGCGGCGATCACGCCGGCGAGAAGGCCCAGGATGCCAGCGAAGATCAACGCGGCGATAGACAACTCCAGGGTTGCCGGGAACAGCGAGGTGAACTCGCTCCACACGCTTTCGCGGGTGCGCAATGACTGCCCAAGGTCACCGTGGGCCAATTGCGCGATGTAATTGCCGTATTGCACATACAGTGGCTTGTTCAGGCCCAGGCGCTCCATGGCCTCGGCGTGCATTTGGGGGTCGACCCGCCGTTCTCCCATCATCACTTCCACCGGGTCCCCGGGGATGAGGCGTATCAACGCGAACGTCAGTAAAGTGATGCCGAAGAAGGTTGGGATCAGCAATCCCACTCGGCGGGCAATAAAGCTCAGCATTTTAGGGTCATACCTCATCGGCCAGTACGGCCGAGGCGGGAAAAGGGTGACCCTTTCCCGCCTCGGAGCCCGCCGCTGGCCCGGATAGGGCCGCGGCAGGTCGGTTATTTACTTCACCTCGGTAGTGGCGAAGTTGTTGTTGGTCATCGGGCTGATATGGAAGCCTTCGACGTTCTTGCGTGTTGCGACGAACAGCTTGGGATAGGCCAGGCTGATCCAGGGTTGCTCCTTTTGGAAGATGGCCTGGGCCTGCTTGTACAGCTCAGCCCGTTTGGCCGAATCCGATTCGGTCCGTGCCTGCAGAAGCAGCGCGTCGTAATCCTTGTTGCACCAGCGCGCAGCGTTTTCCCCGCTCTTGGCTGCATCGCAGCTAAGGTTTGGCGAAAGGAAATTGTCCGGGTCGCCGTTATCGCCGGCCCAGCCGTAGAACACCAGGTCGTGTTCGCCCAACTTGGCGCGCTTGACCATTTCGCCCCATTCCATGATGCGGATGTCCGCCTTCAAGCCTACCTTGGCCAGGTCGGCCTGCAGCAACTGCGCGGCCAGGGGCGGGTTGGGGTTGGTTACGCCACCGCCGTTGCGAGTGAACACGGTAAAGCTATACCCCTCAGGTACACCGGCCGCCTTGAGCAACTCACGGGCTTTTTCCGGATCGTGAGGAAGATCGGCGATTTTAGAGTCGAAACCGAGTAACGTCGATGGGTAAGGGCCGGTACCGACGGTTGCGTTGCCTTCACCGAACAGGGTTTTTACCAGGTTGTTCTTATCCAGCGCCATTGCGATGGCCTGGCGAACACGCACATCGCTCAGGTATTTATGCGAGGTGTTCATCGCCACATAGCTGACCACCAAAGCTTCGAGCTCGTTGACCTGAAGGTTCGCGTCGGCCTTGAGTGCCTTGATGTCGTCTGGTTTTGGATACAGCGCTACCTGGCACTCATTGGCCTTCAGCTTCTGCATACGGACATTACTGTCCGTGGCAATGGCGAACACCAGTGGGTCGGCCGCGGGCTTGCCCTTGTAGTAGTCGGGGTTTGCCTTATACCGGATTTGCGCGTCTTTGCTGTACCGCGAGAGGATGAACGGCCCTGTACCGATGGGCTTGGTGTTCATGTCGCCGGTTGTGCCTGCCTTGAGTAGCTGATCTGCATACTCGGCCGAGTAGATCGACGTGAAGCCCATGGCCATGTCGCGCAGGAACGGTGCTTCGGCGTGGTTGAGCTCGAACACTACGGTGTAATCGTCGGTTTTGCTCACGCTCTTGAGCAGGTCCTTGAAACCCATGGCTTCAAAGTAGGGGAAGCCCATCTGCGCTTTGTCGTGCCACGGGTGCTTGGGGTCCAGCTGGCGCTGGAAGGTCCACACCACGTCGTCGGCATTGAAGTCGCGGCTAGGCTTGAAATAGTCGGTGGTGTGGAATTTCACACCCTTGCGCAGGTGGAAAGTGTAGGTGGTGCCGTCTGGGGAGATGTCCCAGCTTTCTGCCAGCCCTGGCTGGATGTTCGTAGTGCCGGGGGTGAAATCCACCAGGCGGTTGAACACGGTCTCCGACGATGCATCGGCAGTGGTGGCCGCGGTGTACTGAACGATATCGAAGCCTTCGGGGCTGGCCTCGGTACAGACTACCAGCGGCTTGGCCGTGGCCAGGGCGCTCAGGCCGAACAGGGCCGCGCCTATGGCGACGCGCAAGGAATGGCTTTTCATGGAAACCTCTCGCTATCAGTGCAGCGTAGCCGCGCTGGCGGATTCGGATAAATCCGCCAGCGCGGTGGCCGTATTTACAGGATGTTGAATGGGATGGTGGTTACCACACGCAGCTCGTTGAGGCTGCCGTCTGGTTGGGAAGTGCCGTTGGTGTCGTCCTTGCTACCGCGGTGAATGGTGTAGGTGGCACGCACGGTGGTGGCCTTGAGCGGGCCACTTTGCACGGCGTAAGAAGCACCCACGCCGTATTCGCGGTGGTGCTCGCCGTCCATGTTGCTCAACTGGCGGCCCGCGCCAAGACGGGCGTCACCGTAGCCAGTGCTGTGATAGTGGGTGCCGTCGATATCCCAGCCGCGAGCGGTGTAGATGCTGAACTTCAAGCCAGGCACACCGTATTTGTTCATGTCCAAGCCATAAGCGAACTGCAAGGACTTCTCGTTCGGGGCGTTGAAGTCCGACAGCAGGGAGTTGGCCAGGAAGATGCCGTTGGTTTCATGCAGGTAGTCGAAGTATTCGTTACCGTCCACTTGCTGCCAGGCAACGGTCAGGCTGTGAGCGCCGTGTGTGCCGGTGAAGCTCAAGCTGTAGGTGTTGTTGTCGATGCTACCCAGTTTGCTGGAGCCTTCGTCCTTGGTCCGGTAGTAGTTCAGGCCAGAGGTCAGGGCGAAGACATCGGCATCACCTAGCTCGTGGGTCAAGCCGAAGTAGTACTGGTTCCAGAAATCCTCGGCTTGAGTAGCATAAAGGCTTGCTTCAACGCTCTTGAAAGGCTTGTACACCGCCCCGGCTGTGTGTACGTGATCGGTTGTGGCCGCAACGCCAGCATATTCACTGGAGAATCGAGTGAGGCTTTGCTCGGTACGCGGGGATACGCGGTCGAAGGTGCCGACGTCAAAGGTCAGGTTATCGAACTCGGCGCTGTGCAGGCTGATCCCTTCGAAGCTCGATGGCAGCGCACGGTTGCCGATGCTAGCCACCATCGGCGTGTTCATGCTTTGCCGGCCGGCAGTGAGCACTGTATTGGAATAGCGGACTTTTAGGTTGCCCAGGCCCATTTTGCTCCACTGGCCTACTGCGTCCCCATCGCTGTCAGTCAGCGTGCGGTTACCACCACCCACAGTGCGCCCTCTGCCTTGTTCAAGCGCAATTTCATTGTAAACCGCGCCTTCAACAGCGAAACCGACGGTGCCCTGGGTAAAGCCCGAGGTGTAGTTGAGAATGGTGCCTTGGGTCCAGGTCGTGCGGTCGTTGGTCTTTTCGACCACGCCATTATGCTTGGGGACGGTGAACCTACTGCCGTTGGTGTTCTTGAACTTCTCCTTGGCAAAGAAGTTACGGGTAGTGCCCGACAGCGACTGGCCTTCGATAAAACCAGTGGCTTCGTCCTGGGCGCTGGTGCTCTTCACGGTGAGCGGTACGAATTCCTGGCTGGCCGGCTCGGCGACGGCAAGTGTGCTGAGGCTGCCGATGGCAATGGCCAGCAAGGTACGTTGGGTATTTCTCATGGTGGTAGCTCCTGACTTTCTTCTTTTGCTCCGGTGGCCGAGGCTCCGGTAACTTCGTTGGCAACAGGCTTAACAACGGTGCCCGGTAACGCCGGGCGCGTTTGTTGCGGTGCAGCGGGCGGAGGGCCGTTCTCCAGGCTTGCCGGGTGCTGTGCGGGCGTTACGGCGAGCGCTGGCGGACCACTTCACCTTTTTGGGTAAAAAGGAGTGCCGGCCCGTTTGAAGAGGGCAGGCAGGCAACCGCCCGAGGCAGGCTCGGTCGCCAGGGCGGTAAATTCGCAAAATCCAAGGTGGTGGTGGGGGATTTCAGCGGGCTGCGCTAATACCAAAGCAGCCGTCGCCCGCCCCGGGCCATCCTTGGCCACGGAGCTGGAGCGAGGTTCGCTTGGGTTACGGTCAGTCCTTGATGCCTACGCCATAGAAGGAGTTGAGGCCAAACGGGCTGATCTTGAAGTCAGTAACCTTGGCGCTCATCGGCTGATAGACCGTGGAGTGGGCGATAGGGGTGAACGGTACCTGCTCTTTGAGCATGTGCTGCGCCTGCTTGTACAGCTCGGTCCGCTTGGCCTGGTCCGGCGTGCTCTTGGCGGCCTTGATCAGGTTGTCGTAGTCGGCATTGCAGAACTTGCCGAAGTTGTTGCCCTGCAGCGCGGCGCAGCTGAACAGGGTACCCAGCCAGTTGTCCGGGTCCCCGTTGTCACCGCTCCAGCCGATGAGCATCGCCTCGGTTTCGCCAGCCTTGGAGCGCTTGATGTACTCGCCCCATTCGTAGGTAACGATAGTGGCCTTGATACCCACCTTGGCCCAGTCGCCCTGGATCATCTCCGCCATCTGCTTGGCGTTGGGGTTGTAAGGGCGCTGAACCGGCATGGCCCACAACTTGATTTCGGTGCCTTCTTTTACACCGGCTTGCTTGAGCAGCTCTTTGGCTTTTTCCGGGTTGTAGCCAGCGTCCTTGATGGTGGTGTCATAGGACCACTGGGTCGGCGGCATCGCGTTGACGGCCAATTGCCCAGCGCCCTGATACACCGCATCGATGATTTGCTGCTTGTTGATCGCCATGTCCAGTGCCTGGCGAACTTTCAGGTCCTTCAGGTAAGGCTTGGTGACGTTGTACGACAGATAGCCCAGGTTGAAGCCTGCCTGGCTGGGCATATGCAGGTTTTTGTCTTCCCCGAGCGGCTTAAGGTCAGCCGGGCGCGGGTAGGCGGTTATCTGGCACTCGTTCTTCTTGAGCTTCTGGATGCGCACGGAAGCATCGGTAGTGATGGCGAAGATCAGGTTGTCCACCTTCACGTCTTCAGGCTTCCAGTAGTCCTTGTTGCCCTTGAAGCGGATCTGCGCGTCTTTCTGGTAGCGGCTGAACACGAACGGGCCAGTGCCGATGGGCTTCTGGTTGATGTCCTCCGGCTTGCCTTCCTTGAGTAGTTGGTCAGCGTATTCGGCGGACTGGATCGAAGCAAAGCTCATTGCCATGTTCTGAATGAACGCAGCATCCACTTCCTTGAGGGTGAACTTGACGGTTTTGTCGTCGAGCTTCTCCACCTTGGTGATGTTCTTGTCCATCTCCATGTCAGTGAAGTATGGGAACTCGGTGGGGTACGCCTTACGGAACGGCATGTCCTTGTCGAGCATGCGGTTGAAGGTGAACAGCACGTCGTCCGCGTTGAACTCACGGGTTGGCTTGAAGTATTCGGTGGTGTGGAACTTCACCCCATCACGCAGATGGAAGGTGTAGATCAGGTTGTCCGGCGAAATGTCCCAGCTTTTAGCAAGCGCTGGCTCTACCTGAGTGCCGCCGCGCTGGAATTGCACGAGACGGTTGAACATGGTTTCAGCGGAAGCGTCGAAGTCCGTACCGGTAGTGTATTGGCCGGGGTCGAAGCCAGCCGGGCTCCCTTCCGAGCAGAACACCAGGTTCGAAGCAGCTTGGCTCAGCGGAGTGACAGCGAGCAAGCCTGCACCAACCAGGAACGGAATGACTGCGTGTTTGAGCATGGTGGCCTCATTGTTGTCTTTTTTTCGAAAAGAGGACGGCCTTGTGGGCCTTCCTGCCGATACTTATGCAGGGGCCATACCGAATGCAATGCCAACAGGTCGGACTGTTCTGAAAATGCAGTACCAACGTACTGGAATGTCGCATGGATATAAATTTCGTGCGAATTAACCATTTAGTTGGTCACTTTTGGAGCTGATTTGCCATTACGAAGTGTCGGTTTGGCGCAGTGCGCACCGTAACAGTGCGCTACCGGCCGGGTGCGCTCACTATTGTGGTGCCAGTTCGATGGTGCCGTCGGCGCTTACCGTTACCTCAGTCGTTCCAGCCTCCACTTCGGGAGTGGCCATTTCCATACGCGCGGCTTTCATCATGGGCGCGCGCATATAGGGCTGCGGCACGCCGCTGCTGCTGATTGCCAAGTTGACGATCTTGTAGTCCTGCTTGCCCATCGCCTGGGCAGCGATAGCCGCGCGCGCCTTGAATGCCGCTATGGCGTCCTTGATCAGGGCGTCTTCACTTTGTTGGCGGGTAGCCGTGGCGATGCTGAACTCCATGCCACCGAGCTTGAGCGTCTGTTGCAGCTCACCAGTGAGGCTTGCCAGCGCGGCGAAGTCCTGGCTCTCCAGGCGCAGTTCGCCACGCTCACGCCAGGCCGTGATGTTCTGGCCTTTTTCGTCATAAACCGGGCCGCTATTACGGCTCCCTTGGCGAATGCTTACGCTGGACGCCTGGCGTGCCTTGGCCAGTGCATCGTTGAGGCTTTTGGTAACAGTATCGGCAAGGCGTGCCGGGTCGGTGTCCTGGGCTTCGCTATACAGAGTTACGCTCATCAGGTCGCGTTGAACGTCGCGGCTGGCTTCGGCATGCAAGGTGATCTGGTTGTAGCGGAGCTCGTCGGCGAGCGCCGGCAGCGAAAGTAATGTCATGCAGGCGGCAAGGGCCGGTACGCGCAGGGTAGGGATCATGTGATCTGCCTTGTTCGAAGGTTCGTGGCTAGGACTGGCTCCCGCCGGGCCCGGTTCCCCGGCAGTGCCCCGAGCTGTGGTGCTTTGCCGCAGCGCTGCCAAGCCAGGCGGGAAGGTCGTTATACTCCGGCGTTCCGTTTCAGTGCACCTTGCCGGGAGAGGACATGCTCGCCGCCGCCCCGCCGCTATCCGCGACTCGCCAGAACCTCTGGCGCCTGACCTTCGTGCGCATCCTGGTGCTGGCCGCCCAGGCGGGCTCCGTCGGTTTCGCCTACCTTACCCACCTGCTGCCGTTGCCCTGGCTGCAGTTGAGCGTGACCCTATGCTGCTCTGCGGTGCTTTGTGCGCTTACGGCATTACGCCTGCGCACCAGCTTGCCGGTGACCGAGCTCGAGTACGCGGTGCAGCTGGCCGGCGATCTGCTTATCCACAGTGCCTTGTTGTATTACTCCGGCGGCAGCACCAACCCCTTCGTGTCCTATTACCTGGTGCCGCTGACCATCGCCGCGGTGACCTTGCCCTGGCTGTATTCGCTGATGCTGTCTGGCCTTGCGCTGGTGAGCTACACCTTGCTACTGGTGTTGTTCTTTCCTCTCGAAACGTTTCCCGTGGCGCGTGAGAACATGCAGATCTATGGCATGTGGCTTAGCTTCGCGCTCGCTGCGGCGGTCATCACTTTTTTTGCCGCGCGCATGGCCGAGGAGTTGCGTCGGCAGCAGGAGTGGCGGGCCCAGCGGCGCGAGGAGGGGCTGCGTGACCAACAATTGCTGGCCGTGGCGACCCAGGCCGCCGGCGCCGCGCACGAGCTAGGCACCCCTTTGGCAACCATGAGCGTGTTGATCAAGGAAATGCGCCAGGACCACGCCGACCCTGCCCTTCAAGAAGATTTGCAGGTACTGCAAGACCAGGTGCAGCTGTGCAAGCAGACCCTCCAGCAGCTAGTGCGCGCCGCCGAGGCCAACCGCCGCCAGGATGTGGTGGAACTGGCCGTGACCGCCTGGCTGGACGAAGCGCTCGACCGCTGGCACCTGATGCGCCCGGAGGCCAGTTATCGCCTGCAGCGGCTGGAGCAGGACCCGCCCCCACGGCTGGCGCCCCCGGCGGACCTGACCCAGGCCCTGCTCAACCTGCTAAACAACGCAGCCGACGCCTGCCCGGAAGATCTGGAAGTGCATCTGACCTGGGACGATGAAAACATCTTCATCCGTATTCGTGACCATGGGCCTGGCGTGCCTCTGGCCATTGCCGAGCAAATCGGTAAACCTTTCTTCACTACCAAGGGCAAGGGCTTCGGCCTTGGCCTGTTTCTGAGCAAGGCCAGCGTGACTCGCGCCGGTGGCTCGGTAAGACTCTATAGTCACGAGGATGGCGGCACGCTCACCGAGCTGCGCCTGCCCCGCGACGCCCGAGGAGACACAGATGACTGACGAAACCCAGGTAGCGGACGGCGAAGAGCTGCCGCATCTGCTACTGGTCGATGACGACGCTACCTTCACCCGGGTCATGGCCCGCGCCATGAGCCGGCGTGGCTTTAGGGTCAGCACCGCGGGCTCGGCCGAGGATGGCCTGGAGTTGGCGCGGCAGGACTTGCCCGATTACGCCGTGCTCGATCTGAAGATGGAGGGCGATTCCGGGCTGGTGCTGTTGCCCAAGTTGCTGGAGCTGGATGCGGAAATGCGCGTGGTGATCCTTACCGGCTACTCGAGCATCGCCACGGCAGTCGAGGCGATCAAGCGCGGCGCCTGCAACTACCTGTGCAAGCCGGCTGATGCCGACGATGTGCTTGCGGCGCTGTTGTCCGAGCACGCCGACCTGGACACGCTGGTGCCGGATAATCCCATGTCGGTGGATCGCCTGCAGTGGGAACATATCCAGCGCGTACTGGCCGAACACGAAGGCAATATCTCCGCGACGGCGCGTGCCCTGGGCATGCATCGGCGGACTTTGCAACGCAAGCTACAGAAGCGACCGGTACGGCGCTGATCCGCCGGCCTTTATGTTCTCTGCTCGCCCTTGGCCCGGTCGCTGGCCTGGCGGGCGCCTGGATGCCTTGAGCTGACTATGACTGAAAACGCTGAATATTCCTCGGTGAACGACGCTGTACGCGGGCATTTCTTCCGCCGCGTGTGGGAAATGATCACGCCCTATTGGCGCAGTGAAGAAAAGGGCAGGGCGTGGCTATTGCTGGCCGCGGTGATCGGGTTGTCGTTGTTCAGCGTGGCGATTTCGGTATTGGTGAACAACTGGTATCGGGATTTCTACAACGCCTTGCAGGAAAAGAACACCGCTGCGTTTACCCATCTGATCCTGTACTTCGGAGGCATCGCCGCCATTGCTATCTTGGGTGCGGTCTACCGGCTCTACCTGACCCAGATGCTGACCATCCGCTGGCGCCGCTGGCTGACCGAGCAGCAGTTCGCCCGCTGGCTAGGCCACAAGAACTACTACCATCTGGAAACCGGCGCCTACACCGACAACCCGGACCAGCGTATCAGCGAGGACATCAACAACTTCACCAGCTCCACGCTTTCGCTGGGGTTAGGTTTGATCCGCACCATCGTCAGCCTGGTCTCGTTCTCGATCATCCTGTGGGGTGTATCTGGCAGCATCGAAGTGTTCGGTATAACCGTCCCTGGTTACATGTTCTGGGCCGCGCTGCTGTACGCCATCGTTGGTAGCTGGATTACCCACCTGATCGGCCGGCGCTTGATCCCGCTGAACAACCGCCAACAGCGCTACGAAGCAGATCTGCGTTTTTCCCTGGTAAGGGTGAGGGAAAATGCCGAGAGCATTGCGTTGTACAACGGTGAGCCAAACGAGCAGGCCCGTCTGGTGGACCGCTTTGGCCGGGTATGGAGCAACTTCTGGTCAGTTATGCAGGTGCAAAAGCGCCTAACGTTCTTCACCGCCGGTTATAGCCAGATCGCCATCATTTTCCCCTTCGTGGTGGCCGCGCCGCGTTACTTCGCCGGCAAGATCCAGCTCGGCGAACTCATGCAGATCAACTCAGCCTTTGGCAACGTGCAGGAAAACCTCAGTTGGTTCGTCGATGCCTATGCCTCGCTGGCGGAATGGCGCGCCACCTGTGACCGTTTGCTCAGTTTCGGCCAGGCCATGGACGAGAACGAGGCGCGCCCCGCGGCGATCGATGTGCAGACCGAGGGCAACCGGCTTCAGGTGGCGGCGTTAAGCCTGAGCCTGGCCGACGGCCGCACGCTGCTCGATGGTGCCAGCCTGGATGTCGCGCCCAGCGAGCGGCTGATGCTCAGCGGCCGTTCCGGCAGTGGCAAAAGCACGCTGCTGCGCGCCATGGGTGGCCTCTGGCCGCGCGGCGGTGGGGACATTCATATGCCCGCCGGGCGCTCGCTGTTCCTCCCACAAAAGCCCTACCTGCCGATCGGCACGCTGCGCGAGGCGCTGAGCTACCCGCTAGCCGGCGAGGCTTATACAGATGAACGCTACCTCGAAGCGCTGCACACCTGCCGCCTGGACCATCTGGCCATGCGCCTGGATGAGAGCAACCACTGGCAGCGGTTGCTTTCGCCGGGTGAGCAACAACGCCTGTCGTTCGCTCGCGCGCTCTTGTTCCGGCCGCAGTGGCTGTTCCTGGATGAAGCCACCGCAGCGATGGACGAGGAAGACGAGGGGCTGCTCTACCAGGCGCTGATCGACCAACTGCCGGGCCTGAGTATCGTCAGCGTGGGGCATCGCAGCAGCTTGCGCCGCTTCCATCCTCGCTTGCTGCGGATCGAGGGCGGCCAGCTGCGGCCCCAGGGCTCGGAGGTCCCCAGCGCAGTCTAGGCTGATCGGGCAAGGCGTTTGCGCTATGATGGGGCCGTGATCAACCCTGAGACCGGCTTTATCTATGGACAATCAAAGCGTGGACAACCTAAGCGCCGCACCACGCGCCCGCAAAAAACCGCGCAGCCTCGCTCAGGAGCTGGTAGCCGTTCTGAGCGAGCGCATCCGTAACGGTGAACTCAAGCGCGGCGACAAGCTGCCCACCGAGTCCGCGATCATGGAAGAGCAGGGGGTCAGCCGTACGGTCGTTCGCGAGGCTATCTCCCGCTTGCAGGCTGCCGGCCAGGTCGAGACCCGTCACGGCATCGGCACCTTCGTGCTCGACACCCCGAGCCCCAGCGGCTTCCGTATCGATCCCGCCACTATCGTCACCCTGCGCGACGTGCTGGCGGTCCTCGAGCTGCGCATCAGCCTTGAGGTGGAGTCGGCGGGCCTCGCCGCGGCCCGGCGGACCGAAGCGCAGTTGCTGTCCATGCGCGAAGCGCTCGATGCCCTGAACGAAAGCGCCGCACACGCTACCGACGCAGTCGTCTCGGACTTCCAATTCCATTTGCGTATTGCCTTGGCCACGGGCAACCGCTACTTCACCGACATCATGAGCCACCTGGGCACCAGCATCATTCCCCGTACCCGGCTGAATTCCGCCCGGTTGGCCCATGACGATCAGCAGCACTACATGACCCGCCTCAGCCGCGAGCATGAAGAAATCTACGACGCCATCGCCCGCCAGGACGCGGACGCGGCTCGCGCTGCCATGCGCCTGCACCTGACCAACAGCCGCGAACGCCTGCGCCAGGCCCATGAAGAAGCCGCCGCCAGCCCCGTATAAACGCGGTTCGCTACACGCCACAGGTTGATGAGAGCGGGCGTAGCCCGCGAACGAGCGGCATCGCTTCGTAAGCTTCGCCTACTTCTGCAGGTTCTCTAATTATCTGGAGGGCCTTGTGTGGTCTTTTAACTGGTTGTACGATGACCTACAACACCGGCAGCGGCCGGTTTCGTTCTTCAGCGCACCAGGGTGTTCCATACAATGACTCCACAAGAACTCAAGTCCATCCTCTCCTCCGGCCTGCTGTCATTCCCGGTTACCGACTTCAACGCCCAAGGTGATTTTAACCGCGACGGCTACATCAAACGCCTTGAATGGCTGGCGCCCTATGGCGCAAGCGCGCTGTTCGCCGCAGGCGGTACCGGTGAATTCTTCTCCTTGGCCACAAGTGAATATTCGCAGGTCATCAAGACTGCCGTGGACACCTGTGCCCGCAGCGTGCCGATTCTGGCTGGGGTAGGCGGCGCCACTCGCCAGGCCATCGAATACGCCCAGGAAGCCGAGCGCCTTGGCGCCAAGGGCTTGCTGCTGCTGCCGCATTACCTGACCGAAGCCTCCCAGGATGGCGTGGCCGCTCACGTGGAGGCGGTGTGCAAGTCCGTCAACATCGGGGTGATCGTCTACAACCGCAACGTATGTCGCCTGAATGCGCCTTTGCTGCAGCAGCTGGCAGACCGTTGCCCTAACCTGATCGGCTACAAAGATGGCCTGGGCGATATCGAGCTGATGGTCAACATTCGCCACCGTCTCGGCGACCGTTTCACCTACTTGGGCGGCTTGCCCACCGCTGAGGTCTATGCCGCCGCCTACAAGGCGCTCGGGGTGCCGGTATATTCCTCTGCGGTGTTCAACTTTGTGCCAAAAACCGCGATGGATTTCTATAAGGCCATCGCCGCTGATGACCACACCACCGTTGGCAAGTTGATCGATGATTTCTTCCTGCCGTACTTGGATATCCGCAACCGCAAGGCTGGCTATGCGGTAAGCATCGTCAAGGCCGGGGCGAAGATTGCAGGCTACGATGCAGGGCCGGTGCGTACGCCGCTGACCGATCTCACTGGCGAAGAGTTCGAAATGCTCGCGGCGCTGATGGATAAGCTTGGGCCGCAGTAAAACTCGCTTAGGCTGTACGAAAGCGCGCCCGCCCCGGCGCGCTTTTTCGTTGCGGTGACTTATCATGCACTACCGATGATCGATAACGGACCGGCGCCGCATGCTAGGCATTTTCCTGGAAACACTGAACATCACCGCACCGGTCTTCGCGATGCTGTTCATGGGCCTGTTGCTCAAGCGCATCGGCTGGATCGACGACGGTTTTATCAAGGTCGCCTCGGAGCTGGTGTTCAACGTCACGATGCCCTGCCTGCTGTTTCTCGGAATCATCCACGCCAACCTCAACGAAGCCCTGCAACTGGGCGTGATGGCGTATTTTGCCGTCGCTACCGTGGCAAGTTTTGCGCTTATCTGGCTATGGGCGTGCTGGCATTGCCCTGAAGCCGATCGCGGCATCTATGTGCAGGGGGCCTTCCGCGGCAACAACGGGATCATCGGGCTGGCACTCGCAGCCAGCATGTATGGTGACTACGGCATCGCCGTGGGGTCGATCCTCGCCGGGGTGTTGATCGTGCTGTACAACAGTTTGTCTTCAGTGGTGCTGGCCTATTACAGCCCAAGCATGAAGTCCGACCCGGTGAGCCTGGCGCTGGGCGTGGTGCGTAATCCGCTGATCCTTGGGGTGCTGGCGGCGGTGCCGTTCGCCGTATGGCACATCCCATTGGCGGGCTGGCTGGACCAGTCCGCCCAGTACTTGGCCCATATGACGCTGCCCCTGGCGTTGATCTGCATCGGCGGCAGCCTGTCGCTGTCGGCCTTGCGTGCCGGCAGCCAGCTGGCGATCAGTGCGAGCCTGGTGAAGATGGTGGCGCTGCCCCTGGTTGCCACACTGGGCGCTTGGCTGTGCGGGTTTCGCGGCGCGGACCTGGGCATTCTCTTCCTTTACTTCGGCGCGCCCACCGCCTCGGTCAGCTATGTGATGGCGCGGGCGGCTGATGGCAATTACCGGCTAGCGGCGACCATCGTGGTCGTCACCACGGTGGCGGCCGTCGTTACCACCAACCTGGGTATCTTTGTGCTGCATGGGCTCGGCTGGATCTAGCCCGCCCCTGCCGTCAGCCCTGGCGCCCTCTGCGCTGATGCCTCCAGGCTGCGAGCGCGACCATCGCCAACAGCAGCGGCACCACATACAGCAACAGCAGCCGCTCCAGCCGCACGGCGAGGTGCATGTCGGTGCTGAAGGCAACCAAGTGCATCCCATAAAGCCCATACAGGGCGAGCAGCAACAGCCCCTCCAGGCGGCTGACGCGGTAGCCCAGGCGGAACAGCGGCCAGGCGAGCACGGCGGCGCCCAGCAATGCCGGCAGGTCGAAAGTCAGGCTATTGGGCGATACCGAAAGCCCGCTGGGGCTCGCAAGCGTGGTCACTGCCAGTACGCCAGTGAGGTTGCACACGCTGCTGCCGATCACATTGCCTACCGCCAACTCGCGTTCACCGCGCCACGCCGCCAGCAGCGACATGGCAAGCTCAGGCAGCGATGCGCACACCGCTACTACCGTCAGCCCGATCACGCGCTCGGATAACCCCAGTTCGTTCGCGAATGCCACGGTTGCATCGAGCAGCCATTGCCCACCCAGGGTGAGCAAAGCTGCGCCGACGATCAGCCGCGCCAGCGCCGTTACTACCGAGCGCTGGCGGCTGGGCGCAATGGGGCCGGGCCGCGCGGCGTGGCGGAACTGCCAAGCCAGCATGGCCAGGTAGCCAGCCCAGCCGGCCAGCAGCAACAGCGCTTCGGCTGTGCCCAGGTGTTGGTCCAGCGCCAGTACATAGAGCAAGGCCGCGGCACCCGCCACCATGGGCAGGTCCAGCCGCACCACCGGCAGCGATACCCGTAACGGCACGATCAGGGCGCATAACCCCAGGGTCACCAGCAAGCTGAACAGCGTGCCACCCACCACACTGCCCAGGGCCACGTCAGGTGCGCCCGCGCTCACGGCGCCCAGGCTGATGGCCAGCTGTGGTGCGCTGCTGCCCAGCGCCATCAACGACAGGCCGGCCACCAGCGGGCGCACCCGAGCCCGTTGGGCCAGGCGCAACACGTTGCGGACCATCAGTTCGGCGCCCAGCAAGAGCATCAAGGCCCCGCAAACGAATTGCAGCAGGCTCAGCGGCGGGAGTGAGGAGAGTTCGGCGATGGGCGTTTCCCCCTAATCCAAGCGTTGGATGCGCACCCGCGCGGTGCCGTCGTCGGTCATGCCCAGCCGCTCGGCCGCGCCTCGGGACAGATCGATCACGCGCTTACGGGCACGGGGGCCGCGGTCGTTGATGCGCACCACTACGCTGCGCGCGTTGTCCAGGTTGGTCACCTGGACCTGAGTGCCGAACGGCAGTGTGCGGTGGGCCGCAGTCAGGCTGTTCTGGTCGAAAGGCTCACCGCTGGCAGTGCGCAGGCCGTGATGGCGGGCACCGTAATACGATGCCAAGCCTTCTTCGGCCTGCCCAGGCGCCAGCGGTGGGGAAAGAAAAGTGCGTTGGCCGGCGCAACCGGCCAATAACAACAGGCTGAAAACCAGGCAAAACGAGCGCCGCATGGTGGTTCCTTGTACAGAGGCTGCGCTCGACCGCCACCCAGGGGATGGCGGCCGGCAGGTCATAACTTCAGCCTTCGAGCTTGCGCTTGAGCAGTTCGTTCACCTGTTGCGGGTTGGCCTTGCCCTTGGAGGCTTTCATCGCCTGGCCCACGAAGAAGCCGAACATCTTGCCGCGCTTGGCTTCGTCCGCCGCGCGGTATTGCTCCACTTGCTCGGCGTTGGCGGCCAACATGTCGTCGAGCACTTTTTCGATGGCGCCGCTGTCCGTCACCTGCTTCAGGCCTCGAGCCTCGATGATCTGGTCGGCAGTGCCTTCGCCATTGGCCATGGCCTCGAACACCACCTTGGCGATCTTGCCGGAGATGGTGTTGTCGCGGATGCGCACCAGCATGCCGCCCAGTTGCTCGGCGCTCACCGGGGACTGCTCGATGTCCACGCCCAGCTTGTTGAGCAGGCTGCCGAGTTCAACCATCACCCAGTTAGCCGCCAGCTTGGCGTCGCCGCCGATCGCCGCGACCTGCTCGAAGTAGTCCGCTTGCTCACGGCTGGAGGCCAGTACCGTGGCGTCGTAGGCCGAGAGGCCGTACTGGCTCTGGAAGCGCTCGCGCTTTTGCGGTGGCAGCTCAGGCAGGGAAGCGCGCACGCTGTCCAGGAAGGCGTCTTCGATCACCACTGGCAGCAGGTCTGGGTCTGGGAAGTAGCGGTAGTCGTTCGCCTCTTCCTTGCTGCGCATGGAGCGGGTTTCGTCTTTGTTCGGGTCGTACAGGCGGGTTTCCTGGATGACCTTGCCGCCGTCCTCGATCAGTTCGATCTGCCGCTGGATCTCGCTGTTGATAGCGCGCTCGATGAAGCGGAACGAGTTGACGTTCTTGATTTCGCAGCGGGTACCAAACTCGGCCTGGCCCTTGGGGCGGATCGACACGTTGCAGTCGCAGCGCAGCGACCCTTCGGCCATGTTGCCGTCGCATATCCCCAGGTAGCGCACCAGCGCGTGGATCGCCTTCACGTACGCCACGGCTTCCTTGGCGCTGCGCATGTCTGGTTCGGACACGATTTCCAGCAGCGGGGTGCCAGCGCGGTTGAGGTCTATCCCGGAAAAGCCCTGGAAGTCTTCGTGCAGGCTTTTGCCGGCATCTTCTTCCAGGTGCGCCCGGGTAACACCGATGCGCTTGCTGGTGCCGTCCTCGAGGGTAATGTCCAGGTGGCCCTTGCCGACGATGGGATGGTCCATCTGGCTGATCTGGTAGCCCTTGGGCAGGTCGGGGTAGAAGTAATTCTTGCGGGCGAACACGTTCTGCTGGCCGATCTCGGCGTCGATGGCCAGGCCGAACATGACCGCCATGCGCACCGCTTCCTGGTTCAGCACCGGCAGCACGCCGGGCATGCCAAGGTCCACCAGGCTTGCCTGGGTGTTGGGTTCGGAGCCGAAGGTGGTAGCACTTCCGGAGAAAATCTTCGATTGGGTGGCGAGCTGGGTATGAATCTCCAGCCCGATCACGACTTCCCATTGCATGTGTATTGCTCCTCAGAACCCTTCGGGCGACTGGCGGTGCCAGTCGGTGACCTGCTGGTAGCGATGCGCGACGTTCAGCAGCCGCCCTTCCTGGAAATACGGCGCCAGCAGCTGCGCACCCACCGGCAAGCCGTCGGCGAAGCCCATAGGCATCGATAGCCCCGGTAGCCCGGCCAGGTTGGCGGTGATGGTGTACACGTCCTCGAGGTACGCCGCGACCGGGTCGTTGTTCTTGGCGCCCAGCTTCCACGCAGGGTTGGGCGTGGTCGGGCCCAGGATCACGTCCACCTCTTGGAAGGCCGCCATGAAGTCGTTCTTGATCAGCCGGCGAATCCGCTGGGCCTTGAGGTAGTAAGCGTCGTAGTAGCCGGCGGAAAGGGCATAGGTGCCCACCATGATGCGCCGCTGCACTTCCGGGCCGAAGCCTTCGCCACGGGAGCGCTTGTACAGATCGGTGAGGTCCAGCGGGTTTTCACAGCGATAGCCAAAGCGCACGCCATCGAAGCGGGACAGGTTGGAAGAGGCTTCGGCAGGAGCGATCACGTAATACGCGGGGATCGCATGCTGCATGTTCGGCAGGCTGATGGGTTTGATCACCGCGCCGAGTTTTTCCAGCTCCGCGATGCAGGCTTCTACCCGTTCGGCGATGCGTGGGTCCAGCCCGGCGCCGAAGTATTCGCGCGGCACGCCGATGCGCAGGCCCTGGAGCGAGTCGTTCAGGGTGGCGCTGTAGTCTGGCACTGCCTCATCGATGCTGGTGGAATCTTTAGGATCGAAGCCGGCCATGGCTTGCAGCATCAAGGCGCAGTCTTCGGCCGTACGCGCCAGCGGGCCTGCCTGGTCCAGGCTCGAGGCATAGGCGACCATGCCCCAGCGCGACACCCGGCCGTAAGTCGGCTTGAGCCCCGTGAGGTTGGTGAACGCCGCCGGCTGGCGGATCGAACCACCGGTGTCGGTGCCGGTGGTCGCCGGCAGCAGGCGCGCGGCCACGGCCGCCGCAGAGCCGCCCGAGGAACCGCCGGGCACGTGATCCAGCTGCCATGGGTTGCGCACTGGGCCGTAGTGGCTGTTTTCGTTCGCCGAGCCCATCGCGAACTCGTCCATGTTGGTCTTGCCCAAGGTCACGGTGCCGGCGGCGGCGAGTTTCTCCACCACGGTCGCATCATAGGGGGCCTGGAAGTTATCGAGCATGCGCGACGCGCAGCTGGTGCGGATGCCGCGGGTGCAGAAGAGGTCCTTGTGGGCCAACGGCGCGCCCAGCAGCGGGCCATTCTCGCCAGCGGCGCGACGGGCATCGGCGGCACGCGCCTGCTCGATGGCATGGTCCTCGGTCACGGTGATGAAGGCATTGAGGCGTGGGCCTAGCGCCTCAATGCGAGCGAGCAGGGCGCGGGTCAGCTCTTCGGAGGAGAATTGCTTGGCGGATAGGCCGCGGGCGATCTCGGCCAGGGTCAGTTGATGCATGGCAGGCAGTTTTCCCTTACTCGATGACTTTCGGTACCAGGTACAGGCCGCTGTCGACGGCCGGTGCGATGGCCTGGTAAGCGTCGCGCTGGTTATGTTCGGTGACCTGATCGGCGCGCAGGCGTTGGCTGGCTTCCAGCGGGTGGGCCAGGGGCGCGATGTTCTCGGTGTTCACCGCTTGCATCTGGTCGGCGAGGCTCAGAATGCTGTTCAGAGCGTCAAGGGTGGGGGGAAGATCGGCCTCGCTCAGCCCGAGGCGGGCCAGGTGGGCGATCTTTTCCACGTCGGAGCGTTCGAGCGCCATGGGGGAGATCTCCAGGGGAAAACCAGGCGGAATCGTTCGGCCCGGCGGGGAACACAGTCGCGAAAGCGCGGTCACAGCGCCGCGATCGTGGGGCTGTGTGCCCGGAAAAACAGCCAATTTAACATATTGGCGCCTTGCCCAAAATCCCCGCCGTTGTTAGAGTTTGCCGCACTTTTTTACCCACGCGTTGCCAGGGTCACTTCTCCATGTTCAAGAAACTGCGTGGCATGTTTTCCAGCGATCTGTCCATCGACCTGGGAACGGCCAACACCCTTATCTACGTGCGTGAGCGCGGTATCGTCCTGAATGAGCCCTCGGTGGTTGCCATCCGTACGCACGGCAACCAGAAGAGCGTTGTGGCCGTCGGAACCGAAGCCAAGCGCATGCTCGGCCGCACCCCGGGTAATATTGCAGCCATTCGTCCGATGAAGGACGGCGTGATCGCCGACTTCAGCGTGTGCGAAAAAATGCTTCAGTACTTCATCAACAAGGTTCATGAGAACAGCTTCCTGCAGCCCAGCCCTCGGGTGCTGATCTGCGTGCCGTGCAAATCGACCCAGGTCGAGCGCCGGGCCATTCGTGAATCCGCCCTGGGCGCCGGTGCCCGTGAGGTCTTCCTCATCGAGGAGCCGATGGCCGCCGCGATCGGCGCCGGCCTGCCGGTCGAGGAAGCCCGCGGCTCGATGGTCGTCGATATCGGCGGTGGTACCACGGAAATCGCGCTGATCTCCTTGAACGGCGTGGTATATGCCGAATCCGTACGGGTAGGTGGCGACCGTTTCGACGAAGCCATCGTGACCTATGTACGGCGCAATTACGGCAGCCTGATCGGTGAATCCACCGCCGAGCGCATCAAGCAGGAAATCGGCACCGCCTACCCGGGTGGCGAAGTCCGCGAGGTCGACGTGCGTGGCCGCAACCTGGCCGAAGGGGTGCCGCGTGCCTTCACGCTCAACTCCAGCGAAGTGCTCGAAGCCTTGCAAGAGTCGCTCGCTACCATCGTTCAGGCGGTCAAGAGCGCGCTGGAGCAGTCTCCACCGGAACTCGCCTCGGACATCGCCGAGCGCGGGCTGGTGTTGACCGGTGGTGGCGCGCTGTTGCGTGACCTGGACAAGCTCCTCGCCCAGGAGACCGGCCTGCCGGTGATCGTCGCCGAAGACCCGCTCACCTGCGTTGCCCGGGGCGGTGGCCGTGCGCTCGAAATGATGGACAAGCACACCATGGATCTGCTCTCCAGCGAATGATCCATAGGGCTGTACGAGAGGCGTCACGTTTCGTACAAAGCCCAGGGTGGCGCCCGGTGGTTTACAGTGACACCTTCCGGTGTTGCTGTCGCAGCCGGGCGTTTTGCGTGTTCTCCGTATTTTCGCGGCGTCGATCCATGACTGACCTTTCGTCCCCATGCCTAGGAGGAACAGCCCATTAAACCGCTGTTCGCCAAGGGCCCTTCTCTGGGTGTGCGCCTGTTGGTGCTGGCCGTGCTGTCGGTCGCGCTGATGGTGGTCGACGCTCGTTTCACGCTGCTCAAGCCCGTGCGCAGCCAGATGTCGCTGGTGCTGATGCAGTCCTACTGGATCACCGACCTGCCGCAGCGGTTGTGGCAGGGCGTGGCCAGCCAGTTCGGTAGCCGCACTGAGCTGATCGCCGAGAACGAGAAGCTCAAGACCGAAGCGCTGCTGCTGCAAGGTCGCCTGCAAAAGCTGGCGGCTTTGACCGAGCAGAACGTGCGCCTGCGTGAGCTGCTCAACTCATCCACGTTGGTGAACGAGAAGGTGGAGGTGGCCGAGCTGATCGGCATGGACCCGAACCCTTTCACCCATCGCATCCTGATCAACAAAGGGGAGCGCGACGGTGTGTCCCTGGGCCAACCGGTGCTCGATGCCCGGGGGTTGATGGGCCAGGTGGTCGAGCTGATGCCCTATACCTCACGGGTGCTCCTGCTCACCGATAGCACTCATAGCATTCCGGTGCAGGTCAATCGCAACGGCCTACGGGCCATCGCCAGCGGCACAGGCAATCCGGAACGGCTGGAACTGCGGCATGTGGCCGATACCGCCGATATCAAGGAAGGCGATTTGCTGGTCAGTTCGGGCCTGGGCCAGCGTTTCCCCGCCGGCTACCCGGTAGCGACCGTTAAGGAAGTCATCCACGACTCCGGCCAGCCGTTCGCGATCGTCCGGGCGGTTCCCACGGCCGCGTTGAACCGCAGCCGGTATGTGCTGCTGGTGTTCTCCGATGGCCGGACCCCGGAGCAGCGGGCGTCCGATGCCGCCCAGGCAGAGGAGGGCGCCGGCGCAACATCGGCCCCTGCGCCAGCAACACCAGCCCCGGCCGCCGCCAGCGCCGTTCACGAGCCGCACTCGCCAGCCCCGGCGGCAGCCCACCCGGCCACGAGCACGCCTGCCACTCCAACGCATGCGTCCGCCCCCGCTGGCCATCCGGCCCCGGCAACGCCCGCCGCGTCGCCGCGCCCCGCCGCTGCAGCTCCCGCGGCTCCGGCACGGGCACCTAGCCCGGCCAGCCACCCGGCGCGCACTGCCCCCGCCACCCCGGAAGGAGCGCACTGATGGTCAATACCCGGCGCAATCACGGTTGGATCATCTGGCTGAGCTTCGCCATCGGTCTGCTGCTGAGCGTTTCCCCGCTACCGCAATTCATGGAGGTGCTGCGGCCACTGTGGCTGGCACTGCTGCTGGCGTTCTGGTGCCTCAACGTTCCGGCGAAAGTCGGCATGACCACCGCCTGGGTGCTGGGCTTGGCCGAGGACGTGCTCTACGGCACCCTGCTGGGGCAGAACGCGCTAATCCTCACCCTCACGACCTTCCTTATGCTTTCGCTGCAGCAGCGCATGCGTATGTTCCCCATGTGGCAGCAGAGCCTGGTGATCTTCGTGGTGTTGGGCGTTACCCAGCTGGTACAGCTATGGCTGAGCGCGCTCACCGGCAATCGTCAGCCAACGTTGGCGCTGGTCCTGCCCGCCGTGGTCAGCGCGCTGCTCTGGCCCTGGATCAGCTATGGCCTGCGCGGCCTACGCCGGCGCTTCAACATCAACTGAAGCCGCCCGTCGACAAAAGGAGTTGTCCACATGACTGCGTTGTTCCTGGCCTCTGGCTCCCCTCGCCGGCGCGAGCTCCTGACGCAGATCGGGGTGCCGTTCACCTGCGTGCCCGCGGGCATCGACGAAACGCCCCTGCCGGGTGAGGCCGCCGAGGCCTATGTGCTGCGGCTGGCCGCGGCGAAAGCAGCCGCCGGCCTCGCAGCGGCACCTGCCAGCGCCGTGGTGCTCGGCGCGGACACCGCGGTTATCCTCGACGGGCAGATTCTCGGCAAGCCGCATGACGGCGGCGACGCAGCCCGCATGCTTGCCGCGCTCAGCGGCCGCGAGCACTTGGTGCTCACCGCCGTGGCGCTGTGCACCGAGGCACGCAGCGAGGTCCTTTGCGTGGGCACTCAGGTACGCTTTCGACACATCGCCGCCGACGAGATCCACGCATACTGGGCCAGCGGCGAGCCCGTGGACAAGGCCGGTAGCTACGCCATCCAAGGCCTGGGCGCGGTGTTCGTCGAAGCCATGAAGGGGAGCTATTCGGCTGTGGTCGGGCTGCCCCTGTGTGAAACGGCGGCCCTCTTGTCCCGCTTCGGCATCGCCTGCTGGCAAGCGAATGTAAGCCCGTGAACCTACACTGGCGTCGCGCCGCGTCGCCAGTCCGGGCATCATGGGGCAACCATCCTGACGAGAGCCAGTCATGAGCGAAGAAATCCTCATCAACATCACGCCGATGGAGTCCCGGGTGGCCGTGGTGGAGAACGGTGTACTGCAGGAGGTGCACGTAGAGCGCACCCAACGCCGCGGCATCGTCGGGAACATCTACAAAGGCAAGGTAGTGAGAGTGCTGCCCGGTATGCAGGCAGCGTTCATCGACATCGGCCTTGAACGGGCGGCCTTCATTCACGCCTCTGAGATCTCCCTGCGAGAAGGCTCGGCGGTAGAAACCATCAGCGCGCTGGTGCACGAAGGTCAAAGCCTGGTGGTGCAGGTCACCAAGGACCCGATCGGCTCCAAGGGCGCGCGGTTGACCACTCAGTTGTCCATCCCTTCGCGCTACCTGGTCTACATGCCACGCACCAGCCACGTGGGTATCTCGCTGAAGATCGAGGAAGAAGCCGAGCGCGAGCGCCTCAAGCAGGTCGTCAGCGACTGCATCGAAAAGGAAGGTATCCAGGAAACCGGTGGGTTTATCCTGCGCACTGCCGCCGAGGGCGCGCGGGCCGAAGAGATCCTCATGGACATCCGCTACCTGCGAAGGCTCTGGGACCAGATCGCCACGCAGATCAAGACCGCCGGTTCGCCCACGGTGATCTACGAAGACCTGGGCCTTGCCCTGCGCACGCTGCGGGACTTGGTCAACCCGAAGATCGAAAAGATCCGCATCGACTCGCGTGAAACCTTCCAGAAGACCACCCAGTTCGTCGGTGAGCTGATGCCCGAGATCGCCAACAGGCTCGAGCATTACCCCGGCGAGCGGCCGATTTTCGACCTGTATGCGGTAGAAGACGAAATCCAGCGCGCGCTGGAGCGCAAAGTGCCGCTCAAGTCCGGTGGCTACCTGGTGGTGGACCCGGCCGAAGCCATGACGACCATCGACGTCAACACCGGGGCCTTCGTGGGCCATCGCAACCTTGAGGAAACCATCTTCAAGACCAACCTGGAGGCGGCCACCGCGATTGCCCGGCAGCTGCGGCTGCGCAACATCGGCGGCATCATCATCATCGACTTCATCGACATGGAAGACGAGGAGCACCAGCGCCAGGTATTGCGCACGCTCGAGAAACAACTCGAGCGCGATCACGCGAAAACCAACATCATCGGCATCACCGAGCTGGGGCTGGTGCAGATGACCCGCAAGCGCACCCGCGAGAGCCTCGAGCAGGTGCTATGCGAGCCCTGCGCGTGCTGCCAGGGGCGGGGCAAGCTGAAAACCCCGGAAACCGTCTGCTACGAGATTTTCCGCGAGATCCTGCGCGAAGCCCGCGCCTATCAAGCAGAGGGCTACAGGGTGCTGGCCAACCAGAAGGTCGTCGATCGCCTGCTCGACGAAGAGTCGGGCAATGTGGCGGAGCTGGAGGCGTTCATTGGCCGCACGATTCGTTTCCAGGTCGAGAGCATGTATTCGCAGGAACAATACGACGTGGTGCTGCTCTGATTCATTCGCTTAACGGTACAAGGGCTGATGCATGGCGCGTTTGACACAGGTTGTAGGCGCGCTCGTTCGCTGGGGCCTCGGCGCGTGCGCCTTGTGCCTGATCTTGCTTGCACTTTATGTAAGCCTGGGCCGGCAGCTGTTGCCGATGCTCAATGACTACCGCCCGGTGCTCGCCAGCAGGGCCAGCCAGGCCCTCGGCATGCCGGTGGAGATTGGCAGGTTGGAGGGCGCCTGGGGCGGTCTGGCTCCCGTGCTGGTGGCGCGAGATGTGACCCTGGGCAGCGGCCCCGGTGCGCTGCACCTGGACCGGGTAAGGGCGGTCCCCGGCATATGGCGCAGCCTCGTTAGCCTGGAGCCGCACATCGCCACGCTGCAGGTCGAGGGGCTGCAGTTGACGCTGGAGCAAGGCAGCGATGGCCAGTGGGCGCTGCAGGGGCTGCCCCGGCGACAGGACGACGCCCCCCTTGACCCGGGCCAGGCCTTTGCCCGGTTGCGCCAGTTGGGCGAGTTGACCCTGTTGGATAGCCAACTGATCCTCAAGCCCTGGCAGCAAGATCCCCTTGCCTTCACCTATCTGGGCCTGAGCCTGCGTGCAACGCTGGGCGAGGAGCGCCTGGACCTACGCTTCAACCTGCCCGATGGCAAGCCGGTCGCTGCTCAACTCAAGGCTCGCGTACCCGAGGCAGACTGGCGCGCGGCTACCGTGCAGGCGTACCTGAGCCTGCCGCAAAGCGACTGGGCCCGCTGGCTGCCGGCCGGGATGACCGGGCAGTGGCACTTTAACGCTCTGCAGGCGGGCGGTGAGCTGTGGCTCGACTGGGCGCAACGGCGCCTCGAGACCGCGACGCTGCGGCTGAATGCGCCGCACATCCAGGGCGGCATCACTGGCCGCGCCGCGGCGCCGCTGGACGACCTCGCGCTTAACGCTTGGGTCCAGCGCGACGGCGAGGGCTACAAGGCGGTGGCGCAACCGCTGGCCATGAGCCTGGGCGGCCAACGCTGGGAAACCACCCTCAAGGCATCGCAGGCCGGCGACCAGTGGCAACTGCAGGCCAGCCGGATCGAGCTGGCGCCCCTGCTGCCGCTGCTCGACGCCTATGCCCCCTGGCCGGAGAAAGCCGCGTTGGCGGTAGATAGCCTCAAGCCCACCGGTGCATTGCGTAACGTGCAGGTAACGGTGAGCCCCCACGAGCAAGGCGATCGCCGCCTGGCATTCGCCGCCAACCTGGAACAGGTCGCCTTCGAGCCCTATCACAACGCCCCGGGCGCGGCCAACGTCAGCGGCAGCATCAGTGGCGATCTCGGCCAGGGCGAGCTGCGCCTGGCGAGCGACAACTTCATGTTGTTCCTGTGGCCGATCTTCAAACAGCCTTGGCATTACCAGCAGGCCCATGCCCGCTTGACCTGGCAGCTCAACAGCGAGGGGTTCAGCCTGGTGGCGCCAGTGATCCAGGTGCTGGGGGAGGAGGGCAAGATAGCCGCCGACTTCATGATTCGCTTGCCCTTTGGCGAAGGCCTGGAGCCTTACATGGACCTGCGGGTCGGCTTGCATGATGGCGATGGCCGCTATACCCCCAAATACCTTCCCGAGGCGCTCAGCCCGCAAGTGGCGGACTGGCTGCGCGCGGCGGTCCAGCAGGGCAAGGTCAACGAAGGCTACTTCCAGTACCAGGGTTCCCTGGCCCACGCGGCGCCGGACCATGCGCGCAGCCTCACGTTGTTTTTCGACGTAAGCGATGCCACGCTCGCCTTCGAACCAGGCTGGCCGGCGGTGACCGGTGTGGATGGCAAGGTGTATATCCAGGACGGCGACGTACGCATCGACGCCAGCCGCGGCCGGCTGCTGGATACCGCTGTCAATGACGTGCAGGTGAGGGTGCCACATGCCCCGGAGGGGCAGGTGCCGAGGTTATTCGTCAAAGGTGGCTTCGAGGGCCCGCTCAGCGACGGTGTGAAGATTCTCCAGACGGCGCCCATCGGCACTGGCGAATTGTTTGCGGGTTGGGAAGGTGACGGCCCCTTGCGGGGCGCCGTGGACCTCGATATTCCCCTTGCCCATGGTTTGCCACCGAAGGTGGTAGTGGACTTCAACACCAGCGGCGCGCGGTTGAAAATCGCCGAGCCTGCGCTTGAAATCAGCCAGCTCAAAGGCGCGTTCCGCTTTGATCTGGACAAGGGCCTTGCCGGCCAGGAGGTCAGCGGCCAGGCGTTGGGCAAGCCTTTTACCGCCAGCCTGGACGCCGCCGGCAAAACCGCGGCGCCATTGACTCAGGTCAACGTGAATGGCCGTATGGATGTAGCGACCCTCAGCACCTGGCTAGGTAACCAGCAGTCGCTGCCCGCCAGTGGGGAATTCCCTTATCAGCTCAAGCTGAGCCTGGGCCAGGACAGCCAGTTGAGTATCGACTCGGACCTCAAGGGCGCGTCTGTGGATTTGCCCTTGCCCTATGGCAAGGCGGCTGGCGACAGCCGCCCGACTCATCTGGAACTGGGCTTGCAGGGCAACGCGCGGCAGCTAAGGGTTGGCTATGCCGGCCTGGCAAGCCTGATCTACCAGCCCGCGAGCGGCCAGTTCGCCAGCCCTCTGGCTGCGGGACGAGGCGAACTGCTGTTGGGCGACGGCACACCCAGGTTGCCAGACGCCACCGGCCTGCGCGTGCGCGGCGCCATGGACTGGGTCGACCTTAAAGCCTGGCAAGCCGTGCGGGATCGCTATATGCCAGCCGCCGCGACGGCTACCCCAGGCACGTCTGGCGGTGCGGGTGCCGCCCTGCCGCTGAGCGCGGCAGACGTGACCGTGGCCCATTTGAGCGCCTTCGGCCAATCGCTGGAACAGGCTCGGCTGCGCCTGGAACGGGCCTCGAACGCTTGGTCGTTGCGCGTCGACAGCCCGCAAGTTACCGGGACCGCGACGCTCGCGGACAGCGCCACGGCGCCGTTGGACATCGACCTGCAGGAAGTCCACCTGCCCGCGCCACCGCCCGAGGTCGCCAATGCCCCGGAGCCGCCCGAAACCCCGGATCCCTTGGCCGACGTAGACCCTCATGCGATTCCCGCGGTCAACGTACGCATCGTTCGCCTGTGGCAAGGTGACGACCTGGTCGGGGCTTGGTCGTTGAAGCTACGGCCAACCGATCGCGGGCTGGCCCTCAATGATCTGGACCTTGGCCTCAAGGGCATGCAGCTGCAAGGCAATGGCGGTTGGGAAGGCAGCCCTGGCGCCAGCACCAGTTGGTTCAAGGGGGCGGTGCATGGCAGCAATCTGGCCGACGTGCTCAAGGCCTGGCGTTTCGCGCCTTCGGTGACCAGCCATGATTTCGCCCTGGATGTGGATGGCCGCTGGCCCGGCTCACCCGCATGGGCCTCGCCCAAGCGCTACTCGGGTAGCCTGGATGCAACGCTCAACCAGGGGCAGTTCGTCGAGGTCGAGGGCGGCGCCCAGGCATTGCGAGTCTTCGGCCTGCTTAACTTCAATGCCATCGGGCGCCGCTTGCGGCTGGATTTTTCCGACCTGCTGGGGCGCGGCCTGAGCTACGACAAGGTCACTGGCAAGCTGGCCGCCAGCGAAGGCGTGTATGTAACCCGTACGCCCATCAGCCTCACCGGCCCTTCAAGCAACCTCGAGCTCGACGGCACCCTAGACATGGCCGCCGACCGAGTGGACGCCCGGCTGCTGGTTACGCTTCCCGTAAGCAACAACCTGCCGATAGCGGCACTGATCGTCGGCGCGCCAGCCATCGGGGGTGCGCTGTTTCTGGTGGATAAACTCCTGGGTGATCGGGTTTCCCGCCTGATGAGCGTGAAATATCGGGTAGAAGGCCCCTTGAAGGAGCCCAAGCTCAGCTTCGACCGCCCGTTCGACAAATCCCATTGATGGCCCTGATAGTTAGCCGGCTGTGAGCCAGTGGGTTAGCATGCCAGGTAATCCCTTCCATCCGCGACGGAGGCATTCATGGAGTTGGCGGTAACCCAGATGGTCAGCGGTACCGACCTGGCGCTGAATCTGGAGAGGGCCAGGCAACTGCTCGAGCGGGCCGCCGAGGGTGGCGCGCGCCTGGCCGTGTTGCCAGAAAATTTCGCCGCGATGGGCCGCCGCGATGTCGCTTCCATTGCCCGGGCCGAGGCTCGCGGCGAGGGCCCAGTGATCGCGGCCCTGCGCCGTTGCGCGAAGGACCTGGGCTTGTGGATCGTCGCCGGCACGCTACCGTTGCCACCTGAGGGCCAGCCAGAGGGCAAGCCTTGTGCCTGTTCGCTGTTGCTGGACGATCAGGGGCACGTCGCTGCTCGCTACGACAAGCTGCACCTGTTCGACGTGGATGTGCAAGACAACCGCGCGCGGTACCGGGAGTCCGATGACTATGCCTACGGTCAACATGTGGTAGTGGCCGATACGCCGGTAGGGCGCTTGGGGCTGAGTGTGTGTTACGACCTACGCTTCCCAGAGTTGTATACCCAGCTGCGCGAGGCCGGCGCTGAGTTGATCAGCGCGCCCTCGGCCTTCACCGCGGTCACCGGCCTGGCGCATTGGGAGGTGCTGATCCGCGCCCGCGCTATCGAGACCCAGTGTTATGTATTAGCGGCCGCCCAAGGCGGCGAGCACCCAGGGCCGCGCCACACACATGGGCAGGCGGCGATCGTCGATCCCTGGGGGCGCCTGCTGGCGCAACAGGCCACGGGCGAAGCGGTATTGCTAGGCTCACGAGATGTCGCCGAGCAGGCGTCCATCCGTGAGCGTATGCCGGTGCAGGCGCATCGGCGGTTTTCCTCGCAGGGCGCGTTGCGGCCTGCCTCTTTCGCGGAGTGAACATGAGCGAGATGTTATCTACGGTCAGCGCACAGCTGTTGACGCCCGGCGAGTTGACCCTCGACAGCCTCGGCGGCGTATTGGGCGACTTGGCCGGCCCTGGCATCGATGCCGCAGACCTGTACTTTCAGGCGCAGATTTCCGAGTCCTGGGCGCTGGAAGATGGGATCGTCAAAGAAGGTAGCTTCAACTTCGACCAGGGCGTGGGCGTGCGCGCGCAGGCTGGCGAAAAAACCGGCTTTGCCTACAGCAATACCATCACCCGGGAAGCGCTGGGCCTTGCCGCCCAAGCCGCGCGCTCCATCTCCCGGGCCGGCCAGCAGGGGCAGGTCCAAGCGTTCCACGCGCCGGCGTTCGCCCCCCTGTATGCGGCGGACAACCCGCTGGATGTGTTGTCCCGCGCGGAAAAAGTCGAGCTGCTCAAGCGCATCGACGCTTATACCCGCACGCTGGACCCCCGCATCCAGCAGGTCACCGTAAGCATGGCTGGGGTTTGGGAGCGTATTCTCGTGGCCGCGATGGACGGCAGCCTGGCGGCGGACGTGCGCCCGCTGGTGCGCTTCAACGTGAGCGTGATCGTGGAGCAGAACGGCCGCCGCGAGCGTGGCGGCCATGGCGGCGGAGCACGTACCGACTACCGCTACTTCGTGGATGAAGAGCGTGCCATGGGCTATGCCCGCGAGGCCCTGCGCCAGGCCCTGGTAAACCTTGAGGCCAAGCCCGCGCCGGCGGGTACCTTGCCCGTGGTGCTAGGCTCGGGGTGGTCTGGCGTGCTGTTGCACGAAGCGGTCGGCCATGGCCTGGAAGGGGACTTCAACCGCAAAGGCAGCTCGGCCTACAGCGGCCGGGTTGGCGAGCAGGTCGCGTCCAGCCTGTGCACCATCGTCGACGACGGCACCCTGCAGGGCCGCCGTGGCTCGTTGAGCGTGGATGACGAGGGGACCCGCACGCAGTGCACCACCCTGATCGAAAACGGCATTCTCAAAGGCTACATGCAAGACAAGCTCAACGCCCGTTTGATGGGCGCGGCCGCCACCGGCAATGGCCGGCGCGAGTCTTATGCGCACCTGCCCATGCCACGCATGACCAACACCTACATGCTCGCCGGTGAGCACGACCCGGCGGAAATCATCGCTTCGGTGAAGAAGGGCCTTTACTGCGCCAACCTCGGCGGCGGTCAGGTCGACATCACCAGTGGCAAGTTCGTGTTCTCCACTAGCGAGGCCTACCTGATCGAAGATGGCCGCATCACCGCGCCCGTGAAGGGCGCTACGCTGATCGGCAATGGTCCGGAATGCATGAGCAGGGTATCGATGGTGGGCACCGACCTGGCGCTGGACAGCGGTGTGGGCACCTGTGGCAAGGATGGCCAGTCAGTACCCGTTGGCGTGGGGCAGCCCACGCTGAAAATCGACGCCATTACTGTGGGCGGCACTGGCGCGTGAGGCTCAGCCACCCACCCACGCTCGCCGTGCCTAGCGCAGGCCGCGCTGCTGTTCATCCAGCTCGCGGATGTACTTGAAGATCTTCCGGCTGGCTGTGGGCGGGCGGTTATGCGTGGCCTCGTGCTGCGCATGGCGCACCAGCGAGCGCAGGTGCTGGCGGTCGGTGTCCGGGTATTGGGTCACGAAGCTGTCGAGCACGGCGTCGTCGCCGCCGATCAGCTTGTCGCGCCAGCGTTCCAAGTTATGGAAGCGCTCGTTGTACTGGCGGGTGGAGGCGTCCACCTGGTCGAGCAGCTCGAAGATGGCGGCGGTGTCCTGGTCGCGCATCAGCTTGCCGATGAATTGCCTGTGCCGCTTGAGAGCGGCGTTGGCCGTATGTTTGGGGGCTTCCTCGAGGGCCCGGCGCAGCGGCTCCGTCAAGGGCAACTTGGCGAGCAGGTCCGGCTTGAGCGTGGTCAAGCGCTCGCCAAGTTCGGTCAAGGCATGGAGCTCGCGCTTGACCTGGGTCTTGCTTTTTCCCTCACCGAGGGAGTCGTCGTATGAATCAACCATGGGGGCCGTCCGCTGATAAACGCCGCCATGATAACCAGTCGGGGGCCGATTGTCCGGCCCGGCCAGCGCAGGCCCTTGCCGCGATCCGTCTTGAAGTGTGGAGAATCCCATGAAAGCAGTCCAAAGCGTTGGTCCCGAGGCCTTGCCGCTGCTGCAGCAGCAGGTCGAAGAGATCATTGCCGAAGCCCGGCGTCAGGGCGCCAGCGCCTGTGAGGTCGCGGTGTCCCTGGAGCAGGGGCTGTCCACCTCTATTCGCCAACGCGAGGTCGAAACGGTTGAGTTCAACCGTGACCAGGGTTTTGGAATCACCTTGTACCTGGGCCAGCGCAAGGGCTCGGCGAGCACCTCGGCCAGCGGGCCTGAGGCCATCCGGGAAACCGTGGCGGCAGCGCTGGCGATCGCCAAGCATACCTCTGAGGACGGAGCCTCCGGCCTTGCCGACGCCGCGCTAATGGCCAAGGCCTTACCCGCCCTTGACCTCTATCACCCTTGGGAGATCAGCCCGGAGGCGAGCATCGAGCTGGCCTTGGCCTGCGAGGCCGCAGCCTTCGATGCCA
The DNA here is from genome assembly GCF_025642975.1 of Pseudomonas sp. RIT-PI-S. GTDB lineage: Bacteria > Pseudomonadota > Gammaproteobacteria > Pseudomonadales > Pseudomonadaceae > Aquipseudomonas. Next base: position 186,872 of record NZ_JANZKJ010000001.1, read on the forward strand.
ACCCCCTGATCCGCAATGCTGACGGTAGCCAGGTGTCAACGCACCGCGGCTGCCGGGTGTACGGCAATAGCCATGGGTTTCTCGGCGGCTACGCTTCGACCCGGCACAGCCTCAGTTGCGTGATGATCGCCGAGGAAGGCGGGCAGATGCAGCGAGACTACTGGTACGACGTCAACCGTGAGGGGCATTTGCTGGCCTCGCCGGAGTCCATCGGCCGTAAGGCCGCCGAGCGTGCCGCCAGCCGCTTGGGCGCACGGCCGGTGCCTACCTGTGAAGTGCCGGTGCTGTTCGCTGCGGAGCTCGCAGGAGGGCTGTTTGGCAATTTCCTCTCCGCGGTGTCTGGTGGCAACCTGTATCGCAAGTCTTCGTTCCTTGAAGGCACCATGGGGCAGCAGCTGTTTCCCGAATGGCTGACCCTGGACGAGCGCCCACATTTGCCGCGTGCCTTGGGCAGTGCGGGCTTCGATGGTGACGGCCTGGCGACCTACGCCAAGCCATTCGTAGAAGGCGGCCGGTTGGTGTCCTACGTGCTGAGCACTTATTCGGGCCGCAAGCTAGGGATGCCCAGCACAGCCAACGCTGGCGGTGTGCATAACCTTTTCGTGACCCATGGTGATGAAGACCAGGCAGCACTCATTCGCCGCATGGGCCGTGGTTTGCTGGTTACCGAGTTGATGGGCAGTGGGCTGAACATGGTGACCGGCGATTATTCTCGCGGGGCTGCCGGCTATTGGGTAGAAAACGGCGAGATCCAATTCCCGGTCCAAGAGGTGACGATCGCTGGAAACATGAAGGACATGTTCCGGCAGATTGTCGCCGTGGGGAACGACCTGGAGCAGCGCAGCAATGTGCGAACCGGCTCGGTGTTGATCGAGCGGATGACGGTCGCGGGTAGCTAAGCCACATAGAGCGCTTTCGGCTTTTTACATGGCCATGCGTCTGCTTGGTTTGCGTTGAGATTGATTATCAACTAATAGTCAATCTCAAGAGGTGCGCAGTTCATCTTCGCACGCCTACCTGCGGAGCCGGCCATGGACCATTGGAAACAGATCATCGAGCGCGCCAACGCACTCTTCGCCCAAGGGCAATGGGTGGAGGCGCGCGAGCATTACCTGCGGGCGCTTGCCCTGGCGCAGATACTCTTCGCTCGGTGGGGGAACCCGGACGAGGCTGTCGCAGCGTTCGTGGTCGCCCACCACAACCTTGCAGACCTGCATCTACACCTGCACCAGCCTGAGGAGAGCGCCGAATATCTGTGTGCTGCCCACGAGCAGTTGCTTGACGCCGCCCATCGGCACGACCTGCCAGGGCCGTTGCGCGAAGCAGCGCTTCGTCACAGCAATCGCACCTATACGGAACTGCTGGAGTTCATCGCCGTCCATGGCGAATACCCCCGCGCCGCGAGCCTGCTCGCCGGTGCCATGGGCCAACAGTCGCGCCACCCCGGCGCTCATCCGCGATACGGAGTCCACTGACATGCCCCATACCTTGCCTGCGTTGCCCTATGCTTACGACGCGTTGGAGCCCCATATCGATGCCAAGACCATGGAGATCCACCACACCAAGCACCACCAGACCTACATCAACAACCTGAACGCCGCGCTTGAATCCACCGAATACGCTGAGTGGCCGGTCGAAAAACTGCTGGGCGCTTACAACCAGCTGGATGAAAAACTGAAAGGGCCGGTCGCCAATAACGGCGGTGGCCACGCGAACCACTCGCTGTTCTGGACCGTCATGTCGCCTCAAGGCGGCGGCGCACCGAGCGCAGGCGTGCAAGAGGCGATCGACAAAGACGTCGGCGGCTTCGATGCCTTCAAGGACGCTTTCACCAAGGCCGCGATTAGCCGCTTCGGTAGCGGTTGGGCTTGGCTCAGTGTTACTCCAGAGAAAAAGCTGGTGGTGGAAAGCACCGCGAACCAGGACAGCCCGCTGATGAAGGGGAATACACCCATCCTGGGCTTGGACGTGTGGGAGCATGCCTACTATCTGAAGTATCAGAACCGCCGCCCAGAATACATCGGCGCCTTCTTCAACGTGATCAACTGGCCAGAGGTGGAAAAGCGCTATCAGGCTGCCGTTCGGGGCGTGTGAGCATAGAGGCCGCTTCCCCGGGCCCCTCAGCCCTTGCTTCTGTAGGAGGCCCCAGGGCTGCCTGCTCTGGAGTCTGAGTTCTGGGGGAGCTGCGAAGCCTGCGAACTTAGGCCCGATAAGTTCGAAAACGTAGGGTTCGCAGGGCACAGGGGGTTAGCGGGCTTCGCCCACTCCGAACACCCCCTGGGGGACCGGGTTATTCGCCTTCGTCGAATTTATCGTTGATCAGCGCGACGAGGGCGTCCAGTGCTTCCTGGGCGTTTTCACCCTCGGTGCTCAGATGGATCTGGGTACCTTTGCCCGCCGCCAGCATCATCACGGCCATGATGCTTTTCCCGTCGACCAGGCTCGCTTCGGTTCGCCCTACCCGGACCTGGCAGGGGAAGCGGCCGGCAACGCCGACGAACTTGGCAGCGGCGCGCGCATGCAAGCCCAGCTTGTTGATGATGGTAATGTCGAGTGCGGGCATTGCGTGGTGAGTCCTTGGGTTCAGGTGAGGTCTCGATGGCGGACCTGCACGTTCCGAATGGTGCTTTGCAGCAGCTCGCCGAGCCGCTCGGTGAGGTAGACCGAGCGATGGTGCCCTCCCGTACAGCCAATGGCAACCGTCACATAGGCACGGTTGCTGGCAGCGAACCGAGGTAGCCATTTAAGCAGGTAGCTGGATATATCCTGGAACATTTCCTCGACTTCCGGCTGGGCTGCGAGATAGTCGATTACTGGCTGTTCCAGGCCTGAGTGTTCGCGCAGCTCCGGCTTCCAATAAGGGTTGGGAAGGCAGCGCACGTCGAACATCACGTCGGCGTCCATCGGCATGCCGCGCTTGAACCCGAAAGATTCCAGCAGAAATGCCGTGCCGGCGTCCGGCTTGTTCAGCAGGCGCAGCTTGAGCATGTCGCGCAACTGATACAGGTTAAGGCTCGTGGTGTTGATCTTCAGGTCGGCAAGGTCGGCAATCGGCCCCAGCAGGTCGCTTTCCACCCGAATGGCTTCGGCCAGTGAACGGTTGGCGCTGGTCAGCGGATGCCGTCTACGGGTTTCTGAAAATCGCTTGAGTAGGGTGTCCTCATCCGCATCTAGGAACAGCACGTCGCAGTGGATGTGTTTATTGCGCACCTGCTCGAGCAATTCGGGGAAGCGCGAGAGATGGCTGGGCAGGTTTCGTGCATCGATGGAAACTGCTACCAGAGGCTGCGCCAGCTCCGTGTGAATGATCGCTCGCTCGGCGAGCTCGGGGAGGAGCCCGGCTGGGAGGTTATCGATGCAATAAAAGCCATTGTCTTCAAGCACATCGAGAGCGGTGCTTTTGCCGGAGCCGGAGCGACCACTAACGATGACCAGGCGCATGGTCAGGCACCAGCCTGGGCGTTCACGACCACTTGGTACAGCGCCTGGCTGTCTTGGGCAGAACGCAGTCGATCACGTACATCTTTCCGATCCAGCATGCTGGCGATCTGGCGAAGTAGTTCAAGGTGAGCATCGGTCGCGGCTTCCGGGACCAACAACACGAAGATGAGGTCTACCGGGGCGCCGTCAATGGCATCGAAATCTACGGGGGCGGCGAGATGAAGCAGGGCGCTCATGGGGCTTTGGCAATTGGCCAGGCGACAATGCGGAATCGCGATACCGTTGCCGAACCCGGTAGAGCCCAGCCGTTCGCGAGCGATCAGCGCGGCCAGGACGTCTTGTTGTTTAACGTCGGGGAGGTCTTGGCAGATCAGGGTGGCGATCTGTTCGAGTACGCGTTTTTTACTGCCTCCCGGCACGTTCACTTGGGAACGGCCGGGGGTCAGGATCTGTTCTAGTCGGATCATTGGGGGCTCAGCGAGCGGCCGCACCTTGCAGGTGGCTCTGCTGTTTTTCCTTATACTTGAGCAATTGCCGGTCGAGTTTACTAATGAGTAGGTCGATGGCCGCATACATGTCGTCGTGTTCAGCCTGGGCGACGACATCGGACCCGGGGACCCTGAGGGTCGCTTCGACTTTCTGTTTCTGTTTTTCGACTTCCATGATCACCTGCACGCTGGTGATCTTGTCGCAGTGCCGTTCGAGTTTGGCAAGTTTTTCGATCATGTAGTTACGCATGGCGTCGGTCACATCCAGCTGGTGCCCACTGATGTTGACTTGCATACCGCTTCTCCTTATTGCCAGTGCATAAAGAGGCAGGCGAGAAACCTGCCACTGAAACGCTGGTGGCATTCCGGGTGCGGCGCTGGCGCCAGCGGAGGCCTGCAAGCCCGGACCAGGCTACATCAACCGCTTGCGTTCGCTGGAAGGCGCGATCCCGAGGGACTCACGGTACTTGGCGACAGTGCGGCGTGCTACCTGAATGCCTTGTGCCTCCAGTAAACCAGCGATCTTGCTGTCACTCAACGGCTTTTTCTGATTTTCCGCCGCCACCAGTTTCTTGATGATCGCCCGAATGGCCGTGGACGAGCATTCGCCGCCCTCGGACGTGCTTACATGACTGGAGAAAAAGTATTTCAGTTCATATATGCCGCGGGGAGTGTGCATGTACTTTTGCGTGGTGACCCGGGAAATGGTCGATTCATGCATCCCGACGGCCTCGGCGATGTCATGCAGGACCAACGGCTTCATGGCCTCATCACCGTAATCGAGGAAGCCGCGCTGATGCTCTACGATCTGGGTCGCTACCTTCATCAGCGTTTCGTTACGGCTTTGCAGGCTCTTGATGAACCACCGCGCTTCCTGCAGTTGGTTACGCATGAAAGTGTTGTCCGCGCTGCTGTCGGCGCGTCGAACGAAGCCTGCATATTGCGGGTTCACGCGTAGGCGCGGCATGGACTCTTGGTTGAGTTCGACCAACCAGCGGTCGCTGTCCTTGCGCACGATCACGTCGGGCACCACGTATTCAGGCTCGCTGGATTCGATCTGCGAGCCGGGCCGCGGATTGAGGCTCTGCACCAGCTCGATGACTTGGCGGAGCTCGTCTTCCTTGAGTTTCATCCGGCGCATCAGTTGGCTGTAATCGCGGCTGCCAAGCAACTCGATGAAATCGGTGACCAGCCGTTGCGCTTCGGCGAGCCAAGGTGTTTTTGCTGGCAATTGACGCAACTGTAGCGCCAGGCATTCACCCAGGTTCCGGGCGCCGATACCTGCGGGCTCGAATTGCTGAATGCGGTGGAGCACGGCCTCTACTTCATCCAGTTCGATGTCGAGTTCCGGATCGAAGGACTGGCAGACCTCCTCGAGGCTTTCCTCCAGGTAGCCCTGGCTGTTGATGCAGTCGATCAGGGTGACTGCGATCAAACGATCGTTATCCGACATGGGGGCGAGGTTGAGCTGCCACAGCAGATGGCTTTGCAGGCTCTCGCCCACGGACGTGCGCGTGGTGAAGTCCCAATCATCGTCATCGCCACTTGGCAGGCTGCTGGCGCTGGTCTGGTAGATGTCCTCCCAAGCGGTATCCACCGGAAGCTCATCGGGGATTCGTTCGCTCCAGTCACCTTCTTCACCGCCTTCCGATGGTGTTGCGCTTTCCTGAAAATTGGCTTCCTGGAATGGCGCTTCCTGGGGCTCGGACGGGCTGGTGTGCTCTACTTTGTCCGCGAGGGGGTCGGTATTGTCGAAGTCGTCGCCATCTTCCTGGCGTTCGAGCATCGGGTTGGATTCGAGCGCCTCCTGGATTTCCTGTTGTAGGTCCAGGGTAGAAAGCTGGAGAAGGCGGATGGCCTGTTGCAACTGCGGCGTCATCGTCAGTTGCTGGCCCATCTTGAGGACAAGCGATGGTTTCATGGCGTGAGCTTGACACCTTGTTTGCCGGCGCGGTGCGCCATCCACAACAGGTGCTCCATTGAGCACCTGAATTTAAGCAAATTATATGCCTGAAACCGAGGCGTTTGCCTAGGGGTCTTTGCGTTTACAGGCGGAACTCATGCCCCAGGTAAACTTCTTTGACCAGCTCGTTAGCGAGAATAGTCGCCGAATCCCCTTCTGCAATCAATTGGCCATCGTTCACGATGTAGGCGATTTCACAGATATCCAGGGTTTCGCGCACGTTGTGGTCGGTGATCAACACGCCGATGCCCTTGGCTTTGAGCTGATGGATGATCTGCTTGATGTCACCCACGGAAATGGGGTCTACGCCGGCGAATGGTTCATCGAGCAAGATGAATTTCGGTGCGGTAGCCAAGGCTCTTGCGATCTCTACACGACGGCGCTCGCCGCCCGAGAGGCTCATGCCGAGATTGTCCCGGATATGGGTAATGTGGAATTCCTGCAGCAGGTTTTCGAGCGTCTTGCGGCGGCCGGCGCTGTCCAGGTCCTTGCGGGTTTCGAGGATGGCCATGATGTTATTGGCCACCGTCAGCTTGCGGAAGATCGACGCTTCCTGTGGCAAATAACCGATGCCGGCCTTGGCTCGGCCATGCATGGGCTGGTGGCTGACGTCCAGATCATCGATCAATACCCGGCCCTGGTCGGCCTGCACCAGCCCTACGATCATGTAGAAGCAGGTCGTCTTGCCTGCACCGTTTGGCCCGAGCAGGCCTACGATCTGCCCGCTGTCGATGGACAAGCTGACGTCCCGGACCACTTGCCGGCTTTTGTAGCTTTTGGCCAGATGCTGGGCCTTCAACGTTGCCATTACTGCGCCTTCTGCGGCTGGTCGGTTTTCTTCTTCGGCTGGATCACCATGTCGATCCGAGGACGTGGCGCGGTGATCTTAGTCCCGGTGGCGCGACCGGCGTTGACCACCTGGCGCACGGTGTCATAAACGATCTTCTCGCCTTCGGAAGTGTTGCCGTCGTTGATGACTTTCGCCTTGTCGATCAGCACGATGCGGTCTTGCGAAGCAAAGTACTGGATGGTCACGCCGTAGGCTTGCACGATGGGTTTGTCCACGGCGGGCTTCTGCTCGTAGTACGCCAGGTTACCCACGGCCGTGAACACGTCCACGTCGCCATTGGCGGCGCGCGTGACCGTGACCTTGTTGCCGGTAATTTTCATCGAGCCCTGAGTAATGACCACGCCGCCGGTATAAACGGCCACGCCCTGCTTGTCATCAAGCTGGGCATCATCGGACTGGATATGAATGGGCTGATCCCGATCGGTGGGCAGCGCCAAGACGTTCACGCTTCCCAGTGCCGCGCCCAGGCCAAGCAGGAAGGGGAGGGTTTTAACGAGCCTCATACTGTCCTCTTACAGTGGACAGCAAGTGGATCTTGCTGTCGTTCAAATACGCTTTCATTCCCTTGGCAGTCGTAACGCCACCGGCGCCGTCGATTCTAACGTCTTGGTCGGTTTCCGCATATTGCTTCTGCGGGAAGACTGTCGCGCGGGAGGTGGTGATCACGGTAGTGCGCTGTTGCTGGTCGGTGCGGTTGAGCCGCACCGCTTCGATCAGCTCGACCTGAGTGCCGTCGGGATTTACCTCGGCGCGTTCGCTACGCACATGCCAAGGGAACGGCGTACCACGGTAGATATCCATCACCGGCTTGCTGACATGGCTGACTTCACTGGCCTTGAAGTGTTCGACCTTATCGGCAGTCATTTCGTATTGCATCTTGCCGTCGGGCAGGTACTGCACGGTGTGGGCGTTGATCGCATAGTAGTCGATGGTCGCGGCGTCGACACTGGCCTTGGGGTTGTCAAGGAATCGCGCAGGGCTGACGTTCCAATAGCCTACTGCGATCAACAGGGCCACCAATGGCAGCGCAATGGCAAGCCTGAGCAACTTTCGGTTTGGCATGAGAACCTACAGGTAATGATTCAGCGCGGCATCAAGGTTGCCTTGGCCGCGCAGGATAAGTTCGCAATATTCCCGGGCCGCACCTTCCCCGCCCTTGGCCTGGGTCACCCCGTGGGCGTGCTGGCGAACGAAGTCGGCGGCATTGGCCACTGCCATGCCCAGGCCGACCCGGCGAATTACCGGCAGGTCGGGAAGGTCGTCGCCCAGGTGTGCTACCTGCTCATAGGACAGGCCTAGCACGCCCAGGAGTTCATCAAGCACGGCAAGTTTGTCTTCGCGCCCCTGATACACGTAAGGAATGCCCAGGTTCCGCGCGCGCCGCTCGGTGGCCGGGCTGTTGCGCCCGCTGATGATGGCGGTCTTGACCCCACTGGCCATCAACATCTTGATGCCCTGACCATCAAGCGTATTGAACGCCTTCATTTCAGAGCCGTCTTCAAGAAAGTACAAGCGGCCATCGGTGAGTACGCCATCGACATCGAAAATGGCCAGTTTGATCCGGCTCGCTCGTGCTAGCAGCGACTGATCCATTACACGACCCCCGCACGGAGGAAATCATGCATGTTGACGGCGCCAACGGGATGGTTTCGTTCGTTTATCACTACCAGGGCGCCGATCTTGTGATCTTCCATGATCTTCAGCGCCTGCGCTGCGAGCATGTCCGGCGTTACCGATTTGCCATGCACGGTCATGACCTCGTCGATGATCGTGGCATGGACATCCAGGTTACGGTCCAGAGCGCGACGCAGGTCGCCGTCGGTGAACACACCTGCGAGGCTGCCGTCTCCTTCAAGCACGGCGGTCATTCCCAAACCTTTGCGAGACATTTCCAAGAGGGCTTCCTTCAGCGGTGTGCCGCGCCGGACCGAGGGCAGGCTGGCGCCGCTGTGCATCAATTGTTCTACCTTCAGCAGCAGGCGCCGGCCAAGGGCTCCGCCAGGGTGCGAGAAGGCGAAGTCTTCAGCGGTGAAGCCGCGTGCCTCGAGCAGCGCCACGGCCAAGGCATCACCCAGTACCAAGGCAGCCGTCGTCGAGGACGTTGGCGCCAGGTTGAGCGGGCAGGCCTCATTTTGCACGCGTGCGTCCAGGTTGGCCTCCGCGGCCTGCGCGAGTGTGGACCCTGGGTTGCCGGTGAGGCTGATCAAGCCGATACCCAGGCGCTTGATCAGCGGCAGCAGCGTGAGAATCTCCGCGGTCGTGCCCGAATTGGACAGTGCCAGCACGATGTCAGCGGGCGTGATCATGCCCATGTCGCCATGGCTGGCCTCGGCAGGATGCACGAAAAACGCCGGGGTGCCGGTACTGGCCAGGGTCGCGGCGATCTTGCGGCCGATATGGCCGGATTTGCCCATGCCCATCACCACGACCCGGCCAGAGCTCGCCAGGATCATTTCGCAGGCGCGAACGAAGTCTGCGTTTATATGTTCGAGCAACCCTTCCACCGCCTTCATTTCAAGGCCGATGGTGCGTTGCGCCGACTGGATAAGGTCCCGGGTTTGGTTCATGCGGGGAAGGTCGATCTGAAGAAAAGGCCGGGATTATATCCGGATTGCCGATGCCGCGCACGGATCGCCGCTGGGGCTGACGGGGGCAGGCCCGCGGCCGGTGATGCGGGGCGGCGGCTGGCGAGGTTGAGCGTCTGCGACGGGGCCCGCCGTCCAGGCGCGGCACTCCCACATTTGGCGGGCGGTGGTATAGTGCGCCGCTCGTCGACCCTCCCCGGCGTGTGCCCTGGCCGCAGGCCTGCACGTCTGACTGGGGTGTCGCATCGCAAGGAGTTTGAATGAGTGCCGAACACGCCTACGCCGTCGAGCTAAAGGGAGTTACCTTCAAGCGCGGCGCGCGCAGCATTTTCGAAAATGTGGACATCCGCATCCCGCGCGGCAAGGTCACCGGTATCATGGGGCCGTCCGGCTCCGGCAAGACCACTCTGCTGCGCCTGATGGGCGCCCAGTTACGGCCCGCCGTTGGCGAGGTCTGGGTCAACGGGCAAAACCTGCCGCGGCTATCGCGCAGTGATCTGTTCGACGCACGCAAGCACATGGGCGTGTTGTTTCAGAGCGGCGCGCTGTTCACTGACCTGGACGTTTTCGAAAACGTCGCTTTCCCGCTGCGGGTGCATACCGACCTGCCCGAGGAAATGATTCGCGACATTGTATTGATGAAGCTGCAGGCGGTCGGCCTGCGGGGCGCCCTGGAGCTGATGCCCGATGAGCTTTCAGGTGGCATGAAGCGGCGGGTGGCGCTGGCCCGGGCTATCGCCATGGACCCGCAGATCCTTATGTACGACGAGCCCTTCGTAGGGCAAGACCCAATCGCCATGGGCATGCTGGTGCGCCTGATCCGCCTGCTCAACGATGCCTTGGGAATCACCAGCATCGTGGTGTCTCACGACCTGGCGGAGACTGCCAGCATCGCCGACTACCTGTATGTGGTAGGGGATACTCAGGTGCTGGGGCAGGGCACGCCCGCGGAACTGATGGCGTCGGAGAACCCGCGCATTCGTCAGTTCATGAAGGGCCAGGCCGATGGGCCGGTTCCTTTTCATTTTTCCGCGCCAGCCTTGGCCGACGACTTTCTGGGGAGGCGCTGATGCGCCGCAAGTCATTATTGCAACGGGTTCGCCTGCTGGGGCGGGGCGCTATCGACATGATTGCCGGGCTTGGCCGCGCTACGCTGTTCCTCGGCCATGCCGTGTTCAGCCGTGGGGGCGTTTCGGGCGGTTTCTCGCTGCTGGTGCGTCAGCTTTATTCGGTTGGCGTGTTGTCGCTGGCGATCATCATCGTGTCGGGGATTTTCATCGGCGGCGTGCTCTCGCTCCAGGGCTTCAGCATTCTGACCAAGTACGGTTCCGAGCAGGCCGTTGGGCAGATGATTGCCTTGACCCTGCTGCGGGAGCTTGGCCCGGTGGTCACCGCACTGCTCTTCGCAGGGCGCGCGGGGTCGGCCCTTGCGGCTGAAATAGGCAACATGAAGGCCACCGAGCAGCTGTCCAGCCTCGAAATGATTGGCGTTGACCCCCTCAAGTACATCATCGCGCCGCGCCTGTGGGCGGGGTTTATTTCCCTCCCGGTGCTGGCCGTGCTCTTCAGCGTGGTGGGTATCTGGGGTGGCTCCTGGGTCGCGGTGGATTGGCTAGGCGTTTATGAAGGCTCGTTCTGGGCCAACATGCAGAACAGCGTGAGCTTCACCGAGGACGTGCTCAACGGGGTGATCAAGAGCGTGGCGTTCGCCTTCGTGGTGACCTGGATTGCTGTCTATCAGGGCTACGACTGCGAACCCACCTCCGAAGGGATCAGCCGCGCTACTACTCGTACCGTTGTCTACGCCTCGCTGGCCGTATTGGGGCTCGATTTCATTCTGACCGCTTTGATGTTTGGAGATTTCTGATGCAAAACCGCACCCTGGAAGTCGGTGTCGGCCTGTTTCTCCTGGCCGGGATCCTTGCCCTGCTGTTGCTGGCCCTACGGGTCAGCGGGCTGTCGCCGAGCTCCGCCCACGACACGTACAAACTTTATGCATATTTTGACAATATCGCCGGCCTCACGGTCAGAGCAAAGGTGACTATGGCCGGTGTCACCATCGGCAAGGTCACTGCGATCGATTTGGACCGTGACACCTTCACCGGGCGCGTTACCCTCCAGTTGGACAAGCACGTGGATAACCTGCCGGTGGATTCCACCGCCTCGATCCTCACCGCTGGCCTGCTAGGCGAGAAGTACATCGGCGTAAGCGTGGGCGGGGAAAGCGCTGTGCTGAAGGAAGGTCAAACCATCCACGACACACAATCTTCCCTGGTGCTCGAGGATCTGATCGGCAAATTCCTGCTCAATAACGTGAGCAAAGAGGCGAAATAAGGAGTTCCAATGATAGCCATTCTGCGTCGAACCCTGGTCGCCATGCTGCTGGCGCTGCCACTGCTGGGCCATGCCGCCTCAGGGCCTTCCGCCCATGACCTGGTACAGGACACCACCACCCGGTTGCTCGCCGACCTCGCCGCCAACCGCGAGAATTATCGGAAAAACCCCGAGGCGTTCTATATTGCGCTGGATCGGATCATTGGCCCGGTCGTCGACGCGGAAGGCATTTCGCGTAGCGTGATGACGGTGAAGTACTCCAAGGCAGCGAAGCCTGCACAAATCAAGTCATTCGAGGAGAATTTCAAGAGGGGCCTGTTCCAGTTCTACGGAAATGCCCTGCTTGAGTACAGCAATCAAGGGATCACCGTGGACCCCGCCAAGGACGAAAGCGGTGACCGCACCTCCGTCGATATGAAGGTCAAGGGCAGCAACGGCGCGATCTACCCGGTGTCTTACACGCTTGAGAGGGTCGCTGGCGAGTGGAAAGTGCGCAATGTGATCGTCAACGGTATCAACCTCGGCAAGTTGTTCCGTGATCAGTTCGCCGACGCCATGCAGCGCAACGGCAATGACCTGGACAAGACCATCAATGGCTGGGCTGGCGAAGTCGCCAAGGCGCAGGATGCTTCAGGCAAACAGCCCTTGCAGCAGGGCCAGCAATGAGCCTCGCCTCGGTAAGCCTCGCCAATGGCGAGCTGTGCCTTGCTGGTGTGCTGGATTACCGTACCGGCGCCCATCTGCGCGAACAGGGCAAGGCCTTGGTTGCCCAGGTGGCAGGTAATGAAGTGGTGGTAGACTGCTCGGCAGTCGAAAAAGCCAGCAGCGTCGGCGTTTCCCTGTTGCTGGCCTTCAGCCGCGATGCACGCGCTGCGGGCAAGGCGCTGAAGGTTCGCGCCATGCCTCAGGAGCTATGCCAAATCGCCGACGTGTGCGGTATTTCGGCGCTGCTCGAGCGCGCTTGATGCGCGACCACCGCTTGGTCTGGGGCGCTCGCAGCGCATCGGCTTTTTTTGTATCATGGCCGACCCGCGCGCACAGGGCGCCGATCGAGGTTAAGCATGCAGGCCCTAGAAGTTAAAAGCTTCCTTGAAGCGAAGCTGCCCCAGGTCCAGGTGGAAGTCGAAGGCGAAGGCTGCAACTTCCAGTTGAACGTTATCAGCGACGAACTGGCCGTGTTGAGCCCGGTCAAGCGTCAGCAGCAGATTTACACGCACCTGAACCCGTGGATCGCCGACGGCAGCATCCATGCCGTGACGATGAAATTTTTCACCCGCGCAGCCTGGGCTGAGCGCACCTGAGCCACAGGCTTCGAGAGTGTTATGGACAAACTGATCATTACTGGCGGGGCTCGCCTGAACGGCGAGATCCGCATCTCCGGCGCGAAAAACGCAGCCCTTCCCATCCTGGCCGCGACCTTGCTGGCCGATGGCCCGGTGACAGTGGCGAACCTGCCGCACCTGCACGACATCACCACCATGATCGAGCTGTTCGGGCGCATGGGCATCGAGCCTGTGATCAACGAAAAGCTGGCGGTGGAAATCGACCCCCGTACCATCAAGACCCTCATTGCGCCCTATGAGCTGGTCAAGACCATGCGTGCCTCGATTCTAGTATTGGGCCCAATGGTCGCCCGCTTCGGCGAGGCCGAGGTCGCGCTGCCTGGCGGCTGCGCCATCGGCTCCCGGCCGGTGGACCTGCACATCCGTGGCCTTGAGGCCATGGGCGCGACCATCGACGTCGAAGGCGGCTATATCAAGGCCAAGGCGCCAGAAGGCGGCCTGCGGGGCGCGAACTTCTTCTTCGATACGGTCAGCGTGACTGGCACCGAGAACATCATGATGGCTGCGGCCCTGGCCAAAGGGCGCACCGTGCTGCAGAACGCCGCGCGCGAACCTGAAGTGGTCGACCTGGCGCACTTCATCAACGCCATGGGCGGTAACGTTCAAGGCGCAGGCACCGACACCATCATCATCGAAGGCGTCGAGCGCCTACACTCGGCCACTTACAAGGTGATGCCCGACCGTATCGAAACCGGCACCTATCTGGTTGCGGCGGCGGTCACTGGAGGCCGGGTCAAGCTCAAGGACACCGATCCGACCATCCTCGAAGCGGTGCTGGACAAGCTCCGTGAAGCCGGCGCTGAAGTCACCACTGGCGCAGACTGGATCGAGCTGAACATGCATGGCAAGCGCGCCCGGGCCGTCAACCTGCGCACCGCGCCATACCCGGCGTTCCCTACCGATATGCAGGCCCAGTTCATCTCGCTCAACGCCGTAGCCGAAGGCACCGGCGCGGTCATCGAAACGGTATTCGAAAACCGCTTCATGCACGTGTATGAGCTGCTGCGCATGGGCGCTCATATCCTGGTCGAAGGCAATACCGCCGTCGTCACCGGCGTGGCCGGGCTCAAGGGCGCTCCGGTCATGGCTACCGACCTGCGTGCCTCGGCAAGCCTGGTATTGGCCGCATTGGTCGCCGAAGGCGATACGCTGATCGACCGCATCTACCACATCGACCGTGGATACGAGTGCATCGAGGAAAAACTGCAGATGCTGGGCGCGAAGATTCGCCGCGTGCCGGGCTAACGTTCATGGCCGGGTTTTCCCGGCCTCTTGTTGAATAGGGATTCGCTTCTCCCATGCTGACCATCGCGCTGTCCAAGGGCCGCATTCTCGACGATACCCTCCCGCTGCTGGCGGATGCGGGTATCGTCCCGACCGAGGATCCGGACAAGAGCCGCAAACTCATCATCCCCACCACCCAGGATGACGTTCGCCTGTTGATCGTGCGCGCTACCGACGTGCCCACCTATGTCGAGCATGGCGCCGCCGATCTTGGCGTGGCCGGCAAGGACGTGCTCATGGAGTATGGCGGCCAGGGCCTTTACGAGCCGCTGGACCTGAAAATCGCACAGTGCAAGCTGATGACCGCCGGTGCTATCGGCGCCCCTGCTCCCAAGGGGCGGCTGCGGATAGCCACCAAGTTCGTCAACGTTGCCAAGCGCTACTATGCCGAGCAGGGCCGTCAGGTCGACATCATCAAGTTGTACGGCTCGATGGAGCTGGCACCGCTGGTGGGCCTGGCCGACAAGATCATCGACGTGGTCGACACCGGTAATACGTTGCGCGCCAACGGCCTGGAACCTCAGGACCTGATCGCGAACATCAGCTCCCGCCTTGTGGTGAACAAGGCATCCATGAAGATGCAACACGGGCGCATCCAGGCGTTGATCGACAGCCTGCGCCGGGCCGTGGAATCGCGACACCGCGGCTAATCTCTTCCAAGCGCGACCTTCGGCCGCGCTTCGCTATCCGCGCCATGAGCCTATGAAGGCGAAGAAGCCTGATCCTGGCGCGGGAGCCCTGCTAAATTACCCGTCCCGTTTCAGTTTCAACGCCCATCATCGAGGCCAGCCATGACCGCACCTACCGCAATCCGCCGACTTGACGCCACAGCTCCGGACTTCGCGCGGCATCTGGACCATCTGCTGAGCTGGGAAAGCGTCTCCGACGATGCGGTCAACGGCCGGGTGCTGGACATCATCCAGGCTGTGCGCGAGCGCGGCGATGCTGCCGTTGTGGAGTTCACCCAGCGCTTCGATGGCTTGCAGGTGGCGAGCATGGCGGAGCTGATCCTGCCGCGCGCGCGGCTGGAACAGGCATTGGAGCGCATCACTGCGCAGCAGCGCGAAGCGCTGGAAACGGCTGCCGCCCGGGTGCGTGATTACCACGAAAAACAGAAGCAAGGCTCTTGGAGCTACACCGAGGCAGACGGTACTGTGCTCGGCCAGCAGGTTACCCCTCTGGACCGCGCCGGCCTGTACGTGCCCGGCGGCAAGGCCAGTTACCCTTCGTCCGTACTGATGAACGCCATTCCCGCGAAGGTCGCGGGCGTACCTGAAGTCGTGATGGTGGTGCCTACCCCAAGGGGCGAAGTGAACGAGCTGGTGCTCGCCGCTGCTTGTATCGCCGGGGTCGACCGCGTGTTCACTATCGGAGGCGCCCAGGCCGTTGCCGCGCTGGCGTATGGCACCGAAAGCGTGCCCCGTGTAGACAAGATCGTAGGCCCCGGCAACATCTACGTGGCGACGGCCAAGCGCCATGTGTTCGGCCAGGTCGGCATCGACATGATCGCCGGCCCTTCGGAGATCCTCGTGGTGTGCGATGGCGGTACCGACCCGGACTGGATCGCCATGGACCTGTTCTCCCAGGCTGAGCACGATGAAGATGCCCAGGCGATCCTGGTCAGCCCCGACCAAGCCTTCCTCGACCGCGTGGCACAGAGCATCGACAAGCTGCTGCCCACCATGGAGCGCGCTGAAATCATCCGCACTTCACTGATCAACCGCGGCGCGTTGGTCAAGGTGGCAGACATGGCCCAGGCCATCGAGGTCGCCAATCGGATCGCGCCAGAGCACCTGGAGTTGTCGGTCGAAGACCCGCAGCAATGGCTGCCACAGATCCGCCACGCCGGTGCGATCTTCATGGGGCGGCACACCAGCGAAGCGCTGGGCGACTACTGCGCCGGGCCTAACCACGTGTTGCCCACCTCTGGCACCGCACGCTTCTCCTCGCCGCTGGGCGTTTACGATTTCCAGAAGCGTTCGTCGATCATTTTCTGCTCGGAGCATGGCGCTTCGACCCTCGGGCGCACCGCCTCGGTGCTGGCCCGGGGCGAGTCGCTCACTGCCCACGCCCGCAGCGCTGAATACCGGATCAAGGAAGCCTGACCATGAGCAAATTCTGGAGCCCCTTCGTCAAGCAATTGGTGCCTTACGTGCCTGGCGAACAGCCGAAGCTGACCAACCTGGTCAAGCTCAACACCAACGAAAACCCATACGGCCCCTCGCCGCTGGCACTTGAAGCCATGCGTGCGGAAATAAACGACACCCTGCGCCTTTATCCAGACCCGAACGGCGACCGGCTCAAGCAGGCGGTCGCGGCCTTCTATGGCGTGCAGCCCGCGCAGGTGTTCGTGGGCAATGGATCGGACGAGGTGTTGGCGCATATCTTCCACGGGCTGTTCCAGCAGGAACGCCCGCTGTTGTTCCCCGATATCAGCTACAGCTTCTATCCGGTGTATTGCGGTTTGTACGGTATCGCGTTCGAGCAGGTGCCGCTCGACGAGGCTTACCAGATCGACCCACACGCCTACGCGAAGCCCAACGGTGGGATCATTTTCCCCAACCCCAATGCGCCGACTGGCTGCCTGGTGGCACTGGAAACCATCGAGGCGATAGTCCAAGCCAGCCCGGATTCGGTCGTGGTGGTCGATGAGGCCTACATCGATTTCGGTGGTGAGACCGCCATCGGCCTGGTCGATCGTTACCCCAACCTGCTGGTGACCCAAACGCTGTCCAAGTCTCGGTCGCTGGCCGGCCTGCGGGTCGGCCTGGCGGTGGGGCATCCGGACCTGATCGAAGCCCTGGAGCGGGTCAAGAACAGCTTCAACTCTTACCCGCTCGACCGCATCGCGCTGGCTGGCGCGACGGCAGCCTTCGAGGATCGCGCCTGGTTCGAGCAAACCCGTAATGCGGTGATCGATAGCCGAGAGCAGCTGACGATGGCGCTACAGCAGCGGGGGTTCGAGGTGCTGCCCTCCGGCGCGAACTTCATCTTCGCTCGCCATCCTGAACGGGACGCCGCGGAGATCGCCGCCCAATTGCGTGAGCGCAGCGTGATCGTACGGCACTTCAAGCAGCCACGTATCGCACAGTTCCTGCGCATTACCATCGGTACCCCGGAGCAGAATCAGGCCCTGCTGGACGCGCTGTAACCTTTGTTGTAATTCGTGGGATCTGCCCGCATCCCACAGAGCTCTGCTTACGCTCTGTGGGCGATGGGGCCACCTGCGAACTGATGGCCCGCCGCTCAGCCCTCCTTCGCGGGAGCAGCCGGTGCGGGTGGCGGGCGCAGGCCCACTTCAGCACTTAGCTTGAGTGTCTTGCCATTGCGCATCACCTCAATGCCAATCTTGTCGCCCGGTTTGGTTCGTGCCACCTGGTTCATCGACCTGCGGCCATCGGCAGCCGGTTCGTTATCGATGCTCAGGATCACGTCGCCCAGTTGCAGCCCGGCCTTTTGTGCCGGCCCATCGCGGAAGATACCCGCCACCACGATGCCGGGGCGGTCCTTGAGGCCGAAAGATTCGGCCAGGTCGTCTGTAAGGGGTTGCACTTCGATGCCCAGCCAGCCGCGAATCACTTGGCCATGTTCGATAATCGACTTCATCACCTCTAGCGCCAGCTTGGTGGGGATGGCGAAGCCGATCCCCTGTGAACCGCCGGATTTAGAGAAAATCGCCGTGTTGATGCCGGTCAGGTTGCCGTTAGCGTCCACCAGCGCGCCACCGGAGTTGCCAGGGTTGATCGCCGCGTCGGTCTGGATGAAATCCTCGTAGGTATTGAGGCCCAGTTGGTTGCGCCCGGTGGCGCTGATAATCCCCATGGTGACGGTCTGGCCGACGCCAAAGGGGTTGCCGATGGCCAAGGCGACGTCGCCAATGCGCAGGTTGTCAGAGCTGCCGATGGTGATCGCGGGAAGGTTTTTCAAATCGATCTTCAACACCGCAAGGTCCGTTTCCGGATCGCTGCCGATCACCCGTGCGATGGTCTCCCGGCCATCCTTGAGTGCCACCACGATCTGATCCGCGCCAGAGGTCACATGGTTGTTGGTCAGCAAGTAACCCTCCGGGCTCATGATCACCCCAGAGCCCAAGCTCGATTCCCAGCGCCGCTGGCGCGGCAGGTTATCGCCGAAGAACCGGCGAAATTGCGGGTCTTCGAACATGGCCTGGGAAGATTTGTTGACCACCTTGGTGGTGTACAGGTTGGCCACCGCCGGCGC
The DNA here is from genome assembly GCF_025642975.1 of Pseudomonas sp. RIT-PI-S. GTDB lineage: Bacteria > Pseudomonadota > Gammaproteobacteria > Pseudomonadales > Pseudomonadaceae > Aquipseudomonas. The sequence continues at coordinate 205,381 of NZ_JANZKJ010000001.1, forward strand.
CGCGAGGGTGACGGCATCGGCGTAGGACACCGGCCCCTGAAGCACCGTGGCCGATTGTGGGGCCTGTTGCAGATTGACGTCCTGGCTGGGCAGGCCGACCCATTGCGGGAAGCGAAGGATGATCAACAGTGCGACCAGAATGCCGGTCAGCAACGGCCAGCTGAAATAACGCAAGGCAATCGACATTGAAGGTTCTGCTTCCTTAAGGGCCTGGGGGATACAGCGTTTCCACACGGCGGGGGCCGGCTCATAATGGGCGCCATTATACGAGCGCTTCGGCGCCCGCAAACTGCCTTATGGAGACTTTTATGGCTGTGTCATTGACCACCCTGGTAGACGAAGCAGACCGCTACCTGGGCAGCGCGAAAATTGCCGACTACTGCCCCAATGGATTGCAGGTCGAAGGCCGCCCTCAGGTGCGTAAAATCGTCAGTGGGGTCACCGCCAGCCAGGCTTTGCTGGATGCCGCGGTAGCTGCGGGCGCAGACCTGGTGCTGGTGCATCATGGTTATTTCTGGAAGGGCGAGAGCCCATGTGTGACGGGGATCAAGCAGCGGCGCCTGAAAACCCTGCTCAAGCATGACATCAGTTTATTGGCCTACCATTTGCCGCTGGATGTTCATCCCGAGGTCGGCAACAACGTGCAGCTGGCGGCGCGCCTGGGGCTGACCGTCGAAGGGCCGTTGGACCCTGGCAACCCTAAGGTAGTGGGGCTCGTGGGCTCGTTGAACCCACCGCAAACGGCGATGGAGTTTTCCCGGAAGGTGAGCCAGGTACTGCAGCGTGATCCATTGGTGGTATGCAGCGGCCAGGTAGTGCGGCGGGTTGGCTGGTGCACCGGCGGCGGCCAGGGGTACATAGACACGGCCATTGCCGCCGGGGTGGACCTTTACCTCACAGGCGAGGCATCCGAGCAGACATTTCACAGCGCCTGCGAAAATGGAGTGTCATTCATTGCCGCCGGCCATCACGCCACCGAGCGTTATGGCGTGCAGGCGCTGGGCGAATACCTTGCGCAGAGGTTCGCCTTGGAACACCTGTTCATCGACTGCCCTAATCCGGTCTAGCTAAAACCGACTGGCATATGCTCATAGTTTTTGGATCTAAGCGGCTGCCTTAATAGAGGAGGGCGCTGTGATAGAGTGCCCGGCTCGAACACGGCCCGCAGGCCGTCCTATCTGCAACGCAATCCGTGAGTAGCCATGGTCGATAAACTGACGCATTTGAAACAGCTCGAGGCGGAGAGCATCCATATCATCCGTGAGGTCGCAGCCGAGTTCGACAACCCGGTAATGCTCTACTCCATCGGTAAAGACTCCGCTGTCATGCTGCATCTGGCGCGCAAGGCTTTCTTCCCCGGGAAGCTGCCGTTTCCAGTGATGCACGTCGATACCCAGTGGAAGTTCCAGGAGATGTATCGCTTCCGCGACCGTATGGTCAAGGAGATGGGCCTGGACCTGCTGGTGCACGTCAACCCGGAAGGCGTGGCTCAGGGCATCAACCCCTTTACCCATGGTAGCTCCAAGCACACGGACATCATGAAAACCCAGGGCTTGAAGCAGGCGCTGGACAAGTATGGTTTCGACGCGGCCTTCGGCGGCGCGCGGCGTGACGAAGAAAAGTCCCGCGCCAAGGAGCGGGTCTACTCGTTCCGCGACAGCAAGCACCGCTGGGACCCGAAGAATCAGCGGCCGGAGCTGTGGAACCTCTATAACGGCAAAGTGAACAAGGGCGAGTCCATCCGGGTGTTCCCCTTGTCCAACTGGACCGAGCTGGATATCTGGCAGTACATCTACCTTGAGCAGATCCCTATCGTGCCGCTGTACTTCGCTGCCGAGCGCGAGGTCATCGAGAAGAACGGCACGTTGATCATGATCGACGACGATCGCATCCTCGAACACCTGAGCGACGAGGAGAAAGCACGTATCGTCAAGAAGAAGGTCCGCTTCCGCACTCTGGGCTGCTATCCGCTCACCGGCGCGGTGGAATCCGATGCGCAGAGCCTGACGGACATCATCCAGGAAATGCTCCTGACCCGTACTTCGGAACGCCAGGGCAGGGTCATCGACCACGATGGCGCCGGTTCCATGGAAGACAAGAAGCGTCAGGGTTACTTTTAAGCCTCAAGTTACAGGCGGCAAGTCACAAGGCGGGCGCGGCAAGCGCAGCTTTTCGGTCTTTGGCTTGCCGCCTGTGTCGAGGGGTGGCTAAAGGGCGCTCGGTCCTGTGCGCAACTAAGGACCCAGCTAATGACTGGCTCTGAAATTGGCTACCTGACGGCTGGGCTGGCAAACCACTGGATTAATGAAACCCGCGAGCTTTCCAACTTGCTCAGCCGGGCTGATAAACAGAATTTCTAACTAGCGGTACGCAGCAAGCTTGGCGCTTGAAGCTTACGGCTTGGAGCTCGACCAAATGAGTCATCAATCCGAATTGATCAGCGAGGACATCCTTGCTTACCTGGCGCAGCACGAGCGTAAAGAGCTGCTGCGCTTCCTGACTTGCGGGAACGTGGACGACGGCAAGAGCACGCTGATTGGCCGCTTGCTCCATGACTCGAAGATGATCTATGAGGACCATCTGGAGGCCATTACCCGCGATTCGAAAAAAGTCGGCACCACGGGCGAAGAGGTGGACTTGGCGCTGCTGGTCGATGGCCTGCAGGCGGAGCGCGAGCAGGGCATCACCATCGATGTGGCGTACCGCTACTTCTCGACCGCCAAGCGCAAGTTCATCATCGCTGACACCCCAGGCCATGAGCAGTACACCCGCAACATGGCGACGGGCGCATCCACCTGCGACCTGGCCATCATCCTGGTGGACGCTCGCTACGGTGTGCAGACCCAGACCCGCCGGCACAGCTATATCGCCTCCCTGCTGGGCATCAAGCACATCGTTGTGGCGATCAACAAGATGGACCTCAAGGGCTTCGATCAGGGCGTATTCGAAGCGATCAAAGCCGATTACCTGCAGTTCGCCGAAGCGATCGACCTGGCGCCTTCCAGCCTGCACTTTGTGCCTATGTCTGCGCTCAAGGGCGACAACGTGGTCAATCGTAGCGAGCGCTCGTCTTGGTATACAGGCCCCGCGCTGATGGAAATCCTCGAAACCGTGGAGGTCGCCGCCGATCGCAACCTCACCGACCTGCGCTTCCCGGTGCAGTACGTGAACCGCCCGAACCTGAACTTCCGCGGCTTTGCCGGCACACTGGCCAGTGGTGTGGTGCACAAGGGCGATGAAGTGGTGGTGCTGCCGTCGGGCAAGAGCAGCCGGGTCAAGTCCATCGTTACCTTCGAGGGTGAGCTGGAGCAAGCCGGCCCGGGCCAGGCCATCACCCTGACCATGGAAGATGAAATCGACATCTCCCGTGGCGACCTGCTGGTGCATGCCGACAACGTCCCGTCAGTGACCGACCAGTTCGAGGCAATGATGGTATGGATGGCCGAGGAGCCCATGCTCCCGGGCAAGAAATACGACATCAAGCGCGCGACCAGCTATGTGCCGGGCTCTATCGCCAGCATCGTTCACCGGGTAGACGTGAATACGCTGGAAGAAGGGCCGGCCAGTGCCCTGGCGCTGAACGAAATCGGCAAGGTGAAGGTTGCCCTGGATGCCGCCATCGCCCTCGACGGTTACGGCAGCAACCGCACCACTGGTGCCTTTATCGTCATCGACCGCCTCACCAACGGTACCGTGGGCGCGGGCATGATCATTGCGCCACCGGTGGTGCCGCACGGCAGCGGAGGCGCTCATGGCGCGTTGGCGCATGTGAGCGTGGAAGAGCGTGCCCTGCGCTTCGGGCAGAAGCCTGCGACGGTGCTGTTCACCGGGCTTTCGGGGGCCGGCAAGAGCACCCTGGCGTACGCGGTGGAGCGGCGGCTGTTCGATATGGGCCGGGCGGTCTTTGTGCTGGATGGGCAAAACCTGCGCCACGACCTCAACAAAGGCTTGGCGCAGGATCGCGCCGGGCGCACTGAAAACTGGCGTCGCGCTGCGCACGTGGCTCGTCAGTTCAACGAGGCCGGCTTGTTGACACTGGCGGCCTTCGTGGCGCCAGACGGCGAAGGTCGCGCGCAGGCGAGGGACTTGATCGGCGGCGACCGCCTGCTGACAGTGTACGTCCAGGCATCGCCGCAAGCCTGTCGCGAGCGCGATCCGCAAGGGTTGTATGCCGCCGAGAAAGACAACATCCCGGGTGAGTCCTTCCCGTACGACGTTCCGCTTAATGCGGACCTGGTGATAGACACCCAGTCGGTGAACCTGGAAGACGGCGTCAGGCAGGTACTGGAACTGTTGCGCAGGCACGGCGCGATCTGACCTCTTCGCTGTATGAAAACCCCGCTTCGGCGGGGTTTTTCATGCGAGGCCTGTAAGGCGCCAGGTGCTCGGCGGCGCCGGTCCCTCCAGTCGTCAATACTTATTTCCCATTTGCTTAGGATCTCTCCTAAAATCGTTTAAAATCAATAACTTACAATATTGCGCCCTTATACTCTGATGTCATGCATGTCGAGGACTTGCATCAACAACATAATCAGAAAAATGGAGTAGGGAAATGCGCAAGATTTACAAGGCAATGGCTTTCGCGGGTGTATTCATTGCTGCCGGTCAGGTCAATGCTGATGTCGGCCAGAAATGCTGCCCGTTCAGCGACGAGAGCCTGAAGACCCAGATCCAGCCGCTGACCGGTTCCACCGAGCAGGTGCTCAAGCTGCAAGGCAGCAAGTTCGCCTGGAAGGCGGATGGTCGCGAGGATATTGGCCTGATCGCGCAGAATGTGAAAGAAGTCTATCCGCAACTGGTACACGAAAAGGAAGGCCTGCTGACCGTCGATTACGACAAGCTGGTAGCGCCCCTGATCGAGTCGGTTCGTGAGCTGAACGCGCGCATCGAAGTACTGGAAAAGGCGCAGAAATAACAAAAGCCCCGGTCTTACGGCCAGGGCTTTGGGCGCCTGTCGGCGCCATCGCGGGCAAGCCACGCTCCTACAGGACGTTCGGGGTTTGTCAGCGACCTGAAGGGCCTCTCTCGAGGCCCTTTTTCGTTACTTGCGTTTGAGCCCATATTCTTCAACCAGCATGCCCGGGGTGCCCGCTGCTGGGGATCAAACACATCGCTCTAGGGCGCAGGGCGGTTCAGCAGGCAGGGAAGCCTTGCCTTTTGAACCGGTTTTCCTTTGCGCCACATGCTGGGCACTTCCTTTAGTACTTACACAGGAAGCATGCCATGCCTTTGCAAAACGACCCCTCGACAGACCAGCAAACCCGCCCCGACCCTTGGGCCGATGCTGCCCAGCGCTACCCGATAAACGCCGTGGCCACTGCACACGTGACCGTGGTACGGGAGTTTGGCGTTTTCGCCGAGCTGGAGAAGGGTATCGAGGGGCTTATTCACATCAGTGAAATACCACTGAGTGAGGAGGAGACCGACCTGCGCAAGCTTTATGCGGTGGGTGACGCCTTACAGGTTCGCATCCTGCACCTTGACGCCAGCGCACACCGTTTGGCCCTTAGCTTGAAATAATTGCCGTAGCGGCAACAGAGGGCTGGGCATTGGTAGCCAGCCCTTTGCCTCACTTACGTTTCAACCCATATTGCTCATCCAGCATGCCTGGACCATCGGGGCTCTTCGGCGCGTAGTCCTTGGGAACCTCTTGGTCCCGCGGAGGAGTCAGGCGATCGCGCGGGGGCTGGCTGGCATCTGGGTGCAGCGCGGCAAGCAGGCGTTGGCGCGTCAACTCGTCCAGGGCCAGATGGTTGGCGCCCTCGGCCAAGTGCTCCTGCACTTCCTGGTAACTCTGGGTCAGCTTTTTCACCAGGATGGCGGTGCTGTTGAAGTGGGTTACGACCTCGTGCTGGTAGTTATCGAATTTCTTCTGCAGATCGTCCAACTGACGTTGAGTACCGCCCGGTACGGCGTTGGGCATAAGGCGAGCAATGAGGAAGCCGGCGACGACACCCACCACGAGGGCCAGGGTGGGCAGCAACCAAACCAAGAGCGAGTGTTCCACGAGTCCTTCCTCTATAAACGGCTTTGCATTACGTTAACGGCTCGCACCCGCGCTGTATACCGCGACGCGCCTGAAAAGCGCAGCTGCGCGGAGCGCCCTGCACCGGGCCCCGCGGGTACAACCCGATAGACGAGTCGACCCTAGCCAGGGTCACGGAGTTCATACCCTTGCTGATCCGCGAAAACCCTTTGATGCTCGACGGCCCGGTGGGCCAGCTCGAAGCCCTCTACCTCGAAGTGCCCGAGCCACGGGGCTTGGCGCTGCTGTGCCATCCAAACCCCGTGCAAGGCGGGACCATGCTCAACAAGGTGATGTCGACCTTGCAGCGCACTGCCCGGGACGCCGGTTATATCACCTTGCGCTTCAATTACCGGGGCACCGGCAGCAGCGCCGGCAGCCATGACATGGGGCTCGGCGAAGTCGACGATGCCAATGCCGCGGCTAACTGGCTGCGTCTCCGTCATCAGGGCTTGCCATTGACCCTGCTGGGTTTTTCGTTCGGCGGTTTCGTTGCCGCCACCCTCGCAGGCCGGCTAGAGCGCCAGGGCGCGGTGTTGCGTCATTTGTTCATGTGCGCGCCAGCGGTCATGCGCCTGCGGAACGAAGAGCCCTTGCCCGAGCGCTGCCCGATCACCGTGATTCAGCCTGAAACCGACGAAGTCGTAGACCCTGAAGCGGTGTTCGAATGGTCCAGTGGGCTCGCGCAGCCCCATGAGCTACTGAAAGTGGCAGAATGCGGGCACTTCTTTCATGGCAAACTCACGGACCTCAAAGACCTGGTTTCGCCGCGCCTTGCCCCTTGACTGCAGCCTGATAAGCGATCGCCCATGACCACCCGGATTCTCACAGGTATCACCACTACCGGCACGCCCCACCTGGGCAACTACGCCGGTGCCATCCGTCCCGCCATTGAAGCCAGCCGCCAGAGCGGCATGGACTCGTATTATTTTCTGGCCGACTACCACGCCCTGATCAAGTGCGACGACCCGCTGCGCATCCAGCGCTCGCGGTTGGAGATCGCCGCCACCTGGCTCGCGGGCGGCCTGGACGTATCCAGGGCTACCTTCTATCGGCAGTCCGATATTCCTGAAATCCCCGAACTGACCTGGCTGTTGACTTGCGTGGCCGCCAAGGGCCTGCTCAACCGTGCCCATGCCTACAAGGCATCGGTGGACAAGAACGTTGAAGCCGGCGAAGACCCGGACGCCGGCGTGACCATGGGGCTGTACAGCTACCCCGTGCTCATGGCCGCGGACATCCTCATGTTCAACGCCCATAAGGTGCCGGTGGGTCGCGATCAGATCCAGCACGTGGAAATGGCCCGGGACATCGGCCAGCGTTTCAACCATCTGTTTGGTCATGGCAAAGATTTGTTCGTGCTGCCCGAGGCGGTCATCGAAGAGAGCGTGGCGACCCTGCCTGGCCTGGATGGCCGCAAGATGTCCAAGAGTTATGACAACACCATTCCATTGTTCAGCAGCCCCAAGCAGCTTAAGGACGCCATCGCCCGGATCGTCACCGACTCCCGCGCGCCAGGCGAGCCGAAGGACCCGGACAACAGCCACCTGTTCACCTTGTACAGCGCCTTCGCAACTCCGGCGCAAAACGAGGAGTTCCGCGGCCAACTGCTTGCGGGCCTCGGCTGGGGCGAGGCTAAGCAGCGCTTGTTCGCCTTGCTCGACAGCGAGTTGGGCGAGGCGCGGGAGCGCTATCACCAATTGATCGAGCGCCCGGCGGACCTGGAAGACATCCTCTTGGCTGGCGCTGCCAAGGCGCGCAAGGTCGCCACCCCGTTCCTGGAGCAGCTGCGCGAGGCGGTAGGGCTGCGCTCGTTCCGGGCGCAGGTCAGCGGTGCAGGAGAAGCCCGCAAAAAGGCGAGCAAGGCGGCGCGCTTCGTCAGCTTCCGTGAAGGCGACGGCTTCCGCTTCCGCCTGCTCAGCGCGGACGGCGAACAGCTGTTGCTGTCGCGGACCTTCACTGACGGCAAAAGCGCCGGGGCGGCGAGCAAGCGCTTGCAAGACGGTGAGGCAGAGCTGCAAGCCGAGGCCGACCGCTTCGGCCTTTGGCTCGATGGTGCTTGCGTGGCAGACAGCCCGGCTTTTGCCGATACCGCCAGCCGCGACGCAGCGATCGACGCCGTGCGCCAGGCCCTGCGCCCGCAGTCGAGCTGAAAGACCGTCCACCGCGCCCTTGATTGCCAACCCGAAGGGCCGCCGTTAAAGTGGCGGCCCGGTTTTACAGCCCCGTAGACGACTTATGACGCCTCTTGAACGATACCAAGCTGACCTTAAACGTCCTGATTTTTTCCACGATGCGGCGCAGGAAACAGCGGTTCGCCATCTGCAGCGTCTTTACGACGACCTGATCGCGGCGTCCAATGCCAAGCCGGGGCTGCTGGGCAAGCTGTTCGGCAAGAAAGAAGCCCCTCCTGTCAAAGGGTTGTATTTCTGGGGTGGGGTAGGGCGCGGCAAGACCTACCTGGTGGATACGTTCTTCGAAGCCTTGCCTTTCAAGGAAAAGACCCGCACGCACTTCCACCGCTTCATGAAGCGTGTGCATGAGGAAATGAAAAACCTCAAGGGCGAGAAGAACCCGCTGACATTGATCGCCAAACGCTTTGCCGATGAAACCCGGGTGATCTGTTTCGATGAGTTCTTCGTGTCCGACATCACTGACGCGATGATCCTTGGCACCCTGATGGAGGAGCTGTTCAAGCATGGCGTGACCCTGGTCGCGACGTCCAACATCGTCCCAGATGGCCTGTACAAGGATGGCTTGCAGCGCGCGCGCTTCCTCCCGGCGATCGCGCTGATCAAGCAGAACACCGAGGTGGTGAACGTGGACAGCGGCGTCGACTACCGCCTGCGTCACCTGGAGCAAGCGGAGCTGTTCCACTTCCCGTTGAACGACGCGGCGGAAAAGAGCCTGCGCGACAGCTTCCGTGCGCTCACCCCGGACTGCACTCAGGCCGTGGAAAACGATGTGTTGATCATCGAGAACCGCGAGATTCGGGCCCTGCGTACCTGCGACGACGTCGCCTGGTTCGACTTCCGCGCCCTGTGCGATGGTCCGCGCAGCCAGAACGACTATATCGAGCTAGGTAAGATCTTCCATGCCGTGCTGCTCAGCGGGGTAGAGCAGATGGGCGTGGCCACCGATGATATCGCCCGGCGTTTCATCAACATGGTGGATGAGTTCTACGACCGTAACGTAAAGCTGATCATCTCGGCCGAAGTCGAACTCAAGGACCTCTATTCGGGAGGTCGGCTGAACTTCGAGTTCCAGCGTACGCTCAGCCGCCTGTTGGAAATGCAATCCCACGAATTCCTCTCCCGCCCTCACAAACCCTGACAGGTCGCGGGTTCAGGCGGGCACCGAGGTCGCCGATGGTGTGCCCGCCTGGTAGCGTAGCCGGTACTGGTTGGGCGAGGCCCCGGTGTGCTGGCGGAACAGCCTGGCGAAGAAGCTGGCGTCGTCATAGCCTACTTCGTAGCTGATGGTCTTGACGCTTTTGCCGCTGCCCGACAGCAACCCCTTGGCCGTCTCTATCCGTAGCCGCTGCAGATAATGCAGGGGCTTGTCGCCCGTGGCAGCCTGGAACCTGCGCATAAAGTTGCGGATGCTCATGCCGTGCTCGCGGGCGAGGTCTTCGAAGCGAAATTTTTCCGCGAAATGCGCTTCGAGCCAATGCTGCACTTGCAATACAAGCGGGTCCTGATGCAACTTCTGCCCGCCAAAGCCCATGCGTCCTGGGGCATAGCTGCGACGTACTTCATAGAGAATGTCCCGTGCCACGCCCTGCGCTACCCGCAGCCCGCAGAAACGCTCGATCATATAGATGTACAAGTCACAGGCAGAAGTAAGCCCCGCCGCGCAATACAGATTGTCGGCATCGGTCAGGTGCTTGTCGCGATTGAGCCGAACGTTGCCGAAACGCGCGCTGAAGTCGTCGAAGAAGCGCCAGTACGTGGTCGCCTCTTTGCCGTCGAGCAGCCCCGCCTGGGCCATCCAGAACACACCGCTCGCCTCGCCGCAGAGCACGGCGCCGCGCTGATGCTGGGCCCGCAGCCAAGGCACCACCTGCGGTGCGTTAGCAAAAGCCTGATCGAAATCGTCCCAGAACGCCGGCAATACAATCACATCGGCATCTTCCAGCGCGCTGTCCACGGCCATCTCGGTGCCGCTGAACGTCGTCACTGGCTCACCACCTGGGCTGACCAAGCGGGTTTCATAAGCGGCAACCAAGCCGAGGCCAAGCTCGCGGCCGTAACGCAAGCTTGCCAAGTGGAAGAAATCCTTGGCCTGCATCAGGGTGGAAGCGAATACCTGGTTGGTCGCCAGAATGGCTACACGGCGGAGTGGGCTGGGGCGGAGCTGGGTCATGAGTCTTTATTCTTGTAGGGGATAGCGGTCAACCGTTGGCACTATCGTCTTGTTTTTAGCCAGCGCTGTCCAGCTGCCCCTCCCGTACCTTCACAGCTGGGCAAAAAGCTACTTGAATTTTCCCCAGTAATCCGGATAATTCGCCTGCTCTGCACGCGGAGGAAGTGATGCCCCTCCCCGAACGGACCCTTTGCCGAACCCCGACGCGATGACCCGAGCCCCCAAAAGCGTCTGGATGCGGCTGCCTTTGACCTTGTCAAAGCAAGCACTATTCAGTAAGCTCCGCCGTCTATTTTTGCTGGGCGGCCCCTGAGGCTATAAAGAATGAAAACTTTTACTGCTAAACCGGAAACAGTAAAGCGCGACTGGTTTGTCGTCGACGCCGCTGGCCAGACCCTGGGTCGTCTGGCTACTGAAATCGCGAGCCGTCTGCGTGGCAAGCACAAGCCTGAATACACTCCGCACGTTGACACCGGTGACTACATCGTCGTCATCAACGCTGAGCAGGTTCGTGTAACCGGCGCCAAGTCCACGGACAAGGTGTACTACTCCCACTCCGGTTTCCCGGGCGGTATCAAATCGATCACTTTCGACAAGCTGATCGACAAGGCACCTGAGCGCGTGATCGAGACCGCGGTCAAAGGCATGCTGCCGAAGAACCCGCTGGGTCGCGACATGTACCGTAAGCTGAAAGTCTATGCGGGCGCTGTACACCCTCATACTGCTCAGCAGCCCCAAGAACTGAAGATTTAACGGAATAGTTCACTATGTCGGCGACTCAAAATTACGGCACTGGCCGTCGCAAGACCGCAACCGCTCGCGTTTTCCTGCGTCCGGGTACCGGTAACATCTCCATCAACAACCGCGCGCTGGACACGTTCTTCGGTCGTGAAACCGCACGCATGGTTGTTCGTCAGCCTCTGGAACTGACCGGCACCGTCGAGAAATTCGACGTGTTCGTGACCGTTTCCGGCGGTGGCGTAAGCGGCCAAGCTGGCGCTATCCGTCACGGCATTACTCGTGCCCTGATGGTCTACGACGAAACCCTGCGCGGCGACCTGCGTCGTGCCGGCTTCGTAACTCGCGACGCCCGTGAAGTTGAACGTAAGAAAGTGGGTCTGCGTAAAGCGCGTAAGCGTCCGCAGTACTCCAAGCGTTAATTCGCTGCACTTGCGTTACGAAAAGCCCGGTTCGAAAGAATCGGGCTTTTTTATTTTGCCCACTGAGGCGCGTCGGTTCGCGAGCTCCTACAACTCCCCGGCCGCCCCCGCGCGTTGCAATTTTGTTGTAAGATTCGCAGTTATTGCGCGCTTACGGGCGTCTCCATTCGCCAGCATGGGCTTGTCATGCCTTGTGCGAAACGGGACGCACCGGGGCGCGTTCGTTTATCCGCTTCCAGCGAGGAGATCGCCATGGGCGTAACCAACAGGTTGGCCTGCTACTCCGATCCTGCCGACCACTATTCCCATCGCGTGCGCATCGTGCTTGCTGAGAAAGCCGTTACCGTGCAGATCATAGACATCGCCCCCGGCCGCCAGCCCGCCGCGCTGATGGAAGTTAACCCTTACGGCTCCCTACCTACCCTGGTCGATCGCGATCTGGCGCTGTACGAGTCCACGGTGGTGATGGAGTACCTCGACGAGCGCTACCCCCATCCACCGCTGCTGCCGGCTTATCCGGTGGCTCGCGCGAATGCCCGCTTGCTTATCCATCGTATTGAGCGTGATTGGTGTGGTCATGTAGATTTGCTGTTGGATCCGCGCAGCAAGGAAGCGAACCGGGCCGAGGCGCGCAAGCACCTTCGCGAAAGCCTCACCGGCGTTTCGCCGCTGTTCGCCGAAATGTCTTGTTTCATGAGCGATGAGCAAAGCCTTGTTGATTGCTGTCTATTGCCCATACTGTGGCGCCTGCCGGTGATGGGAGTTGAACTGCCGCGTGCGGCCAAGCCCCTGCTGGACTATATGGAGCGGCAATTTGCCCGTGAAGCTTTCCAGGCCAGCCTGTCGGCCGCTGAACGCGAGATGCGTTAGTTTTTAGAGGAGCCGTAGATGAATTCCAGTCGTCCCTATCTGGTCCGCGCGCTGTATGAGTGGATTGTGGATAACGATTGCACGCCGCATATTTTGGTCAATGCCGAGTACCGCGCAGTGCAGGTCCCACAAGGGTTCGCTACCGATGGGCAGATCGTTCTCAACGTTTCGCCCAGTGCGGTTCGGCACCTGCACATGGACAACGAAGCGGTGAGCTTCGAGGGGCGCTTCTCTGGCGTGGCGCATACCTTGTACGTCCCTGTGGGAGCCATCATGGGTATCTATGCCCGGGAAAACGGCCAGGGGATGGTGTTTGACCCTGAAGTGCCGGCATTGGAGGACGATATCGACGTGCCTTATATGCACGCGCTCGATGACGACCAGCCACCACCGAGTGACCAGCCGCCGCGACCCAGCGGCCGGCCAAGCCTGAAAGTGGTGAAATGAAAAAGGCGACCTTCGGGTCGCCTTTTTTTCGCGCGGGTGAAAGCTGAAATCAGTCGATGTACTCGAACAGTTTCACGATCTTCTGCACCCCAGACACGCTCTGCACCAGGTTGGTGGCGCGAGTGGCTTCCTGCTGTGTCACCAGGCCAAGCAAATAGACGATGCCGTTCTCGGTCACGACCTTGATCCGCGAGCCGGGAATGGTGTTGTCAGCGAACATCTGGGTCTTGATCTTGGTAGTCAGCACCGCGTCGTTGCTTCGCGCCAGCAGAGAAGACGGCTGGATCACCTGCAGCTCGTTCTCGACTTTCTTCACCCGCTGTACCGAGCTTGCGGCTTGTTCGGCCATGGCCTTGAGGTCGGCGCGTGGGGTCTGCCCGGCTAGCAGCACCACGCCGTTATAGCTGGTGACTACGATATGCGAACCCTGGTCCAAATCTGGGCTGGCCTTGGCAACGTTGACCGCCACCTTGGTCTCGATGAGCGAGTCATCGATCTTGCTGCCCAGGGTGCGGGTGCCGCGATCGTCGTCGATGGGCTTGTCGCGGGTCGCCGTCAGCACGGAGCTGCAACCGGAGAGGGCAAGGCAGAACGTCAGGGCCGCAAGGCCGATACGGGTGGGGCTCATTCTTCACTCCCGAACAATTGGCTGTCGATCAAATCGCAGAGGCAGTGGATCGCCAATAGGTGGACTTCCTGGATGCGTGCCGTCACTTGCGACGGTACGCGTATTTCAACGTCTTCGGGCAGCAACAGCGAGGCCATGCCGCCACCGTCGCGGCCGGTCAGCGCGACCACGGTCATGTCCCGGTCATGCGCCGCCTGGATAGCCTGGATCACGTTGGCCGAATTCCCACTGGTAGAGATCGCCAGCAACACGTCTCCGGCCTGGCCGAGGGCGCGGATCTGCTTGGAGAAGATTTCGTTGTAGCTGTAATCGTTGGCGATCGAGGTCAGCGTGGAGCTATCGGTGGTCAGGGCGATGGCTGGCAGGCCTGGGCGCTCACGCTCGAAGCGGTTGAGCATCTCCGAAGAAAAGTGCTGGGCGTCGCCGGCGGAACCGCCATTGCCGCAAGCCAGCACCTTACCCTCGCTGAGCATGGCATGGACCATCACCTGGCTAGCCTGTTCAATGTGCGGGGCAAGAACCTCCATCGCTTCTTGCTTGGTGTCGATGCTGGCCTGGAAAAGCCGGCGAATCCGGGATTGCATGTCCATCCTGTACCTTAAGAAACCTGGGCCCGTGTAGCGGGGGCGGCGCTGAACGTCTGAATGAATCGGCCGGCGGCACGCCGTTCAGCTCGTGAACGCATCCTTGAGCCATGTAAGGCCGGGCGAGTGTGGATCGCTGCCTTCTATGGCGATGATGTCGAAGCGGCACGGGTAGCTGGCCCACATGGGCTCGTCGAGCAGATACCTTTCGGCGGCGCCGATAACGCGTGCCTGCTTGCGGCTATCGATGCTGCCTAGTGCGCCGCCCCACTGGCGGTGCAGCCGATAGCGAACTTCGGCGAATACTACTGTATCGCCATCTAGCATGACCAGATCCAGTTCGCCTTCGCGGCAGCGCCAATTGCGGGCAAGCAGTTGCAGGCCATGGTCACGCAGGTGTCGCTCGGCCCAAGCCTCGGCTTGCCGGCCGCGTTGGCCCGGCACTGCTTCGTCATTCACTGAGCGCCGGCCGGTAAGCGCTCGACCTTGCCGTTATTGAACTGTGCCCAGGGCAATTGGCGCTCGATGCGCTGCGCGCTGTTGAGGCTCAGGCTGCCGGACAGCCCTTCAACGCGATTGTCAGGCAGCGCCTTGAGTTGCCCCAACTGCGGGGCAAGGGTGTAGGCATCGGCGCCCATGGCGTAGAGGCGGCCCAGGCTTCCATTGGCCTGCGGCCATTGCTTGGCTACCTGCTGGCGCAGCGCATTGTCGGCGTCCAGCAGCCATGGGGTTTCGCAGAAGCGCACGCCATTGAGGTCGGCATACTGCGCCTGATCGCCGCTGGCGCTGTACACGTGGGAGGTGGCGTAGACCGGCACTTCGCCGGCGTATTGGTAGTTGAGGGTCGGCTTGACCTGCTGGGCCTGCTGCGGGGTCGCAGTGAGGTAGATGAAATCCACATCTTGGCGGCGTGTGGCCTGGCCACCAGTACCGGTCTGACGAACTTGCATCAGGTCGGCGATCTGTTGGGCCAGCGCCACGGGTTGGTCGATCTGCACCGCCGCCACCACGGTGCCGCCGCCGGCTTGCCAGTCCTGCCGGAAGGCCGCCAGAACACGATCCCCGAACTCGCCCTTGGGCACGATGGCCGCGGCGCGATGCAAGCCGTCGGCGCGAGCGCGGCGGGCGACTTCATGCGCTTCGTCCTCGGCGGCCAGGCCAAACTGGAACAGCTGCGCGGGGCCCGGTTGAGTACTGTCGCTGTAGTTGAGGGCGAGCGTGGTGATCGGCAGTTGCGGGCGGCTGCTCAGCTGCTTGACCAGGTTCTTTTCCAGCGGGCCAACCACCAGTTGGATGCCGGCGGCTTGGGCCTGGCGGTAGAAGTCATCCATGGAGGTTACCCGTGAGCTGTCGTACACCTCGATGCTGGGTGTCGCCTGGCCGGTTTGGGAGGCTTGATAGTAAGCCGCCATGAACCCATCGCGCAGTGCTCGCGCTACACCGGCCAGTGGACCCTGCTGGGGCAGCAGCAGCGCGATATGCTCCACCGGCTGGTTGGTAATGGCCATCAGCTGTTGCAGCGGTGCGGGCAATTCGCGCGCCGCCGGGTGGGTAGCGTGCTGGCCGCGCCAGGCCTCGATTGCCGCTTTCTGCTGTTCAAGGGTGCTGGGGGTCTTGACCACTTGCGCCAGGCTCAGCCAGCCGGCGAGGTCATCATTGCCCGCGGGCTGTACTTGATTGGCTGGGAGGCTGGAGATAAGGGCCCAGATCTGTTCATGGTTGGCCTTGCTTGCTTCGCCCTGCAGCATGGGGGCCAGGAGAATCCGCTCGCGGGCTGCGGCGAGGGTCTGGCCATCGGCTTCGAGTGCCCGGGCGCGCACGGTCTGGGTGCGGATCTGCTGATCCATCGGCAGCTCGCCTAGATGCTCCAGGCTAGGGTGGCCAAGGGCAGTCAATGCCGCCTTGGGGTCGTTGCGGTTCAACGCGAGTTCGGCCAGCAGTGTGCTTGCGAACACTTGCTGGGCGGGCCTGAGTCGAGAGAGGTCAATGTCGCCGAAGATCTGCGTGGCGCGTGCGTCCTGGTGCTCTTGCAGGGCCTTGTCGGCGGCGCCGAGGCGCAGTAGGGCAGCCTCTTCGGGGGATTGGCTGGCAGCCGCCTGCTGCAGCAGTTGGTCGACGCTGGCGTTGGCCGTGCGCGGCAGTTCGCCCAGGGTCGAGGCAGACTGGCTGGCGCAGGCCGCCAGTAGGGCGGCCATGATTAAGGCGATTAGCGGACGCAGGCAACCGGTCATGTACATCTTCCTGATACGAATCGTTGAATGGGCAATTGTACCCAAGCGTTCTCACCGGTGCGACGCCTGGCCAAGCGCCCGCAAGCGATTCGGCAAAGGCGCCCGAGGCCGCTACAATGGCTGCTTTCCGGCGTTTCCAAGGTGTGTGCTGTGACCCTCTCAGGCGCGACTGATTCAACTTTCGGCACACTTTATGTGGTGGCCACTCCCATTGGTAATCTCGATGACATGACCCCGCGCGCTCTGCAAGTGCTTAAACAGGTCGCGCTCATCGCCGCGGAGGACACCCGGCATTCACTGCGGCTGTTGCAACATTTTGGTATTCAAACGCCTTTGGCTGCTTGCCACGAGCACAACGAGCGCGAGGACGGAGGCCGCTTTCTAGGCCGCTTGCGAGCTGGCGAGGACGTTGCGCTGATCTCCGACGCTGGAACGCCATTGATCTCCGATCCCGGCTACCATTTGGTTCGTCAGGCGCGCGCGGCCGACATCCGCGTGGTACCGGTACCAGGGGCCTGCGCTGTCATCGCAGCGTTGTCGGCGGCGGGGCTGCCATCGGATCGCTTTATCTTCGAAGGGTTTCTCCCGGCCAAGGCTGCGGCACGGGCCAGCCGCCTCGCTGCACTGAGTGAAGAGCCGCGCACGTTGATCTTCTACGAGGCCCCGCATCGTATCCTCGAGTCTGTGCAGGCCATGGAGGTGGCCTTCGGTGCCGAGCGCCCAGCGGTGCTGGCAAGGGAATTGACCAAGACGTTCGAAACGCTGAAGGGCATGCCGCTGGCAGAGCTTCGGGCATTTATCGAAGCCGATCCGAACCAGCAGCGTGGCGAGTGCGTGGTGCTGGTGGGCGGTTGGGTCGCGCCTGTGGGCGAGGACGCCGTTAGCGCAGAAGCGCTGCGGGTGCTGGACCTGCTGCTAGCGGAAATGCCCTTGAAGAAGGCCGCGGCATTGGCGGCCCAGATCACCGGGGTGCGCAAGAACCTCCTTTATCAGGTAGCGCTCGAGCGCCAAGGGTAAGCCCGGCTGCTATGGATTGCTTGTGTCGGGCAGCGCCGACCGGTAACCTTGCCGCCGGAGAGTCGGTTGGACAGTCGCTGCCGTTGCATGCCTGCATGCGCGGGGGAGGAAAGTCCGGGCTCCATAGGGCAGAGTGCCAGGTAACGCCTGGGAGGCGCGAGCCTACGGAAAGTGCCACAGAAAATAACCGCCTAAGCGCTTCGGCGCCGGTAAGGGTGAAAAGGTGCGGTAAGAGCGCACCGCGCGGCTGGCAACAGTCCGTGGTCAAGGTAAACCCCACTCGGAGCAAGACCAAATAGGGTTCCATAGGCGTGGCCCGCGCTGGAACCGGGTAGGTTGCTAAAGGTGTTCAGTGATGACCACCGTAGAGGAATGACTGTCCTCGACAGAACCCGGCTTACAGACCGACTCTCCACCTTTCTCTTTCTCCCCGTTTCGTTTGCAAACTCCCTCCTGGTAATACCGAAAAATTCTTAATCCTCACAATTTACTTTAACTATTTGACGCAATCCCCTGCCCTGGAAGGGTATTCCCAGGCATTTCGACCCGCTTTTTCCGTAATTCCCTCCCATCTGTGTTGTAAATCACCGATATGTAAAGGAATTCCCTGACGGCGCGCCTTGACGGTGCGTGGGGGGGATTCCTATAGTGTGCGCGAGTGGAGCAAAGTGGCACGAAGTGGGAAATTCAGGCGCAGAAGGAACAATAGCGCGACAGGATCTATTTTCGGGGAAGCTCAACAGTGTTTCGCGGAGCCAATGCCATCAGTCTCGACGCCAAGGGCCGTCTCGCTATGCCGAGCCGGTACCGTGACGAGCTGAATTCGCGTAGCTCCGGCCAGTTGATCATCACCATCGACACTGTCGACCGTTGCCTCAACGTCTATCCACTCGACGAGTGGGAAATCATCGAAACCAAACTCAAGGCGCTGCCTTCGTTGCGAGAAGAGGTCAAGCGCCTGCAGCGGCTGTTGATCGGCAATGCGGTGGACCTGGAGCTCGACTCCAGCGGCCGTTTTCTGGTGCCGCCGCGTTTACGGGAATACGCAAGGCTGGACAAGCGAGCGATGCTGGTCGGCCAACTGAACAAGTTTCAACTGTGGGACGAGGACACCTGGAATGCGGTTTCAGCGGCGGACCTCGAAGCTATTCAACAACCGGGCGCCATGCCCGACGAACTGCGTGACCTGATCCTGTGACGACTGACAGCAGCTTTAACCACATCACCGTGTTGTTGGACGAGGCGATCGAGGCCTTGGCCGTGCGCGCGGACGGCTGCTATATAGACGGCACTTTTGGCCGGGGTGGCCACAGCCGCCTGCTGCTTGGGCAACTGGGCAGCGAGGGCCGCTTGCTCGGCTTCGACAAAGACCCACAAGCGATTGCCACGGGACAAGCGCTGGCGGCCGAAGACGGCCGCTTTGTCATTGTGCAGCGCAGCTTCGCCGAAATGGCCGCCGAGGCCGAGCGAATGGGCCTTTCTGGCAAGGTCAGTGGCGTCCTGCTTGACCTGGGCGTTTCCTCCCCGCAATTGGATGATCCGGCGCGTGGCTTCAGTTTTCTGAACGACGGCCCGCTGGACATGCGCATGGACCCCTCTTGTGGCGTCAGTGCGGCGCAATTCATCGCCGAGGCGCCCGAAGAAGAGATCGCCCGGGTATTCAAGGAGTACGGAGAGGAGCGTTTCGCCCGCCGCATGGCGCGGGCGGTCGTCGAGCGCCGGCAGGTGCAGCCGTTCGAGCGTACCGGCGACCTGGCCCAAGTGCTCAAGGATGCCAACCCCGCCTGGGAAAAGAACAAACACCCCGCAACCCGAGCATTCCAGGGCTTGCGGATTCACGTGAACAACGAACTGGCTGACCTAGAAGCCGGGCTGCAGGCTGCCTTCGATATTCTCGAAGTGGGTGGCCGGCTGGCGGTGATCAGTTTCCACTCCCTGGAAGATCGCATCGTCAAACTGTTCATGCGCCGCCTGGAAAAAGGCGAGGCAGACAAACTGCCACGCAATTTGCCAGTGCAGGTGCAGCGCTTCGAGCCGGTGCTGCGCACATTGGGCAAAGCGCGTTTCGCTTCCGAGGCGGAGTTGAAGACCAACCCGCGTTCACGCAGCGCGGTAATGCGCGTGGCGGAGAAGTTGCGGTGAGCAAGCTGTTCTCCAAGCCCCTGCCGACCGGCAGCTTCCTGATGCTGCTGATGTTCGTGGCCGTGCTGGTTTCGGCCATTGCCGTCGCCTATAGCGCTCACCTCAACCGCACGTTGCTCAACGCGTTGTTCACCGAACTGAACGAGCGTGACAAGGCGCAGGCCGAGTGGGGCCGGTTGATCCTTGAGCAAAGTACTTGGACCGCTCATAGCCGCATCGAAACCCTGGCTACCGACCAGCTGAAAATGCATGTGCCCGACGCCGCCGACGTTCGCATGGTGGCGCCATGATGAAGCTCGAGGGTGCACTTTACCCCTGGCGTTTCCGCCTGGTGCTGGGCCTGCTCGGCGCGATGGTGGCCGCCATCAGTTGGCGGATCATTGATCTGCAAGTGGTTGATCGGGACTTCCTCAAGGGGCAGGGCGATGCGCGCAGCATGCGGCATATTCCTATCCCCGCCCATCGGGGGCTTATTACAGATCGTAACGGCGAGCCGTTGGCGGTCAGTACCCCCGTCAGCACGCTGTGGGCCAACCCCAAGGAATTGCAGCTGGCCAAGGACCGCTGGGCCGATCTGGCACGCGCCTTGAGCCAGGATCCTGCCCAGTTGAGCGAGCGCCTCGAGGCCAACGCCACCAAGGAATTCCTGTACCTGGTGCGCGGCCTGACGCCTGAACAGGGCCAGGCTGTGCTGGACCTTAAAATTCCAGGTGTATACGGCCTGGAAGAGTTCCGCCGCTTTTATCCCGCGGGTGACGTGACCGCCCACATGGTCGGCTTTACCGACCTGGACGATCACGGCCGTGAGGGCGTAGAGCTTGCTTATGACGAGTGGCTCGCCGGCGTGGCTGGGCGCCGCCAGGTGATCAAGGACCGGCGCGGGCGGTTGATCCGTGACGTGCAAGTGACCAAGAACGCCAAGGCCGGGAAGACCCTGACGCTGTCCATCGACCTGCGCCTGCAATACCTGGCCACCCGGGAGCTGCGCAAGGCGATCACCGACAACCAGGCCAAGGCGGGCAGCCTGGTGATCATGGACGTGAAAACCGGCGAAGTACTCGCCATGGTCAACATGCCGACCTACAACCCCAACAATCGCCGCACGATGGTTCCGGCAACCATGCGCAACCGGGCGATCATCGACGTGTTCGAGCCGGGTTCGACCATGAAGCCGCTGTCCATGAGCGCGGCGCTGGAAACCGGCCGCTGGAAGCCGACGGATAAGGTCGACGTGTACCCAGGTTCGCTGCAGATCGGCCGTTACACCATCAAGGACGTTTCCAAGACCGAAGGCCCGGTGCTGGACCTCACCGGCATCCTGATCAACTCCAGTAACGTGGGCATGAGCAAGGTGGCCTTCGACGTCGGGGGCGAAAACATCTACCGGGTGATGTCGTCCGTGGGCCTGGGCCAATACTCGGGCCTGGGCTTCCCCGGGGAACGTGTGGGCAACCTGCCCAACCACCGCGAATGGCACAAGGCCGAAACCGCCACGTTGTCGTATGGCTACGGCCTGTCAGTGACCGCGTTGCAGCTGGTGCACGCCTACGCGACGCTCGCCAACCACGGCAAGCTGGTGCCGCTGTCCATCCTCAAGGTGGACAACGAGCCTGAAGGCAACCAGGTGATTCCTGAAAACGTTGCCTCGACCATCCAGGGCATGCTGCAGCAGGTGATTGAAGCGCCGCGCGGCGTGTTCCGTGCCCAGGTGCCGGGTTATCACGTGGCCGGCAAGAGCGGTACCGCGCGTAAGGCGACCATTGGCTCGCGTGGGTATACCGAGAACGCCTACCGTTCCCTGTTCGCTGGCTTCGGGCCGGTGAGCAACCCCCGCTACGCGGTCGTGGTAGTGGTCGACGAACCCGGCACCGGCGCGTACTTCGGAGGGCTGATCTCCGCGCCGGTGTTCAGCAAAGTGATGTCTGGCACCTTGCGGCTGATGAACGTGCCGCCAGATAACCTCGCCAGCACCCCGCAACAGCAGGCCGACGCTGCTCCCGTAGCGGCACCGGCCTCCGGCAAAGGACGGCAAGGCTGATGAGCATGCCTCTGACTTACCTGTTCCCCGATGCGGGGCGCGATCCATTGATTCGCGAGCTCGCCTTGGATAGCCGTGATGTGCGCCCAGGCGATTTGTTCCTGGCCGTGCCGGGCACCCGCGTCGATGGCCGCCAGCATATCGCCGATGCCCTGGCCCGCGGTGCCGCCGCCGTGGCCTATGAGGCGGATGGTGCAACCGTGCTGCCGCTGACCGACGTGCCGTTGATCCCGGTGCGTGGCCTGGCCGGGCAGCTCTCGGCCATCGCCGGGCGCTTCTATTCCGAGCCGGGCCGCCACCTTCGCCTGGTGGGCGTTACCGGCACCAATGGTAAAACCAGCGTGACCCAACTGATCGCCCAGGCGCTGGATCACCTGGGCTTGCGCTGCGGGTTGATCGGTACCCTGGGAAGCGGCTTCCATGGTGAGCTGAAGAGCGGCCGGCTGACCACTCCAGATGCGGTCGTGGTGCAGGCCACCCTGGCGGATCTGCGCAAGGCCGGTGCCCGCGCCGTGGCCATGGAAGTTTCTTCCCACGCGCTGGAGCAGGGCCGGGTCGCCGCGCTCGACTTTTCCATAGGGGTATTTACCAACCTGTCCCGCGACCACCTCGACTATCACGGCAGCATGCAGGCCTATGCCGAGGCTAAGGCCCGCTTGTTCGCCTGGCCGACCCTGCGTGCCCGGGTGATCAACCTGGATGACGCCTTCGGCCGTGAGCTGGCTGGTCGCCCGGGAATTTCGCGGGTGATCGGCTACAGCCTGGAAGACGCCACCGCCGCGCTCTATTGCCGCGAGGCGCGCTTCGACGACCACGGCGTAAGCGCTACCCTGGTTACCGCGCAAGGCACGTTCAACTTGCGCAGTAACCTGCTTGGCCGGTTCAACCTCAGCAACTTGCTGGCCGCCGTCGGCGCGCTGGTGGCGCTGGACTACCCGCTCGATGAAATCCTCGCGGTGGTACCGAAGCTGCAAGGCCCGCAGGGTCGCGTGCAACGCCTTGGGGGTGGGAACCGCCCGCTGGTGGTGGTCGATTACGCGCATACGCCCGACGCGCTGGAAAAAGTGCTCGGGGCGCTGCGGCCTCATGCCAGCGGCAGCCTGGTGTGCGTGTTCGGCTGCGGCGGTGACCGCGACCGCGGCAAGCGGCCGCTGATGGCGCGTATGGCCGAAGACTTGGCGGACAAGGTCATCGTGACCGACGACAACCCGCGTAGTGAGTCATCGGATGCCATCTTCGACGATATCCGCCCAGGCTTTACCCAACCGGACCGCGCGCGCTTCCTGCCCGGGCGCGGCTTGGCCATCGACGCTGCCATCGCTGAGGCCGGCCCTGGGGACGTAGTGGTGCTGGCTGGCAAGGGCCATGAGGATTACCAGGAAATCCTCGGCGAGCGCCATCCATTCTCCGATATCGAACACGCCGAAGCGGCCTTGGCGACTTGGGAGGCCAACCATGCTTGAGCCCATGGTTCTCAGCCGGCTGGCACTGCCCTTGAATGGGCGCTTGATCGGCGACGATTGCAGCGTTGACGGCGTAAGCATCGACAGCCGCGCCATTACCCCCGGTCAACTGTTTATCGCACTGGCCGGCCCGCGCTTCGATGGCCATGACTACCTGGCTGACGTCGCCGCCAAAGGCGCGGTTGCCGCGTTGGTCGAGCGGGAAGTTGCCGATGTGGACCTGCCGCAACTGCTGGTGGCCGACTGCCGAGTGGCACTGGGCCAACTGGGCGCCCTGAACCGCGCCGCGTTTGCCGGGCCGGTCGCGGCCATCACCGGCTCGAGCGGCAAGACCACGGTCAAGGAAATGCTCGCAGCCATCTTGCGCGTGCGGGGCCCGGCCTTGGCCACCCGCGGTAATCTCAACAACGACCTTGGCGCGCCACTGACCCTGCTCGAACTGGGCACGGAACACTGGGCCGCGGTGATCGAACTGGGCGCTTCGCGCATAGGGGAAATCGCCTATACGGTCGGCCTGACCCGCCCTCAGGTGGCGCTGATCAATAACGCCGGCACCGCCCACGTGGGCGAATTCGGTGGCCCGGAAAAAATCGTCGAGGCCAAGGGGGAGATCCTCGAAGGGCTCGACGATACCGGCGTGGCGGTGCTTAACCTCGACGATGTGGCTTACCCGATATGGAAAGCCAGGGCAGGGGGCCGCAGCGTCCTGACCTTCTCTTTGGCTAACCCCGATGCCAGCTTCCATGCTGGCCCCGTGATCTCCGATGCCCGCGGTTGCCCAGGGTTCGAGCTGCGCTGCAACGACGGCGTGGAGAGCATCCAGCTCAACCTGCTGGGCCAGCACAATGTACTCAACGCCCTGGCCGCCGCCGCCGCGGCCCGTGCCATGGGCGCGACGTTGCCGGAAATCGCCCGCGGCCTCAACAGCGTGCAGCCCGTGAAGGGGCGCACCGTCGCTCAGGTTACCGCCACCGGTACCCGGGTAATCGACGACACCTATAACGCTAACCCCTCCTCGGTAGCCGCGGCGGTTGATATACTCGCCGGCTTTTCCGGCCGCACCGTCCTGGTGCTCGGAGATATCGGCGAACTGGGTGACTGGGCTATCGAGGGCCACCGCCAGGTGGGTGCCTATGCCCAGGGCAAGGTCGACGCGCTGTATGCGGTCGGCCCACTCATGGCCAACGCCGTTCAGGCGTTCGGTGACAACGCCCGCCATTTCGATACTCAGGCTGATCTGATCCAGGCCTTGGCCGTGGAACAGGTCGCCGACACAACCATTTTGATCAAAGGCTCGCGCAGCGCTGCGATGGAACACGTCGTAGCGGCCTTGTGCGAAACCCGCGGGGAGAAACATTAATGCTTTTGCTGTTGGCCGAATTCCTGCAACAGTTCTACAAGGGCTTCGCGGTCTTCCAGTACCTGACCCTTCGCGGGATTCTGGGTGTACTGACCGCGCTGGTGCTTGCGCTGTGGCTCGGGCCCTGGATGATCCGCACGTTGCAAATTCGCCAAATCGGCCAGGCCGTGCGCAACGATGGGCCGCAATCGCACTTGTCCAAGTCGGGTACGCCTACCATGGGTGGCGCACTTATCCTGTCCGCCATCGGTATCAGCACGCTGCTGTGGGCCGACCTGACCAACCGTTATGTCTGGGTGGTGCTCGTCGTTACTTTCTTGTTCGGCGGCATCGGCTGGGTCGATGACTACCGCAAGGTGATCGAAAAGAACTCCCGCGGCCTTCCTAGCCGCTGGAAGTACTTCTGGCAGTCGGTGTTCGGGATCTGCGCTGCGGTGTTCCTTTACACCACCGCCAACACTCCGGTCGAAACCACGCTGATCATTCCCATGTTCAAGGACGCCAGCATCGCGTTGGGCGCCGGCTTCATGATCCTGGCCTACCTGGTGATCGTCGGCTCCAGCAACGCGGTGAACCTTACCGACGGCCTCGACGGTCTGGCGATCATGCCAACGGTGATGGTGGGCGGCGCGCTGGGCATCTTCTGCTACCTGTCGGGTAACGTGAAGTTCGCCGACTACCTGCTCATTCCTTATGTACCGGGCGCGGGCGAGCTGATCGTGTTCTGCGGCGCGCTGATCGGGGCAGGGCTGGGGTTCTTGTGGTTCAACACCTACCCCGCCCAGGTTTTCATGGGCGACGTCGGCGCACTGGCGCTGGGCGCCGCCCTCGGCACCATCGCCGTGATCGTCCGTCAGGAAATCGTGCTGTTCATCATGGGCGGTGTGTTCGTGATGGAAACGCTCTCGGTGGTGATCCAGGTCGCTTCCTTCAAGCTGACCGGCCGGCGAGTATTCCGCATGGCACCGATCCATCACCATTTCGAACTCAAAGGCTGGCCCGAACCTCGGGTGATCGTCCGCTTCTGGATCATTACGGTGATCCTGGTGCTGATAGGCCTTGCCACGTTGAAATTGAGGTAAGCCTGTGTCGCTGATCGCTTCCGATCAATTCCGCATCGTTGTCGGCCTCGGCAAGAGCGGCATGTCCCTGGTTCGCTTCCTGGCGAAGCAGGGCGTTGCCTTTGCCGTGGCCGACACCCGCGAGAATCCACCGGAACTGGCGACCCTCAAGCGTGACTTCCCGCAGGTGGAAGTGCGATGCGGCGCCCTCGATACCGAATTTCTCTGCCGCGCCAGCGAGCTGTACGTGAGCCCCGGCCTGGCCGTCTCCACTCCAGCCCTGGCCGAGGCCGCCGCGCGAGGGGTGAAGCTGTCGGGCGATATCGACCTCTTCGCCCGTCATGCCAAGGCGCCGATTGTTGCCATCACCGGCTCCAACGCCAAGAGCACCGTGACCACCCTGGTAGGCGGCATGGCCCAGGCCGCCGGCAAGCGGGTGGCCGTTGGTGGCAACCTCGGCACCCCGGCGCTGGACCTGCTGGCCGACGACGTCGAGCTGTATGCGATGGAACTGTCCAGTTTCCAGCTGGAAACCACACATCAGCTCAAAGCCGAAGTTGCCACTGTGCTCAACCTCAGCGAAGACCACATGGACCGCTACAGCGGCATGCCGGCGTATCACCTGGCCAAGCACCGGATCTTCCGCGGCGCCCGGCAGGTGGTGGTCAACCGCCAGGATGCATTGACCCGGCCGCTGCTGCGTGACGACATGCGCGTGGGTTCGTTTGGCCTGGATGCACCCGACCTGCACGCCTTTGGCATTCGCCAACAGGGCGCGGCTAAATACCTGGCCTTCGGTCAGGACCTGCTGCTGCCGGTCAATGAGCTGAAAATCCGTGGCGCGCACAATCAAGCCAATGCCCTTGCGGCGTTGGCCCTCGGCCATGCGGTCGGGTTGCCACTGGCGCCGATGCTGCAAGCGCTGCGCGACTTCACCGGGCTGGCGCACCGCTGCCAGTGGCTGCGCGAGCGTAACGGGGTGGCTTGGTACGATGACTCCAAAGCCACCAACGTGGGCGCTGCCCTGGCGGCGATCCAAGGGCTGGGCAGTGATATTGAAGGCAAGCTGGTGTTGGTCGCCGGCGGCGACGGCAAGGGCGCGGACTTTGCCGACCTGCGCGCCCCCGTGAGCCGTTATTGCCGTGCCGTGGTGCTGATAGGCCGCGACGCCGGGCGTGTGGCTCAGGCGTTGGACGAAACGGTGGCCAAGGTACAGGTCGCGAGCCTGGATGAAGCCGTCGAGCGGTGCGCCGAGCTGGCCCAGGCGGGTGACGCGGTGCTGCTCTCACCGGCCTGCGCCAGCCTGGACATGTTCCGTAATTACGAAGAACGCGGGCGCCTGTTCGCCCAGGCCGTGGAGGCACTGGCATGATTTTCAACGCCATCAAGCCCTTCCCATCGCCGCTGATCAGCAACCGCGGTATCGACATCGACTTCCCGATGTTGGCCGGCTGCCTGGCGTTGCTCGGCCTCGGCCTGGTGATGATCACCTCGGCCTCGAGCGAAGTGGCCGCAGCCCAGAGCGGCAATCCGCTGTACAACATGATCCGCCACCTGGTTTACCTGGTGCTGGGCCTAGGCGCCTGCGGGGTCACGTTGATGATCCCTATCGCCACGTGGCAGCGCCTCGGCTGGCTGCTGCTGTTCGGTGCCTTCGGCCTGCTGTTTTTGGTGATCGTTCCGGGAGTAGGGCGTGAGGTCAACGGCTCCATGCGCTGGATCGGCTTCGGCGCCTTCAACGTGCAGCCGTCGGAGCTGGCCAAGGTGTTCGTGGTGATCTTCTTGTCTGGCTACCTGGTACGACGCCAGCAAGAAGTGCGAGAAAGCTGGATGGGCTTCTTCAAGCCGTTCATCGTGCTGCTGCCCATGGCTGGCCTGCTGCTGATGGAACCGGACTTCGGCGCCACCGTGGTCATGATGGGGGCTGCGGCCGCAATGCTGTTCCTCGGCGGGGTTGGGCTGTTCCGCTTTGCCCTGATGGTGGTGCTGGCGGTGGCGGCGGTGTTCGTGCTGGTGCAGGCCCAGCCCTACCGTATGGCGCGGCTGATCACCTTTACCGACCCATGGGCGGACCAGTTTGGCTCCGGCTACCAGCTGACCCAGGCGCTGATCGCTTTCGGCCGCGGCGAGTGGTTCGGCGTAGGCCTGGGCAACAGCGTGCAGAAACAGTTCTACCTGCCCGAAGCACATACCGACTTCGTGTTCTCGGTGCTGGCCGAAGAACTGGGCGTGGTGGGTTCGCTGTGCACGGTCGCGTTGTTCGTATTCGTGTGCATCCGCGGGATGTACATCGGCCTTTGGGCGGAGAAGTCCAAGCAATTCTTCGCCGCGTACATGGCCTACGGCTTGTCCTTCCTGTGGATCGGCCAGTTCCTGATCAATATCGGGGTGAACGTCGGCCTGCTGCCGACCAAGGGCCTGACCCTGCCGTTCCTCAGCTATGGTGGCAGCTCGCTGGTCATCTGCTGTGCCTGCCTGGGCTTGTTGCTGCGCATCGAATGGGAAAGCCGCACGCACCTGGGCAGCGAAGAGGTGGAGTTCACCGAGAAGGACTTTGCCGAGGAGCCGCACCATGGCCGGTAACGTCCTGATCATGGCTGGCGGCACGGGGGGGCATGTGTTCCCGGCGCTGGCCTGCGCGCGGGAGTTCCAGGCGCGCGGTTACGGCGTGCACTGGCTGGGCACGCCGCGTGGCATCGAGAACGAGCTGGTGCCTGCAGCGGGCTTCACCCTGCACACCATCAGCGCCAGCGGGCTGCGCGGCAAGGGCCGAGGTGCCCTGCTAAAGGCGCCGTGGATGCTGCTCAAATCGGTGCTGCAGGCGCGGGCGATCATTCGCCGCCTGCGGCCGATCTGCGTGGTCGGTTTCGGCGGTTACGTCACTGGGCCCGGCGGCCTGGCGGCACGGCTGAGCCGGGTGCCGGTGGTGGTGCACGAGCAGAATGCCGTTGCCGGTACCGCCAATCGGTTGCTGCTGCCCTTGGCCAGCCGAGTCTGCGAAGCTTTCCCGCATACCTTCGCATCCTCGGCCAAGTGCCTGACCACCGGCAACCCGGTGCGCAGCGAGCTGTTCCTGGAAACCCCGCGTCAACCGCTGCCGGGGCGGCGCGCCCGCCTGCTGGTGATGGGCGGCAGCCTCGGCGCCGAGCCGCTCAACAAGCTGGTGCCGCAGGCGCTGGCGAGCCTCCCCGAAGTGCATCGCCCCGAAGTGTTCCACCAGGCTGGCAAGCAACACGATGCTGCTACCGCCGAACGTTACAAGGCTGCCGGCGTCGAGGCCCAGGTGGCGCCTTTCATCGCCGACATGGCCCAGGCCTACGCCTGGGCAGACCTGGTGATCTGCCGGGCTGGCGCGCTCACGGTCAGCGAACTGGCCGCCGCTGGCCTGCCTTCGCTGCTAGTGCCCTTGCCCCATGCCATTGACGACCACCAGAGCCGCAATGCCGATTTTCTGGCCCGCGAAGGCGCTGCCTTCGTCATGCCGCAAGCAACAACCGGCGCCGCGGAACTTGCCGCGCGCCTCGAAGAGGTTTTGATGCAACCGCAGAAACTCATGACCATGGCCGAAACCGCCCGCCGCCTGGCCAAACCCGACGCTACCCGCAGCGTGGTCGATGCTTGCCTGGAGGTGGCCCATGGTTGAAAGCCAGCGCGCCATCCCGCAACCGGAAATGCGCCGTATCCGTCGTATCCACTTCGTCGGCATCGGCGGCGTGGGCATGTGTGGTATCGCTGAGGTGCTGCTCAACCTGGGCTATCAAGTGTCTGGCTCGGACCTCAAATCCTCGGCCGTGACCGAGCGCCTGCGCGCGTTCGGGGCCGAAGTGTTCATCGGCCACCGCGCCGAGAACGCCGCGCGGGCCGATGTGCTGGTGGTGTCCAGCGCGGTCAATGTGAGCAACCCGGAAGTCGCGACTGCCCTGGAGCGTCGCATCCCGGTGGTACGCCGTGCCGAAATGCTCGCCGAGCTGATGCGCTACCGTCACGGCATCGCCGTGGCCGGTACCCATGGCAAGACCACTACCACCAGCCTGCTGGCGTCGGTGTTCGCCGCTGCCGGGCTGGACCCGACCTTCGTGATCGGCGGCCGCCTGAATGCCGCCGGGACCAACGCCCAGCTCGGCAGCAGCCGCTACCTGATCGCCGAAGCCGACGAAAGCGACGCCAGCTTCCTGCACCTGCAACCGCTGGTCGCCGTGGTCACCAATATCGATGCCGACCACATGGCGACCTACGAAGGCGATTTCAACAAGCTGAAGAAGACCTTCGTCGAGTTCCTGCATAACCTGCCGTTCTACGGGCTGGCTGTCGCTTGCCTGGACGACCCGGTGGTGCGCGAAATCTTGCCGCAGATCGCCCGCCCGACGGCCACCTATGGCCTGCACGAAGCCGCCGACGTACGTGGCATCAATATTCGTCAGGACGGCATGCAGACCTACTTCACCGTTCTGCGTCGCGACCGCGAGCCCTTGGACGTGTCGGTCAACATGCCCGGCAATCACAACGTGCTCAACGCGTTGGCCACTATCGCCATCGCAACCGATGAAGGCATCAGCGACGAGGCCATCGTGCGCGGGTTGTCTGGCTTCCAGGGCGTCGGCCGGCGGTTCCAGGTGTACGGCGAGCTGCCGGTGGACGGCGGTAGCGTGATGCTGGTGGACGACTACGGCCACCATCCGCGCGAAGTGGCGGCGGTGATCGATGCCGTGCGTGGCGGTTGGCCAGAGCGCCGCCTGGTCATGCTCTACCAACCGCACCGCTATAGCCGCACCCGCGACCTCTATGACGACTTCGTGCAGGTACTGGCGGACGCCAACGTGCTGTTGCTGATGGAAGTCTACCCAGCCGGCGAAGAGCCCATCCCGGGCGCGGACAGCCGCCAGCTGTGCCACAGCATCCGCCAGCGCGGCCAGCTCGACCCGATCTATGTGGAGCGGGGCACGGAGATCGCGCCAGTGGTCAAGCCGTTGCTGCGCCCAGGCGACATCCTGCTGTGCCAAGGCGCCGGGGACGTTGGTTCCATCGCGCCTCAACTGTTGAAAAGCCCTCTGTTTGCCGGTGCAGTAGCCACTCCGGGGAAAAGCCAATGACCGCCCGTGCCTATGAAAGCTTGATGTCCACGATCGCGCCCAGTGACTTCGGGCGCGTGGCTGTGTTGTATGGCGGCACCAGCGCCGAGCGCGAGGTTTCGCTCAAGTCGGGCGCGCAGGTGCTGGGCGCGTTGCAGGCGGCAGGCGTCGACGCCTTCGGCATCGACGTGGGCGACGATCTGCTGCAGGTGCTCACGCGCGAGAAGATCGACCGTGCCTTCATCATCCTGCACGGCCGCGGCGGCGAAGATGGCAGCATGCAAGGGCTGCTCGAATGCCTGGGCATCCCTTATACCGGCAGCGGCATCCTCGCGTCGGCCCTGGCCATGGATAAACTGCGCACCAAGCAGGTGTGGCACAGCTTGGGCATTTCTACGCCTCGTCACGCGGTTCTGGCCAACGAAGACGATTGTGTGACCGCGGTCACGGAACTGGGCCTGCCTTTGATCGTCAAACCCGCCCATGAAGGTTCAAGTATTGGCATGGCGAAGGTGACCAGCAGCGACGAACTGGTCGAAGCCTGGAAAGCCGCCAGCGCCTATGATTCGCAAGTTCTGGTCGAGCAATGGATCGACGGGCCGGAATTCACCGTGGCCGTCCTGCGTGGGCAAGTGTTGCCAGCGATTGGCCTGGGCACCCCCCACACCTTTTACGACTACGACGCCAAGTACCTGGCTAACGATACCCAGTACCGCATTCCCAGTGGGCTCTCTCCAGAGAAGGAAGAAGAGCTGTTGCAGCTGAGCCTGCGCGCCTGCCAGGCGATCGGGATCAGCGGTTGGGGCCGGGTCGACATCATGCAGGACGCCCATGGCGCCTTCTGGCTGCTCGAAGTGAATACCGCGCCGGGGATGACCGATCACAGCCTGGTACCGATGGCGGCGCGTGCCGCCGGGCTGGATTTCCAGCAATTGGTGCTGTCCATCCTGGCCGATTCTCTGCAGGTGCGAGGCTAACCCATGCGCGCCGCGACCCTTCGTCATCAGCAGCCAATGCCCACCCGCAAGGCCCCGCCTCGCGGCGCCAGCCGTATGGTTGCCAAGGAACCCGTTGCCATGCGCCTGCCGCACGCCAGCGGTGGCTTTTTCAAGAAGCTGCTGTGGCCGCTGGCGCTGGTGGCACTGGCTGCGGGCACATACGAGGGCGCGCAGCGCGCCATGCCGTACCTTGATCGGCCGATTTCCAAGATCAATGTTCAGGGCGACCTGAGCTACGTCAGCCAGCAGGCCGTGCAGCAGCGCATCGCGCCTTATTCGAATGCGCGCTTTTTCAGCATCGACCTGACCGGCATGCGCACCGAACTGGAACAGATGCCCTGGATCGCCCATGCCGAAGTACGTCGGGTATGGCCCGACCAAGTGGTGATTCGCCTCGAAGAACAGCTGCCGGTAGCCCGTTGGGGCGAAGGGCAGTTGCTGAACAATCAGGGCCAGGCATTCGCACCGCGCGAACTGGCCAATTATGAGCACCTGCCGCAGCTGTTTGGCCCGCAGCGTGCTCAGCAACAGGTCATGCAGCAGTATCAAGTGCTGAGCCAGATGCTTCGGCCCCTGGGGTTCTCCATAGCACGGCTTGAATTGCGTGAACGCGGCAGCTGGTTCCTGACCACGGGCGCAGGAAGCGCCGGGCCGGGCATCGATTTGCTGCTGGGGCGTGATCATCTGGTGGAAAAGCTGCGCCGGTTCATCGCCATATACGACAAGACCCTTAAAGACCAGATCACGAATATCGCTCGCGTCGATCTGCGCTACGCCAACGGCTTGGCCGTAGGCTGGCGCGATCCGAGCGCGGCGGCGCCAGCGGTACCGACCGTGGCGAAGAATTGACAAGAGGCAGGACATGGCAAACGCGCAAAGCGGCAAAATGATCGTCGGGCTGGATATCGGCACCTCCAAGGTGGTGGCGCTGGTGGGCGAAGTCGCGGCCGATGGCACCCTCGAGATCGTCGGTATCGGCACGCACCCGTCCCGCGGGCTCAAGAAGGGCGTGGTGGTGAACATCGAGTCCACCGTGCAATCGATCCAGCGCGCGGTGGAAGAGGCCCAGCTGATGGCCGGCTGCCGAATCCACTCGGCCTTCGTAGGGGTGGCGGGCAACCATATCCGTAGCCTGAACTCCCACGGCATCGTTGCCATCCGTGACCGCGAGGTCAGCACCGCCGACCTGGAGCGCGTGCTCGATGCCGCCCAGGCCGTGGCGATCCCAGCGGACCAGCGGGTGCTGCATACCCTCCCGCAGGACTACGTCATCGACAATCAGGAAGGCGTGCGCGAGCCGCTGGGGATGTCTGGCGTGCGCCTGGAAGCCAAGGTGCATGTGGTGACCTGCGCGGTGAACGCTGCGCAGAACATCGAGAAATGCGTGCGCCGCTGCGGCCTGGAAATCGACGACATCATCCTCGAGCAACTGGCCTCGGCCTATTCGGTGCTCACCGACGATGAAAAGGAGCTGGGCGTATGCCTGGTGGACATCGGCGGCGGCACCACGGACATCGCCATCTTCACCGAAGGCGCCATCCGCCACACCGCGGTGATCCCGATCGCCGGCGACCAGGTGACCAACGACATCGCCATGGCGCTGCGTACCCCGACCCAGTACGCCGAGGAAATCAAGATCCGCTACGCCTGCTGCCTGGCCAAGCTGGCCGGTGCCGGCGAAACCATCAAGGTGCCGAGCGTAGGCGACCGGCCGCCGCGCGAGCTGTCGCGCCAGGCGCTGGCCGAGGTGGTCGAGCCGCGCTATGACGAACTGTTCACGCTCATTCAGGCAGAGTTGCGTCGTAGCGGCTACGAAGATCTGATTCCAGCGGGGATCGTGCTCACCGGCGGCACCGCCAAGATGGAAGGCGCGGTGGAGCTGGCCGAAGAAATTTTCCATATGCCGGTGCGCCTGGGCGTGCCGCATACCGTGCGGGGGCTGGATGACGTCATCCGTAACCCGATCTATTCGACAGGCGTAGGGCTTCTGACTTACGGCCTGCAGAAGCAATCCGAAGGCGTGACCTTGACCGGCCTGACTGGCCGCGACAGCAGCTATGGCGATGAGCCCAAGGCGCCGGTGCTGGAACGTCTCAAGCGGTGGGTTCAGGGCAATTTCTGATCGACGGCAGTAGGCGAAAAAA
Organism: Pseudomonas sp. RIT-PI-S; assembly: GCF_025642975.1. Classification (GTDB taxonomy): domain Bacteria; phylum Pseudomonadota; class Gammaproteobacteria; order Pseudomonadales; family Pseudomonadaceae; genus Aquipseudomonas. Next base: position 238,983 of record NZ_JANZKJ010000001.1, read on the forward strand.
CTAGAGAATGAAAGGAGAGGGAACATGTTCGAGCTGGTAGACAACATCCCGCAAAGCCCGGTCATCAAAGTGATCGGCGTAGGTGGCGGCGGCGGCAACGCGGTCAATCACATGGTCAAGAGCAACATCGAGGGTGTGGAGTTCATCTGCGCCAACACCGATGCCCAAGCACTGAAAAACATCGGTGCGCGGACCATCCTGCAACTGGGCACCGGCGTTACCAAGGGCCTGGGCGCTGGCGCCAACCCGGAAGTCGGCCGTCAGGCTGCGATGGAAGACCGTGAGCGTATCGCTGAAGTGCTGCAGGGCACCAACATGGTGTTCATCACCACTGGCATGGGCGGCGGTACCGGTACCGGTGCGGCGCCGATCATCGCCGAAGTGGCCAAGGAAATGGGCATCCTGACCGTTGCGGTCGTGACCCGTCCGTTCCCGTTCGAAGGCCGCAAGCGTATGCAGATCGCCGACGAAGGCATCCGCGCGCTGGCAGACAGCGTTGACTCGCTGATCACCATCCCGAACGAAAAACTGCTGACCATCCTTGGTAAGGACGCCAGCCTGCTGTCGGCCTTCGCCAAGGCTGACGACGTATTGGCCGGCGCGGTGCGCGGTATTTCCGACATCATCAAGCGCCCAGGCATGATCAACGTCGACTTCGCCGACGTGCGTACCGTAATGAGCGAAATGGGCATGGCGATGATGGGTACTGGCTGCGCCAGCGGCCCGAACCGCGCTCGCGAGGCGACCGAAGCCGCTATCCGCAACCCGCTGCTCGAAGACGTTAACCTGCAAGGTGCTCGCGGCATCCTCGTGAACATCACCGCTGGCCCGGACCTGTCCCTGGGTGAGTACTCGGACGTCGGTAGCATCATCGAAGCGTTCGCCTCGGACCACGCCATGGTCAAGGTTGGTACCGTGATCGATCCGGACATGCGCGACGAGCTGCACGTCACCGTGGTCGCCACTGGCTTGGGCGCTAAGATCGAGAAGCCGGTCAAGGTCATCGACAACACCATGCAAACCGCTGTAGCTCAGCAGTCTCAGGCACCGGCACCGGCCCGCCAGGAGCAACCCGCAGTAAACTATCGCGACCTCGAGCGCCCGACCGTAATGCGTAACCAGGCTCACGCCGGTGCCGCCGCGGCCGCCAAGCTCAACCCGAACGATGACCTGGATTACCTGGACATCCCGGCATTCCTGCGTCGCCAGGCTGATTGATGGAATTTATCAGGAGTATAGGGGTGATTGGTGTTCAGCAAAGGCGGGGTCTGGTATTATCGCCCACCTTTGTTGATACCAGTTCGCAACTTGCGCTGAAGCGGCCACTGCCATGATTAAACAACGCACCCTGAAGAACATCATCCGTGCCACAGGCGTCGGTCTGCATTCCGGGGAAAAGGTCTACCTTACCCTCAAGCCCGCGCCCGTCGATGCCGGTATCGTGTTCTGCCGTACCGATCTGGACCCAGTGGTCCAGATCCCCGCGCGTGCGGAAAACGTCGGTGAAACCACCATGTCCACCACCCTGATCCAGGGGGACATCAAGGTCGACACCGTGGAGCATCTGCTTTCGGCCATGGCCGGCCTGGGGATCGATAACGCCTACGTCGAACTCTCCGCGCCGGAAGTGCCGATCATGGATGGCAGTGCCGGTCCCTTCGTATTCCTGATTCAATCGGCTGGCCTGGAAGAACAGGACGCGCCGAAGAAATTCATCCGCATCCTTCGTGAAGTGTCAGTGGAAGACGGCGACAAGTGCGCCACTTTCCTGCCATTCGACGGGTTCAAGGTGAGTTTCGAAATTGATTTCGACCATCCGGTATTCAAGGATCGCACCCAGAGCGCCAGTGTGGATTTCTCCAGCACGTCTTTCGTCAAGGAAGTCAGCCGGGCCCGCACCTTCGGCTTCATGAGCGATATCGAATACCTGCGCAAGCACAACCTGGCGTTAGGCGGCAGCGTAGAAAACGCCATCGTGGTCGACAAGGAAGGTGTACTGAACGAAGACGGCCTCCGGTATGAGGACGAATTCGTCAAGCACAAGATCCTCGATGCCATTGGCGATCTTTACCTGCTGGGCAACAGCCTGATCGGTGAATTCCGCGGCTTCAAGTCGGGGCATGCCCTGAACAACCGGCTGCTGCGCAAGCTCATCGAACAGAAGGACGCATGGGAAGTGGTCACCTTCGAAGACGCGAGTACCGCGCCGATCTCCTACATGCGCCCGGTTGCGGCGGTTTAAGCTCGAACCTTTTCTCTCTATTTCAAAGCCACCTTCGGGTGGCTTTTTTTTATGAGCTCGGGGGTGTGGGTAGGTTTGCGTAGCAGCCGGGTTGGCCCGCGACAGGCCTAGCACCGTGTTATCGCCGGACGCGGCCAGGGCCAGCTGCTACGGGAAATATGTCGGGGTAAAGGTCACTTGCGCCGATGCTTGGCCAGGCGCTCCAGCGCAGCACGCAGGTTGGGGTCGCTAATGCCGTCGGCCGTGGCTTGCAAGTTGTCCGCGGCGGAGTCGGACAGGTCCAGCCCTGGCCCATTGGGGCGCTTGGGGCCAACGCTAGGCTGTACCTTGAACAGAATCCGGGTCAACCCGCTGAATTCAGGCATGGCTTGCAGCCCTTGTTGCAAACGCCGCTGCTGATACCGCAAGCGGGTTGCCCAGTGGCCGTCGGTGACCACCAGCAGCAAGCTACCTTCGCGCCAGGCCGCCACGTGGCAGTGTTCGCGCGCGGCTGGCTGCAGTTGGGTGTCCAGCAGCTTCTTCAGCTGGCCCAGGCGTTGCGCCTGGTTGAGCAGCGCCTTGAGCGGCCTGGCCTCGCGCAACAGGACCGCGGGCGGGCGCGCGGGGTGAGGACGAAATGCCATGAGTGATCTCCGAGAGGGGAGGCATGTTAACAGATGGTCGCAAGCACGAAAGTCAGCCTCTTTGCCATGACGTTTGCTTCAGACGCTTGAAGTTGAAAAAAAAGGCCTTATTGTAAACCCGCCCCGTAAAAGCGCTGTGCCAGCATTGTGGCGTCGCCACTTTCCTCTCCATCGTTTCCGGGTAGAATGCTCGTTCGCATGCGGCCATGAGGGCTGCTCGGGCGACTCCTTGGGGCCGCCCTCCATCCCTAAGTGTGGAAGATCCAGCCGATATGTTTGCGCCTCTGTTGAAAAAACTTTTTGGAAGCAAGAACGAGCGTGAAGTAAAACGCATGCTCAAGACGGTCGGTATCGTCAATGCCTTCGAAGAGAAGATGGTCGCGCTCTCGGACGAGCAGCTGCGTGCCAAGACCGCCGAGTTCCAGGCTCGCGTGGCCAAAGGTGAAACCCTCGATGACCTGCTCCCCGAAGCCTTCGCGGTATGCCGCGAAGCCGGCAAGCGGATCATGGGCATGCGCCACTTCGACGTCCAGCTGATCGGCGGCATGACCCTGCACGAAGGGCAGATCGCTGAAATGCGTACCGGTGAGGGCAAGACCCTCGTGGCGACCCTGGCGGTGTACCTGAACGCGCTGTCCGGCAAGGGCGTGCACGTGGTCACGGTGAACGATTACCTGGCCCGCCGCGACGCCAACTGGATGCGCCCGCTGTATGAATTTCTTGGCTTGACCGTGGGCGTGGTCACGCCCTTCCAGCCACCTGAAGACAAGCGCGCCGCCTATGCCGCGGATATCACCTACGGCACCAACAACGAATTCGGCTTCGATTACCTTCGCGACAACATGGCCTTCAGCATCGACGAGAAATTCCAGCGCGAGCTGAATTTTGCCGTCATCGACGAAGTGGACTCGATCCTCATCGACGAAGCCCGTACTCCGCTGATCATTTCCGGCCAGGCCGAGGACAGCTCCCGCCTGTACATGGAGATCAACCGGCTGATTCCGCGCCTCGAGCAGCATATCGAGGAAGTGGAAGGCGAAGTCACCAAGCAGGGCCACTACACCATTGACGAGAAAAGCCGCCAGGTCGAACTCAACGAAGGGGGCCACCAGTTCATCGAGGAGCTGCTGACCCAGGCCGGCCTGCTGGCCGAGGGCGAAAGCCTGTACTCGGCGCACAACCTGGGCCTGCTGACCCACGTTTACGCTGGCCTGCGCGCGCACAAGCTGTTCCACCGCAACGTTGAATACATCGTGCAGGATGGCAGCATCCTGCTGATCGACGAGCATACCGGCCGGACCATGCCGGGCCGTCGCCTGTCCGAGGGCCTGCACCAGGCCATCGAAGCCAAGGAAGGGCTCAAGATCCAGGCCGAGAGCCAGACCCTGGCCTCCACGACCTTCCAGAACTACTTCCGCCTCTACACCAAGCTGTCCGGCATGACCGGTACCGCGGACACCGAAGCGTTCGAGTTCCAGCAGATCTACAACCTGCCGGTGTTGGTCATCCCGCCAAACCGCCCGCTGGCGCGCAAGGATTTCAACGACCTGGTGTACCTCACCGCGGAAGAGAAGTACGCGGCGATCATCACCGACATCAAGGAATGCATGGCCACCGGCCGCCCGGTGCTGGTGGGTACGGCTACCATCGAAACCTCCGAGCACATGTCCAACCTGCTCAAGAAGGAGGGTATCGATCACAAGGTGCTCAACGCCAAGTACCACGAGAAGGAAGCGGAAATCATCGCTCAGGCCGGGCGGCCTGGCGCGCTGACCATCGCCACCAACATGGCGGGCCGTGGTACGGACATCCTGCTGGGCGGTAACTGGGAAGTCGAAGTCGCCGCATTGGAAAACCCCACCGAGGAGCAGGTGGCGCAGATCAAGGCCGACTGGCAGAAGCGCCACCAACGGGTGCTGGAAGCTGGTGGCTTGCATGTGATCGCCTCCGAGCGCCATGAGTCCCGGCGTATCGATAACCAGCTCCGCGGCCGTGCTGGCCGTCAGGGTGACGCCGGCTCCAGCCGCTTCTACCTGTCGCTGGAAGACTCGCTGATGCGTATCTTCGCCTCCGACCGCGTGAAGAACTTCATGAAGGCCTTGGGCATGCAGTCAGGCGAGGCCATCGAGCACCGCATGGTGACCAACGCCATCGAAAAGGCCCAGCGCAAGGTCGAGGGGCGCAACTTCGACATCCGCAAGCAGTTGCTGGAGTTCGACGACGTCGCCAACGAGCAGCGCAAGGTGATCTACCACATGCGCAACAGCTTGCTGGCCGCCGAGAACATTGGCGACACCATCGCCGAGTTCCGCCAGGAAGTGCTGGACGCTACCGTATCTCAGCACATCCCGCCGCAGTCGCTGCCCGAGCAGTGGGACATCGCCGGCCTGGAGGCTGCCTTGCAAGCAGACTTCGCGGTCAGCCTGCCGATCCAGCAGTGGCTGGACGACGACGAGAAGCTCTACGAGGAAACCCTGCGCGAGCGCCTGCTGGCTGAAATCCTTGCTGCCTACAACGAGAAGGAAACCCAGGCCAGTGCCGAAGCCCTGCGCACCTTCGAGAAGCAGATCCTGCTGCGTGTAGTGGACGACCTGTGGAAAGACCACCTGTCGACCATGGACCATCTGCGTCACGGTATTCACCTGCGCGGCTACGCCCAGAAAAACCCCAAGCAGGAATACAAGCGCGAGTCCTTCACGCTGTTCCAGGAACTGCTCGACTCGATCAAGCGCGACACCATCCGCGTGCTCTCGCACGTACAGGTGCGCCGCGAAGACCCGGCCGAGGAAGAAGCCCGGCTGCGTCGCGAGGCCGAAGAGCTGGCCCAGCGCATGCAGTTCCAGCACGCCGAGGCGCCGGGCCTGGATCAGCCCGAGGCCCTCGAGCAAGGCGAAGAGGGCGTCGTGGCCGCGCTGGCGCCACTGCGCAACGACCAGAAGCTGGGGCGCAATGAGCTGTGCTGGTGTGGTTCCGGCAAAAAATTCAAGCATTGCCACGGTCGCATTGAGTAAAGCTTTGCACGTAAAGTGGCTGCACTCGGCTATGCAGCGTCAAAAACCGGCGCGGAATGTTCATTTACAATCAGTGAACTCCGCTTCCTCGCCGGTCTTTTCCTGCTTAGCCTTCGCCGACTTTTCGTATCAAAGCTGAGGCTTTTGTCGAATCACGCCGCGCCGGCCCTAGCCGTCGCGGCGTTTATCTTTCCAGGGTTCGCCCACTTTCAAGGAGTCATCAATGGCTGTCGGTCTCGGTCCCTTGCCCACGCTGCACCCTGTTCCCGGTTTTGAGTTGGGCATCGCTTCGGCGGGCATCAAGCGACCAGGCCGCAAGGATGTGGTAGTGATGCGTTGCGCCGAGGGTGCCAGCGTGGCGGGCGTGTTCACCCTGAACGCCTTCTGCGCCGCGCCGGTGATCCTCGCCAAGCAGCGTGCCAGCGGCCCTGTGCATTACTTGCTGACCAACACCGGTAACGCCAATGCCGGCACTGGCCAACCTGGCCTGCTCGCCGCCGAGCGCACCTGTGAAACACTCGCCCGCCTGGCCGGGGTAGAGCCTGCGGCCGTGTTGCCCTTTTCCACTGGGGTGATTGGCGAACCGCTGCCGGTAGAGAAAATCGAAGGCGCCCTGCAAGCAGCGCTGGACGACCTCTCGGAGAACAACTGGGCCCAGGCCGCTACTGGAATCATGACCACGGACACCCTGCCCAAGGGTGCCAGCCGGCAGTTCAGCCACGACGGCGTGACGGTCACGGTGACCGGCATCAGCAAGGGCGCCGGGATGATCCGGCCGAACATGGCCACCATGCTCGGGTATATCGCCACCGACGCCAAAGTGGCCCAGCCGTTGCTGCAAGACCTGATCCGTGACGCCGCGAACAAGTCGTTCAACCGCATCACCATCGATGGCGATACCTCCACTAACGATTGCTGCATGCTGATCGCAACCGGCAAGGCCGCCTTGCCTGAAATCACCGAAGCCAGCGGGCCGCTGTTCGCTGCGCTCAAGGCAGCGGTGTTCGAGGTGTGCATGGAGGTCGCTCAGGCGATCGTGCGCGACGGCGAGGGCGCGACCAAGTTCGTGACGGTGCAAGTGAACGGGGGCGGTACTCACCAGGAGTGCCTGGATGTGGGCTATGCGGTGGCCCATTCGCCCCTGATCAAGACTGCCTTGTTCGCTTCCGATCCGAACTGGGGGCGCATCCTCGCCGCCGTGGGCCGTGCCGGGGTACCCGAGCTGGACGTGAGCAAGATCGATGTATACCTGGGCGCTGTGTGCATTGCCAGCCGGGGTGGCCGCGCGCCGAGCTATACCGAGGAGCAGGGCGCCGCGGTAATGGCCGAGGCGGAGATTGGCATTCGCATCGAGCTAGGCCGAGGTGATTGCAGCGAGACAATCTGGACCACGGACCTGTCTCACGAATACGTGAAAATCAACGCCGAATACCGCACCTGATCGGCGAAGGAGCTATTGTGAAACGGGTTCATGTAGCCGCCGCGGTCATCCGCCGCGCCGACGGCAAGGTACTGATCGCCAAGCGCAACGCCACCCAGCATCAAGGCAACCTCTGGGAGTTCCCCGGCGGTAAGCTGGAGGAGGGTGAGCTGCCTCGTGCGGGCCTTGCCCGGGAACTGGCCGAGGAGCTTGGCATTCGTGTGACCTCGGCGCGACCGCTGATCAAGGTAGCCCATGACTACCCCGACAAGCAGGTGCTGCTGGACGTTTGGGAGGTCGATGGCTTCGACGGCGAGCCTCACGGCGCTGAAGGGCAACCCCTTGCCTGGGTAGCGCCCAAGGCACTGCCAGATTACGACTTCCCCGCCGCCAACCAACCGATCGTCACTGCCGCGCGGCTGCCGTCCCGTTACCTGATCACGCCCGATGGGCTGGCCGGGCCCGAGTTGCTCGGGGGGCTGCGCAGGGCTATTGCCGAGGGCGCCCGCCTGGTGCAGCTGCGTGCGCCGAACCTCTACGATCCGCAGTATCGGGATCTGGCGGTGGACGCGGTGGGCTTATGCGCTGGTAAGGCGCAGTTGATGCTCAAGGGGCCACTTGAATGGCTTGGGGATTTTCCCGCTGCGGGCTGGCATCTCTCCGCCGCTCAACTTCGCAAGTACGCAGCCAATGGCCGTCCATTCCCCCCAGATCGCTGGTTGGCGGCTTCCTGTCATGGTGCCGAGGAGTTGGAACTGGCCGAGCGCATGGGGGTGGATTTCGTGACGCTATCCCCCGTGCAGCCGACTCAGACCCACCCGGACGCGGCGCCGTTGGGCTGGGCGCAGGTGCAAGCGCTGATCGCAGGCTTCAGCAAGCCGGTGTTTTTCCTGGGGGGTGTTGGCCCTGATGATTGCCAACGAGCATGGGAAGCCGGCGCTCAGGGTGTGGCAGGGATTCGCGCATTCTGGCCAGCATTGCCTTGATCGCAGCGCGTGCAGCCCTGCTTCGCAGGCTGTCGCCTGCCCCTACACCGGGCCTTCTGCCTGCGCCCATAGCACTTCATCAACCCCTTCGCGGCGGGCGATGATCCGCGCGGCCACGAACAGCAGGTCGGACAGGCGGTTCAAGTAGGCCATGCCAACGCCGGTCAACGGCTCCTCCCGGTGCAACTGCTGGCAGCGGCGCTCGGCGGCACGGGCCTGGCAGCGGCAGATGTGGGCCTGGGCCACGCGCGCCGAGCCGCCTGGGAGGATGAAGTTGCGCAGCGGCCCCAATTCGTTGTTCCAGCGGTCGATGGCGGCTTCCACCCGGGCGACTTCACCGTCGTACAGTGCGCGGTGGCCAGGGATCGCCAGTTCTCCACCAAAGTCGAACAGGCGGTGCTGGCAGGGCGCAAGTACTTTGCCGACCTCGGCCAGCGCTGGTTCGTCGGCAAGCTGTGCCAGCAATAGCCCAAGGTGGCTGTTGAGGGTGTCTACCTCGCCGATGGCTTCGATGCGCGGGTGATCCTTGGATACCCGTCGGCCATCGCCCAAGCCCGTTACGCCGCCGTCACCCGTACGGGTGTAGATTTTCGATAACCGATTACCCATTTCCTCCTCCCAGGGCGGCGGGCCCCGCCACGGCCGGCTGAACCAGCGGCAAACGCAAGGTGAAACAGGTACCCACGCCTTGCGTCGACTGCACTTCCATCTGGCCTTTGTGATTGTTGGTGATAATGAAGTACGACACCGACAGCCCCAGCCCAGTGCCTTGACCAACCTCTTTGGTCGTGAAGAAAGGTTCGAACATCCGCTTGCGCACGCTCTCAGGCATGCCCACGCCGTTATCCTCTACCTGAATCTCGGCCCAAGGCCCGTTGAGTTTCGTGCGCAGCAGAATCCGCCCCGGCTCGGCCGGGTTATCCCGCTGATGAATCGCCTGGGCGGCGTTTTTCAGCAGGTTGAGCAGTACCTGCTCCAGCTCGTTGGCAGTGCCCGGCACCGGCCCTAGGCGGGGGTCAAACTGGCGCACGATCGATTGCCCGCGGAAATCGAAGCCGATGCTCAGGTCGAAATCGCTGCTGGCAATTTCCACGGCCTGATCGATCAAGGCCGGTAGGTCGCAAGGCGCCATCTGCCGATCGCTGCGGCGGCTGAAGCTGAGCATATGGGTCACGATCTTCGCCGCCCGGGCACCGGCGCCCTGGATACCTTCCAGCAGTTGCGGTATTTCCCGCGCTTGCAGGTACTCGTTCACCTTCGCCAAGGGCACGCCGGCTGCCTCGGCCTGCGCTTGGTTCTTCGGCAGCTCCGGCGATAGCCTTCGGCGAATGTTCTGCACGTTATGCAGGATGGCCCCAAGGGGATTATTGATCTCGTGCGCCATGCCGGCAGCCAGCCCGCCGACCGACAGCATTTTTTCGGACTGCACCATCATTTCTTCCAAGGACAGCCGCTGGCTGATGTCGTCGATGCGGATCACCACCCCGCGGCCGGCGCTTCCCGCCAGCGGGTAGCAGGTGAGCGCGTAATGGTGCGGTACATCCCCCTTGAGCCAGGTCACCCGCTCGACCTTGACCACCCGGTGCTGCTCCACGGTGGTCTTGAGTTGCGGCAAGAAGGGTTTGATGGGTTCGAACGCCAGGAAAATAGGCTGGCTGAGCGCTTCGTCCAACGGGGTGCCGGAAAGCGCACTGGCTTCCTTGTTCCACTGGGTGACGTATAGCTCCTCGTCCAGGGCGATCAACGCCGAGGGCATCGAGTCGATGATGCTGTTGAGGTAGTTCTGAAAACCGGTCAGCTTCTTTTCGATCTTGCTGCGTACCTGCACTTCAAGTTCGAGCTTGCGGTTAGTGTGGCGGGTTTCCTCCGCAAGACCTTGGGCGGCATCGTACGCGGCTTGAGAGTCGTCCCGGGCGCGCTTGAGCTGCTGCTCGCGCGCCTCGATGCGCGACAGCATGGTATTGAAGGCTTCGGCCAGGCTGCCGATCTCATCGTGATTGCCGGGCGCGGCGCGCAGGGAATAGTTCTCCTCCCGCGTAACCTGCCGGGTCAGCTCTTCGAGGTCGTAGATCGGCCGGGTGATCAGCCGCCGGATCTGCCGGGCGATCAGCATCCATAACAATACGCTGAACACCAAGATGCCAACGCTGGCGGTAAAGGTGCCGGTGTAGAAGGCCATTGGCAGTTCGCTGCTGGCCACCAGTAACAGATGGCCGGGCCGGCCCGCCGCCAGCGGCAGTTCGGCCACTTGTATGCTGCGAAATTCCGTGAGGCGCCAGTCGTCCAGGTCGTCGAAGTGCTTGGGCAGGGTAAGGTGGCTGCCGTGCTGCAATTGCGCCAGGCGTTGACCGTCGGGCCCATACACCGCCGCCGCGCGCAATGGTGAATAGCTGTCGAACTCCTGGAGCAGGGCGTTCGCCGCCTCCCCTGACGTGGCCGCGCGTTGCGCGAGCTGTGGTTGCGTTACCAGCCGGGCGATGGTCTGCAGGGCTTGGGGCGCCATGCTTTCATGGGAAATCCAATAGGCTGCGCTGATAAAAGTCAGGTTGGCCACCACCAGTACCGTGACCATCAGCACCAGTAGTGCGGCGAGCAGTTTTTGCCCAACGGGGAGATTTTCAAGACGCTGTCGCAGTTGCATCGCAGATCCAGCTCGCAGGGAACGCGCCGGAGTGTAGCAAAGAGTGTGCTCAGTTCGTTGGCAGGCCTTTGTCTCGGAGCGCTTGCAAGAGCGCCTGGCGCAGGCTTTCCAGGGTGGGCACTGGCACCGCCGCGCGCTGTGCCTGTACACAGGCATGACCGATCAGGTAGGCGATTTCCGTACGGCGGCCGGCAGCTACGTCCTGGTACATGGAGGAGTAGTTCGCAGCCGTCGCAGTGATGACCTTTCCCACCTCCGCGTGCAGATCATGTGCGGCGTCGGGCTGGCCAATTGCTTGCAGCAGGGCGGTCAGCTCCTCACACAGGGCCGTGACCTGCGGCGAATGATCGTGCAACTCGCCGTTACGGCATTGGTGCAGCACCGTCAGCGGGTTGATCGCGCAGTTGATCGCGAGCTTGCGCCATAGGCGGGTCATGATCTCGGGCGTCCACTGATGGGGGATGGCGGCCTGGGCGAGGTCGTTTAACCACGATGGGGCGGGAGCGCCGTCTGCGCTGCCTAGCCAGGTGAAGCCTTGCCCGGCAAAGACCACGGTGCCGTCGTCGCGCTGCCAGGCGCCCTCCGTGGTCGAGGCGAAAAACACCTCGGCCCTGGGCAGGGCTGCCGCCACGGCCTGTTGGCTACCCAGCCCATTTTGCAGCAGCAACACCTGCGCCCGCTCCACCAGCCGGTGGCGCACGCTGGCGACCGCCGTTTCCGCGTCATAGGCCTTGCAGGCCAGTAACAGCCGGGCAATAGGCTCCTCGGTGGCGGCGGTCTGCGCGGGTAGAGCAAAAGTTGTTTCGTGCGTGCCCTCGAGCAGGCGCAGCCCTGGCCCTTGCTGGTAGCGGTTCACCCGGGCGGCGTCACGCAACAGCAATCGCACTGGCAAGCCAGCGCGGGCCAGGCGACACGCCCATAGCGTGCCAACGCTGCCCGCGCCCAGTACATGCCAGGGAGTATCGGCCACCCGCTCAGGCTTTCGCCGGCAGGCGCCGTGCGTTGACCAGCCCAGACGAATAGGATTCCTGCAGCAGCCGGCTGGCTTCACCGAACAGGCTCAGTGGTTCGACCGGCAGGCTTTTCTCATCAAGGCCTACCAGGCTGATGCCGGCACGCAGGTCAACCAGGCCTGCGCTGGTCATGAAGCCCTTGAGGTTAAGGCCGTCGTGCAGCCGCTTGAAGCTGCTGGGCGCGCATTCCTGCAAGCTGCGGGGCAGGGTCAGCAGCACGAAGTGGTGCTCGTCCACGCGGGCCAGTACGTCCAATGGCCGCACCATCTGTTGCAAGCGCCGGCCCACACCTTGTAGCAATTCGTCGTAGAATCCCTCGCCGTATTCGCGCTGCAAGGCCTCGGCATTCTGCAAACCAATCAGCAGGTAGCACAGGGCGCCGCCCCGGGCCTGGATCTGGCGCAGGCTGTCGTCGAGTTTTTGCCGCAGGTAGCGGCCGTTGCCCAGGCCGGTGAGTGGGTCGACAAGGTTGCGCTGTTCGAGGCTGGCGATGTTGTCGCGCAGCAACCGGTTTTCCCGGCCCAGGCGCTGGAACATGCTGTAGAGCCGGTCGCCGGCGTGCACCCGAACCAGCAGTTGAGCTTCGACCAACGCTGGCGGTAGCAGGTCGTCGACGCCCAGGTCAGCGGTTTCATCGAGCAGTTCGGCACTTGAGCGTGAGTCCACCAGCAGTATCCAGGTATGGCTCTCGGTGGCCTCGTCCAGCAGGCGGACCCGCGCCGCCAGCGCAAGGCCCTCGTCGCCTGAGGTCAGCAGCAGGTTTGCCGGCCGCTGGTCGAGTTCCGCCAGTGCGCCCTCCATGCTGGACAGGCGTACGTCACCGTAGCCGCCCTGCGACAGGAGCGCGGCCGCGCTTTGGCACAGGCGCGTATCGTTGGCGGCCAGGAGGATACTCAGGTTGGGGTTTGACATCTAACGCTCGCAATGAAGGAAATACCGCTGTGTAACGGAAACGATGCTATCCATAGGCTTCTAACCCGGTTTGCGAGGAAAGCATGTCGTAATGCTGGCACTCGTTATAATGATCCACGCTTTTGGTCGTCAAGCCGGGCAAGCAGGTTTCTTACGCTTTACCGACAAAAAACACCCCGTATGCTGCTTCTTAGTAACAATCTGGAGATTATTTAATGCCCTCGTTCGACGTAGTGTCCGAGTTGGACAAGCACGAAGTCACCAACGCCGTCGACAACGCCATCAAAGAGCTGGACCGCCGTTACGACCTCAAAGGCAAGGCGTCCATGGCGTTCAATGAGAAGGACAAGACCGTGTCCCTCACCGCCGAGGCTGAATTCCAGCTCGAAGCGACCCTTGAGATCCTGCGCATGGCCATGGTCAAGCGCAAGATCGATGTGAAATGCCTCGAAGTGAAAGACGCCTACGCATCTGGCAAGGAAATGAAACAGGACGTACTGCTGCGCGAAGGCCTGGACAAGGAAATGGCCAAGAAAGTAGTCGCCTTGATCAAAGACAAAAAGCTCAAGGTACAAGCCGCCATCCAAGGGGAGCAGGTCCGTGTGACCGGCAAGAAGCGCGACGATCTGCAAGAGGCTATCGCCGCGCTGCGTGTGGCGGAAATGGACCTGCCGCTGCAGTTCAACAACTTCCGCGACTGACCGGGCGCGGAACCATCCGGGGCGGCTCGGCGTCGGACGGCTGTTAACGGTGGCGACAGGCTCGCCGCCTTGAATAGCCGATACTGGAGACGCCCCTATGGATCTGAACGCCGAAGTGGACCACCTCGTCCGCGCTTCCCAAGCCTGGATACCGATGATCATGGAGTACGGCAGCCGGGTAATCCTGGCCGTGGTGACCCTGACCATCGGTTGGTGGCTGGTGAACAAGGTCACCCGGGAGATCGCCAAGCTGCTCGCCCTGCGCCATGCAGACCTGGCGCTCCAAGGGTTTATCAGCACCCTTGCCAACATCATTCTGAAAATTCTCTTGATGGTCAGCGTTGCCTCGATGATCGGTATCGAGACCACGTCTTTTGTTGCCGCCATCGGCGCCGCTGGGCTTGCAGTGGGCCTGGCGCTGCAAGGTAGCCTGTCGAACTTCGCCGGCGGGGTGTTGATTCTGCTGTTCCGGCCGTTCCGCATCGGAGATTGGATCGAGGCTCAAGGGGTGTCTGGCACCGTGGATGCGATTCAGATCTTCCATACCGTGTTGCGCACCGGCGACAACAAAACGGTAATCGTCCCCAACGGCAATCTCTCCAACGGGATCATCACCAACACCAACCGCCAACCCACCCGCAAGATCACCCTGGACATTGGCGTGGACTACGACGCTGACCTGCAGAAGGGCCGCCAGGTGTTGCTCGACCTGGCCAAGGACTCGCGCGTGCTCGAAAGCCCGGCCCCGGAAGCGGTAGTCGCGGCCCTGGGGGACAGCGCGATTACCCTGTCGCTGCGGCTGTGGGTTAATACCAGTGACTACGGCGGTGTGCTGAACATGCTCAACGCCGAGGTGCGCGACCGGCTGCGTGGGGCCGGGATCGACATTCCCTTCCCGCAACGGGTCATCCGCCTGGTGCAGGAGGACGCAGCGCCACTCACGCCACAACCGCTGTCCCAGGCCATGTCCAGGGCCGCGCCACAAGGCGCGGCGCAATCGAAGGAGTAGGCCCTGGCGAAGCCTGCGAACCTGCATGCCGCCGGTTCGCAGGCTAACGCCGAGCTCCTGGAGCGGCACCCACAGCCCCGAGTTACGCCTCGGGGGCCTTGTGATAGCGCCAATGCAGCAGAATCAGCACCAGCGTGGGCACGCCCATCAGCGCGGTGATGAGGAAGAAGTTGTGATAGCCATATTTCTCGACCATGACCCCCGAATAGCCACCGATCAGCCGCGGCAGCAGCAGCATGATCGAGCTCAAAAGGGCGTACTGGGTCGCCGAGAACTTCAAGTTGGTCAGGCTCGACAGATAAGCCACGAACGCTGAGGTCGCCAGGCCCGAGCTGAGGTTGTCCAGCGAGATCGTCACTACCAGCATCCTCAGGTTAGGCCCCATGTCCGCCAGCATCAGGAACAGGATATTGGTCGCCGCCGAGGCCGCGCCGCCGACGAACAGGATCGGCATGATGCCGAAGCGCACGATCAACAGCCCACCCGCGCCGGCCCCCAACAGGGTCATCACCAGCCCGAACAGCTTGCTCACGCTGGCGATCTGGTCCTTGGTGAAGCCTTGGTCGATGTAAAACACATTGGCCATGACCCCCATCACCGTATCGGACATCCGGTAGGTCGCGATCAGCCCGAGCAACAGCAGTGCCTGCCAGCGGTAACGCAGGATGAAGTCGTTGACCGGTGTTAGCACAGGGGCAAGCCCGCGGCGGCCCACGGAGGACAAGCACAGCCCAGTGAGGAGGGTGTACAGCAGCGCACGGAGGAAAGCACGGTCTTCGAGCAGCAGGTCTAGCGGGCTCATCTCACCGCTGAGTACGCTGGCGAAATCGGTGTTGTACAGCTGGGTGAACATCGCCGGGACCGACACCAGCAGAATGATCAGCACCACCACCGAGGCCAACTGGTGAATGAAGCCGTAGCGGGCAGCGGACAGTTGGGTACGCAGCGGTACGGGTGGCTCGCGCATCAGTAGGCTAGTGATCAGCGCGGGCACCATCATCACGCCGAACAACAGGTATGTGCCGGCCCATGCCCGGTGCAGGTAAGCGAACCCGGTAGAGCCGAACCCCTCGGCGAAGAACAGCGCACCGGCGGTCGCCAGCAGCGCGGCAACGCGATAGCCCGCCATGTAGCTGGCCGCGAGCGCCGCCTGGCGTTGGTCGCCAGCGATTTCCAGTCGGTAGGCATCCACCGCGATGTCCTGGGTGGCAGAGGCGAACGCCACGACGACCGCGATCGCGATCAGCCAAGGCAAGTGTTTTTGCGGATCACAGAAACTCATGCCGATCAGCCCCAGCACGACCAGGGCCTGGGCCAGCACCAGCCAGGACCGCCGCCGCCCGAGGCGCGCCAACCCTGGCAGGCGCCACTGGTCGAGCAAGGGCGACCACACCCATTTGAAGGCATAGGCAAGACCGATCAAGCTGGCATAGCCAATGGTTTCCCGAGCGACCCCCGCTTCGCGCAGCCAGACCGAAAGCGTCGAGAACACCAACATATAGGGCAGGCCAGAGGCGAAGCCGAGAAGCAACAGCACCAGCGTGGAAGGGCTGGCATAGGCGGCCAAAGCGGCGCGCCAGGTTTTACCGGGCATGGGCGAAAACGTGCCTCAAATCTGCAAAAACAAAGCGCGCACTCTAACCGCTGTACTCCTCCGGGCGCCAGCCATGCCGCCGGATATCCACACGATTCCCGCTGATCGACAGCCCTTCGCCACGCAACCGTGCGCGTTGCTCGTCGCCGCTGGGGCTGCCGACCGGCAAGCTCAGGCGGCCGCCGGCGGCGATGACCCGGTGCCAGGGCAGGCTCGAGCCTTCAGGCAATTGGCTCAACTGGCGGCCAACCCAGCGCGCCGCTCGAGCAAGCCCAGCAAGCTCGCCAAGCTGGCCGTAGGTCACCACGCGGCCGGGCGGAATTGCCGCCAGCACGGCGTACAAGGCGAGCTTGCGCGGGTCAGGTAACGGCTCGGATACATTATTGGTAGCAGGGGGGCGGAACTCGCTTGGCATAATCGGGTCAGTCCTGAGTCCTTCGTTATCGCAGCATAACGACGATCTTCCACGAAATAGAGTCCGTAGTCGCCTATGTTCCCCAGAACCCTCTTGTGTGTGGCTGTCACCTGCACCATGTCTTCCGCTTTCGCAGACACCGTCTGGTTGAAAAACGGAGACCGCCTGACCGGTACCATCAAGGTGTTCGATGGCGGCAAGCTCATGATCGATACCGCCTATGGCGGCTCCATTCCGGTGGACATGAAGCAAGTCAAGACGCTTGAGTCCGACCAGCCGCTGCTGGTCCGTCAGGACGCTTACGACAGCGAAGTCGCCAAGTCTCTGAAGCCCTCGGATGAAGGCAAGGTGATACTGGCTAACGGCGAAGCGCCCAAGACTGTAGAGCTGGCGAGCATCCAGCAGTTGATGAAGCCCAAGCCGTTCGTGCAGGACCTGAACTGGAAAGGCAACATCGATGCCGCGTTGGACTTCAAGCGCGCCGAAAACGACACCGATGACTATAACGTGGCTTTCAAGACCACCGCCCGCCACGGCCGTTGGCGTCACATCGCCGACGGCGAGTACAACCGCGAGACTCAGGACAGCGTTACCGATACCAATAATTGGGCCTTGGAGTACTCGCTGGACCGCTTCATCACAGACCAGTGGTACTGGCAGGGGCGCCTGAACTACAAGCGTGACCAGATCGAAGACCTGCAGCGTCAGCGCACCCTGGGTACCGGCCCGGGTTATCAGTTCTGGGACAACGAACTGGGCGCCTTCTCCCTGGGCGGCCTGTTCAACCGTACCGACTACCGCTTCGCTGATGGCGCCAAGGAGAACTTCTATTCGGTAGCCTTGAAGTGGGATTACAACCGCTACCTGATCGGCAAGACCGTCGAATTGTTCAGCACCGGCGAGCTGGGCCGGCCATTGAGCAACGTGGCCGACTACAGCCTCGATGCCGAAGTGGGCCTGCGCTATAAAGTCACCGAGTGGGCCTCGCTGAACCTCAAGTATGAGAAGGACCTCGTTACCGGGACCCAGGATGGCAACGACCTGGACAGCAGCCGCTACACCGCAGGTTTTGGTGTTACCTGGTAAGCCCTGCAATAACCGGAAACATCTGCGCCGGCCTTACGCCGGCGTGGGGTTGCCGGGTGGGTGCGGAGTGCATGGGCAAGCATGCGCTTGAAATGAGGCGTATCGTCGGCACATATACGGATGACTTTCGCCGAGGATCTTTTGATGCGCTTTTTGCTGGTGTTACTGCTCCTGTTCCCAGTGCTGGAACTGTATGTTTTTTTCCGGGTAGGCCTGGCCATAGGTTTCTTCCCGGCCCTGCTGTTGATTATCGCCGGCTCCGCCTTCGGGGTTCTGGTGCTGCGGGTAGCTGGGTTGGCCACCGCATTGCGGGCCCGTGAAAGCCTGAGAGGCGGGCAACTGCCTGGCGAAGAATTGCTAAACGGGGCAATGGTGGCCGCCGGTGGGCTTTTGCTGGTGATACCGGGCTTTCTCAGCGATCTACTAGGTGCTCTGTGCCTGCTGCCGGTGACTCGCAAGCTGATCGCCAACAAGCTACGCGAGCGTACCGAAGCTCAGGTCATGCGCCAACGTGCCTTCAGCGATGTCGGCCAAGGCCCTTCGAACGGTTCGCCGGCTGGCAGCCCGCGCCGGCCTAACGTGATCGAAGGCGAGTACGAACACCGCGATTCCTGACCCCCGCATCTGAGCAAGCGCCCCGCTTTCCGGGGCGTGGTGCTTTCAGCCTACTGAAAACTACCAAAATTTTTTTCAAGCCGACCTTGTAATCCCCAGGCATGGCCTTATGTATGGGTCACCGCAAGGTGCCGGCCCCAGCAGCCGGCCATCATCCGCGCTGAGCGTATCGGGTACCGGGTACTGCGTATCGTCTAGCGCGACCGGCGAAAGCCGGATTGCATCAATGGGCCGGGCGCACCTGGCCGATGGACAACCATAATTAGGAGAGATCGACAATGAAGCTTCGTCCTCTGCATGACCGCGTCGTCATTCGCCGCAGTGAAGAAGAGTCCAAGACCGCCGGCGGCATCGTTCTGCCTGGCTCGGCCGCCGAGAAGCCGAACCGTGGCGAAGTCGTCGCTGTTGGCACTGGCCGCGTTCTGGACAGCGGTGAAGTTCGCGCCCTGGCCGTGAAAGTAGGCGACAAGGTCGTGTTTGGTCCTTATTCGGGTAGCAACACTGTCAAGGTTGATGGCGAAGACCTGCTGGTAATGAGCGAGAACGAAATTCTCGCGGTCGTCGAAGGCTGATAAGCCTCGCTGATTTCCCGTCACGACTTCTGATTCAAGGAAAAAGATCATGGCTGCTAAAGACGTAAAATTCGGCGATTCCGCTCGCAAGAAAATGCTGGTTGGCGTTAACGTTCTGGCTGACGCCGTCAAGGCGACCCTGGGCCCGAAAGGCCGTAACGTGGTTATCGCCAAGAGCTTCGGCGCTCCGACCATCACCAAGGACGGCGTTTCCGTCGCCAAGGAAATCGAGCTCAAGGACGCCTTCGAGAACATGGGCGCCCAGTTGCTGAAAGACGTTGCCTCCAAGGCCAACGACGAAGCAGGCGACGGCACCACCACCGCTACCGTTCTGGCTCAGGCCATTGTGACCGAAGGCTTGAAATCGGTTGCCGCCGGCATGAACCCGATGGACCTCAAGCGCGGCATCGACAAAGCGACCTCCGCTATCGTCGCCGAACTGAAAAACCTGTCCAAGCCATGCGCCGACAACAAGGCCATTGCTCAGGTCGGTACCATCTCGGCTAACTCCGACACCGATATCGGCGAAACCATTGCCCGTGCCATGGAAAAGGTCGGTAATGAAGGCGTGATCACCGTCGAAGAAGGCTCGGGTCTGGATAACGAGCTGAATGTCGTCGAAGGCATGCAGTTCGACCGCGGCTACCTGTCTCCTTACTTCGTCAACAAGCCGGACACCATGGTGGCCGAGCTGGAAAACCCGCTGCTGCTGCTGGTTGAGAAAAAGATCTCCAACATCCGCGAACTGCTGCCGGTGCTGGAAGCTGTTGCCAAGGCTGGCCGCCCGCTGGTCATCATCTCCGAGGACGTTGAAGGCGAAGCGCTGGCGACCCTGGTCGTCAACAACATGCGTGGCATCGTCAAGGTCGCGGCCGTCAAGGCTCCAGGCTTCGGCGATCGCCGCAAGGCCATGCTGAACGACATCGCCATCCTCACCGGCGGTACCGTCATCGCCGAGGAAATCGGCCTGTCCCTGGAATCGACCACCCTGGAGCACCTGGGCACCGCCAAGCGCGTGACCATGACCAAGGAAAACACCACCATCGTTGACGGTGCCGGTACCAAGGAAGACATCCTGGCTCGCGTTTCGCAGATCCGCGCTCAGGTTGCCGAAACCAGTTCCGACTACGACCGTGAAAAACTGCAAGAGCGTCTGGCCAAGCTGTCCGGCGGTGTTGCCGTGATCAAGGTCGGTGCTGGCAGCGAAGTCGAAATGAAAGAGAAAAAAGCCCGCGTTGAAGACGCCCTGCACGCAACCCGCGCAGCCGTCGAAGAAGGCGTAGTGCCTGGCGGTGGCGTGGCCCTGGTTCGCGCGCTGCAGGCCATCTCCGGCCTCAAAGGCGACAACGAAGATCAGAACGTGGGTATCGCGTTGCTGCGTCGTGCGGTTGAAGCCCCGCTGCGCCAGATCGTCGCCAACGCTGGCGACGAGCCAAGCGTTGTAGTCGACAAGGTCAAGCAGGGTTCGGGTAACTACGGTTACAACGCTGCAACCGGCGAATACGGTGACATGATCGAGATGGGTATTCTAGACCCGGCCAAGGTGACCCGTTCCGCGCTGCAAGCGGCGGCCTCCATCGGTTCCCTGATGATCACCACCGAAGCCATGATCGCTGACCTGCCGGAAGACAAGGCTGCCGGCGGCGGCATGCCTGACATGGGCGGTATGGGTGGCATGGGCGGCATGGGCGGCATGATGTAAGCCCGGCTGACCTTAGCCTCTAAGAAAACCCTGCCTGCGAAGGCAGGGTTTTTTTATTGAGGGTGTGTATAAGGTAAGCTGCGCCGGCCTCGGGCCATATACCCGTACCAAAGAGGGACTCATCCATGCGCATTCTCGTGGTCGAAGACAACCGCGATATCCTCGCGAACCTGGCGGACTATCTCGGCCTCAAGGGTTATACCGTCGATTGCGCCCAGGACGGCCTGTCGGGCCTGCACCTGGCCGCCACCGAGCACTACGACCTGATCGTGCTCGACATAATGCTGCCTGGCATCGACGGCTTCACCCTCTGCAAGCGGTTGCGGGAAGACGCCCGGCGCGATACCCCGGTCATCATGCTCACCGCCCGCGATCAATTGGACGATCGCCTGCAAGGCTTTCGCAATGGCGCTGACGACTACCTGGTCAAGCCGTTTGCGTTGTCGGAGCTGGCGGCGCGGATCGAGGCAGTCATGCGCCGTGCCCAGGGGGGCGGCCGCCGCACCCTGCAGGTGGCGGACCTGCAATATGACCTGGACACGCTGGAAGTCACCCGGGATGGCAAGCTGCTCAAGCTCAACCCGGTGGGGCTCAAGCTATTGGCCGTGCTGATGCAGAAAAGCCCCCATGTGCTGCGCCGCGAGGTGCTCGAAGAGGCCCTGTGGGGCGACGATTGCCCTGACAGCGACAGCCTGCGCAGCCATGTACACCAGCTACGCCAAGTGATCGACAAGCCATTCACCAAGCCTCTGCTGCAAACCGTCCATGGCGTCGGCTATCGGCTGACCGAGGGCCGTGATGGAGTTTAAACAAAGCCTCGCTCAACGCATCATCATCGCCTTCGCACTGATGAGCGCGCTGGTGGCCGGCGCCTTCGCAGTCGGCATCGTGGCCACGGTCCATCTGGTGGAGGAGAAGCTGATCTCCGCGGGCCTGGGGGGCGACCTGCAGCGCCTGCTGTTGATGGACACTATGGACGACTGGAGCCATCGCCCAGAGCCGGACCAGTTGTTCTATTTCAGCGAGGGGCGGGGTGATTTCGCGTTGCCCAAGGACCTGCGCCACCTGTCACCCGGGTTCCATGAGGTATTTCGCGGCAACCTTTCCTACCACGCGATGGTAGAAATCATTGACGGCCGGCATTACGTGTTGCTGCAAGACCAAAGCGATTTCGAAGAACGCGAGCGCATCCTGTTCGCCGTGGTGGTGGTGGGGTTCGTGCTGAGCCTGGCGCTGGCGGTCCTGCTGGGCTGGGTGCTGGCGCGCCGGGTAATGGCGCCGGTTATACGCCTGGCCCGGCAGGTTCGCCACCGTGACCAGCTCCTTGGCCTTGCGCCGCCGCTTGCCCCCGATTATGCCGCCGATGAGGTCGGGCAGCTGGCGGTGGCATTCGATGCCACCCTGGGCCGCTTGCGTGAAGCGCTGACCCGGGAACGGCTGTTCACCAGCGACGTGTCTCATGAGCTGCGCACCCCGCTGATGGTGCTGGCCACTTCCTGTGAACTGCTGCTGGCCAACGACCGCCTAGACCCGCGCGCCCGCGCCCAGGCGGAACGTATTACCCGCGCCTGCGAAGAAATGCGCGACTTGGTGCAGACCTTCCTGATGCTCGCCCGGGCCCAGCGCAACGAGGCGTTGGCGGTGCAAGCGACCCTTCCTGAGGTAGCGGCCGATCTCGTTTCCCAATGGCGCCAGCCCATCGAAAACAAGGGCCTGACCCTTACCTACGAGCCTGCGGAAGTGGGCGATACGCGTTACAACGCGACGTTCTTGCACACGGTGATGGGCAATCTTCTGCGCAATGCATTGCATTACACCGACCAGGGTTTTATCCGCCTGAGCCTTGGCGCTGGCAGGTTCAGTGTCGAGGATTCCGGTGTGGGAATCCCGGAAGAAAAGCGCGAGGCGATGTTCCAGCCGTTCGTTCGCGGTAACGAGAAGCGCGGAGAAGGGCTTGGCCTTGGGTTGTCGCTGGTGCAGCGCATCTGCGATGACCAAGGCTGGACGGTGACCCTGACCACGAACGAGCCTCATGGCTGCGCTTTCCACGTTGACCTGGGCGCAGGAACCTAAATGCCCAGTGCTCCCGCCGGTGCCTTTTGAAACATCTGGCAACAGGCTGCGAGCCCTGTTAACGTCCATTACGGTTTTTTCACATTCATATGACCCACCGATGACTTGCCGCGAACTATGGTCGCGCAACGTTTTTGGAGGTGATATGAGCGACCAGATCAAGCTTGAATTTTCCGAAAAATACGACGAGGCTCACGCCAGGCGCTATTTTCACAAGCACCAGAACGGGCTGGCCCGGCGCTTGTCCCATCTGCGCGATGTGCAACTGGCCCGTAAGGCGCTGGAATTGGCCGGTGACCCAGGCCTGGTCCTGGACCTGCCCTGCGGTGCCGGGCGTTTCTGGCCAATGTTGGCGGAGAAGGCGAACAGGGTGGTGATCGGCGCAGACAACTCGCCGGACATGGTCGCCACTGCGTGCCAGATGCAGCCGCGGCACATCGTGGATCGCGTTCGGCCAATGCAGACGTCGGCATTTGATATCAAGCTTCCTGATAACGCCGTCGACAGCATTTTTTCCATGCGCCTGATGCACCACATCGGCGAGTCCGGCCATCGGCTGGCGATGCTTCGGGAGTTTCATCGGGTCAGTCGCGATTCGGTGATTCTGTCGCTATGGGTAGATGGAAATTACAAAGCTTGGAAACGCAAGCGCTCAGAGCAGCAGCGGTCGCGGCGGGGCGAGGCGCCCAAGTACCAGAATCGTTTCTTGTTGCCGGTGCAAACGGTGGAGGCCGAGTTCGTTGAGGCTGGGTTCCGGATTCAGGAACGCCTGGATTTCCTGCCGCTGTATGCCATGTGGCGAGTGTATGTATTGCGTAAGGAGTAACCTTTGATGGCGGTAGAAGGGGCAAACGAGGTCAGCGCCACGAACGGGCAGCCGGGCTTTGAGCATTATTGGCAAAGCCACGGGGAATGGGTCGAAGAGCCCAACCGCCGGCGCGGAGGGGAAAGCGGCGTGCAGCGCGTGATCCTCCCAGACGAGCGGATGATTTACGTCAAAAGGCAGGTCGGGCATATCTACCGCTCGCCGCTACACCCATTTGGTCGGCCTACGGTCCTGCGTGAGCGCGATGCCTTGCGAGGCCTGAGCAAGTTGCAGGTGCGGGTGCCACGGCTGCTGTTCTGTGGGGCCCGGCGTGATCAGGAATTCGGCTGGAAAGCTCTGCTGGTGACCGCTTCACTCGACGGCTTCGAGGAAATCACCCAGTGGTACGAGAAAGGTGGTCGCCAACGCTATGGCGAAGCGCTGCACGACCAGTTGCTCAAGGACCTAGCCGTTAACCTGGCGAAAATGCACCAGGGCCGTTGGCAGCACAGTTGCCTCTATATCAAGCATGTATTCGTGCGAGTCGTGGAGGGCGACGGTGTGCCACGAGCAGAGGTTGCCCTGCTCGACCTGGAGAAATGCCGGCGCCGGTTCACCGCGGCGGCGGCCTCCCAGCATGATATGAAACAGCTGCGCCGCCATTCGTCGTTCCCCGATGCGGACTGGAAGAAACTGCTCTACTTTTACGAGACGGCGTTTGGCAGCGTTGTCAAAGGGTTAGAGCGATGAACTTACAAATTGCACGAGGTGTGTTTCTGCTGGCCTCCCTTGCACTGGCCACGGTTGCGGTCGCTGCTTGGGACGAACCCCAGGCGGGCGTGTTGCGCGCCGAGGCTGGTCAAGGCTTGTGCCCGTTCCCACGGGTGCAGAAGAGCGATACCGACCCGGTCATACAACCGGGCCATAACATGTTGCTGCTGATGTTCGGGCTCACTCAAGGCCTGCGCTCAGGCGCGTGAAGCAAACTGCGTGCAGAAAAAATCCCGCCTGTTGGCGGGATTTTTTTTGGTTGGAGAACCCTGTTGTTCATCGTGACATTTTTTGTAGCAGCTGAGCTCGCGGCTGGCCCACAACCATTCGATGCCCTGGCGCGGGGAAAGCACGGCTGCCACGGATCGAGGTTAGCCAGTTACATGGCTATGCGACATGCAAATGATTATCCCAAAGCCCGGGCGGCAGGTCCATTGGCGTGCCCAGCCATTGCCCCGCCTGGGCCCGGTAGTAACGGCAGCGGCCTTGCCCGGAGGTGACCACGAACCCGCCTTGCACCGCCGCCACCCCAGCACAGTCGGGCATGGGGGCATCCACCTTTACCTCCGCGGAGTCCAGGTCCCATACGAAGAACCGGTTGGCCCGTGGCGCCGTTACCGCTACCAGGCGCAATTCATCGTTGATCGCGACGCTTGCGGTGTAGTTGCCCATCGACAGCAGCTGCGCCTCACTGACCGGAAAAGGGCAGAAGGCGGCCCCTGGGCGTTTGATCGCCAGCAGCTGCGCTACCTCACCGCCGCTGCCCATGAACTGCTGGCAGGCGGCGAGGGTGCCGTCGGCGGCGACTGCCAGGTGACGGATGCTGTTCATCGGCTGGTCGAGGGTTTCTTTGCTGATCAGGCTACCGTCCCGGCGCAGCAGCACCAGGCTCGGCTCCATGGCATCCAGGTTCATTTCCACCCGGCTTTCGGCCTCGGTACGGATGCCTCCGTTGGCCACCGCCAGGGTTTCGCCGTCCGGCAGCCATGCCACCTCATGCGGGCCAATGCCATGGGTGGCCAACTCGCCGGTGCGCTCGAGGCGCTCGCCGACGAAGCGGTAAATCCCAAGCAGGCCCCTGCCGGGGTCGCGGGTGTCGTTCTCGGTGGCGTACAGCCATTCCCCCGCGCCATGAATAATCGCATGGCCATAGAAATGGCGATCTGGCTCCGAGCGCACGGTTTGCAGCAGGCGGCCGTCGCGCAGGTCGAGCAGGTAGCTTTCGGTACCGGGGCGGCGGGCGACGAACAAGGCCAGGGGCAGGAGAGGGTGTTCGACGATGGCATGGCAACGTTGCGCTACCTGGGTGCTGAATGCCTGGGTACCGTCCAGCCGATAGCCCACCGCGTAGTGGCCACCGTCGGCGTCGTCACGGGCCGACAGCAGCAACACGTTTCCCTTGCGGCCGTTGCTCAGGCGCCAGGCCCCGAGGTTAAAGGCGCCGCTGATGAGGTTGGCGAACGCCGAAAGCGGACGTGGCCACATGTCAGTCACCATCGTTGGCGTTGAAGCCCAGCTGGATGCCCAGCGCCCGCGCCAGCTCGGTTTCGTGCAAGCGGTGCACCGTGTTGAGGCTGTCGTAGATCTGGGTGAGGGCCTGCTGGCCGGCCGGGTCGGCTAGCAGCTCGGTAAGGCTGCGCGGGTTATCCGCCAGTGCTTTAGCGGCCGTGGCATAGGCCGCGTCGATCTTCTCCGCCAAGGGTTTTTGTCCGCTCGGCAACAGGTTCCGCAGCCCCTTGCCATCCACGCCGTTCCACACCGCCTGGGCCGCTTGCAGGCTGGCTTGCAGGCTTTTGAGCGAAGCTTGGCTGCGCCAGGCCTCGGCCTGATACGGCTGGGGCACGCCCTTGCTTTGGCGGCCCATGGGCGCGCCGAGTTTTTTCTTCAGGCTGTCGAGGGCGGTGACCTGGGCACGCAGCAGGTCGGCAATGGCCTCGTGGGCATCGGCGTAACGCTGGTTCGGGAACTTGCTCAGTTGAGCGAGCATGCCGTCGTTGCGCTTCCAGGCGCCTAGAATTTCTTCGGCCAAGGCCTTCTGGCGTTCACCGATGGCCACCAGCAGCGGGCAATAGCTGGCCTTGCGGGCCGGGTCAGCCAGCTCTGGTTTGCTGTCGAACAGAATGTATTCGTAGGCGGACAACCCCTGCACTACCACACTGGCCTTGGCCAGGGCCGCGCCGTCGACGGCCTCGCCACTGGCCACCAATTGCTCCACCTGCCGGCCAACCAGGTTTTTCTTGTCTGGCCAGAACTGCACCGACCAGGCGCGGTTGCCCTCGGCCAATGGACCGATCAGCAGCGGTTGCAATGCCGCCCAGGCCTTTTGTGCGCTGAGGAAGTCCGCACGGGCTTTGTCCAGGTCCTCTGTGCCCTGGCAGAACGCCAGGGCGCTTTGGGCCAACTGGCGGTCTGCGTCTACCCATTGGCTGTAGGTGGGCAGAATGACCTGGGTGGCCAAGGCGGCGCTCGTCACCGCTTGCGGATCCTGCGGCGCGCAGGCGCCAAGGGCGAGGGCGGCAAGGCTGGTGAATAGCAGCTTGGGACGGAACATGCAGGGCTCCACTTAAAAAGGTCAGGGATCTTATAGGGATTGGAGAAAGGCCAGCAATGCCGCGCGTTCTTCGACGTCGAAGCGCAATACCCTTTGCTTGGCCGATGCCGCTTCGCCATCGTGCCAAAGCACTGCTTCGAGCAGGTCGCGGGCACGGCCGTCATGCAGGAAACGCCCCCGCGGGTTGACCGTTGCCGACAGCCCGATGCCCCATAGCGGCGGGGTGCGCCAGTCCTGGCCACGAGCGTCGAACACGCTGTAGTCGTCGGCGAGGCCCGGGCCCATGTCGTGCAGCAGCAGGTCGGTGTATGGGCGGATCAACTGGTTGGCAAGTTCCGGTTCGGCCGCGTCGGCGCGGGTGCGGTATTGCGCGACATGACAGCTCTGGCATCCGGCCTGGTGGAACAGCGCCTTGCCTTGCAGCACCCGAGCATCGCTTTCACCACGGCGGGCTGGTACGCCAAGGTTACGGCTGTAGAACAGCACCAACCGGCGGATGTTATCGCTTACCTCGAAGGGCTGTTGGGCGCTCTGATTGCCATTGGCGGCGTTGCGGCACGCCGCCTGCGCAGAAGTGCAGTCGTCCGCGGGCAGTAGCGACGAGGTTATCCCCAGGTCGCTGGCGAAGGCATGGGCGTTTTGTTGATCGAGGTTCGGTTGGGTGGCCTTCCAGCCAAAGCGGCCGAGCACGGTCTGACCGCTGGCGTCGTCGAATACCCGGTTAGGCCTGCCGCGCACACCGTCGCTGCCGGTGGCCTGAAGGCGGGCGTTTTCGAGAATCGCCCGCTCAGGAATGGCCTCGAGTAAGCCCAGGCCGATCATGGGCGGGGCAATGCGGGCGGAGGTCCGCACCTGTGGGTGCAACGGCCCATAGCCCAGTTGGTCGATGCGCAGCCGCGGCTTGCGCAGCTCGACGGTAAAGCCATCGGCAAAGGTCACCGGCATTGGCTCGTAGGCCACTCGCACGCGGCCCTCCGGCGGCACCCCCGGTATCGCCATGTCTTGCAACTGAGTGCCATAGACCGGCTCGGGCGCGGCGCCAAGCCGGCGCACCACTTCCACCGTCTGCTCCGTTGGCGGCACGGCCAGGCGCACCAGCATGGATACCGCATTGGGTGCGTCGGTTTCTGGCGGCTGGCCGCGCCCGTCGCGAATATGGCAGTTCTGGCAGGCGTTGGTGTTGAACAACGGCCCCAGCCCGTCACGGGCGGTGGTGGTCGATGGAGCAATGACCCACGGGCTGCGAAAGAAACTGTTACCGGCGCTGAAATCCACCCGGCGCGCCGCGCTCAGGTTAGCGGAGGGCAGGGCATAGGCATTCACGTCGCGGCGCCATACGGTTGCGGCCCCGGCCGAGCGCGCCTCGTCGGGCTCCGCCTGGCTAAAATCCGGTGCCTGATCGCATGCAGCCAGGCTGAGGGCCAGGAGCAGCAGGGGAAAACGGCCCAGCGTTGAAAGCATCGGAACACTCTGTATCGCAGAAAAGCAAAGGCGAGCCGCTGCTAGGCAGGGGCTCGCCAGGGTGGAACCGCGGATCAGAATTCGTGATCGGCGTTGTCCGGGTTCAGGTCGGTAATCCCCAGCTTGCCTGCGGCCTGCTCGATGGCGCCGGTCTGCTTGACCAGCGCGCCGATGGCGTCGCGCACGATCTGATTGCCCGCAGTGTTGCCCGCCGCGATCAGCTGGTCGAAGTGTTCACCCTTGTTGGCGTGGTCGACGATGACCTGCATCTTCGCCTCGGTATCGGCCAGGTCCGCCTTGAGCGTTTCATCGGCGGCCGGATCGATCTTCGCCACCAGCGCAGACAAGCTCGGGCCGGTCAGGCGGGTGCCGTCGGCGCGCAGGTATTCGCCCAGGTACACGTTGCGGATGCCCTTGGCGTTGAAGAAGGCGGACACGTGGGTGTTGTCGCTGAAGCAATCGTGCTCGTCTTCCGGCGAGTTCGCTTCCAGGGCCACTTTCAAGCGTTCCCCGGCCAGCTCGCCCAAGGACAGGCTGCCCATGCCGAAGAGCATCTTGCGCAGGCCGCTGTCGACCGGTTCGGCTTCCAGGGTGGCGCGGTAGTTGTCCGCCACGCCCGGCTTCCAGTTGCCGACCATTTCTTTGAGGTCGCTGACCAGCAGCTCGGTCGCAGCTTTCAGGTAGGCGCGGCGGCG
The DNA here is from genome assembly GCF_025642975.1 of Pseudomonas sp. RIT-PI-S. Lineage (GTDB taxonomy): Bacteria > Pseudomonadota > Gammaproteobacteria > Pseudomonadales > Pseudomonadaceae > Aquipseudomonas. The sequence continues at coordinate 267,881 of NZ_JANZKJ010000001.1, forward strand.
GTCGTTGTGGCCACCGGTGGCGCCTTTGCCTTGCAGGTAGTCACTGGCTGGGCGGTTGCCCGCGCCCGGGCCGGTGCCGTTCAGGTCCTGGCCCCAGAGGAGGAATTCGATGGCGTGGTAGCCGGTGGCGACGTTGGCCTCGGAACCGCCTAGCTCGTTGAGGCTGGCGAGTTTTTCCGGGGTGATGTCGCTTACGTCGACCTTGTCTTCGCCCACTTGGATCTCGGTGTGAGCGATGATGTTGGCGCTGGCACCCGGGTTGCCCAGTGCGGGCTCGTAGCCCTTGGCTACGTAGTCGATCAGGCCTTCGTCCAGGGGCCAGGCGTTCACCTGGCCTTCCCAGTCGTCAATGATGGTGTTACCGAAACGGAACACTTCGCTTTGCAGGTAAGAAGGGCGTGCCGCCAGCCAGGCTTCGCGGGCGGCCTTTAGGGTGTTGGCGTCGGGCTTGGCGAGGAAGGCATCGACCGCTTGCTCGAGGGCGGTGGCGGTGGTCAGTGCGTCGCTGAAGACTGCATGGACCATTTCGGCGTAGTGGCCTACCACGGCCTTGGCTGCGGCCTGGTCGAGGGCGACGGCTGCCGGGGTGGCATTTGCCGCCGTTGGCGTCGGGGTTTGCGCAGCTGCTTTGTCCTTGTCGCTACTGTCGCCGCAGCCGGCGAGAGAAATGGCGACAGCCAGCAGACTGGCAACCAACGGCGTACGAATCATGGGCAATTCCTGCGTCAATAGAGGCGGTGGGCGGCAAAGCGCCGAACGAAGCGGGCCACATAATGCGAAGGATTTGCATTTTATGTAAAGAGTTGGGTGAAAAATAATTCACCCAAGGTGCAGGTTAAATTGGCGTCACACGCACGCGCTGGGCCTGCTTGATAAACGCGAGCAAATCTCGCGCAGGCAGGGGTTTGGAATAGTAGTAGCCCTGCCCCTCATGGCAGCCCTCGGCGATGATATAGGCTTCCTGCTCGGCGGTTTCTACGCCTTCGGCGATCACCTGCATGCCGAGGCTCTTGCCCAGTTGAATCACCGCGCGAACGATGGTGGCGTCATCCTCGTCGTCGAGCAGGTCCTTGACGAAGCTCTTGTCGATCTTGATCTTGTCCAGCGGCAGCGAGCGCAGGTAGCCCAGGGACGAATAACCGGTGCCGAAATCGTCGATGGCGATCAGTGCCCCGGACCGGCGCAAGCTCAGCAAATGCTGGGCCGCCGTGCTGATGTCCTCCATCAGGCCGGTTTCGGTGACTTCCAGTTCAAGGCTGCGCGGCGGCAGGCGATACATCTGCAACAGGTTGCTCACCACCCGCGGCAGCTCGCTATGGTGCAACTGCACCGTAGAGAGGTTCACCGCCATGCGCAGGTGGCCGAAGCCCTGATCGTGCCATTCGCGTAACTGGCGGCAGGCTTGGTCCAGCACCCACTCGCCAATGGCGATGATGGTGCCGTTCTGCTCGGCAAGGGGGATGAACTGGTCTGGCGGGATCAGGCCGAATTCCGGGTGGTTCCAGCGCAACAGTGCTTCCACGCCCACGATCTGGTGGTCGCGGTAGCTGATCTGCGGCTGATACACCAGGTACAGCTGATTGCCCGCCTGGGCTTCGCGTAGCGCTTTCTCCAGCTCGCGGCGGCGGCGCATTTCGCTGTCCACACTGGCGATATAGAACTGGTAGCGGTTGCGCGACCGGCTTTTGGCCAGTGTCATGGTCTGCTCGGCCTTTTGCAGCAGCTTCTCGGTGCTGTCGCCGTCTTCAGGGAAGAGGGTGATGCCGATAGTCGCGCGCAGGCGGATTTCCATCGCCTCGAGCACGAACGGGGCCGCCAGATCATCGAGGATATGCTGCGCCAGTTGCGCGGCCTGGTAAGGCTCTTCGATGCTGGCCTGAACCAGCGCGAACTGGTCACCACCCAGGCGGGCCAGCGCACCCAGGCGGCCGCTGTGGGCCCGCAGGCGGTCTGCCGTCGCCAGCAGCAACTGGTCGCCCGCCTGGTAGCTGAACTGCTCGTTGATGCCCTTGAAGTCGTCCAGGCCTACGCAGATGATCGCCACCCGCTGTTGCAGGCGGGCGGCATCCACGAGGATCTTGTCGAGCTGCTGCTGCAGTTGCAGGCGGTTGGGCAAGCCGGTGAGGAAGTCGTACTGGGACATGCGCAGCAGGCTGTCTTCGGCCTCCCGACGCAGGCTGGTATTGCGCTCGATGGACGCCAGCAGCTGGTTGGCGGTGCTGACCCACTGGCCGAGTTCGTTATGTTCATGGCCGCGGGGTGGTGGCAGCTGATGCTGGCCGGGGCGGTCCGGGTTGATTTCACTCAGGTGCTGCAGCATGCGCGACAGCGGCTTGGTCAGCAGCCAGTGATACACAAGGTACAGCACCAGCCCCATGAGCATCGCTCGCAACACGCCAGACACAAACAGCACCACCGAGTTACGGACGAACTCCTGGCCGTAAGTGGCGGTATCTATGGTGATGTTCAGGTCGCCGTAGTATTCGTTGTAAGGGGCGCGGCCGACCAGGCGGATGCTGAAGGTGCGCTGCTGGCCCAGCACCGGGTCGGTGAGCCAGCGGGTAGGCGTGTCCATCAGGGCCCGCTCGCGCTCGGCAAGCATGGTTTCGCCGGTGTGGCCGATCGAGGCTGCACGCACTGCCGGGTCCTGGAACAGGCCTTCGATGACCTGCATGCCCATTTCCTTGTCCAGGCTGTAAACCGCCTGGGTGGACGGGTCCTGGAACATGTCGAGGATACGCTCGGCATCGCGGGCGATGGTATGCCGGGTTTTGTAGGCATCCAGAACGATCTGCCCACAACTGAGCACCACGCCAACGATAAGCGTGGAAAGCAACACGATCCTCAGTAGCTTCAGCGACAAGCTGTGCTTGAGTTCCACCTTCAAAGGAAGATTCCTTGTTCCGAGCACACGGCAACCAGTGGCCCGAGTATTGGCAAAACCATGGATGACCGTCAAAGGGTTCGAGCAGATTCAAGACGCAGGGTGCAGCCAGGCACCTATAGAAAAGCGCGTCACCTTTGTATCGGTAGAGGGGTGGGGAACTTGAGCGCAGCGGCGAAGGGAGGTTCAGGCGCTGGCGACAGCCTGCGAACCGGGGCGGGAGCCTTTCAGATCCGTGGTTCGCGGGCTGCGCCTGCTCCTACAGGGGCGCGGCGGCCCCCGGCGGGACATCAGGCCTTGAAGGGGCTACCTTCGAACTGCTCGGCAACGAATGCCCAGTTGACCAGGTTCCAGAAGGCTTCGACGTATTTCGGCCGCACGTTGCGGTAGTCGATGTAGTAGGCGTGTTCCCATACGTCGCAGGTCAGCAGCGGGGTATCGCCATTGGTCAGCGGGTTGCCGGCACCGATGGTGCTGGCCAGGGCCAGGGAACCGTCAGCTTTTTTCACCAGCCAGCCCCAGCCGGAACCGAAGGTGCCGATGGAGGTTTTGCTGAACTCTTCCTTGAACTTCTCGAAGGAGCCAAAGGCCTGGGTGATGGCTTCGGCCAGTTTGCCGGTAGGTTCGCCGCCACCATTAGGCGACAGGCAGTTCCAGTAGAAGGTGTGGTTCCAGACCTGCGCGGCGTTGTTGAAAATGCCACCGGAGGAGGTCTTGACGATTTCTTCGAGGGTCTTACCTTCGAACTCGGTGCCAGGAATCAGGTTGTTCAGGTTTACCACGTAGGTGTTGTGATGCTTGTCGTGGTGGTATTCCAGGGTTTCCTTGGAAATGTGCGGCTGCAGTGCATCGTGTGGATAAGGCAGCGGCGGCAGTTCAAAAGCCATGTGATTCTCCTAATCAGGTCTGTTGCGGTATGCGCAAGGCCGATCACGGGCGGCCGTGGCTGCGTCCGCTCGTCGGCGGGCACAAGCTCGGGATCATAGCACCGGGCCGGGGCGCTTAACCACGCAGCAACTGTGTGGGATAGACGCCTCGGCCGCTGATAAACGCAGCGACCTCAGCCGGCAATAAGTTGCCCCGCCACCGTGAACATCATCAGTGCCACGCCCAGGTCCAAGGCCCGCCAGGTGGCTGGCCGCGCCAGCCAGGGTGCGAGCCAGGCGGCGCCGAGAGCGAGGGTGAAGAACCACAGCAGCGACGCGCTCGCAGCGCCGGCCACGTAGGCCTGTGGCACCGCCTGGCGGGCGCCGAAGCTGCCGATCAGCAATACCGTATCCAGGTACACATGGGGGTTGAGCAGGGTAACCGCCAACGCGCTCAGCAATACCGCCTGGCGCGAGCGTGGGCGCTGGTCCGCGGCGGCCAGCACTTGCCGGGCAAAGGCACGGCGCAGGGCCTTGCAGCCATACCAAAGCAGAAAGGCCGCGCCGCCCCAGCGAGCCACGGCCAGCAATGCTGGGCTTTGGGCGAGCACGCTGGCCAGGCCAAATACCCCCGCGCTCACCAGCAGCACATCGCACAGCACACAGAGCGCGGCCACGGGCAAGTGATGCTCGCGCCTCAGGCTTTGGGCCAATACAAAGGCATTCTGCGCGCCGATGGCCACGATCAAGCCGATGGCGATCAGCAGCCCGTTGAGGTAGCTCTGCAACATGGGGTGTCTCCTTGAAGTGGATGACAGTGTGCTGCCCGGCGGGATATAAGAAAAACCGATTCTGTGGATGGGGCATTAGCAAAACTGATGTTCGATTACAAACTTCTAGCTGCATTGGCGACTGTCATCGAACAGGGCGGCTTCGAACGCGCCGCCCAGGCGTTGGGGCTATCGCAGTCGGCGGTGTCGCAGCGGATCAAGCTTCTCGAAGCGCGGTTGGGCGAGCCCGTGCTTGTTCGTGAAGCGCCACCCAGCCCGACCCCGGTGGGCCGCCAGTTGCTCAACCATGTGCAACAAGTGCGCTTGCTCGAACGGGACCTGCGCGAGGCTGTCCCCAGCCTGGAGGAGGGCGGCGCGCCGGAACGGCTGCGCGTGGCGATCAACGCAGACAGCTTGGCCACCTGGTGGCCGGCGGCGGTCGCTGACTTTTGCCAGCAACGCAAGGTGTTGCTGGACCTGGTGGTCGAGGACCAGGACGTTGGCCTGCGGCGCATGCGCGCCGGTGAAGTCGCCGCCTGCCTGTGTGCCGCGCCGCGCCCGGTGGCGGGTGCCCGTAGCGAGCCGCTAGGAGCGATGCGCTATCGCGCGGTGGCGACCCCGGCGTTTATCCACAGGCATTTTCCGGATGGCTTCAGTGCCCCGGCATTGGTCCGAGTGCCGGCGCTGGTGTTCGGCCCGGACGATCTCTTGCAGCACCGCTACATGGCGTCGCTGGGCATCGAAGGCGGCTTCGCCCACCATCTGGTGCCGTCGTCGGAGGGGTTCGTGCGGATGACCGAAGCGGGCCTGGGCTGGGGCCTCGTTCCAGAAATGCAGGTGCGCGCGCAGCTGGCCAGCCGCATGCTGGTGGAGTTGTTGCCCGACCACCCCAGCGATGTACCGCTGTATTGGCACCACTGGCGCAGCGGCGGCAAGTTGCTCGCCGACCTTACGGCCGAGCTGGCCAAACAGGCAGCGCGTGCCCTGGTACCCATGGCGAGCGTCGGCAATGCCGTCGGCAACAAGAAGTGAGGAAGGCATGAACATACTGGTTACCGGTGCCACCGGGTTTATCGGCGCCAGCTTCGCCCACGCGGCCCTTGGCCAGGGCCTGGCGGTGCGAGCCAGTGGCCGCCGGGGCGAGCGCCTGGCAGCGTTGGCGCGGCTGGGCGCCGAGGTGATCGAGGGTGACCTGGCCGACCCGGACCTGGCGCGGCGTGCCTGCCAGGGTATGGAGGTGGTGGTGCATTGTGCCGGGCTGGGCGGCCATTGGGGCCGGGCCCCAGCCTTCGAACTGGCCAACCTGACCACGACTGAAAATGTTGTCGAGGGGTGCATCAAGGGGCAGGTGCGGCGGCTGGTGTACTTGTCCAGCGCCCAGGTGTACGAGCGCCCGGCCGGCGGCCAGGCGGTGCGCGAAGACCAGTTGCCCGCGCGCCGACGCTCATTGCAGGCGCAAACGCGGTTTCGCGCCGAGCAGCGCGTGTTCGGCGCTGAGGAGTTTGGCCTGCAGGTGCTGGCCTTGCGACCGGCGCCGGTGGTAGGCGAGGGCGAATCGCAACTTTGGCCGCGGCTGTTCGGTCTCTGCGCCCGAAGCCGGCTGCATATCCTTGGCAATGGCCTGAACCGGGTGGACTTCACTACCCTGGCAAATCTTGACCACGCCCTGCTTGCTGCAATTCACGCAGGTGACGATGCTCTCGGCCGGGTCTACAACATTGCCAACGGCACCCCGTTGCCGTTCTGGGACGTGCTCAACTACGGCCTGCGCCAGCTGCAGTTGCCGCCGCTGCGCAGCTACCGGCGAGTCGCGCCAGCCCGGCTGATGGCGGGCCTGTCCGCCTGCGTTCGCGAGTACTGGCCGGGGCATCCGCAGCCCCCGTTGCTGCCTGCCGATATCACCTGGATGACAGAAGATTTCATCCTCGACATCGGCCGTGCCCGGCATTATCTGGGCTATCAGCCGCACGCCTCGATCTGGGCGGGCATGGACGCGCTCTGCCGAGGCTGGCGTGCCCAGGATACGTCCGGCAAATACCGCTAGCGCAGCCGTTGCGCTACGGCTTTTGGCGCGGTGGTAGACTCGCCGCCATTGCCTTAACCGATTCAAGGACGCTCGCCATGCGCAAAGAAGCCATCGACGATTTTGACGATAACCTGCCCAGCCTCACCGCCAATGACCGCGACGAGGATGAGCCCGTGCTCGAACCCCGCCCAGGCGCGCGCCATGAGGCGGTGTATTCGCGCACCGTACCGGTGATCAAGGTCAAGGCGCCCGGCTCCGGCGCGCTCTGGGCGCTGGTGGCCGCCTTGTTTATCGCATTGGGCGGGCTGGGCTGGTGGAGCTTTCAGCAGATATCGCTGATGGAGCAGCAACTGGTCGCCACCCAGGAGAGCTTTGCCAAGGTCAGCGAAGAGGCGGCGGGGCGGTTGCAGGCTATCAGCGGCAAGGTGGCGGACGGTGAAAACAGCGTGACCAGCGACACCGAGGCGCTCAAGTTGCAGGTGCGCCAGCTCCAGGCCCGGCTCGATGACCAGGGGCGGCAGCAGCAAGGCGTGGCCGGGCAGCAAGGGGCGACGGATAAACGCGTAGAGCAGCTCAATGGGCAACTGGGTACGCAGGCGGCGGCGGCCGAGCAGGTGCAGAACCAGCTCAAGGCCTTGAGCACCGACCTCGCCAGCCTCAAGGCCGCGCAGGCCGGCACCACAGGCTTGGAAGCCGAGCTCAAAAGCTTAGCCACCGACGTGACGGCGCTGAAAAAGCAAAGTGACGTCGGCAGCCGCCTGGAGCGGCTGGAACAGGAGCTGGTGGTGCTCAAGAGCGAGCAGGACAACCGCCCGGCGGCCGCCCAGGCCAGCGGCCCCAGCACAGCGGAGTTCGACGCCTTCCGTGGCCAGACCACCCGCAACGTCAACGGCTTGCAAGCGCAGATCCAGAACCTTCAGGAGCAGATCGACCGCAAGGCGCCTTGAGCCCGGGAGCCGGCCTGCCTAAAAAGTCAGCGGCGCGCCTTCTCGGGTTGCGCCCGATCCTACAGAGCGAACCGGGCAACCCTCGTTACAGCCGTGGGTAATCGAGGTAACCCACCGCACCATCGGCGTAGAAGGTTTCCGGGTGGGCTTGGTTGAGCGGTGCATCCGCGGCCAGGCGTGCGGGCAGGTCCGGGTTGGCAATGAACGGCACCCCGAACGCCACTGCGTCGGCGTCCCCCCGGACAAGGGCGGCGTTAGCGCTGGCCTTGGTGTAGCGCTCATTGGCGATATATACCCCGCCGAAGGCCTGCTTGAGCTGCGGCCCAAGGCTGTCGTCAGCTTCTTTTTCCCGGGCGCAGATGAAGGCGATGCCGCGCTTGCCCAGCTCACTGGCAACGTAGATGAAGGTTTCTGCGCGGTTAGCGTCGCCCATGTCGTGCGAGTCTGCCCGTGGTGCCAGGTGTACCCCCACCCGGCCCGCGCCCCAGACGCTGGTTACCGCGTCGGTGACTTCAAGCAGCAGGCGAGCGCGGTTCTCCAGCGAACCGCCGTACTGGTCGCTGCGCTGGTTGGTGCTGCTTTGCAGGAACTGGTCGAGCAAATATCCATTGGCACCATGCACTTCCACGCCATCGAAGCCGGCCTTCTTTGCATTCTCCGCCCCTTGGCGGTAGGCCTCCACGATACCGGCGATCTCGCTCGTTTCCAGTGCGCGTGGCGTGACGTATTCCGTGACCGGCCGAACCAGGCTCACATGGCCTTTGGGCTGGATAGCACTCGGGGCGACCGGCAGCTCGCCATTAAGGTAGCTAGGGTGGGAAATGCGGCCCACATGCCACAGCTGGAGGAACATGCGCCCGCCGGCCGCATGCACGGCCTTGGTGATGTTGGCCCAGCCGGCCACCTGCGCATCGCTCCAGATGCCGGGCGTGTTGGGATAGCCCACGCCCATCGGCGTGACGGAAGTGGCCTCGGAAAGAATCAACCCGGCGCTGGCGCGCTGCACGTAATACTCCGCCATCAGGGCGTTGGGCACCCGGCCAGCACTGGCGCGGCAGCGGGTCAACGGGGCCATGATGATGCGGTTCGGCAGTTCCAGGTCGCCGACGCGGAGAGGATCGAACAGGGTAGTCATCAAGAGTGCCTCGCTTAGTGGGTAGCGGGTGCCAGGTCGGCCTGGCCGCCCCGGTTGAAAGTGATCAGGGTCAGCACCAGCGCCAACCCAGCCAGCATGGCTGCCGCCAGCGGCACGCGGGTCAGGTCCATGCCGTGGTCGATCACGGCGCCGCCGACCCAGGCGCCGAGGGCGTTGCCGGTGTTGAAGGCGCTGATGTTCAGGGTGCTTACCAGGTTGGGCGCGGCCTTGCCGAAGCTCACCACGTTCACCTGCAGTGCCGGCACTGCGGCAAAGGCAGCCATGGCCCAAATGAACAGGGTGATCTCAGTGGGAATCACGGCCGCGCTGGTCCAGGCCAATGCGGTGCACACCAGCGCCATGGCGATAAAGGCGCCGGCAAGGGTGGCCGCCAGCTTGCGGTCCGCCAGCTTGCCGCCGACGACATTGCCCAGGGTGAGGCCCAGGCCAATCAGCAGCAGGGTGAAGGTGATGCCGCGGTCCGACACGCCGGTCACCTCGCCCAGCAACGGCGCGATGTAAGTGAACAGGGCGAACATGGATGCCGAGAACATCACTGTCATGCTCAGCGACAGCCAGATTCCCCAGCCCTTGAGGCCGGCCAGCTCCGCGGCCATATGCAGTTTTTGTTCGTCGTGGCGCTTGGGCAGGTACCGCAACAGGCCAATGAACGCCACCACGCCAATCACCGTCACGCCCCAGAAGGTAGCGCGCCAGCCTGCCGCCTGGCCCAGTGCGGTGCCCAACGGCACGCCCAGCACGTTAGCCAGGGTCAGGCCGGTGAACATCAGCGCGACCGCCGAGGCGCGCCGGTTAGGCTCCACCAGGTTGGCGGCCACCACCGAACCGATGCCGAAGAAGGCGCCGTGGCAGAGCGCGGTCACCACCCGGGCAAACATCAACACTTGGTAGTCCGATGCCACCGCGCACAACAGGTTACCGATGATGAACACGCCCATCAGCACCACCAGTGCCAGCTTGCGTGGCAGGTGGGCAGTCGCCATGGCCATGAAGGGCGCGCCCAGGGCCACGCCGAGGGCGTAGCCTGTGACCAGCCAACCGGCGCCGGGGATGGAAACGTTCAGGTCCTGCGCCACGTTGGGCAGCAGCCCCATGATGACGAACTCGGTGGTGCCGATGGCGAACGAGCTGAGCGCCAGGATAAACAAGGGAAGTGGCATGGAGGGTCCTTTCAGAGCTGTTCGCTCAGTTGCTCGAGGAACTGCCGGAGGCGCTCCTCATTACGTTGAAAATAATGCCATTGCCCGACCTTGCGGCTGGTCACCAGCCCGGCCCGCTGCAAGGTGGCCAGGTGCGCCGATACCGTGGACTGGGACAGGCCGCAGCGCTGGTCGATCTGCCCGGCGCATACGCCATGGTCGTGGCTGTGGCCTTGCTCGGGGAATTCGCCCTTCGGGTCTTTCAGCCAGTGCAGGATGTTGCGACGCACCGGGTGGGAGAGGGCTTTTATTATGTCGTCGAGGTCGAGTGGCATATGGCAGGGCTCGGTGAGATAACGGTATATCGCGATGCGGCGAACTATAAATCGGTTTATCGCGATATTCAAATATCGCTAGGTTATGTGGCGCTGCCCGAAGGCTATATACGCGGGGCGAGGCCGGGAGCCGGCGCGTGCTAAGCTCGGCCCATGAACTTCCTCGCACACCTGCACCTTGGCGGCCCCTTGCCGGAGCAACTGCTCGGCAGCCTTTATGGGGACTTCATCAAAGGCCCGCTCGAGGGGCGTTTTTCGCCTGCCCTGGAACAGGCCATCCGCCTGCACCGCGCCATTGATACCTATACAGACAGCCACCCGATAGTGCTGGCGGCGCTGGCGCGCTTCCCCGCCCAACGAAGGCGCTTTGCCGGCATCATCCTGGACGTCTTCTTCGACCATTGCCTGGCCCGCCAGTGGGCGGCCTACCACCCCCAGCCGTTGGGCCAGTTCACCGCCCAGGTGTATGGCGTATTACGCCGCACCCCTGACCTGCCAGGGCGATTGGCGACCATTGCACCGCTGATGATCGAGAATGACTGGCTCGGCTCCTATCAAGACTTCGAAGTATTGGGGCGGGTGCTGCTGGGGATCTCCAGGCGGTTGTCGCGGCCTGAGGGTTTGCAGGGGGCAATGCCTGAGCTGCGGGCGCTCTACCCATACCTGATGGAGGACTTCCAGCGGTTCTATCCGGAGCTACAACGCTTTGCCGCTGAACGCGGCGGCGCTGAGCACCTATTACTCGCCGGGCGCCTGTAGGAAAATTCCCGCGCTGCGGTTAATGTGGCGCAGTATTTTCAGTAGGCGCCCTGCATGTCCTCTTGCGTTTTGCTGCCCCTCATCTTGCCCGGCCGGGCGGCCTGAATCATGGCCGGCCCGGTTTTCCCCTGGCGTAACGACAACCGCTTCGAGCTGTTGATCGATGGCCCTGCGTTTTTCCCACGCATGCTGGCCGCCATCGGCAATGCCCGCGCGCACGTTGACCTGGAACTGTACCTGGTGGAGGCGGGGCACTGTGCCGACGCCGTGGTGGACGCGCTGATAGCAGCGGCGGAGCGCGGCGTACGGGTGCGCTGCCTGTTCGATGGCTACGGCAGCCTGGCTTTCGGCACCGCCTTGAGCCAACGGCTGCTCGCCGCGGGCGTTGAGCTGCGGCTGTATAACCCGGTGAGCTGGCGGCGTGGCGGGCGCAACCTGTTCCGCGATCACCGCAAGCTGCTGTTGGTCGACCAGGCACTGGCGGTGGTCGGCGGCACGGGCGTTACTGACCAGTTTTGGCAGCCCGATGCGGACCTCAGCGAGTGGCACGAGGTGATGGTCGAGATCCGGGGCCCGGTGGTCGCAGACTGGCAAATGCTGTTCGACCGCCAATGGCGCGCCAACCTGCGCCGCACCGCCTGGCGGCCGGCGACGCACTTCGGCCTGCCACGCGTGCCGCGCATGCCCCCTAGCGGTGAGGGGCTAGGGCGGGTGGCCTACTGCGACGCCCGCCAGCACCGGGACATCCTGCGCTCGCTGGTGCGTGCCATTCATGCCGGGCAACAGCGCATCTGGCTGGCGACCCCGTATTTTCTCCCCACCTACAGCGTGCGCCGCTCCCTGCGCCGCGCCGCCCAGCGCGGGATCGACGTGCGTCTGCTGCTCACCGGGCCCCGCACGGACCACCCCTCGGTACGCTACGCCGGCCACCGTTACTACCCCAAGCTACTGCGGGCAGGGGTGAAGATTTTCGAATACCAGCCGTGCTTCCTACACCTGAAGATGGTGATCATCGACGATTGGGTCAGCATCGGTTCATGCAACTTCGATCACTGGAACCTGCGCTTCAACCTGGAAGCGAACGTTGAGGCGCTCGACCCAGCGCTCACCGCTGCGGTCAACGCAAGCTTCGAAACAGACTTCGCCCGCAGCCGCGAAATCACCCTGGAGCAGTGGAACGCCCGGCCGCTGTGGCGCCGCGCCAAGCAGCGGGTTTGGGGATGGCTGGACCGGATGGTGGCTAATTTGCTGGATAGCCGGGATTAAGGCCGCACCTGTCGCCTACGAGCTGCAAGCTGGTATCACTGGGGGCTAGGCAAAGCCCGCGAACCGGCGTCGCTTGGGGCCCGCAGGCTGTCGCCAGTTGCTGCGAAACCCCCGGCCAATAAACCGGCGGCCAGTGCCGGACCCTGTGTTGCTGGGCGGAGCCCGAGAATTTATGGCACCGCCAGCGGGAGCCTCGCCTCTCGTAGGCGCCAGGCCCTGCCTGCGCGGGCGCATACCACGCATGGTGTTACAGCGCTCACGGCGAGCTTGCGCTGAAGAAAGAAATCTCCCATGCGGCCCGCCCCCTTTTCTGAAGTGGGCAAAGCTCGCGAGCCTGGCGCTACCACGGCTGGCGCGCCTGCCCTTTTACTGCTCCAATACCCGCGGCCCCTCGCTCAGCAAGGACAGGGATATGTTCCAGATCGACCGCAGCAGCAAGGTGTTGCTGGTAGACCAGATTCGCCACGGCATCGTTGATCGGATCGAGACTAGCCAATGGGTGCAGGGCGCCCGGCTGCCGTCGGTGCGGGCATTGGCCAGGCAGCTGGGCGTAAGCATTTACACCGTTACCGGCGCCTATGAGGACCTGGTCGCTCAGCAGGTGATCGAATCGCGCCCAGGCACGGGGTATTTCGTACTGCCGGGTAAGCACTGCGGGGGCGCCAGCGATAGCGGCGAAGCGGTGGTGCCGTCCAGCCTGCATGGTGGCTTTCTCTACCGCTCGCTCGACCCCTCCCTCTACGAACTGCCGGTCAGCTCCGGCTACTTGCCTCCTGCGTGGTTGGCGGAGGCGGTGCCACCCTCGGTCACTGGCCGGCTGATCCGCGACGCACTCGCATGCAGCGTGCCGGCGCCCGCCGCTGGCGGCCAGGAACTGCGCCGGGTGATCGCGCGCAAGTTGCACGATTTGCACATCGCTGCCAGCAGTCAGCAGATCGTGGTCACTGTGGGCGCGACTCATGCCTTCTCGATGATCCGCAAAGTGATGCTGCGAGAAGGGGACTACCTGCTGGTCGAGGACCCCAGCTACCTGCTGTTGCAGCTCAAACTGATAAAGACGCAGGATTTCAACATCATCACCGTGCCACGGCTCAGCGACGGGCCGGACATGGACGTCTTCGAGGCCATGGTCGCCCGTTACCGGCCGCGGCTGTTCCTTACCCAGACGTTGGTGCACAACCCTACCGGTGGCAGCACCTCACCGGCAAAGGGGCACAAAATCCTTTCCCTGGCCGAGAAATATGATTTCCATGTGGTGGAAGACGACGTCTATGGCCCGCTGTCTTCACAACCAACCCTGCGTCTGGCCAGCCTGGATGGCTTTAATCGCTGCTTTTATCTCAGTGGGTTCAGCAAGGTGCTCAGCCCCGCGCTGCGCCTGGGCTACGCCGTGGCACCCGCGGCTTTCGTAGAGCGGCTGGTGGAGGAGAAGATGGCCGGCCTGCTGTGCGGCTCGGCTATCGACGAAACCATCGTGACCCATACTTTGCAATCCGGCCGTTACCAGCACCACCTCGATACCTTGACGCAGCAGGTGATGAAAGCCCGGGCTACCGCAAGGGAGTGGCTAGGCGCGGCCGGGGTGGCCTTCGACGATTACAGCCCCGATGGCATTTTTCTCTGGGGGCGAATGCCCGGGTACCTGGACCTTCGCCGGTTGATCGAGCAGGCGCATCAGGCGGGGATCCTCCTGGCCCCCGGCTCGTTGTTCAGCCATGGCCAGCAGTACGACCAGCATCTGCGCTTCAACGTCACCTACTGCAACGATCCGCGATTCAAGGCTTTCATACATACGCATCTGGCACCGGCTCAGCAGCTGTCGTAGGAGATTCCATGGCTACCCACACCTCCTGACCCGTAGCAGCATGGCTTGCCGACGACAGGCGTAAGCCAGCGAGTAGGGCCATCACAGGCGTGAATCAGCAACGCTTGGCCAGCCACACCAGCACGATCACTACCCCACACACCACCGGCGTCAGCCAGTTCCAGCTCTCGCCCATCAGGAAAATCGAAAAGGCGAAGGTGAAGAATGGCTGCAGCAGTTGCAGTTGGCTGATGCGTTGAATGCCGCCCAGCGCCAGGGCGCGGTTCCAGGAGAAGAACCCCAGCAGGGAATTGACCCAGGCCAAAAACAGCAGCGCTACGATGCCTTGGCCGCTGAGGTTGGCAAGGGTCTGGCCGTCATACAGCCACAGGCTGGCAGGCAGCAGTACCGGCAGGCTCAACACGAGCGTCCAGCACATCACTTGCCAGCCTGGGAGCTCCTTGGACAGCGCGCCGCCCTGGGCGTAGCCGAAGCCCGCCAGCAGCACCGCACCCAGCAGCGCCAGGTCACCTATGTAAAAGTCCTCAACGCCCTTGGTAATTGCCATGTAGCTCATGACCACGGCGAAGCCCAGGCATGACACCAGCCAAAACGCGCGGGAGGGCCGGGTGCCGGTGATCAGCGTACCGAACACGGCCGTGGACAGCGGCAGTGCCGCGAGCAGCACCCCGCCATGGCTGACCGGCACATATTGCATGCCTAGCGCAGTGAGGATGGGGAAGCCATACACGATGCCGGTAGAAGTGAGCAACATGCGTTTGACCTGCGAGCGGTTTGGCAGCTTCGCCCGGCCAAACACCAGGAATGGAATGGCCGCGAACGCCGCCAGCACCGAGCGGAAAATCCCCACCTGCATCGCGCTCAGTTCGCCGGCTAGCATCTTGGCTGCGGGTAGGGTCATGGCGAATGCGGCCACGGAAATCAGCCCTAGCAGGTAGGCGTGAAGGTCCTGGTTCTTGGCATCGGGCTGGGTTTGCAGGTTCGCTACGTTGGCTTGCGTCATGGCTTCGGTCCTTGGTTACCGCTCGCAGCGCTCTGATTCGGCGCCCACGGATGCCCAGATTAGGGCAAGCGCCGGCAGCAGCACCGGTACGGTCGCAAGGAAGTGGGCCGAACTGTACTGTTGGCTGACCATGACAGTGGGGCCTCAAGCGCATGCGTAGCACGGCCCTGCGCCGCTCAAGCCTTCGGTGGTCAATAACGAACAAGCCCGGCGATCGCCGGGCTTGTAGGGGGTTAGCGAACCTCGACAGCGAGGCTTTCAGCGATCTTGTTTTGCCAGATCGCCGGGCCGGTGATGTGCACCGACTCGCCCTTGCTGTCCACGGCGACGGTGACCGGCATGTCGGTCACGTCGAACTCGTAGATCGCTTCCATGCCCAGTTCCTCGAAGGCCACCACACGGGCGCCCTTGATTGCCTGGGCGACCAGGTAGGCAGCGCCGCCCACGGCCATCAGGTACACGGCTTTGTAGTCCTTGATCGCGTCGATGGCGGTTGGGCCGCGCTCGCTTTTGCCGATCATGCCCAGCAGGCCGGTTTGGTCGAGGATCTGCCGGGTGAACTTGTCCATCCGGGTGGCGGTGGTGGGGCCAGCAGGGCCGACCACTTCCTCGCGAACCGGGTCGACCGGGCCCACGTAGTAGATAAAGCGGCCCTTGAGGTCCACTGGCAGGGTTTCGCCCTTGTTGAGCATGTCCACCATGCGCTTGTGCGCGGCATCGCGGCCGGTGAGCATCTTGCCGTTAAGCAGCAGGGTTTCACCGGGCTGCCAGCTCTGCACGTCTTCCGGGGTCACGGTGTCGAGGTTGACCCGGCGCGCGGAGGGGCCGGCTTCCCAGACGATTTCCGGATAAGCGTCCAGGGGCGGTGCCTCCAGCGCGGCCGGGCCGCTGCCGTCGAGCACGAAGTGGGCGTGACGGGTGGCGGCGCAGTTGGGGATCATGCACACCGGCAGCGAGGCGGCGTGGGTCGGGTAGTCCATGATCTTCACGTCCAGCACCGTGGTCAGGCCGCCCAAGCCCTGGGCGCCGATGCCCAGCTGGTTGACCTTCTCGAACAGCTCCAGGCGCATTTCCTCGAGGCGGTTCTGCGGGCCGCGGGCCTTGAGCTCATGGATGTCGATGGGGTCCATCAACACTTCCTTGGCCATCACCGCGGCTTTCTCGGCGGTGCCGCCGATGCCGATGCCCAGCATGCCGGGCGGGCACCAGCCAGCGCCCATGGTCGGAACGGTCTTGAGCACCCAGTCGACGATCGAGTCCGACGGGTTGAGCATGGCCATCTTCGATTTGTTCTCGGAGCCACCGCCTTTGGCGGCGACGTCCACTTCCACGGTGTTGCCAGGCACGATCGAGTAGTGAATGACCGCCGGGGTGTTGTCCTTGGTGTTCTTGCGGCTACCGGCCGGGTCGGCCAGGATCGAGGCGCGCAGCACGTTGTCTGGCAGGTTGTAGGCGCGGCGCACGCCTTCGTTGATCATGTCGTCCACGCCCATGGTGGCGCCATCCCAGCGCACCTCCATGCCTACCCGAACGAAGACGGTGACGATGCCGGTGTCCTGGCAGATCGGCCGGTGGCCGGTGGCGCACATGCGTGAGTTGATCAAGATCTGGGCGATGGAGTCACGTGCCGCGGGGGATTCCTCGCGCAGGTAAGCCTCATGCATCGCCTGGATGAAATCGACGGGGTGGTAGTAGGAAATGTACTGCAGGGCATCGGCGACACTCTGAATGAGGTCGTCTTGCTTGATCACGGTCACGGGCGCGCTCCTCTTTGACACGGGAACATTATCTCGGCCTCGCGCAGGGCACGCGGGGCGACCTCTCCAGGCATTACCACGCGCCGTGGGACTCGGCAAAGGCAGGCGGGGGCTGGGAAAAGGCGCGGCAGTATACCCCGCTCGTGGCGGTCGCACATCCGCCATCGAACGATGGCGTGCGGTAGTCGGCAGCCAGGCAAAACGACCTTGACGACTGGTCTGTCATCGGATGAACGAAAATCCGATGGTCATTTTTGCGTTGGATCACTAAAGTGGCAACTTGCCATAACCGTGGTAAGGGATGGGATCCCTATGAGCACGATGAGTCAACGAGTGACCCAGCACAATCTTCAGAAGCTTTTTATAAAGCGCTTCCTTCTGGCCGCCAGCAGTTATCTGATGATGCTGATGCTGGTGGGCGTCGCTTTTGTGGGCGGCTATTTCAACGGCAGCACCGAAACGGTGATGGCTGGCGGCGCACTGGTGCTGCTCAGCCAGGCGCTGCTGGGGCTGGTGTTTTTCAGCGGTAACAACCTGCGCTTCGCCGATCCTAGCCTCACCGAGGCGCAGATCTGGCTGGCGGTCGGCTGGGAGACCTGGCTGCTCAGCCATCTGGATAGCGCGCGCGGGCCGTTCATGGTCATTTACGTGGTGCCGCTGATGTTCGGTCTGTTTCACTTGTCCAGGGCAGTGTTCCTGCGCTGCGCAGCCTTGGTGTTCGGCAGCTTTGCCATGCTGAACCTGTATGAAGCGGGGCAGGGCCGGTTGGACGAGCCTGGGCTGGCGGCTATCCAGGCCGCCGTGCTGTTTATCGTACTGTTCTGGCTGTGCCTGTATGGCAATTACGTGCAGGCCTCGCGCCAGCGCATGCGCCAGCGGCGCTTCGCCCTCCAGGCGCATCAAGACACCCTGCGCGGCATGATGCGCCAGCTCGAAGACCTGGTGGCTACCGATGAGCTGACCGGGCTGTTCAACCGCCGGCACTTCCTGCGCCTGGCTTCGCGTGAATTGCACGGGTTGCGCCCTGGGCAGACCCACGGCCTGGCGTTAATCGACCTGGACCATTTCAAGCGCATCAACGACGTACATGGCCATGCCGCCGGGGACGCGGTGTTGCAAGGCTTTGCCCAAGTGGCCGCGGCCTGCCTGCGCGAGGGTGATGTATTAGCCCGCTACGGTGGTGAAGAGTTCGTGCTGCTGATGCTCGATTCCGACGCCGATCGCCTGACCCTGTGCTGCGAGCGCCTGCGCCTGGCCTTCGCGGCGGCACGCCCCGCCGATGGTGCGGTGACGTCTTTGAGCCTGTGCGCCGGGATGACCCTGCTCGGCGAGGGTGACCTGCTGGACGACGCCCTGCACCGTGCGGACAAAGCCCTTTACCAAGCCAAGCGGGAAGGGCGCAACCGCTGTGTGGCCGCCTGGGAGTACATCGATGCCTGAGCTGGCCGTTGGCGGCCAGCGTTGGCAGGTAGCTGCGGGGGTTAACCTGCTCGACGCCCTGAACGGCCACGGTGTCGCGGTGCCATCTGGCTGCCGGGCTGGGCATTGCCATAGCTGCCGGGTGCGCTGCATCGGCGGCGAGCCGCACGATCAGCTGCCGCAAGCCCTGCCTAGCAGTGAGCGCGCCGCCGGCTGGCGGTTAGCCTGCCAGTGCCGGGTAGTCGAAGACCTCGAAGTAGTGCCCTATGACCCACGGGCTGATGGCATCGACGCGCAGGTCAGCGCGCTGAGCTGGCCCAGCCCATGCGTGCTGCGCCTCCGGGTGATCCCCGCGCGGCCGTTGCGCTACCAGCCAGGGCAGCACGTATTGCTGTGGAGTGAAGACGGGATAGCCCGGCCGTATTCGCTGGCAAGCCTGCCCGGCGATGCCCCCTGGCTGGAATTTCATCTGCAATGCGCCCGGCCAGGCGCCTTCGCCGACCGCGCCAGGGCGTTGCAGGTAGGGGATCGCTTACGGCTGGGCGAGGTCCTCAGCGGCCCGCTGCATTACGACCCGGCATGGGAAGCCCGGCCGTTATGGTTGCTGGCCAGCGGCACGGGGCTCGCCCCGCTGTGGGCGGTGCTGCGGGAAGCGTTGCGGCAAAACCATCAAGGGCCGATCCGCGTGCTGCACATGGCAGCGCCCGGTGAGCACTACCTGGCCGCTGAATTGCAGGCACTGGCGGCAAGCCATCCGGCGTTGGTAGTGGATTTGCGCGGCCCCGATGCCGACCTGGGCGACCTGCGCCCGTCACGCCAGGCCATTGCCCTGGCCTGCGGCGCGCCTACGAGAGTGGAGGCCATAGCCCGGCGCATGTTCATGGCCGGGCTGCCACGTAATCAGCTGTTTACCGATACCTTCGATAAGAAGCCGGCTGATTCCGTGTAGGCGCTAGCAAATGCGGCAGGCCGGCCATCCAGGCGCGGCGGCTGAACGCAGGTTCGCGGGGCCGCTCTAACTCAACAGCTCCGCGAATGCCTTGTCCGCTTCCAGCACTTGGGGCAGGGCATCGAACAGCAGGTCCAGGTCTACTCCTTTCATCAGCTCGTCGTGCAACTCGGCCTTGGCTTCCTCGGTGGGGCCACCGAATTGCTGCAGGCGGTCGCTGACCTCATCGGCCTGGGCGACCAGCAGCGGCAGCGGCGCGTTGCCCGGTGCCTGGTGGGGCTTGGCCTGGTAGGCAATGCCATCCTGGATCTGCTTAGGCAGGTTCCAGCGCTTGGCAAGCTCGGCGCCCACTTCCGGATAGCCGAAGCCCAGTTGCAGCGTTTCGTCCGCGGCGTGGGCCGGGGAGGTGGTCGGGCGACGTGCATTCAAGCGCTCGACCATTTCCGGCGCGCCGGTTTGAATCAGCAGTTCGCCGATGTTGTGCATCAGCCCGCAGGTGAAGGCGACTTCCGCGTCGGTGCCGCCTTGTTTGGCCAGCACCCGGGCGATGCTCGCCACCTGGAAGCTCTTGAGCCAGAAACCCTTGAGGTTGAACGAAGGTGGGGCGCTGAACGCGCCGGTGACCGCGCTGGCCAGCACCAGGGTGCGCATGGTGTTGAAGCCTAGCCGCATGGCTGCGTCTTCGATGCTCGTGGATTCCCGCGCACCCTTGAAGCGCGCCGAATTGGCCAGCCGCAGGATTTTTGCCGAGATGACCGGGTCCTTCTCGATGTTGCGGGCAATGGCTTCCAGGCTGGACGAAGGGTTGTCGAACTGGGCGATCAGGTCCTGCGCAACCTTCGGAATACTGGGCAAACTGTGCAGCTGGGCGAACAGCTTTTCGATTTCCATGGCTCCCACCTCTTTTACGACGATTCCCACAACGATAGGCAATTTTCGCGACTGTGCGTTCGTCCCCTTTTTCAGCTCGGTCGTTCAATCGGATTCACAGCCAGGCACGCAGGCCGTAAAAGGCCGCCATGCCCAGCACCACGCTGGTCAGCACGCTACGGGTCGCGAGCATCAGGCCAACCGTACACAGCCCGGCCAACAGGTAGGGGTTGCCCAGCGAGAGGTTCAGCCGATGGTCGGGCATGAACACGATAGGCCCGCAGATCGCCGTGAGCATGCCGGGCACGGCAAAGCCCAGGAATTCCTGGGCGCGGCGCCCCAGGCGCAGTGGCAGCCGCGGTTCAAGGAACACATAGCGATTGAAGAACAACACCGCGCCCATGCCAAAGATCACTGCCCAGATCACCGTTCACGCTCCATCAGCCGCTTGCAGCCATACCCCGCCGTCATCGCGCACAGCCCGGCCAATACCAATGCAGACTCCAGCCCCCAGAGGCTGAACAGCACCGAGCACAGCAGCGCCACGGCTACGCAGACCGCCGCCGGAACCGAGCGCACCACCGGGGTAATCAAGGCGATAAAGGTGGCGGCGATGGAAAAGTCCAGCCCCAGGTGTTGCAGCCCGGGAATGTTCTTGCCCAGCACGATGCCAGCGAAGGTGCACAGGTTCCACGCCAGGTAGAACGTGAGCCCTGCCCCCAGTGCGTACCAGCGCTGGAAGTGTTCCGCGCTCTGCTGGCTGGTCAGGGCGAACAGCTCGTCGGTGAGCAGGAAGCCCAGGCCCATTCGCCAGCGCGGCGCCAAGGGCGCGACCCGGGCGCGCATGTGCATGCCGTAGAGCAAGTGCTGCGAGGTAAGCAGCAGGGTCGTGAGCAGAATCGACAGCGCTCCGGCGCCCCCCTTGAACATGCCGATGGCCACCAGTTGCGCCGCGCCGGCAAACACGATGGTGGACAACCCCTGGCTCTGTAAGGGGCTCAGGCCGGCATCCACTGCCAGTGAACCGGCCAGCAGCCCCCAGGGCAGGCAGGCGAGGGAAAGGGGTAACACAGCGACAGCGCCGTGCATGAACGCGGGGCGGTGAGGGGCGGGTACGGGCATGATGAAGCTCGAACGATACCGGGCCGCAAAGGATGTCAGTTTGTGACAGGCTTGTCTTGGGCAAACCGCCGCGAAACCTTGGGTTCGCAGGCCCTGCCTGCTCCTACAGCGCAGTGGCTCACGCTTGGAGGAGCAGGCGGAGCCTGCGAACAGGGCAATTACGAATACCAACCCCAGGGCTCGGCGCTTACGTACTCGGTCACCTGTTTGACCTCCAGGTAGTTCTCCAGCCCCCAGCGCCCCAGCTCGCGGCCGATGCCGCTTTGTTTCATGCCGCCCCAGGGCGCCTCAACGAAGGTGGGTTGCGAGCAGTTGATCCACACGATGCCGGCGCGCAAGCCGTTGGCCACCCGGGTGGCGCGGGCGGGATCGGCACTCATCACCGCCCCGGCCAGGCCGAAGCGGCTGGCGTTGGCCTGGCGCAGCGCATCGGCTTCGTCGGTGAAGCGGCGCACGCACAGCACTGGGCCGAAGATTTCATCGCGCCACAAGGCGCTGTCTTCGGCGGGCTGGTCGAAGATCGTCGGCTGCAGGAAATAGCCCCGGTCCAGGTCTTTCGGGCGCCGGCCGCCGCTGATCAAGCGCGCGCCCTCGGCTTCACCGCGGGCGATCATCTGCAGCACCTTCTCGTACTGGCCGGCGCTCACCAAGGGCCCCAGCAGCATCCCTGGTTCCAGGCCCGGCCCTATGGTGATTTGCCGCGTGGCCGCCACCAGCCGCTCCAGCAGGCGCGGGGCGATACCTTGCTGGACCAGCAAACGTGAGGTGGCGCTGCACACCTGGCCCTGATTCCAGAAAATACCGAACAGAATCCACTCCACCGCCGCTTCGACGTCGGCGTCGTCGAACACGATGAACGCCGATTTGCCACCCAGCTCCAGGCTGATGTTTTTGATGTCGTGTGCCGCCGCGCTCATGATCTTCGCCCCGGTCGGCACGCTGCCGGTAAAGGCCAGCTTGTCCACGCCTGGGTGGGCGCTCAGCGCGCTGCCCGCTTCGGCGCCCAGGCCGGTGACCACGTTCAGCACCCCCGGCGGCAGCCCGCTGCGCTCGGCGGCCACGGCCAGCTCCAGCGCGCTCAGGGGCGTGAGCTCGGAAGGCTTGAGCACTACGGTAGCGCCGGCCGCCAGCGCCGGGGCGACCTTCCAGGCAGCCATCAGCAAGGGGTAATTCCAGGGGATGATCTGCCCCGCCACGCCCACCGGCTCATGCCGCACGTGGCAGCGAAAGCGCGGGTCCGCCAGGGCCAGCGGCTCGTCCTGGCGAGCGTCCAGTTCGCGCGCAAGGCCTGCATAAAAGCGAAAACAGCCAATGGCGTCGGCCACGTCCCATTGGGCCTCGGGTAGCGGCTTGCCGTTGTCGCGTACTTCCAGTTCAGCCAGGGCGGCTTGGTCCTGCTCAAGGGCATCCGCCAGGCTATCCAGCCAACCCGCGCGCTGCTCGCCGCTGGTGCTGCCCCAGGGCCCGTCGAAGGCCGCGCGGGCGGCGCGCACGGCGTTGTCGATGTCTTCCTCGGTGCCCGCGGCCACGCTACCAATCACGTGTTCGGTGGCGGGGTCGATCACCTGCAAGTGCCCACCCAGGTCTGGGCTGACCCACTGGCCGTTGATGTACAGCTGGTCACGCATGGTGTGCCTCCCGGCCGTCAACGCGGCGGTTCTGCAAATAACGTGAAGTGAACAGCAAGGCCAGCGAGGCGCCGATGATCACCGTGGAAATAGCGTTGATCTCCGGCGTGATGCCCCGGCGGATCGACGAGAAGATGTAGATCGGCAAGGTGGTATGCGAGCCGCTCACGAAGAAGGCGATGATGAAGTCGTCGAAACTGAAGGTGAACGCCAGCAGGAACCCGGCAAGAATCGCTGGCGTGATCTGCGGCAGGGTGACCCGGCGGAAGGTTTCCAGAGGCGGCGCATAGAGATCGGCCGAGGCTTCCAGCAATGCCGTATCGAGCGCTTCTACTCGGGTACGGACGATCACCATCACCAGCGCCATGGTGAACAGCGAATGCGCCGCCACCACCGTGAAGTACCCCATGTTCAGCGGCGCGATACCTGGCAGCAGCGCCGCCAGCACGGGGTTGAGCAGGTCGAACAGGCTGATGAAGGCGATCAGCGTGGAGATGCCGATCACGATGCCCGGGATGATGATCGCGCAGTAGGTAAGGGCGTCGAACACCAGGCGCACCCGCGGCCCTACCCGTTGCAGGCCGAACACCGCCAGGGTGCCGAACAGGGTGGCCAACAGCGCCGAGCCCAGGGCGATCATTGCGCTGTTGCCCAGGGCTTCGAGAATGAAGGGGTTGGCGAACGCGCTGCCGAACCACTGGGTGGAGCAACACTGGAAGGCCAGCCCGCTGCGTCCGGCGTTGAACGCGAACACCACGATCAACGCGATGGGCGCGTAAAGGAACAGATAGAGGAAGGTCGAATAACCGCGCAGCCACATGTTAGAGTGCTCCTTCGCCGGGCCGGCCGCCATGCCGGGCCACCAGTTTCAGATACAGGCCGATCACCACCAGCATGATCGCCACCAGGGCCATGGCCACGGCGCTGCCGAACGGCCAGTTACGCGATTGCAGGAACAGGTCCACCAGGGCATTGCCCACGAAAAACACCTTGCCGCCGCCCAGGATTGCCGGGATCAGGAACTCACCCATCAGCAGGATGAACACCAGCATTACGCCGGTGATCACCCCCGGCGCAGACAACGGCAGGGTGATCCGCCGAAAGCCTTCGAAGGCGCTGGCGCCGAGGTCTTGCGAGGCTTCGAGCAGGCGCTTGTCGAGCTTTTCCAGGCTGACGTAGATCGGGAACACCATCAGCGGCAGGTAGCCGTAAACGATGCCGATCAACACTGCGCTGGGCGTGTTGATCAACCGCACGTTTTCCAGCCCCAGGCTGGCGAGCATGGCCGGCAGGCCCTTGCCGCTGAGGATGAAGATCCAGGCGTAGGTGCGGATCAGAAAGCTGGTCCAGAACGGCACGATCACCAGCGTCAGCAACAGTGAGCGGCTGCGCTGCACCTTCACCGCCAGGAAGTACGCCAGCGGGTAGGCGGCCAACAGGCACACCAGGGTGCCCATGGGCGCTAGCAGCAGGGTGTTGCTGAACGCTGCCGCGCGCGAGCCAAGGTTCAGGTAGTTGGCCAGGGTAAGCCCGCCGGCATAGCCGCCCACGGCGCTGCGCTCGCCGAAGCTGAACACCAGGATGATCAGCAGCGGCGTCACCAGCAGCAGCAAGAACCACAGGGTGGAGGGCAACAGCATCAGCACGGTGACGCGCCGGCCTAAGTCGCGCGCCCGGCCTTTGAGCGCGGTGGCGTTCATGGTGTGCACAGCGGTGGACATAACCGCTCCTCGTTCGGGGTCAATGGACGGGCGCCCCGGGCAGGCGGCGCCCGCAACCGTCAGGCGGCCTTGAAGCGCGCCATCAGCTCGGCCCGCAGCGGGCTGGTAAGAGTGGCGGCGGCGCCGAACTCCAGCGGGCTGAGTTGTTCGGCGGCCGGGTACATGATGGGGTCGTCGAGCAGCTTCTGCGGCAGCAGCGCATCGACTCGGCTGTCGCCGCTGGGGTAGCCGTGGGCGAGCACTTCGAGCTTGTTGTGCTGAGGGTCGAGCAGGTAATTGATAAAGGCGTAGGCGGCGTCCTTGTGTTCGCTGCTTTTAGGGATGGCGAAGAAGTCGCTCCAGATCTCGCCGCCTTCCTTGCCCAGGGCGTAATGCATGCTCGGGGTGTCGCGCTGCAGCTGCAAAGCATCGCCGGTCCAACTCATCGCCAGCCAGGCGTCGCCGCTGCGCATGGAGGGCTGGATGTCTGAGTTGATCGCGAACAGGTGCGGCTTGACCTCGATCAGCAATTTTTCCGCCTCGGCCAGCTCCTTGGTGTCCAGCGAGTTGAAGCTATAACCGCAGGCCTTGAGGGCGTTGCCGATGGCCGTGAGCTGGTAGTCGTGAACGATTACCCGGCCGTCAGCCTCGCCCTTGGCCAGCTCCCAGAATTCCTTCCAGCTGGTCGGCCGCGCCTTGAGCTGCGCGCTGTCGTACACCATACCGGTGGTGCCCCAGTTCTTCGGCACCGCATACACCTTGCCGTCTACCGTGCCCTGGGCCATGAAGCGTTGTTGAAAGGCCTTGGGGTCGAAGTTGGGGATGCGGGAGAGGTCCAGAGGCTCGATCAGCCCCAGCTTTACGTAAGTGCTGATGGTGTAGTTGGTGGGCACCAGCACGTCCCAGCCGCTGCCTCCCGCCTGCAGCTTGGCAAGCATTTCTTCATTGGAGCCGAACACGCTCATGCTCACCCGCGCGCCGGTGGCGGTGGCAAAAGCGTCGAGGTTCTGCTGGCTGTGATAATTGGGCCATGTGGCCAGCGCCAGGCGGTCGCCCATGCTGCCTTTTTCCGCCGCATAAGCGCTGCTGGCAAGCAGGCCAGGCATCTGGCTGGCCACGACCGCCGCTGCCACGCCCAGGCCGGTGCGGCCAAGGAAGTCTCGCCGGCTGATCGAGCCGTTCTGCCAGCTGCGCAGGGTGTTGATGAAGGTTTTCTGATCCATATGACGTCTCCCCAAGGCGGTTGAAAAGGCAGTTCAGAAGGTCATTGCAAGGCCACTGGCCTGGTCCCAGCCAACCTGGACCGGCGCGCCGTGTTCCAGCGGCTGGGTTTCCTGTTGGCGAGGCACGCGTACGCAAAGGATGCCGAACGGTTGGGTGCGCACCCGATATTCGGTGGTGTTGCCCAGGTAGATGCGGTCCTCGACCTGGCCGTCCAGGCGCACGTCCCGGGCCAGGGTGCTGCCGGCAGCGCGGATGTCGATGGCTTCCGGCCGAACCGCGATGCAGCCTGGCGCGTTCACCGTCAACGCCTGGCCGCTGGGGGTGGGCGGGCAGTTCAGCTGCAAGCCCTCGGCGGTGCGCAGGCTGACCACGCTGGCGCTGACCGCGCTCACCGTGCCTTCGATCACGTTGGATTCGCCGATAAAGTCCGCCACGTAGCGGCTGGCCGGGGTTTCGTAGAGCTGCTCGGGGGTGGCGGTCTGCACGATAGTGCCGTCGCGCATCACGCTGATGCTGTCGCTCATGGACAGCGCCTCTTCCTGGTCGTGGGTCACCAGCACGAAGGTGATGCCTACTTCGCGCTGCAAGCGCAGCAATTCAGACTGCATCTCCTTGCGCAGCTTGCGGTCGAGCGCCGCCAGCGGCTCGTCGAGCAGCAGCACGGTGGGCTTGTTCACCAGCGCCCGGGCCAGGGCCACACGCTGCTGCTGGCCCCCGGAGAGTTCGCTGGGGCGACGGCTACCGAAGCCGGAGAGGCGGACCATCTCCAGGGCTTCGTCGGCCAGCCGCCGCTGTTGCCGGGTATCGATGCGCGGAGTGCGGTAGCGCAAGCCGTAGGCGATGTTCTCGCTGACGGTCATGTGCGGGAACAGCGCGTAGTGCTGGAACACCATGTTCACCGGGCGCTGGAACGCCGGCACCCCCGCCACGTTGCGCCCGGCCAGCAACACATGGCCTTCGCTGGGCTGCTCGAAACCCGCGATCATTCGCAGGGTCGTGGTTTTGCCGCAGCCTGAGCCGCCGAGGAAGGCGTGGAAGCTGCCGCGGCGCACGGCGAAATTCAGCCCGTCGACCGCCGTGACGCTGCCGTAACGCTTGACCACCTTGCAGAACTCGATGTCGTTGCTGTCGCCCATCGGCGGACCCTCCCATGCCGTGTTGCGGGCCAAGCTAGCGTGGCGCAACGGCACGGGTATATATCCCTTAGGGGATAGTGGTCGTTTTTAGACATGCCTGCCGGGGTTGGCCGGCCCGGCGAGGTCGCGGATGAACAGCCCCAGCAACTCGGACTGGCTATTGATCGCGAGCTTTGCGTAAAGGTGCTTGCGATGGATCTTCACCGTGCCCGGGCTGATGCCCAGCACCTCGGCCACGGAAGCGCTGGAATGCCCGCGCAGCAGCAACTGAACGATCTCCTGCTCGCGCTGGGTCAGGCAGTGGGCGCCGAACTGGTCGAACGCGGCGCGAATGGTGAAGTCCAGATCCTGCGCCGGCCGGGGCGGGCCGGCCTGGTGCAGGGCCCAGGCATCGACGACTACTTGCTCCACCGCCGCTCGCGCGCAGCCGAGCCAGGCCAGGTCGTCTTCACTGAAAGCGACACGGTGGTTGGCGCGCATCAGCGACAACACGCCCCGGGTGCCCTCGCCGAGGTCGACGAAGAACGCCACCTCTTCGGCAAGGCCGGTCTGCTGGTAGTAGGTCAGGTAATACTCGCCCAGGTAGAAGTGGTCCGGCGCGAGCTGCCGCAGGCGCCACAGCCCTGGCGCCTGGCCCCGGGCGCAGGCGAGGTAGATGGGGTCTAGCAGGTAGGGGCCGCTTTGGTAATCGTCCACGTACACCTTGCGCCGTTGCGCCGGGAAGGTGTCGAACAGTGCCAGGGGGCGGTGGTTGCCCTCATAAACGAACAGCACGAAGTGGTCCACCGGCCGCACCCGCCCCAGCCAGGCGCACAAGGCATCGAGGCGCTGCGCAGGGGCGGCGGCAAATACGCGGGTGAGTTCCTCTGTCCAGAGGGCGACATCCTGGGTGTGCATCGATCGGCGCCGGCAGTGAGCTGCGGCACAGGATGCATGTTCCACGCCAGCGGGGCAACGCGTACCCCACTGTGCGGGAGCGGGCATCGCCCGCGAACCATGAGGTCACGCCTGCCCTGGGGCGATAAAGTCGCTGAGCAGGTCGTCACGCAGCGTGATAAAGGCGCTGTCGCTGCGGTTGCGCGGGCGCGGCAGGTCAACGTCCAGCACCCTCCGGATGCGCCCGGGGTTGGGCTGCATGACCACCACGCGGTCGCCTAGGAAGACCGCTTCGTCCACATCGTGGGTTACCAGCACCATAGTGATCCGCTCCCGCGCCCAGATGCCTTGCAGCTCATTCTGCAGGCGGGTACGGGTCAGGGCATCCAGCGCGCCGAAGGGTTCGTCCAGCAGCAACACCGATGGCCGATTCACCAGGCCGCGAGCGATCGCCACGCGCTGCGCCATGCCCCCGGAAATCTGCTGCGGGTAGGCATCGGCGAAGGCTTCCAGCCCCACCAGTGCCAGGTGTTCGCGCACGGCCTCGGTTTTTTCCCGAGCGCTCAAGGGCGAGTTCTTCAGGCCTACCGCGATGTTTTCCCGCACCGTGAGCCAGGGAAACAATCGGTGGTCTTGGAACACGATGCCGCGCTCCAGCCCGGTGCCGCGGATCGGCTTGCCGCCCAGCAGAATCTGCCCATCGAAGGCTTGGTCCAGCCCCAGCAGCAGCCGTAGCAGGGTCGACTTGCCGCAGCCGCTGGCGCCCACGATGCTGACGAACTCCCCAGCGCGCACGTCCAGGCGGATGTTGTCTAACACCCGTAGGGTTTCACCGGGCCGCTGTGGGTTATCGAACTGCTTGCTTACCCGATCCAGCACTAGGCTGTTGCTCTGCATGGGCGCCTCCGTGATTCATTGATAACCGAAGCGCCGGCTCAGGCGACGCTCGCCCAACCGCGCCAAGGCGTTGAGGGACCAGCCGACAATGCCGATCACCAGCATGCCGAACAGCACCAGGTCCATTCGAAAGTGTTCGCTGCCTTCGATCAGCGCATTACCGATGCCTTCCCCCGACACCAGCAGGTATTCCGCGCCGATCGTGGCCAGCCACGAATAGATCAGGCCCAGGTATAGCCCGGTGAAGATCGACGGCAGGGCTGCTGGCAAGCGCACTTCCAGCAGCGTTTGCCAGCGGCTGTAGCCATACACCTGGGCCACTTCCAGCAGCGCGGGCGACACCCGGCGCAAGCCGTCGCAGGTGTTCACCGCCACCGGTACCAGGGCGGCCAGCGAGAGAAACACCACCTTGGCCAGGTCTCCCAGGCCGAACCACACGGAAATCAGCGGAATCCAGGCGAACAGGGAAATCTGCTTGAAGGTGTTGAAGCTTGGGCCGATCAACCGTTGCGCCAGCGGGGACAGCCCTAACAGCGCGCCCAGCAGCAGGCCACCAGCGGTGCCGATGAAGAAGCCGCTGAGGTCCCGCGCCAGGCTAGCCCCCAACGCTCGGGCCAAGTGCCCGCTGCTGATCTCATGCCAGGCGGTGGCCGCCACGGCTTGCGGCGTGACCAGCAAGCGCGAATCGCTCCAGCCCTGCGCCGAGGCTAGCCACCAGAGGGCGACCGCGGCGATTGGCAGCACCCAGCCACGGCGGCGCGAGAAGGCAGACGGGCTCATGCCGGCCGCCCCTTGCTCAAGCGCCGCTCGAGCAGATCGAAACCGCGATCGATTGCCAGGCCGAGGGCACCGACCACCACCACGGCGGCCATCACCAGATCCAGCTGGAACAGCTGGCGCCCATAGACGATCAAGTAGCCCAGGCCTTCGCTGGAGGCCACCAGCTCCACTACCACCAGCGACAACCAGGCCTTGGTGAAGCCCAACCTTAAGCCGGTGAACATAGGCGTGACAGCCGAGGGCAGGACCACGTGGCAGATCAACTGGCGCCGGCTGAACCCATAAGCCTCGCCCACTTCCAACAGGCGCCGCGGCGCCTGATCGAACGCCTGCACCGTCGCCAGGGTGACCGGCACCAGCGCAGCCTTGGCGATCAGCACGTACTTGAGCGGCTCGCCAATGCCGAACAGCAACAGGGCGAAGGGCAGCCAACCCAGCACGGGGATCTGTACCAGCGCGTTGAAGGTCGGCAGCAGGTAGTCGCGCACCGGCCGGAACAGCCCCATCAGCGCGCCCAGCACCAGGCCCAGGCTCGCGCCGAGCGCAAAGCCAACCAGCACCCGTTGCAGGCTGGCAGCGGCGTTGAGCCAGAGGTCACCGCTGCGCACCAGCTCAACCAGGGTTTCCCACACATAACGCGGGGCCGGCAACACCTGTTCGGACACCCAACCCTGGGCTGCACCCACCTGCCATACAGCCAGCAGGCTCAGCGGCAGCAGCCAGGGCAGCACGCGCTGGCCCAGCCGCCACTGACCGATGCGCCAGGTGGGCGGGGCAATGGGGCGGGCTAGTACAGCCGTGCTAGCCCGGCTCATGGCTGGCCTCCTTCGGCGCGGGCACGGCAGCGGTGGCGGCAGTGTCTTGCGCGTGTTTGCCGTCTGGGCCAAAGGCGGTCCAGTAGCCTTGCAGCCCCTTGGCCTTAAGCGCGGCATCCAGGTAGCGGGGCTCGAACCAGCCTTCGGTGGACACCTGCCGGCGGATGAGTTTTTCCTGATAGGCCTGGTCTGCCACGGCCTGGTAGCGGTCGCGAACGAAGCCGTCGAGCAAGGGGGATGCGCGGGTTTTCAAGGATTGCCCGCGGTAATCCGCCTCCCACGACGCTAGCGGCGCGCCAGATTTGGCCCATTCCTGGAACACCGCCTGCTGGTTGCCCGGATCGCTGGTCCACTGCGCCGCATCCACCAATGCATCCACGACCTTCTGTACGTTGCCGGGGTTGTCCTTCTCATAAGCGGCGCGCACCACCAGCGCCGTTTGCCGAGTGAAGCGAGGGTCCTGCTGGCTGTTGTCGTAGATCACGTCCACCAGGCCTTCATCGCGTAGCTTGAACAGCTCGAAGCCGCCGAACGCTGCGTCCACGCCCTTGGCCGCCAGCGCCGCGAGGGTGCTGCCGGTGTCCAGGTTGATGACCTTCAGGTCCCGCTCGGTCAACCCTTCGGTGCCCAGCACGTTGATCGCCACCAAGTGCGCGTTCGTGCCGCGGAAGATCGCCACTTTCTTACCCTTGAGGTCGGCGAGGGTGTGGATGTCCGAACCCTTGGGCACGGCCACGTATACGTTGGCGCGGGTGCCGATGGCGGCCAGCAGGCGGGTGTCCAGGCCGTTGGCCCGGGCCACCACCTGGGGCAGGTCCCCTTCATAGGCGAAGTCGATCTGCTGGTTGGACAGCGCCTCGTTCACCGCCGGCCCCGCCCCTTTGAAGAAGAACCACTGCACCTCGGTACCGCTACCTTCGAAGGCTTTTTCCACAAGCTGTTGGTTACGCGCGATGCCAAGGCTGGAACCGCCGAAGGTGACCGGATCGCCGCCGCCGGCGCTGGCCACGCCAATGCGCAGCACGTCGGCCTGGGCCACGCCAGCGGCCAGGGTGATCGCCAGGCCCAGGGGGGCCAGGCGGCGAAGGCGTGATCTAAACGTAGGGTTTGCCATGGTGCGGTGCTCCTTGTGCCGGGGGTCAGGCGGCGAGGTGTTTCTTGTCTGCTTCGGTGCGCGGCGAGCGCGCCTCCGGGCTGGGCTTGAGTGCGCGGCTGTGCTGGCCATCCACGCTCAGCGGGATGTCGCCGGCGATGGTGGTGCGGCGCACGATGCGTTCGGCGTCGGCGTAATCGTTGACCGCGATGTGTTGGGTGGCGCGGTTGTCCCAGATGGCCACATCGCCCGCCTGCCAGCGCCAGCGCACGGTGTTGTTGAGGTCGGTGATGCGTTGATGGAACAGTTGGAACAGGTGCTTGGAGTCTGCAGTGCTCACGCCTTTGAAATGTTTGACGAAGTGGCCCAGCAACAATGCGCGCTCGCCGGTTTCCGGATGCACATGCACCAGTGGATGTTCCGTTTCATATTCCTGCGCGGTGAACTCTTCGCGGTAGCGTTTGAGCGCGGCTTCTGTCGCATGTCGCGGCGCAACATAGTCATAGAGGTTGCTGTGCACGGCCCATAAGTTGTCGGCCAGCTGTTTGAGTGGCGCGGGTAAGTCTTCATAAGCGGTAGCGGTATTGGCCCACACGGTATCGCCGCCGTAAGGCGGGATAACTACGCCGCGCAGGATGGAAATCTTTGGAAAGTCTGCAACGAAGGTGACATCGGTATGCCAGGAGTTGGCCCGTGCTTCTTTCGAATCGAGGTTCAGCAGCGCGGACGTTTCCCCGGCGGAACGCACGGTAGGGTGTGGCACCTGGTCGCCGAACAGGCGCGAGAAGCGCTCTTGTTCAACATCGGTTAAATGTTGCTGGCGGAAGAACAACACCTTGTGGCGCAACAATGCATTGTGAATAGCATTGAACACTTGCGGGTCCAGGTCACCGCTCAGTGTTACCCCTGAAACTTGAGCGCCAAGTTTGCCGGCGACTGGTTGTATGCTTATAGCCATTTCGTCACTCCTGTGGTGGGTGACCACAGGTTAATTGCATAATGCGTGGCGCTTCCAAGGCTCATTGTTCATAACGTTATGGCCCCGCACGGATCTATCCTTAGACCCGAACAGCGTTGTTGCCGCCACGCAACCTTGCAGGCATTTAACGTTCTCATAAGCGCCATACGCCCATGCTGGTGCTTAATCGCCATTCACAGGACCGCCTGATGCCCTACCGCCCCAACAGAAGAACTTTCGTTAAAAGCATCGCCGCGTTTGGCGCGGTGGGCTGCACCGGCTTGTGGCGCACCCCGGGTTGGGCAGCGCTCGGCCCAGCTGGCGAGTTGGCGGAGCTCAGTGGCGAGCACTTCGAACTGGTGATCGACCAGCGCCAGGTCATGCTCGGCGGCCAGGCGCGCAGCGCGCAGACTATCAACGGCGGGCTGCCTGGCCCGCTGCTGCGCTGGCGCGAAGGGGACACTGTCACGCTCAAGGTGCATAACCGCCTCAGCGAGCCGACCTCGCTGCACTGGCATGGCATCCTGCTGCCGGCCAACATGGACGGCGTGCCGGGCTTGAGCTTCCATGGCATCGCCCCGGGCGAAACCTACGAATACCGCTTCAAGGTCCGCCAGCACGGGACCTACTGGTACCACAGCCATTCGGGGTTCCAAGAGCAGACCGGCGTCTATGGCCCCCTGGTGATCGAGCCCCGGGAACCTGCGCCAACGCCGATGCGCGAGCACGTGCTGATGCTTACGGATTGGACCGACGAAAGCCCGGAGCGGATCTTTGCCCGGCTCAAGAAGGAGCCTGGTTACTACAACCAGAACCCGCGCACCCTCGGTACCTTCATTCACGACGCAGGCGTTCAGGGGCTGGGCGCTACGCTGCGTGAGCGCTGGATGTGGGCGCGCATGCGAATGGACCCCACCGACCTCGCCGACGTCACCGGCCAGGCCTACACCTACCTGGTGAACGGGCGTGCGCCGGACGACAACTTCAATTGCCTGTTTACCCCTGGCGAGCCGCTGCGCTTGCGCTTCATCAACGGCTCGGCGATGACCTACTTCGATGTGCGCATCCCCGGCCTGAAGATGACCGTGGTCGCCGCGGATGGCCAGCCCGTGCAGCCGGTGAGCGTGGACGAGTTCCGCCTGGCCGTGGCCGAAACCCTCGACGTGGAGGTGCGGCCGGAGGCGGAAGGGCCCTACACGGTGTTCGCCCAGGCCATGGACCGCAGCGGCTATGCCCGGGCCACCCTTGGCACCCGCCCCGGCGTGGCCGCGGCGGTGCCCGCCCTGGATGCGCCGGTGGCGGTGAGCATGGCTGACCTGGGCATGGGCCACAGCGAGCACGGCGGTATGCCCGGCATGGACATGAAGGGCATGGATATGGAGGGGATGGACATGAAGGGCATGGACATGCCCCAGGCGCCAGCGACTCATCACCCGGCCAGCGAAAGCGGCAACCCGCTGGTGGACATGCAAGTCACGGCGCCGACGGCCCGCCTGGCTGATCCCGGGATCGGCCTTCGCGACAACGGCCGCCGGGTGCTGACCTACGCCGACCTGCGCAGCACCTTCAGCGACCCCGACGGGCGCGAGCCCAGCCGGGAATTGGAGCTGCACCTCACCGGGCACATGGACAAATACGTGTGGGCGTTCGACGGCGTGAAGTTCGCCGACGCCGAGCCCATCCGGCTCAAGTATGGGGAGCGGGTGCGCATCACCCTGGTCAACGACACCATGATGGCCCACCCCATCCACCTGCACGGCATGTGGAGTGACCTTGAGGATGAACACGGGCGCTTCCTGGTGCGCAAGCACACCATCGACGTGCCCCCCGGTACCCGCCGCAGCTACCGGGTAAGCGCCGACGCCCTGGGCCGCTGGGCGTATCACTGCCATATGCTTTACCACATGGAAGCGGGCATGTTCCGCGAGGTACGTGTCGATGAATAAGCCCGCCGTTTTGTTGCTACTCGGCCTTTGCGCCGGCCACGCCCTGGCCGCTGAAAACGCTCCCATGCCCGGGATGGACCACGGCAGCATGGAGGGCATGGAGGGCATGGAGGGCATGAATCACGGCGCCATGAACGGCATGAGCCACGGCAGCATGGCCGCTCCGGCGCCTGCCGGCCCCCCGCCCTTGCCGGCGCCTACCGCGGCGGAGCGCGCCGCCGCCTTCCCTGATGTTTCGGGCCACGCACTGCACGACAGCGACCTGCGTGCCTATTGGCTGTTCGATCGCCTGGAGTACCAGAAAGCCGACGAGGGGACCGCCTTGGCGTGGGACGCCGAGGGCTGGGTAGGCGGCGATACAGACCGGTTGTGGTTGCGTTCCCAGGGCGAACGCACCAATGGCCACACCGAGAACGCCGAGTTGCAAGCGCTGTACGGCCACGCGGTAAGCCCTTGGTGGACGCTGCTCGGTGGTGTGCGCCAGGACTTCAAGCCCGAAAGCCCACAAACCTGGGCGGCCTTTGGCGTGCAGGGCGAGCCATTGGCG
Organism: Pseudomonas sp. RIT-PI-S; assembly: GCF_025642975.1. Classification (GTDB taxonomy): domain Bacteria; phylum Pseudomonadota; class Gammaproteobacteria; order Pseudomonadales; family Pseudomonadaceae; genus Aquipseudomonas. Next base: position 302,574 of record NZ_JANZKJ010000001.1, read on the forward strand.
GACCTGGACACCGAAGCCACCCTTTACCTGGGCGAAAACCATCAGTCGTCCCTGCGGCTGGAAGGCGAATACGACCTGGCGATCACCAATTCGCTGGTGCTCCAGCCGCGGATGGAGGCGAACTTCTTCACCCGCAACGATCCGGTACGCCAGCAAGGCGCGGGCTTGTCCACCCTCGAGGCAGGCCTGCGCCTGCGCTACGAGATCATCCCGGAGGTGGCGCCCTATATCGGCGTGAACTGGACCAAAAGCTACGGCCGCACCGCCGACTACGCACGCGACGAAGGCGACGACGTGGAGGAGGGTCGTTTGGTCGTGGGCGTGCGCCTGTGGTACTGACCGCGCAGGGGGCTGAGCGCCAGCCCCGCGTTCACCTCTGCGGCGGCTCGCCAAGAATGGTGTAGGCCAGGCGCACACGTTCGGCGTTGGGGTAGTTCTTGTTTGCCAGGATCACCACCGCCTGCTGTTTCGAAGGGATAAAGGCAACGTAGGCACCGAAACCCCCGGTAGCGCCGGTCTTGTTGAACCAGGCGTTGTCCTGTGCCGGCAGCGCAGGTACCTGTTCCACCGCGGGTACGCTTTCGTAGGCCATGCGGTCGCTGTTGCCCTCTAGCAGGGCCTGGAGCGGCACGGGGTAATCGTAGTGTTCCCAGATCAGGTCCTGGGTGAAGGGGCCGCTTTTGAAGTAGCCCCTGTGGGTAGCCATCACCGCCTCCCTCAGCGGCGCGCCGGCAGGCTGCGGCCATTGGCCCAGGTTGGCTTCGATAAAACGCAGCAAGTCCTGGGCAGTGGTTTTCACACCGTACGCCTGCGCGGCGAGCATCCCTGGTGCCAACCGTACCGGCGCATCGTCCTTGTTGTACCCCTGGGCGTAACGCCCCGCTTCACTGGCGGGAACGTCCAGGTAGGTGGACGTGAGCCCCAGTGGCGAGAACACCGATTGCTGCATCGCCTGCTCGAACGGTAGCTGCAGGCTTTTCGCGGCGATGACCCCGAGCAAACCGATGCTTGGGTTGGCATAGGTGCGGTGCGTGCCTGTGGGGTATTGCGGCGCCCAGGCGCGGAAATAATCCATCAGTTGGGCCTGGTTCTGGATGTCGTCCGGCACTTGCAGCGGGAAGCCCCCAGCGGTGTGCGTGCCCAGGTTCAACAAGCGGACCTGGCCGAGTGGCCGGCCAGCCAGCTCAGGCAGGTAAGCGCTGATCGGGTCGGTTAGCGAAAGCTGCCCCTGGGCCTGCGCGTAGGTGGCGAGGGTGGCAGTGAAGGTTTTGCTGATCGAGCCGATTTCAAACAGGGTGCGTGGCGTTACCGGCTGGCCGGTTTCCTTGGAAGCCACGCCGTAGCTAAAAAAGGACTGTTTGCCGTGGTCGCTGACGGCGATGACCATGCCCGGAATGTGATGGCGCGCCATGACGGCGCGAACGGCAGGTTCCACGGCAGATGGCAGCGGTGCCTGCGGAGGGCTTTGACCCGCAAGGGCGGCTTGGGCCATCAAGCCTGCCATGGCCACGAGGTTGATCAGGCCGCATCGCTGCAAGCGTGAGGAGGGGGAAGAGCGTTGCATCAAGCGTTCCCTGTCTTGGCTAAGGAGCCGGGAAGGGTATCAATGATGGAAATCAGGGCCTATCCCACAATTGCACCACTGGGCGCGCTGTGCTGGCTAGAGAAGGCTAGGCGGGCAACCCCAACCCGGGGTTAGAGGGCTCGGGGCGGAAACGCTTGAACGGTGCTATTTGCCTGGCCGGCCAGCGAGTGCTGGCCGGCAGGCTTCCGCGGTTTTAGTGCTTGGTCTGCAACTCGTAATAAGTCACGCGGCCGCCTTCGGTGGCGTAGCCGCTGTGGTCCAGGGTGTAGTTGCCGGCCTTGAAGAAGAACTGGTAGGTCTTCCACTTGCTGTCGATGGTCGCTTGGGTGGCCACGCCATTGATGATGGCGGTCACCACACCGGTGTTGTTCATCTGGATGCTGTAGGTGAACGGCGTGCCCAGCGGAACGTTCTTGAGGGTGTAGATGATCGGCGACTTATCGTCCCCTGGCTTCTTGCGCCAAGTGATGTCCACGTTGCCAGCGCCCTTGGCCCAGCGATATTGAAGTTTGAGCAAGGGAGAGTCCGCGTCCTTGGCGTGGATCTGCGCCACGACGACTTTCCCCTCGGACGGCACCTGGTTGACCGCGACCTTGCCGCTGATCATGTTGGTCCCGCTGTTCCAGGTCCAGTTACGCTGGCTGCCGCTTTTGCTCACTTCGCGCATTTCGCTGCGCGGATAGTGGCTGCTGCCGGAGTGGGAACCCGTTACCGGCGCCCACAGCACCAGGCCGGTGCCGGTGTTCTGGAAATAGGGGTCGGAGAAGCCGGTCAGCTTGGCTGCCGGAACTTCCTGGGCGGGGCTGCCGATGGGGAGGATAAGGTCCCAGGTGCTCAAATCGATCATGATGGTGGTCCGCAAAAATAGGATAGGGTCTGGGCTCCTTGCCAAGGTCTGTAACCCGGCTATCCGCAGGTGCGGGCATACCTTTAGAACCGTTCGGCGGCTTGGCACAGTGCCATGATGCCTACGCCGCTCGGGTTACTGGCAAAGCCAGGCGGCAGTACTACCCTCACTTCCACCCCGCTATTTCGCTTCGGATCTGCCTGAGACGCGGCGCCATTAAAAGGCCAGCTCATGCCCTGCATGAGGGGTATCATTTGCCGCCGGATACCAAGTGAGGGATCACTATGCGCGACAGAACAGCCGCTACCGAACCGCAATACACGGCCGAGCACAAACGGGTGCAGCAGCGCCGCGAGCAGCTGGGCCTGCCCACCGAGGGCAAGCGCTGGGCGTTGGCGTTGTCTGGCGGCGGGATTCGTAGCGCAACCTTCTCCTTGGGCGTGCTGCAGGCGATGGCCCGCGCGCCGGTGCCGCCTGCCCGCGCCGGGGGGCCAGAGAGCAGCCCGGTGGACGTGCCAGCTGGCAACCTGCTGGCGCATTTCGATTACCTGTCCACGGTCAGCGGGGGCGGTTACATCGGCGCCTTCTTCACCAGCCTGTTCATCCCCGACCGCCTGCGCCAACGGGAGCAGGGCAAGGGCGACGACAGCCTGCACCCCTCACAGACGCCTAAGGCGGCGGCTGAGCAGGCGTACGAGGTGCTCAAGTACGAACCCCCGGAACGCATTCATTCTTCCGCCGACTACGCCCGCGGCCCGGTAGGGCGAGGGCCGCTGGGCTGGCTGCGAGAAAACGGCCGCTACCTGGCCCCCGCCGGGGCCGGCGATGTGTTCTATGTGCTGGCGACCACCTTGCGCAATCTGCTCTCGGTGCACTTCGTGATCGGCATGCCCCTGCTCAGCCTGCTGGCGCTGGTGTCATTGCTCAAGCTGGGGCTGGCGGATCATTTCTGGCCGGGCGCCGTGGCAGCGCTGGCGGCGGGGCCGCTGGAAACCACGCTGTGGTGGTTGCCCTTGCTGTGGTTGCTGGTAGGTACCTTGCCGTTATTGATCGCCTACTGGTTGGGGGTAGCGCGAACCAGCCAGGGCGATCCGGCAAAGCTGGTGAACGTGAGCAGCGTGACCATGGCCGTGGTTGCCAGCGTGGTCACCCTGGTGCCGCTGTGCGTGCGGTGGTTCTCGGTCGCGCTGCCCAGAAGCTTCTTGGTGGTGCTGAGCGTGGCGGCCCTGGTGCTGTGGCTGGCGCTGGTGGCGTTCATCTGGGTTGCCTCGACGTTGCCGAGGCGGGCCGGCAACGATGGCGCCGACAACAGCGTGCGCAACTATCGCATCCAGGTTACCCGCAGGCTCTCCGGGCACATCATCGTGTTGCTGGGGTTGATGTTGCTGGCGGCCCTGGACAGCCTTACCGGCGAGCTGTACCAGGCGCTGGCGGCAGCGAAGCTGTCGCAACTGAGCATGGTCAGCCTTGGCCCGCTGTTGATCGCCCTGGTCCGGCTGGTGGTGAAGTTCAGCGACGGCAACACCCTGCCGCGCTGGATCAGCAAGCTGCCGCTGAGCGTGATCGCCGGCGTGGCGGGGGTTGCGACCTTGCTCTTTGTGGCCCTGCTGTGGGACCTGCTGGTGTATTGGGTGCAGGCCAGCGCGCTGGTGTATGGGGCCGCGACCGCTGTGTATTGCCTTGCGGCGCTGGCACTCGGCGCCTTTGCGCTGGCGGTGTGCACCGGGCAGTTCATGGGGTTCATCAACCTGTCATCCTTGCAGAGCTTCTATGCCAGCCGGCTGGCACGCACGTACCTGGGGGCGTCCAACGGGTTGCGCTTTCGCTACGCAGGCAGGCGCGGCAACCCGATGCTGAGCGTAGTCGACGCAATCAAGGACGACGACATTCAACTGGCGCAGCTGTATTCGGCCACGTGCGCGCCGCTGCACTTGATCAACGTGACCCTCAATATCACCGTCGACCCTTCCGAACAGCTGGTGCAGCGTGATCGCAAGGGCAAGCCGTTGTGCGTGGCTCCGGGCATCCCTGGGGCGGCGGACGCCAGCGGCGCCAGCTTTATTCTCGATGGCGTGTATCGACCGCGCCTGCCACCCAAGCCCAGCCTCTGCGAACTGAACCAGCCGATGAGTGTGTCCTACTGGATAGGCACCTCTGGCGCCGCACTGACCACCGGCCTGGGGCGCGCCACCAGCCTGGGTACCTCGCTGGCGCTGGGCCTGGCCAACGTGCGGCTGGGCACCTGGTGGCCGAGCGCGTTCGCCGAGTGGGCCGCTGGCGGGGGCACCATTGGCCCGGGCGACGCACCGATGCACAAAAGCCTGTCGTTGAGTTTTTCGCGAAGCTTCAAGACGCAAACCTACTTGTTATACGAAATGACCGCGCACTTTCATGGCTTGCGCCGCGAATACCAGTACCTGTCCGACGGTGGCCATTTCGAGAACACCGCCGTGTACGAGCTGTTGCGGCCGCGGCGCGAGATCGAGCTGATCGTGGCATGCGACAACGGCTGCGACCCCGCCTGCCGCTTCGATGACCTGGCCAACCTGGTGCGCCTGGCACGCATCGACCAGGGTGTGGAGCTGGAGGTCGACACCCGCGTGCGCGACCACGCCATACTCGCGCCGTATTTCGCGCATCCGGAAGACTTCGCCGAGCCCGTGCAAGGCCCTGACCGCCGCTGCGCAGTGCTGCTCAATGCCTGGCACGTGGACAGCAACGAGCGCCGGCACCTGCAGGCGCGGGTGCTGTTGCTCAAGCCGCGGCTGATCAGCGGCCTGCCGGTGGACGTGACTAATTACGCGGCCCTGACGCCGAGCTTTCCGAACGAAAGCACCGCTAATCAATTCTTCGATGAAGCGCAATTCGAAAGTTACCGCCAGCTTGGCCTGCACATTGGCCAGGCGCTGTTCGGTAGCCGCGGCGACGCACAGCATTCGGTGGCCAAGGCGTTGTGGGAGTACCTGGAAGCGCCGTTGTAGGCGGCGGGTTCGGCTGTTCGGGGCCGGAAGGTTCCCGGGCTTTGCCCGGGCCACAGCGCCTGGCGTCGATCAGGGGTCTGTGGGAATAGGCCACACCTGCAAAAGCACACTCATAGGCCGCTGGTTCGTTGCTGGTGCCCCGGTATTCCCGAGCTTCGGCCCGCTCCGTAGGGCAAGGCGCAACGCCGGGCTGTACATCGCCATGCCCGACGGCATAATCGCTTCCCCCCTGCCAGTTGGAAGTTCGTTATGCAAGTTGGTAAACCCGTGGATGGCCGTGCCGTGGGCCTGATGACTGTCCTGTGCGCCATCTGGGGTTTTCAGCAGATCACCCTGAAGGCCGCCGCAGCGGACATTGCCCCGGTGTTCCAGCTCGCCTTGCGTTCAGGTGGCGCGGCGCTGCTGGTGCTGCTGTTGATGTGCCTGCGCCGGGAGCGCCCGCAGGTCGCCCAGGGCTTGTGGCGCCCTGGTTTGGCCGTAGGCGTGCTGTTCGCATTGGAGTTTCTGCTGGTGGGGGAGGGCCTGAAACACACCACCGCCTCGCACATGGTGGTGTTCCTCTACACCGCGCCGATCTTCGCCGCGCTGGGGCTGCATTACTTTCTGCCCCATGAGCGGCTGACCGCGGTGCAATGGCTGGGCATCCTCATCGCTTTTGCCGGCACCGCCGCCGCGTTTTCCGCCAAGCTGTTCGAGGCCGGCGGTAGCCAGCAGCTGTTCGGCGACGCCCTGGGCCTGCTCGCCGCCATCGCCTGGGCCGCTACCACGGTCACTGCGCGGTGCACCCGCCTGGCCACCGCCGGCACCACCCAAGTGCTGCTCTACCAACTGGTGGGCGCCTTTGTGCTGTTGCTAGGCGCCAGCGTGCTCACCGGCCAGGCGCATCTGAACCCCACTCCCGTTGCCTTGGCCAGCATCGCGTTTCAGACCCTGGTGGTGTCCTTCGGCAGTTTTCTCGTGTGGTTCTGGCTGCTGGGCCATTACCTGGCGTCGCGGGTGGGGGTGCTCTCGTTCATGACGCCGTTGTTCGGTGTGGTGTTCGGGGTGGTGCTGTTGGGCGAGCCGCTGGAACCCCCGTTCATTGTCGGCGCGCTGTTGGTGATGGCCGGGATTTTACTGGTGAGTGGCCATGAGTACCTGCGCGGGCGGCTGCGCCACAGGGCGGTTTAACCACCCCGCTCGGTAAAACGCCGACCTTCGGTGAGGTCCGAGTGGCGCCAGGCCCTGTAGCCGAGCGCGTTTTGAGTGGCTCAGCGCGGGCGCACCCCTTCGTAGGCGTCCTGCAGCAGCTGGCGGATGCCAGCCGCTTCGATGGGGCGCGGGTTCCAGTAGGGGTTGGAGAGGGCGATATCCGTTGCCCGGTCCAGGTCAGCCTCCGTCAGGCCCAGGTCCTTGAGCCGCGTGGGCGCGCCCAGTGAGCTGGACAGGTCGAACAATGCGCCTGCAGGGCTGCTGTCCGGCGCGTTCAACGCCCGGCAAATGCGGGCCAGGGCAGGGGCGGCGGCTTGGTTGTAGGCAATGGCATGGGGCAGCACGATGGTGTGGGTCTGGGCATGAGGCAGGTTGAAGCTGCCGCCGAGGGTGTGGCAAAGCTTGTGGTGCAGCGCCATGCCCACGTTGCCCAGCACGGTGCCGCACAGCCAGGCGCCATAGAGGCAGTCGGCACGGGCGTCGAGGTCGGCCGGGTTGTCCCGGATAGTCTTCATTCCTTCGGCCAGCGCTCGAATGCCTTCTTCGGCCATAAGCGACATCACCGGGTTGCCGTCTTGGGCGTACAGCCCCTCGGCCGCATGGGCGATGGCATTCATGCCGCTGGTGATGGACAGTTCGATCGGCAGGCTCACGGTGAGCTCCGGATCGTAGATAACCGTTTTAGGTAGCACCCGCGGATCCTTGCCGGTGCGCTTGAGGCCGTTCTCGGTAAGCCCGAACACCGGCGTCATCTCCGAACCGGCATAGGTGGTCGGGATCGCCAGGATGGGCAGCCCGGAATCCATCGCAATGGCCTTGCCAAGCCCAGTGGTCGAACCGCCCCCGATGGCCACCGCGCAGTCCGCGCCCAGTTGGCGCGCCACTTCACGCGCTTCGCGCGCCGTTTCGATGGGCACGTGCATCACGGCCTTGGGGAAAATCCCGGCAGCGCGATCTCCAAGCAACCGGGCGATGTGCTCGGCCTGGGCGTGTTGCTCGGGCGTGCACAACACCAGCGCCCGCTTGGCACCGAGACGGTCGATTTCCGCTTCCAAGTGTTGCAGCGAGCCTTTGCCAAAGATGACGCGTGCCGGCTGGCCGTTATAGATGAACGCTGGCGTTGCCATGGGGCTGTTCTCCTGAGGTTGAAGCGGAGGAAGAGGCTCTGGGTTGTACCGAAGACGTATTCATGGGGCTTCGCAGCGGGAACGTCACTGCGCTCAGGCCGCGGTGCTGCTGGCCAGAACAAAGTCGAACGCCAGGGTGTAAAACGCGGCGGCCGCCGGCGCCCCTGCCACGTTAGTACCTGCCGGGTGCAATACCCAGTCGGCCACCAGCGATGAGCGCACGCCGAACACGGCATCCGAGTCCAGGTAGGGGTCGCCTTCGCGGAACACCTGCGTGGTCACGCGTTGGTAACCCGGTGCACTGACGGTGAACTCCAGGTGTGCCGGGCGCCAAGCATGGCGGTTGAGCGCTGCCAGCAGCTCGCTGACCGGGCCGTTCTCCGCCACGCACTGGCTGCGGGGCGCCGCCACACAAAAGTGGTACTGGCCGCGATCATCAGCCTGCAGCAGCGCATGGCGTGAGCCTTGGCCCTGCTCGGCGGGCACGTTCACTTCGATAGAGGCATACGCTATCGGTGCGCCCTGGGCATCTCGCACGGCGCCTTGCACGTACGCCTTGCTGCCTTCCTGGCCGGGGCTGAGGTCCGCGCCCAGGTCGTGCATCACCGCGGGTTCAGTGACGCCTGGCTGGAATGCCGCCGCCTCGGTGCACTCGGACGGCTTATCGTCGCTCTGGGCCAGCACCAAGGTAGATACCCCCAACACGTGCGAAAGCAACGCGAACTCCTGGCGTTGCGGCGAACAGGCCTTGCCGACCTGGCTCAGGAACTCGATACCCCGGTGCCATTCGGTTTCGGTCAGCCTGATGTCCCGGGCAAAACCATGCAGGTGTTGAACGAGGCTGGTCATGACTTCACACAGGCGCGCATCCGCTGTATTGCGATTGTTCGCCAGCACCGCTTGGGTAATGGTCGTTTCGTCCAAATTGCGCATCTGAGCTCCTCTGAAACTCCTGCGGGCCTATGGCGCAGCGCTTGCCCAGGCAGTGTCGGCAGCGCTGCCGTGCAGGCCCTGTTGGCGCACGTTATAGTTCCGAAAAGTGTAAGAAAAGGCCGTTCGCGGAATTCTTTATTTCATATATGAAAAAGTAGGAAGGGGGTGCACCTTGGATCGGCTTACCGAACTGGAACTGTTTGTGCTTACTGCAGAGGTAGGGACGTTAAGCAAGGCCGCGGAACTGCTGGGGTTGTCCAATGCCGCGGCAAGCCGCCACCTGGTGGCGCTGGAGCAACGGCTGAACACGCGGCTTATCGACCGCAACACGCGGCGCCTGGCGCTGACCAATTCTGGGCATCAGTTCTACACCAGTTGCAAAAGCCTTTTGGGTGAACTCAAAGAAGCCGAAGCCTCTTTGAGCGAGTCCTTGGTGCAGCCGGTGGGCACGCTCACCATCACATCGTCTATTTCGTTTTGCATGCTGCATATCGCGCCGTTGATCCCCGCGTTTCGCAAACAGTACCCGCACATCACGGTCAAGGTGCTAGGCGAGAACCGCTACTTCGAGATCATCGACAGCGAGATCGATCTGGCGATCAGAACACGAGAGTACGAACCCGATTCGAATATCACCATCCGCCGCCTGGCTGAAACACGCCGTGTGCTCGCAGCGTCGCCCGGCTACCTGCAACGCATGGGTACGCCTAAAACGATCGAGGACCTGGCCCGGCATGACCTGCTGATCTACAGCCATGCCAACCAGCCGCGGGTGATGCGCTTTACCAAGGGCCAGGAAGAGATTGCGCTCAAGGTAGATCCCATCCTTGAAACCAACGACGGGCAGATCGTGCGCGCAGCGGCCTTGGCGGGCGGAGGCATCCTGGTGCAGCCCAAGTACATCATCAACACGGACCTGGTCGCCGGGCGGCTGATCCCGGTGCTGGATGACTGGGACCTCCCGCGCCTGACCATCAACATGGCGTTCCAGAGCCGGCGCTACATGCCGGCCAAGCTGCGGGTGTTCATCGACTTCCTCTTGGCCGACTTCGCCCGGCACGACTACGAACGCCACTGGACGCGCTAGCGCAGTTTTCCACCAGCCGGAAAACACATTTGCCGTTTCAGCGTTTGTTTTCCAAATCAATCGCAGTAGTCTCACTTCCACTGAGCGTACCCATAACTTCAATAAAGGTTGACCTCATGCCGAAGGACCAAACCGCCAGCCGCGCGTCGTCGAAAATTCTTTGGCGTATCGCGGTCATCATCACCATGGGCTCGTTGGGGTTCGGGTACGACACCGGGGTCATTTCCGGCGCGCTGCCGTTCATGGCCCTCGATGCCAGCCAGGGAGGCTTGGGGCTCACACCTGTTTCCGAGGGCTTGGTGGCTTGTGCGTTGATCTTCGGCGGCGCCGTCGGCGCCCTTTTCGCAGGCCAACTCTCCGACCGCTACGGGCGCCTCGCCGTGCTCAAGGCCCTGGCGCTGCTGTTTGCCGTAGGTGCCCTGGGCACGGCAATGGCGCCTACGCTCTGGGCCATGGTCGCTACCCGCTTCGTGCTGGGGATCGCAGTAGGTGGTGCCTCCTCTACGGTCCCTGTGTTGATTGCCGAGCTGGCCGCGCCGCAGCATCGCGGCCGGTTGGTGTGCCAGAGCGAAGTGATGGTGGTGTCGGGTCAATGCCTGGCCTACATCGCCAGCGCAGGCTTGGCGCACCTGTTCGACAGCCCATTCATTTGGCGCTACATGCTGGCGATCGCATTGATCCCGGCCGCCTTGCTGTATATCGGCATGCACTTCGTGCCCTCGTCGCCACGCTGGCTGGTGGCCAAGGGGCGAGTCGCAGAGGCCAAAACCACGCTGTCTGGCATCCGCGACTCCTCACGCGAAGTTGATCATGAGCTCAAGGAAATCATCGCCCAATGCGATGTGGAGCGGCGCCACGGCGGGCTGTTCAACATCCTCAAGGAGCCGTGGCTGCTCAAGCTGCTGGGCATCGGCATCGGCCTGGGTTTCGTGTTGCAGTTCACCGGGGTCAATGCGTTTGTGTATTACACGCCGATGATCCTCAAGGAAACCGGCATGGGCACCAACGCGGCGCTGGTGGCCACCATCGGCAATGGCGTGGTGTCGGTGGTCGCTGCACTGATTGGCATGTGGGTGATCAACCGCATCGGCCGGCGCACCATGCTGTTGATGGGCCTGATGGTGGTAGTGCTGGCGCAGGTATTTCTCGGTGTGGTGCTCAACTTCCTTCCGCATTCGCTGGCGCAGAGCTACCTGGCCCTGGGCGGCGTGCTGGTGTTCCTGTTCTTCATGCAGATGTGCATCGGCCCGGTTTATTGGCTGCTGATGTCCGAGCTGTTCCCTACGCGCGCCAGGGGCCTGATGAATGGCATCTCGGTAAGCGTGTTCTGGGTGTTCAACGCCATCGTTGCCTTCCTCTTCCCGGTGCTGCTGAGCGAACTGGGCGGCATGACCTTCTTCCTTTTCGCCGTCATCAATATCGGCTCGATCCTCTTCTGCCTATTGTGGCTGCCGGAAACCAAGGGCCTGACCTTGGAGCAGATCGAGCAGCACATGGAACAGCGCCTCGGCGGGCGCAAATGGCAAGGCAACGAAGCCCCGGCTTATTGAATCAGGCCCTGGCGCTGGGCATCAGCGCCGGCATTCAAGAATAAAAAGCGAGGAGATACAGCCATGACTGCGCATCCGGAAATTGACACGCCCATTGGTGGCCTCTTCGAGGAAGAGCGCTCCGCCGAGATCGTCAACGCCCGCATCAGCGACACGGCAAACCCGCGGCTGCGCGAGGTGATGGCGGTGCTGACCCGGCACCTGCACGCGGCGATCAAGGAAATCGAACCTACCCATGAGGAGTGGTTCAAGGCGGTCGAATTCCTGACCCAGACCGGGCAGATGTGCACCGACTGGCGCCAGGAATACATTCTGCTGTCGGATGTGCTGGGGGCGACCATGCTGGTGGACGCGATCAACCATCGGCGGCCCCAGGGCGCCACGCCCAATACCATCCTCGGCCCTTTCTATGTGGCCGACGCCCCGCGCTACGAGAACGGCGCGAACATCTGCCTGGACGGCAAGGGCGAGCCGACCCTGGTCAGCGGGCGGGTGCTGGACACCAACGGCCGGCCCATCGCAGGCGCTACCCTGGACATCTGGCAGACCAACGACGATGGCTTCTACGACGTTCAGCAAAAAGGCGTACAGCCGGACTACAACCTGCGTGGGTTGTTCACCACCGATGAGCACGGCTGCTATGCGTTTCGCACGGTCAAGCCGCGGCATTACCCGATTCCCGCCGATGGCCCGGTGGGCAAGCTGCTGGGGCAGCTGGGCCGCCACCCCAACCGCGCCGCGCACCTGCACTTCATCGTGACCGCGCCGGGGTATGACCAGGTGATTACCCATATCTTCACGCCGGACTGCCCCTACCTGCACGAAGACACGGTATTTGGCGTGAAGAAGGAACTGATCGCCGAATTCACCACGCAGACCGACGCGGCCTCGGCCCAGCGCTACGACCTGCAAGTGCCTTTTTTAGCGGTGAACTGGGACTTCGTGCTTGCCCCGGCCTGATCCTCCGACCCCTTTGACTTCCGCCACCTGAAAAGTGATCGTCATGCCCGATAAAAGTGTTGAGCTACTTGCCGCGTACTGGACCCTTGCCGGTGACACTTACCCCGGCGCGCCGAGCGAAATCAGCTCGTTCACGCTGCAGGCACGGGCGGAGGCGGCGGCCCGGGCCGGCTGGCGCGGAATGGGCCTGGTGCACGCCGACCTGGCACATAACGTTGCTACGTTGGGGATCTCCACGGTGCGCAATATCTTCAAGGACAACGGCATCAAGCACCTTGAAGTGGAGTTCCTGGTGGACTGGCACCTAGATGGCGCTCGCCGCGCAGCGTCCGACAAGATGCGCGACGAGTTGCTCGAAGTGGCGGGGGAGCTTGGCGCCCGCAGCCTCAAGGTCGCCGGCGGATTGTTCGAAGAAGGCCCGCCCGATGTACCGCGCATGCGCGATGCATTCGCCGTGTTATGCGACCGCGCGCGGCCCTTTGGCGTGAACGTGGTGATTGAGTTCCTGCCGTTTTCCAGTGTGAACACCATCGACCGGGCCCTTGCCGTGACCGAGAACGTGCGCCCGAACGGCGGCTTGCTGATCGATACCTGGCACGTAGCGCGAGGCGGCATGAGCTTCGATGAGATCGCCAAGATCCCGCTCGAGCTGATCAAGTCCATCGAACTGGACGACGCCAACCATGCCATCGTCGAGTCCCTGTTCAACGACTCCACCCACCACCGCAAGTGCTGCGGCGAGGGCGAGCTGGATGTGCCGGGTTTTATCCAGCAGGTGGTCGATGTGGGGTATCGCGGGCCATGGGGCGTGGAGCTGATCAGCGCCGAGCTGCGCAAGCTGCCGCTGGAGGTGGCCGCCAAGCGAGCCTTCGACACCACCATCGCGCAATTCGAGAACGTGAATTTCAACGCTTGATGCTGCCCAAGCGACCTCGTTTGAAAACAACTAACAACAAGTCAGAGGAGCAATAACCATGGTAGGTATCGCAGTGCTCGGCGCCGGCCGTATCGGCAAGATCCACGCCGCCAACGTGGCGGCCAGCAAGTTCGCCAGGCTAGTGGTGGTGGCCGACCCGTTCGCCGAAGCCGCCGCCACGCTGGCCGATGAGCTCGGCGCGCAAGCCATGACTGACTGTGAAGCGGCCATCGACCGCCCTGATGTCGACGCCATCGTGATCGGCACGCCCACCCACACGCATATCCAGTTGATGCTGCATGCCGTGCGCCAGGGCAAGGCCGTGCTGTGCGAGAAGCCCATCGACCTGGACATGGCCAAGAGCCTGGCCGCAGTGGAGGAAGTCGAGCGGCTGAATGGCCGCGTAATGCTGGCCTTCAACCGCCGCTTCGAAACCACCTTCGCCCAGATGCGCGCGGCCATCGACGCCGGGGACATCGGCGAAGTGCGCCAGGTGATCATCAGCAGCCGCGATCCGGGGCTGGCCCCGGAGGGCTACATCGAGCATTCGGGCGGGATCTTCCGCGACATGACCATCCACGACCTGGACATCGGCCGTTGGCTGCTGGGCGAAGAGCCGGTGGAGCTGACCGCCATCGGCAGCCGGCTGATCGATGCGGCGATGATGGAAAAATACGACGACTACGATACGGCGATGGTGCAGATGCAAACCGGCTCGGGCAAGCAGTGCCATATCAACAACTGCCGCCAGGCGGTGTATGGGTACGACCAGCGCATCGAAGTGTTCGGCTCCAAGGGCATGCTGCAGATGGACAACCTGCGGCCCACCACCCTTCGGCGCTGGAGCCAGGACGCCACTGACGCCCGCGAGCCGTTGCTCAATTTCTTCCTCGAGCGTTACCAGCAAGCCTACAAGGCCGAACTCGATGCCTACATCGATGCGCTGGTAAACCACAAGCCCATGCCGACTACGGTGCAAGACGGCCTTCAGGCCCTGCGACTGGCGGACGCTGCGGTGGAATCGGTCAAGACCGGGCGCGCCGTCAGGCTCTGATGCACGCGCAATGCCCCGGATTCACGCATTTGAACACGGAGAATCATCATGCCTTACCTGCTTGAGCGTGGTACCACCCTCGGCGTGGCGTGCCTGGGGATCACCCACCCGCACACCTCGGGGCGCGTCAAGGCCTTCCAGCGCATGGCCGACGTGCAATTCCACGGCGCCTACGATGACAGCCCGTTGCTGGAACCCTTCTGCGATGCGCTGGGCTTGCAGGCCCGCAGCAAGGAAGAGATCCTCGCCGACCCCAACGTGCACGTGGTGCTGGTGCACCCCAAAAGCTACCTGATGGCCGACTGGGCCATCGAAGCACTGGAGGCGGGCAAGGCAGTGCTGTGCGAGAAGCCGGCCGGCCGCGGGACGCAAGACACCGTTCGTATCGTGGAGGCGGTAGAGCGCACCGGCGGTTTGTTCCAGGTGGGGTACTGCTGGCGCTACGCGCCCTCTGTGGAAAAAATGCAGGAAGTGCTGAAAAGCGGCGAGATCGGCAAAGTGCTGCAGGTCCGCGCCCATGCCGGTTGCTCCCACGACGAAGCCGACACCAACCATATGAAGCAGCCGGGCGACCGCGGCGGTGCGTTCTATGTGATCGGCTGCCATACCATCGACCGGATCCTGCTGCACTTCGGAAAACCCAAGTCGGTCAACGCGCGCATCACCAAGTTCGCCGGGCAGATGAGCGACTCTGCGCGCGAAGACGCCGTAGGTGCGGTGCTCAACTACGACGACAAACTGGTCACTATCGATTTTATGTCCTGGGACCCGATGCCCTGGACGGAAAGCTGGGACATCACCGCCTACGGCACCCATGGGGTGATGCATTCCACGCCCATGCCGGCGTCCTACAAGCTCTACCACGATGGCAAGAACGGCCATCAGCAGGGCTGGACGCACTGGAACGAAAACAGCTTTCCGGAGATATGGGCGGTGCGCAAAACCGTGTACTCCCCGGAAATCGCCGAGATCGGTAACCCGGTGTATTTCGACCGGGAGGCCGCGGCCTTCGTGAACTCGCTACGCACCGGCAGCCCCTCGACGGTGCCGGCCACCCAGGCCCACGACATCAACCTGATCCTCGAAGCGTTGTTCGAGTCCGCTGATGCCAATGGCCAGGAAGTCCACCTGGCGCGTTGAACCCCCGCTGTCGCGGTAAGCGAAACGACCTGCTCGGCCCTTGTTGAAGGGCCGAACGGGACCTTGCATCCCCAGCAAAACACCACAACAAGAAGAGGGCGTTATGCACACATTCATCAAGGTTGCCGCAGCGGTTGTGTTGGGCCTGGCCGTGAGCGCGTGTTCCAAAAGCGAAAGCAACACCAAGGGCACGATCGGCATTGCGATGCCTTCGAAAACCGAGGCCCGCTGGGTTTCCGATGGCAGCAATATCGTGGAGTCGTTGAAAAAGCTCGGCTACGACACCGATTTGCAATACGCCCAATACGAAGCGCCGACGCAGCTTTCGCAGATCGAAAACATGATGGTCAAGGGCATCAAGGGGCTGATCGTGGCGCCCATCGACGGCACCACCATGGCGGATGTGCTCAAGCAGGCCAAGGAGAAGGGCATCAAGGTCATCTCTTACGACCGGCTGATCCGCAACTCCAAAAACTTCGACTACTACGTCACCTTCGATAACTACCGCACCGGCGTGCTGCAGGGCCAATCCATCGTCGATGCGCTGGCGCTCAAGGAGGGCAAGGGGCCTTTCAACCTCGAGATCTTTGCCGGCTCCACCGACGACAACAACGCCTATGTGGTGTACGCCGGCGTGATGTCGCAACTCAAGCCTTACCTCGACAGCGGCAAGTTGGTGATCCGCAGCGGCCAGCAGACCATGGATAAAGTCGCCACGCCCAACTGGGACGGCGCGCAGGCCCAGGCGCGCATGGATAACCTGCTCAGCGCCTTCTATGGCACGGCGCACCTCGACGCGGTGCTGGCCATGAATGACCAGATTGCCACTGGCGTGGTGTCGTCGTTGCGCGGCGTGGGCTACGGCAGCGGCAAGGCGGCGATGCCGGTGGTCACTGGGCAGGACGCTGAAATCCCGGCGATCAAGGCGATCATCCGCGGCGACCAGGCCTCGACCGTGTTCAAGGACACCCGCGCGCTGGCGGGCGCCGCAGCCACCATGATGGATGCCACCCTGAGCGGCAAGGCGGTGGCCGTCAACGACAGCACGTCCTATGACAACGGTGCGATGGTCGTGCCTACCCAGCTGCTCACGCCCCAACTGGTCGATGGCAAGAACTGGCAGAAGGTGCTGGTGGACGACACCAAGTTCTATACCCCGGAACAGCTGCACTAGTCGTTCGCATCGGTTGCCGGCCCCGGCTTTGCCGGGTACTGGCCTGGCAGGAGAGAGGAAATGGCTAAAACGATTCTCGACATGCGTGACATCCGTAAGCGCTTCGGCCCGGTCAAGGCGCTCAGTGGGGTCAACCTCAGGGTCGTCGACGGGGAAATCCACGCGATCTGCGGGGAAAACGGCGCGGGCAAATCCACGCTGATGAAAATCCTCAGCGGCGTGTATCCCCATGACAGCTTTGAGGGCGAGATCATCTTCGACGGCGCCGCGCGCGCCTTCAGCAACCTGCGCGACAGCGAGGCGCTGGGGATCTGCATCATTCACCAGGAACTGGCACTGGTGCCGCAGCTGTCGATCACCGAGAACCTCTTTCTGGGCAACGAGATCGCCCGCCGGGGGGTGATCGACTGGGACGCCGCGCACTTGCGTGCCCGCGAGCTGCTGGCCCGAGTTGGCCTGAACGCTCGCCCACAGACGCTGGTGGGCAACCTGGGCGTGGGGCAGCAGCAGATGGTCGAGATCGCCAAGGCGCTGGCCAAGGATGTGCGCTTGCTCATCCTCGACGAGCCGACCGCGAGCCTTAACGAGAAAGACAGCGACACGCTGCTGTTGCTGATGCTCGAGCTCAAGAGCCGCGGCATCACCTCCATCATCATTTCCCACAAGCTCAACGAGATTGGCCGGGTGGCTGACGAGATCACGGTAATCCGCGACGGCAGCACCGTGGATGTCATCGACTGCCGCGCCGAAGGCATCGATGAAGGCCGGGTGGTGCGCTCCATGGTCGGCCGCGAGCTGTCGGACCGCTATCCCACCCGGGTACCGGACATCGGCGAAACCCTGTTCGAGGTCCAGGGATGGTCGGTGGGCGATCCGGAACGGCCCGGCCGGGACCGCATTCGCGACATCAATTTCCATGTGCGCCGTGGCGAGGTGGTAGGCATCGCCGGCTTGATGGGCGCTGGCCGCACCGAGTTCGCCATGAGCGTCTTTGGCCGCTCCTACGGGGTCAACGTGCGCGGTACGGCGCGGATCGAAGGGCGTGAAGTCGACCTCGGCACCGTGCGCAAGGCCATCGACCAAGGCCTTGCCTATGCCACCGAGGACCGCAAGGGCGCGGGCCTGGTGCTAGGCGAAAGCATCACCCGCAACACCACCCTAGCCAACCTGGCGGCGGTTTCCAGGCGCTGGGTGATGAATGAGGTCACCGAAACCGCGGTGGCCGTGGGCTACCGGTCGCAGCTCCGCATCCGCAGCCCAGACGTGACCCAGGCGGTGGAAAAACTGTCCGGCGGCAACCAGCAGAAGGTGGTGCTGGGCAAATGGCTGTTTTCCGACCCCAAGGTGTTGATCCTCGACGAGCCCACGCGCGGTATCGATGTGGGGGCCAAGTACGAGATCTATGGCGTGGTCAACCAGGTCGTCAGCGAGGGCCGTGGCGTGGTGATGATTTCCTCGGAAATGCCTGAGCTGCTCGGGACCTGCGACCGCATTTATGTGATGAACGAAGGGCGCTTCGTGGGCGAGTTTCCAATCGCCGAGGCCTCTCAGGAAAAAATCATGCACGCAATCATGAAAAACGAGGTGGCCCCGTGAGCGACATCAGCATGCCCCTGGCAACCAAACCTACTGCATTCACCTCTTTCAAGCGCGGCGCCCGGGAGTACGGCTTGCTCGGGTCGCTGCTGGTCATCATGGTGTTCTTCCAGGTGGCCACGGGCGGGGCCCTGATGCAACCGCTGAACCTGACCAACCTGCTGCTGCAAAACAGCTACATCGTGGTCATGGCTCTTGGCATGTTGATGGTCATCGTGTGCGGCCACATCGACCTGTCGGTCGGTTCGGTAGTGGGCGTAGTCGGGTCCATCGCTGCGGTACTGATGGTCCAGTACCGGATGGATTTCTACAGCGTTACCTTGATATGCCTCTGCGCCGGGGCGCTGATTGGCGCAGCCCAGGGGTATTGGGTGGCGGTGTGGGGCATGCCGTCGTTCATCGTGACCCTGGCCGGGATGCTGATCTTTCGCGGCGCGACTATCGCCATCTCCCAGGGGCAATCCATCGGGCCATTCCCGCCGGCCTTCTCGGCGATCAGCTCGGGGTTCATTCCAGACTTCTTCGCCAACGAAAGCCTGCGCATCACCTCGCTGCTGCTGGGTGTCGCGGTGGCCTTGGCGTTCTGGGCAGTGGAGTACCGCAGCCGCGCCCGTACCCTCAGCAGTGGCGGCACGGTCGCGCCGATCGGCTTATTCGTGCTCAAGAACGGCGTGGTGGCGGCGCTGATCGTCTACTTCTGCTACCTGCTTTCGACCTACCGCGGCATCCCCACGGTGCTGGTGATCATGAGCGTGCTGATCGGGGTGTATACCTTCGTGATGAACCGCACCGTGCTTGGCCGCTGGGTCTACGCAGTGGGTGGCAACCTCAAGGCGGCGAGGTTGTCTGGCATCAACACTGCGCGGGTGACCTTCTTCGCGTTCGTCAACATGGGCGTGCTGGCCGCCGTGGCCGGGTTGATCTTCGTTGCCCGGCTTAACAGCGCCACGCCGCGCGGCGGCACCGGCTTCGAGCTGGACGTGATCGCTGCGGTGTTCATCGGCGGCGCCTCGGCGTCTGGCGGCGTGGGCAAGGTGGTGGGGGTGGTGATCGGTGCCTTCATCATGGGTGTGCTGAACAACGGCATGTCGATCATGGGCATCGGCATCGATTACCAGCAGATGATCAAGGGCGCCGTGTTGCTCGCAGCGGTCTTCGTGGACGTTTACCAGAAGAGCAAAGGTTGAGATGACAGGCACGGATGACACGGCGGAGAGCGTAATGATCAAGCATATCGTGATGTGGAACCTGGCCGGGGAAACGGCAGAGCGCAACCGCGAGGCCTGCCTGTTCCTCAAGGAACGCTTCGAAGGGCTGGCCGGGTTGATTCCGGGGCTGTTGAAGATCGAAGTAGGTGTGGACATCAGCCAGATCGACTATGCCTGCGACGTGGTGCTTTACACCGAGTTCGCCTCGGCTGAAGCCTTGGCAGCCTATGCCACGCACCCCGAACACTTGAGGGTGAAACAAGAACTGGGTAACTCCCGCATCGCCCGGCATCAGGTGGACTACTTAGTGCAATAAGCCGGCGCGGGGCAGGGCTTTTGTGCGAAAACTGGCGTCAGCGCCTACGCTTCCAGGTAGATGCACACGTGGGGCGCCACCGTTCTGGATCGGTGGCGCCCAGCCAATATGTCTGGATTGACACCCTATAAGTGTGCTCATCCCAAGGATTTGTTGGAGAATCTTCCGGCATGTATCGCTTCCTTGCCTACGGTAGAACCTATTGACCCAGACCCCTGGCCCTTTCGACCGCGCCCTGCCGCGCGCGGTGGCAGCCTGATGCTGCGCCACTTCGGTACCATCCGCGGGCAGATCCTGGCGATCGTGGCTGGCTCCTCGGTGTTGACCTTCCTCGTGTTCATTGCCCTGCTGTTCTACCCAGGCGGCCCGCCTAGCCCGCCATGGCCCTGGCAGACCACTTACCGTGTGGCCAGCCTGGTACAGATGCTGCGCGGAACGCCGCCGGCCGAGCGCGAACGGCTGTTGATCGCGGCACAACCGCTGGGGTTGGCGATGAGGCTGGTACCCGCGGCCAAGCCCTGCGACAACATCGATTTCGACGCCCGCGATTTACAGGCCACCGTGCGCGCCGAACTCGCCGATGACACTGAGGTGGTGGCCCGTTCCTGCGCTGGCACGGGCGCGGTGCCGGATATTCAGCTGCTGGTGCCGTTGGGCGACAGCGTGCTGGAGGTCAGGACTGCCCGCGTCGGGCGTGAGCCGCCGCGGCTTTCGTTTCCTTTTTTCGGCGCGCTGTTATTTCTCTGCATCGGCGTTGCCGCGCTTTCTGCCTGGGCCGCCCTGCGTGTGGTGCGGCCGCTGCGGCGGCTGTCTGACCAGGCTGAGGCGTTCGGCCGGGACATCATCGTCGCGCCCATCCGGGAGGAGGGGCCGCTGGAGATCCGCCGCGCCGCGCATGCTTTCAACCTCATGCAGGAGCGCATTACGGCCTCTATCCAGAGCCGCACGCGGATGCTCGCGGCGGTCAGCCACGACCTGCGCACGCCCCTTACGCGCATGCGCTTGCAACTCGAAACCGACCGCAAGGACATCTCCCGGGAAAAACTGGTGCACGACATCGGCCTGTTGCAGAGCATGGTGACGTCGGCCCTGGCGTTCCTGAGCAGCAGCTCGCAAACCGAAAAAAAGGAGTGGCTCGATCTAGGGGCGTTGCTCTCGACCCTGTGCGATGACTACGAAGACACCGGCGCGCGGATTGCCTACCAGGGCCCAGGCAAAATCCCTTTCCTGTGCCGCCCCGAGGCCATTCAGCGAGTGATGAGCAACCTGATCGACAATGCCTTGGGCTTTGGCACCGTGGTGGAGGTGAGCGCGTCGGTGGTCGGCGAGGTCATCACCATCGAAGTGGCCGACAACGGCCCTGGCATTCCCCCGGAGCGGCTGGCAGACGTGCTCGAGCCGTTCTTCCGCCTAGACCCCTCCCGCAGCGGCCGCCCAGGCAGCGTTGGCCTGGGCCTGTCGATCGTGCATGACATCGTGTTGGCGCATAACGGCACCTTGAGCCTGGCGAACCGCAAGCCCAGCGGGCTAGTGGCGCGCGTGGTGTTCTAAGCAGTTCAAGGGAGGGCGTAAACATCAGCCACCGGGCCATAGCAGTGCCTCGGCAAGCCCGGCCTCACCGCCAGGGGCGCTTCGCTGACCGTCAATAGTCGCCCACAGTGGATTGTTCCGAGCAGTCTCCGGCACATTGACTACAGTGGCGGAGCGATCCCGTTACCGTATTGGAGCCACCATGAGTGCTGAACCTTCAACCGCAGGCCCCTTCACCGCCACCGGCGAATTCGAGGTGAGGATTGAACCGCCCATCGCGGTTAATGTGCCGAGCGCCGCATCGCCGCTAGGCCGGCGAACACTCGAAAAAAACTATCACGGCGCCCTGAGCGGCCGCGCGTCAGGCGAAATGCTAACCAGCGGCGACATGCAAACAGGCGAGGCCACCTATATTGCGCTGGAGTCCTTCATTGGCACGCTCGACGGCCGTGAAGGGGGGTTCACCCTGCGCCACTTCGGTCAGATGCATGCCGGGCAGCAGGCGTTGAGCATCAGCATTACGCCTGGGTCTGGCAGCGGGTTGCTGGTGGGCATTGAGGGGGAACTGCTCATCCGGTGTGAAGGCGGGAAACATTACTACACGCTGAATTATCGGCTGGGCTGAAAGCACGGGCCTGTAGGTGCAAATGCCTTGCGTGCGCGAGTGCCGAAGGAGAGCGCTCTATTGCCTGCTGCGAAGGCGCTTACCCCGGCCAGGGCAGGCTTTTCATCGCCATCACCGCTACCACCCAAAACATCCCGACGAAGCCCGCCACCCCCAGGTAAAACCAAGGGCGATACAGCCTCAGGAATTCGTTCCCCAGGGCTGCACCGCACGCGTCGGCCTGGGCGGCGACTGCTTGCATGCGTTTTTGCAAGATCAATACAGGAAGCCATAGCGCCCCGACTCCGAAGAAGATCAATACACCGCTCAACAGCCATCCGCGGGTCAGATCAAGGCCGGCCATTCTGGCCATCGCATAGCCCGTAGCTAGCTGAAGCACACCTGCTGGTGTGGTAATCCAGTTGTCGAAACGCACCACCATCCCCGCGACTTGGGCGATCACCCGAGGGTCGCCGCTGCGCTTGGCAGCAATCAGGTACAGATAAGAGCCCATGCCGAAGCCAAACAGGAAGATGGCAGCGAGAATGTGCAGGTATTTAACGAACAGATAGCTCATTCAAGCCTGCCCCTCATGGAAGCGCACGCTGTAGCGAACCCTTTGCGGCTCACCAATGGCCGCCATGTATTGAGCGACGCTCAGTTCCCCCACGCACGGGCGTGCACCCGGCGCTGGCTTGTAGCCGCTGGCGACTCTGGCCATCAGCGCAACCGCGGCGCAGCTCGGGATCTCGGGCCCTTTGTCTGCATAAGCGGTCACCTGCGCATATAGAGACAACGATTGGCCGGACTCACCAATGCCTCGCACATCGATATACATCGCGCTTTTGCCATCGCCCCACCGTTCGAAGTGGCTGCCCCAGCGGTGCAGGCGACGCGCCCAGGGCAGGGGCTTGCACACCAGGCCACGCTTCACCGCCTGCGCCAGCAGGGCGTTGGCAAGCCCGCCGAACTTCAGCCCGGAACCCGCCTTGAAAGCCAAGGTGCGCGCACCGTAACGGGTGGCGAAGATGTCCATGTCTGGCACGTCCACGTTGGCCAGCAATCGCCAGCCCAGACCTGGAAGGCGCCGCAACGTCAGGCCGAGCCAGCCGGTGACCTCGTGGCGGTGGCTGTTGCGTAATTGGCTGATCGGCTTCCCGGCATAGGCCAGCACGCCCTCTACCGTGGAAAGCCCCGGCATTTTGGCCGATGAGGAAATGCCGTGCTCGATCGAGTCGATGCGTTGGAAGCGATGACGATGCTCATCGATGATCGCCGAGGATAAGCCTGGTACCGAGCTGCAACCGCTGAGCAGCGTCACGCCGGCTTGCCGGGCCTGCTCGTCGAGGCGGCCTATGTTGTTGACGAAAGCGCGGCAGTCGGACAGGTCGCAATAATTCACGCCAGCGGCGATACAGGCCTCGGCCACCACATAGGGCTGGCTCTGGAACGGCCCGCCGGTGTGGATGACCCACTGGACATCGAGGCGCTTCAGTGCATCGGCGAACCCTGGTGCCAGGGCGTCGCCGCACCAACGATCGCGGAGTGCCCCCGGGGGTGCGGTGAGTTCGGTGAACCGACGCGTGAGTTTTTGCTCGTCGCGGCCGGCGATCACCAGCTCGACTCCGGGCATTTCATTCAAATGCCGGCTAATGATTCGGCCAAAATTTCCATAGGCGCCGATCACCAGAATACTTACTGCCATTGGGCGTTCCCTGTTCCAGGCGGGTATTGGGTCTGAAAGACCGGCCAAGGGTAGGGATTTGGCGGGAAAAGGGAAAGCGTGGCCGCTTAAGGCAGCTCATAACGGTGCAGGCGCCATGCCCTTGCGTGCGGCTGGCGCCTACTCAGCAGCAGGCCCGGCGCTACCGGGCCTTGAGGCCGCTCAATATTTCCAGGTTACCGAGGCAGTGAGGTTGCGGGGGGCACCGTAGTTAGTGGCGGTCTGGCTATACAAGGACAATAGGTATTTACGGTCCGTCACGTTGTTCAGGTTGAGCGACGTGCTCCAGTGATCGTCGATGTCGTAGCTGGTCAGCAGGTCCAACAATGCATAGCTGTTTTGCCGTACATAGCTGAGCGAGTCGTTCTGTATCGCGCTCTGCCAACTTACGCGGGCGCCGACCTTGGCCTGCGGCAGATTCGGCAACCGGTAGGTGGCCAGGCCATGGAAACTATGGGTCGGCACGTATTTGCGGGCCTTGTCGCCGTCTTCATCGTCGATGCGCACATAGGTGTAGCCCGCCAACACGTCCAGCCCCGGCAATGCCTCGCCGGAGGCTTCCAGTTCTACGCCGTGGCTTTTGTAGTCCACACCGTCGTAAACATACTGCGTACCTGCCATGCCCATGTAGAGGGGGACGTTCTGCTGCTCGGTCTTGAACACGGCTGCCGTCAGGTCAAGGCGGTTATCCATCAGCCTGCCCTTCACACCGGCTTCGATGTTCTTGCCTTCCAAAGGTGGCAGCAACGCGTTGTTGGTGCCGAGCACGTACTGCGGGTTATAGATCTTCGTCCAGCTGGTGTAGACGCTCCATTGCTTGGTCAGGTCGTACACCAGGCCAGTGTAAGGCGTGACCTTGCCGTGCTCGCGCGTGTAGTGGTCGGAACCATAGCTGGTGCCTGAGCCGTCGGCGCTGAGCATGCGCGCGCCGGCGATCCAGTGCAGGTCGTCCGCCAGGCTGAAGCGGGCACCGGCGAAGATACTCTTCTGGGAGTCCTCGAAGTTTTGCGTATTCTTGTCGGCGGTCCAAGTGAGCGCCGGTCTTACCGCTGTGCCGGCCAGTAATCCTGCAAAGGAAGTGTCGTAGTTGGCGTTCTCGGCCACATCGTACTCATTGGCCTTTTGATGAGTTTGGCCGTAGTTGGCACCAAAAGTCAGCTCATGTTCGCGGCCGAACAGGCTGAAGGGCCCCGACACCTTCGCTTCTCCAACCAGCTGGTGTGCTTTGCTGCTGGTGTCGCCGACGTACACGTTGGCGACGTCGTCCGTTACCGTCGAGACATAGAACATATTGGTGTCCTGGTACTCGGTAATCCCGGTAGCCGTGACAGTCGCGTTCCAGCCATTGGCGAAGTCATGTTTGAGTTCGGCGAAGGCCCGCTGGGTGTGCATGTTCCAATATGTCCACGGCTGGCCAACGCTGGAGCTGCGGCTGCTGTAGTGGATGGGATTGCCGGCGCTATCCACCAACGGCAAGTTGCCCCAGGTACTGCCGTTGGAGTCGCTGTTGTGCTGGGAAAAGCCGACCGTAAGGGTGTCGGCATCGGACAGGTCAAAGGCCAGCAAACCGGCGGCAACGTTCTTTTCATGGCTGTAGCGGTCCAGCCAGGAATTGCCTTTGTCGTGCGCATAGATAAAGCGCCCGCGTACGTTACCGCTCGGGGTCAGCGGGCCGGATACGTCCACATCCACCCGGCGGTTATCCCAGGAGCCCACGCTGGTGCCTACTTGCGCCTGGAAGGTGTCGGTGGGGCGCTTGCGCACGAAGTTGACCGTGGCCGACGGGTTACCCGCACCGCTCATCAAGCCATTGGCGCCGTGGAGCACGTCGATCTGCTCGTATTCCGCCATGTCCTGGTCGCCGATCAGGGTCGTCTGCGCGAACGGCATGCCCATGCCGTCGTATTCGAAGGTGCCGATATCGAAGCCGCGGGAGGTGAATTCGGTACGGTCCGTTTCGGACTGCTCTACGGTCACCGAGGGCGCGGAACGCAGCGCATCCTTGATGCCGTTGATCTTGAAATCATCCATCTGTTTACGGGTGATCACGGTGATCGCTTGCGGCGTTTGCTGGTTAGTCAGCCCCAGCTTGGTCGTGCTGGAAGACGCCCTGCCTCGATAGCCCTGGGTCTGGGTGTCGTCCTGGCCGACGGTGTCCTGGACCTGGGTAGTCGGCAGGGTCACAACATCGTCGGCATGAACCAGCGGTACGGCGCTGCACGCACCAACCAGCAGCAATGTGGCAGGGAGGCGAGGGGTCAAGGTCGCGATTCCTAGGAGTATGAAAAGATCCTTTTATTCTGCCGTAAACGATAACTATTTCCAAATGTTAGCTAGGTGCGCATGGAAATGCGAGATGATCAAGCCAGCAGGCGGAGTGTGTGTTTCGTATTGGCCTAGCCTGGGGCTGCTAAAGGTCATGCCTCGGGCGCGACGGCACTGAGGCGAACCACTTCAGTGCAAAGAAGGGGAGTTTGTGCATACGCTTGAAAACGAGGCTTGTAGAGTCATCTCCTCACCCTCTTCCCGCAACACTTCGAGCGCACAGTCATGGCAACTCCTCATACGATTCATCGGCCGCCTTTGCCTTTTACCGAGCATGAACTGGCCCAAGCGAGGCGGTTCAACACATGGCTTGCCCGGTTGCCACGTTTCCGGATTCGCAACCGTATTACGCCTCGTTTGATCCAGGCACTGTTGCGCCTTGGCCAGGTCGGTGGTTCGGCCACACTGGTAAAGCACGGGCTCCGGGCTGAAACCAGTGTGGTGGGGGCGGGAGGTGTGCGGGTGCCGGTGCCGGTGCGAATCATTAGGCCCAAAGGGCAAGCCAAGGGCGTGGTGTTGGACATCCACGGCGGCGGCTGGGTTGTTGGCAATGCGCAGATGAACGATGCGCTTAACATCGCGATGGTCGAGCAATGCAGCGTTGCAGTGGTGTCGGTGGATTATCGGCTTGCCGTGGGCACGCCAATCGAAGGTCTGATGGACGATTGCTTGTCTGCCGCCCGCTGGCTGTTGAATCCCGGCAACAGAGAGTTTGCCGAACTGCCGGTGATCGTCGTAGGCGAATCGGCCGGCGGGCATCTTGCCGCGGCAACCCTGTTACGCCTCAAGGCGTGGCCCACCTTGCTGCAACGTATAAGCGGTGCGGTGCTGTACTACGGCGTCTATGACCTTACCGGCACCGCCAGCGTTCGCGCGGCCGGCCCGGAAACCCTGGTGCTGGATGGGCCGGGCATGGTCGACGCGTTTCGCCTGCTCACCCCGGGTTCCGGTGAGCACGAACGCCAGCAGCCGCCGCTATCGCCGCTGTATGGAGACTTCACCGGCTTCCCGCCCGTGCTGATGGTTGCCGGGGAGCTGGATCCGCTTCGCGATGACACCTTTGGGCTAGCTGAGCGATGGCGCCATTGCGCCCCAGTTGAGCTACAGGTTCTGCCGGCGGCACCGCACGGGTTCATTCATTTCCCCACAGCGATGGCGGCCAGGGTGCTGGCGCACGGCCATGCCTGGATATCGAAACGTATCGGCGATACCGACAACGATGGGGCTGCTTCTGAGGCCAAGGTCAACCCAGCAACTGAGTGATCCACTGAACCTGCTGGGTGAGTGCTTGCACCTTGGCCTCAGGCACGGGCTGTCGCGCCTGGGCGAAATCAGCCAGGGTGCGCTGCTTGAGTGGCAACAGGCGCCGCCATTTGGCGAGGAATGCGGGTGTACGCGCCTGCATGTGCAGCGGGCCGAAGTAAAGCTGCGCGGCGGTATACAGCACCGGCCCGGTGCGCTCGGCCACGATGATTTCGTAGTCGAAACGGTTTTCCCGCAGCACCTCCTCACAGAGGATTCGGTAAGTGTTGTCCATCAGCCATTGGCGTAGCGGTTGCTCACCGCCGTTAGGTTGGAGGATCAGGCGTTCTTCGCCATGGAGCCGCGCCTTACCGCTGTCGAGGAGGTCCCGGATCGTTTCGCCGCCCATGCCGCACAAGCTGAGGGCGGTGATTCCGTCTCCCGGCTCGATAGCCTCCAAGCCATTGGCCAGGCGCACGCTGATCCGCTGTTCCAGGCCGTTCTCGCGCACGGTACGTACGGCCGAGTGAAAGGGCGTCAGGGCCACTTCGCCGGCCACTGCCGACGCGATGGCGCCCCGGTTCATCAGCGCTACCGGCAGATACGCATGGTCCGAGCCGATATCGGCCAGGCGCGCGTCAAGGGGCACGTGCGCCGCTACGCGCTCCAGGCGCAGGGATAGGGTGTGTTCGTTCAACTGCAGCCTCTTTTCACCGGGCCCGCGATAGCGCTGGCCGGTCGGGGCGCGATTCTGTCGAGTAAAGGCGAGTGTTTCAAGGTGCCCCGGTCGGCCTGGGTTAAGGCCCCTCAAAGTGCGTGTTAAAGCTCTGAGCGAAGCGGCCGATAAATCATGGATCCATTGCAAACGTTTAGGGCAGCCCGAACGCCACTAATGAGAAGTAATGGCAAAATGCTACATGCGCCACATTTCGGGCGCCATTTTATTTACGGCACTTGCTGGTACGGCTGTAATAACTAGCCTTGCGGCCTAGGGCGCCTCCACCCCGCCGCGTCATTTAAGGAAAAGTGACTGTGATCATCGGTATCGACCTGGGCACCACCAACAGCCTTGTAGCTGCCTGGGATGGCGAACACGCCCGGATACTCCCCAATGCCTTGGGCAACCTGCTCACACCTAGCGTGGTTGGCCTGGACGACCAAGGCGAGCTGGTCGTAGGAGACATTGCCCGCGAACGGCTACACACCCATCCGCAGCTCGCCGCTTCGCTGTTCAAGCGTTACATGGGCAGTGCCCGCGAAACGTTCT
Source organism: Pseudomonas sp. RIT-PI-S (assembly GCF_025642975.1). GTDB lineage: Bacteria > Pseudomonadota > Gammaproteobacteria > Pseudomonadales > Pseudomonadaceae > Aquipseudomonas. The sequence goes on from NZ_JANZKJ010000001.1 coordinate 330,930, forward strand.
TGGGCACGCGCGCCTACCGCGCTGAGGAACTGTCGGCAATGCTGCTGCGCAGCCTCAAGGCGGATGCCGAGCGCGCGTTGGGCCAGCCTGTTCATGAAGCGGTGATTAGCGTGCCGGCGTACTTCAGCGATGCCCAGCGCAAGGCCACGCGCATCGCCGGCGAGCTGGCCGGGCTGAACGTTGCAAAGCTGATCAACGAACCCACCGCTGCCGCCCTAGCCTATGGGCTGGAGCAGCGCGAGGAGGCGACCTTTCTGGTGTTCGACCTCGGCGGTGGCACCTTTGACGTATCCATCCTTGAGCTGTTCGAAGGCGTCATGGAGGTCCGTGCCAGCGCTGGGGACAACTTCCTGGGAGGTGAAGATTTCGATGACCGGCTCGTCGAGCATTTCGTTGCCAAAGTGGGCGCCGCTGACTTGCCAGACACCTCCCTCCCGGCCATCGCTCAGCGCTTGCGCCGCGAGGCGCAGCGGGTTCGCCATGCCCTCGGGCAAGCGCAACTCGCCCGCTTTACCCTGCGCGAGCAAGAACGCGAATGGAGCCTTGAGCTAACCCAGGGCGATCTGGCGGAGATCACCCGGCCCCTGCTGGACCGCTTGCGTGCGCCGATTGACCGCGCGCTTCGGGACGCCCGGATCAAGGTCGCAGACCTGGATGAGATATTGCTGGTGGGCGGCACCACGCGCATGCCGCTGGTGCGCAAGCTGGTCGCTACGCTGTTCGGGCGAATTCCGGCAATGCAGCTCAACCCCGACGAAGTGGTTGCCCAGGGGGCGGCAATCCAGGCGGCCCTACAGGCGCGCCACGCATCGTTAGAAGAAGTAGTGCTCACCGATGTGTGCCCGTACACGCTGGGGATCGAAACTTCGGTACAGCAAGGCGCGGGCTACCAGAGCGGCCATTACCTGCCAATCATCGAGCGTAACACCGTGGTACCGGTCAGCCGTTCGCGCACCGTGTCCACGCTCAGCGACAACCAGAAAGTAGTCCAACTGGGGATCTACCAGGGCGAGAGCCGGCTGGTGAAAAACAACATTTTTCTGGGTGAGCTAGAAATTCCAGTTCCGCCGCGCAAGGCTGGGGAAGTCACCCTGGAAGTGCGCTTCACCTACGATAACAACGGCTTGCTCGAAGCCCAGGTGCATCTGCCGATCAACGGCGAAACCCGCAAGGTGGTGATCGAAAACAACCCCGGCGTGTTAGCGCCGGAGGAAATCGCCAAGCGGCTGGCAGCCCTCGAAGCGCTGAAAGTGCATCCGCGGGACAAGCAGATCAATACCCTGCTGTTGGCCCGGCTGGATCGCCTGTACCAGGAAAGCCTCGGCGACGGTCGGCAGTACATCGCTGGGCTGGCGAACCATTTCCAGCAAATGCTCGACACTCAGGACGAACACCGCATACGCGAAGCGCGTGGCGATATCACACTGCGCCTTGCTCACTTAGAGCAAGAGGGCTAAGCGGTGATGAACCATTGGCATGTGCTGGGCCTCACCCCTGAGGCGGACGAGCGCAGCATCAAGCGCGCCTATGCGCGACTGCTCAAAAGCCATCGCCCGGATGAAGATCCCGAAGGCTTCCAGCGCCTGCGCGAGGCGTATGACGCTTCGCTGGTTGAAGCCCGTTGGCGCGCCGAGGAGGGCGAGCGGGCAAGTGATGCCCTACTGTTCGTCAGCTTGCTGGCCCCGGATGAATCGCCGTTAGCGGCTCCGGTAGTGGTAGCCACTGCGCAGGCCGTGGCGCCTGCCTCGCGGCTTGCCTCACAGGCGCCGCCCGCGTCGGTGGAGATACTTGCCGCACCGGAGCACCATGAGGCCCTGGCCACCATCGACCCGCCGCAACCGGCGTTCTGGCAAATGCAGCAGTGGTTGGCCGAAGGCAAAGACCGCCAGGTGCTGGACGCGCTGCGGGTATGGCTAGCCAGCGACTGGCTGTTGCCCTTCGAGCGCCGGCAGCAATTCGAGCAGGATGTATTGGGCTGGCTTGAATCCGCCCCGCAGTGGTCGCCCGCGTTCTTCGACGCCGTTTGCCAGGCAATTGGCTGGGACGAAACCCGCGGCGATCTGCCCTGCGAGCACTGGCGCTGGAACGCCCTTATCCGACGGTGCGAGGCGCAGGCGCAGGCTGACACTGTGCGCGCCGAGCTCGCCGCGTTCGAGGCTGACAGGTCCCGCGGCTGGGGCGCCGCGCTATTGCTCAAACCCATGGCGGATCGCAAGCGGCGCCAGCTCGCGGATAACCTGATCAGCAATGACTGGCAGCGCTTTGCCGAGCTTGCTCAAACAATCGAATACCAATACCCGGAGCTGCCCAGGCTGGTGGGCGCGGAGCCTTTGAGCAATTGGCGAGACTGGCTGCCGGCCACCAGCTATCGGGGGGTGTATCTGTTCCTTTGGCTTGCGCTCTTTTTAGTGCTGATCGCTTCGGCAATGCTTGGGGGGCAGAAGCACGACGCTTTAGGCGCTCTGGTGATGGCGCCGTTGATGGTGATCGTACTGATCTGGATCGGCATGAAGGCGTACCACGTATGGGCCATGGTCGCGGTGACAGCGGCGCAACTGGATGTGGTGCTCAGCCGTCCATTGCTACCACGCCGCCTTTATCGGGATGGCGCCGGGCTGCTGCTGCTTCGACACATTCTCCCGAGCGCCGTGCCGGCCTTCGTGGCGTATGCATGGTCTGGCCCAGCGCTCTGGCTGCGCTGCGCAAGCCCGGCGCTGGTCATGCTTGGCACCTTGTACTTCACCCACCTGGCACTGAGGGGCGGGAAGGTTTCGTTCGGGGTTCGGGTTTCACGGCTACTGAAGGCGCAACTAGGGCGATTGCCCTGGCACCTGTTGGCGAATGAAGGCCTGCTTGCCGTGATTGCGGTGGCGGTGACGGGAACTTCGATTTACCTGCACATGAAAGGAAGTGTGTAGGGCGCGGCGCGCGGAAAAAGAGGGCGGGTAGGCCCGGTGGGCAGCAACTGCCGAACTTGTTCAACACTTCTTGGCCAACCGGCATGGGCCTGTTGGTCGCTCTAGCACTTCTCTATCAAAGGAATAACGCTTCAATGAAACTGTCTGTCTGGTTGTCGTCACTGGCCATGGTCATTGGTTCCGCCAATACCCTGGCTGCTACCACGCCCTTGTCCAATTTCCTTGGGTGTACCGATCAATCCTTTCCAGTAGTTACGCAGGCGCCGTTCGACAAACTGATTTCCAGCGTGGTCGAAAATGGCCGTATCACGCTAAAAGCCGGCACCAAGAGCGATATGGGCCAGCGTTGGATGTTCGATAAACCTGTAACTGTTAACGGGCTGGTCGTTACCGGTTTTTTTGCCGAGGACATGGACATAAAGGGATCGCGCATCATCAACTGGGGCTTCTATTCACAACAGACGCCGGGCCAGATCGCAGCGCTGCTGAAAACAACTGGTGTTGATCTTCCCGTAGCCGGCGAAGTGCTCGCCCGGCCAGAGATATGGTCGGAACAACACGCCACCTGGCAGTTAGAAACATCTGACGCGACGGCAGGCAAATTGGTGGCGGATACTTCCGAACGCGTCCTTATGGTCGAACCTGCCCCGGAGGATGTGGCAGGCAGTCACGGCATGTTGACCTGTTCGCTGCAGGGGAAAGTGAGCCAGGCGGCCTTGAAGTCTAGCCGGCCCGATCTGCTGGCCAGGTAAAAGCCCGCCGTCGAGGGCGGAGCTGGCTGTGGCCGTCATATCTATTATGACCTGGCGGCCACGAGCTGCGCATGGGCAGCCCAAGGCCGGGGCTATCAGCGCTTGAACTGCATCACCGCATCCGCGAAGCGATGGGCCAGGGCAAGGTCAGTGACAACGGCCTTATACAGGTTGCGGCCCTTGGCGTTGCGCACCAGGACAATGGTGCGGCCACGGTTTTTTTCGATCAGGTCAACCTTGGATACATCCTTGTAATACACCTGCACCTGCACACTCTTGCCAGCAGCTTTTGGCGTTTCGCCATTGGCGGCGGGCTCTGCGTATAGCGGGCCCCGGGCATAACCGAAATAGTCGGGGGTTACGAATACTTTATCCGGCCCACGCTTGCCTGGCAGGCCACGCAGTACTTGTTCGATGCTCGCCCGGCCTAATGCCGGATCAATGGCCGAAGGGGTGTAATCCAGCGTGCGTGCGCCGCAACCGCCGAGAAGAAGGGCTACCGCCAGTACCATCCATGCTTTCATTTGCTACTTCCTTTCAAAAAAGGCGCGCAGAATACCCGTTGTATAAGGTCCCGGCCACCCCTGATGAGTAAGTTTCGAAGTTAAAAAGTTGATTCGTGGAAGCGCAAGGTTTGCTGTTTTCAACAACCCTGTGTAGCGCGGAAAATAAACTACACCCCACCCCTAAAGTTTTTATCGGAAAGGTCGATATAAAGGCGCCGCCCTGCGCATGGCACATGACATCGCCAACACGGTGTTTATATATATCCGTTGCGCTGAATAACAAAGCCCCCTTGAGAGTTGAAACCGCCGGAACGTCTGGCTGACGGGGCGTTGTTATTTAAACCGGGAAGGTATGCGGATGGTGGTCGAAAGTGGCTAGAAGGCCATAACGCAAGAAAACCCGAGAGCCGTCACCGATGCCATGGCCAAGGCGCTGTGACGACCTGTGCTTGCGCTACCGCCGCAAGCGCTTCAGCGAGTGCCCAAACCTGAACGATGCGGGACTCCGTCGCTTTTGCGCGCCGCGCCAGGAAGCGGGGCGCCATCACTGATATTCTTGTGGTTTAGGATCCCAAGCCCAAGCGCTTTCAAGGACGTCGATGAACCCGCAAAACACTGTGCGCTACTGGCATGCCGTCGAGTTGCTGCAGCCCCAGGCTGTACCCAAGCTGAAGAAGCGCGACAGCGACTACCAGCCTTACTTCCAGGACATACCCACCTCCGGCGAAACCCTCCCGTGGATGCCAGGCAACCTGTTGAGCAGACAGCGCCTGCCCAACAAGCGCGTGTGGAGCCACACGCTGTATGCGCATCTTTACGAAAACCTTGATGTGTCTCGTCAGCTGGAGGCCCTGTACGGCGCCGACCAGGGCTACAAGGAGCCGCAGCGCCGGCAGTCGGCCCTTTTTGCATTGAAATTCAACAACGACGGCATGATGGTCGCCGACAGCTTGGCGTTGTCCAGCGAGGCATGGTTCGTGGGCAAGGCCATTCAAGGCATGGACTGGACCCACGGCTTCGACGAAACCCAGCAATTTCTACGAGAACAGGCCAATAGCCTGCTTGGTAGCGTGGTACAGGCCGCCGACCTGGCGCTTATGACAGGCTATGTGCGTAAGGAACTGGGGCTCGACGCGTTCTTTGCTGAAGCCCCGCGCCTGCACCGCTTCCGTTCGGCACCGATCAACCCTAACAAGCCAGAGCAGGAAGACGACCCCCTCAACAGCTTCCTGCTCGGTGACCTCGCCGCCGTGGCCGAGGCCTTGGAGCGTGGCGAGACCAGCGTGCCTTTGGCCCGTTATCTTAGCCAGCACGATGCCAGCCACCGGCTGCATCTGGACCAAGCCGATGCAGACCTCGCCGTGATCGATCGCCTTTCGCCATCGCGCTACGCCCCCGGTTGCTGGCCGGCCGAGCGGCACTTGGGCCTGGTGCATTCCCAGCAACTGGCGGTTAACAGCCTGCTCCAGACCCTGGGCGATGACAGCGGCGTGATGGGCGTCAATGGCCCGCCCGGGACGGGCAAGACTACGCTGCTACGCGACCTGATCGCCGCCGTGGTGACGCAACGGGCCGATGTGCTGGCGTCGCTGAGCAAGGCGTCGGAAGCTTTTGTGCAGAACGGTCGCGAATCTGCCAGCGATGGCGGGCGTGAACGTTGCGCCTACCAGCTTGACCCACGCCTGTTTGGCTTCGAGATGGTGGTGGCCTCGTCCAACAACGGCGCCGTCGAGAACGTGACCCTTGAGTTACCTCAGCGAGACAAGGTAGACCCCTCTTGGTTACCCGAAGCCGAATACTTCAGCCAGCTGGGCGAAACCACCAGCGGCAAGCCGGCCTGGGGCCTGATTTCCGCCGCGTTGGGCAGCAAGGCAAAGCGTACGCAGTTTGTCGATCGCTTTTTCTACGGCCAGCGCCCGCCTACCGCGACCATGCCCAGAAACGAGCCTGTGGTTGCCACCCCGGAATACTCCGACGGCCCAGCTGGAGACGAAGACCTCGAAAGCGGTGAGCCTGGGGGCGATAACCTTGAAGCAGGCAGCGCGGGCAATCAGCCGGCGCCCAAGGGCATGCGCCAATGGTTGAGCGAGCAGGCGCAACAAATGAAGCTGCTCACACCTGCAGACAAAGCCAGCTTATGGCGTGCCGCCGTGAAGCAGTATCAGAGTGCCAAGGACGCCGAACGGGCGGTGCGCGCCCAAGTCAGCGGCATACTGGAGGGGGTTCAGGCCGTGGTCGGTGGCAAGGCGCGGTTAAAGCAGATGGAGCAAGCGCGCGAAACCCATCAGGCACAGCGCCGCGGCCTGGAGGATCAGCACGCGACGCTGGAAGCTCAGCAGCTCATCCCTGCCCGCGAGCAGTTGCACCGTGAGCTCCAGGCCCTGCAGGCCCATTTGATCAGCAAGCCTGGCTTGCTTGCCAACCTCGCCAGCCTGTGGGGCGCTTATCGTGCCTGGGCTGCTAGGCAGCGCCTGCTCGACGGCGCCCATGCCGTGGCCAAAAGCGCTTTCGACAGCGCCCAACGCCAAGCACAGCGGCTTAGTGGCCAGCGTGCGGAGCTTGATCGGCTATTAGCGGCGGACGAACAGCAGATCGACGAAGCCGCGCGGCACCTGGGCCTGCAGATCGAGAAGGCTCGCAGTGCTGCCCAGGCGGGGCAGGCTGAGCACCTGCTGGCTTGGCTTGAAGGGGGGCAACTGGGCCGAGGCAGCGCCATCGAACTGGCCGAACCCTGGATTATCGAAGGCTGGCGCCAGGCCCGGGCGAAGGTGTTCATCGAAGCGCTCAAGCTGCACCGCACGTTCTTCGAGATCGAGGCGTCGCGCCTGGGCTATAACCTAGCCTTCATTACCAGCCTGCTGACCGGCAGCCGTTATCGTGGGGTGTCCCAGGCCGTGGTGCGTTCCGCCTGGGCTTCGCTATTTATGGTGGTTCCGGTACTTAGCAGCACCTTCGCTTCCTTCGCGCGCTCCTTCGGCAGTTTAGGGTGCGGGGAGATCGGATGGTTGCTCGTGGATGAGGCTGGCCAGGCCACTCCGCAAGCGGCGGTCGGAGCCTTGTGGCGGGCACGCCGCGCGGTGCTGGTCGGTGACCCGCTGCAATTGGAGCCCATTTTCACCGTCTCCGATGCCGTGCTCGAACACATGCGCACGCGCTATCAAGTCGATGCCCACTGGCTTCCCAACCGACAATCCGCCCAGACCCTTGCCGACCTCGCCACGCCTTGGGGGCGCATGGCCGGCCCTCAAGGCCAGAAATGCTGGGTGGGCTTGCCACTGGTGGTACACCGCCGCTGCGACAAGCCAATGTTCGAGCTGGCCAACCGCATCGCTTACGATGGCGCCATGGTGTACGGCACTATCGATGCGCACCCTTCGAAGGACACGCCTGCGCGGCTGGCCACCGGCTGGGTACATGCAAGCGGCCGCTCTTCCGGCAACTGGGTCGACAAAGAGGGGCAGGCCCTTGAACGGCTGCTGGCCTTGCTCGATGCCGACGGCGTGGCGCCAGACAGCATCGCCGTCATTACGCCCTTCCAGGACGTTCGCAACCAGCTCAGGGTGCGTTTAGGTGGCAAGATCGTGCACGGCACCATCCATACCATGCAGGGGAAAGAGGCCGCAGTGGTCATCCTCGTGTTGGGCGGCAACAGCGAGAACGGCGGTGCACGCAATTGGGCGGTATCCCAGCCCAACCTGCTGAACGTCGCCGCTACGCGGGCCAAGCGTCGGCTCTATGTGATCGGCGATCGCAATGACTGGGTGCGACGCAACCTCTTCTGCGATGTATCAGACCTGCTCCCCGCTCATCCCCAATTGGCTGTGGATGCCCCGGCTTGAAAAGAGGCGGCGGGTGGATGCGTGAGGGCCGCGAGAGCGAAACAAGGCGGCCCTCAACTTCAGTACCCCGTCATCTCCAGATACCCAACCCCCCGGTGCGTGCCCGCCAAGGTGACAGGCCCCTCCCAATAAGGGATGCGCAGGTTCATCCAGGCCTTGGGGTTCAATGCCGTAGCAGTAATGCTCACGCCCTTGCCAGGGATGTTCAGCGACCAACGGGTCGGCATGTCATGCCCCTCCACCCAAGTGGTGGCCGTGGGCGCCAGCATGATGTCCTCGCTGGCCAAGCTTTGCGTGCTGCCGTCGGCATTGATCCAGGTGCCGGTGAGGTAGGGCGCGCCCTGCCGTTGCCGCATGCGGTAGAGCATCACTTGCGCGCCGCCCTCCAAGTGCAGCGAGAACCAGTCCCAGCCGGTCTGGTTGGGGGTTAGCGGCTGGCTGCTCCACTCACGGTCCAGCCAAGCGGAGCCAGTGACTGTGTAGGTTTTGCCATCGACAGTGATGCTGCCCGTGGCGTCGAAAAATGGCTGGCTGTAGTAATACGACGCCTGGCCTGCCTCGGATTTTTGGCTGAAGCCTTCCTTGCCCTGCAATACCAGTGGGCCAGTTGACGTCAGGTGCAGGCGGTAGCTGAAGCGGGGGTCGCTCGCCTGAAGCTGCATATCGGCAAGCGGGTCGGCCACGCCCGGTTGGCTGCTCAGGAACCAGTCGTCGATCCACGCGGCAAAGGGGGTGAGCGCGACGCCCGCCTGGCCGATGCCGCCACGGGCATAGCGCTCGGCGGCGTAATGGCGGTCAGCGGCGGTGACGGCGGCGTGGCCCATCCACAGGTTGCGGTTGCTCCAGCCTTGGTTGCTGCTGACCACGTTTGCCGAGCGCGGCAGGGCGTTGCGGAACAGTGTCCATTGCACGCCGAATTGCTGGCCTTTGTCGCTCACCAAGTTAGCGGTGATGTACCACCACTCGATGCGGTAGCCGTCGTGCGGGCCGTGGTCTTGGGGGAATTCAAAGCGCTTGCCTGGCGCTACTTGCGCGTAGCTCGCGGCGTCGTCGGCCAGGCCGGCGAAGCCTTTTCCTGGCTCGGGCGTGTGGTCACACCCGGCGATCAGCAGCACCACGCAGGCTATCCAGTTAAGCCTCATTGGCGAAAGTCCTGAGCAGGTCGGCGGGCTGGGTGCGGAACAGCCGATACAGCGGCCACGCCGAGGCCAGCAGTGTCGCCAGCAGTGCCAGCGCCATCAGCTGTAGCAACTGGAGGGGGAACACGTGCAACGGCAGGCGCCAGCCAAAGGCTTGCACGTTGATCACCGCATCCAGGCACCACGCCAGCAGCAGGCCCAGGGGTAACGCCAGCACCAGGGTCAGCACGGCCAGCAGCCAGGTTTGCGCCAGGTTCAGCAGCATCAGTTGGCGCCGCGTGACCCCCAGTGCCCACAGCGGCGCGAGCTGGCCGAGGCGGCTCTGGCTCTGGGTCAGCAGGCTGATGAACAACGCCACGCCGGCCACCCCTAGCGTCAGGCTGTTAAGCGCGGCGGTCGCGGCGAAGGTGCGTTCGAACACTTGCGTCGACCAGCCTTTGAGCTGGGCCTGGTCGATGATATGGCTGTCGTCCAATGCAAAGCGCTCATGCAGCAACCGCAGCAGTTGCGGTACGGCGTCGTGCTGCATGCGCAGGTTAAAGCGGTTGGGCACCAGTTGCCGCCAGTGGGCCAGCAGGTGGTCAGCGTTGACCAGCAGATGCCCCTTAGGGTTGCCGTAATCGGCGTAAATCCCCACCACGCGCAACGGCCACTCCCCCTCAGGGGCCGGGAGTTTCACCTCGTCACCCACCTTGACCTTGAGCCGGCGTGCCAGTTGTTCGCTGAGCATCACGGTTTGTTCGTTGGCCAGTTGCGCCCAGGCATCCCCGCTGGCCGATTCCAGCAGCGGCCAGTGCTGGCGGTAGTTGGGATGGTCGATGATACCGAACAGCTCTGCGGGCCAGCCTTGCAGCTCGACCGACACCTGCCAATTGGGCAACACCGCGCTAATCAGGCTTTGTTGGCTCAACCAGCGTTGCAGCGGCAGCGCCTGGGCGGCATCGGCCGGGTTGATGTACAGCTCGGCCGTGAGGCGCTGCTCCAGCCAGTTGCTGAACGTGTGGCGAAACCCCGAGGTCATGCTGCCCGCGCCGATGTTCGCCGCCATGGCCAGCAGCAGCGCCATCAGCGCTAGGCTCAGCGCGGGCAATTGTTGGCGGCAATCGGCGAGAAACCATTGGCCCAGCACCGAGCGGCTTTTACCGAGTAAGCCGTTGAGCAGCGCATTGAGCAGCACTGGCAGCCCCAGCGCGGCACCCAGTAACAGCCCCGCCATCAATACAAAGCCCATGGCCAGGCTATTGCCCCACAACCCAGCCGCCAGCGCGATGGCCAGCGCCAGCCCGGCGACCCAGCCTTGCCGGCGCAACCAGCGCGCGTGTTCCTCATGCCAGGCCTGGGCATTACCCAGCGCCAGCAGGGGCAAGCGGGCCGCGCGCAGCAAGCTGTTGCCACCGGCTAGCAAGGCCCCGAGCAGGCTCACCCCCACGCCACTCAACCACCACAGCGGGCTGAGGGTCAGTTGCCCGGCCACTTCCGCGCCATACAGGCCCCGCAGGCTCGCGGCCACATTGGGCAGTAGCGCACTCGCTAGCCCATAGCCACTGGCCACGCCGGCGATCCCGCCCAGCACCGCCAACGCGCCCAGCTCCACGATCAGCGCGATGATCAACACGCGGGCGCTCACCCCGCAGGCGCGCAGGTTGCGCAGCAGGCCACGGCGTTGTTCCAGCGCCAGGCCAATGGCCGCATGCACGATAAACAGCCCGACCACGAACGAGAGAAAGCCCAGGGCGCTGAGGTTGAGGTGGAAGCTTTCGGTGAGTTTGCCGAGGTCGTTGTCTTCACCGGTTTGCTTGAGCACCAGTTGCCCGGCAACCTCAGCGGGCAGCGGCGGCATGTGCTTGGCGAAGCCCTTGGGGATCAACAGGCGGGAAAGCTGATCCGGCAGGTTCAGCAGCGGTTGGGCGAAGCCGATGTCCACCAACAGCAGCCCTGGCGCCATGTCTGCCTTGGCCTGCAACGGCGGCAGTGCCTGGCCGGTTTCGCTCAGCGGTCGGTCGCCCTCGTGCAAGCCCAGCGCCTGCAGGGTTTGCGGCGCAATCCAGGTACTGCCCGGTGGGGTAAAAAACTCGACAACCTGCGCCGTGTCCAGTGCCTCCCCAGCCAGCGCGGTGCCGCTAGGCATGGACACCGGTTCGATACCCATCAGTTGTAGGCGCTGGTCCGGTTGGTCTTGTAGGGTAATGCGCCCACGCAGCACAGGCGACACCGGCCAGCCGGCACGACGGAGGCTGACGAACAATGCTTGGGGGAAGGCGGCACCGCTGGCCGGAGCCAAGCTGGCTTGAGGTTCGCCGCCAATCAACTGGCTGGCCTTGGCGTAACTGTCCCGCGCCTGGCTGTTGAGCGCTTGCACGCCGGTGAGCAAGCTCGTTGCCAGCCACAGCCCAGTGAGCACGCTGAAAAACTGCACGGGGTGGCGGCGCCAGTGGCTGACCAGCGCCCGAAGCGCCCAGTAGAAAACCCGCACGTCAGCGCGCTTCGCCAGCGGCGAGTTGCCCGCGCTGCAACACTGCCTGGCGCGATAACCTCCCAGCCACTCTCGGGCTATGGGTCACCATCAACAGGCTGGTGGGGCTGTCGTTCAGTAGCTCTAACAGCAATTGCAGCACGTCATCGCTGGTGGCTTCATCGAGGTTGCCGGTGGGCTCATCGGCCAACAGCAGGGCAGGGCGCGACGCCAGCGCCCGCCCAATGGCCACGCGCTGCTGCTGGCCGCCGGAGAGCTGCTCGGGGTAGCGTTTGAGCAACTCGGCCAGCCCCAGCCGCAGCACCAGTTGTGCTTGCCATTCGGGGTCAAAGCGCCCCGCCAGCCGCGCTTGGAACGCTAGGTTGTCCTCGACCTTGAGGCTGCCGATCAGGTTGAACTGCTGAAACACCAGGCCGATCTGCGTGCGCCGCCAGTTGGCCAGTTGCCCTTCGTTCATCTGGTCCAACCGCTCGCCCGCGATCTCGATGCTGCCGCTGTCCACCCGTTCAAGACCTGCCACCAGGTGCAACAGGGTGCTTTTGCCACTGCCGGACTCGCCCATCAGCGCCAGGCTTTCGCCTTGCTGCATGTGCAGGTTGGCACCGCGTAGCACGGCCAGAGGGCCTTGGGCGGTGGGGTAGGTTTTGAACACGGCATGCACGTGGAGCATGGGGGGATGGCCTGAGACGGGGGCGCAAACTCACCGCCAATCGACGGGTTTTCTCTCCGTGGGACCGGACAGCGTCTGGGAAGATTCCGGCACTCTTTGGGTTTTACGACAGGCATGGCGCAGTGATGCAAACGGGGGCTGTCGCTACAGAGTAGCGCCGAGTGATGCAGCAAGCCCCCGCCGCCCGGTGCTGAACTACTGCCCGTCGGTAGCTTTAAGCAGGTGCAGTTGCAAATCCGCTGGGTTCTCGTTCTGCCACTCCGGCCAGTACTCCATGCTTGGCTTCGAACCGAGACAGGGCCCATGAAGGCTTAAGCATTTCCAATTCGGGGTGAGCAATGAGCGTGCTCACTCATCCCATCGGGTTAAAACCCGATGCAGCGGAGCAGTACCGTTGCCGTGCGGCATTGTCGCTGTCGCTGCCTTGGTGATTCGCTTGCTGGCATTTGTTTCTGACCCAATGCTTGGCGCCTTTACGGCATTCGCGATACGCAATCGAGCCTCTGCCGTACTCTAGGCACACGCTGCTGTACTCGACTTGGTTGTCGCTGACCTGCCACTGAGCCAGATAATTTCCTTTGCCATCCCAACCCGTTATCTCATGCATTTCAGGGTAGGTAGGTCGAGCAGTAGCCCCGCTTGGGCGGGCATCACGCTCAGCTTTGTACTGAGCCAGGTAAGCCGGGGACACCATCCCTTGTGCAGGCGCCGCGCCTGGCTTGGGACGAGGCACCTCGCCGAAGCGGCAACGTAGGACGTCGTCATCGATAACGGTGCCAGCTGCCATGCACTCAGACAGCGGCCTAGGGGAGGAGGGCGCCTCTGCCTGACTTAGTTGTTGAAACCGATCAACTCCCGTGTTTTTAACTGAGTTCGCTGGGCCAGGCGCTGGCGTATCGGCCGCTGCGCCTGGCGAGATCGGATGGTACTGGGAGAAAAGCGTTGGCCAGTTCAGTGCAAGAAGAGCTACCGGCACGAGTAACCAGATCCATAGCATGGGGCCGGCGCTTGGTGCGCTGCGCCGTCGTGCATTGCGTGCGCTGGGCCTGCTGAGCAGCGATTCCCGCTCGTCCGCGGCAAGCGTTTCAGTAGGGTCTTGTAACGGCATGGGGCGGCACCTGGTTCACACGGCGGGCAGGTGATTATCGCTGACCTGCTTTTCCAGTGCCTGTTCTTTAAGCAGTGCTTGCGTGACGTGCTCCACATGGCGCACTGGAAACGTTGAGCGCCGTAGTGACGCTTGCAACCATGCGTATCCCACTGGGCCCATGCTACAAATCCTTTATCCCAGCGCTTTAAGCGCAGTTTTTCTTGAGTGATCTAAGAAAATCTTGATTTCGGGCGGTTATCCTCATTTTTTCTTGAGTCGTCAGCTTTACCTCTGCTAAGGCCCTTCGCCAGAATCTTTGGGTTGGCCAGGAGAATTGGTTGGGAATCGAAGTTCGTACCATACCGAATCCACGATGGCTTTCGAGCTTTCCAGTGCGTGGAGCGTGAGCCAGGCTTTCGAACCGCTTAGCGGGGTTCCCATTGCGGCATCGAGTACCAGTTCGCGGACCTCTGCGAGCAGCTCGGAGGCTTTGTTCAGCGCATAGTTGGCGTCGATGCCCTTGGACAGTTGGAAGAGGTGTAGGCGGTGTTTGGCTAGGCTGAAGGTGGCGTGGCCGGTGAGTAAGCGGTTCGGGTAGTTGGAAGTATGCATGGGCGTAGCTCCTATTGTTGAGGAACTGCCACGGATCGTCGCCAAACGATGAGGGTGGCAGCTGTACGCAGGTTGGCGAACCGGGACAATAGGAACCCGGCAGACCCGAAAGTCTCCCGCGCACAGCCGCCATAACTTGGACTGCGGGCATAAAAAAAGCGCCTGCAATCGCAATGGGGCGCCTATGCGCCTATTGTGCTCGGGTCGCCAAACCCGGCCGCTGAATTTGCAGCGACGACCGGAGCATATCCTCGGGCACGGCTGTGGCGCAACGTTTGCGTCCACGATCACTTATCGTGGGTACATTCATTTCGTGCGGTTTACCCTTACTTGCTTAAAACGCTCGCCATGTCGCAACGAGAGGCCAGCCACTGTGGCCGAGAAGCCTGATATTGAGCAAGTTGAGGTGATCAATATGAGTGGTCAGCGGAGGATTTCGCCAGGGCCAAGCCTGCCCGCGAGATGCTCAAAGGATTGTATGGTCACGTGTTAACCACAACTGCGCCCTGACGAAACCGCTTATGACCTGGCCTACTAGACCCGCGCTACACTCCGATGCTCCGACAATCAGCGAGGTCATCCTCGCCGCGCTGCGAACGACCAATGCCAAGGACTATTCAGCAGAAATTCTCCAGCGCGTGGCGCTCAGTTTTTCCCCGTCAGCCGTCTTGGCGTTGATCAATACGCGCGACGTGTATGTCGCATTGAGCGAAGACGGGATCATCGGCACGGCAAGCTTGGACGGTACGGTGATCAGAACAGTATTTGTCGCGCCGGCCTACCAGGGCAAAGGCGTGGGAACGGCATTGATGACCGCGGTCGAGCAGTTGGCTATCGAGCGAGGTATCACGCGACTGAAGGTGCCCAGCTCGGTGACCGCCGAGATGTTTTATCGGGGGCTTGGCTTTACTGTTGTGCGGGAAGTTATAGAGGAAGGGGAACGGACGATTGTAATGGAGCGTTCTTGTTAGCGTAATTGAGGATGTCAATTAATTATCTTAGGGTTATAAGCGCTTTCCTTCGTTAATTCCCATCGAGACCTCTTGCTGTATGTTTTACTACTTATTTAGCTATCCGCATTCAGCGCTCGGCAGGCTCTCGTAAAATCCGTACTCAATGAATTCTTTAATGTAGAGCGTGTATTAGATAGTCGTGCCTCGATTTGTTCCCGGGTTTTGAATCAATAGCTCGTCAAGCTCCTGTCGACGGCATTTCATAACAAAAGCCACTGCAGCTTCAACGTCTTTTTGGAAAAGCTCAAATCTAAGACGATCTATTTCATAGTATTCTTCATAGTCAACCATCCTGTTACTTACAGGAAAGGAAACATACAATCGGCTTGAAGTTTCTTCGATGCCTAAAGAAAACATTTTTTCACGATTTATAAACGTCGCTTTAAATTTCATGGCATCCATTGGGGGGATGGAAAGGCCTCAAGTCTATATGAATGGGGTTTGTTGTGTTAGTAAAATTTTGCATATAATGATCACCGCAATAGTTTCCTTTTTCTGACGTCTTTGCTATTTATCTCTTACGGCTCGCAGCTTGGACGCTATCTATGTCCTTTATGTCTCAATTTGAACACTCTTAAAGCTTCCGATTCTCCGCCTGTAAGCTCGATGTAGAACGCCGCATAAGCTTCCGATAAATCACTGTGCCCTTGCAGTGTGGTTTCTGTAAGCACCTTATATCCCGGTATGTCTCTGATCTCCACGTCGCTCAAGATCCCGCCTCGCTCGGCGTTATCTAACAAGTCCTGAAGCTGGGCTTTGAGGACGACGGCAACAGGCTCGAATGCTGAGTATTTATCTAATATATGTCGAAGCTTGGTGGCTGTTGACTTTAGTTTTAGTGAGTTCATTTATTCCGCTTTAAAAATAGTACCTAGGAGCATTAGATGATATTTCTGTCGGTAGTGAGATATTTTTCTCATTTTCCCTATAAGCAGGATGGCGCTAGGCTTGGCTGTCGATAATATGACTTAAAGCTTCCCGGAAGCCATAAGGTCCAAAAATTCAGAGCGGTATCCTGCTAAACGATTTTTAGGCAGCCTCGGGGCAACCTTCAATGAAGTCTTATACAGTCATGCATAGGCAGTGATACGCTTGATCAGAAATTCGTAAAAATTTGCCGCATATAATTCATTTTTTCCAGAAGGGAGTCGTAAGAAAATTTTGCATTCTTTATCTTTGTACGTGTCGTAGTTAAAGAAGAATACTTCACCTAAGTCGGTTTCACTAATGACTAATTTATTTGGCGTGGTCAGATTGTTTTTCAGCCCAATTAGATGCTGATGTACGATGTCACCTCCTTCAACACTGTCGAAATCCATACCGTAAATACTATATATTTCTTCACCCCCTATTTCCCCACCAGCGTATTTCTTTAAAAACCACTTATAGGAGCAGGGTAAGTCATGGGCTAGTTTTTTTTCAGCCATCTGTACCCAGTCCTTAGTCACTGCATCCAGTGGGGAACCGAGCTGAGCTATAGCAGGATGCGAACTGATCATGTGTTCCGCGTCTGCTGCTGTCTTATCTGTCATTTTTTCGTTCCATATGTTAAAGCTCGATTGTTATAGTAGTGAGCTTTTCACTTTGGAAGAGTGTTTTTCGATTCTTGGCGGGATTGTATCAGGGTTGATATGTAATGAACTAAAGTCTCGCCCAAAATACACAAGCTCATCGACAGAGTGAAAGTGGGTATTTTGTCGATCAGTCACCTTTATGGGGCATTTGTCGTGTGAGTAGCAGTCTCATACTGCATTGATATATAAGTTCTTATATTTTGACATTGAGTCAGTCAGACGCTGTTTTAAATACCCGTTCACATCGCCAAGGACATCGCAGATGTGGTGAGACTCTGCCAGATACGACACACGCTTTTCATCCCCCCACGTAGCAGGCGCTGATTGAAGGTTTGTGATGCGGTCACATAATTTGATGCAGGCAGCCTCCTGAGAATGCTCTGCAATGCCGCGCAGATATTTTTCCTCGGAGAATGGCGTAATGAGGTTCTTGCTGAGGCATGCAACTGTTGACGCGACCTCAACGCCAAAGACGGCTGCAAGCTCCTCCTGCGTCGTGGGGGTATCTTCGAGCACGTCATGCAATAGCGCAGCCGGCAAGGCGATGTCGAGAATACCTATGGGCTCATTAATGCTGGCGAAAATCAGTTCATTGGCAACCATTGCCACGTGGGTCGCATACGGAAGCTCTGAGCCTTTCATCTTTTGATTTATATGAGCCTGAGAGGCGAACAACCAGGCTTTGTTGTATAGGTGGGGCAGGTTAATTGCATTCATGAAGGTGGTCTCGTTAAAAGCGTCTCTGAGCAACTCGCGCCCTACATTCCCCGCTAAGCTCCAATGAAGCGCTTGGTCATTTGAAAATTTAGCGACGAGGGCGTCCCGCTAAGTATTCCTCTTGCGTTATCTCATCGCCAAAGCAAAGCGCTTCATTGAATAGGCGATTATCGTACGGTACTGTATGGCTACTTTCGGAAGCACCGTAAAATCGCACAAAAACTTTTTTTGAGCGATGATCCCAGCGATACATGACCTCTTCGTAAGGATAGGACACGAAGATATCTTCAAGTTCGAACCGCTCGCCTTTGTTAATGCCCATTGAGACCTCTTACTGCGTTGTAGTATGCCTTGCTCTCCTCGGCAATCGCTTTTGCACTTGCAGCGGAGGGGTCTAGTACTCGCCAATCTTCATAAAGGCGGTGTCCGAGACCACCCGGAACACCTGCCTTGGCTGCAACTGCATCGTAGGTCTCACTGCCAAGCAAATTTCTAGCGAGAGCCTCGGGTTCTTTTGCAAAGATCATCTGAGGAGAGTTCACTTGGATTTCTCCGATAAGGCCCGTCTTGGTCATCATCGAAGAGTTTACCCCGCTGTAGCCTAACGGATGGAGGCTCCCATCGATGCTTTTCACATCGGCGCCACGCTGAGCAAGCTCTGCTGCGACAGCGCTAATTTTTTCTGCAGGCACGACAATGGTATTTCGCGCTAAATCCTTGATGCGTGTGGCGTCGCCGCCATAATCATTCATGATTTTTTGCAAAGCTCGCATTCGCGATTTGATGGGGGCTTTGGCTACTGTCCCACCATACTGAGCGGCAAGGTTATCGGCTAGGGTGTCGATTTCGGCCTTGGTGGCACCAGCCTTCGCATACATCTCTTCAAAGGTGCTCGGCTTCTCTTTGGGAGATTCTTTTCCCTTCTGCTGAGCCAGAGGGGCTGGCTCAACCTTTGCCAAAGGCGCCGGCTCATTCACGCTTAACTCAGGATTAGCTAGCATCTTCTGCTCGTTGCGCGCCAGCCAAGCAGCAAGTTCCTTGTTCGGCATCCCGGCGCGAAGGCTTGCGCTGCGCGTTGCAATGCTCTCCATGCTGCTAAGCACGCCAGCCTTGATCTGCCCCCGCGTCAGGTAAGTAACGATAGCCGTCAGCAGGAGCAGCACCAATTGTTCTTGGCCGCGTGCTAACTGCCGCGCTGCGCGCCCGATGCGTTCATCTTTTAGGGCTGCAGAGCCGCCAGTTGGATCAAGGTCTGGATGCTGTAAACCTTCTTCGGCGTGCCAGGCGCTGGTGATTCCGTCATACAAAGTGGAAAGGCAAGGCATTAGCCCCTTGCAGAAATATTCGCTAATAGCGCCCAGGCCGAGCGCCATCAATATGAGGTTACCCACTTGCAGGCCGATACCGCCTCCGAGCATTGCACCGGGAGCTGCACCCGCACCCAAGGCCATTGAACCTGCGGCGCCACCCGCCAATGCCCCAATCGCCACGCTGCTGCCCACGATCATCACGACTTCACGGATCACCTGCATGAGGACCGGAAGGATTTGCTCAATCTCAATAGACGCCCACTTGCGCATCAGATTGGCCTGGATGATCGGGTAGGATTTCGCCATCGCGAGGCGCACAGCGTCGATACGACTGCCGCCTGCATAGCCATAGGCAAGAGTAGCGGTATTGCTGGCGCGGCGTGTGAAACCGTTCCAGCCGTCATGAGCGCTCTGAAAGCCGCTGTGGACGCTTTGATTCAGCGCGTTGAATGTTTGGTCGAGGTTCCTTTCGACGTCATCCCAGCTCGGGACACTCCTTGAAAAATCCATTTAATTCCTTTGATTCCAGTTTCTGCTCGCGAGCATTGTGTGCTCGCTCCATCTTGGTACCCCAAAGCTTGGTATTTATTGGGATACAAGCGGGAAATACTACGGGAAACAGGGTTAGACGCAGATGATCAGGCACAAAAAAACCGGCTCATTTGGCCGGTTTCTTTTTCGCTGTTCCGTCACCGGAACCGCGCTACAGCTAGATGGTGCCCCGAGGGAGACTCGAACTCCCACTCCTTTCGAAAACGGATTTTGAATCCGCCGCGTCTACCAATTCCGCCATCAGGGCTTGATGGGCGCGAAGTATAGAGAGGGCGCGACCGTTGGTCAATCGTGTTTCATGGTAAAAAATACAGTTTTCCGCTAAGCTTTCCGGCCCTGCTGATCCCCTTGTGCCTACGATGCGTGTCGCTGATTTCTCCTTTGACCTTCCCGATGCCCTGATCGCCCGCCACCCCTTGGCTGAAAGGCGTGCCAGCCGTTTGCTAGTGCTCGATGGCCCCAGCGGCGAGCTGGCGCATAAACAGTTCGCGGACCTGCTTGACTACCTGCGCCCCGGCGACCTGATGGTGTTCAACAACACTCGAGTGATCCCCGCGCGGCTGTTTGGCCAGAAGGCCAGCGGCGGCAAGGTCGAGATACTGGTGGAACGGGTCACCGGCTCGCACCAGGTACTGGCCCATGTGCGCGCCAGCAAAGCGCCCAAGCCGGGCACCACCTTGCTTATAGACGGTGGCGGCCAGGCGCAGATGGTGGCGCGGCATGACACCTTGTTCGAGCTGCAATTCGACGAACCGGTGCTGCCGCTGTTGGAGCGGGTGGGGCATATGCCGTTGCCTCCTTATATAGACCGGCCAGACGAAAGCTCCGACCGCGAGCGTTATCAAACCGTATACGCGCAGCGCGCCGGTGCCGTGGCCGCGCCTACGGCCGGGCTGCATTTCGATGAGCCGCTGCTGGAGGCGATTCGCGCCAAGGGCGTGGGCACGGCCTTCGTGACCCTGCATGTGGGCGCCGGCACCTTCCAGCCCGTGCGGGTCGAGCGGCTTGAAGATCACCAGATGCATAAAGAGTGGCTCGAGGTGAGCGCCGAGGTGGTCGAAGCCGTGGCGGCGTGCAAGGCGAGGGGAGGGCGGGTGATCGCCGTGGGCACCACCAGCGTGCGCTCCCTGGAAAGCGCTGCACGCGATGGCGAGCTCAAGCCGTTCAGCGGCGACACGGACATTTTCTTGTTCCCTGGCCGGCCGTTCCATGTGGTCGACGCCTTGGTCACCAATTTCCATTTGCCGGAATCCACGCTGCTGATGCTGGTTTCCGCGTTCGCAGGTTACCCGCAGACCATGGCCGCCTATGCCGCGGCCATCGCCGGGGAGTACCGCTTCTTCAGTTATGGTGATGCCATGTTCATCACCCGCAATCCGGCGCCCGAGGGTCCTCAGGGTAGTGCCGTCGAGGATCGAGCATGAGTCGCACCTGCCGTATGCAATTCGAGTTGTTGGCCACTGACGGCAAGGCCCGCCGCGGCCGCCTGACCTTCCCCCGTGGCGTGGTGGAAACCCCGGCGTTCATGCCGGTGGGCACCTATGGCACGGTCAAGGGCATGCTGCCGCGGGATATCGAGGCCATTGGCGCGCAGATCATCCTGGGCAATACCTTCCACCTGTGGCTGCGCCCGGGCACCGAAGTGATCAAGGCCCACGGGGACCTGCATGATTTCATGCAATGGAAGGGGCCGATCCTTACGGATTCGGGCGGCTTCCAAGTGTTCAGCCTGGGTGCCATGCGCAAGATCAAGGAAGAAGGCGTGACCTTCGCCTCGCCGGTGGACGGTTCCAAGGTGTTCATGGGCCCGGAAGAATCCATGCAGGTGCAACGCGACCTGGGTTCGGACATCGTGATGATCTTCGACGAATGCACCCCGTACCCGGCCACACATGACGTGGCCCGTACTTCCATGGAGCTGTCGCTGCGCTGGGCGCAGCGTTCCAAGAACGCCCACGCTGACAACACCGCGGCGCTGTTCGGCATCGTCCAGGGCGGCATGCACCAGGACCTGCGCATGCGCTCCTTGGAAGGCTTGGAAAAGATTGGCTTCGATGGGCTGGCCATCGGCGGCCTTTCGGTGGGCGAGCCCAAAGAAGAAATGATCAAGGTGTTAAACTACCTGCCCTCCCAACTGCCCGCGGACAAACCTCGTTACCTTATGGGCGTTGGCAAACCCGAAGACCTCGTTGAGGGTGTGCGCCGGGGCGTCGACATGTTCGACTGCGTGATGCCAACGCGCAATGCGCGCAACGGCCATCTGTTCGTGGACACCGGCGTGCTGAAGATCCGCAACGCGATTCATCGCCACGATGATTCGCCGCTGGACCCAACCTGCGATTGCTACACCTGCACCAACTTCTCCCGCGGCTATCTGCATCACCTGGACAAGTGCGGCGAAATGCTGAGCGGGATGCTCAATACCATCCATAACTTGCGCCATTATCAGCGCCTGATGGCTGGTTTGCGCGAGGCAATCCAACAGGGTAAATTGGCCGCCTTTGTCGACGCCTTCTATGCCCGGCGCGGGCTGCCCGTGCCGTCTCTGGACCCACTTTAATAATTGACGATTCACGTCGAATGGAGCGCTGAATGAGCTTTCTGATCCCCGCCGCCTACGCGGACGCCGCCGCACCTGCGGCCGGCCCGGCCGGTACCGGCTTCGAATGGATTTTCCTGGTCGGCTTCCTGGTGATCTTCTACTTCATGATCTGGCGCCCGCAGGCCAAGCGCGCCAAAGAGCAGAAGAACCTGCTCGGCGGCTTGCAGAAGGGCGACGAAGTGGTCACCACCGGCGGTATTGCCGGCAAGATCATCAAGGTCAGCGACGACTTCGTGGTGCTGGAAGTGTCCGACACCGTCGAGCTGAAATTCCAGAAAGGTGCGATTGCCGCCACCTTGCCCAAGGGCACGCTTAAAGCGATCTGATCCAAGACTTCTACCTTGGCGGGGTGCGCAACGTGCCCCGCGTTTGAACGGGCGGCGTGATGCTGAACAAATACCCTCTGTGGAAATACATCCTGATCGTGGCGGTACTCGCGGTCGGCTTTATCTATTCCGCACCCAACCTCTACCCAGATGACCCGGCTATCCAGCTGTCCGGTGCCAGCACCGCGCTGCAGGTGGGCCAGGGCGACCTGGACAAGGCCACCAAGGCGTTGAGCGATGCCGGCATTGCCGTCAAGGCCGCCAGCCTGACCGGCAATGGCAAGGGCGGCCTGCTGCGCCTGACTCGCCAGGAAGACCAGTTGCCCGCCAAGGATGTGGTCCGCAAGGCCATGGGCGACGACTACGTGGTGGCGGTGAACCTGGCGCGTACCACACCGCAGTGGTTGCGCAATCTGGGTGCCAGCCCAATGAAGCTCGGCCTGGACCTCTCTGGCGGTGTGCACTTCCTGCTGGAAGTGGACATGGACAAAGCCCTCGATGCCCGCATGAAGGTCTATGAAGGCGAAGTGAAGACCTTGCTGCGCAAGGAAAAAGTACGCTACCGCAGCCTGCCCCAGCAGGATGGCGGCATCATGCTGGGCTTCTCCGACGATGCTACCCGCGACCAGGCTCGTGACCTGATCCGCAAGAATTTCAAGGACTTCGACCTCGCCACCACCGAGCGCAACGAGCTGGCGGTGCTGCGCCTGGGGCTGACCCAGGCCAAGGTGTCGGAGATCCGCGACTACGCCATCAAGCAGAACCTCACCACCGTTCGCAACCGGGTGAACGAGCTGGGCGTGGCCGAGCCGCTGGTGCAGCGCCAGGGCGCCAACCGCATCGTGGTCGAGCTGCCCGGCGTGCAAGACACCGCCGAGGCCAAGCGCATTCTCGGCAAGACCGCCAACCTGGAGTTCCGCCTGGCCGCGGGCCCGGATGACAGCCGCGCCACCACCGAGCAGTTCGAGTTCCGTGAAGGCAACCGCCCGGCGGCGACCGTTGAGCGTGGCCTGATCATCACCGGTGACCAGGTGACCGACGCCCAGGCGAGCTACGACGAGCACGGCCGCCCGCAGGTGAACATTCGCCTTGATGGCCATGGCGGCGACCTGATGAGTCGCGCCACCCGCAGCAATGTGGGCCGTGGCATGGCGGTGATCTTCATCGAGCAGAAGCCGACCACCAAATACGTCAAGCAGACCGTGGACGGTGTCGAGCAGGAAGTGGCAGTGCCCACCTTCACCGAAGAGAAGAAAATCATCAGCCTGGCGACCATCCAGTCGCCGCTGGGCAGCCAGTTCCGTATCACCGGCCTGAACGGCCAGGGCGAGTCTTCCGAGCTGGCCCTGCTGCTGCGCGCCGGCGGCCTGGCGGCGCCGATGTACTTCGCCGAAGAACGTACCATCGGCCCGAGCCTCGGCGCGGACAACATCACCAAGGGTATTCATGCTGCCTTGTGGGGCATGCTCTTCGTGTCGCTGTTCATCATCGCGATCTACCGCTTCTTCGGCGTGATCGCCACCGTGGCGCTGGCCTTCAACATGGTCATGCTGTTGGCGTTGATGTCCCTGCTGGGAGCCACCCTGACCCTGCCGGGCATCGCCGGTATCGTGTTGACCATGGGCATGGCGGTGGACGCCAACGTGCTGATCTTCTCGCGTATCCGTGAGGAAATCGCTGCCGGCATGAGTGTGCAGCGGGCCATTCACGAGGGCTTCAACCGTGCCTACACGGCGATTATCGACGCCAACCTGACCAGCCTGCTGGTGGGCGCGATTCTCTTCGCCATGGGTACCGGGCCGGTGAAAGGCTTCGCCGTGACCATGTCCCTCGGGATCTTTACTTCGATGTTCACCGCCATCATGGTGACCCGCGCGATGATCAACCTGATCTACGGCGGCCGTGACGTCAAGAAGCTGTGGATTTGAGGCCACTGCCATGAAAAAGACCATCAACTTCATGGGCGTGCGCAATATTGCGTTCGCCGTCACCTTGCTCCTGACCCTGCTGGCGCTGTTCAGCTGGTTCTACAAGGGGCTCAATTTTGGCTTGGACTTCACCGGCGGTACGCTCATCGAGCTGACCTACGAGAAGCCCGTTGAACTGGGCGGCCTGCGTAAGGAACTGGCCGACGCCGGCTACCACGAAGCGATCGTGCAGAGCTTCGGCGCCGCCACTGATGTGCTGGTGCGCATGCCGGGTGAAGATCCGAAGCTGGGCACCGAGGTCGCCAATGCCTTGCGCAAAGTCAGCGGGGATAACCCGGCGACTCTCAAACGCGTGGAGTTCGTAGGCCCACAGGTGGGCGAAGAGCTTCGCGACCAGGGCGGCCTCGGCATGCTGCTGGCGCTGGGCGGCGTGCTGCTTTACCTGGCCTTCCGCTTCCAATGGAAGTTCGCGGTGGGCGCCATCGTGTCGCTGATCCACGACGTGGTAGTGACCCTGGGTATCCTCTCGTTCTTCCAGGTCACCTTCGACCTGACGGTGCTGGCGGCGGTGCTGGCGATCATCGGTTATTCGCTCAACGACACCATCGTGGTGTTCGACCGGGTTCGTGAAAACTTCCGGGTCATGCGCAAGGCCTCGCTGATCGAAAACATCAACGTGTCCACCACCCAGACGCTGCTGCGGACCATCGCCACGTCGGTGTCGACCTTGTTAGCCATTGGCGCGTTGCTGCTGTTCGGTGGCGACAACCTGTTCGGCTTCTCGCTGGCGTTGTTCATCGGTGTACTGGCGGGTACTTACTCGTCCATCTACATCGCCAACGTGGTGTTGATCTGGCTGAACCTCACCAGCGACGACCTGATCCCGCCGGCTGCCAAGGATACGGTCGACGACCGCCCCTGAGTGCCCGGCAGCGTAAGCTGCGCTAAGTCCTTGAAAACCGGCGGAAGTTGAACTTCCGCCGGTTTTTTTGCTCCAAGGCTAGGCAAAGTGCGAGGCCATCATCCCCCTCGCTATCAGGAGGTTCCCGTGAACAAATCGTTGCTGGTCGGTGCAGTGTTGGGTGCTGTCGGTGTAACTGCCGGGGGTGCTGTCGCTACCTACAGCCTCGTAAGCAACAAGGCTCCGGAGTACGCCCAAGTGTTGGCGGCGGAGCCGATCAATGAACAGATCAAAACCCCGCGTGAGGTCTGTAAGGACGTAGCCGTGACCCGCCAGCGGCCGGTGCAGGATCAGCACCAGATCGTCGGCAGTGTGCTCGGCGCAGTGGCGGGTGGGCTGCTGGGGCACCAGGTCGGCGGTGGGCATGGCAAGCAGCTCGCCACGGTAGCTGGTGCGGTCGGCGGTGGGTATGCAGGTAACAAGGCTCAGGAGCACCTGCAGGCCGGCGATACCTACACCACCACTCAAACCCGTTGCAGCACCGTCAGCGATATCAGCGACAAGCTGGTGGGCTACAACGTGAAGTACCAGCTCAATGGCCAAGTGGGCCAGGTACGCATGGACCACAACCCAGGCGCGCAGATTCCAGTGACCAAGGATGGGCAGTTGGTGCTGACCCAGGCGCCAGCGGCGCAATAGCCTGTGTGAATGGAGGGGGCGGTCATTCGGCAAAGCCCACGAGTGTCAGGTATCGGCACATGAGCGACGGCTGGTTCCCAGGCTTCGCCTGGTCCTACAGGGCACCTGTTCAATCGCCATAGCGCTTGGTACCGGCACAAAAAAAAGCACCCCGCGGGGTGCTTTTTTATTGAGCTAGGGACCGATCAGCGCTTCATCGAAGCCGGCAGGTGCGGTTGGATGGCCGTCAGCACGGCCTTGAAGCATTTGGTGTTGCCCGCAACCACATGACCTTTTTCGAGGAATTCATGGCCGCCGGTGAAGTCGCTCACCAGCCCGCCAGCTTCCTGGATCAGCAGGGCGCCAGCGGCCATGTCCCACTCGGACAGCCCCGATTCCCAGAACGCATCGAAGCGGCCGGCGGCTACATAGGCGAGGTCCAGGCTGGCGGCGCCGGCGCGGCGGATGCCGGCGGTTTCGCCAACCAGCGCACGGAACATGCCCAGGTAGTTGTCCAGGTGCTCCATCTGGTTGTCGCGGAACGGGAAGCCGGTGCCCAGCAGGGCACCTTCCAGGCTGCGGCGTGCGCTGACCCGCAGGCGGCGGCCGTTCAGCGCGGCGCCACGGCCACGGCTGGCGGTGAATTCTTCCTGGCGGACGGGGTCCAGCACGACGGCGTGTTCCAGGCGGCCACGGTATTTGCAGGCAATGCTGACTGCAAAGTGCGGAACGCCGCGCACGAAGTTGGTGGTGCCGTCGAGCGGGTCGATGATCCAGAGGTAATCCTCGCCTTCGCCGCTGCCGGCATGCAGGCCGCTTTCCTCGCCGAGGATCCCGTGGTTCGGGTAGGCCTTGCGTAATGCGGTGATGATCGCTTGCTCGGCAGCGCGGTCGACTTCGCTGACGTAGTCTTTGGCGTCCTTTTCATCGACCTTGATGCTATCCAGCCGCTCGATGGAGCGGAAGATCAGTTCACTGGCGCTGCGGGCGGCGCGCAGCGCGATATTCAGCATGGGCTGCATGGATATTCTTTCACCTGGGTCATTAAAAAGAGCCGGGCATTCTACCAGAAAAGCCAGCACTAAGAAGTGGGCCTTGAGCCTTCATAGCGTTGCTTTCGTCGCTTCTGTAGAATTCGCCCCCTTTCCTTTTACGGGAGCGCCCAAGGTGCTGCAGAACATCCGCATCGTTTTGGTCAACACCAGCCATCCCGGCAATATCGGCGGGGCCGCACGTGCCATGAAAAACATGGGGTTGTCGCGGCTGGTACTGGTGGATCCGCACGTTTTTCCCTCTGATGAAGCCAGCGCTCGCGCTTCGGGGGCCGATGACATTCTCGCCAACGCCCAGGTGGTGCCCACGCTCGAAGAGGCGCTGGTCGGCTGCAGCCTGGTGATGGGGACCAGCGCCCGCGACCGCAGCCTGCCTTGGCCGTTGCTCGATCCGCGGGCTTGCGCCGTCAAGGCCGTGGAGGATGCGCGCGCCGGTGGCGAGGTTGCGTTGGTGTTCGGCCGCGAGCACGCGGGCCTTACCAACGAGGAGCTGCAACGCTGTCATTTCCATGTGCACATCCCTTCGGCGCCGGAGTTCAGCTCGCTGAACCTTGCCGCGGCGGTACAGGTGCTGGCCTACGAAGTGCGCCTGGCGTTCCTTGCCCTGGCGAACGTAACGTCGGCCGCGCCGGCCGAAGCGCCGGCGGAGCTGGCCACCGCCGAGGAGCTGGAAGGCTTTTATGGGCATATGGAGGCCACGCTGGTGGATATCGGCTTCCTCGATCCGGAAAAGCCCCGGCACCTGATGGCTCGCTTGCGCCGTTTATACAGCCGCTGTCGGCTGGAGCGTACCGAGGTGAGTATCCTCCGGGGCATTCTCACGGAAACGCGCAAAACCGCCCGGGGCGAGCCGCACAAGCGCAAGGATCAATAAACGTGCCCTTATGCCGCTCAAGGCAGCCGAGCTCGCTCGCGACCAGGCCTGATGCTCATGCGGCGTCGGTAGCGAATGGCCGATGACAAGCCCAGCGGCGACGGGTCCCATGGCGCATAGGCCTGTGCTATTATCCGTCGCCGCTTCCTGCCTAAACCCGAGTAATACAGTAGGTCTTATAGTTGACTTAAATACTCGGGAATCGCATAATTGCCCCCATCGCGTCCCTATTCGCAAACCGTGGTAACAAAACCGTGCGACTGACAACCAAAGGCCGATATGCCGTAACCGCCATGCTTGATTTGGCGTTACACGCGCAGCGCGGGCCGGTGTCGCTGGCCGATATTTCCGAGCGCCAGGGCATTTCCCTTTCGTATCTCGAGCAACTGTTCGCCAAGCTGCGGCGCGGCAACCTGGTATCCAGCGTGCGTGGGCCTGGTGGCGGCTATCAGTTGTCCCGGGATATGAATGGCATCCAGGTCGCGCAGGTCATCGACGCGGTGAATGAATCGGTGGACGCAACCCGTTGCCAGGGCCTGGGCGATTGCCATGCCGGTGATACCTGCCTGACTCACCACCTGTGGTGCGACCTCAGCCAGCAGATCCACGAGTTCCTCAGTGGCATCAGCCTGGCGGACCTGGTCACCCGCCGCGAAGTGCAGGAAGTCGCCCAGCGCCAAGACCTGCGCCGTTGCGGCCAGGCCGCGAAGCAGGACAAGCCCGTTCTCGAAAAGATTGAAACATCTGCCGTCGACTGACCGCCGTAGAGCGGAGCGCGCCTGATTAGGAGATTCCCGATGAAATTGCCGATTTACCTGGACTATTCCGCGACCACCCCAGTGGACCCCCGCGTTGCCACGAAGATGATCGACTGCCTGACCATGGAGACGAACTTCGGTAACCCGGCGTCGCGTTCCCACGTGTTCGGTTGGAAAGCCGAGGAGGCGGTCGAGAACGCCCGCCGCCAAGTGGCCGACCTGGTCAACGCCGACCCCCGCGAAATCGTCTGGACTTCCGGCGCCACCGAATCGGACAACCTCGCGATCAAGGGCGTTGCCCACTTCTATGCCAGCAAGGGCAAGCACATCATCACCACCAAGATCGAGCACAAGGCGGTCCTGGATACCACTCGCCAGCTCGAGCGCGAAGGTTTCGAAGTCACCTACCTGGAACCAGGCGCGGACGGCTTGATCACCCCGGCGATGGTCGAGGCGGCCCTGCGCGATGACACCATCCTGGTGTCCGTCATGCACGTGAACAACGAGATCGGCACCATCAACGATATTGCTGCCATCGGCGAACTGACCCGTTCCCGCGGCGTGCTGTTCCATGTGGATGCAGCGCAGTCCACCGGCAAGGTGGAAATCGACCTGGCAGCGCTGAAGGTGGACCTGATGTCGTTCTCCGCCCACAAGACTTACGGCCCCAAAGGTATCGGCGCGCTCTACGTGAGCCGCAAGCCGCGTGTTCGCCTCGAAGCCCAGATGCACGGCGGCGGGCACGAGCGCGGCATGCGTTCCGGCACCCTGGCCACGCACCAGATCGTCGGCATGGGTGAAGCCTTCCGCATCGCCAAGGAAGACATGGCCAAGGATCGCGCTCACGTCAAAGCCCTCAGCGACCGCTTCTTCAAGCAGGTCGAGCACCTCGAGGAGCTGTACGTCAACGGCAGCCAGGTTGCCCGCGTGCCGCACAACTTGAACCTGAGCTTCAACTACGTCGAAGGCGAGTCGCTGATCATGGCGCTCAAGGACCTGGCCGTATCCTCCGGTTCCGCGTGCACTTCCGCCTCGCTGGAGCCGTCCTACGTGCTGCGCGCCCTGGGCCGTAACGACGAGCTCGCCCATAGCTCCATTCGTTTCACGTTCGGCCGCTTCACCACCGAGGAGGACGTCGACTACGCCGCCGCCAAGGTCTGCGAGGCGGTAACCAAGCTGCGCGCTTTGTCGCCGCTGTGGGACATGTACAAAGACGGTGTCGACATCTCGAAGATCGAGTGGGCCGCGCACTGATGACCAAAGCCGCCAGAGAGCGGCTTTCGATGAATAGATGAGGAGTACCTGACATGGCTTACAGCGAAAAGGTCATCGACCACTACGAGAACCCACGCAACGTCGGCAAGATGGACGCCGAGGATCCGGACGTGGGTACCGGCATGGTCGGCGCGCCCGCCTGTGGCGACGTGATGCGCCTGCAGATCAAGGTCAACGAGCAGGGCGTGATCGAAGACGCCAAGTTCAAGACCTACGGCTGCGGTTCCGCCATCGCTTCCAGCTCACTCGCCACCGAGTGGATGAAAGGCAAGACCCTCGACGAGGCGGAAACCATCAAGAATACCCAGCTGGCCGAAGAACTGGCGTTGCCGCCGGTGAAGATCCACTGCTCGGTGCTCGCCGAAGACGCCATCAAGGCTGCCGTTCGCGACTACAAGCAGAAGAAAGGCCTGCTTTAATCGCTTGAATCGTATGCTTGCACGCTAGGAGTTCCGATGGCCATCAGCATGACAGAAGCCGCCGCCAACCACGTTCGCCGTTCCCTGCAAGGGCGCGGCAAGGGCGAAGGCATTCGCCTGGGCGTCCGCACCACGGGCTGTTCCGGGCTGGCGTATGTGCTCGAGTTCGTTGACGAGACCGCCGGTGAAGACCAGGTGTTCGAAAGCCATGGCGTCAAGGTGATCATCGATCCCAAGAGCCTGGTTTACCTTGACGGCACCGAACTGGACTTCGTCCGGGAAGGGTTGAACGAAGGCTTCAAGTTCAACAACCCCAACGTGCGCGGTGAGTGTGGCTGCGGCGAAAGCTTCAACGTTTGAGGTCCGCCGTGGGTACTCCCTGTCACTTTGCCCTGTTCGACCTCAAGCCGGCGTTTCGCCTGGACCTCGAGCAGCTAGCGGCGCGCTATCGCGAACTGGCCCGGGTGGTGCATCCGGACCGTTTCGCCGACGCCTCCGCCGCCGAACAGCGCCAGGCGCTGGAGAAGTCCGCCGCGTTGAACGAAGCCTACCAGACCCTCAAGAACGCGCCGCGCCGCGCCCGCTACCTGCTCGCGGTGGGCGGTCATGAGGTGCCGCAAGAAGTGACGGTGCACGATCCGGCGTTTCTTCTGCAGCAGATGCAATGGCGCGAAGAGCTCGAAGACCTGCAAGACAGCGCCGACCTGGCGGGCGTGGGGCGTTTCAAACAGCGCCTGAAGGCAGCGCAAGCTACCCTCGATGACGATTTTGCCGCCTGCTGGGATCAGCCAGCCGAGCGTGAACAGGCCGAGCGCCTGATGCGCCGGATGCAGTTCCTGGACAAGCTTTCACAGGAAGTGCGCCAGCTGGAAGAGCGCCTCGACGATTAACCCCGTGCCACTTCGGTCGCACGCCTGAAAACAGACAAGCATGGCTCTACTTCAGATCGCCGAACCCGGCCTGAGCCCTCAACCGCATCAGCGTCGGCTGGCGGTGGGGATCGACTTGGGCACCACCAATTCACTGGTCGCCGCCTTGCGCAGCGGGCTCTCCGAAACCCTGCCCGATGCGCAGGGCAACGTCATTCTGCCGTCTGCGGTGCGCTACCACGCAGACCGCGTTGAAGTAGGCCTCGCTGCCCGCCAGGCGGCTGCCACCGATCCATTCAACACCATCTTGTCGGTGAAGCGGCTGATGGGGCGCGGCATTGCCGACGTCCACCAGTTGGGTGAGCAACTGCCTTATCGGTTCGCCGAGGGCGAGTCGCACATGCCGTTCATCGAAACGGTGCAAGGGCTCAAAAGCCCGGTGGAAGTCTCTGCCGAGATCTTGCGGGCGCTGCGCCTGCGCGCGGAGGCAAGCTTGGGGGGCGAGCTGGTAGGGGCGGTGATTACGGTGCCCGCCTATTTCGATGATGCCCAACGCCAAGCCACCAAGGACGCCGCCCGGCTGGCCGGGTTGAACGTGCTGCGCCTGCTCAATGAACCAACCGCCGCCGCGGTCGCCTATGGCCTCGATCAACAAGCCGAGGGCTTGGTGGCTATCTACGACCTGGGCGGCGGCACCTTCGATATCTCCATCCTGCGCCTGTCGCGCGGTGTGTTCGAAGTGCTGGCCACGGGCGGCGACAGCGCCTTGGGCGGCGACGACTTCGACCATGCCATCGCCACCTGGATCGTCGAGCAGGCTGGCCTTTCGGCGGACCTCGCTCCAGCCGCCCAACGCGAGTTGCTGCAAGTGGCGTGCGCCGCCAAGGAAGCCCTGAGCGACGCCGACGCCGTGCCGCTGGCCTATGCCGGCTGGGCGGGGGAGCTGTCGCGAGCGACCTTCGAGGCGCTGATCGAGCCTATGCTCGCGCGTAGCCTCAAGGCTTGCCGCCGCGCCGTGCGCGACAGCGGCGTCGAGCTCGAGGAAATAGGCGCCGTGGTGATGGTTGGTGGCTCCACGCGGGTGCCGCGTGTTCGCCAGGCGGTCGGCCAACTGTTCGGGCGCGAGCCGTTGACCAACCTGGACCCCGACCAGGTAGTTGCCATAGGCGCCGCTATCCAGGCCGATACGCTGGCTGGCAACCAGCGCGACGGCGAAGCGCTGCTGCTGCTCGACGTGATTCCGCTGTCGCTCGGCCTGGAGACGATGGGCGGGCTGATGGAAAAGGTCATCCCCCGCAACACCACCATCCCCGTGGCTCGCGCCCAGGAATTCACCACCTACAAGGACGGCCAGACGGCCATGGTGATTCACGTGCTGCAAGGCGAGCGCGAGCTGGTCAGCGATTGCCGCTCGCTGGCGCGGTTCGAGCTGCGCGGCATTCCGCCCATGGTTGCCGGTGCGGCGAAAATCCGCGTGACCTTCCAGGTAGACGCTGACGGCTTGCTGAATGTGGGCGCGCGGGAGCTGGCGTCGGGGGTGGAGTCGAGCATTCAGGTCAAGCCTTCCTATGGCCTGACCGACGGCGAGGTCGCTCGCATGCTCAAGGACTCGTTCGAGTTCGCCGGCCATGACAAGCAGGCGCGCCAGCTGCGCGAACACCAAGTGGATGCCGAGCGCTTGCTCGAAGCCGTCCAGGGCGCGCTGGAGGTCGACGGTGAGCGGTTGCTCGATGCCGAAGAGCGCCTGGCGATCGAGTACCAAATGCAGGAACTACGTGATTTGATTACCGGCACCGATGGCGTAGCCATCGAGCAGCAGACTCGCCGTCTGTCGCAGGTGACCGATGCATTTGCCGCCCGCCGCCTTGATTCGACGGTCAAAGCCGCACTGGCCGGGCGCAACCTGAATGAGATCGAGGAGTAACCGATGCCCCAGGTGAAATTCCTGCCGCACGAGAAGTTCTGCCCGAATGGGCTGGTGGTGGAGGTGCCGCCGGGGACCAACATCCTGGAGCTGGCCCACGAACACCATATCGAGATGGAAAGCGCCTGCGGCGGCGTTTGTGCCTGCACCACCTGCCATTGTGTCGTGCGCCAGGGCTTCGGCTCGCTCGAAGGCGCCGACGAGATGGAAGAGGACATGCTGGACAAGGCGTGGGGGCTCGAAGCGCAGTCGCGCCTGGCTTGCCAGATCAAGGTCGGCAACGAGGACCTCACCATCGAGATTCCCAAGTACTCCCTCAATCACGCCGCCGAGGCGCCACACTGAGCCAGGAGGCGATCATGGTTCTTAAATGGGTGGATGTGCAGGAAATCGCTATCCAGCTGGCCGAGTCTCGGCCAGAGGTCGATCCCCGTACCGTCAGCTTCCCCCGGTTGCGCCAATGGGTGATGGAGTTGCCGGAGTTCGACGACGATCCAAACCGCTCCGGCGAGAAGGTACTGGAGGCGATACAGGCGCACTGGATCGAAGAAGCGGATTGAAATGCTCCTTCGTTAGGAAATACCTCCGAACCCGCGTATAATTCGCGGGTTTAATTTTTGCTTAACTCACTGTTTCTGGAGTGTCACATGGCTGTTCAACGTACCTTCTCCATCATCAAGCCCGATGCCGTCGCCAAGAACGTTATCGGCAAGATCACCACCCGCTTCGAAGACGCTGGCCTGCGCGTCGTTGCCTCCAAGCTCAAGCAACTGTCCAAGGCTGAAGCCGAAGGCTTCTATGCTGAGCACAGCGAGCGCGGCTTCTTCGGTGACCTGGTTGCCTTCATGACCTCCGGCCCGGTTGTCGTTCAGGTGCTGGAAGGCGAGAACGCCATCGCCAAGAACCGTGAGCTGATGGGCGCCACCGATCCGAAGAAAGCCGACGCTGGTACCATCCGCGCCGATTTCGCTGACTCCATCGACGCCAACGCTGTTCACGGTTCGGATTCCGAAGCTGCTGCTGCGCGTGAAATCGCTTACTTCTTCGCCGCTACCGAGGTGACCACTCGCTAAGCAGCGCTTACGAGTGAGGGTGAATCCATGACGACATCTACCGACAAAATCAACTTGTTGGGCCTTACCCGCCAGGAAATGGAAAAATTCTTCGACACGCTCGGGGAAAAGCGCTTCCGCGCCGGTCAGGCGATGAAATGGATTCACCACTTTGGCGTCGATGATTTCGACGCCATGACCGACTTCGGCAAGGCCCTGCGCGCCAAGCTCAAGGCCTGCGCGGAAATCCGCGGCCCCGAAGTGGTCAGCGAAGACATCTCCGCGGACGGTACCCGCAAGTGGGTAGTGCGCGTGGCCTCGGGCAGTTGCGTCGAGACCGTGTACATTCCCCAAGGCAAGCGCGGTACCCTCTGCGTGTCTTCCCAGGCCGGCTGCGCGCTCGATTGCAGTTTCTGCTCCACCGGCAAGCAAGGCTTCAACAGCAACCTCACCGCCGCCGAAGTCATCGGCCAGGTGTGGATCGCGAACAAATCCTTCGGCAGCATCCCCGCCACTGTGGACCGCGCCATCACCAACGTGGTGATGATGGGCATGGGCGAGCCGCTGCTGAACTTCGACAACGTCGTCAGTGCCATGCACCTGATGATGGATGACCTGGGCTATGGCATTTCCAAGCGCCGGGTCACCCTGTCTACCTCCGGCGTAGTGCCGATGATCGACGAGCTGGCCAAGCACATCGACGTGTCGCTGGCCCTGTCGCTGCATGCGCCCAACGACGCGCTGCGTAACGAGCTGGTGCCGATCAACAAGAAGTACCCGCTCAGCGTGGTACTCGATTCGTGCCTGCGCTACATGAGCGCGCTCGGTGAAAAGCGCGTGCTCACCATCGAGTACACCCTGCTCAAGGACGTCAATGACCAACCCGAGCATGCGGTGGAGATGATCGAGCTGCTGCGCAATGTGCCCTGCAAGATCAACCTGATCCCGTTCAACCCTTTCCCGCATTCTGGCTACGAGCGTCCGAGCAACAACGCCATCCGTCGCTTCCAGGATGCGCTGCACCATGCCGGCTACAACGTGACGGTGCGCACCACCCGCGGTGAGGACATCGACGCGGCCTGTGGCCAGTTGGTGGGGCAGGTCATGGATCGTACCCGCCGCAGCGAGCGTTACATCGCCGTGCGCCAGCTCGAGGCCGATGCCGAGGCTGTGGCCCGCACCGGTAGCCGCCCCTGAGCGGACCCTGAGAGAGGAACTCAATGACCCCGCGCAGCGCGCTCCTGCTTGTTCTCGCCCTGGTGCTCACTGGTTGCGTCACCACTGGCAAGGTGAACCCAATGGACACCCGCCAGGGCCGGGATCAGGCGCGTGATGCTTACATTCAGCTTGGGCTGGGTTACCTCAAGCAGGGGGAAACCGAGCGCGCCAAGGTGCCGCTGAAGAAGGCCCTGGAACTCAACGGCTCCGATGCCGACGCCAACGCCGCGCTGGCACTGGTGTTCCAGGCCGAGGGCGAAGGGGACCTGGCCGAGCAGCAGTTCCGCAAGGCGCTTTCAGCGCGCCCAGGCGATGCCCGCATTCTCAACAACTACGGTGGCTTCCTCTACGAGCGCAAGCGCTACAAGGAGGCCTACGAGAAATTCAGCCAAGCCTCCGAAGACAGCCTCTACCCAGAGCGTTCCCGGGTGTTCGAAAACCTCGGGATTACTGCATTGATGCTCGGCAACAAGGCCGAGGCCCGGCAGCTGCTCGACAAGGCCCTGCGCCTGAATAGGCAACAGCCCCGCGCCTTGCTCGAAATGGCCGAGCTATCGTATGAAGCGCAGCAATATGTGCCCGCGCGCGATTACTATGAGCGCTTCAGCCAGCTCAGCGAGCAGAACGCCCGCAGCCTGTTGCTCGGAACGCGACTGGCCAAGCTGTTCGACGATAAGAACCGGGCCGCCAGTTACGGCCTGCAACTGAAACGACTCTATCCCGGCACGCCGGAATATCAGCAATACCTGTCGGAGCAATGATGAAAGCGGCGCATCCCGAAGTTGTAGCAGCGGCTCGCACGAACCCCGGCGAAACCCTGCGCCAGGCCCGCGAAAGCAGAAACTGGTCGTTGCAGGAGGTCGCGGCGCGGCTCAACCTCACCACCACGTCCCTTGCCAACCTCGAGGCCGGTGCGTTCGAGCGCCTGCCCGGGCATACCTTCGCCCGCGGCTACATTCGCGCCTATGCCAAGTTGCTGGGCATGGACCAAACGCCATTGGTGCTGGCCTTCGACCAGTACACCGGTACCAACGCCCAGGGCTCGGACGTCCACGGCCTGGGCCGGATCGAAGAGCCGGTGCGGTTGTCCCATAACATCCTGCGCATCGTCAGTCTGTTGTTGCTGGTGCTGGTGATCGGGGGCGGCTTCCTCTGGTGGCAAGACCAGAACGCCTCGCGCGGCAAGGACCAGGCCGGTACCGCGCTGGAACACGTGGAGGTCGAGAGCGCCGACGGCACCACGCAGATCCACCCGATCGACGAGCCCGAAGACCAGGCCGTCACCGATAGCCAGGCGGTACCAACCCCCGGCCCGACCGAGCCTGCCCAGGTGCCCGTGGAGCCGGCCGGCTCCACTCCGCCAGCCGCTGTCGCACCGGCACCGTCTGCGCCGACAGCGACCCCATCGGCGCCAGCCCCGAGTGGCACCCATGCGCCGACCGCGGCCGCGACGATACCGGCAATCCCGCAGCCTACGACACCCGTGGCCCCCGCCCCAGTGGCGCCGGCAGCCGGGGAGGCCAAGGTGCAGATCCAGTTCACCGCCGACTGCTGGACCCAGGTCACGGACGCTTCCGGCAAGGTGCTGGTGAGCGGCCTCAAGCGCAAAGGCGACAGCATCGACGTCAACGGCAATGCACCTTTCCAGGTGCGCCTGGGTTATGCCCGCGGCGCACAGGTCACGTATAACGGCGAGGCCGTCAACGTGGCCCCGTTCACCTCGGGCGAGACCGCTCGCCTGAAATTGGGGCAATGACAGTCATGCACGGCGAATCTCCGATCAAGCGTCGCGAATCTCGTAAAATCTGGGTCGGCTCGGTGCCGGTGGGCGGCGATGCGCCCATCGCGGTGCAGAGCATGACCAACACCGACACCCTGGACGTGATGTCCACCGTTGCCCAGATCGCCCGGCTCGAAGAGGCCGGCGCCGACATCGTGCGGGTGTCCGTGCCGGACATGGACGCCGCCGAGGCCTTTGGCAAGATCAAGCAGCATGTGAACGTGCCGCTGGTGGCAGACATCCACTTCGACTACCGCATCGCCCTGCGGGTGGCCGAGCTGGGCGTCGACTGCCTGCGCATCAACCCAGGCAACATTGGCCGCGAAGATCGCGTGCGCGCCGTGGTCGATGCCGCGCGCGACCGGGGTATTCCGATCCGCATCGGGGTTAACGCCGGTTCCCTGGAAAAAGACCTGCAGAAGAAATACGGCGAGCCTACCCCCGAGGCACTGGTCGAGTCTGCCCTGCGCCATGTGGAACACCTGGATCGCCTGGACTTCCAGGACTTCAAGGTCAGCGTGAAGGCATCGGACGTATTCATGGCTGTGGCCGCCTACCGCCAGTTGGCCGGGCAGATCATCCAGCCCCTGCACTTGGGAATCACCGAAGCCGGCGGGCTGCGCTCCGGTACGGTGAAGTCCTCGGTGGGCCTGGGCATGCTTCTGGCCGACGGTATCGGCGATACCATCCGGATTTCCCTGGCCGCAGACCCAGTGGAGGAGGTGAAGGTCGGCTTCGACATTCTCAAGTCCCTGCGGCTGCGCTCCCGTGGCATCAATTTCATCGCGTGCCCCAGCTGTTCCCGGCAGAATTTCGACGTGGTGAAAACCATGAACGAGTTGGAAGGGCGGCTGGAAGACCTGCTGGTACCGATGGACGTCGCCGTGATCGGCTGCGTGGTCAACGGCCCGGGCGAGGCCAAGGAGGCCCATGTGGGGCTCACCGGCGGCACGCCGAACCTGATCTACATCGACGGCAAGCCCTCGCACAAGCTGACCAACGACAATCTGGTGGAGCAGCTCGAACGGCTAATCCGCCAAAAGGCGGCGGAAAAAGCCGAAGCCGATGCAGCGCTGATCGCCCGCGGCTGATTGCCGAGGGCAACCGCCGTGGCTAACGAAATCGTTAAGGACACCCCGTGACAAAGTCTCTGCAAGCCATTCGTGGCATGAATGACATCCTGCCCGAGCAGACCCCTCTGTGGCGCTACTTCGAAGGCACGGTGGCCGGGCTGCTCGATGGCTATGGGTATCGCCAGATCCGCATGCCTATCGTCGAGTTCACCGAGCTCTTCAAGCGCTCCATCGGTGAAGTTACCGACATCGTGGAAAAAGAGATGTACACCTTCGAGGACCGCAACGGTGACTCCCTCACCCTGCGCCCGGAAGGGACCGCCGCCTGCGTGCGGGCCGTGCTCGAGCATGGCATCACCGGCAGCGGCCAGCCTCAGAAGCTGTGGTACATCGGGCCGATGTTCCGTCACGAGCGGCCGCAGAAGGGCCGCTACCGCCAGTTTCACCAGATCGGCGTGGAGGTGTTCAACCTCGCCGGCCCGGATATCGACGCCGAGCT
Source organism: Pseudomonas sp. RIT-PI-S (assembly GCF_025642975.1). Lineage (GTDB taxonomy): Bacteria > Pseudomonadota > Gammaproteobacteria > Pseudomonadales > Pseudomonadaceae > Aquipseudomonas. Next base: position 369,323 of record NZ_JANZKJ010000001.1, read on the forward strand.
GATTGCCCTGACCTGGCGCCTATGGGGCGCATTGGGCATTCGCGATGCAGTCAAGCTCGAACTCAACAGCCTGGGTACCAGCGAAGCGCGCGGGCGCTATCGTGATGCGTTGGTGAGTTTCCTTTCGGCACGGCAGAGCCAGCTGGACGAAGACAGCAAGCGCCGCCTGAACAGCAACCCGCTGCGCATCCTGGACAGCAAGGTGCCGGAAACCCAGGCCTTGCTGGTAGACGCGCCCAAGCTCGCTGATTACCTGGACGAAGAGTCCCGCGTGCATTTCGACGGCCTCAAGGCACGGCTGGATGCGCTCGGGATTCCTTACGTGATCAATCCCAAGCTGGTACGCGGGCTGGATTACTACTCCAAGACGGTGTTCGAATGGGTTACCCACAAGCTCGGCGCCCAGGGCACCGTCTGCGCCGGCGGCCGCTATGATGGCCTGGTCGAGCAGATGGGCGGCAAACCGACCGCTGGCGTAGGCTTTGCCATGGGCATCGAGCGGCTTATCCTGCTGCTCGAAACCCTCGAACAAGTTCCCGAATCGCTTGCCCGCCAGGTGGACGTCTACCTGTGCGCCATCGGCGACGCCGCTGAGCTGGCCGCGCTCAAGCTGTCCGAGCGGTTGCGCACGGAGATGCCGTCGCTGCGCTTGCAGGTCAACGCCGGCAGCGGCAGCTTCAAGAGCCAGTTCAAGAAAGCCGACAAGAGCGGCGCGCTCTTTGCGCTGGTGCTGGGGGAGGACGAGCTGGCCCACGAGGTGGTAGGGTTCAAGCCCCTGCGCGGCCAGGGTGAACAACAGGAAATCGCTTGGACCGCGCTGGCCGATCATCTCGCCAGTGCCTTGCAGGCCTGATCAACTGCCCGCTTGGGCAAGATGTCTATAAAACACAGGAGTATTGGGGTGTCGGGTAGCGATGATGAACAGCTCGTCCAGTTCAAGGACTGGTGGCAGCGCAACGGCAAGCCCTTGGTCACCGGCGGCCTGCTCGCGCTGGTAGTGGTCTTTGGCTGGCAGGGTTGGCAGAAGTATCAGGGCAACCAGGCCCAGGGGGCATCGAGCCTGTACCAGCAATTGCTGGAGACCGCGCTCACCCCCGGCGGCAAGCCTGACCAGGCGAAGGTGGACTACCTGGCCGGCGAGCTGAGCAAGAATTACAGCGGCACGGCCTACGAACAGTACGCCAAGCTGTTCCAGGCGAAGGTCAATGTCGATGCCGGCCGCGCGGATGCCGCCGCCGGGCAGCTCCAGGCCGTGGTGGACAAGCCGTTGAACCCGACCCTCGGCGAAGTCGCCCGGCAGCGGTTGGCCCAGATATTGGCCGCCCAGGGCAAGACCGAAGACGCGCTCAAGCTGCTTGACGGCGAAGCGGACAAAGCCTTCGTGGCCAGCCGCGAGGAACTGCGTGGGGACCTGCTGGCGAAGCTCGGCCGGGCCGATGATGCTGCCGCTGCATACCGCAAGGCCAAGGGTGCACTGGCCGACGATGCCGCGGTAGGTGACCTTCAACTCAAGCTCGACGACCTGGCCAAAGGGGATGCGTGACGTGATTCAGTGGAAACGTGCGGTATTGCTGGCCTTGGCTGTCGCGGTCGTGGGCTGCAGCAGCAACAGCAACAAGGAATTGCCTCCGGCGGAGCTCACCGATTTCAAGGAAGAGGTCTCGCTGAACAAGGTCTGGAGCCGTTCGATCGGTGACGGCCAGGGCGACACCTACAACATGCTGGTGCCAGCAGTGGAGAACAACACCCTCTACGCCGCTGAAACCAATGGCCTGGTCATGGCGATGGACCGCATGAACGGCGACGTTCAGTGGAAAAAGGACATGGAAATGCAGATCTCCGGCGCCGTTGGCGTCGGCTCGGGCATGGTCATGTTCGGCACCCTGCGCGGCGACGTGGTGGCACTGGACGCCAGCAACGGTGAAGAACGCTGGCGCGCCCACGTGAAAGCCGAGGTGCTGGCCCCACCGGCCACCAACGGTAACGTGGTCGTGGTGCAAACCCAGGACGACCGCCTGGTTGGCCTGGACGCCAGCAATGGCAACCAGCTGTGGATCTACGACAGCACCCCTGCCGTACTCACCCTGCGCGGCACCAGCGCGCCGCTGGTGACCAACCAGCTGGCCGTGGCCGGGCTGTCCACCGGCAAGGTAGTTGCCTTGGACGTGCGTAACGGTACCACCGTGTGGGAAACCCGCGTGGCGATCCCGCAGGGCCGTTCCGAGCTGGACCGCGTAGTGGACATCGACGGTGGCTTGCTGCTGTCTGGCGGCACCCTTTACGTATCTACCTATCAGGGCCGCATGGCTGGCCTTGAGCTGGAAAGTGGCCGGGTGTTGTGGCAGCGGGATGCTTCCAGCTATGCCGGCGTCGCCCAGGGCTTTGGCAGCGTTTACGTGGCAGAAGCGTCTGGCACCGTCGAGGGCGTGGATGAGCGTTCCACCACGGCCTTGTGGAGCAACGACTCGCTGGCGCGCCGCCAGCTGACTGCGCCCGAGGTGTTCTCCAGCTACATCGCGGTGGGTGACATGGAAGGCTACCTGCACCTGCTCAGCCAGGTAGATGGCCGCTTCGTCGGCCGTACCAAGATCGACGGCGACGGCCTGCGGGCTCGTCCGCTGGTGGTTGGCGACATGCTCTACGTGTATGCCAACAGCGGCAAGCTCGAGGCGCTGACCATCAAGTAATGCTTGCTATGCTTGAGGCTTGACCGCCCCGGGCGCGCGGGGCGAACCCGCATTCGTTAATGGCCGCTGCCCCGCAGCGGCCTTTGCCTTTCTGAAATTGCAACGTGGAGAGCCGCATGGTTCCCGTAATCGCCCTGGTTGGCCGCCCAAATGTGGGCAAGTCCACCATGTTCAACCGCCTGACCAAGAGCCGCGACGCCATTGTCGGCGACCTCTCGGGCCTGACCCGTGACCGCCAGTATGGCGAAGCCGTGTGGCAGGGCCGCTCGTACATCGTGATCGACACCGGCGGTATCACCGGCGATGAAGCCGGCATGGATGAAAAAATGGCCGAGCAGTCGCTGCTGGCCATCGAGGAAGCCGACCTGGTGCTGTTCATGGTCGACGCTCGCGCAGGCTTCACCGCCGCCGACCAGATGATTGCCGAGCACTTGCGCAAGCGGAACAAGCGCTCTCTGCTGGTCGCCAACAAGGTCGATAACATCGACCCGGAAATGGCCCGCGCCGAGTTCGCGCCGCTGGGCATGGGCAACGCCATCCCGGTTGCCGCGTCCCAAGGCCGTGGCATGAACGCGCTGCTGGAAACAGCCCTGAGCGAATACCCGCGCGACCCTTCCGAAGAGGAGTTCGTCGAGGTCGCCGAAGGCGAAGAAGCGGTCCGTGTTCCTGGCCCGAGCGAAAAGGATGGCGTGAAGATCGCCATCATCGGCCGGCCCAACGTGGGCAAGTCCACGCTGGTCAACCGCATGCTCGGTGAAGAGCGGGTGATCACCTACGATGAACCAGGCACCACGCGGGACAGCATCTACATCCCGTTCGAGCGCGATGGGGACAAGTACACCCTGATCGACACCGCCGGGGTGCGCAAGCGCGGCAAGATCCACGAAGAAGTCGAGAAGTTCTCGGTGGTCAAGACGCTGCAGGCCATCAAGGACGCCAACGTGGTGATCTTCGTGATGGACGCCCGCGAAGGCGTGGTTGATCACGACCTGAACCTGCTGGGCTTTGCCCTGGAAACCGGCCGTGCCATCGTCATCGCGCTGAACAAGTGGGACGGCATGGAGCCGGGCGAGCGTGAGTACGTGAAAACCGAGCTGCAGCGCCGGTTGTTCTTCGTCGACTTCGCCGACATCCACTTCATTTCCGCCCTCCACGGCACCGGCGTTGGCCATCTGTACGGCTCCGTCCAGGCAGCCTTCAAGTCGGCGATCACCCGCTGGCCCACCAGCCGCCTGACGCAGATTCTCGAAGACGCCATCAGCGACCACCAGCCGCCTATGGTCAACGGCCGCCGGATCAAGCTGCGCTATGCCCACCTGGGCGGCGCCAACCCACCGCTGATCGTGATCCACGGCAACCAGGTCGAGAAAGTGCCGCGTTCTTATACGCGCTTCCTGGAGAACACCTACCGGCGCGTGCTCAAGCTGGTGGGTACGCCCATTCGCATCGAATACAAGGGGGGTGAAAACCCTTACGAGGGTAAGAAAAACACCCTCACCGATCGCCAGGTCAACAAGAAACGCCGGTTGATGTCGCACCACAAGAAGGCCGAGAAAAAGCGCAAGGACAAGCGCTAAGCCGCCGCCTGATCGGCTATCCTGCGCTTTCGCCCGGCCATACGGGCGAAAGGCCAGCGGGGGACCCACATGATCGCCAGTAAACTGCCGAATGTCGGCACGACCATCTTCACCACCATGTCGCAGCTCGCCGCGCAAACCGGCGCGCTGAACCTCAGCCAGGGCTTTCCGGACTTCGACAGCCCGCTGGCATTGCGCGAGGCCGTGGCACGGCATGTGATGGAAGGGCACAACCAGTACTCGCCCATGACCGGCCTGCCAGCGCTGCGCGAACAGGTCGCGGCCAAGCTGGCGCGATGCTATGGCGCCCAGGTAAACCCCGATCTGGAGATCACCATCACCCCTGGCGCCACCGAGGCGATTTTCTGCGCGGTGCAGGCGGTGGTGCGCCCGGGCGATGAAGTGATCGTGTTCGATCCCGTGTACGACAGCTATGAGCCCTCGGTGGAGTTGGCCGGCGGGCGCTGCGTGCACGTACAGCTCACCCCAGATACCTTCGCCATCGACTGGGACCAACTGACGGCCGCGTTGAGCCCGCGAACCCGGCTGATCATGCTGAACAGCCCGCACAACCCGAGCGGTGCACTCATCAGCAGCGAAGACCTTGTACGCCTGGCCGATCTAGTGGAGCAACGTGGGCTCTATGTGATCAGCGATGAGGTGTACGAGCACTTGGTTTACGATGGCGCCCGCCACGCCAGTGTGCTGGCCCATCCGAGCTTGTACCAGCGGGCCTTCGTGGTCAGCTCGTTCGGCAAGACCTACCACGTGACCGGCTGGAAAACCGGCTACGTGGTCGCGCCGCCCGTGCTGAGCCTGGAGCTGCGCAAGATCCACCAATACGTCAACTTCTGCGGAGTGACCCCGCTGCAACAGGGGCTGGCGGACTATATGGCCGCGCACCCGGAGCATGTGGACGAGTTGCCCGGCTTCTACCAGGCAAAGCGAGACTTGTTCTGCGACTTGCTCGACCGCTCCCGCTTTACCTTCACCCGCACGCCAGGCACGTATTTCCAGTTGGTGGACTATTCCGCCATTCGCCCAGACCTGAACGACGTAGAGATGTCGCTCTGGCTCACCCGTGAGCATGGCGTTGCGAGCATTCCGATCTCGGTGTTCTACCAGGTACCAGTGGAAGGGCAGCGGTTGGTGCGCCTATGCTTTGCGAAACGGGAAGACACCCTTCGAGCGGCGGCGGAGAAACTATGCGCGATCTGAGTGAATTGCCGGACCTGAAACTGGCATTGGTGCAGAGCGACCTCGCCTGGCACGACCGCCAAGCCAACCTTGGTCGTTTCGCCGAGCTGTTGCAGCAGGCGCGCGGCGCCGATCTGGTGGTACTGCCCGAAATGTTCACCACGGGTTTTTCCATGGATTCGGCAAGCCTTGCCGAGCCGGAGGAAGGGCCGACGCGCGAGTGGATGCTGGGGCAGGCGGCTGAACTCGATGCGGTGGTGACCGGCAGCCTGATAACCCAGGCGGCGGACGGCAGCTTCCGTAATCGGCTGCTGTGGGCCCGCCCAGACGGCACCCTGCTGCACTACGACAAGCGCCATCTGTTCCGAATGGCCGGGGAGCATCAGCATTACACCCCTGGTGAACGGCAGGTGCGCTGGGAGCTCAAGGGCTGGCGAATCCGCCCGCTGATCTGTTACGACCTGCGCTTCCCGGTATGGAGCCGCGACGCTCAAGACACCGACCTGCTGCTGTACACCGCCAACTGGCCCGGGGCTCGCCGCCATCACTGGAATCGCCTGCTACCCGCGCGGGCTATCGAAAATCTCTGTTACGTGGCCGCGGTCAACCGGGTCGGCACCGACGGCAAAGGCTACGCCTATAGCGGCGACAGCCAGGTGCTGGATTTCCACGGCGAAACCCTGCTCAATGCCGGCGATGCCGAAGGCGTATTCCACGTAAGCCTCGGCAGCACTGAGCTCGCCGCCTACCGCACGCGCTTCCCCGCCCACCTGGACGCGGATCGCTTCGAGGTTCTATAAACCAACGGATGCGTCGGTTCGCGGGCTTTGCCCGCTCCCACATGAGGTGCAGGAGTAGGCAGAGCCCGCGAACCGAAGGCGCTGCACGAGGCGATCAGGCCGCCTGGGCGGCGCGTTGGCTCAAGGAGCGGTTCAGGGCGCTGAGCAGTGCCTTGAAGCTGGCAGTGGTGATGTTTTCGTCGATACCAATGCCGTGCACCGGGCGTTCACCCGCCACGCGCAGCTCGATGTAGGCCGCGGCCTTGGCGTTGGTGCCGGAGCTGATGGCGTGTTCGTTGTAGTCCATGATCTCAACGTTGATCGGCAGGCTGCTGACCAGCGCTTCCAGCGCACCATTGCCCTTGCCCTTCCAATGCAGGGTTTCGCCGTCGCTGCTGACCTCGATATACACCTGGCTGCTGCCGTTCTCTTCGGTCAGGCGATGGCTGACCAGCGCGTAGGGAAGGTTGGCCTGCAGGTATTCCTTCTGCAGCAGCTTGTAGATCTGCTCGGCAGACATTTCCAGGCCCAGGCGGTCGGTTTCGCCCTGCACCACTTGGCTGAATTCGATCTGCATGCGGCGGGGGAGGTTGATGCCGTATTCCTGTTCCAGCAAGTACGTGATGCCACCTTTGCCGGACTGGCTGTTCACCCGGATGACCGCCTCGTAGCTGCGGCCGATATCTGCCGGATCGATGGGCAGGTATGGCACCTCCCAGAGCGTACCTTCCTTCTGCTGGGTGAAGCCCTTGCGGATGGCATCTTGGTGGGAACCGGAGAAGGCGGTGTGTACCAAGTCGCCCACATAGGGGTGACGCGGGTGAACCGGCAACTGGTTGCATTCCTCCACGACCTTGCGCACGCCGTCGATGTCGGAGAAATCCAGCTGCGGGTCGATGCCCTGGGTGTAGAGGTTCAGGGCCAGGGTCACCAGGTCCACGTTGCCGGTGCGCTCGCCGTTGCCGAACAGGCAGCCTTCCACGCGGTCGGCGCCGGCCATAAGGCCCAGCTCGGTGGCAGCGACGCCAGTGCCACGGTCGTTGTGGGTGTGCAGGCTGATCAACACGCTGTCGCGGCGATTGACGTGGCGGCAGAACCATTCGATCTGGTCGGCATACACGTTAGGGGTAGACACCTCGACCGTCGCCGGCAGGTTAAGGATGATCTTGTGCTCGGGGGTAGGGTTCCACACCTCGATCACCGCGTCGCACACCTCTTTGGCGAACTCCAGCTCGGTGGCGCTGAAGGTTTCCGGCGAATACTGGAACGTCCATTGGGTTTCCGGCTGCTGGGCCGCGTATTTCACGAACAGCTTGGCCGCATTGACCGCGATCTCCTTCACACCTTGCTTGTCTTGGTTGAAGACGATCCGGCGGAAAGATGGCGAAGTGGCATTGTACAAATGCACGATGGCTTTCTTGGCGCCGCGCAGGGATTCGAAGGTGCGGGCGATCAAATCCTCCCGCGCCTGGGTGAGCACCTGAATGGTGGTGTCCGCCGGCACGTGGCCGCCTTCTATCAGCGTGCGGATAAAGTCGAAATCGGTTTGCGAAGCCGAAGGGAAGGCCGCTTCGATTTCCTTCACGCCCACCTTGACCAGCGTCTTCCAGAACCGCAGTTTTTTCTCGGCGTCCATCGGCTCGATCAGCGATTGGTTGCCGTCGCGCAGGTCCGAGCTGCACCAGATCGGTGTTTCGGTGATCGCCTTCGAGGGCCAGGTGCGGTCTGGCAAGTCGATGGTGGGGAATGCGCGGTATTTGCTGGACGGATCTTTAAGCATGGTCATGGGGTAGTCCTTCGAAGCCGGCCAAGACGCCGGGCGGGCCATTTAAAACAAAAGAGTACGAGACGCTCCGGTCGCTGATGGCCTCGCCATTAAACGGCACCGAGGCAAGGAATTGGCGTGCCAGCAACGTAGGATTTAGCCGTGTTATGACTTCACCGTACTCAGCTGTGAAGCCAATGGCAAGCAACTCAAAAAAATTGGAATAAATGACCGAAAAATCGAAATCGGCGTTTTTTTATTCTTAAAAAAATTGATTTTCTATTTTTTTATTGCGTGCTCTGAGCTCATTGCGCAAGGCAGGGGCTTGGGCGAAAGGCAGGCCCCTCACTTCGGTTGACCACTGCGCCGGTGCCTGGGATGGCGCGCGACGCTCGCCCGAATCATGAAAAACCCTGAAATGTTCTGACGCGCGCCTGTCTTGCGTGAGCTGTGCTGGCCAAGCCTCCCAATGCCCGTTCGTCGTTGCAACACTGCTGGCCATTCCTGGTCACCGCGTTGCCAGGCCGCTGCTTGTGAAAAAGAGCAGCATCCATGCGATGCAACCGGTAAGTGCCGTTTCGTTTGCATACTGAATATGGGTTTGCCATGTGTAGGTTTTTCATCTTGGTCGGGCTGTGGTTAAGCCTTATAGCTGGGGCTCAGGCATCGCCGGCAATCAATCCTGGGGCGATGTTCAACTTCCTCGACGACGGCAAGAGCGCCTTGCTCAAGCGCGTGTACAACGCCGGCACCAGTACGGCCTTTATCAAGGTCACGGTGCAGGAGATTCTCATAGACGAACAGGGCAACCAGCGCGAACTGCCGCCCCAAGCGCTGGGCAGTGCGCCGCTTGTGCAGCACAACACCCTGATCGCCAGCCCGGCGCGGTTGATCGTTCCGGCAGGCGGTAGGCAATCCACCCGCTTGCTGTTCCTCGGGCAGCGGCCCAAGGAGCGCTATTTCCGGGTGCGCTTCATGCCGGTATTGCCCAATAACGCCGATCGGTTCGACCTCAGCGATGCGCAGCAGCAAGCCTATAAGCAGGCACTTTCCGCCGGGGTCACGGTGCTGTCGGGTTTTGGAACCGTGCTGTTCGTGCGGCCAGACCAAGTGACCTACAACACTCGGCTGCTAGATGAGGCCAACGGCTACAGCGTGCACAACACTGGCAACTCCGTCGTGGTCCTCGATCACTTCAAAGACTGCGCTCTGAAAGACCCCACCAACTGCAAGCCGCTGACCCAACACTACGTGCTGCCAGGCCATCGGTTTCGCTTCACCAAGTTACCCGACCGCGCCTACAGCTTTGTGCTGCAGGAAGGCGAGAAGGAACAGCCCGTGACGGTCGGCCACGCCGCTGACTCGTCATTGGCGGCCACATCCGCACCTCAACTCCAAAGGAAGTAACCATGCTGAAGAAAGCACTTAACCTGACCCCCGTCGCCGCGGCCCTGGCCCTTGGCGTCTTCGCAGGCAGCGCCATCGCCGCCGATACCGTGGTCGAGCATCAAGTACAACTGATCGCGACCGTGCCCACCAGCACCTTTTACGTTCAGCCGGCTGACAGTGGCTGGATCGGCCTGCCGCAGCGCATGGAGTGGAACCTGGTACAGGAAACCCTAGACAAGTTCCGTAAGCCCTTCGACATCAAGCACACGGCCGGGTCTATCCAGGCCCGCCTGACCGATACCGATGCCTACTTGAGCAATGGCACCAATACCATTCCGCTGATCGTCAAGTTCAACGACAAGGTATTGAGCAGCACCACCCCGATCGAGATAGCCAGCGCCAGCGAAGCCGCCGCTGGGCAACGGGTGAACCTGGAGATCGCGCCCGGCGCCAAGCCTGCCGGCGGGTTCGCTCCAGGCAACTACTCGGGCAACGTCAACATGACCTTCGACGCCATGGTCACTCCGTAACGGCACAGCCGCCTTGCTCAGCTGGCCCGCCCGGTGCTCCGCCGCTGGTGGGCCACTGCTCAGAGATCAAGCGCCTCGCAAGAGGCTCGCGACGTTCGCCCAGACGAGAAAACAATGTTCAACAACGCACCTATACGTGCCTTGCTGGCGTGCTGTTGCCTGGTGGTGTTGCCGCAACATCTGGCGCACGCCGCAGGTGCCGGCGCCCACCTGCCTGTGCTTAACCAGGCCGCCGAACTGCCAGAGGGGTTCGAGGAGCACTTTTTCGACGTCCCTTTGGCGATGCGTATCGAAGTCGATGGCCGCTTTCTGGGCGACGCCCTGGGCATTGTCAGCCGCGATGAAACCGTTCGTTTGCTTAGCTTCACCGACACCCAGGACAGCACCGTTCCAGAAGCAGAGCGTGGGCTTTGGACGCAGGCCCTGGCAGGGGATACCCCCCTGGGCACCTGTACCCGCAACTGTCCCAACGGGCTGATCGCCATTCACTACCAGTTGGAAGATTCACAACTGTTCATCCTGACCGAAAACGTTGAGCGCGGCGCGGCGCCGGCGCGTTATCACAGCCTCCCGGACGGGGGCAGCTATGGCCTGGTCGTACAAAACCAGTTGAACGTCGCTGCCGGCGACGGTGAAAACGCTGGCCGCTACTACCTGCAAGGCAGCGCCAGCCTGGGCAACTGGAGCCAGACAGCGACGGCCCAGCTAGCCAAAACCGGCGAGCCAGGCACGCCTGTGTACCATTCGATCAACGAGCTTTATACCCAGCGCGAACTGCAAGGGCAGTTTTTTCGCTTGGGTTACTTTACCCCCGATGCACTTGGCCTTTACCGCCGGCCCCGGCAGTTTGGCGGTAGCCCGGACACTACCTTGGGCCTGATGTATGGCAGCAGCGACAGCCTGGCCATCGATACCGCCAGCCCCAGCACCTACCCTGTGTATGTGACGCCCGCTCGTGCCGGCGTGGTGGAAATTTATCGCAACGGCGTGTTGGTCGATAGCCAGGCGGTGCAGGCGGGGTTGCAGGCCATCGACACCCGCAAATTGCCCAGCGGTATCTACCCAGTGGACGTGCGGCTGATCGAAGATGGGATCGTGACGTCTAGTACCGAAGAAGTGATCTACAAGCCCAGCAACTGGCGCAATGCCGACCAGCGCTGGCGCTACAACCTCTATGCCGGGCGCGCCGTCCAATTGCTCAATAACTGGGGCGACGGTGACCCGCAAGGCAATACGCTCGGCGCGATGGTGAATTACCTGGCGCACCCTCGGGTGGTGCTTGGGCTGTCGGCGCAGCGGATCGCGGAAAAAAACCAGCTCGGCACCTCCATAGACTGGAGCCTCAGCGACCGTGCCAGCGTGTACGCCAACGTTTATCAGACCCGCCAGCTCGGCACCGGCATAGACCTGCAAAGCATGTATCAGTACGGCAGCGGTAGCCTGTCGTTCAGCCACAACCGCTCATGGCTCGATACCCGCCGCACGTATGATTACTTCAATGGCGTTGCCGTGCGCCGCCGTAACCCCTACAACGGCCAAACCCAGACCTCATCGTTTTCCCTCAATCAGCGCCTGAGCATGGACAGCAGCGTCAACGCCCGGATTGCCCACAGCGCCGGGAATGTTCAGGGGGTTTCAATGGACCTGAGCTGGTTGCGCAACGGCAAGCTGTTTGGCAGCGCTGCCAACTGGCGCGTGTCGCTGTTCGACCGGCCCGCCACCGTGACCACCGGCAGCCAGCGCAACCGGGGCATCGAGTTGGGCATCAACATGGCGCTCGGTGGGGCCGGCAGTAATATATCCGCCAGCCTGGGCACCCGTACCGGGCCGGATGGCAGCCGTGACCTCAATGCTTCGCTGGGCTATCAGCACAGCAACGAGGAGGGGCTGCTGCGTGGCTATTCGGCCAACGTGACGGCCGATGTTTATGGCACCGGCTTGTCTGGCCAGGCCTATTTCCAGACCGACCAGCTCAATGGCGATCTGTATGCGCAACGCTCCTCGTACAACGATGCACTCAGTGGCGGGTTGAACCTGGACAGCACCGTGGCGTTCGGTGGTGGGCAGGTCGCCGCCAGCGGGCGCTACTACGGCAGCCAGGCAGCAATGATCGTCGATGTGGACTCCGACCTGCCTAGCCTCACCCTGCGAGCGGACGACCTCGGCGGTGGGCATAGCGGCATGCTCAAGCCGGGGCGCAACCTGATCCCGGTCGGCGCGTTCAAGAGCGGGGCGGTACAGTTCGATTTCGACAGCACGGCCGCCCATGCCGCGCACATCCAGCCTTCCCTGAGTCGCTACCACCTCAACAAGGGCGCGGTGCAATACCAGCGGTTGCGTGTCTTCAAGACGGTTTCGGTACTGGGCCGCCTGCTCGACCCCCAAGGGCGACCCCTGCGTGGCGCGCGCATCCAGAACCACGCCAGCTCTAGCGTGACCGAAGCCGATGGCTTTTTCGTGCTGGAAATGAGCGAGTCCACGCCCACCTTGGAAGTTAGCCATGGCGGCCAGCCAGCCTGCACCATCGTGCTCGACCCCAGCGCGCATAGGCGCGAGAACGACGTGCTGATGGTCGCCGACCTGACCTGCCGAGCGGATACCCCAACCGTTGCCCGGCAGGAGGGATGAGGTGCGAAAGCCCAGCGTGAACAACCGCCGGCTTCAGGCACTGATGCAAATGGCGCGTTCAGTCATTCAAGGAGACACCATGCGTACCGCTACCGTGCTGGCCTTCGTCAGCCTTTTCGCCTGGGTGTGCGCGCCAGCCGCCAAGGCTGCCCAGGTAAACATCACCGCGACCTATTCCCCTAACAAGGCCAACCCCACGCATAACTCATTCGTCAACACCACGCCCCAGGCTGGGTATTGCCAATGGTATCCGGCCGCCTGCGCCAACCTATTCAGTATCGCGCTGCCGATAACCTTCACTTCGCTCCTGGACATCCAACCGCCTGCTGTCCAGCCTGACCCCCGCATGGGCGCCTATTTTCGCATGCCGTCCAGTTTCCGCACGGTCATGGTCACCCATGAAAAAAACGGTACAACGGCGGAGCTTAAGTTCAGGGTATCCGGCTTTGGAGGGGCGTATCGGTTATCGATGCCCAATCCTCCAGCGCATGCAGCGCTCTGGGACAGAACGTGGGTAAACGCACCAGCGCCTTGCAGGACATCAGGCAGTGGCTACTATAGCCGGGTCGAATACCGTTGGTTCTGGTTACTCCCCGAAGGGGCTGGCGCATGTATCAAGAAAGCCAAGGTAACCATTCCTCGGCCCTTTAAGTACAAAGATATGACCATCTCCTACGAGCTTATTACCCCAGACCCGCTCAATATGGACCTAGGCCGCTATCATGGCAGCCTGACGCTGGGGGTTGGCCCTGATCGAGACCTAGACACCGGCTACGTAATGACGGCATCGGACGACACCGTCACGATTAACTTCAATTTATTAGTCAACCATTTGCTTAAGATCGAATTTGCGCCAGGCTCGGAACGGGCGATCCTCCAGCCGCCACAAGGCTGGCAGGCCTGGATGAACACGGGCAGGAACCCTCCGAGCCTGAGCGCCAGCCAGCGCTTTAATCTCTCCAGCTCGGGCAAATTCCGTATTTATCTGGAATGTGAATATTCGTTGACCGACACCTGTGCGATCCAGGAAGCGAGCGCGCGATCAAAGGTGCCGGTGGATATTTCGATCACCTTGCCCTACGGCGTGGTGAAGCGTGGAAGCCAGCAGCCAGTGCAGCGGCAGAGGCTGCGAATGGGCAGTGCCAATGCTGAAGAATTCCAGAGTGTGCAGGCCCAGTTCGATCGGGTCGCCAGTTTGCATTACGACGTAGCCGCCAGCGCTACGGCGCAAATGGTGGCGTACGCCGGGCAAACCTATAGAGGGACAGCCACGGTGGTGTTCGACGCCAGCTTTTAACACAGGGAAGCCAGCACAATGCCCGTGCTGGCGAGCGTACATGGTAGTTTCCTTGGCGCAGGATGTAGGGCGAGGGATTGCGTGTTAGCCGCTGCAATGCCCTAGGGAGGCCCGCGCATGACGCGCTATGTGATAGACAGCACTACCCTCTTTGACGACGAAACCTTCGAATTATCGCCCACCGCGGATCCAGCCTGCGCGGTGCTGCTAGGCGCCGCGGCCAGCCGGTGCCTCTCGGCTTTGCTTGAAGCCCAAGGCACCATCGTGACCAAAAAGGCGTTGCTTTACCAAGGGTGGGAGCGCTATGGCCAGCAAGTTTCTGGCAATAGCGTGAACCAGGCGGTAGCGCAGGTCCGCCGCTGCCTGGCAAACCTTGGACAGTCGTCGGAGTGGCTGGTTACCGTGCCGCGCATTGGCTACAAAGTGGCCGATGGGCTGGCCATCGACAAGGAGAGCGCCGAACATGCACAGCGCCTCATCATTGCGCCAAGCGTCGATGGCGCGCCGCCGATAGCGCCGCCCGCCGCGCCAACCGAGGTGGAAGCGGACGCTGCCATTTTCGTTGAAGATGCGCGGCGCCTTCGCCGGCTTTGGCCGCATGCGCGCCTGCCGGCTTACGTGTGTGCATTCCTGGGCCTCAATGCTGCCTTGGCGCTGGGTTGGGACGCGCGGCGTGGCTTATCGCCACTGGCCAGCGAGGTGTCCGCGCCTTATGTGGCGGCGGGCAGTGATGCCCAGCAGCAATTTTTCGTAGGGGCAACGTTGGCGGGCAAGCCCGATACCATTGCGCAGCACATTGCGCGGTTGCAGCGCCAGCCACCGAGCACGGTTTCGTTGGCCGAACGCCCCTATGTGTATATAAACGGTACGCTGCGCAGCGACGTTTATAGCTATTTCCTCTGCGTGGCGCCGATTGAGCGAGCGCGAGCCCACTGCTTGTCGTATTTGATCGTGGATGAGCGCTCATGACCAACGGCTTGCTTTGCCTGTTACGGGCCGGCTGCATGGTAATACTGAGCGTCGCGCCCTGGCTATTCACCACCGGGCCGTTCGCTCACGCACGGGTTGAGTGGCAATGCGATACTCCGTTCGAGTTGCTACGGTTTTCGCCGCAAGCGCAGGAGAGCCGCGTGCTGGGCCTGCTGAGCCAGTTCTATCATGGAGATGGGCGTGGCCTGGCGCGGTTAAACGGCCGGTTGGAAACCCTTGACCAGAACCAAACGCCACAACGCCAGACGTTCCACCGGGTAGCCGAGTTCGTATACGGCCCGGCCGGGCCCTACTTCAAGAAGCGTATCGACCAGGTATCCCAAGGCATGGGGGACACCATGCCGGCCCAATGGGCATTGGAGTATTTCCACGAGCCTGGCAGCGACTATTACCTGCAGGTGATGCGGCTGGGCGGCCAGGGCCGGGCGCTTGGCGCCATCGGCATGCCTCGGTTGTATTGTTCGGACCCGTAGCTGCCCAGGTTAGTTAAGCGAAAAGGTCCGAAAGTTTGCGACCCAACGCAGTTGCTACGCAGATCGAAGGGCGCGGCGCTATCAGGCGGGCGGGGCGTTGACCGTGTAGGAGCGGGCCCAGCCCGCGAAGCTTTTTGCTAGCGCTAGCCCCAACGGGGCAGCGCTGGCTGCACTGGCGCGCCCAGCGCAGGCAGTGCCTGGCGCCCGCCGTTAGCCCAAGGGCTTGCTGCACTCGCCTGCTCAGTCGAACAACGGCAGCGTCACCGGCGCCAGGCTGTTGTCCTCCACTCGCACCGCCAATTCCCCTTCGCCCAGCTTTGCCGTCAACCGTTGGCCAGGCTGGGCCTGGCTGGCGCTACGGATCGCGTGGCCACGGGCGTCCAGCAAAATGCTGTAGCCGCGCCCAAGGGTGGCCAAGGGGCTGACGATATTGAGTGCCTGGGCCTGGGCCTGCAGGCGCAGCCGGTCTGAGCGCAGCCGCTCCTGCATGACCTTCGGTAGCTGCTGGCGTAGCTGGTCCAGGCGCTGGCGCAACAAGGCCAGCGCCCGCCCCGGGTGTTGCGCCGCCAAGCGCGCGTCCAGGTGAATAAGGCGCTGGCGGCGGTGCTGCAGCGTGGCATCGAAGGCGCGGCGCAGGCGCATGTCCAGGTCGTCCAGGCGTTGTGCCTGTTGGCGCACCTTCTCGCCGGGATGGCGCAGGCGCCGGGTGAGGCCCTCCAGGCGCAGCCGGTCGTGGGCCAGCCGGTGCTGGATACGCAACAGCAAGCGGCGCTGCAAGCCGGCCAACTGACGCTGCAGGTCGTTGCTGTCTGGCGCCAGCAGCTCGGCCGCCGCGGTAGGGGTGGGGGCGCGAACGTCGGCGACGAAATCGCTGATGGACACATCCGTTTCATGGCCTACCGCGCTGACTACGGGGGTCACGCACGCGTCGATGGCCCGGGCTACGGCTTCTTCGTTGAAGCACCACAGGTCTTCCAGCGAGCCCCCGCCACGGGCCAGGATGATTGCATCGAAGCCGTGGCGGTCGGCCAGGCCCAGCGCCCGGACGATCTGCCCGATGGCTTCGCGACCTTGCACCGCGGTGGGGATGACCGTTAACCGCACTTGCGGCGCTCGACGGCGGAACACGCTGATGATGTCACGGATCACCGCGCCGCCCGGCGAGGTGACGATGCCGATGCGCCGCGGGTGCGCCGGCAGGCCTAGTTTGCGCTCGGCGCTGAACAGCCCCTCGGCGTCGAGTTTTTCTTTCAACGCTTCGAAGGCCAGGCGCAGCGCGCCATCGCCAGCGGGCTCCACGGTGTCGAGGATCAGTTGATAATCCCCACGCCCCTCGAACAGCGATACCTTGCCCCGGACCTTCACCGCCAACCCATCGCGCAGCGCCTGGCGCACCCGGGTCGCGTTCTGCCGGAACAGCGCGCAGCGAACCTGGGCGCCGGCGTCTTTGAGGGTGAAATAAATGTGCCCGGAGGCGGGCCGCGCCAAGTTGGAGATTTCCCCCTCGACCCACACACTGCTGAACACGTCTTCGAGCAGCACGCGGGCGCGGCCGTTGAGTTGGGAGACGGTGAGAACCTGCCGGTCCAGGCCGAGCCTGGCAAAGGGATCGTTATTCATGCGCCGATGATAAGGCCAACCCCGGCAACTGTCGCGGGTTACCTCAGCGGTTGCACCAGGCGCAGCACGTCGCGCCCGAACCCGGCCCTTTCGTACATCTCCGCAGCTCGGCGGTTGTCCTCGAAGACTGAAATGGTCAGCCATTGAAAGCCTTGTTCGGTCGCCCAGGCGCGGGCGGCGTCGAGCAGCAAGCGGCCCACGCCATGGCCTTCATGCGCGGGCGCCACGACGATATCCGACACATGCCCATGGGGCGCGTCCCGATAGTGGTCCTTGAGGCTATGGACGTGCACGAACCCTGCGACCTCGCCGCCTAGGGTTGCGACCATCACTTTCGGGTCTTCGCCTTGAGCCTGGAGCGCCGCGGCGATCCTTCTTTTATCCACGATCACCATCTGCTCTGCATTGCGCCATGCCGGTGGACCGAATTCGACCAGGCGCTCGACCAGCTCAAGCACTTTGTCTTCATCGGCGGTTGCCGCGCGGCGGATAGTCACCTGACCTGTTGTCATTATTAGGGCCCTCTAGTGGTGCATCAAGACTATGCAGAATAGCCTGGCCATTACGGCCGCCAGCCCGTGTGGTGATAGAATCAGCCACCGTTCCGTCGTTGTATGGCGCCCCCATGGCCTCGCAAAGCATCCTCGTTCCACAGCTCTCCACCGTTCCCAATCACGAAGGCGCCGCCAGCCTGATGTTGCGCTGGCTGGTGCATAAAAACGTGGTGGACGGTCAGCTCAGCACCTGCTGCCGCGGCGGCAATGGCATGGGCTACGCCATTGCCGAGGGGGCTCGGCGGGTGGTCAGGCACCCGGACCGGTTGCCCTTCGATGAAAAGCTCAACGGGCTGCGCATCGTCACTCATCGCTGCATCTATACCCCGCAAAAGGGCTTTCTCGAAGAAGCCGGCTGCCCCAATTGCCGCCGCGAAGTGGGCGAGCCGCTGTTCGAAAGCCTCGATGAGTGGTACCCCGGCTACACCAATAACTTCACGTGCCCGCTGTGCGGCTTCGAGGATGACATCAACGGCTTTTTATTCTTGCAGCCGTGCGGTTTCTCCAACCTTGGCTTTATTTTCGAAGGCTGGGGCGAGGCGCGCTTCACCGAAAAATTCGTGGCGGATTTCGCCGAGCGGCTGGATTGGCCAGTGCGGCAGGTAGAGGTACACTTTTAAAACGCGCGCTCATTGAGCCACATGGCATGTATAGGTATAATGGCGCGCTTCCATTTTTCCCGCCCGGGAGCCCCCGCGATGCTGCGTATCAGCCAAGAAGCCCTGACTTTCGACGACATTCTTTTGGTCCCCGGTTACTCCGAGGTCCTGCCTAACGAAGTCAGCCTCAAGACCCGTTTGACCCGTGGCATCGAGCTGAACATTCCCCTGGTGTCCGCCGCCATGGACACCGTGACCGAAGCCCGCCTCGCCATCGCCATGGCCCAGGAAGGCGGCATCGGCATCATCCACAAGAACATGACCATCGAACAGCAGGCCGCGGAAGTCCGCAAGGTCAAGAAGTTCGAGGCCGGTGTGGTGAAGGACCCGATCACCATCGAGGCCGGCGCCACGGTTCGCGATCTGTTCGACCTGACCCGCCAGCACAACATTTCCGGCGTGCCCGTGCTGCATGACGGCGACCTGGTAGGCATCGTCACTTCCCGCGACGTGCGATTCGAGAACCGTCTGGACATCCCGGTACGCGAGGTCATGACTCCGCGTGATCGCCTGGTGACCGTGCGTGAAGGCGCCACCAAGGAAGAAGTCCGCCAGTTGCTGCACAAGCATCGGTTGGAGAAGGTGCTGATCGTCGACGCGGACTTCCAGCTCAAAGGCATGATGACCGTCAAGGACATCGAAAAAGCCAAGGCGTATCCGCTGGCCAGCAAGGATGACCAAGGTCGCCTGCGCGTGGGCGCCGCGGTCGGGACCGGCAAGGATACCGGCGAGCGTGTAGCCGCCCTGGTAGCCGCCGGCGTGGACGTGGTGGTGGTGGACACCGCCCACGGCCATTCCAAGGGCGTGATCGACCGCGTGCGCTGGGTCAAGCAGAACTTCCCGCAGGTGCAGGTCATCGGAGGCAACATCGCTACCGGCGCCGCTGCCCGTGCCCTGGTGGAGGCGGGTGCCGATGGCGTCAAGGTCGGTATCGGCCCTGGGTCCATCTGCACCACCCGTATTGTCGCGGGTGTGGGCGTGCCGCAGATCAGCGCGGTGGCCAATGTAGCTGAAGCATTGAAGGACACCGACGTTCCACTGGTCGCCGACGGCGGTATCCGCTTCTCGGGTGACCTGTCCAAGGCCATTGTGGCCGGTGCCTATTGCGTGATGATGGGCTCGATGTTCGCCGGTACCGAAGAAGCGCCGGGCGAGATCGAACTGTTCCAGGGTCGCTCCTACAAAGCCTATCGCGGCATGGGCTCGCTGGGCGCAATGGCCCAGGCGCAAGGGTCTTCGGACCGCTACTTCCAGGATTCGTCCGCTGGCGCCGAGAAGCTGGTGCCCGAAGGGATCGAAGGCCGCGTGCCGTACAAAGGCGTGCTTTCGGCGATCATCCATCAGTTGATGGGTGGCCTGCGTTCGTCCATGGGCTACACCGGCAGCGCCGATATCCACGAGATGCGCACCAAGCCGGAATTCGTGCGCATCACTGGCGCCGGGATGGCCGAGTCCCATGTGCACGACGTGCAGATCACCAAGGAAGCGCCTAACTATCGCGTAGGCTGATAGCCAGGTGTTTATTGAGCGGGGCTGTTGCGACACAGCCCCGTTTTATTTTTTGTTCTCGAGAGAATGAGTCATGGCCCTCGATATTCACGCTCACCGCATCCTGATCCTCGACTTCGGTTCCCAGTACACCCAGCTGATTGCCCGCCGCGTTCGGGAAATTGGCGTGTATTGCGAACTGCATCCGTTCGACATGAGCGATGACGCGATCCGCGAATTCGCCCCGCGCGGGATCATCCTCGCCGGCGGCCCGGAATCCGTGCACATGGCCAACAGCCCGCGCGCACCGCAGGCCGTGTTCGACCTGAACGTGCCGCTGTTGGGCATTTGCTACGGCATGCAGACCATGGCCGAGCAGCTGGGCGGCCGTGTGGAAGGTTCGAACCTGCGTGAATTCGGCTATGCCCGCGTGGACGTGGTCGGCAAGAGCCGCCTGCTCGATGGCATCGAAGACCATGTAGATGCCGACGGCGTGCTGGGCCTGGATGTGTGGATGAGCCACGGTGATAAGGTCACCGAGATCCCTTCGACCTTCCACGTGCTGGCCAGCACCCCAAGCTGCCCGATCGCCGGCATGGCGGACGACACCCGTGGCTACTACGGCGTGCAGTTCCACCCGGAAGTGACCCACACCAAACAAGGCGGCCGCATGCTGTCGCGCTTCGTGCTGGATATCTGCGGTTGCGAAGCCCTGTGGACGCCATCGCGCATTGCTGACGACGCCATCGAGCAGATCCGTGCCCAGGTCGGCGACGCCAACGTCTTGCTGGGCCTGTCCGGCGGTGTGGACTCATCCGTGGTCGCGGCCTTGCTGCACAAGGCCATCGGTGACCAGCTCACCTGCGTGTTCGTAGACAACGGCCTGCTGCGCTTGCATGAAGGCGAGCAGGTCATGGCTATGTTCGCCGAGAACATGGGCGTGAAGGTCATCCGCGCCAACGCCGAGGCGCAATTCCTGGATAACCTTGCCGGCGAGGCGGACCCAGAGAAAAAACGCAAGATCATCGGCCGCACTTTCATCGACGTGTTCGATGCCGAGGCCAGCAAACTGCATAACATCCAGTTCCTGGCCCAGGGCACCATCTACCCGGACGTGATCGAGTCGGCTGGCGCTAAGAGCGGCAAGGCGCACGTGATCAAGTCGCACCACAACGTGGGCGGCCTGCCGGAGGAAATGAACCTCAAGCTGGTCGAACCGCTGCGTGAGCTGTTCAAGGACGAAGTGCGCCGCCTCGGCCTGGAACTGGGCCTGCCTTACGACATGGTCTACCGTCATCCCTTCCCAGGCCCGGGCCTGGGCGTGCGGATTCTTGGTGAAGTGAAGAAGGAATACGCCGACCTGCTGCGCTTGGCGGACCACATCTTCATCGAAGAGCTGCGCAACGCCGATTGGTACCACAAGGTCAGCCAGGCCTTCGTGGTGTTCCAGCCAGTGAAATCAGTGGGTGTGGTCGGCGACGGCCGCCGTTACGCCTGGGTCGTAGCCCTGCGCGCGGTAGAAACCATCGACTTCATGACCGCCCGCTGGGCGCACCTGCCTTACGAGCTGCTGGAAAAAGTCAGCGGGCGCATCATCAACGAGATCGAAGGCATCTCGCGGGTGACGTACGACGTGAGCAGCAAGCCGCCGGCGACTATTGAGTGGGAATGATCGGGCGTCCGGCACGATCTAGCAAAAAATGCCCTGAAGCCCGCGTAATTGCGGGCTTTTGGCTTTTTGGGTCTGGCAAGTTCAGGTAGCGTTCTGCATCGCCAAGCATGGTTTTTTTATGGCATGGTACGGGGTACCAACTGCATCCGATGCCATGCATGACGCTTGATACCATGTCCCTTGTTTCAGGATGGGCGTGGTATCGGGATAGCCAAGAGGCCCGGTTTTACTGGGTTAAGCCCCATTCTTCCGCGCTTTTCAGAGCATGGTATTTTTTCATGGAATAAATGAAAGCCATGCTCACTGATACCAAGCTTCGAAACCTCAAGCCGCAAGACAAGCTCTACAAGGTGATTGACCGCGATGGTTTGTACGTGGCGGTTACACCGGCCGGCTCAATCTCCTTCCGCTACAACTACTCCATCAATGGCCGGCAGGAGACCATCACCTTCGGTCGTTATGGCTTGGGCGGGATCACCCTGGCAGAGGCACGTGAGCGGCTAGGAGAGGCGAAGAGGATGATCGCCGCAGGTAAGTCGCCTGCTAAGGAGAAGGCGCGCGCGAAGGCTCGCACGAAGGGCGCAGAGACCTTTGATGATTGGGCTGAAAAATGGCTGCGCGGCTATCAGATGGCGGACTCGACACGAGATATGCGCCGGTCAGTCTATGAGCGCGAATTGAAGCCGAAGTTTGGCAATCAGAAGCTCGCTGAAATCACTCATGAGGATCTGCGAGGACTGACCGACGCGATAGTGGAGCGGGGTGCGCCTGCAACCGCTGTCCATTCGCGTGAGATCGTGCTGCAGGTCTTTCGTTGGGCCATTGAGCGTGGTCAGAAAGTTGAAAACCCCGCGGATCTAGTAAGGTCTGCCAGCATCGCTAAATTCGAGCCACGTGACCGGGCGTTGACGCCTGATGAAATTGCGCTGATGTATCAGTACATGGACAGGATTGGTACCGCTACTTCTGTTCGCGCCGCAGCCAAGCTCCTTCTGCTGACGATGGTGCGCAAGAGCGAGCTGACCAACGCGACGTGGAGTGAAATCAATTTCAGCGAGGCGCTATGGACGATCCCCAAAGAGCGTATGAAGCGCCGAAATCCTCATTTGGTGTTCCTGTCCCGGCAGGCACTGGATTTCTTCATCGCGTTGAAGACCCTGGCTGGAGGTTCTGAGTACGTGCTTCCGTCACGCTATGACACCGATTTACCAATGAGTGCGGCCACGATCAACCAGGTACTGACGCTCACTTATCGCCTTGCTCAAAAGGAAGGGGTGCCTCTGGGAAAGTTCGGCCCCCATGACCTACGCCGCACGGCCAGCACGCTGTTGCATGAGGCGGGCTACAACTCCGACTGGATCGAGAAGTGTCTCGCGCACGAGCAGAAAGGTGTGCGGGCCGTTTACAACAAGGCAGAGTACCGCGATCAGCGTCGTGCGATGTTGCAGGATTGGGCCGACATGATTGATGAATGGACGCTTAAGAAACCTCGGAAAACTAATGGGTAGCTTGCGTAATCGCCTCTCGTTTCAGCCATCGTTTGATGGAAAATTGCACTGCACTTGACCACTGATTTCACCAGTGCAGACGAACCATTCATCAAGCCGGCAGAAGTATCCATGCTGTTCCTTGTTTATACATGTAGCCACATGTATCCAGGAGCGATGGTGTTTTAAGGCGTACCTTTTCTTACGATTGCTAGTCTCTAGAAATAGAAAAGCCGACACGCAGCCGGCTTTCTTCTCAATGCTTTATCTCTATAGGTTTTTGAGCAATTCACAGGCATCTGCCCAAGAGTACGCGCCTTCCAATGGGCTGTGCTCAAAGACCATCAGGTAGCGAAAATTCCGCCCAGCACACCTTTCCCAATACTTCCCAAGCTCGATTTTCGCGCTGGAGTCCGAGTTATCTCGGTCACTACCCTTTGTCTCCAGGAGGATAATGAGACCTGAGCGCAGTTTCAGAACGAAATCAGGATAGTGGTTGATCGGTCCATTAAGAACGAACCCCCGGCCGCTTGAATTCCGATGCCACCAACGGACATTCTCACAGTCCGACAGGAATTCGGACATGCGCTCTTCAAGACCATTACCCTTCTCTTCACGAACGTACAGAGAGTTCTCTGCCGCGAGTGGAGCCTTCTGACGTGGGGCAATCTCCAGTGGCAGTTGATAGGAAGGTCGTGTGTCCACTTTGTTCAGGTCGATCCATTGCTTGAAGCGCCTGCGCGAGAAGCCCAACATTTCGCTACGAACACGCTGCTTGATGCTCTCGACATAGGCATGCTGCTGTTCAAGCACCTCATCCAATTGACCGGCACTCAGCCTAGCCAGAATCTTACGGATGTATGCCTGCAAATCTGCTTCAGCCAGTGGCGGCATCTTGCCCAGCCAGTTGCCTACCAATCCTGTGAGCTGACGCCGCTTGCCCTCGGAATCCAGGCTGGACAGGTAGTCCTTCAGCTTGCGAATCTCGTTGTCCTTCAGCTGAATCTTCGTAGGTTCGTAATCACCTTGCGAGCTACCTACGCGAAGGAGGTCGAGCTTTACTAAGCCGCCGCTCACAGGAGTAACTGCAAAGTCGTTCACGTCGCAATCTGCCAGACGAAACTCTTGGTCGAGCAATTGAGATTTGTCGAGTAGAACGCCGCCGTCTTCGTCAGCAAAAATCAGCCCCGAAGGCGCTTTCCGGTAGAACTGGGGAAGTTTGAGTGCCTTGATCTCATCAACGAATTCTGGCCTGACGGAAAACAGTTCCATTGCGCCTCTCACTTCATTTGGGATGTGCTTGCCGCCGTTGGTGGCCGTAGCTACCAGCTCTGCATTGGCTTGGCGCGCAGCCTCCAGCGTCGATTCAAGCAATTCTTCACCACTCAGCTCGCTGCCATCACCCAGTTCACTACTGCCACTCGATGACAGCTCGAAAGCGTCTGAATCCCCATCAAAGGAGTGCGTGAATAACAGCCCTGGCTGAGATTTTGTTAGCTCAGACGTAGCTGTCTTTGAGGTCTGAGTATCTGACTTAGGATCGCTTGAAACGAGATCTGGCGTCCTGAAATCCGCACGGCTGAAACCAGCCCTGTTTAGACCGACAACAATCCTTTCTAGCGTCTGACTGAATACGCTGGAAGCCGTCAGCACATAGCTCATGTTGAGTGGTTCCTGGCCATGAGCGCGAACGTATGGCTGTCGCAAAATTCGACCAAGAATCTGCTCTACATCCACCGCAGACGACCTGTCAGCCAGCGTGGCGAGAATGTAGGCAAACGGGCAGTCCCAACCTTCTTTCAAGGCGTTCACGGTGATGATGAATCGAACTGGACAGAACGGGGACATGAGGTCCAAACCGCTCAGCTCATCCTTGTCGGCAGTTTTGATCTTGATCCAGTCTTCGGCAATGCCATGCTCTAGTAGCTCAGCCTTCACCAGCTCGAAGGTTTTGGCATCAGCCTTGATTTTGCTTTCAGCTTGTAGCAACACGATAGGTCTGATGTACGTACGACCAGACTGCTCTTCTGCCTTCGCCTCAGCTTCGAGACGAGCCCTCAAATCAATTGCATGGGCAATGACGGAGGTACGGCTTGGAAGGTTTCTCACGATGACCGGGAGCTTGACCATGTGTTGATCACGCATCACCAGAGCATCTACGAAACTGATGATGTTCGCTCCGCTTCTTGGGGTTGCTGTCAACTCAAACACAAAGCTAGGGTTAAGGTTGCGAAGCATGTCTTGGGACAGGCTGCTAGTCACGTTGTGGCTTTCATCAACGACGATGACTGGCTTCAAACCTGCCATTGAGGCGACAAGAGAGTAAGGGTCTACGCCCTCACCAACCACCACGGCCGTGGACGCCAAGTCGTCCAGCGCACTGTTCTCTTGGTAAAGCTTTCTGTCATCTTTGTTGCGCGCTTTCAAGCTGTCATAGGTCAGCACAGCGACGACAAGCCCGTCTTCCACCTCATCGCGAGACAGGAATCCAGACAGCAAATCGCTCTTATCCATGATACTCACGCGGCCTTCAAACAAACGATTCAAAGCCTGTCGGTAAGGATGTGTTGGATTACGCAGCGCCCGCAGAACCTGATCCAAGATGGAAAGCGAAGGGACGAGCCACAGGCATAGCCGAGCGTCACCTTGGCGCTTCTGCAGCGCACTGAAAATGCTCGAAACAGCATGAAGCCCGATAAAGGTTTTACCACCGGCAGTCGGCACCTTTGCACATACCTGTGGAGCGCCATGTGGGGCTGGTTGATAGCCAGGCATCTTGGTCGCGCCCAGTGCATCCCAGTGAGCGCGATAGGCTAACTGAGGATCATCACAAGCAGTCCAGCGACGAAGGAACAGCTCAAGATCTTCAATGACCTGACTCTGATAGGTGTTCAACTGCATTTTCCAAATCCTCAGAGTCGAGCAATGTCGCGTGGAATTTTCTTGAAGCCAATGCCGTGCCGGCGCATGAAGTCTTCACCCAATGCCAGCTGGTCGGCGTAAACCAGTACAGGTCCAGCGACCTTCACCAGCTCAGCCAGAAGTTCTAAGTCAAGCGTCGTTACGGAGTGCTCTTCATACGCAAAAAAGACTCGCAGACCATTTGCTTCTCCAAGCCAGTAGCGGTGCTGGCTTTCAGCAAATTGCGAACCAGTACCCTCAACGACTCCTTCCTGCCATGCTACATAGCTACGGATTGCATCGATTCCAGCAGCAGGGTTCAGGTTGCCGTATTCCACAAACAGCGGTTCACCCAGTGCGTAATAGGTGAAGCCACCACCCAATCCTGCGACTGCCTTGCTCTTGTCGCCATAGCCATTAGCTACCCGCTTGATGCGTTCAGCGGTAAGCGATTCGGCGTAGTCCATCATCTCAATCAGGATGAAGCGCCGAGTACCCTCGTCCTGGGCGTTCGCCTTCAAAACGGCGTGTCCGGTTGTACCAGACCCAGCATAGGAATCGAGGATGATGGAGTCGCTATCAGCCGCAATGTCCAAAATTCGACCGATCAGGCTACTTGGCTTGGGGGTGTCGAAAGACGATGAGCCAGAGAAGATAGCCCGCATTTCGTTTTTCGAGCTGCGATTGCTACCCACGTCTTTTTTCCACAATGTGCGGGGCACTAGGTCACCCACCTCACTGAGATACCGTTTAATGCTTGGCCGGGCATCCCCGGTTGGCCCCCACCAGACGCGACCCTCAGCGTCGAGAGCGCGCAGCTTTTCCTCGGAGACCCGCCAGAACCGTCCTGGAGGTGGAGAGAAATCACGCCCAGTGGGACCTGTGATGGTGAACAGACCTTTGGAGTAGGGCTTGTTGGCAAAGGGATCGCCCGCAATCCAAGGGCCGTTAGGATCGTCATCTGGATTGTCATAGATGGAATCCGATTCAGCGGTACGAGCCAGCCGAGCAGGAACCCAGTTCGGACGTTTGGAGTAGACCAGGATGTAGTCATGGTCTGTAGAGAATTGGCTAGCGGAGTTTCGTGGAGAATCCGCTTTTTCCCAAATCACGCAGGTCACGAAATTCGCAGCGCCGAATATCTCATCCAGAACCGGGCGAAGGATACCCACCGCGTTGTCATCTATCGAAACCCAAATTGACCCATCTTCGGAAAGCAGTCGATGAAGGAGCTTTAGACGCGGATACATCATGCAGAGCCATTTGTCTTGACGACTCATATCCTCGTTTTCTTTGCCAACTATCTTTCCAAGCCATTTTTTGATCCTTGGGTCGTTAACGTTGTCGTTGTAGACCCAGTTTTCATTGCCTGTGTTGTACGGTGGATCGATGTAAACGCATTTCACTTTTCCCTCATACTCAGGCAGCAAGCTTTTGAGAGCTTCCAGATTATCGCCATGGATAATCTTGTTATCGATGCTGTTCTTCGGCAGGCTCTCTTGAGCTGAAAAAGTGAATTGTTTGCGCAGAACGCGATAGGTTACATCCCGATGATGGTTTCGGACTTGATCCTTTCCGACCCAGTGCAATGTAGGCATGATGCTAGCCTTGTCCTCGAAAAATGAAGCAGAAACCTGCCTCCGAAGGCAGCCGGTGATTTGACACCATGATCCCCTCCAAGGCAAGCGAGGACTGGCTCTCTAGGCGCTGCCGACGAGTCTCCCATGGCGCGTAACGTGCTTGGGGCGTTAGGGGTCACGCCTCTGGATTTCTGTGTGGCATACCTCAGTATTCATTCGTCAGCTGCCAGTCGTGGATTTCGCTTTCGGCCTTAGCCATGCGAAAGACTGGTCAGATCGAATGCAGCTGGCCGGACATGTTGAATGCAAGCGTTTGATCAGGTGTGTGTAATACCCAGCTGCACGCACTCATACTGTTGGAAGCCGGAAGCAGTCAGGAATTGAGCTGATAGCTTTGGATACTGCCTGGCGCTCGATCTCCAGCCTGCGCGCAATTTCTGACTGATTGAAACCGAGTTTCTGGAGCACAACTATCTGCTTCTTTCGGTCAGAAAATCGTGTGTCGACCATCAGGCGAGCGATATTTCTGAGCTCTGCCTCATCAGCCACCTGAACCGTCTGGCTGAGCATGTACTGAAAGAAGTATGAGTCGACAAGCTCGTCACCTGATTTGGCTTGAGGCTTCGCTCGTATAGCGCACTGTCTGCTCAATCTCGCGAGTTCAATGTCAAACTGCGCTACGGCTCTCTTTGCTTGCCTGTACGCGGGATTCCAGCTGCCATCATGCGTTTTTGGACGATGCGTTGTGCAGTAAAGGTTGCTCAGGCGTAGGTGCTCGTCTGCGTCGCGCTGACCCTCTCCAGTAGCGAAGGATGCGAGCTCGGCTTGAGTGCCACAAAACCTACAAAAGCCCTTCAAACGCTGGTTGTTTAAGCCGTCTACATCTTCAGATGATGGTTTCTTTCGCTTACATGCCATCACCAATTCGATCAGCGTCTCAAGCGTCGCAATAAAGCTGCGGTCTTTCTTCGACTGTTGGTCGCGGGTCAAAACAAACGCGCGTAGGAGTTGGCGCTGCAAGCGGATCATGGCGGGAAACCCTACCAGTTTCATGATTGCACTGAATGCCACGCCTGTACCGGCTCCGGGTATATGTCCTTGGTAGCGAGCAGGAATTTCTTCGGCGTACGCCGCGACGGCTGGGTCGATGAGTTCCTCTACTAGCCTCGCGATTGGATAGCGTTTCGAGGCAGTGGAGTAGGCGCTCCAGCGACCACCGAACTGTTTTATGGCCTCTGAAACGGTGGCGTCACACCCTTCCCAAATGGCTATGGTTGATTGTTTTTTCATGTCAACCATTTTAGCCAATCATTCCGTCGAAGCAATAGGCACCCAAAGGCACCATCAGGCACTCATTCGCAGTGACTGGTAGGGCCTAGCAATGCATGCATTGAATAGAAAACTCATCAACAAAAAGACGCTCCTGACGATGATTCCGCTGTGTGAGCGCACGATCTATAACTTTGAGATGAAGGGGAAGTTCCCGCGCCGAATTGCGTTGAGTAGCCGCAAGGTCGTCTGGGATTTAGCTGAGGTTGAACAGTGGATAGATACATGCAAGGAGGCAGGCCCCGCGCGTAGGCCGGGAAGGGCGGTCTAAGCGGTGCGGGATGCTATCCCGCAGCTTGCGCTGTTCAGTCCCGGCGACGAGGCGCAGATGTATCACGATAGTACTAGGAGCGGTTTTTTCTCATTGCTCGTCGATTCTCGTGGTGGAAAGCGGCAGTCCTCTCATCGCTTGGCCGACATGCCAAAAGTGCTCAATCTGTTGGACAAAAAGATTGACACTTGGATTTCGCAGGCTGAGTTCATCCGGCCCAATCGGCGCGTCGTCAATCTGTTGCGGCTGGGCCTTCTGTTCGCTGACCTCGATACCTACCGCGTGCCCGCGTTGGCTAGCCGCAAGCCCGACGAGCTGGCAGCTTCCGTGCTGTTCCTTTGCGCCGACACGGGGTTGCCCGCGCCCTCGATACTGATCTACAGCGGCCGAGGCATACAAGCCAAATGGCTGCTTGAGGGCACGATACCTCGCCAAGCCTTACCCCGCTGGAACGCCTGCCAACGCTACCTTGTAGATCGCCTTGCCCACGTTGGCGCCGACCCCATGGCCAAGGACGCTAGCCGCGTGCTGCGCACCGTGGAGACAGTCAACAGCAAGAGCGGCGAGGTCTGCCGCGTGATTTACGTCCAGACGGGAACCGATGGCCAGCCAATCCGCTACAACTTCGAGTATCTGGCCGAGACACTGCTACCGGCAGCCCGCTGGACTATCGAGCAGCAACGGCAGGAACAGGCCGAGAGCCGCACCAAGAAAAAGCCTTTCCTTTTGGTGCCCGGAGGCAAAGCCGACAACCTGCGCGGATTCTCAGGTCGAAAGCTTGCTTGGGATCGCCTCGAAGACCTGCGCAAGCTGGCCGAGCTGCGCGGCGGCGTCGCAGAAGGCAGCCGGATGCAGCACCTATTCTGGCGGCTCAACTTCCTGCTGCTGTCCGGGGCGACCAACAGCAAGCAGATGTACCACGAAGCCGCAGCGCTGGCCCGCGAACTCGATCCGCAGTGGAACAGCCGTTCCAAAGAGCTGATGACGCTGTTCAGCAAGGCCAAAGCCTATGAGGCCGGGGAGAAAGTCACCTTTGGCGGCAAGGAGTTCACGCCCCTTTACACGCCCAAGAACGACACCCTCATCAACCTGTTCAGGATCACCACCGAGGAACAGCGGCACCTTAAGACCATAATTGGCACGGCGATGGCACGAGAGCGCGACAGGAAGCGTCATGCAGTTCGAAGGCGTTCCAATGGTGCGCTGGACCGAGATACGTATGAAGGTAATTCCCTAAGTCGTAAGCGGCCTTGGGAAGACCTTGGGATGAGTCGCGCCACTTGGTATCGCGCTGGTAAGCCACCAGTCGATGGAAATGTGTGAGACAAGTCCGTCCGTATTACTAATGGCGAAGCCCCTGTGCTTTTTTCAGTCAGGTTTTCACTTGGCTGTCGACTTCGGCTGGGCTTACGGTCGGCAGGAAGCGAAGCTGAGACAGGTTCATGCGTATTACTAATGCTGGCGTCAGCAGGGGCTGAGCGGCGAGTTTGGGTGTCGTCATTGTCCGTCTGGTGGGCGAGCAACGTGTTCAATGTCCGTGCGTATTACTAACGGCGGCCGGTTGCGGCGTATCTATCCTTAAAAGGCGCTGGTTGAATGTGCTTCTCTCACTGCGCTGGCATGGATTTCGATCTTTGTCTGAGAGCGATACCCCGCACAGATGCGGGGTGCCCTTGGAGAGTAGCGGCTAGTGATTGCTGGCTGTCTCTCGCCTTTGAGCTTCCTGCGCCGCTCGTATGGCCATCGCAATTTGTTGGGCCTGGGCTGCACTGTTCTTGCTACCCAGCAAAGGGAGGCGATTCAGGTGCTGCGGTCCGGAAAACATGTGAAAGGAGGCCGAAAGGGCCAGCGGGCTAACTCGAAGCTGCAAAGCAGTCCATTGTTGATCCAGTTTATCGAGCAATGGTCCATAGCCTTTGCTCCGTAGCCACCTACCGAGCGCCCAGAAGGCGATTGCGGAGGTTGATGCGAACACGGCGAATCCTGCGAACTTCAAAATTGCCATCATGGTTGTTCCTCCGGTTGGTCGTTGCTCGAGGCCATTCCTGGCACATTTAGTGATGTCAGTTGGCCGGGGGTGGAATTGCTTTCAGAGGCCGGACGGATAAGGTTGGACTCTGCTTCTGCAGCATCTCCGCTTTGGGGCGGAACGGTCGTATTGGACTCATCAGAAGCTGGTGATGAAGATCCGGCACCAAGAGAGAAAGAGTGCGCGTTTTCCATGCCCGGCACGGCCATTGATGCCATCACTCCGAGTGCCTTTGCTCCGCCATTGGCTGCTTGGGAAAGTGCGCTGCCGGAGCTTACAACGCTCTCTTGCTGTGTCGCTTGTTGGTCTTTGTCATTGCTGCCCTGGGCGTTTTTTCCAGCCTGCTCGGTGGCCTGCTTAGCACTGCTTGCCGTTTGCTGTGGTGCCGCGCTCCCACCTACTCGAGCACCGGACGCCGTTGCTCCTTTGGCTGCTGCTTGTCCGCCCGTGCTTGTACCGATGCCAGCGGTTGCACTGCCGCTGGAGGCAGTCGCCGCAGGCGCACCGGCAAAGCTGGAGTTGATCGAGGTAGCCAGACCGCCGCCAGCCCCACTGGCACCGGCGGCAACGCCAGTCCCAGAAGCGCTGAGAGCACCTGCAGCAGGAGCGGCAGCCCCAGCTGTGGCGATAGTGGCCGCTGCAGCTGCCGCCCCTGCAGCACCAGCCACTGCCATCCCACCAATGGCCGAGCCGCCGCCCATTGACGTGCCGCTAATCATGCCGCCAATTAGGTCAGGAATCGTCTTCGTCAGGTAGCAGCACACCAAGGCTAAACCGACCATTGTCATCACTGAGGCTTCGTCGTTGGTGTAAGCAGCTAACCATTCTTTGGCCGACTGTACGATCAGCCCGACGATCAGAGTCAAGACGAACAATTTAGCGCCGATTGCCACAGTGAACCGCATGGGCGCAATCGCGAAATCGCGTGTCCATTGCGAGCCGCCAAGACCGTAGAACAGCGCTGACGCGTTGATGATTACGTAGGCCTCTACGAGCGTCACAAACATAAACGCTGCGATAAAGGCGAAGCACGCCAAGACCAGTACCGCGCATACTGCAATCAGAACTCCTTTGCCCGGAGAGAACACTGAAATGCCCTTCACCATAGTGCGGCCGAAGTCCAGGGCTACCGCGAGCATATCGCCGGGTTCTAACGCTCGGCCAAGACCGCTCGCTGATGCGGCCGCGTCGCGGAAGCTGTCAACAATGGCTGTCGACCATTCCACGGAGTAGGTCATTACCGCCAGGAAGAAACCGATCACCATGATGAAGCGCAGCAGCTCTCCGACTATCTCGCCCAAGTCAGCTTGTTTCATGACCAGAGGCATAAACGTCCAGATGAACTGGATAGTGGCGAGCAGCCAAAATAATCTTATGGCGTAGTCGTACAGCTTTCCTGACCACTGGTGAGACTGCTGCAAAACGAGATCTAGCAGGCCCTGAACTGAGGTGTCGGCATGAGAAAGGTCTGTAGCAGCCATAGCATTTCCGGCCAAGAGCATGCTTGCTAGGGCAATAGACAGCAGCAAGCGACGTTCCATAAGTCAGTACCCCTTCACGCCGCCGCGAGAGTTAGGACATGCCTCAAAAGCGGCATCTGCGTCATGCGGCTTCCTCTGTTGCTCAGTCGCTACAGCACAGTCGCTATCGCTTTGAATGACCACCGTGGTAACCGAGCCCACCATCGCGGCCCCGGCGCAAATGAGGGTCATGAACCATTTCGAGATAACCATCCTCAGTACCCCTTTACACCGCCGCGTTTACTTTCACGCGCTTCAAACTGTTGCTCGGATGCTTCGCTAGCGGCTTTTCGGTCGCTTTGCTGAGCCAAATAATTGCCCTGCATATTGATTTGCGTGGCCACCAGATCGCGCAGCTTTTTGCAGTTGTTGCACGTTCTGCGAGGCTATTTCGTTGCCCGCCTGAATAGCTTGCATCCGTCCTACGGCGCTTTGCGAACTTGCCACCATGCGGTTGAGCAGGGCGTCTTCTGATTGGAAAGTGCTCGTATTGAGGTTTGCCGCTTCCATTGCTATTTTGACGTTGTCACGGCCTTGCTCCGACCATTCTTTATAACGATCTCGCATCGGAGTTTCTGCCGAGTTTGCCGCTTGTTGAAGGTAGGATTTGAAGCCTGGAAACGCAGCATTGAACTGTGCATCCATGTCCTCAATTTGACGGCCCAACGCCTGCGAACGTTTATAGATATTGACCACGCTTTTAAGATCGGCCGCGATGCTCCCAAACATCGAGTTGGGTAGCCCAGTGCCTTGTGTAACCATGTTTTGGTACTGCTGTATCTGCGTTTGAAGTTGCTCTGCCGTATTTAGTGCTGTGTTGACCTGTTCGGCATACTCAAACATCTGTTGATAGAACGTAGAGCAATTTGCGCAATAGATGGCATAAGCAGGGGAGGGCGCAGTGTATATACCCACTCCGAAGAATGTGCTTGCCATCGCGATAGCAAGCTTTACGTTCCGACCTAACTTTCGGGGGGCATAAGCCAAGGGTTTTCCTGATCCAGCTCCATATCGGGGTCCTCATCTGTGACGCTCGAGTTTTGATTATTCACTGATATGGAGAGGTTATAAATATGCGGATAGTTTTCTATCCGTCTTCATTTGGCTGGAGAGTCCCGAAAGTGTACCGAAATCAACAGAGGGGAGGCGCCCTTGGTCTGCGTTCTTAATTGGGTGTGACAGTTTTTAAGTAAGGCAATTTAGTGCAATTTAGCGAAATTAAACGCAACTCAAGGCAACGCAAGTAAACTCAAGTATAAAAAGCTTGGGTTTGAGGAGGTTTTTGGCGATGTAATGCTGTAAAGAACTGAAGGTTGCCCTGAATTTACTTGAGCTGCATATATTCAGACGGCAAGATGTGTGTTGTGGGCCCACAAGCTCCGCTTGTTGACCCCCACCACCCTGCCTTACTCGCCTTCGGCTCGACGGTATCTTGCTCTGCGAGGCCCACTGTCGCTACCGCGACTCTCTGATCAGAGCGAGGAGCATTGATGTGAAGAAAGACAGGACACCAAAAGGTGAGACTGAGCGGCTGCGCCGCGAGGTTCCACCTATCAAGGTTTTTGTGACGGACGAGGAGAAAGCAGAGCTGTCTAGACGAGCAGCGTCGTGCGGCTTATCTAATGCCGCATTTATGAGAGCTGCCGGCCTGAACCATCCTGTAAAGGCGCGGGCCGATCTTGAAGCTGTTCGCGAGCTGGTGAAGGTGAATGGCGACCTTGGCCGAGTCGCTGGACTTTTGAAACTCTGGCTTGCGGAGAAACGTGGCCAAGGAGCGAGCCCCGTTGAGGTTGAGCGTATGATGATTGAATTTCACGAATTGCAGTCGTGTATTCGAGAAAAAATGAGCGCTATTGTTTATGTAAAAAATGGAGACGGCACCATACGCTGATTCTAGGCTGCCAGTCTGATACTAAGCTTTTAAAGTCTCGAATGTCCTATCTGCGTTATTGTATTGAGCTATCCATGGCAAGGTGCTGGATGTCGAGCCCACAGAGGTTCGACATCCAGCAATTGAATGCTCACGTTGGTAAGACGTTTAGTCTAGTCTGTCAACAGGGGGTCAGTTGTTTTTTGCTGGGCTATATAAAAATCTATTGCTTGGTACGTATTCTTTCCTTTGCATTAAGTTTATGATTTTGACATTTTCTCCATGCTTTAAATATTTATAAGTAAAATATCTGGCAACTTTTTCTTCGTGCGTGGAAAGGACAATTTGCTTCTCGCTGAAGTCATTGCGCAATACTTCGACCAGAGATGCCATATTTATGTCATCCATAGTCTGGACTGGGTCGTCAATTAAGATACTTGAGAATTTTGTGGAGTAGACTCTATGTAATGCGAGGGTTAGAGCGATGACGACGGCAGATATTTGGCCGGAGCTCATAGTGTTAAGAATGTCGTGATCGCTCTCCCAGTTTGAAACTAAGCGCACGTTCCTCAGTTCATCCTCGCCTGTAGGGTCTTTGATGAAAATACCATGTCCAAGCCCAGCTTGGTGCGTTTGGAGAATTTTACCGGAATAAATATAGAAAGGGATTTCGATGTCGGTGATGAGCTTTTTTCTATACTGTCGGATTTGAGTTCGAACTTTTGTGATAAGTTCGCCTAAGTCGTCAGTCGCACGCTCTAAGTTATCATGTTGTTTCGTTAGTTTTTTGAGCTTTTCAGAGATGTCTTTTAGTGAGCTGAAATAGAGCGTTTTGATGTATTGTTCTTTCTTTTCTAAAAGAGCAACGGTTACCAGGGAGATTTTTTCCTGTTCGCTGTTGAAGTAGTCTCTGTAGATTCTTTCAAATATATTGCTACCATTCGCCTCGTAATAGCCTTCTGGTGCTACGCCGATTGCCGAGCGTATCCGCTCACATAATTTGTCTGTTGCCTCTGTAATATAATCTTCTCTACCGGTTACTGGAAACGTTGTTGCAAGCAAATCGTTGTACTCAATCTTTTCAGATAGCAGCCATTTGCTGAGCTTTTCAAATCGATCTTTTGCTGCCAGCGCCTTAGAAAGTGAGAGTAAGTCTTCTTGTGTAGGAGCAGTAGTTTTTTCTAGGTAGGTGCGGCAAGCCTGAATCAAAGGAGACAAGAAATCTGTGTTGAATTTATCCCTGACTAATACTAACTGCCTGTCTTGCCCGGAAAGTTGTGACCGAATCAGGTGGCCATGCTGAGAAATTGCCCGAGTTAGTAAGTCATGAGTCTGGTAGTCATGACCACAAAGCAAGCAGGCAGCTTCGTTTGGCACGCTTTGAAGCCCAGCAGACATGGCATCATGATGTTTGAGTAGTTCGGAGTAAATGGAGCTTAAACCACTCGTTTTTTCTTCTTCCTCAATGAGTGTTTGGACGGCAGATTTATATGATTCACTACTATCATAGGCCAACGCTTGGAAGATAGAATCGAGATTGGTGGTGTTGCGGATTTGCTTAAGGTCACCACTTTTCAGTATTGAGTGGAATTGCTGTATTGACTGATACAGGCTATTTGTTGAGACATATAGGTCATGATGGTTAATTGAGTTGTAGTAGCCAACATAAAGCTTGAGAACTTCTCTTTGGAGCGCAGCATTCTCAAATCGACGGTTTCTGATAAAAAAGAGCTGATGCGTAAGAAGGTTTTTGACATTGTTAATTTCTTCCAGGGAGCTGTTGAGTTTTTCCTGATTCAACTCAGAAATCGTGACTGCATCCCAGAAGACCTCCTTGTTGTCCTCGGCTAACCACGGAAAGACATAGGCATGCGGCTCAGTGGTGCCAGTTGTGATGTTGGTGTTGTTATCAATCTTATACAATTGCTTAATGCTTTCGATCTGCGACGTAACACTTCTTTTCGAGGTGGCTATCTTGCGAGAAATTTCCGTCAGCTTACTAAGCTTTTCATCGGCATCACGTGTATTGCCGAAAAGCTGGGCAAGTTCTTCAGCTCGTTGTGTTTCGTTGTTCGTTTTAAGGAATCTAGAGGTTTCTTCCTGCTGTACATAATGAAATAGCAGAAAGTCTCGTGAAAAATCCTTGCTGCCAAAATATTGCTCTAGAGCATTTTTTTGCGCGGGGATAGCTTTTCCATCTATTATTTCATTTATTTCCCAAAGCTCTGCGAATCTAGATATTCTCTTCGATGTGTTAGGGATTCGGTCTTTTAGCTTTCGCTGGAATACTCTAATTTTAGAGTCTTTATCTTTGAACTCTAAGATGATCTCAACGGTTGTTGCGCCTTTGTGAGCAACAACTATATCTGCAGGATTTTGGCGGCTCTCTAGAGAAATAAGTCGAGTAATATTTCCTGTAAGACCTAATTCGATTGCGTCGAAGACAGAGGTCTTTCCATATCCATTTGGTCCGTCGAGCAGTACGAGATTATTATCTTCAAAGTTAATGGTGTATGGCTCATCGCCAAATATCTTGAAGTTCTTGAGGGTTATTTTGTTGAGGTTAATCATACCAATTTCTCCCACACTTCTTCGACTCGTTGATGAATGTTTTCATCGGTCCAGTCCGAATCGTATGCCATCAACTGGCTGTAGATTGAGGATTGGTATAAGGATAGAGATTTGTCTATCTCGTCATTCAGATTGGTGAGTTGCTGTTCTTGAGGCGTGTAGGTAATGAATGGAAGCTTGAGTGCGGTTTTTAATATAAGTGAGTAATAGTCTTTTTTGTTGGTATGATCGTTTTTGAATGTTAGGAATTTCCTTCCGGAATTTGAGTTTATTATCTCACTTATGATGTTGTTGGTTATTTTTTCTATTCCAGTTTCGATGATGTAGGATTCTAAGCTCTCTAGCTCTTTTAATGTGTAGGTGATGACGTTTTTCTTGAAATTGTAATGGTCTTCTTCAAGCGCAAGTATTGTTTGTCTACTGATTTTTTCTTCTTCGTGGCAAATAAGTAAGGTGCAGTTTTTTTCGAAAGGGCGGTCTACTTTTCCAGAGTTGCTGATTTCTTCAAACAATATCTGCGCTTTTTCATGTAGTAACTCTTGCGCTGCGGTATCAGATTGCTTCTGAAGTTGAATGGTTACAAAGTATTCTTCTCTCTTGTTTCCTTCGGGTAAACAGAAGGCATAAAAAATTTCATTGGAAGACGACGGTTCTATGTCTAGACGCTCGTAGCCATTGCTGGAAAGGATTTTGTTGATGAGTGTGATCATTATTTTAGTGCATCCTTTGCATTAGCGATGGGGACAAGAGTTATAAGTTTTAATACTTCGTCTCTTTTAGAGCGAGGATCTGAGTCCTCTGCTTTCGGAGCTTCTGTATGCACTGCCAATGTGGGGGAGAATAGGTAGGGTTCTAATCCATCGTAAATTAGGTTTGGAACTTCATAAAGTATCTCGCTCATACTTGGATTAGTTATGATTTTTCTCTCAATCTGCGTCGGTCGTGCAATTCCTGTAATGGTTGTTGGCAGATAATGCTGATGCGGTAGCGTGGTTGTGCGATAGGTGAATTTATACTTTGGTGCGTTGTGAGTGGCGCGCTCAAAGTTGATTGTGTGTAAAATTTTTATTAGTACATGACGGATGCCTTCATGGTTTGCGGAGAAAGCATTATCCGTATTGTTATCATGCTGGAGATAAATTTGAGGGGAGAAGCTACGATAGTGTCTCCAGAGATCGATCGCGCTCAGGCCTAGAAAAAGTTTTCTTGCTTCTTTTAGGTTGCAGTATTTATCTTGGTTTGAGTTGTTGTAGTCCTCTGGGTCGCCCATGTACTCATCGATTAAATGGGCAAAGCCTTCTTTGAATTTACAGGCTAAATATTCTTCACCAACATCTTCATGGTCAATTTCAAGAGCTTGAACTATTTCTTCAAAGGTTATAGGGGTTTTTGTGTTTGATTGTTTGGTCTTGTGTCGATGAATGATATGTCGATCTATCATTCCAAGAAAACAGTGAAAGGTTTTATCTAGATGCTCAGGCGTAATGATGCCATTTCTGCTGGCTAGTGAGTTAGATATCTCACACTTTATTTTGGTGTTAATATCATCTAGGCTGCAGAATTTATTGCCGTCATCATACTGGTAAGAGTCAAGTCTTGCGAGAGCATCATTTTGGCCGCTCAAGATAGATGCTAGAATTTCATGTAATTGATCTGCAGTATTTCCTTTGAAAGCGGCTCTCAGTATGGCTGCTGGCTTAGAAATCTTACTTTCATCAGAAGCGGCTTTTTCGAGTGTGGTGCTTCCGTCTTTGGGGTTTTTAGTTTGGTATTGAATTGTTATGGTTCTTAGATCGTCCTGTATGGACGCTCTTAAGTCTTGGAAGGATGGCTTGGCATTTATCGGCTTCCAAGTGTGGATTTTTCCGGAGGTGCCCGGTTGTTTATATAATTCTAAAGCTATTCCGAGTAGGGCGTCGGAATACTCACTGTAAGTACTAGAGTTATATGCCTTTACTTGATGAAACGAGATTGGGTCTCCGCCGCGCTTGATCTCGAAGTCTTCAGTAGACTCTAGTATCAAACTGTAACTCGACAGATCTGCACCCACGGGCTCTGCGTTTATCAGCTTTAGGGCGTAGTAGAGAGCGACTTTACCTTGGTAATTGAAGCCACTCCAAGACGGCGACGCATCGAAAGCCATTAGAGAACTCCTGCACTGCATCCGTGAAAAATATGCGTACGGAAAGGACGACAGCGAGGTCATGGCGTTTCCTTACGCGCGTGCCATATTAGGCAAAATCTCATGTCATAATGCCACTTTTTGGTTGGTTCAGCGGACATCTGTCGCTTCGAGAATCCAAATTCTCTGACGGGGCATTGTGAGAGGCTGGACGATATGGATTTCGATTGCATCGTGCTCACGGCTAAGCCGGCTGTTGAGGGGCTGTGGGCAATGTCAGCGCTTGGCTACAGCTCTTGTAGCTGGCTGGACGCAGCGGTATCCATTGGGATAGTCAAGGATAGGTAATTCTACGGGGCTGCGTTGAATGACCTCAGCGAAGCATTAAACGCGCTGAAAAATTGTCAGGAATGTCCTGTAGGATCGTGAAGGTCACGCGGTTTACTTACGCCCAAGCGCAGAGGTAGAGGATGAAAGATCGCAGTCACGATGAGGCAATGGCAGAGCTTTTCAAGGCTGATCCATTTTATGCCCTTGAATTGCTTGTCGAAATCTGCGCTGACGGTGCCGCTGATGAGCTTGCGGTACTGATGCGTCAGCTTTCTATCGGCGTTGCCTCGACGGTCATGCCTTCTGGCGGCACAAGCACGCCAGGATGATTTTGAGGTCTCATGGTATTTTTCATGGATTTAAGTATCTGTTTGTCTTGTGTTTCCTGATTTTTGGGGGGATGCAAGGGGCTATTGATAATAAAGTGGAATGATCATCCACCGCTTGGCGCGATGAACCTAAGTGACGGTATCGCCCAACGATACCGTCACTCCCTCTCTGACGCCCCTACCCGTCATCGTTTCTCAATCATCGAAGCGGATCACCAAACGCCCCACCCGGGTACTGGTCGCACATGAACTCGACGAAGGCCCGAACCTTAGGGCTCTGCAAGCGGCGGGAGGTGTGCAGCACCCAAAGCTCGGCTTCGCCGGCCACGCCCCACGCCGCCAGTTCGCCCTTCTCTAGCAAGCTCCCCACGATGGAATGCGGCAACATCGCCGCCCCCGCGCCGGCGGCGATAGCATCGCGGACCATCAGCAGCGAAGACAGGCGTAGAACAGGCTGCGGTTCAACAACGAGCTGTCCGCCATCGACGGACCACAGGTCGCCGTCGCGATAGGACGGCATGACGACTGCCGGCACCCGAACAGGCCTGCCATCCCCCTTCGGCATCTCGATGCAAGGTGCGGCGGTGAGGATCAGCCTGTCCTTGGCAAAGCACCTGCCCACTAATTCGCTGTCTTTGTGTGGGTTGATACGGATGGCGACATCGAAATGCTCGTCAACGAGGTTGACGAAACGGTCCTCCGCCACAACTTCGATCTGCACGTCCGGATAGCTCGCAAAGAACCGAGCGGCAAGGCGCCCCAGTGCCAACTGGGAAAATAGGATCGGCGCGGCGATCCGTAAGCGGCCTCGCGGTTTTGCCACGCCATCCCGCGCGGCCGCCACTGCTTCAGCGACTTCATGCATTGGCCCCTGTGTTCGGCTAAGCAACTGTTGCCCGGCCTCGGTCAACTTCAGGCCCTGGGCGCTTCGCTCGATCAGCCGGATGCCCAAGGCTTCCTCGAGGTCGGCGACCCGGCGGGAGAGGGTGGCCTTGGACCGGCCGCTGGCGCGGCTGGCTCTGCCGAAGCCCCCATGCGCGGCCACTAGCTGGAAGTCCTCAAGGGCATTGAGATCCATGGTGTCTCACTTTTGGTACGAGGGGTCTGAAGTTTAGGGTCTTCGTTTTGGAAGCGGAACTACCTATTGTTCTTCTCACCCATCCAAACGAAGGAATCATGCCCATGACCATTCTAGTTACCGGCGCTACTGGCAACATTGGCGGCCACGTTGTCGACCATCTGGTGAAGCGCGGCGCTGACGTTCGTGCGCTCGTTCGCGATCCCTCGAAGGCGGACTTGCCGGCGGGCGTCGACGTCGTTCAAGGGGACCTGCTCAATGTCGATTCGCTCCGCAGCGCCTTCTCAGGCGTCACCACGCTGTTCCTGCTGAACGCAGTGGTGGCCGATGAGTACACCCAGGCGCTGATCGCGCTTAACGTCGCCCGTGAGGCTGGCATCGAGCGGATCGTCTACCTGTCGGTGATCCACAGCGACCTTTATGTGAACGTGCCGCACTTTGCCGGCAAGTTCGGCGTGGAACGCATGATCGAGCAAATGGGGCTCAACGCGACCATCCTGCGCCCCGCCTACTTTATCAACAACGACATCTCCCTCAAGGACGTAGTGACCGGCCACGGGGTGTATCCGATGCCCATCGGCAGCAAGGGCCTGGCGATGGTCGATGCGCGCGACGTTGGCGAGGTCGCCGCCCTGGAGCTGATCCGCCGTGAACAGTCCGCCGCCCCGTTGCCGCTGGAGCGGATCAACGTGGTCGGCCCTGACGTGCTCACCGGCGCGAAGGTGGCCGCGATCTGGATGCAAGTGCTGGGCCGCCCGGTCGCCTACCCAGGCGATGACACCGCGGCGTTCGAACACAACCTTCGGCAGTTCATGCCGAGCTGGATGGCCTTCGACATGAGGCTAATGTGCGAGCGTTTCCTCACCGAGGGCATGACCCCGGATGCTGGCGACGTCGAGCGCCTGAGCGCGCTCCTTGGGCGGCCACTGCGCTCGTACCGCGACTTTGCGGCCGAAATCGCCTCAGCCTGATACCGGGCGTGTCACGTGGCAGTTCAGGGCTGCAACGCGGCGATCAGCCTCGCGTCTCAGTTCGCGGGTACTGGCTTGAGTTTGGCGGAATCGATATGCCAGCGCAGTTGGCCGGCAGTGGCACCCTCTACACCGTTAACCCGGCGAAGGGTATAGGTGCCACGCCAGCGCTGCGGGGTGCCGTCGTCGAGCCTGGCCTGCACCGTTACCGGGACCGTCTGGTAAACCGACCCCGCCGCCGCTTCCCCCGGTTTCAGCGCCCCGACCGTCACCTGTGTGGAGCGGGTTCGCGCGAAGCCCGCCTTGAATTGCGCTGCGGTTTGATGAGGCGGGCCGTCGTCTCCCCACTGCGCCCACGCCGTGTCGTAATCCCGCGCATTGAGGGCCGAATAATAGCGTTTCACTACCGCCGCCGCGGCTTCAGCGCTCTTAGGGGAGGGCGCGCAACCTTCCATGGGAGCGCCCTGGCCATCGAACAAGGCACAACTGCGCGCTATCTCATTGTCGATGCTGGCGCAGCTGTTGGCTGAATTGCACGGAGGGTGGGTGGCGGGCGATACGTTGCGGCATACCTCGGCGCGGCGCTCGGCGGCGCTTGCGCCAACTTCGGCGGCACAGGAAAGGATTGCCCCGGCGCTAACGCTATGGGCCTGCTCGGCGCTGCTGGCGTAAGTCGCGACTCCACACAGCCCTAGGCCCGCGAGAGCGCTCGATACCAGAGTACGTTTCACATTCATCGTTCGTTTCCGTTCTTTCAGCTTCGGGGGAGGGCAGGTGCGCCCTTACTCCACCGTCAGCACGATCTTGCCTTCGATGTGGCCTTCGGCCGCGCGTTCGTGTGCCTTGCGCGCGTCCGCCAGCGCGAAAGTGCTGTCAACGGCTACGCGAATCGTTCCGTCATCCAGCAAGCGGCCTAGTTCCGCTAACTGAGCGCCGTTCGATCGCACCTGGGTCATCGACACCGTAAAGCCCTGCTTGGCAGCGTCTTCTGCGCCGGTAAAGCCCAGGGGGAATACTGGATAAAGGGCGCCACCGGGCTTGAGGGTGCTCAGAAAGCGCCCAGTGGTGGGGCCGCCCAAGGTATCGAGGACGAGGTCGACACCGCGCACGGTGTCCTCAGGCTTGCCTTTTGTGTAGTCGATGAATTCGTCTGCGCCGATGCCTCGCAGGAACGCTTCATGCTCTCCCGAGGCGACCGCGATAACGTGGGCGCCCTTGAGTTTCGCCACCTGTACGGCGAAGTGCCCTACGCCGCCTGCGGCGCCGTTGACCAGCACGGTCTTGCCCTGGAGCGGCACCGGGTGATGTGGCTGCGGCTGCAGCGGGTTGGGTTCATCGTGGCCTACCTCAACCAAGAACTGCCACGCGGTGAGCAGGCTCATCGGCGCGCCGGCGGCCTGTACGTGATCGACGCCTGGCGGCTTAAGCGCGAGGTCCGCCACCGGTACCGTGACGTACTCGGCATACGCGGCGCTGTCGCCGTAGCTGGGGAAGCGAACCATTGCGAACACCTCGTCGCCGACGCGCAAGCCCTGCACATCCCCGGCCACGGCCTCGATCACGCCAGACACATCCGATCCCACGATCAGCGGGAACGTCACTTGCGGGCGCCATTCGGGCGGCAACTTGCGGTAACCGTCGCGCAGGTACCAATCGGGCGGGTTGATGCCCACCGCATGGGCACGAACCAGCACTTCTCCAGGCTTGGGCTCAGGCCTTGGGGCGTCTTCGTAACGCAGCACTTCAGGGCCACCGAATGCGTGCAGTCGTACGGCCTTCATCGTGTCAATCGGCATTGCGTTCCTCCTCGGGCATGGGGCAGCGTTATCGCCGGCGCAGCCGACGGATCCAGCAACGAAGGTTAGTCGAAGCGCCAGCGAGCGGTGAGGCCGCGGCACATTGGCTTAAATTTCCGGGGCGGGCGGTGTATCGTGTCGCCCCTCTGCGGGCTAGCCCGCCCCGTTATAGAAGGTCCATGTTCAATGTCGTTCACTCGCCGCCAAATCCTCGCGGGCCTTTCGGGCCTGGCTGTCGTAGGGCTGGGCGTCGGTGGCGGCGCCCGGTATTGGCTGGGCCGTAAGGAGGCACCAAGTGGCCACGATTACGAACTGATCGCCGCGCCGCTGGACCTTGAACTTGTGCCCGGCCATCAGACCCCAGCCTGGGCATTCGGCGGGGCGGCGCCTGGCATGGAGCTACGCGCCCGCCAGGGTGAATGGCTGCGCGTGCGCTTCATCAACAAACTGGCAGTGCCAACCACCATTCATTGGCATGGCATCCGCCTACCGCTTGAAATGGACGGCGTGCCCTATGTTTCCCAGTTGCCGGTGTTGCCTGGCGAGCACTTCGATTACCGCTTCCGCGTGCCGGATGCCGGCAGTTACTGGTACCACCCACATGTGAACAGCAGCGAACAGCTGGGCCGTGGGCTGGTGGGGCCGTTGATCGTGGAG
This sequence comes from Pseudomonas sp. RIT-PI-S, assembly GCF_025642975.1. GTDB lineage: Bacteria > Pseudomonadota > Gammaproteobacteria > Pseudomonadales > Pseudomonadaceae > Aquipseudomonas. The sequence continues at coordinate 413,469 of NZ_JANZKJ010000001.1, forward strand.
GAGCGCGAGCCCACCGGTTTTGCCCACGAGCGCACCCTCAGCCTGAAAAACTGGCACGTGGATGAACAGGGTGGCTTTTTGCCGTTCAGCGTGCCGCGTGAGGCGGCGCGTAATGGCACTCTGGGGCGCCTGTCCACCATCAACGGCGAGGCTAACCCTATCCTGGACTTGCCCGCCGGGCAGATCGTGCGGCTGCGCCTGCTCAACCTCGATAACACCGCCACCTACCGGCTGAACCTCAAGGGCCTTGGTGAAGCACGTATCTATGCGCTGGACGGCAACCCGGTCGAACCTCGGCCACTGGGCGAGGATTACTGGCTGGGGCCGGGCATGCGCATCTGCCTGGCCCTGCGCGTGCCTGCCGCTGGCGAGGAAATAGCCTTGCGTGACGGCCCGGTACGCCTGGGCACCTTGCGCGCCGTGCCCGCCGAGGGAGCTACGGTGGGCTGGCCCGCGGCCTTGCCCGCCAACCCTGTCGCCGAACCGGACCTGGCCAACGCCGAGAAGCTCAACTTCAATTTCGAGTGGGTCGGCACCACGCCGGCGGCGGGTGAAACAGCGGCGCCCAGCCTCTGGCAGATCAACGGCGTAGCCTGGGACATCAACGATAAAACCTGCGCGGATCGGCCCATCGCACGCCTCAAGCAAGGTAAGAGCTATATTTTCGAACTCAAGAACATGACCCAATACCAGCACCCGGTGCACCTGCACGGCATGAGCTTCAAGGTGATCGCCTCCAATCGCCGCAAGATCATTCCTTACTTCACCGACACGTTTTTGCTCGGCCGCAACGAGCGGGCGCAGGTCGCACTGGTGGCCGATAACCCGGGCACCTGGATGTTCCACTGCCATGTGATCGACCACATGGAAACCGGCCTGATGGCCGCCATCGAGGTGGCTTGATGCGCCGGCCAATGATCGTCGACCGCAGCCTGGACCAGCACTTCATGCAAATGGCCCTGGCCTTGGCAGAACAGGGCGCGGCGTTGGGCGAGGTGCCGGTAGGGGCGTTGGTAGTCCAGGCTGGGGAGGTAATCGGCAAAGGTTTCAACTGCCCGATCAGCACCAGCGACCCCAGTGCCCATGCCGAAGTGGTTGCCATTCGTGACGCGGCCCAGGCCCTGGGCAATTACCGGCTGCCTGGTACCACCTTGTACGTCACGCTGGAGCCTTGCAGCATGTGCGCCGGCTTGATCGTTCACTCGCGCATCGCCCGGGTGGTGTTTGGTGCCACCGAGCCCAAGGCGGGCGTTGCCCAGAGCCAGGGGCGTTTCTTTGACCAATTGTTCCTCAATCATCGGCCCCTGTTGGAAGGGGGCGTACTGGCCGAAGCCTGCGCGGCAGCCTTGAGCACGTTTTTCAAGAACAGGCGCAGCGGCGGCGCCCGCTAGGCCCGTTCTTTTTCGCCAGCGGGTCAGCGCACAGCCACAAGCCCCATCATGTGCAGTGCCGTCAATAGCTCATCGAGCCCGGCGTAGCGGCGGCCGCTAATCTGTGGCCATTGCGCGCGGTTGATGAAATACCGGCCAGCCTCTTCGAAGATGGGCGTGTACACCAACTCCCCCGTTCGGCTGCGATGGATGATTTCCAGGTGGCTGCCTTGGCGGGCGATCAAATACTGGCCAGGTTGCGCGACCTTATGCGCCGGCGACAATGTCGACGTTCTGCTTGCCGAGCTGTCGGCGACAGTGGCCCGCAGGCGCAGGTCGCTCTTGATCAATAGGGGCGGCCCTTCGGGCTTGGCAATGATCAGGCCGGGGTCCTCGCCAATGCCGGCGGGGACCCCGGGCGGCACGTCTTCTACACGCAGGCTGGCCACTGCTTCCAGATCGGCCATGCCGGATACACCCAGGTAATTGTCGGTGTGCGAATTGCCCATCAACGCCACCCATTTACCTTTTGGCGGGTCGGCGTTGATCACCTGATGGGCGTAGTAGTTCATCAGTTGCTGGCGGGTGGTATCGCTTGGGTTAAGGCTATGGGTACGCCCCTTATAGCTGGCCGCGCAGTCCAGTGCCTTGACCCGTATGCGGTTGTCGGCGGCCGCTTTGACCACATTGGTAAAGGTATAGCGACCGGTGGGGTCAGTCTCATGGCCGCTGTCGAGCACCTTCAGGTAGCGGCGCAGGCGGTCTGGCCACTTGCCGCTGGTGGCCAGGGTATCGAGGTCAGCCTGGTGCGCGTCGGTCAGCAGGTGCTCCATGTAGAGCGTGTCTACCCCTTCCTTGGCAAGCCGCGGCATCTGTTCGATCAGCAGCTGCTTGGCGCCGATCTGATAGTGCGCTTCGCCTATCACCAGCCCCTTGCCCTGGGCGAGGATCGTGCGCAGCGTTTGCTTGACGGGAGCGTTGGCGGCCGGAACAGGGACGGGCGGGCGCGCCAGCGCATGTTCCTGGGCGAAGAAGGTCTGGGCATCGGCTATGAGCTTGGTTTGTGCTTCGCGAAAGGCGGAGGCTATGCCGGAGCTGGGTTTTGAAAGATCAACGTAGCCTTCCAGTACCCTGCTGGAGGGGTTGAGCATGATTCCAGCCAACTCTTCGTGAAATTGGCTCGGCAGATCGTAGGCGGTGGGAACGTGTGGCGCCACGTCGGCCAACCTGGGCCGGCGCGCCCACGGCAGTAACCAGTCAAGCTTGCCCCCGCCCTTCAGGCCGGGACGGGGGAGCACCTCCCACTGGCCCACTTCGGTACGCCGCAGCGGCACTGTGCGGTAGAACGAGAAAGGGTTTTGCGGATCGACGATCACCCACGTTCGCAGCTCCTGCGCATAGCGGACCACATACGCGGCGCCATCAATGCTGACGTAGGTCTGCCCATCGGGCAGCGTATAGATGCCTCCGGGGCCCGGCGTGAAGGCGTCAAGCAGCGTATTGCTCTCAAACGGTGCCAGCTCGTTGTTGGCAGCCACGTACACGGGGCCAACGGGCAGCTCTTCGACGCCCGGCAAGGCGGCGGGATCGACTGCGGCGGTGGGCCCTCCGCCTGCTGGCGCCACGTTTTCAGACGGCAAGGTCTCTACTTCAATAGCGGCTTCGGCTGCCGCGCTACTGGCCCATGCGCCCCACAGGTACAGGCTGTTGAACAGGGTGTCGACACTCGCCGCGATGGCCCCGACCACCCCTGCCTTGCGTTCGGCCGAGGTAGGGCCATTGACGGCTTGGTCTATGTTCAGGCCGGTTTCGGCCAGCCCTGCGCCAACGACTGCCAATGCCACCGGCCAGTCGATTGCAGCCATCGGGCCGAAGACTCGGCTGAAAGCACCGAGATAGCCCAGCCAGATGTTCTCGCGCTGCTCATGGTTGCTGTGCAACACCAGCCGGGCATCGGCGGGCATTCGTTCCCGTGCCCGTTGGGCCAGGTGCGTGAACGCATCCGTGGCCAGGCGTTGCTCAGGGTGGTGGAACAATGCCGCGCCGTTCTCACTTCCCCAGCTTGAATAAAGCAGGTCGATGGTGTGGTTAAGCCCACTCGGGCGGCCGATAGCCGTGTAAGTGTCCAGAGCGAAGTGCAACATGAAGCGCGCTCGCGGCTCGGCGTCATTGTTCTGCGCCAACAGCCACCAGTGCAGCGCCTGGATAGAGCTGAATTTCTGCACGCTAAGCGCTTCGCCAGGCATCCATACGAAATGCTGCCCGGCGGAATCTTCCACGCAGAGGATGTCGGTGGAGCGGTAGCTGCCAAGCTGTAACAGGTACACCCGCGCCTCGGGCGGCGCCGTGCATTGCTGCGCCAGGGTGGAGAGCGTGAGCGGGGCAGTAGCGCCGCCTATCAGCGCTTTGAATAGAAAAGCCACGTCATCGTTGTTCAGCGCCTTGGCCTGGCGCTCCTCTAGCACCTGCGCCATGAAATGAGCCTTGGCCAACAGGCGGAAATCCTGCTGGTGTTGCTGCCAGAACCGATCGACCTGGCGCAGAAAACCCGGCTTGAAGTCGATCTTCCATAGCCAGGCCAGCAGTTGGCGCGGCAGCAGCCGTACCTCATTACTTTCGTCGAAATGGCCAGCCTCTCGGCTGGCGGTGTAGAAGCCGCTCATTATGTCGAGCTCGTCGGCGGCGTCCTGGTCGTTGACGTTGAAGCGGTGCATGACCAGCTGCACCAGCGTCATCGACTCCACGGGCGCCTGGTAATGAGCCCAGCCACTGAAGGCGCGAGGGCTGCTGGTCGCTTCGGCGAAACGGTGCCAGTGAACCCGTTCAGGGTCGAGGTGGGTGATGCCGTTTTCCTGAAGGAATAACAGCGCCATCCGCCGTACCTGATCGCGCAGGTCGGGGCAGGCTCGGGCGATAACGCCGGCCAGGTTTCGCAGATGGGCCTGTACGTCAGGTGTGGCGGGGAGGTCAGGTTGTGCCATGGGAGTATCCTCGAACAAGGGAGGTCGAGGGTGGCGGCCCCTGGGCAGGGGCGGTCGTACATAATGCTTTCGCTGAGGCCACGGGCCGGCGGTATGCGCCTGGTTTAAAGTGGCGGCGAACTCTGCGCCGGGGTGGGGTGGGTCTTGTCCACGCCAGGCACATGCAGGTTGTTGTCCGCCACCTGGCCGCCTTCGGTCTGCGGCTGGGTTACCCAGGTAAGGATGTCGTAATAGCGGCGGATGTTGGCCACGAAGTGCACGGGCTCGCCGCCGCGGGCGTAACCATAACGGGTTTTGCTGTACCACTTCTTTTGCGAGAGCCGCGGCAGCATTTTTTTAACGTCCAGCCACTTGTTCGGGTCCAGCCCTTCATCCACGGCCAGCTTGCGGGCATCGTCCAGGTGAGCGGTGCCGATGTTGTAGGCGGCCAACGCGAACCAGGTGCGGTCGGGTTCCTGGATGCTCTCGTCGAGCTGATCCTTGATCAGCGCGAAGTACTTGGTTCCGCCATAGATGCTCTGGCGGGCGTCCAGGCGGTTCGCCACCCCCATTGCCTGGGCGGTGCTTTGGGTCAGCATCATCAGGCCACGCACGCCGGTCTTGGACGTCACCGCCGCCTGCCACATCGATTCCTGATAACCGATCGCCGCCAGCAGGCGCCAGTCCACCCGTTCCTGGCGGGCCGCGGCCTGGAAGTGTTTTTCGAAGCGCGGCAGGCGCTCCTGCAAGTGCTGGGCGAAGGTGTAGGCACCCACATAGCCGAGCACGTCGACGTGGCCGTAATAGCGGTCCTTCAGGCGCTGCAGGGTGCCGTTGCGACGGACCTTGTCGAGAAAGGCGTCGATTTCGTGGAGCAGGCTGTTGTCGTCCCCGGAGGCCACGGCCCAACGCTGGTCGCGGGCGTCGCCCAGGTCGAAGGCCACCCGGACGTTAGGGAAGTACACCTGGTTCATCGCCACTTCGTTGGAGTCGACCAGGGTGTAGTCGATCTGCCCTTCGTCGACCATCCGCAGCAGGTCGACCACCTCGACGGCGTCCGACTCTTCGTATTCCAAGCCGGGGTTCTGTTGCTTGAGCTCGGCCAGCTGCTCGGCGTGCGTGCTGCCCTTGAGCACCGTGATCTTCTTGCCGATCAGGTCCTTGGCCTCGGTCGGCCGGGCCTGCCCGTTGCGGTAGATGATCTGCGGAGTGACTTCAAGGTAGGGGTGGGAAAAGCGCGCCGTTTGCTGGCGGGCGGCGCTGCTGATCAGGCCCGCGGCGGCCAGGACCGGGCCATTGGGCTGGCCGAGGCGGTTGAAGAGGTCGTCCAGGTTGTCGGCGGTCTGGATTTCCAGCTTCACGCCCAGGTCGTCGGCGAAACGCTTGACCAGCTCGTATTCGAAGCCCGTTTCGCCGTTGCGGTCCTGGAAGTAGGTGGCCGGGCTATTGCGGGTGATTACGCGCAGCACGCCGTCCTCCTTGATACGCTCCAGTGTGCTGGGTTTTTCCACACAGCCGCTGAGCATCAACAGGAAACCGGTTGCAAGGAGCCACGCCGCATGGCGCAGGTGGGGAACAATCGAGGCGAACATGGGTGCAGTATACGCAAAGCGCCTTCGCGACCATATCTCGACAGTGCGTCAGGGTTCTGCTAGGGCTGGGGAGGGACAGGGCGGCCGACCGTCTACCCTTTGCCAGCGCCGCTACGGGTGCCTCCGGCGATGGTTTAGGCTAGAATGCACGACCCAATCTACACCCCTCCCGAGGCTGTCCCCACGATGTTGATCCTGCGCGGCGCTCCTGCCCTTTCTGCCTTTCGCCACGGTAAATTACTGGAGCAACTGAGCCAGAAGGTCCCCGCTGTCACCGGCCTGTACGCCGAGTTCGCCCACTTTGCCGAACTCAAGGCGGACCTCAACGACGAACAGCTGCAAGTGCTGGCTCGCTTGCTCAAGTACGGGCCGAGCGTGCCGGTGCAGGAGCCGGTTGGGCGCCTGTTCCTGGTAGTACCGCGTGCTGGCACCATCTCGCCCTGGTCGAGCAAGGCCAGCGACATCGCCCATAACTGTGGCCTTGCGGATGTGGAGCGGCTGGAGCGCGGGATCGCCTACTACGTGCAGGGTGAGTTGAGCGACGAGCAGGTCGGCGAAGTCGTCGCGGCCCTGCACGACCGCATGACCCAGCGGGTGCTGGAGCGCCTCGAGGATGCCGCGGCGCTGTTCAGCCATGCCGAGCCAAGGCCCATGGCCTCGGTAGACGTGCTCGGCGGCGGCCGCGCGGCCCTCGAAGCCGCCAACCTGAGCCTGGGCCTGGCCCTGGCCGAGGACGAAATCGACTATCTGGTTCGCAGTTTCCAAGGCTTGGGGCGCAACCCCAATGACATCGAGCTGATGATGTTCGCCCAGGCGAACTCCGAGCACTGCCGCCATAAGATCTTCAACGCCAGCTGGGACATCGACGGCGAGGGGCAGGAAAAAAGCCTGTTCGGCATGATCAAGAACACCTACCAGATGCATGGCGAAGGTGTGCTGTCCGCCTACAAGGACAACGCCGCGGTGATCGTCGGCCCCGAGGCCGGGCGCTTCTTCCCCAACCCGGACAGCCGCGAATACGGCGCGGTACGCGAACCCGTGCACATTCTGATGAAGGTCGAGACGCACAACCACCCGACCGCCATCGCGCCGTTCCCGGGCGCTTCCACCGGCTCCGGCGGGGAGATCCGCGACGAGGGCGCGACTGGCCGCGGCGCCAAGCCCAAGGCGGGCCTGACCGGCTTTACCGTATCGAACCTCAACATTCCCGGTTTCGAACAGCCCTGGGAAAAACCTTACGGCAAGCCCGAGCGAATCGTCACCCCGCTCGACATCATGATCGAGGGCCCACTCGGTGGCGCCGCCTTCAACAATGAGTTCGGCCGCCCGGCCCTCACCGGTTACTTCCGTACCTTCGAGCAGGCGGTGAACAGCCCGCGTGGTGAAGAGGTGCGTGGCTATCACAAGCCCATCATGCTCGCTGGCGGCCTGGGCAACATCCGCGCCGAGCACGTGCAGAAGGGTGAGATCCCGGTGGGCGCCAAGCTGATCGTGCTCGGCGGCCCGGCGATGCTGATCGGGCTCGGCGGCGGTGCCGCGTCGTCCATGGCCACCGGCGCCAGCTCGGCGGACCTGGACTTCGCCTCCGTGCAACGGGAGAACCCGGAAATGGAGCGCCGTTGCCAGGAAGTGATCGACCGCTGCTGGCAGCTGGGCGAGGCCAACCCTATCTGCTTCATCCACGACGTGGGCGCCGGCGGCTTGTCCAACGCCTTCCCGGAGCTGGTCAACGACGGCGGCCGCGGTGGCCGCTTCGAGCTGCGCAATGTGCCCAACGACGAGCCGGGCATGGCGCCGCACGAAATCTGGAGCAACGAATCCCAGGAGCGCTACGTGATGGCCGTGGCCGCGGAGGACTTCCCGCGCTTCGAAGCGATCTGCGAACGCGAGCGTTGCCCGTTCGCGGTCGTGGGCGAGGCCACCGAAGCGTTGCAACTGACGGTCACCGACAGCCACTTTGGCAACAGCCCCGTGGACATGCCGCTTGAAGTGTTGCTCGGCAAGGCGCCGCGCATGCACCGCGCGGTTACCCGTGAGGCAGAGCAGGGCGATGATTTCGACCCCGCCACCCTTGAGCTGGCCGACGCGGTCACCCGGGTACTGCGCCATCCGGCCGTGGCCAGCAAGAGCTTCCTGATTACCATTGGTGACCGCACCATCACCGGCCTGGTCGCCCGCGACCAGATGGTCGGCCCGTGGCAGGTACCGGTAGCCGACTGTGCCGTGACCGCCACCAGCTTCGACGTGCACACCGGTGAGGCCATGGCCCTGGGTGAGCGTACGCCGCTGGCCTTGCTGGACGCCCCGGCTTCCGGCCGCATGGCGATCGGCGAAACCCTGACCAACCTGGCGGCCTCGGCCATCGCCCAGCTTTCGGACATCAAGCTCTCCGCCAACTGGATGGCCGCCGCCGGCCATCCGGGCGAGGATGCGCGCCTATACGACACGGTCAAGGCGGTGGGCATGGAGCTGTGCCCGGCACTGGGCATCACCATTCCGGTCGGCAAGGACTCGATGTCCATGCAAACCCGCTGGCGCGACGAGGGCGCGGAAAAATCCGTGACCTCACCGCTGTCGCTGATCGTCAGCGGCTTCGCCCCGGTTACCGATATCCGTAAAACCCTGACCCCGCAGCTGCGCCTGGACAAAGGCGAGACGGACCTGATCCTGATCGACCTGGGCCGCGGCAAGAACCGCATGGGCGCCTCGATTCTCGCCCAGGTGCACGGCAAGCTGGGCCAGAGCGCGCCAGACGTGGACGACGCAGAAGACCTCAAGGCCTTCTTCGCGGTGATCCAGGGCCTGAACGCCGATGGCCACCTGCTGGCGTACCACGACCGTTCCGACGGCGGCCTGCTGGTCACTGCGCTGGAAATGGCATTCGCCGGCCATTGTGGCCTGGAGCTGCGCCTGGACACCCTTGCCCAGGCCCGCGAAGAAGCGGCGGCGGTGCTGTTCAACGAGGAGTTGGGCGCGGTGATCCAGGTACGTCACGACGCCACCCCGGAAATCCTCACCCAGTTCAGCGCCGCGGGCCTGGAAGACTGCGTGATGGTCATCGGCAAGCCGGTCAACAACGGTCACGTGACCATTCGCCTGGCTGAAGAAACCCTCTTCGAGGGCGAGCGTCGCCTGCTGCAGCGCCAGTGGGCCGAAACCAGCTACCGCATCCAGCGGTTGCGCGACAACGCCAGCTGCGCCGATCAGGAATTCGACACCCTGCTCGAGGAAGACAACCCTGGCCTGCATGCCAAGCTGTCGTTCGATGTCAACGAAAACGTCAGCGCGCCTTACATTAAGACCGGTGTTCGGCCGAAAGTAGCGGTGCTGCGCGAGCAAGGCGTGAACGGCCAGGTGGAAATGGCCGCTGCGTTCGACCGCGCGGGCTTCAGCGCGCTGGACGTGCACATGAGCGACATCCTCGCCGGCCGGGTGGACCTGAACGAGTTCAAGGGCCTGGTGGCTTGCGGTGGCTTCTCCTACGGCGACGTGCTCGGCGCGGGCGAGGGCTGGGCCAAGTCCGCGCTGTTCAACAGCCGCGCGCGCGAGGCGTTCCAGGCGTTCTTCGAGCGCAACGACAGCTTTGCCCTGGGCGTGTGCAACGGGTGCCAGATGATGTCCAACCTGCACGAGCTGATCCCTGGCAGCGAAAGCTGGCCGCACTTCGTCCGCAACCGCTCCGAGCAATTCGAGGCACGGGTGGCGATGGTCCAGGTGCAAGAGTCCAACTCTATCTTCCTGCAGGGCATGGCCGGTTCGCGCATGCCGATCGCCATCGCCCACGGCGAAGGTCACGCGGAGTTCGCCAGCGAGCGGGCGTTGATCGAAGCGGACGTGTCCGGTTGCGTGGCGCTACGCTTCGTCGACAACCACGGCAAGGTCACCGAAACCTACCCGGCCAACCCTAATGGTTCGCCGCGCGGTATCACTGGCCTGACCACCCGGGACGGTCGCGTGACCATCATGATGCCGCACCCGGAGCGGGTGTTCCGCGCTGTGCAGAACTCCTGGTACTCCGACGAGTGGAGCGAGGACGGCGGCTGGATGCGCATGTTCCGCAACGCACGGGTGTGGGTGAACTGACCCCCTGGAGGCACGAATGTACAAACTGTGCTTTTTCGTGCCGCCGAGCCATCTGGAGCAGGTCAAGGCTGCCGTATTCGCCGCCGGTGGCGGTCGAATCGGCAGCTATGACCATTGCAGCTGGCAGGTGTTGGGCCAGGGCCAGTTCCGCCCGCTGGACGGCAGCCAGCCGTTCATTGGCAAGCCTGGCGCCGTCGAGACGGTCCAGGAGTGGCGGGTGGAACTGGTGGTGGCGGACGAGCTGATCGAGGCGGTAGTGACCGCACTCAAAGGCAGCCACCCTTATGAAACGCCCGCATACGAAGCCTGGCGGCTGGCGGATTTATAAATCCCACAACCCTTGAGTACCCAGGTTCGCCGGCTGGCGCCAGCTCCTACAACGTTTGTAGGAGCGTGCGAAGCCCGCGAACTTACGGCGCTGGAGGTTCGCCGGCTGGCGCCAGCTCCGGCAGAGTTTTGTAGGAGCGGGCGAAGACCGCGAACCTGCGGCATTGAAGGTTCGCAGGCTAGCGCCAGCTCCTACAGAGTTTTGTAGGAGCGTGCGAAGACCGCGAACCTGCGGCGTTGAAGGTTCGCCGGCTAGCGCCAGCTCCGGCAGAGTTTTGTAGGAGCGTGCGAAGCCCGCGAACCTGCGGCGCCTGGGGTCGCGGCCGTCGCCGGGGCGCTGGCCGCCCGGTGCCTACCGGGTAGCCGGCAACCCTCATTGTGCTGTCTAGCGCCGCTGCTCCACGGCGGCGCTTACCGTTTGCTGCTTGTCATGCCCTCCGGTACGAATCACCCCCAGGTTGCCATGCTCATCGGCCTTGGCCTGTTCGCTGCGGCTGGCGGTGAACTCGCTGATCACATTGCTCAGCAGGTCCGCGGGGCCCGTGGTTGCATTGATGCTCACATCGGCGCGGTAATCCCGGCCGTTGAGGTCGGCCAACTGCACTTCGCTACTGCCAAGCGCTACCTTGCCTTGCCCTGAGCGCAGCTTGGCTCCGGTCAGGCGGGTATCGCCTGCCACGTCCAGGTCGATCCCCTCACGGCCGCTGAGGGACGTGGCCTGAGCCACCTGTTCCCGCTGCTCGCGGACCACATCCAGCAATAGGGTAGGGGTCCAGTTGGCATCCAGCGCCTGTACTGGCTTACCGATCTTTTCCTTGGCCTTGCCTGCCAGCGGCCCGGTCACCGCGCTCAAGCCGTTGAGCAAGCCTTGAGGGTTGGCTTCCTTGCCTAGGCGGGCGTCGGCGTTTACCTGGGTGGAATACACCTGGTCCTGCGCGCTGCTTAAGATCAAGTCCCTGCCCACGCTGCCGCCGACCTTGTTCGCCGCCACAGTGGCGCCGTGCAGGCGTAGGTCCATGGCCGCGTTCACTTCAAGCGTTTTCAGGCGGACGTCTGCGTTTTGGTAGGTGGTGCTATCGATGTTATCGACGTTCACCTTGGCACGGGCATAAACGGCGGAGGCGTCGTCGGCCTTGTTCAGCCCACGGCTCCCATTAACGCCAGCGCCGGCAGCGATCGTCAGGTTGTCTTTCTCTTCCCGCGTGCGGGCCGCTTCGATGGCCACGCCGCCATTAGGGGCATCGATTCGCAAGGCGTCACCGGCCAGCTGCGTGCCTTCCAGGCGTACCGCCAGCGCATCATGGGCCAGGGAACTGACGCTTAGCTCCTTGACCTTGAGGTTATCCGCGCGGCGGCTTTCCGAGTGTTCGCTCACGCGGCCGATGTCGATATGTCCGCCCAGCGCTCCGCCCACTTGTTTGGCATCGGCGGCGGGGTTACGGCTGGCACCCAGTTGCAATGCCCCGCCCAGATGCTGGCCGCTGGCTTCATGGCTATCGACCATGGCGGTCAGGTGGGCAGTGCCCCCGGCGTTCACATCGAAGCGCTCAGTCGCCTTGGTGCCGTTGTTGATCGCGACGCCTTGCAGCAACGCGTTACCCTCGACATCTAATTGGCCTTTGCTGGTTTGGATGCTGCCACCCAAGCCTTGGGTATCAGTGATGGTGAGCGTTTTATGGGTCAAGCCGCCCATCAGCAACGCGTTCTTGCCGCTGGGCCCCGTGCCGCCCTTGGCCAGGCCGTAGCCATCGGTGCGGGTTTCCTCGGTGTGCTGGCGGTTCTCGGCTTGCACCATCCGCACATCGCCACCGGCCTTGATCGCTAGCGCGCCATCGCCGCTGTTCCACTGCGTGCCTTCGTACCTGCCGTCGGTGCCCAACTGCACCGCCACGCCGCCCTTGGCGTGTACGGTCATGGGCACCGCCACGTCGGTTTGCGCGAGGGTATGCACCGAGCCGCCGCTGCCGTTGAGCCGTGCGTTCACGTCATGGCCGGTGAGGGTATCCACCCGCAGGCCGCCCTCGGCGTCGACGCGGCCGAGGGTTTCTATACGTTTCTCAGCGGCGGCAAGGCCCTGATGCTCGCCAACGGTGATAGCTAGGGTGCTTTCGCTGCTGTATTTGGTGCCCCTGTCATACAGCAGCCCTTCGACCTGAGTGGTTACCTGCGTGCCGCGGACCTGGGTCACGTGCGGCTGCTCAGTACGCAGCCCCTGTTCGCGGTTGATGTGGGTCACCATGCCGTCGGCCCCCAGTGAAGGAGGCGCCAAGGCGTCTTCCACGCCTTGCTGCTGGAAGCGGGTCTGCTCCTGGCCATTGATCGCTTTCTCGATAGGCCGCAGCAGTTCTTTCCATTCGATACTGGCGCCTAGCTCGCCCTTCCAGCCGCTCTTGTGCTCCTGCTTGTCGTCCACCTCAACCAGCTCCTCGCGACGGATGTTTTCGCTGGTTTCATTGACGTTGCCCTTGGCCTCGACCAGCGCGCCCTTGTAGGCGATACGTTCGCTGACCCCAAGGTTGATGTCCCCCTCTGCCGCGAGGGTCGCTGTGGCCGCCTTGGCCTGCTCGGCTTGCACGGTGTTCCGTTCATGGCTGCCGGTGAACGCGCTGCCCACGCGGTCCATGCCGCCCGTGATCTGCAAGCCGCCGCCGCTGGTGGCGTTATCGGTATGGGTACGGGTTTCGTTCAGCCCGGAGATGACCTCCAATTGGTCGGCAACGATGCCCAGATCGCCCTGGCTGGCCTTCACCTCGGAGGCATGAACAGCAACGGTGTCGCCAGCGGTCAGGCTGACGGCAGCGCCAGTGACTAAGGACTTCTCCAGCGCTGCGGTGGTGCGCGCTGCGGTTTCGTTCTGCCGCTGATAGCCCACCGATGCCTGCCATTGCTTGGAGCCTGCCTTGCCGTCCTCGGCCTGGCGGGTTTCGCCTGCACTCGCCACCAGCGAACCGGTGCGCTGCGCGCTCTGCTCGGCCAGGGTACGTTTTGCCGGCAGGATGTTCAGGTTGCCCTTGGCCTCTAGAACGGCCTTACCCCCCGCGGCGACCTTGGACCCTTCGATCCGTATGTCTTTGGCGCTGAGGGCGATAAGATCGCCAGCGCTGCCCAGCACAGCGCCCACTGGCTGTTCGCTGGCGTGGGAGCTGGTCTGCCTGGTGCCGAAAATGCCGCCCACCTGGGTGTTGCTGCGACGCTCTTTCACATGGGTCACTTGCGACACGCTTTCGATGATCACCGCCTCTTTCTCGCCCACGGTCCGGGTGCCTTTCTGGCCAAAGACGTTGCTGCCGCTGATTCGCACGTCGTCGGACACCAGCGTCAGCGTGCCGTCCGTATGAAGGTCGCTTCCGCGTTGGCGGGTACCGGTTTCTTCCCGGTCGCCCGTGTTGCCCCAGAAAAAACCGCTCGTGAGATCGCCGCGGTACTCGTCATGGGTGGCGTTGCGCTCGAGCGCCTGGCTGTCGATGTTGATGCTTTGCGCGTGAACGGCCAGGTCGCCCCGGCTGGTCATGTCGCTGCCGCGGATCACTGCCTTGCCGCCGGCGGTTATGTCGATGTTCCCTGCGCTCAGCTTAGAGGGCACTGCCTTTTCCTCAGCGCTGTGTTCGTTTTTGTCACCGCGCCACAGGTGCTTACGGTGGTGGGTTTCGCGGGTGAGTGTGGTGCGTTCCACCCCGGCATCAATGGTGACCTCCTCGCCTCCTTGGAGGCGCAGTGCCTGGTCGGCGTGAATATCGGTGGCGCGCAGCCTCAGGTGCCTGCCTGCGCTCAACTCAGCGTCCCGATCCGCCGTGAGAATGTTGCCCTGTGGCCGGGTGTGGGTTTCTTTCGTCTCCCGCGCGAAGGTTTCAGTGGTGATGAACCAGGCCTTCTTGTCCCAGGCTTCGCGCCGTTGCTGCAGTTTTTCGTGGCTGGTCGCATCCAGCGTCAGGTCGCGCCCGGCGTGAGCGCGCAGAGCCCGCCCCGCCAGGCGGCCGCCACTGATATTCAGATCTCGGTTGGCGTTTAGGCTCACCTCGCCCAGAGCCGCAGCGACCCGTGCCAGGCCGTTGCCATCGCCGCGGCTGATGGCCAGGTCCCCGGCGGAGCTGACGGAGACGCCGTTTCGGCCGATCGCCTCGGGGCCTGCCAGGCGAATCCCGGCCCCTTCGCGGGTGCTCACCATGCGGATGCGCCCGGCGCGCATGGCGCCGAGCACGTTCAGGTCGATACCAGCGGCCTGGCCAGGCGCCTGGCGGGTTTCCATCAGCTCCAGGCTGTCGGCATTCACCCGGTTGCGCCCGGCGATGGCAGTGAGCTGGGGGCCGGCTTGCACATTGCCCTGGCTGTCGATACGAGGGGCGATCAAATCCACCGCGGCGGCTGTGGTCAGCCCCTGGCCGCTGATGCGCAGGTCCCCAGGGGCTTCAAAAGTGTTGAGGCCCGTTAGCCGGCCGTCCTGGATTTCCGGCGTGCCTACCAGAAAGACCGCTCGCGGTGTGTTGACGAAGCCTACGCCCTGGATATGGATGCCGTTCGGGTTCGCCAGCACGTAATCGGCTGCCTGGCCGAAGATTTCCTGGGTGCCGCGAATGTTCGACGGCAGTTGGCCCACTACCTCGTTGAGGATGCTGGTGGCTGCCTGGCCATTGAGTTGCGGGTTGGCTCCCAACTGCCCGGCCAGCTGAGAGGCCCCCGGGGCCAGGGCATTGTTCAGTACCAGCCCTTGCACTGGCACGTTGTAGTCGCTGAAGTGGTTGTGTGACAGCCCGCTGGCGTTGGGCGCGACGATGGCGATCACCGGCACGCCCTGTTGCTCGCCCACCAACGCGGTGCCCCCGGGGCCGGCGATGGGAGCGATGCCGTTGCCGAGCGCCAGCATGGGTTGGATCAACAGGGCCGCGGCGATGGACCAGCGTAGCGGGTCAGGCTGCAGGTAGAACGACGGAGAACCTTTGCTTTTTTTCATTGGGGTTTCTCGGGTTGGGGATCAGAAGCGCAGCTGTAGCGCCAAGCGCCAAAAGCCGGGCTCGCGCGGGGCATTGCGGCGGTAGAGGCTGCGTTGGTACTCGGCGGCGAGGCTGCCAGAGGGGTGGTCCAGGCTCATGCCGAAGCTGGCGCCAAGCAGGTGGTCGCCGCGCGCTTGGCCCTGGCCTTCGAGCCAACCGGCATCCAGGCCCAGGCTGGGGTTAAGGCGCAGCCCCTGGGGAAGTGCGAGGGGCAGGGAAAGGGTGTTGCGCCAGGCCAGGCCGCTATCGCCCTGGGCTGCGCGCCGCTCGAAGCCGCGCACGATACTGCCGCTCGCCAGGGGCAAGCTTTCGAGCTGAGGCATCCGCTGGGCGCTGTACTGGCCTTGCCAGATGCTGGCCAGTGTCCAGTTCAGCCCGGCCCAGCTAAGGCTGGCGGTACGTGACACGTTGGCGCGCCACTTGCCATAGCGGGCACTTTGCGCGCCCGGCTGCTTCACTTTCAGGCCGTCGTTGCCGCTCCAACCGCCCAGGCCACGGCTGTAACCCAGGTAAACCACCCAGGTCGCTTCGCCCAGCCATAGGGCATTGAGGCCAGCTTCCAGGCTGTGGTAGCGGGGGCTTTGCACGGGCAAGCGTTGGCCTGAGAGGCGTCCTTCGGCGCGTTTATCGTCAAGGCGCAGCGTTGCGCTCAACAGGCTGTTCTGATCACGCCATAGGGCGCGCTCCACCGAGTAGCTCAGCAGGGTCGTGGACCCGCTGAGTGCAAGCGACCCTCGCAGGCCCTCGGCTACGGAGCGGTGACGGAAGTGGTTGGCCCCGAGCGAAACGCTCCACGGCCCCCAGGGCAGGCTGTAATAGCCGCCGACCGTCTCGCTGCCGGCAGCGTCGCCCACGCGGCTATGAACCCCGTAGAGGCTGAAAAAATCGTTGTGCTCCAGAGGGCTATCCAGCGCCAGGCTGAAGTGGCTGCGATGGCGGCCGGTGCTTGCGCTGCCGCCGTTGTCCAGGCCGCCGCTGGCCTGCCAGCGAGGCAAGCGGCTCAAGCTGCGCAGCACGATCCGCGAGCCCCCGCGCCACTGGCCCGGTTCGATATCCGCGGTGAGGTCGATCGAGCGCAGGCGGTTGAGTTGGTCCAGCCCTTGCTCCAGCGCGCGCAATTGCAGGGGCTCGCCGAGCATGTCGGGAAAGGCGGCGCCCAGGCTTATCGGCAGGTCCTGGTCCGCCAGCTCCACCGCTTCCACAAAGCCTTCTTCAATCGCCAGCTCCAGTGCCTGGCCGTCCGCGGGCGGGGCCAGCAGCAGCGGGCGGCTCGCCACGTAGCCGGCAGCGGTATACAGGCTGGTGATCGTCGCCAGGATCTGGTTGATTCGGCCGGGGCCCAGGCAGGGCGCAAGCAAGGGGGCGATGGCTGTGCGGATCGCTGCGTCGTCGATCAGTTGGTTACCGCTCAGGCTTACCCCGCTGAGGTACCAGCAGGGCGCCTCCGGAGCTTCTGCGCCATCGGCTGTGCGGATTGCCGGCACCCTGGCCGGCGCAGGCTCCCGGCGCAACTGCCGCTGCCGCTGATCTTGTTCGATGGCCTCACGACGCTGTTGCGCTTCGTGCAGGAACAGGCTGGGTTCCTGAGCTGGCGTTTGCAGCGACGCATTACCAGAGGCAGACGCTGCATGCAGGGTGCAGGCGACCGCGACAATCAAATGAATATTTTTTACGCCGAACATTAGGTAATAGCCATTCTTTTGAATGGCTTAACATTACCTTCAGGTGTCTCGACGAGGCGTTAAGGCATTTCCCACAGGCAGGCAGGAAATGTTTGAGAGGCGGGCATGAAATATCTGAGGATGAGCGGTGCCAACCCTGGCCCTCAGGGGCGAATTTCGATCAAGGTACCGTCCTTGACCAGGCTCCAGACCTCCTGCATGTCCACGTTAGTGAGGGCGATGCAGCCGTCGGTCCAATCCAGCGACTGGAAATACCACTCCGGGTAGTCCTCGCTGGCAGGGGTGCCGTGGATCATGATCATGCTTCCCGGGTCTACCCCCGCCTCGCGGGCCTTGGCGGCATCCCGGATATTGGGATAGGACAGGTGCAGGGCCAGGTTGTAGCGATCGCTGACCTTGCGCCAGTCGACCCAGTACAGCCCTTCAGGGGTGCGCTTGTCGCCTTCGCGTTCTTTCGGCCCGCGCGGCTGCTTGCCCAGGGATACGCGATAGGTTTTGACAGCAACCCCATGGCTCAGCAACTGCAGCTGCCGGGCGGACTTGATCACCAGCAGCTTGTCTACCGTTGCGTTCGGTGCCAGGGGGGCCAGGGCAGGCGACGCCGCGGGGGCATTCAATGGGCGGGTAATGATGGTCTGGGTAAAGGTGGCATTGGCCACGCTCGCGAACGACAGGCACACAATCGCAAACAGCACACGCATGGACAGATGAAACCCCGGGGTCGCCAGCTAGGTGGATAGGCCTTTCGGCGGCTGCATGCGCAGCGGCGGCAAGGCCTCGTTGCGAACCGGGAAAATACCTTCCCGGCGGTCGCTGAAAAAGCATTCTAAAGTACGCGCGACCGTGCGGAAAGCCAGCTCCGACCAAGGAATCTCGCTTTCATGGAACAGCCGGGTTTCCAGGCTCTCGGCGCCGGCGGCGAAGTCGATGTCTGCCAACTGGCCCATAAAAAACACATGGACCTGGTTGATGTGCGGCAGGTCGAACAAGGTATAGAGCTTCAGGTTGCCCAGGCGGGCGCAGGCTTCCTCTTCGGTCTCCCGCGCCGCTGCCTGTTCCATGGTCTCGCCGTTCTCCATGAAACCTGCCGGGAGTGTCCAGAAACCGCTACGCGGCTCGATCGCGCGCCGGCATAGCAACACCTGCTCGCCCCACACTGGCACGGTGCCGGCAACGATATTGGGGTTCTGGTAATGGACCTGTGAACACGCCCCGCAAACATAGCGCAAGCGGGTGTCACCTTCGGGGATGACCTGGGAAACGGCATGGCCGCACTGGTTGCAGAATTTCATGATTGCCTCGCAGTTATCGGGCCATCTTGGCGGGCCTTGGCTGGCTCGGCAACCTCGCAACCCGCACATTTTTTGGGGTTGGGCAATACGCGGCTTTGTTGCATGATGGAGGCCGGGCCAAGCAGCGAGGAAGATCATGCTCGAGGAGTTGTTGCGCCGTATCGGCAGTCATGTTCCGCGTACCCTGGAAACCGACAAGCGGTTCCCCGAGGCGGCGGTACTGATGCCCATCACGCGCGGCGAGTCGCCGGAGATCATCCTCACCCTGCGCGCGAAGGGGCTCTCGACCCACGGTGGCGAAGTGGCTTTCCCCGGGGGCCGGCGAGATCCGGAAGACCCGGACCTGACCTTCACCGCCCTGCGTGAAGCCGAAGAAGAAATCGGCCTGCCGCCTGGGCTGGTCGAGGTGGTCGGCCCGTTGAGCCCGTTGATTTCCGTGCATGGCCTGAAGGTTACGCCGATCGTCGGGCTGATACCGGATTTCGTTGAATACCGCCCCAACGATGCCGAGATCGCCGCCGTGTTTTCCGTACCGTTGGAGTTCTTCCGCGAAGATCCCCGTGAGCATACCCACCGTATCGATTACCGGGGCCGGAGCTGCTATGTGCCGTGCTACCGCTATGAAAATTTCAAGATATGGGGGCTGACGGCGGTCATGATCGTCGAGTTGGTGAACCTGCTTTACGATGCAGGCATCAATATGGACCGGCCCACCGGGCCATTTAGCTCGCCCTGACCTGCAAGGAGTGCCCATTGAAATACCGTCTCGGCCAAGCCTGCGTAGAGGCGCACCCGGAGAGTTGGATCGCCCCTGGTGCCGCCGTCATCGGCAAGGTCCGCCTGCGCGCCGGTGCCAGTGTGTGGTTTGGCGCCGTGCTGCGTGGTGACAACGAACTGATCGACATCGGTGAAAACAGCAACGTCCAGGACGGCACCGTGATGCATACGGACGAAGGCATTCCCCTGAACATCGGCACCGGGGTCACCATCGGCCACAACGCCATGCTGCACGGCTGCACCGTGGGCGACTACAGCCTCATCGGCATCAATGCCGTGGTGCTCAATGGCGCGGTAATCGGAAAGCATTGCCTCATCGGTGCCAACACGCTCATCCCCGAAGGCAAGGTCATTCCAGACGGCTCCCTGGTAATGGGCTCGCCCGGCAAGGTGGTGCGCGAACTCACTGGCGAGCAGAAGGCGCGGCTCGAGGCCAGCGCGGCGCACTATGTCGAGAATGCCGCGCGTTATGCCCGCGATCTGGCGGAACAGGCCCCGTGAAGGTGGACGCTGAACGCCCGGTGCGCTCGCCCTGCGTTAATGTGTGCGCGCTGGACGACAACGACCTGTGCATCGGTTGTCAGCGCACCGCCGAGGAAATCACCCGCTGGGGCCGCATGAGCAACGACGAGCGCCGCCGGGTGATTGCCCTGGCGGTGGAGCGGGCGAGGGCACAAGGCGTGATGCTCTGATAGGCTTCGCGGTTTCCCCGCGCCATCGTCGGTGGAGCTAACCCGCGCAAGGCCTGTGACATGCCGTATCTGCTTCTGTATATCGCCAGCGTTGTGCTGATCAACTACGCGTTCGCCGCGGCGCCAGGGCTGGACGTGCTCTGGTCTGCCTGGGGCGGGCTGGTGTTCATCCTGCGTGACATGGTGCAAACCCGCTTCGGCCATGGCGCGCTGCTGGCGATGCTCGTGGCCCTGGTGCTGTCCTATGCCACCTCGGACCCTACCATCGCCCTGGCGAGCGCCGTTGCCTTTGGCGTGTCCGAATGCATCGACTGGATCGTGTTCAGCATCACCCGTCGCCCCTTGCATGATCGGCTGTGGCTCAGTTCCGCCTTGAGCATACCGGTCGATACGCTGCTGTTCTTCGGCATGATCGATGCCATGACCGTTGCGGTGGTCGGCACCTCGCTGCTGTCCAAGTTCGCCGGTGTTTCCGTGGTGTGGCTGCTGCTGGCCTGGCGGCGAAAGGGCGCCGCCAGCCAGGACGCTTGATGTAGAATGCGCGCCTTTGCGGGGTTGCGAACCGGGCGGCCCTCGATCCACCTACCTAGATCCATCTACCTTGAGGACATGTCATGACCCGTATCGGAACGCCACTGTCGCCGACGGCCACCCGTGTATTGCTCTGCGGCTCCGGCGAGCTGGGCAAGGAGGTGGTGATCGAGCTGCAACGCCTGGGCGTGGAAGTCATTGCCGTGGACCGTTACGCCAATGCACCGGCCATGCAGGTGGCGCACCGTAGCCACGTGATCAACATGCTCGACGGGGCTGCCCTGCGCGCGGTCATCGAAGCCGAAAAGCCGCATTACATCGTGCCGGAAATCGAAGCCATCGCTACCGCTACCCTGGTGGAGCTGGAAAACGAAGGCTTCACCGTCATCCCTACCGCCCGCGCGGCGCAGCTGACCATGAACCGCGAAGGCATCCGTCGCCTGGCCGCTGAAGAGCTTGGCCTGCCGACGTCACCGTATCGCTTCGCCGACACCTTCGAGGATTATCACGCGGCAGTTTTGGCGCTGGGCTTCCCCTGTGTGGTCAAGCCGGTGATGAGTTCGTCTGGCAAGGGCCAGAGCCTGCTCAAAGGCGAGGCAGACGTTCAACGTGCCTGGGAGTACGCCCAGGAAGGCGGCCGAGCAGGCAAGGGCCGGGTCATCGTCGAGGGCTTCATCGACTTCGACTACGAAATCACTTTGCTGACGGTGCGGCATGCCGACGGCACCACGTTCTGCGAGCCAGTGGGCCACCGCCAGGAGAAGGGCGATTACCAAGAGTCCTGGCAGCCACAGGCCATGACCGAGCAGGCCCTCGAGGCATCTCGCGAAGTCGCCCGAGCGGTGACCGAGGCCCTCGGCGGGCGTGGCATGTTCGGCGTGGAGTTGTTCGTCAAGGGCGACCAGGTCTGGTTCAGCGAAGTGTCCCCGCGCCCTCACGATACCGGCCTGGTCACCCTGATCTCTCAGGACCTGTCGCAGTTCGCCTTGCATGCCCGCGCCATCCTTGGCCTGCCGGTGCCGGTGATTCGCCAGTTCGGGCCTTCGGCTTCGGCCGTGGTGCTGGTCGAAGGCAGCTCTCAGCAAACCGCATTCGCCAACCTGGGCGAGGCGCTCCGCGAACCCGACACTGCCTTGCGGCTGTTCGGCAAGCCGGAGGTCAATGGCCAGCGGCGCATGGGCGTGGCGCTGGCCCGGGACGAGTCCATCGAAGCCGCCCGCGCCAAAGCGACCCGCGCGGCCCAGGCGGTAAAGGTGGATTTGGGCTGAGGCCCTTTCGCGGGCAAGCCCCGATGCCAGTCAATTAAGCCACCCTCCGTAGCAGCCGAGCTTGCTCGCGATCCGGCGCAACACCGGTTCAAGGCCCATCGTGCCAGGGCCAGCTGTTACGGCTCCGCTGGTTTCACAATGACCGGTCGCGGGTTTCCTTCAGGCATAGCACCGCCAGCAGGCTGATCAGGGCGGCGGCGGATACGTAGCCGCCGACCCAGCTCAGGCCACCCATCGCCACCAGCTTCTGGGCGAAAAAAGGCGCCGCCGACGCGCCGACGATGCCGCCCAGGTTGTAGGCAGCAGACGCGCCGGTATAACGCACCCGAGTGGGAAATAATTCTGGCAGCAAGGCGCCCATGGGCGCGAAGGTCGCGCCCATCAGCAACAGCTCGATGCTCAGGAACAGCACCACGCCAGCCGTGGAGCCTTGGGTCAGCAAGGGCTCCATCGCGAAGCCCGATAGCAGTGCCAGCACCCCGCTGATCAGCAGTACCGGCTTGCGCCCGTAGCGGTCACTGAGCCAGGCCGATATCGGCGTAGCGGCGGCCATGAACAGCACGGCGAAACACAGCATGGCCAGAAACGCCTGGCGGCTGTACCCCAGGCTGGTCACGCCGTAGCTCAGTGAAAACACCGTCGAGATGTAAAACAGCGCGTAGCACACCACCATCGCCGCCGCGCCCAACAGCACCGGCCGCCAGTGCTTGGCAAACAGCTCGATCACTGGAACCCGCGCGGTTTCGTGGCGGGCCAGCGCGGCTGCGAACACTGGCGTTTCCGCCAGCTTCAGGCGCACGTATAGGCCGACCACCACCAGCACGGCGCTGAGCAGGAACGGCAAACGCCAGCCCCAGGTGCGAAATTGCTCATCATCGAGCCCCAGCGCCAGGCCGAGGAACAGCCCGTTAGCCAGCAAAAAGCCAATCGAAGGCCCAAGCTGCGGAAACATGCCGAACCAGCCTCGCTTGCCCTTGGGCGCGTTCTCCGTGGCTAGCAAGGCCGCGCCGCCCCATTCGCCCCCTAGCCCCAAGCCTTGGCCAAAGCGCAACACGCACAGCAGCACCGGTGCCCAGAGGCCGATCTGCTGATGCCCTGGAAGCACCCCGATCAAAGTGGTGCACACCCCCATCAGCAATAGCGAAGCCACCAGGGTTGCCTTGCGCCCGACCCTGTCGCCGAAGTGCCCGAACAACGCCGAGCCCAGAGGGCGGGCGAGAAACGCAATGCCGAAGGTCAAAAAGGCCGACAGCATCTGCGCAGTGCCGGAGCTCTGCGGGAAGAACACCGGGCCAATCACCAGCGCAGCGGCGGTGGCATACACATAAAAGTCATAGAACTCGATCGCGGTGCCAATGAAACTCGCGGTGGCAACGCGGGCAGGGGAGTTGAGCGGGCGCTCTGCCGCCAGCTCATCGGGCGTTAGGGTGGTCGTGGTCATGGGTGTCTCGACAGTCAAGGGCCATGGGCGGCGGTGCCGCGCTGGCGGATTATTGTGATCCTCGTCGAGCGCTGTCCCGGATCGGGCGCATACCGATCCCTTCGGGTTGGAGGGGGAGGGCGCTGCGTTCAACTGGGCTGACTGGCCGGTTAACGGCGGTGCGGGTGGCACCTGTTTCGGCGGGCTGGGTAAGCCGGGTGAGTATAGGAACCGCACACGGCCTGGGCAATGTTCAGGCGGGCGGCGGCGAAGCCGTGTGTTGCCAGGCCAGCAGGCGCTTGACCCGGTTTTCTTCGGTTTCGAGGATTTCCATGCGGTAACGGCCGATCTTCAGGCATACGGCGCGTTCGGGGATCGATTCCAGCGCTTCGGTCACCAAGCCATTCAGCGTCTTGGGGCCGTCGCTAGGCAGGTGCCAGCCCAACACTTTATTGAGGTCGCGAAGGCTGGCCGCGCCGTCGAGAATGTACCGCCCGTCTGCCTGGGGAAAAACGTGAGGGTGGCTGCCAACCTGTTCGCTTTCGAATTCGCCGACGATCTCTTCCAGGATGTCCTCCAGCGTCACCAGGCCCAGCACCTCGCCGTACTCGTCCACTACCATGCCTAAGCGCCGCTGCTGCTTGTGGAAGTTGAGCAATTGGATGTGCAGCGGCGTCCCCTCGGGCACGAAGTAGGCGTCGTAGCACGCAGCCATCAATGCTGCTTCGGTCAGGCTCCGGCTGGGCAGCAGGTGGCTGATTTGCCGGGTATTCACCACCTTGTCGACTTGGTTGATGTCGCCACGGAACACCGGTAACCGGGTATGCCGGCTGATCATCAATTGGTCGATGATCTGCTCGAGCGGGTCGTCCAGGTCCAGGCCGTCCACTTCGTGGCGCGGCACCAGGATGTCGTTCACGGTCATCCGGTCAAGGCCCATGATGCCGGTGGTCACCCCTTGCCTGGAGGCTCGCGCCTCGGCTTCCTGGGCCTCATTCAGCGCCGTGCTTTGCGCCGCGGAGCCGTTGCCCTTGTGCGGGCGCGCCGAAAGGCCTGCGCCTGTTGGCGTGGCCAGGCGCTGTTGCAGGCCCGCCACCGGCGCCAGCAGCCGCACCGGCAGCCACAACAAGCGGCCCGGCGCCTCGAAAGCACTGGCGTGGCGCTGCGCCAACCAGCGGGGAAGGGCCGTGGTGAACAGGACGATCGCCAGCCAGGCGAGCGCCGCGCCCGCCATCACGCCTGCCGCACCCCCGGCCTGTTCACCGAGCAATACCGCGACGCTGACAATCACCACCTGGAACAGCAGCCGGGCCAGTGCGAGGCCACCTCGCTCACTGTCGCTAGCTTGCTGGCCACGCGGCTGGCGCGCGCGGCGGGCATGGTCGACGGCGCCAAGGCCGGCCGACCACAACAGGGCCAGGAAGATCGCGCCTGCCGCAGGTGCCACGGGCATGGGCATCATGGCCGGCTCTCAGATATGCAGAATGTATTCACGGACCAGCTTGCTGCCGAAGTAAGCGAGCATCAACAGCACGAAGCCTGCGAGGGTCCAGCGTATGGCCACATGGCCACGCCAGCCAAGGCGGGTGCGGCCCCACAGCAAAACGCTGAACACCACCCACGCCAGGCACGAGAGCAGGGTCTTGTGTGCCAGGTGCTGGGCGAACATGTTCTCCAGGAACAGCCAGCCGGAGATCAGCGACAGCGACAGCAGCACCCAGCCAGCCCAGAGAAAGCCGAACAGCAGGCTTTCCATGGTTTGCAGCGGCGGGAAAGCGCGGATCGGCCCGGAAGGGTGCTTGTGCTTGAGCTGGTGATCCTGAACCAGCAGCAGCAATGCCTGGAAGGCGGCGATGGTGAACACCCCATACGCCAGGATCGACAGCAGGATATGGGTAAGGATGCCAGGCTCGTCGTCGATCCGCGGGACCGTACCGGCCGGCACGAACTGCGCCACCAAGGTGGTAACGAACCCCAGGGGGTATAGCAGCACCAGCAGGTTTTCCACGGGCAGCGAAGCACAGGCAAGCAGAGTGAGGGCGATCACTGCAGCGGCGATGAGGCTGGCGGCCGTGATGAAGTCCAGGTTCAGCCCGCTAGGCGCGAGCATCTGCGAAGACAGCGCCAGCGCATGCATCAGCACCGCGAACACACCCGCGCCGCACAGCAGGCGCTTGTTTGACTTCGCCCCATGCGCCAGCCGTACGCCCTGATAGGCCGTGACCGCGGCATAGATCAGGGCTGAGGCGAGGCTTGGAAGCAAACTGGAGGGCAAGGGAAGCATAGGTTTGACGGGCGGCCACTAAAGGCGCGAGTGTGGCATAGAACCTTTGCCGGGATAAAGTAGGCCCCTGTGTCGGGCCAGGCAACTTCCCGTTATAATCGCCGGTCTTCCCTTGCCCGTGGCCAGAGCACATCGGCAGGCCGCATGCCACTTCGGTTCGACGGAGCCTGTAAGGATCGCCCATGTTTGAAAATCTTTCCGATCGTCTCTCGCAGACGCTTCGCCATGTCACCGGCAAGGCGAAGCTGACCGAAGACAACATCAAAGACACCCTGCGTGAAGTGCGCATGGCGTTGCTCGAGGCCGACGTTGCCCTGCCGGTGGTCAAGGACTTCGTCAACGCGATCAAGGAGCGCGCGGTCGGCACCGAAGTGTCGCGTAGCCTGACGCCGGGCCAGGCGTTCGTGAAAATCGTTCGCGCCGAACTCGAGTCGGTGATGGGCGCGGCCAACGAAGACCTGATGCTCAACGTGGCGCCCCCAGCGGTGGTCCTCATGGCCGGCCTGCAGGGCGCGGGCAAGACCACTACGGCGGCCAAGCTGGCGCGCTTCCTCAAGGAACGCAAGAAAAAATCCGTGATGGTGGTGTCGGCGGACGTATACCGCCCGGCGGCGATCAAGCAGCTCGAAACGCTCGCCAATGAAGTTGGCGTGACCTTCTTCCCGTCGGACATCAGCCAGAAGCCGGTGGCCATCGCCGAGGCCGCGATCCGCGAGGCGAAGCTCAAGTTCATCGACGTGGTGATCCTCGACACCGCGGGGCGCCTGCACATCGATGCCGACATGATGGCGGAGATCCAGGCCCTGCACGCGGCGGTCAAGCCGGTGGAAACGCTGTTCGTGGTCGATGCCATGACTGGCCAGGACGCGGCCAACACCGCCAAGGCGTTTGGTGATGCGCTGCCGCTCACCGGCGTGGTGCTGACCAAGGTCGATGGCGACGCTCGCGGCGGTGCCGCGCTGTCCGTGCGCTCGATCACCGGCAAGCCGATCAAGTTCATCGGCATGGGCGAGAAAACCGAGGCGTTGGAGCCATTCCATCCGGACCGTATCGCCTCGCGCATCCTGGGCATGGGCGACGTGCTCAGCCTGATCGAGCAGGCCGAGCAGAACCTGGATCGGGAAAAAGCCGACAAGCTCGCCAAGAAGATCAAGAAGGGCAAGGGCTTTGACCTTGAAGACTTCCGCGATCAGCTGCAACAGATGAAGACCATGGGCGGCCTCGGCAGCCTGATGGAAAAACTGCCCAATATCGGCGGCGTCAACCTTTCCCAGATGGGCAATGCCCAGGGGGCGGCCGAGAAGCAGTTCAAGCAGATGGAAGCGATCATCAACTCGATGACCCCGGCCGAGCGGCGCGATCCCGACATGATCAGCGGTTCGAGAAAGCGGCGTATCGCCCTGGGCTCGGGCACGCAGGTGCAGGACGTGGGCCGGATGCTCAAGCAGCACAAGCAGATGCAGAAGATGATGAAGAAATTCTCCGCCAAGGGTGGCATGGCCAAGATGATGCGTGGCCTGGGCGGCATGATGCCCGGCGGCATGCCACGGCTTTGATCCGGCTGGCCGGCGGGCGCCGGGGTTTTCCGACGCCGTGCCTGGCCCAAGGGTAAAAGAGGTTTGCAAAAACTCGTGCATTCCCTGAGAATATGCGGCCTTTCGGGCACCCATGCCCGCTGTGCCTTATAGATTTGCAGCACCGACAACAGGAACGATGTTCACATGGTAACCATCCGTCTTGCCCGTGGCGGCTCCAAAAAGCGCCCGTTTTACCACCTGACCGTGACCGACAGCCGCAATGCGCGCGACGGTCGTTTCAACGAGCGTGTTGGCTTCTTCAACCCGATCGCCAACGGTGGCGAAGTTCGCCTGTCCGTCAACCAGGAGCGCGTTAGCTACTGGCTGTCCCAGGGCGCACAGCCGTCTGAGCGCGTTGCTCAGCTGCTGAAGGACGCTGCCAAGGCATCCGCCTGAGCAGTATGAACGCGACGCCAGACTCCGCAGATGACCTCATCGTCATCGGCAAGATTGTTTCGGTGCACGGCGTTCGTGGCGAGGTGAAGGTGTATTCCTTTACCGATCCGATTGAAAACCTGCTGCAGTACAAAAGCTGGACGCTTCGGCTCGAAGGCAACGTCAAGCAGGTTGAGATGATCAGCGGCCGTTCTCAGAACAAGGTCCTGGTCGCGAAGTTGAAAGGTCTTGACGACCGCGAAGAGGCTCGCCTTCTCGCCGGCTACGAGATCTGCATCGCGCGCAGCCTGCTGCCCGACCTCACCGACGGCGATTACTACTGGTATCAGCTCGAGGGTTTACAGGTCATCAACGGCGAAGGGCAGGTATTGGGCAAGGTTGATCACCTGCTCGAAACCGGCGCGAACGATGTAATGGTGGTCAAGCCCTGTGCGGGTAGCCTGGATGATCGCGAGCGCCTGTTGCCCTATACGGACGACTGCGTGCAAGCCATCGACCTGGACGCCGGTATCATGCGGGTTGAGTGGGATGCGGATTTCTAGGCCATGGCGAGCCTGCGCATAGAAGTCATCACCCTGTTTCCCGAGATGTTTTCGGCCATCAGCGATTACGGCATTACCAGCCGCGCGGTAAAGCAGGGCTTGCTCGAGTTGACCTGCAGGAACCCGCGGGCCTACACCACGGACCGTCACCACACAGTGGATGATCGCCCGTTTGGCGGTGGGCCGGGAATGGTAATGAAGATCAAGCCACTGGAAGATGCCCTGGTCGATGCCAGGCAGGCAACCGGAGGCTCGGCGAAGGTGATTTACCTTTCGCCACAAGGCCGGCGCCTGACTCAGGCGGCGGTGAAGGAACTGGCGACGGCGGATGCATTGATCCTGATCGCCGGGCGTTATGAAGGCGTCGACGAGCGGTTCATTGAAGCGCATGTCGACGAAGAGTGGTCGATCGGTGATTACGTGTTGTCCGGTGGCGAGTTGCCGGCCATGGTGCTGATCGATGCGGTTACGCGTTTGCTGCCTGGAGCTTTAGGGCATGCGGACTCCGCGGAGGAGGATTCCTTCACGGACGGCCTGCTTGATTGCCCGCACTACACCCGGCCTGAGGTGTATGCGGAACGGCGTGTACCCGACGTGTTGCTTAGCGGCAACCATGCACATATCCGGCGCTGGCGTTTGCAGCAGTCCCTTGGGCGGACCTACGAACGACGTGCCGATCTTCTGGAAAGTCGCTCACTTTCTGGAGAAGAGCAGAAGCTGCTCGCGGAGTACCTTCGCGAGCGGGACGATAGTTAACGTATCGATGGCAAATGAAATATTTGCCTTAGGAGCACAGCATGACCAACAAGATTATTCTTCAGCTCGAAGCCGAGCAGATGAACAAGGAAATCCCGGCCTTCGCACCAGGCGACACCGTTGTCGTTCAAGTGAAGGTGAAGGAAGGCGAGCGTACTCGTCTGCAGGCCTTCGAGGGTGTTGTCATCGGCAAGCGCAACCGCGGCATCAACAGCGCATTCACCGTTCGCAAGATCTCCAACGGTGTTGGCGTTGAGCGTACCTTCCAGACCTACAGCCCGCAGATCGACAGCATGTCCGTGAAACGTCGTGGTGACGTGCGTAAGGCCAAGCTGTACTACCTGCGCGAACTGTCCGGCAAGGCCGCCCGCATCAAGGAAAAACTGTCCTGATAGCGGCTTGAGCTCCGGCTCCCAAGAAAACCCCGGCCTTTGTGCCGGGGTTTTCTGTTTATGGGCACTGTGTAAACGCTGAGCCGTGTAGGCGCCCGGAAAGCTGGCGAACCGGGTTCTAAATCAGGATCATGGCCGCCTGGCGGCCGCTTTCGCGAGCTGTCGCGCGCACCTACCAATCTTTGCTGAGTTCAAGGCCCATGCCCGCCCTCGATCACGCCCTTATCGACCAATTCCTTGACGCGCTCTGGCTAGAGAAGGGGCTGTCCGAGAACAGCCGTAGTGCGTACCGGAGCGACCTGGCCCATTTCAATGGCTGGCTGGCCGAGCGCGGGGCCCAATTGCAAGCGGCGGGCAGGGATGCGCTGCTCGACTATCTCGCCTGGCGTGTAGATAACCAGTACAAGCCGCGCTCGACCGCACGGTTTCTCTCGGGGGCGCGAGGGTTTTACCGCTATCTGCTGCGTGAGGAAATCATCGCCGTCGACCCTTCGCTGCTGGTAGAGATGCCCCAGTTGGGCAAGCCGCTGCCCAAGACCCTGTCAGAGGCGGACGTCGAGGCGCTTTTGGCTGCCCCTGACTTGAGCGAAGCGATCGGCCAGCGTGACCGGGCCATGCTCGAGGTGCTCTATGCCTGCGGCTTGCGGGTCACCGAGCTGGTAAGCCTGACGCTGGACCAGCTCAACCTGCGCCAAGGGGTCGTCCGGGTAATGGGCAAAGGCAGCAAGGAGCGGCTGGTGCCCATGGGTGAGGTAGCCATCAGCTGGGTGACGCGCTACCTGCGTGACGGCCGCGCCGAGCTGTTGAATGGCCGCCCCAGCGATGTGGTGTTTCCCAGCCAGCGCGGCGAACAGATGACCCGCCAGACCTTCTGGCATCGGATCAAGCAGCACGCGCGGGGTGCGGGGATTGGCAAGGCACTGTCCCCGCATACCCTGCGTCATGCCTTCGCCACTCACCTGCTCAATCACGGCGCGGACCTACGTTCGGTGCAGCTGTTGCTTGGCCACGCGGACCTGTCCACCACGCAGATATACACCCACGTGGCCAAGGCTCGGTTGCAGGAACTGCATGCGCTTCACCACCCGCGCGGATAACCGCCGTGACGCATGCCCGCTGACGTCTGCCGCAGTCGGCCACGCGTGCCTTATGTGGTAGGCTTGGCCCTCAGTTTTGCCCGATGCCATTGCCCGGTAGCTTCCCCCTGGCCGCATCGGGCGCCCGTCCGCCGCCTTAGGAGTTCTCATGCGCGTGACACGCCTTTTCGCCGCCGCTGCGTTGGCGTTGGCCAGTACCTTCGCACTGGCCGACGATGCCGAGCAGGCTATTCGCAAGACCCTCGACACCCTGCAACTTGACGTGCCCATCGAAGCGGTTTCCAGCAGCCCGCTCAACGGCCTTTATGAAGTGCGCCTCAAGGGTGGCCGGGTGCTCTATGCCAGCGCCGACGGCCAATTCGTGATGCAGGGTTACCTGTATCAAATGCAAGACGGCAAGCCGGTCAACCTCACTGAAAAAACCGAGCGCGCGGCCATCGCCAAGGCGATCAACGCCATTCCCGCCAATGAAATGGTCGTGTACCCCGCCGAGGGCGAGGCCAAGGCGCACATCACCGTCTTTACCGATACCACCTGCCCCTATTGCCAGAAGCTTCACGCCGAGGTGCCTGAGCTCAACCGCCGTGGCATCGAGGTGCGCTACCTGGCATTCCCGCGTCAGGGGCCAGGTTCCGAGGGCGACCAGCAACTGCAAGCCGTCTGGTGCTCTTCAGACCGCCGTGCTTCGTTGAACAAGATGATCAGCGGCAAGTCCGTGGACGCCGCCAAGTGCGCCAACCCGGTGAGCAAGCAGTTCGCCCTGGGCCAGAGCATGGGTGTCAGCGGTACGCCGGCGATCATCCTGCAGGATGGGCAAATCATTCCCGGCTACCAGCCGGCGCCACAGGTGGCCAAGCTGGCCCTGGCGGCACAGTGACAGGCTGTTCAAATAAAAGGCCGCGATAATCGCGGCGCACCGCGGCCGGCGTCAGCGCCGGCCGTTTCATGGGGAGTCAAGAGTGAAACCGGTCAAAGTAGGCATCTGTGGGTTAGGTACCGTCGGTGGCGGCACCTTCAACGTACTTCAGCGCAACGCCGAGGAGATTGCCCGCCGCGCCGGGCGTGGAATCCAGGTCGCGCAGATCGCGATGCGTTCGCCTAACCTCGACTGCCAGATTACCGGTACACCCATTACCCCAGACGTATTCGAAGTCGCCAGTAACCCCGAGATCGACATCGTCATCGAGCTCATCGGCGGCTATACCGTTGCCCGCGAGCTGGTGCTCAAAGCCATCGAAAATGGCAAGCACGTGGTCACCGCCAACAAGGCGCTGATCGCGGTGCACGGTAACGAGATCTTCGCCAAGGCGCGCGAAAAGGGAGTCATCGTCGCCTTCGAAGCCGCCGTGGCCGGCGGCATCCCGGTGATCAAGGCTATCCGTGAAGGCTTGTCGGCCAACCGCATCAACTGGGTAGCTGGCATCATCAATGGCACCGGTAACTTCATTCTCACCGAAATGCGCGAAAAGGGCCGCACCTTCCCCGATGTGCTGGCTGAAGCCCAGGCACTGGGTTACGCCGAGGCAGACCCGACGTTCGACGTCGAGGGTATCGACGCTGCGCACAAGCTGACCATCCTGGCCTCCATCGCTTTCGGCATTCCGCTGCAATTCGACAAGGCGTATACCGAGGGTATTTCCAAGCTCACCACGGCGGACGTGAACTACGCCGAAGCGCTGGGCTACCGCATCAAGCACCTGGGCGTGGCGCGCAGCACCGCCAGCGGCATCGAGTTGCGCGTACACCCCACGCTGATACCGGCCGACCGCCTGATCGCCAACGTCAACGGCGTTATGAATGCCGTGATGGTCAATGGCGATGCTGTCGGTTCGACGCTCTTCTACGGCGCCGGCGCGGGCATGGAGCCCACCGCTTCTTCCGTAGTGGCGGACCTGGTCGACGTGGTGCGGGCGATGACGTCCGACCCAGAGAACCGCGTGCCCCACCTGGCGTTCCAGCCAGACGCATTGTCGGCGCACCCTATCCTGCCTATCGATGCCTGCGAGAGCGCGTATTACCTGCGTATCCAGGCCAAGGACCATCCCGGCGTGCTCGCTCAGGTGGCCAGTATCCTGTCCGCGCGGGGTATCAATATCGAGTCGATCATGCAGAAGGAAGCCGAGGAGCACGACGGCTTGGTGCCGATGATTCTGCTGACCCACAAGGTGGTGGAGAAACGCATCAACGACGCCATCACCGCGCTCGAGGCCCTCGATGATGTGGTCGGCAGCGTGGTCCGCATTCGCGTTGAACATCTGGCCTGAAGCTGCAAGCTTCAAGCCCCAAGCGGCAAGCAGAAGCAGGACCGTATCGGCCGCCCGCTTGCCGCCTTGACATAAACCCAGCGGCATCAAGGCAGACCGCAGCTACTGACAGCGCAGAGAACGCTCGTTCTTGTAGCTTGCCACTTGCAACTTGCCGCTAAGAACCAAAGGTTTGACCAACATGCGCTACATCAGTACCCGCGGCCAGGCCCCCGCGCTTAATTTCGAAGACGTGCTGCTTGCCGGCCTCGCCAGCGATGGCGGCTTGTATGTGCCGGAAAACCTGCCGCGCTTCACCCAGGAAGAAATCGCTTCCTGGGCTGGCCTTCCGTACCACGAGCTGGCCTTCCGGGTGATGCGCCCCTTCGTGACCGGCAGCATCGCCGACGCGGATTTCAAACAGATCCTGCAGGAAACCTACGCCACGTTCGCCCACTCGGCCGTTGCGCCGTTGCGCCAGCTCAATGGCAACGAATGGGTGCTGGAGCTGTTCCACGGCCCCACCCTGGCGTTCAAGGACTTCGCTCTGCAACTGCTCGGCCGCCTGCTCGACCATGTGCTGGCCAAGCGCGGCGAGCGCGTGGTGATCATCGGTGCCACCAGCGGCGACACCGGCTCGGCGGCCATCGAAGGCTGCAAGCATTGCGAGAACGTCGACATCTTTATCTTGCACCCGCACCAGCGGGTGTCGGAAGTCCAGCGGCGGCAGATGACCACGCTGTTCGGCGACAACATCCATAACCTTGCGGTGGAAGGCAATTTCGACGACTGCCAGGAAATGGTCAAGGCGAGCTTCGCCGACCAGAGCTTCCTCAAGGGCACCCGGCTGGTGGCGGTCAACTCGATCAACTGGGCGCGGATCATGGCCCAGATCGTTTACTACTTCCATGCGGCATTGCAATTGGGCGGCCCACATCGCTCGGTGGCCTTCTCAGTGCCCACGGGCAATTTCGGCGACATTTTCGCCGGTTACCTGGCTCGCAACATGGGCTTGCCGATCAGCCAGCTGATCGTCGCTACCAACCGTAACGACATCCTGCACCGCTTCATGAGCGGCAACCAGTATGTGAAGGATGAACTGCATCCGACCCTCTCGCCGTCCATGGACATCATGGTGTCTTCGAACTTCGAGCGGCTGCTGTTCGACCTGCACGGGCGCAATGGCACCGCCATCGCTCAGCTGATGTCCAGCTTCAAGCTTGGCGGCGGCTTCAGCGTGGAGGAGGACCGCTGGACTGAAGCTAGGCGCCTGTTCGATTCCCTGGCCGTCAGCGACGAGCAAACCTGCGAGACCATCGCTGAGGTGTTCGCCGCCACCGGCGAGGTGCTGGACCCGCACACGGCCATCGGCGTGCGGGCCGCGCGTGAATGCCGGCGCAGCCTGGATACCCCCATGGTGGTGCTCGGCACCGCTCACCCGGTCAAATTCCCCGAAGCGGTGGAGAAGGCCGGCGTTGGCAAGGCCCTGCACTTGCCTGCCCACCTGGAAGACCTGTTCCATCGAGAAGAGCGTTGCACCGTGCTGCCAAACGATATCGCCGCAATACAGGCGTTCGTCAGTGCCCACGGCAACCGCGGCAAGCCCCTTTAACGGCTGGCCCGTATGAGATAGTGGGGGGCATGACACCCCCTTGAGCTATCCCCCGTAGCAACGAGCTTGCTCGCGACCAGGCGCACTATCGATTCATGCCTGGTCGCGAGCAAGCGTAGTGCTACAAGCGGCCTTCTACTCACGCTTCGCGGTGAATTTTCATACAAGCTTTTCAGACCATTCCCATTTAGTTGCCTGTTTGCCTTCCTTACTGTGGCGCCTCTTCTTTTTCTGGAGGCCGCCCATGCGTTCGCTCAAGGTCCTAATCGTCGAGCAGCATCCCGCCCGTTTGCTGCAGTTGCATCAGATGCTCAACGCCTGTGGCGTCTTCGGCGTTCGGGTTGCCGAAGATTGCGGCGCCGCCCGGCGCAGCCTGGAGCGCCATGGGCCGGTCGATATCGTGCTCTTCGGTAGCCAGGCGACTTCCGCGCTAGTGTTTCTCGACAATCTGGCCGAGGCTGGCCACGCCGCCGCGCTGGTTATCCAGGGGCGCATGGAATGCGCCGAAACCACCAACGCGGTACGCCGGGCGCGTCATGCCGGTTTGTGGGTACTGGGTGTGCTGGCACCCGGCGAAGCCACCTGCGCACTGCATGGCATGTTGCAACGCTTTAGGGTCCATTGCGCCGAACCGCTTATCGCCTGACCGTCATTTTGGCTGCCGTTGCGCTTGGTCGCGCACTGGTGCCCCGAACTTTTCCGAACCGATGATGGTCATTTACTGGCACTGAAACGAATTTCGGGTAAATAAGGGTGATCGAGATGGAAAACATCAGCTTGTTGCTCAGTGATGCGCTGGCGCCATACTGCGTCAGCCTGGCTCCGTCGGATCGCCATGGCCGGTTACGCCTGACGGTGAGCGACCAAGCCGGCGCGGCTATCCTGCACCGCGACGTCGCCCAATCCCAGTTGGCAGACAAACGCGCGCTTACCGATGTAGTCGATGGCCTGCACCGCGACCTGATGATCGCCGAAGGCCGCCTTGAACCGAGCATGATCGCTGCGCTGCGCGCCGCCTGTGCTGGCGGGCAATTTGCGGTCGAAATGCACTAAGGCGGGAACCTTCCCGAAGGCCCGGCCTCTTACTTTACAAGGACGCTTGAACGGCATTGTGCTCCGGTGCCGCTCAGTCGTCCGGTGACCCGGATGGGTCATGTTTGCCCCGGCCGGCCTCCCCACCGGCCGGGGTTTCTTTTATCTGCTATCTGCGTACTGACGATGACGTGCATCGCCGCGTGCATCAGGTAGACTGTCGCCCCCCTCGCGATCCCGAGCCCGCCATGGCCCAGCCTTCCACGACCTACAAGTTCGAACTCAACCTAACGGACCTCGACCGTGGGGTTTACGAAACCATCAAGCAAACCATCGCCCGGCACCCTTCGGAAACCGAAGAGCGCATGACTGTGCGTTTGCTGGCCTATG
Source organism: Pseudomonas sp. RIT-PI-S (assembly GCF_025642975.1). GTDB lineage: Bacteria > Pseudomonadota > Gammaproteobacteria > Pseudomonadales > Pseudomonadaceae > Aquipseudomonas. Next base: position 448,772 of record NZ_JANZKJ010000001.1, read on the forward strand.
CCCTCTGGTACAACGAAAACCTGAGCTTCGGGCGGGGGCTGTCGGATGTGGACGAGCCTGCACTCTGGGAAAAGAGCCTCGACGACCGCGTGTTGCACTGGATCGAAGTAGGCCAGCCTGACCTCGATCGGTTGACCTGGTGCTCGCGCCGGACCGAGCGTACCAGCTTGTTGGCCTATGGCAGCCTGCGTGTGTGGCAAGGCAAGGTGGTCGACGCCGCCAAGCCCTTGCGTAACGTGAACATCGCCGCGGTGCCCCAGGAGGTGTTGGAGGTGTTGGCCAAGGACATGCCACGCGTCATCAAGTGGGATGTAATGATCAGCGAGGGCACCCTGTTCGTGACCGATGATCGGGGCCAGCATGAAGTACAGCTGGAATGGTTGCTGGGGGAGCGGGGGTAGGGCATGGTGGCCCACATCTTGAAATCACCCGCCGCCTGACCTGAGACCTCCGCCACACATGCGTATCGAGCCCCGCCCGCTGCCTTCTGAACTGCCGTTTCTGGGCGACTTGCCACCCTTGCTGACCCGCCTGTATGCCGCCCGCGGCGTGCAAAACCAGGCCGAGCTGGACAAAGGGCTAGCGCGGCTGATTCCGTTCCAGCAGCTCAAGGGAATGGACGCCGCGGTCGATCTGCTGGTGGCGGCCATAGACCGCCGCCAGCGCATTCTGGTGGTCGGTGATTTCGACGCCGATGGCGCCACCGCCAGCACCGTGGCGGTGCTCGGCCTGCGCTTGCTGGGCGCTGCCCATGTGGACTACCTAGTCCCGAACCGTTTCACCTATGGCTATGGCCTTACCCCGGAAATCGTCGCCGTGGCGCTGGAACGCCAACCCGACCTGCTGGTGACCGTGGATAACGGTATTTCCAGCGTGGAAGGCGTGGAAGCGGCGCGCAGCGCCGGGCTCCAGGTGTTGATCACCGACCATCACTTGCCGGGCGCGCATTTGCCCCAGGCTGAAGCCATCGTCAACCCGAACCAGCCAGGCTGTGAATTCCCCAGCAAGGCCTTGGCGGGCGTGGGCGTGATCTTTTACGTATTGATGGCGCTGCGCGCCCGCTTGCGCGCTCTTGGCCGCTATGCCAACGCGCCTCAACCGAACATTGGCGAGCTGCTAGACCTGGTGGCCCTGGGCAGCGTGGCCGACGTGGTACCCCTGGACGCCAATAACCGTATCCTGGTGCATCAAGGGCTGGAGCGCATCCGCGCCGGCCGCGCCCGCGCGGGGATCATGGCGCTGCTGGAAGTGGCACGCCGCGATCATCGCCGGCTGACATCCACGGACCTGGGTTTCATTCTTGGCCCTCGGCTCAACGCCGCCGGGCGCATGGATGACATGAGCCTTGGCATCGAATGCTTGCTCAGCGAGGACCTCGCCCAGGCGCGGGACATCGCCACGCGGCTCGATGGCCTCAACCAGGACCGCAAGTCGGTGGAGCAGGGCATGCAGCGCGAAGCCCTGGCCCAGCTCAAGGACCTGCCCCTGGCTTCAATGCCTTTCGGCCTATGCCTGTTCGAGCCGGACTGGCACCAAGGCGTCATTGGCATCCTGGCCTCACGGCTCAAGGAGCGTTACCACCGGCCCACCATCGCCTTCGCCGATGCCGGAGACGGCTTGCTCAAAGGCTCGGCGCGTTCCGTGCCGGGCTTTCATATCCGCGATGCACTCGACGCCGTCGCGGCGCGCCACCCACAGCTGATCACTAAGTTCGGTGGGCATGCCATGGCCGCCGGGTTGTCGCTGCCCGCAGAACATTTCCAGGCCTTCGCCGACGCGTTCGACGCCCAGGTGCGTGAACACCTGTGCGAGGACGACCTCACTGGCCGCTTGCTGTCCGACGGTTGCCTGGCGGTCGAGGAGTTCCACCTGGAACTGGCTCGCGCGCTACGCAATGCCGGCCCCTGGGGGCAGCATTTCCCCGAGCCGCTGTTCCACGGCATTTTCGAGCTGGTGGAACAACGGGTCGTTGGCGAGCGGCATTTGAAAGTGGTGCTCAAGAGCGAATGCGGCAGCCTGCGCCTGGACGGCATCGCCTTTGGCGTGGACCGCGAAGTGTGGCCTAACCCCAGCACACGCTGGGTGGAAATGGCCTACAAGCTGGACGTGAACGAGTACCGCGGAGTGGAAAGCGTGCAGCTGATGATCGCGCACATGAATCCGCGCTGACCGCAGCAGCGTACGCGCACACGCGTGGAATCTGCCGCCTCCCTTGTGGGTCTACTACGCTCATACGATGACCGACCCACTTGAGAGGTGCTTCATGAGCCAGCTGTTGGAACCCTATACCCTGCGTGGGCTGACCTTGCGCAATCGCATCGTCGTTTCCCCCATGTGCCAGTATTCGTCCGAAGATGGCCTGGCCAACGATTGGCATCTGGTGCACCTGGGAAGCCGCGCCGTGGGCGGCGCCGGGCTGGTCATGTTCGAAGCCACCGCAGTCACTGCTAACGGCCGCATCACCCCCGAAGACCTCGGCCTCTGGAAAGACGCGCACATCGAAGGCCTGCAACGCATCACCCGCTTCATAAGCGCTCAAGGGGCGGTTCCCGGCATCCAGCTCGCCCACGCCGGGCGCAAAGCCAGCACCTGGCGGCCCTGGCTAGGGAAGCACGGCAGCGTGACCCTGGACGATGGCGGCTGGATCCCCGTCGCCCCATCGCCCATCCCCTTCGATCCCGAGCACACCCGCCCCACCGAATTGACCGAAAGCGACATCGCGGAGGTGGTCGAGGCCTTCGTGGCGGCAGCACGGCGCGCGCTTGTGGCGAACTTCAAAGTGGTGGAGATCCATGCCGCCCATGGCTATCTACTGCATCAATTCATGTCTCCGCTGAGCAACCGGCGCACGGACCAGTACGGCGGCAGTTTCGATAACCGCGTGCGGCTGGTGCTGGACGTGACCCGCGCTGTGCGAGAAGTGTGGCCGCAAGACCTGCCTGTGTTCGTTCGCGTGTCGGCGACCGACTGGGTAGAGGATGGCTGGAATCCGGATGAAACCGTGGAGCTGGCGCGGCGCCTGAAAATGCTGGGGGTGGACCTGGTCGATGTGTCGTCTGGCGGCACCGCGGCCAATGCGGAAATCCCGACCGGGCCGGGTTACCAGACGCGCTTTGCCGAGCGGGTGCGCAAGGAGTCGGAAATTGCCACCGGCACCGTAGGCATGATTACCGACCCTGCCCAGGCCGAGCACATTCTGCGCACCGGCCAGGCCGACCTGATCCTGCTGGCGCGGGAACTGCTGCGCGACCCGTACTGGCCGTTGCACGCCGACGACGATCTGGGCGGGCGCAAGGCCACCTGGCCTGCCCAGTACCAACGCGCCACCCACCGCGACCAGCCGATCCACGAGTCCGACCTGCGCGACTAAACAGCCTGTTGGAGCTGGCGCAGCCTGCGAACCGGTGTTGCCCACGTTCGCAGGCTGGCGCCAGCCCCTACAGCGTCACACGTACTTACGTTTTTCCGGCGCTGGGGGGAAATATTGGTACAGCCAGGTTTCGCTGAGCGTGCGGTCGCTGGTGCGGATGAACAGGCGCATTTCCACCGGGTCCACGGCGTCGCTGCTCGGGTACCAGTCGAAGGTCACCCGGTAGCCCTTGATGTCGGGCAGCACCAGCACGTTGAAGTCTTGCACCTTGCCGGTGGACACCGTCACCACCGGTTCGATGCCAGTGCCTTCGGGTAGCCGATCCAGGCCGCCGCCGGTGAAGTCGATGGCGAAGCGCCGAGCCCATTTCTCTGGGTAGTGCTCGCCTGGCGCCCAGCCTTCCAGGAAGCCGCCCATCCCTGAGCGGGTGGCATGCACGCGCGCCAGTGGGGTGCCGGTCGGGGGCAGGGCGCTCCAGTAGAGCTTGTAGCCAAAGGCCAGGGTATCGCCGGCGGCCACGGGTTTTTTCGGTGACCAGAAGGCGACGATGTTGTCCAGGGTCTCGCCGGTGGTGGGAATTTCAAGCAAGTCGATAGAGCCCTCGCCCCACGCCGTAGTAGGTTCTACCCACAGGCTTGGGCGCTTGCTGTACCAGTCGACGGTGTCTTGATAGCTGGTGAACTCGTGGTCCGTCTGCACCAGGCCAAAGCCTTTCGGGTCGGTGTCGGCGAAAGCATTGAACTGCAACTTGGCCGGGTTGTTCAGTGGGCGGCAGATCCACTCGCCGTTGCCTCGCCACATGGCCAGGCGGTCGGAGTCGTGAATCTCCGGGTGAATGGTGTCGCACATGCGCCGCTCGTGGGTGCCGCAGCTGAACATGCTGGTCATCGGGGCGATGCCCAGCTGCTTGATCGCGGTGCGGGCGGTCATCTGCATGTCGATGGCCATGACCACCTGCTCGGCCTGGCAATCGATATCGAAGCGGTACGCGCCCGTCGCGCTGGGCGACTCGAGCAGGGCATAGACCACGAAGCGGGTAGCGTCCTTGCTTGGGGTTTCGAACCAGAACTTGGTGAAGTCAGGGAATTCTTCCGGGTGCCCAGCGTAGGTGTCCACCGCCAGGCCACGGGCCGAGAGACCGTATTGCTTGGTCGAGTCCACCGCGCGGAAGTAGCTGGCGCCAAGGAAGGACACGATGTCGTGCTGGTTGATTTCCGGGGCCTTGAACAGCTTGAAGCCGGAAAAGCCCAGGTCGCCCTTGAGCTGCTTCTGATCGACCTTGCTGTCGTTGTAGTTGAACAGCTCCGGGCGGAAGTGCACTTCCCGCGCCTGGCGGCTGGCGGTATCCACGCTGTACATGCGTACCGGCGTGCGGAAGCCCATGCCCACGTGGAAGAACTGCACGTCCAGCTGGCCGTTGATGTCCTTCCAGAGGGAATGGTTGGCATCGTACTGAATGGCATTGAACTGCTGTGGCGTCATGCTCGCCAGCGTCGGCGGCAGTTGCTGCTTGCGGTCGGTGTAGGGCTGCGCGGCCAGTGCCTTGGCCTGAGCCTTGAGGCCTTCGAAGTCGAAATACTCGGCGTCGCCGTTGGCCGTCGCGGCCAGGGCCCGGGCCGAGAACAGCGTGCTCGACGATAGGCCGGTGTAGGCCGCCAGGGCCATGGAGGCTTTCAACAGACTTCTGCGGTGCATAAGCAACCCTTTACTGGAAATTACGAACGTTAGCCAAGGAAGGGTACCGGACGCAATCGCAAAGGGGTCGAATGTGTCGCGGCTCTCCTTTGCTCCACGGGCTTTGTAGAGCGACGAAAGCCGCGATGGTTCACGAACTCAATGTTTGAACATCACATGGCGAATGACCGTGTAGTCCTCCAGGCCATACATGGACATGTCCTTCCCGTAGCCCGAATGCTTCTGCCCGCCGTGGGGCATTTCGCTCACCAGCATGAAGTGGGTGTTCACCCAGGTGCAGCCATATTGCAGCCGCGCGGCGAGGCGGTGGGCGCGGCCCAGGTCCTGGGTCCACACCGATGATGCCAGGCCGTAGTCCGAGTCATTGGCCCACTCCAGCGCCTGCGCTTCGTCACTGAAGGGCGTGACCGTCACCACTGGGCCGAACACTTCCCGCCGAAGGATTTCATCGTCCTGCTGCACGTCGGCCAGCACCGTAGGCTCGAAGAAGAAGCCGTCGCCTTCGATCACCTTGCCGCCGGTCACCAGGCGGATGTGCGGCTGAGCAGCCGCGCGGGTGACGAAGCCGGCCACGCGGTCGCGCTGCTGCGCACTGATCAGCGGGCCCAGCTCGGTGTCCTCGGCGTCCTGCGGGCCATGGCGCAGGCTGCCCACGGCCTCCCCGAGTTTTTCAACGAAACGTTCATACACGCCTTGCTGGGCATACACCCGGCATGCAGCAGTGCAGTCCTGCCCGGCGTTATAGAAGCCGAAGGTGCGGATGCCTTCCACCGCGGCATCGATGTCGGCGTCGTCGAAGATGATCACCGGCGCCTTGCCGCCCAGCTCCATGTGCATGCGCTTGACCTGCGCCGCCGTGCTGGAAATGATCTGCGAGCCGGTGGCGATGGAGCCGGTGAGCGACACCATGCGTACCTTGGGATGCTCCACCAACGGCGCGCCCACGCTGGCGCCGCGGCCGAACAACACATTGAGCACGCCGGCCGGGAAGATGCCTGCGGCCAGCTCCGCCAGCTTCAGCGCGGTGAGCGGGGTCAGCTCCGAAGGCTTGAGCACCACGGTATTGCCCGCGGCCAGCGCCGGGGCGATTTTCCAGGCGACCATCATCAGCGGGTAGTTCCAGGGCGCGATGGAAGCAACCACCCCAACCGGATCGCGGCGGATCATCGAGGTGTGCCCGGGCAGGTACTCGCCCGCGGCCGAGCCATTGAGGCAGCGCGCGGCGCCGGCGAAGAAGCGGAACACATCGGCAATGGCTGGGAGCTCGTCATTGCGCGCCGCCGTCAATGGCTTCCCGCAATTGGCCGACTCCAACCGCGCCAGCTCATCGGCGTGGGCGTCGATGGCGTCGGCCAGCTTGAGCAGCGCCAGCGCGCGGTCTTTCGGAGGCATTTGCGCCCAGCCGTCGAAAGCGGCATCGGCGGCGCGCACGGCGGCATCCACCTGGGCCTCGCTGGCTTCGGCGATCTCTGCCAGAACGCTGCCCCGGGCGGGGTCCAGTACCGGCTGCGGCGCCCCTTCACCCGCGACCAGTTGGCCATTGATCAGCAGTTGAGTTTGCATGGTGCGATCTCCTTGGGTCATTTGCCGCTGCCGGCAACGCTTTCGCCGCCGCGGGTCAGGTAATAGGCGCCGAGAATGGGCAGCATGGTGACCAGCATCACCAGCATGGCGACCACGTTGGTCACCGGCACGTCCCGGGGCCTGGCGAGTTGATTAAGCAACCAGATCGGCAGGGTGCGTTCGTTGCCGGCGGTAAAGGTGGTGACGATGATCTCGTCGAACGACAGCGCGAAGGCGAGCATGCCGCCGGCCAGCAACGCCGAGCCCAGGTTCGGCAGCATGATGTAGCGGAAGGTCTGCCAGCCATCGGCGCCCAGGTCCATGGACGCTTCGATCAGGCTGTGGGAGGTCCGCCGCAGGCGGGCGATAACGTTGTTGTAGACGATCACCACACAGAAGGTGGCATGGCCGATCACGATCGTCAGCAGCCCCGGTTCGATCCCCAGCACCTTGAAGGCCGAGAGCAGCGCCAGGCCAGTCACGATACCCGGCAAGGCGATCGGCAGGATCAGCATCAGCGAGATCGCGTCCTTGCCGAAGAACTGCCGCCGGTACAACGCCGCCGAGGCCAGGGTGCCCAGCACCAAGGCCAGTGCCGTGGCCAGGCAGGCCACCTGCAGCGACAGCTTGATCGCCTCCAGCACGTCCTGGCGGGCGAAGGCCACGCTGAACCATTTGAGGGTCAGGCCCTTGGGCGGGAAGCTGAAGGCAGCGTCCTCGGTGTTGAAGGCGTAGAGAAAGATCACCAGGATCGGCACATGCAGGAAGGCCAGCCCGCCCCAGGCGGCGATCCGCAGGCTCAAGGGCGCTTTGTCAGAGTGCATCGAAGGCTCCCAGGCGGCGGACGACAGACAGGTAAACCGCGATCAGCACGATAGGCACCAAGGTGAACGCGGCGGCCATGGGCAAATTACCGATGGCGCCTTGCTGGGCATACACCATGCTGCCGATGAAGTACCCAGGCGGGCCCACCAGCTGGGGGACGATAAAATCTCCCAGGGTGAGCGAGAAGGTGAAGATCGACCCGGCCGCGATACCGGGTATCGACAGCGGCAGCACCACCTGCAAAAAGGTTTGCCGCGGGCTCGCGCCCAAGTCGGCGGACGCTTGCAGCAATGACGGCGGCAGCCGTTCAAGAGCTGCCTGGATCGGCAGGATCATGAACGGCAACCAGATGTACACGAACACCAGAAAACGCCCCAGGTGTGAGGTCGACAGGGTACTGCCGCCCACCCCGGGTACCTCCATCAGCCAGGCCAGCGCACCCGCCAGCCCCAGATGCTGCACGAACCACTGGACCACGCCGCCCTTGGCCAGCAGCAGCGTCCAGGCATAGGCCTTGACGATGTAGCTGGCCCACATCGGCAGCATCACTGCGATGTAGAAGAACGCCTTGGTCCGCCCGCTGGTGTAGCGCGCCATGTAATAGGCAATGGGGAACGCCACCACCGCGCTGGCGATGGATACGGCAACCGCCATGCCCAGGGTGCGCAGGATGATGTCCAGGTTCGCCGGCACGAACAGCGCTTGCAGGTTGGCCACGGTCAGGTCTGGCGTGACCGTCATGCTGAAGTCGTCGAAGGTATACAGGCCCTGCCACAGCAGGTTGAGCAGGCTGCCCAGGTAGACCACCCCGAACCACAGCAGTGGCGGCACCAGCAGCAGCGCCAGGTACAGGCTGGGGCGGCGATACAATAGGTCGGCCAGCCGCCGCAGTGGCGGCGCCGTGATGCGGGCTTCGAAGGTTGCGGCCATGCTCACACCTCGTCCAGCAGCGGGACCATCGCCCCGCGCGGCCAACTGAGGGTCAGGCGCTGGCCTGGCTGAAGCGCCAACGCCTCCGGCTGCCAGTTGTGGTTGGCCTGGCTCACGCTGATCGACTGGCCGTTGCCCAGGCGCGCTTCGTAACGCGTCGCGCTGCCTTGGTACTGGATGTCCTGCAGGATGCCTTCCAGGCTGACCTCATCCGCCGCCTTGGGCAGGCCGAGGCGGATGTGCTCCGGGCGGATGGAAAACGCCCCGGGCACGCCCCGCAGTTGCGCCGCCAGGTCGCCGCGCAGCACATTGGACGTGCCCACGAACTCCGCGACGAATGCCGTCGCCGGCTTCATATACAGGTTGCGCGGGCTATCACACTGCTCGATGCGGCCTTTGTTGAATACCGCCACCCGGTCGCTCATCGACAGCGCCTCGGTCTGGTCGTGGGTCACGAACACAAAGGTGATGCCCAGCTGGCGCTGGAGCTTTTTCAGTTCGCTTTGCATTTGTTCGCGCAGTTTCAGATCCAGCGCGCCGAGCGGCTCATCCAGCAGCAGCACCCGCGGGCGGTTCACCAGTGCCCGTGCCAACGCTACCCGCTGCCGCTGCCCACCGGAAAGTTGCGCCGGCTTGCGCTCGCCGAAGCCGGCCAGCGCGACCATGGCCAGTGCTTCCTCCGCGCGGCCCAGGCGCTCACCCTTGCCGACGCCCTTGACCTTCAGGCCGTAGGCCACGTTGTCGCGCACGTTCATGTGCGGGAACAGGGCGTAATCCTGAAACACCGTATTCACATCGCGGCGGTAGGGCGGCAGGCCCGCGGCCTCTACCCCATGGATGCGGATCGAGCCAGCGCTAGGCTGCTCGAAGCCTGCGATCAGCCGCAGGCAGGTGGTCTTGCCCGAGCCGGAGGGGCCGAGCATGGAAAAAAACTCGCCATCGCGGATGTCGATCGACACCCGGTCCACGGCCTTGACCTCGCCGAACAGGCGAGACACTTCGGTAAATTGCACAGCAGCGGTCATGGTTTGGCCTTCAATGCCGTTGGGGTATTGCACCGGGTGGGTTCGCGGGCTTCGCCCGCTCCCACAGTGCCCGGCTTTTGTAGGGGGAGCTGGCGAAGCCTTCGAGCCTCTATCGCCCGCCCATGATCGCGATGTAGTCCTGCGTCCAGCGGCTATAGGGCACGAACTTGCCGCCTTCGGCCTGCGGGGTCTTCCAGAAGGCGATCTTGTCGAACAGGTCGAAGCCATTAGTGGCGCAACCCTCGGCCCCTAGCAGCTCGCTGGCCTTGCAGCCTTCTGGCACCGCCGGCAGCGAACCGAACCAGGCGGCCACGTCGCCTTGCACCTTCGGTTGCAGGGACCAGTCCATCCACTTGTAGGCGCAGTTGGGGTGTTTGGCGTCGGCATGCAGCATGGTGGTGTCCGCCCACCCCGTAGCGCCTTCCTTCGGCACCGTGGAAGCCACCGGCTGGTTATCGGTCTTCAGCCCGTTAACCATGTAGCCCCACGAGCTGGTCGCGGCCACGCCTTCGTTCTTCACGTCGCTCATCTGCACGGTCGCGTCATGCCAGTAGCGGTGGATCAGCGGCTTCTGCTGGCGCAGCAGGTCGAGCACCGCCTTGTATTGAGCCTCGGTCAGCTGGTACGGGTCCTTGATGCCCAGCTCCGGCTTGCTGCCCTTGAGGTACAGCGCCGCGTCGGCGATGTAGATCGGCCCGTCATAGGCTTGCACCCGGCCCTTGTTCGGCTTGCCGTCGGGGAAGTTCTGTGGCTCGAACAGCACGCCCCAGCTGGTGGGCGCAGTCTTGAACACCTCGGTGTTGTACAGCAGCACGTTCGGGCCCCACTGGTAAGGGGTGCCGTACACCTGCTTGTTGACCACGAACCAGTCGCCGCCGGCCAGGCGCGGGTCCACGTTCTTCCAGTTGGGAATCAGCGCGGTATTGATCGGCTGCACCCGCTTGCCCGCGATCAGCCGCAGCGAGGCGTCGCCGGATGCGGTGACCAGGTCGTAGCCCCCCTTGGCCATGAGGCTGACCATTTCGTCCGAGGTAGCGGCGGTTTTCACCTCGACCTTGCAGCCGGTTTCCTTTTCGAAACCAGTGACCCAGTCATAGCTCTTGTCGCTCTCGCCGCGCTCGATGTAGCCGGGCCAGGCGATGATATCCAGGTGCCCTTCACCGGCGCCGAGGGCCTGGGGCAAGTCGGCAGCCTGGATGCCGGCGGTGGCCAGCATGGCGGTGGTCAGTGCGCTGAGTAACGCGATCTTGGGGGCGGACATGTGATTCCCTCTTCTTCAAATTATCGTCGGGGCAGTGGCAAGCAGGTGCAGCGTTGATCTTGATTATTGGAGTGGGCAGCCGCTAACGCCGGGGTCAGCTCAATACCTCGCGGTGCCGCGCCATGATGTGGCGCACCACGCTGTAGTCTTGCAACGAATCGCTGGACAGGTCCTTGCCGTAGCCGGAGCGCTTGAGGCCGCCATGGGGCATCTCGCTGGCGAGCATGAAGTGGCTGTTGATCCAGGTGCAGCCGTATTGCAGCCGCGAGGCGAATTGCATGGCTTTGTCCAGGTCGCGCGTCCATACCGACGACGCCAGGCCATATTCGGATTCGTTTGCCCAGGCCAGCGCCTGGCTTGGCTCATCGAACCGGGTCACTGTGACCACTGGGCCGAACACTTCTCGTTGCACGATCTCGTCCTGCTGGCGGCAGCCGGCCAACAGGGTAGGTTGGTAGAAAAAGCCCGGCCCGGAATGCGCCGCGGCGCCGGTGATGCGCTCGATGTGAGGCTGGCTGAGGGCACGCTGCACGAAGCTGGCCACGCGATCCCGCTGGCGGGCGCTGATCAACGGGCCGAGTTCGTTGTCCTGGTCGCGCTTGCCAGCAAAGCGCAGGCTGGCGACGGCGCTGCCCAGCTCGGCCACCAGCCGATCATGTATGCCGGCCTGGGCATAGATACGGCACGCGGCAGTGCAATCCTGGCCGGCGTTGTAATAGCCATAGGTGCGCACCCCTTCGACCACCGCCTCCAGATCAGCATCGTCGCAGACGATAACCGGCGCCTTGCCGCCCAGTTCCAAGTGGGTGCGTTTGAGCGTTCTGGCGGCCGCCTGGAGGATCTTCTGCCCAGTGACCGTATCGCCGGTGAGCGACACCATGCGCACCCGCGGGTCGCTCACCAGCTGGCCGCCCACCCCCTCACCGCCGCCACACACCACGTTGAGCACGCCGGCAGGCAGCAGCTCCGCCAGGCTGGGCACCAGCGCCAGGATGGACAGCGGCGTGTGCTCGGACGGCTTGAACACCACGGTGTTGCCGGCCGCCAGTGCAGGCGCCAGCTTCCAGGCGGCCATCATCAGCGGGTAGTTCCAGGGCGCGATGGACGCCACCACCCCGACCGGATCCCGGCGCACCATGCTGGTGTACCCGGGCAGGTATTCGCCGGCCAACTGGCCAGTCTGGCAGCGCACGGCGCCGGCGAAGAAACGGAACACGTCGATGCAGGCGGTGAGGTCATCCTGACGAGCGAGATGCAAAGGCTTGCCGCAGTTCAACGCCTCGATATGCGCCAGCTCATCAGCCTGCCGCTCGATGCTGTCAGCGATGGCCAGCAGGCGAGCGGCGCGCTGTTGAGGGGTTGTGCGCGACCAACTGGCGAAGGCGTTGTTGGCAGCGGCGATGGCGGCCTCTACCTGGCCTGCGCTGGCCTCGGCCACTTGCGCCAACGGCTCGCCGTTACGAGGGTCGATGATAGTTTCCAGCGGGCCCTGGCCTACTTCGGGCCGGCCGTCGATCAGCAGGGCGGTGCGCAGCGGCTCGGGCAAGGCGGACAGCGGCATACGCGAAGTCTCTGGCGGGCGTGGTGGCTAGAGACTAGTGGGGCGCTTCGTTGGCTAACAAATACCTAATATCGAATGCGGCATTCGATTAAACCGAATGCTTGCGCGCGTGCTGTTCCCGGGCAACCGTGAGAAAGGGGTCTACCAGCACCGGGCGCGCGCTGCCTCGGCGCCAGGCCAGGCCCACATCCAGCGTGCGGGTCAGGTCGACCACGCTGCGTGCCTCGATAATGTCCCCCTCCAGCGACCACGGTCGATAGGTCATGTCTGGCTGGATCGACAACCCCAGCCCTGCGGCGACCAGGCTCCGCACTGCTTCGGTGCTAGCGCTGCGCAAGCTGATGCAAGGGCGCAGCCCGGCCCCGGCCCAGATGCGCTGGGCGTTGCGGTCCATCTCATCGACGTTCAGCTCGATCAACGGCTCGCTGGCGACATCGGCCAGGGATATGTCATCGCGCTCCAACAAGGGGTGCTGCGCGGGCAGCCACAGGCGGTGGGGCGAATGAGTGAGCACTTCGGTTTGCAGCGCATGACGGTCTTCCAGGTTGGAAAGGATCAACACGCCGACGTCGATTTCTCCGTTGAGCAGCAGGTGCTCGATGTACGGGCGCTCGTCTTCCATCACCCGGATGACCACGTTGGGGTAGGCGCGCTGAAAACGCGTCAGCAGGTTAGCCAGGTAATACCCGGCCACCAGGCTGGTGACCCCGATGGTCAGGGTGCCGCTGATCTGCTCGGTGCTCTGTTGCAGGCTGCGCTTGGCGTTGTCCACCGTGGCCAGGATCAAATGCGCCTGGCGCAGGAACTGGTGGCCCTGGTGGGTCAGGCTCATGCCTTTGGCGTGGCGGTTGAACAGCGTAACGCCAATTTCTTCCTCCAGTTGCTGGATCGCCCCGGTCAATGTGGATTGGGAAATGAACACGGCCTGGGCGGCGGCGGAGATCGACCCGGTTTCGGCGACCGCGATGAAGTGGCGAATCTGGCGAAGGGTCATCATCGGCGTGTTCGCTATCTGCTGAAGGCGAGTGGGTAGCTGTTATATCGGAAAAAGCGAACCCTGTAGAGCGCCGCTTCAAAGGATGCCGAGGCCTCGAAGCGCCTGTTCCACCTGCTCGATGAAGGCATGGATCTTACGGGTGGCGCGCCTGTGGCTGGGGTAAACGGCCAGGATGCGCAGCCCGAAGGCGTCCGGGTCGAAATAATAGTCATCGAGCACGCTGCACAGCTGGCCGCTGCTCAGGTAGGGCTGCGCGCCCCAAAGGGGGAAGGGCAGCAGCCCGTGCCCCTTGAGGCAGGCAGCTACCAGGAGGTCATGGTTGTCACTAACCAGGCGCCCGCAGCCGGGCGTGGAATAGCGCTGGCCATCACGCTCCAGCCACCAACGGGTGTCCAACGCAGGATGCCGATAATTCAAGCGGTCATGCGCGGCCAGGTCCGCGGGGCGCTCGGGGCGGCCGCGTCGAGCCAGGTAACCGGCGCTGGCGCAGATCACTATCCGATTGTGCGCCAATGGCCGGGCGATCAGGCCCGGAAGGTCGCAGTGGCCGAGGCGCAGGGCGAGGTCATAGCGGCCGTCGAGCAGGTCTACGTAAGCGTCGCTCAAGTCGACCTGCAAGCGCATGTTTGGGTGCGCATCGAGGAAACTCGTGCACACCTCGTTGAGAAAGGCGGCCCCGAACGCCACCGGCGCGGTAACCCGCAAGGTACCGCGCATGCTCTGCTGCAGTTGGCCGATTTCCTCGTGAATCTCGTGCATGCGCGAAAGCACTTCACGGGCGCGCTCAAGGTACAAATGGCCGGCTTCGGTCAGCGCCATGCTGCGCGTGGTGCGCTCGAACAGCCGAGTGCCCAGGGTGGCTTCCAGCTGGCCGATGGCCTTGGTCACCGCCGAGGGGCTTTTGCTCAGTTGCTCGGCGGCCCGGCTGAAGCTGCCGGTTTCGGCACAGGCCACGAACAGGTTGAGGCCGCTTAGCTTGTCCATATTCTTTCTCTTTTTTCACAAGTCTTGTGCTCCCGCTCGGCTTCCAGTGCACCGATCAGCCCCCGTAGCCTCTGGCCAACACCCATAACAAGAAAGGAGAAAGCCATGCGAAGGCTTATCACGGGGGCAGTCGCTGCCGCAATCGCGCTGGGCACGTTGGACGTTCAGGCACAAACCGCCGACCTTATCCTGTACAACGCCAAGGTGTTCACGGCTGAGCCTGGGCAGCCGCTACAGCAAGCGGTCGCCATTGCTGGCGACAAGGTGCTCCAGGTGGGCACCAACGAGAGCATCAGTGCCCTGGCCGATACCCATAGCAAGCGGGTGGACCTACAAGGCAAGTTGCTGATGCCAGGGTTTATCGACAGCCATTCGCATGCGATCGACGGCGGCATGGAGCTGGTGTCGGCGAGCATGAAGGACGAGCAAGTCAGCCTGGATGAACTCGCCCAGCGCCTGCGCGCGGCTCGCGACAGCGGCAAGGCCAGAATGGGCGACATCTTGGTGATGAACGGCATGCACTCCAGTTATTGGTCCCAAGCCAAGGGGCTGGCGGAGCGTTTCAACACCGGCGAGTGGGCTCAAGTGCCCGTCGTGTTCACCGGCAGTGACTACCACACCGCCTGGGCCAACACCGCCATGCTTCGTCGCGCCGGGCTGGACGCGAAGTTGCTACGTTCGCTGCCCGCCGCGCAACAGCGGAACATCGCCCATGACAAGGCGTTCACGCCTACCGGCTTTTTGGTCGACGCAGGGTTCGACCGGGTGATCGCAGCCATGCCCGCGCCGGACCTGCCACTGCTCCATCGCGCGGGCCTGGCGGCGGTGAACTACAACAACAGCCTGGGCGTTACCGCCTGGATGGACGCCGCCGCCAACGGCCGCCCCGGCCAACCGGTGTATGACATCAGGCCCACCGCGCAGACGCTCGGCGTGCTGCCCGCCTACCGGGAGCTTGCCCGTAATGGCGAACTCAGCGCTCACGTGGCCGCCTTGCTGGTGGTCAATCCCAAGAGCCGCCCAGCGGACCTCGCCGTGATCGACGAAGTGCGCCAGCAATTCCAAGGCATCCCGAACCTGAGCCTGCCGGGCATCAAGGTGTTCGCCGACGGTGTGGTGGAGTACCCAGCGCAGTCCGCGGCGCTGCTGAAGAACTACCGCAACCAGCATTCCGCCGGCGAGCTGCTGCTCGACCCCACGCATTTCGGGGAGTTGGTGAGCGCGGCTGACGCCCGGGGCTGGCTGGTGCACATCCACGCCATCGGCGATCGAGCGGTGCGCGAATCACTCAACGGCATTGCCCAGGCGCGCAAGGATCGGCAAAGCGGCGTCACCCACTCCATCACCCACCTGGAGCTGGTGAACCCCGCGGATTTCCCGCGCTTCAAGCAGCTCAACGTGATCGCGTCGATGCAGCTGGAGTGGGCGCTTGCCGACGACTACACCGTGGACCTGGTACAGCCTTACGTGGCCGCCGATGCCTACCGCTATATGTACCCGGCCAAGTCGCTGCTCGATGCCGGCGCCACCATCGCCGGTGCCAGCGACTGGCCGGTGTCCACCCCAGACCCGCTCAAAGCCATGTATCAGGCGGTCACCCGGCAGGGGCCCAAAGGTGTGCTCAATGGCGAGCAACGCATTGGCCGGGAGGTGATGTTCTACGCCTACACCCGCAACGCCGCGAAAACCATCGGCCTGGAAGACACGATCGGCAGCCTGGCGCCAGGCAAGCAGGCGGACCTGGTTGTGCTCGACCGCGACCTGTTCACTGTCCCGGAGGCTGAGCTCAAAGAGGCTCGGGTGCTGCGGACCCTGTTCGGTGGCCGCGAGGTGTATCGCGCCGGCGATCAATCGCCGCTCTGACCTCTCCGTGCCTACCCTGTAGGCGTAACGCTGCGCGTGCATGGGCGCATGCACGTGCGCGGTACTGGTATTCACATGCCATATCGCCGAAAGTACGCGTCTCGCTTGAAACGCCCTGGTCTATACTGCCGGGCTTTCGCTTGCGCGCTTACCTTCGAGGAGTGAATGTGAAGAATTGGACCCTGCGCCATCGGATCCTGGCGAGCTTCGCTGTAGTGGTCGCCATTATGCTGTCGATGGTTCTGACCGCTTATACGCGCCTGGTGATGATCGAACAGGAGGCCAACAGCCTTCGCAGCGACAGCATCCCAGGCGTGTACTCCAGTTCGATGATGCGCAGCGCCTGGTCGGACAGCTACCTTTATACCCAGCAGCTGCTGGGGTTGAGCTACCAGCGAGAACTGATCACCTCGGACGAGGAGCAGTACAAAGGCTTCGCCGACCGCCTGGCCACGCAGATGGCCGCTTTCAGCACTACCCTGCACACCGACGAAGAAAAAGCCGCCTTCGCCGAATTCGAGCGCTGGCGCGGCACCTATCAGCAAGCCCTGAAGCACACCCTCGCCGCCTACCAGCAGCGCCATTTCACCGAAGCGATGGACCTGCTCGAACAGGAACTGACCCCTGCCTGGACCGCCGGCCGCAAGCAGTTGAACGTGGTGGTGGACCTCAACCGCAAGGCCGCCGAGGAAGCAGGCGCGTCCATCGAGCATTCGGTAGGGACCACCAAGCTGGTCATGCTCGGCTGCCTGCTGGTGGCCTTGATCGCCGCGATCACCTGTGGCTTGTTGCTGTTGCGCAACATCATGGCGCCCACCAACAAGCTGCTGCGGATCCTCGACGTGATGCGCGCGGGGGACCTGAGCGTGCGTCTGAACCTGGGCCGCAGGGACGAATTCAACGCCATCGAAACCGGCTTCAACGCCATGATGGACGAGCTCAATGCACTGGTGTCTCAGGCGCAGCGATCCTCGGTGCAGGTCACTACCTCGGTGACCGAGATTGCCGCCACCTCCCGTCAGCAGCAGGCCACCGCTACCGAAACCGCGGCCACTACCAGCGAAATCGGCGCGACCTCGCGGGAAATCGCCGCCACCTCCCGGGACCTGGTGCGCACCATGGGTGAAGTGACCGGCGCCGCCGACCAGGCTTCCCTGCTGGCGGGGAACGGCCAGCAAGGGCTGGCGCGCATGGCCGACACCATGCAACAGGTGATGGGCGCCGCGGACCTGGTCAACGCCAAGCTGGCCACCCTCAACGAGAAGGCCGGCAACATCAATCAAGTGGTAGTGACCATCGTCAAGGTGGCAGACCAGACCAACCTGCTGTCGCTCAACGCCGCCATCGAGGCGGAGAAGGCTGGCGAATACGGCCGGGGTTTCGCGGTAGTCGCCACCGAGGTACGCCGCCTGGCCGACCAGACCGCCGTGGCCACCTACGACATCGAGCAGATGGTGCGCGAGATCCAGTCGGCGGTGTCGGCAGGCGTGATGGGGATGGACAAGTTCTCTGAAGAAGTGCGCCGGGGAATGCTCGAGGTGACGCAGGTGGGCGAGCAACTGAACCAGATCATCGGCCAGGTGCAGGCCCTGGCGCCCAGGGTGCTGATGGTCAACGAAGGCATGCAGGCGCAAGCCACCGGCGCCGAACAGATCAACCATGCCCTGAGCCAGCTTAGCGACGCCAGCAGCCAGACGGTCGACTCCTTGCGCCAGGCCAGCGCTGCCATCGACGAGCTGAGCCAGGTCGCCGTCGGCCTGCGCGGCGGCGTGTCTCGCTTCAAGGTCTGATGGCCAGCCCTCCCGAGAACGGCGCCGTCACGCCGGTGGGCAAGCCGGCCGGCATGCTGTTTTTATTGTTCACCCTCGGCGAGCAGCGCTTCGCCCTGCCTGCCCGCGACATCGTCGAGGTGCTGCCGCTGGTGCCGCTCAAGCCCATCCCTCACGCTCCAAGCTGGGTAGGCGGGGTGTTCGCTTATCGCGGCCAGGTGGTGCCGGTGATTGACGTGCGCGCGCTGGCGCTGGGCGCCCCCGCGGTGCGCCGGACCAGCACCCGGGTAGTGCTGGTGAGCCACGCTCCGGGCCAAACGTTGGGCCTGGTGCTCGAGCACGCCAGCGAAACCCTGCGCTGCGACCCAGCGCAGTTCAAACCCTATGGCCTGCACAACGCCCAGGCCCGCTACCTGGGGCCTATTCGTGAAGACGAGCGTGGTTTGCTGCAATGGATCAGCGTGGGCGAACTGCTCGACGAACGCGCCCGGTCGCTGCTCTATACGCCGGACAACGCCGGCCTGCTCGGCGGAGAAGGCGCATGAGCCTGGCCCCGCATTTCTTTGAATTCCTCCACCAGCGCATCGGCCTGGACGCCGAATCCGTGGGCCCGGCAATGATCGAACGCGCCGTGCGCCAGCGCCAGGTACAGGCCCAGGCTCCGAGCCTGGAGGCCTATTGGGGGCTGCTGGGGGAGTCCGCGCAGGAGCAGCAGGCGCTGATCGAAGCGGTGATCGTGCCGGAAACCTGGTTCATGCGTTACCCCGAGTCTTTCGCCGCCCTTGGCCGCCTGGCACGCACGCGCTGGAGCGAACTCGGTGGAGCACGGCCGCTGCGCTTGCTCAGCCTGCCGTGCTCCACCGGTGAGGAGCCTTATTCCATGGCCATGGCACTGTTCGAAGCTGGCCTGCCCGCATCGGCGTTCGTCATCCATGGCGTGGACGTGAGCCCTAACTCGCTGGTCAAGGCGCGCCGGGCGCTCTATGGGCGCAATTCGTTCCGTGGCGATTACAAGGCCATCCAGGGCCGGCACTTTAACGCCGAGGCCGATGGCTATCTATTGCAGCCGCGGATCGTGGCGCAGGTACGGCTGCAGCCCGGCAACGTGCTCGACCCTTCATTGCTTGCGGGCGAGGCACCTTACGACTTCGTGTTCTGCCGCAACCTGCTGATCTATTTCGACGTACCGACCCAGCGTCAGGTGGTTGCTGCCCTCAAAACCCTCACCCGCGATGACGGGGTAGTGTTTATCGGCCCCGCCGAGGGCAGCCTGTTGACCTCCAGTGGCATGCGCCCGCTAGGCATCCCCCAAGCCTTCGCCTTCGTTCGTGCGCCTGGCCCGGCCCCTGTGCCAGCGCCGGTAATAGCCCCGCCTCCGCTGCCAACCCCGGCCTCGCAGAGCTTTAAAAACGCCACGCCCCGCGCTGTAGCAGCGGGCCTTAGCCCGCGAACCACGCCTGTGCCCCCAACGCCGAGCGCGCCCATCGCCGAGCCCGCCACCCTGCTCGCGCAGATCGCCACCCTGGCCAATGCCGGCCAGAGCGCTGAAGCCCGGGCGGCCTGCGAGCGCTATCTGCGCGACCATCCGCCGGAGGCCCAGGTGTTCTACTGGCTGGGGCTGCTCAGCGACGCCGGGGGGAACTCGCTGGAGGCCCAAGGCTTCTACCGCAAGGCGTTGTACCTGGCCCCGCAGCACGCCGAGGCGCTGGCGCATCTGGCAGCGCTGTTGGCCGCCCAGGGCGACCTGGACGGCGCCCGGCGATTGCAGGCGCGAGCCGCGCGGGCGCTAAAGGAGCCTAAGGCATGAATGATAACCACGGCCCTGGCTTGACCTATTTGCCCGAGGACGGTGCGGCGGGCGCCGAGGCGCTCGATACCTGCTGGAACATCATTGGTGTGCGCGGCGACAACTCCTGCCCGCGGTTGGTGGAGTACATCCGCTGCCTCAACTGCCCGGTGTTCGCCAACGCCGCTACCGTGCTGCTCGACCGCTACAGCCTCCAGCGCGAACCCGGCGAGCTGGTTTACGCGCCCGCCCCGGAAGCCGTACCAACACGCTCGCTGGTGGTGTTTCGCCTCGGCGGCGAATGGCTGGGGCTGGCCACGCGCTGCCTGGTCGAGGTGGCGCCGCATCAGCCCGTGCATTCCGTGCCCCATCAACGCTCGCGTACCCTCTTGGGGGTAGCTAACGTCCGCGGGGCGCTGGTGCCCTGTATTGCTCTTCATGAGCTACTCGGCGTGGAGCAGGCGCAGGCCCCGGCGACGCCTGGGCGGGTACTGCCACGCATGTTGATTCTTGCCGCGCAGGGCGGTTCGGTGGTGGCGCCGGTGGACGAAATCGACGGCATTCGGCGCTTCGAACAGCGGTTGATCGATGCCGGTGCCAGCGAGGACAGCAACCGCTTCACCGCCTCGGTGCTCACCGATGGCCAGCGCACGCTGAGAGTGCTCGACGAGCAGGCATTGATGGCCGCCATTACCCGGAGCCTGACATGACCCCCGAACAAATGCGTGACGCCTCGTTGCTGGAGCTGTTTGCGCTGGAAGCCGAGGCCCAGACCAGCGTGCTCAGTGCAGGGCTGTTGGACCTGGAACGTAACCCGGCCGATCCCGCGCAGCTGGAGGCCTGCATGCGCGCGGCGCATTCGCTCAAGGGTGCGGCGCGGATCGTCGGCGTGGATGCCGGTGTTCGGGTAGCCCATGTGATGGAAGATTGCCTGGTGGCCGCCCAGGCCGGCGACCTGCGCCTGCGCCCCGAGCATATCGATGCCTTGCTGCAGGGCACGGACCTGCTGATGCGGATCGCGCTACCGGACAAAGCCCCGGGCGCCGCCGATATCGACGCCTTCCTGGCGCAGCTGGCGGCGGCGCTGGACCCGTCCCAGGCGCCTGCGGGCCGATTGCCCGGCGCCGCGCCAGCCTTGCCCGCGGCGCCTGCCCACGCTCCGCCGCCCGCGGTGCCGAGCACTGACGCACGGCCCGACGGCGCCTTGGCCGCCAGCGAGGACGGCAGTTCGGAAACCGCCGGCCAGCGCCGTGCCGGGGAGGGCGAGCGGGTGTTGCGGGTCACCGCCGAACGCCTCAATGCGTTGCTCGACCTGGCCAGCAAGGCCATGGTCGAGACCGGGCGGCTCAAGCCCTACCTGGCTAGCCTGCAGCGGCTCAAGCGTATGCAGGCGCAAAGCCTGCGCGCGCTGGACGAACTCAAGGACAGCCTCGATGCCGCCCACCCCCTGGAGGACGTGCGCGCGGCGCTGAGCCAGGCCCGGGGGCTGCTGGGCGAAACCCAGCAGATCCTGCTGTGCCAGGCGGCGGAGCTGGACGACTACGGCTGGGAAGCGGCGCAGCGTGCGCAGCAGCTATACGACACTGCCCTGGCCTGCCGCATGCGGCCGTTCGCCGACGTGCTCGGCGGGCAGGCGCGGATGGTCCGTGACCTGGGCCGCAGCCTCGGCAAGCAGGTGCGGCTGGAGGTCGAAGGTGAAAAGACCCAGGTCGACCGCGATGTGCTCGAGCGCCTGGAAGGGCCGTTGACGCACCTGCTGCGCAACGCGGTAGACCACGGCATCGAGGCGCCTGAGCTCAGGTTGCTGGCGGGCAAGCCGGCCGAAGGCACTATTCGCCTGCGCGCCTCCCATCAGGCCGGGCAGTTGGTGCTGGAGCTAAGCGACGACGGCGCTGGCGTCGATCTGGCCCGCTTGCGCCAGAGCGTGGTGCAGCGCCAGCTGGCCACGGCCGAAACCGCCGAGCGCCTGAGTGAGGAGGAGCTGCTGGCGTTCCTGTTCCTGCCGGCCTTCAGCCTGCGCGACACCGTGACCGAGGTGTCTGGCCGCGGCGTGGGCCTGGATGCCGTTCAGCACATGGTGCGCGAGGTCCGCGGCTCGATTGAGATGACCCAGCAGCGAGGGCAGGGCAGCCGCTTCTTGCTGGAGGTGCCGCTGACCCTCTCGGTGGTGCGTAGCCTGGTAGTCGATGTGGGCGGCGAAGCCTACGCGTTCCCGCTGGCGCACATCGAGCACAGCCTTAACCTGGCCACGGACGATATCGTCCAGCTCGAAGGCCGCCAGCACTTCTTCCACCACGGCCGCCAAGTGGGGTTGGTCGCGGCCAGCCAGTTGCTTCAGCGGCCGCCCAGCCAGCAGCACGGCGAGAGCATCCGCGTGGTGGTGGTGCGCGAGCGCGACGCCCTCTATGGCATCGCCGTGGAGCGCTTCATCGGGGAGCGGGTGCTGGCGGTGCTGCCGCTGGACTCGCGCCTGGGCAAGGTCCAGGACATCTCCGCCGGCGCCCTGCTCGACGACGGCTCGGTGGTGCTGATCGTGGACGTAGAGGACATGGTCCGCTCGGTAGACAAACTGCTCAGCAGCGGCCGCCTGGAGCGCATCGACCGCCCGGCCGGGGCGGCCAGCCAGCGGGCCGGCAAGCGCGTGCTGGTAGTGGATGACTCGCTCACGGTGCGCGAGCTCCAGCGCAAGCTGCTGCTGGCCGCCGGCTACGAGGTCGCGGTGGCGGTCGATGGCATGGACGGCTGGAACGCGCTGCGCGGCGAAGCCTTCGACCTGTTGAT
The DNA here is from genome assembly GCF_025642975.1 of Pseudomonas sp. RIT-PI-S. Lineage (GTDB taxonomy): Bacteria > Pseudomonadota > Gammaproteobacteria > Pseudomonadales > Pseudomonadaceae > Aquipseudomonas. The sequence continues at coordinate 471,182 of NZ_JANZKJ010000001.1, forward strand.
CACCGACATCGACATGCCGCGCATGGACGGGATCGAACTGGTGACCCTGTTGCGCCGCGACAACCGCCTGCACTCGTTGCCAGTGATGGTCGTGTCCTACAAGGACCGGGAAGAGGACCGCCAGCGTGGCCTGGAAGCCGGCGCCGACTACTATTTGGCAAAAGCCAGCTTCCATGACGACGCGTTACTCGATGCGGTCGCCGAGCTGATCGGAGGAGCCCAAGGATGAACGTGGCATGAAAGTAGCCATCGTCAACGACATGCCGTTGGCCGTGGAGGCCTTACGCCGCGCGCTGGCCTACGAGCCGGCGCACGAGGTGATCTGGGTCGCCTTCGATGGCGAGGAGGCGGTTCGCCGCTGCGCCGAGCAACGCCCGGACGTGCTGCTCATGGATTTGATCATGCCGAAGATGGACGGCGTGGAAGCGACCCGGCAGATCATGGCGAGCACCCCTTGCCCGATCGTGATCGTCACCGTTGACCGTGAGCAGAACGTGCACCGGGTGTTCGAAGCCATGGGCCATGGCGCGCTCGACGTAGTCGACACGCCCGCCCTTGGCGCCGGGGACGGGCGTGAGGCAGCCGCCCCGTTGCTGCGCAAGATCGTCAACATTGGCTGGCTGGTAGGCCAGCGCAGCGCCCCGGTAAAGCGCCGCGAGGTCGCCGCGCGCAGTGGCAGCCAGGCGCTCGGCCTTGTGGCTATCGGCTCTTCCGCAGGTGGCCCGGCCGCCCTGGAAGCACTGCTCAAGGGCCTGCCGCTGAATTTTCCCGCCGCCGTGGTGCTGGTGCAGCATGTGGACGAAGTGTTCGCCGCCGGCATGGCCGAATGGCTCGGCACGGCCTCGCGCCGGCCGGTGCGGCTGGCCCGCGAAGGCGACCGTTTGCAGCCAGGCGACGTGCTGCTGGCCGGCACCAATAACCACCTGCGCCTTACCCGCGACGGTGCGCTGGCGTACACGGCCGAGCCGGTCAACGAAATCTACCGGCCCTCGATCAACGTGTTTTTCGAAAGCGTTGCCCGCCACTGGCAAGGCGATGCCGTTGGGGTACTGCTCACCGGCATGGGCCGCGATGGCGCGCAAGGGCTCAAGCTGATGCGCCAGCGTGGCTACCTCACCATTGCCCAGGATCAACAGAGCTGCGCGGTATTCGGGATGCCCAAGGCTGCCGTGGCCATCGATGCCGCGGTCGAAGTACGGCCCTTGGAGCGCATCGCGTCGCGCCTGATGGAAACCTTCTCACAATGACTTCATGCATTTGCCCAAGCCGGCACACAGGCAGTAATCAGGTGACAACGCAATGATTGATCTGCAGATCGAACAGTTCAGATCCACCGACGAAAACAAGGCCATGGTGTTGCTGGTGGACGATCAGGCCATGATCGGCGAGGCGATCCGGCGGAGCCTGGCGGCCGAGCTCAATATCGACTTCCACTTCTGCGCCGACCCTCACCAGGCCATTGCCCAGGCGGTACGCATTCGCCCCACGGTGATCCTGCAAGACCTGGTGATGCCCGGGCTGGATGGCCTGACCCTGGTGCGCGAGTACCGTAATCACCCCTCCACCCGGGACATCCCGATCATCGTGCTTTCCACCAAGGAAGATGCGGTGGTCAAGAGCGCGGCCTTCGCCGCCGGCGCCAACGATTACCTGGTGAAGCTGCCGGATACCATCGAGCTGGTGGCCCGCATCCGCTATCACTCCCGGTCCTACCTGACCCTGCTGCAACGCGACGAAGCCTACCGGGCACTGCGGGTCAGCCAGCAGCAGTTGCTGGACACCAACCTGGTGCTGCAACGGTTGATGAACTCCGATGGCCTGACTGGCCTGTCCAACCGCCGCCACTTCGATGAATACCTGGAGTTGGAGTGGCGCCGGGCGATGCGCGACCAGACGCAGCTCTCGCTGCTGATGATCGATGTGGACTATTTCAAGTCTTATAACGATAACTTTGGCCACCTGGAAGGGGACGAGGCGCTGCGCAAGGTGGCTGATACCATCCGCGACGCGTCCAGCCGTTCCAGCGACCTGCCGGCGCGCTACGGGGGCGAGGAGTTCGCCCTGGTACTGCCCAGCACCTCGCCAGGCGGCGCGCGGCTGGTGGCCGAGAAGCTGCGGCAAAGCATCGCTGCGCTGGGCATCTGGCACAACGCGCCGGAGCCGGCGTCGCCGCTCACCGTGAGCGTTGGCCTGGCCACCATGACCCCGGCGCCGGGCACCAATTGCCGGCTGCTGATCCTGGCGGCGGACAAGGGCCTGTACATGGCCAAGCACAGCGGGCGCAATCAGGTGGTGGTGGCGGAGTGAGCTCCCACGGAAATACCGCCTGGCCCCGGGGATGCAGGCGGAGCCCGCGAACCGAGCGTGCCCCGGTTCGCAGCCTGTCGCCGGCTCCTACAGCCCTTGATGGCCATGCTATACTCCGCGGCTTTTGATGTGAGTGCGCAGCCGCCATGGAAATCAATCCAATCCTCAACATGATCAAGGACCTTCGCGACCGCTCCGAAACCATTCGGGGGTATCTTTGACTACGATCAAAAGGCTGAACGCCTGACCGAAGTCAACCGCGAGCTCGAAGACCCGAACGTCTGGAACAACCCCGAATACGCCCAGAACCTGGGCCGTGAACGCGCTACCCTGGCCGCCATCGTCGAGACCCTCGACGAGCTTTCCGGCGGCCTGGCCGATAGCCGCGAGCTGCTGGATATGGCCGTCGAGGAAGACGACGAAGGTGCCGTGGCCGACGTGGTCAGCGAGCTCGAACGTCTGCGCGGCTCGCTGGAGCAGCTCGAATTCCGCCGCATGTTCAGCGGCGAGATGGATGCCAACAACGCCTACCTGGACATCCAGGCCGGCTCTGGCGGCACCGAGGCACAAGACTGGGCCAACATGCTGCTGCGCATGTACCTGCGCTGGGCCGACAAACGCGGCTTCGACACCACCATCATGGAGCTGTCCGAGGGCGAGGTTGCCGGCATCAAGGGCGCTACGCTGCACATCAAGGGCGAATACGCGTTCGGCTGGCTGCGTACGGAAATCGGCGTGCACCGCCTGGTTCGCAAAAGCCCGTTCGACTCCGGCAACCGTCGGCATACCTCGTTCACAGCGGTGTTCGTGTCGCCGGAAATCGACGACAACATCGAGATCGAGATCAACCCGGCGGACCTGCGCATCGACACCTACCGGTCGTCCGGTGCCGGTGGCCAGCACGTAAACACCACCGACTCGGCGGTGCGGATCACCCACGTGCCGACCAACACCGTGGTCAGCTGCCAGAACGAACGTTCCCAGCACGCCAACAAGGACACCGCCATGAAAATGCTGCGGGCCAAGTTGTACGAGCAGGAAGTGCAGAAGCGTAACGCCGCCTCCCAGGCGCTGGAAGACACCAAGTCCGATATTGGCTGGGGCCACCAGATTCGTTCCTACGTACTGGATCAGTCCCGCATCAAGGACCTGCGCACCAACGTCGAGCGCAGCGACTGCGACAAGGTATTGGACGGCGACCTCGACGAGTACCTCGAGGCCAGCCTCAAGCAGGGGCTCTGACAAGCCGCAAGCTGTAAGCGGCGAGCTGCAAGCGCAAGCGGCGGGCGTTGCCCGGCTTCTGCAGTGCAGCTTTTGATTTTACTTGCAGCTTGAAGCCTGCCGCTTGAAGCTCAAAAAGACTTTTATGGATGTGACATGAGCGACCAACCACTCGACCCGCAAGACCTGCAACAGGAAGAAAACAACCTGATCGCCCTGCGCAAGGAAAAGCTTGCCGCCGTGCGTGCCAAGGGCCAGGCCTTCCCCAACGACTTCCGTCGCGACAACTACGCAGGCGACCTGCAGAAGCAGTACGTCGACAAAACCAAGGAAGAGCTGGAAGCGGCGGCGATTCCGGTCAAGGTCGCCGGTCGCATCATGCTCAACCGCGGTTCGTTCATGGTGATCCAGGACATGACCGGGCGCATCCAGGTCTACGTCAACCGCAAGACCTTGCCCGAAGACACCCTGGCCCAGGTGAAAACCTGGGACATGGGCGACATCATCGCCGCCGTCGGCACCCTGGCCCGCTCCGGCAAGGGCGACCTCTACGTCGAAATGACCAGCGTGCGCCTGCTGACCAAATCCTTGCGCCCGTTGCCGGACAAGCACCACGGGCTGACCGACACCGAGCAGCGCTATCGCCAGCGCTACGTTGACCTGATGGTCAACGAAGAGGTGCGCGAGACGTTCCGCGTACGCTCGCAGGTCATCGCTCATATCCGCAGCTTCCTGATGAAGCGCGACTTCCTCGAAGTCGAAACGCCGATGCTGCAGACCATCCCTGGCGGCGCCGCGGCCAAGCCGTTCGAAACCCACCACAACGCCCTGGACATGGAAATGTTCCTGCGCATCGCGCCGGAGCTGTACCTCAAGCGGCTGGTGGTCGGCGGTTTCGAAAAAGTCTTCGAGATCAACCGCAACTTCCGTAACGAAGGCGTTTCGACCCGGCACAACCCCGAGTTCACCATGCTCGAGTTCTACCAGGCCTACGCCGACTACGAAGACAACATGGACCTCACCGAAGAGCTGTTCCGCGAGTTGGCGCAACTGGTGCTCGGCACCACGGACGTGCCCTACGGCGACAAGGTCTTCCACTTCGGCGAGCCGTTCGCGCGCTTGTCGGTGTTCGACTCGATCCTCAAATACAACCCGGACATCAGCGCCGCGGACCTCGAAGACATCGACACGGCCCGCGCCATCGCCAAGAAGGCCGGGGCCAAGGTGCTGGGCTTCGAAGGCCTGGGTAAATTGCAGGTGATGATTTTCGAAGAGCTGGTCGAGCACAAGCTCGAGCAGCCGCACTTCATTACCCAATACCCCTTCGAAGTGTCGCCGCTGGCCCGCCGTAACGATGACAACCCCAACGTCACCGACCGCTTCGAGCTGTTCATTGGTGGCCGCGAAATCGCCAACGCCTACTCGGAGCTCAACGACGCGGAAGACCAGGCCGAGCGCTTCATGCGCCAGGTGGCCGATAAGGACGCCGGCGACGACGAAGCCATGCATTACGATGCGGACTTCGTGCGCGCGCTGGAGTACGGCATGCCCCCCACCGCCGGCGAAGGCATCGGCATCGACCGGTTGGTGATGCTGCTGACCAATTCGCCGTCGATCCGCGACGTGATCCTCTTCCCGCATATGCGGCCACAAGCGTAAGCGCTCACACGAAGCCGCCCTACGGGGCGGCTTTTTTGTGTCGGCTGGGGCGAATTGGCCGTCTTGGTACAAACGCCAGCGGCGCGGTTGAGCGCATGTTCTCGCTGGCGGTGGATGCGTCAGGAAAAGGGATAGGCAGTGGAACCGCAAATCGTTACAACAGGGGCCGCGGGCGTCGCCAGCGCCGTGGCCAGAAGCGTTCAATACGAAGGCCGCAAGCCGGCACGGCTGGGCAGCGAACAGCGGCGCCAGGCAATTCTCGATGCGGCGATGCGCATCGTGGTGCGTGACGGCGTGCGCGGCGTGCGTCATCGCGCCGTGGCCGCCGAGGCGGGCGTGCCGCTGTCGGCGACCACTTATTACTTCAAGGACATCGAAGACCTGCTCGCCGACAGCTTCGCCCGCTATGTGGAGCGTAGCGCCGCGCACATGGCCAAGTTATGGGCCAGCAGCGAGGAACTGCTGCGCCAGCTGCTCGCCGCCTCCAGCGAAACGAGCGACGCGCGTGGCCGCCTGGCCGATGCCATCGCGCGGATGACCGCCGATTATGTGCTCCGCCAACTCAACACACGCCGCGACTACCTGATGGCCGAGCAAGCCTTTCGCCAGGAGGCATTGCTCACCCCACGCCTGGCCGGGCTCGTGCTGTCGCACCAGCGAATCCTCCACGAAGGGGCCTGCCAGATGCTGCGAGTGCTAGGCTCGCGTTGCCCGGAGCAGGATGCACAAGTGTTGACGGCGCTGATCGGGCAGATGGAATATCAGGCGCTATTGGCTCCGGCGCCGACCGCGCACGATAACGGCATGCTCGACATACTTACCCGCTACATGCACCTGGTGCTGGCCGCGGCCTGAAGAGGACCTTTCCCGGATGAATGCCTGGCGCAAGCTGCTCGCCCTCGCTCTGCTCAGTGCCCTGCTCGCTGGCTGCCTGGCGACCTTCGACGAACCCTTCGCGCCTGGCGAGAAGGCGCCTGCCGCCATGCTCGGCCAATGGCAGGCCCGGGATGCCTGGGGCGAGCACCTCAAGCTCACTATCCAGGCAGCGCCCAATGGGCACTACACCGCCATCAGCTATCAAAAAGGCTCGCCTGCCCCCCGCGACCAGGCCACCTTCACCGTCAGCCGCCACGGTGGCCGCTGGTATGCCGCGGCGCCCATGCCCAAGGCCTACGGCGGTCGCTTTGCCCTCGTGGGTTTCGAACTGAGCGATGCCGGTGAGCTGGTGGTCTATAACCTTGACCTGGAGCGCTTGCAGCAAGCCATCGCCCAGGGCGCCATGGTCGGCGAGCGGTCCGATACCCGGGAAGGCCAGGGTGTTGCCGTGCGCTCGACACCGGCGCAAGTGTTCGCCTGGCTGGACGATCCGGCCAATTCGGACGTGTTCGTGGAAATCGCCCGCTACAAGCGGGCAGCACATTGACTGCAAAGGAGGGCTGATGGACGACTACCAGCAGACGGTGCGCGCGCTGTCTGACCGTATTGTCGCGGCGCAAACCCCGATCCGCATCCTCGACGCGGTGAAGTGGGACGACAACATCCGCCAGGCCTTCCTCAAAGCCAAGGGCAAGGCGATGCCCGAGGTCGATCGGGCCTGGTACCAGAGCCGCCCGCTGGCGTTCGACGCCGCTACGATCAAGCTCGAATTCCAGTACATCGAACGCGACGTCACTCGCCAGTTGGGGCAGTTCAACCCCGTGGGGCAGATCATGCGGCGCATGTGCCGCGAATATCGGATGGTGGTGCGCATGCTCGAGGCGCGCGGCACCGATGATTTCGGGTTGATCTCCCAGGAGCTGTACGGCGCCGCCTCGGACGCCTTCCATGCCGGAGACCCGACGCTTGCGGACCTGGGGATGATGCTGTCGGACTACCTCAACAAGATCGACGGCCGCGGCGACCTCAAGGACGAAGCCAAGAACCTGACTGCCAAGGAAGCAGTGGCCATGCTGCAAAGCCGGCTCAATCGGGTGTTCGGCGAGACCGAGGAAACCATCCGGGTGTTCGAGTCCGACGGCATAGTCGCGGACGCAGCCGCTGGGGCCGACTACATCAAAGTGCGCGCCGATGCCATGTTCAATGAGCGCGACGTGCGTGCGCTGGAAGTGCACGAGGGGCTGGTGCATGTCGGCACCACCCTCAACGGCCTGAACCAGCCCATTTGCACGTTCCTGGCCAAGGGGCCGCCGTCCTCGACGGTTACCCAGGAAGGCCTGGCTATCCTGATGGAGGTCATCGCCTTCGCGTCCTATCCCAGCCGCTTGCGCAAGCTGACCAACCGCACCCGCGCCATCCATATGGTCGAGGAGGGCGCGGATTTTCTGCAGGTGTATGAATTCTTCCGCGAGCAAGGCTTCAGCATGGCGGAGAGCTACGGCAACGCCAGCCGCGTGTTCCGTGGGTCCACCCCCACCGGTTTGCCCTTCACCAAGGACCTGTCCTACTTGAAGGGTTTCATCATGGTCTACAACTACATCCAGCTAGCGGTGCGCAAGGGCAAGTTGGAGCAGGTGCAGTTGCTGTTCTGCGGCAAAACAACGCTCGAAGACATGCGCATCCTGCGCCAGCTGGTAGATGAGGGCCTGGTGACGCCACCTAAATACCTTCCGGAGCAATTCCGCGACATGAATGCACTGTCCGCCTGGATGTGCTTCTCCAACTTCCTCAACCACCTGAGCCTGGACCGGATTGAAGCGGATTACGCGAACATCCTTTAAGCGGCTAGGGCGCCTGGCCGCGCTGGTGGCGTGCCTAAGCGCCGCCGGTTGCAGCACATGGCTGTTCTACCCTGAGCCGGGCGAGCCGTTTACCCCGGCTGCCGCCCACCTGGCCTGGCAGCCGGTGACCCTGCTAAGTGCCGATGGCGTGCGCTTGCATGCCTGGTGGCTTCCGGCCAAGGCGGGGGTAGCGGTCAAGGGCACGGTGTTGCACTTGCATGGCAACGGCGGCAATCTTTCGCGCCACTTGGGTGGCAGTTGGTGGTTGCCGGCCGACGGTTACCAGGTGCTATTGCTTGACTACCGTGGTTACGGGCTGTCCGAAGGCAGCGCGAGGTTGCCGCAGGTGTACCTGGACGTCCAGGCGGCACTGGATTGGCTGCATCAGGCGCCGGAGGTCCAGGGTAAACCGCTGGTGCTGCTGGGGCAGAGCGTGGGCGGGGCGCTGGCGATTCACCACTTGGCGGCCCACCCTGAGGAAGCGGCGCGGTTTCAGGCGCTGATCTTCGATGGTGCGCCGGCCAGTTACCGCAAGGTCGGCCGTTACGCCCTGGGCACCTCATGGCTTACCTGGCCCTTCCAGGTGCCGCTCTCATGGTGGGTGCCGGACGCCGATAGTGCGATTACCGCGGCGCCGCGGCTCACAGGGGTACCCAAGTTGGTGTTCCAGAGCATGGACGACACCGTTGTACCGCTGGAAAACGGCATTGCCCTGTACCAGGCGCTGCCGCCGCCGCGGGTGTTGCAACTGACCCGCGGCGCCCATGTGCAAACCTTCGCCGACCCGACCTACCGGCAGGTGATGCTTAAGTTTCTCGAAGACCCTGGGCACTTCAATGGCCTGCGCAGGTTGGGTGAGATTCCCAATTATCCCTAGGCGAATGCCGGGAGCCGCTGTGTATCTGGTGGCGTGGGTTCCGGGCTTTGCCCGGCCTCACGGGTGGTGATCTTCAGGAACGAACAAGTAGCACGGAGCGGGCAAAAAAACGCCAGCAATGCTGGCGTTTTTTTTTTCAGCGAGGGCGCTTACTTCATCGAAGAACGCGGCGCAACCGGCTGGTTGTCGTTGGAAATGGTCACTTCCACACGACGGTTCATGGCACGCCCCGAGGCGCTGGAGTTTTCAGCCACAGGGTATTCCTTGCCATAGCCTTGGGCGACGATGCGCTTGGCGTCCACACCCTGGCGTACCAGCGCGGCCATCACGGAAGTGGCGCGGCGCTCCGACAGGCTTTGGTTGTACGAGTCCGAACCGGTGCTGTCGGTGTAGCCTTCGATGATCACTTGGCGGTCTGGGTTGTCCTTGAGGAACTGCGCCAGCTGGATCACGTTGGTCGTGGCGCTGGCCTTGAGTTCGGAGCGGTTCACGTCGAACAGGACGTCGCCGAAGGTGACCAGGGTGCCGCGCTCGGTCTGCTTGGCGTTGAGGCTGTCTTGCAGCTTCTTGATCTGGGCGTCGCGAGCGTCCAGCTGCGCCTTGGCACGCAGGGCGGCAGCGTTCTTGATCTCGTCTTCGGAGGTGCGCAGGGCGATGGTCTGCTTGGCAAACTCAACGCGCTGGTTGGTCAGGTAGGCCAACTGGTCGACCTTCTTCTCATCATCGCCGTCGCGATAGGCTTTGTCAGCCTTGTCCAGCCACTCAGACGCGTCCTTGGTTTCCAGGGCCGCGAGGGTGGCCGATTTCGGGTTGGTCTGCAGCGACGAGAAGTTGGTGCGGGCGCTTTCCAGGTTGGCGTTCGGGTCGTGCGAGCAGGCGCTCAGGCTTACGGCCACGGCCAGCAGGGCAGGGATCATCAATTGTTTACGCATGGGGTTCTTCCTTATCTGTCCGAAATGCACTCAGTAGCGATTACTGGGCGTTGCGCAGGCCTTCCTGGCGCAGGTCTTCCACGCCTTGGTGCGCGTCGTCCACGGCCTTCTGAGCTTTCGCCGCCTGGGCCTTGCGTTCTGCTACGCGAGCGTCCCACTCGGCCTGTTCGGCCAGTACGCGGGCTTTTTCGTAGTTTTCGTCGTGCATGGCGATTTCAGCCGCCTTGAACTTGTCCTGGGCCGACTTGGTTTCGACTGCGGCGTATTCAGTACCACCCGCGCTCACTGCGCTGTTGACGGCCGATTGGGCCAGGGCGTACTGCTCGGTAGGCGGGTTACCCGCGCAGCCGGCCAGGATGAAGCTGCTGCCCAGCGCCAGTGCGGCGAGCTTGAGCCCACGGACAACGTTGGACGAGGGTTTGGCAGTGCAAGTCTTCATGATCTTCAACTCCATAGGAGGGCTCCTCAAAACACTATTTCCATGGCAACGGCTGGCCTGGCTATGCAAACGACCGCTTGGCTGCGATGGCTAATGTTTGGGACTCAAGTGTTTTTTGAATAGTTCACAAAACTGGCCGATTGGATCGTTTTTTTACAAACCAATGGCTCTGCAAAGGGCTTTACAGCGCTTGCTGGGACGGTTCGCCAGCCTGCGCGGACGTTTCGGTACGGTTCATTTCTTCCAGATGGCGGCGTGAAAGCGCCAGGAATCGCGGGGTGGGCCCTACATCCTCGTACATCGGATCGCCTTCCTCGTCGGTGGCGATAACCCGCGTACCGCGCACGTAGGGAAAGCTGGTTTCCAGTTCTTCCAGGGCGGCACCGATCAATTCGCCGAGCAGCTCCTCCGCATGATGCTTGGGGTACATCTCCTGCAGCGCCGCCAGGCGAGCCGCGGATTCGACGTCCAGATGGATGCTGTAGGCGGTCTTGGTCAGGCGGCCTTTGGCGTTCTGTTCCCAATGGCGGGCAAGCTCACGGATTTTCATGGGCACCTCATGGGTCGGATGGAACATTGCCGGTCGCAACTGCACGTCGCAAGCACGGCCGTGTGGTCGGTACAAGAGTATTGAGCGGTTTTTCCAGGCCGCGTTCATTTGCCGCTGCGCTATCCTGCCTGCGTCGCCGGCCCTTTGGAGAGTGGAACATGAGCGAGATCGACGCGCGTTTGCGCGAACGGGTCCATGTGTTGGGCGAGTTGCTCGGCACAACCATTGCCCAACAATACGGCCAGGCCTTCCTCGACAAGATCGAGCGGATCCGCAAGGGGGCCAAGGCTGACCGCCGCAGTGCCAAGGGAGGTACCGCGCAAACGCGCGACAGTGGCGATAGCCTTGGAAACAGCCTCGGCGACAGCCTCGGCGACAGCCTCGACGACCTCAGCGAAGACGAGCTGCTGCCGGTGGCACGGGCGTTCAACCAGTTTCTCAACCTGGCCAATATCGCTGAGCAGTATCAACTTATCCGCCGTCATACCGACGAAGATCCTGCCCGCACGCCGGTCAGTGGCGCGACCGCCGACGCCCTGGATGCCGCGCTTCTTCCGGACCTCCTCGCCCGGCTCGGCGCCGCTGGGCATGACGCCGATCACTTGGCCCGCCAGGTGGGGCGGCTGGACATCGAGCTGGTGCTCACCGCTCACCCCACCGAGGTCGCCCGGCGTACCTTGATTCAGAAATACGACGCCATCGCCGCCCAACTCGCCGCGCTGGACCACCGCGACCTCACCGAGGCCGAGCAGGCGGCCATCCACAGCCGGTTGGAGAGGCTGATCGCCGAAGCCTGGCACACCGATGAAATCCGCCGCACCCGGCCTACGCCGGTGGATGAAGCGAAGTGGGGCTTTGCGGTGATCGAGCATTCGTTGTGGCACGCCGTGCCTAGCCACCTGCGCAAGGTCGACGCCGCGCTGCACGCGGCCACCGGCCTGCGCCTGCCGCTGGAGGCGGCGCCGATCCGCTTCGCCTCCTGGATGGGTGGCGACCGCGACGGCAACCCCAATGTCACTGCCACAGTGACCCGCGAGGTGCTGCTGTTGGCGCGCTGGATGGCCGCGGACCTGTTCCTGCGGGACGTGGACCACCTGGCCGCGGAACTCTCGATGCAGCAGGCAAGCGATGCTCTGCGCCAGCACAGCGCGGACAGTGCAGAGCCGTACCGGCATGTGCTCAAGCAGCTACGCGAGCGCCTGCGAGCAACCCGTGCCTGGGCCCAGGCCTCGCTCAAAGGGCCTCACCCCGCGGATGGCGAGGTGTTGCAAGACAACCGCGAGTTGCTGGCGCCGCTATTGCTTTGCTTTGAATCCCTGCATGAGTGCGGCATGGGCGTGATCGCCGACGGGCCGCTGCTCGATTGCATCCGCCGCGCCGTCACCTTCGGCCTGTTCCTGGTGCGCCTGGATGTGCGCCAGGATGCCGCCCGCCATTGCGCGGCGATGAGCGAAATCACCGATTACCTGGGCCTTGGTCGCTACGCCGACTGGAGCGAAGACGACCGTGTCAAGTTCCTGCTGGCGGAACTGGGCAACCGCCGGCCGCTGCTGCCAGCGCACTTCAGGCCCTCGGACGAAACCGCCGAGGTGCTCGCCACCTGCCGCGAAGTGGCCAGTGCGCCAGCGGCGTCGTTGGGCTCTTATGTGATCTCCATGGCCGGCGCGGCCTCAGATGTGCTCGCCGTTCAACTGTTGCTCAAGGAAACCGGGCTGTTACGGCCCATGCGCGTGGTGCCGCTGTTCGAGACCCTGGCCGACCTGGACAACGCCGGGCCGGTGATCGAACGCCTGCTGATGCTGCCTGGCTACCGCGCCAGGTTGCATGGCCCGCAGGAAGTGATGATTGGTTACTCGGACTCCGCCAAGGATGCTGGCACCACTGCGGCGGCCTGGGCGCAATACCGTGCCCAGGAAACGTTGGTGAACATCTGCCGGGAGCAGGGCGTGGAGCTGTTGCTGTTCCATGGCCGCGGCGGCACCGTGGGGCGCGGCGGTGGCCCCGCCCATGCGGCCATTTTGTCGCAACCACCGGGCTCGGTGGCCGGGCGCTTCCGTACCACTGAGCAAGGGGAAATGATTCGTTTCAAATTCGGCCTGCCGGATATTGCCGAGCAGAACCTCAACCTTTACCTGGCTGCGGTGCTCGAGGCGACCCTGCTGCCGCCGCCGTTGCCCGAGCCCGCCTGGCGCACCCTCATGGACCAACTCGCTGGCGATGGCGTGCAGGCTTACCGCAAGGTGGTGCGTGAACATCCCCAGTTCGTTGAATACTTCCGCCAGTCCACGCCTGAGCAGGAGCTGGGCCGCCTGCCGTTAGGCAGCCGCCCGGCGAAACGGCGCCAGGGCGGCATCGAGAGCTTGCGGGCGATTCCGTGGATCTTCGGCTGGACGCAAACCCGCCTGATGCTACCGGCCTGGCTTGGCTGGGAAGCCGCGCTGGGCCAGGCGCTCGCCCGCGGGGACGGGCCTTTGCTGGAGGCGATGCGCGAACGCTGGCCCTTCTTCCGAACCCGCATCGACATGCTCGAAATGGTCTTGGCCAAGGCCGACGCGGAAATCGCCCGGCAGTACGACGAGCGCTTGGTCGATGATGCATTCAAGCCGTTGGGCGAAGAGTTGCGCGACCTATTGTCGCAGTGTGCCCGCCAAGTGCTAACCGTGACCGGTCAGCCGAAACTGCTGGCCAGCAGCCCGGAGACGCTTGAGTTCTTCGCCCTGCGCAACACGTACCTGGACCCGCTCCATCGCCTGCAAACCGAGCTGCTGGCGCGCTCGCGGGCTCGCCAGGGCGCGCCCGACAGCGGCCTTGAGCAGGCGCTGCTGGTCACGGTGGCTGGCATCGCCGCCGGGCTGCGCAACACCGGCTGAGCACCAGGTGGGCGCTCGCCGCCCCGGGGTAACCGGCGGCGCCCGCGAACCAGGGGCGGTCGCGCCGGGTTGCACCCGGCCGCCATGGCTGGGTTCCTGCGACCTTCGACGGCTTGTCTGGCCCGGGGCGGCTGTGTATCTTGATCAGCCTTTTGGCCGATTTTTCGGTCACCCGATTTTTTTCGATGGCTCACCGGTAGTTAGGTTTTCTCCAGGGCCATCGGCGTTGTTATATAAAAAAACATTTGAGGAGCACATCGATGCGCGTGATTCTGCTAGGAGCTCCCGGAGCCGGGAAAGGTACGCAGGCCAAGTTCATCACCGAAAAATTCGGTATTCCGCAGATCTCCACGGGCGACATGCTCCGCGCAGCGGTCAAGGCCGGTACCGAGCTGGGCCTGAAGGCCAAGAGCGTGATGGACAGCGGTGGGCTGGTGTCCGACGACCTGATCATCGCCCTGGTCAAGGAACGTATCGCCCAGCCTGACTGCGCCACAGGTTTCCTGTTCGACGGCTTCCCACGCACCATTCCCCAGGCCGAAGCGCTGGTTTCTGCCAACGTCATCCTCGACTACGTGGTGGAAATCCATGTAGACGACGAGGACATCGTTCAGCGCATTGCCGGGCGCCGGGTGCACGAGGCTTCCGGCCGCGTGTACCACACCGTCTATAACCCGCCCAAGGTCGCTGGCAAGGATGACCTGACCGGTGAGGAGCTGGTACAGCGCCCGGACGACACCGAAGCAACCGTACGCCACCGCCTGGGGGTGTACCACTCGCAGACCGAGCCGTTGGTGGCGTTCTATCAGCACCTATCGGTCGAGCAGGGCAAGCCCAAGTATGCCCGCATCGAAGGCGTTGGTAGCGTCGCCGAAATCACCGAGCGGCTGGTTCAAGAGCTCAAGTAACGGGTTTACAAGCTCAAGTAGCATTGCCTGATCAGCGCAGGCCCGTTCGCGGGCCTTCGTCGTTTATACTGCACGCCTTTTTTTGCCCTTGCCGGATACCGCAATGCCCACCCTGCTGGCCCTCGATACCGCAACCGAAGCCTGTTCCGTCGCCTTGCTGCACGATGGCCGGGTGCTGAGCCACTATGAAGTGATTCCCCGCCTGCACGCGCAGAAACTGCTGCCGATGATCCAGCAGATCATGGGCGAGGCGGGTATTGCCATGGGTGCGCTGGACGCCATCGCGTTTGGGCGCGGCCCGGGAGCCTTCACCGGGGTGCGCATCGCGATCGGCGTGGTCCAAGGCCTGGCGTTCGCCCTGGACCGCCCCGTTGTCGGGGTGTCCAACCTGGCGGCGCTGGCTCAAGGCGCCTGGCGGCGCCATGGGCAGGCGCAAGTGGCCGCAGCCATCGACGCCCGCATGGATGAGGTGTACTGGGGCTGCTACCGCGAGCAGGCGGGCGAGATGCGCCTGTGTGGCGCCGAGGCGGTGCTGCCCCCTCATGCTGTGCGCTTGCCCGCCGATAACCAGGAAGCGTGGTACGGCGCCGGCACCGGTTGGGGCTATGCCGATCGCCTGGCCGTGCGCCCCCGGCACTTTGACGCTGCCGCGTTGCCTCATGCAGAAGACGTGCTTGCCTTGGCAGGTTTTGCCTGGGCACGGGGCGAAGCGATCGGCGCGGAACAGGCCCAGCCGGTGTACCTGCGGGATAACGTCGCCACACCCAAGGCAGCGCCAGCAGCCTGATATCTCGCTGGAGCGCCCGGCCTTTTTTCAGACTTTCCGATGGAAAGGGCGTTGTGGCGCCCTTTTTCGACGACGAGTTGTAAACCTTTTGCAATTTATGTGGTCCAGTTATCACCGACACAACCTGTGGCTCGATACAGTGCCATAGGGCTGATATCACCTAACCGAGTACCTGTATGCGCATAGACGGAGTCGCATCGCGGTCGTACCCCATCAAGCGCAAGCCACGCACAGGGCTGGCGCGGGTGGACGACGCGGTCGACGAACAGGAAGGCGAAATCGAGGTCATCGAGGCCCGCCAGCGTCCTGCTGCTGGTGGCGGTCGGGGTACGCTCGTGGCCAGCTTTTCTCCGCGCCAGCAGGAAGAAATGTTTCGGGGCGTGAACGCGCGAGTGGCCACCGCGCTGGCCAGCTACCTGACCACTGCCAGTTTCGTCGAATGGGACGGAGAAGTGCTCGGGCTGGACGTTCACATCTGAGTTCGCTCGGCCTGCCTTATTACCTCGGCTGCCCTTCATGGAGCGATGTCGCCTGGCGTGGCAGCTTCTATCCCGCCGATTCCGGCCCGAGCGAATGGCTCGCGCTTTATGCCGAAACGTTCAACGCCGTGGAAGGCAACACCACCTTTTACGCCTGGCCCGCTGAAAGCGTCCTTGCCCGTTGGGCCCAGGACATGCCTGCGCACTTTCGCTTCACCGCTAAATTCCCTGGTGACATCAGCCATTCGAGCAACCTGCTAGGCCAGCTCGAGGCCGCGGGAAATTTCCTGCGCCTGCTGGCCCCGTTAGGTACGCGAGTATCGCCGGTCTGGCTGCAATTGCCCGCAGGCTTCGGCCCTCAGCGCCTCGCGGAGCTGGCAGGGTTTATCGACGCGCAAAGCCGGCCGCTAGCAGTGGAAGTGCGGCACCCAGCATTCTTTGCCAAGGGCGACGACGAGCGTGCGCTCAACCGCCTGCTGCGTGATAGCGGCACAGAGCGGATCTGCCTGGACCCAAGAGCATTGTTCAGCGTGAACTCCAGCGATCCGGCCATCCGCCATGCCCAAGATAAAAAGCCCCGGGTGCCGCCACGCCCCGCGGCCTTCACCCGCCACCCCCAAGTGCGGTTTATCGGCCTGCCCGAGGTGGAGCAGAACGAGACATTCCTGACGCCCTGGGTCGAGAAAGTGGCGGCCTGGATCGAAGAGGGGCTCAGCCCTTATGTGTTCTTGCATACCGCAGACAATCGCCAGGCGCCGGCCTTGGCGCGGCACTTTCATGCACGTTTGACGGCGCGGTTACCTGGGCTGCCGGCGCTGACGGAGCCGCCGCAACCGGCGCAACTAGGCTTGCTCTGAGCGAGGCGCGGACCGATGCGTGGATGGCTATCACTGGTGGCAATTGCCCTGATGCTGGCGCTCGGTTGGTCGGCCTGGCCCATAGCACCGCGCTGGAACCCTTGGGCGCCGCTTGACGTTGAAGAAGCCCCGAATTGGCTGACCCGTTACAAACTGCTGCGCCTGCGCGGTGACCCACAGGTATGTAGGGCAGCGCTGGCCACCTCCAAGCTGCAATACCGGCCTCAAGCAAACTCGCCGCCTGGTGATCGCTGCCCGCTGCTCGACGTGGTTCGGGTGACGGGTGGGCCGGTGCGCCTCAGTAGTGGCTTTCTCGCCAGCTGCCCTCTGGCGGTAGCGTTTGCGATGTTCGAGCGCCATGGGCTACAGCCAGCGGCCCAGGCTACCTTCGGGATGCCGGTGACCGGCGTGGAGCATCTGGGAAGCTTCGCCTGCCGCAATGTGTACAACCGCAGCCAGGGCCGGCTAAGCCAGCACGCAAGCGCCAATGCCTTGGATATTGCGGCGATACGCTTGGCCGATGGTCGGCGTATCAGCGTAGTGCAAGGCTGGGCCGGCGGCGGGAAGGAGGCGCAATTCCTGCGTCAGGTGCGCGACGCCGCATGCCAAAGCTTCAGCACGGTGCTTGGCCCAGACTATAACGCCGCCCACCGCGATCACTTCCACGTGGACATGGGCGGCTGGGCGGTCTGTCGCTGAATAGAAGTATTTCGGCGTATTTCTATCACCGCACTGCAGTAGAATCGCACAGTCTGACGTTATGCAGACTTCCCCACTGCGGTCCCGGAGGCCGCCCCATGTATCCCAAACTCTTGCTGATCGCTTCGCTGGGAACGCTGCTTGGAGCCTGCGTGCCTTACGCCACTGACGGCTACGTACAAACGCAAGTGTATAGCGTACAAGCCCCCGCCTATGAGTACCGACCCTATGTGCCAGCGTATGGGTATAGCAGCGGCTACTACGTAACGCCCGCGCCACGGTATTACGTGGCGCCCCCGCAATACTATCGGCCACCGCCACCCCTCTGGCGCCCGGGCCCGCCCATGGGCTGGCACGGAGGGCCGCCGCCGTATTGGCGGCAGGACCGCGGGCCAAACTGGCGTGACCACGGCCGGGGCGGGCCAGACCGAGGGCGGTGGGGCCACGACGGGCCGGGGCGCGGGCCGGGAGGGTATCGGTAAAGCGTGAGGTGCGCGGCCGGCGCCCATGGGAGCCGGCGTTAACCTGAGGGCGGGGCGGTTATAAATCCGCCAGTGGATGCTCGCCGTCCCAAGCCCTGCTGAAGTGGGCATTGACCACCGCGTCTGGAATCGCGGCGACGTCTGGCCAGTGCCAGTGCGGGGTGTTGTCTTTGTCCACCAGGCGGGCGCGCACGCCTTCACTGAACTCAGGATGGCGGCAGCAGTTAAGGCTCATGCCGTACTCCATGCGCAGCACATCGGGCAGCGACATCTGGCGTGCGCGCTTGAGCTGATGCCAGGCGAGGTGCGCGGTCAACGGGCAACCGCCGATCAGGTTCTGCGCGGCTTTGGCCAGGTCTGAGTCGGCATGGTCGCGCCAGCGGGCGATCGCCTTCCAGGCGTGGACTGGCCCGTGGACGTCGAGCAGGTCGTCTATCGCAGCGCGCCGGGCTAGCCAGCGCGGCGCGGGCCGCTCCGCCACAGCTTCGTGTTCCAGTGCGCGCAACAAGCTGATCAGTTGCAAGTCGCTGTCTTCCTGCCAGTTCAGTTGCACCAGGCCATCGATCAATGCGTCCTGCTGGTCATCGCGCAAGAAGCGATCGGCCAGGCCCAACTCCACTGCATCGCTGCCGTTGACCTGGGCCCCGGTCAGGGCCAGAAACAGCCCAAGCTTGCCGGGCAGGCGGTTATAGAACCAGCCAGCGCCAACGTCCGGATAAAGGCCGATGCTCACTTCTGGCATGGCCAGGCGGCTGCTTGGCGTGACCACGCGGATAGCGGCCCCTTGCAGCAGCCCCATGCCTCCGCCCAGCACATAGCCATGGCCCCAGCAGATCACTGGGCGTGAATAGCAGTGCAGGCGGTAATCCAAGCGGTATTCAGCCTCGAAGAAACGCGCCGCCAATGCCGGCACTTCGCCCGGGTGAGCACGGCAGGCTTCTACCAGGCTGCGCACGTCGCCGCCGGCACAAAAGGCCTTGGGGCCATTGCCCCGCAGCACTACACAGGCGATGCGCGGGTTGCGTTCCCAGGCGTCGAGCTTGTCGAGCAGGGCCTCGATCATTGGCAGCGACAGTGCGTTCAAGGACTTCGGGGCATCGAGGGTGGCAATGCCAATATGGGCGCCATTGACCCCGATAAGCTCTTCAAAACTCAGATTCATCGCAACCTCTGTTCAGCGCTTGTTGGAATTATGGACCGCGACGGGTCGGTTCGATTGACAACAGAGAACGTCTTTCCTAGTGTCCCGGGATTGTTCCATGGACTGCCACATGACCACCACAGCCTCCGAAGAAGACCGTATTAAACTTGAGCCGAGCTGGAAGCAGGCGCTCAAAGAAGAGTTCGACCAGCCATACATGCGCCAGTTGCGTGAGTTCCTGCGCCACGAGAAGGCCGCCGGCAAAGAGGTCTATCCACCCGGGCCGCTGATCTTCAATGCCCTGAACCTTACTCCACTGGACCAGGTGAAGGTCGTGATTCTTGGCCAGGACCCTTACCACGGCCCAGGGCAGGCCCATGGCCTTTGCTTCTCGGTGCAGCCGGGCATCGCCACGCCACCGTCGCTCGTCAACATTTATAAAGAGCTCAAGCGCGACCTGAACATCGACATCCCCGCCCACGGCTGCTTGCAGCATTGGGCGGAGCAGGGCGTGTTGCTGCTTAACACCACCCTGACCGTGGAGCGCGGCGTGGCGGCATCCCATGCCAAGCGCGGCTGGGAGCCGTTCACCGACCGCATCATCGAAACCGTCAGCGCTCGTTGCGAGCATGTGGTGTTCTTGCTATGGGGCGCCCATGCGCAGAGCAAGCGTAAGCTCATCGATCCTACTCGGCATCTGATTCTGGCCTCGGTACACCCTTCGCCGCTGTCGGCTCACCGTGGCTTTATCGGCAATGGGCACTTCAGCAAGACCAACCGCTTCCTGGAGGACCACGGCATCGCGCCAGTCGACTGGAAGCTATAAGGTCCGCTGGGCGTTGCGGCTCCAGCGGCGGAACAAGGGTTCGGCGAGAAACAGCACGAACATCAGCCGCATGACTTGCAGCGCGGTGACCAGCGGCACCGATAGCTGCAAGGTTTCCGCGGTCAGGCTCATCTCGGCGATGCCGCCGGGCATCATCCCCAAGGTGAGCGAGCGCAGGTCCAGGTTCGTGGCGTTGCTCAGCAGCCAGGCAGCCAGGCCGGCAATCAGCATGGTCAGCAAGGTCCCCACCACGGTACGGCCGAGAAACGATGGCGCCCTACGGAAAAACGCGCGGTTGAAGTGGCAGCCCAGGCCGCTACCGATCAGCCACTGGCCGAGTTGACTGGCGCCGGGTGGCAAGCCGCCATGTAACGAAAAGCCAATGCTGAGCACGGCGGTTACCAGCAGCGGGCCGAACAGCCAGGGGTTGGGTTGCTCGAACCGCTGCCAGGCCAGCGCGGCGCCGGCCCCTAGGGTTCCAATCAGCAGCAGCCAGCCCCAGCCTATTTGACCGCCATGCTGGATCACCGCGCCTTCACCGAGCAGGTACTTGAACAGTGCCGGCACCAGCAGTACCACCAGCAGCACCCGCAGGCTCTGGCCCGCCGCAACCTGGCTGAGATTGGCGCCGTTGCGCGCCCCCAGGTTGACCATCTCTCCCGACCCACCCGGCATGCTGGCGAAAAACGCCGTGGCGCGGTCTTCACCCGTGCGCAGCAGCAGCCACACACTGACCAGGCTAGAGAGGCTGGTGACCAGGGCGCCGCACAGGATCAGCAGCCAATGCTCTGCCACCTGCTCCAGCACGAACGGGGTGAAGTGCAGGCCGATGCCGATGATCCACTGCCCGCAACGCCGGCCGTTGGGGATCTCGCGCAATTGCCAAGGGGTAGCGCAGCGCACCAGGATGACCGCCAGCAACGCGCCGGTCATCCAGGGCAGGGGCCAGCCGATCTTGCTCGCCAGCCAGCCACCGGCCAGCCCCGCCAGGCCGGTGAGCCACCAGGGCGGGCTGTTTCGTTCAGGCATTGGCGGCCTGCCGCGGGCGATTACGGTTGCGCCACAGGCGCACTAGCGGCAGCACTAACATGACCGCGGTCAGCGCCCAGGCACCGACGGTGATCGGGCTGGCGGCCAGGATGTGCAGGTCGCCGTTAGAGATCGACAATGCCCGGCGCAGGTTCTGCTCCATCAGCCCCCCAAGGATGAAGCCCAGCAGCAATGGGGAGAGGGGGAAGTCCAGCTTGCGCAGGATGTAGCCGAAGATGCCGATGCCCACCATCAGGAACAGGTCGAAAGTGGTGGCATGCACCGCATACACACCAATGCCGGTGATGATGGCGATGATCGGCACCAGCGCCCAGTTCGGCACCGCAAGGATCCGGGTGAACACACGGATCATCGGGATGTTGAGGATCACCAGCATCACGTTGGCGATGAACAGCGAGGCGATCAGCCCCCAGACGATGTCGGGCTGCTGCTCGAACAGCAACGGGCCAGGGGTGATGTTGTAGAGGCTGAGTGCGCCGATCATCACCGCGGTGGTGCCAGAGCCCGGCACGCCGAGGGTCAGCATGGGTACCAGGGCGCCGCAGGCGGTGGCGCCGATCGCGGTTTCCGGCGCCGCCAGGCCACGCAGGTCGCCCTGGCCGAAGCGCCCGCTCGCACCCGCCAGGCGCTTCTCGGTCATGTAGGCCACGGCGCTGGCCAGGGTCGCGCCGGCGCCGGGCAGCACACCCAGGATAAAGCCGAGCAGGCCGCAGCGAACGTTCACCATCCACACACTGGCCGCCTCCTTGAGGTTGAACAGCATGCGCCCGGTGGCTTTGGCGGCCACGTGGCCGTGATGGGTTTTCTCCAGCAGCAGGAGAATCTCCGACACCGAGAACAGCCCCAGCACCAGCACCACGAACTGCACGCCGTCGGCCAGGTGCACGCTGTCGCCGGTGAAACGGTATACGCCGCTGTTGGCATCGATGCCCACGGTGGAGAGGAACAAGCCGATCAGCGCCGCGATAAACGTTTTGAGCGGGCGGTTGCCGGCCATGCCGCCCAGGCAAACGATGGCAAACACCATCAGCACGAAATACTCCGCCGGGCCGAAGGCAATGGCCCATTTGGCCAGTAGCGGGGCGAACAGCACCATGCCGCAGGTGGCGATCAGCGCGCCGATGAACGAGCTCCACGCCGACAGCGACAACGCCACGCCGGCCAGGCCCTGGCGGGCGAGCGGATAGCCGTCCAGGGTGGTCATCACCGTGGAGGCTTCGCCAGGAATGTTGAGCAGGATCGAACTGATCCGCCCGCCATATTCGCAGCCCAGGTACACCGCCGCGCAGAGGATCAGCGCGGACTCTGGCGGCAGGCCCAGGGCGAAGGCGATGGGTATCAGCAAGGCCACGCCGTTGATCGGGCCAAGCCCCGGCAGCAGCCCGACCACGGTGCCGATCAGCGTGCCGATCAGCGCCGTGATCAAGTTGTAGGGGGAGAGGGCGACGCCGAAGCCCTGCCCAAGATAACCGAGTGTGTCCATGTCAGTTCTCCAGTACGTCGAGCAGGCCCATGGGTAGCGGAACGTCCATCACGCGGTCGAACAGCACATAAAGGCCAATGGTCGCCAGGGGGATCACCACCAGTGCCGGCAGCCAGCGGCCGCCATATAGCCGTGCCATGGGCACGCCGATCAGCAGGCTGCTGAGGATGAAACCCAGCGGTTCGAACAGCCCGGCGAACACCAGCAATAGCCCTACACAGGCGGCAATCTTGCCCAGGCTGTGGCGGTCTAGCGCTGGTTCGTCCTCGCTATGCACGATGGCGGCAGGGCGCAGCAGCATGTACAGCAGCGCCAGGCTCATCAAGGCGAGCAGCAACAGGGGATAGGCCCGAGGGCCCACAGGTTCGTAGGAAAAAGCTGCCTGGTAGGGCCAGGCCATGACCGCCAGTGCCGCGCACACCACCAGCAGCGCCGCGGCGAATAGCCGTTGCAGTGTTTTCATGGTTTTCTCCGGCGCGCCCGGGTGTCCCGGGCGGAGGGGTCACTGGATCAGGCCGAACTCTTTGGCGAGCGTTTTGTAGTCCGCTACCTGTTTCTTTACGTAGCTATCCAGCTCCGCGCCGGTGAGGGCGAAGGGGAAGAGCTCGCGCTGGTCTCGCAGCTGGGCGAATTCTTCGTTGGCCAGCAGCTTGTCGAAGGTGTCCTTCCACCAAGCGTATTCTTCATCGCTGACCTTCGGCCCCAGGTAGAAACCGCGCACCACTGGCCATTGGATGTCGTAGCCCTGTTCCTTGGCAGTGGGGATGTTCTTCATGTCCGGTTCGTCCAGGCGCTTGTCTGAAAACACCGCGAGGATGCGCATGTCGCCGGCGAGAATATGCGGCATGGAGTCCGAGATGTCCGTGCTGCCCACCTGGATATGCCCGCCGAGCAATGCCGTGGCGATCTCGCCGCCCCCTTCGAGCGCCACATAGCGCAGCTCGCGCGGGTTGATTCCGGCGGCCTTGGCAATGAGCGCGGTTTGCATCCAGTCCTGGCTACCGACGGTACCGCCGGAGCCGATCACTACCTTGCTGGGGTCTTTCTTCAGCGCCTGCACCAGGTCGTCGAGGTTCTTGTACGGGGAGTCACTCTTCACGGCGATGGCGCCGTAACTGGTGCCCACGGCAGCCAGCCAGCGCACGGCATTTTCATCGAACCGGCCGAACTTGCCCTGAGCCAGGTTGAGCAGTGAACCGCTGGACCACGCAACCAACGTGCCGCCGTCGGCTGGGCGTTGCGCCACCACCGCGTTATAAGCCACGGCGCCTACGCCGCCCGGCATGTAGGTCACGCGCATGGGCTTGCTGAGGATCTTCTGATTGAGCAGGGCGCTCTGCACCAGCTTGCAGGTCAGGTCGAAGCCGCCGCCTGGAGAGGCCGGGGCGATGCATTCAGGGCGTTTGGGTTCGTCGGCCAGCGCAGAGGTGGCCAGCGCCAGGCACGTGACGGCCAGCGCGAGGGGGCGCAGTATCGGGTTCATGGTGACTCCACTTTTGTTGTTTTTGTTCGGCAGGTGGTACCGGCCATCGCTGAGCCTAGGGGGTCAAGCTTTCACCAGGCTTTCAACGCAGCGGGCGCCGTGCCTGTGGGCGAATCCGACCGGTTTTGCCCCGGCAAGCATCGCCAACGGCGAGCGAATCAGGGACACTGCGCCACCGCGTGCCGCTCAACGAGGGAGACCGATGCGCATCTTGCTGGTAGAAGACCATCTGCAACTGTCGCAGAGCATTGCCCAAGCCTTGAAGGCTGCCGGGCTTACCGTCGACGTATTGCATGACGGCGTGGCGGCGGACCTGGCCCTGGCCAGCGAAGACTACGCCATGGCCATCCTTGACGTAGGCTTGCCGCGCCTGGACGGGTTCGAGGTGCTGGCGCGCCTGCGCGACCGAGGGCGGAACCTGCCGGTGCTGATGCTCACCGCGCGCAGTGACGTCAAGGACCGGGTTCACGGCCTTAACCTTGGCGCCGATGACTACCTCGCCAAGCCCTTCGAACTCAGTGAGCTGGAGGCCCGGGTCAAGGCGCTGCTGCGCCGAACCCTGCTTGGCGGCGAGCGTCAGCAGCGCTGTGGGCCTCTGGTCTATGACCTGGATGCCCGGCGCTTCAGCATCGGCGAGCTGCCACTGCTGCTGACTTCCCGTGAGCAGGCGGTGCTGGAAGCCTTGATCGCCCGGCCGGGGCGAGTGATGAGCAAGGACCAGCTGGCGGCGCAGGTATTTGGCCTGGACGAAGACGCCAGCGCCGAGGCGATCGAAATCTACATTCATCGGTTGCGCAAAAAGCTCGATGGCCAGGGCGTGGCTATCGTGACTTTCCGCGGCCTGGGTTATCTGCTCGAGGGGCGCGATGCCTAGGCCGGCCAGCCTGCGCTGGCGCCTGCTGGGCAACCTGGCCTCGCTACTGATTCTGCTGATGTTGGCCAGCGGGCTCAGCGCGTATTGGAACGGCCGTGAGGCCGCTGACGTTGCCTATGATCGAACCTTGCTGGCCTCGGCGCGGACCATCGCCGCCGGGTTGTTCGAACGCGATGGCAAGCTCAGCCTGGACGTACCCTACGTAGCGCTCGACACCTTCGCCTACGACAGCGCCGGGCGCATCTACTACCAGGTCAACGGCGTGGACCAGCAGTTGATCTCCGGTTATGAAAACCTCCCGCCCCCGCCCCCGGGCACCCCGCGCACCGACGCCTATCCGGCGCTGGCGAAGTTCTACAACGGCACCTACCGAGGCCAGGACGTGCGCGTAGTCAGCCTGCTCAAGGCAGTCAGCGAGCCGAGCATGAACGGAATGGCGGAGATCCGCGTGGCGGAGACCGACGAAGCCCGGGTCAGCATGGCACGCGGGCTGATGACCGACACCTTGCTGCGCTTGGGCATGCTCGGCGGTGGGGCGCTGCTGCTGGTGTGGTTCACCGTGAGTGGCGCCTTGCGGCCGCTGGAGCGCTTGCGCGGCGCGGTCGAAGCGCGTCGCCCGGACGACCTGCGGCCGCTGCCGCGGGAAGCGGTGCAACATGAATTGCTGCCCTTGGTGGAGTCCATCGACCATTTCACCGAGCGGCTGCGCGTGCAGTTCGAGCGCCAGAGCCAGTTCATCGCCGATGCCGCCCATGAGCTGCGCACTCCGCTGGCAGCGCTCAAGGCACGGGTGGAGCTGGGCCTGCGCAGCGAAGATGCCGCCGAGCTCAAAACAGCCTTGGTCGATGGCCGCCAAGGCATCGATCGCCTCACCCACCTGGCGAACCAACTGCTGTCCCTGGCGCGCATCGAGCACGGCGCGCAGGCGGTTGCCGAGGGCGGGGCCGAGCACATCGACCTCTCGCACTTGGCGCTCGAGCTGGGCCTGGCCATGGCACCGCTAGCGCACGCTCGCGGCATTGCCCTGGCGCTCGAGGCCGAGCAGCCGGTCTACGTTCGCGGCGAGCCCACTCTGCTCAGCGAGCTGCTCAGCAACCTGCTGGACAACGCCTTAGCCCACACGCCCGCAGGCGGCACCGTGGTGCTGAGAGTGTTGCCGCAGGGCCTGCTCGAAGTCGAGGACGATGGTCCCGGTATCCCGCCCGAAGCCCGTGCGCGAGTGTTCGAGCGCTTCTACCGCGGCGGGCATCAGGGGACCGGGTTGGGCCTGGCGATCGTCGGCGAAATCTGTCGTGCACACCAAGCCAGCATTTCGCTTCACGATGGCGCCCAGGGTGGGCTCAGGGTAAGGGTTGAATTCGAGGGTGCTAGCGACCACTCCAGCGCCTGATCCTGAACGCCGGCAAGCCGTTTGCTACGCCAGCATCACCCGCGCGTCTTCGAGCTCGCTGCCCAGCAGCGGCGGGTCGAGGCGGTCCATGCCCAAGCGGGCGTAGGCGGGGAGGTTGCTGATCGACGGGCGGCGGGTCACTGGGATATTCAGCAAGGAGGCGATCTGCACCACGTCGGAGTAATCCGCCGTCGCCTGCTCGCGCTCGTAGTCCAGGTGGAACAGCGGCACGTCCGACAGGGCCCGGGGGAAGTCCCAGGATTTGAGAATGCGCGCGCCGATCACCGGGTGGATGTTATCGATCACGTGGTTCAGGCACACCGGGTCGCTGAGCAGGTCGTTATGTTCCTCGGCGTAGGTGAGGATCGGCAGTACGCCGATCAAGTGCACCATGCCGGCGAGGGCGCCCTGGTCGGGCTTGAGGTGGGGCTGCCGGCGGCAGATTTCATAGCCGATGCCGGCCACTTCAATGCTTCTGGTCCAGATTTCCCGCAGCTTGGCTTCCACCACGGGCAGGCGTGCGTTGAAAATCTGTTCGATCACCAGCCCGATCGCCAGGTTGCAGGTGTAGTTAACACCCAGCCGGGTAATGGCGGCCTGCAGACTGGTGACCTCGACCTGGCTGCGCATCAAGGGGCTGTTGACCACTTTGATCAACCGCGCGCTGAGTGCTGGGTCGCGGCCTACCACGCGGCTCAACTGGCTGACGCTGACCTCGCTGTTCTCCGCGGCCTCACGGATTTCGAACGCTACCTCAGGCAGTGTCGGCAGCATGAGGTCGTCCCGGTCGATGGCGACCAGTAAATTTTCTTGAACCGCTTGGGCCAACTGAATCATGAGGCCTCTCGGGCTTCCAAAGGCTAGCGCTGGATTTCGCGGTCGCGGTCGAGTTCATAGGGCAGGTCGAGCAGCGCCAGGCGAGGGCCATCGGCCGCGCCCAGATGGACCTCGCCGTGCTCGGCGGCGTCTGCCTGCAGTACCGCCAACAGTTCCACGCCGGTTGCGGCGGGGGCGGCCATTACTACCTCGCCAACCGAGCTGGCATGCACGGGTGAAAACAACGCCGTGCCCGGCGCGGGCACATCGCCCTCGGGCAGCGCCAACCGGTACTGGCGGCGCTTGAGCTTGCCCAGGTATTGCATGCGAGCGACGATTTCCTGGCCGGTGTAGCAGCCTTTCTTGAAGCTTACGCCGCCAACCGCTTGCAGGTTAAGCATTTGCGGGATGAACAGCTCGCGGGTAGCGCCGAACACCTGGCCGATGCCGGCGCGAACCTGGCCCAGTAGCCAGGCACGCACATCCGCTTGCGGCAAGGCATTGGCCAGCTTGGCCTGGAACGCCGGAGCCTGTTCGGCCGGCAGCCAGGCTTCGACGCGGCCGGGGGACACCCGAATAAACAAGGCGTCTCCCAGGCTGGCCATGGCATGGGCTTCGGCGGGCAGCTCCAGGCCCAGCGTGGCAAGCAGTGCGTCGCCCTGGCTGATACCGAAGCGCGCCCAGCGCCCGGACTCGTCCGTCAGCGTGGCCTTGGAAAACACCGCGTACTTTTTCAGGTCCGCCAGCTGCGGCTCGATCAGCTCGCGGGCCATGGCCAACAGGCAGCCGTCCCCCTGCGCCAGAATGCGGAAGCTGGACTGCATGCGGCCCTTTGGCGTGCAGCGGGCGCCAAGGCTGCTGGTGTGAGGGTTAAGGTAATTGAGGTTGCACGTCAGCTGGCCTTGCAGGAACTTGCTGGCATCCGAGCCACGAACCGCAAGAACGCCCTCATGGGTGAGAGCGCAGAAAAAGGCAGAATCGGACATGGGGCACTTTGCTGTACATGAAGGTGCTCATCATAGTGCCCCGCGCGAAAAATAAACAGGCGCGGTACATCCGCTCACAGCGGGCAGGGTGCCGTGCCACGGCCTGCTCTGTATACTGGCGGCCTTTTCGAGGAGCCCCCCCATGGTCGCGGACATAGAACTCAATCGCCTCTACTGGCACAGCCGCCGTGGCATGCTGGAACTGGACGTGCTGCTGGTACCGTTCGTCAAAGAGGTGTACCCCAGCCTCAACGAAACCGACCGGGCCCTTTATGTACGCCTGCTGGCGTGCGAAGACCAGGACATGTTCGGCTGGTTCATGGAGCGCAGCGAATCCGAAGATCCTGAGCTGCAGCGCATGGTTCGGATGATTCTGGACCGTGTTCAACCCAAATGAATGCTTCGAATGCCGCTGGCGCCCGTCGCGCCGGCTGTTCGCCGGGTACTGCACTGCCCAACTGCTGGCCATTTGCTCAGCGTTGACCCTCCAACTGCCCTCACCACTGGGCTTTGCCCTATTGCTCGGCTGCCTTGCGCATGGGGCCTGGGTGCTGCCTCGGCAGGTGCTGCTCACCTCCGCCCATGCTGTCACCGGCCTGCGCCGATCACCCGAGGGCTGGGCACTGTTCAACCGCGCCAAAGGTTGGCAGCCCGCGCAACTGCGCCGCGACAGCATGGCCCTGCCGGGCGTGGTCATCCTGCGGTATCGCTTGCCCGGCCAGTGGTGGTCGCGGTCGGTGTGCATCCCAGCGGATTCGCTAAGCCGCGAAACCCATCGCCGCTTGCGCCTGCGGCTGCGGTTTTCCCGCAAGCGGTTCGCCGCACCCTTGTAGGGATTGGTGCAGCCCGTGCCCCATGCGCCGGGGTTCGCAGGCCGTGCCAGCCTATGCCGCGGGGTCCAGCACCGTATCCTTCGCCTCGTCCAGCTGTTGCGGGTAATCCAGTGTGTAATGCAACCCGCGGGACTCCTTGCGCAGCAGCGCACAGCGGATCATCAAATCGGCCACCTGGGCCAGGTTGCGCAGCTCGATCAGGTCGCGGCTGACCTTGTAGTTGCTGTAGAACTCGTCGATCTCGCTCAACAGCAAACGTACCCGGTGCTGGGCGCGTTGCAGGCGCTTGCTGGTGCGCACGATGCCCACGTAGTCCCACATGAACCGCCGCAGCTCATCCCAGTTGTGGGCGATCACCACGTCTTCGTCGGAGTCGGTGACCTGGCTGGCGTCCCAGGTGGGTAGGGCCTGGGGCAGTGCCACGCTTTCAAGCTGGCCTTGGATATGTTCCGCCGCTGAGCGGCCATAGACGAAGCACTCGAGCAAAGAGTTGCTGGCCATGCGGTTGGCGCCGTGCAGGCCGGTGAAGGTGGTCTCGCCAATGGCATACAGGCCCGGTACGTCGGTGCGGCCGTCGCTGTCGACCATTACCCCGCCGCAGGTGTAGTGCGCTGCGGGTACCACTGGGATGGCTTCCCGGGTGATGTCGATGCCGAACGCCAGGCACCGCTCATACACGGTGGGGAAGTGCCCGCGAACGAACTCGGCGGGCTTGTGGCTGATGTCCAGGTAAACGCAGTCCGCGCCCAGGCGCTTCATCTCATGGTCGATGGCGCGCGCGACAATGTCGCGTGGGGCCAGCTCGGCGCGGGGGTCGAACCGCGGCATGAAGCGCTCGCCATTGGGCAGCTTGAGCACGGCGCCTTCGCCACGCAGGGCTTCGGTGATCAGAAAGCTCTTGGCTTGAGGATGGTACAGGCAGGTGGGGTGGAACTGGTTGAACTCAAGGTTCGCGACCCGGCAGCCCGCTCGCCACGCCATGGCGATGCCATCCCCGCATGCGCCGTCCGGGTTGCTGGTATAGAGGTAAACCTTCGCCGCGCCGCCGGTGGCCAGTACCGTGAAGCGCGCGGCGAAGGTATCGACCTCGCCGGTCTTGCGGTTCAGCACGTAGGCGCCCAGGCAGCGATCGCCGCCACGCCCCAGGCGTCGCTCGGTGATCAAGTCCACGGCAACGCGCTGCTCCAGCAGCTCGATGTTCGGCCGCTGCCGCGCCTGAGCGAGCAGGGTATTGAAAATGGCCGCGCCGGTGGCGTCTGCGGCGTGAATGATGCGCCGATGGCTATGGCCGCCTTCGCGCGTCAGGTGGAACTCGAACTGGCCCTCTTCGGCGCCAGCCGTATCGTCACGGGTAAAGGGCACGCCCTGGTCGATCAGCCACTGGATGGCCTCGCGGCTGTGTTCCACGGTAAAGCGAACGGCATCTTCGTGGCACAGGCCGCCGCCGGCCACCAGCGTGTCGCGCACGTGTGAATCCACCGTATCGGCGTCATCCAGCACCGCGGCAACCCCACCTTGCGCCCAGTAGGTCGAGCCGTTGGACAGCTGGCCCTTGCTCAGCACGGCGACGCGCAAGTGCGCGGGAAGATTCAACGCCAGGCTCAAGCCTGCCGCACCGCTGCCGATGACCAGTACGTCGTGTTGCAAATGCTGACTCATGTGGCTGGGTGCTCCCGCGGCTCAAGCGGCCGCTTCTCGATGGCGAGGCGCAACGGCGGCATGGGAACTGGCCAACGGCCGCAGCCCTGTGCAGAATCCCGCCTCGGCGATATGGCAAAATGGAACTATTGAACGTATCGGGTGGTCGACATTTATACCAGCGGTGCATCCCCGGGGCCACGTTAATGTCCCGAGGAGCGATCGCGGCGCTAGACCGAGTGCTTGGTTTTGTAGGAAATTGGCTATTCGGTGATGGGAACTTTCCTAAATGGAGCACAATCCATAGGTGGTTACCAAAAAACACGGCACGACGACGGCACACCCCCAAAGGGCTGTTTTTCGCCAGTAGCCGGATATCCAGATTGTTTACGCAGCAGGTCGGTGCCTGGTGTGTTTTTTTCTTGTACCCGGCTTTACGGGCAGGAAACTTGCGTGGAGGGGAGAACTTTTGCACAAAGCCCGAGTCTATGGTTGCAAGCCTGAACGATGGCTCTTGCAGCGCTCCTTGGAGCACAACGAGGAGTGTTCATGCTAACCCAGGAAGAAGATCAGCAGTTGGTCGAACGCGTTCAGCGCGGTGACCGGCGAGCGTTCGATCTGTTGGTGCTGAAGTATCAGCACAAGATTCTCGGGCTGATCGTGCGCTTTGTGCACGACACCCACGAGGCGCAGGACGTCGCTCAGGAAGCATTCATCAAGGCCTATCGGGCGTTGGGGAATTTCCGCGGAGACAGCGCCTTCTACACCTGGCTGTACCGGATCGCCATCAACACGGCGAAGAATTACCTGGTGTCCCGAGGAAGACGGCCGCCAGATAGCGACGTCAGCTCCGAAGACGCTGAGTTCTACGATGGCGATCATGGCCTCAAGGACCTCGAATCGCCAGAGCGGTCGTTGCTGAGGGATGAGATCGAGGGCACTGTGCATCGGACCATCCAGCAACTGCCCGAAGACCTTCGCACGGCGTTGACCCTGCGAGAGTTCGACGGCCTGAGTTATGAGGACATTGCGAGCGTCATGCAATGCCCGGTAGGTACCGTGAGGTCGCGAATTTTCCGTGCCCGCGAAGCCATAGACAAAGCTCTGCAGCCTTTGCTGCAGGAAACCTGAGACAGCGGCGACAGCCAAGAGAGGAACCGCAATGAGTCGTGAAGCCCTGCAGGAATCGCTGTCCGCGGTGATGGATAACGAAGCGGACGAACTGGAATTACGTCGTGTATTGAGCGCTGTGGAAAGCAGCGACGCACGTGCCACCTGGTCGCGTTACCAGGTTGCCCGCGCCGCCATGCACAAAGAGTTGCTCAATCCACAACTGGATCTGGCTGCTGCTGTATCTGCCGCGCTGGCCGACGAAGCAGCCCCTGCACGCTCAGCGCCTCGTCCATGGCGTAGCCTGGGTCGCCTGGCAGTGGCGGCCTCGGTGACGCTTGCGGTGCTGGCAGGTGTTCGCCTGTACAACCAGAATGACATCAGCGGCACGCAATTGGCCCAGCAAGCACCGCAGCCTGCTTTGGTCGCCCCGCAGGCCCAAGGCCCGGCGGTACTGGCCGGCTATACCGAAAGCAACGAACAAGTCAAAGCCCCAGCCCTGCAGAACCAGGCTGGCTGGCAAGACGAGAAACTGCCAGGGTATGTGCGCCAGCACGCTCAAGAGTCGGCGGCCAAAGGCGCTGAGAACACGCTCCCTTATGCGCGCTCCGCTAGCATGGAAAACCGCTAAGGAGGAACATGCGCGTCCTCCCGCTTGCCGCACTCTTGTGCGGCAGTTGGTTGTCCCTTCCGGCGTTGGCCACCACCGACGCCTCGCAATGGCTCGATCGGATCGATCGGGCCGAGCAGCAGCGAACCTTCCAAGGCACCTTCGTTTACGAGCGTAGCGGTAGCTTTTCTACTCACGCGATCTGGCATCGCGCGAGCGCGGGACACGTGGTGGAGCGCGTGCTTCAGCTCGATGGCCTGCCTCAGGAAGTGCTTCGCAACGATGGCCATACCCAATGCAGCAGCGCGGCGCCTGAAGGCGGCGTGAGCACTGCTGGCGGCAATGCCCGCCTCTACGACGCGCTCAAGCTTATGTCCTGGTACGACCTTAAGGTCGCCGGGGATTCGCGCGTGGCCGGGCGTGCGGCGGTGGTGCTCAGCCTGACCCCGAAAGACCGCGACCGCTACGCACTCGAGTTGCATCTGGACCGGGAAACCGGGTTGCCGCTCAAGTCGCTATTACTTAATGCCAGCGGCCAGTTGCTCGAGCGTTTTCAGTTCACCCGCTTTGTCACCGAAGCGCCTGCCGAAGGGGATCTCAGGCCGAGCGGCGGTTGCCTCGCGGTCACCGCGAACCCGTCATCGGCACCCGTCGCGGTACCCTGGCGGGCTGACTGGTTGCCCCCAGGGTTTGAAGTGATCAGTTCGGGAAGCCAGCAGGATGAGCATGGTACCCGCGTGGACCGCATGCTGTTCGATGACGGCCTGGCGAAATTCTCCGTGTTCATCGAGCCCGTGAAAACGCCGGACGCTACCGACGGCCGTACCCAGCTGGGTCCCACCGCCGCGGTTTCGCGCAGGTTAAATACTGCCCAAGGTGATGTGATGGTCACGGTTGTGGGTGAAATTCCCATGGGCACCGCTGAGCGCATTGCGTTGTCTATTCGTGCTCAGCCACTGCCTGCCAAGCAATGATGGCGTGGAACCGGCCGCGCCCAGCCTGCTTGGGGGGCGTCGGTGGGTATTAAATTCTGGTTTACGTTTCAAATTGCAACATGAAAGTTCTGCTGTTCCAGTTGCAAAGCACCTCGGTTTTTCTTATAGGTCACTGCCACCAGGGGCGTGTCTTGCGTTGGCCAGTTGCGAGCGCCTGGCTCGGTTCGGACCGCTGCTTGCCCCTTCGCTTAACCATGCTCGTAATGTACGGGAGCCGTATGTCGATACCACGCTTGAAATCCTGCCTTTCGCTGTTCGCGGCGGTACTGATGCTGGGGCAGGTCGTTACCGCCCAGGCTGAAGCGCTGCCAGATTTCACAACCCTGGTGGAGCAGGCCTCCCCGGCGGTGGTCAACATCAGCACCACGCAAAAGCTGCCCGACCGTGGCGTGGCGGACAGCCAGATGCCGGACCTGCAAGGCCTGCCGCCGATGTTCCGAGAATTCTTCGAGCGCAATATGCCGCGCAATAACCCGCGCGCGCCACGCGGCGATCGTCAGCGTGAAGCCCAGTCGCTAGGCTCTGGCTTCATCATTTCCCCCGACGGCTACGTAATGACCAACAACCACGTGGTCGCCGACGCCGACGAAATCATCGTGCGCTTGTCCGATCGCAGT
Organism: Pseudomonas sp. RIT-PI-S; assembly: GCF_025642975.1. Lineage (GTDB taxonomy): Bacteria > Pseudomonadota > Gammaproteobacteria > Pseudomonadales > Pseudomonadaceae > Aquipseudomonas. The sequence continues at coordinate 504,818 of NZ_JANZKJ010000001.1, forward strand.
GAGCTCAAGGCCAAGCTGGTGGGTACCGATACCCGCACCGACGTAGCCCTTTTGAAAATCGACGGCAAGAACCTGCCTACGGTCAAGCTGGGGGATTCGGACAAGCTCAAGGTTGGTGAGTGGGTCTTGGCCATCGGTTCGCCGTTCGGCTTCGATCATTCGGTGACCAAGGGCATCGTCAGCGCCAAGGGCCGTACACTCCCGAACGATTCCTACGTGCCGTTTATCCAGACCGACGTGGCGATCAACCCCGGTAACTCCGGTGGCCCGTTGTTCAACATGGACGGCGAGGTGGTGGGTATCAACTCGCAGATCTTCACCCGCTCCGGTGGCTTCATGGGCCTCTCGTTCGCTATCCCGATCGACGTGGCCCTGGACGTGTCCAACCAATTGAAGAAAGACGGCAAGGTAAGCCGTGGTTGGCTGGGCGTGGTGATTCAGGAAGTGAACAAGGACCTGGCTGAATCCTTCGGCCTGGAAAAACCTGCCGGCGCACTGGTTGCGCAGGTCATGCAGGACGGCCCGGCCGCCAAGGGTGGGCTACAGGTGGGGGACGTGATCCTGAGCATGAACGGCCAGCCGATCGTCATGTCTGCCGACCTGCCGCACTTGGTCGGTGGCCTCAAGGCGGGTGCCAAGGCTTCTTTGGAAATCATTCGTGACGGCAAGCGGCAAAACCTCGACCTGACCGTGGGCGCGCTGCCAGAAGACGACGATGCCGACGCAGCCACCGGCGCCGATGGCCAGCCAGAGCGCGCCAGCAACCGCCTGGGCGTAGCCGTGGCCGACCTCACCGACGAGCAGAAGAAAGCCGCGGACCTCAAGGGCGGCGTGCTGATCAAGGACGTGCAGGACGGCCCGGCAGCAATGATCGGCCTGCAGCCAGGCGATGTGATCACTCACCTGAACAACCAGGCGATCACCTCTGCCAAGCAGTTCACCGACGTGGCCAAGGGCTTGCCGAAGAACCGTTCGGTGTCCATGCGCGTGCTGCGTCAAGGTCGCGCCAGCTTCATTACCTTCAAACTGGCCGAGTAAACGCGGCCACCCTGGAAAAGGCGATCCTCGGATCGCCTTTTTTCATGGTCGCCCTCCAACCCTGGTTGACCTGACGCAATGGGCGACGCAGGGCCCTCCCACAAGGAGCGCGGCATCAGGTACAATGCCCGGCTATTTTTTGTCGGGCGCCCGGCCCAAGGCCTTCTTGAGTGTTGATCCGTGAGTGATTTGAGTCATATCCGCAATTTCTCCATCATCGCCCACATCGACCATGGCAAGTCGACCCTGGCCGATCGGTTCATCCAGATGTGCGGTGGCTTGGCCGACCGTGAGATGGAAGCCCAGGTGCTCGATTCGATGGACCTGGAGCGTGAGCGCGGGATCACCATCAAGGCGCATAGCGTTACCCTCCATTACAAGGCCAAAGACGGCCAGACGTACCAGCTGAACTTCATCGACACCCCCGGCCACGTGGACTTCACCTATGAAGTCAGCCGTTCGCTGGCCGCATGCGAAGGCGCCTTGCTGGTAGTCGACGCCGGCCAAGGGGTGGAGGCGCAATCGGTCGCCAACTGCTACACCGCCATCGAGCAGGGCCTGGAAGTCATGCCGGTGCTCAACAAGATGGACCTGCCCCAGGCGGACCCGGACCGGGTGAAGGAAGAGATCGAGAAGATCATCGGCATCGACGCCACCGATGCCGTGGCGTGCAGCGCCAAGAGCGGCATGGGCGTGGACGAGGTGCTCGAGCGCCTGGTGCAGACCATTCCCGCGCCGGAAGGCAATATCGACGCTCCCTTGCAGGCGCTGATCATCGACTCCTGGTTCGACAACTACCTGGGCGTGGTCTCGCTGGTGCGCGTGCGCCATGGCCGGGTGAAGAAGGGTGACAAGATCCTCGTCAAGTCCACCGGCAAGACCCACCTGGTGGACAGCGTAGGGGTGTTCACGCCCAAGCACACGCCCACCGCGGACCTGAAAGCCGGGGAAGTGGGCTTCATCATCGGCAGCATCAAGGACATCCACGGCGCGCCAGTGGGCGACACCCTGACGCTGTCCACCACGCCGGATGTGGAAGTGCTACCAGGCTTCAAGCGCATCCAGCCGCAGGTCTACGCCGGCCTGTTCCCGACCAGCTCGGACGATTTCGAAGACTTCCGCGAAGCGCTGCAAAAGCTGACCCTCAACGACTCTTCGCTGCAATACCAGCCGGAGAGTTCCGACGCCCTGGGCTTCGGTTTCCGTTGCGGGTTCCTCGGCATGCTGCACATGGAGATCATCCAGGAGCGCCTGGAGCGCGAATACGACCTGGACCTGATCACCACCGCGCCGAGCGTGATCTACGAAGTGAAGATGAAGAACGGTGAGACGATCTACGTCGACAACCCATCCAAGCTTCCCGACGTATCCTCGGTAGAGGACTTCCGCGAACCGATCGTCGACGCGACCATTCTTGTGCCTCAGGAGCACCTGGGGAACGTCATCACCCTGTGCATCGAAAAACGCGGTGTTCAGCGCGACATGCAGTTCCTGGGTAGCCAGGTGCAGGTGCGCTACGACTTGCCGATGAACGAAGTGGTGCTGGATTTCTTCGACCGCTTGAAGTCGACCAGCCGGGGCTATGCCTCGCTCGACTACCACTTCGACCGTTATCAGTCGGCGAACCTGGTGAAGCTGGACGTGCTGATCAACGGCGACAAGGTGGATGCCCTGGCCTTGATCGTGCACCGCGATAACGCCCACTACAAAGGCCGTGCGCTGACCGAGAAGATGAAAGAACTCATCCCCCGGCAGATGTTCGACGTTGCGATCCAGGCCGCCATTGGTGGCCAGATCATCGCGCGGACAACCGTCAAGGCGTTGCGCAAGAACGTTCTGGCCAAGTGCTACGGCGGCGACGTGAGCCGTAAGCGCAAGCTGCTGGAGAAGCAGAAGGCTGGTAAAAAACGTATGAAACAGGTCGGCAACGTGGAAATTCCACAAGAAGCCTTCCTTGCCGTGCTCAGGTTGGAATGATCAGGTCCTATGTCTCTTAACTTCCCGCTGTTGTTGGTTATCCTCGTTGCCGTGTGCGGCTTGCTGGGTCTGATTGACCTTGTGTACTTCGCCCCGCGGCGCCGCAACGCCATTGCGAACTACCAGGGCAGCGTGGCTCAGCCCGAGCCCGCCGTGGTGGACAAACTGAACAAGGAGCCATTGCTGGTCGAGTACGGCAAGTCCTTCTTCCCGGTGCTGTTCATCGTACTGGTGCTGCGCTCGTTCCTGGTGGAACCGTTCCAGATCCCTTCCGGTTCGATGAAGCCAACCCTGGAGGTAGGCGATTTCATTCTGGTGAATAAATTCTCCTACGGTATTCGCTTGCCGGTGCTGGATACCAAGGTGATCGAAATAGGCGACCCGCAGCGCGGCGACGTCATGGTCTTCCGTTACCCCAGCGACCCGTCGGTCAACTACATCAAGCGAGTCATCGGCGTGCCGGGCGACAACATCCGCTATACCTCCGACAAGCACCTGTACGTCAATGGCGTGCTGGTGGACGAGCAGATGGTAGGTACTACCTTCGATCCGCACCTGGGCGAAGTAGGCGTCTACAAGGAGCACATCGGTGAAGCCGAACACTTGATCCACCAGCAGATGGCAGCCTACCGCATGCTGCCAGGCGGCCAGTGGACGGTGCCCGACGGGCACTACTTCATGATGGGTGACAACCGCGACAACTCCAACGACAGCCGTTACTGGGACGATGCCCGTATCCCCAAAGACCTGTTGGGGATGGTTCCTGACCGCAATATCGTCGGCAAGGCGTTCGCCGTATGGATGAGCTGGCCGGAGCCGAAAATGCGGCACATGCCGACCCTTGATCGGGTAGGGCTGATCAAGTAACCCCTTTTTCCGGGCGCTGCCACGGGCGCCCTTGGGTTTTATCCGCGAGGGTCTAGCATGAATGCAATACGGTCCCAGCGAGGGGCGTCCTTGATTGGCGGCCTGTTGCTGCTGGTCGCAGTCGGCCTGCTGGCCCTCGCCGGCTTACGGCTCGCCCCCCATTACATGGATTTCTGGGCATTGAACAAAGCCATGGATAAGGCCGCTACCGACACTGCCACCAAGGTCGAAGACGCCGACGATTATTTCGCTTACGTCAGCCGCAGTATGCAGATCAACAACATCCGGGATCTGGATTTGAAAAACGCGTTGAAAATCACCGAACAACAAGGCGGCATGGTCGCTCGCCTGGCCTACGAAAGGCGTGAACACCTGCTAGGCAATATCGACCTGGTGGTGAGCTTCGATCATCAAACCAGCGTGCGTTTCCAGTGAGCCAGTCACCTCTGAACCGCCTTGAGCGTCAGCTCGGCTACAACTTCAAAAACAAGGAACTGATGCTGCTTGCGCTGACGCACCGCAGTTTCGCTGGCCGCAACAATGAGCGGCTGGAATTCCTTGGCGATGCCATCCTCAACTTCGTGGCCGGCGAGGCACTGTACGAGCGCTTCCCCCAGGCCCGCGAAGGCCAGCTGTCGCGCCTGCGCGCCCGCTTGGTGAAAGGTGAAACACTGGCGCTGCTGGCCCGCGGCTTCGACCTGGGCGAATACCTGCGGTTGGGGTCCGGCGAACTCAAGAGCGGTGGCTTCCGGCGTGAGTCCATCCTCGCCGATGCCCTGGAGGCCCTGATCGGCGCGATCTATCTGGACGCCGATATGGACACCGCGCGCGAGCGCGTGCTGGCGTGGCTGGCCGGCGAGTTCGACAGCCTCACGCTGGTTGATACCAACAAGGACCCCAAAACCCGCCTGCAGGAGTTTCTGCAGTCCCGTGCCTGTGAATTGCCGCGTTACGAGGTGGTCGATATTCAGGGTGAACCGCATTGCCGCACCTTCTTCGTCGAATGCGAAGTGGCTTTGCTCAATGAAAAAAGCCGAGGGCAGGGCGTAAGCCGGCGCATCGCCGAGCAAGTTGCCGCCGCCGCCGCCTTGATCGCCCTCGGCGTGGAGAATGGCAATGACTGATACCTCGGTGACTACCTCGGCGACCACCCCGGCAACCCGTTGCGGCTATGTGGCCATCGTTGGCCGGCCCAACGTCGGCAAGTCGACGCTGATCAACCACATCCTCGGGCAGAAGCTGGCGATCACCTCGCGCAAGCCACAGACGACCCGCCACACCATGCTCGGGATCAAGACCGAAGGTGATGTTCAGGCCATCTACGTCGACACCCCTGGCATGCACAAGGCAAACGACAAGGCCTTGAACCGCTATATGAACCGGACCGCCTCGGCTGCGCTCAAGGACGTCGACGTGGTGATCTTCGTGGTCGACCGCACCCGCTGGACCGACGAAGACCAACTGGTGCTCGAGCGCGTGCAGTATGTGGAAGGGCCGGTGATCCTGGCCATCAACAAGACGGACCGCCTCGAAGACAAGGCCGCGCTGCTGACTCACCTGGAGTGGCTGCAGCAGCAATTGCCCAAGGCCGAAGTGGTGCCGATTTCCGCTCAGCAGGGCCATAACCTCGAAACCCTCGAAGCACTGATCGGCAATTACCTGCCCGAGAACGAGCACTTCTTCCCGGAAGACCAGATCACCGACCGTAGCAGCCGCTTCCTGGCGGCCGAGCTCGTTCGGGAAAAGATCATGCGCCAGCTCGGTGCCGAGCTGCCGTACCAAATCACCGTGGAGATCGAGGAGTTCAAGCAGCAGGGTGCGACCCTGCATATCCATGCGTTGATCCTCGTGGAGCGCGACGGGCAGAAGAAAATCATCATTGGCGACAAGGGCGAGCGCATCAAGCGCATCGGCATGGAAGCGCGCAAGGACATGGAGCAGATGTTCGACGCCAAGGTCATGCTTAACCTCTGGGTCAAGGTAAAAGGCGGCTGGTCCGATGACGAACGAGCGCTACGCTCGCTTGGTTACGGTGACGCCTGATCCCCACCCGCGCGGCGCCTGGCCAGGCGCCCTCGGGCTCGCCTTTACCGCGACCCTGTGCCGCGAATGAGCGGCGCGCAACCCCAGCAGCCTGCCTATGTGCTGCATTCCCGCCCGTATCGAGAAACCAGTGCACTGGTGGATTTCTTCACACCCGCTGGCCGGGTGCGTGGCGTATTACGCGGCGCGCGGGGCAAGGCCGGTAGCCTGGCAAGGCCGTTCGTGCCGCTGGCTGTGGAGTTTCGCGGCAAGGGCGAACTGCGCAGCGTGGGCCGCCTGGAAAGCGCCGGCGCCAGCCCTTGGTTGGTAGGCGAGGCACTGTTCAGCGGGCTTTACCTGAACGAACTGTTGGTGCGCTTGCTGCCGCTGGAAGACGCCCACCCTGGCCTTTACGAGCATTACAGCCTGACCCTGGAAGCGCTCGCCCTTGGCCGCCCGCTGGAGCCTCTGTTGCGGGCCTTCGAATGGTGCCTGCTCGATGAGCTCGGCTACGCCTTCGCCCTGGATCAAGACAGCAGGGGCAACCCGGTGGTCAACGACGGCCTCTATCGGCTGCGTGCCGAAGAAGGGCTGGAACGGGTAGTCAGCTTTGCCCCCGGCCTGTTCAACGGCGCCGACCTATTGGCCATGGCTGCGGCGGATTGGGCTGCGGCTGGCGCGCTGCTCGCCGCCAAGCGGTTGATGCGCCAAGCCCTGGCCGTGCACCTGGGTGGCAAGCCCTTAATGAGCCGCGAGCTTTTCCGCAAGCCGTAAGGCAGAGGTTCGCTGGCTGGCACCAGCTCCGACACTCCTGTCAGTGTCGGCAATGCGTCCTCCTACACCACCCTACCCAGCCCCCTACGAGCCACGTATCCTGTGCCGACCTATTGCCAGGAGAGTTCCCGTGACCACCAGCAACCGCATCCTACTGGGCGTTAACATCGATCACGTTGCCACCTTGCGCCAGGCGCGTGGCACCCGTTACCCGGACCCAGTAAAGGCTGCCTTGGACGCGGAGCAGGCGGGCGCGGACGGCATCACCGTGCACCTGCGTGAAGACCGCCGGCATATTCAGGAGCGGGACGTGCTCCTGCTCAAGGATGTGCTGCAAACCCGCATGAACTTTGAAATGGGCGTTACCGAAGCGATGCTCGCGTTCGCCGAGCAGCTCCGCCCGGCGCACGTTTGCCTGGTACCGGAAACCCGACAGGAACTGACCACTGAGGGCGGGCTGGATGTCGCTGGCCAGGAAGCGCGCATCCGTGCCGCGGTAGAGCGGCTGAGTGCCGTGGGTAGCGAGGTGTCGCTGTTCATCGACGCCGACCCGGCCCAGATCGAAGCCTCGGCGCGAGTCGGCGCGCCGGCTATCGAACTGCATACGGGGCGCTATGCCGACGCTCACACCCCGGAAGAGGCCGCCGCCGAACTGCAACGTATTGCCGATGGCGTCGCTCAGGGCCGTCACCTTGGGTTGATCGTCAATGCGGGCCACGGCTTGCACTACCACAACGTCGAGCCGATCGCCGCGATCTGCGGCATCAACGAGCTGAACATTGGCCATGCACTGGTAGCGCATGCACTGTTCGTTGGCTTTCCGGCCGCGGTGGCGGAGATGAAAGCCCTGATCATCGCCGCCGCGGACCGCGCCCGCGGTTGACGCTCAGGGCTCCCGGAGCCTGGCCGGCTTATTCGGGGGCGTAAGGCTGCCGGCGTTTGTGGGCGGTCTTGTCGTAAGTGCGAACGATGGTGTCGTAGGCTTCCTGGCTGACCGGCTGACCGTGCAGGAAGGCGTCGATTTCCTTGTAGGTGACCCCGTGGGCGTCCTCGTCCGGCTTGCCAGGGGTCAACTCTTCGAGGTCCGCGGTAGGCACTTTCAGGAACAGCTGCTGTTCGGCACCTAAGTACTGGGCAATGGCGCGTACCTGGCCTTTGACCAAGCCTTCGAGGGGGGTAAGGTCACACGCGCCGTCGCCGAACTTGGTGAAGAACCCCATCACCGCTTCGGCGGCGTGGTCGGTGCCTATCACCAGCCCGTCGTTGGCATTGGCAATGGCGTATTGGGCGACCATGCGCATCCGCGCCTTGGTATTTCCCCGCACGAAATCCCGGCGCGCTTGGGTCAGGTGCTTAGTGATGGTCAAGTCATCCATCTGGTTATCAAGCCCCTGGACCGCGCCCGCGATATTGACGGTCACTTCCTCGTCGGCCCTCACGAACTTCATTGCCAAGGCCGCATCGGCTTCGTCGTGTTGGGTCCCATAGGGCAGGCGCACGGCGATAAAGCGATAGCCGGCGTCGGCGGTTTCGCTACGCAGTTCTTCGATAGCCAGCTGCGCCAGGCGGCCAGCGGTGCTCGAGTCCACACCACCGCTGATGCCCAGCACCAGTACCTTGAGCCCGGCGTTGCGCAGCGTCTGCTTGATAAAGGCTTTGCGCCGGTCTACCTCGGCCTTTAAAGCGCTTTCATCGGCAAAGGCGGGGACGACATTCAGGGCGGCGGCGATTTCGGCCTGGCGGTTGCTCATAGGTTGGACCTCCTCTAGGGCCAGCATCGCTGGCGATCAAACAGTACGACACTGCCCAAGCTTACCTTGATCCGCCGGCCTTCGTCGCACAGCGCCCGCCCCCAATCACACCGGCTTTGCGCTACTTGCGCGCCGTGATCACCGCACGCATGGGCGCCGGCAGGCCTTCCACCGTTTTGCTGTGGTCCTCGGGGTCGAGGAAGTGCTCCAACGACTGGTAGCGCATCCACTCGGTGCTGCGCTGCTCATCGGGCGTGGTGTAGCTGACGTCCACGCACTTCACGTCGGTAAAGCCCGCGCGCCGTACCCACAGTTCCAAGGCGGCCACCGAGGGCAGGAACCACACGTTACGCATTTGCGCGTAGCGGTCGTCGGGCACTAGCACCTGCTGCTCGTCGCCTCGTATTACCAAGGTCTCCAGCACCAATTCACCGCCTTTGACGAGACAGTCCTTGAGGGCGAACAGATGGTCGATGGGCGAGCGGCGGTGGTACAGCACGCCCATGGAAAACACCGTGTCGAAACCTTGCAGGTTCGCGGGCAGGTCTTCCAGGGCCAAGGGCAGGTGCCAGGCTGGAAGGTCTGGCAGGTACTGCCGCAGCGCCTGGAACTGGCAGAAGAACAGCCAGTTCGGGTCGATGCCAATCACGCTCTCGGCTCCAGCACCGAGCATCCGCCATTGGTAATAACCGTTGCCGCAGCCCACATCCAGCACCCGCTTGCCGCGCAGGTGGAGATGTGGAGCGACCCGGGCCCATTTCCAGTCTGAACGCCATTCGGTGTTCACGTGCACGCCGAAGAGGTCGAAGGGCCCCTTGCGCCAGGGGCTGAGGCCCATCAACGCTTCATGCAGGCGTTGCCGGCTGCTGTCATCACAGGCACCGCCGAGGGTTACGCTTTCGCTCAGGTCGACGATGCTGGCAGTCAACTCCGGCAACGCCTTGAGGGCCGCTTGCCAGCGCTCGAGATCACCGTGCCCCTTCTCCAGGCGGCTGTTCAGGTCGGCTTGCAGGCCGTTCGCCCACTGCGCCAAGGGTGAGCCGGCGAGGCGGCGAACCAGAGGGGTCAAGTCGATCATGGCAAGGCGATCATCGAGGCGAAGTTCAGGCACTGAAACCACGGCACCACTTTGCTGAAGCCCGCCGCCAACAGGCGGTCACGATGATCCTCGAAGCTATCGGGCTTCATCACGTGCTCGATGGCGCTGCGCTTCTGGGCGATTTCCAGTTCGCTGTAGCCGTTGGCCCGCTTGAAATCCACATGCAGCTCGGTGAGCAGGGTGTGGGCCTGGCCATCCTCGAAGCGCAGCTTCTCGGAAAGCAACAGCGCGCCGCCGGGTACCAGCGCCTGCCGGATACGCGAAAGCAGCGCCAGGCGTTGTTCAGGCGCGATGAATTGCAGGGTGAAGTTCAAGGCCACCACGGAGGCGGGTTGGAAGTCAAAGGCGAGGATATCTGCCTCCAGCACCTGCACCGGCAACAGCTCCTGGAACATCGAATCCTGCCCTTGAAGGTATTCGCGGCAGCGCTGGACCATCGCCGGCGAATTGTCTACAGCCACCACCTGGCAACCCTCACGGCGCACATGGCGGCGCAAGGCTTGGGTTACCGCGCCCAGGGAAGCGCCGAGGTCGTAGAGATAAGTGTTGGGCTGGGCAAAGCGTGCGGCCAGCACGCCGAGGTTCTCGACAATCGCCGGATAGCCGGGGACCGAGCGCTTGATCATGTCCGGGAACACCCGCACCACGTCCTCGTTGAATACAAAATCGGGCACTTGGGCCAGGGGCTGGGCAAACAGACGGTCAGGAAGGTCGGGCACGGAAGTGATCTGCGGGCGTGGCGGGAAAGGGCGGGATTTTACGAGGGGCAAGCGGCCGGCAGCAAGCGGGGCGCATGGTCAGCCACCCGCTTCGCCTTCTGCCTTGGAGTTTACAGCTGGCAATTCACCTGACTGTGATTTTGCAATCGAAGGTTTGCACCGGCTTGACCTCCGGCGCCCAAGGCTGTTGCAGGACCATCAACAGGCGGCCTTCGCCAGGGCCCTGCGCGCGATAACGCCATACCGATTGGCCCGCTGCGCCGACGATGCCGGCGTCTTCGGCATTGGTGTACACCTCAGGGCCCAGGCTGCGCAGCACGCTTTGCGCAGGGTTCTGGATCAACCAGCGGTAACCGGTGGTGGGATTGCTGGGCAAGGTGAGGATTAGCAACTGGCTGTTAGCCATGACGATGGGGCATTGCTGCTGCTTGCTGAGGTTGAACGCAATGGACGCATCCGGCGTGTGGCTGGCGCAAGCGGCCAGCAAAGCGAAGCAGGCGAGGGCGAGGGGGCGAACCAGGGGCATCGGCGGGCATCCAGGCTAAGGCGATGCCCGCCAGCTTAGCGCAGGCGGGCGGCCCAGTCAGCCGGGATGGCTAGAACAGTACCTTGGCGACGTCGGCAAAGCGTTTTGCGAAGTGCACGGTCAGGCCTTCCTTGAGGTAGTCCGGTAGCTCCTGGAAGTTACCGCGGTTGGCCTCGGGCAGGATCAGCTCGGTGAGCTTCTGCCGCCGGGCGGCGATCACTTTCTCGCGCACACCGCCGATGGGCAGTACATGGCCCGTGAGGGTCAGTTCGCCGGTCATGGCAACGCCTTTCTTCGGCGGCTGATTGCGCGCCAGCGACAACAGCGCACTGGCCATGGTGACGCCCGCACTCGGGCCGTCCTTCGGCGTGGCCCCTTCCGGTACGTGCAGGTGCACGAAGGCCTCGTTGAAGAAGGTAGGCTCGCCGCCAAACTGCTTGAGGTTGGAGCTCACGTAGCTGTAGGCGATTTCCGCGGACTCTTTCATCACGTCGCCCAATTGCCCCGTGAGTTTGAAACCCCGGGTCAGGCTATGGATGCGCGTGGCTTCGATCGGCAGCGTCGCGCCGCCCATGCTCGTCCAGGCAAGGCCGGTGATCACGCCTATGCCGCTGAGCAACTGCTCGCTGCGGAATACCGGCATGCCCAGGTAGGCTTCCAACTCCTTGGGCCCGACCTTGATGATGGCCGCCGGGTCGTCCAGCAGCTTGACCACGGACTTGCGCACCACCTTGCCCAGTTGTTTCTCAAGCTGGCGCACCCCGGACTCGCGGGCGTAGCCCTCGATAACCATGCGGAGGGCGCTGTCGCTGATGCTCAGGCTGGCCTTGGACACGCCGGCTTTTTCCAGTTGCTTAGGCCACAGGTGCTTCCGGGCAATGGCTACCTTTTCCTCGGTGATGTAGCCAGAGAGACGAATGACCTCCATGCGGTCCAGCAGCGGCCCGGGTATCGAATCCAAGGTGTTGGCGGTGCAAACGAACAGCACCTTGGACAGGTCCAGGCGCAGGTCCAGGTAGTGGTCGAGGAAATCGACGTTTTGCTCCGGATCGAGGGTTTCGAGCAGCGCCGAGGCGGGGTCGCCTTGGTAGCTCTGGCCCATCTTGTCGATCTCGTCGAGCATGATCACCGGGTTCATCACCTCTACATCCTTGAGCGCCTGCACCAGCTTGCCGGGCTGGGCGCCGATGTACGTGCGGCGATGGCCCTTGATCTCCGCTTCGTCACGCATGCCGCCCACGCTGAAGCGGTAGAACGGCCGGCCGAGGGACTCGGCGATCGACTTGCCGATGCTGGTTTTACCCACGCCGGGCGGGCCCACCAGCAGCACGATCGACCCGCTGATTTCGCCTTTGTAGGCACCGACGGCGAGGAACTCCAGGATGCGGTTCTTGATGTCACCCAGGCCGGCATGGTGGGCATCGAGTACCTTGCGGGCGTGCTTGAGCTCGAGCCGGTCCTTGCCGTAAACGCCCCACGGCAGGGAGGTGGCCCAGTCCAGGTAATTGCGGGTGACGGCATATTCCGGCGAGCCGGTTTCGAGGATCGCCAGTTTGCCCATCTCTTCGTCAATACGCTTGCGCGCGGGAGCTGGAAGGGTCTTGCCTTCCAGGCGCTGCTCGAACTGCTCCAGGTCGGCGCTGCGGTCGTCTTTGGTCAGGCCCAGTTCCTGTTGGATGACCTTGAGTTGTTCCTTGAGGAAAAACTGCCGTTGATGCTCGCCGATCTGGCGGTTGACCTCGGCTGAGATTTCTTTCTGCAGCCGGGCGACCTCCACTTCCTTGCGCAGCATCGGCAGCACGCGCTCCATGCGTCGCAGCATGGGCACGCAGTCCAGCACCTGTTGCAACTCGGCGCCGGTCGCAGAGGTCAGCGCCGCGGCGAAGTCCGTCAACGGCGACGGGTCGTTGGGGCTAAAGCGGTTGAGGTAGTTCTTCAGTTCTTCGCTGTACAGCGGGTTAAGCGGCAGCAGCTCTTTGATGGCGTTGATCAGCGCCATGCCGTAGGCCTTGATTTCGTCCGTCGGTTCGGACGGTTGCAGCGGGTATTCGACTTCCACCAGGTACGGCGGGCGATGGTGCTTGAGCCAGGTACGGATGCGCACCCGCGACAGGCCCTGGGCAACGAACTGCAATTTGCCGTCCTCGCGGCTGGCGTGGTGAATCTTCACCAGAGTGCCGTACAGCGGCAGGGTGGAGGTGTCCAGATGGCGTGGATCTTCAGCAGGCGTTTCCATGTAGAACAACGCCAGCGAGTGATGCGGGGTCTTCGCCACCAGGTCGAGTGTCTCGGCCCAGGGCTCTTCATTGACGATCACCGGCAACACTTGGGCCGGGAAGAACGGCCGGTTGTGGATGGGAATCACGTACACCTTGTCTGGCAGGTGCTGCCCAGGCAGAACCAACTCGGTGCTGGAGGTGGTGGAGTGCTCCACCTGTTCCTGCTGGCTTGGCTCGGCGGAAGGCTCGTTAGAAGCGTTTGGGTGGTCCGAGATGGAATCCTGGTCGCTCATGAGGCACCTGCAAAAATGGCTATGAACGGTTAGATGGGGGGGAGGGCGATGGGTTTCAATGGATAAGGTGCGAAGGATTGCGCGTGACTGGCCTGCGGGCAGCCAGTTGTGTCGATCCGTTGCTCGTTGGCCGGTGGTCGCAGTGCTTGCGCGCATGGATAACTGACGCAGGCCGGGCCCCACGCTTGCGAAGATGCAGGTTTCCCCCCTTCACAAAAACGGCGCCCCATGGGGCGCCGTCATTTTGCAGCTAAACGAGCTTACTTAGGCAGAGCAAACGCCATCACGTAATCCCCTTGCTTGGTCCCCAGCGAGCCATGGCCGCCAGCGACGACCAGTACGTACTGGCGGCCATCCTTGCCGGTGTAGGTCATCGGCGTGGTCTGTGCGCCAGCGGGTAGGCGGGCTTCCCACAGCTGCTTGCCGTTGTTCACGTCATAGGCACGCAGGTATTGGTCCAGCGTGCCGCTGAGGAAGCCGAGGCCGCCGCCGGTCACGAAGGTGCCGCCCAGGCTTGGCACGCCCATGGTCAGGGGCAGCGGAACCGGCGAGCTGTCCCGTACGGTGCCGTTCTTGTGCTTCCAGATCACCTTGTGAGTGGTCAGGTCCACCGCAGCCACGTAACCCCAGGCCGGAGCCTGACAAGGCAAGCCCATGGGCGACAGCAGCGCTTCGAGGATCACGCCATAAGGCGCGCCTTTGTTGGGCTGCACGCCTTCGGTTTCGCTCTTGCGCGCCGGGCCGCCGGCCACGCCAGCGCTGGGGACCAGGCGAGATTTGAACGCCATGTAGTCTGGGTTGACGAACGCAATCTGGCGAACCGGATCCACCGAGATGCCGCCCCAGTCGAACACGCCAAAGTTGCCCGGGTACACGATCGAACCTTGCAGTGAAGGCGGGGTGTAGATGCCGTCATAGCGCAGGGAGCGGAAGTCTGTACGGCAGAGCATCTGGTCGAAGGGCGTAACGCCCCACATGTCCTTCTCTTGCAGAGCCGGCGGCATGAAGTTCAGCTCAGACATTGGCTGCGTTGGCGAGGTGTGATCGCCTTCCACCGCGCCTTGCGGAACTGGAGTTTCGTTCACAGGTACGATCGGCTGGCCATTGCTGCGGTCCAGCACGTAGATGCTGCCCTGCTTGGTCGAGGCCATCACGGCGGGCTTCATGCCGTCGGCGGTCTTGATGTCGATCAGGCTTGGTTGGCCGCCTACGTCCATGTCCCACAGGTCGTGATGGGTGAACTGGAAGGTCCAGCGCACTTGGCCGGTGGCGATGTCCAGCGCGGTAACGCCGGCGCTGAATTTCTCGCTCTCGGGCGTACGGTTGCCGCCCCACTGGTCGGGCATCTGGTTGCCCATGGGCAGGTAGAGCATGCCGAGTTTTTCGTCCACCGACATCAGCGACCACATGTTCGGCGAGTTACGGGTGTAGTGCTCGCCCGGGCCGATCGGGGTGGTCTTGTCGGGGTTGCCGCTGTCCCAGTTCCATACCAGATGGCCGTCATGCACGTCGAACGCGCGAACCACGCCCGAAGGCTCGTCGGTAGACACGTTGTCGGTGACATGGCCGCCGATCACCACGAGATCTTTGGTGACGGCGGGTGGCGAGGTGGAGTAGTAGCCACCGGGGTTGAACGCGCCGATGTTGGCTGTCAGGTCGATGGCGCCCTTGTTGCCGAAATCTTCACAGACCTTGCCGGTGTCGGCGTTCAGTGCGATCAGGCGGGTGTCCGCAGTGGGCACGAAGATGCGCTTGGGGCATGCGGTCGCGGTGGCGGGGCTAGCCTGGGCAACGTCCGCGGCATAGGCCGCGTCGTCGTGGTAAGCCACGCCACGGCAGGTCATGTGCGCCCAGCCGGTGAAGTTCTTGGCACCCTGGGTGCTGATCTTCGGGTCGAAGCGCCAGATTTCCTTGCCGCTGTCGGGGTCGAGGGCAATCACCTGGCTGTGCGGGGTGCACACATACACCATGCCATTGACTTTCAGCGGCGTGTTTTCGGCAGTGGTTTCGCCCGGGTCGTTAGGGCCCGGGATGTCGCCGGTGCGGTAGGTCCAGGCTGGCTCCAGCTTAGACACGTTCTGCACGTTGATCTGGTTCAGTGGCGAATAGCGATCGCCGAAGGCGCTGCGGCCATAGGAGCCCCAGTCGCCATCCGCCATGGCGGGCGCGGCGCTGGCGGTGCCCGCGGTCTCCCGGCCTAGCTCACCCTTGATCTCACCAGGGTTGGTGAACTGGCTGGCCAGTGCTGCCAGGCCGGCGAGCACGACGGCGAAGGCCAGGCCATTGGTGCCCAGCGGATAGCGCAAGCCGCGAGTCAGCGGCAGGCGGAACCACGGCAGCAACAATACGATGCCCAAGGCGAACCACAATGCCAGGCGCGGCACCAGTTGCCACCAGTCCAGGCCCACTTCCCACAGCGCCCACAGCGTGCTGGCGAACAGCACCAAGGCGTAGAGGCTAAGCGCGGCGCGCTTGTGCGCGATCAGCAATACACCGGTCAGGGCGATGCCGATACCGGCGATGAGGTAATACAAGGACCCATGGATGGCGGCCAGCTTGATGCCGCCAGCCACCAAGGCTAGCCCCATCAGCAGGAACAGCAGGCCGAGCAGGGTGGGCAGGATGCGCCGTCTGCTGTTGGCACCGTCAGTGCTCATACTTAGAAATCTCCAGTGTGTTGAAAATGTATCGAGAAATTTCCTACAGGCTTGTAGGCGGAGTTTTCGTCGATTAGTTCGCTAAATTTCGTTAAAACGACGCCAGCACCCTCGGCCCGCCGGGGGCGTGACGCCTCCCTTGAATACGCGGGCCAGGTGACGAGGTATTGAACGTTCGGGCTACGCCAGCCATTACCGGCAACGAACGTCCGTGGCGGGCTGGCGTCGAACGCTGCTCCGCACCGGCATGGGCGACGAGCGCGCAGGCCTGGCTCACCCGGGCCGGCGCTATGCAGAGCAGGGGAGCGCAGTGACCGCAGGCAGTTTTCGTAGGCATTCGAGGCAGGCTTTCTAATGGTTTCTACTGACGGGCTGAACGGGTTCAGCAAAGGGCGCGGGGAGGATATAGAGATCCGCGACTGCGGCAAAGCGCCGCTGCAAAGACACAGTTTTGTGCATACCGTAACAATGGCCGGCACGCCGTGATGGGCAGGCAGGGTGCAGTGCGCGCGTTAGCTGTGGTCGCCTGGGCCGCCTTAGCCTTGCAGCTTTATCTGATGCTGCAAGTTCGCTGGGCGCTGGGCGCCAGCCTGGTGGGAGGGGTAATTGACTTTTTCAGTTACTTCACAGTATTGAGTAATACATTGGCGGCCAGTGTGCTGACGGCTCAGGCGTGGCCCCACGACACCTGGCTCGGGCACCGGTTGCGCTCGCCCTCGGTGGCGGGCTGCGCCTGGGTGAGCATTGTGCTGGTGGGCATCGCCTATAACCTGCTGTTGCGCCAGTACTGGGATCCGCACGGCGCCCAATGGCTGGCCAATGAAGTGCTGCACAATCTCATGCCGCTGGCGTTCTCGGCGTTTTGGTGGGGGTGCGTGCCCAAGGGGCGGTTGCGCCCGGCCAACATTGGCTTGTGGGCGCTGTATCCCTTGGGCTGGTACGCCTTTACGCTGTTGCGCGGCTGGACCGTCGGCGTGTGGCCGTACCCGTTTATTGACGCAAGCGAGCTGGGCTTTGCCCGCGCCCTGCTCAACGCTTTGGGCCTGTTCGCAGCGTTTTGCCTGGGCGCGCTCGCCTTGGTGGCACTCGACCGCCGCCTCAGCCTTCGCCGGGAACATCCTCGTCCCGCCGCCAATAACCCGCGGCCTTGATGTAGTCCTCACTTAACCCGAAGTGGTCGAGCAACACCCGCCGCAGCCGCCGCGACAATGCTGCTTCGGTGGCGACCCACGCATAGAGCTGGCCCTGGGGCAGTGTAAGCCCCGCGACTACCTCCTCCAAGGCTTGCTCATGCCGCTGCACCCAGATCACCTGAACACCGGGGCGTTCCGGCAGTGGCTGGCGTTCGGCGGCATCCTCGATCTCGATCACCGCCAGCACCTGGCGGTTGGCGGGCAGTTCTTCGAGCCGTCGACCAATGGCGGGCAGGGCGGTTTCGTCGCCGATCAGCACGTAACTGTCGAAGACGTCATCGACGACCAGCGAGCCGCGCGGGCCGGCGATGTATAGGCTTTGGCCGGGCTCGGCGCGCTCCGCCCAAGTGGACGCCGGGCCATCGCCATGGATGACGAAGTCGATGTCCAGCTCCCCGGCTTCCAGGTCGATACGCCGCGGCGTGTAGTCGCGCATGGCCGGTTTCGGCCCTTCGCTGTCGCGGCCCAGCACCATCGTTTCCAGTGCGGCTTGTTCCTCGGCATTACGTGGGAACAACAGCTTGATGTGGTCGTCGCTGCCCAGGCTCAGAAAACCTGCGAGCTCTGGGCCGCCCACGGTGATGCGGCGCATGCGGGGGGTAAGCTCGGTTACGCGCAGCACCTGGAGCTTGCGGCGCTTGATCTCATGCATCACACGGCGAATGGCGGCGTCGGGTCCTTTGATCATGGTTCAGTCCTGTTGGGTGGGGCCATCGGCGATGGCGCGGGCAGTGGTGTTAAGCAGGTCGCACACGCGGACGATCTCCGCTTCGCTCCAGCGACCGTGATGAAGTTGCAGCGCATGGCGCAGGTTGTTGACCGCCTCGTGGATAGCCGGGGGCCGGTCGTGGCCTCGTAACGCCCGCTTGCTGACGTCGATACGGGTGCGGATGCCATCCAGTGCGACGGCTTGTTCGGCCAGCAGCGCGCGCCCGGCTTCAGTGGCGCTGTAAAGCTTTTTACTACCTTCGCTGGCGCTGATGATCAGATCGCTCTCTTCAAGGAACGTAAGGGTCGGGTAGATCACACCGGGGCTCGGGCTGTAGGCGTCGTCGAACATCGACTCGATGCGGCGGATCAAGTCATAGCCATGGCAGGGCTGTTCGGCGATCAGCCACAGCAGCAAAAGCTTGAGGTCGCCCGGGGCGAATACGCGCCCACCACGGCCACCGCGTTCACGCCCGCGGCCTCGTTCCAAACCATCGTGGGGGGGAAGGTGATGTCTCATGTTTGTGTGCTCTCTTGGGTGTGAGAGCGAGATTAAGATATATCTTAAGAATCGTCTATAGATGTATCTGGCCGTTGGTCGCCACAACCTCGGTGGGCTTGACCGCGCACGCCTCGCGGTTTTTGGCCTGCTGCAAATAGGCGTTAAGGAAGGGGGCCATGCCCTTGAGCACCTGCACAGGCAGCGCCGAGGTGAAGGTGAAGTTGGCGGACGCGCGGCCAGGCACGAACGCGGTAAGCGTGCCGAAGTGGTGATCGCCCAGGTAGAACACGAAGGTTGCGGTACGGTTGAGCGAGCGCGATCCCAGCAGCCGACCGCCGCTGCCGAAACTCTCTATACGATTGTCCCCCGTACCGGTTTTACCCCCCATGGCCAACGGCGTGCCATCGGCCTGGGTGAAACTACCTGCCACTCTTCGCGCGGTGCCGGCATCCACCACCTGCGCCAGTGCTTCGCGCATGGCGCTGGCGACCTCGCTGGACAGCAGCCGCTCGCCGCCATCGGTACGGGTGATCACTGCGGTTTCGTAAGGGGTGCCCTGCGCGAACAGCAGGTTGTCGATGCGTACGGTCGGCAGGCGCACGCCGTCGTTGAGGATCACTCCCATAAGCTCCGCCAACGCTGCCGGCCGGTCCCCGGAGCTGCCAAGCGCAGTCGCCAGGGAAGGCACCAGGTGATCGAACGGATACCCTAGCCGCTGCCAGCGGCGGTGCACGTCGAGGAAGGCTTCTATCTCGATCATCGTGCGAATGCGGCTGTCACGGGCGCTCTTGTGCTTGCTCTTGAACAGCCAGCCGTACACTTCCTGGCGCTCGAAGCGGCTGGCGTCGACGACCGCGGACCACTCGGCGTCCGGGTGCTGCAGCAGATAGCCCAGCAGCCACAAGTCCAGCGGATGTACCCGGGCAATATAGCCCTGGTCGGGCAGGTCATAGGCGCCCGGGCCGTAGCTTTGGTACATCTCTTCCAGGCGCTTGTCGGTGAGCGGCGTTTTGCTCCAGCGCTGGCGCACGAAACGGGCGAATTCCGCCGGCTCCGCGCTGGGGTACAGGTAGCGGTGCACCGCCGCCAGCCGCACGGGCGTGGCGCGCAGGCTGTCGAGGAAGGTGTCGAGGCGGTCTTGGGTGTTCTTGCCTTCGTATTTGCGCCAGAACCTGCGCAGATACTCGGTCCCTTCGCGGTCGGCGAAGCGGGCAAGGTACGCCTGGCGCTGCGGGTTGCTGTCGTCCTTGAGCAGCTCGGCGCTGTTGTTCGGAGCCTGGTAGGTGCTGTAGCGCACCAGGTCGCGCATCAACCGCACGAAGGGCAGGTTGATCGACTCCCGTAGCGCCTCCTTGAGCGTCGGGCTGCGGCTGTCGTCCTCGTGGCGAAAGTTATGAAAGGTGTGTACGCCGCCGCCGGTGAAGAAGCGCTCGCCCGGGTTGGCCGAATATTTGCGCTCCAGTGCGGCGTCCAGCATCGCCTTGAGGTCGTGATCCGGGGTTTGCAGCAGGTAGTCCAGCGCCCAGCGGGTAAGGTGGTCTTGCGGCTCTACCGGCACCTTGCGCAGGTTGACGGGGCTCTGCCCAGCGTAGCGGTCGTGCAGTTCGTTGATGATCTCCAGGTAGCTGGTCAGCACCCGCAGCTTAGCGGTGGAGCCCAGTTCGAGCTTGCTGCCTTCGTTGATGTCGAAGGGCTGGTCCGTGTTGTCGGTTTGCACACGCACGTGGGCCCCGTCCAGGGTGTTCTCGAACAACGTAAAGCTGTATTTCACCTCCCGGGTGCTGGCCGGCGTAAGCAGGCGCTCGCCAATCACCCCGATGCTTTGAGCGAATGCTGGGTCTGCCAGTTGCTTGAGGTAAGCGGTGGCTTGCTCTTGCAAGCGGGCATGCAGGCTGGTGGTGGCCGCCAGGTCAAGGCGGTCCAGGTCATACAAGGGCACATTGAGCAGCCCGGCCAGGCGGCTGCGGGCCACGCTGACACCTTTGTCGTTGGCGTAGGGTTCCCAGGTGGGCTCGCGGGCCCAGTCTCGCCAGCGTAACCGGCTGGCGAGGGCAGCGCTGGCCTGTGCCTGGGTTACTACGCCCTGGCTGGCCAGTACGCGCACGTGGGCATCGGTGAGGCGGTCGAGTTCGTCGTGGCCGCGGCTGAGAAAATGCGACGGCCGCCGTTGCGCGATCATCAACGACAGCACTTGCCGCAGCGCCAGGCCCTGGTCGGCAAGGGCCCTGGCGGACTGATCGGTGCTGCGCAGGGCCGCATTGACCTGATTGAAGTCCGCGCCGTACCACACCCGCAGCCCCTCGGCGAGCCCATGCACCTCGCCATGCCCAGGCACGGCCGACAGCGGAACGCTGTTGAGGTAATCACGCACGATCCGCTGGCGCGCCGGTAGGGTTTGCGGGCCGTCCTGATAGGCCCGCACGCTGGCGGATAACATCTGCCGCAGCTTTTCGCCCCCAGAGGTGGTAAGGCCGTCTGGGGAGTGGCGGTATTTCTCCAACTGGGTCGCCAAGGTGCTGCCGCCCGCCGATTGCCCGGGCAGCCCTAACGTGCGGGCGATCTGGCTCCAGGCCGCCTTGGCGAAGCGCGGCCAATCCACCGCCGGGTTTTGCGTGGGTTGGTCGGCGTCCAGCAAGTGGCGGTTTTCGATGAACAACAAGCTGTTGACCACCAGCGGCGGGATCTCGTCGAAGCGTTGGTAAAGCTGCTGCGGATAGCGGAAGTGGTACAGCTCGGCAGTGGTGCAGTCGTCGATCAACAAGCCTGCCTGTGGCTTTTCCGCATAGGGGATGAACAGCCCGTAGCCAGCATAGCGCGTGAGCGCCGGGGAAAACCGCACCTGCCGCTGCACCGCGTAGTTGCGCTGCAGCAGGCGGCTGACGAAGGTACCGATGTCGCTGTAGCCCAGGCGTTTATCGAACGGGCCGGCGGAGGGGTAGACGATGGCGTCACTCGGCCCTTCGGCAGCCTCGAAGGTCAGGGTTTTGGCCCAGCGAGACAACCCCTGGGCCTGCAAGCGTGCTTCCTGCATTTCGGTGCGGGCCGCGAGCCCCACGGCGATAGTGATGGCGGCGACCAGCACGGCGGCCAGCTTCCAGCGATAGGGTTGGGTAGCGGTAGGGGGCTGAGCGGGGGCCGGGCTGTCGACGGTCGCCTGGGTCTTGCTGGGGTCGTTGTGCCACAGAGCGCCCATAGTGCTTAGCCTCGTGACGATAATTCTGCCTCACTGCTTTGTAGCGTAGACGCCAGAGGGCTTGCCCGCGCAGCGGCACGCTGTGTTTCGCGGGTGCGCTTGATGGATGGTCAGAGGGATGCGTCGTGGCTGCACTGGGGTGGTGGTAATGCCCCGGCCTTGCGCTCGTCTTCCTCGAGCACGGCGTGTTCACAGTGGCAATCCGAGCGTGGGCAGGGTTGTTTGTCGGGATGGCGCTCGGCGCAGGCGTAGCTACAAAACGCCTGGCCGTCCCGGTTGAACGATGGTTTGGCCAAAGCCTTGCATTGGGGGCAGGCGCAGGTTTGCGGCATGGCGTGTCTCCTGGATCCGCAGGGGCAGGCGTTGCTTGCATTGGCCTGCATTGTCTTGGAAGCACAAACGCTGGCGGGAGTTCACGAGCGCTACGTTCAGTGACGTTGCAGCCAACCCAGGAACCCGCCCTTGCGCACCGGCGCCGGCCGTTGCAGCAGCAAGGACTGGCTGCTTTGCCGGCGCACCGCTTGCAGTTTCTGCAGCGCCTTGCCGACCTCCACCCGCGTAGCGACACACTCACGAGTGAGGGCCTTTTCAAGGCTGTAGAGGGTGCAGGAGGTGAGGGCCGTAAAGCGCGCCTGGGAGGGAGTATCGTCCAGAACGCTCTGCTCACCCATGACTTCGCCCGGGCCCATGCGCCCGGCTTCAAGCAAGCGTTCGCCGTCGGCGATGGCCGCGCTGACCACCCCGGTGCCGATGATGTAAAGGTTAGGCGCGACCTCGCCGATCTCCAGAATGACCTGGCCGGCGGCGACTTCCCGTGGCTGCAGCGCCTCGGCGAGGCGATCCTTTTCGGCCGCGGCCAGGGCCCGGAACACCTTCACTTCATCCAGCAGCGCCCGTTTGCGGGCACCGGCGGGCGGGCCCTCCAGGCCTGTTGCTCCGGCAGCTTCCAGATGCCGGTGAGCGAGGTCGAACAGCTGGTTACGCACGTCACCTTTGCTGGCCAGGCTGGCGATAAAACCACTGGCGGTGTATTCGGTGGTGTCTTCCCCGGCTTCCTTGACCAATGCTTTTGGGGCTGGTTCGGGGAGCAAGGCATGGGTGCCGCGCAACGCCCGCTCCAGCGCTTCCAGCACGCGGCCTGGGCGAACCCGGTTAGGTACGCTGATGGTAATGGACACCCCATGCCGGCCCGCCGGGCGGCTGAAGTTGACGATACGGGCCTTGGCCGCCACTGAATTGGGCACCACGGCAGTGGCGCCGGCGAGGGTGAGCAAGTGAGTGGCACGCCAGTCGATGTCCACCACTCGGCCCTCAGTGCCGTCGATCGACACCCAGTCATCTACCTGGTAGGGCTTGGTGGTGTTGAGCACGATCCCGGAAAACACATCGCTGAGCGTGCTTTGCAAGGCCAGGCCGACAATGATGGCCACGGCGCCGGAGGTCGCGAGCAGGCCCTTCACCGGCAGTTGCAGCACATAGCCCGCGGCCGCCACCACCGCGATCAAGAACACTACCGCCCCCAGCACATCCCGTAGCAGGCGGCCGCTGTGGCCGATGCGGCGGGTGAGGATCACCCCGAGCACTTCGCTCAAGGTGCGCGCGCCATATAGCCACCAGATGATCGCGAGGCCGGTGGCGGCCAGGTTCCAGATATTTTGCTCCGGCCATGCCGGTGCCTGCAGGGGGCTGATCCCTGCGCTCATGATGACTGCGCTGAAGCCCAGGAACAGCGCCAGGCGCACGCCAACCCGGGCTGCTTGATGGGCGAAGGGCGCCCATTGCCACAGCAGCAGGTCGGCGATCAGCAAGGCCAGGCTCAACAGCAAGGGCTGGGCGGAGAGGTCTAGCATGGCGGGGTTTTCCATGGAGGTCGGCGTTGGGAAGCTTATCACGCCGCCTGGCTGGCTTCCGGCTAGCCTGCCGGGGGCACAGCGCATGCAACGCATGGTGCCTAAACAGATCCTAGCGGCGCGCCCAATTGGCCAGGGCGAACTCCACAAAACTGCGAATTTTCGGCAGCCGATAACGATCGCCAGCGTACAGCAGGTTCATCGGCCGCCGGGGCAAGTTGTAGCCTTGCAGCAGTGCGACCAGCTTGCCGTTGCCAAGGTCCTCCTCCACTAGGGCGTCGGGCATCATCACTACCCCCATGCCTGCCCTTGCCGCCTGGTGCAGCCCCGAGGAGCTGTTTATCGTCAGCGAGCCGCTGACTGGCACTATCACCTCACCTTCCGGCCCCTGGAGCCGCCATTCTTTCTCGACCGAGCGCCAGTCGTCCCCGGCGGGGTAGGCGAACGCCAGGCAATCGTGCCGCTGCAGGTCCAGCGGGGACAGCGGCACGCCGCGCCGACACAGGTAGCCGGGCGCCGCGCAGATAGTCATGGTGTAGTCCTCTAGCGGCCGGGCGATCACGCCATTGGCCGGATCTGGGTTGCCCAGGCGAATGGCAAGGTCGAAGCCGTGATCGAGGATATCCAGGCGCTGGTTGTTGAGCACCACATCCAGCATCACCTTTGGGTAGAGCCTGCTGTATTCGGCCAGGGCCGGCGCCAGCCGCTCCGCGCCAAAGGTCAGCGGGGCGGTGAGCCGAAGCCTGCCGGCAGGTTCGGCCTGGGCCACCTCGGCGAGGCGCTCGGCATCGCTGACCAGGCCCAGTACCTCCACGCAGCGCTGGTAGTACTGGGCGCCGAACTCGGTCAAGCGTTGCCGCCGGGTGGTGCGCTGCAGAAGGCTTACGCCCAGCCTGCGCTCAAGGGCGCGCAGGTGGTTGCCCACCATGGTGGTGGACATCCCGCAGGATTGGGCGGCCGCGGTCATGCTGCCGTCTTCCACCACCCGCACATACACCGACATCGCTAGCAGCACGTCCATTTTCAAGCCCTGCTTCTTAATGATTAAAGGAAACAAGCGTTTATCCAGTTGAGCTGGCTAACGATACTGGAATCCCACTGCAAAGGAGCGCAACCATGACCGCCGTTGACTTGATGAATACCTATAACCCCCTGCCGTTAAGCTTCGTTCGCGGTGAAGGCGCCAGCCTCTGGGATGCCGACGGTAAACACTACCTCGATGCCCTGGGGGGCGTGGCCGTCACCAGCGTGGGCCATTGCCACCCCAGCGTGGTGGAGGCGATTCGCGATCAGGCCGGGAAGCTGTTGCATACCTCGAACCACTTCGCCATCGAATGGCAGCACCGCCTGGCCGCGAAGCTCACTACCCTCAGCGGCCTCGATGCGGTGTTCTTCAACAATTCCGGTGCGGAAGCCAACGAAACGGCGTTGAAGCTGGCACGGCTCACGGCTTGGTATCGGGGTATCGAACGGCCGCGCATCGTGGTGATGGAGGGGGCGTTTCATGGCCGCACCTTGGCCACGCTGGCGGCCAGTGACGGCCCCGGTATGCGGCTGGGGTTTAGCGCTTATGACGAAGATTTTATTCGGGTTCCTTTCGGCGACCTCGGCGCCCTTCAGGCGGTTGCCAAGCGTCACGGCGCGGACGTGGTGGCGGTGCTGCTCGAGCCGGTGCAGGGGGAAGGCGGGGTGCGCCCGGCACCGGCTGGGTACCTGCGAGCGGTGCGGGCGCTGTGTGACCGGCAGGGCTGGCTGATGATGCTCGACGAGGTGCAAACCGGATTGGGCCGTACCGGCCACTGGTTCGCATTCGCCGAGGAAGGCGCGGTGCCAGATGTGCTCACCTTGGCCAAGGGCCTGGGCAATGGCATCCCGATTGGTGCCTGCCTGGCCAGGGGGCGCACCGCTCGCTTGCTGACGCCAGGCAGCCACGGCAGCACCTTCGGCGGCAACCCGCTCGCCTGCAGGGTGGCCTGTGCCGTGCTGGAGGTCATCGAAACCCAGCAACTGCTTGCCAACGCGCAGCGCCAGGGGGCCTGGATGCTCACTACGCTACAGGCCCGGCTGGCCGGGTATAGCGGGGTGCGCGAAGTGCGCGGTAAGGGGTTGATGATCGGTATCGAGCTGACCCGCGCGGCGGGAAACCTCACCCGGGCCGCCGCCGAGCGCGGCCTATTGCTTAACGTAACCCGGGGTACAGTGATACGTTTGCTGCCCGCGCTTACCTTGAGCGATGCGCAAGCCGCCCGGATCGTCGAGCATCTGTTGGAGATATTGCAATCCCTTCACGCATGACTGGGCCTGGATCAATCTTCCAGGTCCGTCGGGGGTTTGGCCGCGGCGGCCTTGGTAGCCTTGCCCTTGTTGGCCTTGGGGTTATCCGCCGGCGCCTCGGCAGCAGGCGCTGCGGCTGCCGCAGCCTGCTTCTCCGCCATGGGCATTTGGTCGATGGTGGAGAAAATCTGTTCCACCTTGAGCGGGTCGGTGCTCTCGAGTTTTTTCTCGCCATCCTTGCCCACCAGCACCACCTTGGCGCGGGTGCCGGCGCCCAGGTTCAGCTCGCGGATCAGCGCCATGGTCGCCTGGGTTTCCAGCGGCTTGCCGTTGCGTTCTCCCGAGAGCCCAACCACTTTGTAGATGACTACATCTCGTTGCTTGAGGCCTGGGTCCTGAACCGCCTTGTCTTCGTCCACCAGGGCTTGTTCGCCGCCACTTTTGGAATAGATCAGCAAGGGCCTGGCCTTGCCGCGGTCCTGAGCCAGCGGCGAGTCGCTATCGGCCGCATAGAGCGGGCTGGCAGCGAACAGGGCGATGAGCGCGAGGGTGCGGATTGGCATTAGGTACCTCCTTAGATCTAGATCCCCTAATCATTGCTCAAGCTGGGCAAAGGACCAGTCAAAAATGGAAAAAAAGCGCTGGGCTTATCAACGCATCATCTCTTTCACGGCGCGCTCCTGCTCCATCAGTTCTTTCTGCCGTGCGTCCAGGCGCGAGGCTAGCGGGAAGTTGTCGCCAGCGCGGCGCTTGGCGAAGTCCAGTTGCTGAATGGCTTGCTGGAAGTCCCCGGTGAGCGCGAAGTACTCGGCGCGCGCCTGATGCAGGCCAATGATATTGCCGTTCTGGCCCCGGGTTTCGGCGACCATGTACCAGACGTCCGGGTCCGTGGGGCGAGACTTGAGCAAGGCATCCAGGCCTTTTTCAGCGTCCGCGGTTCGGCCTTGCTTGAGCAGCACGTCGATGCGTGCCTGGTTCACCGGATAGCTGGCAGGATACAGCGTGAGCAGGTGGTCCACCCGTTGCTGAGCGTCTGGCAGGCGATTGTTGGTGATGTCCAGGTCGACCTCGGCGAGGTTATAGGTCATGTCGTTCGGCGCCTTGGCCAGCAACGGCTTGAGGTTCTCGCGGGCTTCGTTGAGCTGGCCGGCCTTGATCTGGGCAATCGCCAGGCCATAGCGAGCGGTGTCGTTGTTGGGGTTTTCGTCCAGCTGGGCGCGGAAACGCTTGGCCGCCACCCCGGGAGTTTCTTCATAGATCAGTTGCACCCGCGCGCGCATCAGCTGGTACAGGGGGCTGTCTTCCTTGCCCCCTTTGGGCGCCTGCTCGGCGCGGTTGCGGGTGTCAGCGATACGCGATTCGGTCACCGGGTGGGTCAGCAAAAACTCTGGCGGCTTGGCGGCAAACTGGTACTGCCTGGCCAGGCGCTCGAACATGTTGGGCATGTTGCGTGGGTCATAGCCTGCTTTTTGCAGGTTCAGGATACCGATGCGGTCTGCCTCGGCTTCGTTCTGCCGAGAGAACCCCAGCTGGCTCTGAATGGCCGCCGCCTGGCTGCCAAAGATCGTCGCCATGCCAGCTTCGCCAGCCCCGGCCGCGGCCATCACTACGCCCGCCAGCAGCGCGGCCATCATCGGCAGTTGCATGCGCTGTTGTTCTTCCAAGCCCCGCGCGAAGTGGCGCTGGGATAAGTGGCCGAGTTCGTGGGCAAGCACGCCGGCGTACTCGCCTTCGGTTTCGGCGCCGAGGAACAGGCCGCCGTTCACCCCGACGATACCGCCAGGCGCGGCGAAGGCGTTCAGCTCCTTGCTGTCGATGATGATGAATTCCAGGCGACGGTCCTGCACCTGGCTGGTTTCGGCCAGCCGGTAAACGCTGGTTTCGACGAAGTCCTTGAGCTGTGTATCTGGCAGCAGCTTGACCTGCGAGCGCAGCATGGTCAGCCAGGCGCGGCCAAGGTCGTGCTCTTGTTCGGGCGAGACGATGGCCGAACTGGCGTCACCGAGGGAGGGGAGGTCGTCGGCGTGGACGGGGAGGGTCAGCAGGCAGGCCAGGGCCAACAGCGTAGGGCGCAGAAAGGTCATGCACGAAACTCTGGGCGGCAAAAGGGTACTGTATCCATGGCAAGGGGTGAGCCACAAGGGTGCGGGGTCAAGGGACTGGATGAAACTGTTGCCTGAAGATTTCATGGCACTTCTGTACCCTTGAGTGCTCTGCCATGCGTTAAAACGAAAATGTGAAGGCAAACCACACTGAGAGGGGTTCGATGGTCGATGAAATAAAGTGTGACGCCGAGGTCGACGCCAGCGGTCTGAATTGTCCGCTCCCCTTGCTTAAGGCCAAGCTCGCCCTCAACGCGATGATGGCTGGCACGGTACTGAAGGTCGTTGCCACAGATGCCGGTTCGCAGCGGGATTTCCGCACCTTCGCCAAGTTGTCGGGCCACCTTTTGCTGAGCGAGTCGGCGGACGCGGGGACCTACACTTACTGGCTACGGAAAAACTGACCTTCCGCCAAGGATCTTGCATGTACAAGTTGTTCAGGGACTGGACCCAGCGTTACTTCTCCGACGAAGAAGCAGTTGTGCTGGTGTTGCTGCTGGTGCTTGCCTTTACCGTGGTGCTCACGGTTGGGGGCATGCTTGCGCCGGTGCTGGCGGCCATGGTGCTGTCGTTCCTGATGCACGGCTTGGTCGCCCACCTGGAGCGCTGGAAAATGCCTCCGGCCATGGCAGTTGGGCTGGTGTTCACGCTGTTCATGGCCTTGTTGGCGGTAATAGCCCTGGTGCTGGTGCCACTGCTATGGCACCAGTTGATCACTCTGTTCAACGAGTTGCCCGGCATGCTGGGCAAGTGGCAGTCGCTGTTGCTGCTGTTGCCCGAGCGCTATCCGCACTTGGTCACCGATGAGCAGGTGTTGGCGGCGATCGAGGCGGCCCGGGGCGAGATCGGTAAGTTCGGCCAGTGGGCTTTAACCCTTTCGCTGTCCAGCCTGCCGTTTTTGGTCAACCTGATGATCTACTGCGTGCTGGTGCCGATCCTGGTGTTCTTCTTCCTCAAGGATCGCGAGTTGATCCGCCACTGGATCAGCGGCTACCTGCCACGCGAGCGGGTACTGCTGACCCGCGTGGCACAAGAGATGAACCGGCAGATCGCCAACTACATCCGCGGCAAGGTGGTGGAGATCGTGATCTGCGGGATTGCCACCTACATCGCCTTCGTGGCCTTGGGCCTGAACTACTCGGCGCTGCTGGCGTTGCTGGTGGGCATTTCGGTGGTCGTGCCCTACGTCGGCGCGGTGGTGGTGACCGTGCCCGTGGCGCTCATCGCGTTGTTCCAATGGGGCTGGGGCGATCAGTTCATCTACTTGATGGTGGTGTACGGGATCATCCAGGCCTTGGACGGCAATGTGCTGGTGCCGCTGTTGTTCTCGGAGGCAGTCAATCTGCACCCGGTGGCGATCATCTGCGCGGTGCTGCTGTTTGGCGGCCTGTGGGGGTTCTGGGGGATTTTCTTCGCCATTCCCCTGGCCACGCTGGTCAAGGCCGTGCTGGAGGCCTGGCCACGCAACCAGGCCCCGGTCGCCCCGTTGTTATAGGCGGGGGTTATCTACAACCCCCGTGCGGCTTCCAACACCTCGGCCACGTGCCCGGGCACTTTGACCCCGCGCCATTGCCGGCGCAGCACGCCCTGTTCGTCGATCAGAAAGGTGCTGCGGTCCACGCCCAGGTATTCCTTGCCGTAGAGCTTCTTGAGCTTGATCACATCGAACAGCTGGCAGAGGGTTTCGTCCTTGTCGCTGATTAACTCGAAGGTAAAGCCCTGCTTGGCCTTGAAATTCTCATGGGACTTGAGCCCGTCCCGCGATACGCCGAACACCACGGCGCCCGCGGCCTCGAACTGTTCATGCAGGTCCCGGAAGCCTTGGCCTTGGGTCGTGCATCCAGGCGTGCTGTCCTTGGGATAGAAATAAAGCACCAGCTTGCGACCCCGTAGTTCCGCCAGGGAGATCGTGCGGCCAGAAGTGGCCTGGGCGGTGAAATCCGGCACCAGCTGGTCGAGGGCAACGGCCATGGGCCACTCCTTACATCGGGTTCTGTGGGCGCCACGGTTCGATGAGCGCGTCCAGGTTGAGGGCGTCGGCGAAGTCCAGGAACTGGTCCCGCAACCAGCTGATTTGTACGCCAGCCGGCAAAGTCACGGTAAAGGTGGCGTTGAGCATCATGCCGCCGGTTTGCGGCGCCTGGTAAGTGTCGCAGGTGAGGTTCTCCAGCTCGACGTTGTTGTCGATGAAGAACTGGCACAGCTCGTTGATGATGTCCGAGCGGTACACGGAGCTCACGTAGGCCACGTAGGGCAGCGACAACGGCCGGCTGTCCAGGGTCGAACTACGGACCACATTGACGTGCAGGTCGTGACGCTTGGCCAGGCCTGGCAGCAGGCCCTCCAGGCGGGCGAGGGCGTCCCAGTTGCCGGAAACCTGCAGCACCAACGCACTGAATTCGCCGTGGCGGGTCAGCCGGGACGTCACTACCGAGCAGCGGCTGTCGTGGCTGGCACGGCAGAGCACATTGGTCAGCTCCATGGGGTTGCGACCCATGGCGCTAAGGACGAGAAATTGTTCGCGAACGGGTGGGGTGGACATGCAGCCTTCCTAAAGCGATGAGCGGTCAACACAGGCGGGCGCCGCGGGAGGTCACCGTACCACGGCCGGCCACGGGGCGAGCCATGTTACGAAGCGACCGCGGCGGTGGCGCTCGCCCATGTCGATCAAAGGATCAAGGGTAGCGAAAAGCGCCGTCCGTGGGAATGCTCGAAACCGTGGCGTCGCTTGTGCAAGGCCGGTGGCGCCAGTACCATTACCGCTCTCTTTTTCCGGCAGGAGCGGTTGCATGTTCTCGGGCAGCATGGTGGCGCTGGTCACCCCGATGGATGCCAAGGGCAGTCTCGACTGGGACGCTCTCAGCAAGCTGGTGGATTTCCACCTGGATAATGGCACCAATGCCATCGTAGCCGTCGGTACCACCGGTGAATCGGCCACCCTGGACGTACAGGAACACATCGAGGTTATCCGCCGGGTCGTCGATCAGGTAGGCAAACGCATTCCGGTCATCGCCGGCACTGGCGCCAACTCCACGCGTGAAGCGGTGGAACTGACCACCAACGCCAAGAACGCTGGCGCCGACGCTTGCCTGCTGGTAACCCCTTACTACAACAAGCCGACCCAGGAAGGCTTGTATCAGCATTTCCGCCACATCGCCGAAGCCGTGGCCATTCCGCAGATCCTTTACAACGTGCCGGGCCGTACCGCCTGCGACATGCAGGCCGACACCGTGGCGCGGCTGTCGAAGGTGGGTAACATCATCGGCATCAAGGAAGCCACCGGCGACCTGCACCGGGCCAAGGACATCCTTGACCGCGTCAGCGCGGACTTCCTGTTGCTGTCCGGCGATGATCCTACCGCGGTCGAGCTGATCCTCATGGGCGGCAAGGGCAATATCTCGGTGACCGCCAACGTCGCTCCTCGGCAAATGGCCGACCTCTGCGCCGCGGCGCTCAAAGGCGAGGCGGCCGCTGCTCGTGATTTGAACGAGAAGCTGATGCCCCTGCACAAGAATCTTTTCCTCGAGGCCAACCCGATCCCGGTGAAGTTCGCGCTACATGAAATGGGCCTGATGGCCGAAGGCATCCGCCTGCCGCTCACCTGGTTGAGTGAACCCTGTCAAGAGCCGCTGCGGCAGGCCCTGCGCCAGTCCGGCGTTCTGGTTTGAGTGAGGAAGTACAACGCATGAAGCGCTTGGCTGGTCTTTCCGCCCTTGCTGTCATTATTTCGAGTACCAGTGGCTGCGGTTGGCTCTGGGGTGAGCACGGCTATTTCCGTGATCGTGGCAACGACTACCTGGACGCCCGGCGCACTGCGCCGATGAACCTCCCGGACGGCGTCGCCACCACCAAGCGCCTCGACCCACTGCTGCCTATCCCACGCAACGTCGCCGACGACACCGCGTTGACCGATTACGAAGTGCCGCGCCCACAACCCCTCTCGGTGGTCGCGGACAGCAGCGACTTCACCTTGCAGAAGAGCGCCGCCAGCCGCTGGATTCTGGCTCAGCGCCCGCCTGCCGAAGCCTGGCCGGTAGCCCGCCAGTTCTTCGAGGACAACGGCTTCCGCATCGAGCACGAAAGCGTTCAAACCGGCGAATTCACCACGGCCTGGCAGCCCTTCGATAGCCTGTCCAGTGACCTCGGCCAGCGCCTGCGTGGAAGTTCGGACGTCAACGGCGACATCCGTTTGCAAGTGCGGGTAGAACCAGGCGTGCAGCGCAACACCAGTGAAATCTACGTGGTCAGTGCGCAGCGCCCCGCCGGCAGCACCGCGAACGTTGATTTCCCTGCTCGTACCACCAGCGGCGTGGACGCGACCCTGGTCGACGAAATGCTCTCCAGCCTGACTCGCGGCGCCGAGAAGGGTGGATCGGTTTCCCTGCTGGCCGCGCGTGACTTCGACGCGCCAGGCCAAGTGGCAATGAGCGAAGACGGCAGCGGCAACCCGGTGCTTACCGTGGGCAGCGACCTGGATCGCGCGTGGTCCAGCGTGGGCCGCGCGCTTGAACAGGGTGGTAAATGGCGCGTCGAGGACATCAACCGCAGCCTGGGCCTGTACTACATCAACCTCGCTGAAAAAGGCGGCCGGCCAGAAGACAACAAGCCGGGCTTCTTCAGCGGCCTGTTCAGCCATGAGCCGACCAAGGAAGAAATCGAAGCTCGCGCCGAGCGCTACCAGGTTCGCCTGAGCAAGGTAGGCGACGCGGTGCAGGTGACTGTAGAGAAGAACATCAACACCGTGGCCCCGGCGGACGTCGCCCATCGTGTGTTGAGCGTCATCCAGGACAACCTGGGCTAACGTGCGCTTCGCCGTTCTCGGAAGCGGAAGCCAAGGGAATGGCACGCTCGTCTCCAGCGGTAGCACGCTGGTGCTGGTGGACTGCGGCTTCTCGCTGCGGGAGACCGAACGGCGCATGGCGTTGCTGGGCGTACACCCGGCTCAGTTGAAGGCGGTATTGATCACCCATGAGCATGCCGACCATGTGCACGGCGTGGAACTGCTGTCACGGCGCTACAATGTGCCGGTATACCTGAGCGAAGGTACCCGCAGCGGTTTGCGCAAGCCGGTGTTGCCGGCCCGCCTGGTGCATTGCGGCGATGCGTTCGACCTGGGTGAACTGCACGTGCGCGTGGTTGGTGTGGCCCATGATGCGCGCGAGCCTACCCACTATGTGTTCAGCGACGGCAAGCGGCGTTTTGGGCTGCTCACCGACCTGGGCTCTTGGTGCCCGAAGGTGATGAAGCACTACAGCGGCCTGGATGCCTTGATGATCGAGGCCAACCATTGCCGAGATCTGCTCGCCAGCGGTCCGTACCCGTACTACCTCAAGCAGCGGGTGGGCGGTGACCGGGGGCATTTGAACAACCATCAGGCCGCGGGCCTGGTGGCCGAACTGGGATGGCAGGGCTTGCAGCATCTGGTGCTCGCCCACCTCAGCCAGAAGAACAACCTGCCGGAACGTGCCAGGCAGTGCTTCGTCGACACCCTCGGGTGCGACCCTGCCTGGCTACAACTGGCGGATCAGGCCTCAGGGCTCGATTGGCGGCATATCGCCTAGGGTGCGTGCACCGTCCAGTGCAGCCCCAGCCCCTTTATTCAGTTACCGGAGCCCATCATGGAAAAACGCGAAGAACTCTACCGCGGCAAGGCCAAGTCGGTTTACAAGACCGATGACGCCGACCGCCTGGTCCTGCTGTTTCGCAACGACACCTCGGCGTTCGATGGTAAGCGTATCGAGCAGCTCGATCGCAAGGGCATGGTGAACAACAAGTTCAACGCCTTCATCATGCAAAAGCTCGAGCAGGCCGGGGTGCCGACCCAGTTTGACCGCTTGCTGGGCGACAATGAGTGCCTGGTGAAGAAGCTCGACATGATCCCGGTAGAGTGCGTAGTGCGTAACTATGCCGCCGGCAGCCTGGTCAAGCGCCTGGGCGTGGAGGAGGGCAAGAAGCTGGAGCCGTCCACCTTCGAACTGTTCCTTAAAAACGATGCTATGGGTGACCCCTTCATCAACGAATCCCACGTGGTGGCGTTCGGCTGGGGCACCGCCGAGCAGTTGGCGACCATGAAGCAGCTGTCGTTGAAGGTCAACGAGGTGCTGAGCAAGCTGTTCGACGACGCCGGCCTGCTGTTGGTGGACTTCAAGCTGGAATTCGGCGTGTTCCATGGCCAGATCGTATTGGGCGATGAATTCAGCCCCGACGGCTGCCGCCTGTGGGACAAGGAAACCCGCAAGAAGATGGACAAGGACCGCTTCCGCCAGGGGCTGGGTGGTGTGATCGAAGCCTACGAAGAGGTCGCGCAGCGCCTGGGCGTTCCGCTGTAAGCGCAGCCGTCACGCAAACGCCTGATAGCACGCGGTTTTTTTTCACCAGGGGGGTTCGCCTCCAATGAAACTGCTGCTATCATGCGCGCCACTGGAGAGATGCCGGAGTGGCCGAACGGGACGGATTCGAAATCCGTTGTACCCTCGCGGGTACCTAGGGTTCAAATCCCTATCTCTCCGCCATACATGAAAAACCCCCGCAAGTCTTCGATTTGTGGGGTTTTTTTTTGGGGGCTTGAAAGCGGGAGCTGTTTTTTAAGTTATTTCTCTCAGGCTAGTTCTAGAAATCCCCAGCGGATGTAGGTCGATCAGCTAGACCAATGCCTCGATTGCATGGTCTGAGTATCCCTGATCCGAGAAAAGCCGTACGAATCCAGCGGCGGCCTTGAGCTGAAGCAAACGTCTATTACATTATGCTTCGGTAGATGTAAGTGGGGCGTTAGGATTACAGGATGCATTCTTCTCTTAGACGATGGTGCCTTGGTGAGCTGGGCGGCGAGGTATATCTAGAGCTTTGTCGCACCGCGAACTCGTCGGATTCATTATCTTGCCACTGATGCTCAGACGTGGCGCCCTCGGCCGGCCCATCGCTTGACCAGCGAAGATGCGAAGTATCAGGCTGGGCTTGGTCATATCATCAAAGTTGATTTGATTTAGGCACAATATGTACCCTTGTCTCGCCTGCGTTTGCTCCGACCCGCAGCTGTTGCAATAGAGATGTTGCTGCCAAAGTCCATGATTGAGTACTTAGTTATATCTGGTGTACATTAGCAGTCTGTGCCTGTTGCAATCCATGATCTGGATTCTAGTCTGTGGGTGAATTCGTCTGCTGGCCTGATTTCTGAGGATGCCGTGGTAGCGATTCGTCAGGAATCGTGGTAAGGGTTGCTGCATTGCTCGACGTACATGATCCCGGCAGGTAGTCAGGAGTGCGAAGGATGACGTACATCGGTACTGGTTGTCTTAAAATCGAAAAGGACTGTGGATGGCGATGAAAACATTATGTGTCTTTGGTACTCGTCCAGAGGCTATTAAAATGGCGCCGCTTGCGATTGCATTACGTGACGATCCTCGCTTTGATGCGAAAGTGTGCGTGACTGGGCAGCATAGGCACATGCTTGATCAGGTGCTGAGCCTATTCGAAATTAATCCAGATTATGATCTCGATATCATGCAGGCCGGTCAGGACCTGACAGATGTTACTACTGCTATCTTGACCGGGATGAAGGGGGTGTTAGCTACTTACCGGCCCGATATAGTTTTGGTTCATGGCGACACCGCTACTACTTTCGCAGTAACTTTGGCCAGCTATTATCATCGCATTCCTGTTGCACATGTTGAAGCAGGGTTGCGCACAGGTAACTTGCTTTCTCCTTGGCCAGAAGAAGGAAATCGAAAACTTACCGCAGCACTTTCCGCCAAACACTTGGCTCCAACAGATGCCGCCCGGGAAAATCTTATACGCGAAGGTGTGTCCGCGGAGAGCATATGGGTGACCGGAAACACAGTTATCGACGCGCTGCTTTCAGTTATTGAAAAAATAGACAAGGATACTGAACTTTCAAAAAGCTTGAGCGAGCAGTTTTCCTTTCTTTCGCCCGTCCGTCGAACTCTGCTCGTTACCGGGCACCGCCGTGAAAACTTCGGCAATGGTTTCCTCGACATCTGTTCAGCGCTTAAAGATATCGCCTCAAGTTTTCCGGAGGTCGATATTGTTTATCCGGTTCATTTGAATCCGAATGTTCAGGGCCCGGTTAGGCAGCTTTTGGCAAATATCCCCAATATATTTTTGATCGAGCCACTTGAATATCTTCCTTTTGTTTACCTTATGTCGCGCAGCTACCTAATCCTTACGGATTCGGGGGGGATTCAGGAGGAGGCGCCATCTCTGGGCAAGCCTGTATTGGTGATGCGGAGCACGACGGAACGACCTGAAGCGGTGAGTGCTGGTACTGTTAAATTAACAGGAACTGACCGCCAGCTTATCTTTGATAGCGTCCAAGAACTGTTGGTCGATGCCCATAAATACCAAAAGATGAGTATTGCTCATAATCCCTATGGGGATGGGCAGGCATGCCAGCGGATCATTCAAGCATTGTTGGAAATTTGACGGGGTAGGGTGCGATGTTATTCGATAAAGTTGCTGTAGTCGGGTTGGGGTATATAGGGCTACCTACAGCTGCCGTATTTGCAGCGCGGAAGAAAAAAGTTATCGGTATCGATGTAAATGTTTCCGCGGTTAATACTATCAATAGCGGTAATGTGCATATAGTCGAGCCAGAGCTGGATATTGTTGTGCGAGCCGCTGTTGAGCAGGGGTATCTGCGAGCCAGTACGGTTCCGGAAACCGCTGATGCATTTTTGATAGCTGTCCCAACACCTTTCAAAGAAGATTATCATCCGGATTTATCCTACATAGAAGCGGCCAGTAAGGCGATAGCACCGTACTTGCGACCGGGGAACCTAGTAATATTGGAGTCTACGTCTCCCGTCGGCGCCACAGAGCAAATGGCGATGTGGCTGGCTCAGGCACGCCCTGATCTCACCTTTCCATCCAGTCACGGTCAGAATTCAGATATCCGGATCGCTCATTGTCCGGAACGTGTGCTTCCCGGGCATGTATTGCGAGAGCTTATTTCCAATGACAGGATCATCGGTGGCTTGACCCCAAGCTGCTCTGAAGCGGCCGTGCAACTTTATAAGACGTTTACTGAAGGTCAATGCATCGTAACTGATGCTAGAACTGCAGAAATGTGCAAACTTACCGAAAATAGCTTCCGGGACGTGAATATCGCATTTGCTAACGAACTTTCACTTATTTGTGATTCGCTTGGTATTAATGTTTGGGAGTTGATTCGTCTTGCCAATCATCACCCAAGGGTAAATATTCTGCAACCCGGGCCGGGAGTAGGAGGACATTGCATAGCAGTAGATCCTTGGTTCATTGTGAGTAGCGTTCCAGAGCATGCAAAATTAATCCGTACCGCCAGGGAAGTTAATGATCATAAACCTGAGTGGGTGTTGCAAAAAATAGATGCCGCTGTAGGCGCTTTCCTTCAAAAGAATCCTGATAAAACTGCCGCTACAACTAGCATTGCCTGCCTAGGTTTGGCTTTCAAGCCAGATATCGATGATCTCCGGGAAAGTCCGGCAATGCACATCGCGACGTCCTTGGCAACTAATTATCCTGGAAAGCTCTACTTTGTTGAACCTTATATAGAGAAACTTCCAGCTAGCTTGGGTGCGGCTGCAAAGCTTTGTGATTTTGATATGGCATTGGATCAAGCAGATATTATAGTTCTTCTGGTTGATCACACTGCATTTAAAAATGTTTCCGAAAGCCGGCTGAAAGGGCGGCAAATTATTGATACACGTGGCGTATGGACTAGCTAATTACTACTTCCAGGATCAAAAATAAGAGATCGGCGATAAGCAGGGTGCGAAAAGGATGCGATGCATGAGCCGGCCAAAAGGGCTAATAAAAAAAACCTTTAGATTTTATCACACTGTCAAGCATCTTACTCTAAAACAGGTTGCTTATCGCTTTTATTACCGTGTTCGTCCCTTGCCAGTGGCGCCCAAGTGTCCTAATGTGACGATAAGGTCAATAAAACTTTTAGCCACTCCTCGTTGGGCTGACGGCCAGTTTAACGAAAGCGGCAATTTTACGTTCATGGGGCTTACCGCATCCTTGAACTGGCACAGCTTTGCAGAGCCTAAAATCTGGCTATATAACCTGCATTATCTTAATGATCTAAGTTTCGCTAAACAGCCACTTCCTCAAGTATTTGACGGTCTTGTGAAGACTTGGATTACTCAAAACCCTTATGGAAAGGGGATAGGTTGGGAACCCTACCCGCTGTCATTGCGCATTGTGAATTTGATTCGCTATTTCGGCGAAAAAGGGGCGGTGCCCAACGATTGGTTACAGAGCCTATACCAGCAGGCATTTGCACTTTCTCGCCAAGTAGAATTTCATATTCTAGCGAACCATCTATTTGCTAATGCTAAAGCCCTTATCTTTGCAGGCTGCTATTTTCGAGGCACAGAGCCAAACCGCTGGTTCGAACTGGGCTTGAAATTAATAAAAAAAGAATTGACTGAGCAATTTCTTGAGGACGGCGGTCACTTTGAGCGTTCGCCAATGTATCACTCGGCGTTAATTTGGGATGTCTGCGACCTTCTGAATCTGGCGCGGGGAAATAATAGGCTGGCGGAGCTACAGAATTCATTGTTGGGTATCCTTCAGCGAGGTCTGAGCTGGGCCCGTGCTATGGGGCATCCCGATGGCGAAATAAGTTTTTTTAACGATGCGTGTTTCGGCATTGCACCTCCGCT
Organism: Pseudomonas sp. RIT-PI-S; assembly: GCF_025642975.1. GTDB lineage: Bacteria > Pseudomonadota > Gammaproteobacteria > Pseudomonadales > Pseudomonadaceae > Aquipseudomonas. The sequence continues at coordinate 543,249 of NZ_JANZKJ010000001.1, forward strand.
TCGTGCTCTTGAAAAATATGCCTTGATATTAGGTTTAAAATTAGGCGCTGCTCCCGACAGTCAAGCATTGCATGAAGAGCACAAGCGCCCTCATTTGATTTGGCTCGATCAAACAGGTTTTGCCAGTATCTGTTGGGACAAAAAATCGAAAGTTCTTCTAAATCTGGCTGACAAGCTCCCAAATTATCAACCAGGTCATGCACACGCTGATACTTTGAGTTTTGAACTCAGTATATTTGGACGGCGGGTTGTCGTGAATTCAGGTATCTCCGAATACGGCCAGGGAAGTCTTCGCCAATTCCAGCGCAGCACTGCATCGCATAGCACTGTCGAAGTAAATGGCGAAAATTCTTCACAAATATGGGCTGGTTTCAGAGTTGGCCGTCGAGCGCGCATCGTTAGTAAAAAATTTATCCGAACAGCCAGCGGGATTGAAGTAATAGCCGCACATGATGGTTACCACCATAACCTGGGAGGGTTGCATACCCGTCGTTGGGTGGCATCGGCTCGTAGCCTAGCAATTGTTGATACCGTCGGGGGATGCTGGAGTTCAGCCTTCGCTAGGTACTACCTTGCTCCTGATGTGCAAGCTCGGATTGAGAATAGTACTGTCTGTCTCGTAACGGCGGAAGGCTGCAATGTAACTATGGAGTTCTTGGGTGCTCAAACGCTTAGTTTGGAAGTTTCCTCATGGTACCCTACCTTTGGCAAGTCTGTACAAAATACATGCATTATCGCCACGCTGGGTCATAACAACCTTGAAGTGACTTTAAAGTGGTGACAGGATTATGAGAATTTTAGTGTTAAGTTTCTACTATGCTCCTGATCTCTCTGCAGGTTCATTCCGTACGACCGCATTGGTTGAAGCACTCCAGCGTATGCTGCCAGCGAAAGCTAGCATAGATGTCATTACTACAGCACCGAACCGATACAGAGAATTTAATCAGTCGGCTGAGACTATGGAAATTAATGGTATTGTCCGCATTACCCGTATCTCACTCCCGGCCCATAGCAGTGGCATGCTCGATCAAAGTAGAGCTTTTATGGTATTTGCCCAAGCTGCATATCAACATGCTATAAAAGGTAAATACGATGTCGTGTATGCCACGTCCTCTCGGTTAATGACAGCGGTCCTAGGTGCATGTGTGGCAAAGCGGCTTAAAATACCGCTTTATCTCGATGTTCGAGATATTTTCGTCGACACCATGGAAGATATTTTTTCCAGTAGTCTAGTTCGTGGAATAATTCCTATCTTATCCCGGCTAGAGCGCTTTTGTATACGCACGGCTTCTATAGTGAATGTTGTATCGCCTGGCTTTCTCTCCTATTTTCAGGAAAAATACCCTGGCATTCATTTGTCATGCTATACCAATGGCATAGATGAGATATTTATAGATACCGTGCCGACCCAGCGTCAGAAAAAAACACCCTCCGTTTATAATGTAACCTATGCCGGCAATATCGGGGAAGGGCAGGGTTTGCATCTCATCGTACCCGCTTTGGCAAAAAAGCTTGGAAATCGCATACGCTTCCGCATTGTGGGAGCTGGCGGGAGACTAGAGCAGCTGCATCAAGCAATCAAGCACGAGGGATGTTCTAATGTTGAAATAGAAGCCCCCGTCGAGAGAGCGAGACTTCTGGAATTATATCAAGAAGCCGATGTGCTTTTTCTTCATTTAAATGATTATAAAGCATTCGAGAAAGTGCTTCCCTCTAAAGTATTTGAATACGCGGCCACCGGGAAGCCGGTATGGGCGGGGGTGTCAGGTTACGCTGCTATGTTTATAGAAGAAAATTTAGAAAACACCGCGGTGTTTTCACCTTGCGATACGATTGGTGCTTTGAAAGCTTTTGAGCGCCTAGATTTCGTCGATACATCTCGAGAGTCTTTCGTTAAGTGTTATAAAAGAGATGCGATTATGGCAAAGTTGGCCGGCGATCTTATTTCGTTAGGACATGCAGGCACCCAAAAGACGTAATAGGTACTTGTCGACCTGTGTCCATGTAGTTTTGCTGTTTCTCTGATCCGAAGAATTGATTTGAAGTTATAAATTAGTGTTGGCTCGGCAGAGGTCGCTGTGACGTACCAATCATTTGCCAGCATGGGTAGGCTGCCAGCACGGTCTGGGCGGTTGCTACGATACAAGGTTCGAGCAGAAACACCTTTTATTCAATTAGTAGGTGCCTGTATGGGCCAAGAGCCTGGAGGTTTAAGGTGAAGCAAGTGTTAATCAAGGCTGGCGCGGTGGTCGTGGAGGAGGTTCCCGCCCCATTGGTCAGCGGCAAGAACGTCCTTGTGCGAGTGATGCATTCCTGCATTAGCGTGGGCACTGAGTTATCGGGCGTTAAGATGTCAGGATTACCCCTCTATCAACGCGCTTTGAAACAGCCCGACAACGTCAGGCGCGTGCTGGATATGATGCGTGATCAAGGCGTGAAGCGAACCATGGATCGTGTTTTCGGGAAGCTGTCCGCAGGGTCCGCAACCGGTTACTCGGTTGCGGGCGTGGTAGTCGAAGTCGGTCAGGATGTCGAAGGGTTCAGCGTAGGGGATCGTGTAGCCTGTGCTGGTGCGGGTATAGCCAACCATGCTGAATTCGTTGATGTGCCTGTTAATCTCGCGGTGCGCATCCCTGATGAACTCGATACTGGGGCTGCGGCCACTGTCACATTGGGCGCAATTGCTCTACAGGGCGTTAGACGCTGCCAGCCGACTTTGGGTGAAACCATAGTAGTGGTAGGGCTTGGAATTTTAGGGCAATTGACTGCCCAGATGTTGAAGGCTAATGGTTGTAAGGTCATCGGTGTCGATCTGGATACTCAGCGTGTCAACATGGCACTTGAGAATGGAATGGATGTCGGCTTCAGCCCAGCCTCGGAAGATTATGTAGAGCGTGTCTCTAAACATACCGGGGGGATCGGCGCTGATGCGGTTATCATCACCGCAGCGACGCCAAGCCATGAGGTCATAAGTCATGCCATGCATTGCTGCCGAAAGAAAGGCAGAGTCGTGCTGGTGGGCGACGTCGGGCTTAACCTTAACCGTGCGGACTTCTATCAGAAAGAGCTTGATTTCTTGATTTCCAGCTCTTACGGGCCGGGAAGGTACGACCCGTATTATGAGGAAGGTGGCCAGGATTATCCTATTGGCTATGTCCGTTGGACCGAAAACCGTAATATGCAAGCATATCTTGAGTTGTTGGTAAGCGGCCGCGTCCGCCTGGATAAGCTCGCCCCAATGCCGTATCCGATTGATAAAGCCGGCGAGGCTTACCAATACCTGCAGGGCGACGGCGAAAAAAGTTTGCTGGTCTTGCTTGAGTATGCCGAGCGCCCAACTGCTCGTAACACGCATGTTGGGCTGCGCCCACTGGAAAAAGTTTCTGGCAAGGTGCGTGTGGGATTAGTCGGCGCGTCTAGTTTCGCGCAGGGTATGCACTTGCCGAACATGGTCAAGCTACGTGACCGCTATGCCTTGCATGCAGTTCAAAGTCGAACCGGGGCCAACGCCAAGGCTGTGGCTATCCAATATGCTGCGCAATATTGTACGTCGTCTTATGACGACGTTTTAAAGGATCCCGATATAGACTTGCTTATGATCACAACCCGCCACCATTTACACGCCAGCATGACGCTTGCGGGGCTGCAAGCGGGCAAGCATGTCTTCGTAGAAAAACCATTGGCCCTTACTGTCGATGAGTTGACAGATTTCCAAGATTTTTATGTGAAAAATCCTCGCGGGCCCCTCCTTATGGTGGGATTCAACCGCCGCTTTTCTCCTGCGATCAAAGCCGTGTCCAAGGCCTTGGAGGGGCGAACTACGCCTCTTATAATTAATTACCGTATGAATGCTGGCTATATTCCAAAGGATCACTGGGTACATGGACCTGAGGGAGGAGGGCGAAACCTTGGAGAGGCCTGTCATATTTATGACTTGTTTTGTCATTTGACCGGAACCTCCCAAACTGTATCGATTCACGCGGCGGGTATATCTCCACCTGGCCCGATGTGGCGAAGCAATGAAAATTTCGTTGCGGTCATCAAGTTCAGTGATGGATCGGTATGTACGCTTACATATACATCCATGGGAGATAAGTCATATCCTAAAGAGCGTATGGAAATATTTTCCGATGGAAAAGTCGTTGTCATGGATGATTACAAATCGGTTGTGATTCAAGGCGGAAAGCACAAGAGCTGGACTGCCCAAGCCCCACAAAAAGGGCAATATGAGGAGCTCGTGGCCTTAGCTGAAACTTTGCAGGGTACTGGCCCGTGGCCTATTACGCTAGACGAGCAGGTTCAAGCGACTCGCATTGCGCTGGATGTTGAACGCCAGCTTTATGACTAATTTTGGTAGCAACGGTCGACTGTTCATACGGAAAAAATAATCATGTGCGGAATTACAGGAATCTATAACTATCGTGCGGGGGATCTTGTTGATCGCAAGATACTCGACGCCATGCGCGATACCATGTTGCATCGCGGGCCGGATGGAGGTCAAACCTGGATGAGCCCCAGCGGACAGGTAGGGTTAGCCCATCGTCGATTGTCAATTATCGACTTGGCAACCGCTGCCACCCAGCCGATGGCAAACGAAGATGAGCAAGTTTGGATCACCTTTAACGGGGAGATTTACAATCACACTGAACTTCGTCGTCAACTAATTACAGCGGGTCATGAATTTAAGACAGATCATTCTGATACTGAAGTATTAATACACGGCTATGAGCAGTGGGGACTTAGTGGTCTGCTGGAGAGAATCAGCGGTGACTATGCCTTTGCAATTTGGGACAATAAAGCCAACAAGCTATCCCTCGCTCGAGACCGTGTCGGGGTAAAGCCGCTTTACTTTTATGTCGACGATGATAAATTTATTTTTGCTTCTGAAATAAAAGCAATACTTCGTCATCCGGACGTGCACCGTGATGTTGAACCTATCGCGATGTACCATTACCTCAGTTTTCTAACAACGCCCGCTCCATTGACTATGTTCAAGGGGATTTTCAAGGTGCCGGCTGGGCACTCGGTGGTTATTGATTGTAATAAGAAAATTACGGCAAGTCGGTATTGGGATGCGGTACCAGGCAAAGGTATTGATTCTAAATTCATTGCTGGGCTTTCCGAGCGAGCACAGGAGGATTTTTACGTAAGTGGTATACGTTCCCGGCTCGAAGCCTCAGTAGCCAGCCGAATGATGTCTGATGTCCCGTTTGGCGTTTTTTTATCAGGCGGAGTCGATTCATCGACTAACGTTGCATTAATGAGCCGACTGATGGATCGCCCTGTCGACACCTTTACTGTCGGCTTCAAGGACTTTCATCATTTGAACGAGCTGGAGTATGCGGACCAGATTGCTGCCCAGCATAAAACTAATCACCATCAAGTTCTGATCGACGAAAAAGACATGACAGGCTACCTTTCTAGCCTGATTCACCATCAAGACGAGCCGCTTGCTGATTGGGTGTGCATACCGCTTTATTTCGTATCAAAGCTTGCGCGCGACAACGGTGTTACTGTAATCCAGGTCGGAGAAGGTTCAGACGAGCAATTCTGCGGATATGCGAGTTATATGGGGTACCTTGAGCTTTATGAAAAATATTGGGCTCCGTTCCGTAAATATTTGCCCAAGCCCCTGCAGAAAGCAGTCGCTTATGCTGCCGCAAAAGGAGCCGAGGTCAAGCCCGGTCTACAGATGTATGCCGATATAATTGACCGCGCCGCGCGGGGTCGAGAGCACTTTTGGAGCGGGGCAACTGTATTTTGGGATACGATGAAGCGGCAGTTGGTCAATAGCCATGCGAATTGGTCCTCGGATATACCTGAAGCCGTCCGATCGAGCGGTCTGTTGCCCGAGAGTTATCTTCAGCCTGACACCTTTAACATTATCCAGTCTTTCCTAGGCCCTTTCGACGCCAAGTATCCTGGATCGGACGTGCTCACTCGGATGATCTATAACGAATTCAAGCTTCGTCTACCAGAGCTGTTGCTTATGCGGGTGGACAAGATAACTATGTCTGAATCCTTGGAGGCTCGGGTTCCTTTTCTGGATCATGAGCTCATAGATTTCACAATGGATATCCCGCAAGCGTGGAAAACCCGCAATGGCGAAGCAAAATATCTCCTAAAAAAAGCAGTCGAAGGCCTTATTCCGAATAATGTGATATATCGTAAAAAGATGGGGTTTGGCGCTCCCATGGCCGACTGGCTGCGAGGCGAGTTTGGACAACAGGCGGAAAACGCTATTCTTAGCAGTGCGCTATTGAAACGAGGGCATTTTAATATTGAGCACATCCGGACTTTATTTAAAGAACACCGGAGCAATCGCCGTGACGCGAGTCTATACATTTGGACCCTGTTCAACCTTACTTCGTGGTATGACTATTGGGTAGATTCAAAGGCTGGCTGATGTAGATAATCCTTCGTGAGTCACAAGATAAGAGACGTATTTATGCGTGATTGGATTGGTACGATTAAAAGGGGATTGCGCAAGCCACCTCGAGTGATATTTGCTCGCTTGGCCACTGAGTTAAATTCAGAGCTTCAGCGGGTGTTTGTACAGCGGCGCCGCAGAATGTCTTTGCACAAATTGCTCAAAGAGCTCAATGCCCCAGATCTTGTCACGCTTTGGGCTCGGCTTGCGTCGGCCCCTTTTCCGGCAAGATCCGTCTCGATAGACCGCGATCTTTACGAACGTACATTCCCTGGTGCAAGCACGCGAATTTTCGAGCAAGCGGAGCTCGCTTGCGCCCATAGGGTGGATCTCTTGGGTTCCGGTATCGTGGGTTTGGGCGAGCACATTAATTGGTCTCGTGACTTCAAGACGGGGCATAGCTGGGATCGCAAATACTTTCGAGACATTGACTATAATAATCCGGAACGTCCCAGTGACGTGAAAACGGTATGGGAGCTTTCACGCCTTCAGTGGTTAATCCCGGTGGCGCAGGCTTATCTACTTTGCGGTGATGAGCGCTACGCTAGCACCGTCAAAACGGTGCTATCTTGCTGGATCGAGGAAAATCCTTATGCTGGCTCGGTTAATTGGGCATGTACTATGGAAGTTGCTTTAAGGATCTTCACTTGGTCCTGGTTCTTTCATGTGTTTCACAATTCGCCGAGCTGGGAAGATTCGGTTTTTAGAGAGAATTTCCTACGGACGCTATTTCTGCATGTACAGTTTACTGAGCTACATATAGAGCGCTCCGATATCAATGGTAACCACTACACAGCTGACGCGGCAGGTCTTGTGTTTGGTGGCTTGTTCCTCGGCGAAGGGGGAAAACCACGGCATTGGGCGGACGAAGGCTGGCGCATACTCAATGAGGAGATCACCAAACAGGTATTCAGCGACGGGGTAGACTTCGAGGCATCCATTCCCTACCATCGTCTCGTTGCAGAACTCTTTTTATTGCCCGCGTTGTATCGGAAAACTTGTGGCCTAACTACCGAAGAACTTTACACACAGCGGCTTCAAGCTATGGCTGAGTTTACTCTTGCCTACACTAAGCCCGATGGTCAGGTCCCATTGTGGGGAGATGCGGATGACGCCCGGTCTCTCCCGTTTGGAGGTCAGCCATTAAACGATCATAGGTATCTGGCTGATCTTATCAGCGAGATGGCCGGACACCCTGGATTATCGGGTTCTGCATGTAAGCTTGGCGAAGAAACCTTTTGGTGGGGGGGGGCGCCCCAAACCCAAAAAAATATCACTGGAAATTCCCTGAGTGCAGCATTTCCTCAGGGCGGGTTCTATGTAATGCGCCAAGGGGGGGATCACGTGTTCGTCGATTGCGGCCCCATCGGGCTGGCCGGTAGAGGCGGGCACGGTCATAACGACTGCTTGTCGTTTGAAGCAGTTCTTGATGGGGTAAACCTTATAACTGACTGCGGTGCGAATGTGTATACCGCGTCCTACCGGGAACGCAATCTATTTCGCTCCACCGCTTATCATAATACCCCGCAGATAGACGGCGAAGAAATCAATCGTTTTATACGGCCAGATTATTTGTGGAATATGCATTATGATGCGGTGCCTGAGGTAATCGAATGGAAAATAAGCGATGAAATTGCTCTGTTCCAAGGACGTCATCTTGGATATACACGTCTAGAGTTTCCCGTTATACCAACGCGCACTCTGCTAGTGGATTTCACTCATCATGGTCTTTATATAGAGGACGACTTAGTCGGCGCGGGCAAGCACGCAGTAAGTATCCCGCTCCATCTTTCGCCTCAAGTAGAGGTATTGGAAACTTCGGGGCTCCACGCAATATTACGTGCCGAAGGCAGCTTGTTCGAGGTGTCTTGGCAAGCAAGTCCAGAGTATGTCCTTGAAGTCAGCGAAGCCCGCGTTTCACCTTCTTACGGCGTTGTACAGCCTGCAATTAAACTTCGTTGGTACCGTGAAAAATCCACGTTGACGCCTTTAAAGGTATGCATTTCGCCACAAGCTTCACATGGTGCTTTTCTGTCGGTGCTTCCAACTCATCTGGCAAGCTTTCAAAAAAACGAGTCATGGCCAAATGGCAAGAGGTAAGTTTTTGAAAAGCCTGCAGGCCGCGAGCATGATCCGCCAAGTTATTGGTACGTTGGGTGTCAGGGGTCTGCTGATCGCTGCTGGATTTATATCCAGTGTGGTTACCGCTCGGCTTCTCGGACCAGAAGGGCGAGGTGTTTTCTTTTATTGGGCAACTGTCGCTTCATTGATTGTTCAATTCGGTAACTTCGGGCTCCAATCCAGCAACACTTATTTTCTAGCGAAAGGCCGGGCTAGGTTAGTTAACCTTTCCACGAATGCATTGCTAGTTTCCATATTCGGGGGTTTGACATTAGGCTGTTCTGTATTTGTGGTCAGGTATTTGATCAGCGGGCAAACCGTTGATGGTTGGGAGTATGCAGTCGCTACAGTGGCCCTAGCTTGCTCAGGCTTGTATTTCATGTTTGGTAGTAACTTGCTCATCGCATTGGGTCGTATTTCGGCCTATAACAAATTCGAGTTAGCCAATCGCTACTTGGTTTTGGTTGCCATTGTGGCAGTGGCATGGGTGTTACCCAGTGCACCTATACTATTGCTTACATCGGCTGCGATATCAATGCTCGTGTGTCTGCCGCTCTATTACTATCTAAGGCGACTCGATCCTGGTTGGTCGCCGAGCCTTTCATTGATTGGACAGGGGATTGGATACGCTGCCAGGGCCTATATAATTACTGCACTGGGCTTTATGGTTCTTCGGCTCAATACTTTTCTACTACAATACTTCATTGATGATTCTAGCCTAGGTGTCTGGTCAATAGCAGCACAACTGATTGATGTGATTAACGTCATACCATCTACGGTGGCTCTAATACTTTTGCCAAAAATAATGCGCGACAGAGACCCTTATACACTGATGAGGCGATCTCTTTGGTTTGTTGGTGGTATCCTGCTAGGGGTTTGCATCTTGATGATTATTCTTGGGCATTATTTCATTGTTCAAGCCTACGGTGAACGCTTCGCCGAGGCATACACGATATTGCTCTGGGGACTACCAGGGGTTTTTTGCTTAGGGTTGATCTCAATCTACTCCCAATATTTGGCGTCGGCAGGTATGCCGCTTGCTCAAGCTTGGGTATGGGGCTCTGGGCTGGTGATCGAGATGCTATTATCGTTTTGGTTGATACCTATTAAAGGATTGTCAGGAGGCATGATTTCGATGTCTTGCGCTTATCTCTGTGTATTGCTGTTAATCGCTTTTGTCGCGCGGCTTGTTTATTTTAACCACCCGCAGGATAGCCGGGTTTAACGCTAAAGATTACGATGGTCAAACTATGAAAGAAAAGTATTTGCTGCTATCTGTTTATCCTCTCTCACGGGGTTATCTTGACCGTTTGGAAGCCGCCCTTGGGGAGCCTTTCGGGCAGAAGACGCTAGCGGAGCTGCGTGCTACAGGGGGAGTGCGACTGCCTCGGGAGCTGTTAAGGCTTCGCCCGAGCTATCTCCTATTACCTATGGAAGATGAAAATAGTGCAGCGCTACTGCCGATACTTAAATTACTAGCCTGTTTTACCGGTGCTGCTTCTATCTGCCTGGCGGCGCCGGATGGTAAGCTGACACCGGTGCCACGCGTTGGGTTAGTGTCTGACATCGCTCATTTCTTTTTTGCTAGTCTGGGATGCCTATGGACTGCGGCTAAAGCCGCCCTTGCCCTTTCTCGATTGAAGCGTCAGCCTAGGGGAACGTTCAGGCTGCCCAATGGAAAAAGCGGGGTTTTATATCTCAAGACCAATCTGTGGTTTGGAATAAAAGCAGGTGGCTCTATAGGCCACATTGCGGGGGTCGTAAATTCACTTCAGACCCAAGGGCACCCGGTACACTTTGCTTCCGCTGAACGGCCGGTAATGGTCCACCCCGCTGTCACGTTTGTTCCGGTTTCAACACCACGCGTATATGGCTTACCATATGAACTTAATAACTACAGGTTCCAGGATAAGTTTGTAAAGGCTTTGATCGGTCATCCTGCAGCGGCTAACGCCGAATTCATTTACCAGCGCTTATCTGCAGCTAATTACTTAGGGGTTACTATTTCGAGAAGGTATCAAATTCCCTTGGTAGTCGAGTACAATGGTTCCGAAGCTTGGATTGCGAAAAATTGGGGCAAGGCGATGAAGTTTCATCGCCTTGCGGTCGGAGCTGAGGATGTAATGCTGCAGCACGCGCACGTTGTCGTTACTATTTCTGATGTGCTTCGGCGAGAGTTGATAGCTCGCGGCGTGCCCGACGAGCGAATTGTTTCTTATCCAAATTGTATTGACCCTGAAGTGTTTGATCCAACTCGTTTTTCTCCCGCTGATTCGCTTGACCTCAGGAAGCGCTACGGCCTTAGTAGCGACGATGTGATCATTACTTTTGTAGGCACCTTTGGTCAGTGGCATGGCGCGGAGGTGCTTGCTGGGGCTATCGCCCGGCTCCATCAAGAACGTTCTGGTTGGTTGGCAAGTTACAGAATTAAATTCTTGCTTATTGGCGACGGCCTTAAAATGCCCGCTGTGAAAGCGATCATAAATAGCGCCGGGGCGCAGGAGCATGTTATTTTCGCGGGTCTGGTGCCGCAGGCGGAAGCACCTGCATATTTAGCCGCATCTGATGTTCTGGTTTCACCTCACGTGGCCAACGCTGATGGCACACCCTTTTTTGGTTCGCCCACTAAGCTTTTTGAATACATGGCTATGGGTAAAGGTATTCTCGCGTCTGACCTCGAGCAGATCGGAGAAGTGCTGCAGCCTGCTCTGAGGGCTGATACCTTGCCTTTGGAAGAGCCAGGGGCAAATGACTCGGCCTTAGCAGTACTTGCCTCGCCAGGAGACGTTGATCAACTTATCGTAGGGCTGAAATTTCTCGTCGAACAGAAAAAATGGCGCGACCACTTAGGAACTAATGCTCGCCGTTGCGCACTAGCCAACTTTACCTGGGACCATCATGTTTCATCTATTTTGGATGGACTGACACGCGTTTGTCGAGGCTGATAATATGGATGTTAATAGAACCGCCGTGCCTATCCGCTATGCTCCTTTAATTCTACATTTGTCGTTTTACGCGACCACTTGCTTCATTGGTGCGTTGCTCTTTTATTTCGGGTATGGTCCCTTTTTGCTTTTGGTGGATTATTTCTCGGGTATAGCGATACCTGTCCCTTATCCTAAGGAGCATGCACGCGATCTATTGTTATTATTGTTCGTTGCTCCTTTGATGTTGTCCATTGGTTATGCTATTGCCATTCGATATCGGCTTAAAGCTCTAGAAAAATTCATCGGCGTGTTGGAAGGAAAATCGGACCATACTATCCCAAAGTGGTTTCCGTTGATAATTTTCGCTGTTTTAGCGGTCCTTGGAAGTGTCGCGGTAGCGAGGGGGGGAGGTTTTGATCACCTAGGAGCCTGGAATAACTACGGAGTCTGGGTTCAGGCGCGTTGGGCTCTATTTGCCACGCTTGGTTTTTTCAGCTTTGTAAATCTGTACACGCTGTTAGCCGTAGCTACGGCCTGGGTGTATCTGGCCTGTCCAATGAAAGGCATGGGTGGGTGGATGCTAAGGGCATTATGCCTGGCATTGCTATTGCTGCTCGCTTTCTTTCTGTTTCAGAAACGTGTCTTGGTTACATCGCTTTTGTTCATAATTTTTGTAGTTGTTCTTCATCGAGTATTGGAGTTTGGCTGGGAGAGGAACGTCAAACGATTGCTATTGTTCTCGATTGTCGCCGTGACTTGTCTTTATTTTTTGCTAGTTGTCGCTCCGGTTTATTCGACTTCTAGCCAAACTGCGGACCAGGTTATTCAACAAGCCGCAGATAAAATTGATTCTGAAATTTCTGAATCATCAGAGGAAAAATTACCAGCGCTAAACGGGAAGGGGAGTGATACCCCTGTCTCCTCGGACCCGCTGTCTATTCATACGCCGGCACAGTCAAAGGCCCAGGCCCAGGCCCAGGCTCAGACGAAAGCTAAGTTGCATGAAGAGGCCAAAGCAAAAGCAAAGGCCGATGAGCAGATCCGGAATGAACAGCGCGAGAAGGGTATTCACGGATTGCTGGGCAGCCAACGGAGCCTCCACGTTTTCTTCTATTCATTACTAGCACCTATGACCCGTACATCTGCACCAGCTATGTTCTATCCTATAATATTTCCATCCAACCATGCTTTCTATGGATTTGATTTCGGCCAAGATATATTGGGTATCGGGGCCATGCCCGATGACAACAAAATTGTTTGGCAACATATGTATCCGGATACGCCCGGCGGCAGTATCGCAGCGCCGTTTCAGTTCGTTCTTTATAGCCAAGTTGGCATCCTTGGAACCATACTACTTTGCTTCATTTTTGGATGCGTCATAGGAGGCTTGTGGCGTGTTGTAATTGAAGGCAGAGGCGACCGTGTCTGGCGAAGCCTGATGGGGGGGATATTGCTTATGTTCAGCGGGTATATGGCTCTAGATTCAGTGCGGGGCAGTCTGCTAGCCAGCTACGGCGTAATTTGGGGTTGGATATTTATAATCCTGGCTTTCCAGATAGGGCGAAAGTTTGGGCGCTCTGCACCTCAGCCCGTAGTTTCTAAAGGTGAGTAAATGAAGCAGATTTTACAAAGTCTAAAAACGGGTATTGTAGAATTGACGACCGTACCTTGCCCCGAACCCAGCATAGGGCATCTGTTAATCAGGACGCATAAAACTTTGATTTCCGCGGGCACCGAACGGATGCTTGTGGAATTCGGACAAGCTAACCTTATTCAAAAGGCTCGCCAACAGCCTGATAAAGTAAAGATGGTACTCAACAAAATTAGCACTGATGGACTCGGCCCCACCCTGACCGCTGTGCGCAACAAGCTTGACCAGCCCATTGCATTGGGTTATTGCAATGTAGGGGTGGTGGTCGCAGTTGGCGAGGGTGTTTCTGGGTTTGTAGTAGGTGACAGAGTCGCTTCAAACGGCAGACATGCTGAGTTTGTGAATGTGCCAGCCTTGTTATGTGCGAAGGTGCCGGATGAAGTCGAAGACGAGGACGCGGCATTTACTGTATTGGGTGCTATCGCTTTGCAAGGAATTCGCCTGATCCAACCTACCCTAGGGGAGGTGGTGGCCGTTGTTGGTCTGGGGCTGGTCGGGTTAATGACTATACAGCTGCTTCGTGCCCAAGGCTGCCAGGTAATCGGCATTGAAATAGACCCAGCCCGGCGAGCACTTGCAGAGCAATTAGGTGTACGTACCCTAAATCCGATGGGCGATTGTGACGTGGTTCAAGCCGCCCAAGCCTTATCGCGCGATCGGGGTGTAGATGCCGTAATCATTACTGCATCGACTCGCAGTAGCGACCCGGTCAGGCAAGCCGCTCAAATGTGTCGCAAACGCGGTCGCATCGTCCTTGTAGGCGTGACCGGATTAGAGCTATCACGGGCGGATTTTTACGAAAAGGAACTTACGTTTCAAGTTTCCTGTTCCTATGGTCCGGGACGATACGATCCGAGTTACGAGGACAAGGGTAATGATTATCCTCTCGGGTTCGTGCGATGGACGGAGCAGCGAAACTTTGAGGCAGTACTTGATATGTTGGCTTCTAAAAGGCTCGACGTACAGTCTCTAATCTCTCATCGCTTCAAACTTGACGCATGTAACGATGCATATGCCGCAATCGGCGCAGGCGATTCACTCGGCGTGTTGCTCGATTACTTTGAGCCTGATCAACCGCTCACCGTTCAACCGCTACGACAAGTGCGTCTGGTAGACAAGTCGGACAATCCGGATGCGCTCGCTATCGGCATGATAGGGGCAGGAAATTACGCAGGGCAGGTATTGATCCCCTGTTTAAAGCGTGCGGGTGCGCGACTACGAACCATTGTTTCAGCCGGTGGCGTAAGCGGAGTTCATTTTGGCCGTAAGTATGGCTTTGAACAGGCCAGTACAGATTTTATTAGTGTGTTAGAAGATACCAATGTTGACGGTGTGGTGATAGCCACCAGACATCACCAGCATGCCGAGCAGGTTATCAGTGCTCTAAATGCTAATAAGCATGTATTTGTCGAGAAGCCGCTTGCAATTTCTCGTCGGCAATTGGTAGAAATCGAGCAGGCGTATAAAAACATGCTTGGGCGGAATCCGCGGGTGCTGATGGTAGGATTTAATCGGCGTTTCGCACCGCATATTCTCAAGATGAAGCAGTTGCTATCACCGATTAAGGAGACGAAAGTCCTCATTGCTACAGTTAATTCGGGCGCTATTCCAATGGACTCCTGGATTCAGGACCCAAGCGTGGGTGGCGGGCGTATTATTGGGGAGGCCTGCCATTTCATAGATTTAATGCGCTATCTTGTTGGGCATCCTATTGTTAGCGTGCAAGCAACGGTCCTTGGATTAGGTGACCGAGCTAGCCTTAACAGTGACAAGGTCAGTTTCACGCTGGGGTTCGCTGATGGATCGATCGGCACAGTGCATTACCTTGCAAACGGCCATAAAGGATATCCTAAAGAAAGGCTGGAAGTCTTCTGTGGCGGGCGAATCCTTCAGCTGAATAACTTTAGAAAACTGCGCGGCTGGGGTTGGGCTTCATTTACAAAGATGAACTTATGGAGCCAGGATAAGGGCAACGCGGCATGTGCGGCGGCGTTTGTCGCCGCGGCGCAGGACGCAACTGACTCTCCGATATCTTTCGAAGAATTAATTGAAGTGACGCGCGTAAGCATTGAAGTGATGGAAAAAACCTTAGGGAGTGAGCGTTTGAGCGGCGGTGATCATTTGGAGCAGTAATCCAGCTCAATTCTTGACCGAGTTGGATCACGAGAAGCAGGCCTTGACTTCGGTCAACCTGCTTTTTCTCCAAATAAAAGAAACAACAGCCTTCGATCCTAATTTTTTGAACATTTAGTTCAGGCATTGTGTGCTTGGCATCTAAGGCAGATAAAAAGAGGTTCTAGGATCGACGCTTAAAAATGAGCGTCATATTGTTATGCTTGCGCAGGCTTGCGGCTTTTTTGGCATTAACGTAATCGACCTTGCTTCGCTTGCCTAGGCCGATAATCGTCCGGATTTTCAATACTGTATCATCCCGCCTCGCATCACCCCCCGCGTAGCGACATCAAAGGACTGTTCATGCGTATTCCCTCCCTGCCTCTTCTTGCAATAGCCATAAGCGCAACGGTTTGCCAGCCCGCCCACGCCAGCAGCGATGGCTCTTGCTACCCCACCTGGTCACTGACGAGAAGCTCGCTCGACGCCTGCAGCAATGTCCCCTTTCTGAGCCCTGGCAACGACAGCCGGGTCAACCTGCGGCTGTTGCTGGCTGACCGTAAGGTGCTGGAACTAGCGCCTAATGCGCTGGGAGAGGATGAAATTTCGGAGGGTTACGGCCCTGTACCGTTCGACATTGCGCGCCTCGCCGGAACCACCATCGAGGAGGAGCAGGCCACCGATGCCTCGACCGTGCAACTCAATGCCTTGCTACAGAAGCTCGGCATCGAGCGCGATCATATGGAAACCGCAGGCGACGCCTTCCTGGAGGGGGAGGGCAGCCGCTGTCGCAGCAACAGCGACGACAGTGCGGCGGCTTTTGTGGGGCAGGTGGTGGATACCCCGCAGCTATCGGCGAGCGAGCGCCAAGCCCTTGCCCGGGCCCGCATGCAGTTGCTCGACGCGTGCACATGGGACCCTCAGCAGCTGGCGAGCCTGCTGCCTGGAGCGGGAGATTTGCCGTCCCCGCAAGGCAAGGCATTCGTCGCTTACCTCCAGGCGTCGGCGGCCTTCTACAGCGGCCGCTACAGCGAGGCGCTGGCGGGCTTTACCGAACTGGCCAGCGACCCTCAGCCATGGCTGAAAGAAGTGTCCCTGTACATGCTCGCCAGGGTTCGCCTCAATGACGCGCAACAAGACGCGTTCGATGAGTACGGCTCGCTGAAGGGCAACATCGATCCGGGGCCTTATACCAAGGTGGAGCAAGCCTTGGATGATTACCTGAAGGCCTATCCCAATGGCCGATATGCGGCGTCGGCAAAGGGGCTGATGCGGCGGGCGCATTGGTTGGCGGGAAACAAGAACAAGCTGGCGGATGACTATGCCTGGCAACTGACTGACGCGCGGGAGGAGCAGCGCAGCGTGCCGGTGAATGCGCTGGTCCAGGAGATCGACAATAAGCTGCTCGCCTCGGCGGGTGACAGCCTGGCCATTCCGTTGCTCACCGCGGTCCATGATCTGATGGTCATGCGCCCGGAAGGTGAAGTGAAGCTCACCCCAGAGCGGTTGCTGGCGCAGAAGAGCCTGCTGGCGCAACAGCCGGGCCTTTTCGAATATTTGCAAGCGGCGCTGGCGTTCTACGTCGATAAGAGCCCTGCGCAGGCCTTGACGCTACTGCCCAAGGAGGTACCGGCGGCCCTCGATTACCTGGCCTTCAGCGAGCAGACCCTTCGCGGCCTGGCGCTTGAGGCCAGCAACGACCTACCTGCCGCGCAAGCCTTGTGGCTTGAGCTACTGCCCTTGGCCCGCCAGCCGCTGCAGCGTGAGCAGGTCGAGCTAGCGCTGGCGTTGAATTACGAGCGCAGCGGCCAGGTCGCTAAGGTGTTCGCGGCCGATTCGCCGATCAAATCCGCCCAACTACGGTTGATTCTGTTGGGCAAGGTGGCCGATGCGCCTCTGCTGCGCCAGCAAGCGGAGCAGGGCATCGATGGCAAGGAAAAGGCCACCGCACGGTTCGTGCTGCTATACAAAGACCTGCTCTACGGCCAATACGCCGAGTTCGCGGACGATCTTAAGGCGCTGCCCGAGCAGCCGGCGGATGAGCGGCTGACCAGCAGCCTGGGATACGCCTATGGGGATGGCCAAACGCTCCGGTTGTTCCGCTGGAACGGCGACAAGGCAGAGTCTGGCTACACCTGCCCGAGCATCGTGGAAACCGCGTCTACGCTGCAGGCACGCCGCCAAGACCCTAAAGGCCTGAACTGCCTGGGCGAATTCATCCTGCGCAATGGCCTGGACGGCATGCCCCTGGACCAGCGGCCCAACGCCGATCAGTTGGGCGCAAGCGAGCCAGCCTTCCAAGGGGCTGCGTATTCCCGGCTCGAGGGTTATCAGGCGGTGATTGCCGATGGCAAGGCCGAGCGTGACGACAAGGCCTACGCGCTGTACCGGGCAATCAATTGTTACGCACCGTCGGGCTATAACGGATGCGGCGGCAAGGATGTGGCGTCGGCGGTGCGCAAAGCCTGGTTCAAACAGCTCAAGACCACCTATGGCGCTACCCGATGGGGCAAGGCGTTGCAGTACTACTGGTAATGCCCAGCAAGCTTTGGCCCTGGCTCGTTTGCCTGATGTGCAGCGGCCCCGCTGTGGCTGCGGTAGATGCGCGCCAGCATGATGCGTTTTGGTTATGGAGCGGGGTCAATGCCCAGCCGGTGCTGGATCACGCCAAAACGCTGTATCTGTTGCAAGGCCAGATCAGCATGCCGCGTGATGATCGACAGCGGGTGGCGTTCATCGCGCAAGGCATGAGCGTTACCCGGTTGCCGCAGCCGGAAATCTGGATCGTCTACCGCGCGCACACCCTGCGCTGGCCGGAGACGGTCTATAAAAAGCTGTTCGGCCAAGTACAACGTTGGAGGGCCGAAGGGAACACCATCGTTGGCATCCAGATCGACTTCGATGCCCGCACCCGCTATCTGCAGGAGTACGTCACCTTCCTTCAGGACCTGCGCCAGCGCCTGCCTGCCCAATACCAGCTGAGCATCACCGGCCTGATGGACTGGGCCAGCAACGCCGACCCTCAAGCCATCGGCAAGCTCAAAGGGGTGGTCGACGAGGTGGTGGTGCAAACTTATCAAGGGCGCCGAAGTATTCCAGATTATGCCGCCTACCTACCCCGTATCAGCCGGTTGGGCCTGCCGTTCAAGATCGGGGTAATCCAGGGCGGAGAATGGCAAGCTCCGGGCGCCTTGCGGCAGAGCCCCTGGTACCGGGGGGAGGTGGTTTTTTTGCACAATGGCCCTACGCTGCCTGTTTCCACCGATGGTCTATAAGCCGCGATCAATCCATGTCCCTGCCTGCCGTGAGCCGATACCCGACGCCGCGGACCGTATGCAAGAGCGCCCTGGCGTAAGGTTTGTCGATCGCCTGGCGCAGCTGATGCACATGGCTGCGCAAGCTATCGCTGTCAGGAGAGTCTTCGCCCCAAAGCGCCTCTTCCAGTACCTCACGACGCAGTACGTGCGGGCTTTTTTTCATCAGGATCGCCAGTAGCTTCAAGCCCACCGGATTCAGCTTAAGCAGCTGACCGGCACGGGTAACTTCGAGGGTATCCAGGTCATATTTCAGGTCCGCCACCTGCAAGGTGCGCCTGAAACCGCCCTGGGCACGGCTGGTGATCGCATCGATCCGCGCGCTTAGTTCTGACAGGGCAAAGGGCTTGATCAGGTAGTCGTCGGCACCCTGGCGAAAGCCTTGTAGACGGTCCTCGAGCTGGTCGCGGGCCGTCAACATAACGATCGGCGTGTCACGCCTGGCGTCTTCACGCAGCCGCTTGCACAGGGTAAAGCCATCTATGCCCGGCAGCATCACATCCAATACGATCAGGTCATAGTGCTCCGTGGCGGCGAGGTGCAAGCCGGTCAAGCCATCCTGGGCACAGTCGACGGTATAACCTTTCAAGCCGAGATAGTCTGCTAAGTTGGCGAGAATATCCCGATTGTCTTCCACCACAAGAATGCGCATGGAGAGCCCCTTAATACGTTGAATCGCCGCAGCTTACGCATTGTTTTGCAGCCGGGCTAGGGCAAATCGCAATCGCAAATTTTTCACAATCGCTTGACGTTCGCTCCACGGTGCGGTGGCTAAACTAGTCACGAATACTCTATCTTTTCTATTTTCTCAGGTTGCCACATGCCTATCCGTTACAGTCGGCCCTTGCATTTGCCTATGGCCTTGGGGCTGCCCGCACTTATAGTAATTGGCCTGCTACTGCTTGAGTTCACAAACTTCGATATGTGGCTGGCGAGGCTGAGCTACGACCGCCATGTCGGCCGTTTTCTAGGGCACCATAGTTATTTTCTAGAGAACGTGCTGCACGACGGTGCAAAGCAAATCGTCATAGGCATTGCATTACTGTCTTTGCTTGCATTCGGTTTGTCTTTTTTTAATCGTCGGCTTTCAGGTTGGCGCAGGGAGTTAGGTTGCATCGCGCTGTCCATGGCGCTTTCAACAAGTTTCGTGACCCCGCTCAAAGCCGTAACGGCAGTACAGTGCCCGTGGAGTTTGACGCAGTTTGGGGGCAGCGAGACTTACAGCAAGGTTTTCGACAGCCGCCCGGACACCAGCCATCCAGGCCGGTGCTGGCCTGGTGGCCATGCGGCTACGGGCTTCACCCTATTTGCGCTGTATTTCGCGCTAAGGGACCGGCGCCCGCGCCTGGCGCGTTACGCCTTCGGCCTGGCGCTGGGTTTAGGATTATTGTTTTCCGTGGGCAGAATGCTTCAGGGCGCACACTTTTTCTCACACAACGTATGGACGGCGGTGTTCTGCTGGTGGATATGTTTGGGTACTTACTACCTAGTGTTGCGTAACCGCTCGGCTTATAAGCTTGAAGACTGCCCGGCGCCACGAAAAGAAATATTGCGATAGAGGGTTGTTTGGGCGGTTTGGTATTGTGTTGCTGTGTCGAATTTTTCACAAATTATTGATTTAAGAATCAATAAAGTTATTTCGCTCGATAGGCGAGCGAAATTGCTCTAAGTGAAAAATATGTCGATGATAAAACCCGTCCGGCCTGAACTGCTGACTTTAGTATCTAGTGTTTGCCTCATGGCTGTATTCAACTTGCCGCTATGGCGGCATCTCATGGAAATCACCTCGGAAGATAACCGCGTACTAGCCTTCGCTTTTGTCAGCATGCTGGTATGCGCATTCAACGCTATATTGGCTTTGTTAGTGGGGCGGCGGACGTTAAAGCCAATACTGATGTTCATTTTTCCAGTCAGTGCCGGTGCGGCTTGGTTTATGAGCAAGTACGGAATTGTTATCGATAATGGAATGTTTAGGAACTTGGCAGAAACCGATCTCAAAGAGGTGCGGGATCTGCTGTCTTTGAAATTCTTCTGGTATATGTTGCTGTGTGGCGTGGTGCCGGCAGTGGTGATCTGGAAATTGCCTATCCGTTATCGGGCGGGCCTCATGGGTTTCACGGTCTCATTGCTCGTTGCGCTGGCTAGCGGGCTGCTCATGGTGGTAGTGGCCCTTTCTAATTATCAAGGGCTGGCCTCGCTTCTGCGCAATCACCATGAGCTTCGGCTGCTGGTAGTACCCAGCAATGTCATCGGGGCTGGGCTGTCCTACCTTAACGAGCAATCCGTGTCGTCCAGGCAACCCTTCATGCAGATAGCTGTTGATGCCCACAAGGTCGCCGCGTGGCGTGACCATGCGCTGCCATCTCTGACCGTGCTGGTGATAGGGGAGAGCGCTCGCGCAGACAACTTCGGGGTATTGGGCTACAGCCGTGATACAACGCCGAACCTGGCCCAGGAAGAGGGGGTACTGGCCTTCGGCAACGTACATTCTTGTGGAACCGAAACGGCTGTTTCGGTGCCCTGCATGTTTTCTGATCTTGGCCGCAGAGGCTACTCCGCTTCCCGCGCGCAAAATGAGGAAGGCTTGCTGGACGTATTGCAGCGAGCGGGCTTTCGCGTACTTTGGCTGGATAACCAGTCTGGCTGCAAGGGCACTTGCGCTCGGGTCGGCTACCGCAACCTGAGCCAGAGCACGGACCCGGACAACTGCGACAGCGAATGCCACGATGGCATCCTGCTGCGTGATTTACCCGATCTGCTTGACCACCTCACGGAACACACTGTGCTGGTGCTGCACCAAATGGGTAGCCATGGGCCCGACTATTACAAGCGCTACCCGGAAGGCTTTGAGCATTTCAAGCCTGTATGTTCAAGCAATGCCCTGGATGAATGTTCCAGAGAAAGCATCATTAACGGCTACGACAACACCATCCGCTACACCGATCACCTGTTGGCGAGCCTTATCGATACCTTGCGCAGCCGCCAGCGGCAGGTCGACAGCGCTATGATTTACTTGTCAGACCACGGGGAATCCTTGGGCGAATACAACCTGTATTTGCACGGCGCACCTTATATGCTCGCGCCAGATCAGCAGAAACACGTGCCGCTGATCGTCTGGTTCTCCGAGGGGTATAAACAGGCCTCTCATCTGGACTCGGCTTGCCTGCGGCTGCGTCAAGGCAACGCCTATACCCAAGACAACCTGTTTCACTCGATGCTCGGCTTACTGGACATCAGCACTTCGGCGTATAACCCAGCGCTTGATCTGTTTGCAGGCTGCCGCGGGCCCGCTTGAGGGTTATTGGTGATGAGCAAGCCCTGTTGCCTGATCGGGCTGCCAGGGCGCCCAAGGTGCCGGCCGGGATTCCAATTTTTCGAACCAGCCACGGCCGAATGAGGCATGGGCGGCGCAGATCTTGCCCCATTCATCGGGCTTATAAGCCCTGGACGGCACAACAAGCTGGCTAAGTGATATCGTTCGCACAGCCAATCATTAGGGTGCTATTTCCATGAATACCTACGACGCCAAGCACCTGCAGCTTCTCGACCTTATCGAGGCCAGCCGTTGGCAAGAAATCTCCGAAGAGGACCTGCACGAACTCAAGGTGCTGGTGGTGTGCAAGTACGTAGCCTTCACCAAAGGCCGTGATGACCAGCTCATGGTCGCGCTGAATCCCGAAGGCAAGCACTACCATCAACGGCTGTCGGAACTGGTAAGCCGATAGACGAGGGCTTGGAGGAGCGGGCGCCTTTGGAAACCCTGCTGGTCCCTCATAGCGCGCTCACCCGGCTGCAGGTCGAGCAGCTGCGCTTGTTGGAGGTCGAGCCTGAGCAGCTAAGTGCCTGCGGCGATATAGCGTCCGCCCTGTATACGCTCGCCACTACCTCGGCGGACGCGATAACCGGTTGGGCACTGTTGGTAGACCAACACCCCCGGGCATTCCTGCTGTTGATGCGGGCGCCTTGCGTCCCTGCCTGGGCCGACCCCCTTGCAGCCGTGGTGCTTGCGCTTCAGGTCGACCGCCAGCATCAAGGGCGGGGCTTGGGCAAGGCCTGCCTGCAAGCCTTGCCTGATGCCGTGCGCCGTACCTGGCCGGAAATCAACCAGCTGACCCTCTCGGTAGACCCACGCAATACCGCGGCGCTGCAGCTTTATCGGTCCCAAGGGTGGGTCGATCGGGGCGAGGCTTATCGGGCGAAGGTCGGCTTTGAGCGCAAGTTCGTGTTTGAGCTGTAGATGTACGATTCCCGCGCTGTTCTGCACTGGGCCGCCCCGACCGAGCGGCCCGGGATGGCCCTTATTGAGCGACCAGCGTGCCTGGGTAAGGCACGACCGCCGCAGTGATGCTGATGTGCGGATCCCGCGCGCGAACGGCGGCCGTCGCGACCTCGCCGCTATGCTGCACGGGTTGCCAGATACGCCAGGCCTGGCCAACGTCCATGTCGGGGACCTCCACGGTCTCGCGCGCGACCACCCGGTTGTTCCTGCTGACCTCTACGTCCAGGTAGCCGCCCTTGACCATATGGTCTGAAGCGTTGACCACGGTGCCGACGATGCTGGTGGTGTGGCCAGTATCCACCAGGCGAACGTTGCGTAACTTCAAGTCCGCGGCCAGTGCC
Organism: Pseudomonas sp. RIT-PI-S; assembly: GCF_025642975.1. Taxonomy (GTDB): domain Bacteria; phylum Pseudomonadota; class Gammaproteobacteria; order Pseudomonadales; family Pseudomonadaceae; genus Aquipseudomonas. Next base: position 566,424 of record NZ_JANZKJ010000001.1, read on the forward strand.
GGCACCGCCAGAACACTGGCGAGTATCATTACGATCAGTTGATTTTTCACGCCTTTCCCTCCTTGGGAAAACCCTAATGGGGCGATGATACGTACGGCGAAGGCGTCTGGAATGGGTTTTTTGACGGTTAAGGAAATTTTATTACAATCCGCCAAAATAACGTCAAAAAACCCGAAATAGGGGTAGACGGAACGGCGGCGCCGCTTCGGTTGCCGCGCGGGCTGGGAGGGGGAGAACGGGTTAACCCGCGCCGGGCTCAAGGCACGGCGCAGGCAAGAAGGCTTAGAAGTTTTTCGCGGCGCCCTGGGTACCGGGGTACTCGATTTCCTGGACGATTTTGTTCTTGGTGTCCAAGCGTCTCTTCTTCAAATCATTGACCACGTCATCGTTGGCGGACGCGTTTTCGGCATCCACGACCTGCCGATCGATCTCATCATATTTAGCGATCAGGCTTTGCAGGCGGCTGTTCGTCTGTTGCAGTTTGGCGACTTCTTCCTTGGATCTACCAAGGTCGGCATACAGATTATGCGGGACTGGCATTGCTTCACCTCTCGGCTGGTGGGTTAAACGGAGCATAGCCGTTGATTCATGGGTTGGACCCAGCCCAGCCCGCCTTTCGTTCCCCAGCGGTGGGCTATGCTGTGACCACTGGTCAGCACTCTCTGCCCTGAATGAGGACACCCATGCCCCACCTGCACCTCGAATACACCCGCAATCTCAGCGGGCTGGAGCCCGAAAAGCTGATGCTCAAGCTCAACCATGCTCTGATGGCCAGCGGGCAATTCGCCAATGAGGCGGACATCAAGGCGCGTGCGTTACAGCTCGATCACTTCCGCGTGGGCATCGGCCTGGGCGAGCGAGGCTTTGTGTTCGTGCGCCTGGCCATGCTCAGCGGCCGCTCGGTCGAGGTGAAGCGAAAGCTCTCGGCGGACCTGCTCGCCGCGCTGCACGAAGGGGTGATCCTGCCGCCGGGCACGGACGTGCAGTTCGGGGTCGATATCGTCGAGCTCGACCGTGACACGTATGGCAGCTGGCGCGGGCACGCGTGACCAATACGGCCACGGGCATGACAGGTTGTAACGATCCATGAGCAGGGCGATATATACTGCGCCATTGTTCAAGGAGAGGCCCGTGGCCATAGCGATAGAGTGGATCCGTGACGACCAGGCGCTGGCGGCGCATTGTGCTGTTTGGCAGGCACTGCCTTTCATTGCGCTGGATACCGAATTCGTAAGAGTGGATACCTTCTTCCCCCGAGTGGGGCTGTTGCAGGTAAGTGACGGTCACGTCGCCTTTCTGATCGACCCGCTATGCATTACCGCCTGGGAACCGTTGGCCGCCCTGCTGGCCGCCCCAGGCGTGGTCAAGGTATTGCACGCCTGTAGCGAAGACCTGGAGGTGCTCGCCCGCCTGACCGGGCAACTGCCCGCGCCGCTGTTCGATACCCAGCTTGCTGCCGCTTACCTGGGGCTGGGCTTTTCCATGGGCTATTCGCGGCTGGTACAAGAGGTTCTGGGGCTGGAGTTACCCAAGGGGGAAACGCGTTCCGACTGGCTGCAACGGCCGCTCTCGGAGCAGCAGGTCAGCTATGCGGCCGAGGACGCCTTGCACCTTGCCGAGCTGTACCAGGCCTTGCGCCCGCGCTTGAGCGAGGAGCGCTTTGCGTGGGTTGTGGAAGACGGTCATGAGCTTACCTCCCAGTGGGATCGCGAAGTGGACCCGCATGAGCTGTACCGCGAAGCGCGGCTGGGCTGGAAGCTTTCTCCTACGCAGTTGGCGGTGCTGCGCGAGCTGTACGCCTGGCGCGAAACGCAAGCGCGCCTGCGTGACGTACCCCGCAACCGGGTGATCAAGGAGCAGACCCTTTGGCCACTGGCACGCTTCCAGCCCAATAACCTGACGGCCCTGGCGAAGGTCGATGAAATGCATCCGCGGACCATCCGCCAGGATGGAGAAACCTTGCTGGAGCTGATCCAGCAGGCAGCGCGAACGCCGCCAGCGGACCTGCCCGCGCCACTGCCCGAGCCGCTGCCAATGGAGGCCTCCGGGCTGCTCAAGCAGCTGCGTGCCGTAGGCCAGGCCGAGGCCGAGCGCCTGGGTATCGCGCCCGAACTGGCACTGCGCAAGAAGACCCTCGAAGCCCTGTTGCGCAGCGGCTACCCCAGCGGCCCTTACAGCCTTCCTGATTCCCTGCGTGGCTGGCGCCGCGAGCGGCTGGGCCAGGCGTTGCTCGATAGCCTGGCGGCAGCCGGAGACCAACATCCATGAAACGCATCTGCTCCATCTACCGTAGCCCGAAGAAAAACGAGATGTACCTGTACGTGCTCAAAAGCGATGCGCTGGCCCGGGTTCCAGAAGCCTTGCTCGCGGCCTTCGGCGCACCGCGCCATGCCTTCGACCTGGTGCTCAGCCCCGAGCGCCAGCTCGCCCGGGAGGACATCCACAAGGTGTTGGAAAATCTCGACGGCCAGGGTTACCACCTGCAGATGCCGCCGCCGGAACCGGAGTACATCGAGCATCTTCCCGAGGAGTTGTTGCGGCGCAACGACCCGGTCTAACGTCGGGCGCCTGGCGCCGATTTCACTGAACGGCCGGCCAGCCTCTAGTAGGCTGCCGCCCTTCGCCCCGTTGCTGCTTTCAAGGTTCGACCATGCGTGTGCTTATCGCGGAGCAGGCCTTTGCCGCCTACGCCGCCCTGCTTGAAGACAAGGCGCCTGCCTTGCAGGTTTTTACCAGTGATGATTCCGCCGAGCTGTCCCGTCAGGCCGCCGATTGCCCAGTGTGGCTTGGCCAGCCCGACCTGCTGGCGAGTTTGCTGCGCCAAGGGCATCGGCCGCGTTGGGTGCAATCCACCTGGGCGGGGATTACGCCCCTGCTCGGCTTGGGCCTGCCGCGGGATTACCAGCTCACCCGCGCCGTTGGCATCTTCGGCCAGGTAATGGCTGAGTATGTGCTGACTTACCTGCTTGGCCATGAACGCAAGGTCATGGCCCGGGTAGTCAGCCAGGTGGAGCGGCAGTGGGACAGCCGCCCGGCGGGCAGCATTGCCGGGCGCCGGGTGCTGATCGTGGGGGCGGGCGACATCGGCCAATGCGTGGCGCAATACCTGTCGGCGTTCGGTGTGGAGTTGTACGGTATCGCCAGTACCGCGCGAGCGCTGGCGCCCTTCAAGGAAGTCGCTGGGCTGGAGGCCTTGCCGCGACTGGTAGGGCAGGCCGACTACGTGATCAATTTGCTGCCCGACACGCTCGCCACCCGGGACCTGTTCGATGCCCAGCTGTTCGCAGCCTTCAACCCCGAGGCGCTCTTCATCAACGCAGGCCGCGGCAGCGCGGTGGTCGATGGCGATCTGGTGCAGGCGCTGCGCGACGGTCACGTGGCTGGCGCGGTGATCGACGTATGCCGCCAGGAGCCGCTGCCTCGCCAACACCCGTTCTGGACCGCCTGGGGCCTGCTGCTAACCGGCCACAGCGCCGCACCTACGTCGCCTGCCTTGATGGCCGGGCTGTTCCTGGAAAACTTGGCGGCGTTCCAGGCCGGAGAGCCACTCAAGGGCAGGGTGGATTTCAACCGGGGCTATTGATGGCGCCGCTCCCGTTCGTAGCAGCTGGCGACGCCTGCGAACCTGTCAGGTCAGGGCCGCGAACCCGGTAACCCCTCAGCTGAAGTCGAAATCCCCACCCTTGGCCAGCTCGCCTACGGGGCGCCGCGGGCTCGGTACTTCCCGGGCTTGCAGGTGCTCGGCCAGGCTGCTCTTGTCGCCCAGCTTGCCCACCGCAACTGCGGCGTGCAGCGCATAGCCTTCCGGAATGTGCAGCTCTTCGCGGGTCTTGGCTTGATCGAAGCCCGCCATGCCGTGGGTGTGCCACCCGCTGATGCTGGCTTGCAAAGCGAAGTGCGCCCAGGCCGAGCCGGTGTCAAAGGTGTGCCACAGCGCCGGGCCTTCTTCGCTGGCGCCCGGCGGCGTGAAGGTGGTTTTCGAGAGAATGATCACCAACGCCGAAGCATGCTGGGCCCAGCTACGGTTGAAGTCGTTGAGCAAGCTTAGAAAGCGCGCCCAGTCTGGGGTATCGCGACGGGCGTAGAGGAAGCGCCAGGGTTGCGAGTTGTAGGCCGAAGGCGCCCAGCGCGCAGCTTCGAAGAAACTCAACAGGGTTTGCTCGTCGATCGGCTCGGCATTGAAGGCACGCGGCGACCAACGATTGATGAAATGTTCGGCAATGGCGTATTCGGCAACGCGGGAGGTGTCGGACATGGCTTCGCTTCCTGGGTAAGAGGGTAGCAAGCTACTCAACCGTTTCACCGCTGGCAAGCGCTTGGCCATGCATCCCTGGCGCGCCGGTCATCCGCCGCGCTTGGCCGCACGCCCATCCCGCACTAGACTTGCCGCGCTTTGAGCCGATGTACTGTCGGCATGCTCTCGTCTCAGGAACGCCCATGGCCGTCACCGTAGAACCCTTCTGGCTTCGCAAGACCCTCGATCAGCTGGACCCCGGCGAATGGGAATCGCTGTGCGATGGCTGCGGGCTTTGCTGCCTGCAGAAGCTGGAAGATGAAGACGACGGCAGCGTGTACTACACCCGCATCGCCTGCCGGCTGCTGGACCGCGACAGCTGCCGTTGCAGTGACTATCCCAATCGCCGGGCCCATGTGCCGGATTGCATCCAGCTTACCCCGGAGCAGGCCGATCAATTTAACTGGCTACCACCTACCTGCGCCTATCGGCTGGTGAGCGAAGGCAAGGACCTGCCTCCCTGGCATTACCTGGTATGTGGTGATCGGCAGCAAGTGCACAAGCAGCGGGTATCGCAGGCGGGGCGGATGCTTAGCGAAGACAGCGTAGCGGCGGATGACTGGGAAGAGCATCTGATCTTCCGCGCCGGATGAGCTCCTGCCGCTGGGAAGAGCGGGCGAAGCCCGCGAATCGGTTGGTGCCAGCGCCATTTCGTGGGCTGGCATACCGCGTTCGCGGGCTGCGCCCACTCCTGCAACCATGCTGCGATCCCTGGGACGGGCTTCAGGCTTTCGGCGATTCCAGCGAGTCGTTACCGGTAACGGTCGCCGAAGAGGTGGCGGCTTCGGCGCTGTTTTTCAGCTCCTTGAGTTGATCGCCGGCGCGTTCGATGTTGCCGCGCAAGCCCTCGAGTTCTTCCCGCCCTTTGGCCAACAGGCTCTTGGTTTTGCTGCGCCCGGTGAAGCCGCGGGCCAGGGCCACGCCGCCAAGGGCAATCTGCACCAGGCCGAACAGGCCACCACGGCGTACACCTTTGCCCACCAGCAACAAGCCACCGGCGAGGGAGCCGGCGCGTTCCCAGCCATGTACGTTGGTGTCAGTGGCGGAGGAAGAAGGCAGGGCTTCGATAGCTTCGGTGATGATGTCTTTGCTCATGGGAATCTCCGGGTGAATAAGCTCAATAAGCTGACTCCCAAACGCGACGGCTGTTCCCCTTACTTGAAGCCTGGGCCCGAACGGGTATTGTTTCCCTTGGCCAAACGGTCGTACAGGACCACGTTGACCGTAGCCGCAAGGTTCATGCAGCCCTGGGTCGGAATGTAGATGGTTTCTTCGCACCACTGGCGCAGGTCTTCGTCCAGGCTGCCGTCCTCGGGGCCGAAGATGTACAGCGCGCGGTCTGGGTGGGTGTAGCTGGGCAAGGGCCGGGCGTCTGGCACTAGCTCGACCGCCACCGGAATACAATCCAGGGGCAGGATCATCCGCAGGTCGTCCACGCCAATCAGCGGTATGTCGTAGTGCACACGCTTGGTGTCGGTGATGAAGTCGCGGGCGCGTTCGTAGCGCCTGCCGGTATAGAACACCGAATTGACCCCATAGCAGCCAGCCGCGCGCATGACCGAGCCGACGTTTTCCGGTGACTTGGGGTTCTGTAGCCCGATGCAACTGTATCGCTTGTTCGCCACGGCGGGCCCCTTGGTGAAAAACGCGCGATTATCCGGGGGCGGGCAGGTCGCGGCAAGCGTGGCGGCGACGGGGGGCTTGCCGACAGGCGCAAGCACGGATAGCGTGTGGCCTGTCCCTAGCGATGCGAGGCCATAGCTTGACTGCCATGAACCCACTTTTCGTGCTGCTGTTCAGTGCCGTGGCGGCCTTTGCCCAGGCTGCGACTGAGCCGCCCGCGCCCATCGAACCCGCGCCACCCGTGCCCGCGGTGGCACCCGCCACGCCTTCGATGCAAGGCGGCCCGGTCGCCCCGCCCGCCAGCCCGGCGGCGCCCCTGCCGGAAGTTGAGTTGCCCCAGCCGCCAGCGGTGAGCCCTGCGGCGGTGCAGAAAGGTGAGAGTTCCGCGGACGGTTAACGGCCGCTCAGGACAGCCGCTGACCGTCGACCATGCGCAGGCGCTTGGACAACGCTATCGCCAGCGCACGGATGACCTTGGCGGCGACCTTCGGTGCCTCGGTCATCATCTTTTCCAAGGAGTCCTTGCCCAGGCTGAGCAGTTGGCAGTCCGTGGCGGCCACGCAGGTGGCCGAACGCCGCTCGCCATCGAGCACGGCCATTTCCCCGAACGAACGGCCCTTGCGCAGCAGCGCGATTTCCACCTGGTTGCCGTCGGCGTCGAGCTTGGCCACCGAGACGTTGCCGTAGTGGATGATGCACATGAAGGTGCCGGCATCCCCCTCGCTGAAGATGCGGGTGCCTTGTTCCATCGAGACGATGCTGAAATACCCTGCGGCAACGCCGCAGTCATCCGGGTGCAGCTGGCTGAACAGGCCGCAATCCATCAGCATGATGCGGATTTCGCTGTTCAATGAAGCGGCGTGTGCCATGGTCTGTATCTTCGCTAATGCCGTGGTTGTTATTTACACCAGTTTCAGCACCTTGAACACAAAGCCATACTCCAGCGCGACGTCGCGCAGCCCCTGGTAACGCCCGCTCATGCCGCCGTGCCCAGCGTCCAGTTCGGTCTTGAGCAATAGCAAGTTGCTCGAGGTCGAGCGCTCCCGCAGGCGAGCCACCCATTTGGCCGCTTCCCAGTAAGCCACCCGGCTGTCGTTGTAACCGGCCACCACCAGTAGATGAGGATACGCCTGGGCGCGAACGTTTTCGTAAGGCGCGTAGGCCTTGATGCGTTCGTACACTTCTGGCTCTTGCGGGTTGCCCCACTCATCGTACTCAGTCACGGTCAATGGCAGGTCCGGGTCGAGCATGGTGTTGAGGGTATCGACGAACGGCACCTCGGCGATGGCCGCGGCGAACAGCTCGGGCCGCAGGTTGAGCACTGCGCCAATCAGCAGGCCGCCAGCGCTGCCGCCGCTAGCCACCAGGGAGTCGGCACGGGTCACGCCGGTGCTGATCAGGTGTTCGGCGCAAGCGATGAAATCGCTGAAGCTGTTGTGTTTGTTCGCCTGCTTTCCCGCCTGGTACCACTGCTCGCCGAGCTCTCCGCCCCCGCGCACGTGAGCGATGGCAAAGCCGACGCCACGGTCGAGCAGGCTTAGCCGGGCGTGGGAGAACCAGGGGTCAAGGCTTTCGCCGTAGGCGCCGTAGCCGTACAGGTACAGCGGCATGGGCTGGCCAATATGGTCGCGGCGCCGCACCAGGCTCACTGGCACTTGGGTGCCGTCCGGGGCAGTCGCCCAAACCCGCTCGCTGAGGTAGTGATCCGGGTCGAACGAGCCGAGCACCGGCGTTTTCTTCAGAACCACCTGCTCGCCGCTGGCCAGTGCCAGTTGACGCACCTGCGCCGGTCGGTTGAGCGCCTCGTAGCGCAGCCGCATATGGTCCCCGACGAACTCCAGGGTGTCTTGCACATACAGGCTGTAGGCCGCGTCCGGCAGGCTGACGCGATAGTGCTCCGCCCCGCTCGGATGCACTTGCACCACCGGCAGGCCGGCTTCGCGCAGGCTCAGTACGTAGGCGCGGTGGTTAAGGCTGAAGCCATCGAGCATCACCTGCGGGTCATGGGCGACCAGCGTTTGCCAACGGTCCTCATGAGGGGCCTCGGAGGCTGCCGGGCAGTGGTACAAGGCGAAGTTCAGCCCGTCGCGGTTGCTGCGCACGAACCAGGTCCAGGTGCCATCCAGTTGGCCGTGGTCGATGTCGTAGTCATGGCCCTCCCGGCGCGGTGCCACGCAGCCGAACGCTCCCTCGGGCTGATCTGCATCCAGCACCCAGGCTTCGCTGGTGGTCTTGCTGTTGGTATGCAACACCAACTGGCGCTCGGAACTGGCGCGGTAGCAGTGCAGGAAAAAGCGCCCGTCGCTTTCCTCGAACACCAGCGTGGCGCCCGCCGTGCCCAGGCGGTGGCGATACAGTTGGTGCGGGCGGTGGGTATCGTCGTGCACGGCGAAGAACAGCGTGGCGCTGTCGTTGGCCCAGGTCATGCTGCCCGAGCACTCGTCGAAGGGCAGGGCCTGCACCTCGCCAGTGGCCAGGATTTTTACGAACAAGCGGTAGGTTTCGTCGCCTTGGGTGTCCAGGCTATAGGCAAGGCGTTGGTGGTCTGGGCTGATGCTGAACGCGCCGAGGGAGAGGAAACCGCCTTCGGCCAGCACATTGGGGTCCAGCAGCAGTTCCTCGGTAGCGGGGTCCACTTCCAGCGAACCATTGGCCGGGCGCGGAGCGCGGTAATGGCGCGCGTACTCATCGCCTGCAGTGGTGCGCGAGTAATACAGCCATGGGCCCCAGGGGGAGGGCAGGCTCAGGTCGGTTTCCAGGATCCGCCCGCGTATTTCCTCGAACAACGCCTCGCGCAGCCCGGCCTCGCTTGCCAGCTGCGTGTTCAGGTAGCTGTTTTCCGCGCGCAAGTGCGCCAGCACCTCTTCGCTGTCGCGGGCTTGCAGCCAGGCGTAGGGATCGTTGCCGGCGGCCTTGCGGGCGAGTGGGGGCGTGAGCTGTGACATGGATGGATCCTCGCAAGATGCGCGGCGGGCGCCACGCTGGCCGGCAGCACTGCGCCTTTAGCCAAAAGCCGTTATCATAAGCGCCACTCTGCTGCCTTGCCACGACCACGACCACCATGACCGAGAACGACTATTACATTGCCTGGGGCCTCTATGCCTTCGCCGCCCTAGGCTGCCTGCTGGTGTGGTTTCGCCTTACCCGATGGCTGTGGCGCTGGCTGCGCGAACCGCTGCGGGTAGTGGCGGCGGTGGCGCTGTTCACCCCGACCGTAGTAGACCCTGCCAAGGAGCAGTTCGCGCCTGCCATCGCTATCACCGCGCTGGATCTGATCTTCAAGGTGGCCGCCAACGCCTGGCGCGCCGTGCCAGACCTGGCCATGTACAGCGTGATCGCGCTGGCCGTGTATGCCGTGTTCGCGCTGATCCGCTGGCCACTGGAGCGCAGCGCCCGCGCCCGCCGAGCCGAGCAGCAGGCCGACGCCGAGCGCCGGGCGAAGCTGGCCGAAGCCGAGGCGAACGAGCTCTTCGCGCCCGCGCCGCTTAACCCCCCGTCCGCGCCTGGCCGCTACGACGCCGAGCCGCGCCCACAGGCCGGTAGCCCACGACGCCCCACCGACGGCGGCTCGATGCGGGTCGAGCCGCGGGTCTAACCGATAGCGCTGCTGCCAATGAGGGGCCTGTAATGTGCGAATTGCTCGGCATGAGCGCCAACGTCCCCACCGACATCGTTTTCAGCTTTACCGGCTTGATGCAGCGGGGCGGCCGTACTGGCCCTCACCGCGACGGCTGGGGCATTGCCTTCTACGAGGGGCGGGGCCTGCGGCTGTTCCAGGATCCAGCGCCCAGTTGTGAATCGAGGGTCGCGGAGCTGGTGCAGCGTTATCCGATCAAGAGCGAAGTGGTGATCGGCCATGTGCGCCAGGCCAATGTGGGCAAGGTCTGCCTGGCCAACACCCACCCCTTCGTGCGTGAGCTGTGGGGCCGCAACTGGTGTTTCGCCCACAATGGCCAGTTGGCCAACTTCGCGCCGCCCCCCGGGTTCTACCGGCCGGTGGGTGATACGGACAGCGAAGCGGCCTTCTGTGACTTGCTCAACCGGGTACGCGCCGCCTTCCCCGAGCCTACTGAAGAAGAGCGGCTAGTGCCGATCCTGGTGGAGGCTTGCGCCGGCTACCGAAAGCTTGGGGTATTCAATGGCCTGCTCAGCGATGGCGACTGGTTGTTTACCTTCTGCTCGACCAAGCTGGTGCATATTACCCGGCGGGCACCTTTTGGCCCGGCCCGGCTCAAAGACGTCGATGTGATCGTGGACTTCCACGCCGAAACCACACCTAACGACGTGGTCACGGTCATTGCCACCGAGCCTCTGACCGAAAACGAAACCTGGCACCGTCACGAACCAGGGCGCTGGAAGCTCTGGCGTGGCGGTGAATGCGTAGCCGAAGGCCATATCGAATAAGGACGCTCCATGCTGCGAAGCTATCTCCGGCTGATACTGTTCGCCCTCGGCCTGCTGGTTGGGGTTCAGGTGCCGGGCGTGATCAACGACTACACCCAACGGGTACAGGCGCACCTGCTCGAAGCGCAGAAGGCGCTGGAAGGCTTTAGCGAAACCGCGCAGAAGTTCTTCAATGGGGATTTGCAAGCGCTGGTGCAGCATTATCAAAGCAGCGACGACCCGGTGTTCCGCAGCGACGCCCAAAGCGTTGCCGCGCTTGTCGCGCGGGAGCAGGCGCTGGAGCGCGAATGGCAGGCCCTCCAGGGGCGGTGGTATGAGCGCGCCTGGCATGTAGCGAGCGCCGCCGACCGGCAGATCCGCCAGGAAACCCTCGACAGTTATGATTACCGCGTGCCGCTGGCGCCGGATGCCATCGCCTGGGGCATCAGCGTCGCCTTGCTGCTGGCGGCGGCCATCGAGTGGCTGCTGATTGGTGTGGGTTACACCTTCGGCATCCGCCCCCGCAAGCCGATTCCAGAGAGCTGGCGATAAACAGGTTGTAGGCGTAAGGGCGGCCATCCGGCGCAGCCCGCGAACCGTGGTCTGCCAGTTCGCAAGCTGGCGCCAGCCCCTACCCTGGAAAGGGCTTGGGGCGTAACCGGTTATTTCGACAGGTACCGCATTCCTTCCTCGAGGCCCGCCAGGGTCAAGGGGTACATCTTGTCCTCTATCAGCTCCCGTACCAGCCCGGTAGACGCTGTGTAATGCCAAGTGTCCTTAGGGTAGGGGTTGATCCAGATCAGCTTGCGAAATTTCTCCTTGAAGCGCTGCATCCATGCCGCGCCAGCTTCTTCGTTCCAGTGTTCGACGCTGCCACCGGGGTGGGTGATTTCGTAGGGCGCCATGGCCGCATCGCCAACGAAGATCACCTTGTAGTCCGCCCCGTACTTGTGCAACAGGTCGTGGGTCGAGGTCCGTTCGGAAGTACGCCGCAGGTTGTTCTTCCACACCGATTCGTACACGAAGTTATGGAAGTAGTAATACTCCAGGTGCTTGAACTCGGTCTTGCAGGCGGAAAACAGCTCTTCGCAGGTTTTCACGTGGGCGTCCATGGAGCCGCCGATGTCGAACAGCAGTAGCAGCTTCACGCTGTTGCGCCGCTCGGGGCGCAGCTGAATGTTCAGTAGCCCGGCATCACGCGCCGTGTGGTCGATGGTGCCGTCGATGTCCAGCTCGTCCGCGGCGCCTTGGCGGGCGAACTTGCGCAGCCGGCGCAGGGCCATCTTGATGTTGCGGGTGCCCAGCTCGACCTGATCGTCCAGGTTCTTGTAGTCACGCTGGTCCCACACCTTCACGGCCTTGCCCTGGCGTTTGCCCGCATCACCCACGCGAATGCCTTCGGGATTGAAGCCTCCGGAGCCGAATGGGCTGGTGCCGCCGGTGCCGATCCACTTGTTGCCACCGGCATGGCGTTCTTTCTGTTCGGCCAGGCGTTCCTTGAAGGCTTCGATGAGTTTGTCCAGCCCACCAAGGGTCTGGATCTGCGCACGCTCTTCCGGGCTCAGCGAGCGCTCGAACTCTTTGCGCAGCCACTCCTCGGGAATCAGCGCCTGCAGATGCTCGCCGAGGTTTTCCAGGCCATTGAAGTAAGCGGAAAACGCCCGATCGAACTTGTCGTAATGGCGCTCGTCCTTGACCAGAATCGCCCGGGCCAGATAGTAGAATTCGTCCATGTCGGCGAACACTACACGCTGCTTCAGCGCCTGGAGCAGGTCGAGCCATTCGCGCAGCGAAACCGGCACCTTGGCCGCGCGCATTTCATTGAACAGGTTTAGCAGCATGGCATTGGCCTCCGCGGCGCGTCAGCGGTTGCTGCGACGGCTCATGAACGCCAGGCGTTCAAGCAGCTGCACGTCCTGCTCGTTTTTCACCAGGGCACCGGCCAGCGGTGGGATCGCCTTGGTGGGGTCGCGCTCGCGCAGTACCGCTTCGCCAATGTTGTCGGCCATCAGCAGCTTGAGCCAGTCCACCAGTTCGGAAGTGGAGGGTTTTTTCTTCAGGCCCGGCACTTTGCGCACGTCGAAGAACACATCCAGCGCTTCGCTGACCAAGCTTTCCTTGATCCCGGGGAAGTGCACATCGACGATCTTCTGTAGCGTGTCGCGGTCGGGGAAGGCGATGTAATGGAAGAAGCAGCGGCGCAGGAAAGCGTCGGGCAGTTCTTTCTCGTTGTTGGAGGTGATGATGATGATCGGCCGCTGCTTGGCGCGAATGGTTTCATCCGTTTCGTATACGTAGAACTCCATTTTGTCGAGTTCTTGCAGCAGGTCGTTGGGGAATTCGATATCGGCCTTGTCGATCTCGTCGATGAGCAGGATCACTCGCTCCTCGGCTTCGAAGGCCTCCCACAGCTTGCCCTTCTTCAGGTAGTTGCGTACGTCATGGACCTTATCCACGCCCAACTGCGAATCCCGCAGGCGGCTGACCGCGTCGTACTCATACAGCCCCTGATGGGCCTTGGTGGTGGACTTGATATGCCAGGTGATCAGCCGGGCGCCGAAGGCCTCGGCCAATTGCTCGGCCAACATGGTCTTGCCGGTACCCGGCTCGCCCTTGACCAGCAACGGGCGCTCCAGCGTGATGGCCGCGTTGACTGCCAGCTTCAGGTCGGACGTGGCGACATACGCCTGGGTCCCTTCGAATTTCATGGGCCGATCCTCTTGTTTTGAATGCCCGGATCATACCCTGCGCCGGGGGCGAATTCACCGCCCCGCGGTCAGTCCTTGGTAGGCGGCGCTTGTTCGTAGCGAGCACTGAAGGCCTGCACGAAGCCGTTACGCAATATCTCCCAGAAGGCCTGCAAGGGGCTGATGTCTTGGCGGTGCACATTGCCGCTCAGTTCCACCCGGGTCGCGAACTGGTTCTTCTGCTGGTTCTTGAGCACGGTTTCGGTGCCGCCAACCAAGGCCTCCCACACGCCGCGGAAAAAGCCCTTGTCCTTGTTCTCGACATCTTGCTGCCAGTTGAACACGTCCACGTCGCGCAGCAGGGGCTTGATGTAACCGGAAAGCTGGCCTTTCTTCGCTTGGGCCTCTACCACCACATCGCCATGGCCGGCATTGAAGTCGAACTTCCCATAAGCGGAAGCGAAGCTATTGACCCGCTTGAGTTCGATGTCGGTCACCCGCAGGCGGAACTGGAAGTCATCGAAGTTACCGAAGGGGTCGAACGTGGCTTTGGTATCTAGCGGCGCCTGGCCGAACAACACGGCCTTACCCTCGAAGCGCGCGTCGCGCTTGCCCGCGGAATCTTCCACATTCGTCAGGTTATACAGGCTGGCGTTGATCTGGTCGGCTTCGAGCTTTACCGGTGGCTTGGAGGAGAAGTTGTTGAAGGTGATCTTGCCGTCGTCCACCCGAACTTCGTTAAGGGTGATCGGCAGCAGTTTTTCCAACTGAGCGCGCCAGTCCGTGCCGGCACCCGTCTGCGAGGCCTGTTTGTTCTCGCCACCGTCGACGAAGTTCAGCGTTGGTTGCATGAAGGCCACGCGGGCCACCACGGCGTGGTCGTACCACAGCGAATGCCAGCTCACGGCCAGGTCGGTTCGGGGGACGTCCAGCAGCGGCACCGGCACCTTGCCGTCGACCTTGGTCACCCGCAGGCCATTGATTGCGTAGGCGCCGCGCCAGAGGGCGATGTCGACATCATCCACATGGCCGCTATAGGCGCCCATGTCTCGCAGCTTGTCATTGAGGTAATCCCGCACCAGGAAGGGCAGGGCGATGTGCAGAATGATCAGCAGCACAATGAGGGTGACGATAACGATCAGTGGCCAACGGTAGCGACGTTTCATCAGGTTGGGCTCCATCAATATGCTAAGTGGACTCTCTTGCGCGCAAGACGTTCGCTCCAATGCCCTGGACGCCGCGAGGGCGCCAGCTTACCCTCAGCCCCTTGCCCTGGCCGCTTGCACAAGGACACCCAATGAGCCGCATTTTCGCCGACAACGCCCACTCCATCGGTAACACGCCCCTGGTGCAGATCAACCGCATCGCGCCGCGCGGGGTGACCATCCTGGCGAAGATCGAAGGCCGTAACCCCGGCTATTCAGTCAAGTGCCGTATCGGTGCGAACCTTATCTGGGATGCCGAGGCACGCGGGCGCCTCAAGCCCGGGATGACGATCATCGAGCCCACGTCGGGCAATACCGGCATCGGCCTGGCATTCGTGGCGGCGGCCCGGGGCTACAAGCTGATGCTGACCATGCCCGCGTCCATGAGCCTGGAGCGACGCAAGGTGCTCAAGGCCTTGGGCGCTGAATTGGTGCTGACAGAACCGGCCAAGGGCATGAAGGGCGCGATCGAAAAAGCCAGCGAAATCGTCGCTGGCGACCCGGCCACCTTCTTTATGCCTCAGCAGTTCGAGAACCCTGCCAACCCCGCCATCCATGAAAAAACCACGGGCCCGGAAATCTGGAACGACACCGACGGCGCGGTCGATGTACTGGTGGCGGGTGTCGGCACCGGGGGCACGATCAGCGGAGTGTCGCGCTACATCAAGCACACCCAGGGCAAGCAGATTCTTTCGGTGGCGGTCGAGCCGATCAGTTCTCCGGTGATCACCCAGGCACTGGCGGGCCAGGAGATCAAACCGGCGCCTCACAAAATCCAGGGCATCGGCGCGGGCTTCGTGCCAGGGAACCTGGACCTGAGCCTGGTCGACCGGGTGGAGCTGGTCAGCGATGAAGAGTCCAAGGCCATGGCGTTGCGGCTGATGCGCGAGGAGGGCATCCTCTGCGGCATTTCCTGCGGGGCGGCAATGGCGGCGGCGGTGCGGCTGGCCGAGAAACCCGAGATGCAAGGCAAAACCCTCGTGGTCATCTTGCCGGACTCTGGCGAGCGTTATCTGTCGAGCATGCTGTTCAGCGACCTGTTCACCGAGCAAGAGAACCAGGTTTGAGCGGCGGTAAAAGCTGACGCCGGTCAAGCGGCCCGCCGTTGACCTGTGCGCGGCAAGGCTTCGGGTTTATGATGGCGGCCTGCCAAATTCCAGGAGCGCTGCATGACCCTCTCGTTCACCGCCAAGGCCCTTGTGCTGTTCATGTTCATAGGCAGTACGCTCTATGTGCATTTGCGCGGCAAGGCGCGGCTGCCGGTGCTGCGCCAGTTCGTTAACCACTCGGCGCTGTTCGCCCCCTACAACGCCCTGATGTACTTGTTTTCCAGCGTGCCGTCACGGCCCTACCTGGACCGCAGCCGCTTTCCCGAACTGGACGTATTGCGCGACAACTGGAGCGTGATTCGCGAAGAGGCGATGCGCCTGTTCGACGAGGGCTACATCCGCGCCGCCGAGAAAAACAACGACGCTGGCTTCGGGTCGTTCTTCAAAAAGGGCTGGAAGCGCTTTTACCTGAAGTGGTACGACAAACCGCTGCCTTCGGCGATGGCTCTGTGCCCACGCACGGTGGAGCTGGTCAGCGCCATCCCTAACGTCAAGGGTGCGATGTTCGCGTTGCTGCCCGGTGGCAGCCACCTCAACCCGCATCGCGACCCCTTTGCCGGTTCTTTGCGCTATCACCTGGGGCTGGCCACACCCAACTCCGACGCCTGCCGCATTTATGTGGATGGCCAGCCCTACGCCTGGCGTGACGGGCAGGACGTGATGTTCGACGAAACCTACGTGCACTGGGTGAAGAACGAAACCGAGCAAACCCGGGTCATCCTCTTCTGCGACATCGAGCGGCCGTTGTCGAACCGCCTGATGACCCGCATCAACCGCAGCGTCAGCGCCTTCCTTGGCCGTGCCACCGCGCCACAGAACCTGGACGATGAGCGCGTAGGCGGGATCAACCAGGCGTATGCCTGGAGCAAACGCTTCAGCGACGGCACCAGCGGCCGAGTGAAGCAATTCAAGCGCAAGCATCCAAAAGCCTATCGCGTGCTGCGGCCTGTGCTGGCCGTCGTGGTGCTTACTGCCCTGGGTTACTGGCTGTTCGGATGACGCCGGGCCCTGGAAGCGAAGGCACCAGCTTGCGAACCTTATTGTTGCGGTTCGCAGGCTTCGCCTGTTTCTGCATGCAGGAGCTGTAGCAGCCGGGCTTGCCCTTAACCCGTTTCATCACCGTTAACGGCCTGCCACCGGACGGCCGAGCCCTGCGTTATGGGAACGTCGTCACACTTCTGGCCACCGGCCATCTTTTCCTCAAGCGCAACGGCACTTTTGCCGCAGGCGGATGCCTCACATCGGCGTAAGCTTGCGTTGGCAGATGGTTGGATCCATCCTTCGCGCTTACCCAAATGGAGCGGTGCTGCGATGGATTCCTCGCATTTCGGGAATTTTTTCAGGATGTCTGTTTTATGACGTTTTGCCTGGTCAGAGCGGCGCGGCTCGGCGATTGCTGTGCGTTGCGCGCCATTCACGCAAACTCCGCCAACGGCGTCTCTGTACCCGCCGATAACGATCCAGACCTGTGCGGGTTGATGGCCACTACCCGTGGCCGCTATCCCTTCCTGGTGGCCGAATGTAACGATCAGGTGGTCGGCTTCGCTTACGCCCGGGCCCACAAGGCGCCCCTGGCGCTGCGCTGGTCGGTGGACATCACCGTATACATGAACGTCGAAGGCCGCCGCGCGGGAATGCTGCGGTCGCTGTACCGCTCGCTGCTGGAGCATTTGCAGGAGCAAGGTTACCTCGCCGTGTACGCCGCGATCGCGGTCACCGATAGCGCCACTATCGCTACCCATGAAGCGCTAGGCTTCGCGCACATCGGCATGGGCCAGGCGCTCGACTTGCGCCAGGACGCCGAATACTGGTGCTTGACCCTTGGCGGCAACGCGAACCTGATGACGGCCCCCGCGCTCCGCAACCAGTACCTGTAGGTGCGTGCGAGGCACGCGAACCCGCCAACGAGCCCGGCCGGCCCGTGAGCTGAAGCCCAACGCCCTCGCCCACCCCTAAGTGTCGCGCGAAGGCTTGGCCGGCGGGGTTAGCGCCCTACGGGCCTGCTCTAGTTGATCGGAGGTGCTGGCGGGTTGTTGGGTATGCGCATGCAGCAGGTCCAGCACAGAGCGACCCAACTGCGGGCTCAGCCCATCCAGAGACGGTGCGTCCATGTCACTGGCGTATACGCTGAAGAGCCGGGCCTGCTCACCGCCGCCGGTTGGCTCCAGGCTGGCCAGCCGCCGCAGCAGCAGGCGGTGGTTATGCAAGTCGGCGCGTGCCAGGCGAATGCTTTCCTGACAGCCATCGCGCAGAACCCGGGTCAGGTGGTTCTCCACATCCTTGAGCGCTTCGATGCGCCGGCTGGCTACGTCGAACCATAGCCGGGACAGCGCCGGGTCTACACAGGCGCCAGCGTGTGTGCGCAGGGCCACCGCTCGCATCCGGTACAGTTGAGCCAGGTTTTCGCTATTTTGTTGAGCCCGCCATAGGGTCAATGCGCCGGGGTCGGCGAATTCGCAAAACACGCTGAAGGATTGCTCCTGCGCCTGGGCCAGATGTTCCAGCCGTTGGCGTAGCGCTTCGTCGAAATAGCCGATCGTGAATCCGTTCACGCCACTGGCGCGCTCTTGTCCGGCCAACTCCTTGCCTTGCATGAAGTTGAACAGGGCGACCAGCAGCCGCGCGATGCTTGGGTCGGTAGCGGCGTCGGCGGCTTCGAACACCACCGCGAGCAGGCCGCCTATCAGCCGGGTCAAGGCGCCAGTGGCCTGGGTGGCGGTGATTTGCCTGCCGCGCACACGGCTTCGCAGCCCGGGCAACTCTTCGAAACCCTGCAGCACATAGGCGATACGGTTGAACAGGCGGGCGCGGTCGATACCAGCGGGGGCGTCAGGGCTTAGCGAGTCGAAGCCGCCGCGAACCTGTTCCTCGATCGCCAATGCTTCGTCTGCCAGGTGTTGCAGCACCTCCAGGTGGTCTTCCAACGCGCTGCCCAGGTGCAAGTTCGACCAGCCTCGTTCACGCTGCAGGGCGTGCACCAGTTCGCAGATCGCCGAGACCAGGTCGCAGTTCAACGCCAGGCTTTCCAGCGCCTCGAGTTCGATACGGCGGGCAGCCAGCATGAAGCGCAGGGCAGGGGGCATGTGGAGATCGGACATGGGCCTCAGGGAGCTGAGTGGCTTCGGCGCTGATTAGAGCATGATCCTGTGCGTACGCCCATGCCGTGCCGGCAATTGGCTACTGTTTTTTCAAGCAGCGCAACGTGGCGAAGCGGCCGCGCAGGGTGTCCAGCTGTTCCACGAAGCGCTGGCGCTGCCCGGCGTCGCTGAGTTGGAGCAGTTCTGCGGTCAGCCGTCGGGCGGCGGCCTGGGCCCGCGTGCGGTCAGCGCGGTAGGCGTCGCTCCATAGCGTCTGGCGGTGTTGCAGCAGTTGTGCGATCTGCCCTTCGAAAGCGGGTTGCGAGCGCTGTGCCAGCGCGGCCAGCAAGGCCTGCTGCCATTGCTCACGGTTTGCCAGCGCGACGCTGTTATGGTCGCCCAGTTGCTGGGACCAGCGCAGGATGGCCGCGTCCTGATCGGCGTGCAGCTCTCCTAACCAAGGCAGCAGGCGTTTATGCATGTTGTTGGCGCGGGTTTGTACCTGCTCGGCGAGGGCTGGGGTGACCAGTTCCTTGCGCCGTTTGGCGATATCTTGCGCCAAGGCCTCGCGAAGCGAGCGCACTTGGTCCTCGTTCAACCCCTGCAATAGCTCTACCGCCGAGGGGGTGATCTGCCGCGCGACTTCTTCGGCGGCCTGCTCGCCTTCGCGGGTGAGCGCTTGCAGCTCTTCATCACTCACCTGTTGCGCCATGGCAAGGTTGCGCAGGCGGTCCAGCCAGGGCAGGTAGCCTGGCAGCTGGGTCTGGCAGTGCCAGCGCAGGTGATCGGCAAGCCGCTCTTCGAACCAGGCCTTCTGCTCCCGGTTCATGTCTAGATAATCGTCGAGGGTCCAGGGGATGAGCACGTCGAGGTTGCGGTAGGCCAGGTCCATGCGGGTGCAGCCGGCCATCGCCAGCAAGCCACCCAGGCATGCCACCAGCCACCACCGACGTACTGCTGAAAACGCCATTGAGCCCCCACCGGCCACCGCTGCTTTCGCTAACGGTAGAACGGCTCCGGCGAGGGCGCCACCGAATGGCTACTCAAAAGAAGGTCCGTTGCGCCTTGAGGGTGACCATGCTGTCACAGGTCGGGTTATGCCCGGAATACGCTACACAGGCGCCGCCGCGCAGGTCCGAGGCGCTATACACCAGGTTCAGGTCTACGCCCATCAATGGCCGCGACACTTGCATGGACCAGTCGCTGTACCCCTCGACCAGTTCGCCGTTACCCAGGCTGTAGGGTGAGGCCAGGCTGTACCGGGTCATCTTCAGTGACAGGTCCAGCCCCACCAGGGGTAGCTGGCCAAGGTCCGCGAACAATGTGCCCGAGCGGCTGCCCACGGCTTCGCTCCAGGCCGCGCCAAAGCGGCTTTCGAAAACGCGCATGCCGGCATATAGCTGGTGGCTGTTGCCATTGGCTACGTCTGGGCGGGTGTAGCCGATCATGCCGAGCTCATAGCCAAACGCTGGCGCCACGCGCCGTTTATAGCCCAGGTAGCTGTCGAGCTCGAAGTCGCTGTCGGGGGTCAGGCCCACGCTCGGAGACCATTGGCCGAAATACCAGCCGCTGTCATGGGTCACGTCGATGCCGCCGTGGACCGAACCCACGGTGCCCGGCGCCACCAGCCCCTGGGCCATGCTGCGGGTAGGCGTGGTACCGAGCTTGAGGTCGAAATCGCCCAGCTCGCGCTGGAGCGTCTGGGCGTTGAGATGGGGCGCGGCTAGCAGGCCGGCAGTCAGCAGCAGGCTGGGCTTGAGCATGCGTCTCTCCATTGGCGCAAGGCGCATAGGCGGCTGCGTGGTGCTCGCAACGGTGTCGGTTGAAGGCGGGAAAGCCCGGTTTAGACGGCTTCGAGGATACCCGTGATCATGATGGCGAAGGGCTTTGAGCGGAACCGCTCGTCGATTTGGCCGTAATGGCCGAAACGGTTCAGCCCGGCCGCGTACGTGAACTGACGTTGTGAGTACCTGCAGGCGGTAGCTGCTATCGCCGTGGGTTACACTGTCAGCTTGTTAACAAAGGTGTCGAACATGGCTTTGGTGGGTCGCTACAACAGCATGCAAGTGGTCAAGCACACGGACTTCGGGCTCTACCTCGACGGCGGCGCGGATGGCGAAATCCTTCTGCCCAACCGGTACATCCCCAAGGGCACGCCTCACGAAGTCGAGGACTGGCTGAATGTTTTCGTGTACCTGGACAGCGAAGACAAACTGCTGGCTACCACTGAAAAGCCCAAGGCCCAGGTAGGGGAGTTCGCCAGCCTCAAAGTGGTCGAGGTCAATTCGACTGGGATCTTCCTGGATTGGGGCCTACCCAAAGACCTGCTATTGCCGTTCTCCGAGGAAAAACGCCAGCTGCGCGCAGGCGAATACTGCATCGTTCACCTCTTCCTGGATCGGCGCACCCGGCGCATCACCGCCAGCGCCAAGGTTGACCGCTACCTGGACAAAACCCCGGCCAATTACAAGGCTGGCCAGGCGGTGCAGGTGCTGGTCGCGGCCCAGACCGACCTGGGCTTCAACGCCATCATCGAAAATGCCCATTGGGGCCTGATTCACAAGAATGAGGTATTCAAATTCTTGCGCAGCGGCATGCGCGAGACCGCCTACATCAAAGAAATCCGGGCGGATGGCAAGATCGCTCTGAGCTTGCAGCCGGTGGGCCAGCAAGCGGTGGAAGGGCTGCAGGGGCAAATTCTGCAAGCGTTGAGTGCCGCGGGCGGAAGCCTGCCGCTGAGCGACCGCAGCGCGCCTGAAGTGATCGCCCAGCAGTTCGGCGTAAGCAAGGGCAACTTCAAGAAGGCCATAGGGGCGTTATACAAGGCCGGCAAGATTATGATTCATCCTGAGAGCATCAGCCTGCCGGAATGACCCTTCGTCGGAAGGGCGCGTACTTGGAAAATTCATTGAAACTCATGAGCGAGGCGGTCTGTCCATCTTTATGCCGATTGAATGAATTCAATCAAAACTGAGGAGTACGGGTCATGAGTGGTACCGGAGACAAAATCAAAGGTAAGGCAAATGAATTGGCTGGCGAAGTTCGCCAGAAAGTAGGTAGCGCTACTGGCAATACCGAAACCCAAGCCCGCGGCGCCGCCCAGGAAACCAAGGGCAAGGCTCAGCAGATCAAAGGCGATGTCAAAGACGCGATGGCTGACGCCCGCGATCGTAAAGACAAGATCTGACGCTTAGTAAAACTTCGCAGTACCCCGGCGGTCATCTTAGGATGACCGCTGTGCTTTCGGGCATGGCAAAAACAAAGGAGTGGCCCGGCCGGGCCAAGGGGCAGAGTACAGGAGCCGCCAGATGATCTTTCCGGACATGAAGAAACTACCGTTGACCAAGGTGTTGGTCCGCACGGTGCAAGAATTCTCCAACGACGAAATGTCCACCTACGCCTCGGCGCTGGCGTATCAAATGCTCTTCTCTTTATTTCCTTTTCTGCTGTTTCTGATTTCCCTGATCGGTTTTTTTCATCTTCCCGACTTCTTCTCCTGGCTGCGTGAACAGGCAGGCATGGTGCTGCCGCCCAAGGCCCTTGATTCGGTCAACCCGGTGATCGACCAGTTGCAGCAATCCAAGGGCGGGCTGCTTTCGTTCGGCATCATCGCCGCGCTCTGGACTGCCTCGGCTGGGGTACGCTCGCTGATGAGCGCAATGAATGCCGCCTACGACGTGGCAGAAGGGCGCCCGGCCTGGAAGCGCCTGCCGATGTCCGTGCTATACACCATAGGCCTGGCCGGCATGCTGCTGTGTTCCGCGGCATTGATGGTGCTTGGCCCGCAGGTAATGAACTGGCTCGCCGGCCACATCGGCCTGGAAAGTATCACCGTGACCATCTGGACGATCGCCCGCTGGCCGGTGATCGTGGCGATCATGATGCTGACCGTTGCGCTGATCTATTACCTCATGCCCGATGTGGATCAGCGCTTTCGTTTCCTGACCCCCGGCGCCGTGCTGGCGGTAGTGGTATGGATCATCGCGTCCGTGGGTTTTGCCTATTACGTACAGAACTTCGCGGACTACAACGCGATGTACGGCAGCATTGGCGCAATCATTATCCTGCTGCTGTACTTCTACATCTCTTTCGCCGTCTTGCTGCTCGGTGCGGAGATGAACGCGGTGATTGAACATATGTCCGCCGAAGGCAAGGACAAAGGCGAGAAAGCCCCGGGAGTACCGTCGGGCGGAACCGAAGAACAGCGTTCGGGCCTTGGCGGCGGGACAGCCGATGCAAGCCAGTGAGGTCTTATGATTCGCGACATCCTCAAGATGGGTGATGAACGGCTGTTGCGTGTGGCGCCACCGGTGCCCGATGCGCTGTTAGGCAGCCATGAGCTGGATGAGCTCATCGCGGATATGTTCGCCACCATGCACGAAGCCGGTGGCGTAGGGCTGGCGGCACCGCAAATCGGTGTGGACCTTCAGGTAGTGGTGTTCGGCTTCGATCGCGCCGAGCGTTATCCGGGCGCCGCCGCCGTAGAACGCACGGTGCTGATCAACCCGTTGATCACGCCCCTGAGCCCTGAGCTGGAAGAGGGCTGGGAAGGCTGCCTGTCCGTGCCTGGGCTCCGTGGCCTGGTCGCCCGCTACAAACACATTCGCTACGAAGGCATCGACGCCCGTGGCAAGGGCCTTCAGCAGGTTGCCCACGATTTCCACGCCAGGGTGGTTCAGCACGAATGCGACCACCTGATCGGCCGCCTCTACCCCTCGCGCATCACGGATTTCGGCCGCTTCGGTTACACCAGCGTGTTGTTCCCGGAGCTTGAGGCTCGCTAACCCGCACACGGCATTCACAAAGGCTGGAGCGATGCCGCCCCGGTAGGGCCGGGCGGTGACTGATGTCAGAGGACCTTGCGAAAGGTCAGGTTCAGCCGGCGCGAGCCGGTCAGCGGGTGTTCACCGGCCTTGACCGGCGCAACACCGTGGTAGCGCAAGCGATCTTCACCTCCCCAGACCACGACGTCGCCATGTTGCAGCGGATAACGCGCTATCGGCGAATTGCGTTCCGCGCCGCCGAACATGAACACCGCGGGCAGGCCAAGGGAGACTGAAACGATCGGCGCGGCGAGGTCCTGCTCGTCTTTGTCCTGATGCAGCGACAATCTAGCGCCCGGCTCGTAGGCGTTGATCAGGCAGGCATCCGGTTCGAAAGCGGCAAAGCCCGCCGCCACGGCCGCTGCCTGGGCAAGCTCGACGAACGCTTCTGGCATGCTTGGCCAAGGCTGGCCGGTGAGCGGGTCGTGGGTTGCATAGCGATAGCCGCGCAGGTCGCTGGTCCAGCCGAGGCGGCCACAGTTGGTCATCGCCACGGACATGGTATATCCCCCTGGTGTCACCAGATGACGCAGCGGGCTGCGGGCCTCCACGGACCGCACCGCTTCGACAATAGCGACGGCCTGGGCGAGCGCGAAGCCTTCCAGCAGCCACGCACCCGGGCCGAGCTGGCGGCGCTCGTCGGCTGACCTTGGCAGCTCGGCGAACAGGTCCAGGGTGAACACGGTCAATCCACCCCAACGAAGCCGCCGGTCTGGTGCCGCCACAGGCGCGAGTACAAACCTTTGTGAGCGAGCAGCTCATTGTGGGTACCGACTTCCACCACCCGGCCTTTGTCCATCACTACCAGCCGGTCCATCTTGGCGATGGTCGAGAGCCGGTGGGCGATGGCGATAACGGTTTTACCTTCCATCAAGGTCTCCAGGCTCTCCTGGATGGCCGCTTCCACTTCCGAATCCAGCGCGGAGGTGGCCTCGTCCATGATCAGGATCGGGGCGTTTTTCAGCAGCACCCGAGCAATGGCGATGCGCTGCCGTTGCCCGCCCGAGAGTTTTACCCCGCGCTCGCCCACATGAGCGTCGAGGCCAACGCGGCCCTGGGCGTCGGTGAGATGGGCAAGGAATTCATCGGCCTTGGCCTTGTGAACCGCTTCCCACAGCTCGTCTTCGGTTGCGTCCGGGCGGCCGTACAAGAGATTGTCGCGGATCGAGCGATGGAGCAGGGCGGTGTCCTGGGTGATAAGGCCGATCTGCTCGCGCAGGCTTTCCTGGCGTACCTGGGCGATGTCCTGGCCGTCGATCAGGATGCGCCCGCTTTCGAGGTCGTACAGGCGCAGCAGCAGGTTCACCACGGTGGACTTGCCCGCCCCGGAAGGGCCGATCAGGCCGATGTTCTCGCCCGGGGCGATTTCCAGGTCCAGGCCGCTGATCACTCGGCCGACTTTGCCGTAGTGGAATTCCGCCGCCTCGAAACGCACGCCGCCGCGTTCGACCTTCAGCGCCGGGGCGCTTGGCATATCGGTCACGCTCAGGGGCTGGGCGATGGTCTGCAGGCCATCCTGGACCATGCCGATGTTCTCGAAGATGCCGTTGACCACCCACATGATCCAGCCCGACATGTTCACGATACGAATCACAAGGCCCGTGGCCAGTGCAATGGCGCCCACCGTGAGCAGGCCCTGGGTCCACAGCCACAGGGCAAGGCCGGTGGTGCCGACGATCAACAAGCCGTTCAGCGTGGTGATCACCACGTCCATGCTGGTGATGACGCGGCTGGCCAGTTGGGTTTTCTCGGTTTGCTCACTGATCGCCTCGCGGGCGTATTGCTGTTCCAGGTTGGTGTGGGCGAACAGCTTGAGCGTGGTGATGTTGGTGTAACCATCGACGATGCGGCCCATCAGCTTGGAGCGGGCGTCGGAGGATACGACCGAGCGTTCTTTCACCCGCGGTACGAAGTACCAGAGGGCGATGATGTAGGAAATGATCCAGCCAACCAAAGGCAGCATCAGCCGCCAGTCGCTTTCGGCGAACAGCACCAGCGAGCTGATGGCGTAGATGGTCACGTGCCAGATAGCGTCCACGGCCTGCACGGCCGAGTCACGCAGCGAGTTGCCGGTTTGCATGATGCGCGTGGCGATCCGGCCGGCGAAGTCGCTCTGGAAGAAATTCATGCTCTGCTTGAGCACATGGCTGTGGTTCTGCCAGCGGATCATGCTGGTCATGCCAGGGGAGATCGTCTGGTGCACCAGTAGGTCATGCAGCCCCACGAACACCGGGCGGATCAGCAGCGCCACGGCCAGCATCCAGAGCAGCACGCCCCAGTGCTCGCTGAAAAACCGCTCCGGCGGGGTGCTGTTGACCATGTCGATGATGTCGCTGAGGTAACTGAACAGCGCCACCTCGATCAGCGCGGAAATCAGCCCTACCACCAACAGTGCGGCGAAGCTCGGCCAAACCTGGCGCAGGTAATACAAATAGAACGAGGTCACCTTGCCGGGCGGGGCGTCTGTGGGCGCTTCACGAAAAACATCGATCCACTGTTCGAAACGGCGGTACAGCATGGGCATCCCCTCCTGTTTGTGAACCGCCCGGGGGCCGGGCGGTAAAGCGCGGGTCAGTCGATGCGCTTGGCGGATTTGATCATGATCGGGTCGGCCGGCACGTTTTGCATGCCGCCGCGGCTGGTGGTGCGTGCCTGGACGATGTTGGTGACGACGTCCATGCCCTTGGTCACCTTGCCGAACACTGCATAGCCGAAGTCGCGGCTGCCGTGGTCAAGGAATTCGTTGTCATTGACGTTGATGAAGAACTGGCTGGTGGCGGAGTTCACATCCGAAGTACGCGCCATGGCCAGGGTACCGGTGAGGTTGCGCAAGCCGTTGTCGGCTTCGTTCTTGATCGGGGCCTGGGTAGGTTTTTCGTTCATGCCGCGGTCATAGCCGCCGCCCTGGACCATGAAGCCTGGGATCACCCGGTGGAATTGGGTGCCGCTATAGAAGCCGCTGTCGACATACGCCAGGAAATTCTTGGTGCTGATCGGGGCTTTTGCCTCATCCAGCTCGACCTCGATCTGCCCCATGTCGGTATCGAGCAGAACATGGTGCTTGCCTTCAGGAGCAGCGT
Source organism: Pseudomonas sp. RIT-PI-S (assembly GCF_025642975.1). GTDB lineage: Bacteria > Pseudomonadota > Gammaproteobacteria > Pseudomonadales > Pseudomonadaceae > Aquipseudomonas. The sequence goes on from NZ_JANZKJ010000001.1 coordinate 592,705, forward strand.
AGACGCTGGCGGCAAAAAGAACGGAGCAGGCGGAAAGAACGATGCGCTTGAACATGGGGCGGGGGGTCCTTCTTACGTGGGTTGGCGACAACTGCCGCAAGGCTTTGGCTGCCTTCTGGCGACACAACGCAACAGGGTACCGCAAATGCCTCTGATCGCCAGCCGCATCGCCCTGCGCGAGGCCCTGGGTACCTGTTTATTGACCCCCTGTGGCGCGCGGACGTTCCACCGTATTGGCTCAGGCCTGGGGCGGCGCGGCGAAGGGGGCGTCCAGCGAGGCGGTATCGAAGTTGCGCAGCAGCTCCACCAGAATCTGCGTGGCAGGGCCCAGGGGCTTTTCCTTGCTCGCATAGAGATGGAACACCGGGTGGCGGTTGCCGCCTTGTTCGAGCGGCAGCGGTTTGAGCAAGCCCTCGCGCAGTTCCCGCTCGATCATATGACGGGGCAGCCAGGCAAAGCCCAGGCCGCTGCCAACGAAACTGGCGGCGGTGCCCAGGCTCCCCACGGTCCAGCGATGTTCGGCACCGAGCCAGCCCACATCCCGCGGCTGCTGGCGGCCAGAGTCGCGAATCACCACTTGCAGTTGGCTTTCCAGGTCTTGGAAGGTCAAGACGCGGTTCATCTGGTGCAGGGCATGCTCAGGGTGGGCGACCGCCACGAACTCAACCGCGCTCATTTCGGTGCCCAGGTACCCGGGGATAGTGAAGCTGCTGATGGCGAGGTCGGCGATGCCGGCTTGTAGCACTTCCTCCACACCCGACAGCACCTCCTCGCGCAGGCGCACACGGCAGCCGCGGCTCTGCGGCATGAAGGCGGTCAAGGCGCGGACCAGACGGGCGTTGGGATAGGCGGCGTCGACCACCAGGCGAACCTCCGCCTCCCAGCCTTGCTCCATCTGCAGGGCAAGGTCTTCCAACTGGCTGGCCTGTTTAACCAACTGCCGCGAACGGCGCAACAGCACCGCCCCAGCCTCGGTCAGCACCGCCTTGCGCCCATCGATACGCAACAACGGCACACCCAGTTGCTCTTGCATGCGCCCTACGGTGTAGCTCACCGAGGACTGCGAGCGGTGCAGCGCTTGCGCCGCCTGGGCGAAGCCGCCGTGATCGACGACGGCCTGAAGCGTTCGCCATTGGTCGAGGGTGACGCGGGGCGCTTTCATTCGAATGCCTGCGGGTAGGAAATGAAGCCGTTATTTAACAATAAATCCGATAGTTAAAAGCGGTTTTTTGCGCTTTTTTATCGGATCAATGCTGAATAACCTGCACTCATTCCGAACTAACACCCTTAATGAGATCTACCATGTCCCGTGTACAAGTGATTGAAAGCAGCGCCCGCCAAGACGGCTCCGTATCCCGGGAGCTGACCCAGGCGTTCATCAGCCAGTGGAAAAGCGCTCATCCCCAAGACAGCATCCAGGTCCGGGACCTGGCGCGCCAACCCGTACCGCATCTGGACGCGACCCTGCTGGGCGGCTGGATGAAACCCGACGCCGAGCGCAATGCGAGCGAAGCCGAGGCGCTGGCGCGTTCCAATGAGCTGACCGACGAAGTGCTCGCTGCTGACGTACTGGTGCTTGCAGCGCCGATGTACAACTTTGCGATCCCGAGCACCCTCAAGGCTTGGTTCGACCATGTGCTGCGCGCCGGGGTGACCTTCAAATACACCGCAACCGGCCCCCAGGGCCTGCTCACCGGCAAGCGCGCCTATGTGCTGACCGCACGCGGCGGTATCCATGCTGGCGCCAGCAGCGACCATCAAGAACCCTACCTGCGCCAAGTGCTTGCGTTCATCGGCATTCACGACGTGACCTTCATCCATGCCGAGGGCCTGAACATGGGTGCCGAGTTCCTGGAAAAAGGTTTGGGCCAGGCTCGCGCGCAGCTGGCTGACGTTGCCTGGCAGTTCGCCGCACCCGCCGCCGCTGAGGCCTGAATATGCTAAGGTCGCGCGCTTTGTCCGAGGCGCGCCATGGCGTATCTGCTGATCGTTACCCTAATTCAAGCCTTATCCTTCAACCTGATCGGCGAATACCTCGCTGGCCAGGTTGACAGCTACTTCGCCGTGCTGGCACGGGTGCTGCTGGCAGGCTTGGTGTTCCTGCCCCTGACCCGCTGGCGCTCGGTACCTGGGCCCTTTGCGCGACAGATGCTGTTGATCGGCGCTTTGCAGTTCGGTGTGACCTACGTATGCCTGTACCTGAGCTTCCGCGTGCTTACGGTGCCGGAAGTGCTGCTGTTCACCATCCTCACGCCTGTGCATGTGACCTTGTTGCAAGACGCCTTGGCACGACGCTTCAACCCCTACGCCTTGCTGGCTGCGCTGGTGGCGGTAGCGGGTGCGGCGGTGATCCGCTTCGAGGGCGTGAGCGGCGACTTCTTCGCGGGTTTTGTGCTGTTACAGCTCGCCAACTTCACCTATGCGGCCGGCCAGGTGCTGTACAAGCGGCTGATGCTGCAACAGCCGTTGCCCGGCCCGCAGTACCAACGGTTCGGTTATTTTTTCGTGGGTGCACTGCTGGTGGCGCTGCCGGCTTTCCTCGCCCTGGGTAACCCTGCGCGCCTGCCGACTGCGCCCCTGCAATGGGCGGTACTGGGTTTTCTAGGGCTGGTAGCCACCGCCTTTGGCATGTACGGCTGGAACAAAGGCGCCAGCCAAGTGCCGGCGGCGCGGCTCGCGGTGATGAACAACCTGCATGTGCCGGTGGGGCTGCTGCTTAACCTGCTCATCTGGAACCATGCCGAACCGCTGGGGCGCCTGGCCCTGGGCGGGGCGATCATCCTCGGGTCGGTGTGGCTTAGCCGTCGCGCCCACCGGCGACCTTCGGCATAGGCGCCGCACTCGCTTGTCGGCCGCAGCTCCGCTACCCTATGCAGTCGTTCCAGGTTCCCTTCGAGGTAGTACCCCAGTGTTTTCCCAATTCGCCCTTCACGAACGCCTGCTCAAAGCCGTGGCCGAGCTCAATTTTGTGGAGCCGACCCCCGTGCAGGTCGCGGCCATTCCGCCGGCGCTGGAAGGGCGTGACCTGCGGGTGACCGCCCAGACCGGCAGCGGCAAGACCGCCGCCTTCGTATTGCCACTGCTCAACCGCCTGATCGGCCCGGCGCGCCCTCGGGTGGACATCCGCGCGATCATCCTGCTCCCCACCCGCGAGTTGGCTCAGCAGACGCTCAAGGAAGTAGAGCGGTTCTCTCGTTATACCTTCATCAAAGCTGGGTTGATCACCGGCGGCGAGGACTTCAAGGTCCAGGCAGCCATGTTGCGCAAGGTGCCGGACATCCTGATCGGCACCCCCGGGCGCCTGTTGGAACACTTGAACGCCGGTAACCTGGACCTGGCCCAGGTCGAAGTGATAGTGCTCGACGAAGCCGATCGCATGCTGGACATGGGCTTCGCCGAGGACGTGAGCCGCCTTTGCGACCTGTGCCCGCCCCAGCGCCAGACGCTGCTGTTCTCCGCCACCACTGGCGGCGCCGGGCTGCGCGACATGATCGCCAAGGTGCTGAAAGAGCCGCAGCACCTGATGGTCAATAACGTCAGCGACCTCAGCGAGGCCACCCGCCAGCAGATCGTCACCGCGGACCACAACGCTCACAAGGAAGCCATCGTCCAGTGGTTGCTGGCCAACGAGACCTACCGCAAGGCCATCGTATTCACCAATACCCGCAGCATGGCCGACCGCATCTATGGCCACCTGGTGGCCAAAGACTTCAAGGTGTTCGTGCTGCACGGCGAAAAGGACCAGAAGGATCGCAAGCTGGCCATCGAGCGGCTGAAGCAAGGTGCGGCGAAGATTCTCGTGGCCACCGACGTCGCGGCTCGTGGGCTGGACGTGGACGGCCTGGACCTGGTGATCAACTTCGACCTGCCGCGCAGCGGCGATGAGTACGTGCACCGGGTGGGCCGTACCGGCCGCGCGGGCGGCGAGGGCCTGGCGATCTCGCTGATCTGCCACGGCGACTGGAACCTGATGTCCAGCATCGAGCGCTATCTGAAGCAGAGTTTCGAGCGCCGGGTGATCAAGGAAGTAAAAGGCAGCTACACCGGCCCGAAGAAGCTTAAGGCCTCTGGTAAAGCCGCCGGCACCAAGAAGAAAAAGACCGACAAAGACAAGAAAACAACCGCCAAGCCTGCGGCCAAGCGTAAGCCGAACGCGCGCAAGCCCGAAGGCGCCGGCCTCGCCAGCCAGGACGGCCTCGCTCCGTTGAAGAAGCGTAAGGTCGAGTAAGCGCGCCGGGCCCTCACCTGACCGAACGGTCACTGTGGGGGCCGGTCACAACTAGGCATGTTTATCTCCACCCCCCTTTTGGAGTTACCGCCCCATGCCTACTTATAACTGGGACCTGATAGAGCGCTTGCTGCATAAGGTCCAGACCGACAAGGATTTCGACGGTCAAGGCTATGCCGAAGAGTTCGCACGCACCCAAGCTGCCGAAGGCGTAGCGCCCATCCCACTGGATACGCTCAAGAGTGACGCTGCCCGCTACGAGCAGGTGCTGCGCGAACGCGGGTTCATCCGGGCCGAAGCGGGCCAGGGCTACACCCTCACGGAGAACGGCGCTCGCTTGCTGGCACTGCTCGACAGCAGCATCCCCGACAAGGAACATCCGCGCGACGTGCTCAACGGTCAGGCAGACGCCCTGGACCCGGCGACCTTCCTGGAGCTGTCCAACAAGCCCCAGATCGCACCTTAAGCACCTCTGACCAACCGCGCCGGCGCCCGCTGGCGCATTCGTCACCCCGTGGAACCTCTTCGATTGGCCACGGGTCATCCATACACGTTGGACGTTTTGGCAGCCTTATAGGCCTGTTATGCAAACGTGGGTCTTTAGCGGCACCCCGAGCGGCCGATACTGTTACAGCAAGGGTTATTGATACTGGATGTTCCTGGGCATGGTGGGTTACCCGCCAGTACTGTCTGTGGAGCCCACGTGCTGGCCGCGACCATTGGTCGCGGCGCGGAGCGTGATCTGCACGGCGTCCAGGAGGATAATTGCGGAGTGACGGCACCTGTAGTGGCCGTATCGGGCAAGTCCCAAGGGGGCGTGTGATGCAAGACAAATTCTTTAACTGGCTGCACGACCTGGCAGTCGCGCTCGGCTTGATCCCACCGATGCAACCCGTACCTATTCCCACCGATGAAGAACGCCAGCGCCGACAGCGTCGGCGTTGAGCTGCATGCGGGCGCCGGCGGTGTATCCCAGGCTGGCGCCAGTTCCTGCCGGGCTGTTAAGGGTTTGGAACGGTGTAGGCGCGGGTAAAGCCCGCGAATGTTGACCCTGGCCCATAGACTTCAGGCGACTCTGGGAAGACCTTGAGCAAGCCCAGGTAAAGCACCGCGGCCAAGCCGAGGGTGACCGGCAGGCTGATGTCGATACCGCCGGCCAGGCTCCCCAGCACCCCTACGAATTGCCCTGGCAAGTTAACGAAGCACAGGCCGATCAGCGCGCTGGGAATCCACGCGCCCATGCCCCGCCAGTTCCAGCCGTGGTGGAACCAGTAGCGGCCGCCGCGTTGGCCCCGTGTGAACACCTGCAAGTCATCGGGGCAGTACCAGCCGCGGCGCTTGAGCAGGCCGATGAGCATGATGACCATCCACGGCGTGGTGCAGGTGATGATCAACACCGCGAAGGTGGACACGCTTTGCACCAGGTTAGCGGCGAAGCGCCCGATGAAGATGAACGCAATGGACATCAACCCGATCAGCAGCGTTGCCTTGACCCGGCTCAACAGCCGAGGGAACACGCTGGACATGTCCAGCCCGGTGCCGTAGAGCGACGTGGTGCCGGTGGACATGCCACCGATCACCGCCAGCAGGCACACCGGCAAGAAGTACCAGGTCGGGGCGATAGCCAGCAGGCCGCCCACGTAGTTGTTGGCAGCGATGTAGTCTGGCGCTTGCACGGCCACGATAGTGGCGGTCACCAGGCCGAAGAAGAACGGCAGCAGCGTGGCCAGTTGCGCCAGCACTACCGCGCCGAGGATGCGCGAGCGCGGGGCGGTGCGGGGGATGTACCGAGACCAGTCACCCAGGAATGCACCGAAAGAAATCGGATTGCTCATGGCAACCAGCGCCGCCCCGATGAAGGCTGCCCAGAACCCATCCTGCCCCTGGGCCACGCTGCCGGCGAAGTGGGGGTCGAATGGCCCGGCGAAGGCGACGATGCCCAGCAGGAACAACAGGCTGGCGCTCCATACCGCCACCTTGTTGACCCACAGCATCACGCGAAAGCCATAAATGCAGACGGCCAGCACCAGCACGGCGAACAAGCCGTAGGCAAGGCCCAGAGACAAGTCGTTTTCCTCCAGCCCCACCAGCCGGTGTGCTCCGCCAACCAAGGCGTCGCCAGAGCTCCAGACGGAAATCGAGAAGAAGGCGATGGCGGTCAACAGGGACAGGAACGAACCGACGATGCGCCCGTGGACCCCAAAGTGCGCCCCCGACGACACCGCGTTGTTAGTGCCATTGATGGGGCCGAACAGCCCCATGGGGGCCAGGATTAGCGCGCCTACCAGCACGCCCGCCACTATCGCCAGGGCCCCAGCCTGGAACGACAGCCCGAACAGCACCGGGAAGCTGCCCAGTACGGCAGTGGAGAAGGTATTGGCGCCGCCGAAGATCAGCCGGAACAGGTCCAGCGGGGTGGCGTTGCGGTCATGGTCCGGGATCTGCTCAACCCCATAGGTTTCTATCTTGCCGAGGGTCTGGCTTGTGTTGTTGTTCTGCATGATCTGCTCCGATCATTTGCGTGGCGTTATTGGCGCACGCCGGCTGGTGAGGGCAGGAGCGTGAAAAGTCACGGCGGGCCAGCCAACGGCCTTATTGTTATGGGTGTTACAGGGGGGCGCCGAAGCACCCCGGTCGGTGTGCAGCTTGAGCTTGGTGCCGGGAGTCAGCGGTGGGCCACCCCTGGCAGCACGCAGAGCATCTCGTACAGCAGGTTCGCCCCCAGCAGCGAGGTATTGCCGGTGGTGTCGTAGGGTGGAGAAACCTCCACCAGGTCGCCGCCGATCAAGTCCAGGCCTTGGCAGCCACGGATGATTTCCAATGCCTGGATAGTGGTCAGGCCGCCGACTTCCGGCGTGCCGGTGCCGGGCGCCCAGGCCGGGTCGATGCCGTCGATGTCGAAACTCAGGTACACCGGGCCACCGCCGACCTTCGCCCGTACTTCTTCCATCAGCGGCGTCAGCGAGCGGTGCCAGCATTCCTCGGCCTGGACCACCCGAAAGCCCTGGCGCCGGCTCCAGTTGAAGTCGTCCGCGGTATAGCCCTGGGCGCGCAGGCCGATCTGCACCACGCGGTCGCAGTCCAGCAGGCCTTCTTCCACAGCGCGGCGGAAGGTGGTGCCGTGGGCGATCTTCTCGCCGAACATATGGTCGTTGACGTCGGCGTGGGCATCCACGTGCACCAGGCCGACCTTGCCGTACTTCTTGTGCAGCGCCCGCAGGATCGGCAGCGTGATGGTGTGGTCGCCGCCCAGGGTCAGCGGCTTCACGTTGTGCTCGAGGATGCCGTCGTAGGCTTGCTCGATGATCCGCACGGCATCGAGCAGGTTGAAGGTATTGATCGCCACATCGCCGATGTCCGCGACGCTCAGTGAGTCGAACGGTGCGGCGCCGGTCGCCATGTTGTAAGGGCGGATCATCACCGACTCCGCACGGATCTCTCGCGGGCCGAACCGGGTGCCGGAGCGCAGCGAGGTGCCGATGTCCAACGGTACGCCCACGAAGGCGGCATCCAGCCCAGCCGGCGAGGCCAGGTGGGGCAGGCGCATCATGGTGGCGATCCCGCCGAAACGCGGCATTTCGTTGCCGCCCAGGGGTTGGTGGAGAATTTTGTCCACGGTGTGCCTCAATCTGCCAAAGCGTGTGGGCTGGAGTCTGCGTAACCCCCGGCTAGGGAAGAATCGCCCCGCGGAAAAACTTAGTTCAGGTATTTCTGAACTAATGGCATGCTGCCGCTTCGTTCTTCACCTTTACGCCCGTTCGCGAGCCTGCCATGGCCAATACCTTTCCAGACCTCAAGCTGCTTCGGATCTTCACCAGCGTGGTTCACCACCAGGGCTTCGCCAACGCGCAGCAGGCGCTTAACTTATCCACCTCGGCAATCAGCACCTACATGAGCCAGCTGGAGGCGGCACTGGGCATCGTGTTGTGTCATCGCGGGCGAGGCGGCTTCAGCCTGACCAGCAAGGGCGAGCTCTTCTACCAGGAGGCATTGCGCTTGCTGGCGGAAATAGAAGGCTTCGAGCGCTACGCCGCTGCCCTTAAGGGCGAGCTGCGCGGCACCTTGAACCTCGGGGTGATCGACTCCACCGTGGGCGATTGCCAGTTACCCTTTGCCGAAGCCATCGGCGCCTACAGCCAGGAGCACCCAGCGGTGCATATCCACCTGGCGGTGCAAAGCCCCTACGAGCTGCAACTGGGCGTGCAGGACAACCGCCTGGACATCGCCATCGGCGCGTTCTCCACGCGCATGAGCGGGCTGGTGTACCAACCGCTTTACCGCGAGCAACACTGGTTGTATTGCAGCAACCGCCACCCGCTGTACGCGGAACGGCGCATTCCGGAACAAGTGATCACCCAGCAGCGCATGGTAGGCCGTGGCTACTGGAGCCAGGCCGAACTGGCCCGCCACGGCTTCAAGCACAGCGCCGCGACCGTTGAGAGCATGGAGGCGCAGCTGATCCTGGTATTGTCCGGCGCCTATATCGGCTACCTGCCTGAACATTACGCTCAACCTTGGGCAGACAAAGGCGACCTGAGAGTGCTGTCGCCGGCGACCTTTGGCTACCAGGCGCCGTTCTCGCTGATCCTACGCCGCGGCCGCACCCGCGAACCCTTGATCCAGACGTTCCGGGACCTGCTCAAGAGCCAGCTGCTGGCCCGCTGAGCCTGGGTTAAAGATCTTGGAGCAAGGGCCGAAATAGGGGGGCGGTGGATCCGATTTCCACAGAGTCACCCTCTGCTAGCCTTAACGGCGCTAGAGGCTCGTTTATGCCCGCCCAGGAATGCCGCTAATGCGCTCCAACCTTCCCGTTACCGATCGCGAACGTACCTTCCCCGCCGAGCAACGGCTGATTTCCACTACCGACCTGGATAGCCGCATCACCTACTGCAATGATGCGTTCGTGGCCATCAGCGGCTTCACCCGCGAAGAACTCATTGGCCAGCCCCACAATCTGGTCCGCCATCCCGACATGCCTGCTTCGGTGTTTGCCCATATGTGGGAAACCCTCAAACAAGGCAAGCCGTGGATGGGCGTGGTGAAGAACCGCGCCAAGAATGGAGATTTCTACTGGGTCAGCGCCTACGTGACAGCGATTTACGAAAACGGCCGTATCGCAGGGTTCGAGTCTGTGCGCTTTGTGCCCAGCCGCGAGCAAATCGGCCGCGCGCAGGCGTTGTATGCCCGGCTACGGGCCGGCAAGACCGCGGTGGCCGCGCCGGCGCGAATGGCCCACGGGCTGGCGCGGGCCTGGCCATTCCTGGCGGCCGGGCTGGTTGCGTTCGCCGGCTGGGCCTGGTTGACGCCTGGCATTGCCCTGATAGCTACCTTGCTGGCCATCGGTGCTGCCTTTGGTTTGAACGAGGCACGTCAGCAGCAGGCGATCCGCACCACACTGGCGGCCCATCCGAAGGCCTTCACCAGCCCCCTGGTGGCGTTGACCTACAGCAGCAACAGTGGGCGGCAAGCCCAGCTAGACCTGGCCATGGTCAGCGAGGAGGCCCGCCTGCAAACCGCTTTGACGCGCCTGGTGGACGCCGGGCTGCAGGTGAAGGCCCGGGCGAGCGAGTCTTCGGCGCTGTCCGAGGGCCAGGCTGGCTCGCTGGAGCGCCAGCGCAGCGAAACCGACCAGTCGGCCACCGCGGTGGCGCAGATGGCCGCAACCATCCAGGAAGTCACCCACAACGTGCAGTTGACCGCCAGTGCCGCGGCGGATGCCAACCGCCTGGCGGGCGAGGGTAGCGAGCTGGCCCGGCAAAGCCTGCTGGCGATGGAAGAGATGGGCGGCGCCGTGGTCGAAATCGGCCAGGCTGTGAATGCCCTGGCCGAGCAGACCCAGTCGATCGGCAGCGTGGCGGATGTCATCACCTCCATCGCGGAACAAACCAACCTGCTAGCGCTTAACGCAGCGATCGAAGCGGCGCGGGCTGGCGAGCAGGGCCGGGGGTTCGCGGTGGTCGCCGACGAGGTGCGCTCGCTGGCCATGCGCACCCGCGCCTCCACCGAGCAGATCCACCAGATCATTTCCTCGCTGCAGGCCGGCGCTGAACGTGCGGTGCAGACTGCCGGCAAGGGCACGCAGATCTCTCACAGCAGCATGAGCAGCGTCGAGGCGGTCAAAGGGGCGCTCAGCGGGATCTCCGAGGCCGTGGCGCGCATCACCAGCATGAGCGAGCAGATGGCGACCGCCTCGGAAGAGCAGACTCACGTGGTGGAAGACATCAACCGGCAGATCACTCGCATCGCGCAGCTGTGCGACCATAGCGCCGGCCAGGCGCGGCAGGGCGCACAGATCAGCCATGAGCTCGAAGGGATGGCCGAGTACCTGCACAGCCTGGCTGAACGTTTCCGCCACTGATCACTGAGACTGCCATGCCCCGCCCCCATTGTGCCCGCTGCCAGCGGCCCGAAGGCCATTGCCTTTGTGCGCTGATCCCGCAACTGCCCAGCCAGACCCGGGTGTTGATACTGCAGCATCCCAGCGAAACCGCGCATGCGCTGAACACGGCGCGTCTGGCGGCGCTGGGGCTGGCTAACAGCGAGCTGATGGTTGCCGAGCAAGTTGCCCCGTCACTCTGGCAAGCCGGCGCTGCACGCACCTGCGTGCTGTTTCCCGGCGAGGGCGCCACGCCGCTGGCGCCCAGCGAGGAGCCCTTGCAGTTACTTGTGCTCGACGGCACCTGGCGCAAGGCGCGCAAGCTGTTGCATCTGAACCCTGAGCTGGCGGCGCTGCCCCGGGTCAGCCTGCCGGCACCTCAGCCATCGCGTTACCGCCTGCGCAAGGCGCCCGCCGAAGGCGCGCTGTCGACCATCGAGGCGATCGTGCAAGCGCTGGAAATCCTCGAAGCGCCTGCGTCTTTCCAAGCGTTGCTGGCGCCGTTCGAGGCGTTGATCGAAGGCCAGATTCGCGCCATGGGCGAAGACACCTATAAGCGCAATCATCAGGTTTAACGCCCCTCCCGGCCGCGGCCGTAAGCGCCAGAGGTTCGCAGGCCGGCGCCAGCGCCTACCTCCAGTGCAACACTTCCCAACCCGCCTGCTCGGCATGGGCGCGCAGGACGGGGTCCGGGTTGACCGCCACTGGCCGGCTGACCTGCTGCAGCAGTGGCAGATCGTTGCGCGAGTCTGAGTAGAACGCCGCGCCTTCCAGGGTTTCACCCTCGGCCTGTAGCCACTCCAGCAAACGAGTGACCTTGCCTTCGCGGTAGGTGAGGGTGCCTCGGGTGTTGCCGGTATACGCGCCGTGGGCGGCTTCCAGGTCGATGGCGAGCACTTCGTCGATGCCGATGCGCTCGGCAATGGGCTTGACCAGGTGCACGCCCGAGGCCGAGATCACCAACAGGCGGTCCCCGGCGGCGCGGTGGGCGGCGATGCAGCGGGTGGCGTCGCTGAAGATCAGTGGCTCGATCACCTCTTCCACCCAGGGGCCAACCAAGTGGTCGACTTCCTCTTCGGTGCGCCCCAGCAGGGGCTCGAGGGTGAACGCCATATAGTCTTCCATGGCCAGCTCGCCTCGGCTGTAGGCGGCCATCAGTTCGTGGTCGCGGCGCACGAAGCTGTCCGCGTCCACCCAACCCAGGCGGGCCATTTGCTCGCTCCACAGCGAAGCGCAGTCGCCGTCGATCAGGGTTTCGTCCAGGTCAAAGATTGCCAAAGGCATTTGCGGTTCCTCTTCAGGCTCAGGCCACTTCACACACGGCGGTGGGGGCGATATGCAGACGCACCCGGGTGCCGGTGGGGTACAGGTCGATGGCGGAGCGGTTGAGCACGTCTACCAGCACATCCACGCCTTGGGCGCGCACGCGGTAGCGGATCACGTTGCCCAGCAGGCTGTGCCCGAGAACCTCGCCGTCGCCCTCGGCGTCTGGCTGGAGCTCGATGGCCTCCGGGCGGATCGCCTGGGCCGTGCTCAGGGGCCGTTGCAGCAGCCGGCTGGCGCTGCTGGCGTCGAGCACGTTGTAGTTGCCGATAAAGCCCGCCGCAAAGGCGCTCACCGGGGCGGTGTAGAGGTTCTGGGCATCGCCGCTCTGCACGATCTGCCCTTTGTTCATCAGGAAGATCCGATCGCTCATGGTCAGGGCTTCTTCCTGGTCATGGGTAACGAAAATGGTGGTCAGCCCCAGCGCCTGCTGAATGCCACGGATCTGTTCACGCAGGTGCTTGCGAATACGCGCGTCCAGTGCGGAAAGCGGTTCGTCGAGCAGCAGCAGGCGTGGCCGCGTGACCAGCGAGCGGGCCAACGCCACCCGTTGGCATTGGCCTCCGGACAGCTGATGCGGGTAGCGGTCCGCGAAGGTGTCCAACTCCACCATATGCAATGCCTCGCGCACTCGCTCGCGGCTGTCGGCGGCGCTGACCTTCTGCATGCGCAGGCCGAAGGCGACGTTGCGCTCCACGGTCATGTTGGGAAACAGCGCGTAGCTCTGGAACACCATGCCGATATCGCGCTTTTGCGGCGACAGCGGGATCAGGTTCTGCCCATCGAGCAGGATCTCGCCGCCATCCACGCCGGTCAGCCCGGCGATGCAGCGCAGCAAGGTGGATTTGCCACAGCCGGAAGGCCCCAGCAGCGTGACGAACTCGCCCCGGGCGATCTCGAAGTCGATGTCGGCGAACACCGGGGTTGGGCCGAAGCTTTTGTGCAGCTTGCGCACGGTGACGAAGCTCATGTCAGTAGGTGTCCTTGTTCAGGCGTGTAGCGATCCAGGTCATCACCAGCACGAAAAGGAAGTAGGAGATCACCAGGGCGCTGTTAAAGTGGCCGCTGCTGTTGCGCATGTTGTTGAGGTAAACCTGCAGGGTTTCGTACTGAGTGCCGACCAGCAGGTTAGCGAACACGAACTCCCCGAACAGGAACGAGAAGGACAACAGCAGCGCGACCATCAGCCCTTTGCGCAGGTTGGGCAGCACCACCAGCCAGGCCGCCTGCCAGGTGCTGGCCCCCAGCAGCTGAGCGGCGTCCATCAGGTCATGCAGGTGGATCGCCTGCAAATTGTTGGTGATGGCCCGGTACATGAACGGCAGCGCCACCGTGAAGTAACAGCCAATCACGATCCACGGGGTGCCCACCATGGCCAGCGGGCCAGAACCATACAGCTGCAGGAGCCCTACCGACGACACCACTGGCGGTACGGCGAAGGGCAGCAGGATGAGGATGTTCATCAGCCCGTCCAGCCGGGGGAAGTAGTAGTGCACCACGAACAGCAGCGGCAGGATGAGCACCACGGCCAGCAGCAGGGCGCCCACGCACACCAGCAAGGAATGGCCGAAAGCGACGAGAAAACGCGGGTCCGTCCATAGCGCCAGGTACCACTTGAAGGTCAGGCCGCTGGGCAGCAACGTGGCCGACCACTCGGTGGCCAGGGAATACAAGAGGGTACCGGCCAGGGGCAGCAGCAGAATGAGGAACAACAGCCACACCACGAGCCGGTGGTAGAGGCGGGCGGGGCCAGGGTCAGCGGTTGACATGGTAGCTCCTGCGCAAGATCCATTGATGCACCAGGGTCACCAGCGCCATCATCGCGACCAGAATGATCGCCAGCGCGCTGGCGAGGTTGGGGTCCAAGGTAATGTCGCCCGCGACCATGGCGGCGATGCGGATCGGCAACACATTGAAGTTACCGGTGGTCAGTGCGTACACCGTGGCGTAGGCGCCGAGGGCATTGGCGAGCAGGATCACGAAGGTCCCCAGCAGCGCGGGCAGCAGCACCGGCAAGGCTATCAGGCGCCAGTACTGCCAGGGGCCGGCCCCGAGCAGGGCAGCGGCATCGCGCCAGTCGTCGCGCAAGGCGTCGAAGGCGGGGTAGAGCAGCAGTACCCCGAGCGGGATCTGGAAGTAGGTGTACACCACGATCAGCCCGGTCTTGGAATACAGGTTGAAGTCACTGATCAGGCCGCTCTGCTTGAGCAGCAGGGTGATCGCCCCGTTGAAGCCGAGCAGGATGATAAAGGCGAAGGCCAGCGGCACCCCGGCGAAGTTGCTGGTCATGTTGGCGAAGGCCGTCACGAAGTTGCGCAGGCGTGAGTCGACCTGCCGCAGCGAGTAACTTCCCAGCACCGCGATCAGCAAGCCCAGCAGGCTCGACCACAGGCTGATCTCCAGGCTGAACTGCATCGCCTGGCGATAGAAACGCGAGCTGAACGCCTTGGTGAAGTTGGCCAGGCCCCAGCCGTCGGCGCTTTGCAGGCTACCAAGGGCGACCCAGGTCAAGGGTGCGAGCTGGAACAAGATAAAAAACACCGCAAAGGGCAGCAGGCATAGCAGCGCCACACCTTTGCCGCGAGAGGTTGCACTCATATCAGCAACTCCGGGCAGGCAGGTTTGTCGTGAGCAGCCCCGAGCAGATCGCAGATTAGCCCGCATATCTGGGCCTGCCGCGGTTGCGCGGTCGGCGCCAGGTTAAAGGCGCTGCCCAGCACGAACAGCGGCACCTCCCGCTCCTCGGCGAGCAGGCCGTTGTGGGAGCGGTCGGTATTCATGCCGTGGTCGGCGGTCACCAGCACCTGATAACCGGCGTCTAGCCAGCCTTGCAGGTAGTCGGCCAGCAGCACGTCCGCGCTGCGTGCAGCGTTACGGTATTGCGAGCTATCCAGCCCATGACGATGGCCGGCGTCGTCGATGTTCATCGAATGCACCAGAAGAAAGTCCGGCGCGTGACGCAGCCTCAGGCTCTCGGCATCGGCGAACAGATGAGAGTCGGGGTAGTGGTCGGCGTAGTAAAAGTGCCCACGTTGGATCGGCAGATCAGATGCGTCCGTGTGGCGGTCGCGGGCGGCCACGAAAGGGCTTCGGTTATACAGCTCGCTGACCCAGTGGTAGGCCGCGGCGGCGGTGCCCAGGCCAGCGGCGCGGGCATAGTGGAAGATGCTGCGCTGGTTCGAAAGGCGGTTCACACCGTTGTGCACGATGCCGCTGTCAATGGGCGCTACGCCCGTGAGTATGCACTCGTAAAGCGGCCGTGACAGCGCGGGCAATTCACAGGTGAGCCGGTACAGCGCACCTCGCCCGGCTTGCACATAGGCCTGCAGATGGCCCAGGGCGTGCTCGGCGACCGAGTACGCAAGGCCATCGAGTATTACCAGAATCACCTTGTGTCGCATAAGCACGCCTCGTGCGGTCAAGCCTGCCGCGCCGGTTGGGCGCGGCAGGTATCACTGGGTTATTGCTGCATCTCGATGATCACTTGCTCGTTCCACTGTTGTGGCAGCGCCTTGGAACTGGTCTCCCAGGCGTCGTGCTGGGTAATCGGCTTCGCATTTTTATACTGCTCGGCGGGCAGCAGCTTGGCCGCGACCTCTGCTGGCAGCTTTACGTATTCGGCGCGGATCGGCCGGGCGTAGCCACTGGCGAGGTTGATCTGCCCGGCGTCGCTCAAGATGTACTCGCGGGCGAGCTTGGCGGCGTTGGGATGCTTGGCGTATTTGTTGATGATGGTGGTGTAGCCGGAAATCACCGTGCCGTCGGACGGGATCAACACATCAAAGCGCTTGGGGTCGATCTGGTCGCGGTAGCTCAAGCCGTTGAAATCCCACACCACGCCGACTTCGATCTCGCCCTTTTCCAGCGTCTGGATAGTCGGGTTGGCCAATGACAAACGCTTCTGCTGGGCGAGCTTGGTGAACAGTGCCAAGCCTGGAGCCAGGTTGGATTCATCCCCCTTGTAGGCGATAGCAGCGGCCAATACGCCGTTGGCGGCTTGGGCGGCGGTACTGACGTCACCGATAGCGACCTTGTATTTACCTTTCTCCAGGTCATGCCAGCTCTTCGGCGCATCGCCGTCCTTCACCAGCTGCTTGTTGATGATGAAAGCAATGGTGCCGGTGTAGGCGAGCATCCAGTGGCCGTCCTTATCCTTCGCCCAGTCGGGTATTTGCTCCCAGGTGCTTGGCTTGTACGGCTGCGTCACGCCCTGGGTCGTGGCGATGGGGCCGAAGGCTGCGCCTACGTCGCCGATGTCGGCGCTGGCGTTGTCTTTCTCGGCCGCGAACTTGGCGACTTCCTGCGCCGAGCTCATGTCTGTGTCCATGTGCTTGAGGCCGTATTTGCTGGCCAGGTCTTCCCAGGTGCCTTTCCAGTTTGCCCAGGCATCGGGCATGCCCACGCTATTGACCTGGCCTTCTTGTTTAGCCGCGGCTTCCAGGGCCTGCAGGTCGCCGGCGGCCATGGCCTGGTTGCCCAAGGCCAGGGCCGAGCCCAACAGTGAGGCGAGGAACAGTGTTTTCAGCGCGGGCTGTTTTTTCATCTGTAGCTCCTGACGAAGTTCGTCATCGGGGTCGAGGAAGTTCGCGATGCTGGTCTAGATCAGCAATACGCAGGCCAATCTAGGCTCTGTGCGTGACACTTTGATGTCTATCGGCACGAGAGGGCCGTTTCGCTCGCCTTAGCGTAGTCCATCCATGGCGCTGTGCAGGGCAATGGGCGCAGGGCTTGCAGGGAAGTTTTCGGCCTGTCGAAGAACGGCCTGTCATCCACTGTTCATCGCCATGGCCTACGCTGCGAACACCGAAGCTGAGCTTTGAAGGCGCCACCGGGCGCACTGGTCTAGACCAAAAGGATGTTTTGATGCGGGATCATGCACCGCGAGCGGTCACTGCAATATGCGCCGCCCTGGAAGAGCAGATGGAGCACGGCCTGTTACTGGCGGGGGCCAAACTGCCCGCGGAACGCCAGTTGAGTGAGCTGTTCGACACTACACGGATTACCCTGCGCGACGCGCTGGTGCAGCTCGAAGCCCGAGGGCTGGTATACCGCGAGGACAGGCGCGGCTGGTTCGTGTCGCCGCCACGGCTGACCTACGAACTCAACGAGCGCAGCCACTTTCACGCCATGGTGCGGGCCCAAGGGCGGCTGCCACACACCGAGCTGCTGAGCGCGCAGGCGATTCCGGCGCCAGCAGTGGTGTGCGATCGCCTGGGCTTGGCGCCGCTGTCTCAGGTTATCCGCATCTGCCGGCGACGGCGGATCGACGGCCGCTTGGTGCTTTATGTGGAGCACTACCTCAACCCGGCCTATTTCCCCGGGGTGCTGGAACATGACCTGAGCCAGCCCTTGACCGAGCTATACGCCCACGCCTATGGCATCGCTTATGGCCAGGTGCGCTTCGAAATGCTGCCCACCGCCTTGCCGCTGGAGGCTGCTGGCGCCCTGAAGGTCTCGGCCGGCAGCCCCGGATTGCGGATCACCCGGATCAACCATGACAGCCGTGGCCGCTTGATCGACTGCGACCTGGAGTACTGGCGCCACGATGCGATCCGGGTGGTGACCACGGTCAGCCCGTAGGTGCTGGGCTGCTCGCTTGTTCCATACGCCAGGGTTCGCATGGGCCTTACAGCGTTTTCGCCGCCGGCCCGCCATGCACCACCTGCACGCTCAGCCGCGGCGTGGCCAGGTCTAGCCCGGCTTCGTCGAGGGTGCGTTTGAGCAGCAAGTTGAAGGCACGGGAAATTTCCCATTGCTTGAGCGGTGCGGTCTTGAAGCGCGCGCGCAACACGGCGGAGCCGGATTCGAAGCTTTCTACCCCCTGGAACTCCAGGGGCGACCAGATCTCCCGGCGCAGCAACGGGTCGCTGTGCATCTTCTGGCCGACCTCGCGGATCAGCTTGATGGCGTCGTCGATCCCCACCGCATGGGGGATCGCCACGCGGAAAATGGCGTAGCCGAATTCCCGCGAATAGTTCTTGATGCTTTTGATCTCGCTGAAAGGAATGGTATGTACGATACCGTCGATGTCACGCAGGCGTACGGTGCGGATGGTCAGGCCCTCGACCGTGCCCAGGTGGCCGCCTACGTCCACGTAGTCGTCGATGGCCAGGGAATCCTCGACGATGATGAACAGGCCGGTGATCAGGTCCGCTACCAAGGACTGCGCGCCAAAGCCGATGGCTAGACCGATCACACCCGCACCGGCCAGCAGCGGCGTGACGTTCACGCCCATGTTCGCCAAGGCGACGATGCCGGCGATCACGAAAATGGTCACGAACAGCACGTTGCGGATCAGCGGCATCATGGTTTGCGCGCGCGCGTTGGCGATACCTTTGCGCGAGCGGGCCAGGCCGTGGTGGATCGCGGTGTCGGCGAGAATCCATACCAGCCAGGCCAGCATCAGCGTGCCAGTGAGGCCGAACAGCCGCAGGCTGAAGTCATGGCCGCTGCCCTCGGTAAAGCGAATGAAGGACAGCCCCCACACCCGTAGGCCCAATTCCAGGAACACCCCCCAGACCGCGATGTGCGCCAAGGTGTAGGCAAAGCTTTTCAGCCGTTCGGCGTAGGCCTCTTGGCGCCGGGCCCGTTTGCTCGGCTTCTGCGCATGCCGGCTGACCAGGCCATTGATCACCATGCATACCACCAGCAGCACGGTGCACAGCAGGGACTGGCGCAACGCGGTGCTGGTGTCGCCGGCGGAAATAAAGGTTGCCACCAGCGACACCCCCACCAGCACCAGCGCTGGCAGGTACCAATAGGTCCCCAGCACTTCCAGGGTGTCAGTCATCGCCCGCCGATGCAGGCGCCGCGCCAAGGGCTGGTTGCAGATCAAGTGCGCCACCGGCCGGCGGAAGCGCAGGATGAACAACCCGCTGAACAGCGCTGCCAGCACGTTGGCCAGGGCCGCTGCACTATGGGCCAGGTGCACCCCGAGGCCCGCCACCAGGCGCGGATCACTGAGCGCTTCGCCGAACGCGGCAAAGCTGCCGATCAGCCACATTGGCCGGAAAGCGCGTCGGCGCAGGATGTACAGCGCACGGTGGCGGTGCGGGCCGTCGAGTAGCGAAAACGCAATCACGCAGATGGCGGCGAAGCAGGTGCCCACTACCAGGGCATAGGCCACCACCAGGGCAAGGTCCTTGCCAAGCGAGGAGGGCACTGCGTAACCGATGCCCAGGGTCAGCGCCAGGGCCACCAACCAGGGGCCCAGCTTGCGCAAGGCGAAGCGCAGCAGGTCCCAGGTGCGTGGATGTTGCGGCAGTTCTTCGGGGAGGCCGAAACGCTCGCGCATGCGCTGGCTCAGCCAGATCAGCGCATAGGCCAGCAGTGCCCAGGCCAGGATGGTGAGCACGAAGATCATCAATACCGAGCTCTGGTCGGCGAAGTTGCTCGACCGGTCGAGCAGCTCGTCCCGCGCTAGCGCCAGCTCATCGACCCACTGGCTTAGTGGGCTGTTCTCACCGGCGAACTGCCGCTCCAAGGTGCGCACCGTCCCGCCGAGCAGCCCCACCACCCCTTCTCCCTGAGTGGGGTTGGCCTTGCGGCTGGCGTCGCGCAGTTGTTTGAGCTCGGTGAGCAGCCGTGCGCGCTGCTCGTCGTTCTCCAGCGTGCCGATCACGTGATCCAGCGACTGGTTCAGGTTCTCGGCCGGCGCCTCGCTCTTCGCCGGGTTGCCCAGCAGGCTGGGCAACCCGCTTGCCTGGGCCGGCGCGGAAAAGGCCAACGCGCAGCACAATAGCCAGCACAGGGCCAGCGCCCAATGCCGGGCCGGCCCTGATACCCGCGCGATCACGGCAAGGCTCGGGCGGCGTAGAAGGCGCCCAGCACCTTGACCAAGTGGGCGAGGTCGTGGCTGCCGGCAAGCTCACGAATGGAGTGCATGGCGAAGGTCGGTACGCCGATGTCTACCGTGCGCACCCCCAGGCGGCTGGCAGTGATGGGCCCGATGGTGGAGCCGCAGCCCATGTCGCTGCGCACCACGAAGCTCTGCACCGGCACTTCCTCGGCCAGGCACAGGTGGCGGAAGAACCCGCCGGTTTCGCTGTTGGTTGCGTAGCGCTGGTTGCTGTTGACCTTGATCACTGGCCCGGCGTTGAGCTTGGGGCCATGGTTGCCATCGTGCTTGTCCGCATAGTTGGGGTGCACGCCGTGAGCGTTGTCGGCCGAAATCAGCAGCGAACGCTGGATCGCCCGCACGTAGTCGTCGCCCTCGGGCAGCAGCCGTTGCAGGGTCTGTTCCAGCAGCGGGCCATCGGCACCGCAGGCCGAGCTCGAGCCCACTTCTTCGTGGTCGGTGCATACCAGCACGCAGGTTTCATCCCCTTCGGCGCGCAGCAGCGCTTGCAGCCCGGCAAAGCAGGACAACAGGTTGTCCAGGCGGGCGCCGGCGATGAAGTCGCCATTAAGGCCAATCACCGCGGCAGGCTGGGTGTCGTAGAAACTCAGCTCGTAATCGAGCACCACGTCGGCATTCACGCCGTGCTCCTTGGCCAACTGTTCGGTGAGCAGGGCGCGGAAGTCAAAGCGCTCGCTGCCGTCCACCTGGGCAAGAATCGGCGGCAGTTCGTTCTGGGCGTTGATCGCCCAGCCTTCATTCGCGGCGCGGTTAAGGTGAATCGCCAGGTTCGGAATGATCGCGATCGGCACCTGGAAATCCACCAGTTGGCTGGCCACGCGGCCATCCTGGCGAAAGGTCACGCGGCCAGCGATCGACAGGTCGCGGTCGAACCACGGCGCCAACAAGGCCCCGCCGTACACTTCCACGCCCAGTTGCAGAAAGCCCTGGCGTTGCAGCTCGGGCTGCGGCTTGACCCGCAGGCAGGGGCTGTCGGTATGCGCGCCAACCAGGCGCAGGCCCTGGGTGACCGGGGATTCCTTACCCAGCCGGATAGCGATCAGCGAGGAGTCGTTACGGGTCAGGTAATAGCGGCCACCGGGGGTGGTGCTCCAGCGCTCGCGTTCGTCCAGGCGTTGATAACCCGCGGCTTCGAGGCGCTGAACCAGGCTGGCGGTGGCATGGAAGGGTGTTGGCGAGGCCTTGAGGAAATCAATCAGGCCCAGGTTGAGGGTGTCACGCATCGGGGTACTCCAGGCAGCAATGCCGCGAGTCTAGCGCACATGCGGGAAACGACGAAAATTGTTGCGTGGCGGGGCCGCCCATGAAGAGCGGCGTCTGGGTTCGCAGGCTGGCGCCAGCTCCCACAATGTAGAGCCCCTGTGGGACCGGGCGAAGCCCGGGAACGGTCGGGCGTTCGGGTTCGCAGGCTGGCCCCAGCTCCCACAATGTAGGGGCCCTGTAGGACCGGGCGAAGCCCGGGAACGATCGGCGTTTGGGTTCGCAGGCTGGCGCCAGCTCCACAATGTAGGGGCCTTGTGGGGCCGGGCGAAGCCCGGGAACGGTCTGGCGTCTGGGTTCGCAGGCTGCCGCCAGCTCCCACAATGTGGGTCCCTGTGGGACCGGGCGAAGCCCGGGAACGGTCTGGCGTCTGGGTTCGCAGGCTGGCGCCAGCTCCCACAATGTAGAGACCCTGTAGGACCGGGCGAAGCCCGGGAACGGTCTGTGTCTGGGTTCGCAGGCTGGCGCCGGCTCTCACAATGCCGAGACCCTGTGGGACCGGGCGAAGCCCGGGAACGGTCTGGCGTCTGGGTTCGCAGGCTAGCGCCAGCTCCCACAATGTGGGGATCCTTTGGGACCGGGCGAAGCCCGGGAACGGTCTGGCGTTTGGGCTCGCAGGCTGCCGCCAGCCCACAACGTAGGGGTCTTGTGGGACCGGGCGAAGCCCGGGAACGGTCGGCGTCCGGGATCGCAGGCTGGCGCCAGCTCCCACAATGTAGGGACCCTGTGGGACCGGGCGAAGCCCAGGAATGGTCGGCGTCTGGGTTCGCAGGCTGGCGCCAGCTCTCACAATGCCGAGACCCTGTGGGACCGGGCGAAGCCCAGGAATGGTCGGCGTCTGGGTTCGCAGGCTGGCGCCAGCTCTCACAATGCCGAGACCCTGTGGGACCGGGCGAAGCCCGGGAACGGTCTGGCGTTTGGGTTCGCAGGCTGCCGCCAGCTCCCACAATGTAGGAGCCCTGTGGGACCGGGCGAAGCCCGGGAACGATCGGCGTTCGGGTTCGCAGGCTGGCGCCAGCCCACAACGACCTATGTAAAACCGGACACTGGAACGCTAGAACGGCGCCGGGCACTCGAAACGCAAGCGCTCACCCGTGGCCGGGTGGCTGAAGGCGAGCATGCTGGCGTGCAAGCACAGCCGCGGGGAGGCCGCCAAGGCTGCTTCATGCGCGTAGAGGCGGTCGCCGAGCAGCGGGTGGCCGATGCTCAGCATGTGCACGCGCAGCTGGTGCGAGCGGCCGGTGACCGGGGTCAGTTCCACACGGCACCATTGCTCATGGCGCTCCAGCACACGCCAGAAGGTCAGCGCATGCTTGCCCAGTTCGTGGTCGACCACGTGGCGAGGCTTGGTGGGCGGGTCGTAGCGCAAGGGGAGGTCGATACTGCCGCTGTCCAAGGCAGGTTGGCCCCAGCACAGCGCGGTATAGGCTTTTTCCGTTTCGCGGTCATGAAATTGCCGCGACAGCTCCCGATGGCTGTCCGCATCCCGCGCCAGCAGGATGATCCCTGAAGTTTCCCAGTCCAGCCGGTGAACGATCAACGCCTCGGGATAGCCGTTCTCCTGCAGGCGGGTGATCAGGCAATCCTTGTTATCGTCAGCGCGCCCAGGCACGGACAGCAGCAGGGTCGGTTTGTCGATCACCAGGAAGGTCGGGTCTTGGTGCAGGATGCGGATAGAGGAAAGGGGCATCGCGGGGGTCTCGGGCAAACGCATGCGGCGACCAGTAGGTCGCCGCATGGAGGAGCCTGCTTCGCTTAGCGGTCGGGCAGGGTGATATTCAATTCCAGGATCGAACAGCTGCCCTGGTTTTCCAGGGCGACATGTACGTCGTCGTTGTCGATGCTGACGTACTTGCGGATGACTTCGACCAGCTCTTTCTGCAACGCAGGGAGGTAGTCTGGGGTGGTCCGCTGGCCGCGCTCGTGCGCCACGATGATTTGCAGACGCTCCTTCGCGACCGAGGCGGTGCTGGCCTTCTTGCGGTCACGAAAGAAGTCGAAAATATTCATTCACGACCTCCGAAAATGCGCTGGAGAAGGCTCTTCTTCTTCACGTCGAGGAAACGATGCTCGACCGTTTTGCCCAGCAGGCGATCGACCGCGTCGCTGTAGGCCTGGCCAGCGTCGCTTTGCTCGTCGAGGATCACTGGAACGCCCTGGTTGGACGCCTTGAGCACCGCCTGGGATTCCGGGATCACGCCCAGCAGGCGGATGGCGAGGATCTCTTCCACGTCTTCCACGCCCAGCATCTCGCCCTTGCTTACACGCTCAGGGTTGTAGCGGGTCAGCAGCAGGTGTTCCTTGATCGGGTCCTCGCCTTTCTCGGCGCGGCGCGACTTGCTCGCCAATAGGCCGAGCATGCGGTCCGAGTCACGTACCGAGGACACTTCCGGGTTGGTCACCACGATGGCTTCGTCGGCGAAATACATCGCCAGGCTTGCGCCCTTCTCGATCCCGGCCGGAGAGTCGCAGATAACGTATTCGAAGTCTTCCTTGAGCTCGGTGAGCACCTTCTCGACGCCCTCCTGGGTCAGGGCGTCTTTGTCACGGGTTTGGCTGGCGGCGAGCACGTAGAGGTTTTCCAGGCGCTTGTCTTTGATCAGCGCCTGCTTGAGGGTCGCTTCGTTGTTCACCACGTTGACGAAGTCATACACCACGCGGCGCTCGCAGCCCATGATCAGGTCCAGGTTACGCAGGCCGACGTCGAAGTCGACGATAACGGTTTTGTGGCCGCGCAGTGCCAGGCCGGTGCCGATGGCTGCGCTGGTGGTGGTCTTGCCTACACCACCCTTGCCGGAAGTAACCACGAGAATCTTGGCCAAGGTGTATCACCCCTAATGAAAAAAGGACTGTTGAGTCCTCGAAAACGTGAAGATGAAGATCGAATGCTTATTGAGGTGCGTAACGCCGGCGAAAACGCCGTTTGCCAAACAAGTTACGCATAAAATGGCGGCAGTATCCGTTAAAGGCGGGTGATGTTCAACACATCGGCAATGAGGCTGATCTGCACCGCTGTGCCCCAGAGCGGGTCGCGCCGAAGGTCTTCGGCGACCTTGTACTGACCTGCGATGGACACGAGTTCGGCGCCCAGTTGCTGGCAGAAAATACGTGCCCGGGCATCCCCCTTGATGCCCGCCAGCGCCCGGCCACGCATGGGGCCGTAGACATGGATGTTGCCATCGGCGAGAAGTTCCGCCCCGGAACTCACCGACGACACCACCACCAAGTCACCGCCCTGGGCGTAGATCTGCTGGCCGCCCCGCACCGGTGTGGTGATCACCCGGGTAGGCTGCAACTGCGGTGCGGGCGGGGCTTCTACCACCGGTGGTGCGGGTTCGGCGGCTGGCTTGCGTTCTTCAACCGGTTCCACCGGCCGCTCCCGTGCGTTGGACGGCGGCAGCACGGGCAGGTCGATGGCGATGGCTGCAGCGATGTCTTCGATGCGCGCGGCACGGATGGCCAGGGTGCGCAGGCCATGGTGGCGGCACACTCGCATCAGCCCGGGCAGGTCGATGGAACCTTCGCCTGCTGGCAGCTTGTCGAGTGCCAGCACCAGGGGGGTGTTGCTGAAGAAGTTCGGCGCCTGGGCTACCTTGGCCGCCAACTGGCGGTCGAGGCCTTCGAGGTCGTTGCGAGCCAGCTCCAGCACGGTGATGGCGAGCATGCTGCCCTTCAGTTGGAATACGGCTTCCTGCTGCTGAGGTTCGGTTTGGCTCATGGTCGGCAAATGTCGCCTTGTCGCGAAAAGTGCCGTGACTTATAGCGAGAACGCTTGCCAGCCGCAAGCTGTGCGCAACCCATGTAGAATGCGCGGCTTTGCCTTAGCCCGGAAATCTTCATGCAACGACCGCAGTTTCGCCGCGCCTTTCTTCATCCCCGCTTCTGGCCGCTGTGGCTAGGGCTCGGGCTGCTGTGGCTGACGGTGCAGCTGCCTTATCCGCTGCTGCTGCGCCTGGGTGGGTTGCTGGGGCGGTTGATGGGCTTTTTCGCTACCGATAGGCGCCTGATCGCCGCGCGGAACCTCGAACTTTGTTTCCCCGAAAAAAGCGCCAGGGAGCGTGCCCGCCTACTCAAGGAAAACTTTCGCTCAACCGGCATCGCCTTTTTCGAGATGGCGATGAGCTGGTGGTGGCCGCGCGCCCGGCTGGCGCGGCTCGCGCATATCGACGGGCTCGAGCACCTGCGCGAGGTCCAGGCGGCGGGAGAGGGTGCGATCCTGATGGCGGCGCATTTCACTACCCTGGAGATCGGCGCGGCCCTGCTCGGCCAACAGCACACCATCGATGGGATGTACCGCGAGCACGGCAACCCGCTGTTCGACTACATCCAACGGCGCGGGCGCGAGCGGCATAACCTGGACGCCCTCGCCGTGGAGCGCGAAGACGTGCGGGGCATGCTCAAGTTGCTGCGCAAGGGGCGGGCGATCTGGTACGCGCCAGACCAGGACTACGGAGCCAAGCAAAGTTTGTTCGTACCGCTGTTCGGGATTCCCGCGGCCACGGTTACGGCGACCAGCAAATTTGCCCGGCTGGGCAAGGCGCGGGTCATTCCCTTCACCCAGCAACGCTTGGCCGACGGCAGCGGTTATCGGCTGGTGGTGCACCCGCCGCTGACGGACTTCCCCGCCGAGACGGAGGAGCAGGACTGCCTGCGGATCAACCAATGGGTCGAGGCCGTCATCCGGGAATGCCCGGAGCAGTACCTGTGGGCGCACCGGCGCTTCAAGTCACGGCCCGAGGGTGCGCCACGGCTGTACCCGAAGCGCTGAACGAAGGGGGCGGGGCCGGTACGGGCTGGCGCCAGCCCGCGAACTGGTGGTCACCCCGGCCTTGCCCGGCCCCACAGGGGCGTTCCAGGAAGGCGCCGGGGCTTGAGGAGATCACTCGCTGATCTGCAGCTTGCGCGCCTCGGTATACACGTAGCGCACTTTCTCGTATTCGAACGGCGAGTTCAGCTGCCCATAGCGGAAGCTGTTGGTGTAGCGCCGGTCGATAGCGCGCAAGAGCAGGATCTCTGGATGCCGGCTGCTTTCGTCGCTCACGTTGAGGAAGTTGATCTGCGATTCGGCGGCGAAGTCAGTGAGCAAACCGGTGGTATCACGCAGGTTGGACGGGCCCAAGATCGGCAGCACTACGTAAGGGCCTTCCGGCACGCCGTAATAACCCAGGGTCTGGCCGAAGTCCTCGTTCTGCCGTGGCAGGCCGAAGTGGGTGGCGGGGTCCCAGAGCCCGGCGATACCCAAGGTGGTGTTGACCAGCAGCCGCCCGCTGATGTCCAGCGAACGCTTGCCCTTGAGCTGTAGCAAGGCGTTGAGCAGGTTGCTGACGTCGCCCAGGTTGTTGAAGAAGTTGCTCACCCCGGTGCGCAGGAAGCTTGGGGTCACATAGCGGTAACCACGCACCACCGGCAGGAACACCCACTCATCGAAACGGTAGTTGAAGTGGTACACGCGGCGGTTCCACGACTCCAGCGGGTCGTAGACATTCAGCGCGCTCAACGTAGAGCGCTCGAACTCCCGTTGATCCAGCCCCGGGTTGAACTTGAGCTGCTTGAGCGGCTCCTTGAAACCATCCGGATCTGTGGCGGCACGGCCGTCGTCGGCCTGGGCGGCGCCTGCGCACAGCAGCGCGGCAATGAGCAGGACTTGTTTAACCACGGAAGAACTCCAGAATAGCGTCGCTGTTGACGCGGTAGTTGAGGTTGCCGCAATGCCCGCCATACGGGTAAAGGGTCAGCCGGTCCCCAAAGGTTTTACGCAAGAAGCCGATGTCGCCAGGGCCGAGGATCACGTCGTCGGCGTTATGCATCACCGCGATCTTGCTGCTGCTTTGCAAGTAGTCCTTGAGTGCATACAGGCTGACCTGGTCGATCAGTTGCAGCACGCTGCCGCCATCGGTGCGGGCGCGCCACATCGGGATCACCTGCTCGGTCATGTAGCAGTCGAAGTCACACTGCATCGCCCGGCGCATGAAGTCGGTCAGGCTGGTGCCCTCACGGATCGGATATTTGGGCGGGATGATCAGGCCGCGGCGGTTGATCAAGTCTGAGGTGAAAGCTATATCCGCCGCCGAGAAGCGGAACGACACCCCGATGAGCATGGCCATCTGCTCGTTGGAAAGATGCTGCTTGGATTGCTGGAAGTCATACAGCAGGGCTTCGTTGAGGTCGATGTAACCCTTCTGCTGGAAGTAACGGGTGAGCTTCTTGAGCACCAGTTCATAGAAGGTGGTGCTGTTGTTGATGCCCTTTACTTCGGTCTGGGTGAGCTTGTCCAGGTTGTTGATGGACGTATACAGGTTCACCGGCGGGTTGAGCAGCAGCACCTTCTTGAAGTTGAAACTGCGGCGGGTTTCGTCGAGCTTGCTGACGAAGGCTGCGTCCAAGCCACCGAGGCTATAACCGCTGAGGTAGTACTCGGTCACCGGCAACTTGGGGTGCTGCGCGCGCACGCCTTGCATCACCCGGTAGAGGTCTTCGGCGTCTTCGGTGCTGATGCCCGGCGTAGCGAAGCGCGAGGCCCCGCTCATGAAGTCGTAGCTGGTCGGCGACGACAACTGCACCACGTGGTAGCCCTCTTGGTAGAAGAGCTTTTTCAGGTATTCGTTCAGGGTGCTGTTATAGGCCGCGCCGGTGCCCGCGATCAGGAAGATCAGCGGCGCCGCGTGATCCTGCTCCGCCAGGCGATAACGCAGCTTTTTCACCGGCCAGAAGTTGTCTGGCAGGCTGAACTCACGTTCCGGGCGGATGTTCAAGGTGTAGTCGGCCTGGTCGATGTCGTCGTCGAGCGGCAGTTTGGGGCGCAGGTCTGGCGGCGTGGAAGCGATGGTCGCTTCGAACGGGTTGGTCAGCGGAAAACCGTAGCTGGCCGGGTCGATATCCTTGGCCAGCGAGAACGCGCTCATAACGAGGCCGCCCAATAGGGCAGCGAGGCGCAAAGATCGAAGCATGTGATGTTTCCTGACGACGAGATGCTGACTAGACAACCGCCGTGATAGCAAGTTGCCAACCCCTTGGAATGTTTTTGCCACGCAGCCGAACGCAGCGGGTGGAGCGAGACGATACACCGATTTCATCCCTGACATGTAGAGTATCGCGGCGCTTTTGTGCGGGCCGTCGCGGGCTCATCATCGCGGTTCCGTGAACCAGGGTAAAGCCTATGAAGCAACGTAATTATCGGGTCGGCGCATTGCTGGCACTCGCCGCCTGGGTGGCCATGGCCTATGCCGTGCGCTATGGGCTGATGGAGCATACGGCCTGGGTTGGCGCCTGCGCCGAGGCGCCCGAGCGCTTGCCGTGCCAAGTGCGAGCCGGGCTAGGGCTGATGATTCACTGGGCGGTGCTGCCCTGCGCCGGCCTGGCCCTGGCGGCGCTGGGCTGGGTGTTGAGCGCCCGGCGCGGGCGGATCGCTGCGGCTTGGGGCCTGGTGCTGGCGGTGCCGGGGCTGGTGCTGTACACCACGTCGCTGGCGGCGGTGGCGGTGATGCTCGCCGGGTTGCGGTTGGCACGAACGGCAACGCCCTCCTGTGGGCTTGGGCAGAGCCCGAGGACCAGCCCTTAGGTGCCTAGCGTTTTAGCGGCCCTGGATGGATGCTCCCGCTGGCATGCGCCCGGGCTTATACAGCCCGTACGCCATGGCACCACTCAACACCGCCCACGCCCAGGCGTAGGGGTTCTGCCAACCCTCGCGCAGCAGTTGCAGGGGAACTCCCGCCGCGCACACCGCGGCGAGCAGCCGGGCACTGGGCCGGGGCAGTTGAACTGGGCGCCACACCAGGCACAACACGGGTATCAGCAGCCCCGCGGTCGCGAAGTTGCGATAACGCGGGTCAAAGACCATCCACAGCACCTCGACGGCCATGGCGAAGCCGGCGGCCAGTGCCAGTGGCCGGCGGTAACGTCCCAGCATGCCCAGTGCGCGTTGCCGCCAGCCAGCAAGCGAGCCCAGTTGCAGCACAGCATCGGCCAGCATTGCCAAGCTCAGCGCCCCTAGGCCCAGTGCCCAGGCCCATTCGCCCAGATAGCGTGCATCCACCGACGTCTGGCGGGCCCAGCAGGCCAGGCTGGCCGCCGCTGCCGCGCTGATCCAGGGCAGGGCCAGGCCTGCGCGTCTTGACCGCGGCCGGCCGGCCACCGCCAGCAACGCCAGTGTCAACAGCGCCGAGCCTGCAAGCCAGCCGCGCCAGCCCGGCAAGTTGCTGATGGGCCCGAACAACACGCCCTTGTCCTGCCGATCCGCGTCGAACATCCCCCAGTAGCCGCCCACGGCGCCTTCGTTATTACGCTTCCAGGGCTGGTCGATGGCCTCGATCAGGTTGTATTGCCAGCCAAGGCGGTCGGCCAAGTGCACGAAGCCTCGTACGAAGCGCGCCTGGTTCACCGGCCCTGGCTCCGCGGTTTCGCGGCGCCGCCCCTGGCTGGGCCATCCGGTTTCGCCAATCATCACCGGCTTGGGTGCGAAGCGCCGGGCGAAGTCGTCGTGGATGGCCTGCACATGGGCGAGCGCCGTGCCCACGCCGTAAGGGACGTCCTCCCAGTACGGCAACAGGTGCACAGTGATGAAGTCCACCTCCGGCGCCACTTGCGGATAGAGCGTCCAGTATTCCCACACATCGGCGTAAGTCACCGGCTGGTGCACTCGCGCTTTCACCTGCCGCACCAGCGCAGCCATGCGCTCACCGGTCGCCTCCTTGCGCAGCAACACTTCGTTGCCGACGATCACAGCCTGCACCACATCCGGATAGGCATTGGCGGCGGCTACCAGCGCGTCGAGCTCTTTCTGGGTGTCGGCTGGGTCGCTGTTGACCCAGGCGCCGAGCATCAGCTTCAGGCCGTGGGCGCGGGCCAGCTCAGGCAAGGTTTCGAGCCCAGTCATCGAGTACGTACGTAGGCAGCTGAAGCGGGTGCTCAGCACTGCCAGGTCGCTGTCCAGCTGGCTCTGGCGGATCGCCAAGGGCTGGTCGAACGGTGACTGGTCCTTGCCGAACGGGGAGTAAGACGCGCATTGCAGGCGCTGCCCGGGCAACGTCGCATCCGGCAGCGCTACGGGCCGGCCCTGGAAGTACCAGAAACCGAGCAGCGCGCACAGGGCAAGGAAGGTAGACATGCCCCAGAGAGGGCTGAGGCGGGGGGTAGTCGAACGCATGAACGGGCCAAGCGGCGAAAAGTGTGCCGATCTTACCTTGTTCGTGCGTTTTCGAAAGGTTGCCGTTGAACATGCAAGGAACGGGCGAGCGGCCCTTTGATGGCTAAGTGGTGTCGCGGATCACCCGCTACAGGTCGCACACAGAACCGGCAGCCGGGACGTACAAGCCGATGATCAGCCAGTCGGCTAGCCGCCGACAAACAGTGTGCGGCGAAGGCGCGCAAGCACGCATCGCCGTGCACCACGCCAACACATGCAAGCCCGGTACACCGGGCATAGCCTTGATGGGGAGCGAACATGAAAGCGCGAACATTATGGGGAGCGGGGGCCGCACTGGTGCTGGCCATGGGGTCTGGCCTGGCCAGCGCCAAGGCCGAACTGAGCATCGGCTACGTGGACGGTTGGTCGGACAGCGTGGCGACCACTTTCGTGGCAGCGGAGGTGATCAAGCAAAAGCTTGGCTATGACGTAAAACTGATGCCTGTGGCCACCGGCATCATGTGGCAGGGCGTGGCCACCGGGAAACTGGACCTGATGCTTTCGGCCTGGTTGCCGGTGACCCACGGCGAGTACTGGGAAAAGAACAAAGACAAGGTCGTGGACTACGGGCCGAATTTCAACGACGCGAAAATCGGGCTGATCGTGCCCGATTACGTCAAGGCGAAAAGCGTGGCAGACCTGAAAACCGACGACAGCTTCGGCAAGAAGATCGTCGGCATCGACGCAGGCTCCGGGGTGATGCTCAAGACTGACCAGGCCATCAAGGATTACGCTCTCGACGGCTATAAATTGCAGGCCAGCTCTGGCGCTGCCATGACCGCTGAACTGGGCCGTGCCTACGACAAGCAGCAATCCATCGCTGTGACCGGGTGGGTACCGCACTGGATGTTCGCCAAGTGGAAGCTGCGCTTCTTGGATGACCCCAAAGGCGTCTACGGTGCCGCCGAGCACGTCGACAGTGTTGGCAGCAAGGGCTTGGAAGCTAAGGCGCCGGAGGTCGTGGCCTTCCTGAAGAAATTCACCTGGACCGATGCCAACGAGATTGGCGAGGTCATGCTGGCTATCCAGGACGGCGGCAAGCCTGAAGCCGTGGCCAAGGCCTGGATCGCCAAGCATCCGGACAGGGTCAAGGAGTGGACGCAGTAGGAGCGTGCGAAGCCCGTGAACCGGCCGGCGTAGGTCCTTGCCGGCCTCGTTCGCGGGCTAGCGGCAGCTGCTGCGCCGCGTACCTTAGACTAAGGTCGTCTATTGTTCTCTTCAGCTGGGCCTACAGTGGATAAGGTTCCACTAAAACCGTGCTGCGGAGACAAAAACAATGAACGACAGCATCTATCTGGCAATACAGAACAACCCCCGCTTCAAGGAGCTGGTGGCCAAACGCGAGCGTTTCGCCTGGATTCTTTCGGCGATCATGCTCGGCCTCTACTCAGCGTTTATCCTGCTGATCGCGTACGCCCCGCAAGTGTTGGGCACGCGGCTTAGCGAAGGTTCATCCATCACCTGGGGCATCCCGATCGGGGTGGGGCTGATCGTTTCGGCGTTCGTGCTCACGGCTATTTATGTGCAGCGCGCCAATGGGGAATTCGACGCTATGAACCAGGCCCTGCTCAAGGAGGTGCAGCTATGAGCCGCGGCCTCTTTGCAGCACTGGCCAGCATCGCCCTGGCGCCCTCGGCGATGGCAGCAGACGCCATCTCCGGCGCAGTCCAGAAACAACCCCTGAACGTGGCCGCCATCGTCATGTTCGTGGTCTTCGTGGGCGCCACCCTGTGCATCACCTATTGGGCGTCCAAGCGTAACCGCTCGGCGTCGGACTACTACGCCGCCGGTGGGCGCATCACCGGTTTCCAGAATGGCCTGGCGATTGCCGGGGACTACATGTCGGCGGCGTCTTTTCTGGGTATTTCCGCGCTGGTGTTCGGCTCCGGCTACGACGGGCTGATCTACTCCATCGGCTTCCTGGTGGGCTGGCCGATCATCCTGTTCCTGATCGCCGAGCGCTTGCGCAACTTGGGCAAGTACACCTTCGCCGACGTCGCTTCCTACCGGCTCAAGCAGAAGGAAATCCGCACCCTGTCGGCGTGCGGGTCCCTGGTGGTGGTGGCCTTCTACCTGATCGCGCAGATGGTTGGCGCCGGCAAGCTGATTCAGCTGCTGTTCGGCCTGGACTACGCAGTAGCCGTGGTGTTAGTGGGTATTCTGATGTGCCTGTACGTGCTGTTCGGCGGCATGCTCGCCACTACCTGGGTGCAGATCATCAAGGCGGTGCTGTTACTGTCTGGCGCAAGCTTCATGGCGCTGATGGTGATGAAGCACGTGAACTTCGATTTCAACACCCTGTTCTCCGAAGCGATCAAGGTGCACCCGAAGGGCGCGGCGATCATGAGCCCCGGTGGCTTGGTGAAGGACCCGATCTCGGCCTTCTCCCTGGGCCTGGCGCTGATGTTCGGCACCGCTGGCCTGCCACACATCCTGATGCGCTTCTTCACCGTGGGCGATGCCAAGGAAGCGCGCAAAAGCGTGCTCTACGCCACCGGTTTCATTGGGTACTTCTACATCCTCACGTTCATCATCGGTTTTGGCGCGATTTTGCTGGTGAGCACCAACCCGGACTTCAAGGACGCCACCGGTGCGTTGCTGGGCGGTAACAACATGGCGGCGGTGCACTTGGCCAATGCCGTGGGCGGTAGCGTGTTCCTCGGGTTCATCTCCGCGGTCGCCTTCGCCACCATCCTCGCGGTCGTGGCCGGGCTCACCCTGGCCGGGGCCTCGGCGGTATCCCACGACCTGTATGCGTCGGTGCTGAAGAAAGGCCACGCCAACGAGAAAGATGAAATTCGCGTGTCGAAGATCACCACCATCGCCCTCGGCGTCCTGGCGATCGGCCTGGGCATTCTGTTCGAGAAGCAGAACATCGCGTTCATGGTCGGCCTGGCATTCTCGATCGCGGCCAGCTGTAACTTCCCGGTGCTGCTGCTTTCCATGTACTGGAAAAAGCTCACTACCCGCGGCGCGATGATCGGGGGTTGGCTTGGGTTGCTCACGGCGGTAGCGCTGATGATCCTCGGCCCGACCATCTGGGTGCAGATCCTCGGCCATCCGACTCCGATCTACCCCTACGAATACCCGGCGCTGTTCTCCATCACGGTGGCGTTCGTGGGCATCTGGTTCTTCTCGATCACCGACAAGTCTGCTGCCGCCGACCAGGAACGCGCGCTGTTCTTCCCGCAGTTCGTGCGGTCGCAAACCGGCCTGGGTGCCAGTGGCGCGGTGTCTCATTGAGTTTGGAGCTTAGGCTATCCCCGTAGCAGCCGAGCGTGCGTGCGACGGGCCTTAAACCGTTGTTACGGCTGGTCGCGAGCGCCCCCGACTGCTACAAGCGCCAAAAAACAAAACCCCGAGGGTGGAAGGTCCACCGCTCGGGGTTTTGCATTACAGGCTGTCAGGCCAACTATATCTTCCCGAGCAACACCAGAATCAACAGGATGACCAAGACGGTACCGATGATGCCGGATGGCCCGTAACCCCAGCTGCGTGAGTGGGGGAAGACGGGTAAACCACCGATCAGCAGCAGAATCAGGATGATGATAAGTATGGTGCCCATGGCGGATTCCTTTTTTTAAGATCCTGTGCGGCAACGGGCCGCGGGTTTTGCGGGCGAGGGTGCCGTCCGCTTGTTCATACGACTCCTGGTGTACGCAAAAAGTTTGAAATACCGTGAAGCCGGTCCCGGCATTCAGCGCGCTGATGATCGTTATCCGCAAGGCCACGGCCCACTAGGCTTCGCGAACATCGCCAGCAGGAGACAAAGCATGAGCAACCGCATGATGGTGACCGGGGCCGGTTCCGGCCTGGGTCGGGAGATTGCCCTGCGCTGGGCCCGGGAAGGCTGGCGGCTAGCGTTGTGCGACCTCGACGAAACGCGCCTGCAGGAGACCCTGCGGATGGTCCAGGCGGCGGGCGGCGATGGCTTTATCCGCCGCTGCGATGTGCGCGACTACAGCCAGCTCAGCGCCTTCGCCGAGGCCTGCGAAGCGCAGCTGGGCGGCATAGATGTGCTGGTCAATAACGCTGGGGTCGCCTCTGGCGGCTTCTTCAGCGAGCTGTCACTGGAGGACTGGGACTGGCAGCTGTCGATCAACCTGATGGGGGTGGTCAAAGGCTGCAAGGCGTTCCTGCCGCTGATCCAGCAGAGCCAGGGGCGGATCATCAACGTCGCTTCCATGGCTGCCCTCATGCAAGGGCCGGGCATGAGCAATTACAACGTTGCCAAGGCCGGTGTGGTCGCGCTCTCCGAAAGCCTGCTGGTGGAACTGCGCGGGGTCGGGGTGAAGGTCCATGTACTTTGCCCGTCTTTCTTCCAGACCAACCTGCTGGACTCCTTCCGAGGCCCCACGCCAGAAATGAAAGCTGCGGTAGGCAAGCTGCTGGAAAGCTCGCCGATCAGCGCCAGCGACATCGCCGATTACCTCTACCAGCAGGTCGCTGAAGAGGTGTTCATGATTCTCCCTCACGACGCCGGGCGCCAGGCCTGGGCCGGCAAGTGCCGCAATCCCGAAACGCTCTACGCGGAAATGGCCTACATGGCCGATCGGATGAGGGCCAAGTCAGCGTCCTGACGTATGATCGCCGCCAGACTGGTCACAGGAGCCCACAGTGCTGAATTACCTCTGGTTCGCCTTGGCGGCGCTGTTCGAAATCGCCGGTTGCTATGGGTTCTATCTCTGGCTGCGCCTGGGCAAGGGCCCGCTCTGGGCCGTGGCCGGCCTGCTCAGCCTGACCTGCTTCGCATTGCTGCTCACGCGGGTGGAGGCCGCCTACGCTGGCCGCGCCTACGCCGCCTACGGGGGTATCTACATTGCAGCTTCCCTTGGTTGGCTGGCGCTGGTCGAGCGCAGCCGGCCGCTATGGACCGACTGGCTGGGCGTGTTCATTTGCCTGGCAGGGGCCACCTTGGTGCTGTTTGGGCCACGGTTTTCTTCTTGAGCCAGTTCGCGGGCTTCGTCGACTTCTGCAAGGTAGGTTGGGCTGGCACCAGCCTGCGGGCCGCGGCTGCGCTTTAATTCGCTCAACTTGGTTTCAATCCTTTGTAGGAAAGTGTCCAATTTTTGCCTCGTAGGGGCGAATCCGGTGCCTACGCGTTGAATACACCCGCGTTACAGGGCAGGCTCGGGGTCCCAACCAAGAAAGGACGCGAACCATGCTTGTACTGACCAGAGCGGTGGGTGAGGAAATCATCATCGGCGATGACATCCGCCTCAAGATTCTCTCGGTAAGCGGCAATCAGGTGAGATTGGGTATTGCCGCCCCCCGCCGGGTGGAGGTGCATCGGGCGGAGATCTATAAACGCCTGCAAATCGAGCGCAGCGAGCGCATCGCTGCGTCCGGCCGCTAAGCGCTTAGCCTTCGAGCAATTCTCGTGGCACATCATGCCGAGCCAGCAGTTGGCACTGTTGGCTATCGGCATCGAACAGGATAAACGCCTGGCCTTTGGCCAGGGCCTGACGCACCCGCAGTACCCTGGTTTGCAGCGGGGTCTCGTCACCGTTGTCGGTGCCGTCGCGGGTGACGAAGTCCTCGATCAGCCGGTTAAGGGTGTCGGGCGCGAGTTGGTCATAAGGGATAAGCAAGGGTGAACCCCAGGTAAGAGACAGCGCCTAGCTTACCCCAGGCAACACCCTCGCTTGAACGGCTCACTTGCCAATTACCTCATCTACGGCCGGCACCCGGGTATCGCTCTCCATATGCGCTTCGTGCTCGATCTGCTTGCTGAAGTTGGCAAGCGAGGCGTTGGCCGGGTCGGCATCGCTGGCGAACACCGGCGGGCTGAGCATATACGCCGCGAGCAAGCGGCTGAGCGCGGCGAGGCTGTCGATATGGGTCCGTTCGTAGCCATGAGTGGCGTCGCAGCCGAACGCCAGTAATGCGGCGCGGATGTCATGGCCGGCGGTCACCGCCGAATGCGCGTCGCTGTAGTAATAACGGAACAGGTCCCGGCGTACCGGCAGGGCGTGGTCCTGCGCCAGCCGCAGCAGGTGACGCGAAAGATGGTAGTCATAGGGCCCGCTGGAATCCTGCATGGCCACGCTTACCGCGTGTTCGCTCGAGTGCTGCCCTGGAGCGACCGGGGCAATGTCCACCCCCACAAACTCACTCACGTCCCACGGCAATGCGCCGGCGGCGCCGGAGCCGGTTTCTTCGGTGATGGTGAACAGCGGGTGGCAGTCGATCAGCGGTTCCACGCCGCTGTCGACGATGGCTTTGAGCGCAGTGAGCACTGCCGCGACGCCCGCTTTGTCGTCCAGGTGGCGGGCGCTGATATGGCCGCTGTCCGTGAACTCAGGCAGGGGGTCGAAGGCCACGAAGTCACCGATATTCACCCCCAGCGCTTCGGCGTCGGCACGGGTGGCGGAGTAAGCGTCAAGGCGCAGCTCCACGTGGTCCCACGTGATGGGCATCTGGTCCACGGCGGTGTTGAACGCGTGCCCAGAGGCCATCAGCGGCAGTACGCTGCCGCGCACGATGCCGGTGTCGGTGAATACGCTCACCCGGCTGCCTTCAGCGAACCGGCTCGACCAGCACCCCACCGGCGCCAACCCAAGGCGGCCGTTGTCCTGGATGGTCCGCACGATCGCACCGATGGTATCGAGGTGGGATGAAACGGCCCGGTCGGGGGAGCTGCGTTTACCCTTCAAGGTCGCCCTGAGGGTGCCGCGGCGGGTGAGTTCGTACGGAATGCCCAGGCCTTCTAGGCACTCGGCAACATAGCGCACGATGGTGTCGGTAAAACCGGTGGGGCTGGGAATGGCAAGCATTTCCAGCAGCACCTTGCGCAGATAGTTCATATCCGGCTCGGGGATGTTGGACATCAATTCTCTCCTCGGGGATACGCAGAGGGCGCGGCAACCGCGCTTAGGCGCCGGCCGCCGGGGGAGCCCCCAAGCGGCCGGCGTGCGGGATCAGCGCGCAGGCTGTATATGTGGGAACAGCAAATCGATGAAGCGTTCCGCGGTCGGCCGTGGCTCATGATTGGCTAGGCCCACGCGTTCGTTAGCCTCGATGAACACGTACTCGGGTTGGTCCGCCGCGGGCACTAGCAAGTCCAGCCCTACCACCGGAATGTCCAGCGCCCGCGCGGCCTGGATGGCCGCCTCGCGCAGGGTGGGGTGGAGAATGTCGGTGACGTCCTCCAGGTGCCCGCCAGTGTGCAGGTTGGCGGTCTTGCGCACTGCTAGCGTCTCGCCGTCCGGCAGGATGCTGCTGTACTCGTAGCCCGCTGCCTGCACCGTGCGTTCCGTTTCCCGATCCAGCGGAATGCGGCTCTCGCCCCCCGTGGCCGCCTGGCGCCGACGGCTCTGTGCCTCGATCAACTGGTGAACGCTGTGTTGGCCATCGCCGACGACCTGCGCCGGGCGGCGGATGGCCGCGGCCACCACTTCAAAGCCGATGACCACGATGCGCAGGTCCGCGCCCTCATGGAAGCTTTCCAGCAGCACCTGGCTGTCATACTGGTGCGCCACCTCGATGGCAGCCTGCACCTCGTCGAGGGTGCGCAGGTCCACGGCCACCCCCAGGCCCTGCTCGCCGTCCAGCGGCTTGACCACGATCCGGCCATGTTCCTCGAGAAAGCCTTCGTTATCGTCGGCACTGGCCGCCAGTTGCTGGGCGGGCAGCGACAAACCTGCGGCGGCAAGCGTTTTGTGGGTCAGGCTTTTGTCCTGGCAAAGCATCACGCTGATCGAGCTGGTGAGGTCGCACAGCGATTCACGACAACGGATCTTGCGCCCGCCATGGCTTAGCGTGAACAGGCCGTGTTCGGCGTCGTCCACCTGCACGTCGATGCCGCGGCGGAAGGCCTCATCGACGATGATGCGGGCATAGGGGTTCAAGTCCGCGGCCGGGCCTGGGCCCAGGAACAGCTTCTGGTTGATGCTGTTCTTGCACTTGACCGCGAAGGTCGGCAGCGTGCGGAAGCCGAGCTTGGCGTAGAGGTTCTTGGCCAGGCGGTTGTCGTGCATCACCGACAGGTCGAGGAAGGCCAGCCCGCGGCTCATGAAGTGTTCCACCAAGTGGCGTACCAGCACTTCGCCAACACCCGGCCGGGTACAGCGCGGGTCGACCGCCAGGCACCACAGGCTGCTGCCGCCTTCAGGGTCCTGGAAGGCAGTGCGATGGTTGAGCCCCATCACGCTGCCGATGACCGCGCCATCGTTCTCGTCCTCAGCCAGCCAATACACCGGGCCGCCCTGGTGCCTTGGGGTGAGCAGCGCCGGATCCAGCGGCAGCATGCGCCGCTTGCGGTACAACTGGTTGATCGACTCCCAGTCCTGCGGCGTGCAGGCGCGGCGCACGCGGAAGCCGCGAAATACCCGTTGGGCCGGGCGGTAGTCGCTGAACCACAGGCGGAGGGTATCGGACGGGTCCAGGAACAGTTGCTGCGGCGCCTGCGCCAGCACTTGCTGGGGCGCTGCCACGTAGAGTGCGATGTCCCGCTCGCCTGGTCGTTCCTTGAGCAGCTCGTCCGCCAGCTCCTGCGGTGAAGGCCAGGTGTGACCCATCAACAGCCGGCCCCAACCGCAGTGCAATGGGCGCGGTGTGCCGGCCAGCGGCAGGCCGTCTTCGGCGCACATCGCTTGCAGGCGTTCATAGGAAGGTGGTTGGCCGCGTTGCAGGCGTTGGCTTACAGATTGCGCATGGGCTTTCATCGGTTAGATTCCCTGCTCGCTGAGCCACAGGTTCAAGGCCGCCAGCTGCCACAGCTTCGAGCCATGCAGGGGGGTGAGTTGCCCCTGCGGGTCGGTCAGCAAGGCGTCCACGCGGGTTGGGTTGAACAGGCCGCGGTCCTGGCTGGAGTCCAGCAGCAGGTCGCGCACCCAGCCCAAGGTGGCGCCTTCGAGGTGCTTGAGCCCTGGCACTGGGAAATACCCCTTCTTACGGTCGATCACCTCGCTGGGGATCACCCGCCGCGCCGCTTCCTTGAGCACCTGCTTGCCGCCGTCGGGCAGCTTGAAGCGGCCAGGAATGCGCGCCGAAAGCTCCACCAGGCGGTAGTCAAGGAAGGGCGTACGCGCTTCCAGGCCCCAGGCCATGGTCATGTTGTCTACCCGTTTTACCGGGTCCTCTACCAGCATCACCGTGCTGTCCAGGCGCAGCGCCTTGTCTACCGCAGCGTCGGCGCCCGGCATGGCGAAGTGTTCGCGTACGAAGTCGCCCGCGGCATCGTGGTCCAGGCGCCAGCGCGGCTGCACGGTGTCGGCGTATTCGGCATAGTCGCGGTCGAAGAAGGCCTTGCGGTAGGCGGTAAAGGCATCGCTAGCGCCATCGACCTGCGGGTACCAGTGATAGCCAGCAAACAGCTCATCCGCACCCTGTCCGCTCTGCACGACCTTGCAGTGCTTGGCCACTTCACGCGAGAGCAGGTAGAAGGCGATGCAGTCGTGGCTGACCATCGGCTCGCTCATGGCGCGGAACGCCGCGGGCAGTTGCTCGATGATCTCCTTCTCGGCAATACGCAACTGGTGGTGGCGGGTCCCGTAGTGACGGGCGATCAGGTCCGAATACTGGAATTCATCGCCGCGCTCGCCGCCGGCGTCTTCGAAACCGATGGAGAAGGTGGACAGGTCCTCCACGCCGGCCTCACGCAGCAGCCCCACCAGCATGCTCGAATCCACCCCGCCGGAGAGCAGCACGCCTACGTCTACCGCCGCCCGTTGGCGAATGGCTACGGCTTCGCGGGTAGCCTCCAGCACGCGGTCCACCCAGCCTTCCAGGTCGAGCGAACGCTCTTCGGCCGAAGGGCCGTAGGGCAGCGCCCACCAGGTTTTTTCCTCGCTGCGGCCGTCCGCGTCGATGCGCAGCCAGGTGGCCGGGGCCAGCTTCTGCACATTGGCCAGCACGGTACGCGGCGCGGGCACCACGGCATGGAAGTTCAGGTAATGGTTGAGGCCGATGGGGTCGAGCATCGGGTCGATGTCGCCGCCCTTGAGCAGCGCTGGCAGGGTCGAGGCGAAGCGCAGCCGGCTGCCGTTGCGCGACAGGTACAGGGGCTTGACCCCAAGCCGGTCTCGCGCGAGGAACAGCCGTTGGGTGTCGCGCTCCCACACGGCGAAGGCGAACATGCCGTTGAGTTTGGGCAGCAACGCTTCACGCCAGGCGTGATAGCCCTTGAGCAGCACTTCGGTGTCGCCGTCCGAATAGAAGCTGTAGCCGAGGCCTTCGAGCTCCTTGCGCAGTTCCGGGTAGTTATAGATCGCGCCGTTGAACGCCAGCGCCAGCCCCAACTGGCCGTCCACCATCGGCTGCGCCGAGCAATCGGACAGGTCCATGATTTTCAGCCGGCGATGGCCGAGCGCCACTGGGCCCTGGCTGTGGAAGCCCCAGGCATCGGGGCCCCGAGGGGCGAGGTGATGGGTGATGCGCTCGATTGCGCCCAGGTCGGCGGGTTGCTGATCGAAACGGAGCTCTCCTGCGATTCCACACATGTAGCTAAACCTTTGGCTGTCAGCGTTTAGCGCTACTGGAGGCCAGGGGCCCAGTGGGGGCCGCCTGCGGGGAGGTGGTGCGAAAGTCGCCTGGTGACACGTCCGACCAGGCCGCGAAAACACTCGGCCAGTAGCGCAGGGCCCTGCACAGAGCGCGCGTTAGAGCGGCGCGTTGACAGGGGCTTGGCTTTTTGGAGGGCAGGGAGGGGCGGATCGTTCCCGGCCGATCGGGTTGAGGCGGATTTCCTGAAGGCTATCGAAGCCTTGTCTCACCGGCAGAAACCGACAAGCTGGCGGAATGACCCTGGCCGGTTCTCCGCGTTGCGCGGACCTATAGCGTTATGAGCTATGCCGTTTCCCTCGCCGCGCGCCAGCTCTCAAGGGCGTGCAACTCCATCGGGCGCGCGAGGAAAAAGCCTTGTACTTCATGACACCCGGCACGCCGCAGCACTTCGAGGGTGTCGGCGCATTCGATACCCTCGGCGACGATCCGGTAACCCAAGCGCAGGCCGAGGCCGATCAGGGTTTCCACCAGCCGGCGGTCGCGTTCGTCGCTGCTGATATTGCAGATCAGCGAGCGGTCCAGCTTCACTGCGGTAGCGGGCAGTTGGCGCAGGTAGGTCCAGTTGCTGTAGCCGGTGCCGAAGTCATCGATGGCCACATCGATGCCCACCCGGCGCAGCCGCTCGAGCTGCTCGCGCACCAGCTCCGGGCTCTGGCACACCGCGCTTTCGGTGAATTCCAGTTCCAGCAGCTGCGGCGGCAACCCTGTGTCGGCCAGCAGGGTGAGCAAGTTGTCGGTGAACTGCGCGCCGTCCAAGTCCTCGGCCGAGACGTTGACCGAGACCTTCAGCGGCATGCCGGCCCGATACCAGCCTGTCGCCTGGTTCACCGCCTGGCGGATCACCCAGAGGCTCAGCGGTCGAATCATCGACGTACGCTCGGCCAGCGGAATGAATTCCCCTGGGCTCAGCGCGCCAAGGAAAGGGTGCTCCCAGCGCAGCAACGCCTCGGCCGACAGCAACGCGCCGCTGTGGGCATCGAAGCGCGGCTGGTAGGCCAGGCGCAGTTGATCGCCGCTTTGCAGCGCCTCGGCGAGGGCGCTAAGCAGCATGAAGGCGCGCTGTTGCGCACGGCCCAGCCCAGGCTCATACCAGCCCGAGCCCT
This sequence comes from Pseudomonas sp. RIT-PI-S, assembly GCF_025642975.1. Taxonomy (GTDB): domain Bacteria; phylum Pseudomonadota; class Gammaproteobacteria; order Pseudomonadales; family Pseudomonadaceae; genus Aquipseudomonas. The sequence goes on from NZ_JANZKJ010000001.1 coordinate 634,540, forward strand.
TGCCCTTGGTGCGGGCGTCGTCGGAGGCGCTGACAACCATGCGCAGCCAGTCCGGGAGGCTAGCTTGGCTATGGGACAGCTCGATGGCACCGATCCCGACCTGGGTCTGGATGGGAATGCCGCCGCAGAACAATGGCTGCTTGAAGCGCTCTAGGATGGCGGCGAACAATGCCTCGCTGGCTGGCCCCCGACCACCGTCCAGAAAGAACCCGAAGCGGGTCTGGCTTATCCGATAGATGTTCGTCTTGGCCGGCAGCAAGGCGGTGAGCTCGGCATGGATGGTGAGCATCAGGTCCTGGGAGAACTGATAGCCCAGGGCCTTGACGATGTCGTTGAGCATCTGCGGCGACACTACGTCGATCGCTACCAGCGAGTGGGCCTGTTCGCCGCGCCGGGTAAGAATGTCTTGTTCGAGCCGGGCACGGTTGAGCATCCCGGTTTGTTGATCCCGGTAATTGAGGTCGCGCAGGCTGAGGATGCGCTGCATCACCAGCGCAGCGAAGCGTTTCAACGCCGAGGCCTGGTGTTCGTTCAGTGGCGGGCGCGGCTGGTTGTCGATGATGCACAGGCTGCCCAGCCCCAGGCCGTCCTCGGTCACCAGCGGCATGCCGGCGTAAAAGCGGATGTACGGCGGGCCGGTGACCAACGGGTTATCCCGAAAGCGCTCGTCCTCCAACGCATCGGGTACCACGAACAGCGCGTCTGACAAAATCGCATACGTGCAGAAGGACATGTCCCGGGGCGTTTCCCGGATGCACAGGCCGCGGCTGGCCTTGAACCATTGGCGCTGCTCTTCAAGGATCGAGATCAGCGCTATGGGGGCGTCGAAGTAAGCCTGCAGCAGCTCGATGATGTCTTCGAACACCGGGTCCCGGGTGCCTTCGAGCAGGCACAGGTCCGCTAGGCGGCGCAGGCGAGCTGCTTCGTTGATAGGCATCGGAACTGATTGCATCGTCGGTTTCTTCCGCAGCGGACGGAGGGAGGGGGCAGTGATATCAATTTGCCCAGCCATGCTACAGCTTATCGGCCGCTTGGTTCGTTTCTGCAATGCCCGCCGGTCGGCGGGCTATCGGCCTGGTGCTTTAGCCGCCAGCGCCGCCCTTGCCCAGGCGGCGTACGGCGAAGCGGTTGGGGTGGCAAGCCTCGGCTACTTGCCGGGCCACGGGCAGAGGTTCATGTTCCAGCCAGGCGGCGATCAACTCGCCAGACAGCGGCGCGGTGATCAACCCTCGGGAACCATGCCCGGTGTTCACCCACAGCCCTGGCAACCAAGGGCAGGGCTCGCTGATAGCGGCCCGGGCATTGCGCCGCAGCCCTTGGTAGGCCTCGGCAAAGAGGCCAGCCTCGGCTACCGGGCCGACGATCGGCAGGTAGTCTGGGCTGGTGCACCGCAAGCCCACACGGCCTTGCAGCGCCTCGGGCGCGGCAGGGGCCAGGCGCTCGGCCAGGTCGGGCGAAATGCCTTGCAGCAGCGCCAGGTTGTGATTGTGCTCAGCCACGCTGGGCTGGTCATCCACGCGCTGAAAGTCAAAGCTGGCACCCAGGGTGTGTTCGCCCTCACGCGCTGGCGCTACGTAACCCTCGGCGCACACCACGGTCGCCAGCGCGGCGCTGGCGGCGGTGGCGGGCAGGCGGGTGATCTGGCCACGAACGGGCTTGAGCGGCAGTGTGGCAGTCTGCTCGAAGGCTCGTACCTGCGCGGCGCAGGCCAGGACCACCACCGGCGCGCTGGCCAGCAGCCGCTCCCCGGCCCAGGCGTGCCACAGTGATCCTTCACGGGCTAGGCGCAGCACGTCATGGTATGGCCGCAGCTGGATGTTAGGGTGGCGGGCAAGCTGCGCGCACAAGGCGGGCGGGTGCACCCACCCGCCTTCGGGGAACCACAGGCCGCCTGCCGGCAAGGGCACACCAGCGTGCTCACTGGCCTCGGCCGCGCTCACCTGGTGCAGCAGGCTGGGGGTAAACGCAGTGGCCAGTGCCTGTTGGCGCGCGGCTTCAGCGGCGCTGGTCGCCAGTTGCAGCACCCCGCAGGCATCCCAGGCACTGCCGCGCTCCAGCCGCTCGAGCAACCGGCGGGTGTACCCAAAGCCGCCAAGGATCAACTGCGACAGGGCGGTGCCATGGGCGGACAACTTCAGGTAAAGCACGCCCTGGGGGTTACCCGAAGCCTCGTTGGCGATCTGCCCGTGGCGCTCGAGCAGCGTTACCTGCCAGCCACGTGCCGCCAGGCTTGCCGCCGTGGCACAGCCCGCCAGGCCCGCGCCTACCACCAGTGCCTGGCGCTCGCCGAGGGCCTTGGGCGGATAGGCGAACCAGGGCTTGCCTGGTAACGCTGGGGCGCCGACGAATTCGCCGCGCATGATCTCCCATTTCTTCCCCAGGCCCGGCAGCCGTTTCATCTTGAAACCCGCCGCGATCAGCCCTCGGCGTACCGTGCCGGCCGCGCTGAACGTGCCCAGGGTCGCACCTTCGGCGGATAGCCGGGCCACTTCGCTGAACAGCTCGGCGGTCCACATCTCAGGGTTTTTCGCCGGTGCGAAACCGTCTAGGAACCAGGCATCGACACGCCCCTGCAACTGCCCGAGCTGGGCCTGGGCATCACCGATCAGCAGCGTCAGGGTTACCCGGCCGCCGTCGAACACCAGGCGCTGCGGGCCGTCATGCATGGCCCGGTAGGCGTTTTGCAGCGCCGTTGCCCAAGGTGCCAGCTCGGGCCATAGCGCCAACGCGCGCTGGAGATCCGCGAGGGCCAGCGGGAATTTCTCCGTGCTGATGAAGTGCAGCCGTGCCCCAGGTATCGCCGAGGCCTCGAACAGCCGCCAGGCGCAAAGAAAGTTCATGCCGGTGCCAAAGCCGGTTTCACCGATCACCAGGCACTCGCCATCGGCAAGGGCGGCGAAGCGCTGCTCCAAGCGGTTCTGCTCGAGGAATACGTAGCGTGTCTCGTCCAGGGCCGCCTGGCTGGAAAAATACACGTCGCCGAAAACGCGCGAGAGCGGCTGGCCGTTTTCGTCCCAATCAAGCTGGGCAGGGGAGATAACGCTAGGCATAGGGCTTGGCTGGGTCTTAGGGGAAACAGGCGCAGTATTCTGCCAGAAGGCGCTGTCCAGATAAGCAGCCAGAAGGAGTTTTGCCTATGTTTGAATCCGCCGAAATCGGCCACGCCGTCGATGACGACGCTTACAAGGCCGCGGTGCCAGCCCTGCGTGAGGCGCTGCTCGAAGCCCAATATGAACTCAAGCAGCAGGGCCGCTTTCCGGTCATTGTGTTGATCAATGGCATTGAAGGCGCCGGCAAAGGCGAGACAGTCAAGCTGTTGAGCGAATGGATGGACCCGCGCTTGATCGAAGTGCGCACCTTCGACGAGCAGACCGACGAAGAGCTGGCCCGGCCGCCGATCTGGCGGTATTGGCGGCAGCTGCCAGCGAAAGGGCGCATGGGCGTGTTCTTCGGCAATTGGTACAGCCAGATGATCCAGGGCCGCGTGCATGGGGACTTCAAGGATGCGGTGCTGGACCAAGCCATCAATCAGGCGGAGCGGCTGGAGCAGATGCTCTGCGACGAAGGCGCACTGATCTTCAAATTCTGGTTTCACCTGTCCAAGAAGCAGATGAAACATCGGCTCAAGTCCCTCAAGGACGATCCCCTGCATAGCTGGCGAATCAGCCCATTGGATTGGCAACAATCCAAGACCTACGACCGTTTCGTGCGCTTCGGCGAACGGGTGTTGCGCCGTAGCAGCCGTGAATACGCGCCTTGGCATGTGATCGAAGGCCAAGACAGCAATTATCGCAGCCTGGCGGTGGGCAATATCCTGCTCGAAGGCCTGCAGGCGCGGCTCAATGCCCCGCAACGGCCGGTCGAGCAGGCGGTGCCGCCCTTGGGCAAGAGCCTGGACCAGCGCACCGTGCTGGACGCTCTGGACCTAAGCCTGTCGCTGGAGAAAGCCGATTATCAGCGCCAGCTCATTGAAGAGCAGGCCCGCCTGGCCACGCTGCTGCGCCACAAGCACATGCGCAGGCATGCCCTGGTCGCGGTGTTCGAAGGTAACGATGCCGCCGGCAAAGGCGGGGCCATCCGGCGAGTGGCCGCGGCGCTGGACCCGCGTCAATACCACATCATCCCAGTGGCGGCGCCGACCGAAGAGGAGCGCGCACAGCCCTACCTGTGGCGCTTTTGGCGGCACATTCCGGCGCGGCGGCAGTTCACCATCTTCGACCGCTCCTGGTACGGGCGCGTTTTGGTGGAGCGCGTGGAGGGCTTCTGCGAGCCGGCGGACTGGCTACGGGCGTATAGCGAGATCAACGATTTCGAGGAACAGCTCACCGAGGCGGGGGTGGTGGTGGTCAAGTTCTGGCTGGCCATCGACGAGCAAACCCAGTTGGAACGTTTCAAGGAGCGTGAGGAAACCCCGTTCAAACGCTACAAGATCACCGAGGATGACTGGCGCAACCGCAAGAAGTGGGGCCAGTACCGCGAGGCGGTTGGCGACATGGTCGACCGTACCAGCACCGAGATCGCGCCTTGGACGCTGATCGAGGCTAATGACAAGCGCTGGGCGCGGGTCAAGGTCCTGCGGACCATCAACGACGCGCTGGAGCGGGCGTTCAAGGAGTAGGCGCGGGCAAAGCCCGCGAACCTCGTGACCCCAGGCGCAATGATGGAGGCGGGCAGTGCCCGCCTCTTCGGCGTTAGCCCGCTAATTCGTTGCGCATGCGGTTGGACACAGCCCGCTCGATATACGCCTCGCTTTCCTTGACCGCTTCCTCGCGGGTAGGGAAGGGGCCTTCGAGGGTGTTTTCCCGAGTGCTGAAAAAGAAGTTGCCGTTGATCAGGGTGAAGCGGTCGCTGCGAAACCGAGTGGCGGGTGCGATTTCTTCTGCGCGTTTGCCTAACATGTAGCCCTCCGAACGAACTGATAGCCGAAGTGTAAGCTGCCCGCCGGCGCTCGGCGGGCAGGGGATAGCGTTAGTCAGCCTTGGCCACCGGCTGACAGCATGTTTTCCGGGCGCACCCACTGATCGAACTGCTCGTCGGTGAGGTAGCCCAGGTCCAGCGCTGCCTGGCGCAAGGTCAGGTTTTCGCCGTAGGCCTTCTTGGCGATCTGCGCGGCCTTGTCATAGCCGATATGCGGGTTGAGCGCGGTGACCAGCATCAAGCCCCGCTCCAGGTGCTCCGCCATCTTGTCGGCATCCGCTTCGAGGCCAGCGATGCAATGGGCCTGGAAATTGCGGCAACCGTCAGCCAGCAAGGTGATCGATTGCAGCAGGTTATGAATGATTACCGGCTTATAAACGTTCAATTGCAGGTGGCCCTGGCTGGCCGCCATGCCGATGGTCACGTCGTTGCCCAGCACTTGGCAGGCCAGCATCGACAGCGCCTCGCACTGGGTCGGGTTGACCTTGCCAGGCATGATCGAGCTACCTGGCTCGTTAGCCGGCAGGCGCACTTCCGCCAAGCCGCCACGGGGGCCGGAGCCCAGCAGGCGAAGGTCGTTGGCCAGTTTCATCAACGCCACGGCGAGCGTTTTCAAGGCGCCTGCAAGGGTCACCAGAGGCTCATGCCCGGACAACGCGGCAAACTTGTTCGGCGCGGTGACGAAGGGGAGGCCGGAGAGGGCCGCCAGCTCGGCAGCCATGGCTTCGGCGAAACCCTGCGGCGCGTTGAGGCCGGTACCCACCGCGGTGCCGCCCTGGGCCAGCTCATAAACCGCTGGCAAGGCCGCGCGAATCGCCTGTTGGGCGTAGTCCAGCTGGGCGATGAAGGCCGATACCTCTTGGCCGAAGGTGATGGGAGTCGCATCCATCATATGGGTGCGCCCGGTTTTCACCAGCTGCATGTGACGCGCCGACAGCTCGGCCAAGCCCGCCGACAACTCGCCAACCGCCGGCAGCAGCTCGGCTTGCACCGCCTTGGCCGCGGCAATGTGCATGGCCGTGGGGAAGCAGTCGTTGGAGCTTTGCGAGCGGTTCACATGGTCATTGGGGTGCACCGGGCTCTTACCGCCACGGCCTTGGCCGGCCAGCTCGTTGCCGCGGCCGGCGATCACCTCATTGACGTTCATGTTGCTCTGGGTGCCGCTGCCGGTCTGCCAGACCACCAGCGGGAATTGGTCGTCGTGCTCGCCAGCCAGCACCTCATCGGCTGCCTGTTCGATCAACCGGGCAACGTCTGGCGGCAAGTCGCCGCTACGGCTATTGACGCGCCCCGCGGCCTTCTTGATCAACGCCAGGGCGTGCACTACGGCCAGGGGCATGCGCTGCTCGCCGATTGCGAAGTTGATCAGCGAACGCTGGGTCTGCGCGCCCCAATAGGCGTCCTCGGGGACTTCGATCTGGCCGATGCTGTCAGTTTCGATGCGGGTCATTGCGTTCTCGCTTGGGCTAGTTCCACAGCCAGTTTAGGCGCATTCCAGCGCCCTGGGTTCCCTCGTTTTCAGCCGTCGGCGTGGGCATCGCGGGGGGCGGCTCGTCAGCCAGGGTTGAGCGCCCGGTTGGGTTGGGCGCAGAATGGGCCGTTCTGGGGTTCGCCCCTATTGCCACCCCAATCGCCACAGTAAGGAAAACCGATGAATCGAGTTCGCGCCCTCTGCACAGCGGCCGTCTTGGCCTGCGCCGGGCCGGTCATGGCCGATACCGCCAGCCACAACGCCAGCGCGGAAGCCTTCCTGATGATGGCTCATGCCGACAAGCTCGGTACGCCTGTATACATGCAGGTGCAACAGATGTTCGCCCAGCGTTTCGCCCAGGCCAACGCGCCGGATTCCAAGCAGGCGCTGCTGGAAACCTACCAGGCCAAAGCCAACGCCGCGCTGGACCAGGCCATCGGCTGGGACAAGCTCAAGCCCGAGATGGTCAAGCTCTATACCGATAACTTCACCGAGCAGGAGCTCAAGGACCTGGTCAAGTTCTACCAGTCGCCGCTCGGCCAGAAGATCGTGCAGAAAATGCCGCAAGTCACCGAGCAGTCCGCCGAGCTGACCCAGGCGCACCTTAAAGAAGCGGCCCCGGTGGTGAACAAACTGCTGGCGGACATGACCGCCGAGATTACCCCGCCGAAGGCCCCCGAATCCGCCAAGAAGAAGTGATCGCCATGACCATGCAGGCCCGCATTCAGAGCGCCCTGACGCTGCTGCAGCCACAACACCTGAGCGTGCTCGATGAAAGCCACATGCATAGCCGGGGGCAACAGACCCACTATAAAGCCGTGGTGGTCAGCGAGCGGTTCGCCGGGCTGAACAGCGTCAAGCGGCACCAGTTGGTGTACGGCACCCTGGGCGAGCTGATGGGCGAGTTCCATGCATTGGCCCTGCACACCTACACCCCCGAGGAGTGGGCCGCCATCGGTGCCGCTCCCGCTTCACCGGTGTGCGCCGGCGGGCATTGATCCAGCGCAGCACACAGGCGCCGATCGCTTTGCTAGAATGCGCGCCGCTTTGGATGGCATGACCAGTTCGCGGGCTTCGTTCGCTCCTGCATATGACCCTGCTGGAGCGGGCGAAGCCCGCGAACGGTCAACGGCTCCAAACGCGTATTCATGACCTGCCTGGTCCGCCCTTTGCGAGGGCGACCACCTGGAGATGCAAAGATGAGCCAACCCATTGTCGTGGCGGCACTGTACAAGTTCGTCACCCTCGAAGATTACCTGGACCTGCGTGAGCCTCTGCTGGAGGTCATGCTGGCCAACGACGTCAAGGGCACCCTGCTGCTTGCGAACGAAGGCATCAACGGTACCGTCTCCGGCACCCGTGCCGGCATCGATGCCCTGCTGGCCTGGCTGCGTAGCGACGCCCGCCTGGTGGACGTGGACCACAAGGAGTCGTACTGCGACGAGCAGCCGTTCTACCGGACCAAAGTCAAGCTCAAGAAAGAGATCGTCACCCTCGGGGTGCCGGGCGTGGACCCGAACAAAAAGGTCGGGACCTACGTCGAGCCCCAGGACTGGAACGCGTTGATTAGCGATCCCCAAGTGCTGCTGATCGACACCCGCAACGATTACGAAGTCGCCATCGGCACCTTCGAAGGCGCCGTCGATCCAAAGACCGCGACCTTCCGGGACTTCCCCGAATACATCAAGGCCAATTTCGACCCGGCCCGGCACAAGAAAGTCGCGATGTTCTGCACCGGTGGCATTCGTTGCGAGAAGGCCTCCAGCTATATGCTCGGCGAAGGGTTCGAAGAGGTGTATCACCTCAAGGGCGGCATCCTCAAATATCTCGAAGAGGTACCGCAAGAGCAGAGCAAATGGCAGGGTGACTGCTTCGTCTTCGACAACCGCGTGACCGTTCGTCACGACCTCAGTGAAGGCGACTACGATCAGTGCCATGCCTGCCGCATGCCCATCAGCGTGCAGGAGCGCCAGTCCCCCCACTATGCGCCAGGGATCAGCTGCCCGCACTGCTGGGACAACCTCAGCGAAAAAACCCGTCGTAGCGCCATTGATCGGCAAAAGCAGATCGAACTGGCCAAGGCCCGCAACCAGCCCCATCCCATCGGCTACAACTACCGTAAAACGACCGAGGCCTGACTCATGGCCAGCCGCCTGGTGTACGTGATGGACCCGATGTGCTCCTGGTGCTGGGGGTTCGCGCCGGTGCTCGACGCCTTGCTCGCGCAAGCGGCCGCGGCCGGCGTGCCCACCCATCTGGTGCTGGGCGGGTTGCGTACCGGCCAGGCGGCGCTCGACCCCGGTACCCGGGCGCGCATTCTCGAGCACTGGCACAGCGTTGAAGCCGCCACCGGGCAGCCGTTTCGCTTCGACGAAGCGCTGCCGCACGGCTTCGTCTATGACACCGAGCCGGCGTGCCGTGCCGTGGCTGCCGCCCGGAGGATCGACGAGGCGCTCGCCTGGCCGATGGCCAGGGCGCTGGCCGAAGCCTTCTACCGGGACGGTCGCGATATCACCCGTACCGCCACTTTGGTAGATATCGCCGAACGCACTGGCCTGTCGCGCATCCGTTTCGCCGAAGCCTTCGACGGCCCGGCGACCTTGGAGGCGACCCAGGCTGACTTTCGCTGGTCACAATCGCTTGGTATCTCTGGCTTCCCCACTGTGCTATGCGAACACGACCGGCAATTCGCCCTGCTTACCAACGGCTATCAACCCCTCGGGGAACTGGCACCCTTGCTGGCACGTTGGCTTGATCGCGCCACCGCGCTATAGTCGCCGGGTGCCGCTCCGCCCCTCGGCGTCGGCTTAGGCACAAAGGGGGGAGTACCGCGTCGGCCAATGCTCGAGCGAGCTTGGCTCCGCTGTGCTGAATGTGTGCCGGGACCTCGTTCGCTCGTGTGCCGGCTTCTGCGACGCAAAGGATCACATGAAGCAGAAACGGACGCTCGAAACGCCCAGACTCATCAGTATTGCCTGGCCCTTCATAGCCGTCGTACTGCTGTTGGCGTTGCTCGGCTGCATCAGCCTGTATGCCCTGTCCGCGGTGCGTGGGTACGTAGCAGGTGAAAGCTTGTGGTCGAAGGGCCAGAAGGACGCGATCTTTTACCTGAGCCTCTATGCCGAAAGCCGCGATGAGCAGGTCTTTCGCAAATACCGTGAAGCCATGGCCGTCCCGGAGGGCAGCCGCGACCTGCGCCTGGCCCTGGACCAGCCGGAGCCGGACGCGGCCCTCGCGCGCCGGGGCCTGCTGCAGGGTGGCAACCATCCAGACGACTTCGACGGCATCATCTGGTTGTTCCTTAATTTTCGGCACATCTCTTATTTCGCCCGTGCCATCGAGCTATGGACCATCGGCGACCAGTACCTGAATCAGCTGGACGAACTTGCCCGGCAGATGCACGCCACCATCCTCGCCAACACCGCCACGGATGCCGACACGGCCCGCTGGAAGGCCCAGATCGTTGCGCTGAACGACGCCGTGACTCCCGCGGCCGTTGCCTTCAGCGATGCCTTGGGCGAAGGCACCCGGGTGCTCCAGCGCCTGCTCATCGCCACCAACTTGATTACTGCCTTCGTTTTGATCGGCCTGGCGCTGTGGATCACCCGCAAGCTGCTGGTGCAGCGGCATAACATGGCCGAGGCGCTGCAGCTGGAAAAGGAGCGCGCCCAGGTCACCCTGGCCTCCATCGGCGATGGCGTGATCGCTACCGATGTTACTGGCGCTATCGCCTATATGAACCCGGCGGCCGAACAACTTACCCACTGGAAAGCCGAACAGGCGGTGGGGCTGCCCTTGGCGGCGCTGTTCAACCTGCTGGATGACCACGCCGAGAAGGACAATTTCACGCTCATCGAGCGGATTCTCGGCGGCCAGCTCAAAGGCGGCAGTGAGCACGCCAAGCTGATCCAGCGGCTCGACGGCAGTACCGTATCGGTGACCTTGGTTGGTGCGCCCATTCAAACCGACGGGCGGATCAGTGGCGCTGTGCTGGTGCTGCACGACATGACGCAAGAGCGGCAGTACATCGCCAACCTGTCCTGGCAGGCGAGCCACGACGCGTTGACCGGGCTTGCCAACCGCCGGGAGTTCGAGCAGCGCCTGGAGCAGGCGCTATGCCGCATGGCCAGCGGCAAGGGCCGCCACTCGCTGATGTTCCTGGACCTGGACCAGTTCAAGCTGGTGAACGATACCTGCGGGCACGCCGCCGGCGACGAACTGCTGCGACACATCTGCGCCGTGCTCCAGGCCGGCCTGCGGGAAACCGACACCCTGGCGCGCTTGGGCGGCGATGAGTTCGGCGTGCTGCTCGAGGACTGCCCGGCCGAGCAGGCCGAACGCATCGCCGAGTACCTGCGCGAAAGTGTGCACAGCTTGCACTTCGTGTGGAAAGGCCGCCCCTTCATGACCTCGGTCAGTATCGGCCTGGTTCATCTCAACCTGCTGCCGGCCACCTTGGAGTTGTCCCTGCGTGCCGCAGACATGGCCTGCTACATGGCCAAGGAAAAGGGCCGCAACCGGGTGCAGGTGTATCACGCCGATGATTCGGAAGTGTCTACCCGCTTCGGCGAGATGGCCTGGATTCAACGCCTGCGCCTGGCGCTCGAAGAGGATCGCTTCACCCTCTACTCCCAGGAGATCGCCCTGCTGTCGGAGAACCGCGGGGCAGGGGAGGCCAGGCATGTGGAGATTCTTCTGCGCCTGCACGACGAGCACGGCCGGATGATCCTTCCCGACACCTTCATCCCGGCCGCCGAGCGTTACGGGCTGATGACGGCGCTGGACCGCTGGGTGGTGAAGAATGTATTCGGGATCATCCGCCAGGCCATGGACGAAGGCGGTGGCGAGCCCTTGGCGGTATGTGCCATCAACTTGTCCGGGATCAGTATCGGCGACGAGGATTTCCTCGATTATCTTCGGGAGCAGTTCCGGCGGTTTGCCATTGCACCGCACCTCATTTGTTTCGAAATCACCGAGACGAGCGCCATTTCCAATCTGGGCAGCGCTATCCGTTTCATCAACGAGCTCAAGGCGTTGGGTTGCCTCTTCTCGCTGGATGATTTCTGTGCGGGCATGTCCTCGTTCGCTTACCTCAAACACCTGCCGGTGGACTTCTTGAAGATCGACGGCAGCTTCGTCAAGGACATGCTCGACGACCCGATCAACCGGGCCATGGTGGAAGTGATCAACCACATTGGTCATGTGATGGGTAAGCGGACCATCGCTGAGTTCGTTGAAACTCCGCTTATCGAGCAGGCGCTCATGGACATCGGTGTGGACTACGCCCAAGGCTACCTGATCGAGCGGCCAAGGTTGTTCACCTGTGCCAGCCTGAAGTGCGCCGACGAAGCGCGGGCGACGCCATAATAAAAAAAGTGCATTGGTTCCAGGTGCCATCGCGGTCAGAGCGGGGTGCCACCAGTCGTCACGCGGTAGTTTTTCACCAACAGAAAGGAAGTTGTCGATGAATGATGTAGCAGAGTCAGGTTTCACCCGCACCGGGCCACTGATGGAGGCAAGTAGCTACCCGGCATGGGCCCAGCAATTGCTGCGTGATTGCAGCATCGCCAAGCGCCGCGTGGTGCAGCACGAGCTATACCAGCGCATGCGCGACAACAAGCTCAGCGCCGCGACCATGCGGCAATACCTGATCGGCGGCTGGCCGGTAGTCGAGCAGTTCTCGCTGTACATGGCGCAGAACCTCACTAAAACCCGCTTCGCCCGGCACCCCGGTGAAGACCTTGCCCGCCGCTGGCTGATGCGCAACATCCGGGTGGAACTCAACCATGCCGATTACTGGGTGAACTGGTGCGCGGCCCACGGTGTGACCCTCGAGGACCTGCAAGCGCAGAAAGTGCCGCCGGAGTTGCAGTCTCTGAGCCACTGGTGCTGGCAGACCTGCGCTACCGATCCGCTGGTGATCGCGATGGCCGCCACCAACTACGCCATCGAAGGAGCGACTGGCGAGTGGTCCGCCGTGGTGTGCTCTACCGACACTTATGCCAACGCCTTCCCTGAAGAAACCCGCAAGCGCGCCATGAAGTGGCTCAAGATGCATGCCCAGTACGACGATGCCCACCCGTGGGAGGCGCTGGAGATCATCTGCACCCTGGCCGGCAACAACCCGCCACAGGCCTTGCAGACCGAGCTGCGCAAGGCGATCTGCAAAAGCTACGACTACATGTTCCTGTTCCTGGAACGCTGCATGGAGCTGGAAAACAAGACCGTGCATCGCGAGCGCGAAGCCTTGGCTTGAGCAGCCCATGCGTAGGCGCCAGGCTCTGCCTGCACTTTGCGTTTCGATCACGCGGTGCAGGCAGAGCCTGGCGCCTACAAGGGTGTTAACAGGGGCTGCTACCTGGCGTCGAATGCCTGGCCATTGACGCCGGTGCTGTCCGGCCCCATCAGGTAGAGGTACACCGGCATGATCTCCTCCGGGCGCGGGTTGCGCTGAGGATCCTCACCTGGGTAGGCCTGGGCGCGCATGTCGGTACGGGTGCCGCCGGGGTTCAGGCTGTTGGCTCGGATCAACGAACTGCCAGCCAGTTCGTCCGCCAGCGTTTGCATCAGCCCCTCGGTCGCGAACTTGGACACCGCATAAGCGCCCCACTGCGCGCGGCCCTTACGGCCCACGCTGCTCGAGGTGAAGATCACCGAGGCGTCGGTGGACCGGTGCAGCAAGGGCAGCATGGCGCGGGTGAGCATGAAGGTGGCATTTACGTTCACCTGCATCACCTGGATGAAGTCTGCGTCGGGAATTTCATCGAGGTTCGCCCGCGGGCCAAGGAGCGAAGCATTGTGCAGCAGGCCGTCGAGCCGCCCGAACTCGTCGTCTATACGTACTTCGAGCTTTTCGTAGTCCGACGTGCCTGCGTGTTCCAGGTCCAGCTCGAACACCGCGGGCCGTGGATGCCCCGCCCCCACGATGCGCTGGGCCACGGCCTGCAGGTTGGCGGCGGTTTTACCGAGCAGGATCACCTTGGCGCCATGGGCGGCATACGCTTCGGCGGCCGCCGCGCCTATCCCGCGGCCAGCGCCCGTGACCAGGATCACCCGGTCGGCGAGCAGATTGGGTGGGGCCTGGTATTCGAACATTGCGTCTCCTTGCTCAAACAGCGCGGCGATCAGCAGCCGCAGAGCGCGCGGTCGAGCACCTCGCGCAGCTCCTCGGGGTGGCTGACGACCACATCCGCGCCCCAGTGGTTGGGGTTGTCATGAGGATGAATATAGCCGTAACGCACCGCGGCGGTTTTGGTCCCGGCGTCGCGCCCGGATTCGATGTCGCGCAGGTCGTCGCCCACGAACAACACGCGAGAGGGGTCCACCCCCAGGGTTTTGCACGCCAGGATCAGCGGCTCGGGGTCTGGCTTGCTACGGGTGACGTGGTCCGGGCAGATCAACAGCCGAGACCGTTCGGCCAGCCCTAGCCGCTGCATGATGGGTTCGGCGAAGCGCACCGGCTTATTGGTGACCACCCCCCACATCAGCCCGGCTTTCTCGATGTCGGCCAGCAGAGCGCCCATGCCGTCGTAGAGCCGCGTGTGAACGGCGCAGCCTTGTTGATAGCGCTCAAGGAATTCCAGGCGCAGCGCTTCGAACTCCGCCGCTTCGGGCGAGAGGGCGAAGGTGGCGCTGACCATGGCACGGGCGCCGCCAGAGATCACATCGCGGATCAGTTGGTCGTTCACCGCCGGCAAGCCACGGTCGGCGAGCATGGCCTGACACACAGCGACGAAATCCGGAGCGGTGTCCAGCAGGGTGCCGTCCATGTCGAAAAGCACTGCGTCAAGGCGCATGTTTACGCCTCCCGTACGGTCTGAATCATGTAGTTGACGTCCACGTCCGCGGCCAGCTTGTAATGTTTGGTCAGCGGATTGTAGGTCAGGCCGATCATGTCTTTGACCCGCAGGTCGGCGGCTCGGCTCCAGCTGCCCAGTTCCGATGGACGGATGAATTTCTTGAAGTCATGGGTGCCGCGCGGCAGCAGTTTCATGATGTATTCGGCGCCGACGATGGCGAACAGGTAAGCCTTCGGGTTGCGGTTGATGGTGGAGAAAAACACCTGGCCGCCGGGCTTGACCATTCGCGCGCAGGCTTTGATCACCGAGGAAGGGTCCGGCACGTGCTCGAGCATCTCGAGGCACGTGACCACGTCGAAGGCGCCAGGCGCTTCTTCCGCCAGGGCCTCGGCAGTGATCTGCCGGTACTCCACGTTCACCCCAGACTCCAGCTGATGCAGCCGCGCTACCGCGAGCGGTGCCTCGCCCATGTCGATACCCGTCACGGTAGCCCCGCGCAGCGCCATGGCCTCGCTCAGGATGCCGCCTCCGCACCCTACGTCCAGCACTCGCTTGCCGGCGAGGTGAGCGCGCTCGTCGATCCAGTTGACCCGCAGCGGATTGATCTCGTGCAGCGGCTTGAACTCGCTCTCCCGATCCCACCAGCGGTGGGCGAGGGCTTCGAATTTGGCGATTTCGGCGTGGTCGACGTTACTCATGGGCGATCCTTGGAACAAAGATAAAAAAGGTGGCTCGAGCGCACGCTGAGCATTGCGCCTAGGGCGTGTTACCGGTCATTGAGCGTCGCTCGCGGCGATGCGCTCGCCCCAGGCGCGGGCACGGGCGGCGAGCGCGGCTTCATCGAAACCCGTAAGCCGGCCGTCGCTCAACAGTGCCTGGCCGGCGACCCACAGGTGCCTGACGCAGTCGCGCCCGGTGGCGTAAATCAATTGAGATACCGGGTTGTAGACCGGTTGCTGGGCGAGGCCAGACAGATCGAAGGCCACGACGTCTGCGGCCTTGCCCACTTCCAGCGAGCCGATCAGCGCGTCCAGCCCCAGCGCTCGTGCGCCGTTGAGCGTTGCCATGCGCAAGGCACGATGGGCATCCACGGCGGTTGCCGAGCCCGCTACCGCCTTTGCCAGAAGGGCCGCGGTACGAACCTCAGCCAGCAGGTCCAGATCGTTGTTGCTGGCGGCGCCATCGGTACCCACGGCCACATTCACCCCGGCCTGCCACAGGCGCTCTATCGGACAGAAGCCGCTGGCCAGCTTGAGGTTGGACTCAGGGCAATGCACCACACTGCAGTTGTTTTCTACCAGCAGGGCCAGGTCGTCATCGTTGACCTGGGTCATGTGCACGGCCTGGAAGCGCGGCCCCAGCATCCCGAGGCGAGCGAGCCTGGCCAGCGGGCGCTCGCCGGTATGTTCCAGCGCCTGCTGTACCTCCGAAGCGGTTTCGTGGACGTGCATCTGGATCGGCGCATCCAGCTGGTTGGCCAGCACCCGGACTTTCTCCAGGTTGGCATCGCCCACGGTATAAGGCGCGTGAGGGCCGAACGCCAGGCTAACGCGGGGGTGGTCACGCAACTCGTCGAAGAGGGCAATGCCCTGGCGCAGCGCTTCGTCGATATCGCGGGCGCCCGGCACGGGAAAATCCAGAATCGGCACGGAGATCTGCGCACGCATGCCGCTTTCGTGAACGCGCTCGGCGGCGATCTTGGGGAAGAAGTACATGTCGGCGAAACAGGTGATGCCGCCCTTGAGCTGCTCGGCGATGGCCAGGTCCATGCCATCGCGGACGAAGGCTTCATCCACCCAGCGGCCTTCGGCCGGCCAGATGTGGTCCTGCAGCCAGGTCATCAGCGGCAGGTCATCGGCCAGGCCACGGAACAGGGCCATCGCCCCATGGCCGTGGGCATTGACCATCCCCGGCGTGAGCAGGCAACCCGGCAGTTCCAGCACTTCCACTGCCGAACGGGCCATGCCGTCGGCGCGTGGGCCGATGAATTCGATCAGGCCGTCCCGGATACCCAGCGCGTAATCCTTGAACACCACGCCCGCCGGTTCCACCGGAACCAGCCAGCTTGGCAGCAGCAGGAGATCGAGCGTTGGGGCTGGGGGCATGGCGGCTTCCGATGGGAGGAACAGGATGCCGAAGTATACCCGAGCGTCTTTCCCGGGCGAGCGGTATAATCGGCGGTTTTGAAAGCTTGAGTGGGGTGGGGCATGCGCGATCGGCTTTTGGCGGCAGAGAAAGTAAAGGCGATCGAGTGGCGGGACGGCGCCTTGTTTCTGCTCGACCAGCGCCTGCTGCCAGCCTCCGAAACCTGGCTGCGCCACGATGACGCCGCCGCGGTAGCCGATGCTATCCGCGGCATGGTGGTTCGTGGCGCGCCAGCCATTGGCATCGCCGCGGCCTATGGCGTGGCGCTCTCGGTGGCTCGGCGGCTGCAGGCAGGCGGAGACTGGCGCGCCGCAGTGGCGGCGGATATCGCCTTGCTGGCCGACTCCCGTCCCACCGCGGTGAACCTGTTCTGGGCGCTCAATCGCATGCGCGACCGCCTGGGCCGGCTACGTGAAAGCGAGTCGCCGCTCGCCGCGATGGAAGCCGAGGCGGTGGACATCCATCAGAGCGACCGCGAAGCCAACCTGACCATGGCCCAGCTTGGGGTAGACCTGATCCGCAAGCATCAGGGCAACGTGCAAGCCCTGCTCACCCATTGCAATACCGGCGCGCTCGCCACGGGCGGCTTCGGCACCGCCCTGGGGGTAATCCGTGGCGCCTGGCTGGAGGGCATGGTCGAGCGGGTATACGCCGATGAAACCCGCCCCTGGCTGCAAGGCTCGCGGCTGACCGCGTGGGAGCTGGCCAATGAGGGCATACCGGTATCGCTCAATGCCGACTCTGCCGCGGCGCACATCATGAAGACCAAAGGCATCACCTGGGTCATCGTCGGGGCGGACCGCATCACTGCCAATGGTGACGTTGCTAACAAGATCGGCACCTACCAGTTGGCGGTCAATGCCATGCACCACGGTGTGCGGTTCATGGTGGTCGCGCCCAGCTCCACTATCGACATGAGCTTGGAAACCGGGGACGACATTCCCATCGAAGAGCGCGCTGGCAGCGAACTGCTCGAAGTGGGTGGAACCCGCATCGGTGCCGATGTCGACGCCTTCAACCCGGTGTTCGACGTGACGCCGGCCGACCTGATCGACGCCATCGTCACCGAGAAAGGCATCGTCGAACGCCCGGATGCCGCCAAGATGAACCAGCTGATGTGCCGCAAGCGGTTGCATTGAGCTGCTGGTGGTAGGTCTGTAGGGCCGGGCAAAGCCCGCGAAAGCCTTTTGCGGTATCGGGTTCGCGCGCTGGCGCTCGCGCCTGCAAGGGTGATAGGCGCCCCTCAAAAACCGCCCCAATAAGATGTGCCCTTGCGGCCAAGCCTTCTGAGCGGCCTTCCAAGCCTTTTATGGCCTTTGGCACTGTCCTCCAAAGCCTTGATTGGGATAGGCCCTTGCTGCGCGCTGTGGTAACATCCGGCGGTTTAGAGGCTGGCCTACACGAAGTGCCGCCACGCTGTTTGTGAGACGCAAGTCGTCAGGTGTGCGCTGGCCATTGCTGGCTCGGCTGAGTTTCATTACATAAAGGAATCAGGCTTCTCATGGGCGAACTGGCCAAAGAAATCCTACCGGTCAATATCGAAGACGAGCTCCGGCAGTCGTACCTCGACTACGCCATGAGCGTAATCGTCGGGCGTGCACTGCCCGACGCCCGCGATGGCTTGAAGCCAGTGCATCGGCGGGTTCTTTATGCCATGAGCGAGCTGGGCAACGACTGGAACAAGCCCTACAAGAAATCGGCCCGTGTGGTCGGTGACGTGATCGGTAAATACCACCCCCACGGCGACACTGCCGTCTACGACACCATCGTGCGGATGGCCCAGCCGTTCTCGCTGCGCTACCTGCTCGTGGATGGCCAGGGCAACTTCGGGTCGGTGGACGGCGACAACGCCGCGGCCATGCGGTACACCGAAGTGCGCATGACCAAGCTGGCCCACGAGCTGCTGGCCGACCTGCACAAGGAAACCGTCGACTGGGTGCCCAACTACGACGGCACCGAGCTGATCCCGGCGGTCATGCCCACGCGCATTCCCAACCTGCTGGTCAACGGTTCCAGCGGCATCGCCGTCGGCATGGCTACCAACATCCCGCCGCACAACCTGGGTGAGGTGCTCGACGGCTGCCTGGCGGTGATCGACAACCCGGACGTCACCATCGATGAGCTGATGCAGCACATCCCCGGGCCGGATTTCCCCACCGCCGCCATCATCAATGGCCGCCAGGGCATCATCGAGGCGTATCGCACCGGCCGCGGCCGCATCTACATGCGTGCCCGTTCCACCGTGGAAGACATCGACAAAGTCGGCGGCCGCCAGCAGATCGTGGTCACCGAGCTGCCCTATCAGCTGAACAAGGCGCGCCTGATCGAGAAGATCGCCGAGCTGGTGAAGGAAAAGAAACTCGAAGGCATTACCGAGCTGCGCGACGAGTCCGACAAGGACGGTATGCGCATCGTCATCGAGCTGCGTCGGGGCGAAGTGCCTGAGGTCATCCTCAACAACCTCTATGCCCAGACCCAACTGCAAGCGGTCTTTGGCATCAACATCGTTGCCCTGGTCGACGGCCGGCCACGCCTGCTCAACCTCAAGGACCTGCTCGAGGCCTTCGTTCGCCATCGCCGCGAAGTCGTTACCCGCCGCACCGTGTTCGAGCTGCGCAAGGCGCGCGAGCGTGGCCACATCCTGGAAGGCCAGGCGGTGGCGCTGTCCAACATCGACCCGGTCATCGCGCTGATCAAGGCGTCGCCGACGCCGTCCGAGGCCAAGGAAGCCCTGGTGTCCACCGGCTGGGAATCCACCGCGGTGATGACCATGGTCGAGCGCGCCGGCGCCGATGCCTGCCGCCCGGAAAACCTCGACCCGCAGTACGGCATGCGTGACGGCAAGTACTTCCTCTCGCCGGAGCAGGCCCAGGCTATCCTCGACCTGCGACTGCACCGCCTGACCGGCCTGGAGCACGAGAAGCTGCTGGCCGAGTACCAGGAAATCCTCAACCAGATCGGCGAACTCATTCGCATCCTCAGCAGCGCCGAGCGCCTGATGGAAGTGATTCGCGAGGAGCTGGAGCTGATCCGCGCCGAATACGGCGATGCGCGCCGCACCGAGATCCTCGACGCGCGCCTTGACCTGACCCTTGGCGACATGATTCCCGAAGAACACCGCGTGGTGACCATCTCCCACGGCGGCTACGCCAAGACCCAGCCCCTGGCGGCCTACCAGGCGCAGCGCCGGGGCGGCAAGGGCAAGTCGGCCACGGGCGTGAAGGACGAGGACTACATCTCCCACCTGCTGGTCGCCAACAGCCACACCACGCTGATGCTGTTCTCCAGCAAGGGCAAGGTGTACTGGCTCAAGACCTACGAAATTCCCGAAGCCTCCCGCGCGGCGCGTGGTCGCCCGCTGGTGAACCTGCTGCCCCTGGGCGAAGGCGAGTACATCACCACCATGCTGCCGGTGGAGGAGTACACCGAAGGCCACTTCATCTTCATGGCCACCGCCAACGGCACCGTGAAGAAAGTGCCGCTGCAGCAGTTCAGCCGCCAACGCAGTGTTGGCCTGATCGCCCTGGAGCTGGACGAAGGCGACGTGTTGATCTCGGCGTCCATTACCGATGGCAACCGTGAAGTCATGCTGTTCTCCGACGCCGGCAAGGTGACCCGCTTCAACGAAGCAGATGTGCGCCCGATGGGCCGTACCGCCCGCGGCGTCCGCGGCATGCGCCTGGGTGAAGGCCAGCGGTTGATCTCCATGATCATCCCGGAGGAGGGCAGCCAGATCCTTACCGCCTCCGAGCGCGGTTATGGCAAGCGCACCGCCATCGCCGAGTTCCCGCAATACAACCGCGGCGGCCAGGGCGTGATCGCCATGGTCAGCAATGACCGTAACGGCCGCCTGGTGGGGGCCGTGCAGGTGCTCGAGGGCGAGGAGATCATGCTGATCTCCGACCAGGGCACCCTGGTGCGTACCCGGGTTGGCGAGGTCTCCAGCCTTGGCCGCAACACGCAGGGCGTGACCCTGATCAAGCTGGCCAGCGACGAGAAACTGGTGGGCCTGGAGCGGGTTCAGGAGCCTTCCGAGGAGGAAGTGGAGATCTTCGAAAGCGAGGACGCGCTGGCCGCGACCATGGTCGAGGAGCTTGCTGACGCGCCTGAAGAGCCTCTGGAAACCCCTGCCGATCACCTGGGTGACACTGGCGAAGAGCCGATCCCGGAGTAAAACGCCGGAGCAAAGCGAGACAGCCGGGCACATGGGTGCCCGGCGATGCAAAGACAATCAGCCCTTTGTAGAGCGAGAGTGGATGTGAGCAACCGAGCCTTTAACTTCTGCGCAGGCCCCGCTGCGCTTCCTGACGCCGTTCTGCAGCGTGCCCAGGCGGAAATGCTCGACTGGCATGGCAAGGGCCTTTCCGTAATGGAAATGAGCCACCGCAGCGATGACTACCAGGCCGTCGCGCACAAGGCCGAGCAGGACCTGCGAGACCTTCTGTCTATCCCCTCCAACTACAAAGTGCTTTTCCTTCAAGGTGGCGCCAGCCAGCAGTTCGCGGAAATCCCGCTCAACCTGCTGCCCGAAGGGGGCGTGGCCGACTACATCAATACCGGCATCTGGTCGGGCAAGGCTGTCGACGAAGCCCGTCGCTACGGCACGATCAACGTTGCCGCCAGCGCGAAGAGCCTCGATTTCCTCGACCTGCCGCCACAAGACCAATGGCAGTTGAGCGATAACGCCGCCTATGTGCATTACGCCAGCAACGAAACCATCGGTGGCCTGCAGTTCCAGTGGGTGCCCAACACCGATGCGCCCCTGGTGGTGGACATGTCTTCGGACATCCTTTCGCGGCCGATCAATGTCGCGGACTACGGCATGATCTATGCGGGCGCGCAGAAGAACATCGGCCCCAGCGGCCTGGTGGTGGTGATCATCCGCGAAGACCTGCTCGGCAATGCCCGGGCTAGCTGCCCGACCATGCTCAACTACAAGGTCGCCGCGGATAACGGCTCCATGTACAACACTCCTGCGACCTACTCTTGGTACCTCTCGGGCCTGGTGTTCGAGTGGCTGAAAGAGCAGGGCGGTGTAGCCGCCATGGAGCAACGCAACCGTGCCAAGAAGGACCGTCTGTACGGTTTCATCGATGGCAGCGCCTTCTATAGCAACCCCATCGCGCCGGCGGCACGTTCGTGGATGAACGTTCCGTTCCGTTTGGCGGATGAGCGCCTCGATAGCACCTTCCTCGCTGGCGCCGATGCCCGCGGCTTGCTCAACCTCAAGGGGCACCGTTCGGTCGGTGGCATGCGCGCCTCGATCTACAACGCGCTTGGGCTGGACGCCGTTGAGGCGTTGGTGGCCTACATGGGCGAATTCGAGAAGGAACATGGCTGATGGCCGAACAGGAACTCAAGGCGCTGCGCCTGCGCATCGACAGCCTCGACGAGAAGATCCTTGATCTGATCAGTGAGCGGGCGCGGTGTGCCCAGGAAGTTGCGCGGGTGAAGATGGGCGAGCTGGCCGTCGGCGAGCAGCCGATCTTCTATCGGCCCGAGCGAGAGGCGCAGGTGCTCAAACGGGTGATGGAGCGCAACCAGGGGCCGCTGGGTGACGAGGAAATGGCGCGGCTTTTCCGCGAAATCATGTCCACCTGCCTGGCGCTGGAGCAGCCGCTGAAGGTGGCCTACCTGGGCCCCGAGGGCACTTTCACCCAGGCCGCGGCCATGAAGCACTTCGGCCATGCGGTGATCAGCCAGCCCATGGCGGCCATCGACGAAGTGTTCCGCGAGGTGGTTGCTGGCGCGGTGAATTTCGGCGTAGTCCCGGTGGAGAATTCCACCGAGGGCGCGGTGAACCACACCCTGGACAGCTTCCTCGAGCACGACATGGTGATCTGCGGCGAGGTGGAGCTACGCATCCACCACCATTTGTTGATCGGCTCCAACACCAAGACCGACAGCATTTCGCGCATTTATTCCCATGCCCAGTCCCTGGCCCAGTGCCGCAAATGGCTCGACGCCCACTACCCGAACGTCGAGCGCGTAGCGGTATCGAGCAACGCCGAGGCGGCCAAGCGGGTCAAGGGCGAGTGGAATTCCGCTGCCATCGCAGGCGACATGGCAGCCAGCCTGTACGGCCTGGAGCGCCTGGCCGAGAAGATCGAGGACCGGCCGGACAACTCCACCCGGTTCCTGATCATCGGCAACCAGGAAGTGCCTCCAACCGGTGATGACAAGACCTCCGTCATCGTGTCGATGCAGAACAAGCCTGGCGCCTTGCATGAGCTGTTGATGCCGTTCCACGACAACAACATTGACCTCACGCGCATCGAGACGCGGCCATCACGCAGTGGAAAGTGGACATATGTGTTCTTCATCGATTTCGTCGGCCATCACCGTGATCCGCTGATCAAGGCTGTGCTTGAGCGCATCAGCGGCGAGTCGGTGGCATTGAAGGTGCTCGGGTCCTATCCCAAGGCCGTGCTCTAACGCCTATATCGCAGCCGCTGCGGCGGCTGCTTTCCTCTACCACCATGGCAGGTGGCGGCCCAGCCGTCGCGGCCAAGCGTCTCGGATTGCCCCATGTCGAATGAACACCCCGCCCGCCCTGCGCCATTGATTGGCCGCCTGGTAGTCGTAGGGCTTGGCCTGATTGGCGGCTCCTTTGCCAAGGGCCTGCGCGAAAGCGGGTTGTGCCGCGAAGTTGTGGGGGTCGACCTGGATGCTCGGTCGCGTGAACGCGCAGTCGAACTCGGGGTTGTGGACCGTTGCGAGGCGGCGTTGGCGCAAGCGTGTGTAGGGGCCGATGTTATCCAGCTGGCGGTGCCGATCCTGGCAATGGAGCGGGTGCTGGAAGTGCTGGCTGGCCTTGAGCTAGGGAGCGCGGTGATCACCGACGTGGGCAGCGCCAAGGGCAACATCGTGCGTGCGGCCCGGGCTGCATTGCCTGGTCAGCTCAACCGCCTGGTCCCAGGGCATCCGATCGCCGGCTCCGAGCAGAGCGGAGTAGAGGCGGCGAACGGGGCACTATTCAAGCGCCATAAAGTCATCCTTACCCCGCTGCCAGAGACTGACGCGGCCGGGCTCGCTCTGGTGGATGCGCTGTGGCGGGCGCTGGGTGCGGACGTTGAGCATATGGAGGTGGAACGCCACGATGAGGTGCTCGCGGCGACAAGCCACCTGCCGCATCTGCTGGCCTTCAATCTCGTGGATTCGTTGGCCAGGCGTGATGAAAGCCTGGAAATCTTCCGCTACGCCGCTGGCGGTTTCCGTGACTTCACCCGTATCGCCGGCAGCGATCCTGTGATGTGGCACGACATTTTTCTAGCTAACCGTGACGCCGTTCTGCGTCAACTGGACATCTTCCGCGCCGACTTGGACGCATTGCGCGAGGCGGTGAGCCAGGGCGATAGCGACGAGCTGATGACTGTGTTCACCCGTGCGCGTCAGGCCCGGGAGCATTTTGGCGAGATTCTGGCCCGGCGTGCGCATGGCCAGCCAAGCGTTACGTCCTCGCTTCATTCAAAGCCTATCGGTGGCGACCCTCAGTGATGCTCGAGGATTCGAAGCGATCGAGCACTGGCTACTTGCTGGGCGGTGATCGGGTTATCATTCGTCCCGCCCGTGCCGTTCTGGCGTTGTAAGCCCAGGCGACGCATCGTTCGCCACTGCGTTACCAAAGGTCCCCCTGCGCCGAGGCGCTTCGGGATACACGTGTCTGAAGAGGGTCAGTTGTGAATTTTCAAGCTCCGGTCATCACCATCGACGGGCCCAGCGGGTCGGGCAAGGGTACGGTTGCCAGCAAGCTGGCGGAACGGCTCGGCTGGAACCTCCTCGATTCCGGCGCGCTCTACCGGCTGCTGGCGTTCGCCGCTGGCAACCATGGCGTGGCGTTGAGCAACGAGGCCTCCTTGGTGCTATTGGCCAAGCACCTCGATGTGCAATTCGTCGCGGCGACCAGTCATCGGCTGGACCGCATCCTCCTCGAGGGGGATGATGTGTCCCAGGCCATCCGTAACGAACAGGTCGGTGCCGGGGCGTCGCAGGTCGCGGCCATCCCCGCGGTACGTGAAGCCTTGCTGGAGCGTCAGAAGGCGTTCCGCGAAAGCCCGGGTCTGATCGCCGATGGCCGGGACATGGGGACCGTCGTCTTTCCCGATGCGCCGTTGAAGATCTTCCTCACCGCCAGCCCGGAGGAGCGCGCCCGCCGCCGCTACTTGCAGTTGAAGGCCAAGGGCGATGATGTTAGTCTGGCGAGTCTGTTGGATGAGATACGTCTGCGCGACGAGCGCGACACCCAGCGCGCGGTGGCACCGCTCAAGCCTGCCCCCGACGCTATCCAGCTCGATTCCACCGAGCTGTCCATCGAACAGGTGCTCGATCGAATCATGAGCGAGGTCGCCCAACGCGATCTCGCCTGACCCAGGAAAGCCCTCGGGGGTTCCAGCGTAAGCGGCAACGGCCGCTGCCTCCGCAGGCTTTCTTTTACTTGAACGCAGCCCACGTTAGCTGGAGCGTGGTTGATGAGCCGGCATACGGTTCAATTTACAGGAATTAAAATGAGCGAAAGCTTTGCAGAACTTTTTGAAGAAAGCCTGAAAACCCTCAACCTTCAGCCTGGTGCGATCATCACCGGTACCGTTGTCGACATCGACGGTGACTGGGTGACCGTGCATGCCGGTCTGAAGTCCGAGGGCGTCATCCCGCTCGAGCAGTTCTTCAACGAAGCTGGCGAGCTGACCATCAAGGTCGGTGACGAAGTTCACGTCGCGCTGGACGCGGTGGAAGATGGCTTTGGCGAAACCAAGCTGTCCCGTGAAAAAGCCAAGCGCGCCGAGTGCTGGATCGTTCTGGAAGCTGCCTTCGCTGCCGAAGAAGTGGTCAAGGGCGTCATCAACGGCAAGGTCAAGGGCGGTTTCACCGTCGACGTCAACGGCATCCGCGCGTTCCTGCCGGGTTCGCTGGTCGACGTGCGCCCTGTGCGCGACACCACCCACCTCGAAGGCAAAGAGCTCGAGTTCAAGGTCATCAAGCTGGACCAGAAGCGCAACAACGTTGTCGTTTCCCGTCGTAGCGTCCTGGAAGCCGAGAACAGCGCCGAGCGCGAAGCGCTGCTGGAATCGCTGCAGGAAGGCCAGCAGGTCAAGGGTATCGTCAAGAACCTCACCGACTACGGCGCATTCGTCGACCTGGGTGGCGTGGACGGCCTGCTGCACATCACCGACATGGCCTGGAAGCGCATCAAGCATCCTTCCGAGATCGTCAATGTTGGCGACGAGATCGACGTCAAGGTTCTGAAGTACGATCGCGAGCGTAATCGTGTTTCCCTGGGCCTGAAGCAACTGGGCGAAGACCCATGGGTTGCTATCAAGGCACGTTACCCAGAAGGCACCCGCGTGAACGCCCGTGTCACCAACCTGACCGACTACGGCTGCTTCGCTGAGCTGGAAGAAGGCGTGGAAGGCCTGGTACACGTTTCCGAAATGGACTGGACCAACAAGAACATCCACCCGTCTAAAGTCGTTCAGGTTGGCGACGAAGTGGAAGTCATGGTTCTGGACATCGACGAAGAGCGTCGTCGTATTTCCCTGGGCATCAAGCAGTGCAAGTCCAACCCATGGGAAGACTTCTCTGGCCAGTTCAACAAAGGCGATCGCATCAGCGGTACCATCAAGTCGATCACCGACTTCGGTATCTTCATCGGCCTGGACGGCGGCATCGACGGCCTGGTTCACCTGTCCGACATCTCCTGGAACGAAGCCGGTGAAGAAGCTGTTCGCCGCTTCAAGAAGGGCGACGAGCTGGAAACCGTCATCCTGTCCGTTGATCCTGAGCGTGAGCGCATCTCGCTGGGTATCAAGCAACTGGAAGATGATCCGTTCTCCAACTTCGTTGCACTGAACGACAAGGGCGCCATCGTCCGCGGTACCGTTAAAGAAGTTGACGCCAAGGGCGCTATCATCACCCTGGCCGATGACATCGAAGCTACTTTGAAAGCTTCCGAAATCAGCCGTGACCGCGTTGAAGACGCTCGTAACGTGCTGAAGGAAGGCGAAGAAGTCGAAGCCAAGATCATCAGCGTCGACCGCAAGTCCCGCGTTATTCAACTGTCGATCAAATCGAAAGACGTTGAAGACGAGAAAGAAGCAATCCAGAGCCTGCGCGACAAGCCAAGCTCGGAAAGCGCCGGCCCGACCACCCTGGGTGATCTGCTCCGCGCTCAAATGGAAAAACAGAACTGAGTTCTGTTCTCCATTAAAAAGGGGTGACTTCGGTCACCCCTTTTTTTATGCCTGCTCTATCGGCTCGGCCTGTCACTTGTAGGAGCCAGCAACGTTGGCGAACTGGAATACGCCAAGAAACACAACCTGACTGGCGCCCTCTTTCGCCAGCCGTCATTGGCTCCCATACAAGCGGTGCCTTGCTCCGCGAGGTTGCTGCAGTTGCAGCTCGTAGCGGCCGAGGTATCTTCCCCTGGTGCCTCGTAATACATCACTCGCCAGCAGTGCCAAGGAGGTTAGCAGCAAGGCGAGTCATGGCTGTGCACGCGAGAGTTAGCCTTGCCCAGAAAGGCGATAGCTTGTTTTAAATACCAGCCGTCAAACAATTGATGCCAGAAAACCAAGCTCACTTTCCTGAATCTCGATAATTTCCCGGAAGTCAAGATCGGACTGTTCAAATCATTCAAGCCGTGCTACAACCTTCTGGCGGTTTCCTAGCTTCTTGATAAAGAAGGGAAAAACATGACGAAGTCGGAACTGATCGAAAGGATTGTCACCCACCAAGGCTTACTGTCATCGAAGGACGTAGAGCTGGCGATCAAGACCATGCTCGAGCAGATGTCCCAGTCGTTGGCGACAGGAGACCGGATCGAAATTCGCGGCTTCGGTAGCTTCTCACTCCATTACCGCGCCCCTCGAGTGGGCAGGAACCCTAAAACCGGCCAATCGGTTACTCTCGATGGCAAGTTCGTCCCACACTTCAAACCCGGCAAAGAATTACGCGACCGGGTGAACGATGAAGACGAAATGCGCGATAGCGCCTGATCTCCGGAGGAGCCCTGTGCGTAGCCTAACGCGCTTGTTGCAAGTTGTTGTGGTCTTGACGGTGGCGGCCATGTGCCTGCTTTTCGTCCTGGAAAACTCCCAGAAAGTCGCGCTGAGTTTCCTGGGGTTCGCCAGCCCTGAATGGCCGATCTCGGCAGTCGTGCTACTGGCCTTGCTTCTAGGTCTGGCAGTAGGTCCGCTGATTGGCTGGTTTATCGCCATACGAGGGCGCCGGAGATTGCGCCGGGCTGCAATCCGCCAAAAAGCGGGTATTTAGTGAATCAGGAGCTGAGCAGCGTTGCCGTATTGGAGATGGTCGCGTAGTCCATGGCAAGGTTGCTCAAGGACATCGCATGCACGTCTTCGGCACGCCACAGGTGGCCGCGCAGGTCTGCTTGGTCGAAGGTATAGGTCCCGTCGCCTACCACTGTCACATCGAAGCCCAGGTTTGCACCCGTGCGGGCGGTTGCTTCCACAGAGTTATTGGTAATCACCCCTACAATCACCATCTTCCCCAGATCGCGGATTCGCAACCAGCGCTCCAGCTGCGTAGCTATGAACGCGTCCGGCACATTCTTCTCAAATACCGCTTCGGTTTTCAGAGGGGCAAGCGCCGGTTGAAACTCGCAGCCTGGCTGGCCCGGGTAGAATACCGACCCCTCTGACCGAGATATATGCCGCACATGTACTACTGGCCAAGCGTTCGCGCGCCAGTGGCCCAGCAACACAGCGATATTCTGTTCCGCTTCAGGGTTGTTGCGCGGGCCTAGGCGTGGCTTCAGCATCCCCTGTTGCATATCGATGATCAGCAGCACCTGTGGGACATGTTTCGCCATGGGTAATCTCGATCTGTAGCTATTTGCACATGATGATCATGCTACGGCTGGTGTAGCCCGCTGGGTTGATCCCAAACGGATATTCACTGGCGTCCTCACCTTCCTGGCCGGAGCGGGCGAGAACCCTATAGCCGCCTTCGCAGGCCTTTTCCGCCCGCTTGTAACATCTATTCCATGAGGAGGTGAGACCGGAACAGTTGATATGCAAACCCTTTTTTCCCGGCTTCACCTCAGAGTCCGAGCTGCCTGCGCAACCGTATAGCGCCAGCATCAATACCGCTACAACAAACCGTCTCATGCCCTTCCTTATCATTACCGCCCGGGTACGTTGCCCGGCTTTCTGGTGTTCATGGCAGTGCACGTGCCGGCCAATTCTTGGCCGGACCGAATAGCAACATCACGCAACGCTACCGCAAATGCTGCAGAAAGCGTAGCGGTGTTTGATGATGCGCTAGCCGCTGATCGGGGTTTCGGAGAAACCCATAGGTCTTAATAGCGGCGCTACGTTTAATTTCGTTTTTTCTCTGTGGTGGACACGCACGATCGGCTGAACACGCGGCCACCCACGGTGGTTGCTGGTATTGGCATCGAGCTCAATTTTGCGACAGCAAGCAGTGGCAGCAGGTTGCCACCTGATGCTCGAAAACGCCTTGGGGGCTATTGCTTAATCAAGACGGGCTTGGTCGAGCGACCTTGAATTATTAGCCAGCTGCATGATTTCTTTGCAACACAGTTGTAGGTTTTCGTTGGTACTTGGGCGCCGACCGGAAGCGGCCCACCCTAGCTGGCGGCCGCTGGGGGGTAATTTCAGCGGGGAAGCGCCAGCCGGCAGAGGCCGCGAAGGGTTTTACGATTCCAGTAGCGTAGAGGGATTTCCCTTAATATCTCTCTCGCCAACTGTTTGTCCCGGTTAGCGCTTTTAAGAAACATGGCGTTGCGATATCCCATACAAACTTCGTCGTAGCCGTCTTGTTCTTTGAATGCGGCAAAGGTGGTGAGAACGTTCTGATACATGAACCTGTGCTTCTTGTAAGTATTGCCGGGGTGCTTGCGGTATTGCGACAGGGGTTCGCCAAGTACATCAACGAAATACCCGGCGCGCGCGATAGCCAGTTGGATGTAAATGTCTTCCAGGCGGATGTTTGGATCAAAACCACCCACTCGTTCAAACGCCTCGCGCCTTAGCATCAAGGTTGCAGCAGTGGGCCCCGGCTTGCGATCGAAAAACAGATCTGCAAAATCCAGGCGGCGGAAAGGGAGGTTGCGCTTGCGCTGCTCCTTTTCGGGGAGTATTTGCCCGTCGGGCCCAATATTTTCGATATTGGCAGAGCAGATCCCGACCTCGGGCTTGTCTTGGAGGTAAGCGACCTGGGTGGCGAGCCGATGAGGGAACATAATGTCATCGGAGCCGAAGGGTACAATCAGCGATCCCGCCGAGCGAGCAATGGCGGCGTTGAGCGTTCGCGAAAGGCCCATATTGGGCTGGAAAGTCAAGCTGAAACCACATTCGGCCACCAGCTCTTGAAGCAGCTCGACGCTGCCGTCCGTAGAGCCATCATCTACTACGATGAGTTCTACCGGCTGGTAGGTCTGGGCGAGCACGCTGCGAATGCTGGCTTCCACATAGGGCCGATGGTTGTAGGAGGCGATGATTACTGAGACGAGGGGTGATTCGCTACAGATATGATCCTGCATCATTCCTGATTCCCGTAAATGACCTTAACCACTCGTGAGTGCACCACAGATAGCCTCGGAAAAAAAAGGATGAGTTTATCGTAACCAATTTTTGGATGGCTAGGGGTTGAGGCCTGTGCTGATATCAACCCTTAAGCTAGATATGTCGACACCTCCGTAGCCTAGTCCTTGTTAGAATTGAGATTCGAGGTCATGACGACATCACATACGGTACTGGAGCAAAAAAGACAGATGGCAACGCTTTCAACACCCATTCCCCTTCGTCTTCGAGCTGTGGGTTGGCTAGTGCATTACATCTTACCCCTCGGCTGGATAGCTATGCTCACAGGCATGTTCTGGATTGGGGACAGGTCGCTTTACCACAAGCTTTATTATGTGCTAGTTGCTGTGCCTACAGTCGCGGCTTTGGCTTTGCATCCCCAACAGCTCAAGGCGCTGGCCACGCAGCCACTTTTCCTCGCCTTCATTGCATTCTCAGCTTACATGATGCTGACCCTGCTCTGGTCCCCCACCGACAATCATCCCGGCTCGCTTTTCAAGAGGCCATTGTATATAGGGCTGCTTTTGCTGGCGGCGGGCCTGATCGCGTCTCACTCAGCTAACCGATTTATTGCTGCTACATATATATCGGCGCTCATAGCCGTATTGGGAGCGTTAGCACTATTGGGGCATTTTTTAATGGTGGAGCTTCCAAAAGGAGTGGATCGACTCAGTGGGATGGGTGCATTCTACAATCCACTGCTAACTTCTCATGTGCTGGGCGCATTTGCAGCATATTGGATGGCGACGACATTCCAGTCTCCAAAAAAAAACATGGCGTTGCCGATTACTTGCCTGACTATTCTCCTCGTGGCGATTCTAGCCACGGGTTCTAGAACGCCTTTAGTTGGACTGCTGATAGGCTTCGCTTGGCTGCTAATAGGGGGGCATCCAAAGCGCGGCTTCATTGGCATGGGGCTTATCATCGCCGTGGGCGTAGCGCTGACTTTTCTCTATCCCGACGCTGTATTGCAGCGGGGGCTGTCGTACCGACCAGAAATATGGACAAAGGTGGTAGGCATGGTAGGAGAGCGGCCATGGTTGGGGCTTGGGTACGACGCGCCTATTAAACTCAACATTCCGGGAGTGGCAGAAATACTTTCCGACCCTCATAACATCGAATTGGCCGTACTATACGAGGGGGGGATCGTGGGCCTTTTGCTGTGGGTCGTGCTCTATGCTACCGCACTGGTGTTTTGCTGGCGCTTCAGAAGCGAGCCTTATATCAACCTTGCAGGTACATGGCTCGCGTTTGGTTTTGGAGCTGGACTGACTGAAGGCGCGGCGTTTTTGTCGAGGCCTAAGGAGCACTGGCTACTGATATGGTTACCTATTGCCTTTATTTATGGGCTGCGTGTGACGCGCATGGATCGCCGAGCACCTGCGAGAGCATCAAAAAATAGTTGTGAAGAAGATGAACCTAGCTCAAAGTTTATAAAAAGGGGCTAACGTCTGCATGATACTGGGAGGGGTGTAAAGGGCATGCCTAAAATTGCATAAAGGGCACGGTTACCCACATTCTGCGCCAAACCAAGGTTGACCCATGGGTAGCTCCGGTGAATAGCCAATGACTCTTAGACCGAGCTACCCGTACCTAATATTGAGAGCAGGGATGTCTATGATAAAAGATAGTCGGGGCGACGTGAAATGTGGCTAATTTTTGCAACGGCCACTAGGAAGAGGGCAACAAGCTTGGGGCCTTCCGGTGTCGCTTATTCTTCCAACGTCACTAAAATTCGTTTCTGCCTCGGAGGTTCGTTACGGAGAGCCTGTGAATCGCTGAAACAGACCAGGCAAGGATATAAAAAATATCAATTTCAAAATATTGCTTTATTGCTTGGCTATTTTTTATATATTGCGACGCGAAGCGGAGTGCAGCGCTAATGACTGTAAGTGTTCTATTAACAGGAGCTACTGGTTTTGTAGGTGGTGCGATCTTGAAAGACTTAGTTTCCCGCGGACTCAAGATAACCGTCTCGACTCGAGGAGTACTGCCTGTTGGATACTTGGGGTCAACTGTACACATAGGCGCATTGGATGGTGATACAAATTGGGGTCCTGGCTTGAAGGGCGTAGACGTAGTTGTGCACTCCGCCGCCCGGGTCCATGTGATGAGGGAACAGAGTAAGGACGCACTCTCTGCTTTTCGGCGAGTAAACGTCGAAGGGACCTTGAACTTAGCCAGGCAGGCAGTTAAGGCGGGGATTAAAAGGTTCATATTCATTAGCTCTATTAAAGTGAACGGGGAGAGCACTACTCCTGGTAACGCCTACAAGCCGGATGATGCTCCGGCTCCAGTGGATGCATATGGCATCTCTAAAATGGAGGCGGAGCTGGGTCTTAAAAAATTGGCTGAAGAAACCGGTCTTGAAATAGTTATAATCCGACCTGTGTTAGTCTATGGGCCGGGTGTTAAGGCAAACTTTCTCCGTATGATGCACTGGCTAAAGAAGGGGATACCCTTGCCCTTTGGGGCTATTGATAACCGCCGTAGCTTGGTCGCCCTTGAAAATCTCGCTAATCTTGTAGGGATATGCGTGAATCATCCCGCAGCAGCTAATCAAACTTTTCTGGTCAGTGATGGCGAAGATCTTTCTACTACAGAGTTGCTAAAGAGGATGGCAACAGCGTTGGGACGTCCGGCCTATTTGATTCCGGTCCCGCCTATTGTGCTTAGAGCCATGTCAAGCCTCTTGGGTATGGAGAATTTTACGCAGCGGTTATGTGGCTCACTACAGGTCGACATAAGTAAAACATGTGAACTGCTCGCATGGTCTCCGCCAATGAGTGTTGCAGATGCATTAGTTTCAACTGCAAATTACGATAGGAATCAAGCTTAAATGACAGTGTCGTTGGTATTAGTTTCGCTGGTTTCGTCATTGGTGATGACTGCAGGTCTACGACGCTATGCGTTAGCCAAGAGGGTATTAGATGTGCCCAATGCACGAAGTTCACATACTGTTCCAACCCCTCGAGGGGGAGGAGTTGCCATTGTTCTCGTATTCCTCATCGGGTTAGCGCTGCTTTGGAAAGCCGGTTCTGTTCCGACTGCTGTCATGCTTGCCTTGGCAGGGGCAGGGTCGTTGGTCGCATTTGTTGGTTTTCTGGATGATCATAGCCATATCCCCGCTCGCTGGCGATTACTGGGCCACTTCGTTGCGTCGGCATGGGCATTATTTTGGCTTCAGGGCTTACCTTCGGTGCAGTTGCTTCACTGGCGGCTCGAGGGAAGTTGGTTATTGGCGATAATAGGTTGTCTTTACTTGGTCTGGCTGTTGAACCTGTATAACTTCATGGATGGCATCGACGGTATAGCAAGCGTCCAGGCTATCTGTGTATGTGGTGGCAACTGCCTGATATACTGGGCGTCGGGACACGGGGAGCTGATAGCGGAACCTGCACTTCTGGCTGCCGCAGCCGCTGGATTCCTGTACTGGAATTTCCCTCCCGCTCGGATTTTCATGGGAGATGCAGGCAGCGGTTTTCTCGGTATAGCGCTGGGTGTACTGTCAGTGCAAGCGGCTTGGGCTTCTCCAGCGCTCTTTTGGGGGTGGTTGATCCTTCTTGGGGTGTTCATCGTGGATGCTACTTTTACCCTGGCCAGACGCCTGGCTCGAGGCGATAAGGTCTATGAAGCTCATCGCAGCCATGCGTATCAGTTTGCCTCGCGGCGGTATGGCAAGCACCTCCCTGTCACCATTGGTGTGGGTATAATCAATGTGTTTTGGCTGTTACCGATTGCATTGTGTGTCGCCTTGTTGCATCTTGATGGATTAATTGGCCTTTGCATAGCATACGTGCCTCTAGTTGGCCTTGCGTTGCGATTTAAGGCAGGCGCAATTGAATAGGGGTTTAAAGCCTATCTGATCTAGGTGGCTGCCAGCCTAGATGCATGCCGAAAGGAGTGGGAAGAGTGTTTAATAGGAAGTTAATAAATATTCGGATGGCGCTTCTGGGATTACCCCGACGAAAGAAGCGATTGCTGCAGGTTTTGACAGATATTGTACTGGTATGGGCGGCATTATGGCTGGCTTTTGTAGTTCGTCTAGGGATAGAAGACCTCACCATTCCTACCAATGATTATCCCTGGCTCTTTCTAACTGCTCCATTTGTATGTATTCCGCTGTTCATCAGGTTTGGTATGTATCGAGCGGTAATGCGTTATTTTGGAACTGATGCGCTGATATTAATAATTAAAGCTGTTACATTGGCGTGCCTAATACTAGGCGTTTTTGTATACGCCTACAGCGCACACAGGAACGCCGTTCCCCGCTCTGTCTTGTTCAATTTTTGGTGGCTGAGTCTCATTCTACTGGGCGGTTTACGGCTGGCGATGCGTCAGTATTTTCTGGGACATTGGTTTTCAGCATCCCTTCATGTGCCTTTTACGGCCCGGGAAAGCGGGTTGCCTAAAGTAGCTGTTTACGGAGCGGGTGCGGCTGGTAATCAACTGGTAGCGGCGCTACGGCTTGGCAAGGCGATACGTCCAGTGGCTTTCATTGACGACGACAGCAGCATTTCGAATCGAGTGATTTCAGGATTACCGGTTTTCAAACCTCGGCATATTCAACGGATGATTGATCTTACGGGTGCTCAGGAAATACTACTGGCCATCCCTTCCGTTAGTCGAACCCGCCGTCGCGAGATATTGAGCTTTCTTGAAGGTTTCCCGCTTCATGTGCGAAGCGTTCCAGGTTTCATGGACCTCGCCAGTGGACGAGTAAAGGTCGACGATATCCAAGAGGTTGACATTGCCGATTTGTTGGGGCGAGATTCGGTGCCGGCTCAGGAAGAGCTCCTTGAGCGATGTATTACCGGGCTTAATGTTATGGTAACCGGCGCAGGTGGCTCGATTGGATCGGAACTTTGCCGCCAGATTCTCGCCCTTGAGCCTAAAGCGCTTATACTTTTCGAGCAATGTGAGTTCAATCTTTATAGTATTCATTCCGAGCTTGATCAGCGCATAAGTCGTCAATCCTTGGCAGTGCGCTTATTGCCTATCCTGGGTTCTGTCCGGGATGGAGAAAAACTATTGAATGTGATGAATGGATGGAAGGTTGATACGGTTTATCATGCCGCCGCTTACAAACACGTCCCCATAGTTGAGCATAATATTGCTGAGGGTGTGCTAAACAATGTTATTGGCACTTTGAATGCTGCTGAAGCTGCTCTACAGTCAGGTGTGGCAAATTTTGTGCTGATATCTACAGACAAGGCAGTGCGCCCCACGAATGTGATGGGGAGCAGCAAACGGCTGGCGGAAATGGTGCTGCAGGCTCTAAGTAAAGAGATGGCCCCTGTGCTATTTAGAGATAAAAGGAGAATTTCTCAGGTCAACCGAACTCGATTTACTATGGTGCGTTTCGGGAATGTCTTAGGTTCTTCTGGCTCTGTAATCCCACTGTTCCACAAGCAGATTAGGTCTGGAGGACCTCTCACAGTAACGCATCCTAATATTACTCGCTATTTCATGACCATACCCGAAGCTGCTCAATTGGTCATCCAAGCGGGTTCGATGGGGCGGGGTGGGGATGTATTCGTGCTTGACATGGGAGAACCAGTAAAGATCGCGGAGCTCGCGGAAAAAATGATCCACCTGTCTGGGCTGAGTGTTCGCTCTGAAAATAACCCCCATGGCGATATAGCCATAGAGTTTACCGGTCTGCGCCCGGGTGAAAAGTTATATGAAGAGCTGTTGATAGGCGATAACGTTGGGTCTACTTCCCATCCTATGGTCATGATGGCAAATGAAGACTATTTATCTTGGGAAATACTTAAGGAGAGGCTGGAAAAAATACTCGGCGCTGTAGCAAAGAATGATTATGATCAGGTTCGTCAGCTTTTGCGCGAGACAGTCAGTGGTTACGCGCCAGACTGTGAAATCGTCGATTGGATTCATTTACAACGCCGTCTTGATCCATGAAACAGCTTCTGTTGCAGACGGTCTACTGGTAAAGGCCTCGACGGCTGCCCTTCTTCTTACGGGCAGCCATGGCCGAGTGTGACGGGGCCTGAATCGCTGGCGCCTTTCCCACCCGGCATCCGGTAACGAGTATAGGATGGTAACGGTGATCGTCCAGGAACCGCAGATTTCGATATTACTTCCTGAAGAGCTATTGCCAAGCCGCAATTTAGTAGATTAAAAAGTCAGCTCATCACTGTCGTTTCGGCTTGATACTTTTACTAAAGTTTCGAGATTTCCGTCAATTCAAGATTTTCAGAATTACGAACGGACTGGGATCAATGCACGCCCACCGTCGGGCCGGGATCGAACCTTCCCAACGCTTTTACCCAATACCTCTTATACTCCGCTTCCCCCGGCGGCAGCGGCTTCTCTGTAAACCACCCAGACGGCCGCTTCAACTCCGCTCGATACGCTTCCCACTCCATCTTCAAAGCCGCTGCCTGTGCTGTGGCCTCATTGTCGAACCAGCCCAGTACATAGGCTTCGCCGTATTCCCGGCCGTGTTCGATCAGCAGATAAATGTCGTTGTTCATGGCGGTCTCCGTATCGCAGCGGCGTTCGCTTTCTTATCCGGCTATCGGCAAGCTCTCCGTCACGTTAGACATCCCTAGCCGAAGAGGTGCGATCAAAAATGGGTGAGGCTAGTTCGGTTTTATTCTGCAAAGGTTGAGTACGGAGTGCTGCGGTCATAGGATGACTACCTACGTTTACATTGCCGAGGGAACGTCATGAGCTACGCCTATATTTCCAGCCCCAACGACGGGTTGGTCTCCCACTACCACCTCAATGACGATACTGGTGAGCTGAGGCTCGTTGAGCAGTTGCTGGCGGGAGAAAAGGTCAATGCTCTAGCATTGTCGCCGGATGGCAGCACGCTATATGCCGCGCTACGCGGGCAGCCCCCACAAGTAGCGAGCTTCAGCGTGGATGCGGGCAACGGTAAGCTCACCCGGCGGGCCGAGGCTCCATTGGGCGCAGGGCTGTCCTATATGGCTACCGACCGTCAGGGTCGATTCCTGCTCGGAGCGTCATATGGCGAAGACCTGGTCACACTTCAGCCTGTCGATGACGAACTGCAGGTGCTTGAGACGATCCGCAAGTACCCTAGTGGCTTGCATGCGCACTCGGTCAGAACCGATCCTAGCAACCGGTTCGTATACGCTTGCGTGCTCGGTGTAGATAGGGTTTTGCAATACAGGCTAGACGAGCAAGCAGGGGAGTTGCAGCCCATCGGGAAGGGTTTTATCGCTGTTCCGGAGAACACGGGCCCACGGCATTTGGCATTTTCCGAGGATGGCAAATACGTATTCGTAGTGGGAGAGATGAGCGGTACGGTGACCTCGTTTGCTATAGATTCGCAGACGGGCGAACTCAGCCAGGTTGATGCTCAGCAGGGCATTCCTGCTTCACTGAACTTAGAGCAGGGCTTGGTGCGTGACAGTCGCAATAACAACCTTAGCGACGATCCTACGCCTCGGATCTGGTGCGCGGACATCCGTCTCGTGCCGGGGCGGAGCCTGTTGTATATCACCGAACGGACCACCAGTTCGGTCAGTGTGTTTGAGATCACTGCGGCCGGCACGCTGAACTACCTTGGCAACCATAGGCTAGAGGAGAAACAGCCACGTAATATTGCCATCTCACCTAGCGGGGAGTGGCTGCTGGCCTGCGGTGAGCAAAGCGCCGTGGTGGGTGCTTACCGCATTCAACCAGACGGCAGGCTCGCTCGGGTCAGCCAGGCTGTTTCGGGAGACGGAGCGTTGTGGATCGAGGTACTGCCCGAGGGCTGAAAGCTTCGCTAACATCTCTGCGCTGGTATTCATATACCGCTCCGCTAAGGTACGTGCACGGCCCATGGAGCGCCGTGCCAACCTGCAAGGAGCATTCTCAATGCGCAAGTCCGCCCTTTCTTCCGCTTTCATCGCCATGCTGGCTATCACATCGTTTGCCGCTCAAGCAAATACCACTGACACCATGGCGGCCCCTATGGCCGATATGGCGATGGCCATGCCCCAAAACATGGTCAACTTGAACACTGCGGACGCTGCTACCTTGCAGAAAGAACTCGCTGGCATTGGCGCCGCCAAGGCTCAGGCCATCGTAGCGTTCCGTGAACAGAATGGCGCGTTCACATCAGTCGATGAGCTCCTGGAGGTGCAGGGTATTGGCAAGGCGTTGCTTGATAGGAACCGGAGCCGCCTCGCGATTAACTGACCTTTCATACGCTCGCCTCTTTTCGGAAAGGGGCGAGCGAATTTTTCAACGTTTTAAATGTTGGTTGACATCTAACAAGGAAGACTCGCAAGATTTTGCATTATGGTCATCATCAAATGCGAAGGGAGTCTTCATATGGCAATCCACTCACTACAACTCGTGGCGACCGATGGGTGGCCGTCATGACTATGCCCCGCATCGTGGTAACGGGTATGGGCGCTGTTTCTCCTTTGGGTACAGGGGTCGAGGCGAACTGGAGGCGCCTTTTGGCTGGTGAACCCGGCATTCGTGCGCTTGCGCCCGAAACAGCAGAGGGACTGTCGGTTACCGTAGCGGGCCAGGTGCCGTCGCTTTCTGCGGACCCGGTGGCGGGATTCGACCCGTCGGCGGTTGTACCACTGAAGGACCAGAAGAAAATGGCATCTTTTATCGTCTACGCCCTGGCTGCGGCGGCGGAGGCATTGCAACAGGCCGGATGGGCCCCAAAAGATGGTCGCTCCCGAGCCCGCACGGCTACCGTCATTGGCTCCGGAGTAGGTGGTTTTGGCGCCATTGCCGAAGCGGTGCGAATTACCGATGAGCGCGGGCCTAAACGGCTTTCGCCTTTTACCATACCGTCCTTTTTGGTGAACCTGGCTGCTGGACACGTTTCTATTCGGTATGGCTTCCAAGGGCCCATCGGGGCTCCGGTGACGGCCTGCGCCGCTGGAGTACAAGCTATCGGCGATGCTGCGCGGTTGCTGCGCGCGGGCGAGGCGGACATTGCTATCTGCGGTGGCAGCGAGGCGGCGATCGACAGGGTCAGCCTGGCCGGTTTCGCTGCGGCCAGATCCGTCTCTTGCAACCCTGTGGCCGCAGAGGCGTCACGCCCGTTCGACAAGGCCAGAGACGGTTTCGTGATGGGGGAAGGCGCGGGTCTATTGGTCATCGAGACGCTACAGCATGCGCAGGCGCGAGGTGCACAGCCGCTTGCGGAGTTGGTCGGCTATGGCACTTCGGCGGACGCCTACCACCTCACGGCAGCCCCTGAGGACGGCAATGGTGCTCAGCGAGCAATGCGCCAGGCACTGGCCCAGGCATGCCTTGGGCCGGAGCAAATCGGCCATATCAATGCCCACGCCACTTCGACATCTGTCGGCGACCATGCCGAGCTGCAGGCTATCCGGGCGGTGTTTGGCGAGGCGCCCGCATTGGCGATTTCGGCTACCAAATCGGCGACCGGACACTTATTGGGTGCAGCTGGAGGGCTAGAGGCAATCTTCACAGTTCTGGCGTTGCGGGAGCAGTCCGCTCCCCCGACGTTGAACTATAACGACCCGGACGAGGCGGTAGGCCGGCTATGCATAGTGGGCCCCCATGCGGCACAGCCATTGACCACAGAGTACGCACTATCTAACGGATTTGGTTTTGGAGGAGTAAACGCCAGTGTGATTTTCCGTCGCTGGGTGGAATAACGGCCCCAAATACCTATTGATCATTTTTTGTACAGGTTGGCAAACCTCCCGCAGTCCGGGGGGTTGCCCTCTCTTCCCCCAGGTTATACACAGCGTCGTGCAAGTTTTCGCTGGATAACCTTTTAGGAGGAGAAACAGGGGCTTATGAGGCGTGTTGATCCAGCGATGCTGGCGCGCAATCAGCGGATGTTTAAAAAATGATCAATACTTTTAAACCCTTGGCCGGCGGGGGTTGCAGAGACATGTACAAGGGTTATCCACATAGCCGTCCCCCTACTATGTGCACAACATCTGAAGAGCTGGCCAACATTTGCTCTAGATACGTTAGATCGCACCCGGCATCGGTTTCAACGCTCCAACCACAGCACATTCCCACGCTCCCTCACGTTTTCTTGGGATAACCTGCTTGCTGATCGATCCCAGCCTTGAGCACACGCTTGGCATCTTCCAGAATGCGCTCTGATAACGCTGCATCTTTTACGCTGCGGGACAGCACCAAGGCGCCTATAAGGGCGGATAAAATCACGCTGGCGTGTGCTTGGCTGTCATCCCCCGATAGATTTTGCGCAATCATTTCCAAGCGGCTAAGCACGGCTCCGTCCGCGATGTCGCTCGGTTCGCCGCGTTGGCCAAGTTCCGCGGCGATAGTCGGCAGGGGGCATCCCTGCTCAGGATGATCACGGTGGGCCTTGCTGAGGTAGCGGTCGATCAGCGTAGCGACCGGGGCCTCGGATCTGGCTGCATCGGCCGTCACTTGATCCATTTGAGCTGAGGCGTCACGCAGCGCTGTTTCAACGAGGGCCTGCTTGGAAGCGAAGTGAGCATAAAAACCGCCATGCGTCAGGCCCAACGCCTTCATCAGTGGTTGCAACCCCGTCCCAGCAATACCATCGCGGCGGAAGCGGGCGCTTGCCTCCTTTACGATGCGTTCGTACGTTTGCGCCTTGTGATCCTGGGAATATCGCATGGGGCCTCCAGGCAGTGATGAAATGTTGCTCAACATTCTATCACTATGGGCACAAGCCGCGCTTTGCGGTTTTAACGTACGTCGATGCTATCGGTCCTTGGCTTCCTTGGCGTCCATCTCGGCATTTCGCTCATGTACTCGCTTAAGCTGCTCTTCCGTCAAAGGCACTTTCTGTGCGCTCTGCTTGAGCATCATCAGCCCACCCACCATTGAGCCGATCGCTACTAATAGAATTAACCACGCGTACCAGGGCATATGAGTCTCCTTTACCGCTTCGAGTAACACTGCCTTATATTGGTTCAAGTATAGGGCCCGGAGCGCTGTCGGAACTCCCGCCCAAATGGCCTCCCCCTAGGGGATAAATTCGATACAATGCGCGCCGTTTCCGATCCTCGCCGAGAGCCCCCATGCCC
Source organism: Pseudomonas sp. RIT-PI-S (assembly GCF_025642975.1). Lineage (GTDB taxonomy): Bacteria > Pseudomonadota > Gammaproteobacteria > Pseudomonadales > Pseudomonadaceae > Aquipseudomonas. Next base: position 675,446 of record NZ_JANZKJ010000001.1, read on the forward strand.
ATTTGCCAGTCGCCCGTCATTGTCGCCCTGGATTTCTCCACTCGCGAAGCCGCCCTGGCGCTGGCTGACCGTCTGGACCCACGCTTGTGCCGGGTCAAGGTGGGGAAAGAGCTGTTTACTAGCAGCGCGGCGGGCATCGTGGGGGCGCTGAACGATCGTGGCTTCGAAGTGTTCCTTGACCTGAAATTCCACGATATCCCCAACACCACCGCGATGGCCGTCAAAGCCGCAGCAGATATGGGGGTGTGGATGGTCAACGTGCATTGCTCAGGCGGCCTGCGAATGATGAGCGCATGCCGGGAGGTTCTGGAACAGAAAGGTGGGCACAAACCGCTGTTGATCGGTGTGACCGTGCTCACCAGCATGGAGCGCGAGGACCTGGCGGGCATTGGCCTGGATGTCGATCCACAGGAGCAGGTGCTGCGTTTGGCTGGCTTGGCGCAAAAGGCCGGGATGGACGGTCTGGTGTGCTCTGCCCTTGAAGCGCCAGCGCTCAAGGGTGCTTACCCGCAGCTGAAACTGGTAACCCCCGGCATTCGCCCGGCTGGCAGTGCCCAGGACGATCAGCGGCGCATCCTGACCCCGCGCCAGGCACTGGATGCGGGTTCGGATTACCTGGTTATCGGCCGCCCCATCAGCCAGGCGGCGGATCCCGCGCGGGCGCTGGCGGATGTCGTCGCAGAGCTCAACGGCTGAGCGCCCGGGCGTTCAAGCCTTGCGGCCGTAGTTGAGAATAAGCAGGGTGCTTACGCCCGCGACTATTCCCCAGAACGCCGACCCTATGGACAGCAGCGTCATCCCTGAGGCAGTAACCATGAAGGTAATCAGTGCCGCCTCCCGCTCCCCAGGTTCTGCCATTGCCTGAGTGAGCCCATTGACGATCGAGCCAAGCAACGCCAAGGCTGCTATCGATAGCACCAACTCCCGGGGAAAGGCCGCGAAGAGCGCGGCCAGCGTGGCGCCGAAGGTGCCGGCGATCCCATAGAAGATTCCGCACCATACCGCCGCGGTGTAGCGCTTGCGCGGATCTTCATGCGCTTGTGGCCCGGTGCAGATGGCGGCGCTGATGGCGGCGAGGTTAATGCCGTGGGAGCCGAACGGCGCCAGCAGCAACGAAGCGATCCCGGTAACCGAAACCAGCGGCGACGCGGCAACCTGATAGCCGTCGGCGCGTAGCACGGCCATGCCTGGCATATTCTGCGAAGTCATGCACACCACGAACAATGGAATGGCGATGCTGACCGTAGCGGCCAGTGAAAACGCCGGGGGCGTCCACACCGGTACTGCCAGTTGCAATCGCACTTCGCTGAAGTTGAGCAGCCCCAGGCACGCTGCGGCTGTCACACCCGCCAACAAGGCGACCAGTACTGCGTAGCGCGGCGAGGCACGTTTGCACACCAAGTAGCTGAAGAACATGCATAGCACCAGCAAGGTCTGGTGCTGTGCGGCAAGGAAGATCTCGCTGCCGATCCGGAACAGGATCCCCGCCAACAAGGCAGCGGCGAGGGCGCCTGGCAGCCTGCGCACCAGGCGCTCGAATGTGCCGGTCATGCCGCAGACGGTAACCAGCAGCGCGCAGGTCAGGTAGGCACCGATTGCCTCGGGATAGCTGACACCACCCAGGCTGGTGACCAGCAGCGCCGCGCCGGGGGTGGACCAGGCCACGGTAATCGGGGTGCGATAGCGCAACGACAGGCCAATGCTGCACAGCGCCATGCCGATGGACAGCGCCCAGATCCACGATGCGATCTGCGCCGTACTCAAGCCTGCCGCCTGGCCAGCCTGGTACATCAGGATCAGTGAGCTGGTGTAGCCGGTCATCATCGCGATGAAGCCTGCAACCACGGCGGAGGCCGAGGTGTCTGCCAAAGGGCGAGGGCGGGAAGAGGCGGTGCTGAACATGGCTGGCGAATCCCTTGCGTCTGTTCACGAAGGGTAACGCCGGGGCGTAGGGGAGGGGCCGTACAGCCGTGAAAACAATCGGCAATACAGTGGATCTAGGGTGGAGATCATGTAGGAGCCGGCAAAGCTGGCGAATGAACAGGGCTCCAGGCCATGACTGAATCGCCAATCGCCAATCGCCAATCGCCTTCGCCGGCGTCGCCCGCTCCTACACCGGTCTGGGTTTAGCGGATCAGGCTAAGAAACTCGCTGCGAGTTGCGGCATTACTACGAAACTCACCCAGCATCACCGAGGTGATCATGGTGGAATTCTGCTTCTCAACGCCGCGCATCATCATGCACATATGCTTGGCTTCGACCACCACCGCCACACCCGCAGCGCCGGTCACCTGAAGCACCGCATCGGCAATCTGCCGGCTGAGGTTTTCCTGGATCTGCAGGCGACGGGCATACATATCCACGATCCGTGCGACCTTCGACAGCCCAAGCACCTTGCCGTTGGGCAGGTAGGCTACGTGAGCCTTGCCAATAAAGGGCAGCATGTGATGCTCGCACAGCGAGTACAGCTCGATATCCTTGACCAGCACCATTTCGCTGTTATCAGAGCTGAACAAGGCGCCATTGGTCACCTCTTCGAGGGTTTGCTCGTAGCCGCGGCAAAGGTATTGCATCGCTTTGGCGGCGCGCTTGGGCGTATCGAGCAAGCCCTCACGGGAGATGTCCTCGCCGATCTGGCCGAGGATGGCACTGTATTGCTGTTCCAGGGACATGGATTTACCTGTAAGGGGTTTTTAAGCAGGCGCGTAGGTTAAGGCGCGCAAGGGGGCGCCGCAAGTGCACCGCCCGAGAAGGGGAGGCGGGCTATTCGTCGCGGCCTTCGAGCATGGTCCTGCGCAGCATCACATAAACCGCGCCGGTGCCACCATGGCGAGGCTGGCACGAGGTGAAGCCAAGCACCTGCGCATGCTGGCGCAGCCAGGTGTTCACGTGACTTTTGATCATCGGTCGCTTGCCATCGAGGCGCGCGGCCTTGCCGTGAGTGACGCGGACGCAGCGGATTTCCAGGCGCGCCGCTTCGGCAAAGAAGTCCCACAGCGTTTCCCGGGCTTTCTCCACCGGCATGCCATGAAGGTCCAGGCTGCCCTCGAAGGGAATCTGCCCGAGCTTGAGCTTGCGCATCTGGCTTTCCTGCACGCCATCCCGGGCCCAGTGCAAGTCATCTTCGGCGCCTACGTCGATGACGAATTGGTCCGACAGTCCATCGACTACCTTTACATCCTGGCGCACCGTAGCGGCCTGGCGCAGGGCCTGCAAACGCTCGCGATCTGCTCGCGGCTTGCCGGTGTCGGCGCGATCATGGCGCAACGGTTTCACGCCGCGCACTTGGGCCTGGAACAGGGAAAAATCGTCGTCTTGCATATTTGCCTCCAAACAGGAAGCCAGTCTACGCGAGTCAGTCGTGCTTTTTCATCAGGTGCGGCGCCAGGTTCAAATCCTGGGTACGCCGCATGCGACGGCGGCTGCGCCGCCACACGATGATGCCCAGATAGAGGAACAGCAAGCCAAACACGACCTGGATGATCGCCCCCGTGGTGCTGGTGTCGAGGCCTTCCACGGCAGGTGGGCGGCCCAGCAGGCTGGCTGCGCCAGCCATGCCCAGCAGTATGCCAAAGGTCGCTAGCAGCGCCGCGAAGGTTGCACTCAACCGCATCCGCCACCGGTTTGGACCGCGAGGGCGAAGCCGGCGAGCGTCGAAACCGTCGTCGGATAGCTTCATCGGGAGTTCCTCAGGTGAATACCGGGCCTTCGACCCGCTGTGCGGGCTCGGGTTCCGGGGTGTGCGGTAATCGGCTCGCAGGGGCCGTGATGAACGACGGACGGCGCTCGCCGAAGCTTAGATGACGTTAGCGGTCGAAGTTACGGCGGCGAAGTTATCGGCCATGGTCGCCATGCCTACCTGCTTGACCTGTTCGGCGCTGAGCACGCCACCCTTGTAAGGCAGGTCGCGGGTAGCGCAGGCGTCTTCGATCAGGGTGCAGCGATAACCGTAGTCCTTGGCGGCGCGAATGGTGGTGCTGACGCTCGAATGAGTCATGAAGCCGCACACGATCAGGTCGAGGTGGCCAAGCTCTTGAAGCCGTTTATGCAGGTCGGTGTCGTTGAACGCATTGGGCATGCGTTTTTCAATGATGTGTTCGCCTTCGAGCGGTGCGGCCTTGTCGATAAACCGGCCGCGTTCCCCCTGAGGGTCGAACAGGCCGCCGGGGATGCCCAGGTGCTTGACGTGGACAATGGGCCGCTTGGCCTTGCGCGCGGCGTCCAGCAGCAGAGCGATGTGGTCGACGGCTTCGTCAATGCCGGACAACGCCAGAGGCCCGCTCAGGTACTCTTTCTGCGCGTCGATAATGATCAGCGTGGCATTGCTCAGAGTAAACGGCGGGTAGCCGCGACCGCTGAGTTGAAACATCGTCTTGACATCGGGCATCAGGGGCTCCTTTGGATAGGGCTTTTGCCATATTCTCCACTGCCCAAGCCGTTATGGGAATCACCGCGATGCGAAGTCGCGCCTGCCGGGGCCTGGGGCTGGTAGAATCGAGGGCAGTTTGTTCAAGGAGCTTGCCGTGATCACTACCCGCCTGCGCACCCTGCGCGACCACATTCGTTGGGCGGTCAGCCGCTTCCATGCCGAGGGGCTTTATTTCGGCCATGGCACCGATAACGCCTGGGACGAAGCACGGCAGCTGGTGGTAGGGGCTTTGCACCTGCCCTGGGATATCAGCGATGCCTATCTCGATTGCCGGCTGGAGGACGACGAACTGAGCCACGTGCAACACCTGTTGCGCCGGCGAATCAAAGAGCGCATTCCCGCAGCCTATCTGCTAGGTGAGGCATGGTTCTGCGGGCTGCCATTTATCGTCGATCAGCGGGTGCTGATTCCGCGGTCCCCCATCGCCGAGCTGATCGGCCAGCGCTTCGCCCCTTGGCTGGATGGCGCCCCGGCACGGGTTCTTGACCTGTGCACGGGTTCGGGTTGCATCGGCATCGCCTGTGCAGACGCGTTCCCCGCCGCCGAGGTAGTGCTCGCCGACCTGTCCTTCGACGCACTGGAAGTGGCCAACCAGAACATCGAGCGGCATGAGTTGGAAGCCCGGGTATTCACGGTGCAGGGTGACGGTTTCGCCGGCCTGCCAGGGCAGCGCTTCGACCTGATCGTTTCGAACCCGCCTTACGTCGATGCCGAAGACTTCGCGGACATGCCCGCCGAGTACCATCACGAGCCCGCGCTGGGCCTGGCCTGCGGCGACGACGGCCTGGACCTGGTGCGACGGATGCTCGCCGAGGCGGCCGACCATCTCACCGAACAGGGGCTGCTGGTGGTGGAAGTGGGCAATAGCCAGGTGCATGTAGAGGCTCTCTACCCCGAAGTGGACTTCACTTGGTTCGAGTTCGAACAGGGTGGGCACGGGGTGTTTGGATTGACCGCCGCCCAATGCCGGCAACACCAGGCGCTGTTTGCCTCGCGGGTATAGGCCCCCAGCCAACTGGACGCAGGGTTCGCAGGCTGTCGCCAGCTCCTACCTGATTCTCACCGACGGGGGGTAGGCGCGTGCGAAGCCCGCGAACAGGTGTTTACGGTTCGGTTCGCAGGCTGTCGCCAGCTCCTACCTGATTTCTCACCGACGGGGGGTAGGAGCGTGCGAAGCCCGCGAACAGGTGTTTACGGTTCGGTTCGCCGGTTACCGCCAGCTCCTACCTGACTTTCACCGACGGGGTAGGAGCGTGCGAAGCCCGCGAACAGGTGTTCATGATTCGGTTCGCCGGCTGTCGCCAGCTCCTACCTGATTCGCACCGACGGGGGTAGGAGCGTGCGAGGCCCGCGAACAGGTGTTCACGGTTCGGTTCGCAGGCTACCGCCAGCGCCTACCTGATTTTCACCGACGGGGGGTAGGAGCGTGCGAAGCCCGCGAACAGGTATTTACGGTTCGGTTCGCCGGCTACCGCCAGCACCTACCGATGCGTTGCTATCCAGATCAGCAACGCCGCCTGGAACACCGCAAAGGCGATCAGGCAACCGATGGTAAAGCGCAGGCCCCCATCCTCTCGGCGGTATTTGTTGATCCGCTCCTCATGCTTGCGCAGTTTTACCTCCAGCTCCTGCAGGCTTTTATCGGCCAGTTGCAGCAAGGTGGCGCTATCCAGCGTGTTTACCCGCTGCAGCTTCTCCGCATTCCAGGAAGGCAGAAGGGCACTGACGCGGGTATCTTTGTAGCGCCCCTTCAGGTGCTGAGCGTCGGCGTATTCCACATCCAGGCCATGGGTACGCAGCACGTGATCGCGACGCTGACGGGTATCCTCCACCAGCGCATCACGGTTGGGCAGTTCAACGCCATCGATTCGATACGCCGGCCAGCGCGCAGTTGCCCAACTGGCCGCCTGGGCCAGAAGGAAGCGGCCAAGGCCGCGGTTAGGGGGCTCGATGCTGAGGGTCTCCGGTACACTCCACACCCGTTGCTCCAAGTGATCGGCCCACAGGTCGAGGCAGTTCTGCTCTTTGCGTACGCGTTGGCCTGGCAATTCGATGTTCAAGCGCAGCAGGCTGTAGCGCTCGCCATGCCGCTCGGCCCAACCGAACTGTACGAAGCGCAACGGCCGTGGGCCCGTTGTGCGGTCGCTGGGTTGGGCGGCCAGGCGCAGCAATTCATAGTGTTCGGGGGCTACTTCAGCCCAAGGAAGGTTTGGCAGCTCGGCTTCCGGCGCCGCCACGGCCTCCTCGGCTGGCGCCTCGTGCAAAGGGGTTTCAGACATATCGGCGATCCTCTAACTACACAAGGTATCGGCGATCGATACAAATTCTGAAGCACCCTTCAGGGGTTCGCCTTGATGAAGGTCGCCAACGCTTCGGCCAAACCCGCTGCCAACGGCAGGCCAGGATTGTTGTAGGAGGCAAGCTGCTGTTTCAGGTCCATGGGTACGATACGCAGGACATGGTTCATACCCGGGATCAATACCTTGTGGGCGCGCGGGTTGGCAGCCGTCAGCGCGTCGGCGTCTGCCACGCTCACCTGAATATCGTGTTCGCCCTGGATTACCAGCACCGGCACCTGCAAGGCAGCAAACGCCTGCGCCGGATCCTGGCGGAACAGGGAGATCAAGTAAGGCTGCACGCTGGGGCGGAACACCACCTGCAAAGGCGGCGGCACCTGGTCGTCAAGCTGGCCGGCTTTCAACTCCGCCAGCAACTGCTCGCTACGGGCATAGAGGTCGGCGGGCAGCCGCTCGTGCAGTTGCTCTCGCAGCACCTGGTCGATTGGCCGGCCGCTGCCCGCAAGGGTCACCACTGCCACCGCGCAGGTGTGCGGCGCTGCCAGCGTGGCGATCAGCGCGCCTTCGCTATGCCCAAGCAGGGTCAGTGCGCCGAAGCGCGGATCCTGGCTCAGCAAGCGAGCCCACGCCGCCGCGTCCGCGACGTATTGTTCAACGCTGAGGCTACGCTCATCTGGCGCCAGGGGTAGGCCGCTGGCCACCCCGCGTTTGTCATAGCGCACGCTGGCGATCCCTGCTCTCGCCAGCGCCCAGGCGAGCTTTTTCAGGCTATCGGTGCGCCCGGCGTCGCTATTGTTGCCATCGCGGTCGGTGGCTCCGGAGCCCGAAATAATCAATACCACTGGCACTGGCTGGCTAGCGCGCGGCAGCAAGAGGCTGCCATGCAGAGTGCCGCTACCGGTGTCGAGGTCAATAGGCCGCTGCAAAATGGATGCAGCCGCAGTGCTAGGCGCGGCCTGGACCAGGGAAGTTAGAAACAGGGCAAGCAGGATCAAAAAGCGCGACATCATGGGCCATCGTGACAGGGGAAGGGTTGGACCGAAGCGGCCCGGCGAAGGTTCGGCAAAGGGTGAACTGGCTCGCCACCCTGCGTATACTGGCCGGCCCCATGTTTCATCCAGATTCATCTCGCGGAGCCTCTCGCATGTCTGGCAATACCTTCGGCAAGCTGTTCACCGTCACCACCGCTGGCGAAAGCCATGGCCCTGGGCTGCTGGCCATCGTCGACGGTTGCCCGCCAGGTCTTGCGTTGGATGTTGCCGACCTGCAGCGTGATCTGGATCGCCGCAAACCCGGCACCAGCCGCCACACTACGCAGCGGCAGGAGGCGGACGAGGTGGAAATTCTTTCCGGGGTTTTCGAGGGGCATACCACCGGTACGCCAATCGGCCTGCTGATCCGCAACACCGACCAGAAGTCCAAGGACTACTCGGCGATCAAGGACATCTTCCGTCCCGCTCATGCGGACTACACCTACCATCATAAATATGGCGTGCGGGACTACCGTGGGGGTGGTCGCAGTTCGGCACGGGAGACAGCCATGCGTGTGGCGGCAGGGGCAATCGCCAAGAAATACCTTGCCACCCGCGGCATCGAGGTCCGCGGCTACATGAGCCAGCTCGGCCCCATCGAGATTCCTTTCGTAAGCTGGGATAGCGTGGGGCAGAACGCGTTCTTCAGCGCCGACCCGGCCAAGGTCCCTGAACTCGAAGCCTACATGGACCAACTGCGCCGTGATCAGGATTCGGTCGGGGCGAAAATCACCGTGGTCGCCGATGGAGTAATGCCAGGCTTGGGAGAGCCAATCTTCGACCGCCTGGATGCCGACCTCGCTCACGCCCTGATGAGCATCAACGCGGTCAAGGGCGTGGAGATAGGCGCAGGTTTCGCCAGCGTGGCCCAACGGGGCAGCGAGCATCGTGATGCGTTGACCCCGGGCGGGTTCTTGGGCAACAACGCCGGCGGCATCCTCGGTGGCATTTCCTCCGGCCAGCCGATCATTGCCCACCTGGCACTCAAGCCCACGTCCAGCATCACTACGCCGGGGCAGTCGATCGACGCCCATGGCCAGCCCGTGGACATGATCACCAAGGGCCGTCACGACCCCTGCGTGGGCATCCGCGCGACGCCGATCGCCGAGGCAATGATGGCCATCGTGTTGATGGACCATCTGTTGCGCCATCGCGGGCAGAACGCGGACGTTCAAGTCACTACCCCCGTGCTGGGCCAGCGGGCATGACGTCGGCCCCTGCCGCCTGCCGGGCCTGACCGGCGTGGCGGCTCCCTACTGGCGGTTATCGGGCTTTTACTTTTTCTATTTCGCCTTGCTGGGCGCCACCGCCCCGTTCCTCGCGCCTTACCTCGCCTACCTGGGCTTCGCACCGGCTCGGATCGGCGAGCTGGTGGCCATTCCCATGGCGATGCGTTGCGTTGCGCCGCACCTGTGGGGTTGGCTAGGCGACCGCAGCGGCCAGCGGCTGCGCATCGTGCGCTTCGGCGCGGCCGCGACCCTGGCAAGCTTTGCCTTGATCTTCCTGGATAAAAGCTACGCCTGGTTGGCATTGGTCATGGGGCTGCATGCGTTCTTCTGGCATGCGGTATTGCCCCAGTTCGAAGTGATTACCCTGGCGCACTTGCATCAGCAGCCCACTCGTTATGGGCAGGTGCGGCTGTGGGGCTCCATCGGCTTTATCGCTGCGGTGGTCGCGCTGGGCAAATGGATCGAGCTGCACGGGCCGGGCGGGTATCCCTACACGGTGGTAATCATCATGGCGGGCATCCTTCTGGCCAGTGCCTGGGTGCCAGCGCCCGCGCGCGGGGCTGAGGAGATCGCCCAGGCGCTTGCAGGCGATGGATTCCTCGCCCGCTTGCGCCAGCCCGGGGTGGTGAATTTCTATCTCTGCGTGGGGCTGTTGACCCTGAGCCACGGCCCGTATTACACCTTCTTCAGTATTCACCTCGCGCAGCTAGGGTACAGCGGCGCAATGATCGGCTTGTGCTGGGCCCTAGGGGTCGCCGCGGAGGTGGTGATGTTCATGGTCATGCCTCGGCTGCTCGGGCGCTGGTCGGTCGATACCATTCTCGCCGCGAGTTTTATCCTTGCCGCATTGCGCTGGCTGCTGCTCGGCGGGCTGGCTGGGGAGCTGTGGGTACTGCTGGTGGCGCAGCTGCTGCACGCCGCAACCTTTGGCAGTTTCCACGCGGCGGCCATCCAGAAAGTACGAGTGACCTTTGGGTTACGGTACCAAGGGCAAGGGCAGGCGCTTTATGCCGCGCTTGCAGGGGTCGGTGGCGCATTGGGCGCACTGTATTCAGGCTACGCCTGGCAGGCTTTGGGGGCGTTTGGCACCTTCGCCTTAGGCAGCGTGGCCGCGCTGGCCGCCGCCGTTATGATCGTAGTTTTCAACAAGAAGGAGCCGGTATGACCCCGGATCGCGCAACGCTGGCCCGGCAAATTATCGAGGCCGGTCGCTTCCTCTATTCCCGCGGCTGGTCTCCTGCAACCAGCAGCAATTACTCTACGCGGTTGTCGGCCAGCGAGGCACTGCTGACAGTGTCGGGCAAGCACAAGGGCCAGCTGACCGAAGAGGACGTGCTGGCCACCGACATGGCCGGCAACAGCCTCGAGCCGGGCAAGCGGCCGTCGGCTGAAACCCTTTTGCATACCCAGCTGTACAGCTGGGATTCGCGCATCAAGGCTGTGCTGCATACCCATTCGGTCAACGCCACCGTGCTGTCGCGCGCAACCGAGGGTATGCAACTGGTCTTCGAAGACTACGAGCTGCAAAAGGCGTTCAGCGGCATCGCCACCCATGAAAGCCGAGTGGTTGTGCCGATCTTCGAAAACGACCAGGACATTGCCCGCCTGGCTAGCCACGTGCAACCCTGGCTTGCCGCGCATCCTGACTGCGTGGGCTACCTGATTCGCGGGCACGGGTTGTACACCTGGGGCGGCTCGATGCAGGACACGCTGCGTCAGGTCGAGGCGTTCGAGTTCCTGTTCGAATGTGAATTAAAGATGCGCGCGGTACGCTGAGAACCGCTCAACCGAGGAGCCGCAAGATGAGCTGCCTGACCGTTTACCACGAAAGCACGCCGGATATCCCCAATAAGGTGCTCACCCATATAGAGGACATCGCCGCCACGCTGGCCGAGCATAACGTGCGGTTCGAGCGCTGGCAGGCATCGGCCCCGATCCAGCCCGGAGCAAGCCCGGAGGTGGTGATCGATGCTTATCGTGACCAGATCGACCGGTTGATGACTGAGTGCGGCTATATCACCGTGGATGTGGTGAGCCTGGCCAGCGATCATCCAGACAAAGCGGCGCTGCGTGAAAAGTTTCTCGAAGAACACCGCCACGGCGAGGATGAGGTTCGCTTTTTCGTCGCCGGGCGGGGCCTGTTCACCCTGCACTTGGGTGAATACGTGTATGCCGTTCTTTGTGAAAAGAACGACCTTATTTCCGTCCCTGCCGGGACGCCCCATTGGTTTGACATGGGCGAGCATCCACACTTTGTAGCAATCCGCTTGTTCAATAATGCCGAAGGGTGGGTCGCCCAGTTCACTGGCGAATCCATAGCCCAGCGCTTCCCCCGCCTCGACGATTAACCAAGGACTTTTTCATGCCGATCAAGGCCATACTCACTGACATCGAAGGCACCACCAGCGCGGTCAGCTTCGTCTACGACGTGCTGTTTCCCTATGCCGCGGCCAAGCTGCCCGGGTTTATTCGGGCGAGCTACGGGGATGCCGAAGTGGCCGTGCAATTGGCTGCCGTGCGGGCGGAAGCAGCGGAGCCGGCAGCCAACCTGGAGCGAATCCTCGAGATTTTGCTCGGCTGGATGCAGGAGGATCGCAAGTCCACCCCCCTCAAGGCTCTGCAAGGCAAGGTGTGGCAACAAGGTTATGCAAGCGGCGAGCTGAGAGGGCATGTTTATCCAGACGCGGTAGAAGCGCTTCAGCGCTGGTACGAACATGGCTATGGGCTTTACGTGTACTCCTCCGGCTCGATCCAGGCGCAAAAACTGATTTTTGGCTGTTCTGAAGCTGGAGATTTGACCGGGCTGTTTTCGGGATATTTCGATACCACCAGCGGTGGCAAGCGGGAGCCGGAGGCGTATCGCGGCATCGCCCAGGCGATTGGGCTGCCAACGCAGAATATTCTGTTCTTGTCTGATGTGGCGGCGGAGCTAGATGCGGCAAAAGCCGCTGGGATGAGAACCTGCGGGCTGGCTCGGGAGGGCGCGTTGGTTGCGGATCATCCCGTGGTCGTCAGTTTCAGCGATATCGAGCCGTCGCGGATGTAGCAGGTTCGTCATTATAAATTCGCCGTTGGCTCCTCCGCGAAAACCTGGCTGCGGGGAGTCAGCGACGAAAAACCGCTCAGGCCGAATGATAGGTCGGCAGGGCAAAGCGATTCTGGCTTTGCAGCAGATGGATGTCCGGCAGTTGGCTGACTTCACCAGCCAGATCGCGACGGATCGCATTGATGACCCAGGACAGCTGCTCAGGGGTATTGAGTTGGGAATACGAGATGGAGCGGCGAGTCTGTCTGCCGTCGGCGCCACGCAGGGTAAGCAGTACGGCACCGTCGGGGCGGGGCTGGGTGACAACGTCATACTCAGCGAACAGGCTAGCGAATTTTTCTTGGAGGAATTCCATCTGGCGACTCCTTGGCGTATCCAATGGGCAGGCTTTGCAAGGAGAGTTGCAGCGAATGTGCCAAGTTTTACATAAAAGTAAATTCCTTTGATTTCAGCCACTTAGCTGAATTGAGGAATTTCCCCTGTCGTGCAAACTGCAAGGTAGGGGGGAGGGAAGGATGCATTTTGCGTGATCGCCGTCACAGTTCATCCGGCTTATGATCGGGCTTACAACGTTTGACATCATTTTGCCCATAAATTCCCTTGCCCCTCCTCATAGACGTGCGCTGTTGACCAGCGGTTGGGGTCTCGTGAACACTGCGCCAACCGTTAAGCAGGAGGCAGAGATGTCCGAGTCAACCGCACCCCATGTCATGACCGAAGATGAAGCCGCGGAATTCGCCGCGCAGGTGTTCGATGTGGCCCGTACAGGCGACGCCGATACCCTGCAGAAGTTGCTGGAACGCGGGTTGCCGGTAAACCTGCGCAACCAGAATGGCGATACCTTGTTGATGCTGGCGAGTTACCACGGCCATCTCTCGGCGGCTGAAACGCTGTTGAAGGCCGGCGCCGACGCCAATATCGCTAACGATAAGAACCAGCTCCCATTGGCCGGGGCGGCCTTCAAGGGCAATCTGGACATGGCTCGGTTGCTGATAAGCCATGGGGCCCAAGTGAACGGTTGCGCGGCGGACGGCCGTACCGCACTGATGATGGCGGCGATGTTCAATCGCACGGATTTTGTAACCTACTTGCTTGAACAGGGCGCGGACCTACATGCCCGGGACATCGGCGGAATAGACGCACTGGGGGCGGCACGGGCGATGGGTGCGCAAGCGACCCTCGCCCAGCTTGGCGATTTGGCAAGCAACTAAGGCACGCCTGCGGCCACCCGGCCTTGCACGTCAAATGGGTTACGGCGGTTCTGGTATGCTGGGCCGCCTTGTAACCGACAGACCGTCTCATGCAAAGCCTGCTGACCGACCTCATCACCTGCATCAGTTCCGGGTGCATGGCCGACGACCAGATCGCCCGTGTCGCTACCGAGGCCGCGGCCGCCTATGCGGACCCGGAGGCCTTCCTGGCCGCCAACCCGGACGTCAACTACGACGACAGCTTTCCTATTCCTCTGGGGGAGTGGGTCGTTGTGGGGAGCCTCCCCGATACCGTCCTGTTCCAGGCTGATTCCTATGCTGAGCTGCTCGAACAGATCATCAGCTCGTTCGGCCCCGATGTGCCGTTCAACATCAAGCCGAAGCAATTGCTGAAGGTGGAGCCGCTAACGGCAGCGAATCGCTTACAGATCCAGCTGTCGAGCATGAACCGGGAGGCCGGTGGTTACGTGCTCCTCAACTTCAGTCGGTTGCTGGACACCGAGCTGCAAGCAGTGCTGGTGTACGGAAACGATCTGCCGAGGGTTCTGGCCCTGTGCGAGCAGGCCTTCATCTATGCCGTTCCGGCGCTCGAGGCGCTCAAGGCCGGGGACGCAGAGGCCTGACGGAACCGCCGGCCAATGGAATGACCTAACGGCGGTATATCCCAACCGGAGCGCATCATGGGTGCAACGTTCAACGGCCTGTTCGGCCTTATTGTTCTGGCCCTGGATATCTGGGCCATCCTTCACGTGCTCAAGAGCGGGGAAGAGGTTGGCATCAAGGTGCTATGGGTGCTGCTGATCGCGATCGTTCCAGTCTTGGGGCTGATTATCTGGGCTATCCTCGGCCCGCGCGGCAACCTCCGCCGGGGGCTGTAAGAAATACTTCCCCTGAAAACATTTCGTACAGACCCGCCGGTTCCCGGGTTCGCCATGCGCCCGGGTACGTCGTAGAATGCGCCCCTTTCTAATGTCGGCGGCCGTGCTGCCGTCGAGTGACCGGGGGCATGAACATGAGCGAATACCAGGAAACCCTCTACGAGGGCTATGGCCAGCGTTTCCGCATGGAGAAGCTGCTGCACGAAGTGCGGACCGAGCATCAGCACCTGGTGATTTTCCAGAACCCGGTCATGGGCCGGGTAATGGCGCTGGATGGCGTGATCCAGACCACCGAGGCCGATGAGTTCATCTATCACGAGATGCTTACCCATCTGCCCTTGCTGGCCCACGGAGCGGCGCGTCGGGTACTGATCATCGGCGGCGGCGATGGCGGCATGCTCCGGGAGGTGGCCAAGCACCCGGGTGTGGAGCACATCACCATGGTCGAGATCGACGGGACCGTGGTCGAGATGTGCAAGACGTTCCTGCCCAACCATTCCAGTGGCGCCTTCGAAGATTCCCGACTGAACCTGGTGATCGACGACGGCATGCGCTTCGTTTCGACCACTGACGAAAAGTTCGACGTCATCATTTCAGACTCCACCGATCCGATCGGGCCGGGTGAAATCTTATTCACCGAAAACTTTTATCAGGCGTGCCATCGTTGCCTAGCCGACGGCGGCATCCTGGTGACTCAGAACGGCACGCCCTTCATGCAGCTCGAGGGGGTCCGCACGACTGCCGGGCGCCTGCGTGGGCTATTTGCCGACTGGCATTTCTACCATGCGGCGGTGCCCACCTATATCGGCGGGGCCATGACCTTCGCCTGGGGCGCGACCCGGCCGGAATACCGCAAGCTTTCGCTGGAAACGCTGCGTGCCCGCTTCGCCGGCAGTGGCATCGTTACCCGTTACTACAACCCGGAGATTCACCTTGGTGCCTTCGCCTTGCCCCAATACGTGCTGCAGGCCGTGAACAAACCGAGCAACGACTGAGCCGGCGCCCAGGGCTCGGCTTTACGCGACCGCTGATACGGGCGCAGACCTGTACGGAATTTTCACCGATACCGTTGCAGAATCCGCGCCCGTCTTGCCCCTCAACCGCCAACCTGTACGGATACCCGACGAAACATGGCCACCCTGGACCCGAGCCTGCAACGCGCACCGGCGCGCCGACTGCAGCCCTCTCTTAAATCGCATATTGCGTATACGCTGCTTTGCGGCCTTGTCTTGATGCTGCTGCTGAGCGGCCTGCGTACGGCCTTGCTGGCCTACAACATGGAATCCGCTGGCGATGCCTCGGGCCCGGCCCTGTTCGAAGCCTTCGCCAACGGCCTGCGCTTCGACCTCAGGCTGGCCGTGTACTTGCTGATCCCGCTGATCCTGGCTACGGTGAGCGCCCGCGCCATCGCCGCCCGGGGCGTCTTCCGCGCATGGCTCACGGTAACTTCGAGCCTGGTTCTGTTCGCTGGCCTGCTGGAAATGGACTTCTATCGTGAATTCCACCAGCGGCTGAACGGTTTGGTTTTCCAGTATGTGAAGGAAGACCCGAAAACCGTCATGAGCATGATCTGGTACGGCTACCCGGTGGTGCGCTATCTGTTGGCGTGGGCCCTGGGCACCCTGGTGCTCACGCTGGCGTTCAAGGGAATCGACCGGCTAACGCGCGGCCGCCAAGAGGGCGTCGCCGCAGGCCGCATAGCGCCGTGGTATGGGCGCGTCGCACTGTTCGTGATCCTTCTGGCCGTCGCCGTGGTCGCTGCCCGGGGCACCTTGCGTCAAGGCCCGCCGCTGCGGTGGGGCGACGCCTACACCACTGATTCGAATTTCGCCAACCAGTTGGGCCTCAACGGCATCCTGACCCTGGCCACTGCTGCCAAAAGCCGGATGTCGGAAGATCGCGACAATATCTGGCAAGCCACCCTGCCACAGGCGCAGGCCACCCGAACCGTCCGCGACATGCTGGTCACTGCCAACGAGCAACTGATCGATACAGACAGCGCAGCGGTTCGCCGGGTGTTCACACCGCCGGCTGGCAATACCTTGCCGATCCGCAACGTCGTGGTCATTCTGCTCGAGAGTTTCGCTGGCCACTCCGTTGGCGCCCTCGGGAGCGACGCGGGCATCACCCCGTATTTCGACCAGCTGAGTAAAGAAGGGCTGCTGTTCGATCACTTCTTCTCCAACGGCACGCACACTCATCAGGGGATGTTCGCCACCATGGGCTGCTTCCCCAACCTGCCAGGTTTCGAATACCTGATGCAGACGCCCGAAGGCAGCCACAAGCTCTCGGGCTTGCCGGCAATGCTCAGCCCACGGGACTACAACGATGTGTATGTCTATAACGGCGACTTCGCGTGGGACAACCAGTCCGGGTTCTTCAGCAACCAGGGGATGACGACGTTCATTGGCCGTGACGATTTCGTCAATCCAGTATTCTCCGACCCTACCTGGGGCGTGTCCGACCAAGACATGTTCAACCGCGGCAATGAGGAACTCGACAAGCTGGCAGGTGCCGGCAAGCCGTTCTACGCACTGCTGCAGTCGCTTTCCAACCATACGCCTTATGCGCTTCCCAAGGACCTGCCAGTCGAGCCGGTGACCGGGCGCGGCAACCTCGACCAACACCTCACCGCAATGCGCTACTCGGATTGGGCTCTGGGGCAGTTCTTCGAAAAAGCCAAAAAGTCGCCGTACTACAACCAGACCCTGTTCGTGATCGTGGGAGACCACGGCTTTGGTAACGAGCGGCAACTGACCGAGATGGACCTGAGCCGCTTCAATGTGCCCCTGCTGTTGATTGCGCCGGGCATCCAGGAGAAGTTCGGTGCAGTGAACCATACCGTGGGCACGCAGATCGACATCGTGCCCACCATCATGGGGCGTGTGGGCGGTGAAACGCAGCATCAGTGCTGGGGCCGTGACCTGCTCAACCTCCAGCAGGGCGACCAAGGCTTTGGCGTGATCAAGCCGTCCGGCAGCGAGCAGAGCGTGGCCATCGTGACCGGCGACCGCATCCTGATCGAATCCCGGGACATGGAACCCAAGCTCTATCGCTATAGCCTTGGCCGGGAACCGAAGGCGGAGGTGATTCCTGAAACAGCGGATGTGCCTGCACTTCGTAACAAGCTTGATGCCTTCATCCAGACGGCAACCAAGAGCTTGCTGGACAACACCGCTGGCGCGGTGCAAAGCAAAACCGAGTAAAGGCCTGTAAAGGAGCGCGGGGCCGGCCCCGGCGAAGCTTGCGAACCGGGGGCCGGTTCGCTGGCTTGCCCCGGCCTCCTATCGGCAGATCCTTAGCCTAGAGGCCCGGCCGGCCGCTACAAACGGTCGAACGCCGATCTCAGGCACCGTGGCACTTCTTGAATTTCTTGTTGCTGCCGCAGGGGCACGGGTCGTTACGGCCGACGTCCTTGAGCGCGTTGCGTACTGGCTCTTGTGGTTCATGGTTGCAGTGCGGGCCATGGACATGCCCATGATGGCCATGATCGTGGGTGTGGTCGTGATCGTGGTTGCAATCTGGGCCGTGCACGTGAGGTTGCTGCGACATCTGTACTACTCCGGAAGCAAGCCTGCGGGAGTGATTTCACCCGTTCGCCGCAGGGAAAGGTTGTGACCGAATAATACCCCGGTGCGCAGCTCTCCCTCCAGCCGATAGTGCAAGGGCCCCGCGGGATGGCGCAGCATTTTTGCCAGCGGCTTGAGGTTCTCCCACAAGTTGGTCCGCACCTCGACCACATGGACAGCCTGGCTATGACCACCCACACTGAACCAGCTGTCGTCTTCGCCCTCTGCGAGTACCAGGCCTTCCAGGCTGACCTTATAGGTAAGCCCGCGAATCGGTAGGTCGCCGGCATTTGGGTTGGTAATCAAAAAGTGAAGCTTGAAGCGCTGTTCGAGCAATTTGGCCTTGACCACCTCGACCTGCTTGAGGTGAATCTCGGGGTCGTCATAATTACCCGTGATCCAAGTCGAGCAGCCGCCCAGCGCTAACAACAGGGTAAGTGTGATGAACCGTGCTTTGCATGGCGCGAATCGCATCTACCGCCTCCCTTGAGTGAGGGGTGGCCAACCCGGAAGGGTCGGCGGTCATCGACGAACTACTATGCCGAGTTGCAGGAGAACATAGCATGGCACTGTACGAAATTGCTTTCAGCGGCCAATGCCTGCCGGGTACTGATCGCGAAGCGGTAAAGGCCAAGGTGGGGCAGTTGTTCCGTGCCGATGCGCAGCGCATAGAATTGCTGTTCTCCGGCCGCCGCTTAGTGATCAAGAGCCAGCTGGACGCAGCCGGGGCTGAGCGATTCCGCCAGGCGCTGGAGCGGGCCGGGGCGGTGGGCGAAGTGTGCGCGATGGCAAGCGTCGAGGCCATTGACCTGGCACCGCCACCGCCAGTGGATCGGGGACCACGCGCCCAGGTGATCCCGCGGGATCGCTATATGGCAGCGTTCGTGGATGTGGACGCGCCCGCCTATGACATTGCCGAAGCGGGCGCCCTGATGCAGGTGGAGTCCGCGCCAGTGCAAGCGCCCCGTCTAGACCTCAGCCAACTGAGCCTGGCGCCAGTGGGCGCTGACCTAGGCACTAGCGCCCGCCCCGCGGCACCTGCCGCGCCAGACGTCTCACACCTCAAGCTCGCGCCCTAGGCGGCCGAGCGGGTGAAGTAGCCAGAACAGCACTTCTTGAACTTTTGCCCGCTTGCGCAAGGGCAGGGATCATTGCGCCCGCTGTCGAGCGAGACGGTGGGGTCGATGAAATACCAGCGGCTACCATGCTGCACGAACGCCGAGCGCTCTCGGTGGCTGTGCTCACCCTGCTCGTCATGCCAGCGGGCGACGAACGTCACAAACGCATGCTCGGGTTTGCCGCCGATGACGTCGGCCTGCTCTACCTCCAGCCCCAGCCACGTCGCCTGTGCGCTCCACGCCGCGATAGCCTCACGGTCGAGCTTGGCCTGCTGCGCAGGTAATGTGGTTGCTACGAGGTAATCCACCAGCCCTAGCACATAGGCGCTATAGCGGGAACGCATCAGCCGTTGGGCGTCGGGTGCAGAGTAATCCAGATGAAACCGGCCGCAGCAGCTATCCAGAAGGCTGCCACTGCCGCAAGGGCATATCGATAACATCCTGCTTACCACCAATATTTTCCGAAATGTTGCGGGTTAGCCCAGAATCGCGCATTGAGCCAGTCCGGTACCTGCTTGTATTCGCGCAGATCGTACGTGAACAACCCCAGCGTCTGCTCACCGCGCTGGAACGTTGCCGCTTTTTGAAGCGCCAGTGCGTAGAAGTCGGTTTCTTTCCAAGGGCTAGCGGCGAGGTCCGCCAATACGGCCAGGCGGCTTGCGTTCAAGTTGCGAATACCGCCGAGCAATTCCAGCCCTTCGCGCCGCGTAAGGTGTTCGAGGCAGTCCACGATCACAGCCAGGTCAAAGCGCTGGCCGGCAAGCTCGGCCGGCAACGGGCCAGGGGCGGCCATCCCCAATGTGGCGTGGGGATGCGCTTGGAGGAAGGCGTCCAGCGCGGGAAATCCGCTGGCAGCTATCACCAGTAGGCGCGATGGCTGCAGCTCGTCCAGCAAGGCCGCGAGTGCCTGTTGGGGGGTATGGGTCGAAACGGTCATGCCTTGAATCCTCTTTTCTGCAAACAAAGACTAGCCGTCCGGAACCTTAACGCCTAGTGCGCAATCAATTTGCCTGTACTGCGGCAGAGTGACCTGCCTTGGGCTTTAATCCTCATACCGGCATCGGCCGGGGACACAGGAGTTTCGACGATGAGAATGATCGTGCGGGCGCTGCTGCCCGTTCTTCTGGTCAGTAGTGTTCTGGCTGGTTGTGCATCGCGCAGTGATGGGACGGCGCCGCTCAACCAGGGGAACTGGCCCATTTGCAGTGCAATCGGGGGTGTGGCAGGGGCAGGGCTCGGGGCGCTCGAAAGCAGCGCATGGGCAGCTGGCGGCGGAGTGGCAGGCGTTATCGCCGGAGGCCTGATCTGTTACGCGCATGATGGCGATGAGGATGGAGATGGCGTATTCGACCGCCGCGACCGCTGCCCGGGAACCCCGCCTCGCACGCCGGTTTCTCACAATGGATGCCCGCTGCCGGCCGTTCCTGCACCGGCGCCAGCTGCCGTAGAGGCTCCGCCGCCGCCGCCCAAGGAAGAAGTGATTACCCTGAGCGATGCGGGCGACGTGCTGTTCGAGTTCGATAAGTCCAACCTCACGGCCGAAGCGCAAAGTCAACTGACGGCGCTGCTCGATCGGCTGAAGGCCGCAGACGTGGTAAGCGTCAAGGTCGAGGGTCATACCGACAGCATGGGGACGGACCGCTATAACCAAGGCTTGTCCGAGCGGCGTGCCGCGAGCGTGGTGACCTTCCTGGTCGAGCATGGCGTGTCCCAGGCCAAGCTCAGTAGCCAAGGCTACGGGGAAAGCCGGCCGGTCGCGGACAACGACACGTCCGAGGGCCGTGCCCAGAACCGCCGGGTGGAACTGCACCTGAACCGCTGAAGGGACTGCCCGCGGCTTTTTTAGTAGAGTGTGATTCTTCTAGAAAAGCCGCGAGGCTCCTGTAATGCCCTTCCCACGTCGGCTTGCCCTCGGTATCGCCAAAGCCCTGACACTGATGTTCTGGTGGCTGGTGCTCCTCAACCTGCTGTCGCCCTTCCCTAAACCGTTTTCCGCCTGGCTCACCTTGGCGGGGGCTGGCCTGCTCGCGCTACACCTCGGCGAAGCAGTGGTGTTCAACAAACGGCTTCAACGTCGTTCGCATCGCTGGCTCGATCGCCTGCAAATTCTTGTGCTCGGCATATTTCATGTGCAGTCGCTCCCGGCCGAGGCCCTGCCGGCGCAGGATTGAGACGGGCCGTGCATTGGCGCAAAAGCTGCATTGAGGAAAACATTCGCCGGGTTTCCGTCGCGGCTTTCGGAGAGAACGATGCACAGGTTGTGGGTGATATTGGCGCTGGCAGTACTGGGCGGCTGCATGAGCGTGAGCGATATGGGTGTGGTGGCGCGGGATCAGCTCAGTGATGCCGGCGTGCTCGATCATAGCCAAACCCGGCGCTCCACGAATTTCCGGCTTCAGGCAGATTCCTTTATCTATATCGCCCAAGGCGCGTTCGTTCCGCCGGGGGGCGCCTATCCGCGGCCTAACGTAGTGGCCGAAGAGGCGTTCCGGGGCTTCGTCGAGTATTTCCCGATGGTGCGTCGCGCCGCTCAGCCCGAGGGATTGGAACAGGCCTTGAGCGAGGCTCGCGGAGTGGGTGCCCATTACGTGCTCTATACCCGCTTCGCCAAGGCGGACGACCGCATCGGTAACCTTGACGAGTGGTCCGACCAGGAAGCGGTTGACCGCCTGGGCATCGACAGTGGCGTGGTGCAGATGATGCTGATTGAAACCAGCACCCGCTACTTGATCGACACCGCGACCATTCGTAGCCGTGGGGGCCTGCTGACTTTCCATGACAAGAAGCCTGAGGATTTGCTTGGGCCGCCCTTCGAAGACTACGCTCAGCGCCTTCTAGGTATGAGTCAGTAAGGAGTTGGCCATGAGCGGCCCAACAGCCAATGATTTGCTAGGGCAGATCCCCAAAGCCCAGGGTTTACCTCCGGTACACCTGTGGAACCCTGCGTTTTGCGGGGACATCGATATGCGCATCGCTCGCGACGGCACTTGGTATTACCTTGGTACGCCTATTGGCCGTAAGCCCATGGTGCGGCTGTTCTCCACCATCTTGCGCCGTGATGGCGATGCATGGTTTTTGGTCACGCCAGTGGAAAAGGTCGGCATCACAGTCGATGACGCCCCCTTTGTGGCAGTGCTGCTCGAGGTAGAAGGGGAGGGCGAGCGCCAGCGGCTGCACTTCACCGACAATGTCGAGAACCGCTTTACCGCTGGCGCCGCGCATCCGCTGCGGGTGGAAACCGACGCCGGCACTGGCGAGCCGGCGCCCTATGTGCTGGTTCGGGACAACCTTGAGGCGCTGGTCCATCGCAACGTGTTTTACCAGCTGGTAGAGCTGGCGGTTACTCGGGAGATCAATGGGCAGCAGTGCCTCGGCGTGTGGAGTGCGGGGGAATTCTTCTCCTTGGGCGAGGCGCCCTAGGCAGCCTAGTCAGGGTTTGGCCACATGCCAGACCCCACCCTTGCCGTCGCCACCCGTATCGCCAGGCTTGGCGTCTTTCTTCCAGGTGTACAACGGCTTGTCGTTATAGGCCCATTGTTGGCGGCCGTCTTCACGCGTGACCAGTGACCACTTCCCCTCGGCCATGGCGCCAGCCTCTGCCACGAAGGCGGGCCAGTTTTCCTCACATGCTCCTCCGCACATGGACATGCCGGTCATGTCCTTGTCGTAGGTGTACAAGGCCTGGCCCTTGCCGTCGACGAGAATGGTGCCTTTGTCGCTATTCGCCTGGCTGGCAGGCGCGGCCGCTTGTGCGTTACCGGCAAGGCAGGCGAGGACGAACAGTGCGGTGATTCCGATACGTGTCATGGGAACTCCGGTTGTGGTTCATGAAGTGCGTGCTGGCCGGCGACTGTGCCGGAATCATGCGTAGCGCTGATCCTGGAGCCGGTAGAAAAACAGTAGGGGATGCTGCGAGGGATAGCGAGGGGAAAGTGGCTCCGCGACCTGGACTCGAACCAGGGACCCAATGATTAACAGTCATTTGCTCTACCGACTGAGCTATCGCGGAACGACGGGCCTATCTTACGAATAAAACCAATGAAGTCAACGAGTTGAAGGCTTACGTAGCGCCCCAGGGGCGGGTGGCAGAGCCTGCCCCTGGCGCGCTGCAGCCTTACAGTACCTTGATGATAGCTTGGGTTACCGCTTCAAGATTTCCGCGATTCAACGCCGCGGCGCAGATGCGGCCAGTATCGAGCGCATAGATGCCGAACTCATCCCGCAGCCGATGAACCTGAGCCGTGGTCAAGCCCGAGTAGGAGAACATGCCGCGCTGTTGTTTGATGAAGCTGAAGTCCTGCATGGCGCCCAGGGCTGCCAGGCGGTCGACCATGCCCAGGCGCATGTCGCGAATACGACTGCGCATCTCGGCAAGCTCCGCTTCCCACATTGCCCGCAGTTCAGGGCTGTTGAGGACGGTAGCGACGATGGTCGCGCCGTGGGTCGGCGGGTTGGAATAGTTAGTGCGGATGACTCGCTTGACCTGCGACAGCACCCGAGTGCTTTCCTCGCGGGAGGCGGTGACGATCGACAGCGCCCCCACTCGCTCGCCATACAGCGAGAACGACTTGGAGAACGAGCTGGAGACAAAGAAGGTCAGGCCGGCATCGGCGAATAGCCGTACCGCTTCGGCGTCTTCGGCAATGCCGTCGCCGAAGCCCTGATAGGCGATATCCAGGAAAGGGATATGGCCCCTGGCGCGCACTACGTCCAGCACCTGCTGCCAGTCTTCGCGGGTCAGGTCAACCCCGGTAGGGTTATGGCAGCAAGCATGTAGCACAACCACCGAGCCGCTTGGCAAGGCGTTGAGGTCTTCCAGCAAGCCGGAACGGTTTACCCCATGGCTGGTCGCATCATAGTAGCGGTAGTCCCGCACCGGGAAACCGGCGGTTTCGAACAGGGCGCGGTGGTTTTCCCAGCTCGGGTCGCTGATGGCGACTACGGCGTCTGGGCGCAGGCGCTTGATGAAGTCCGCCCCAAGCTTCAGGGCGCCGGTGCCACCCACGGCCTGGACGGTGACCACCCGTCCATCGGCGAGCAGCGAAGATTCAGCCCCGAAGAGCAGGGCCTGCACGGCCTTGTCATAGGCCGCGATGCCCTCGATCGGCAGATACCCGCGCGCCGCCTGCTGTGCGACCCGCGCCTGTTCGGCCTGAATGACCGCACGCATCAAAGGGATCTTGCCTTCTTCGTTGTAATAAACGCCTACACCCAGGTTGACCTTGTAGGCGCGAGGGTCGGCGTTGAAGGCTTCGTTGAGGCCGAGGATAGGATCGCGGGGCGCCAATTCGACAGCGGAAAACAGGCTCATTATGGACCGTGGCTCTGTGGAGGAGGGATGAAAAGTCCGCACCAATGCGGTGCGCCAACGGTCGATGAGTATAGAGAGCCTGAGCGGCCTTCGCGACAAGTTGTACCTGCTTTGTTCAGTTTTTTTTACACCCTTTCCGCTTTCGAGCGGCTTGTGGTGGAGTTGGCCTATCCGAAGGGCGTTTGACGGCGCCGGGGTCGGCCAAGTACTGTTTATGGATACAGCCCTTTGGGCCATTGAGGATACCCATGTCTGAATTCCAGCTTGTCACCCAGTATCGGCCCGCCGGGGACCAGCCCGAAGCTATCCGGCAACTGGTCGAGGGTATCGACGCCGGGCTCGCGCACCAGACGCTCCTAGGCGTGACGGGCTCGGGTAAGACATTCAGCATCGCCAACGTGATTTCCCAGGTGAAACGCCCTACGCTCGTGCTGGCGCCCAACAAGACCCTGGCTGCGCAGTTGTATGGCGAATTCAAGGCGTTCTTCCCCAATAACGCAGTGGAATACTTCGTTTCCTATTACGACTACTACCAGCCGGAAGCCTATGTGCCGTCGTCGGACACCTTTATCGAGAAGGATGCTTCGATCAACGACCATATCGAACAGATGCGGCTGTCGGCGACCAAGGCGCTGATAGAGCGGCGAGATGCGATCATCGTCACCACGGTGTCATGTATTTACGGCTTGGGCAGCCCGGAAACCTACCTGCGCATGGTGTTGCACCTGGACCGCGGGGACCGCTTCGACCAGCGCGAACTGCTGCGGCGCCTGGCCGAGCTGCAGTACACCCGCAACGAGATGGACTTCGCCCGGGCGACGTTCCGCGTGCGCGGTGACGTGATAGACGTGTTCCCTGCTGAATCAGACCTGGAAGCCATTCGCATCGAGCTGTTCGATGATGAAGTAGAGAATATTTCATCCTTCGACCCCCTCACTGGCGAGGTCATCCGGCGCCTGCCGCGCTACACCTTCTACCCCAAGACTCACTACGTCACGCCGCGGGAAACCTTGGTGTCCGCCATCGAAAATATCAAGGCGGAACTGCAGGAGCGGCTGGAGTACCTGCGCGGGGCCAACAAGTTGGTGGAAGCGCAACGGCTGGAGCAACGCACCCGCTTCGACCTGGAAATGATGCTCGAGCTCGGCTATTGCAACGGCATCGAAAACTATTCCCGCTACCTGTCCGGTCGCCCGGCCGGTGCGCCGCCCCCCACGCTGTATGACTACCTTCCGCCGGAAGCCTTGCTGGTCATCGACGAGTCTCACGTCAGCGTTCCGCAAGTGGGAGCGATGTACAAGGGTGACCGCTCGCGCAAGGAAACCCTCGTTGAGTACGGCTTCCGCCTGCCCTCCGCCCTGGACAACCGGCCGATGCGCTTCGACGAGTGGGAGGCGATCATGCCACAGACCATTTTCGTCTCTGCCACGCCGGGGCCCTATGAACAGGAACATGCCGGCCGGGTAGTGGAGCAAGTGGTACGGCCGACCGGCCTGGTCGACCCGCAGATCGAAATCCGCCCGGCGTCCACGCAGGTGGATGACCTGCTCTCGGAAATTCACAAGCGCGTGGCGCTCGACCAGCGGGTATTGGTCACCACGCTGACCAAGCGGATGTCCGAGGACCTCACGGACTACCTGGCCGACCACGACGTGCGGGTGCGCTACCTGCACTCGGACATCGACACCGTGGAGCGTGTTGAGATCATCCGTGACCTTCGCCTGGGCACCTTTGACGTCTTGGTAGGCATCAACCTGCTGCGCGAGGGGTTGGACATGCCTGAAGTGGCCCTGGTGGCCATCCTCGACGCCGACAAAGAGGGCTTCCTGCGCTCGGAGCGCTCGCTGATCCAAACCATCGGCCGCGCCGCGCGTAACCTCAATGGCCGGGCGATTCTCTATGCAGACAACATGACTGGCTCCATGGAGCGGGCCATCAACGAAACCGAGCGGCGGCGAGAGAAGCAGATCGCATTCAACGAGGCCAATGGCATCGTGCCAAAGGGTGTGGTGCGAGATATCGCCGACATCCTCGAAGGCGCCAACATTCCTGGGGGGCGGAGCAAAAAGCGCAAGGGCATGGCCAAGGCCGCCGAGGAGAGCGCTCGCTATGAGGCCGAACTGCGCAGCCCTAGCGAGATCAGCAAGCGTATCCGCCAGTTGGAAGAGAAGATGCTGCAACTGGCACGGGACCTGGAGTTCGAAGCTGCCGCGCAAACCCGCGACGAGATTGCCAAGCTGCGGGAGCGCCTGCTGGCGGTATGATTGCGGCCTCTGGGCGCATGACTGGAGCAGGACATGCCGGCCCTGCTACCATTCGCCGCTTTGTACTGTCCTGTCCGAGAACTCTCCATGAGCACCGTTCGCACCCGAATCGCGCCTTCGCCTACTGGCGACCCCCACGTTGGCACGGCCTATATCGCCCTGTTCAACTATTGCTTCGCCAAAAAGCACGGCGGCGAATTCATCTTGCGCATCGAGGACACCGACCAGCTGCGCTCGACTCGAGAGTCCGAACAGCAGATTTTCGACGCCTTGCGCTGGCTTGGCATCGAGTGGAGCGAGGGCCCGGACGTTGGCGGCCCGCATGGCCCCTATCGGCAAAGCGAGCGCGGTGATATCTACCGTGGCTATGCCCAGCAACTGGTGGATGCCGGCCATGCCTTCCCCTGCTTCTGCACCGCGCAGGAGCTGGACCAGATGCGCGCCGAGCAGCTGGCCCGCGGCGAAACCCCGCGCTACGACGGCCGTGCGCTGCTGCTTTCGGCAGAAGAGGTGCAGCGCCGCCTCGCCGCTGGCGAGCCTCATGTGATCCGCATGAAGGTTCCTGGCGAAGGGATCTGCGTGGTGCCGGACATGCTTCGTGGCGATGTGGAGATTCCGTGGGACCGCATGGACATGCAGGTGTTGATCAAGACCGATGGCCTGCCGACCTACTTCCTGGCGAACGTGGTGGATGACCATCTCATGGGAATCACCCATGTGCTGCGCGGCGAAGAGTGGTTGCCGTCGGCGCCCAAGCTGATGAAGCTGTATGAGTACTTCGGCTGGGAGCAGCCGAAGCTGTGTTACATGCCATTGCTGCGTAACCCGGATAAATCCAAGCTCTCCAAGCGCAAGAATCCCACCTCGGTGACCTTCTATGAGCGCATGGGCTTCATGCCGGAGGCCATGCTCAACTATCTGGGGCGCATGGGCTGGTCCATGCCAGACGAGCGCGAAAAGTTTTCCCTGGCCGAGATGGTAGAGCACTTCGACCTTTCGCGCGTGTCGCTGGGCGGGCCGATCTTCGACATCGAAAAACTCTCCTGGCTCAATGGCCAGTGGTTGCGTGAGCTGTCGCTCGAGGACTTCGCCGGCCGAGTTCAGCAATGGGCGTTCAACCGCGATTACCTGATGCAAATCGCCCCGCTGGTGCAGGGCAGGGTAGAAACCTTCAGCCAAGTTGCGCCGCTGGGCGGTTTCTTCTTCGAAGGAGGAGTCCGCCCGGATCCAGCCTTGTTCGCCCACAAGAAGCTTGCCGCCGATCAAGTGCGCCAGGTCATCCAACTCATCTTGTGGAAGCTCGAGGCGCTACGCCAATGGGAGAAGGAGCGGATCACCGGCTGCATCCAAGCGGTAGTCGATGCCTTGGGCTTCAAGCTGCGTGATGCGATGCCGCTGATGTTCGCGGCGATCACCGGTCAAGCGAGCTCGGTGTCGGTCCTCGATGCCATGGAAATCCTCGGCCCGGACCTGACCCGTTATCGCTTGCGCCAGGCGCTGGACCTGCTGGGTGGGGTGTCGAAGAAAGAAAACAAGGAATGGGAAAAGCTGCTGGCCGATATAGGCTGAGGGCTGGGTTTGCGGCCCCGAACGCTCCTGCCGATATTCTCCGTCCGGCGGGAGCTGGCACCAGGCTGCAAACGATGGCAGGGCTAACTCCTTGAATGCCGGGAAATTTTATTTAAAAATTTCTGAAATTTCGTTTGACAGGGTAGGGGCGGCGTCTTAATATGCGCCCCGTCCACGACATGGTGCTGAAACAAAGCGCCGCACTGTGGGGCTATAGCTCAGCTGGGAGAGCGCTTGCATGGCATGCAAGAGGTCGACGGTTCGATCCCGTCTAGCTCCACCAAATTCCTCGCCCGAGGTGTTTCAAGCCTAGGGCAGGCCGGTTACCAGGCCGGTCGGAAAGAAGGTATGTCCCCTTCGTCTAGTGGCCTAGGACACCGCCCTTTCACGGCGGTAACAGGGGTTCGAGTCCCCTAGGGGACGCCACTTCACCCTGTATCGCCCTGCGGCGGTACACGCCGCAGGGCGTTAAATTCGGGGCTATAGCTCAGCTGGGAGAGCGCTTGCATGGCATGCAAGAGGTCGACGGTTCGATCCCGTCTAGCTCCACCAATTTGCCAGGGTCCGCTGCGGCGGGCCTGCTCGAAGGTTTGCGTCCCCTTCGTCTAGTGGCCTAGGACACCGCCCTTTCACGGCGGTAACAGGGGTTCGAGTCCCCTAGGGGACGCCACGTTTACCCCGATCTCCGGGAATCAAGGCTCATTCGATCATTGAATGGGCCTTTTGTTTTTCCGGCCATGCGGTGAGCGCAGGAGAGCATATGAACTGGGATCTGCCATCACCTTTCACCCTTGACCTTCGTGTCGCCGCCGATGACATAGACGGGCTTGGGCACGCCAATAACGCCGTCTATGTGACCTGGCTCGAACGCTGCGCCTGGCAGCATTCACGCTACCTTGGGCTGGACCTGGTCGAATATCGCCGCCTCGATCGCGCCATGGCTGTGCTGCGCCACGAAATAGACTACCTGGCTAGCGCCTATGAAAGTGACGAGTTGACCATGGCGACCTGGATCGTCGATTGGGATCAACGGCTGAAAATGAACCGCCGCTTCCAGCTGGTCCGTCCTCGGGACGGTGTAACGCTGCTACGCGCGCAAACCACTTTCGTATGCATCGAACTCTCCAGCGGTCGCCCCAAGCGGATGCCCGCCGAGTTTATCGACGGCTACGGCCCGGCCATCCCGACGCCTGGACGACCTGAGAACTGAACACTATGCAATTAGCCTTGGCGCCAATGGAGGGGTTGGTCGACAACATCCTGCGCGACGTGCTTACACGTGTTGGCGGCATTGACTGGTGTGTCACCGAGTTCATCCGGGTGTCTGACCGGGCATTGCCGCCGTCGTCCTTCCTCAAGCTGGCGCCGGAGCTGGAGCATGGCAGCCAGACCCGCGCTGGCACGCCCTTGCACGTGCAACTGCTGGGTTCAGACCCGGTTCTGTTGGGCGACAGCGCGGCGGTGGCCTGCGAGTTGGGCGCGCCGGTCATCGACCTGAATTTCGGGTGCCCCGCCAAGACGGTGAACCGGTCCCGTGGGGGCGCGGTGCTGCTTAACGAGCCCGAACTGCTCCACGCCATCGTAAGCGAGGTGCGTCGCAGCACGCCCGCGCACGTGCCCGTCACCGCCAAGATGCGCCTGGGCTACGCCAGCCCGTCGGGCGCTCTGGACTGCGCTCGAGCGCTAGCTGAGGGCGGGGCGGAGCGGCTCGTGGTGCACGCTCGGACCAAACTGGATGGGTATAAGCCCCCGGCACACTGGGAATGGGTTGCCCGTGTGCAGGACGCGGTCAAGGTGCCTGTGTATGCCAACGGCGAGATCTGGACCGTCGAAGACTGGCGCCGCTGCCAAGAGGTGAGCGGTGCACGGCATTTCATGTTGGGAAGAGGCCTGGTTTCATGCCCGGACCTTGCCCTGCAGATCGCGGCGACGTCCGAGGGGAGGGCGCTGCAGCCGATGACCTGGGGCGATCTGCTGCCGCTGCTGCAAGACTTCTGGCGCCAGGCCACGGCCAAGCTGTCCCCGCGCTACGCCCCGGGCCGGCTCAAGCAGTGGGTGGCCATGCTCACGCGGACCTATCCCGGCGCGGTGGAACTCTTCACCGCCCTGCGCAAGGAAACCGACTGCGCGCGGATCAGCGCCATGCTTGGCCTGAACGAAGCAGCTCTGGCCTGATCGTCCCAACGGCGTAGGGGCCTGGCCTGCGCTGAGGCCTGATCGCGCCGGGCATTGCGCGCCCGCCAAAACCTCGACGAAAACTTGTTATGCGGCCAGAAAAAATGCCGACGAACGGTCTTGAAAGCAGCCAGCGGGCCCCTATCTGTTAGTTACGCGATGCCGAAGTCGGGTCGCGGAATCAACTACTCGCTGAAATCTCAGGAGATCGTCATGAGCACTGCATTTTCCTTGGCTCCACTGTTCCGTCATTCCGTTGGCTTCGATCGTTTCAACGATCTGTTCGAGTCGGCGTTGCGTAACGAGTCGGGTAGCACCTACCCACCCTACAACGTCGAGAAACATGGCGATAACGAATACCGTATCGTCGTAGCCGCGGCAGGCTTCCAGGAGCAGGACCTCGACCTGCAGGTCGAGAAGGGTGTGTTGACCGTCACCGGCGGCAAAAACCGTGAGGGCGACGCCAGCAGCATCACCTACCTGCATCAAGGCATTGCTCAGCGAGCCTTCAAGCTGTCCTTCCGCCTGGCTGACCATATCGAGGTCAAGGCGGCTGGCCTGCAGAACGGCCTGCTGAACATCGACCTGCTGCGCCAGGTGCCGGAAGAGGCCAAGCCAAAACGCATCCCGATCGGTGGCGCGCAGCCCGTGCTGGAACATTGATCGCTCGACGCGAGAAGTAAAAGGGGCGCCTGGTGGGGCGCCCCTTTTTTTGTTCTCCGTATCACGGCGCGTCTACGGCGCCACCAACATGTCCCGGAATTGCTCCAGCGGCACAGCCCTGCTGTACAGATAACCCTGGTAGTAGTGACAGCCCAAACCGTCCAGAAACTCCAGCTGCTCCGTCAACTCTACCCCCTCGGCAATGACTGTCAGCTCAAGGCTGCGCGCCATGGCGACTATCGCCCGGATGATTTCCGCGTCATTGGGATCATGCGTGCAGTCGCGGACGAAGGACTGGTCGATCTTCAGGGTATCCACAGGCAGCCGCTTGAGGTAGGTCAGCGAGGAGTAGCCGGTCCCGAAGTCGTCCATGGCAAAGCTCACGCCGAGCTTCTTCAGTGCGCGCATCTTGCTGATGGTGTCGTCCAGGTTCTGGATCACGATGCCCTCGGTGATCTCTAGCTTGAGCAGGCTGCACGGCAGCTGGTTGTGGCTGAGGCTGCGCTCGATACGGGCAACGAAATCGGTCTGCCGGAACTGCCTGGGGCTGATATTGACGCACAGGCTGAACCCACTGGCGTCGATCAACCCGGCCTGAAGCAGGCGAGCGCAGGCGCCGCAGGCTTCGTCGAGAATCCAGTTGCCGACATCCAGGATCATCCCGCTTTCTTCCAGTACCTGGATAAATTGCGCTGGAGATTGTTGCCCAAGTTGCGGGTGCAGCCAGCGCAACAATACTTCTGCGCCGATGATACGGTCGTCGCGGGCATCTACCTGCGGCTGGAAATGCAGCTGCAATTCGCCGCGGCCGAGCGCCATGCGCAGGTCGTTTTCCATGCGCAGCCGTTCGCTGGCTGCTTTCTGCATGGCGCTATGAAACATCTGCGCGGTGTTGCGGCCCGAATCCTTGGCGCGGTAAAGGGCGATATCTGCCCGCTTTAGCAGGTCCGCTGGTGTTGTTCCGTGGTCCGGAATCAGCGCCATGCCGATGCTGGGCGTGACCCTCAGGCGATGCCCGTCCAGCGACATGGGCTCAGCCAACAGTTCGCGAAGGGTATCTGCCAGCTGCCGTACCTCTCGGGTAACCTCGCTGCGGCTGCCTTCCAGCCCACCGATGAGGATTACGAACTCATCGCCGCCCAAGCGTGCCACAGTATCTTCGAGCCGCACGCTGGCCTCCAGCCGTGCGGTAACGATCTTAAGCACGGTATCGCCGACCGGATGCCCGAGCGAGTCGTTGATGTGCTTGAAGTGATCGAGGTCGAGAAACAGCAGCGCCCCGCGCTGGCTGTAGCGCTTGAGCGAGGCGACCTGGTGGCTGATGCGGTCCATCAGCAGCGCTCGGTTGGGCAGGTTGGTCAGTGGGTCGTGGTAGGCCAGGTGTTGGATCTGCGCTTGGGCATTCTTCAGCTGGCTCACGTCACGGGCAGTCATCAGCAGGCAGGTGGTGCTTTCCAGCGTGATCGGTTCTAGGGTGATTTCCAGGATCAATGGCTCGCCGGTCTTCCGCCGGCCGATCACCTCTCGGTGACGCACCCGGCCGTAGCGTTTCAATTCTTCCTTGAGCATTTCGCGATGGTGCACATCGGGCCATAGGTCAAGCTCCTCGGCGGTGCGTCCGATCACTTCCTCGGCGGTCCATCCGAAGGTCTCGCAGAAGGTCGGGTTCACCTCCACGAAGCGGCCGCTGGGCAGCTCGCTGACACATACCGGGTAGGGGCTGGCTTGAAACAGCCGGACGAATTTGTCCTCGGAGTTTTGCAAGCGTTGTTCGCGTTCAACCTGGTCGGTGATGTCCAGCAGCGTGCCGGCCATGCGCATGGGCGCACCGGTGGAATCGCGGTAGAGGCGGGCGCGTGTTTCAAGGAAGCGGGTGGCGCCTTGTGGCAGGGTAACGCGGTAGGTGACCTGATATTGCGCCGCGGCGCCGCTGAGCACTTGGCGGAACATCCGCCGCATCAATTGCCGGTCCTGCGCGTTGATGTGCTTGAAAAAAGCCGCGAAGGCTTCGTGGAAAGGAGCCGGAGGCAGCCCGTGGAGCTGCGCCGCGCGCGCCGACCCATAGAGCATGCCGCTGGGGATGTGCCAGTCCCAGGTGCCCAGCCGTGCCGACTCCAAGGCAAGGTCCAGGCGCTCTTGGCTGTCCTTGAGGAGTTGCTCGGCGCGTATGCGCTCGCTGGTGTCGACAAAGGTGCTGAGCAGGTACGCGCGGCCGTCCAGCTCGATGTTCTGGCTGCAAAGGATGCCTTCGAGCAGTTGCCCTGTGGCCGAGCGCAGGCGCACTTCGCTGATGACCGGCCCATTGTTGGCGAGGGTCGCCAGCATCAGTTGCGTGCGCTGCGGCGGGTCCGCCCAGAGGCCCAGTTCCTCGGTAGTCATGTTGACTACTTGGGCCGCGGGCCAGCCCAGCACTTTTTCGAAATGATGGTTTACTTCGTAGATCAAGCCATCGCTGCGGCGGGTAAGGAGTACGGCGTTCGGGCTGAGATGGAACAGCGCGGCAAAGCGCTTTTCCGAGGCGATCAGCGCCGCCTCGCGCTCCCGCTGCTGAGTGATTTCACGCACCACGCCGACCATGTGTGGGCGGCCGTCGCGGCCGGTGATCAGGCTGCCGCTGATCTCGATCCAATGCAGGCTGCCGTCCGGCCAACGAATGCGATGGCGCATGGCCTGGTCTCGTGGCTCGCCACGTAGCACGGCCTCGAAGGCCTGCACCGTGCGGTCCCGGTCTTCTTCAGGCAAAAGGTCAAGGTAGTCGATGTCGGCCGCCAGCCGCACGTGAGGATCGAAGCCGAACAGCGCCTGAGTGCCCCGCGACCAATTGATCAGCCCTCGCTCGATGTCCCAGAACCAGGCACCGAGCCGAGCACCGTTAAGCGCTGCCAGCAGTTGCGAGGCGCTCTCCCATGACGCTTCCGCTTGCTTGGGGTCCACCGCCTGGATGCGCGGCAGGCGCGCGCGTGCTTTAACGCTCTTGGGCATGAGGCCGGGCTTCCTTGATCGGGCGATCGCCAGTGGCATTCAAGAAGAGACAATTTCCCCTTCCAGTAATGCCATAAATGCACGTGCGGCGTTGGAGAGTGTCCTTTCGGTATGCACGATGTAGCCTAGCTGGCGACTCAGCTGAACGCCCGCGAGCGACAGGCGGGTGACCTGTTCGTCGAGCATGGTACGTGGCAGCACGCTCCACGCCAGCCCGATGGACACCATCATCTTGATCGTCTCCAGGTAGTTGGTACTCATGGCGATGTTCGGCGTCAGCCCTTGGGCTTGGAACAGGTGCTGGACGATATGGTGAGTGAAGGTGTTGCCGCCAGGGAACACTGCCGGGTGTCGGGCGATGTCTTCCAGAGAAACCTGCGGTTGACGCGCGAGGGCATGCTCGGGTGCCGCGACCAGGTCCAGCGGGTCGTCCCAGATCTGTACGGCCTTGACCAGGCCGTAGGGCTCGGGCGCCAGGGTGATGACCGCCAACTCGGCGCGACCATGCAGGATTTCCTCGTAAGCCACCTCCGAATCGAGAAACTGGATGTCCAGCGCCACATTCGGGTAGCGCCGGGTGAAAGCCCGCAACAGCGGAGGCAGGCGATGCAGGCCGATGTGATGGCTGGTAGCCAATGTCAACCGGCCAGTGACTTCCCCGTTGAGGTTGCTCAATGCACGACGCGTATCGTCCAGCACATTGAGGATCTGGTAGGCGCGCGGCAGCAAGGCGCGGCCCGCTTCGGTCAGGCTAACTTCGCGGCCCAGGCGGTCGAACAGGCGGGTATCGAGCTGGGACTCCAGCCCAGCGATGCGCTTGCTGATAGCCGGTTGGGTCAGATGGAGGCGCTCGCCTGCATTGGAAAAGCTTCCTGTTTCGGCCACGCTGATGAAAGCAGTAAGGTTCGCCAGATCCACGAAGTGGGATTCCTTGTTGTTATCCAGAAGATAAAAATTATGAATTTGAGTTATTCAATCTAACCTCATAGCATTTCCACTACAAGCGTGGGCCTATTACTCGAGCAGCGACAAAAACGCAGCCATGCCAACGCGATAGTCACGCCTGACGAGGAGTTATTCGATGGCCGGTAAAACCCTTTATGACAAGCTCTGGGATTCCCATTTGGTCAAACAGCGCGATGATGGCTCGGCCCTGATCTACATCGACCGCCATATCGTCCATGAAGTGACCTCGCCCCAGGCTTTCGAAGGGCTGCGCCTGGCGGGGCGTGCCCCGTGGCGCGTCGACAGCATTGTTGCCACCCCAGACCACAACGTGCCCACTACCCCAGAACGCAAGGGTGGGATCGAGGCGATCGAAGACCAGGTTTCGCGCCTCCAAGTGCAGACCCTCGACGACAACTGCGATGAATACGGCATTACCGAATTCAAGATGAACGATGTGCGCCAGGGCATCGTGCATGTGATTGGCCCGGAGCAGGGCGCCACCTTGCCTGGCATGACGGTTGTGTGCGGCGACTCGCACACCTCTACCCACGGTGCCTTCGGCGCGCTCGCCCATGGCATCGGCACCTCGGAAGTCGAGCATGTGCTCGCGACCCAGTGCCTTGTGGCCAAGAAGATGAAGAACATGCAGGTGCTGGTGGAAGGCACCTTGCCCTTCGGCGTAACCGCCAAGGACATCGTGCTGGCGGTCATCGGCAAGATCGGTACCGCGGGGGGTAATGGACATGCCATCGAGTTCGCCGGCAGCGCGATCCGCGAGCTCTCGGTAGAGGGCCGCATGACCATTTGCAACATGTCCATCGAGGCCGGTGCCCGGGTTGGCCTGGTGGCCTGCGATGAAAAAACCGTCGCTTATGTGGAGGGTCGGCCCTTTGCGCCCAAAGGCGAGCATTGGGACAAAGCGGTGCAAGCCTGGCGGGCGCTGAAATCCGATGATGACGCCCAGTTCGATACCGTGGTGCGGTTGGACGCGGCTCAGATCAAGCCGCAGGTCAGCTGGGGCACCTCGCCCGAGATGGTGCTGGCGGTGGATCAAACGGTGCCGGATCCGGCTGCAGAGGCAGACTTGGTCAAGCGCGGCTCTATCGAGCGTGCTCTCAAATACATGGGTTTGCGCCCTAACCAGCCGATCACCGAGATTCGCCTGGATCGTATCTTTATCGGCTCGTGCACCAACTCGCGTATCGAAGACCTGCGCGCCGCGGCCGAAGTGGCCAAGGGGCGCAAGGTCGCACAAAGCGTGAAGCAGGCGATCGTGGTGCCGGGTTCGGGCCTGGTCAAGGCTCAGGCCGAGCAAGAAGGGTTGGATCGGATCTTCATCGAGGCGGGCTTCGAATGGCGTGAACCCGGCTGCTCCATGTGCCTGGCGATGAACCCGGATCGCCTGGAGTCCGGCGAGCATTGCGCGTCCACTTCCAACCGTAACTTCGAAGGCCGCCAGGGCGCCGGCGGCCGTACCCACTTGGTGAGCCCGGCCATGGCTGCAGCCGCGGCGGTGGTCGGTCACTTCATTGACGTTCGTGAATTGTCCCAGGAGAGCGCAGCATGAAAGCCTTTACTCAACACACCGGGCTGACTGCGCCCCTGGACCGCGCAAACGTCGATACCGATCAGATCATCCCGAAGCAGTTCCTTAAGTCGATCAAGCGCACCGGTTTCGGGCCCAACCTGTTCGATGAATGGCGCTACCTGGATGTCGGCGAGCCTTATCAAGACAACTCCAAGCGGCCGCTAAACATGGACTTCGTCCTCAACCAGCCGCGGTATCAGGGCGCTAGCGTGTTGCTGGCGCGGGAGAACTTCGGCTGCGGCTCCAGCCGCGAACACGCTCCTTGGGCGCTGGATGAATACGGCTTCCGCTGCGTGATCGCGCCGAGCTTTGCCGACATCTTCTTCAACAACAGCTTCAAGAATGGGCTGTTGCCAATCATCCTCAAGCCAGCAGAGGTCGACGAGCTGTTCGGTCAGGTCGAAGCGGAGCCAGGCTACCAGTTGGCGATCGATCTGCAGGCTCAGACCGTCACTCGCCCGGACGGCAAGGCTTATGGTTTCGAGATCGATGAGTTTCGCAAGCACTGCCTGCTGCATGGCTTGGATGACATCGGCCTGACCCTGCAGGATGCGGACGCCATTCGAACTTTCGAAGCCCGGCACCAGGCGAGCCAGCCCTGGCTGTTCCGCTGACCCCTACTCGCGCCACGTACACACCGGCACCCCTAGGGGTGCCGCTCGCACTTAATGAGGTAAGCATGAGCAAGCAGATCCTGATTCTCCCCGGCGACGGCATTGGTCCGGAAATCATGGCCGAGGCGGTCAAGGTACTGAACCTGGCCAACGACAGATTCCAGCTGGGCCTGGCCTTGACTGAAGATGTGATCGGCGGCGCCGCCATCGACCGTTATGGCGTGCCGTTGGCCGATGAAACCCTGGCCCGCGCGCGTGCCGCCGACGCCGTGCTGCTGGGCGCAGTGGGCGGGCCGAAGTGGGACAGGATCGAGCGTGACATCCGCCCGGAACGCGGCTTGCTGAAAATCCGCTCTCAGTTGGGGCTTTTCGCCAACCTGCGGCCGGCCATTCTTTACCCACAGTTGGCCGATGCGTCCTCGCTCAAGCCAGAAGTCGTCGCTGGGCTGGACATTCTGATCGTTCGTGAACTCACCGGCGGCATCTACTTCGGCGCGCCACGCGGGACCCGCGAGCTGGAAAATGGCGAACGGCAGGCTTACGACACGCTGCCTTACAGCGAAAGCGAGATCCGCCGGATCGCCCGCGTCGGCTTCGAGATGGCTCAGGTGCGTGGCAAGAAGCTTTGCTCCGTTGACAAGGCCAACGTACTTGCCTCCAGCCAGCTATGGAGAGAGGTAGTCGAGGACCTTGCGAAGGATTATCCTGAGGTCGAACTCAGCCACATGTACGTGGATAACGCTGCGATGCAGCTGGTCCGTGCACCCAAGCAGTTCGATGTGATGGTGACCGACAACATGTTCGGAGACATCCTCTCCGACGAGGCTTCGATGCTTACCGGTTCGATTGGCATGCTGCCCTCGGCGTCGCTTGACGCCAACAACAAGGGCATGTACGAACCGTGCCATGGTTCGGCGCCGGATATCGCCGGCCAGGGCATCGCCAACCCACTGGCGACCATCCTTTCGGTGTCCATGATGCTGCGTTACAGCTTCAACCAGACCGAAGCGGCGCAGGCCATCGAGACGGCCGTCGGCAAGGTCCTGGACCAAGGCGTACGCACCGGCGACATCTGGTCAGCGGGCTGTACGAAGGTCGGTACGCAGGAAATGGGCGACGCAGTAGTCGCGGCCCTGCGAAATCTGTAATCTCTCGGGCCCGCCGCAAGGTCTGCAAGGCGGCGGCCCACTTTTTTCAAGGGTGTAGTTGCGATGAAACGTGTAGGTCTGATCGGTTGGCGCGGTATGGTCGGTTCCGTGCTCATGCAGCGGATGCTGGAAGAGCAGGACTTCGACCTGATCGAACCGGTGTTTTTCACTACCTCCAATGTAGGTGGCGAGGGTCCTGCCGTGGGCAAGGACGTGGCGCCCCTCAAGGATGCGTACAGCATCGAGGAGCTGAAAAGCCTGGACGTCATCCTCACCTGCCAGGGCGGCGACTACACCAGCGAGGTATTCCCCAAGCTGCGTGAAGCCGGCTGGCGCGGCTACTGGATCGACGCAGCCTCCACTCTGCGGATGCAGGACGACGCGGTAATCGTGCTCGACCCGGTCAATCGCAAGGTCATCGACCAGCAGCTCGACGCCGGCACCCGCAACTACATCGGCGGCAACTGCACCGTCAGCCTCATGCTCATGGGGCTGGGTGGCCTGTTCGAGGCGGGCCTGGTGGAATGGATGAGCGCCATGACCTACCAGGCGGCATCCGGCGCTGGGGCCCAGAACATGCGCGAGCTGATCCGTCAGATGGGCGCCACCCAGGCGGCGGTGGCCGATGAGCTGGCCAACCCCGCCAGCGCCATTCTCGAGATCGACCGCAAGGTGGCCGACGCCATGCGTGGCGAGAGCTTCCCTACCGAGCAGTTCGGCGTGCCGCTGGCAGGCAGCCTGATCCCCTGGATCGACAAAGAATTGCCTAACGGCCAGAGCCGCGAGGAATGGAAAGGCCAGGCCGAGACCAACAAGATTCTCGGCCGCTTCAAGAACCCTGTTCCAGTGGACGGCATCTGCGTGCGCATCGGCGCCATGCGTTGCCACAGCCAGGCGCTGACCATCAAGCTGAACAAAGACGTGCCGATCGCCGACATCGAAGGGATGATCAGCCAGCATAACCCTTGGGTGAAACTGGTCCCGAACCATCGCGAGGCCAGCATCCATGAGCTGACCCCAACCCAGGTAACCGGTACCCTCAATGTGCCCGTAGGTCGCCTGCGCAAGCTGAACATGGGTTCTCAATACCTAGGCGCTTTCACGGTTGGGGATCAACTTCTGTGGGGCGCCGCCGAACCGCTGCGGCGGATGCTGCGTATCCTGCTCGAACGCTGATACAGGCTGTGGCCCATCGCGGCTGGTAGCGACGCCCATTGATCGGGGCGTATCGCGGCCAGCCGCGTTTTCGTTTTCTTCGCTACAGGAACAAGCATGTCCGTGACCTTTGATGTGGCCGTTATTGGCGCCACCGGTACCGTAGGCGAAACCCTGGTGCAGGTGCTCGAAGAGCGCGACTTCCCGCTCGGCCAGCTGCACCTGCTCGCCAGCGAGGCTTCGGTTGCCCAGTCTGTGCCGTTCCGAGGGCGCAACCTGCGGGTCAAGGCCCTCGAAGGGTTCGACTTCAGCCAAGTCAGGATCGCGTTCTTCTGCGCTGGCGAAGTGGTAAGTGAGGCATTCGCCCGCAAGGCAAGCGCCGCCGGTTGCGCGGTCATCGATCTGGCAGCGGGGCAGGGTGCCCCGCTAGTGGTGGCAGAGGTTAACCCTGATCGCCTTGAGCTGCTTCAGGCGCCGCTGCGCGTAGGCAATCCGGGAAGTATCGCCACCGCGCTCGCCTTGGCGCTGGCCCCCCTTCGGTCATTGCTTGACCTTGAGCAGGTTACGGTGACTGCCTGTCTCCCGATGTCCGCGGCTGGGCGTGACGCCGTCCGCGAGCTTGCCCGGCAAACCACCGAGCTGCTCAATGCCCGGCCACTGGAGCCGCGCGTATTCGACCGCCAAGTAGCGTTCAATATGCTTGCCCAGGTAGGCACTCCTGATACCGCTGGTCACCTGGCCCTGGAAAAACGTGCGCACCTGGAATTGCGTGAATTGCTGCAACTGCCTTTACTTAAAGTGGCCGTCAGTTGCATCCAAGCGCCGGTATTCTTTGGCGATAGCCTCAGCGTAAGCGTTCGCTCAGGCAGCCCCGTCGATATCGAAGCTGTCTGCGCCGCGCTTTCGCAGGCGCCTGGCGTGGAGTGGACGGGCAACGACGACTACCCGACGGCGGTCGGGGACGCGGTGGGGCAAGATGTGCTCTATATCGGCCGCATAAGAGCTGGGTTGGATGATCCCTGCCAGTTAAACCTGTGGTTGACCCTGGATAACGTTCGCAAAGGCGCTGCGCTGAATGCCGTCCAGTCGGCGGAATTGTTGATAAAACGCCTTTCCTAAAAGATACTTGGGAACACTTTGTATAAAGTTTCTTGAATTACGTTGTAAGTCCGGCACGCACAAAAGGATCTGGCCATGGTTCAAGTTCGCAAACTGGTATTGGCGATAGCCGCTGCGACGGCCCTGTCATCCGGTCTGGCGCAAGCTCTGGAACTGGGTGAGCTGACGTTGAAGTCGGCAGCCAACCAGCCTCTTGTGGCGGAGATCGAGCTGCGGGATGTCGCGGCGCTCACGGCTCCGGAGATCGTGCCCGGGCTTGCTTCTCCGGAAGAGTTCGCCCGCGCCGGGCTGGATCGACAGGCCTTCCTCAATCAGCTGAGTTTCACGCCGGTGATCAATCCCGGGGGGCGCAGCGTGATCCAGGTCACCTCGTCGGCACCTCTGAACGAGCCGCTGCTCAAGTTTCTGGTGCAGGTGATCTATCCTAGCGGCCGGCTGATGCGTGACTACAGTGTGCTGGTGGACGCTTCCAAGTTCTCGCCACCAGCGGCCGATACCGCCCAAGCGCCAGCGGCCACCCCGCCAGTGACCGCGCCCAGCTCGGCGGGCACGAAGGAATACACCACGACCAACCGCGACACCTTGTGGGAAATCGCCGCAAGGTTCCGTCAGGAAGCGTCCGTTCAGCAGACCATGCTCGCCATCCAGGCGTTGAACCCGGCAGCGTTCCAGGACAGCAACATCAACCGCTTGCGCGCGGGCCAGGTGTTGCGCCTGCCGGACAACAACGATGCAACCGCTCTAGCCCAGCCGCAGGCCGTGGCCGAGGTTGCCCGGCAGAATGCCGCCTGGCGCGAAGGGCGTCGGCTGGGCCCGCGCGCGCAACAGCTCGATGCCACGCGGCGCAACGGAAATGGCACCGCGCCCGCGCCGGCTCAGCGCGACAATCTGCGCCTGGTGTCTGGCGAGGCGGCTAACGAGCGCGCCAAGGGCCTGGCCGGGGACAACAAGGTCCTCACTGACAAACTGGCGGTGACCCAGGAAAGCCTGGACACCGCGCGGCGTGAAAATGGCGAGCTGAAAAGCCGACTGACGGATCTGCAAAGCCAGTTGGACAAGGCTCAGCGCCTGCTGCAACTCAAGAGTGATCAACTGGCACGGCTGGAGGCCGGGGCTGCTGCGGCGCCGACCGCCGCCGCCCCGAATGCCGTTCAGCCAAGCGCGCCGGTTGAAGGTCCTCCCCCAGGCGGTGAACAGCCAGCGATCAATGCCCAACTGACGCCACCCCCGGAAGGGCAGGCCGCGCCGGCCACGGCGCCTGCTCCTACCCAAGCGGGCAATGATCCAGCCGCCTCGCTACCCGCCGTCCAGGCCTTGCCGAACGAGCGCGAGCAGGCCTCCAACCCCTGGGTGCTGGGCGGTGCGGGCGGGCTGGCGGTGGCAGTGGTATTGCTTGCCGCTTGGCTATTGGCACGTCGACGCAAGGCGCAGCAGGAATCCGAGAGGCACCTGCGCATGGCAAAGGAGCTGTCTGAGGCCCAGGAACTGCGCGCGGATGACTTCGATCTTCCAGCGACGAGTTTCGACGGCCTCGGCACCGCGGCACCGTCAGTCCGTCTAGCTCCGGCCATGGTCGCCGCCTCCGCAGCCGCCGCCACGGCAGCCACGGCGCCGGTCTACGAGCGCCCTAGCCGGCCTGCACCGCGCGACGAGTTGCCCTCGGTGGCTTCGCTGGTCGTTGCGCCTGCCGCCGACGATCCCCTCACCCAAGCCGAGGAACACATCGCCCGTGGCCGCTATAGCCGCGCCAGCGACGTCCTCGAGGCGGCAATCGAGGCCGAGCCCGAGCGCAGCGACCTGCGACTCAAATTGATGGAAGTGTATGGTCATCAAGGCGATCGCGATGGTTTCGTTGCCCAGGAGCGCCGCTTGATGGCGAGTGGGGCGAATCACGCCCGGGTGGATGAACTCAAGACGCGTTTCCCGGCGATGGCCGGCTTGGCGGCGGGCCTGAGCGCTGCCGCGGTGGCTGCCGAGCTGGATGCTCAATACGTCAAAGATCTGCTGCTGGATGAAGCTGATGCGCCCGAGCCTATCGGTGACGTATTCGATACCGATTTCGACCTGAGCCTGGATGGCATCGAGACCACGCCCGAGGAGCCGGCAGCGGCCCCGCCGCCTGCCGCCCCCACTCGATCGGTGCCGCGTGACGAACTGGATTTCGAAGCCTTGCTGCGAGAAAGCACCGTGGAGCAGGCGTCGACCGACCCTGACCTGGATCTCGACCTGGAACCAGCCGAACCTACTCCGTCGCCCGTGGATGATTTGGACGATCTCGATCCGCTGGACCCGGAGCAGGGCCCAGAGGAAGCGCCCGACGACACCGCGCTGCCCGGTGACCGCGAGCGCCTCGACGATTTCGACCTGTCGCTGTCGGAGGAACAGCAGGACGACCAGGATCGCTTCGCAGCCGATGTCCATGACGTCAATTCACAGCTTGACCAGCTGTCCCGTAGCCTGAGCCAAGCGTCGGCGAACAACAGCCTGCATAGCGCCAATGGCATGGGCGAGGCTCTCGACGAATTCGATTTCCTGGCTGACTCGGATGAGGTCACCACCAAGCTTGACCTCGCCCGCGCCTACATCGAGATGGCCGATGCC
Organism: Pseudomonas sp. RIT-PI-S; assembly: GCF_025642975.1. Taxonomy (GTDB): domain Bacteria; phylum Pseudomonadota; class Gammaproteobacteria; order Pseudomonadales; family Pseudomonadaceae; genus Aquipseudomonas. The sequence continues at coordinate 718,391 of NZ_JANZKJ010000001.1, forward strand.
GATGGCGCCCGCGATATTCTCGACGAGGTGCTCAAGGAGGGGACCATGGCCCAGCAGAAAGAAGCGCGCAAGATGCTCGCCGCCTTGAGCTGAGAGTGGTCGCATTTCCCCGACGGCAGCCGCGCAGGCTGCCGTTGTCGTTTTACTGAAGATGGGTTTAAAGGCTGTGGACATTTACCAAAGCGCGGCGGATGAAGTCGCCGCCGAAGGCTACGCCCGCATCGCCCTCGGCGTGGAATACAAGGGCTCGCGCTATCAAGGCTGGCAGCGTCAGATCGACGGCGTGCGCAGCGTGCAGGAAACCCTGGAGAAGGCCCTGTCCAAGGTGGCCGCGAGTCCCATATCGGTCTTGTGCGCTGGCCGAACGGACGCCGGAGTCCATGCCTGCGGCCAAGTGGTTCATTTCGATACCCGCGTCGCGCGGCCCGAACGAGCATGGGTCATGGGCGCCAATAGCGAGTTGCCCCGCGATATCAGCGTTACCTGGGCTCGCCCAATGCCCTCCGACTTCCATGCCCGCTTCAAGGCGATGGCGCGGCGTTACCGATACGTGATTTATAACGACCCGATCCGCCCGGCGCACCTGGCCGAGGAAGTGACCTGGAACCACCGGCCGTTGGACGTTACGCGCATGGCCGCAGCGGCTGCATCGCTGGTGGGGACCCATGATTTCAGTGCCTTCCGCGCCAGCCAATGCCAAGCCAAGTCCCCGATCAAGCAACTGCATCACTTGAGGGTCAGCCAGCACGGCCGAATGATCGTGATCGACGTGAGGGCCAATGCGTTCCTTCACCACATGGTGCGTAACCTGGCTGGCGTATTGATGGCAATCGGCACCGGCGATAAGCCCGTGGAGTGGGCCGAACAGGTGCTTCAGAGTCGCGAGCGGCGCAGCGGTGGCGTGACGGCGCATCCTTATGGGCTGTATCTGGTAGATGTTGAATACCCGGATGCTTATGAATTGCCCTCCCGATACATCGGGCCACATTTCCTTACGGGCTTCGAAGGTCTTGCGGGCTGACGGGGTCATGGGCATTTGCTACCATCGCCCAACTTTTTCCGAACAGCTGGAGGTTGTTGCGTCATGGCCGCCGTTCGCAGCAAGATCTGCGGTATTACCCGCATAGAGGATGCCCTCGTCGCCGCCCACGCCGGGGCGGACGCCATCGGGTTGGTGTTTTACCCACCAAGCCCGCGGGCCGTGAGCATCCACCAGGCGCGAGAAATCGTCGCTGCACTTCCCCCATTCGTGACCGTGGTTGGCCTGTTCGTGAATGCCAGCCGCTGCGAGATAAACGAAACCCTCGATGCCGTGTCGCTCGATCTGCTCCAGTTCCATGGCGACGAAACGCCCGAACAATGCGCGGGCTACCCCCGCCCGTACATCAAGGCGCTGCGAGTGCGCCCCGGCGACGACATTGCCGCGGCTTGCGAACGATACCGGGACGCACGCGGGTTGCTGCTCGATGCGTTCGTCGAGGGTGTGCCTGGCGGTACCGGTTCGGCCTTCGATTGGAACCTGGTGCCAGCGAACCTGCCCAAACCAATCATCCTGGCGGGGGGGCTGACGCCTGAGAACGTTACTACTGCCATCGAGAAGGTGCGCCCCTATGGGGTCGATGTGAGTGGCGGCGTCGAGCAAAGCAAAGGCATCAAGAGCAGTCTTCGGGTGAAAGCCTTCGTCGAAGCGGTGCGTCGCACCAATTGACCGGGCCGTTATGTGGCAATGTGACGGTAGCGATGCAATGGCCGTCCAACTTCTTCAGCGCGCCTGTGGTGCCTCGGTTGGCTTGAAGCCGCCGTGGACGGTCCCAGGCGCGCATCAGCATTTTCGAGAGGGTGAAGCGTCCCGCGCTCCCCCTGGTTTAAATGCCGTGGCGGCCTCTGACGCCCGGCCCGGCCCGCGCAGGGTTCGCCCAGTTACTGGAGAGACAAGCATGAGCAACTGGTTGGTAGACAAACTGATCCCTTCGATCATGCGTTCCGAAGTGAAGAAGAGTTCGGTTCCCGAGGGGCTGTGGCACAAGTGCCCGAACTGCGAGGCAGTCTTGTATCGGCCCGAGCTGGAGAAGACCCTCGACGTTTGCCCCAAGTGCAACCATCACATGCGCATCGGTGCCCGTGCACGCCTGGACATCTTCCTTGACGCCGAAGGTCGCGAGGAGCTGGGCGCTGACCTGGAGCCGGTGGACCGTCTGAAATTTCGGGACGGAAAGAAATACAAGGATCGCCTGACTGCTGCCCAGAAACAGACGGGCGAGAAAGACGCGCTGATTTCCATGAGCGGCACGCTCATGGGTATGCCTATCGTGGCCAGTGCCTTCGAATTCAGCTTCATGGGTGGCTCGATGGGCGCCATCGTTGGCGAACGCTTCGTCCGCGCGGCGAACCATGCCTTGGAAAATCGTTGCCCAATGGTGTGCTTCTCGGCCTCCGGTGGCGCGCGCATGCAAGAGGCGCTGATTTCCCTTATGCAGATGGCCAAGACTTCCGCGGTGCTGGCCCGCCTGCGCGAGGAGGGCATCCCCTTCATCTCGGTACTGACCGATCCCGTTTACGGCGGTGTGTCAGCCAGCCTGGCGATGCTTGGAGACGTTATCGTGGGCGAGCCCAAGGCGCTGATCGGTTTTGCCGGCCCACGGGTGATCGAGCAAACCGTGCGCGAGAAGCTGCCTGAAGGCTTCCAGCGCAGTGAATTCCTGCTTGAGCATGGCGCAATCGACCTGATCATCCATCGTCAGGAGTTGCGCCCCCGCCTGGCACGCCTCTTGGCCCAGATGATGAACCTCGCAACGCCTGGCCAAGCGGCCATTTCCCTGCAGTCGAACGAAGCTGAACCGGTGCCCGCGGTTGCGCCCGTAACGGTATGAAGCCTCGCACCCTTAGCGAGTGGCTGGCTTACCTCGAGCAGTTACATCCTGTTGCCATTGACATGGGCCTTGAGCGTTCGCGAGAAGTGCTCGCTCGGTTGCGCCTGGGGCCGCTGGCACCCAAGGTTGTTACGGTAACCGGGACCAACGGCAAGGGCTCGACCTGTGCCTTCCTTGCCAGCCTGCTTGCGTCGCGGGGTTTGCGAGTTGGCGTATACAGCTCGCCACATCTCCTGCGCTACAACGAGCGCGTTCGTGTGGATGGTATCGAGGCCACTGACGCCCAGCTGTGCGCCGCGTTCGAGGCCGTCGAGGCGGTGCGCGGCGAAATTTCGCTGACGTATTTTGAAATGGGTACCCTGGCAGCCTTCTGGTTGTTTGCCAGGGCAGGATTGGATGCAGTGGTCCTGGAGGTCGGTCTCGGCGGCCGCCTCGACACTGTCAACTTGATTGACGCCGACTTGGCGTTGATTACCAGCATCGGCGTCGATCACGCCGACTGGCTGGGTGATACCCGCGAATCGGTAGCATTCGAAAAAGCAGGCATCTTGCGCCCAGGGCGCCCCGCAGTATGCGGTGACCCCGAACCGCCTGCGCCATTGCTTGAAGCCGCACAGGGGCATGGTTCGCCATTGCTTATTCGTGGCCAGGCGTTCGACCTGAGCGTGCGCGTGAATCACTGGGATTGGCACGGTGTATCCAGCGATGGTCAAGTGCTTACCCTGGAAGGGCTGAAGCTGCTCGACCTGCCGATGGAAAACGCCGCGCTGGCGTTGCAGGCGTTCGCCTTGCTCGGGCTACCCTGGCAGCCGGCCTCGATCGCTGACGCCCTGCAGCGAACCCGGCTCACCGGTCGGCTCGATCGGCGCCGGTTACAGTGGCGGGGCAAGCCACTGTGGATGCTCCTTGATGTGGCTCATAACCCTCACGCCGCCGAATACTTGCGCGGGCGCCTGCCGGCCATGGCGCAGCCCAATGTGCGTCGGGCAGTGTTCGGGTTGCTCGCCGACAAGGACCTCGCTGGGGTTATCGAACCCCTGTTGGCTAGCGTGGCGGGCTGGGCAGTCGCGACCTTGCCATCCCCGCGCAGCCGCTCCGCCGCTCAATTGCAAGCGGCACTGGCGAACCTTGGCGCAACGGCAACGTCACATGGCAGTGTCGAGGCAGCGCTGGAGCATCAGTGCGAACTGGCTTCGGCCGAGGATGAACTACTGGTGTTCGGATCTTTCTTTTGTGTCGCCGATGCCTTGCTCTGGCTGGAGCGGCACGGCCTGGAGGTAGCCGCGGATGGCTCTGCTGGATAACGTCTTCAAGCAACGCATGGTAGGTGCCCTGGTGCTGATCGCGCTGGCGGTGGTGTTCCTGCCCATGTTGTTCAGCCGGCCGGACGAGCTCCGTGAAGTACGGGTCAACGCGCCGTCTGCGCCCACGGCACCGGTTGTGCCGGAGGTAAAGGTCGAGCCAGCCCCAGTGCCTGATGCCCCCGCGCCTGTGGAGGAGCCCCGTCCGCCGGCCCAGGTAACGGCTCACGCCCCTGCCCAGGCACAGGCGCCGAGCATGCCGATCGCTCCTGCGCCCACGGTCACTGCCCCCGCACCTGCTCAGGCGAAGCCTGTGCCACAACCTGCGGCACCTGCCCAGGCAGCGCAGCCGGCTCCTGCTCAGGCTAAGGCCGATCCCGGTAATAAACTCGACGGCAACGGCGTGCCTGTGAGTTGGTCGGTACAGCTCGCCAGCCTCTCCAGCCGCGCCAGTGCCGACAGCCTGCAGAAGACCCTCCGCAGCCAGGGCTACAACGCCTATGTCCGCTCCGCTGAAGGGAAGAATCGGGTATTCGTGGGCCCCTTGATCGATCGGGCTGAAGCCGAGCGGCTGCGAGACGTGATCAACCGTCAGCAAAACCTGAAGGGCTTCGTGGTGCGTTTCGAACCGGAGCGCGCCTGAAGCGCTCCCGGCCGCAAGGGTTCCATTGCAATCGCTAATGGTACCGATCCGATAATCCCTGCTTAACCGCAACACTGCTCTCTGCTAAAATGCGCGGCCTTATCCGTGTGCAGGCCGAAAAGTGGCATTTACCTGGGTTGACTGGGCGATCGTTGCCATCGTCGCCATCTCTGCGTTGATCAGCTTGAAACGTGGTTTCGTCAAGGAAGCCCTGTCGCTGCTCACCTGGATAGTCGCCGGCGCCGTGGCCTGGATGTTCGGTGGCGGCCTGGCCCAGTACCTCGAGAGCTATATTCAAACGCCTTCGGCGCGGGTCATCGCCAGCTGCGCCATTCTTTTCGTGGCCACGCTGCTGGTGGGCGCGATGGTCAACTTCCTCATCGGTGAGCTGATCCGGGTGACGGGTTTGTCAGGTACCGACCGTTTTCTGGGGATGGTCTTCGGTGCTGCACGGGGTGGGTTATTGGTAGTGATCGGCGCAGGGCTGCTTAGCCTGGGGCCGGTTCAGCAGGATCCCTGGTGGCAGCAGTCTCAGTTGCTACCGCGTTTTCTTCTTGTTGCGGACTGGTCGAAGAACCTCATTTTGGGGATGAGCAGTCAGTGGCTGGCGGCCGGGATAACTTCGCCGGTCGAGATTCCATTCAAGGAGCATCTCTTGCCTACGCCGCAGAGGCCATGAGCAAGGGTCCTTTCAGGTTCACTCAGTAGGGGTTGTGTCGCATGTGTGGCATCGTCGGTATCGTCGGTAAGTCGAACGTCAATCAGGCGCTGTATGACGCGTTAACCGTCTTGCAGCATCGCGGCCAGGACGCTGCCGGTATTGTGACCAGCCATGACGGCCGGTTATTCCTGCGCAAAGACAACGGGCTGGTCCGTGACGTCTTCCAGCAGCGGCACATGCAGCGGCTGGTCGGGCACATGGGCATAGGCCACGTGCGCTATCCCACCGCTGGCAGCTCGACCTCGGCCGAGGCGCAGCCGTTCTACGTCAACTCCCCCTACGGGATCACCCTGGCCCACAACGGCAACCTCACCAACGTCGAGCAGTTGGCCAAGGAGATCTACGAGTCGGACCTGCGCCACGTCAATACCAGTTCGGACTCCGAAGTGCTGCTCAACGTGTTCGCTCATGAGCTGGCCGTGCGCGGCAAGCTGCAGCCGACCGAGGAAGACGTGTTCGCTGCGGTGAAGGACACGCACAAGCGCTGCCGTGGTGGCTATGCGGTGGTGGCGATGATCACCGGCTACGGCATCGTCGGCTTCCGCGACCCCAATGCGATCCGCCCGATCGTGTTCGGTCAGCGCCATACCGATGAAGGCGTCGAGTACATGATCGCCTCGGAGAGCGTGGCGCTGGATGTCCTCGGCTTCACCCTGATCCGCGACCTGGCGCCGGGCGAAGCGGTCTACATCACCGAAGACGGCAAGCTGCATACCCGCCAGTGCGCGCCGAACCCGCATTACGCACCCTGCATCTTCGAGCACGTGTACCTGGCTCGTCCGGATTCGATCATCGACGGTATTTCCGTGTACAAGGCGCGCCTGCGCATGGGCGAAAAGCTCGCGGAAAAAATCCTCCGTGAGCGCCCGGAACACGACATCGACGTGGTCATTCCAATTCCCGATACCAGCCGCACCTCCGCGCTGGAACTGGCCAACCAGCTTGGAGTGAAGTTCCGCGAGGGCTTCGTCAAGAACCGCTACATCGGCCGCACCTTCATCATGCCGGGGCAGGCGGCCCGGAAGAAATCGGTACGCCAGAAGCTCAACGCCATCGAGCTGGAATTCCGTGGCAAGAACGTGATGCTGGTGGATGACTCGATCGTGCGCGGCACCACCTGCAAGCAGATCATCCAGATGGCTCGCGAGGCGGGCGCCAAGAAGGTGTACTTCTGCTCCGCAGCACCTGCCGTGCGCTATCCGAACGTATACGGCATCGATATGCCAAGTGCGCATGAACTCATCGCCCATAACCGCAGCACTCAGGAAGTAGCAGACCTGATCGGTGCCGATTGGCTGATCTATCAAGATCTTCCCGACCTGATCGACGCGGTTGGCGGAGGCAAGGTGAAGATCGACCACTTCGATTGCGCGGTTTTCGATGGCAACTATGTTACCGGCGATGTGGACGAGGCCTACTTGAGCAAGATCGACACCGCCCGCAACGATCTGGCCAAGGTGAAAACCCAGGCTGTGAGCGCAATCATCGACCTTTACAACAACTGAAGGAGCAGGCCATGAGCCGGGAATGGGATGCAGGGCGCCTCGACAGTGATCTCGAGGGCACAAGCTTCGACACCCTGGCCGTGCGTGCCGGCCAGCACCGGTCGCCGGAGGGGGAGCACAGCGATGCGCTGTTCTTCACCTCCAGCTACGTGTTTCGCACCGCCGCGGATGCCGCTGCCCGTTTTGCCGGAGAAGTGCCAGGGAACGTGTACTCGCGCTACACCAACCCTACCGTGCGCGCCTTCGAGGAGCGCATCGCAGCCCTGGAAGGGGCCGAGCAGGCAGTGGGCTTTGCCACCGGCATGGCGGCGATCACCGCCGTGGCCATGGGCCTTTGCAGTGCTGGCGATCATGTGTTGATTTCGCAGAGCGTGTTCGGCTCGACCATTAGCCTGTTCGACAAGTACTTCAAGCGCTTCGGCATCGAAGTGGACTACGTTCCGCTGGTCGACCTGGCTGGATGGGAGCGCGCGATCAAGCCCAACACCAAACTGCTGTTCGTGGAATCGCCCTCCAACCCACTGGCTGAACTGGTCGACATCGCCGCCTTGGCGGAGATCGCCCACGCCAAGGGAACCTTGCTGGTCGTCGACAATTGCTTCAGTACGCCAGCGCTTCAGCAACCGCTCAAGCTCGGTGCAGACATCGTGGTGCACTCGGCAACCAAGTTCATCGACGGCCAGGGCCGTTGCATGGGCGGGGTCGTAGCCGGGCGTGCCGAGCACATGAAAGAGATGGTCGGCGTGGTACGCACCGCTGGTGCTTCCCTCAGCCCCTTCAACGCCTGGGTGTTCCTCAAGGGGCTGGAAACGCTGAGCCTGCGGATGCGCGCTCATTGTGCTAACGCCCAAGCGCTGGCGGAGTGGTTGGAAAACCAGGCCGGCATCGAGAAAGTGCACTATGCCGGCCTGTCGAGCCACCCGCAGCATGAACTGGCCAAACGCCAGATGCGCGGCGGCTTCGGCGGTGTGGTGAGTTTCGAAGTCAAGGGCGGCAAGGCTGGCGCCTGGGCCTTCATCGACGCCACGCGGCTGGTCTCCATCACGGCCAACTTGGGCGACAGCAAAACCACCATTACCCACCCGGCAACCACGTCCCATGGCCGCTTGTCTCCACAGGAGCGCGAGGCCGCCGGTATCCGCGATAGCCTGATCCGCGTGGCGGTGGGTTTGGAAGACATCGCTGACCTGCAGGCAGACATGGCTCGCGGCCTGGCCGCGTTGTGATTCCGATGGAAATCGCCAGCACCGGCTTTCGCGATGCGCGGGTGGCCCTGGTGACTGGTGGTGCGCGTGGCATCGGCCTGGGCATTGCCGCCTGGCTGCTGGTCGAAGGCTGGAAGGTGATATTGGCCGACGTCGATGCGCCGCGTGGGCAGCAGGTCGCCGAAGCCTTGGGGGAGGGCGCTGCTTTCGTAGCCATGGACGTCGCTGATGACCGTCAGGTGGCGGCGGGCGTAGCGGCCACGCTGACGCGGTTTGGTCGCCTCGACGCGCTGGTGTGCAATGCGGCCATTGCCACTGCGCATAGCGGGCCGCTGGAGAGCCTGCCGCTGGCACACTGGCAACAGGTCATCGGCGTCAACCTGACCGGAACCATGTTGCTGGCCAGGCATTGCGCGCCTTACCTGCGGGCGCGAAACGGCGCGATCGTCAATATTTGCTCAACCCGCGCCCATCAGTCCGAGCCTGACAGCGAAGCCTATGCGGCGAGCAAGGGCGGCGTGCTATCGCTTACCCATGCCCTGGCTATCAGCCTGGCGCCGGAAATTCGGGTGAATGCAATAAGCCCTGGCTGGATCGATGCTCGCGATCCTCACCAACGCCGTGCCGAGCCCCTGAGCGAGGCCGATCATGCCCAGCATCCCAGCGGACGCGTTGGTACCGTAGAAGACGTTGCCGCAGCTACGTCCTGGTTGCTTTCGCCCAATGCGGGCTTCGTGACCGGGCAGGAGTTGATCGTCGACGGTGGGATGACCCGCAAGATGATCTATCGATAATCCGCAGCGTGGCTTTTTGAAAAAAACTTCAAGCAGGGTATTGACTTACATTCGCTCGATGTCCAAAATGCGCACCACTTCGACGCAGTACACGGGTGATTAGCTCAGCTGGGAGAGCATCTGCCTTACAAGCAGAGGGTCGGCGGTTCGATCCCGTCATCACCCACCACTTCGAAGTGCTCTGATTCTAGAGCGGACGAAAGTCCACCGACGCGCAGCGGTAGTTCAGTCGGTTAGAATACCGGCCTGTCACGCCGGGGGTCGCGGGTTCGAGTCCCGTCCGCTGCGCCATTTTCTCCAGGTGTCGTTCACACGTCGCCTGAGATCGAAGCAAACCCCGCTTCGGTCAGTCAGTTTCACATTGGGCGAAAGCCTGAGCGATACGCAGCGGTAGTTCAGTCGGTTAGAATACCGGCCTGTCACGCCGGGGGTCGCGGGTTCGAGTCCCGTCCGCTGCGCCATCTTGGGTTCGAAACAGCTGAACGGTTTCGAGCCACTGAAAAAGCGACCTTCGGGTCGCTTTTTTTATGGCCGGCAAAAATACGCAACTTGCCATGAATGGCCAGTAGAATCCCTGCCATGAACCTCGATACCCGCATCAAATTCCGCCACCTGCTGTGTTTCCTCGAAATCGCCCGCCATGGCAGCTTTGCCAAGGCCGCCGATGCCGTGGCGATCAGCCAGCCTGCGATATCCAAGACGCTCAAGGAGCTCGAAGACCTCCTCGAAACTCGGCTGTTCGAGCGCAGTAAGGGTGGCGTGGCGCTGACCGCCGCCGGGGTACGCTTCATGCGCTATGCAGGGCCCTGCGTGCAGGCCTTGCGCGACGGCGTCAGCACCCTGCGTGGCAGCAGCCACGAGCCGCCACATGTGCGGGTAGGGGCTTTATCTACGGTGGAGAGCCAGTTCATGGCGCAGGTGCTCGGCCTGCTGCATCAGCGCCATAGCGCCTTGGTGGTCAGTGTGGCCACCGGGCCTGGGGCCTACCTGCTGGGCCAACTGCATGTGGGCGAGCTGGACGTGGTAATCGGGCGTGTGGCGGATAACCCGCAGATCCAAGGGCTGACCTTCGAGCACCTGTATAGCGAAGCGATGACACTGGTAGTGCGCCCGGATCATCCTCTTCTAGGGCCGATACCCGTGGATGTCAGCCGGATTGCCACGTTCCCCGTGGTGCTGCCCCTGGCGGGAACGACAATCCGTAAGCATGCGGATAGCTTGTTCGTGCAGTGCGGCATACCGCCTTCGGCGCAACGCCTTGAAACCCTGTCGCCCACCCTCAGCCGCCGGTACGTGCAGGGCAGCGATGCCATCTGGGTGGCCCCGCGCGACGCGGTACATCTGGATATCCGCCAGGGCGAGCTGCGCGAACTGGACCTGGGCGTGCGTGAACCTGGTGGTTCGGTGGGCATCTGCGGTAACGCCGCCTTGCCCTTATCCTTACCCGGCCAGTGGCTGTGTGACGTGGTGCGGGAAGTGGCCGCGCAGTATCGGCAAGGGGAGGAGCGGATGCCCGCCGGCGGCTAAACGAAGTTTCACCTGCCAGATTGAAATTCCTTTGGTAGCTTGAACTTATCTGATCTTTCCACCTCCTATGGCATAGCCATTGGTCGGGACTGCCTGATAAGCTCGCGGCTTAACTCGACCGCCCCTCGTATGGCGCCCCTCACAAGGAAACAGCATGAAACAGCATCGGTTGGCGGCTGCGATCGCCCTGGTTGGCTTGGTTCTCGCCGGTTGCGATAAGCAGACCAGCAGCGTCGAGCTGAAAACCCCAGCCCAGAAGGCTTCCTACGGGATCGGCCTGAACATGGGCAAGAGCCTGGCCCAAGAAGGCATGGACGACCTCGACTCCAAGGCTGTAGCCCTCGGCATCGAGGACGCCGTTGGCAAGAAAGAGCAGAAGCTCAAGGATGACGAGCTGGTCGAGGCTTTCGCGGCCTTGCAAAAGCGCGCTGAAGAACGCATGACCAAGATGAGCGAGGAATCCCTGGCCGCTGGCAAGAAATTCCTCGACGAGAACGCCAAGAAAGACGGCGTGGTGACGACCGCTTCTGGCCTGCAGTATCAGGTTGTGCAGAAGGCCGATGGCCCGCAGCCCAAGCCGACCGATGTAGTGACCGTTCATTACACCGGCAAGCTGATCGACGGCAAGGTGTTCGACAGCTCCGTCGAGCGTGGCAGCCCTATCGACCTGCCTGTCAGCGGCGTGATCCCAGGTTGGGTCGAAGGCCTGCAGTTGATGCACGTGGGTGAAAAGGTCAAGTTGTTCATTCCGAGCGACCTGGCGTACGGCGCCCAAAGCCCAAGCCCGACCATTCCGGCTAACTCGGTGCTGGTGTTCGATCTCGAGCTGCTCGGCATCAAGGACCCAGCCAAGGCCCAGCCTGAAGGTGACGACGCTGACCAGGCCGCCCCGGCGGACGAGGCTCCTGCAGAAGCGCCGGCGAAGAAGAAGTAAGCGCCAAGGCCTGCTGCACTGTGCAACGCCCCGCATAGCCGGGGCGTTGTCGTTTCTGATGAACACCGGGCAATACCAGGCGAACCCTCGATAGCTTGCCAAGTCAGAGTCTTGGGTGGGGCTTGTGCGAGGGTTTTAGGCCTGATACGGCCATCGCAAGTGAGCGAAAAAACGCCGATTTGACCTTCCCCCTAGAGTGCTGGGGCTTACAGCCCGATCTGGCACTGCTGTTCACATGGTTATCCACAAATATTGTGGATATCCTTTTCAACGAATGCCCGGAGGCTTCATGAAGGCACCATTCGGCTTCAACCAATTCCTGCCGCTTGCCGAGCGCCTGATAGCGCGGGGCCGCTTGCCCGCGTTGGCCATTGCGGTGGCCCGCAAAGTGCGCGGCAAACGCCTTGGTCAGCTCAAGGATGATGTCGCGCTACTGCAAGCCCTTTGCCTTGCCTACTGGCGCGGCGAATACCGTGCAATCAGCCCGAAGGCGGTCTTATCGATCGTCGCTGGCCTGCTGTATTTCGTCAGCCCTATCGATGCCATCCCTGACTGGCTGCTGGGCGTGGGGATGCTCGACGACATCGCCGTACTCGGCTGGGTGATGAAAATGCTTCAGGGCGAGCTGGATGCGTTTCGCGCCTGGCGCTCGCGGCAGGCGCCTGAAGTGCTGAGCGTGGTCGAGCGTGTGCCCGAGCAAAGCGTGCCGCTGGAGGGGGAATACCTGCGCCGTCCCTGAAGGGCGGCGAACGTATGTCGGGCAACGGCGCGGGGAGGCGCCATGGAAAGGATTCCGCTGTTAAGATAGTCGCCTGCCAGCGACGACCCGTTCGGTTGCAGGGTCATCAAGGAGGGTGCAAATGACAAAAGCTAATGGGTTTCACGGGCGCTTGCCCGCCATGCCTCGGCCAGGGTATGGCAAGGAAGGCCGTGGATGAGCGTAAAGATTAGCCGGCAACACTGGGATGGCCTGCTCAGCGAACTGGATCTGGCACGCCGCCAGCGGCACCTGCTGACCTACCGCGCCCTGCTTGAACGCTTGCAGCTTCCAAGCCCGGCCATGCAAACCCTTACCGCCGCCCTCGAGCATCTGGCCATGCTCGATGCCCGCGCCGAACAGCCCCTGCGAAGCTCGTTGGTCATCAGCCAGGGCGCCAGCCGCTTGCCCCGTACCGGTTTCTTTGAATGCGTCGAACGCCTGGGCCGCTTCTCGGGGCCGGTCGATGGCGTGGCGGCTGCCTCATGGCATGCCTCCGAGGTGGTCCGGGTGTTTGAATACAGCTACCCCAGCCAGCTTGCGGGCTAGGCACAGGCGCTGGACAAGTTCCCGACGAATACGCACGATCCTGCTGTCTCTTTGGCGCTGTGCTTGGCTTCGGATGCCCGCGCGGCCAGCTGTTCGGCATCCAGGCCGGCGCACTCCGAGCCCTGCAGATGGACCACGCCGATCGACAGCGAGAGCAAGCCGAACGTCTGTTGCAGCCCTAGGCGGTTGTGAGAGGTGAAGCAGCCGGCCGTTAAGTGCTCCGCACGGTAGAAGCGCCGGCATTGCTGGGTGAAGTCCTCGACCAGGCGATCCACTCGTGGGCGCCAGTCGCCCGAGCCTAATACCAGCATGAAGTCGTCGCCGCCGATATGGCCGAGAAAGTCCCTGCTGGGGTCCACTCGCTCACTGAGGCAGTGAGCCAGGCACAGCAGCACCTCATCGCCGCGGCTGTAGCCATAGAGGTCATTGAAGGGCTTGAAATTGTCGATGTCGATGTAACACACCGCAACTTCGCGTCCCTGGGCCAGCACACGCTCAAGGCATTGGCGGATCGGCACGTTGCCCGGCAACAGGGTCAGCGGGTTGGCGTAGCGGGCCTGTTCGATTTTCAGCTCAGTGATCAGTTTGAGCACGTCGATCACCCTGCCCAGGCCGCGGTAGGTGCCGCCCTCGGTAATGATGAAATCCTCCTCGATACGCTGCCTCGCCCGGCTAGTCAGCAACCGGCTGACCTGCTGCAAGGACTGTCCCAGCTCCACCGCCAGGAAGTCATCGCTCATCAGCCGGCTGATCGGCTTGCGGGCAAAGAGATCAGTGGCGAATGGCTTGAGCAGGGCTTCGGAGAGCGAGTGGCGGTGCACGATGCCGCAGGGTCGCCGTTCGCCATCGAGCACCGCTACCGAGTTCAGGTTGGCCTGCAGGCGGAATGCTTCCAGCACCCGTGCGGTAGGGGTGTCGTGGGCTACCGCAGCCTGTTCCAGCAGCAAGTTACGAAGGTCTCGGCTTTCTTCGGCGATGGTGGGTGGCGCTTCCACTTGGGGCAGCATGCCGCCCGCATCGCGGGGTGGCCGCTCCTGTGGCCGAGCGAGCAGGTAGCCTTGCACCAGGTCCACGCCCATTTCGCTCAACACAGCCAATTCCTCGACTTGCTCGATGCCTTCGGCGATGACCTGGGCCTGTGAGCGGCGAGCGATCTGCAGGATGGAGCCGACGAACTCGCGCTTGAGCGCGTCCTGGTGGATGCCCTCGATGAAATGCCGGTCGATCTTAACGTAGTCCGGGCGCAGCTCGGACCACAGCCGCAAGCTTGAGTAGCCGGCGCCGAGGTCATCCAAGGCAATGGTGAAGCCCATGGCGCGGTAGTGATGCAATGCCCGTGACAGCAGCTGAAAGTCGTCCGTAGGGGTTTGTTCGGTCAGCTCGATCACTACTTGGTCCGGGGATAGGCCATAGCGGTGTAGCAACTGCAGGGTAAGGCCGGAAGGGTGGATCGGCTCCAGCAAGGACTCTGGTGAAACGTTGAGAAACAGCTTGCCCTGCAGCCGCTGCTGGCTGAAGCCGCGGCACGCGGTCTGCCGGCATAACATCTCCAGCTCACTGAGGTGACCGGTTTGCCGCGCCACGGCAAAGAGGTTTAGCGGGGAATGCAGGGGGCTGTTGGAAGGGCCGCGGCTCAGCGCTTCGTACCCCAACAGGCGGCGCTGGGCCAAGGACACGATTGGCTGGAACAGGGTATGGACGTTGCCCTGGGCCAGTATGGCACCTAAGGCGCCGAGCTGTTCGGTGATGGTCATGTTGCCCCGCTGCCACAAATAAGAAGGCCAGCCCTTAAAGGCTGGCCTTCTATTTCACGACAGTCCGATGACAGGATGATGACTAAAAAGCCATCACCTGGGCTCCATCAGTGCTTGGCCACTTGGGTATTGAGGCGCAAGTAGTCGATGAGGATCCGCCCCGTTTCGCTCAAATAGGCGTCGTCTTCCGGCTTGGTATCGTCTGGTGCGCCGGCCAATGGATCTTCGTCCTCTTTCTTCAGCTCCTTGAGCGGCTCTTGGCCCTTGGCCTTGCGCCGGGCGTTTTCCAGGGCCAGTTGCTGGGCCTCGATAGAAGTGTGCTCGGCGCGGCGTTGAGCCTCGTTGAGGCTCACGGTCTTTTCGTCGGCCAGCTTTTGGCTGAGGGCCAGGCGGTCGCGGATATAGGTGAACTCCGCGTCCCCCTCAGTACGCTTGTCGTGCAGCGTTTTGAGCTGGGCGAGGAAAGGCTTGAACGGATCGGTTTCCGGTTTCACCGCAGGCTTGATGGTGTCCCACGGCATGGCTTCAGGCAGCGCGCTCTCGCCGATTTCCTTGGTGTCGATGATCGACGGATAGGCGATGTCCGGCAGCACGCCCTGGTGCTGCGTGCTCTGGCCAGACACCCGGTAGAACTTGGCCAGGGTCAGTTTCAGCTCGCCATGGTTGAGCGGTTGAATAGTCTGCACCGTGCCCTTGCCGAAGGTCTGGCCGCCGATGATCAGTGCGCGGTGGTAGTCTTGCATGGCTCCGGCGAAAATTTCCGAGGCCGAGGCGGACAGGCGGTTGACCAGCAACGCCAGTGGCCCCTTGTAGAAGGCTCCTGGGTTTTCGTCCTCGAGCACGTCCACTTTGCCGTCGCTGTTACGTACCAGCACGGTGGGGCCCTTCTCGATGAACAGGCTGGTCAACTCGGTGGCTTCCTGGAGGGAGCCTCCGCCGTTGTTGCGAAGGTCGATGACCACGCCGTCGACTTTCTCCTTCTGCAACTCGCTGAGCAGCTTCTTCACGTCCCTGGTCGTCGACTTGTAGTCTGGGTCCCCGGCGCGGAAGGCCTTGAAGTCGAGGTAGAACGCAGGGATCTCGATCACCCCAAGCTTGTAGTCGTGGCCGTCCTGGTTCAGGTGCAGCACTGACTTCTTCGCCGCCTGCTCCTCGAGCTTGACCGCCTCGCGGGTGATGGAAACGATCTTGCTGCTCTGGTCGTTCGGCGCATTGGTGTGCGGGATGACCTCCAGGCGCACGACCGAACCCTTGGGCCCACGGATCAGCTTGACCACTTCATCCAGGCGCCAGCCGACTACGTCGACCATTTCCTTGTCGCCCTGGGCCACGCCGATGATCTTGTCCGAAGGCGCGACTTGCTTGGTCTTGTCCGCAGGGCCGGCAGGTACCAGCCGCACGATCTTCACTTGATCGTTGTCGCTTTGCAGCACTGCGCCAATACCTTCGAGCGACAGGCTCATGTTGATATCGAAGTTTTCCGCGTTGTCCGGCGACAAGTAATTGGTGTGCGGGTCATACGATTGGGCGAAGGTATTGATATACGCCTGGAAGATATCTTCGGCGCGGGTCTGGTCGAGCCGTGCCAGCTGATTCTTGTAACGCTTGGTCAGGGTGTCCTGAATCTGCTTGGAATCCTTGCCAGCCAGCTTCATGCGCAGCACTTCGTCCTTCAAACGCTTGTGCCACAAGTCGTCGAGGTCTTTCTCACTGGCCAGCCAGTCTGCGTCCTTGCGGTCCACTTCCAGGGTTTCGTCAGTGGAGAAGTCGAGCTTGTCCACGCCATCGTCGAGCAGGTCCAGCGCGTAGTCCAGGCGGGACTTCACGCGATCGAGGTAGCGTTTGTAGATGGTGAAACCGGGGTCGAGGTTGCCGCTTTTGAGGAAGTCGTCGAACTGGGTTTTCCACTTGTCGAATTCGGCGATGTCGCTGGCGAGAAAGTAGCTGCGCGACGGATCCAGCAGCTTGATATAGCTGTCGTAGATGATGGCCGAGCGGGCATCGTTCAGTGGGGGTTTGCTGTAGTGGTGGCGCTTGAGCAATTCCACGACATTGAGGCTGGCGATCACCTCGTCACGGTCGGGCTGAAGCTTGTTCCAGCTATTGGCCGCGAAGCCTGGGGCTGACAGCAGGCTGAGGCTGATGCCTAACGCCAGGGCGGTACCGGGGAATAGTTGCTTCATGCTTATTCGACGAGGGGACAATTGATCACGCATATTAGGCCGTCTGTGAATGGACCGGTTCCAGTGTCGCTACATTAAATCCTGTTCATGCAGCGGCCTGTCACTTGGTCACATTATGCAAAAAACCCCGCGCCATGCGCGGGGCTCAGTCTGAGTCAACTATGGAGGCAGCGTGAAGGCATTGCAAGGCATGGAAGGGCATGTGGAATGGGCCGAGTATCCGGCACCTGCGTGTGATGTAGGGCAGGTGCGCATACGCGTGGCCGCCGCTGGGCTCAATCGCGCCGACCTGTTGCAGCGCGCCGGTCATTACCCACCGCCAGCCGGCGCCAGCGAAGCGCTGGGCCTGGAGTGCGCTGGGGTGATCAGCGAAGTCGGCGCCGGCGTGGCCTGGAACGTAGGGGATCGCGTGTGTACGTTACTGGCGGGCGGGGGGATGGCCGAAGAAGTGGTGGTCGATGCCCGCCACGTGCTGCCGGTCCCCGAGGGCCTGAGCCTGGTGCAGGCCGCTGGCATTCTGGAAGTGTATGCCACGGTGTGGCTCAACCTGTTCCAGTTGGCAGCGCTGCAACCTGGGCAAAAGGTCTTGCTGCATGCGGGTGCCAGCGGCATCGGCTCAGCCGCCATCCAGCTGTGCAAGGCTTTCGGCAACCCGGTATGGGTGACCGTAGGGTCGGCAGAGCGGCTGGCCTATTGTGAGCAGCTCGGTGCCCAAGGCGGTGTGTTGCGTGGCGAAGGCCTCGAAGCGCTCAAGGACCTGGGGCCCTTCGATGTGATTCTCGACCCTGTAGGTGGAGGCTATGCCGACCTTAACCTGCAAGTAGCTGCCCAGGACGCCCGTTGGGTGCTGATCGGGCTAATGGGTGGGCGCCAGGCGCAGATCGACCTTGGGGCCCTGCTGGGTAAGCGTATTCAACTGATCGGTTCGACGCTGCGCAGCCGGGACGATGCCTTCAAGGCTGAACTTCTAAGGGAAGTGGGGCAGCAGGTGCTGCCGTTGTTCGCCGAAGGGCGGCTGAACCCGCAAGTTGCCATGACCTTCCCGATCCAGGACGCCGAAGAGGCGTTCGCCGAACTGGCGTCGAACAAAGTCACCGGTAAAGTGGTGCTGGTGATCGACCCTACCCTGGTTTGAACCGAATGCTGTAGGTGCGGGCGTCAGCCCGCGAACCTAGGTGCGTAGGTTCGCGGCTGCGCAGGTTCGTGGGCTTTGCCCGCATCCACAGCGCCTTGGTTCAAATGCGGGCCGTCAACGCATGTCCGGCAAGTGGGCCTCGCTTTTCACGTCGGTCTTGGCAACGGCTTCGATCGGCAGAACGGTCTTGGCTTTTGGCAAGAGCACGCCCATGTTGGCCAGTACCCGATACATCGAGTATTCCTCGGTATAGCGGACCTCGGTGTAGCGGCGGTTGGCGTTATACAGCTCGTTTTCGCTGTCCAGCAGGTCGAGCAGTGTACGTTGGCCAAGACCGAACTGGTTCTGGTAGGCCGCGCGGACGCGCGTGGTGGTTTCGGCGTACTCACGCGCGCTCGGTGCCTGCTGGCGAGCGTTGAGCATGGCGTTCCAGGCCAGCGACATGTTCTCGTTCAGGGTGCGCAGGGCGTTATTGCGGATGTCCATTGCCTGGTTGATGCGGTGGGCATCGCTTTGCAGCCGAGCCTTGTCGCTGCCGCCGCGGAAGAGGTTATAGCTGACTGCCACGCCGGCGCGCCAATCATTGGCATGACCTTCCTCGCCGGAGATGTTGTCGTTGGCGCCAACGGCAACCTCAGCATCCACTCGCGGATAGAACTGCGACTTGGCCCCTTCGTATTGCTGCTCGGCGGCTTGAACATCAGCCTGGGCAGACTTCAAATAAGGGTTGTTGTCGATCATCGACTGGCGCGCTTCGGTGATTTCCGGCGGCAATTCACCGCGGATGGTCGGCGGTGCTTCCAGCTCGTCGGGCATGCGCCCGGTCGCGCTGAAGAAGTTCGCCTCGGCATCGGCCAGGTCGACCATTGCAGTCTGGTAGTTGTTCTCGGCCAGCGCGCGGCGAGCGCGGGACTGGTCGCTGTCGGCAGTGCTGCCCACACCGCGTTCGGTCCGCAAGCCGATCTGGTCGTTCACCCGCAGGTGCGCCTGCAGGTTGTTCTTGGCAAGGTCGACCAGTTCACGACGCTTGAGCACTTCGAGGTAAACCTCGACTGCCCGCAGCGCGAGGTCCTGGGCAACGCCCTGTACATAGAATGCACGGGAGTTGGACACCGCCTCGGTACGCGATACCTCGCGTGTAGCACTCGAGCCGTCGAACAGCATCTGCCGCAGACGCAGTTCGGATGTGGTGTAAGTGAGCAGCTCCTTGTGGTGGCCACCCTGTGCGCGGGTGGTCGGCGTGTCGGAGTTTTCGCGGCCGTAGCCGCCTACGAAGTCGACACTGGGAAGGTATGCACCGCGGGCGACCTTTACGTCTTCATCGGCGGCGAGGCGACTGTTGATGTTCGATTGCAGCTCCGGGTGGGTATCCACGGTGCTCTGAATGGCCTCCTGAAGCGTCATGGCGTGGGCCTGCATAGCCCCGATCGCTAATAACACTGCGCTGCAGATGGGGGTAAAGGTGCGCATCGGTGTACTTCTCCCTGTCCCTGATAGTCGTTTTTTCCGCCAAATAATTGGCGAAGTTTCTTATACTTCCGTGCACGGATGCTAACACCACTGCCGCACGGATAATTCTCTGTCGCTAATACGATTTTTTCATAACGCTTATTCCCAAAAAAACTTATGTGCGCTTCTCTCTTTCGGTTCATCGTACCTTCGCCCGATTCGCTGAAAGTACCGCATACGGCGGGCTGTAGCGATTCCTGGGGTCTTGGTATTTAGCGTTAAAAGGGATTAGTGGATCGTACTCCAGAAGGATTTTGGGCAGTTGTGAGGGTGGCGGTTTTCTGTCACCGCAGTCCGCAGGGCGATTTCGCTCTCATGTTCGATACGAAGCTTCCACAGACTGAATGTCATTGAATTCGTTCGGTTTTTGGTTCGTGAAGAAATGCTTCGACGCGGTATGGGCTAGCAAGATGCCAGCCCCGCCGTGAACTCCGGGGAACATCCCCTGTCTCCTTTGCGCAGCGGCTGGTGCTGAAAAGCAATGGAGGAGTGGGCAATGGCAACCTTGATCGGTGTCGTCAGCAAAGTAGTGGGGCAGGTATTCGCAGTCGCCGGTGATGGCACTCGTCGTCTTCTAGTCGAGGGGGATCGTGTCTATGCCGGTGAGCAACTGGACACCGGTGTTGGCGGCGCGGTTTCCGTTCACTTGCAAAGTGGGCAAGACATCGCTTTGGGCCGGGGCAGCAGCCTGGCACTGAACGAGGGGTTGCTGCACCATCAGGCACCGGACATTCATACGCTGGACGAGCGCGTCGCTGACACCGCCCTGGATGACGTCAACGCTTTGCAGCAGGCGATCGCCGCCGGCGTGGACCCGACCCAGGTGTCCGAGCCGACCGCTGCCGGCCCTACCGCCACCGGCCCAACAGGCGTGCCTGGTGGCGGTGGCGGCCATAGCTTCGTGCTGCTCACCGAGGTGGGCGGTTCGGTCTCGCCGACCATTGGCTTCCCCACAGCCGGCTTGCCAGCGACACCTGAATTCCCGGCGCCGACGCTGCCGCCTCTGGTGACCCTCGCGGGCGCCGCGGTGCCTCCGGACAACCCAGTAACGCTCAATGGGCTGGACATCACCGGCGGTGAAGTCAGGGTCAACGAGGCCAACCTTGCCAACGGTTCGAGCCCGGATGCCGCGGCGTTGACCCAAACCGGCAGCTTTAGCGTAAGCGCACCAGACGGCCTCAGCAGTTTGCTGATCGGCACGCTGGAAGTGGTCCGCGCGGGGCAAGTGGTCGGGGTAGGGCAGTCGTTCACCACGGCTGAGGGTAACGTGCTGACCGTGACCGGTTTCGACCTGGCCACCGGTACGCTGACCTATAGTTACACCCTTACCGGGAACGTCGATCATCCGGCCGGCGCCGGCACCAACACCCTGGGCGAAAGCATTCCGGTGACTGCCGTGGACAGTGACGGCTCTACCGCCAACGGTTCGCTGGATGTAGTCATCCAAGATGACGTGCCCACCGCCGTCAATGATACCCAGGCCGTGCCGGTGACCGAGCAGTTGACCACCGTCAGCGGCAATGTGCTGGACAACGACAGTCAGGGCGCGGATGCCATTGCCGGGGGTGGTATCACCGCCGGCACCTTCGTGGGCACCTATGGCACCTTGGTGCTTGCCGCCGACGGCAGCTACACCTACACGCTCAACACCGCCGGGACCAATTTCCAAGACTTGTTCGGTGGCCGTTCGGCTACGGACACCTTCACTTACAGCCTCAATGACAGCGATGGCGACAACAGCACTGCAACCCTGACGCTGAACGTGACCAACCTGGATGACCCGGTCATCATCCGCAACCTCGGTGTCGATGGCGGCGAACAACGCGTATTCGAGGCCAATCTCAGTACGGGTACCGACCCGGATGCCGCCGCACTGACCCGGACCGGCACCTTCACGCTGGATGCCAAGGACGGGCTAGCCACGCTTACCATAGATGGCGTGGACGTGATCGGTGGGGCGGCCACGGGCTTGCCGGTGACGATCACCGGCCAGTTGGGCAATGCATTGACCATCACCGGCTACGATGCCGCGACCGGGGTAGTCAGCTACAGCTACACGCTGTCTGTGGCGCAGGAGCACAACCAAGGGCAGAGCGAGCTTTCCGAGGACTTCAAGGTCGTGGCCACCGACCGCGACGGCGACAGCGGTACCGCCTGGCTGAACGTACGCATCGAAGATGACAACCCGATCGCCGTCAACGATACCGCCTCGGTCAATGACACCCATACGGTCGTCACCGGCAATGTGCTGGCCAACGATTCGCTGGGCGCCGATGCAGTGACCAGTCCGGTCACTACCGCCGGCACCTTCACCGGCACTTATGGCACCTTGGTGCTCGCCGCCGACGGCACCTACACCTACACCCTGGACACCAACAGCCAGGCGTACAAGGACCTGCTCGCCAGTAACGCACCAAGCGGCAGTGCCACCGAAACCTTCAATTATTCGATCATCGACCGCGATGGCGATACCGCTACCGCTCATTTGACCGTCAACGTGCTAAACCTCGACGACCCGGTGAAGTTCTTCGACCTAGGTGTGAACGGTGGCGAGCAGCGCGTTTTCGAAGCGAACCTCCCTGGCGGTACCGATCCGAACGACGCCGCGCTGACCCGCACGGGCAGCTTTACCCTGGAAGCCAAGGACGGCCTGGCGACCCTCACCATCGATGGCGTAGATGTGATCGGTGGCAGTTCCAACGGCCTGCCGGTGACCATTACCGGGCAGCTCGGCAACGCCCTGACCATCACCGGGTACGACGCTACTACGGGGCTGGTTACCTATAGCTACACCTTGTCCGAGGCGCAGCAGCACAACGTGGGCCGCAGCGAGCTGTCTGAAGACTTCCATCTGGTGGCCACCGATACCGACGGGGACACGGGCAATGCCTGGTTGAACGTACGCATCGAGGACGACAACCCGATCGCGGTCAACGACACCGCCACCGCCGATGACACCCATACCGTGGTCACCGGCAATGTGGTCGCCAACGACTCGCCGGGCGCCGATGCAGTAGCCAACCCGGTTACCACCGCTGGCACCTTCGTGGGCACCTACGGGACCTTGGTGCTCGCCGCCGACGGCACCTACACCTACACCCTGGACACCAACAGCCAGGCGTACAAGAACCTGCTTGCCGGCAATGCGGCGAGCGGCAGTGGCACCGAGAATTTCAATTACTCGATCATCGACAGCGATGGCGACACGGCCACGGCGACACTGCACGTCAATGTGACCAACATCGACGACCCGGTGACCTTTATCAGCCTGGGCGTGGACGGTGGCGAGCAGCGCGTGTTCGAAGCCAACCTGCCCGGCGGCAGCGACCCGGATGCCGCCGCGCTCACCCGCACTGGCACCTTTACCCTGGACGCCAAGGATGGGCTGGCCACCCTGACCATCGACGGCGTTGATGTGATCGGCGGCAGCTCCAACGGCTTGCCGGTCACCATTACCGGCCAGCTGGGTAACGAGCTGACCATCACCGACTACAACGCCACCACGGGCGTGGTCAGCTACAGCTACACGCTGTCTCAGGCACAGGAACACAACGTCGGCCAGAGCGAGCTGTCCGAAGACTTCCATCTGGTGGCGACCGACAGTGATGGCGACTCCGGCAATGCCTGGCTCAACGTGCGCATCGAGGATGACGTGCCGACCGCGGCGCCTATTACCGAGAACGTAGCGTCGCCAACGGTCAATACCAACCTGTTGCTGGTCTTGGATGTCTCCAACAGCATGGGTGGCCTGGTGGGCAACACAGGGCTGACCCGGCTGGACCTCGCCAAACAGGCGATCAATGAGTTGCTTGCCAAGTACGACAGCCTGGGGAATGTCAAAGTCCAGGTGGTGACGTTCAACAACCATGAACACGTGCTGAGCACCGAGTGGATGACCGTCGCCGATGCGCGCACACTGATCAACAGCAACACCATCACCAATGGCGGCGGCACCAACTACGACTATGCACTCGCAGGCGCGGAACAGGCCTGGGCCACCGCCGGCAAGCTGACCAACGCCCAGAACGTCAGCTACTTCCTCTCAGATGGCAACCCGACGCTGTCCGACACCCATCCGAAAACCGGCAACGGCCAGTCTGGCGACAAGACCGACGTGGCCTTGGGTGACGGCATCGATAGCACGGAACAAGCGGCCTGGCAGAGCTTCCTGGACACCAACCAGATCCAATCAAACGCTATCGGCATCGGCCCGAGCGCCAAGGCGGTGTACCTGGACCCCATCGCCTATGACGGTACCACTGGCACCGATACCGCGCCGGTGGTGGTGGCTGATGTGTCGCAACTGCCCGCCGTGCTCAGCGGCACCGTGGGCAGCGGCTATGTCGCCGGCAGCCTGACCAGCGCCGCGCACCTCGGCGCGGATGGCGGCCACGTGCAAAGCATCAGCGTCGACGGCGTGACTTACAGCTACAACGGCCAAGGCGCCGTCACAGCCAGCGGCAGCGCGGGCAGCTGGAGCTTCGACAGTGCCACCGGCTACCTGACCGTTGCCACCAACCAGGGCGGCACCTTCGCTATCAACGTGGAGAACGGCCTGTACCGTTATGTGGCCGCACAAGGCGCAGGTGGCAGCACCAGCGAGCATATCGGCTATACCCTGGTCGACAGCGACGGGGACACCGCCAGCTCCACCATCACCGTGAACATCACCCCGGGCGGGGCGCTGGCAGCAGCGGCCGATCACGTGATCACCAATGTGTTGTCGTCCTCGCTGGAGATTCCAGCGGCGGCGCTGCTGGCCAACGATGCCCAGCCCAATGGCGTAGGCGCCTTGGTGAACGGCAACAACGCCATCACCGTTAACACCGGCTGGAGCGCGCCAGGCGCAGACTTCACCGCCACGGGGCCCACCAGCCTTACGGTCGCAGCACGCACCCTCGAAGCCGAGCGCTCCAATTTCTTCGCCAACAGCCTGGCGCTGACTGCAGTTTTGTTAGTGTCCGGCACCCTGGGTAGTGTGAACACCGCCGACGCCAGCGATACGGTGAGCGTGGTCCTGCGCCAGGGCGAGACCCTGAACCTGGATTCCGCCGCGATCAGCAGCGGTGCAGTGAGCGTCAGCTATGCCCTGGATGGCGGCAGCTATACCACTGTCGCTGGTAACAGCATCACCGCCACCAGCGATGGCACCTATCACTTGAAGCTGACCAACGTGGACGCTTCGGCCAGCAGCGAGACGTATCAGCTGAACCTCAACCTGAATTACAGCCAGGTACAGGCAACGCCTACGGTTACCGCTCATTACAGCGTCGAAGACGCCCACGGCGGCCACTCCAGCGCAATCGTCACTGTGGAGCACCAAAGCGGGCAGGCCCTGACCGGTACCGCTGGCGATGACACGCTGATCGCTAACGACCAAGGTTCCGTGCTCCAGGGCGGTGCTGGCAATGATGTGCTGATCGCAGGGCAGGGCGCGGATGAGCTGCATGGTGGTGCCGGCAACGACCTGCTGCTGGCCGGGGCGCATACCGTAGTGCTCGATGGCGGTGACGGCTTCGATACCGTTAGCTATGCCGCGGCCACCAGCGCTGTCACCGTCGACTTGCACGCCGGAACTACCGGCGGCTGGGCGGCTGGAGAAACCTTGACCGGCATTGAGCAGTTGATCGGCTCGGACTACGGCGACATCTTCCATGCCGGCGACAGCGGCTTGGTAATGGATGGCGGCAAGGGTAACGACCAGCTGTACGGTGGCAGCGGCGCCGATACGCTGATCGGTGGCGCGGGCAACGACGTGCTAAGTGGCGGGGCGGGCGCTGACCAATTCGTTTGGCATGCGGGTGATACCGGCAGCGACACCGTGACTGATTTCCAGCTCGGTACCGACACCCTCGACCTTGGCGCGCTCCTGGGCGATGCCGGCAAAGGTAACCTCGAAGGCCTGTTGAGCTTCAAGGTCAGCGGAAGCGGCAGCACCCTGGTGTCCACCATTGAGGTCAGCACTACCGCTGGTGGCGCCCCGGTGCAAAGCATCGACCTGCAGCACGTCAACCTGGCCCAGGCCTATAACGTCAGCACCGATGCCAACGGCATGGTCGTGGGGTTGCAGAACAACTCGGCCATCATCAACGGCCTGCTGGGCGATCACTCGCTGAAGGTAGACAGCACCGTGTAAAAGCACATCGCCGCGACCGGTGCTTCGGTCGCGGCGATGATGTTCGGTGTGCAGGTGGTTGGCGCCGGACGGCTGGCCCCAGTTCCTACAGGGTGTCAGGCTGAAGGCGCACTCAATGCGTGCGCGGCTTGAGCACTGCTGGCTTTTCGTCCGGCGCATGGCTGAGCAGGTAGAGCCCGGTAAGGATTTCCGGGATCTGCACCGTCATGTCCGCCTGCAGCTCTGGGCTGGCAGCGATCTCGGCGAACTCCGGCTGGTCGTCGAACAACCCCGAGCCCACCATGATCGGCAATAGCAATTCGCTCACTTCATCTTCGGCGGAGGCGAACCAGGCTTCCTCGCGCAAGAACACCCCTTCCATGAAGCCGATGCACCAGCCGCGCAGCTCGGAGTCGTCCGGCTCGTCGCCCAGGTCCAGGTCGCAAGGCAGCTCGAATTCTTCGTCGCTGGCCAACTGGCGAGCGATATGTGCCTTGAGCTGAACCAGGGTGCCTTCGATCGCCTCGCGCTCGGTGGCATCGGTGTAATGGGGTTCTTCGGCGAACAGGGCGTCGATCCATTCGCGCTCCGGCACCGCTTCGGTGGAGATGGACAGCGCGGTCAAATAGCCATGCGCCGCTACGTAATCCAGCGCTTCTTCATGGAGCTCGTCGGCATCCAGGAAGACTTGCAGGCGGGTGAGTTGCTCGGCGAAGGACATGAATGACTACCTTGGGGAATGACAATGCACAATTCTAGGCCCTGAAGCCGGTTAAGCGCCACCGCAAGGGATGGAAAACCGCTGTACCCCGGCACTTTGGTATACTGCCCGCCTTTTTGCGACCGGCAGCCGTGGCGGTTCGTTCCAGGCGCCAGCCGGAACCGGGCCTCGCGCGTCGTGGCGACGCCGACCGTTTTGGGATTTCTGGAGTCATGCATGCTCGAACAGGCACAACGCGTCCTCAAGGACGTCTTCGGCTACGACAGCTTCCGCGGTAGCCAGGGGGCGATCATCGAGCGCGTGGCCCGTGGCGGCGACGCCCTGGTGCTGATGCCGACCGGCGGCGGCAAGTCGTTGTGCTACCAGGTGCCTGCGCTGTTGCGCGATGGCCTGACGATTGTGGTGTCGCCCTTGATTGCATTGATGGACGACCAGGTCGCTACCCTGGATGAGCTCGGCGTGCCGGCCGCCGCGCTCAACTCCACCGTCAGCCCCGAGCAACAGCGGGAACTGGCGGTGCGCCTGCGCCAAGGCGAGATCAAGCTCCTCTACCTGGCCCCCGAGCGGCTGGTACAGCCGCGCATGCTCAGCTTCTTGCAACAATTGAACGTCGCGCTGTTCGCTATCGACGAAGCGCACTGCGTGTCGCAGTGGGGCCATGATTTCCGCCCGGAATATCTGCAACTTGGCCAATTGGCGGAACTGTTTCCCGATGTGCCGCGCATCGCCCTCACCGCCACCGCGGACAAGCGCACCCGCGAGGAAATCGTCAACCGCCTGGCCTTGCATGACGCCGAGCGCTTCCTCTCGAGCTTCGACCGCCCGAATATCTTTTACCGCATCGTTCCCAAGGAGCAGCCGCGCAAGCAACTGCTGGCGTTCCTGGGCGAGCGAAAGGGCGACGCCGGCATCGTGTACTGCCTCTCGCGCAAGAAAGTCGATGAGGTCGCCGCGCAGCTGGTGGAGCAGGGCTTCCCTGCGCTGCCGTACCACGCCGGGCTACCAGCAGAGCTACGTGCCTTTCATCAGAAGCGTTTCCTTAATGAGGAAGGGCTGATCATGGTCGCGACCATCGCGTTCGGCATGGGCATCGACAAGTCCAACGTGCGCTATGTGGCGCACCTGGACCTGCCCAAGTCGCTTGAGGCCTATTACCAGGAAACCGGCCGGGCGGGCCGCGATGGCTTGCCGGCCGATGCCTGGATGGCCTACGGCCTGCAAGATGTGCTGATGCTCAAGCAGATGATCCAGAACTCCGAAGGGGACGAGCGACACAAGCGGGTGGAGCAACACAAGCTCGATGCGATGTTGGCGCTCTGTGAGGAAATCCGCTGCCGCCGCCAGGCGCTGCTGGCCTACTTCGATGAAACCCTGCCACAGCCCTGCGGCCATTGCGATAACTGCGTCGACGGTGTGCTTACCTGGGATGCCACCGAGCCTGCGCGCCAGGCGCTGTCGGCGATTTACCGCACCGGCCAGCGTTATGGGGTGGGGCACCTGGTGGACGTGCTCTTGGGCCGCGACAACGAGAAGGTCCGCTCGGCGGGGCATGAGCGGTTGGCGGTATTCGGCGTGGGCA
The DNA here is from genome assembly GCF_025642975.1 of Pseudomonas sp. RIT-PI-S. Classification (GTDB taxonomy): domain Bacteria; phylum Pseudomonadota; class Gammaproteobacteria; order Pseudomonadales; family Pseudomonadaceae; genus Aquipseudomonas. The sequence continues at coordinate 746,193 of NZ_JANZKJ010000001.1, forward strand.
AGGGGCGCCCGGAAGGTGAATGGCGCTCCCTGTATCGCCAGCTGGTCGCCCGTGGCCTGGCGGATATGGACCTTGAAGGCTTCGGCGGGCTGCGCCTGACCGACGCTTGCCGGCCACTGCTGCGCGGCGAGATAAGCCTGGAACTGCGCCGTGACCTCAAGCCGCAGGTCACCGCCCGCAGCAGCGGAGGCAGCCCGGCCAGCCAGCTGGTACGGGGCGAGGAGCGCGAGCAATGGGAAGCGCTGCGTGCCCTGCGGCGGCGCCTGGCCGAAGAGCACGGGGTGCCGCCGTATGTGATCTTCCCGGATTCGACCCTGCTCGAAATGCTCCGCAGCCAACCGCAAAGCCTGGCCGAGATGGGCCGCGTCAGCGGCGTGGGAGCGCGCAAGCTGGAGCGTTACGGCGCTGCCTTCCTCGACGTGCTGGGCGGTGGCAGTGCAGTGGCGCCGGCGCCGGTGGTCGATTTGCGCCATGAGCTGGTGAGCCTGGCGCGCGCAGGCATGACCCCCGCGCAGATCGCCGGCCAGCTCAACTGCACCGAGAAAAACGTCTACAGCCTGCTGGCCGAAGCCATCGCTGCCCAGCAGCTGTCATTGGAACAGGCCCTGGACCTGCCTTTCGAGCTGCTCAGCGAAATCCAGGACGCGTTCCTCGACGGCGAAGGCGAGTTGCCCGCGGTCAGTGACATCGCCGGCCAGTTCCAGGGAAAAGTGCCTGAGGGCGTGCTTTATTGCGTGCGTGCGGCCCTGCAGTCGGAATTCGAACTGTAGGCGCCCGGATCACGCCGTTCCTTATAGAAGCGGGGGTGGCCATCCGATACAGCCTGGGACGGCTTGCGTAACGGGAGGGTGTCGGCTTGCCAAGCGGTGGCGGCCATGATTAGCTCGCTATTAATTGTGTAGTGATACGAGTTACCTATGCCTTTGACTGATCAACACCGTTTCGGAATGCAGCTGGCCCAGCTGTCTCGCGGCTGGCGCGCCGAGCTCGACCGCCGGTTGGCTGGGCTAGGGTTATCGCAGGCTCGCTGGCTGGTGCTGCTGCATCTGGCGCGTTTCGAAACGGCGCCAACGCAACGGGAGTTGGCGCAAAGCGTTGGCGTGGAAGGCCCCACCCTGGCGCGCTTGTTGGACAGCCTGGAAACCCAAGGGCTGGTTCGCCGCCAGGCGGTGGTCGAAGACCGCCGGGCCAAGCAGATCAGCCTGAGCGAATCGGCGCTGCCGCTGATCAAACAGATCGAAACCATTGCCAATGCACTGCGGGTCGAACTCTTCACCGGCATCAGCGCGCAGGATTTGGCTACAGCCATGGCGGTTCACGCTAAGGTTCTAGCTAATCTCGAAAAGCGCGGCTGACGGCGAGCCCGCGTTGGTGCTTTGAGTTTCTCCAGCCACAGGCTATAAGGAAGGCTGTGGAAGTCGTTCCCAAGGGATGCTTATGCGCAAGCGTTTTACCCGCACCGCCCGGTCCGCGCCTCGATCGACCACGCGGTTGGCGTTCTATTCGGTAGTTGGCGGCTGTGCGCTGGCATGGTCGAACCTTGCCTGTGCGCTGGGCTTGGGCGACATCACCCTGCATTCGTCGTTGAACCAACCGCTTAACGCAGACATCGCGCTTACCGATAGCGCCGGGCTCGATGAAAACGACATCCGGGTCAGCCTGGGCACGCCGGAAGAATTCGCCCGCGCTGGGCTGGACCGCTCGTTCTTCCTGACCGACCTACGCTTTACACCAATGTTTCGCAACGGGCGGAAGGTCATTCACGTCAGTTCCAGCAAGGTCGTGGCCGAGCCATACCTGAACTTCATCGTTCAGGTCACCCCGCCAAGCGGGCAATTGCTACGCACTTACACGTTGTTGATCGATCCGCCAGGCAGTGTTGCATTGGCCCCGCCGCTCGTGGCCACCAATGCGCCGGCCGAGGCCGTATCCTCGGTTGCGCCCATGCCGACACCGGTTCAGCCGCCAAGCCCGCCACCCGCCGCGCAGCGCAAAAAAACCAGCCAAGACAGCAACGCGACGAAGCAAGCATCTGCCAGCGAGCAGCTCACCGCCACGGCGGAGCAGAACCAGCAGCTGCAGCAATCGCTGGACAACCTGCAAGCGCGCATGCAGGAGTTGGAAGACGAGCGCGCTAGCAAGGACGAGCAGCTGGCCCAGCTTCAATCACGGTTGGCCGAGGCCCAAGCGCTAGCGGCCGCGCGCAATGCCTTAGCCCCGGCGCCGGCCACGCCTGCGCCGGGTTCTGCGAGTGGTGCGGCGGCTTCCGGCGCGGCGGCGGTGGTCACGCCGCCGGTGCCTGCACCCGCCACCGCGACCGCGACCGCCAACCCTGGCCAGACCACGACCTTGCCTTCAGCTTCGTCGACATCCACGCCTGCGCCTGCGCCCACCGTTGCGCGGCCTACGGTGAACCCGCCCGCGCCCGCCACGGCGCTGCCCGTAGCGCCAGAAACCGATGACCTCACCTGGCTATTGCAGCTGGGCGCGCTGGTTGCGCTGTTGTTGCTGGTCGGCGCTTGGCTGTTGCAGCGGCGGCGGCAACGCCCTGCCTCTTCCGAAGCCGCCACGTTGCCCGCCGTGGTTTCAGCTACCAGCCAGGCCGAATCCCTGGCTGCGCAAGCCGAACCCGACAGCGCCACGCCAGCCGCCGCTCGACGCGAACAGGCGCCGGCGACCGATGCCTTGGACGCGGCCAGTATCTATATCGCCTACGGCCGCTTCAACGAGGCGCTCGGTGTACTGCGTGAAGGCCTGCAGCGCCAACCCGAGCGCCGTGATTTGCGCCTGCGCATCCTTGAAGTGCTTGGCCTGCAAGGCAATGCCCACGCCTATGCGGAAGAGGAGGCCGCCTTGCGAGCCAACGGTGAGCAAGATGCAGTGTTGGACCAGACCCGTTCACGTTTCCCGAAGCTCGCGCCGGCGGCGGTAGCCCTGGCAGCCGGCGCGGCGATGGCCGCAGACCTGGCACCACGCTTGTCGGATACCCCCCCGGCGGAGCCCTTTGACGAGCGTTCCTCGTTCGCTTCCCCTGGTTTGGAGGACGATGGCCAAGCGTCAGGGAGTGCCGCCTCGGACCTGGATATCGACTTCGACGCCCTCGGCGACTTGGGCGATCCGGCTGACATAGCGCCGTTGGCCAGTGGCGGGCGGGAGAGCGAGGCGGACGAGTTTCACCTCAACCTGGACGATGTGTCCCTGGATGCCGACTGGTCCTCGATGGACCCGTTCGAACCACCGCCCGCGCTTGCTGGGCGGCCGGCCCATGTGGAAGAGATAGAGCCCGAAGACAACTTGGCGGCGGCCGACAGCTTGTTCTTCTCGAACCTGCGCGAGCTGCCGGAGGTGCTGGAGTTACCGGAGGAGGAGTTTCTCAGCGACTTCGCCGACGAGCCCCTGGCCCCCCTCGAGGAAGCAGGCGACGACCTGGATGCGGCCTTCCTGGATAGTTTTGCTGATGAGCCGACGGGTACGCCTGGCATAGGCGAGTTGGAGCTTCAAGGGATAGGGCAGCACGAGAGCGCCGGGGATGGTTTCGAGCCGCCGGCTGACGCACTGCCGGACCTGGACGATCTGAGCATCGACTTCGACGACATTCAAAGCCAGGCACAATCGGCGGACCGCCTTGACCAAGCGCGCTCGTTGTTGGCCCGGGGAGAACAGCAAGAGGCCAGTTGGCTGTTGCACGAGCTGCTGCAGGACGGCGACGAGCCAACTCGCGAAGCGGCGCGCCAGTTGCTTTCGGGGTTATGAGGCTACGGTGCGGGTCGCAAGGCCTTTTCCGTAAAGTCCGGCCTTGCCCGCGGTCGCTAGCGCTGGATGCGATTGCGGGCAAGCACGACCGCTACGGGCAGTGTTGCTTAGAACGCCAGCTTGCCGGTGATCAGGTCTCGAAACATCACGAAGTCGCCCATCAGGCTGTATAGCGGGTGCTTGAAGGTAGCCGGGCGGTTGTGCTCGAAGAAAAAGTGGCCTACCCAGGCGAAGCCATAGCCGGCAATCGGCACGGCGAGCAACAGCCAGAAGTTCAGGGTGGCGACCGCGTAGGTCACGAAGGCAATCACCAGGCTGGTGCCCACGAAGTGCAGGCGTCGGCTGGTGCTGTTGCTATGTTCGGCGAGGTAGTAGGGGTAGAACTCGGCGAAGCTGGCGAAGTCACGGGTTTTGCTCATGGTTGCCTCCGGCTTGCGCGGTGGGGTTGAGCTGAGAATAGCCAATGCTCGGGTTGGCCTCAATGCCTCCAGAAGGCCGGCACGCACAGCACCAGCACGGTGATGATTTCCAGCCTGCCCAGCAGCATCCCGAAAGACAGCAACCACTTGGCGGAATCGGGTAGCGAGGCGAAATTGCCTGCCGGGCCGATGGTGTCGCCGAGCCCCGGGCCGACGCCCGAAACCGTACTGGCGGCGCCGGTGAGCGCGGTCATCCAGTCCAGGCCGAGCAAGCCCAGCGCCAGTGCGATCAGGCCGATGGTGGCGCCGAAGAAAAACGAGAACGTAAGGATCGAGCGCACGATATCTTCGTCCAGGCGATGCCGGTTGTACTTCTGGCTGATCACTGCGCGTGGGTGAATCAGCTGGTTGAGGCTGGCCTTCAGCAAGATGAACGCCACTTGGAAACGGAAGATCTTGATCCCGCCGGCGGTAGAGCCCGAGCAGCCGCCGATAAAGCCCAGGTAGAAGAAGAACATCAACGCGAAGTTGCCCCATAGGCTGTAATCCCCGAGCGCAAAGCCGGTGGTGGTCACCACTGAGGTCACGTTGAACGCCACGTGCCGCAGGGCCTCGTACCAGGGCAGGGATGTGCTCCACCAGTACCAGCCTCCTAGCACCAGCCAGCACAGCAATAGCATGACCATAAACCCCTGCACCTGTTGGTCCCGCAGCAATGCCCGGTAATTGCCGCGCAGCGTGGCGACGTAGAGGGTGAAGGGAAGGCTGCCCAGGATCATCAGCACGATCGCCACCCAATGCACCGCCGGCTGCTGCCATTTCGCCAAAGACTGGTCAGAGGTCGAGAAGCCCCCGGTGGAGATCGCCGACATGGCATGGTTGACGGCATCGAACAGGCTCATGCCTGCGCACCACAAGGCCAGAGTGCCAAGGAAAGTGATCCCCACGTATACCAGCACGATGGACTTGGCCACCATGTGCGAGCGCGGCATGAGCTTTTCCGAACGGTCCGAGGATTCAGTCTGGAATAGGCGCATGCCGCCGATGCGCAGCAGGGGCAGAATCGCCACGGCCATGGCGATAAAGCCGATGCCGCCGAGCCAATGGAGCAGCGAGCGCCAGATCAGAAGCCCCGGCGATAGCGTATCCAGCCCGCTTAGCACGGTAGAGCCCGTCGCGGTGATGCCCGACATGCTCTCGAAGAAGGCGTCCGTATAGCTGATCCCGGCAGTGAAACGCAGGGGCAGGGCAGCGAAGACGGCCACCACTACCCAGCTGCTGACGGTGAGCAGGTACATGTCGCGGGGGCGCAGGTTGCTCTGTTCTGGGCGGCCGCGGATCATCAGCGCCAGGCCGGCGACGAAAGTCAACAGGCTGGCCCAGAGGAAACTGTGGAGGTCGTCGGTGCGCTCGAAGATCACCAGGGTGAGCATCGGAATCGTCATGCTCACGGCGAGCGTCAGCAGGAAAATGCCAATGATGAAGCCGATGACTCTGAGGGTCGACAGTGACATTGAGCCCACGCTGGCCGGTAAGGGCCGCACATTTTACCTGCGAGACATTCCCTGTAAACGTTAGACTGCCTGCTCAGACTTGAAAGGGAGTGAGCGATGGAAGCCTTGGAAGCCTTGCTGGAGCGTGTGTCCGTGGGTCGCTTGGTGGAGCCGGCCCCGGATGCCAGACAGCGGCAGATTCTCTTCGAAGCGGCGATGCGCGCCCCCGATCACGGCCAACTGCGGCCTTGGCGGTTCCTGACCGTCGAAGGGCAGGCTCGCGAAGCCTTGGGCGAGCTTTTGGCCACGGCCGCGGCGCAGAAGGGCGGCGAAAGCAACCAGGCCGCGATCGACAAGGCCAGGGCAGCGCCGCTGCGCGCACCGCTCGTGGTAGTGGCCATCGCCGTGGTTCAGCCGCATCCGAAAGTGCCTGCATCCGAACAAGTGCTGGCCGCCGGTTGCGCCGTTCATGGGTTGTTACTGGCGGCTTACGCCCAAGGCATTGGCGCCATGTGGCGTAGCGGCGAGTTGTCCTTCGCCCCTTCGGTGGCGGCAGGGCTGGGCCTGGGGGCGCATGAGCAGATCATCGGCTTCATTTACTTGGGTACGCCGGCCAACCCACCGCGCCCCGCAAGCCGCCTCTCCCCGGACGGTTTCGTCGCGCCTTGGCCGGGTAGCTCGGCCGATGACGCCGCGCGCTAGCCCGTTACACCCCGTAGGGGCCAGGCCCTGCCTGCGCTGCGTATGCCAAGCATGGCGCCTACGGAATTTCGAGCCGACTTGTGTGCACCTAGAGCCCTCTGCGAGGGCTGGCGGCCCCTTCAGGCCGCCGAAGGCGGTTCGAATGGCAGCTCCAGGCTAGCCACGAAGCCGCCTTGCGGGTGGTTCTCCAGCACCAGCCGCCCGCCGTGGCGCTCCGCCGCGCGGCGGGCAATGGCCAGGCCCAGGCCGTGACCGGCAGCGGCCTGCCCAGGGGCGCGATAGAACGGCTCACCCAACTGGGCCAAGTGTTCAGGGGCGCAACCGGGGCCATGATCGCGGATGCTGATCGTCACGCCACTGGCGTAGGCTTGGGCGCTTACCTCGATGGCCTGCCCCGCTGGGTTGAACCGCAGCGCATTGCGCAGCAGGTTATCCGCCGCGCGTTCGAGCAGGGTGGGCCAGCCGCGCAAGGCCATGTCTGGGGCGATCGTGACCATGACGTCTTGGTCCGGCGCGCTCAGCCTGGCGTCATGGACGATGCCTGCCAGCAACGGCTGCAAGTCCACGGCTTCGGCGCTGGCCTGCTCCGCATCCACTCGGGCAAGCACCAGGATCTCACTGATCAAGGATTCGAGGCGGTCGCATTCCAGGGTCAGGCGCGGCCACAGCCGCTCGCGCTCTTCAGGCCCTGCGCGTTCGGCCAGGGCCAGGGCGATGCGCAGCCGTGCCAAGGGCGAGCGCAACTCGTGGGAAACGTCTCTGAGCAATTGCCTTTGGCTGTTGATCAGGCTTTGCAGCCGCGCGCCCATGCGGTTGAAATCATTGGCCAGCACGCCAAATTCGTCGCGCCGTGCTGCCAACTGAGCCAGGCTGTGTTGCTGGTAAGTGGCCTGTCCCAGGTCATGTACTGCCCCTCGTAGCCGTTGCAGCGGGCGGGTGATCGACAGCGTGACCAATAAGCTGAACAAGGTCAGCACCACCAGCGCGATCCCTAGCGCGCCCACCGGCCAGAGCAGGCTTTCGCGATGCCAGGCGTCCAGTTCCGGGTGCGGTATACGGTAAATGAACAGGTAGGTGTCGCCGCTGCTGGGGCTGGTGTATTCGGTGGTCAGCCGCCGCCACGGCAGTTGGCGGTCGTCCTGGCTCTGGCGCGCTTCGAACGCCTGGGCCCGGCGCGGGAAGGTGCCCGGCACTACGGCCTCGCCAGCTTCGTTCAGCACTTGGGTATCCACGTGATAGCGGCGCTTGTGCTCCTCCAGCATTTGCTCGGCGGCGTCCGCCCCGTCGGTTTCGAAGCGCTGGGTCCACTGCTCGGAGAAATCCTTGAGCGCCGGGTGCCGGCTGAGGATCCAGGCATCCTGGTTCAACACGTGCCCCATCAGCAGCGACAAGCCCGCGACCAGGGTAATTGCCAGCCAGAAGCTGGCCAGGATCCGCCAGAACAATGAACGCAACGGGGCACCTCTGCTATGAATGGACAAACCCGGCCAAACGGGCCGGGTTTGTGGGGCTACGGCGTATCGCCGCCTTATTGCGCCTTGTGATCCTTCTGCGCTTTCCAGGCTTGGAATTCAGCCCACTCGGCGCGGCGCTCATCCTGCTTCTTGGTCATCTGGTCAAACTGCTTCTGCTGGTCAGGGGTCAGCACAGCGCGGATGTCGCCGCGGGTTTTTGCTTCGCTTGCCGCCAGTGCGTCGTGCATCGCCTTTTGCTCAGGTGCCGGCAGCTTGGCCAGGTAGGTTTTGGTGATGTCGCGACGTTGCTGCATCTGCTCGCCCATCAGCTTGCCCACCTGGCGGCGCTGGTCGCGGTTCAGGTCCAGCCCTTCGAACAGCCCAGGCCCGCGGTGGTGCATCATCGCCATGCCAGGGCGCGCGCCTTCGTCAGGTGCATTGCCGGGGCCCTGGGACGCCATGGCGAGGGTCGGCAGGGTGGCTGCGAACAGCAGGGCAGTGAGAGTCTTGCGCATGGTGAATCTCCTTGTCTCGTCGCCGGTCGTTTACCGGATGAGTTCAGTCTACGCAGGCGTTCGTCAAGGGCGGTCATGGGCGGGTAAAGGGAAGGTAAACCTTGGCTCTGTACGCGAAGTATCTGCACTGGGCTGTGCAGAACCGCGGCGCGGCCTAGGCGGCGTAGTAATAGCCGCGGCTGCGCAGGGCTACGATCCTGGGGCGGCCGTCGGGGTGGGGGCCGATTTTCTTACGCAGGTTGCTCACATGCATGTCCAGGCTGCGGTCATAGAGGGTGAGCTTGCGGCCCAGCGCGAGTTGCGCCAGCTCCTGTTTGCCCAGCGGCTCGCCTGGCTGGCGCAGCAGGGCCTCGAGGATGCGGCTTTCCGAAAGCGTGAGGGAGATATCGTGCTGATCGATGCTGGCAACTCCGCGCACCGGGCTGAAGGTCAGGTCGCCCACTTCGATCTGGCTGGCGCTGGCCGTTGGATGGCTGCGCCGCAATACCGCCCGCAGGCGAGCGGTCAATTCCCGCGGGTCGCAAGGCTTTGCCAGGTAGTCGTCGGCGCCCAGCTCAAGGCCGAGGATACGGTCCAGCGGTTCGCCGCGCGCCGAGAGCATCAGCACAGGCAGGTCGGCGTGCTCGCTGCGCAGCTGCTTAAGCAGTTCCAGGCCGCTCCCATCCGGCAGCATCACGTCAAGCACCACGACCGCCGGCGCGGCTTCGGCCAGCGCGCGACGGGCGCTTTTACCATCGTGGCAGGCGCGAACCTGAAAGCCCTCGTGGCTCAGCCAACTGCTCAACAGTTCGCACAGCTCCACGTCGTCATCGATCAGCAGCAGCTCGCTCATGGGTCAGGCGCTTGGGAACACTTGCTTGAATGGTTTGACCACCACGCTGGCGTATACCCCGGCAGCTTTGTAGGGGTCGGCTTCTGCCCACTCGCGGGCGGCCTCCAGGGAGTCGAACTCGGCGACGATCAGGCTACCGGTGAAGCCAGCAGAACCAGGATCGTTGCTGTCGATAGCCGGGTGCGGCCCGGCTAGCACCAGCCGCCCATCATCCTGCAATGCTTGCAGGCGCGCCAAGTGGGCCGGGCGGGTGCCGAGGCGCTGTTCCAGCGAGCCGGCGACATCGGTGGCGATGATTGCGTAGAGCATGTCAGTCCTCGGTTTTGGTGGTGGGCGAACGGTCATGCATATGCCGCGACAGGTACAGGCCCTGGCCGAGCAGGAACAGCAGGGTCATGCCCAGGCTGCCGAAGACCTTGAAGTCCACCCAGAAGCGTTCGAAGGTAAAGGCCACGAACAGGTTGGCCGCGCCACAGACCAGGAAGAACACGATCCAGGCGATGTTCAGGCGTTGCCAGATGGCCTTGGGCAAGCTCAGGGCATGGCCCATGATGCGTTCGATCAGCACCCGGTCGCCGATGAAATGGCTGCCCAGGAACGCCAGGGCGAACAGCCAGTTCACCACCGGGGCTTTCCACTTGAGGAAGGTTTCGCTATGGAACGCCAGGGTCATGCCGCCGAACAGCAGGCAGGCGAGCAGGGTCAGCCATTGGCTTTTCTCCAGCCGGCGTTGGCGGGCCAACAAGAACCCATAGACCACCAGCGAGCTGCCGATCAGGAAGGCCGTTGCGCTGAAAATGCCGCCGAAGGCGATGCTGTGCCCGGCGATGTCCAGGGTGCGGGGTTCGGTTTTATAGACGATGAAGAACAGCAACAGCGGGATAAAGTCGATCAGTTGTTTCACAATGGCAGCCAGGCGCGGGATGTGGCGGCATAATAGCAAACCTTCCTGAACTCGAAAGCGCCGCCATGAATGTTGACCTGCACTGCCACAGCACGGCCTCCGACGGGGCGCTGGCCCCTGCCTGCGTGGTGGCCCGCGCGCACGAGCATGGCGTGCGCCTGCTGGCGCTGACCGATCACGATACCCTCGACGGCCTCACCGAAGCCCGGGATGCCGCGGCTGCGCTGGGGATGGGCTGGGTCAGCGGGGTCGAAATGTCCTGCACCTGGGGCGGTGCTACCATTCATGTGCTCGGCTATGGCTTTGCCCTGGATGCGCCAGCGCTGAACGATGCGCTCGAACAACTGCATGCCGGCCGGTGGTTGCGTGCCGAGGAAATCGACCGCCGGCTGGCCGCCAAGGGCATGCCGGGTGCGCTGGAAGGCGCCCGCGCCATCCAGGCTGCGCTGGGCGACAGCCGCAATGCCCCGGCGAGGCCGCATTTCGCCGACTACCTGATTCAACAGGGCCACGTGCCGGACCGGCCCACCGCGTTTCGAAAATGGCTCGGCGCCGGCAAGATCGGTGACGTCAAGCAGCACTGGCCCAGCCTCGAGGCGACGATCGCCACGCTGCGCTCGGCCAATGCCTGGGTCAGCCTGGCGCATCCAATGCACTATGATTTCAATCGAAGCAAGCGCCGCCGCCTGGTGACCGAGTACCTTCAGGCTGGCGGCCATGCCATCGAGGTGGTCAATGGCCACCAGGCGGACGAGCAAACAGGTACTCTGGCAATCCTTGCCCGGGAGTTCGGGCTGCTGGCCAGCGCTGGCAGCGACTTCCACGGGCCCGGCAACTGGGGAGAGATCGGCAGCTATCGCTCCATGCCGGATGACCTGCCACTGTTGTGGGAGCGTTTTCGTCATGACCGTGCATGCATACCAGCAGGGATATGAATTGAGCCAGTTCTTTCAGATTCACCCACAAACGCCACAGGCGCGATTGATCAAGCAGGCGGTGGAGATCATCCGTGCCGGTGGCGTAGTGGTGTACCCGACAGATTCGTCCTACGCGGTCGGCTGCCGGATCGGCGAAAAGTCCGCGATCGAGCGGGTACGTCGGCTTCGTCAGCTCGACGACCGTCATAATTTCACCCTCCTGTGCCGGGACCTCTCCCAACTGGGGCTGTTCGCCAAGGTGGATACCGCCGCGTTTCGCTTGCTCAAGGCGCATACCCCCGGGCCGTACACCTTTATCCTCGACGCCACCCGTGAGGTGCCGCGGCTGCTGCTGCATCCGAAGCGGCGTACCATCGGCCTTCGCGTGCCACAGCACCCCATCGCCCTGGCCCTGCTGGAGAGCCTGGGCGAGCCACTGATGAGCGTCAGCCTGGTGCTGCCTGGGGAGGCCGAGCCGTTGGCCGACCCTTACGAGATGCGCGAGCGCCTGGAGCACCAAGTCGATCTGATAATCGACGGGGGCCCTGGCGGGGTGGCGGCCTCCACCGTGGTGGACCTGTCCGGCGCCGAGCCGCAGGTGGTGCGGGTGGGCTGCGGCGACCCGGCGCCTTTCCTGGCGGGCGCATGAGCGAACTCGCCACGCCTGTGGCCGAGCTGGAGCCCGGGGGCCAACTGCAACTGGCGCTGGTCTACGGCGAAGCCTTTACCGAGGTGCCGCAGGACCTGTACATCCCGCCGGACGCGCTGGAGGTCTTCCTCGAGGCCTTCGAAGGCCCGTTGGACCTGCTGCTGTACCTGATCCGCAAGCAGAACATCGACGTACTGGATATCCCCGTGGCGGAGATCACCCGCCAATACATGACCTACGTGGAGCTGATGAAAACCATCCGCCTGGAGCTGGCCGCCGAGTACCTGGTGATGGCCGCCATGCTGGCGGAAATCAAGTCGCGGATGCTCTTGCCGCGCTCGGCAGAGGTGCAGGAAGAAGAGGGCGATCCGCGCGCCGAGCTGATTCGCCGCTTGCAGGAGTATGAGCGCTTCAAGGCCGCGGCCGAAGGCATCGACGCCTTGCCTCGCCTGGGGCGCGAGATCGTAGTGCCGCAGTTGGACGCGCCGCAGGCCAAGGCGCGCCGGTTGTTGCCAGACGTGGCCCTGGAAGAGGTGCTGCTGGCCATGGCCGAGGTGATGCGGCGCAACGACCTGTTCGAAAGCCATCAAATCAGCCGCGAGGCGCTATCCACCCGCGAGCGGATGAGCGAGGTGCTGGAAAAACTCAAGGGCGGCGCCTTCGTGCCCTTCGTCGAGCTCTTTGGCGCTCATGAGGGCAAGCTGGGCGTGGTGGTGACCTTTATGGCGATCCTCGAACTTGTGAAGGAATCTTTGATCGAGCTGGTGCAAAATGAGCCCTTTGCCGCCATCCATGTTCGGGTGCGCGGAGACTGAACGCACCGGCCCTTGCGCCACGACCAGATGTAAGCACCCATGAACCTGAACGAACCCCGCGAGCTTGCGTCCTTGCTCGAAGCCTTTCTGCTCGCCTCTGGCAAGCCACAAAGCCTGGACCGGCTCTACGAGCTGTTCGAAGAGGCCGAGCGGCCGGGGCCGACGGTTTTCCGCAAGGCCCTGGACCTGCTGCGCAAGTCCTGTGACAACCGCGCCTTCGAGCTGGTAGAGGTCGCTTCCGGTTACCGCCTGCAAATCCGCGAGCGCTATGCGCCCTGGGTCGGCCGCCTGTGGGAAGAGCGCCCGCAACGGTATTCCCGAGCCCTGTTGGAAACCCTGGCATTGATCGCCTATCGCCAGCCCATCACCCGGGGCGAAATCGAGGACGTGCGCGGTGTGGCGGTCAACAGCAACATCGTGAAAACCCTGCTCGAGCGCGAGTGGATTCGCGTGGTCGGCCATCGCGAGGTGCCTGGGCGGCCCGCCATGTTCGCCACCACCAAGGGCTTTCTTGACCACTTCAACCTGAAAAACCTTGACGAGCTGCCGCCGCTGGCCGACCTGCGCGAGCTGGAGCCGCGGCCGCTGGGTGACGAGGAAGATCTTCCGGTGCCCGCGCACTTGCAGGCGCTCGCCGACGCCAGTGCAGGGCAAGACGGCGACGAGGCCGCGCCGGTGGGCGAAGAAACCAGTTTCCGCAGCCTTTTGCTCGAACTCGACACCCTGGAGGCGGGGCTGAAAACCGACTTCGACGACCTGCCCGACCCGGAGCCCGCCTTCGAGGTGGCGCCATTGGGCGTTGGCAGCGGTTTGCCGCGCGAGGCCGACGACGACCAGCAGGGGTGATGCGCTGGTCGAATACTTTCCCTGGGTAAGTGCGTGGCGTGTGTAATGAGCGTATGATTCGCGCCCTTCGGCGAGCCTTTGGCTAGCCTGTTTCGGCGCAAGACGCCGTATTTTCTACCCACCGGGAGGTGCCACCCCATGAATGAACACGAACTCGACGCCCAGGCTCCTGTAGAGCCGCCCGCCGGCGAAAAACTGCAAAAGGTATTGGCCCGTATTGGCGTGGGCTCGCGCCGTGACGTCGAGGCCTGGATCGGTGAAGGCCGGATCAAGGTCAACGGCAAGGTCGCGACCCTTGGCCTGCGGGTGGACCTGCACGACGCCATCAGCGTTGACGGCAAGCTGATCAAGCGCGCAGAAGCCGCCGAAACGGTGCGCCGCGTGATCATCTACAACAAGCCCGACGGCGAGATCTGTACCCGCGACGACCCTGAAGGTCGCCCGACCGTATTCGACCGCCTGCCACGCCCGCGTGAAGGTCGCTGGATCAACGTCGGCCGCCTGGACATCAACACCACCGGGCTGCTGTTGTTCACCACCGATGGCGAACTGGCCAACCGGCTGATGCATCCTTCGTACGAAATGGACCGCGAGTACGCAGTGCGCGTGCGCGGTGAAGTCGATGACGACATGATTGCCCGGCTCAAAGAGGGCGTAGTGCTCGAAGACGGCCCGGCGAAGTTCACCGACATCCAGCAAGCGCCGGGTGGCGAAGGCTTCAACCATTGGTATCACTGCGTGGTGATGGAAGGGCGTAACCGTGAGGTGCGGCGCCTGTGGGAATCCCAGGGCCTGGTGGTCAGCCGCCTGAAACGCGTGCGTTTCGGCCCGGTGTTCCTCAACTCCGACCTGCCGATGGGCCGCTGGCGCGAACTGGGCCAGCACGAGGTGGACATCCTCAGCGGCGAGGTTGGGCTCAAGCCGGTCGCCATGCCGGTGCAAACCGCCAAGGCCAAGGACAAGCTCGAGCGCATGCAGCGCAAGTCCGCCCGCCCGCTGGGCCGCAATGAGCGCGTGCGCCAGGTTCGGCCGGCCTTGGAAGGCGCCGAAGAGCGCGCGCCGCGCAAGCCGCGCGACGAACAGCGCCCACGCCCGGCCTCTACCCGTGGTTCGGTGGTCGCCGAGCGGCCGAGCGACGTACGCGGCGGCAATCGTCGGCCGCCCAAGGGTCGCCCGGACGGCTCGCCGAAGCGCTGACGCAAGGTATTATTGCTTGTCTGTTGCTCGCGTTCTCGCTCTCCCCGATGTGCACTGCGCTATGTACACTCCTTCGCTTGATCGTGGCCGCCCCAGGGGGGCGGCTACAGTCTCTCCAGCCCAGCCGGCTCAGGGCGCGGCGGGCTGTTCGCCCAATAAGAACAAGGAATGTATGCGATGAGTGCCCGGCCACCCTCTGGCGGTAGCTTCCAACGCGGCCTGAAAAACCGCCATATCCAACTGATTGCCCTCGGCGGCGCAATCGGCACCGGGCTGTTCCTCGGCTCGGCCGGGGTGCTGAAATCCGCCGGCCCCTCGATGATCCTCGGTTATGCCCTGTGTGGGTTCATCGCTTTTCTGATCATGCGCCAGTTGGGCGAAATGATCGTCGAAGAACCGGTTGCCGGCTCGTTCAGCCACTTCGCCCACAAATACTGGGGCGGCTTCGCTGGCTTTCTTTCCGGCTGGAACTGCTGGCTGCTCTACACGCTGGTAGGGATGTCCGAGCTGACGGCGGTGGGCAAGTACATTCAGTTCTGGTGGCCTGAAATTCCTGCCTGGGCCTCGGCCGGCGGGTTCTTTGCCCTGGTGACCTTGATCAACCTGACCAACGTGAAAGTGTTCGGCGAAGCGGAGTTTTCCTTTGCCATCATCAAGGTGGTCGCGGTTGTGGGCATGATTGCCCTGGGTGCCTACCTGCTGGCTTCTGGCAACGGCGGGCCACAAGCCTCGGTAGCCAACCTCTGGCAGCACGGCGGGTTCTTCCCCAACGGCGTTCAAGGTCTGGTGATGGCCTTGGCGCTGATCATGTTCTCGTTTGGTGGCCTGGAAATGCTTGGCTTTACCGCCGCTGAAGCAGACCAGCCGCGCCAGGTGATTCCCAAGGCGATCAACCAGGTCATCTGGCGGATCCTGATTTTCTATGTAGGCGCCTTGGTAGTGCTGTTGTCGCTGATTCCTTGGGACAGCCTGCTGCAAAGCATTGGCGCGGCCGGCGACGCTTACAGCGGTAGCCCCTTCGTGCAAGTGTTCGCCATGCTTGGCAGCGGCACCGCCGCGCACCTGCTCAACTTCGTGGTGCTGACCGCTGCGGTGTCGGTGTACAACAGCGGCGCGTATTGCAATGGCCGCATGCTGGTGGGCATGGCCGAGCAGGGCGATGCCCCTGCTGTGCTGGCTCGGGTAGACCGTCGGGGCGTTCCGGTGCCCGCTGTGCTCGCCTCCGCCGCAGTGACCGCGGTCACCGTGCTGCTTAACTACTTGATGCCGCACAACGCCCTGGAGCTGCTGATGGCCCTTGTGGTCGCCACGCTGGTGATCAACTGGGCGATGATCAGCTGGTCCCACCTGCGCTTCCGCCAGCACCTGCAGCGCCAGAAGCAGGCACCGCTGTTCAAGGCCATCTGGTATCCGGTGGGCAATTACCTTTGCCTGGCGTTCGTGGTGGTGATCCTCGGCGTGATGTGGGCCACGGGCATGCAGGTACCGGTGATGGCGATACCGGTATGGCTGCTGGTGTCGCTGGGGCTGTACCGATTGAAGAAGACCGAGGTCGCCGCCCAGGCGGTCGAGGCCAAGTAAGGCCGTGATGCGGGAGCTGATATAGGTTCGCAGGCTTTGCCAGCGCCTCCGCCGCCGCGGGAGCTAGCGAAGCCTGCGAACGTGGCTACAATGCCCTTTCCCGTTTGCTCCCATGGCGTTTCTCATGTCCTCGTCGCCCCGCCCATTGGCGGTCACCCTGCAAGTCGTTTCGATCGTTGCCTTTACCTTCATCGGTTACCTGAACATCGGCATTCCGCTGGCGGTGCTCCCGGGGTTCGTGCACACGGACCTGGGCTTCGGCGCGGTGCTGGCAGGGTTAGTGATCAGCGTCCAATACCTTGCAACGCTCCTGAGCCGCCCTTACGCCAGCCGGATCATCGATAACCGTGGCAGCAAGCTGGCGGTGATCCTCGGGCTGACCGGTTGTGGCGCCAGCGGCGTATTCATGTTGCTGGCGGCTTGGTTGCAGGCGTTTCCCGGTGCGAGCCTGAGCTGTTTGTTCGTTGGCCGGATAGTGTTAGGCGCGGCCGAGAGCCTGGTGGGCTCCGGTTCCATCGGCTGGGGGATCGGCCGGGTAGGGGCGGCCAACACCGCCAAAGTCATTTCCTGGAACGGTATCGCCAGCTATGGCGCGCTGGCCATCGGCGCGCCTGGGGGCGTTTGGCTGGTGCAGCAGCTTGGGCTTTGGAGCATGGGCGTGGCGGTGTTGCTGCTGTCTGCATTGGGCGTGGCCCTGGCCTGGCCCAAGCTGGCCGCACCTGTCGTCAGCGGCGAGCGCTTGCCGTTCATTCACGTCCTGGGCCGCGTGCTGCCGCACGGGTGCGGGCTGGCACTGGGTGGTATCGGCTTCGGCACGATCGCGACTTTCATCACCCTGTATTACGCCTCCCGTCACTGGGGTAATGCCGCGCTGTGCCTGTCGCTGTTCGGTGGCTGCTTTATCTGCGCACGGCTGCTGTTCGGCGGCATGATCAATCGCCTGGGTGGTTTCCGCGTGGCCATCGTCTGCCTGGGCGTGGAGGCGCTCGGCCTGCTGCTGTTGTGGCTGGCGCCCGGGGTCGAGCTGGCCATGGCCGGGGCGGCGTTGAGTGGCTTCGGCTTTTCGCTGGTGTTTCCGGCGCTGGGGGTAGAGGCGGTAAACCTGGTGCCCGCCTCCAGCCGTGGCGCGGCGGTGGGCGCCTATTCGCTGTTCGTGGACCTGTCCCTGGGGCTTACCGGGCCGGTGGCCGGGGCGGTGGCGTCTGGTTTTGGCTTCGCCTCGATCTTTCTGCTTGCCGCATTCGCCGCCGCTGCTGGCCTGCTGCTGAGTTTGCGCTTGTACCGCCAGCAACTGCAGGCGCCCAGACACCCGGACCAGCCGCTATAGGCGCAGTGGCTTGGCGTCAGTCCACGCAGCCATTGCCCATCACTTCATACTCGAGCAAGTGGCGCTGGCCTTTGCTGTCGTCGTACACCATGTGCATCGGCACTACCTCGCAGGTGTTTGGCACTGCCTCCATGGACACCACCCGGGCGATATCCAGTGGGGTGGAATAGTTGTAGTGTTCTACCAGCAGCTCGCCAGTGGTAGCGGGCGCCTGTCCGGCAGCGGCGAATGTGCTGGCGCAGGCGGAGAGGGCGAACATCAGGCGTTTCATTGCGGTTTCACCTTTCTTGCGGTCGAACGTGCCCGCGCGACCTTTTTTCGAGGTTGCGGGCGTGGCGTTCAGGGCGTTTGGAGGCAGACCTTCGTGGGGGCTGTCGTTGCGTTTGCCATAGCTGGCGGGGCGCATTCTAGGCGCGAGCTTGACGGCCGGAACAGGCTGGCTTTTGATAAACAGTATTATCGGAATACGTAACAATTCAGCCGCCTGGCGGCCCTGAAGAGCCTTTTACTACCATCGTCGAATGGTTGCGTGGCGGTAACTTCACGTACAACGCAAACATACAAGAACAACGATTGCCTCCGAGGAAAGTAAAGATGAGCGCGGCTTCCCTGTACCCAGTTCGCCCTGACGTGAAGGAACACACCCTCACCGACGAAGCGACCTACAAGGCCATGTACCAGCAGTCCGTGGTGAACCCCGACGGCTTCTGGCGCGAGCAAGCCCAGCGTCTGGACTGGATCACCCCCTTCACCAAGGTCAAGCAGACCTCTTTCGATGATCACCACGTAGACATCAAGTGGTTCGCCGACGGCACCCTCAACGTGGCGTACAACTGCCTGGACCGCCACCTCGAAACTCGGGGCGATCAGCCAGCGATCATCTGGGAAGGCGACGATCCTTCGGATAGCCGCACCATCACTTACCGCGAGCTGCACGAGGAGGTGTGCAAGTTCGCCAACGCCCTGCGCGGCCAGGATGTGCACCGCGGTGACGTGGTCACGCTCTACATGCCGATGATTCCCGAAGCTGTGGTCGCCATGCTCGCCTGCGCGCGCATCGGTGCCATCCATTCGGTGGTGTTCGGCGGCTTTTCGCCCGAGGCGCTGGCGGGGCGCATTATCGACTGCAAATCCAAGGTGGTGATCACCGCTGACGAAGGCGTGCGCGGCGGCAAGAAAACCCCGCTCAAGGCTAACGTCGACCGTGCCCTGACCAATCCGGAAACCGCCAGCGTGCAGAAGGTCATCGTGTGCAAGCGTACCGGTGGCGAGATCGAGTGGAACCGCCATCGCGACATCTGGTACCACGCCCTGCTGGACGTTGCCTCCAGCACCTGCGCGCCGAAGGAAATGGGCGCCGAGGAAGCGCTGTTCATCCTCTACACCTCCGGTTCCACCGGCAAGCCCAAGGGCGTGCTGCACACCAGCGCGGGCTACCTGCTGTATGCCGCGCTGACCCATGAGCGGGTGTTCGACTACAAGCCTGGCGAGGTCTACTGGTGCACCGCCGATGTGGGCTGGGTGACCGGGCACAGCTACATCGTGTATGGCCCGCTCGCCAATGGCGCCACCACCTTGCTGTTCGAAGGCGTGCCGAATTATCCGGACATCACCCGCGTGTCGAAGATCATCGACAAGCACAAGGTCAATATCCTCTACACCGCGCCTACGGCGATCCGCGCGATGATGGCCGAAGGCACCGCGGCGGTCGCTGGCGCCGACGGTTCCAGCCTGCGCCTGCTCGGGTCGGTAGGGGAACCGATCAACCCGGAAGCCTGGAACTGGTATTACAAGACCGTGGGCAAGGAGCGTTGCCCGATCGTCGACACCTGGTGGCAGACCGAAACCGGCGGCGTACTCATCAGCCCGCTGCCCGGCGCGACCGCGCTCAAGCCGGGCTCGGCCACCAAGCCGTTCTTTGGTGTGGTACCCGCGCTGGTGGACAACCTGGGCAACCTGATCGAAGGCGCCGCTGAGGGCAACCTGGTGATCCTCGACTCCTGGCCCGGGCAGGCGCGGTCGCTATACGGGGACCACGATCGCTTCGTCGATACCTACTTCAAGACGTTCCGCGGCATGTACTTCACCGGTGACGGCGCCCGCCGCGACGAAGACGGGTATTACTGGATCACCGGGCGGGTGGACGACGTGCTGAACGTGTCTGGCCACCGCATGGGCACGGCGGAAATCGAAAGCGCCATGGTCGCCCATCCCAAGGTGGCCGAGGCCGCGGTGGTGGGCGTGCCTCACGACATCAAGGGCCAGGGCATCTACGTCTACGTCACGCTCAACGCCGGCGAGCAATCCAGCGAAGCCTTGCGCCAGGAGCTGAAAAACTGGGTGCGCAAGGAAATCGGCCCCATCGCCTCGCCGGATGTCATTCAGTGGGCCCCCGGCTTGCCGAAAACCCGCTCCGGCAAGATCATGCGGCGAATCTTGCGCAAGATCGCCACCGCCGAATACGGTGCCCTGGGTGATATCTCCACCCTGGCGGACCCGGGTGTTGTCCAGCACCTGATCGACACTCACCGGCAGATGTCTGCTGCTTAAAACCGCCTTATCGAGCACACGGTAATCCAGCCCCGCTTCGGCGGGGCTTTTGCTGTATGGAAACAAAACCTGTGTTACCGGATAATGCGCCGCTGAGGTGGGGGGAAACACTTTGCCAGGCCGCGCTAGTCGATGACGGGCCGCGAACCGCTCTACACCGCGGTTGCTCGTAAAAGGGCAGGGAACTTGCAGTAGCTTTCTGTTTGGCCTTCGCTTTGCTGATCATCCGCCGGCCTGCTTGTCAAGAGGTATGCCCGCCGTCCCAGGTTCTTCTGTAACTTGTTGTCGCATTGCAGAAATTTCCTACAACCGCCCACCGCTAAAATGCCCACCACTCGCCTCCGCTCCGGTGGCGTGATTTATTTTTGGCAGCGCCTGGCCTCGCCCTCGCGCCTCGTCATCCGATGGAGTATTCCCATGAAGAAGCTTGCACTGTTTGGTGCGCTGGCGCTGTCCGTGCTGTCCTTTACTGCCGCGGCCGACGACAAGCCATTGAAAATCGGTATCGAGGCCGCTTATCCACCGTTTGCCTCCAAGGCGTCGGACGGCAACATCGTTGGTTTCGACTACGACATCGGCAACGCCCTGTGCGCTGAGATGAAGGTCAAGTGCGTTTGGGTCGAGCAGGAGTTCGATGGCCTGATCCCGGCGCTCAAAGTGCGCAAGATCGACGCCATCCTGTCTTCGATGTCCATCACCGAGGATCGCAAGCAGTCCGTGGATTTCAGCAACAAGTACTACAATACCCCGGCTCGCCTGGTCATGAAGGAGGGGGTTGCCCTGGATGACTCGCTGAGCGCACTCAAGGGTAAGAACATCGGCGTGCAGCGCGGCTCGATCCACGAGCGCTTCGCCAATGAAGTGTTGGCACCCAAGGGGGCTAAGGTCACACCTTATGGCTCGCAGAATGAAATCTACCTGGACCTGGCCGCTGGCCGCCTCGACGGCACCGTTGCCGATGCCACCCTGTTGCAGGACGGCTTCCTGAAAACCGACGCGGGCAAGGGCTTCGCATTCGCCGGCCCGGCGTTCACCGACGTGAACTACTTCGGCGACGGCGTGGGCATTGCGGTGCGCAAGGGCGACAAAGCCGACCTGGACCGCATCAATGCCGCCATTGCCGCTATCCGCGCCAACGGCACCTACAAGCAGATCCAGGACAAGTACTTCGACTTCGATATCTACGGCCAGTAACGCCGCCATCACCTCGGGCAGGGGCCGCGTGCGGCCCCGCTTCGTTTTTGGCCCCTGAGCGGTTTCATTGCATCCGCGTTGCTCCTGCATTTCACCCGCGTTGCACCCGCGCGATGCGTCCCCGCTCATTCAGAAGGTTTGCGAGCATGTTGAAAGGCTACGGCGAGGTCATCCTCGAGGGGGTCGGCCTGACCCTGCAACTGGCGCTCTCGTCCATGGCGCTGGCAATCGTCCTGGGCCTGGTAGGCGCCGCGTTCCGACTGTCGCCTATACGCCTGCTGGCGTGGCTGGGCGAGCTGTACTCCACGGTGATCCGCGGCATTCCGGACCTCGTGCTGATCCTGCTGATTTTTTATGGCGGGCAGGACCTGATCAACCGGGTCGCGCCCTTGGTCGGCTATGACGACTACATCGACCTCAACCCGTTGATGACCGGGGTGTTCACCCTGGGCTTCATCTTTGGGGCCTACCTGTCAGAAACCTTCCGCGGCGCGTTCATGGGCATTCCCAAGGGGCAAGCCGAAGCCGGCATGGCCTATGGCATGAGCAGCCTGCAGATTTTCTATCGGGTGCTGGTGCCGCAGATGATTCGCCTGGCGATTCCCGGCTTCACCAACAATTGGCTGGTACTGACCAAGGCCACGGCGCTCATCTCCGTGGTGGGTTTGCAAGACATGATGTTCAAGGCCAAGCAAGCGGCCGACGCCACCCGTGAGCCCTTCACCTTTTACCTGGCGGTGGCGGGGCTGTACCTGCTGATCACCAGCGTGTCGCTGCTGTTGCTCAAATGGCTGGAGCGACGCTACTCCGTAGGGGTAAGGACGGCGGAATTATGATCTTCGACTACAACGTGATCCTGAGCAGCCTGCCGCTTTACCTGGCCGGTTTGCTTGAAACCCTCAAGCTGCTGGCCCTCTCGCTGTTGTTCGGCCTGGCCGCCGCCCTGCCGCTAGCGTTGATGCGGGTATCTCGCCAGCCATGGATCAACGCGCTGGCCTGGAGCTATACGTATGTGATCCGCGGTACGCCGATGCTGGTACAGCTGTTTTTGATCTACTACGGCCTGGCCCAGTTCGCCGCGGTGCGTGAAAGCGTACTGTGGCCTTGGCTGTCGAGTGCGACCTTCTGCGCCTGCCTGGCGTTTGCCATCAACACCAGCGCTTACACGGCCGAGATCATCGCCGGCAGCCTGCGTGCCACGCCCCATGGGGAAATCGAGGCGGCACGGGCGATGGGCATGTCGCGGGCATTGATGTACCGCCGCATCCTCCTGCCATCGGCCATGCGCCGGGCGCTGCCGCAGTACAGCAACGAAGTGATCATGATGCTGCAGACCACAAGCCTGGCCTCCATCGTCACCCTGATGGACATCACCGGCGCGGCGCGGGCGGTCAACGCCCGTTACTACCTGCCGTTCGAAGCCTATATCACCGCTGGCGCTATCTACCTGTGCCTGACCTTCGTGCTGGTGCGGCTGTTCAAGCTGGCGGAGCGACGCTGGCTGGGCTACCTGGCACCGCGCAAGGGCTAAGCGCATTTGCGGGCGGCCTCAGCGCCGCCCGGCCTTATTTCAGAGACCGACCCCATGAACAAACTCGAAGTACAGGACCTGCACAAGCGCTACGGCAGCCATGAAGTGCTCAAGGGCGTGAGCCTGGCCGCCAAGGCCGGCGACGTGATCAGCATCATCGGCTCCAGCGGCTCGGGCAAAAGCACCTTTTTGCGCTGCATCAACCTGCTGGAACAGCCTTGGTCCGGGCGCATCCTGCTCAACAACGAGGCGCTGACGCTGGTGCCGAACAAGGGCGGCGGCCTCAAGGCGGGCGACCCCAAGCAGCTGCAACGCATGCGCTCACGC
This sequence comes from Pseudomonas sp. RIT-PI-S, assembly GCF_025642975.1. Lineage (GTDB taxonomy): Bacteria > Pseudomonadota > Gammaproteobacteria > Pseudomonadales > Pseudomonadaceae > Aquipseudomonas. Next base: position 769,199 of record NZ_JANZKJ010000001.1, read on the forward strand.
CTGGCCATGGTGTTCCAGCACTTCAACCTGTGGGCCCACATGACCGCGTTGCAGAACGTGATCGAGGCCCCGGTGCATGTGTTGGGCATGAACAAAAAAGAAGCATTGGAGAAGGCCGAGTATTATCTGGCCAAGGTTGGCGTGACGCACCGCAAGGATGCCTACCCTGGGCACATGTCTGGCGGTGAGCAGCAACGCGTCGCCATCGCCAGGGCACTGGCGATGGAGCCAGAAGTGATGCTGTTCGACGAACCAACGTCTGCATTGGACCCCGAGCTGGTGGGCGACGTGCTCAAGGTGATGCAGTCGCTGGCCCAGGAAGGACGTACCATGGTGGTGGTTACCCATGAGATGGGTTTCGCCCGCGAGGTGTCCAACCAAGTGGTATTCCTGCACAAGGGGCTGGTGGAAGAGCGCGGTGACCCACGAGAAGTGTTGGCTAACCCGCAGTCGGAGCGCCTGCGTCAGTTCCTCTCCGGTAGTCTTAAATAAGCAAGCCTCCCGTCGCCTGGCTCGGCGGTCGGCTATTCGAATTCAAACGTGTGGATTTTTTTAAATGACCGCCCAGCGTATCGGTTTTCTCATCTGGCCCGGCACCAAGGCGCTGACCCTGGCCTTGGCCGAGGAAGCCTTGAGCGTCGCTCGCAGGGTGCACCCTGAGGCGCTGTACGAGCCATTGTTCCTCCACGCCGAAGCGCTTCCCGCCGGCGCTTGGCAATTGCCCGGCGAGCCTTGGGCGGGCCGGCTCGAGGGCTGCCAGAAACTCTTTCTGGTCGCGGACGAGCCACCTTCGGCGCTGTCACCCGCCTTGGCCAGCGCGATCAAGCAATTGGTGCGCGGCGGCTGCGTGATTGGCGGCTTGTCCGCTGGCATCTACCCGCTGGCCCAGTTGGGCTTGCTTGATGGTTATCGGGCTTCGGTGCACTGGCGCTGGCAGGACGACTTCGCCGAACGTTTTCCGAAGGTGATCGCTACCAGTCATTTGTTCGACTGCGATCGCGACCGCCTCTCCGCATGTGGCGGGCTCGCTGTGCTGGACCTGATGCTGGCGTTGCTGGCGCGTGACCACGGCGCCGAGCTGGCCGGGGCGGTCTCCGAGGAACTGGTGGTCGAGCGGATTCGAGAGGGCGGCGAGCGCCAGCGCATCCCGCTGCAGAACCGCTTGGGCTCGAGCCATCCCAAGCTGACCCAAGCGGTGTTGCTGATGGAAGCGAACATCGAAGAACCGCTGACCACCGATGAAATCGCCCAGCATGTGTGCGTGTCTAGGCGCCAACTGGAACGGATCTTCAAGCAGTACCTCAACCGCGTACCCAGCCAGTACTACCTGGAACTGCGCTTGAACAAGGCCCGCCAGATGCTGATGCAAACCAGCAAGTCGATCATCCAGATCGGCCTGTCCTGTGGTTTCTCCTCGGGGCCGCACTTCTCTAGCGCCTACCGTAACTTCTTCGGCGCCACCCCTCGTGAAGACCGCAACCAGCGCCGCACCGGCAGCCCCTTCGAGCTTGCACCGGTGCCCGCCGAGCGGGGTTGAGCCTGCGCGCACCCTCCCTGCCTGTAGGTGCGGTTGGCGCCCGCGAAGGGCGTCCACCACGGTTCGCCGAGTGGCGCGGGCTTCCTACACTGTTTTATTCTGACGCTATATGTCGCATTGCTGAAAGCCCCGGTTTTTCGGGGTTTGTGGCTGTAACAAGTTGTCGCTTGGCGGCAAGGCCAAGGGCCAACCCCTCTTTACAATCCTTCCATCGCCGGCCACTTTCGGGCCGGCGCTTCGCTTCAGGAGACGCTGATGTCCGCTGATCACGCCCAGGTGCAACGCGCCGATTTCGACCAGGTAATGGTCCCCAACTATGCGCCGGCGGGGTTCATTCCCGTGCGTGGGGCAGGCTCTCGAGTCTGGGACCAGGCCGGGCGTGAGCTGATCGATTTCTCCGGCGGCATCGCGGTCAACGTACTCGGCCATGCCCATCCGGCCTTGGTTGGCGCCCTGACCGAACAAGCGAACAAGCTGTGGCATGTTTCCAACGTGTTCACCAACGAGCCGGCTCTGCGCCTGGCCAAGAAGCTGGTGGCCGCGACCTTCGCCGAGCGGGTGTTCTTCTGCAACTCCGGCGCGGAAGCCAACGAAGCTTCGTTCAAGCTGGCGCGTCGGGTCGCTCACGACCTGTATGGCCCCGAGAAATGCGAGATCATCGCCGCGGTCAACAGCTTCCATGGGCGGACCCTGTTCACCGTCAGCGTGGGCGGCCAGCCCAAGTATTCCGATGGCTTCGGGCCGAAAATCGAAGGCATCACTCATATTCCTTACAACGACCTGGCTGCGCTCAAGGCAGCCATCTCGGACAAAACCTGCGCCGTAGTGCTCGAACCCATTCAGGGCGAGGGCGGTGTGCTGCCGGCCGAGCAGGCCTACCTGGAAGGCGCGCGCGCCCTCTGTGACCAGCACAACGCCCTGCTGGTGTTCGACGAAGTGCAGAGCGGCATGGGTCGCAGCGGGAAACTGTTCGCCTACATGCACTATGGGGTCACCCCAGACATCCTCTCCAGCGCCAAGAGCCTGGGCGGCGGCTTCCCTATCGGCGCCATGCTGACTACCGACAAGCTTGCCAAGCACTTGGCGGTAGGCGTGCACGGTACTACCTACGGCGGCAACCCCTTGGCCTGCGCCGTGGCCGAGGCTGTGGTCGATGTGATCAACACTCCCGAGGTGCTCAAGGGCGTGGAAGAGCGCCACCAGCGCTTCGCTACCCGCCTGCGCGCCATCGGCGAGAAGTACAAGGTGTTCACCGAGGTGCGTGGTTTGGGCCTGCTGATCGGTTGCGCCCTCAGCGAGCCGTGGAAAGGCAAAGCGAAGGAGTTCTTCAACGCCGCCGAACGTAACGATGTGATGATCCTGCAAGCCGGCCCGGACGTGGTTCGCTTCGCGCCGAGCCTGGTGATCGACACCGTAGACATCGACGAAGGCCTGGACCGCTTCGAGCGGGCGGTCGCCCAGTTGACCCAGGCCTGACGGCCCACCGGCGGGGCCTGGCGCCCCGCTTTTATTTTCTTATTCAAGGAGTGGCACCATGCTGGTGATGCGCCCTGCGCAAATGGCTGACCTGGACGAGGTGCAACGGCTCGCCGCGGACAGCCCGATCGGTGTCACTTCGCTGCCCGACGACCTCGAGCGCCTGCGCGACAAAATCGTCGCTTCCGAGGCGTCCTTTGCCGCTGAAGTCAGCTTCAACGGCGAAGAGAGCTATTTTTTCGTGCTGGAAGATACCGTTCGCGGCCGCTTGGTCGGCTGTTCGGCGATCGTTGCCTCGGCGGGGTATTCCGAGCCGTTCTACAGTTTTCGCAACGAGACCTTCGTGCATGCCTCGCGTGAGCTGAAGATCCACAACAAGATCCACGTGCTCTCGCAGTGCCATGACCTGACCGGCAACAGCTTGCTCACCAGCTTCTACGTGTTGCCTGAACTGGTCGCCACGCCCTGGGCGGAGCTCAACTCGCGCGCCCGCTTGCTGTTCATGGCTAACCACCCGGAGCGCTTTGCGGACTCGGTGGTCACCGAAATCGTCGGCTACAGCGACGAGCATGGCGACTCGCCGTTCTGGGATGCGATCGGGCGTAACTTCTTCGACATCAACTACGCCGCCGCCGAGCGCCTGTGCGGGTTGAAGAGCCGGACGTTCCTCGCCGAGCTGATGCCGCATTACCCCATTTACGTGCCGCTGCTGCCCGATGCCGCCCAGGAAGCCATGGGCCAGGTGCATCCGCGTGCACAGATCACCTTCGATATCCTCATGCGTGAAGGATTCGAGACCGAGCATTACATCGACATCTTCGACGGCGGGCCGACCCTGCACGCGCGGGTTTCGAACATCCGCTCGATCGCCAACAGCCGGGTGGTTCCCGTACGCATCGACGAAACCGGCAAGGGCGGGCGGCAGTACCTGGTCGCCAATGGCCAGTTGCAGGACTACCGCGCTGCCTTGCTCGAGCTGGACTGGGCGCCCGGCAAACCGGTAGGCCTGCCGGCGGCGGTGGCCGAGCGGCTTGGCGTGGGCGACGGCAGCAGCGTGCGCCTGGTCGCGGTGTAACTAGCAGGGTTCGTTGCCTGGCGCAGGCCAGGCCGAAGATCGCGGCCCTTTGAAGCGGCCGCCCGAGGAGAAAGCATGATTGTTCGTCCCGTACGCAGCAGCGACCTGAGCGCGCTGATCGACCTGGCCCGCGGCACAGGCCCCGGCCTTACCACCTTGCCGGCCAACGAGGAACGCCTCGGCCAGCGGGTCGAGTGGGCGGAAAAGACCTTTCGCGGTGAAGCGGAGCGGGGCGACACGGATTACCTGTTCGTGCTCGAAACCGACGATGGCACCGTGGTCGGCACCTCGGCCATCGCCGGCGCCGTGGGCCAGCGCGAACCTTGGTACAACTACCGAGTGGGCCTGACGGTCAGCGCCTCCAAGGAGCTGAACATCTATCGGGAAATCCCGACGTTGTTCCTGGCCAACGACCTTACGGGCAACTCCGAGCTGTGCTCGCTGTTCCTGCGCGATGACATGCGCAGCGGCCTCAATGGCCGGCTGCTGGCCAAGGCGCGGCTGTTGTTCATGGCCGAGTTCACCTCGCTGTTCGGCAACAAGGTGATCGCCGAACTGCGTGGCATTTCCGATGCAGGCGGCCGCTCGCCGTTCTGGGAAAGCCTGGGGCGCTACTTCTTCAAGATGGAGTTCAGCCAGGCGGACTACCTCACCGGCGTGGGCAACCGCGCGTTCATCGCCGAGCTGATGCCCAAGTTCCCGCTGTACACCTGCTTCCTTTCCGAACCCGCGCGCGAGGTCATCGGCAAGGTGCATCCCGACACGGAGCCAGCGCTGGCGATGCTCCGTGGCGAGGGCTTCAACTATCAGGGGTACGTGGATATTTTCGACGCAGGGCCAGCGGTGGAATGCGAGGTCGCGAAGATTCGCGCCGTGCAGGAGAGCAAGACGCTGGTGCTGGCGGTCGGCACCCCCGGCGACGATGCGCCGGTGTATCTGATCCATAACCGCCAGATGGAGCAGTGCCGCATCACCGCGGCGCCCGCTCGCCTGGCCGCGGGCACCCTGGTGGTGGACCCGCTCACCGCGCGCCGCTTGCGGCTGCATGCTGGCGACCAGGTTCGCGCGGTGCCTTTGTCACCCAATACGGCTCTGGAGGGCCAGCCATGACCACTCTGTTTATCGGCGGGCAATGGCTCGCAGGCCAAGGCGAGGCTTTCCAGTCCCTGGACCCGGTCAGCCAGCGGGTGTTGTGGGACGGGCAGGGCGCCTCGGCGCAGCAGGTCGAAGCAGCGGTGGCTGCGGCTCGCGAAGCCTTCGCTGGCTGGGCTAGCCTTGCGCTGGAAAGCCGCATCGGTTACCTGCAGGCCTTCGCTGAGCGCTTGAAGGCGCACGCGGACGCCCTGGCTCGCTGCATCGGTGAAGAAACCGGCAAGCCGCTGTGGGAAGCAGCCACCGAAGTGACCAGCATGGTCAACAAGGTGGCGATCTCGATCCAGGCCTACAACGAGCGCACCGGCGAGAAGAGCAGTGTGCTCGGCGATGCCAATGCCGTGCTCCGGCACAAGCCGCACGGTGTGGTCGCGGTGTTCGGCCCTTACAACTTCCCTGGCCACCTACCTAACGGGCACATCGTGCCGGCGCTGTTGGCGGGCAACACTGTGGTGTTCAAGCCCAGCGAACTGACCCCCGCGGTCGCCGCCTTGACCGTTCGCTGCTGGCAGGAAGCCGGGCTGCCCGCCGGTGTGCTCAACCTTGTGCAGGGCGCGCGGGAAACCGGCATCGCCCTGGCCGCGGCAGACATCGACGGGGTGTTCTTCACCGGCTCCAGCCGTACCGGCAACCACCTGCACCAGCAGTTCGCCGGGCGGCCAGACAAAATCCTCGCTCTGGAAATGGGCGGCAACAACCCCTTGGTGGTTGACCAGGTTCAGGACCTCGACGCCGCGATCTACACCATCGTGCAATCGGCGTTCATCTCCGCCGGGCAGCGCTGCACCTGCGCGCGGCGCTTGCTGGTGCCGGCCGGGGCCTGGGGCGATAGCCTGATCGCCCGCCTGGTGGACGTCACCCGGGCGATCCGCGTGGGTGCCTTCGATGAACAACCGGCGCCGTTCATGGGCGCGGTGGTATCGCTGGCTGCGGCGCAAGCCCTGATGCAGGCCCAGGCCGAACTGCTGGCTCAAGGCGCCGAGGCGTTGCTGCCAATGACCCAACCCAACCCTGGCGCGGCATTGCTCACGCCAGGCTTGCTCGACGTTACCGCGGTGGCCGAGCGCGTGGACGAAGAGCTCTTCGGCCCACTGCTGCAAGTGGTGCGCTATACCGACTTCGACGGCGCCATCCGTGAAGCCAACAACACCCGCTATGGCCTGGCCGCAGGCTTGTTGTCGGATTCGGCCGAGCGTTACCAGCAGTTCTGGCTGGGTAGCCGTGCCGGCATCGTCAACTGGAACAAGCAATTGACCGGTGCTGCCAGCAGCGCGCCCTTCGGCGGCGTTGGCGCTTCGGGCAACCATCGCGCCAGCGCCTATTACGCGGCCGATTATTGCGCCTTCCCGGTGGCCTCGCTGGAAGCCGAGCGGGTGAGCCTGCCGCCGTCGCTGACGCCGGGCGTGACCCTGTAGCAGGTGTGCGCTGCAAGCCGCTGGACGAGCCATGAGACCTAAAAGAATTTTGCTGGAGCCGAGCCGATGAAAGCGTTTGAAGTCAACTTTGACGGGCTGGTGGGGCCGACCCACAACTATGGCGGGCTGTCTTATGGCAACGTCGCTTCCCAAAGCAACAGCCAGGCGCAGTCCAACCCGCGCGAAGCGGCACGGCAAGGCTTGGCCAAGATGAAGGCGCTCAGCGACATGGGCTTCGTCCAGGGCGTGCTGGCGCCACAGGAGCGCCCGGATGTAGCGGGCCTGCGCCGCCTGGGCTTTGCCGGCAGCGATGCCGAGGTGATCGCCCAAGCCGCCCGCGACGCCATGCCGATCTTCGCTGCCAGTTGCTCGGCGTCGAGCATGTGGGTAGCCAATGCCGCTACCGTCAGCCCCGGTGCCGATACTGCGGACGGGCGCGTGCATTTCACCGCCGCCAACCTCAATTGCAAGTACCACCGGAGCATCGAGCACCCCACCACCAGCCGGGTGCTGGCGGCGATGTTCGCGGACGAAGCACGTTTCGCTCACCATGCCGCGCTGCCCGCGGTCGCTCAGTTCGGCGACGAAGGCGCTGCCAACCATACACGGTTCTGCCGCAGCTATGGCGAGCCGGGTGTCGAGTTCTTCGTCTATGGCCGCGCGGCGTTCGATAGCCGGCGGCCGGTGCCGCAGCGCTACCCGGCGCGGCAGACCCTCGAAGCGTCCCAGGCCGTGGCGCGCTTGCATGGGCTGAGCGAGGAGGGGACGGTCTACGCCCAGCAAAATCCGGCGGTCATCGACCAAGGTGTGTTCCACAACGACGTGATCGCGGTGGGTAACGGGGAAGTGCTGTTCTACCACCAGGACGCCTTCCTGGACACCGAGCAGGTGCTGGGCGAGCTGGCGGCCAAGCTGGGCAAGCGCGGCGGGCAGTTTCAGGCAATCAGCGTGCCGCGTGACCAGGTCAGCGTGGAAGACGCGGTACGCTCGTATCTGTTCAACAGCCAACTGCTTACCCGCGCCGACGGCCGCATGCTGTTGATCGTTCCCGAGGAATGCCGTGCCAACCCGCGGGTGTGGAACTACCTCCAGGGGCTGACCGCCGGTAATGGCGCCATTGCCGAAGTGTGCGTTTTCGACCTCAAGCAAAGCATGCAGAACGGCGGCGGGCCTGCTTGCCTGCGCCTGCGCGTAGCACTGAACGAACAAGAGCTGGCGGCGGTGAACCAAGGCGTTATCATGACCGCCAGCCTGTATGAGCAACTCACCCAGTGGGTCGACCGGCACTATCGCGATCGCCTGAGCGAAGCCGACCTGGCCGATCCGCAATTGCTGGTAGAGTGCCGCACAGCGCTGGATGAACTGACTGGCTTGCTCAAGCTGGGCTCGGTTTATCCTTTCCAACTCAATTGACGAGAGCCCCACTATGTCCGATGCCCTGCGGCTGATCCTTGAAGACGACGACGGCACCCAGCTGGAAACCTCCTGCACCCGGTTCGCCGTGGTATGGCAGGGCAAGGAGGTGTGGATTCAGCAAGGTGGCAATGGTCAGTTGCTCATTGGCGTGGATGTGGAAGACGGGGATACCGAGTATGCCAACCTGCTGCTGCGCCCGATGGCGACCAACCTGGTCAGCCTGCAGCTAGAAATGGAGCCGGTAGAGCAGGACGATGACGCCGACGGCCACATCCATGGCCCCGATTGCGGCCATCATCACTGATCTCGGCGAGGAAACCGGCCCATGCTGTCGCTTGGCAAAATGCTTGAACTCACCCTGGCCGACCGTGAACCGGCACAGAAAACCCAGATGACGGTGAGCGGGACCTGCCTTCGCTGGCTGGCCCACGGTGCCCTGGAAGTCCGCCCTCATGCAGATCGCGACAACGGCCTCGATTTGCTGTTGTCCGCGGGCATTCATGGCAACGAGACCGCGCCCATCGAGCTGCTCGACGAACTGATCCATGCGATCGCTCGCGACGAGCTTCAGCCCCGCGCGCGCTTGTTGTTCCTGTTCGGTAACCCCGAGGCCATCCGCCGCGGCGAGCGCTACATCGAGCAGGATGTGAATCGCTTGTTCAATGGCCGCCATGAACTGTCCAGCGGCTTCGAAGCGATGCGCGCCTGTGAGCTGGAGCGGCTAGCGGCGAGCTTCTTCTCGCTGGAGGGGCGTACCCGGCTGCATTACGACCTGCATACGGCCATCCGTGGCTCACAGTTCGAACAGTTCGCGCTCTACCCCTGGAAAGAGGGGCGAGAGCACTCCCGGCATGAATTGGCCCGGCTGAAGTCGGCGGGGATGCAGGCAGTGCTGCTGCAAAGCCGTCCGGCCATCACGTTCAGCGCGTACACCTACGAACGTCTGGCCGCCGAGGCCTTTACCCTGGAACTGGGCAAGGCACGCCCGTTCGGGCAGAACGGTCAAGTCAACCTGACACGGCTCGATGCCTGCCTGCGGGGGCTGATCGAGGGTAAAGAGGCGGCAATCGATGCTACCCAGTTGGACGGCCTGGCCTTGTTCAACGTGTCGCGGGAGATCATCAAGGGCACCGAGGCGTTTCGCCTGAACCTGCCGGCCGACGTCGAGAATTTTTCCGAGCTGCCCGCAGGGTTTGTGCTGGCCGAGGATGCGGACACCCGCTGGGTCGTGGACGAGCAAAACGCGCGTATCATCTTCCCCAACCCCAAGGTCAAGAACGGCCTGCGCGCCGGCATCGTGATCGTGCCTCACGCCGGCTGAGCCCGGTTGAGGGGAATTTAGGGCTGCGCACGCTTGCCCCGTAGCAGCCCGGCTTGCCGGCGACTGGCCTCACCGCCGCGCAATGCCCGGTCGTCATCGGCTTTGAACCGGTATTACGGTTTGTCGCGAGCAAGCTCGGCGGCTACGGAATCAGTGCTGTGGCGCCCGTCGTTTAGCCCAACAACCCCTTCACATCACGGATTTTCTGCAACGTATCCACGCAGGCTCGGGCCGCTTCCGCGCCCTTGAGGTGGAAGTGGCGGAAGAAGTAATCGTGGTGCTCCTTGCCTTCATGGAAGTGGTGCGGCGTCAGCACTACGGAAAACACCGGCACTTCGGTATCCAGCTGCACCCGCATCAACCCGTCGATCACCGCGTGGGCGACGAAATCGTGCCGGTAGATGCCGCCGTCCACGACCAGGCCGGCGCCGACGATTCCACCATAGCGGCCGGTGCGGGCCAGCAGTTTGGCGTGGAGAGGGATTTCATAAGCGCCGGCGACTTCGAAGCAGTCCACCTGATCGGCGTTGACGCCGAGCCCGGCGAGGGTCTCGATAAAGCCAAGACGACTCTGGTCGACGATGTCCTTGTGCCAGCTGGCCTGGATAAATGCGATACGCGAAGCGGAATTCGATTGCACGGTGACTCTCCTGTTCATCGAGGAATAAACAGGGCACGCGAGGAAGGGACGAGCAGGCGCGAGGCGCCGCAGGCAGGCATCCCGTTCTCTCTTTATCCGGACTATACCGTCGGCCCCGGAATCACACCGGGTCTGCTGACCCCGCCGAAGCGGGCGCTCGCGGGCTAGGCCAGCTAATCAAGCCTGTGGCCATTACCGCCGGTGGGGAATCTCACCCCGCCCTGAGAACGTTTCCACCCGAAGGTGGCGCGGCATTATTAACACAGCCGGGCACGCATGGGGAACCCTCCACCGTAAGGCGTGCTAGATTTTTCCGGCTGGCGCCAGGTCACCCTGGCGCTGGTTCGCCGATAGCGGCCATCCGGCCGTCTGCCCAAGGAGAGGCTGATGAACCTGATCGATCTACGCAGCGACACCGTGACCCGTCCAACCGCTGGCATGCTCCAGGCCATGACCCGCGCCGAAACCGGCGACGACGTGTACGGCGAGGACCCGACCGTTATTCGCCTGGAAGCACGGCTGGCTGAACAGTTGGGGTTCGCGGCGGGGCTGTTCGTGCCCAGCGGGACCATGAGCAACCTGCTTGGGCTCATGGCCCATTGCGAGCGGGGCGATGAATACATCGTTGGCCAACAGGCGCATACCTACAAATACGAAGGCGGCGGCGCGGCGGTGCTGGGCTCGATCCAGCCGCAGCCGCTGGAGAACCAGGCCGATGGCTCGCTGGACCTGCGCCAGGTAGTGGCGGCAATCAAGCCGGACGATTTCCATTTCGCCCGTACTCGCCTGCTGGCCCTCGAAAACACCATGCAGGGCAAGGTGCTCCCGCTTGACTACCTGGCGGCGGCGAAAGCCCTGTGCCGCGAGCGCGGCCTGGGCTTGCACCTGGACGGTGCCCGGTTGTTCAACGCCGCGGTAGCGCTGGGAGTGGAGGCGGGCGCGATCAGCGGCTGCTTCGATTCTGTGTCGGTGTGCCTGTCCAAGGGGCTAGGCGCCCCGGTTGGGTCGGTCCTTTGCGGCGACGCCGCGCTGATAGGCCGCGCCCGGCGCTGGCGCAAGATGGTCGGCGGCGGCATGCGCCAGGCCGGCCTGCTCGCTGCGGCGGGGCTCTATGCTCTGGATCACCAGGTAGCCCGGTTGGCCGATGACCACGCCAACGCACGCCGGTTGGCCGAGGGCCTGCAAGCGCTCGGCTACGCAGTGGAGCCTGTGCAGACCAACATGGTGTACGTGGAGATAGGGCAGGCAGCCATCGCGTTGCGTGACTTCGCTGCCAGCCAGGGTGTTCGGCTGACCGCCAGCCCACGCCTGCGCATGGTCACCCACCTGGACGTCAGCGCCGCCCAAGTAGAACAGGTGATCGAGGTGTTCGCCGGGTTTACCCAGCAAGGCGGATACGAATCGTCCAATTGATGGACTCAATCGTACAAACACACTGTACCCTGGCGGCAGGGCCGATATAATGCGGCCCTTTGCCGTCGTTTCGACGCCAAGCCTACGCCTCTGGCCGCTGTCTCCGTGGAAGAACCTATGAAAAGCGCAGAAATCCGTGAAGCCTTCCTCCGCTTCTTCGAAGAGCAAGGCCACACCCGTGTAGCCTCAAGCTCTCTGATCCCCGCCAACGACCCGACCCTGCTGTTCACCAACGCCGGGATGAACCAATTCAAGGATTGCTTCCTCGGCCAGGAGAAGCGCGCCTACACCCGTGCGGTGAGCAGCCAGAAGTGCGTGCGCGCCGGCGGCAAGCATAACGACCTGGAAAACGTCGGTTACACCGCCCGGCACCATACCTTCTTCGAAATGCTGGGCAACTTCAGCTTCGGCGATTACTTCAAGCGCGACGCCATCACCTTCGCCTGGACGTTCCTGACCTCCGAAAAGTGGCTGAACCTGCCCAAGGAGAAGCTCTGGGTCACGGTCTATGCCAGTGACGACGAAGCCTATGACATCTGGACCAAGGAAGTCGGCGTGCCCGCCGAGCGCATGGTTCGCATTGGCGACAACAAGGGCGCGCCCTACGCGTCGGACAATTTCTGGACCATGGGCGATACCGGCCCGTGTGGCCCATGCACCGAGATCTTCTACGATCACGGCGCCGACATCTGGGGCGGCCCGCCTGGCTCGCCGGAAGAAGACGGCGACCGCTACATCGAGATCTGGAACAACGTGTTCATGCAGTTCAACCGTACCGCCGACGGCGTGCTGCATCCATTGCCCGCGCCGTCGGTGGACACCGGCATGGGCCTGGAGCGGATCAGCGCGGTGTTGCAGCACGTGCACTCCAACTACGAGATCGACTTGTTCCAACACCTGTTGCAAGCGGCGGCCGATGCCGTGGGTTGCAGCAACGACGGGCAACCTTCGCTCAAGGTGGTGGCCGACCACATCCGTTCGTGCGGCTTCCTGATCGCCGATGGCGTGCTGCCTTCCAATGAAGGCCGCGGCTATGTGCTGCGGCGGATCATTCGGCGGGCCTGCCGTCATGGCAACAAGCTGGGCGCCCGCGGGGCGTTTTTCCACCGCATCGTCGCGGCGCTGGTTACCGAAATGGGCGAGGCGTTCCCGGAGCTCAAGAATCAACAGGCGCATATCGAGCGCGTGCTCAAGGGCGAGGAAGAGCAGTTTGCCAAGACCCTCGAGCAAGGCCTGAAAATCCTCGAGCAAGACCTCGCCGAGCTCGAGGGCAGCGTGGTGCCGGGGGCGGTCATCTTCAAGCTGTATGACACCTACGGCTTCCCGATGGACCTCACCGGCGACATCGCCCGCGAGCGGAACCTGACCCTGGACGAAGCTGGGTTCGAGCGTGAAATGGACGCCCAGCGCGAGCGCGCGCGTTCGGCGAGCGCCTTCGGCCTGGACTACAACAGCCTGGTCAAGGTAGAGCAAGACACGCAATTCCTCGGCTACACGACCCACAGCGGAGAGGGCCGGGTCGTTGGCTTATATAAAGACGGGCAGGCTGTACAGGCGCTGGCCGAAGGCGATGAAGGCGTGGTCATCCTCGACCAGACGCCGTTCTACGCAGAGTCAGGTGGCCAGGTCGGTGACCGTGGCTTCCTGCAAGTCGGCAGTGCGCGTTTCCAGGTCAGCGACACCACTAAATCCGGTGGCGCTTTCCTTCATCACGGCCTCGTCGCTGTTGGTGGGTTGCAGGTGGGGGATCAAGTGCAGGCTCAGGTCGAGGGCGACCTGCAGCAGGCGACCTCGCTCAACCACTCCGCCACCCACCTGTTGCATGCGGCCCTGCGCGAGATCCTCGGCGACCACGTGCAGCAGAAAGGGTCGCTGGTCGACAGTCAGCGCCTGCGCTTCGACTTCAGCCACTTCGAGCCGGTCAAGCCAGAACAGATCAAGGCGCTCGAAGACATCGTCAACCGCGAAATCCGTCGTAACACGCCGGTGCAGATCGAGGAAATGGACATCGACAGCGCCCGCGAGAAAGGCGCCATGGCGCTGTTCGGCGAGAAGTACGGCGACCGGGTGCGCGTACTGACCATGGGCGGCGATTTTTCCGTCGAACTGTGCGGTGGTATCCACGCCAAGCGCACCGGCGATATCGCCGTGTTCAAGATCACCAGCGAAAGTGGCGTGGCTTCAGGCGTGCGGCGCATCGAGGCAGTGACCGGTGCCAATGCCCTCAGCCTGCTCAACAGTGCCGAAGAGCAGGTGCGCGAGGCCGCTACCTTGCTCAAGGGCAGCCGCGACAACGTGTTGGACAAGCTTCAGTCGCTGCTTGAGCGCAACCGCCAGCTGGAAAAGCAGCTGGAGCAGTTGCAGGCCAAGGCCGCCAGTGCTGCCGGTGACGATCTGCTCGCCCAGGCCGTTGAGGTCAAGGGCGCCAAGGTGCTCGCTGCGCGCATCGATGGCGTGGACGGCAAGGGGCTGCTGGCGCTGGTCGACCAACTGAAGAACAAGTTGGGCGAGGGCGTGATCCTGCTTGGCGGCGTGCAGGACGACAAGGTCGTGCTGGTCGCCGGCGTCACCAAGGCACTGTCGGCACGAATCAAGGCCGGCGACCTGATGAAGCAGGCCGCGGCAGCGGTAGGGGGCAAGGGTGGCGGCCGGCCGGACATGGCCCAGGGCGGTGGCGTCGATGCCGCGGCGCTGGATCAGGCCTTGGCGTTGGCGGTGCCATTCGCCGAACAAGGGCTTTAAACCCGTGGGTTCGCCACGGCCCCAGCCGTGGCGGGACACTCCGGGACGTTTAATGGGTGCCCTGCGTGGGCGTGAGGCGGCGTTGAAATGGCTTTGATCGTACAAAAGTTTGGCGGCACCTCGGTGGGCTCGATCGAGCGAATCGAACAGGTAGCCGAGAAGGTCAAGAAATTCCGCGAAGCAGGCCACGACCTGGTGGTCGTGTTGTCGGCGATGAGCGGCGAAACCAACCGCCTGATCGACCTGGCCAGGCAGATCAGCGACCAGCCCGAGCCCCGCGAGCTCGATGTGGTGGTTTCGACCGGCGAGCAGGTGACTATCGGCCTGCTGGCCATGGCGCTGATCAAGCGCGGTATCCCGGCTGTGTCCTATACCGGCAATCAGGTGCGTATCCTGACTGACGACGCCTACAACAAGGCGCGCATCCTGCAGATCGACGATCAACGCCTGCGCGAGGATCTTAAAGCGGGCCGGGTAGTGGTGGTGGCAGGCTTCCAGGGCGTGGACCAGAACGGCAACATCACTACCTTGGGGCGTGGGGGGTCCGATACCACTGGCGTTGCCTTGGCCGCGGCGCTCAAAGCCGACGAATGCCAGATCTACACCGACGTGGACGGCGTTTACACCACCGACCCGCGCGTGGTGGCCCAGGCGCAACGGCTGGACAAGATCACCTTCGAGGAAATGCTCGAAATGGCTAGCCTCGGCTCGAAGGTGTTGCAAATTCGCGCCGTGGAATTCGCCGGCAAATACAACGTTCCGCTGCGCGTGTTGCACAGCTTCCAAGAGGGTCCCGGGACCCTGATCACCATTGACGAAGAGGAAACCATGGAACAGCCGATCATTTCCGGCATCGCCTTCAACCGCGACGAGGCCAAGCTGACCATCCGTGGTGTGCCGGACACCCCCGGCGTTGCGTTCAAGATCCTCGGCCCGATCAGCGCGGCAAATATCGAAGTGGACATGATCGTGCAAAATGTTTCGCACGATAACACTACGGACTTCACCTTCACGGTGCACCGCAACGACTACCAGAAGGCCTTGGGGGTGCTGCAAGCCACCGCTACCGAGATCGGCGCCCGCGAAGTGGTAGGGGATACCAAGATCGCCAAGGTATCTATCGTCGGCGTAGGCATGCGCTCTCACGCCGGTGTTGCCAGCCGGATGTTCGAGGCGTTGGCCAAGGAAAGCATCAATATCCAGATGATTTCCACCTCGGAGATCAAGGTTTCGGTGGTCATCGAAGAGAAGTATCTGGAACTGGCCGTGCGCGCCCTGCACACGGCGTTTGATCTGGACGCCGCCGCCCGCCAGGGCGAGTAAGGCAGTCGAGGGCGCGGCCATGACCGCGCCCTTTTCTTTTACGGCCCATGGAGCGCAGCTTTCATGGCCGTTTTGGCAAGCGGAAGGGCCTTGGCCGCCGCGAAGCCCTTTTTTTGCAGACCATTCCCGAAAAGATCATAAGGAGAGTTTCATGCTGATTTTGACCCGCCGCTGTGCGGAGAGCCTGATCATTGGCGATGGGGAAATCACTGTGACGGTGCTTGGCGTCAAGGGTAACCAGGTACGGCTTGGGGTCAACGCGCCTAAGGAAGTCGCGGTTCACCGCGAGGAAATTTACCAACGAATTCGCAAGGAGAAGGACGAAGAACCAAGCCTTTAATTTTCTTCGTTTTTTTTGTTTGCAAACGGGGAAGAACGTGGTTAATATACGCCCCGTGTTGCGGAGAGGTGGCCGAGTGGCCGAAGGCGCTCCCCTGCTAAGGGAGTACACCTCAAAAGGGTGTCGGGGGTTCGAATCCCCCCTTCTCCGCCATTATTCAAAGTGATTCGCTGCATCGCGGATTACCAAAGCAGCACATGCACTCATAGCTCAGCTGGATAGAGTACTCGGCTACGAACCGAGCGGTCGGAGGTTCGAATCCTCCTGAGTGCACCACATCAGAAGCCTTGGAATAACATCCCAAAGCGCTGACACCAGCGGTCACTGGTTTAAAAACGCCAACCTGCACTCATAGCTCAGCTGGATAGAGTACTCGGCTACGAACCGAGCGGTCGGAGGTTCGAATCCTCCTGAGTGCACCATATCAGATGCCTTGGAACGACAGCTCCAAGGCACTGCACCAGAGGTGACTGGTTTAACAAGCGCCAACTTGCACTCATAGCTCAGCTGGATAGAGTACTCGGCTACGAACCGAGCGGTCGGAGGTTCGAATCCTCCTGAGTGCACCATCTCTAGAAACCCGCATCCAAGGATGCGGGTTTTTTTTCGTCTTCAGATAGCTGCCCGCAAGAGCGGAGGCGTTCTAGCTGCAATGTACAGCCATGCGCCTTCCTTCATTGCCGCCAGGGGATGTACTTCTTTGGCTTGCTCTTGCGTGCCTGCGTTGGGGGCCGTTGCGCAGGCGTTCGTGCCGCCTGGGGTGGTGGCGCGGAGCGTTGGGATGCTGCTTCTCGGTTCGCCCTGGACCCGGCAGAAGGTGGCTTGGCCAGTGGGCGCGGTGCGACGCTGCCGGGTGGCGGGTTCCATGCGCGGTAGGGTTCACCGGGTTGCCCGTCAGGGCACGCACTGTGGGTGAAGGTCAGCTCACCGGTGCTGCCTACGCATTTTTGCACTACCGAAGCTTCGGTCTGTTCAGCCATCCCGGCAAGGACCAGCCACTGCAATGCTCGTATGGATATTCTCATCGATGCCCTCCCTGGCGATGCTCGATACGCGTCAGCCGATACCCTGGCTAAGCGTAGCGCCGAAGGCAGCGCGGAACTGGGCAGTCTGTTAAGGGATGTATCGTCATTTAAGCCTGCTATACCCTGTGAGGGAGTGCCGGCAAGCATTTGTAAATCCACAATTTAGTAACTAAAAAATCCGGTTAGCGGGTATGATTGCCGCCGTCTGCCCCGCCGGGGCATTGGAATTCCCTCCATGGACTTACCCAGTAGAACCTTAACCAAGCCTTTGGCCCTTACAGTATTGATTGATTGATCTCCCGGTGTGGTCCACTAACTGGGAGTGGAGTACACCTATGACCGAAGTCGAAGTCACAAATCGGCAAGAAAGCCTGCAGGACCGTCTAGGTCAGGTCGTTGAGCTGCTGCATAAGCAGCGAGTGGTCGAGGACCTGACGCACCGGCAGGAAGGGCAGCACCAGGCGCTGGTCGAAAACCTCGTGCATCGGCAAAACCTTGTGGAGCTGCAGCGCAAGCTCGATGAGCTGCATTCCGCCGACATTGCCTACATCCTCGAAGCGCTGCCGCTTCATGATCGCCTTACCGTATGGCAGTTGGTCAAGGCCGAGCGGGATGGCGACATCCTCCTTGAAGTGTCCGATGCGGTCCGCGAAACGCTCATCGCTGACATGGAGGACCACGAGCTGCTCGCCGCGGCCAAGGAAATGGATGCCGATGAGCTGGCGGACCTGGCGCCGGAGCTGCCGCGGGACGTCGTCCATGAACTGATGGAAAGCCTTGATGCGCAGCAGCGCGAGCGAGTGCGCTCGGCGTTGAGCTACGAGGACGATCAGGTGGGCGCGTTGATGGACTTCGAAATGGTGACGATTCGCGAGGACGTGACCCTGGAGGTCGTGTTGCGCTACTTGCGCCGCCTGCGTGAGCTGCCCGGCCATACCGACAAGGTATTCGTCGTCGACCAGGATGGTGTGCTCAAAGGCGTGCTGCCGGTCAAGCGCTTGCTAGTCAACGACCCCGACAAGCGCGTGGCCGATGTCATGGCCAACGACCCGGTCACGTTTCACCCCGATGCAGACGCCTACGAGGCTGCCCAGGCATTCGAGCGCTATGACTTGGTATCCGCGCCCGTGGTCGACAAGAACCGTCGCCTGATCGGCCGTCTGACCATCGACGAGATGGTCGACCTCATCCGGGAAGAAAGCGAAAGCGAAGTGCTCAACATGGCTGGCTTGCGCGAGGAAGAAGACATCTTCGCCTCGGTCTGGCGGTCCCTGCGCAATCGTTGGTCTTGGCTTGCAATAAACCTCATCACGGCGTTCATTGCCTCTCGTGTGATCGGCTTGTTCGAAGGCTCTATCGAGCGATTGGTGGCGCTTGCGGCGTTGATGCCGATCGTGGCAGGGATCGGTGGCAACTCCGGTAACCAGACCATCACGATGATTGTGCGGGCCATGGCGCTGGACCAGGTCAGTACCGGTAATACTCGGCGGCTGCTTAAGAAAGAATTGTCGGTGGCAGTGTTGAACGGGCTGATCTGGGGGGGCGTGATCGGGATGGTTGCCTGGCTGCTATATCACAGTTGGTCATTAGGCCTGGTGATGACGGCCGCCATGACGCTGAACCTGCTGTTGGCAGCATTTATGGGTGTCGTGATCCCGATGTCGTTGGCAAAGCTCGGAAAGGACCCTGCCATGGGCTCGAGCGTAATGATCACGGCCATGACAGACAGTGGGGGGTTCTTTATTTTCCTGGGCCTGGCAACCCTGTTCCTCATGTAAGCTCGGCGCAAGCCAATAAAAAAGGCCAGCTGAGATGCTGGCCTTTTTTATGTGCGCGTTATGCGCGGCGCCCTTCGGTATTCAGGAAGCATCGGCGTCGGCGGCAAGCTCCACGTCGTGCGCGATCAGCGCAATGAGTGCATTTTGCTGGCGATGGGTAAGTTGACGGAAGCGCTGCAGCAGTTCGCGCTCATGGAGCGACAGCTCCGGGCTATCAAGGCGCATGCTCAGCTCTTCGCCGAGCGCACCCTCTTGAATGAGGCTCTGCTCCAGCCGCGCGATGATCTCGGAGTTCATGCTGCGGTGGTGGGTCCGGGCGACCTCAGCGATGCGTTCGCGCATGCCATCAGGAAGGCGGACGACGAACTTGTCTGCGGTGCGGCTGGAATAGACTGCCTGTTTCATTGGGCGCATATAGTTAACCGGTTAAGTTCAGGAAAGCGGTTCCTCGGAGCGGGCCGCAGGATGTGGGTACGACAGTCATTTTTGCCAAATGTTCCGCCGAAAACGTCGTTTGGCCGAACATTATGCCTGTTGTACGCCATAACCTTGGCGCCAATTCTGTGACAAATTCTGAACCGAACGAAGGCTCTTCGCCAGTACCTAAAATCTGAAATGTGGACTGGTTCGGAAAAATGGCATTTAGCCAGCCCGAGAGCAACCAAATGCCGCTGCGTACTTGCTCGGTTGGACGTTGCATAGGCCGCCATGGACACGTTGGTTTTTTGCCGGCCCGTAAAGGGCGCGGTAACCTAGCGAGGTGTTCCCGAGTTAACCGCTGGCAGTGGAGCAGACGGCCAACGCTTGCGATACCTGGGAAACACAACATTAGACAGCATAGTGGCAATTAGGCTATTGGCGAGTACAGCATCAAGGGGCGGACGAAATGCAGCGAGGGCGGCTGATCTATCTGATGGGAGCGTCCGGCTCCGGTAAAGATAGCCTCATTGAGGCAGCGCGCCACGCGCTGCACGAGCGGGGCATCGAGGTGGTGCGCCGAGTGATCACCCGTTCTGCCGAAGCCAGTGGTGAGCAAGCCATGGGTGTCAGCCAGGAAGCCTTCGAGCAGATGGTGGCGCAGGGGCGTTTTGCGTTGAACTGGAGTGCCAATGGCTTACTGTATGGAATTCCAATAGAGATCGAGCAGGCACTGGCGGCGGGGCGCTGGGTGCTGATGAACGGATCGAGAGGATACCTACCGCACGCCCTGGTGAAATACCCGGACCTTCTGGTGGTGCTGGTGACTGTTAATAGCGAAGCGTTACGTCAGCGGCTGTTTGCTCGAGGGCGAGAAACCCCGGCGGAAATCGAGGCCCGGCTGGCACGCAACGACCGGCTGCATCATACGGGGGCGGCGTGGCGGGGGGAAGCCCCGCAAGTCTATAGTGTCGACAACTCAACCACGTTGCAGGCGGCGACGGCCGCTTTGCTCACGCTGATCGATCAGCAGCGGATCAGCGCAACTGAGGATTGAAACGTATACGTTTTCCTCGAATCAGCGCCAGCACGAACAACACCGCGCAGCCCAGGCTGAGGCTGAGCAGCAAGTTGGTGACAATGCTGGCGGGGTAGGGGACCACGGCGGCGGCAAGAAAGCACAGCAGGGTGCCCGACAGGAAAATCATTGCGGACCTGGACATATCGAACCTGCGTTAGAAAGTGAAGCGATCAAGGCGGCGAGCGGGCGTCTGCAGCATTTCTTCCGCCACCGGGGCATTCGCTGCCAATGCAGTGGCAGGGCTGAGCTCATGCATACCTGCACGCTGTGCCATTGGCCGCTGTACCCAGTCATGCAGATCCACATGCGCCTGGGCATCGTGCGCCGGCGCAAAAAAATGAAACGAAACCATCGTGACCATGGCCAAAGCATTCAGAAGGTAGAGGGCGGCGTTCATCCATGTCTCCAATGTGGTGTAGCTAGCTGACCATTCACAGGTGCCGACTAAAGCGGTAGCAGCGCTCGTGCCAACTGCTCTGTGAATAAAAATCCTTTTTAAATCAATACCTTATAAGCACAATCTAGAAGCTCTTGCATGCATTGTGCATTGTTTGACGCTTTCACCCGTGCACATTGCACGAATACCCTCTCTAAAGTCTAGATGCGACACGGCAATGTGCCGCTATTGCTTAGAACTTTTTGGCTTGCATCACCCCACGATTATGATGCCCTGCAGTGGTTTGCATCTCGCGAAGCGGGGTGATAGATTTGCAGCCGCTTTTCCAAGGCCCTATGCCTGGCTGCGCCCCCGTGATGGGAATCATTGATTCTCTTGGGTTTTGGTACTTGTCCTTGTAGTTCAACGGATAGAACGGGGCCCTCCTAAGGCTCAGATGCAGGTTCGATTCCTGCCGGGGACACCACGCCACCCTCCTTTGCATTTCAGCCACCTTTGCCACGATCGAGCAGCCGTTAGGCAGCCGACGACGCACGCCTGTGGCCTTCGACACTCACGCTCCATAACCCGCCACCGAGGCATCCGGGCGCACTGATCAAGTGCTCTGAAGTGGACCAATAGGTCCGCCGATTTATGCGCGATTCGCTATCTCCTTGTTTATCCACGCCTTCGCCTCCCTGGCATGCATTCTGCTGAGCGCCTGTGGCTTATGGCCGATGGATCAGGCAGCCCGCCATGGCGTACCTGACACTGCCGGGATGAACTCAACTCAAGGGGTGGACGCTAAATGAATAACCCGTTTTCCTGGTCGATCAATGCCAAGCGCGGCGCAATCATCGCGCCCAACGAGCGCCTACCCTGGCCACAGACCATTGTGCTGGGCATCCAGCATGTGTTCGCTATGTTTGGCGCCACCTTGCTAGCACCTTTGCTGATGGGGCTGGACTCCAACGTAGCGGTGCTCATGAGCGGAGTGGCCACTTTGGTGTTCTTTATGGTCACACGCGGTAAGGTCCCGAGTTTTCTTGGCTCCAGCTTCGCTTTTATCGGAGCGGTTAGCGCGGCGACTGCGTATGCCGGCAGCGGGCCGAACCTTAATATTCCCCTTGCGTTGGGTGGGGTGGTGCTTTGTGGGCTGGTATACGTGGCTATTGGCATCGTCGTGCAGGCGGTCGGCGTAAGCTGGATCGAACACATCACGCCGCCCGTGGTGACTGGCACGGTGGTGGCCGTCATCGGGTTGAACCTGGCCAGCGTACCGATCAAAACCATGGCCTTTTCCAATTTTGACACCTGGATGCAGCTGATTACCTTCGTTTGTGTCGCTTGCATTGCCGTCTTCACAGCAGGGTTGCTGCAGCGAATGCTGTTATTGGCCGGGCTGGTAGCCGCCACGCTGATCTACTTCGTGCTCGCCAACGTGCTGGGCCTGGGCCATCCCATTGATCTTGGCCGTATCGCCACCGCGCCTTGGGTGGGAATCCCCGCTTTCCAGGCGCCTGTATTCACGATGTCCGCAGCGCTGTTGATTGTTCCGGTAGTGGTCATCCTGATTGCGGAAAACCTGGGGCATATCAAAGCCATCGCCTCGATTACCGGGCAAAACCTGGACAGCTCCATTGGCCGCGCGTTTATCGGCGATGGCATCGCCACGGTACTGAGCGGCGGTGTGGGAGGGGCTGGTATGACCACCTACGCGGAGAACATTGGCGTTATGGCTGCCACAAAGGTGTATTCCACCGCGTTGTTTACCGTCGCGGGCATCGTGGCCATTATCTTGGGGTTCTCCCCCAAGTTTGGCGCTGTGGTGCAAACCATTCCGGTACCTGTGATGGGCGGGGTGTCGATCGTGGTGTTCGGCCTGATTGCCATCGCCGGAGCAAGGATCTGGGTGGAGAATAACGTCGACTTCTCTGACAGCCGTAATCTACTGGTGGCGGCGATTCCGCTGGTGCTCGGTACCGGCGACTTTACCCTTCATATCGGAGGCTTCGCCCTGGCCGGGCTAGGCACTGCAACCTTCGGCGCGATCTTGCTGAACCAACTGCTGAACCGCCGATCGACCACACGTAACAGCGCCTTGGACGAGCCTGCCTCCTTGGCATCGAAGTAAGCGCGGCCTCTGCCCAGGCTAAGGCCTGGGCTTGATGCCGTTGAAGATCAGCCCTTTGATGTTTTCCAGGGTCTGAGTGAAAAACTCAGGGTCGGCGAGGGTCTTTCCGGTGACCGCCTGCACTTGAGTGCTGAAGTCCGCATAGTGCTGCGTGGTGCTCCACAGATTAAAAATCAGATGGTAAGGGTCTATCCTTTCCAGCTTGCCGGCTTCGATCCATTCCCCAATCACCTGGACTTTCATAGCCACCAACTCGCGCAGTGGCTGTTCGAGTTGAGCGCTGATCAACGGCGCCCCTTGCATGATCTCCATGCAGAAGAGTTTCGACTCCGCCGGATGGTCCCGGGAGAGTTCCAGCTTTACCCGGATGTATTCGCCTATGGCTTCGATGGGGTCTTGCTCGGCACTGAACCCGCGAAGCGGATGCAACCAGACTTCCAGCAAATGCTCGAGCACGCTGACGTAAAGATCTTCCTTGCTGCCGAAGTAATAAAGCAGGTTGGTTTTCGAAACATCTGCGGCAGTTGCCACCTGCTCCAGGCTGGTGCCATGCAGCCCATACATTGAAAATAATTTCAGTGCCGCCTGGATAATTACCGTGCGCTTGTTTTCGACCAATTGCGCGCGCCGGCTCTGCGCTTTCTCGCTCATCTTTCGGGCAGGCTTTTTCCCTGCGACGTTCCGTTCAGCTACAACTTTGGCCCGCGCGTTGTTGGCGAGTGCCTTTGCCGGCTGCTTGCGCGTTGGGCCTTCTCCATCAGGCGTTGTACTTTTCACAGATCGGTCCGGGTTGCAAATCGGTCGGGCATTGTAGCAGCCCCCTCGAGAAATGAACGAGACACTCCGCTCCGCTTCCGGTAGCGCGCACTGAAAATGAGCCCGGCGCCTCAGCACTGTGCGGAGCAGGGCCAACCGAATGGTCCTGAGTGGACCATTTGGTCTGAATTAACCGATTGTAAATTCACAACTGGATGATTAATAAGGTTTTTTATTTTATGGCATAGCTTGTGCTGTATCCGGGAGGAACGTTGCCATTCATTCAAATCAACGGGCCCGGAGGTGTTTATGAAAGTCGGTATTTTTATTCCCATCGGAAACAACGGGTGGTTAATTTCCGAAAACGCGCCTCAGTACAAACCCACCTTCGAACTTAACAAGCAAATTGCCCAGTGCGCAGAGGCTTATGGCCTGGACTTTCTCTTGTCGATGATCAAGTTGCGTGGCTTCGGCGGCAAAACAGAGTTCTGGGACCATAATCTTGAGTCTTTCACGTTGATGGCTGGCCTGGCTGCGGTCACTACGAAGATCAAGCTTTTTGCCACGGCGCCCTCGCTGGCACTGCCCCCTGCCATCGTCGCGCGGATGGCGTCCACCATCGACTCGATCTCCAACGGCCGGTTTGGCGTGAACCTGGTGACCGGTTGGCAACGGCCAGAGTATTCGCAGATGGGCCTGTGGCCCGGCGATGAATTCTTCAGCACCCGGTACCAGTACCTGGCTGAATACATACAGGTGCTGCGCGACCTGTGGGAGCGCGGTCAGTCAGACTTCAAGGGTGATCATTTCACCATGGACGATTGCCGGTTGAGCCCACGGCCCCAGGCGCCCATGAAGGTCATCTGTGCCGGCCAAAGCGATGCCGGCATGGCGTTTTCCGCCGACCATGCCGACTACAATTTTTGCTTCGGCAAAGGCATCAACACCCCCAAGGCGTTCGCGCCGGCTGCGCAGAAGCTTATCCAGGCCACAGAAGTCAGTGGCCGCAAGGTCAGCACCTACGTACTGATGATGGTCATTGCTGATGAAACCGACGAGGCGGCCTGGGCCAAGTGGGAACATTACAAGGCCGGTGTCGATGAAGAAGCAGTGGCGTGGCTAGGCGTTCAAGGCGGGGCAGATAAAACCTCTGGCGCAGACACCAACGTGCGGCAAATGGCAGACCGCACCTGCGCAGTGAATATCAATATGGGCACGCTGGTGGGCTCCTATGCCGCCGTGGCCCGCATGCTCGACCAGGTTGCCGAGGTTGAGGGGACCGAGGGCGTACTGTTGACCTTCGACCATTTCGTCGAGGGCGTCGAAGCTTTCGGCACGCGCATCCAGCCGCTGATGACCAGCCGGATCGACGCGCACACCCCGGTGCCGTCGCAGGCAAGGAACATCTCGGCCGCGGTGGGGGCATAGCCATGGGTATCAAGCAGAACCTTACCCTGAGCTCCAACACACCAGCGGGTATTGCCAACCTTGGCAACACCCAGCCCTGGGTGCTCCCGGCACGGCCAGAACCGCTGTTCTTGCATGCCAGCAATACCGCATTAGTCGTGGTGGACATGCAGAACGCCTATGCCTCGGTGGGTGGTTACGTGGATTCGGCCGGCTTCGATATTGGCGGTGCCCAAGGGGTGATCGACAACGTGGGCAAAGCGATCACGGCGGCCCGCGCTGCAGGCATAACGATCGTGTACCTGCAAAATGGTTGGGACAACCAGTACGTGGAGGCAGGCGGGCCAGGCTCGCCCAACTGGTACAAGTCCAACGCGCTGAAAACGATGCGCAAGCATCCAGAACTGCAGGGCAAGTTCCTCGCCAAGGGCGGCTGGGATTATGAAATGGTCGCGGCACTCACGCCCCAACAGAACGACATCGTGGTGGCCAAAACCCGCTACAGCGGCTTCTTCAATAGCAACCTGGATAGCACGCTGCGTGCCCGTGGCATCCGAAACCTGGTGTTCACCGGCATTGCCACCAATGTGTGTGTGGAGTCCACCCTGCGCGATGCCTTTCACCTCGAATACTTCGGTGTGATGCTCGAGGATGCCACCCATGAGCTCGGCGGCGCGGCAATCCAGGCTGGCGCCGTTTACAACATCGAGACGTTCTTCGGCTGGGTCTCGACCGTCGAGGCGTTCGTAAACGTGGTAAGCGCCGAACACCCCATGCAATGACTTCTCCATGAGGGACCGCAAATGCCTAAGCAAGCCATTATTCCACCCGGCACCACCGCCCCCATTGGCCCGTTCGTGCCGGGTACCTGCGCGGACGGCATCGTCTATGTCGCCGGAACGCTGGCATTCGACGCCAACAACAACGTTGTTCATGTGGGCGACGCCGCTGCGCAAACCCGTCACGTACTCGACACCATCAAGCGGGTGATCGAGACCGCAGGCGGGGCCATGGAGGATGTCACGTTCAATCATGTGTTCCTTAAACACTGGGAGGACTATCCCGCGATCAACGCGGTGTATGCCGAGTATTTCCCCGGGGTAAAGCCGGCCCGGTATTGCGTTCAGGTGGGGTTGGTGAAGCCTGAAGCGCTGGTGGAGATCGCCAGCGTGGCACATGTAGGCAGGCCCGGATGATGAGCACGCTCTATTGGGAAACCCACGGCCCTGCCGATGGCGAGGTGGTGTTGATGTGCTCAGGGCTGGGTGGTTCGGCCGGCTATTGGGCGCCTCAAGTACCGGCCCTGGTGGAGGCGGGTTACCGGGTGGTCCTCTATGACCAGCGGGGCACGGGCCGCAGCCTCCAACCGCTCAAGGCGGATTACCGTATCGAGGACATGGCCGCTGATGTGCTGGCGCTGCTCGAGCAGGCGGGGGCCCGGCAGTGCCATTTCGTTGGCCACGCCCTCGGCGGGCTGGTCGGCTTGCAATTGGCACTGGATGCCCCGGCCGCCTTGGCCAGCCTGGCACTGATCAACGCCTGGGCGCAGCCTAACCCGCACTCGGCGCGCTGCTTCGAGGCGCGCCTGGCGTTGTTGGACCACGCTGGCCCCCGCGCTTACGTACAGGCCCAGCCGATATTCCTCTACCCGGCGAGTTGGGCCGCGCTGCATGCCGAACGCGTCGATCAGGAAGTGGAACACGCGCTGGAGCACTTTCCTGGGGCCGCCACCCTGCGCGCGCGGATTGGCGCATTGCGGCGCTTCGACGTCAGCGACCGGCTCGCACAGGTCATAACGCCCACGCTGGTATCCGTTGCCCTGGACGATGTACTGGTGCCTGCGACCTGCTCGGCGCAGCTGGCGCGGGCAATCGCCGGCAGCGTGTACCACGCGGTGCCCCATGGCGCGCACGCCCACAACATCACCGATGCGCCAGCGTTCAACCGGGCGCTGCTGTCCTTCCTTGCAAGGCTAAGGTAGCTCGCCGCGCCCGAGCCATCGTTTGCCCCCGATATGGAGATTGCCCCATGCACACTTCGCTAGCCCAACCCCACACGCTGACGGCCATTGAATCGGCGCCCGGCTTGACCAAGCCCGCGTTTCGCGACGCGATGGCGCGGCTGGGCGCGGCGGTGAACATCATCACCACGGATGGCCCGGCGGGGCGAGCGGGCTTTACCGCCTCGGCGGTATGCAGCGTGACCGATGAGCCGCCAAGCTTGCTGGTCTGCCTCAACCGCGCGGCCTCCGTGTATGCCACCTTCAAGGGCAATGGCGTGCTCTGCGTGAATGTGCTCGGCGCCGGCCACCAAGGCATCTCCAATCTGTTCGGCGGCAAGACGCCCATGGCAGAGCGATTCGCCGCGGCCAGTTGGTCGCCCGGTGCGTCTGGTTCGCCGATTCTCGAAGAGGCGAGCGTTTCCTTCGACTGCCGCCTGCGCCAGAGCACTGAGGTCGGTACCCATGACGTGCTTATTTGTGAAGTAGTGGCTATCAAGGCCAGCGAGCGAGCGCACGGCCTGATCTATTTCAACCGCGCCTATCACGAGCTGTCGGCCGCTCAATGATCACGCGGTGCCTTTTGCTTGATATTTTTAACGCCCGATGCGAATTTTGTACGGGTCGCCGCTCACGGCACTGACCTAATAACAAGGATTGCGTCATGCTGACCGATAGCCCGCTCGCGGGCGTTGATGAGATCGAATGCGTTACCCCGGACCTGAACGGCGTGCCACGCGGCAAGGTGATGACCGCGGCAGGTTTCTCGGAGGGGCGACGCCTGCAACTGGCAAGGGGCGTGCTGCTGCAGTGCATCATGGGCGGCTACCCGCCTGCACGCTTTTACGGCAGTGACGACGGCGATCTGGCGCTAGTTCCAGACCCCGCGCACATCTACCGGTTGCCCTGGAGTGAGCACCCCCGTGCATTGGCTATCTGCAACGCCGAAGAACTCAGCGGTGGCGGCTCCTCGTTGTCGACCCGGGCCCAGCTCAAGCGGGTGATCGCCCGCTACGCCGCGCGTGGGCTCGCGCCGGTGGTGGCCACGGAGCTTGAGTTCTATATATTCGCCGCCAACACCGACCCTTCCCAGCCGTTCCAGCCGCCCGTGGGCCTCGATGGTCGGCGCGAGGACGGACATTCGGCGTTCAGCGTGTCCTCCAATAACGGGCTGCGGCCGTTCTGGAACGAGGTATACCAGTGCATGGCGGCGCTCGGGCTGCCGCGCGACACCTTCATGCACGAAATGGGCGTCAGCCAGTTCGAGATCAACCTGCTGCACGGCGATCCGCTACTGCTCGCCGACCAGACCTTCCTGTTCAAGCACCTGCTCAAGGAGGTCGCGCTCAAGCATGGGTTGATCGCGGTATGCATGGCCAAGCCGCTGGCGCAGGTGCCGGGCAGCTCCATGCATATTCACCAGAGCGTGGTCAGCCTGGACAACGGCCGTAACGTCTTCAGTGACGACAAAGGCCAGCCGACCTCGGCCTTCCGCCATTTCATCGGCGGCCAGCAGGCGGCCATGGCGGACTTCACCGCCTTGTTCGCGCCTAACGTCAACGCCTATCAACGCCTGTACCATCCGTATGCCTCGCCAAATAACGCCTGCTGGTCAGAGGACAACCGCGCCGCTGGCCTGCGAATTCCCGCCAGCGCCCCGGTTGCCCGGCGAGTAGAGAACCGCCTCCCTGGCGCCGACGCCAACCCTTACCTGGCCATCGCCGCCAGCCTTGCTGCTGGCCTGCACGGCATCGAGCGCGAACTCGAGCCGACGCCGCCTATCCAGGGCGAGTTCGAGGTGCCGGAAAATCTTGCATTGGCCTGTACCCTGGAAGGGGCATTGAAGCGTCTGAAACGCAGCGAACTGGCCGTGGAACTGTTCGGCCAGGAGTTCATCGAAGGCTACATCGCGACCAAGACCATGGAACTGACCAGTTTCATGGACGAAATCACCCCCTGGGAACGCCGCGTCCTCGCCACTCAAGCCTGATCCGTCGGCGCCCTGGCTGTGGCCAGGGTCGCCGTTGTGTTGCCTTCAGGTCATTTGTGCGGGTGTTGCGGAGCGTCAATGCGTCAGATCTGGAAAAACTTTCGAGGCTTGTACTTCGCGGCCCTCATGATGCTGATCGGGTCGGGCCTGCTCAGTACCTACCTTGCCTTACGCTTGGCTGCCGACCACGTGGATGGCCTGTGGGTGGGCGCGCTGATGGCAGCGTATTATTTCGGCTTGGTGCTGGGCGGCAAGATCGGCCATCGGTTGATCGCCCGGGTGGGGCATATCCGGGCATACACCGCATGCGCCGGAATCGTCACCGCGGCGGTGCTGGGGCATGGCCTGACCAGTCTATTGCCCGTGTGGCTGCTGCTGCGCTTGGTGGTCGGGCTGGCGATGATGTGCCAATACATGGTCATCGAAAGCTGGCTCAACGAGCAGGCCGAAGCGCGCCAGCGCGGGCTGGTGTTCAGTGGTTATATGATCGCCTCGTACCTGGGGCTGGTGCTCGGCCAGTTCATCCTCGTGTTACACCCGCAGTTGGGGCTGGAACTGCTGATGATGGTCGCCTTGTGCTTTGCCCTGTGCCTGGTGCCGGTGGCTTTGACCCGGCGCATTCACCCGGCTGCCCTGCACTCAGTGCCGATGGACCCGCGCTTCTTCATCCAGCGGGTGCCGCAATCCTTGAGCACCGTGCTGGGCGCGGGGCTGATCATCGGTTCGTTTTACGGGCTGGCGCCGTTGTATGCAGCGGGGCAGGGCCTGAGCACGGAAGCGGTGGGTATGTTCATGGGCTGCTGCGTGTTCGCCGGCCTTGTGGTGCAGTGGCCACTGGGCTGGCTGTCGGACCGCTATGACCGCGCCGCGCTGATTCGCACCATTGCCATGGCCCTCTGCGTGCTGGCACTGCCCATGGCGGTGCTGCCGCGGCTGCTGCCAATGCCGATGGAAGCGCTGTTCGCCGGTGGGTTCGTGGTGTCGTTGTTGCAGTTCTGCCTGTATCCGTTAGCGGTGGCATTTTCTAACGACCATGTGGAGAGCGAGCGCCGGGTTTCGCTCACCGCCATGCTGTTGGTGACTTACGGGGTGGGTGCCAGCATCGGGCCGCTGGCCGCCGGGGTGCTGATGAAGCTTTACGGCAGCGAGATGCTCTACGGGTTCGTGTCGTTCTTTGCCCTGGTGCTGGTATGGCGAGTGCGGCCGCGGGCGGTCACCAATTTGCACCAGGTCCAGGATGCACCGCTTCATCACATCGCCATGCCCGACAACATGACCAGCTCCCCACTGGTCGCCGCGCTCGACCCGCGGGTGGACGAACAGGTGGTCGAAGATCAGATGAAAGACAATTGACCGTCGGCGCTTACAGGCAGCAGGCCATGGTAGCGATCAGGTCAGAAGTCGTCTTTATCGAATCGCCGGGCTTCGCGTTGCAGCTGGTAGACGAAACGCTCGACGTTACGCTGCACCAGCCCGCTCATGTTATGGAAGCGTACGCCGGCGAACGTGGTTTCCAGGCGCTCTTCGAAATGAAGGTAGCGTAGCTCGACCGGCGTGGTAATAGCGCCGAAGGGCAGGGCGGCGGCAAATTTGTCATACACCTGGCCCAGCTGCAGTTGCTGGGTGATGTCGCCTTCGAAGCGCAATTTGCATCCAGTGGCGGAGACGTCCAGCAGCTTGCCTCGCACAGGCTTGGCCAGCTTGTCGCCGGCAACCTCGACATCGACCAGCGCGGAGAGCTTGAGCGCCGCCCGGAACGCATTGCGGCGCTGGTGGTAGATGACCTCTACCGGCAGCGCGCCACGATAGCTGCGGCCATTTTCGTTATCCAGCACACGGAACTGCCCATTGGACTCCCACGCAATGCGTACGCCATCGTGGAAGCCTTCTACCCGGAAGTGCTCGCCGTTTGTCAAAAAGCGCTCCCCATCTCGGGGGATCAGCTCGTCGAGGGCGAACGTCCCGCTGTCCCGATCCACATCCACCACATAGCTCTGAAAGCGCTGCTGGCGCTCGGTAAACGTCACGATGAGCGGGTCGTGCCCGTCCATCAGCGACTTCACGTTGGCCAGAATCTCTAACGCAGTGGTAAGAACCTTGGGCGGTTGCGGCACATCGTCCGCACTCGAGGCGTTGAACACGATGATCGGGTCTCCAGGCAAAAAACGTAACGGGCAAGCGTGAGGCATTGTGCCATCACTGTATGCGCGGCGATACTGAAACCTCAGGCCTGGCTGAGAGCCCGTACTGTGGCCAACCGGGCGGTGGCGCCGCGGGCGGTGTACAGCGAAGGTGTATCGCCGCCACGCAGGATCTTCAGCTGGTTGGCGGTAGCGAACTGCTGCAATGCGATCGCTCGACCGTTTTGCTCGTTAACCGCCTGACACCCGGCCAGGATCGCCGCCAGGTGTTCGCCACGTTCGACCAGCACCTTGCCCAGCACCGACTTCTCAGCCAGTTGCGCAAGGCCCTCGGCATCCGGAGACAACCCCATCGAGGCCAGCAACTCGCTGCGTCGACGGCCGTGCTGGCCCAGCTGCACGATCAACGACTGCTTGTGCGCCAGGATGTTTTCCAACAACTGCATGTCACGACCCCGCAGCGCGGTATATTCCTCGCGCAGCAACGCCTGTAACTGCTCGGCGGGCGCGATGTCATCTTCAATCAACTGCAACAAGGTCGTGTCGTGCATGGCGGGTCTCGATGTTCACTACGCCCGGTAAGTCATGAGCTGCGTGAGCGGGCTCAGGCTTCGAAAGAAAGCATTTTGCTGGCAACGCGGCTGCTATCGACCTGGTAGCTGCCATCGGCGATCTGCTGCTTGAGTTCGGCGACACGGCTGGCATTGACGGGTGCGTCGGTGCCTAGGCTTTCAGTCACCTTCTTCATGTGCTGGGCAACATCGCTGAGTTGGACGGACTCGCCCGCTTGGGTGGTTTGCTGGACGCTTTTGACGTCGTCTACGGCCCCAACTGGCTTGCTGCTGGTGGTACGAGCAGTGCTGGAGACCTGAGTGGAGCCGGTAACGCTCCGGAAATCGATAACCATGATATGAACCCCTTGGTATTTGGACGCTTGCCTTGTTTTCGACTAGGTGCCGAGAAACTTTAGGGTATTTTTTCGAAAACACCCCAACGGCAAGGTTCACCCGCCAAGTGTAGGAAAATCAGGCTCGGGCCGCTAGGGCGGCTCGTCTTTACATGGACACTTCCACCTGCGCCGGGCCGGTCACCCGCGCCTTCACCACCCGCTGGGAGTTAAGGTTGCGCACGCGGATCTGCTCATTCATGCCGCCATTGCTCAAGGCTTCGCCAGGCATTTTCACCGCCAGGGTGCCGCTACGCGCGGTGATCACTACCTGGTCACCCTTGCGGATGACCTCCGGCTGCTCGATCTGCACCGGCGCTACTACCTGGTCCATGACCGTTGGTCGGATCACCCTCTGCCCCAAGGCTTGATCGAGCGAAACAAGAAAACCTTGATTCAACTGGCCCACGTCGCGCTCCTTTAGCACCACGTCGCCCTCCGCGATGACGGTGTCGCGCTTCAGCGGCCGGGTGGCGACTATCACTTCGCGGTACAGCTTGACCGTCGCGGGCACGAAGACCGTCCACGGCGAGCCGCCTTCGCAGCGCACCCGCACGGTCACTCGCCCCAAGGGAATGGCCGGGCTTTCGAGGCGAGCGGTGAGCTCACGGTCGCACTGTGGCATGCGCAGCCGGGGGTCGAGGGTGGCCACTTCGATCTCATAGCGGCCTTCGGTCTGGCTCGTCGCTAAATAATCTTCGACGGTGAACTCAAGAAACCCTTGGGTTACACCGATAAGCTGTTCGGGCGCTGTGACATCGTCGGCAAGCAAGCGCCCGGAACCGAAGAGACACAAGGTAGCGAACAACCCATAGAGGGTCGCGATCAGATGTCGTGAATATGGCGTTTTCTCGTTCATGGCTATGCTTGAGCAAGTGACGTGCCACAATCGCCGCTTGCTCGCACCTAACGGGGCTGCGCAGAGCCGACAGTACAAGGTGGAGGTTTAACATGGCTGGTGTGATGGATTCCGTAAACCAGCGCACGCAACTGGTAGGGCAGAACCGCCTTGAACTGTTGTTGTTCCGTCTGAACGGCAAACAGTTGTACGGCATCAATGTCTTCAAGGTTCGCGAAGTGCTGCAATGTCCGAAGCTGACCTTGATGCCCAAGTCCAGCCCGGTTGTTCGTGGTGTGGCCAATATTCGCGGCGCCACCATTCCAATTCTCGACCTGTCGATGGCCACGGGCTCGCGCTCGCTGGACACCGTGCAGGACACCTTCGTGATCATCACGGAGTACAACACCAAGATTCAGGGCTTCTTGGTTCATTCGGTCGAGCGCATCGTCAACATGAACTGGGAGGCTATCCATCCGCCACCCAAGGGCACTGGCCGCGACCATTATCTGACCGCGGTCACCCGGGTCGATAACCAGCTGGTGGAAATCATCGACGTGGAAAAGATCCTCGCCGAAGTTTCGCCGATCTCGGAAACCATCAGCACCGGCGTCATCGACGAAGCGGTCCAGAAGAAGGCTACGGCCTTGCGGGTACTGACCGTGGACGACTCCTCGGTAGCGCGCAAGCAGGTGAGCCGCTGCCTGGAAACCGTCGGCGTGGAAGTGGTCGCTCTCAATGATGGGCGGCAGGCGCTGGAATACCTCAAGGCGATGGTGGCCGACGGCAAGGACCCGAACGAGGAGTTCTTGATGCTCATCTCGGACATCGAGATGCCGGAGATGGACGGCTATACCCTCACGGCGGAAATCCGTAGCGATCCGCGGCTGCAGAAGCTGCACATCGTCTTGCATACGTCCCTGTCAGGCGTATTCAATCAGGCTATGGTGAAGAAAGTCGGCGCAGACGACTTCCTCGCCAAATTCCGCCCGGACGATCTCGCATCCCGGGTGGTCGAACGCATTAATGCAAAAGGTTGATCGGGCCTGGCCCGGTAAAAGATTCACCAACTAAGAGGCGGCACCATTGGCTACGGCGAATTCGGATTTTGAACAGTTCCGGGGCTTCCTGGAAAAGGCCTGTGGCATTGTGCTGGGCGAAAACAAACAGTACCTGGTGTCCAGCCGCCTCAACAAGCTGATGGAACAACAAGGCATCAAGACCCTCGGCGAGCTGGTTCAGCGTATCCAGAGCCAGCCACGGGGTGGCCTGCGCGAGCAGGTGGTCGATGCCATGACCACTAACGAAACCTTATGGTTTCGGGATACCTACCCCTTCGAGGTGATGAAGAACAAGGTCCTGCCGGAAATGATCAAGGCCAGCCCCGGCCAGCGCCTGCGCGTATGGTCGGCTGCCTGCTCTTCGGGCCAGGAACCTTACTCGTTGTCGATGACCGTGGAGGAGTTCACCCAGGCCAACCCGGGCCAGCTCAAGGGGGGTGTTCAAATCGTGGCGACCGACCTGTCGCCGTCGATGTTGCTCAACTGCAAAAGCGGCGAATACGACAGCCTGGCCATCGGCCGTGGGTTGTCGCCTGAGCGCTTGCAGCGGTTTTTCGACGTCAAGCCGGGCAACCGCTGGGCGGTGAAGGCGCCGCTGCGCAGCCGCATCGATTTTCGTCCCATCAACTTGCTGGACAGCTATATGTCGCTGGGCAAGTTCGATGTGGTGTTCTGCCGCAACGTGCTGATCTACTTCTCGGCCGAAGTGAAGAAAGACATCCTTTCGCGGATACACGCCACCCTCAAACCTGGCGGGTATCTGTTCCTGGGGGCGTCCGAAGCCCTCAACGGCTTGCCCGACAAGTACCAGATGGTGCAGTGCAGCCCAGGCATCATTTACCAGGCCAAATGACCCGCCGCTTCGCCGCCGGAAATCCACCGGCGGTGGAGCGGGGTTCTCCCCTGTAGTAGCGGGCTCAGCCCGCGTACCTTCTCCGCCAGTATTCCTTTCCGTTCCAGTTGGCCTCTGTTGGTGGGCTTCGCCCGCTCCTACAGTGCCACTTAGCCCGCCTGTCCTGCTCGCGCCTGCCTTGGCCCCTGTCTTGCTATCTCTCCAACACCGGCAGCTTTTCTGACGCTGCCCTTGCCGCTTTGCCGCTTGCCACCGGAAACGAATTGCCGCTTTTCTGGCGACATTTTTCGGTAATGCTCGGGGAGGCCTTGCAAAACAAGGGGTTAGAAAGTTGGCACAGCTGTTGCTATATCACCATCAGCACATCAAGTTTCGCCGCAGAGGTATAGATCATGGGCATCAGTTTCGACAAGGCGCTTGGCATCCACGAGCAGGCACTGAACTTCCGCGCGCAGCGTGCCGAAGTGCTGGCCAACAACCTCGCCAACGCCGACACCCCTAACTATAAGGCCCGCGATCTGGACTTCTCTTCAGTTCTGGCCGCGCAAGCCGACAAGACCCAAAACGGTACGTTCGGGTTGGAGCGTACCAACGCCATGCATATCGACGCGCAAGGGCTGAGCTCGGACGACGGCACGTTGCAATACCGCGTACCTACGCAGCCTTCGCTGGATCAGAACACCGTGGACGCGCAGATCGAGCAGTCGAACTACGCCAAGAACGCAGTGGATTTCCAAGCGAGCTTCACCTTGCTGAACAACAAATTCAAGGGCCTGGTCACGGCCATCAAAGGAGAGTAATCGATGTCTCTTTCCAGCGTATTCAACATTGCCGGCACCGGCATGAGCGCCCAGACCACTCGCCTGAACACCGTGGCCAGTAACATCGCCAACGCCGAGACCGTATCGTCCAGCGTCGACCAGACCTACCGCGCCCGTCATCCGGTGTTCGCCACCGTCTTGGCCGACCAGGCTGGCGGCAGCACCGGGGACAGCGGCTCGCTGTTCGATGACCAGGGCGTGGCGGGGCAGGGCGTGCAGGTCAACGGCATCGTCGAGGACCAAAGCAACCTCGAAGCCCGTTATGAACCCAACAACCCTGCGGCGAACAAGGACGGGTATGTTTACTACCCGAACGTTAATGTCGTCGAGGAAATGGCCGACATGATATCCGCAAGCCGGTCGTTCCAAACTAACGCCGATATCATGAACACCGCTAAAACCATGATGCAGAAAGTACTGACGCTGGGTCAGTAAGCCAAGGGATAAACCATGACCACTACTACTGACAGCACCAGCTCTTCGATACTCTCGCAATATGCGGTGTCGAATAAGAGCAGTACTTCATCTACATCGTCCACGTCGTCTTCTTCTACAAGTTCGGCCACGGGCAGCCAGTCGCTTGGCAAGGACACGTTCCTGCAACTGCTGGTCACCCAGTTGAAGAACCAGAACCCGCTGGACCCGCAAGACAACTCGGCATTCGTGGCCCAGTTGGCGCAGTTCAGCAGCGTGGAAGGGATCAACAATCTCAACAGCACGGTGTCGAGCCTGGCGAGCAACTACACCTCCAACCAGGCGCTGCAAGCGTCGGCCCTGGTAGGTCATTCGGTGTTGGCGCCTGCCAGCAGCACCGCGGTAAACACCAGCACGGGCCTTACCGGGCAGTTCGATCTGGCCTCGTCCAGCTCCGCGACCTCGGTCAAGGTATACGACGCCAACGGCGCGCTGGTGAAGAACATTGACCTGGGTTCGCAGGGCGCGGGCACGGTCAGCTTCAACTGGGATGGCACTAGCAACGACGGCGTTGCCCTTTCGTCGGGCACCTACAAGTTTGTCGCGAGCGCCACCGTAGATGGCAAAGAAGTTGCTCAAACCACGTACCTGCCTTCTACCGTCACAAGTGTGACGGTCGGCAGTACCGCAGGTGATATGTCTCTTAAATTGGCCGACGGCTCGAGCGTAGCGCTGTCGCAAGTTAAATCCGTTGGAATTTGAGCCGGCTAATCGGCACTGGAGTTTACTATGTCGTTCAACACCGGCCTCAGCGGTCTCAACGCGGCCAACACTGCTCTTAACGTTACCGGCAACAACATCGCCAACGTCGCGACCACCGGCTTCAAGAAGTCCCGCGCCGAGTTCGGCGACGTGTACGCCAACTCGCTGTTCCTGGGCAGCTCGAAGAACGGCGTAGGCTCGGGTGTGACCACCGCGGCGGTTTCGCAGCAGTTCACCCAAGGCACCATCAGCAGCACCGGCGCCAGCCTGGACATGGCCATCAACGGCAACGGTTTCTTCGTCGTCAGCGACAACGGCAACAAGGTATATACCCGCGCCGGTGCCTTCGGTACCGACAAGTCGGGCAATATCGTCGACGCCAGCGGCAACAAGCTGATGGGCTATGGCACCGACTCCAACGGCAAGGTCATCGACGGCGTGCTCACCACGCTGAAGGTCGACAGTTCGGCGCTCGCACCTAAAGCCACAGACCTTGTCACCGAAACGATGAACCTGAACTCCAGCAACAGCGTTCCGGCCGTTACTCCGTTCGATGCGTCCGACACCACCAGCTACAACTACACCTTCAGCACGGACATCTACGACAGCCAGGGTAACTCCCACACCATGAGCCAGTACTTCGTGAAGAACGACACGAACGACTGGACCATGTACACGACCATCGACGGCGTAAACCCGGCGGACCCGACGTCCACCACGCCGTTCTCGGCCAACATGACGTTCAATGCCGACGGCAGCCTGGCGACCACCACCAGCAGCGATTTCACCGTGGACTCGAACGGCAAGCTGACCATGACCAACTGGGTTCCGGCGGCCAAGAACGCTAGCGGCGTGATGGCCAGCAACGGGACTACCGCAGCCGATGGCGGCGTGAGCCTGAATATGGCCAGCACCACGTCCTATAACACGACCTCGGCGGTGACCGCCAAGTCGCAGGACGGTTATGCCACCGGTAGCCTGTCCTCCCTGTCGATCGATACTGAGGGCAACATCTTCGGGACCTATAGCAACGGCCAATCCAAGACCATCGGCCAGGTGGCGTTGGCCAACTTTGCCAACGTGCAAGGCCTGACCCCCAATGGCGCTACCGGCTGGCGCGAATCTTCCGCTTCCGGCGTGCCGGTTGTGGGCGCGCCCAACAGCGGCACCATGGGTACCCTGACCGCGGGCTCGCTGGAAGACTCCAACGTGGACCTGACCAGCGAACTGGTGAACTTGATCAAGGCGCAGAGCAACTACCAGGCGAACGCAAAGACCATCTCCACCGAAAGCACCATCATGCAAACCATCATTCAAATGACCTGATGCACGCGGGGCGGCGCAAGGAGTCGCCGCCCCCGCCGTGGAGCCCGCATGAAGAAGTATGTACACCTTTTGCTGATGCTCCTGACCGTGACCGGTGGCCTTGCACAAGGCGCTCCGGCTCCGTGGTTCAAGTATCAAAGCCTGAGCACTGGCCAGTTCGTGTGCACCCAGGCCGACCCAGGCGAAGCGTTCCAGCGGTTTGCCGGCCCGTTCAACAACGCGGGTTGCCGCCCGTAATGTAGGACCTGTAGGACCTGTAGGAGCGGGCGTACGCCCGCGAACTGCGCCCACGACCGCTCGTTTTGGCGATGCCCCATCTCACCGGGTTATGGCACCACCGCTTCGCCGTCAGCAAATTCGCGTCGCCGCCTTGCCGTCACCGGCAAGGCAACGCCGAAATATCGGCACCTCTCTACCGTCGGCTTTCTGTCGAACCGCTGTAAACCCCATTATAGAGCCATCGAGTCTGAGTTTTAAAACTTGGCCCGGGTATTGCTATATCTCTGGTACACAGTGACTCAGCGGCCGCAGCCGCCAAGGAGACGACCATGGATAAAATGCTTTACGTCGCCATGACCGGTGCCAGCCAGAACGCCCTTGCGCAAAAGGCTCACGCTAACAACCTGGCCAACGTATCTACCAATGGTTTCCAGAAGGACCTCGAGCAGGCTCGCTCCATGCCGGTGTTCGGCGACAGCTTGCCCTCTCGTGCCTACGCGATGACCGAGCGGCCCGCCACCGACCTGAGCGCGGGCCCGATGATCCAGACCGGCCGTGACCTCGACGTGGCCGTCGGCGGCGAGGGTTGGATTGCGGTGCAGGCCCCGGATGGTTCCGAAGCCTATACCAAGAGCGCCAGCCTCAACGTGGACGCGCTGGGCGTGCTGCGCACCAGCACCGGCATGGCGGTCATGGGCAATGGCGGGCCGATTGCCGTGCCGCCGGAAGAGCAGATCGATATCGGTCAGGACGGCACTATCAGCATCCGCTCGCTCGGCCAGGCGCCATCGGTGATGGCGACGGTCGACCGGATCAAGACCGTCAACCCCAAGGCGTCCGACCTTACCAAAGGCACCGACGGCATGATCCACACCAAGAACGGCCAGCCGGCCGCGGTGGATGGCAGCGTGCAAATGACTTCGGGCTTCCTGCAGGGCAGCAACGTGAATGCGGTCGATGAAATGACTCAGGTGATGGCGCTTTCCAAGCAGTTCGAGATGCACATCAAGATGATGACCACCGCCAAGGAAGACGATGAGGCGATGGCACGCGTCCTGCAAATGTAATGGTAACCCACACCTTTATTGACACCACAGGCGCGGCCTAGCCGGCGCCCGAAGGAGAACGCAATGCTTCCAGCACTTTATGTCAGTAAAACCGGCCTGGCTGCCCAGGACACCAACCTGACCACCATTTCCAACAACTTGGCCAACGTGTCCACCACCGGTTTCAAGAAAGACCGCGCCGAGTTCCAGGACCTGCTGTACCAGGTAAAACGCCAGCCGGGTGCTCAGTCTACCCAAGACAGCGAACTGCCTTCGGGCCTGCAACTGGGTACCGGTGTGCGGATCGTCGGCACCCAGAAGAACTTCACCGCCGGTAGCCTGCAGACCACTGACCAGCCGCTGGACATGGCTGTGAACGGCCGTGGTTTCTTCCAGGTGATGCAGCCGGACGGGACCATTTCCTACACCCGTGACGGTACCTTCCACCTGAACTCCGATGGCCAGATCGTCACCGCCAACGGCCTGGCATTGCAGCCTGCCGTGACCGTGCCGGCCGACGCCCAGACCTTCACCGTGGGCACCGACGGCACCGTCTCGATCACCACCACCGGCAGCGCTACCGCCCAGGTGATCGGCAACATCCAGACCGCCGACTTCATCAACCCGGCTGGCCTGCAATCCATCGGCGGCAACCTGTACCTGGAAACCGCCGCCAGCGGCGCGCCGAACGTCGGCACCCCTGGCTTGAACGGCTTCGGCACCGTGCTGCAGAACACCCTGGAAAACTCCAACGTGAGCACCGTTGAAGAGTTGGTGAACATGATCACCACCCAACGTGCCTACGAGATGAACTCCAAGGTGATCTCCACCGCGGACCAGATGCTCCAGTACGTGACCCAGAACCTGTAATCGCTGTTTGAAACTTCTTAATCGCTTGCCCAAACGCCTGAAGGATCAGTTACACCGTGAGGTTGGAGTCATGAATCGTCTGTCTGCTGTGTTGTTGTTGACTGGAGCTGCGTTGCTCGGTGGCTGCATGTCGCCGCCCCCGAAGGCGGACGATCCTTACTTCGCGCCGGTGTTGCCGCGCACGCCGTTGCCAGCAGCCTCCAACAATGGCTCGATCTACCAGGCTGGCTTCGATCAGAACCTGTACACCGACCGCAAGGCGTTCCGGGTAGGGGACATCATCACCATTACCCTGGCGGAGAAGACCTCGGCGAGCAAAAGCGCCAACTCCAAGGTGACCAAAAGCAGCAGCAACAAGATTGGCCTGACCTCGCTGTTCGGCGGCAGCGGGACGACCAACAACCCATTGGGTGGCGGCGACCTGAGCCTGGATGCCGGCTACAGCGGCGACCGCACTACCAATGGCGATGCCAAGGCCGCGCAGGGGAACAGCCTGACCGGTTCGATCACCGTGACCGTGGCGGATGTGCTGCCCAACGGGATCATCTCGGTTCGTGGCGAGAAGTGGCTGACGCTCAACACCGGCCAGGAACTGGTACGGATTGCTGGCCTGATTCGTGCAGATGACATAGCGACCGACAATACAGTGTCGTCGACCCGTGTTGCTGACGCCCGTATCACTTATTCGGGCACCGGCTCTTTTGCCGAGGCCAGCCAGCCCGGGTGGTTGGATCGGTTCTTCGCGAGCCCCTACTTCCCCTTCTGAGTACGTATGACCATGTTGAACTTCAAGCAGTTGGTGGCGGCATCCCTGTTGTTCCTGACCGCGTTCGGCGCTCACGCCGAGCGCCTCAAGGACATCGCCAGCATCCAGGGCGTACGTAGCAACCAGTTGATCGGTTACGGGTTGGTAGTGGGCTTGAGCGGCACCGGCGACCAGACCACGCAAACGCCTTTCACCCTGCAGACGTTCAACAACATGCTGGCGCAGTTCGGCATCAAGGTGCCCACCGGGACCACCTCCGCGCAGCTGAAGAACGTCGCGGCGGTGTCGATCCATGCCGACCTGCCAGCGTTCTCCAAGCCGGGCCAGACCATCGACATCACGGTCTCGAGCATCGGTAACTCCAAGAGCTTGCGAGGCGGCAGCCTGCTGATGACCCCGCTCAAAGGTATCGACGGCAATGTGTATGCGATTGCCCAGGGCAACCTGGTGGTAGGTGGTTTTGACGCTGAAGGCAAGGACGGCTCGAAAATCACCGTGAACGTGCCGTCGGCAGGTCGGATTCCTGGCGGCGCAACGGTAGAGCGGTCGGTACCGAGCGGCTTCGATCAAGGCAATTTCCTTACCCTGAACCTTAATCGGCCGGACTTTACCACCGCCAAGAACATCGTCGACAAGATCAACGAATTACTTGGCGCGGGAGTTGCAAGTGCAGTGGACGGGGGATCGGTTCGGGTGACCGCGCCGCTTGATCCCAACCAGCGTGTGGACTACCTGGCCGTACTGGAAAACCTTGAAGTAGACCCCGGCCAGGCCATGGCCAAGGTCATCATCAACTCTCGGACCGGCACTATCGTGATCGGCCAGAACGTCAAGGTAACGCCAGCGGCAGTGACTCACGGCAGTTTGACAGTGACGATCACCGAAGACCCGATCGTCAGCCAGCCCGGACCGTTGTCCAATGGCCAGACCGCTGTAGTTCCACGCTCGAAGGTCAATGCCGAACAGGAAGCCAAGCCCATGTTCAAGTTCGGCCCCGGAACCACGCTTGATGAGATCGTGCGTGCTGTCAACCAGGTTGGCGCCGCGCCCAGTGACCTGATGGCCATTCTTGAAGCCTTGAAGCAGGCCGGAGCCTTGCAAGCCGACCTGATCGTAATCTGAGGGTGATGCAGCATGGACATGTCTTCTGGCGCCGGCTCTTCTGGTGTGAAGTC
This sequence comes from Pseudomonas sp. RIT-PI-S, assembly GCF_025642975.1. Lineage (GTDB taxonomy): Bacteria > Pseudomonadota > Gammaproteobacteria > Pseudomonadales > Pseudomonadaceae > Aquipseudomonas. The sequence continues at coordinate 811,250 of NZ_JANZKJ010000001.1, forward strand.
CTCGGGCACCGATTCGGGTGCCTACACCGACCTTAACCGGTTGAACTCGCTCAAGGTGGGTGATCGCGACAGCGAGCCCAACCTGCGCAAGGTCGCCCAGGAGTTCGAGTCGGTGTTCGTGGGGCAGATGCTCAAGTCCATGCGCTCAGCCAACGATGTGCTGGCCAAAGACAACCCGATGAATTCCGAAGCCGTGAAGCAGTACCAGGACATGTATGACCAGCAGCTGTCGGTCAGCCTGTCCCACCAAGGCAACGGCATTGGCCTGCAAGACGTGCTTATGCGCCAGCTGTCCAAAACCAAGGACGTTGCCCATACCGGCAGCAACCCGTTCAATCGCCCGGACGCCAACCAGCACGCCTTGGGCGCAGTGCGCAATGGTTCGGCCGAATCGCACTCCGCCGCTGCCTCGGCGCACAACGACATGGCCATGCTCAACCAGCGCCGCCTGGCGCTGCCGAGCAAGTCCGTGGATCGCCTGCTGGCCGGTATCGTACCGGGCGAAACCGAAGCCACAAGCCGCAACACGCTGGTACGTGGCGAGGCGCCGCACGCCAACCTGCTGCACCCGCAAAAGGCGAATCGCATCAACGCACCGGTCACGGCACCTGCCAGCGACGCCATCGCCAGCACGGCCAGCGCCACTGGCAACGAGCAGAGCGCTGGGAGTGACAACGGCGCGGCATACGGCGACTGGACCCAAAACTATGCGGGCGCGCCCAAGGTTGCGGCTACTGGTTCACGCACTATCGCCCAGGTGCCGCTGGCACCGGGCAAGGCGGCGTTCGGCTCGCATGAGGACTTCATCGCCACCATGCTGCCCATGGCCCAAGAAGCCGCGGCGCGCATCGGCGTGGACCCCAAGGTGCTGGTGGCGCAAGCCGCGCTGGAAACCGGCTGGGGTAAATCGGTGCTGCGCCAGAGCGACGGCAGCACCACCCATAACCTGTTCAACATCAAGGCCGGTTCGAGCTGGAAGGGTGACACGGCGCGCGCGGTTACCGCCGAGTACGAAGGCGGCGAAATGGTCAAGGAGTCGGCGCAGTTCCGCTCTTACGATTCCTTCTCCGACAGCTTCCACGATTTGGTGAATCTGCTGCAGAACAACGATCGCTATCAAGATGTTGTGAAGTCTGCCGATAACCCGGAACAGTTTGTCAAAGAGCTGCAGAAAGCCGGTTATGCCACGGACCCGCATTATGCGAGCAAGATCGCGGCAATCGCCAAGCAGCTCCAGAGCTACGAGAACTACGCGTCTAGCGGCTCATCCACGACTTTATAAGGTTTGAACCATGGCGAATCTGATCAACATCGGTCTGTCCGGGCTGTCCACCAGCCAGGCCGCGCTGACCACGACCAGTAACAACATCTCCAACGTGGGCACGGCGGGTTACTCGCGCCAGTCCACGGTGTCCAACGCAGGCGCGCTGCAAAGCATCGGCGGCGCCGGCTACGTGGGCACGGGTACGACCCTGGCCGAAGTGCGTCGGATCTACAGCTCCTACCTGCAAAACCAGGTATCGAGCAGTACCGCCCTGGATTCGGAAGCCAGCACCCTGTCGACCAATGCTGCCACGCTCGACTCGCTGCTGTCGGACACCAGCACCGGTATTACCGGCGTGCTGTCCAACTTCTTCAAATCCCTGCAAACCGCTGCCGCGACCCCCAGCGACACCGCCTCGCGGCAGTTGCTGGTGACTGCTGCCTCCACCTTGAGCAACCGCTTCAATTCGGTGGCGTCGCAGATCTCTTCGTCCAATACGGACATCAACAGCCAGCTCACCAGCCTGTCTGATCAGGTCAATACCCTGAGCAAGTCCATTGCCTCGCTCAACCAGCAGATCGTTTCGATGTCGGGCACCGGCACGCCGAACAGCCTGATGGACTCTCGCGATGAAGCCGTGCGCCAGCTCAACGAGCTGGTGGGCGTTACCGTGCAGCAACGCGACGGCCAGTACGACGTGTACCTGGGAACCGGCCAGGCGCTGGTATCGGGCACTACCGCCAACTCCCTGACCGCGCAGCCGAGCAGCAGCGATCCGACCCAATATGGCCTGACCGTCAACTACGCCAGCTACAGCACCGAGGTGACCTCCGTGGTCAGCGGCGGCAAGATGGGTGGCCTGTTGCGCTATCGCGATGAGGTGCTGCAACCGGCGCAGAACGAGCTTGGCCGCCTGGCGATCGTCGTCAGCGACTCGATCAATTCCCAGCTCGGCCAGGGTGTGGACGCCAATGGCAATTTCGGCAGCAGCCTGTTCTCCAGCGCCAACAGCGATACCGCGGTGGCTGGCCGTAGCCAGGCATCGGCCAAGAACAGCGCCGGCTCCGGCAACCTCGGCGTCACCATCACCAATAGCAGTGCGCTGACCGCTTACAACTATTCGGTGAAATTCAGCGACGCCAACACCTACACCGTAACCCGTTCGGACGGCACCGCCATGGGCAGCCATTCGCTGACCGAAGACCCGGCGCCGAGCATCGACGGCTTTACCCTGGCGCTGCAAGGCAATGCCCTGAGCGCGGGTGACAGCTTTACGGTTTCGCCAACCCGTAACGGCGCGGGCGAAATCAAGACCACCATGACCGATGTGTCCAAGCTGGCCTTCTCCGGCCCTCTCGCGGCCACTAGCAGTTCGGGCAACAGCGGCACAGGCAGCGTGACCCAGCCTACGTTGACCACCAAGCTGAACGTGTATGACTCCACGGCGCTCGCGCAGGCCCAGAACGGCATCGAAAACGGTTTGCCGGTCAAGATGGTGTTCGGCTCGGCCAGCAACGGCAGCCAGGGCTATACCCTTTATAACGCCAGCGGTGCCAGCATCGGCAGCGGCACTATCATCCCGAACCAGACCAACACCTTGAACGTGTCGGTGCCCATGCTCGACGACAGCGGCAACCCGATGCTCGATGCCAACGGCACCGCCATGACCGCGACCTTCCAGATGAGCGTCAGTGGTTCGCCCGCGGCCAACGACAGCTACACGGTCGCCTTCAACAGCAATGGCGCGTCGGACAACCGTAACGCGACCGCCGTGCTTGGCCTGCAGAGCTCCAAGACCGTCGGTACGACTTCCGGAGGCGGTGGCGTGAGCATGACTGGCGCCTATGCCAAGCTGGTCGAGGACGTTGGCGCCAAGGCCGCCCAGGCCAGCGGCGATGCCACCGCCACTGCGGCAGTGCTGTCCTCGGCGACCGAAAGCCGGGATTCCGTCGCCGGGGTCAACCTGGACGAAGAAGCCGCGGACTTGGTCAAGTTTCAGCAGTACTACACGGCGTCCTCGCAGATCATCAAGACTGCGCAGGAAGTTTTCTCCACCCTGCTCAACGCCTTGTAAGGGAGCCGATCACATGCGCATCTCCACCGGCCAATATTTCGCCAACAGCACCACCACCTACGCCAAGAACTTCTCGGACACCGCCAAGACCCAGGAGCAGATCAGCTCGGGCAAGCGCATCCAGACCGCCTCGGACGATCCCATTGGTGCGTCCAAGCTGTTGCAGCTGCGCCAGCAGAGCACTGTGCTGGATCAGTACAGCGCCAACATCACCAGCGCCAACAATTCGCTGCTGTCCGAAGAAAGCGTACTCAAGAACATCACCACCGCCTTGCAACGTGCCGGCGAGCTGGCGCTGGAGGCCGGTAACGGCGCGCTGACCGATGACGACCGTGCCTCGATCGGCAGTGAAATCGGCCAGATCAAGGACACTGTGTACGGTTTGCTCAACACCAAGGACGCCAACGGCCAGTACCTGTTCTCCGGTTCCAAGACCACCACCCAGCCGTACTCGCTCAACAGCGACGGCACCTATACCTACCAGGGCGACGAGACTCAGCTCAGCCTGCAGGTATCGGACACCCTCTCTGTGGCCACCAACGACACCGGCTTTAGTATTTTCGACCTGGCGACCAACACTAGCCGTACCCAGACTACCCAGACCTCGCCGTCGACCGTGGATGGCAAGCTGTCGGTGTCCAATGGGCAGATGACCTCGCTTACCAGCTACAACACCAAGTTCGCAGCCAGCCAGCCCTATAGCCTGACCTTCACCAGCGGCACCCAGTACACCATCACGGACGCCAGCGGCAACGATGTGACGGCCCAGTCTGATGGCAAGGGTACCTACAACTACAAGAAGGAAGGCGGCGACACGGTCAGCCTGTATGGCGTCACCTTCAACGTGAACAGCAACGTGCCGAGCACCGACAACGCCGATACCGTGTTGGCGGGGCGCACGTTCAGCCTCAAGGCAACCCCAGACACCATCACCACCAATCGGCTGGCGAGCAACACCTCGACCGCGCAGATGACGGCAGGCAGCGTGACCAACGCCGCGACCTATACCGCGGGCTTCCCCACCAATGGGGCCTTGATCAAGTTCTCCAGTGCCACCGACTACCAGGTGTTCGCGCAGCCGATCACCGATTCGAGCAAGCCGATCAGTAGCGGTACCTATGACGGCAGCGGGACCCTGACCACCACCGGGGTGACTTTCAACGTCAGCGGCACGCCGGCGACCAACGATCAATTCACCGTCAGCGCCAACACCCACAGCACGCAGAACGTACTCGATACGCTCAACCAGCTGCAGGTGGCGTTGAACACGCCGACGGCGAACGATCCGGCCGCGCAGCTCAAGCTGCGTAACTCCCTGGAATCGGCTGTGGGTAACCTGCAGTCGGCGACCAACAGGGTCGACGTGACCCGTGGTTCGATCGGTGCTCGCGGCAACGCCTTGGACATCCAGACCACGGAGATCGAAAGCCTGCAGATGGCCAACTCCACCACGCAGTCGCAGATCGGCGACACGGACCTGGCCAAGGCAACTACCCAGCTCACGCTGCAGCAGACCATGCTGCAAGCGGCGCAGCTGTCCTTCGCCAAGATCTCCCAGCTGAACCTGTTCGACCGGTTGTAAGCCGCTGCCCAGCCCCCGGATGAGGGCTGGGCGCAATCCGGGCCGATTTCCCGGCCGCAGGCTTCGCCAGCGCCTGCAACGATCGGCACTCAGCTATGGACCTGGGCATATCCGGGAACGATTCCGACCCAACCGCCAGCACTGCCCTATGCTTCATCGGGCGCGGTGCTGGCGGTTTTGTCGTTCATGGGCGGTTTTCCGGCACTTGTTTTGCAAACCATGCCTATTGGCATCGTTGCCGTCATTTTTCTGGCCGACCGCAGCTTTTAACGGCCATCAGGCGAGTTCCTCATGAAATCGACACCGCTGGTCACCATTGCCGTTCTTGTTCATGACGCTACCCACTTCTACCGGGCCTTGCACAGCGCGCTAGGGCAGAACTACCCGGCGCTTGAAGTTATCGTCAGCGACAGTTCCGGTAGCCCCGAAGTGGCCCGCCTGGTCGAAGAGGCGCGCAAGCACTCGCAAGTGCCGCTGCGGCACCACGCGCACAAACGGCCCTTGGCCTATCCCGCCGATGTGAACTGGGCGTTAGGCCAGGCAAAGGGGCAATACGTCAAGTTTTTGCTGGGTGACGACTGGATACTGCCCGTCCTGGTGGCGCGCCAGGTGCAGTCGCTCGAAGCCTACCCCGAGGCTGGCATGTGCTCGGCGCAACGCTGGTTCGCGGACCCCGACAGTGTGTTGTTGCCCACGCGGGTAGAGAATTTTTCGCTGTTCTCCGAGGACATGCTGCTCAAAGGTGGCGACCTGCTGTCGTTCTTCGAAGCCTGGCCGATCAACTTCATCGGCAGCCTGAGTTGCACCCTGCTGCGCCGTGACTACCTCAAGCGAGTAGTGCCGGCCTTGGCCAGCCCCGACAGCGAGCTGCTGGTGGATTTCGACCTGGCCCTGTACGTGAGCGTGCTGCGCCACGGTCACCTTGCCGCGATTGCCCAGACCCTTTGCGCGGAGCGTCTTGAGCCCGCCCGCTATGAAGGAGTCGATGTGACCGCCCGGCATAATCTCGAGCAGGCGATTCTGGTTCGGTTGGTCGGCCAGGTCGGCGGTGAGCGGGCGCCCTGGCCGGGTTCTGTACGGGTCAGCAACCTGATCCTGCCACCCGTGCCTGAGGCCAAGCGGGAGTACACCGAGCTGCCGATGACCCGCCTGCTGCACATCCAGACGCTTACCCAGGGGGATCGCATCGGCAGCAGTGCACGCACCTTCGCCGAGATGTACCAGCAGTGGTTGCAAAGCCGGGATTTCCCAGAAGGGGGCAAGGCGCTGCTGGCCGAACGCATCGCTGGTTGGCCTAGCCAGCCGCAGATCATGCCCGTGATCATTGCCCGCGACGATGCGCCAGGGCTTGAGGCCACGCTCGCCAGTGTGGCGGCGCAAAGCTATGCGGCCTGCGGGTGCCTGGTGCTGTCCAGTGCCCAGCCCTCGCTGGAACTGCGCGGCGAGCATGTTTACGCGCCGTTGCAAGCAGACTGGGCCGCTCAGCTCAATGAGCTGCTGGTTCAGCTCGAAGGCTTCGACTGGTTCTACCTGCTGCAAGCCGGCGACACCCTGAGCCCCCATGCCTTGCTGCAGATCGCCGAGCGGGTGGCCACCGGCAATGGCCTCCAGGCCTGCTATAGCGACGAAGACCGTGGCGCTCAGGCAGCGACCCCGGAGCCGGTGTTCAAGCCGGCGTTCAACCTGGACCTGCTACGCGCCTACCCCTATGTTGGCCGGGCCATCGCCTTCTCAAGGCAAGGCTTTGCCGAGGCCGGCGGGCTCGACGGCGGCGCGGGGGAGGCCGCCGGCGCCGACCTGGTGCTACGGATGGCCGAGCATTTCGGCTTGGGCGCCATCGCTCATGTGGCCGACGTGCTATTGCATGCGAGCCAGCCCTACGCCAGTTGGCTCGCTGAGCCGAGCGTGGCCGAAGGGCACGGTCATCTGCTCGCTGGGCATCTGTCGCGCCTGGGGCAAGCCTTCGAATGGCGCCCGGCGCAGGTGCGTGGGTTCCTGCGCGCCGGCTACCTGCATGAGCAGCGGCCGCTGGTATCCATCCTGCTTCTGAGCGTGGACAACCCAGCGCTGATGCAGGCTTGCCTGGACAGCCTGTTAGCGAAGACCACCTATAGCCACTACGAAGTGATCATCGGCGTGCACTCTAGTGAGTCCGCCGCCAACCGCGAGTGGCTGCAAGCCCTGGTGGCCATCGGCGGAGGGCGCATCCGCGTGCTGGATCAAGCGCCGGAGCGGGTGGTGGGCGTGCGTTACAACGCCCTGGCCGAGCACGCCCAGGGCGACTACCTGCTGCTGCTCAGCGCCGATTGCCGCGCCATCGAGCCTAACTGGCTGGACGAATTGCTCGCCCATGCGCAGCGCCCGGAAATCGGCGTGACGGGTGCCAAGCTGCTAGGGCCGGACGGGCGCATCGAACATGCTGGGCTGATCCTCGGCATGCGCGGCATCGCCGGTTCGCCTTTCCTCGGCGAGGCGCCTGCAGCGCGCGGCTACCTGCAACGCCTGGTAGTGCCGCAGAACTACAGCGCGGTCAGCCAGCATTGCATGATGATCCGCCGCAGCCTGTTCGACAGCCTGGGTGGCTTGAGCGACGGCGTGTTCGGCGAGCATTGCGCCGACGTAGAGTTCTGCCTTCGGGTGGCCGACGCCGGTGCGCTGGTGGTGTGGACGCCCGACGCCCTGTTGGGCTATCGCTCCGCCTTGGAAAACACCCCGCAGGCCCGCCCGGGTTACGACCTGGCCATGGCTGAAGCCTACCGCCGATGGATGCCGCGGCTGGTGGCCGACCCTGCCTACAACCCCAACCTGACCCTGGGTGGCTCAAGCTTCGGCCTCGACACCGGCCTGCACACGGGCTGGCAACCGTTCCAGCAGCGCTTGCGGCCGCATTTGTTGTGCCTGCCGATCAACCCAGGCGCGGTAGGCCATTACCGGCTGATCCAGCCCTTCCATGAAGTGGAGCGGGCGGGGCTGGCCACGGGGCTGGTGTACCACGGCGTGCCCTCGCTGACCGAGATGGGGCGCATCCGCCCAGACTCAGTGATCTTCCAGGGCCGCTACAGCGCCCGGGCCGCTGAGGGCATCGAGTCGTTCAAGCGATTCAGCGATGCGTTCCGGGTGTTCGAGCTCGACGACTACTTGCTGGACGTGCCTGGCGCCAACGAACACAAGCGATTCCTCGCCAAGGACATCCAGTCCTCGCTCCGCCATAGCGTGGGGCTGTGTGACCGGCTGGTGGTCTCCACTCAGACCCTCGCCGAAGTGATGGCCGACATGAGCGCGGACATCCGCGTGGTCCCCAACATGCTGCCTCCGGAGCGTTGGGTGCACTTGCGCGGCAAGCGTGGGCGGGGTGAAAAGCCACGGGTCGGCTGGGGCGGCGGCACCAGCCATACCGGCGACCTGTTGCTGATCAAGGACGTGGTGCGCGCGCTGGCCGATGAAGTGCACTGGGTATTCTTCGGCATGTGCCCAGACGAACTGCGCCCGTACATCCACGAGTATCACGGTTCGGTGCCGCTGGAGCAGTACCCGGCCAAGCTGGCCAGCCTGGACTTCGACCTGGCGGTAGCCCCCTTGGAACAGCACATTTTCAACGACTGCAAGAGCAACTTGCGGCTGCTCGAGTACGGCGCCTGCGGATTCCCTGTGGTGTGTACCGAAACCCGCAGTTACCGGGGCACCTTGCCGGTGACCCTGGTGAGCAGCAACGGCACTGAAGAGTGGATCGCGGCGATTCGTTCGCACCTGGCAGACCCCGCCGCCAGCGCTGCCCAAGGCGAGGCGCTGCGCGACACCATTCACCGTGACTTCATGCTGCATGGGCCGGCGCTGCAGCGTTGGCTGGAGGCCTGGACGCCGGGTTAAACCGGCGCACCCGCCTTTTCACCCCATTACCATCCGTTTGCAGGAGCTCTCATGGGACCGTCGCCACTGGTCAGCATCGTCATCCCCGCCTACAAGGCCGCCTTCTTCGAAGTTGCCCTGCGTAGCGCCTTCGCCCAGGATTATCCGGCGATCGAGATCATCATCGGTGACGATTGCGCCACCACCGCGATCAGCGACATCGTCGAGCGGCTGCGTGGCGAAAGCCCCTGGCCGATCGACTACCTGCGCAACCCCGTGCAACTGCGCGAGGCGCCCAACGTCACCAGTTGCGTGCGCCGCGCCAAGGGCAAATACGTCAAGTTCCTCTACGACGACGATGTGCTGGCGCCCCATTGCGTGCGCCGGCTGGTCGAGACGTTAGAAAGCTACCCGGGCCTGGCCCTGGCAACCGCACGGCGCATGTTGATCGATGAAGATGGCCTGCCACTGCCGGACATCTATGCAACGCGCTTCCCCTTTACCGAGAGCATGCGCATCCATGGGCCGGACCTGACGTCCTTCTTCGGGGAGTACACCTACAACTTTGTTGGCGAGCCCACCTCGGTACTGTGCCGCCGGGCCGACCTGATCGATTTTGGCGACAGCATCTTCGGCCTCGATGGCCAGCATATCGACTGGGTCGGAGACTTGGCCATCTGGGTCAAGCTGATGCGCCGTGGCGACCTGGCGATGCTCGACGAAACCCTCAGCCAGTTCCGGGTTTCGTCGCAGCAGTTCAGCCAAGGCGGGCGCGATGACACTAGCGGCCCGCGGGCCTATCACGCGCTGTTCCGGCGCCTTCTGAACGAGCTGGGCTGGGTTCGCCCGCAGGCGCAGAACACCCATGTACGTTGTGCGCCGCTGGCGGTTGCCAAGGCGGGTGAGCCAGGGCAGCCCTTCGACCTATGCGCCTGGCTCCACGAAGTGTTGCCCGGCTATGCCCAGCCGGACTTCAAGCGCTGGTGGCAGGCCCGCCAACTGGGGCCTGCCCGCCAGGCGAAAATAGATGCCCACGCCAGCGCGCATGGCGGTGGCCCCGCCGTGCTGCTGGTGATCAACGACCTGGCCAACGATGAAGCGCGGTTGCTGCAAACCTTGCACAGCCTGGACCGTCAGGCGCCGCTGCTGGCCAACACCACTGTGGTGGTGCTCTCCAGCCGCCCGAACGTGGGCAGCGGGCAAGTAGAAGAGCGTTTTTATTGGGTCAGCAGCCAGCAGAACCTGCGCGCCGCACACCTGAACCAGCTTATTTCCGAGCTGAGCTTTGACTGGCTGCTGAGCGTGGATGCAGGCACCCGGATCAATGCCGATGCCTTGAGCGTCACCTTCCTCGAGCTGATGGGTAACCCGGCCTGCCCGGCAATCTTCTGCGACGAGGTCTATAGCGATGGCCACGGCGGGCTGTGGCCGCTGTTGCGCGGCAACTTCAACCTGGACCAATTGCTCAGCGTGCCGTTGGCCATGGCCGGGCACTGGTTGTTCCGCCGCGATGCGCTCACAGCCATGGACGGCTTCGATGGCAGCCTGCCGGCGGCCTTGGAATTGGACATGATCCTGCGCCTGATCGAAGCCGGGCAGCACGGCTTTGGGCACATCAGCGAGGCACTGGTGACCCTTGACGCCCGGCCTTTGCAGCCATGTGCGGATGAGCGCCGGGCCTTGTTGCAGCATTTGCAGCGGCGCGGATATAGCCACGCTCAGGTCGCCGAACCGTCCAACCGCCATTACCACTTGGATTACGGCCACCTCGGCGAGGGCCAGGTTTCTCCAACGGTGGCCGTGCTGGTGCCGGCGCAGGGCCCGCTGGAGATCCTCAAGCGCTGCGTGAGCAGCGCTCTGATGCTCACCGGCTATACGAATTTCCAGGTGGTGCTGGTGGAAACCGAGCGAACCACCGAACCCCTGGGCGAATGGATGGACGAACTGGCGGGCGAGGCCCACGGCAGGGTATTGGCCGTACGCAGCCCGCGCCCGCTCGGCGTGAACACGGCCATCAACGGCGCGGTCGAAGCGCTCAATCATGACTTCATCACGTTGCTCGATCCTGCGTGCGTGGTGGTTGAAGAGCGTTGGCTGGAACTGATGCTGGACCAGGCCCTGCGCCCAGAAGTCGGTGCCGTGGGTGCACGCCGGGTAGAGCGCGGCGAGCGCCTGCTGGACGCTGGCCTTCGCCTGGGCCTGGAAGGGCCGGCGGAAACCGCTTTGCTACGCCGCGAAGAGGGGCCTGTGGAGTATGTGCAGGTGCAGCGCAATGTGGTGGCGTTGTCCGCTGCCTGCCTGATGATGTCGCGAGCTATCTTCCGCCAGGTGGGTGGCTTCGACGATGAGCGTTTTGGCCAGCGCTGGGCCGATGTGGACTTGTGCCTGAAGCTGCACTGGGCCGGCTACTTGAATGTGTGGACGCCGCGCGCCTGGGTGGCCCAGACCGAGCCGGTGCGCCCGGCTTCTTCAGGTACCGACGCCGGCTTGCTTGCCCTCGACGAAGCGGCCATGTATGCGCAGTGGGGGGCCTCGCTGGGGCGCGACCCCTGCGCCAGCCACCTGTATGCGCAGCGTGGCAACGGCTTCGATTTCGACCCGGACCCGCAGGCACTGTGGCGGCCGCTGGCCTTCGCCGGGTTGCCGGTGGTAGTGGGCGGTGGCGCCCCCGGCAGCGCCGATCCACGCATCGTGCAGCCGCTGGAAGCACTGCGTGCCTCCGGCCTGCTCGAAGGTGGCTTGACCCCGCATGCGTTGCGGGTCAGCGAATGGCTGCGCCTGGTGCCGGGCTCGGTGGTGTTGCCGCTAGGCGCGACGGTAGCCGATTTCGGCCTGGATGCCGCACGCGCCGGGCAGCTGGCGCCGTGCCGGATCTGCGACCTGGCTAGCGCTGCTGACAGCCAGCTCGAACCCGCGGCGCTGAACCAGGCATTGGCCGGGTTCGACAAGGTGTTGGTGGCGACACCCGAGCAGGCCGAGCGGGTTGCCGGTGCGCACCCGCGCATCGAAGTGCTGCCCACCCGGCTTGCCCCGCTGCTGTGGGCAGACTTACCGCAGCCTGAAAAAGCCAGTGCCCGGGTACGCGCAGGCTTGGTTTGCGACGACCTTCATAGCCTGGATAGCACGTTGCTCGCCGGGCTGCTGGAGCAGTTCGCCGGGCGGGTTCATTGGGTGGTCATCGGCCAGTTGCCGCCCTCGCTGCGCCCTTGGGTGGATGAGTTTCACCCAGCGGTGGCGCCTCATCGCTACCCCTCGCAGCTCGCGCAACTAAGCTTGCACGTGGCGGTGGTGGCGGTGGCCGATGGGTTCAGCCAGCTCGCGCTCGCCGAGCAGCGGGTCCTGGAACATGGCGCCTGTGGTGCGGCGGTCATCAGTAATCGTCCCTCGGCATGGCCGGTGGCAAGCGCAGGCCCGGACCTGGAGGCAGTCAGCGCAGCCTTACAGGCCTGGCTGGACGCGCCTGAACAGCGTGAAGGCGCCGCCAGTAAGCTGCACGCCGAGGTCATGGCGAGGGGGCTGATTCAAGGCGAGCAGGCCGAGCGGTGGCTGGCGGCCTGGGGGCCATTGATGGATTAAGGCGGCCTTTGTCGGAAGGCGCCTGCGAACCGCCGGCGCCACCTCGTTTCCGGGAAGCGCCCGTCCTACACCTCCACTGCGGGCCCGGGCGCAGCTCGAGAGCGTTCGCCGGCTTCTACACCCTTGCGGGTGCTGGCGCGTTAAGCAGCATCTCGATCATGCTGCAATCGAAGGTGTGGATACCGCACTGGCGGGTGACGTCCAGGCGCTCGGCAAAGCTATCGTCCACCAGGATTGCATCGGCCTCTTTGATAAAGGCCGACTTCGGCCGTCCATCGACGATATGGATCACCTCGTCGAAGATCCCGGCGAGGCGATACTGGCTGAGCGTGGCCTGCACGTCGAACCGATGCCGGGTAATCAATTTCACCCCAATGCCGCGGTTCAGGCACTGGAAAATCAGCGCTAGCACAGGCAGGTTCACCTCGCCGCGAAGGATGAGGGTGTCGTCCAGGTCGATGTACGCCACGGAAAACTCGATCGAATGGCGGTAGCGGTTGGCCAGGGCACGGTCGATCTCCACGCTGCCGGCATAGGTCAGTAGCCCCAGGGGCAAGCGCTCGTGTTCGTAGATCCCAAGCAGCGGGAAGTTGACCCCGCGTACCCGGTTCAGCGCCATGGAGCCAGCGATGCGCGGAGCGACTTCCAGCAAGGTCAGCTCGCCGTCTTCGGCCCGCTTGACCTGGAAGAACCAAGGGCCGCGCATTCGCAGGCGATCGCCGATGGCAGCGGCGATCCGCTCGATGCCGGGCAAGTCTTCGCTCACGCTATTGACCGCGATGCCGTTGCGCATGCGCACCCGGCGCCGCGCCGCCGCAAACAGCAGGCCGCGCTCACGATCGGAGAAGCAGTCCACGGTGAATTCTTCGCCCGGCAAATACTCGCAAATCAGCGGCTCGCTCACCGCTGCGCAGGCGATCTCCAGCGCCTTGGCATCATCGGCCCGGGTGGCGCCCTGGCTGCCCTGGCCGCGATCAGGCTTGACGAATACGGGAAACCGCTCCACCTGCGCGGGCTCGGCAAACACCCTCGGCACCTTCACGCAGCCGTGGAGGGCGCGGTAAGTCTGGGATTTGCTCCGAGTGATGCGGCAGGTTTCGGCGCTGGCGGCGATCACCGCGCAGGACAGTTGCTCGGTCACATCCTGTAGCGCGACGATGACGTCATCGTAGGCGGGGTAGATGTAGTCGATCTGCAGCCGCTGGCAGAGCGCGACCAGTGCCGTCAACCAGCCCGGCTCGGAGATGTTCGGCAGCAGGTGGTAATCGTCGAACACCAATTGGGCCGGGTTGCTCACCGCCTGGCCGGCGCCGAATACCTGGGTCTCCTTGCAGCCGCGCAACGCATTGAAAATTTCCAGGCCGATTTCAGTACCGGCCGGAAAGACCAGGACATTACGAGCCTTCATTGCCCGGCCCCTTGGCGCAACAGCGTGCAGATGGTATCGACCACTTCATCTGGCAGGTCGGGGTAGATGGGCAGGCAGAGGATCTGCGAAGAAATACGCTTGGCCACCGGCAACTTGCTCAGGTCCGCCGACGGCAACCCGCGGTACATCGGAAATTCGCAGATCAGCGGATAGAAATAGCGGCGTGCCAGGATGTCATGGGCACGCATCAGTTCGTACACCTGGTCGCGGCTGAGCGGATAACGCTCAGTCACCAGGATGGGGAAGTACGAATAGTTCGCCTCATGCCCCTGCGGCAGGGTGAACAGCTCCAGGCCGGGTATCTGGCCGATGGCTTCCCGGTAGCGCTGGTCGATGCGCTGGCGCATGCCCAGGGCCCGGTCGATGTGCTTTAACTGCAGCAACCCGAAGGCAGCGTTGATTTCGCTCATTTTGCCGTTGATGCCTGGGGCGACCACCGTGACCTCATCGGCAAAGCCGAAGTTCTTCAGATAGTCGATGCGTTTTTTGGTTTTTGCGTCCGGGCACACGATAGCGCCGCCCTCGAAGGTGTTGAACACCTTGGTGGCGTGGAAGCTCAGGATCGACAGGTCGCCATGGCGCAGGATGCTGGTGCCGTTCTGGCGCACGCCGAAGGTATGCGCAGCGTCGTAGATGACCTTCAACCCATAGTTGTCGGCAATCGCCTGGATCTTCTCCACATCGCAAGGCGTGCCGTAGCAATGCACCGGCAGGATCGCAGTGGTTTTCGGGGTGATGGCTTTCTCGATGCTGGCCGGGTCCAGGTTGCAGGTGACTGGATCGATGTCCACGAACACCGGCGCCAGGTCATTCCACAGCAGGGAATGGGCAGTGGCCACGAAGGAGTAGGGCGTGGTGATCACCTCGCCAGTAATGCGCAGGGCTTGCAGCGCGGTGACCAGCGCCAGGGTGCCGTTGGCGAACAGGCACAGGTAATCCACGCCCAGGTATTCAGCCAAGGCCTGTTCGAGCTGCTCATGGAACGGCCCGCCATTGGTCAGCCGGCGGCTCTCCCACATCTGCTCCAGGTAGGGAATGAACTCCTCGAGGGGCGGTAGCAGGGGGCTGGTGACCGGGATGACTTTTGACATGTGATGACCCACTCCACAGGGCACGCCGCACCCAAGGCAGAACCGTCAAGAAAACGGCCGCGCGGCGGCAATGGCAGAGCCGCAGCAAATACTCTGCCAATGCGTACCGCGAGAGCGGTATTGCCGGGCTAGGCGTTGGTGGCGCGGGCTTTAGCCTGCGCGCCAAGCGTACGGCTGTTCGCGGTGTATCCTCTCCCGCATGCACCCTTGGCAGAGATTCCTGCACACTACGCGTGACCTGTTGGTCATTTTGCGCATCTCTTCAATATTGTAACCTGAGGCAACAAGGGCCCCAGGCTGCCCGCAGCCTATCGCCGGGCTGCCCGTTCAGGCCTTTGTGAGCGCTACGTCTGGGTGACGGCGCGTTATTCCAGCGATCTTTTTTTGGGAAGCCAGGATGATTGGCATCAAGAGCATAGCGAGTTACGTACCGGTTGCCGGCCTGGACAACTACGCCCAGGGTGCGAAATTCGGCAAAGACGAAGACTTCATTCTCGGCAAGATCGGCTCGGCCTTCCTGCCCCGCAAAGCCCCAGAGCAAGAGACCTCGGATTTGTGCGTGGAAGCGGTGAATGCCTTGTTCGCCAACAATCCGGCACTGGACCGCAACGCCATCGATGCCTTGATCGTAGTAACCCAGAATGGCGATGCCGAAGGGCTGCCACACACTGCGGCGATCGTGCAAGACAAACTCGGCTTGCCCACCGGCATTGCCGCCTTCGATATTTCCCTGGGCTGTTCTGGGTATGTGTACGGCATCTATGCGCTCAAGGGCTTCATGGAAGCCGCTGGCCTGAAAAACGGGCTGCTGGTCACTGCCGACCCTTATTCGAAGATCGTCGACCCCGAAGACCGCAACACCACCATGTTGTTTGGCGATGCGGCCACCGCGACCTGGATGGGCGAGGGTGCTACCTGGCAACTGGGCAAGTCGTTGTTCGGCACCGATGGTTCCGGGGCGGCGCACTTGAAGGTCGAGGACGGTACGTTTTTCATGAATGGCCGCCAGGTGTTCAACTTCGCCCTCGTGAAAGTGCCGGCGCACCTGCACTCGCTGTTGGAAATGTCTGGGCTTACCCACTCGGACATCGACGCCTACTGCATTCACCAGGGCAGCGCGGCGATCGTCGACGCGGTGGCGCGCCGGTTCGAGGAAGCCCAGCCAGAGAAATTCGTCAAGGACATGGTCGAGACCGGCAATACCGTCTCTTCCAGCGTGCCGTTGCTGCTTGAAAGGCACTTGTTCGGCTCGAGCTGGAAGCGTGTGGCGATCAGCGGCTTCGGTGTCGGGCTGTCGTGGGGATCGGCTATCCTCTACCGCGAATAGGATCTACCTCGCGGGCACGTATTTTGATCGATGACATCCTGACGCAAAACCTGGCGTTGATCCGCCAGCGCTGGCCCTCTGTGGCCGCGCGGCTCGAGCATGAAGCGCCACACCAGCTCGACGCCGAAGTGATCGAAGGCCATGACCAGACCCTGCGCATCAGGGGCATTCAACTCACGAGCCGCCATGATCGCCTTGCCGAGGCCCGCTATCAGGCGGCCTCGCTCCCCACCGCAGCGCCCGAACTCCACGTGTACGGCACGGGCCTGGGCGACCTGCAGCGCATCCTGCTCCAGGCCCCGACCTTACAGAGGCTGCACGTGCATGTGCTTAACGGCGCAGTGTTTGCTTTGGCACTCGGGGCGCTCGACCAGCTCGATTGGCTGGGTGACCCACGCGTTGGGCTGGCGTATGCCGGCGATACGGCGGAAATCAGCCTCCCGTTCTTCGCGCTGCCCTCCGAATTGGCTTTGGCCGATGACCAGGCGGCCAAGATTCGTGATCGCCTGGTAAGCGAAGTGCACTTAGGCTTCAACAACCGGATTTTCGAGGCTGACGATCCTGCGGTAATAGCTCGGTTGCAGTCCAACGAGCTTCTGCTGGCGCAAGATGGCGACGTCGCCCAGTTGTTCGGCAGTGCGCCGGGTGCCCACGTCTATATAGTGGCCACTGGGCCGACGCTGGAGCGCCACTACGATCATCTTCGCCTCAGCCAGGCGACGGCCGAGCGCCCACTGATCATATGCGTGGACACCGCTTACCGGCCGTTGCTCGATCACGGGATCGTGGCGGACGTGGTGATCGCCATCGACCGCCATATCCGGGAGCGCCATTTGCCCGGCGAGCAGTCGGCAGGGATCCCCCTCGTTTACCTGCCCATGGTCGCCCCGCAGGTTCTGCAGCAATGGCACGGCCCACGCTTGGCCGCCTATTCGGCGAGCCCAGCCTATGCCCCGTATCGTCAGCGCTTGCCCAAGGGCCTGCTGCACAGCGGCGGCAGTGTCATTCACCCCGCCGTGGACCTGGCAGTGCGCATGGGCGCGGTACGGGTGACGCTGTTCGGCGCTGATTTCGCATTCCCTTACGAGAAGACTCACGCGGGCTGGGACGATGGCGAGTTCGGCTCGCCGGCCAGGCTCGCCCGCTATTGGGTAGGCGATGGCCATGGCGGGCGGGTACGCACGCAGCTCAACCTGCGCGGCTACCTCACCGAGTTGGAACGCTATATCGCCCAGCACCCGGAAGTGGCCTTCTTCAATTCCAGCCGTGACGGTGCCTTTATCGCAGGCACCACTTTCGCCGAGGGCCTGGCCCATGGATGACTCTTTGCTGCTTATAGAAGAGGCCCGTGCCTGCGCCGGGTTGTTTCGGCTTGGCCGCGATGTGGAGGCCGCGCTGAGCATGGTGGATCTGTTCGACCGGATTGCGCCACTGTTCGCGACCGCGCCTGATGATGTGCAGCAACAGTGGGGGTTGCTGGTGATGGAGATTTTTTCTCGCCAACAGCTTCAGGATTGGCTAGGGGTTGCCGATTACCTGATGTACGAGTTGGAAGCGCTTATCGGGCAGGGCAAGTGGTAACACTTTAACCCGCCGCGTGATCCCTCTGGCAAGTTTGTAAAGTCATACGTCGCAAGTAAGGCCGGATGACAAATGCCAAGAGAATCACAGTTTTCTTCTTCTAAGCTGCGGCGTTAACGCCGTAACCCATTGGAAACGATGGCAAAAACAGCAAAGAAGAAAAAAACTTCGAAAAGCCCCTCAAGCAAGCGACCAACACGACGATAACTATTACGAAGGTTCTCTAGGCCACACCCGGCTCAGCCAGGGCCGGATAGCCAAGTACACAACCCCCCCTGAGGAATTCGTCATGTCGTTGACCGTTAACACCAACATCGCTTCGCTGACCGTTCAATCCAACCTGACCAAAGCATCCAGCGCCACCGCTACCTCGATGACTCGTTTGTCCTCGGGTTTGAAAATCAACAGCGCTAAAGACGACGCCGCTGGCCTGCAGATCGCTACCCGTCTGACCACTCAGATCAAAGGTCTGACCGTAGCTACCAAGAACGCCAACGACGCAAACTCGATTGCCCAGACCGCTGAAGGCGCTCTGCAGCAAACCACCAGCATCCTGCAGCGTATGCGTGAACTGGCTGTTCAGTCCCGCAACGACTCCAACAGCAGCGCTGACCGTGGTGCACTGCAATCTGAATTCACCCAGATGAGCGACGAACTGACCCGTATCTCCACGTCGACCACCTTCGGTACCGGCATGAAGCTTCTCGACGGTTCGGCTTCCGGCCTGCAGTTCCAGGTTGGTGCCATGACCGGTTCTGACCAGCACATCGACCTGGGCATCAGCCTGAACGCTTCGGCTTCCGGCCTGGGCGTAAGCAGCGCAGCGATCACCGGTTCGAGCGTAAGCGGTACCCACGACGCGATCGACTCGGCCATCAGCGCCATCGACGCCGCACTGAACACCGTGAACGACACCCGTGCCGACCTCGGTGCTAAGCAAAACCGTCTGACCAGCACCATCGATAACATCAGCAACATCATCTCGAACGCTACGGCCTCTCGCTCGACGATCCAGGACGTAGACTTCGCTTCCGAGACTGCTGAGCTGACCAAGCAGCAAACCCTGCAACAGGCTTCCACCGCGATCCTGTCCCAGGCCAACCAGATCCCTTCCGCTGTACTGAAACTGCTTCAGTAATAACGGTCGATGATCAATGACGAGAGGGTGCGCAGAGCGCGCCCTTTCGTTGTTTTCACCCTGAGGTGACGGTTATGGACATGAGTGTCAATGCAGTAAAGGCGCTTGAGATCAGTAAGCCCATGACTGCGCCAACTTCCAGTGACAACACAACACCCGCCACCGACACGTCGTCGGCCACAGGTGATGTGAAGGCCACCGGCAAGGTTGAGCGTAACCAGGTCGAAAAAGCTGTTCAGGACATTCAGGCGTTCGTCGATTCAAACCAGCGCAACCTCAATTTTTCCATCGACGAGACCACCGGTGACGTCGTGGTGAAAATTGTCGCGACTCAAAGCGGTGAGGTTATTCGACAGCTTCCCTCCGAAGAAGCCTTGAAGATGGCGCAACGCCTGAAGGACCCTCACAGCTTACTGTTCGACGAGAAGGTCTGAATTGGGCACGGAACTTGTAGTGTTCCGGTGAAGAAGGTAGCGGCGCCGGATTCTCGGCGTTGCTGACCCCCAGGAGAGGATTAATGACTACGACTTCATCCACTACATCCACCACGTCGGTCAGTTCGAGCGGCGGGATCACAGTAAGCGGCGTGGGTTCGGGCATCAATACTGCAGCGATCGTCACGGCGCTCGTCAATGCGTCCAGCAGCCCCAAGCAAACGCAGATCACCAAGCAGGAGACGGCGACCAATACCACGCTGTCCGGCATCGGTACCCTCAAGAGCGCGTTGGCGGCGTTCCAGACGGCGGCTGCCGCGCTGAACACTACCAATACGTTCATGGGGCTGACGGCAACTTCCTCGAACGAGTCGGTAGCCAAGGTTACATCGGACAACACCGCCTCCACGGGCAGTTATTCCCTGCTTGTGGGCAACATCGCGACCGCCTCCAAGGTTTCGAGCAAACTGTTCACCAGTGGGTCGACCACTGCGATCAGCTCTGGCACCTTGAACATCACCCAAGGTAGCAACAGCTATTCGGTGACGGTAGGCTCCGGGGCAACCTTGAGCAGCGTGCGGGATTCGATCAACTCGTCGCTGACCTCCAGCGGTATCAGCGCCAACATCGTCACGGACTCCACCGGTTCGCGGCTGGTGTTGACCTCTACCACTACGGGCGCGGGGTCGGACATTTCCACCAGTGGTATCTCCGAGCTGACCATCGACGGAACGGCGCACCTCAATAGCAGCGACGCCACCAGCGCGGGCTATATCACGGCGCGGCCGGTCGATGCTTCCTACAGCGTCGACGGGCTGGCGATGACCAGCAGCTCCAATACCGTTACGGCGGTGAGCGGCCTGACCCTGACGTTGACTGGCGCGAGCGCATCGGCCACCACCCCGACCACCATCGGTGTGTCTGCGGACAGCGACACGCTCAAGAAGTCGGTGCAGTCGTTCGTGGATGCCTACAACACCATGATGACGGTCATCAACAACCAGACCAAGGTGACCTCCACCGGCGCAACGACCAGCACCGACAGCTCAGGCACCACCACGGCCGCCGCGCTGACCGGTGATTCCATGGTGCGTAAGCTGGTGTCGCAGATCCACGAGGTGCTGACCAAGGAAAGCACCACCAGCGGCTCGTTGAGCGTACTTTCGCAGCTGGGGGTAGGGACCAATTCGACCACGGGCTTGCTGTCGCTCGATGACACCAAGTGGACCTCGGCGATGAAGACCCAATACGGTAACGTCGCCAGCCTGTTCACTGGCGACAACGGCATTATCACCCGTATGGACACCATTCTCGACGATTACACCGAGACTGGTGGGATCCTCGAAACCCGGCAGAAGACGCTTAACGCCAAGCTGAGCGACCTCGATGACCAGCAAGATGCCTTGGACCGCCGCACCGAAGCGCTCCAGGCGACGCTCACGGCCAAGTACACGCTGATGGATACCTTGGTGGCCCAGCTGAACTCCACGAGCAGCAGTGTGCTCACCACGCTTAACGCCTTGAACAACTCCGATGATTAATCGTTAGAGTGGTTTTTCCGCCCGGTAGTCGCTTTCAGGCTCCCGGGCTTTTTCATTACTGGGCACCGTTAAAGTTAACCGGCTTAGTGTCGATAAACTAAGTAAGGGAACCGACTGGTCCCACAGATTTTTTGCCCTAATTCCTGAGGCCAACCGCAATGCATCCAATGAAGGCGCTTCGCCAATACCAGAAAGTCAACTCCCACGCTCAGGCGTCCGAGGCCAGCCCGCACCGGCTGGTGCAAATGCTGATGGAAGGCGCGTTGGACCGCTTGGCTCAGGCCAAGGGGGCAATGGCGCGTGGCCAGCTCGCGGCCAAGGGCATTATGCTGGGCAAGGCCATTGAAATCATTGGTGGCCTGCGCGAAGGCCTGGACCCAGAGAAAACCGACGACAAGAAGGGCATTGCCCGGCTGGACCAGCTCTACGCCTACATGATGAAGCAGCTGCTTCAGGCTAACCGCAAGAACGATCCGGCCATCATCGACGAAGTCGCTCGGCTTATGATCACCGTAAAGGCTGGCTGGGATGCGATTGGCCATGTCCCTCAGGAATAATCGCGAGGACTCGACCATGAGTGCCCTGGAACGCATCGAATACACCCGGGCAGCGCTGGGCGACGCCCTGGCGGTAAAAGACTGGGCTGCCATCGGCAAGCTGGACCTGCAATGCCGTGCCTGCCTCGACGGGCTGTTCGACGGCGTGGCGGTGGACCCGGCGGTGCTCAGGCACAACCTCGAAGCACTGCTCAACCTCTACCGGCAACTGGTGGAAGCCAGCCGTGGAGAGCGCCAGGCGGTAGCCGAAGAACTCAAGCAGGTCCGTCAGGGGCAGAGCGCCAGCAAGGTCTACCAGCTGTTCCGTTGATCCCTGCCAAGCGCCATGCCGCAGGGCCCGGCAGCGCTGAATGCGCCATAAATTTGACTATGCCGGAGTTTTTGACTTTACTAGTGCCTGCTTATCAGGCTCCGGCGTCTTAGGGTGTACAGCCAAGACGTGGTAAATCGCCGTAGCGGGCATCGGGCCGTAGCGGGCATTGACTAGGGAAGTTGCTATTGCATGTGGCGTGAAACGAAAATTCTGCTGATCGATGACGATAGCGTTCGCCGCCGTGACCTTGCGGTGATCCTCAGTTTCCTGGGCGAGGATAATTTGCCCTGTGCCAGCGCCGACTGGCAGCGTGTGGTCGAAGGGCTGGCGTCGAGCCGGGAAGTGCTTTGCGTGCTGGTCGGAACGCTCAATGCGCCGGCGAACCTGGCCGGGTTGCTCAAGACCATCGCCGCCTGGGACGAATTCCTGCCGGTGTTGCTGCTTGGAGACAGCTCCCATGTGGAGCTGACCGACGACCAGCGCCGCCGGGTACTCTCCAACCTGGAAATGCCGCCCAGCTACAGCAAGTTGCTGGACTCGCTGCACCGCGCCCAGGTGTATCGCGAGATGTACGACCAGGCCCGTGAGCGCGGGCGCCAACGCGAGCCCAACCTGTTCCGCAGCCTCGTCGGCACCAGCCGCGCCATCCAGCACGTGCGGCAGATGATGCAGCAGGTGGCCGATACCGATGCCAGCGTATTGATCCTGGGCGAGTCGGGCACGGGCAAGGAAGTCGTCGCCCGTAACCTGCATTACCACTCCAAGCGTCGTGATGCGCCTTTCGTGCCGGTCAACTGCGGCGCCATCCCCGCCGAGCTGCTTGAGAGCGAATTGTTCGGCCATGAGAAGGGTGCTTTCACCGGCGCCATCACCAGCCGCGCCGGCCGCTTCGAATTGGCCAACGGCGGTACCCTGTTCCTCGACGAAATCGGCGACATGCCGCTGCCCATGCAGGTCAAGCTGCTGCGCGTGCTGCAAGAGCGGACCTTCGAGCGGGTAGGCAGCAACAAGACCCAGAGCATCGACGTGCGCATCATCGCGGCGACCCACAAGAACCTCGAAGGCATGATCGAGACGGGCAGCTTCCGCGAGGACCTCTACTACCGCCTTAACGTATTCCCCATTGAAATGGCCCCCCTGCGTGAGCGGGTAGAAGACATTCCGTTGCTGATGAACGAACTGATTTCGCGCATGGAGCATGAAAAGCGCGGCTCGATCCGCTTCAACTCCGCCGCGATCATGTCGCTCTGCCGCCATGCCTGGCCGGGGAACGTCCGTGAGCTGGCCAACCTGGTCGAGCGCATGGCGATCATGCATCCCTATGGCGTGATCGGTGTGTCGGAGTTGCCGAAAAAGTTTCGCTATGTGGACGACGAAGACGAGCAATTGGTGGACAGCCTGCGCAGCGACCTCGAGGAGCGCGTGGCGATCAACGGCCACGCGCCCGATTTCGCCTCCAACGCGTTGCTGCCGCCGGAAGGGCTGGATCTCAAGGACTACCTCGGTGGCCTTGAGCAAGGCTTGATCCAACAGGCGCTGGACGACGCCAATGGTATCGTTGCCCGTGCCGCCGAGCGCCTGCGTATCCGCCGTACCACCTTGGTGGAAAAAATGCGCAAGTACGGCATGAGCCGCCGCGAAGGCGACGACGCCGGCGACGAATGACGGCCTAGGTTCAGGCGCCGCTTGGTTCGCAGGCGGCGCCCGGTCTTACAGGGCAAGCGCAACCCTGTAGGGACGGGCTCAGGAACACGCCCTCATATCACCCCTGATACAAACCCCGGCACATCAATTGCAGCACTCCGGCATCCATACCGTTTTCTGACGGTGAGCCATGAGAGTTGATGATGTCCAGGGCCGCCCCTCTAGCTGAAGACCGTGAAGCCTCCCCTAGCGTCGCGCACGACCTCGACCAGGCGTTTGCCCTGTTCAACCAGGTGTCTGCGCAGCTTAACGACTCCTATAACCTGCTCGAGAGCCGCGTAAGCCATCTCAAGGGTGAGCTGGCGCAGGCCGGCGCCGATCGTTTACAGCAGCTGGCGGAAAAAGAACGCCTGGCCAACCGCTTGCAGCACTTGCTGGACCTGCTGCCCGGCGGGGTAATCGTGATCGACGGGCACGGCCGCATCGCGGAAGCCAACCCGGCTGCGCTCGCCCTGCTCGACGGCCCGTTGGAGGGTGAGCTGTGGCGTGAGGTGATTGCCCGGTGCTTCGCGCCCCGGCGCGACGACGGCCATGAAGTGTCTTTGAAGGACGGCCGCCGCCTGTCCATTGCCACGCGTTCGCTGGGTGCCGAGCCCGGTCAGTTGGTGTTGCTCACCGATCTGACCGAAACCCGTCGCCTGCAGGATCAGCTCGCGCGCCATGAGCGCCTGTCGGCCTTGGGCCGGATGGTCGCTTCATTGGCACATCAGATCCGCACCCCGCTTTCGGCCGCGATGCTCTATGCCAGTCACCTGCAGGAGCCAGCGCTGGCGAACGAGACCCGCCAGCGTTTCGCCGGACGACTCAAGGATCGCCTCCACGAACTGGAGCACCAGGTGCGGGATATGCTGGTTTTCGCCCGCGGCGAGCTGCCGTTGAATGATCGCTTGGCTCCGGCGGCCCTGTTCGCGGCGCTGCGCGACGCCGCCCATGCGCGCACCGAAGGCTTGGCATTACGCTGGCAGTGCAACGTACGCCAAGGCGAGTTGTGGTGCAATCGCGACACTTTGGTGGGAGCACTGCTCAATCTGCTGGAGAACGCCATCCAGGCCAGCAGCGATGAATCGCACTCGCAGCCCCGGCTCAAGGTCCATCTGTATAGGCGCGCGAGCCAGCTACGGCTGTGCATCAGCGATGCAGGCCCTGGCATAGATGCCGCTACCCTGGCCCGCCTGGGCGAGCCTTTCTTCACTACCAAGACCAACGGCACCGGCCTTGGCCTGGCCGTGGTGCTGTCAGTGGTGCGCGCTCATGGCGGTGAGCTGCGGTTGCGCTCCAGGCCCGGCCGCGGCACTTGCGCATTGGTGACCTTGCCATTGCTTGAAGGGCAGGACGGCGAATGAGCGTAAAAATACTGTTGGTTGAAGATGACCGCGCCCTACGCGAAGCCTTGGTCGACACCTTGCTGCTGGCCGGCCACGACTATGTGGCGGTGGCCTGCGCCGAGCAGGCATTGGCCCGGGTAGAGCGCGAGGCCTTCAGCCTGGTGATCAGCGACGTCAACATGCCTGGCATGGACGGGCATGGGCTGCTGCAGCGGCTCCGCGCCAGCTGGCCGCAGCTGCCGGTATTGCTGATGACCGCGCATGGCAGCGTACAGCGGGCTGTAGAAGCCATGCGCCAAGGCGCGGTGGATTATTTGGTCAAACCTTTCGATGCCAAGGCATTGTTGCAACTGATCGGCCGCCACGCCCTGGGGCGCCTGCCCTCAGCCGAGGGGGACAACACCGTGGCGTGCGAACCGGCCAGCCAGCGGCTGCTGGCCTTGGCGGTGAAGGTAGCCCGCAGCGATTCCACTGTGTTGATTTCCGGCGAGTCCGGCACGGGTAAAGAAGTGTTGGCGCGTTACATCCATCGGCATTCGGCCCGCGCCGAGCAGCCCTTCGTGGCGATCAACTGCGCGGCGATTCCCGACAACATGCTCGAAGCCACGCTATTCGGCCACGAGAAGGGCGCGTTCACTGGCGCGATTGCCGCACAGGCGGGCAAGTTCGAGCAGGCCAACGGCGGCACCCTGCTGCTCGATGAAATTTCCGAAATGCCCCTTGGCCTGCAAGCCAAGCTGCTGAGGGTGCTTCAAGAGCGCGAAGTGGAGCGGGTGGGCGGGCGCAGGCCGATCCCTTTGGATATACGCATCGTCGCCACCACCAACCGCCAGTTGCAGGACGAAGTTGCTGCCGGCCGGTTTCGCGAAGATCTTTACTACCGCCTGTCGGTCTTCCCTCTGGCTTGGTTGCCGCTACGCGAGCGGCCGGGCGATATCCTGCCGTTAGCCGAACGTCTGCTCGGTCACCATTCCAGCAAAATGAAGCTCGGGGTTGTCCGGCTGTCGGACGACGCGCGGGCCGCGCTGGTGGCTTACCGTTGGCCGGGCAACGTCCGCGAGCTGGATAACGCCCTTCAGCGGGCGTTGATCTTGCAGCAAGACGGCGTGGTTGAGGCTGCCGATTTTTGCCTCCAGGCCAGCGCCAGCCCAGTAGCCTCGGTGTTTCCCGCCGCTTCGCCCGAAGCGCCGCCTGCCGTTGGGCTTGGCGATGATCTGCGTCGCCGCGAGTTCGAATTGATCCTCGATACCTTGCGCACCGAGCGCGGCCGCCGCAAGGAAGCCGCCGAGCGGTTGGGCATCAGCCCGCGAACCTTGAGGTATAAGCTCGCTCAAATGAGAGACGCCGGAATGGACGTCGAGGCGTACCTGTTCGCCAGCTGATGTGACACCCCTGTTGCGTTGGCATCGCTCTTGCTACTTCCATGGCAACTGATGCTTTAAGCGTCAAAAAAACTTCCAGGCCCCGGAGAGCAGCCCACATGACCCAAGGTGTTGAATTCAATCGGTTGATGATGGATATGCGTTCCATGCAGCTCGAAGCCATGGGTACGTCCAAGGCCGCGGCAGCGTCGGCTGTGAGCGAAACCGGCGGCAGCAGTTTCGCTGACCTGCTCGGCAACGCGGTGGGCAAGGTGAACGATACCCAGCAAGCCGCCAATCAGCTGGCTAACGCCTTCGAGATCGGCAAAAGCGGCGTCGACCTGACGGACGTGATGATTTCCTCGCAGAAGGCGAGTGTGTCCTTCCAGGCGCTGACCCAGGTTCGTAACAAACTGGTTCAGGCGTACCAAGACATTATGCAAATGCCGGTTTGAGGGCAGGTTAGGTCATGGCGGAAGCAACAACGGACAACGTACCGGCCAAGAGTGGCCCCGCAGGCGGCAAGTC
Organism: Pseudomonas sp. RIT-PI-S; assembly: GCF_025642975.1. Lineage (GTDB taxonomy): Bacteria > Pseudomonadota > Gammaproteobacteria > Pseudomonadales > Pseudomonadaceae > Aquipseudomonas. Next base: position 837,921 of record NZ_JANZKJ010000001.1, read on the forward strand.
GATGCCTGGCATGGCCTTCCTGGAAAATATCTCGAAGATGCCGGTGCTGCGGCAGGTTGGCCTGTTGGTCGGCCTGGCCGCCAGCGTGGCGATCGGCTTCGCCGTGGTCCTGTGGTCGCAGCAGCCGGACTACCGCCCGTTGCTGACCAGCCTTCAGGGAATGGACGCCAAGCAGGTGACCGATACCCTGGCCGCCTCCGACATTCCTTACACCGTAGAGCCGAACTCCGGCGCGCTGCTGGTCAAGTCCGAAGACATCGGCCGTGCCCGTCTCAAGCTGGCATCTGCCGGCGTAGTGCAAGGGGATGGCAATGTCGGCTACGAGCTGTTGGATAAAGACCAAGGCCTGGGCACCAGCCAGTTCATGGAAGCGGCGCGTTATCGTCGCGGCCTCGAAGGCGAGCTGGCTCGTACCATCTCCGCCCTGAATGGGGTGAAGGGTGCACGTGTGCACCTGGCGATCCCGAAGAGTTCTGTGTTCGTTCGTGATGAACGCAAACCCACCGCCTCGGTGCTGGTGGAGATGTATGGCGGGCGTACGCTCGATCCGGGCCAGGTCATGGCCATCGTCAACCTGGTGGCCACCAGCGTGCCGGAGATGGACCGCAACGGCGTGACCGTGGTGGACCAGAAGGGCACCCTGCTGTCCGACTTGGGTGAGAACTCCGAGCTAAGCATGGCTGGCAAGCAGTTCGACTACACCCGTCGCATGGAAACCATGCTTACCCAGCGGGTGCAGAGCATTCTCCAGCCGGTGCTGGGTAACGACCGGTTCAAGGCAGAAGTGTCTGCCTTGGTGGACTTCAGCGCCGTGGAGTCGACCTCCGAGCAGTTCAACCCGGACCAGCCGGCGCTGCGTAGCGAACAATCGGTTACCGAGCAGCGCTCCAGTGGCAGTGGCCCGCAGGGCGTGCCGGGAGCACTGAGCAACCAGCCGCCGAGCCCCGCCAGCGCGCCGCAGACCACCAAGGGCGCTGCCCCAGCGGCACCTGGCGCGATTGCGCCTGGCCAACCTCTGTTGGACGCCAACGGCCAGCAGATCATGGACCCCGCAACCGGCCAGCCCATGCTCGCCCCATACCCGGCGGACAAGCGTCAGCAGTCGACGAAGAACTTCGAGCTCGATCGATCAATCAGTCACACCCGTCAGCAGCAGGGCCGGTTGACTCGCCTGTCGGTCGCGGTGGTGGTGGATGACCAGGCCAAGCTGAACCCGGCCAACGGCGAGATCACCCATGCCCCTTGGGGCGCGGAAGATCTGGCCCGCTTCCAGCGGCTGGTGCAGGACGCGGTGGGCTTCGATGCCAGCCGCGGCGACAGCGTGACCGTGATCAACGCACCCTTTAACCCCAACCAGGGTGAGGTGATCGCCGAGCCGTCCTTCTACCAGCAACCCTGGTTCTGGGACATCGTCAAGCAGGGCCTTGGGGTGGTGTTCATTCTGCTGCTGGTGTTTGGTGTGTTGCGCCCCGTGCTCAACAACATCACTGGGGCGAGCAAATCCAAACAGCTGGCGCTGGACGGTGAAGGCGTGCCAGGCGGCGGTGGTGTGATCGGGGCCGGCGGTTTCTCCGGCATGGGTGGTGAGCTGGCCGATGATCGGGTCAGCTTGGGCGGGCCGCAGAGCATCATGCTGCCAAGCCCGACCGAGGGATATGACGCCCAGCTGAACGCAATCAAGAGTCTTGTGGCCGAAGACCCGGGCCGTGTCGCGCAGGTCGTGAAAGAGTGGATCAACGCAGATGAGTAGCAATCAGGCAGTTGCCGCACCCAAGCTGACCAAGGTCGACAAGGCAGCCATTCTCCTGTTGTCGCTGGGCGAAACCGACGCCGCCCAAGTGCTACGCCACATGGGGCCGAAGGAGGTCCAGCGAGTGGGCGTGGCGATGGCGCAGATGCGCAACGTGCACCGCGAACAGGTCGAAGAGGTAATGACCGAGTTCGTCGCCAGCGTGGGCGACCAGACCAGCCTGGGCGTCGGCTCGGATGGCTACATCCGCAAGATGCTGACCCAGGCCCTGGGCGAGGACAAGGCCAACGGCCTGATCGACCGGATCCTGCTTGGTGGCAACACCAGCGGGCTGGACAGCCTCAAGTGGATGGAGCCGCGCGCGGTCGCGGACGTGATCCGTTACGAGCACCCGCAGATCCAGGCCATCGTGGTCGCCTACCTTGACCCCGACCAGGCCGGCGAGGTGCTGGGCCACTTCGACCATAAGGCGCGGCTGGACATCGTGTTGCGGGTGTCTTCGCTCAACACTGTACAACCGGCGGCGCTCAAGGAACTCAACACCATTCTGGAGAAACAGTTCGCGGGCAACTCGACCACCGCTCGTACCACGCTGGGCGGTATCAAGCGCGCTGCCGACATCATGAACTTCCTCGACAGCTCGGTCGAAGGCCAACTGATGGACTCGATCCGCGAGATCGATGCCGAGCTGTCTGGCCAGATCGAAGACCTGATGTTCGTGTTCAACAACCTCAAGGACGTCGACGACCGCGGCATCCAGGCGTTGCTGCGCGAGGTGTCGTCCGAGGTGCTGGTGGTCGCGCTCAAGGGCGCGGACGACGGCATCAAGGAAAAAATCTTCAAGAATATGTCCAAGCGTGCCTCCGAGCTGCTGCGCGACGACCTGGACTCCAAGGGGCCGGTGCGCGTCAGCGACGTGGAAACCGCGCAGAAGGAAATTCTTACCATCGCCCGGCGCATGGCCGAGGCCGGGGAGATTGTGTTGGGTGGGAAAGGCGGCGAGGAGATGATCTAAAGCTTCAGACGATTGTCTTACTGTATGCCCCCGGCACGCCGTGGTGAAACCGCGCCGTGCTGGTCGCCTATCCGCTTTGCCAGGAAAACTCAATGAGCCAGTCGACTAAGGAACCCGTCAGCGAGCTGATCCGCGCCAAGGATTTGCAAGGCGTGGATGTGTGGCGGCTGCCCAGCTTCGACCCCGAGCGCGTGGAGCCTGAACCTGAGCCGGAAGAAGTCAGCGAAATCGAAGAGGTTCCGCTCGAAGAAGTGCAGCCGTTGACCCTCGAGGAACTCGAGGCGATTCGCCAGGAGGCTTATAACGAAGGCTTCGCGGCCGGCGAGCGCGATGGTTTTCATTCCACACAGCTCAAGGTTCGACAAGAAGCCGAGGTGGTGCTCCAGGCACGCTTGGCCACGCTCGAAACCCTGATGAACAACCTGATGGTGCCTATCGCCGAGCAGGATACCCAGATCGAACGTTCGCTGGTGGAGCTGGTAAGTCATATCACCCGCCAGGTCATTCAGCGCGAGTTGAAGATGGAGTCCTCGCAGATCGAACGGGTCACCCAGGAAGCGCTCAAGCTGCTGCCCATGGGCGCCAACAACATTCGTATTTTCGTCAACCCGCAGGATTTCGAGCAGATCAAGGCGTTGCGCGAGCGCCATGAAGAGAAATGGAAAATCCTCGAAGATCCGGCACTGCTGCCCGGCGGCTGCCGTGTAGAAAGCGAGCACAGCCGCATCGACGCCAGCGTCGAAACCCGTATCACCCAGGCGCTGGCGCAGCTGTTCGACCAGTTGCACGAGCAAGGTATGCACCCGGCCGAGGCCGACCTGCACCTGGAACTGGAGACCAGCGATGCGACTTGACCGCACCAGCTTTGGCAAGCGCCTGGGCACTTACGCGCCAGCGGTAGATTTGCCGCGCCAGGCCGTGGTGGAAGGGCGGTTGCTGCGCATGGTGGGGCTGACGCTGGAGGCCGAGGGCCTGCGCGCGGCCATGGGCACCCGCTGCACCGTCATCAACGACGACAGCTACCAGGCTTCGCAAGTCGAGGCCGAGGTCATGGGGTTTGCCGGCAGTAAGGTCTTTTTGATGCCAGTGGGCAGCGCCGCCGGTATCGCTCCGGGCGCGCGGGTAGTGCCGCTGGCTGATACCGGCCGGCTGCCCATGGGCATGAGCATGCTCGGCCGGGTGCTCGATGGCGCCGGGCGGGCACTGGACGGTAAAGGCCGTATGCGCGCCGAAGACTGGGTGCCGCTGGACGGCCCGACCATCAACCCGCTTAACCGCGACCCCATCAGCCAACCGCTGGACGTTGGCATCCGCTGCATCAATGGCCTGCTGACGGTAGGCCGGGGCCAGCGCCTTGGGTTGTTCGCTGGTACCGGGGTGGGCAAGAGCGTGCTGCTCGGCATGATGACGCGCTTCACCGAGGCGGAAATCATCGTGGTAGGGCTGATCGGCGAGCGCGGCCGGGAGGTGAAGGAGTTCATCGAGCATAGCCTTGGCGCGGAGGGCCTCAAGCGCTCGGTGGTGGTGGCGTCCCCGGCGGACGATGCCCCGCTGATGCGTTTGCGCGCGGCCATGTACTGCACTCGCATCGCCGAGTATTTCCGCGACAAGGGCAAGAACGTGCTGCTGTTGATGGATTCGCTCACCCGGTACGCCCAGGCCCAGCGGGAAATCGCCTTGGCCATCGGTGAGCCGCCCGCCACCAAGGGGTACCCACCCTCGGTGTTCGCCAAGCTGCCGAAGCTGGTGGAGCGCGCCGGCAACGCGGAAGCCGGTGGGGGGTCGATTACTGCTTTTTATACCGTGCTGTCCGAAGGCGACGACCAACAGGACCCGATCGCTGACTCGGCCAGGGGCGTGTTGGACGGCCATATTGTGCTGTCCCGACGGCTGGCCGAAGAAGGGCATTACCCGGCCATCGACATCGAAGCGTCGATCAGCCGGGTCATGCCATCGGTGGTGACCCCTCAGCATTTGACCCAGGCCCAGCAATTCAAGCAGTTGTGGTCGCGTTATCAGCAGAGCCGCGACCTGATCAGCGTGGGCGCCTACGTGGCCGGAGGCGACCGTGAAACGGACATGGCGATCAGCTTGCATCCGCAGCTGGTGCACTTCCTGCGCCAGGGCTTGCACGACAACGAAAGCCTCAAGGCTAGTTCGGAACGCCTGGCCGCGGTATTCCGCCCGCTCGCGCCGGGTTGATAAATCATGGCCACTAGTCGAGCGGCGCGCCTGGCGCCTGTGGTTGAAATGGCCGAGAAAGCCGAACGCACCGCGGCGCAGCGGCTTGGGCATTTCCAGGGGCAGATGCGCCTGGCCGAGGCCAAGCTGCAGGAGCTGGAGCAATTTCGCATGAACTACCAGCAGCAGTGGATCAACAATGGCACCCAAGGTGTGTCCGGGCAGTGGCTGATGAATTACCAGCGCTTCCTGAATCAGTTGGAAACCGCTGTGGGCCAGCAGCGCAAGAGCCTGGCTTGGCACCAGAACAACCTCAACAACGCTCGCGACACCTGGCAGAAGGCCTACGCCCGGGTAGAGGGGCTGCGTAAATTGGTGATGCGCTACATGGCCGAGGCCCGTTCGCTCGAAGATAAGCGAGAACAGCGCTTGCTCGATGAACTTTCTCAGCGGTTGCCGCGGTCTGATTCATATTGAAGCCAAATTCTGGCATCTGGTTGCCGCTCGCCAGGGCGCCTGCTACACCTCATTTGAAACGTCCCTTGCATATAAAAGGATTGATGTATGGAAGCCGCCACTAAAGTCGATCCCGTGCTGTCTGCAGACGGGAAAGAATTGACGATCAAGATCAACGGACGCTTCGATTTCGCTTGCCACCAAGCTTTCCGTGATGCGTACGAGCGGGTGAACCACACACCCAAAGAGTTCGTGATCGACCTTATGAACACCACCTACATGGACAGTTCGGCCTTGGGAATGCTGTTGTTGTTGCGCGACCATGCCGGCGGCGAAAAGGCGGTGGTGCGGCTGATCAATGCCAGTGCTGATACGCGAAAGATCCTGGCCATCTCGAATTTTGAAAAACTGTTCAGCGTTGCCTGATGCTCTCGGATAGCCCTTCGGTTTCGGTGCTGATCGCCGACGACAACATGACCGACCGGATGTTGTTGTCGAGTATCGTCCGGCGCCAGGGCCACCATGTACTGCAGGCGGGCAACGGCGAGGAGGCCGTGAAGGTCTTCGAGCAGATGCGCCCGCAGATCGTTCTGCTGGACGTGATGATGCCGGTGATGGATGGTTTCGAGGCGGCGCGGCGGATCAAGGCACTGGCCGGCGAAGCCTTGGTGCCGGTGATCTTCCTCACCTCGATGACCGAGGACGACGCCTTGGTGCGCTGCCTGGAAGCAGGCGGTGACGACTTCCTGCCCAAACCCTACAACCAGATCATCCTCGCCGCGAAAATCCACGCCATGGAGCGGATGCGCCGCTTGCAGGCCACCGTGCTCAAGCAGCGCGACGAGCTCGCCCGGCACCATGGCCACTTGCTCAACGAACAGCGGGTGGCCAAGGCGGTGTTCGACCAAGTGGCCCATTCGGGATGCCTGGGCGCCGCTAATATCCGTTACCTGCAATCGCCCTACGCGCTGTTCAACGGCGACTTATTGCTGGCGGCGGCCAGCCCCGGCGGGGACCTCCACGTGCTGCTCGGTGACTTCACCGGCCACGGGTTGCCGGCCGCAGTGGGCGCCATGCCGCTGGCGGACGTGTTCTATGGCATGACCGCCAAGGGCTATGGCCTCTCCGAAACGCTGCGCGAAATGAATGCCAAGCTCAAGCGCATCCTGCCCCCGGATATGTTCTGCTGCGCGACGCTGATCAGCGTCAGCGTCAACCGGCGGGTGCTGGAGGTCTGGAATGGCGGCATGCCCGATGGCTATATCCTGCGCAAGGACGGCGGGCGGGTATCCACCCCGTCGCGCGCCTTGCCGCTGGGCATCCTCTCCCCAGAGCGCTTCGATCCCTCCACGCAGGTGTATCCGGTAGAGGAGGGGGATCGGATCTTCCTGCTGTCCGATGGCGTGATCGAAACCGCCAATAATCACGAGACCCTGTTCGGCGCCGAGCGGCTCGAAGCGGTGCTGGATCGCAACGTCGACCGTGATCGGCTGTTCGAAGACATCCGTGAAGCGCTGCAGGTGTTTCATGGGGAAACCCGTGACGACGTCAGCATGGTCCAGGTGCGTGTGGTCGACTCGGCCAGCCTGCCACCGGTAGCCTTGGCACCGGAGCGCGGCCAGCCGACGCCAAGGGATTGGTCGGTCTCCTTTGAATTTCGCGCCGAGACCCTCAAGCGCTATAACCCGCTGCCCTTCCTGCTGCAGCTGCTGCAGGAAGTTCAAGGACTGCGCGGGCAGAGCGGAGCGCTATACAGCGTGCTCACCGAGCTTTATTCCAACGCGCTCGAGCATGGCGTGCTTGGCCTGGACTCTACCCTCAAGCGCGATGCCGAAGGCTTTGGCCGCTATTACCAGCTGCGCGAAGAGCGCTTGCGTGAGCTGCAACGGGGTTATGTGAAGGTGAGCCTGGTGGTCGAACCCGAGGGCCAGGGAGGCGGGCGCCTGATCATCTTCATCGAAGACAGCGGTGACGGTTTCGACGTCCCCGCGACCCTCCGGCAAGTCGGCGAAGGCCTGGGCTACTCGGGCCGCGGCATGAAGCTGGTCAGGGCACTGAGCCGCAGTGCCACCTGGGCCGACGACGGGCGCAGTGCCCGCGTAGAATTTGCCTGGGAGGGTCAGGCATAATAGCCCGCGTTCAAGGAGGACGACGTGACCACACCCCATCTGGACCCTGGTGTACTCACAACGCTCAGGGAAATAATGGGCGAGGATTACCCCTTGCTGGTCGACACCTATCTCAGGGATTCCGAACAGCGCCTGGCCAAGTTGGTGGAGATCACCTCAGCGCCAGAGTTGCGGGAAGCCGCTCACAGCTTCAAGGGCAGCAGCAGCAACATGGGGGCAACGCCGCTTGCGGAACTGTGCGGCCAGCTCGAGCACCTGGAGCTCGATGCGCCCAGCGCGGTAGCCGCTACGCTAGTTCAGCAGATTGCCAGCGAGTTCGCCTGCGTGCGCTCGTGTTTTCTGGCCGAACGTCAGCGCTGAACCTCACTCCCCTCTGCCATCTGAAAGCTGGCCCGCCTTTTGCTTTAAGCCATGTATCCGTTTACTTACCCACCTTGCGGGGTTCTAGTCATGGCTGTCGCTTCAAACCCACTTTTGCAGATTGGTACTTCCGTCGCGGCTTCTGGCAAGGCCCAGACCACCGCCGCGAGCGCCCTTAACAAAGTTGCCGACGCCACCAAGGACGGGGGTTCCAGCTTTGCCGAAGTCTATGCCCAGGAGCATAAAGCCCTTCCTCAGAAGAGCGGCGCCAGCGCAACGGCGCGCCCGACTGACCATCTTGCTTCGACCGACAAAAAGCCAGCGGTTGCCGCCAAGCAAAAAGACGATAAACCGTCGGTTGCCGCCGACGGCAAATCTTCGCCGGTGGCCAAGAATGATAAAACTGATAAAGCCGGCAAGGCTGACAAAACCAGCAAGGCGGACAAATCGGATACAGCGGGCGAAGCCGACGACGCCGATACCGTCCAGGCCGATGACGCCACCGAAAGTACTGACGTTGTCAGTGCCAAGGCGGACGACGATACGCTGCAGAGCGATCTGGCCGATGCCAGCCTCAACCCGCCTCAGCCGCTGATGGACCCAACCGCCGCCGCTCCGGCGCCGGCCCCGGCGCACGTGGCGAACGATCCGGCGCCGCAGCCACAGCCACTGATCGACCCGGCACAGTTGCAGGCCGCCACCCAGGCACAGGCGCCAACGCCTGCAGCCAACGATGATTTCGATCCGGCTGCGGATCCGCTCGCCGACCTGCCGATGGTGCGGATGGCGCTGGAACAAAGTGCAAAGGATCAAGGCACGACCTCTGTACATGCCAAGCCCGATACCGGCACGGCTCAACCCGCCGCTGATGCCAGCAGCAGCACCTCGTTTGCCGAAAGCATGGGCGCCATGGTCGAGCAACAGAAGGTGACCGACAGCGCCACCTCTGACAGCGATAAGGATGGCCTAGGGGCGATTGGCGAACTCAAGGGGGGCAAGGCCGCTGATGGCAGCGACAACCGTGTGGACGACCTGAGCAGCCGCCTGGGCCAGCTCAACCAGGCGGTGAGCGGCAAGGCCGCAGCCAGCGCTGCCACCCCCCTGGCGCAACCGTTGAACATGCAGCAGAACGGCTGGAGCGAGGGGCTGGTGAACCGGGTGATGTACCTGTCCAGCCAGAACCTGAAGTCGGCGGATATTCAACTGCACCCGCTGGAGCTTGGCCGCTTGGACATCCGCGTGGACGTCACTCCCGACCAGCAGACCCAGATCACCTTCCACAGTGCCCACCTGGGCGTGCGTGATGCGTTGGAAAGCCAGCAGGGCCGTTTGCGCGACATGCTCTCGCAGCAAGGCATGACCCAGGTCGATGTCAATGTGTCGAGCCAGTCTCAGCAGCAACAACAGCAACAGCAAGCCCAGGCGCAGGCTGCCCAGGCGAGCGCCAGCGGCCGTGGCCGTGGCGGTAACGTCGCTGATGAACCAGAGGTCTCGGCAGTGGCTGAGGCAGCGGCCACCCAAAGCGTCATTGGCAGCAGCATGGTGGACTACTACGCCTGACGCGCGCCCGTAAAGCGGCGGCACCTACCTACCGGGTATGCAACCAGCTGGAGGTGGCGCCGATGCGAATCCGCCAGGCGAGGGGGCAATAGGAGGGGGTGTATGTGCGGATCTGCCGGTGCAGCGCGGCCAAGTGCCGCGCGGGCACATACAGCTCCGTGGCAATCCGGCAAATCGAGCGAAATTGCTGCAACTCCGGTTGCCGTTCCATCAGCACGTCGTTGAAGACGCCAGGCCCCGTGACCTGGTTGATCCGCCGCGCATAGGCGGTAACGGCCTCATGGCTGTCGGCACCTTCGTACGGCCGTCGATAGTAAAGGTCGCGGTTGGCCAAAAAGCGCATGTAGCTTTCTTCGGAGATCTGCGCCAGCACTGGGTTGTCCGGCAGGGTGGCGAAGTTGCTGGTATTGAAACCGCAGTGCAGTCCCAGTCGCGGCTCGCTCACCAGGCCGTTCAGTAGCAGTTTGCCGGGGGCGACTGTCCAGTCTTTCTCGGCGAAGCCATCCCCGCTCTGGGTGCCGGCATAGATCACATCGTCTACGTCCATGTACACACCACCAAAGTGGTGGAGCATGCGATAGCGGAGCACATCCGCCGCGCTGGCGTAGTTGATCCCGCTGCCCTCGGTGGCCGCCAGGTACTGCTGGTAATAGGGGCTTTGCGCGAAGCTGCGGAAGAATTCCGTCGACTTCAGTTCTTGAACCTTGAGGTTTGGCGCGGCCGCGGCCAGGTCTGCGAGGGTCAGCGTATGGTCCAGCGGGTCGTCTATCGCCAGGTACAGGTGGTAGTCGAAAGGCGCCGCGCCGCTGCCAGCCTGGGCTGCATTGCGTAGCAGGTTGTCGACCAGTTTGCCGGGCATGCGCCGCCCCAGCCAAATGCTATGGATCGTTCTTGGTAGCGGCAGGCGCCCCGCTGAGGGCAGGTCAGGGATCGTCCACGGATAGGACGCCGGGATACCCAACTCAGCTGTGGCGGCTTCGATGCTCGCCGCCGGCGCATCCGGCACCTGGGTAACGTCGAACAGTTCGAAGCCCGCGCGGCTTTCGTTATACCGAAAGGCCGACCCCCGGGCGGTGCGCCAGCTTTCGCTGAAGGGATCGAAGCGAACCAGCCGCAGGCTGTCGTCCACTTCGATCAGGTGCCCAGGCGCTACCACGCTGTTCAGTTGCTGCTGTTGTACCCCTCGCAGCACCTTGACCGCCGGCCTGCGCCAAGGTTGCCGGGCCAGCGGCGAGAGCAAGCGCAACCGCGCCGGGCTCATTTCAGCCAAAGCCAGATGCGCTTCATGCTCGAGCCATGCGCCATCGGCCAGCGCTTCCAGTTGCGGCGCAGATAACGCCTGATCTTCCTGGCCAAGCAGCGCCAGGGTGTTGGCCCGGTTGAGCCGCAGGTTCAGCCGTAGCGAAGCCACCCGCAAGCCACGCGCCTGGATTCGGAACAAATGAAAAGGGCCATCGAAGTTCGCCTGGGCATAAGCCAGCGCGCCCTCGGCGTTGCCGAATGCCCGTAATACCGGGCCGTCAATCATCGGCGCCAAGCGCACGAAGCGCGTGCTGGCGGGCAAGCCTGCGCTTAGCAAGGCGGTCGCGGGCTCGTCCCGGGCCGCCTCCTGCACGGCAAACAACACCTCCACATCGGTTCGCTCGATCATGCCGCGGCTGTTGAGGGGCCAAGCCGATACCGGCGAACTGGGCAGGGAGGCTGCTGTAAGAGCCGAGGTGGGATCTTCCTGCCCGACTTCCCATTGCCAATCGGCGACCTCGCCCGATCCCAGGAACGGCAGGGTCAACAGCGCGGTGAGGCCTTGCCCGAACGCCGCTGCAATGGCGCCGCTGCGCTCTTCGTGGGAGCGGGCATCGATGGCCTTTTCGATATCCAGCCCCAATGCCGTGCCGGCACTGGCAAGCGCCACCAAGGCTACCGGCCAGCCAACCGGAGCAAGGTCGCTGGCAAGCCTGGAAAGCGTCGACAGAAAGGCGATGGCGGCGTCCTTGCGCAGGCGGCTGTTGCTGGTCAGCGCTTCATGGGCGTGGCGCAGCATTTCCGCTTCGGCCTGCTCGGCCAGCCAGGCAAAGGGGTCACTGTTCACCGGCAGCGCATCACCTCCGAGCCAGCCGGGCGCGAGCTTGCCCTCGGCCAGTTTCGCCACGGCGGCGCGTGCCTGGTCGTCGTTCAGCGCAAAGCGTGCCTGCAACAGCGCCAAGCCCTGCGCAGTGGTGGCCTGCCGAGCAAGCCAGGCCGCCAAGGCTTGGTTGCTGGCAAACCGCTGCACCGGGGGCATTCGGCTGGGCATGTACAGGTATTGGCCGCCATCGACGTCATGGATGCGCAGCATGTCACGCGCGGCGTGGCCCTCGATGCTCAATCCGGTGATGCGCAGCCCAGCCCGGGGAGGGCGCTGGCGGCCGAGGTTGGCCGGCGAAAGATCAGTACCCACGCCTGCCGCCAGCGCACCGCGCAGGGTCGACAGCTCCACCTCGCCCAGGTACCCCGCATCGCGTGCATGGGCCAGGCTCACCAAGGCACTTGCCCGGCCTAGGGCGATGAAGTCAGTGGTACGGGTGCGCCAGAAGTAACTCAGGCGCGATCGGTAATGGGTGGCGAAGTCGGTGTGCCAGAAATCCGCGCTGACCCGGCTGGGCAGCAAGCCTATCTCGCAGCGTTCGTCGTAGCGCCCCTCGCCGGCCCCGCGGGTATAGAACCCGCTGAACATGTCGAGCTGATCCAGCCGCTCTTGGTCGCTGGATGCAAACCGCTGAAGCACCAACCGCGGCAGCGTAAGCGTCTCGCTTGGCGGGCCGCCATGAGCCCAGCCGGTAAAGGCTGCTTCGCTCGACTGTGCGTTGTCGAACCTATGCCAATACACCGCGTGGACGTCCAGGGCCTCCAGGTGGTGAGCCCGCAGCAGGCGCTTGGCCTCCATTTCAGCCGCGCGGTCTAGGTCGGGGTAATCGGCGAACCAGCGCTGGCTCAGTTCGATCAGCTCCGCCATCTGGCGAGTTCGTGCATCCACTGTCATTTTTCCAGCCTCCTGTTTGCGAAGGCCGGACTCTGCAGGCTAGGCCGCCAGGGCTGCGGTACATATGGCAAGCTGCACCGGCGGAAACATGGCATAACACTTGCTCGACCACAGGCGATCGGTGGTGTATCCCCTTATTGCGACGGATTATTGGCATGGCTAAGAAAGAAGAAGATGCAGGCGCCGCCCCTGAGAAAAAGAAGGGCAAGCTCAAATTCATATTGATCATCGTGGTCGGCCTGCTGTTAGCCATCGGCGCTTCCGTGGGTGGAACCTGGTACTTCATGCACAAGTCCCAAAGCAATAAGGAGGAGAAAGCGCCGGATGCCGCCGCTGCCGCAACTGGCAAGCCCGCTGCCATTTATGAGTCCTTGAGCCCGGCCTTCGTGGTGAACCTGACCCAGAATGGAAAACAGCGCTACCTTCAGGTGAGCATCACGCTGCTGACCCATGACCAGGCGGGCCTCGATGCGCTGAAGGTGCATCTGCCGGTGATCCGCAACAACCTGGTGATGCTGCTTTCAGGCCAGGACTTCGCCACGCTGGCAAGCCCGGTAGGCATCGAGATGCTGCGGCAGAAGGCGACCGCCAGCGTTCAGGAAGTGGCGCAGAAGGAGGTTGGCAAGCTGGTGGTGGATCAACTGTTGTTCACCAATTTCGTATTGCAATAGGAAACCCTCATGGCCATGCAGGACCTGTTGTCACAGGACGAGATCGACGCGCTGCTGCACGGCGTGGACGATGGGCTGGTGCAGACCGAAACCGTGGTCGAGCCCGGCAGTGTCAAAAGCTATGACCTCACTACCCAGGACCGGATCGTGCGCGGTCGCATGCCGACCCTGGAAATGATCAACGAGCGCTTCGCCCGCTACACCCGCGTGAGCATGTTCAACCTGCTGCGCCGCTCCGCGGACGTTGCTGTTGGCGGCGTGCAGGTGATGAAGTTCGGCGAGTACATCCATTCGCTGTACGTGCCTACCAGCTTGAACCTGGTCAAGGTCAAGCCATTGCGCGGCACGGCGCTGTTCATTCTCGACGCCAGGCTGGTGTTCAAGCTGGTCGATAACTTCTTTGGCGGCGATGGCCGCCACGCCAAGATCGAGGGCCGGGAGTTCACCCCAACCGAGCTGCGAGTGGTGCGGATGGTGCTGGACCAAGCCTTCATTGACCTCAAAGAGGCCTGGCAGGCGGTAATGGAGGTGAACTTCGAGTTCATCAACTCCGAGGTCAACCCCGCCATGGCCAACATCGTTGGCCCGAGCGAAGCGATCGTGGTGTCGACGTTCCATGTGGAAATGGACGGCGGCGGCGGTGACCTCCATGTGGCCATGCCGTACTCGATGGTCGAACCGATTCGCGAAATGCTCGACGCAGGCTTCCAGTCCGACCTGGACGACCAGGACGAACGCTGGATCAAGGCATTGCGCGAGGATGTGCTGGACGTGGCGGTGCCGCTGAGCGCGACCGTGGTTCGCCGGCAACTGAAGCTGCGCGACATCTTGCACATGCAGCCTGGGGATGTGATTCCGGTGGAGCTGCCCGAAGAACTTATCATGCGCGCCAACGGCGTACCTTCGTTCAAGGCCCGGTTGGGCTCGCACAAGGGCACCCTGGCGTTGCAGATCACCACACCGATCGAGCGCCGCTGAACCGCGCGCGCCGAGCACTTGAGCAGATTGAGGCAAACCGATGGCTGACGATAAAGATACCTCCGCCGACGACCAGGCACTGGCCGATGAGTGGGCTGCCGCCCTGAACGAAGCAGGCGACGGCGGGCAGAACGACATAGACGCGCTGTTGCAAGCGGACGCCGCTGCTCGCCCGGCCGGCACCCGCCTGCCGATGGAGGAGTTCGGCTCCTCGCCCAAGCCCTCCGAGATCCACGGCATGGAGGGCCCTAACCTGGACGTGATCCTGGATATTCCAGTGACCATTTCCATGGAAGTCGGCAGTACTGAAATCAACATCCGCAACCTGCTGCAGCTCAACCAAGGCTCGGTGATCGAGCTCGACCGCCTCGCCGGCGAACCTCTGGACGTCCTAGTGAACGGCACCCTGGTGGCGCATGGCGAAGTGGTGGTGGTGAACGAGAAATTCGGCATACGCCTGACCGATGTGATCAGCCCCGCCGAACGCATCAAGAAGCTGCGCTGATGAAGGCCTGGTTGGCTGGGCTCGCCGGCTTGCCGCTGCTGGCGATGGCCGCCGAACCCGCGCCCGCTGCTGGCGCTGTTGCTACCCCGGCGGCGCCGGCCTTGGGCGCGGGCTCCGGCATGGCGGCGCAGTTGGGCCAGACCGCCCTCGGGTTGTTCGCCGTGGTGGTAGTGATCCTGGCGCTCGCCTGGCTGTTGCGGCGAGTGCAGCAGGTCAGCCCGCGCGGTGGGCAGGTGATCGAACTGTTGGGTTCCCGCGCGCTTGGCCCGCGTGACCGGCTGGTGCTGGTGCAGGTGGGCCAGGAACAGATTCTGCTGGGCCTGTCGCCTGGCCGCATCACCCCGCTGCATGTGCTTGAACACCCTGTTGATACGCCGCGGCCCGGCGAGGCCGCGGCGCCCGAATTCGCCCAGCGGCTCATGGAACTGCTCGGCAAGGACCATAAGGATAGGAAGTGATGCGCAACCTGCGCTGGTTGATTGCGCTTTGTGGCGTGCTGCTCGCCCCCTCGGTACTGGCCGCAGACCCATTGTCGTTGCCGGCCATTACCATGACCACCGGTGCCAACGGCCAGCAGGAGTATTCGGTCAGCCTGCAGATCCTGGCGATCATGACCGCGCTGAGTTTTATCCCAGCGTTCGTGATGCTGATGACCAGCTTTACCCGGATCATCATCGTGTTTTCCATCCTGCGCCAGGCGCTGGGCCTGCAACAGACGCCTTCGAACCAGTTGCTCACCGGCATGGCGCTGTTTCTGACGATGTTCATCATGGCACCGGTGTTCGACCGGGTGAACAACGATGCCTTGCAGCCTTACCTGGCTGAAAAGATGAGCGCCCAGGACGCCCTGGCCAAGGCCGAAGGCCCGGTGAAGGACTTCATGCTGGCGCAGACCCGCCAGAGTGACCTGGACCTGTTCATGCGTTTGTCGCGCCGCACGGATATTCCCAGTGCCGACCAGGCGCCCTTGACTGTCGTGGTGCCGGCGTTCGTCACCTCTGAACTCAAGACCGCGTTCCAGATCGGCTTCATGATCTTCATCCCGTTCCTGATCATCGACCTGGTCGTGGCCAGTGTGCTGATGGCGATGGGGATGATGATGCTTTCACCGCTGATCATCTCGTTGCCGTTCAAGATCATGCTGTTCGTGCTGGTCGACGGCTGGGCGCTGATCATCGGCACCCTGGCCGGCAGTTTCGGCGGCGTTTGAACCCAGAGGACCTCGCCATGACCCCGGAAATCGCCACAGACCTGTTCCGTGAAGCCCTTTGGTTGACCATGCTGATGGTAGCCATCCTGGTGTTGCCTAGCCTGTTGGTGGGGCTGGTGATCGCAATGTTCCAGGCCGCGACCCAGATCAACGAACAAACCCTGAGTTTCCTTCCGCGCATGCTGATCATGCTGGTGACCTTGATCGTGCTGGGCCCCTGGATCGTGCGTGAGTTCATGGACTACATCACCACGCTCTACGGCAGCATCCCGGGGTTGATCGGGTAGTGCTACAGCTGACGGATGCGCAGATCGGCACCTGGGTTGCCGCGTTTATCCTGCCGCTGTTTCGCGTGGCCGGGTTGCTGATGACCATGCCGCTGTTCGGCGGCAATATGGTGTCCACTCGCATCCGTTTGTACATGGCAGTGGCGCTCACCGTGGTGATCGCGCCGGGCTTGCCGCCCATGCCGGAAGTGCACGCGCTGGACCTGAGTGGGCTGTTGCTGGTGGCCGAGCAGATCATCGTGGGCTCGCTGATGGGGCTGTCCATTCATATGCTGTTCCAGGCGTTCGTGATTGCCGGGCAGATCGTGGCCATCCAGATGGGCATGGCCTTCGCTTCCATGGTCGACCCCACCAACGGGGTCAACGTGGCTGTGGTGAGCCAGTTCTTCAACATGCTGGTGACCCTGCTGTTCCTCAGCATGAACGGCCACCTGGTGGTGTTCGAGGTGCTCACCGACAGCTTCACTACACTTCCGGTCGGGCACGCGCTGTTCACCGCGCAGTTCTGGGACCTGGTGACCCGGGTAGGTTGGGTGCTCGGTGCTTCGCTGCTGTTGGTGCTGCCGGCGGTCACCGCGTTGCTGGTGGTCAACATCGCGCTGGGGATCATGACCCGGGCCGCGCCGCAGCTGAACATCTTCTCCGTCGGCATGCCCATGACCCTGGTGCTGGGCATGATCATCCTATGGATCAACATGGCCGACATTCTCAACCAGTACCAGCCGCTGGCGACCGAAGCCCTGCGCTGGTTGCGTCAACTGACCGAGGCGAGGTGAGCCCATGGCAGAAAGCGAAAGTGGCGCGGACAAAACAGAAGACCCCACAGAGAAGCGAAAACAGGACTCCCGCGAAAAAGGCGAGATCACCCGCTCCAAGGAGCTCAACACCTTCGTGGTGATGCTGGCAGGGATCGGCGGAGTGCTGTCGTTCGGCGGGGCCATGGCGCAGTCGCTGATGGCGATCATGAAGTACAACTTCACCCTGCGCCGCGACGTGCTCACCGACACCAACCAGATGGCGCTGTTCTTGTTCAGCTCCGGCAAGATGGCCCTGCATGCCGCGCAGCCGATCCTGATCATCTTGCTGCTTGCCGCGATCATTGGGCCGATCTGCCTTGGCGGCTGGCTATTCACCGCCGGCTCCATGGCGCCCAAGTTCAGCCGCATGAACCCCGCCAGCGGGCTGAAGCGGATGTTTTCCAAGAACGCGCTGACTGAATTGCTCAAGGCCCTGGGCAAGTTCGCCATCACCATGGCCGTAGCTATCTGGGTACTCAAGCGTGATCAGGCCGACCTCCTGGCCATCGCCCACGAGCCGCTGGAGCAGGCCATTGCGCACTCGATCCAGGTCGTGGGCTGGAGCGCGCTCTACATGGCTCTGGGGCTGATGATCATCGCTGGCATCGATGTGCCGATACAGCTCTATCAGGGCAAAGAAAAGCTCAAGATGACCAAGCAGGAAGTGCGCGACGAACACAAGGACGCTGAAGGGCGCCCAGAAGTGAAAGGGCGCATCCGGCAGATGCAACGGGAAATGTCGCAGCGGCGGATGATGGCCAATATTCCCAAGGCCGATGTGGTGATCACTAACCCGACCCACTTCGCCGTGGCGCTCAAATACGACGCCGACAGCGGCGGGGCACCCATGCTGCTGGCCAAGGGCGTCGACATGATGGCCTTGAAGATCCGCGAGATTGCCGTTGCCCATGAGGTGCAGATCATGGAATCGCCCGCACTGGCCCGGTCGATCTATTACTCCACCGAATTGGACCAGCAGATCCCGGCCGGGCTGTACCTGGCCGTAGCGCAGGTGCTGGCCTACGTTTATCAGATTCGCCAGTACCGCCCCGGCTCCGGCCGGCGACCGGAGCCGCCGAAAGACATGCCCATCCCGCCCGACCTGCAGCGTGACGAAAGCGGCGAGGCGCCTTCCTGAGCGCGTTGCTCGGCTCGTTGTAATTCTAGGGTTGCCGCACGCTCCACTGCGTAGCAGCCCGGCTTGCTGGCGACAGCTATTACACGGCGCTGCGTCTGATCGAACGCAAGCCGGCAGCTACGGCTCTGGCGTGTATGAAATTCTAAGGTTGCCGCACGCTGCACTGCGTAGCAGCCCGGCTTGCCGGCGACAGCTGTTACACGGCGCTGCGTCTGATCGAACGCAAGCCGGCTGCTACGGCTCTGGCGTGTATGAAATTCTAAGGTTGCCGCACGCTGCACTGCGTAGCAGCCCGGCTTGCCGGCGACAGCTGTTACACGGCGCTGCGTCCGACCGCGGGCAAGCCCGGCTGCTACGGCTCTGGCGTGTATGAAATTCTAAGGTTGCCGCGCGCTCTACTGCTAGCAGCCCGGCTTGCTGGCGACAGCTGTTACACGGCGCTGCGTCCGATCGCGGGCAAGCCCGGCTGCTACGGCTCTGGCGTGTAGGAGCGGGCGAAGCCCGCGAACCATGCCTTGTTATCCCAGCGATGAGGACCGTGCAGCCGATTTGCAGGTTGCGCCAGCGCCCATCCGCCAGCACCCTCCGCTCGGCGAACCAGACGAACCGTCGCCCCAGCCATTGAACGCTCCTCGGCAGGCACTGCCAAAACTGGAGAGCTTCTTGCACTACCCCCTTCCAGAACGCATGAGCGTCAAAAGTTTGTGGGGAACTATAGATGGCGGTGGATCGCACACAATTACTGAACAGCGCACGGAGCCTGAGCCAAGGCAATCTCGGGGTGCCGTTGCTGCTGCTCATCATGCTGGCAATGATGACATTGCCGGTGCCTCCGTTCCTGCTGGACGTGTTCTTCACCTTTAACATCGCGCTGTCGATCGTTGTGTTGCTGGTGTGCGTGTACGCCATGCGGCCGCTGGACTTTGCCGTGTTCCCGACCATCCTGCTGGTGGCGACCTTGCTGCGCCTGGCGCTCAACGTCGCCTCTACACGGGTAGTCATGCTCCACGGGCACGAAGGTCACCAGGCGGCGGGCAAGGTGATCCAGGCCTTCGGTGAAGTGGTGATCGGCGGGAACTACGTCGTGGGGGGCGTGGTGTTCGCCATCCTGATGATCATCAACTTCGTGGTGGTCACCAAGGGCGCCGGCCGTATTTCCGAAGTGAGCGCGCGCTTCACCCTCGATGCCATGCCCGGCAAGCAAATGGCGATCGACGCCGATCTCAACGCTGGCCTGATCGACCAGGCCGCGGCCAAACACCGCCGTGCCGAAGTGGCCCAAGAAGCCGAGTTCTACGGCTCGATGGACGGTGCCAGCAAGTTTGTACGCGGTGACGCCATCGCCGGCCTGTTGATCCTCTTCATCAACCTGATCGGCGGCATGGCGGTCGGCATCCTCCAGCATGGTTTGACCTTCGCCGATGCCGGGACGACCTACGCATTGCTGACCATTGGTGACGGTTTGGTAGCTCAGTTGCCGTCACTGCTGCTGTCCACCGCCGCGGCGATCATGGTGACCCGCGCCTCGGGCTCCGAGGAAATGGGCAAGCAGATCAGCCGGCAGATGTTCGATTCGCCCAAGGCGCTTGGGGTGTCAGGCGGGTTGATGGCCGTTATGGGCCTTGTGCCGGGCATGCCCCACCTGGCCTTCCTGTCCCTCGCCGCCGCTTCCGGTGGCGGCGCATACCTGCTGTGGAAGAAAAAGAACCAGGTCAAGATAGCGGCAGCGGCCGAGGTACAGCGTCAACAGGAGCTGCTGCCATCCCCACAACGCTCCCAGGAAACCAAGGAGCTGGGCTGGGACGACGTGACTCCTATCGACATGATCGGCCTGGAAGTGGGCTATCGGCTGATTCCCCTGGTGGATCGCAACCAGGGCGGTCAGTTGCTGGCGCGGATCAAAGGGGTTCGCAAAAAGCTTTCCCAAGACCTCGGCTTCCTGATGCCTACCGTGCATATCCGCGACAACCTGGACCTGGCGCCGAGCGCCTACCGGTTGACGCTGATGGGGGTGATTCTTGCCGAGGCCGAGATCTATCCGGACCGGGAACTGGCCATTAACCCCGGGCAGGTGTTCGGTTCGCTCAATGGTATCCAGGCGCGCGACCCCGCATTTGGGCTGGAGGCGGTGTGGATTGAAATCAGCGCACGCAGCCAGGCTCAGTCGCTGGGTTATACCGTGGTCGATGCCAGCACCGTGGTCGCCACCCACCTTAACCAAATCTTGCAAAAGCATGCCCATGAGCTGATCGGCCACGAAGAGGTCCAGCAGCTGTTGCAGGTATTGGCTAAGAGCTCGCCCAAGCTTGCGGAAGAATTGGTCCCGGGCCTTATCAGCCTGTCTGCTTTACTCAAGGTATTGCAGGCTCTGTTGGCCGAGCAGGTGCCGGTGCGGGACATCCGCAGCATTGCCGAAGCCATCGCTCACAGCGGGGTCAGGAGTCAAGATACCGCCGCGCTTGTGTCCGCGGTCCGCGCCGGGTTGTCCCGTGCAATCGTGCAAAGCATTGTGGGGACTGAGTCCGAGCTGCCTGTTATCACTCTGGAACCGAAGTTGGAACAGATATTGCTCAACAGTATGCAGAAGGCGGGTCAGGGTCAGGAAGAAGGCGTTTTGCTGGAACCTAGCATGGCCGAGAGGTTGCAACGATCGCTGATCGAAGCCTCCCAGCGCCAGGAGATGCAAGGGCAGCCAGCCATCCTGCTGGTAGCTGGCCCGATCCGCACGATGCTCTCGCGGTTCGGTCGCCTGGCAGTGCCGAACCTGCATGTGCTGGCGTACCAGGAAATACCGGATAACAAGCAAGTTACGATCGTTGCGACAGTAGGGCCCAACGGCTGAGGTAGCGGGATATGCAAGTGAAGCGTTTTTTCGCCGCGGATATGCGTCAAGCCATGAAACTGGTGCGCGACGAGCTGGGTGCTGACGCCGCGATCATCGGCAACCGCCGCATCGCCGGCGGCGTTGAGCTCACGGCCGCGCTCGACTACAAACTGTCGGCGCTGGCGCCCCGCGTGCCCAACATCGAACTCGAAGACGAGTTGCGTAAAACGCAGTCGCGTATCGTCTCCGCCCAGGCCGAGCTCGATACCCGCAGCTCCAGCGATGGCGTGATCAACCGCCAATTGTTCGCCGGCTTGCCATTGACCGCCGCTGAGCCGCTGATCGAGCCCACCCTCAACGAAGCGCCGCGTGCCGCCGCGCCTGCCGCCCCGGCCCCGGCCGCGGTGGATCAGCGCCTGTTCGACTCCATGCGTTCGGAGCTGTCGGGCCTGCGCGAGCTGCTGGAAGTACAGCTTGGCTCCCTGGCCTGGACCCAGCTGCAAGGCAGCCGCCCCGAGCAAGCTACCCTCTGGCGCAAGCTGCAGCGTATCGGCTTGTCTGGGCCGCTTGCCCGTGACCTGCTCAGCCAGGTCGAAGACATCGCCGAGCCGCGCCATGCCTGGCGCATGCTGCTCGCCCACCTGGCGCGGATGATCGCGACCCCAGACAACGAGCCGTTGGAAGAGGGCGGGGTGATTGCCATGGTCGGCCCCGCTGGCATGGGTAAAACCACCACCCTGGCCAAGCTTGCCGCGCGTTATGTGCTTAAATACGGCGCGCAAAACATCGCCTTGGTGAGCATGGACAGTTTCCGTATCGGCGCGCAGGAGCAGCTTAAAACGCTTGGCCGCATTCTTAACGTGCCGGTTACTCATGTGGACCCAGGCCAGTCCCTGGCCCAGGCCCTCGAGCCGCTGCTGCGCAAGCGCGTGGTGCTGATCGACACCGCCGGTTTGCAGGCCAGCGATCCAGCACTCAAGTTGCAACTCGAAAGCCTGGCCGGGCGTGGCATCCGCGCCCGCAACTACCTGGTGCTCGCTACCACCAGCCAGAAGCAGGTTTTGACTGCGGCCTACCATAGTTACAAGCGTTGCGGGCTCGCAGGCTGTATCCTCACCAAGCTCGACGAAACGGCGAGCCTCGGCGAGGTGCTGAGCCTGGCGATCAGCCATGAGCTGCCGGTTGCCTACCTGACCGATGGCCCGCGTATTCCGGATGACCTGCACTTGCCTCGCAAGCACCAGCTGGTCAGCCGCGCGGTGAGCGTACAAATGCAGGAAGAGCCCAGCGAAGAGGCCATGGCCGATATGTTCGCCGATCTCTATCACAGCCCAAGCAAGCGCGCGGGTTGAGCTGAATGAACATGAATGAATGCATGCGCAAGTGGTTGCGCAGCAGCGTGCCCAGGGGCTCGCTGTACAGCTTGGAACCTACCTGCACCATGAGCAGCGACGGTTCGCCCAAGGGGCGAGCGGGCCATGGTGTAGCCAGCGTCTCAGTGACAGGGTAAAGAACGAATGGGCAGCATGCATCCCGTACAGGTGATCGCGGTGACCGGCGGCAAGGGCGGCGTCGGCAAGACAAACGTGTCAGTGAACCTCTCCCTGGCACTGGCCGAACTCGGCCGGCGGGTGATGCTGCTGGACGCCGACCTGGGCTTGGCCAACGTCGACGTTTTGCTCGGGCTGACACCCAAACGCACCTTGGCCGACGTCATCGAGGGCCGCGCCGAACTGCGCGATGTCATCCTGCAGGGGCCCGGCGGGATCCGCATCGTGCCGGCTGCCTCCGGCACCCAGACGATGGTCCACCTGAGCCCCGCGCAACACGCCGGGTTGATTCAGGCGTTCAGTGAAATCGGCGACAACCTCGACGTGCTGGTGATCGATACGGCCGCCGGCATCGGCGACTCGGTGGTGAGCTTCGTTCGCGCCGCCCAGGAAGTGCTGTTGGTGGTGTGTGACGAACCAACGTCCATCACCGACGCCTACGCCCTGATCAAGTTGCTCAACCGCGACTACGGCATGAACCGCTTCCGGGTGCTGGCCAACATGGCGCAGAGCCCGCAGGAAGGGCGCAACCTGTTCGCCAAGTTGACCAAGGTAACTGACCGTTTTCTTGACGTTGCACTCCAATATGTGGGCGCGGTGCCGTATGACGAGACCGTGCGCAAGGCCGTACAGAAGCAGCGGGCCGTGTATGAAGCGTTCCCGCGGTCGAAATGCGCACTGGCCTTCAAGGCCATTGCCCAGAAGGTCGATACCTGGCCGCTACCCGCCAACCCGCGGGGGCACCTGGAATTCTTCGTCGAACGTTTGGTACAGCAAACCAGTGCGGGGCCTGTCTCATGAGCGCCAGTGGATACCGGATGTACAACAACGCCAATCGGCAGTCGCAGCAGCACCAGTTGATCGAGAGCTATGCGCCCTTGGTCAAGCGGATCGCCTACCACCTGCTCGCCCGATTGCCGGCCAGCGTACAGGTGGAAGACCTGATCCAGGCCGGGATGATCGGCCTGCTGGAAGTCGCGAACAAGTACGACTCCACCAAGGGCGCCAGTTTCGAGACCTATGCCGGGATTCGCATTCGCGGCGCGATGCTCGACGAAGTGCGCAAGGGTGACTGGGCGCCGCGCTCGGTCCACCGCAATACCCGCACGGTCAGCGAGGCGATTCGCCGGATCGAGGCGCGCACCGGGCGTGACGCTAAAGATCACGAGGTTGCGGCCGAACTCAATATGAAGCTCGAGGAATACTACTCGATCCTCAACGATACCCTCGGCAGCCGCCTGTTCAGCTTCGACGACCTGTTGCAGGACGGCGAGCACGAAGGCTTGCACGAAGACGGCGCCAGCGGCAGCGCCGAGCCCGCGCGCGGGCTGGAAGACGAGCGCTTCCAGCGGGCGTTGTCCGAGGCCATCGCCAATTTGCCGGAACGCGAGCGCCTGGTGCTCGCCCTGTACTATGACGAAGAGCTCAACCTCAAAGAAATCGGGGAAGTGCTGGGGGTGAGCGAGTCGCGTGTGAGCCAGTTGCATAGCCAGTGTGCTGCGCGGTTGCGCAGCCGGCTCGGTGAATGGCGCGCACGGTAACGGCGAGGCCGGCCAGCAGAGCGTGAGGGCAAGGCATGCTATGGCGCGCCTTGCTTGCGTCTTGTTGGCGATTTTGCAAAGAAGTTGCAAAGAATGCTGGAACGGTGCGACGGCTGTGTGATATCACCGCCCGCCACGCCTGCTCAGGCAGTCGTACAGGTTGTGCAATAACGGATTCGATTGACTGCGCGCTCCGGGAGCGGGCGCGTTTGAGACTGCTTGGAGGTCTACTTGGACAAGAACATGAAAATCCTCATCGTTGATGATTTCTCGACGATGAGGCGGATCATTAAAAACCTGCTGCGCGACCTTGGCTTCACGAACACTTCCGAAGCCGACGACGGCAACACTGCCTTGCCCATGCTCGAAAGCGGCAACTTCGACTTCCTGGTAACCGACTGGAACATGCCTGGCATGACCGGTATCGAGTTGCTGCGTAAGGTGCGTGCCAACGATCGCCTCAAGCACCTGCCGGTGCTGATGGTCACCGCCGAAGCCAAGCGCGAGCAGATCATCGAAGCGGCCCAGGCCGGGGTTAACGGCTATGTGGTCAAGCCCTTCACCGCGCAAGTGCTCAAAGAGAAGATTGAAAAAATCTTCGAGCGCGTTAACAGCTGAGGCCGCACAGGGGGCGCTATGGAGTCCAGTAATCTGCCGTTGGGTGACTTCGAGTCGACCCTGAAAACCCATGCCCGTCAGTTGGTCGATAGCCTTGAAGCAGGGCGGTTCGGCGAGGCCGTGCAACTTATCAACGAATTGAACCAGGCGCGCGACCAGGGGTTGTACCAGGAAGTGGGCAAGCTGACCCGCGAACTGCACAGCGCCATCGTCAACTTCCAGATCGACCCGCGCTCTCCCAAGGCGGAGGAGGTCTCGCAGATCACCGACGCCACCGAGCGCCTGGCGTATGTGGTTCGGCTCACCGAAAACGCCGCCAATCGCACCATGGACCTGGTGGAAGAAAGCACCCCGGTGGTACAGAGCCTGGGTGAAGAGGCGCGCACGCTGCGTGCCGATTGGCAACAGTTCATGAGCCGACGCGTGGACGTGGGCGAGTTCCGCGACCTGGTCAAGCGTATCGACGGCTTCCTGACGCGTAGCGAGAGCGATGCGGGCGAGCTGTCCGCCAAGCTCAATGACATTCTGCTCGCCCAGGATTACCAGGACCTCACGGGCCAGGTGATCAAGCGCGTGACCGCCCTGGTCACCGATGTCGAGGCAAACCTGCTCAAGCTGGTGCTCATGGCCAGCCAGGTAGACCGCGTTGCGGGTATCCAACACGACGCCGAAAGCCTCATTCCGCAAAATAATCCGGAAAAAGATCCCTCTCGGGGTGAAGGTCCGCAAATTCATGCCGATAAGCGTGAAGACGTCGTATCCGGTCAGGACGATGTGGACGACCTGCTGTCCAGCCTGGGCTTCTAAGCCCGGCCTGGCAGGTTCTCGAACAGGCGCTGAATCGCGCTATCCGGGCCGGATGCCATTTACGCAAATTCAGGGAGCACCCAAATGAGCTTCGGCGCCGATGAAGAAATCCTCCAGGACTTCCTGGTAGAGGCCGGCGAGATCCTCGAGCAGTTGTCCGAGCAGTTGGTCGAGCTGGAAAGCCGACCTGACGACGCGGATCTGCTCAATGCGATTTTTCGTGGTTTCCATACCGTCAAGGGCGGCGCGGGCTTCCTCCAGCTCAACGAGCTGGTCGAGTGCTGCCATATCGCCGAAAACGTGTTCGACATCCTGCGCAAAGGCGAGCGCCGCGTGGACGCCGAACTCATGGACGTGGTGCTCGAAGCGCTGGACACGGTCAACAGCATGTTTGGCCAGGTCCGTGAGCGCTCGCCGCTGACCCCCGCCACTCGTGAATTGCTGGCCGCCCTGGCCCGCCTGGCCGAGCCGGCCAGTGCGCAGCCTGCCCCGGTAGAAGCGCCGGCCCCAGCCCCGGTTGCCGCGCCTGAACCCGCGCCGGTAGCGGATGAGCGCTTCGATGCGCTGGTCGATAGCCTCGATAGCGTGCCGGCCGAAGCCGCCGCTGGCGACGAAATCACCGACTCCGAATTCGAATCCCTGCTTGACCAGCTGCACGGCAAGGGCCAGTTCGCCCCTGACGCCTTGGCAGCCACGCCAGCTGAAGCCGCGACGCCCGCACCGGGTGACGAGATCACTGACGCTGAATTCGAGGCGCTGCTGGACCAACTGCATGGCAAGGGAAGCTTTGCCACCGATAACCTGCCGGGTGCGGCCGCCGCGCCAGCTCCACAGGCACCTGCCGCCGCGCCGGCCGCAGCCGGTGGCGAGCTGATCACCGATAACGAATTCGAAGCCTTGCTCGACCAGCTCCACGGCAAAGGCAAGTTCAGCGCCGAAACCCCGGCGGCCGAGGCTCCAGCCAAACCGGCAGCCCCTGCCGCCGCGAAACCCGCGGCCGCTCCGGCACCGGCCGCGCCACAACCGGCCAAGGCCGAGCCCCCCCGCGCGGCGGCGCCCGCTCCAGCAGCGGCGCCCGCAGCGGCGCGGCCAGCAGCAGCGGGTGACAAGCCCGCCGCCAGTGAAGCGGAAACCACCGTGCGCGTGGACACGGCGCGGCTGGACGAAATCATGAACATGGTGGGCGAGCTGGTGCTGGTGCGTAACCGCCTGGTGCGCCTGGGCCTCAACAGCGGCGACGAAGCCATGTCCAAGGCCGTCTCCAACCTGGACGTGGTCACGGCCGACCTGCAGACCGCGGTCATGAAAACCCGCATGCAGCCGATCAAAAAGGTGTTCGGGCGCTTCCCACGGCTCGTTCGCGACCTGGCACGCCAGCTCAAGAAAGAAATCAACCTGGAGCTGGTGGGCGAAGAAACCGACCTGGACAAAAACCTGGTGGAGGCACTGGCCGACCCGCTGGTCCACTTGGTGCGCAACGCGGTCGACCATGGCGTGGAAATGCCCGAGGAACGCGAAGAGTCCGGCAAGGCGCGTTCGGGCAAGGTGGTGTTGTCTGCCGAGCAGGAAGGCGACCACATCCTGCTGTCGATTTCCGACGACGGCAAGGGCATGGACCCAGCCGTACTCCGTGCCAAGGCAGTGGAGAAGGGCCTGATGGACAAGGACGCCGCCGATCGGCTGTCCGAGTCCGACTGCTACAACCTGATCTTCGCGCCGGGCTTCTCTACCAAGACGGAAATCTCCGACGTGTCCGGCCGCGGCGTGGGCATGGACGTGGTGAAAACCAAAATTTCCCAGCTCAACGGCTCGATCAATATCTACTCGGCCAAAGGCCAGGGTTCGAAGATCGTCATCAAGGTGCCGCTGACCCTGGCGATCATGCCGACGCTGATGGTGATGCTCGGCAACCAGGCTTTCGCCTTCCCTCTGGTGAGCGTCAACGAAATCTTCCACCTGGACCTGTCCCGCACCAACGTGGTCGACGGCCAGGAAGTGGTGATCGTGCGCGACAAGGCGCTGCCATTGTTCTACCTCAAGCGCTGGCTGGTGCCTGGCGCGCAAGACAGCGAGCAACACGAGGGCCACGTGGTGATCCTCTCGGTGGGCACCCAGCGCATCGGTTTCGTGGTCGACCAGTTGGTAGGGCAGGAAGAAGTGGTCATCAAGCCTTTGGGCAAGATGCTCCAGGGCACGCCCGGAATGTCGGGCGCGACCATAACCGGTGACGGTCGCATCGCCCTGATTCTGGATGTTCCGAGCATGCTCAAGCGCTACGCCGCCCGGCGTATCTGATACCGCCGCCGCCGGCCCGTGAGGGTTGGCGGCCCGTAACGGAGTAACTATGGCAGTCACAGTACTGGTGGTGGACGATTCCGGTTTTTTCCGCCGCCGCCTCTCGGAAATTCTGTCTCAGGACAGCAACATCAAGGTTGTGGGCACGGCCACCAATGGCCGCGAAGCCATCGACCAAGCTGTCTCGCTTAAACCCGACGTGATCACCATGGACTACGAGATGCCGATGATGGATGGCATCACGGCAGTCCGCCATATCATGCAGCGGTGCCCCACACCCGTGCTGATGTTTTCCTCGCTTACCCACGAAGGCGCCCGGGTTACCCTGGATGCGCTGGATGCGGGTGCCGTGGACTTTCTGCCGAAGAACTTCGAAGACATTTCGCGCAACCCGGATAAAGTCCGCCAGTTGTTGTGCGAAAAAGTGCATTCCATAGCGCGGAGCAATCGCCGCTTCAGCTCGCCCGTGGCGGCTGCTCCCGCCACCGCCACCGCTCCCTCGCCGGCGCCCCGCGAACCGTTGACCAGCAGCCGCCCGGCACCACGTCCCCTGGCCACGCCACCCCCCGCGCCAGCGACCGCGCCCCGTGCAGCGGCGCCTGCCACCAGCGGCGCGCCGCGCCGCAAGGCCTACAAGCTGTTGGCTATCGGCACGTCAACCGGCGGTCCAGTGGCGCTGCAGAAGGTGCTGACCCAACTCCCCGCCAATTTCCCGGCACCCATCGTGCTGATCCAGCACATGCCCGCGGCATTTACTGGGGCCTTCGCCGAACGGCTCGACAAGCTGTGCCGTATCAACGTGAAGGAAGCCCAGGACGGCGACCAATTGCGCCCAGGGCTCGCTCTGCTGGCCCCAGGTGGCAAGCAGATGATGGTCGACGCCCGTGGCGTGGTGAAAATCCTCCCCGGGGACGAGCGCCTCAACTACAAGCCCTGCGTGGACATCACCTTCGGCTCGGCAGCGAAATCCTTCGGTGACAAGGTGCTGGCGGTAGTGCTCACCGGCATGGGCGCCGACGGCCGAGAAGGCGCCCGCTTGCTCAAGCAGAGCGGTAGCCAGGTATGGGCCCAGGATGAGGCCAGCAGCGTGATCTATGGCATGCCCATGGCCGTCGCCAAGGCCGGCCTGGCGGATGCGATTTACAGCCTCGACGACATGGGCCGTTACCTGGCGGAGGCCTGCCAGTAATGGACGTGCTTAGCCTCATAGGGATCATTCTGGCCTTCGTGGCCATCGTGGGTGGCAACTTCCTCGAAGGCGGCCACCTGCCGTCCCTGCTCAATGGCCCGGCCGGGCTGATCGTGCTGGGCGGCACCCTGGCCGCGGCGCTGCTGCAAACGCCGATCAGCGCCTTCAAGCGCTCGCTGCAGATCCTCCCATGGATTTTTTTCCCGCCTCGCGTTGACCTCCCAGGTGGCATCGACCGGGTAGTGGGCTGGAGCCTCGTGGCACGCAAAGAAGGCTTGCTGGGGCTTGAAAGCGTGGCCGACACCGAGCCGGACAGCTATGCCCGCAAGGGCCTGCAACTGCTGGTGGACGGCGCCGAGCCAGAGGCCATCCGCAGCATCCTCGAGCTGGATTTCTTCACCCAGGAGAACCGCGACGTACAAGCCGCCAAGGTATACGAGTGCATGGGTGGCTATGCGCCTACCATCGGCATCATCGGCGCGGTGATGGGGCTGATCCATGTGATGGGTAACCTGGCCGACCCTTCCCAGCTGGGAAGTGGCATAGCAGTTGCTTTCGTAGCCACTATCTACGGTGTGGCGTCAGCCAACCTGGTGCTGCTGCCCGTCGCCAACAAACTCAAGGCGCTGGCGCAGCGCCAGTCCCGCTACCGGGAAATGCTCCTTGAGGGGCTGCTCTCGATCGCGGAAGGCGAAAACCCCCGGTCCATCGAACTGAAGCTGCAGGGCTTCATGGAGTAATTGATGCGTCGTCGCCGGGTCACCGAAGAGCACGAGAATCACGAACGCTGGCTGGTGTCCTACGCGGATTTCATCACCTTGCTGTTTGCCTTCTTCGTGGTGATGTACTCGATCTCTTCGATCAACGAGGGCAAGTACAAAGTGCTGTCCGACGCGCTGGTAGGGGTGTTCAACGAACAGCAGCGCAGCATCAATCCTATCCCCATCGGTGACGAGCGCCCACGGACCACGCAGCCGGTAACCCCGCTCAATACCGAGAGCGACGAGCCGGATGCCGCCGTGGCGGCCGCCAACCCCTTGCAAACGATTGCCGATGACGTGCGCAACGCCTTTGGCGACCTCATCGCCGCCGACCAGTTGACGGTCCGCGGCAACGAGCTGTGGATCGAGATCGAGCTCAAGTCTGGCTTGCTCTTCGGCAGCGGCGACGCGATCCCCAGCGACCGCGCGTTCACCATCATCGAGAAGGTCGCGGGCATCCTGCAGCCGTTCGCCAACCCAGTTCACGTGGAAGGTTTCACCGATAACCAACCTATCCGCACCGCCCAGTACCCCACCAACTGGGAGCTGTCTTCGGCGCGGGCGTCGAGCATCGTGCGCATGCTCGCCATGGATGGCATCGACCCCGGCCGCCTGGCGGCCGTGGGCTATGGTGAATATCAACCGGTGGCGGGAAACGACAGCGCCGACGGCCGTGCCCGGAATCGCCGGGTGGTTCTGGTGATTTCCCGCAACCTGGAAGTGCGCCGTAGCCTGACGGGCTCCGGCACCGCCAACGCAACGCCGGATGCGGCGCTCAAGCGTGCTGGCACACAAAGTGCACCGTCCGGAACAACGCAGCCGGTGAAGGGGCAAGCTGTCAAAACCCCGTCGCCGACGTTGTAAATCAGTTATCGGGACCCGTACACATGAGAGTCTGGGCAATTGCCAATCAGAAAGGTGGCGTCGGCAAGACCACCACGACCATTGCCCTCGCCGGCCTGCTGGCCGATGCGGGCAAGCGCGTGGTCGTGGTCGATCTCGACCCGCACGGCTCAATGACCAGTTACTTCGGCAACGATCCTGATGGCCAGGAGCACAGTTGCTTCGACCTGTTCTTGCACAAGGGTAATGTGCCTGAGGGCTTGCCTGGCCAACTGTTGTTGCCCACCACGGATGAGCGCATCTCCTTGCTGCCGTCGAGCACTGCACTGGCCACCCTGGAGCGCCAATCGCCCGGGCAGAGCGGGCTGGGCCTGGTGATCGCCAAGGCGCTGGCGCAGCTGTGGCAGGATTTCGACTATGCCCTGATCGATAGCCCACCACTGCTCGGCGTGTTGATGGTCAATGCCCTGGCGGCCAGCCAGCAGCTGGTGGTGCCGGTGCAGACCGAACATCTAGCGGTGAACGGCCTCGAACGCATGGTCAATACGCTGACCATGATCAACCGCTCCCGCAAGCAGCCGCTGCCCTACAGCATTGTGCCCACCCTGTTCGACCGTCGTACGCAAGCGTCCCTGGGCACGCTCAAGGTGCTGCGTGACCGTTGGCAAGGCAGCGTGTGGGAGGGCTACATCCCCGTGGATACGCGCTTGCGCGATGCCAGCCGTGCCGGTATGACGCCGTCGCGCTTCGATCCCAAAAGCCGCGGCGTGATCGCCTACCGCGCCTTGCTCAAGCATTTGCTTGGCCAGCAACTTCTGACCCAGGTGGCCTGAGATGAGCCGTCCCGTAGATATCCCCCGGCGCCCGCGGCAGGCCTTGCAGTCCTACCTGGACGGGCTGTTGCAGGAAGCCACCGAGGACTGGGCCGTGGAGCCTGCGTCGGTCACGGATATCGCGCCGCCGGCTGTTGCGCCTGTGCCCGTAACGCCGGTGGTGGCCCTGGCGCCTGTGCTTGCGGCGGTGCCGATAGAGCCTGAGCCTGCGTTGATCGATGAGTTCGAGGCCGCGGTGCTCGAAGAGCAGGTGCGTGATGCGCGCCTGCACCACCCGATGCCTAAGGCAGAACCGCGCCGCGCGCTGGCGCAGCCGCTGGTCGAGAACGAACCCGCAGCGCGCTTCGAAGAGCCTAGCCTGTGGATCGGCCCGTCGCTGTTGCCACAAGTTTCCCCACAAATCCTCGAAGAGGCGTTGGCACCCGAGCATGCGCCGCTGCCTGTAGCCATGCCGGTGCCTGTTGCGCCGGTGGCCGAAGCGGCACCGGCGACGCCGATGATTGCCGAGCCGATGGAAAGCACGCCGGTTGCCGCCTTGCAACCCAACTTGACGGGCCAACCTGGCGGCCCGGCCACGCCTGTGGAGGAGGGGGTGCCTGCGTGGGCCGGCGAGCCCTTCGAGTGCCTGCTGTTCGATGTCGCGGGGCTTACCCTGGCTGTGCCGCTGGTATGCCTGGGCTCCATCTACCCCTTGGCGGGGCAGGAGCTGACGCCGTTGTTCGGCCAGCCAGAATGGTTCCTCGGCCTGCTGCCCAGCCACAGTGGTAACCTCAAGGTGCTGGACACCGCCCGCTGGGTCATGCCAGACCGCTACCGCGACGATTTCCAGCAAGGCTTGCAGTATGTGATTTCCGTTCAGGGCTACGAATGGGGGTTGGCGGTGCATTCCGTCAGCCGCTCGCTGCGGCTGGACCCCGCCGAAATCAAGTGGCGGGTGCAGCGGGGCCAGCGGCCCTGGCTGGCCGGCACGGTGATCGAACACATGTGCGCGCTGCTCGATGTGGCGCAATTGGCTGAAATGATTGCCAGCGGCGCGGTCAAACGCCAAGAAGCCGAGGCACGCGCCAAGGCCGCGGCCGACGCCAAGGCCCAGGCAGCTGCCGCCCGTGGCCGTAAACGATAACTTCCCCGGGCCGTGGGCCTGGGGCACGCATAACAAACCGCAATGGCGGAAGCGAGGGGTAAGAGTATGAAAAAGACCGGTTCAGAAGACCCGATCCTGCAGTGGGTGACCTTCCGCCTGGATAACGAAACCTACGGCATCAACGTGATGCAGGTTCAGGAAGTGCTGCGCTATACCGAGATCGCCCCCGTGCCAGGCGCGCCTTCGTATGTGCTGGGGATCATCAACCTGCGCGGCAACGTGGTCACGGTCATCGATACCCGGCAACGCTTTGGCCTGGATTCCAGCGAAGTATCCGATAACACCCGTATCGTCATCATCGAAGCGGACAAGCAGGTGGTCGGTATTCTGGTCGACAGCGTGGCCGAAGTGGTTTACCTGCGTCAGTCCGAGGTTGAAACTGCGCCGAACGTGGGTAACGAAGAGTCTGCCAAGTTCATCCAGGGCGTATGCAACAAGAACGGCGAGCTGCTGATCCTGGTTGAGCTCGACAAAATGATGAGCGAAGAAGAGTGGTCGGAACTGGAGAACATTTGAGTTGATCTTCGAAGCCGCCGTGATCGTCCTGGCCGTGCTCTGGGCCGGGGCGGTGTGGATGTTCCTGTCCTATGCCCGCAACCAGCAACGCATCGCCGCCGAACAAGCCGCCGGCGATGCCCTGCGGGACCAACGCATCCGCGAACTGGCCAAACGCCTGGACGACTACCAGAACGGCACCGTGCGCATGGGCGAGGCCATCCACGAGCTTCGCGCCGCCGTCGCGCCATTGCCAGACAAGTTGTTGCAACTGGAACAGCGCGATCCAGACAGCCTCTCCTTCGCCCAAGCCGCGAAGCTGGTGCATATGGGCGCGAGTATCGATGAACTCACCCAGGCCTGCGGGTTAACGCAGGCCGAGGCGGAGTTGATGAGTAAGTTGCATGGGAGTTAGTTAGCCCCCCTGTTACGTGAGCTGGTTCATCAGGGCTAAGTGCTTACTGTAGGCTTTAGCTTCCATTTTTGTTCGAGTGTATGTTGCAAATTCCTGATCATAGGCGTCTGCACGGCCGCTACGCTTGGTTGGAGAAAGAAAGTTTTTGTAGCTTCGGCTTTCTAACTCATATATGTAAGCTCTTGCTCTTTCATTGGGCAGGGGCTTTATTGCTTTTTTGATTGTATTTATATTAACGTCTCCGGAGAGGGCCGAGGCTTTTCTCATGCCCATCACCCCGATGCCGCCGAATCCAGCCAGGGTGAGCGCTCCACCTCCTATCATTAACCCCAACGAAAGCGCGGAGTCACTCTTGTCTTGGTCTCGCACGGCGATCCCCGCCACCACCGAGGCTATCCCGCCTAGCATAGCGATGGTGGAGATGGCCGCTAAAAAGAAGCGGCCGTCGGGATCGGTACGAGTAATCGGCTGGTTTTCACAATAGGCATAACTATTGATCCCACCCTGATCAAAAGGGCTCAGCTCATCCGCTGCCATAAAACGCATCAGGCTCGGTGAATAAGCGCGGTAGCCATTACCTAATAGGTAGCGCTCGCCCACCGGTTCTTTCATTTGCCCGGTGAATCCTGCTGCTCTCACGGAGGGCTCATGGGCATAACCGAAAGGCGTGTAAATGATCCGCTTTTTGTCGTGGTCGGTGCTTGTTGCCAAAGGTGAATTTAAGGTGTCCGTACCTAGCAAGGCCGCCGGGTTTTGGGAAGTAATGGTCGTGTTCATAACGTATCTCGTGATGAAATTCCCTTCCATTTAATGCCTAAAACCGGTTCCGCATAAGCTGACAAGACAGTTAGGTATCACGGCTGAATGGCCGGCTTTATCGGCGCCATGCTCTGGCTGCGCTGACGTCCTGGTGGGCTCAGTTTCTGTGCTTTGCTTGGTCCTAAAAGCGTGTGGCCTTGCCTTCGATCGCCCCAAGCTCATAAGCATTAGGCCCAACAAACAAAGCCTGGTTGTGAGCCTGCGCGTGCTTCAGATGCCAGGCCAAGGAGGCCTGGCTGTTCAGCGGCGCTCCGTCGAACACCAACAACGTCTCCACCGGCACCCAACAGTCTTTTGCCTCACAGGCGTAGTAAGTCACCTTTGCAAAGCGCGGCCGGGTGAAAGCGCTGTCGAGCACCGGTACCCTGGCGGTCTTGAGGGTCAACATGCGAACCCGCCTGAGGCTTTTGCCAAAACCCAGGCGCTGCAGCGCAAGTGAAAGCAGGCTAATGGCTTGCATCGGAAAGCTCGCCTCGCAAGGTCAGCCGCGCCAGGGCGCGGTTAGTACTTGCGGGCATTTAACCTTCGGGCAGCGGCGGGGGGTAAGCTGGCAAACAGTGAGGTTCTGCTGATATTCGCTGGTCTGTTGCTACAGCCCTTGCAGCGGTTCAGGCCGGCCCATCGCCATTCCCCGGAACTTGCTCCAGTTCAGCCTTGAGCCAGCGCAGCATAGGCGATTCACCGCCCGTGAGTTCGATCCGGAACTGCGCAAAGGCAAGCTCTAACTCCGCTTATCGCTGCAGGGCTTCCTCGGTGACCAGGTAGCGGCCTGGATATCACGCCACTTCAGAGGCGTGGGTATTTCTCCGCGTTCGGCCAGTTTCATAAGGGGTTCGAGGGCTACGCTCAGCTCAGCGGCCACCGGGTCGGTGATTTTTAGGCGCTGATCACGGCCCTTAAACTGAGCGTTTCATCTGCCAGTTGCTAAATATCATTATCGTATGGCCCCTGCTCGGGCAGGGCGGGGGTTTCAGGATCGGGAACCTACACATAGGTTGTATAGCCTCGAAAGCAAGGCGTCGAGTTCATTGTTTTCCCTCACCAACGGCTGCCCATCGCCATAGAGGACAATATCGTTTATCGATCCCATTCCGCCATATAATGTGGCTATTTTCGATAACGCCTCCGCCGTGTCCCGAGCCAGCTCACTCCGATATTGATCGATGAGGATCGCCCATTCTTCCCTACCTCCAAGGCGCATCAACTGCGAGATACGTTCCATGATTGCGGTAACTTCGGCTATATTTTTCATTTTAATGGGCTCGATCCCATAACGTGCACTCCCTCGATTGCCCATGGTTTCACCACCACTATCTGCTCAGTGCCGCCGACATAAAATCCTCCCTGCGAACCAACTTCCCCTACGTATACTTCCGTGCCCTTGGGGATTTTGATATCGAATGCCGTATCGATAGGGGATTTCGCGCATCCGGGCCAAGTGGGCAGCACGGCTTTGTCAATGCGTGTTTGCAATACACCAGCAGGTGTTTCTTGAGCAAAAAACTGGCCGAGCGGTTGCCCTTCCACACCTGCGCGCCTGAGTATCGTGTCCTTTTCAAGAATGACAGACGTATAACGCCCACCGGAAAAGGTTTCAGCCAGCCTTGAGTCAAGCGGCCCGGCTTCAATAGCGGAATAAGCTCCCGTTATCTTGCCTAAAGGGTGCCGGAGTGAAACGTCGCTTTTTGGAACCGCAGGTTTGTTCTCAAGTAGCATCACTGGTGGTTCCGTCACCCTTGTTAAGGGCGCTGGATCCTTCACCTGCAACTCAGGCAGGGCCAGGAGCTTGCTCTGATTACGGGCCAGCCAGTTGGCGAATTGCTTGTTGGCAATTTCCGCTTGGAGCTTGGCAGTGCGGGCGGCAATGCTTTCCATGCTGCCTATCACCCCGGCCTTGACTTGGCCACGGGTGAGGTAAGTCACGATGGCTGTGAGCAGCAACAGCACTAGTTGCTCCTGACCTCGGGCCAGTTGCCGGGCGGCCCAGCCAGTGCGCTCCTGGGCCTGCGCCGCGGCGGCGCCCGTTGGGTCGAGCCCTGCCGGTTTGAGGCCCTCGCTTGCATACCACGCTGTGGCCAGGCCGTCCTGCAAGGTAGAAAGGCACGCAGGCAGGCCCTTGTAGAAGTATTCAGCGACCGCGGACAGCCCCAGCGCCATCAGGATCAGGTTGCCGACCTGCAAGCCGATGCCTGCGCCTGCAAACGCGCCCGGGGCGGCGCCGACGCCAAACGCGAAGGAGCCGGCGGCACCGCCCGCGACCGACCCGACCGCCACGCTGCCGCCGAGGATCATCGACACTTCCCGGGCCAGCTTCAGCAGCACTGGGAGGATCTGCTCGATCTCGATGGCCGCCCACTTGCGGCGAAGGTTGGCCTGGATGATGGGGTAGGACAACGCCATCGCATGGCGAACGTTGTCGATTCGCTGACCGCCCAGGCTCCCGTACACCTGGCTTGCGCCTCGGCTCACCCGGCGGGTGAAGCCGTCCCAGCTATCGTGGGCGCCGTGCAGCCCGTTGCTGACACTTTGGTTGAGTTCGCTGAAGCGATGGTCCAGGTTTCGTTCGATGTCATCCCAGGAGGGAACGTGGGCGAGTAGTTCCATTTACACATCACAGTCCATTGGAGAAGGGTAGAGCGTTTTGCGGCTAGGCAAGCTGGCTAACCGCTTGCCAGCCGGCCGGTATTTTCCTTGACCGAGCGGCGCCCGGCAATGATGCATGAATCAACCCGCAACGGTTAACCCTTTGCACCAGCAAAGCCGGCCTTTAAAAAATGCGTGGTTGGGTTGACAGGGCACGCTGCAACGGTGTCTCCTTCCCCCCGCTTTTAAACCGGCAGCGCACCGATAGCGCGCCGGGCCGCTCCACACGCGCGTCGCCAGCCTTGTTTCGTGACCGCCTTGATACGTTTTCCAGTGTTGTACCGCCGCTGCGAATGCATTCGCAGTGGTGAGGCTGACCGATCGGAGATCGGTGCTACGAGGGCTGCGGTCTTTGTCAGCAAACGGCCTGTTGTAGCCGGGCACGGCGGTAGCGTGCCGGCCATGCCCCCAAGGAGATACACCCGATGATGGACCTTGCCGCGTTGCTCACGCCGCAGAATCGCCGCCTGTTCAAGTTCACCAACCTTGCCAACCCCCAGCAGCAATTGCTGATCGAGTCCTTCAAGGGGCGCGAGGCGCTGTCACAGGCGTACAGCTTCGAACTGCTACTGATCTGTGAGGATGCGGGGGTCGAGCTGAAGTCGATGATGGGGCAGCACGTTGTCATTGAAATCGAACTGTCCGAAGGCCCCCCACGCTATCTCGCAGGCTACCTGACCCGCTTTGCCAGCATCGGCAGCGATGGCGGCATGGCCCGCTACACCGCGACCATGAACCCCTGGTTCTCGATGTTGAAAAACCGCTTCGATACGCGGATTTTCCAGGGCAACACGGTCGAAGAAGTGGTTACCCAGGTATTCGCCCCGTGCGCGGCGTTCGCCCGCCATGAATTCCGCCTGACCCGGCCGCAGAAGCGCTATACCTACATCACCCAATACCGTGAAAGCGATTTCAACTTCGTCCAGCGCCTGCTGGAAGAAGAGGGCATGTTCTATTACTTCGAGCACACTGCCCAAGGTCACACGATGATCATCTGCGATGACTCCAGCACCTTGGAGGCATTGCCGGAACAACCGCAGATCCGTTTCCACTCTGCCGCGGTCACCGAGCTGGCGGACTCCATCACGCAATGGAGCGGCAACCGCCAGTTGCAGTCCGGCAAGATCGCCGTGCAAACCTTCGACTACCGCCAGCCGAACAACCGCTTGCCGGTGGCCATGAACAGCCTGAACCAGCAAGGCGACGTCGAAAAATTCGAGATCTATGACTTCCCCGGCCAATACACACACGGCACCTACGATGAGGGGGAAGAACTGGTGCGCCTGCGGGTAGAGGCCTTGGAGCTCAAAGGCAAGACGTTCCAGGGCGAAGGCAACTGCCGTGCGATGAAACCCGGCTACACCTTCGAGCTGCTGCAGCACTACGACCACGATCAAGGCCCTGCCGAAGACCGCCAGTTCCTGTTGCTGAGCGTGGAAAGCGAAGGCCACAACAACTACCTCACCGGCCAGCAGGCGGGTTACTACAACACCTTCTCCTGCGTGCGCAGGAAAATCGTGTTTCGCCCGCAGCTGTCCACCCCGCGGCCGACCATCGCCGGCCCGCAGACCGCCATCATCGTCGGCCCGCCCGGCGAAGAGATCTTCACCGACGAGCTCGGCCGGGTGAAGGTCCAATTCCATTGGGACCGCCAGGGTGCCTACAACGACCACAGTTCCTGCTGGGTTCGGGTGGCGCAAGCCGGCGCCAGCGGTGGTTTCGGCAGCATCCAGATCCCCCGTGTGGGCGATGAGGTGGTGGTGGTGTTCCTCGACGGCAACCCCGACCGCCCACTGATCATGGGCAGCCTGTACAACAGCCAGAACACGCCACCCTGGGCGTTGCCGGCGAACAAGACCCAAAGCGGCTTCCTGACCCGTTCGATCAAAGGCAACGGCGGCACGGCGAACTTCTTCCGCTTCGAAGACAAGGCCGGCGCCGAGCAGATCATCATGCATGCCGAGCGCAATATGGACACCGAGATCGAGGCGAGCGAGACCCATAGCGTTGGCGCCAACCGCACCATCACCGTGGGCGGCCACCACCTCGAAACGATCAAGAAAGACACCGTCCTCAACGTGCAGGAGGGTTCGTTAACCATTGAGGTCGATAACCAGTTCATTCAGGTAAGTGCCAAGCAGCACATCATTCTCAAGGTGGGGAACAGCAGCATCACCTTGACCCCCGATGGCATCGAGATCAAAGGCGATGCCATTTCCACCGTCAGCACCGGCACTACCCAAATCAACGGCGCCTCGGTGCGGGTCAATGATTAGGTGCTCAAAGGATGAACAGAACCAGTATCTACGACCGGCTTTCCGAGCGGCGGCTGGCCCAGGAGGCGGCAGCCCTGGCCGAGCAACAGGCGGCCGGAGCGGTGCAAGCGCCCCTCGCGCAACCTGAACCGGTGGTGCCCCTGCAAGACGCGCCAAGCAGTTTCAGCTTCGCCGGGTTCAACCTGCTTCTGCCTGAAGGCTTTCGCTTCCGCGACATCCAGATGACCTTGGAGCAGAACGGCGAGCCCGTCGCGCTGGCCATCCAGAGGCGCGACGTGCACGAGGGAGCGACCCTTGACGGGCTTTTGGCGCAGGCTCTGCAGGCCCTGCGCGTTCTTCATCCAGAGCTGCGTCTGATCCGCGAGCGTGATTGCACCTTGGCCGGTAGCGCGGCGATGGCGGTGGACTTCCGCTTCAGCCTAGGCAATGCCGAACGCCATGGGCGCTTGGTGGTGAGCATCGTGCCTGTCACCGGTGGCCAACCCCCGCAATGGCTAAGCCTTTCCTGTGTGGTCGACCCGCTGAAGCCCAGCCTGAGCGCTTGGCTGATCGACTTTGACACCATGCTCTTGGGCATGACCGCCCGCTGAGCCACTGATTTTTGATTTCAAGGAATTGTTTCTAATGGACTACGAGTTGCACGAGGGCAGCATCGCGCTGCCACACGGGTTCCAGGACCGCACCGTCAATATGTTCGTGCTGGGTTCCAGCATTCCAGCCCCGTTGAGCATCACCATCTCGCGGGACACTCTGTTGCCCTCCGAGTTGCTCAACGCCTATGTGGACCGGCAGGTAAAAATGCTGGCGGCCAAGCTGCGTGGCTATACCTTGCTGGCTAAAAAGCCCGTTTCGCTGTCTACCGTGGCGCCGATCGAAGGCGTGCAGATCGACGCTTACTACATGAACGAAGGGCGGCCGTACTATCAGCGCCAGGCCGCGTTCCTGACGGCGCCAGGCCGGGCATTGATCTTCTCGACCACGGCCCAGGCCGATTTCAGTCCGGAGCAGAACCAGGACTGGGCTAACCTGCTGGCCAGTTTTCAACCCCGGCAGACCCATCTGGCACCCACCGATCCCAGCGAACAGGAATAAGCCTCATGTTCGAAGCCGCACGGTTTGGCGATGACATATCGCACACCGGCGCCTTGGGAGGCTTTCTCCTAGGCGCTGCGCTGGGTATTGCTCTGGTGGCCACGGTGGCCGTCGCCACCTTCACCTGTGGGTTTGGTGTGGCGTTTCTGGCGGGGCTTGCAGCAGGCGTGGGAGGTAGCCTGCTGACTTCCATCGGCGAGGCGGTCGGCGGGATGTTTTCATCGCCCTCCGGCACTTTGGTAACGGCCTCGCCTAACGTGTTCATCAACAGCCGCAAGGCTGCGCACGTTATCCAGAGCCTGGGGGCCTGCAGCAAGCACCCCGGGCCCGTCCAAGTGGCCGAAGGCTCCACCAACGTGTTCATCAATGGCACGGCCGCCGCGCGCAAAGGCGACAAAATCACCTGCGGCGCGACCATTTCCAGCGGCTCGGGCAATGTGCTGATCGGTGGCGGGACCTACCGGTATCTACCGGTAGACGACGAGATCCCCGCCTGGGTGCGCCATACCGTCGATGGCCTGATGGCGGTCGCCGGCGCCGCGGGCGGCATCGCTCAGCTGATCAAGCAGGGCGCCCAGGCCGGGCTCAAGGCAGTGCTGCCCTGCGCCCTTAAGTTCACAGCGGGCTTCGTCAGCGGTGAAGTGACCAGCCGCCTCGTGTTCGGGCCCGCCATCGACCGGGCAATAGGCGGGCTGGTGGGCAACCCTGTGGACCTGACCACTGGGCGCAAGGTCATCCCCGACGAAACCGATTTCAGCCTGCCGGGCCTGATGCCGATCGAATGGTCCCGCTTCTATGCCAGCGACCTCCGCGTACCGAGCGCCCTCGGCCAAGGCTGGATCTTGCCCTGGGAGCAGAGCCTGCGCAGAAGCGGCAGCTTCGTTTACCTCACCGACAACCAGGGCCGCAGCGTGCCTTTCGTGGACCTGCAGCCCGGAGAGCGGATCTACAACCCCCATGAGCAGGTGTACCTGGTGTGCACGGAGGGTGGCCATTACCTGCTGCAAACCCTGGACAACATCTTTTTCTACTTCGGTGAAGTGCCCAACACCAACACCCCGGTGCCCCTGCTGCGTATCGAAAATGCCCTGGGGCATTTCCTGCACTTCACCCGTAGCGTCGACGGTACGCTGACCGACATCAGCGCCACCGGCGGCGTGCGCGTGCACTTGCATTACGATCACCCGCTGGGGCGCCTGAGCGATGTGAAGCGCGTGGTTGACAACCAGGCGGTGGAAACGCTGGTTCATTACCGCTACGACGACAATGGCCAACTCATCGAGGTGATCAACCGCAACGGCGACTCAGTGCGCCGGTTCAGCTACGCCAACGGCGTGATGGCCAGCCACAGCAATGCACTTGGCCTGACCTGCCATTACCGTTGGGAGCACGTCGACGGCCAGCCTCGGGTGGCCGAGCACTGGACCAGCGATGGCGAGCACTTCCACCTGCGCTACAACGTCGAGCAGCGCAGTTCCTGGGCCACCGATGTGCTTGGGCGCGAGCTGGAGATCCGTTACAACCAGGACCACCGGGTAATCGCCAGCCGGGATTTCGGCGGCGAGCGTTACGCCATCGACCTGGACGCATACGGCAACATGACCGGCCTGACGCTACCGGATGGCAACCGCTTGCGGTTCACCTACGACGAGTACGCCCGCTTGCTCGAAGAGGTCGACCCGCTGGGCCGGGCCATTCGCTACCGTTACCACCACCTCACCACGCTGGTGACGTCCATCGCCTACCCGGACGGCAGCGTGTGGAAAGCCACTTACGACGCCAAGGGCAACCTCATCGCCGAAACCGACGCCCTCGGCCACACAACCGAGTACCTCAACGGCGACGACGGTCTACCCCACACCATCATCGACGCCACGGGCAAGTCCAAATACCTGTGGTGGAACACCCTGGCCCAGGTCGAACGCTTCCAGGACTGTTCCGGCAAAAGCACCTGCTACCGCTACGACGACCGCCAGCACCTGATCGCCGTCACCGACGCCCTCCATCAGACCACCACCCTGGCGCGCAAGCCCGATGGCGAAGTGCTGCGCATTGAACACCCGGACGGCACCGCCGAAACCTTTACCTACAACCCCTTGGGCCAAGTGCTGACCCACACCGACGGCAAGGGCCAGACCACCCGGCTGCTGCGTACCGCCCGCGGCCTGCCCGCCAGCCGCCAGGACGCCAAGGGGCAGCGCATCCGTTACGAGTACGACAAGGCCTTGCGCCTCACCGCGCTGGTCAACGAAAACAACGCGGCCTACCAGTTTGGCTACGACGCCAGCGACCGGCTGATCGAAGAAAAACGCATCGACCAGCTCACCCGGCGCTTTACCTACAACCTTGGCGGGCACCTGACGCGTGTCGACGAAATTGGCTACGGCGAGCGTGGCGAACGACCTGAACGCAGCACCGAATTTGAACGCGATCCGATTGGCCGGCTGCTGGCCAAGGTGAACCAGGACGCACGCCAGGCCTACACCTACGACAATGGCGACCGGTTGCTATGCATCACCCGTGCGCCTACCGTTGCGGGCAAAGGGCTTGGCGTCAGCGAGGAAACGCTCGAATTCACCTACGACCTATTGGGCCGGTTGCTGTGTGAACGTACATCCCAGGGGGCGCTTTCCTACGACTACGACCCGCTCGGCAACCTCACCACCCTGACGTTGCCCACGGGCCAACACCTGAACCAC
>NZ_JANZKJ010000010.1 GCF_025642975.1 Pseudomonas sp. RIT-PI-S
GAGGGGCGTCAACAGTTATTTTCCGAAGCCTTCAAATAACGCCTTTTGCCCTCAGTTCAGCAAGATCCTGTTCACTCAAGCCCAGCTCTCGCGCTAATAAAGCGTCAGTGTGTTCGCCCAGCAGCGGCGGCGCCATTCGATATTCGACAGGGGTACGAGACAGACGCAATGGGCTGGCTACCTGCTTGAGCACACCAGCCAATGGATGGCTGAGTTCCACTGCCAGATCACGAGCTAACACCTGCGGATCCGCGAACACTTGTGCCAGATCATTGATCGGGCCGCAGGGCACGCCAGCCTGCTCGAGGGATTCGACCCACTGGGCGGTCGTTTTGAAAACCGTTGCCTGGCGAATGAGCGGTACCAGCACTGCACGGTTGGCAACGCGAGCCGAATTGGTTGCGAAGCGCGGGTCGTCCGCCCAGCTTTCGCAGCCTGCGACACGGGCGAACTTGCGAAACTGCTGATCGTTGCCGACGGTAAGGATGATATCGCCATCGGCCGTAGGGAAGTCCTGGTACGGCACGATGTTCGGATGGGCATTGCCCAGGCGCTTTGGTGCCACCCCGGTGGTCAGGTAGTTCATGGCCTGGTTGGCCAGGCAAGCCACCTGCACGTCGAGCAAGGCCATATCTA
Organism: Pseudomonas sp. RIT-PI-S; assembly: GCF_025642975.1. Taxonomy (GTDB): domain Bacteria; phylum Pseudomonadota; class Gammaproteobacteria; order Pseudomonadales; family Pseudomonadaceae; genus Aquipseudomonas. The sequence continues at coordinate 637 of NZ_JANZKJ010000010.1, forward strand.
TATGTTGCCCTTCGCCGCTGAGCTCGCGCTCAGACAACGCGGCCAGCACCGCCACGGTGGAATAAAGCCCCGTAAGGATGTCCGTCAGCGCTACACCGACTTTCACCGGCCCTTCGCCTTCTTCGCCCTCGGCCCGCCCGGTAAGGCTCATCAGCCCACCCAAGCCCTGCACCATGAAGTCATAGCCTGCTCGCCGAGCGTAAGGCCCGGTTTGGCCAAAGCCTGTAATGGAACAATAGATAAGCCGCGGGTTGATGGCCTTGAGCGAAGCGTAGTCGAGGCCATACGCCGCCAGGCCACCGACCTTGAAGTTCTCGATCACGATGTCGGACTTCGCCGCCAGTGCCCGCACCAGGCTTTGGCCCTCAGGCCGGGTGAAGTCAATGGTGACGGATGCCTTGTTGCGGTTGGCCGAGAGGTAATAGGCGGCCTCGCCGGTGGAGTTACCTTGTCCATCCTTTAGATAGGGCGGGCCCCAGGCGCGAGTGTCGTCGCCGCTGCCCGGCCGCTCCACCTTTATGACGTCCGCTCCCAAATCCCCGAGGATCTGGCCCGCCCAAGGGCCGGCGAGCACCCGGGAGAGGTCGAGGACTTTCAAATGCGACAACGCGCCCATGGCAAGCCGCTCCTTATTAATAGAAGGCCTGAATGCCGGTTTGCGCACGCCCAAGGATCAGCGCGTGAACGTCGTGGGTACCTTCATAGGTGTTCACCACTTCGAGGTTCACCAAGTGGCGAGCCACGCCAAATTCATCGGAGATGCCGTTACCGCCCAGCATGTCTCGCGCCACCCGGGCGATGTCCAGCGCCTTGCCACAGGAGTTGCGCTTCATGATGGAAGTAATTTCAACCGCGGCGGTGCCTTCGTCTTTCATCCGCCCAAGCCGCAGGCAGCCTTGCAGCGCGAGGGTGATCTCGGTCTGCATGTCGGCCAGTTTCTTCTGTACCAGCTGGGTGGCCGCCAGGGGACGGCCGAACTGCTGCCGGTCCAGTGTGTATTGGCGCGCAGTGTGCCAGCAGTATTCAGCCGCCCCCAGTGCCCCCCAGGAAATGCCATAACGTGCGGAATTGAGGCAAGTGAACGGCCCTTTCAAGCCACGCACGTCTGGGAAGGCGTTTTCTTCCGGCACGAATACGTTGTCCATAACGATCTCACCGGTGATCGAGGCTCGCAGCCCAACCTTGCCGTGGATTGCCGGGGCGGTCAGGCCCTCCCAGCCTTTTTCCAGAATGAAGCCGCGGATGTCGCCGGCGTCGTCCTTGGCCCAGACCACGAATACATCTGCGATCGGGCTGTTGGTGATCCACATCTTGCTGCCGCTCAACCGATAGCCACCGTCGGCCTTCTTGGCGCGGGTGATCATCGCTCCGGGGTCGGAGCCATGGTTGGGTTCGGTCAGGCCGAAACATCCGATCCAGTGGCCGCTAGCGAGTTTGGGTAGGTATTTCTGCTTCTGCGCCTCGGTACCGAACTCATTGATGGGCACCATGACCAGCGATGACTGCACGCTCATCATCGAGCGGTAACCGGAGTCGATGCGCTCAACTTCCCGGGCGATCAAACCGTAGCTGACGTAGTTGAGGCCACTGCCGCCGTACTGTTCGGGAATAGTGGCACCGAGCAGCCCCATATCGCCCATTTCGCGGAAGATGGCCGGGTCTGTCAGTTCGTGTCGAAAAGCTTCCAGGACCCTGGGCGCCAGGCTGGCCTGGGCGAACTGGGCCGCGCTGTCGCGCACCATGCGCTCCTCTTCCGAAAGCTGCTGATCCAGCAGCAGCGGGTCGATCCAGTTAAAGCTCGCTTTGGTAGCCATGGTCGCTAATTCCTTGAGGCTTGGTGACAGTGCAGTAAGCCTAGATGCCCGCCGGTAATGACTCAAACGAGGTTTCAGCAACACGTTGTGTTGATTTCTCACTCCGAAAGGCTCACAAAGGCTTATTCCTCAAGCACGGGTCATGAGCCATGCGCAGAAAAATTCCGAGCACCGCTGCATTGGTCAGCTTCGAAGCCGCCGCCCGCCACCAGAGCTTCACCAAGGCGGCAACCGAGCTGTCGCTTACCCAGGGCGCAGTCTGCAGGCAGATCGCTGCGCTGGAAGCCTTTCTCAACGTGGAGCTGTTCCGCCGTTCGCGCCGCGGGGTGACATTGACCGAGGCGGGTTTGTCTTACAGCCGGCAAGTGTCGGCCCAGCTAGACGCCGTGGAACGCGACACGCTTTCGGTGATGGGCCAACAGGGTGCGGCGGCCATCGAACTGGCGGTGGTCCCTACCTTCGGCACCCGCTGGTTACTACCGAGGCTCAAAGAGTTTCAGCAGCTGCATCCACAGGTGACCGTCAACCTTACCAACCGCACCCGGCCCTTCCTGTTCGCTGACACCCCATTCGATGCCGCTATTTATTTCGGTGACGGAGAGTGGCCGGGCGCCCGTGCCTACCGCCTGATGGCTGAGCATTCGCAACCGGTGTGCAGCCCGGCCCTGTTGGCCGGGCGGGCACCGTCGGACCCATCGCGCCTGGCAGAGCTACCCTTGCTGCAGCAGACAACCCGCCCTTACGCCTGGCGCCATTGGTTTGCGTCGGCGGGCCTGCAGGTGGCCCGGGACCTGACCGGCCCCCGCTATGAACTGTTTTCGATGCTTGCCCAAGCGGCTATCCACCAAATGGGGGTGGCCCTTATTCCTCCGTTCTTAATTGAGCAAGAATTGCTACGCGGCGAATTGGTGATAGCACATGAACATGTGTTCTCGGATTCGCGCGCCTATCACTTGATGATTCCCGAAAGGAAAGTTGAATCGGCGTCGCTGAAAGCATTCAGGGACTGGTTAGTTAGCACTGCCCGAAACTATTCCACAAAAGACTAGCAGCTATAACTTTGACCAATAACATTACGGCAAAGAATAGCTGCTATAACTTTCGAGGCTTCCGCCAGCTCGACGCCAGCGCCATGAAAGGACTGCCCAGTCTAAGCCGGACCGCCCATCCTGCAAGGGGTTGAGCGGGTTACAGCATTGCGCCTTGGTAACTTTTGATGCATGTCGTGGTCAGCATTCCCTTGTTCGTTTCGAGCAAAAAGATCACTTAAGCTTGAATGCTGATATTAGTAGTTGCTCGTGCGGAGTCGCCTATGCAAAATGCAGCCACGCGATACCGCTATAAGCTCAACCTGCATTTTTATTTGTAGGGCAATACGCCCGTTTTCAAAGTGCAAGATCCCAACAAGAGTTCCAGCCAGGAGAAATATCGTGCACATAGGCGTCCCACTTGAAACCCACCCGGGCGAAACCCGTGTGGCGGCCACTCCCGAAACCGTAAAAAAGCTCATTGGGCAGGGCCACAGCGTGGTGATCGAGACCGGCGCTGGAGTGGCTGCCAGCATTCCGGATGCCGCTTATGAAGCTGCCGGGGCAACCCTGGGCAGCGCAGCACAAGCCTTTGCCGCTCAACTGGTTTTAAAGGTAGTTGCCCCCAACCCTCAGGAGCTGAGCAGCTTGGCGGCGGGCACGGTCGTGGTGGGCATGCTTAACCCCTTCGATACCGACAACCTTGCGCGCATGGCTGAACAGGGGATCACCGCGTTCTCGCTGGAAGCCGCTCCCCGCACCTCGCGTGCGCAGAGCCTGGACGTGCTGTCTTCGCAAGCCAACATCGCCGGCTATAAAGCCGTGCTGCTGGCCACTCAGCACTACCCTCGCTTCATGCCCATGCTCATGACCGCAGCCGGTACCGTAAAGGCTGCACGGGTGTTGATATTGGGTGCAGGTGTGGCCGGGCTACAGGCCATCGCCACAGCCAAGCGCCTGGGGGCAGTAATTGAAGCCTCGGACGTGCGGCCAGCGGTGAAGGAGCAGATCGAATCCTTGGGCGCTAAATTCATCGACGTCCCGTATGAGACCGACGAGGAGCGGGACTGCGCGCAAGGCGTTGGCGGTTATGCGCGCCCTATGCCCGCCAGCTGGATGCAGCGCCAGGCTCAGGCGGTGCATGAGCGCGCCAAGCAGGCCGATATCGTCATCACCACGGCGCTGATTCCGGGCCGCAAGGCCCCTACGTTGCTCAGCGCCGATACCGTGGCGCAGATGAAACCGGGCGCTGTGGTGGTGGACCTCGCCGCTGCCCAAGGTGGCAACTGCCCGCTGACCGTAGCCGACCAAGTAGTGAGCGCACACGGGGTGACTATCCTCGGCCCGACCAACTTGGCCGCGCAGGTGCCGGCCGATGCCTCCGCGCTTTATGCGCGCAACCTGCTCGACTTCCTCAAACTGATCCTCGGCAAGGACGGCGCCCTGGAAATTCCACTTGAAGACGACATAGTCGCGGCCTGCCTGATGTGCCGTGACGGCCAACTTCTGCGCAAGCAATCCTGACGAGGAATACCGCAATGGAAGACATGCTGATTTCCCACGGCATCTACAACCTGATCATTTTCGTGCTGGCGATCTATGTGGGTTACCACGTGGTCTGGAACGTTACCCCCGCCCTGCATACACCGTTGATGGCGGTCACTAACGCTATCTCGGCGATCGTGATCGTCGGGGCCATGCTGGCGGCTGCCTTGACGGTGACCCCGCTGGGCAAGGTCATGGGCACCGCGGCGGTAGCGCTGGCAGCGGTCAATGTATTCGGGGGCTTTTTGGTTACCCGCCGCATGCTGGAAATGTTCAAGAAGAAAGCCAAGCCCGGAGCGAACTCGCAATGAGCATGAACCTGATCACCCTGCTTTACCTGGTCGCCTCGGTCTGCTTCATCCAGGCGCTCAAGGGGCTTTCGCACCCGACCACGTCACGGCGCGGTAACCTGTTCGGCATGGCCGGGATGGCCTTGGCAGTGCTTACCACGGTCGTGCTGATCTTCAAGCTCGGTTCGGAGCTGGCTGGTGTAGGTATCGGCTACGTCGTGCTGGGCTTGCTGATCGGCGGTAGCGCCGGTTCGATCATGGCGCGGCGCGTCGAGATGACCAAAATGCCGGAGCTGGTCGCCTTCATGCACAGCATGATCGGCCTGGCCGCGGTGTTCATCGCCATCGCTGCCGTGGTCGAACCTCAGTCCCTCGGTATCGTGGCGCAGTTGGGGGACCCGATCCCTAGCGGTAACCGCCTGGAGCTGTTCCTCGGCGCGGCCATCGGCGCGGTTACTTTCTCCGGTTCGGTAATCGCTTTCGGCAAACTGTCTGGCAAGTACAAGTTCAGGCTGTTCCAAGGAGCACCCGTACAGTTCGCCGGCCAGCATAAGCTCAACCTGCTGCTCGGCCTGCTGACCGTCGGCCTGGGCATCTTCTTTATGCTCACTGGCAGCCACGCTGCCTTCGCCTTGATGCTCGCCCTGGCGTTCGTAATGGGCGTGCTGATCATCATCCCCATCGGCGGCGCCGACATGCCGGTCGTGGTGTCGATGCTCAATAGCTACTCTGGGTGGGCGGCCGCCGGCATCGGGTTTTCCCTGAATAACTCCATGCTGATCATTGCCGGCTCGCTGGTAGGTTCATCCGGGGCAATCCTCTCTTACATCATGTGCAAGGCGATGAACCGGTCGTTCTTCAACGTGATCCTCGGCGGCTTCGGCGGGAATACTGATGTCGCCTCTGCGGCAGGCAGCCAGGAAGCGCGCCCGGTGAAGTCCGGCTCTGCCGACGACGCCAGCTTCCTGCTGAGCAACGCCGACACCGTGATCATCGTGCCGGGCTACGGCCTGGCGGTCGCGCGCGCTCAACACGCACTCAAGGAGCTCACCGAAAAGCTCACCCATAACGGCGTGACGGTGAAATACGCCATTCACCCGGTCGCCGGGCGCATGCCTGGGCATATGAACGTGCTGCTGGCAGAAGCCGAAGTGCCGTACGACCAGGTATTCGAGATGGAGGACATCAACTCCGAGTTCGGTCAGGCGGATGTGGTGCTGGTGCTCGGCGCTAACGACGTGGTCAACCCGGCTGCCAAGAACGATCCCAAATCGCCTATCGCAGGGATGCCCATTCTGGAGGCGTTCAAGGCGCGCACCATCATCGTCAACAAGCGCTCCATGGCAAGCGGCTACGCCGGTTTGGATAACGAACTGTTCTACATGGACAAAACCATGATGGTGTTCGGCGATGCCAAAAAGGTTATCGAGGACATGGTAAAAGCCGTCGATTGACGCCCCGCCCCAACCGGCCCAGAACCCTCCGGGCCGGTGTCTTTACCTTTTCGGTAACAGTGTTTTACGTCATAAACCCCTAAATAGAGCCTTTCCTTCGACCTTTGTCGGAGGCCATGCGGCGCGCCGGTTGAATAGACTTCTCGACCTGCCCACCGCTGCAAGAGGCTTCACCCATGTACCCTGACCGCATCCGCCTGGCTTCCCTTCACAGTAAGGTGATGCCTGCCTCGCAAGCCGCTGCCTTGATCGAAAACGGCATGACCGTGGGCATGAGCGGCTTTACCCGTGCAGGCGAAGCCAAGGCGGTGCCGCAAGCGCTGGCCGATCGAGCCCGCGAACACCCCCTGCAGATCACCCTGATGACTGGCGCGAGCCTGGGCAATGACCTGGATAAGCAGCTCACCGAAGCTGGCGTGCTTGCCCGGCGCATGCCGTTCCAGGTCGACAGCACCCTGCGCAAAGCTATCAACGACGGCAAGGTGATGTTTATCGACCAGCACCTGTCTGAAACGGTCGAGCAGTTGCGCAATCTGCAACTCAAACCTGTCGACTTGGCAGTCATCGAAGCGGTGGCGATCACCGAGCAGGGGCATATCGTGCCTACCACTTCGGTAGGCAACTCCGCCAGCTTTGCCATCCTCGCGCGCCAAGTCATCGTTGAAATCAATCTGGCACAGCCGTTGGCGCTCGAAGGGCTGCACGACATCTACATTCCCACCTACCGCCCCACCCGCAGCCCGATTCCCGTAGTGGCCTGCGATAGCCGGATCGGCAGCACTGCGATCCCTATCGATCCGGCGAAAATAGCCGCGATCGTGATCAGCAACCAGGCAGACTCCAATTCCACCGTGCTGCCACCCGACAGCGAAACCAAGGCCATCGCCGATCACCTGGTGGCGTTCTTCAGCCGCGAAGTCTCGCTCGGCCGGCTGACCCACCGGCTGATGCCCCTGCAAGCGGGAATAGGCACCATCGCCAATGCGGTGATGCATGGCCTGCTGGACTCGCCCTTCCACGACCTAACGATGTACTCCGAAGTGCTTCAAGATTCGACCTTCGACCTCTTCGACGCCGGCAAACTAAGCTTCGCTTCCGGTAGCTCCATTACCCTTTCGGCGCGACGCCACCATCAAGTGTTCGACGAACTGGAACGGTACAAATCTCGGCTGGTGCTGCGCCCGCAAGAAATATCCAATCACCCGGAGGTAATCCGTCGGTTGGGGATCATCGGTATCAACACTGCATTGGAATTCGACATTTACGGCAATGTGAATTCCACCCATGTGGCGGGTACCCGGATGATGAATGGTATTGGCGGCTCTGGAGATTTCGCGCGCAATGCGCACTTGGCGATCTTTGTGACCAAGTCCACCGCCAAGGGCGGCGCCATCTCCAGCGTGGTGCCGATGGTCAGCCATGTGGACCACACTGAACACGATGTCGACATCTTGGTCACCGAGCAAGGGCTGGCGGACCTGCGTGGCCTGGCGCCCCGAGAGCGGGCCCAAGTCATCATCAATAACTGCGTGCATCCGACCTATCGCCAACCACTACAGCAGTACTTCAGCAAAGCTTGCGCGAAGGGCGGTCATACCCCGCACAGCCTCCGCGAGGCCCTGAGCTGGCATATCAATGCTGAAGAAACAGGGCAGATGCTGGTTCAATAGCGCGTTTTTCAGCAGCAGCTGCACAGCAGCAGTGCCCTGTACTCCCATGCTTCATACCTGTTTTTTCATAAACTGTACTACTGTACCTGTCGTTTAAACGGGTTATGGCCGTTTCGTAGCGTGGCAAAACGCTTAAATGCACCAAGCCGGTGCGGACCAGTACAGATTGCACCAAGAAGGCTGCCACAGTTCCAAAAAACAGATAACTGCGCGCTACTCTTAATTGTGAACTGTACATATGAAATCGAGCGGCTGAAGCGCATCATTTGTTCCATCTTCAGAACACACTTAAATCCCGCCACAAGCGGAAGGATGTCAACCATGGAACATACCCTACGTTCCGATCTGCGTTTCAACGACAGCGTTACCCACGCCAAAGCTTCCCTGCCTCTGCGCGTTCTGGCCAACTTGAGCCTGTGGCAGCGTCGTCTGGCCAGCCGCCATCAGCTCGCGCGTCTTGATTCGCGCTTGTTGGCCGATGCCGGCATCAGTGAAGCCCAGCGCTTCGAAGAGCTGAGCAAGCCGTTCTGGCGCTAAGCTCGGGCCTTCAGGCTCGCTAGAAACCCGCTCCGGTCGCCGCAGCGGGTTTTTTATTGCCTACGCTTCGGATAATTCAATTTTCATATAAAAACTTTATTTTTCAAACTGTACTGGTCTGCACACCGCGACCGATGCGTGGAACCTTTCCAGCCAGCACGCTCTAATAAGCCGTTTATAGGCCTTATCCGGTGCCTTATTAGAGAGAGGAACGATCATGCGAGCTGGTAAGCAATGGCTTTGCGCATTAGGCGCAGCTGCCCTGGCGTTGGCAGGCGGCGCGCAAGCCTCCAGCTTTGTAGTCACTACCGATGCGGTAGTGCGGGCCGTGAATGCCAGCACCGATACAACGTCGGATCTTTCCTCATCTCTACGCGACCATAAGATCGTGCAGCAGGCGCGAGACGATGCCGCAAGCTTCGTAGCCAGCGGTGGCGAGATTCGCGGCGCTCGGCTCGAAAGCGCGCTCGCCTGGCTGCGTGTACAGCTGCCCGACTTGCAGGCATCAGACACCGAGCTAGCCCAGGCTATTCTCGGCAGTTGATCCGCCCCGCATGAAACTTTCCTAAAAGGCGGGCCAGGCGAGCGCCCGCGCTGGCAGCAGGCCCGCGCTTGCGCTAGCCTAGCCGCTTCGTTTGAGGTTGCCTTTACGGACCATGCGCTACCTGCTTTTGCTTTGTACCTGCCTGCTCTGGGCGACCGCTGCCCGCGCTTTCGACAGCACCACCCAAGGTGTGATCGTCACCGGTTATGTGAGCAGCAAAGTCACCAGCGCGCCCTTCGACCAGAAGTTAATCGTCGATGCCCGCGACGACGCCGCGGTGTTTGTCGCCAGCCAAGGCCTGGCACGCGGCGCAAGGCTGGAAGCCGCCCTGCGGGCACTAAGGCAGGCAAGCCCCGCGCTTAACGCTAGCGACCTTGAACTGGCCCAGGCGATCCTCGTCCAATAGTCACTTTTACACCCTGTGTTTCCGGAGATACCGATGCGCAACACATTGATCGCCGCCACCCTGGGCCTGCTTGCCCTAGTTGACGTGGCACAGGCCCACACTGTGGTGCAAACCAGCAATATCATCGTTCGCGCCTTCGGCCGGTCGATCGATTTCACCTCCGATACCACCACCTCGATCCGGGATTCCAAAGTCGTCTTGCAGGCCCGGGACGACGCGGCCAGCTACGTAGCGAGCCATGGTGATATCCGCGGTGCCCAGCTTGAAGCGGCCTTCGCCACCCTTCGCGCGCGGCTACCCGAAGCAAAAGGCGCTAGCGACCAAGCCCTGGCCGAAGCCATCCTCGCCCTGTGAAAATCCTGGCCGCCTGGCTGCTGGCCAGCGGCCTCGCTCTAGTTAGCCTGACGGCCAGCGCCGGCCTGCGGCTGCTCATCGACGATCCAGCCCTAAGCTTGCAAGAACGCGCCGCCACCCAGGCCCTCCTGGACGAAGCCGTCACCGCTTTGCCTCCAAGTTTCGTGGCTGCGCTGGATCGTCCAGTGCGGGTTAGTTGGGTGGATAGCATGCCGGCGCAGGCTTATGGGCAGGCATCGCTGGTGTCCACCCTGGAGCTTAATCGCAAGCTGTTGGCCGGCCTGGTCGATGGCAGCGCCGCCACCCAAAAAACCGACCGCCCCCATGGCACCGTTCGCCAGGAACTGCTGGCCACCGTGCTGCATGAACTGACTCACCTTTATGACCGCGCGCGGCTGTGGTCACCTGCGCAAAGGCAGTTATTGGCGCGCTGCCGCCAGCAGCAGTCAACGTTCGGTACCGTGGGCCTCGCCGAGGCATGCCGTGGGCAGGCTGAGCGGCGCTTTACCTTGAGCGACGATCCACGCCTGTTGGACCTCGCCGGCTGGCCGCAAGCCGTGGGCCGTCGCGGCGAGCGTGAACAAGGTAACCGGCAGGTTGCGCGCAGCCCTGATCTCTACGAAACCAGCAGCCCCAAGGAATACGTCGCGGTCAACATGGAGTACTTCCTGTTAGACCCCACGTTCGCCTGTCGGCGCCCGGCGTTATACGCCTACCTTCGCGACCACTTTGGCTGGGCGCCAGCCAACGCAGCCCAGTGCCCGAGCGCCTTGCCGTTCCTGAACGCAGGCAGCGACTTCGCCCGCCAGCCCCTGGGGTTGATCGACCCAGAGCGGGTGTATGAGGTGGACTATCTGCTGGCCGAAGCCAATCAGAATTGGGTCAGCCGCTGGGGCCACAGCATGCTGCGGCTGGTGATTTGCGCGCCTGGCCGCCCGCGAGGGCCGGATTGCCGGCTGGACCTCGAATACAGTCTGGTGTTGTCGTTCCGCGCCTTCGTGGATGACGTTCAGCTGTCCACCTGGGGCGGCCTCAACGGCGCCTACCCCTCGCGCCTGTTCGTGCTGCCGCTAGCTCAAGTAATCGACGAGTACACCAAAACCGAGCTGCGCAGCCTCGCCTCGGTGCCCCTGAAGCTCAATCGCGAGGAGACCGAGTCATTGGTGCGTCATGCCGCCGAACTGCACTGGAGTTACGACGGCAACTACTACTTCCTCTCCAACAACTGCGCGGTAGAAACCCTCAAGTTGTTACGCACTGGCACCGGTGACCCGCGCCTGCAGACAATGGACAGCATTGTGCCTAACGGGCTGCTGAGCGTGCTCGAAGGGCGCGGCCTGGCTGACAGCAGCGTATTGAAGGACAAGCGCGAGGCCCTGCGCCGTGGCTACCTGTTCGATTCTTTCCGGGATCGCTACCAAGCCATGTTCAGCATCCTCAAGCAGCAGCTGCCGGTGCCGCAGCAAACCGTCGAGGCCTGGCTGGAGCAACCTGCCGCCGAGCGCCGGGCCTGGTTCACCCGGGCCGACCTGCGCACCAGCGCGGCGCTGCTGCTGCTGGAGCAAGCCGGGTATCGGCGGCAACTGCTGTTGGCCCAGGAAGAGGTCAAGCAGCGCTACCTGGGTGCCCGTAACGCTGGCGACAGCAGCGTTGGCGACGCCAACAAGACCCTACAGGCGATCCTTGCCAACAGCGGCTTTCTCAGCCGCCCCGCGGAGCTGCTCGGCAGCAGCGGCTATGGCCTGCCGCAGGTAGACGAACTCAAACGCCTCGAGCAGGCCTCCAGTGAACGCCAGCAGCAGCTGCAACAGTTGAGTGTCGATCTAGACAAGGAAGTGCGCGCGCTGCTTACCCCAGAGCGGGCTGACGCCATTGCCGCCAGCGAGACCAACCTCACGCTCATTGGCCAGCACTTGCGGGAGCTGCACAAGGCCAGCGGCGGGCTGATCCTGTAGGGGCGGGGCCAGCTCGCGAATTGGCGGTGAAAAACGTTCGCAGGCTGCGCGCGCTCCTGCACGACCACTGAAAGGCAGCTGAAAGCCAAGGCGCTTAGCATCCCCGAACCCTCGGGCGCCGTGCTCGTGCGTTCATAAGAAAACAACAAGAGATCCCGCCATGCTGACGTTCCTTGGCTTCGCCATGGTCGTGACGTTCATGTTTCTGATCATGACCAAACGACTGTCTGCCCTGATTGCCCTGATCATCATCCCAATCCTGTTCGCACTGTTTGGCGGTTTCGCCAGCAAAATCGGCCCCATGATGCTCGAGGGCATCAGTAAACTGGCTCCCACCGGGGTCATGTTGATGTTCGCCATCCTCTATTTCGCCCTGATGATCGACTCCGGCCTGTTCGACCCGGCCGTACGCAAGATCCTCAAGCTGGTAAAGGGTGACCCTCTGAAGGTGTCGGTCGGCACTGCCGTCCTCGCCCTGGTGGTTTCGCTCGACGGAGATGGCGCCACCACCTACATGATCTGCTGCGCCGCCATGTTGCCGCTGTACAGCCGCCTCGGCATGAGCCCGCGGATCATGGCCGGGTTGATCATCCTCGCCGGCGGGGTGATGAACATGACCCCTTGGGGCGGGCCCACGGCCCGTGCCGCAAGCGCCCTGCATGTGGACCCCTCGGATATCTTCGTGCCGATGATTCCGGCCATGGTCGCCGGCGTGGTAGCGATCCTGGCGATCGCCTGGTGGTACGGCAAGCGTGAACGGGCACGGCTGGGTGAGCTTCACCTGCCGGGCGACGATGCACCGGCCAGCGAGATCAGCGTTTCGCAGTTCCCCGAGGCGCGCCGGCCTAAACTGATCTGGTTCAACGGCCTGCTCACCATCGTATTGATGGTGGCGCTGATCAAGGGCCTGCTGCCGCTGCCAGTGCTGTTCATGATCGCCTTCAGCATTGCCATGATCGTTAACTACCCTTGCCTGCAGGCACAAAAAGACCGCGTTGCCGCCCATGCCGGCAGCGTGCTGGCAGTCGTCGGGCTGATCTTCGCCGCGGGCATTTTCACCGGCATCCTCTCGGGCACCGGTATGGTCGACGCCATGTCGAAAAGCCTGCTGGCCGTCATTCCGGAAGCGCTGGGGCCTTACCTGGCGGTGATCACCGCGCTGGCAAGCCTGCCGTTTACGTTCTTCATGTCCAACGATGCCTTCTACTACGGCGTGCTACCGGTGCTTGCCGAAGCTGCCGCGCATTACGGCATCTCCCCGGTCGAAATGGCCCGGGCCTCCATCGTTGGGCAGCCGGTCCACCTGCTCAGCCCGTTGGTGCCCTCGACCTACCTGCTGGTGGCGTTGGCCGGCATCGAGTTCGGCGACCATCAGCGCTTTACCCTGAAGTGGGCAGTGCTGGTGTGCCTGTGCATAATGTTCGCCGCGCTGCTATTGGGAATTTTCCCGCTGGCCGGTAGCCTCTAAGTTCGTTTCGCGCCCTAGCAGGCGAACGCTTTATCAAAGGATTACAAAATGGAATGGTTGACCAGCCCTGAACTCTGGGTTGCCTTTTTCACCCTCACGGCACTAGAGATCGTTCTGGGCATCGACAACATCATCATGATCTCGATCTTGGTGAGCCGCATGCCCAAGGCGATGCAACCCCGCACCCGGCTGTTCGGGCTGGCGTTGGCGATGATCACCCGGATCATGCTGCTGCTGTCGATTACCTGGGTCATGCGCCTGACCGCCGACTTGTTCGAGGTATTCGGCCAAGGCATTTCCGGCCGCGACTTGATCCTGTTCTTCGGTGGCTTGTTCCTATTGTGGAAAAGCGCGCAAGAGATCTACCACGGGATGGAAGGTGAAGAGGAGGGCGGCGATGAGCCTTCCGGCAAGGGCGGTAACTTCCTTTACACCATTGTCCAGATCGCGATCATCGACATCGTGTTCTCGCTGGACTCGGTCATCACCGCGGTGGGCATGGTGTCTCATGTTCCGGTGATGATCGCTGCAATCATCGTAGCGGTGCTGGTGATGATGCTCGCCTCCGGGACCATCAGCCGGTTCATCGATCAGCATCCCTCGCTGAAGATGCTCGCACTTTCCTTCCTGCTGGTGGTCGGTACGGTATTGATCGCCGAGGCCTTCGACGTACACGTGCCCAAGGGCTACGTTTACTTTGCCATGGCGTTTTCGTTGGCTGTGGAAGCGATCAACATCAAAATGCGCACCAGCATCGCCAAGAAACGCAGCCAAGACGCCTGACACAGGCAACGAGCAGCCCGGCAAAGACGTAGCGTCTGCGCCGGGCTTAACAGATGTTACAGTTTTGTTTCAAGTAACGCTGTGCCATGCTGGCCACTGGCAAATGCCTCTGCGGTATCTGGATGTTCGCCCCTCGGGGTTTTATCAGGGAGGCCGTTTCGCATGCTCACCCTGCTGGATCTTCTCTCCGCCGTAGCGCTACTGGTGTGGGGCGCGCATATCGTGCGCACCGGCATCCTGCGCGTCTACGGCACAGCCCTGCGCAGGCTCCTGGGCCAGAACATGACCAACCGGCCGCTGGCGTTCCTCGCCGGGGTGCTGGTCACCGCCGTGGTGCAAAGCAGCAACGCCACGGCCATGTTGACCACCTCATTCGTTGGCCAAGGGCTGATGGGGCTGACCCCGGCGCTGGCGATCATGCTCGGCGCCGACGTGGGCACCGCGGTTATGTCCCGGGTGCTGACGTTCGACCTGTCCTGGCTATCGCCCTTGCTGATTTTCCTCGGCGTGGTGTTTTTCCTGTCTCGCAAGCAAACCCGCCTGGGGCAGATGGGCCGGGTGAGCATTGGCCTGGGCTTGATCATCCTCGCGCTGCAGCTGATCGTCGAAGCCGCCACGCCTATTACCCAGGCCAAAGGCGTGCAAGTGCTTTTTGGCTCGCTCACCGGAGACATCCTCCTCGATGCGCTGGTGGGCGCACTCTTCGCCATGGTGTCGTATTCGAGCCTGGCAGCGGTACTGCTGACCGCGACCCTCGCCGCGGCCGGGGTGATCAGCCTGCCGGTAGCGGTGGGGCTGGTGATCGGCGCCAACATCGGCAGCGGCCTGCTGGCATTCATTTCCACCAACCTGCAGAACACGCCTGGCCGCCAGGTGGCGCTGGGCAGCCTGCTGTACAAGCTGATCGGCCTGGTCGTGATCATTCCCGTGCTGGGGCCTCTGGTGACCTGGATGGACAGCCTGGGCTTCGATCCCCAGTCGATGGTCATTGGCTTCCATGTGCTTTACAACAGCGCACGGTGCCTGGTGCTGCTGCCTACTACTGGCCTGATGGGCCGGCTGTGTGCCACCTTGCTGCCGGAGCGGGCCGATGCCGTAGCCAACACCGGGCCGCGCCATCTAGACCCCGCTGCACTTGGCACGCCGAGCCTGGCCTTAGCCAATGCGGTGCGCGAAACCTTGCGCATCGGCGATATCGTCGAAAGCATGATGGGGGCCATGTTGAACGTGCTGCGAGGCACGCAAACGGCAGTTACCCAAGAGGTACGGGCACTGGGCGATGAGGCCGAGGCGCTGTCCAGCGCAATCAAGCTGTACCTGGCGCAGATGCCCAGGGAAGACCTCAGCGCCTTGGACAGCCACCGCTGGGCCGAGGTGATCGAGTTGTCGGTGAACCTCAACCTGGCCAGCGACTTGATCGAGCGCATGCTGCGCAAGATCCAGCAGCAAAAGACCTCGCAGCGGCGTTCGTTCTCCGAGGTAGGGCTGGAGGAGTTGACCACCCTGCATGGCCAGCTGCTAAGCAACCTGCGCCTGGGCCTGAACGTATTCCTCAGCCGCGACGAGGAGAGTGCCCGCCACCTGCTGCGAGAAAAACGCCGCTTTCGTACCCACGAGCGGCGCCTGACCCATGCCCACGTCAGCCGCTTGCAGCGCAAAGTGCTGCAAAGCATCGAAACCAGCTCGTTGCACCTGGAGCTGATCGCCGACATGAAGCGGCTCAACTCGCTGTTCTGCGGCAGCGCCTACGCCGTGCTTGGCACAGGCGACACCGGGGCCTTGCTGGCCGACGACGAAAGCGCGGCCGCTCAGCTGTCTTGAACGTCCCCGCGCTAATGCAGTCTGTTGCTGGGCCGGGCGCGCTCGGCCCTTTCGTCAGCGCAAGGAAGCTTTAATGCGTTTCATCCTGTTCGCCTGCCTGCTATTGGCCTCCCTACCCAGCGCCGCGCTGGACCGTTTGCAGGCCGAAGGCTACTTGCTGAACAACGGCCTGCAACTGCTGCTCAAGCCGGGCAACGACCGCGCACACGTGGCCATCCGCCTGGTGGTGGGGGTAGGTTTTGCCGACTTTGGCTGCGCCGACCAGGAATTGCCCCACTTGCTCGAGCATCTGCTGTTCAGCGGCCTGGACGACAGCGGCGAAGGCGGCCTGGAAGAACGCATGCAAGCCCTGGGTGGCGAGTGGAATGCCTTTACCAGCGACACAGACACTACCTTTGTGATCGAGGCACCTGCGCGCAACCAGCGCAAGGTGCTTGACCTTCTGCTTAGCGCCGTCACTCGCACCGAGCTGACCGAAGCCAGGCTCGACACCGCCAGGCGCATCGTGGAGCGCGAGGACGGGGGGCACTATTCGCACCTGCAACGCTGGCTGGACCACCAAGACCTCGGCAAGGACGCCAGTAACCAGCTGGCTGTGGAATTGGGGTTGCGCTGCGCCGATCGCGCCTCGGCGGCGGGGTTGACACTGGCGCAAGTGCGGCAGGTCCGTCAGCAGTGGTACGCGCCTAACAACATGACACTGATTGTGGTCGGTGAACTGGACAAGCTCTTGCCAGCCTACGTGGAGCGCACGTTCGGTGAGCTGGCCGCGGTGACGCCCAGTGACCGCTCGCCTCCCGCCCTTGAACGGCGCAGCGCCGAGCGGGAGCGCACCCTGATCCAGGGCTGGGTTGGGGATGCCGCCAAGCTTCACTGGTATTTCCTCGAGCCAGACGTGGAAAGCCTGCCGCCAGCGGTGTGGGACCTGCTTCAGGTGTATTTCGATTGGGCGCTGTACAAGAAGCTGCGGCTCGAAGAAGGGTTGTCTTACGGGCCCGGTAGCCAGAATGAACCCTTTGGCGATAGCACCCTGTTAAGCCTCAACGCCGACCTGGACCGGGACGATATCCCGCAGGCTCGCCAGGCGGTGCAGGCGTTGACCAGCCAGCTTCACCGCGATGGCCTCGACAGTGCCACGTTCGAGCGCCTCAAGGCGGGCGTCATCGCTCGGCAAGCCTGGGCGATCCAAGGGGACAGTGGGCTGGCGGACTACTACTGGGGCGCGCTGGGGGACTACGAAGATGGCCACTTTGCTGACCCTGCCCAAGCCCTGCGCGAGGTGACCCTGGCCCAGGCCAACGAGGCCGTGCGGCGGCTGTTCGCCGACCCTGGCTACGTGCGGGTCGAAAAGCCCTTGCTAGGGTACGACGAGCTCGCCACGCTGATCACCGCCGCGACCGTGCTGGCGGCGTTGCTTGGCCTGGCGCTCTGCATTGCCATTGGGCGCCGCCGCGGCCGTCGGGCAACCCCAATGAGCGGCACCAAATGAGCGGCGAAGGCGTGAAGTCGCTATCCTTGCGGTTCGCCCCGCTTGTGCCGCTGTCATGAAGTCACTACCCCCCTTTGTTCTGAAGATCATCGACCTGATCAAACGCTATCCGGGCATCGTCGCCGCCTTTGGCTTCTGTTCGGGGATCGGCAGCTTCGTGTTGGTCGACCGCCAGGCCAAGCTGGCCAGCCCTATCGCCATACTGCTGTTGGTCAGTTGGGTATGGCTGATGCTGGAAAACAGCTTCAACCGCCTGTTCAGCCGGTTTTTCAAGCGAGAAATCCCCGCACCCTTGCTGCGCTATGCAACGCAGATGATCCACCAGGAAAGCTTGTTCTTCGTGTTGCCGTTCTTTTACGTCACTACCACTTGGAACAGCGGCCAGCTGGTGTTTACCGGGCTGTTAACCCTCGCTGGGCTAGTGTCGATCACCGATCCCCTCTACTACCACTGGGTGGCGCCACGGCGCTGGCTGTTCCTGGCCATGCACACCTTCACCCTGTTTGCGGCCATGTTGACCGCGATGCCGATCATCCTCCACCTGACCACGGCCGAGACCTTCAAGATCGCGCTGGGCGTGGCCATGCTGCTGTCGTTCCCTAGCCTGGCTACCACCTTTCCTTTGCACCATTGGCGCCGGGCAGTGGGGCTGGTTGTACTCACCCTGGCCATTGGCGGCGCTGGCTGGCTGTTGCGCACCTGGGTGCCGCCGGCGACCCTATGGCTCACCGAAGACGCCATCACCCTGACCTTAGATGATCAAGCCCGCAGCCCCGGCGACAGCCTGACTCGCCTGAGCGTCAGCCAAGCGCGCGGCGGCGTGTTCGCCTATACGGCGATCAATGCGCCTCGGGGCTTGGATGAGCGCATTTTCCATGTGTGGGAGTTCAACGGCGCCGAAGTGGACCGCATTGCACTGGACATCCATGGCGGGCGAAAAGAAGGCTACCGCGCATGGACCCGCAAGCAGAACTTCCCAGGCGACCCCGCGGGTAACTGGAAAGTGCGGGTGGAAACCGAAGACGGGCAAATCATCGGCGCCCTGCGCTTCACCATTACCGCGGACGCCGCTCAGGCAAAGAACCAGTAACAGACCGCGATGGCACTGATCACACCCGCCAATTCCGCAAGCAGGGCGCAGCCTACCGCGTGGCGTGCGCGCTGGATGCCCACGGCGCCGAAGTACACGGCCAGTACGTAGAAGGTGGTTTCAGTGCTGCCCTGGATAGTGGCCGCCACCAGCGCCGGGAAGCTATCAACTCCCTTGCTGTGCATGGTGTCGATGAGCATCGCCCGTGCCGCGCTTCCGGAAAACGGCTTGACCAGGGCCGTGGGCAGCGCATCGACGAAACGGGTATCCAACCCCAGCCACTGCACGCCATGGCGAATGCCTTCCAGCGCGAGGTCCAGCGCACCCGATGCCCGCAGCACCCCCACCGCGCAGAGCATGGCCACCAGGTAGGGCAACAGGCCCTTGGCAACCTCGAAGCCCTCCTTGGCGCCTTCCACGAAGGCTTCGTACACCCGCACACGGCGCAACGCGCCAATCAGCAGGAACAGCAGTATCAACCCGAACAGCGTGAGGTTGCCCAACAGTGAGGACAGGCTGGCCACCGCTGTGGCCGAGAGCCCGGCGAGGAACGCCATGAAGCCACCCAGCAGCAGCGCGCCAGGCAGCAGATAGGCCAGCACTACTGGGTCCCACAGGCGCAGGCGCTGCATGAACGCCACTGACAGCAACCCCACTAGGGTGGACCCGCTGGTGGCGAGCAGGATTGGCAAAAAGACCATGGTCGGATCTGGGGCGCCTTGTTGGGCGCGGTACATGAAAATGGTCACCGGCAATAGCGTCAGCGACGAGGCATTGAGCACCAGAAAAAGAATTTGCGCGTTGGTGGCCGTGTCTGGCCGCGGGTTCAGCTCCTGCAACGCGCGCATGGCCTTGAGGCCAATCGGGGTAGCGGCGTTATCGAGGCCCAGCGCATTGGCCGCGAAATTCATGGTGATCAGGCCAAGCGAGGGGTGGCCGCGCGGCACTTCGGGCATCAAGCGTGCGAACAGCGGCCCCAGCAGGCGGGCGACCCAGTCGACGATGCCGGCTTTTTCGGCGATTCGCAAAAAGCCCAGCCAGAGGGTGAGGGTGCCGAACAGCAGCACCATCACATCTACCGACAACTTGGCCATGTTGAAGATGGCTTCGACCATGGCGGCGAAAATGGCGCTGTTGCCTGCCATCAGCCATTGGGCCAGGGCAGACACCGCCGCCACGACGAAAAAGCCGAGCCAAAGGCCATTGAGCATTGTGAACCCCCGTGTCTGCGAATGCCGGCATGATAGTCGGCCCAGCGGGGGTAGGCTACGGCCGGGCTTGCGGCCCGGCCGGCCAAGGAAGGGTCAGCGCGTGACGCTGCTAGCCTCGCCCGCAGCGGCACGGCGGCGCCAGTGCGGCAGGGAATTCCAGTAACGCGCGCCCTTGGCGTCGTCGTACATGCCTTCCCAGCGGGAAATGACCAGCACGGCCAGGGCGTTGCCTATCACGTTCAACGCCGTGCGGGCCATGTCCATGATGCGGTCTACGCCAGCGATGAACGCCAAGCCTTCGAGCGGGATCCCCACGCTCCCCAAGGTGGCCAGCAAGACCACGAACGATACGCCAGGAACCCCGGCAATCCCCTTGGAGGTCACCATCAGGGTCAGCACCAGCATTACCTGCTGGGAAATAGGCATGTCGATCCCGTACAGCTGGGCGATGAACAGCGCGGCAATGCTCTGGTACAGCGTGGAACCGTCCAGGTTGAACGAGTAACCGGTAGGGACCACAAAGCTGCTGATCGCCTTAGGCGCGCCGTAGGCCTCCATCTTCTCGATCACTCGTGGCAACACGGTTTCCGAACTGGCAGTGGAATAGGCCAGGATCAGCTCATCCTTGAAGATGCGGATCAGCTTGAACACCGAGAAGCCAAACAGACGGGCTACTAGCCCCAGCACGCCCAGGGCGAAGAACAGCACCGCGGCATATACCAGCACGACCAGCTTGGCCAGCGGCAGCAGGGAAGCGAAGCCAAAGTTGGCCACTGTTACCGCAATGAGCGCGAATACGCCGATCGGGGCGTAGTTCATGATCATATGGGTAACCCGGAACATGGTTTCCGAGATGCCCTGGAAAGTGCGCACCAGCGGGTCCCGGGTTTCCGGCGCGAGGCTCGACAGCCCCAAGCCGAAGATCACCGAGAAGAAGATGATCGGCAACATTTGCCCAGCTACGATCGCCGCGAATACGTTCGACGGGATCAGGTTCAACAGGGTCGCAACCAGCGCGTGGTTATGCTGAACCTCGTCCGTGGTTTTCTGATATTGCGAGATATCCACGGTACCGAGCGTACTCATGTCGATGCCGCTGCCTGGGTGGACCAAATTGGCCAGCACTAACCCGAGCACGATCGCCAGCGTCGTGATGATCTCGAAGTAGACGATCGTCTTTACACCGATGCGCCCAAGCTTCTTGGCATCGCCTACGCCAGCAATACCGACGATGAGCGAGGAGATCACGATAGGGATCACGATCATCTTGATCAGGCGGATGAAAATATCACCGGCGGGTTGCAGCACATTGCTGATCCACCAAGCTTTTTCCGCGCTGAAGTGATTGAGGGCAGCGCCCAGGGCAATGCCCAGGACCAAACCAATGAGAATTTGCCATGCAAGGCTGAGTTTTGGCTTTGTCATTATTCAACTCTGTGTCAGGTTCATCGAGGCCATGGCGCAAGCGCGCATGCGATGGAATGCCACCAGAGGGCAGGCCTTTGGCAACAAAAAGCGGGGAACTATCGAGGGATGGCCAGTTGCCGTCTAATGCCGTAAACGCCTAGCTTATGCCGTTTCGGCATGGGCAAGCCCTTGATTTTACGGCTTTGGAGGCGAAAAGCAGATCATATTCGGAATACCGAATAGCCGCCGGCAAGGCATGCAATGGTTTGCGCACACCATTCAAACGGCCCGTTCGGCTTACCGAACGAAGGCCGCGACAGAACGAATTGGCGCTCGACGCGACAGGTGGGCATTAAAAAAGCCCCGTCACACCCAGGCGCGATACACCGCACACCCGTGCATAACGAGGCTTCTTTCCTGACCCGGCCCTCGGCGGAGGCACTCCCTGTACCCCTAGGTCACTCCAGCGATACTTCAGCTAGAGCATCCCGGCCCCTTGGTCATGTAGCGGCCTTCCTCAGGCCGTACAAGCTAATGGCGAACTGGAACGCCGTTGATTCACGCACTAGAACGGGTCTAGTACCACTGCGGATCGTTCTTGAGCTGCTCCATCAACATCTTTTGCATGTCTTCGTCCGGGTCGCCCAGCCAGCGGTAGTCCGCACGCTTGGAAGGCGTCTTGTCCTCAGGCACACCCGTCGGAACCTTTACCCACAGCACATAGGCGTGAGCCTTGTTCCAACTAAAAGCAACTACCAAGCGGTTGTGCAGGCAGTCATCGGCTTTCTCGCAGACCTGCCCAACCAGATATTTGTCGCCGCCTTCCGTGACGGCAGTCATTGGAGCAGAAGTTCCGGAAAGGTTTAACACCCAATCGGGAAGGCGTTCTTGCTTCCGCACGGCGTCCTGCCATGCCTGACGGTACTCAGGGTCTGTTGCAACCAGGTTACCGGCGCGCTCCTGCCCGTCGTTATCAGCGAGTACCGGCGCTGTGGCAGCTACGAAAGCTGCCAGCAGCATGCCGCGGATCACTACCTTCATGTCACGGGCGCCCACGACGGCCGAAGAAGAAGGACACCACGAACAGCACCAGGAAAATAATAAAGAGGATCTTGGCAATACCGGCTGCGGTACCGGCGATGCCGCCGAAGCCCAGCACTGCTGCGATGATTGCAATGATCAGAAAGGTAATGGCCCAACTCAGCATGGTAATACTCCTTTTATGTGTGATCCGTTACGCCTGTTCAGAACACCCAACGTGGCTCGGTGGGGCGCTGAAATTGGTCGCTGTTATCGACCTGTTGCAAGCGGGACGCCTGGGCAGCAGAAGCACTGACTGCGTTCAAGGCAGGGGTTTGCATTGAGTGCAAGGTATGGATCAGCGGCTCGGCCGGCTGGTTCCAATAATGATATTGCTGGGTGCCAAGCAGGGTCAGCATCAGTGCCAGCGAAGCAAAAAGACCTTGGCGCAGGTGATGTGCGGTAATGAAAGAGACCGAAGCAATATGTTGACCTGGCTGTTTCATGTTCACCCCTCCAAAGCGGCCTGCACCGCACACCGATGCGTTTGAGAAGAGTTATTGCAGGCTGCATGCCAGGTTTGGTTTTGTAGGAAAAGTCTTATTTTACGGGGGTTTGCGGCTCCTATTTAGCGGCTGCCTGCGCGCAACCTGCACGATGACCTTAAGCGGCTCGGGCGTTTTGCACGATGATCGTGACCCCGGCTTACGCTGAAGGTTTCACCGCTACCTTAAGTAGGTCCGCGTCGACCCCACGAACCCCAAGAATCCGTCGGGTCACCTCCATCGCCTGCTTCTTATGGACATCGCTGTCCACCTCCCCGGCCAGGGTGACCATTCCGTCCTTTACCTTGACCTCCAGGCGCAACGCATCGAGGCCGCGGTCGTACTGCAGGCTGCTGGCGACCTTGCTGGAAATCCAGGCGTCGCTCATCTCCGCATCGTCTGCCTTGGCTTGGGCCTGCGCTGGGGCAGCGCCGGTGCCGGCGGAACGCAAGCTGATCAGATTGTTGATCACAATGCTGCCGTCGGTATCGGCGGCAAGCGCACCCGCCCACTCTTTGGCGTCCACCGTGGTTGCCTCGCCCTTGAGGGTCACTACACCGCCTGCAACCTCTACGCTGACAGGCGTACCGGCAGTGTCTCTATTCCAGCTCAGCCTGGCCCTGATGATCGCGGCCAAAGTGAGGTCGTCCAGCTGGATCAACTCTGGCGGCTTGAGCGGTGGGCGCTCGGCAAGGGCAGGGTCCAAGGTGAGCCTGTTGTCGATAGTGGCGGCGCCGGTTACCGCCTGGGCGAGCGACCCGGCGAGGGTTTTGTCGCCTTCGCTCTCGACCGAGCCGGTAAGGGTCAACTTGGGCCCGGCCACCTGGACCTTTATCGTATCGGCGGCCAACCGGCTGTTGAGAGCCAGCGCCGTGCTAGCCGCGCCCTCGCTGCGCGCGTCAGCGAGAGAGTCCGCTTCGGCGTCGGTCATGCCCACCAGGCTGACACTGCTTAACACAATGGCCAGGGCCCAGGTTCTTAATGTTCGGTCCAAGCGGATCATCTTCACTCCAAAGGTTGCACCTTCGTCAGGAAAACGGCCGGTCTTGGCGCGACTCGAGCAGTGCAACTCGCCACGCGCCAACCGTTTCGCTGGCAACGCAGCTAGCGCTACCCTGCGAAGGCTGAAATCGTTCAGAATTGACATTGCAACTTGCCCGATAATTCTCGGACTAAGAGAAGATCTTTTTCACAGGAGCGTAAGAAATGGAATCTGGTGCGGATCATCAAGGCCGTATCCTGCTGGTTGATGATGAAGCGGCCATTCTTCGCACCTTCCGCTATTGCCTCGAAGACGAAGGCTACAGCGTCGCCACAGCCAGCAGTGCGGCCCAAGCCGAAGCACTCTTGCAGCGCCAGGTATTCGACCTGTGTTTCCTTGACCTTCGGCTGGGTGAGGACAACGGCCTGGACGTGCTCGCGCAGATGCGCACTCTGGCACCCTGGATGCGGGTGGTGATCGTTACCGCGCATTCTGCGGTGGATACCGCAGTGGACTCGATCCAGGCGGGCGCCGCGGATTACTTGGTAAAACCTTGCAGCCCCGATCAATTGCGCCTCGCCACGGCCAAGCAGCTGGAAGTACGGCAGTTGTCGCAACGGCTCGAAGCGTTGGAAGGGCAGATACGCAAGCCTAAGGATGGCCTGGATTCGCACAGCCCTGCGATGATGGTGGTGTTGGAAACCGCCCGCCAAGTGGCCAACACCGACGCCAACATCCTGATTCTGGGTGAGTCCGGTACCGGTAAGGGCGAGTTGGCGCGCGCCATCCACGGTTGGAGCAAGCGCGCCAAGAAAGCATGCGTGACCATCAACTGCCCGTCGCTGTCGGCAGACCTGATGGAAAGCGAGCTGTTCGGCCACAGCCGCGGCGCGTTCACCGGTGCCAGTGAAAGCACCCTGGGGCGTGTCAACCAGGCTGACGGCGGTACGCTGTTCCTCGACGAGATCGGTGATTTTCCACTCGCGTTGCAGCCCAAGTTGTTGCGTTTTATCCAGGACAAGGAATACGAACGGGTAGGCGATGCAGTTACCCGTCGGGCGGATGTACGCATTCTCGCCGCCACCAACCTGAACCTCGAAGACATGGTCAAGGAAGGGCGCTTCCGTGAAGACCTGCTCTACCGGTTGAACGTGATCACCCTGCACCTGCCCCCTCTGCGCGAACGCAGCGAGGACATCCTGACCTTGGCGGATCGTTTCCTTGCCCGGTTCGTCAAGGAATATGCGCGGCCGGCGCGGACGTTTAGCGAAGAGGCGCGCTCAGCGCTGCTCAATTACCGCTGGCCAGGAAACATCCGCGAGCTGCGCAACGTGATCGAACGCGCCAGCATCATCTGCCCGCAGGAACGCGTGGAGGTCAGCCACCTGGGCATGGCCGAGCAACCGGTCAACAATGCGCCGAGAGTGGGCGCGGCGCTAAGCCTGGACGAGCTGGAAAAAGCTCATATCGGGGCGATACTCGCCAACAGCGATACCCTGGACCAAGCAGCGAAGACCCTCGGCATCGACGCGTCCACGCTGTATCGCAAACGTAAGCAATACAACCTGTGATGCCTTGGATGAAGTTGCGGACCCGGCTCTTCCTGAGCATTTCTGCCCTGATTACCGTGGCCCTGCTGGGGTTGGTGCTAGGTTTGGTCAGCGTAATGCAAATCGCCTCCAGCCATCAGGAAGCGCTGCAGGGTAGCTTTCGCGCGCTGGATAACGGCCTGAAACTACGGCAATTGTTGGGCGATCAGCTGGCGATGGTCTGGGCCGGCGCGCCAAACCCAGAGGCGCTGGAGCTGTCCCAGCAGCAGTTTGAGCTCGCGCTGGAACAAGCGCGGGTCGAAGCGCCTGCCGGGCAGCAACAGCAGCGTTTCGAACGGATTGGCCAGGATTACCAGACCTTCCACCAGCGCTTTGTCGAGGTGTTGGCCAGCAAAGGCAACCCTCGGGTCGACGACGTGTTGAGCAATGCCTTCAACACCGTGCGCGGTGAACTGATAGAGGCGCACAAGGGTGCACTGGCGGCCATCACCGCGAGCGAGCAAGCGTCTCACGAGCACGCCGTGATGGTGTCGGCGCTGCTTGGGCTGGTAGGCATCGCAGTGCTGTGCGTGGGGTTCATTACCGCGCACCGCATTGCCAGACGCTTTGGCGAACCCATCGAGGCGCTGGCGACCGCTGCCGACGATATCAGCCGGGGCCGCTACGATGTGGCGTTGCCGGTTTCGTCCGCCGTAGAAATGAATCGCCTCAGCCAGCGCTTCGCGACCATGGCCGAAGCGCTGCGAACCCACCAGGCCACTAATGTCAACGAACTCATCGCTGGGCAGCAGCGCATGCAAGCGGTGCTGGACAGCATCGACGATGGTCTGCTGATGATCGATCGCCAGGGCTTGCTCGAACACTTGAACCCGGTGGCCCAGCGCCAACTGGGCTGGGAGAGTGATCGCAAAGGCCTGAGCCTAGGCGCCGCGCTCGGCCGCCCCGATCTGGACGCACAGCTGCATACGGTATTGCGCGGCGGCACCTTGGAGCGCGCCTTGGAGGACCTGAGCTTCGAGGTAGACGGCGAGACTCGCCTGCTGGCATATAGCTTGACCCCGGTGAGCCACGTGCAGGGGGACATCCTCGGCGCGGTGATGGTGTTGCATGACGTGACCGAGCAGCGCGCATTCGAGCGAGTGCGCAGCGAGTTCGTGTTGCGCGCTTCCCATGAGTTGCGCACACCGGTGACCGGTATGCATATGGCGTTCGGCCTGCTGCAAGAACGGGTGCGCTTCGAGGCGCATTCCCGTGAGGCAGACCTGCTTAAAACGGTCAACGAAGAGATGCAGCGGCTGATGCAGCTGATCAACGACCTGCTTAACTTCTCTCGCTATCAAAGCGGCCTGCAAAAACTTACCTTGGCACCTTGCGCCGTGGATGAACTGCTGCGCCGCGCCTGCGACCGCTTCCAGGAGGCCGCCGTCGCTCAGGGCACTGAGCTGACCATCGAACTTACCGAAACCTTGCCACGCCTTCATGCCGATGAAGCCCAGCTCGACCGCGTACTGGACAACCTGATCGATAACGCACTGCGCCATACGCCCAACAACGGGCATATCCGCCTGCAAGCCAGGCGGCATGCCGAACGGGTGATCATCAGCGTGGAGGATAACGGCGAAGGTATCGCCTACGGCCAGCAGGGGCGCATCTTCGAGCCCTTCGTGCAGGTCGGGCGCAAGAAAGGCGGTGCCGGCCTTGGGCTAGCGCTGTGCAAGGAGATCGTGCAGTTGCACGGCGGCCGCATGGGCGTGTATTCGCGGCCAGGGCAGGGCACGCAGTTCTATATGGCGTTACCGATCTGATCTCAGCACTGGGCTTCGTGCTCAGTGCATGCCAGCCAATACCTGCAGCATTGCCGCTGTTTCAGCGTCCGGCTCGCCATCAAAACGGGCGGGCCGGTAATGCATCTGAAATGCAGCCAACACGTGCCGGGTGGTGACGTCCAATGTGCCGCTGCGCACCACCGAATACCCGACCCGCGCCAATTGCTCCTGATACCAGGCAATGCTCGGGGGGCTTGCCTCGAAGCGCTGCCTCGCACGACTGACCGCTCCAGCATCGGGCCATAGGCCAAAGCCTTCCTGAGCCAGGCGTTGCCAGGGGAACATGGGGCCGGGGTCGAGTTTTCGCAGCGGGGCGATATCGCTGTGCCCCACGAAATAGCGGGGGTCGATGCGGTACCGCGAGCGGATATCCCTGAGCAAGGCCAACACCGCCTTTACCTGCGCCTCGCTGTAGGGGTACCACACGCGCCCGGTGGGAGTATCGCGATAGCCAGGGTTGACGATTTCGATGCCGATCGAACTTGAGTTGAGCCATGTGCGGCCATCCCATTCGCTCTCGCCCGCATGCCAGGTGCGGTATTGCTCGTCTGCCAGCCGGTAAACGGTTGCTGGGCCATCACCGATCAAATAATGAGCACTGACTTCCCCATGGGTGAGCAGGGCCAGGGAACGATCGAGCGGCGCGGCCGTGTAATGCAGTACAACGAATTGCACGCGGCTGTCGTAATTGACGGAAGGATGGCTGGTATCGACACGCAGGCCGCTGCTGCCACAGCCAGCCAGTAGTGCCGCCAGCAGCACCCAAGCGAGTGTTCGCAAGTTCATGGTGTGTAATAAGGCCCAGGGCAAACCGCTAGTTTACATGCTCACCCGGGCCAGGGTGGCTCAGGCGCTTTCGATCCGGTTGCGCCCTGTGTCCTTAGCCCGGTAAAGGGCCTGGTCAGCGCGCTGGAGGGCAGCCTCCACCAGTTCTTTGGCCCGTAGCGAGGCCGTGCCGATGGAAACGGTGACCACGATGCGCATGCCTTTAAAGTGGAAGGGGCAGGCCTCGATGACCTGGCGCATTTTTTCCATCACTTCGCGGGCCGCTTCGGGGGCCGAATCGGGGAACAGCGCGACGAACTCCTCGCCACCGAAGCGCGCCAGAAAATCTCCTTCGCGCAATTGCCGCCGCAGTTGGTCGGCGACGATCTTCAGCACGCGATCGCCCGCCAGGTGGCCATAGCCGTCATTGATGGATTTGAAGTGGTCCAGGTCCATGATCGCGACCTGCGCCGGCGCCTCTCCAGCCTCACGCTGCGTTGCCAATGTTTCGAGTCGTTCATTCCAGCCAGCCCGGTTAGGCAGGCCGGTCAGCGGATCGAGCAGGGCCTTCTGCCGTTGCTCTTCGAGCACATCGCGGTGAGCCTGTGCTTCGCGCTCCATGCTGGCTACCCGTTCGGACAGCCCGCGCATCCGCTCAGCCACTTCCTCCTCGCGCGCCTCGCGGCGGCGGCGATGCTCATCCATGGAACCCAGCAAGCCATCCAGCCTTGATTCGAGCAGCCGCTTGAGGCCATCGGCATCATCGGCGGCGGCCATGCTCTGGTGAAGCCCGCCTACTTGCTCACGCAGCTCGCTGTCCAACAGCCTGGCCTCGTCCTGGGTCTCGGCCTGGCCTTGGCTGGCCAAATGAAGCTGGTCCTGGAACCAGGCCAGCCGCTCGTTGATCTGCTGCAGGTAACGCTGCAGCTCTTGCTGGCCGTTATCGCTGATTGCCAACATCATCACTGCAAGATCGTCGAGCATCGGTAGCAGTTCATACCAGTTGAGCCCATGTTCGAGGCGCTCGCGCATGGACTCGGCCTTCTCCTGCAGCCTTTGTGGCAGCACCAGATCGTCGAGCATCTTCAGCAGCGTGCCCTCAATGTGCGCTGCAACCGAGCTATAGGTTGGCTCCTGGTTGGCCGACAGACCAAAACCATCCGCGCTGGTATCGCCTTCGGTTCCGCTACCCAAGGCCGAAGCGGTAAGCGCCGCGGCTATTTCCTGCGGCAGCGGCAGGATGTCCAATACCCCGGCCGCGGGCGCTGGCCGGGCAAGGTCGCAGGGCGGTGAACCCTCGGCGGAAGGGGGAAGAGCCTCGTCGCCTGCCTGTTCGAGGGGGGCAGGCTGCGCTTGATCAATGGCAAGCTCCAACGGCTCAGGAGGAGACGGCTCGCTAGCAACCTCCGATTCAGGGTAGGCCAGGGGGGCGGCGGCCGGGCTACCGACGCCCGACGCCACCTCTATGACCAGCAGCCTGGGCTGCTCCTCAAGCTCGGGCTCGTCATTAGCCGGGATCAGCGCCGTTTCGTCGACAGGCAAGGATACGAACGCTGTCACCGCTGCTGGCATGGCCTGCGCTTGTTCAAGCAGCGGCTCCGCCGGCTCCGTTTCACGTTGCCCGAACAGGCGCTCGAGAAGACCGGGCCGGGCTGGTTCCACGTGCGGTTCCAGCGCCGCCAAGGCATTGCCCTGCAGCACACTTAGCTCGCTGAGCAGCAGGGGCAGCTCGCGAACGTGGGCCAGGCGTTTATCCAGGCCTCCTGCAAATTTTTTCAGGGGTTTTGCCGCATCGCGGGGCAGGGGCAGGGTTTGCAGTTGATCCACCAGGGCATTGAGCGCGGTGCTGATCTGCTCCAGGCGGGCTTCCCGCCGCTGCTCGGAGTCCAGCACTGTTCTTTCGAGGCGGGGTATCAGGTTGGCAAGGGCGGCGTCCATGCTGTCGCTACGCACGACCTCGCGCATCTCCTTCATGCACTCGTCCACCGCTTTGTCCGAGCCCTCGGCGGCGAGCGTGCTGCGCACCAGGCCCTGGCGCAGCAGGTCAAGCCGAGCATTCCAGCGACGCTCGAGCTTTTCCTGATCCTCAATGCTTTTGAGGTATTTTTCTTTCCAGCGCAGGGCTTCATCAGTCATGGGCAAACGAGGCCGGCGCAAGGGGAACGGAACTGATCAGCACCCTCGCCAAGGCAAGGGTGCAGAAAGGCAACACGGAGGGTTTATTGGCCGGCGCCCTTGGCCGCGCGCTCTTTCTCGATCAGGCTATCGGCCACTTTCAAGGCTTCTTCAGGGCCACCCGACGAACCGAGGTCAAAACGGTATTTGCCGTTGACGATCAGCGTTGGCACGCCGGTGACGCCGGATTTCTGGGCGTACTCTTTATCCTTGTTCACCGCGCCTTTCACGGCGAAGGAATTATAGGTGCTGAGGAACTGAGCCTTGTCCACGCCTTGAGTGGCGACGAAATCGGCCATTTCCTCAGGGGTCTTGAACATCTTGTGTTCCTTGTGGATAGCGTCGAACACCGCGGTATGCACCTTGTGCTCCACGCCCATGGCTTCCAGCGTGATGAACATCTGGCCGTGTACGTCCCAGATACCGCCGAACATGGCCGGCACGCGACGGAATGCGACGTCCGCGGGCAGCTTGGCGATCCATGGATTGATCACAGGCTCGAAGGCATAGCAATGAGGACAGCCGTACCAGAACAGCTCCACGACTTCGATCTTGCCCGGGTCCGCTACCGGCAGCGGGCTTTCCAGCACGGTGTATTTCGCGGGGGCCTGGGCGTCATCCGCGTGGGCGGCGACGCCGAACAGGCTGGCCAGCGCCATTACCGCGCCGATGAACAGATTACGCATGCTTTACTCCTGAGCGTTTAGGGATGGCCTTCAATACATGGCCGAGGCTGGCATGGCAAGTAACAATACATTCGCAGTTGTAACCGCCCAATGCCGCACGGCAACGACAGCGGCGCGGCCAAGGCGATATACTGCCGCGCATCGTGCCACGGCGCTCGCGCCTTCAGGATTCCAATGTCGTTTAAAAACCCCGTGCTGGGCCTGTGCCAGCAAGCTACTTTCATGCTCAGCGCCGCCAAGGTCGACCAGTGCCCGGAAGATCAGGGCTTCGAGGTCGCCTTCGCCGGGCGTTCCAATGCCGGCAAGTCGAGCGCGCTCAACACCCTGACCCATGCCAGCCTGGCCCGTACCTCCAAAACGCCGGGGCGCACCCAGTTGCTGAACTTCTTCAGCCTCGATGACAGCCGCCGCCTGGTCGACCTGCCCGGTTACGGCTACGCCAAG
This sequence comes from Pseudomonas sp. RIT-PI-S, assembly GCF_025642975.1. GTDB lineage: Bacteria > Pseudomonadota > Gammaproteobacteria > Pseudomonadales > Pseudomonadaceae > Aquipseudomonas. Next base: position 31,496 of record NZ_JANZKJ010000010.1, read on the forward strand.
GTGCCGATTCCGCTCAAACAGCACTGGCAGCGTCACTTGGAGGCTTACTTGGGCAGCCGGGAAAGCCTCAAGGGGATCATTCTGCTGATGGACGTTCGCCACCCCATGACGGACTTCGACAAGATGATGCTCGACTGGTCGGTGGCCAGCGGCATGCCGATGCATATCCTGCTGACCAAGGCAGACAAACTCACCTACGGCGCGGCAAAGAACACCCTGCTCAAGGTGCAGACTGAAATCCGCAAGGGCTGGGGCACCGGCGTTAGCGCTCAATTGTTCTCGGCGCCAAAGCGCAGCGGCCTGGACGAAGCCTATGAAGTGCTGGCTGGCTGGCTGGACCTGATGCCAGAGGAGCCCGCAGACGAACCCGCCGCGCCGTAAAGCGCCAGCCGGGCTGGAACGGCGGGCAAAAAAAACCCCGGACTTCATATGGGGAGGGAGAAGTTCGGGGTCCAAGGTCCGGCCCGCTCGCACGGCGCCGGATATCTGCCAACACTTAACACAACATAGGAGCATGAAGGGCTTCACAGCCATTCAGGAGCTCTGAGCCGAAATTCACGGGTTTAGTTCCTGGGCGATGCAAATTAATCGCAATAACCCGCGATATTTCATCAACTGAACCTGCCCGGCAGGAGCAGGCCGCAGCCTGCGATCCTAGCCGCCCCAAGCCTCCGGGCGCGCCTCAGTGCGCTTCATCCCAGTTATCACCCACGCCCACTTCCACCAGCAACGGCACATCGAGGCTCGCGGCACTGGCCATGTGCGGCTGGATCTGCTCACGCACCCGCTCGACCAGGTCCTCACGCACTTCCAGCACGAGTTCGTCGTGCACCTGAAGGATCATTCGCGCATCCAGCCCGGTCTCCGTCAGCCAGTTATCCACAGCGATCATGGCCCGCTTGACGATATCCGCCGCCGTGCCCTGCATGGGCGCGTTGATTGCGGTGCGCTCGGCGCCGCGGCGCAAGGCAGGGTTCTTTGCATTGATGTCCGGCACATACAGCCGTCGCCCAAAGAGGGTTTCGACATACCCCTTTTCCGCGGCCTGGGCGCGAGTGCGCTCCATATAACCGAGCACACCGGGGTAGCGGGTGAAATAGCGGTCGATGTATTCCTGTGACTGCTTGCGGTCCACGCCGATCTGCTTGGCCAGGCCAAAGGCGCTCATGCCATAGATCAGGCCGAAGTTGATCGCTTTGGCGCTGCGCCGCTGATCGTGGCTTACCGCCTCGAGCTCGACGCCGAATACCTCTGCAGCCGTTGCCCGGTGCACGTCCAGGTCATTCTGGAAGGCGTGCAGCAGGCCTTCGTCACGGGCCAGGTGCGCCATGATCCGCAACTCGATCTGCGAGTAGTCCGCCGCCAGCAGCTTGTACCCTCGCGCCGGTACGAACGCCTGGCGGATACGCCGGCCCTCGGCGGTACGAATAGGGATGTTCTGCAGGTTCGGGTCGCTCGACGACAGCCGCCCGGTAGCCGCCACCGCCTGTTGGTAAGAGGTATGAATGCGCCCGGTGCGGGGGTTGATCTGCTCGGGCAGCTTGTCGGTGTAAGTGCTTTTGAGCTTGCTCAGCGTGCGGTACTGCATCAGCACCCTAGGGAGCGGGTAATCCTGCTCGGCCAGCTCGGCCAGTACCGCTTCGGCGGTCGACGCCTGGCCCTTGGCCGTCTTGCTGAGCACCGGCATGCCGAGCTTTTCATAAAGGATCACGCCAAGCTGTTTGGGCGAGCCAAGGTTGAATTCCTCTCCGGCGATGTCATAGGCCTCGCGCTCCAGCGTCACCAGTTTCTCGCCCAGCTCAAGGCTTTGTGCCGCCAGCAGGCCGGCATCCACGAGGGCCCCGTTGCGCTCCATGCGGGCGAGCACGGGCACCAGCGGCATTTCGATATCGCGCAGCACGCTCTCCACGCTCGGGACCGCGGCGAGCCGTGGCGCGAGCGTCTGGTGCAGCCGCAAGGTCACGTCGGCATCTTCTGCAGCGTAGGGGCCGGCCTGCTCCAGCGGGACCTGGTCGAAGGTCAGCTGCTTGGCGCCCTTGCCGGCGACGTCAGTGAACAGGATGGTTTTGTGGTTCAGGTACTTGTCCGCCAGGCTGTCCATGTCATGGCGGGTGGCGGTCGAGTCCAGCACATAGGACTCGAGCATGGTGTCGAAGGCCACGCCTCGCACGGTGATGCCTTCATCGAGATCACCGCCAATGGCGCAGTTGGCGAGGATATTCATGTCGTACTTGGCGTGTTGAGCCACCTTGCGCTTGGCGGGATCTTCGAGCAGCGGCTTGATCGCGCGCAGAACCATGTCTCGGTCCAGCTGGGGGGGCGCTCCCATGTAGGAGTGGGTCAGCGGTATATACGCCGCTTCATGAGCTTGCACGGCGAAGGAAAGCCCCACCAGCTGCGCCGTTTGCGCGTCAAGGCCAGTGGTCTCGGTGTCGAACGCGAACAGCTCGGCGTTGTGAAGCTTCTCCAGCCACATCTCGAATTGTTCGGGCTCGAGGATGATTTCATAGGTAGGGTCCACCGCCGCCGGTGCGTCGGGCAGGCTCAGCGGCGCGCCAGTGGCCTGGGCATCACGCTTGAGCTCGTCGAGCCAGCTTTTGAACTCCAGTTCCGAGTACAGCGCCATGAGCATTTCCCGCTCCGGCTCGCCACACATCAGGTCATCCACGGCGATGTCCAGCATCACGTCGGTCTTGATGGTAGCAAGCTCGTAGGACAGGAACGCCATCTGGCGGTGCTCCTCGAGCTTGGCCGGCAGTGACTTGGCGCCCCGGATCGGTAGCGCCGGCACCTGGTCGAGGTTTTCGTACAGCTCTGCCAGCCCGCCGCCGATGCCGAGCAACAAGCCTTGGGCGGTCTTTTCGCCCACCCCGGGTACGCCGGGAATGTTGTCGACCTTATCGCCCATCAGCGCCAGGTAGTCGATGATGTGCTCTGGCCCAACGCCGAACTTTTCTCGCACGCCGGGGATATCCAGCACGGTGCCGGTCATGGTGTTGACCAGGGTGATGTGCTCATTCACCAACTGGGCCATGTCCTTGTCGCCGGTGGAGATCACCACCGGCCGCCCTTGTGCGGCGCAGGTCTTGGCCAAGGTGCCGATGACGTCGTCCGCTTCCACGCCCTCTACGCACAGCAGCGGGTAGCCGCTGGCCTTCACCGCGGCATGCAAAGGCTCAACCTGCACACGCAGGTCCTCGGGCATGCTCGGCCGGTTGGCTTTGTATTCCGCGAACAGTTCGTCGCGGAAAGTCCCGCCCTTGGCGTCGAACACCACGGCGAAGGGGCTGTCGGGGTATTGCCTGCGCAGGCTGCGCAGCATGTTCAGCACACCCTTCACCGCCCCGGTAGGCAGGCCCCGGGACGTGGTCAGCGGCGGCAGGGCATGGAAGGCGCGGTACAGGTAGGACGATCCGTCCACCAGGACGAGGGGCGCTTGGCTCATGAGCGGTATCAACCTTTTCAGCTAAGCCGGCGTTAGAATGCCGGTTCAATGGACCACAAAGGGACAAGGTTATCATGTGCTCGCTTAAACGCTTGATGCTCACTGGGTTCCTGCTCACCGCTCCGCTGGCGGCGCTAGCCGCGGACGACGCGCCTTCGGCCGACCCGGACGTCACCATCCGTCAAGAAGGCGACAAGATGATCCAGGAGTATCGGCAGAACGGCTTCCTCTACGCGGTGAAGGTCACCCCCAAGCATGGCAAGCCGTACTTCCTGGTGCGGGCCGACGGGACCAGCCCGAATTTCATCCGCTCCGACCAGCCCGACATGCTCATTCCCCAATGGGAAATCTTCAAGTGGTAGACTCGCGGCGCTAATCCAAATCAGGCTCCGCGCGGCGGGGCCTCCTAAGGCCTCGAATCATGTCCGTGTTTACACCGCTGTCGCGCCCACAACTCGAAACCTTCCTCGAAGCCTACGACCTGGGGCGGCTGCGGGACTTCCAGGGCATCGCCGCAGGCACCGAGAACAGCAACTTCTTTGTCAGCCTGGAAAAAGGCGAGTTCGTGCTCACGTTGGTAGAACGCGGCCCCAGCCAGGACCTGCCGTTCTTCGTCGAGCTGCTCGAAGTGCTGCACCAGGCCGGCCTGCCGGTGCCCTTCGCCCTTCAGGCCAAGGACGGCGTTGCCCTGCGTGAACTCGCGGGCAAGCCTGCCTTGCTGCAACCGCGCCTCGCCGGCAAGCACATCAGCGCACCGAACGCGCATCATTGCGCGGAAATCGGCGCGCTGCTAGCGCGGCTGCACCTGGCCACACGCGATCGCATCCTGCAACGGCGCACCGATCGCGGCATGACCTGGATGCTGCGCGAGGGTGAGCGGCTGTTACCCAGCCTGGCACCCAAGGCCGCCGAAATGTTGAACGGCGCGCTGGAAGAGATACGCCAGCACCGGGAGGGGATTCTCGCGCTGCCCATGGCGAACCTTCACGGCGACCTGTTCCGCGATAACGCGATGTTCGAAGGCAACCACCTTACGGGCGTGATTGACTTCTACAACGCCAGCGCCGGCCCAATGCTCTACGACCTGGCTATCAGCCTCAACGACTGGTGCTCGGCGGCAGACGGGCACCTGCAACCCGCGCTGGCCAACGCCCTGCTGGCCAGTTACGCGCGCCTGCGCCGCTTCACCCCCGCCGAGGTGCAGCTGTGGCCGGTACTGCTGCGGGTTGCGTGCGTGCGGTTCTGGTTGTCGCGGTTGATCGCGGCACAGTCCTTTGCCGGCCGCGACGTGCTCATTCATGACCCGGCCGAGTTCGAGCGCCGCCTGGCGCAACGCCAGGAAGTCACGGTGGCCCTGCCGTTCCCACTCTGAGGCTGGCTAAATCTCTTCCAAACAACCGGCCAGGCTATCGGCCAGCCGCTGCAGCAGGTGCTCATAACCCTGGGGGCTAGGTTCGTCGAACCCTCCCAGGGCATCCAGCTCCGCCAGGCGCACTGGCAGGCCGGCGGTCAAGGTTTCGGCCAGCCGTGGGCGCGCTGGTGGCTCGCTGAACACGCAACTTTTACCAGCTTCACTCAACCGCGCGCGCATGGCCGCCACATGTGCGGCCCCCGGCTGTACTTCGGCGCCTACGGTGAAGACGCCAGCGTGCTTGAGCCCGTATGCCTGCTCGAAATAATCGAAGCCTTCGTGGAAGACGAAGAATGGCTTGCCAGCAACACCCGAAAGCCGCTGGCGGATGCTCGCGTCCAGCTGTTCGAGGCGCTGTTTGAAGCTCACAAGGTTCTGCTGATAGCGCGCGGCATTGGCCGGGTCCGCCTGGGCAAAGTCGGCCGCCATCTTCTCGGCGATCACCCGCGCGTTGGCTGGGTCCAGCCAGAGGTGTGCGTCCAGCGAGCCTGGGCGATGGTCGTGGTCATGCTCGTCGGTATCTTCGTCATGGGACTGGCTGTCCTCGCTGAAGCGCCGCAGATGCAGGCCGGGCAGCGCCTGAACCGCCACGCTTGGCAGCTTGCGCAGGGCCAGTGGCCGCTGCATGAAGCCTTCGAGGTCTGGGCCGATCCAGTACAGCAGGTCAGCCTCCGCTACCCTGCGAACCTCAGAAGGGCGCAACGCATAGTTATGGGGGGAAGCGCCTGGCGGAAGCAGTACGTCTGGGATGCCGGTGCCGTCCTGGACTGCCGCGGCAATGAGCTGCAGCGGCTTGATGCTGGTGAGTACCTTCAACTGCGCACAGGCCAGCGGGCTCAGGCCCAGGCCGAAGGCGCTACAGACAAACCACAAAAAAAGCCGAGACACGGTGGGCACCTTGGGCAGTAGAAAGAGGTAACATAATAACGTCTCCATTCCGATGCGTCCTGCTCATGTTCATCACCCCGTTGGCCAACCGCCCTCATGATCATTCTCACTGCGTGCATTCCGCCCTGACGGAAGCCGACGTACTGTGCGAGCAAAAAGGCCTGCGGCTGACCGCGCTGCGCCGTCGCGTGCTCGAACTGGTGTGGCAAAGCCATAAGCCACTGGGCGCCTACGACATCCTCGCGGTGCTGAGCGAGCAAGACGGGCGCCGTGCAGCGCCGCCAACGGTGTATCGCGCGCTGGATTTTCTGCTAGAGAACGGCCTGGTCCACCGTATCGCCTCGCTGAATGCCTTCATCGGCTGCATACACCCCGAGCACGTCCATCAGGGGCAATTCCTGATCTGCCGCAGCTGCCACGTCGCAGTGGAGCTTGAACATCCAGCCATCAGCCAGGCGATCAACCAGGGCGCGGCGACCGTAGGGTTTGCGGTAGAGACCCAAACGGTGGAAGTGGTGGGGTTGTGCGCCAGTTGCAAGGCAACCTGATGAACGACGCGCTTATTCGGCTGGAGCAGGTCACGGTCAACTTCGGCGGCCAGGCCACCCTCGAAGGCATCGACCTGCAGGTTCGGCCTGGGGAAATCGTCACCCTCATCGGCCCCAATGGCGCTGGCAAGACCACCCTGGTGCGCGCGGTGCTCGGCCTGCTCAAGCCTACGAGCGGTTCGGTATGGCGCCAGCCTCGGCTGCGTGTGGGCTACATGCCGCAAAAACTGGTGGTCGAACAAACGCTACCGCTTTCGGTGCTGCGCTTTCTGCGGTTGCTGCCCGGCGTAGACCGCGCTCGCGCCGCCGCCGCGCTGGCCGAGGTCGGTGCCGCGCAAGTGATCGACAAACCCGTGCAAACCATCTCCGGCGGCGAGATGCAGCGGGTGCTGCTGGCTCGTGCCTTGCTGCGTGAACCGCAGTTGCTGGTGCTGGACGAACCCGTACAGGGTGTGGACGTCGCCGGCCAGGCGGAGCTGTATGGGTTGATTACCCGCCTCAGAGACCGCCACGGTTGCGGCGTGCTGATGGTGTCGCACGACCTTCACCTGGTGATGAGCACCACCGACCAAGTGGTGTGCCTGAACCGCCACGTGTGCTGCTCGGGCCACCCCGAGCAAGTGAGCGGCGATCCCGCCTATATCGAGTTGTTTGGTGAGCACGCACCGGGCCTGGCGATTTACCACCACCACCATGACCATGCCCACACGCTCCACGGCGAAGTGGTCGAAGGCCAAGGCCACCAGCACGGAGCGCAGTGCAAGCATGGATGACTTTCTGGTTTATGCCCTGGCCGCTGGCCTGGCGCTGGCGCTGGTAGCGGGGCCGCTCGGCTCGTTCGTGGTCTGGCGGCGCATGGCCTATTTCGGCGATACCCTGTCTCACGCGGCTTTGCTCGGGGTAGCGCTGGGCCTGGCGTTGCAGGTCAGCCCTACCCTGGCAGTGACGGCCGGTTGCCTGCTGCTGGCGGTCATCCTGGTGACCTTGCAACAACGCCAGCCGCTGGCCTCGGACACGTTGCTGGGCATCTTGGCACCGAGCACGCTCTCGCTGGGCCTGGTGGCGCTGAGCTTTATGCGCGATGTACGCATTGACCTCATGGGCTACCTGTTCGGCGACCTGCTGGCGGTGAGCCCAACCGACCTTGCCTGGATTCTCGGCGGCAGTGCCGTGGTGCTCGGTTTGCTGCTGGTGCTGTGGCGGCCCCTGATCGCAATCACCGTGCACGAAGAGCTGGCCCGGGTCGAGGGGTTGCCGGTGGCACCTCTGCGGCTGGCGTTGATGCTGTTGATCGCCATCGTGATTGCAGTGGCGATGAAAATCGTAGGCGTGCTGCTGATCACCTCATTGCTGATCATCCCGGCCGCGGCCGCGCAGCGCCACGCGCGCTCTCCCGAACAAATGGCGCTCGGTGCCAGCGTGCTTGGCGTGGCCTCGGTGTGCGCGGGCCTGGCCATGTCGTGGTTCAAGGACACCCCCGCCGGGCCCTCTATCGTGGTGTGCGCAGCGGCGCTGTTCCTGTGCAGTTATGGCCTGCCGCGTCGCGCCTGAAGGTCGCCCGCCACGTGGGGCTTTTTCCGGCGGCCGTCCGGCGTGTAGACTTGCTCGATTTTGCCCATAAAGAGAGTGGTGCAATGAAGCCTTTCACGTCTCGTTGTCTGCTGATCGCAGCTGTTTCGCTGGTGCTGGCCGGTTGCCAGAGCGCGCCGGTCGAAGCGCCGCCGGCACCGCCCAGCGCCGTCGAGGTGCTGCAGCAGAGCATTACCAGCAACGAGCTGGCCACCGCTGAAGATCAGCTGGCCGCCGTGCAAGCGCAAACGCCGAACGACCCGCAGCTCGAGAGCCTGCAGCGCCAGTTGGCCGAGGCCTACCTCAAGCGCAGCCAGATCGTGCTGCAAAAAGGTGATGTCAACGCCGCCGCCACCGCGCTGGCTCGCGCCCGTGCCCTGATGCCCAAGGCGCCGGCACTGACCGGCGGGGTCAATGGCGCGATCGCCCAGGCGCGCAAGGCTGAGCTGGAAAAAGCCGAAGCGGCACTGCGGGCGGCAGAAGCCAAGCCGGTCGCTCATGTGATCGACCCTACGGCGAACAGCACGCCAGTCACCCTGGCTACTCGTGATCTTCATCAGCTTTGGGCGCAACTGGACGACATCACCACGGATATCGTCAACTACCGCTGCGATGTGGTGGTTCAAGCCCCGCGCCAGGCCGATATCCCCTGGCTCGAAACCTTGATCCGCACCCGTGTGGCCCGCCGCGCGCCCGACCTGCAGTGGAAGCTCAGCCATCGCATCGAACGGCGGCAGCCTGCGATCATCATCCTGAGCCCAGCCAAGCCCTGAGTTCCTACAACGCCAACACCGTAGCAGCGGGCTCGCCCGCGACCGAGCGCAACGCCATGTAACGCCTGTCGTCGGCAAGCCGTGGTGCGTGCGGGCAACCATGGAATCTCCTACCGGCTCACGTGCAGGGGCAGCCCTTCAACAGTATCGCGCTAGGGCCTCGGAGTTTCAGGCAAACCAGCCCTAGCGCGTCGCCTTACCCTTTACCCCTCCATGGCGCCCGGAACGGGCCAACGACCGCGAGAGGTAAAAGCATGAGCAAAGTCTGGTTTGTCACGGGTGCCGGCCGAGGCATTGGCGCCGAGATCGTCCGTTCGGCGATAGGCGCCGGCGACCGGGTAATCGCCACGGGCCGCAACCTGGCGCAACTGCGCACAGCATTTCAATCACTGCCGGCGGATCGTCTGATCCTGGTCGAGCTGGACGTATCCCAAGCATCCCAGGCTAAGCCTGCGGTGAAGGCGGCGCTGAGCGCCTTTGGACGCATCGACGTGCTGGTCAACAACGCCGGCTACGGGCTGCTCGGCCACTTCGAAGAAACCCCGACGGCGGATATCGAGCAGCAGTTCGCTGTGAACGTGTTCGGCCTGATGCACGTGCTGCGGGCCGTGCTGCCGGTGATGCGCGGCCAACGGGCAGGGCATGTCATCAATATTTCATCGGTGGGCGGGGTGATCGGCTTTAGCGGCGCCTCGGTGTATTGCGCTACCAAGTATGCGATCGAGGGCCTGACTGCATCGCTGGGGCCGGAACTGGAACCCTTCGGCATTAAAACTACTGTGGTCGAGCCGGGCTTTTTCCGCACTGAGTTCCTCGATCCCGTATCGGTCAAGTATGGCACCGAAACTATCGACGACTATGCCGCCCGGGGCACCGTCGAGGACGCCTTCCGCCCGTATCAAGGCAAGCAGCAGGGCGACCCGGCCAAGCTGGGGGCAGTTATCGTGCAGCTAGCGGCCATGGCGGTGCCTCCTAAGCAATTTCTGGCGGGCAGCGACGCACTGGCGATGGCGACGGTATCCCTCGAAACCCGCTCAGCCGAACGCCTGGCCTTGGCTGAGCTTTCTGCCTCTACGGATGGCGCCTTCTGAGCCACGTAAACCAGGGCAAAAAAAAATCCGATGCCCATCACAGGCATCGGATTTTATTTACCAGCCCTAGGGTCAGGCCGGCACAGCCTTGGCCTTAGGCTCGCGAGCCCACACCCGGTGCTGCTTGATCGCAGCGATGAAGTCCGCCACCTTGCCGTCGCCTACCAGCAGGCCCGCATCCTGGTCGAGCCGGAGCAGGTCAAGCAGGTCCTTGGCGTCATCGCTGACCCCAATGGCCTTGAGGTGCTTGTAGGCTTCGAGCACGTAATGCAGCGCAACCCCATTGCCGCTCAGGGCCTGGACCGACTGCTGGCTGCCTGGAATCCATACGGCGTCGAAGGCAATGGACGGCAGCCCTTCCATAGATGCATCCACCGGCAGGGTACCGCCAGCAGCGGTCTTCACCGGCGCGGAGGTCGGGCCCAGCACCTTGGCGTGCGCGCCTTCGGCTTCCAGCGCGGCCTTGATCGACGCGACAGTCCCTTCGTCCACGCCATCTGCCACCAATACCGCTACCTTGCGCCCTTTGATGCTGTCGACCAGCAGGTTCATCTGGCTCAGGGCTGGCGACTGCTTCAGGCTCGACGGTTTTACCGGCACCGTGCCCGCGGTCGGTGCAGGCAGGCCGAGGTTGGCGGCTACCCGCTGGGCCAGGGTCAGGTCGATGTTGGCGAGGATCTCGTTGACCTGGCGGGCGCGGATGAATTCACGGTCGACCTTGCCCAGCTCGAAGCTGTAAGCGGCAATGATGTGCTCTTTCTCAGGCTCGCTCATGCTGTTGAAGAACAGCGTGGCCTGGGAGAAGTGGTCGGCGAACGAATCGCTGCGCTGGCGGATCTTGTAGCCATCCACCCGCTCTTGATACGTCTCGAAGCCGCCATCGCGTGGGCCGGCCGGGGTCTCCTTGGGCCAGCCACCGTCGATGGAGTTGGGCTCATAGGAGGCGCGGCCGCGGTCCAGGGTCATACGGTGCATGCCGTCGCGCTGGCCGTTATGGTTCGGCGCCACGGGCCGGTTGATCGGGATTTCATGGAAGTTCGGCCCGCCAAGGCGGCTGATCTGGGTGTCGGTGTAGGAGAACAGCCGGCCCTGAAGCAGCGGATCGTTGGTGAAGTCGATCCCCGGCACGATGTGGGCAGGGCAGAAGGCAACCTGCTCGGTTTCGGCGAAGAAGTTGTCAGGGTTGCGGTTGAGCACCAGCTTGCCCAGCGGCGTCACCGGCACCAGCTCTTCGGGGATGATCTTGGTCGGGTCCAGCAGGTCGAATTCGAACTTGTGCTCGTCTTCTTCCGGAACGATCTGCACGCCCAGCTCCCACTCGGGGTAGTCGCCCATCTCGATGGCTTCCCACAGATCGCGACGGTGGTAGTCCGTGTCCTTACCGGCCAGCTTCTGCGCTTCGTCCCACACCAGCGAGCATACGCCCTGCTTGGGCTTCCAGTGGAACTTGACGAAGGTACCTTTGCCTTCGGCGTTGACCAGGCGGAAGGTGTGGATACCGAAACCTTGCATGGTACGCAGGCTTTTCGGGATTGCACGGTCCGACATGGCCCAGATGACCATGTGCGCCGATTCTGGCACCAGCGAGACGAAGTCCCAGAAGGTATCGTGAGCCGAGCCGCCCGTAGGGATTTCATTATGCGGCTCGGGTTTCACCGCGTGAACGAAGTCTGGGAACTTGATCGCATCTTGAATGAAGAACACCGGCATGTTGTTGCCGACCAGGTCGAAGTTACCTTCGTCGGTATAGAACTTGGTGGCGAAGCCGCGCACATCACGCACGGTATCGCCCGATCCGCGAGGGCCCTGTACGGTGGAGAAACGCACGAACACCGGCGTTTGCTTGCCGGGGTCCTGCAGGAAGGCCGCCTTGGTCAGCGCCGAGTGGCACTCGTAACTCTGGAAGTACCCGTGCGCCGCAGTGCCGCGGGCATGCACGATGCGCTCGGGAATGCGCTCGTGGTCGAAGTGGGTGATCTTCTCCCGCATGATGAAATCTTCGAGCAGCGAAGGGCCTCGCTGGCCGACTTTCAAAGTGTTCTGGTTGTCGCTGATCTTCAGCCCTTGATTGGTCCGAAGCGCTTCTCCGGTGGCGTCCGAACGGAACGTCTCTAGGGCCTCAAGCTTATCGTTGGTGTTGGCGCGGTCGGGGGCGTCGGTGCCTGCTAGTTCGCTGGGCTTTCCGGTGTCGGCTGTCATGTGGCTCACTCCTCGATGGCTGCGGCCCCTTGAGGGCTCGTGTTGGCCTAATGGCCTGGCGTGTTTCGCGGTGCTTTGTTAGTGACCGGGCCACGGCAACCCCGTTCCGTTAATTTCGTTTCAAGCACGACACACTGCGCCGGTGCCGGATATGAAAGAAATGCTGAAGCTACGGCTGCGCTCAGGCTAAAATGCGCGGTTTTGGCCAACCGCCCTCCATACGCGCCCTCAGGTGCGTGGCACGCAGGTGACCCGTGATCGAGTTTCAAGACGCCCACAAGACCTACCGGGTAGCAGGCAAGGACATTCCTGCCTTGCATCCCACCCGGCTGGTGATTCCCGCAGGCCAGGTGTTCGGCCTGGTCGGCCATTCTGGCGCGGGTAAAAGTACCCTTCTGCGGCTTATCAACCGGCTGGAGCAGCCCAGCGGCGGAAAAATCTTCATTGATGGCGAAGACGTCACCGCCTTCGGCCCGGATCGCCTTCGCCGGCTGCGCCAGCAGGTAGGTATGATCTTCCAGCACTTCAACCTGCTGGCCTCGAAGACCGTAGCCGATAACGTCGCCTTGCCCTTGCGCCTGGCGGGCGAACTGCCCGCCGCCGAGATCGACGCCCGGGTGGCGAGCCTGCTGGCACGGGTTGGCTTGAGCGAACATGCGCGCAAATACCCCGCGCAGCTGTCCGGCGGCCAAAAGCAGCGGGTCGGCATCGCCCGTGCCCTGGCAACCCAGCCAAAGATTCTGCTGTGCGACGAAGCCACCAGCGCCCTGGACCCGCAAACCACGGCGTCTGTGCTGCGCCTGCTGGCGGAAATCAACCGCGAGCTCAACCTGACCATCGTGCTCATCACCCACGAGATGGACGTGATCCGCCGGGTGTGCGACCAGGTCGCGGTCATGGATGCCGGCCGTATCGTCGAGCAGGGGCCGGTCGCCGAGGTGTTCCTGCACCCCAGCCACCCCACCACCAAGCGCTTCGTGCAGGAAGACGAGCAGGTCGATGAAGCGGAACAACGCGATGACTTCGCCCATGTGCCGGGGCGCATCGTACGCCTGACGTTCCAGGGGGAGGCCACCTATGCGCCGCTGCTGGGGACCGTAGCGCGGGAGACTGGCGTGGATTACAGCATCCTGGCCGGCCGCATCGACCGCATCAAGGATGCCCCCTATGGGCAACTGACCCTCGCCATCACCGGCGGCGACCTGGACGCGGCCTTCGCTCGCTTCACGCAGGCGGACGTTCATATGGAGGTACTGCGCTGATGGAATTCTTTGCCAATATCGACTGGGTTGAAATCTGGCTGGCTACCGTCGACACCCTGCTGATGCTCGGTGGGTCGCTGCTGTTCACGGTGCTGCTGGGCCTGCCGCTGGGCGTGTTGCTGTTCCTGTGTGGGCCACGCCAATTGTTCGAAGAGCGGCGGGTGTATGCGCTGTTGTCGTTCATGGTCAACGTGCTGCGCTCTTTGCCATTCATCATCCTGCTGATCGTAATGATCCCGTTCACGGTGCTGATCACCGGCACCTCGCTGGGCGTTCCAGGCGCGATTCCGCCGCTGGTGGTGGGCGCTACCCCGTTCTTCGCGCGGCTGGTGGAAACCGCCCTGCGGGAAGTCGACCGCGGCATTATCGAAGCCACTCAGTCCATGGGGGCCACCACTCGGCAGATCATCCTCAACGCGCTGCTGCCGGAAGCGCGGCCGGGGATTTTCGCCGCTATCACCGTGACGGCGATTACCCTGGTGTCCTACACCGCCATGGCCGGTGTGGTAGGCGCGGGCGGGTTAGGGGACCTGGCGATCCGCTTCGGCTACCAGCGTTTCCAGACCGACGTCATGGTCGTGACCGTTATTTTGCTGCTGGTGCTGGTGCAGGTGCTGCAAAGCATCGGCGACCGCCTGGTTATCCATTTCTCTCGTAAATAAGCAGCCAGGCCGCCGTCAACCCGGCGGCCTACAGGAGCCTTGCCCATGAAACACCTGCTGGTGGCCGTTGCCGCCTTTTTCACCTTGACCGCCCAGGCCAACGAAACCCTCACGGTCGCCGCCACCGCGGTGCCTCACGCTGAAATCCTCGAGTTCGTCAAACCGGCCCTGGCGGCAGAGGGTGTGGACCTGGACGTGAAAGTATTCACTGATTACATCCAGCCGAACCTTCAAGTGGCGCAAAAGCGCCTCGACGCCAACTTCTTCCAGCACCAGCCCTACCTCACCGAGTTCAACAACGGCAAAGGCACGGACCTGGTCGCGGTAACTGGCGTGCACCTGGAGCCCTTGGGCGCGTACTCCAGCAAGTATAAAAAGCTCGATGAGCTGCCCGGCGGCGCCAACGTGGTCATTCCCAACGACGCCACCAACGGCGGCCGTGCATTGCTGCTGCTGCAAGGGGCGGGGCTGATCAAGCTGAAAAACCCCCGGGACATCCTCGCCAGCCCCAAGGACATCATCGAGAACCCGAAGGACCTGAAGTTCCGTGAGCTAGAAGCGGCGACCCTGCCACGCGTGCTGACCCAGGTCGACCTTGCCCTGATCAACACTAACTATGCGCTGGAAGCCAAGCTCGACCCGGCGCACGACGCCTTGGTGATCGAAGGCAACGACTCGCCTTACGTGAACATTCTGGTAGCCCGGCCCGACAACAAAGACTCGCCTGCCATGCAGAAGCTCGCCGCAGCACTGCACAGCCCTGAGCTCAAGCAGTTCATTCAGGAGAAGTACAAGGGCGCGGTAGTGCCAGCTTTTTGAGCCGCTAGTCCCGCTCCAGCAAGCCCGGCAGCCGCCGCAGCAGCATGGCAGTATCGAAAGGCGCGCGGATGAACCCGCGCAGCTGCCCGTCCGGGCCAACCAGCGCCAGGTTACCGCTGTGCTGCACGGTGTAGTTGGGCTGGCTGGTATCAGGCGGCAGGTAGGGAATGCCAGTGGCCGTGGAAAACTCCAGCAGCACCGCCTCAGGCGCCGTGAGGCCTTTGAAGGCTTTGTCGAAATAGCCCAGGTAGCTTTTCAACTGCGCGGCTGTATCCCGGTGCGGGTCGACGCTCACGAAATACACCTGCAAACGCTTCGCGTCGGCTGGCGCAAGCTTGCGTTGAATTTCGCGCAACTGCGCCAGGGTGGTCGGGCAGATGTCCGGGCAAAAGGTATAGCCAAAGAACAGCAGGCTCCAGCCACCTTTGAGCTCGTTCATGATGACGGCCTGGCCGTCCTGGTTGGTCATGCTCAGCCTGGGCATCGGGCGGCCTTGCTGTAACAGCACGATCCCGGCCTCGAGCAGCTCTGCGCTGCCATCGAGATCGCTACCACTGAGCTTGGTTTCGATCATCCAGCCCACCCCAAGGGCCGCGACGACGATACAGGCTGCGGCGATTTTCTCGATACGGGTCATGACACGAACTCTTGCTGGCGGCTGCACAGGGTACGGCGATCTTGCCTTGGGGGAAAAGGGCTACGCTTAAAGCTCGGGCCGGCTATGCCATCCGCTTGGAACATCCGCCGAACTTCCCATCCAGAACTCAACGAAATAACGCTGCCGTAGTTATGAGAATTTCATCTGTTCGCCCCTCGAGGGCCAACTATCTTAGGGGCTTTGCGTGAACGTATTAGCCGGAGTGAACATGAATACCGCCGCATTGCGCGAGCTGATAGACCGTGCCAACGCACACGAGGCGCAAACCGGGCAACTGGCTGGGCTTCTCAATGGGCGGCTGAGCGAATTGCACCGCTCCATAACCCTGAGTGGGGCACAGGCCGAAGCGGAGGCCATTCTGCACCGCTTCGTCGATGCCTATATCGAGCAAGTGCCGGACCTTATCGACGCCGCCGCACAGGTCGCCATCGATGCCGGCATCGGCGCACAGATCCAGCCGGTGCTCAATATCGCCCTGGAATACTTTATCCAGCCGCCGAAGATCATGGCTGGGCACGAGGGCCTGGACAGCCTGCTGGATGAAGCGTACCTGGCGCACCGCCTGGTAGAAGAAGTCAACGACCTGTATATCCGCCACTTTTCCCAGCCACTGATCCCGCTGGACACCACTGTGGCCAACCTTATTGCCCATAACCTGATTGGCGAGCCGTTCGCCAACGAGCTGGACGAAGTGGTGCATCACTCTATAGACCAGTTGCTAAACGAAGAAGCCTTCGAGCAGGAAACCGTGCAGGCCTACAAGGACCGGCTCACCAGCCCGGAAACAGGTGCGGCCTGGAAGCGCTGGCCGTGCCTGTCCCGGCAATTGGGGATCGAGATCAATATCGCTTAACCAGCGCCCAGGCCGCTCGTTGTGCGCAGGCGGCCTTCGGTACGGCGCTTGAGGCCACGGCGCTCGATGATCAGCTGTGAACCGCTGGCCTGGTTGGCGCGACCCCAGTCTTCAAGTAGCTCCAGGCAAGCGTGATCGATATAACTCAAGCCATTGAGCGGCACATGCACTTCGCTGCCAGGGGGGATCTTGGCGAGGGCCTTGGTCAGGGCTGGAACCTTGAGAAAAGTCGCAGCGCCCGTAAGCCTTAGCTCCAGCCGACGCTCCCCCACTGGCACCAGGGCGATCTTCAGCCGCGCCGCTTTCAGCGCCAGCTTAAGCAGGGTCAAGGCAAAGCCCAGCAATACGCCGGTCAGCAGGTCGGTGAAAACGATCGCCAGTGCGGTCGCCGCATAGGTGAACATCGGCATGCGCCCATAGCGGCCAAGGCCGCGAAATGCCTTGAAATCAACCAGCTTGATACCCGTGAACACCAATACGCCCGCCAGGCTCGCCACTGGAATGCGTTGCAGCACGCTCGACAGCAACACCACGAAGGCCAACAGCCAGGCGCCGTGGAGTATCGCCGACATGCGGGTTTGCGCACCGGCCTGGACGTTGGCCGAGCTACGCACGATCACCCCAGTCATTGGCAAAGCACCTAGCACCCCGCACAACATGTTTCCGATACCTTGCGCCGAGAGCTCGCGGTCGAAATCCGAGCGGACGCCGCTGTGCATGCGGTCGACTGCCGCCGCCGACAACAGCGTTTCGGCACTGGCGATAAACGCCAGGGCGACCGCCGCGACCAGCAGGGCAGGGTCCGCGAAGGCCAGCAGGTCCGCGGGCTTGAGCCAGTCGATGGCTTGCGTAAGGTCGGCCGGCACTTGCACCCGCTTGACCTGTAGCGGCAGCAGCAGGCTGAGCAAGGTAGCGGCGCTGACGCCCAACAAGGCGCCGGGCACGAACCGCAACCGGGCCGGACGTAGCTTCTCCCAGCCCCACATGACGGCCATGGTGAGCACCCCGAGCAGGCCCGCCTGCCAGCCAAGGCCGCCGCCCAGTAGCGGCAGCGCCTCACTCACCGCGCCGGGAAACTCCAACAGGTTGCTCATGCCCGAAGGTTGCGGCGCCTGGTCAAGCATCACGTGTATCTGCGATAGCACGATCAGCACCCCGATGCCGGCCAACATGCCGTACACCACTGCCGGCGCAGTTACCCGGAACCAACAACCGAGGCGAAAGCGCCCAGCGATGAATTGCAACGCACCGGCCAGCAGCAGAATGGGGCCGAGCATAGCCAGGCCATGCTGGCGCACCAATTCGAATACCAACACCGCCAAGCCAGCCGCCGGACCACTGACCTGCAGCGGCGAGCCGGCTAGAAAACCCACCACTAGGCCGCCAATGATGCCTGTTACCAAACCCTTGGCGGGAGGTACCCCGGAAGCGATGGCAATGCCCATGCACAAGGGCAACGCGACCAGAAACACCACCACCGAAGCCATCAACTCGCGCGGCAACGCCGCTTTTATCTGCGAAATATTCACGTCGCTCTCCTGAAGTTCATCAGGCCGCGGCTGAACCGTTGCCATAGGCGCAGCCGCGCCTTTACCTGACAGGCAGCCGAACGCCACCTCCAGAGTGCGCAGGCGTGCACCCGTTTAATTGTTTTTATCGGAGCGGAAACGGCCCGAGCCGCGCTTGAGCGCAGCCCGCGTTGGCCTTCTAGTGATTACTGCCCGGTGTTCAAAACCGGCCTTTCGGGGTTGCGCTTGGCGTTGGGTAAGGCCCGTCCAGAGGCAGAAAGCGATCCTGCTCGGCGTCGTAGGCTTTTATCTCGCTGGTTTCAATGTTGTATACCCAGCCATGTATGAACAACTGGCCGCTGGCCAGGCGAGCAGCCACGGAGGGATGGGTGCGCAAGTGCTGCAGCTGGGCAATTACGTTTTCTTCGGTGAGCACGGCCATGGTTTCGGCTTCGGTGCCGCAACTGCAATTCTCGTGCACCACAGTCTTGGCCACTTCGGCATGGCGCAGCCAGGCCTTGACCGTCGGCATGCGCTCCAGGCTGTCCGGGTTGAGCACTGCCCGCATGGCGCCGCAGTCCGAGTGGCCACAGACGATGACGTGCTGTACGCCCAGGGCCATCACCGCGTATTCCAAGGCAGTGGACACGCCGCCGTTCATTTGCCCATAGGGCGGAACCACGTTGCCTACGTTGCGGGTCACGAACAGGTCGCCCGGAGAACTGTTGGTGATCAATTCCGGCACGATGCGCGAATCGGCACAGGTGATGATCATCGCGCGCGGCCGCTGGGCAGTCGCCAGCTTCTTGAACAACGCTTGTTGCTGTGGGAAGACTTCCTGATGGAAGTGACGAAAGCCATCAACAATGTGCTTGAGCGCCTCGTCCGCGCTTTCGGCCCCGGTGGACGGGTCTGGGAGAGGTTGATCCTTGGAAGTCATGCTTGATCCTCTTGACGGTAGGAAAGTCCCACAAGGTCGGGTGAAAAATCCTACACCGAAAGCTTTAACTCGCGTGTTAGGGAAACTGTGACCGGATAAGACAATTCTTAAACTATGGTCTGCCCCTTAATTAAAGCTGAAGTGCTGGCATGGCTCGCCGGCAACACCGCTGCTTGCCGACGTCCGGCTGTTAGCGCTGAGCGCCTCGGCGCCGCAAGCCGCGCCGCGACAACCGGCTACCTGAAGGGCGTTTGACGGTGTGTTACAGCAGCGCCATCTGCCGGCCAGGCGGGCAGAAACGCGAGCAATCCAAGGCGTCGCGCTCGCGGCCCGCCAGCCCGGCCCGCTTGACCGCCGCATGGAAGCGCCGGGCAATCAGCTGGGCAAAAACGCCTTCCCCCTTCATCCGCTCACCAAAGCGTGAATCGTACAGTTCCCCGCCACGGCTTTGCCGTATGAGGCTCAGCACATGGGTGGCGCGTTGCGGATAATGGTCAGCCAGCCATTCCTCGAACAGCGGTGCGACCTCCAGCGGCAGGCGCAGCAATATGTAGTGAGCACTACGCGCCCCGGCGTCGCTGGCTGCTTGTACCAACGCCTCGATTTCGTGGTCGTTGATCATCGGAATCACCGGCGCGCAAATCGCCCCGACTGGCACGCCGGCCTCGGCCAGCACGCGAATAGCCCGCAGCCGTGCCTTAGGCGCCGCCGCGCGCGGTTCAAGGGTGCGCTTGAGCTCGTCGTCCAGCGTGGTCAGGCTGATCATTACCCGCACCAGTTGCTGGCTCGCCAACTCCTGCAGCACATCCAGGTCGCGCAATACCATGGCGCCTTTGGTGGTGATGGTGACCGGATGGCGGTAGCGCAGCAGTGTTTCGAGCAGCTGCCGGGTGATGCGGTATTGCTGTTCGATGGGCTGGTAGGGGTCGGTATTGGCGCCCAAGGCGATGGGCGCGCAGCGGTACCCCGGCTTGCTTAGCGCTTCTTCCAGGCGCTGTGCGGCGTTGGTCTTGGCGATCAGCCGGGTTTCGAAGTCCAGCCCAGGGGACATGTCCCAATAGGCATGGGTTGGCCTGGCAAAGCAGTAGATGCAGCCGTGCTCACAACCCCGGTACGGGTTGATGGAGCGATCAAACGGAATATCCGGTGAGGTGTTGCGGGCAATGATGGTTTTGGCGGCTTCGATCCGCACTTCGGTATGCACGCTAGGCGGCATTTCCTGATACCAACCGTCATCCTCCGCCGCTGAATGACGCCCATGGAAGCGGTTGTCCGGGTTGCTGACCGTGCCCCGGCCACGCTGGGGAGCTCTAGGTAACATGGAGGCCTCCATACTGTATATGCACACAGTATAAACACCTCCACCACGCCCTGGTTTTCCCTCCGTCGGTTCAACGCACCAGGCATGGCCGCTTGTTATCGAAGCGCCAGTTCGGGATCAGATACTGCATCGCTACGGCATCGTCCCGTGCCCCCAAACCCATGCCTTTGTACAACTCATGCGCGCGCGCGACAGCGCCCATATCGATCTCGACCCCCAGCCCCGGTTTTTTTGGCACCTGCACATGGCCCTCGACGATCTTCAGCGGCTCGCGCGTAAGCCGTTGGCCGTCTTGCCAGATCCAGTGAGTATCGATGGCGGTGATCTGGCCCGGCGCCGCGGCGGCCACCTGGGTGAACATTGCCAAGGAGATATCGAAGTGGTTGTTGGAGTGGGAGCCCCAGGTCAGGCCCCAGTCGTTGCACATCTGGGCGACCCGAACCGAGCCTTGCATCGTCCAGAAGTGCGGATCTGCCAGGGGGATGTCCACTGCTTGCGCCTGGATGGCGTGCCCCATCTGCCGCCAGTCAGTGGCAATCATGTTCGTGGCAGTCGGCAGCCCGGTAGCGCGGCGGAATTCAGCCATTACCTCGCGCCCGGAATAACCGTCCTCGGCCCCGCAGGGGTCCTCAGCGTAGGCCAGTACCTGATGCTGATCCCGGCACAGGCGGATCGCTTCTTTGAGCGACCACGCGCCGTTGGGGTCCAGGGTGATGCGTGCCTGAGGAAAGCGCTCGGCAAGCGCCGTTACCGCTTCGATTTCTTCATCGCCGCGCAGTACGCCGCCCTTGAGCTTGAAGTCATTGAAGCCATAGCGAGCCTTGGCCGCTTCGGCCAAACGCACCACGGCCTCTGGAGTGAGCGCGGGCTCATTGCGCAGCCGGAACCAGTCGTCGCCTTCGCCCTCGCGGCGGTAGCCTAGGTCGGTCCGGTGGCGGTCGCCGATGTAGAACAGGTAACCCAGCATCTTCACTGCGTCGCGCTGCTGGCCTTCGCCAAGCAACGCCGCCACCGGCACTTCGAGAAATTGCCCGAGCAGGTCCAGTAGGGCGGCTTCGATGGCAGTTACCGCATGGATGGTGATGCGAAGGTCGAAGGTCTGCAGGCCACGGCCCGCACTGTCACGCGCGGCGAACGCCTCACGCATGCGGTTGAGCGTCTGCTGATACTGACCAATCGGCTGGCCGACCACCAGGCTCCGAGCATCCTCCAGGGTTTCGCGTATGCGCTCGCCTCCGGGTACTTCCCCCACTCCGATATGCCCAGCGTTGTCCTTCAGGATCACAATGTTGCGGGTGAAAAAGGGGCCGTGGGCGCCGCTCAGGTTGAGCAACATGCTGTCGTGACCGGCCACGGGAATGACCTGCAGTTCAGTGACGACTGGGGCCTGGCCGGCCGCGCTGGAAAAATCGTTCATTGTTATGGTCCTTGTCGAGACGATTAGGGGTCCAGGAGGTATGGCACCACCGTGCAGGCACGTCCTCCTCAACAGTCATCATACAACTTAAAGATTTAAGCCGACAATCCACTGCCTGTCTTTACGGTGAGTTATCGAGACATTTCCCTCTCATATCACTTTATTAGTTATCGTTGTCATACAACTAGCGGCCTTTTCGAGAATCTCAGTGCTAAGATGCGCGCTTACCTGGCAGGTGGAACATGGCCCATGGAAAGCGACCCTCTGGCACGGCGACGCACGCCAAACCTGGCCCACGATTTGGTCAATGAGCTGACCCAGCGCATTCTGCGCGGAGACTATGCGACCGGGCAGAAGCTGCCGCCGGAAACCGTCATCGTCAGTGAACATGGGGTCAGCCGCACGGTGGTCCGCGAGGCCCTGTCCAAATTGCAGGCGGCGGGGCTAGTGGAAACCCGCCATGGCGTGGGCACCTTCGTTGTTGAGCGGCAGGGGCATGGCGGGCTGCGCCTGAACGTGGCCACCCTGACCAATGTGCGCAGCGTGCTGGAGTTGCGCATGGGGCTGGAAACCCAAGCCGCGGCACTGGCCGCCGGGCGCCGTAGCGACACCCAGCTGACACAAATGCGGGAGGCACTGGACGAATACGGCCGGCTACTGGCTAACAATGACGATTGCGTTGCAGCGGACCGCAAGTTCCATCTGCTGATCGCCCAAGCCACAGGCAATAACTGCTTTCCGGAAATGTTGCTCCACTTGGGCACGGCGTTGATTCCGCGCACCCAGCTCAACAGCCAAGAACGCGGGGGTGAGGACTTTACTCAGTTAGGCAAAATGGCCCAGGCCGAACATGAGGCCATTTACCGCGCCATACGCCGAAAAGACCCGGACGCCGCCCGCGCCGCCATGCTGCTGCATCTAAGCAACAGCCTGGAGCGGTTTGATGCAGGGCGGTAGGGCCGAGCGAAGCGCTGTTCACAGGCTTCGCCGGTTCCTACAAGGCCGGCCCGCAGGCCTCCCAAAGCCTTGCCGCTATGGCTTTTTCAACTTCGGGTTGGGGAAGAACTGCACAGTCTGCACTTTAGGTTGCGCAGGCTTAGGCTGCGCTTGGTTGACGCGGGTGCCCAACTCTTTCGGAATGGATTGCCCTTGGGCGTTAAGGGTGTCTGCATAACCGCAGGCCACGCACTCACGGTGCGGAACGTCGTCTTCGCTCCACATCATGAGCTTGTCCATTTCGCTGCAGGCCGGGCAGACAGCCCCGGCGATAAAGCGCTTGGTTGTTTTACTCACTGGTGCCTCCATTACGCCGCCTCGCCTTCCACCAGCCCACTGTGCCGCAGCAGGGCATCGATGGATGGCTCACGACCACGGAAGTCCACGAACAGCACCAACGGGGCCTGCGATCCGCCACGGGCCAGGATCGCTTCGCGGAATGCCCGCCCGGTGTCGGGGTTGAGCACGCCGTCTTCCTCGAAGCGCGAGAACGCGTCTGCCGACAGCACTTCGGCCCATTTGTAGCTGTAATAACCTGCGGCATAACCGCCAGCGAAAATATGCGAGAAGCTGTTGGGGAAGCGGTTGTAGGCCGGCGGGCGCATCACCGACACTTGGTCGCGGATCTGTTCGAGCACCTGCAGGGCCGTGCGGCCATCGCCGTGGGTGGCATGCAGCTCGAAGTCGAACAACGAGAACTCCAGCTGGCGGACCATCATCAGCCCCGACTGGAAGTTCTTGGCGGCGAGCATTTTCTCCAGCAGGTCTTGCGGCAGCGGCTCGCCTGTTTTGTAGTGCCCGGAGATCAGCGCCAGGCCTTCGGGCTCCCAGCACCAGTTCTCCATGAACTGGCTCGGCAGTTCCACGGCATCCCAGGCCACGCCGTTGATGCCCGAAACACCGGCGTGCTCGATACGGGTGAGCAGGTGATGCAGGCCATGGCCGAACTCATGGAAGAGGGTAGTCACTTCATCGTGGGTCAGCAGCGCAGGCTCGCCGGCCACTGCCGGGGTGAAGTTACAAACCAAGTTGGCGACCGGGCTTTGCAACGCGCCTTCGGCGGTACGCCGGCGGTCCTTGGCGCCGTCCATCCAGGCGCCACCACGCTTGTTGGCCCGGGCATACAGGTCAAAGAAGAACCGCCCCACGTGCTGGCCGTTTTCTTTGATTTCGAACAGGCGCACGTCGGGGTGCCAGCTGTCGAAGCCGGATAGCTCTGCGATTTCGATCCCATACAGGCGCTGCACGATAGCGAACAGCCCGCTAAGCACCTTGTCGATCGGGAAGTATGCGCGCAGGGTTTCCTGAGACACGCTGTAACGCTGCTCGCGCAATTTCTCGCCGTAATAGCCGCTGTCCCAGCTTTGTAGGTCTGGGCAACCCTGCTCGGCGGCGAACGCCTTGAGCTGTTGCAGGTCTTTCTCGGCGAACGGCTTGCTGCGCTGGGCAAGGTCGCGCAGGAACCCCAGCACCTGGTCGCTGGATTCGGCCATTTTCGTCGCCAGGCTGAGCTCGGCGTAGTTGGCGAAGCCCAGCAGGTGGGCCAACTCCTGGCGCAGGTCCAGGATCTGCTCCATCACCGGGCCGTTATCGTTCTGGCCGGCATTAGGGCCTTGCTCCGAGGCCCGGGTGCAATAGGCCACGTACACTTCCTCGCGCAGGGCGCGGTCCTGGGCGTAGGTCATTACCGCGTAGTAGCTGGGGAATTCCAAGGTGATCAACCAGCCTTCCAAGCCTTTGGCCTGCGCCGCGGCAGCCATCTGGGCCCGCGCCGAATCGGTCAGCCCGGCCAGGGCGCCTTCGTCGGTAACGTGCTTGGTCCACGCCTGGGTAGCGTCGAGCAGCTGGTTGGAGAACTTGCTGCCAAGCTCCGACAGCTTGCTTTGCACTTCGGCATAACGCTTTTGCTGATCCGCCGGCAGGTCGATACCAGACAAGCGGAAATCACGCAGCGAGTGCTCGATGATGGTCTTCTGGGCAACGTCGAAGGCGCCACTGGCCGGGCTATTGGCCAATGCCTGGAAGGCTTCGAACAATTGGCGATTCTGGCCCAGCTCGGTGGAGTAGGCGCTCAGCGCAGGCAGGCACGCTTCATAGGCCTGGCGTAGTTCCGGGCTGTTGCAGACGGCGTTGAGATGGCTGACCGGGCTCCAGGCCGCGCCAAGGCGGTCGTTGAGCTCGTCCATGGCCAGCACCAGCCCTTCCCAGCTCGGCTCGTTGCCCTGGCGTTCTAGAATCGCGCTGACCGCGGCACGGTTATCCGCGAGAATACGCTCGATCGCCGGCTGCACATGCTCAGGGCGAATGGCCGAAAAGGGCGGCAGGTCGTAAGGCTGGAGCAGCGGATTGGTCTCGGTCACGGTCACACACCTTGGCTGAAGAAGAAACACCGGTCATCTTAATTACAATCATGGGCCCGCGCAGCAACGGCGGCCACTATTGCCCCTACAGAAGGAGACTATCGTGATTCGCACTTTCGCCGGGGTCAGCCCGGTTGTAGGCCCACGCGCCTTTGTCGATGCCAGCGCGGTGGTCATTGGCGACGTGCATATTGGCGAAGACAGCTCTGTTTGGCCTTTGACCGTGATTCGCGGCGATATGCACCGCATTCGGATCGGCAACCGCACCAGCGTCCAAGATGGCAGCGTGCTGCATATCACCCATGCAGGGCCTTACAACGAGGAGGGCTTCCCGCTGCTGATCGGCGACGAGGTGACTATCGGTCACAAGGTCATGCTTCATGGGTGCACGTTGGGCAGCCGGATTCTGGTAGGCATGGGCAGCACGGTAATGGACGGCGCTGTGGTGGAAGACGATGTAATCATCGGGGCCGGCAGCTTGGTGCCGCCGGGCAAGGTGCTTCAAAGCGGCTTCTTGTATGTTGGCAGCCCAGTGAAACAAATACGGCCGTTGACCGATAAGGAGCGGGGGTTTTTCAGTTACACCGCCGGCAACTACGTCAAGCTGAAAGACCTGCACCTGGCCGAAGGCTTTGATGGCCTTACCTCTTGAGTACCTCCATGCGCTACCAGACCATTCTCTTCGACCTTGACGGCACCCTCACCGACCCTCGCGAAGGGATCACCCGTTCCATCCAGTATGCACTGGCCAAAATGGGCATCGATGAGCCCGACCTGCGCACGCTGGAGCACTTCATCGGCCCACCCTTGCTCGAAGCCTTCATGCAGTTCTATGGGTTCGACGAAACCCGTGCCTGGGAAGCGGTCAATCACTACAGGGAACGCTTCAAGGTGACCGGCCTGTATGAAAACGAAGTATTCGAAGGGGTGATCGAACTGCTAGACACCCTGCGCGCCCAAGGCCGGGACTTGTTCGTAGCTACGTCCAAACCCTGGGAGTTTGCCCGGGAGATCGCCCGACACTTCGGCTTTGACCGGCACTTCAAGGTGATTTATGGCAGCGAATTCGACGGCACTCGCACCAACAAGGTCGAGCTGATCGCCCACCTGCTCGAAGCCGAACAGCTGGACCGCACACAAACGCTGATGATCGGTGACCGTAAACACGACCTCATCGGCGCTCACCGTAATGGCCTGGCCGCCGTTGCCGTGGGTTACGGCTTCGGCAGTTTCGAGGAGCTCAGCGCCGAAGCGCCGGCGTTCCACTTCGCCACGCTTGAACAACTACACCTGGCTTTTAGCGAGCAACGCCTCTAACGCCTGCTGCCGCTGTGGCGCAGGAAGCGCGCCCAACGTACGCACCGCCCGGTAGAAGGCAGGCCAATCTCCCCCAGCCTGCCGGTACAAGACAGCGAATGCCGGCACCCACTGGTCATACAAACCAAACGGCAGCAACTTGGCATTGTTGATAGGCGCCTCTACCCAAGCGTCGTATGCGCCTCTGCCGCCCCATTGGCTGTCGCGCAGTTGACGGTACTCCCGCCGCAGCCGATCGATCTCCGCTTGTTTGGCCACGCGCATCGCATCAGGTGCCAACGGCTGGCTATAAAGCGTCTCAAGGCGCTTGCGCAGGTCCAGCACCAAGCGAACGAAGGCGTCCCTACGAGCATTCTGGTCATCGGTTTCGGCGGGCAGGCCGCGTGCTGCACGCCACTGGCGGGTACCCTCCTGCTCGACGAAGGTCGCGAAGGACTCGTTGAACGGCGTGTCGCCCGGCAGGTAGAACCGCTGGTGGGCCAGCTCATGGAAGATCAGCGTGGCGAGGCGTTCGCTACCCCATCCCATCATCGAGCTGACGATAGGGTCATCGAACCAGCCTAGCGTCGAGTAAGCCTCCACCCCACCCATGTAAACGTCCAGGCCCTGCTGGCGGAGCAACGCCGCGGCACCACGGGCCCGGCCTTGCTGGTAATAGCCGCGATACGCCACGCAGCCGGCAATGGGGAAGCAATACTGGACAGGGTCGAGCGAGAACTCCGCGGTAGCGAACACATTCCACACCACGAACGGTCGGTGGATGTCCGCGTACAGGCGGTAGCTACGGTTGTTCGGCAGGCCAAGCCGTTCACTGGCAAACGTGCGCGCCTGCTCGGCCTCAGCCAAGCGGCTGCGTAACGTCGGGGCACGTGTGGGGTCGGCGATGACCTTCTCCACTGGCTCACGCGCGCGCAACAGCGACCATTGGCCGCTGGCCAGTTGCTGGTAATAGTCCACGGTGGCGCAACCGTTGAGCAGGAAAATACCCAGTAAGGGAACCAACCCTCTGCAAAAACGGTCGAGTGGGCGGTGGCGTGAACGCCTGACAAAAAATTCGAACATGCGCCTAATCATGCCTGCCTGGAGCCCTCCATGCGTGAAATATTACTGCTCGGCGCCCTGCTGACCCTCATCGGCTGCATGGGTTTGCCCAAGCCAGACCCGAACCAAGCCTGGGTCGACTTACAGGTGCCAGAAGAGAACGCCCTGCGCGCTCAACAGGTCGATGCCCAGGCTTGGGACGACCACCGCTATTTCGAAGTGCAACCTGGCAGCCATGAGCTGACCGTGCGCTACCTGTTCACTGTTGCGCCAGGCAACATTGGGCCCGAAGCGGCGCCACTGTCGCGTGATTGCCAGCTCAACATCAAATACGCCAACTTCAACGCCGGCGAGCGCTACCAACTCGAAGCGGGCAGCTTGGGCTTTACCCCATGGGCCAAGCTATACGATCAACAGCGCCGGCTAGTGGGGCGTGCGCAACCTGCCGGTTGCCAGCGCGCTTGAAGGGAGAATGCGGGGTATGCTTGAGGCCTCTTTGAGGTAAACCATCATGC
This sequence comes from Pseudomonas sp. RIT-PI-S, assembly GCF_025642975.1. Classification (GTDB taxonomy): domain Bacteria; phylum Pseudomonadota; class Gammaproteobacteria; order Pseudomonadales; family Pseudomonadaceae; genus Aquipseudomonas. Next base: position 59,089 of record NZ_JANZKJ010000010.1, read on the forward strand.
ACCGTTACGCCCTGCTGCCTCTCGCAGCGCTACTCACCGCTTGCACCACTACGCCGGTGCCGCCGCCCGACCCGCAACAAGCCTGGGTCGAGATGTTTACCCGCACCGGCAAGCTGGTAATGGCCGAACGGCTGGACGGCCAGCACCTGGACGATGGTCGTTATTTCCAGTTCCCGCCAGGGAGCCATGAGCTGCTCGTGCGCTACGACTATGACGTGGCTCAGGCGGTGCTTGCCATCATGGCGCAGCCCTACGAGCGCCTGTGCTATATCACCCTGCGCTACAACAACTTCGAAGCGGGCCAACGCTATCGTTTCGAGGCTCGCAACCTTGGGCTACAGACCTTTGCGTTCCTGTACGACGCCCACGGCAATACGGTAGCTACGGAGCGCCAGGTGAATTGCTTGTTTTGAAGCCAAGGGAGGTTGAACTCGAACTCGTGTGCCTGTGAATAGCCTTCACAAGTGGGGCGAACCCTGATGCCTAAAGGCTTATTCGCAGCCGAGCGCTTAGGTGTCGTTCTTTTGGTAAACAATCTTGCGGGTGCCATATTCACAACTGCCCACGACCATGTTCGGGTCGTTCGCTTCCGCGGCCGGCACAACCTCCAAAGTGTAGGCCACCACGCCCTGCGCCTGGATCTTGGCCTCGATTTCGGCCTTGAGTTCGGCGCAGTCCTTCGGCGCAGCGCTCACCGTGGCGGCGGCCAGGGCGAACGCCCCGGCTACCAAGGCCCGAGCTGGCTTGCCCGGCCTACGCACTTCAGCCAACCAGCGAGGCATCGAGGGTAATCTCAGCGTTGAGCACCTTGGACACCGGGCAACCGGCCTTGGCCTTGTCGGCCAACTCTTTGAATTGCGCTTCGCTGGCGCCGGGGATCTTCGCCTTGAGGACCAAATGGATCTTGGTAATGGCAAAGCCGTCGGCCTGTTTGTCCAGCGTGACTTGGGCCTCGGTACGTATCTCTTCGGCAGTCAGGTTCGCCTCGCCCAGGATCATCGACAACGCCATAGAGAAACAGCCGGCATGTGCCGCGCCGATCAGCTCTTCCGGATTGGTGCCCTTGCCGCCTTCGAAACGAGCCTTGAAGCCGTAAGGTGCACTTTTGAGCACGTTGGTTTCGGTAGAAATCTCGCCAATACCGTTCTTCAGGTCGCCTTTCCAGACCGCGGATGCTTTCTTGATCATCACATGCTTCCTCATTGTTGGAACGTCTGGTTTTTCAGAGGGGGGAGCGCCTGAGCAAGTTCAGCACATATTTGCGAAAGCGGATCAAAGCGTTCAATGTGAAAGCAGAGAAAAAAGGCGCGGGGGTGTCTCTTTCTGGAGTGCTTATGAAATCGTTATCCGACGTTAAATATTCCGCGCTGGACCTGGTACCTGTTCGCAAGGAAACGGGGCCGGCCCAGGCGCTACGCAATTCGCTGGACCTGGCTCAACATCTCGAACGTGCGGGTTTCAACCGCTTCTGGGTCGCCGAGCACCACAACATGGACGGCATCGCCAGCTCGGCGACCGCGGTGTTGCTGGGCTACCTGGCCGGCGGTACCTCGACCATCCGCATAGGTTCGGGCGGCGTGATGCTGCCTAACCATGCCCCATTGGTAATCGCTGAACAGTTCGGCACGCTGGAAAGCCTCTATCCGGGCCGCATCGATCTGGGGCTGGGGCGCGCGCCCGGTTCGGATCAACTGACCGCCCGGGCGCTGCGTCGCGAGCGCAGCGGCAGTGCCGATGACTTTCCTCAAGATGTGGAGGAACTGCTGGGGTACCTGGGCGAACGTACGCCAGAACAGCGGGTGATCGCCGTGCCGGGCAGCGGCACGCAGGTACCGGTGTGGCTGCTAGGCTCCAGCCTGTTCAGCGCGCAGTTGGCCGGCATGCGTGGCCTGCCCTATGCCTTTGCCTCGCACTTTGCCCCTCGGATGATGCATGAGGCGATTCGCATCTACCGGGATCACTTCACGCCCTCCGTGTTTCTCGACAAGCCCTACGTGATGCTGGGTATTCCGCTGGTTGCAGCCGACACCGACGAGCGCGCGGACTACCTGGCGACATCGGTCTACCAGCGCATCCTGAACCTGATTCGTGGGCAGAGCCTAGTGCTTCAGCCCCCTGTCGAAACCATGCAGGGCTTATGGTTGCCGCACGAGAAAGAAGCGGTGGGAAGTTTCCTGGCCATGGCCATGGTGGGAAGCCCGCAAAAGATCCGCGCAAAGCTCGAAGTGCTACTAGCGCAAACCCAGGTAGATGAGTTGATCTTCACCTGCGACCTGTACGAGCACAGCGACCGCGTTCATTCCTATGAACTGCTCGCGCAGTTGATGCACGGCTAAGCGGGCTGCCATTGCCCGCGCCGGGCGGGCATTGGCTTTGCTGGTCAGCGCTTGTAGACGATTTCCTTCGTCCCACCTTCACAAGTACCAACCACCTTGCCATTCGCCGTGCCGCCTTTATTCACGACTTCCAGCGAATAACCCGAGGCGCCCTTGGCCTGGATTTTGGCGTCGATCTCGCTTTTGAGGTCGTCGCATGATTTGCCTGCGGCAAAGGCGCCACCGGCAAAGCTGAACATCAGGGTAGCCAACAAGACTTTTTTCATCGTTCACGGTCCTTGATTCGATTGGAACAAAGTCGGCGAAACCGCCAGCAGCTTTAAAGAAGTGTAGCGACCGCCAACGATCAGCTATCGCCAATTCTGAAGCCGACTTTCAGGGTGACCTGGAAGTGCTTCACCTGCCCGTCTTCAATATGACCGCGTGTTTCGGTCACTTCGAACCATTCAAGATGCCGCACCGTCTTGGCCGCTTCAGCAATGGCGTTCTTGATAGCATCGTCGATGCTGATGGTCGACGACCCCACAAGGTCGATCTTCTTATAAGTGTGATGATCGGTCATATGCAGCTCCTCGGTCAGTGGCACTGCCATCGGCGACTGGCTAATGGCTTCGTTTACATCTGTGCGCCAAGGGCGGGCAAAAGTTCACAGGCACCGCACTTTTACGAAGCGGCGCAGTCGGACACTTACACCGCAACTACCTAGCAGGAGTGAACCATGGCCAATAATTCGCTACGTAAAGCGTCGCTGCAAAGCATGGAAGCAGAAATCGAAAGCCTGCTCCGCTCGCTGGAAAGCCTCAAAGGCGACACCTCGGAAGAGTCCCGTAAAACCCTCAAGGCGCTGAAAGCCAACGCCGAAACCGCGCTCAAGCACTCTCGCAGCTTGCTGGCCGACGTGTATGAAGACGTGAAGGTCAAAACCCGCGAAACCAGCTTGGCGACCAAGGAATACGCACAGGAGCACCCGCTGACCACCGCTGGCATTGCTGTCGGCGCCGTTGGCCTGCTGGCTGCCTACCTGCTGTGCAAGCGCTCCCACTGATCCGCCTGATGCGCCAGCTCCAGCCGTAACCACTCGGCCAACCGTTCGGCGCGCCGCCCGGTGCGTCGATGGGGCACCCATAGCGCAAGGCTGGCTGGCGTTTGCGAGAACCCCCAGGGTGCGACCAAGCGCCCGGCCTGGAGGTCATCGGCAACCAGTGCCTGGGGAGCGATCGCCACTCCCAAACCGGTCACCGCAGCTTCGAGCAAGTAATACAAATGCTCGAAGCTCTGGCTGAACACCAACCCGGTGGTGTCTAACCCCTCTGCCATTGCCCAATTGGGCCACGCTTGTGGCCGCGAGGCGGTTTGCAGCAGCGTCTCACTTAACACAGCCTGGGGCGCCGAGCCCAGCAAGCGCGCGCAGTGACGATAGTGCGGGCTGAGCACCGGGCCTATTCGCTCGGGGATCAGCTCATGCACCTGTACGTCTGCGGGCCAAGGTGGCTCTGCGAACACCAACAAGGCATCGATGCCCGAGCTTTTAGGGTCCAAGTCGCCTTCGCCGGCCGACAGGTGCAAGCGCAGGTCCGGCAACTCGGCATTGAGGCGGCCAAGCCGCGGGATAAACCAGCGTGCCAGCAAGCTGCCCGAGCACCCCAACACGAAAGGCGCGTCGGCGTCTGTCACGGCCAACTCGGCGCATACAGCGCGCAACTTATCGAAAGCCTGAGTGCTGACCTCTCGCAGGCGTTGGCCGGCATCCGTGAGCTTAAGGCCGCGGCCATCCTTGGCGAACAGGGCGACGCCCAGCTCCGCCTCGAGGGCTTTGAGCTGCCGGCTGATCGCCCCATGGGTGACGTTTAGCTGCCGCGCCGCCTGGCTTAGGCTGCCAAGGCGGGCTGCGGCTTCGAACGCCCGCAGGGCATTGAGTGAGGGCAGGTCACGGCTCATGATCTGTGAGTTTTCCTGACAGGTTGCTGCGATCTTATCGGTTTTCAACCGGCGCTGTCGCGGCTAAAGTCAGGGCATCTGTCCTCTGCCCGGAAGCTTGCCATGACCGCTCAAACCTTGCGCAACGGCCCCGACACCAACGGCCTGTTCGGCGCCTTCGGCGGCCGCTACGTCGCTGAAACTCTCATGCCTTTGGTGCTGGACCTCGCTCGCGAATACGAGGCCGCCAAGCAGGACCCAGCCTTCCTAGAGGAGCTGGCCTACTTCCAGCGCGACTATATCGGCCGCCCCAACCCGCTGTACTTCGCCGAACGGCTGACCGAATACTGCGGCGGGGCAAAAATCTACTTCAAGCGCGAAGAGCTGAACCACACCGGCGCGCACAAGGTGAACAACTGCATCGGCCAAGTGCTGTTGGCCAAGCGCATGGGTAAAAAGCGCCTGATCGCTGAAACCGGCGCGGGCATGCACGGCGTGGCCACTGCAACGGTCGCGGCGCGCTTCGGCTTGCCCTGCGTGATCTACATGGGCGCCACGGACATCGAACGCCAGCAGGCCAACGTGTTCCGCATGAGGCTGCTGGGCGCGGAGATCGTGCCAGTGACCGCAGGTACCGGTACCCTCAAAGACGCCATGAACGAAGCGCTGCGCGATTGGGTAACGAACGTCGAAGACACCTTCTACCTCATCGGCACCGTGGCCGGCCCGCATCCGTACCCAGCGATGGTTCGGGACTTCCAGTCGATCATCGGCAAGGAAACCCGCGAGCAGCTGCACGAAAAAGAAGGCCGCCTGCCCGACAGTCTGGTCGCCTGTGTAGGCGGCGGCTCCAATGCCATGGGGCTGTTCCACCCGTTCCTCGATGACAGCAGCGTTGAGATCATCGGCGTGGAGGCGGGCGGCCACGGCGTGACCACCGACAAGCATGCCGCCAGCCTCAACGGCGGTGTGCCCGGCGTGCTCCACGGCAACCGTACGTACCTGCTGCAAGACAGCGACGGCCAGATCACCGACGCTCATTCCATTTCCGCGGGCCTGGACTATCCCGGCATTGGCCCCGAGCACGCCTGGCTACATGAGATCAAGCGGGTCGAATACGTCAGCATCACCGACGACGAAGCCCTGGCCGCGTTCCACATCACCTGCCGTACCGAGGGCATCATCCCTGCGCTGGAAACCGCCCACGCGCTGGCCGAGGCCATCCGCCGTGCGCCGACCCTGCCCAAGGACCACTTGATGGTAGTGTGCTTGTCTGGCCGTGGCGACAAAGACATGCAGACCGTGATGAACCACATGGCCGACCAGCAGGAGACCCAGGCATGAGCCGCCTCGAACAACGCTTTGCCCAACTGAAGGCCGAAGGCCGCGCCGCGCTGGTAACGTTCGTGACCGCCGGGGATCCGGGCTACCAAGCCTCGCTGGACATCCTCAAGGGGCTACCGGCTGCCGGCGCCGACGTAATCGAACTGGGCATGCCGTTCACGGACCCCATGGCCGACGGCGTTGCCATTCAATTGGCCACCCTGCGCGCGTTGAGTGCCGGGCAAACCCTGCTCAAAACCCTGGAAATGGTGCGTGCGTTCCGGGAGACCGACACCACCACGCCGCTGGTGCTGATGGGCTATTACAACCCGATCCACCGCTTCGGCGTCGACGCCTTCGTCGCCCAGGCGCGGGAGGTGGGGGTAGATGGCTTGATCATCGTCGACCTGCCACCAGAGCATGACGCCGAGCTGGCAACACCGGCCCAGGCCGCGGGGATCGACTTCATCCGCCTGACCACACCCACCACCGATGACAGCCGGTTGCCGCGGGTGCTGGAGCGCAGCTCCGGCTTTGTGTACTACGTGTCCGTGGCGGGTGTGACCGGCGCCGGGTCGGCGACCACCGAGCACGTTACGGCAGCCATCGCCCGGTTGCGCAAACACACCTCGTTGCCGGTGAGCGTTGGCTTCGGCATTCGTACCCCCGCGCAGGCCGCGGCCATTGCCCGCTTGGCCGACGGCGTGGTGGTGGGTTCCGCCCTGGTCGACAAGATTGCCAATGCTTCCAGCGAACAGCAGGCGGTCACCGACGTGCTGGCGCTGTGCGGTGAACTGGCAGAGGGTGTGCGTGGCGCTAGGTAAAGTTCCTGATACAGAGGAATTGCCCCCGGTTTCGAAAGACTAACGGGCATGAACGAAGGGAGCGATGTTCGCTCCCTTTTTACATCCGTAGAGGAACCGCATGAAGACGTCCCGCACCGTTCTCGCCGCCACGCTCGGCACCCTCATCAGCTTGGGCCTGCCCCTGGCACAGGCCGCGCCCGGCCCGGACAACCTTCCGCAAGGCGGCCCTCAACAACAACACCAGCAGCAGGGCCCTGAGCATGGCGAGGCCGATGGGCACAGCCAAAATGGTCAACGCGGCAACCAGGACCACGGCGCTCGGCCACCACAGGACTTCGGCCCCGTGCGCGACAGCATTCGCGAGCACCGCACCGACTTCGGCCGTGGTACACCACTGCCGCCGGGCGTTCAGGTCGCCAAGGGCCATCCTCTGCCACACGGTTACGGCCGCCGCCTGGACCGCGCCGCGCTCTCCCGGTTGCCTCACTACGAGGGTTATGAATGGCGCCGGTTGGGCACCGACGTGGTGCTGATCTCGGTCGGCACAGGCATCGTGTACGAGATCCTCAACGGCGTACTTGAATAACCGGCAGCCTACAAGGCGATCGGCTGGCTCAGGCCCGGTTGCCACAAGCCGGCAAAGCGGGGTGGCGCCAGCCCCATGGCCAGCGCAAAGGTGCTGAACACCGAGTTGCTGTTGCAGGTAGGCCCCCAGAGGCGAATGCCGCCGCGGGGGTAGGTGAGGTTTTGCCGGTTGATCGGTTCGACACAAGCGAGCGCCGCTGCCCAGCGCTCGCGCACCGCTGCTTCATCACCGCACCACACCAAGTGATGAGGCTGCCCAGGGCGGCATAGAAACAAGCCTTGTGCAGGGGTGAAATGCCACGCTTGCAGCGCATGCCAGCGGGCGTAGCCGATGGGCACCGGGCGGCCATGCCGGCGGTCGGTGGCCAACCCGTGGAGCTCCCCCAGCCACTGCCCGTGCGGGCCGCGCAATACCCAAAAGTTGTGGCTGCACCAGCGCGCCAAGCGAAACGCCCGCGCCTCCAAGGCAAAACACCCGTCAGCCCCTATCACGGCGCCTGCTCGGCCATCAGCCAGTCAACGAACCGCTCGATCATCGGGCCGCGCCGTTTGCGAGGCGGCAGCACCAAGTGGTACCCGAGCACCGAGCGCACGCTGGCGGTGATGGGGCGACAGAGCAAACCCTGCTCCAGCAGGCCATCGACCAAGTGCCGCCAGCCGATCGCAACGCCTTGGCCGCCGATGGCCGCTTGGATCAACAACGTGTAGTTATCGAAGCGCAATTGCCCGGGCGCCGGCGCCACGGGAATGCTCAGCGCCTGGAATAACGCCGCCCAGTCGAACCAGCGGTTGCCCTGGCCGCTGCGCAAGTGCAGCAACGGCAGGCTGCGCAGCGCCGCTGTGGTCAAGGGCAAGGTGTGCCCTTTGAGCAGGCCGGGGCTGCAGACCGGGAACACCTCTTCGTCGAACAGCCAATGGCTTTGAGCATTGCCCGGCGCACGCCCATCGCCAAACAGGATGGCGATGTCGGTATCGCTGCGTAGCATGGCGTGGGCCCGTTCGCCGGTGACGATACTCACGTCCACCTGCGGGTGGGCCTGGTGGAAACGGTGCAGCCGCGGCATCAGCCAGTAGGCGGCAAAGGCAAAATCCGTGGCGACCTGCAGCACCTCATGCTGGCCCTGGCTTGCGACCTCCAGCAGGCCGCTTTCGATGCACTGCAAACCCTCGGCTACTTGCTGATAAAGGCGGTTACCGGGCTCGGTGAGCGCGATGCCTCGATACACCCGGTCGAACAGCCGAACCTTCAACTGCCCCTCCAGCCGCTTGATCTGCTGGCTTATTGCCGGCTGTGTGGTGCCAAGCTCCATTGCCGCTGCGGTGAAGCTGCAATGACGAGCCGCGGCTTCGAAGGTACGAAGCGTGTCGAGAGACAACTCCCCAAGCTGCGCAAACATAAGTGGTGCTTATCCTAGGCATTAGCCGAAACGGGATTTACCGCCTGATGCAGCGCCTTCATGCTGGCTGAAAGCACTCTGGCATAAGGTCGAACTATGGAACGCTCAACGACGGCGCCGCGCAAGAACATTCTGTTCATCATGGCCGACCAGATGGCCGCGCCCATGTTGCCGTTCTACCAACCCTCACCCATCAGAATGCCGAACCTCTCCCGCCTCGCCACGGGCGGCGTGGTGTTTGATTCGGCCTACTGCAACAGCCCGCTGTGCGCACCTTCGCGCTTTACCCTGGTGAGCGGCCAACTGCCCAGCCGCATCGGTGCCTATGACAACGCAGCGGACTTTCCCGCAGACATTCCTACCTACGCTCATTACCTGCGCCGCCTCGGTTACCACACCGCGCTTTCAGGCAAGATGCACTTCTGCGGGCCGGACCAACTGCACGGTTACGAAGAGCGTTTGACCAGCGACATCTACCCGGCCGATTACGGCTGGGCGGTGAACTGGGACGAGCCTGACACCCGGCCGAGCTGGTATCACAACATGTCTTCGGTGTTGCAGGCGGGGCCCTGCGTGCGCACCAACCAGCTGGATTTCGACGACGAGGTGGTGTTCAAGGCGCGCCAGTACCTCTACGACCATGTGCGCAAGGATGACGCCCGGCCCTTCTGCCTGACCGTGTCGATGACCCACCCGCACGACCCCTATACCATCCCGCGGGCCTATTGGGACCGCTACAGCGACGCCGACATCCCGCAGCCAGAAGCGGTGCCGCCCCAGGAAGCGCTGGACCCGCACTCCAAACGCTTGTTGAAGGTTTATGACCTGTGGGGCAAGCCTTTGCCCGAGGAAAAAGTGCGCGATGCCCGGCGAGCCTACTTTGGCGCCTGCAGCTATATCGACGACCAGGTCGGTAGCCTGCTTGCCGTGCTCGAAGAAACCGGCCTGCTGCAAGACACGCTCATCGTGTTCAGCGGGGACCACGGCGACATGCTCGGGGAGCGTGGGCTCTGGTACAAGATGCACTGGTTCGAGATGGCCGCCCGGGTGCCGCTGCTGGTGTGGGCGCCGGGTCAATTCGAGCCCGGGCGGGTCGCGGCATCAGTGTCCACCGCGGACCTGCTGCCCACGCTGGTCGAACTGGCCGGAGGCAGCCCTGCGGCCGGGCTGCCGCTGGACGGCCGTTCCCTGGTGCCCCACCTGCGCGGCGAAGGCGGCCACGACGAGGTGTTCGGCGAGTACATGGCCGAAGGTACCGTCAGCCCGCTGATGATGATCCGTCGTGGAAATTACAAGCTGATCTACAGTGAAACCGACCCTTGCTTGTTCTTCGACCTGAGCAATGACCCGGCCGAGCGAGAAAACCTCGCCAGCTCGCCGTCGCATGCACAGGCGTTCGAAGCCTTCATGGCTGAAGCGCGAGCGAAGTGGGACATACCAAGCATTCACCGCCAAGTACTGGCAAGCCAGCGCCGCCGCCGTTTCGTTGGCCAGGCGCTGGCTTTAGGCACGCTCAAGAGCTGGGACCACCAGCCGCAGGTAGACGCCAGCCAGCAATATATGCGCAACCATATCGACCTAGACGATCTGGAGCGTAGAGCGCGTTTTCCACAACCCTGCCAATTAAACGAGAACGAAGGGGGAAGACCATGAAAACGTTATCCACAGCGTTGTTGTTCGCTGGGCTTGGCGCAGTAAGCCTGGCCGCCCAGGCCGCGGACAACTGCAGCCCGGTAAAGCTCGCAGACCCAGGCTGGAGCGACATTGCCGCCACCAACGCCCTGGCCGGGATCGTGCTCGAGGGCATGGGCTATAAAACCAAGGTGGATGCACTGGCGGTACCCATCACTTACGGCGGCTTGCGGGACGGCCAGATCGATGTGTTCCTAGGCAACTGGATGCCCGCGCAAAAAGGCTTCGACGAACAGTTCGTGGCCAGCGGGAAGGTCACCCGCTTGGCGGAAAACCTTCAAGGCACCGAGTTCACCCTGGCGGTACCAGACTACGTTTACGACGCCGGTGTTCATGACTTCAAGGACCTGAACGCCTTCGCCGACAAGTTCGATCACAAGATCTTCGGCATCGGTTCCGGTGCGCCGGCAAACCAGTCGATACAGGAGATGATCAAAAAGAACGACTTCAACCTGGGCCAATGGAAGCTAGTCGAATCCAGCGAGCAGGCCATGCTGGCCGAAGTGGACCGGGCGGTGAAACACCAGCGCTTCGTGACCTTCCTCGGCTGGACCCCTCACCCGATGAACGTGAAGCTCAAGATGCATTACCTCACCGGCGGCGAAGCGTACTTCGGCGCCAGCGGCAGTGTGTACACGCTGACCCGCAACGGTTACGCCCAGGCCTGCCCGGAAGTGGCCAAGCTATTCACCCAGATGACCTTCAGCCAGGAAATGGAGAACGCCATCATGGCTGAGGTTGTGGATAAAAAAATCAGCAACGCCGATGCAGCCAAGGCTTGGCTCAAGGCGCATCCACAAACACTCGAGAAATGGCTTGGGGGCCTGAAGACCCTCGATGGCAAGGATGCGTTGCCAGCGGTCCAGGCAACGCTTTGATTGCGGCGAGGCCGGGGGCTTACAGCCCCTGGCGCAGCGCGGCCAATACTGGCGTGGTGTTTACCTCGACCCCACGCCAGTAGCGAAATGCCACGGCGGCCTGCTCCACCAGCATACCCAGGCCGTCCAGGGCCTTGGCCGCTCCTAGCTGCTGCGCCCAGGCGTTGAACGGGGTCGGCGAGTCGCCGTACATCATGTCATAGCAGACCGTGTGGCCGGGCTTTATCACGCCCTTTGGCAAGGGCGGCACCTCGCCAGCGAGGCTGGCGGCCGTGGCGTTGATGATCAGATCCACCGGGCCTTGCAACGCTTCGAAGGGCGCGGCCGATACCGGGCCGATGTCGGCAAACAGCGCGGCAAGGGCTTCGGCCTTTTCCAGCGTGCGATTGGCGATCACCAGGGCCTCGGGGCGCTGTTCCAGCAGGGGCTCGATCACGCCTCGCGCGGCGCCACCGGCGCCCAATAGAAGAACGCGTGCGCCTTGGAGTATCACGCCACAGTTGCTCAGCAGGTCTCGCACCAGGCCTTCGCCATCGGTGTTATCGCCCCGCAGCCGGCCATCGCCCAGGCGGCTTAGCATGTTCACCGCGCCAGCTCGCTGGGCACGTGGGGTGAGCTCATCGCACAGGCGCCAGGCTTCTTCCTTGAAGGGCACGGTGACATTACCGCCCAGGCCCTGCTCGAAAAACGCCTTGGCCGTGGCCGTAAACCCATCCAGCGGGGTGAGCAGCGTTGCATAGTCCATGACCTGGCCGGTTTGCTCGGCGAAGCGGCCATGGATATATGGCGACTTGCTATGGCCCACCGGGTTACCGAATACAACGTAGCGATCCATTACTGCTCCTCAGGGTTCAAGGCGCGCCGCGGGCGCCATGCCCAACCAGTCGCGATCCTGCAGGAAATAATCGGTCAGGCGCGCTTCTTCACTACCGGGTTCGGGTTTCCAGTCATACCCCCAGCGCACTTCCGGCGGCAACGACATCAGGATCGACTCCGTGCGCCCGCCCGACTGTAGGCCGAACAGCGTTCCGCGGTCGTACACCAGGTTGAACTCCACATAGCGGCCGCGGCGATAGGCCTGGAATTCTTTCTGCGCTTCGGTCCAAGGGGTTTCGCGGCGCCGCTGCACGATTGGCAGCCACGCCTCGACATAGGCGTCGCCAACGGCGCGGAGGAAGGCGAAGCTGGTGTCGAAGTCCCAGCTGTTAAGGTCATCGAAGAACAGCCCGCCCACGCCCCGCGGCTCGTTACGGTGCTTGAGGTGGAAGTACCGGTCGCACCAGGCTTTGTAGCGGGGGTAGACGTCATCGCCGAAAGGCGCGCAGGCACGTTCGGCCACACGGTGCCAATGGATGCAGTCTTCTTCGTAAGCGTAGTAAGGGGTCAGGTCGAAGCCACCGCCGAACCACCACACCGGCGCCTCGCCTTCTTGCTCGGCAATGAAGAACCGCACGTTGGCATGGGAGGTAGGCACATGCGGGTTGCGCGGGTGCATGACCAACGACACACCAAGCGCCTCGAACGAGCGGCCAGCCAGTTCTGGCCGGTGGGCACTGGCCGAGGGCGGTAGGCCGGCGCCGTGCACGTGGGAGAAATTCACCCCGCCTTTTTCAATTACCGTGCCGCCATCGATCACCCGGGTGCGGCCACCGCCGCCACCGGGCCGCGCCCAGGCGTCTTCGATGAAACGGGCGCCACCGTCTTCGTTTTCCAGCGCCTCGCAGATGCGATCTTGCAGCTCGAGCAGGTAAGCCTTCACAGCCTCGGTACGAATGTTCATCGATGACCTCGTGCACACATACGCCAACCAGCCGCCGCGGCGGCCAGTGAAATCGGCGCGTAGCATACCACCGGCCGTTACCTCCGATAGTTGACGCCGGTCTAAGGAAAGCGTCCGATAGGTGCCTTAATCACAGAAAAAGCGAGGGAACAATCGATGGCAAGGCGCATTCAGTTTTCCAGCAATGGCGGCCCCGAGGTGCTTGAGCTCGTCGACTTCCAGCCGGCCGAGCCCGGCCCGCTTGAAGTGCGCGTACGCAACCATGCCATTGGCCTGAACTACATCGACACCTATTTCCGCAGCGGGCTCTATCCCGCGCCTTCATTGCCGTCCGGCCTCGGCACTGAAGCCGCCGGAGTGGTGGAAGCCGTGGGCGCTCAGGTCACCACGGTGCAGGTAGGTGATCGCGTGGCCTATGCCGGCGGCCCTCTGGGCGCCTACAGCGAGGTGCATGTTTTGCCCGCGGCTGTGGTGGTGAAATTGCCGGAGTCGATCAGCTTCGAACAAGCCGCGGCGGTGATGCTCAAAGGGCTCACCGTTCAATACCTGCTGCGCCAGACCTACCGGCTGCAAAGCGGCGAAACCATCCTCTTCCACGCTGCCGCTGGCGGCGTTGGCCTGCTGGCGTGCCAGTGGGCGGCAGCGCTGGGCGCTAAGGTGATCGGCACCGTCAGCTCGGCCGAAAAAGCCGAAAAGGCCAAGGCCGCCGGGGCCTGGGAAGTGATCGACTACAGCCGCGAGGATGTCGCCAAGCGCGTGCTTGAACTCACCAATGGGCAAAAATGCCCCGTGGTATACGACGGCGTGGGCAAGGACACCTGGGACGTGTCTCTGGACTGCGTCGCCCCGCGCGGCCTGTTGGTAAGCTTCGGGAACGCCTCCGGGGCGGTAAGCGGGGTGAACCTCGGGGTGCTGGCAAGCAAAGGCTCGCTGTATGTGACACGCCCGACCTTGGGCACCTATGCGGTCCCCGGCGCCCTCCAAGGGATGGCGGACGAACTGTTCGAAATGCTCGCCAGCGGCAAGGTCGAGGTGGACATCAACCAGCGCTACAAGCTCGAAGACGTTGCCAAGGCCCATACCGACCTCTCGGGCCGCAAGACCACAGGTTCGACGATCCTCCTGCCTTGAAGCCCTGAGGGTGCTGTGGGGAATGTACGGGCCATTCGGCCAAACCCGTGAATGGCCCGCACATTCCCAGGTTTGGCCCGGCCCCACAGGGTTCGACTAGACACTCTGCTACGGCCGTACCACCTCGCCGCTGCGCAGGTCGCGAATCACGCTAGGATTCTTGCGGCCGCCCAGGGCCCCGCCTAGAACCAGATCCACCTCGCCGCGGAAGTATTGCTCCACCCGCAGCCGGCTGCGCGCCGGTGGCCGGCCCTGGGGGTTGGCGGACGTCGACACCAGCGGGCCAACCAGCGCGCACAGCTCGCGCACCAGCGGATGGTCGCTCACCCGCACGGCTACGCTGTCATGCTGGCCGGTGATCCACGCGGGCAACAGATCCCGGTGGGGCACCAGCCAGGTATTGGGCCCCGGCCAGGTGCTGGACATCCGATCGAGCCAGGCCTGGGGGAAGTCTTCGAAGAGAAAGTCGAACTGGCGGATGTTATCAGCGACGAGAATCACCCCTTTTTCCACGGACCGCCCTTTGATCGCCAGAAGGCGATAAACGGCGTCTTCGTTCCAAGGGTCGCAACCCAATCCCCAAACGGCTTCGGTTGGATAGGCAAGCACCGCGCCGGCGCGAATTTCCCGGGCAGCCTGTTGCACACGCCAACTGCTCTCCATTGTGGTCTTCCTTTAGGTTTGAATGCTGCGAAGTGTAACTAGCCGGGGCGTCCAAACCAACGCCCCGCTTCGCAAACCACCGCACCCGCCAGTTCATGCTCGGTAAGTGCCACCAGGACCTTCGGCAACGGCCAACCTAGGCTGGCGGCCAACTGCTCGGCGCTTTGCGGAGCGGCAAGCAGCCGCTGGATCAAAGGATCGCGCCGAGGCGCGGCAGCCGGCTCGATGACCGCGCTGGGTGCCAGACCTTGCCAGCCCCGCAGGCCTTCGAGAATGTGCTGCACGGTTTCTACCAATTGGGCGCCGTCCCGGATCAGCTGATGGCAACCCTTCATGCCTGGGTGATGGATCGAGCCGGGAACGGCGAACACTTCGCGCCCCTGCTCGGCGGCCAGCCGCGCGGTAATCAACGAACCGCTGGCGATATTCGCCTCAACCACCAGCACCCCCAGCGACAGCCCGCTGATGATGCGGTTACGCTGCGGGAAGGTCTCCCGCGTGGGCGGCGAATCCAGTGGAAATTCCGAGACCAGCGCGCCGCCTTGCTCCGCGATGGCACTGGCCAGGCGCAAGTGGCGTTGTGGATAAATATTTTCAAGCCCGCTGCCGAGCACGGCAACCGTGGCGCCGCCTGCATCCAGGGCGGCACGGTGAGCGGCCCCGTCGATGCCCACAGCCAGCCCGGACGTGATCACAAACCCAGCGCTCGCAAGGCTGCGCGAAAATGCCCGGGCGGTGTCCAACCCCGGTGCCGAAGCTCGCCGGCTGCCTACCATCGCCAGCTGCGGGCGTTCGAGCACGCCAGGGTCCCCCGCGACGAACAAAAGCGCAGGCGGGTTAGGTATTTCCTTAAGCAGGGCGGGGTAAGTCGGGCTATCGATGGCCAGCACGTGGTGCTGCGGGGCCTCTAGCCACCGCAATGCAGCACTGGCGGCCTCGCGAACGGCCGCACTGCGGCGGGCGTCGGCCGAGGCCTGGGACAAGCCAAGCGCTCGCCAGGCGGCCGCCGGTGCACTCAGGGCAGCACTGGCCGAGCCGAAGGCATCGAGCAACAAGCGGAAATGCGCGGCGCCAGTGTCAGGTAGCCGATGCAGGCGCAACCGCGCCTCCAGTTCCGCCGGGGGCGGCGTTTGAGGGGTAAACAGTGGCATTCGATCATCCTTGATCCAGCCTCCACCGGCAGGCGTGCCTGTGGATAACTATGTTGGTAACTTTTGAAGAGCGCGGCTCATGGGTTACGAACTTTATCGAGCACCGCCAGGGAGCGGCTTGCGTTCAGTACCAGACCATAGCTCAGTTTCTGGTAAGTGCGGAACACCATCACCAAGCCAGCGCGCTCGTCCGGAATCTTTACTTGTTCGCCGGTGATCCGGTCGCGCACCGTCTCACCGGTTTTATAGATCGCCAATACATTGCCCTCCGCGAGGCCGTCACGCTGGCCTTTGTCGAGGGTCACCACGTCGTACTTGCCAATCTGGGTAACCCCTCGTGGTACGTCGATGATCTTGCCTTCGATCTGCGCGGCCGGCGGGCTCGGCAGGAAGGTCGAATTGATCGGGTGTTCCTCGCTGGTGAACAGGCGATCGCCCAGGCGGACCTCGGCATTGGAGCGCTGCAAGGTCAGTGTGGCGATGTCGCCCTCGGTGGCCACGATTTCCCCACCCCCGATGTTGTCGGCGTTAATGCCCAGTACTTCCTGTGTGGCGGGGTCGGTGTACACCTTACCTTGGCGGAATACGCCGTACACGGTATGCCCCGGCTCGAACTGGCCCCGGGCATAGATACGGTCGCCCATGCCACTGAGCACCCGTTCCTGGTTACCGGCAACGATGTAGGGCGCGGTATCGAAGGACGCCAGGTCGTCGACGATGCGGTTATTGATCAGAAAAGCATTGATGGCACCCAGCGGAATACTGGGAATGGCCTCGGCCACGGGACTGGAGCGTACATGCGGCGAAAGCTTCACCGTGCCCCTGGACTGCCCACGTTCTAGGAACAGCTGCGGCTGCCCGTTGACCATGCCCAGCACCAGCGAGTCCCCAGGGTAGATCAGGTCCGGGTTGGCGATCTGCGGGTTGGCATGCCAGATGTGCGGCCACTGCCACGGCTGGTTGAGAAACTTCCCGGCGATGTCCCACAAGGTATCGCCCTGCACCACGGTGTAACGCTGTGGATGCCCCTCACGCAGCAGTTCGTCGCCATGGGCCAGGCTTGCACCGGCGAGCAGCAGCAGGGCGAGTAATGATTTCCTCATGCCGTGAATCCCTTTATCATGTACGCATTCGTCAAACCCTGCCGTGGGCAACGGTCAACCGCCGTGCCGGCCGGGCTTTCCATGAGCAGTGGCTGCTCAACAAGCGCTCGGCGCCATTCCCACTGACTTTACCTTACAGTGCAGCACTTAAGCATATGGCTATTTTAAACATCCTCGAATTTCCGGATCCGCGCCTGCGTACCATCGCCAAGCCGGTCACGGTTGTGGACGACGAGCTGCGTACGCTGATCGACGACATGTTTGAAACCATGTACGAGGCGCCAGGCATCGGCTTGGCCGCTACCCAGGTAAACGTCCACAAGCGGGTCGTGGTCATGGACCTGAGCGAAGATCGCAGCGAACCCCGGGTATTCATCAACCCGGAGTTCGAATCGCTCACCGACGAGATGGACCAATATCAGGAAGGCTGCTTGTCGGTTCCCGGGTTCTACGAGAACGTCGACCGCCCGCAGAAGGTCAAGGTGAAGGCGCTGGACCGCGACGGCAACCCTTATGAAATCATTGCCGAGGGCCTGTTGGCCGTGTGCATCCAGCACGAATGCGATCACCTCAACGGCAAGCTGTTCGTCGATTACCTGTCCACGCTCAAGCGGGATCGGATCAAGAAAAAACTCGAAAAACAGCACCGCCAGCAGGCTTAACCGGTGACGGGCAGGCCAGTTCGCGGGCTGGCGCCTACTCCTACAAACGTCACTGTCCAAGGGCTTGCTTCGGCAAGCCCTTTTCATTTCAGCGAGACCCTCATGCGCCTAGTTTTTGCAGGTACCCCAGAATTCGCTGCCGAGCATTTGCAGGCGCTGCTTGGCGGTGCTCACCAAATAGTTGCCGTTTATACCCAACCTGACCGCCCAGCCGGCCGCGGTCAAAAACTCATGCCGAGCCCGGTCAAACAGCTGGCACTGGCCCATGGCATCCCGGTATACCAGCCGCAGACCCTGCGCAACGCCGAAGCCCAGGCCGAACTCGCCGCACTCACTCCGGACCTGATGGTCGTGGTGGCGTATGGGCTGATCCTGCCCCAGGCGGTGCTGGATATCCCACGCCTGGGCTGTATCAACAGCCATGCATCGCTGCTGCCACGCTGGCGTGGCGCGGCGCCCATTCAGCGGGCCATCGAAGCCGGAGACAGCCTCAGTGGTGTAACCGTGATGCGCATGGAAGCGGGCCTGGACACCGGGCCGATGCTGCTTAAGGCAACCACGCCGATCAGCGCCGAGGATACCGGCGGCAGCCTGCATGACCGGCTGGCACGGCTCGGGCCGCCGGCGGTAGTCGAGGCCATCGAGGGGTTGGCTGCCGGCACGCTGGAAGGCGAGCCGCAGACTGACGCCGATGCCACCTACGCGCACAAGCTCAACAAGGACGAAGCCCGGCTCGCTTGGGGCCGCCCGGCGGCAGAGCTGGAGCGTCAGGTGCGGGCATTCTTCCCGTGGCCGGTTTGCCATGGCCTGCTGCATGGCGAGGTGGTCAAGGTGCTCGCCGCCCAAGTGGTCGAGGGTTCAGGCGTGCCTGGGGAAATCATCGCCAGCGGCAAGCACGGCCTGACCGTGGCTTGTGGCGAAGGCGCCCTCTGCCTGACCCGCCTGCAATTGCCCGGCGGCAAGCCGCTAGCCTTCAGCGACCTGTACAACAGCCGGCGAGAATTCTTCAGCCCCGGCGCGGTGTTCGCTCAATGACCCCGCGGTTGGCGGCCGCACGGGCCCTGGCGGCCGTGCTCAACGGCAAGGCGTCGCTCAATAGCGCACTGCCGATACAGCTCGAGCGGGTTGAGGCGCGGGATCGCGGGTTGACCCAGGAACTGGCCTTCGGCACCGCGCGCTGGGAGCCACGCCTGGCGCTGTTGGCGCAGCAGCTGCTACAAAAACCGTTCAAGGCCGCCGACGCGGACCTTTACGCGCTGTTGCTGTTGGGCCTGTATCAGCTGTTTTACACCCGCATCCCGGCGCATGCGGCCATCGCCGAAACCGTAGGCTGCGCCGACGCCCTGAAGAAAACCTGGGCCAAGGGCCTGCTCAACGCCGTATTGCGGGGCGCGCAGCGTGAAGGCGAGGCGCTGCTCGCCAACCTGGAGCGGGACCCGGTCGTTCGCACCGCACACCCACGCTGGCTGCAGAAGGCGCTCAAGGCAGCCTGGCCGGAACAGTGGGAAGCCGTGTGCGCTGCCAACAATGAACATCCGCCAATGACCCTGCGGGTCAACCGCCGCCACCACAGCCGCGACGCCTACCTGGCCCTGTTGGCCGACGCAGGCATCGCCGCTAGCGCCTGCCAGTTCAGCACCGATGGCATCACCCTGGCTAACGCCTTGGACGTCAACGGCCTGCCGGGCTTCGCCGAAGGGTGGGTCAGCGTGCAGGACGAAGCGGCGCAGCTTGCCGCCAGCCTGCTCGAGCTCAAGCCGGGGCAACGCGTGCTGGATGCCTGCTGCGCTCCTGGAGGCAAAACCTGCCATCTGCTCGAGCACACACCGGCGCTTGGCTACGTGCTGGGGATTGATCTGGAGGCCAAGCGGCTGCAACGAGTAGAGCAGAACCTCGCCCGCCTTGGCCTGAGCGCTGAACTGCGTGCCGCCGATGGCCGCGACACCGCTGCCTGGTGGGATGGCGTACCTTTCCAGCGCATCCTGCTCGATGCCCCATGCTCGGCCACCGGCGTGATCCGGCGCCATCCCGACATCAAGCTGACACGCCAGGCCGATGACATCCCCGCGCTCGCCAGCCTGCAAGGCGAGCTACTCGATGCCATGTGGGGTGCGCTGGAAGTGGGCGGCATCTTGCTGTACGCCACCTGTTCGGTACTGCCAATGGAAAACAGCGACACCATCGGTGCCTTCCTCTCCCGCACCCCCGGGGCCCGCGAGCTGGACCTGCCCCTCGTAGCGGGCGTGCGCCAACCCCATGGTCGCCAGCTGTTCCCGCAAAGCGGCCAGCATGACGGCTTTTATTACGCCAAACTGATGAAGATAGCCGCCGCCGGCGGCCGCTGAGCGAGCTGACTGATGAAGATCATCATCCTGGGTGCCGGCCAGGTCGGCGGCACCCTGGCTGAGCACCTGGCGGGCGAAGCCAACGACATCACCATCGTCGACACCGACAGCGAACGGCTGCGCAGCCTCGGGGACCGCCTGGACATCCGCACGGTACAGGGCAAGGCGTCATTCCCCGCTGTGCTCCGCCAGGCTGGCGCAGACGACGCAGACATGCTGGTAGCGGTCACCAACAGCGACGAAACCAACATGGTCGCCTGCCAGGTGGCCTATACGCTATTCCAGACCCCCAGGCGCATCGCCCGAGTGCGAGAGGCCGCTTACCTCAACCGCGCAGACCTGTTCAGCAACGAAGCGATCCCGGTCGATGTACTGATCAGCCCCGAGCAGGTGGTCACCCATTACATCAAGCGGCTGATAGAACATCCCGGTGCGCTGCAGGTAATCGACTTCGCCGGGGGCAAGGCGCAGTTGGTGGCGGTTCGGGCCTATTACGGCGGCCCGCTGGTGGGCCAGCAGCTGCGTCAGATCCGCCACCACATGCCCAACGTGGAAACCCGCGTAGCCGCGATCTTCCGCCGGGACCGGCCGATCCTGCCCCGTGGTGACACGGTGATCGAAGCCGACGACGAGGTGTTCTTCATCGCAGCCAAGGCGGATATTCGCGCGGTCATGGGCGAACTGCGCCGGCTGGACGAGAACAACAAACGAGTGGTCATCGCCGGAGGCGGGCACATCGGCGAGCGCCTGGCTGAGGCCATCGAAAGCCGCTACCAGGTGAAGATCATCGAAATGAGCCCGGCGCGCTGCCGGTACTTGTCGGATACGCTCAACAGTACCGTGGTGCTTCAGGGCAGCGCTTCGGACCGTGACCTGATGGTGGAAGAGAATATCGCCGACGCGGATATCTTCCTCGCCCTGACCAACGACGACGAGGCCAATATCATGTCGTCGCTACTGGCCAAACGGCTGGGCGCGAAGAAGGTGATGACGCTGATCAACAACGCCGCTTATGTTGACCTCGTACAAGGGGGTGAGATCGACATCGCCATCAACCCCCAGCTCGCCACTATCGGTAGTTTGCTGACCTATGTGCGGCG
Source organism: Pseudomonas sp. RIT-PI-S (assembly GCF_025642975.1). GTDB lineage: Bacteria > Pseudomonadota > Gammaproteobacteria > Pseudomonadales > Pseudomonadaceae > Aquipseudomonas. Next base: position 79,958 of record NZ_JANZKJ010000010.1, read on the forward strand.
CGGGGATATTGTCAGCGTGCATTCCCTGCGGCGCGGCGCCGCCGAGGCCATCGAAGCCATTGCCCATGGCGATGCCAGATCCAGCAAGGTGGTGGGCCGTGCCCTGGAAGCGATCCAGATGCCGCCAGGCACATCGATCGGGGCAATCATCCGGGACCAGGAAGTGATCATCGCGCGGGCCAACACCGTGATCGAAAGCGGTGACCACGTGATCCTGTTCCTTGTGGATAAAAAATACATCCGCGATGTGGAAAAGCTTTTCCATGTTGGGCTGAGCTTTTTCTAAAGGGGCAGGGGATGATCGAATCGCTGGAAAAGATGCTCGCCAAGGGCATGGATAACCCACTGCTGCGTTTCGGCTTGGGCAAAGGCTATCTGGATGCCGGCGACGCATCTCGAGCCGCCGAACACCTGCGCCGCTGCGTAAAGCAAGACCCCGGCTACTCCGCCGCCTGGAAGCTGCTCGGCAAGGCCTTGAAACAAAGCGGTGAGTTGGACGCTGCGCGAACCGCCTGGGAGCAGGGCTTGGCAGCGGCGCAGGCAAAAGGGGACAAGCAAGCGGAAAAGGAAATCACGGTGTTCTTACGAAAGCTGGAGCGCAACGCCTGAGGCACCTTTCGAAGGTGCCCGGCTCATTCGGCCTCGACCTTGAACGTGGGGCCGGGCAGCCGGGCGAAGAACTCCCATCAATACCAGCGCGCCTCACCCGCCGGTCGTTTCTTGAACCGCTTCATGCTCCACATGTACTGATCCGGGTAGGCCCGCACGTAGCCCTCGACCACCTGGCTCATGGCCGCTGCAGATACTTCCACGTCGGTGCTATACATCGCTTCCGGCGCGGCCTTGAGCATGACTTTGAAGCCAGAGCCGTCAGGCAGCCGCACCGCATGCAGGAACACCCCCACGGCTTTGCCGCCCGCAAGCATGTTGGGCACGAACTTGCTGGTCAGCGCCTGAGTACCCAGGAACGGCACGAATACTCCGGCCGACTCGGCAGGTTCCGGGTCCGCGGGGATACCCACCTGGCCGCCCTTGCGCACTTCCTTGATCACGCTGAGGATGCCTTCCTTTGTGGAAGCCGCGACCCGGTTGCCCAGTTGCACGCGCTGCTTGCGCAGCAGTTCATCCACGGCCTTGAGCTTGGGCGGCCGATAAAAAATGATCGGCTTGCACTGGTTGCAATAGAAGTGGTTGAGCACCTCCCAGTTACCCAAGTGGCTGGTGATACCCACCACACCCTTGCCGCTGGCCAATGCCTGCTGCAGTACCTCTAGCCCTTCCACTTCGCGGATCAACCCGAGCGAGCGTTCGGCCGGCCAGATCCACGCGCAAGCGCTTTCAGTGAATGAGCGGCCAATGCCCTTGAGGCTTTCCCCGGTCAGCTGTTCACGCTCGGCGGGCGACAACTCGGGGAAGCATTTGGCGAGGTTTATCCGCACCACCTCGCGAGAGCGATTCGGCAATTTCCACATCAGCCAGCCGATAGCAGCGCCCACCCCTTGCACGGCGCTCCATGGCAGCATCGCGAACGCCTTGAGCATGCCTACCATCACGGCGCCCTTGAACTTTTCCACAGCTCACTCTCCTGGTATCGAGCTGGGCATTCTACATTAGCCGGCCGCCCTCAACCGGTGGCCGGTTGGCATAAAGCCTGATACCGGTCGCAATCGGTAGTGTGATCCATGACCATGCCCGCGGCCTGCATGTAGGCGTAGCAAATGGTAGGGCCAACGAAACTGAAGCCGGCCTTCTTCAAGGCCTTGCTCATCGCCTGAGCCTCGGGGGTCTGGGTGGGGATGTCGCGGTGTACCGCAAAGTGGTTGATGCGCGGCGTACCGCCCACGAACGACCACAAAAAGCCGACCGGATCTTCGAGCCGCAGCCAGGCCTGGGCATTTTGCCGCGCGGCCTTGAGCTTCATGCGATTGCGGATGATCCCGGCGTCTTGCATCCGGATTTCGATCTCATCGTCGGTCATGGCGGCCAGCCGCACAGGGTCGAAGCCGAACAACACCTCGCGATAGCGTTGGCGCTTCTTCAGGATAGTGATCCAGGACAAACCGGCCTGGAACCCTTCGAGCACCAGCAGCTCGAACAAGCGCTGCGCATCGCGCAGTGGGATACCCCATTCATGATCGTGGTACTGCTGGTAAAGCGGGTCGGCGGTACACCAAAAGCAGCGTGGCATAAGGCTCCAGGCTAGTGGCTCGAACGATTCGGGGTATACTCCCGCTCTTTATATTCGCAGCCCAAGATACAGGTGAATTTGTGAACCAGCCTACGCCAGCCGTGCGTACCTTCCAAGACTTGATTCTGGCCCTGCAACAGTACTGGGCCGAGCAAGGTTGCGTGGTGCTTCAGCCTTACGATATGGAAGTGGGCGCGGGCACCTTTCACACCGCGACCTTCCTTCGCGCGGTAGGGCCGGAGAACTGGAACGCCGCCTATGTGCAGCCCAGCCGCCGCCCAGCCGATGGCCGTTATGGCGAAAACCCCAACCGCCTGCAGCACTATTACCAGTTCCAGGTGGTGCTCAAGCCCAACCCAGAAAACTTCCAGGAGCTGTACCTGGGTTCGCTGCGCCACATCGGCCTGGACCCGACCGTACACGACATCCGCTTCGTCGAGGACAACTGGGAATCGCCGACCCTCGGTGCCTGGGGCCTGGGCTGGGAAGTGTGGCTCAACGGCATGGAGGTGACGCAGTTCACCTACTTCCAGCAGGTTGGCGGGATCGAGTGCTACCCGGTCACTGGCGAGATCACCTATGGCCTGGAACGCCTGGCGATGTACCTGCAGGGCGTGGACTCGGTCTATGACCTGGTATGGACCGACGGCCCGTTCGGCAAGGTGACCTATGGCGACGTGTTCCATCAGAACGAGGTGGAGCAGTCGACCTATAACTTCGAGCATGCCAACGTCGAGAAGCTGTTCGAACTGTTCGACTTCTACGAAAGCGAAGCCAACCGCCTGATCGAATTGCAACTGCCGCTGCCGACCTACGAAATGGTGTTGAAAGCATCGCACACCTTCAACCTGCTGGATGCGCGCCGGGCCATCTCGGTCACCGAGCGCCAGCGCTACATCCTGCGCGTGCGCACCCTGGCCCGCGCCGTGGCGCAGAGCTACCTGCATGCCCGGGCACGCCTGGGCTTCCCGATGGCGACCCCCGAAGTGCGAGATGAAGTGTTGGCTAAGCTGGAGGCTGCACAATGAGTGCGCAAGATTTTCTGGTTGAACTTGGAACCGAGGAATTGCCACCCAAGGCCCTCGCCACGTTGGGCGAAGCGTTTCTTGCCGGCATCCAGAAGGGCCTGCAAAGCGCTGGCCTGAATTACACCGCCAGCCGCTACTACGCCGCGCCGCGGCGCCTGGCCGTGCAGATCACTGGCCTCGAAACCCAGCAGGCAGATCGCAGCGTCAACCTGGATGGTCCCCCACGCCAGGCCGCTTTCGATGCAGAGGGCAATCCCACCCAGGCCGCCCTGGGCTTCGCGCGCAAATGCGGCGTGGACATCAGCGAGATCGACCAGAGTGGGCAAAAACTGCGCTATAGCCAGACCATCACCGGCAAGCCGACCCTGAGCCTGCTGCCGACCATCGTCGAGGATTCGCTCAATGACCTGCCCATCCCCAAGCGCATGCGCTGGGGTGTGCGCAAGGATGAGTTCGTGCGGCCTACCCAATGGCTGGTGATGCTGTTCGGCGACCAGGTAGTGGATTGCACCCTGCTTGCGCAACGCGCCGGTCGCGAATCCCGTGGCCACCGTTTCCATCACCCTGAAGCTGTGCGGATCAGCTCGCCGGCTACCTACGCTGATGACCTGCGCAAGGCTTATGTGCTGGCGGACTTCGCCGAACGGCGAGAGATCATCAGCAAGCGCGTGGCCGAGCTGGCCTTGCAGCAGGAAGGCCGTGCGATCGTGCCACCGGCGCTGCTGGACGAGGTTTCCGCGCTGGTTGAGTGGCCAGTGCCGCTGGTGTGTTCCTTCGAGGAGCGCTTCCTGCAAGTGCCGCAGGAAGCACTGATCACCACCATGCAGGACAACCAGAAATACTTCTGCCTGCTCGACGCCGAAGGCAAGCTGTTGCCGCGCTTCATCACTGTGGCGAACATCGAGAGCCGCGACCCGAAGCAGATTATCGAAGGCAACGAGAAAGTGGTGCGCCCGCGCCTGACCGATGCCGAGTTTTTCTTTAACCAGGACAAGAAACAGCCCCTGGAAAGCTTCAACGCACGCCTGCAGAACGTAGTGTTCCAGGCCCAGCTCGGCAGCGTGTACGACAAGGCCGTACGGGTTTCCAAGCTGGCCGCGTTCATCGCGCCGCGCATTGGTGGCGACGCAGGTCACGCTGGCCGTGCCGGCTTGCTGAGCAAATGCGACCTGGCCACCGAGATGGTCGGCGAATTCCCTGAGATGCAAGGGGTCGCCGGCTATTACTACGCGCTCAACGACGGTGAGCCCGCCGACATCGCCCAGGCCCTGAACGAGCAGTACATGCCTCGTGGCGCCGGCGCCGAATTGCCGCAAACGCTGACCGGCGCCGCTGTGGCCATTGCCGACAAGCTCGACACCCTGACCGGGATCTTCGGCATCGGCATGCTGCCCACCGGCAGCAAGGACCCCTACGCCCTGCGCCGCGCGGCATTGGGCGTGCTGCGTATCCTGATCGACAAGCAGCTTGACCTGGACCTGGCCGAAACCGTGCAGTTCGCCGTCGCGCTCTATGGCGCCAAGGTGGATTCGGCTGCATTGGCCGAGCAAGTGCTCGAATTCATCTTCGATCGCCTGCGCGCCCGATATGAAGACGAAGGTGTGGAAGTGGCCAGCTACCTGGCCGTGCGTGCGCTCAAGCCCGGGTCTGCACTGGACTTCGATCAGCGTGTTCAGGCCGTGCAGGCCTTCCGCCGCCTACCCGAAGCCGAAGCCCTTGCCGCCGTGAACAAGCGGGTGTCGAACCTGCTGGGCAAGGCCGAGGGCGCCGTGGCTCACAGCGTGGAGCCTAAATACTTCGACAACGCCCATGAGTTCTCGCTGTACTCGGCCATCCAGCAAGCCGATCACGCCGTTGCACCCATGGCGCAGGCCCGTCAGTACAGCGAAGCGCTGACCCGCCTGGCGGCGCTGCGCGAGCCCGTGGACGCGTTCTTCGAGGCCGTGATGGTCAACGCCGAGGACGCCAGCGTACGGGCGAACCGGTATGCCTTGCTGGCGCGACTGCGGGGGTTGTTCCTGGGTGTGGCCGACATCTCGTTGCTAGGTTAAGCCGTGAAGCTGATCATCCTCGACCGGGACGGGGTCATCAATCAGGACTCCGATGCCTACATCAAGACGGTTGAAGAATGGATACCCATCCCCGGCTCGATCGAGGCGATCGCCCGGTTGAGCCAGGCTGGCTGGACGGTGGCCGTCGCGACCAACCAATCTGGCATTGCCCGGGGCTATTATTCGCTGGCCACCTTGGACGCCATGCACGCTCGCTTGCGCGAGCGGGTAGCCGAGGAGGGTGGCGAAGTTGGGTTGATTGTTTATTGCCCGCACGGCCCGGACGAAGGCTGCGACTGTCGCAAGCCAAAGGCCGGCATGCTACACACGATTGCCCGGCACTACGGGGTCGCGCTGCCCGGCCTATGGTTTGTGGGTGACAGCCGCAGCGACCTCGCCGCCGCCGTAACCGTGAATGCGCAGCCCATACTGGTTAAAACCGGCAAAGGCACACAAACCGCTGTTGGCACGTTACCACCCGGTACCTTGCAGTTCGATGACCTAGCCGCGGTGGCCAGGGCGCTACTTAACTCAAACACCGCCCCCTGAACCTGGCGCCGGCCTGGGGCGAATGTCACTTTTCTACGGGGCCGGCCCCGCACGGTAACCACTACATGTCCCCACTGTTGGCCATCAGAATCACAGTCTTTTACGTGTTGCTGGCCTTGAGTGCGCTGATCTGGTGCACATTGGGCTTCTTCGTTTGCCCGTTTCTCAAGTTTCCCGCTCGCTATCGCTTTATCAATGTGTACTGGTGCCGCTTCGCACTGCTGTTGACGCGGATATTCCTCGGCATTCAGGTCCGGGTGACTGGCGCGGAAAACATCCCAGCCACGCCCTGCGTGATCCTCTCCAACCACCAGAGCACCTGGGAGACGTTCTTTCTCTCAGCCTACTTTCAGCCGCTGAGCCAAGTACTGAAGAAGGAACTGTTATACGTACCATTTTTCGGCTGGGCCATGGCCATGCTCCGCCCCATAGCCATCAACCGGGACAATCCCAAGGAAGCCCTGCGCCAGGTCGCTAGCAAAGGCGATGTGCTGTTGAAAGACGGCGTGTGGGTATTGATCTTCCCGGAAGGTACGCGAGTGCCTTATGGCAGCATTGGGAAATTCACCCGCAGCGGGGCCGCGCTAGCGGTCAATGCCGGCTTGCCGGTTCTGCCGATCGCTCATAACGCCGGGAAATTCTGGCCGAAGGAAGGCTGGGGCAAGCGTCCCGGGGTAATCGATGTGATGATCGGAGCTCCTCTGTTCGCTGAAGGGAGCGGCCCGCGGGCAACTGCCGAGCTCAATGATCGCGCTGCGGCATGGATTACCGATGCTCAACGCCGCATGGGAGCATTAGTGGACCCCGTGCCAGTGAACACCGGCAACCCGATCTAATTTGTGGATAACTTGTGAGCAGTTTTTCCAGAGATTTCCGGAAAACTGCTACAAGCCATTGAATTTTATGGATAATTATCATCCATGTTCCCGCGCCAAAAACGTGCATAACTTTTTGCCCGTTCCTGGGACCGGGCGCAAGTAGCGGGCAAAGCCCGCGAACCTGTGGCTTAGGCGTTATCCAGATCCACGTGCCGGGTTTCCTTCAGGCACAGCGTCCCTACTACCAAGCTGATTGCGGTCACAGCAATTGGGTACCAGAGCCCGTAGTAGATATCCCCCGTGTACACCACCAGCGCGAACGAAACTGTCGGTAAGAAGCCGCCAAACCAGCCATTGCCGATGTGATATGGCAAAGACATGGACGTGTAGCGGATGCGTGTGGGGAACAGTTCTACCATCACTGCCGCGAGGGGCCCGTAGGTCATGGTGGCGATCAGGATCAGCGCAACGATAATCCCCACCACCATTGGTTGGTTGACCTGCGCCGGCTCGGCTTTGGTCGGATAGCCCGCTGCGGTGATCGCACCCCGCAAGGCCGTTTCGTCATAGCCTTCCAAGCGGGTTTGGCCGACCGTTACCGCTACGGTACTGCCCGCCGCGGCGTTCTCAGAGGTGTAGGGCACGCCAGCCTTGACCAGCAGTGTCTTGATCTTGTCGCAGGGGCTATCGAAGCGGGCCTTGCCGACAGGGTCGAACTGGAATGTGCAGGTGGCCGGGTCCGCCATCACTACCACTGGCGTTTGGCGGCTGGCCTGGTCGATCTGAGGGTTAGCGTAATGGCTTAGCGCTTTGAACAGCGGGAAGTACAACACGGTCGCAAGCAACAAACCTAGCATCAGGATCGGCTTGCGCCCCACCCGGTCGGATAGCCAGCCAAAGAACACGAAGAAGGGCGCACCGATGATCACACTGATGATCATCAGGTTAGTGGCTTGGGCGGGGTCCAGCTTCAGCATCTGGGTAAGGAAAAACATCACATAGAACTGGGCGGTATAGAACGTCACGGCCTGCCCGGCGTTGATGCTGAACAACGCGGTCAACACGATCTTCAGGTTTGGCCAAGCGCCAAACGATTCGCGGATGGGCGCCTTGCTCGCCTTGCCTTCGGCTTTCATTTTCACGAACGCTGGGGATTCGTGCAGGCTGAGGCGAATCCAGGTAGAAATGCCCAGCAGGATGATCGATAGCAGGAACGGCAGGCGCCACCCCCAAGTTTCGAACTGGTCCCCTGAGAAGTATCGGCACGCGGCTACCACGATCAGCGACAGCAGCAGGCCCAGGGTGGCGGTGGATTGAATCCAGCCGGTGTGGTGCCCGCGGCGATTGGCCGGGGCGTGCTCGGCCACATAGGTTGCAGCGCCGCCGTACTCGCCGCCCAATGCCAGCCCCTGGAGCATACGCAGCACGATGAGGATGACCGGCGCCGCCAGGCCGATGCTGGCATAGGTCGGCAGTAACCCAACGGCGAACGTCGACAGCCCCATCAACACGATGGTCACCAGGAAGGTGTATTTACGGCCGATCATGTCGCCTAGGCGGCCGAACACCAACGCCCCGAACGGCCGCACCAGGAACCCGGCAGCAAATGCCATAAGCGCGAAGATGAACGCGGTGGTGTCGTTAACCCCGGCAAAGAACTGCTTGCTGATGACGGCTGCCAAAGCGCCGTAAAGGAAAAAGTCATACCACTCGAATACCGTACCTAACGAGGACGCAAAGATGATCTTGCGTTCTTCCCTGGCGGCATTGGGCGCCGCCTGGGCGGCCTGGGGTTGTATGTAGTCCGTCATTGGTCCTGTCCTCGGCCCAGAGGGCACAGTGATTGTTCTTTTTGTTCCACTGTCCGCCTGGGCAGACTGCCCCAGGCGCTTTTACATCGCTAAATCATGGTACCTACATCGAGTTACCCACAAATAAACCAGCGATCAATGTTCCACGACGGGCTCGCGCTCAATGCGCACCGGGCCTTTTATATCGCCTCCTTCGGGATGAAGGATCAACTGCGCTGCCTTCTCGGCGATCATCAGGGTAGGGGAGCAAGTATTACCTGACACGATGGCCGGCATGATCGATGCGTCGGCTACGCGCAAACCCTCGACCCCTTTCACACGCAGGCAAGGGTCGACCACCGCACCTGAGTCGGTGCCCATGCGGCAGCTGCCGACCGGATGAAATATAGTCGTTCCAATGGTTCCCGCCGCTTCTTGCAAGGACTCTTCTGACTGCAGAGCAGCGCCTGGCAAATATTCCACCGGCCGGTAGCGTTGAAGCGCCGGCGCCTCGACTATCTTCCGGGTCATGCGAATCGCTGCCGCGGCAACACGCCGGTCCTCGGGGTGGCTAAGGTAGTTCGGGTCGATTAGCGGGGCCTGGTCCAATGCTTGGGATGTTATTTCCACACATCCACGGCTCTTGGGGCGCAAATTGCAGACCGAGGCGGTAAAAGCCGCAAACCGGTGCAAGGGTTCGCCAAAGCGATCCAGCGACAGCGGCTGCACATGGTATTGCAGGTTGGCGCTTGGCTGGCTGGGGTCCGAGCGAACAAAGGCGCCGAGCTGGCTGGGCGCCATCGCCAATGGGCCGCTGCGGTCATACATGTAGCGGAGCCCCATGCCACATTTGCCCCACAGGCTATTGGCAACCTGGTTAAGGGTGCGCACGTTGGTCACCTGGTATATGAGCCTGAGCTGGAGATGGTCCTGAAGGTTCGCCCCCACACCGGGCGCATCTACCCGCACGGGGATGCCTAGCCTGTTCAGCAGCGCCCGCGGGCCTATCCCAGAGCGCTGCAAAATCGTGGGAGAGCCAATGGCTCCGGCGCTGAGGATTACCTCGCGGCGGGCTTCGAACGTGCGACGGCTGCCGAGCCAGTCCGCGCTCACCCCGCAGGCGCGATTGTTCTCGAACATCACCTGGTCTACCGCGACCTTGGTGAGCACCGTGAGATTAGGTCGCTTGAGCACTGGCCTCAGAAAAGCCTTCGCTGAGTTCCAACGGACCCCAGCGCGCTGGTTGACCTGAAAGTATCCACAACCCTCGTTGTCGCCTCGATTGAAGTCATCCACAGGCGCGATACCGGCCTGGCCGGCGGCTTCGCGAAATGCGTCGAGAATGGGCCAGCGGTAGCGCTGCGCTTCCACCCGCCATTCGCCTCCGGCGCCGTGCCATTCATCACCGCCGGCAGCATGCAGCTCGGTTTTTTTAAACAGCGGCATCACATCCGCCCAGCTCCAACCGGTATTACCTAGCGCCGCCCAATTGTCGTAATCCTGAGCCTGACCGCGCATATAAATCATGCCGTTAATGGACGAACAGCCACCAAGCACTTTACCTCTGGGGTAGTTCAGGCTGCGGCCATGCAGCCCTTGCTGGGGCTCGGTCTTAAAACACCAGTCAGTACGAGGGTTGCCGATACAGAACAGATAGCCGACGGGAATGTGTATCCAGGCGTAATTGTCTTCGCCTCCTGCCTCAAGAAGCAGTACGCGCTGGCTGGGATCAGCCGAAAGCCGATTAGCCAAAAGACACCCCGCCGGACCAGCTCCCACGATGATGTAGTCATAAGGTTCATGGGCGGACGGCATAGCCTTGGCCTCGCATTTTTATTGTTCTCAGGCTCATGGTATTGATTAAAGCCGCTTTGAAAACGATAGTTTTTGCCCACTGCCTGTGCGTTTTTGCACAGCGGGAACAGCCTCCTGATTTACAACGATAATTACCGGAGCGGCGATGTTCGACTGGGATGACCTGCGTTTCTTCCTCGAGCTGCAGCGCAGCGGGCGCTTGCTGACCGCAGCAAAGCGGCTCAATACCACCCACAGCACTGTCGCTCGACATATCGAGCGCATCGAGGGCCACCTTGGCGCCGCATTGTTCGTCCAGCAGGCCCAAGGCTATGAGCTGACCCCGGCCGGCCAGGCGCTGCTCAAGCATGCAGAAACCATGGAGAATGCCGCGCTACTGGCGCAGGAGGAAGTCAGCCAGAGCATTATGCCGTTGGGGAAGATCCGCCTTGGCGCAGCTGAAGGCATTGGGGTTTGTTTTCTCACGCCGCGCATGCCGCTGTTGTTTGCTCGCTATCCAGGCTTGCAAGTAGAGATGGTGGCGGTGCCGCGCTTCGTCAGCATCCTTAACCGCGAAGCTGAAATCAGCATCCACCTCGAGCGCCCTAATGCTGATGTATTGATCACCCGCAAGCTCAGTGACTACCGCCTTGGCCTATATGCGAGCCCTGGCTATTTGGCCACCGCGCCGAAATTGACCCACCGTGATCAGCTAGGCCAGCACCGTTGGATCGGTTATGTGGACGATCTTTTGTTCAGCCAGGAGTTACTCCTGCTCAATGCGTTCTGCCGGGCCCCGGACGTGGTGTATCGAAGCACCAGTGTCTTTGCCCAGCAATTAGCTGCCCACGCCGGGCTGGGGATAGCCGTGCTACCTCAATACATGGCCGCCAACGATCCATTGCTACGCCGTGTGCTGCCAGAGGAAAGCATCCAGCGCACCTACTGGATCAGCACACGCAAAGAGTTGCACAAGTCCGTAAGGCTCCGGGTAGTCTGGGATTTCCTCATGGAGTTGTGCCAAAGCGAATCTGAAATTTTGCTTGCGCTCTAATATTCTGTACTACTGTACTGGCTTATTATTTTTTAGGCTTATTTTCTGGAAATTTTTACCTCTACACATATTACATACCACGTTCCATTTCTGCGCTCTATCAGTAGCGCACCACTGCAATCAAAATGCCATCCTCCCTCAGAGTCACCTGTGGTAGGAGATAAGTTGTGACTATCAGGACTCACACCATGCGTAAACTCGACAGGACCGACATTACTATCTTGAACGCGCTTCAGGACAATGCACGCATCACTAATGCTGAACTCGCCCGCTCGGTAAACCTGTCTCCCACGCCTTGTTTTAATAGAGTGAAGGCCATGGAGGAATTGGGCCTGATCAAGCAGCAGGTCACCTTGCTCGCGCCGGAAATGCTCGGTCTGCATGTGAACGTGTTTATCCATGTAAGCTTGGAAAAACAAGTGGATGGCGCTTTAGCTCGCTTTGAGGATGCGATCTCCCAACGCCCGGAAGTCATGGAGTGCTACCTCATGAGCGGGGACGCCGACTACCTTATTCGAGTTTTGGTGCCTGATATTCACGCCCTTGAGCGATTTATCATCAATCACCTCACCCGCTTCCCTGGCGTTGCAAATATCCGCTCCAGCTTTGCACTTAAACAGGTCCGCTATAAAACCGCGTTACCGCTGCCACCGAACGGGCTCGTCATCGGCGAATAGTCAAAAAGTGAACAGATAAGACGGTTGGTAAGGCAGCGGCGCGGAAGCGCTTCCGGCTCGGTGGTGTTGCAAGCCCCAGGTACAGTCCGCTTTCCGTATCACTGTGCAAGGACTGCGCAATGTCTGACTGGAATAACCGTTTTACTCAACTCATCCGCCAAAGCCGACCTCACCTGTGGGGTAACTGGGCATTAGCCTCCCATATCCAACCTGGCGCCGTAGGATTTGTAGACCCATCCACCGGCGCCTTTAAACTGACCGCGCAGCAGCTACCGGCCGTTTCGATTAGCGAGAGCCCGACCTCATCAACCTGGAAACTCAGCAGCGAAGGGGTTAGCCGCCGCCAAATCGATGTAAAAGGCAGCGGGTCTATAGTGGACCCTAGCACCGGTCTGCGTATTACCCCAGAAGCCGAAATGGTGTGGAGTTTTCAGAACCGCGACTCGATTGCCTCGGAGTTCGCTATCGCTAAGGAGGCGGCGGTTACTAACCTTAGTGTATTGAGCGAGCAATACAGCTGGCTGCTTGCCGAAGCACAGAAGGTTGGTTTCGCCCAACAGGGCAGGATTGCTCAAGGGTTTGGGGTTGTCACGGAAGTTATTTATGCAGCCAGCGGCTTGAACCTGGGGGCTAACGAAAGCAATTCCAGTTATACCCTGGGCGGGAGCGTAAAGGGGCTACATGCATTGCTAGGTGAAGGCGGGCCCAGTGCAAGCGGCAAAGGAAATTACGCCTATAGCCGTGAGACCAACTCTATCGATAAGCATGTATGGCCAGCGAAGCAGGGCGAGAATACGTCCGCGCCTATCCCACTAGCGTTCGCCTTCGCCTCGTTCGAAGGCACTACTGTGTTACCCGCATGGCGCAATCGAATCAAGCGTCTCGCTATCTACCTGGACAGCAAGGCTAGCCAGGTTACCACCTACACCGCCAAAGCCACGCTGCGTTATATGGTCGATGGCAAGCACCATCAAGAACCGACTCTGACCATTACCGGCGGGCTGTCTGGCAGCTTTGCAAATATCCCGTTAGCCGCAAGCCAAGTAACGTTGGAAGTGACGTTCATTGGCCTCATTACCAACGAAACCCAGATCCTAGCCTGGGATCTTCCGCTCGCTCAATGGCCAATGGGGCAGATGCACGTAGACCTTGTGGGTACCTGGCCAGGCCGGCCTAGCGCAATTATCCGCAACGATCTGAATAACCGTTGATAGTGATTCGGGCCACCTCCGGCACCTACCAATAAAAAAGCCCCGGCTTATGCCGGGGCTTTTTTGGTTTGCGATACCTCCTTCGGCTAACAGCTAGTTGCCGAGCACCTCAGGTATCAGAAATCAAGGTTGGAAACGGCCAACGCATTGCTTTCGATAAAGTCGCGGCGCGGTTCCACAGCATCACCCATCAAGGTATTGAAGATCTGATCTGCAGCGATCGCATCCTCGATGGTGACCTTCAGCATGCGGCGAACGGTGGGGTCCATAGTAGTTTCCCACAGCTGGTCTGGGTTCATTTCACCTAACCCCTTGTACCGCTGAATGCTGTAGCGCTTGGAAGTCTCGGTCATCAGCCAGTCGAGTGCTTCCTTAAACTCGCTAACCGGCCGCTTGCGCTCCCCACGTTGCACATAGGCGCCCTCATCAAGCAAGCTGTTGAGCTGCTCGCCCAAGGCCGTGACGGTCCGGTAATCGTTGCTACCGAAGAAGTCCCGGTTGAAGGTCACGTAACTTGCCAAACCGTGGGAAACGATCTCCACCTCAGGTAACCATACATTGCGCTCGCGATCTTCGCGCAGCGTAGCCTTGTAGGTCAGGCCAGACTTCTGCGAGCGCTGCAGCCGGCTGGCGAAGCGGCCAAGCCAGTCGGTCATTGCGGCGTGATTGCCCAGTTGTTCCAGCGGTACGGCGGGCAGGTAAACGAAGTGCTCGGTGATTTCCTGAGGATACAACCGAGACAGCCGCTTGAGCGTCTTCATCACCATGCGGTAATCGTTCACCAGGCGCTCCAGCGCCTCCCCCTTGATACCGGGGGCGTCTTCCCCCAAGTGCAAGCTGGCGTCTTCCAAGGCGGTCTGGGTCATGTATTCCTCCATGGCCTCGTCATCCTTGATGTACTGTTCCTGCTTGCCTTTCTTGACCTTATAAAGCGGCGGCTGGGCGATATACACATAGCCGCGTTCGATCAGTTCTGGTAACTGGCGGAAGAAGAACGTCAGCAGCAACGTGCGGATGTGTGATCCATCCACGTCAGCGTCGGTCATGATGATGATGTTGTGGTAGCGCAGCTTCTCGATGTTGTATTCGTCACGACCAATACCACAGCCGAGCGCCGTAATCAGCGTGCCGACTTCCTGAGATGAGATCATCTTATCGAAGCGAGCTTTCTCCACGTTGAGGATCTTGCCCTTCAACGGGAGAATCGCTTGGGTGCGACGGTTGCGACCTTGCTTGGCAGAGCCGCCGGCCGAGTCACCTTCCACCAGGTACAGTTCCGACAGAGCCGGATCCTTCTCCTGACAGTCCGCTAACTTACCAGGCAAGCCGGCGATATCCAGAGCGCCTTTACGACGGGTCATCTCACGGGCTTTCCGAGCCGCTTCCCGGGCACGGGCGGCGTCGATCATCTTGCCGACCACCGCTTTCGCTTCGTTGGGGTTCTCGAGCAGGAAGTCCGAGAAATATTTGCCCATCTCCTGCTCGACCGCGGTTTTTACCTCGGAAGAAACTAGCTTGTCTTTGGTTTGGGAGCTGAACTTCGGATCCGGTACTTTTACTGAAATAATAGCGGTGAGACCTTCCCGGGCATCGTCCCCGGTTGTCGCAACCTTGTTCTTCTTCGCCAACCCTTCCTGTTCGATATAGGTATTCAGGTTGCGAGTGAGGGCAGATCGGAAGCCCACGAGGTGAGTACCACCGTCCCGCTGCGGAATGTTGTTCGTGAAACACAGAAGGTTTTCGTTGAAACCGTCGTTCCACTGAAGGGCAATTTCAACACCCACGCCATCTTCGCGCTGAACAGTAAAGTGGAATACTTGCTGGTTAACCGTGGTTTTGTTGGTGTTCAGATACTCAACAAATGCACGCAGACCACCTTCATATTTGAAGAACTCTTCTTTACCGCTACGTTCATCCTTGAGGAAAATGCCAACTCCGGAATTGAGGAACGACAGCTCGCGAATACGCTTGGCAAGAATATCCCAGCTGAAGTGGATGTTCTTGAACGTCTCAGCAGAGGGCTTGAAGTGAATTTCAGTACCCGTGGTCTCGCTTTCGCCCACCACCTTCATGGGCTCCTGAGGCACACCGTGAACGTAAAGCTGCTCCCAGATCTTCCCGCTTCGGCGCACTGTCAACAGAAGTGACTCGGACAGCGCATTCACCACTGACACGCCTACGCCATGCAAGCCGCCAGAGACTTTATAGGAGTTATCGTCGAACTTACCCCCGGCATGCAGCACGGTCATGATGACCTCAGCTGCTGAGACGCCTTCTTCCTTATGCACATCTACCGGGATGCCACGACCATTATCCCGGACCGAAATGGACTCGTCCGGGTGAATGGTGACGGTGATGTCATCGCAATGACCGGCCAGGGCTTCGTCGATGGAGTTGTCCAAAACCTCGAATACCATATGATGCAGGCCGCTGCCGTCGTCGGTGTCGCCGATATACATGCCAGGGCGCTTGCGGACTGCATCGAGCCCTTTAAGGACCTTGATACTCGAGGAGTCGTACGTCTGGTTGTCACTCATGCTTCACTCCTGATGTTTCGCGGTCTGAGTAATGCGACCATGTTCCACGTGGAACAGCGAGACCGGGGTATCCCTGTGCCAGTCACTACTCAGCAATTCATGGTTCACGCAGGTGATAAACACCTGACAGTTCAGTTCTTCAAGCAACCCGCAAAGTGCTTTGCGATGCTGCTCATCAAGCTCAGAAGGCAGGTCGTCAACCAGGTATACACACTGAGTTCGGCGCACCTGACCTAGTAAATGGCCCTGGGCGATGCGTAGTGCACAGACCACAAGCTTCTGTTGACCCCGAGAAAGGATTTCAGCGGCGTTATGGCTTCCCAGGCGTAGCCTCAAATCGGCACGCTGCGGTCCGGAATGGGTATGTCCCATTTGGCGATCACGGATCAATGAAGCGGCGAGTACGTCACCTAAATCTCGGTCCTTGTCCCATCCCCGGTAGTAACTCAAAGTAAGACCCGGGAGCTCCACGAGCTCGGCAAGGATACGCTCGAAAACCGGTTTGAGCGCCTGGATATAAGCACGTCTAAATTCGTCAATTTGCGTACTTGAGAGCGTCAGTTCACGGTCCCAGGCGGCTTGGGAAACAGCGTCAAGTGTACCACGGCGTAGCCACGAGTTTCGCTGCTTCAAAGCCTTCTGCAGCCGCTGCCAAACGGGCAGAAACCGTGGTTCCACGTGGAACACACCCCAGTCCAAGAATTGTCGTCGGACTTTCGGCGAGCCTTCAAGCAGCCTGAAGCTATCTGGATTAATGAGTTGCAGCGGCAACAATTCGGCCAACTGAGCAGCACTCTTGGCGTTTTCTCCATCAATTCGGATAAGAAAATCACCATCACGCTGGCGAGACACGCCGAGGTTGCACAAGCGCTCGTGCTCAAGCTTGACCTGTCCAAATACTGTGCAAGCGGGCTGATCATATTGAATCACCGGCTGCAGGCGAGTGCTACGAAATGAGCGCGCCAACGCCAATAGATGCACGGCTTCCAGGACGCTTGTTTTCCCGCTGCCGTTAGCACCGTGGAGGATATTGATACGGGGGGAGGGGAGCAGGGTCACCGGGTGCAGATTGCGCACCGCGGTGACTGAAACACGAGAAAGGGACATTCAGGCGCGATCAAAGCCGCATTGGCATCACGACGTAAGAAGAATCGTCGTTGTCTGCCTCTTGAAGCAAAGCACTGCTATTGGAATCAGAAAGTACCAAGCGAACCTGTTCAGTGGTCATGACCCCAAGTACATCCAGCAAATAACTGACGTTAAAGCCGATCTCCAGGCTACCACCGTTGTAGTCAACGCTGATCTCTTCCTCGGCTTCTTCCTGCTCCGGGTTATTGGCCTGAATCTTTAATTGCCCGGCCCCTAGTTGCAAGCGGATCCCGCGGTATTTTTCATTAGAGAGAATAGCGGTGCGGCTGAAAGCTTCCTTCAGCGCTTGACGATCGCCTAGCACGAGCTTGTCTCCACCTTTAGGAAGCACGCGCTCGTAATCAGGGAATTTACCGTCCACCAGTTTAGAGGTGAATGTAAATTCACCCGTGGTGGCGCGGATATGATGCATACCCAATACGATGCTTACCGTGCCGTCGGGTTCGGTGAGCAGGCGAGCAAGCTCAAGGATACCTTTGCGCGGTACGATAACTTGATGCTTGTCCGCTTGGCCCAGGTCAGCAGTCATCGAGCACATCGCCAAGCGATGCCCATCAGTGGCTACGGCGCGGATAACTCCGCTGGACACCTCAAGGAGCATTCCATTGAGATAGTAACGGACATCCTGTTGCGCCATTGCGAAGCCAGTGCGCTCGATAAGCCTACGTAACCTGGCTTGATCCAAGGTGCAGGTCAGCGATCCAGGACCTTCTTCCACGGTAGGAAAAGTATCGGCGGGCAAGGTAGACAAAGTGAACCGACTGCGCCCAGCCTTTACCAACAGCTTTTGCTCATCAAGCCGTATGTCTATCAGCGCATCGTTAGGCAAGCTTTTGCAGATATCCATAAGCTTGCGAGCAGGTACCGTGATCTCACCGGGTTCCGCCGGCTCCTCGAGTTGTACCCGCCCTACGAGTTCAACTTCCAAGTCGGTACCGGTTAGAGACAACTGTTGCCCCTGGACGACCAGCAGGACGTTGGAGAGCACGGGCAGCGTTTGGCGGCGTTCGACCACTCCGGCAACCAGTTGCAACGGCTTGAGCAAAGCCTCACGTTGAATGGAAAAATGCATGGCGTCTGTTCCCTGGCCTTTTGTGGCGGCTACGTAAGCGTCAAGTAGTCAACGTACGGAGCAGGTTCTTGTAATCCTCGCGAATATCCGCGTCAGATTCTTTCAATTCATTGATCTTTCTGCAGGCGTGTAGCACGGTGGTGTGATCACGGCCTCCAAACACATCACCAATTTCCGGAAGGCTATGGTTCGTCAACTCCTTGGAGAGCGCCATCGCGACCTGCCTGGGCCTGGCTACTGAACGCGAACGGCGTTTGGACAACAGGTCAGAGATTTTTATTTTGTAGTATTCGGCAACCGTTCGTTGGATGTTATCCACACTGACCAGTTTGTCTTGAAGGGCGAGCAGGTCCTTGAGTGATTCGCGGATCAGCTCGATAGTAATATCACGCCCCATGAAGTGCGCATGGGCAATCACCCGCTTTAGCGCGCCCTCGAGTTCACGCACGTTGGAGCGGATTCGCTGGGCGATAAAGAATGCTGCATCGTGAGGTAGTTCGACCTTGGCCTGGTCGGCTTTCTTCATCAGGATGGCTACGCGGGTCTCCAATTCAGGAGGCTCTACCGCCACAGTCAGGCCCCATCCGAACCGAGACTTGAGCCGTTCTTCAAGCCCTTCGATTTCCTTCGGATAACGATCGCTGGTCAGGATGACCTGCTGGCCACCTTCCAACAAGGCGTTGAAGGTGTGGAAAAATTCTTCCTGAGATCGCTCTTTACGGGCGAAAAACTGAATATCGTCGATCAATAACGCATCTACCGACCGATAGAAACGCTTGAACTCGTTGATTGCGTTCAACTGCAGCGCCTTCACCATATCAGCAACGAACCGCTCGGAGTGAAGGTAAACCACCTTGGCGTTCGGGTTCTTCTTGAGCAGGTGATTCCCCACTGCATGCATGAGGTGGGTTTTACCCAGGCCGACACCGCCATATAGAAAGAGCGGGTTATATCCATGCTTAGGGTTGTCAGCAACTTGCCACGCGGCGGCACGGGCCAGCTGGTTCGACTTACCTTCTACAAAGTTTTCGAAGGTGAATGTCCGGTTCAGATAGCTGGTGTGCTTTAAAGCCCCCTCAACCTGCACGCTACGAGCCTCGCCACGGTTACTCGCCGGCGCGGTCATCGAATCGAAGCTGTCGCGCGAAGGAGCCGGGTCCGCCTCGGCAATCGCAGCAACCGCTGCCGCGAGAGGTGCAGGCGAAGCCGGTTGCGGTGGGGTTGGCATCGCTGCCGAAGCGATAGGAGCAGTTGAGGCAGCCCGTGGAGCGGAACTGCGACGGCTACCGATCAAAAGGGAGAGCGCTGGCACTGCTCCATCCCCATGATCGGACATCAATTCGAGCAAACGGCCCAGATACTTTTCGTTGACCCAATCCAGGACGAAGCGGTTAGGCGCATAAATGCGCAGCTCGTCACCTTCCGCTTCGGCTTGAAGCGGACGTATCCAGGTATTGAACAGTTGAGCAGGCAGTTCCTCGCGGAGCAATTCCACGCACTGCTGCCAGATTTCCACTGACACAGGAATCCCCTGAGATAGATAAGCCCCGGTGGGCAAGAAAGCGTCGGCCATTGTACCTAGCGCTTGGCTAGTTATCCACACCTGTGGGCCCAGTGGCGAGATTATCCAGGCCGCAACCCATGAGAAATGGAACGCAAGCGGTCGGCCGAGCCCTGTGGAAAACGCAGGTTAAGCCCAGGGGATTACAAGGCTGCTTTGCCTGTGGATAATTCGTCTGGGGATATCTTCACGTTTTATCAACAGCCTGTCTCCATCCATCAAACAGGATACAAGCGGCTTGTGGACAACCTTTTGATGCCTGTAAACCACTATGGCTAAAGGGCTTGAAGAGGTTATCCACAAAGAAACGGCTCCTCAAGCTCTATAAACTCTTCAAAAAAGCTTTTTATACGTCCTTCTTTTAATTCTATTTCTGCGAGCGTTCCTACCCGTACGGCGGCTGTAACCATATGTAAGGAAAAGCTGGTCGGAAATTGACCTATGCCCGTGCTTTCAATAGAATCGCCGGTCTCTTGAAAACCGGGCCATTGGGGCCCAACCGCCCAACCAGGTAAACTTCCATGAAACGTACTTTCCAACCCAGCACCATCAAGCGCGCTCGCACCCACGGTTTCCGTGCCCGCATGGCTACCAAGAACGGTCGCGCAGTCCTGTCGCGTCGTCGCGCCAAGGGCCGTAAGCGTCTGGCTGTCTGATTTGCCGGCACAGGTAGGTGAGTCAGGACTTCAGCCGGAACAAGCGACTGCTCGTTCCGAAGCAATTCAAGGCAGTCTTTGACTCCCCGACCGGTAAGGTCCCGGGGAAGCATCTCCTGATCCTTGCCAAGGACAACCAGCTCGATCATCCACGCCTCGGGCTGGTGATCGGCAAAAAAAGCGTCAAGCTGTCCGTGCAGCGCAACCGCATCAAGCGCGTGATTCGTGAATCCTTCCGCCATCACCAGGCTTCCCTGGCTGGCTGGGACGTCGTCATCGTGGCTCGAAAGGGGCTCGGAGACGTCGAAAATACCGAGCTGCACCAGCATTTCGCCAAGCTTTGGAAGCGTCTGGCCCGAACTCGGCCAGCTGCCCACACCGAACCGAAGGAACAGCACAGCCAAGATGCGTAAACTGGTCCTGCTTCCGATCCAGTTTTACCGCTATGCCATTAGTCCCCTGATGGCCAGCCATTGCCGTTTCTATCCCAGTTGCTCCTGCTACGCCCATGAAGCCATTAGCCTGCACGGCGTTTGGCGTGGGAGCTGGCTGACCGTTCGCCGGCTGGGGCGCTGTCATCCCTGGAATGCTGGCGGCTTCGATCCGGTCCCGCCCGTGTCCACCCTTCGTAATAATTCGATAGCCGAGTAATCATGGATATAAAACGTACGATCCTGATGGGCGCCCTGGCAGTCGTGGCCTACGTTCTGGTCCTGAAGTGGAATCAGGATTACGGCCAAGCTGCTCTGCCAACCCAGAGCGTGGCGAGCCAGGCGGCGATCCCTTCGGATTTGCCGCAGGCTCCCGGAGCTAATGCCAATGCTTCCGATGTGCCTGATACCAGTGCGCCAGCGGTCGCGACGGCGACGCCAGCTGCCCCCGCGAGCCAGGAACTGATCCGTGTTCGCACCGACGTGCTGGACTTGGCCATCGATCCCAAGGGTGGCGACATCGTTCAACTGACCCTGCCTCAGTATCCTCGCCGCCAGGACCATCCTGAGATCCCGTTCCAGCTGTTCGATAATGGCGGTGAACGACTTTATCTCGCACAGAGTGGCCTTACCGGTGCGAATGGCCCGGATGTGCAGGCTGCAGGCCGGCCTTTGTACACCAGTGCAAAACCCAGTTATCAACTGGCTGACGGCCAGGACCAACTGGCAGTTGACTTGGCGTTCAGCCAAGGCGGCGTAAATTACATCAAGCGCTTTTCTTTCACCCGCGGCGAATACGACCTAACGGTCAGCTATCTGATCGACAACCAAAGCAATCAGGCCTGGGTGGGCAACCTGTTCGCACAGCTCAAGCGCGATGCCAGTGCCGACCCGTCGTCGAGCACCGCCACCGGCACCGCGACCTACCTCGGCGCCGCGCTGTGGACAACTTCTGAGCCCTACAAGAAAGTCCCGATGAAGGACATCGACAAGGGTCAGTTCAAAGAAACGGTCCAAGGTGGCTGGGTCGCATGGCTGCAACACTACTTCGTTACCGCATGGGTACCTGCCAAGGGTGACAGCAACAATGTAATGACCCGCAAGGACAGCCAGGGTAACTACATCGTTGGTTTCACTGGCCCCACACTGACAGCTGCACCAGGTGCGAAAGTTGAAACCAGTGCCACGTTGTACGCGGGTCCGAAAATTCAAAACCGTCTTAAAGAGTTGTCCCCAGGGCTGGAGCTGACGGTCGACTATGGATTCCTGTGGTTCATCGCTCAACCGATCTTCTGGCTGCTAAAACATATCCACGCCCTGCTTGGTAACTGGGGCTGGTCGATCATCTGCCTGACGGTGCTGATCAAGCTGCTGTTCTTCCCGCTTTCGGCTGCCAGCTACAAGTCGATGGCGCGCATGCGTGCCGTTGCCCCTCGCCTCGCCGCGCTGAAAGAGCAGTTTGGCGATGATCGCCAGAAAATGTCCCAGGCGATGATGGAGCTGTACAAGAAAGAGAAGATCAACCCGCTGGGCGGCTGCTTGCCTATCGTGGTTCAAATGCCGGTCTTCCTTGCCTTGTACTGGGTACTGCTTGAAAGCGTGGAAATGCGTCAGGCACCTTGGATGTTCTGGATCACCGACCTGTCGATCAAGGATCCGTTCTTCATCCTGCCAATCATCATGGGCGCTACCATGTTCATCCAGCAGCGTCTGAACCCGGCGCCGCCTGATCCGATGCAAGCGAAGGTCATGAAGCTGATGCCGATCGTCTTCACGTTCTTCTTCCTCTGGTTCCCAGCTGGCCTGGTGCTGTACTGGATCACTAACAATACTTTGTCCATCCTTCAGCAGTGGTTCATCACCCGCAGCATCGAGCGAGCAAACGCCAACGCTTCGGCCTGACCGCTACACTTACGCACGACGCCCCTTGATAGGGGCGTTTTGCTTTCCGGAACTGTGGATAACTCATGAGCCTTTCGAAAGACACTATTGCTGCGATCGCCACCGCCCAAGGTCGGGGGGGCGTGGGAATTGTTCGAGTATCTGGGCCTGCGGCTAAACGAGTCGCTGACGAGGTGCTGAGGCGTCCTCTCGAGCCGCGCTATGCACACCATGGTGTATTTCATGGCAGCGGGGGCGATCTGCTAGACGAAGGGCTCGCCATTTTCTTCCGGGGCCCGAATTCCTTTACCGGTGAAGACGTGCTTGAACTGCACGGCCACGGCGGCCCGGTTGTGCTGGATATGCTTCTCAAACGTTGTGTCGGTCTTGGCTGCCGGCTCGCTCGCCCAGGTGAATTCAGCGAACGCGCCTTTCTTAACGACAAGCTCGATCTGGCCCAGGCCGAGGCCATCGCGGACCTTATCGAGGCCAGTTCCGAACAGGCGGCACGCAATGCAGTGCGTTCGCTCCAGGGGGCTTTCTCGACACGCGTGGAAGCGCTGACCGAGGCGTTGATCCAGCTACGCATCTACGTGGAAGCGGCGATTGATTTCCCGGAGGAAGAAATCGATTTTCTGGCAGACGGCGTAGTATTAACGCGCCTGGACGGTGTCCGCACCGCCCTGGCTACAGTGCTGCAGGAAGCCAGCCAGGGTGCACTGGTGCGCGATGGCATGACCTTGGTGATCGCCGGTAGGCCTAATGCCGGTAAATCGAGCCTGCTTAACCTGCTGGCCGGGCGCGACGCAGCGATTGTCACCGATATCGCGGGTACCACGCGGGACATCCTCCGGGAACATATCCACATCGACGGCATGCCGCTGCACGTGATCGATACAGCAGGGTTGAGGGCAACAGGCGACCTTGTGGAAAAGATTGGTGTAGAGCGCGCGCTCAAAGCCATACAGGATGCGGACCGGATTTTCCTCGTGGTGGATTCCAATAGCCCTGACGCCGGGGACCCGCACGCATTGTGGCCGGAATTCACGGATAACGCGCCCCCGGCGGGTAAGGTGACCGTGGTGCGAAACAAGGCCGACCTCACCGGGGAGGCCCCTCAGCTTCGCCTGGAGCCCAACGGGCAAGCCACGCTGACCCTGAGTGCACTGGACACTGGGCAAGGCCTGGCGCTACTGCGGGATCACTTGAAAGCGGTGATGGGGTACGAACAGACCACGGAAGGCAGCTTCAGCGCCCGCCGCAGGCATCTGGACGCCCTACGACAAGCGCAACGATACCTGGAGCATGGTCGGGAGCAACTTGTCCACGCACAGGCTGGGGAGCTTCTGGCTGATGACTTGCGGCAAGCCCAGCACTGCCTGGGTGAGATCACTGGGGCATTCAGTTCCGACGACCTATTGGGGCGAATATTCACGAGCTTTTGCATCGGCAAATAATCGCCTTCGCTCGACTCAGCCGGCCTAGAAGGCCGGTTTTTTTTGCGCCCGCCCTGCAGGAGCTCTGTGGATAAGCATCACCGAGCCCTTGTGATAACCCATCGTTCAACCTGGGCATAGAACTGACGAGTGGATAAGTACGGTTTTATGCACAGCTTATAGCAGCTTATCAAGAGGCCCCAAGGGCACCTATCGACAGTTTTCCGCATCCCTGTAAATCGCAGCGCTGTAGGTCTTTCAATGGTTATCCACAGAAGAAGGCGTACATAAGAATAAACATAAAAACAAAGCTTTTATAAATCTCTCTTCTTTTATGTTTTTGTTAACAACCATTCATCAGGGCTGGCTATTTTTTGCACAGATGGTTTCTTTCAAGCGGGCAAATTCCCTATACTGCGCAGCTATCCCTAATTACCCATATGAACAGGCACGAGGTGCGTGGTGGATTTCCCTTCCCGTTTTGAAGTGATCGTCATCGGCGGTGGACATGCCGGTACCGAGGCCGCACTCGCTTCCGCGCGTATGGGCGCCAAGACCTTGCTGCTGACACATAACGTCGAAACCCTTGGCCAGATGAGCTGCAATCCAGCCATCGGTGGGATTGGCAAGAGCCACCTGGTAAAGGAAATCGATGCGCTGGGCGGAGCCATGGCGTTGGCCACCGATAAAGGTGGCATTCAGTTCCGTGTACTGAATAACCGCAAAGGCCCAGCCGTGAGGGCTACTCGCGCTCAGGCGGACCGTGTGCTCTACAAAGCTGCCATTCGCGACATTCTGGAAAACCAGCCGAACCTGTGGATATTTCAGCAGGCCTGTGACGATCTGATCGTGGAAGCTGATCAGGTCTGCGGAGTTGTCACGCAAATGGGCCTGCGTTTTCTTGCAGACTCGGTTGTCCTAACGGCAGGCACCTTCCTGGGTGGGCTTATCCACATCGGGCTGGATAACTATTCTGGGGGTCGCGCCGGGGACCCACCTTCCATCGCATTGGCCAGGCGGCTGCGCGAATTGCCGCTGCGCGTAGGCCGCTTGAAAACAGGCACCCCACCGCGCATCGACGGCAAGACTGTGGATTTCTCGGTGATGACCGAGCAGCCAGGCGATACGCCGATTCCAGTCATGTCGTTCATGGGGGATGCCAGCCTGCATCCGCGGCAGGTCAGTTGCTGGATTACCCACACCAATGCACGCACCCATGAAATCATTGCCGCGAACCTGGACCGCTCGCCGATGTATTCCGGGGTTATCGAAGGAGTCGGGCCGCGCTATTGCCCATCCATCGAAGACAAGATCCACAGGTTTGCCGACAAGGACAGCCACCAGGTGTTCATCGAGCCGGAAGGCTTGACCACCCATGAGCTGTACCCGAACGGCATTTCCACTTCGCTACCCTTCGACGTGCAACTGCAGATCGTGCGTTCGATTCGCGGGCTAGAAAACGCACACATCATGCGCCCCGGGTATGCCATCGAATACGACTACTTCGATCCACGGGATCTGAAGTACAGCCTGGAAACCAAGGCAATCGGCGGGCTGTTCTTTGCCGGGCAGATAAACGGCACCACCGGCTACGAAGAGGCGGGCGCTCAAGGCCTGCTGGCGGGAACAAATGCCGCGTTGCGCGCTAGGGGCCAAGACGCCTGGTGCCCGCGCCGTGATGAAGCGTACATCGGTGTGCTTGTAGATGACCTGATTACATTGGGTACCCAAGAGCCCTACCGGATGTTCACTTCTCGGGCGGAATATCGGCTGATTCTGCGTGAGGACAACGCGGATCTTCGCCTGACCGAAACTGGTCGGCGCCTTGGCTTGGTCGACGATGCCCGTTGGGCCGCGTTCTGCACGAAGCGCGAAGCGATCGAACGTGAAGAGCAGCGTTTGAAAACCACATGGGTGCGGCCTGGTACCAGCGTTGGTGAAGCCGTGGCAGAGCATTACGGCACACCGTTGACCCATGAATACAATCTGTTGAGCCTGCTCAGCCGGCCCGAAGTGGATTACGCAAGCCTGACCGCCCTCACGGGGGCCGAGGAAATCGATCCACAGGTGGCTGAGCAGGTGGAAATCAAAGTGAAATATGCCGGTTATATCGATCGTCAACAGGAAGAAATCGAACGGCTGCGCGCCAGCGAAAGCGTGCGCCTGCCTGTGGATATCGACTATCCAACGATCTCGGGCTTGTCTAAGGAAATTCAGGCGAAGCTCAGCCAGGCTCGTCCAGAAACCCTCGGCCAAGCCTCGCGTATCCCGGGTGTGACGCCTGCGGCTATTTCGCTGTTGATGATTCACCTGAAAAAACGCGGCGCGGCCCGGCAAGTGGAGCACAGTGCTTGATCAGTTCGATTACTGCGCGCCAGCGTGAAGAGTTGTCCACAGGTGCTCAAGCGCTGGGCGTTGCCCTGAGTCCGCAGCAAGAAGATCTTCTGCTTGGTTATCTAGCTTTGCTGATCAAGTGGAACAAGGCTTATAACCTTACCGCCGTTAGGGATCCGGACGAGATGGTGTCCCGTCATCTGCTGGACAGCTTGAGCATCGCTCCCTACATCGGCGCTGCTGATCGATGGCTCGACGTAGGCAGCGGAGGAGGTATGCCAGGCATACCGCTGGCGATTCTTTATCCACACAAGGTCATCGCGACGCTGGACAGCAATGGCAAAAAAACCCGCTTCCAAACCCAGGTGAAGCTCGAGCTGAAGCTAGGCAATCTTGAAGTTATCCACAGCAGGGTAGAAGGCCATACTCCTCAGCAGCCGTATCAAGGCATTATCTCGCGAGCCTTCAGTAGCCTTGAGGATTTCACCAACTGGACGCGCCATCTTGGCGATAGCAACACCCATTGGCTGGCAATGAAAGGGCTGCATCCGGCGGACGAACTGGTAGCATTGCCCGCTGACTTTGAAATAGATAGCGCGCATGCTTTGGCCGTGCCAGGTTGCCAAGGCCAACGGCACCTATTGATACTGCGCCGCAAGGCATGACGGGGAATACGAGCGACAATGGCTAAGGTATTCGCGATCGCGAACCAGAAAGGCGGGGTCGGTAAAACCACAACCTGCATCAACCTCGCGGCTTCGCTGGTCGCTACCAAGCGGCGGGTGCTGTTGATTGACCTCGATCCGCAGGGCAACGCCACCATGGGCAGTGGTGTGGATAAGCATGCCCTCGAGCGCTCGGTTTATGACCTGTTGATCGGGGAGTGCGACCTGGGCGAAGCCATGCATTTTTCCGAGCACGGCGGTTATCAGCTGTTGCCAGCGAACCGAGACCTCACGGCCGCTGAGGTGGTGCTTCTCGAAATGCAGATGAAAGAAAGCCGTCTGCGTAATGCCTTGGCGCCGATCAGAGAAAACTATGACTACATCCTCATCGACTGCCCACCCTCGTTGTCGATGCTCACTCTCAATGCCCTGGTCGCCGCTGATGGGGTAATTATCCCCATGCAGTGCGAGTACTTTGCTCTCGAAGGTCTTAGCGACCTTGTGGATAACATCAAGCGAATCGGCGCGAAGATAAATCCTGAGCTGAAGATCGAGGGCTTGCTGCGCACTATGTACGACCCGCGGTTGAGCCTGATCAATGATGTGTCGGCGCAGCTCAAGGAGCATTTCGGCGAGCAGCTGTACGACACCGTCATCCCGCGCAACATCCGTCTGGCCGAAGCGCCGAGCTTCGGTATGCCGGCGTTGGCCTACGACAAGCAATCCCGGGGCGCCTTGGCTTACCTGGAACTGGCCAATGAAATGGTCCGCCGTCAACGCCGCAAGGCTCGTACCGCTGCGGCGGTTTAAGGAAACGCAATGGCTGTGAAGAAACGAGGACTGGGGCGGGGGCTCGATGCACTGCTAAGCGGCCCCACCGCCTCTGCGCTTGAAGCGCAGGCCGTTCGGCTCGACGAAAAGGAACTGCAGTACCTACCCCTGGACGTGATCCAGCGCGGTAAATACCAACCACGCCGCGATATGGATCCTCAGGCGCTGGAAGAGCTCGCTCAGTCCATCCGTTCCCAGGGGGTAATGCAACCGATCGTGGTACGCCCGATCGGCGGTGGCCGCTTTGAGATCATTGCTGGTGAACGTCGTTGGCGCGCTAGCCAACAGGCAGGGCAGGAGCGGATCCCGGCCATGGTACGCGAAGTGCCAGATGAAACAGCCATCGCCATGGCGCTGATCGAAAACATTCAGCGCGAAGACCTGAACCCCCTTGAAGAAGCCATCGCGCTTCAGCGCTTACAGCAGGAATTTCAGCTTACCCAGCAGCAGGTGGCCGAAGCAGTGGGCAAGTCCAGGGCGACTGTCACCAACCTATTACGGCTAATCAGCCTTCCCGAAGGCATCAAGACGATGCTCGCCCACGGTGATCTAGAAATGGGCCATGCTCGTGCTTTGCTGGGTTTACCAGAAGATCGGCAGTTGGACGGGGCGCGACATGTTGTC
The DNA here is from genome assembly GCF_025642975.1 of Pseudomonas sp. RIT-PI-S. Taxonomy (GTDB): domain Bacteria; phylum Pseudomonadota; class Gammaproteobacteria; order Pseudomonadales; family Pseudomonadaceae; genus Aquipseudomonas. Next base: position 108,295 of record NZ_JANZKJ010000010.1, read on the forward strand.
GCACGGGGCCTTACCGTGCGCCAGACTGAGGCATTGGTGCGTCAGTGGCTGAACACTACCGAGCAACCCCAGGCGGTACCACGCCTTGACCCCGATATCACTCGGCTGGAACAGCGCCTGGCAGAGCGGCTGGGCTCGGCGGTACAGATTCGCCATGGGCAGAAAGGCAAGGGGCAGCTGGTGATCCGCTATAACTCGCTCGATGAACTACAAGGTGTTCTTGCCCACATCCGCTGAAACAATTGAGTTTCTAGCGGCCAGTCGGAAAAGCCTACCCGGCAGTTGAACAGGGGCTGAACCGCCCCTATACTCTGCGCGCATTTTGTCGGCACATTTTATGCCAAGTCGTCGTTGTATGGCGGGCCGACCCCGAGGAGCCGAATCAATGGAAACCCGCACGCCAAACCGCTTGCCCTTCCATCGGTGGGCAGTGTTTCCGGTTCTGCTGGCTCAATTGATCACGCTGCTGGTTGCAGCGCTGGTGTTGTGGCAGTGGCATGGGGCGGTCAGCGGGTATTCAGGCTTATGTGGGGGCCTGATTGGCTGGTTACCTAATATTTATTTCGCCACGAAGGCATTCCGCTTTAGCGGCGCCCGAGCGGCACAGGCTATCGTCCGGTCCTTTTATGCCGGCGAGGCAGGCAAACTGATTTTAACGGCAGTGCTCTTCGCGCTGGCGTTCGTGGGGGTAAAGCCGCTGGCGCCACTGGCGTTGTTCGGCGTGTTCCTATTGACCCAAGGGGTCAACTGGTTCGCACCTCTGCTCATGAGAACAAGATTTTCGAGACCTTAGGGCGTTTGAGGCAACCATGGCAGCAGAAACCGCTTCGGGCTATATACAGCACCACCTTCAGAACCTTACCTTCGGCAAGCTTGCTGACGGTAGCTGGGGCTTTGCCCACAATGCCGTCGAAGCCAAGGCAATGGGCTTCTGGGCATTCCACGTCGATACGCTCGGCTGGTCCGTGGCGCTCGGCCTGATCTTCGTCTTGCTGTTCCGCCTGGCGGCACGCAAGGCGACTTCCGGCCAGCCTGGTTGCCTGCAGAACTTCGTCGAAGTGTTGGTCGAGTTCGTCGATGGCAGCGTGAAGGACAGCTTCCACGGCCGTAGCGCCGTAATCGCTCCCCTGGCGCTAACCATCTTCGTATGGGTGTTCCTCATGAACGCCATCGACCTGATCCCGGTCGACTGGATTCCCCAGATCGCAGCAAAGCTGACCGGCGACCACGAAATTCCCTTCCGTGCCGTTTCCACGACCGATCCGAACGCCACGCTGGCTATGGCGTTCTCGGTGTTTGCCTTGATCATCTTCTACAGCATCAAGATCAAGGGCCTGGGCGGGTTCATCGGTGAACTGACCCTGCACCCATTCAGCAGCAAGAACATGGCCGTGCAGATTCTTCTGATTCCGGTGAACTTCCTGCTCGAGTTCGTGACCCTGATCGCCAAGCCTATTTCTCTGGCCCTCCGGTTGTTCGGCAACATGTATGCCGGTGAGCTGGTGTTCATCCTGATCGCGGTGATGTTCGGTAGCGGCCTGCTCTGGCTCAGTGGCCTGGGTGTAGTGCTGCAGTGGGCGTGGGCGGTGTTCCACATCCTGATCATCACCCTGCAAGCGTTCATCTTCATGATGTTGACCATCGTTTACTTGTCGATGGCGCACGAAGATAACCATTAAGGCTCGTCTGGCGCGTCTTATGTCTTTTCCCAGAGCTTCGGTTCCAGGGAAAGAGGGCCGCACCCGGCGCTGTGCCGAGACGGCTTTGTAAATACTTTGCTTTACCGCTTTAAACCTAAGAAAACCTAACCAATACGACGTAAAAAGTCGGGAGGAAAGATGGAAACTGTAGTTGGTCTGACCGCTATCGCTGTTGCTCTGCTGATCGGCCTGGGCGCACTGGGTACCGCTATCGGCTTCGGCCTGTTGGGCGGCAAGTTCCTGGAAGGCGCAGCTCGCCAGCCAGAAATGGTCCCAATGCTGCAAGTCAAAATGTTCATCGTCGCCGGCCTGCTCGACGCCGTGACCATGATCGGTGTTGGTATCGCTCTGTTCTTCACCTTCGCGAACCCCTTCGTTGGTCAGATCGCCGGCTGATCACTCATTTTGAGTGATTGGTGTGATGTACAACGAACGAGCGAGGTGTTGGCGTGAACATTAATGCAACCCTGATAGGCCAGTCCGTTGCGTTCTTCATTTTCGTGTGGTTCTGCATGAAGTGCGTATGGCCTCCGGTCATCGCGGCTCTGCAGGAACGCCAGAAGAAGATCGCTGATGGTCTGGACGCTGCCAGCCGTGCTGCTCGCGACCTGGAATTGGCCCAAGACAAAGCGGGTCAACAACTGCGCGAAGCCAAGGCACAAGCTGCCGAGATTATCGAGCAGGCCAAGAAGCGCGGTACCCAGATCGTCGACGAGGCCCGTGAACAGGCGCGTCTCGAGGCTGAACGCGTGAAGGCACAAGCTTCGGCGGAGATCGAGCAGGAACTCAACAGCGCCAAGGACGCCTTGCGTGCCCAAGTGGGCTTGCTGGCAGTCTCGGGCGCCGAGAAGATCCTGGGATCGTCTATCGATCAAAACGCGCACGCGGAGCTGGTCAATAAACTGGCCGCTGAAATTTAAGCGAGGGCGATCATGGCAGAACTGACCACGTTGGCCCGACCTTACGCCAAGGCGGCCTTCGAGCATGCCCAGGCCCACCAGCAACTGGCCAATTGGTCAGCCATGCTCGGCCTGGCTGCAGCGGTGTCGGAAGACGACACCATGCGGCAATTGCTCAAGGCCCCGCGACTGACGAGCGCAGAAAAGGCCGCAGCCTTTATTCAGGTATGCGGTGAAAAGTTTGATGCACAGGCACGTAATTTCATCCACGTTGCCGCGGAAAACGACCGTCTCCTGCTGTTGCCGGAGATCTCGGCCTTGTTCGACCTGTACAAGGCCGAACAGGAAAAGTCCGTGGATGTGGAAGTCACCAGTGCCTTCGCATTGAACCAAGAACAGCAAGACAAACTCGCCAAGGTTCTCAGTGCACGGCTCGGCCGGGAAGTGCGACTGCACGCTGCGGAGGACGCCAGCCTTATAGGTGGTGTCGTCATTCGCGCCGGTGACCTGGTAATCGATGGCTCGGTGCGCGGGAAAGTCGCGCAACTGGCCGAAGCACTGAAATCTTGAGTTTGAAGGGGCAGCAGAGCAATGCAGCAACTCAATCCTTCCGAAATTAGCGAAATTATCAAGGGGCGCATCGACCAGCTCGATGTCACCTCTCAAGCCCGCAACGAAGGTACCGTGGTCAGCGTGTCTGACGGTATCGTGCGGATTCATGGTCTGACCGACGTCATGTACGGCGAGATGATCGAGTTCCCGGATGGCGTCTTCGGTATGGCGCTCAACCTGGAACAAGACTCGGTGGGTGCCGTGGTTCTGGGTGCCTATACCACCCTGGCCGAAGGCATGAGCGCCAAGTGCACCGGCCGTATCCTCGAAGTGCCAGTCGGTAAGGCACTGCTGGGCCGTGTGGTCGATGCCTTGGGTAACCCGGTTGACGGCAAAGGCCCTTTGGGCCACACCGAAACCGACGCGGTCGAGAAAGTCGCGCCGGGCGTGATCTGGCGTAAATCCGTAGATCAGCCTCTGCAGACCGGCTATAAAGCCGTCGACGCGATGATCCCTGTCGGCCGTGGCCAGCGCGAGCTGATCATTGGCGACCGTCAGATCGGCAAGACCGCGATGGCCATCGACGCCATCATCAACCAGAAGAACAGCGGTATCTTCTGCGTATATGTAGCTATCGGTCAGAAGCAATCGACCATCGCCAACATCGTTCGCAAGCTCGAAGAGCACGGCGCACTGGCCAACACCATCATCGTTGCCGCCTCGGCTTCCGAATCGGCCGCGCTGCAGTATCTGGCACCGTACTCTGGCTGCACCATGGGCGAGTACTTCCGCGATCGCGGCGAAGATGCGCTGATCGTTTACGATGACCTGTCCAAGCAGGCCGTGGCCTACCGCCAGATCTCCCTGCTGCTGCGCCGTCCGCCAGGACGCGAAGCGTACCCAGGCGACGTGTTCTATCTCCACTCCCGCCTGCTGGAGCGTGCTTCGCGCGTTTCCGAGGAATACGTAGAGAAGTTCACCAATGGCGCAGTCACTGGCAAGACCGGTTCCTTGACCGCTCTGCCGCTGATCGAAACCCAGGCTGGCGACGTTTCGGCGTTCGTTCCAACCAACGTGATCTCGATCACCGACGGCCAGATCTTCCTGGAGTCGGCCATGTTCAACTCGGGCATCCGCCCGGCGGTCAACGCCGGTGTGTCGGTATCCCGTGTGGGTGGCGCCGCTCAGACCAAGATCATCAAGAAGCTTTCCGGTGGTATTCGTACCGCGCTGGCCCAGTACCGTGAACTGGCTGCGTTCGCGCAGTTCGCTTCCGACCTGGACGAAGCGACCCGCAAGCAGCTCGAGCATGGTCAGCGCGTTACCGAGCTGATGAAGCAGAAGCAATATGCGCCAATGTCCATCGCTGAGATGTCCCTGTCGCTGTACGCCGCCGAGCGTGGTTTCCTGACCGACGTCGAGATCCTCAAGATCGGCAGCTTCGAGCAGGCGCTCATTGCTTACTTCAACCGCGATCACGCCGAGCTGTTGGCGAAGATCAACGTGAAGGGCGACTTCAACGACGAGATCGACGCCGGTATCAAGGCGGGTATCGAGAAGTTCAAGGCCACCCAGACCTGGTAAGCCGCAGCGGGGGCTTCGGCCCCCGCTTGCTAACCTGATAGGTGAAACATGGCAGGCGCAAAAGAGATTCGCGGCAAGATTGCGAGCATCAAAAGCACGCAAAAAATTACCAGCGCCATGGAAAAGGTGGCGGTCAGCAAAATGCGCAAGGCACAACTGCGCATGGCTGCTAGCCGTCCCTATGCGGACCACATCCGCCAGGTAATCGGTCACTTGGCCAACGCCAACCCCGAGTATCGTCATCCCTTCATGGTCGAGCGCAACGTCAAGCGTGTCGGCTACGTCGTGGTGAGCAGTGATCGTGGCCTGTGCGGTGGCTTGAACACCAACCTGTTCAAGGCTCTGGTCAAGGACATGGCGGCCAACCGCGAAAAGGGCGTGGAAATCGACCTGTGCGTGGTGGGCAGCAAGGGCGCTTCGTTCTTCCGTAGCTTCGGCGGTAACGTTGTCGCTGCGATTAGCCACCTGGGCGAAGAGCCATCGATCAACGATCTGATCGGCAGCGTCAAGGTGATGCTGGATGCCTACCTCGAAGGCCGTATCGACCGCCTGTGCGTAGCGTCCAACAAGTTCGTCAACACCATGGTGCAAAAGCCCGTGGTAGAGCAGTTGGTACCGTTGGTTGCAACCCCGGATCAAGCGCTCAAGCATCACTGGGATTACCTGTACGAACCCGACGCCAAAGAGCTGCTCGACGGCCTGATGGTGCGTTATGTGGAGTCGCAGGTCTACCAGGCAGTGGTGGAGAACAACGCTTCTGAGCAAGCGGCGCGGATGATCGCAATGAAGAATGCCACCGATAACGCCGGTGATCTGATCAGCGAATTGCAGCTGGTCTACAACAAGGCGCGTCAGGCTGCGATCACCCAAGAGATCTCGGAAATCGTCGGCGGCGCTGCCGCGGTTTAACGGTTCAAATATTCAGAGGATCCAGCTATGAGTAGCGGACGTATCGTTCAAATCATCGGCGCCGTGATCGACGTGGAATTCCCACGCGACAGCGTACCGAGCATCTACAACGCGCTGAAGGTTCAAGGCGCCGAGACCACTCTGGAAGTCCAGCAGCAGCTGGGCGACGGCGTGGTGCGTACCATTGCGATGGGTTCCACCGAAGGCCTCAAGCGTGGTCTGGACGTGGTAGACACCAATGCGGCCATCGCGGTACCCGTGGGTAAAGCTACCCTGGGCCGTATCATGGACGTGCTGGGCAACCCGATCGACGAAGCTGGCCCTATCGGTGAAGAAGAGCGTTGGACCATCCACCGCGCTGCTCCATCGTTCGCAGACCAGGCTGGCGGCAACGAGCTGCTGGAAACCGGCATCAAGGTTATCGACCTGGTTTGCCCGTTCGCCAAAGGCGGCAAGGTTGGCCTGTTCGGCGGTGCCGGCGTGGGCAAGACCGTGAACATGATGGAACTCATCCGTAACATCGCCATCGAGCACAGCGGTTACTCCGTGTTCGCCGGTGTGGGCGAGCGTACCCGTGAAGGGAACGACTTCTACCACGAGATGAAGGACTCCAACGTTCTCGACAAGGTAGCCCTGGTCTACGGCCAGATGAACGAGCCACCAGGAAACCGCCTGCGCGTGGCGCTGACCGGCCTGACCATGGCTGAGAAATTCCGTGACGAAGGTAACGACGTTCTGCTGTTCGTCGACAACATCTATCGTTACACCCTGGCCGGTACCGAAGTGTCCGCACTGCTGGGCCGTATGCCTTCGGCGGTAGGTTATCAGCCGACCCTGGCTGAAGAGATGGGCGTGCTTCAAGAGCGCATCACTTCCACCAAGAATGGTTCGATCACCTCGATCCAGGCCGTATACGTTCCCGCGGACGACCTCACCGACCCGTCGCCAGCCACCACCTTCGCTCACCTCGATGCGACCGTGGTACTGTCCCGTGACATCGCCTCGCTGGGTATCTACCCTGCCGTGGATCCGCTGGACTCGACGTCTCGCCAGCTGGACCCGCTGGTTATCGGCCAGGAGCACTACGACACCGCTCGCGGCGTTCAGTACGTGCTGCAGCGTTACAAAGAGCTGAAGGACATCATCGCCATCCTCGGTATGGACGAGCTGTCGGAAAGCGACAAACAACTGGTTTCCCGTGCTCGGAAAATCCAGCGCTTCCTGTCCCAGCCGTTCTTCGTGGCCGAAGTCTTCACCGGTGCCTCGGGTAAATACGTTTCCCTGAAAGACACCATCGCAGGCTTCAAAGGCATCCTCAACGGTGACTACGACCATCTGCCAGAACAGGCGTTCTACATGGTTGGCGGCATCGAAGAAGCGATCGAGAAGGCCAAGAAACTGTAATCCCGGCGCCCGGCAACGGGCGCTTTCAGGTTGAGGCAAGTAGATGGCTATGACTGTCCATTGCGATATCGTCAGCGCGGAAGGGGAAATCTTCTCCGGCCTGGTAGAGATGGTAATCGCGCACGGCAACCTGGGTGATCTTGGTATCGCCCCGGGCCACGCGCCTTTGCTTACGGACCTCAAGCCCGGTCCGATCCGCTTGATCAAGCAAGGTGGCGCAGCCGAGGTGTTCTACATCTCCGGCGGCTTCCTTGAAGTGCAGCCGAACGTGGTAAAGGTCTTGGCCGATACCGTGCAGCGCGCCGCCGACCTTGACGAAGCGTCCGCTCAGGAAGCCGTAAGGGCTGCCGAGAAGGCTCTGAACGAAAAGGGCTCGGACTTCGACTACAGCGCCGCCGCGGCGCGCTTGGCCGAAGCCGCTGCTCAGCTTCGTACCGTGCAGCAAATTCGCAAGAAGTACGGTGGATAACTCGCCGCCACTTCCTGCGATTGAGTAAAAGGGTAGCCTCGGCTACCCTTTTTCTTTTTCGTTTCCCAGGGCATCCATGTCTCTCGATATCGTTATCCTCGCCGCTGGCCAAGGCACGCGTATGCGTTCGGCTTTACCCAAGGTGCTGCACCCAGTCGCCGGCCGTTCTATGCTTGGCCATGTTATCCACAGCGCACGGCAACTAACGCCTGTGGGTATCCACGTAGTGATTGGTCACGGCGCCGAGAAAGTGCGTGAAGCGTTCCAGGCCGACGATATTCGGTTCGTACTGCAAGCCGAGCAATTGGGCACCGGCCATGCCGTTGCCCAGGCCCAGCCGCAGCTGGCCTCCGCTACGACCTTGGTGCTCTATGGAGATGTGCCACTGATCCAACCCGCTACGCTGGAAGCCTTGCTCGCCAAAGCAAGCGAAACAAGCCTAGCGTTGTTAACCGTGCAGCTTGCCGACCCCACCGGGTATGGCCGGATCATCCGCGATGCCCAGGGCCGGGTTGAGGCGATCGTTGAGCACAAAGACGCTACCGAGGTACAGCGGCAGGTGCGCGAAGGCAACACCGGGATTCTCGCCTTGCCCACTGCGCTGCTCGAAGGTTGGATGGCGCGCCTTTCCAATAACAACGCCCAAGGTGAGTACTACCTCACCGATATCATTGCCATGGCGGTCGCCGATGGCCTGGTGGTTGCCACTGAGACAGCCGCAGAGCCGATGGAAGTGCAGGGGGCCAATGATCGGCGCCAACTTGCTGAACTGGAACGCTTCTACCAGCAGCGTGAAGCGGAGCGCCTGATGGCGGCCGGGGTTACCTTGCGCGATCCGAAACGGCTGGATATACGAGGTGAGGTCATTGCCGGCCGTGACGTATTAATCGACGTAAACGTGGTGCTCGAAGGCCGGGTGGTGATCGAGGACGACGTGCAAATCGGCGCCAATGTGGTAATCCGCGATTCAGTGCTAAAACGCGGCGCAGTGATCAAGCCGTTTACCCACCTTGAAGGCGCCACAGTCGGCGCAGGCGCAGACGCGGGCCCCTTCGCTCGCCTGCGCCCTGGTACTGTGCTGGAAGAAAATGCCCATGTGGGTAATTTCGTAGAGCTAAAAAACACTCGCATGGGCCCAGGCGCAAAGGCAGGCCACCTCAGCTATCTGGGCGACGCCGACGTCGGCGCCCGTACCAACATCGGCGCTGGTACCATCACCTGCAACTACGATGGTGCCAACAAGTTTCGGACTGAGCTGGGCGAAGACGTGTTCATCGGCTCCAACAACGCACTGGTTGCCCCGGTTATGGTGGGCAATGGAGCGACCACTGCAGCGGGTTCGACCATCACTACCGACGTACCTGCCGCTAACCTTGGCGTGGCTCGGGCACGCCAACGCAATATCGAGGGCTGGAAGCGCCCTGAAAAGAAGAAGCCCTAAGAACCTAGGGTTGACAGCACGCCTGCAGATGGGTTGAATGCGCGCATTAACTTTCGAAACGAAAGCTTGCGCAACATGACGAAACGCGATACTCCTCAACGGCGCCACGCTATCCTCGCCTTGCTCAATGAGCAGGGTGAGGTAACGGTGGATGCGCTAGCGCGCCATTTCCAGACTTCCGAAGTGACAGTTCGCAAGGACCTTGGCGCTTTGGAGGCGAACGGCCTTCTATTGCGCCGTTACGGCGGCGCCGTTCAAATGCCACAGGAAATGATCACTGGACCGAGCCAAAAAGTTTCGGTTCATAAGCAGGCTATCGCCAAGGCTGCGGTCTCGCGGATCAAAGAGCACGCTCGGATTATTATCGACAGCGGCAGCACTACCGCTGCGATGATCCCGCATCTTGGGCGGCAGCCCGGCTTGGTGGTCATGACCAATTCCCTTCATGTGGCCACAGCCATCCGCGAATTGGAGCCCGAGCCGGTCCTGTTGATGACAGGTGGGACCTGGGATCCGCATTCAGAATCTTTCCAGGGGCAGGTCGCCGAGCAAGTGCTGCGCTCTTATGACTTCGACCAGTTGTTCATCGGCGCGGATGGGCTGGACTTGGCCCGCGGTACCACCACTTTCAACGAGTTGTTGGGCCTTAGCCGCGTTATGGCTGAAGTTGCCCGTGAGGTAATCGTGCTCGCGGAGGCCGACAAGGTTGGCCGGCGCATCCCGAACCTCGAGCTGCCTTGGAGCAGCATTCATACCCTTATTACCGATGATCGCCTGCCTGCAGAGGCGCGCGAGCAAATTCAGGCGCGCGGAGTCAGGTTGATCTGCGCGCCCCCCAGCCAGGAGTGAACCTATGTGCGGAATCGTTGGCGCCATTGCAGAGCGTAATGTCTCGCCCATCTTGATCGAAGGCCTTAAGCGCCTGGAATACCGTGGCTACGACAGCGCCGGCGTCGCGTTGGTCACTAACGCCGGTACCCTCGAGCGAGGTCGCCGCTCCGGCAAGGTCAGTGAATTGGAAGCGCTGCTGCGTGAGGAACCGCTCATAGGGCGCTTGGGTATCGCCCATACTCGCTGGGCTACCCACGGCGCCCCTAATGAGCGCAACGCCCACCCGCACTTTTCCAATGGCCTGGCCGTGGTGCACAACGGCATCATCGAAAACCACGAACCCCTGCGTGCCTCGCTCACTTCCCAAGGCTATGTGTTCGAGTCCGAAACCGACACCGAAGTCATCGCCCACCTGCTGCACCGCGAACTGCAAAGCGCCGGCAGCCTGATCGAGGCGCTGGGCGTTACGGTTAGCCAGCTTCATGGCGCCTATGGCCTGGCAGCGATCAGCCTGGCAGAGCCAGACACCCTCGTGGCGGCTCGTAGCGGTAGCCCACTCGTGATCGGCCTGGGGCTCGGGGAAAACTTCCTCGCTTCAGATCAGCTGGCACTACGGCAGGTCACCGACCGGTTCATGTACCTGGAGGAGGGCGACATCGCTCAGATCCGCCAGAACGCCATTCAGGTGTGGACCCGGGAAGGCCAGCCAGTCCAGCGCGAAGTCGTTCAGTACCATGAAGGCGCTGAAGCGGCAGACAAGGGCGAATACCGCCACTTTATGCTCAAGGAAATTCATGAGCAGCCCAAGGTCGTGCAACGCACTCTGGAAGGGCGCCTGGGTCATGAACAAGTGCTGGTAGAAGCATTTGGCCCTACCGCCCCGGCGCTGTTCAAGCGGGTGCGCAATGTACAGATCGTGGCGTGCGGCACCAGCTACCACGCCGGCATGGTTGCCAAGTATTGGCTGGAAGGGCTGGCCGGGATTCCCTGCCAGGTGGAAGTGGCGAGCGAATTCCGCTACCGCAAAGTCGTGGTGCCGCAAGACACCCTGTTCGTGACCATTTCCCAGTCTGGCGAAACCGCGGACACCCTGGCCGCGCTACGGCATGGCAAGGCCATGGGCTTTGTCGGGAGCCTGGCGATCTGTAATAACGGCATCAGCTCTTTGGTGCGAGAATCCGACCTTACGCTGCTGACCCAGGCGGGCCCGGAAATCGGTGTTGCCTCCACGAAGGCGTTCACCACTCAACTGGTGGGCCTGATGCTGATGACTCTTGCCCTTGGGCAAGTACAGGGCTCGCTTGAGCACGGCATCGAGGCCTTGTTGGTGGAGGAGTTGCGTCGGTTGCCGGTTCGCCTGGGCGAGGCGCTGGCCATGGACACCACCGTGGAAAAAGTCGCCGAGCTGTTCGCCGAAAAACACCACACCCTGTTCCTCGGCCGCGGCGCGCAATTCCCGGTGGCCATGGAAGGGGCGTTAAAGCTTAAGGAAATCTCCTACATTCACGCCGAAGCCTACCCGGCAGGCGAACTCAAACACGGCCCACTGGCACTGGTGGACGCCGATATGCCGGTAGTCACCGTTGCGCCTAACAACGCGCTGCTGGAAAAGCTCAAATCCAACCTGCAAGAAGTGCGTGCGCGCGGTGGTGAACTGGTGGTGTTTGCTGACGTCGACGCACAACTGAGCAACGGCCCGGGCACTACCGTAGTTGCAATGCCGCATATCATCGATGCACTGGCACCCATCCTTTACACCGTGCCGCTGCAGTTGCTGTCCTATTACGTGGCTGTGCTTAAGGGAACGGATGTGGACCAGCCGCGGAATTTGGCGAAGTCTGTGACGGTGGAGTGAGGAGGGCGGCGTAATCTCGGTGAGCTTTGGGGGATGTGACTTCATTTCCCAAGGCTATTCACCAATGGCTCCGTTACTCTTTTCTATACTGTCGGCTGCTCATAACACCGGCGAAATCAACCTAGCTACTCTCATACCAAGCTTTAACACCCGGTGCGTATTTCGACTGTCCGCCACGGTCATTTCCTTGGCCTGGGCGAAATCCTCTTCCAGCATGGCCGCGACTTCTGCCGTGAACGCTGCATCAATGGTCAGCAACATAACTTCGAAATTCAGGCGGAAGGAGCGGTTGTCCAAGTTGGCGCTGCCAATCGCGCTGATGTCGTCGTCCACCAGCACGACCTTCTGATGCAGAAACCCCGGCTGATATCGGAAGATACGAATGCCGGCGCGTACGGCTTCGCTGGCATACAGGCTGGACGCCGCATAGACCACGCGGTGGTCGGGGCGAGACGGTAGCAATATCCGTACGTCGACGTTTTTCATAACTGCAAGCCTAAGGGCAGCGAATACCGCCTCGTCAGGGACGAAATACGGTGAAGTTATCCACACTCGTCGCTGGGCGCTGTTGATGGCTTCGATGAAGAACAACGCGCAGGTCTCCTGCGGGTCGGCTGGCCCGGTGGGCAGCACTTGGCACAGTGCGCCTTCTTCTGGATAGGCTTCAGGCAACAGCAGGGGAGGAAGCTCACGCGCGGCCCAAAACCAATCTTCGGCAAAGCTTTCCTGTAGGCACGCTACAGCGGGGCCGGTAACCCACACATGGGTATCTCGCCATGGGCTCAGTGGAGGGCGGTCGCCTAGGTACTCGTCGCCTACATTATGGCCACCCAGAAAGCCGATTTTACCGTCCACAACAACAATCTTGCGATGGTTGCGGAAGTTGACCTGAAAGCGATTCAAGCCCGCTCTTCCTGCCGAGAATGCATGAACCTGTATGCCGGCTCGCCTGAGCGTATCCACATAATGCCGTGGTAGGGCATGGCTGCCGATGCGGTCGAACAGCAGGTGAATCGCTACGCCTTGCCCGGCTTTTTCAAGCAGTGCGGCCTGGAGGCGTCGGCCGATCAGATCGTCATGGATGATAAAGAACTGGATGAGAATGACCTGCTCTGCTTCCCGGATCGCCTCTAGAATGTGCTGGAAGGTGGCTTCTCCGTTAATCAACAGGCCCACCGCATTGTTCGCTAGGCAGGGCATCCGCCCAAGCCGCGGCAGGGCGCGTAAGCCTGCATACGCTGGCGATGCCTTGGCCGCCAGTGCCTCCTCAACCCAAGGGCGCCAATTCAGATGAGCAATGGCATCTTGCATCTCCCGATTCGCTTGGCGCCGCGCGTCGATGTATTCATCGAAGGTGCTTCGGCCGAATACCAGGTAGGGCAACAGGGTGAAATACGGAATGAAAAACAAAGACATCGCCCAGGCGATGGCGCCTTGCGCTGTCCGCACGCTTAGCAGAGCGTGAACGGCCGCGATAGCGCCAACGCTGTGGATAATTGCGAGCAGGTAACCGAAAAACGCTGCGCTGTGGGTGTCCATGTAATGCCCATGCATCCTGGCTTGTTATGTGTCTATGACTATGGGGCAGTTCAAATGTGCAGCCCAGCTTGCTGCAACATATGACACCCTATGACGTCCAAGTGATGGACATTGAGGAGCCGGACATGAAGGTAATTGGGGCGATTGCACTGTTGGCAGCGATGAGCGTGGCGGTAGAAGCTCAGGCGCAAATGTTGCAGCCGGGGCTATGGGAATTGACTACTAGCAATATGGAAGTCGAGGGCAAGCCCCTACCGGACATGCAGCTGATGCTTGGGCAGTTGCGCAACCTGCCGCCGGAACAGCGGGCAATGATGGAGCAAATGCTCGCCAAACAGGGTATTACCGTAGGTGGTAACGGCATTCGTTCGTGCCTCACCCCACAGCAGGTCAAGGCGAACGACATACCGTTGCAAGATCCGCAGTCCGGTTGTACTCAACGAATCACTGAGCGGAACGGTAACGTCTGGAAGTTCTCTTTTACTTGCCCTAAAGCTCAAGGCGCGGGCGAAGCGACTTTCCTTAACGATCGAGAATTTACAACCCAGGTGGCAGGAACCTTTAATACCACCGGCACCAATCAACGTGGAAGCATGCAAACCCGAGCGGTTTGGTTAGGCGCTAACTGCGGCACGGTAAAGCCTCGCCAATAGTTCCACGTGGAACATCCGTCAAGGCGTTGTCCATTTCCCCGCGCTACGTGTTTCACAAAACGGCTTCAGGAAGCGCGCGTCGCTGGCGACGCCGTAATAATGAACGTCCTGCCGGTAGGGCATATTGTCGACGTGAGCATCGTTGCAGATGCCAAAGGCACCGGCAGGGCAGCGGTCGACATAGGTGACCTCGACCTTCTGATCTTTCAATTGGGGCCTGCAGAAGCCCTCGGTGAATAGATGCTCCGGAATATTGCGGTTTTCCTGGCACACCTTGACGTCTAGATGATCACCTTGGCTATGCACTACACAGGCCTGGGCAAAGGCTTGTAGGGATACGCTCATCGAGAGGATGATGACGCCCATCCGGGCAACGCTGCGTAAAACAGGCATGTTTAAAAATATTCCTACCTATGTGCTAGCTGGGCCGCTGGGCGCCGGTAAAACCACGGTAGTTCAGCACTGGCTGCGCCAGCGTCCTGCCGCTGAACATTGGGCCGTCATGGTTAACGAATTCGGCGACATCGGATTAGACGCAGCGCTTTTGCAAGCTGACACGAATGGTATCGCAGTCGCGCAGATCACGGGCGGTTGCGTGTGCTGTGTCAATGGGGCGCCTTTTACTGTCGCATTGAGCCGTCTTATTCGAAGCGCCAAGCCTGATCGCCTGCTTATAGAACTTTCGGGCCTGAGCCACCCGCAGATGCTGTTTCAGCAATTACAGGCCGCGCCTTGGGCTGGCGTATTGGACCTACAGCCGTTGGTGGTGGTGCTCGATGGCCTGGCGCTTCGTGAAGGCGGCGAGCTGCCTGGCAGGGTACAGGCAGCGTTAACAGGCGCTTATGTCCTCGTCATCAACAAGGCCGACGCGGTTCCAGCGGATCAACGAGCCGCCGTTGAACACCGTATTGGACACCCGGGGCTGTGGATAACCCAGGGTCAACTGGACTGGCTAGAAATGTCCACAAGCCCGGCCGACCCAACGCCGCCAGCTCGACCACACTTCCGTCCCGCGTCGACGGCCCTTTTGGGGCTCGAACGCGGATCTTCCCCCGAGCAAGCGTGGAGCATCGGCTGGTGCGCGGCGCCAGAGCAGTTGATCGACCTGGAAGGGGTTGAGGCCTTTCTAAAAAGATGGCCGTGGGCGCGTGCAAAGATGATTATCCACAGCCCGCAGGGGTGGCAGTCGGCAAACGTGCTTGCAGGGCATGAGCCCAAATGGCGGCCCAGTGAATGGCGTCGTGATAGCCGGCTTGAGTTGATTTTCAGCGCCCGGCAATCTGAGTTGCACGCCGAGCAGCTCGCCAGAGAGTGGGAAGCCTGCCTGCTGGCGCTCTAGTCAGGGCCGAGTGCGCTTGTGGGTCTGTCGCCACTCGCTGAGCTCGATGATCTCGGCGGTGGGGTGCTTTTTGATCTCGAATGGGTAGGGCGCCAGTTCGATGTGCGCCGAGTGAGGGCCGAACTGGGTGATGGTGCCAGGGTGGCGTTGTTCGCCGGTAACGGTGAACTCAAAACCGTACACGCGGGCGAAACGCTTGCGGCCCTTGGCGTCACGGACGAGTGCGAAACGCTTGAAGGCGACATTGTCATCAAGCAGATCGAGGTCGAGGTTGCTGCAATGAGTTCGCACCTTCGCCAAGGCTTTTTCCCTCAGCCCATGGTTGTGCCAGAACCAAGCCCCAGCACACGCCAACACCAAGAGCACGGCAAGATTTTCGAGGGTTAACATCGACAAAAGCTCCATCTGGACTCGCTCAGCTTAACTGCCTGCCCGGTCTGTCGTACAGCACGCTTTTCACGCAATATAGGACATCCGAAACCGCCTTTGATGCTCTGGAATATCCAATGAAACGCACCCCTCATCTGCTCGCCATTCAGTCCCACGTGGTATTTGGCCACGCCGGCAACAGTGCGGCGGTGTTTGCAATGCAGCGCATTGGGGTAAATGTGTGGCCACTCAACACGGTGCAGTTTTCCAACCACACACAGTATGGTCAGTGGACTGGAGATGTGTTGCCCGCTCAGCAAATTCCTGAGCTGGTACGCGGTATTGCGACCATTGGCGAGTTGGGCAACTGCGATGCCGTACTTTCCGGTTATCTAGGCAGCTCTGAACAGGGCAAGGCGATTCTCGAAGTTGTGGCAGCGGTAAAGGCCGCTAACCCGCGAGCCCTTTACATATGCGATCCCGTGATGGGGCACGCTGAAAAAGGTTGTGTCGTGGCGCCAGAGGTCACTGATTTTCTGCTCGCAGGCGCCCTGCCGCGGGCTGACGTGCTCTGCCCTAACCAGCTAGAGCTAAACACCTTTCTAGGCCGCACTGCCGAAACGCTTCAGGACTGTGTGGCCATGGCCCGTTCATTGCTCGAACGCGGCCCGAAAATGGTAATGGTCAAGCACCTTTCCTATCGAGACAAACAGCCCCAGGATTTCGAGATGCTGCTGGTAACAGCCTCGGGCAGCTGGCATCTGCGCCGCCCCTTACTGGCGTTCCCACGCCAGCCGGTAGGCGTTGGGGATCTGACCTCTGGGCTGTTCATTTCTCGCCTGTTGTTGGGAGACGAGCCAGTTGCCGCGTTCGAGTTCACCGCGGCGGCGGTGCATGAGGTGATGCTGGAAACCCAGGCCTGCGCCAGCTACGAGCTGCAGCTGATAAGGGCGCAGGACCGGATCGCTCATCCGCGTGTGATCTTCGAGGCGACCCGGCTGTAGCCTCACACGCCGTCGGCTTTGAGCTCCTGATAACGCTGCTCCAGTTCCTGCCGGATCTGCCGTCGCTGACGGCCCTGGGCGAAGCGGCGCTTTTCTTCGCTGGTCTGTGGGGTAAGCGGTGGCACCGGGGCGGTCCGCCGTTGCTCGTCCATGGCCACCATGGTGAAGAAGCAGCTGTTGGTGTGCCGCACACTGCGCTGCTGAATGTTTTCCGTCACTACCTTGATGCCCACCTCCATCGAGGTATTGCCCGTGTAGTTCACCGAGGCTAGGAAAGTGACCAGCTCTCCCACGTGGATAGGCTCGCGGAAAATCACTTGATCGACCGATAGCGTGACCACATAACGCCCGGCATAGCGGCTAGCGCAGGCGTAGGCCACCTCGTCCAAGTACTTGAGCAGTGTGCCGCCATGAACGTTACCGGAAAAATTTGCCATATCCGGGGTCATCAGTACGGTCATCGTCAACTGAGCGTTTCCAGGTTCCATAGTGTGCTCGCGTGAGTAAAAGGGCCTATCGGGCTACAGAGTGCTGACGCGATGTTCGGGTGATCCGTCACTGCCCCTTACACTTTACTAGCGTTGTTCAGTGCAACTCTGTTTCGGCATATTGCCAAGCCGTCGGGTACCTTCCAAGCGGTGTTAGGGTGGGCACTTTTCCTACGACCGGAGTGTACCAAAGTGCACGCTATCGCCTTCATTCAGGACCTGGCCGTGATCATGCTGGTTGCCGGGATCGTCACGGTGATCTTCCATCGTCTCAAACAGCCTGTCGTGCTCGGTTACATCGCCGCAGGCTTCATCATCGGCCCGCATACCCCACCGTTCGGCTTCATCCATGATGAAGATACCATCAAGATCCTGGCGGAGCTGGGCGTGGTATTCCTGATGTTCTGTCTGGGATTGGAATTCAGCCTGCGCAAGCTATTCAAGGTTGGCGCCACGGCCTTCGTCGCGGCCCTGCTGGAGATCACCTTGATGATCTGGGTGGGCTATGAGATTGGCCATGCCTTTGGCTGGGGCACCATGGATGCATTGTTCCTGGGTGCGATCCTTGCCATCTCCTCAACCACCATCATCGTCAAGGCACTCAACGATCTGAACATGAAGCATCAGCGCTTTGCGCAGCTGATCTTTGGTGTACTGATCGTCGAAGACATCCTTGGCATCGGCATCATCGCGCTGCTGTCGGGTATTGCCGTGAGTGGGTCCGTGAGTTCCGGGGAGGTGCTGGCCACCGTTGGCAAGCTGGGGTTGTTCATGGTGGTGGCGCTGGTAGTCGGCATCTTGCTGGTGCCGCGCTTGCTGGCATATGTAGCTAAAAGCGAAAGCGATGAAATGTTGCTGGTAGTCGTTCTGGGGCTGTGCTTCGGGTTCTGCCTGCTGGTAGTCAAACTGGGCTACAGCATGGTTCTAGGTGCATTCCTGATCGGCGCGATCATGGCCGAATCCACTCACCATCGGAAGGTCGAGCGGCTGGTGGAGCCTCTACGAGACATGTTCAGCGCGATCTTCTTTGTGGCGATTGGGCTGATGATCGAGCCGCGGGTGTTGGTTGAATACGCCGTGCCAATCGTGGCCATCACTGCGGCGGTGGTCATAGGTAAAGTGATTTCATGTAGCCTCGGTGCGTTCCTGGCAGGTAATGATGGGCGGACGTCTTTACGGGTGGGCATGGGGCTTTCGCAGATCGGCGAGTTCTCCTTCATCATTGCCGCGCTTGGCATGACTTTGGAGGTCACTAGCGATTTCCTATACCCGGTGGCAGTCGCGGTTTCAGCGATCACCACTTTGCTTACCCCCTACCTGATACGCGCCGCAGACCCATTCGCCATACAGCTGGCCCGCTGGATACCAGCACCTTTGGCCAAGGTGTTCGGGACCTATGGGGAATGGCTGCGGGGGATTGGCCTGCAAGGCCAGCGGGCGGCATTCGCCGCAATAGTGCGGCGTATCTTGATGCATGTGGGCGTGAACCTGGCCCTGGTGGTAGCCATATTCTTCACTTGCGCTCACTTCGCCCCGGATATCGGCCAGTGGCTGCAACCTTGGTTACCAGGTGAGGAAGGCCAGAAAGGTGTGCTCTGTGCCATGGCGCTGGTGCTCTCCATGCCGTTTTTGGTCGCGGCCTATCGCAAGCTTGGGGCGCTGTCCCTCTTACTCGCGCAGGCTGGCGTGAGGCCACCCCTTGCGGGCCGACATACCGAACGACTGCGCCAGCTGATGGCGCAGGTCATTCCTGTGGTGTTCCTGGGGTTGATTCTATTTCTCTTGGCCGCGCTATCGGCCAGCATCCTCCCAACCCGCGAAATGCTTATGCTGGTGGGTGCAGCCATGGTCGTTTTCGCAGCGCTGTTCTGGCGCTGGCTGATTCGCATACATGCGCGTATGCAAACGGCGTTGGTAGAGACGCTGGACAGCCCGGGCAGCCATAGCGAGCATTGAACCCAGAGGGGCGCTGGCTTAGCTTTCCAGCCAGACGTCCCGCGCCCAGTGCCACACCGACTCCCAGCTTTCTTCCGTGACCAGTTCTTCCTCGGCGCTCCATAGCACGACCGTGCCGTCTTCTTCGACGCAGTAGTAGTCCTCGCCGTGCTGACAGATGGGGATAAGCTCCCGAGGTACACCCTGGTCCCACGCGGTAGCGGCTACTTCCGGCAGGTAAGTATGCGACTGCGGGTCGGTTACGGTGACCGGCTCTAGGCTGCCGTACACAACGTCACTGACGGTGAGCAGGAACTCCTTGAATACGAAAGGAATGTTGATGAAGAGCTGCTCTTCCACCTCGACCAGGAGATCTTCGTCGGGTAACTCCAGCGGAACCGGTACCGGTTCGTTGGCTTCTCGGAGTTGTTCAATGACTTCTTCCACGGTGACTGACCTATGCCTTGGAAACGGAGGGCGTATTTGCTCCCACGATATTAATCCATACCCCAAAAAGCAAAACCCCGGATGTGAAAATCCGGGGTTTTGAGCGCCGAGCGGTGACAGCTAGCTGTTCTGGCGGATACCTGCGATCAGCCAAGGCTGATTTTCACCTTGTTGCCGCTCCATGTTCCAGCTCTCGCTGAAGGCTTCACCTTGGTCGAAGCGGGAATCTTTGGACACACCGGTAAAGGTTAGGGTAGCGATGGTTCTATCAGGGCGGTCATCGATGCCGTCGAGCTGGACTTGAAGGTTATCGATGTAGGTGGACTGGTAGCCATCGCCCAAGGACGCCCGTTCCTGTTGCAAGAATTGCAGCATTTGCGGGGTCACGAACTCGGCTATCTTGCCCATTTCGTTAGCGTCCCAGTGTTGCTGCAGGGCCAGGAAATGTTCACGGGCGGCGCCTAGGAAATTCTGCTCGTTGAACCAGGCAGGCGCCTGGATGGCCTGCCGTACCGGCGCCGCGCTGGCAGTGCCGAAGGGAGAGGTGGATGGGCTCGCCGGCTGAGCTTCACGCTCGTAGGCCGGATGGCCTGCCATCGCCATCTGCGGCTGTTGTTTGCGGCGCCGCGAAGCGACGAGGCGGAAAATGATGAAAGCGACCAGTGCCAGGAGGAGGAAGTCCAGGAATTGGAAACCTTCGAACCCGTCACCCATGAACATGGAGGCAAGCAATCCGCCGGCCGCGATACCGGCCAAAGGGCCGAGCCAGCGAGATGCGCCGCTGGGTGCGCCGGGCGCACGACCTGGCTGTGCGGGGGTGGTTGCGTTAGGTTGCGAAGGCGCGGCCTGACGGGTTTGATGGCTCGGCGCGGCACCAAAGGACTTGCCGCCGCCGAAGCGTTTGGCGGCATTGGCGTCGAGGCTCAGCGACAGGCTGAGGCAGAGCGCCAAGGCGATGCTTAGAAAACGTTGCATGGAGGCATTCCCATCCCTTAATGGACATAGCGTTGGGCATGGTGCACGCCGGTAGGGGGGATAGCCAGCAGGAGATTGTTTCCGGCTTTTACGGAAATTTCCTACAGGTCGGATGCCCTTTTGTAAGAAGGGCAATTCCAGCGTGCAGGACATTTCATTACCAAAGCCAAAGAAGGCGCAAGTATCAGTCCAGAGGCACCAGCTTGGCATAGCCGAGCATCAGCCATTTGCTGCCTTCGGCAAAGTTGACCTGTACCCGGGCCTGGGCGCCAGCGCCTTCGAAGTTGAGAATGATCCCTTCGCCAAACACCGCATGCTGAACCCGCTGGCCTAGGTTGAACACCGTATCCGGAATGCCGGCCTGGCCAAAGATGCTGCCGATATTGGGCTTGGCCGGCCCGCCGAAGGGTCGGCTGACGCTGTTGGACAGGCGTACTTCCTTAAGCAGGGCTGCGGGAATCTCACGCACGAAGCGTGAAACCTTGTTGTAGGTTTCACTGCCGTACAGGCGGCGGGTTTCGGCGTAGGTCATCACCAACTGCTGCATGGCCCGGGTGATGCCCACATAAGCCAGCCGGCGTTCTTCCTCCAGGCGGCCTGGCTCTTCCAGGCTCATCTTGTGGGGGAACAACCCTTCTTCCATCCCCACCAAGAACACGAACGGGAACTCAAGGCCCTTGGCGCTGTGCAGCGTCATCAGCTGAATGCTGTCTTCATGCTCCTCGGCCTGGGTATCGCCGGCTTCCAGCGATGCATGACCGAGGAACGCCGCCAGCGGTGACAGGTCTTCCTCACCCTCGGCGTTTTCGAAGTTACGCGCAGCGCTGACCAGCTCCTCAAGGTTTTCTACCCGAGCCTGGCCTTTTTCGCCTTTTTCTTCTTGGTGGAAGACGATCAGCCCAGCGTGTTCGATCACCGTTTGGGTCATCACATGCAGCGGCATGGTCTCGGTGCGCGCGACCAGGTCTTCGATCAGGTCCATGAAAGCTTGCAGCGCATTGCCCGCGCGACCTGTCAGCCCTTTGTTGGCAACCAGCTGGCGCATGGCTTCCCACATGGACACTTGCGCTTGGCGGGAATGTTGGCGGATCGCTTCGACGGTCTTTTCCCCAATGCCGCGCGGTGGCACGTTGATAACGCGCTCGAGTGCTGCGTCGTTGGCCCTGCCGTCGAGCAAACGCAGGTAGGCCATGGCGTTCTTGATTTCCGCGCGCTCGAAGAACCGCTGGCCGCCATAGATACGGTAGGGGATACGCTCGCGCAGCAACGCTTCTTCAAGTACCCGGGACTGGGCGTTGGAGCGATACAAAATAGCGATCTCACTGCGGGCCAGGCCCGTCTTGAGCGCGCTTTCGATGGTTTCCACCACATAACGGGCTTCGTCGTGCTCGTTATATGCGGCATAGAGGCTGATGGGTTCGCCGTCTCCGCCGTCGGTCCAGAGTTCCTTGCCCAGGCGGCCGCTGTTATTGGCGATCAACGCGTTGGCAGCGTTAAGGATGCCGGCAGTAGAGCGGTAATTCTGCTCCAGGCGGATCAGCTCGGCGTCGGGGAAGTCGCTGGTGTACTGACGGATGTTCTCGATACGCGCGCCGCGCCATCCATAGATGGACTGGTCGTCGTCGCCGACCACCATCAGGCTTTGGCCGCCCTTGGCCAGCAAGCGAAGCCAAGCGTACTGCACCGCGTTGGTGTCCTGGAATTCGTCTACGAGCACGTGGCGGAAGCGCCGCTGGTAATGCTCCAACAGGCTGGGGTTGTCCCGCCACAGGTCCAGCGCTCGCAAAAGCAGTTCGGAAAAGTCGATGACCCCGGCTCGCTCGCAGGCCGCTTCGTAAGCCTCGTAGATACCGCGCATGGTCGCCAGGAAAAGATCGCCGTTGGGCTGAATATGCGCAGGGCGCAACCCCTCGTCTTTTTGGCCATTGATGAACCACTGCGCCTGGCGCGCCGGCCATTTCTGCTCATCGAGGCCGAGCTCGCGGATGACCCGCTTGACCAGCCGTTGCTGGTCGTCACTATCAAGGATCTGGAAGTTCTGTTGCAGCTTGGCTTCCTGCCAATGGGCGCGCAGCAGGCGGTGGGCAAGGCCGTGGAAGGTCCCCACCCACATTCCGGCAGGGCTGATGCCCATCAGCTGCTCGATGCGGTGGCGCATCTCAGCCGCAGCCTTATTGGTGAAGGTCACTGCCAGCAAGGAATGCGGGGAAGCATGTTCCACCTGCATCAGCCAGGCGATGCGATGCACCAGCACACGGGTTTTGCCGGAGCCAGCGCCGGCCAGAACCAACTGACGTCCCACGGAGGCGGCTACCGCCTGGCGTTGGGCATCGTTGAGCGAATTAAGCAGAAGGGAGAGGTCGTCATGCATGGCGGCATTCTAGGGTGCGGGGACAACCTTGAGCAAACGCCGCTTACGACCGGCTGGCCAACGGCGGAAACCCCGAATAGCAGGCAAAGAGCCATCGGCTGCATTCGGGCAAATCTTGTGTATGCTGCCATGCATGATTAAGGTCTGAATAAGAATAAGCCTATGGCCCTTGAACACCGCTCGCCGGGTCGGGTGACGCCTGTAGGGCGCGCGTTGGATACCGATTTTTCCGCAAGCCTGGCGGTGGAGCGCACTCGCCTGCTGTACCAGGGCTCTCTGGTTCCCACGCTGCTGATGTTGCTGACCGGGCTCGTATGTTCCTGGATCCTCTGGACACCCGGGCATCATGTGTTAGTCAGTGCATGGTTGACCTGGCTGATGACCCTGGTCGCCTTGCGAGTCATCCAGGTCGCCGCGTTCGATTCCGCCATGCCGAACCGCCAAGCCGCGCTCATTTGGCGTCGGATGTTCCTGCTGGGCTCCGCCGCCAGCGGCCTTACCCTTGCCGGGGCAGCCATCCTCCTGGCGCCTTTCGATAGTTTCTTGCAGCAGGCGTGGATTTTTGGCCTGCTTGGCGCCGCCGCGCTGTCGGCAAGCATCGCCTATGCAGTGAGCTTCACTGCTTTTCTCAGTTTTGTAGTGCCCTGCCTGGGGCCGCCCATTGCCTGGCTCTTTCTTAATGGTGGGTTGCACCAGCGCGGCTGGGCCTGGCTCGGGTTGGCATTGCTGGCGTCGCTGTGCGTTGTTGCCTGGCAGGTGAACCGGTTGATAGAGCGTAGCTTGCTCAGGCGCTTCCAGAATCAGGCGCTGATCGCCAGCTTGCGTGAAGAACAGGCAGTCATTTCCCGCCTGAACCGGGAAATGACTGAAGAAATGGAGCGCCGGCGTGCGGCTGAGCAAGAGTTGCGAGCCATTCAGGCGCATCTGGAGGAACACGTTGCCCAGCGGAGCCGGCAACTCGACCAGGCGAATCAGGCGCTGAGCAAGAGCCAGGCACGCCTGGCGCTGGCCTTGGAAGCCAGCGAGTTGGGGTTGTGGGACTGGGACCTGCGCACCGATGAAGTTCATCACACCGAGCTGGAACGGCTGTTCGGCATTCCCCAGCAAGACACGCCCATTTTACTCAAGCACCTGCGGCCTCGCCTACATCCGGACGACCTTCCCGCCCTCAAGCAAACCCTCATCGCACACCTCAAGGGCCGTACGGACGATTACCGCGTTGAATACCGGATCCGCCACAGCGACGGCCGTTGGCTTTGGGTCGAGGACCGTGGCCGGGCTGTGGAGCGAACCCCCGGCGGGCGTGTATTGCGCATGTTGGGTACGCGCCGCGACATCACTCGGTTCAAGCGCCAGGAAGAACAGCAGCGCCTGGCCGCCACCGTGTTCGAAGCAATGAGCGAAGGCATCGTGGTGCTCGACCCCGAGTTCGTGGTGCTGGCGATCAATCAGGCATTCACTCACATCACCGGATATACCCCCGCCGCTTGTGTGGGCGAGCCCCTGCTGGAGCTGCCGTGTAGCCGAGATCTGCGGCGTCAGTTCCCGCAGATCCACCAAGCGCTGCTGGAACGTGGCGGCTGGCAGGGGGAGGTGGTTGAGGCACGACATAACGGCGAGCTCTACCCGCAGTGGTTGCAGGTCAGCGCGATCATTGACGAGCAGGGTGCGTTGAATCGGGTAGTGGTGTTCTGTTCTGACCTGTCTTCGCGGCGGGCCTCCGAAGAGCGCCTGCACTACCTGACCTACCACGACGAACTGACCGGCCTCGGCAACCGCGGGCTGTTCCGCCAGCGCCTCCACGACGCCTGCCAGCGCCTGCGCCACAATGGCCGCAGCCTGGCGTTGCTGCACATCGATCTGGACCGCTTCAAATTGCTCAATGACAGCTTCGGGCATGATGCCGCTGACATTGTCTTGCGCCAGATAGCCAAGCGCATTGGCGCGGCCTTGCCCGAAGCGGACACTGTGGCGCGGCTGGCGGGCGATGAATTCGCGGTGCTGTTCGATGCCTACACCAGCCTGTCGAGCCTTATCCGGGTGACTACGCGGCTGTTGGCGAAAATCCGAGTGCCGCTGCGCCTGGACGATCACGAACTGATCATCACCGCTTCCATTGGCATCAGCCTGCTGCCGGACACGGCACGGGAGGGTGCGGTACTGCTCAACCAGGCTGACATCGCCATGCAGCAGGCCAAGCGCCTGGGCGGCGATGGCTTCCAGTTCTATACCGAGTCGATGCAGGCCGACGCCCACGACCGGTTACAGCTCGAACACCAGTTGCGCCGCGCGCTGGAGCTGCGCCAGCTGGAAGTGTTCTATCAGCCGAAGCTGGACCTCGCCAGCGACACCCTTGGCGGGGTCGAAGCACTGGTGCGCTGGCGCCATCCACAGCGCGGGTTGATCGCCCCGGATGCCTTTATCGAACTGGCCGAGGAAACCGGCCAGATCACGGCTATCGGCGAGTTCGTGTTGCGTACGGCGTGCCGTCAGGCGCGGGAATGGCAGCGCAACGGCCTGGGGGACCTGCGCATTTCGGTCAACCTGTCCGGGCAGCAGTTGCGCTACGGCAACCTGGTAAGCCTGGTGCGGCAGGTGCTGGCCGAGAGCGGGTTGGCGCCCACGCTGCTGGAGCTGGAGCTTACCGAAAGCCAGTGGCTGGATAATATCAGCGCCATACATGCGACCTTCGCCCAGTTGCGGGAGTTGGGCGTGAAGCTCGCCATCGACGACTTCGGCACCGGGTACTCCGCGCTCAGCTACCTTAAAAGGCTGCCGGTGGACTACGTAAAACTCGATCAGGCTTTCGTTTGCGAGCTGGGAGAAAGCACTGCGGATGCCGCCATCACCCAGGCGGTCATCACCATGGCCCATGGTCTTGGCCTGAAAGTGACTGCCGAAGGCGTCGAAACAGCCGCGCAGCTACAGGTGTTGCAAGCCCAGGGCTGCGACGAGGTTCAAGGTTATTTGGTTGGCCGGCCCGTGCCGGCGGCTGAGTTCCAGCAATGGTTGGTAGTCCGAGGCAACGAGGGGGTGCCCCTTGTTTGACTGGGCCTGCAGCAACCCTTGTAGTATAACTACAAAAAACCGTGGCCCTGCCCGACACAAAATGAGTCCTGTCCTTTGAACCTTCTGCAACACATCGCCCAATCCCGCCATCTCCTGCGCAAGTCGGAGCTGAAGGTCGCCGATCACGTTTTGCTCGATCCCGCGGCTGTGATGCATAGCTCCATGGCGGACCTAGCCCACAACGTCGGCATCAGCGAGCCGACCATTGTGCGGTTCTGCCGGGCCATCGGCTGCACGGGGTTCCAGGACCTGAAGCTGAAACTGGCGCAAAGCCTCGCTGCGGGTGCCAGCTTCGGCCAATTCGCCATCCACGAAGACGACTCGGTAGCGGATTTCAGCCTGAAGATCTTCGACACCACTTTGCATACCCTGATGGAAGTGCGCGAACACCTCGACGCCCAGGCCTTGCAACGCGCGGTAACGGCGATGGCGCAAGCACGTCGGGTGGAGTTCTACGGCTTCGGTGCTTCCGGGGCGGTCGCGGCCGACGCCCAGCACAAGTTCTTCCGCCTGCTGCTCACCGCCGCGGCGTATTCCGACCCGCATATGCAGGCGATGTCTGCGGTAACCCTGCAACCGGGTGACGTTGCGGTCTGCATTTCTCAATCTGGGCGCTCGAAGGATCTGCTGATTACCGCGAACCTGGTGCGCGAAACCGGTGCCTCGCTGATTACCTTGTGCCCGAGCCAGACGCCCCTGGCCGAATTGTCTACGGTCAACCTGGCGATCGACGTGCACGAAGACACTGAGATCTACACTCCGCTGACCTCGCGCATTGCGCACCTGGTGGTGATCGACGTGCTCGCCATGGGCGTTGCCATGGCGCGTGGGCCCACGCTGGTCAACCACCTCAAGAGCGTCAAGCGCAGCTTGCGCAGCCTTCGTCTTTCGCCAAAGTCGATCAAGCACCCGGACGAATAACCCGCGCCGCCGTGTCATACGGCCGTCATCGTCGTGCCCTCAAAGTTTAATGCCGCCTGGCCATGCTGTAGCTCTCGCAACCCATTGGGAGACAGGCAACATGGCGCGTTCCTATGAAGGGCAAGGCAACAGCAAGACCCGCCGCCAGGAAGAAGATGCGCGGCGTATGGCATTTCGCCGGGCCATTGAAAGCCGTACCGACGAACGCCGGCTGCTAGCCCAGATTCTCGACTATCCCGAGCTGCACGCCTGGCAGGCAGGCGCTATGGACAGCGGGCGAAGCGTTCAGCCAGGCTACTGAGCTGCTGCCGTTCTTCGCCGATAAACGCCAGGAAGGCTGCCGCCACCGGTGACGGCCGCCTGGCTTTGGCTCGCACCAGGCACCAACTGCGGCGCAATGGCAGTTCAGCCACTGGCAGCTCTCGCAGCGTGCCACTGCGCAGTTCACCCACCACGCCATGGCGGCTCAACAGTGCCAGCCCAAGCCCTGCCACCACTGCTTCGCGCTGAGCCTCGGCGGACCCGACCTCCAGGGTTTGCCCAAAATGCACACGCTTCTCCTTGAGGAAGGCCTCGCACGCCATTCGCGTCCCGGACCCCACTTCTCTCACCAGTAGCGGCCACGGCTCCAGGGCCTGCAAGCGCAGCTGTTCTGCCTGGCACAGCGGATGCTCCGACGGGGCGACGGCGATGATCTCGTTGGTCAGGAATGGCACGAACTCCAGGTCCATGTCCGAGGGCACCAAAGACATGATCAGCAGGTCGTCGCGATTGTCCGCCAAACGCCGCAAAGCTTGGGCCCTATTAACTACGCTAAGTACCAGGCTGACTTCCGGATGCTTGCGTTTGAAGGCGGCGAACAGGTGCGGGAGGAAATATTTGGCACTCGATTCCACTGCCAGCTTGAGCTGGCCCTGCAATGAGCCTTGCAGGTCGGAGAGCTGCATATCGAAGCTTTCGAGGCATCCGAAGATGTCGCGGCTGGCGCTCTGCAGGGCCTGGGCAGCCTCGGTGAGATAAAGCTTTTTGCCGACGTACTCGAACAAGGGCTGGCCGATGACCTCCTCGAGTTGGCGAATTTGCAGGCTTACCGCCGGCTGGGTCAGGGCCATTTCCTCGGCGGCGCGGCTGAATGAGCGCAGGTCGCAGACCTCGTTGAACACCCGCAGCTGGCGCAGTGTAAGGCGCATCAAGGATTTACGCATGGCCAGGGTCCTGAGGGCGAAGGCCGTACTATAAGGTTTTACTAATGGGTAGCCCAACAAACTCTGATTTTTCTTTATCGTTGGGCGCGGTTAGGGTGCCAGAGTGCCTGCTCAAGCATTGAGGCACTGCGTTGCCTTAATGGACGAGGGAAAGCCAAGTGATAAAAAAGATCCTCATCGCCAACCGAGGCGAAATCGCGGTCCGTATCGTGCGGGCGTGTGCCGAGATGGGTATTCGTTCGGTTGCGATCTACGCCGATGCCGACCGCCATGCCTTGCACGTAAAGCGGGCCGACGAAGCCCATAACATCGGCGCCGAGCCCCTGGCGGGCTATCTGAACCCGCGCAAGCTGGTGAACCTGGCCGTGGAAACAGGCTGCGACGCGCTGCACCCGGGCTACGGTTTCCTTTCGGAAAACGCCGAACTCGCGGAAATTTGCGCCCAGCGCGGAATCAAGTTCATTGGCCCCTCGGCAGAAGTCATTCGCCGCATGGGCGATAAAACCGAAGCGCGCCGCACCATGATCGCGGCAGGGGTGCCAGTAACCCCAGGCACCGAGGGCAATGTGGCCGACCTGGCCGAGGCCCTGCGTGAGGGCGAGCGGATCGGATACCCGGTGATGCTCAAGGCGACCTCGGGTGGAGGCGGTCGTGGTATCCGCCGCTGCAACAGCCGCGAGGAACTGGAGCAAGCATTCCCGCGGGTGATTTCCGAAGCGACCAAGGCGTTCGGTTCGGCCGAAGTGTTCCTGGAAAAATGCATCGTCAACCCTAAGCACATCGAGGCGCAGGTGTTGGGGGACAGCAACGGTAACGTGGTCCACCTGTTCGAGCGGGACTGCTCGATCCAGCGGCGCAACCAGAAGCTGATCGAGATCGCCCCTAGCCCACAGCTAACTCCTGAGCAGCGCGCCTATATTGGCGACCTGGCCGTGCGTGCGGCCAAGGCGGTCAACTACGAGAACGCCGGCACCGTGGAATTTCTTCTCGCCGAGGGCGAGGTGTATTTCATGGAGATGAACACCCGGGTGCAGGTGGAACACACCATCACCGAGGAGATCACCGGCCTGGATATCGTCCGCGAGCAGATTCGCATCGCCTCCGGCTTACCTTTGTCGGTGAAGCAGGAAGACATCCAGCATCGCGGCTTCGCCTTGCAGTTCCGGATCAACGCCGAAGATCCGAAGAACAACTTCCTCCCCAGTTTCGGCAAGATCACCCGTTACTACGCCCCAGGCGGCCCGGGTGTTCGAACCGACACGGCGATCTACACCGGTTATACCATCCCGCCGTTCTACGACTCCATGTGCCTGAAGCTGGTGGTATGGGCGCTGACCTGGGAGGAAGCGCTCGACCGCGGCCTGCGGGCGCTGGATGACATGCGCGTGCAGGGGGTAAAGACCACCGCCGCCTATTACCAGGAAATTCTTCGCAATGCGGAGTTTCGCAGTGGGCAGTTCAACACCAGCTTCGTCGAAAGCCACCCGGAACTGACCCAATACTCGATCAAGCGCAAGCCCGAAGAGTTGGCCCTGGCCATTGCCGCCGCGATCGCCGCCCACGCCGGCCTATGAATACGCAGCGGCAGCTGTAAGCGGCAAGCTAAAGCAGAAGCGAAGGGGCTTTTACTTGCAGCTTGTAGCTTGGAACTTGCCGCTCCAAGGAGTTTGAAATGGCTAAGAAGATCTTTGTAACCGACACCATTCTGCGCGACGCCCATCAGTCTCTGCTGGCCACGCGGATGCGCACTGAAGACATGCTGCCGATCTGCGACAAGCTCGACAAAGTCGGCTACTGGTCGCTGGAAGTCTGGGGGGGAGCGACCTTCGATGCCTGCGTACGCTTCCTCAAGGAAGACCCGTGGGAGCGCCTGCGCCAGCTGCGCGCGGCCCTGCCCAATACCCGTTTGCAGATGCTGCTGCGTGGGCAGAACCTACTCGGCTACCGGCACTACAGTGACGACGTGGTACAGGCGTTCGTTGAACGTGCGGCGGCCAATGGTATTGACGTGTTCCGCATCTTTGATGCGATGAATGACATCCGCAACCTGCGCGTGGCCATCGAAGCAGTGAAGGCCGCGGGCAAGCATGCCCAAGGCACCATTGCCTACACCACTAGCCCGGTGCATACGGTCAAGGCCTTTGTCGAGCAGGCCAAGCAGATGGAAGCCATGGGTTGTGATTCGGTCGCTATCAAGGACATGGCCGGGCTGCTGACCCCGTATGCCACTGGCGAGCTGGTCCGCGCGCTCAAGGCCGAACAGAGCCTGCCGGTATTCATCCATTCCCATGACACCGCTGGCTTGGCTGCGATGTGCCAGCTCAAGGCTGTGGAAAACGGCGCCGACCATATCGATACGGCCATTTCCAGCTTGGCCTGGGGCACCAGCCACCCGGGGACCGAGTCCATGGTCGCTGCGCTCAAGGGCAGCGAATACGACACCGGCCTGGACTTGGAGCTGCTTCAGGAAATCGGCCTGTACTTCTATGCGGTGCGCAAGAAGTACCACCAGTTCGAAAGCGAATTCACCTCGGTCGACACCCGTGTGCAGGTCAACCAGGTTCCCGGCGGGATGATTTCCAACCTGGCCAACCAGCTCAAGGAGCAGGGCGCGCTCAACCGCATGAACGAAGTGCTGGCTGAAATTCCGCGGGTGCGCGAAGACCTCGGTTACCCGCCGCTGGTGACTCCGACCTCGCAGATTGTCGGTACCCAGGCGTTCTTCAATGTGCTGGCCGGCGAGCGCTACAAAACCATCACCAACGAGGTGAAGCTTTACCTGCAAGGCGGCTACGGCAAGGCACCGGGCACGGTTAGCGAGACCTTGCGCCGGCAGGCCATCGGCAGCGAAGACGTGATAGACGTGCGCCCGGCTGACCTCTTGAAACCAGAAATGGCTCGGCTGCGGGCGGACGTTGGTGAACTGGCGAACAGCGAAGAAGACGTGCTCACCTGTGCGATGTTCCCGGACATCGGGCGCAAATACCTGGAAGAGCGCAAGGCCGGCACTCTCAAGCCAGAGGCCTTGTTGCCGATCCCCGAAGCCGGCGCGGTGGCTTCGGCAAAAGGCGAGGGCGTGCCGACCGAGTTCGTGATCGACGTGCACGGTGAAACCTACCGAGTGGATATCACCGGCGTGGGCGTGAAAGCCGAAGGCAAGCGGCATTTCTACCTGAGCATCGATGGCATGCCCGAAGAGGTCGTGTTCGAACCGCTGAATGAATTCGTCGGCGGCGGCGTAGGCAAGCGCAAGCAGGCCAGCGCGCCGGGCGACGTAAGCACCACCATGCCCGGCAATATCGTGGAAGTGCTGGTGAAGGAAGGCGATCAGGTCAAGGCGGGGCAAGCTGTGATGATCACCGAGGCAATGAAAATGGAAACCGAAATCCAGGCACCTATCGCCGGGACCGTGCGCACCATTCACGTTGCCAAGGGTGATCGCGTAACGCCGGGCGAAGTGCTGATCGAAATCGAAGCCTGACCAGCACTGAAGGTTACCTCTGGGGAGCTTCGGCTCCCCTTTTTTTTAACCTGGCTCTAGAGCCGTTCATGCAGCCTCGCCGTGCTCCTGCCGCTCGAAACGTTGCCGCAACAAGCTACGCGCCTGGGCAGCATTGACATAGGACCCGACCAACTCCGCCAAGTCGCTGACCTTGAGTTTTGTCGTTGCGGCAGAAATCCATGAGCGCCAAGCGAACCAGGCGCTTCTTCGGATCAATGACGGCGTTAGGGGCAAAGAATGAGCGTGAGGCGAGTTCCGGTAACGGAGCATCCTTGGTGATCAGCAGCGTCAGGAAAACCCCGCGAGCCAGGGTGATGCTGAAGTCCTCGATATGATCGGTGGGCACCGGCGCCTTGAGGTTGGCAAAAATGAACTGCGTAGGCGTGAGCACCAGCGCGGTTACGTTCGCCCTGCGCAATGTGCGCATGGCCATCAGTACCGCGCCCGCTGCGATGGCCGCCATTACCGCACCGCCCCCATAGAACGTAGCGGCATGATCCGCTACCTGCGGTGACAAGGTGGGCAGCAGTGGAAGCGCAATGGCTGGCAGCGTGAATAAGCCGCTGAGGGCCAATACGATCTTTCCTCTTATCCGGCCACTTTCGTGCAGCGCCACATTCTCCGTCACGGCTTGGGCCGTATCCCGCAAGTGCGCCACGATGGATGCATCCTGGCTGGTGTAGTGGCCGAGGTACGCCTCGGTCAACCGCGCCTGCAACGCCGCCGCATCGGCGAAGTACTCCTGCAACGCGGCATGAGCCTGCACCGCGCCTACGGGTCGAGTGGCTTCGCTCGTCACGGCGTCGGCGGCAACCCCTAATGCCGCCAGGCGTTCGCCGTTGCTGGGATGGGTATCCGTCGGATGCGGTAGGCGGATGGCCATTTCTTCGCTAGGCAGGGTCAAGGTCTTCTCGGCCAGCTCCTTGATCACCGCGGTGGGGAGGTCCGGCGTGGCAGCTTCCCCCTCGGCCAGGTTGGCCGCGCGGGAACGATGGCTGGCCAGGCAATGCTCCAGCAGGGGGTCGATAGCGGTGATACGCATCAGCGCCGAGGCGGCGGCGGCATTGCTTACCAGTTGCGCGCCCGCGGCATCAGCGGCGAGCTCTCGAACCCGGCTCCAATGGCCAACCGCATGCTCGAAACGCTCCATGAAATACAGGCCCAGCATGAAGGCGGGCTGCATAAGCCAGCGCTGCAGCCTGTCGAGGTAGGCCATGTTGTCGGCGATCACGCCCAGGCTGCGGCTGATGCCGTCATGAATGGGTACGAATTTCAAGCTGTACGCCGTGTCGGCGCCCACGAAATGCCCCAGTTCATGGCCAATGACCGCGCTGGTTTCAGCCGTGTCAAGCAAGCCCAGGTAGGCAATAGGCACATGCAAGGTGCAGCCTTGGATCAGGGTACCGGAGGGCTTCAATTCGATGTCGCTGGAGGTGACGTAAAAGCCGCCATCCATACCCACGATGATATGGGTCGGTTTGATCGCACCCAGCCGCTCGGCCAGGCCTCCTACATAAGCCCATAGGGCAGGCGCTTGCTCCAGCGTCACCGCTTCGCCTAGCACCGCCATCGCCGTGGGTTCGAACATGGCCAGCATGACCTTGAGCTGCTTGGCCAACTCCCAGATCGTATACAAGAGGCAAAACGCTGCCACGAACATGCATAGCATCAGCTTGAATTCGCCCGCATCCATGTGGCCCTCATGCCACACCCCTAGACCTTCGAAGATAACCGCCGAGGCAGCCGCGGCGGTCAAGGCAGTGATATGACCCACCAGCACTAGGGGTAACGCTTTGCGAACCAGCACGAAGGCGCTGAGCAGTTGATCCCGTGAACGGAGCGCTTGGCGTGCCGCCAGCCCCAAGGCGAACAGACCAGCCGCACCCACTATCGCGGCAAGCAGGCCCAGGGCGATAGAGGCTTTGGCCAGCAAAACCCTCGACGCGCCTATTGGCTGCAGCGTATGGAGGTCGTGTTCGGTTTCGCGAATCTGCGATAACGCGATCCCTGTGGAAACAGAAACCCCGTCAATGTCGATGAATTGCGCACTTGGCTTGGCATCGAGTGCTTCGATTTCCGGCAGGATGCTTTGGAGGTAGGCCAGTGTGGCCGCCCGCTCCTGGTTATCGTCGATGCCGCGTTGCAGTTGCCAGGCGCCGAGCGCGCCCAGGCAGAGAGGAAGAAGAACAAGTACCGCGAATAACTTAAGGTGTTTCATGAGGCAAGCCCAGCAACAGCGCGGCCACAAGAAGGCCCATGCGACCGCAAATTCCTTTTCACAAAGACCTGGAGGTCCGTGCACGACTGCGCAACACGCCCAGGCTGCCTGCCTAGGGGGAAACGTTACGCGGGGGGCTTTATACCTTCAAAATGAAAAGGATGCGACTGTTGCTGGACTCCACGGGCGCTTGGCCCTATGCAACGCCGCGCAGCTGTTCCAGCGTTTTCACCTGCTTGCCATCCTTGAAGTTTTCCGGCGCAAGCCACGCCTCGAAAGCCTCTTTGATGGGCGGCCATTCAGAGTCGAGAATCGCAAACCATGCGGTATCGCGGTTATGGTTCTTGACCACCATGTGTTGGCGGAACACGCCTTCGGGGGTGAAGCCGAAGCGGGCTGCCGCGCGCCGCGAGCGTTGGTTGCGGTTATCGCATTTCCACTCCAGACGGCGATAACCGGCGTCGAACACTTGGCGCGCCAGAAGGTAGATCGCCTCCGTACCCTTGGGGGTGCGTTGCATGGGGGCGCCGAAGGCCACGTGGCCAACCTCGAGCCGCCCGTGTGCCGGCACGATGGACATTAAACTCAGCACGCCTTCGGCCTTGCCGGTGTGTTTGTCCACCACGCAAAACCCCAGTGGGTCATTACTGATGGCATAGCCATCGAGCCAAATATCGAAGGTTTCGCGGTTATTGAAGGGGCCGTAGGGCAAGAAGTCCCAGAACACCGGATCAGCCTCAGGCCCCTGGAGCACCTCCCACAGGTCTTCGCTGTGACGGGCAGGTACGAGTTTTTCCAGGCGAATATATTCCCCTTCGATGGTTTGAGCGATGGGGGCCTTGACCGGTTTCCAGATCATTGCGGGGGTTACCATGATGGCTCCTAGAGAGCTTTGCGGAATTGAGTGAAGCCTGGCCGCTCCGCGATCCGCTCATATAACGCGATGGCGGTGGCGTTGGTTTCATGGGTCAGCCAGTGGACCTTAGCGCAACCGGCGCCCTTGGCCTGGGCATAGACATGCTCGATCAATTGGCGGCCGATACCGGAGCCGCGATGATTCTCATCGACGATTAGATCCTGAAGGTAGCAGGAGTTCTCTACCGTCCAGCACGAACGGTGAAAGATCCAATGAACCATGCCTACCGGCTGCCCATCGGCCCAGGCCAGGGCGGCATTGATTGGCTCGTTGGCATCCATTATCCGTTGCCAGGTGACTTCGCTCACTGCTTCCGGAATGTCGACCTTATAGAACCGCTGATAGGCCTTCCACAGCGGATGCCAGTTGGCGTGGTCGTTGGGCTGAACCGGCTTGATCTCGATGTTGCTCATAGCTGCTCCTTGGGTTTGGGAAGGGGGAACGCCATTGCGCGGGCCAGTTCTTGGTCCGCGGGGCGAGAGTTAGCGGCGAGCGCCGCGATAACGCCTTGCTGATCCACTGGCGTGCGGTTCTGGCTGAGTTTGCGCTTGCCTTCGAGGTGGTCGATAGGAATGGAAAAACCGACGATGGCCTTGAGCATGCCTTCTAGATATGCCGCTGGCGCATCGCTGACCGCCCAAGGGCATGCCCGCGGCGCTTCGTGGCGCTGGGTGAGCGCGGTAACCAACGCAAGCAGGCGGTCACGGTCGTGAAAGACTTCCGGAGTGCCTCGGGCCTGCACCGAAACGTAATTCCAGGTGGGTACCACCGCTGGGTTCTGGGCCTTGCTCGGATAATAGCCGGGGCTTACGTAGGCGTCTGGCCCGTTGAACACCACCAGTGCGGGAGCTCCCGCCGCTAGGGCGTGCCACTGCGGATTGGCCTTGGCCAAGTGGCCCTGCAGCGTGGCCCGGCTACCGTTGCGGCTCAGCAGCATCGGCACGGGATTGGCCTGAAGGCCATTGCTGTCGTGGGTGATCAACAAGGCCAAACCACAGGCTTCGATGAACTCAAGGTTCAGTTCAGCGTTTGGTTCGCGGAAGGCAGAAGGTGGATACATGGCGTGTGCCTCGGTAGGAATGCCGCTATCCTACGGCGGCCATTGGCCTACTGTAAGGTCCATTTTTGTCAATATTTAGGGGGCCAATTAATGCCTGCGTCCTTGCCGTTCGATCCTGCGGGATTGCACTTTGTCAGCGGCAGAGGGCTGGTGCGCCAGCTCTACCAGCAACTGCGCGAGCGTATTCTCGATGGCAGGCTCGGGGCCGGAGTGCGCCTGCCGGCGAGCCGGGACCTTGCCCACACCCTGAGCATTTCGCGTAACTCGGTAATGCGCGCCTATGAGCAGTTATTGGCAGAAGGGTTTGCCGAGGCTCGGGTAGGCGATGGGACCTATATCGCTTTCTCCAGAATAGAGCCAGCGAAGCCCCAACTTCGCAGATCACCATCCACAGGCTTATCCACAGCTTTTGAGGGGGGTTTACCCACAGCCTTATCCACAGGATCTTCTGTAAATCCATCCAGTGTCAGCCACCCAACGCCTGCGTTGGCCCGTGCATTAGCGCACGGCATGACGCGGCCAACGGCCGGTGCGCCGCGGGCGTTTCAAGTCGGCTTGCCGGCTTTCGACCTGTTCCCTTTCGACGTCTGGAGCAAGCTTTATAGTGCTTTCTGGCGTTCACCGAACCTCGCGGCGCTCGGTTACCAAGACCCTGCTGGCGATCCATCGCTACGCGAAATGGTCGCTGCCTATCTGCGTATCTCACGCGGGTTGCCCTGCGACGCTGATCAGATAGTGATCACCTGCGGTGCACAACAGGGGATAAGCCTTTGTGCACAGTTGCTATTGCAGCCTGGTGACCTCGCAGCAGTGGAGAATCCGGGCTACCGCGCAGCGGGTCATGCGTTGGCCAGTGCTGGGGCGCGTTTGGTGGGCATTGGCGTGGATCAGGATGGCTTGCGCTGCAATGAGCTGCCCCACGGAGAAGACTGCCGTGTGGTGTATGTCACACCTGCGCACCAGTATCCGACCGGGGTGACGATGAGCCTGGCGCGGCGGCTGCAGTTGCTGGAGTGGGCGCAGCGCAGCGGGGCCTGGATCATCGAAGACGATTACGACGGGGAATACCGCTACAGCGGCGCGCCGCTGGCACCACTCGCAGCGCTGGACTCTGCTGGGCGGGTGCTTTACGTGGGCACCTTCGGCAAAGTGGCGTTCCCTGCCTTACGCCTGGGTTACCTCGTATTGCCCAAGGCTTTGGCCAGCGCGTTTGCCCGCCGCCGGGCCGTAGACATGCGCCATTCGGAGGTCGCCAGCCAGTGGGTGATGGCGCAGTTCATGGCCCGCGGTCATTTCCAGCGGCATATCAGGCGCATGCGCAAGGCAGCGCTGAGCCGCCGTGACGCCCTGCTGGGCGCTTGGCCGCAGCACGTCGAAGGGTGTGCGCACATGCCGGTGGTCAGCGCGGGCCTTCATGTGAAGGTCGATGTGGCCACTGCTGGCCGGGAAGCCGAGCTGGTCCGCCTTGCGCAGCAGGTGGCTGTGGATATCCAGCCGTTGACCAGTTACTGGCTCGAGACCAGCGCAACGCCTGTGGATAATCGCGCTGGGCTGGTGCTCGGGTTTGCCGGCGTTAACGAAACCGCCATCGTCGATGCCGTTGCGCGGTTGTGCGACGCTTGGTGCTGAGTGGCATGCGCTCAAGTGGGCCCAGGCGCAGCTCAACTACCTGATTTGATCCTCGTCCAGGTTCGCGTGCGCATGCGCTCTCCTGCCTGATCCAGGGGCTTGAGCGTGTAAAGCGTGGTCATGGCCTGCTCGGTGGGATAGAGGTTGGGGTTAGTCCGGATAGCCGGGTCAACCTTGTCGGTGGCGTCTTTGTTGGGGTTGGGGTAACCCACGAAGTCGCTGATCGGTGCGATCACTTCGGGGCGGAGCAAGTAGTTGATAAAGGCGTGGGCATCATCTGGGTTGGCGGCGTCTGCCGGGATCGCCAGCATGTCGAACCAGATGGGCGCACCTTCCTTGGGCAAGCGCATATCCACCGTCACCCCGTTCTTGGCTTCCTTGGCCCGGTTCTCGGCTTGGGAGAAGCTGCCCGAATAGCCCACGGCCACGCAAATATCGCCATTGGCGATGTCAGCCATGTACTTCGAGGAGTGGAAGTAGGTGATGTATGGCTTGATCTTGACCATCAAGTCCTCGGCCTTCTTGTAGTCGGCTGGCTTGCTGCTGTTTGGGTCCAGCCCCAGATGTTGCAGCGCCAGCGGCATGATTTCCGAAGGTGAATCGAGGAAGGCCACCCCGCACGCATGGAGCTTTTTCATGTTCGCTTCGTTGAAGACTAGGTCCCAGCTATCAACCGGGGCGTTATCGCCCAGCACCGCCTTGACCTTGGCCGGGTTGAAGCCGATCAGGATGGTGCCGTACATGTAAGGCACTGCATATTTATTGCCCGGATCGTTAGCTTCCAGCAGCTTCATCAACTTGGGGTCCAGGTGTTGCCAATTGCTGAGCTTCGAGCGGTCGAGCGGCTGGAATACATGGGCCTCAATCTGCTTGGCCAGGAATACGTTGGACGGCACTACCAGGTCGTAGCCAGACTTCCCGGCCAGCAATTTCGCTTCCAGCGCTTCGTTGGTGTCGAAGATGTCGTACACCAGCTTGAGTGAGGTCTCTTTTTTGAAGGTCTCCAGTGCCTCTGGCGTGATGTAGTCGAACCAGTTGTAGACCTTCAGGGTGCGCTGCTCATCGGCCTGAGCGAGAGTCGCCAGGCCAAGGGCGCAGAAGGCGGGTAACAGCAGCCGTTTGATGGTTTTCATGGGTGAGCTTCCTCGAGCGCGCGTTGGAAACCTTCGAGCACGTTAACCGCGTTGATGCCAATTTCTTCCACGGCATAGCCGCCTTCCATCACGAAGAGGGTGGGCTTGCCGAGCCTGGCTATACGTTCACCCATTACCAGGTAATCCGGGCTGTCGAGCTTGAACTGCGAGATCGGGTCCTCCTTGAAGGTGTCCACACCCAGTGAAACCACCAGCACATCGGCTTGGTAACGATCGATCTCACCGCAGGCCAGTTCCAGCGCCCGGGCCCATGCCTGCCAGTCGCTACCAGCCGGCAGTGGATAGTTGAAGTTCAGCCCGGCACCCGCGCCTTCGCCGGTTTCATCGGCATAGCCCAGGAAGAACGGAAACTCCTCGGCGGGATCGCCGTGGATAGAGGCAAACAACACATCGCTGCGGTCATAGAAGATCGACTGAGTGCCGTTCCCGTGGTGATAGTCCACGTCAAGGATGGCCACCCGCGCCCGGCCTTGGTCGAGGAAGGCCTGCGCGGCGATGGCCGCGTTGTTGAGATAGCAATAGCCGCCCATGAGCTCGGCGGCGGCATGATGCCCTGGCGGCCGGCATAGGGAGAACGCACCGTGAGCGCCGCGCTGGATATCATCCACTCCGCTCAGGGCAACCTGCGCTGCGCTATAGGCGGCTTGCCAAGTGCCAGCGGTGATCGGCGCGCCTCCATCGAAGCTGTAATAGCCCAGTTCGCCATGCAAGCTGGTGGGCTTGACCTGGCGAAGCGTGCGCGCTGGCCAGGTATAGGGCAGCAGGTCGCCGTCAGAGCCCATGGCCGCCCAGCGCTCCCATGCGCCCCGGAAGAAACTCAAATAGGCTTCGCTGTGCACCCGTTGCAGGGGCGCCAGGCCAAAATTCTGCGGCGCGAGCACCTCGCCCAGCTCGCGCGCCTTGACCCTGGCCAACACATGGTCGGCACGGGAGGGCATTTCGAAGCAGGGCATGAGCTTGCCGTCGATCAGCTCACAGCGGCCATGGTGCAGATGGTGGTCGTCTGAATAAAACGTACGCATGTTGTTGTTCTCCGCAGGCTTGTTGGCGCTCCCATTTTTGAGCGCAGCGCGGTCGGCGGGAACGGCAGGAGCGGCCAAAAGGGGATAAATCCGGCCAAGGGGTGTGTCCGGATTTCGCCCCTGAATGGAGCCCTGCGCACCCGTTAGGCGCGAAATTGCCGCGGTGCAACGCCACTCCAGCGAACAAAGGCATGTCGAAAGCTTGCGGTTTCGCTGAAACCTAGCAATTCCGCGATGCGATATACCGGCAGCCGTGCTTCCACCAGCAGGTGCTTGGCCTGCTCGAAGCGAAGCTCATCCAACAACTCCTGGTAGCTGCTGCCCAGGCTGTGCAGCCGTCGGCGCAAGGTGCGGCCTGAGCATTTCATCTGCCGCGCCAGGCCCTCCAGGCCGGGCGGCGCGTGCAATTGTTGGCGCAGCGCCAGGCGAATACGCCCCAGCCACGCTTGGCTTCCGGTGAATTCAGCGTTCTGCCTGCGGCAGCGCTCAGCCATGGCACTGTGCGTGACCGTGTCGGCCAACGGCAGCGCCCTGGCGAGCCAGCCGCGGTCGAACGCAAAGGCGTTATCAGCTTCGCCAAAGCGGATCGGGCACCCGAACGCCTGCTGGTAGTCTGCCGCATAGGAAGGCGCCGCGTGGGTAAAGCGCGCCCCGGTTAGAGGCAATGGCTGGCCGAGCAAGTCATTACAGATGACCCGTAACGAGGTCATGCATAGCTCGGCATTGAAAACCGCCAGTGCGGGCCGGTCGGTGTAGTCGGAAGCGCACAGCCATACCTGGTCGCCGTCCTGCTCCAGGCGCAGGTGGAAGAGGGTGCCCAGTAACGCCGGATAGCGCAGGGCAAAGGTTAGCGCGTCACCGAAAGTGGCACTGAGCAGCAGGGCGTAACCGAGCATGCCGTAGGACGACACATGCATGCGCTGCCCTAGCTCCAGCCCGATGCTCTCGCGCCAGGCGAAGGCGTTGGCGCACACCTGCATCTCCTGTGCGGTGGTGATGTGCAGGTCCGGCCGCGCCAGGTCAGCCTCTTCGATGCCACTACCCCTGAGCACGGCGGTGGCGCCTATGCCTTCAGCGCGGAAGGTATCAAGGATCAGCGAAACGGCATTGAGGGTGGTGAGGTGGGTGTGCAACATGCGAAGGCCTCCAGGCTTGCCGGGGTGATTGCAAGCTTTAGGCCGGAGGCAGTGGATGTCATATCAAGCCGGGGGCTGCGGGCCCAGGCAATGCCCAGGAACCGGGCCCGCTAGAACAAACAGTTGCGCCCCGTTCCGCGGGGTTCGCCCCCTTTTACAAGGGCCAGGGGCGCCCGGTGAGTTCACCGCAAAGGTCAACGGCCAACAGGCGAGCTATGTCTTCGGCGGCTAGGCCGATTCCCAGCAACCCATGGAGTTTGCCCAAGGCGGCCTCGCGCGTCATGCCGCCGCCGGCGACCACCCCAGCACTGCGCAGGCGGCTTCCGGCCTCGTACACGTCCAGCTCCACGCCACCTTGTTGGCACTGGGTGACGGCAACCACGACCACGCCTTGGCTGCGAGCCTGACGCAAGGCTTCGAGGAATGCCGGGTCGTCGCTGGGGCCGGTGCCGCTGCCGTAGCATTCGAGCACCAGGCCCTGTACGCCGCTCGCCACCAGCACGGTCAACCACGCTGGATCGAAGCCAGGCACCAAGGGCAACGCGGCTACCCGTGCCAGCGCCTTGGGTTGCTGGTAATGCAACTGCGGCGGCAGAGTGACCGCCGAGGCCTGCGCCTTATCCCGCTGCAAGGGCGCGAACGCGTTGCGCCCACTGCTGCGGACCTTGGCGCAGCGGGTGGGCAGCATCAGCTGCCCATGAAAGTGCAGCCATACGCCCGGAGCCAGGCCCGCGCTTAGCGTACTCAAGGCACCTTCAAGGTTCTCCCAGGCGTCGCTGTGCTCGACGCCCGCCGGCAGCATGGAGCCGGTGAATACCACCGGCGCCGGCAAGCCAATCAACTGGAAGCTTAGGGCGGCGGCGCTATAGGCCAGGGTATCAGTGCCGTGCAGCACCAGCACGGCGTCGCAGCTATCGACGTCCACGGCGCGGCCGATCGCGTTACGCAGTTGCTGCCAATAGGCAGGCGACATGTTCGCGCTGTCGATCAGCGGCTGCATTTCCTCGAACGACCAGGCTGCCGTCCGCAGCCCGGACGCTTTCAGTTGAGCCTGCATCCGCTGCTCGAAGCCGCCGGCAGGGGCAAGCCCGGCCGCCGTAGCCTGCATGCCGATGGTACCGCCGGTATAGAGAACGCGGATGTGACGGGCAGGCGGGGCGGCGGTCATGGTCAGGTCCTGTCGGGGTTGTGCGGCGCTGGGCTGACGGGCCAGGCGCTCGGGTCGAGGTCCAGGTCCGCATACTGGCGGGCGTCGAATACGGGCGTCTTCACGCCCGCGGCCCGTTGCGCATCGTAATCGTGCAGCAGGCGCAGGCCAACCTTGAACAGCAAGAACAGCGCGGTGAGGTTCACCAGGGCTAGCAAGGTCATGGTGAGGTCGGCAAAGGCGAACACGGTTTCAAGGTTCTCGATCGCGCCCCAGACTACCAAGGCCAGAACTATCACCCGGTAAACGAAGACCAGCTTCTTGCCACCGCCCAAAAAGCGCAGGTTGTTTTCACCCAGGTAATAGTTGTAGAGCATCGAGGTGAACACGAAGAGCGCCAACGCCACGCTGATGAACACTTTGCCCCATGGGCCCACTACCGCAGCGAGAGAGTCCTGCGCGAGCACGATGCCGTTGCCATTGAAGTTGGTGCCGTACACGCCGGAGAGCAGGATCAGCAGCGCCGTGCAGGTGCAGATCACGAAGGTGTCGAGGAACACGCTGAATGCCTGCACCACGCCCTGGGCGACCGGATGGCGCACTTCGGCCACGGCGGCAACGTTAGGCGCGCTGCCCAGGCCCGCTTCGTTGGCGAATACGCCGCGCTTGACGCCCAGCACGATGGCGCTGCCCACCAGCCCGCCGAACACTTGGTCGATGCCCAGCGCACTTTTGACGATGGTGGCGAGCATGAGCGGAACGTGCTCGAACTGCAGCACGATCACATAAACGGTGACGGCGATATACGCCAGGGTCTTCACCGGCACCAGCAGGTCCGCCACCTTGGCGATACGCTTGATCCCGCCGACAAATACCAGGCCCATTAGCACGGCCAGCGCCAGCCCCGAGTACATCACGTCGAAACCGAAAGCATCGTTGAGCGAGGTGGTCACTGCATGAGACTGCAGGCCATTGAAGGCGAAGCCGAAGGTGATCAGCAACAGTGCCGCCATGACCATGCCAAGCCAGCGCTTGCCCAGCCCGTGCTGGATATAGAAAGACGGCCCGCCACGGTACTGACCTTCTTCATCGCAACGCTTATAAAGCTGCGCCAGGGAACATTCGAAGAAACTGCTGGCCATGCCCACCAGCGCCGTAACCCACATCCAGAACACCGCCCCGGGGCCACCGAGGGTCACCGCCACGCCAACCCCGGCGATGTTCCCTGCGCCTACACGGCCGGCCAGGCTGAGCATCAGCGCCTGGAAGGAGCTCAATTGGCTGGAGCTGCTGCGCAGGCTGTTGGCGAACACGCTGAACATATGGGGAAAATGGCGCAGCTGAACAAAGCGCGAGCGCAGCGTGAAATAGCCACCTAGCCCGACTATCAGAACGATCAGCACTTTGCCGGAGAGGAAGTCGTTAAGGACTCCAAGCATGTTGTTTCCTCGTATTGGTAGTGCTGCCGGGCAGCGTCCGGGCCGCGTCGGCAAAAAAGGGGCGCACTATACCCGCGAATGGCGCGAGCGTCTGCACAACCTTGGTGCAAAAGCGAAGCGGAAGATTCCGTAATTCCTTCAGCGGCTAGCTGAATGCCAGGTATTGGGCAAAAAAAAGAGCCCCATTCGGGGCTCGTAAAAGGTGAGAGGTGTCTAGTCCCTCAGCCTGGTGATATGGGGGGTCAGGCTTTGAGCGGTACCAGCCGTGGCGCGATCATGTTTTCCGGGCGCAGGATGTCCGCGAGCATGGCTTCATCGAGCAGCGCTTCTTCACGTACCAGCTCGAGTACACCACGGCCGGTTTGCAGTGCGGTGCGGGCGATGCGAGTGGCGTTCTCGTAACCGATGTAAGGGTTCAGGGCAGTAACCAGGCCAATGGAATGCTCCACCAGCTCGCGGCAACGTTGTTCGTTGGCGGTGATGCCTACTACGCAATGC
The DNA here is from genome assembly GCF_025642975.1 of Pseudomonas sp. RIT-PI-S. GTDB lineage: Bacteria > Pseudomonadota > Gammaproteobacteria > Pseudomonadales > Pseudomonadaceae > Aquipseudomonas. The sequence goes on from NZ_JANZKJ010000010.1 coordinate 151,975, forward strand.
TCGCGGAGCATGTCCATGGCACGCTGCAAGGTGCGGATGGAGTCGAAAATCTTGTAGGCGATCAGCGGCTCCATCACGTTGAGCTGTAGTTGGCCGCCTTCGGCCGCGATGGTCAGCGCCAGGTCATTGCCCATGATCTCGAAGGCGACCATGTTCACGGCTTCCGGAATTACCGGGTTGACCTTGCCGGGCATGATCGAGCTGCCAGGCTGGCGCGCCGGCAGGTTGATCTCGTTGATCCCGGTGCGTGGGCCGCTGGACAGCAGGCGCAGGTCGTTGCAGATCTTCGACAGTTTGACCGCGGTGCGCTTGAGCATGCCGGAGAACAGCACGAAGGCACCCATGTCCGAGGTCGCTTCGATCAGGTCGGCGGCCGGTACCAATGGCTGGCCGCTGATGGTCGCCAGGCGTGCTACCGCCAGGTGCTGGTAGCGCGGGTCGGCGTTGATGCCGGTGCCGATGGCGGTACCGCCGAGGTTCACTTCGGTCAGCAGCTCGGGCGCCAGGCTGCGCAAGCGCTGCAAGTCTTCGCCCAAGGTGGTGGCGAAGGCCTGGAATTCCTGACCCAGGGTCATGGGCACCGCGTCCTGCAACTGGGTGCGGCCCATTTTCAACACATGGGCGAATTCCTTGGCTTTGCCGGCGAAGGCCTGGATCAGGCTGTCCAGGCTGGCCAGCAGGGCGTCGTGACCTAACAGCAGGCCCAGGCGGATCGCCGTGGGGTAGGCGTCGTTAGTGGACTGCGCCATGTTCACGTCGTTGTTCGGGTGCAGATACTGGTACTCGCCCTTCTGCTTGCCCATGGCCTCCAGGCCGATGTTGGCGATCACCTCGTTAGCGTTCATGTTGGTCGAGGTGCCAGCGCCGCCTTGAATCATGTCCACCACGAACTGGTCGTGGAAATCACCACGGATCAGCCGTGCGCAGGCTTCGCTGATCGCCGAATGCTTGCTGTCGCTCAGGTGGCCCAACTCGCGGTTGGCATCAGCCGCGGCCTGCTTGACCATGGCCAGCGCGACGACGAGCTTGGGGTAGTGCGACAGGGGTACGCCAGACAGCCGGAAGTTGTTCACGGCGCGAAGGGTCTGGATACCGTAGTAAGCGTCACCGGGGACTTCCAAAGTGCCAAGGAGGTCTTTTTCGATGCGTGGAGATGCAGCGGAGGACATGATAGCAGTCAGCTCTGAGTGAACCCGGTAAGCACCGGAATGCTGCTAATACTGCGCTTTCAGAGGATAATCGGGCCAATGCTGTTGCACGCTGCCCCATGCACAAACGGCATAACGGTGGGTGTGACGAATGGTCGCTCCCGAGCGTATGCCGGTAGGAAGGAATGCCTAGAAAATGAACCTTGAAACGAAATGGCTGGAAGATCTCACTGCCCTGGCCGCTACCCGGAGTTTTTCCCAAGCCGCCGAGCGCCGCTTCGTCACCCAGCCAGCCTTCAGCCGACGCATTCGCAGCCTCGAGGCCGCATTGGGGCTTACGTTGGTCAACCGCAGCAAAACACCGATCGAACTTACCGAGGCCGGGCAGTTGTTTCTGGTCACTGCCCGCAATGTGGTGGATCAGGTAGGTGAAGTATTGCGCCACTTGCATCACCTCGAAGGGGGGCCAGGGGAGGTGGTCCAGGTGGCGGCAGCACATTCGCTGGCGCTCGGCTTCTTCCCCGGATGGATCGCCCGCCTGCGCAATGAAGGCCTGCCGATGGCGACTCGCCTGGTGGCCACTAACGTCGGCGATGCGATACATGCGCTCAGGGAAGGGGGCTGCGACATCATGCTGGCCTTCTATGACCCCGAGGCCACGCTGCAGATGGACCCGGAAATCTTCCCCTCACTGCACCTGGGTGCCACCGAAATGCTGCCGATTTGCTCGGTAGCCGCCGATGGCAGCGCGCTCTATAACCTGGACAGCGGCGCCAGCGTGCCCCTGCTTGCTTACGGCGCCGGCTCCTTCCTGGGGCGTTCGGTCAATGCGCTGCTGCGCCAGCGCGGGCTGCGCTATACCACGGTGTATGAAACGGCGATGGCCGATAGCCTCAAGGCCATGGCGCTGCAAGGGTTGGGGGTGGCGTGGGTGCCGCGGTTGAGCGTAACGGCAGAACTCAACCGCGGCGAGCTGGTGGTGTGTGGTGCGCCCCATTGGCACGTGCCGCTGGAGATTCGCCTGTATCGGTGCTCGCTGGTCCGCAAGGCCAGCGTGCGCTTGCTGTGGCGCAAGCTCGAAGCCCAGCGGGCGTGAGCCTCAGGGGACTTCCGAGAGGTAAGCGTTTATCGCCTCGCGGTTGCGATCACTGTAGCGGTAGCAGTTGGAGCGCACGTTCTGCCTGGTTGGGTAGGTATAGGTCTCGCAAAACCAGCCGTTGAACAGCACTTCGGCGTTTTCGTGGGTGGCACCGAACATATGGCCAAGCTCGTGGCCTGGCGCGGAATAGGTTTTGAGCGAGGCCCAGGCCGCGGTGCCTTGATGGCGGGCCTCGCCGACGACCTCGTTCTGGGAGGGGTCATCCGGGATCACGGACTGATGCACTAACAACAACGTTTTGTCGACGCGGTAATTCCACTTGCCGTCGCCTTTCGCGGCCCAGAACGCCTCGTTACGCTTGGTCAGGGTGGTGACCAAGTACCGCCGGTCCGGTGTGTTGTAGTCCAGGTCCGATAGCCCAGGGACGTTATGACGGATGTGCAGCTGTACGGCGCGGCCAAATGTCGATTCCATTTCCCTTATCCAGGGCCGCAGGTATTGCTCTTCCAGGTCGCCGCGCAGGGGTGAGGGGATGTCGTTGTGGAGCACCACCTGCAGGCGAATGGGCAAGGCGGCGAGCGCCGTGGAGCTGCCAAGCGCGAAATTGCCCAGGCTGCCGACGGCGGCAACCAGCATCGTGATCGAGCTAAGTTTCATGGGGGTCCATCCTCCGGTAGTGGGCCTCGATGCCCGCCGCTATCGGAGCAGAACGGCAAGCGTCGGCGTGAGGCTGCCAAGGCAAGGCCGGCTGAAAGAAAGTTCGTTGGCCGGCGAAGGAAAGCCTTTGCCCAAGCGCAGCCGCCGGGCGCCGCAAATGCGCCCTTTCGGTTGCTGTTGAGGTATACTGCGCGGCCTCTGGCCGGTGGGTGATTCGGCCTGCGAACCCAAGTCAAGCCACGCTGCTTTGCCGCGTGGCTTGTTGTTTTCTGCCGCGCCGCGGGCGCCCGAAATGAAGAGGCTCGACGATGAGTGCACTGGTTGGCGTGATCATGGGCTCCAAGTCCGATTGGTCCACCCTCAGCCACACCGCCGATATGCTGGAAAAGCTCGGCATCTCCTACGAGGTGAAGGTGGTTTCCGCCCACCGCACGCCGGACCTGCTGTTCCAGTATGCGGAAGAAGCCGAGGGCAGGGGCCTGGAAGTGATCATCGCGGGTGCCGGTGGCGCTGCCCATCTACCGGGCATGTGCGCGGCCAAGACTCACTTGCCCGTGCTGGGCGTGCCGGTCCAGTCCTCGATGCTTTCAGGGGTGGATTCCTTGTTGTCCATCGTGCAAATGCCTGCTGGCGTGCCGGTGGCGACCCTGGCGATCGGCAAGGCCGGTGCCATCAACGCCGCACTGCTCGCCGCCAGCATTCTGGGCGGCAAATACCCCCAGTTCCACGATGCGCTGGTGCGTTTCCGTACCGAGCAAACAGCGACCGTGCTGGACAACCCGGACCCTCGCGAGGCGTAAGCACATGAAAATCGGTGTAATCGGCGGTGGCCAGCTTGGCCGCATGCTTGCCTTGGCTGGCACGCCCCTGGGCATGGATTTCGCCTTTCTCGACCCTGCGCCAGACGCCTGTGCCGCCGCGCTGGGGGACCACTTGCAAGCCGATTACTCGGACGAGCAACAGCTGCGCCAGCTAGCGGATGCGGTAGACCTGGTTACCTTCGAATTCGAGAGTGTGCCGGCCGAAACCGTTGCCTTCCTGTCGAGCTTCGTGCCGGTGTATCCAAGCGCGCAGGCCCTGCGGATCGCACGGGATCGCTGGTTCGAGAAAAGCCTGTTCCGCGAGCTGGGAATTCCCACGCCGGAGTTCGCCGACATCCAGTCCCAGGCTGACCTAGAAACTGCCGTGGCGAGCATAGGCCTACCCGCGGTGCTCAAGACCCGCACCCTGGGCTACGACGGCAAGGGCCAGAAGGTTCTGCGCAGCGCCGAAGACGTTGCCGGCACTTTCGCCGAGCTGGGCAGCGTGCCCTGCCTGCTCGAGGGCTTCGTGCCCTTTACCGGCGAGGTGTCGCTGGTCGCGGTACGCGCGCGCGATGGCCAGACCCGCTTCTATCCCTTGGCGCATAACACCCACGAGGCGGGCATCCTCAAGCTGTCCGTGGCCAGCAGCGACCACCCGCTGCAGGCGTTGGCCGAAGATTACCTGGGTCGTGTGCTGGACAAGCTCGACTACGTGGGCGTTCTCGCTTTCGAATTTTTCGAAGTGGATGGCGGCCTGAAGGCAAACGAAATCGCCCCGCGTGTTCATAACTCTGGCCACTGGACCATCGAAGGCGCCGAGTGCAGCCAGTTCGAGAACCATCTACGTGCCATCGCCGGGCTGCCGTTGGGCTCTACGGCCAAGGTGGGGGAGAGCGCCATGGTGAACTTCATTGGTGAAGTTCCGGCCCTGGAACAAGTGGTAGCTATCGACGGGTGCCACCTGCACCACTACGGCAAAGCCTTCAAGCCGGGCCGCAAGGTCGGCCATGCTACCTTGCGCAGCGCCGACCTGGCGTCCTTGCGGCAGGGTATCGACCAGGTACAGCAACTGATCGGCCACTGAACGAAGCGGAACCTCCGCCGGAACCGGCCCTCTCATTGCAAGACGCCGGCAGCCACGCTGCCGGCCCTGCGATAGATAGGGGGTACTTCATGGGCATCATCGGAACAATCGTAATCGGCTTCATTGTCGGCTTGCTGGCACGCTTTCTGAAACCCGGCGATGACAGCATGGGCTGGATCATGACTATCCTGCTGGGCATCGGCGGCTCTCTGGCGGCTACTTACGGCGGCCAGGCCTTGGGCATCTATCAGGCAGGCGAGGGCGCGGGCTTCCTCGGTGCGCTGGTCGGCGCGGTAGTTCTGCTGGTGATCTACGGGATGATCAAAAAGGATTGACCCGCCCACCGAAAACGAGGGCTAGAATGGCGCCCTCGTTTTCGGAGCCTTCTCGATGCGCGCTGTATTGCTTGCTTGCCTGCTGTCCTTTTGCGCCCTCGCCTGGGCCGAACCGCCGGAAACCGACTGGCTGGCATTGATGCCCAAGTCGGACCAAAAGGCCCTGGAGGCCATGCCGGAGATCGACCATAACACTCCCGAATCCGCTGGGGCTTTCACCGCCAAGGGCGGCTTGAAGAATCCCAAGGGCTTGCCGGCGGTAATGTATTCCACCAAAACCGTGCCGGCATTGGATGGCAAGACCATTCGCATCGGCGGCTACCCGGTACCGCTGGAAACCGACGCCAAGGGCCGTGGCACGCTGTTCTTCCTGGTGCCTTACCCGGGGGCATGCATCCATGTGCCGCCACCTCCGCCCAATCAGTTGATCCTCGTCCGCTACCCCAAGGGCTTGAAGATAAGCGACATCAATACGCCGCTCTGGGCCATCGGCACGCTGAAGGTCGAACACGTGAGCAACGACCTCGCCGATGCAGCCTATGCGATGGACGCGAGCAAGGTCAGGGTGGTGGAAGACAAGGATCTTTGAATCAGGGAGTGGCGTTTGCCGGCCTGGCTACCTGCGCCCCAGTGGGGCGGTGAAGGGGTCGTCGGCAAGCCTTGCTGCTAGGCATCAGGGTTCTAATTTCGTAGCAATCGGCTTGCCGCGACCGGCGCGCAGCGAATTACAGCGCTTCGCTGGAGAAGGTCACGGTCATCGTGTGGGATTCCCCAGGAGCCAGGACTCTAGCATCGGCCAGCACATTGGCTGTTTCGATGCAGAACATCCGCTGCCAGCCGTCGTTGGTCATATCCGGGAGCGCCGCGGCTCGCTCGATCCAGGGGTTCCAGATCACCGCGCTAGCCGAGCCCTGGGTATCGATCAGGATGCGGCGGTCCCAGCCGCTGTCGGCAATGCTCAGGCGAGCAGGGGTTTGCAAGTAGACCCGGTCCGTCTCGCCGGTCACTTCCAGCTGGCCACTCTGCGTGCGTTGCTCCCAATCTTCCAGCGTTTCGACGTATTGCAGCCCGGCGACTTCCTCGACCGCGACCTGCCGCACATCGCTGACGGCGAAATAGGTATGCAGTGCTTGGCTCAGATGCAGCGTGTCGACGCCAAGGTTGAGCGTGGTCAGTGACAGGCTCAGCGTATCGGCCAATACGATTTTCAATTCCAGGCGTGCGGCATGTGGCCAACCAGGCAAGCGGCCGTCGGCTTCGGGCAGGAGAAAGGTCAGCGTGACCTTGTCGTCTTCAATCTCCGGGGCGGCCAAGTTCCACTTCAGCGTACGCACCAGCCCGTGGGATGGGGCGGGATCGTTGCCTTCACGCATCTGCTGAATGGCTTGCGGGTTACGCGCCAGGCTACCGAACCAGGGCCAGCACACCGGTACTCCAGCGCGGATCGCTTTGCCTAGCTTGAACTCGGCGTGGTCGTTGAGCCAGATCAGCGGCTGCTCACCCGTGCGCGTGTAGCTCAATACCTGAGCGCCTTGTTCTGCCACCAGCAGTTCCGCCCCGGCGGTCTTGATCTGCCAGATGTCCAGTTCACCCTGCTTGAGCTTTTCCACCGTGGGGGTCGACATATCGCTTCCTCGATACCAAGTAAGAGTGTGACGTTGACCGCCTCATTGCCGGCAAGTTTAGGCGCAGGGTGAAAACCTTGGGTCAGCGCCGTGGCGGAACAGTGCGGGTTCGGCCGCTACCGTCGATGGCGACGAACACGAACACCGCTTCGGTGACCTTGCGCCATTCACTGGACAACGGATCGTCGCTCCACACTTCGACCATCATCTGGATCGAGCTACGGCCGATCTCCAGGGTTTGGGTGTAGAACGACAATTGCGCGCCAACCGCTACTGGCACCAGGAAGGCCATGCGGTCGATGGCGACAGTCGCCACGCGACCTCCAGCGACCTTGCTCGCCATGGCCGTGCCGGCCAGGTCCATCTGGGCCACCAGCCAGCCGCCAAAGATGTCGCCAAAGCCATTCGTTTCGCGGGGGAGCGCGGTGATTTGCAAGGCGAGGTCGCCTTGCGGAATAGGGTCTTCTTGTTCGAGTTCAATCATGCCGGGGGCCTCGGACCCATGACTTCGAAGTGATGGCGCTGCGCGCCGCCAGGGCCAATGTTGCCCAGTATATAGAGCCCTACGTTCGTGCATAACCGTTCAAACACAGATATATGTGCTTTATCAAGCAATTTGCTATCTTCCAGAACCGACCGGCGCCCCGACGCTGGCGGAGCCTGCTGCTGAATGCGATCAATAAGAGAGTCTGCCCATGAGCACCGCGCAATCCAGCGCCGCGCCGTCTACGCGCCCGCTTAACCGTAATGATTACAAGACCTTGTCGCTGTCGGCCCTCGGCGGCGCGCTGGAGTTTTACGATTTCGTCATCTTTGTGTTCTTCGCGGTTGTAGTCGGCAAGTTGTTCTTTCCGGCTGACATGCCCGAATGGCTTAAGCAGGTACAGTCTTTCGGTATTTTCGCCGCCGGTTACCTGGCGCGCCCGTTGGGCGGGATCGTCATGGCCCATTTCGGCGATTTGCTGGGCCGCAAGAAGATGTTCACGCTGAGTATTTTCATGATGGCCGTGCCCACGCTGTGCATGGGCCTGCTGCCCACGTACGCACAGATCGGCATCGCGGCCCCCGTACTGCTGCTATTGCTGCGGGTGATCCAAGGCGCGGCTATCGGCGGTGAAGTGCCCGGGGCGTGGGTGTTCGTTTCCGAGCACGTGCCGGCGCGCAACATCGGCTATGCCTGCGGCACCCTTACGTGCGGCCTGACCACGGGGATCCTGCTTGGGTCGCTGGTGGCAACGGTGATCAACAGTCTGTTCGCCCCCGAAGAAGTGGTCGCTTACGCCTGGCGTATCCCGTTCATTCTCGGTGGCGTGTTCGGGTTGCTTTCGGTTTACCTGCGGCGCTGGTTGCACGAGACCCCTATCTTCGCCGAGCTACAACAACGCAAGGCCCTGGCGGCCGAACTGCCGCTGCAACGGGTATTGCGCGATCACCGCGGGGCGGTAGTGCTGTCCATGTTGCTGACTTGGCTGCTGTCGGCGGGCATTGTAGTGGTGATCCTCATGACCCCCACGCTATTGCAGACCATCTATGGGTTCCCGGCTAAGGTCGCGTTGCAGGCTAACAGCCTGGCGATTGTATTCCTCAGCCTGGGCTGCATCCTGGCTGGCTTTCTGGCCGACCGTTTCGGTGCCGGCAAAGTATTTACCGTGGGCAGCGTTGCCCTGGGCGTAAGCTCCTGGACGCTGTATCACAGCTTGCAGGCCCACCCCGACTGGCTGTTCCCGCTGTACGCGGTCACCGGCTTGTGCGTTGGCGTGATTGGCGCCGTGCCCTATGTGATGGTCAAGGCATTCCCGGCGGTAGTGCGCTTCTCGGGCCTGTCGTTCTCCTACAACCTCGCCTATGCGATCTTCGGCGGCCTCACCCCGCTGGCGGTCACCATGCTGATCAAGAACAACCCGATGGGCGCTTCCTGGTATGTGGCCGGGTTGTGTGTGCTTGGCTTCTTCATCGGCCTGCGGCTGCTCTTGCGCCGGCAGTGATGTGTTTTGGCCGCTCGCGAGGGCGGCCTTTCATCAACCTGTAACAAAACATTCCTAGAATGCTGCCCCTCGCCTGCCAAGGCCCCCTCTTGCCTGCGCGCTTTCGCCGCCCGGAGCACCCATGACCCTCAAGCGCCTGATGGCGGTATTTACAGTCGCGGCGAGCCTGGTGGCCCCGGTATGCGCGACCGTAGACCCTGCCTTGGCGGAGTACGGCAAGGTCACAGGGGTGTCGGGCAATCTCACCAGCGTAGGCTCGGACACCCTGGCCAACCTGATGACGCTCTGGGCCGAGGCTTATAAGCGTGTGTATCCGAGCGTCAATATCCAGATACAAGCCGCCGGCTCCTCGACAGCCCCACCCGCGCTAACGGAAGGGACCGCCAGCCTGGGGCCGATGAGCCGCAAGATGAAGGACGTCGAACTGCAGGCCTTCGAGCAAAAATACGGCTACAAGCCCACGGCGATCGCGGTGGCAATCGATGCCCTTGCGGTTTTTGTGCACAAGGACAACCCCATCAAAGGGCTGACCCTGGAGCAGTTGGACGCCGTGTTCTCCTCCACTCGCCTGTGCGGAGCCCGTGCCGATGCGCGGCGTTGGAGCGACCTGGGGCTGATGGGAGACCTGGCCGGCCAGCCGTTGCAGCTGTTCGGGCGCAACTCGGTTTCTGGCACGTATGGCTATTTCAAGGAGCAGGCCCTGTGCAAGGGTGACTTCAAGGCCAACGTGAATGAACAGCCCGGCTCGGCGTCGGTAGTGCAGGCGATCAGCAGCTCACTCAACGGCATCGGCTATTCGGGGATCGGTTATAAAACGGCCAGCGTACGCACGGTGCCTTTGGCCCGGCGTGAGGGCGGGCCGTTTATCGAAGACACCGAAGCGAACGCGGTCAATGGCAGCTATCCGCTAGCGCGCTACCTGTACCTGTATGTCAACAAGGCGCCCAACCAGCCGCTGCCGCCACTGGAAGCTGAGTTCGTGAAGTTGATATTGTCCAAGACCGGCCAGCAGTTGGTGGCCAGGGACGGTTATATTCCCCTGCCAGCGCCGGTGGTGGCCAAGATACTCACCGGGTTAGGCCTCGGCGGCGAGGGCGTATCAAAACCTTGAAGCGCGACGGTGCTGTCACCGTGATGTCACGTTTCTGTCATATATCGCCGCTAGGGTGTGCGGATGAAAGATCCGGCTGTAAGCAAGGCAACCTCACGCACGCCCCCGGCGCGCATCGATTTCAACACGCCGGCCATGCAGCGCCATCGCCGGTTGCGTGCGCTCGTCGATCGTTTCACTCATTGGTATGTGTTGGTGGGTGGGCTTGCCGTGCTGGCTGCTATCACCTTGATCTTTTTCTACCTCACGTATGTAGTCGCGCCGTTGTTCCAAGGTGCCAGCTTGAGGGTCGGTGCAACCCTGGCACCGAGTTGGCTGCAAAGCGCTGGGCAGCCCGTGCTGCTGACCGTCGAGGAGCAGAACCGGGTAGCGATGCGCGTGTCGGACCGCGGCGAGGTGGTGTTCTTCTCTACTGCCGACGGTGCTGTGCTTAGCCGCGTGACCCTGCCTTTGCCAGCCGGCGCTGGCGTTACCGCGGTGGCTCAGGATCAGCCCAGCAGGGGCCTAGTGGCGTTGGGGTTGTCCAACGGCCAGGCGCTGATATTTCGGCACCTGTATCAAACCGCGTGGCCGGAGAACCGCAAAACGATCACGCCTTCGGTGGAATACCCCTACGGGCGGGTGCCGTTCGCGATCAATGAACCGGGCAGCGCATTGCAGCACTTGGCCGTCAGTGCCAACGACACCGGTGTGCTGCTGGCCGGCGCCGATAACAGCAGGCTCAATGTGCTGGCGCTTACCACCAACGGCGATGCGCCGCCGGCTCAAGCGAAGGTCGCGCTGCCACAGCTGACTGAAGCCGTGCAGGCGGTCTACATCGACCCCGGCCAGCGCTGGCTATATGTGATAAACGGTCGCGCCCAGGCCGACGTCTTCGACCTGCACAAAAAACTGCTCAATGGCCGCTATAAACTCCTTGAAGACGCCAGCGCCAGCGTGACCGCGAGCGCACAGCTGGTGGGCGGGGTATCCCTGCTGATTGGCGCTTCCAACGGCAGCCTTGGCCAATGGTTCATGAGCAGGGACCTGGACGGCGAGCCGCGGCTGAGCCACATCCGTGACTTCCGCCTTGGCACCGCGCCTATCAGCCGCATCAACCCCGAGCAGCGGCGAAAGGGTTTCGTGACCCTGGATGACCGCGGGCAACTGGGGGTGTTTCACAGCACCGCCCACCGCACCTTGCTGATCGAACAGGTTGCCGCCGGCAGTGGCGCACTGGCGTTGTCGCCACGAGCCAATCGCCTGCTGCTGGAGGAGCAGGGCAAACTGCTCAAGCTGACCTTGCGCAACCCACACCCGGAGGTGTCCTGGAGCGCGCTCTGGGACAAGGTCTGGTATGAGCACTACGACAGCCCTGAATACGTGTGGCAGTCCACCGCTTCGAATGCCGACTTCGAACCCAAGCTGAGCCTCGCGCCATTGGCATTCGGCACGTTCAAGGCGGCGTTTTACGCCATGTTGCTGGCCGCGCCACTGGCAGTCGCCGCAGCGATCTACACGGCCTACTTCATGGCCCCGTCGATGCGCCGCAAGGTCAAGCCGGTGATCGAGCTGATGGAGGCGCTGCCCACGGTCATCCTCGGGTTTTTCGCCGGGTTGGTGCTGGCCCCGTTCCTAGAGAGCCATCTCCCGGGCATCTTCGGCCTGTTGCTGCTGATTCCCCTCGGCATACTGCTGGCCGGGTTGCTGTGGGGCCGTTTGCCAGCGAGCCTGCGCCTGCGCGTGCCAGAAGGTTGGGAAAGCGCCTTGCTGATCCCGGTGATCCTGTTGTTGGGCGCAGGCTCGCTTTACCTGAGCCCCTGGCTGGAACACACCCTGTTCGATGGCGACATGCGCCAGTGGCTCAGCGCCAACCTGGGCCTGGATTTCGATCAGCGCAACGCGATGGTGGTGGGGATCGCCATGGGCTTTGCAGTGATCCCCACCATTTACTCGATCGCCGAGGACGCCGTGTTCAGCGTGCCGCGTAGCCTGACATTCGGCTCGCTGGCGCTGGGCGCGACCCCTTGGCAGACGCTGATTCGGGGGGTGCTGCTCACTGCCAGCCCGGGGATCTTCTCGGCGCTGATGATCGGCATGGGCCGCGCCGTCGGCGAAACCATGATCGTGCTCATGGCCACGGGTAATACGCCGATCATGGACATGAACTTGTTCGAGGGCATGCGCACCCTGGCTGCCAATGTGGCGATCGAGTTGCCTGAATCCGAGGTGGGCAGCAGCCATTACCGAGTGCTGTTCCTGGCTGCGCTGGCCTTGTTGTTGTTTACCTTTGCGATGAACACCGTGGCGGAGCTGATCCGCCAGCGGTTACGCAAGCAATATTCCTCGCTGTGAGAAGGGGCAGGGTAGTGAGCAAGGTGACCCCTCTGGCATGGCTGCGCAGTGGAGCCCCCGGGGTTTGGCTGAGCGCCGGCGCGGTTTCGGTGGCAGTCATCATGACCCTTGGGCTGCTGGCGCTGATTGCGATCCGCGGCCTGGGCCATTTCTGGCCCGCGGACCTGCTCCAGGCTACTTATCAGGTACCCGGCCAGGCGCCCGTTGCGCTGATTGGCGAGGTAGTCGAACAAGAACAGGCGCCCAGGGCCAGGTTGCGTGGCGCCGGCCTGCCGCTCAACGATGATGGCAGCACGCTCGCTACCCGGGCGCTGATCAAACTGGGTAACCGGGACCTCAATGGCAATGACTTCAACTGGGTCATCGATGAGTGGCTGGTGGACCGTCAGTTCCCGCCCCAACTGGTCACCCTGGAGCGCCGCGAGTGGGGCAACTTCTACGGCAGCCTCATCAACCTCAAGGAGGCAGGGCTGGTGATCGCGGAAGGCGAGGGCGCCTGGGCGCCGCTTCAGGCCCGGCTGGCCAGGGCCGAAGAACTCTCGCGTCAGCTCGAACAGCTTGAAAAGAACGACGTCGGGGGCATCAATCACAGCTTGGAGCGGCTGCGCCTGCAAAACCGCCAGCTGGAACTCAGCGGTAAGCTGACGGCTACCGCACAGGCTGACTTCGCCGCTGAGCGCAGTGCCTTGGCGGCTCGCTACCAGGGTTTGGAAGCCCAGCTGGACGATCTACGTCGCCAAGCGGAGCGCGACAGCGTCACCTTGAGCGACGCCCAGGGCCGCCAGGTAGAGGTCAGCCTGGCGAACGTGTTGCGTGCCTATCGGCCCAACGCCATGGGATGGGCGGAGAAAACCGCTTTCTACTTCAGCAAGCTGTGGGAGTTCCTAAGCACCGAACCGCGTGAAGCGAACACCGAGGGCGGAGTGTTCCCGGCCATCTTCGGCACTGTGATGATGACCCTGATCATGGCGGTCGTGGTCACGCCCTTTGGCGTGCTGGCCGCTGTCTATCTTCGTGAGTATGCGCGCCAAGGCTGGATGACTCGGCTGATCCGCATCGCGGTCAATAACCTGGCTGGGGTACCGGCGATCGTCTACGGCGTGTTTGGCCTGGGCTTTTTCGTCTATGTGCTGGGCGGTTCACTGGACCGGCTGTTCTTCGCCCAAGCGTTGCCCGCGCCCACTCTCGGCACGCCGGGCTTGCTCTGGGCTTCGCTGACGCTGTCGTTGTTGGCCGTGCCCGTGGTGATCGTTGCCACCGAAGAGGGCTTGGCGCGCATACCGCGGTCACTGCGCGAGGGCTCGCTGGCGCTGGGCGCGACCAAGGCGCAAACCCTCTGGAAAATCGTGCTGCCCATGGCCAGCCCGGCCATGATGACCGGGCTGATCCTCGCCATTGCCCGGGCAGCCGGAGAAGTGGCACCGTTGATGCTGGTCGGCGTGGTCAAGCTCGCACCCGCCTTGCCCGTCGATGGCAACTACCCCTACCTGCACCTGGACCAGAAAATCATGCACCTGGGCTTTCACATCTACGATGTGGGCTTCCAGAGCCCGAATGTGGAGGCGGCGCGGCCACTGGTGTATGCCACGGCCCTGCTGCTGGTAGTGGTCATCGGCTTGCTTAACCTGTCGGCCGTGGCGATCCGCAACCATTTGCGGGAGAAATACCGTGCCCTCGACACTTGATGTAGCGGGCGGCCCATGCTGCTCGTTGGACGACTGATAGGTATGGAGCTTCCGATGGAGCAACACACACCCGGCCGCCGCCTTGACATGGCCGCGCTGGGCCGCAAGAAGCAGCGGCTGGACATTGCTACCGAGGACATCGCTATCGAGGTCGCCGGGTTGAGCCTGTATTACGGCAAGCAGCAGGCGTTGTTCGACGTAGCGCTGAACATTGCGCAGCGACGGGTCACCTCGTTCATCGGGCCGTCTGGCTGTGGCAAGTCCACCCTGCTACGCACCTTCAACCGCATGAACGACCTGGTCGATGAGTGCCGTGTGGAAGGCGCCGTCAACCTGTACGGGGCCGATATCTATCGCAAGGGCGAAGATGTCGCCGAGCTGCGTCGGAGGGTGGGCATGGTGTTCCAGAAGCCTAACCCCTTCCCCAAGACCATCTACGAGAACGTGGTGTATGGGCTGCGCATCCAGGGCGTTAAGAAGAAGCGTGTGCTCGATGACGCCGTGGAATGGGCACTGCGCGGCGCCGCGCTGTGGGATGAGGTAAAGGACCGGCTGCATGAGTCCGCCCTGGGGTTGTCCGGTGGCCAGCAGCAGCGGCTGGTCATTGCCCGGACCATCGCCGTGGAGCCGGAGGTGCTGTTGCTCGACGAGCCGTGTTCGGCACTGGACCCGATCTCTACGCTCAAGGTCGAGGAGTTGATCTACGAACTGAAATCACGCTTCACCATAGTGATCGTGACCCACAACATGCAGCAGGCCGCCCGTGTATCCGATTACACGGCGTTCATGCACATGGGCAAGCTGGTCGAGTTCGGCGATACCGACCGCATGTTTACCAACCCCCAGAAAAGGCAGACCGAAGACTACATCACCGGCCGCTACGGCTGATGGGTGTTCCGCGCTGCTGAAGCACTGCGCCCACCGTTGTCGCCAACTACCCTCGGCACACCAAGGACCTGACCCATGATCGACAAACATAGCCTCAATCATCACATCTCCCAGCAGTTCAACGTGGAGCTCGAAGAAGTGCGCAGCCACCTGCTGGCCATGGGCGGGCTGGTGGAAAAGCAGGTCAACGATGCGGTCAGCGCACTGATCGAGGCAGATTCCGGCCTCGCTCAGCAAGTGCGGGACATCGATGATGAAATCAATCAGATGGAGCGCAGCATCGACGAGGAGTGCTTGCGTATCTTGGCCCGCCGCCAGCCTGCCGCGTCGGACCTACGGCTGATCATCAGCATTTCTAAGTCCGTCATCGACCTGGAGCGGATTGGCGACGAGTCCACCAAGATCGCCCGGCGGGCGATCCAGCTGTGCGAGGAGGGCGAAGCGCCGCGTGGCTATGTGGAAGTGCGCCACATCGGCGACCAGGTGCTGAAGATGGTCCGTGATGCGCTGGATGCTTTCGCCCGCTTCGACGCCGACCTGGCCCTGGCCGTGGCGCAGTACGACAAGACCATCGATCGGGAATATAAAACTGCCCTGCGCGAACTGGTGACCTACATGATGGAAGACCCGCGTTCTATCTCGCGGGTGCTCAACGTGATCTGGGCGCTGCGCTCGCTGGAGCGCATTGGTGACCATGCGCGCAATATCGCCGAGCTGGTCATTTATCTGGTTCAAGGCACCGATGTAAGGCACCTGGGGCTGGAACGCATGAAGGAAGAAGTTCGCCGCAACGCCCAGCGCGCTAATGTTTCGGCCCAGCCTGACGATAAGTAAGTTTACCCAAGGAACGACGCCCGGCCCGCGCCGGGCGTTTTCATTCATACTGGGAGCAGTTTTTTTGGCATCCGCAGGGCGGGTGTGAGGTTCGGGCGGCTTATGGCGGCGGTGACGCAGGCTATGCTGTTCGAACCAATTTCAGGAGTCCTTAATGGCCAAGGTCAGTGTTCTGGTGGTGGATGACGCGCCTTTCATCCGCGATCTGGTTAAAAAATGTTTGCGTAACGCCTTCCCTGGAATGCAGATCGAGGACGCAGTCAACGGACGCAAGGCTCAAGCCATGCTGGCCAAGGACCCGTTCGACTTGATCCTCTGCGATTGGGAAATGCCGGAAATGACCGGCCTGGAGCTACTGAGCTGGTGTCGTGAGCAGGAAAGCACCAAAACCGTGCCCTTCATCATGGTCACCAGCCGGGGCGACAAGGAAAACGTCATCCAGGCAATCCAGGCCGGTGTATCGGACTTCGTCGGTAAGCCCTTCACCAACGAGCAGCTGCTGACCAAGGTCAAGAAAGCCCTGCACCGTGCTGGCAAGCTCGAGGCCTTGATGAGCGGACCTGGCTCACGGCCTAACGCTGCTGCCTTCGCCAACGATTCCCTCGCAGCCCTGACGGCTAGCCGCCCGGCCGAGAGCGTGGCAGCGGCAGCACCTGCCGCGGCGCCTCGCCCCGCAGCCCCGGCGCCGGCCGCTGCGGCCCCGGCGCCACGCCCGGCGGCTGCCGCGAGTGGTGGCCGAGGCCAAGGGCAGCTGCGGCTGGCCGGTGGTGGCAACATGGCCTGCGTGATCAAGGCGCTGAGCCTCAAGGAGGCCTTGTTGGTGGTCAAGCGGGGCGAGCCCCTGCCGCAGGTGCTTGAGCAAGCGGTGCTGGACCTGGAGCAGGGCGATAACGACGTGGCCCGCCTCAACGGTTACCTACATGCGGTGGTTGCGGTGGAGGCCAAGCCCGATAGCGAATGGCTGCAGCTGACGTTCCGCTTCGTAGACCAAGACGCGCAAAAGCTGGACTACCTCTCGCGGCTGATCGCCCGTGGCACCACGCAGAAACACTTCGTGCCTGGTGCCTAGGGCACTGGAGCGGCGTAGCAGGGCAGATCGCTGCTAGGCTACGTCGCTATATCGTTTGGGGTGAACTCACCATGCGCTGGCGCTACCTGCTTTCCGCACTGGTCGCCGCTGCCTGCAGCCACGCTCAGGCCGTGGCGATCTACAAATTCGTCGATGCCAATGGCGTGGTCAATTACACGGACCGGGTAACACCGGGCGCGCGGCGGCTGGTGTTCGAAGATCGAATGGTCGAGTCGCTGGCCGCCCAGGTGCGCTTGAATACCCGGCGTATGGGAACGAAGGTGAGCTACGAAGCGCAGAACGACCTTTATGCGCCAGTACAGGTAGAGCTTCGCCTGGCTCACCTGCGTAACGCTGCCGGTACTGCCCCTCGCAGCATCACTCGGACCGTCCCCCCGCGCTCCACCCTCACCCTCGCTACCTTGGTGGCAGCCAAGGCAGGCACGCCGGTGACCGGCACACCTGGCTTCAGCTACGCCTTGGGCGATCCTTCCGCCAGCCCAGCTACATATCGATACCCCTTCCCCTGGCTCGGAGGGCCCTTCCGGATCAGCCAAGGTCCGAACGGGACCTTCAGCCATACCGGTGCCCTTGGGCGTTATGCCATCGACATTGCCATGCCTGAGGGCACGCCCATCATCGCTGCGCGGGCCGGCACCGTGATCAAGGTCGAGAACAATCAGGGTGCTGGTGGCGCCGAGCCTTCGGGCAATTTCGTGCGCGTGCTGCATGACGACGGCACCATGGGCGTTTACCTGCACCTGATGCAGGGGTCGATTGTGGTCCGTGAGGGAGAGCAGGTGAGGCTTGGCGAACCGCTAGGACGTTCGGGAAATACCGGGCACAGCACCGGCCCGCACTTGCATTTCGTGGTTCAACGCAACGGCGGGCGGGGGCTGGAGTCCATTCCTTATCAATTCGACAGGCCTCTGCAAAGCCTGCCGAATTTTGCCGTGGGTGACCGTTAGCGGGCGTTTCAGCTGAGCTTGAGCACCTTGGCCAACACGATCTTGGGGCCTTTCATCTTCTTGATGATGATCCGTAGGCCTTCCACTTCGATCACTTCTTCGTCTTCGGGCACCCGCTTGAGGCTGTCGTAGACCAGCCCTGCAAGTGTTTCAGCCTCGATGTGGTCCAGGTCCACCCCTAGCAGGCGCTCGACCTTGAACAGCGGAGTGTCGCCGCGCACCAAGAGCTTGCCGGGCTGGTACGCCAGCACGCCGCGTTCTGCCTTGCGATGCTCATCCTGGATATCGCCCACCAGAACTTCCAGCACGTCTTCCATGGTGAGGTACCCGATGACCTTGCCGTCGGCTTCTTCGACCAGGGCAAAGTGCGCCGCGCCGGTGCGGAACTGCTCGAGCAGCTCGGCCAGCGGCATGTGGCGAGACACGCGCTCCAGCGGCCGGGTCAGCTCGGCGAGGTTGAACGACTCGGGCACGTGGTCCAATGCCGCCAGCTCCAGCAGCAGGTCCTTGATGTGCAGCAGGCCGACGAACTCACCACGCTCGCTGTCGTACACCGGGTAGCGGCTGTACTTGTGGCGGCGGAAGGTGGCGAGGATCTCCTTGAGCGGCGCGCTGTGCTCCAGCACAACCAGGTCCTCGCGGGAATTGGCCCAGTCGACCACTTCCAGCTCGCCCATCTCCACCGCCGAAGCCAGCACACGCATGCCCTGGTCGCTCGGGTCCTGGCCACGGCTGGAGTGGAGGATGAGCTTGAGTTCTTCGCGGCTGTAATGGTGCTCGTGGTGCGGCCCCGGCTCGCCTTGGCCAGCAATGCGCAGGATGCCGTTGGCGCTGGCATTGAGCAGCCAGATGGCCGGGTACATCGCCCAGTAGAACAGATACAGCGGGACGGCCGTCCACAGCGACAGCAATTCCGGCTTGCGAATGGCCCAGGATTTGGGCGCCAGTTCCCCTACCACGATGTGCAGGTAGGAAATCACGAAGAAGGCGGTAAAGAACGAGGCACCCCGGATGACTTCCGCGGACTGTACCCCCAGCACCGACAGCAGCGGCTCGAGCAAGTGAGCAAAGGCAGGCTCGCCCACCCAGCCCAAGCCGAGCGAGGCGAGGGTGATGCCCAACTGGCAGGCAGACAGGTAAGCGTCAAGCTGGTTATGCACGGTGCGCAGGATCTTCCCGCGCCAGCCTTGCTTCTCGGCAATCGATTCAACCCGGGTGGAGCGCAGCTTGACCATGGCGAACTCGGCCGCAACGAAGAAGCCGTTGAGCAAAACCAGGAAGAATGCGAAGAGAATCATGCCGAAATCGGCGAAGAGGGCTTGGAGCGATAAAGCAGGGGAAGGGTCCATTGGGAGACGTGTGAGATCCGTGCTGATAAAAAGGAGTTAGCGCCATTCGCCGGCGCGAATGAAGCAATTTAGCGATTAGATTCAGGATTGGCCAGTGGTAAACCGTGCGCCCCCGGCGCTTGGGTTCACAGGCCGTCGCCAAGCTCATAGAAATCCAGCGCTGGGCCTGAGTTGTGGGATTGGGGCAAAGCCACGCGAATGTGGGCTTATTGGCCCGCTACTCGTCCGTTGCCGGCGCCGCCAGCGCTGTCAGCGGGAAGTGGCAGGTGAAGGTGCTGCCCTTGCCGGGCACGCTGGTGATCTCGAGCCGCCCCTTATGCCGCAGCAACACATGCTTGACGATCGCCAGCCCCAGGCCGGTGCCGCCCGTGCTTGAGCTGCGGCTGGAGTCGACCCGGTAAAACCGTTCGGTAAGCCTGGGTATATGCTTTGGCTCGATGCCGATGCCCGAGTCCTGCACACTCAAGTGCAACCCGGTTTCATCCTGCCACCAATGCACGTGCACCCGGCCGTTGTCCGGGGTGTATTTCACCCCGTTGAATACCAGGTTGGAAAATGCGCTGCGCAGCTCCGGTTCGCTTCCTTTCATCCGCAGGCCGGGCGCTGCCTCCAGGGTGACCAGATGGTGGCGCTCGCCGGACAGCGCCGTGGCGTCGTTGACGATGCTACGCAGCATGGCATGCACATCGACGGGATGGTTGTCCGACGGGTAATCGGTCGCTTCCAACTTGGCCAGCAGCAGTAGGTCGTTTAGCAGCGTCTGCATGCGGCTGCCTTGTTGC
Source organism: Pseudomonas sp. RIT-PI-S (assembly GCF_025642975.1). Lineage (GTDB taxonomy): Bacteria > Pseudomonadota > Gammaproteobacteria > Pseudomonadales > Pseudomonadaceae > Aquipseudomonas. The sequence goes on from NZ_JANZKJ010000010.1 coordinate 171,731, forward strand.
TGCATTTGTTGCAGGGCGCGCAGCCAGCGAGGGTTCAGATGCCCGGCGTTATCCAGCAGCGTCTCCAGGTAGCCGGTGATCACGGTAAGCGGTGTACGCAATTCGTGGGACACGTTGGCGATGAAGTCTTTGCGCATCTGCTCGAGCTGGTGGATGCGAGTCACGTCACGCACCACCATCAGGTGTTCGTTGTTGCCGTAGCGGGTGATCATGAACTGCAGGCGTACCCGGTCATTCAAGGGCGACGGCATTTCCAGAGGCTCTGCGTAATGCTCGGCTTCGAAGTAATCCTTGAACCTGGGGTGGCGCACCAGGTTGGTGATGGGCTGGCCGCCGTCTTGGGGAGTCTTGAGGCCCAGGAGGGTTTCGGCGGCGCGATTCCACCATTCCAGGTTGCCGTCGCTGTCGAGCATGATCACGGCATCGCGCAAGGCTGCGGTGGATTCCTGCACCCGGTCGATCACGCCTTGCAGGCGCGCCCTGGCACGGCTGTCCCGTCGTTGCAGGTTGTAGATGTTATCAAACACATCTCCCCACAGCCCATGACCCTCGGGTGGTGCCTCGTCTGGCTGCTGGTGGCGCAGCCAATGCTGCAGCCGCAGCAGGTGGCGCAGGGTGTTGGCCAGGTAGCCTCCCAGGCCCGCGGCAAGGCAAAGGCCATAGTGGCCGGTCAACAACCCCAGCAGTAGGCACGCGCCAATCAATAGCAGTAGATGGCGAAGCAGAACGCCGTGCCAGTTCCGGTTCAATTAGCGATCAGTCCTTTGGCAATGCTCACCGCTTCAAGCCTTGGTGGAAAAACGGTACCCCGTCCCGCGCACGGTTTGTACCAGGTTCTCATAGGCATCGCCCAGCGCCTTGCGCAACCGGCGGATGTGCACATCGACGGTACGTTCTTCTACATACACGTTGCCGCCCCAAACCTGATCGAGCAACTGGCCGCGGGTATAGGCACGTTCCTGGTGGGTCATGAAGAACTGCAGCAGGCGGTATTCGGTGGGCCCCATATCGGCTGGGCGCCCGTCGATGGTCACGCGGTGGCTGATCGGGTCCAGCAGCAGGCCGCCTACCTCGATCGGTGTTTCGTTGTCGGTAGCGCCGGCGCGGCGTAGTACGGCCTTGAGGCGAGCGACCAGTTCGCGCGGTGAAAACGGCTTGGTGATGTAGTCGTCGGCGCCCACTTCCAAGCCTTGGATCTTATTGTCCTCTTCACCCTTGGCGGTGAGCATGATGATCGGCGTGGCGGCGGTCAGCTCGTCTCGCTTGAGACGGCGAGCCAGCTCGATCCCGGACGTGCCGGGGAGCATCCAATCAAGCAGGATCAGGTCCGGCTTGCGGTCGACGATGATGGCGTGGGCCTGCTGGCTGTTTTCCGCTTCAAGGCATTCATAGCCGGCCATTTCCAGCGCCACAGCGATCATCTCGCGGATAGGCGCTTCGTCGTCGACTATGAGAATGCTTTTACCCACCATGGTTTAACCTCAAGCCTGTCCTGGATGTTGCGCTGCATTAGATAACGCAAATATTGCAGTCACATGACAGCTTCGAGAAGGGTAGCAAGTTATCCCCCGCGCGCTGAAGCTTTCCGCTGCGCGTGCCCCCGCCGTTTGGTGCATGGCTCAGCGCCAGGCATAGTCCATCACGATGCCAGCAAATATCGCCAGGCCGGCCCAGTGGTTGTGCAGGAAGGCTTCGAAACACGCCATACGCTCCCGCCGGCGGGTGGTCCAGGCTTCCCAGGCGAAGCAGCCAGCGGCCACCACCAGGCCCGCATAGAACCAGCCGCCGAGGCCAAAGCGTGAACCCGCCAGCAACAGGCAGACAATGGCCAGCCCCTGCAAGATGCCGATAATCAACCGATCCGAATTGCCGAACAGAATCGCCGTGGATTTGATCCCCACGCGCAAGTCATCCTCTCGGTCCGTCATGGCGTAGTAAGTGTCGTAGGCGACTGTCCAGAGCAAATTCGCCAGGTACAACCACCAGGCCGCCGCAGGGACGTGGCCGGTTTCGGCGGTGAAAGCCATCGGCATGCCCCAGGAAAACGCCGCCCCCAGCACCACTTGGGGGTAATAGGTGTAACGCTTCATGAAAGGGTAACTGGCCGCCAAGGCCAGGCCCCCTAGCGAGAGCCACACGGTAGCGGCATTGGTGCACAGCACGAGCAAGAAGCTCAGCAACACCAGCACGGCGAAAAATACCAGTGCCTCACGGCCGCGCACCTTGCCGCTGACCAAGGGGCGCTGTTCGGTACGTCGCACATGGCCGTCCACGTGACGGTCAGCGAAATCGTTGACCACGCAGCCTGCCGCGCGCATGAGAACTACGCCTAACACAAAGATCGCGACATTGGCCACCGAGGGCGCGCCGTCGCCGGCGATCCACAGGGCCCAAAGCGTGGGCCATAGCAGCAGGTAGATACCGATGGGCTTGTCCATCCGGCTTAACTGGACGAAATCCCAGGCGCGCGGGTGCAAGCGGTTAAGTGAGCGAAGCAGTTCCTGGTACATCAAGGCGCCTCCGGTGAGCGGGGCAGCATGGCCCAGAATTCAGGCAAAAACACCTCGGTGACCAGAATGCCCAGCGCATCGCGGTCAAAGCGGGACCGCCTGGCCAAAAGTGTGTCGCCTGTTTGCGAAGCGGGAAGCCACTGTGTGGGATAGCGGCACACTTCAATGCGTCCCCGGCTAAACCCGCCGTTGACGAACAGCAGTTCACCCAGCGAGCGTGATCCTAACGCGGCCAGAGGGAAACCATCTTGCTTGAGCGCCTGCTGCCCTGCCACGCTGCGGGCGAAGACCCACGGTCGGCCGTGGCCGCTCAGGTACACTTCGCGTACCCATCCGGTGGTGCCAGGGGCAAGGTCCAGAGCGAGGCATTCGTCGTCGCGCAGGGTCGCCCAGCCTTCACTCAAGGGCGCCACGCTAAAGGCATCTGCGGACAGCCGGATCAAACGTCGGGTAAGCGACCCCGTATCGAACAGCCAGTCCTGACAAGGACCATTAGCTGTTTCGAGGTGATCGCTCCAGGAAGGGGGGCAAGAAGCAGTGGTGTGATGCGACACGGTATAGGAGCATGGCGGTTGGCAGGCCATGGAGCTTAGCATGAAAGGTCGCAGGGTTTAGCTGGCCTGGGCATAGCGTAACGAGAGGTGAAGCAATGAAAAAATGGCAGTGCGTGGTATGCGGTTTCATCTACGACGAAGCGCTTGGTTGCCCCGATGAAGGTCTTGCGGCTGGCACCCGCTGGGAAGATGTGCCTGAAGATTGGCTGTGCCCGGACTGCGGCGTAGGCAAGAACGATTTTGAGATGATCGAGATCGTGTGAAACCAAGCGGTCATACAAGAGCGATATAGCTGGCCGATACGCCCTTCAATCCGTCGGAATCAGCTCGAAATATCCGTAATAAGGCTGTTCGGGCTACTGGCGCGAGGGCGTCCGCCGTGCCATTCTCGGTCAGCCAGCCGTAGACAAAAGTCCACGGGATACCCGGCACAGGCTGTTCTTGCCGGGCATAAAAACAAAAACTGCACAAGAGGCATCATTTATGCACAAAAACGAAGTCGTCGACGCTATTGCCGAACGGGCCGCCATCACCAGGGACACCGCCAAGCGCGTGCTTACCGTGGTACTGGAGCAAATTACCCAGGCCGTCGATAAAGAAAATGTCACCCTTGTCGGCTTCGGAACATTCGTCAAGCGCCATCGAGGTGGCCGTAAAGGCAAGAACCCACAAACTGGCGAACCGATCCAGATCGGCGCTAGCAACACCGTGGCCTTTAAGCCGGGCAAAAACCTGCGCGACAGTATCTAAGTTACAGCCTGCCCCCTGTGTGAACCGGCTCAGGTTCGCCTGGGGGCTCCATCCCTGCACTTCAAGTTTCGGATCCTCTTCGGTTATTCCTTTCCATACCGTGTCGCTGCAATATTCATATAACCCTCGTTTGAAATTTATTCACCAACCTTCTTGCCGGCACACAGGTGTCACTCGGCGATAACTGCCGTGGTTGCGCTGGATAAGCCCGGTCGAGGCTTCCGTTCGTCTGGCATATTTGGCCTGTGACAATCACTTTGAACTGATCGAACGTACGGCTACTCAAGTTAATAGCAGTTGAGGATGCATTTTCAGCACAGGGTCGGATGATGAACGACGACATGTACACCGATGGTGACGTGATTCCAGTTATTGAAGAGGAGATGACTGTTTCCAAACGAACGGTCACTACCGATGCAGTGACGCTGGAGAAAACTGTCGAAACTCAGAACGTAACTGTGTCAGAAGTTTTACAGAGCCGTGGAGCTTCGATTCTGAGAGTGCCCAGAGATACTGTGGTGGATGCAGGTAATCCGCCAAAGGTAAGGACCGAAAACGGCGTCACCATCATTCCGGTACTTGAAGAGGTGCTGGTTGTGGAGAAACGACTCGTCCTCAAGGAAGAACTGCATATCAGGCATGAAGTGAGCGAGGCGCTCTATAGCGAGGAAGTCACATTAAGAAAAGAAGCCGTTGTATTAATGCGCGGCGACGATGGTGTGGCGACAGAGGAAGAGTAGAGAGGCCACGCTCTATTCATAGCTAATAATCGCATTCAACCCGAAATGAGGTATATATGAGCCATACATTGATAGCTGCGTTCGACAACTTGAACGAAGCCAACGCCGCCAGAGACGCATTGCTTCGTAAGAAAGTGATGGACAGCAATATTAATATATCGTCATCGAGCGACGAGACAGTGGCAATCGGGAACTCTCCGTTAGGCACTGGCGCAGTACATGATCATGACGAATCTTTCGGCGATAAAGTCAGCCATTTCTTCAGCTCCCTCTTCGGTAGTGATAACGATGACCGAGTGAATCAGCACGTTAGTGCCTATTCGGACGCCTACCGTAATGGTGCAACCGTGCTCACGGTTACTGTCGACGATGATGATGACGTACTCCTGGCTCAAGAAATTCTTGAACAAAACGGTGCCTTTGATATCGACGAGCGGGCCGCCACCTGGGGTTCACAAGGGGCGACCCATCTCGCTGGCAATCACCTTGCCGGGAATCACCTGGGCGCGGCGAGCGCATCGGTTGGCCATACTGCCGCCGGCCTGGACGGCCGGGCTGCCATTCCGGTGATTCAAGAGGACCTGCGTGTGGGTAAACGTCAGGTCGATACTGGCCGGGTGCGTGTTATCTCACGGCTGACCGAACGGCCGGTGGAAGAGACCGTTAACCTGCGTGAAGAGCACGCGGAGATCGAGCGTAGGCCGGTCGATCGCGCTGCCACGGCAGGGGAGTTGGACACCTTCAGGGAAGGCTCCATCGAGATCCAGGAAACTGCCGAGCAGGCCGTTGTCCAGAAAACCGCCCGGGTGGTCGAAGAGGTGGTGGTCCGCAAGGAAGCGTCCGAGCACCAGGAAACCATACGGGACACCGTTCGCAATACCGAGGTCGACATCCAGAAGGATGGGGTTTTGAAAGATGGAGTGTTGAAGGACAACGTACGCACGGATCGTTGATTCATTTCCGTAGCGTTAGTTGTGAAAAGGCCGCCTTATGGCGGCCTTTTACATTACGGGTTCTTAAAGCGTGGCGGGTTTTACCCTTGCCCAAACTGCTGAGCAAGTTCGCGCAACAGCTGTTCTGCGTCGAGCACCTTGTTGACGACGTCGTCGGCCTTTTCACGGCTGACACCCACGCGATCCAGCAACGCGTCGGGGATGTCTTCCTCGACCTCGAAGCCTTTGCCTCGCGCACGCAGCAGGCGCACCGCCAGGCAAACCAGGTTGGCGTAGATCGCATGCTCGCCGGTATAGGTGGCGTCGTTCTGGTACTGCAGCGCGGTGACCAGCTCTTCGGGCATGTCCCAATGCTTCATCAGCCAGGCACCGACCTGCTCGCGGCTGATGCCTAGCAAGTGTTGCTCCACATAGGCGTGAGGAAGGTGAGGGTTGACCTCCAGGTGACGGCAAACCAGAGAGAAATGCGGCGGGAAAACATGCGCCAGCAGCAAGTAACCGAAGTTATGCAGCAAGCCAGACAGATAGGTAAGGCCTGCCTCCGGTCGCTGCGCTCGGGGAATGGCGCGCGTCAGGCCCTCTACCACGGCCGCCGTGTAAAGCGACTGCTGCCAGTAGGGGGTGGCATGTTGGGGCTTGTCCTTGGGCAGGGTGAGGGTTTTACCCAGCGCCAGGCCCAAGGCTAGGTTGATCACTAGATCGAAGCCCAGCACCCGGACGATCGCATCCTCGACGGAACGGATCCTGCCGGCGGAACCGTAATAGGGTGATGACGCCCAGCTGACGACCTGCGCGGCCAATGCCGGGTCGGTTTCGACAACACCGGTAACGTCGTCAGTGCTGGCGTCCGGGTCGACCCGAAGCTTGATGATCTTTTGCGCGGTGGTAGCCAGAGGGGGGATTTCGATGGTGTCCTCAAGCCGCTGCTGGATCCGCCGAGCGGTGAAGGCTTGCACGCCCTTGGAAATCGCCGTGAGTGGCCCAGTGAGGCTGGTATGCGCAACCTGTTTATCCACAGGTTCACCGAAGCGGGCGGAACTGGCATTGGCCAAGGCCTTGCGGAACTGATCCTGGTCAGTGGAAATTTCCAGCAGTACGCCAGGCTGGCCGGAGGACACCAGCACGTATTCGATGTCGACCAGGCGTTCGTCATAAACGCAGGGAGCACTGATGGCCAGTGGAATGCCAGGCAGCTCACCCAGCTGCAAAGGGTCTAGAAGACGCTTGAGCTTTTCGACGGGAACGGCTGTGAGGGTACGGCCATAAATCTCCGCCAGGCGGGTCAGGTCCAACAACTGATCCTTGCGCAGCAGCACCAGAAGCAGCCCAACTGCGTCACCCAGCAAGACTGCTTGCACCTGGCGGGCGGGGTTCAGCAATGGCGTGTCGATCACTTCGCGGTAACCGATGCCGTGGTTGCGCAACAGCTGCTCGATGGCATGGGGGGCGTGCGGTGGTGCTACTTCCAAGGCAACTTCAGTCATGGCTGTATCCGAACGTTTACAAAGCGCCAGTATACTCATCTTCGGTAATTTGGCGGGAATATTAGGGGAAACAGGCGCTTAAACCTGGCCATATTGCTGGCCATGGCGCAGCCAGCGCTCCAACAGTGGCGTTACGTGCCCCGGCCAGCGAGCGAGCAGTTCCTGGGCGGCTTCACGCACAGCTGGCAGGAGGTGAGCGTCACGCATCAGGTCGGCCACCTTGAACTGTAGCAGGCCGGTTTGCCGTGTACCGAGCATTTCGCCAGGCCCGCGCAGCTCTAGGTCTTTTTCAGCGATCACGAAACCATCATTGGTCTCGCGCATGATGCCCAGGCGTTCCCGGCCGATGAACGACAGGGGCGGGTGATAGAGCAATACGCAGTGGCTTGCGGTGCTGCCGCGGCCCACGCGGCCACGGAGTTGGTGCAGCTGGGCCAGCCCGAGGCGCTCGGGGTTCTCGATGATCATCAGGCTGGCATTCGGCACATCCACGCCTACTTCAATGACCGTGGTAGCGACCAATAGCTGCAACTCGCCTTGCTTGAAACGGGCCATGACCTCTGCTTTCTCCGCAGGCTTCATGCGCCCGTGCACCAAACCTACCCGCAGCTCGCCCAACGCGCTGGTCAGCTCCTCGAAGGTGGTTTCCGCCGCTTGGCAGGTAAGCTCTTCCGATTCCTCGATAAGGGTACAGACCCAGTACGCCTGACGCCCCTCGGCACACGCGGCGCGCACTCGCTCGATTACCTCGATCCGCCGGCTGTCGGCCACAAGCACCGTGTTGACGGGGGTACGCCCGGGCGGAAGTTCATCCAGCACCGAAGTGTCGAGATCGGCATAGGCGCTCATGGCCAGGGTCCGCGGGATCGGCGTAGCGGTCATGATCAACTGGTGGGGGCACAGCTTGCCGTCGACACCCTTTTGCCGCAGCGCCAGGCGTTGCTGCACGCCAAAGCGGTGTTGCTCATCGATGATCGCCAAGGCAAGGCGGTGGAAGCGCACTTCCGGCTGGAACAAGGCATGGGTGCCGACCACCATGGGCGCACCGCTTGCGATTCGCTCCAGTGCCCCCTGGCGCACCTTGCCCTTGAGCTTGCCAGCCAGCCACGCGACCTCGATACCGAGGGGCTCGAACCAACGCTGGAAGTTGATGAAATGCTGCTCGGCCAGGATCTCCGTCGGCGCCATCAGGGCCACCTGGTAACCCGCTTCGATCGCCTGCAACGCCGCCAGGGCGGCAACTACCGTTTTGCCGGCGCCGACGTCCCCTTGCACCAGGCGCAGCATGGGCGCGTCCTGGTTAAGGTCGTAGCTGATCTCGCCGCCAACCCGCCGCTGCGCGCCGGTAGGGGTGAATCCCAGGTTTGCCAGATAGCGAGCCGGCAGTGTACGTGGCTCGGGCAGCGCCGGCGCCCGCTGCGCCCGCAGGCTTTCGCGCAGCCGCTGCTGGGAAAGCTGGTGGGTGAGCAGCTCTTCGAAAATGAGCCGCTGCTGAGCCCAGTGTTGGCCAAGGGCAAGCTCGTCGACATCGGCATCAGCGGGAGGCTGGTGAAGGTAGCGAATGGCATCGCCAAGCGCGCTCAGGCGGTGTTCCCGCGCCAGCTCCTCGGGTAACCAGTCCGGCAGGCTGCGAGGCCCAAGCATGCCCAGGCTTTGCTGGCACAACTGGCGCAGCCGTTGCTGGGTAAGGCCTTCGGTCAACGGATAGATCGGTGTAAGGGTCTGTTCCACCGGCGCGGGTTCGTCGCCGGTAAGTGCACGGTATTCAGGGTGGTAAATCTCCAGCCCCGACGCCCCGGGCCGGGCCTCGCCGTAACAGCGCAGGTGAGTGCCGCGCTTGAGCGTGTCTTTTTGGGCGTTGCTGAAATGATAGAAGCGCAGGCTCACCACGCCGCTGCCGTCGCCTAATCGAACCAACAAGCTGCGGCGCTTGCCCATGACGATATCGGCGCCGCTGACCACCCCTTCGATGACCGCATCCTGCCCTGGGCGCAGGCTGCCGATGGGCAATACACGGGTGCGATCCTGGTAGCGCAGCGGTAGATGGAACAGCACATCTTGTACCGTCTCCAACCCCACCCTGGCGAGCTTCTCCGCCATGGCCTCGCCCACGCCTTTCAGCGCCGTGACCGGCACCCCTGCGAGCTCGGTCATACTGCGGCTTTGGTAGGCGCCGCTGGGGCCTTGGCCACCGAGCATAGGCGGATCGAATCGGCGAGGATTTCGATCGCCTTGGGCCGTGGGAAGCTGGCGCGCCAGGCGATGGCAACGGTGCGGAAGGGGGCCGGCGGCGTTAAGGGGCGAACCTCGATCACACCTGGCGCATAGTGATGGCTATGCACCGCCGAGAGCGGCAAGACCGATACGCCCAGGCCGGAGGCGACCATATGGCGAATGGTTTCCAGAGAGCTGGACTCGACCGTGGTATGCCGCGCGGCCTCGGCGCCCTTGCCGAGGGTAGGGCAGGCTTCGAGGACCTGATCGCGGAAGCAGTGGCCTTCGCCCAGTAACAGCAGGCTCTTGTCATTGAGCAGTGCCGAGTCGATGGTTTCCTTGCGCGTCCACGGGTGATCGCTGGGCATCAACACTTGGAACGGCTCGTCGTACAGCGGCAGGGTCAGCACATCGGCTTCGTTGAAGGGCAAGGCCACGATCACCGCGTCCAGCTCACCATTACGCAGCTTGTCACGCAGCAGATGGGTGAAATTCTCCTCGATGTACAGCGGCATCTGAGGTGCTACGCGGTGCAGTTGGGGGATCAGGTGAGGGAACAGGTAAGGGCCGACGGTATAGATAGCGCCAACCTTCAAGGGTGCGGTCAGCTGATTCTTGCCCGCCTGGGCCAGTTCACGGATGCCCTGCGCCTGTTCCAGAACCTTCTGCGCCTGCGCCACGATGCTTTCGCCTACGGGGGTGAGACGGACTGCGCTCTTGCTGCGTTCGAAGATCAGCACACCCAGTTCGTCTTCGAGTTTCTTTACCCCGACCGACAGCGTCGGTTGGCTGACGTGGCAACGTTCGGCTGCGTGGCCGAAATGTTGCTCCTGAGCGAGCGTGACGATGTAGCGTAATTCTGTGAGGGTCATAACGGGCGTCCATGAAGTTGCGGGCCCAGCATAGCGGCTGCCGTCGATAGACGCACGTTATCGAACACCTGACCTTGTATCAGAACCTCCTCAAGTGCCCTTGGTCAGGTTGAAGGTAAACGGTGCACGCAAGGTGACCGAACCGCCGTGCAGCTTTTCGGCGGGTGGCACCGGCAATGGCTGCGCCCGATTCACGGCGCGAAGCGCGGCGCGGTCGAGCAGGCTGCTGCCTGAACTGCTGGCAACATTCGCGTCCAGCACCCGCCCTTGGTTGTCGAGCGTGAACTCAACAATTACCTGGCCTTCGGTGCCCCGGCTCCGAGCGCCTGGCGGGTATTCCTTGAATCGTGCCAAGCGCCCGAGGACCTCGCTTTCCCAA
>NZ_JANZKJ010000011.1 GCF_025642975.1 Pseudomonas sp. RIT-PI-S
AGGTGATTTCCTGGAACGGCATTGCCTCGTACGGGGCCATTGCGGTGGGCGCCCCCCTGGGGGTGGTGATGACGGCTGACCTGGGCTTCCACTCGCTGGGCGTAGCGTTGTTCGCGCTGGCGGCGTTCGCGCTGTTGATGCTGCGCAAGCGCCCCTCAGTGCCGGTGCTGCGGGGTGAACGCCTGCCGTTCTGGTCGGCGTTCGGCCGAGTGGCGCCTTATGGCCTTGGCCTGTGCCTGGCGTCGATTGGCTACGGCACGCTGACCACCTTCATCACCCTGTATTACCTGGAACAAGGCTGGGCGGGCGCCGCGTTCTGCCTGACCGCGTTCGGTGCGTGCTTCATCGTGTCCCGTCTGCTGTTCATCAACGCGATCAACCATTACGGCGGGTTCACCGTGGCCTTTGCCTGCCTCAGCGTGGAAACCGTAGGCTTTCTATGCCTTTGGCTGGCGCCATCCCCGGTGTTCGCGCTGATTGGCGCCAGCCTGGCGGGCTTTGGCTTGTCGCTGGTGTACCCGGCGCTGGGCGTTCTGGCCATCGAGCAGGTGCCGCCGGCCAGCCGTGGGTCGGGCCTGGGCGCCTTCGCCGTGTTCTTCGATATCGCCCTGGCGCTTGCGGGCCCCATCATGGGGGCGCTGGCTGCCAACGCCGGCTACGCGGCGATCTTCCTGTGCGCCGCCGGGCTGTCGGTGGTCGGGTTGGCCCTCATCGGTTGGTTGTCCCGTGAGGGCGCAGCCCGCTGACGGCCATTGGCTACTGGTCGGCGGTCTGCCAACCGGCCCGGCTCGGCCGCGCCAGGGATTGAACAAAGAAGCGGCCGGCCTCATCGATCATGTTGCGATGGATACCGGCGCGGTCCACGCCGTCGGCATCCTTGCACAACGCTGGTAGCTCTCGTTCCTGCTCCGCGGTGCATGGCGCCATGAAGACGAAGTGCCCGGCCCCGGCGAGCGCGTGGTAGCGCGCCTTCAACGGCAGTTTGCGCGCGAGCGCCTCGGCGTTTTTGTCGACCGCGACCAGTTGGTCGTTGTCGCCGGCGTAAATCAAGGTGGGCACATGCACTGTCGACAAGGCATGGCGACCGAACATCAGGCTCAGCGGGGCCATCAGCAACAATGCGTGCACCCGCGGGTCTGCCTTGGCCGAGAGGTCGCTGCGGTCGGCCACCAGCTCGCCGTGCAGCCGGCAGGCGTCCATGTCATGCGGCCTTTCGATGCAGTAGGTCTTCAGGCGAGAAAGGTCGGGCTGCGCGCCAGACAATATCAGCGCGGTTTCGCCTCCAGCGGAGTAGCCGATCACCCCCACCTCGGCGGCGTTGACGAAGGGCGACAGCATCGGCTCGCTGAGCGCGGCGGTGATGGCGGCAGAGATTTGCAGCGGCCGGCCATACAGGTTGCTGAGGGTACCCAGGCGGCTCTGGTCCAGGTAGTTATCGCCCGGGTGGAGCACCGCGACTACCACGAAGCCCTTTTGCGTGATCGAGGTGATCAGGTCATGCAAGGCCAGGGGCGTTCCGGTGTTGCCGTGGGAAAGCATGAGCATCGGGAAGCGACCCATGGCGATGGGCGCTTCCTCTGTGGCGGCAACCTGGTAACCCTCCACCCGCGAGGTGTGCCCCGCCTCCGCGGACGGGTAGAACGCGTACGCATGCATGGGCTTGTTGTCGAGGGGATCGAGGAAAGTCAGGCGGTGAAAGCCCACGCCCCAATGGGCATGCGGCGCAGCTTCGATTTGCACCGAAAACAGGCTCAGTACCACCAGCACACCCAAACATGCACAAAGACGCTTCATGCCTACGCCCTCAGACCCTACCGCGAGCGCGCTTGCAGGCAGCGCCCTTTGCCTTGCGCCCGGCCAGGTACCGGGGGCACGCTCGTAGAAGCACAAGTCGGGCCAGCTGCGGCGTAGTCGAGCCATAACGCTCGGTTACCTGGGGGGCATCAGCGCATATCGACTGGCGCCCACGGCGGAGGTTCAGCGCAATTCCTCAGCCCTGGGCGGTCGACCAATCAATCCAATGAAACTGCCAGCTCAACAGAATCAGCAGGCCAAAGGCCACCCGATACCAGGCGAACACCGCATAGCTATGGTGGGCAATGAACTTGAGCAAGCCCTGCACTGCGAGCATCGCGAATAGGAAGGAGACTACGAAGCCCAAGGCGAACACCGGTAAATCGGACGGCTGGAACAGATGCCGGTACTTGTAACCGGAGTACACGGCCGCACCCACCATGGTGGGCATCGCGAGAAAGAACGAGAACTCCGTCGCCGCGGTGCGCGACAGGCCGAACAGCAAGCCGCCGATGATGGTCGAGCCGGAGCGCGAGGTCCCTGGAATCATCGCCAGGCACTGGGCGCAGCCAATTTTGAGGGCGTCGGTCCAGTGCATATCGTCGACCTCGTGGATGCGCACCGTATGCTCGCGTTTCTCCACCCAGAGCATCACCAAACCACCAAGGATCAGCGCCACCGCGACAGTCACAGGGTTGAACAGGTACTGATGGATCGCATCGGAAAACAGCACGCCCAGCACCACCGCTGGCAGAAAGGCGATCACCAGGTTGGCGGTAAAGCGCCGTGCGCTCGGTTGGGTGCCAAGGCCGCTCACCACGGTGAGGATCTTACCCTTGAAAGCCCACACTACGGCGAGGATCGCGCCCAACTGGATAATGATATTGAAGGCCATCGCCCGTTCGCCGCCGAACCGCAGCAGGTCTGCCACGATGATCTGGTGACCTGTACTGGAGATCGGTAGGAACTCGGTGAGCCCCTCGACGATGCCCAGGACGATAGCCGAAGCGGCCGTCCACATGTCCATTCAATTCCCCCCGCGAGGCCGTTCGATGACGGCCTTCTAATATGTGTTTCGGTCCACTTTGGTGATGCGTCGGAAGTGATTGAAGCGCCGAGCGTTTTTTTTTGCATCCACCTCCGGCGGGGCGATTCTGACCGAAGCTCAAGGGCAACGCCAGCGCGGTAGGGCGCGATATCGAGGCTGCGGGTTAATATGTCAACATTTTCACGAAGGAGCCTCTCATGAAGGTGGTAGTACTCACCGGGCCGGAGTCGGTCGGCAAGAGCGCGCTCGCCGTTCATCTGCAACGCCTGCACGGCGGCCTGCTGTGTGGCGAGTACGTACGTGACTTCATTGACGAACAGCAGCGCGACACCACCCTTGCCGATATCCCCGCCATCGCCCGGGGGCAGTTGGCGCGAGAAGATTGCGCGCGGGCGCTCGATCCAGAGTGGCTATGGCTCGATACTCACTTGCTGAGCAACATCCTATGGAGCGACGTGCTCTTTGGCAGCAGCCCAGCCTGGCTCAACGAAGCGCTGCTGCACCGCCGCTACGACCTTCACCTGCTGCTGGAACCGGACGGCGTGCCCTGGGTGGCTGATGGCCAACGCTGCCAGCCGGATGCGACCGATCGTCGCGCATTTTTTACTGCCTGCTGCGAATGGCTCGAAGACAAAGGGCAGCACTACGTCGTGGTCGGCGGCGGCTGGGCGGAACGTCAAGCCCAGGCAGAAGCGGCTATTTCCAGGTTTTTCGGGGCTTAGGCACAACGCAGAAAACAGAGGCCGATCGTCGGCCGAGGGGAATTTCCCTTCGCCCAGATGCTCTTACGGGCAGTGAGTGTGGGCCGCCTTCTATCCAAAGCGTTGAGAAATAGTTGTAGCGGTTGTGACTCGCCGGTCGCGTCAAGGCATCAGTATCCTAACTGCCGCCTCCATTTGACGCGGCGCTTGTCAAGCCAAGCCTTAAGAGAGCAAAAACTCATGGACGCAACGCTGCGTGTCAACGAAGCCCTTCTGATCGCCGGCCACGCTTTCGAACCCTTCCACTGCGTCGCCTGGACGCAGCAAGACGGTGACGGCGCGCTTAGCCTCACCGTGATAGACGACCACACCAGCCACAGCCTGTGCCGCGCTCAGTTGCCGCTGAGCGCTTACTCGGACCCGCAAAAGCTGGCCACTGCCCTCGAAGAAGTGCGCGCTGGCCTGTCGCGTCATGGCTATAGCCTGCAGCCATGGACCATGCCGGTGTTCGCGCACTGAGATCCGGGGTTCGCGGGCTTTGCCCGCCCCCACAAGCATTGGCGCGCTCAACCTAGGCGCAAGCCTCTGTCAACGCTCCGGCAAGCCCTCGAGGTGCTGATAGTCCGCCGCCAGCGCCTGCGCCAATTGCCTGCCTTTACCCAGGCGGACGCTACCCAGCTCGATGTCCAGCAGCAGGGTCTCGCATCCCAGGGCGTGCAACCCCTGCAAGGATTTGAGCCGGCCATCGGTCACCACTACACAGCGCTGTGCTTGCCCAGGCCGCGAGCGGCGTTGCCGGGCCAGCCAGCCACGCGCCTCCTCCAGCGCCTCAAGCAAAGGCGTGCCGCCGCCCGCGCCCAGTCCATCGAGCCAGGGCGTCAATGCAGCCGAAGCCTTGAGCCCGTGGCGCTGCCATTGCGCCCCGGTGCCGCTGGCGGTCAGTAATGCCAGGCGGGCGCGTTGGCGGTAGGCCTGATCGAACAATGCTTGTAAAAAACCTTTCGCCCGAGCCAGCGAGCCGTTGCGTCGGGTGGAGGCCGAGGCATCGACCAGCACCAACCATAGCGGCGTTACCGGCGCCAGGCCCTGATGCCACTGCAGGGCAGCGCGGCTGCGCGGCCGCCCCTTGGCCAGCGTGGCCACCCAGGCTATTCGCTTACCGCTGCCACTGGCGCCCGCGCCGTTGCGCTGGCGCGCCAGCAGTTGCGTTCGTTTCGCCCCCGCCCGTTGCGGGTGAGGGCTCAGGGCTTTTTTGGCCAGCTCGGCAAGCCCGTTCGCGGGCCAGTCGGCACCGGTTGCGCGGGCAGTTGGCCCCAGTTACCGCTACTCCGAACACTTTCCCCAACTTGCGGCGGCGTTGCTTGCTGGCCAGGCGGCGTAGGCTGCGGCGGCGTTTGGCGCCGGTGCCGCAAGGCGAAATCAGCCACGCTGTCGATGTCTTCTGGGCTGATCCGAGCCGCCCCGCGCCAAGCCGCATGCGCGCGCGCCGCACGCAGCCAGACCAGGTCCGCGCGCAAGCCGTCGACGCCCGCCTGGTGGCAGGCCTGGCTGATGCTTTGCAGTGCCTGGTCGTCCAGCGGAACCTGGGTCAAACGGTCCCGAGCGTGCCGGCAGCGCTCGCTCAACGCAGCTTGTTCGGCCTGCCATTGCGCGCAGAAAGCGCCGGGCTCGGCGTCGAACATCAAGCGGCGGCGGATGATGGCCTGGCGTTCTTCAGGGGCCGGGCGCTGCTCCAGCGCCACATTGAGGCCGAAGCGGTCGAGCAATTGCGGCCGTAGCTCACCTTCCTCTGGGTTCATCGTGCCGATCAGCACGAAACGCGACGGATGCTCATGGGAAATACCGTCACGCTCCACCCGGTTAACGCCACTGGCGGCGACGTCCAGGAGCAGGTCCACCAAGGGGTCCGGCAGCAGGTTCACTTCGTCCACGTACAGCACCCCACCATCGGCCTTGGCCAGCACGCCTGGCGAGAACCGGACCTGGCCCTGGCCGAGGGCGGCGTCGAGGTCCAGGGTGCCGGCAACGCGGTCTTCACTAGCGCCCAGCGGCAGGGTCACGAAGGGCGCACCTTCAAGCAGATCGGCCAGGCCCCGCGCCAGGGTGCTCTTGGCCATGCCCCGGGGGCCTTCGATCAGCACGCCACCGATTTTCGGGTCGATCGCCGCCAGGCATAGGGCCAACTTGAGCCGGTCGGCGCCAACGACCGCAGCCAGCGGATAATGAAACGACATGTCAGCCCTCTTCTTCGCTGTCGAGCAGCAGGTCTTCAAGCGCCTGCCGGTAGGCGCCAGGCTGCTGCCAGAGGCCCCGCTGCTGGGCCTCCAGCAGGCGCTCGGCCATATCGCGCAAGGCATGGGGATTGTGCTGGCGAAGGAACTCGCGATTCTGCGCGTCGAGCAGGTAAGCATCGGCGAGCAACGCATATTGGTGATCGTCGATCAGCCCGGTGGCCGCGTCGAAGCCAAACAGGTTGTCCAGGGTCGCCGCCATCTCGAAGGCGCCCTTGTAGCCATGGCGGCGAGCCCCTTCGATCCATTTCGGGTTGGCCGCGCGGGCGCGCACCACCCGATTGAGTGCCTCTTTGAGGGTGCGAATGCGCGGTACGTCGGCCTGGCTGTGGTCGCCGTGATAGCTCGCCGCCTCACGACCGCTCTGTTGCCGCACCGCCGCCAGCATGCCGCCCTGGAACTGGTAGTAGTCGTTGGAATCGAGCAGGTCGTGTTCGTGGTTGTCCTGGTTCTGCAGCACTGCCTCGACCTGCCCCAGCCGCCGCGCCAGCTCGGCGCGGGCCGGGGCGCCCTCGTCGCTGCCGCCATAGGCATAGCCCGAATGGTTCAGGTAGGCCTCGGCGAGGTCGCTCCGCTCGGCCCATTGCCGAGACTCCACCACGCCTTGCACGCCCGCCCCATAGGCGCCGGGCTTGGCGCCGAAGATCCGCCAGCCGGCCTGGCGCCGAGCCTCTTCGCGGCTGGCGCCGCCGGCCTCCAACTGTGCCTGCTCGGCCCGCACTCGCGCGGCCAGCGGGTTCATTTCAGCTGGCTCGTCCAGTTCTGCGACCGCTTGAACGGCGGCGTCGAACAGCCGGATCAAGTTGCCGAACGCATCACGGAAGAACCCGGACACCCGCAGGGTGACGTCCACCCGGGGCCGGTCAAGCAGGCTCAGGGGCAGGATCTCGAAATCGTCCACCCGCTGGCTGCCCGTGGCCCACACGGGGCGCACGCCAAGCAGGGCCATGGCTTGGGCGATATCGTCGCCACCGGTGCGCATGGTGGCCGTGCCCCATACCGACAGGCCCAAGTGGCGCAGGTGGTCGCCGTGGTCCTGCAAGTGGCGCTCGAGCACCAGGTTGGCTGAAGCGAACCCCAGCCGCCAAGCCGTGGGCGTGGGCAGGTTGCGCACGTCCACGCTATAGAAGTTGCGCCCCGTAGGCAGCACGTCCAACCGGCCACGGCTTGGCGCGCCACTGGGGCCAGGCGGAACGAAACGGCCCTCCAGGGCGGCGAGCAAGTTGGCGGTTTCCGCTGGGCCGCAGGCATCCAGTGTCGGCGCAACCTGCAGGGTCAGGCTTTGCAGGATAGCCCGCACGCCCTCCCACTCCTGGGGTGCGGGGCACTGCCACGTGCCGTCCAGCGCGCCTGCAATGACCAGGTTGCCGAGCAGTTCCAGCCGCTCCCGGGTATCGCCGTGGGTGCGCCACGGGCTTGGGTCCAGGGCGGCGAGCAGGGCCGGCCGCGGCCCCTGCCAAGGGTCGCCGAACACGCAATCGAGCGGATCGAAGCCCAGCTTCAGCGCCGTGGCGAGCGCTCGCGGCAAGCTGGCGTCGCCGCCCTTGCCCGCGCCCCGGGGCACCCGCAGCAGGGCTGCCAGCGTGTCGATGCGCAACCGCCCCGCCGGCGACTCGCCAAACACATGCAAGCCATCACGGATCTGCGACTCTTTCAGGTCGCACAGGTAGGTGTCCAGCCGCGGCAGCCAAGTGTCCGCATCGCCCAGCGCGGCGTCGCCCAAGCCCAGCTCGCGGTCCAGCTCGGTGGCGCGCACCAAGCCAAGGATTTCCCCTTGCAGCTCCAGCGCGCGGCGGCGGTCAAGCAACTGAGCGTCGTAGTACTCGTCCGCCAGCCGCTCCAGGTCGCGCAGCGGCCCGTAGCTCTCCGCTCGGGTAAGCGGCGGCATCAGGTGGTCGATGATCACCGCCTGGGTGCGCCGTTTCGCCTGGGCGCCTTCCCCAGGGTCATTGACGATAAAGGGGTAAATGTTGGGCAGCGGGCCGAGAAGCGCATCCGGCCAGCAACTGGCGGACAGCCCTACGCCCTTGCCCGGCAGCCATTCCAGGTTACCGTGCTTGCCTACATGGATCAGCGCATGCGCGCCGTAGTGCAGGCGCAGCCAGAAATAGAACGCCAGGTAGCCGTGCGGAGGCACCAGGTCTGGGTCGTGGTAAACGGCGCTGGGGTCCAGTTGATAGCCACGCGCCGGTTGAATGCCCACGAAGGTTTCGCCCAAGCGCAGGCCGGCGATCATCAAGCGCCCGGCGCGGTGCATCGGGTCCGCTTGCGGCGGCCCCCAGCGTTCGATCACCGCGTGCTGGCACGCCAGCGGCAACGCCTGGAACGCTTCGGTATAGGCATCCAGCCCGAGGCTCTGGGCGCAGGGCCGGGCGTCGAGGTGGTCGAGATCGTTGCTGACGCCCCCGAGCAGCGCCTGGATCAACGCGGTGCCGCTCTGTGGCAAGTCGCCTACCGGGTAACCCTCTGCCGCCATGGCATGGAGGATGTTCAACGCCGCCGCCGGGGTGTCCAGCCCTACCCCGTTGCCGATACGGCCGTCGCGGGTGGGGTAGTTGGCCAGGATCAGGGCGATCCGCTTGTGCCCGGCCGGGGTGCGTGCCAGGGCGATCCAGTTGCACGCCAGCTGGGCCACGAACGCCATGCGCTCGGGATGGGCGGCATAGCACACTACATCGCTCTGGCTGCGCTCGCTGCGCCAGGCCAGGCTCTTGAAGCTGACCGCGCGGCTGATGATCCGCCCGTCCAGCTCCGGCAACGCCACATGCATGGCCAGGTCGCGTGGGCCCAGCCCTTGCGCGCTGGCCTCCCAGGTGGGCTGGTTATCCTGGGCGCAGATCGCCTGGATCACCGGCACGTCTCGGCTCAGCGGGCGCTGCCTGGGCGCATCCGGGCTGGCCAGGGCAAAGCCTGTGGTGTTGATGACCAACGCCGTTTCCGTCTGCTCCATCCACGCTTCCAGCTGCGCCAGGCAAGGGGCTTCCTTGAGGCTGGCGACAGCCACGGGCAGCGGGTTGAGCCCGGCGGCGCTGAGTGCCTGGCAGAAGGTATCGACGAAAGCGGTGTTGGCCGCCTGCAGGTGGGACCGGTAAAACACCAGCGGCACCACCGGCGCTCCCGGCTGCCAATCGGCCTGCCATTGATCGAGCCGGGCGGTGCCGTGTTGCGGGTGATACAGGCTGACCCTGGGTAGCGCCGCGGGCGGCTGCCAGGGCAAGGGCGACGTCAGCGCAGCCGGGAAGGCTTCAGCGGCCAGGTAGGCATACAGCGAGCGGGCGTTATCCAGCCCGCCCTGGCGCAGGTACTGCCACACGTTGGCCGCCATGGCCGGTGCCTCGGTGCCCAGCGCTGCCAGTTCCGGATCGGGGCGGTCGTCACCCGGCACCAGCACCAGGCGCACCCCCTGCTCGGCCAACCGAACCAGCTGTTCCACCCCATAGCGCCAGTAACCCACGCCACCGTGCAGCGACAGCACGATCAGCTTGGCATGGCGCAGCACCTGGTCCACGTAGAGGTCCACCGAAGCGTGGTTCTGTACCTGCATCGGGTTGGCCAGGCGCAGGCTGGGGTAATCCTCCGGCAGCCCGTTCGCGGCCTCGGCAAGCAGTGCCAGGTGCGAATCGCCACTGCACAGGATGATCAGCTCGGCCGGGCTTTGCCCCAGGTCGGCAATGTTGTCGTCCGGTACGAAGCCGCCGGGCTGGGTGCGTAGCAGGTGCACCGGTCAGCCGCGCAGCGCGTGGTTCAATTCTTCACGCAAGGCGGCTTCGTCCAGCGCCTGGCCGATCAGCACCAGGCGGCTCACACGCTCCTCGCCCGCGCCCCAGGGGCGGTCGAAGTGGCGGTCGAAACGGCTGCCCACCCCTTGCACCAGCAGGCGCATGGGCTTGCCGGGAATAGCGGCGAAGCCCTTCACCCGCAGCACGCCATGGCGCTGCACCACGCCTTCCAGGGCGCTGAGCAGAGCCGCCTCTGGCGCTTCGGGCAGTTGCACCCAGATCGAGTCGAAAGCGTCGTGATCGTGGTCGGCTTCTTCGCCGTCGTGGTGCTGGTCGTGATGAGTCGGGCGGCCGTCGATGTGCGCCTCGGATTCGGCGCCCAGGCCCAGCAGCACGGCCAGCGGCAGCTTGCCAGCGCTGGCCTCGATCACCTTGACCGCGGCTGGCAACTCTTCGCTGACCTCGGCGCGCACCCGCTCCAGGCCAGCAGCGTCGATCAGGTCGACTTTGTTCAACACCACCAGGTCGGCGCTGGCCAACTGGTCTTCGAACAACTCGTGCAGCGGCGATTCGTGGTCCAGGTTCGGGTCCTGCCGGCGCTGCGCATCGACCTGATCCGGGAACGCGGCGAAGGTACCGGCAGCGACCGCCGGGCTGTCCACCACGGTGATCACCGCGTCCACGGTGCAGGCGTTGCGGATCTCTGGCCACTGGAAGGCCTGAACCAGAGGCTTGGGCAGGGCCAGGCCGCTGGTTTCGATGAGGATGTGGTCCAGGGTGTCTCGGCGGGCCACCAGCTCGCGCATCACCGGGAAGAACTCTTCCTGCACCGTGCAGCAGAGGCAGCCGTTGGCCAGCTCGAACACACGGCCGGCCGCTTCTTCTTCGCTGCAGCCGATGCTGCATTGCTTGAGCAGGTCGCCGTCGATGCCCAGCTCGCCGAACTCATTGACGATCACGGCGATTCGGCGGCCCTCGGCGTTATCGAGAATGTGCCGCAGCAGAGTGGTTTTGCCGGAGCCAAGGAAGCCGGTGACGATGGTGACGGGAAGCTTGCTGAGCGTTTTCATCGGGTGCCCCTGGCACTGTGGCGGGCAGGCAAGCAGGCGCCACAGGCACGCCTGCGGGCATGTTCGCACCGGATCACCCCGCCCGGTTGAAAGAAAGAATTCGAACGAGGCAGGTCTCCTGGCTCACGGCGCCGTGGGGTTAGCCAGCAGCGGCCCGGCGCCTTCCCGCGCAGCGCGCAGTGGCATCGACCAGGCTTTACCGTTCACAGTTGCGGGGGCAGCCGCGGCTTGTAACCGCATTCCCTTTTCACTCCGCACAGGCCTTGGCCTTGGGAGCACCTCGAACGGGCAAGCCTACGCAGTGGTAGGCCTTAGGTCAATCTGCCGTAGGACAACTGCGCACCGCCACAGGGCTCTGCCGAGGCAGGCCGAAGGCTTTGTCGAAGGCCCATTGAAAGCCGTAGGCATAAATGAAGAAAAACGCGAACAGCCCCAGGTTGGTAACGAAGGCGACGGCGGGGGTTACGCCAAGGCCCTGGGCCATGACCGGGGTGAGTATCGCGGTCAGACCGCCCTCGAAGCCGATCGCATGCAACAAGCGCCTGCCTGGGGTTCGCTCGCGCCAGCCGCGGCGCCGTTCGAATGCCTCGAAGCCGTGGTTGAATATGACGTTCCAACCCAGTGCGATAGCGCTGATCAGCACCGACAACGCGGTGGAGTGGCCCATGCCCTGGTCGAATGCCAAAGCCAGGGCTGGCGCTACGAACACCAGCGCACCGGCTTCATAGAGCACGGCCTGAACGATCTTGCGTGATACGCCTTGCATGTGGAGAGCTCCTTCAACGACGCAGCGAGCATCGATGGTTGAGCGCCTGGGCGCAACAAAGTAGATTTGGCCCACCCCAAACGAGGCTAACGCCAGTGTTCGCCCAGCTTCCCCTTACCGCCCTGCGTGGTTTCGAATCCGCCGCCCGGCTTGGCAGCTTCGCCGCCGCCGGCGAAGAACTGGGGGTCACCCCCGCCGCCATTTCCCATCAGGTCAAGGCACTGGAGCAATGGCTCGGCGCCTTGCTGTTCGAGCGCACCGGCCAGGGCGTACGCCTGAGCGACGCGGGCAAGCGCTTGCAGGCGGGCCTGCATCAGGCGTTCCTCGGGCTGAACGCGGCGGTGGCGCCGCTGCTGCCCGATGAAGCGACCAACACGCTGGTGATCAACACCACGCCGGCCTTCGCCAGCCTGTGGCTGATCCCCCGCCTGGCGGACTTCTATGCCCGCTGCCCTCACCTGAACGTGCGGGTGGAAACTGGCGAGGAGCTGGTGGACCTGGCCCGCGATGCCTCGGTGCACCTGGCCGTGCGCGCGACCTTCAGGGCCGAGCCAGACCTGTACCAGATCTCGCTGCTCGAAGAGCATTTTGGCGTCTACACGCCCCATGGCTGGTCGCCGTCGGTGGCACAAGCCCCGGTGTTGATCGACATGCCTTGGGCCAAGAGCATACCGGGCACCCCAGACTGGCCGCAGTGGTGCGCACTGGCCAACCACCAACACTGGCTGGCACGCCCGGGTCGGCGCGTGTACGCAGACGAGCAGCACGGGCTGCTCGCGGCCATTTCCGGCCACGGCCTGGTGCTCGCCAGCGACGTGCTGGTGGCCGACAGCGTGAGCAAGGGGTTGCTGCGCCCCTACCTGCCCCACCTGCGCCTGCCCGCCGCCACCTATCGGCTCAGTTGCCTGCCCGGCCGCGAGCGCCTGCCAGCGGTGCGTATGTTCATGGACTGGGCGCTGGAGATGGCGGCGCAGCCCGGTTCGTAGGGGCACGCCCAGGGACTCATGGCGAACATGGCCACCCGGGGAGTGGGCAAGGTCCGCTAACAGATGAAGCCAGGGGCCCTCAGGCTGGCGCCGATTCCAGCAGATGCCCGAAGGGACCGATCGCCTCGAATCACTGGCACTGATAGTTACCTTCGAACCATTCGATTCGTCGATGGTCGCGCGCGTCGCCAGAATCCGTCTATTCCAGATCAATAAATGGGCGGGCCAACTATGGAACAGTCACTCAAACCCTTGCATTACCCCATTGCCGTGCTGGCGCTCGCCGTGCTCGCCGCGTGCGGCAAACCCCCAGCGACCGCCCAGGCGCCGCAAGCGCCGAAGGTCAACGTTGCCCAGGTGCTGGAGCAGCCGGTCAACGAATGGGACGAATTCACCGGGCGCCTGGAAGCGCCAGAAACCGTGCAGATCCGCCCTCGCGTGTCTGGGCAGATCGACCAGGTGGCCTTCAGCGAAGGTGCCCTGGTGAAAAAAGGCGATCTGCTGTTCCAGATCGACCCCCGCCCCTTCCAGGCCGAGGTCCATCGCCTCGAGGCGCAGCTGCAACAAGCCCGGGCCAACGCCACCAACAGTGATAGCGAAGCCAACCGCGGCGAACGCCTGCGCAGCGCCAATGCCATTTCGGCCGAGCTGGCCGATTCGCGCAACAGCGCCGCCCAGGCTGCCAGGGCCGGCGTGGCGGCGATCCAGGCGCAGCTGGACCTGGCCCGCCTGAACCTGAGCTTCACCCGAGTGGTGTCCCCCATCAGCGGGCGTGTGGGCCGTGCCGAGATCACCGCCGGCAACCTGGTGACCGCCGACAGCAGCCTGCTCACCAGCGTGGTGTCCACCGACAAGGTGTACGCCTACTTCGATGCCGACGAGCGCGCGTTCCTCAAATACAGCCAGCTCACTCGAGAAGGCCGTGTGGGCGCCGCAGCCCCGGTATACATGGGGCTTTCCAACGAAGACGGCAACAGCCACCAGGGTCAGCTCAACTTCCTCGATAACCAGGTGAACCCGCAGACCGGCACCATCCGCGGCCGCGCGGTGTTCGACAACCGCAACGGCGAATACACCCCGGGGCTGTATGCGCGGCTCAAGCTGGTGGGTAGTGGCGTTTACAACGCCGTGCTGATCAAGGACGAGGCCGTGGGCACGGACCTGGGCAAGAAGTTCGTGCTGGTGATGGACAAGGACAACAAGGCCACGTATCGCAATGTAGAGCTGGGGCCGAAGATCGAAGGCCTGCGCATCGTGCGCAACGGCCTGGCCAAGGACGACCGCATCGTGGTCAACGGCCTGCAACGGGTACGCCCGGGTTCCACCGTGGACCCGCAAGCCGTGCCCATGGCCAGCCCCGAAACCCTTGCCGCGTTGGCGAGCCAGCGCCAGGCACTCGAAGCCAGTAACCCGCCCGCCACGCCTACCCAGCAGAAGCTGGCAAGCACCGCTACCCCACGCGGCTAAAGGATCAGCGTCATGAATTTTTCCCGGTTCTTTATCAAGCGGCCGATTTTCGCCGCTGTGCTGTCGCTGCTGATCCTGATCGGCGGCGCCATCTCGCTGTTCCAGCTGCCGATCAGCGAATACCCCGAAGTAGTACCGCCGACCGTGGTGGTGCGCGCCAACTTCCCCGGCGCCAACCCCAAGGTGATCGGCGAAACCGTTGCCTCGCCGCTGGAGCAAGCGATCACCGGCGTGGAGAACATGCTGTACATGTCCTCCCAGGCCACGGCGGACGGCAAGCTCACCCTGACCATCACCTTCGCCCTCGGTACCAACCTGGACACCGCCCAGGTGCAGGTGCAAAACCGCGTCACCCGCACTGAGCCCAAGCTGCCCGAAGAGGTCACGCGCATCGGGATCACCGTGGACAAGGCCTCCCCCGACCTGACCATGGTGGTGCACCTCACCTCCCCCGACCAGCGCTACGACATGCTGTACCTGTCCAACTACGCCGTGCTCAACATCAAGGATGAGCTGGCGCGCCTGAACGGCGTGGGCGACGTGCAGCTGTTCGGCATGGGCGACTATTCCTTGCGGGTATGGCTGGACCCGAACAAGACCGCCTCGCGCAACCTCACGGCCACCGATGTGGTGAATGCCATCCGCGAACAGAACCGCCAGGTCGCCGCTGGCCAGTTGGGCGCGCCGCCAGCGCCGAGCGCCAGCAGCTTCCAGCTGTCGATCAACACCCAGGGCCGGCTGGTCACTGAGGAAGAGTTCGAGAACATCATCATCCGCGCAGGTTCCGATGGGCAGATCACCCGCCTGCGTGACATAGCCCGGATCGAACTGGGCTCGAACCAATACGCCCTGCGCTCGCTGCTCAACAACCAGCCCGCCGTGGCGATCCCGATCTTCCAGCGCCCCGGCTCCAACGCCATCGACATCTCCAACGAAGTGCATGCGCGCATGGACGAGCTCAAGAAGGACTTCCCCGAAGGGATGGACTACAGCATCGTCTATGACCCGACGATCTTCGTCCGCGGCTCCATCGAGGCGGTCGTGCACACGCTGTTCGAGGCCTTGATCCTGGTGGTGCTGGTGGTGGTGCTGTTCCTGCAAACCTGGCGCGCCTCGATCATCCCCCTGGCCGCGGTGCCGGTGTCGCTGATCGGCACCTTCGCGGTGATGCACATGTTCGGCTTCTCGCTCAACGCGCTGTCGCTGTTCGGCCTGGTGCTGGCGATCGGCATCGTGGTGGACGACGCCATCGTGGTGGTGGAGAACGTGGAGCGCAACATCGAGCTGGGCCTCGAGCCGATGGCTGCCACCCAGCGCGCCATGGCCGAAGTGACCGGGCCGATCATCGCAACCGCCTTGGTGCTGTGCGCGGTGTTCGTGCCGGCAGCGTTCATTTCCGGCCTTACCGGGCAGTTCTACAAGCAATTCGCCCTGACCATCGCCATTTCCACGGTGATCTCGGCGTTCAACTCGCTGACCCTGTCCCCAGCCTTGGCCGCCGTGCTGCTCAAGGGGCACGATGCGCCCAAGGACCGCTTCTCACGGATCCTCGACCGGCTGTTCGGCGGCTGGTTGTTCCGCCCGTTCAACCGGGTGTTCGAGAAGGCCAGCCACGGCTACGTCGGCACGGTGCGCCGGGTCATCCGCTTCAGTGGTATCGCGCTGGTGGTGTATGCAGGGTTCATCGCGCTGACGTACTTCGGCTTCGCCAACACCCCCACCGGCTTCGTGCCCCAGCAAGACAAACAGTACCTGGTGGCCTTCGCCCAGCTGCCCGACGCGGCCAGCCTGGACCGCACAGAAGACGTGATCCGGCGGATGTCGGACATCGCCCTCAAGCAACCCGGCGTCGACAGCTCCGTGGCCTTCCCGGGCCTGTCCATCAACGGCTTCACCAACAGCCCCAACAGCGGCATCGTGTTCGTGACCCTCAAGCCGTTCGACGAGCGTACCGACCCCAGCGAAGCCGCGGGGGCCATCGCTGGCGCGCTCAACGGCAAGTTCAGCAGCATCCAGGACGCCTATATCGCCATCTTCCCGCCACCACCCGTGCAGGGGCTGGGGACCATCGGCGGCTTCCGGGTGCAGATCGAAGACCGGGGCAACCTGGGCTACGACGAGCTGTACAAGGAAACCCAGAACGTCATCGCCAAAAGCCGCAGCGTGCCCGAACTGGCCGCGCTCTTCACCAGTTACACGGTGAACGTGCCGCAGGTGGACGCCAACATCGACCGTGACAAGGCCAAGACCCATGGCGTGGCGATCAGCGACATCTTCGACACCCTGCAGGTGTACCTGGGCTCGCTGTATGCCAACGACTTCAACCGCTTCGGCCGCACCTACCAAGTGAACGTGCAGGCTGACCAACGCTTCCGCCTCGATGCCGATCAGATTGGCCAGTTGAAGGTGCGTAACGACCGCGGCGAGATGATCCCGCTGGCGACCTTGATCAAGGTCCAGGACACCTCTGGGCCGGACCGGGTGATGCACTACAACGGCTTCGTCACCGCGGAAATCAACGGTGCCGCCGCGCCGGGCTATAGCTCTGGGCAAGCCCAGGCGGCGATGGAGAAACTGCTGCACGACGAGCTACCCAACGGCATGACCTACGAATGGACCGAGCTGACGTACCAGCAGATCCTTTCGGGCAATACCGCGCTGTTCGTGTTCCCGCTGTGCGTGCTGCTGGCCTTCCTGGTGCTGGCTGCGCAATACGAGAGCTGGAGCCTGCCGTTGGCAGTGATCCTGATCGTGCCGATGACGCTGCTGTCGGCCGTTGCCGGGGTGATCATTGCCGGCAGCGACAACAACATCTTCACCCAGATCGGTTTGATCGTACTGGTGGGCCTGGCGTGCAAGAACGCCATCCTGATCGTTGAGTTCGCCAAGGACAAACAGCAGGAAGGCCTGGACCCGCTCGCCGCGGTGCTCGAAGCCTGTCGCTTGCGGTTGCGGCCGATCCTGATGACGTCCTTCGCGTTCATCATGGGCGTGGTACCGCTGGTGACCTCTACCGGCGCGGGTGCGGAAATGCGCCATGCCATGGGCGTGGCGGTGTTCTCCGGCATGCTTGGGGTGACCTTCTTCGGCCTGCTGTTGACCCCGGTGTTCTTCTTCCTGATCCGCCGCTTCGTGGAGCGCCGCCAGGCAGCCCGCGCCGCGCCGCACAACCCTGCACAGCTGGAGGTGCAGCCATGACCGCCCTGCTTCGTTTCGCCCCGGCGCTGCTGACCCTGGCCTTGGCCGGCTGCGTGGTGGGCCCGGATTACCACGCCCCCCAACCGGCGCCCGCGGCCCTGGCCGAGGCCCAGGACCAAGGCAATGCCAAGTACGACAGGTCGCGCTTCGAAAGCCTATGGTGGCAGCAGTTCGATGACCCCGCCCTCAACCAGCTGGTGCAGCAGGCCCTCGAAGGTAACCGCGATCTGCGCGTGGCCTTCGCCCGGGTGAAATCGGCCCGGGCCATCCGCGACGACGTGGCCAACGATGACCTGCCCGTGGTGACCAGCCGTGCCAGCAGTGAAGTTGGCCGCGCCCAGGTGCCTGGGCAGACCGACCACCGGGTCAACCTTGAACGCTACGACCTGGGCCTGGACATGGCCTGGGAAGTGGACCTGTTCGGCCGCATCCAGCGCCAGCTTGAAGCCAGCGACGCTCAGGCAGGCGCCGCCGCGGCGCAGCTGCAATCCTTGCAGGTGAGCATGATCGCCGACCTGGTGGACGCGTACGGCCAACTGCGTGGGGCGCAACTGCGCGAGCGTATCGCCCGCGACAACCTCGCCAACCAGCAGGCCTCGCGGGGGATCACCGCGCAGTTGAACGAGCTGGGCGTGGGCGATGCGTTCGACGTGGTGCGCGCCGATGGCCGGCTGGCCGGGGTTGAAGCGAGCATCCCGGTGCTGCAAGCCGAACAGGCGCGGGCCCGGCACCGTATCGCGACCCTGTTGGGGCAACGGCCTGAGGCGCTGAGCGTGGACCTGTCCCCTCGGCCACTGCCCGCCATTGCCAAGGCACTGCCGATCGGTGACCCCGGCGAGCTGCTGCGCCGTCGGCCGGATATCCAGGCCGCCGAACGCCAATTGGCGGCAGCGACCGCAAACGTCGGCGTGGCGACGGCCGACTTGTTTCCACGGGTCAGCCTGAGCGGGTTCCTCGGCTTTACCGCCGGGCGGGGGTCGCAGATCGGCTCGGCCGCCGCTCAGGCGTGGAGCCTGGGGCCGAGCATCAATTGGGCAGCGTTTGACCTGGGCAGCGTGCGGGCGCGCATTCGTGGCGCCAACGCGGACGCCGAAGGCGCCCTGGCGACCTACGAGCAGCAGGTGCTGCTGGCCCTCGAGGAGTCTGAAAACGCCTTCAGCGACTACGCCCGTCGCCAGCAACGGCTGGTGTCGCTGATTCGGCAAAGCGAGGCCAGCCGCACGGCAGCCGACCTGGCGCGAGTTCGCTACCGCGAAGGCAGCTCGGATTATCTGGTATTGCTGGATGCCGAACGCGAACGCCTGGCCGCCGAGGATGCCCAGGCGCAGGGAGAAGTGGACCTCTATCACGGGATAGTGGCGATCTACAAAGCGCTGGGAGGAGGACCGGTGCCTGCATCGCAAAACATTGCGACGCGGTGAGCGTGGCGAAGAAAGCGTGAATCGCCCTAGCAGCGAAGCTGGCCGACCGCGTTAGCGCGGTCGGCCTTCGAAGGGTGCTGCGCCTCTCGGGCGCAGCTGCGCTGCCAGGGGTAGCCGGCAACCCTCAGATGGGGGTTTTCTGGTGATGATTGTCCAGGGGCGCGCCACGATGGCCGGCGGCATGTCGCTTGGCTTCGTCGACCGCGAATTTGAGCACCTCCGACGCAGGCCCTGGATCCTTGTCGCGGGTTTTGACAGCGTGATACAGCGCGGCGCCATTGCCGTCCAATACTGTCATGTCGGCTTCGTATTTCTCCGCCGCGAGCTGCCGGACGATGACATGGATAACCGCGCCATTGCCCAGCGTTTCTTTATGTTCCTTGGGCGAGTGGTCAGTCCCTACCCAATCTTCGTGTCCCGCTTTGTGTTCCATGTGGGGCTCCCCCTATTACCTGGGTTTCGGTCGGTATAAAGAAAGGACCGCCCGCGGGAGCCTTTGGTTCACTCAGGTAGGCTGACCGGCGCCGGCGCCGCCAGCGCCAGACGGATCTTCTGGATCAGCTCCTCTTCGCGGAACGGCTTCTGCACGATCAGGTACTGGCCATCGTCCAGGCCGCCCACTTCGGCGTAACCGGTGATGAACACCACGGGCAAGCGGGGGTACCGCCGACGGGCCTCCTGCACCAGTTCGGCGCCGGTCGCGCCGGGCATGGCGTAGTCGGTCAGCAGCAGATCCACCTCATCATCGAGGCGCTCCAGCGCCTGCGCGGCGCCATCGGCTTCCACCACGGCAAACCCCAGGGCGTCGAGCAACAAGGCGGTTACCTGCCGTACGTTAGGGTCATCGTCGACCAGCAAGATCCGGTGGCGCAGGCCATCTGGAGGCAACAACGCCTCGGTGGGGCCTGCCTCGGTCAGCGTCAGGCTCGGCGTGCGTACCCCAGGCAGGTACACCTTGACCGCCGTACCCTCGCCCACCACCGTTTCGATGGCTACCCCGCCACCGGACTGCTTGGCGAAGCCGAAGACCTGGGCCAGGCCTAGGCCAGAGCCCTTGCCCACATCCTTGGTGGTGAAGAACGGCTCGAAGGCTTTGGCCAGCACCTCGGCCGCCATGCCGCTGCCTGAATCGCGAATGGTCAGCACAACGTAGTCCCCAGGCTCGGGGTCTTCCGGGCGGCTGGGGCGGGCGGTGACCGTTTCGTTGGCAGTCACCAGGCGCAGAGTGCCGCCGTTGGGCATGGCATCGCGGGCATTGATCGCCAGGTTGAGAATGATCATTTCCGTCTGGGTAGCGTCGACCAGGGCATTCCACAGGGCCGGGTCTTTCTCGGTTTCGATCCAGATGCTGCCACCGAGGGTGCGCTGCAACAGGTCGAGCATTCCAGACACAGTGTCGTTGAGGCTCACCGCCGCAGGCTCCAGGCGCTGCCGGCGCGAGAAGGCGAGCAACTGGCTGGTCAGCCGGGCGCCGCGCTCCGCCGCCTCCTGGATACTGTGCAGCCGGCTGTCGAAGCGGGTGTGATTGCCTCGGGCCAGGTCACGGATCAGGAAGTTGGCGCTGGCGAGGATGACCGTGAGCAGGTTGTTGAAGTCATGGGCCACGCCGGCAGTCAACTGGCCTACCGCTTCGAGCCGCTGCATCTGCTGCAGCGCTGCCTCGATGCGTTCGCGCTCGCGGATCTGCTCGCGCAGCCGCTCGTTGGTCGCCGCCAGCTCATCGAGCACCGCGCGCTCGCTGGTGATGTCCCGCGCCACGGCGTACATCATTCCTTCGTCCGGAACGATGGTCCAGGACAGCCAGCGATAGCCGCCGTCGGCGTGGCGCATGCGGTTGACGAAGCGGCTGGAAACGATGCCTTCGGCGACGTTCTCCACTTCGCGGGTGGTCGCCGCCAGGTCATCGGCGTGCACCAGCCCCCACAGGCCCATTTGCGACAGCGCCGCCCGAGGCCAGCCCAAGGTAGTTTCCCAGGCCGGGTTCAGCGCCGCGGGCTGCATGTCGAAATGCAGCACTGCAAGCAGTTCCCGGGACAGCTCCCAGGTGCGGTCCCGCTCGCGGGTGCGCTTCTGTACGCGATCGCCGAGCAAGTCATTGAGCCGTTCGAGGGACTCGGTCGCTTCTTTTTTCGTGGTGATGTCTTGCAGAACACCGCTGAAGCGAACGCAGCGGCCGCCGAGCACGCTCGAGCGCCCGCTGCTGGAGAACCAGCGCTCGGTACCACTGGGCAAGCGCACGCGGTAGTCCACCTGGTAGGAGTGGTCGTGCTCGTCCGCCAGGGCGGCCTCCACCCGCTGGCGAACCAGGGGAAGGTCCTGGGGGTGGATGCTCGAATAGAACAGGTCCAGGTCTACCGGGGCATCGGCGGGCAGTTCGTACATCACCCGCATGCGTTCGTCCCAACTCAGCACGCCACTGACCAGGTTGAGTTCCCAGGTGCCCATGCGCGCCGCTTCGATCGCGATGCGCGCGCGGGATTCCGCCTCGTGCAGGTTAAGCTCGGCCAGTTCACGCTGGCGCCGCTCATGCACCTCGGCCATCGCTCGCTTCACGGCGGCGGGCAGCAAGGGCAGGCTTTGCTTGAGCACGTAGTCTGTCGCGCCTTGGCGCATCATCTTGACCGCGTGCTCTTCACCGAACACGCCGGAGATGAAGATGAACGGCGTTTGCGGCGCCTTTTCCCGAGCGATGCCCAGCACTTGCTCGCCCGACGAGCCCGGCAGCACCACGTCGCTCAGGATGAGATCGAAGCTGTGCGCCTCCAGCATGGCCGCCACCTCAGCATGGTGGTGCGCCAGGTGGGGATCGAGCTGCAGGCCGCTACGCTCCAGGGCAAAGAGCGTGAGTTCGACGTCGCGATTACTGTCTTCGATCAGTAACAGCTTCAGTGGCGCAAGGGTGGGCACGGGCAAGGTATCTCGACGGGTAAGGCGATAGGTCAGTTGTTAGGGCGCCGTTGCAGCCGCAGCGAACCGGGTGGAGGCTCATTGAGCACCGCCCAGAAGATCCCGAGGTCGGAGATCGCGGCCACGAATTCCTTGAATTCGACCGGCTTTACCACGTAGGCGTTCACCCCTAGCGCATAGGCGCGCTGTAGATCCGGCTCTTCACGCGAGGATGTAAGCATCACAATGGGGATGCTGCGCAGCTCTTCGCTGGTGCGTACCGCCTTGAGCACTTCGAGGCCGTCGACCTTGGGCAGCTTGAGGTCAAGCAGCAGCACCGCCGGGTTGCCTTCCGGCCGGCTGGCGTGCACGCCCCGGCGGAACAGGTATTCCAACGCTTCGGCGCCGTCCCGGTGAACGATCACTTCATTGGCCAGCTGGCTTCTTTCCAAGGCGAGCAGGGTCAGCTCCAGGTCGCCGGGATTATCTTCCACCAGAAGGATGGGTTTAAGCATGAATACCTCTCGAATAGATACGGGAGCCGTTACTGCTGGTCTGGCAGGGCGAAGTAAAAGGTCGCGCCCTGGCCCAGCAGGCCTTCGGCCCAAACCCGTCCCTGGTGACGCTCGATGATCCTGCGCACGCTGGCCAAGCCAATGCCGGTGCCTTCGAACTCTTCCATGCGGTGCAAGCGCTGGAACACCCCAAACAGCTTGCCGGCGTAGGCCATGTCGAAGCCCACGCCGTTGTCTTTCACGAATACTACGGTTTCGCCCGCCTGCTCCCGGCGCAACGAGCCTACCTCGATCACCGCCGGGTCCCGCTCGCGGCTGTACTTGAGCGCGTTGGACAGCAGGTTGCGCAACGCCAGGTGCAGGAAGGCGGCATCGCCCATCACGCTTGGCAGTTCGGCGACCTTCCAGACCACGTTGCGCCCTTCGTAGTCGGGCAGCATTTCTTCGCGGATCGAATCCACCAGCGCGCCGAGGTTGACGTCGGAATGGCGCAAGGCGGCGCGGCCCATCTGGGAAAAGCTCAGCAGGTTGTCTACCAGGGTGCCGGCGAAGCGCGCCGAGTCGCCGATGTGCTCGAGAAAGCGCAGGCCCCGGTCGGACAGCTTGTCGCCATCGAAGTCGGTCAGCAGTTCGGCGTAGCCTGCGATATGCCGCAGCGGCGCGCGCAGGTCATGGGACACGCTATAGGAGAAGGCTTCCAGCTCCTTGTTCGACTTCTTCAATTCGCCGGCCATCAGCGCCAGCTCTTCGGCCTTGCGTAATACGATGCCGAGCACCGCCGTGCGCAGCTCGATCACTGCGTCGACTTCCAGCGGGTCCCAGGGGCTGGAGTAGCCCTGCACCACTTCCTGCCACTGCTCGAAGCTGTGCCGTGGGCTCAACCCCCCTCCGGGTGCCACGGCTTTTTCCGGGCGCCCGGCCCAAGTGACGGTCCGCGCCTGCTCGGGGCGGAACCACAGCAGGTAGTGGTTGTGGATTTTCGAAATGGCCACTGCCAGCACGCCCGCGGCATGTTCGGCGATGCCACAACGGGCAGGCACGTCGCGGCCAACGTTGTCGGTATGGAACACATCGTCGGCACCGTCGCGGCCGAGCCAATGCACCAGCGCTTCGATGGCGGCCTGCGGCGGCGTGTGGCCGACGACTTCGCACCGGCCCTCGCTGATGATGGCGGCGCCGGTGGCCGCGGCGAAGCCCATGAACGTGCGCGGCACGGTGAGCAGGCCATCGGTGACACTGTCCCGGTCGGCCATGGCCGACAACAGCTGCACCACGTGCTGGCGCAAGCCGAGCAGGCGCTGGGTGTCGGCATGGGCTTCACGGGCTTCGATCTGCAGGGACAACACACTGCCCAACAGCTCGCAGGCGGTGCGGACCTGGAAACCCACTTCGCGAGGCGAGTCGTTGTGGCAGGACACCAGGCCCCAGAGCTGGCCGCGCACCACGATCGAGATCGACATGGACGCCAGCGTGCCCATGTTGCGCATGTATTGCAGATGCACCGGCGACACGCTACGCAGCGCGCTGTAGCTCAGGTCCAGCGGCTGCGCGGTGGCCGGGTTGTGGGCGGGCACCAATGGCGAGGGCTGATAGTTTGCGTCCTCGATCACCCGAATCCGGTTCGCGCAATACAGGGCCCGCGCCTGCGGTGGAATATCGCTGGCCGGAAAGCACATGCCCAGGTAAGTGGGGTAGCCCGGGTCGGCATCTTCGGCCAGGACCGTGCCGTTGCCCGCGGCGTCGAAGCGATAGGCCTTTACCCGGCCGAAACCGGTGATGCGCTTGAGTTCGCCGACGGCGCGGTGACACAGCTGGGCGACGCTCTGGATGTCCTGCAGCTCGGCGACGAACGCGCGCACCAGCGGATACAACTGCCCGTATACCGCGACCACATCGGAAGCCGGTTCGAATTCTGCAATCAGTACCGAGTCCCAATGGTGCGCGAGCATCGCATAGGTGCCCTGCGCTGCTGGCGCCTGGAACACCATGTCGCCCAGGTGAAACGGGTGAGGGTCAGCGGTGGGCATGGTCCGCAGCCGCTGCGCCAGTACCTCGGGCGCGGCGACGAAATCCGCCAGGGGCCGCCCGGCCAGCGCCGCCGGGCTAATTCCGAGCCAGGCCTGGGTGTTTTCACTGGCCTGGAGCACCTTGTGATTCACCGGGTCCAGCACCAGCATGAAGCCATGTGGCTGAATGCTGCCTGGGATTTGGATCGGTTCCCGTGCACATTGCTCAACAGCGGCGGCAAGGGCCTGTTCCGAATCCGTCGTGGTCACTGCATGCTCCCGGGAACGCACTTAATAATTGGACACACATTACCAGACTTGTACAAAAATCTGCACAGGGGGAGGCGCTATTTCCTCACCGCTATCCGACAGGTGCCCAGCGTGACTGGCGTTCCCGCATGGCTACATCATTCGGTTTTGAGCTCGCGTTCCCTCAGCCGGTGCGGCAAGCCCCACCACAGCAAGGCGGCTGTGGCCAGGCTGGCGAGCGCAATGATGTACAAGGCTGGAGTGGTGCTACCGGTGAGGTCCTTGATGCGTCCGACCATGATCGGGCTGACGATGCCGCCCAGCTGCCCTAGGGTGTTGATCAACGCGATCCCTCCAGCCGCCCCGGCCCCCGCGCCGGCCAGGAGCCTGGACGGCAGCGCCCAGAAGGCCGGGATCGACGCCACCACCCCTGCCCCTAGAAGGCCCAGCGACACGACCAGCAGCGGCGTATGAGTGGCGAACAGCCCGGCCAGGAAGAACCCCACCGCCCCGATCACCACCAGCCCGGCGGCATATTTGCGCCGTTCCCCGCTAGCGTCCGACAGGCGCCCTACCACCACCATGCAGATAGCGCCGCACACGTACGGGATCGCGGTCAGCAGGCCGATCAGCGTCGGGCTCTCGGTGCCGGCACTCCGGATCAGCTGCGGCGCCCAGAAATTCAACCCGTACGACGCCACCTGGATCAGGAAGTAAATCAAGCCCAGGGTCAAAAAGCCCGGAATGCGGATCGCCGCCAACAGCGAGCCATGGCCTTTATGCCCTTCATGGGCGCTGATGCGCAGGCTCAGGTAACCCTTTTCTTCGTCGCTGAGCCAAGGCGCGTCCTGCACCCGGTCCTTGAGGCGGGTTAGCACTAGCAAGCCCAGGCCGATGCATGGGAGGCCGCCCAGGAGGAACAGCCAGTGCCAGCCGCGGATGCCCATCACCCCGTCCAGATGCCCAAGCACCAGCCCCGACAGGGGCGCGCCCACCAGCCCGGAAAACGCCGAGGCCAGGAACAGCATCGAGGTGATGCGGCCGCGATGGCTCTGCGGGAACCACAGGGTCAGGTAATAAAGGATGCCCGGGGCGAACCCCGCTTCCATGGCGCCAATCACGAAGCGCAGGGCGTAGAACTGCCACTCGGTGTTAACGAACACCATGGCCGCCGTGGCCAGCCCCCAGGACATCATGATGCGGGCGATCCAGCGGCGCGCGCCGACCTTGTAGAGCATCAGGTTGCTCGGCACTTCGAACAGCACATAGCCGATCACGAACAGGCTCGCGCCTAGCCCATAGGCGGTGTCGCTGAAGCCCAGGTCGGTCTGCAACTGGAACTTGGCGAAGCTGATGTTGATGCGGTCGAAGAATGCGAACAGATAACACAGCATGATCAGCGGCATCAGGCGCCAGGCGACCTTGCGGACCAAAGCGGTTTCGGTGAGCGTGCTCGTTTCACCGGCAGCGGTGTGCAGCAATTGCGAGGACATAGCAGTCTCCAGACAGGCCATGCCGAGGCAGGCCCGATTGTTTTTGTTGTGTCTGGTCAGAAGCCCGGAAGCTTCGTTCGGGAGGCGGTCAGCCCGGCAGGTCGGGGGGCACCGGGTGCAGGTCGCGGTTGCGCCCGGCCTTGGCCAGCTGCCCGGGCACCTCGTGCCCCAACAGGCCCGGCAAGGCGCGGGACAGGTTCAGCAGGTGCGGCAGGTCGATGCCGGTGGGAATGCCGACCTCGTCACACAGGTTGACCAGGTCCTCGGTGCAGATGTTGCCCGAGGCGCCAGGGGCGAACGGGCAACCGCCGAGCCCGCCCAGCGCGGCATCGAAGCGCCGAGCACCTTGCTCATACGCTGCCAGCACATTGCACAGGCCCAGGCCGCGGGTGTTGTGAAAATGCAGGGTGAGCGCAGAAGCCGGCAACCGCCGCAGCACCCGCTCGACCAGCCCGGCCACTTGTCGGGGGTTGGCCATGCCCGTCGTGTCGGCCAGGGTCACCCCGGCAATGCCCATTTCCAGGTAAGCCTCGACGATACGCAGTACTTCGTCCTCGTCGATACGCCCCTCGAACGGGCAACCGAAGGCCGTGGCTACGGTGGCGTTGAGCAGCACGGGCGCGCCGGCCAACGCCTCGACGATGGCGGCAAAGCCCTCCAGCGATTGTGCCTTGCGCATCCGCATGTTGGCGCGGTTGTGGGTTTCGCTGGCCGACATCACCAGGTTCAATTCGCCAGCCCCGGCGGCCACCGCTCGCTGCGCCCCTTTGAGGTTGGGCACCAAGGCCACATACACCACCCCTGGCTGGCGCAGGATGCCGCGGAACACTTCGTCCGCATCCCGCAGCGCCGGGATGGCCCTGGGCGAAACGAACGACCCCGCCTCGATGCGGCTGAAGCCCGCTTGGGAAAGGCCGTTAACCAGGGCGATCTTGTCTTGGGTAGGAACCCAGGTCGGCTCGATCTGCAGGCCGTCGCGCGGGGAAACCTCCTGCACGATCAGCCGCGCACTGTAATCGCGGATCATTGCACCACCCCTTCGGCCCGCAGGCGGGCAATGGCGGCGTCATCCAGGCCGGCTTCGCGCAGCACCCGGTCGGTGTGCTCGCCAAGGCTGGGCCCTTGCCATTTCACTTCACCAGGGGTGTGGGACAGCTTCGGCACGATGCCTGGCATCTTCACCGCGGTGCCGTCCGGCAGGGTGGCGTCCAACAGCATCTCGCGGGCCTGGTAATGGGGGTCGGCGACGATATCGGCCACTGAATAGATGCGGCCTGCCGGCACTTGCGCGGCCTGCAGGGTGGCCAATACCTGCTCTATAGAATGGTGGCGGGTCCAGGTTTCGATGGCGCCATCGAGCATCGCGCTCTGTGCGGCGCGCCCGTCGTTGTGGGCGAAAGCCGGATCGTCGGCCAGGTCCGGCCGCTCGATGGCCTGCATCAGGCGCTTGAAAATCGGGTCACTGTTGCCGGCGATCACCACATAGGCGCCGTCGGCGGTACGGTAGGTGTTCGACGGCGCGATCCCCGGCAACGCCCCGCCGCTGCGCTCACGCACATGGCCAAGCAGGTCGTATTCGGGAATCAGGCTTTCCATCAGGTTGAACACGCTTTCCGCCAGGGACACATCGACGATCTGGCCGCCGCCCTGCCCTGTCTTTACCCGCAGCAGCGACATCAGCGCGCCGATCACCGCGTGCAGCGAAGCCAGCGAATCGCCGATGCTCACGCCCACCCGCGCCGGGGCCGAGCCCGGGTGGCCGGTGGTATAGCGCAAGCCACCCATGGCCTCGCCGATGGCGCCGAACCCGGGGCGGTCCCGGTACGGGCCCGTTTGGCCGTAGCCGGAAATGCGCACCAAGGTCAGCTTAGGGTTGATGGCCTGCAGCACGTCCCAGCCCAGCCCGAGTTTTTCCAGGGCGCCGGGGCGCAGGTTTTCGATTAGTACGTCGGTGTCGGCAACCAGGCGCTTGATGATGTCGATGCCCTCGGCGGCCTTCAGGTTCAGCGCCAGGGACTGCTTGTTGCGCGACTGCAAATACCACCACAGGGAAGTACCCTCATGGAGTTTTCGCCACTTGCGAAGCGGGTCACCTTGGCCGACGGATTCGATCTTGATCACGTTGGCGCCGAATTCGGCGAACAGGCGTGCGGCGAACGGAGCGGCAATCAACGTGCCGATTTCCAACACGCGGATCCCTTCGAGGGGGGCGGACATGGGCGCTGTTCCTCATTGTTCTTGGACTTTCCCGCAGCCTAGGCCCGAGCGCGCGGGCAAGCCAGCCGTACTTTCGCGATGACCCTTCGCCGATGGCGAACGCTCACCCCGCCATGAGGTGGTCATAGAACAGCTGGCTCACCGGGGACAAGGTGTCCAGCCCGCGTGTGACCACCAGCAGTTCCCGCTGCGCCCAGGCATCGCTGAGCAGCACCGCGCTCAGCCCCAGCGGTTGGCCGAACAGTTCATAAGCCCGCCGTGGCAGCACACCAATGCCCATGCGCGCCTGGACCATGCGGCAAACGGCGTCGAAGCTGGGCACGTGGATACGCAAGCGCAACACCTGCCCGGCACTGCGCGCCGCGGCTTGGGTCCGGCGGTAAATGGAGCTTTGCGAGTGCAAGCCGATGTAGTCCTCGCCAAGGGTGGCGGCGAACGCCACCGTGGCCTGTTCCCGCAACGGGTGGTCGGACGGCATCACCAGCACCAGCTGATCGCGTTTGTAGGTGACGGCGGTCAGCCCCCGCACGTCGCAGTCCACCGAGCAGATGCCCAGGTCCGCCCGGCCATCGAGCACCCCCTGGACCACGCCGTCGCTGGGGCGCTCCTCGAGATCGATCTTCACCCGCGCGTGCGCGGCGATGAACCGGCTGAGGTCTTCCGGGAGAAATTCGATGATCGCTGACAGGTTGGCAAGCATGCGCACGTGGCCGCGCATGCCTTCCACGTGCTCGCCGATCTCCAGGCCGATCTTCTGCACGTCGTAGAGCATGCGCCGGGCGTGATGGAGCAAGGTCTCGCCGGCCGGGGTCAGGCTCATGCCCCGCGCCTGGCGGGCGAACAGCACCACGCCCAGGGCATCCTCGAGTTCCTGCAGGCGCTTGCTGGCGGCCGAGACGGCGATGGCCTCGCGCGCGGCGGCGCGGGTCAGGGTGCCCTCCTCGTGCACGGCCACGAAGACTTGCAGGGTGACCAGGTCCAGGCGGCGCGCGAGGTTATTGAGCGACATAGCGGTTGACCGAACGCGGTGATGGGCGCCCTAGAGTGCCGCAAGCCGACCATGCCGTCGAGGCGCCCGAAGCGGCGGGACATCCCGGCGCCGTGGCATATCGGCAGGTAGTAAAAACCATCGGATGAGCTAGGCTCTTGGCCCTAGGAACTCATGGATACAGCGCCGGTCGAACCGACGATCAAGGAAGAGGCAAAATAATGGCACTGCATAAGCATTACGTGATCCGTTATCACTACAAGGGCCAGGTGCGCAGCTTTGCGCAGCGGGATTCGCGCATGTCCAGCGCGGATGCCTGGTACTACGCTTCTCTGCATGCGGGCACCGTCCAGCTGTATGGGGTAGCGGCCATTCGCAACAGCGCCCGAGCGGTGCGGCTGTTCGCTGAACAGTGCGGGGTGACGGATGTGGGTTTTCGAGAGGTACCCTGAGCGGCCTAGTGCCGGCCCGGTACGCTGTGCACGCTGCCGTCGGCCAGGCACGCCGCGCTCAGCTGCCCACCCTTGGCCGCCGCCGTGTCCAGATACCAGATATTGCCTAGATGACGCACCCGCTTGACTGGCGTGTGCCCTACCAGCAGCGCCTGTAACCCCGCCACCGATGCCGCCCGCTGCGGTGCACGCTGGTACAGCGCCGAACGCACCGCAGCGGCGTCGCCCCGGCGCAGCGCTTCGCGGAACGTCCACCAATCGCCCCCTACACAACCGGAATGGACGATCGCCGCCACGCCCGCGGCAGTGGAAATTTCTATCGCCAAGGGAAGCGCGGCCAGCTGCAAGGCGAATTCAAACTGCTGGTGCACCGGCCGGCCGAGCAGCCAGGCGAAATGCTCGCTTAGCAGCCCCCAGTCCGCTTCGTTGCGGGTAAAGGCTTCCACCAGTTGCTGCTCATGATTGCCTCGCACCGAGAACATCCAGGGTTCGCCCAGCCAATCCAGCACCTCGTGGGACAACGGGCCGTGATCGATAAGGTCGCCGACACAAAACAGCCGATCATGGCCATAGTCGAAACCCACCTTGGCCAGCAGTGCCTGCAAGCGGTCGAAGCAGCCGTGAACGTCGCCAACGACGAAGTCCCGGCCGTCCCGATTGATCCCGAAGCTCAGCACCGCGGCCATGTGCGCACCTACAAAATGGGCTTGCCGCCGGTCACCCCATAGCGGGTGCCGGAAATGTAACTGGACTCGTCCGAGCCGAGCAGCACGTAGATCGGTGCCACCTCCACCGGCTGCCCTGGCCGCCCTAGCGGCGTCTGCGAGCCGAACTCGGCGACCTGGTCCTCCGGCATGGTGGCGACGATCAACGGCGTCCAGATCGGCCCCGGCGCCACGCTGTTCACCCGGATGTTCTTCGGCCCGAGCATTTGCGCCAGGCCCGCGCTGAAGTTGGCGATCGCGCCCTTGGTGGTGGCGTACGCCAGCAGCTGCGGAGTGGGGTTGTCCGAGTTCACCGAGGAGGTGTTGATGATCGAGGAGCCCGGCTTCATATGCGGCACAGCAGCCTGGCAAATGCGGAAAATCGCAGTGATGTTCACATCGAAGGTGTGGACCCACTCATCGTCGGGAATGTCTTCAAGGCTCTGGTGGGTCATCTGGAATGCGGCGTTATTGACCAGTATGTCAATCCGGCCGAATTCGGCCACGGCCTTCTTCACCAGCTCGAGGCAGGTTTCCCTTTTGGAAAGGTCCCCCGGTACCAGCACGCATTTGCGCCCAGCAGCCTCGACATAAGAGGCCGTGTCGTTGGCGTCCTCGTGCTCATTCAAGTAGGCGAGCACCACATCAGCGCCCTCCCGGGCATAGGCAATGGCGACCGCGCGGCCGATGCCACTATCGGCCCCGGTGATCAGCGCGACCTTGCCTTGCAAGCGGCCGGACCCTTTGTAGCTGGTTTCGCCGCAGTCGGGGGTGGGGTCCATCTTGGCCTGGCTTCCCGGAACGGCCTGAGGCTGCTTGGGAAAAGGCGGCGTAGGGTATTGCTTCATGAGGGCTCTCCCGTGGTCGGTTACTGCAATTGCGACCACGGTTTGAAGGCAGCGGTTCAGTCCCCTCGCCCGCGCCGCGGCCCCTGCACGAGCTAAACATCGCGCCTTTTGCCCTTGCCTAGCGAGCAGTGGGTGTATATATTCGTGGCCTTTCGCCGATTGTGCTTTTGCTTCAAGGGCTTATCAGCGAGCTTTGCACTGCAGCGCTACCGCCCGAATGGCGAAATTGGTAGACGCAAGGGACTTAAAATCCCTCGCCCCCTGGGCGTCCCGGTTCGACCCCGGGTTCGGGCACCACAGCATTCATAGGGGTTTTTGGCTACTCAGCCAGTCAAGAATGCCCCTAGCGAATTGCCGCAATCCTGATGTTTTGCCGCAATTCCTATCGCCCGGCACCTCCCGCCGGCCGCCTCGCCGTCTTGGTCAGGCCACTCATACACACCAACTCGACCGAGAGCGTTATAACCGCCCTAGGCTAACGGCGTTGGCCCTGGCCTTTCTGACGCCCAACGTTGCATTCCACCGCGGCGCGCCCAACCGGCCTGGGTACAGGTCTGCTCAAGCAGGTCGACCAGGTAAAGGCCGCCGAGGCCTATGAGATTTGGGGCGGTCGTTTCCCGCTCTCACCCTGCTTTGTGAAGTTGCCCTGCCGCCTGCCTCGTCAAGCCGACCAGCGTATAGGGCGCTAGCGCCAACATTCATGAGCAATGCCCGGCATCTTGCTGCCAATAAATTTTAGGATCCATTCTCCACGCCCCGGGTCCAACAAGGCTCATTCGCTTACCCTACGGGGCTACACATGAAAGACTTCAACGCAACGGACTTCGGGGCCTTGGGTGACGGTCATTCCAATGACACCCAGGCGCTACAGGCGGCTATCGATGCCGCCGCGGCCGCAGGCGGAGGCACCGTGCACCTTGCCGCGGGCACTTACATCATCAGTGCAACCCAGGGTGGCGCGGCATTGCTGCTCAAGGACAATGTAATACTGGCAGGCCCCGGTAATGACGCCTCCACGACCACGCTGAAACTGGCCGATGGCGCAGCTTCCACGGATGCCCTGGTGCGCAGCGTGGGCGACCACACGGGTGCTCGCTTCCTGACGTTGGACGGCAACAGCAGCCACACTACTGGCGAGACCAGCGGCTGGGTGAATGGCAGCAGCCATGATGTGACCCTGGACCACGTAAACGTCACTCAAGCCTCAGGATACGGTATCGACTTAAGAGGCAATGGTGGCCAGGTAGACGTCTCCGGCGGCTTTGTTCGGAACAATGGATCGGATGGCATTATCGCTTCCGGCCTGGTCGATAGCCGAATTACCGATGTCTTCTTTCGTGACAACCATGGCAATGGCTTGGCGGTCACGGGCGCGCTGACCATCCAGGACATTACCTGTTGGTCGAACGACGGCAATGGTGTGTTGCTTCGGGGTGGGGTCGATGGTGTCACGGCGACCTTGATCGGCGCGGACATAACCACGAGCGGCCAGAATAACCTCCGCCTGGAAGGTACGCGTGACGCACACCTGGAGTACATCAGTCTTAGCAGCCACCTAGGGGGCGCTTCGATGGAAGCGGTGGACGCTCATGGGACGCAATTGCTCAGCAGTTACTTCTCCATGAATAACGCTTCGCCGGAGGTGATCCTGCACGACAGTACTAATACCTTGATTCGCGGCAACGAGTTCTATGGAACGGCGGGAGGGCCGCCAACGATCCTTGAAACCGGTCGAAGCGACGGCACGCTGGTGGAAGCTAACCAAATGAGCGCGCGCCTAACCCCCCCGGTATTTGTTGGCCCCAATAGCGCACAATTGGCTAACGTTTCC
This sequence comes from Pseudomonas sp. RIT-PI-S, assembly GCF_025642975.1. Lineage (GTDB taxonomy): Bacteria > Pseudomonadota > Gammaproteobacteria > Pseudomonadales > Pseudomonadaceae > Aquipseudomonas. The sequence continues at coordinate 32,651 of NZ_JANZKJ010000011.1, forward strand.
GTGATTTATACCCATGGCACCGCTGGCAACGACCACATCAACTACGACGAGGGCGACGCCACGGACAGGGTGATCTATGGCGGCGACGGCGATGATGTTCTCCTCGCCGCAAATGGCCAACAAGTGCTGATCGGAGGTCGCGGGGCCGATGAGCTCTATGGCTCTTACGCGTTCGACGCTGCCACGACGGTCCTGCGTTACGACACCTTGGAAGACAGCTATCGCACCGCGACCAAGGGCCATGCCGACCTCGTCGTTAACTTCGATACGCACAACGATAAGTTCGATTTCGCGCAGTTGGGTATCACAGGTTTGGGTGATGGCCACAATGGCACCTTGGCGCTGATCTACAATGCCGAAGCCTACATAACCTACCTCAAGAGCTACGATGTGGATGACCAAGGCCGCCGCTTCGAGGTCAAATTGCTGGGCGACTATCGCGGCCAACTCAACGCATCGCACTTCCAAACATTGATCGCCGGCACGGAGGGGGCGGATACCCTCAAGGGCACTACCCACGGTGAAGAGACGCTGATAGGTGGCGCAGGGCGCGATCACCTGTACGGCCTGGGCAGCGACGACCGTATTGATGGTGGGGCGGGCGGCGATCGGCTAAGCGGCGGCAATGGCGCCGACACGTTCGTGTTCAAAGCCCTGGGCGACAGCGTGGTCACCGGCACGGGCAGCACTTCGGGGCGCGACCTGATCATCGATTTCGACATCAATGGCTCGGATCGCCTTGACGTCAGCGCGCTGGGCTTCACGGGCCTGGGCGATGGGTCAGGGACTTCGCTGGCACTCGCCTACGACAGCGCGCATGACCTGACCCGGCTGTATTCGCGTGAGCACAATGCTCAAGGCGGGCACTTTGAAGTAGCCCTGAGCGGCGATCAGGTAGCGGGATTGAAACTGGGCGGCATTGACTTCGCCTTTCCCTCTGGCACCAGCGTGGTGGACAGCGAAATATTCCAGACCAACTACCTCACGGGTGGGGCAGGCGCTGATGTGCTCAAAGGCAGCAATAGCGTTGACGTGATCAACGGAGGGGCAGGCAACGACCAACTTGACGGGAGTGCCGGCACGGATTTCCTGACGGGGGGGCTAGGCGCCGACCGGCTCACGGGCGGTAGTGGTTCCGACACCTTCACCTTTACGAGCTTACAGGACAGTTTCCGCACCAGCACGGCCGACCACTCCGACCTCATCACCGATTTCAGCCACTACTGGGACACTATCGATGTGCGAGCGCTAGGGTTTATCGGCTTGGGCGATGGTAACGGAGATACACTTAACCTGAGCTATGACGCCGCGCTGGATAAAACGTTTTTGCGCAACTTCACCGTTGACAATCAAGGGCGTTCATTCCAGGTAACCTTCCCCGGCGACCAGGTCGCGGCGCTCTCGGATTCACGCTTCAACGTCGCCTTCGCTCATCAGGACGTAACGGTTGACCTGCTAGGGCATGGCGACGCGAGTGTTTCGCACGTTTGAGACGTAACGGGTGTGCCTTGAAGCCGGTCATTTAGATGCAGGCATACACGAACAAGCCAACCTTGGCCGCGACCTGAATCACCACAGCGGTGTAGCAGGCCGCGGCCAAGGCTTGCTGCCGATTTCTGAAAGCACTGGGGCATGGAGCTTTCGGCCGAAACTTCGCTGTTCGTGCAGCTTCGAAATCCTGCCGCTGTATTAATACTCACCCCACGAGGTGGGCATCATTCGGCGCAACACCTATTGTTTCGATTGCCGCATCGGATGAATGCTCAGCTGCTGAACCTGTGCTCGCAACGACAAGGTTATCGGCAGTGAAGGTCTTGGTGAACGCACCTTGCAAGCCGATCTCGAAGCGCTGGCCATCAGCGTTCAGGTCGTAGTCCTTGAGATAGGTACGGTGCAGGTCTTTGTCATACACCAACTTCAAAGTCCCATCCGTGCCATCGCCGAGCCCGGTATAACCGAGGGCCGATATACCGATCTTGTCATGGGCCACATCAAAACTTGTGATGAAGTCAGCGGCGCCATGAACACGAATTTCACCCCGTATCCGTAGACTTCGCCGCCTGTGAGGGTATCTACTCCAGCGCCGCCTACCAATGTGTCGCTGCCGCTCTTGCCATCCAGGGTGTCGTTCCCGGCGCCGCCGAATAAATGATCAGCCCAGTAGGTACCGTTAATACGTCGTCGCCCGCCGTCCCGGTAGACATCAAGGGGCCCAGGCCAGTCGTATAACTCTGGCTCATTGCCTCCCTGCGCATGCCCCACTCCGGCTCGAGCGGCATCTACGCCGTGCCCACCGTCCCCTACCCCATTGGGCGTTGATCTCGTCCAGCAGCGCCATCAGCCACTCCGATGCTGGGGGGCTGCGTGATCAAGAAGGATTGCTGGATCAATACCCAGAAGCTGGGCCAGCCTTCAAACGAGGCGGTGCAAGACGGGCTATGGAAGTGCTTAAAAGCACCTGCGCTTTCTACCTTCCCAGACGCCGATCGGGAAGAACTCGCGAAGAGTCAGCCGCGCGGTTGGGGCTCAAGTTGCTCCGGGGATCCAAAAAAGTCCCCGAACCGGGCAACCTGAACTACTTTGTATCGATTCTCTTACACTCATCCAGGCCACGCCGGCGATGCATGGTGGGGCCGACACCCTGACCGCCGCCGGCGGCGACGACTACCTGATTGGCGGCGCCGGTGCCGACCACCGGTGGCGCGGGTTCGGACACCCTTCGTGATCAGCGCACTGCGCGACAGCTACGCCAACGATACGCGTGGCGTGGATTTTCATTGACACGGTCACGGATTTCGACTATCGCCAGGACGTGCTGGACCTTTCAGCGCTGGGCTTCACTTCGCTGGGCACCGGGCATGAGGGCCCCCTCCAGGCCACGCAACTGGGCGCCACGGGCAACATGCTGCCGCAGTCGCTGGACCCCGACGCCCATGGCAATTACTTCAAGCTGCTGCTCGAACACGTGAGTTATATCAATGATTCGGCTATCCGCTTTGGCGATCCAGTAGCCACCCATTTCAATGAGCAACCTGCCAGCTACGACGATTATTACCTCGACCCGCCGACCACCGGAGGCGACCTTATCGTCGGGTATTTCAGCGACGACCGCATCAACGGCCTGGCGGGCAACGACACCCTGCGCGGCGAGGCGGGTAACGATACCCTGGCCGGTGATGCCGGTGCCGATTCGCTGGACGGCGGCAGCGGCAACGATACCTTGGCCGGCGGCACCGGCAATGACCTGCTTAGCGGCGGTGCCGGGGACGATAGGCTCACGGGGGGCGCGGGAGTGGACCAGCTCACCGGAGGCTCGGGCGCGGATACCTTCCGCTTTACCAGCAGCACCGACAGCCTGCGCGGCGCCAGCGACCTGATCACCGACTTCTCCGCCGATCGGGACCTGATCGATGTCTCGGCCCTGGGTTACACCGGCCTTGGCAACGGTCACGACGGCACGCTCAAGGTCAGCTACAGTGCCGCGGCCGACCGCACCTATGTCAAGGATTTCACCCCCACCCGTAGCGGCCAACGCTTCGAAATTGCCTTAAGCGGTGACCACAGTAACGACCTGAGCACGAACCAGTTTGTATTCGCCGACGCCAGTCATGAGCTGACATTGCTGGGGGCGTAGGGCCCCTTAGCTCACTCTGGAGCGTTCGCGTTGAGCGAGCGCCTAGGTTGTAAAAGGTGTGTCCGCTTTCACAAGGTGAATAGTCTGGCCGCTTCTGGGCAATCCCAATGCTAAGGGGCCGCTATGGGATCGTCGGTAGCCGGTAGTGACAGGCCGCATCCCGACCCGGTTGCCGCTGGTCGAATCGCTCATGCTGACCTGAGGCCGAACGTTGAGTGTTACTAACAGTCGGCTTCCACTCAGATCGTTGTTGCTCAGCGCCACCATACGCGTATGCGCCAGCTGCGAGCGGAATACCCGCCCGCGGCTGGCGTAGAGCCGTTCCAATCGATCAGTGCGAAGATGGGCTCAAGCTTTTTGGGTCATGGCTGCGCGCACTGAGCGCCACCACGCCCCGGAACCGCAACTCATCGCCATCGAAGACATAGCGCGGCAGGAACCGGCGGTTCTCGCAGGGCAATGCGAGGTTCCTGCCCGCCGGTGCAGCCGCCTGCCCACCGGCTCGCCATTTGGTCGCGATCACGATTCGCCCATGAGCCAGTTCCGGCCCGCGGTCCGTGATCACCAGGTCCGCGCTGAAGATGCCCGCACCGACCTGCCGCCCTCGATGCGCACCAGATAGATGTGCGGCAGGCGTAACTTGAACAACTCGTCCAAGGAACCGGCTTGCTCGAGGTGGCTCGAGATGGTCGGTCGCCAGGGAGGGAAAAGCAGCCGGCCCGCGAAAGGCATACGCCGGCAAACGAGCAGAACCCGCAAACAGTGGCCTAGGAGGGTAAACATAGGGGCAACACTGCCTACCTGCATTTACACATTGTTAACCTTTTTGGCGAGTCGATGGTCAATAAGGCAATGCTGGCAAAACGGTAGGTGGCAGCCGTGTGTGGAAGGTTTGTACAAGATCGAAGCCTGGCGGATTATGTCGACTGGCTCGGGGTCACGCCCGCCAGCGGCTACGATGGCGTGCCTCTGGAGCGCTACAACATCGCCCCAACGGCGATGGTTAACGTCTTCCGAGGCACTGGCGAGGGAATACTGATTTCGGCGTTGGAATGGGGATGGCAGCCGTTTTGGGCCCAGGGCAAACGGCCACCTGCGATCAACGCGCGGGTGGAGACGGTATCTTCTGGCGGTTTCTTTCGCGATGCCTGGCCAAACCGGCTGCTGGTGCCTGCGGCAGGCTGGTATGAGTGGGTGGTGGAGCCCGCGTCGCCGAAACGTAAGCAGCCTTATTTCATCCGCTTGAAGTCCGGAGAGCCGATGTTCTTCGCCGGGATCGGCCTCGAAGGTGAAGGATTCGTGATCCTGACGGCCGATGCCATGGGCGGCCTACTCGACATCCATGACCGGCGTCCGATCGTGCTCGATCCTGACCTGGCTCGGGAATGGGTGAACCCCGCGACCACCCAGCAACGAGCCGAGGTGATTGCCGGAGAGTTGGGCACGGCCAGCGAGGCGTTTACCTGGTTCCCAGTGGGCGGAGCGGTTGGAAACGCGCGAAACCAAGGGGAGCAGTTGGTATTGCCGGTGGATTTGGCGCCGGATAGGTGAGCCGCAGGCATTCCACCCATCGCACCTTTAAACGCAAACTCCCCTTGCGTCGTGCCCCGCCATCGCCCAGTACCGTTGGGGGCAAATAGCACCGCCTATGCCCATGGGCTGCACAGGCGCCTTGCGCCGATCAGGAAAACAAAAAAACCGCAGACCATTGATCCGTGGGGCTTCTGATAACGAGGGGGATGCGGAACCGCTTTCGAATTGCGGAAATGATTTCTCGCAAGCCTGAATAAGAAAAGCCCCGTAAATCGCTGATTTACGGGGCTTCAATAATGGAGGCCGAGGTCGGAATCGAACCGGCGTAGGCGGATTTGCAATCCGCAGCATAACCACTTTGCTACTCGGCCTCAAAACACCTGGCAAACAACTGCCCAGTGTTAAAACTGGAGCGGGAAACGAGACTCGAACTCGCGACCCCGACCTTGGCAAGGTCGTGCTCTACCAACTGAGCTATTCCCGCGTCGTGTTGACGGGCGCCATTCTATCTAATCGGCAAGGCTCGTCAAGCCTTTGATTCAAAAAACCTTTTATTTTTTAACATTAGTGCTCAGGTGAGGTAGCGCGGCGCGCAGGTAATTGACCATCGACCAGAGGGTAAGCGCCGCAGAGATCAGCAACAAGGCGTAGCCAACCAGCACGATGAAAGTAAGGGCCGGTGGATTGCCCAGCAGGATGATCAGCGCAACCATCTGGGCGGCGGTTTTCCACTTACCCAGGCTGGAGACGGCCACTTGCGCCCGAGCGCCGAGTTCGGCCATCCATTCCCGCAACGCGGAGACCACGATTTCGCGGCCGATGATCACTGCGGCGGGGAGGGTCAGCCACATGTTGGCGTGAGCCTGCACCAGCAGCACCAGCGCGACCGCCACCATCAGCTTGTCGGCAACCGGGTCCAGGAAGGCGCCGAAGGGAGTGCTCTGCTCCAGGCGCCGCGCCAGGTAGCCATCCAGCCAGTCCGTTGCGGCCGCCACGGCAAATACGCTGCTGGCCGCCAGATAGCTCCAGTGATAGGGAAGATAAAACAGCAGGATGAAGATCGGAATCAGCGCGACGCGTAGGACGGTAAGGATATTAGGAATATTCATCGGCACGACTGGCAGCAGGTTGAACGGCCATTCTACTCGCTGTGCAGGTTCGCATAAATCGACTCGGCCAGCTTTTTGCTGATCCCGGGCGCCTTGGCGATTTCGTCGACGCTCGCCCTGGCGAGTTCCTGCAGGCCACCAAAGTGCTTGAGCAGGTCGCGGCGGCGCTTCGGCCCTACCCCGTCGATCCCCTCGAGCGTGGAGGTTTTCCGCGCCTTGCCGCGCCGCGCACGGTGCCCGGTGATGGCGAAACGGTGCGCCTCGTCGCGAATCTGCTGAATCAGGTGCAACGCGGGCGAGTCTGCCTTGAGGGTGAACTCGTTGCTGGCGTCGTTGAGGTACAGGGTTTCGAAACCGGCCTTGCGGGTCACCCCCTTGGCCACGCCGATCAGGATCAGCTCCGGCACCTCGAGGGTTTGCAGCACCTCGCGGGCCATGTTCAGTTGCCCCTTGCCGCCGTCCACCAGCAGCACGTCCGGCAGCTTGCCCTCGCCGTTCTTGATCTTGCCGAAACGGCGGGTCAGCGCCTGATGCATGGCGGCATAGTCGTCGCCGGCGGTTACCCCTTCGATGTTATAGCGGCGGTAATCGGACTTGATCGGCCCTTCGGGGCCAAACACCACACAGGAGGCGACCGTCGCCTCGCCGCTGGAATGGCTGATGTCATAGCACTCCAGCCGCTGGGGTGGCTCGTCCAGGCCAAGCACGTCGGCAAGGGCGTCGAAACGAGCCGTCACATGCTGGCGGTTGGCCAAGCGCGCAGCCAGCGCCTGCTCGGCGTTAGTCACCGCCAGCTGTTGCCAGCGCGCGCGCGTGCCGCGAACGCGATGGCTGACCGCAAGCTCCCGCCCACGCAAGGTGTCTACCGCATCCACCAGCGCTTCGATGTCCTCGGGCAAGGTGTTGACAATGATCTCCGTCGGCAGCTCGCGCTCGGAGCTACCCAGGTAGTACTGGGACAGAAACGCCGACATGACCTCGTCGAGTTCTTCCTCGATACCTACCTGTGGAAAGAAATTCTTACTACCCAATACCCGACCGCCGCGCACGCTGATCAGGTGAACGCAGGCGCCGCCTGGATTGACGAAGGCGGCAATGACGTCCACGTCGCCGGTGCCGCCTTCCATGCTCTGCTGGTCCTGGACCCGCCGCAGCACACCGATCTGGTCGCGCAGCTCCGCCGCTTTCTCGAAGTCCAGGTCCATGGCCGCGCGCTCCATGGTCTGCGACAGCTCGTTGGTGAGCTGATGGCTGCGCCCTTCCAGGAACATGATCGAATGGCGCACGTCTTCGGCGTATTCAGGGGTTTCCACCGCGCGCACGCAGGGCGCCTTGCAGCGCTTGATCTGATACTGCAGGCACGGCCGGGTACGGTTCTTGAAATAACTATCCTCGCACTGGCGCACCTGGAAGGTTTTCTGCAACAGGCTCAGGCTCTCACGGATGGCACCCGCGCTGGGATAAGGGCCGAAATACCGGCCTTTGCCCTTCTTCGCCCCGCGATGAATGCTCAACCGGGGAAACTCGGCGTCCGAGAGGTACACATACGGGTAGGATTTGTCGTCGCGCAACAGGATGTTGTACGGCGGCCGCCACTCTTTGATCAGGGTCTGCTCGAGCAGCAGGGCCTCGGTTTCGTTGCCCGTGATGGTGGTTTCGACCTGGGCGATATGCCCTACCAGGGCAGCCGTCTTCGGCGCCAGGCCGGTTTTGCGAAAGTAGCTGGCAAGGCGTTTTTTCAGGTTGCGGGCCTTGCCCACGTACAACAGGCGGCCGCCCTCGTCGAACATCCGATAGACGCCGGGGTGGCCGCTGCAGGTCGCGAGAAAGGCGGCCGGATCGAAAATCTGGGTCATTTTTACGCGTTAGCGTCAACCATGCCGTGGCGAACGGCCAGTAAGGTCAGCTCGACGTCACTGGTGATGGAAAGCTTTTCGAAGATGCGATACCGGTAGGTATTGACCGTCTTGGGCGACAGGCAAAGCCGATCGGAAATATTCTGCACCTTCTGGCAGCCAACGATCATGAGCGCGATCTGGATTTCCCGCTCGGACAACAGATCGAAGGGGGACGCCGTGGTTTGCGGCTGGAAGGACTTGAGCGCCAGCTGCTGGGCAATCTGCGGGCTGATGTACCGCTGCCCGGCGAACACCAGCCGTATGGCCTGGACCATTTCGGTCAACCCGGCGCCCTTGGTCAGGTAGCCCGCTGCCCCGGCCTGCAACAGGCGCGTGGGGAACGGGTCCTCCTCGCAAACCGTCACCACCACCACTTTTACGTCCGGATGGCTGCGCAGCATCTTGCGGGTGGCCTCCAGGCCTCCGATGCCGGGCATTTTCACGTCCATCAGGACTACGTCGGGCTTGAGATCCCGCGCCGCCTTTAGCGCTTCTTCCCCGGATTCCGCCTGGCCAACCACTTGAAGCCCGTCGATATCAGACAGCATTCGAGTAATGCCTGTGCGTACCAGATCGTGATCGTCGACCACTAGCACCCTAATCAAGCAGACACCTCTCGTTACGCTTTACATTCAGGACGGTACATTAACAAAGTTCGGTGGCACGAACCTAGGGTTAAACGAAAACAGCGGCCAGCATTTAACGGCGGCGCTTGCCGTCGGGCATCTTCACCGGGGCGATGGCCGCCACCGCGTCGGCCATGCCGGCAAAGGCCTGGCGAGCGGCCTGAGGCAATGCCCGATAGCTGGCCAGTAGCTGGGCCTCGTCCGCGCCGAGCTGATCGGCGGGCTGTGCCATGCGCTCGCCGGTCAATACATACAGCACGTCGACACCCTTTTGCGCTACCGCGGCGAGATAGTCTGCCTTGGGCCAGCGCTCGCCGCTTTCATATTTGCCCTGGGCATTGGGTTCCACCCCGCCAATCTCCCCAAAAGCCCGCTGGGTCAGTTTCATGCGCTCGCGCTCCTCGCGGATGCGAGAACCAATTCCAGTCATTTGAATGTATAATCCTTCCCGAAACACCCAAAGGGGTGTTGACTCCAACACTGTTAAATCAAACGAAACGGACTTGAACTATGCACGGTATACGGACTGCCGCACAAGCAAGAGCTTGGCTGGATCGTCAGGGGAAATCGGTTCAACAATTCGCTCGGGAGCATGGCGTCGACGCCGCAACCACCTACCAGGTGTTGTCTGGCCGCAAGAAGGGGCGACGCGGCGAGGCCCATAAGGTGGCGGTTCTGCTGGGGATGAAGGATGGGGTCATTCCTATCGAAGCCGAGCCGCGGCTCCGGGAAGCTCAGGCGACGCCCAGCTGATCGGCGAGCCAGGGCAAGGCGCCCTCGCAGGGCTGGCGCACCTTCAGGGCGAGCAAGGCGTCAGCCCGGGTTCGCCCCAGGTTGATGGCCAACAGAGGCTTGCCCTGGCGAGACATTTCCAGACACAAACGATAACTCGAATAGGCCATCAGTGACGATCCCACCACCAGCATCGCGGCGGCCCGCTCGGTCGCCTCCCAGGCGGCGCGGGCAGTGGGCGGAGCAACCCCGTCACCGAAGAACACCACATCCGGCTTGAGCCGGTCGCCGCCGCACACCGGGCAGCGCGGCAGGTTGAACTGCTCGAGGAAGGTCGCCGCCAAATGGGCGTCGCCATCGGGTGCCAGCACCGCGCGTACCTCCTGCAAAGACGGGTTGGCCGCTTCCAGGGCGGCTTGCATGGTGGCGCGCGGCAGCGTTTTAGCGCAATCCAGGCACACCACTCGGTGCAGATTGCCGTGCAGCTCGATGACCTCGGTGCTGCCGGCACGCTCGTGCAGGCCATCGACGTTCTGCGTGATCACTGACGTGATCAGCCCAGCCGCCTGCAGCCGTGCCAACGCCTGGTGAGCCGGGTTCGGGAGCGCATCGTCGACCCCGTGCCAACCGACCATCGCCCGTGCCCAGTACCGTTTGCGCGCAGAAAGTGAATTGACGAATTCCTGATGCATCATCGGGGCGTTGCCACGCCGAACGCCTTCGGTGTCGCGGTAATCGGGAATACCCGACGCCGTACTGATGCCGGCACCGGTCAGGGCGAGCACCGGTTCCCTGGCGAGCCGCTGGCAGAGGGCCGATAGCGCCTCACAAGCTTGGGTCTCATCCATCACCACCTCCATGACAGCCTGGGGCGGCCGGGCCCGCTGGCGTGTCTGGAAGGTTAAACCAGCTTGTGCGTTTTAGCGCTGGATTGCGACGAACATCCCGCCAGGCCAAACAGCGCTCGGGCCCGAACGGGGTCGAAATGGGCCACGTTGATCCGCAGCCAGGGTGTATCTGCCCCGCTTGCACTGAACAGCCTGCCGGGAGCCAACAGCACGCGCTGCTGCGCCGCCGCTTCGATAAACGCCGCCGTGGTCGGCAAGCGGGAATGCCGAACCCAGAGGAACATGCCTTCGCACGGGAGGTGATAGAGCTCCCAGCCCCACCCTTGCAGCGCCTGTTGCGCCTGCGCCTGGGCGGTTTGCAAGCGGCGGCGGACCTGGCGCAAGTGCCGCTCATAGCTACCATCGGCCAGGATGGCGCCGAGAAATCGCTCGCAGAAGCTGGGCACGGCCACGCAGGTGAGCAGTTTCAGGTCGGCGAGCCGGGCCACGCACTCGGCCTGCGCCACCACATAACCAACCCGCAGGTTCGCCGACAGGGTCTTGGAAAAGCTGCCCACGTAAATCACGTTCGCCATGCCTTCGAGGCTGGCCAGGCGATGACCACCTTCGGAAGAAAAATCCCCGTAAACATCATCCTCGATGATCAGCATGCCGTGGTCAGCACTCAACTTGAGCAAGGCGCACGCCTGCCGCGGGCCGAGCGAGGTCCCGGTAGGGTTATGTAGCCGCGCGTTGATAAAGAAGGCCCGCACCGGGCCTGCGCGCAAATGGCTGCCTACCGCTTCGATGTCAGGCCCCTCGCCCAGGCGTGGCACACCCAACACCTGCGCCCCGCGCAGGCGAAGCAGTTGCACCAGGCTGCTGTTACAGGGGTCGTCCACCAGTACCCGGTCGCCCGGCTGGACCAACAGCCTGATCAGCAAGTCCAGGGCCTGGGTCGCGCCCAGCGTGGTGAGGATGTTCGCCGGGGCCACCGGTACGCCCAAACGCCCGCAAAGGTGGCGGGCCAGCGCCTCGCGCAGCGGCAGATAACCGGCAGGGTCCCCATACTCCACCAGTGAACTGCGGGCGAAGTTGGCCGTACGGCGAATGACCCGGGCCAGCGAGTGAGTATCGGTCCAGTCGGCTGGCAACCAACCACAGCCCAGCTTCATCGACTCGCCGGGGGCCTGGAAGAACGCCCAGAACGGGTCCAGTTCGGTACTTGGCCGCTTCACCCGCGCAGGCTTGGGCACCGCCACGGGCGCCACTGGCGGCTGCGCCTGGGCCACCGCGAAATACCCCCGCCCTGGGTTCGCCACGACCAGGCCAAGGGCCTCGAGCCGTTCATAGGCGCGCACCACGCCGTGGAAGCTCAGGCCGGGGCGTGCCGCCCACTGGCGGATGGAAGGCAACTGCTCGCCGGGCCGTACCGTGCCGTTCGCCAGCGCCTTGCTGATTTCTCGAAAGGCCCGCTGCGCGGGGCCCTCGCGACTACCTATAGGGACCATTGCCTCGCCGTTTCGCTTGCTGGACGCCACCGGACTGTAGCGCCCCATCGCCGCGACCATAACCCCTTGCCGGGGAAAAAGGTCCCTACCCCTCAGTGTTAGGCCACGGGCGCTAACAGTTAGCGCGTCTATCCCGGCCACCGTGAGGCCCACGACCGGACCAGCCCCCTATGATCGCCCCATGCCCTGCGGGGCACGCTTGGACACTCAAGGAGGCGAGATGAGCGAAGTCACCCGTTTACCCTGCTGGTCCGACTGGAAGTGGCAGCAGCAAAACAGCGTAACCACGCTAGAGGAGCTGGTGGGCGCGTTTCCGGGCCTTGCCTGCAGCAGCCGCCTCGAAGCCTTGCGCAACGCGCTGGACACCCGCCGGGTATCGCTCACGCCATACAGCCTGGGGCTGATCCAAACGGATGCCGCCCAGCGCCCCCTCGAACAGGATCCGCTCTGGGCCCAGTTGATTCCGGAGTTCGCGGCCCCAAGCCCGTTCGAGTACGACGGCACTACCGAAAACTGGGAGCTGGACCACGAAATGGTCACCGGTATTTGCCAGCACAAATACGACAACCGGGTGATCGTGCGAGCGGCCAATGTGTGCCATGCCTATTGCCAGTTTTGCTACGAAGCCTTGCGCACGCTGGAAATCCGCTCGCCAAAGCCAGGCCTGAAAAAGAGCGAGTGGCAAGCGACGCTCGATTATCTGGAGGCGCACCCCGAGGTGGAGGAGGTCATTCTCAGTGGCGGCGAGCCGCTGATGCTCTCCGACGCACGCCTGGACGCGATGCTGCAAAGCATTCGCGCGGTACGCCCCGACATCGTCATCCGCTTGCACACCCGGGCGCTGACGTTCAACCCGTTCCGGATCACCCAAGCCTTGGCCAGCACCCTGGCCCGCCATCAGGTCACCGCGGTCGGCCTGCACGTGGCGCACCCGCGAGAGCTGACCGACGCCTTTTTTACCGCCGTGCGCGCATTACAGCGCGCCGTTCCCTTGCTCTTCGCCAACATCCCGTTCCTGGCGGGGGTGAATAACCACCTGCAGACCCTGCGGGACCTTTGCATGGGGCTATACCGGGGCGGAGTCACCCCTCACTACCTGTATCAGTTCATGCCGTTCTCACCCGGTCATTCCCGTTATGCCGCTCCGGCCAGCGAAGCGATCAGTTTGCTGCGGCAACTCAAACGCCGCATTTCCAACCTCGCGGTGCCCGAGTTCGTCATCCCCCACGTGACCGGCAAGCACACGCTGCCCCTGGAGCTGGGTGGCCCGCCCACCCGCATCGAGACCGACGCCGAGGGCAACGAAGCCATCCATTTCACCAACTGGAAGGGCCAAGCATGCGTGTTCCCGCAGTGACGCCCGGCAAGCTGAACGGCGCGAAGATCCTCGTGCTCGACTCCTCTCGCAACAGCTATGTGACCGCGCCCGACATCGAGGCCGAGGTTTTCGGCCCTGGGATCGAGGTTACGCTTGTGCATGCCGACTCCGTGGCGGCGTTGCCCGCCTCGGCGCTGGCGTGCGATGGGGTGATCTGCTGGCATTTGGTCGACCTCCCTGCCCATGCCCTGGCCCGGTTCAACCGCTGCCGCGCCATCGTTCGCGCAGCGGTCGGGGTCGACAACATCGACCTGATCGCCGCCCGGCTGCACCGGATCGCAATAGCCAACGTCCCGGACTACGGCACCGAAGAAGTCGCCGACCATACCCTTGCCCTGGCACTGGCGCTGCTGCGCCGCCTGCCTCGCGCCGATGCGGCGGTGCGTGGGGGTAGCTGGGATTGGCGCGACCTCGGCCCATTGCCGCGGCTCAGCGACCTGACCATAGGCCTGATCGGCCTGGGCCGGATAGGCGCGGCAGTGGCCAGGCGATTCCTGGCCTTTGGTTGCCGGGTCGTGTTCTACGACCCTTACCGCGACAGCGGTTGGGAGAAAAGCCTGGGCACGGGCCGGTGCGAGACCCTCGATGCGCTGCTCGACGAAGCTGACCTGGTCAGCCTGCACCTGCCGCTCACGCTGCGTACCACCCACCTGCTCGGCCAGGCCGAACTGCGCCGGCTAGCGGGTAAGTACCTGGTGAACACGGCTCGCGGCGGGCTGATCGAACCACACGCCTTGGCCGCCGCCGTAGCCGCCGGGCAACTGGCCGGTGTGGCACTGGACGTCTATGCCGACGAAACCGCCCCTCCGCCACCGGCCATGCTCGCACCGGAGGTGCTGTGGTCTCCTCACGTGGCGTTTTATTCGGACAAGGCCCTGCCAGAACTGCGCAGGAAAGCCGCCAGCTGCCTCAAAACCCTTCTGATCAGCGGCCAGCACCGGAACCTGTTATGACTCACCCAACCCCTCGCCCAGCCCGCCAACTGCGTCAGCTGGAGCACGGCAATCCATTTCCCGGTATCGCCGCACTGGAAAGAAGCACGGGCACGGCTATCACCGCGCGGCTAAGTGCCAACGAGGCCATGCCGCTCTACAGCGAAGCCCTTACGGAGCGGTATGGCCAACCACTGCTCGAACACGCCCGGCGTTACCCCGACCCCTGCGCCTTCGAGCTGCGGCAGGCCATAGCCGCCCGCCACGGGCTGAACGTCGAGGACATTCTGGTCGATGCCGGTGCCGACGCGTTGATCTTTCTGTTTCTCAGGGCTTTCAGCGACCCTGGAAGCGTAGTGCTGGCGTCGGCGGGCACCTACCCTACCGCCGGCTACTTTGCCCGTTCCCTGGGGCTGCGCTTGCGGCCGGTCAACTACTCCCTGGAAGGCGGCATTCCCCGCGCGGACCTTGCCGCCCTGGCGGCCCAGGCCCGGGTGTATCGGGCGCGCGTGGTCTACCTGGCCAACCCGGACAACCCCACCGGCAGTGAGCATTCCGCGCAGGCGGTGGCAGCCTTCGCCCGCTCGCTGCCCGCCGGCACCTTGCTGATTCTCGACGAGGCCTATGAGGCATTCGGCGGCCATCACTGCGCCCAACCGCTGCCGAATGTGGTCCGGCTGCGCAGCTTCTCCAAAGGGTTCGGGCTGGCCGGCTTGCGCGTCGGTTATGCGATCGCGCCGCCGTCGTTGCTGGCCGTCGCCAACCAAGCACGGGTGCATTACTCAGTGGGTACGGTCGCCCAGCAGTTGGCGCGGGAAGCCTTGGAGGACACGGCCCACCAGCGCTTGATGATCGCCGCGAACCAGGCCCTGCGGGGCCGCTTTGCCGAACTGGCACAAGCGGCGGGCGTGCCCTTCTTTGCTTGCGCCACCAACTTCATGACCCTTGCACTGAGCAGCCCACAGGCCGGTGAAACCCTGCGTGACCGGTTGCTCGCCCAAGGCGCGTGCATCTACCTGGGCCTGCTCAACGAGCATCTGGTGATTGCCCGGGTGTCGCTGCAACCCGAGCTCTTTACCCCGCAGGTCAGCGGCGTGCTGTTTCGCTCACAGGAGTCAAACTGACAGATGGCCAACAACAAATTGCTGATCCTGGGCATCGGCAACGTCGCTCTCAAATACCTGGAACAAGCCTTGGCGCCCTTTGGATTGGAGCCTGTGGTGATGGGCGACAAGCGCAGCCGCCCCGGCGACACCTGGGCCACCTATTCGCCCGCGCGTTTTCACAGCGTGGCGCTTGAGCGCCAGGCGGTCAGTCGCTATCTCAACGACCACGCCCAGCTGCGCGAGGAAATTTGCGCGGTCACTACCCTGTTCGACGAGTTGATGCCCCTGGTTCAAGCCCTGGCCCTGGAGCACGGCTGGGACTACCCAGGGCCCGCCGCGGTTCGCTTGAGCGATAAGGGCACGGCCGCCACTTGCGCGCAGGCGTTGTCGCCGCCGAGCTATCCCTTTACCGCGTGCAATCCGGACAGCCTGGCCGAGGTGCTCGAACACCCGGGTAGCGACTGGGTAATCAAGCCCGCGTGCTGTTCCGGTGGCGAAGCCGTGGGCCGCATTGCCAGCGGCCCCGGTGCGGTGGGCCGTGTAAGGGTCCACCTGGCGCGGTACTTTCATATCAATGCCGAGCAGTGGCTGATGCAGCCTTGCCTCGAGGGCCTGCTGGTCAGCTTCGAAGGCTTTATGCAGGGGGGCGCACTGCACCGGATGGGGGTGTCCCGGCGCTCGCGGATCGGGCTCACCGAGGTAGCCAATCGATTTCCTGCCCAGGGCATTGCCCCCGAACATCTGGCGCAGGGGTGGAGCGGCATCGAGCAACTGTTCAGCCGCGGCGGCTATCGCGACGGTTGGTTCCACTGTGAGTGCATCGTGGGCCCCGCCGGCATTCACCTGATCGATACCAATGCCGGGCGCATCGGCGGGGCGACCGTGCTGGAGCAGATAGCACTGGCCTGCGGCGTGCTTCCCGCAGAGCTACTGGCCCATGTGCTATTGCTGCCGCTGCCGGGCTTTTGCCCACGATTGTCGGCCTGCTGTCACGACCTCACGCCCACGCTGGGCGTTTGGTACGGGCTGGCCGAACAGGCGGTATTGACCGGCATCGAATTGGGCCCGCACCTGGCCCGGCATACCCGCTTCGCCCGGGATGGCGCCGTCGTGCCGCCAATAGGCACGTCTGATTACGCCTGGGTCGGCATGTTCAGCGGGCGCGAGGCGGATGTGCTGGACGGCTTGCGCGCGCTTCGCCTGCATACGGACCGCGGCCCCGCCCTCCCCGCTTACAGCCTGGACTGATCCATTGATGGCTATTTACCTCATCCGCTTCACCACCTGGGGCAGCTGGAGCCTGCTGTTTTCATTCTTCGCGGTCTGGCTGGATGGCCAGGCACCGTTTTCGGCGGGCGCGATCAGTGTATTGGGTGCCAGCATCGCCTTGACCAATCGGGCCGGCTCGCTGCTGTTCGTGCGCTGGGTGGGCCGGGCAGACTTTCGCCTGCTGCTGTGGGCCACCCAGGGGCTGATCGCGCTGTCGGTGGCCGGGTTATACCTGCTACACCGCCAAGGGGAGTATGCAATGGCCGCCTGGCTGCCCCTGGTTTGCCTGTTCGGCCTAGGGCATTCGTTGGCGTCGCTGGCGCAGCTTACGTATATCGCGGCCGGCCATGCGGGCACCGATCAGGTAAAAGCCTTCTCACTGGAAAACGTTGCGCTGAACCTCAGCGCGGGCATAACCCCCTATGCGTCGGCACTGGTACTCAAGCATCTGCCGGAACACTACCTGGCGTTTCCCCTTCTTTATTGCCTGGCCACGGCAGCGTTGTGTGTGCTACTCGGCCCGGCCGAAGCCGAGGCGGGCCGGCCTAAGCGCGCCCAGGCAGCAGCGCACGCCAGGCCAGTGACGGTGGCGCTGTTTCTACTGGTCAATGCGCTGTCGTTCTTCGCCTTCAGCCAGTTCTATAACGTGTTTCCGCTGCATGCCAGGGAACGGCTGGACCCAGAGGCCATCGGCCTGTGGTTCGCCCTCAGCAGCGGCTTGATCGTGATCTTGCAGTTGCCCTTGACCCGGTTGCTCGGTGGCATGCGCCGCGGCTGGCTGGTGGCCGGCGCTAACGCCGCGATGGCCGCCGGGGTATTGGCGTTGTTCCACGCAGGTGCCGCTCCTACCGCCGCGCTAATGGCGGTGCTGTTGCTTACCCTGGCCGAGATGATCTTCGGGCCGCTGTATCAGGTCATGGCCCTCAGTATTTTCCCCGGCCGGCCGGCTTTCGCCATGGCAGTGCTGACGCTGACCTGGGCCCTGGCCGAGGCGTTGGCCACCGGGGTGGGGCTTTACCTGGTCGCCGGTGGCCGCGCCTGGCTGGCCTTCGCCCTGGGCACGGCCGCCTGCCTGGTGGTGGTGGTGATCGCCGCCGCTCAAGGCTGGCGCGGTGGGCAGAGTGCGCTGGGCCGGTTATTGGCGGCACGGCATTAGCCGGCCAGTGAACACCTCTATCTCGGCTCGGCTGGCGAGCCCGGCCAGGGCTGCTACAGTCTGCTTTTTGCCCTGATCGGAGGTATCCATGAGCGAGGCCCATTTGCTGCCGCGGCTTTTCCCCACGCCTGAGGAGGTTCCTGAAGCCTGGCGGTTCGGCGAGCCGCAGGTGCAAAAGGAGTATCTGGTCGATGGCCGCTTCGAACAGTGGGGCGGGCCACTGGCCAAGGTGCTGAGCCCAATATGCTTCGCCACTGCGCAAGGCGATCAGCCGGTCGAGCTGGGGAGCACGCCACGCTTGAGTGCAGACGCTGCCATGCAGGCACTGGATGCAGCGGTGCGCGCCTATGACAAAGGCCGTGGCGCCTGGCCGATGATGCGGGTCGCCGAGCGTATCCGTCACGTGGAGGGCTTCCTGCAGCGCATGCGCGAGCAGCGCGGGGCGGTGGTCAAGCTACTGATGTGGGAAATCGGCAAGAACCTGAAGGACTCCGAGAAGGAGTTCGACCGCACCTGCGACTACATCGTCGACACCATCAATGCCCTCAAGGCACTGGACCGGCGCTCCAGCCGCTTCGAGCTCGAGCAGGACACCCTCGGGCAAATCCGCCGGGTACCGCTGGGCGTGGCATTGTGCATGGGCCCTTACAACTACCCGCTCAACGAAACCTTCACCACGCTGATTCCCGCGCTGATCATGGGCAACACCGTGGTGTTCAAGCCGGCGAAGTTCGGAGTGCTGTTGATCCGCCCGTTGCTGACGGCCTTCCGTGACAGCTTCCCGCCCGGCGTCATCAACGTGATCTACGGCAGTGGCCGGGAAACGGTCAGTGCACTGATGGCGAGCGGCA
This sequence comes from Pseudomonas sp. RIT-PI-S, assembly GCF_025642975.1. Classification (GTDB taxonomy): domain Bacteria; phylum Pseudomonadota; class Gammaproteobacteria; order Pseudomonadales; family Pseudomonadaceae; genus Aquipseudomonas. Next base: position 51,213 of record NZ_JANZKJ010000011.1, read on the forward strand.
AGGTGGATATCTTCGCCTTCATCGGCACGCACAAAGCAGCCAGCGAACTGAAAAAGCTCCATCCCAAGCCCCACCGCTTGCGCTCGGCCCTGGGCCTGGACGCGAAGAACCCAGGGATCGTGCTGGCCGATGCCGACCTGGAAAACGCCGTGAACGAATGCATCACCGGTACGCTGTCGTTCAACGGGCAGCGCTGCACGGCCCTGAAGATTCTCTTCGTCCATCAAAGCATCGCCGATGCCTTCCTGGCCCGCTTCAACGAGCGCCTGGCCGGCCTGGCACCGGGCATGCCGTGGGAACCGGGTGTATCGCTCACACCGCTGCCGGAGCCGGGTAAGGTTGACTACCTGTCGGGGCTGGTCACCGATGCGCTCGCTCAGGGTGCCCAGGTGGTCAACCCAGGCGGGGGGACAGTTCGGGCATCGTTCTTCTACCCTGCCGTGTTGTATCCGGTTGCCGCCGGCATGCGGGTCTACGACGAAGAACAATTCGGCCCCCTGGTGCCGGTGGTGCCGTTCAGCGATATCGAGCAGGTCATCGAGTACGTCCTCGATGCCAACTACGGGCAGCAACTGAGCCTGTTCGGCAAGGATCCGCTGCTGCTCGGCCGGCTGGTCGATACCTTCGCCAACCAGGTTGGGCGGATCAACCTCAATGCCCAGTGTCAGCGGGGCCCGGACCAGTACCCGTTCAACGGCCGCAAGGATTCGGCCGAGGGCACGCTGTCGGTCCACGATGCGCTTCGCAGTTTTTCCATTCGCACACTGGTGGCCACGCGCTTCAACGAAGCCAACAAGGCGCTGGTCAGCGAGATCATCCAGGCCCGTAGCTCGGGCTTTCTCAGCACCGATTACATTTTCTGAAGCTTGCTGGGGCAGCCTCGGTTTGACTCGCCGAGGCTTGTACCCGAAGCTGTGCGCCCTGCATTTGCGGACATTCGCATGACCCGCGCATTACGCCCACTGTTGATCGCCTGTTTCATCCTCTTGCTAGGCGCCGCGGCATGGTATTTCAGCCGCCCCTTGCCGCCCGCCGCCCCCACGTTGCCCGAGCACAGCTATCAGCAGGCGTTGAGCGCGGCTCAGGCGGGCGCGCCTGGCGCGGCTCGCTTGCTCTACCAACAGCTCGCCCGGGACGATCTGCCCGCCACCAGCCGTGCTGCCTTGTACCCGTCGCTGCCCGATTACCCTAGCGCCCGTGCGCTGGGGTTTGCGACCGCCGACCTCCACAACGCCGAGCCTGCTGTGCGGCATGGGGCAATGGACGCCTTGACGGGCATGACAGAGGGGGCGGCGCGAGCCGAGCTGCTCGGGCCGCTGCTGGACGACGCCGATGAGGCGATACGCACTCATGCCGCGCGGGCACTGCTCGAGCTGAACCCGGATGACGTGGGCGTGTATTTCGCCAGGCTCCACGAAGTGCTGGGGGCGTACAGTCAGCGGCTCGAGGACACTCCTGGCGACTACACCGCCCAGCTCGAGCTCGCCCGCTTGCGTTTGCATGAAGGAGCCGCGCGGCAGGCGGCAACGGCGGCCCAACGTGTGCTGCAGCTACGCCCGAACGCCCTGCAAGCCAGGGTGCTGCTGGCCCAGGCGCTGGATCGGCTGGGGCAGCCGGACGAGGCTCGGGAAGCCCTGGCCGAGCCGCTGCGAGAGCACCCTGACGACGCCTTTCTGCAGCACGAACTGGGCATCTGGCTGCTGGCCCATGGGCAGGAAGAATACGCCCTGCTCGCCCTGGCCCGTGCAGTGGAGCTGGCACCAGACGCCGCGGGCTATCGTTTCGACCTCGCCACCAGCCTGCATAGCCTGGAGCAACCGGAGGCCGCCCAGGCTCAGTTGGACCAACTGGTAAGGCGTCAGCCGGCGAACCGCCAAGCCAGGTTGCGGCTGATCGAGTACTGGAAAGAAGCCGGGCAGTTGCAAAACGTTCAGGTGCTGCTGGCGGAGCTTGAACAGCAGAACCCTGACGACCCCGCTTTGCAGCAAGGCTTGTAAAGGGATGGACAACACGCTGCTGGCTGAACCCTGAGCGCCGCGCGTGGTCCAGTAGCTACGGGAGTGAGCTTGAATGCCGTGGCAAAGCCGCGGCGTGGTGAGTCGACGCACGGATGGGGACGGCAACGGTGATGACAGCAAAACCACAGAGCGGCCGCGCCTGGCGCGAAACCCAGGGCCCGCGACCACTCGACGGCGTTGGGGCGTTTGCCGCTGGCGCAACCGGCATTGTGGTCTGTGCGTTACCTGGCCTGGACCGCGAGCAACTCTGCGCGTTGCTTGACAGCGGCCAGGGTCGCGATTACCAGTTGATCGAGCCGGGAGAACTTTACCCTGCACTGGAACGCGGGGCCGACCTGGTTATCACCACCAGCGAGACGCTGGCCTGCGGCGACCTCGCGCCGATGCAGGCTTGGCTTGAAACCCAACCCCATTGGTCGGACCTGCCCGTTCTGGTACTGACTGCAGCGACTGGCGGTCGACGCTTGCCACCCCCTCCCTCATTGCTGGCCTTTGGGAACGTGCGCCTGCTGCAGCGGCCCTACCACCCTGCCTCGCTGGAAGTGTTGATCGAATCAAGCCTCAACAGCCGGCTCAAGCAGTATGCCCTTCGCGACAAGCTGCGCGCCCAGTGCCCTGAAGGCACGGCCGGGCAAGGCGACTGTTGCGAATCGCCCACCCGCCTGGAAGCGGTTGGCCGCCTAACCGGCGGTATCGCCCAGGACTTCAACAACCTGCTCACCGGCATCATGGGCGGCCTCGAGATGATTCGGCGTCGCGTTGCCAACGGCCAACATGCCAGGCTCGATAGCTTGCTGGATGTAGCCGTGAATTCGACCCAGCGCGCCTCCCAGCTCACACACCGCTTGCTGGCGTTCGCCCGCCGGCAAACCCTCGACGCCCGCGTGCTGGACGTCAACGGCCTGATAGAAGCGGCGCTCGGGCTGCTGGGGCGCAGCCTCAATGGCAAGATTGCACTGCAGTTCCGCCCGGCCGGTGAACTCTGGCTTGCCTGCCTGGATCCGAGCCAACTCGAAAGCGCGCTGCTCAACCTGGTGATCAACGCAGGGGATGCGATGCCTAATGGTGGCCGGCTGTTGATTGAAACGGCCAACCGCACGATCGAAGACGACGAGCCCGGGCTGAGCCTGGCGTTGGCAGCTGGGGACTATGTCGTTATCGCAGTACAGGACGACGGTTGCGGCATGAGCCATGACACCCTGGAACGCGCGTTTGACCCCTTCTTCACCACTAAACCCGTGGGCCTTGGCACGGGCCTCGGGTTATCCATGGTCTATGGGTTTGCGCGCCAATCGGGCGGGCACGTCACGCTGCGCAGCGAAACAGGGCGTGGCAGCCGCGTGGAAATGTACTTCCCCCGGGCTTGAGCCCGCCTTAAACGAGCTCTCGCAGAATGGCCTTGTTCAGGTCATCGAACAGGAATGGCTTTGCCACGATGGTTGCGGTTTTCGCGATGGGATGAATGCATTCGCGGATTTCCATCGGGTAACCGCTGATAAAGATGACCTTCAGGTCTGGCCGCAGCTTCACCGCGGGCTCGGCGATGTCCACGCCCGAGAACGGCCCTTGCAGCTGAAAATCTGTGATCATCAGGTCCAGGTGCGGCTTGGTCGCCAGGATTTCGAAGGCCTTGACCCCGTTCTCTGCCTCCAGCACGTGGTAACCCTGGTCCTGCAAGTGGTCATGCAGCAGCTGCCGGATAATGTCGTCGTCCTCGACGATCAGCACTACGTCTTGCGCGTCTCCGCTCATCTTGTTGCCTATACCGTATTTTGTTGGGCTGCCCATGTGACCTCGGGCGCCGGAAGAGGTTGCGTCATTGAGCGGGGCATGCCCGGCGAGGTAGATGAACGCTGAACAGCGCCCCCTCTCCCAGCTGGCTTTGTACGGTTATGCGCCCGCCATGGGCCGAGACGATCTGCTCGGAAATGAACAAGCCCAGCCCAAGGCCCGCGATGCCATGGCGGTTCGATGCACGCTCGAACTGCAGGAAGATCCGTCGCTGATCTTCCTCGCTGATGCCCACGCCGTGATCGCGCACATGCACGCACGCCCACTCTGGCCCCGCCTCCACGGATACCTCGATAGCGCCTTTGCCGCCATAGCGCAGCGCGTTGGTTAGCAGGTTGGCGACCACCTGCTCGATGCGAAACTCGTCCCAGTCTCCCGCCACCGGCTCCCCGGCGCTGAATTCGATGGACATGCCGGCATTGGCCGCCTGAGGCATGAAGCGGTCGACCACGTTGCCGACCAGTTGCGTCAGGTCAAAGCGGCCGGGGCGAATCGACAGCTTGCCGGTACGGATGCGGGAGACGTCGAGCATGTCTTCGATCAAGCGGATCAGGCTTTGGATCTGCCGCTCGTCGCGCTCGACCATCCCGCGCATCTTGTCCAGCGTGAAGGCGCTGGCGTTGCCCTTGGCGACGTGCATCTTGCGCAGCTGGGTTTCTAGGATCAAGCCGTTGAGGGGCGTGCGGACCTCATGGGACACCACGGACATGAAGTCGTCGCGCATGCGCACGGCGTGCTCGAGTTCGTGCTGGGTGGCCTGCAGACGTTCGAGCAAGGCTTCTTGCTGCTTGCGGCTACGCTCCAGCGCTTCAAGCTGCTCATTGAGGGTTTTGCGCTGGCGGTAGAGGTCCACGAACACGGTGACCTTGCTCTTCACCGCCAGGGTATCCAGCGGCTTTTGCAGAAAGTCCACCGCCCCGGTTTCATAGCCCTTGAAGGCGTAATTGAGTTCGCGGCCGGCGGCGGACACGAACACGATCGGAATGTGTTTGGTTTTTTCCGTGCTGCGCATCAGCTCGGCCAGTTCGAACCCGTTCATGCCGGGCATCTGGACGTCGAGGATGGCCAGGGCGAATTCGTGTTGCAGCAACAATGACAGCGCTTCGTCCGCGGAGAGCGCTTTATACACTTCGCGATCGCCTCGGCTGATCAACGCCTCCAGTGCCAGGAGGTTTTCCGGCAGGTCGTCGACGATGAGCAGCTTGGCGGGGCTTTGACTTAACATTTGCCAGTTTCCAGATCAGCGAGCAGCTCGCCGATGCCATGCAAGGTAAGGATATGATCGGGCTGCAGCAATTCGAGGGCCGCCTGGGGCATGGTGGCAACCTTGGCCTCGGCCGGGTCTTGCACCACCGTCAGGCCACCGGCCTGCTGGATCGCGGCCAAGCCACTGGCGCCATCCTGGCTGGCCCCGGTCATCAGCACACCGGCCAGCCCCGCGCCATAGGCGTCGGCGGCAGAGTCGAACAATACGTCGATCGACGGCCGGGAAAAGTGCACGCGCGGCTCCAGGCTCAGTGAAAAACTATGGTCGCGCTCGATGGACAGGTGATAGCTGGGCCCCGCTACATAGATGATCCCGCGCTCCATCACGGCCTTGTCCTGAGCCTCGCGCACCGGGCGCCGCAGCCGACGCTCGAACACCGTCGAGAGTTCGCTCTGGCGCCCTTCAGGCAGGTGCAGAATGGCAACCACCGGCAGGCTGAAGGCAGCCGGCAGGGCGCTGAATACCGTTAGCAAGGCCTCGACCCCTCCGGCTGACGCACCGAGCACCACTGCTTCACAGGCATGCCTCATGGCCGCGGCCCTTTCATAGTTTTCGATAGATCCGCTCCTGCCGGGACAGCGTTTCAAAGCGGTCGGCATAAGCAGAAAAGTCCATGGTTTCCTTCGCCCCAAGCATCAGGAAACCGCGGTGGCAAAGCGATTCATGGAACAGCCCAAAGGCCCGATCCTGCAGGTTTTTATTGAAGTAAATCAATACGTTGCGGCAGGTGATCATGTGCGTCTCGGAAAACACGCTGTCCGTGGCCAGGCTATGGTCGGCAAAGGTCACGTTCTCGCGCAGGGTGCTGTCGAGGATCGCGTGGTCGTACGCGGCGGTGTAGTAGTCGGAGAAGCTGCGTTTGCCGCCGGCCCGGTGGTAGTTCTCCGTATAGGTACGGATGGCTTCCAGCGAATAGATCCCCTGCTTGGCGCGCTCCAGTGAGGTCGGGTTGATATCGGTCGCATAGATAAGCGTGCGCTCCAGTAGCCCTTCCTCACGCAGCAGGATCGCCAGGGAGTACACCTCTTCCCCGGTGCTGCAGCCGGCGATCCATAACTTCAGCGACGGGTAGGTTTTCAGCAACGGCACCACGTCCCGGCGAATGGCGAGGAAATGCTCCGGGTCCCGGAACATTTCACTGACCGGAATCGTCAGGCACTGCAGCAACTCGGTAAAGATCCCCGGCTCGTGGAGAACGCGCTCCTGCAAGGCAGACACGTTCCGGCACTCGAACTGACGTACCGCATGAAGCACCCGGCGCTTGATGGACGCGCCGGAATAATCACGAAAGTCGTAGCTGTACTTAAGGTAAATCGCCTCGATCAGCAGCCGGATCTCGATATCCAGGGTTCGCTCGACGGTCATCGACGCCGCACCGGTAGGGCGATCCTGTAGGTCTTGCACACTCAAATCCGCTCCAGTTGTGGCAACCACACGCGTATCAGGGAAAACAGCCGGTCAAGCTCGATGGGCTTGGCCAGGTAATCGTTGGCGCCGGCATTGAGGCAGCGCTCCTGGTCGTCCTTCATCGCCTTGGCGGTAACCGCAATGATCGGCAGCTTGCGCCAGCGAGGGTCCTTGCGGATTTCCCGGGTGGCTTCGAAGCCGTCCATCTCAGGCATCATCACATCCATCAGCACCAGGTCGATCTCCTCGACCGTATTGAGCCGGTCGATGGCCTCCCGACCATTACGGCCGATCTCCACCACGGCGCCCTTTTGCTCCAGCGCGCTGGTCAGCGCGAAGATATTGCGCACGTCGTCGTCGACCACCAGGATCTTGCGACCCTCGAACACCTTGTCCCGGCTGCGGGCCGTCTTGAGCATCTTTTGCCGCTCATGGGACAGCTGCGATTCAACCTTGTGCAGGAACAGGGTCACCTCATCGAGCAACCGTTCTGGCGAGCGCGCCCCCTTGATGATGATCGAGCGGGAATACTTGAGCAGCTCGGCTTCTTCTTCGCGGGTGAGGTTGCGCCCGGTGTACACGATGACTGGCGGGAACGACCGAATCTCATCCGTAGACATGCGCTTGAGCAAATCGTTGCCGAGCATGTCTGGAAGTTTCAGGTCGATGATCATGCAGTCGTAGATGTTCTCCCGCAGCAGGTCCAGCGCCTCCTGGGCAAAGCCCACCGCGGTGATTTCAATATCCTCGTCGCCGATCAGGCGGGCGATGCTGTCGCGCTGCAGGTCGTCATCCTCGACCAGCAGGATGTGCTTGAGCTTCTGCGTCAGCTTGGCCTCCAGGCGCGCGAACACAGACTTGAGCTCTTCGCGGGACGTAGGCTTGACCGCGTACCCAACGGCACCCATGTGCATCGCGGCTTCGACGCGGTCTTCGACCGAAATCACATGCACCGGAATATGCCGCGTGGCCGGCTGTTCCTTGAGCCGCTGCAGCACCGTCAGGCCCGAATGGTCGGGCAGGCGCATATCCAGCAGGATCGCATCCGGCACGAACTGCTCGGCGAGGTTGAAGCCCTCGTCGGCGCCGTGCGCTACCAGGCAGCGGTAGTCCAGCTCGTTGGCGAGGTCGTAAAGGATCCGGGCGAAGCTTGGTTCATCTTCGATCACCAGGATGCAACGCTGGCCCGAAGGTGCTAGCTCGCGGTCATCGGGGAAGCTTGCGATACGCACCGTGGAAGACGCCGGAATGGGCTTGGCCACCGGCGCGGGCGCTGCAGCCACGGCCGGCATGGCGTTGGCGACGATTCGCGGGGCACCGCTGGTGTGCACCGCCCCAGGCTCGTAGTTTTCCGGGAGCACCAGGGTGAAGGTGCTGCCCTGGCCGAGGGCACTGGTCACGCTGATCGCGCCGCCGAGCAGCGCCGCCAGGTCACGAGAAATCGACAGCCCCAGGCCAGTACCCCCGTAACGGCGGCTGGTAGTGCCATCGGCCTGGCGGAAGGCTTCGAAGATGATCTGCTGCTGGTCTGGGGCGATGCCTATGCCGGAATCGCGAACGATGAAGGCAATGTTGTTCTCGCCCTCGCGAGCGATGGTCAGGCTGACCTGGCCCTGTTCGGTGAATTTCAGCGCGTTGGACAGCAGGTTCTTGACGATCTGTTCGACGCGCTGGCGGTCGGTGAACAACGCCTTGGGCGCCTGATCGTCGACCCGTACCTGGAAGTCGATCCCTTTGTTGGAGGCCAATGGCTGGAACAGCACCCGCAAGCTATCGGCCAGGCGTTGCACATTGGTGTTTTCCGGGCGAACGTCGAGCTTGCCCGCCTCCACCTTGGAAATGTCCAGAATGTCGTTGATCAGGTTCAGCAGGTCGTTGCCCGCCGAATAGATGGACTCGGCAAACTTGACCTGGTCGGCGCTGAGGTTGCCCTCTGGGTTTTCGGCCAGCAGTTTGGCCAGGATCAGCGAGCTATTGAGCGGCGTGCGCAGCTCGTGGGACATGTTGGCGAGGAATTCGGACTTGTAGCGGCTCGAGCGCTGCAGTTCATCGGCCCGCTCCTCGAGCTGGATCTGTGCCTGCTCCAGGGCATCGCGCTGGCTGGCCAGGGCATCGGTGCGTTCAGCGAGCTGTTCGTTGGTTTGCTCCAGCTCCGCTTGCTGGGTTTCCAAGTACGCCTGGGACTCTTTCAACACCCGCGACTGCTCTTCGAGCTCCTCGTTGGCAGTCTTGAGTTCTTCCTGCTGCACCTGCAGCTCTTCGTTGAGTTGCTGGGTCTCGGCAAGCACTTCCTGCAAGCGCTGACGGTAACGTGCGGCCTCCACCGAGGTACCGACGTTGCCGGCGATCAGGTCGAGGAACGCTATGTCCCGCTCGCCCAGCGGGCGCAGGAAGCCCAGCTCGATGACCGCGTTGACTTGTCCGTCATTGAGCGCCGGCACAACGACCACGCTTCTAGGCAACCCTTCACCCAGGCCGGAGCTGACCTTGAAGTAATTTTCCGGCACCGCGTCGAGGCGATGCAGCCGCCCCTGCTGCGCTACTTGCCCGACGATACCGTCCGCGCCGCGCACTACATGGTCGCGACCTTCCTGCTCGCGCGAGAATCCATAGGTCGAAACCCTGCGCAGGTTGCTCTGCTCATCGCGTACGTAAAGTGCGCCGAGCACGCAGCCCAGGTACTGGGAAAAGAACTTCAGCACGTTATTGCCCAGGGTTTGCACGGTCAGTTGCCCCAGCACTTGCTCGGCAAGCTCGGTCTGCCCGGTGCGCAGCCAGGCCTGGGCCTCCAGGCGCTCGGCGCTGCGATTCTGCGCTTCGAGGATGTCACCGTACTGGTCCGACAGGTTAAGCAGGTCGCGGCGGCCGCGATACGCGAGCAAGCCGCTGAGCACAAGCACGAAGGTGAAATACAGGATCACCGCCAGCCAGGTCGTGCGGGTGACCTCCTCGCTGCGCTGGATCCGCAATTGCTGCTCCATGGCCACGAACGCGTCGAACTCGGTGCGGATCTCGTCCGTCAGGCGCTTGCCCCGCCCGGCTTGCACGGCGCTTCGGTAATCCAGGCCTTGCCGGCGCATGGCGATCATCTCGGCGCCGAACTGGTTCCAGGAGTCCTGCAACGCCTCCAGCCGGGTGGCCCGATCGACCTGCGCGGGGTTGTCCGATACCAGTTGCTTGAGCCCCTCGAGTTCCGAGCGGATACGCGGCTTCGCCACTTCATAAGGGTCGAGGAAGTGCTCATCGCCGGTCAGCAGGAACCCGCGCATGCCGGTTTCCATGTCGATGGAGAGCTTGACTGCCTCGTTGGCGTTATTGATCACCCGGTCGGTGTGATCCACCCAACCTATGACCGACATCAGATAGCTGAGCAGCGCGGCGAATACCATAACGCTGATGACGCCTACCCCTAGGGGCAGCGCAACGTTGCGCATCAGGATCTTGCGGAAAGCGGACTCATCGAGGGAGAAAGGTTTGGTCATATCCATGGCCTGGCTGGGGTCAACTGCGGAAGTCTGCCGGAAATTTTACAACGGGTCCTGTTTCCTTGACCGCGCCGCGGAAATTTCTTAATCGGGTGCTGAAATTGACGTAGGATACCCACCCTGCGAGGACGTTCCCCCCCAGCGCATTTTTTTCTTCGCGCAAGCGCGTGCCGCCGCTTGCCCGGGCGCGTCAGCCATGGCCTTTGCGGCGCTCTTCATCTACCGACGGAATGTATTCATGCCTTCATCCGACAACTCCACGATTCTCGTGGTCGAGGACGACGACATCGTCCGCATGCTGATGGTCGATATCCTCGAGGAGCTCGACTACCGGGTGCTCGAGGCAGCGGGCTGGGATTCGGCCATCTCAGCGCTGCAAAGCGACACCGGTATCGACCTGCTGATCACCGATGTGGGGCTGTGCGACACCGCCAATCGAACCGGCCTCGAGCTTGTAGTCGAGGCGCAGAAGTTGCGCCCGTCCATTCCAGTGCTGGTTGCGAGCGGCTATGGCAGCAGCCTCGATCTGCCACAGGGCGCGCAGCTCCTCCCCAAGCCATTCAACCTCGACAAGCTCCGCGAGACCGTCAACGCACTGGTCCCTCAGCGCGCGGCACGCTCCTAATAATCTTGTACAGGGTATGCACACACTGCCTACCCTTCCACCACAATTGCCCCGCCCGGGGATTTTCGAAAAATTGCAATTGGCCAGCACCCAAACTGCCCGCCTAGTTGTAAGACAACCATTTCAGGAAAGTCGCCTGGGTGCCTTGCATTGTCACTTAGAGAGATGACCGGCCGGTCTTCTAACTAGTCTCAACTGATTGATTTTCAAGGCTTTTAAGTAGAATTTAGACTTGTAATGAAAATTTCAATTCGCTCTTGAATATCCTTACTTCGAACGACTTGTTCTAACTCCTGATCAATGTATTGAACCTGTCCGTTTTTTTATCTTAGAGCCTTGGATCCGTCACGTTTCCCCTCTACACTCTCGTAGGAATTTTCTTATACAACCTCACTACATGAGGGAGAGGCCATGCTTAATATTACCGGCAGCCTGGTATATGACACGCCGGTCATGAGGAATCTCGTGACGGTTGCGCCGACACTGAAACCCGCCCTGCGTAAGGTCGCGGACTTCATCCTGCGTAATCCGATGCGCTCAGCCACCATGAACATCGACGAGATTGCCACCGCCACGGGTGCCTCCACGGCAGCGGTCAATCGCCTGGCCCATGCGATCGATCTCGCCGGTTTCACTGGCCTGCGGGCGGCCCTTGTAGAAAACTTGCTAGCGTTGATCTCCCCCAGCGACAAGGTTCGACATGAGTTGAACCAGCGCCCGGGCCGCGCCTTTGCCTTGGAACTTCAAGTACGGGTAATAAAGGGCAATATGGACGCGACCCTGGCAGCCAACGCCGAAGCGACTTTCGGCCAAGTGGCCGACGCGTTGGTGAACGCCAATAGGGTTTATACCCTTGGCTTCGGTACCTGCCACCATCTGGCCGGGCTGGCCGCCGGGGCTTTCCTTCCGGTGTGCCATCAGGCGGTTTCCGTAAGCACCGACGGTGGCGGCGAAGCGGCAGCCTATCGCCTCGCAGCCATCGGCCCACAGGACGTGTTGTTGGCGTTTTCGCTTCCTCCCTACAGCGAGGACGTCACCGCGCTGGCGCGTTACGCCCAAGGCCGCAACGCTACCGTACTGGCTGTGACCGATTCCCCTGCCTCACCCCTCGCCCGCCTGGCGAGCCAGACCTTGTACGCCCCGACCACCCATCCAGTGCTGGGTGAGAGCACCTCCAGCGCGCTGGGCATTATCGAGGCCCTGGCTTCCGCGATCCGCCACCGCTGCGAAGGCAAGGCCAGCCAGGCGATACGCCAGGCCCAAGAGGCGCTGAACAGTCTTCGCATGCACGCTGGCAAGGGTTAGCGTGCGGCGCTGGCATTAGCGTCGCTGCCGGGCTTGGTTTGTTGCAAAGTGGCCGTTATGCTCCAGACTCTGTTGCACTGCCCGGGAAACAGGACGCGTCATGAATCGACCCGCCCGCCACAGCGACCCCTCTTATGAGCTGATGGATGACCACGAAGGGTTGTCCATTATCTATCGGCAACATGGCTTCCCCTGCCCGTTGGTCCGCTGGCATTTTCATAAGGAATACGAACTGCACTTGATTACTGCAAGTTCCGGTAAGGTCTTCATCGGGGACTACATCGGCAACTTCAATCCAGGCAGCCTGTTTCTTACCGGGCCGAACTTGCCGCACAACTGGATCAGCCAGGTGGACGGCTGTGAATACTTTCCCCAGCGCGACATGCTGGTCAACTTTACCGACGCTCTTTTTGAGCCGGGGCACTTGGTGTTCACGGAACTGAAGACGCTCTCACCGCTCCTGGAACGGGCGCGTTATGGCATCGAGTTCCGCGACCGCGCGCTGATCGCCGAGGCGACCCGTTTGATGGAGTTGATTGCCGCCAGCCAGGGAATAAGCCGGCTAGGCTATTTCCTGATCCTCATGGAGGCCCTGGCCAACAGTGAAGATTACTCCCTGTTGTCAGCCGCCAGCGCCGCCGACCTCGGCGACGAGAGCAATGTGGATCGCACTAACCGTGCAGTCGATTATATCTTCGCGCACTACGGCCGAGAGCTGTCGCTTGAGGAAGTGGCGGAACACCTGAGCATGAAACCGACCTATTTTTCGCGGGTGTTCAAGCAGTCCACGGGACGTAGCTTTGTCGAGTTCGTCAACCGCCTGCGGATCAGCAAGTCGTGCGAGTTGCTTGCCGATGGCGACAAGCCCGTCACCCAAGTGTGTTTCGAATCCGGCTTCAATAACATTTCCAACTTCAACCGGCGCTTTCAGCAGCTAAAGGGCATGACCCCGACCCATTACCGCCGCCTGGCGGTGCAGCGGCTGACCGAACAGAACCACCGCGCCTGAACCTTGCCCTGCCCTGCCGCGGCCACTGGCGACGTGTGGCTGTAGCGCCCGCCTGCAGGGTGGTGCAGTTACGCTACGCTTTCCTTATGCGCCCGGCCCCGCCGGCCTGCCAGCCCGCCTCGCTCAGTTGCTTGAGGAACCCACATGAAGACCGTCGCCGAATTTCTTCATTTTCCAAAATTTTCGGGTTTTAGCCTGGTATCGGATGCCTACGATAAAGGCCGCCCCGGTTATCCACCTGCCATCGAAAAATGGCTCACCAATGAAATGCAGATCAAGAACGAAACCCCGGTGCTGGACCTTGGCGCCGGCACCGGCAAGTTCACCCGGCTACTGGTCGACCTGCATGCCAAAGTGACCGCGGTGGAGCCCGAGCCAACGATGAGGGCGAAGTTCGAAAGCAACTTGCCAGGCGTCACTGTGCTGGAGGGCAGTGCAGAAGCCATTCCACTGGACTCCGGAAGCGTGAACGCCGTGGTGTGCGCGCAGTCCTTCCACCTGTTCGCCAACCCGCAGGCGATCCGGGAAATCCACCGGGTGCTCAAGCCCGGCGGGCATTTGGGGCTGTTCTGGAACGTCCGCGACGCTAGCGTGGGCTGGGTAGGCGAACTGGCCGAGATCGTCAATCGATATGCCGGGGACCATCCCCGTTACTACAGCGGCGAATGGCGCCTAGCCCTGAACGAGGGGATCAAGCGCGGCTATGCCCCTCTCAAAGAGGCGACCTGGGACCACTTGCATACCGGGACCCCCGAAGACGTGATCGTGCGACGGATCAAATCGATCAGTTTCATTGCCGCCGCGCCGGAGGCCGATAAAGCCAGGATCCTTGCCGAGGTGCGCGAACTGATCGCGCGGCATCCGGAGCTGGCCAACAAAACCGAGATAAGCGTGCCCTATAAAACCATCGCAGTGCGCACGGTGAAGATCCTGCCGTGAGGCACCGTCAGTCATCCGCACCGCGATCGGCCCGTTCGAACAGCAATGGTCCCAACGCGAGGACCGCCCACGCCAGCAGTGTGCTGAGCACCGCGGTGGCCTCGCGGCCCATCCCAGCGGCGATGCCGATAGCCGCGGTCATCCAGAGGCCCGCCGCGGTGGTCAGGCCTTTGACGTCGTGGGTATCGAGGCGATTGCCCTTGAGGATCGTCCCCGCCCCAAGGAAGCCGATGCCGGCCACGATCCCCTGGACCACCCGGCTCATGGCGTCGGCCTGGGAGCCGGCCATGCTTGGCACCAGCACGAACAACGCCGCGCCGATGGACACCAGCATATGCGTACGCACGCCAGCGGCTTTGCCTTTATGTTCACGTTCATAGCCGAGAATGCCCCCCAGCACCGCGGCGATCAGCAACCGGGTGGTCACTTTGGTCAGTTGGCCAACTTCGGTGATGTCTGCGAACTCCTCGTGCAGGGCCGTCAATATTTGAGTCCACCAAGCGTCCATAAGGTTTTCCGTAGCGGTAATCACGCTTGGACCCGAAGCGAAGCCGCAAGTGCCAGGAGCGCCCTCTGCCTGACGCTTGCGTATGAAGAGGAAGCTAGCGCCAGGGTACGTCCGTTAATCGAACGCATTTCCGGCGGCCCTACTTCGTCTTATTGACGCACCTGAAGGCGGCTGATATTCATGTACCACCCGGTTAGTTTTGCATCCAGGCACGACAACGGCCACGCTTGATAATAAAAACAACGGAGACAAACATGGCTAGCCATGACATCCATTCGCAACCTTCGCAGCAAACGAAAAAGGCCACCGCCAGCGGGTGGGTCGGCTCCGCGCTCGAGTACTACGACTTCTTCATCTATGCCCAGGCGGCAGCCCTGATCTTCCCGCAGATCTTCTTCCCCTCCACCGATCCCAAGGTCGCGATCGTCGCTTCGCTGGCCACCTATGGGGTCGGTTACGTCGCGCGCCCCATTGGTGCCTTCGTGCTTGGCCACCTGGGAGATACCCGCGGGCGCAAGAACGTACTGCTGATGTGCATGTTCCTAATGGGCTTCGCCACCATGGCCGTCGGGCTGCTGCCTACCTACAGCCAGGTGGGCATGCTCGCGCCAACGCTGCTGGTGGTTCTGCGGCTGATCCAGGGGTTTGCGGTAGCCGGTGAGATCTCGGGTGCCAGTTCCATGATCATGGAGCACGCGCCCTTCGGCCGAAGGGGCTATTACGCCAGTTACACCCTTCAGGGCGTGCAGGCCGGGCAGATCTTCGCCGCTGCGATCTTCCTGCCGCTGGCCTACTTCATGCCCGACGACGCCTTCAATAGCTGGGGCTGGCGTATCCCGTTCCTGCTCAGCGCGGTAGTGTTGATCGCAGGCGTGATCATCCGCCGTGAGGTCCACGAAACCCCAGCCTTCACTCAGGCTGAAGCCAAGGGCGCGGTTACCCGGTCCCCGGTGGCCGAAGCCTTCCAGAAGAACTGGCAGAACATGGGGCTGGTGACCTGCATGGCCCTGATGAACGTGATTCCGGTAGTGGCCACTGTGTTCGGGGCCGCGTATGCAGTGCAGCCGGCCTACGGCATTGGCTTCACCAAAAGCGTGTACCTGTGGATTCCGGTGGTGGGCAACCTGGTGGCGGTGCTCGTCATCCCGTTCGTGGGGAATTGGTCCGACAAGGTCGGACGGCGTCCGATGATCATTGGGGGCGCGCTGGGCGCAGGCCTGCTGTCGTTTGGCTACCTGTACGCCATCAGCCTCCATAACGTGCCGCTGGCGTTCTGCATGTCCTTGCTGATGTGGGGCGTGGTGTACCAGGGTTACAACGCCGTGTTCCCCAGCTTCTACCCAGAGCTGTTCCAGACCCGCTACCGGGTGTCGGCCATGGCCATTTCGCAGAACGTGGGCACCATGATCACCGCGCTCCTTCCCGCGTTGTTCGCCGCGGTGGCACCACCGGGCTCGGAGAACATCCCGTTGACCGTCGGCAGCATCGCGTTCGCGGTGACCGCGGTAGCAGCGCTGGCCGCTTATACCGCCCGGGAAACCTACCGCATCCCGATGGAAGAGTTGGGCAAGCGCAACGCGGTGCCGCTAGAGAAGCGGGACTACGACGCAATGCGTTCGCAAGCGGCACCTCAGGTGCGTAGTTGACTGGTGCCCTTAGGGCCCTCGTTCGCGGGCTATGCCCGCTCCGATGAGGCCGGTGCGCATCTGGCACTGGCAACAGGCACCTGTGAGACCGGGCAACGCCCGGGAGCTGCCTGGGATGGCGCCCGTGCCAACACGGGCGCACCGCAATCCTCAGGCCTGCTCTGGTGGGTGCGTAGTTGACTGGCGCCTCTTAGGGTCTTTGTTCGCCGGCTACGGCCGCTCCGATGGGCCGGTGCGCATCTGGCACTGGCAACAGGCACCTGTAAGACCGGGCAACGCCCGGGAGCTGCCTGGGATGGCGCCCGTGCCAACACGGACGCACCGCAATCCTCAGGCCTGCTCTGGTGATCGGGCTCTATCGCGTATCTCTGCAATGAACCGCTCCGCCGGCTGGGGCCGCCCCAGCAGGTAGCCCTGCAGGGAATCGCACCCCAGGCGGGTGAGGAAGGCCTGCTGTGTGTCGGTTTCTACGCCCTCGGCGACGATCCGCAGGCCCAGCGCCTGGCCCAAGGCCACGATAGCCGAGACGATCGCGGCGTCGTCGCTGTCCTGCTCCAGGTCGCGGACGAAGCCGCGGTCGATCTTGAGCTCGTTGGCGGGCAGCCGCTTGAGGTACATCAAGCTCGAATAGCCGGTGCCGAAGTCATCGATGGAAATGTCCACATCCATCTCCGACAGCTGCTGCAGCACGGTCATGCTGGCGTCGGCATCGGTCATGGCGGTGGTTTCGGTGATTTCCAGGGTCAGGTTGCGCGCACTCAGGCCGTTGTTGTCCAGCGCCTCGGCCACGCTCTGCACCAGGCCCACATGACAGAACTGCAGCGCCGACAGGTTAACGGCGATGCGCCAGTCCACATACCCTTCGCGCACCCATTGCGCCATCTGCCGGCAGGCTTCGTTGAGCACCCAGTCGCCGATGGAAATGATCATCCCGGTCTTTTCAGCGAGGTCGATGAACCTATCCGGCCCCAGCAGGCCCATCTTCGGGTGCTGCCAGCGCAACAGCGCCTCGGCGCCGATAGGCTGCCCGCTGATGGCGTCGAACTTGGGCTGGTAGAACAGCCGGAACTCGCCTCGATGCTCAGCCAGGCGCAGGTCCTGGATCAGCTGCAATTGCTTGCGGGCGTTGCTGTTCATCGACTCGTCGAAGAAGCAATAGCTGTTCTTGCCGCTGCTTTTGGCGTGATACATGGCCGCGTCGGCATTGACCAGCAGCTGGTGTTGGTCATCGCCACAGCCTGGGTAGAGGGCAACGCCGACGCTGGCCGAAACTTGCAGGTCGTGTTCGCCGATCACGAACGGTTCGGCCAGCAGCGCGACCTGGGTCGCGGCCACCGACACCGCGTCGTCCGGGCAGCGCAGCGGCACCAGCAGCACGAACTCATCGCCGCCAATGCGCGCCAAGGTGTCCTGGGCAGACAGCCCGGCACGCAGGCGATCGGCCACAGCCAGCAGCAGTTGATCGCCGATGTGATGGCCGAAGGCATCGTTGATCGGTTTGAAGCCGTCCAGGTCGATGAACATCATGGCAAAGCAACCGTCGCTTTCGGTCGCGCTTTGCATGGCCTGGGCGATGCGATCACCCAGCAGAATGCGATTGGGCAGCCCGGTGAGGGTGTCTTGCAGGGCCAGGCGGGTGAGCTTCTTATTGGCCGCGCTCAGCGAGCTGGCCAGGTCCGCGGTGTGCTTCTCCAGGCGGGCGTCGAGCACCGACGTCAACAGCGCGACGGCCAGCACCGAAAGCGTGGTGACCACCACCAGGTACAACAGGCCGCTTCCGGTCAGCCCTCCGTCACCCAACGCGGCGCAGTAACTGCCAACCGGAAACCGCGCCGCCGCCATGCCGGTGTAGTGCATGCCAACGATCGCCAGGCCCATGATCACCGCCGCGCCGGCGCGCACCAGCCGCACATGCGGCGTATGTCGGCGCAGCCGGTAGGCAATGATCAACGCCGCCGCCGAGGCGCCAACGGCAATGAGCAGCGAAGCGATGAAGAGGCCTGGATGGTATTGGATGCCGGGCTGCAGGCGCATCGCCGCCATGCCGGTGTAGTGCATGGCCGCGATGCCGGCGCCGAGGATCAACGCACCGGCGGCCAGGCGTGGCCAGGGCAGGCTCGGCTGGCTGACCATCCACAAGGCGAAGCCGGAGCTGCCGATGGCGATCAGCAAGGACGCCACAGTGATGTTCAGGTCATAGGCCAGTTCGATCGGCAGGCGGAACGCGAGCATGCCGATAAAGTGCATCGACCAGATACCCACGCCCATCGCCAGCGAGCCTCCGGCCATCCAGCAGCAGGCGACACGGCCCCGCGCACTGGCGATGCGGCCGGTGAGGTCCAGCGCGGTATAAGCCGCCAGCATCGCCACTAGAAAGGAGACGGCGATCACGGCGGGAGAATAGGTACCTATTAGCATGGGGCTTACCAGACAACCTGTAATGAACAGCATCCTTGCCCGGCGATCCGAGGCCATGGCTCGGAACAGCTCAATGCAAACGTGCGAACGGCCGATAGCGCCGGGCTCGTCGAGCCTGGCGTGAAAGGATCGCTACTATATTGCTATCGGCTGCAGATGCCAGCGCTGTATCCACCGCTGGGGCCGCCGGTCGGCTAAAGCGTAGCCGCACCGCCAGTTCGCGGCGCGAATTGTACAGAAAGCGCAGCGTTGTACACGTCATTTTCCGTTGTGCGTAGCGGCAGGCGCAGCGCCTGTCACATTGGCAGCGATCGGGCGCTCCATTCGCCAGAAGCACGGATCCTCACCTACCACCTGCAACCCCTTGCGCCGATAGAGGCGCTGGGCCGGATTGTCCTTGAACACCATCAACCGCAATAGCGGCAGCCGCCGCCGCGCGGCCAGCGCGATGGCGTGATCGAGCACCGCGCAACCGATGCCTTGGCCCCGGGCATGCTCGAGCAGATGCAGTTCACGAATATACAACGCACGGGGATCGGCACTCAGGCTCACGAAGCCAAGGGGCTCACCGCCAACGTGCAACAGGTAATTTTCTCGCCAGCTCCAGCCTTCGTCGAAATCGCCATCGCGCCAGAGCAGGCCGTGGCGGGTGTAGTACGGCATCATCGTTCGCCGCGCCAAGGTTCGGGCGAACGTTCGGTCAGCCTCGGCGGCCGGCTGAAAACAAAGTTCCATGGAGTGCTCTCACTGGCTTGGCGACTACCGGCACGGCGGGCATTGCGGTTGCTTGAGGGCTCACGTAAGCTCCGAACCTCACTTGGAGACACTAGCATGCCGCTGGCCATTCGCACCCTCACTCACCCCGTTGCCGTCGCTCCGCGCGCGGTTGGTGTAGTTGTGCGCGCTGCCCATGCTTACGCCCGCTTTTATTTTGGCTATTGGTTTAGTCACTGGCGCGCCTGAGTCCCCGATAAAGGCGCCCATTCACCGGGCAGCCTGACAGCGTTTTTCGAAACCCCCGGTCGGCCACCCGATCGGGGGTTTTGTTTTTTCAGCCCTTTTTCACAGCTTGGAGATTTGACCATGTATTACACCGCTTACCGTTTTATCCCAACCTTTGCCTGGCGATTTAGCGCTTCCCGTTCGGTACAGCCCGCCGCCTCCGACCGGTCCACCCAAGGTGGCGAACCCCTTGCCTGCGCGCGACCGCGCCCACGAACACCGTTAACAACCCGTTTGCGTGCCTGACATGCAGCGGGCGAAAAAGGATCGCCCCATGAATACCCTGGTCACCCCTTGCCTTACCGCCTCCACCCCTGCCCTGCCCCTTGCGGCCGCCCAGCAACACGGCGTGGGCCAACGCCTTCCGACCGCGTTCGAACTGCGCCAGGCCCTGCCTCGCATTGATCGGCTGCACGCCCAGGTCGAGGATCACCGCGAACAGATCCGAGACATCCTTTGCGGCCGCGATGAGCGCCTGCTGGTGGTCGCAGGCCCTTGTTCCCTGCACGACCCCAAGGCCGCGCTGGAATACGGCGCGCGGCTGGCACGCCTGGCCGACGCTTTGCAAGATCAGCTACTGATCGTGATGCGGGCCTACGTCGAGAAACCCCGCACCACCGTCGGTTGGAAAGGCCTGCTGTACGATCCGCGCCTGGACGGTAGCGACGACATGCTGCAAGGCCTGGCACTCTCCCGCGAACTGATGCTTGGCCTGCTGAACCTCGGCCTGCCCCTGGCCGGCGAGCTGCTGCAACCGATGGCTGTCACCTACTTCGAAGACCTGCTGGCCTGGGGCGCGGTGGGCGCGCGCACCACCGAGTCGCAGATCCACCGCGAAATGGCCAGCGGGCTGCGACTGCCTGTGGGGTTCAAGAACGGCACCGATGGCTCGCTGGGCGTTGCCTGCGACGCCATCCGCAGCGCGGCCCACCCACACCGCCATTTCGGCCTGGACCTGCACGGCCACCCGTGCCTGCTGCGCACCGACGGCAACCCTGATTGTCATCTGGTATTGCGCGGTGGGCATGGTCGGCCGAACTACAGCGAAGCCGATGTAGCCAGCGCCGCGGCGCAACTGCGCAAGGCTGGGGTCAGCCCTCGGATCATGGTCGATTGCAGCCACGCTAACAGCGGCAAAGACCCGCTGCGCCAGCCCGAGGTACTCGCCGAAGTGTTACGCCAGCGCCGCCAGGGCAGTCGTGAGCTGTTCGGCGTGATGCTCGAAAGCCATTTGTTCGAAGGTGCGCAAAGCCTGGGGCCCGAGTTGCGTTATGGGGTGTCGATCACCGATGCCTGCCTGGGCTGGGAGGCGACCGAAGCCACCCTGCGCGCGGCCTGCGCCTGACCGCCCGCGGCTTATTCGCGCTGGCCTCATCGGCCCGCGCGGGTTAGGCTGTTTCGTCATCTATAAAGGAGTACTCCCCATGGCCAAAGCCACCGCACGCCACATCCTGGTTTCCAGCGAAGACAAGTGCAACGAACTCAAAGCCCAGATCGAAGGCGGCGCCGATTTCGCCGAGGTCGCCAAGGCCAACTCCAGCTGCCCGTCCAGCCGCCAGGGCGGCGACCTGGGTTCTTTCGGCCCGGGGCAGATGGTCAAAGAGTTCGACCAGGTCGTGTTCAGCGCCCCGGTCAACACCGTTCAAGGCCCGGTGAAAACGCAGTTCGGCTATCACCTGCTGGAAGTGACCAGCCGCCAAGACTGACTGACGTCGGCAAAAAAGCTGCAATGAATCTCGGCTCGCCTGGTGCGAGCCGTTTTGTTTCCGCGCACAGACGTGCATGATGGCAACCGGACATTTCCTATAGATTCGTTCAAGGCAGCCAATGCGATCGGTTTTTCTCTTTGTGTGCTGCGCACTCGCGCTTTCGGCCACGGCCTGTGCCCTGGCCGCTCCCCAACAGGCGCTGACCGTGTACGGCGAGCCTGCCAAATACGCCCCCGGCTTCGAGCACTTCGATTACGTAAACCCGCAGGCACCCAAGGGCGGCAGCCTGCGTCGCGCAGCCACGGACATCGGCCAGTTCGATCACCTGATGCCTTATATCGACAAGGGCATCGGCGTTTCCCAGATCGACGGGCTGGTGTATGCCCCGCTGGCCACTCGGTCACTGGACGAGCCGTACACGGTGTATGGCCTGATCGCCAAGGCCATGGAGCTGAGCGAAGACGGCCTGACCCTGCGCTTCTACCTGGACCCCCGCGCGCGCTTCGCCGACGGCTCGCCGATCACCGCCGAGGACGTACGCTACACCTTCGACCTGCTGATGACCCAAGGCAGCCTGCGCTACCGCTCGCAATTCGCCGACGTGAGCCAAGTGGTGGTCGAAGGCGAACGGCAAGTGCGCTTCGAGTTCAAGAACCGTGACAGCCGCACACTGCCACTGGACGTGGCGGCCCTGCCGGTGCTTCCGGCGCACTGGTGGAAGACCCGGGACTTTGCCAACGGTGGCGGCTTCGAGCCGCCCCTTGGGAGTGGCCCTTATCGCGTTGGCAAGGTAGACAACGGCCGCAGCGTGACCTTCGAGCGCAACCCGGACTGGTGGGGAAAGGACCTGCCAGTCGCCCGCGGCATGTACAACTTCGACCACTTCAGCGTGGAATACTTCGGCGACATCGAGGTAGCGCGGCAGATACTGCGCGGGGGCGGTTTCGACTATAACCGTGAGTTTTCCGCCACCGGCTACACCATCGGTTATGCGGGGCCGGCGCTGGATGACGGGCGCTTGCAGCGTGCGCATCTCGCCCCCAAGGGCCTGCAACCCGCCCAGGGCTACGTCTTCAACCTGGCGCGCCCGGTGTTCCAGGACCGCCGCGTGCGCCAGGCCCTGGCCTTGTTGTGGGATTTCGAGTGGAGCAACCGCCAGCTGATGCGCAACCTGTACATCCGCCAGCAGAGCTTCTTCTCCAACAGCCCGCTAGCCGCCAACGCCCCCCCTACCGCCGCCGAACTGCGCATCCTCGAACCGCTGCGCGATCAGTTGCCGCCAGAGGTGTTCGGCCCGCCCTTCCGGGCGCCGACCACCGATGGCAGCGGATTTATCCGCGACAAACAGTTGCAAGCGTTGGACCTGCTCGCCCAAGCGGGCTGGCACCCAGACGGCGATCGGCTGGTCAACGCGCAGGGCGAGCCCCTGAGCTTCACCTTCCTTAACGCCCAGGGCAGCCTGGAGCGTTTATTGCTGCCCTACAAACGCACCCTGGCGCAGATCGGTATCGACATGCAGATCCGCCGCATCGATCCCTCTCAGTACCTCAACCGGCTGATGGCCCGGGACTACGACATGGTTGTGGCCGGCTACCCGGTATCCGCCTCGCCCGGGCTGGAGCTGGCCAATTACTTCGGTTCGGCGGCTGCCACCGATACCGGCTCAGGCAACTACATGGTGCTGCGCAACCCGGCGGTGGACCAACTTATCGACGGCGTGATCAAGGCCACCACCTTCGAAGACATGGTCAACCATGCCCATGCCCTGGACCGGGTGCTGCAATGGAATTACTACTGGATACCCAACTATTACCCGCCGGGAACCTCCACGGTGTGGTGGAACCGCTTCGGCATCCCCCAGGTGCAGGCGGCCTATGACGAAGCGCCTGAAACCTGGTGGGAGCTCAGCCCCACGGCGCTGACCGACGCGCAGATGGCCGAACGCAAGGCCCAAGGGGGGCGACCATGACGCTGTATATCCTGCGCCGCCTGGTGCTGATCGTGCCCACGCTGCTGGTGATCCTGCTGGTGAACTTCGTGATCGTCCAGGCCGCGCCTGGTGGCCCGGTGGAGCAGGCCATCGCCCGCCTGCAAGGGGTGGGTGCCGGGGGTGGCGACACCGCCCAGGGCAGCTCGCGCGCCAGCCGCGGCCTGGACCCGCAAATGATCAAGGACATCGAGCGCCAGTACGGTTTCGACAAGCCGGCGCACGAGCGCCTATGGCTGATGCTCAAGCACTACGCCGCCTTCGATTTCGGCGACAGCTTCTTCCGTGGCGCCAAGGTGACCGACCTGATCCTGCAAAAAATGCCGGTCACGCTCTCGCTGGGCTTCTGGGCAACCCTCATCACGTATCTGGTGTCGATCCCGCTCGGCATACGCAAGGCGGTGCGCCATGGCAGCTCTTTCGATGTATGGACCAGCAGCGCGGTAGTGGTCGGCTATGCGATGCCGTCGTTCCTGTTCGCCATGTTGCTGATCGTAGTGTTCTGCGGCGGCACAGGGCTGAACTGGTTCCCGGTGCGCGGGTTGGTGTCGGAAAACTTCGACCAGCTATCGACCCTGGGCAAGCTGGCGGACTATTTCTGGCACCTGGTGTTGCCGGTGCTCTCCCTGGTGATCGGCGGCTTTGCCAGCCTGACCATCCTCACCAAGAACGCCTTTCTCAATGAAGTGACCCGCCAATACGTGGTAACGGCCAGGGCCAAGGGTGTCAGCGAGAACCGGGTGCTCTACGGCCACGTGCTGCGCAACGCCATGCTGCTGGTGGTGGCCGGGCTGCCGCAAGCGTTCGTCAGCGTGTTCTTCGCCGGTTCCTTATTGGTTGAGGTCATCTTCTCCCTCGATGGCTTGGGCCGCATGAGCTATGAAGCCGCGGTATCCCGGGACTACCCGGTGGTGTTCGGCTCGCTGTTCATCTTTACCCTGTTCGGCCTGCTGATCAAATTGGTGGGCGACCTGTGCTACACCCTGGTCGACCCCCGCATCGATTTTTCGAGGAACGCCTGATGCGCCTGTCTCCGCTGGCGCGGCGGCGCCTGGAACGTTTTCGCAAGAACCGCCGGGGCTGGTGGTCGCTGTGGCTGTTCACGGCCCTGTTCGTGCTGTGCCTGGGCGCGGAACTGGTGGCCAACGACAAGCCGTTGGTGCTCAAGGCAGGCGGCCATTATTACTTCCCCGTATTGCAGCGCTACACCGAGCAGCAGCTGGGCGGCGTACTGCCCTTCCAGCCCGACTACCGCAGCGACTACGTGCGCAAGCTGGTCGCCGGGCAAGGCGGCTGGATGCTCTTCCCGCCGATCGCCTTCGGCCCGGAAACCCCGAACTATGAGCTGGCACGCCCAGCGCCCAGCCCACCGACCGAGGTGAACTGGCTAGGCACCGACGACCAGGCGCGCGACGTGCTGGCGCGAGTGATCTACGGTGCGCGGGTGTCGATCCTCTTTGCCCTGGCGCTGACCCTGCTCAGCTCGGTGATCGGGGTCGCCGCCGGCGCGCTCCAGGGCTACTACGGCGGCTGGGTGGACCTGCTCGGCCAGCGCGTGCAGGAAGTGTGGTCCGGGCTGCCGGTGCTGTACCTGTTGATCATCTTGTCTGGCTTCGTGGAGCCAGGGTTCTGGTGGCTGCTGGGGATCATGACGCTGTTCTCCTGGCTCGCCCTGGTGGACGTGGTCCGCGCCGAGTTCCTTCGCGGGCGCAGCCTGGAATACGTCAAGGCCGCAAGGGCGCTTGGGTTGCCCAGCACCACGGTGATCGTGCGGCACATTCTGCCGAACGCGATGAACGCCACCCTGAGCTACCTGCCGTTCATTCTCACCGGCGCTATCACCACCCTGAGCGCGCTGGATTTCCTCGGCTTCGGCATGCCCGCCGGCAGCGCCTCGCTGGGCGAATTGATCGGCCAGGGCAAGCAGAACCTGCAGGCGCCCTGGCTGGGGCTGACAGCTTTCTTTTCGCTGGCGGTGATCCTTTGCCTGCTGGTGTTTATCGGCGAAGCGCTGCGTGACGCCTTTGACCCTCGAGCCTGAGCCGGAGCCTGCCATGAGCGAACACCTGATCGAGATTCGTGACCTGTGGGTGGCCTTCAATGGCGAGCCCGTGGTGCGCAACCTGTCGCTGGATATCCGCCCGGGTGAATGCCTGGCGCTGGTGGGAGAATCGGGCTCGGGCAAGTCGGTGACCGCCAACGCCATCTTGCAATTGCTGCCCACGCCCAGCCACAGCCAGGGCAGCATTCGCTACCGTGGACGAGAGCTGATCGGCGCCAACCCCACCACCCTGCGCGACATCCGAGGCAACCGCATCGCGATGATCTTCCAGGAGCCGATGACCTCGCTTAACCCGTTGCACACCGTACAACGGCAGATCGGCGAGACGCTGCTGGTGCACCGTGGCATCGCTGGCAAGGCCGCCAAGGCGCGCATCCTTGAGTTGCTGGAGCTGGTGGGCATCAGCAACCCGGCGGCGCGGCTCAACGCCTACCCCCATCAGTTGTCTGGCGGCCAGCGGCAGCGGGTGATGATCGCCATGGCGCTGGCCTGTGAGCCGGAGTTGCTGATCGCCGACGAACCCACCACCGCCCTGGACGTTACCGTGCAGCGCAAGATCCTCGCCCTGCTCAAGTCCCTGCAACACCGGCTGGGCATGTCGTTGCTGCTGATCAGCCACGACCTCAACCTGGTGCGCAGCATCGCCCAGCGGGTATGCGTGATGCGCGGCGGAGAAATCGTTGAACAGGCCTCGTGCGAGGCCTTGTTCGCCAACCCCCACCACCCCTACAGCCGCCTGCTGCTCGATGCAGAGCCCGCCGGCGAGGCCCTGCCCCGGGACGACCGCGAGGAGGTGCTGCAGGTACGCGCGCTGAAGGTCTGGTATGCCTTAGGTGGTGGCCTGCTGCGCAAGCCATGGAGCCACGTCAAGGCGGTGGATGGTGTAAGCCTGGCGGTGCAAAAAGGCAAAACCCTGGGCATCGTCGGCGAATCGGGTTCGGGCAAATCGACCCTGGGCCAGGCGATCCTGCGGCTGATCGACGCCGAAGGCGGCATCCGCTTCCAGGGGCAGGACCTGCAAGGCCTCAGCCAGAAGCAGATGCGGCCTTGGCGGCGCAAGATGCAGATCGTGTTCCAGGACCCTTTCGGCAGCCTCAGCCCGCGCATGTCAGTGGCGCAGATCATCGCCGAAGGCCTGGAAGTGCACCTGGACGCTAACACTCGCCAGTGCGAGGAGGCCGTCTCCCAGGCGCTACGGGAAGTCGGCATAGACCCTAGCACCCGGCACCGCTACCCCCACGAGTTTTCCGGTGGCCAACGCCAGCGCATCGCCATTGCCCGCGCCCTGGTGCTCAAGCCTGAGCTGATCGTGCTGGACGAGCCCACCTCCGCCCTGGACCGCACCGTGCAAAAGCAGGTGGTCGCCTTGCTGCGACAGTTGCAAGAGCGCCATGGCCTGACCTACCTGTTCATCAGCCATGACCTGGCGGTGGTGCGGGCGTTGGCCCACGACATCATCGTGCTCAAGGATGGCCAGGTGGTGGAGCGCGGCCCCAGCCATGAGCTGTTCGAGGCGCCGCAGCACCCTTATACACGGGAGTTGCTCGCGGCTTCGGCGTTGGCGCCGCTGCCAGGCTAGGACGGCTCTGCCACAGGTGTTTCGCCTGTGTGGCGTTATAGGAATAAACCGGATACATTTACATACATCCTGTCCCTGTCCCGAGCGCGCCCACCTGGCGTCCGCGTGCCGCTCGCGCCCCGCCCGCACGGAGGCCGAACCCTGTATGAGCAGCCTGAGCGCAACGCGCCTCAACCCGCTGGGCCGACACAGCCTGTGGGGCTTCCATGCCCTGCTGGTGGCCTGCTGCATTTTCGTGGTCGACACCGTCACGCACCTGGATGCCGCTATCGCCGTGCTGTATGTGGCGGTGCTGCTGATGGTGGCCAAGGGCAGTTCGACCAAGGCCCTGTTATGGGCCGCCGCGTTATGCGCCGGCCTGACCCTGGCCGCCTTCTTGATCGGCCATGGCCACTTTGCGGGGAATTTCGACGGCCGGTGGGCGCGCTGCCTCATCAGCCTTGCCGCCATCGCCATTGCCACGCTACTGGCCCTGCGCGGCAAGCGCGCCACTGAGGCATTGCTCGGCGCCCAGGCCCAACTGGCCCACGCCACCCGGGTAACCACCCTGGGCGAGCTGGCTGCATCCATTGCTCACGAAGTCAACCAGCCACTGGCAGCCATCGCCAACAACAGCAGCGCCGGCCTGCGCTGGCTGGACCGCCCGGAGCCTGAGCTGGACGAAGCCCGTGAATCGCTGCAACGCATCGCCCAGGACGCGCACCGCGCCAGCGAGGTGGTCGCGCGTATTCGCGCCATGGCCCGCAAGGGTGCGCCAGCCCGGCAACGGCTGTGCCTGGACCCGTTGATCAACGAGACGCTGGCGCTGATCGCCGGCGAACTCACGCGTTACCGGGTGCGTGCCTGCGTCCAGCTTCAAGCGAACGAGGCGCGGGTCGAGATCGATCCGGTACAGGTCCGCCAAGTGCTGATCAACCTGCTGATCAACGCCTGCCAAGCCATGGCCGAGATCGCCCCGCGTGAGCGGGAGCTGTGCCTGAACAGCTCGGTGCTGGGGCAATGGGTGTGCGTCACGGTATGCGACTGCGGCAGCGGCATCGCGCCAGCGGCCTTGCCCTTGCTGTTCACCCCGTTTTTCACCACCCGCGAGGACGGCATGGGCATGGGCCTGTCCATCTGCCGGTCGATCATCGAGGCACAAGGCGGGCGCATCTGGGCCAGTAACCGGCCCGAAGGCGGCGCCTGCCTGACGTTCTGGCTGCCCTTGGCAAACGCTGGATCACCCGCATGAACACCCGCCCCAGCGCTGCCCCCAGCCAGCCGCACAAGGTGCTGGTGGTCGATGACGACCACAGCCTGCGCGACTCGCTCAGCGCTTTGCTGCGCTCGGCCGGTCACCCGGTGGAAACCTTCGCCAGCGCCGCGCAACTCCTGGCCACGCCCTTGCCCGAAGCCCCCAGTTGCCTGCTGCTGGACGTACGCCTGCCAGGCAGCAGTGGCTTCGACGTGCAGCAGCAGCTGATCAGCCAGGGCGCCGAACTGCCGGTCATTTTCATGACCGGCCACGGCGACATTCCCATGACCGTGCGGGCGATGAAGGCCGGCGCGGTGGACTTCCTGCCCAAGCCGTTTCGCGACCAGGATTTGCTGGCCGCCGTTGATGCAGCCCTCGAAGCCGACCGGCAGCGGCGTCTGGTGCGCCAGGGCGAGGCGGAGCGCCTGCACCGCTACGAGCAACTCAGCCTGCGTGAGCGGCAGGTCATGCACATGGCGGTAACGGGGTTGATGAACAAGCAGATCGCCAGCGAGCTGGGCTTGAGCGAGATCACGGTGAAGATCCACCGCGCCCGCGCCATGAAGAAAATGGCCGCGCGGACGTTCGCCGAGCTGGTGATCATGGCCCAGGCCGTCGGCACCTCGGGCTGAACAGGCCACGGCCGAGCTTCGGCCTGGCGCCGCCACGCGCTATGCTTGGCCGCTTTCCCGAGCCCGCCCTGCGCGGGCTGCCGCCCCCCTGCCGGACATTCCCATGACCTCGACTTCCCCTGGCCACCCGCCGCTGACGTCTGCGCTAGTACTGCTGTTTGCCTTCTGCTGCGGCGCCATCGTCGCCAACATCTACTACAGCCAGCCCATCCTCGAATTGATCGCCCCGGCAATCGGCCTTTCCGCCCACGCCGCCAGCCTGGTGGTGTCGCTGACCCAAGTGGGCTATGCCCTAGGGTTGTTCCTGCTGGTGCCGCTGGCGGACCTGTTGGAGAACCGCCGGCTGATCCTCGCCACGCTGGTGCTAGCTGTGTTGAGCCTGCTGGGCGCCGCGTTCAGCGCCCGCGCCGATGCCTTCCTGGCGATCTCGCTGTTGATCGGCTTCAGCTCGGTCGCCGTGCAGATGCTGATCCCCATGGCCGCGCACATGGCGCCCGAGGCCATTCGCGGGCGCGTGGTGGGCAACATCATGAGCGGGCTGCTGCTGGGTATCCTGCTGGCGCGGCCGCTGGCCAGTGTGATCGCCGACCACCTTGGCTGGCGTGCGGTGTTCATCGTGGCGGCGGCGGCCATGGTCGCGATCCTCGCCCTGCTGGCGTTTACCTTGCCGCGTCGCCAGCCGGCGCATAGCGCAAGCTATGGCCAGTTGCTGCTGTCCATGGCCCTGCTGCTCAAGCGCTACCCGGCACTGCGCGAACGCGCGTTCTATCAGGCGCTGATGTTCGCTGCCTTCAGCCTGTTCTGGACCACGGTGCCGGTGGAGCTGGCCCGGGTGTATGGGCTGAGCCAAACCCAGATCGCCTTGTTCGCGCTGGTCGGCGCCATGGGGGCGGTGGCCGCACCGGTGGCCGGGCGCCTGGCCGACGCGGGGCATAGCCGTGCAGCCACCTTGCTGGCCATGCTGCTGGCGCCAGTGGCCTTCGCCCTGGGCGAGTGGCCAGGGGGCGGCGTGCTCTGCCTGGCCCTGACCGGCGTGTTGCTCGACTTCGGCGTGCAGATGAGCATGGTCACCGGCCAGCGCATCATCTATGGCCTGGACGCCCACAGCCGGGCGCGCCTCAACGGGCTATACGTCACCAGCATCTTCATCGGCGGCGCGCTGGGCTCCGCGTTTGCCAGCAGCCTCTATGAGCGTGCGGGTTGGGGTGGCGTGGTCGCACTGGGCATGGCCCTGCCGTTGCTGGGGCTAGCGGTGTTCCTGGCTCGCTCGCGCGGCCGCCTATAACACGCCCTGCAGCTGCTCGCGAAGAAACTCCACCAGCACCTGGACCGCCCTCGAGCCTTGGCGATGCTGCGGATAAAGCGCGGACAACGTCAGTGCCGGCGGCCGCCACGGGTCCAGCACCCGTAACAGGCGGCCATCGGCCAGCGCGCCCCGCACGATGAACAGCGGCAGGTAGGTGATACCCAGCCCGGCCATGGCAGCGTCGCGCAGCACCTCGCCATTGTTCGCACGCAAGCGGCCGCTCAGTTGCAGCACCTGCACCTTGCCGTCGCGCTCGAAGCGCCACTGCGAGGTGCGACCGTGACCGTAAGGCAGGCAGGCGTGGTGCGCCAGGGCCGCGGGGCTGTCCGGCTCGCCGTGCTCGGCAAGGTAGCCCGGGCTGCATACCCATACCCGCTCCACCTCGGCGATTCGCCGAGCGATCAGGCTCGAATCCTCCAGCTCGCCGATGCGCAGGGCCATGTCGAACCCCTCGGCCAGCAGGTCCACCGAGCGGTCGCTGAGGTCCACCTCAACGCTCACTTGCGGGTAGCGCTGCATGAACAACGGAAACAAGCCGCTCAAGTGCTCGACCGCGAAGGACAACGGCGCGCTCAAGCGAACGGTGCCGCGCGGCTGGCCGTGGGCGCCGGCGATGCTCTGCTCCACCTGCTCGACCTCGTTGAGCAAGCGCAGCGCCGCCTCGTGGTACGCGTGGCCGAGCGGGGTGATGTCCAGCCGGCGGGTGGAACGATTGAGCAGGCGAACGCCCAGGCGCTCTTCCAGCTGCATGATCCGCCGGCTGATCAACTGCTTGGAGACGCCTAGCTGCTCAGCCGCGGCGGTGAAGCTGCCGGACTCCAGCACTTGGGTAAACAGGCGCATGTCTTCGAAAGGGTTCATGGGAGCAGCCGTCCATTGTCAATTCCTGCGCGACAGTATGGCCTGTGCCACCTACTTAATACAGCGGCGTCGGGACAGTAGACTGAACCCATACCTAACCAATAAGGGGTGCACAACATGCTCGCACTGCGCAAATCCACCGAACGCGGCTTGGCCAATCACGGCTGGCTGAAGTCGTTCCATACCTTTTCTTTCGCCTCCTATCGAGACCCACGCGAGCAAGGCTTTTCCGACCTGCTGGTGATCAACGACGACCGTGTTGCGCCTGCCAAGGGCTTCGGCCAGCACCCTCACCGGGACATGGAGATCTTCTCCTATGTGCTCGAAGGCGCGCTGGAGCATCGCGACAGCCTGGGCACCGGCTCGGTGATCCGCCCTGGCGACGTGCAACTGATGAGCGCCGGCCGCGGCGTGACCCACAGCGAGTTCAACCACTCTGCCGAGGCGCCGGTGCACTTCCTGCAGATCTGGATCGTGCCTTCGCAGCACGGCGCCGAACCGCGCTATCAGCAGCAACATTTCAGCGCCGAAGACAAGCGCGGCCGCCTGCGCCTGATCATCTCGCCGGACGGCGCCGACGGCTCGCTGTCGGTGCGCCAGGATGCACGGGTGTACGCAGGGCTGCTGGACGGTGACGAAAGCGCGCGGCTGGAGTTAGCCGCAGACCGCTATGCCTACGTCCACGTGGCACGCGGTAGCGTCAGCCTCAATGGCCAGGCGTTGGTCGAAGGCGACGGCGTGCGGGTACGCAACGAGCAGGTGCTGACCCTAAGCCAAGGCCAGGACGCCGAAGTGCTGGTGTTCGACCTGCGCCCGCATGAGCTGCCTGGCATGGCGTGACAGCCAGGCCGGCAGGTTGCAAGCGCCAATTCAAAGCAACTCGAAAGCCCTCCCGCGGTCAGCTTCATAACCAGCACGGTTACGGAGCCGGCCGCGTGCCGGTCCGCTAATCGACTCACCGTCGACCAAGGACCCCAACCATGCAAGCACCCTCCTCCCTGCCTGCCGCCGACCGCGAAGCGCGGGATCGGCTTTGTATCGATACCATCCGCACCCTGAGCATGGATGCGGTGCAGAAGGCCAATTCTGGCCACCCCGGCACCCCCATGGCCCTCGCGCCTGTGGCCTATACGCTGTGGAGCCGCTTCCTGCGCTACCACCCCGACCATCCCGATTGGCCAAACCGCGACCGCTTCGTGTTGTCGGCCGGCCACGCCTCGATGCTGCTGTATTCGCTGCTGCACCTGGCGCAGGTGGTGGAAATCAACGCCGACGGCAAGCCCAGCGGGGAGCCGGCGGTCAGCCTGGAGGACATCAAGCAGTTCCGCCAGATGTCTTCGAAAACCCCGGGGCACCCGGAATACCGCATGACCACAGGGGTGGAAACCACCACCGGGCCGCTTGGTCAGGGCTGCGCCAACAGCGTGGGCATGGCCATGGCCGGGCATTGGCTGGGGCAGCGTTTCAATCGCCCCGCCGGCACGCTGTTCGACTACCGGGTGTTCGCCCTCTGTGGCGACGGCGACATGATGGAAGGCGTGAGCAGCGAAGCCGCCTCGCTGGCCGGGCACCTGAAGCTCGGCAACCTGTGCTGGATCTACGACAACAACACCATCAGCATCGAAGGCCACACTGAGCTGGCCTTCAGCGAAAACGTCATCACCCGCTTCCAGGGCTATGGCTGGAACACCTTGCACGTCACCGACGCCAACGACACCGCCGCCCTTGCCGAAGCCTTCGCGCAATTCGAGGGCGGTGGCGAGGCGCCGCTGCTTATCGTGGTAGACAGCGTGATCGGCTACGGCGCGCCGAACAAACACAACACCGCGGCAGCCCATGGCGAGCCGTTGGGTGAAGAAGAAATTCGCTTGGCCAAGAAAGCCTACGGCTGGGACCCGGACTCGCAATTCAGCGTGCCCGAGGACGCCAAGGGCTGGCTGCAAGCGGTGCTGCGCGAGCGCAACCAGGAAGCGTACTCCGCGTGGGAGGCCAACCAGGCCGCACTGCAAAGCCAGCAGCCCAAGCTTGCCGATGACCTCCAGCGCATGCGCGCCGGGCAGATGCCCGAGGGCTGGGACGCCAACATCGACCCCTTTGCCACAGACGCCAAGGGCATCGCCAGCCGGCAATCGGGCGGCAAGGTATTGAACGCCTACGCCGAACGAATCCCATGGCTGCTGGGCGGCTCGGCGGACCTGTCGCCCTCGACCAAGACCAACCTGACGTTCGAGGGGGCGGGCAGCTTCCAGGCCGGGCAATATCAGGGCCGCAACCTGCATTTCGGTGTGCGCGAGCATGCCATGGGCGCGATTGCCAATGGCTTGGCGCTCTGCTACCTGCGGCCCTACACGTCGACCTTCCTGGTGTTCAGCGACTACATGAAGCCGCCGATCCGCCTGGCCGCGATCATGGAGCTGCCGGTGGTGTTCGTGTTCACCCACGACTCCATCGGCGTGGGCGAGGACGGGCCGACGCACCAGCCGATCGAACAACTGGCGCAGCTGCGCGCCACCCCTGGCGTATTGACCCTGCGCCCAGGCGACGCCAATGAAACCGCACAGGCCTGGAAGGTCGCCCTGGAGCAGACCCACCGCCCTTCGTGCATCGTGCTGAGCCGCCAGCCCCTGCCCACCCTGGACCGCGAGCGATACGCAAGCGCAGACCTGGTCGCCAAGGGCGGCTATGTGTTGGCCGACAGCGACGCACCCAAGGTACTGCTGTTGGCCACCGGCAGCGAATTGAGCCTCGCCGTGGGGGCGTACGAGAAGCTGCGGGCCGAAGGTATCGATAGCCGCGTGGTATCGATGCCGTGCTGGGAGCTGTTCGAGGATCAAGACACCGCCTACAAGGACAGCGTATTGCCGCCGGCGATTACTGCCCGAGTAGCGATCGAACAGGCAGGCCCCATGGGCTGGGACCGGTACGTGGGCAATACCGGGGCGAAGGTGGTGATGAGCACCTTCGGCGCTTCCGCGCCGATCGACAAGCTCCAGGCCAAGTACGGCTTTACCGTGGAGAACATCGTGAAGCTGGCCAAGGAGCAGCTGCACGGCGCCTGATTCCGCGGGCTTCAAGGTTCGCGGGCTATGCCCGCTCCCACATGTCCACCTGTAGGAGCGGGCAAGGCCCGCGAACAAAACGCCCAGCCATAGCGGCAAGGACGCGCTCACCACCAGCAGCCCCACCCCGCCATAGAGGTCCAGATTCCGAGGGCTTCAAAGTTCGCGGGCCTCGCCCGCTCCCACAGTCCACCTGTAGGAGCGGGCAAAGCCCGCGAATAAAACGCCCAGCCATAGCGGCAAAGACGCGCTCTCAACCGAAGCGCCAGCCTCTCAGAGAGGTCCAGATTCCAAGCGCTTCAAGGTTCGCGGGGCTCGCCCGCTCCCACATGTCCACCTGTAGGAGCGGGCAAGGCCCGCGAACAAAACGCCCAGCCATAGCGGCAAAGACGCACTTACCACCCACAGCCCCAGCCTCCTAGAGAGGTCCAGATTCCGAGCGCTTCAAAGTTCGCGGGCCTCGCCCGCTCCCACATGTCCACCTGTAGGAGCGGACAAGGCCCGCGAACAAAACGCCCAGCCATAGCGGCAAAGACGCGCTCTCAACCGAAGCGCCAGCCTCTCAGAGAGGTCCAGATTGCAAGCGCTTCAAAGTTCGCGGGCCTCGCCCGCTCCCACATGTCCACCTGTAGGGCTCCCACCTGTCCACCTGTAGGAGCGGGCCAGGCCCGCGAACAAAACGCCCAGCCATAGCGGCAAAGACGCACTTACCACCCACAGCCCCAGCCTCCTAGAGAGGTCCAGATTCCGAGCGCTTCAAAGTTCGCGGGCCTCGCCCGCTCCCACATGTCCACCTGTAGAAGCGGGCAAGGCCCGCGAACAAAACGCCCAGCCATAGCGGCAAAGACGCGCTCTCAACCGAAGCGCCAGCCTCTCAGAGAGGTCCAGATTGCAAGCGCTTCAAAGTTCGCGGGCCTCGCCCGCTCCCACCTGTCCACCTGTAGGAGCGGGCAAAGCCCGCGAACAAAACGCCCAGCCATAGCAACAAAGACGCGCTCACCCGCAGCGCTAGCCTCTCATAGAGGTCCAGATTCCAAGCGCTTCAAAGTTCGCGGGCCTCGCCCGCTCCCACCTGCCCACCTGTAGGAGCGGGCAAAGCCCGCGAACAGAACGCCGATCATAGCGGCAAGGACGCGCTCACCACCCGCAGCGCCAGGCCCTCATAGGGGTCCAGCGTGATGGTAAAGGCGCCATCCTCGCTCAGGTCCCCTTCTACCCGCTCGTTGATGATGTCCACCACCGGGCCCGGGGCAATGCCCGGCAGGTGCAGGGTTTCCACCAAGGCCTCGCTGCCGAAGTTGAGCGCAGTGATCTGCGTGCCTTTCCCGGCGGGCAACTCGTGGACCATGATCAGCAGCGAAGGGTGCTGGGTGTCTGGCACCATGATCTGCTTGCTCGCCGCGATGTCGTAGGCGCGGCGAACCGCGAGAATTTTCTTGAGCTGCGAAGCGAAGGAGTCTGGCCGTTGCAGCTGCTCAACCAGGCTGCCATAGAGGCTGCGTGCCTTGGGCATGCCTCCGGCCGATACCTCGGCGGTGGGGTCCAGTTCGGCCAGGTCGTAGGCGCCGCGATGAATCCAGCGGGTGTCGCCATCCCCCATCAGGTGCGCCACCTGGTCTGCCGGCAGTGGCAGGGCCCCGGCCAGGTCCCAGCCGGACAGCGCGAATACCCCGGGTTGCATGGCGTTGTACATCACCAGCAGCAAATGGATGTGCTGGATGCGAGTGATGTCCGCGGCGGTCAGGGTGTCCAGGTCGCGAATCCCCAACGCCGCGGTAATGATGCTGGCGGTGGTGCAGGACACCCCATTGGTCACGAATTTAAGGTTGTAGGGCGCATGCTCCCCGGCCAGGCGCTCGTACATTTCTTCGCGGATATGCTCGCGCAGGATGTTCCCGGGGAAGGTCTGGCCTTGGTACATGAACTGGTCATGGGCATGCAGCGTCCAGAAGTGCACCAGCTCCAGGGTCAGCTCGTCGTGGTTTTGCAGGGCATGGATGAGCGACGCCGGGTCCACGCCAAAGCGGTGCATTTCCTTGAGCATCAGCCGCAGGAACTCGGTGCGGCCGGTCAGCAGCGCGTGCTGGTAGGCAGGCCGGGTGATGAAATCGTAGGACAGGTCGGCGCCGCCGTGGGACATGGCGGCGATGTCGTCGATGGTCAGGTTCAGCTCTTGGAAGCTGAAGCCGCCGGCCTTGCGGATGGCGCCGCCCAGCAGCTGGTTGCCGTTGACCGACAGCGGATGGCTCTCCGACCACGCGTTACCTTCCGGGCGCCGCTCCACGCCCAGGAAGCCGTTGGCATCCAGGCGCAAGATGCGTGCGCCGACCACGTCGATGGCATGCAGGGCGTCACCGATGATCATCTGCTGCGCCGCGAAGCTTGGGTCCAGCCAGTTCAACGAGGGCTGCCCCTCCTTGAAGTAATGCAGGTACACCCAGCGTCGCGGTTTGCCGTCGACGCCGATCACCACCGGGGTGGCGCTCCAGTCGGTTTCCTTCACCCCCGGCTCGAAGAAAATCACCCGTTGCAGCTGCCCGACGATGTAGTGCTTGTCCCGCAGAAGATCGACCAGCGCTGGCGGCAGGTTGACCGCGTCACGGCCGGCCGGCACCTCCGGCAACAGCGGCCAGTCCTCTTCGCGGATCTCCACCATGTGGAACAGCCCCGGGTATTCCTCGTAGGCCATCTCCGCCAGGCGATAATCCGCGCCTTTGCCAGTGTGGGACGGGATCGCGTCCTCGATCACCACGGCATTGTGCGCGGCCGCCAAGCGAGCCAGGGCGACGAGTTCGGTGTCGGTGCCCAGGGCCGGGTCGATGTCGAAGCTGATACGGTCGAAATTACCGTCGATGGTCGGCGTATGGGTACGCCCGCGCAGGCCGCCCGACAACTTCAGCGGGCCGTTGTGGATTCCTTGAATGCCGATTTCCGATAAGGCATGCCACAGGGTTTCGTCCCCGAGCGCCTGCAGCACGGAGCCGCCTTCGCGGGTCACGATGGACGCCGGGTAGGCGGTGAACCACACCGACGCAATCGCCGAGGCATCTCGCGGGCGTGCCTGGGCAAAAGGTCGCTGCCAAAGGCGAGCCTGCCCTGAGTAGAGCTTGGCCCGTTGCTTCGCCGCGTGGAGCATCGAGCGCTCCACCAGCCACCGCACATGATCCGGATCCGGGGGTGTCATAGGCTACCTTCCGTTGAAATGAGTCTGGTTGGTGATTCAGAAGCTGCCCGCACCATCGCCAATGCCTGCGCGAACTTCTGAAACACCACGCTAGCTTTGAGAGTGCTGCCAGCGGCGAACGTTGCATCGGCGCTAACTCGGCCGCTGCGCCTAGGGGCGCGAACCCCTAGGGCTGCAGGCCGAGGGCGGCAATGGCAGGGAAAACGCGCCCTATGGTTGCAGTGGGCAGGCGCGACGGTCATCATTCGCAGCGACGGCCACCGCCGCGCCCGCTGTAAGCACCGCCTTCGGCGCCGCTTGGCGGCGATCCTGGTGGCCCGCCTTGACCCCGTATTTGCACAGCGAGCGCGCATGTCCGATAGCCGCCCCCCTCTTCCCGCCGCCCGCAAGAGCCCGGTCACGGTCGCGCTCATCCTGATCGTTATCGTGGTGCTGTCGCTGGTAGGCCTGGATATCTGGCAAAGCTGGACCTCTCGCAACCAGGCGCTGGTCGCTGCCCAGGCCAATGCCTCGAACCTGGCGCGGTCCCTGGCCGAGCATGCTGGCAACACCATCGAGGAAGCCGACACGGTCCTGATCGGCATGGTCGAACGGGTTCAGGTCGACGGCACCGCCGGCGACGAACAGCGGCAACGCCTGCACCGGCTGATGAAACGCCTGACCGGCTCGCTGGAACAGCTCCAGGGGTTGTTCATCTATGACCGCGACGGCCGCTGGCTGGTCAGTTCCAACGACATCAACCCGCCGAACGCCAACAACGCCGACCGCGATTACTTCATATATCACCGCACCCATGCCGACCCAGCCGCTCACCTCGGCGGGGTGATCCGCAGCCGCTCCAGCGGCGATCTGATCATCACCCTGTCCAGGCGCATC
The DNA here is from genome assembly GCF_025642975.1 of Pseudomonas sp. RIT-PI-S. Classification (GTDB taxonomy): domain Bacteria; phylum Pseudomonadota; class Gammaproteobacteria; order Pseudomonadales; family Pseudomonadaceae; genus Aquipseudomonas. The sequence goes on from NZ_JANZKJ010000011.1 coordinate 89,122, forward strand.
AACGACAGCGAGGGCCGCTTCGCCGGGGTTGCCCTGGCGACCCTCAAGGTGGACTACTTCAAGCGCTTCTACGAAGCCTACGCCCTTGACCCCGACGGCGTGATCAACCTGGCGCTGGCCGACGGCACCGTGCTGGTCCGCCGGCCCTATGACGAAAAACTGATTGGCACCAGCATCGCCAAGGGCGTGATCTTTTCCCAGCTGTTGCCTAACGCCAGCGCCGGCACCCAGATGCTGACCTCGGTGGTCGATGGTGTGGAGCGCCTGTACGGCTACCGGGCGATCACCAACTACCCCGTGGTGGTGCTGGCGGCGGAGTCCAAGAACTACCTGCTGGCCAACTGGCGAGCCAACCTGGTGCGCACGGCCTTGGTGATCTGCCTGTTGCTCAGCGCCACCGGCATCTTCGGCTCCATGCTGATCCGGCAGATCCGCCAAACCTCGCAAACCGAGGCTGAGCTGCGTGACGCCCATGCCGCGCTTGAACAGATGGCCATGCAGGACAGCCTCACCGGCCTTGCCAACCGTCGGCACCTGGACCAGGCCCTGCCGAGGGAAATCAGCCGGGCCCGACGCAACGGCCGGCCGCTCGGGCTGATCATGCTGGATATCGACCACTTCAAGGCCTACAACGACATTTACGGCCACCCCGCCGGCGACGCCTGCATCCGTGACGTGGCCCAGGCCGTTACCGCCAGCGTGGGCCGCGCAGGGGACCTGGTGGCGCGCTATGGCGGCGAAGAGTTGCTGGTGTTGTTGCCCGAGTGCGAGCTGCCAGGAGCCATCCGGGTAGCGGAGCGCATCGTGGAAGCCGTGCGCGCCTTGAACATCCCGCATTCCGGTAGCCCATACGGGATAGTGACCCTGAGTGCCGGGGCCCACGTCTGGTTCGACCGTGAGCTGCCGCCGCGACCACAAACGTTGGTAGAGGCTGCGGATGCGGCACTGTATAGCGCCAAGGCGGGGGGCCGTAACCAGGTGTATCCGCTAGCCGCGCCCTTGCCCGCGGCCTCCAGCCAGGACTAAGCCGGCACCACCTTCAACTGGCCCAGCTCGAGCAGGCTGAAATACCCCTCGCTCCAGCCGGCGGTGTCGATGTGCCAAACATTGCCCAGGCGCCGCGGCCGCCGCAGCGGCGTGTGGCCGACCACCACCGCGCGCACGTCACGCACCTCGCTTTCATCGCGCTGCTTGAGGCGCGCGCGCGACCACTGGAAGGCTTCTTCGAGTTCGATGGCATACGGCAAGGCGCCGGTGAGGTACTCGCGCAGGGTCGTCCAGCTGGAAAACGGGCAATGGGCGTGCACCAGGCCCACCAGGCCTTGGGCGGTTTCGATTTCAAGTGCGATGGGCAGTTGTGAAAAGCGGTCGGCGTAAAGCATCTGCTCGGCCGGGCTGCTTTCCATAAACCAGGTGCCGCCGCTGCTGCGGTAGTCGTGCGGGTCGAGCTGGGGGTCCCCGTCCACGTACTGCCGGGTCAATACCTCGTGGTTACCCTGGACCGCGTGGAACCAGGGCTGCTCTAGCCATTCCAGCGCCCGCGGGCTTTCCGGCCCCCGGTCGACCAGATCGCCGACGCTGAAAAGCCGGTCACGCGCCGGATCGAACCGCGCCCGGTCCAGGGTCGCTTCCAGCCGGGTGAAATGCCCGTGAATGTCCCCCACGGCATAATCACGGCCATCAGGGTTGGGCCCAAAGTGTTCGAATCGCGCCATGGCGTGCTCCTGTACCGGCCCGGTCAATGTTCTGCGTCGAGTACCAGCGAGCTACGGATTTCCAGCACGGTGCCCTCATTGGCCTGATAACCGTCCGGCGTGCCAGCGTAGGACAGCGCCCACGCCTTGCTCGGCCCGGCGGCCGCCACGAGGGTCTGGGTAATCACATGCCCGCCGTTGAGGGTAATGGTGCAGGTCGTTTCTGCCGCGGGCACCTCGTTGAGCGTACTGGGTTTGACGCGGGTGCAGGCGCTTTGATAGCCGCCCCGGGAAAAATTCTGTTGTACCGCCTTACGCATCTCCAACACCACCCCCGCGACGTTCACCACATGCCCAGCCTCCACCGGGCTCTGGCTCAGCTCAACCACCATCGCTGGTTCGCCCCGGGCGTCGAGTTTTACCGCGCGCTGGCGGCTGACCTCGCTGCCGGGCTCTACCGGGATCGGTTCGACCTGCCAACCCTGCGGCCAGGCGATGGTGCTATCGCCCGCCAGCGCCTGCGCCGCACCGCCGAAGATAGAGACCATCAGCACAACGAAGCGGTTCTGCATGAGCCCTTCCCGTTTGCCAAAAACATACAGTCTCGCAGCCGGGCCGCGCTTCGTACAGGGCACTAGACTAGACAGGCCTGACCCCCTCTCGTAGGGTTAGGCTCCTTGTCGTGGAGATTGTCGATGTCCGAACTGCCCAAACCCGGTGCATTGCTGTTCGCCAAAGACCTGGAACGCATGGCTGCATTCTACGAGCAGGTCGCGGGGCTGACGGTCAAGGTGCACGCCGAGGGGCGCATCGTACTCGAGTCTGCCCATTACCTGTTGGTGCTGCACGCCCTGCCGCAGATCGTGGCGGACAACCTGGTGATCTCCTCCCCGCCACTGCGCCGTACCGATGTGCCGGTCAAGCTGATTTTCCCGGTGGCGTCCCTGGCAGTGGTGCAAACATTGAGCCCTATGCTCGGCGGCGGTGTCGAAAGCGAAGAGGCCCAGTGGGTGGGGCCGGGTTTCCGCGCCTGCGAGGGGTACGACCCCGAAGGCAATCTGTTGCAGTGGCGGGAACCTTTGGCCTGAGATCCCTCTCCCTCGGATACCCCTGCAACTGGCAAAGGAGTCCGCAGCCATGAACCCCAACACCGACGGCACTGAAGAGCAAGGCCCAAGCCGCGTTCCGTTCGTGAACGATCCCGCCAAGCCGGCGAATGCCAAGGTCCTCAACGATCCTGGCAACGAAGACCCTGGCTGGGGCCTGGATGAAGCTCGGGTGCCCCTGATCCCTGAAACGGCCCCTGAAACCTCCTCTGAAACCGGCAAAGACTGATCCATGGCGTACATCGACTGGATTCAGTGGCCAGCCATGCTCGCCACGGTGGTCGCCGCATGGCTGATCGGTTCGCAGCGCCCCCGGCGACGCATGGCAGGCTTTTGGCTGTTTCTGGTCAGTAACCTGCTGTGGGTCATCTGGGGCCTTTCAAGCCACGCCTGGGCGCTGATCGTGCTGCAGGTGTGCCTGTGCATCATGAATTTCCGCGGCCTGAAAAAGAATGCGAGCGCAGCAGCAAGCGCAGCAGCGAGCGCCGTAGCGAGCGCAGCGGCAACCACAGGCACGCTTTCTTCGGTGGAGGCTGGCACCCGCTAAATAGACACCTCGGGGGAACCGCGACGGTCAGCCTGGGTCGGTATCCAGTGATATGCGAACCGAGGCCGACCGATGGAACTTATTCCCGCAACCTGGCTGGACCGCATTCCCCTCCCCTGGCTTGGCACCCTGATCGCCGCCGCCGCGGCCGTCACCTTTACGCTGTTGCTACGCTGGCTGGGGCATATCGTGCTGCGGCGGGTCGCACGGCGGATGGTGCTGGCCCAGCAGCTGATCACCAAGGCGCAGCGCCCCACCTTGTGGCTGATGCCGCTGCTGGCGTTGCAGTCGGTTTGGACGTCCGCTCCAGACGACCTGCCGCTGATCAACACCGTACGCCACGTCAACGGCCTGTTCGTGGTGGTGGCCTTTACCTGGCTGGGCTTGCGCTGCGTGGCGGCGGTGGCCGACACCATTGCGATCCGCAACCCGCTGGACATCGAAGACAACCTGACCGCACGGCGCATCCAGACCCAGGTGCGGGTATTGGTGCGCTGCCTGAACGTGGTAGTCATCCTCTTTGGCAGCGGCCTGATCCTGATGAGCTTCCCGGCGGTGCGCCAGGTCGGCACCAGCCTGCTCGCCTCCGCCGGGCTCGCTGGCCTGGCGGCAGGTTTTGCCGCCAAGCCGGTGCTGGGCAACCTGATTGCAGGCTTGCAGATCGCTATCTCCCAGCCCATTCGCCTCGACGACGTGGTGATCGTGGAAGGCGAATGGGGGCGTATCGAGGAAATCACCGGCAGCTACGTGGTGGTGAAAATCTGGGACGAGCGCCGACTGGTCGTCCCCCTCACCTACTTTATCGAAAAGCCCTTCCAGAACTGGACCCGCAGCGCCTCGAGCCTGATCGGCTCGGTGTTCCTCTGGGTGGACTACTCGTTGCCGCTGGACGTGTTGCGCGATCAGGTGAAATTGATCTGTGAGGAGATCCCGCACCTGTGGGATGGGCGCGTATGCGTGCTGCAAGTGACCGACACCAGCGAAAAATCCATGCAGCTGCGCATTCTCCTGAGTTCGCTGGATTCGTCCAGGAACTGGGATGCCCGCTGCCATATGCGCGAGCGGCTGATTACCTTCATCAACCATGAGTTTCCACAGTGCCTGCCGCAAGTGCGCGCCGAACTGCAGACGAAGACAGTCCGCCCCGATGCGCATCAGCCCGTCAAGACTGAGGAAATCGAGCGTCAACCACCGGTGTGAGAGTTATTTTTATTGAAGGGGCCCGCGAGGCGGACGGTGCAGCGGCATGGCTCAGGCCGCGATCAGAGCGCCTGATCGTTCGCAGCCATCGACTCGATCACTACGGTTTTCTGAGCGTCGGTCAAGCGGTCCCAGTAGTGGGTTTTGACGTAGAAGCCCAAGCCGCCTGCGATGTAAAGGCACAGCACGAGGATGGTCAGCACGGCCAAAGGCGAGGAACCCGCTTCGGCGTCCTCCTGGGCAGGGGACAGGAAAATGTCCTGGATGCGTTTGAAGAAATGAGTCAAGTAGAGCAAGACTTGGCGCCCCATGGTAATCGTTCGAACCTCTTTTGAATGACGCAGACGTGAAGTGGCTCAGCCGACGCGCGACCGCTGGTTGCGGCTGAAGGACGCAATAGCGAGAATGGGCCGAGGCGGTTGTATGATAACCGAACGTAAACTCACCAAATAGTTAGCCTGCTAGGCATTACGACGAACAGTGTGCGGCAATCCGCCTCATCCTCTTCGCTCGGCGCCGCGCCTGGCCATTCACTTCCGGGCCCCGGGCCCACTTTCACATGGGAGCTTCCATGCAATTTCGCGTATTGGGCAAAACCGAGCTCAAGGTCAGCGCCATCGCGCTCGGCACCATGACTTGGGGCGAGCAGAACACCCAGGCCGAAGCCTTCGAGCAGATCCGCCTGGCCAAGGATGCAGGGGTGAACTTCCTCGACACCGCAGAGATGTACCCGGTGCCTCCTCGCGGCGAGACCTACACCAAGACCGAACAGATCATCGGCAATTACTTTCGTGAGCACGGCGACCGCGGGGATTGGGTGCTGGCCAGCAAGGTCGCCGGGCCGGGCCGCATGGACCACATCCGCGATGGCGACCCGCGGCTGGATCGCAAGAACATCACCGCCGCGCTGGACGCTTCGTTGCAGCGCCTGAACACCGACTACCTGGACCTGTACCAGCTGCATTGGCCGGACCGGAAAACCAACTTCTTCGGCGTGCTCAATTACCAGCACGATGCCGAGGACCAGTTCACCCCCATCGAAGACACCCTCGAAGTGCTCGATGAGCTGGTCAAGGCAGGCAAGATCCGCCATATCGGCCTGTCCAACGAAACCCCTTGGGGCACCCAGCAGTTCCTGCACTTGGCGCAAACCCGTGGTTGGCCGCGGGCGGTGTCCATCCAGAACCCTTACAACCTGCTCAACCGCACCTTTGAAATCGGCCTGGCGGAGATTGCCCTGCGCGAAAGCATCGGCTTGCTCGCTTACTCGCCCCTGGCGTTCGGTGTGCTGTCGGGGAAATACCTGGGCGGTGCCCGCCCCGAGAAGGGCCGGCTGACGCTGTTCGAGCGCTTCCAACGCTACAACAACCCGCAAGCCGAGGCCGCGGCCCAGGCCTACGTCAAGCTTGCCCAGGCGCACGGGCTGGACCCTGCCCAGATGGCGCTGCAGTTCGTCACCGAACAACCCTTCGTGACCAGCAACATCATCGGTGCTACCACGCTGGCGCAGCTGCTCAGCAACCTGGGCAGTATCGAGGTCAAGCTCAGCGACGAGGTTCGTGCCGGCATCGAAGCGATTCACACCCAGCAGCCCAACCCCGCGCCGTAAGCGTTGCGCCTGGGCCTTATGGGCCGGGTACGCCCGGGGGCCTGTGCACCGGCCCGCGGGCCGACCGAACCTTCGCCCGCTTCGTCACGTCGTAACAAAATATGACTGCGATGAAGGCTAACCCCATGCACCCCCACGCCCGCTTCAAACCCTACACTCACGCAGCGGGCGGTTGGGGGTCGGCGCGTTCCGTGGCCTCCATCCTGTGGCGCGAAAAAGCCCTGGGCAAGGGCGCAGCGGCCCTGCTCAAGCAGAACAAGCCTGATGGCTTCGCCTGTGTCAGCTGCGCCTGGGCCAAGCCCGGCCACCCTCACCCCCTCGAGTTTTGTGAGAACGGCGCCAAGGCCACCGCGTGGGAACTGACCTCACTGCGGGCCGACCCGGCTTTCTTCAGCAAGCACACACTGGCCGAGCTGCGTACCTGGCCCGACTATGACCTGGAGCAGCGCGGCCGGATTACCCATCCGCTGCGCTACGACGCCACTAGCGATACCTACCAACCCGTGCCTTGGGCCCAGGCCTTCGCCGCGATCGGCAGCCGGCTCAAGGCGCTGCCGGTTGAGAGCGTGGTGTTCTACGCCTCCGGCCGGGCCTCGCTGGAGGCCTCGTTCATGTACCAGCTGCTGGCACGGGCGTATGGCAACAACCACCTGCCCGACAGTAGCAACATGTGCCACGAAAGCACCTCGGTCGGCTTGCAGGAAAGCATCGGCGTGCCGGTAGGCACCGTCACCCTGGCTGACTTCGAGCATACCGACCTGTTTCTGTTCTTCGGCCAGAACGTGGGCAGCAATAGCCCGCGCATGCTCCATCAGTTGCAGGACGCCCGTAAGCGCAACGCCCAGATCATCACCTTCAACCCCTTGCGCGAGCGTGGGCTGGAGCGTTTCGTCAATCCGCAGAACCCCATTGAGATGCTCGGCCCTGAGTCCACCCAGGTCAGCACTCAGTACCATCAGGTTGCGATCGGTGGCGACCTGGCGGCCATGGCGGGCATGATCAAGGCGCTGTTCGCCCTCGATGCAGAGGCGTTGGCCGTAGGAGAACCCGGCGTTCTCGACCGCGCGTTCATCGCCGAACACACCACCGGCTTCGATGCCCTGGTGGCCCAAATCAACGGTTATCGCTGGGAGGAACTGGAGCGCCGCGCAGGGCTGAGCCGTAGCGCGCTGGAAGCGGCGGCCAAGGTCTACGCCCAGAGCGAGCGGGTAATGGGTGTGTATGGCATGGGTTTGACCCAGCACCGGCATGGCGTGGCAAACGTACAGATGTTGGTGAACCTGCTGCTGTTGCGCGGCAACATCGGCAAGCCGGGGGCTGGTGTGTGCCCGGTGCGCGGCCATTCCAACGTGCAGGGGCAGCGCACCGTGGGCATTACCGAAGACCCGAAAAAGGTCCCCGGCGAAAAAATCGCCGAGGTGCTGGGTATCAACGTTCCGAAGAAAAAGGGCTTTTGCACCGTCGAGGCGTGCGAAGGCCTGCTCGATGGCCGGGTGAAAGGCTTTGTCAGCCTGGGCGGCAACTTCATCCGCGCGGTGCCCGATACCTCACGCATGGAGCCTGCCTGGCAGCAGCTCTCGCTCAACGTGCAGATCGCCACCAAGCTCAACCGCAGCCACTTGTTGCCGGGCGCGGATGCCTGGCTGCTGCCGTGCCTGGGGCGGATTGAAATCGACCGCCAAGAGGGCGTGGAACAGCAGTGGGCCACGGAGGACAGCACCGGTTGCATCCACGGCTGGCATGGCCAGGCGGAGCCGGCAAGCGAGCAGCTGCTTTCGGAGCCGGCGATCATCGCCGGGATCGCCGAAGCCACCCTGGCGCCTAATCCGAAGCTGGACTGGGCCGCCTGGCGCCGCGACTACCGCCAGGTACGCCAAGCCATTGCCGCCGTATATGCCGAAACCTTCCACGACATGGAAACGCGCATGGCCGAGCCGGGCGGTTTCCATCGCCCGCTCCCGGCAGCCCAACGACAATGGAAAACCGAAAGCGGCAAGGCCCAGTTCACCTTGATGCCCACCCTCGACACCGATGAAGACGTGAGCACCGGCATGCCGCGCCGCGATGTGCTGCAGCTGATGACATTGCGCAGCAACGACCAATTCAATACGACCATCTACGGGTACGACGACCGCTTCCGTGGCGTCAAAGGCACTCGCAAGGTGCTGCTGATGAACACCAGCGATATTACCCGCCTGGGCTTCGTGCCCGGCGACTGGGTCAAGGTATCGACCGCCGTGGAAACCGAAGTGGCGCGCACGGTGGGGCCGCTGCAAGTCTTGCCCTATGACATCCCTGTGGGTTGCTGCGGCGGTTATTACCCTGAATGCAACCCGCTGGTGCCGGTGTGGCATTACGCCGAAAAGAGCAAGGTGCCGGCAGCCAAGTCGATTCCGGTCACGCTGATGCGCGCGGCCATGGAAGCCGGCGCTGTGCCTATCGAACTCAAGCGCGGCTAGGGCCAGGTTCAGCACTGTATAAACATACACATAAAGCCTTGCATCCTGCGCCCAGCCCGGCCATCCTTGTCGGGTCTGGCAATAGGTGACTGTGATGCGGCTGTTCCTCTGTGAAAAACCTTCCCAGGCGCGGGATATCGCCAAGGTGCTCGGCGCGCGTGGCAAGGGCGACGGGTGCCTGGTCGGGGCTGGCATCACCGTCAGCTGGTGCATCGGGCACTTGCTCGAAACCGCCCCTCCAGATGCCTACGACCCTCGCTACAAGCAATGGTCCCTGGAGCACCTGCCGATTGTGCCGGAACAGTGGCGCATGCAGGTCAAGCCCAAGACCGCCAGCCAGTTCAAGGCCGTCAAACGCCTGCTGGGGCAAGCCTCCGAGGTAGTGATCGCCACGGACGCGGACCGCGAAGGGGAAATGATCGCCCGGGAGCTGCTCGACCATTGCCGTTATCGGGGCCCGATTCAGCGGCTATGGCTATCTGCGTTGGACGAGGCCTCCATTCGCAAGGCACTGGCCGCGCTGCGCCCCGGCGAGGCGACCTTCAGCCTTTACCATTGCGCGCTGGGCCGCGCCCGGGCGGACTGGCTGATCGGCATGAACCTTAGCCGCCTCTTCACCCTGCTGGGCCGTCGTTCCGGCTATCAAGGGGTGCTGCCCGTCGGCCGGGTGCAAACCCCGACCCTGCGCCTGGTAGTGGACCGCGATCGCAGCATCGCGGCCTTCGAGCCTGTGCCCTGGTGGGGCATCGATGTGCGCCTGAACGCCGCTGGCCAGGCGTCGAACGAGCCGCCGTTCGTTGCCCAATGGCAAGCCCCGAAGGCTGCCTGCGACGACGAGGGGCGCTGCTTGCAGCAGCCATTGGCGGTGGCCGCCGCAGAGAAGATGGCCAAGGCACACAGCGCGCGGGTCATCACGGTGCGCACCGAGCGCGTGAAGGAAAGCGCACCGCTGCCCTTCGACCTGGGTACCTTGCAGCTACTGTGCTCGAAAAAGCTCGGCCTTGGTGCACAGGAGACACTCGACATCGCCCAGGCACTCTATGAAACCTACAAGGCCATTACCTACCCGCGCAGCGACTGCGGTTACCTGCCCCTCAGCCAGCACGGGGAGGCGGCAGCGATACTGGCGGCCCTCAAGCGCGCCGACGACAGCCTGGTGCCCCTGTTCGCTCATCTCAACCCCAGCCTGCGCTCCCGCGCCTGGAACGATGCCAAGGTTTCGGCCCACCATGGGATCATTCCCACGGCAGCCTCGCTCAACCTGGACCGGCTGCCCGCCAAGCACAAAGCGGTATATGGGCTGATCCGCGCCCGTTACCTGGCGCAATTTCTACCGGACCACGCCTACGACCGAACCCGCGTGACGTTCGACTGCGCAGGCGAGACTCTCCAGGCCGTGGGCAAGCAGGTGCTCGAGCCGGGCTGGAAGCGCGCCCTGCCCGAGGCGCTTTCCCAGTTGCCCGGGCGCGAGCCTCCTCAACCCCTGCCGCCGCTCGCGGCCGACGATGCCTGCCCGGTGCGCGAGGTGCAGTTGAAGAACAACTGGACCCAGCCGCCAAAACCCTTCACCGAGGGCGACCTGATCAGCGCCATGAAGAATGTCGCCCGGTTGGTCGAAGACCCAAAGCTCAAGCAAAAACTCAAGGAAACCACGGGCATCGGCACCGAAGCCACGCGCGCGGGGATCATCCAGGGGCTACTCGACCGCGGTTACCTGCACAAGGTTGGCAAGGCGCTGAACGCTTCGGCCGCCGGCTGCAGCCTGGTAGACGCCGTGCCACGGGCGATTACCGACCCCGGCACCACGGCGATCTGGGAACAGGCGCTAGACATGGTGCAGAGCGGCGAAATGACCCTGGACGATTTTCTCGCCCGGCAGTCAGCCTGGATGGGCAAGCTGGTGGAGCGATGCCGCGGGTTGAACGTCGTGATCGCAGGGCAAGCACCGGCCCCGACCTGGCGCAAGAAACGCAAAACAGGGGGTAAGCGCGGAACCAGTAGCGGCAAGGCGGTTAAACGCCCGGCCAGCCTGCGCCGCAAGGCTGAATGAAATATCATCCAGGGCCTGAGCCTTTTCAATTGCGGCGCGGTCTTTTACCTGAGGAAACAATTAGGTAACCCGCAATGAATTTTTCCAGCTTTTCCCAGGCCATTTCCAAAAAAGCCGGTAGCCCCAAGGCGTTCGCTACCGCGATCATCCTTATCGCCGTCTGGGCCTGCACTGGCCCCTGGTTCCATTACGACGACACTTGGCAGCTGATCATCAACACTTCGACCACCATCATCACCTTCCTGATGGTGTTCGTGATCCAGAACACGCAAAACCGCGATAACGACGTATTGCACATCAAGATCGACGAGCTGCTGCGTGCCACCAAGGAAGCACGCATGGCAGTGGTGAACCTGGACGACCTTGACGCCCACGAGCTCAAGACTATTCGCAAGCAATACAAGAGCATGGGCCAAGGGGAAAAGGTGGAGCTCCTGCAAGAAGAGACCACCCTGACTGCCAAGGACGATGCACCGGACGCCCCTGACCGCCAGTAGGCGCTGACGCTAGCTGGCAAAACCCGCGGCCGCTTGGGCTCGTGGGTTTCGCTCGCCTCTACGGAACTCGCTACCCACGGCCGCCCTGCTGGCCCTTGTCGCCATAGGGCGGATAGGCGTCGCCTTTCGCGCGCTTGTCGGTGCTACCTGCCGGCCCGTTAGGGACTTTGGCGGGCCCGATGGGGTCCACCTGAGGGTCGGCCAGGTCTGGGGAGTCCGGGTCGAAGCCAAGGTCATTGCCGTCGGTGCGCCCACCAGCCGCGCCCTGGCGTTGAGTGCCCGGTGCCGGGGTCAGGTCCGGTTCGATGCGATCAGGGGCCAAGCCTTGATCCTGACGTTGTGGATCTTTGCCTTCGATAGCCATGGTCGTCTCTCTTTTGCTGGGGTTAGCCATTGGAAGGCATACGCAACCGATGGTGCCCCCAGCGAGACGAATGGCGTGGTTGGCACAGCTACTCCAGCCGCGCCTGCATTTGCGCTTCACTGGCCTCGAGCAGCGTCGCCAGCTCATGGGCGAAAGCCCCCGTGGCCACGCCTTCGACGGTTTCCAGGTCGCCTCTTTCCAGACTGGCCTCCAGCTTGCCAGCTCGCTGCGACAAGGCCTTGGCGCCGATATTGGCGGCGCTGCCCTTGATCGCGTGGAAAATCGCCCGGGCGGCAGCTCGGTCCCCGCTGCGTGCCAGCTCCTCGAGCCGCTTAAGCAGCTCACGCGTGTCGGTGGCGAAGATCCCCAGCACGTTACGCAGCAGGTCCAGATCGCCGCCGAAGCGGCCTGTCACTGTGGTCCACGCTTCGAGCAGGCCGCTGTCAGCCTCTATGGCCACAGCCGGCGCAGGGGCGACGCGGGTGCGCCCCACCCATTCATTGAGGCATTTGACCAGGCCGGCCAGGTCCACTGGTTTGCTGATGTGATCGTCCATGCCAACGGCCAGGCAACTCTGGCGATCCTCACTGGACGCGTTGGCGGTCATGGCAATGATCGGCAGGGCTTTGAAGCGAGGGTCCTGGCGGATGCGCCGGGTGGCTTCCAGGCCATCCATTTCCGGCATTTGCACGTCCATCAGCACCGCGTCATAGGTATTGGGCGCGTCGGCCAATGCCGCCAGGGCCTCGAAACCATTGCCGGCGAGGGTGACATTGGCGCCTTCGAGGTGCAGCAGCCCACTGGCCACTTGCCGATTGACCGCGTTGTCTTCCACCACCAGCACATGAAGCCCGGCCAGGCGCTTGGGCTGGCGCTCCGGCGGTGGGGGGTTAGGCACCATTGGCCGCCCTTCCACTACACCCAGCACGCAATCGCGCAACTGCCGTGGCGTCACTGGCTTGCTCAGGGTGGTGGCGAACAGCCCTTTATGCAGGGCGGGTTCAAGCAGCGAAAGCTGGTCGGCATAGGCGGTGACCATGACCATGTGCGGCACCTGGTCCTTGGGCAGCTCGCTGTGGATCATCCGCGCGGTAGCCACGCCATCCACCTCTGGCATGCGCCAATCCATCAGCACCAGGTCATAGGGCGCTGCGGTGCCGGCAACGCGGCGTATACGCTCCAGCGCATCCTGGCCAGAGAGCGCATGCTGCGCGGTCCAGCCCAGGGCGTGCACGGTCCGCGAAAGCACATCGGCGCTGGTCGGGTTGTCGTCCACCACCAGCAACCGCAGCGGCAGGCGTCGGCCGGGCAGTGGCTGCGGTACGTCGCCGCCGTCCTCAACCTTGAGCGGCACGTCGAACCAGAAGCGGCTGCCGACGCCCACTTCGCTCTCGAGCTTCAACTCTCCCCCCATGAGGGCGACCAGCCGGTTGCTGATCACCAGGCCCAGGCCAGTGCCGCCGAAGCGTCGGGATGTGGACGTTTCGGCCTGGCTGAAGCCTTCGAAGATGCGTTCCCGTTGCTCGGCGCTGATACCGATGCCGCTGTCGGCGACGCTGAACCTGAGGATGACGTGGCCGTCCTCACGGCGCTCCACCGTCAGGCGGATGACCACTTCGCCGCTCAAGGTAAATTTCAAAGCGTTGCCTACCAGGTTCACCAACACCTGCTTGAGGCGCAGCGCATCGCCCACCAGCATCGACGGCACTGCGGGGTCGATGTCGAACACCGCCTCCACCTCGCGGGTGCCCTGGTTGCCAGCGATGATCACCGCCAGTTCGGTAAGCAGCTCGTCCAGCTCGAAGGCATGGCTGTCCAGCTTGAGCTTGCCGGCCTCGATCTTGGAGTAGTCGAGAATGTCGTTGAGCAGCTCGAGCAATGACCGCGCCGCCTGCCGCGCCTTGGCCACGTAGTCACGCTGCGCGGCGTCCAGGGACGTACGCTGCACCAGTTGCAGCATGCCCAGCACGGCGTTGAGAGGCGTACGGATCTCGTGGCTCATGTTGGCCAGGAAGGCGGACTTCGCCGCACTGGCCTCGTCCGCACTGGCCTTGGCTTGGCGCAGGGTGGCTTCAATTTCGTGCTGCAAGGTAATGTCGCGGTTGATGCCGGTGACGCGTACCGGCTTGCCGTCGGGGTCGAGTTCGGCACGGGCGCTGGCCTGGATATAGCGGATCTCGCCGCTGGGTAGGCGCGCGCGGAAGACCAGCGAGTAGGGCTGTTCATCATCGAGCAGGGTATTCATGGCCTGATCGAAGCGGCCCAGGTCATCCCGATAGAGGCAGCGCAGCCAGTCTTCGTAGTGCAGCGTGCGCTCGGCTGAGTTGGGCGGCATGCCGTACATCTCGAACATGCGGGTGTTCCAGCTCAGCGAGCGGTCGGCGAGGTTCAGCGTCCAGATGCCTAGCTCGGCGGCATCGGCGGCCAACAGCAGGTGATCCCGCGCCGCGAGCAGCTCGTTGCGCTGCTTGATCTCGCTGGTGATGTCGGTCACCACGCACACGAACACCCGAGCTTCGGCCGCATGCTTGAGCCCCACCGATACCCGCGCCGGGAACACACTGCCATCCTTGCGCAGCCCTTGGATTTCCTGGCTCCGCGAGGACGGCGTGGCCTTCTCGAGGGTACGCGCGACGAAGCGCTCGTAGGCCGACCAGTGGCTTTGCGGAATCAACCGGGTCACGTGCTGGCCGATGATCTCACCCGCCTCATAGCCAAATACCCGGCTGCTGGCCGGGTTGAACGAAAGCACGGTCCCCACTTCATTGATGCTCAGTACCGGGTCCACCACCGTATCGAGGATCGCCTGGGTGGTGGCCTGGCTGTCGTGCACCTGCTCCTTGAGCTCTTCGTTCTGCACCTGGATGCGTGCGGTCTGCGCCTTTTGCAGGGTAATGTCGCGCGCGGTCACCGAGGCACCGACCACCTGCCCGTTCGGCCCGTGCACGGGCGAAGGGGTAATGGACACCTGCATCTGGTGGCCAACCTTATGGATCCGCACCGTTTCATAATGGGTGACGGGGTCGCCCCGGGAGATGCGGGCCAGCATGATGTTCTCTTCTTCAGCCCGGTCGGCGGGCACGATCAACCGAGTAATCGGCCGGCCGATGGCCTCCTCGGCGGTGAAGCCGAACAGCTGCTCGGCACCGCGGTTCCAGCTGCTGATGACGCCGTCGAGGGTTTTCCCGATGATTGCGTCGGAGGCGCTCTCGACGATGGCGCCCAGCTCCATCCGCGCATAGGCGATCTCCCGCCGCTGCGCCCGGCTGACCGCGATGGCGCCCGTGAGGCCCGCTAGCATCAAGCTTGCGAGAATGCCTCCAAGCCAAAAGTACGCTGGGGGAATAATGCCCTGCCGTGCGATGAAAGCCGGGGTAACGCTGAATTCAAAACACCACTGCCGGCCAAAGATGTCTCGCTGGAACCGATGCGGGTATAGCCCGGCGAGCCGGCTTTGATCCAAGTGGTTATTGAAGAAGGTGACAGGTAGCCCACCGGAATCGGAGAGGTCCGAGAGCTGTACCTGCAGCTGATCGTCGAGGCGCAGGCCCTGCAGCACTTCAGACATCACCAGCGGCGCATAGCTGAAGCCGATGAGGTCGCTGCGACGCTCTTCGAGGGTTGTCGGCGTTTTCGAGCCGCCATAAACCGGCATCAACATCAGGAAGGACTGTTGGGGCTTGGATTGTTCCTGCATCAGCGTGATCGGCGCCGTCAGCCGGACCTCACCGGTGTCGACCGCCTCCTGAGCGGCCTTGCGCCGGTTCGGCTCCGAAGCGATGTCAAAGCCCAAGGCACTGCGGTTGCCGCGGGTTGGCTCGAGGTACTGGATGACCCAGCGATCGCCGTTGTGGGGCCCCAGGCTGTTGATCTTGAAGTCTGCGCCGGCGTCCGCCCGCGCCTTGGCCAGGAACGCCGCCTCGCTCTCGACCGGCACCCGGCGGATGTAGCCGAAGCCACGGGCGCCGGGAAATTCCACGCCAATGTCACGCGACTCGCTATAGCGGTGGAACAGATCGAGCGATAGCGAGTCGCCGGCCGTCAGCACAGCGCCGCGCACCCCGCGCAAACCGTATTGATAGAGCTGCACGCGGTTGAATACGGCGTCGACCGTGTCCTGTACCACGTCGTCTACCGCTTGGCTCACCCGAATTTCGTTGGCCCGGGCGATCAGCCAGGCACAGGTGGCGGAGAGGATCAGCCCGACCACCAAGGTGACCAAAGCGGTCGGATAGAAACTGGAACGTGTCCGTGTGGTCATCGTGCCTCTTCCCTGTGGGCCCCTTCAAACTGCCTGCCCGTTGTGTTCAGGATAGCCTCCGACAGCACAAATGCCCTTGTAGAGAAGGTAGTGACCGCGCCGTGCGCCAAAAGCTGCACGCTGGCGACCGTTCACAGGTTGGGCATGACGACGCGCCCTAACGTTCCACGCCTTTGAGCCAGCCTGCGCTCCGCCGATCGGGCGGATTTGCAAAGCCAAGATTGGGACACTAAAAAATCGTCGCTTGGCTTAATGTGAACAATAATCGGGCGCGAGCTTAGAGCTGGTTCACATATCCTGCAACATTTTCGCCGGTGCGCTGAACCGAGATGGCCTGCGCATGGTCCCCTGCGTGACGCGCCAACAAGGCGCGGTATTTCGCCTGGAGTTTCGCGATGCCTTTGCCCGCCCTGTTCCTCAACGCCGTATTCTGCACCAGTGAAGCTCATACCACCTGCATGCCGGCTCAGTTCGTCTGGGCCGCAGAGACGTTTATCCGGGAAGACAAGCGGGTCGAGCAATGCCAGGAAAAGGCCGCCCAACTCAACGGCAAGCGCACCGACCTCTCTGTGCTCTATCGCTGCGACGCCACCAAGGGCGCATGATCACCCGCACAGCGAGCCCGCAGGCCGGCGAAATATAGTGTAATAAGTGCGCGGGGCTTTGGCCGATGGGCCGCCCGCGCCTATTGACTGCTGCCCTAGGACCTTCGATGGCCACAGCCCCTACCCGTTTCGTGCTGTATGTGCAGCTCGAACCTCTGCAACTGAACCCGCCAGTATGGCGGCGCATGGTAGTCAGTGGCGACGCGACCCTGCGCAAGTTGCACCACTTCATCCAGGCCGCCATGGGCTGGTCCAGTAAGCACCTGTACGAATTCGACCTCAACGAACAGCGCTATGGCCCACCGGACCGGGAATTTCCAGACCCGCGGCTGTGCGACGACCGCAAGTTCAAACTCAGCCGTGTGCTGAACGTGGGAGATCGCCTGCGCTACACCTACGATTTTGGCGACAGCTGGCAACACGTGATCGCAGTCGAAGCCCAAGAGCCGGACCAAAGCACCGGGAGTTGGTGTGAGGTGCTTGGAGGGGAACGTGCCTGCCCGCCGGAAGATTGCGGCGGCGTGGCCATGTATCAGGACATGCTCGCGCTGCTCAAGCGCACGCCTAACGACGAAGAAGCGCAGGCCTTTGTGCAATGGGCAGGGGAAGGGTTCGATCCGGAGACCTTCGACCCCCGTGCCGCCAGCGCCGCGACTCAAAGGATCTGCAACAACTTCTGGGGCTGAGGCCTCATGGTGAGGGCGGAAACAGCACGGGGCCGGCCTCGCGCATGAAGATCTCCAGGGTTTTCGGCCCTACCCCCTTCAAGGCCAGCAGGCGCGCCTCAAACGCGGATCGCCCAGCGCTGCCCGCCGCCAACGTGCCAAGGCTGCCGGCGCAGGTTGCCTCGAGCACACCGCACACTTCGAGCAAACGGCTGGCAGTGGACTCGTCGTAGCGGCTGTAGCGGCCCTCATTGAGCATCGCCACCAACCGCGACCGAGGGCACTGCCCCAGCTTGCGCACGCTGTTGAAGCCGTACTTGCAAAAGATTACCTCCCAGGTCGCGGCGGCGATGCCCTGGGAGATTCGCTTGCCAAACAGGTAGCTGGCCAAAAACCAGCCGAACAGGGCCTCGTCGCCGTCGGTTTGCAGGTCCAGCCCGAGGTCCCTGGCGCAGGCGGGCTGTCGCTCGCCAGCGCCAGAGCTTGCTTGGCTCATTGAGCGCTATCTGCTTTGGGCTGCTGCGCCGGGCCATACAGGCGCAGCAGGGCCATGGTCACGCCGTTGGTCCAGCCGAAGCCGTCCTGCAAGGCATATTCGCCACCGCCCCCGCCCTTCCCGCCTTCGATGTCGTACTTCTCCACCAGCTTGTTTTCCCGGTCGTACAGCCCCTGCACCTGGGCCAGGAAGCGGCGGCCGATGGTCTCGGCCAGGGCCGGTTGGCCATAGGCACGCAAGCCTTCCACCGCGATCAGCTGCAACGGCGCCCAGCCGTTGGGCTCATCCCATTGCTGGCCATTGTGGATCGTCGTGGTGGCCAGGCCACCCGGGCGGATCAACCATTGGTTGACGCTTGCAGCGGTCTGCTCGGCGTTGGCTTGGCTGGCCAGGCCGGTGTACAGCGGGTAGAGGCTGGCGGCCGTGATGTTGTCGCTGAGCGCCTGTTTCTTCCAATCGTAATCGGCATAGAACCCGGCGGGGTTCCACAGGTGTTTCTCCACGGCGCTTTGCCGCGCTTGCGCCCACTGCGTGTAACGCTGGCTGCAGGCCGCCTGCCCACCCTGCTGGCAGGCTTTGGCGATGGTCTGTTCAAGGTGGAACAGCAGGCTGTTCAGGTCTGCCGGAACGATGGCTGTGGTGCGGATGCTGGCCATGGTCTTGCCGTCGCCCAGCCAGCGCGACGAATAGTCCCAGCCGCTTTCGGCGCCGGCACGCAGGTCACGGTATACCTCGGCCGCTGGACGGTCCGGCGCCTCGGCCGCCGTGGCGCGGTCTTCGGCCCAGGATTCCTGGCGCGGCGTGTCGTTGGCATCCCAGTAACGGTTGAGCACGGTGCCGTCGGCCAGCTTGACCACATGCTCGGTCGCTTCGCCTGGCTTGAGGGTTTGCGCGCCTTCCATCCAGTAGGCGTATTCCTTCTGCAACTGCGGCAGATAGCGCTGGTAGGCCGACTCCCCTTCCAGGCGGGCCAGCAGGTCGACCATGTAGGCGAAGAACGGCGGCTGCGAGCGGCTTAGGTAATACGTCCGGTTGCCGTTGGGGATATGCCCATAGGTATCGATCAGGTAGGCGAAGTTGTCCACCATATCGCGCACCTGGGCGGTACGGCCGCTTTCGGCCAGGCCCAGCATGGTGAAGTACGAATCCCAGTAATACATCTCTCGGAAGCGCCCACCCGGGACCACGAACGGCCGCGGCAAGGGCAAGAGGCTGCTATAGGCCGGCACCTGTTGGTAATGGCGGCTGAGCACTGGCCACAGATCATTGATATGGGTGGGCAGGTCGGCGCCAGGCTTGGGCGGCTGCACATCCGCGGTGCCAGACTCCTCGAAATTCGCCGTAACGAACGCCTTGAGGTCAAAACCGGGCCGGTCCTTCTGGCTCAGGTAGGCCGCGCGGATGTTCGCCGGTGCCTGCCGGGGCAGCGCATCGACGAAGTGCTTCTGATCGGTGAACAGCCCGCTTTGCTGCACCGCTAGGAACAGCTCTGGGTAGGCCTGATCCGGCGGCACTTCCCGGCCGGCGGACACCTCCTGCCAGGACCACTGTGGGCCTTGCACTTGTTGCGCCGGGCTAGCGCAGCCATAGATCGTCGCTAGGGTGATGGAAACTGCCAACGTGGTGGCGCGGGGAAATGACGACATGAATACTCCTTGCAAGCGTCTGGGGCACCCATGGGTCGACCGGCCATCTCGCGGCGGGTTCGGTTAATGTGCAGGAAAGAAACTTCAGGGAGGCCCTGTTCGGGGCGTGCCCGCTCCGAGAAAAACTCACCATCCCTTAGAACCGCTTCGCCATCGCCTCCAACCAGCGCGATACAACGCCCATTTCCTCGTCACTGAAGCCTTCGGTAAGGCCATCGTTGAGCGTTGCCAGTTCAGTCATGGCCTTGCTGGCCGTTTCGCGGCCGGCGGCGGTCAGCCATAGCCGGTTGATGCGCTTGTCCTGGGCGTCCGCCTGGCGCATGACCAGCCCGGCCTTGATCAAGCGGTCCGCCAGGCCGGTCATGGCCGAAGGCGCAATGTCCAGGGCGGCGGCCAGGTCGCCGCTGAGGGCGCCGTCCTGGCGAGCCATGGCGAAGAGCGCGCCGGCCTGTACGGCGCTGATCTTCAGTTGGGCCTCGGCGCGGCGCTCGATCTGCCGCTGGATGCGACGCTGTGCCACGTTGAGCAGAAAAATATAGCGGCGGTCGTGGGTCCCGCTCATGGGCTCACCGCCAGCTGGCGCTGCAACCACTGGGCCACCCCAGGCCACAACGTGGCGGCATGACGCTCGCGAAAGAAGCCCATATGCCCGATGGCCTGGCCCTGGCTGTGCGCGGGGCTCAATTGCCGCCGCTCTACCTGGCAGCCGGTCAACTGCTGGCTGATCAGGTCGATGGCGGCGGGCGGCGCCCAGGGGTCATCGTCCAGGCCGATGGCCAACACCGGCATGCGCGGCCGGCTGAAGCGAGCGGCCGCGTTCATGCTCGGGTCGTCGAAGAAGTAGCGCGGCAAGGAGGTCCATCGGCACCATTCCAGCATCACCTGGGCTGGTAGGTCTTCGCCGATGCCCAGCCTTTTGCCCGGCACATAACCGAGCAGCCGCGCGCACAGCGGCCCGATGACCTTGAGCAAGGCAGCGACCCTTAGGCGTTCCGCTAGCGGCGTGATAAAGCGCAGGCAACCTGCCTGCGAGGCGATGAGCACCGCGCCTTGCAGCTGCTGGCTGCTGGCACATAAGCCGATGGCGTGGCCGCCGAAGCTGTGCCCGATGGCGAAGCGCGGCAGGTCCGGATACTGCGCCGCTACCCAGCCGGTCACGGCTTCCACGTCCTGATCAGCCCAGGTGCTGAAACCCGCCAACACTTGCCTGGCCGTTAGGCCAACGCCGCGGTAGTTGTAGGTCAAGGCATGAAAGCCCTGCTCGCTCAAATAACGCGCAAAGGCGAAATACATGCGCTCGGTGACACCCGTGGCGGGGTGAAGGATCACCACCGCGGCGGCTGCCTGGGCACTGGGGTGCAGGGTGCCTTGCAACTCAAGGCCGTCGGCGCAAGCGATGGAAACCGGGACAGTAGTCATGGGCGCATCCGTAATTATTTCGCGTGTGAAGTAATTACTTAACACGCGAAATAATTTCTTGCAATCTCCTGCCGCGTTGGCGGCTACCCGCCGTTCTTGACTGCACTCCAGATCCGGGTGCGCATACGGTCGACCGGCTGCGGCATCGCCTGGAGCACGAACAGCTTCTGCATCACGCTTTGCGGCGGGTACACCATCGGGTTGTCGTGAATGTTCGCGTTCACCAAGGGTTCGGCGGCGGCGTTGCCGTTGGCGTATTGCACGTGGTTGCTGATGTCGGCCATCACCTTCGGCTCGAGCAGGTAATTCATGAAGGCGTAGCCGGCGGCTTCATCTGGCGCATCGGCCGGCATCGCGACCATGTCGAACCACATGGGCGAGCCTTCCTTGGGGATGACGTAGGCGATCTTCTGCCCGTTACCGGCCTCTTGCGCGCGTGAAGCCGCCTGCATCACGTCGCCGGAGAAACCTACCGCCACGCAAATGTCCCCGTTGGCCAGGTCGCCCGTGTACTTGGAGCTGTGGAAGTAGCGCACGTAGGGGCGGACCTTCATCAGCAGCGCCTGGGCCTTGTCGTAATCGGCCTTGTTCTGGCTGTGGTGAGGCAGGCCCAGGTAGTTCAGGGCGATGGGCAGGATCTCCGGGCCGTTGTCCAGGAACGCCACCCCGCACTGCGCCAGCTTCTGCATGTTTTCTGGCTTGAACACCAGGTCCCAGGAATCCACCGGCACATCGCCGAGTACGGCCTTGACCTTGTCCAGGTTGTAACCGATCCCGGTGCTGCCCCACAGGTAAGGGAAGCCATAGCGGTTGCCCGGGTCGTTGGCTTCCAGCGCCTTCATCAACGTAGGGTTGAGGTTTTTCCAGTTCGGCAGGCGGCTGCGGTCCAGTGGCTTGAGCGCGCCCGCGGTGATCTGGTGCGCCATGAAGTGGTTGGACGGGAACACCACGTCATAGCCGGAGTGCCCTGCCATGAGCTTGGCGTCGAGCATCTCGTTGCTGTCGTAGAGGTCGTATTGGGTGGGGTGGCCGGTGCTGGCGGTGAATTGCTGGAGGGTATCTGGGGCGATATAGCTGCTCCAGTTGTAGATTTTCACGATGTCCGCTGCCTGGGCGGTAGCACTGGCCAACAACAGGGGGGCGATCAGCTTCAACATGCAAATACCTCAACCTTTGTTTTAAGCGTTATGGAAGGGGCAGTCAGAAAATCAATACGTAGCTCTTGCGAACGGTCTCTTGTACGTCCCAGATGCCCGTTGTGTTCGCGGGGAACATCAACGCGTCGCCGGCCTGGATCTCGATGGGCTCACCGTCATCGGGGGTGAAGGTGCAACGCCCTTGGATGAAGTGGCAAAACTCTTGCTGCACGATCTGGCGGCGCCAGCGGCCGGGGCTGCATTCCCACACCCCGGCTTCCACGCCGTCGTCGCGTTCCACGCCACGGCTGGCGACCTTGGCCACGGGCTCGCCGATCGGCACGGCCACGGGGCTGGCCTCGCCTAGCGCCAACTGGGCGGTGTTACGAAAATGTTCGATGTTCATGCGCGGCTCCTCAGTGCATCAGGCTTTCCATGGCGGCGGCCAGGCCTTCGGCCATCTGCCGGCGCCACTTTGGGGTGTGTGGGCTGGCCAGCAGCCGGTCTTCGAGCACGAAGCTGCGGATGATCGCGTTGTAGCCCAGCCAGCGCAGCGGCTCGGGCTCCCAGCGCGGCAGTGAAGTGACGGCCCGCTCCTTGAGCACCCACGGCTGGCGAGTGAGCAGGCTGTCGCGCCCAAGGATCAACTCGGCCAGGGTGCGCCCACCGAGGTTGCTGGCGCCCACGCCCTCACCGCCATAACCGCCCGACAGCGCCACCTGCTGGCGGCGATCGACCAACATATGTGGATGAAAGCGCCGGGCGACGCCTAGGTTGCCGCCCCAGGCATGGGTCAGGCGAGCGTTGCGCAACACGGGGAAGAGGTCGCCGAACAGGCGCTTGCGCAGCTCCCGCTCGTCCGCGCTGAGGTTGAAGTCTTGCCGCAAGCGGCCGCCAAACCGATAGCCACCACGAGCGCCGAACACTAGGCGGTCGTCGGCACTGCGCTGGCCGTAGGTGACCTGGCGGCTGTTCTCACTGAAGGCCTGGCCGCGGCTCAGGCCGATCCGCGCCCATAGGTCCGCCGGCAGCGGCTCGGTGGCAACGATCAGGCTCTGCGCCGCCAACTGGTGCTTGCCCAAGGGCGGCAGCTCGCTGGAATAACCTTCCACCGCCGGCACGACCCAACTGGCCCGAACCCGCCCGTGCGCCGTGGTCAGCTCACCGGGCTGCCAGCGCAGCACCGGGCTCTGCTCGAAGATTCGCACGCCCAGTTTTTCCACGGCGCGGGCGAGGCCACGGGCGAGCTTGGCGGGCTGCACAGTCGCGCAGTGCGGCGAGTACAGCGCGCCATAGGCGTTGGCAACGGTCAGTTGCTCGCACAAGGCATCGCGGCCCAGCCAGCGGTAGTCCGCCTCACCCAGGCCTAGGCGGCGGTAGGCGTCCAATTGCTCGCGCAGGCGGCGCTCTTGCTCGGGGTAGCGTGCAGCACAGTAGAGCACCCCACCCTTGCGCAGGTCGCAGTCGATGCCTTCCTGCCGGCATACGCTGGCGACTTCGTCAGGGATGCCATGCAGCAGTTCGAAGCCTTCTGCGCGCTGGGCCGCGGGCAGCTTGCCCAGCAGCCGATCTTCACCCAGCAGGTTGCCCATCAACCAGCCGCCGTTGCGGCCGGAGGCACCAAAGCCTGCGATTTGCGCTTCAACGATGACAACGTTGAGGTCGGGCGCCTGGCGCTTGAGGTAGTAGGCGGTCCACAAGCCGGTGTAGCCAGCGCCGATGATCGCTACGTCCGCCTGGAGGTCTTGAGCCAGCGCGGCTCGCGGTTGCAGCGGCTCCTGCAACTGGTCCATCCATAAACTCACTCCGCGCCACCCAGCCATGCCACACCCCGCTTGTTGATTCGGCGAGGAGTGTAAGCAGCGCACCGGCGCGCTGTCTTATCTGCGGGTACGCGTGTAATGCGCCTGTAGCCAAGCCTTGGGCGTGCACCCGGTGTGTGCGCGGAAAGTCTTGTAAAACGCGGAAATCGAGTTGAACCCAGCACTCGCGGCCAGGGCATCCACGGGGGCCGCCTCGCCCTCCTCGGCCAGCCGGCCCAACAGGTAGCGCACGCGCGCCTGGTTCACATAGCGATAGAAGCTCTGCCCTAGCACTTGGTTGAGCAGGTAGGAAATCTGGTTGCGGCTGTAGCCAGTGGCAGCGGCCACGGCTTGCAGGTCCAGATCAGGGTCGAGAAAGGGCCGCTGCCGCTGGAAATAGTCGTCCAGGTCTCGCGCCATGTAGCTCAGTTGTCGCGCCGATAACCCCAGCTTGCTGATCGCCGGCGCACGGCTGGTGCTCGCCGCCGGGGCCTCGCGCACCAGCGAGGCGTACTCGTTGATGCGCCAGATCAACCCATCCCGCACGGTGATCGCTTCGCTGGACCGAAACACCACCCGCTGCCCACCACCCTGCAGGGCCGTCTGGTATTGGATAAAGGCCGTGCTGCCGTCGATCCGAATACGGTCGGTGTGCTCCAGGTACTCCTCTGGATGCCGAGGCAAGGTGCTGGCCACATACTCACGCAACTCCGCCAGGCCCATGGTGCGGTTCTGGAAGAAGTCGTTGTACTGCACGTCCGGGTGGTAAAGGGCAAGGATGGCTTCCAGGTCGCGGTGCTTCCAGGCCAGGTGATAACGCAGAACGGTTTCGTGGGTATGGGAAGTGCTGGGCATGGGCGCGCGGCGTTAGCGGGTGGAAGCCTAAGGGTACGTGGCCGGAGGCAAACATTGGAAGGCAGGCCAGGATCGCCAGCGTCAGAACTGCGCGGCAACCGCGGCAACCGCGGCACCCGGGCGGCCCTTCGTGGGGCCGATTCCGGGCACCAAGTGCGGCTACGGCTGGCGCAGCCGCTGCTTGTATTGCCTGATGTCCTCGACGGTTACGTCATCTCGATAACACTTGGGCGAGAAACCGCCCGGCCTGCTGTAAGCACTGCGGCGGCCACACGAGCTGCCATTGCGCGCCTGGTTATAGGGGCAAGGGCAGGCGCCGGAATACGATGCGATGGACTCGGCGATGATGCGACTGGCGATTTCATCGTCAGAAGGCTGAGATGGCTTGGCTTGCGCCACTGAAAGCGCCGACAGCAGCACACAAGCAACGACGCCTGAAACACGCATGGGCAGCTCCATGGATAGGAAGTGGCACCGTGCCACGTATCTTTTCGTCGTTATAGTTGATGATCTCACCGGCTGCCACTATCGGGTGATCATCCTTACTTAAGTTCACGGCCGCGTCGGGCGGCATTCGCTGTGGTGGACTTGGGTAGAACAACCTTCGTAGCGACTTTTACCGTGTTCTGGCCTTCAGCCAAGATAGGGTCTGCGGGAAATCGAAAGCTGTTTAGCTGCTGCAGTACCATCCGATCGAAAACAGCCTTGCCTGAGCTTTCAAGGATTGAAACTTGCGGAACCAGTGAACCTACAGTGTATTCCAGCTGCACATTGACCCATGGGGCATCCGGTGCAGTCTTGAGTTCTTCCGGCAATGCGGGGTACATCATGGAAAGATGATGCCTCAAGCCGGTCGATACACCCCGCACCCATAGGGCGTTATAGCGCTTCGCTTGCTCGGCGGAGAGTGCCAGGCCTCCCATGCGCAGCCGTTGTATACCACTCAATGCTTCCAGGGTGTCTTCTGGCTGCTGTAGGTAATCTGCTGGCTGCTGTAGGTAAAGGGAGAGCGCCCCTTGCGGGTTTTTCGGGCCGCCTTTGCCTTGCTCCATCAGGCTGGCCAGGCGCAAAGGGGCCTGGGTTTCGCCGGCTACCTTGCTCGCCTGCTCGTAGTAACGTCGGGCGGCTACATAGTCGACGGGCTCGCCAATGCCTTCCTCGGCCATCCGCCCCAGCTGACTATAGAAGGCAGGGGCCAGAGCCGCGGCGTCTTGATACAGGGCTTTAGCCTTGGGGTAATCCTGGGGCAGGCCCCTACCATTTTCGTAGAGGAGGCCCAATACCGCCTTACATGCGGCGTTGGGCATTTGCGCGGCTGCTTGAATCTGCGTCACAGCCTCTGGAGTAATGGGGTCCTGGCGAAAGTAGACGTAACAGGTCATGGTCCGCGCCAAGTCTTCATCGAAGGAAGTGGGTCTTGGCGCAAGGTCAAAGAAGCCTTGGCAACCCGTGAGGAAAAGGGCTACCGCAGGTATAAGGGTGCGTTTCAAAATAATCATCCAAGAGGCACAGATAGGCTGTGCACGTTGATAAACACGGTCGATTTCCGAATTGCGAGGCCGGGCATTCTAGCCGAACGTTTTCATGAAGGGCTCAGCGCTTTTCCGGATTGTAGCGACTACACCAAGCGCCCACTCTTACAATTCAAGCGCCCGGCCCAGCACGCGCTCAAGCGCTTGCAATTGTCCGACGGTCCCCTCTTCTGGCCGGGCAATATCACAGGCTTTGGCGAGCTTCAGCATCCCCGTCTGGAGACGAATATCGGCTCGCTACCCAACCGCTCAAGCGCCAATACGTCATTAGGACGGTAGGCGGTGGTGTTGCCATGTCGTAGGCCGGTGCCAATCGCGCGTTGCGTTGGGTCGGGTTTGAATACAGCAGCCCGACGTTTTTCAGGTGAGCGTCGCCATTCCCGTCGCTGCAACTCAAACTGATCATGGCGAATAACTGCGCCAGCGAGGCCGGCAGCGCTTCAGGTGGGCAGAATAGGCGGAGGGTATTGTCGTACCATCAAGCTCGAACAGCAGTACCTCGCTGCCAGGCTCGAGGGTCTGGATTGCGTTGATCAGATTCGCGAGTTCCCGGAAGAGGTGGACGATCTCGAGTAGGAAATGCGGTATCGAGTGGAGGGCTTGGCAGCATGATTATGCTTGGAATTAAGCCCCATCCATAACGAGGAAGCCGGCCGCCCCTAGCTCCGCCGAGCCATGGCCGAGCTCGAACAGAAGAACGGTGCCCTGCAGACGCCGCATCCGAAATCAAAAAATCTAGAGAACACCAGCCTGTTGCTGGGCCATACCAAGAGCGACATCACGAAGAAGGTCTATCGGCGCATGAGCGTCACGGCCAAGCCTCCGAAATAGGTCGAGTTCTGGAACTGTTCCATTTTTATTTTGGAACGCAAGCATTCTGAAGCTCTGAAAGCCCTGGCTCAGAAACGCAAAAACCCCTGATTTCTCAGGGGTTTGAAGATGGCGGAGGCGTAGAGATTCGAACTCTAGGATAGTTGCCCATCGACGGTTTTCAAGACCGTTGCCTTAAACCACTCGGCCACACCTCCTCGCATTGCGGGCGCAATCATACCGGAATGAAACAAGCTGTCAAACACTGCCGCTGGTGTTACCGGCCCGCTTTGGTATGCTGATTTGCAACTATAGATTTCAGGGGCGGATATGGCGCTTGCCCCCAGGTCCAAAGGCCTGTTCAATCGCCTCATCAACGACCTTAAGGAGCTTCGCCATGCGCGAACAGGATTACGCCCTCAGCCACGGCGCGAAAGCAGCCGAGCTGGAAGTCAGCCGGGTGCTTCGCAATACCTACGGCCTGCTGGCCCTTACCCTCGCCTTCAGTGCGCTGATGGCGTTCGTGGCACAGCAAATGAACGTCCGCTACCCCAACGTGTTCGTGGTGCTTATCGGCTTCTACGGGCTGTTCTTCCTCACCAACAAACTGCAGGATTCGGTCTGGGGCATCGTTTCGACCTTCGCCCTCACCGGCTTCATGGGTTATATCCTCGGCCCTATCCTGAATCGTTACCTGGGCATGGCCGGCGGCGCGGAAATCGTCAGCTCTGCATTCGCCATGACCGCCTTGGTCTTCGGCGGGCTGTCTGCCTATGTGCTGATCACCCGCAAGGACATGTCTTTCCTATCGGGCTTCATCACCGCCGGGTTCTTCGTGCTACTAGGCGCAACCATTGCCGGGATGTTCTTCCACATCAGCGGTTTGCAACTGGCTATCAGCGCCGGCTTCGTGCTGTTCTCTTCGGTCTGCATCCTCTTCCAGACCAGCGCGATCATCCAAGGTGGGGAACGCAACTACATCATGGCCACCGTCAGCTTGTATGTCTCCATCTACAACCTGTTCGTGAGCCTGCTTCAGCTGTTCGGCCTCATGGGCCGGGACGACTGAACACCCCGTTACCCCTAGCCCGCTTCGGCGGGCTTTTTTATGTGTGAAGGATTAGAATTCGACTGTCATTGAATTCGGAAGCGCCATGAAGTTCGCCATCGCCGTGTTTTCACCACCGCACGCACCGGCTACACGCCGGGCGTTGCGCTTTACCGAGGCGGCATTGGCGGCGGGCCACGAGATCGTGCGGGTGTTTTTCTACCAGGATGGGGTTCACACTGCCTCGAGCAACGTGGTCGCTCCTCAGGACGAAACCGATATGGCTGCCGCCTGGCAAGCGTTGATCGTCGCCCATAAGTTGGACGGCGTCGTGTGCATCGCTGCAGCACTTCGGCGAGGTACGCTGAATCTCGAGGAAGCTGCCCGCTGGGAGCGACCAGCCGCCACTGTGCTGCCTCCGCTTGAATTGTCCGGCCTGGGCCAGTTGCACGAAGCGGTGCAAGCGGCGGACCGGCTGATGTGCTTCGGGGGCGACTAGGAATGGCCAAATCCGTGTTGATCGTGAGCCGCGCTGCGCCCTGGGCCGGCCTCTCTGCTCGCGAGGCCCTGGATATCGCCTTGGCCGGCGGCGCCTATGAGCTGCCGCTGGCCATGCTTTTCATGGATGATGGTGTTTTTCAGCTGCTCGATCACCAGCAGCCCGAGGCGCTTGAGCAGAAGAACCTGAGCGCTAACCTCCAGGCGTTACCACTTTTCGGGATAGACGCCCTTTTCGCCTGCACAGACAGCCTTGCAGAGCGGGGCCTGGTTTCGGAACATCTGGCGCTGAACGTGTCTCTATTGCCCGCCAATAACCTGGCTGCACTGTTCAACCGCTTCGATGAGGTGATCACGCTCTGATGGCGACCCTGCATG
Organism: Pseudomonas sp. RIT-PI-S; assembly: GCF_025642975.1. Lineage (GTDB taxonomy): Bacteria > Pseudomonadota > Gammaproteobacteria > Pseudomonadales > Pseudomonadaceae > Aquipseudomonas. The sequence continues at coordinate 117,799 of NZ_JANZKJ010000011.1, forward strand.
TGGTATCAAGCTCCCCCTTCACTGACAGCCGCCTGAGCAGTTGCCTGCGCACGCTCGGGCCGGACGATGGCCTGTTGTTATGCGGCGAAGCCGTTCAGGGTTTACGTACGGGTAGCCCGGTCGCGCAGCGCCTGCACGAGCTGTCGGCTCAGCTTTACGCGCTAAGCGAGGACTGCCAGGCGCGAGGGCTGCTAGATCCGGCAGTGCGCCGGGTGGATTATCCTGCATTCGTTGAGCTGTCCTTGGCGTATGACCGGGTCAACACATGGCTGTAAGCGCGCTCGAAGCAGACGGCAAGGCGGTGCCGGTGGATAAAGAGGGGTTTTTAGTAGATCTCGCCGACTGGTCGCCCACGGTTGCCGCCGCGCTGGCACAACGTGAGGGCCTGAGCCTAACCCCAGCGCATGAGGAGGTGCTAACAGTTCTTCGGCAATTCTACGCGCAGTTCCAGCTTTCTCCGGCCACCCGGCCGTTGGTGAAATACGTCGCCGCGCAACTGGGGCCCGACAAAGGCAACAGTGCTTACCTCAACCACCTCTTCAAGGGCACTCCCGCCAAGCTGGCTGCCAAGCTGGCTGGGCTGCCCAAACCGGCCAATTGCATATGACGACTATCGAACCGCTGCGCCTTACCACCCCGGCGGAACACCCATTCGCGGAGTTCGTGCGCATTCTTGGCAAAGGTAAGCGCGGCGCTCGCGCGCTCACGCGCGAGGAAGCTTTCCGCGCCATGGGCATGGTGCTCGATGGCGAGGTGGAAGACACGCAGCTCGGCGCCTTCCTGATGCTGTTGCGGCACAAGGAGGAAAGCGCCGAGGAACTGGCGGGGTTCACCGAGGCGGTTCGGGCTCGGGTACGAGCCCCGGCACTGAAGGTAGATCTGGACTGGCCGTCCTATGCTGGGAAAAAGCGCCACTTGCCTTGGTATTTGCTGGCGGTGAAATGCCTTGGCCAGAATGGTTTGCGCATCTTTATGCATGGCGGTGGCGCTCACACCGCCGGCCGCTTATACACCGAACAGCTGCTTGGCGACCTCGGCATTACCTTGTGTCGCGACTGGGCACAGGTAGCCGCCGCCTTGGACGCCCATGGGGTAGCCTTTGCGCCTCTGTCAGATTGGGCTGAGCCTTTGCAGCGGATGATTGATCTACGCAATACCCTTGGCCTGCGCTCGCCGATCCATTCCCTCGCCAGGGTACTTAACCCGCTGGGAGCCCGGTGCGGCCTGCAGAGCATTTTCCATCCCGGCTATCAGCCAGTACACCGGGAAGCCAGCCGTTTACTCGGCGACACTTCCATCGTGATCAAGGGCGATGGCGGCGAACTGGAAGTAAACCCGGACGCCGCTTGTCATCTGTATGGCACCCAAGGCGGCGAGGCATGGGATGAGGAATGGCCTCAAATGTCGGCGCAGCGGCATTTGAAACCCGGTTCGCTGGACCCCGCCCTATTGCAGGCGGTATGGCGCGGCGAAACCGAGGACCGTTACGGTGAGCTGGCGGTGACAGCTACCATGGCGCTGGCACTGCGCGGCCTTGGAACGCCACGGGAGCAAGCGTTCGTCACCGCCAAGGCGTGGTGGGATAAGCGCAACAGCGCCGGTTAAGCGCTGCCTTCGAACCAAGCGAGCTTGTCCCGCAACCGCACAACCTCGCCGACGATGATCAACGTAGGAGCGTGGACCTCGTGCCGCGCGACCAGCTCCGGCAAGTTCGCCAACGTGCCGGTGAATACTCGTTGGTGGGAGGTAGTACCCTGCTGCACCAACGCAGCGGGTGTATCAGGCGCCCTGCCATGGCGAATCATGCCTTCGCAAATGATCGGTAAACCCACCAAGCCCATGTAGAACACCACGGTCTGGGCTGGTGCAACCAAGTCGCTCCAGGGCAGGTCACTGCTGCCGTCTTTCAGGTGCCCAGTAACGAAACGTACGGACTGCGCATAGTCCCGGTGGGTCAGCGGGATGCCGGCGTAGGCCGCGCAGCCGCTGGCCGCGGTGATCCCGGGTACCACCTGGAAAGGAATGCCATGGGCGGCGAGCTCTTCGATTTCCTCGCCACCGCGGCCAAAAATAAAGGGATCGCCGCCCTTAAGGCGGACCACCCGCTTGCCTTGCCGAGCCAGGTCCACCAACTGCCGGTTGATCTGATCCTGTGGCAGGGCGTGATCGGCGCGGCGCTTGCCAACGTAAATGCGTTCGGCATCACGACGGCAGAGTTCCAGGATGGCCGGAGCCACTAACCGGTCGTAGAGCACCACGTCCGCCTGCTGCATCAATCGCAGAGCCTTGAAGGTCAATAGGTCCGGATCCCCAGGCCCTGCGCCTACCAGGTAAACCTCGCCCGGTGCATGGGGCGGCGCGCCCTCCACCCGCTCGGCGAGCATGCTCGCCGCTTCGCTACTACGCCCCGCCAGTTGGCGCTCGGCAATCGGACCCTGAAACACCTCCTCCCAAAACGCCCTGCGTTGGTTGACGTTGGGATAACGTTGCTTCACCCGATCGCGGAAACCCGCCGCCAGTTTGGCTAGCTCTCCGTAAGCCGAAGGTATCCAAGCCTCCAGCCGCGCCCGGATCAAACGGGCCAGCACTGGCGCATCGCCTCCACTGGAAACAGCCACCACCAAAGGTGAGCGGTCGACAATGGCCGGGAAAATAACCGTGCACAGCGCCGGCGCATCGACCACGTTGACCGGCACGCAGCGCTGCTGCGCATCAGCGGACACCCTGGCGTTCAACGGCGTGTCATCGGTGGCGGCAATGGCCAGAACGCAGCCATCGAGGTCTCGGCTCTCGTAGCCGCGCTCGGCAATTTCGCCGCCGCAGCCCTGCGCCAACGCAATCAATTGGCTATCGACCACAGGCGCAACCACCCGCAGCCGGGCCCCAGCGTCGGCTAGCAGGCGAGACTTGCGCAGAGCTATCTCACCGCCGCCGACCACCAGTACGTCCCGCCCAGCCAGGGTATGGAACAGCGGCAGGTACTTCATTCAACCAATGACCTCGAGCCCGCCCATGTAAGGCTTAAGCACTTCAGGGATGCGAATCGAACCGTCAGCCTGCTGGTAGTTCTCGAGCACCGCCACCAGGGTACGGCCCACCGCCAGGCCGGAGCCATTGAGAGTGTGGACGAGCTCCGGCTTGCCGGTTTCCGGGTTACGCCAGCGTGCCTGCATGCGCCGCGCCTGGAAGTCGCCAGTGTTGGAGCACGAAGAAATCTCCCGGTATTTGTCCTGGCTCGGCACCCAGACTTCCAGGTCATAGGTCTTGACTGCACTGAAGCCCATATCACCCGTGCACAGTGCCAGCACCCGATACGGCAGCTCCAGCGCCTGCAATACGCGTTCGGCGTTGGCGGTCAGGCTTTCCAGCGCCTCCATGGACTTCGCAGGCTCCACCACCTGGACCATCTCGACCTTGTCGAACTGGTGCTGGCGAATCATCCCGCGGGTGTCGCGGCCGGAAGCACCCGCCTCGCTGCGGAAGCACGGCGTATGAGCGACCAGCTTGATCGGCAACGCCTTGGCGTCGAGGATCTGGTCGGCCACCAGATTGGTTAGCGATACTTCCGCGGTAGGAATCAGATACAGGTCAGCCTCGCCGTCACGGGCGATCTTGAACAAGTCTTCTTCGAACTTCGGCAGCTGGCCGGTACCCTGCAGCGCCGGGGCCTGCACCAAGTACGGCGTGTAGGCTTCTTCGTAGCCATGCTCGGCCGTATGCAGGTTGATCATGAACTGCGCCAGCGCCCTGTGCAGGCGCGCGATGGGCCCGCGCAACACGGCGAAGCGAGCGCCGGACAGCCGTGCGGCGCTTTCGAAGTCTAGCCAGCCGAAGCGCTCGCCCAGTGCCACGTGGTCCTTGATTTCAAAGTCGAACGAAGCCGGAGTGCCCCAGCGGCGCACTTCCACATTATCGTCTTCGTCCTTGCCCACTGGCACGGACGCGTCCGGAAGGTTGGGTAAGCCAAGCAGAATGCCATCAAGCTGATCCTGGATATCGTCCAGCTCGGTCTTGCCTTGGGCGAGTTCCTGGGCCATGCGCTCGACATCGGCCATCAACGGGGCGATGTCTTCGCCACGTGCCTTGGCCTGGCCAATGGATTTGGAACGACTGTTGCGCTCGGCCTGCAGCTGTTCGGTGCGGGTTTGCACCGCCTTGCGCTGGGCTTCGAGGGCCTCGATACGTGCAACGTCGAGGCTGAAGCCCCGGGTGGCGAGGCGCTCGGCGACTTCTTGCAGTTGGCCGCGTAACAGTTTCGAGTCGAGCATGTGGGTCTCTCGTTGATCAGAATTTAGTCAGATGCAGGCCGGCCCAGGTGGCGAGCAGGCCGCCGAACACGCTCGCCGCTGCATAGCCGATGGCTAGCAACACCTGGTCGCTTTGCAGCAGGCGCAGGGTGTCCAGGGAAAAGGATGAAAAAGTGGTCAAGCCCCCAACGAAGCCGACCACCAGGCCGGCCTTGAGGTACAACGGCGCGTCCGGGCGGGCCAGGAACGTACCGTAAAGATAGCCAATGATCAGGCAGCCGACGATGTTCACCGCCAAGGTGGCGAGGAAGAAATGGCGCGGATAGTGCGCGGTTACCCAGGTGCTGGTGGCGAAGCGCAACAAACCGCCAAGCACGCCGAACAAGGATACGGAAACTACCACCGCAATCACGACTTTCTCCGCTGCAAGGGGCTGGCCCGGTCCAGCTCGGAAAGGTGCCGCAGCTTTTCTCCGATCTTGAGTTCCAGGCCGCGGGGCACGGGCTGGTAATAATGCCGTGGTGCCATACCTTCAGGGAAGTAATCTTCGCCCGCGGCATACGCATCGGGTTCGTCATGGGCATAGCGGTACTGCTCGCCGTAACCAAGCTGCTTCATCAATTTGGTGGGTGCGTTACGCAGGTGCAATGGCACTTCCTGGGAGCCCTGGGCGGCAGCATCCGCCTTCGCGGCCTTGAAGGCGGTATACACCGCATTGCTCTTGGGCGCGCACGCCAGATAAACGATCGCCTGCGCCACCGCCAGCTCCCCTTCCGGGCTGCCGAGACGCTCCTGGACGTCCCAGGCAGACAGGCACAACCCTAGCGCGCGCGGGTCGGCATTGCCGATATCTTCGCTGGCCATTCGCACCACGCGGCGAGCGATGTACAACGGGTCGCAGCCGCCGTCGAGCATGCGCGCATACCAATAAAGCGCGCCGTCCGGGCTGGATCCGCGGACCGACTTGTGCAGTGCGGATATCTGGTCGTAAAAGGCTTCGCCGCCCTTGTCGAAGCGTCGACGGGTATCGCCGAGCAGGCCTTGCAGCAAGGGCTCGCCGATTTCCTCGCCATCCTCTACAAGATCAGCGGCGTTCTCGAGCAGGTTGAGCAAGCGGCGACCATCGCCGTCGGCGGCGGCCAGCAGCATGGCAAATGCCCCCTCGGCCAGCGTGAGCCGCCGATCACCCAGCCCTCGCGTTTCGGTCAAGGCGCGCTGGGCCAGTTGCCGCATGGCCGCTTCGTCGAGGCTCTTGAGCACATACACCCGCGCCCGGGACAACAATGCGTTGTTCAGCTCGAAGGACGGATTTTCCGTGGTCGCCCCCACGAAGATCAGGGTGCCGTCTTCCACATAGGGCAGAAACGCATCCTGCTGGGACTTGTTGAAACGATGGACTTCGTCGACGAACAGCAACGTCCGCCGCCCATACTGTGCCGCCTGCTGGCGGGCGATCTCGACCGCCTGGCGAATCTCCTTCACCCCCGCGAGCACCGCCGAAACGGTCTCGAAATGAGCATCGGAAACCTTGGCCAGCAACTGGGCGAGGGTGGTCTTGCCAACCCCTGGCGGGCCCCAAAAGATCATCGAGTGCAGGGCGCCCTGCTCCAGCGCCTCGCGCAATGGCTTGCCGCGGCCAAGCAAGTGCTCCTGGCCGACATACTCGTCCAGCGTGCTGGCCCGCAACCTGGCCGCCAACGGCTGGGCGGGCGGGGGCGAGCTGAACAGGTCCGCGCGGGCCACGAGGGGCAGGCCCTATTCTTGGATCACGTCGGCACCCTTTGGGATGTCGAACTTGAACTTGCTGGCAGAGACCGGTTCGTTGGCTTTGATGCCCATGAACAGGATATTGGTACGCTGGCCAACGCTGTCGATCAACTGCATGTCGTTGATCAGCCCGCGGCGGAACGACAGGCGTAGGGAGTCGAACAGCGTGTCCTTGGTTTTGGGCTTGAGCACGAAGTCCACCACGTCGCCCGCTTCCTTGGAGGTAATGTCGAAACTCTGGCTGATTTTCGATACATCGCCGGACAGCAACAGCGCTGGGGTCTGGGTCAGGCGCTGGTCCAGCGTCTTGATCGTGACCTGTTCGAGGTCAGGGTCCCATAGCGAGACCTTCTTACCGTCGGACACCATCAGTTGCTCTTGCGGGGCATCGGTATGCCAGTTGAACAGGCCCGGGCGCTGCAGAGCCATTTCACCACTGGTTTCCTGAAGTTGTGTACCGCTGCCGTCGAGGGTCAACTGCGAAAAGCGCCCGGTAAGTGTTTGGGACTTCTCAAGCAGTTGCGTCAGCGACTTAACCGCTTGCTCGTCCGCGGCAGCCGAAACGCTGGCCACAGCCAGGGCAGACACTAACAACATGCGAATCAGGCGCATGGTAATCCTCTTGTCAGATGGGCGAACCGGCGCCCGCTGGCGCCGGCAACTCAATCGCGTAGTGGGCCGGGAGCGATGACGTCGCGACTACCGTTACTGTTCATGGGGGTAACCACGCCAGCCATTTCCATGGCTTCGATCATCCGCGCAGCACGGTTGTAGCCGATCTTCAACTTGCGCTGAACCGAGGAGATGGAGGCCCTGCGGCTTTCAAGCACAAAGGCCACCGCTTCGTCATACAGCGCGTCGCTCTCGCTGTCATCGCCATCGCCGCCGCCAGCGCCCTCGAAGCTGCCGCCGCCCCCCTCTTCGATGCCATTGAGAATGTCATCGTTGTAGTCGGGCGTGCCGCGCATTTTCCAGGCTTCCACCACACGGTGCACTTCATCGTCGGACACGAAAGCCCCATGCACACGGATGGGCAGGCTGGTGCCCGGAGGCATGTAGAGCATGTCGCCATGGCCAAGCAATTGCTCCGCCCCGCCTTGATCGATGATCGTCCGAGAGTCGATCTTGCTCGACACCTGGAACGCCATCCGGGTGGGAATGTTCGCCTTGATCAAACCCGTGATAACGTCCACTGAAGGGCGCTGGGTGGCGAGAATAAGGTGAATACCGGCCGCCCGCGCCTTTTGTGCGATACGCGCGATAAGCTCTTCGACCTTCTTGCCGACGATCATCATCATGTCGGCAAACTCATCGACCACCACCACGATCGTGGGCAGCGTCTTGAGCAGGGGCGCCTCGTCTTCCATGCTTTCGCGGCGGTACAGCGGATCGCCAAGCGGCGTGCCCGCCTCTTCGGCATCCTTCACCTTGCGGTTGAAACCGCCCAGGTTCCGTACCCCCATCGCCGCCATCAGCTTATAGCGCCGCTCCATCTCGGCAACGCTCCAGCGCAACGCATTGGCTGCGTCTTTCATGTCCGTGACCACCGGGCACAACAGGTGCGGGATGCCTTCGTAGATCGAGAGCTCGAGCATCTTCGGGTCGATCATGATCAGGCGCGCGTCTTGCGGCGTGGACTTGAACAGGATCGACAGGATCATCGCGTTCACACCCACCGACTTACCGGAACCCGTAGTACCGGCCACCAGCAGGTGAGGCATTTTTGCCAGGTCCGTGATGACTGGCTTACCGCCGATGTCATGCCCGAGGGCAAGCGTCACTGGGGATTGGGCATCATCGTATTGAGGGGTGGATAGCACTTCGGAGAAGCGCACGATCTGCCGATCCTCGTTGGGAATCTCGATGCCCACGGTGGTCTTGCCAGGGATGACCTCAACCACGCGCACGCTGGTCACCGCCAGGGAACGGGCAAGGTCCTTGGCCAGGTTGGAGATGCGGCTGACCTTTACCCCTGCGGCAGGCTGGATTTCATAGCGGGTGATCACCGGCCCAGGATGGATCGAATCCACCGTTACCTCGACACCGAACTCCTTGAGCTTGATTTCAAGCAGCTGGCCCACGCCCGCGAGGGACTCGGGTGAGTACTGAACCTGCTTTTTCTGTACAGGGTCGAGAATCGACAGCGGAGGAATGGTGCCTTCGAGGGCGGCATCCACCATGGGCGGTTCGGGTTTTTCCGGGAACATGCGGCGCACCGGCTCTACCTTCGCTGCCGGTGGAGGCACTGCCGGCGGCTGAGCCGAGGGCGCGATGATGGGCGGCAGCACGGGGGCGCTGACTTGGGCGACCCGTTCTGCCACAAGACGTGGAGCGTCCAGCACAGGTGCTCGCCCATCGGCGGTGAAGCTCTCCAGTTCGTCCTCGTCGTCCCAGGGCATGCGAAGCGCCACCTCAGGCACCCGCGCCCGGGCCGGAGCGCCGGCAGCCGCCATGGCGACCACGGGGGCACTGGCGGGTGCCGCAGGTGCTTCTGCACGCGGCTCGAATACAGGCTCCTGCCGCACCGCCACAGGTGGCTGCGGCTTGGCTTCCATCCGTGGTTCGGCACGCGGCTCACGACGGGCAGGTGGCGCCTCGGCCGCATAGACGGCCTCCTCGCCGCGCAGGCTGGCCACCAGGCGACGCTGCTCACTGCGCGCGGCCCACCAGCGGCTGGCCATGCCAGTGACCAGCTCGAACAGGTCCAGCGTAATCTTGCCCGTGGTGTCCATCACGCTGAACCAGGAAAGGTCGGTGAACACCGTAAGGCCAAACAGGAACAACGCAATGAATAACAGCGTGCTGCCCTGGACGTTCAGCGCATTGCGTGCCAGGTCTCCAAGGCTTTCGCCCAAGGCGCCGCCGGCCGACGCCGGCAAACTGGCCGCGGAATGGAAATGCAGGTGCGCCAGGGCGGCGCCAGACAGCACCAGGAAGACGAGGCCGATCAAGCGCCAGGAGAACAGCCAACCGCTCCATTGCCAGGCCTGGTGCCGCTCGCGAAAGATCTGCCAGGCTTTGACGCCCAGCAGCAAGGGGAAGACATAGGCGAAGTACCCCAGCACCATGAAGAGGATATCCGCGGCGTAGGCACCGGCGCGGCCCGCGGCATTCTGGACCTGGCCGACGCTGGTACCGGTGTGGCTCCAGCCGGGGTCGCCCTGGTCGTAGCTGAGCAGCGCCATCCAGAGGTACAGGCACAGGGCGGCCACGGCAATCAGCGCGCCCTCTTTGAGGCGGTAGTGGAACTGCTGCCGCCAGAGCGGGACGGGGACGGGTTTAGCGGTGGACTTCTTCAAAACGCGTTCTTTCCTGCGCGGTGCGCGCGATCAGGGATAAAGGACTGTATCGCGGCCGGTTCCGTTCATGGCCCGGCATTGTACGGATTTACAGTACCTATGTCATAGGGTAGCGGCAAGCCACCCCTGGCCGGGCGACATCAACGGCCCAGAGGCCTCGGCAATGCAAAAGCCAATGAAATGGCTTTGATTTCACCATGCTTTGTCATGGCTGACAAAGGGTTAAGCGAATATTTTACGTTACTGCTCGAACCTTCATGGACTCACCCGGCACGTTCGGGTTCCCCAAGCCCCGGTGCCGTCGCCCAAGAGGCTCAGGGCCGGACTCGGCGGATGGCCAGCCCTCGACGTCAGCCACCGCTGGCGCAATACTGCCCTCCCCTTCCGCCTGATTCGATACTGCGGCCCTACCATGCTCACCTGGCTCACCCGTGACGACCTTAGCTTTCCCGCACTGAACCGTGCCCTGCGCGATCCCAATGGCTTGCTGGCCGCTGGCGGTGACCTCAGCCCGGAACGATTGATCGCGGCATACCGCCACGGTTGCTTCCCTTGGTATGAAGACGGTCAGCCGGTGCTGTGGTGGTCACCCGACCCACGGATGGTATTGCCGCCGGCCGAGCTCAAGGTGTCGCGCAGCCTGCGCAAGGTGATGCGCCAGGGGCGTTTCAGCGTCACCTTCGACCGGGCCTTTCCCTCGGTAATCCGCGCGTGCGCCGAGCCGCGCGCCTACGCTCGTGGTACCTGGATCACCCCAGCGATCGAACAAGCCTATATCGAGCTGCACCGCCAGGGCATCGCCCATAGCGTGGAAACCTGGCAAGGCGACTCGCTGGTTGGCGGCCTGTATGGCATCGCCATGGGCCGATTGTTTTTCGGGGAGTCCATGTTCAGCCGGGCGACCGACGCCTCCAAGGTGGCCTTCGCCACCCTGACGCAGCATCTGGAGCAATCTGGCTTCGTGCTGATCGACTGCCAGATGCACACAGCTCATCTGGAAAGCTTGGGCGCAAGGGAAATCAGCCGCACAGAATTCGCCCGCTACCTTGAACAACACCTGGACGCTCCAAACAATACCAACTGGGCCGACCTAGCCAGGTAGGCGTGTTGTGCCACGCTGGCATACACTCAAACCAGTGAGTTCGATCGAGGGTTGATCATGACCGAGTTGGCGCGCTTGAAGTTTTATGCCACTCAGCCCCACGCCTGCAGTTATCTGCCGGATGAGCAGGCCACTACGTTGTTCCTGGACCCCAGCCAACCGATGGACACCGGCGTGTACGCGGACCTTTCCGAGCTTGGCTTCCGGCGCAGCGGCGACCATCTCTACCGCCCACACTGCCAGCGCTGCAATGCCTGTGTGCCTGCGCGCATTCCTGCTGCGCGGTTTCTTCCCAGCCGCCAGCACAAGCGGATCCTCAAGCGCAACGCCGACATCTTGGTCACCGCCGCTCGCCCCCGCTACACCGAGGAATACTTTGATCTCTACAAGCGGTATATCGACCAGCGGCATTCCGATGGCGACATGTACCCGCCGAGCCGGGAGCAGTTCGCGACGTTCCTGGTACGCGACCTTCCGTTCTCGAAGTTCTATGAATTCCGCAGCGGCACCCGCCTTCTCGCGGTCGCCGTGACAGACCTCCTGCCCAATGGGCTGTCGGCGGTCTATACCTTTTACGAGCCCGACGAGGAGCGGCGGAGCCTGGGCCGGTTCGCTATCCTCTGGCAGATCAGCGAGGCCCTGCGGCTGGACCTGGGGGCGGTGTATCTCGGGTACTGGATCAAGAACTGCAAGAAGATGAATTACAAGACCCAGTATCGCCCGATCGAACTTTTGATTAATCAGCGGTGGGTCGTACTGAACTGAAGCCCTTGGCGCGTGGTCCTTTTTTCGGGCACAATATGCGCCGCTTTTGCCTGGCGCAGTTGCACCGGGCCACATACTGGATACCGAGGGCTTTACTGCATGTCGAAAGAAGACAGCTTCGAAATGGAAGGCACTGTCGTCGACACCCTGCCCAACACCATGTTCCGCGTGGAGTTGGAAAACGGGCACGTCGTTACCGCGCATATTTCCGGAAAGATGCGCAAGAACTACATCCGAATCCTGACCGGCGACAAGGTCCGCGTCGAGCTGACCCCTTACGATTTGAGCAAGGGTCGCATTACCTACCGCGCTCGCTGATAGCTCGAAAACGAAAAAGCCCGGCAATGAAAGCCGGGCTTTTCGTTGTGGCCGGTGCATTTTCGCTACGGCGAGGATTACCCCCGCCGCAGCAAGATCAGGCCATTTCAGCTGTGGTTTCGAAGTCGAAGGTGAGCTCGCCATCCTTGATATCGATATGCACCACCCCGCCATGGTCGGACAACTCTCCGAACAGGATCTCCTCAGCCAGGGGCCGCTTGATTTTATCCTGAATAAGCCGAGCCATCGGCCGAGCACCCATCTGCGCGTCATAGCCACTCGCCGCAAGCCAGCTGCGCGCGGCATCCGTGACTTCCAGCAACACCCGCTTATCTTCCAATTGGGCCTGCAGCTCGGTAAGGAACTTGTCGACCACACTCTTGATGACTTCGTGGTTGAGGCGGCCGAATTGGATGATGGTATCCAGGCGGTTGCGGAACTCCGGCGTGAAGCTCTTCTTGATCACTTCCATGGCATCGGAAGAGTGATCCTGCTGAGTGAAGCCGATGGATGCCCGAGCAGCGGTTTCGGCGCCGGCGTTAGTAGTCATGATCACGATGACGTTGCGGAAATCCGCCTTGCGCCCGTTGTTGTCGGTGAGCGTCCCGTGGTCCATCACCTGCAGCAGCAAGTTGAAGACTTCCGGGTGCGCCTTCTCGATTTCATCGAGCAACAGTACGCAGTGAGGCTGCTTGGTAATCGCTTCGGTCAGCAACCCACCTTGATCGAACCCGACATAACCTGGCGGCGCCCCGATCAACCGGGAGACGGTATGACGCTCCATGTATTCGGACATATCGAAGCGAACCAGCTCGATCCCCAGCGCCTTGGCCAATTGTCGCGCGGCTTCAGTCTTGCCCACGCCGGTTGGCCCGGCGAACAGGAACGAACCCACGGGCTTGTCAGGCGCCTTGAGGCCGGCCCGCGACAACTTGATTGCCGTAGAGAGGGAATCGATTGCTGCATCCTGGCCGAACACGGTCAGTTTCAGGTCCCGCTCCAGGTTACGGAGCAGTTCCTTGTCCGAGCTGCTGACATGCTTTGGAGGAATCCGAGCGATCTTGGCAATGATGTCCTCGACCTGAGCGACCTCGATACGCTTGACCCGCGCCTCGACTGGTTGCAGGCGCTGGTAGGCGCCGGCCTCGTCGATCACATCGATAGCTTTGTCGGGCATGTGGCGGTCATTGATATAGCGCGAGGCAAGCTCAGCGGCGGCACGCAAGGCTTCGTCACTGTATTCGATACTGTGGTGCTGCTCGAAGCGGTTCTTAAGCCCACGCAGGATTCCGATGGTGTCTTCCACCGAAGGCTCGGTCACGTCGACCTTTTGGAAGCGCCGAGCCAGGGCGCGATCTTTTTCGAAGATGCCGCGGAATTCCTGGAAGGTCGTGGAACCGATGCAACGAATCTCACCCGAGGACAGCAAAGGCTTGAGCAGGTTGGATGCATCCATCACGCCCCCGGACGCCGCCCCAGCACCGATGATGGTGTGGATCTCGTCGATGAAGAGGATCGCCTGCGGCCGTTTGCGCAGCTCGCCGAGCAGGGCCTTGAAGCGCTTCTCGAAATCGCCGCGGTACTTGGTACCGGCAAGCAGCGCACCCAGGTCAAGGGAGTAGACCACGCTGCTGGCGAGCAGGTCGGGCACCTGGCTATCGACGATCCGCTTGGCCAGGCCTTCGGCGATGGCGGTCTTGCCCACCCCCGCCTCGCCCACCAGGAGCGGGTTGTTCTTACGGCGCCGGGCGAGAATCTGGGCAACACGTTCGACTTCGTTTTCACGGCCCACGAGCGGATCGATACGCCCCTGCCGTGCCAATTCATTCAGGTTGCTTGCGTAGGCGTCCAGGGGATTACCAGATGAAGAAGACTCACCGCCTTCGTCGTCCTGCATATCCTGCTCCCCGTCGGAGTGTTCACCATGCCCTGGCACCTTGGAGATGCCATGGGCGATGTAGTTGACCACGTCGATCCGCGCAACGCTCTGCTGCTTGAGCAGGAAAACCGCCTGGCTTTCTTGCTCACTGAAGATGGCCACCAGAACGTTGGCCCCGGTCACCTCACGCTTGCCCGAACTTTGCACGTGGAACACGGCGCGCTGCAATACACGCTGGAAACCCAGGGTAGGCTGGGTTTCGCGATCCTCGTCATGGACTGGAATAAGTGGAGTGGTGGAGTCGATGAACTCCTGGAGGTCGTGCTTGAGTTTATCGAGGTTGGCTCCGCACGCCCGTAAAACGGTGGCGGCTGCTTCATTATCCAAAAGGGCCAGCAAGAGGTGCTCGACGGTCATAAACTCATGACGCTTTGACCGAGCCTCCTTGAAGGCCAGATTGAGGGTGACTTCGAGCTCGCGGTTTAACATAGCTTCACCTCATAACCCAAGTGGCCGGATTTCAACCGTCCTTCTCGATTTCACAGAGTAGCGGATGCTGGCTTTCCCTGGCGTATTGATTCACCTGCATGGCCTTCGTTTCCGCGATGTCCCTGGTGTACAGCCCGCAGACCGCACGCCCTTCCGTATGTACAGCCAGCATCACCTTGGTCGCGAGTTCGCGGTTCAGGTTGAAAAACAGCTCCAGCACTTCCACCACGAAATCCATCGGGGTGTAGTCATCATTGAACAGCACCACCTTGTACATCGGTGGGGCCTGCAGTGCCGGCTTCGATTCCTGCACCGCCACCCCGGCGGCATCATCTTCCAGAGGGATGGGGCTGTCTGGACCGAGCCGTTCTCGACCGGCCCTCTCCAGGCCGGCCCGTTCCTGCTTGAAGGTTAGACGAATATGGTTGGTTGCATGCATTTCGGAAGTGATCATCGTTGAGCGATTGAAGGTTGTGGTGAGACGTGTGTCCAGATTGATACTCGGCCGCCGCATGACCTTGACTATCGGCAAAACGGTGTTACAAACAGTAGAACCCACATTGGGGAAGAAAGGTCCGCACAGTCAAATAAAATTTTCGGCCGGTGCGCGAACGAGGTGGATGATACTCCAGAGATGGGGTCCTTTGCAGAGGGATATGAGCATGCTAAGCGGTAAAGTCAAGTGGTTCAACAATGCTAAGGGCTACGGGTTCATCATCGAGGATGGCAAAGATGAAGATCTTTTTGCCCATTTCTCGGCTATCAAAATGGAAGGTTATAAAACGCTCAAGGCTGGGCAACCCGTGCATTTCGAAATTATTCAAGGCCCCAAAGGCATGCACGCCGTGGGCATTTCGCCGGTGACCGAGACGGCCACCGTTTCTACTTCTACGCACGCGTCCTCCACTGTCCACGCCTGACGGACGACTCCTTGATACCCAGCCGTCCCTTCCAGGGCGGTTGGTCGCGCGCGGCCCATGGGCCGCTCTGCCCGCCCCCCTACTAAAGCAGCAGCCCAACCTGGTTTTCTAACACGCCACATTAGGTGCGCAGCGCCACGGGTTTGATATACTCCGCCGGGTGACCACTGAGTCATAGCGGCGAACCTCCACGCAAGGGGCGCCACCGGTAACCGTGAACCCGTTCGGGCCAGCACCTCGGCCCGGCCGTTTGACGCTCGACTGATGCACCCAACATCACCGCAACGCCTCTCGACTTTCGATGCACGCCGCAGTGCCGAAAGCGCCTACCCTGCGCAACGAGATGCTTAGCATGCTCAGCAAAACAGAGAGTTAACCCGACATGCCCACCCGATCCAAGATCATCTACACCTTCACTGACGAAGCCCCTGCCCTCGCCACCTATTCCCTCCTGCCCATCATCGAGGCGTTCACCAAGACCGCCGACGTCACCGTTGAAACCCGCGACATCTCCCTGGCCGGCCGCATCCTCGCCGCCTTCCCGGAGCGCCTGGGCAACGATACCGCGTCCGATGACCTGGCCGAGCTGGGCGAGCTGGCGACCACGCCCGAGGCCAATATCATCAAGCTGCCGAACATCAGCGCCTCGGTGCCGCAGCTGAAGGCCGCGATCAAGGAACTGCAACTCAAGGGCAAGAACGTTCCGGACTACCCTGACGTCGCCGACAGCGACGAAGCCAGGGACATTCGCTCGCGCTACGACAAGATCAAGGGCAGCGCCGTGAACCCGGTGCTGCGCGAAGGCAACTCCGACCGCCGCGCGCCGTTGTCGGTCAAGAACTATGCCCGCAAGCACCCGCACAAGATGGGCGCCTGGGCCAGCGATTCCAAGGCCCACGTGGCGCACATGGACAACGGCGACTTCTACGGCAGCGAGAAAGCGGCAGTCATCGCCGCCGATGGCAGCGTGCGTATCGAGCTGGCCGGCGCGGACGGCAGCACCACCGTTCTCAAGGAAAAAACCAAGGTCAAGGCGGGTGAGATCATCGACAGCGCGGTGATGAGCCGCAAGGCCCTGCGCGCATTCGTCGCGGCCCAGATCGAAGATGCCAAGGCCCAGGGCGTATTGTTCTCGGTGCACCTGAAGGCCACCATGATGAAGGTCTCGGACCCGATCATGTTCGGCCAGTTCGTCGAGGAGTACTACCAAGACGCCCTCGCCAAGCACGCCAGCACCCTGGCCGAAGTTGGCTTCAACAGTAACAACGGCATCGGCGACCTCTACGCGCGGATCAAGACCCTGCCTGCGGAGAAGCAGGCAGAGATCGAGGCCGACGTGCAAGCCGTCTATGCGGCGCGCGGCGCCGTGGCCATGGTCAACTCCGACAAGGGCATCACCAACCTGCACGTACCGAGCGACGTGATCGTCGATGCCTCGATGCCGGCCATGATCCGCGACTCGGGCAAGATGTGGGACGCCAATGGCCAGCTGCAGGATGCCAAGGCCGTTATCCCGGATCGCTGCTACGCCACCATCTACCAGGCGGTCATCGAAGACTGCAAGCGCAACGGCGCCTTCGACCCGACCACCATGGGCAGTGTCCCGAACGTTGGCCTGATGGCGCAGAAAGCCGAAGAGTACGGCTCTCACGACAAGACTTTCCAGGTCAAGGCGGACGGCGTGGTCCGTGTGCTGGGCGAAGACGGCAAGGTGCTGATGGAGCAGCCGGTGGAAGCCGGTGATATCTTCCGCATGTGCCAGACCAAGGACGCGCCTATCCGCGACTGGGTCAAGCTGGCCGTCAACCGTGCCCGCGCCAGCAGCACTCCGGCAATCTTCTGGCTCGACGCCGCACGCGCGCACGATGCCGCCCTGATCGAGAAAGTACAGCGCTACTTGAAAGATCACGATACCAGTGGCCTGGACATTCAGATCCTGGCGCCGGTCGAGGCCATGAAGCTGTCCCTGGCACGCATTCGCGAAGGCAAGGACACCATCTCCGTCACCGGCAACGTGCTGCGCGACTACCTGACCGACTTGTTCCCCATCATGGAACTGGGCACCAGCGCCAAGATGCTGTCCATCGTTCCGCTGATGAACGGCGGCGGCCTGTTCGAGACGGGCGCGGGCGGCTCTGCACCCAAGCACGTGCAGCAGTTCAACGAAGAAGGCTTCCTGCGCTGGGATTCGCTCGGCGAATTCCTCGCCCTGGCAGCCTCGCTGGAGCACTTGGCGACGACCTACGGCAACAACAAGGCGCAAGTACTGGCGGACACGCTGGACCAGGCGACTGGCAAGTTCCTGGACACCAACAAGTCGCCATCGCGCAAAGTCGGCGGCATCGACAACCGTGGCAGCCATTACTACCTGGCCACCTACTGGGCCGAAGCGTTGGCCGCACAGAGCGCCGACGCCGACCTGCAGGCTCGCTTCAAGCCGCTGGCCGAGAAGCTGGCGAGCAACGAGGCAACCATCGTTGCCGAGTTGAACGGCGCCCAGGGCAAACCCGTGGACATCGGCGGTTACTACTTCGCCACGCCGGAGCTGGCCAGCAAGGCCATGCGCCCCAGCAAGACCCTCAACGATGCCATCGCGTCGCTGAACTAAGCCCCACCAGAAACCCCGGCCCCGGCCGGGGTTTTTCATTCTGCACTGGACCCCCACATGACCTGGCACCCGCACATTACCGTCGCCACCGTGATCGAAGACGATGGCCGATTCCTTTTCGTGGAAGAACACCAGGACGGCCACCTGGTGCTTAACCAGCCGGCCGGGCACCTCGAGCGCGGCGAAACCCTGCGCGAAGCGGCGTTGCGAGAAACCCGGGAAGAAACCGCTTGGGACGTCGAACTCACCGCCGTGGTAGGCATTTACCTGTACGTTGCCCCTTCCAACGGCGTGACCTATCAGCGCGTCTGCTTCGCCGCGCGCCCCTTGCGCCGCAAGGATCACCCCTTGGACCGGGACATCACCGCCACCCATTGGCTGACCCGTGACGAACTGGCCGCCGAACCCCAGCGCTGGCGCAGTGAGCTGGTGATGCGTTGCCTCGACGATTACCTCACCGGGCCACTTCATAGCCTGGACGTAGTACGTGACTAAGCAGTTTTCCCCAGCCCGCCACCGGCCTGTTAGAATGTTCCGTTTTTCACCCGAGCGTTTTCCAAGCCCATGCGTGAGCCTGCCCTTCTCGATCCCTACAAGGATCCTCGTAACACGCGCGTGATCGTCGGCATGTCCGGCGGCGTCGATTCCTCCGTGTCCGCTCTGCTTCTACTGCAACAAGGCTTCCAGGTCGAAGGCCTGTTCATGAAGAACTGGGAGGAAGACGACGGCACGGACTACTGCACCGCCCGCGAAGACCTCGCTGACGCTCAGGCGGTGTGCGATCGCATCGGGATCAAGCTGCATACGGCCAATTTCGCCGCCGAGTACTGGGATAACGTGTTCGAACACTTCCTCGCCGAATACAAGGCGGGGCGCACCCCAAACCCGGACATCCTCTGTAACCGCGAAATCAAGTTCAAAGCCTTTCTCGACTATGCCCTGAGCCTAGGGGCGGATCTGATCGCCACGGGCCATTACGTGCGTCGGCGGGACCGCGACGGCATCACCGAACTGCTCAAGGGCCTTGATCCGAACAAAGACCAGAGCTATTTCCTGCATGCCGTAGGCGGCGAACAGATTGCCCGCACCCTGTTCCCGGTTGGCGAGCTCGAGAAGCCCGAGGTCCGCGCGATCGCCGACCTCCATGGCCTCGCCACGGCGAAGAAAAAGGACTCCACCGGCATCTGCTTCATCGGCGAACGCCGCTTCAGCGACTTTCTCAAACAGTACCTGCCGGCCCAGCCTGGGGAGATCAAGACCACCGAGGGCGATGTCATCGGCCGCCACCATGGCTTGATGTACCACACCATCGGCCAGCGCCAGGGCCTGGGCATAGGCGGCCTGCAGGGCGCCAGCGACGAACCCTGGTATGTGCTGGCCAAGGACCTTTCCCGCAACGAACTGATCGTCGGCCAGGGCAACGATCACCCCTGGCTGTTCGCCACCGCCCTGCACGCTTCGCAAGTGTTCTGGGTCAACCCCGTGGACCTGTCCCAACCGCGGCGCCTGACGGCCAAGGTGCGTTACCGCCAGGCCGACCAGGCCTGCACCCTGGAACGTACCGCCGAGGGCTACCTGGCCACCTTCGATGAGCCGCAGCGGGCGGTGACGGCGGGGCAATCGGTGGTCTTCTATGACGGTGAAGTGTGCCTCGGCGGCGGTGTGATCGAGGCCGCGTACCCGCAACACCTGCGAAAGGAAGCCCTGGCATGAGCGACATACGCGAGCAACTGATCGCGCTCGGCGGGGTATTCCAGGCGGCCGTGCTGGTGGACCGGGTAGCGAAGACCGGGCAAATCAGCGAGGCGGCGCTTGGCGGCATGCTGGGTACGCTGCTGATCCGCGACCCGAAAGACACCCTGGAGGTATTCGGCGGCAGCGACGACCAGTTGCAAGAGGGCTACCGGGCGCTTGCCGCCGCCCTGGAGCGAGATCCGGCCACTTTGCAGCGCGAGCCGTTGCGCTATGCGCTATCGATGGTGACCCTGGAGCGCCAGTTGCAAAAACGCCCCGCCATGCTCGATGTGATCGGCAAGCGGCTGCCGCAGATCCAGGCCCAGGTCCAGCATTTCGGCCCAGCGCATGAGAACGTGGTCGCCGCCAGCGGCGGGCTTTACCAAGACACCCTCAGCACCCTTCGCCAACGCATCCAGGTGCATGGCGATATGCGCCATCTGCAGCAGCCGAACAACGCCTCGAAGATCCGCGCGCTCCTGCTGACCGGTATCCGTTGCGCCCGGCTGTGGCGGCAGCTGGGCGGCCATCGCTGGCAGTTGCTGGTCAGCCGGCGCAAACTGCTGCGCGAACTATACCCGATGCTCCGGGGCCATTGATCACGCCCGCTGGCCAGAACAGCCAGCAAGCCTCGCGGCTTTTCGTGTATCATATGCGCCCTTTTCGTTGCCCGACTGCCCGAGAACACCCCATGCAGCTTTCTTCGCTCACTGCGGTTTCCCCTGTTGACGGCCGCTACGCCGGCAAAACCGAGGCCCTGCGCCCCATCTTCAGCGAATACGGGCTGATCCGTTTCCGCGCCATGGTAGAGGTGCGCTGGCTGCAGCGGCTGGCTGCACATCCGCAAATCGCCGAAGTACCGCCGTTCTCGGAAGGCGCCAACACACTGCTCAATGAACTG
Organism: Pseudomonas sp. RIT-PI-S; assembly: GCF_025642975.1. Taxonomy (GTDB): domain Bacteria; phylum Pseudomonadota; class Gammaproteobacteria; order Pseudomonadales; family Pseudomonadaceae; genus Aquipseudomonas. The sequence goes on from NZ_JANZKJ010000011.1 coordinate 137,828, forward strand.
GCCAGCGGCTTCGCCCTCGAGCATGCCGAGCGCGTGAAGGAAATCGAGCGCACCACCAACCACGACGTCAAGGCCATCGAGTACCTGCTCAAGGAGCAAGCCGCACGGTTGCCAGAACTGGCCAAGGTCAGCGAGTTCATTCACTTCGCCTGCACCAGCGAGGACATCAACAACCTGTCCCACGCGCTGATGCTGCGCGAGGGCCGCGATACCGTGCTGCTGCCGCTGATGCGGCAGATCGCCGACGCCATCCGCGAATTGGCCATCCGCTTCGCCGACGTGCCGATGCTCTCGCGCACCCATGGCCAGCCAGCCTCCCCCACCACCCTGGGCAAGGAACTGGCTAATGTGGTCTACCGGCTTGAGCGGCAGATCGCCCAGGTTGCGGCAGTGCCACTGCTTGGCAAGATCAACGGCGCGGTAGGCAACTATAACGCCCATTTGTCCGCTTACCCGGACGTCGACTGGGAAGCCAACGCCCGCGCCTTCATCGAAGACGAACTCGGCCTGGTGTTCAACCCCTACACCACCCAGATCGAGCCGCACGACTACATCGCCGAGATGTTCGACGCCATTGCCCGTTTCAACACCATCCTGATCGACTTCGATCGCGATGTGTGGGGCTATATCTCCCTGGGCTACTTCAAGCAGCGCACCGTTGCGGGCGAGATCGGTTCCTCGACCATGCCGCACAAGGTCAACCCGATCGACTTCGAAAACTCCGAAGGCAACCTTGGCATCGCCAATGCCCTGTTCCAGCACCTGGCGAGCAAGCTGCCGATCTCCCGCTGGCAGCGCGACCTGACCGACTCCACTGTGCTGCGCAACCTGGGGGTGGGCTTTGCCCACAGCGTGATTGCCTACGAAGCCAGCCTCAAGGGCATTGGCAAACTGGAAATCAACGCCCAGCGCATCGCCGCCGACCTGGACGCCTGCTGGGAAGTGCTGGCCGAGCCGATCCAGACGGTCATGCGCCGCTACAACATCGAAAACCCCTACGAAAAGCTCAAGGAGCTGACCCGAGGCAAGGGCATCACCGCCGAGGCTCTGCAAGAATTCATCGATGGCCTCGACATGCCCGACGCCGCCAAGGCCGAGCTTGCCCGCCTGACGCCGGCTACCTATATCGGCAACGCCGCAGAACAGGCGCGGCGGATCTAATCGCAGCCTGCGCATGCGCCCGGCCTCGCCGGGCGTTTTTTATTCTACGTATCGATAAATTACAAAGAGTTAGCAATGTCTTCCGATAAACCTCTTCAACTGCTCGGCGGCTTGACGGCGCAACAATTTCTTCGCGATTACTGGCAGAAGAAACCCCTTCTGGTTCGCCAGGCCTTCACCGATTTTGAGAACCCGATCAGCCCGGACGAACTTGCCGGCCTGGCCCTGGAAGAAGAAATCGAATCACGGATCGTCGTGGAACACGGTGAGCATCCGTGGGAGCTGCGACGCGGCCCCTTTACCGAAGACACCTTCGCCACCCTGCCGGAAAAAGACTGGACCCTCCTGGTGCAAGCGGTCGATCAATTCGTTCCCGAAGTGAGCGCACTGCTCGAACCGTTCCGATTCCTCCCTACCTGGCGGATCGACGACGTGATGATCAGCTATGCCGCGCCGGGCGGTGGCGTGGGCCCGCACTTCGACCACTACGACGTGTTCCTCCTGCAGGGTCATGGCAAGCGCACCTGGCGCGTGGGGCAGATGTGCAACGCCGAGAGCCCACTGCTCGAGCACGCCGACCTGCGCATCCTGGCCGACTTCCAGGAAACCGAGGCCTGGACGCTCGAACCCGGCGACATGCTCTACCTGCCGCCGCGCCTGGCCCATTTCGGCACCGCCGTGGACGACTGCATGACCTACAGCGTTGGCTTCCGCGCGCCCAGCGCCAGCGAAGTGCTGACCCACTTCACCGATTTCCTCAGCCAGTTCATCCCAGATGATGAGCGCTACAGCGATGCGGACATCCAGCCGGTAAGCGACCCGAACCAGATCCAGCACGATGCCTTGGCACGGCTCAAGGACCTGCTAGCGCAGCACATGGGTGACGATCGCCTGCTGCTCACCTGGTTCGGCCAATTCATGACCGAGCCTCGTTATGCCGAGCGGGTGGCGGGAACCGAGCTGAGCGAAGAAGACCTTCTCGACGCACTCGGCGATGGCGCAGTCATGGTACGCAACCCAAGCGCGCGCTTGGCCTGGTCGGAAATGGGTAGCGAACTCATGCTCTTCGCCAGCGGCCAGAGCCGATTGCTGCCGGGCACACTGCGTGGCCTGCTGCAGTTGGTGTGCTCGGCTGACGCCCTGCACCAAACGAACCTGGCGCCCTGGCTGGCCGACGATGAAGCCGTCACCCTGCTCAGCCAGTTGGTGCTGCAGGGGAGCCTGGGGTTCGCCGATGAATGACCTACGTATCCGGCTGGCGGACTGGCACCGGGACTACAAGCAGATCCACCGCATCCGCGAATCCGTGTTCGTTGCCGAGCAAGCCGTTGCGCCAGAACAGGAGTGGGATTCGGAAGACGAAACCGCTATCCACTTCCTTGCCGAGGAAAGCGGTTTCGCCATCGGCACGGCCCGCCTGCTTCCCGACGGCTATGTTGGCCGCTTGTCCGTGCTCAAGGACTGGCGCGGGCTGAAGGTCGGGGATGCATTGATGCAGGCCGTGATCGCCGAGGCGAGCCAACGCGGCATCGGCGAGCTGAAGTTGACCGCTCAACTGTACGCCACGGCGTTCTACCAGCGCTTTGGCTTCGAAGTGGTCAGCGAGGAGTTTCTCGAAGCGGGCCTGCCGCATGTGGACATGGTGCGCCGCTTGGCGTAGCGGCCGGCCTGGGCGCTACCCGATAGGAACCGACGCCAGCCTGCGAACCAAGGCATGGCCGGTTCGCGGCCTTCGCAGGCTCCTACAGGTAGCGCGCCTGGTTCATACTAGGGGCTCGACTTCGCGGAGTATTCTGTCATGCCGCTGCGCCCGTTCTTCCTTCTCCTTCTCATCGCCTTCACACCTTTCGCCCAAGCCGCCACTCAAGTGCTGGACTTGCACTACCGCAGCAGTGAAGAGCTGCTGCCGATGGTGCGTTCGTTCCTGGGCAGCCAAGGCACCGTCAGCGCCTTTGGCAACCAGTTGGTGGTCAACGCCGAGCCCGGCAAGCTGGACGAACTGGGAGCGCTGCTCGAGCGCCTGGACACCCCTGCTCGCCGTCTGCTGATCAGCGTGGACACCAGCGACAGCAATCACAGCAGTGGAGCCGGAGCCGGCAACGGCCGGGTGATTCGCTACGGCACCGCCAACCGCAGCGGTGGCGTGCAGCAGGTGCAAGCCAGTGAGGGCACGCCGGCGTTGATCCAGGTTGGCCAAAGCGTCCCGCTGACCACCGCCCAGACCGATGCCTACGGCCGGCTCCAAACCCAGACCGAGTACCGCAACGTTACCCAGGGGTTTTACGTTACCGCCAGCGTGACGGGCGAAACCGTGCACCTGGCCATCAGCACCAACAACGACCACATGAGCCAGGAGCGCCCCGACGTGGTCAACGTGCAAAGCACCGACACCCGCGTCAGCGGCCCCCTTGGCCAGTGGATTACCGTCGCCGGCATCAGCGGCCAAAGCCAGGGCGAGCGCAGTGGCGGTACTCGCTACTACGGCACTCAAGGTCACGATGACATGACCCTGAAAGTGCGTGTCGACGCCCTGCCCTGAAGCACCGACTCCAGGGCCTTTTCGTGACTCTCCGGTCGTTTGTCCGACCAGATGTAGTGCCTTTAAAAAAACACTACAAAATGTTTGACGACGATTTGCGCCGCGGGCATGATGGCCTCGCTCCCGCTAATCAGGGGCCCTGAACAAGGGCCTTCGGGGCGCGACCTCACCATCCCGAGGCCGCTCCCGTATCAGCACGGCCCACAAGGCGGTCCGATGGGGTTGCGACTGGAACGAAGTTGTCCCGAGGGACGGAAGCGCCGACGGCAGTCCTGCCGATTTCGCGCGATCAGGAATGGCCAGGGCCCCACGCAGCTCAGGTACACGCCGGCTCGCCGAACCGACCGTTCGCCTCTCGAACTTCAACCAGCGCGCCCACGGCCCCTGCCGCTGCCCTGATTGGCGTAACGCCTCACGGTGGAGCTGGATAACCCTACGAGACCTATGCGACGAGGTTCACCCCATGGCACTGACACGCGAACAACAAATAGCGGCCCTTGAGAAAGACTGGGCGGAAAACCCACGCTGGAAAGGGGTGACCCGCACCTACACCGCCGCCGATGTCGTCCGCCTGCGTGGCTCGCTCCAACCCGAGCACACCCTGGCCAAACTGGGCGCTGAGAAGCTCTGGAAGCTGGTAACCCAGGGCGCCAAGCCGTCCTTCCGTCCCGATAAAGACTTCGTCAACTGCATGGGTGCCCTCACCGGCGGACAGGCAGTGCAACAGGTAAAAGCCGGTATCCAGGCCATCTACCTGTCCGGCTGGCAGGTTGCCGCCGACAACAACAGCGCCGAGTCCATGTACCCCGACCAGTCGCTGTACCCGGTTGACTCGGTACCGACCGTGGTCAAGCGCATCAACAACTCGTTCCGTCGCGCCGACCAGATCCAGTGGAAAGCCGGCAAGAACCCAGGCGACGATGGCTACATCGACTACTTCGCCCCGATCGTAGCCGACGCTGAAGCCGGCTTCGGTGGCGTGCTCAACGCCTATGAGTTGATGAAGAGCATGATCGAAGCAGGCGCCGCCGGCGTTCACTTCGAAGACCAGCTGGCCTCCGTGAAAAAATGCGGCCACATGGGCGGTAAGGTTCTGGTGCCTACCCAGGAAGCCGTGCAGAAGCTGGTTGCCGCTCGCTTGGCAGCAGACGTCGCTGGCGTGCCGACCATCATCCTGGCCCGTACCGACGCCAACGCGGCCGACCTGCTGACCTCGGACTGCGACCCGTACGACCAGCCGTTCGTGACCGGCACCCGTACTCCGGAAGGCTTCTATAAAGTGCGCGCCGGCCTGGACCAAGCCATCGCTCGTGGCCTGGCCTATGCCCCTTACGCCGACCTGATCTGGTGCGAGACCGCCAAGCCGGACCTGGACGAAGCCCGTCGCTTCGCCGAGGCGATCAAGAAGGAATACCCAGACCAGTTGCTGTCGTACAACTGCTCGCCTTCCTTCAACTGGAAGAAGAACCTGGACGACGCGACCATCGCCAAGTTCCAGCGTGAGCTGTCTGCCATGGGTTACAAGCACCAGTTCATCACTCTGGCCGGCATTCACAACATGTGGCACGGCATGTTCTCCCTGGCGCACGACTACGCCCGCAACGACATGACCGCCTACGTGAAGCTGCAAGAGCAGGAATTCGCCGACGCCGCCAAGGGTTACACCTTCGTGGCACACCAACAGGAAGTGGGCACTGGCTACTTCGACGACATGACTACGGTCATTCAAGGTGGCGCTTCCTCGGTCACCGCCCTCACCGGCTCCACCGAAGAAGAACAGTTCCACTAAGCGTCAACGCTGTTCAGAAAGCCGCCTTCGGGCGGCTTTTTGCGTTATTGGTTCGGGCAAGGGCTCGCATGCTGGGGCAACCATTTCCTTGACTCACGTCCAAACGCTTAAATCATCCCGGCATAAACTCTCAACAGGACTATAGTGACTTCAGCGAAGTGAAACGCGCGCTAACAAAAGAACCTTCGAACAACGTTAATTGAGATCAATTATCATTTACAGAAGTTTATTACCCATGGAAGGAAACAGCTTTGAACGAAACAGGTCGAATCCCCGGCTGCAAGGGGTTTGCCGGGTATAGGCGGGGACTATTTAGTAGATTGGGCGAATTAATTTGATGCGATAAATTTACTTGCCGCGGGTTTGCCCATAAAATCCCGCCGATCTTACGGCTGCGACATATAGTCACTGCTTTACCCTCTTCGACTCAGAGATCTACCCTCTGTTAAGGATTGCCAGCATGACCCCATCAGCAGGACTCATCGCCCATAACTGGGGCTTTGCCATCTTCCTTCTGGGTGTAGCGGGGCTTTGCGCCTTCATGCTTGGGCTTTCGAGCCTGCTCGGTGGCAAGGCCTGGGGGCGTAGCAAGAACGACCCCTTCGAATCCGGCATGCTGCCGGTCGGTAGCGCCCGCCTGCGCTTGTCTGCCAAATTCTATCTGGTCGCGATGCTGTTCGTGATCTTCGATATCGAAGCCCTCTTTTTGTTCGCCTGGTCTGTCTCTGTCCGTGAAAGCGGCTGGGCGGGCTTTGCCGAAGCACTCATTTTCATAGCAATTCTGTTGGCGGGTCTTGTCTACCTTTGGCGAGTGGGGGCTCTCGATTGGGCGCCCGAAGGTCGCCGTAAGCGGCAGGCGAAGCTGAAACAATGAGGCTTTGGCAATGCAATACAACCTTACCAAGATCGACCCGGATGCTCCGCTGGATCCGGAACAGCGTTATCCCCTGGGCAAACAGGGCATCGTCGATGACGAGATGCTCGCCGACCAGGTGCACCGCAACGTCTTCATGGGCAAGCTCGAAGACGTACTGAACGGTGCGGTCAACTGGGGCCGCAAGAACTCGCTGTGGCCCTACAACTTCGGCCTGTCGTGCTGCTACGTGGAAATGACCACGGCGTTCACCGCGCCTCACGACATTGCCCGCTTCGGCGCCGAAGTGATCCGGGCTTCTCCTCGCCAGGCGGATTTCATGGTGGTGGCGGGCACCTGCTTCATCAAGATGGCGCCGATCATTCAGCGCCTCTACGAACAGATGCTCGAACCCAAGTGGGTGATCTCCATGGGCGCGTGCGCCAACTCCGGTGGCATGTACGACATCTATTCGGTGGTGCAGGGCGTGGACAAATTCCTCCCGGTTGACGTCTACGTGCCCGGCTGCCCGCCGCGTCCGGAGGCGTTCCTGCAGGGCCTGATGCTGCTGCAGGAATCGATCGGCAAGGAACGGCGGCCGCTGTCCTGGGTGGTCGGCGACCAAGGCGTTTATCGCGCCGAGATGCCGTCCCAGAAAGACCTGCGCCGCGAACAGCGTATCCAGGTCACCAACCTGCGCAGCCCAGACGAAGTTTGATCCAAGGCTCACCCTGCTCGGCTTACGAGTGGGGCGCGCTTGGCCTTCATTCTTTACGTTGACCGAAAGCGAAAGCGACCGACACCATGACAACAGCGGACACCGCTCTGTATATCCCGCCTTACAAGGCTGACGACCAGGATGTGGTCGTCGAATTGACCAACCGCTTTGGCCCCGAGAGTTTCTCTGCGCAGCAGACCCGCACCGGCATGCCCGTGCTCTGGGTCGCCCGGGCGCAAATCAAGGAAGTGCTGAGCTTCCTGCGTAACGTACCCAAGCCCTACTCGATGCTGTATGACCTGCACGGCGTCGACGAGCGCCTGCGCACCCAGCGCCGTGGCTTGCCCGACGCCGACTTCACTGTGTTCTATCACCTGCTATCGATAGAACGAAACAGCGACGTGATGATTAAGGTGGCCTTGAGCGAAGGCGACCTGAACCTCCCCAGCGTGACCGGCATCTGGCCCAACGCCAATTGGTACGAGCGTGAAGTGTGGGACATGTTCGGGATTACCTTCACCGGCCACCCCAACCTTAGCCGCGTATTGATGCCGCCGACCTGGGAAGGTCATCCGCTGCGCAAGGACTACCCTGCCCGCGCCACCGAGTTCGACCCCTACAGCCTGAGCCTGGCCAAGCAGGCCCACGAGGAAGAAGCCGCGCGCTTCCGCCCGGAAGACTGGGGCATGAAACGCGGCACCGCCAACGAAGACTTCATGTTCCTCAACCTGGGCCCGAACCACCCTTCCGCCCACGGTGCGTTCCGGATCATCCTGCAGCTGGACGGCGAAGAAATCGTCGACTGCGTGCCAGACATCGGCTACCACCACCGTGGTGCCGAGAAGATGGGCGAGCGCCAGTCCTGGCACAGCTACATTCCCTACACGGACCGCATCGACTACCTGGGCGGGGTGATGAACAACCTGCCCTACGTGCTCTCGGTGGAAAAGCTCGCCGGCATCGTGGTGCCGGACCGGGTCAACACCATCCGCGTGATGCTGGCCGAGTTCTTCCGCATCACCAGCCACTTGCTGTTCCTGGGAACCTACATCCAGGACGTGGGCGCCATGACCCCGGTGTTCTTCACCTTCACCGACCGCCAGCGCGCCTACACGGTGATCGAAGCGATCACCGGCTTCCGCCTGCACCCGGCCTGGTACCGCATCGGCGGCGTTGCCCACGACCTGCCACGCGGCTGGGACAAACTGGTGAAAGACTTCGTCGACTGGCTGCCCAAGCGGCTGGACGAGTACACCAAGGCCGCTTTGCATAACAGCATCCTCAAGGGCCGGACCATCGGCGTTGCCGCCTACAACACCAAGGAAGCGCTGGAATGGGGCGTCACCGGCGCCGGCCTGCGTTCCACCGGCTGTGACTTCGACCTGCGCAAGGCGCGGCCGTACTCGGGCTACCAGAACTTCGACTTCGAAGTGCCGCTGGCCGCCAATGGCGACGCCTACGACCGCTGCATGGTGCGCGTGGAAGAGATGCGCCAGAGCATCCGGATCATCGACCAGTGCCTGCGCAACATGCCGGAAGGGCCGTATAAGGCGGACCATCCGCTGACCACGCCGCCGCCGAAAGAGCGCACGCTGCAACATATCGAAACCCTGATCACTCACTTCCTGCAGGTTTCGTGGGGCCCGGTCATGCCGGCCAACGAGTCCTTCCAGATGATCGAGGCGACCAAGGGCATCAACAGTTATTACCTGACGAGCGACGGCGGCACCATGAGCTACCGTACCCGTATCCGTACCCCCAGCTACCCGCACCTGCAGCAGATCCCTTCGGTGATCCGCGGCAGCATGGTCGCCGACCTGATCGCGTACCTGGGCAGTATCGACTTCGTCATGGCCGATGTGGACCGTTAAGCATGAACAGTACGCTTATCCAAACTGATCGTTTCGCCCTGAGCGAGACCGAGCGCTCGGCCATCGAGCACGAACTGCACCACTACGAAGACCCTCGCGCGGCTTCCATCGAAGCCTTGAAGATCGTGCAGAAGGAGCGTGGCTGGGTCCCGGACGGCGCCCTTTACGCCATTGGCGAGATCCTCGGCATCCCCGCCAGCGACGTCGAAGGTGTAGCCACCTTCTATAGCCAGATCTTCCGCCAGCCGGTCGGCCGCCACATCATCCGCGTATGCGACAGCATGGTGTGCTACATCGGCGGGCACGAATCGGTGGTTTCGCAGATCCAGCGCGAGCTCGGCATTGGCCTGGGCCAGACCACCGCGGACGGCCGCTTCACGCTGCTGCCGGTGTGCTGCCTGGGCAACTGCGACAAGGCCCCGGCACTGATGATCGACGACGACACCTTTGGCGACGTCAAGCCCGACGGCGTCAGCCGCTTGCTGGAGGCCTACGTATGACCCTCACTTCATTTGGCCCCGCTAACACCATCGCCCGAGCCGCCGAAACCCACCCGCTGACCTGGCGCCTGCGCGACGATGGCGAGCCGATCTGGCTCGAAGAATATGAGCGCAAGGACGGCTACACCGCCGCCCGCAAAGCGCTGGCCCAGCTGTCCCAGGACGAAATCGTCCAGACCGTGAAGGACTCCGGCCTCAAGGGCCGGGGCGGCGCGGGCTTCCCCACCGGGGTGAAGTGGGGGCTGATGCCCAAGGACGAATCCATGAACATCCGCTACCTGCTGTGCAACGCGGATGAAATGGAGCCCAACACCTGGAAAGACCGCATGCTGATGGAGCAGCAGCCACACCTGCTGATCGAAGGCATGCTGATCAGCGCCCGGGCGCTGAAGGCCTACCGCGGTTATATCTTCCTGCGCGGCGAATACACCACCGCCGCCCGCCACCTCAACCGCGCGGTCGAGGAAGCCAAGGCCGCGGGCCTGCTGGGCAAGAACATCCTGGGCAGCGGCTTCGACTTCGAGCTGTTCGTGCATACCGGCGCCGGGCGTTACATCTGCGGTGAAGAAACCGCGCTGATCAACTCCCTCGAAGGCCGCCGCGCCAACCCACGCTCCAAGCCGCCCTTCCCCGCGGCTGTCGGCGTTTGGGGCAAGCCCACCTGCGTCAACAACGTAGAAACCCTGTGCAATGTGCCAGCGATCGTCGGCAATGGCATCGACTGGTACAAGGGCCTCGCCCGCGAAGGCAGCGAAGACCACGGCACCAAGCTGATGGGTTTCTCCGGCAAGGTGAAGAACCCCGGCCTGTGGGAGTTGCCCTTCGGCGTGACCGCCCGTGAACTGTTCGAGGACTACGCCGGCGGCATGCGCGACGGCTACACGCTCAAGTGCTGGCAGCCAGGCGGCGCCGGTACCGGCTTCCTGTTGCCGGAACACCTCGAGGCGCAGATGTATGCCGGCGGCATCGCCAAGGTCGGCACGCGGATGGGTACCGGCCTGGCCATGGCGGTGGACAACACCGTCAACATGGTGTCGCTGCTGCGCAATATGGAAGAGTTCTTCGCACGCGAATCCTGTGGCTTCTGCACCCCTTGCCGGGATGGCCTGCCGTGGTCGGTCAAGCTGCTGCGCGCGCTGGAGAACCGTCAGGGCACCCAGGCCGACATCGACACCCTGCTGGGCCTGGTCGGCTTCCTCGGCCCCGGCAAGACCTTCTGCGCGCATGCGCCAGGGGCGGTCGAGCCGCTGGGCAGCGCCATCAAGTATTTCCGGGAAGAGTTCGAGGCCGGCATCGCCCCCGTGGGAGCGGCGAACCTGGCACCGGGCTTCGGTCAACCACGGCCAATCCCTGCTGGAGCCTGATTGATGTGAGGGCGGCGGCCTTGCCCCGCCCCTGCCTGTGAACGCGATGCGCCAGGCACAGAACAAGATTTCCATTAGCCACGCCCGGGCGACCGGGCCAACGAAGACCTTTGAACCATGGCCACTATCCACGTAGACGGCAAAGCGCTCGAAGTCGATGGCGCAGACAACCTGTTACAGGCGTGTCTGTCCCTCGGCCTCGACATTCCTTATTTCTGCTGGCACCCGGCGCTGGGCAGCGTCGGCGCCTGCCGCCAGTGCGCAGTCAAGCAATACAACGACGAAAACGACAAGCGCGGCCGTATCGTCATGAGCTGCATGACGCCTGCCACCGACAACACCTGGATCTCCATCGACGATGAAGAATCCAAGGCCTTCCGCGCCAGCGTGGTCGAGTGGTTGATGACCAACCACCCCCACGACTGCCCGGTGTGTGAAGAAGGTGGCCATTGCCACCTGCAAGACATGACGGTCATGACTGGCCACAACGAGCGCCGTTATCGCTTCACCAAGCGGACCCACCAGAACCAGGACCTGGGCCCGTTCATCTCCCATGAGATGAACCGCTGCATCGCCTGCTACCGCTGCGTGCGCTTCTACAAGGACTACGCCGGCGGCACCGACCTGGGCGTTTATGGCGCCCACGACAACGTCTACTTCGGCCGCGTGGAAGACGGCGTGCTGGAGAGCGAGTTCTCCGGCAACCTCACCGAAGTCTGCCCAACGGGCGTGTTCACCGACAAAACCCACTCCGAGCGCTACAACCGCAAGTGGGACATGCAGTTCGCCCCGAGTATCTGCCATGGCTGCTCCAGCGGTTGCAACATCAGCCCCGGCGAGCGTTATGGCGAGCTGCGGCGGATCGAAAACCGCTACAACGGCTCGGTGAACCATTACTTCCTCTGCGACCGTGGCCGGTTTGGCTACGGCTACGTGAACCGCAAGGACCGCCCCAAGCACCCGATGCTTGGCCAGGACCGCGCCATGCTGGGCGTGGACGCCGCGCTGGACAAAGCGGCGCAGCTGCTCAGTGGCCGTACCATCGTGGGGATCGGTTCCCCACGCGCCAGCCTGGAGAGCAACTACTCCCTGCGCGAGCTGGTTGGCGCCGACTGGTACCACACCGGCATCGAAACCGGCGAGCTGAGCCGCATCCGCCTGGTGCTGAACGTGCTCAACAACAGCCCGCTGCCGATCCCGAGCCTGCGCGAAGTCGAAGACCACGACGCCGTGTTCGTGCTCGGTGAAGACCTCACTCAAACCGCCGCCCGCATGGCCCTCGCCCTGCGCCAGTCGGTGAAGGGCAAGGCCGAGGCGATGGCCGAAGCCATGCGCGTGCAACCCTGGCTGGACGCCGCCGTGAAGAACATCGGCCAGCATGAGATGTACCCGCTGTTCATCGCCAGCCTGACCGACACCAAACTCGACGACATCGCCGAGGAATGCGTGCATGCCTCGCCAGAAGACCTGGCCCGCCTGGGCTTCGCCGTGGCCCACGCGATCGATGCCAGCGCCCCGGCCGTCACCGGCCTGGACGAAGAGGCCCTTGGCCTGGCCCAGCGCATCGCCGACGCCCTGGTCGCCGCCAAGCGCCCATTGGTGGTGTCCGGCACGTCGCTGGCTTCCAGCGCACTGATCGAGGCGGCCGCCAACATCGCCAAGGCCCTGGCCCTGCGTGCCAAGGCGGGCTCCCTGAGCCTGATCGTGCCCGAGGCCAACAGCCTGGGCCTGGCCATGTTGGGCGGCGAATCCTTGGATGCCGCGCTGGATGCGGTGATCGAAGGCCGTGCCGACGCCATCGTGGTGCTGGAAAACGACCTGTATGCCCGTGCGCCCAAGGCCAAGGTCGATGCAGCCCTGGCCGCGGCCAAGGTGTTGATTGTCGCCGATCACCAGCAGACCGCGACCACCGAGCGTGCGGACCTGATCCTGCCAGCGGCGAGCTTCGCCGAGGGTGACGGCACCCTGGTCAGCCAGGAAGGCCGAGCCCAGCGCTTCTTCCAGGTGTTCGATCCTAATTACCTCGATCCGCAAAACTTCACCCATGAAGGCTGGCGCTGGCTACATGCCCTGCGCGCGACCCTGCTTGACCGCAAGGTGGACTGGACCCAACTGGATCACGTCACCGCAGCCTGCGCGGCGAGCGCGCCGCAGCTGGCACGCATCGTCGAGGCAGCGCCTTCCGCGGCTTTCCGCATCAAGGGGTTGAAGCTGGCGCGCGAACCGCTGCGTTACTCCGGCCGTACCGCCATGCGCGCCAACATCAGCGTGCACGAGCCGCGTGCCAGCCAAGATGTGGACAGCGCGTTCTCGTTCTCGATGGAAGGTTATTCGGGCAGCAAGGAACCCCGTCAGCAAGTGCCGTTCGCCTGGTCCCCGGGCTGGAACTCACCGCAAGCGTGGAACAAGTTCCAGGACGAGGTCGGCGGTCACCTGCGCGCCGGCGACCCTGGCGTACGCCTGATCGAAACCCGTGGCGACGGCCTCGCCTGGTTCACCCGCATCCCGGCTGCCTTTGCACCGGCGCGCGGCACCTGGACGGCCGTACCTTACTATCATCTGTTCGGTAGCGAAGAGATGTCATCCCGCGCCGCGCCAGTGGCCACGCGCATTCCCAGCCCTTACGTGGCCTTGGCCAAGGCCGAGGCCGACCGCCTTGGGGTCAACGACGGCGCGCTGCTCAGCCTGAACGTGGCCGGCGTGGAGCTGCGCCTGCCGCTGCGGGTGGATGAACAACTGGCCGCGGGCCTGGTGGCGTTGCCCAAGGGCCTGGCGGGCATTCCGCCGGCATTTGGCGGCCAGCCCGTTGAAGGTTTGCAGGAGGCAGCACAATGACCTGGTTCACGCCTGAAGTGATTGACGTGATCGTGTCGGTGGTCAAATCCATCGTCATCCTGCTCGCCGTGGTGGTCTGCGGCGCGCTGCTCAGCTTCGTGGAACGGCGCCTGCTGGGCTGGTGGCAGGACCGCTACGGCCCCAACCGGGTTGGCCCGTTCGGCATGTTCCAGATCGCCGCGGACATGCTCAAGATGTTCTTCAAGGAAGACTGGAACCCGCCTTTCGTCGATCGGGTGATCTTCACCCTGGCGCCAGTGGTGGCCATGAGCGCCCTGCTGATCGCCTTCTCGGTGATTCCGATCACCCCCACCTGGGGCGTGGCGGACCTGAACATCGGCGTGCTGTTCTTCTTCGCCATGGCGGGCCTGTCGGTGTATGCGGTGCTGTTCGCCGGTTGGTCGAGCAACAACAAGTACGCCCTGCTCGGCAGCCTGCGGGCCTCCGCGCAAACGGTGAGCTACGAAGTGTTCATGGGCCTGGCGCTGATGGGCGTAATCGTTCAGGCGGGCTCGTTCAACATGCGCGACATCGTTGAGTACCAGGCGCAGAACCTGTGGTTCATCATTCCGCAGTTCTTCGGTTTCTGTACCTTCTTCATCGCTGGCGTCGCCGTGACTCACCGTCACCCCTTCGACCAGCCAGAAGCGGAACAGGAACTGGCCGATGGTTATCACATCGAGTATGCCGGCATGAAATGGGGCATGTTCTTCGTGGGTGAATACATCGGCATCGTGCTGGTGTCGGCGCTGCTGGTGACCCTGTTCTTCGGCGGCTGGCACGGCCCGTTCGACATCCTGCCGCAGGTGCCCTTCCTGTGGTTCGCCCTCAAGACCTGTTTCTTCATCATGCTGTTCATCCTGCTGCGGGCGTCCATTCCACGCCCACGCTATGACCAGGTGATGGATTTCAGCTGGAAGTTCTGCCTCCCGCTGACCCTGATCAACTTGCTGGTAACGGCCGCGATCGTGTTGTTGAACACGCCGGCCGGTGCTTGAGGATACGCGTCATGTTCAAATACATCGGCCATGTGGTACATGGCACCTACACCCAGCTACGCAGCCTGATCATGATTTTCGGTCATGGCTTCCGCAAGCGTGACACCCTCCAATACCCGGAAGAGGAGGTCTACCTGGCCCCTCGCTACCGCGGCCGTATCGTGCTCACCCGCGACCCCGACGGCGAAGAGCGCTGCGTGGCTTGCAACCTCTGCGCGGTGGCCTGCCCGGTGGGCTGTATTTCCCTGCAGAAGGCCGAGACTGGCGACGGCCGCTGGTATCCCGAGTTCTTCCGCATCAACTTCTCGCGCTGCATCTTCTGCGGCTTGTGCGAAGAGGCGTGCCCGACCACGGCGATCCAGCTGACCCCGGACTTCGAAATGGCCGACTACAAGCGCCAGGACCTGGTGTATGAGAAGCATGACCTGCTGATCTCCGGCCCCGGGAAGAATCCGGACTATAACTTCTATCGCGTCGCGGGCATGGCCGTGGCCGGCAAGCCGAAAGGCGCCGCGCAGAACGAAGCCGAGCCGATCAACGTGAAGAGCCTGCTGCCTTAAGGAACAAAGATGGAATTCGCGTTCTATTTCGCCTCTGGCGTTGCGGTGCTGGCGACCCTCCGGGTCATCACCGGGACCAATCCGGTCCATGCCTTGCTTTACCTGATCATTTCGCTGATCGCCGTGGCCATGACCTTCTTCGCCCTCGGCGCGCCCTTCGCCGGCGTGCTGGAGGTGATCGCCTACGCCGGCGCCATCATGGTGCTGTTCGTGTTCGTGGTGATGATGCTCAACCTGGGCACGGCCTCGGCCCACCAGGAACGGGAGTGGTTCAAGCCCGGCATCTGGGCAGGCCCGATGTTGCTGGCCGCCCTGCTGTTGCTGGAGCTGATGTACGTGCTGTTCTCCGGCCCGGGCAACATTCCCGTGGGCGAAACCACCATCGGCCCCAAGGCCGTCGGTATCAGCCTGTTCGGCCCTTACCTGCTTGCCGTGGAGCTGGCCTCGATGCTGCTGCTGGCGGCGGCGATCACGGCCTTCCACATTGGCCGCAACGAGGCGAAGGAGTAACCCATGCCAGCCATTCCTCTTGAACACGGCCTGGCCGTCGCCGGTGTGCTGTTCGTGCTCGGCCTGGTGGGCCTGCTGGTCCGCCGTAACATTCTCTTCGTGCTGATGAGCCTGGAAATCATGATGAATGCCTCGGCACTGGCGTTCATCGTGGCTGGCAGCCGCTGGGCACAACCGGACGGGCAGATCATGTTCATCCTGGTGATCAGCCTGGCCGCCGCCGAGGCCAGCATTGGCCTGGCGATCCTGATCCAGTTGTATCGCCGCTTCCATACGCTCGATATCGACGCTGCCAGTGAGATGCGCGGATGAACCTACTCTTCCTGACTTTCGTCTTTCCCCTGCTGGGCTACCTGCTGCTGTCGTTCTCCCGCGGGCGCTTTTCGGAAAACACATCGGCGCTGATCGGCGTCGGTTCCATTGGCCTGTCGGCGGTGGTCGCGGCTTATACCATCTGGCAGTTCAACGTCGCCCCGCCCGCCGGCGGCGTGTTCACCCAAGTGCTGTGGACCTGGATGTCGGTGGATGGCTTCAAGCCCAGCTTCACCCTCTACCTGGACGGCCTGTCGCTGACCATGTTGGGGGTAGTGGTTGGGGTGGGCTTCCTGATCCACCTGTTCGCGTCCTGGTACATGCGCGGTGAAGAGGGCTACTCGCGGTTCTTCTCCTACACCAACTTGTTCATTGCCAGCATGTTGTTCCTGATCCTGGGCGACAACCTGCTGTTCATCTACTTCGGTTGGGAAGGCGTGGGCCTGTGCAGCTACCTGCTGATCGGCTTCTACTATGGCAACCGCAACAACGGCAACGCCGCGCTCAAGGCCTTTATCGTCACCCGCATCGGCGACGTGTTCATGGCCATCGGCATGTTCATCCTGTTCCACCAGTTGGGCACGTTGAACATCCAGGAGCTGCTGGTGCGCGCGCCTCAGCATTTCAAGGTCGGCGATTTCTGGATCGTATTGGCCACGCTGATGCTGCTGGGCGGCGCGGTCGGTAAATCCGCTCAGCTGCCGCTGCAAACCTGGCTGGCGGACGCCATGGCCGGCCCTACCCCGGTCTCGGCGCTGATCCACGCGGCCACCATGGTGACCGCGGGCGTGTACCTGATCGCTCGTACCCACGGCTTGTTCGCCCTGGCGCCGGACATCCTGCACCTGGTGGGCATCGTCGGCGGCGTGACCCTGGTACTGGCCGGCTTCGCCGCGCTGGTGCAGACGGACATCAAGCGTATCCTCGCCTACTCCACCATGAGCCAGATCGGCTACATGTTCCTGGCCTTGGGCGTGGGTGCATGGGAAGGCGCGATCTTCCACCTGATGACCCACGCATTCTTCAAGGCGCTGCTGTTCCTGGCCTCGGGCGCGGTGATCGTCGCCTGCCACCACGAACAGAACATCTTCAAGATGGGCGGGCTGTGGAAGAAGCTGCCGCTGGCCTATGCCAGCTTCATCGTCGGCGGCGCGGCCCTGTCGGCATTGCCGATCCTGACCGCAGGCTTCTACTCGAAAGACGAGATCCTCTGGGAAGCCTTCGCCAGTGGCCACAATGGCTTGCTGTATGCCGGCCTGGTCGGTGCCTTCATGACCTCGCTGTACACCTTCCGCCTGATCTTCATTGCCTTCCACGGCGAAGCCAAGACCGAAGCGCACGCCGGCCACGGCATCGCTCACTGGCTGCCGCTGGGCGTGCTGCTGGTACTGTCGACCTTCATCGGTGCCTGGATTCACCCACCGCTGGCTGGCGTGCTGCCGGAAAGCGCGGGCCATGCCGGCGGTGAAGCCAAGCACAGCCTGGAAATCGCTTCCGGCGCGATCGCACTGGCGGGCATCCTGCTCTCGGCCTTGCTGTTCCTGGGCAAGCGCCGGGTGGCCACCGCCATCGCCAACAGTGGCCCTGGCCGTTTGCTGTCGGCCTGGTGGTTCGCGGCCTGGGGCTTCGACTGGATCTACGACAAGCTGTTCGTCAAACCCTATCTGTGGATCAGCCACGTGCTGCGCAGGGATCCGATGGACCGTGGCATCGGCCTGGTGCCTCGGTTGGTGAAGGGCGGCAACGCTGCCATGAGCCGCACCGAGAACGGCCAGCTGCGCTGGTATGCCGCCTCCCTTGCGTTCGGCGCCGTGTTGGTGCTGGGCGCCGTGGTAATGGCTGCCTGACTATGAACCTTGCGAATTTGCGAAAGGAAACGAACCCGTCATGATTCTGCCTTGGCTGATCCTGATTCCCTTCATCGGCGGCCTTCTGTGCTGGATGGCTGAGCGCTCGAGCGCCACCCTCCCCCGCTGGATCGCATTGCTGACCATGTCCCTGGAACTGGCGCTGGGCCTCTGGCTCTGGTCCCAAGGCGATTATTCGCTGGCCCCGGCGCCGGGCGCCGACCCGGTCTGGGCGGTGGAATTCAAGCTGGCCTGGATTCAGCGCTTCGGCATCAGCGTGCACCTGGCGCTCGATGGCCTGTCGCTGCTGATGATCCTGCTGACCGGCCTGCTCGGCGTGCTCTCGGTGCTCTGCTCCTGGAAAGAGATCCAGCGCCACGTAGGCTTCTTCCACCTCAACCTGATGTGGATCCTCGGCGGCGTGATCGGCGTGTTCCTCGCGCTGGACCTGTTCCTGTTCTTCTTCTTCTGGGAAATGATGCTGGTGCCGATGTACTTCCTCATCGCGCTCTGGGGTCATAGCTCGGCGGATGGCAAGCGCACGCGGATCTACGCGGCGACCAAGTTCTTCATCTTCACCCAGGCCAGCGGCCTGATCATGTTGGTGGCGATCCTGGCGCTGGTGCTGGTGAACTACAACACCACTGGCGTGATCACCTTCAACTACAGCGACCTGCTCAAGGCACACCTGCCAGCCGGTACCGAGTACCTGCTGATGCTGGGCTTCTTCGTGGCGTTCGCCGTGAAGCTGCCGGTGGTGCCGGTGCACTCCTGGCTGCCGGATGCCCACGCCCAGGCGCCGACCGCGGGTTCCGTGGACCTGGCCGGTATCCTGCTGAAAACCGCGGCCTACGGCTTGCTGCGCTTTGCCCTGCCGCTGTTCCCACACGCCTCGGCGGAATTCGCACCCATTGCCATGGGCCTGGGCCTTATCGGCATCTTCTACGGCGCCTTCCTGGCCTTCGCGCAAACCGACATCAAGCGCCTGATCGCCTATTCGAGCGTGTCGCACATGGGCTTCGTGCTCATCGGCATCTACTCCGGCAGCCTGCAAGCCCTGCAAGGCGCGGTGGTGCAGATGGTCGCCCACGGCCTCTCCGCCGCGGCGCTGTTCATCCTCAGCGGCCAGCTGTACGAACGCCTGCATACCCGCGACATGCGCGAAATGGGCGGCCTGTGGTCGCGCATCACCTACCTGCCCGCCATCAGCCTGTTCTTCGCCGCCGCGTCCCTGGGCTTGCCAGGCACCGGTAACTTCGTCGGCGAATTCCTGATCCTGCTGGGCAGCTTCGCCGTGGCGCCATGGGTCACCACCATCGCCACCTTCGGCCTGGTGGTCGGCTCGGTGTATGCACTGATCATGATCCACCGCGCGTATTTCGGCCCTGCCAAGTCCGACACCCTCCTGCATGGCATGGACGGTCGTGAGCTGGCGATGATCCTGCTCCTGGCGGTGCTGCTGGTGTTGCTGGGCGTGTATCCGCAACCGATCCTGGACACCTCCGCGGCCACCATGGCCGGCGTTCAGCACTGGTTCGGCTCGGCTTTCTCTCAACTTGCATCGGCCCGGTAACCTGTAATGGAACTGACCTCTCAACATTTTCTGGCACTGGCGCCGCTGCTGATCACCAGCGTCACCATCGTGGTGGTGATGCTGGCCATCGCCTGGCGCCGCAACCATTCGCAAACCTTCCTGCTGTCGTGCGCGGGGTTGAACCTGGCGCTGCTGTCGATCCTGCCAGTGCTCAAGATCACCCCGCTGAGCGTGACCACACTACTGCAGGTGGACAACTTCGCTTGCCTCTACATGGCGTTGATCCTCATCGCGACCCTGGCGTGCGTGACCCTCGCCCACGCCTACCTGGGCGATGCCGGCTCGGGCTACCCCGGCAACCGTGAAGAGCTCTACCTACTGATCCTGCTGGCTGCCGCCGGTGGCCTGGTGCTGGTGTGCGCACAACAGCTGGCTTCGCTGTTCATCGGCCTGGAGCTGCTGTCGGTGCCCGTCTACGGCCTGGTGGCGTATGCCTACTTCAACAAGCGCTCCCTGGAGGCCGGCATCAAGTACATGGTGCTCTCGGCGGCCGGCTCCGCGTTCCTGCTGTTCGGCATGGCGTTGCTGTACGCCGATGCCGGCACCCTGAACTTCGCCGGTATCGGCGCTGCACTGGCGGCAACCGGCATGCCCAGCCTGCTGGCGCAGCTGGGGCTTGGCATGATGCTGGTGGGCCTGGCGTTCAAGCTGTCGCTGGTACCTTTCCACCTGTGGACGCCGGACGTGTACGAAGGTGCTCCGGCACCCGTCGCGGCGTTCCTGGCCACCGCGAGCAAGGTGGCCGTGTTCGCCGTGGTGGTGCGTTTGTTCCAGCTCTCCCCTGCCGCCACCAGCGGCGTGCTGACCCAGGTGCTGAGCGTCATCGCCGTGGCGTCGATCGTGGTCGGCAACCTGCTGGCGCTGAACCAGACCAACCTCAAGCGGCTGCTCGGTTATTCCTCGATCGCCCACTTCGGTTATCTGCTCATCGCCCTGGTGGCCAGCAAGGGCCTGGCGGTAGAAGCCATCGGCGTGTACCTGGCCACCTACGTGATCACCAGCCTGGGTGCATTCGGGGTGATCACCTTGATGTCCTCGCCTTACAACGGCCGTGACGCGGATGCCTTGTACGAGTACCGCGGCCTGTTCTGGCGCCGCCCGTACCTCACTGCCGTCCTCACCGTGATGATGTTGTCGCTGGCCGGCATTCCGCTCACCGCGGGCTTTATCGGCAAGTTCTACATCATGGCGGCTGGGGTTGAATCTCACCTTTGGTGGCTGGTCGGCGCCTTGGTGCTGGGTAGCGCCATCGGCCTGTTCTACTACCTGCGGGTGATGGTGACGCTCTACCTGATGGAGTCGAGCATTCCACGCCACGATGCCCCGATGAACTGGGAGCAACGTACCGGCGGCGTGATGCTGCTGGCCATCGCCATCCTTGCCTTCGTGCTCGGGGTGTATCCGCAGCCGCTGGTGGACCTGGTGCAACACGCAGGACTTCACCTGATGGGCTAACGCCTTCCGGCAATGAAAAAACCCCGCCTGGCATTGCCGGCGGGGTTTTTTATTGGGCTGGCTTGGCCGGAATTGGCCCTTGGCCTCGGGGGATATCAGGTGGGTAGCCTGGTGTCAGTGCCACATCCATCACCTCCAACCTCTATAGGAAGGGGAGCCGGCCATCCGGCGAAGCCCGCGAACGTTGCCGGTGCCGGTGGCTTCCTCTAGAGGCCTACCGCATGTACGAAGCACAGCTTGTTGCCTTCAGGGTCCCGGCAATAAGCACCGTAGTAATCCGGGGCATAACGCGCTCGCACGCCGGGCGAACCTTCGTCGCTGCCGCCGTTGGCCAGCGCGGCAGCCCAGGCGGCGTCTACCTGCTCGCGGCTGTCGCAGGCAAAGCTCACCTGCGTGCCGTTGCCGGGTGCTGCCGGCTGGCCGTTGAAGGGCAATTGCACAAAAAACTGTGGCCAACGCTGGCCCGGCCGCTGCCATCCCTTGCCGGGAGGCCCGCCATCGTTTTCGTCTGCCATCACCTCGAGGCCGATTTCAGCAAGCACACGCTCATAGAATCGCCCCATCAAGGTGAGATCCCGCGCGCCGACGATGATATGCGAGTACATGGCAGAACTCCTGGCAAGTCAGGCGCGCTCGAGCTGAGCGCGCCCTGGGTCAGCTGAACAGCTTGGCGGCAGTCTTGGCGACCAGTTCGCCTTGGTGACGGGCACCCGCCAGGTCGATTTCACTTGGCTGCCGGGAGCCGTCGCCGGCGGCGATCGTGGTGGCGCCGTAGGGCGCGCCGCCGACGATCTCGTCCATGCTCATCATGCCTTGGTGGCTATAAGGCAGGCCGACGATAACCATGCCGAAGTGCAGCAGGTTGGTGATCAGCGAGAACAGGGTGGTTTCCTGACCGCCGTGCTGGCTGGCAGTAGAGGTGAACGCCGCGCCGACCTTGCCATTGAGCACGCCCTTGGCCCACAGCCCGCCGGCTTGGTCGAGGAAGGCCGCCATCTGGCTGCTCACCCGCCCGAACCGGGTAGGGCTGCCGAGGATGATGGCGTCGTAGTTGGCCAAGTCCTGAACGTTGGCGATCGGCGCCGCCTGGTCGAGCTTGAAATGAGCGGCCTGGGCGACTTCCGCCGGCGCGGTTTCGGGCACCCGTTTGATATCCACGGTTGCACCGGCGCTGCGAGCGCCCTCGGCGATGGCGCTTGCCATGGCTTCGATGTGCCCATAAGAGGAGTAATACAGAACAAGAACTTTAGCCACAGAGACGCTCCTTAGTGTGACGCGCCGGACTGGCGCGGACCCATGAACTTCGCACAGCCAGAAGCCAAGTAAAAACGGGTAGATTCGAACGGTTTGATCGAAACGGTGGATCGAAATACTGCAACGAGTGTAGCCGGCTCTCAGGTAGCCGGCGGCTTCGTTGGGAGGGCGGGGCTGGCGTACTGCGGCTTGAGGTGACCGTCCTGGTCCAACAGCCAGGCATCGAGCACCTCACGCACCACGGGGCCGGCGACACGGCCACCGGCTTCGCCGTTTTCGATCATCACCGCGACCACGATCTTCGGGTTCTCTGCTGGGGCGAAGCCTACGAACAGCGCGTTGTCGCGATTGCGTTCCTGGGTGCGCTCGCGGTTATAGCGCTCGCCCTGGCGAATGGCGACCACCTGGGCCGTACCGCTCTTGCCCGCGATGCGGTATTGCGCACCCACCGCCGATTGCCGGGCGATGCCACGCGGGTCGTGCAACACCGCCTGCATGCCACGGTTGACCTGTTCCCACTCGCCGGGATCGCGCAGCACGATGTTGGGCATCGGGTTCTGGTCCACGGGCGGCTCGCCACCGATGGTGGCGGCCAGGTGCGGCCGGTGCCATACCCCTTTGCTGGCGATCAGCGAAGTAGCCTGGGCCAGCTGCAGGGGGGTGACCTGCATATAACCCTGGCCGATCCCGAGGATCAGGGTTTCACCTGGGAACCATGGCTGGCGCCGGGTAGCGCGCTTCCACTGTTCGGACGGCATCAGCCCCGGCGCTTCTTCGAACATGTCCAGCGAGACCTTCTGACCAATCCCAAACCGGCTGAGGTAGTCGTGCAGGCGGTCGATCCCTAAGCGGTGGGCGGTTTCGTAGAAATACACGTCGTTGGAGCGCATGATCGCGGCGTAAAGGTCCACCCAGCCATCACCGCTGCGGTTCCAGTTCCGGTACTTGTGATCGTAGTTAGGCAGCTCGTAATAACCGGGGTCGAAGACCCGGGTCGAGGCCGTGATGACCCCGCTGTCCAGGCCAGCGACCGCCACTTCCGGCTTGATGGTGGAGCCCGGGGCGTAGAGCCCGCGCAGCACCCTGTTGAACAGCGGTCGGTCCAGGGAATCGCGCAGGGCGGTGTATTGCTTATAGCTGATGCCCGTTACGAACAGGTTGGGATCGAAGCTGGGCTCGCTGACCATGGCCAGCACGTCCCCGGTTTGCGGGTCCAGCGCCACAATGGCGCCACGGCGGCCATCGAGGGCTTTTTCCGCGGCCTGCTGCAGCTTGGCGTCGAGGGTCAGGGTAATACTTTTGCCCGCCACCGGGTCTGTGTGGCGCAGCACTCGCATCACCCGCCCCTGGGCATTGGTCTCGACTTCCTCGAACCCCACATGGCCATGCAGCGCGCTTTCATAGAATCGCTCGACGCCGGTCTTGCCGACCGATTGAGTGCCGCGGTATTCCACCGGGTCGAGGACCTTGGCTTCCGCCTCGTTGATGCGCCCAACGTAGCCCAGGGAATGGGCGAACTGTTCGCCAAGCGGGTATTCGCGAACGAACTGCGCCTCCACATCCAGGCCGGGTAGCAGGAACTGATTGACCGCGATCAGCGCGATCTGGTCTTCAGTGAGTTCGTACATCAGGGTGACCGGCTCGAACGGATGCCGAGCGCGGCGCAGGTCTTTATCGAACTGGCGGCGCTGCTCTTCCGACAGCTGGAGAATCCGCGCCAGGCTGTCGAGCACCTGGCCGGTATCCCCGGCCCGCTCACGGGTCAGCGTCAGGTTGAAGCTGGGGCGGTTGTCGGCGAGCACCACGCCATTGCGGTCATAGATAAGGCCACGCTCAGGCGGGATCGGCAGCACATGTACGCGGTTGTTTTCAGAGATGGTCGAGTGGTAGTCGTACTGCACGACCTGCAGAAAGTACAGCCGCCCCACCAACGCCAGGGCCAGCCCGATTACCAGGATCGCGCAGGCGACCAGGCGGCCATTGACCAGGCGTTGTTCCTTGTCGTGGTCCTTTAGGGGAATCGGGTCAGGCATGGGCACCGCTCATATGTACAAATCGAAACGCCCGCCACCGGCGAAGCGCTCGATCGGTCTATCAGGCGGTCACCGCTGCAGGTCGGGGGGCAATTGTATGGTGGGGCGATTGCCGACGAATATGCTCCAGGTCGACACAAACAGCGCGGCGACCAGAGGCCCTATAACGAACCCGTTGAGGCCGAACACCGCCAGCCCGCCAAGGGTGGAAATCAGTACCAGGTAGTCGGGCAACTTGGTGTCCTTGCCAACCAGGATTGGCCGAAGCACGTTGTCGACCAGGCCGATCACGAACACGCCGTAGAGCGCGAGGACCACGCCGCGCCACATTTCGCCGTCGAGCACGAAGTAAGCCGCTACCGGCGCCCATACTATACCCGCGCCTACTGCCGGCAATAATGAAAGAAATGCCATCAACACTGCCCACAGCAGCGCGCTGGGAATGTCGAGTATCCAGAAAATAAGCCCGCCCAAGGCACCTTGGGAAATCGCCACCAACATGTTGCCTTTCACAGTGGCCCGGACCACCCGGGTGAACTTCAACTGCAACCGCCGTTTCTGGTGTTCCGCCAAGGGCACAGCCAGGCGGATCTTGCGCACCAGGTCCGGCCCGTCACGCAGGAAGAAGAACACCAGGTAGAGCATGACGCCGAAGCTGACGATGAAATCCAGAGTACCTTGGCCGAAGCTGAAGGCTTGGGAAGTCAAGGCTTCGCTGCCTTTCATGGCCCGGCTAGTGATGGTGTCTTGCAGCCCGTTGAGGTTGCCCATGCCGAGGCGATCGAGCAAATGCTGCGCGGGAGCCGGGAGGGCATGTTTGAAATGGCTGACATAGGCCGCTACGTCTAGTTCGCCGCTTTGGATGCTGGTGTAGAGGCTGGTGCCTTCCTGCACCAGTAGCGCGCTGATCACGATCACCGGCAGAACGGCCACCAGCATGCAGATCCCCAGCGTGGCCAGGGATGTTGCATTGCGCGACCATTTATAGCGTTGTGCCAACCGGCGCTGCAGCGGCGCGAAGAGAATGCCCAGGATCACCGCCCAGAACACAGCGCCGTAATACGGGAGAAGAATCCAGATAAAAGCGAGAGTGACCATTACAAGCAACACGAGCAGTGTCTTGTAATGCAGGTTTGTTTCGTTCATGCGCGTTCCATGTCGGCTAAGCTTCAGCGCTCCTCGTGGAACGCCTGAAGGTTAGTCCGATCGGGCGCGGGTAAGTGCCCTCTGATCGCGAGTGTCAGATACGGAACTGCGCCACCAACCGACCGAGCCCTTGGCCCAGCGCGGCGAGCTTGCGCGAGGTTTCAGCACCGTGGCGAGTTTCATCGGCAACCTGATCCACCGCGCCGGCAATCTGATGAACGCTGCGGTTGATTTCCTCTACCACGGCTGTCTGTTCCTCGGCGGCAGTCGCAATCTGCGCGTTCATGTTGCGGATGGTGGCAATCAGCTCGCCCATGGCATCCAGCGACCGGCCGGCTTCCGTGGCGCGTACGCTGGTACCCTCCCCGGCATCGCTGGAACGCCGCATCGCCTCGACGGCCTCGCGCGTGCCCTTCTCCAGGCGGTCGATCATCCCCTGGATTTCCTGGGTGCTTTGCTGGGTGCGGCTCGCCAGCGCGCGAACCTCATCGGCAACCACAGCGAAGCCACGGCCAGCCTCGCCCGCCCGAGCGGCCTCGATCGCGGCGTTGAGCGCGAGCAGGTTGGTTTGCTCGGCAATGGAGCGGATAACCCCCAGCACGCCGACGATGGCGCGTACGTCGTTTTGCAGGGTGTCGAGGGAATTGCCACTCAAGCGGATGTCAGCTACCAGCGAGTGGATCTGCGTCACGCTGCCGTCCACCACTTGCCTGGCCTGGCGACCCTCTTCGTCGGTTTCCTGAGCTGCCGCGGCCGCGCCTTGAGCGCTGCGAGCCACTTCCTGCGCAGCGCCAGACATTTCGTTCACCGCAGTCGCGACCTGATCGGTCTCTTGCCGCTGACGCTCCATGGCACGCTCCGAGCGCTGGGCCTGGTCGGCCACTTCACTGACCAACCCGGTGAACTCGCCGGTCATATTGGCGATCTGTCGCACCAGGCCGTGAATCTTCTCGGCAAAGCGGTTGAACGAACCGGCCAGCTCGCCCAGCTCATCCTGGCTGGTGACCGGCAACCGGCGGGTAAGATCACCCTCGCCTGCAGCGATGTCGTCCAGGCTTTGTTTCATCAGCAGCAGCGGCCGTAGGATGTTACGCGCCAACAGCCAGCCAACGAATGCGATGACTGCCAGTACGATCGCGGCGATGCCTACGATACTCAGCAGCATGTCGATGGTGCGTGCGTGTACGTCTTCACGAACTTGCGCCAGCCGCGCGTCGATACCGTCAAGGTTGACCGCCGTGCCGATGACCATGTCCCACTTGGGCAGGTATTCGGTATAGGCGAGCTTGGGTACCAAGGTCTGCGTGCCAGGCAAGCTGGAGGAATAGCTGACGTAGTGGGTGCCGTTCTTACCCACGTTGACCAGCTCGCGGTTGACATAAACACCATTAGGATCACGGGCATCGATAAAGCTCTGCCCTACCCCGTCACTGCTATTGCCCTTGAACAGCCGCACGGCGTTGGAGTCGTAGCCGAAGAAGTAACCATCCTTGCCGTAGGCCACCTGGGACAGCATTTTGATCACTTGCGCCCGTGCGGCCTGGTCGGCGGGGGCCGCAGCATCATAGATAGGTTTGACCGTGCCCATGGCCACTGCCACATAGGTCTGCAGCGATGCACGCGCGTCGGTGATATAGCGATCGCGGGTTTCTTGAATCTCTTGAGCTGCTTGCTGGCGCAGGATCCACAGGGTGCACAAGCTAATGATCAGCGCGAAAAGCACTACAGGCACGACGGCGAGGGACAGGACCTTGCCCTTCAAGCTAAGGCGCATGGAATTTCTCACAGGCAGAATAGGATATCGACTTATCGGCCGAGCTCGGTAGAAGTTGAGCTTAGCTTGCGGCGGGGCAATTCGACGTCTACCTGCAGCCCGCCGAGCGGGCTCTCGAGCAATGTAAGGCGGCCATGGCAGGCGTCGGTGATATCGCGCACGATGCCAAGCCCCAGGCCATGGCCGCGAGTTCGCTCATCCAGGCGCTCCCCCCGGGCCAACACCTGCTCGCGCGCGTCGGCCGGAATACCAGGGCCGTCATCTTCAATGCGCAGCCGATAACCAGCCAGGCTTTCCTTGATCGTCAGACGCGCCTGGCTGTCGGCCCATTTTCCGGCGTTGTCCAACAGGTTTCCGAGCAGCTCCAGCATGTCTTCACGGTCCCAGGGCAGCACTAGGGTCGGCGGGCAGGTCCACCCCAGTTGCAGGTGCTCCCCATGTATGGCGCGCAATGTGGCGAACAGGCTAGGAAGCTCAGCAGCGCAATCGAAGGGTGTGCCAGGCAAGGCATCACCAGCCAGCCGTGCCCGGGCGAGCTCTTTGTCTAGCCTGGATTGAACCTGGCCCAGCTGTTCGAGCAGGGTCGCGCGCAACGCGGGGTCAGCCTCTAACCGAACGCTGTTGGCCTGGCTGAACAAGACGGCAAGTGGGGTTTTCAAGGCATGCCCAAGATTGCCCAGGGCGGTGCGGGCTTTTTTCAGGCTGTCCTCGGTATGTGCATGCAAGTGATTGATTTGCGTGATCAGCGGCTCCAGCTCCGACGGCACCGCCAGCTGAAGCTGGGCGCGCTGGCCTTGCTGCAACTGTGCCAACTGCGCCCTGGCGGCTTCCAGCGGGCGCAGCGCGCGGGTCACGATCATCCGTTGCAAGCCCAGGAGCGCTACTAGTAGCAAGGCTCCAACGGCCAAGCCCCATTGGCGCAAGCGCGCAAAGCTGTCGCGGATGGGGGTGTAATCCTGGGCGACGGTAATGGACAGGGTCGTGCCCAGGCGGCGGTAGTCGGTACGGAGCACAATCACCTGCTGGCCGTCTGGGCCTGGCGCAGCCATCCGGCTCAACCCAGGCGAGCCTGGTTGCGGTAATTGCGCATCCCATAAGGAACGCGAGCGCAGCTGGTGGTCGCCGAGGTCGATCTGAAAGTAATACCCGGAGAACGCGCGCTGATAGGCTGGCAACAGGCGCTCATCCGCCAGCTTCACGCCTTCGGGGGTACGCACCAAAGCAAGCAGCAGGGTTTCGCTCTGGCTGCGCAGGTTGCTCTCCAAATAGCGTTCGATCCCACTTTCGAACAGCCAGAGGCCCACTTGAGCGAAGATCAATCCGCCGATGACCAAGACGCTGAGCAGGCCGACGCTCAACCGGGCCTGGAGGGACTTCATGCCTGAT
The DNA here is from genome assembly GCF_025642975.1 of Pseudomonas sp. RIT-PI-S. GTDB lineage: Bacteria > Pseudomonadota > Gammaproteobacteria > Pseudomonadales > Pseudomonadaceae > Aquipseudomonas. Next base: position 166,327 of record NZ_JANZKJ010000011.1, read on the forward strand.
TGCTGCCAAAGCGATAGCCTTGGCCACGGCGGGTTTCGATCACCTCCCTGCCGAGTTTGCGCCGGAGGTGATTGACGTGAACCTCGAGCACGTTGGAGTCACGCTCGGTTTCCCCGTCGTATAGATGATCTGCCAGTTGGCCTTTAGACAGGATCTGCCCAGGGTGGAGCATGAAGTAACGTAGCAGCCGGAACTCAACGGCGGTAAGGGCGATGCCCTCCTCCCCGTTGACCACGGTTTGGGTGGCCTCATCGAGCGCAAGGCCACCGGCCTGTAGCTGCGGATGGTTGGGTAAACCCTTGGAGCGGCGCATAAGCGACTGCATCCGCAACAGCAGCTCCTCCGGGTGGAAGGGCTTGCCGAGGTAATCGTCAGCACCGGCTTTCAGCCCTTCGATACGCTCGGCCCACGAGCCTCTAGCGGTCAGGATAAGTACAGGCGTGTTCACCCCCGCAGCGCGCCACTGGGTGAGTACCTCCAGCCCCGCAAGGCCCGGCAAGCCAAGGTCCAGCACAATGCAGTCGTAGGGTTCGATCTGCCCCTGGGCAAGGGCATCGCGGCCGTCGCTGAGCCAGTCCACGGCGTAGCTTTTCCTGTTTAGCAGGGCAAGCAGCTCATCTGCCAGCGGCACCGAATCTTCTACCAGCAGCACACGCATTCAGTCATCTTCCTTGTCTTCGAGCAGATCGCCCTTTACTGCGTCGAACTCCAGCTCCCGAACTTGGCCGCTGGGCAGTAGAACCTCGATCTCATAAACATAACGGCCGTGCTCTTGCTCGAGTTCCGCTTCCAGCAGCACGGCGCCGGGATAGCGCGCAATAGCCTTGGCAGTGAGCTGGTCCAACGGCAGTATCACCCCCTGCTGACGCAGACGGAGCGCTTCATCCTGGCTGAGGTCATGAGCCGTGGCCCCACCCCAGGGAATCAGAGCCATCAGCAGGCAAACCGCACGCACTCCAGACATCAAGGCTCCCCTTGTCGTTCAGGCATTCGCCCCATCACTTGGTGCCCACCGGCATGGAACACAGGTTATCAAAGTAGCGGGTGGCGCTTAAACGAAGCTGAATTCGGCCAGCCGCGCCGTCTGGGGCTGATGCTGGTAAGATTGCGTTTTGATTTTGAACGGGTACCAGTGGCGTGGAAATTTTCAAGGAGTTCACTTTCGAGTCGGCACATAAACTGCCGAACGTCCCGAGCGGCCACAAGTGCGGGCGGCTGCATGGCCACTCCTTTCGCATAGGCATTCACTTGTCCGGCCCGGTCGACCCTCACACCGGCTGGATACGGGACTTTTCCGAGATAAAGGCGATCTTCAAGCCGATCTATGAGCGCCTTGACCACAATTACCTTAACGATATTCCGGGCTTGGAAAACCCTACCAGCGAGAACCTGGCTATTTGGATTTGGCGGGAGCTCAAACCGCTGTTGCCTGAGCTGAGCAAGGTCCGCATTCACGAAACCTGCACCAGCGGTTGCGAATACACCGGGGATTGACCCCATGCGAATCACAAGGCGGCCTCTATCGGCCGCTTTTTTTGCGGTCAAAATAGTGGGCTGAAAAAGACAAAACCCCCGACCGCAGTGCGATCAGGGGTTTTGG
>NZ_JANZKJ010000012.1 GCF_025642975.1 Pseudomonas sp. RIT-PI-S
GTGCCTTGGTAGAAGCGGGCAGGCTGCCCCTCCGTAGGCGCAGGCAAAGCAGGGCGCCTACGGTTCCACACCTGCCTAGCCCAATTCCTGCTGTCGTTCCAACCGAAACGGCCAGCTGGACTATGCTGCCAACACCCAACCACCGGAGCGAGCGCCGCCGTGACTATCCCCCCTGCTACTTCCCCGTCGAGCACGGGCGCGGTGCTTTGGCTGACCGGGCTCTCTGGCGCGGGCAAAACCACTTTGGCCGAAGCCGTGGTCGCCCGCCTGGCCGCGGCGGGTTACCCCTGCTACCTGCTCGACGGCGACCGCCTGCGCACGGGCCTCAACGCCGACCTTGGGTTCAGCCCGCAGGACCGCAGCGAAAACGTGCGGCGCACTGCACAGGTGGCGGCGCTGTTTGCCGATGCCGGGATGCTGTGCATCGTCTCACTGATTTCCCCCTATCGGGCCGACCGCGACAACGCCCGCAAGGCCACCCCGAGGTTTTATGAAGTTCACGTGGCCGCGGACCTCGCTACCTGTGAGCAGCGTGACCCCAAGGGGCTGTATAAGCGTGCGCGCGCCGGCGAGCTACCAGCCTTTACTGGCGTCAGCGCCCCCTACGAAGCACCGACCGCGCCCGAACTGCGCCTGGACACCCATCGGGAAAGCCCCCAGGCCAGTGCTGAACGGCTGTACCGCTTCGTGACCGAAACCCTGCCGCTGGCCCGGGCGCCCGCAGCGCCGCTGGACGTTCGCCATGAGCAAGCCCTGCACCTTTACCGCAACGGCGAAGTGGCCCAGGCGCTGCAAGCCATGGCGCGGCTGATCGAAGACGCGCCCAATGCCCCGCTGCTGCACAGCAACCTCGCGGAAATGCTTCGCCAACAGGGCCAACCGCGCCCGGCAGTGGCTCATGGGGAACGGGCCGTGGCCCTGGCGCCGGCGCTGGCCTCGGCGCACAGCAACCTGGGCCTGGCCTGGTTCGACCTCGGCGAGCTGGAATGCGCCGAAGCCTGCCATCGCAAGGCCTTGCAGCTACAACCCTCGATGGTCCCGTCATTGAATAACCTGGCCAGCATCGCCCACGCCCGGGGCCAGCTGGACGCCGCCATCCAAGGCTATCAACAGGCGCTGTTGTGCCGGCCGGACTACCCCGAAGCCCTGTCTAACCTGGGCACGGTGCTAATGGAAGCCGAACGCCTGGGCGAAGCGGTGCAAGCGCTGGAGCAAGCCGTGGAGCTGGCGCCCGCTTCGGCGGATGCGATCTGCAACCTGGGCCTTGCGCGCTTGCGCCAGGCCCGCCCGGCCGAGGCTCGGGGCTTGCTGGAGCATGCCCTGCAACTGCGCCCGCAGCACATCAAGGCATGCGCCGGGCTGGCCCGCTGCCTGGCCGACCTCGACCAGCGCGACCAGGCCCTGCAACTGCTGCAAGCCGGGATCGAACGCTCCCCTGACAGCGCCGAGGCTTGGTGCCAGTTGGGAACCCTGGCCAGCGAGGAAGGCGACGGCGAACGGGCCGAACAGGCCTTTGAGCGCGCACTGAGCCTGCGTCCGGGCTTTACCGAGCCCATGGTGGGCCTGGCCAGCCTAGCCCTTGAGCGCGGCCATCAACCTCAGGCGGTGGCGCTTCTGGAACAGGCCCTCGCCGGGGCGCCCGACAACCACGGCGCCCGCTACCACCTGGCGCAGGCACGCAAGGCCCGCCCGGGGGATGACAACCTGGCGCAGATGGAAACCCTGCTGGCGGCTGCCGCCACGGCCAGCCCGGCGCGCCGCATCGCCCTGCACTACGGCCTGGGCAAGGGCTACGACGAACTGGGTGACTACGCCCGTGCCTTCGCCCATTTCGAACAGGGCGCGCGGCTCAAGCGTGAGACCTTCAACTACAGCAGCGAGGCCGACGAAGCGCGCATCGAGGCGATCATCCAACACTTCGACGCACCCCGGCTGCGAGCGCTGGAAGGCCTGGGCGACCCGAGCGACCTGCCGATCTTCGTGCTGGGCATGCCCCGCTCGGGGACGACCCTGACCGAGCAGGTACTGGCCAGCCACCCGCAGGTGGCCGGCGCCGGCGAGCTGCATGACCTGATGCGCATCCTACAGGCGCCGCTGCCAGGCGAGCCTGGCCTGCCCTACCCCGCCAACCTGGCGCGGGCCAGCGCCAGCGACATGGCCGCGCGCGGCCAGCACTACCTTGAAGCCCTGCGCCGCCATGGCCCAGGCGCCCGGCGTATCACCGATAAACTACCGGCCAACTACATGGGCGCCGGCCTGATCCCGGCCATGCTGCCCAACGCGCGGATCATCCACGTGCGCCGAGACCCGGTAGACACTTGCCTGTCGTGCTTCACCCGGCTGTTCAGCGAACACCAGGAGGCGACCTACGACCTCGCCGAGCTGGGCCGGCATTACCGCCACTATGCCCGGCTGATGGCGCATTGGCGCCAGGTGATGCCAGCGGGCAGCATGCTCGAGGTGCGCTATGAGGACCTGGTCGCTGACCTGCCGGGGCAGACCGCGCGAATGCTGACGTTCTGCGACCTGCCGTGGGACGACGCCTGCCTGGCCTTCCACCGCAACGAGCGCAGCATCCGCACCGCCAGCGTGACCCAGGTACGTCAGCCGCTGTACAGCAGTTCAGTGGAGCGCTGGCGTCAATACGAGGCGTACCTTGGGCCGCTGCTCGAAGCGCTTGGAGACTGCCGGTAGCCACTGCCTCGCGGGAGGGCAAGGCCCGCGAACCTGGCGGCAGCGCCTCGGTTAGCGGGCTTCGCCAGCGCCTAACGGGGCCCTGGAACCTGGCTCAACGCCAATCATCGAACACCCACCGGTCCGGCAGGTCGTAGCCAGCGCTGCCGCGATGCAAGGTAATGCCCAGGATGCGCATGGCGAAACCGGCCCCGAGCAGGTGCTGGTAGGCCTGCTGGCGGCCGGTGTTCACGCCCAGCATCAGGCTGCGCTGGCCGTGGCTTGCGCCGAGGCTTTCGCACGCGGCGAGCAAGCGGTCCAGGCGCGCCGGTGCCTGATCGCCGCCGCGCACCACGGCGAATTTGACGTAGCACACCCCCTCGCCCGCTTCGCTACGTGGCCCGAAGTGGCAGGCGGCAAAGCCCTCCAGCTCGCCCGAGGGTGACCGCAGCAACAGGTTGGCGCCCAGTTTCAGGCTGTCCACCGCTTGCAGTTCCCCGCTCACGTCCAGCCCTTGGGCAATGCTATGGGTCAGTTCCGCGCAGGCGCGCAGCTCTGCCGTGGTCAGCAGGGGCGTTGCCGGCGCTACCGCCGAAGGCCGAGCCGCTACCGGCCGTTCCATGACTGCGGTCAAGGCCTGTGGCCAGAAATCGAACCCTTGGTACAGGCCCAGGTGCCTTGGGCTGTCGGGGAAGGTAAACAGCCCGGCATGGGTAACGCCCCAGGCATCGAGCTGGCCGGTGGCCGCGGCCATCAGCGCCTTGGCCAGCTTGCGCTCCCAATAGACCGGGCGCACCGCCACCGGGCCCACCACGCCATGGCTGCCCCAGCGCGCTACCCCGGCGACGGCGGCCAGCTCGCCTTCCAGCTCGATCTTGAACCACGCGGTGTGCGGCGCTCGCCAACGGCCTTCGACGTAATCGCGGTCATTCCAGAACTCGCCGGGCGCGGCCACCCCCATGAACGTCGCAAAGGCCTCGCGCACCACCTCCCTGGCGGCCGCCAGGTCAGCTTCGAGCAGGGGTTGGATAAGGAAGTCAGACATAGGTGCCTCGCACAGGATCATCGCGCGCAGACGATACCTTGCCCAGGCCGCTGCGTCTGCGGGCAAAAAGTCGACCATCGGCACGAACCTTTTTCCGCCCGACCGCTCTACCTTACTCAATGACAGGGGGTGGCAGATGGCCGTTATCCAATCGAATACCGCTGGGCTGGAGCTCGCACTGGACGCGATCACCGCCTGGGAAACCCATTGGGCCCTGCGCGGCGAACGCCTCACGTGCCGTCATTGCGGTTCCAGCCAAGGTCGCTGGCAAAGCCGCCAACCGTTCCAGCATCGCCGCACCTGTGACGGCGCCTTGCTGGCCGACCCCATGCCTTGGGTAGCGTTGCCCGGCTGGCAGGGCTGACGCCCGGTTCGCCCGCCAGGCGCGACAGCAAATCGTTGCTGCCAAAATCGCGCTTTTCTGACGCTAATTCGCCACTTGTCTCCCTATCCAGAGCACGATTGTTTCGGCTTTGACACAGCCGCTGCGCCTAGCTATACCCCTGTTTTCTCGACAACATCGGCAACAGCCGGGGGTAAGCCATGGCACGCGATAAACGCAGCGGACAGCACAACAACAGCCTGGTCAACCTCCATCCGCACCCCACTCCACGAGCCCTGGCATGGGCGGTGGCACTGGCGGTGGGTAGCTTCGCGGCGCAGCCTGCTTTCGCCGCCTGCGGCACGCCAGGCACCACGGTCATCAGCGGTGCCAGCACTGGCCCCTGCACCCTGGTGGCGGGCAGCACACTCAAGGTAACCAGCAGTGGCAGCCTGAGCAGCGATACTGCCGCGGCCGCCACGGCCGATCATGTCAGCGGCAGCCTGAATATCCTCAACGCCGGCACCATTACCGGCAAGCCGGCGATCTCCCTGACCAACAGCACCCTCACCGGTGGCATCACCAACTACAGCACTGGCACCTTGGGCGGCGCGGCCCCCAATGGCACCGCGGTGCTGATCAAGAACACCCACCTCAGCGACGGCGTAGTCAACAACGGCAAGGTCCTCTCCGGCAGCAGCAACGGTAACGGGTTGGACATCGAGAGCAGCATCACTGGCGGCTTGCGCAACCGTGGGGAGATCAACGCAGCGGTGTATGGCGTGCTGGCGCTGGAGAGCACGATCAATGGTGACGTGAACAACAGCGGCGACATCCAAAGCCGAGTGATCGGCGTCTCCTTGAACTCCGATATCGTCAACGGCGATGTGATCAGCAGCGGTAAGCTGCGTGGCGCCCAATACGGCCTGGCCATCACTGGCACCCGGGTCAATGGCGACGTGCGCACCCGCGGGCTCGTTCACGGCGGCACCGATGCCGTGAGAGTGGTCAACAGCACCGTCACCGGCCAGTTGCTCACCCAGGACACCATCACGGCCAACGACACCGGCATCGAGCTGTACAACAGCAAAATCGCTGGCGACATGATCAACGAAGCCGCCGTGACCGCGCGCGAAGGCATCCTCGTCAACAGCAACCTGCGCGGCAACCTCATCAACCGCGGGCACATCGCAGCCAGCAGCGACGGGCTGGCGCTGTATAACGCCACGGTCAAGGGCACCGTACAAAACAGCGGAACCATCTCCCTGGAAGGCGGCACCGTCCAAGGCGACGACATCCCCCAGGCCGCGCTCGGCGTTCATTTCAACTCGGCCATCGGCGGCCTGTACAACACCGGCTCCATCACCAGCTCAGACCGCATCGCAGTGGAGGTCGACACCGCCACCGTAGGCAGCCGCGGCATCAAGAACGTGGGCGGCACCCTCAGCGGCCGCACCGGCTTGTTTATCGACAACTCCACGGTCAATGGGTTGGTCAGCAACACCGGAAGCATCACCGGCGTGGGCGGCACCGGTACCGCAGCGGGCGTGCGGGTGCGCGCCAGCCAGCTCCAGGGCGGCTTGAGCAACGCCGGTGATATCGCCGGTACGGCGATGGCCATCAGCTTCGACAACAGCGGGCTGACCGGGAACCTCAACAACAGTGGCCATCTCACCGGCACCAACGGGGTGCGCCTGGAGGACACCACTGTCGACGGCAGCGTGCTCAACAGCGGCTCCGTGACGGCGGATGCCTACGCGATCGCCCTGGTGGGCAGCGACATCAGCGGGGACGTGGTCAACACCGGCACTGTGCGTGGCGGGGACAAGGGCCTGCTGCTGAGCGGCAGCACCGTACTGGGTGCCGTGCGCAACAGCGCAAGCCTGACCGCGCACACGGCAGCCCTGGAGGTGACCAACAGCTATGTTCAAGGGGGCATCGTCAACACTGGCCACATCGAGTCTCCGGCCGGGGTTCGCCTGGGCAACAGCCGGGTGGCCAGCATCGATAACCGTGGAGTGATCCAGGGCGGCGATGACGGCGTGCTGACCATCGCCAGCACGCAGATTGCCGGCGACATCAACAACCGTGGCAGCCTGCTTGCCGACAGCACCTCGCCCTTCACTCTATTGCTGGTCGACAGCCAGGTCGGCGGGCGGCTGGTCAGCAGCGGGATCATCTCCGGCCAGGCCGGGATCAACCTGCGCAACACGGACATCGCCGGAGGCATCGACATCAGCGGCCAGGTGCTGGGTGATGCCGTGAGCGGTTATGCGGTGAACATCGACGCCGACTCGAGCGTTGCGCAGCTGCGTATCAGCGGCAACGACAGTGCCCGCTTCAGCGGCATCGTCCACGCCTCCAATACCCCGGTGCAGGTGACCGCTGGCAGCACCTTCACCCTGCAAGATGGCAACCGCTTCGAGGTGCCCACCTTCGAGAACCGCGGCACCCTGGCGGTCGCTGCCTCCGGCCCCAACCTGGATGACCCTAGCGCCCCGGCGCATGCCGCGGTCGCTACCCTACAGGGCGATTACCTGCAAACCAGCGGCGCCACCTTCAGCACCCGGGTGGCCGACGGCACCACCTATGGCCACCTGGTGGTCAGCGGTACCGCCACCCTGCCGCACCAGGCGAATGTTTATGTGAACGTGGCCAACCCAGCGCAACCCTTTAGCGTCAGCAGCCTGGATAACGTGATCTCCGCGGGCACTCTGGCATCGGACGGCACTTACAACGTGACCAGCAACTCGCAGCTGTTCAACTTCAGCGGCGTGAAAGACGCCAACACGCTGGACCTGAAACTGGCCGCCAAAAGCGCTACCGGCGTGCGTGACGCGGTACAGGGCAACAGCGCCGCCCAAGACGCCGCGCGGGTGCTGGACAGCCAGTTGGCGCAGGGCTCGAGCAGCGCGCTGTCGAGCTATTTCGTCAGCGCCACCTCTGGCGCCGAGGTTGCCCGGGCGGTTACCCAAAGCCTGCCGCTGACCAACGCGCTGCCGGCGAGCCAGTTCATGCTCGAACAGATCACCGACACGCTGCGCGAGCGCCTGGCCGAATCACCCATGCTCGGCACCAGCTTCGCCCAGCCCCAGGGCGGCGTGTGGATCAAGCCCTTCGGCGCGCGCATGGCTGATAATCAACGCGCCAGCAGCGGCTTTGCCGCGAACGTGGGCGGCACACTGTTCGGCGCCGATGCGGTGCTGTCCAAGGCGACCCGTGTGGGCGTGGCCTTTGCCTATGGCAACAGCCAGGCCAACGACGAGGCGGCCGGCAGCGGCCATAACAACCAGCTGGAGCTATACCAGTTCACCGCCTACGGCAGCCACTTGCTCGACGACGTGACCGAACTGAGCGTGCACGCCGGCATGGGCCACAACCAGAGCGACGGCCGCCGCACCCTGAACTTCGGCGGCAGCAACAGCCAGGCCGACGCCAGCGTCGACAGCCAGATCTTCACCAGCGGCGTAGCCTTGTCGCGGCGCCTGCCGCTGACCGAGGCGACCACCCTGACCCCTTCGCTGAGCGCTGACTACACCCGTGTGCACGACGACGCCTACCGCGAAAGCGGGGCTTCGGGTATCGCCCCGCTGCTGCTGGATGTCAAAGCCCGCACCACCGACCAGCTGTTGCTTGGCTTCGATACCCGCGTTAGCCATGACTTCGCCCCGGGTATCCAGCTCAAGGGCAAGCTGGGCGTGGCTTATGACCTGCTCGACGAAGGTAACGTGGTGACCGCCGCCTTCGCCGGCGCGCCTGGGCAGACCTTCCGCACGCCCGGCAGCGACCTCGGCCCATGGGTGCTGCGCGGCGGCCTGGAGTTCGCCTCGGTAAGCCGCCGCGGGACCAGCCTGTCGTTCGCCATGGATATGCAGACCCGCGCCGGCTATACCGAACAAACCAGCATGGTGAAGCTCAGCGTGCCGTTCTAGCAGGCCACATACGAACCTGTGGGAGGGGCGCCAACCCGCGAACAGCCTGGCGTGGGCGAAAATGTTCCCGGGCTTCGCCCGGTCCCACAAGAGGCCTGCGGAACAGGCGGTCGTGAGCAAGAGCGTTCCCGGGCTTCGCCTAGTCCCACAAGGGGCCCGCGGAGCAGGCGGTCGTGAGCAAGAGTGTTCCCGGGCTTCGTCTAGTCCCATAAGAGGCCCGCGGAGCACGCGGTCGGGAGCAAGAGCGTTCCCGGGCTTCGCCCAGTCCCACAAGGGGCCCGCGGAACAGGCGGGCGTGGGCAAGAGTGTTCCTGGGCATTGTCTAGTCCCATAAGAGGCCCGCGGAGCAGGCGGGCGTGGGCAAGAGTGTTCCCGGGCTTCGCCCGGTCCCACAAGGGGCCCGCGAACAGGCGGGCGTGGGCAAGAGCGTTCCCGGGCCTCGCCCAGTCCCACAAGAGGGCCGCGAAAAAACGGGCGTGGGCAAAGGTGTTCCCGGGCTTCGCTCAATCCTACAAGAGGCCTGCGGAGCAGGCGGGCGTGGGCAAGAGTGTTCCCGGGCTTTGCCCGGTCCCACAAAGGGCCTGCGGAACAGGCGGGCGTGGCAAGAGTGTTCCTGGGCTTCGTCTAGCTCCATAAGAGGTCAGCAGGCAGGGGGTTTAGAGGCATGGCCCGGTGTGGGCTATACAACCGCCCTTCGCACCGCCAGCCTACGAAAAATCCCGCACACGCAGGCTGGTAGATCCTCCGCGCCCCGGTAAGATGGCGATTCCCTGGCAGCCACGCTGCCGCCATTGCCCGCAACCACATGGCCCCCGATCCATGACTGAAAACCCTCCCCTGCCGGGCCTGGACCTGTTCGACGATGCCTGGCTGGCCAGCCTGCGCTGGGCCCGGCTGGACCACCTGGACGGCCTGACCCGCTGGCGCGCCTACAGCAGCGATGGCCTGCGGCAGTGGCTGGTGCTGCGTGCCAGTGAGCCGGCCGCGCCCTCCGCACAGGAACGGATCGACCGCGAATACGCCCTCGCGCCCTGCCTGGACCCCGCCTGGGCAGTGCAGCCGTTGGCTCGCCTGAACACCGCCGACGGGCCGGCACTGGTGCTTCAGGACGGCGGCGAGCCGGCCAGCGAAGCTGGCATGGGCAGCTTTTCGATAGAACGGTTTTTAACCCTTGCGCTGCAAGCCAGCGCTGCGCTGGCCCAGGTGCACGCACGTGGCATCGTCCATCAGGATATCTGCCCCGAACACCTCATGGTCGCCGCCGACGGCCGAGTGCGGCTCACGGGTTTCGCAGGGGCTATCCTCGCCGAGCACAACGGGCGGGAACAGGGCTGGATCCGCCACGGCCGCTTTGCTTACCTGGCGCCAGAGGCGATTGCCAGCCAGGCCGCCGGGCCGGCCACTGACCTGTACGCGCTGGGTGTGACGTTCTTTCAACTGCTGACCGGGCATTTGCCGTTCGAAGCGGGCGATCCGCTGGAATGGCGCCAGCAGCACCTGGCGGTGATGCCGCCGCCGCTGTCGCGCTGGCGCCAAGGCCTGCCCGCGGCGCTGGAGCAACTGGTCGCGCGGCTGCTGCACAAACAGCCCGAGCAACGACCGGAGTCTGCCCAGGCATTGGAAGCGCAGCTGTGGCGCCACCTCAACGAATGGCGCGAGTTCGGCACCCTCGGCGCCAGTGCCCGAGCACTGCCCTCCGGCCACGCCGGCATCGAGCTGGTAGGTCGGGAGGCGCCGCTGCAAGCCCTGCTGCAAGCGGTGGAGCAACTTCAGCGCTGGCGCGGCGGCGCAGTGTTCATCAGCGGCGAGGCCGGCATCGGCAAGACCACCCTGGTACGCGCGCTGCGCCAACGCCTGACCGATGACCAACTGATGTTCGCCAATGCCAAGTGCGAGCTGGCCCGGCACCACCTGCCCTATGGCGCCCTGTGTGCCGCCCTGGGCTCGTTGTTCGCACGCCTGGCCGGCGCTGCTCCTGCCCAGGCGCAGGCCGTGGCGCAACGGTTGCGCCAGGCGCTTGGGGACCATGGCGCCACCCTGGCGCGGCTGGTCCCCGAGCTGGAATGGCTGACCGGAGAGCTGCCAAGCGCCAGCCCACCTTCGGTAAGCGAAGCCCGGCGGCATTTGCTGGGGCTGTTCCAGCAGGTGTTCGCCGCCGTGGCGACCCCAGAGCGCCCGTTGGTGCTGTTCCTGGATGACCTTCAGTGGGTGGACCCGGAAACCCGCTCGTTCCTGGCCGAGCTCAACGCTCGCCAATTGCGCCACCTGCTGTTGATTGCCGGCTGCCGCGACGACGCCCTGGCCACCGACGCCGCCCTCGCCCGGCTGCTGGCGCATTATCGCGAGCTCGGCCAGCGCTGTCTGGAAATCGAGCTGCGGCCGTTGGCCGTCGACGACGTGAACGCGCTGTTGGCGGCGCGCTTGTCACTGTCGGCCAGCGAGCGTGACACCCTGGCGGCGCGGCTGCACCAGCGCGGCGCCGGCAACCCCCTATACGTGGCGCAAGTGATCGAGGTGCTACAGGAAACCGGCAACACCGAGGACGCCACCCAGTGGCCGTTGTTCGCCGGCGTTGAAGCGCTGCTGACCACCCGCCTGCAAGGGTTGCCCGAGCGCACCCGGGAGGTGCTCGGGGTGCTGGCGATGCTGGGCAACCACACGCCGGTGGAAGACCTGGCAGCGGTGACTGGCACCACCCCGGCGCACCTGGCCAGCCTGCTTCGCCCGGCGGTGAAAGCGAGCCTGCTCAGCGAAGCGCGCAGCGGCTTGTCGTTCACCCACGACACGATCCTCGAAACCGTGCGTTCGCGCCTGCCCGAACCACTCAAGCGCACCATGCACTTGCAGTTCGCGGTCATCCTGTTGGGCCGGTTGCCGCCGCAGGCGGAGGCCGACGCGTTGTTCCGGGTTGCCGGGCAGGTGCTGCGGGCCGATCACGCCTTGTTGGCCAATGGGCAGCGTCAGGCGTTCATCAATGTGCTGACACAAGCGGCGGACGTGGCCAAGGCCGCGGCAGCGCCCAAGGCGGCGCTGCGCTACCTCGCCCACGCGCAGCTGCTGCTCGCCGAAGCCCCTTCGCCCTTGGAGCCGCTGGCCCGGGAGGTAGAGTTTTTGCAGGTGCAATGCCTGATCCTCGATGCCGACTACACCGCCGCCCAGGCTTACATCGCCGCCGCGTTACAGCGCCCGTGCGATGCCCTCGAACGCGCCAAGCTGTATCGCCTGAGCTGCGAGGTGCATAACTTGCAGGGCGACTACGCCGGCGCTGCCGGCACCGCCGCCACGGGGTTGACCACCCTTGGCCTGAGCATTGCCCTCGACCCCAGCGCCGCCCAGGCCGAGCAAGCCTGGGAAGCCTTGCTCGGCGACCTGGCCGGGCGGCCGCCCAGTGTCTTTCTCAACCTGCGGCCCACCGCGGACCCGCAAGTGGAGGCCATCGTCGAGCTGCTGGCCAGCCTGATGATCCCCGGTTCTTTCATCGCGCCACAGCTGCTGCTGGTCACCGCCTGCCAGATCGCCCGGCTGACCTTGGCCCATGGCATGAGCCCAGCGAGCGTGCCTGGCCTTGCCTGGCTTGGCGTGGCCAGTGCGCACCGCTTCGAGGCCTACGCGCTGGGCCTGGACTTCACCCGCTGCGCCGTGACCCTGACCGAGCAGCCGCGGTATGCCAGCGGCCGGGTGTCGGCGTTGATTGCCCTGGACCAGGTCAGCGTATGGACGCAGCCCTTGCCCTTCGCCCTGGAGTGCGCCGAGCAAGCCTATCGGGCCAGCCTGGCGCTCGGCAGCCCGAGCCTTGCCTGCTTTTCCAACAACCATATCGTCTCGGACCTGCTGGTACTGGGTGCCCCCATCGAGCGGATGCTGCGGCAGATCGACAGCGGCCTGATCATGGCGGGCAACCTGGAATACGTGGACGCGCAAAGCATTCTGCACACCCAGGCGCTGTACATCCGCCGCCTGGCAGGGGACATCGACGCCGCGGTGCCGATCCCTGAGCGCGGCGAACTGGCGCGGCGGGTCAGCGAAAGCAGCATGGGGCCGCTGCGGTTCTGGTGGGAGCTGTTCGAGGGCCTGTTCCAGTTCCTCGAGGGCTCCCTGGAGGAGGCGGCCCGGCGCCTCGACGCCGCCTGGGCGTTGGCCTGGGCAGTGCCCGCGCAGATCCACCTGATCGACCTGGCGCTGTTCAGCGTGCTCAACCGCGCGGCGCTGCAAACCCTGACCCAGGCCCCGCAGGATTACGAACAACCCATGCGGCACCTGCGCCTGTGGGCGACGCTCAACCCCAAATACTTCGCCGACCGCCTGGCCCTGGCCGAGGCGGAGGTGTGCCGGGTGCGCGGCGACACCCTGGGCGCGCTGCAAGGCTACGAGGCGACCATCGCCAAGGCGGCGCAGTGCGGCGCCATTCATATCCAAGGCCTGGCGCATGAGCTGGCCGCGCGCTGCCATCACAGCGCCGGGCTGAGCGTTTCTGCCCGCCATCACTGGCGCCAGGCTCGCGATGCCTGGCGGCGCTGGGGCGCCATGGTGCTGGCCGAGCAGCTGGAGGCCGAACACCCGTTTCTGCTGGAAGCCGACCGCTCCGCCGGCGGGCACCCGCCGTTGGCGACCAGCCAGCAGCTGGACGTGATGTCCATCACCCGCGCGTGCCAGGCGCTATCGCGCGAAATCGAGCTGGACTCGCTGGTGAAGACCCTGCTGGCCACCACCGTCATGTATGCCGGCGCCACCCATGCCGCGCTGCTGTTGGTGGCCAGTGACGACGCCCTCGAGGTACGGGCCACGGCACATGCGGGCCTCGACGGTGTGAACGTGCAGTTGTGCCAAGTGGCGCCCTCGCCTGCCGGGCTGCCGTTGAGCCTGATCCATGACTGCGTGCGCAGCCGCGCCTCGCTGGTGATCAACAGCCCGGAACAACTGCGCCGCTATGCCGACGACCTCTACCTGGGCCGCCTGGAAAATGGCTCGGCGGTGTGCGTGCCCCTGCTCAAGCAGAACGCCGTGATCGGCGTGCTCTACCTGGAAAACCCCTTCACCGCCGAAGTGTTCGCGCCACCGCGGGTAGAGGTGCTGGAATGGCTGGCCGCACAGGCGGCGATCTCTCTGAGCACGGCCACGCTCTACGCCACCCTGGTGGAGGAGAACCAACGTCGCCGCGAAAGCGAAACCACCCTGGAGCGCTCCCAGGCGCTGCTTGCCATCGGCCAGCAGGTCAGCCGCTACGCCACCTTCAGCTGGAAGGACCCCCACGCCAGTGGCTTCTGGTCGCCGCGCCTGCTCGAGGAACTCGCGCTACCGCCGTGCAGCGACCCCCGCTACCTGGCTGCGCCGGAACTGCTGGTCCACCCGGACGACCGCCATCGCTTCAGCAACCGCCTGGCCAAGGCGATCGAGCAGCATCAGGCCTTCCGCCTGGAGTTTCGCAGCACGCCGGTGGACGGGCATTGGCATTATCTGGAGGTGGTCGCCGAGCCAGACGGCGATGAGGGCTTCCTCGGGATCATTTCGGACATCAGCGAGCGCCGGCACACCGAAACCGCCCTGCGCGCCGCCCGCAGCGAGCTCAACCGCACCGCCCAGGCGACCATCCTCGGCGAACTGGCCGCCTCCATCGCCCACGAAATCAACCAGCCGTTGCTGTCCATCCTCACCAACGCCGGCGCCAGCCTGCGCTGGCTGCAACGGCCGGAACCGGAAATCCTCGAAGCGAGCGAGGGCCTGCGTGACATCAAGGGCCAGGCCCAACGCGCGGCGGACATCGTCACCGCCATTCGTGCCCTCGCCCGCCAGGCGCCACCGGAACACAAGCCGCTGGCCCTGGACCCACTGATCCAACGGGTGCTGGCGCTGACCCAGGCCGACATCGACGACCGCCAGGTGGCCCTGAGCCTGCGGCTCGGCGCGCCGGGCGAAGTGCAGGCCGACGCCGTACAACTGCAACAGGTGGTGCTTAACCTGGTGAACAACGCCGTAGACGCCATGCAAGCTTTGCCGCCGCCCCAGCGGCGCCTGACCGTGAGCAGCGAACCGGTGCCCGGCGGTGTGCTGGTGATGATCGAAGATACCGGCCCCGGCATCCCTCCCGAACAAGCCGACAAGGTGTTCCAGGCGTTCTACAGCACCAAGGCCAGCGGCATGGGCATGGGCCTGGCCATCTGCTTCTCGATCATCAACGCCCACGGTGGCGCCTTGCACACCCACACCGGGCGCGGTGGCGAGCATTTGTTCTTGTTTACGTTGCCCGGGGTGGGGGCCGGCGCCGGGTGATCGGTTCAGCATTGCAACCCCTGACCCCGAGCGCCGGGGAAATACGCCGGGCCCACAGGTGCGCTGGGCAAAGCAGGCTACAGTTGTTGAGCGCGCCCGAGGAGAAAGCCACTTGCCCATCAGAACGAACGTTGCAGGCAGCCACGCCGGGGAATCCCAAGCCTCGGCGCAAACTGTGCTTCTGCTGGCGTGTGGCACCGGCAGCCGCTTGGCCTTCGAGGCCCTGTACCGCGACACCTCGGCCAAGCTGTTCGGCATCTGCCTCTACTACCTGAACAACCGCGCCGAGGCCGAAGAAGTCCTCCAAGAAACCTACACCAGCGTATGGCTCAAAGCCTCCAGCTTCGATCCGGGGCTTTCCAGTGCCTGCACCTGGCTGGCGGCCATGGCTCGTCACAAGGCAATCGACAGGCGCCGCGCCCGCCTCCGCCATGAGCCGCTCGATGCTGTCGACCAATGGCCCACACAGGACACGGTTCTGGACACGGTGGAGCGCGACTGTCAGGGAGCTGCCATCGAACGCTGCCTTGGCACCTTGGAAGCGGACCTGCAGCGTTATATCCGCGTGGCCTTTTTCGAAGGCTATTCCTACGCTGAGCTGGCCGAGCGCCACAGCATCCCGCTGGGCACGATGAAGAGCTGGATTCGTCGCGGGCTGCTTCGACTGCGGGTGTGCCTCGGCTTATGAATGAACATGATTTGCCGCCAGCCGACGATCACGATCGATTGATCGCCGAATACGTGCTGGGTGTATTGACCCGTGAAGAGCGCGATCAGGTCGCGGCGATGGCTACCCGGGACCCGGTTGTTCAGGCGGCCATCGCTGCCTGGGAGGACCACTTTGCCGATTGGCTCAACCAGGTGCCTGCGGCTAGCCCGCCGCCGCATGTCTGGCAGGCGATCGAAGCGCAACTGTTCCCGGGCGATACTCCCCTACGGCAGGAACGCTCAGGCTGGTGGTACCGCCTCGGGTTCTGGCGGTGGTCCACCGCTGCGCTGGCCATCGGTTTGCTCGCGGCCGTGTTCACCCTTATGCAGCCGCAGGGGGAACCACAAACCGCGACGGCCACGCTGGCCCGCCTGGAGCAAAGCGACGGCGACGTGCTGTTCGCCGCGACGGTCCAGCCCGGGGGCCGAAGCGTACTGTTCGTTCCTACTCGAAGCGCTTTCTGGCAGGGCCACAGTGCCCAGGCCTGGGTGATCGCTGGCGACGGCAAGCCTCATTCGCTCGGCTTGCTGCCAGCGAATGCCGCCGCCGTCTTGCCGGTGCCCTCCGAGTTGGCCGCCACACTGGCCGACGGCGCAGTACTTGCCGTTTCCCTGGAGCCGGTCAAGGGCTCTCCTACCGGCCAGCCGACCGGCCCGGTCATCGCCAAGGGAAAAATATCGTCGTTGTGATGCATCCGCTTGCTGCGCTGCTCCGTATATTGCGCACCTTCATCCGAAGGGCCCAAGAACCGAGGAGACGTATCATGCTTAACTTCGTTCAGCGCATCGCAGCGGCCTGCCTGGCTGCCCTCTGCCTTGTTTCACTGCCCAGCCTTGCTGCCAGCCCACCCATGGTCGGCGGCGCGCCGATGTACCCGGACAAGACCATCGTCGAGAACGCCAGCCATTCAAAGGACCATACGACGCTGGTGGCAGCGGTCAAAGCCGCCGACCTGGTAGACACCCTCAACGGCAAGGGCCCCTTCACGGTATTTGCGCCCACCAATGAAGCCTTCGCCAAACTGCCCGCCGGCACCGTCGATACCCTGGTGAAACCGGAGCACAAAGCCGACCTGACCAAAATCCTGACCTACCACGTTGTTCCAGGCGCCCTCAGCGCCCAACAGTTGATGGCGGACGCCAAGATGCATGGCGGCAAAACCGAGCTGAAAACCGTCCAGGGGGAAACGCTGACCGTCATGGTCCACGACGGCAAGCTTTGGGTGATGGACGCCAAGGGCGGCAAGGCCGCAGTCACCATCGCAGACGTGATGCAGTCCAATGGCGTGGTTCATGTGATCGATACGGTGCTGATGCCGTAACAGGCGCAGCGGCGATGGCGGGCATACCAGCCATGCCCGCCGGGGCTGGCCGTGGTGCAGCGGCGATGGCAGCTTCTTTTGTGCAGTCAGCGGGCTCCCGTCAGCCTGATCCACGAATACTGGAACGCCTTGCCTTCAGCCCTTTGTTGCCGCCTGCGGTAGCTCCCTAGCGTAGGCGTGGAGCAATAAGTGCAAGGGGCGCAACCGTCTATCTGCGACCGGGCGATGCCTTCGAACATCAACAGGTCTTGGCAGTAGGTGCGCAGGTCCAACCAGGCATCCCCACCGTGGGGTGCCGCGGGCTGCAAGTGGGGGCGCATGGCAGGGGCCGGCTGGGCCCAGGACCAGGGCACTTCGCGGCCTTCCCAAATGTGGCCGTGGGCCGCTTCGATCGTTCGTAGAAGCGACAGGCTCACTTCATAGCAACAGCTGCCTATGCTGGGGCCCAGGGCAAACCTGAGGGCCTGGGTGTCGATCCCGGCGCCAACGAAAGCCCGTATGGAGTTACTGATGCACCCCGCGACAAGGCCCTTCCAGCCGGCATGGATCGTGGCCACGAACGGCACCTGCGTGGAGGCCACCAGCAGAGGAAGGCAATCCGCGGTGATTACACCAATTGCTCTCGTAGACCGGGTGAATAGCGCATCGGCCTTCATTGCCTTGGCCATTTCGTTGCCCTGCGCCTCGACGATACCGGCGCCGTGCTGTTGGTCCGGATACAGCAGGTCCGGCGGCCGCGTTTTATCGTCGAGGGTGCCAAAGCCGTGTTCCACACCGCGAATGTTGCTCAGTGCCGCTGAGATAAAAACCACGTGTGACCTCCACTGCATTGTTTGAACGTGCCGGCTGAAGGCGGGACGGCGCAATGCCGTTCACTGGCGCGTTGGGCCATGCAATCGGGCCCTCAACCCGCAAACGCCTGGCCCAAGGGCAGCAGCACCGTGATCGCCAACCCGCCACCGCGGCGGTTCGCCAGGGTGATGGTGCCGCCGTGCTCCAGCACCGTGGCCCGCGCTGCTGGCAAGCCAAGGCCCACGCCACCGGTGTTCTTGTTTCGTGACGCTTCGAGGCGGTAGAAGGGGGCGAACACTTTTTCGTGGTGCTCCGGGGCTATCCCGGGGCCTCGGTCCAGCACGCGGATCTGCACCCATTCACCTTTTGGCTGCATGTGAACACTCGGGGCACTCCCATATTTGACGGCGTTTTCGATCAGGTTGGTCAACGCGCGTTTAATGCCTATCGGCCGGCCTACGTAGGCGAAACGGCTAATGCCGGTGAACGACACCTGAGCCCCCGCATCCTTGAAATCGTCGACCACGGTATGCAGCAGCTCGGCAAGGTCGAACGCGGTGGCCTGTTCAAGGCGGGCATCGTCGCGGAAGAACTCCAGCGCGCAGTTCACCATGGCCTGCATCTCGTCCACGTCCCGGAATAACTTGGACTGCTGCTGCGCATCCTCGATGAACTCGCCGCGCAGGCGCATGCGGGTCAGCGGCGACCTCAGGTCATGGGAGATAGCGGCGAGCATCTGGGTGCGATCCTCTAGAAAATGCCGTAGCTGAGCTTGCATGGCATTGAACGCAATGATCGCCTGGCGGATCTCGTGCGGCCCGACCACGGGGATCGCGGGCGCGCGGAAATCCGTGCCAAAGCGCCTGGCGCCTTCGGCGAAGCGCTCCAGGGGCGTTGCCAAGTGCCGGGTCGCCACCAGTGCCACGGCGCAGGTGGATAGAACGATCAGCGCGATCATGATGAGGTTGCGCGGCAGCTCACCCAGCCCCCAGCTGCGGGTAGGCACAGAGAAGCTCACCCAGGAGCCGTCCCCCAGCTCGATCATCACCGCGTAGCGCCCGCCGGGCAGCGCAGCCGGCCAGTCGCTCGGCTCATAGGCTTCTATCTGGGCCTCGGGCTTGTGCAAAAGCTGGCGCAGCAAGCGTTCTCCGCCGCGAAAGGCCGGATCGTCGATCACGGGTAGGGCGGCGTCCTCGTGCCGGCGCCACCACTGGGTGTTGAAGGTCGGATCGCTGGCTGCCCTGGCGATACCCGGGCGTTGCTCGGGCGCCACTGACTCGATGATCCGGGTGACCGCGGCCACCCGCTCCATCAGGCCAGTCTCCAGCAGTGGCGGGCTGGCCCATACGCCGGCCAGCAAGCTGAATAGCCCATTGAGGGCCAACGACGCCAGCATGGCGACGATGGTAGTCAGGGCGATCCACCGCGCCACCGTATCGCGGGGCCCACGCAGGGCGGCGCGCGCCCAGCCGAACAAGCTCAAAGGCGCACCACCTGTGGGCTGAAGAGGTAACCGCCGTTGCGAATGGTGCGGATCATCGGTTCACTGCTCGCCTCCACCTCCAGCTTGCGGCGCAAGCGGCTGACCTGTACGTCCACGCTTCGATCGAAAGCGTCGTAAGCCTGGCCGCGCGCCAGGTCGAGCAACTGCTGCCGGGTGAGGATGCGCCGAGGATGTTCGGCAAACACCAACAGCAATTCGAACTCACCGGCAGAGAGCGGGATCATCACGCCCTCCGGCGACCTCAGTTCCCGCCGGGCCACATCGAGCTGCCACCCCGCGAACGCCAGGACCAAGCGCGACGAATCCGCCACGGCCACCCTGCCATGGCCCGTGCGCCGCAGCACCGCACGCACCCTGGCGAGGAGTTCGCGGGCATCGAAGGGCTTGGCCAGATAATCGTCCGCTCCCAGCTCCAGGCCCACCACCCGATCACTGAGTTCGCCCATGGCGGTCAGCATGATCACCCCGCCGGTGTGCTGAGCGCGCAGCCGCTGGCACAAGCTCAGGCCACTTTCCCCGGGCAGCATGACATCCAGGATCACCAGCTCTGGCGCTTGCCGTTGCATGGCCTGCCACATGGACGGGCCGTCTGTCGCTACTTCAACGGTATACCCATGTTGCGCAAGGAATTTCTGCAAGAGCGCGAGGACTTCGAGATCATCGTCTACAAGTAACAAGTGGCTCACGGAGGCACGCTATCGAAAGAGGTACAGGGCCGCATCTTAAATTCATTTTGGCGAAGCGTCATATATTTCAACTTGGCAATAAAGCTACCGCTGTGCAATAAACAGGACATCCCAGAGCAAAGAAGTGCGGACAACATCGCCAAAACTTCTTGCCGAGATATCCCGATGCCCGTTATCAAAGTTGCCTCGCCTGTCGCTCGCCTCGCCGCCGTGGCGCTCGCGGCCGTATTAGCAAGCGGTTGCGCAAGCACGCCCGTGGATGCCCCCCAGGCGTGCGGGCCTGCCAGCTATAGCGCTGATGATCCTGCGCTGCCGATCAACCGAAGCGTTTTCGCCTTCAACCGAACGGTGGATGATTATGCATTGGCGCCCGTTGCGCGCGGTTACCTGCATCTTCCGCAGTTCTTCCAAACGGGCGTCCATAACTTCGTGGCCAACTTTGGCGAGCCCAGCACCTTTATCAATGACTTATTACAAGGCAACCCCCGGCGCTCGGCCAATACCCTTGGCCGGTTCGTCATAAACTCTACGGTGGGTATCGTCGGTTTGATCGATGTTTCCGGGAAACTGGGCATCGAACGGCACAAGGCGGACTTCGGCCAGACTTTTGGGGTTTGGAATATCGCCAACGGGCCGATTCTCGAGCTGCCTTTGCTCGGTACTTCCAACCTAAGAGATGCCGCCGGAAAGTTGCTTGGCTTCGCCGTCGACCCCTTGGGCAGCAATAGCAACACGGTAGACACACTGAGCACGATCGACACCGTGGGCGGTGTGGTGGACGGCCGCGCCGGGCGGCTGCCGCTAACGGATGAGCTGCGCAGGCAACCCGATTATTACCAGGCGCTGCGCGATGCCGTGGCGCAGCGGCGCGCCCGATTCGTGCTCGAAGGAAAACAAGGCCGGCTTGGCCAAGCACCTGTGCATTGCCCTGAGGAATCAAACCCATGAGCCGCCCTGGTGCGCTGACACTGCGGCGCAAACTGAAAACGCTGTCGCGAACCTGCCTGCATTGCCACGAGATCGACCTGCGCTTAGCTGGCGATGGCCACCATGTGGTGCTCAGCCGTTACGTCGAGCTGTACTCGGCCGGAGGAGGCAGCGCAGGCCGCATTCGCCAGCATCAGGTGTCGGTGGCGGCTCTGGTTCGGTGGATGGTCAAACAGGGCGAGCGTACACGGGGCTAAGAAAAACATGCGCCGAGCGCGCGCTCAGCGGGTGAAGCGTTGCGGCAATGGCAACAAACTAAACGCACGGCGGCGCAATGGGCTCTTCGGCCCCCAGCCCTTCTGCTACCCTCGCCTTCGCCTCCCCACCCCGAGCCCTTCGCATGCTTGCCTCTGAGTTAAAGGCCTTTTACATGGTTGCCCGCCTGGGCAGCATCACCCAGGCGGCGAAGAAGCTGGGCCTGAGCCAGCCCACGGTGACCACGCAGATCCGCAGCCTGGAGGCGCAGTACGGGATCGAGCTGTTCTACCGCGGCGGGCGGCGGTTGGTGGTGAGCGAGGAAGGTGCGCGGCTGTTGCCGATGGTCATGGAGCTGCTGCGGCAGGAAGCCGATATCGAGTTTCATCTGCGCAACAGCGGGCAGGTCCAGGGCAGCCTGCGCCTTGGGGCAACGGCCCCTTACTATGTGCTCGGCCTGGTCAAGCGCCTGCGTGAGCGTCACCCGCACGTGCAGGTGAGCCTGGAAATCGGCAATTCGCAGCAGGTCATCGAGGCCCTGGAAGAGCATCGGGTGGACCTGGCCGCATCCTCGCAATTAGAAGAAGACAGCCGCTTCACCCGCCTGGTGCTCGGCCATGACCCGTTGGTGCTGGCAGTGCACCGCAGCCATCCGCTGGCGGCTCACGCATCGCTGGCCCCAGCCGCGCTGGCCGGGCAGTGCCTGCTGATGCGCGAGGTGGGCTCGACCACCCGCGTGCTTACCGAACAGATGCTGCTGGCGGCCGGGGTGAGCCCCGGCGCGGTGCTGGAAATCGGCAGCCGGGAGTCGATCCGCGAGGCGGTACTGCAGAACCTGGGCGTCAGTGTAATCGCCCGCCACGAGGTGCCAGACAACCCAGATTTGCGCGTGATTACCTTGGAGGGCGCGCCGTTGATCTGCGAATACCTCTACTGCCTGCGCGACCGCCGCCAGGCACGGTTACCGGCAGCGTTGTTGGCGATAGCGCGCGAGCGCGCTTCATAAAAACACCGATACCGCCATCGCCGCTTTTGCGCTAACTGCCATCAAGCGTTAGCAGAGCACGCCCACCATGGGCCTCGTCTTCCTACACGAGGCCAGATCATGGGCACGGTGAGTTTGCATATCGGCAACCTGCATAAAGCGTTCGGCGCCTTCAAGGCGCTGGATGGCGTTTCATTGGAGGTGCGCCCTGGCGAACTCGTTTGCCTGCTAGGCCCTTCGGGCTGCGGCAAAACCACCCTGCTGCGGTGCCTGGCTGGCCTGGAGCGCCAGGATGCCGGGCAGATCCGCTTCGGGGAGCGCGACGTGTCCACGCTGCCGCCACAGGCGCGGGACTACGGCATCGTGTTCCAAAGCTACGCGCTGTTTCCCAACCTGACCGTGGCCGAGAACATTGCCTATGGCCTGGCCGGCCAAGGGCGGCACGCGATACGCGCACGGGTGGCGCAAATGCTCGACCTGGTGGGCCTGGCCGGCGCCGAGCGGCGGTTTCCCGGGCAGCTGTCCGGCGGCCAGCAGCAACGGGTGGCGCTGGCGCGGGCACTGGCGCCGAGCCCACAACTGCTGTTGCTGGACGAGCCGATGTCTGCGCTGGATGCCCAGGTGCGCGAGCACCTGTGTGGCGAGCTGCGCCAGCTCCAGCAACAGCTGGGGGTCACCACCTTGATGGTGACCCACAACCAAGACGAAGCCATGATGATGGCAGACCGAATCGCCGTCCTGCACCAAGGGCGGGTGGAGCAATTCGGCACCGCCGAGCAGCTCTACCAAGCACCGGCCACACCCTTCGTAGCGCGCTTTTTCGGCCAGGGCAACTGGCTGCCGTTCCAGCGCGAAGGCGATCACGCCCGGGTAGGCGACCTGGACCTGCGCCTGCCCGCCCGCCCCGAGCACAGCCGTGGCCGTTTGTTCTGCCGCCCCGAGGCGCTGGTGGTAAACCCCCTGGTGCATGAAGACAACCTGTTCTGCGCTCGCCTGCAAGGGGTGACCTTCCTCGGCAATCGCTGCCGCCTGGCCCTGGAGCTGAACGAACTGCCCGGCCACCGCTTGCAAGCGGAGGTGCCGGCCCAAGGGGTTTCGGCACTGCGCCAGGGGCCACTGTGGGTTGCGCTGCCACCCCGCCACTTGCAGGTGTTCGCCTGATGGAACGGGTGATGCCGCTGCGCGGCACGACTTCGAAAATGCACAAGCCCGGCAACCTGGGTGATCGGCTGCTGGTCGGTGGCGGCCTGGGCCTGCTGCTGGCCTGGCTGGTGCTCACCCTGTTGCTGCCGCTCAGTGCCATGCTCTGGCGCGGCCTGAGCGACGCGCCCGGCCAGGGCGGCGGCGCCAAAGCAGCACTGGAGCTGCTGGGCAGCGCGAACTTCCGCTGGCTGCTGGGCAACAGCTTGGCCAGCGCAATGGCGGTGGTCGCTATCGTGCTGCCACTGGCCTATGGCTTTGCCTATGCGCTGCAACGCACCTGCATTCCCGGCAAGCGCCTGTGGCGTGGGTTGTCTCTGCTGCCTCTGCTGGCGCCGTCGATGTTGCCGGGGATCGCACTGATCTATCTGTTCGGTAACCAGGGCCTGCTGCGCGCTTGGCTACCGGGCAATCTCTATGGCTTTTGGGGGATCGTGCTGGGCCAGGCGATCTATTGCTTCCCCCACGCGCTGATGGTGCTTCTGTCCACGCTGGCCCTGGCCGATGCCCGCCTGTTCGATGCCGCCGCCAGCATGGGCGCCTCGCCCTGGCGGGCGTTCCGCACCATCACCTGGCCGGCGTCGCGCCAGGGCTTGTTCGCCGCGGGCTGCCTGGTGTTCACCCTGTGCATCACAGACTTCGGCGTGCCGGTGGTGGTGGGCGGCGACTATCAGGTGCTGGCGCTGGAAGCCTACAAAGCGGTGGTGGGCCAGCAGCAGTTTGGCCGCGGCGCGCTGGTAGGGCTGGTGCTGCTGTTGCCGGCACTGTTGAGCTTCACCGTGGACCTATGGCTGCGGCGGCGGCAGCGGGGCGCCGTCAGCGGCCGGGCGCAAGCCTGGCAAGCCCACCCTTCGGCCGGGCGGGACCGCGCCTACCTGCTGCTGGTGGCGTTGGTGGGCGGGGCGTTGCTCGGGGTGTTCGGCATGGCGATCTTCGCCTCGCTGGCACGCTTCTGGCCTTATGACCTGTCGCTGTCGCTGCAGCACTACCAGTTCTCGGACCTGCCCGGCGGCTGGCAACCGTATCGCAACAGCCTGTTGATGGCCCTGGGCACCGCCAGCGGCGGCGTTGCCCTGGTGTTCTTCGGCGCTTGCCTGCTGGAGAAAACCCGGCAAACCGCTGTGATCCAGGCCATCCGCCTGTTGCTGTTCATTCCCATGGCGGTGCCTGGCTTGGTGCTGGGGCTGGGCTATGTGTTTTTCTTCAACGCGCCGGGCAACCCGCTGCATGGGCTGTACGGCAGCCTTACGCTGTTGGCGGTGTGCACCCTGGCGCACTTTCTCACCACGGCGCAACTGACCGCCAGCGCCGCCCTGCGCCAGCTCGACGGTGAATTCGAGGCCGCCGCGGTGTCGCTGAAGGTGCCACTGCTGCGGCACTTCCTGCGGGTCACCCTACCGTTGAGCCTGCCGGCCTTGCTGGACGTGTTCCGCTACCTGTTCGTGTCGGCGATGACCACCGTCTCGGCGGTGATCTTCCTCTACAGCCCCAACAGCATGCTGGCGGCCATCGCCGTGCTCAACCTGGACGACGCCGGCAACGTGGGCGGCGCCGCCGCCATGGGCTCGCTGATCCTGCTCACCTGCGCCCTGGCCTCGCTGCTGCTCGCCGCCCTCGCCAACCGGGCCCTGCACCGCGCTCAGGCCTGGCGCACGGCGCCCCATTGACTCCCAACCTTGCCCTGTACCTTCACTGGAGCTTACCGATGACCTATCAGCCCCCCACCCGCCTGCAAGCCGCGATCCTCGACTGGGCCGGCACCGTGGTGGATTTTGGCTCTTTCGCGCCCACGCGCATCTTCGTGGAGGCCTTCGCCAGCTTCGACCTGGCCCTGACCCTAGAGGAAGCGCGTGGCCCGATGGGGGTGGGGAAATGGGCGCACATTCGCGCACTGTGCGACGAGCCTGCCGTGGCGGAGCGCTTCCAGCGACGCTTCGGCCGCGCGCCCACCGATGACGACGTGACCCTGCTCTATGAGCGCTTCATGCCCTTGCAGCTCGAGAAGGTCGGCGAGCACTCAGCGTTGATCCCCGGCGCGCTGGAGGCGATCGCTGCCCTGCGCGAGCGGGGCCTGAAGATCGGCAGCTGCTCCGGCTACCCACGGGCAGTGATGAATAAGGTGCAAGCCCTGGCCAGCGCCGCCGGCTATCAGCCAGACCACGTGGTGGCGAGCGACGAGGTGCCGCGCGGTCGGCCCTCGCCGGCCCAGGCCCTGGCGAATGTGATCGCCCTGCGGCTGGATGATGTCGCTGCCTGCGTGAAAGTCGACGACACCGCGCCGGGCTTGCTCGAAGGCCGCCATGCCGGCATGTGGACCGTCGCACTGCGCTTTTCCGGCAACACCCTGGGGCTGAGCTGGGAGCGTTACCAGGCACTGGCCCGCAGCGAGCGCGCCGCCCACCGCCAGCGCATCGATGGCGAACTCGCCAGCTGCCGCCCGCACTACCTGATCGACACCATTGCCGAGCTGCCGCCGATCATCGACGCCATCAACGCCCGCCTGGCCCGGGGCGAAACCCCCAGCGCCGGCTAAGCCCCTACCTCTTGAATGCCACGATCGGAGCTCACCATGTTCAAACCTGCCGCACTGGCCGCCTCGCTGTTGCTTGCACTCACTGCCCACGCCCATGCCGACACTGAACTGACGGTTTACACCGCGCTCGAGGTAGAGCAGTTAAAGCCTTACCAAGCCGCGTTCGAACAGCAGAACCCGGGCATCACGATCAAATGGGTGCGCGACTCCACCGGCATCGTCACCGCCAAGCTGCTGGCCGAGAAAGCCAACCCCCAGGCCGACGTGGTGTGGGGGCTGGCCGGGTCCAGCCTGGCCATCCTCGAGCAGCAGGGATTGTTGCAACCCTACGCGCCGGCGAACCTGGCGCAGATCGGCCCTCGCTACCGCGACGCCGCCACGCCACCGGCGTGGGTGGGCATGGACGTGTGGGCCGCGGCCATCTGCTTCAACACCATAGAGGCTGCAAAGCAGGGGCTGCCGCGCCCCACCAGTTGGGCCGACCTGACCAAGCCGGTGTACAAGGGCAAGATCGTGATGCCCAACCCGGCGTCGTCCGGCACCGGCTACCTGGACGTCAGCGCCTGGCTGCAGCACTTCGGCGAGGCTCAAGGCTGGGCCTACATGGACCAGCTGCACCAGAACATCGGCCAGTACACCCATTCCGGGTCCAAGCCCTGCAAGCAGGCGGCGGCCGGGGAGTTCCCGATCGGCATCTCGTTCGAATACCCCGCCGTGCAGCTCAAGCGCAAAGGGGCGCCGCTGGACGTGGTGTTACCGAGCGAGGGCCTGGGTTGGGAGATCGAAGCCACCGGCATCATCAAGGGCACGCCGAAGCTGGACGCGGCGCGCAAGCTGGCTGACTTCTCCGCCAGCCCCGCCGCCATGGCCTTGTACCGAGAAAACTTCGCCGTGCTGGCACAGCCCGGCCAGGCCGCGCCCTTCGCCGAATTGCCGGCAGACTACGAACAACGGCTGATGAAGAACGACTTCGCCTGGGCCTCGGGCAACCGAGCGCGCGTCCTCGCCGAATGGCGCAAGCGTTACGACGGTAAGTCCGAACCCCTGCCGCAATAGGCACAAGGAGCCCGCCATGACTGAAACACACAGCGATCTGATAATCGTCGGCGCCGGTATCCTCGGCCTGGCGCACGCGTGGGCCGCCGCCCGCCGCGGCCTGCGGGTGACCGTGTTCGAACGCAGCCATACCCCGCTGGGGGCCTCGGTGCGCAACTTTGGCCAGGCCCTGGTGAGCGGCCAGGCCCCCGGGCCAATGCTGGAGCTGGCCCGCGAAGCTCGCCAGCTGTGGGTGGCGCTGGCTCAGGCAGCCGGCTTGAGCCTTCGCCAGGAGGGCTCGTTGCTGTTCGCCCGCACCGAGGCCGAGGAAGCCCTGCTCGTAGCCTTCTGCGCCGGGCGGGGGCAGGCCCTGGGCTACCGCAGTGAACTGCTGCGTGGGGCCGCCCTGACTGAGCTGTACGGCGGCCGCTTCGCCCATCACCGGGCGGCGCTGCATGGGCTGGACGACCAGCAACTGTATTCACGCGAGGCCTTGCCGCAGATCGTCGACTACCTGGCTACGCAGCTGGATGTGCGCTTCCACTTTTCCACCTTGGTGCGCGACGTCACGCCCGGGCACGTGCTGACCACCCGTGGCCGGTTCGACGCCGCCCAGGTGGTGGTGTGCTCAGGCCATGATTACCAGACACTGCTCGCCGGCCCCTTGGCCGCGCTCGAACCGCAGGTGTGTCAACTGCAAATGCTCCGAGCGCGCCTGCGCCAGCCGCTGGAATTGCGCCACGCGGTGCTCACTGGCCTGAGCTGTGTGCATTACGGCGCCTACGCCGACCTGCCCGAGGCCGAGGCGATCCGTGAGCAGATCCGCCGCGAACAACCGGAGCTGGAGCGCTGGGGCGTGCATCTGCTGATCAGCCCCACACCCCATGGCGAGCTGATCATCGGCGATTCCCATGCCTATGGCAGCGATGCCTCGCCCTTCAATGCCGAAGCGGTAGATCAGGTGCTGATCGACCTGGCGCAACACACCCTCGGCGGCGAACTGGAAGTGCTGGAGCGCTGGCAAGGGGTGTACGGCTGCCGTGGCCCTGGCCCCTTCAGCATTACCCGCGCCGCGCCAGGGGTGACCGCGGTGCTGATGCACACCGGCCTGGGGATGAGTGTCGGGCCGGCGCTGGGCGAGCGGGTGATCGCTGAGTTGTTCGGGTGAGCGCAGTCCCCGAGCCTTGGGGCATGGGCGGCTGTTGGCTTGCAGAGCCTCAGCCTACGGGCAACTCCTGTAGCCAGAGCCGATTCTTGCCACTGTTCTTGGCCCGGTAGAGTGCTTCGTCCGCTGCTTGCAGCCAGTCCCGCTCACAGCTGTATTTGCGTGAATAGGGCACCAGGCCAATGCTCAGGCTGGCTTGCGCCGCGGACGGCGCACCATCGGTCCACTCGCTGAAGCGCTTGCGGATGTCGTTGAGCTGCTCATAGGCCTGGGTCACGCTCACGTCGAACAGGATCACGCAGAATTCATCGCCACCGTAGCGCCCGGGCACCGCCCATGGGCCTAAGCCGGCGCGTAGCAGGTTGGCCAGGCGGGCAATGATCGCGTCACCCACCAGGTGGCCGTGGCTGTCATTGATGACCTTGAAGTCGTCGATGTCCAGCAGGGCCAGGATCGCTGCCTGTTGGCCTGCGCGGCACGCCTGGAAGGTCTCGCGCAGGCGCTCCATCCAGGCGGCGTGGTGCAGCAGGCTGGTCATGCCGTCCAGGGTGCTGATGAGCTTGAACGCTTTTTTATGCACCGCCAATTGAACGGCCAGCCGATAGCTGGCGCCGCCCACGGCCAGCGGATAGGCCACCAGCATAGGTAGGCAGGCGAGCAATTGCAGCTGGCCGGTTTGCGGAGCGATCGCAAAGCCGGTAAGGCTCAGCGCCGCCAGCACCCCTACGGCTTGCAGCACCACGCTGGCCCGCACCAGCCGCCAGCCGCCCGCGGCCACCGCGTTCAGGCTGACCATGGCGAGCAACAGCACCGAGGGCAGCAGGTTGAGCGCCATCTGACCAACCCAGAGGCCAGCGAACAAGGCATCGAGCAACAGGCTGCGGCGCTCAGTGACATATGGGTCGGCGCTGGCCCGGCCCAGGCGGTAAGCGAGGCTGGGCCAGACAAAGGCATTGAGCAGCATGAGCGCCCAGATCCAGCCGCTGGTGAGGGCATTACCCAGCGCCACCGCCGCGACGAACAAGAAGCTGAGCGCGCAGCCCAGCGACCTGGGGCCATAGATTCGGCGGGCGAAATCGCGGCCCAGTTCGCGGCGGCTAGACAGCATTGCTTGACCTGTTCCTTTTTTCCCTACCTGGCGGGCCATGGCGACCCACATCCTTCGGCGCGGTGCAGTTCTGTAGGCCAGATCATGTCACTTTGACATGCCCTGGACAATCCTTTTGGGATCACATTCACGTCTGCAACGGCCCTCTCGCCAGGGCTGGGCAGCTCGCCGATAATCCGTTATCGCTGCCCTGCGGGCGGGTTATCCCCTACACTTGCGCGCCGCAAGATACCGGCGGATCCGAGACGTGTCATGGGCAGCAGTACGATGACTGAAACCGATAAAATGCCCTCCCTGGGCTTTCTCAGCGGCGGCGGCGACATGGGTGCGCGAATCCGCGCCTTCGACTGGTCCAGCACGCCACTCGGCGCCCCGCAAGGCTGGCCGCAATCGCTGCAATCGGCCTTGAGCATCTGCCTCAACTCAAGCTTTCCCACGGCGATCTATTGGGCTGGGGACTTCCGCCTGCTGTACAACGACGCCTGGGCCCCGGTGCCCGGCGAGCGCCACCCCGCGGCGTTGGGCCAGCCCGGCGAACACGTCTGGCAGGACATCTGGCACATCGTGGGGCCACAGCTGCAGCGGGTATGGGAAACCGGGGAAGGCCTGACCGTCTTCGACCAGGCGCTGCCCATGGTCCGCGAGGGCGTGGTCACCGAAACCTACTGGAATTACAGCCTGACCCCGGTTCGCGGCGAAGCCGGCGAGGTGGTCGGTATTTTCAATCAGGGCAACGAGACCACCCAACGGGTGCTGCGCGAGCGCCAACGCGATGCCGACGTGGCGCGCCAGCGGCGGATGTTCGAGCAGGCCCCTGGCTTCATGACCATCCTGCGTGGCCCGGAGCACATCTTCGATTTCGTCAACAGCGCCTATTTGCGCTTGTTCGGCAACCGGGACTTCCTCGGCCGGCCGATCCGCGAGGTGTTCCCGGAGCTGGCCGGCCAGGGCTTCTATGAGTGGCTGGACCAGGTGTATACCACCGGCGAGCGCTTCGTCGCCAAACGCACGCCGATCCAGCTGGCGTTCGAAGGCGCGCCGACCGAGCAGCGCTTCCTGGACTTCATCTACGAGCCGCTGACCGATGAAACCGACCGCGTGATCGGGATCTTCTGCGAAGGCTTCGACGTCACCGAAGCACACTTGGCGCAGGAAGCCCTGCGCGAACAAACCCGCACCCTGGAAACCCTCGACCGGATCAACAAGCTGCTGGCCGCGGACCTGGACCTGGAGCGGGTGGTGCAGACCCTGACCGACGCCGGGGTGGCGCTGACCGGGGCTAAATTCGGCGCGTTCTTCCATAACGTGCTCGATGAAAGCGGCGAACGCCTGGCGCTGTTTACCCTGTCCGGGGCGGACCGGGAGCAATTCAACCCACTTGGCCGCCCGCGGGCCACACCGGTGTTCGCCCCGACCTTCCGTAACGAAGGCGTGGTGCGTTCCGACGACATCCTGGCGGACCCCCGCTACGGCCAGCGCGGCCCGGACCACGGCATGCCGCGCGGTCACCTGCCGGTGCGCAGCTACCTGGCGGTGTCGGTGGTGTCACGCTCCGGCGAAGTGCTGGGCGGGCTGTTCTTCGGCCATCCGGAACCGGGGCAGTTCAGCGAGCGGCATGAACGGGTGATGGTGGCGCTGGCGGCCCAGGCGGCGATCGCCATCGATAACGCGCGGCTGTTCCAGCAGGTGCAGACGGTCAACGAAACCCTGGAGCAGCGGGTCGCCCAGCGCACCGCGGAACTGACCCAAGCCCACGAGGCGCTGCGCCAGGCACAGAAAATGGAAGCCGTCGGCCAGTTGACCGGGGGCATCGCCCACGACTTCAACAACCTGCTCGCCGGGATCATCGGCAGCCTGGAGATCGTTGAGCAGCGCCTGGCCAGCGGCCGCACCGACGGCCTGGAGCGGTTCTTCAAGGGCGCGCAAACCTCAGCCTTGCGGGCCGCCGCCCTCACCCAGCGGCTGCTGGCGTTTTCACGCCGGCAAACCCTGGCGCCACGGCCCACTGACGTCAACAAGCTGGTGATAGGCATGGAGGAACTGATCCGCCGCACCGTGGGGCCGGCCATCGAAGTAGAGGTCGCCGGCGCCGACGCGCTCTGGCCGGCCTGCATAGACGCCGCGCAGCTCGAAAGCGCGCTGCTCAACCTGGCCATCAACGCCCGCGATGCCATGCCCAGCGGCGGGCGCATCACCCTGCAAACCAGCAACCTTTGGCTCGACGCGGCCAGCGCGCCGACCTACGACTTGCCGCCAGGGCAATACCTGCGCATTGCGGTGACCGACACTGGTAGCGGCATCGCCGAGAACATCATCGAGCGCATCTTCGACCCCTTCTTCACCACCAAGCCAATCGGCCAGGGCACCGGCCTGGGCCTTTCAATGGTTCACGGCTTCGTGCGCCAGTCTGGCGGCCAGGTGCGCGTGCATTCGCAAGTCGGCATAGGGACCACCATCAACCTCTACCTGCCCCGGCATACCGGCGTCAGCGCGCCGGAGGACGAGGCCGTCGCCGAGCCGACCATCGAAGCCGGAACGGGTAAAACCGTGCTGGTGATCGACGATGAGGCCACGGTGCGGATGTTGATCGTGGAAGTGCTGGTGGACGCCGGCTACCACACCCTGGAGGCGGAAAACGGCCCCGCCGGGCTCAAGCTGCTCCAGGCCAACGACCGCATCGACTTGCTGTTGACCGACGTGGGCCTGCCGGGGGGCATGAATGGCCGGCAGGTTGCCGATGCGGCACGGGTGGCGCGGCCGGATTTGAAGGTGCTGTTCGTGACCGGCTTCGCCGAGCACGCGATCCTCGGCGACGACGACCTTGAAACCGGCATGGCGGTGATGAGCAAGCCATTCGCCATGGCTCACCTCGCCGCCAAGGTCGGGGAAATGCTCGGCGAGCATTGACCCAGGCCGGTGCCCGGTAGTTGTGCACATCCGGTAACAGTTCCCCTTTCAGTGTGTCGAAACGGGGCACTCGGTGCGCCAAGGCTCAACGCCTTCGCGGCGTTCCATCGCGATAATTCCTCTGAATTCAGGCACTAGCGCTGCCCGCCGGCGAGTTGGCCCCAACTTTGCCTTAGGTTGTACATACAAGGATATACATCACTATGTATATGCCTTCGTTGGCGCGGTTTTCTGATCACAGCACAGGATGAACACGATGCGACAAAGCGATAAACGCTGGGCAACGGTGGTGCTTGCGGCAGTTCTGCTGAGCTCGGCAGGTGCTCAAGCGAAAGAATGGAGCAGCGTGAAAATCGCTACCGAAGGCAGTTATGAGCCTTGGAACCTTACGTTGCCGGGCGGCAAGCTCGGCGGCTTCGAGCCGGAGCTGATGGCGGTGCTGTGCCAGCGCATGGCGCTCAAATGCGATATCCAGGTGCAGAACTGGGACGGCATGATCGCCAGCCTCAATGCCGGCAAGTTCGACGTGCTGATGGACGCCATCGTCATCACCGATGAGCGCAAACAGGTCATGGCCTTCTCGCAGCCTTATGCCCGCACCCCTGCCAGCTTCGCCGCCATGGACGCAAGCCTGCTGCCCGGCACGCCTGGCAAGGCCGGCGAACTCAGCCTGGGCACTGACCCGGCGCAGATCAAACCGGCGATCGAGGCGCTGCGCAAGGCGCTGGACGGCAAGACCATCGGCATCGCCTCCGGCACGGTCTATACGCCCTTTATCGACCAGTACTTCAAGGACGTCGCCACCGTGCGTGAATACAGCACGTCGGCCGACGCAATCCTGGACCTGACCGCGCAGCGGATCGACGTGGTGTTCGATGACGTGACCTTCCTCAACGCCACCATGGACAAGCCCGACAACAAAGGCCTGGTGTACACCGGCCCGGAAATCGCCGGGCCCATCTGGGGCGAAGGCGAAGCGCTGGGCTTCCGCCAGGCCGATACCGACCTCAAGGCACGCTTCGACGCGGCCCTCAAGGACGCTATCGCCGACGGCACGGTCAAGCGCCTGAGCGAGAAATGGTTCAAGGTGGACCTGACGCCCTGACGCCCCGTGAGCTACCGGGCGCCGGCAACCGCCGGGCCCTCATCCATTCAAGGAGTGCGGGCGATGGGGCTTGTTGAACTGCTGGGCTTCAGCGACCACGGCTGGGGCCCGGCGCTGCTGCGGGCAGCGGGGATGACCCTGCTGTTGACCGCGGTGGCGCTGATGATCGGGGCGCTGGTCGGCGCCCTGGTAGCGATGGCCAAGCTGTCGTCGCTACGGGCGCTGCGCTGGCTCGGGGAGCTGTACTCCCTGTTGTTGCGTGGCATCCCCGAGCTGCTGGTGATCTACCTGTTCTATTTCGGCGGCGCCAGCATGGTGTCGGCGGTGGCGCACTGGTTCGGCGCCGGCGAGGGCTATATCGACGTGCCACCCTTTGCGATAGGCGCACTGGCCGTGGGGCTGATCTCCGGCTCCTATCAGGCTGAGGTATACCGTGGCGCCTATCTGGCGGTTCCCAAGGGGGAGCTCGAGGCGGCCGCGGCAATCGGCATGAGCCCTGCCCTGCGCCTGCGCCGGGTGCTGATCCCCCAGGTGTTACGCATCGCCCTCCCGGGGTTGGGCAACGTGTGGCAGATGAGCCTGAAGGATTCAGCCCTGATCTCGGTGATCGGGCTGGTCGAGCTGATGCGCGCCAGCCAGGTGGCGGCAGGCTCCACCCGCCAATACTTCACCTTTTATATCGTTGGCGGCATCGGCTACCTGGTGCTCACGTGGATGTCCGGCCGGCTGTTCGGCGTGGCCGAAGCGCGAGTGCGGCGTACCCGGCGTACCAACCCGATGCATTCCTGAGGCGCGCCATGATCGACTTCGAGTTTCTCGGCAATACGTTCCTCAAACTGCTTTCGGCGTTGCCCACCACGCTGGGGCTGTTCTTCGCTTCGCTCGTGCTTGGCCTGGGCTTGTCCCTGGTGATCGTAGCCCTGCGCGTGAGCCGCCGGCCGTGGCTCAGCTACCCGGCACGTGGCTATATCGCACTGTTTCGCGGCACCCCGCTGCTGGTGCAGATGTTCCTGATCTATTACGGGCTGGGGCAATTTCCCGCGGTGCGCGAAAGCTTTGCCTGGGTGGTACTGCGCTCCCCCTATGCTTGCGCCGTGCTGTCCCTCGCGCTGTGCACCGCAGGCTATACCGCGGAAATCATCCGCGGTGGCTTGCTAAGCGTTCCCCAAGGGCAGATCGAAGCCGGGCTCGCCATCGGCCTGTCGCGCTGGCAATTGCTGTGGCGGATTCTCGCCCCGATCACCTTGCGCCAGGCGCTGCCGGCGTATTCCACCGAAGCGATCCTGCTGGTCAAGTCCACTGCCCTGGCCAGCCTGGTGACGGTGTGGGACGTGACGGGCGTGGCCCAGCAGATCATTCAACGCACCTACCGCACCATGGAGGTGTTCGCCTGCGCGGCGGCGATCTACCTGGTGCTCAACTTCCTAGTGGTGCGCGCCGTCGCCTGGCTGGAACAGCGCCTGGCAGTGCCGGCCCGCCCCCGTGGCGGCAACCCTGCCGTGCAGGCCACGCAACCGTTGCCTACAGATCAATAGCCTTATTTGGGAGCCCTAGATGAGCCTTCAAGCAGCGGCCGCCCTCGAGGTGGCGAACATTCATAAGTCCTATGGCCCGGCCCATGTGCTCAAGGGCATCTCCCTTACGGCGAGCAAGGGCGACGTTATTTCGATCCTTGGCGCCAGCGGCTCTGGCAAAAGCACCTTCTTGCGCTGCATCAACCTGCTGGAAACCCCGGACGACGGCAGCATTCGCGTGGCGGGCGAGCAGATCGACCTGCAGCGCCGGCGTGGTGGCCTGGTCGCCGGCAACCGACGCCAGGTCGAGCGCCTGCGCGCACAGTTGGGCATGGTGTTCCAGAGCTTCAACCTGTGGTCGCACATGACCGTGCTGCAAAACGTGATCGAAGGTCCGTTGCGGGTGCTCAAGCGCCCCCGGGCGCAATGCGTGGAAGACGCCGAGCGGCTGCTGCAACGGGTTGGGCTGTATGACCGCCGCGACTATTACCCCGCGCACTTGTCCGGCGGCCAGCAACAACGGGTGGCGATTGCCCGCGCACTGGCAATGGACCCTCAGGTGATGTTGTTCGATGAGCCGACCTCGGCGCTCGACCCCGAGCTGGTCGGCGAGGTGTTGCGTGTGATGCGCTCGTTGGCTGAGGAAGGGCGGACCATGCTGGTGGTCACCCACGAAATGGGCTTCGCTCGCCACGTGGCGAACCGGGTGGTGTTCATGCATCAAGGCGTGATCGACGCCGACGGCACGCCCGAGGCGCTCTTCGATGGCCTGCCGAGCGAACGCCTGCGCCAGTTCGTGTCCAGCCATCAGCAACGGAGCGGGCAATGAACGACGTGAAACAGCTGCCGCCCGGAAGCGCCCCCGCCCCTGCCGAAGCACCCTCGCCGCCGGTAGTGATCATCGACCAGGCCCCGCTCGGCTTTCGCCAGGTGGTGCAGGTCGCCCGTGGCAGGGCACGCCTGGAGTTGTCTGCCAATGCCTGGGCGCGGGTGGACAACGCCCGCGTGATCGTGGAGCGCATCGTGGCCGGGAGCGAGCGCGCCTATGGCATCAACACTGGCCTGGGGGCGCTGTGCAACGTCACCCTCAGCGGCGCCGAACTGGCGCAGCTGTCGCACAACACCGTGCTCAGCCATGCCTGCGGCGTCGGCCCGGCCCTTCCCGAGGAACAGGCCCGGGCCATCATCTGCGCGGCGATCAATAACTATGCCCATGGCTATTCCGGCATCCAGCGTTCGGTGGTCGAGGGCTTGCTGGCGCTCCTGAACAATGGCATCACCCCCTGTGTACCCGCACAGGGCTCGGTGGGCTACCTGACGCATATGGCGCACGTGGGGATCGCCCTGCTGGGCATTGGCGACGTGCTCTGGCAGGGCCGCCAGTTGCCGGCGGCGCAAGCGTTGCGCGAAGCCGGGTTGGCGCCGCTGCAGCTGGGCGCGAAGGATGGCCTGAGCCTGGTCAACGGCACCCCGTGCATGACCGGGCTGGCGTGCCTGGCGCTGGCCGACGCCCTGAACCTTGCGGACTGGGCCGACGTGATCGGGGCCATGAGTTTCGAAGCGCTGCGTGGGCAGACCGACGCCTTCGACGAGGCCGTGCTGGCGCTCAAGCCGCACCCTGGTGTGGCCCAGGTGGGGGCCAACCTGCGAGCGCTGCTGTCTGGCAGCGAGGTACTGGCCAGTGCCCAGGGCATGCGCACCCAGGACGCCCTGAGCATTCGCTCCATCCCGCAGATCCACGGCGCGTGCCGCGATCAACTGGCGCACGCCCAGACGCAGATCGACCGCGAATTGGCGGCGGTCACCGACAACCCCTTGGTGCTAGGCACAGCGGACGCCTATCGGGTGATGTCACAGGCCAACCCTCATGGGGAATCCGTAGCCATGGCCGCTGACCTGATGGCCCTGGCCATCGCGGAGCTGGCGGGCGTGGCGGAGCGGCGCCTGGACCGCTTGATCAACCCCTTGGTCAGTGGCTTGCCGGCCTTTCTGGTGGCTCGCCCGGGCGTGAACTCCGGCATGATGATCGCCCAATACGTAGCCGCCGCGCTGGTTGGCGAGAATCGGCAGTTGGCGCAGCCGGCGGTGGTGGACAACTTCGTCACCTCCGCCTTGCAGGAGGATCACCTGAGCCTGGGCACCAGCGCCGCGCTTAAGCTGCTGAAGATCGTGCAGAACGCGACCCAGGTGCTGGCGATCGAATACCTGCTGGCAGCGCAGGCCTTTGAGTTTCTCAAGGCCCAGCGGTTCGGCGTGGGCACCGGCTACGCCTGGCAGCAGCTGCGCGAGGCGGTGCCCCCTTATGATGAGGATCGCTGGCTGGCGCCGGATATCGCCACCGCCAGCCGGCTACTGCAAGTGCCGCCGGCGTTCTCGCGCCTGTAGGGGCCGGGCCAGGGCCTGTGGGTTACGGGCGAAGCTCGCGAACCCGTGGCGGCGCCCCGTTCATGGGCTGGCGCCCACTGTGGCAGGTCAGGTGCCTTGCACAATCACGCTCGTCGCCCGGGGTGCCGCTGCGCTTTAGTTTGGCCGAAGATCGCCGATGCTTAGCCCATCGGCGGGCACTGCCTGCCTGTTTCTTTCGGTAAGAAAAGGACAGACCAGCATGGGCTTTTTTAACAACGCGAAACTGGCAACCAAGCTACTGAGTGCGTTCATCCTCTGCGCGCTGTTGACGCTGGTTGTGGGCGTCATCGGGGGCCGCGGGATTTCGCAGATCAGCGCCAGCCTCGATGAGGTGTTCACCAACAACATGGTGTCGCTGATCAATATCAACAAATTCAAAGCGAACGTGATCGCCCAGAACCGCGACCTGTACCGTTACCTGTCGCTGATCGCCACCAAGGCACCCGAGGATGCCCGCCGGGAATTGTTGAACAACATGAACGTCAACCGCGACGAGGCCTGGAAGGCATTCCAGAGCTACCGCGCCACCCCGTTGGACGACGATGAACGCGCTGCTGGCGACAAGATCGAGCAGACGGACTGGCAAACGCTGCAAGGTGCCATGACCACCGCCATCGGCCTGATCGACCAAGGCAACATCGATAACGCCCGCATGGCCTTGAACGGCCCGGTGCTGGACAGCTATCGCCAGGTACTCAAAGACGTTGTCATCATCAATGACTCGAACGTGCGCCAGGCCGATCAAGCCGCCGCAGCCGGGCGTGCCATCTCCTCCAGCGCGACCGCGTGGCTGGTAGGCGGCATTGTCGTGGCCTTCGTGCTCGCCCTTCTGCTTGGCCTGGCGATCACCCGCGCCATCGCTCGCCCCATCGGGCTGGCTGTCTCGACCGCGCAGCGGGTGGCCAAGGGTGACCTGACGGCGGTCATCGTCGCTGACCGCCGCGACGAAACCGGCATGCTGATTACCGCCCTCGGCGCCATGCAGGCCAACCTCAAGGGCACGATCGAAGAAATCGCCAAGGCCTCGGACCAGCTAGCTTCGGCCGCCGAAGAGCTGAGCGCGGTCACCGAAGAGAGCACCCGCGGCCTGACCCGGCAGAACGATGAAATCCAGCAAGCCGCCACCGCAGTGAATGAAATGACCAGCGCGGTCGAGGAAGTGGCCCGCAATGCGGTGTCGACCTCCGAAGCGTCGCGCAGCACCAGCCAGGAAGCCGTCACCGGGCGCAGCCAGGTCCAGCAGGCGGTGGGCGCGATCAACGGCATGGCGCGGGAACTCAACGGCTCGACCGAAACAGTGCATGCCCTGGCTGACCAGGTACGCAACATCGGCAATGTGGTGGATGTGATTCGCGGGATCGCCGAGCAAACCAACTTGCTGGCGCTCAACGCTGCCATCGAAGCGGCCCGGGCCGGTGAACAGGGCCGTGGCTTCGCGGTGGTGGCCGACGAAGTGCGTGCATTGGCGGCGCGCACCCAGACGTCCACCGGCGAAATCGAAACCATGATCGCGGCGGTGCAAGGCACCGCGGATCAGGCCGTGCGCGCCATGGGCAACAGCCAGTCGCTGGCACAGAACACCCAGCACTTGGCCGAGGCCGCGGACCAGGCCCTGGAACGCATTACCGTGGCGGTGGCCGGCATCAACGAGCGCAACCTGGTGATCGCTAGCGCCGCCGAAGAGCAAGCGCAGGTCGCCCGTGAGGTGGACCGCAACCTGGTGAACATCCAGGACCTCTCCAGCCAGACCGCCGCCGGCGCTAACCAGACCAACGCCTCCAGCCAGGATCTGTCGCGACTGGCGGCCACGTTCAATCAGATGGTGGCGCGGTTCAAGCTCTAGTGCGCTACCCCTGCGGCGTACTGCTGCGCAGCGGATAAGGCACGGCGAGGCGGCCCAGCGGAGGCTGTGCCAGCGCACCGTCCAGAACAGGCGGCCACAGGCGCAGGTTGAAGCTGCGCCGCAGCAGCCGCAGCTGTTGCGGGTAACGCATCACCGTGCGCGTGGAAAGGGTACTGGCGCCGCCTGAGCAATACATCAGGGGCGCCGTCAGGTAGCGAATGGCCTGTTCGCCAAAGCACTTCGCGACACGCTGGCGCATTTCGATATCGCCCCGTGAGCGAACGTCCGCGAATGGGCCTACGACCTGAAGGGTATGCCGGCGCATCAAGGCGGTGACCGGCCCATCGCCAAGTATGTTGAGCCGATCGGGATTCACCTCCCACTGCAGGCCGCCAGAGGCGTCGAAACGGATGTGGCTGGCAAAGCACAGCTGGCAACCGGGCATCTCCAGCAGCGCAGTCACCTGCACGTCCAGGCGCTGGGGATGAGCGATGTCATCGGCGTCATGGAAGGCCACGAAGGCGCCCGTCGCCGCGGCGACACCCAGGTTCCGGGAAAAGTAGACCCCACTGTTGCGAGGGTTGCGCACAACGCGCACCCGCGGGCCGGCAAAGGCGGCAATTTGCTCGGTAACGGCCGCCTCGTTGCCGTCGTCGACCAGGATCAATTCCAGGTTGCGGTAGGTCTGCCCCAGCACCGACGCCACCGCCAGCTGCAGCAGCTCAGGCTCTGGATCGTGCACGCAGAGGATGACAGACACCAACCCGTGGTCCACCGCGGCGGGCAAGCTCGGTATTGCCAGGCCGGCTCGGAAGACCTCCAAGCGGTTGCGTCCTTCGAACGTGATAGGCACGGCACCCACATCGGCTAACCAATGAGCGAGCGCGGTATTGAGCGGTGCATAGTCATGGTGGCGTGCTCGCCACAGCATCGTGGCCATGTCACCGGCGGCGAACTGGCCCACGCTGCGCTCCACCATGGCCGTGTCGTGCAGGATGAGCGCCAGGCGCAGGTTGTCCTGGTCCGAGTCGCTAAGGCTGTAGTGGATGTCCCCTGCCGCGAGGTGAAGCCGCGCCGTGTGCTGGGTGTAGGTTCGCAGCACTTTGCTTAGGTTGTTAGCGCCTCTGCCTTCGGCAAGGAAGGCATTGACCTGCGCAACGAACATCGGCCGGTCATGATTCAACAGCGCTTGCTCGATCAAGCCCTCAGGCGCGGCATAGGGCCGATAGTCCGCATCGGTTCTGCCACAGCGGGGCAAGGTGAATGAGGCGTGTACGCCGAGCAACGCTTCGCCGACAAGCCTGGCGACCGGGACGCTGCGCAATAGCTCGAAGTGTTCCGATCGGTCGAGCGCCATCAGCAGGCTGGCCAAGGTCGCTGCGGAGGCGTATTGGCAGGCTGCCTGAATCAACCCCAGCACGGGCTTGGCCTTATAGCCGGCAACGAGCGGTGGCAGGCACTCGAGCAGCAATGCGTCCAATTGCACGGGCCCGAGGACAGTGGCGGCACAATCACATAGCGGCAATACGCTGTTCGGGTATGCCCTCACGAGCCGGCCCACTGCGGGCGCCATGGTATTGACCAGCTCTTCCTGCGCGCCTAGCAGCCAGCTGAAATGCAGCACATGGTCGAATTCTCCCTGCCCCAGCTCAAGCAGCTCCGTGATCGAGCCGGCAGGCCCGCCAAGCAGGGCACGGGCTTCATGCCAGGCGCCAGCCTCGATTAACCGCTCCATCAGGCGTGACGAATAACGCCGCTGGGCGAACGCTGCCAACAGCTCATCGATGGGGTCGGTGGCATGGGCCAGAGCACGCAGGCGTTCGTGCGTGGATAGCGTGGGTTGAAAGCGGACAAACGTCGCGGTTCCAGCGCTGGCCTGCAGTTGCGAGGCGAGGCTGGCGCTTCCTGGCAGGCGCCGCAGGTGCCCAAGCACCGCGTTCCACACCTGCTCAAGCGAAATTTCCCCAATACATTTGCAGCGGCTTAGGCGGGCGCTGTCGAACTGGCAGGGCGAGCACGCCTTGGCCAGCTTGACCACGTCACTGGTGGGTGCCAACGGGCCGTTCTTGATCACCGACGAGGGGCCGAAAATCGCCATCAGGGGTACACCCAGGGCATCGGCCACATGCATCAGGCCGCTGTCGTTGGAAATGAAGTACGTGCAGGCGGCGATCTGCTCGATAGTGTCCGCCAACGTTAGGCCGGTTCGATCCTCAGCGCCAGGCACGGCTTCCCCGGCGCCGCCGAAGCACAGCACTTCCATGCCCGCCGCGGCGAGCCGTTGCGCCAGTGCTTCGAAATAAGGCCAGCGCTTTGCACGCCAGCGCCCGGCCTTACAGCCCGCGTGCAGGCCAATGCGTCTCGAGGCACCCGGCAACCGGGTGTAGCTC
The DNA here is from genome assembly GCF_025642975.1 of Pseudomonas sp. RIT-PI-S. Lineage (GTDB taxonomy): Bacteria > Pseudomonadota > Gammaproteobacteria > Pseudomonadales > Pseudomonadaceae > Aquipseudomonas. Next base: position 40,625 of record NZ_JANZKJ010000012.1, read on the forward strand.
CCAACGAAGTAGGCGCCCAGGTCACGTGCCTGGTAAGGCACCCCCAGCGTTTCCCGCAGCCCTTTGAGGTAGAACTCTGTTTCATGCAGCCGCTGCATCTTCGAAGGCGGCAGCAGCAACCGCGGCACAGCCAACCGATCCGCAATGAATGTGGGCATCTGCTGGGTGAACGCGTCCAGGATCACCAGCAAATCGAAGTGCACGGCCTCGGCATCCGCGGCGCGGGAGAATACCGTCGCCACCCACGGAGCGCCGCTGAACAACCAGGCACAGCCAGGAAAATCTTCCTGCAGCAGCACGTCCACGGGTTGCCCGAGGGCCTCTGAGAGCCGGCGGATGGCCGGCGAGCATTGCACCATGTTGCCGATACCGCCGCCGAGTACGCAGCCAACACGGTAGCGGGCAGCACGCGCCAGGGCCCGAAGCGCGTTCGGGTCGTCGGGCTTGAGCCGGGCGTAATGGATGGCCCCGCGTTCTGCCTGCTCGCCGGCGGTTAGGCAGCCCAAGCCCAACCCCAACTCGCCCGCCTCGTGAAGCAGTGTTACCCGCAAGCCGCGCAGCGCCGCGCCGATGCCACTGGGCTGTGCGCTGAGGTCATGCACCAGCAAGGGCATGTGCCGCAGGGCGGATTCACGCAGCGCGTCCGGGGTGGGCGGTAAATCCGCCAAGGCCACAAGCCGTGTTTTGAAACCGAGAGTTCGATAGCAGGCCGCCAACGCCTGGGCAATAGCGTCTGGTTCCGCCTGAGCATGCATGATCCAAGCGTCGCCTTCGGTAGCTATCGGCGCTGCAAGGGGGGCTGAGGGCGCCGGTTGCAGCGTGCGATGCACCAGCCGGCTCTTTAGCCACTGCTCCAGGGCTGGGCCGTCCAGGTCTGCGGGCAAAGTGGCCAGGCAAGCTTGCAGTAGCGATGTTCGACCAAGCAGCGGGCCACCAGGGGTAACGCTGTCCGTCACCAGGCCAATGCCGTGCTCCGCCCGGCGATAAAGGGCTTCGACCACGAGGGGCGCGGGCGGCTGGTGGCTGAACAGGCACGTCCATTCCTCGGTGCAGGTCGTCAGGGCCCCGCGCCAGTCCCCTAGCAGAGAAAGGCTATCGACCGGGGGCGCAGGCGGGTTGTCGCCCGGGCTGGTAGGCAGGCGCCAGTGCAGCGCCTCGAGGCAGGCGTGCAGGGCAAACGCGCTGTCAGCATGACCGGGCAGCAGCGCAAGGGAACGCTGCAAGGGCTCAACCGCCCTGGCCGGCTCGCCGCGGGCAAGCCATTGCCGGCCGAGGAAAAAATGGGCCCGGGCTCGTTCGGCTCGTTCGCTGCCACCCTGCTCCAAGGCAGCGGCCGCCTCAACATGCTGGCCAGCGGCGCCGTATGCCCGGCCTAGCGCTCGCTGGTATTTAGGGTTCGTTGGCGCCAACCGCGCAGCGGCCTGGAAAGCTTCCACCGCTTCCTGGTGACGCCCAAGCAACGCCAGGGCGGTGCCAAGTTCGCAGGCAAGCTCGGCATTATCGGGCAGTAACTGCGCAGCCCGAATGAACGCCTGCGCGGCTTCGATGCTCTGCCCTAGCGCCCGGTGCGTCCGGCCCAGCGCCCGGTGGCTACGGCCAGAGTCGGGCTCGAGCGCCAGCGCGCGGCGAAAGGCTCGCGCCGCTGGCTCATAGCGTTTAACTGTCGCCAGGGCCGTGCCCAGGTCATGTTGGCTCGCCGCGCTGAGTGGTTGGCGATCCGCGACCACGGCATAGGCGCGGGCGGCCAGCGCGTGATGGCCCATGGCGCGAAACAGCCGGGCGGCCAACCGCCACAGCTGCAACGGAAGCCAGCGCCGCAGCTGCCTGCGCCAGCGGCTCATCGCGGGCATGCCACAGGTGCCCCAAGCAACGCCGCATACAGGCCCAGCAAGCGGCTTTCCTGGCTCTCCCAGTGAAGTTCGGCCCGGGCCCGGCACGCGTTGCGCCGATACGTTTCGCGCAATGCGGGGGCTTCGACCAGCCGGCGCAAAGTATGGGCGAGCTGCGCGGTATCGCCCGAAGGCACCAATTCGCCCACTCGATAGCCCTGTACCACGGCTCGGATTTCGCGCAGGTCGGTGGCGACCACCGGCAAGCCGGCCATGATGTATTCGAACAGCTTGTTGGAGTCAGTGGTGGCGTGATTGAGGCACGTGTTAACGATGGGCTGAACGCCGATGTCCGCCGCCGCGCTGTAGCTCGGCAACTGCGCCAGGGGCACCGTGGGCACGATAAACACCCGACGTTCAAGCGCGGGATCTTTCGCCAACTGCCGTAGGCGCGGCCCGAGCTGCCCGCCGCCGATCAACACCAGATAAGCGCGGGGCACCGTGGCCATGGCGCCGATCAAGCCTTCCAGCCCACGGCCCTGCTGTAGCCCGCCTTGATACAGAATAATTGGCCAGCGTTGCGGCAGAGACAATTCGTCACGCAGGCGATCCGTGGGCGGCACCGCGGACCGGCGCGGGCGATTTTGCAACACCACCGGCCGTTGCACGTTGTAGGCCCGGGCGAAGAACTTGGCGCGGGCATTGGTAGTGGTAATGGTGCCGTCCATACGGGAGAACAGGCTGTGCTCAAGGGCACCCACAAGCCGGCGAAGGCTGCCATAGCCTTCGCGGCTGGTGCTTATTTCATGAGCGTCATAGACGATACGGGCCCCGCTGAGCCGCGCCGCAAGCCAGGCGGTAGGCAATACGTTCACATCGTGGGCATGGATCACATCGGCCCCCTGACGCGCCAGGCGCCAGCAGAAGCGCAGGTGGGTCAGCAGCCGGGTGGCGATCTTCCAGGCCATCCCTACCCCGCCTGACCGGCTGGCGGACGCCTTACCGCCCAAGGGCGAGCGAGGCAGCCGCCGCACTTTCACCCCGTCGTGCATGGTTTGCTCGGCCGGTGTGTGCCCGGGCGCAAGCAATGCGTGCACCGTCACCTCATGCCCCGCCCCGGCCAACGTCTGTGCCTCCTTGAGCACCCGGGCATCATGGCGAAAGTCGTTCCACACAAACATCGCGATGGTTGCCATCAGTCATCTCCCTATTTGGCCCTCGGGCAAGCCCTCGGCGTACTGTCGGCACTCGAACTGATCGACCGCTCGGGCCAGCAGTTGCAGCGCGGCGCTGTAATCCTGGCGCAGGTAGCGCTGTTCGAACGCGGCCAACAACGCGCACATGCGTGCGTGCGGGATGGCTTTGCGTGAGAGGTCCGGCCGTTGCCTTACCGCTTCGGTCAAGGCCGCGGCCAACTGATCGAGCTGTTCGTCGGTGTCCGCTGGCCAGCCGTAGCCCACGGTCTCCAGCACCCAATAATCCCAGGCGCACAGCGACGCCTGCCCCTCGGCGTTGCGGTACACATTGCCCTTGCCCATGCCCGGCTGGGCGAGCGCCAATGGCAGCCGGCGCAACTGCCCGACGATGTGCTCGAGCTGAGCCTCGAACACCCGCAGCTGAGCATCGTGGTAGCCCGGCCCTAACACCCGGCGCAAGCGGACCGCCATTTCCGGAGCCAGGCGCTGCCATAAGTACGACTTGGATCGGCCATAGGTGAGCACCAGCCCGGCCGGTGGCGCCAGGCACAACAGCTGCCCCCTAAGGGAGGCCATGCAAGCGGCCAGCGGCTTGCCGTCAACCTGCTGGAAACCTGAAACATCGAACACATGGCAGTGAAACCCACCGCGGGCCTGCAGCGCGCCGAGAAAACCCGAGCGCGGCAGCTCTACACCCTCGGTCAACAAGGCGGCTTCATGCCTGGCCTGGCTCGCACGGGTGCTGTTGAATAAGCGAAGGCACAACTGCTGCGATCGGTTATCGAACGTGGCCTCAACCTCCAGGGCCACCAGGTCGATAGCCCCTGAAGGTACCCAACGGATCGCCCCCACTACGCAGCGGGCACCCAGCAAGCGCCGGACCGCGTCATCTACCCAGGCCCGGCGCTGGGCAGGCTCGAACTGGTGCCAGAAATCTTCTGAGTCACGCTCCTCTATCAGCACCTGGTGATCGAAGAACAATGCGGTGAGCTGAAGCCTTTTGCGGTATAGCTCTACGGCAGCACGCAGCAGCGCGGTGAGGTTGCGAAAATACTGCCGCACCACGATGAGACTGCCTACCCCGACCATCACCGCCTCGCCGCTGTCGATGAACTGCACGATCAGGTAGCTGAAACTGCACACCAGCCCCAACCCGGCAACGGCTTCGAGAACCTGCTCAAGGCGGCTGTCCAGCAGCCGCCTGGCCCTGGTGGACCGCAAAGCAAGCGGCAGGGCAACAAGCAACACCACCAGGGTGAAGCCCAGCATGCCCCATAACAATGGGCGGTGGGACCAAGCCAGCGCAGCAAGGCACATCAGCGAAATGACAAGGCTGGCCAACCCCAGCGAAAACCGCCGGTAACCGGTTTCGGCGATGCTGTCCTGCTTTTCGAACAGAGCAAGCTTGTGCGCATGCCACATAGAGGTGCGCGCGCCCTCGATCACGCAGCGCTCCAGTTGACGCTTGCAGAGCAGATGCAAGCCATAGCAGGCGAACGCCGCCAGGCACAGCAGCATGATGGCCATACGGCCCTCAATGGCATGGCCATACCATAACTGCACAGACCGGGTATCTTTCACCGCCAGCGTGAGCGCCTTCAACGGCAGGAACGCCGCGACCGCCATCAGCACCTGGCTCGCCACCGCGCAAAACGCTCCCAACAACGTGGGCAGGGTAGCCACGGCAAAGAACTTGCAGCTCAGGCTGTACAGCCAGGAGATCACTGAACCGAGGCTCATCGTTTGCCCTCGCCAGGCACGGCCATGGCTGCCAGGCATTCGGCGGCCTGCGCGGCGCCATCAAACTTTTCAGCTGGCGGCAGCGGCTGGGCAATCCGGCTTAACAGGCGGTGGAGCGAGGCCTCGAACGAGCCCGCGGCCTCCATCACTACATAAGGCCCCAACGGCAGCGTTGCCCGCGCCCGTGCCAACTGGTCGTCGGCCAGGGTCGCGGGGTTAGGCACGAAGATTGCCGGCAGGCCCATACCCACAGCCTCGCAGACCGAGTTGTAGCCCGCCGCCAAGACCGCGAAGTCGAATAGGGGAAAATAACGGCTGTTGGGGTAGTCGCTGATACACAGCGCCGCGCCTACGGGCGCCTGGACCGCCAAGGCAATCGGCGAGGCACCGATGACCACTGCATAGCCACGTTGCTCCAGCACGGCCACCACGTGCTCGAGCAACTCGCCCGTTTCGTTGATGTTCCCGGCCCCCAGCTGCACATAGACGAACCGTTTACCCGCACGCAGCGCTGCGCCCACGCCAAGCCTGAGCGCCGCTTCCTCCCGGTTCAGGCACTCGCCGCGCTCAAGCAGCAGCACCGGCGCGAGGGTGCACACACGGGCATCAGGCTGCCGGCGTTGCTCCTCGAACGGCTCGCTCGGCAGCAACACCCGCTCGAACAGCACCTCTTGCCTGGCAAGCTGCGTGGGGTCGACGCAGGGTTTGTAGCCCTGGCGACGTACCCAGGCGAACCGCACGGCACGGTGTCGGCGAATCAGCCGGCGCAAGCCGGCGTAGGGCGCGCTACCGTCGAACACGAACACGCTGGGGCGGTACAGCCGCATCAGTACCTCGATAGTGTCGCCCAACAGCCGGTTCCACTCGCGAGAGTCCAGCCCGCAGAGGCTGAACGGGCTGATGTGATGGCAGATGAAGCCGAAGCGCTGCACGATCGGTACCGCGATGCTGGTGGTCACGAAGATCACTTGCGCCTCGGGTTGGCGCTGCCGCAATTGCCGGGCAATGGCCAGGCAGCGGGTGAGGTGGCCCAGGCCAGCGCCGTTGATAGGCAGGAACATGTAAACCGGGCCACGCGGAGCGAGGCGCTTTTTTCCCTTGCCCAGCAGCCTGGCCACGCGCTTGCACACGCGGCGCAAAACACCTTCGGTCAAAGCGCCTCCAGCGGTGCGGGCCGCAGCGGAGCCAGGTTCTGGAACAGCATGCCCAGCCCGCGTCATGCTTGAACGATGTGCGTTGTTTTTTGACGATAACGCCCTCGGCAGTCAACGATCAGCTGCGCATGCTGTTCGATCAACAGGTAGTCGATGCTGTCATGGTCGGTGACGATCATCACACAATCGAAACCGGCGAGCGTGCTGGCGTCGAGCGCCAACGAGTGCAGGTGGCGCCCCTGGGCGGGGCTTGCAGCGAGCGTCGGCACATAGGGGTCGCTGTACTCGATCGAGGCGCCCAAGTCGTTCAATCGTCCCATGATCAGCAGCGCCGGGGATTCCCGCAGGTCGTCGATGTTTTTCTTATAGGCAAGGCCGATCATCAGTATGCGGCTACCATTCATGGCTTTTTGTCGAGCGTTCAATGCACCGCTGAGCTTGTCTATCACGTAGTGCGGCATGGCCGCATTGACCTCGCCGGCAAGCTCCACGAAGCGAGTGTGAACGCCGAATTCACGTGCCTTCCAGGTCAGGTAGAACGGGTCCACGGGGATGCAGTGCCCGCCCAAGCCGGGGCCCGGGTAATAAGGTACGAAACCGAACGGTTTGGTGGCGGCGGCACGAATCACCTCATGGATATCGATATCCATTTTGTCGGCGATGACTTTCATCTCGTTCACCAGCCCGATGTTGACTGCCCGGTGAATGTTCTCCAGAAGCTTGGTCATTTCCGCCGCCCGAGTGCTCGACATCGGCACAACACGGTCGATCACGCTAGCGTACAAGGCCACACCCACGTCACGGCACGCAGGCGTGACGCCGGCACAGAGCTTGGGTATGGCGCGGGTGGCGAAGGCCTCGTTGCCAGGGTCTGCGCGTTCGGGCGAGTAAGCTACGAATACATCCCGCCCTGGCGTCAGCCCGGTGCTGGCGATCCGCGGCAGCAACCGCTCTTCGGTGGTGCCGGGGTAGGTGGTGCTTTCCAGGGATATCAGCTGGCCCGCGCGCAGGTAGGGCAGGCACGCCTCCAGCGCACCCAATACATGGCTCAGGTCGGGCTCCCGGAACGCCGTCAGGGGCGTTGGCACGCAGATGATCACCGCGTCCAGTTCGGCCACCCGAGAAAAATCAACCGTGGCGCGCAGGCTCTGCTCCAACGCGGCCTGCACTTGCGCGTCCGAAATGTGGCCAATGTAGCTGCAGCCTCTGTTCAGGCTATCCACCCGCGCCTGATCGGTATCCAGGCCCACGACCTTAAAGCCGGCCTGGGCGAAGCGCAGCGCCAGTGGCAAGCCCACGTAGCCCAGGCCGATGACGCCGATGACCGCCAACCGATCGCCCAGACGGTCGAGAAATTCAGTTTTCATGCGCGTTTCCTGCCAGGGCGGCATTGCTGGGATGGCACCCAGCACTGCCACACACGTCCACTACCCGTTGCCCCACCCTCAAGGGCAGCGAGGCCTCGAAAAACTGCCGGTGCGGGACCAGCAACACCAGTAGATCGCAAGCGCCTGCCATCGCGAGGTCCACCAGGGGCAGCTCCGCCGCTATCGAAGAAGGCAAGGCTTGCAGGTGCGGCTCCACCGCCCTGACCCTTCCAACGAAGCGGCGCGCCAACGCCAAGGCGATCGCCAGCGCGGGGCTTTCCCGCAGGTCATCGCTGCCCGCCTTGAAGGCAAGGCCCAGGCAGGCGATTGTCGGGGCCGCCAGGCCGGCCAGGGCCAACTGCGCCACAGCCGCCTCTACCCTGTCGATCACCCACGCCGGCTTGGCATCGTTCACCTGCCGCGCCTGCCGCGTGAGTTGTGCAAGGTCTGGCGCGGCCTGTACCAGGAACCAGGGATCGACCGCTATGCAATGGCCGCCGACCCCAGCGCCAGGCTGAAGGATCGACACCCGGGGGTGGCGGTTGGCAAGGCGGATCAACTCCGGGGTATCGACCCCCAACCGGTCGCAGATCATTGACAGCTCGTTGGCGAAGGCAAGGTTGAGGTCGCGAAAACTGTTCTCCGCTAGCTTGCAGGCTTCCGCGGTACGGCTGTCCGTGGTCACGCATTCACCGGTTATAAAACTTCGATAAAAGGCAGCGGCAGCGCTGGCGCAGTGCGTTGTTAGCCCACCGATGACGCGGTCGTTGCTGATCAGCTCGGCCAGCGCGTTACCCGGCAAGACACGCTCCGGGCAATAGGCGATGCGCACATCCGCGGCGTCCCCTTGGGCATGCGGAAAACTGAGGTCCGTGCGGCCCTGGGCCAGCCAGCACGCCAGTTGCTCGGTCGTGCCAACCGGCGATGTGGACTCGAGAATCACCACGTCCCCGGGTTTGAGCACCGGCGCCAGGGCGCTACAGGCCTGGCGTATCGCCGTGAGGTCCGCCGCGCGCTGGGCGTCCAACGGGGTAGGTACGGCAATGACGTAGAGGTCACTGGGCTCCACGGTTTGACTGGCGGCTAACAGGCCGTCGGCCACCACGGCCCGCAACAAGCCATCGAGGTGCGGCTCGGTACAACGGGTGGCGCATTCATTGATACGCCGGACCACGCCAGCATCGGTATCCACCCCCCTGACTCGAAATCCGCGCGTCGCTAAAACGGCTGCCAACGGCAGGCCAACATAGCCCAGCCCAATGATGGTTACCTGCATGTGCATCCATTCGAGTTCCAGAGCTTAAAAACGCTGACTAGAACGCAGCGGCTTGCTTGGACTATAGACGCGATACCAGGATGGCGCGACCGATGGCTCCAGCCCTGTCTATCACCTATCCTCTGAATTCAAGGCAGTGGATTTCAGGGGAAGGCGTGAACATCCTTTTTTTATCGTTTCACTATCCACCTGACCTGGGTGCCGGCTCATTCCGCTCGGAGGCGCTGGCCAACGCCTTGTTGGCGTCCAACGACCATGTGCGGCTCGATATCCTGACCGCGTGCCCCAACCGCTACCGCTCGTTCATCTCACCTGCGCCCGCTCACGAATATGGCGAGCGCCACCACATTCAGCGCGTCGAACTGCCTCGCTATCGCGGCGGCCTGCTGGCACAGGCACTGGCTGCCGGGCGCTATGCACTCGCCGCCCGGGCAGCCGCGCGGCATCGCAAGTACGATCTGGTCGTCGCAACGTCCTCGCGCATCATGACCGCAGCGCTAGGCGCAAGCATCGCTCGCGGCCAAGGCGTGCCTTTGTACCTGGACATCCGGGATATCTTTTCTCAAAACCTGCCGGAGCTGGTCGCCCGGCCGTTGCGTAAACCCTTGCGCTGGTTGTTGGAGCGCATCGAGGACTACCCACTCAAGACAGCCGCCAAGGTAAATCTGAATTCCGGTGGCTTTGCCGAACACTTCCGGCATCGTTATCCCGAACAGGCGTTTTCGTTCCATAGCAATGGGGTGGATGATCTTTTTCGTCTGCCTGCTTCCGCGCCCAGGCGACCACGCGGCAACCACAAGCCCGTGGAAGTCGTGTACGCCGGCAATATAGGCGCGGCACAGGCGCTTCACCACATCATCCCACCGCTCGCCGAGCGGCTTGGGAGCACAGTGCGCCTGCGCCTCTATGGCGATGGCAACCGCCTCGAGGCATTGCGTGAAGCGCTAAAGCGCAGTGGGGCCAGGAACGTCGAAATTTTTTCGCCTGTACCGCGAGACCAGTTGCCAGCGATCTATCAAAGCGCTGATGTGCTGTTTCTGCATCTGGCGCAGTGGCGCAGCTGCAACTTCGTGCTGCCGTCCAAGCTGTTCGAATACATCGCCACGGGTAAACCCTTGTGGGCGGGGACGGCTGGCTGGGCACGGCGCTTTATCCTAGAAAGCGGCGTGAACGCGGCGATTTTCCCGCCTAACGACGCCGAACAAGCGGTCGCTGCCCTGCGGCACCTCGATTTGACGCGCACCGACACTTCAGCGTTTAGCCGAGCTTTTGATCGCCGCGCCATCATGCGCCGCATGGCAGGGGACATCATCGGGGTGGCAGTACCGGGTGGCCCAGCTCAGCCGTGAACAACCCAGGAAACGGATAGCCCGCATGAGCGATAAAGTACTGTGTGTTGTAGGCACACGCCCGGAAGCTATAAAAATGTCACCGGTGATCCGCGCGCTGCGCCAGGCCGACGGCCTCGGTTGCAGGGTGCTGGTGACAGGCCAGCATCGCGAAATGCTGGACCAAACGCTGGGAATACTGGGCATCGAGCCGGATATCGATCTTGCTCTGATGCAGCGCGGGCAATCCCTGGCCAGCTTGACCGCTCGCTTGCTGGAAGCCCTCGATCAAATGTTGCGTGCTGAACGCCCGCGGGTCGTGCTGGCCCAAGGCGACACCACCACTGTGATGTGCGCGGCGCTTGCTTGCTTTTATTTGCACATCCCTTTCGGCCATATCGAGGCCGGCTTACGCACCTTCGATACCGCGAACCCGTTTCCCGAAGAAGCCAACCGGGTGATCGCCACTCGGCTGGCCACGTGGCATTTCGCGCCCACCCAGGCGGCCGTGAATAATTTGCTTCGCGAAGGCGTACCAGCCTCGGCTATCACCCTGACCGGCAATACTGGCATCGACGCGGTGCTCGAAACACCGGCCATAGAGCTGCCGGATGCACTGAGCGATGCGCGGGGCAAGCGAATCATCTTGGTCACCCTGCACCGCCGAGAGAACCTGGGTGATGTGCTCTACCAGATTTGCCAGGCATTGATTTGCCTCGCCGAGCGCAACCCTGGCATCCAGATCATCTTTCCTGTGCACCCTAACCCTGGCGTGCGCGACCTGGTCTATCCGCTGCTCGGCCGCTTGGCCAACGTCTCTTTGTGCGATCCATTGGACTACCGGCTGTTCGTGGCGGTCATGAGGCGGGCGTATCTGGTGATCAGCGACTCCGGCGGTATTCAGGAGGAAGCTCCCGCGTGTGGTGTACCGGTGCTGGTGCTGCGAGAAAAGACCGAACGCCCGGAAGCCATCGAGCTCGGCGTGGCACGCCTCACCGGCACAGCCCCGGCCAGCATAATTGCCGACACCCAACGCCTGCTGGACGATCCCGCACTCCATGCGGCAATGGCGCATGCCGTACTTCCATACGGCGACGGCCGAAGCGCGGGGCGGATCGTCGACGTGCTGGCTCGCTATTTCGAAACACGTCAGCGCACTGGCGAGCCAGGCTGAAAGCCAAAAGCAGCGCTCAATCACCCGGCACTGGCAGCGCCCATTGAGCGGGCCCCTGCCAGGCGGGTGATGGAGAAGATCAGAAGTCCAGGCTAAGCGCCAGGTTCACCCCCTGCTGCTGGCTGGCGTCGCTGCGCCGCCAGTTGTAGGCAGCGTTCAGCGCCAGGCCCGGGCTGAGCTGATGGCGCAGGCCTAGGCTGGCCCGGTCTAGGTTCCGTTGCGCGCTATAGCCCTGCAGCGTGAAGCTATTAGCGGGCAAGCTGCGCAGCGCCAGGTCCAGGTTCTGGGCGTCGTCGTTGAACTCGCGTTCGTGGGCCAGTTCTCCGAACAGCGAGGTCGCATTGCTCAGGCTACGGCTGGCCTTGAGGCCGATCCCGAGGCGCTTGGAGTCGCGGCGCTGATCGCCGATGTCCAGCGCAGTGGCGCGCAGGCTCTGCTCGGAGTAACCATCGACTTTCACGCTGGCGTAGTCGGCGCTGATAAACGGCGACACTCGCCAGGCGCTATCGCCGCGGGTCAACTCATAGCCCAGGCGGCCGCTGAGCGCCCAGAGGTCACCATCGCTGTCGCCCTTTTCGCTGCGCTGGCCTACGCCCAGGTCGAATTTGCGCTTGAGGTTGTCATAGTCCAGCTTGCCCGCGGTCGCGGCCAGGTCTCCCCATACCCGGCCCTGTTGGAACTGAGCAAAGGCGGTGGCCAGGTAGCTGTCCAGGCTGTAGTCGGAATCGGCCACGCCCGCTTCCAACTGCTGGTTGTAATAGCCGCCAGCAACGCCGACCCGCCAGGCGTTAGACAGCCGGTAACTGCCACCAACGGTCAGCGCGTAGCCGGTGCCATCGCCCTTGGCGCCGCCGTGCTGGTTGTCGAAGGTCAACTGTTGGCCGCCGGTATCTACCATGGCCTGCCACTGCCCCACCGGTTGCCAGGCCTGCTGCCACTGGTTGCGCAGGGCGTCTTGGTGGCTGCGTACCGCGCCGTGGGCCATTTCTGGCAGCAGGGTCAGCTCCCACGGCGCCGACAGAATCGAGTAGCCATAGTCGGCGATCAGCTTCTGCCCGGTGCTGGTGGGGTGCACGCTGTCGTTGAACAGCAGCTTGGTAGGGTCCGGCGTGCCGCTAGCGAGGCCGTAGGCCGCGTTCGCCGTGCAGCCATTGCCATTGAAACAGGTGCCTAGCAGGTTCTGATCGGTTGCCAGGCCGTAGCGGCCAGGGTCGGCGACCACTTCAGCGAGCAACCGGGGCACGTTCAAAGGGATGATTTCGGCGTCGATCTGCTGCAGTTGGGCGATCAGCGTCTGGTTGAACACGTTGGCCAGGGCCGACACCCCTGCCTGGTTGGCGGTGCCGTAGAGCAAGGGGGTAAGGCCGAGGTCTGGCAACAGCCATACCATGATGTACCGCGCGCCGGCCTGCTGCAGCGCCAGCGCGCTCTGGGCCAACTGGCCGGCAGCGCGGCTGGCGGAGGCCGCCGAGGTCACCTGACCTTGAAGAAAATCGTTGCCCCCACCGGTGAGGTAGTACAGCGCTTTTGGGTCGGCGCGATTGCCATTGGCCAGATAACCGGGGCGGCTCCGATACACTACCCCACCCGCGCCCACCACCGAGGTGCCGGTGATCGAATCGTATATCTCATCTGTACGGTAACCCCCTACGGCCCAGTTGTTGCCGTCCCCCAGCCCGATGGCCTGGTTTACTGGTGAAGTTGAGGGGGCAAGTGCATCGGAACCAAGCCCCAGGCGGCCGCCAAGCAGCGTCGATGACACGGCCCCATAGATCTCTCCGCTGCCGTTCTGGTAGGTCGGCCCTTCGCGGTTGGTGAAGCGCAAGGTAGCCCCCAAGGGCCCACCCACGTCAGGGAACTGCCCCGCATCGGCGAGGCTGTCGCCAAAGACGATCATCGTTGAATAGGGGGAAGGCCCCGCCAAAGCTGGTGCCGTGATCAGGGTAAGGCCAAGGGAAATGGCCAAAGCGAGTGCGGTTTTTTTTTCATATGTATCGTCCTTGTATTTTTATTGTTACTAGATAGGACGATAGTACTGATTGCCTTGGATTACACCCAAATGAGGGTAAAACCGGCACAGTGAAATGTAAACGGATATTTAAGAGACAGGCTTTGACACTATTCGCTCAGGGAGAGATTAGGCCAAAGGCCACTCCTGCAGGGGCAGGTACTGCCCCTTACGGGACTCGAACAAGGTGAAGTGGCTGGCGGTGAGCTGGAATTCCGGCGGGCTGCCTGCTTCAGGTACCTCGGCGCGGTAGTCCCGGGCCAGCGTCAGGTGGGGGCGGTAATCAGTGTGCTCGGGCAGCAGCCCCAGCGGCTGCACCGCTTGTTGCAGGTTGTACGCCAGCCGCAGCAACGGCGGTGGGGGTTCCTCAGGGGCGAGCAACAGTACCCCCGAGCGGCGCCACGCATCGAGGCGGTCCAGGGGCACGCGCAGGTGCTCGCCCGGCGGCGTTACGCTGGCTGCGGCGGCCAGCAGCGCGGGCAGGTGCGCCAGCCCCACTTCGCCGAGGAACAGCAGCGTAAGGTGGAAATTCTCCGCCGGCACCCGGCGGCCATTGCCCAGGTCCAGGGTGCTGCGCCAGCGAGAAATGGCACGGCGTTGCTCAGGCGGGCAGGCCAGGGCGAAAAACAGCCGTTTGAAGGGCTCGCCTGGGTCACGCAGGTAACTGATCATCGAGGCGCTCCGCTTGCGGCTACGTCCAAAGCATAGATGACTCCACGTGTAGGTCGTTCGCTGTGCGGGTGTAGGCTGGGCCCGGCCGCAGGTTTCACGCATGATGAGGCGGTCTTGTTAAGGGAGCGGCGTGATGGGTGTGATGGCGAACGGTTGGCGCGCGGCGGCGCTCGGGCTGGGATGGGTACTGGCTTGCACGGCAATGGCGGGGGAGGAGCGCCAGTTGGTGGATGCACTCAATAATTACCGCGGGCAGCCACAACGATGTGGCGAACAGGCGTCCTTGGCGCTGCCGCCGCTAGCGCCAGACACGCGCCTGCAATTATCCGTGCAAGGCAGCGGCGACCTGAACGCCGCGCTGGCCAGCGCCGGCTACCCGATGGTCACGGCCCGGGCGATCAGCCTGTCGGGCCCGCGCGACGCACCCGCCGCCTTGGCGGCTGTGACCAGCGCTTACTGCCAGGTAGTGCTAGACCCGCAGTTCGTGGACGTTGGCGTGCGCCAAGAGGGCCGCGACTGGCGCATCGTGCTAGCGCGTCCGCTGCTTACCGCGCGGCTGGGCAGCGCCGAGGCGGAGGGCCGCAAGCTGCTTGAACAGATCAACCAGGCCCGCGCGCAAGCACGCCAGTGTGGCGCCCAGCCCTTCGCCGCGGCTGCGCCACTGAGTTGGGACATGGCCCTGGCTACGGCCGCCGAAGGGCACAGCCGAGACATGGCCAACAACAATTACTTCGACCACGCCGACCGTACTGGCGCCCTGCCCGGCGACCGCGCCGAACTGGCAGGTTTTACCGGCGGCACGGTGGGCGAGAACATCGCCGCCGGCCAGGACAGCGCCGCGAAGGTCGTCCAGGGCTGGCTGGCGAGCCCTGGGCACTGCGCTAACCTGATGAACCCGAGCCTGCAAACCCTGGGCGCCGCCTACGCCACCGACCCTAAAAGCGATGCCGGTATCTACTGGACGGCGCTGTTCGGCGCACCTTGAGCCTGGCGATCAGGTGTCCAAATTGAAGGTTTCCGGGTCTGGCCCGAGGCGCTCGTTGCGGTCCAGCGCATCGATGCGAGCGCGATCCTCATCGCTCAAGGCGAAATCGAACACCGCAAAGTTGCTGGTGATCCGCTCAGGGGTGACCGACTTGGGAATCACAATCACGCCGTTGTCCAAGTGCCAGCGCAACACCACCTGTGCCGGGGTTTTGCCGTACTTGTCCGCGATTGCCCGCAGGGCCGGGTCTTCGGTGACTTTGCCTTGGGCCAGCGGGCTCCAGGCTTCGGTGTGGATGCCCAACTTGCGGTGCACCTCACGCAGGTCCGCGCGCTGGAAATAAGGGTGCGTTTCTATCTGGTTCACCGCTGGAGTCACGCCGGTTTCGTCGATCAGGCGCTGAAGGTGAACGGGGTTGAAATTGGACACCCCGATGGACAAGGCGCGCCCTTCCTCCTTCAAGGCGATCAGCGCCTTCCACGTCTTCACATAAAGGTTTTTGTCCGGCAACGGCCAGTGGATCAACAACAGGTCGACGTAATCCAGGCCCAGTTGTTCGAGGCTGCGCAATGCCGCTTCGTGCGCGGCCTGCGCGCCTTGGTCGGCGTTCCACACCTTGGTGGTCACAAAATACGACTCGCGAGGTAGCGCAGCATCCTTCAACCCCTCCCCCACACCGCGCTCGTTGTTGTAGGCGGCCGCGGTGTCGATGGAACGGTAGCCCGTTTCGAAGGCATGGCGCACGGCTTCTCGGGCCTGGGCCTCGGATGCTTTCCACACGCCCAGCCCAAGCTGGGGCATCATTTTGTCGTCGTTGAGGGTGATATAGGGGACAGACTTGCTCATGTCGGCTCCTGTAAAGCGCTTTTCATGCCGGGTAAAGCCCGACGCCATGGGTTAACGACAGCGCCAACCGGCGTCAGGTTCGGCATTTCCCCTCTGCGTGACCATAAACGCCCGGTTGCACAAGCCCAACTTTGTAACCAGAATAAAAGCCACTCGAGCTTCCTTGCGGTACGGCGGCCCCTAGATGACCCAGCACGCGTTCGACGAAAGCAACCTGAAAATCCGCAAGCTGTTCCCCACGCCCTTGGTGAGCTACCAGTTGCCGGACTTCGAAGCCCTGAACCAGGCGTTGAGCGCGGCAATCTTCGCCGAAGAAGCCCGTGCTCGCGGCGTTCAGCACAGCAATCAGGGTGGCTGGCAGTCCGCCGCGGACTTCGCCACCTGGTCCGGCGAGGCCGGCGCCCGATTGCTGGCACTCGCCCAGGACATGGCGCGCAGCCTGACCGCCGTGCATACCGCGGACAACACCTTGGTGCATGCAACCTTCGACTGGCACTTCAACGCCTGGGCCAATATCAACCGCGCCGGCGACAGCAACAGCGTGCACGGCCATGCGGGGGCTTTCTGGTCCGCGGTGTACTGGGTGGACGATGGCGGCCGCGGGGAAGACCCCAGCGTGGGCGGCGACCTTGAATTCCTCGATCCACGCGGGCTGGTGGCTTCGGCCTATCGCCCAGAACTGCGCATGCGCATCGAAGAATGCGTGACCGCCGGCTGCGCCACTACCGAGGCCGCGCGCAGCGGCACCTTGGTCATGTTCCCATCTTGGCTGCTGCACAGCGTGCGGCCTTTTACCGGCGCCCGGCCGCGGATATCCATCGCCTTTAACTTCGGGCTGTAATCGCCCCCACGCCAGCCCCAGCCTCAGGCCTTTCCATGCCCGTGGTGCATCGGCCGCGCCGTGCGTTCGCCGCTGCGCTTGAGTTCGCTTTAACCCCGTTCACAAATGTGAAAAAAAGTTGAAAAAAGTGATAACGGTTCGCGATGACTGCTGATAGCATTTCACGCCTGAGATTCATTCGTATTGCCATGGAGGCCCCCGTTACTTGACCTGATCGTTGCAGGATATCCGCCGATGGCCGTTCGCTTCCCGTCCCGCCCTACCCTCCTTGCCCTTTGCTGCTCGATGAGCATTGCCGCCCAAGCCGCCGACAGCGCCGTGGATCTCGGCACCGTCGCGGTAACCGCGCAAAAAGCCGAAGACCAGAGCTCGTTGCCCCCGGAATACGCCGGTGGCCAAGTAGCGCGCGGCGGCCAGTTGGGCATCCTGGGCAATAAGGACATCATGGACGTGCCCTTCACCATGACCAGCTACACCTCGAAATTGATCGAGGACCAGCAGGCTGAAGACGTGGGCGATGTGCTGCTCAACGATTCATCGGTGCGCCAGTCCTTCGGCTACGGCAACAACTCGCAGGTGTTCGTGATCCGCGGCTTGACCCTTAACGGCGACGACATCTCCTACAACGGCCTCTACGGCGTACTGCCTCGGCAGATCCTGTCCACCGACGCGCTGGAGCGCGTTGAAGTGTTCAAGGGGCCGAACTCCTTCCTTAACGGCGTATCCCCGACCGGGACTGGCCTGGGTGGCGCGGTCAACTTGGTGTCCAAGCGTGCCGGGGACACCCCGACCCGCCGCTATACCCAGGACATCACCACGGATGGCCGGATTGGCGAGCACCTGGACCTCGGCCAGCACTTCGGCGAGGACAACCGCTTCGGTGCACGGGTGAACCTGAGCCAGCGCGAAGGCGAAACCGCCATCGACGACCAGGATCAACGCAGCAAGCTGTTCGTGGCGGGGCTGGATTACCGAGGTGATCGGTTCCGGGTTTCGACTGATTTTGGGTATCAGAAGCAGCGGGTTAACCACACACGTAACTCCGTGATGCTTGGGTCCGGCTTGACCAGCATTCCTTCTGCGCCGGATTCCGACCATAACTATGGCCAACCGTGGAGTTTCACCTCAACCGAAGATACCTTCGGCATGATCCGCGGCGACTACGACCTGAACGACAGCTGGACCGCATACCTTTCCGGCGGCTACCGGCATACCCACGAAACTGGGTTATATGGCACGCCAACTCTAACCGACAGCAGCACAGGTGATGGCACCATCGGCGGCTCGCAGGTCAACCATGTAGAGGACAACAGCAGCTTCATGGGTGGGCTCAATGGCAAGTTCCAGACCGGCCCGGTTAGCCATCAAGTTAACATCGGTGCAGCTACTATCTGGACTCAGCAGCGCAATGCGTATGTGTTCTATAACTCTACCGGCACGAACATCTACAACACCCCGGCGGTGCCGAGCCCGACGTCCAGCTATTACATCGGTGGGGATCTCGATGATCCAGGCGTAACAGGTAAAACCCGGAACC
This sequence comes from Pseudomonas sp. RIT-PI-S, assembly GCF_025642975.1. Taxonomy (GTDB): domain Bacteria; phylum Pseudomonadota; class Gammaproteobacteria; order Pseudomonadales; family Pseudomonadaceae; genus Aquipseudomonas. The sequence goes on from NZ_JANZKJ010000012.1 coordinate 58,578, forward strand.
GTAGCATTGCCATCGCGGATACCTTGGGGTTCTTCGATGACCGTCTTTTGGTCACTGCTGGCGTACGCCGCCAACAGCTCCGGGTGGAGGGGTACTACACCGATGGCATGAGCTTCTTTGGCGTCAACTACCCAACCTATGACGGTAGCCGTAACGCGTTTTACGATGAGGCGATCACCACCCCGGTGTACGGCATTGTGTTCAAGCCTTGGGACCATGTGTCTTTGTATGCCAACCGGATCGAAGGGCTGGCACAGGGGCCGACGGCTCCTGAAAACATCGGCCTAAGTAATGGCGGGGAGATATTCGCACCCGGGCGCACCAAGCAACTCGAAGCTGGCGTGAAGTTTGACTGGGAAACCTATGGCGCCACCTTAGGTGCTTTCCGCATTGAAAAGCCCACCGATGGCTACGCCGACAATGGTGTCTACGTAGTTAAAGGCCAGCAAATCAACAAAGGCATCGAGCTCAACGTATTCGGTGAACCCATCGACGGCCTGCGTCTGATGGCTGGCGCAACCCGCATCGATACGAAGATGGAGGACACCGGCAGCGATGCCACCGAGGGTAACCATGCCATTGGCGTACCAACCTTCCAAATGAACGCCAGCGTGGACTGGGATGTTCCAGGCCTGGACGGGGTCGCGCTGAATGCCCGGATGCTGCGTACCGGCGGCCAGTATGCCAACGCAGCGAACACCCTTACCCTGCCTACCTGGAACCGCTTCGATACCGGTGCCCGTTACAAATTCAAGGTGGACCAGAAGGACGTGACCTTGCGGGTGAACGTGGAGAACATCACCGACAAGAACTACTGGGCTTCGGCTAACGGGGGTTACCTGACCCAGGGCGAGCCGCGTTTGGTGAAGTTCTCCGGCACCGTGGACTTCTGATCACGCCCCAGAAGCCACTCCCCCAGCCGTAGGCGCCATGCTTGGCATGCGCCAGCGCCTCGCGCCTACGGTTGCTCGAAGCCTCACGGGAACGGCGCGAACCCGAGAATGTTCCCAGGCGTTGCCCGGCCCCCAGCGGTGGCGCGCTTTCCCTCAGGACGCCTGGCGCAACGGAATGTAGGTCAGGTTGTGTTGCTCCAGCGCGGCGGCGATCAGCGCGCCGGTTTCTTCCAGTTGCGCTACCAACGCCTCGCTCGGGGCGTGCAGCGACCAAGGCTGCTGCTCGGCAGCCGCCGCCAGGTCCAATTCCCCTACCCGCACCGCTGCCTGGAGAAAGTGCTGCATGTTCGGCATGAAGGCGGTGAAGCCTTCCCCCTTCAGCGCCATGGTGCGGATGCCCAACAGCTTGCAGATGGCCGCCTTGGCTGCGATGTCGTCGCGGTCCGCCTGGCGAGAGCGTTCGATCAGCTCGCCCAGCGCGGGATCGACCGCCTTGCCACCATGGATCAACAGCGGGCCCTGCTCCCAAGCCTGCGGGGGGCAGTCTTTGCGCTCGGCGCGCAGCGGAATGTGCGGGTTGATTTCCATCGGGTAGATGCGGCACACCAGTGGCCGCCGCTCGTAGATGCGGCACATCAGGTTTTCGTCCAGGTTACGGCACGGCCCCTGGTTGTAAGCCGCAAAGGTAATGGCCACGTAGGCATGGGTGCTGCCGCAAGGCACCCGCAGCGAACGCCGGCGGGCATGCTGCAACGCAGGGTCCAGGCCCAGCCGCTCGTTATCGAGAAAGCCCTCGGTCAGCACGATCAAGGTGCCGCCGTCCGCCGCCCATTGCACGGCTTCGCTCAAGGTCAGCGGAACGTGGTGATCGTTACAGCACTTGCCACAACCCACACAGGAAAAACGCATGCGTGCACCAACCTCTCGGCCAGATAAGCCCCCGCCGGAAATCCGGCAAACGGGCGGGAATAACGTGTTAAGAGCACTTTGTGTGCCAGCTGATACAACCTATGCACCCGGCCGCCAAATGGCGCTCTCGGAGGTCATCGCCAGCAAACATTGAGGCTTGCGGCTGCTGGAAGGTCTATGCTGCAACGGGCATAGCCCCAACCGATGCGCGCCGGAGGTACCCATGAGAGATTTACGCGTGTTGCTAGAACGGCTGGATCCGCCCCTCAGGCACTCAGTGGAAACCCGAGGTGACGAGGTGCTGCTGACGCTGGAAGATCCGCAGGTGCCCGCCAAGGTGCAGCGCAACCTCGAGCACCGGCAGTGGCACAACGATACGGTGCTGGCGGTGATCCTGCTGCACGCCATCAACGAACTTCGAGGCAAGGGCTCGCACGCTCCGCTCGAGGCTTTCACGCTGGCGTAAAGCGGCGGGCGCACACCGGGGCTGTCAATGAGACACTTACCTTTGGCCTGAGGTGGATTGCAACCTGGGCAGGTCTCTGAGAGGGTGGCTGCTCACGGCTTGCGAGGTACCCATGCAGATCTACTGCTATCACGCCCACATTTACTACGACGCCACCACGCTGGATCAGGCTGTAGCCCTATGCGACGACGCCGAGCGGCGATTCCCCCTGCAGCGTGGCCGCACCCATCGCCAGCCGGTAGGGCCGCATCCGGACTGGAGTTGCCAACTGGCGTTCGAGCCGGGTGTGTTCGGCGAGCTGGTTCCGTGGCTGGCGCTGAATCGCCGCGGGTTGGTGGTGTTCATCCATCCACTCACCGGGCATGAACTCACTGACCACCGCGACCATGCCATCTGGATGGGCGCGGTACGGCCGCTGGACCTTTCCGTCCTCTCGGATTGACCCTGCTGCGGGGCACACCTCACGTGGCTCACCCCGCCATCCTGTTGCGGCTCAAGCGCTTGGCCAGTTCGACGAAATGGCAGGCCGCCGGCGAGGCCTGGTGCATCCGCGCCACCAGCGTCAGCGGCGCCACCAGCGGGGGCTGCACATCGCGCAAGCTGCAATAGCGCACACTGCCGGCCAACAGGTTTTGCATCGAGGCAGGCACCACCGACACGCCCTCCCCGGCAGCAACGAGGTTGACGTTGGTGAGCATGCGCTCTACCTCGAACGCAACCTTCGCTTCAAAACCCGCGCGGCGGCAAGCGTCGAGTAAGTCGGCGTACATGCCCGGCGCACCGGGGCGCCGAACCAAAATAAACGGCGCCTGTGCCAGGTCGGCCAGGGCGATGGCCGGCATACCAGCCTCGTCTACCGGTGAATGCCCAAGCAGCGGATGGTCGATCGGCAGCACCAGCAGCAAGGGTTCGTCGAGCAGATGGTGAAAGGCAAGGGCCGGATGCTCGGCCACCGGGGCGCGCAGGAAACCGACATCCACCTGCTGCTCGATCATTCGTTCCGTCACCGCCTGGGCACTGCCCTCTTCCAGCCTGACGCTGACCCCAGGGTAGGCTTTACGGTACGCGCGGATGGCCAGGGAGGTCAGGGGATGCGCGGCGGCCGAGCTGGTAAAGCACACTGAAAGCGTGCCTTCTAGCCCCGCCGCTATCCGCGCGCCCTCCTCGGCAGCGGCCTGCAGCCGGGCGAGAATATCGCGAACCTGGCCCAGGTACCGATGCCCGGCGGCGGTGAGGTCCACGCCCTTGGGATGACGCCGGAACAATTCGAACCCCAGCTCCTGCTCCAGTGCCCGGATTTGTTGGCTCAGCGGGGGTTGCTGCATGTTCAGGCGGGCCGCCGCGCGGGTGATGTGCCGCTCCTCGGCCACGGCGATGAAATAGCGTAAATGACGTAGTTCCACAGAGGTGTACACTCCGGCCAGGCGCCTGGGCATGTGGGCAATATGGCTCACGGACGGCGCATCCAACAATAAGAAAGGTGGATCGAGGCAGCGATGCAGCAAGTTCGAAACCCTGGACGGCCCACTTGGCGGGCACGGTGTGCGGGCCCAGGGTGGCGCGTTGGGGTGGCGATCGTGCTGGGTGCACTGCTGGGCCTCGCCGCACCGCAGCAAGCGGTAGCGATGAAACCGCTGTGCGATGGTTTTATCCGGATCGTCACTTGGATGATGCCTTTTATCCTGTTCCTGCTAGTGAGCTCGGCGGCCGCCGGCCTTCGCCAGCACCGACAAGGGGCCGGGCTCACGCTCAAAGCGCTGTCATGGTTCCAGGCGATGACCTGGCTGGCCGTGCTGATCGGCACGGTTAGCGCCCTGGCCATGAACTTGGGCAGCGAACAGGGGCCAGCACCGGGAGTGCATGGTCAGATAGCCGGCGCACTGGCCAACGTAACCGCGATGCTGAGTGCAAGCCGCGCGGTGCACGTAATGTTGGCCGGTATCGCCTGCGGCCTGCTTTGCGGCCGGAGCGCACGCCTGCGGCAAGGGCTGGAGCGTGGCTGGCAGGGTTGCCACGCGCTGTTTCGCCTGGTGCTCCGGTTCACGCCGTTGGCCGCCTTTTCCGCGGTAGCGTTTACCGTGGGCCGATACGGCGCTGTCTCGCTTTGGCCCATGTTCAAGTTTCTCGCCATCGTTCATTTGGCCTGCGGCCTGTTCGTAACCCTGGTGCTCAACACCACCCTGCGCTGGCTAGGGGTACCTCTCTGGTCCCTGCTGCGCCATCTGCGCCAAGAGCTTGTGCTGGTGCTGACCACAGGCGCGTCACTGGCGGCGCTTCCAGGGCTGGCGGTCAAGCTCGAGCAACTGGGCTGCCGCCGTGAAACCACCCGCCTGATACTCACCGCCGGCTACACCTTCAACCTCAGCGGGTCCGTGCTGTACCTGACCTGCGCGGTGTTGTTTCTCATCGGCCAGGCGCACATTGCCTTGACCACCACGGACGTCTTGACCGTCATGGCGCTGGTCGGGCTGGGTTCGCTGGGCTCGACAAGCGTTGCCGGGTCGTCCTTTCTCACCCTGGTGGCCACGCTTCAGATATTGGGCCTGGGCAGCGTGGAAGGGCTCGGTTTACTGCTGGGCGTAGAACGGTTGATGAAATGCCGACTGCTGACGAACGTGCTCGGCAATTGCGTGGCGTGCCTGGTGGTCAACCATTGGCAGGGTACGTTAACGCAGCCCACGCTGCGCCGCGCCCTGGGGCTAACGCCCTGAGCCCCCATTACTGGGCCACCGGCAGCAGCTTGGCGAATGCCTGGTCGAGGGCGACGTCGGCCTCGGCTATCCGCGCTACCCGCTGATGCAACCATTCACGGTCGCTCGACAGGCGTTCCCGCGCCTCGCTGAGCATCCGCTGCACCTCGGCGGGCTGCGGGCCACCGGTCCCCTTGCGACTGTTGACCATCGCTTCAGGCGAGAGCGTGGCCCTGAAGGCTGCTTCGTCCAACGGCAGGGTATCAGGCGCCCACCCGTACTTGTCGGCGGCCTTGGTATAGAGCTTTTGCGCATCGGCATAGGGGAAGTTTTTCGGCGTCTGCCCCTCGGCCCGCGCCTGCTCCACGATCAGTGAGGCAAAGCTGTGGCCGATCCGGAACGGCACCTTGTGCTGGCGTTCGAGCGTGTCGGCCAGCTCCATCGAGGTCGTCCACTCGTTCTCGAGTTCTTCCCGCGCGCGTTGCGGATTGATTTGCAGCGCGTCGAGCACCGCGTTCATGCCGACGAACATGTCGTTGGCGCTGGCGAACAAGCCGAGTGAATCGTACGCGAACTTGTAATCCGTCATGCCGGTGGTCACGTTGTGCGCGCGTATGGTCACCGCCTGGGCCAGCCCTACCACGTCCGACGCTGATTCCCGCGCGCGCATCAACAGGCCAGGGTTACGCTTTTGCGGCATGGCGCTGCTGGTGTAGGTCTGTTCTTCGTCGAGCAATAGCCACGGCCGGATCTGATGGTACTGGGTATGGATGTCGCCGATCATCGCGCCCACGCGAATCGCGCTGGACGAGGCGATGGCGGCAGCCTCCAGGGGGATGTCGTAGGTCGATACCTGGCTTGAGTCCAGCGAGTTCTCGCGTACTGCGTCAAAGCCCAGCAACTGCGCCAGGCGCTCTCGATTCAACGGGTAAGCCGAGTTGGCCAGCACCGCGGTGCCCATCGGGCTCTGGTTCAAGCGCGCATACAACTCGCGCAAGCGTTGGCCATCTCGGTCGAAGGCCGCCTCGAACGCCAAGAGATAGTGGGCATAAGTGATCGGCATCGCTTGCACACCGTTGGTGTAAGCCGGCACCAAGGTGTCGACGTTTTTCGCCGCCAGCTCCAGGATACGCTGGCGCAAGAGGTTCAACCCGTGGGCGTAGGCCAGCACCTGGCTGCGCAACGCCGCCAGCCGGTAAGTGGCCAGCATGTCCTGGCGGCTGCGCCCGGAATGGATCAGTGATGCTTCCGGCCCGATCTTGTCGATCATGATCTGCTCCAGTTGCAGCACATCGCTAGGCCGCTTACCCCCGGGCTGCGCGCCCTGGTCGATGGCGAACCGCACGCCCTCCGCCAGTTTGCCGGCCAGTGGCCGAGGCACGATGCCCTCTTCGGTAAGCATCACCAATGAGGCTTTGTTGATCCGGTTGAGCCAGTCGAACTGGCTTTGCCCCTTGGCGGCCTGGACCTTGGGCTTATCGACGCTGGCGCCGATCTTCGCCGCCTGGCTGGCGCACTGTTCGGTGGTGGCGCAAGGCACCTCGGCGGTGTTGGCGGCAAAGGCGTTGCCGTACATCAAGGCATAACCCACGGCGAGCGTGAGCAGGGGCTTGGAGAGGTTCATGGCGTATGCTCCAGGGCGCATTTATAGCAAAGGTATGGTGTAGCTGATGATCACGCGGTGCTGGTCGATATCGTTGCCAGTGCCATTGCTGCGGTACGAGCCGTTGCGCCAGCGCAGGTCAAGGTTCTTGAGCGGGCCGGATTGCACGGTGTAAGCGATATCGGTGTTGCGCTCCCACTCAGTACCTTCCAGGCGCGCAGTGCGTTGAAAGTGGTCGCCGCGCAGGTAGCGGGTCATGAAGGTCAACCCCGGCAGCCCCACCGCCGCGAAGTCATAGTCGTAACGCAGCTGCCAGGAGCGCTCGTCGGGGTTGGCGAAGTCTGGAGAGATCATTACGTAGTTCACCAGGTACGAATCCGTGCCATCCAGGTGAGGGAAGCCGGTTCTGCCGTTCATTACCTGGTACGCGGCGCCGAACTCATGGGCGCCCGCCACGTAGGTGAATTTGGCGCCGTAGGCACGGTTATCGATGTTGCTGTTGCCTTCAGCGCTGGAGTCGGCGTAACGCAGGTCGCTTTTGAGCGACCTGCCAGCGCCCAAGGGCAGGCTATGGGTTACGGAAAGGATGTGCTGTTGGTAATTGCGGTCCAGCTCCCCGTAATGGTAGGCCGTGGTCAACTGTTTGCTCCAGGCGTAGCTGGCGCTGAGCAAGTCGAAGCGGTCGCTTGGCGTACCTCCGGTCATGCCTTTGGCCGAGGCTTCGATGTCGCCATGGCCGGCTTCGTTGCGCAGGGTATTGCTCGTGAGGCGCCCCGCGGTAAGCGTGAGCTGGTCGATGTCGCGGGAGGTCAGCAATGCGCCACGGAACGTCTGCGGCAATAATCGCCCATCGTTGGGCAATACCGTGGCCAAGCGAGGCATCAAGGTGCCGGCCTTGAGTTCGGTTTTGCCTAGTTTCATTTTCGCCGCCAGGCCCAGGCGGCTGTAATCGTCTGGCGCCTTCGGGTCGCCTTCGGGCAATAGGCCAGTGCCCTGGCGACCGGGGCCGGAGTCCAGCTTTACACCTAACAGCCCGAGCGCATCGACCCCAAAGCCTACGGAGCCTTCGGTATAGCCCGACTGCACGTCGAGCAGAAAGCCCTGCGCCCATTCATCGCGCTTGGACTGATTGGCATTGTCCTGGTGGTAGTCGCTGTTGAAGTAGAAGTTGCGTAATTCAAGCCCGGCCTTGGTGCCTTCGAGAAATTCCGCGCAGGCGGGCCCGGCGATGCCCAGGCTGAGCACGGGCACGCAGCTCCAGGCACATGGCATTCTTGTCATGGCGACGGTCCTTCTTTTTATTGTTAGTGACTGTGGTGCGTCAGAACGCAGGCCGAGAATAGGAGGGCCAGAGGAAGATTGAAAATATCGGATAAGGGGGAGCTGCATAGCTTATGGATATGCAGAAAGACCGGCGCCGGGCCTGTTGATGGGCGAACTACAAGGGAGCAGTTATGCGGGAATCGCGGGGGCGCTACCCCGATGCAAGCGCACTGAGGATGGCTCATGAACGAGCCTTTGTAGCGCGGAGACATCGCGGCCTTCGCCATCTCCAAAACAAAAAAGGCGACCTTTTCAGGTCGCCTTTTCGGCAGCTCATGGGTGTTCAGTGGGCCCAATAAGCAAATATGGCGCAGCGGACGGGACTCGAACCCGCGACCCCCGGCGTGACAGGCCGGTATTCTAACCGACTGAACTACCGCTGCGCGATACACAGAGCGAGTGGTGGGTGATGACGGGATCGAACCGCCGACCCTCTGCTTGTAAGGCAGATGCTCTCCCGGCTGAGCTAATCACCCTTTGTCTCTCGGTGTGGCGCGCATTCTACGGACGGCTTTCCCTGCTGGCAAGCACTTTTTAAAAAAGTTTTTCCTGCCCTTCCAAAGACTTAGAGCAGGGTTGGCCTGGGCCTGAACAGAGAGAATAATGCGCGGCTTCTGTACTTCAAGAGACACCCGCCCATGTGGTTCAAAAACCTGCTTGTCTACCGCCTCACCCAGGATGTGCCGTTCGACGCCGAGGCACTGGAAGCCGCGCTGGCCAGCAAGCCGGCCCGCCCCTGCGCCAGCCAGGAGCTTGCCACCTATGGTTTCGTGGCCCCGTTCGGCAAGGGCGAGGATGCTCCGCTGGTGCACCTGAGCCAGGATTTCCTCCTGGTTGCCGCGCGTAAGGAAGAACGCATTCTGCCCGGCAGCGTGGTGCGTGACGCCGTGCAGGAGAAGATCGAAGAGATCGAAAGCGAGCAGATGCGCAAGGTATATAAAAAGGAACGCGACCAGATCAAGGACGAGATCATCCAGGCCTTCCTGCCCCGCGCCTTTATTCGCCGCTCCAGCACCTTCGCCGCGATCGCGCCGAAACAGGGGCTGATCCTGGTCAACTCGGCCAGCGCCAAGCGCGCCGAAGACCTGCTCTCCACCCTGCGCGAAGTCATGGGTTCCCTGCCGGTGCGGCCGCTATCGGTCAAGATCGCGCCCAGCGCCACCCTCACCGACTGGGTGAAAACCCAGAAGGCCGCCGCAGACTTCTTCGTGCTGGACGAGTGCGAGCTGCGCGATACCCACGAGGATGGCGGCATCGTGCGCTGCAAGCGCCAAGACCTGACCAGTGATGAAATCCAGCTGCACTTGAATACCGGCAAGCAAGTCACCCAGCTCGCCCTCGCCTGGCAGGACAAGTTGTCCTTCGTGCTGGACGACAAAATGGTGATCAAGCGCCTGCGCTTCGAGGAGCTGTTGCAGGACCAGGCCGAGGAAGACGGTGGCGAAGAAGCCTTGAGCCAGTTGGATGCCAGCTTCACCCTGATGATGCTGACCTTCGGCGACTTCCTGCCGGCGCTGTTCGAAGCTTTGGGCGGGGAAGAAATCCCGCAGGGGATCTGAGCCCTCCGTTAAGCACACCACTATAAAAAGGAACATCGCATGCGCGCCCTGGCCGCCTTCAGCCGTTTCGTGGGGAATACCTTCGCTGTCTGGGTGCTGCTGTTCGCCCTCCTGGCATTTTTCGAGCCCGCCTGGTTCATCGGGCTCAAGGGCTACATCGTTCCACTGCTGGGGCTGGTGATGTTCGGCATGGGCCTTACGCTCAAGCTGGACGACTTCGCCGAGGTGTTCCGCCATCCCTGGCGCGTCGGCCTGGGCGTGGTGGCGCATTTCGTGATCATGCCTGGGGTGGCCTGGCTGCTGTGCCAGGCGTTTGCCTTGCCGCCGGAAATCGCGGTTGGGGTCATTCTGGTGGGTTGCTGCCCAAGCGGCACTTCGTCCAACGTAATGACCTGGCTGGCCAAGGGCGACCTGGCGCTGTCGGTCGCCATCGCCGCGGTCACTACCCTGCTCGCGCCCTTGCTCACGCCAGCCTTGATCTGGCTGCTGGCGTCGGCCTGGATGCCCGTGTCCTTCTGGGACATGTTCTGGTCGATCCTGCAGTTCGTGATGCTGCCCATCGTGCTTGGGGTGATCGCTCAGCGGCTGCTGGGCAAGGCGGTGAGCGTGGCGGTGGAGGTGCTGCCGCTGGTGTCGGTGGTGAGCATCGTGATGATCGTATGCGCCGTGGTGGCTGCCAGCCAGGCCCGGATCGCGGAATCCGGGTTGCTGATCATGGCCGTGGTGATGCTGCACAACGGTTTTGGCTATTTGCTGGGTTATTTCACCGGGCGCCTGTGTGGCTTGCCGCTGGCGCAGCGCAAATCGCTGGCACTGGAAGTCGGCATGCAGAACTCAGGCCTGGGCGCCGCGCTGGCCGCGGCGCACATCTCGCCCATCGCCGCCGTGCCCAGCGCGCTGTTCAGCGTATGGCACAACATCTCAGGGGCCCTGCTGTCGACCTTCTTCCGGCGGATGAAGGGGACCGAATAAACGCCCCTTGGGCCGGTGGGCGTTCGCATTGCAACGCCCCTGGCTGGCAACAGCCTGCGAACCCAGGTGCCAGGGGTTCGCGGGCTTCGCCGGATGGCCGCCCCCTCCTACAGCTCGCTCCCGCGTAACGCCTGCACTCGCTCGCGCATCAGCGCCGGCAGGTGCTCCTCCTCGCTCAGCGGCGGGCCCGCCACTACCGCAACGCGCGACCAGAACCTGCGGAACAGCCCCTTGTGCGGCGCACGGCTGAAGAAGCTGCCCCACAAACCACGCAAGGCCATGGGTACGACTGGCACTGCGGTCTGCTGCAGGATGGTGGTGGTGCCGCTCTTGAACGCATCGATCTCGCCGCTAGTGGTCAGCTTGCCCTCCGGGAACACACATACCAGCTCACCGGCAGCCAGGTAACCGGCCACGTCGCGGAAAGCGCGCTCGTAGGTGAGCAAGTCCTCGGAACGGCCGGCGATCGGAATCGCCCCCACGGTGCGGAAGAAGAAATTCAGCACCGGCAGGTTGTAGATCTTGTAATACATCACGAAACGCACCGGCCGGCGCACCGCGCCGGCAATCAACAGCGCGTCGACAAACGACACGTGGTTGCACACCAGCAAGGCCGCGCCCTCGTCGGGGATATGCTCCAGCCCCTCATGGCGCACCCGGTACATGGAGTGGCTGAGCAGCCAGATAAGGAAGCGCACGCTGAACTCGGGCACGATCTTGAAGATGTAGGCGTTGACCGCGACGTTCATCAACGACACCACCAGGAACAGCTCGGGGATGGTCAAGCCGGCGCCGCTGAGCAGCCCCACCCCGACCACCGCCGACACCACCATGAACAGCGCGTTGAGAATGTTATTGGCGGCGATGACCTGGGCGCGCTCGTGCTCCGGAGTGCGCGACTGGATCAATGCATACAGTGGCACGATATAAAAGCCGCCGAAGATGCCCAGGCCGAGGATATCCAGCAGCACCGGCCATACCGCCCCCAGGCCGAGCAGTTGTGACCAGCTATAGGCGCCCTGCTCCGGCGCCACGACCGCGCCGGAATGCCACCACCAGAGCAGGCCAAAGAAGGTCAGGCCGAAGGAGCCGAACGGCACCAGGCCGATTTCCACGTGACGGCCCGACAACCGCTCGCAGAGCATTGAGCCGAGCGCGATGCCGACGGAAAACACCGTCAGCACCAGGGTGACGGCGGTTTCGTCGCCATGCAGCCAGGTCTTGGCGTAGGTGGGGATTTGCGTCAGGTAGATGGCGCCCACGAACCAGAACCACGAGTTGCCTAGCAGCGAGCGGGACACCGCTTGGGTCTGGCCAAGGCCCAGCCGCAGCGTGCGCAAGGTTTGCGCCGGCACGTTCCAGCTGATCCGCATGCCGGGCGCGGCGGCGGGGGCCGAAGGGATGGCGCGGCTGGCCAGATAGCCAAGCGCGGCGACCACCACGATGGCCACGGCGACGCCCGGTGCGTAGACGGTCTCGGCCATCAGTACCCCCGCGCTGATGGTGCCGCCCAGAATGGCCAGGAAGGTGCCCATTTCCACCAGGCCATTGCCGCCCAGCAGTTCCCGGGGCGTCAATGCCTGGGGCAGGATCGAATACTTCACCGGGCCAAAGACCGCGGAATGGGTGCCCATGGCGAAGAGCGTGAGCAATAAAAGCGGCAGCTGGCCATAAAGAAAGCCGGCGGCGCCCACCCCCATGATGGCGACTTCCGCGAGTTTGATCGCGCGGATCAGCCGGTCCTTGGCAAAGCGCTCGCCTACCTGCCCGGCAAGCGCCGAGAACAGGAAGAACGGCAGGATGAACAGCAACGCGCACAGGTTGATCCAGAAGGTCCGGTCGCCCTCCACGCTGAGCTTGTAAAGGATGGCCAGGATAAGCGATTGCTTGAACACGTTATCGTTGAACGCGCCCAGGGCCTGGGTCAGAAAAAACGGCAGAAAGCGCCGCGTGCGCAGCAACTCAAGCTGTGAACTCATCGTCCTTGGATCTCTTCGGGCGCCAAATGGCAGGTTGTGCGTTATTGGAAGGCCTGGCCTGGGAAAAAGCCACAACCAACGCCGCCTGCAGCCTTCAGGGTAGACGATGGTCGCGACTGACGAACCGCGCCGGCCATGCCAGACTGCCGCATTGCCTGAGCGCCAACTCGTAAGCGTTCGCGGGCGCTGCCCCGCTCCCACAACTGCCCCGTCCACGCCTTCCACGGAGCCACAATGTCGCTTTCCAGCGGGTTGATCGCCGCGGTCGCCCTGGCCTACATGGCCGTCATGTTCGCCATCGCCTATTGGGGCGATCGCCGCCAGACCTCGCTGCCACCGCGCCTGCGGGCCTGGGTGTACAGCTTGTCGCTGGCGGTGTATTGCACCAGCTGGACCTTCTTCGGTGCCGTAGGGCAGGCGGCCGAGCAACTGTGGGCCTTCCTGCCCATCTACCTGGGCCCGGCGCTGCTGCTGTTACTGGCACCACGCGTGCTGCAGAAGATGGTGCTGATCAGCAAGCAGGAAAACATCACGTCCATCGCAGACTTCATCGCCGCCCGCTACGGCAAGTCTCAGCCCTTGGCGATCGTGGTGGCGCTGATTTGCCTGATCGGCATGCTTCCGTACATTGCCCTGCAACTCAAAGGCATCGTGCTGGGCGTGAACCTGCTGATTGGCGCAAGCGCCGACGCCACCGGGCCGCGCGCCCAGGACACCGCCATGGTGGTGTCGCTGGTGCTGGCGCTGTTCACCATCGTGTTCGGTACGCGCAGCCTGGATGTGACCGAGCACCACCGCGGCATGGTGTTGGCCATTGCCTTCGAGGCGCTGGTCAAGCTGTTCGCGTTCCTGGCCGTGGGGGCCTTCATCACCTACCAGTTGTACGGCGGTTTTGCTGACCTGCTAGACCAGGCTAGGCAGGCGCCGGCGCTGGAGAACTACTGGAACGAAACCATCAATTGGCCCGCGACACTGGTGCAGACCGGCGTGGCCATGATGGCGATGATCTGCCTGCCGCGGCAGTTCCAAGTCACGGTGGTGGAAAATATCGAACCGCGGGACCTGCGCCTGGCCCGCTGGGTGTTCCCTGGCTACTTGATCCTGGCGGCGCTGTTCGTGGTACCGATCGCCCTGGCCGGGCAAATGCTGTTGCCCAACGCGGTGATCCGCGACTCGTTCGTGATCAGCCTGCCCTTGGCCCAAGCGCACCCGGCGCTGGCCCTGCTGGCATTTCTAGGCGGCGCCTCGGCGGCCACGGGCATGGTGATCGTGGAAAGCGTGGCACTGTCGACCATGGTGTCGAACGACATCCTCCTGCCTTGGCTGTTGCGCCGTCAGCGCGCCGAACGCCCGTTCGAGGCCTTCCGCCACTGGATGCTCTCGGCGCGCCGGGTCAGCATCCTGGCGATCCTGCTGCTGGCCTATGTGAGTTATCGCCTGCTGGGCTCCACAGCGAGCCTGGCGACCATCGGGCAGATCGCCTTTGCCGCTGTCGCCCAACTGACCCCGGCCATGGTCGGCGCGCTGTACTGGAAGCAAGCCAACCGCCGCGGCGTGTTCGCCGGCCTCGCCGCAGGCGTGTTCCTCTGGTTCTACGCGCTGGTGCTGCCGATCGCGGCCCATAGCCTGGGCTGGCCGCTGGGCGCTTTCCCGGGGCTGGGTTGGCTGCACGGCAACCCGCTGCGCCTGCCCATTTCGCCGCTCACTCAAGGCGTGGTGCTGTCACTGGCAGGCAATTTCATGCTGTTCGTGTGGGTGTCCGTGCTGTCGCGCACGCGCGTTTCCGAACATTGGCAGGCTGGCCGTTTCGTTGGCCATCCGCATAGCATCCGGCCGGGCAACAAAGGTTTGCTGGCCGTACAGCTCGACGACCTGCTCAAGCTGGCCAGCCGCTTCGTGGGCGAGGAACGCGCTCAGGAAAGCTTCAGTCACTTTGCCGCCCGCCAGGGCAAGGCGTTCAACCCCGGCCAGAACGCAGACCCGGAATGGATCGCCCACACCGAACGGCTGCTCGCCGGCACCCTGGGGGCTTCCTCCACTCGGGCAGTGGTAAAAGCGGCCATCGAGGGCCGCGACATGCAGCTCGAGGACGTGGTGCGTATCGCCGACGAAGCCTCGGAGGTGCTGCAATTCAACCGTGCGCTGCTGCAAGGCGCCATCGAAAACATCACCCAGGGGATCAGCGTGGTCGACCAGAACCTGCGCTTGGTGGCCTGGAACCGGCGCTATTTGGAGCTGTTCAACTACCCCGAGGGGTTGATCGCCGTGGGCCGGCCGATCGCCGATATCATCCGCTTCAACGCCGAGCGTGGCTTCTGCGGCCCGGGCGAGCCCGAGGAGCACGTGGCGCGCCGGCTGCACTTTATGCGCCAGGGCCGCGCGCACACCTCCGAGCGGGTGTTTCCCAATGGCCAGGTGATCGAGCTGATCGGCAACCCCATGCCCGGCGGCGGTTTCGTGATGAGCTTTACCGATATCACCGCCTACCGCGAAGCCGAGCGGGGCCTCAAGCATGCCAATGAAAGCCTGGAACTGCGGGTGGCCGAGCGCACCGGCGAGCTGTCGGCGCTGAACCTGGCCCTGACCGAGGCCAAGGCCCATGCCGAGCTGGCGAACCGCTCCAAGAGCCGCTTTCTGGCGGCGGTGGGCCATGACCTGATGCAGCCGATGAACGCCGCCCGGCTGTTTTGCGCCGCGCTCGGGCACCAGGGCGACGAGCTGCCAGCCGAGGCACGGCAACTGGTCCGGCACATGGACAGTTCGCTCCGCTCGGCCGAAGACCTGATCAGCGACCTGCTGGACATCTCGCGCCTGGAAAACGGCCGCGTCACCCCGAGCCGCGCCAGCTTCGCCATCGAGGAGCTTTATGGGGCGCTGGGCACTGAGTTTACAGCCCTGGCCCAGGAACAGGGCTTGAGGTTCCGGGTACGCGGCAGCGCGCTACGGGTCGACAGCGATATCAAGTTGCTGCGGCGCATCTTGCAGAACTTCCTCACCAATGCCTTTCGCTATGCCAAAGGCCCGGTGCTGCTGGGCGTGCGCCGCGACGGCCAGACGGTGCGGCTCGAGGTCTGGGATCGCGGCCCCGGCATTCCGGATGACAAGCTCGGCGTGATTTTCGAGGAGTTCAAGCGCCTGGACAGCCATCAAACCCGGGCCGAAAAAGGGCTCGGGCTAGGCCTGGCCATTGCCGACGGGCTCTGCCGGCTGCTCGGGCACCGCCTGGGGGTGAGGTCCTGGCCGGGCCGTGGCAGCGTGTTCAGCGTAAGCGTGCCCCTGGCAAAAGCGGCTGCTCCGGCGCCGCCGCCGGTGGCACCGACGGCGCAACCGCTCAGTGGGTTGCGGGTACTGTGCGTAGACAATGAGACGAGCATCCTTACCGGCATGGCCAGCCTGCTTAGCCGTTGGGGCTGCACCGTATGGACGGCCGCTGGGCGAGAGGATTGCGCCGCCCTGCTCGCCGAGGGCGCGCGGCCACAATTGGCACTGGTGGACTACCACCTGGATCTAGGCGACACCGGGCCCTCACTGGTTGCCTGGCTGCGCACGACGCTCAACGCTCCGATCCCGGGCGTGGTCATCAGCGCCGACGGCCGCGCCGAGACGGTGGCGCAGGTGCACGCCGCCGGGCTGGACTACCTGCCCAAACCGCTGAAGCCGGCTGCACTCAGGGCGCTATTGAACCGGTATCTGGCCAGCCGGGACCTGGCGCGGGCCTGAGTCCTCATCGAGGGGCCCGGCGGTTCTCACCTCGCCTGTGGCCAGGGCCTTGTCGAGCAGGTCGGCCGGCAGGCTTTTGCTGGCCCGGGCACCGAGCAGCTTGAGCTGCTCGCTACGGCTGACCAGGTTGCCGCGCCCCTCCGTGAGCTTGTTGCGCGCGTTGGCGTAGGCTTTATCTAACTGCTGCAGGCGGCTGCCGACTTCGTCCAGGTCCTGCACGAAGAGCACGAACTTGTCATAGAGCCACCCCGCGCGCTCGGCGATTTCCCGCGCGTTCTGGCTCTGCCGCTCCTGCTTCCACAGGCTGTCCACCACTTTGAGCGTGGCCAGCAGGGTCGTTGGGCTGACCACCACGATCTGCTTGTCGAAAGCCTCCTGGAACAAGCCGGGCTCATGTTGCAGGGCCGCGGCGAAGGCAGCTTCGATCGGCACGAACAGCAGCACGAAGTCCAGGCTATGCAAGCCCTCGAGGCGGCTGTAGTCCTTACCGGCCAGGCCCTTGATATGAGCCCGCAGGCTTTGTACGTGCTGCTTGAGCGCGGCCTGAGCCACGTCGGCCTGGGCCGCGCCCACATACTGCTGCCAAGCCACCAGGCTTACCTTCGCATCCACCACCACCTGCTTGTCGCCAGGCAGGCTGACCAACACGTCGGGCTGGAAGCGCTCGCCGTCGGCGCTCCTGAGGTTGACCTGGGTCCGGTATTCCCGCCCCTTTTGCAGGCCGGCATGCTCCAGCACCCGCTCGAGCACCAGCTCGCCCCAGTTGCCCTGGGTCTTTTGGCCCTTGAGCGCCTGGGTCAGGTTGGTAGCCTCGTCGCTCAGGCGCAGGTTCAACTGCTGCAAGCGCTCCAGCTCCTTACCCAGGGAGAAGCGCTCCCGTGCCTCGGTGCGGTAGCTTTCCTCCACGCGTTTTTCGAAAGCCTGGATGCGTTCCTTCAGCGGGTCTAACAGCTGGCCGAGGCGCTGCTGGCTGTTCTCGGCGAAGCGCTGCTCGCGCTCTTCGAAGATCCGTCCAGCAAGCTCGGCGAACTGCGCGCGCAATTCGTCACGGGCGTTCTGCATGTCTTGCAAGCGCTGCTGATGGCCTTCCTGCTGTTCCCGCAGCTCAGCGCCCAGCGCGGCGCAGCGGGCTTCGAGCTGGCGCACTTCGGCCTCGCGCCGGGCCCGCTCGTGCCCCCAGGCATGGGCGGCATCGCGGCCGTTGTCCACCTCAACCCGCAGCAATTCCAGTTCCCTCACAGCGCCAGCCTGCTCGGCCCGGGCGGCAGCATGCTGCTGTATCAGGGCGGCCAGTTCCTGGGCTTGGGTGGCCAGCCGCTGCTCCAGCACCTGCTCATGGGCTTGCAAAGCCCGGATCCGCTCTTCGAGCACCGGGGCATCAGCCTTGGCCATCGCCGCGCCGCGGTAAAGCAGCCAGGCAAAGCCCAGGCAAGGAAGTGCCCCGAGGAGCGCGGCGAACAGCAAGCGGAAATAGTCGTCGGGCATGAATATACCGGTCATGGGGGAAATGCACATCGAAGCGAATAGGCAAGCGAACCTATTCTACTCACCTCGCAGGTTATGCCGAAAAATTACAGCCCACTGCTTGACAACGGGGAGCAGCGGTCAAGGGCACGCGGGCTCGCTTTCGCGTAAATGCCGGGCTAGAGCAATCCCCGTTCACAATCCACAGAACCTGTGGATAACTCAGTGGACAACGCCCTGTGGGCGCCCTCAAACACCGATGGGCCGGGGCTTCTAGACAAACTGTCGATTTTTTCACCAGCCCCGAAAAGTGTTTTTTTTCATTGACTTAAAAAATAAACCGATGCAGCGAGGAAATACAGAAAGGGCCAAGCGGGAATGTGACAAATCCGCTTCATCATGTGCACAACGCTATGGCTGAGCGCAAGGCGCTACGCAGCGTTGGCCCTGGATTGAGATGTGAGGGGTCATAACCAATTACTACCGTTCATCGGCTTTCGATGAAAAGGCTTGTTTAGATAAAGCAGAAACGATAGTTTCCGCCGCAGTTTGTACAAAAGCTGAAAGCTCTTTCGGCCGCTCAAGTCCCACCAGCCTTTCCGCCGATGCCTCGCGTCGAGCCCTTCGCTGTTACTCCGGACCTCACACGGCCTTCTGGCCAGCGCCAAGCGTCCTTTATCGTCACGCCTCGCTGTCTCGCTTCCTAAGGTTTTGCCGCGACCTGCCGTTATCTAAGGTCCCGGCCGCCTCTCGTCTTGCGTACCGACCGCCGCCTGCGCCTTGTTCACATTGGCGTCACAGGCGCGCTGTACTGTTCTGGCAGGTTTCCCGCTTTTACTTAGGCGGGCCGGAACAAATTCAATGCCCACGGCTCTGATCCGTGTCAATCGCAGGAACACATAACATGACGTTCAACACTCAAACCCAGGTGGCTATCCACACCCTGTCTCAAGCCTTCGCACCGTTGCGCTGCGTGATCCTTGCCGCGCGCAATGAAAGCTTCAGCTTCTCGGTGGTCAACGAGCACGGCGTGGCTCGCCATACCGAGCGCCTCTACCCTGAGCAATACGCAGCGCCGGCCCCGCTGCAGGCCGTGATCGAGCGCGCACGCCAGTCGCTGGTCGCGTAAGTTCTCGAAAGCTGCCAGCTTCGCCTTGCGGGCAGGCGGTAAAGTTCCGACGAACGCACACTTGCGCCTCTTACTTAAAGCTAAGCTTTAACTTGAGCGGTGCGCGAGCGGCGGGCCGCTTCCGAGCGGGCCCTGTCCGAATGATCGCTGCCACGCGTGGGGCCCGCTTGTTTTATCTCTGTTACAAATATTTCTCTAGGTCGTCCCTGATCTCGACTTTTGCTGAATCGGCCCGGTGTGGGCACTTCGCAAACATTTGTTACTCCAGTGCTATAAGCGTCAAATAACCATCGCCTCTGCCAAAGCCCCAAGCCATGCCGCTTGAGCCGCTGCAGACGAAGCGAGCGAGGCGCTATGCGTCAATAAACCTGTGTCAGCATTTAACGGTAAGGCCGCCGTCGGTCATCATCCGCGAGTGGCTTGAGAGCCATTTTAGTCGGATTGTCCGACAAAATAGCTCTATCTTGCATGATACAGGCTATGGCGCCGCCTCCGATTTATTGGTAATTTGCGCCGGTGATCACCCTCGGAGTAACAACAACAATGAAAAAAGTCATGATCAGATCGAGCCTCGGCCTCGCAGTCACGCTCGCCTCCACCCAACTCTTCGCCAGCGGCTTCGCCATCAACGAGCAAAGCATCAGCGGCATGGGCGTGGGCTTCGCGGGTCGATCGTCATCGGCAGAAGACGCCAGCACCGTCGCCGGCAACCCGGCCGGCATGGCGCGACTCAAGCAGGAGCAATTCACCGTAGGTGCCGCCGGCATCTATGCCAACACCGACATCGATCATTCCCGCGCTACCCTGGGTGGCAGCAGCGATGGCGACATGGTGCCGCTGGTTGGCGTGCCCATGGGCTACTACGTCAAGCCCCTGAACGACCAATGGGCCGTCGGCTTCGGCGTGTATGTGCCGTTCGGCCTGGCGACCGACTATGAAAGCGGCTATGCCGGCCGTTACTACGCTGACAAGAGCGTGGTGAAGGTCATCACCTTCCAGCCGACCATCAGCTATGCCTTCAACGACAAAGTCTCCATTGGTATAGGCCCTACCTTCAACCGCATCGAGGGTGAGCTGACTTCGCGGACTATCAACGCCCTCAACCCGGTTTCCGGTGGCGACGGCGAGGTGAAGATCAAGGGTGACGACACCGCCGTAGGCTTCAACGCCGGTATCCTGGTACAAGCTACCGACAAGACCAGCCTGGGGCTGACCTACCACTCCAAAGTGGATTACAAACTGGATGGCAACACCAAGGGTAGAAACCTGAACTTTCCCGGTGCGCCCACTTTGAATTTCAAGGCCGACGCTTCGCTCGACCTGGATACGCCTGAGTCGGTGGACCTGTCGTTTACCCATAAGCTGGATGACCGCTGGACTCTCTACGGCGGCAGCACCTGGACCCGTTGGAGCCGCCTGAAGGACATCACCGTCGAGAGCGAAGTCAGCGGTGTGCCTGCACGGGCGGGCTTGGGCACCATTACCGAAGAACAGAACTGGCACGACACTTGGGCGCACGCCATCGGTGCTTCGTACAAGCTGAACAAGGAATGGACCCTGCGCACCGGCTTCAGCGTGGACCAGTCGCCAACCAACAATACCAACCGTTCGCCGCGCATCCCATCGGGTGACCGTCGCATCTTCAGCCTGGGTGCGGGCTACAGCCCGACTGACAACATCACCCTGGACTTCGCCTACTCCTACCTGAAGGAAGAAAGCGTCGACGTGAACCTGGTCAGCGCTACCAAAGGCGCCTACAGTGCGACCTACCACAACAGCGCGCATGGCTTCGGCAGCTCCTTGACCTACAAGTTCTGATCCGCCCACGCCTGAAAAAAACCGCCCACCCGGGCGGTTTTTTTATGGAACGCGCAAGCGCAACGCTCTGCGTGCACTCGGGGTGCCTGTTTCAGTTTCGGGAAGGGTGTATGCGCGAGCATTCACAAGCCCAGCACCCGGCCGACGCTGGCCTGCCGTCTCCCAATAGGCGTGGTGGGGGAACGCCGCCTTCCGATGGGACTCCTAGCCATTAGAGGCTCATAACAGCGCAGTCAGGAGAAACCGATGGCAATCTCAGTTAAAAAGCTGGAAGGCGAGCAAATACCGGAAGATCTTCGTAATTCAGGCGCTGAGCAGGCTTTCGCCGTTACCGAAGACGACGGAACAGTGCACCTCACGGACAGCGATGAAGCAGCGGCGAAGCTTGCCGTGAAGCTTAGTGATCCCTCGCGCTCGACGCAGGACGCCGAGCACTGAATGCCAATTCACTCACTTAAGCGCTAGCGCCACCAGCAGCACCCCTTCCAACCCCTCGACCAGCGCCCCGGCCGTATCGCCGGTGGTCCCGCCCAGCCGCCGAAGCAGCAATCCGCGCAACCATAGAAAGGCCACCACAGCGGCGAACACCGTGCGCGCACCAAGGAAAGCGATGCCCGCCGCCAGGCAGGCGGCCAGCACTGCCCAAGCCAGGTGCCGAGGCAGATGATTGGCCAATGCTTGCCCTAGCCCTCCGGGGCGGACATAGGGCGTAGTGAGGAACAATGCAAGCAGCGTGGCGCGGCCAAGCGTGGGCACCAGCAGCCAGGCACCGCCCTGCCCTGCCTCTAGCAACGCGACCAGGGCAGCGAACTTGAGCAATAGCAGCAGCACCAGCGCCACCACGGCCATCGGCCCGCTGCGCGGGTCTTTCATGATGGCAAGAGTACGTTCCCGGTCGCCGTAACCGCCGACCCAGGCGTCGGCAGTGTCTGCAAGGCCATCAAGGTGCAGCCCACCCGTCAGCCCCACCCATACCGCTAGCAGCAACGCCGCATGCAGCGCCACCGGGGCGTTCCCGAGCAGGCGGTCCATCGCCCAAAGCACAGCGGCGAAGAGCACGCCCACCAGCGGGTAGAACAACAGTGACTTGCCCGTTTCCGCAGGTGTAGGCATGCGTGACAAGCGCACGGGCACGCTGCTGAGAAACTGCAAGGCAATCCACCAAGGCATCATCACAGCGCCGCCAGGCTGCCGTCGTCGGCCACGGCAATCCGGTGCAACGCACCGTGTGCGACTTCCACGTCCAACAGGCGGCTCACGGGCAACCCGCGCGCCCTGGCCAATAACAATCGCATCACGCCGGCGTGCCCTACTATCAATAGCTGCTGATTGGGATAACCCGCCAGCAAGGCTGCCACCCCGCACTCTACACGGGGCACGAACTCCGCCAACGGTTCCGCGCCGGGAGGGGTGTAACGAAAGGGGTCCTGCCAAAAATTGCCCAATGCTTCGGCGTCGCTCGCCATCAGTTCGGCAGCGCTGCGGCCCTCCCACTCGCCGAAATGCAGTTCACGCAGGTCCGGCAGGGTCAGTAACGGCCGCTGCAAGCGGTCGGCCAAGGCCTGCGCGAAATCTGCGCAGCGGCGCAGCGGCGAAGTCACAATGGCGTCCCAGGGGCCCTGGCCGAGCACTGCAGCTTCCAGGGTGGCCCAACCGGCACTGGTCAACGCGTCATCCAGGCTGCCGCGAAAGCCGCCGCCGCGCTCGGTCTCGCCGTGGCGCAGCAGATCGAGCCTGAGGCTCATGCGGGACGATCCGCCACCGCGGCTTCGGCGAACGTGGCCATGCCGCCGTGCAGCTCGCAAGCCAAGCGCATCAGCGGCACCGCAAGCGCCGCACCGCTGCCCTCGCCCAAACGGAGCCCCAGTGCCAGCAGGGGCTCTGCGTCCAACGCCTGGAGCACACGCTTGTGGCCAGGCTCCGCGCCTTGATGGGCGAAGAACAGCCAGGGCTGGCAGCCAGGGTTCAAGCGCACGGCGACCAGGGCGGCGACCGAGCAGATGAAGCCGTCTACCAGCACCGGTAACCCGGCCTGTGCCGCTCCCAGGTAACTGCCCACCAAGGCGGCAATTTCGAAACCACCGAAGCACGCCAACACGGACAACGGCTCGCGCTCGGTGCCGGCATGCCGCTGGCGCGCCGCCTCGATCACCCGCGCCTTGTGGCTCACGCCATCCGCATCGAGCCCCGTGCCGGGCCCCACCAGTTCGCTGGCCGGGCAGTCGAGCAACAGGCAACCCAAGGCACTGGCGGCCGTTGTGTTGCCAATGCCCATCTCGCCGCCGATAAACAGCTGCGCGCCAGCGTTGGCAGCGCTCTGCGCGGTTTCCCGGCCGGCCAGCAGCGCCTGCTCGCATTCGGCGGTGGTCATCGCCGGCTCCCGGGCGAAATTACGGGTGCCGGCGCCGAGCCGTACTTGCCGCACTCCGGGGAGGTCGAGCGGCACCAGCGTGCCCATGTCGACCACAGCCATGTGCGCGCCCAGGCTCCGCGCCAGCACGCTGATAGCGGCTCCGCCGTTGATGAAGTTGCGCAGCATTTGCCCGGTCACTTCCTGCGGATAGGGGGAAACCCCCTCGGCGACGACGCCGTGGTCGCCCGCGAACAAACCGATATGAACCTCGCCCACCCGTGGCCGGGGGGTGCCCTGCAATGCCGCGAGGCGCACGGCGATCGCTTCGAGCTGGCCGAGGGAGCCGGCGGGCTTGGTCAGCTGCCGCTGGCGCTCCAGGGCGACCTCGGCAAATTGCGCGTGGGCTTGGGCGCACGGCTGCTGCCACCAGGCTGTGGTCATGGGGTAGGTCCTTTGAGGGTAAGGGGAAGGCCAGCGACGGTAAGGATCACCTGCTGGCAACGTTCGGCAATGGCTTGATGCAGCAGGCCCGCTTCATCCACGTAACGGCGGGTCAGCTCACCCAGGGGGACAATGCCCAACCCGGTTTCATTGCTGACCATGATGATTTCGCCCGGGAGCTGGCCCAGGGTAGCGAGCAGTGCGTCACGCTCCTGCCCAAGCCGCTCGGGGTCGTCCAGCACCAGCAGGTTGGTCAGCCAGAGGGTCAGGCAGTCCACCAGCAGGCACTGGCCAGGCGCGGCATGGTTCGCCAGGGTTGCGGCGAGCGCCAACGGTTCTTCGACCAGTTGCCAATGCTCGGGCCGCCGCGCCTTATGCAGGCGTACCCGGGCGTCGAGTTCAGCGTCACGTGGCTCGCTGGTGGCGATGTAGGTCACTGCCAGGCCACTTGCCACGGCGAAGTTCTCGGCCAAGCGGCTTTTGCCCGAGCGGGCGCCGCCAAGGATCAACCGCAGCATGTCAACGCCCTCCCAGGCACAATTGGCGAAGCCGCGTGGTGTTCAGGTGGGCGGCTACCGAGTCAGCGAGCCGTTCGATGTCCCGCTCGCGCAGGGCGTGGTAATCGAATGGGTCGGCAGCCTGCAGCCCGGCCCAGCGCAGCAGCGCGGCGCACGCGGCTGGCGACTCGAACAGGCCGTGTACATAGGTGCCCATCACCTGCCCGTCTTCGCTGATGGCGCCATCGCCTCGCCCCTCGTCGAGCCACAGCGCAGGGCGATCCAGCGCGGCCCCCTCACTGACCCCGGCATGAATCTCATAGCCGTGCACCGGCACGTCGTGCTGGGCCAGCCGGCCGCTGACGTTACGCAGCTGTTTGTCCGCCGCCAGGGTGGTATTCAACGCTAGCCAGCCCAGCCCAGGGCTTTCTCCCGCCGGCCCTTCGATACCCAGCGGATCGGCGATGCGCGCGCCCAGCATCTGCAAGCCGCCACAGATGCCGAGCACTTTGCCGCCATACCGCAGATGGCGAGTGATGGCCTGGTCCCAACCGCTTTCACGTAGCCGCGCCAGGTCTGCCCGAACGCTCTTCGAGCCAGGCAGGATGATCAGGTCCGCCGGCGGCACGGGTTCGCCCGGGCGAACGAAGCTCAGGGAAACCTGTGGGTGCAAGCGCAGGGGGTCGAAATCCGTATGGTTACTGATGCGCGGCAACACCGGCACGACGACCCGCAACAGCTCGCCCAGTTTGGCCGGCTGGCGATTGTCTATGGCGTCCTCGGCTTCAAGGTGGAAGTCCGTAAGGTAGGGCAGCACACCCAATACGGGTTTGCCGGTGTGCGCTTCGAGCCAGTCCAGGCCAGGCTGCAACAGGGCAAGGTCGCCGCGAAAGCGGTTGATCACGAAACCCTGAACCCGCGCCTGCTCGCTCTCGGAAAGCAGCGCCAGGGTGCCGACCAGGTGGGCGAACACCCCACCTCGGTTGATGTCGGCGACCAGGATCACCGGGCAGTCCACCGCTTCGGCGAAGCCCATGTTGGCGATGTCGCCTTCGCGTAAATTGATCTCGGCGGGCGAGCCAGCCCCTTCCACCATCACCACCTGATACGTGGCCGCAAGCCGCTGGTGGGAAGCAAGCACCGCGCGCATCGCCGTGGCCTTGTAGCCGTGGTAGCGCAGCGCATTCATATTGCCCACCGCCCGGCCGTGAATGATGACCTGGGCGCCGGTGTCGCTGTTGGGTTTGAGCAACACCGGGTTCATGTCGGTATGGGGCGCAAGGCCGCTGGCTTGCGCTTGTACCGCCTGGGCACGGCCGATTTCACCACCGTCGGCGGTAACCGCGCTGTTGAGCGCCATGTTCTGAGGCTTGAACGGCACCACGGCGACCCCTTCGCGGCGCAACCAGCGGCACAGCCCCGTCACCAAGGTACTTTTGCCGGCGTCCGAGGTGGTGCCCTGCACCATTAACGTAGGCATCAGGCCTCCTCTGGGAACCCGGCCAGCGCTTCGCCCAGCCGTTGCCACTGGCGGTCTTCGGCCGGCAAGCCGAAGCGCAAGCTGCCGGTATGGCGAAACAGCCGAACCAGGATGCCGCGCTGGGCTAGGTAAAGGTAAAGCGCCGCGGCGCGCTCGCTGCGCACCCACTGGAACAACGCGCAACCACCGGCGGGCGCCCATCCGTGCTCGGCGAGCAGCGCGGCCAGCTGCGCGGCGGCGGCAGTGCAGCGCTCGATCTGCCGCCGGTGGCCCGGGCCATCCTGCAGGCAGGCACGCCCAAGGGAACGGGTGGGGCCACTGACCGCCCAAGGGCCCAGCTGCTCGGCGAGCGCAACCAGCAGCCGCGGCTCAGCCAGCACAAAGCCCAGGCGTACCCCAGCCAGGCCAAAGAATTTTCCGAAGGAGCGCAACACGATCAAGCCGGGGCGGTTGGTTTCACTGGCCAGGCTGTGGGCCGGCGTCATGTCCATGAAGGCTTCGTCTACCACGAGCCAGCCGCCGCGGGCGGCCAGCCTGGCCTGCCAGGCCAGCAAGGTCTCCGCGCTCACCAGGCGCCCGGTGGGGTTGTTCGGGTTGACCACCACCAGCACGTCGAGGCCGTCGAGGTAGCTTTCTGCTTCATCGTCGGCCAGTTCCCGTACCACGTGACCACCCCGCCGCCAGGCTTCGGCGTGCTCGGCATAACAGGGGCCGAGCACGCCCACCTTGCCGCTGCGGCGCAGCCGTGGCAGCAGCTGAATGGCCGCCTGCGAGCCGGCCACTGGCAATGACTGCTCGGCGCCATAGTAGCGGCAGGCGGCCGCTTCCAGGCCGTCGTCCGGTTCCGGCAAGCGAGCCCAGGCGCGCTCGGGAATGGCTGGAATGGTCCACGGCCAAGGCGCGATGCCGGTGGAAAGATCGACCCAGGCGGCCTCGTCGATACCGAATTCCTGCGCTGCCGCGCGTAACCTGCCGCCATGTTCAAGCATAGAATTGCGTCCCCACGCAGATGATCAGCAACCATAGCCAAACGCCCCGCTGCACCAAAGCCCAGGCGCGTTCGATGGCATCGGCGCCCGGCGCAGGCCCTTCGCCCAGCACCGGCCGCTGATGAAGCTCACCGTGATAAACCGCAGGCCCGCCCAGCTCGACCCCCAGCGCACCGGCGCCGGCGGCCATCACCGGGCCGGCGTTGGGGCTGTCCCATAGATGGCCCTGGCGTTTCCAGCAGCGCAGCGCCAGGCCAGTCTTGCCCAGGATGGCATAGGTCAGCGCCGCGAGCCTGGCGGGCACCAGGTTGAGCAGGTCGTCGATCCGCGCCGCGGCCCAGCCGAAGCGCTCGAAACGTTCGTTGCGGTAACCCCACATGGCATCGAGGGTGTTGGCCAGGCGGTACAGCACCACCCCTGGCACGCCGCCGACGACGAACCAGAACAGCGCGGCGAAGACCGCGTCGCTGCCGTTTTCCAGCGCTGATTCGGTGGCGGCCTTGGCGACCCCGGTGGTGTCTAGCTCCTCGGTTTGGCGGCTCACCAGGCGGCCTACGCGTTCCCGTGCCAGGGGGAGGTCTGCGCTGCGCAGCGCGCCGGCCACCGGCTGCAGATGTTCGCCGAGGCTACGCAGGCCCAGCGCCCAATAGAGCGCCAGCACCTCGACCACGCCTCCAATCAACGGCAGCCACGACAGCAGCGTCAGCAGCAACACAGGCGGCAGCACTGCCATCGACCAAGCCGTCACACCGTGGCTGCGCCAGCCATGGCCGGCGAAATTGAAGCGCTGCTCCAACCGCTGCGCGAGGCGGCCGAAGCCAACCAGCGGATGCCAGCGGCGCGGTTCGCCAAGCAAGGCGTCCAGGGCGACCGCCATTACACAAGCCAAGGCAAGGTTCACGAGGCCGCTCCCCAGCTGTCTTCGAACAACAGTTCCTGCAACGGCTTCTCTTCTGCCCAACCCTCGAGCACCAGCATGGGGGCGGGATAGAACGCCTCCACCGGGCCCAGGCAGAGCACGGCCATCGGCTTGCCGCCGGCGGGTATGTTGAGCAGGCGGCCCAACTGCTCGGGGTCGAACAAGGACACCCAGCCCATGCCCAAGCCCTCGGCCCGAGCAGCGAGCCAGAGGTTCTGCACCGCGCACGAAAGCGACGCCAGGTCCATCTCAGGCAAGGTGCGGCGGCCGAACACATGCTGCTCGCGGCCCTCCATCAGCGCGACCACCAGCAGCTCGGCGCAATCGCGCACGCCTTCTACCTTCAGCTTCATAAAGTCGTCGGCACGCTCGCCCAAGGCCTCGGCGGTACGCACCCGTTCTTGCTCCACCAGTTGGTAGATCGCCTCGCGCAGCGCCGGGCGGCGGATGCGAATGAACCGCCAAGGCTGCATCAGGCCCACGCTGGGCGCCTGATGCGCGGCCGCAAGCAATCGCTGCAGCACCTGTGGCGCGACCTCGCCACCGGTGAAATGGCGCATGTCCCGCCGCTCGGCGATGGCCCGGTAGACCGCCGCCCGCTCGGGTTCACTGTAGGCATGTTCGGTCATGGTTGTCGCCCGCCGGGGTGGAGCAGATCCGCCGCCAGCCCGGGGTCCGAAGGAAAGTAGAAATGCACGTACGAAGCCGTGAGCCGGCCGGCCTGGTAGACCGCCTCGGCACCGCGCCCGCCATTGGGGCTCACCCCACGGGCGATTGGCTGCCAAGGCGTGCTGGTCAGTGAATGGTGATAGGTGTGCCCGCGCAGGCAACCCCTGGGCAGTTCCACCCGTTGCAGGGCGAGCGCGGCCAGGCGCTTTTGCATGCTCGCCTCACCGGGCATCAGCCCCAGCAATGCCGCCCGCTCGCCGCCCACATCGGTGAGCCCGTCCAGCAGGTAGAGCATGCCGCCACATTCGGCGAGCAAGGGTTTGCCTGCCCGGTGGTGATCGCGAATGGCGCTGAGCATTGGCAGGTTGGCGGCCAGGCGGTGGTGATGCAACTCTGGGTAGCCTCCGGGCAGGTACAGGCTGTCGCAGGGCGGCAGTTCGGCATCGGCCAGCGGCGAGAAGAACGACAGCTGCGCGCCCATGGCCTGCAACAGGTCCAGGTTGGCCCGGTACAGGAAAGCGAAGGCTTGGTCCTGCGCCACGGCGATTCGCACCCCGTTGAGCAGCGGCGGCAACGCCGCGGCGGCCGGTGGCGCGAAGCACACCGCTGGCGGCAGGGCATCGTCGCAGCTGGCGGCCAGCGCCTCGGCGGCGGCATCCAGGCGTCGGTCGAGGTCTTCCAGCTCGCTGGCCTGAACCAGCCCCAGGTGCCGGCTCGGCAGGCTGATGGCCTGCTCCCGGGGCAGGCCACCGAACCAGCGCAGGCCGTGGGTGAGGCTATCGCGCAGCAATTCGCCATGGCGGGTGCTGCCCACTCGGTTGGCCATGACCCCAGCGAAGGCCAGTTCCGGCTTGTATTGGGCCAGGCCCAGCGCGAGGGCGCCGAAGGTCTGCGCCATGGCGGTCCCGTCGATCACGGCCAACACCGGCACACCCAATTCAATGGCGAGGTCCGCGCTCGAAGGCGTACCGTCGAACAAACCCATCACCCCCTCGATCAGAATCAGGTCCGCGGTTCCAGCGGCCTCCCACAGCAGCCGCCGGCTTTCGTCAGCGCCGACCATCCACAGGTCCAGCTGGTACACCGGCGCACCGCTGGCGCGCTCTAGAATCATTGGGTCGAGAAAGTCCGGCCCGCACTTGAACACCCGCACCCGCCGCCCCTGGTTGCGATGCAGCCGGGCCAAGGCGGCGGTCACTGTGGTCTTGCCCTGGCCAGACGCCGGCGCGGCGATCAGCACGGCGGGGCACTGCCGGGTCGCACTCACCATTCGATGCCTTTTTGTGCCTTGATGCCGGCCTGGAACGCATGCTTGATCAGGCCCAGCTCGCTGACGGTATCGGCGGCCTCGAGCATCTCCGGCTTGCCAGCGCGGCCAGTGACGATCACATGCTGCAGGGGTGGGCGCGCCTTGAGGTCGGCGATCACCGCATTGGCATCGAGATAGCCGTGCTTGAGGGCGATGTTGAGCTCATCGAGTAATACGAAACCGATGCTGGGGTCCGACAGCAGGCCGCGGGCAACCTCCCAGGCGGCCTCGGCGGCGGCGATGTCGCGCTGGCGGTCCTGGGTTTCCCACGTGAAGCCTTCGCCCATCACATGAAAGCTCACCTCCTCCGGGAAACGGCGGAAAAACGCTTCCTCGCCAGTGGTCTGCCGCCCTTTGATAAATTGCACCACGCCGCAGCGCAAGCCATGGCCCAGCGCCCGGGCCAGCATGCCGAAACCGGAGCTGCTTTTGCCTTTGCCGTTGCCGGTCAGCACCAGCAATACGCCGCGCTCGTCCGCCGAAGCGGCGATACGGGCATCGATCACGGCTTTCTTGCGCGCCATGCGGGCTTGATGGCGCTCGTCGCGCTCAGGGGATTCGTTCATCGCTGCACTAGTTCCGCACGTCTGCACGCTCGCGGGTACGCACCGACCACGCACCCTCGCCAGAACCTGGCGGGCACGATGATGTCGATGCCGCTCTCACCCGCGCGGCGATCCAAGGGTAAACGGGGCGGGTTGCCGCGCCGTGGTGGCGCTTCAGGCCGGTCTCCGGGCTCATGAGCGGGCATGCTGCCCCGCCCCCGCGCCTTCCCGGTTCCCCAGTGGCCTGTGCGTGAGCGTTGACTCATCTACCGTTGCGGGGGCAGCGCCGGGTTCGCCCGCGGCGTGTTGCCCGCGGCTGACCGGCTTCCCTGTTTCACCCGGAGGGCGAACGCCGCCGGGCACCTGAAGCAATCGGCGAAGGGTAAGGGGTTGGCCCCATAGCGTCAATCAAACATGTTGAACCTAAGCCGCCTCGCTGCCTCTACGGTACATACCAGGCCGCCAGGAAGCTGATCATGCACATTTCTCGCCTTGCCCTTTCCGTACTGCTTGCCGCTAGCGTGGCCGGTTGCGGTGAAAGCTCCAAACTGCAGGTAGCCGACGGCACCGGGCCCTCGCCCCAGCTGCCTGAACCGAACAAAACCCTGCTGCCGACGGTGAACATCGCGCCCGCGGTGGGCTGGCCAGAAGGCGTCAAGCCAAAGGCAGCGGCAGGCACTCAGGTGAATGCCTTCGCCGAGGGGCTGGACCACCCACGCTGGCTTTACGTGTTGCCTAACGGTGACGTGCTAGTGGCGGAAACCAACTCGCCGGCCAAGCCCGATGACGAGAAAGGCATTCGCGGCTGGGTCATGAAGAAAGTCATGGGCCGTGCGGGCGCCGGCGTGCCGAGCGCTAACCGCATCACCTTGCTGCGCGACAAGGATGGCGACGGCATCGCTGAAACCCGCGAGGTGTTCTTGCAGCACCTCAACTCGCCGTTCGGCATGGCGTTGGTCGGCCAGGACTTTTATGTGGCAGACACCGACAAGCTGCTGCGCTTCAAGTATCAGCCCGGCGCCACTCACCTGAGCGGCGACGGCGAAACCGTGACCGACCTGCCGGCCGGCACCATTAACCACCACTGGACGAAAAACGTGGTGGCCAGCGCCGACGGTAAAAAGCTTTACGTGACCGTGGGGTCCAACAGCAACGCTGCTGAGAACGGCCTGGAACAGGAAGAAGGTCGCGCCGCCATCTGGGAAGTCGATGCAGCCACCGGGCAAAAACGCCTGTTCGCTGGCGGCCTGCGCAACCCCAACGGCCTCGCATGGGAACCACAGAGCGGCAAGCTGTGGACCGCCGTCAACGAACGCGACGAAATTGGCAGCGACCTGGTGCCGGACTACATCACCTCGGTGAAGGATGGCGCCTTCTATGGGTGGCCGTTCAGCTACTACGGCCAACATGTGGACGCGCGCGTGGAGCCGGGCAAGCCGGACATGGTGCAAAAGGCGATCGTGCCGGACTTCGCGGTCGGCCCTCACACCGCCTCGCTGGGGCTGACCTTCGCCCAGGCCAATCAACTGCCGGCACCCTTTGACCACGGCGCGTTCATCGGCCAGCACGGCTCGTGGAACCGCAAGCCGCACAGTGGCTACAAAGTGCTGTTCGTGCCTTTCGCCAACGGCATGCCCAGTGGCCAACCCGTCGACCTGCTGACCGGCTTCTTGAACGACAAGGAAGAAGCCATGGGCCGCCCGGTGGGCGTTATCGGCGACGGTAAGGGTGGGCTGTTGGTGGCGGACGACGTGGGCAACAAGATCTGGCGTGTGACCAAGCAATAACGCCGGGCTGCCCCCAATCCGCAATTCGTAGGAGCTTCTACGGCTCCGCAAGCGCGTAGCAGCACGGCTTGCCGGCAACAGGCACTACGCGCCGCTGCGTTCGATCGCGGGCAAGCCCGGCTGCTAGGAGCTTTGCGGTGTAGGAGAGGTCATGTTGCCCGCAAGCGCTAACGCGTAGCAGCACGGCTTGCCGGGACAGGCGTCATGCGCCGCTGCGTCCCTTCGCGGGCACGCCCGGCTGTCATGGGCCTTGGCGTTGCCGGCTACTGACCGGTCTGCGCCAGCCGCTCGGGCTGAATGACCCGCTTGGCGTCCAGGTAGGCCTTCTGCCAATAAGGCTTGTCGAGGTAATCCAGGCGCACCGTACCTCCAGTACGCGGGGCGTGAACGAAGCGCCCCTCCCCCACATAGATCCCGGCGTGGCTCACCTGCCCACCGCCCTGGGTCGAAAAGAACACCAGGTCCCCGGAACGCAGCGCGCTGCGATCGACGCTCGGCGCACGCATGGTGATCAGCTCCCGGGTGGAACGCGGCAGTGCGATACCTGCCGCGTCACGGTAAACGAAGCCGATCAGCCCACTGCAATCGAAGCCTGAATCCGGCGTGTTGCCACCCCAGCGGTACGGAGTGCCAACTAGGCCGATGGCGCGAAACAGCACGTCATCGGCTTTCACTGACGAGTAATCGGCCGGATTCAGGATCACCGGGCGTGGGGCCGCGACCATGGGCATCGGTGCCGGCGGTGGCGCACTGGCACAGGCCGCGAGGAGAGCAAACGGCGCGAACGCCAGAATGCGCAAACGGGAAAAAGCCATGAGAGAGGTTCCGAGTTCGACTGCCGCTGAAGATTAGCGCTTAACCCGCTGTTTTCCATAAAAAAGGGCAGCGAAAGCGTGACCGCTCGTCGCTGCCCTTGTTTGGCCGCTTGGCTTACTTGCGAGCCATTTCGCTTGCAGGGACCATGGCCAGCATGCGTTTGGCCTCGATGTAGGTCTTGCTCCAGTAGGTATCGCCCAGGTTATCTACCCGAACGCCACCGCTGCGACGGCTGCTGGAATGGATGAACTGGTTGTCGCCAAGGTAGATGCCGGCGTGGCTGACCCGGTTGCGACGGCCGCTGGTGCCGAAGAACAGCACATCGCCTGGCTTGAGGTTATTACGCGCCACCAGGGGGGCCTTGGCATTGATCATTTCGCGGCTGGAGCGTGGCAAGGTCATGCCTGCTTCTTCGCGGAACAGGAAATTGATGAAGCCGGTGCAATCGAAGCCGTTTTCGGTGGTGCCGCCAAACTGGTAGCGGGTACCGATCAACGACTTGCCACGCTCCAGGATGCTGTCCGCCAGCAGCGGCAGGCGGTATGGCGCGCGGCGGGAGAAGGCCGCTACGTCGTCTTTGTCCGAAGCGTCGGAAGCGTCTTCGTCCTGGAACAACGAGGCCACATTGACGGGGGAAGTATGAGGCTGCACCAGTGGGGTGCGTTCGGCGGTAACGGGGGCGGACACCTGCTGTTGCGAGACCGGGGACTGGGCTGCGCAGCCGATCAGCAGGGTAACGAGTGCAAGAGGCACGAGGGGTGCGAAGCGATTCAGCATGGGCACGACCGTGTCAGTAAGTTGATGAAGGGGCGAATATGCCCGCTATGGGAGCGATTTGCAAATTTTATAGAACATTTTGTGACTTGTGGTGCCGCAGCGAACATCTGGCGGAAATCGCCCTTTCCCAAGCTGCTAATGCAAACTTCCGGCGCAGCCCAACTGGCTGAACATGCTGGGGAATCCCCCATCCGCCAAGCTTCCGGCGGGCGCGCAGCCTATCAATAAGCTGTTTGTCGTGATTCACCGCTGCGCTCTGCCTACCGCTATTGCATTGAATAAAGCTATCGACGCAGCGAAAGTCTGGTGACGCCAGCCAATTGGCGGGAAGCTACCGGCGATAGAGAATGCAAAGCAGGGGCCACAAGCACGACCGCTGGTCGCCGGCGAGCCTGCTACCAGCCGAGGGTTTCTTTAAGGAAAGGAATGGTGAGCTTGCGCTGGGCTTGGAGGGAGGCCTGGTCAAGCCGTTCCAGCAGGTCGAACAGGGAGCTCATGCTGCGGCTGCCGCGGGTGAGGATAAAGTGGCCCACTTCATCGGTAAGGTGCAAACCACGCCGGGATGCTCTCAACTGCAATGCGCGGAGCTTGTCTTCGTCCGACAACGGGCGCATCTGGAACACCAGCGCCAGCGTCAGCCGAGACTTGAGGTCCGCGAGCTTTACCGGCAGTTCGCGCGGCGAGTGCGAAGCGGCGATCAACAGCCGGCGGCCACTGTCGCGCAGCCGATTGAACAGGTGGAACAGCGCTTCTTCCCAGTCGGCCTTGCCGGCGATCACCTGGAGGTCATCCAGGCACACCAGTTCGTATTGCGCCAGGTAGTCGAGAATGCCAATGCCGCGGTCGAGCAGCTGAGCCAGAGGCAGATAGACCGCTGGCTGCCCCTGTTGCTCCATGCGCAAGCAGGCGGCCTGCATCAAGTGAGTGCGCCCTACCCCTTGCTTGCCCCAAAGGTAGATCAGGCTTTCGGTCCAGCCGGCATCCGCATCGCACAACCGCTCGACGTAACCGAGCGCCGCGGCGTTAGCCCCGGGGTAATAGTTGACGAAGGTGGCGTCGTCGCGCAGGCGCACACCCAGCGGGAGTTGGATCGGCTCTTTCATGCGGCCCGGGGTTACGCCTCAGCTCAAAGGGGGCAAATTCTAGCGGCTTGGCTGGAAGCTGCAAGCTTGACGCGCGCAAGGCGCGGTCACGCTAGCACCGCAGCATTAGTCAAAGCTCCGGATCCTCGCCACCGCCGTACAGGTCCGACTGTTTATACAGTACATGTATATGGCGGATGAGCACCATGATCACCGCGGCCACCGGCAGCGCCAGCAACACACCGGTAAAGCCGAACAGCTCGCCGCCAGCCAGGATCGCAAAGATCACCGCGACTGGGTGCAGCCCGATACGATCGCCTACCAGCAAGGGCGTGAGCACCATGCCCTCGAGCGCCTGGCCGATGGCGAACACCGCGCCTATGGCCGCCAGGTGCCAGGCATCCAGCCCGAACTGGAACAGCCCCGCCGCCATGGCCGCGGTGATACCGGTGATAAAGCCCATGTAGGGCACGATGGAAGCAAGCCCGGCCAATACGCCCACCAACAGGCCCAGCTCCAGGCCAGTCAGCATCAGGCCCACCGAATAGATCCCACCGAGCGCCAGCATCACCATCAACTGCCCGCGCAGGAATGCACCCAATACCTCGTGGCACTCCTGCGCCAGGGCGACGATCTGGCCCTCACGCTGGCGCGGAAGCAGACCCCGGATTTTCGCCATCATCAGGTCCCAGTCACGCAGCAGGTAGAAGCCCACCACCGGAATCAGCACCAGGTTGGCCAGCCAGCCGATCAGCGCCAGGCCCGACGCTGTCGCCTGCGCCAGGATCAGCCCGACCACATCGGTGGTCTGGCCCATGTGCGCGGAAATGGCCTGCTTGATCTTGTCGAATTTCCAGAACCCTTCCGCCAGCCCCAGCCGGGCCTGCACCCAGGGCAGCGCCACCTGTTGCAACCAGTCGAGGAACTGTGGCGTGAGCTCGTAAAGCCTCACCAGCTGCCGTGCCAGCATCGGGATGACCACCACCAGCGCGACCATGACGATCAACGTGAACAGCACGAACACCACGGCCACCGCCAGTGTTCGGGAAAGCTTGAGCCGTTCGAGGCGATCGACCAGCGGGTCACCCAGGTAGGCGATCAGCATGCCGATCAGAAATGGCGAGAGGATCGGGTGCAGCAGGAAGATAAAGACGCAGACCACCAGGACCGCGCCCAACCAGAACCAATGCTTTTTATCCGTCATGACCAGGCTCACCAGTGGAACCGCAGCGGTTCGGGGGTGGCCGGTGCCGTGGGCACGCCGCCGGCGGGGATCGGCGCCGAGGCGGGCGCGGCGCTGGGCTGCGGTAGCGAGGCCGGGTCAACTTCTTGCAGCCGCGCCAGGCTCATCTGTGCCCGTATTTGCTCGGGGCTGGCGGTCACACGATAAAGGGCCTTGTCACCGCTCACCGATTGCAGCCGCGCGCCAAGGCTGTCCAGGGCCCGGCCGAGCTCGGCATAACGCTCCAGCGTCATGCCCTGCACCTCGATGGCCAGCTCGCTGCTGGCACCGGGCTTGACGATATAGCGTGGCGCCAGGCGTTGCATGACCGCCAGCATCACCGCATCGGCAAGGGCCGCCTGGTCCGCCGCCTGTACGCTACCCTGTTCGCGCTGGTTGCCCAGCCACAGGCGCCATTTTGCCTGCCATTGGCTGCCATCCGTGCTCGCGTGCACTGCCAGCAACGCATCCGCGCCATAGCGATGGGACACACCCTGAAGCGGGGCAGGATCGGTGCCTTCGAGGTTCTTCGCGGTGGCCGCCAGTTGTTCTTCCAAGTCCGCCAGCGGCAGTTTGAGCGGCAGCCCGCGGTGTTTTGCCGCCTGTCGCAGGGGCGCGGCGCTAGGCTGTGCATCGCCGGCGAGGGTGGCGCCGGCGGCGGTCTCGTTCAACCACCAGGCCAGGATCGATGGCCGGTTAGCGCCCCACGTGGCCAGGCCGGCCTGACGCAAGGCCTTATCGGTGCTAACAGGGTCGAAATCCACTTGCAGGGCCTGCGCGGGCCCTGCCTGGTAGCCGAATTGGCTGATGATCTGCTGCGGGTCCTTGCGTACGCCGGCCAGCCCCGCGCTGGCGAATGCCTTGGGATCGCCGGTCAGGCGCAGCACCAGGGTTTCCAGCGCACGCTGGGTGGCCTGGTCGCGTTCTTCCGGGGCCTGGCTGGCCACCGGCTCGCTCACCTGATAAAGGTTGCTCAGGGTTTCGGCCCAGGCGCCCGGTTGGGCGAAGCTGAACAGCAAAGCGAGCAAAACGGGGCGCAGGCGCATGAGCATAGGTTCCATGGCAAAGGTACTGAAGTGACTGGGACACACTTTCCCGGAAAACATTCGACCTGCCAACTGTCTCGCTTCGCCTGCGGCTGCCAGCCGTGCGTACCCAAGCCCCGTTCTGGCCTGAATAGGCCAAGCCTGATAAAATCGCGCGCCTTCGCAGACCCTAACCTTAGTGGTCGTTTTTCTGTATCGCCCCTTTTCAAAGGCCTGGATCATGAGCAAGCAACCCTCCCTGAGCTACAAGGACGCCGGTGTGGACATCGACGCCGGTGAAGCGCTGGTCGAACGCATCAAGGGCGTGGCCAAGCGCACCGCGCGGCCTGAAGTGATGGGCGGGCTGGGCGGCTTCGGCGCCCTCTGCGAAATCCCTGCCGGCTACAAGCAGCCGGTACTGGTCTCGGGTACCGACGGTGTGGGCACCAAGCTGCGCCTGGCCTTGAACCTGAACAAGCACGACAGCATCGGCATCGACCTGGTGGCCATGTGCGTGAACGACCTGGTGGTCTGTGGCGCCGAGCCGCTGTTCTTCCTCGATTACTACGCCACCGGCAAACTTAACGTCGACGTCGCCGCCACCGTGGTGACCGGCATCGGCGAAGGCTGCGAACAGGCGGGCTGCTCGCTGGTGGGCGGCGAAACCGCCGAGATGCCGGGCATGTACGAAGGCGAAGACTACGACCTGGCCGGCTTCTGCGTTGGCGTGGTGGAAAAAGCCGAGATCATCGACGGCTCGAAAGTCGCCACGGGCGATGCGCTGATCGCCCTGCCCTCCTCTGGCCCGCACTCCAATGGCTATTCGCTGGTTCGCAAGATCATCGAAGTGGCAGGTGCCGACATCGCCACCGAACAGCTCGACGGCAAGCCGCTGGCCGACCTGCTCATGGCGCCTACCCGCATCTACGTCAAGCCGTTGCTCAAGCTCATCGCCGAGACCGGCGCGGTCAAGGCCATGGCCCACATCACTGGCGGCGGCCTGTTGGACAACATCCCGCGCGTGCTGCCCGCTGGCGCGCAGGCGGTGATCGACGTAGCGAGCTGGCAGCGCCCGGCGGTCTTCGACTGGCTGCAACAACATGGCAACGTGGATGAAACCGAGATGCACCGGGTTCTGAACTGCGGCGTGGGCATGGTCATCTGCGTCGCCCAGGCAGACGTGTCGCGTGCGCTCGAAGTGCTGAAGGCCGCCGGTGAACAACCCTGGGTCATCGG
This sequence comes from Pseudomonas sp. RIT-PI-S, assembly GCF_025642975.1. Lineage (GTDB taxonomy): Bacteria > Pseudomonadota > Gammaproteobacteria > Pseudomonadales > Pseudomonadaceae > Aquipseudomonas. The sequence goes on from NZ_JANZKJ010000012.1 coordinate 96,250, forward strand.
CGAAATCACCGGTGCCGCCGAAGGGGCTGCCCAGGTCGAGCTGAAAAACCTCAAGGCCCACTGATGCCCGGGCCTTGTAACCTGGTGGTCTTGCTGTCGGGCGCCGGCAGCAACCTCCAGGCAATGATCGACAGTTTCGCTCACGCCGATACGCCGGTACGCATCCGCGCGGTCATCGCCAACCGCGCCGACGCCCACGGCCTCGAGCGCGCCCGCGCCGCCGGCATCGAAACCCGGGTACTGGAGCACGCAGGCTACGCTGGGCGCGAAGCCTTCGACCAGGCGCTGATCGCCTTGATCGACGGCTTCGCGCCGCAACTGGTGGCACTGGCCGGGTTCATGCGGATTCTCAGCCCTGGGTTCGTCCGCCATTATCATGGCCGCCTGCTCAATATCCATCCTTCGCTGTTGCCACGCCACAAGGGCCTGCATACCCACCAGCGCGCCCTGGAGGCCGGCGACAGTGAGCACGGCTGCAGCGTACACTTCGTTACCGAGGAACTCGACGGAGGCCCTCTGGTCGTACAGGCTGCCGTTGCAGTGGCCCCCGACGACACCCCGGAAACGCTCGCCCGGCGCGTGCATGCCCAAGAGCACCAGATATACCCACTGGCGGTGCGCTGGTTCGCCGAAGGCAGGCTTTGCCTCAGCGAGCGTGGCGTAACGTTCGACGGCCAGCCCCTGCCCGCCAGCGGCCATTTGATCCGCCCATAGGAGACCGTATGCGTCGTGCCCTGTTGTTCGCCCTTGCCTTGATCACGCTTCCGAGCGTTCAGGCCGCGGACCTGAAGCCCTTTTCCGCCAGCTACACCGCGGACTGGAAACAACTGCCCATGAGCGGCACCGCCGAGCGCAGCCTGAGCGCCAATGCAGACGGCAGCTGGACGTTGCAGTTCAAGGCCTCGATGATGATCGCCAGCCTGAGCGAAACCAGCACACTGCGCGTGGACAAGGGCACCTTGCTGCCGCAGGCCTATAACTTCGAGCGCGGCGGCCTGGGCAAAGCCAAGAAGGTCGACCTGGATTTCGACTGGTCCGCCAAGAAGATCACCGGCACCGACCGCGGCGATCCGATCACCCTGCCACTCAACCGGGGCGTGCTGGACAAGTCCAGCTATCAGCTGGCGCTACAGCATGACGTCGCGGCCGGCAAGAAGAGCATGAGCTACCAGGTGGTGGACGGCGACGAGATCGACACCTACGACTTCCGCGTATTGGGTGAAGAAAAGGTCGCTACCAAGGCCGGCAGTATCGACGCGATCAAGGTCGAGCGAGTCCGCGATCCTACCCAGAGCAAGCGTGTCACCGTGCTCTGGTTCGCCAAGGCATGGGATTACCTGCTGGTACAGCTGCAACAGACTGAAACCGATGGCAAGGAATACACCATCATGCTCCAGGACGGTACCGTGGACGGCCGTCAGGTACAGGGTAACTAACCCCTCCCCGCGCGCGGCCATGCCCACCGGGCCGCGCCATCCCGCCCTGGGTTGTTCCCTAAAACATTCTTCACGCGCGTTCATGTACTGCGACACTCCGCCGCAGCCCCCAGGGCATGCGGCCTTCAGCGATTTTTTCGTTTCACGCAATACATCCTTGCCCGGCGCGGCCATTCCATTAGCTGACTAACAATCCTATAACGGATGCATGTACCTGTTACGGCAACCCAGAGGAGTAGCAGCATGACTGTGAAAGTAAGCGAGCGTGACGATGCCCATATGTCCCACGAAGGCTTAGCGGCCGGTGTGCGTATTTGGGACGTGCATCAGCAAGACTTGCTGGTCGGCATGTTCCATAACGAACAGGATGCGGTGGCTTACCAGCGAGAGCTTGAAGCGAGCGAAGCGCAGCGCACTGCTTCGGACGTGCACAACTGAAGCGGCATTGCCTAACTTCGTAGCAGCCGAGCTGGCTCGCGACCAGGCCCAGCACTGATTCAAGGCCGGTCGCGAGCACGCTGGGCTGCCACGGCCCCCGGGTGTTCGAACCCTGCTTTCCACCGCCTAAAAAAATCCCGCGTCAGGCGCGGGATTTTCGTTACCACATCAGATCGTCAGGGATCTTATAGGCCGCGTACGGATCATCGCCTTCTGGCTCCTCCGTCGGCGTGTTGAGCAACACGATACGCCGGGGCTCACGCTCCTGGACCTTCAGCGCCGCTTCACGGGGGATGACTTCATAGCCTCCGCCGTGGTGCACGATAGCCAGGCTGCCGTTGGACAGCTTGCTGCGCATCAGGCTGTTGACCGACAAGCGCTTGACCTTCTTGTCGTCGACAAAATTGTAATAGTCCTCAGTGGTCAGCTTCGGCAAGCGGGTCGCTTCCACCAACTGCTTGACCTGCGCAGCCCTGGCCTTGGCCTCGGCTTTTTCCTGCTGCTGACGGTTCAGCTCCTGGTCCTTGCGCAGCTTCTCCGCAGCAGCTTCCTGGGCCAGGCGCTTCTGGGTGTCGTCTGCCTCGGCCTGGCCTTTATGCACCAGGCGCTTTTGCTTTTGCTGGTCCTTGTTGACCTGCTTGACTTGTTTCTGGTTGACCAAGCCTGCCTTGAGCAGCTGGTCACGAAGGGAAAGGCTCATGGTTTCACTCACTTTTACTCAGCCACAGCTGGGTATTTTCTTTTCCTGACGTTTCGCTTCGGCCCAAAGTGCATCCAGTGCCTCGAGGTCGCAATCTTCAATGAGTTGCCCCTGTGTGCGCAACACCCCTTCGATATAACGAAAGCGCCTTTCGAACTTGGCATTGGCCGCCCGCAGGGCCTGCTCGGGATCGAGCTTCAATTTGCGTCCCAGGTTCGCCACGGTGAACAACAGATCGCCCAGTTCTTCGGCGACCGCCGTCGGGTCGCTGCCGGCCATGGCTTCGAGAAGTTCATCGAGCTCTTCGCGCACTTTGTCCACCACTGGCAACGCTTCTGGCCAGTCGAAGCCTACGGCGGCCGCGCGCTTTTGCAACTTAGCCGCACGGGCCAGCGCCGGCAGGCCGGCAGGCACGTCGTCGAGCAACGACAACTGTTCCGGCGCTTCGGAGCGTTGCGCTCGCTCCTCGGCCTTGATCGCTTCCCAGCGCTGCTTGACCTGCGCCTCGCCGAGGCGAGGGGTGTCCGCGGGCGCATACAGGTCGGCGGTGGGGAACACATGCGGGTGGCGACGAATGAGCTTGCGAGTAATGCCATCGACCACGTCGGCGAAAGCGAACCGCCCTTCTTCCTGGCCTAGCTGAGCGTAATAGACGACCTGGAACAGCAGGTCGCCCAGTTCGCCGGGCAAGTGAGTGAAGTCCTCGCGCTCGATAGCGTCGGCCACCTCGTACGCCTCTTCGAGGGTGAAGGGCACGATGCTGGCGTAGTTCTGTTTCAGGTCCCAGGGGCAGCCGTGGCGAGGGTCACGCAGGCGCGCCATGAGATGCAGCAGGTCGTCGATTCCGTAGCGGGTGGCAGGCTGGGTCATGGGGTACGGTTACGCCGCGCTTCGATGATATTGGGCAACTGGGAAATCCGCCCCAGCAGCCGCCCGAGCGCGTCCAGGCCGGGAATCTCGATCGTCAGCGACATCTGTGCGGTGTTGTCTTCCTTGTTGGAACGCGTATTTACCGCCAGCACGTTGATCCGCTCGTTGAGCAGCACCTGGGAAACGTCTCGCAGCAGGCCGGAGCGGTCGTAGGCGCGGATGACGATATCCACTGGGTAGGTGAGCACCGGGACCGGCCCCCAACTGACCTGGATGATCCGCTCCGGCTCCTTGGCCCCCAGCTGCAGCACGGAGGCGCAATCCTGGCGGTGGATGCTAACGCCGCGCCCCTGGGTGATGTAGCCGACGATGGCATCGCCCGGCAAGGGCTGGCAACAGCCGGCCATTTGCGTCAACAGGTTGCCCACGCCCTGAATCTGGATATCCCCGCGCTTGCCAGGCTTGTAGCCAGTGGCCGTCTTGCGCGGGATCAGGTCCAGCTGCTCGTTGTGGCTGCGGTCCGGCTCGGCCAGCTGCTGGGCCGCGTTCACCAACGGTGCCAGGCGCAGGTCGCCGGCGCCCAGCGAAGCGAACATGTCCTCGGCGGTCTTGACGTTGGTTTTTTCCGCCAGCCGCTCGAAATCCACCTGGGGCAGGCCAAGGCGGCTGAGCTCGCGCTCGAGCAGGGTACGGCCGGCGGCAACGTTCTGGTCGCGGGCCTGCAGTTTGAACCAGTGGACGATCTTCGCCCGGGCGCGGGAGGTGGTCACATAGCCCAGGTTGGAGTTGAGCCAGTCCCGGCTGGGGTTGCCGTGCTTGCTGGTGATGATCTCCACTTGCTCGCCGGTTTGCAGGCTGTAGTTCAGTGGCACGATGCGCCCGTTGATCTTGGCGCCGCGGCAGTTATGGCCGATCTCGGTGTGCACGCGATAGGCGAAGTCCAGCGGGGTAGCGCCCTTGGGCAGGTCGATCGCGTGGCCATCGGGGGTGAACACGTAGACGCGGTCCGGCTCGATGTCCACCCGCAGCTGTTCGGCCAGGCCGCCGATATCGCCGAGCTCTTCGTGCCACTCAAGCACCTGGCGCAACCAGGAGATCTTCTCTTCGTAGTGGTTGGAGCTGGGCTTGACGTCGGTGCCTTTGTAGCGCCAATGCGCGCACACGCCAAGCTCCGCCTCCTCATGCATGGAATGGGTGCGGATCTGCACTTCCAGCACTTTGCCCTCGGGGCCGATCACCGCGGTATGCAGCGACCGATAGCCGTTTTCCTTGGGGTTGGCGATGTAGTCGTCGAACTCTTTGGGAATGTGCCGCCACAAGGTGTGGACGATACCCAGCGCGGTGTAGCAGTCGCGGACCTCGGGCACGAGCACACGCACGGCGCGAACGTCGTAGATCTGGCTGAATTGCAGGCCTTTGCGCTGCATTTTCCGCCAGATCGAATAAATATGCTTGGCGCGGCCGCTGATGTCGGCCTTGATCCCGGTGTCGCTGAGCTCTCGCTGCAACTGGCTCATCACGTCGGAGATGAAGCGCTCGCGATCGAGCCGGCGCTCGTGCAGCAGCTTGGCGATCTGCTTGTATTGATCGGGCTCCAGGTAGCGGAAGGAAATGTCCTCCAGCTCCCATTTGATGTGGCCGATGCCCAGCCGGTGCGCCAGGGGCGCGTAGATATCGAACACTTCCCGGGCCACGCGCTGGCGCTTTTCCTCGGGCGCGTTCTTGACTGCGCGGATCGCGCAGGTTCGCTCGGCCAGCTTGATCAAGGCCACGCGTACGTCGTCGACCATGGCCACGAGCATCTTGCGCAGGTTGTCGACCTGCACCTGGGTGCCGAGCACCAGGGACTGACGCGGGCTAAGGCTGGCGCTGATGGCCGCCATGCGCAACACGCCGTCGATCAGCTTGGCCACCACCGCACCGAAGCGCTTGCCGACCTCGGCCAACGGTACCTTGCCTTCGCGCACGGCGCGGTAGATGACCGCCGCCACTAGCGAATCCTGGTCGAGCTTGAGGTCGGCGAGGATTTCCGCGATCTCCAGGCCCGCCTGGTAACTGGAGGTGCCATCTGCCCAGGAATGATTGGCCGCAGTGTCGGGAACGTCCAGGTCCCGGGCGAAGTGACAGGCCTGTTTCAGCGCCTCCCGGTCCAGCGCCAGGTCGACGCTGACGATATGATCGAGCCACGCATCGAGGTTGATGCTGCCGTCGTTGTTGACCGGCTGTTGCGCTCTCACCTGTACCATCTTGCTTACCTTCCGTACGACGCATCGAGTGCGTCACTGTCCGCTGGCTTTGACCTTCGCAGCCCGCGAAGGTCGCCAGTCACATAGCCTGGCCGTCCTGGCCCTTTTCGAATAACGCCATCGCCTCGACATGCGCTGTTTGCGGGAACATGTCGAGAACGCCAGCACGTTTCAAGCGATAACCCTGCCGCTGCAGCTCCGCGGTATCGCGCGCCAGGGTCGCCGGGTTGCACGATACATAGACGATGCGCCGGGCACCCAGCGACGAAACATGGCGTGTTGTTTCAAACGCGCCGTCGCGGGGCGGATCCAATAGTACTCCAGAAAAGCCCTGCGCCGCCCAGTTTGCATCCTGTAGCGGTTGTGACAAATCGGCCTGGTAAAAGGTCGCATTGCCCAGGCCGTTGCGTTCGGCGTTGCCCGCCGCGCGCTCGACCATGCCAGCCACGCCCTCCACGCCAACCACCGCGCCAGCCTGGCGGGCGATCGGCAGGGCAAAATTACCCAGGCCGCAGAACAGGTCCAGTATCCGCTCCCCAGGCTGCGGCGCAAGCCACTCCAGCGCCTGCTGGATCATCGCCTGGTTGACCACTTCATTGACCTGCACGAAATCCCCCGGCCGGTAGGCAAGGTGCAGGCTCCAGGGCGCCAGCGCATAACCCAGCTCGCTCTCGGGCCGGTCGGCCGTAGGCTCACTCGCGCCTTGCCACCACAGCTGAGCCTCGTGCCTGGCGCAGAACGCGCGCAGCAAGGCCTGGTCCGCCTCGCCAAGCGGCGCGGTATGGCGGACCAGAACAGCGGGGGCGGTGCCGTGGAACAATTCGACGTGACCGATGGCTTGCGGGTTGCTCAATTGCCGGAGGACTCCAGGTAACTCCTGGAAAATCTGTTGCAAGCCTTGTACCAGCACCAGGCAGTGGTCAATGGCAACGATGTTCTGGCTGGCGGCAGCGCGAAAACCCACGTCCAGCCGCTGCTGCTTCGCGTCCCAGCGCACGGCCACGCGTGCGCGGCGGCGGTAGCCGAATTCCGGGCTGGCCAACGGGCTGGCCCAGGCTTGCGGCTCGGTGCCAGCGACCCTTAACAGCTGCTCTGCCAACTGCCGCTGCTTGAGTGCCAGCTGATCGCTATGGCTAAGGTGCTGAACGTTGCAGCCGCCGCAGCGGTCCACGTACGGGCACGGCGCTGCTCGGCGCATAGCCGCCGGGCGCAGCACGCGCTCGGTGCGAGCGTCCACCACCTTGCCGTGCGCGGCCAGTACCCGCGCCTCGACCTGCTCACCGGCGAGTGCACCGCTGACGAACCAGGTGCGGCCATCAGCGAAGGCGATGCCGCGACCGTCCGCGGCCAGCCGTGCGATGTCCAGCAGCTGCTTCTTGCCAACCGGGACCGCCGGCGTGCGCTGGCCACCGCTGGGCTGAAAGCGCAGCCCACCCTGCTTGCGTGCCATCAGTTGGCCGCGTCGAACAGGCCGCTGGACAGGTAGCGGTCGCCGCGGTCGCAGACCACGGCAACGATCACCGCGTGCTCTAGCTCCTGGCTCAGGCGCAGCATGCCAGCGACCGCACCACCAGAGGACACGCCGCAGAAGATGCCCTCTTCGCGGGCGAGGCGCCGGGTGATGTCTTCGGCTTCGGCCTGGGCCATGTCCATGATCCGGTCCACACGCTCGGCCTGGTAGATCTTTGGCAGGTACTCTTCCGGCCAGCGGCGGATGCCGGGGATGGCCGAACCTTCCATGGGCTGCAGCCCGACGACCTGCACCGCTGGGTTCTGTTCCTTGAGGTAACGCGAGGTGCCCATGATGGTACCGGTAGTACCCATGGAGCTGACGAAGTGGGTGATGCTGCCGCCGGTCTGCTGCCAGATCTCCGGGCCGGTGCTCTGGAAGTGGGCCTCGGGGTTATCGCCGTTGGCGAACTGGTCCAGCACCTTGCCGCGCCCCTCGGCTTGCATGCGCTCGGCAAGGTCGCGGGCGCCTTCCATGCCCTCCTCGCGGCTGACCAGGATCAGCTCGGCGCCATAAGCGGTCATCGCCGCCTTGCGCTCGGCGGTGGAGTTGTCCGGCATGATCAGGATCATCCGGTAGCCCTTGATGGCCGCGACCATGGCCAATGCGATGCCGGTGTTACCGGAGGTAGCCTCGATCAGGGTGTCGCCAGGGCTGATCTGCCCGCGCAGCTCCGCCCGATTGATCATCGACAACGCCGGGCGGTCCTTAACGGACCCAGCCGGGTTGTTGCCCTCAAGCTTGAGCAACAAGGTGTTGCTGGTAGCCCCGCCCAGGCGTTGCAAGCGAACCAGCGGGGTATTGCCGACGCAGTCGGCGATAGTGGGGTAATGCACGGTCATGGGCTTTTCGCAAATCCGAACGGCGGGGGGCGCTATGATACGCGCATTCGCCGCCGGCCCATATCACGCAAAGTGAGGGCATTATGCGATGACGTTATAAAGCCTCCGCTCGCGCCACGCCTGTATTACCGCCAGGTGCCTTGCTCGCGCGCTGTCGGCCAACGTTGCCCGCAACCGCAAGGTTTGCCCAGGGGAGGCCTGGGCCAGGCGCGCGTACGACAAAGGGGTCAAAGCGCCCAGGCGCGGGTAGCCGCCGATGGTCTGGCGGTCGCTGCCCAACACGATGGGTTGCCCGTCCGGGGGAACTTGTACGCCACCCAATGGAATCCCCTCCGACACCAGCGGCGGCCCCTGGTAGACCAGCCGAGGCCCGAGCAAGCGCGCCCCCATGCGGTCCGCGCGGCTGTCGAGGGTCCAGTCCTCGTTGAAGGCTGCGAACAGGCTTTGCCCGGAGAAGCCCGCCGCCTGTGCGCCCATCACCACCTCCAATGGCTGGGCCAGGCTCAAGTCCGGAATCTCCGCCACTGCGACCGGCGCGCCGTGCGCGAGGCCTTGGTAGTTCAAAAGGTCCGCCGCCATTAAAGGGCTGCCCTCCCCGCGCAAGCCGCCGAGCCCATCCCGCGCCACCGTGGCCACGCTGCCCAACGCCGCGGGTGCGGTGAAGCCCCCCGGCGCGGCCAAATAAGCCCGCACGCCTTGGACCGGTGCACCAAACGCCAGCCGCTGGCCTCGGCGCAGGTTGAAGCTGCGCCAAGGCAACAGGGCCGCGCCGTCCAATGTGGCCTGGAGGTCGGCGCCGGCCAGGGCCAGGTGGCAGTCCTGCTCGGCGATCAACTCAAAGCCGCCCAGCGTGATCTCCACCACCGCTGCGCCCACGCCGTTACCCAGCAACCAATTGGCCCAGCCCATGGACAGCCAATCGGCGGCACCGCCTTGGGTAATGCCCAGATGGCGCACGCCGAAACGGCCGGCGTCCTGCAGTTGGCACATCGGATGGCTTTTTTCGATATACAAGCGGCTCACGAAACCCCTCCCAGGGGCGTGACATCGCCGCCCAATTCCACGAAACGGTACCGGTCCACAGCGTGGAAACGCACGCTGTCCCCTGGGCTGAACAGGCTTTTACCTTCGGCAAAAAGCGTTACCGGGGTGCGCCCCAGCAGGTTCCAGCCACCCGGAGACACGCTGGGGTAAACGGCGGTCTGCCGCTCACCGATGCCGACGCTGCCCGCCGCCACCCGCTGCCGCGGCGTGGCCAGACGGGGTGCGGCCAGCGCCGGCTCCACCAGCCCCATAAAGGCAAAGCCAGGGGTGAAGCCCAGGGCGAACACCTTGTAGGCCTTGGCGCAGTGGCGGCGGATCACCTCCTCCACCGCCAGGCCGCTCAACTCCGCCAGCCGAGGCAAGTCCGGGCCCACGCTAGGGTCGTACCACACCGGCACCACATGCTTGCGGCCGCCTCCCAGCGCGACGGGGGTCAGATCGGCGACGGCGCGCAGCACTCGCTCGCGAGCCTCGCCGGGGCTGAGCGAAAGCACGTCGAACTGCACCATCACCGTGGTATAGGACGGCACCGTGTCGATAAGCGCCGCGCCAAAGGCCGCGCGCAGCCGTTGGTCCAGGGCCAACAGCCAGCCGACATTGGCCTCGTCGATACCCTGGAACAAGCGGACCATCAACGCATCCAGGGCGATGGTTTCCACCTCACCGGCTTGCCCTTCGCCGAAGGTAAAGCGCACGCCGCTCATGCCCGTTGCGCCTCTAGGGCCTGGCGGATCTGCCGCACGGCAGCAATCGAAGCCGGGTTGTCGCCATGCACACACAGGGTGTCGGTGTGCAGCCGCAGCGCGCTGCCATCGCGGGCGACCAACGCATCGCCACGGGCCAGCGTCAACGCTTGTGCCACCACCGCATCCGCCTGTTCATGTACCGCGCCCGGCAAGCGTCGCGAGACCAGATGACCGCTCGCCTCGTAGGCACGGTCGGCAAAACTCTCGAACCATAACGGCACCCCATGCTCGGCCGCCAGGGCAAGCTCGGCGCTGTTATCCCGGGTCGCCAACAGCACCAGCGGCATGCGATGGGCCGCCACCGCGCGCAGCACCGAAGTAAGGATCGCCGGGTTGGCCATCATGTCGTTATAGAGCGCGCCATGGGGCTTCACGTATTCCACTCGGCTGCCTTCCACAGCGCAAAAGGCTTGCAGGGCGCCGATCTGATAATGCAGCAGGTTTTCGATTTCCTCGCCGGAGCAGGCCATGGAACGACGGCCGAACCCGACCAGGTCCGGGTAGGCCGGGTGGGCGCCGATGCGCACCCCATGGCTCACCGCGAGCGCCACCGTGCGCCGCATGGTGGACGGGTCCCCGGCGTGGTATCCGCAGGCGATGTTGGCGCAGTCGATCAGCGGCATCACCTCGGCATCCAAGCCCATATGCCAGGCGCCGTAGCTTTCGCCGATGTCGCAGTTGAGAAGAATCATGGATGGCCGCTCCAGCCGTGGGGGAACCACGCCAAGGTAGAAGCGCGCGCGCGGGGCGGTCAACTTAGAAAAAACGGGCGGGGGGTGATAGGAAAAGGTTAAGGGGGCTATACGGATCGCGCCCACAGTGTACAAGAGCGATCTGAAGGCATACTTCGGAATATTGGCTATCCAGCGCTCCAATTTATTTAGCAACACGATGCCGGGCCACGCTTGATTTAATCCGATTACGTGGCCAGGCAAGTTATCGTCGTTCGCAGCATGAAAAGTATCTGCAATTGCCTTTAGATATTATTTCCAGTTTCTGGAACCGTCGAAATAGAGGGAATTCTTTGCCAAGTATTGTCTCGACCACCAAAGCAGCGACATTATTCGAAGCAGCTTGCAATTGGCTATCAGTAAACCCCTGACCTAACCTTAATAAAACTTGATAGCGATTGTACTCTCTGATGAGAGAAAACAAAGCTCTGAATCCACTAACAATATAACTTCTCACCATATGGTGGTCGGGCGAACACTTTCGTCCAACAAAGCCAATCGCGCTCAATTGGCCCACTACGTAGACATCTGAAACGTTATCTAGCGGCTTCAACGCCATCAACAATAAGCCAGCACGAGATCAACAATCGACAATATGGATGAATAAACAGCCCCAACGGCATCCGGCTTATCTCCAGTTATCGCGATTACCGCTCCCGAAACCGTAACTACCGTCGCTCTGATCTTGCATCAAAATTGTGCTCATATAATCAGCTCCCTGCTTGCTTCAGCTCTTCAACTATAAAATTGTGAATTTTTTGCCAATTGCTTCTTTGAGACATAGGATAGTCATACTGAACCAAAACTCCCTCAACCAGAACAAATGATACGAAGCAGCGCTTGGAAAGATCGTCGCAATCGACTAAAAATGGGCCCCCATCCGGATTTTTATAACTTTGATCGATTGGCACCCCCGCAACACCACCATTGTGATAATAATTTTTAATTCCTATTCTTTCATCTATATTTTCGGATGTGTATTTGCCATGTAGCTTATTGAATATATGGGATTTTTCCCCGCCGACAGAACACTGTAGCCTTATAAACAGTACTCTTGGCTCTACTACATTTGCCCCGAATATCTCGGGATATCTATCAGCCAGATCCGGAATGTTATACTCGCTTCCCGCCCATATTCCTTCAATGTACTCCGCAGGCTGATTTTTCTGAGGGAACGCCAAATACATGTTATGAAAAATTATTTTATTATTGCCTTTAAATTTAAATTCCTGACCTGCTATCCAGACGGGCGACGCTCGAGTTGGTCTTTCATGAGGACGTGGGGTAGGCGTTCCATATTTCTGTTGGGATGCGCTATCTGCAAGATTCATACACGTATTCTCGGTAGTTCCTGAGATATACACGGCATCCACGTGCTCTCTCTTACAAGCCACGATCAACAAACATAAAGAAGCAAAACCAAGAAATTTAACTCTATAGAGGCCTCTTGAAAACCAAACATTAGCGATCATATTGGTCACCTATCCTCTAAAATTTTATATTCCTGCCAAATCATGCCCCATCGACAGCAGCATAGACAGTTCAACGCTCTCGCAAACTTTCCCCAACATGTTGCTCAAGCGGACTCAAGAAATAATCCACAACCCGACGTTCATCCGTCTTAACCTCAACCGTCACCGCCATCCCCGGACTTAGCGCCATTTCCCCCATCCCACCCGATAAGTGACTCTTATCCAGCCTCACCTTAGTACTGTAAATAAGCCCCCGCTTCTCATCCTCGATAGCATCATCGGAAACACTACCACTTCACCCGCAACGGTTCCGTACTTGGTAAAGGTAAAGATTTCAACTTTTACACTAACTTTCTGCCCTGGATGAACGAAACCAATGTCTTTGTTCTCCAGCATGGCCTCGACCTCGACTGGCTGGTTGTCCGGCACCAAGGTGAGCAGTGGTTGCGCCGGGGCCACTACCCCGCCCACCGTGTGCACGTTCAATTGCTGAACCATCCCGCTAACGGGCGCCTTGAGCGTGGTGAGGAGGTCCTGATACTGCGCTTTGGCTCTCTTCCAAAAAGCCAATCGCGCGCTCAATTGGCCGATCAAGTAAGCATCTAAAACGTTATCTAGAGACTTCAACGCCATCAACAATAATCCGACATCGGGATCGATAATTGACAATAGAGATGAATAAACATACGAGTAAGCCCCAACGGCATCCGGCTTATCTCCAGTTATCGCGATTACCGCTCCCGAAACCGTAACTACCGTCGCTCTGATCTTGCGTCAAAATTGTGTTCATATAATCAGCTCCCTGCATGATTCAGCTCATCAACTATGAAATTGTGAATTTTTTGCCAATTATTTCTTTGAGACATAGGATAGTCGTACTGTACCAATACTCCCTGAACCAAGATAAATGATACAAAGCAGCGTTTTGAGATATTGACGCAATCGACTAGAAACTGGCCCCCATCTGGGTTTTTATAATTTTCATCGAGTGGCACCCCCGTAACACCATCATTATGATGATAGTTTCTCATTCCTATTTTTTTATCGACACTTTCGGATGTATATTCATCATAAAGCGTATTAAACATATTGGATTTTTTTTCGCTTATAGAGCAATGCAGGCGAATAAATAATGTTCTGGGCTCTACTACGTCCGCGCCAAATACTTCTGGGTATCTTTCAGCCAGATCAGGAATGCCATAGTCGTTTCCCGCCCATATTCCTTCAATGTATTCCGCAGGCTGATTTTTCTGAGGCCTCGCCAAGTACATATTCCGAACAATTATTTTATTATTGCCTTTAAATTTAAACTCATGATTTGCTATCCAGACGATCGACGTTCGAGGTACTCTTTCATGGTTGCGAAAAGTAGGTTCTCCATATTTTTGTTGGGATGCAGTATCCGCAAGCTTCATGCACGAATTCTCAATAGTTCCTTCAATATATACGTTATCCACGTGCTCTCTCTTACACGCCAAGATCAATAGAATCAAAAAAACAAAACCAGTTAACTTAACTCTACATAAAGCTCTTGAAAACCAAAAATTAGCAATCATTCCCGGACACCTATCATCTAAAGCTCAATGAATTACTTATTCTTTCTAAATGATACTGTATCGACAAATATAGGCACCTCATCGCTCCCTCAGACTTTCCCCAACATGCTGCTCAAGCGGACTCAAGAAATAATCCACAACCCGACGTTCATCCGTCTTAACCTCAACCGTCACCGCTATCCCTGGACTTAGCGCCATCTCCCCTATCCCACCCGATAAGTGACTCTTATCCAGCCTCACCTTAGTACTATAAATAAGCCCCCGCTTCTCATCCTCGATAGCATCATCGGAAACACTCACCACTTCACCCGCAGCGGTTCCGTACTTGGTAAAGGTAAAGGTTTCAACTTTCACCGTGACCTTCTGCCCAGGACGAACAAAAGCCAATGTCTTTGTTCTCCAGCACCGCCTCGACCTGACTGGTGGGTTGTCAGGTACCAAGGTCAACAGCGGTTGCGCCGGGGCCACTACCCCGCCCACCGTATGGACGTTCAATTGCTGAATCGTCCCGCTAACGGGCGCCTTGAGTGGAAGCCACTAAATCGACGGTCGGGGCATAACCAGCTTTGCGTTGGGAAACGGTCTGCTGAGCCGCATTCACCGCTTTGTCGGTCGCAAGCAATTGCAGGTTCTGGCGCACGGCGGTCTCTACCCACTCCCGCGGGTGGCTAGGGACTGGAGATTCGGTGGGCAGTTGGTGGCCCGTGCCAACGATCGAAACGTAGTTAGCGTTGGTCAGGCGCGACAACGCCTCGTAGGCGTCATCGACCTTGCGCTGTGCGAGCTGGCGGTTCGCGCGGGCGTTGTCGTAGGCCGCTTGGGCGTCGTACACATCGGTGATACTGGAAGCGCCGTCTTCCAGCTTGCCTTGTGCCTGGTCGCGCTGGCGAAGCAATGCGGCCTCTTCGGCCTTTGCGGCCGCGACGGAATCCAGCGCACGTAGGGTTTCGAAATACGCCTGCGCCGAAGTCAGGATCAGCGTCTGTTCTTTCGCCGCCAGTTCCAGTTCGGCCTGGTCAACAGACGCCTGCGCCGCCTTGAGCTGGTACCAACGATCCGCGTGGAACAGCGGCTGGCTCAGGTTGGCTTGAAAGGTATTTCCGCTGCGCTCGCGAACGAGCGCGGGGTGGTCTCGATCAAGGCGCGTGATCTCGGTTTTGGTACCCGCGCTGATGTTCGGCAGCAGCCCAGCCACAGCCTGTGGAACGGCTTGCGCTTGCCCCTTGAACGCGTGGCGCGCAGCAGAGAGCTGAGGGTCATTCTGCACCGCCGCCTGATACACACCGAGCAAATCGGCTCGTGCGCCAGATTCGCTGGCCCCCTGAGCCGTGGCGAGTACAGGCAGCAATGCCAGGGTGAGAGAAACGACACGAACAATGCCAATCCGACGTTGCATTTCCAATCCTTTGAAAGGCCCTAATACGGCGCTTCGCGCCGGGGGCTGATGTCCACGGAAATGCTTTCGGCAATGGGGATCCAAACTTTAATATTTATATAAACGAACCAGCTTGACCAAGCCACCGGCTGCCCGGCCAACCGTCACAGCCCGCTCGCCGAATCCATAGCACCCTCCGCAATCACCCCCCGCGCCAACCCCACCACCCTTTCCGCCAGTTCCATCCCCGGCCCACTGCGCCAGGACGCGATGATGTCCATGGGGGGTGGCGTGGGAATGCCCTCAATCAAGCTCAGGCTGCCGTCACGCAAGTGGGCGTCCACCAAGGGCAGCGGCAGTGCGCCGATGCCGAAGCCGTCGCGTACCAGGCGAATCACCGCCGAGGCAGAGTTGACACAGTTGATGCGGCCATTCATCAGGCCGGCGCCGTGGAAGAGGTTGAGCAGGTCCTGATGAGGCCGTGAGTTGCGGGAGAAGGTGACGATGCGTTCGGCGGCCAGCGCGTGCAGGTCAGGGTAGGGCCGGTCCTGCGGGGCACCGCGGGCGACCACCCACTGCATGGGATAACGGTCGAGCAAGGCATTGCGCACGCTGTCCAGGCGCACGATGTCGGTTTGCAGAATGATGTCCTGGTAGCCCTTTTCCAGCTGCTCGCAGAGGTTGCGTGCGGTGTCGGCGGTGATCTCCACTTCCACCCCTGGCCAGGCCGCCCCCAAGCGGGTGACCAGGGTGCTGAGCCAGGTGTGGATGACCGTGTCCATGGCACCGATGCGCACGTGCCCTTGGGCCAGGGTCGGGTCTTTGAGGGCGGCCTTGAGTTCGTTCAGGGTGTCGACCATGCGCTCGGCATAATCCAGCACCCGCTGGCCTTCCGGGGTGAGGGTGACGCCCTTGGGATCGCGCACGAACAGGCGGGCACCCAGTTCCTCTTCCAGGGCGGCGATGCGGCTGGAGATGGACGCCTGAGTGGTGCAGAGCTTTTCGGCGGTGAGCCGAAAGCTGTTGAGCCGGGCCACCCAGACGAAGGTTTCGAGGAAACGGATGTTCATGTGGGCCTGGCCCTCCGCCGGCAGCGATCAAGAAAAAGCTATCAGGGGGCATGGGATTTTCTCGCTGGACGCCAACGCCTGCCCCTTTCAACAATCCCCCCATAACAACAGGGGGCTCCCCGCCCTTGCAACAATAAAAAAACTTGCTTCTGCCGACCGCGGCCCCGGCCGCACTCAAGGGCACACATCATGAACGAAACGCTTAACTTCTGGCCGCTGGCCGGTGTCGCTGTCATCGTCCTCGGCTTCATCCTTCGCTTCAATCCCATGCTGGTGGTGGCCATCGCCGCCGTGGTCACCGGCCTGGCCGCGCACTTTCCCGTGGAGACGGTGCTGGCCAGTATCGGCACTGGCTTTATCAAAACCCGCACCTTGCCGTTGATCATCCTGCTGCCCCTGGCGGTGATCGGCCTGCTGGAACGCCATGGCCTGCGCCGCCATGCCCAACAATGGATCGGTCGCTTTGCCCGGGCCACCGCCGGGCGCCTGCTGATCGGCTACCTCTTCGTGCGGGAGATCACCGCTGCACTGGGGCTGACCAGCCTGGGCGGTCATCCGCAAATGGTGCGGCCGCTGCTGGCGCCCATGGCCGAGGGGGCGGCCGTGGCCCAGCACGGCGCCCTGCCCGCCCAGGCCCGGCAGCGCTTGCTGGCGTTCTGCGCGGCCACCGATAACATTGGGCTGTTCTTCGGCGAAGACATCTTCGTGGCCTTTGGCGCCATCGCGCTGATGCATACCTTCCTGCTGGGCGTGGGCCTGGAAGTGGACCCACTGCACATCGCGGTCTGGGGCATTCCGACGGCGATCAGTGTGTTCGTGATCCACAGCCTGCGGCTGTATCGGCTGGACCACTATCTGGCGCGCCACGGGGCTGTGCAGCCTGAAGGCGAGAGGGCTTCGGCATGATCCTGTCCATCCAATACCTGTACTGGCTGGCCGGCGTGATCCTGGCGATCACCTGTGCCATGACCCTGGCCGACCGCGAGCACCCTCGCCGCTGGCGTAGCGGGCTGTTCTGGGGGCTGTTCGCCGTGGCCTTCCTGGTGGGCGAGCGGTTGCCACCGGCAGTCGTGGGTGTAGGCGTGCTGCTGATGGCCCTGTTGGCGGGTTGCGGGGGCGTGGCGGTGGGCAGCTATCGCCCGTTGGCAAAGCAGGCCCAACAGGCGGTGGCCACGCGCCTGGGCAACCGCTTGTTCATCCCCGCCCTGGCGATTCCTTTGCTGACCGTGGCACTGGCGCTTGGGCTGAAGAACGTCAAGCTAGGGGAGCGCCTGCTCCTGGATCCGGCCAACACCACCTTCGTCGCCCTCGGGGTCGCCAGCCTGGTGGCGCTCGGGCTGGCCTGCTGGCTCACCCGGGACACCCCGCTGCAGGCCATGCGCGAGTCACGGCGGCTGACCGAGGCCTTGGGCTGGGCCCTGGTGCTGCCACAAATGTTGGCCATGCTGGGGCTGATGTTCACCGACGCAGGCGTCGGCAAGGCCGTGGCGTTTCTCGCCAGCCATTACATCGACATGGACTACCGCTTGGTGGCGGTGATGGTCTACGTGCTGGGCATGGCGCTGTTCACCATGATCATGGGCAATGGCTTCGCCGCCTTCCCGGTGATGACCGGCGGCGTGGGCGTGCCGATCCTGGTGGGGGTATATGGCGGCAACCCAGCGGTGGTCGCGGCCATCGGCATGTTCTCTGGCTACTGCGGCACGCTGATGACGCCCATGGCGGCTAATTACAACCTGGTGCCAGCCGCCCTGCTCGAACTGCCGGACCGTTATGCGGTGATCAAGGTCCAGGTGCCGACCGCGCTGGCGATGCTGGTGGTCAATACGGTGCTGCTGTACGTGCTGATGTGATGGGCTGGGGCTCAAATAGCGGGCGCAAGGGGCGGCTCACACGCGGCGAAACGCAGCGCCACCCGTAAACCGCCCAGCGCGTTGGTCGCCTGCAGGGTCCCGCCCTGGCGCTCGACGGCGTGCCGGGCGATGCTCAGGCCAAGGCCAAAGCCGCCATCGCCCGGGCGCGCCCCGTCCAAACGGGTGAATGGTTCGAATATCCGTAGCAGGTCGGCTTTGGCCACGCCGCCGCCTCGATCCTGCAGGCTCAATTGCCAAAAGGCCTCGTCACGCTCCGCAGAGAAGGTGATCTCGGCGCCGGCTGGCGAATGCCGGATCGCGTTGCGCAAGATGTTTTCCAGCGCTTGGGCGAGGCTGTCCAGGTGGCCACTCACCCAGCAGTCTTCAGGCACCGCACAGCGCAGCCGCTCAGGCGCCCAGCCGGTTTCGAAGGCAGCGTCCTCGGCGAGCATGTCCCATAGGGCCTGCACCTGAATCGGTTGCAGTGCCGGCGGCCGGCGCTCGGCGTCCAGCCAGGCCAGCTGCAGAGTGTCCTCCACCAGCCTCTGCATGGTATCGACCTCCCGCGCCAACCGCTCGCGCAGGCGGTCGCTGTCCGGTTCTGCCTCGCAGGCCACGCGTAAACGGCTCAAGGGCGTGCGCAGCTCATGCGAGAGGTCGCGCAGCAACCGCTGTTGCATGTTGACGGTTTCGCGCAGGCGCTCGCCCATGTCGTCGAAGGCGCGGGCGAGTTCGCCCAACTCGTCACGGCGAGCTAGGGCCTGTGGTGCCAGCCGGGTATCGAGGCGGTCGGCGCGCCATTGTTGAGCCTGGCGCCGCAGTTGCTCCAAAGGCGCCACCAGCGTGCGGTACAGCCCCGCGCAGAGCAGCAGGGTAAACAGCGCCGGGACGATGCCCTTGGTCAGCACGTGGGAGAGAAACACCTCACGCCCTGGGGTGAAGCGCGGGGGTAACTCGATCACCAGGTTCCCCCGCGCCGGCGCCACAGGAAAGGGCACCCGCAGCCAAGGCGCTGCCCGGCTGCGATGGCTCACGGGCCAATCGATCCCGCGCAGGAAGGTCAAACGCTGGCGCTGTTCAGGGGTCAGGGCAACCCCCCCGAGGGGCGCCAGGTCAGCGCCGATCGCGGTGACGAACACCCCTTCGCGGGCGGCGATTTCACCGAGCAACGCATCCAGGCCGGCCGTGCCGTGCTCGTCGTAAGCCTGTTCGGCAGCCCTGGCATACCCACCGAGGGTGGCCCGCGCCTGGGCCGACAAGGATGCCGTCTGCGCCTCCAGGTATCGGCCCCAGGCCCAACTGAGCCAGATCATCAGCAGGCAAAAGCCGATCAACAGCGCGGCGAGTTTCCAGAACAGTGAATGGCGACCCGGCATCTCAATCGCCGCTCGCACTGAACACATACCCCCTGCCCCACACCGTGCGCAGCTCATGCCCCAAGTAGCCTATGACCTTGAGCTTGCGGCGGATCTGGCTTACGTGCATGTCCAGGCTACGGTCGTGGCGGGCATAGCCACGCTGCAGCACATGCTGGTACAGGAAGGGCTTGCTCAACACATCTTCGGCATGCCGCTGCAACGTTTCGAGCAGGCGGAATTCACAGGGCGTAAGCCCGGCGGGCTGGCCTCGGTAGCGAACATCCTGGCGCTGCTCCTCGAAGCACAATTGGGCAGCGGCGGCGTCGCGCGGGGGCAGGCCACGCTCCAAGGCCACCCGGCGCAGGATGGCCTCCACGCGCACCTGCAGCTCATCGAGGCTGAACGGTTTGGGCAGGTAATCGTCGGCACCGCCGCGGAAGCCTTCGATGCGGTCCTGTTCGGCACCCAGCGCCGACATCAGCAGCACCGGCGTGCGGTTACGCTGGCGCAACCGCGTCAACACCTCCAACCCGTTCATGCCAGGCAGCAGCACGTCCAGCAGCACCAGGTCGAACGGTTCACGCAGCGCCAGTGCCAGCCCTTCGTTGCCGTCACGGCACCATGTCACATGCAAACCGGCCGCGCCGAGCCGATCCCGCACGAACGCGCCGAGCACGGGATCGTCCTCCACGGCCAGCAAATGAGCTGCGGATCCATTCATAAGACGTATTAGCACCCGCGAAAGATTCTCAGTGCCATTATTCTGCAATATCGTAGCGCCAGCAACGAGCGGAGCGACGGGCGGCACTGGCAGGTGCATGGAGGGCGCCGGCAGGGTATGGTGCGGCAAACCACGGGGGTAGCCCCGGCGACTGAGGTGCGGGCGTGTTGAGGAAACTGGGAATCAAGGGGCGGGTCATTCTGCTCACGATGTTGCCGGCCAGCCTGCTGGCGGTGTTGCTCGGCGGATATTTCACCTGGGTGCAGCAAACCGAACTGCGCGGCCAGTTGCTCGGCCGCGGCGAAATGCTCGCCGGCCAGCTGGCGCCGCTGGTCGCCCCGGCGCTGGCCTCGCGCGATACGGCGCAGCTCGAACGGGTCGCCGCGCAGGCACTGGAGCAAGCTGACGTGCGCAGCGTGACCTTCCTCGACGCCGAGCGCGGGCTGCTTGCCCATGCCGGGCCAAGCATGCTCAATGCTGCCCCCAGCGGCAGCGCTGGCAAGCTTGCACAGCGCAGCGGCAGCGACGCTACCCGCTACTTGCAACCGGTGTTCGGTCGTGACCGGGACCTGGCCGGCGCGCAGGTGCCCGATGAGGCCGACCGCCTGCTCGGCTGGGTGGAAATCGAGTTGTCCCACACCAATACCCTGCTGCGCGGTTACCGCATGATGTTCGCCAGCCTGATGCTGATCGCCACCGGGCTTGTGATCACCCTGCTGCTGGCGCTGCACCTGGGCCGAGGCATCAGCGCTCCGCTGGGACATATAAAGCTGGCCGTCGCGCGGATCAAGGAAGGCCGCCTGGACTACCGCCTGCCCACGCTGGGCAACCATGAACTGGACGAACTCGCCGCGGGCATCAACCGCATGGCGCAATCCCTGGAAGAGGCGCACGACGAACTGCAGCACAGCATCGACCAAGCCACCGAGGACGTGCGCCAGAACCTGGAAACCATCGAGATCCAGAACATCGAGCTGGACCTGGCGCGCAAGGAGGCCCTGGAGGCCAGCCGGATCAAGTCCGAGTTCCTGGCCAACATGAGCCACGAGATCCGCACCCCGCTCAATGGCATCCTGGGGTTCACCCACCTGCTGCAAAAGAGCGAGCTGACCCCGCGCCACCTCGATTACCTCAACACCATCGAAAAGTCCGCCGACAGCCTGCTGGCGATCATCAATGAAATCCTCGACTTCTCGAAGATCGAGGCCGGCAAGCTGGTGCTCGACAGCATTCCGTTCAACCTGCGCGATTTGCTGCAGGATACCCTCACCATCCTTGCCCCCGCCGCCCACGCCAAGCAGCTGGAGCTGGTCAGCCTGGTGTACCGGGACACGCCGGTGGCCCTGGTGGGCGACCCGCTGCGGTTGAAACAGATCCTCACCAACCTGGTGAGCAATGCCATCAAGTTCACCCGTGAAGGCACTATCGTCGCCCGCGCCATGCTCGAAGACGAAGGCGGCAGCGAGGACACCGCGCAACTGCGGATCAGCGTTCAGGACACGGGCATCGGGCTATCCAACGAGGATGTGCGCGCCCTCTTCCAGGCGTTCAGCCAGGCGGACAACTCACTGTCCCGGCAGCCCGGCGGCACCGGCCTCGGTTTGGTGATTTCCAAGCGCCTGGTGGAGCAGATGGGCGGCGAAATCGGTGTGGACAGCACCCCGGGCGAAGGCAGCACCTTCTGGATCAGCCTGACCCTGCCCCGCGCTCGCGAAGACGCCGAAGACCTGCCCTCGCCGCCGCTGCTCGGCCGCCGGGTCGCCCTGCTCGAGCACCACGACCTGGCGCGCCAGGCGCTGGAGCACCAACTGCAAGACCTTGGGCTCAAGGTTGTCGCCTTCAATGCCTTGGAGCGGCTGGCCGAGGCGGTCACGGCGGCGCGCCTGGGTGGCCAGCCGATCGAACTGGCGGTGTTGGGCGTCACCAACCAGCAACAATCGGCCGAGCGCCTGCGCCCGTATCTGCGTGAACTGCAACAGCAAGGCTGCCACGTGCTGGTGCTGTGCCCGACCACCGAGCAGGCGGGTTATCACTCGGCGGTGCCCAATCCGCATAGCCAGCTGCAGGCCAAGCCCGCCTGTAACCGCATCCTGCGCCGCGTGCTCAGCGAACTGGTCAGCCCAAACCGGATGCAGCCGGCGCTCGACGACGCGCCCACGGACCGACCACCACGCATCCTGTGCGTAGACGACAACCCCGCCAACCTCTTGCTGGTGCAAACCCTGCTCGAAGACATGGGCGCGTTGGTGCAGGCGGTCGACAGCGGCCAGGCCGCGCTGGAGGCGGTGCAACAGCGGCCGCTGGACCTGGTGCTGATGGACGTGCAGATGCCGGGCATGGATGGTCGCGAGACCACCGAACATATTCGCCAGTGGGAGGCCGCGCGGCCTGGCTCGGCACTGCCGATCGTCGCCCTGACCGCCCATGCGATGGCCAACGAAAAGCGCGCGCTGCTGCACAGCGGCATGGACGACTACCTGACCAAGCCGATCAGCGAGCGCCAGCTGGCCCAGGTGGTGCTCAAATGGACTGGCCTTTCCCTGCGCGGCCAGCCTGCCGAGCGGCTGAGCGAGTGGTCCAGCGGCGAGGGCGAAGAGCAGATCATCGACCACGAGGAAGGCCTGCGCCTGGCGGCCGGCAAGGAAGATTTGGCCGTGGACATGCTCGCCATGCTGCTAGCGGCGCTAGACGATGACCGCCAGGCCATCCACGCGGCCCGGCAAGACAACGACCGCCATGCCTTGCTTGAACGCATCCACCGGTTGCACGGCGCCACGCGCTACTGTGGCGTGCCACAGCTGCGTGCGGCCTGCCAGCGCAGCGAGACCCTGCTCAAGCAGCAGGACCCCGCCGCCGACGCAGCGCTGGACGCCCTTGACCAGGCCATCGTGCGGCTGGCGGCGCATGCCAGGGTGAGTGCCTAGGCTGAAGCTGGCGCCGCCCTGGGGTTAGCAGGCTGCACCCGTTCCCAAACAATCCCCCTACCCTGCGGCGGGGGGCGAAGCCCGCGAAACGGCGGCACCTGGGTTGCTAGGGCTCTCGCATCGGCCGGCCGCCCCGAGCCTACAGTCGCGCACGTGGGCCACACCCAGCCGTGCTACCATGCGCGCCCTTCTTCGGAGGCCCTATGGTCGAACACGATTTCCGCTACAGCCTGCTGACCCCGCAACACACCCTGATCGAGTGCCGGGCGTTGTCGCCGGGCCGTTACCAAGTCACCGGTAATGGCGGCGCCGTTCGCGCCGACGACGTGCTGCTGGTCACGCTCAAGGGCAGCCAGACCCTCAGCATGCGCCTGACCGTTGAAAAGGTTCGTCACCTGATCAACCCAGTCGGCCAATGGACGGCCGTAGCGCGTGGCCCGGCGTTCAATGCCTTGGCGATCCATCGCTGGGACGTGAACTGCGATCGCTGTGGCAAGGCGATGAATTTCGAATTCGCCGTGGACGCCAGCCTTGGCGAGGCGGCGTTGCAACCGGCCGCGGCCGCGCGCATCGCCGAGTTGGGTTGGCGCAGCGAGGGCGACAAGCACTTCTGCCCTGACTGCTAGGCTCTGTACGAAAAGCGGCGAGCGACGGTCAGGCAAGGCTACAATCGGCCGGGCCGCGTAGGCGAGGACGTGACGTTTACTGGTTGGGAATGAGCATTCCGAGCCGGTTTTTCAACGCAGCATGGCCGGGCGCAGCTGCTTTTCGTACAGAACCTAACCCCCGCGCAGCTGCGCCAGGCGCTGCTTGAGGCCCGCGGCGGTCTGCTCGCCGAGCAAGGTCGCGCGGACCTGGCGTTGCGGGTCGAGCACAAAGGTCACGGGCAGGCCCTCGGCCGCGGGCAGGTTCAGCGCCTCGGCGGGGTTCTGCACGAGCACCCGGTAGGTGATGCCCATCTGCTCGGCCGCCTGTGCCAGCTCGTCTGCGCGCATGGGGTCGAAGTTGACCCCCAGCACCTGTACCCCCTCGGCGGCCGCCTGCGCGGCGAACGCGTTGAGTTCGGGGATCTCCCGGCGGCATGGCCCGCACCACACCGCCCAATAGTTGATCACCAGCCACTGGCCTTTCAGGCTTTCGCCGCTCACCGCCTGGCCATGCTGGTCTGGGCCCAGGTCTTGCCCACAACCGGCCAGGCAAAGCGTCGCCAGCAGCGCGAGCAGATACCCCTTGCAGCAGCGAACCATCGTCGTCCTCGTCTTCGCGGGTCAGGCAGGTAGAATAGCCGCCACTCGATAGCACAGGCGACCCCTCGATGAGCGACCTTACCCTGTATCACAACCCGCGCTGCTCCAAGTCCCGCGCGGCGCTCGAACTGCTTGCCAGCCGCGGCCTGGCCCCGACCGTGGTGCGCTACCTTGAAAGCCCGCCCAGCGCCGACACCCTGCGCGACCTCCTACAGCGCCTGGGCGTGGGTGCCCGCGAGTTGCTGCGCACCGGTGAAGACGAATATGCGGCATTGAACCTGGCCGACCCGGCACTCTCAGAGCAGGCCCTGATCGAGGCCATGGCGGCACATCCGAAGTTGATCGAACGGCCAATCCTGGTTCGCGGCGACAAGGCCGTGATTGGCCGGCCCACGGAAAAACTGCTGGAGTTGCTGCCATGAGCGCCCCCTACGTTCTGGTGTTGTATTACAGCCGCCACGGCGCTACTCGCGAAATGGCCTTGCAGATGGCCCGGGGCATTGAACGCGCCGGGCTCGAAGCACGCATTCGCACTGTGCCGGCAGTGTCCAGCGAATGCGAGGCAGTGGCGCCGAGCGTGCCCGAGCACGGCGCTGCCTATGCCACCCTGGATGACCTGACCCACTGCGCGGCCCTGGCCTTGGGTAGCCCCACCCGCTTCGGCAACATGGCCGCGCCCCTGAAGTACTTCCTCGATGGCACCAGCAGCCTCTGGCTCAGCGGCGCCCTGGTGGGCAAGCCAGCGGCGGTGTTCACCTCTACCGCCAGCCTGCATGGCGGCCAGGAGACCACCCTGCTGTCGATGATGCTGCCACTGCTGCACCACGGCATGCTGATCACCGGCCTGCCCTATAGCGAACCTGCGTTGCTGGAAACCCGTGGCGGCGGCACGCCCTACGGCGCCAGCCACCACGCGGGCAGCGACGGCAAGCGCCCGCTCGACGAGCATGAGACCGAACTGTGCCGCGCCCTCGGCTTGCGTTTGGCGCAAGCTGCCCGGCGCTTGGCGCTAGCGCTGGACGGCGAGGCCTGAATGCGGGATTACCAATGGTTGTATGAGCATTGCCTGAACCGCTTCGGCTCGGTGCAGGCCCTGGAAGCGCGGCTGCCACGGCCGCGCCCGGACAGCGAACTGCAGGCGCTGGGCGACGACCGATACCTGTCCACGCTGGCCCTGCGCATCTTCCGCGCGGGCCTCAAGCACAGCCTGGTCGATGCCAAGTGGCCGGCGTTCGAAGAGGTGTTCTTCGGCTTCGATCCGGAAAAGGTCGTGTTGATGAGCGGCGAGCATCTGGAGCGGCTGATGCAGGACAGCCGGATCATCCGCCACCTGGGCAAGCTGCGCAGCGTGCCGATCAATGCGCAGATGATCCTGGACGTCACCCATGAGCACGGCAGCTTCGGGGCGTTCATCAGCCAATGGCCCGTTGAAAACATCACCGGCTTGTGGCGCTACCTGACCCGCCACGGCAACCAGCTCGGCGGGCTATCAGCGCCACGCTTCCTGCGGATGGTGGGCAAGGACACCTTCATCCCCAGTGCCGACGTGGTCGCCGCGCTCAACGCCCAGGGCATCGTCGACCGGGTGCCCACCAGCCAACGGGACCAGGCGGCGGCCCAAGCGGCGTTCAACACCTGGCAGCAACAAAGCGGCCGGCCGTTGTGCCAGCTATCGGTGATGCTGGCGCATACCGTGAATCACTGAGCTTCAGAGGTTCATCACATCGACGAAGCGCGGCGTTGCGCTGTCGTCGATGCGCAGGTCGGCGAAGTTGAACAGATCGCGGTCAGCCAGCTGCGACGGCACCACGTTCTGCAGGCCGCGGAAGATGCTCTCGGTGCGCCCGGGGTGCTTGCGCTCCCAGTCCTGCAGCATGTCCTTGACCACCTGGCGCTGCAGGTTTTCCTGCGAGCCGCAGAGGTTGCAAGGGATGATCGGGAACTGCTTGAGATCCGAGTAAGCCTGGATGTCCTTCTCGGCGCAGTAGGCCAGCGGGCGGATCACCACGTTGCGGCCATCGTCGGCGAGCAGCTTGGGTGGCATGGCCTTGAGCGACCCGTTGAAGAACATGTTGAGGAAGAAGGTTTCGACGATGTCGTCACGGTGATGGCCCAGGGCCATTTTAGTGGCGCCTATTTCATCGGCGAAGGTGTAGAGCGTGCCGCGACGCAGGCGTGAACACAGCGAGCACGTGGTCTTGCCTTCCGGGATCAGCGCCTTGACCACCGAATAGGTGTCTTTCTCCAGAATGTGGTACTCCACCCCCAGCTCCTTGAGGTAGGCGGGCAACACATGCTCGGGGAACCCCGGCTGCTTCTGGTCCATGTTGACCGCCACCAGCTCGAACCGGATGGGCGCCACCTTCTGCAGGTGCAGCAGCACGTCCAGCATGGTGTAGCTGTCCTTGCCACCGGACAGGCACACCATCACCTTGTCGCCGTCCTCGATCATATTGAAGTCAGCCACGGCTTCCCCTGCCAGGCGGCGGAGGCGTTTCTGCAGTTTGTTCTGGTTGACCGAAAGGGTGCCCATGATTGAGGAAGTCCTGATACGTGCCGACAGCGGAATGCGAAGGCGCGCATTCTACCTGCAAAAGGCCACGGGGCGTAGGCCGGCCGGCGACCTTGGCGGGGGGTGTGGAGCGTGGCGGTGACGAGCGGCTCGGCAAGGGGATCGGTGCCGAGGCATAATTGGCCCTCGCGGAGCCAAGCCTATGTCAGACCCTCTCCTTAGCCGAGTCGAAGCCTGCTTCGAACAGGCGGAGCATTTTTTCAAACGCCCCTTCAAGCGCCCTGCCGTAAGCCTCAAGCTGCGCGGGCAGAAAGCCGGCGTGGCGCATTTGCACGAGAACAAGCTGCGCTTCAATGCCGAGCTGTACCGGAAGAACACCGAAGACTTCCTGCGCCAGACCGTCGCCCATGAGGTGGCGCACCTGATCGCCCACCAGCTCTATGGCGACCGCATCCAGCCTCATGGCGAGGAGTGGCAGTTGATCATGCGTGGGGTATACGAACTGCCCCCGCACCGCTGCCATAACTACGAAGTGAGCCGACGCCAGGTGAAGCGCTACATCTACCGCTGCCCCTGCGCCGACGGGGTGTTTCCGTTCAGCGCCCAGCGCCATAGCCTGGTGCGCCAAGGCCGCCGCTACCTGTGCCGACGCTGTCGGCAAACGCTGGTGTTCAGCGGGGAAATGCAGGTGGTGTAGCAAGCCTGTGGCAGCACGGCTTGCCGGCGACAGGGCTCTGCCGCGATACCGATCATGCCGCCCGGCCGACCCTTAGCGGGCAAGCCCGGCTGCTACGGAGACACATCCCCTCACCTGTAGCAGCACGGCTTGCCGGAGACCGGCCGTGACGCCATCGCCGTTACAGGCGGGTGCCTTCGGCCACTTGCAGGTCGTCTTCAGGGCGGATCAGCTCCAGCGGGGTGCCGCCGGACGCCAGTTCGCGCTGCAGGGTGGTTTCGTCAAGCTGCCCTACCCACTTGGCGACCACGACCGTAGCCACGGCGTTGCCCACCAGGTTGGTGAGTGCGCGGGCCTCGGACATGAAGCGGTCGATGCCGAGGATCAGCGCCAGGCCCGCCACCGGCAGATGGCCGACCGCCGACAGCGTTGCCGCCAGCACGATGAAGCCGCTGCCGGTGACCCCGGCCGCGCCCTTGGACGACAGCAACAGCACGGCCAGCAGGGTGACCTGATGGACGATGTCCATGTGGGTGTCGGTCGCCTGGGCGATGAACACCGCCGCCATGGTCAGGTAGATGGAGGTGCCGTCCAGGTTGAACGAGTAGCCAGTAGGAATCACCAGGCCGACCACCGACTTCTGCGCCCCCAGGCGCTCCATCTTGGCGAGCATGCGCGGCAGTGCCGATTCCGACGACGAGGTACCCAGCACGATCAGCAGTTCTTCGCGGATATAACGCACCAGCTTCAATACGCTGAACCCGTGGGCGCGGGCAATGGCGCCTAGCACCAGCACCACGAACAGCACGCAGGTGATGTAGAAGCACAGCATCAACTGGCCCAGTTGCACCAGCGAGCCCACGCCGTAGTTGCCGATGGTGAAGGCCATGGCGCCGAGCGCACCCAGGGGGGCGAGCTTCATGATCATGTTGATGATGTTGAACATGGCATGGGCGAAGCGGTCGATCAGGTCCAGCAGGGGCTTGCCGTAGGCGCCAAGGCGATGCAGGGCGAAACCGAAGATCACCGAGAACATCAGCACCTGGAGGATATCGCCGTTGGCGAAGGCGCCGATGATGGTGTTCGGAATCACGTTGAGCAGGAAGCCGACGACGCTCTGGTCCGCACCCTGGGTCACGTAGGTGGCGACCTTCGAGGCATCCAGCGTGGCGGGATCGATGTGCATGCCGGCGCCCGGCTGCACCACGTTCACCACGATCAGGCCGATGATCAGCGAGAGGGTGGATACCACTTCGAAGTACAACAAGGCGTAGCCGCCGGTCTTGCCCACGGCCTTCATGCTCTGCATGCCAGCGATACCGCTGACCACGGTGCAGAAGATGATGGGCGCGATGACCATCTTGATCAGTTTGATGAAGCCATCACCCAGTGGCTTGAGCATCTGCCCGGTCTGCGGGTAGAAGTGGCCAAGCAGAACGCCAATGATGATCGCGACGATCACCTGGAAATACAGGGACTTGTATAGCGGCTGACGAGTCGTCATAGCAGTTTCCTCAAGCGTGCCGGCCAGCGCTCTTCCGAAAGCGCCACGGCACATGAAGCGAGAACCCTCCTGGCTGGAGAGATTTGTTCTTGGCTGGCTGCCCGTGCGGATATCACGGTCAGGGCTGAGCTTCCAATCGCAAAGGCCATGCCAAGCTGCTAGTACACGCCCTGATGCCAGCGGGTGTGGCCCGCGCGGGCCCGGGCTAAACCAGCGCTCGCCTGCACTTGGCGGTTTTTCGCCAAGCATGGACCTGGGCAACGGCACGCCTGGCGGATATCCGCCATCAGTCCCGAGGAAAGCTCATCCGAAAGCGCGCGCCGCCCAGGGGTGAGTCCTCGATGCTCAAGCTGCCGTGGTAGCTGCGGATGATGTCGTGGGCCACCGCCAGGCCGATGCCCTGCCCCGGATGCTGTCGGTCCAGCCGCTCGCCACGCTGCAGGATCAGGCTGCGCTGTTCGACCGGAATGCCCGGCCCGTCGTCTTCGAGCAGCAGCTCCAGGCGCTGGCCGATCACGCTCAAGCTTACGCTGATGTCCTCCAGACACAGCCGCCAGGCGTTTTCCAGCAGGTTGCCGAGCAACTCCAGCAACGCGCCTTCGTCGATAGGCAACTGCCCAGGTGGCGCCAGCGCCACATGCAATCGCACAGGTTTATCAGGGTAGACCTTGCGCAGGGTTGCGGCCAGGCTGTCCAGCACCGGCCGCACCACCACCTGGCGGCGAACCAGGCCGCTGTTGCGCACGTTGGCGCGCTGCAACTGATAGCCGATCTGCTGGTTCATCCGCGCCACTTGCCCACGCAGGATCGCCGCCTGCTTGCCCTCATCGCTGTGCGGGCTGCCGCTGGCCAGTGTTTCGCCGATGCCCTGAAGCACACTGAGCGGGGTTTTCAGGCTATGGGCAAGGTCACTCAGTGAATCGCGGTAGCGCTGCCGCTGCTCGCCCTCGCTGGCCAGCAGCCGGTTGAGCGAGCGGGTCAGGCGCAACAGCTCGCTGGGGTGGCGTTCGCTCAAGCCCTGGCGCTGCCCGGCTTCGATCTCGTCCAGCTCGTGGCTCAGCCGGCGCAGCGAGCGCAGGCTCCAGGTCATGCCGCCCCAGAACAGCAGCAACAGCGTCAGCAAGGCCGCGCCGAAGCCTAGGTACAGGCGGTCGCGCAGGGTTGCGAGGGTGCGCTGGTAAGGCTCGGTCGACTGCATGGCGACGAAACTGAGCGCGGTGCTTTGGCCGCCCAGTTGACGCACCGGCAGGTCATAGACCCAGAAGGCTTGGCCGTCCGTACGGTTGAAGCGCGTGAAGGGGTCCCCCTGGCTGTCATCGCGGGGGCGATAATCCGGCAAGGGCGCGCCCTGGCTGCGCCATAACAGGTGGCCCTGGCCGTCGAAGATGTACCCCAACAGGCGCTCGGCCTGCGCCGGCAGGCGCTCGTCGGGCACCGGCGCAGGCATGTGCAGCTGGCCCTGCTCCAGCCGCGCCGCGGAAACCAGTGCGCTGACCTCGGTGGCCAGCCGCTCCTGGACCGACTCACGCAGGGCGAGGCTGAAGGCCCCTTGCAGCGCCGGCAGCAACCCCAGCATGAACAGCACCGCCAGCAACGCCCCTGCCAGCATCAAGCGCACCCGCAGGGAGCGGATCATCGGCAGCGCTCGGTAAACAGATAGCCCAGCCCGCGCACGGTATCGATCGGTCGAAAGCCATCGGCGGCCTCCAGCTTTCGCCTGATCCGGCCGACCAGCACTTCGATCACGTTAGGGTCATGCTCGCCGTCGTCCGGGTATAGCTGCTCCATCAGCCGCTGCTTGGCGACCACTTGCTGGTGGTGGCGCATCAGGTATTCGAGGATGCGGTATTCGAAGGCGGTGAGCCCCAACGGCTGGCCTTGCAGGGTCGCCTGCTTGCGGTTCAGGTCGAGCATCAGCGGCCCGGCGGCGACAGTGGGCTGGATGAAACCGCTGGCGCGGCGCAGCAATGCGCTAAGGCGAGCCTCGACCTCCTCGAACTGGAACGGCTTGACCATGTAGTCGTCGGCGCCGGCGGCCAGGCCCTCGACCTTGTCCTGCCAGCTGCCACGTGCCGTCAGTATCAGAATCGGGAACCCCAGCCCCTGGGCGCGCCACTGGCGAATCAGCTCCAGCCCGGATAACCCCGGCAGGCCGAGGTCGACGATGGCCAGGTCAAACGCGTTATGCCCGGCCTGGCGCACAGCTTCCTGGGCATCAGCCACCGCCTCGACGATATGCCCGCTCTCGCTCAGGCGCGTGTGCAGGTGGTGGCGCAGCAGGGCCTCGTCTTCTACCAGCAACAACTTCATCGCACGCTCGTATTTGCTCAGGTCAACCCGCCACGGCGCCCGCAAGCCCCGCCCCAAGTGCCAAGGGTAACCTGTGCCCCGTGCGCGTCGCCATCTACCGCAGCGGGCCGGCGCAGCGCTGAAGGTCAGCCAAGCGCTCTGGCCAGGCGCCGCAGCCCTTCATCGATCTGCTCCAGGCTGGGCGCGGCGAACGACAGGCGCAGGCTGGCTGGGTCCGCCCCGCTCGCATAGAAGGCACGGCCCGGCACGAACATCACGTTATGTTCGATAGCGTGCTCGAACAGCCGCTGAGCGTCACTGCCGTCGGCCAACCGCCCCCACACAAACATCCCGCCAGTGGGCGCCTGCACCTGGAGGCGGCCGCCCAGAGCGGCGATACCGTCGAGCATGCGCTGGCATTTCTCGCCGTAGCCCTGGCGCAGCCTGGGCAAATGCCGCTCAAGGGCACCGCCGGCCAGGTAACAGGAGGCAATCTGCTGGCTGATGGGTGAAGTGCACAGGTCTACAGTTTGCTTGGCAATGACGCAGCGCTGGCGAATGGCCGCGGGAGCTACCATCCAACCGATCCGCAGGCCGGGAGCGACCACCTTGGACAGGCTGGAGAGGTGGACCACCCGCCCTTCGGCGCCGTCTACCTGGCCGGCCAACGCCAACAGCGACGGCAGCGGGTCGCCGTTGAAGCGCAGGGCCCCGTAAGGGTCGTCTTCCACCAGCAGGAGCTGATGCCGCGCGGCCAGGGCGAGCAAGGCGAGCCGCCGGGCCAGCGACAGGCACGCGCCGGTAGGGTTGGCGAAGTCCGGCACGCAGTACAGCAGGCGAAAATGCCCCGGCGGCGCGGCGTCCAATTGCCGGGCCAGGGCATGAATGTCCAGGCCCTCGGCGTCACTGGGCACGCAATCCAGCTTGCAGCCGGCCAGGCGCAGGGCCTGCAGGGCTGCCGGATAGGTGGGCCGCTCGACCAACACCGCATCACCGGGGCTGAGCAACACGCGAATCAACAGGTCTAACCCTTGCTGGGAGCCGGTCATGACCACGATCTCCTCGGCGGCTACCGACGCGCCACGGCGGGCCATCAGCGCGGCCAGTTGCTCACGCAGCGCGGGGGTGCCTTCGGTAGCGCCATACTGCAGGCTGGCAAGCGGCTCGCTCATGGCCTCGGCGCTCGCAGCGGCCAGCCCCTCGGCGTCGAACAGGGCGGGCGCCGGATAACCACCAGCGAACGAAATCATCCCCGGCCGCGACAAATACTTGAACAGCTCGCGAATCGCCGAACCGCCTGGCGCCTCGAACGCTGGATTGAAACGATAGCCCTGCGGTGTTCCGAGCATGGTCCCCGCCCCTGTGTGCAAAGGGCGCAGTATCCGAGCGGGGCAAGGCGGGGGCAAACGAGCTATCGGCAGGATGTTATGCCGTGGCGGCATGACCACAGCAGCGGACGAGCGCAGACCCTTTGACAAATCAAGCAGCATCGCGATACTGGCGATGTTATACGACAACTGATAACGACAAGAACGGAGAACCCATGACTGCATCGAGCAACGCCACCGCCTCGCCTCGCCGGATCCTTCTCACCGGTGCCGCTGGCGGCCTGGGCAAGGTTCTGCGGCAAACCCTCAAACCCTATGCTTCGCTGCTGCGCCTGTCGGACATCGTCGAGCCCCAAGCGCCGGGCGAGAACGAAGAGGTCGTGGTCTGCGACCTCGCCGACAAGGCCGCGGTCGACCAGATGGTCAAGGGCATGGACGCGATCCTGCACTTTGGCGGTGTGTCCGTGGAACGCCCTTTCGAAGAAATTCTCGGGCCTAACATCAGCGGCACCTATCACATTTACGAAGCCGCGCGCCGGCACAAGGTCGGCCGGGTGATCTTCGCCAGCAGCAATCATGTGATCGGCTTCTACAAGCAGACCGAGACCATCGACGCCCTGGCGCCGCGCCGCCCGGACGGCTACTACGGCCTGTCGAAGTCCTATGGTGAAGACCTGGCGACCTTCTATTTCGACCGCTACGGCATCGAGACCTTGAGCATCCGCATCGGCTCATCCTTCCCAGAACCGCAAAACCGCCGCATGCTCAGCACCTGGTTAAGCTACGACGACCTTACCCAACTGATCGTCAAAGGCCTGGATGCACCTGAACTTGGCCATACCGTGGTGTTTGGCATGTCCGATAACCCGCACGTGTGGTGGGACAACCGCCTGGCCGCGCACCTGGGGTATGAGCCGCAGGACAGTTCCGAACGCTTCCGCGCCAAGGTTGAAGAACAACCGCAGCCAGCGGCGGATGACCCAGCAGCGCTCTACCACGGCGGCGCCTTCGTGGCCCAGGGGCCATTCGAAGAAGTGTGATCGCCCAGTCGCAAACGCTTGCACCTGTGAGCGTTTGCCCTGAAGCTTGCCGCTTTTGCGCCCCTCCCATGACCCGTATCCGCGAGCGTAACCGCGAGCTCATCCTCCGCGCGGCCAGCCAGGAATTCGCCGACAAAGGCTTCGCCGCTGCCAAGGCCAGCGACATCGCCGCGCGCGCTGGCGTGCCCAAGCCCAACGTGTACTACTACTTCAAGTCCAAGGAAGTGCTGTACCGCGAGGTGCTGCAGAGCATCGTGCAGCCGCTGCTGCAGGCCTCCGCCCCGTTCAATGTCGAAGGCGACCCCCGGCAGGTATTGACCGACTACATTCGGGCAAAGGTACGGATTTCCCGAGACCTGCCGGACGCCTCCAAGGTCTTCGCCAGCGAGATCATGCACGGGGCGCCGCACCTGCCGGCGGAGCAGATCGAGGCGCTCAACGGCCAAGCCCGGCATAACATTGCCTGCCTGCAACAATGGATCGACCGCGGGCTGATCGCCGCCATCGATCCTCATCACCTGATGTTCAGCATCTGGGCGGCCACCCAGACCTACGCCGATTTCGACTGGCAGATTTCCGTGGTCACCGGCAAGGCCAAGCTCGACGCCAAGGATTACGAAGCCGCCGCGCAGACCATCGTCACCCTGGTGCTCGGCGGTTGCGGGCTGATACCCGGCCACGTGTAAGGGCGGGTATGGCAGCGGGCGCCAGCGCATAAACGCCAGGGCCGCAGCGGCCGGGCTTGCCCGCGATCAGCCCCGTGTAACGCCCGTTGCCGGCACGCCGCGCCGCTGCGTGCAGAACGTGCGAACAACCCTGGGATCTCCTGCGGCCGTCAAGGGCGGAACACCGCCCGCAGGCATTGATCAGACTTCTCCTTGAACAGCTTGTACCCCTGCGGCGCGTCTTCCAGGTCCATCGGGTGGGTGAGCAGCCAGGAGGGATCGAGCTGGCCTTGCTGGATGAGTTCGAACAAGCGATTGGCATAGCGCTGGCCAGGCTGTTGCCCGCCGCGGAGGGTCAGGCCCTTGTTCACCACCGCGCCCATGGGGAATTTATCCAGCAGGCCGCCGTACACGCCCACCACCGAGACCGTCCCGCCCTTGCGGCAAGCGCGGATGGCTTGGCGCAGTACCGTGCCGCGTTCGGTATGCAGCCGCAGCAGCTGCTTGGTCTTGTCGTAGAAGAAATCCGCCTCGGTACCGTGCGCTTCCATGCCCACGCAGTCGATGCAGCGGTCAGGCCCACGGCCACCCGTCAGTTCCAGCAGCGCCTGGTGGATGTTGGTGGTCTCGTAGTCCAGCGTAACGGCGCCTAGCTTGTTTTCGGCGAGCATCAAGCGGTCGGCCAAGCGATCGATAGCGATGACCCGCTCGGCGCCCAGCAGGTAGGCACTGGCAATGGCCATCTGGCCCACGGCGCCGCAACCCCACACCGCCACCGTGTCTCCTGGCTCGATGCCGGCGTTGTCCGCGGCGAAGTAACCCGTTGGCGCGGCATCGGAAACGAACACCGCCTGCTCGTCGCTCACCCCTTCCGGCACCTTGAACAGGTTCACGTCGGCGTAGGGCACGCGGATGTAAGTGGCGTGGCTGCCGGCATAACCACCAAAAGCGTGGCTGTAGCCGATGATCCCGCCGCAGGGTTGGCCGTAGGCCATCTCAGTGACGCAAGGGTTGGGGTTGGAGTTGTCGCAACAGGAAAAATCCTGCCGACGGCAGTGCTCGCATTCCCCACAGCCAATGATCGATACCGTGATCACCCGATCCCCTTTGCGCACGGACGATACCCGCGCGCCTACCTCCACCACCTCGCCGAGAAACTCGTGGCCAAGGATGTCTCCGGCATGCATGGTCGGCACATAGCCACCCAGCAGGTGCAGGTCCGAGCCACATACGGAAGAGAGCGTGACTTGGATGATGGCGTCTTGTGGGTTGAGCAGGGTGGGGTCCGGGACGGTATCGACCTGTACGTGGTTCGGGCCTTGCCAGGTGAGTGCGCGCATCAGTGAATGCCTCCTTCAAGCGGCTCGGTCGCGGACGACGGCGCGGCCTGGGCCCGGTGATCGGGGTGGATGAAGAGAAAATCGCGTTCACCGTTGCGTGGCCGGCTGGTGGCTATTTCGCCGGTTTCCATTTGTTGCTTGAGCGCGCGGAGCAGGTACAACAACGCCTTATGGGTAAAGCGGCTGATCAACGAAGCCACTGCATAGCCCGGCGCGCCCTTGGGCGGTTCGGTGGCCAGCACCAGCTTGATCTCCGTGCCCTGCCCTTGCGGCGCCTCGCTGAAGCGCGCATCGGCCTCGTGCTGCCAGGTGCCTTCGCCTGGGGTGTTCCAGCGCAATGCCCGGCCTGGGTCTGGCTCGCTCTGCATAAGGGTCCAACTGTAGATGCGCTCGCCGGGCCCGCGCACCGTCCAGCGGAACTCATCTTCGGCGGTCTGCTCGATGGAATCGATCCAGGGGATCAGGGGCCCGATATTGGCGGGGTCGCGGCACCAGGCGATCACCTCCGCCAACGGCTTGTTCACGGTGATGCTGCGGCTTACCACCTTGCTGCTGGCCCAGCCGGTTTCCTCCTCCCACTCCTGCTCCAGAGGCGTATGGGCCAGCGCAGCCTTGAGCTCGCATCGGCCCTGGTAGCCGCGCCACAGCGACCAGCCGCCGGCCAGCAACTGCAAGGCGCCGCCCACGCCCCCGGTGCGCAAGCCATTGACCAGTAAGGCGCCGCCACCAGCCATGGATAGCACCCGCTCTGGTTGGCTCAGGTTTTCGCCGGTGCCGCCGGCCTTGGTAGATGCGAGGGTGGGACGAGTCGCCATGGCGCTTCCTTCTCTCTGGGGCTTTTTCGAGAGATTGGCGTGGCGCCGTGGCGTTCCATCGGCTGGGGTTTTTCCGGACGAAAGCATCCGAGGCAGCATTCGGTCTGCTGGCACGGTCCAATGCAAAGCGCGAATGCTGTTTCAGGGCGGCGGTCTCGTCGCTAAGGTGGTCGAACATGCAAAGGGCCGCGAAATGAAGATTGTGTGTCTAGGCTGGGGCTCGCTGATCTGGAAGCCCGATGGCCTGCCGGTCGCCAGCCCGTGGTACGCCGATGGCCCCGAGTTGCCGGTGGAGTTCTGCCGGGTTGGCGACAACGGCGAGCTGGCCACCGCACTGTGTATCGACGCGGCGCCGGTACCGGTGCTATGGAGTTGGCTCACCGCACCCTCAGTGGAGGAGGCCTCCATGGCGCTCAAGCGCAGGGAAGCCATCCCCGCCGAACGCCACGATGGCGTCGGCAGCCTGCGGGTGGCCGAGCATACCAACGGCCTGGTGGGCCGATGGGCGCGGGCCAAAGGCATCGAGGCGGTGATCTGGACTGCCCTGCCGCCGCGGATCGACGGCATCGAAGGGCGCGTTCCCCGGCTCGGTGATGCCCTGGATTATCTCGCCTCGCTCACCGGCGATGTTCGTGAACACGCCCGTAGCTATGTCGAGGCCGTGCCGCCACAGATCGACACCGAATACCGCCGGCAGATCGCCGCCCGGCTAGGCTGGGCGGTAGCGCATTAGCGCTGCGCCTGCCACGCAGCCGAGGCATTACGGCACCGTGCCCGGCATATCCTCCCTAGTACGGAGCGGGCATACTTCCCCGCTACTTAACTCCCATAAACAAAAGGCGCCTGCTTTGACAACCATCCCCCCTGAAGGCGCTCCGGACGACAGCGTACAAATCGTGGGCGTGGGTGCGTCCGCCGGTGGGCTCAAGGCGCTGGAACACCTGCTGCGGGGGCTGCCCGCCGATTCGGGCTTGGCCTTCGTGATCATCCAGCATCTGTCTTCCACGCACTCCACCCTGCTGGTGGAAATCCTCGCGCGCTGCACGCCAATGCCTGTGGCCGAAGCCAAGGATGGCACCGTGGCCAGATCGAACCACGTCTATACCATTCCCTCGAGCCATGACCTGCTGCTCGAAGGCAGCACGCTGCGGCTGGTCGCGAAGGTCGTTGAAGGTGGCAGCCACCTGCCCATCGACAGTTTCTTTCGCTCATTGGCCCGGGAGCGCGGTGCGCGGGCCATCGGCGTGGTGCTGTCCGGCAGTGGCGCGGATGGCACCCTGGGATGCCAGGCGATCGCCGAGGCCGGTGGATATACCCTGGCGCAGCTGCCGGACGAAGCGGACTACGACAGCATGCCCAGCAGCGTGATCGCCGCCGGTAACAGCTGCGCGGTGGCGCGCCTGAAAGACATGCCCGAATTGCTGCTCAGCCAGCATCTGCATCCGTCCAAGGCTGTGGCAGGCAGCGTCGAAGACATTCTGCAAACACTGCGCGAAGCCACCGGCCACGACTTTACCCATTACAAGAAGAGCACCATCGAACGGCGCATCGAACGGCGCATGAGCCTGCACCGCTTCACCGAGCAGGCCGGCTATGTGCAATACCTCAAGGACACCCCCGCGGAATTGCCCCTGTTGTTCGATGAACTGCTGATCAACGTGACCAGTTTCTTCCGCGACGCTGAAGCCTTCGAGGCGCTGAAAAACCGTGTGCTCCGGCCCATGCTGGAAAACAAGCCACACGGCTACGTATTCCGCGCCTGGGTCGCCGGTTGCGCCACTGGCGAAGAAGCCTACTCCCTGGCCATGCTGCTGCAGGAATTACGCAGCGAACTGCTCGGCGACTTCGACATCCAGCTCTACGCCACCGACCTGGACGCCGATGCCATCCGCATCGCCCGGGCGGGCCTGTATCCGTTGAGCGCCGGCGACCAGGTGCCCCCCCGGCGACTGCGCGCCTGGTTCACCCGCGAAGAACAGGGCTACCGGGTGCGCAGCGAACTGCGCAAGCTGGTGGTGTTCGCCGTGCATAACGTGGTCAGCGACCCGCCCTTCACCCGGCTGGACCTGCTCTGCTGCCGCAACCTGCTGATCTATCTCGGCGCTCGCCTGCAGCAGCAGGTCATCCCGGCGTTTCACTACGCCCTCAAGCCCAAGGGCGTGCTGTTTTTGTCGCCCTCCGAGAGCATCGGCCAGCACGGGGCGCTGTTCACCCCCCTGGACCGCCGCTGGAAGCTCTACGAGGCGGTCAAGGCTTC
Organism: Pseudomonas sp. RIT-PI-S; assembly: GCF_025642975.1. Lineage (GTDB taxonomy): Bacteria > Pseudomonadota > Gammaproteobacteria > Pseudomonadales > Pseudomonadaceae > Aquipseudomonas. The sequence goes on from NZ_JANZKJ010000012.1 coordinate 134,815, forward strand.
CCGTCCGTCAGCCTCGACCGCCAACAGCCCGCGCGGCTGGATACCCGAACGGATGAACAAGGCCCTGGAAACCCCATCGAAAATGGTTCGGACCACGAGCATCGACGACCTCATCCGGCGGATGCTGCTGCAGGATTTCGTGCCGACTTCGGTCGCCACCGATCTGCGCGGCAACATCGTCTACGTACACGGCGACACCGGCGACTACCTGCGGCCAGCGCCTGGCCAGGCAACCCTGAACGTGATCGAAATGGCCCGCGAGGGCCTGCAGGCCGACCTGCGCGCGGCGATCCATACCGCTGCCAGCGGCGGCAGCCATAGCGTGGTACGGCGCCAGGTCAGGTTCGGCGCGCATACCGCGACCAAGGACCTGTGCCTGAGCGTGCGCCACCTGACTGCCGACAGCGAAGAGCCGACCCTGCTGATCAGCTTCGAACCCCTGGCCAGCGACAATGCCCGGCAACCGGCGGCGAACCAGCCCCTGACGCCACTGGATGACGGACAAATAACCGAGTTGGAGCGGGCCCTGGCCAATACCCGGGAGAACCTGCAGGCGACCATCGACGAGTTACAGATCTCCAACGAGGAGTTCTGCTCCACCAACGAAGAGTTGCAATCGGCGAACGAAGAGCTGCAGTCCACCAACGAAGAGCTGGAAACCTCCCGCGAAGAACTGCAATCGGTGAACGAAGAGTTGATCACCGTCAACGCCGAGCTACAGGCCAAGGTGGAGCAGTTGTTCGACATGCAGAACGACATGAAGAACCTGCTCGACAGCATCAATATCGGAGCTATATTTCTTGATACACAATTGTGTATCCGGCGTTTCACCCGCGACGCAATCAGCATTTACCGGCTTATATCCAAGGACATTGGGCGCTCTCTGGGAGACATCACTTCCCATCTCGTAGGTGCGGACCTGATGGTACCCGCCAAGGGTGTGCTCGATACCCTGATCCCCTACGAATGTGAAGTTTGCACGCACGACGACCATTGGTACTTGGCGCGCCTGATGCCCTATCGCACGCTGGACAACGTGATCGAGGGCGTGGTGCTGACCTTCCACGACATCACCAGCCGAGTGGCCACCGAGCGGTCCGTGCAGGCCGCCCGGGCATTGGCCGAAGCAGTGATCAACACAGTACGCGAACCCTTGCTGGTGCTGGATCACGAGTTGATGGTGATGTCGGCGAGCCAGTCGTATTGCGAGACCTTTCACACCCGCGCCAACCAGGTGGTAGGGCGCCCCTTGCTGGAACTGGGCGGTGGCGCATGGAACATCCAGGAGCTGAAAAACCGGCTCAGCACTATCGTTGAAAGCGACACTAGCTTTACCGGCTTTTGCATAGAACAACTATTTCCCGGCCTCGGGCTCTTGGAAGTCCAGCTGGACGCCAGACGCGTGATAGGCGATGGCACACGGCCCCACCTGATTTTGCTAGCGATGCAAATCAACCGTCGCTCACGACGAGGCCAAGATGAAGAGACTACTGCCCAACGTTGAGCTCAGCCTTCGAGAGCGCGCCGAGCAAGCCCTCGGCGACCACATCCCGCCGCCGTCGCGCAGCGTGGCCTGGCGCGAGCTGCAGGTGTACCAGGTTGAACTGGAAATGCAGAACGAGGAGCTGCGGCGCATGCAGAACACCCTCGAAGCCTCTCGCGACCTGTACCTGGACCTCTACGAACGTGCCCCGGTGGGCTACCTGAGCCTTACCGACAGCGGGGTCGTCCAAGCCGTCAACCTGCGTGCCGAACAACTGCTGCGGGTACCGCGCCAGCAACTGCTGGGGCGCCGTTTCGACCGCTGGGTTCAGCCCGATGACCGTGAAGGCTGGCGCGGGCTGTTCGTGCGCGCCTGCCGCGACACCGCCGCGCAGGAGGCAGACCTGCGTCTGCTGCGTGGGGATGGCGAACCGCTGCCGGCGCACCTGGACTGCGTTCGCCAATCCGATGGGCCGCGCCTGGTGCGCCTGACGGTCACTGACCTCAGTGCCCGGCGCAAGGCCGAGGAAACCCTGACCCTGGCGGCGAACGTGTTCACCCATGCCCATGAAGGGATCATGATCACCAACGCCAGCGGCGATATCGTCGACGTCAACGACGCCTTCCAGACCATCACCGGCTACAGCCGCGCCGAGGTGCTGGGCCGCAATCCACGCCTGCTGGCGTCCGGGCTGACCACCCGCGGGGTCTACGGCGGGCTGTGGCGAGCGCTGACCGAAGAAGGCTTCTGGAAAGGAGAATTGTGGAACCGACGACGAAGCGGCGAAATCTTCGTGGCGGGGCAAACCATCACCGCGATCCGTGACCCTCACGGCCGCGTGCAACATTACGTGGCGCTGTTCACCGACGTCACCGAACTGCGCGAGCACCAGAACCGGCTCGAAACCATCGCCCATTACGACGCCCTGACCCAGTTGCCCAACCGGGTGTTGCTCGGTGAGCGCATGCAGCAGGCCTTCGCTCGTGCCCGGCACAGCAAGCGCATGCTGGCCGTCGCGTACCTGGACCTGGACGGCTTCAAGGACGTCAACGATACCCACGGCCACGCCACCGGCGACCGGGTGCTCACCGCGGTGGCGCAGCGCATGAAGCACACCTTGCGCGAAGGCTGCACGCTGTCGCGGCTGGGTGGCGACGAGTTCGTGATCCTCATCACTGAACTGGAACAGAGCCACGACACCGCTCCCATGCTCGACCGCCTGCTCGGCGCCGCCTCCAAGCCGGTGCGGGTGGATGGCTTGCAGCTGAGCCTCACCGCGAGCATGGGTGTGACCTTCTACCCGCAAGGGCAAGACGTTAGCGCCGACCAACTGCTGCGCCAGGCAGACCAGGCCATGTACCAAGCCAAGGTCGGCGGCAAGAACCGCTATTGCTTCTTCGACCCCGAGCAGGAGCTGGGCCTGCGGGTGTACAACGCACGGGTGGAGCGCATCCTCCTGGCCCTGCACCGGCACGAGTTCGTGCTGTATTACCAGCCCAAGGTCAACATGCGCAGCGGCGAAATATTGGGCGTCGAGGCATTGATCCGTTGGCAACATCCCGAGGAAGGCCTGGTGCAGCCGGAATCCTTCCTGCCGATCATCGAGAACAGCCAGCTGTCACAGATGGTCGGTGAATGGGTCATCGGCCGTGCCTTGCGTCAGGCGCAAACCTGGGCGGCCTGCGGCTTCTGCCTGCCGATCAGCGTTAATGTCGGTGGCTGGCAGCTGCAGCAGCCAGACTTCGTCGCCCGCCTGCGCCGCCAGCTTGAAGCCTGCCCCGGCCTGCCCCGGGGCATGCTGATGATCGAGATCCTTGAAACCAGCGCCCTGAAAGACATGGACCGGGTGTCCGAAACCATCTGCGCGTGCAAGGAGCTGGGCGTGGGCTTTGCCCTGGATGACTTCGGCACGGGTTACTCCTCGCTGACCTACCTCAAGCGGTTGCCGGTGTGCCAGCTGAAAATCGACCAGACCTTCGTTCAAGGCCTGCTGGAAGATAACGACGACCTGTCCATCCTGTTGGCCATTACCAGCCTGGCCAAGGCGTTCAAGCGCGAGGTCATCGCCGAGGGCGTGGACACGGTTGGCCATGGGGTGCGGTTGCTGGAACTGGGCTGCGAACTGGCGCAGGGTTTTTGCATCGCCAAACCGATGCCCGCGGCGGCAGTGCCGGAGTGGGCGATGAACTGGCGGCCCTCCCTTCGCTGGCAGCAGGTGGTACCGCTATCGGCGCCCAGCCAAGCTGCTTTCTGAGGCTGCTCGGAGTGCATAAGCTCAGCGCATTTGGTGCTTTCGGGGCCATGGCGGGTTGGCTATAGTCGCCGGCACTGCCCATAACGACACCAAGGACCCGATTCGTGAAAAAACTGCTCGCCGCCTCGCTGCTCTGTGCCGGGGCCCTGCTGACGGGCGCCGCCAACGCGGCACCGACCCTGCTCAACGTTTCCTACGACGTGATGCGCGATTTCTACAAAGACTACAACGCCGCCTTCCAGAAGCACTGGCAGGCCGAGCACAACGAACAGGTCACGGTGCAGATGTCGTTCGGCGGGTCGAGCAAGCAGGCCCGCTCGGTCATCGACGGCCTGCCGGCGGATGTGATCACCATGAACATGGCAACCGACATCAACGCCTTGGCCGACAACGGCCAGCTGGTGCCGAGCGACTGGGCCACCTTGCTGCCGAACCACAGCGCGCCGTTCACTTCTGCCACGGTGTTCATCGTGCGCAAGGGGAACCCAAAGCAGCTCAAGGACTGGCCAGACCTGCTCAAGGACGGCGTTCAGGTAATCGTGCCTAACCCGAAGACCTCCGGTAATGGCCGCTACACCTACCTCTCCGCCTGGGCCTACGTGCTGAAGAACGGTGGCGACGACGAAAAAGCCAAGGCGTTCGTGGGCAAGCTGTTCAAGCAGGCACCCGTGCTGGACACCGGCGGCCGCGCGGCCACCACCACCTTCATGACCAACCAGATCGGCGACGTGCTGGTAACCTTCGAAAACGAAGCCGAAATGATCGCCCGGGAGTTTGGCCGCGACCAGTTCGAGGTGGTTTACCCCAGCGTGGCCGCCGAAGCCGAGCCACCGGTGGCGGTCGTGGCCAAGGTGGTGGACAAAAAGGGCACGCGCGCGCTGGCCGAGGATTACCTCAAGTACCTGTGGTCCGCCGAAGGCCAGGACATCGCCGCCGCCAACTACCTGCGCCCACGGGACCCGGCCGTGCTGGCCAAATACGCCGATCGCTTCCCGAAAGTGGAATTCCTCTCCGTGGAGAAAACCTTCGGTGACTGGCGCACCGTGCAGAAAACCCATTTCAGCGATGGCGGCGTGTTCGACCAGATCTACCAGCCGTAGAGGCGCGCCCGTTCGGCCGCTAGGCGTGTCGCGAGGGCAACGTCGGTCGCGGGCGAGCCCTGCTGCTACGGAGCGTGACACCCCCGACCGCCGCTTGATCTTCCGTCACCCGCGAAGTACTTTGTAACCCTTCCCATGTATCCATTGCTTTCGCGGGGCCGCTTCAAGGCCTCCGCGGTAGCGTGCTCGCCTGCCTGATCACTTTACCCGGCCCCACCCGGGGGACACTTCATGACCATCGCTCACTCATCCGCTGTGCCTTACCGGCCAGAGGTAGACGGCCTGCGCGCCCTCGCCATCTTGCCCGTGGTGCTTTATCACGCCGGCGTGCCGCTGTTCAGCGGTGGCTTTGTAGGCGTCGATGTGTTTTTCGTCATTTCGGGCTACCTGATCACTTCGATCATCCTGGCCGAACTGAACCGTGGGGATTTCTCCCTGCTGGCCTTCTACGAACGCCGGGCGCGGCGCATCCTGCCCGCGCTGACAGTGATGATGCTGGCGTGCCTGCCGCTCGCCTGGCTATGGCTCGACCCGCTGGATCTCAAAGCCTTCGCCAAGAGCCTGGTGGCGGTGCCGCTGTTCTCTTCCAACCTGCTGTTCTGGCTTGAAAGCGGCTACTTCGACGGCGAAGCCGAACTCAAGCCGCTGATCCACACCTGGACCCTCGGCGTGGAAGAGCAGTATTACCTGCTGATCCCGCTGTGGCTGATGCTGACTTGGCGCCTGGGCGGGCGCTTTCGCCTGGCGAGCCTGGCGGCCATGGCGCTGGCCAGCCTGGCTTGGGCGGAGTACGGCGCGCAGCAGGCGAGCAATGCGGCGTTTTTCTTGCTGCCGGCGCGGGCCTGGGAGTTGCTGCTGGGCTCCTTCGTCGCCTTCTATGCGCTGAGCCAGCCCAGGCATGCCGAAGGCGGCGACGCGCTGCACCAAGGCATGGCGGCCGCCGGCCTGGGGTTGCTGGGATGGGCCGTCTTCGGCTTCGACCGTGGCACGCCCTTCCCTGGCCTGCACGCGCTGGCGCCGACCTTGGGCGCGGCGCTGTTGATCCTGTTCGCAGGCGGCCGCACCTGGGTCGGCAAGGTGCTCGGCGCCCGCCCGTTGGTGTTTATCGGCCTGCTCAGCTACAGCATTTACCTGTGGCACCAGCCGCTGCTGGCCTTCGCCCGCAACCGCAGCCTGGTGCCGCCCTCGCCAGCTGAACTGTTGCTGGTGGCGGCCGCCTCGATGGTGGTCGGCTGGCTCAGTTGGCGCTATGTGGAACAGCCGTTCCGCCAGCGCCGGCGCTTCACCCGCCAGCAGGTTTTTGCCTATAGCGCCCTGGCCTCCACGGTATTCATCGCCGTGGGTGGCGCGGGCTATCTAAGCCAAGGCTTCATGCGCCCGGGGGCACAAGACACGGGGCTGGCCCAGGCCTTTGAAGACCCCACCGTGCGCGCGGGCTGTGACCGCGATTACCGAGGCGACGGTTGGGGCATCGGCCTGTGCTACTTCGGCGCGCCGCTCAAAAACGGCGGCGCCGACGTGGCGGTATTCGGCGACAGCCATTCGGAGGCCATGTTGCCGGCGTTCGACGAGGCGGGGCGTCAGCTTGGCTTGAGCGTTGCGCACCTGGGCGTGGGCGGCTGCCCGCCCTTGCTGGGCGTGGACGTGGCCGTGGGCAACTACGCCCCCGGTGCCTGCGCGGCCCTGGCGCAGCGGCAGCTGGCGTACGTCCGCGAGCACCCTGGGGTGAAGCGTGTGGTGCTGATTGCCCGCTGGACGCTCTACACCGAGGGTGGCTACGGCCAGGAGCGGATGACCAAGTATTTCCTGGTAACGCCGGAGCAGCCGGCGCACAGCCGCGAAGCGTCGCGTGAGGTATTCAGGCAGGCGTTGGAGCACACCGTGGCGGCCTACCGGGCGCTGGGCGCGCAGGTCGATGTGGTGGCGCAGGCGCCGCAGCAGCTGGCCAACCCTAAGTACCTGTATTACCGCCTGGCCCATGAGCCGCAGGCCAGCGCCGAGGAGAAACGCGCGGCGGTGCGGGCGCTGTCCATCCCAGTGGCCGAACACCAGCAGTTGCAGCAGTACACCCGAGCGTTGTTCGAACGGCTCAGCGCCCAGGGCGATCTGCGGCTGGTGACCCTGGATGGCCGCTTATGCGACCAGGACCGTTGTTTGATCGGCGATGCGGGGTCCTTCTACAAGGACAGCGACCACCTCAATGGCCGCGGCATCGCCTTGTTCACGGGCGATGTGCGGCAATGGCTGGCCCAGGCCTCGGCCACCGCCGTGGCCGGGTGCATTCAAGGGTGCTGGCGGCCCAACCCAGGCGGCACGCCGCTGCTGTCCGTGGCTTCCCAGGGGCCGTTCGGGCTGGTGGCCCAGCTCCAGCCGTTGTTCCAGCGGTAATAGGTGCGCTGGCGGTAATACACCCCGGGTTGGCTGTCCAGCACGTACACCCCGAGCGCCTGGTCCCAGTGGCTGGGGCCGCTGGGTGGCGGCGCGAAGCTGGCGGAAGTGCGCGGCGCGGCGGGCGTGGCCGGTTTGCTCGGCACCGGCTTGGTAGCGGGCGGCACCGGTGCCGGGACCGTTTGGATCGGCGGCAGCGGTTGCGGTGGCGGCGAGGCTGGCCGCTGGACCGAACACGCGCCCAGGCCCAGCGCCAGGGTCAACAGCATCAGGCGCGAGGCGGCCGTCATGGAATGAGACATGCTTAATGTTCCGGGCTATCAATGATCAGGGTGTAAGTACCGGGCTGGCCGGCGACGGGAACGCCAACGCCGATCCATTCGCCCTGGGTGGGCTGGCCGGCACGGCTGACGCGTGCCATCAGTTGGACGTCCCCGAACGCCGAGAGTTTCAGCGCTGGCTGCATGGCATCGGCGTCGCTCAAGCTCACGCTCGCCGGCAGGTCCGCAACCCTGAGGCGTTTGACCGCAAGCGGTATCCTCGGCCCGTCGACCGCCTTGGCGAACACGAACACGGCGTCGCTGGGGCTTACCTTGGCTGCCAGCGCCGGCGCCAGCTCGACCCGAACCCTAAGGGTGCGCGCAGGCGCTTCGGCTTCGCCACTGGCCTGCAACTCGCGCCGCGCACGGTCGATGCCGGTCTGCAAGGCGGCCCGCGCCGGGTCCGTGGGTGCTAATCCGGCTTGCAGGCGCTGCCAGTAGCCGACTGCCGCGGCCCAATGTCGTCCTTCGAAGGCAGCGATACCCAGCAAGCCGAGGCTGGTGCCTTCGTTCGGATTGCCCTGGAGCGCTTCATCCACCAAGGCCTGCACCTCGCCGGACCATTGCCGCCCGGCGGCGAAGTATTTGGCCTGCGCCCATTGCCCGAGCAGTTCCGGCGGGCGCCCGGCAAGCTGGGCGGCCCGCTCGAACAGCGGCACCGCCTCCCCTGCCCGGTTTTGCGCCATGTAGGTACGGGCCAGCAGATAGAGCGCATCGGGGGCGTCTGGCTGCGCCTGCACGGTACGCTCGAGGCGGTCCAGCATCTGCGCGGGCGTTGCCGCCGGGGTCGCCAGCTCGCGGCTCAAGCGCAGGCGGTCGAGGGCACCGAAGTGCAGGTACAGCGCCAGCGCCGCCAGCGGCACCAGCACCACCACTGCCCAGCCGACCCGCCGCCCGCCGTGGTCGACCGCGACCGTAGCGGTGTCGGCGTCCACCTCGGCCAGCAACGCCTGGCCGGCCTCCGCCTGCGCCGAGGCCCAGCCGGCTGCGTCCAGCCTTCCCGCCCGGTGCTCCTCGCGCAGCAGTGCCAGGCGTTCTTCATAAACGCTCAGGTTGACTGCGCTGCGCGTGCTCGCCTCGCCTCGGCGGGCATCGCGCAGCGGCCAAGCGAGCAAAGCGCTGGTGATCAACAGCAAGACAACCGCCGCTACCCAGAAATCAATCATCGTCGCGGCTCTTCAAGAGGGCAGCCAGGCGGGCCTGTTCGCCGGCATCGAGGGTGGCCGGCATGGCCTCGGCGTGGCGCCGGCGGAGCAACAGCCAGCCCACACCAGCCCCTACCAGCAACAGCCCCGCCGGGCCAAGCCAAAGCAGCCAGGTACGTGCTTCGAAGGCCGGCTTGTAGCGCACGAACTCGCCATAGCGGGCCACCAGGTAATCCACTACTTCCCGGTCACTCTTGCCCTCAAGCAGCAAGCGGTGGATTTCACGGCGCAGGTCCGCCGCGATAGGGGCGTTGGAATCGGCCAGGTCCTGGTTCTGGCACTTGGGGCAACGCAACTCACGGGTGAGTGCGGCGAACCGCTCGCGCTGGGTGTCGTTACCGAAGGCGTAGGTGTCGATGGCGGCCTGCGCCACGCCACCGAGCGCCAGCATGAGCACCAGCCACAGCCCCCTCATCGCGCGCCCTCGGCGAGCAAGGCCTGGTAGCGCGGCGCAAGTTCGTCGCGCCATACCTGTTCGTCCACGATGCCCACGTGCTTGTAGCGAATGATGCCTTGGGCGTCGATCAGGAAGGTTTCTGGCGCGCCGTACACGCCAAGGTCCAGGCCGAGGGTGCCTTGCGCGTCGCTCACGTTCACCCGGTAAGGGTTGCTCAGCTGCACCAGCCAGCGGTTGGCCGCCACGGTGTCGTCCTTGTAGTTGATGCCATGGATGAGCACGCCCTGCGCGGCCAAGCGCGCCAGGGTCGGATGTTCGTCCCGGCAGGCCACGCACCAGGTGCCCCACACGTTGACCAGCGCCGGCGCGCCGAGCAGCGCGGAGCGGCCCAGCGGGCGGCCGTCTTCCACCGCCGTCAGCGCAAAGGCCGGGAAGGGCTTGCCGATCAGTGCCGAGGGCAGCTCGGCGGGGTCCAGGTAGAGGCCGCGATACAGCACTGCGGCCAGGCCCACGAACAGCACCAGGGGAATGGCCAGCCATGCGCGCGTCATGTGGCCTCCAGCCCGAGGCCGGCGCGGGCGCGCTGGCGAACCTTGGCGCGGTAGCGGGAATCCAGGGCCGCCAGCACGCCACCCAGTGCCGTGAGCAGGCCGCCCAGCCAGATCCAGCGCACGAACGGCTTGACCTGCAAGCGAACCGCCCAGGCGCCGTCAGCCAAGGGCTCACCGAGGGCCACGTAGAGGTCGGCGAAGAACCCGGCGTCGATGCCGGCCTCGGTCATTACCGAGCCCTGGGCGCTATACAAGCGTTTTTCCGGGTGCAACACGCTGATCGTGCGACCGTTTTCGCTCACTTCGATGATCGCCGTGTCTCCTCTGTAGTTCGGCCCTTGCATCGCCTGGGTACCGCGGAAAATAAAGGTGTAACCGCCCACCTCGGCGCTGTCGTTGGGCGCCATGCGCAGGTCACGCGCGGCGTCCAGCTGGGCGGAGAACACCACGCCGACCGCGGCCACCGCCAGCCCCAGGTGCGACAACTGCATGCCCCAGTAGCTGCGGCGCAGGCGCCCGAGCCCGGCCACGCCTTGGTGGCGCAGCTTGTCTGTGAGGTCACGCAACCCGGCCAGGACCACCCAGGCCGCCAGGGCAACCACGGCCAGCAGCGGCCAGTGGTCCAGGCCAGTGAACGCTCCCACCAGCACGCACAGCGCCAGTGCGCCGATCAGCACCGGGCTGAGCATCCGCACCAGCCAGGCTCCGGGTGTGGCTTTCCAGCGCATCGTCACGCCAATGCCCAGGGTCGCCAGCAGCAAGCCCATCAGCGGCACGAACAGGGCATTGAAATAGGGCGGCCCCACGGACAGCCGAGCACCGGTGAGCGCGTCGAGCAGCAGCGGGTATAGCGTGCCGAGCAGGATGGTCGCGGCGGCGACCACCAGCAGCAGGTTGTTGGCCAGCAGTAGGGTTTCCCGGGAGGCCCAGGCGAAGCGCGCATGGCTACGCACCACCGGCGCGCGCACCGCGAACAGCGCCAGCGAGCCGCCGCTGACGATCAGCAGAAACACCAGGATGAACACGCCGCGGGTGGGGTCCGAGGCGAACGCATGCACCGAGGTGAGCACGCCGGAGCGCACCAGGAAGGTCCCCAGCAGGCTCAGGGAGAACGCGGCGATCGCCAGCAGCACCGTCCAGCTTTTGAACACGCCGCGCTGCTCGGTCACCGCCAGGGAATGGATCAGCGCCGTGCCGACCAACCATGGCATGAAAGAGGCGTTTTCGACCGGGTCCCAGAACCACCAGCCGCCCCAGCCCAGTTCGTAATAAGCCCACCACGAACCCAGGCTGATGCCCGTGCCGAGGAAACTCCAGGCCACCAGCGTCCACGGCCGCGACCAGCGCGCCCAGGCAGCGTCCAGCTGGCCGCCGAGCAGCGCGGCGATGGCGAAGGCAAAGGCCACCGAGAAGCCCACGTAGCCCATGTAGAGCATGGGCGGGTGGACGATCAGGCCGAAATCCTGCAACAGCGGGTTCAGGTCCCGCCCTTGCAGCGGCACCTGCGGCAGGATGCGCGCGAAGGGGTTGGAAGTCGCCAGCAAAAACAGCAGAAAGCCCGTGCTGATCAGCCCCATCACCCCCAGCACCCGGGCCAGCATCGCCGCTGGCAGTTGCCGCGAAAACAGCGACACGGCGAAGGTCCAGCCGCCAAGGATCAACGCCCAGAGCAGCAGCGACCCTTCGTGCGCGCCCCATACGGCGCTGAATTTGTAATACCAGGGCAATGCGGTGTTGGAGTTCTCAGCCACGTAGGCCACGGAAAAGTCGTCATGCAAGAAGGCCTGGGCCAGGCAGCCGAAGGCAAACAGCAGGAAGGCGAACTGGCCCCAGGCGGCCGGGCGTGCCGTTGCCATCCAGGCGGGCACATTACGCCAGGCGCCCAGCAACGGCAGCAGCGCCTGGGTCAGCGCCAGGCACAGGGCAAGGGCAAGGGCCAACTGGCCCAGTTCGGGCATCATGGGTTGGCTCCTAGGCGGCCGCTGTCCTTCAGGGCTTTGTTCACTTCCGGGGGCATGTACTTCTCGTCGTGCTTGGCCAGCACTTCATCGGCCTGCACCACGCCGTTGGCATCGAGCACGCCAAGGGCGACGATCCCCTGCCCTTCGCGAAACAGGTCCGGGAGGATGCCCCGGTAATGGATGGTCACCGAGCGGTTGAAGTCGGTGACCACGAAGCTGACGTCGAGGCTGTCGCTGCTGCGCGTCAGCGAGCCGCGTTCGACCATGCCCCCGGCGCGGATGCGTTGCCCATGGGGGGCCTCGCCACTGGCGATCTGTGTGGGCGTGTAGAACAGGTTGATGTTCCGTTGCAGCGCACTGAGCGCCAGCGCCGCGGCAAGCCCGACGCCAGCCAGCAGCGACAGGATGATCGCCAGGCGCCTTCTGCGAAGCGGGTTCATGGCTGGGCCTCCCGCCGCGCGCGGCGCGCTTCCTGCTCTACCAGCCGGCGCCGTGCGAGCAGCGGCGCGGCCAGGTTCCAGGCCAACACTGCCAGGCACACCCCATAGGCGGACCACACATACACGCCATGGCGCCCCATGGCGAGGAAGTCTGCCAGCGTGGCGAAGTTCATGGCCGCTCCCCGACGTGGCCGGCCGCCCGCAACGCCGCCCGTGCCCATTGGCTGCGGCCCTCACGGCGCAGCAGCTCCAGGCGCATGCGCAGCAGCAGCACGAAGCCAAAAAAGAGATAGAACCCTGGGAGCGTCAGCGCCAGCGGCAGCCACATCTGCGCAGGCATGGCAGGCTTTGCGGTAAGGGTGAAGGTGGCGCCCTGGTGCAGCGTGCTCCACCACACCACCGAGTACTTGATGATCGGCACATTGACCACGCCGACGATAGCCAGCACCGCGCAGGCCTTGGCGGCGCTTTCGCGGTTGCTGATCGCCTGGCCCAGGGCGATCACCCCGGCATAGAGGAACAGCAGGATCAGCATCGAGGTCAGGCGCGCGTCCCACACCCACCAGGTGCCCCAAGTGGGCTTGCCCCAGATCGAGCCGCTTACCAGGGCCAGCGCGGTCATGGATGCCCCAATGGGCGCCGCGCTTTGCAGGGCCACATCGGCCAGCTTGATTTTCCACACCAGCGACACTACGCCTGCCACGGCCAGCAACACGTAGCAGGACTGCGCCAGCATGGCTGCCGGCACATGGATATACAGAATGCGCACGCTATCGCCTTGCTGGTAATCCGCTGGCGCGAACGCCAGGCCCCAGATGGCGCCTGCCAGCAATAGCACCGCCGCGCCGCCGCCCAGCCAGGGCTGCAACCGCCCTGCCAGCTCGTAAAACCTCGGCGGTGACGCCAGCCGGTGAAACCAGGCCCAGCTCATAGCTGCTCACTTCCCATGCAATGGTTCATTCATTAAGGCTGATCCGCAGCCCGGCGACCACTGCCCATGGGCCAAGGGTAAGGGCCAACGCGGCAAGGCTGCCGAGCCACAACAAAAAGCCCGACACCGGCAGCCCCTCGAGCGCGGCGCGCAACGCCCCGCTGCCCAGGATCAGCACCGGAATATATAAGGGCAGCACCAGCAAGGCCAGCAGCAGGCCGCCGCGGCGCAGACCGACGGTGAGCGCGGCGCCGATAGCGCCGAGCAGGGTCAGCACCGGCGTGCCCAACGCCAGCGCGGCGATCAGCGCCGGCAGGCTGTGCGCGGGCAGCCCAAGCATCAGGCCGAGCAATGGCGCCAGCAGGGTCAATGCCAAACCGCACAACAGCCAGTGCGCGGCCACCTTGGCCAGCACCGGCAACAGCATGCCGTGACGGCTCAGGGCCCACTGCTCCAGGGAGCCGTCCTCGAAATCCTCCCGGAACAGCCCGTCCAGGGACAACAACACCGCCAGCACCGCCGCCACCCAGACCAACCCTGGCGCCATCTGCTGCAGCAGGCTGGGGTCTGCGCCGATCGCCAGCGGAAAGAGCGTGGCCACCACGGCAAAAAAAACCAGGGGGTTGGCCAGCGCCGCCGGGCGCCGCGCCAGCAACAAGCCTTCGCGGCGCAACAGGCTGGCGAACACTCGCATCCCCGCGCTGCTCATGCGGTTTCTCCCAGGTGCAGTTCGCGGTAACCCGCGGGCCGCTGGGCCAACACATGGTGGGAGGTCAGCACCACCAGCCCGCCTGCCTCGCAGTGCTCCACCAGCCGCGCTTCCAGCCGCGCCACCGAAGGGGCGTCCAATGCGGTGAAGGGTTCATCGAGCAGCCACAATGGCGGCGGGTCCAGGTAAAGGCGAGCGAGCGCCACCCGGCGCAATTGGCCAGCGGACAGGCCCTGGCAGGGCTGGTCTTCATGGCCGCGCAGGCCCATCAGGCGCAACGCTTCGTCGATCGCTGGCAGCGCCACCGCCTTGCCCAGCGCGCACAGCCAGGCGAGGTTTTCCCTCGGGGTCAGGCTGAGCTGGAGGGCCGGCGCGTGACCTAGCCACAAGAGGTTTGCCGCCAGCGCCCGGGCTGCGCCTGGCAAGGGTTGGCCATTGAAGCGCACCTCGCCGGCGCTCGGCGGCAGCAGGCCGCACAGCAGGCGCAGCAGCGAGGTTTTGCCGCTGCCGTTGGGCCCGCTCACCTTGAGCATCTCGCCGGCGCGCACGCTTACGTCCAGCCCTTCGAAGAGCAGCCGCCAGTCTCGTTCACAAGCAAGCGCCAGGCCTTGCAGATGGGCAGTCACGGTGAGCCTTAGGGTTTGTACGAAAATGAGCAGAGCCGCCGGCGGGTTCAAGTACCTCGCAGGCAAGCCGATAGCAATAAGCAACGAACGCCTTACGCTCGCCACCAGGGCAGCGGGCGATTATACACAGCGGCGCGCGCGGTCCACCTGGGCGTCGCGCGGTTTACACACCGAAACACTCTTCCCGGTCAGCTAAACAATGACAAATGAAATCAGCGGCGTGGCCGCGGCTTCAAGCGTTGCCGCCGCCAGCCGCTCCGCCGCACTCAACGGCGAGCTGCTTAAGCTGCTGCAGTCGGTGGACGGCGTGCTGGAAGCGGGGCAAACCGCCAAGGCCGAGGTGCTGTCGATCAAACAGCTGCCGGAAGATTTTCAGCTGCTGCTCAAGCTGACCATGGACAGCGGCCGCCAAGCCACGGTGCAGGTGGCGGCAAGCCAACCCCTGGCCATCGGCACGCCGCTGCTGGTCACCAAGATGCTTTCCGAACAGCTATCGGTCAGCCTGGCGGGTTCGCCGCGCACCGGCCTGACCGAGCTGGACACCAGCCGCCTGCCGGTGGGCACCTTGCTGCAGGGCAAGGTGGTGACCTCGCTGCCGGTGGCCGCCAACGACGGCCCGCCGGTGTACCGCGCGATGGTGACTTTGCTCAACAGTGCCCTGGCCGGGCAGACCCTCACCATCGACAGCCCGCAGCCACTGCGCTTGGGTAGCCTGTTGAGTGCACAGGTTCAGGGTAACCAGGCGCTGAGCGTAGTGCAGTTGAGCGGGCGCCTCGACGAGTTGGCCGTGGCCCAGCAAATCACCACGCAAAACAGCCGCCAGGCCTCGTTGCAAAGCCTGCTGGCGGTGATCCAGGCCAGCCAGGGCACAGACCGCCTGCCTCCGGCAGTAAGCGCCAGCGCCAGCGCACTGCTCGCCACCCTGCCGGACATGCCTGCGCTGACCAACCCCGACGCGCTGGCCCAGGCCTTCGCCAAGAGCGGGCTGTTTCTCGAATCCGGGTTGCTCACCGGCAGCCTGGAGGCACCCGAGGTGGACCTCAAGGGCGCGCTGCTGCGGCTGGTGGCGCAGATCCTGCCCAACCTGCCCGCCAGCAATAGCCCGCCGCTGAACCCAGCGACCCTGGCTACCATGGCCCAGGCCGCGCCAGGCTTTATCCGCAACGCCTTGGGCATCCTTGGCCAGGTGGGCCCGCGCTCGGTGGAGGCGCCAGCCTTCCCGTTGGCCAGCCGTACGCTGCAAAAGAACGACAACGAGGACGAGCTGCACTCATTGCTGCGCTTGGCCTCGGCGGCGCTGTCGCGGGTGCAGACTCACCAGCTGGCCAGCCTTGAACAAAGCACGCCCGGCCCCCACGGGTTGACCCAGCACAGCTGGCAACTGGAAATCCCCATGCGTGCGTTCAATGACATCGTGCCCATGCAGGTGCGGGTTCAGGCCCAGGACGATCCCAGCGAACGCGAACAGGACATGGAGCGCGACGCCGAGGGCAACCGCCTGCCGCCACGCAAGCTCTGGCGCCTGGACCTGGCCTTCGACCTGCCCCGCCTCGGCCCGCTGCATGTGCAGGCACAGCTGTTCAACAGCAACCTGTCCAGCCAGGTGTGGGCGCAAGCCCCGGCCACGTACAGCGTGGTGCAGCGCGAGCTGCCCTGGTTCCGCGAACGCCTGGCTGCCGCTGGCCTGAACGTGGGCGAACTGGCCTGTCACAACGGCCGCCCCCCCCAGGGCAACCGCACACGCCTCGAACAACGTTGGGTGGACGAAACCGCATGAGCAACCGCTACCCCCGCCAGGCCATTGCCCTGAGCTACGACGGCACCCAGGCCCCTACCCTCTCGGGCAAGGGCGACGACGAACTGGCCGACGCCATCATCGCCATCGCCAAGGCCCACGAAGTGCCTATCTACGAAAATGCCGAGCTGGTGAAAATGCTCGGCCAGCTGGAGCTTGGCGACAGCATTCCCCGCGAGCTGTATTTGACCATCGCCGAGATCATAGCCTTTGCGTGGTACTTGCAGGGGAAGGTGCCGGTGGGGGTAGACATGAGCCCGCCGCCACGCGAGCGGGATGTGACGCCAGTGGCCCGGTTGGAACAATCGTCGGGGGGCTAAACTGAGAGGCGATTGGGCTGGGAGGCTGCTGGCTTTCGTAGGGATAAACCGATGAACTTCGGCCGAGCGGTAGCGTTCTCGGTCATCTCCAGCGGCGCCGGCCTGAAGGGTGTGGAAGTCGTAGGGCTTCTGCTGCTTCCCTTTAGCTTGGTCGGTTCGGCCTGCGACGGGGGTGATGGGGTGTAGAGCTGTTCTGCTCCCAAAGGAGGCTTGTAGCTGAACAGCGCCCTCTGGGGTATGCACTCACAGCGCAAACGGCCCAACAAGTCGTGGGTGAAATCGAGCGTTTCCTCCATGATACCGAGTGGCTTACCTACGGCCGTGGGCGCTCGATGCACAGCGGGCGGTTGCCATTGTCGCAGGTGTAGGCCTGGCGCTCTTCTTGATTCACATTGGCCAGCAGCTTGCCAGTGAGGTCGCGCTCGAACTCGGTGCTGCGTTACAGCGCGATCGCCGCGTTCGCAGTAAGCAGCATTCGTGCCTCTGCCAGAGGACGCGATAGGTCTGCAACCAAGGCCCAGGACTCATCTCCGATTTTATAGCGTCTGACTGTCAAGGAAGTTCCACCTCTGATGGGCACGCGCTCTACTGAACCTAGGCGCTTGTGCGAGATGAGATGGTTCAGGCTAATTTCGTACAGGGGTCTAGAGCCTCGTCGAGGCAGAGCATTGACCTATCTCTAAGCAGTCAACTTCCTCAAACCATCCGAAAGCCTCTTCATATTATTTATGTCCCCACCTTTATCCAAATATGAGAACCAACCAGGTATAACTTTTTTAAAAAGCTCTGCGCACTCAACTTTTGTATCATCTCTTTTTAGAATTAAATCCAAATCAAACCACCATCGGCATTGAATGGCTCAGAAAAAATTAGATCATTCTCCTTCAAAAACTTCATTAACGCATTAAACTTTACAACTATGCGATCTTGATATTCTTTGCTATTGTTTCGACCGCACAACATAGGAATGCTACATAACGTAAAATTAAAATAACTCACAACCAACCTACTATTTTTTCTTATAACAAGAGATACGTCAGACACACTTATAAGTTTTTCCTTCCCTGGCCTTCTTACAAACACGCCTCCTGCCTCTCGAATTCGCTTTTCTTTCAAAAGCTGGGGCAGTTTTATCTGAAGTAAACTAGCCACCTCATTTGCGGTCTCGCTACCGTCCGCGTTCTTAACAACGAAACCAAGTCTATGCGCCTCACCCGTAAGAGTGATCCTTAACGAGGTGAAGTTCAGCCGGTTGGCGGCGGGGTCGTAGCGGAAGGCTTCGTTGTCTGCCAGCCGACCGGTGTCGCGGCGGTGCAGTTGGCCATTGGCCTCGTATTCGTGACTATTTTTTTGCTGCGAAGTTTATCAATAGCTTGGGTGAGCTTGCTGGTAACGCCGGTTTTTCGTTCTTTTATTATTGATCACAAATCACCTTTCGATTTAAAAATTATCGACCGGCAAGCTGTTCCAGGCCCCATCACGACTTTAAAAATCACAACTTACAGAGTGTCAACTTCAGCTCAAACACTCACGATGGAAAAACTCCTGATCTATATGCATCGAACAGCCCTAAAACCCAGCACGTAATCTCATTTTTGGCAATAGCCTGCCCAATCAGATCTATATCGTCCGATGCATAGCTGGATACTTCTGAGTTTTTTGTTATCCGAAAAACCTCCTTAAAAACGTACTCCCTAAGTTTGTTCAGCGCCTCTTCGTCCTTATCGGAGCAGGGTTTCAACTTTAGAGCTTCATTATTTAATACCCATGATTCATCAAAATCTCCTGCATCTCTTTCATCCAAGATAACATCCCAATCATCAACCCCCGAGAAAACCGCCTCAAAAAAACCAGGAGTAGTTAGCACATTAGAAAAATCACGCATGGACTTTGGAATCATCTTAAACCGCTCTCTTTAAGCCGCTCTTCAATTAAATCTACTGCCGCATGTGGAGTAATTAGGCGACTTTATTTCAAATTGAATGTTGTCCAATTCTCCATAAGCCTTCCTGTAAGCAGAAAATAATTCTTCATCCGCTCTCGGAAAAACTCCCTGGCGCAACTAAGATTTTAAGCTTGCCGGCACCAACAGACTTCTCGACCAAATTACCCCAGGCGTCATAGCGGTATTCCTATTCTTGCCATGTCTTGAGGCGGTTGCCCTTCACATAGTCGAACTGGCGATTGTTTAAGTTCAGCTGGTTGGCGGGTTGACCGTAGCGGGTTTCACCGCACAGATTGTCAAAGGGTATGCATCAGTTCACTCATATCTTACTGATAGCGGCGGTGGTTCGCACTTTGCAAATTCCACAGAAAATTACGCTGATGCTCAGTCATGGGGCTGCTCCCACATCCTACTAAATGTTTTTTTGAAAACAATGAAAATTAGTATTGAGTAATTTTTTAGTAGACAGTTAGCGATATCTACCAAGACTTCATGTCATCTATACTTTTTGCCACGTAATAAGAAATTCCAAGCTCTTTACAATACTCCATTATTCTCGCCCGTTCATTTTTACTAAAGAATATTAATGTTTCTCCAGCCTGTGGCGCATAGTTATTCCTGACAAATATTTTTTCCAAAAATTCTTCGTTAATTCTTTCAACATCCAGTTTCCCCGAAGAAAACCATTCCAAAATCTTTGGCTTTACGGACTGAATAGCTAAGGCTTTACCGTACCGAGTTGCCACATCAATTTTTTTTTAAATTTCGAGCGTATTCCGAAAGCTCGAACTCCAAGGCCTTGCTTATTTCGGAAAAATAAAAACCCTGAGCTGTAATATTTTCCACAGGTGATATTTGAAAATTTTCTTCTGAATATCTGTAAACCGACTTAAACCGCTTAGCTATTAGAGCAATGGCCAATTCCGTATTAAACCCATAAGGCCCATATCCATTTCCATCCACGTCAGACTGGTAGCAAATGCAAAAAGCATTCTCTGGTATGATGCTGAATGGTATATTCCAACTTGGAACTGGGAACTCAATTACTCTTTCTTTAGCTACCATACAAATACCTCTACCATTCCGTCAGCGTCCGTGCGCACATGCCCAGATTCGTGGTGACTCGGAACGCCTGGAGATGTTCTAACCATCCATTTCTACCATTATCTTTATTAACTCAAAGTTTATTCGCATCTCCTTCCTTTATTTGATCCAGTTTCGCCCTCTACTCGTTTGATTTAGTGTGTCCAATGGGTTTTTCCTCTAATCTTGCCTAGCATTAGTGGACACGGGATTAGGCACTCATCCCAGCCTCGAAGGCTAGCGGGCTGATATGACCCAGCATACTGTGACGCCGCTAGCGGTTGTAGTCGGTTTCAATGTATTCAAACAGAGTTTCAGCCTCTGGGCACGACTGCGGAATTCTTCGCATGGACGCATTCAACCTTCGAACTATGGAAGAAGCTCTCCGCACAGGCGTTGCCGTAGTAGTTGTCCTTGGCGCTCATGCTGTATTTCAGCTGATGAGGACGATTAATTGCTAGTAAGTCGCTGAGCAGTACTGGCTGCCATGGTCGCTATGTACGATTACCCCCTCTACGACGAACGTTAAACTAAAAGCGCTTCAATCCCAAGAATCTTTCAGTCTAAGAAATCATCATTTTCAATATAATACAAAACAGCCTCTAGAAGCTCACTCGAACTTGATGCAGGACTATATTCAGTTTTGTTATCAACAATTGCCTTAAATACAGGATATTCTAACCAAGTTTTATAAATCTCTTCCATATCCTCATCCTCCTCTTCCGATTCGGGTATATAATAATTGGCGAAAGTCATGAAAGATTTATTATTTAAAAAAAATTTGTCCACATAAAATCCGCCCACTGCAGGAAGATTTTTATAGACCTGCAGCAATCCCTCGAAACCTCTAATCATCTTCATTTTTAACTCCACTATCGACAAGTAGAACCACCGCCCCATTTCTTACGTCCACCCGATCCGTCTGGATGGTAAATCCTGTGGTAAGCTCTATGATCATTATAATCAACCAAACTTAAATTACCCCTTTTACTTTCATGGTGCCAAGTCAAATCAGGCGGAGAATATTTGCTAAAATTTCCTTTTGAGTTTGGCTGAACATGATCCATGAGGGAAGGATACTTGGTCTGCATTTCTCTTCGGAATTCCACATCAGCATTCAAGCGTTCGAATACTGATTGATTCCCTCGTCTAAAATGCTCTGCATCTGACATCAAATATTCTTTCTGCTGTAAATTATGCTCATGGAAAACATGATACTTTCCGAGGCCACGCTGTCCTTCGCCATTGTATAATCCCCAAGGATCCACCCATGCAACCGGATTAGCTGCATACTGATAAAGATTATCTCCACCCAACAACCCTATCGGATCCTGCGTTACAAACCGCCCTACCTCCGGATCGTAATACCGA
>NZ_JANZKJ010000013.1 GCF_025642975.1 Pseudomonas sp. RIT-PI-S
GCGAAGCTCTTGGCCAGCAGCACCTCACGGCTGTAGCCAGTGATTTCACACAATTTGGCGTTTACGTCGGTGAAGGTGCCCTCCAGGCTCACCAGGGCCTTGCCGGTGGGGGCGTTCTGGAATGCCGTAGAAAAATGCGCCTCCACCAGCGCCCGCGCCCTGCGCTCGTCTTCGTTCACCTGGCGAACCTCGCGGGTGAGCGAGCGTTGCAGCAGATCACGCTCGACCATCCGCGCCAGATCGATCATCGCCGCCTGTTCGCTCTGGCTGAGCCGGCGCGGAACGTGGTCGATCGCGCACAGCGTGCCCAATATCAAGCCGTCGTCCGTGCTCAACGGTACGCCGGCATAAAAGCGCACATGTGGCGCGCCGGTTACTAATGGGTTATCGGCAAAGCGCGCGTCTGCCCAGGCGTCCTCGACCAGCAACAGCTCCTTGCTGTGCAGGGCATGGGCACAAAAGGCGAAGTCCCGCGAGGTTTCGCAGACCTCCAAACCCACCCGGGCCTTGAACCACTGCCGGTTGGCATCCACCAGCGACACCAGGGCTATGGGCACCCGCAGCAGCTGCGCCAGCACCCGCGTGGCGCGGTCAAAGCACTCCTCGGCCGGCGTATCCAGCAGATCGAGGCTCTGCAACATGCGCAGGCGGGCAGCTTCGTTCGATGGTAGGGGGGCAATTTGCATGATGTTCGACCGGGATCAATCAGACCAGTTGCCAGGCCCCACGGCGTGGCGCGCGCGGGTTTGGCATGGTCTGTATCGGGTAGGGGCCGGGCAAACTTGAAGGGTATGGAACGAAAAGGCACCGCGAGGGCGGCGCCTCCGGATCGATGGCAGCAGTGAAACGCTTCAGTAAGCGACCGTGAAGCGCTGCCGATGGTGGCGGGGGTGCTCGGCTTCGTCCAGCATCGCGAGTGCGTAATCCTGCAGCGAAATACGGCTTTCGCCATGGGCATCGAGCAGCAGCTCATCCTGGCCCAGGCGGTAATGCCCGGTGCGCTCACCCGGCACGAGCATGGCGGCGGGGCTAAGGAATACCCAATCCAGCTCAGGCTCCAGGCGGAGCTGATCGAGAAACGCCGCCGTGCGCAGCGCGCCCTCTTTCCATTCGTGAGGGAAGTCTGGCTGGTCCACCACTCGCTCACCCGAGGCGAGCTTGAGCGTCCCGGCGCCGCCGACCACCAGCAGCCGCGGCACATCGGCTCGCTTTACCCCGTCGATGATGGCTTGGGGCCCTGAGCCATTTGGGTCGCGGCCGGGGTTAAAGGCGCTGATGACAAGGTCGTGCCCAGCGACGCGCTCGGCCAGTTGACTGCTGTCAGTGGCATCGCCTTGAACCGCGGTCAAGCGTGGATGATCCGGCAGGTTCATCGGGCGAGTCACGATTGCGGTCACCTCATGGCCCCGCTCCAAGGCTTCCAGCAACAAAGGGCTACCGACGTAGCCGGTGGCGCCGATCAACGCGATTTTCATGGCAATACCTTCAGGTGGTGATTCACAGAGGGCGCGCTTGCGTGCCGCGCGCCGAGGTTTGGTTTTTGGGCCAGGGCAAGGACGGCACGAGCGAAGGCGGCCGGTTGCCCATAGAAGAGGGCATGCTCGACTGTGCCGAGGCTGCCGTGCTGTTCGAGGATAAAGCCGGGGAACCCGCGCAGCCCGAGGGTTCGCATCAAGCGGCGGGTAGCCTGGATGTGCTCGTCCACCGGGGCCAGCGCAACAGCGTGCAGGAACGCTGCCTTGTCTAGGCCCAGGCCTTCGGCCAGGGCTGTCAGCACCGTCTCGCTGATCACCGGCCGCCCCTCGACGTAATGCGCCCGTTGAATGGCATGAAGCATCGCCAGGCCCGCGCCGTCCTTGAGCGAGCTGGCGGCGAGGATCGCTGCATGGGCCGGAGGTGACCAAAGCACCATGGGGCTGTCGCCCAGCAAGCCGTTTAAGTAAGGGGCCCCGAAGGGCACCCCGGTCAGGGCCGCAATGCGCTCATCATTCTCTCGGATGTGCTCACGCTGCCGGAGATCGAGCTGGACCGCAGGCTGCCATAGGCCGCCGCCGTGCAGCACGATGCTCAGGCCAGCCGCCTGGGCGGCGGCCACCAGCGGTGCGGCGGCATAGCACCAGCCACATAGGGGGTCGTGAACGTAATGCAGAATCGAATCGGTCATCGTTATCTCGTTGTGCCCGTTTAGCCCGGAATGGGCTCGATACAGCTGAGCCGTTCGATCTATTATCAAGGCTTAACATGGCCTTGATTAGAGGCCTAAGCCTTCAGTCATTTTTAAGAACAGCTAACAAATGAGCGATCTGAAAGCCTATGCCGTCTTCGCCGAAACGGTTGCAGCAGGCTCAATGAGCGCCGCCGCCCGGCGCTTGGGCATGACACCATCGGCGGTGAGCCAGATCATCACCGCCCTCGAACGCCAGGCAGGTGTGGCACTGCTTCACCGCTCAACGCGCAAGCTCTCGCTGACCGAAGCAGGGGAACGCTGCTTTCCCCACTGCCTGCGAATGCTAGAGGCAGCGAATGCCGCGGCGGCCTCGCTGGAGCAAGCCCGAGACGCACCTACGGGAGAGTTGCGAATCGCCGCGCCGGTAGGCTTTGGGGCGCATGTTGCGCCGGCGTTGGCCCCCGTTCTGGCGCAGTGGCCGCATCTACGCCTGCGCTTGATCGTCGATGACGCGCTCATTGACCTGATCGAGGCGCGCATCGACATTGCGTTACGGGTTGGCTGGCAGTCCGATACCCGATGGGCCGGCCGCAAGGTCTATGACCTGCAGATGCTGCTGTGTGCCGCGCCGAATTATCTGGAACGGGAGGGCATTCCAGGGCGCCCTGCCGACCTTGAGCGTCATCACTGGCTGGCATTGGCGCCAGAAACAGCCGAAACGGGTGCAGGCAACGATCCCGCTCCGTTGCGGCTCGAGCTCACTGCCCCGGGCGGCCAGGAGCAGGCGCTGGAGCTGCCTATCCGCATCGCCACCACCAACCAGATAGCGCTGCAACAGCTCTGCGAGCAAGGTATGGGCATCGCCTGCCTCGCTTATGCCGACGTGCGCGCCGCCCTTGAACGAGGGGCGCTGACGCGGGTGCTGCCGCAGTGGCGGCTACCTTCGCGCCCGGTCACTTTGGTCACCACCCGGCGCAAGGGCGAACCCGCCAAGGTACGGGTGGCCGTGGCTGCGCTCCAACGCTATTTCACCGTGCTGGGCGGCCTGTCAAACGAATAGCACATGCGCACTGGAATAAACGCCTGAGGGGCGCGTCAATCTGGGCACCTGATTCGGCCCGGAGGCCCCTAGCGATGTCCACCCCCCCACCTTCGAACAAGGCGATTCTCGCCCGCTATGGCCTGATCGCCGTGCCGGTCGTGCTGCTAGCGGCCAGCATGGCTTACGTACATGGCTGGCTCGACCCACACCGGGTGACGCCTGCCCGCATCGTTGACAACCTCCAAGCCAACGGCGGCCTACACGCTGGCTATCGACGCAACCACGCCAAGGGCATCTGCGTGAGCGGCTGGTTCGAAAGCAACGGCGAGCTGGCCCAGGATTCGAAAGCCGCAGTGTTCGCCCCAGGCCGCACGCCCGTGGTGGGCCGCTTCGCCTTGCCCGGAGGCAATCCCTATGCACCGGACAACAGCGTACCGATCCGCAGCCTGGCCTTACGGTTTACCCAGGCGGACGGCCAGCAATGGCGCACCGGAATGAACAGCATGCCCGTGTTTCCAGTGGGCACGCCGGAGGCGTTCTTCGAGAGTTTACAGGCTGGCCGCCCCGACCCTGCCACCGGCAAGCCGAACCCAGCGGCGCAGCAAGCCTTCTTTGCCAGCCATCCGGAAACCGGAGCTTTCCTGGCCTGGGTGAAAACCGCCAAGCCATCGGCAAGCTACGCCAGCGAGCGCTACGACAGCCTCAATGCTTTTTACCTGGTGGCCGCCGACGGCAGGCGGCAGGCGGTGCGGTGGGCGGTAATACCAGAAAGCGCAGCCGTTTCGGCCAATGGCGCCGAGGGCGCCGACTACCTGGCGCAAGACCTGCAACAGCGATTGACCGCGGGCCCCTTGCGTTGGGCACTGCGAATGACTTTTGCCAACCCTGACGATCCTGTCGACGACGCCAGCAAGCCTTGGCCGCAAGACCGTCGCACCGTAGAAGCCGGCACCCTCGTGCTGGATCGCGCCGTTGCGCAAATCGACGGCCAGTGCCGCGACGTCAACTATGATCCGACGATACTGCCATCCGGGATCGAGATTTCCGCCGACCCCTTGCTGCCTGCCCGCTCGGCCGCCTATGCCGATTCCTACCTGCGCCGCACTGGCGAAGTCGACGCATTGCACACCGCACAGGAGCACCGCCCATGAACAAGCCTCTCGATCACTTCGTGCCGCTGGCGCGCTGGCTGCACTGGTCGATGGCCGTGGCCTTGCTGGCGATGCTGTTCATTGGCGCAGGCATGGTGGCGTCGGTGTCGACACGGCATCAATGGCTGATCCAACTGCATAAACCCCTTGGGATCGCCCTTCTAGCCCTCGCGGTCATTCGTTTGGGCGTACGCCTGGCCACCCGCCAGCCGCCGCTGCCAGCGGACCTTCCGGCCTTCCAGGCACTGGCCGCCAAAGCTTCGCATTGGCTGTTGTATGGCTTGATGCTGACCTTGCCTTTGCTTGGCTGGGCGATGCTGTCGGCCGCTGGAGACCCGGTCAGCCTAGGCGCGGGCGTGCGTTTGCCGCCCTTGCTGGCACCAGATGCCGCAACCTTCGCGGTGTTGCGCACGGCGCATGGCTACCTGGCGTACCTGCTGTTCTGCACCGTGCTGGTACACCTGGCCGCCGCGCTCTATCACGGGCTGATCCGCCGCGACGGGGTGTTGCGCAGCATGGCACGTGGGCGATAGGCATAGAAACGCCAGCCCCTGCGATGGAGGATAGTCAGGGGCTGGTGGCCATATGAGAGTTGCCATAGAAGAATGCGCGGGTATCAGCCAGGCCTCAGCGGCAATAGGACGCATGCCTGCAAAATCAAAGAGATAGAATCAAAGCGCTATATTGTTAATAATAACCGTTATCATATAGCCCGCTGGAAGCCTTGCCCTTGATGTCTATTTCTTCGCCTTCGTGCATCGCCTTGGCATTGTGCGGCACGCTGCCCGGCCTGGCATTGGCCGTACCGTCGGCAATCGAATTGCCTTCTACCGTCATCGAAGCGGCAGGCAACGAGGCCGCCATCCCCGAGGGCTATACCCAGCCCCGCACCAGCACCGCTAGCAAGGCCGACACACTGATCAAGGACGAAGCGCAAACGGTCAATACCGTCACCCGGCAGACCCTGGACGACTATCAGGTCCGCTCCTTGGATGACGCTATGAAGTTCGTCAGCGGCGTGTCCCAGAGCAACACCCTCGGCAACACCAAGGATGCGCTGATCAAGCGAGGCTTCGGCAGCAACGACGATGGCTCGACCCTGCGCGACGGCATTCGCTCGGTGATCGGTCACAACCTGGGCGCTACCACCGACCACGTTGAAGTGCTCAAGGGCCCGGCCTCGCTGCTGTATGGCGCGATGGACCCCGGCGGCACGATCAACGTGATCAGCAAGCAGCCGCAATTCATCCGCCAGACTACCCTCACCGGCACAGGCTACAGCGAGGGTGGCGGCAGCCTGGGCATCGATACTACCGGCGGTATCGGCGACAGCGACTTCGCTTACCGGCTGGTAGCCGAGCACGGCCATGAGGACTACTGGCGTAACTACGGCAGTAACGAGCACACCTTGGTTGCCCCGTCGCTGAACTGGACCGGGGAGCGCGCCAGCCTAAGCCTGGCCTATACCTACAATGATTATTCCAGCCCGTTCGACCGTGGCACCGTGTTCATCGATGGCCATCCAGCCCCCATCAGTTATAAGGATCGCCTCGACGAAACCTGGGCGAAAACGACCGGTATCAGCGAAACCGCCACGGCCAAGTTTGAATATCAGCTCACTGACAGCTGGAAATCCCGCCTCACCTATGGCTGGAACAATGACCGTTACAGCCTGGCCATTGCCCAGCCACAGGCCAAAGGCTCTGACCTGGCCACGGGAACCCTACGCCGCCAGGCCAATGGCGGCCACTATGACTACGAAACCCGCTACGCCTCGTTCGATTTCATCGGCGAGCAGCAATGGTTCGGCCAACGCCATGAGCTGCTGTTGGGCGTCGACAACGAGGCACAGGACCGTTATCGCGGCAAGACCTACCGCAATGCCAGCAGCACTGCCGGCGACTTGAACATCAACGCCCCGGCATACGGCCACTTGGGCGAGCCTGCCACCGTCGACGCGACCCAGAGCAATGCGAAGAACCAGCTCCTCTCTACGTCGCTTTACCTCAAGGACAACTGGCACCTTAGTGACCAATGGATTCTCGTGTTCGGGGGGCGCCAGCAACACTATGACCAATACGGCAGCCAAGGTCTGGGCGCCTCTCACAGTGTGCTTCGCGATAGCAACGGCGACACTTTCATTCCCTTCGGCGGCGTGGTCTACCAACCGGCGGAGGCCTGGTCGTTGTATGCCAACGCCAGCCGTTCGTTCGTGCCCAATACCGACACCGACGACCAAGGCAACACGTTCAAGCCAGAGGAAGGCCGCAGCTACGAAATCGGCGCCAAGTTCACCCCGTCCAGCGCGCTGAACCTAAACCTGGCGCTGTTCGACATCGTAAAGAAAAACGTCGTTACCACCACCACCCTGGCCAATGGCAACACAGCGTCCGAGGCTGCCGGCAAGGTCGGCTCCCGTGGCGTTGAACTGGATGTGACCGGGCGCCTAGCGCCGCGCTGGGAGCTGATCGGCACCTATGCCTATACCCATACGGAAATTCTTGACGACCCTGCCAACGAGGGTAACCGCCTGAACAACGCGCCCATGCACACTGCCAGCGCGTACCTGACCCATCACTTGGCGTTGCCCACTGACACGGGAGCCTGGCACCTGGGAGCCGGCGGCCGCTACGTCGGCAAGCGTGCCGGCGACAACCAGAACAGCTTCTGGATGAGCGGCTACAGCGTGGCCGATGCGTTCCTGCGCTGGGATCTGCCGATTTCAAGCTACAAGGCCCGGCTGCAACTGAACGTCGACAACCTGTTCGACAAGCACTATTACCCATCGAACACTGGGAGCGGGCAGCTGCAAGTCAACGAGGGCGAACCGCGTACCGCGCGGATCACCGCCAGCATGACCTTTTGAACGGGTATAAGGCCCAATTATTGAGCCATCAGAAGCACAAAACCCTCCGCGAGGGAGGGTTCTGAGGAAATATGGTGGGTCGTGTAGGATTCGAACCTACGACCAATTGGTTAAAAGCCAACTGCTCTACCAACTGAGCTAACGACCCGCTTGGTGGTGCGCATCATACTGATTTTCAAGCAGTAATCAAGCACCACTGGGCAAAAAATCAGGCGTAGCGGGTAGGGTCTGCCAAGCCGGCGGCGGCAAAGCCTTCAGCGCGCAGGCGGCAGCTGTCGCACTTGCCACATGCCTGGCCGGCGGAATCAGCCTGGTAGCAAGACACCGTCAAGCTGTAGTCCACCCCGTGGGCGACCCCAGCGCGAACGATATCGGCCTTGCTTAGATTCTGCAGCGGCGCCCGAATGCTAAACCCCTGCCCTTCCACGCCTGCCTTGGTCGCCAGGTTGGCCATGCGTTCGAATGCTTCCACGAACTCCGGCCGGCAATCCGGGTAACCGGAATAATCCACGGCGTTCACGCCGATGAATATGTCTCGGGCGCCCAGTACTTCCGCCCAGCCCAAAGCCAGGGAAAGGAATACCGTGTTGCGTGCAGGCACATAGGTGACCGGTATGCCTTCGGTGGGCGCTTCGGGTACATCGATGCTGCTATCGGTCAGCGCCGAACCGCCGATCCCATCGAGGCTCAGCCCTATGACCTTGTGCTCTATCGCGCCCAGGTCGCGGGCAACGCGCGCGGCGGCGTCCAGCTCGGCGCGGTGGCGCTGGCCGTAGTCGAAGCTCATGGTGTAGCAGGCGTAGCCTTCGGCTCGGGCCATGGCGACCACGGTGGCTGAGTCCAGCCCCCCGGACAGCAAGATAACGGCTTTTTTGTCAGACATCGGTATTCCCTCGTTCAGCGGCCAGGCTCGTCGTTCCACAGCAACTTGTGAAGTTGCGTCTGGAAGCGAACCGGCAGGTTATCCGCCACTATCCAATCGGCCAATTGGGTAGCTTTCAGGTCGTGATGGCTGGGGGAGAACAGCACCTCCCCAGCGCGTTCGGCCAGGTTGTACTCGATGACTTTGGACACGGCCCAGTCATAGTCCTCCCTTGAGCAGATCACGAACTTCACTTGATCATTACGGGTCAGCAGCGCGATGTTTTCGTAGCGGTTGCGGTGAACTTCACGAGAGCCTGGTGTTTTCAGGTCCACCACCCGGCTGACGCGGGTATCGGTAGCACTGATATCCAGCGCGCCGCTTGTTTCCAGCGACACTTCGTAGCCCGCATCGCACAATCGCTGCAACAGAGGGATGGCGTTGGGCTGAGCCAGGGGCTCGCCGCCAGTCACGCACACATAGCGCGGACGCAACGCCGCTACCTGTTCGAGGATGCTGTCGAGGGTGTATAGGGTGCCGCCGCTGAATGCATAGGCGCTGTCACAGTATTGGCACCGCAAAGGGCAGCCGGTGAGGCGAACGAAAACCGTGGGCAAGCCAGCGGTTCGCGTCTCCCCCTGCAACGAGTGGAAGATCTCGGTAATACGTAATGTGTCAGACATGGTCGCCACGGGCGTGGCAGCTAAACAGGCCACCCGCCTCCGCTAGCACCCGCGACCGTTGTGCGAAGCCAAACGGGCGAAGGTCGTTGATAAAGGGCGCCGATTCTAACGAAAAAACCCGCGACGTGCGCGGGTTCGTTCATTCGGCGTGGCAAGCGGTCAGAGCTTTTGCAGATCACGCTGCGCCAACTGAGCGGCCGCAGTGCCCGGGTATTGGCTGATGACCTGCTGCAGGATCGGTTTGACGCGGTCGGTATGGCCCAAGCGGCGCTCTACGTCGGCCAGCTTGTATAGCGAATCCGGCACTTTGGGGTGCTTGGGGTACAGCTGGCTCACCTTGGCGAATGCTTGGCCGGCACCCTGGAGGTCGCCTTTGGCCAGGTTCACTTCGCCCAGCCAATATTGGGCGTTGCCCGCGTACTGGCTGTTGGGATATTTGCGCAAGAAGGCGGAAAACGCCTGGCTCGCTTTGTCGAAGTCCTTCGCCTTGATCAGGTCGAAGGCCGCATCGTAGTAGAGCTTCTCTTTAGCAGGATCTGCCGGCTCGGTACCAGCAGCGCTTTGGTCGGCCGGAGCAGCCGGGGCCACGTCAGCGCCTGGAGCGCCGCCGACGGCGGGATTCGAAGGGTCGGCAGGGGCTGCCGGTTGTTGCACAGGGGTGCCGGTGCCGATGCGGCGATCCAGGTCCTGATAGCGATCCAGCGCTTCTTGCTTCATCCGCTGGATATCGTTTTGCTGGACTTCAACCTGACCGCGCAAGCGGGCGATATCTTCCTGCATTTGTTGCAACTGCATGAACAGCTCACCCTGCGCCGAGACGGGAGCCGAAGGGGCCCCTGTCCCGGCGTAGGCGCCGCTCGTGCCATAACCGGAGGGTGGATAGCTGGTGCCGTTGCCGGAACCACTTCCATCGACCACGGGAACCGCTGCCCACACCGAAACCGGGAGGGCAAGCGCCAAAACAGTTACAGCACGGCGGCACGTTCGCATGACGAATTACTTACGCAGTTCGACGCGACGGTTTTGAGCCCAGGACTGCTCGTCGTTGCCGGTGGCGACTGGACGCTCTTCGCCGTAGGAAACGATTTCCAGCTGAGCTGGGGAAACGCCCTGCAGAACCAGGTAGCGCTGAACGGCCTTGGCACGACGCTCACCCAGCGCCATGTTGTATTCGCGGGTACCGCGCTCGTCGGTGTTACCTTCCAGAACGACGCGAGCGCCGCTAGCTTTCAGGTCCTTGGCGTGGACGTCCAGGGCACGCATGGCTTCCGGCTTCAGGTCGGAGCTGTCGTACTCGAAGTAGAAGGTGGTGATAGCGCGCAGAGCAGCTTCGTCGCTCAGGCTGCCGTCGACGGCACCGGTGTTTGCGCCGTAGCCAGCGTTCGGGTCAACAGCAGCGCCGTTGCCTTCACCAGCGTTGTCGCCGCCCTTGGAGGAGCAACCTACAGCCACGGCCATGGCCAGAGCCAGCGCAGCGAATTTACCAAACTTCAGCATTTCCATCGTGAAACTCCTAATGAACCCCAGTGTGTTAAGTGTAACGTTGTGCGCCGCGTCAGTTCAGGTAAGGGGACCAGGACGGTTCTCTGACTTCGCCTTGAGCGGTAGGAAGCGGGAGCCTCACGCGTCCGTTAAGAGACACGAGCATCAAGACTCCCCGGCCCTGCGAGCGGGTGGCGTAGATTACCATGGTGCCGTTGGGCGCAACAGTAGGCGACTCATCAAGACTTGAGTCCGTGAGGATCTTCACGTTACCGCGTTCAAGGTCTTGAGAAGCCACTTTGAAATTGGTGAAGCCATCCTGACGATGGATCATCACCAAAGTTTTTTCGTCGGCGGACAATTTAGGGTTGGCATTGTAGTTACCGACGAAAGTTACCCGTTCAGCGTTACCGCTGCCTACCGACGTTTTATAGATCTGCGGCTTGCCGCCACGGTCGGAGGTGAAATAGATAGTCGAACCATCTTTGCCCCAGAAAGGCTCGGTGTCGATCGCCGGGCTATTGGTCACGCGGGTCAAACCGCGGCTGCCGAGGTCCATGACATAGATTTCCGGGTTGCCGTCCTTGGACAGCACGAACGCCAGCCGATTACCGTCGGGAGAAAACGCCGGAGCGCCGTTGAGGCCTTCGAAGTTGGTCAGCTGTTCGCGACGGCCAGTATCTACATATTGAATGAAGATACGAGGACGTTTTTGTTCGAAGGACACATAGGCAATACGCTTACCGTCCGGCGCATAACGAGGCGACAGAATCGGCTCGCGGGACTGCAACAGGGTTACTGCGCGAGCACCGTCATAGTCGGAACGCTGCAAGGTATAACGCACGTTGTTGCCACCGAAACGCTCGGCGGTCACATAGAGCATGCGAGTGGAAAATGCGCCCTTGATGCCGGTGAGTTTTTCGAATGATTGATCCGCGATGAAGTGCGCCATGTCGCGCAGTTGATCTACGCCGCCACTCACACTACCGGTGCTCACCTGTTGCTCGGTCGCCACGTTGAACAGGGTGTATTGCACCTGCAGGCGTCCACCGGCGGGCACAATACTACCTACCATCAGGTATTGCGCGCCCAGCGCTTTCCAATCCCGGAAGATCACTTCGCTTGGCTGCGAGGGCAGGCTGATCATGTTCTGCCGGGGAATCGGCGCGTAGTAGCCGGAGTTACGCAGGTCGTCGCCGATAATCTGGGCCATGTCATCGGGCAGCGTGCCGCCCTGATAGCCGAACGGCACCACGGCGATAGGCGTTGCGCGGTCCGAACCGCTGGTGACCAGAATGTTTTTTTCATCAGCGCTGGCGAACCCCGCCGCGCAGCAGAGCACGACAAGCAGTCCTCGAAGAAGGTTAATCACAACGCAAGATCCTCAGGTGTGAATGTCATTTTGAAGGAACGGTATGGGTTGAAGTCGGCTGGCTTGAGACCCTGCATCTCGGTCAGGCGGCCAATGTTCTTTACCGCCGCCACTGCGGAGCTGTCGAACGGCGCGTCACCGCTGGACTTGGCCACACTGACGTTGGTAACGGTGCCATCGGGCAACATGTTGATCTGCAGCACAACCGTCATGCCCTTGCGCGCGCTCGGCGGGCGGGCCCAGCCTTCAGCGGCGCGTGAGCGGATCAGGTCATCGAAGTTGCCGGCAACCTCATCCCCTTGTTCGTCAGCCAGTGCCTGTTGCCGCTGCGGGGTATCGGACAGCAGGTCTGCCAACGCTTGGGCCTTTTTATCTTCAGCGGCCTTGCGTGCTGCATCCTGCGCCTTCTTCTTCGCAGCGTCGGTGGCGGCTTTCTTCTTCGCCTCCTCCGCGGCCTTGGCCTTGGCTTCATCGGCAGCCTTGGCCTTGGCATCGTCAGCGGCTTTTTTCTTCGCCTCTTCAGCTGCCTTCGCAGCATCGGCGGCGGCTTTTTTCTTGGCCTCATCGGCCGCCTGCTTCTTGGCCTCTTCCTCGGCTTCTTTCTTGGCCTCGTCTTCAGCGCGCTTCTTGGCGATTTCGGCCTGCTCGGCTTTCTTGGCCTCGGCTGCCTTCGCGGCGTCCGCGGCTTTCGCAGCTTCCGCAGCCTTGGCGGCTTCTGCGGCCTTGGCGGCAGCGTCAGCTTTCTTCGCGTCATCGGCCTTCTGAGCGGCTTCGGCTTTTTGAGCAGCCTCGGCTTTCTTTTGTTCCGCCGCCTTTATTTCCTCCTGCTCGACCTTTTTCGTTTCCATCTGCTCAACTTCAGTCTGGCGCGCAGCGGATTTCTTCGCCTCGCCTGCAAGCTTCTGGTTGGTCTGGGTCGTTGCCTGGCTCTTGGACTTGAGCTGGTACAGGGTTGCCTGAACGATAGGCTTGGCGGGCGGCAACTCTGGCGTCATGGCGAAACTGACGAAAAGCATGCCGAAAATCAGGACGTGCAGCGCTATGGCCCACACTGAGGGCCAGAAGTAGTTTTCCGAGGCGGAGTGCTCTCGCTGTCGCATCAGGGGGCCTCGGTGATCAGGCCGACATTGCCCACGCCAGCTTTCTGCAAGCCGCCCATCGCGCCCATCACGGCGCCATAGTCGACGGCCTTGTCGCCGCGGATGAATACCTGGGTCTTTTTGCCATTGGCGTTGCCCTGGTTGATGATCGCGGTCACTGCCTGGGTCATCTGCGGCAGGCTCTGGGCGCGATCCATCTGCTTGTCGGTATCGACCTCGCTGCCAAGGTTCCAGTAGTAGGTTTTGTCTGCCTTGATGGAAATGGTCAATACCTGGGTGTTGTTGTCTTGCGGCAAGGCTTCGCTGGACACCTTGGGCAAGTCCACTTTCACACCCTGGTTGAGCATGGGTGCGGTGACCATGAAGATGACCAGCAGTACCAACATCACGTCGATGTAGGGCACCACGTTCATCTCGGCCACCGGCTTGCGTTTTTGCCGAACTCGAGCCATTGGAAGTACCTGCTTACTCTTCGCTGGTGTGCACTTTGCGGTGCAGGATCGCCTGGAACTCATCGGCGAAGGTGTAGTAACGGCTGATCAGGGTTTCGCTACGGGCCGCGAACCGGTTGTAGGCGATCACCGCGGGAATGGCCGCGAACAGGCCGATGGCGGTGGCCACCAGCGCCTCGGCGATACCCGGCGCAACAGTGGCCAGCGTCGCCTGCTGAACGGCAGCCAGGCCACGGAAGGAGTTCATGATCCCCCATACGGTACCGAACAGGCCGATATAAGGGCTGGTGGAACCCACGGTGGCCAGGAACGGCAGCGTTTGCTCGAGCTTCTCTTCCTCACGGGAGATGGCTACGCGCATGGCACGGCCCACGCCTTCCATGACCGCATCGGGATCGACCCCTGGCTGTTGACGCAAGCGGGAGAATTCCTTGAAGCCTGCGCGGAACACCTGCTCCACCCCCGAATCCGGGTCAGGATTGCTGCCAGCCTGTCGATACAGTTTGGACAGGTCGATGCCCGACCAGAAGCGCTCTTCGAACGTATCCAGCGCACGACGCCCTGCTCGGATCAGGTTGCTGCGTTGAAAGATGATGACCCACGAGGTGACCGATGCGGCCACCAGGATCAGCATTACCAGTTGCACCACGATACTGGCGTTACTGACCAGGCTCCACATGGAGGTATGGTCGACGGCGTTAGCTTCCACGCTGGTTCTCCTGCTCTTGAGTTGTACCCGGGCCATCATCGGCGGCGAAGGCCGCATGCATGGCGGGTGGAATGGCTCGGGGTTTGAAATTGTCGGCACGCACGCAGGCCACCAGAAACTGGCCTTCACATAGCAGCCGTTGATCCGAAGCGCGCCGTACCTGCTGCACGAAGCGCAGGCTGGCACGGTTGAGCTCGCCTACCTCGGCGCTCACCAGCAGTTCGTCGTCCAGCCGCGCCGGCACGTGGTAACGCGCCTCGCTGGAATGCACGACAAATAGCAGATTCTCCGCGGCAAGCACTGACTGCACGTAGCCCAGTTCGCGCAGACGCTCGGTGCGTGCCCGCTCCATGAACTTGAGGTAGTTGACGTAATAAACGATGCCGCCGGCATCGGTGTCCTCGTAGTACACGCGACAACGATGAACGAACGGCGCTAGCCCGTTTTGCGCGCGCATACTCTAGTGCGAACTCCCTGGGTTGCCAATCCGGCCAGACAATTGTTTTTTCAATGACTTGGAGGCCCTTGGCGAGGTAACCGTCACATCAGGGCGTAGGACCACCGAATTGGCCATTCGATCACCCGGGTTTCGGGTCTTCATACCGATTCTTCCGGAGAGCCCGCTTCGGGGAAAGCGGCGTCTGGGCGCTCGGCGCGGTTCAGGCCAAAGTGCAGATACGCGTGCCGCGTAACCACCCTCCCCCGTGGGGTGCGCATGATATAGCCCTGCTGGATCAGGTAGGGCTCTAGCACATCCTCGATGGTGTGGCGTTCTTCGCTGATAGCAGCGGCCAGGTTATCCACACCCACCGGCCCGCCATCGAACTTCTCGATCATGGTCAGCAGCAAGCGGCGGTCCTGGTGATCAAAGCCGCGCTCGTCCACGTCCAAAAGATTCAAAGCAAGGTCGGCGACTGCCTTGGTAATGTCACCTTTGCCGCGAACCTGCGCGTAGTCCCGCACGCGCCGCAGCAGACGGTTCGCAATGCGTGGGGTGCCGCGGGCACGGCGGGCGATTTCGTAAGCACCTTCGGGGTCGATGGCCAGGCCTAGAATTCGCCCCGAACGGGCAACGATGGTGGCCAGGTCCGCATCGCTGTAGAACTCCAGCCGCTGCACGATACCGAAGCGGTCGCGCAGCGGGTTGGTGAGCATGCCTGCGCGGGTAGTGGCGCCGACCAAGGTAAAGGGCGGCAGGTCGAGCTTGATCGACCGTGCTGCCGGCCCTTCGCCAATCATGATGTCCAACTGGAAGTCTTCCATCGCGGGATAAAGCACTTCCTCGACGATGGGCGACAGCCGATGGATTTCATCGATGAACAGCACATCGTGGGGCTCCAGGTTTGTCAGCATGGCTGCCAGGTCCCCTGGGCGCTCCAGTACCGGGCCCGACGTGCTTTTGATCGATACGCCCATTTCCTGGGCGATGATATTAGCCAGGGTGGTCTTGCCCAAGCCCGGCGGGCCGAAGATAAGGGTGTGATCCAGGGACTCGGCGCGCCCGCGGGCGGCCTGGATAAACAGCTCCATCTGCTCGCGGACCACCGGCTGGCCGATGTACTCGGCGAGTTGCAGCGGGCGGATGGCGCGGTCCTGTTGTTCTTCGCGGTCTCGCCCGGCGGCGGAGATCAGGCGGTCGGCTTCAATCACGTCAGATCATCCCTTTGAGGGCGCGGCGGATCAGGTCTTCGCTGGACAGGCCTTTTTCGTTAACCGCGGCGACGGCCTTGCTTGCCTCCTGTGGCTTATAGCCCAGGGAGATGAGTGCGCTCACCGCATCTGTCTCCGCCGTGGCGACCGGCCCTCGGGGCGTGCCTCCATCATCGGGCACCAACTCGAACATCGCCGGCACCGTCTGCCAGGCCTTGAAGCGATCCTTGAGCTCGACCAGCAGGCGCTCGGCGGTCTTCTTGCCCACCCCCGGCACCTTGACCAGCGCGCTGGTGTCCTGGGCCTGGACACAGCGAACCAGCTCGTCTACCTCCAGGCTGGACATCAATGCCAGTGCAAGTTTGGGACCTACGCCGTTGAGGCGGATCAGCTCGCGGAACAGCTCGCGCTCGCGCCGTTCGTAAAAACCATAGAGCAATTGAGCATCTTCACGCACCACCAGGTGCGTGTGCAGCGTCAAGGGCTGGCCCACCGATGGCAGCCGATAAAGCGTGGTCATCGGCACCTCCAGCTCGTAGCCGAGGCCGTTCACGTCGAGAATAAGGTGCGGCGGTTGTTTCTCCGCCAGGGTGCCGCGCAAGCGTCCGATCACGTTGAAGTCCTGAAATGCCGGGGCCTGCTGGCCACCGGGGCTGTTCACGAGCCAGTGCGCATGATCGCAGCACGAGGGGCATCGGCAAATGAAAAAGTTTTAGGTAATGCTGCTATAGACGCAGCCGGCCGCCGCGACTTCGGGCCGCGCTCAGCCCATGCGGCACCAGGCTGGAACGGGTATGGGCATGACACAGCGCGATCGCCAGGGCGTCCGAGGCGTCGATCTGGGGCTTGCTGGTGAGTTTGAGCAAGTGCATGACCATCAACTGCACTTGCTCTTTGCTGGCGCCACCGGTGCCGGTGATCGCCTGCTTGACCTGGGTGGCGGAGTATTCGGCGATCTCCAGCCCTTCCTCTGCCGCCGCGACGATCGCAGCGCCCCGCGCCTGGCCAAGCTTGAGGGCGGAGTCCGCATTGCGCGCCATGAACACCCGCTCGATGCCCATGGTGATCGGCCCGTGAGCGCAGATCACCTCGCGCACGCTGCGATACACCACCTGCAAGCGCTCGTGAAGTTCACCGCTGCCGGTACGGATGCAACCAGAGGCAACGTATTCGCAGCCCCGACCCAGCCCCCGATCAAGCACCACGCCGTAGCCGGTGATACGCGAGCCGGGGTCGATACCCAGGATGAGGCTCAACCGAGCTGTTCCATGATGTCGTCGGCGATCGCGGCATTGGAGTAGACGTTCTGCACGTCGTCCAGGTCTTCGAGCATGTCGATGAGCTTGAGCACTTTCTCCGCGCCGTCTCGATCCAGCTCCGCCTGAGTACTCGGCGCCATGATGATCTCCGCATCCGCCGCCTTGAAACCCTGGGCTTCCAGAGCAATGCGCACACCATAGAAGCTGGCGAACGAGGTGAACACATCGACCGAGCCATCCTCATGGCTGACCACGTCATCCGCGTCGGCCTCCATCGCAGCTTCCATCAGAGCGTCCTCATCCACGCCCGGAGCGAAGCTGAGCTGGCCCTTGCGCTCGAAGAGGTAAGCCACCGAACCGTCGGTACCCAGGTTGCCGCCGCATTTGCTGAACGCGTGCCGAACAGCCGCAGCGGTGCGGTTGCGGTTGTCGCTCATGGCTTCGACCATGACCGCGACTCCACCCGGGCCATAGCCCTCGTAACTGAGCTCCTCGACGTTCTCGCCTTCGGTCGAGCCAGCGCCACGGGCAATGGCGCGGTCGATGATATCCCGGCTCATGTTGGCGCCGAGTGCCTTGTCCAGCGCCAGACGCAGGCGCGGGTTGGCGTTCGGGTCGCCTCCACCTTGCTTGGCCGCGACCGTCAGTTCACGAATCCACTTGGTGAAGATCTTGCCTCTCTTGGCATCCTGGCGTTCTTTGCGGTGCTTGATATTCGCCCACTTGGAATGACCGGCCATACAGACTCCGAAACATTTACATGACAAACGGCCCCCGCGCGCGAAACGCGGCGGGGGCGCTGGGGTTTTGCCGGGAGCGCTGTCGCGCGCCCGTTTTACTCGGCCTTGGGCTGTTCGCGCAGGCGGATATGCAACTCGCGCAGGGCCTTGGCATCGACTGCCCCAGGTGCCTGGGTCATCACATCGGCGGCGCTCTGGGTTTTCGGGAAGGCAATCACTTCGCGGATCGACTGCGCGCCGGTCATCAGCATCACCAAGCGGTCGAGGCCGAAGGCCAGGCCGCCATGTGGCGGAGCACCGAACTTGAGCGCGTCGAGCAGGAAGCCGAATTTCTCTTCCTGTTCCGCCGCTTCGATACCCAGCAGGCGGAATACGGCCTGTTGCATTTCCTTGCGGTGGATACGGATCGAACCGCCACCCAGCTCGGTGCCGTTGAGCACCATGTCATAGGCCCGCGACAGCGCACCGGCGGGGTTCGCTTCCAGCTCGGCCGGGCTGCACTTCGGCGAAGTGAAGGGGTGGTGCAGTGCGGCGAAGCTGCCCTGGTCGCCCTCTTCGAACATCGGGAAATCGACCACCCACAGCGGTGCCCACTGGGCGGTCAAGAGTTCGAAGTCGTGGCCTAGGCGAATACGCAGCGCGCCCAGGGCTTCGCTGACGATCTTGGCCTTGTCGGCACCGAAGAACACGATGTCGCCGTCCACCGCGCCTACGCGGTCGAGGATGACATTGAGGTTGGCCTCGGGGATATTCTTGACGATCGGCGACTGCAGGCCTTCGACGCCCTTGGCGCGCTCGTTGACCTTGATATAGGCAAGGCCCTTGGCGCCGTAGATGCCGACGAACTTGGTGTAATCGTCGATCTTGCTGCGCGGCATGCTGGCGCCGCCCGGCAGGCGCAACGCGCTGACCCGGCACTTGGGATCATTGGCCGGGCCGCTGAACACCTTGAACTCAACGTCCTTGAGTTG
Source organism: Pseudomonas sp. RIT-PI-S (assembly GCF_025642975.1). Taxonomy (GTDB): domain Bacteria; phylum Pseudomonadota; class Gammaproteobacteria; order Pseudomonadales; family Pseudomonadaceae; genus Aquipseudomonas. The sequence goes on from NZ_JANZKJ010000013.1 coordinate 18,507, forward strand.
ATCGGCAACGTCGACCAGCTCCAGGGGAATGCGCAGGTCCGGTTTGTCCGAACCGAAGCGGCGCATGGCTTCGTCCCAGGTCATGTGAGGGAAGTCGCCGAAGTCGACGTCCAGCACTTCCTTGAACAGCTTGCGGATCATGCCTTCGGTCAGGCCCATGATCTCGCTTTCGTCCAGGAAGCTGGTTTCGATGTCGATCTGGGTGAATTCCGGCTGGCGGTCAGCGCGCAGGTCTTCGTCGCGGAAGCATTTGGCGATCTGGTAGTAGCGGTCGAAGCCGGCCACCATCAACAGTTGCTTGAACAACTGCGGCGACTGCGGCAAGGCGAAGAAGCTGCCGGGGTGGGTACGGCTAGGCACCAGGTAGTCGCGGGCGCCTTCCGGGGTGGCGCGGGTAAGGATCGGCGTCTCGACGTCGAGGAAGCCGTTCTCGTCCAGGTAGCGACGGATGCTGCTGGTGATGCGCGAACGCAGGCGCAGCTTGTCGGCCATCTCCGGGCGACGCAGGTCGATGAAACGATAGCGCAGGCGGGTTTCCTCGCCCACGTCGGAGTATTCGTTCAACGGGAACGGCGGGGTTTCGGCTTCGTTGAGCACTTCGAGCTCATACCCGAGCACTTCGATGGCGCCGGAGGCCATGTTCGGGTTCACCGCGCCAGCGGGGCGCAAACGCACCTTGCCGCTGATGCGCACCACGTATTCGCTGCGCACGCGGTCCGCGGCGGCGAAGGACTCGGCGCGGTCGGGGTCGAACACCACCTGGGCCATGCCTTCGCGATCACGAACGTCGAGGAAGATCACCCCGCCATGGTCGCGACGGCGGTGGACCCAGCCGCAAAGGGTGATTTCCTGGCCGTCCAGGCTCTCGTTCAGTTGGCCGCAATAGTGGCTGCGCATCATGATGGTCGGTTCACTTATAGTCAGTCGTGTTCGGGCGGGCCCGCATCACCGGCAGTGTGCAGTACCCGGCGAAGGGGTTCAACTCAGTCGGCCTTGTCGGCGCCGGCGAGGTTTTTCTTGGCGCCAGTCTTGAAATCGGTTTCGTACCAGCCGGTTCCGCTCAAGCGGAAGCCCGCCCGGGACACGGCCTTGGTCAGCCGCGGGGCCGCGCAGGCGGGGCAATCGGTCAAAGGAGCTTCGCTGAGCTTCTGGATGGCTTCCAGTTGGTGACCACAGCTTTCGCATTGGTAATTGTACAAGGGCATATTACAGGTGCTCGGCTACGAACGTGGCGCGCGGGGCGCTGGTTAACTTAAGCGCGGAATTATATCTGGTTAACCGCGCCCGGCTGCAAGCTCCCCGATATCGCGTTTATCGCGCGGCGCGCTCAGGGTCCAGGCTGCCCTTGGGGCGAGGCCGCTTTATCGAGCACATATGCTACGCAGATGACCCGCACCAGCCCGCTGAAATTCTTCACGCCGCCATGCCGCAGGTGGACTTCCCGGTCCAGGTAAGACAACAGCTGGTTGACTGTGCATTGATTGCGTTCGGCCAGGGCTTCGAGAATATTCCAGTACACCCGCTCCAGGCGCAGGCAGGTGGCAAAACCATTGAGCCGCACGGAGCGGGCCATGGGCCGGGCCAGCGCCATGTCGAAGTTTTTCTGAAACGGGTCGAGCAGGAGTTTGGCAGAGCCACAGCCGCGGCTGAAATGAGAGCAATTCATAAGCATCACAGCACCTTCCTTGGCGTAATCCAAACGCGCGGCAGCGCGCTTCGGAAGCCTATGAAAACGCCGGGAGGTGGCGCGTGGGAGCGACAGTAACGATCCCGAAGGTAGGAAAAGGCGGTGCTATATGCCAGAAAGGCGCCATCCGGCGGCGCCAGCTACCGGACGGCTCCAGATCAGTTTCCTTCGAGCAAGGCGCGAAGCATCCAGGCGGTTTTCTCGTGGGTTTGCATGCGCTGGGTCAGTAGGTCCGCGGTTGGCTCGTCGCTGACTTTATCCAGCAATGGGAACAGGCTGCGCGCGGTACGCACTACTGCTTCCTGGCCATCGACCAGCTGCTTGATCATTTCTTCTGCGGCCGGCACACCCGGCTCTTCCTTGATCGAGGACAAACGCGCGTAGGTCGTGTAAGTGCCCGGGGCCGGGAAGCCCAGCGCGCGGATGCGCTCGGCGATTGAGTCGACCGCCAGCGCCAATTCGTTGTATTGCTCTTCGAACATCAGGTGCAGGGTGCGGAACATCGGGCCGCTGACGTTCCAGTGGAAGTTATGGGTCTTGAGGTACAGCACGTAGGTGTCCGACAGCAGACGCGACAGGCCGTCCACGATCGACTTGCGATCTTCTTCATTGATGCCGATATCAATTGCCATGAGGTTCCCCTTGTTGATTGAAGTATTTCAAAGGTGCGCCGGCTACTGTAGCAAGAGTGCCCGGGCCTCGCAGCCATCCTCAGGTATACGCTGCAGAGCGCCGGGCGTCGCCAAAAGGCCATCAATGCGCCATGTCATGGCGGATGGAATTGAGTCTCTAGGCCTGTTTCCTGTTAAATAGCCGGCGTGCCACCAATGCGTTGCCAACACCCTTCGAGCCGCCGCTTTTTTTCTTGTTCCAGGCGGCGTCACGCAGGGTTGGCTCGCAGGCGCATAGGCCAGTCCCTCCTGCCGTTTTTCGCTTAATACCGCACACGTGCACTGTGAGGGATCAGCGCTTCTTGATCCTCTAGAAAAATGTGAGTCATAAATATGTTGAAAACCGTTCATCTCCTTACAGGCGCGGGCGCAGTACTGCTGGCTGCCCTACCCGGCGTGATGCCGGGTGCCTTGCCTTACCTTTCTCAAACCGATGCTTTTCATCTGGCCTTTATCGGCCTGAGCAACCTGTTGTTCGCGCCCTTGATTCCGCAATGGAAACATAATCCGCGGCAAACCCTGCAGGGCTTTGTCAGCGCTCTGCTGGTACTGGCGGCCGTGCTGCAAGCGCTGGTGCTATATGCTCCCCTACCGCTGGTGGCTGGCGAACCCGCGGTATGGCTGGGCTTGCTGTCGATGCTTGCCGCAGTCGTGTTGCAGTTGGCAGCCAGCCGGCCAAAGAAGTACGTGTCGGCCGCGCCGGTGACATTCACCGGCGGCAACCGCGATACGGGTACCGTGAAGTGGTTCAATACATCCAAGGGCTTCGGCTTCATTTCCCGGGATTCGGGCGACGATATCTTCGTCCACTTCCGGGCCATCCGCGGTGAAGGTCACCGCGTATTGGTCGAAGGCCAGCGCGTGGAGTTTTCGGTGATGAACCGCGACAAAGGCCTGCAGGCCGAAGATGTAGTGGCGGCCGCCCCGGGCCGCTGAGCACTGCTCTCAGTAATGCGGGGGCGGCGGCTCGTCGCCCGCCTCCCCGTATTGCCCCGCCAGCTCCCGATAGCGCTCCGTCAGCTGAGCCAGCTGCAACCCTAACCGCTCCAACTGACGTTGCTGATCTATCAGCACTTCGTTCAACGCCTGGATGGTGTCGTCCTGGAATGCCAGACGGGTTTCCAGTTCTGTAACACGATTCTCGACGCTCATCCCGCCTGCACCCATGTGAAGTCGCTGCCCAGCAGGGCCTTGAGTTGATCCTTCAGCGCCTCGAGCCGAGCTGGCTCATACGTCGTGCCGGGCACCCTGCCCCATACGGGCGCGGGCCAGGCAGCATCCGCGCAGTAGCGGGCGATCACATGCACATGCAGTTGGGCGACGACGTTGCCCAAGGCCGCTACGTTCATTTTGTCTGCCCCAAGCGCATGCTTGAGGCCCTCCGCCAGGCGCCCGGTTTCCACGGCCAGCTGGGCCTGGTCAGCCTCGCTCAGCTCAAAGACTTCGGTAATGCCGGGCCGGCGCGGCACCAGGATCAGCCATGGATAGTTGGCGTCCCGGCTGAGCAGCAGCCGGCAAAGGGGAAAGTCCCCCAGCACCCAGGTATCGGCTTGCAAGCGGGGGTCGAGTTCGAACAAAGGCTGGCCTCCTATGGATAGTGCCTTGATGGCAATGCCCAAGCATACCGCTTGAGCCTATAAATGTCGGCGGCTGGCCCGCCCCGGCTTGGTTCGGCGCCGCGCGACGACGCACCAAAACGAAGCGGCCGCGATGTACGTTGCTATGATTAAACCGCGACGCCATCCAATGGGGCGCCAACCTTTATCGCAAATCCTTAGGTAGAGGAGCAGCACGCTTGCCAAGCGGCAACTTTGCGCTAGCCTCTCCAAGCGCCAGTGCTACTTTTCGCACCATAAATGCACATGCCGGCTTTTAAAGGTGCGCTATAACCCTTCGCCATCAAAGGGTAACGTGATTAAGGTAACACTTTGGTTAGGAGCGGCGGAGCACCATCTTAAAGCGCAGGGCCTGTCAACCACATGCACCCGAGGGCTGGACCCAGTGATTTCGGGGCTTTTCGCTGCTTTGAGCAGAAAAGTGAAAATTTTGTGAGCTGGCGAGGTAAGTTTGCACACTTGTTGCAATATGCTTCGCCAAGACGCTCACCTCCCGGACCGTGAACCGGTTAGGCGAGCGAACACGACATGCAGGAGGTTAAAAGCGACACGCCAGCCGGCATTTCTCGAAGAACCCGAGCAGCCGTATCGCAGGACAACGTGGGCGTGATGTAGGTTACGCCTCACTAAAAAGAAAGAGCCGACCTGAATAAAAACCAAGCGGCCGGCAGTACTCTTCCTAAAACCAAAGGAGCAAGTCACGATGAAAGTGATGAAGTGGAGCGCAATCGCACTGGCAGTAACCGCGGCGGCGACCTCGCAACTGGCAATGGCTGAAGCCTTCGTCAGCGACCAGGCCGAAGCCAAAGGCTTTGTTGAAGACAGCACACTGAACCTGCTGCTTCGCAACTACTACTTCAACCGTGACAACAAGAACGGTGGTCACGACCAGCGTGACTGGACCCAAGGCATCCACGGTGTGTTCAGCTCCGGCTTCACCACCGGCACCGTCGGTGTGGGCGTTGATGCGTTTGCCTACGGCGGTCTACGCCTGTGGGGCCTAGATAAATACTCTGGCTCAACCAACCTGACCGTGGACTCCGACGGTGACAACCATAGTAACTATGGGAAGGTCGGCGCCGCTGCTAAGTTCCGTATCTCCAAGACCATGCTGAAAATTGGCGACCAACAGCCAAGCACCAGCCCTGTCTTCGCAGTAGGTGGTAGCCGCCTGGTTCCGCAAACCGCCAGCGGTATCACCTTGATGAGCAGCGAGGTGACGGGCCTGGACCTCGAGGCCGGGCATTTCTACTCAGGCACCAGCCAGAACGACACCAGCCATGATGGTGAGCTGTGGGCCAACTACGCAGGCGTCTCCGCCAAGAGCGCCGACTACTTGGGTGGCCGCTACGCATTCAACGACCAACTAAGCGTTGGCGTATATGGCTCCAAGCTTGAAGATATCTGGAACCAATACTACGGCAACGTGAACTATGTTCTGCCGCTGGCTGGCGACCAATCGTTGACCTTCGACGTCAACTACTACCGCACCACCGATGAAGGCAGCTCTAAAGCTGGTGAAATTGACAACAACACTTACTCGTTGTCGGCGGCTTACGCCTTCCTGCCAGGCCAGACACTGACCCTGTCCTTCCAGAAGGTTAACGGCGACACCCCGTTCGACTATATCGGTGTGGGTGACAACAACCGCGGTGGCGACTCGATCTTCCTGGCTAACTCCATTCAGTACTCGGACTTCAACGCCCCTGGCGAGAAATCCTGGAAGCTGCAATACAACCTGGACCTGGCCTCCTACGGCGTTCCTGGTCTGAGCTTCATGGCCCGCTACGCGTACGGCTATGACATCGACGGTTCGGGGGCAGACCTGTCCGGCGCCTATGTCACCCATGACGAAAATGGTGTTGTCAACGGCACCCTTTATGGCAGCGATGGCGACCACCACGAAACCAACCTGGAAGCCAAGTATGTGGTTCAAACTGGCCCAGCCAAGGACCTGTCCTTCCGCATCCGCCAAGCCTGGCATACTGGCAACGCCGACCAAGCAGACGGCGACGTAAAAGAGTTCCGCCTGATCGTCGACTACCCGATCTCGATCCTGTAATCGACCCAGCGGTACGCTTTGCCTGAAAAGCCCGGCCCCCGCGCCGGGCTTTTCATTGGCGGCGCTTGCTCCGTACAATGCCCAGCTTCAATACGAATTCAGCAACCGACACGGCCTACCATGCGCACCAGTCAATTCCTGCTCGCCACACTGAAAGAAACCCCGTCCGACGCGGTGGTCATCAGCCATCAGCTGATGCTGCGCGCGGGCATGATTCGCAAGCTCGCCTCCGGCCTGTACACCTGGCTGCCGATGGGCCTGCGGGTGATGCGCAAGGTCGAGGCTATCGTGCGCGAAGAGATGAACGCCGCGGGCGCCCTGGAAGTGCTGATGCCAGGCATCCAACCCGCCGAGCTATGGCAGGAGTCTGGCCGCTGGGAACAATACGGCCCCGAGTTGCTGCGCCTCAAAGACCGTCATGACCGCGAGTTCTGTGCCGGCCCTACCCATGAGGAGGTCATCACCGACATCGCCCGCAACGAGCTCAACAGCTATAAACAGTTGCCGATCAATCTGTATCAAATCCAAACCAAATTCCGCGATGAAATCCGCCCCCGCTTCGGCCTGATGCGTGGCCGCGAATTCATCATGAAGGACGCTTACTCCTTCCATGCCGATCAGGCATCGCTGCAGCAAACCTACGACCGTATGCATCAGGCGTACTGCAACATTTTCACCCGCCTGGGGCTCAACTTCCGCCCGGTCGAAGCCGACAACGGCTCCATCGGCGGCGCCGGCTCGCATGAATTCCATGTGCTGGCGTCCTCGGGCGAAGACGACATCGTGTTCAGCAACGGCTCGGACTACGCAGCCAACATCGAAAAGGCCGAAGCACTGCCTCGGGAAGCCGAGCGTGCCGCGGCCAGCGAGGAACTGCGCCTGGTCGACACCCCCAACACCAAAACGATCGCAGCGCTGGTCGAAGGTTTCGCCCTGCCTATCGAACGCACTGTGAAGACCCTGGTCGTTCACGCCGCCGAAGCGGGCAAGCTGGTGGCACTGGTCATACGCGGCGACCATGAGCTCAACGAAATCAAGGCCGGCAACCACCCTCTGGTCGCCAGCCCACTGGTAATGGCCGGCGAAGCCGAACTGCGCGACGCGATCGGCGCGGGCGCCGGCTCTCTGGGCCCACTGAACATGCCGCTGCCCTGCATCATCGACCGCTCGGTTGCCATGATGAGTGACTTCGCCGTGGGCGCGAACATCGACGACAAGCACTACTTTGGCGTGAACTGGGAGCGCGACCTGCCGCTGCCGGAAGTCGCGGACCTGCGCAACGTGGTCGAAGGCGACCCAAGCCCGGACGGTAAAGGCACCCTGGAAATCAAGCGTGGCATCGAAGTGGGGCATATCTTCCAGCTCGGCACCAAATACAGTGATGCGATGAAAGCCCAGGTGCTGGGTGAAAACGGCAAGCCGGTCACCATGACCATGGGCTGCTACGGCATCGGCGTGTCCCGTGTGGTAGCCGCCGCCATCGAGCAGAACCACGACGCCAACGGCATCATCTGGAGCGACACCCTGGCGCCGTTCCAGGTAGCCCTGGTGCCCCTGCGCTACGAGACGGAGCAGGTTCGCGAAGCCACGGACGCGCTCTACCGCGAGCTGACGGCCGCGGGCTTCGAGGTGCTGCTCGACGATCGCGACAAGAAAACCAGCCCTGGCATCAAGTTCGCCGACATGGAGCTGATCGGCGTACCGCATCGAATCGTCATCAGCGATCGTTCCCTCGCAGAGGGCAAGCTTGAGTACAAGCAGCGTACTGAAAGCGAAGTGCAAAGCCTGGATATCGCCGAGGTGCTGCCCTTCCTGCGGGCACGCCTGGGCCGTTGATCATCGAGTAAGCGTTCATGTCTACACGAAGTCTTTTGCTGCTCGGGGGCGCCGCGATATGCGGCGCCTGCCTTCTCACGGGCTGCGCCAACCAAATGTCGCAACGCAGCGAACACGAGGAGCGCACCGAGCGCAAACCGGTCGACCATCAACTGCTGATAGACGCCGGAGAACCGCTGCTGGACCAGCCCCAGCGGCGTGTGCGGGTGAGTGAGCAAGCCACTTTCGAGGTCACTGATTTCGAGGTAACCCGCCGCTACGACCGCTATACGCCGTATCAGCCCTGGCGGGAGCTTTATGAAGTACCGCTGGGCGCGGTTGCGATCGTGGCCGGCATAGCAGCCAATGCCGTTAACGTGGTGGCGCTCGGGCGCCTTCCGGAAAACGTCACCTACGGGTGGATCAATTACGGTTTCGCCGGGATCAACCCGTTCATGAACGCGCAGTCCAACGGCCGCGCAGAACAAAATCTGGCTGGTATCGACGAAATACAGAAGGATAAACGGCAGGAAGTCGTTACCGAGCCTTGGGTCGAAAAGCCGGTGGAGGTCACTGCCGGCACGCAGGTGTACGCACTCAACACCGACCGCAAGGGCTACCTGCGGCTGAACCTGCTGGATGCACCCTTCGCCGACCAGGACATGCAGCGGGTAAACCGGCTGGTGCTGGCAGTGAAGGACGATGATGGCACTTCCCGGGCCGACGCGACCCTGCAACTGGCGCCCGCCTTGCGTGCCAAGGTCGCCGAAGCACATGGCTTGATCTATGACGACCTCGAAGATGATGAAGTGAGCCAGTGGGTTTACCGGGTCAAGCGGCTGGCACAGCTGGGGCTGGAGGACGAAGCCAACGAGCTGCAGCAAAGCCTGGTAGAACTCACCCGCAACGACCCCGAGTTGCAGCACGACTTTATCAAGGCCCTGGCCAAGGGCCCCGGTGCTCGCACGGTGGATCAAGGGTTGTAGAAGCGGGCGATGCCTGCGCGCCATTCCTACCAATAGGGCGAGGTGCGTTGGCAATCTGATTCGCCGCGGCCCCGCCTACAGGTCCCCAAAAAGCTCCAGCTGAGTCAGGGCACCGCGTAAGTCATGCAGGCGCACCCCAATCCCTAGCAGCCGCACCGGCCTGTTGCCACGGGCATAGGCTTGGCTGAGCAAGCTGCGGTAGCTGTGCAGATCCCTGGCGGCATTGGCCTGCTCCAAGGTGGTCTGGGTGAAATCGTGAAACTTGACCTTCACGAAGGGCTTGCCCAGCCGGTAGCTGTCGTCCAGCCGTTGCAGCCGCCCGGCCAGGGTTTCCATCAGTTCGGGCAGCTTGTCCAGGCACGCTTCCAGGCTGGGCAAGTCCTGATCGTAGGTGTTCTCCACACTCACGGATTGGCGCCGGCTGTCCACATGCACCGGCCGATCGTCAATGCCCCGAGCCAGTTGATACAGGCGCTCGCCAAAGCCGCCAAATTCGCGAATCAGGTTCAACCGAGACCATTCGAGCAGGTCTGCGCAGCGCTCTACTCCCGAGCGCACCAGTTTGTCTGCGGTTACCTTGCCCACGCCGTGCAGCTTGGCCACCGGCAGCTGCGCCACGAATGCTTCCACGTCGCCAGGCGTAATTACAAAAAGCCCATTGGGCTTGCGCCAGTCGCTGGCGATCTTGGCAAGGAACTTGTTTGGCGCAACGCCTGCGGATACGGTGATGTGCAGCCGCCGGGCTACGTCATGGCGGATGGCCTGGGCAATACGCGTGGCACTGCCATGGAAGTGCGGTGAATCGGTGACGTCCAGATAAGCTTCGTCCAGCGAAAGTGGCTCGATCAGCTCGGTGTATTGTTGGAAGATCGCGTGAATTTCCCGTGACGCTTCCTTATACGCCTCAAAGCGTGGGCGCACGATGGTCAGGTCAGGGCACAGTTTAAGCGCGTGGCGCGAAGACATGGCCGAGCGAACGCCATAGGCCCGCGCCTCGTAATTGCAGGTAGCGATGACCCCACGCCGGTCGGCAGACCCCCCAACCGCAAGAGGCTTGCCTGCCAGGCGCGGATCGTCACGCATCTCGATGGCTGCATAAAAGCAGTCACAGTCGATATGAAGGATTTTCCGCTGCGCCATTACTGACCGAAACTTATGGATACAGGTGAATGAATATACAGTCTTTTACCAAGCGTTGCCTTCGATCAGCGGGGTATACACCCAGCGCGGGTGGTAAATGTTTGAACGACAAGCATATTTTTCCAAATAACGATTGACAGGCGCAGCGGTGCGCGTAGAATCCACCCCACTGACGCGGGATGGAGCAGCCTGGTAGCTCGTCGGGCTCATAACCCGAAGGTCGTCGGTTCAAATCCGGCTCCCGCAACCAGATCCAAAAGGCCACTTTTCGAAGTGGCCTTTTTTATTGCCTGCAAAACACTTCGCCCTTTTCTCAACTCTTTTGCATGCCATTCATATACGTACCGCATAAGTTGAATCACATTCAGGTTGACAGGCAGCCAAACCTCTCTATAATGCGCAACCACAGACGCGGGATGGAGCAGTCTGGTAGCTCGTCGGGCTCATAACCCGAAGGTCGTCGGTTCAAATCCGGCTCCCGCAACCAAACAGAGAAAGGCCACTTGAAAAAGTGGCCTTTTTTTTGGTCTCGAGCCGGCTCACGCGCCCCTCCCCTCCAGTGTCGCAGCGAACCCCCTTCATGAAACTTCCACCCGGACCAAGGGGTCTGGTCGAAGAGTGGGCAGGAACCTGAAGTTTTCGCAAAAATTTCATTTAGTAGGGATTGGTTAGTTGGCCAGATACCTCCATCCTGTCGCGCTCAATAGGCGAGGTCATTGATGCGCCCTGAAATGCCTGAAGTAAACGACTCCGTAACACCTTCTGAACCTCTTCCCGCCGGGCGCTTGCGCTGGCTGGAAACACTGAGCAGGTATCGCCAGCCGCTTGGCATTGGCCTGACCCTGGTGATGTTCGCGGTTGCATTGATCGCCTGCCGGCGGATGCTCCGCGACCTGGATATCTATGCATTGCACGATTCCGTGGCGGCCACGCCTGCCTCCGCGCTATTGGCCGCCCTGGGTTTTACCGCGGTAGGTTTCGTGGTGCTGCTTGGCTACGAGTGGTCGGCTGCGCGCTACGCCGGCGCTAACCTCAAGCCTCCATCGCTGCTGTTGGGCGGCTTCACCGCCTTCGCAATCGGCAATGCGGTGGGGCTGTCGCTGCTGTCGGGCGGCTCGGTACGCTACCGCTTGTACTCCCGTGAAGGCGTGGGCCCCGCGGAAGTAGCGCGGATGACCTTGTTCGCAAGCCTGTCCCTCGGGTGTGCCCTACCGCCGCTGGCGGCCTTGGCCTGCCTGAGCGACCTCTCGGCCGCCTCGACGGCGCTGGGCGTACATCCGGCCATTCTGGGCGTGGTTGCCGTAGCGATCCTGCTGTTGGCCATAGGCCTGGCGGTCGGCGTGTACCGCAGGCGTACTCCGGTGCAACCCTTCACCCACAATCTGATCGTTCGTGCCGGGCGCGGCAGCTTGCGCCTGCCTTCGCTGCGGTTGTGCCTGCTGCAACTGGCAATCACTGCCCTCGACGTGGCGGTGGCCGCCGCCGTGCTCTATAGCCTGCTCCCAGAGGCGCCACCTTTTGGCGCTTTCTTGCTGGTGTACCTGCTGGCCCTGGCTGCGGGCGTACTCAGTCATGTGCCAGGCGGTGTTGGCGTGTTCGAGGCCATCTTGCTGGCGGCGTTCGCCAACCAGCTGGGCGCCGCGCCGCTGGCGGCCGCGCTGCTGCTGTATCGGCTGATCTACGTGATGCTGCCGTTCCTGCTCGCCTGCCTGTTGTTGCTGGCGACTGAAGCGCGGCGGCTGTTGTTCGCACGCCAGGCTATCCGGGTGGCCTCCGGGCTGGCCGCGCCTATTCTTGCGGTATTGGTGTTCCTGTCTGGCATGGTGCTGCTGTTCTCTGGCGCCACGCCGGAGATCGACACACGCCTTAAGCACATGGGCTTTTTGATCCCGCACCGCTTGATCGACGCCTCGCACTTCGCCGCCAGCCTGATCGGTGTGCTCTGCCTGCTGCTCGCTCAGGGCTTGCGTCGGCGCCTGTCGGCTGCCTGGATGCTCACCATGATCCTGCTGCTGACCGGTGCCCTGCTGTCGCTGCTCAAAGGCTTCGATTGGGAAGAGGCCAGCATCCTTGTGCTGACGGCCAGCCTGCTGGCACTGTTCCGGCGCTCGTTCTATCGCCCCAGCCGGCTGATGGAACTGCCCTTCTCACCCTTTTACTTGATGGCGGCGGCCTGTGTGGTCGGGGCGTCGATCTGGCTGCTGTTCTTCGCCTACCAAGATGTGCCCTACAGCACTCAGTTGTGGTGGCAGTTCACCCTGAATGCTGACGCTCCGCGTGGCCTGCGCTCGGCGCTAGGCAGTGCCGTGCTGCTGGTGATCGTGGCGTTGACCTGGCTGTTGCGTACGGCTCGGCCGGTGATTCATCTGCCGACCCGCGAGGAACTGGAGCGCGCCAAGCGCATTCTGATGGCCTCGCACCAGCCCGACGGCGGCCTCGCCCTGACCGGCGACAAAGCGCTGCTCTTCCATCCCGATGACAAGGCGTTTTTGATGTATGCCCGGCGCGGGCGCAGCCTAGTCGCGCTCTATGATCCGATCGGCCCGACCCAGCCGCGGGCCGAGATGATCTGGCAGTTCCGCGACCTGTGCGATTTCCACCACGCCCGCCCGGTGTTCTACCAAGTGCGCGCGGAGAACCTCCCCTTCTACATGGATATCGGCCTGACCGCGATCAAGCTGGGGGAGGAGGCTCGGGTAGACCTGCGCCGCTTCGATCTGGAAGCCAAGGGCAAGGAAATGAAAGACCTGCGCTACACCTGGAACCGCGGCACGCGCGACGGGCTGAGCATGGAGATCTATGAGCCAGGCACCGCCCCGCTGGATGAACTCAAAGTCATCTCCGACGCTTGGTTATCAGGTAAGAATGTGCGGGAAAAAGGCTTCTCCCTCGGCCGCTTCAGCCCTGAGTACCTCAAGCACTTCCGGATTGTGATCATTCATTTCCAAGGGCGCCCCGTGGCGTTCGCCAACCTGCTTGAGACCAACGGTCATGAGCTGGCCAGCCTGGACCTGATGAGATCGCACCCGGAGGCGCCGAAACTGACCATGGAATTCATGATGGTAGGGCTGATCCAGCACTACAAAACCCTTGGCTATGGCCGCTTCAGCCTGGGCATGGTGCCGCTTTCCGGGCTGCAGCCACGGCGAGGCGCGCCCCTCACCCAGCGTTTGGGCTCAATGGTGTTCCGCCGCGGCGAGCAGCTTTACAACTTCCAGGGGCTTCGCCGGTTCAAGGACAAGTTCCAGCCTGACTGGGAGCCTCGCTACATGGCCGTGCCGGCGGGCCTCGATCCGCTCGTGGCGCTGGCTGACACCGCCGCCCTGATCGCGGGCGGCTTGACTGGATTGGTGAAACGCTGATGATTCGACGTTACTGGCGCCTGGCGCTGATTGTGTTGTTGATCGTGATCGCATTGGCCGCTGCAGGCTTCTGGTGGGCCACCCGGCCTGTTCCGCCAGCCACCGCAGAAGCGGTGAAGCTCGGTGATGGCAGCGATGCCACGCTGGTAACGCCGGGGCAACGGGCGCGGATAGTGATGGCCGTGGCCGTGCCAGCGGACCAAGCGATGAGCGAGCGGCAGTTGACCGATCTTAGCCGCACGGGCGCAGCGCGCATTCTTCAGGTGGTGCTTCCCAAGCAGGATTGCGTGGCGCAGCAGCAGGCATTCGACGCCGGCCTCAAGCAATTGGGGAGCGCCCCGGATGTGGTCGGTGGGATCGGCCCGGGCGCTTCGCTGGCCTGGCAATGGCTCGCTGGCCAGAACAACGACAAGGCCCGGGCGGTGTCGGTGGATTTCACCCTCGAGCAGCCTGATTGCAAGGTGGATGTGCCGAAAAAGGCCGAGCACGGTACGTGGTCGGTCGCCTGGAATGACTGGCCCGACGACGTCAGCGCGACGTTCGTCCGGGGCCAGAACAACGCCCAGAACAGCATCAGCGACTACGACGTCAAGCTTCCCCAGTTGCTCAAGACCCAGCTGACGCAGGCGGTGAAGGGCGAAAACGACAAGGGCCTGAAAATGCCGGTGGTCGAGGTGCCTTCCACGCAACCTAACGACACCGTCACGCTGTTCCTCTCCGGTGACGGCGGCTGGCGCGACCTGGACAAGGACGTGGCCGAAGACATGGCCAAGACCGGCTACCCGGTGGTGGGGATCGATACCCTGCGGTACTACTGGCAGCATAAATCCCCAGAGGAAAGCGCTGAGGACCTGGTAGAACTGATGCAGTACTACCGGCAGAAATGGGGCGCCAAGCGCTTCGTGCTCGCCGGCTATTCCTTCGGCGCGGACGTGCTGCCCGCTATCTACAACCGCTTGCCCGCCGAAGACCAAGGCCGGGTCGACAGCATGATCCTGCTGGCTTTCGCCCGCAGCGGCAGCTTCGAAATCCAGGTAGAAGGCTGGCTAGGCCAGGAAGGCAAGGAAGCCCCCACCGGCGTGGAGCTGGCGAAGGTGCCTGGGGCAAAAGTGCTGTGTGTATACGGCGCTGAAGAGGCCGACGAAAGCGGCTGCACCGAAGCCACCGACACCGGGGAAAAGCTACAACTGCCCGGTGGGCACCACTTCGACGAGAACTACCCTGCCCTGGCGCAACGGCTGATCGAAGCGATCAACAAGCGCAAGGCCAACTAAACCGTTGGCCTGGGTTCGCAGGCTTCCACGACGCTTGCGAACCTGGGACGCTACTTGCCCGGTGTAGCGCGAACGCCAGCTCGCGAACACGGCCTATCAGGCCACGAGGCGGGGCCGGCGAGCCCGGATTCGCGGGCTTCGCACAGTCCCCTACAAAGCGCAGGCATCACATCTCTACCTGGGTCCCCAATTCGATCACCCGGTTCAACGGCAGCCTGAAGAAGCGCAGGTTGCCATTGGCGTTCTTCAGCATGAACGCGAACAACCCCTCTCGCCAGCGGGCCATGCCCGGCAGCCTCGACGGGATGATGGTTTCCCGGCTCAGGAAGAAAGTGGTGCGCATGGGGCTGAAGTCCAGATCTTCCAGCTGGCACAGCGCCAAGGCTCCTGGCACATCGGGTTCGTCCATGAAGCCGTAGTGCAAAATCACCCGGTAGAAGCCCTCGCCATAAGCTTCGACCTCTACCCGGTCTTGCGCCGGCACCCGCGGGCGGTCTTCACTGAGAACGGTCAATAACACGATCTGTTCGTGAAGCACCTGGTTGTGCAACATGTTATGCAGCAGTGCGTGGGGCACCGCATCCTGGCGCGCGGTGAGGAATACCGCCGTACCCTGCGCCCGGAAAGGCGGCTGCACGCGAATGCTGCCAATGAAGATCGGCAGCGGCAGGCTGCCTTCATCGAGCCGTTCCACCAGCAACTGCTTGCCGCGCTTCCAGGTGGTCATGAGGATAAACAAGGCACTACCAGCCAGTACCGGGAAGGCGCCGCCCTGGACGATCTTCGGTACGTTGGCGGCAAAGAACAGCATGTCCACCATCAGGAAGCTACACAGCAAGGGCACCGCCAGCACCGGTGGCCACTTCCACAGCCGCAGGATGACCGCCGACAGCAGCACCGTGGTACAGAGCATGGTGCCGGTCACTGCCACGCCATAGGCCGAGGCCAGCGCGCTCGAGGATTCGAAGCCCAGCACCAGCAGGATCACCCCGACCATCAGCATCCAGTTCACCGCACTGATGTAAATCTGGCCCTGCTCACTGCTGGACGTATGCTGGATGTGCATGCGCGGGATGTAGCCGAGCTGGATCGCCTGATGGGTCAGCGAGAAGGCTCCGGAGATCACCGCCTGGGACGCGATCACGGTAGCCATGGTCGATAAGCCCACTAGGGGAATCAGCGCCCAGCCTGGCGCCAACAGGAAGAACGGGTTGCGCGCGGCTTCAGGATTGTCCAGCAGCAGCCCGCCCTGGCCGAAGTAGTTGAGCACCAGCGCCGGCAGGATCAACGCGAACCAGGCACGAGCGATCGGCTTGCGGCCGAAGTGCCCCATGTCCGCATAGAGCGCCTCGGCGCCGGTCAGCGCCAGGACCACAGCGCCGAGCACGGCGACGCTAATGCCCGGGTGGCTGGCGAAAAAGCGCAGCATCCATACCGGATTGATCGCATGCAGCACTTCAGGGTGCGCGGAGATGCCCAGTACGCCCAAGGCAGCGAGCACGAGGAACCAACACACCATGATCGGCCCGAAGAGCTTGCCGATGCTGGCGGTGCCGTGCTTTTGCAGCACGAACAAGCCGATCAGGATGATCAAGGCGATGGGGATGACCCAGCGTTCCACCCCGTCGAACGCAAGCTCCAGCCCTTCCACCGCGGACAGTACCGATACCGCCGGGGTGATCATGCTGTCGCCATAGAACAACGCCGCGCCCACCAGCCCGAAGGCGGTCAGTACAGACGTGAGCCGTGGAAATCCAGCTACCGCCCTGCGCGCCAGCGAGAGCAGTGCCATGGTTCCGCCTTCGCCCTGGTTGTCCGCCCGAAGCACGAACAACACGTACTTGATCGAGACCACCCAGATGAGCGCCCAGAAAATCAGGGATAACACGCCCAGCACGCCCTCGTGGGTGACAGTGACGCCGTAACCTCCGGTGAACACTTCCTTAAGGGTATATAAAGGGCTGGTACCGATGTCGCCGTACACCACGCCGACTGCCGCCACCACCATGCTCAGTGGCTTCGCGACGGCATGGCCGCTCTCTGCCTCACTGCTTGCCTGAACCATTAACCTCTCCTGCTACCCTTTATCCCGGCCGCGATTACCGAGCGGTGTTTTTTCTTTCAAGCTTTTACAAACCCGCGAGGGGGCGAAGCATAGCGCAGCGCTGGTCGTATTTCCCCCGTTTAACGCTGGCATTGCGGCGCCTGCATCGCTAGAATTGCGCACTTTTTGATCAGACGCGCCCAGCGCGCAACCGGGCGAACCTTCGGCTTCGCCCCATACCGAGGTTAGCCATGTCTACTGTCACCGCGCCCGCCGCCCCGAAGGTCGGCTTCGTTTCCCTGGGCTGCCCCAAGGCTCTGGTGGATTCGGAGCGGATCCTGACCCAGTTGCGTATGGAGGGCTATGAGGTCGTCCCCACCTATCAGGATGCCGACGTGGTGGTGGTCAACACCTGTGGCTTTATTGACAGTGCCAAGGCCGAATCGCTCGAAGTGATTGGCGAGGCCATCGCCGAAAACGGCCGCGTGATCGTCACCGGGTGCATGGGCGTGGAAGAAAGCGCCATCCGCGACGTGCATCCAAGCGTGCTTGCCGTCACCGGCCCGCAGCAGTACGAACAGGTCGTGACGGCGGTCCATGAAGTGGTGCCCCCGCGCCAGGACCATAACCCGCTGATCGACCTGGTGCCGCCGCAAGGGATCAAGCTCACCCCGCGCCACTACGCGTACTTGAAGATTTCCGAAGGCTGCAACCACAGCTGCAGCTTCTGCATCATCCCGTCCATGCGCGGCAAGCTGGTCAGCCGCCCGGTAGGAGACGTGCTGGATGAAGCGCAGCGCCTGGTGAAGGCAGGGGTCAAGGAACTGTTGGTGATCTCGCAGGACACCAGCGCCTACGGGGTCGATGTGAAGTACCGTACCGGCTTCTGGAACGGCCAGCCGGTAAAGACCCGCATGACCGAACTGTGCGAGGCGCTGAGCACCCTTGGCGTATGGGTCCGCCTGCACTACGTGTATCCGTACCCGCACGTGGACGAGCTGATCCCGTTGATGGCGGCCGGGAAGATCCTCCCGTACCTGGACATCCCCTTCCAGCATGCGAGCCCAAAAGTGCTCAAGCTGATGAAGCGCCCAGCGTTTGAAGACAAGACCCTGGCACGCATCAAGAAGTGGCGCGAGCTGTGCCCCGAGCTGGTGATCCGTTCCACCTTCATCGTCGGCTTCCCCGGCGAAACCGAGGAAGACTTCCAGTACCTGCTGGACTGGCTCAGCGAGGCGCAACTCGACCGCGTGGGCTGCTTCCAGTATTCGCCGGTGGACGGCGCGCCGGCCAACGAACTGGCCGACCCGGTGCCCGATGAAGTCAAGCAGGACCGCTGGGATCGCTTCATGGCGCACCAACAGGCGATCAGCGCCGCGCGCCTGCAAACCCGCGTAGGCCGCGAAATCGAAGTACTGATCGACGAAGTGGACGAGCAAGGCGCTATCGGCCGCTGCTTCTACGATGCCCCGGAGATCGACGGTAACGTGTATGTGGAAGCCGACCGACCGCTGCGGCCGGGCGACAAGGTCCTGTGCCGAGTAACCGAGGCCGACGAGTACGACCTCTGGGCAACGGCGCTCTGACTACAAGGCGTCTATAGTGTGCTGGCAGGTGTCAAGGAGACCAGAGCCATGCCAGCGCCCTTTTCGATCGGTACGCCAAGCGTTCGAGACTACCCGGAGCTTCTTAGGGTTTGGGAAGCATCGGTGCGTGCGACCCACGCCTTCCTGCCTACTGAATACATCGACGAACTCCGGGTTCTGATGCAGGAACGCTACCTGGACGTTGTGATGCTCATCTGCGTGCGCGATCAGCACAAGCGGATCGTCGGCTTTGCGGGGGTTGCAGCGGGCCGGGTGGAGATGCTGTTCATCGACCCGCTGTTCCTCGGCCAGGGGCTGGGCAAGCGCTTGCTCTGGTACGCCGTAGAACATCTGAACGCCGAGGCGCTGGACGTCAACGAACAAAATGCCCAGGCAATCGGCTTCTATTTCAGCCAAGGCTTCGAGGTTGTCGGGCGCAGCGCGTTCGATGGCATGGGCCAGCCATTCCCTCTCCTGCACCTGCGCCTGACGGCCCGGCCCGCGCGCTCGGCCTGAGCGCGCCCCGGCGGCGACGGGTACACTATGCGTTTTTTCGCCCAAGGGCTTGTGACCACTCATGATTCACAACGATGTACTGCGCAGCCTGCGCTATCTGCTCAATATCAGCGACGGCAAACTCGTCGACATCATCAAGCTCGGCGGCCTGGACGTCCCTATCGAAGCGCTGCGTACCTACCTTAAAAAAGAAGAAGAAGCTGGTTTCGCCCGCTGCCCGGACGCGGTCATGGGCCATTTTCTCGACGGGCTGGTGATCCATCGCCGCGGCAAGGATGAAAGCCGCCCACCGCAGCCGGTGCAGTTGCCGGTAAGCAATAACGATATCTTGAAGAAACTGCGGGTGGCGTTCGAACTGCGTGAGGACGATATTCGGCAGATCCTCGCCAGCGTCGACTTTCCAGTGTCCAAGCCCGAGCTCAGTGCCTTGTTCCGTAAGGCTGGGCATGACAACTACCGCTCATGCGGCGACCAGCTGTTGCGCAACTTCCTCAAGGGCCTGACGACCCGGCTGCGCCCCTGACATGACCTACAGCGTGATGCCGATCGGCCATGTGCGCTCCTGCTTCAAGGAGAAGTTCGCCATACCCCGCCAGCCTGCCCTGGCCAGCGCAGCCCGGGGTTGCCTGGAGCTGCTGGCGCCTTATGACCGGGCCGAGGCGATCGAAGGGCTGGAAGGCGTCAGTCACGTTTGGCTGTTGTTCATGTTCCATCAGGCACTCGAATCCCAACCCCGGCTGAAAGTCCGTCCGCCCCGCCTGGGTGGCAATCGCAGCATCGGCGTCTTCGCCACCCGCGCCACCCATCGCCCCAATGGCATTGGCCAGTCCGTGGTACGCCTGGAGCGGGCCGAGCCTGGCAAGCTCTGGCTGTCGGGAATCGACCTGCTCGATGGCACCCCCGTGATCGACATCAAGCCGTATGTGCCTTATGCGGACCACGTCCCGGGCGCGATAAACCGCTTGGCCGACGCCCCGCCGGCGCTGGTTGCCGTGGGCTGGAGCGAGCCAGCCTTGCAACAGGCCCACCAGCATGCCCACCGCCTGGGCGAACCGCTGGTGGAACTGATCGAGCAATGTCTGGCACAGGATCCGCGGCCGGCCTATCAAGTTCCGCCGCCCGAGCGCCACTATGGGGTCCGGCTGTGGGACGTGGAGGTGCGCTGGCACTATCCAACCGTCGATACCATCAGGGTGTTGGAGGTCGTGGCGCAGGCATGAAAAAGCCGCCCGGCCTTACGGCGGGGCGGCTCTTCGTAGCGCAACGGGGGCTATTTCTCGACGAAGGCACGCTCGATCAGATAGTCGCCCGGTTCACCCATGCGCGCGGAGATCTTCAGGCCGAAGCTATCCAGCACTTCGCTGGTTTCGTCCAACATGCTGGGGCTACCGCAGATCATGGCCCGGTCATCTTGCGGGTTGATTGGCGGCAGGCCGATATCCGCGAATAGCTTGCCGCTGCGCATCAGGTCGGTGAGCCGGCCTTTGTTGCGGAAGTCTTCACGGGTAACCGTGGGGTAGTAGATCAGCTTGTCACGCAGAGACTCACCGAAGTATTCGTTCTGCGGCAGGTGTTCGGTGATGAACTCGTGATAGGCCACTTCGTTGGCGTAGCGCACGCCATGCACCAGGATGACCTTTTCGAAGCGCTCGTAGGTTTCTGGGTCCTGGATGACGCTCATGAAAGGTGCAAGGCCAGTGCCGGTGCTCAACAGGTACAGGTGCTTTCCGGGCAGCAAATCATCGAGCACCAAGGTGCCGGTAGGCTTCTTGCTGATCAGGATCTCGTCGCCTTCCTTCAAGTGCTGCAACTGCGAGGTCAGCGGGCCGTCCTGGACCTTGATGCTGAAAAACTCCAGATGCTCTTCATAATTGGGGCTGGCGATCGAGTAAGCGCGCATCAGCGGCCGGCCGGTGGCCTGTTGCAAGCCGATCATCACGAATTGCCCATTCTCGAAGCGCAGCCCTGGATCGCGGGTGCACTTGAAGCTGAACAGGGTATCGTTCCAGTGATGAACACTGAGCACGCGCTCGTGGTTGAAGTTGCTCATTGAAGAAAGACTCCTGAAAACTCGGTACCCTGCCTGGCAGGTGCCGGCACTGCGGCATGGTTGCGCGGTATTCTAGTGGCAGCGACAATATCTGTTAAATGAATTATCAAGATATACCTAATCGGTTATATAGATATGCGATTCACCTTAAGACAGTTGCAGGTTTTCGTAGCGGTTGCCCAACAAGAAAGCGTGTCCCGTGCAGCGTCCATGCTGGCATTGTCCCAGTCGGCTGCTAGCACTTCAATTACCGAGCTGGAGCGCCAATCCAGCTGCCAACTTTTTGATCGAGCCGGCAAACGGCTAAGCCTGAACGCGTTGGGTCATCAGTTGCTGCCCAAGGCCGTGGCGTTGCTCGATCAGGCCAAGGAAATCGAAGACCTGCTCAACGGCAAGTCTGGCTTCGGCTCCCTGGCGGTGGGCGCTACCTTGACCATCGGCAACTACCTGGCGACGCTGCTGATCGGCAGTTTCATGCAGCGGCACCCGGAAAGCCAGGTCAAGCTACACGTTCATAACACCGCGCATATCGTGCAACAGGTTGCCCAGCACGAGCTGGACCTGGGACTGATCGAGGGCGACTGTCACCATGGGGACATCGCCGTCCAGCCCTGGGTGGAGGATGAGCTGGCGGTGTTCTGCTCGCCATCCCACCCCTTGGCAGCCAAGGGTGAGGCCCGCGTGGAAGAGCTGGTCAGCGAAGCCTGGATCCTTCGCGAACAGGGTTCAGGCACGCGCCTGACCTTCGACCAGGCACTGCGTCATCATCGCTCGATGCTCAACGTACGGCTCGAGCTGGAGCATACCGAGGCGATCAAGCGCGCGGTCGAATCCGGCCTGGGGATCGGTTGCGTGTCTCGTCTGGCCCTGCGCGATGCCTTCCGCCGGGGCAGCCTTGTGCATATCGCCACCCCCGAGCTGGACCTGGCCCGGCAGTTCTTTTTCATCTGGCACAAACAGAAGTACCAAACGTGCGCCATGCGCGAGTTTCTCGAACTGTGCCGGGCGTTTACCGCGGGGGTACGGCGCAGCGACGAGATCGTGCTGCAGCCGGTCGCCTAAAGAAGGATCACCGCCCACACCGCCCCAATCAGCCCGAGAGCTACGAATTGTGCGGCGCTGCCCATGTCCTTGGCGTTCTTGGACAACGGATGGCGCTCTAGGGAAATGCGGTCCACGGTGGCTTCGATTGCGGAATTAAGCAGCTCGACGATCAAGGCCACCAGGCAGGCGAGGATCATCACGGCCCGTTCGACCCGGCTGACGGGCAGCAAAAAGCTCACAGGGATAAGTATCACGTTGAGCAATACGAGCTGGCGGAACGCCGCTTCGCCGGTGAACGCGGCGCGCAAGCCATCGAAGGAGTACCCGGCGGCGTTGAAGATTCGTTTCAGGCCACTGTGGCCCTTGAAAGGTGACATGAACAGGCCCTACGGTTGGGGTGCTGCACCTTACCTGATGAACGCGGGCGATGCAGCTGCCGCGCGGCTCATTTTCAGCCGCCGGCCACCGAGGCCAACTGCTGCAAGAGCAACGCCGCCTGGGTGCGGGTGCGTACCCCAAGCTTGCGGAAGATCGCCGTCACATGGGCCTTTATCGTCGCTTCCGATACTCCCAGCTCAAAGGCGATCTGCTTGTTCAGCAGGCCTTCACAGACCATGGTCAACACCCTGAACTGTTGCGGTGTGAGGCTAGCCAGCCCCTCTCCCGCCGCGCGCGCCTGCGCGCTGACCTCGACCGGCTCGAATGCCTGTGCCGGCCACCAGTCATCGCCCTGCAATACTGCCTGCACGGCCTCCTGAATGACTTCCAGCGAGCTCGACTTGGGGATGAAGCCGCTTGCGCCGAACTCGCGCGCGCGCACCACCACGGAGGGTTCGTCCTGGGCGGATATCATCACCACAGGCACCTGGGGGTATTGCCCCCGCAGCAGCACCAGGCCGGAAAACCCATAGGCGCCTGGCATGTTCAGGTCGAGCAATACCAGGTCCCAGTCGTCCTTTTGCGCCAGCCGGGCTTCGAGCTCGGCAATGCTTTCGGCTTCCGACACCCTCGCCGAGGGACCAAGCCCCAAGGTCAGCGCCTGACGCAGCGCACTGCGAAAAAGCGGGTGGTCATCGGCGATCAGAATGTCGTGGCTGGGCATCAGGTGCGGGGTCCTGTGTGAACGGGCAAGGCACGGCGGCGACAGCGCGGCCTGACGTGGCGATTCGCCGCAGCTGAACCGGCGCCAAGCATGCCGAGGCAAGCGGGGGTGGTCAAGTTGCCTGCACTAGGGCAGAGTTCGCCCCCTGGTTGTTCAAGGATCGAATGATGCAACGCCAAGCCCTACGCGCTGACCTGTTGATGCTGCTCACCGCGATGATCTGGGGGTCCGGGTTCATTGCGCAGACTACGGGCATGAAGCACATTGGCCCCTTCCTTTATTCCGGCTTGCGTTTCGCGCTGGGCTCGGCCTGCCTGCTACCCCTGCTTTATTGGCGCGGCCGACAGCTATCAAGGTCAGTTGCCCAGCCTCGCGGGCAATGGGCCGCCGGTGCTGCCATGGGCTTGGCGTTAGCCCTAGGGATCAACCTGCAGCAGTTTGGGCTGCAATTCACCACCGTCACCAATGCCGGATTCATCACCGGCCTGTATGTGATCGTGGTGCCGGCTGTGAGCTTGCTGCTTGGGCAGGCGACTGGCGCCGGCACTTGGCTCGGTGCCTGCCTTGCCGTTGCAGGCATGTATCTGCTCAGCGTCAATGAGCACTTCGAAGTCGCTGCCGGGGATTGGCTGCAGTTGGTCGGGGCATTCGTGTGGGCCGGCCATGTGTTGCTTGTGGGCTATTTTGCCAGCCGGTATGACGTGATCCGCCTGGCGTTTATTCAGTTCGCGGTGTGCGCACTAGCCAGCCTTGCCCTGGCGCTGCTGTTCGAGCCGCTGGATGGCCAGGCGATACTTGCCGCGGCGCCGGCTGTAGCCTACGGCGGCATGGTTGCCGCGGCCTTGGGTTATACCTTGCAGGTCATTGCCCAGCGGCATGCCATTACCTCCCATGCCGCTATCATCTTCTCGCTCGAGGCCGTATTTGCGGCCATTGCCGCAACCCTGTGCCTGGGCGAGGTGCTCAGCCCCCGCGGTTACCTGGGCTGTGCCGTGATGCTGGCCGGCATGCTGGTCGCTCAGCTATGGCCGTCGAGGTCACACCCGGTGGCAGCCTGAGCTACCCCGCGCTGGGCACCGGCAAGCCGCGCTTGGCGGCAAGATAATGAGCACTGAACAGGTCCAGCCAGCGGTCCAGGGCTTCAGCGGCTTGGGTTTGGCCCGCCAGCCCCAGGCACATCGCTGCTACCTCAGCCGTGCAAAAGTGGTCATCCCGGCGCGAGCGTCGTAAGCGGTAGCGGGAAATCTCTTCCGGCGCCAGGCTGAGCACGGGGAAACGGTCCAGATAAGGGCTTTTGCGGAACATTTTTCGCGCCTCGGTCCAGGTCGCATCCAGCAGGATGAACAACGGCCGCTTGCCGGGCACCGGGCATACTTCACTGACCACGCGGCTCTGCGGTTCGACGAACTCACCGGGAAATACCAGGTAAGGCTGGAAACGCTCATCAGCGAGCAGCGTTAGCAGTTGCGACTCCACCTGAGTCCGTTGCCAGCCAAAGGCGAAGGTATCAGTCACGACATCGGCAATCAGCCAGCCGGTATTGGTCGGCTTGAGTGCCTCCACGTCATGCATCAGCAGGCATACACCCACATCGCTCGCTACCATGGGTTGCAGAGCGCACAGGCAATGGCTTGGGAGAACTCGGCAGCGCGGGCAGCGAGGGCTTTTCGAACCTCTGGCAATAAAGGGCCGGGTACTGCGCGCCAAGCGCTCGGCGCGCAGGCGAAAAACGGCATGGGACATGTGGCGGCCCGTTGGAAGGCAAAGATGCATTCTATCATCGCGCCTTGCTATGAGCGCGCCTGCCTCGTTCCACACAGGGTTCCACCGGGGTATATACTGCCCTGCCCCGGCCGGAACACCGGCGGGCGGGGCCGGTCCAACAGGCTCGCGCCCTGGGGCGCCATCTGATCGAGGAGGTTTCATGCCACGCTTCACCATCGCTGTTTCCCTGCTTCTGGCCATGCCGCTAGGCATTGCACAGGCGGCTTCCCTACAGAATTACGAGCTGACCAAAACCCTCGAAAAAGTAGCGAAGGAAAGCAGCGTGGGCACGCCTCGGGCTATCAACGAGGACATTATCGACAGTGGCTACACGGTCAAGGGCAATGAGCTAATCAACCATCTTGAGGTGCGTGCCAGCCATGCAGTGAAGATGCGCGAGAACCCGCGAGACGTTTACTTGCAGCTAGGGGCGAGCGTCTGCCGTAACCCGGGCTACCAGCAGCTGATGGCCCAAGGTGCGGTCATGCGCTACGACTTCACCGAATATAAAACCAAGAAACCTGTTACGACCCAGCGCTATACCGCTGCCGATTGCGGTAAAAAGCCCTGATCCATCCTTGCCTTTGTACGGCTGTCTGCTTCTGCCTGTTTGGCAAAATCCGGTTGCGAAGTACGTTTCCCCCAGAGATGATCGACCAGTGATCAATCACAGCTTGGTGCGATCATCCTCGGGGGCTTGAACCGGGATAAACGCACCCTTGGCGCTGCCCCGGTTAGCGCATCGGGCAGCCGTCCTGAAGTCGAAGGAGAGGTTGCATGCCCTACCAGCCAAACGAGTCCCTCACGAATCACTTCAAAGCCAACGGCGAAGACATGCTGGAAGCCGTTGAATCCCAACTTGCCCGGCTAGCGCCGGACAGCCCGAATATCCCTCTTTATCGAGACATGCTGCTGACGGTCCTGCGCATGGCACAAGAAGACCGCAACCGCTGGAACGCCAAGATCGTTCTCCAGACCTTGCGTGAACTCGATCATGCATTCCGCATTCTGGAAACCCACAAGGGCCGGCGTAAAGTTACCGTATTCGGCTCGGCCCGCACGCCGCGTGAGCATCCTGTGTATGCGCTGGCGCAAGCATTGGGCGAAGCACTTGCTCAGGCAGACCTCATGGTCATCACAGGCGCAGGCGGTGGCATCATGGCTGCGGCGCATGAAGGCGCGGGGCGTGAACACAGCCTGGGTTTCAACATCACCCTGCCGTTCGAACAGCATGCCAACGCGATCGTAGACGGCACGGACCGCCTGCTGCCGTTCCACTTCTTCTTTGTGCGCAAGTTGTTCTTCGTCAAGGAAGCTGACGCCCTGGTGCTCTGCCCCGGCGGCTTCGGCACCCTGGACGAAGCACTGGAAGTGCTCACGCTGATCCAGACCGGCAAAAGCCCTCTGGTGCCAGTTGTTCTGCTGGATGCACCGGGCGGTACTTTCTGGGAGGGTGCGCTGACCTTTATCCGCGAGCAATTGGAAGCCAATCACTACATCTTGCCCAGTGACTTGAAGCTGATGCGCCTGGTGTACAGCGCGGAAGAGGCGGTAGAGGAAATCAATCGCTTCTACGCTAACTTCCATTCCACCCGGTGGCTCAAGAACCTATTCATCGTTCGCATGCGTCGCCCATTGAACAGTGAAGCACTTGCTCAACTCGACGCAGCTTTCAAAGACCTGAAGCTGAGCGGCTCGTTCGAGCAGCATGTGTCTGCCCCTGAACATGCGGACGAACCCGAGTTGTATCACTTGGCCAGGCTGACATTTGCCTTCAATGGCCGCAATCAAGGCCGGCTAAGAGAATTGGTAGACTTCATCAACGTTCCGGAACATTGGGCGTAGGCGACCTCAATTCAGTCGCGACCGCTCATGAGCCGGCCGATCAGGTCCATTGAATAACCTCGATACAGAAGGAAACGGGTTTGCCGAGCCCGTTCCTTCGTATCCATCGGCAGTTCGCCTGCGAACTTACGCTGCCATACTTCGCGAAGTAACGATGCCCAATCGAAACCACAACTACGGAGGGCCTCATCCACGTCTGAACGGGATAAACCTCGTTGCGTCAGCTCCTCACGGATACGCGCGGGGCCATAGCCGGAGCGGGCACGGTAATTGATAAAGCTTTCAAGATAGCGGGCCTCTGAGAGAAGCCCTTCTTCGGCAAGACGATCAAGCGCGGGGGCGATGAGCTCAGCAGGTGCGCCCCGCTGTCGAAGCTTCCGCTCCAACTCAACACGCCCATGCTCACGGCGCGCCAGGAGATCCATTGCGGCCCGACGCACGGCAACCGCTGTATCGAGGGCTATGGTTGCCATGTGACCTGCCGCGGTCCTGCCCTGTGCTTACCGAGTGCCAAATCAGAAGTCGTTTTCGGCGTCGACTACTTCATCAGCCGCCACGGCGCCTTTCTTCGGCTCAGGCGCGGCTCCGCTGTTAAGCAGCTTGTCGCGAATCTGCTTCTCCAGCGCAGCCTTGACCTCGGGATTTTCCTCAAGATATTTCGCTGCGTTGGCTTTGCCCTGGCCAATCTTGTTGCCTTGGTAGGCATACCAGGCACCCGATTTATCGATGAAACCATTGGCTACGCCGAGGTCGATGATTTCACCGTTCAGGTAGATGCCCTTGCCGTACAGAATCTGGAACTCAGCCTGACGGAACGGAGGGGATACCTTGTTCTTGACGACCTTGACGCGGGTTTCGCTACCCACGATGTCGTCCCCTTCCTTCACCGAGCCTGTGCGACGGATATCGAGGCGAACGGAAGCGTAGAACTTAAGGGCGTTACCACCGGTGGTGGTTTCTGGGCTACCGAACATCACGCCGATTTTCATGCGGATCTGGTTGATGAAAATAACCAGGCAGTTAGCGGTCTTGATGTTGCCGGTAATCTTGCGAAGCGCTTGAGACATCAGGCGGGCCTGCAGACCCACGTGCATGTCGCCCATCTCGCCCTCGATTTCGGCTTTGGGCACCAGCGCGGCCACCGAGTCCACAATGATCACGTCCACGGCATTGGAGCGCACCAGCATGTCGGTGATTTCCAGCGCTTGTTCGCCAGTGTCTGGCTGCGAGACCAGCAGGTCGTCGACATTGACGCCCAGCTTGCCGGCGTACTCAGGGTCCAGCGCGTGCTCCGCGTCGACGAAGGCACAGGTAGCGCCATTGCGCTGCGCCTGAGCGATGACGGAAAGGGTCAGCGTGGTTTTACCCGACGATTCCGGCCCGTAGATTTCAACGATCCGCCCCTTTGGCAAGCCGCCGATGCCCAAGGCGATGTCCAGCCCGAGCGAGCCAGTGGAGATGGCAGGTATAGCCGAACGCTCATGGTCGCCCATGCGCATGACCGCGCCCTTGCCAAACTGACGTTCGATTTGACCCAAGGCCGCAGCCAAGGCACGCTTCTTGTTGTCGTCCATTGATTCCTCACGATTTCGACAAGGCCGACAGCGCGCCGCGCGCGACCTGCATTGGCCAATAACTGTATAAGTAGACAGTATTATTCCACACCTTCGGCGGATCGCCTACCCCCGCCCTGGTTTTTCTCCGCTGGCCAGCGCCAGCAAGCCTTGTAGGGCAACGATCACTGTCTGGTGGCGCACGGCGTGTCGATCGCCGCTGAATTGACGACGCTCCGTGAACAGAAGCTCGCCATCAGCCCAAGCGAACCACACCGTCCCCACCGGCTTTTCTTCGGACCCTCCACCTGGCCCTGCCACCCCGCTGACCGCCACCGAGAAACGCGCCTGCGCATGGCGACTGGCGCCCAGGGCCATCGCTCGCACTACCGGCTCGCTGACAGCCCCAACCTCGGCGAAGAGGGCTTCAGGAACCTGCAATTGGCGCTGTTTTTGCCGGTTCGAATACGTGACATAGCCTGCCTCGAACCACGCGGAACTGCCCGCCACCCGGGTGATAGCCTCGGCGATGCCGCCACCGGTACAGGATTCAGCTGTGGTTACGGCGGCACCCAGTGCCTGCAGGCGGCTACCCAGGCTGGTAGCCAAGTGAGTGATGTCATCCATCGGAAATCCTCGATACGCTGAACTTGAACGCCGCTAGCTACGGCGCCGCAGGGAAGACTTTCCAACGCCGGCGCAAACTTGTCCACGACCAATACGCAACCGGGAATTGCCAGGCTGCACACACATAGGCCGCACTATGGGTTTCTGCCGCTGAAAGCTATATCGACCGTAAGCGAATGAAACAATCAAACCCCAGCGATCTCCGCTAAAGATAATTGCCGGCCAATATTGAAAGAGTGAATGTTTCCTGCGTTTCGTCGGTGCAAGTGAGCACTACCGGCGCACCTCAGTCATACCCTATGCATGATCGGTTTTTAACCAAAGGAGTAATATCATGACTGACAAAAAACAAGATCCTTCGATGACTACTCAGGAAGCGGGCAGGAAAGGCGGCGAAGCGACGGCCGATACCCACGACAAAGAGTTCTATCAAGAAATTGGCAGCAAAGGCGGCCAGACGTCTGGTGGGCAACGCGATACCCAGCAAGATATGCAGCAAGGTAGCAAGGGTAGCGATAATCGGGGCAACTTCGCCGACGATCCTCAACGCGCCGCTGAAGCCGGCCGCAAAGGCGGCCAAACTTCGGGCAGCCAGCGCGACTTGCAGCAAAATATGGAGTCCGGTAGCCGAGGCGCCGATAAAAACAGCGGCAATTTTGCCAACGATCGGGAAAAGGCATCTGAAGCAGGCCAGAAAGGCGGCCAAAACAGCCCAGGCGGAAACCGTCAATAACTGCGCCACTAATTAAAAGGCAGCGATTCAAGAGCCCGGCGACGCCCGGGCTCTGTCTGTCGCTAGATAGCTGGAATAGCGGCATTTAGTTTTAACCAAATATTGATCTAAATCAAAACTAAAACATTGACCCACTGCTTCGCTACTGTAGCTTCATTCTCTAAGTCTATCGATATCAAAGGCATATTGAAGCCTTTGCGGGATCGTCGAGGCTTCCGCCCGCTGCAACCCCGGTTAAAACCGCACCCACGCAGCGATACCCATTCTGATCTACACCGCCACGGAGCTGCCAACGGCCTACACGGCCAGCCTCTTCCACCTTGCCCGGGTGGTTCTTCCTTCATCACGGTCTGCAGCATCATCCCCCTGGTCCATTGCTCAGTACGTCGTAGGCACTTTCACAGGCCAGCCCGGCTATTCGGGCTCGGTCATACGCTTCAGCGAGTTCTCCCGCTCTTTGGTCAGCGCGCTTGTACAGGTCGGAGAGCACCATGGCGGCGCGGGTGGCTGCCTCGCCTCGGCGGGCAACGCCGGGATCACCGGGGGAGCAACTGGCTCCGGCGGCAAGCTTGTCGGCTGCCTCGCGCACCCGCTGGCCAGCACCAGTAGCCCCAGCCACATCGGCGGCCAGCGCCGCGCTTTTTTGCCTTGCATTGCTGCCCACCTCGTTGACGGCCGTCTGCCGGCGCTGTTCTTCCGTTCGTGCATTACCCTCCGCCGCGGCGCGGGCCTTTGCCTGGAGCGCCTGCTGGTCCGCGGCCTTCGCTTTCCAGCGGGCGTCGGCGATCGTCTCCCCGTGGCGGTATGCACCGAACAACGCGCCGGCGATCAACGCCAGCACAAGAAGCACGGCGCCGGCATAGCCGAGCAGCTTCCATTGCAGGGCTGTCACGCGAGCACCTTCTTTGCCTGCTCATACAGCGCCACGCGCTCGGGCAAGCCATTCAGACCGCCGTTGATCTTTCGCGTGATCGCCTCGAAGTCGCCGGTGTCGGCCAGTTCGTTCAGGCGGTGCGTGGACCAGTACCAGCCGGCGGACATCGCCGCCCACTGCGGCTGCTCAAGCAGCTGCGGCTGATTCAGCAGGCGATCGTCCCGGAACAGCGCCAGGCTGCAGGCCAGGTAATTGTCCCGGCCGGTGACCTGGATCAGCCCCCTGCCGCGGTACATCTGCCCGTCGCCGTCGGCGGCAGGCGTGTTGCCCAGGCGCTTTGCCAGCGTGCCGGTGTCGTACCGGGCCAGGTAGGCGTCATCGCCCAGCTCCTTGGCGTACCGCAACTGGCCGGATTCGTGTCCGATCTGGGCGAGGAAGGCCCCCACGCGCTGGGTGGTGTTGATGCCGTAGTAGGCGATGGCCGAGTTCAGCGGCCCGACGTACGTTGCCGCGCGGCTGCCCGCCTTGGGCATGATGCGCAGCAGTTGCTCTTCGGTGATCTGCATGGTTTCTCCGGGCATAAAAAAACCCGCCTCAAGCGGGCGGGTTGATCGCATCATTCAAGGCAGGACTACACTCCAAACTCTTCCAATGGAGATCTCATCATGAACAACGGGACTTTATGGAAGGGTAGTTTCCACCTGAAGCATTCCTTCTATTGCTTGGTATCAATTGCTTTACTCGCTTGTGCTAGCCCATCGCATACAACCGCTGTTTTTATGGCCGCCAATTGTCCGCTAGGGAATGGCTCGGAATACCCTCCTGGGGGCGTCCATCGATGGTGTACCGGCGAACCAACTATAGGAGGGGGATGTTCCAGAGCATTTATGTGTAAAAAATGCAATGGCCCAGACTGGGGCGCGCCTTACAATTGTCCATAGCGGCTCGAGCCGCCCAGGCGGACGCCCGCCCAAAATAGGAAGGTGCGCCAACGCGCAGTACCATCGCCGCTCCGCATCGCGCGGCTTAATACGGCATCGCAATCAATGCGGGGCAGCAGCGCCGTGCTGTAAAGCCAGTCGTGGAGGATGGCCGCGCGCATGCCGTAGCCGACCGCCAGGCCGTAGAGCGCCAGGGCACCGGCGGCGACCGCCCAGCACACCGCGACGGCCCAGGCCAGATGCGCGAAGAACATCCTAGCACCACCGCAGACAGAGCAGCCCACCTGCAGATCTCGCGCAGCACGCGCACTGAGGCCAGGTCGCTGACGAAGGTTTCAGGCACGATCAGTTCGCCGTGCTCGGGGTCGTTGAACACCAGCGGCTCCAAGAGCTGGAAGCGCCAGCGGCTAATCTGGCGCGTCGCGGCGCCGGCGGCGAATTTGCCGGGCGCAAGCATCACGATGGCCACCCCTCGTCAAGCATGGCTTCCGTGTAGCTGCCCTGCTTCATTGCTGTCAGCAACTCGGCCTCCCTGTCGAAGCACGCCTGCACATGGGCACGCATAGCCATCGCAATGCCCAGGAGGGTCTGAGCATCAAGCTTCACGAAGGTATCTCCAGCTTTCCAGTTGCAGGTGTAAGAAGCATCCAGGCTTGCGGCCAATGCCGCACCGGTGATCAGCGCCTGACTGTCGCGGTCGCTGTCGACGCTGATGCCGTTAATCTTGATACCTGCGGCCTCCGCCACGTAGCGACGAGCGGCGATATCAGCCCGTTTCTGTTCATCGGTCTTGGTCGGTGCCTGGGGGGCTGCGAACTTTTTCTTGGCATAGGTCCAGCCAATATCGACGCCGTCGACGCCTTCACAGCTCACCCACACCAGGTCAGGGTGAAACAAGGTGGAGATATCGGCGTCTGTTTCGAACAGCTCGGCGACTAGGCCGTTCTCGACGCGTGCGTAATGAGTCATCAGTAATACTCCCGGATCACGCAGCAACCGTTGCCGCCTTTGCCGCTGTTGTAGGCTGTCGTCGTGGAAACCGAATAAACGCCGCTGCCACCACCGCCCCGGCTGCCGTCGTTACCATTGGAGTTGACCGATTGGGCTACGCCGCCGTAACCCATTGCCGACCGGCCGCCTGCGCCACCATGGCTTGCAGTGCCCTGATACGGGTTGTTCTCGCCATACGCGCCATCTTCACCAGCACAGCTTGGAAACACTCCGTCAGCAGCGGCGCGCCCGCCCACGCCAGCGGAGCTGACGAAGAGGTTTGTGCTTGCCGACACCGTGCGCGTACCGCCAGTCCCACCCAATGCAGAAAGGTATGTGCCGAATGAGGAGGTGCCACCGACATTGCCGCCTGCCTGACTCCCAGCGCCACCGGCGCCGATGGTGATCGGCACGCCCGTCGCGCGCATGGTGTCGGTTACGTCGAGCAGCGAATGGGCATAGCCGCCCGCCCCTCCACCACCGCCCACGCTGGCGTTTCCGCTGCTAAGCGCCGCCGAGCCAGCGCCGCTGCCCCCGCCGCCCACTAGCTCTACTTCAACCCTGCGGACTTGCGCAGCTGGGTAGTAGGTGGAGGTGACATCGAAGATCCACACACGCAGCAGCCGGCCCTGTTGTGCACTGCCGCCCGTGGCGCTCAGCAACAGCCAGGCATCGAGCGCGGAGCTGTATTGAACGGTAATGAAACCTGCCGCGGTGATCTCCCCCCCAATCAGAGGCGCGCCCGCGCTCAAGATAATCGGCTTTGCAGTCACGCTATCCGGCGCAAAGGTAGCCGCGCCTGTATTAGCTGTTTTGGCCTTGAAGCGCAGTATCAGCCCATCAGCCAACGCCGTGACTTTCGGGGTGTAAGCGGCTTTATAGGTGTTGGCGGTGCCCGTATCCACAGCGTAACTGGCGGCGCCTGTTTGATCGATTTGCCGAATGGCCGTGAGCAGTTGATCCGACTGCCCCTCCGCTGGCGTTAGATTGGCCGCCTGGATAACTGCCAGCATTTCATCGGTGACGGCATTTCCCCAGGCCGAGGGAATCAGCGACCCCACAACCCCACTCGCCGCGTTTTCGTCGACGAACTTCCCGCCTACCAGTCCCACATTGGGCACGCTCTTGGGATAATCCACGTTCTTTCCTCAGTTGTAATTGATATGCGAAAGGGTGTGCGCTGGGGCGTAGCGCTGAATCAGGCACTCCAGGGCGCTGCCTGGGTTGGTGCCGAAACGCTCGCCCCAGTAGCTGGCGCCGAAGCGGCGGCCGACCCGCTGGCGGCCACCGGTGTTCAGGGTCCACATGAACTGCGCACCCCAGGTGCCGAAGTGCGCCCGCCCGAACCGGGACTTGCCGAACCGGGGCGTACGGTGCTGGGTGACGGTGGCATTCGGGTAGCCCTGGCCCTTGGCGATGCTCACGAAGTAGGCGGCGGTCTGTCCCCCCACCGCGGTGAGCCGCTGCTGCACGGCGAGCTGCCGGTCGCCGAATGACGGCGAGCTGCCCAGGCAGGCGTCGGGCAGGCCCATGACCGCTTCCCAGTCCGGCACCAGTTCGCTGACCGTGGCGGGGTTCATTTCACCGCACAGCGCCACCACGCGGGCGTCGATGCGGGCTAGCTCGGCGGCAATCCCCGCTAGAACCAGACCAAGCTCGGGCGCCCGCTCGGGGTCCCATGCCGGCCCGATGGGCAACAGCGCCTGCAGCTGTGCTCGGTACTGCTCGGCTGTCCTCACTGCTGCCATGTGAAGGCTCCCAGGGTGAGGAGTTGGTTGGCCGCCGCTGGCACATCGCCCGCCGGGCTCACCACCACGTTGTCCGTCTCCCCTTCGGCGCCGCTGACGGCTTCGCGAATGTGGCTGATCAGCAGGCTTTCACCCAGGCCCGCCTCGCGCTCGTGCAGGTCCGCCAGCTCGGCGATCACTGCGGCGCGCACGGCGGTGGTGTCTGGGGTGAGCTTGATGGTGTAGTTCACTGCCTTCAGCGCCGGTGCCAGCACGTAGACCTCAGCGGTCACCGGCGCGCGGGCGCGGATATAGGCCAGTACCGTAGCGATTTCATTGGCATCGGGGATGATGTCGGGATCGCCGTCGCGCACGAAGAACACGGCCACGGTCCCCGGTCCCATGTAGTTCGGCACGGCCCAGGCCCGGGTAACCCCGGCGCATTCCAGCGCCCATGTGACGTAATCGTCGGCGTCGCCGCCGTGCGGAATGACCCGGTAGCTGCGCACCACCCGGGCGCGCAACGATTCGATGGATTCCTGTTCCGTGCCGCCGGTGAGCCCGGGCGCGAGCACGGTGAAGGTTTCGTCCACGCCCACCACCGGCTGCACCAGGTTCAGTATCTGGCCCTGAGCAGCGTTGCCCAGCGCACCACCGGCCACGGCTTCGAGGTTGGCCGTATTGGCGCCGGCGCTCGTCGTCACTGCCGTGGCCACCCGATATTGCCGGCCATCGCTGGCCTGCAGCACCTGGTCGGCGTCCAGCACGGCGCCGGCGGCGGCCTGGAAGGTAGCGGTGCCGCTAGCGCGCGTGGCATCGATGCGCGGCGTTTCCAGCCGCAGCAGCGCCTCGCGCACCAGCGTGGCCTCGTCGGCGGTATCGGGAAGTATCTGGTTGGCGGCCCAGGCGATGTACCCATACAGCCCGTAGGCGGCGCCGCTGATGGCCCGGGCTAGGACCTGGGCGTCGGATTGGCGTAATGCCTCGCTGGCCAGGTCGGCCGCGGTGCGGCTGATCAGCGTGGGCAGGGACGGTGTTTCAAACGGCATAGAGCACCTGCCAATTCTCGTTGGGATATAGGGACAGCCGCTCGCCCGTAGGCAGTGTCAGCACGGCACCCAGGTTCAGCCGGTTGGCGCCGGCGCGCTCGGTGAGGATCTGCACGTCGAGGACTTGGCCATCATCGAGCAGCCATTGCAGGGCCTCGCGGGCGTAGGTGATGGCGGCACTAATGGTTTCCGGCAGCAACTTGCGACGACGCAGCAGCCACAACCGCGAGCCGATGCGGTCATTGGCCACCAGCGGGAAGCTGTCCCCCCACCAGCCGTAGCGCTCGTCGTCGTCGAGCAGGTCGCCCGGTTTGGCCCGGCGCCACGTGAACCAGCTGATTTCCACCGCGCGCCGAAGGCTGGTTTCCTGATCGTCGAAGGTGATCACGGTCACGCACCACCCCCTGGGATAGGCGCGCCGCTCTGGTCGGTGCCCTGCTTCACGCCCGCGTGCAGGTGGTTGATCTGGCTGACGCCGCCGGCGACTTGGTCACCCTGGCTTACGATCCGGCCGGTCTGGTTGATGACCGGGGCGTCGATGTTCACGGCCGTCGCCGCGCGGATGTTCAGCGTGCCCGTCTCGATGTCGATGATCCGGCCCCGTTTGAGGTGGATCTTGTCGCCCTCGTCGGTATAAATGGCCACTTCGCCGGCTTGCAAAGCTGTCAGCCGATAGCGGCGGTCGGCGACCACCACCACTACACCATGGGAACGATCCCCGCCCATGAAGGCCGCCAACCCTTCGGCACCTTCGTGAGGGCAGCTGGTGAAGCCGTAGGGCTCCAGGTGTTCCATGCTGTCTTTCACTTCGCCGTGAGTGAGGCGCATCTGCAGGGCTTGCATCTTGGTGGTGGGCTTGGCCAGCGCCACCACGCCGCGGGTGAGCATGTTCATCAGTCGAGTCATGTGTCTTTCCAGGTTGCGGGCAATAGGCATTCGAAGCCGTCGTGCTTCTTCACTTCGCAGTGTTCGTGGGAGCGTCCGGCTCTTGCAGGTAGCCTTCGGGCGGGCCGACACGCAGACGACACAGGGTGCCTTGCTCTGTCAGCTGGTAGGTCACTTCGGCAATCAGCATGTCGCGATCAAACCCGAGCAGTGGGTCGATGACACGAACGAGGGTGTTGGGCAGCCAAAGCGCCCCGTTCGCCTGGCGCCAGCCCTGCACCGTGTAAGTGGTTTCGAATACTTTGCCCAGGGCAGTACCGCGCTCCCAATTGGCCCGGTCGGCCGCCAGCTTGTCGCTAAGCTGGCCGCTTTGATGGATGACTTTCACCCGCTTGCGGGCAATGCGTGGGTCGCTGACCGAGCCGTGGACTTCGGTGATGGTCTGGCCAAAA
The DNA here is from genome assembly GCF_025642975.1 of Pseudomonas sp. RIT-PI-S. Lineage (GTDB taxonomy): Bacteria > Pseudomonadota > Gammaproteobacteria > Pseudomonadales > Pseudomonadaceae > Aquipseudomonas. Next base: position 54,902 of record NZ_JANZKJ010000013.1, read on the forward strand.
TCCTTGTCGCTGCCCGAGCGCTGCCCGATCACCCGGTATTCGGAAAACACCCGGGAAAAGTCGAGCGGCGCATCGCCGGTCAGCACATTGCGCCCTAGCTCGAGCGACTCAGCGGCACGGCCGGCGCTGCCCACCTCGGCCAGCACCACTTGGCCGCGGGCATTATCGGTGCTCAATATCCGGTAGAGCGTCAGCAGCCGGTCAATGGATTCGAACGCGGTTTCGCCGGGTTCGATGGTGTGGTCGGCCAGGCTGCCGGTGGTGGCGATCTCGCTTATGACGCTGAGGTCATACTCCCCAGCAATGGCCTGGACGATTTTCTGCACGCCCAGACCCTTCCACTGGCTGGGCTTGTTGATAGCACCACAATCGACCAGGTCAGCAGTCAGCGAGCGGCCGGTGATCGACGTGGTGACCTTTTCGTGGTTGTAGCTGATCGGCGTGGCATCCACCCAGCCCGTCACCACCAGGTCGCCGCCGATGCGCACCTCGCAGCGAGCGCCCTGCTTCACCGGGCGCAACACATTCTGCCCGGGCCACTTCCAGGTAATGCCAATGTTGAAGCTGCGCGCCTGACGTTCCAGGCCTGCGCTGATTTCCACGGATGTCCAGCCGGAATAGTCCAGACCGTCGACGGTCAGGATCACGGCCGTCGAGGGATCGGACATGCGGTATTACTCCCGGGCGACTTGCAAAGGCAACGCCGGCACAAAGCCGGGATGCGTGATCTTGTTGCGTTGGATGACTTCCCCCTCGCGAGTGGCATCGCCAAAGCGCCGGTACGCCAGCACCAACGCAGGCAGGGTTTGCAGCGGTGTCACGGTGACCAACTGCACGCCCGACGCCGCCACGGCGCTAAGGTGCCGGATGACCTGCTGCCGGGCAGCGTTGATCACCGGGTAATAGGTGGCATCAGCCTTGAGCGATGCCTGCCAGAAGGCATCGTCCAACGCATCACGGGCGGCGATCACATCATTGGCGACCGGTACTTCGGCACGCTCCACCGGAGCGATGGTTTGCTGCTCCAGCGAAGCGGTGGTCTCGTCGGCCGCAGGCGGGGTAACCACGGGCATTTGTGCCACGGTGGCCGTGGCCTGAACCAGCAAGGCGTCCTGCACCAAGTTGGCCAAGGCCTGCGCGGCTGCGGTGGTATCCGCGCCGCTGGATGAGCCGACCGAATTGATGCTCGCTGCACCCTCGGCCTGGCTGGAGACAGTGGCCACCGCGCTGCTGTAGTTGTTGAACGCCGCGGCGCCAGCGCTGGTGCTCTTGCCCGAGCTGCCGGACGTCAACGACGAGAGGCGCAGGTCACTGAAGTAGCCGCTGAACAGGCTGGACAGGGAGCCCGGCGAATTCTTGAGGCTCTGCGCCATTGCATTGATCGACCCGACCGCACCAGTGAGCGGCGAGAACTGGCTGCCGATCACGAGGAACACCCCGCTCAGGCGATTCTGTAGGCCAACCAGGTTGATCCGCGCCGCATCGACCTTCGCCATGGCAGCTTTATAACGGTCCAGGGCACCGCTCCAGTAGCTGGCGGATGTCTGCGCCACCAAGCGGGCGGTATTGGCCTTCACCGACGGATTGAGCGGCGCATTACCCGGGTAGAACGTCAGGTCAAAAGTGACCATGCCGCCTTCGCGGCGGCTGTGTGACATCTCGCATTGGCCCGGAACTACGGACAGCTGCCCCAGCCAGGGATGCACCAAGGTGCCCTCTCCTTCGGTTTCCAGCGCCTTCAGCAATTTGTCGCGGCGCTCGAAGCAGTCGGCACCGATGATGAACGCCCGAACCTTGTGCACGCGGGCCACTTTGCCCATCTGCTCGGCGTAGGCTTTGTCCCGCTTGGGGTATTCATGCAGTTGCACCTTGCGGCCAACCGGGACCGAGGTGTCCTCAATGAGGAACGTCTCGCCTCGGAAGGACGCGGGCAGCAGCTGCTCACGCCAGGTATCTGCCATTTATGGTGCTCCGGAGAGGGTTCGGTAACCGACGTTAGTGGTGACTTTCAGGCCCGGCTGGTTGGTCTGGGCTGGTTGCGGCCGAAGGCCAGGGGGCGCGTTCTCGAACCGCACGACCAAGGCCCCGTCGAGCTGAGCCTTGCCAGCGCCACTGATGAGCAAGCTCCCCGGTGCCGGTAAATTGGGCCGGTTCAGCAGCTCGCTGGTTGCGGGCACGCCGGTGGCCAGATTCAACTGCTGCTGGCGCTGCAAAGCAGCCCCAGGCGCTCCGGCGCGAACCATCGAGCCGTCGCCGCTCAGGGGCCCGGCGTTGCGCAGGTTCCGGGCATCGGCCATCGCCTGTACCCGCTCAGCGAGCGTGCCGCCCTCGCCCGCATCTATACCGATCGCCTTGAGGATCGGCTTCACTTTGTCGAGCAATCCCTGAATGAAGCCAACGATTGGCTCCCAGTTCCTCACGATCATCCCGAGCGGTGACCAGGCGAACATCTGCTTCAGCAGATCCCACACCGGCACGCTGTAGGCCTTGATCAGCTCCCAAAACGCTTCGAAGAATGGGCCGACTTTGTCCCAGTTGGCGATGATGAGGCCCGCGGCGGCCGCCATGCCAACGGCGATCAGCCCAATGGGGGTCGCGGCGAAGGCCACGCCCATGACTTGAGCGGCGACCGTAGCCGCCACCACCGCGACCCGCATGGCCGTGAAGGCGATGCTGGCGGCGGTGATGCCCCTGACCAAGGCAGGATTGGCCTGGGTTAATTCCGCAACGTGGCTGATCCATGGTTGAAGCGAGTTCACTACCTCATTGATGCCGGGCAACAACGCCGTGCCCATGGCCCTAACCACACTGGCAACACTGTTACGCAGAAGCGTCAGATTGTGCTCGGTGGTACCGGCGCGGGAGGCGTATTCCCTATCCACCGAGCCGGCGTACTGGGAAGCGTCACCGACGTTATTCAGATTGCGCTTGAGCAGCTCAAGGTTCGCCAAAAGCGAGGCGACGGCAGTGACAGACTCGGTGCCAAACAGGGAGCCCAACACTCCGGCTTGTTTGGCCCCTTCCACGCCGCCGACTCGATTCAAAAGGTCCAGGATCGTTCCTTGAGCATCGGTCTGCATGGCATGGGCGACCTGCTCGGCGTCCAACCGCAGTGCCTTGAATGCCTGCGCTTGGCTCTTCGTGGCGGCAGATCCTTGGGTCATGGCGAGCATGAAGTTTTTGATGCCCGTGGCCGCGACGTCTTGCTCAACACCCGCACCGACCATCGTTGCGCCCATCGCCGCGATCTGCCCAGTCGCCGGACCGGCAGCCTTGCCCAGCGGACCCACACGCGTCACGACGTCCGAAATCTGCCGGGTGTTGGCGCCCCCGGTACTGCCCAAGTAGTTGATACGGTCAGCGAGGCCCACCACATCAGCCTGGGTCATTTTGAAGGAGGTCCGCCACCTGGCCATCATATCGCCGCTTTGCTCGGCTGTTTGGCCGAAGGCGATGCCCACCTTTACGGCATCTTCCGCGAAGCCCAGCAGCTCGCCACGCGCGATGCCAGCCTGCCCCCCGGCCGCAACGAGCTTGGCGATATCGTTGGCGGTCATCGGGAGTTTCTCGGACAGTTTGCCAATGTCGTCCCCCATTTGGGCAAACTGTGTCGGGTTATCGAAGTTGACCACCTTGTGCAAATCGGCCATCGCGGATTCGAACTGGATGGCGGCCTTGGCCCCTGCAATCAGCGGAGCGGCCAAGGGAGCACGGGTGATCAGGTCGCTGAAGCCCACCTTGCCCAAACCCGTGCTTTCCAGCTCCTCGCGAAACTTGGACACGTTCTTGCGGATGCTAGCCAGGGTCGGCGACAGCTTGTCGACGCCGGTGATCAGCGTCGTAAGCTGAAAATTGTCTGCCATCAGTCCACCTGCAACGTTCGGTTAATGCGCTGAGCCTGGGCCAGCGACTCGAGGAAAATGCCTAGCGGCCTGGCCATGATCTGTTCGGGATCAACCTTCCAGAAGTAGGCCAGGTCGTAGGCCAGCTCGATCAGGCCTTCAACGTCCCCGATGCCGGCATCATGAAAAAACCTGCGACTTGCCAAGCCAGGGTGTTCAGGTCGGCGAGATCCAGCTGGTTAACCGAGGAGGGGGGGATGCCCGCGCATACCGAGATGTATTTGGCCGCCGCATCGAGATCCAGGCTGATGGCTTCATCCTTGTCGACCTTGTAGGGCAGCACTTTGATAGCCCGGGCCTCCTGCGGCGTCGGCCGGCGCAGCGTAAGCTCAGACAGCTGCTCGCCGTGCGCCTGAATAGGGGCGCTCAGCCTGAACGAATCACTCGCGGTGATTGCTTGGGTTTCCTCACTCACGACCATACCCCCTTGATGCCATCGAACTGCAATTCAGTGGTGCCTTCGTCGCCCTTGCCGGTGGGCTGGGCCACCAGGTAAGCGCCGGAGAGCGTGTAGACCCTGCCGCTTTTGAATTCCACGGTGACGGTCATGTCGGTACCTTCCACTAGCTTTTGAAGCGGAAAGCCCGACGTGAGCAGCGGGGTGATTTTCACGAACGGCGCCTTGTCCTCTTCCTTGAAAAACCCGGGCACAACCGTTTCCCGGGTCTTGTCCATCAGCGGCGCTTCAGCGCCGCCTTTAAGGGTCAACTGCGTACCGTCAACCTTGACGTAGCAGGTACCTGCAACTTTCTGCCCCATAGCTGGGCCTCCAAACGAAAAAGCCCGCGTGCGGCGGGCCTGGATAATGGAACAGCGTTACGCTGCGTCAGCGGTGTATTGCAGCCGGAACTGGTTGAGCAACGCGAAGATGCGCAACCCGTTCACGTAGTCCGGTGGGTACAGCACGTTCACCCGAGCTGGGTTCTTGCTATCGCGCTCGACGATCAAGTACTTGGCGAACAGCGCCGAGTTTTCCACGTGGCCGTCGCGTTCGAGGTTCCCGTATTCGCTGATCAGCTCGCCGCGGATCACGTTCGGGGTGACGATGGGCTGGCCGTCGCCGAACTGCGTGCCGTCATTGGCCAGCTTGTGGCGGCCGTACTTGCTGGTGATGATGCCCTTGAGCCGGCGCACGATGTACGCGCTCTGGTGCATCGTTTCACTGTCCAGGTACGAATCATCTGCCTGGCCGTAGGCGTTCTTCTGATAGGTGGTGATTGCGCGCTGAATGCGCAGGTAGCCACCTTCGTAATACAGCGTGGCGATGCCGTATTGCAGCAGGGATTGCGACTCGGTGAGCGTGAACCGGCTGCCCTCGGGGGCGGGATCGATACCCACCAGCGCACCAGTCTGGGTCGGGCGGCTGGCGTCGGCAGAGATGAACACCGCCTGACGGGCAGCGGCAGCCGCGGCAACGCGCCAGAACGGCTGAGGCACGCCCGCTTCGAAACCAAAGATGGTCACGTGCTGGTCATTGCGCGCCTGCCCGGCGGCTACCAGGGCGCCCAACGTACCGCGCAGCGCACCGAACACATGGCCGTAAAGCTGCTTGGCCCAGGACCAGCGCCCGCTGATGTCGGCCATCGCCGCTTTCCAGGCATCGAGCGTGGTGGTGTCTGCCCAGGGCACACAGATGAACTCGAACGGCGCATCGCCCAAGGTGGCCAGCGCAGCTGTCGCATCCGGCGTGCCGGCACCGCCGGCCATGGCGGTGATCGCCACCGTGAGCCCTGCAGGGGTAGCCTCGCCGTTGCTCTTGCCCAGGCGGTTCAGCACCAGGCCGATGTCGTTGGCTGAGTCGCCGGTCCACTTGGCAGTGAGCGTGACCACGCCGGCAGCAGCGGCCGCAGTTACCGGAAGGTCCGCCGCGGCGTTGATCTTCGTCGCCAAGGCCGAGGCAGCCGCTGCGGCCGCGTTGCCCGAAGCGACGCTGGCCTGAATACGTACCCCGCCCACATAGAGATTGACCAGCCCGGCCTCGGTGGCAGTCCCGGTGAAGGTCACCTTGCCCGAAGCGACTGAACCGGTTGTGTTCTTCAGCGGCAAGCACCAGATTTCGCCCACGGGGTCGTTCTGCCGCCAGGTGTCATACATGGCCGCCAGCATCGAACCTTGGCCGCCGATGGTCTTGGCGTGGGCGGGGCTGGACACCAGCACCAGCTTGCCGATCTCGTCGGCGGTAGCGCCGTCGTTGACCTGGGCCACGATCAGCCGCCGCAGCGCGCTGGTCGCGCTGTTCGCCATCGAGTTGTCCATTTCCGCGTAAAACAGCGGCACGCGGATGTCTTGCGGAATTTGTTGGAATCCTACGCTCATTTGCTCTGGGCCTCTTTCGCGATCGGGGTGGGGGTTACAACGTCGCCATCGAGCAGACGGCGCCGCCAGTAAATATCGTCCGGAACGTCGCGCCCTTCGGCTGGCAGCAACTCCCCGGTTTCCGGGTCCGGTACCGCGCGGCCTTTGGCCGGTACCACGGTAATGCGGTTCATGGCAGATCCTCTTTCAGTTGAACTTCAATGCGCCCGTCAGGGCCAGGGTGTTTAAGGTTGTGATCGGCTGGATCGAGGCAGTCGACATTGATGTCGAAGCCCTCCAGCCTTGGCAGGCCGTCCTGCTCCAACTCCTGCCAGGTTTCGGCGGGGTCGGTATCGGTATTGCGGCCCAGTTGGAAGATGCTGGCGAAGGAGTAGCGGTAGATCACCAGCGCGCGGTCGATCTGCACCAGAACGCCGCCTGCATAGGTAATGGGGTCGTACTCGGCCGCAGGCTTCCACCCCACCAACGCTCGCCAGAGTTGAGCGCGGATGTCGTGCAGTACATCCGCGGCCAACTGCGCGCCTTGCTCCGTGGCGTCGAGAATGACCATCACATCAAAGCCGTCGCTGATGTTCTGGCGAATGCTGTTGGCCAGGTCGTTGTCGCTGGCATGGTCGCCGGTGGCGATCACGAATGCGCCGGGAGGGTCCACCTGATGGCTGGCCCTGGCCGCATCGAAGTCGACGCCGCCGGCCACCCGGCCCGCGAACACGGGGCACCATTGCTGCAGTTGCAGCACCACAGGATTGATTTTCATGGTTTCGCCAGGCAATAAAAAACCCGCCGAAGCGGGTTCATGGAAAGGGGGTGTCTCAACCAACAGGCTGGCTAACGCTTGCGATTTGGCGCTTTACGAACACTAGGTTTCCACAACGTATGGCTTCATCGTTATGGCTGGCACGGATGGCGTCCGGTAGTGTGCCGTCGCGTACAAGTCTGGTGGGTTTGCCATGGATGAAGCGAGCAGCCTTTGTCACGTGATAACGCACGAGTTCGCATCCTGCGCCGCCGTTCATGGATACCCCTCCAGCGGCTCCCGATCCCCACCCCATTGTTCGGGCAGGGTGCAGCGTGTGACCTGCATGGCATAAAGTTTCCGAGGGAGTTCATCCCGCGGCGCTTCATACCCGGGCGCGGCAACGTAGATACGCACCCGGTCGCTCCGGCATTCATAAGTCCGGCCGATGTAGCCCAGCCCGTTGCCCATGATGAAAACGATCAGGCCGGCAAAGATCCAGCGCGCAAAGCCTTTGGCAATAGTCATTCATGTGCCCTCTCAGCGCGGCGGGGCCCCCTCCTGCGGTTGCGCCCTACGATGAGAGCACCGACCCTGCGGAAGAAGTACGCGGCGTTGAAGATGGTGAAGCCTACGAACATAGCGCTGTATGTGCTGTTACTGGTCAGCTTCCATGGTTCGAAAACCCACAGGCAAACGTAGGACGTGAGGAAAAGCAGCGAGGCGCCGAGGATGTATCCCACCTCGGCGTTATCGGCCTGGCGGCGCTCAGTGGTGTCAATTGCGAAAGCGATGCACCGAAGCATTACAAGCAGGTAGGCCACAAGTGCGGCCAGGGATATGAGCAGCATCATCGCGTTCCCGGTGGATTGAAGTTTTCCACCCAGGCCTTGACCTTGATTTCAAGTACGCCCAGGACTGGGTAGGCGAAGAATCCCAACAGCATGATGTAGCCGGACTTGAACTGGTTGTCCGCGGCGATGAATTCGCCGGCGACCTTGCCCACAAAAAACGAGATCACCAGCTTGGAGACGAATAGCTTCCAGGAGAAGCGCATCTCGGTCGACGGCGGGTAGAAGTAGCTGACCAGGCCGCCGAGCATCCCCAGCAGGCCGAACTGGCTCCAGGCCAAGGCCAGCGGAATGAGTTCGCCCACAGGACTGGTCCTCACACGCCGCAGCCTCGCGACTGTTCATGCGCCTGGGCGCATCTTCGTCGCGCGGTCATGCGCCTAGGGTTATATTTCTCCATCAACATCATTGGGGATGGAGGTGCAAAGCAAGCAACTGATAAAGGAGCTTGAGGCTGAGGGCGGTATCTGGATCGCATCACGGGATGCCGTCATCTGTTAAGCATACGGTTACGCCCAGCACCGTCCGCCCCCTGAAAAGCCCCGCCAATCAGGACAATACGAGGAGAACGGTAGAGGTCACGCTCATCACGCTGGAAGGGCTGGCAGCTCAGGGCAAGGCCATACCTCGCCTTGACGCGGCAGCGACGAAACAGTCGCCGCCGCGCTTGCCAGTTTAAGAGGCCGAATAGTTCCAGTGACTCAGGCGCTTCGCAAAGTACGGCGTTACTAGCGAAACCGTGGCGGCCTGGTCGGGCCGTTCCAGGCTCATTTGTTCGGTGTCCGATCCTGGCCCGGTGATCCACAGAGTCGCCGGCACCTTCTCGGTGATAAGGCGATCCAGCAGGTTCTTCAATGCCACCCGCGCCGCGTCAGTGCTGGGAATCCCAACTTCACCTATATAGGTCGCCATTTTGTTGTTGCTGGCATAGGTGAACATCGGCGCGAAAATACCGTAGCTCGCGCTTGTAAAGATGTCAGCCTTGATCTGGGTGTTGTCGCCGATGTAGGCACCGCTGGAGCCGCCGTCTATGTCACCATAGCCATGTACTTCCCACACGATGGAATTGGCTGGGTCAACGATCTGGGCTTGCAGCTCTGCCGAGTAGGTAGCCCAGTTGCGGGCGCTGGCGTATTGCAGGCCGCAAATGAATACGGGCTTTTTCGAGCTGTTACGAAGGTACTTCAGCACCGTGTTCATCGTGTTGATGTACAGCGTCTTCATCCCATCCAGTGTGATGTAGTCGGTTGCTGCGGTATTAGGTTGCGCGTACGGCTCGTTACCCAGGCCCCAGCCCAACACCATCGGATCGTCGCAGGACTGCACCAGCTTCTGATGGAAATTCGCCAGGTGAACCGCTGACCATGCGGCGCCACTGATACTGTTGTTGTCGTTGATCAGCACGGGCTCGGTGGCTTTCCAGCGGTTACCCTGATTGCCGGCTTCGTTGGCAGGTAATAGGCGGCCCGTCAGCTTGCCGTTTGCCGTTTCGAAACGCATCAAGCGCATGTAGTGGTGCGGATCAGGAATGATCTTCGCCTCACCATTCGAGTCGTCTCGAATCCAGCCCAGCAGTTCCTTCCACTTGCTCACGAAAGTGGTGTCCAGGCTAGCGCCCTGCCCAGGCAACCCTTCATTGGTCAGGTTGATAGCGCGCTGCACCTCGAAAGGGAAGCGGATCAGGCGAACCCCACGCTGCTTTACCCACAGGCTGATGGTGTCGCGGGTAGGCCAGAAATAGTGCGTGCCGGCTTCACCCGGAACGATCTGGCGAGCGTTTGCCTGCGAGCCCAGGTTGATGCCCAGGAGCGGAATGTTGGTAAGCGAGTTGATACCGGTGCTGGAGTTAGCCATTCGCAAATGCCTCGAGTCGATAGAAATAATGGGCAGTCTGGCTGCTGCTTCTTACGCTCGGAGGCGTTGGCTCGAGGCTCGGGGCCTTCACGGGTCATGCCATAGCGGGTGATCCTGAGCCTGTTCAGGAAAGCTACTAACGGGTAATCAATAAATCCAAACTAGTCGCATCACAGCTGTTGTTGCCCTTCTTGTCGATGACCAGATAGAGCTTGGAGGTCGTCGTCACTGCAACGTTGTTCAGCGAGAACGTGGTGCTGCCGCCGTTCGCTATGCTGCCAGACTGCAGGACCGTGTCTTCCAGGTTAATCGACCAGTTGATGCCATCCCCACAAGCGTTGTGCAGGTCGTTGATACGGCCCAGGGCATTGATGTTCCCTGCAACTGGGCTGGCCCAGCGGAAGATGGTTTGCGCGTTGCTCCATGGGTGCGTGATCACATCACCTTGTTTGAAAACAAAGCTGGTGCCGGATCCGGTGAAGGTGTAGTCCTTTTTCGGAATGCCGGTCCACGCGCCACCTGCATCGTCTTTCCAGCAGGTCGACGGGTTGCCGTTGCACTGATCCGCGACGAAGGTCGGGAAAGGCGTGTAGTTGGCAGAAGCGTTCACCCCGGATTTATTTTCCAGGAAGGCCCAAGGAGAGTTTGCGGGGGCGGCTACTGTCATCAGATACATATCCCTGGCCAGGTTCCAGGACATGGCGGTATCCGCCCAGGAATTCACGGATGCAAAGGACGACAACAGCACAGTGGATAGCAGGAGCTTTTTAGGTAGTTTCATTTTCAACCTCGTTCGATGTCAGGGAGCGTTTGCACGGTCTGTTTCCGCGCTAGTTCGCTCATTGGCGATCACCCGAGGCTCAGGGGCCTTCACATGATTCAACGTTCCGCACCGGGAACATTTGATCTGGAGTTCACTGCACTCGCCCACTCTGGCGAGCAATTTCTTACATGCACCGCATCGGCAGTCTTTCAACATCTGCAAAGCCCTTTCGAATCTGCTAGGCTCCGCCCCGCTCGCGCGAGCAGTGAGGGCCTTGGCCGGCTTGCAGGCTGGTTCTGCGATCTGGCGGCTCCATTAGGTGTTACAGCACCCTTTGGAGCCGCCCTCTCTTTGTATGCGCCAGAAACGACGAAGCCCCGAATTCCGGGGCTTTTTTCGTAGGCATAAAAAAACCCAAGCGAACTTGGGTTTTTATTTAGGTTTGCCAGAACGGAGGCGAAACCCTAACGATGGGGAAACATTACCCTCAGCCGCACGGGAAGTCAAGCAGCAGATTTCATTTTGTAAATAACGGCTGCCACGGGGCTCAGCGCCAGCCTATCCAGGTCCTCGCAGCATTCGAAGATAAGCGTTACAGCACTACCCCAATCGCGATCCCAATTGGTCGACTCGAGCTGTACCCCGAACTCCTCCCACAGCCAGGCGCGAAATGCCTCCGGCTTGGCCAATGGATCGGCGTTAGCCGACTGCCCGCCCTGGTGCATGTAGCGGTACCTACGCATAACGCCTTTCACTACCCATTCCAACTTCTCGCGCTTGGCCGCGGTCATGCGCGGCGACTTCGCCTGCACCATGCGAAAGATCACTTCTTCGGCCGCCTCGCGGATGTCGTCGCAGCTCCGGGCGCCATACATGAACTCACCGAACACCTGAACTTGCGGGTGAAGCTTGGCGATAGCGGACTGCACCCAACCGGCTAATGTGTTGTGCATGGCGTGGTCGGCCGTGACGCCCCGGTCGGTGGTTTGCACCGCGGTACCGAGTACGCTTCGCTCGGCGAGCCCGGACAGCCCTCCCCGGCTTGGGTTATAGGCGCAGTCGTGCCAGGCCTGGCGTGCGCTGTTCAATTTCATGCTGCTTCCCCCGCTAATGCTTCGATGCGGACGCGCACAGCGCCGCCGTTCATGATTTCTTCGCTGAGCCGAATTTGAGTAGCGAAGATGCTGTCGTCTACGCCCTGGGCATCGGCAAGCCCATCGCGACCAGCCTTGAACATGGCCAGCAAGTTGTCGTCATCGCGCCAAAGCCCGTCAGGTGGCACGGACCCTTGAGTCCGCAGCGCTTTCCCAGCAGGCCATCGCAGGTCGCCCTTCTGAATCTCGCGCGCCATGCTGGCGGGCGACTCGCCCAGGTCGAGGCGCACCACGTACTGCGCCCTGCTCGCTACCCACACGTTGCACATCTGCTGCTTGAACTCCTCGAACAGGGCGTTGAAAGGCTGTCTAGCCCACCAGGCATGGAACTCTTGCGCGGCGTTACTCATGGGCAGGTGCAGCCCGGCTTTTGCGCAGCGCGGCCAAGGCAGCCCGCCCTACCTCTGGCGTGCTCACCGACACCTGGGCGGGTAGCGCCAGCGGCATCTTGCGCAGCGGCTCGCCGGCCAGTACCGCCCGCACGGCGATCTGGTAGTTGCGCTCGAACAAGGCACGGCTCTTCTCGGCGGGCAAGTTGCTCAGCTCGAAAAAGCCGGTCTCGCCAGCGGCGTGATACACCGCAGCGTGCGACCACCCACCCTGCCCAGCCATGCTGGGATGAGCGTTGCGCGTGGCTTCGCGATAGGCCACAGCCATCGAGGGCAACCCCAGGCTTTCCGGTGTCGGCCGGCACATCCCGATGAAACGCCCCGGGCTCGGTACGAAGTCTTGCTCCAGCCGGCGGCAAGCCTGCACACCGAAGCGCACCTGCTCGATGGTCGTAATGCCCTCCTCCATGAACGCCTTGGTCCAGGTTGCCTTGGCAGCCTTGATCGCATCGTCGTCGGGCCACGCCTGGCGCCAGCCGGTGAAGATCACCTGCAGTTCGCGAAAGAGTGTGTTGATAACCTTCGCCGCAGCGGCGTCGATCTGCTTGGGCGCGGGCTTGTAGGTGTGCGCCGTGAGCACCGGGCCTGGCTCGGCGCTGGCCGGGCGCACCGAGCGCTGCGGGGCAAGGGGCATACTGGTGATTAGCGTGGTTACGGGCTGCATCACAAATCCCCCAAGTCATTTGCCCAGCTGGTGTCGTCGAAATCAGGAACCGTGCCCGAGGCGGCTGCCTTCACCCGCTCACGCTTCACCCAGGTGACCAGGCGGTAGCACCAGCCACCCGCCGAATCCCGTGTGGTGGGCTTGGCCACGAAGAAACCCTTGAAGCTCCGAATGGCGGCGTCAGTGATCGAGGCCAGTGGCACAGCGGCGATGGTCGCCTGGGCGGTCAGGGCTTCGGCGTCCGGCGCCCAGGCAGCGAACATGGCGAAGCGGTTGGCAGCGGGCTGGGGCTCGAGCGCAGCCCGGTCTTGGCGATCACACTCCTCGCGCAGCTGCTGCTCTTCGGTTACTTGATGGATCAGTGACGTATTAGGTGCAGTGGCTGCACCCCGCTCTGCCGAAGTTTGCACCCCGCTCTGATGCTGGCTGCACCCCGTGTCGTCATTTGCACCCCGTTCCGAACGGGGTGCAGGATTTGCACCCCGCTTAAGAGCAAGGTCATACACGACAGGCCGGCGATCGTGACGGTCGATGTACACAGCGGCAATGGCCTGGTTACCACGCATGATCAGGCCCGCCGTTTCCAGCGAATCGAGCTTGTAACGCACAGTGCGCTCGGACAGACCAGTGTCATCGCTGAGCGTGGCTGCCGAGGGGAAAGCGCCCTTGCCGTCGCTGCCGGCATAGTTCGCCAGGCAAAGCAGCACATGGCGTGCGCTCGAATCGGCCAGAGCGGATTTTGGAAGGGCGAGCGCCCAGGACATGGCTTGAACGCTCACAGCTTCGCTCCTGGGACTTTCTCGGCCAGCACGGCCAGGCCGCGGGGCGTGATCAAGAGGTCAAATGCCGCATGCTCGGCACCGGTCTCGAGGTCGGGCTTTAAGGCGGTCACCTTGTGAATGATCCAGCCGGCGTGGATGCGGGGCTGATAGCCGATCCAACGCTTGGAGCCTTTGCGGCGGAAGATCCACCGGTATTCCTGCAGCCACGCAAACAGCGAACTGGGGGCCAGCTGCAGCTGCTTGGCCGCGTCGGTAATGCAAATGGCGCCTTGTGCGCCGGCGAGGCGTTTGATTGCCGCGACCTTCGGCGCTTGCTGGGCAATCTGCTGTTGCAGCAGCAAGTTGCGCTCCACCTGCTCGGCAGCCAGGCGAAGGGCCTCGGCGTAGTTCGAAGGGATTTGCAGCACACCAGCCTGCCAGGCTTCGAGGTCTTGCCAGTGATCAATGATCTTGGCGCGGAGCTCCACGCTGTAGCCAGACACCACCACCATCGTGTCGCGGTAGTTCAGCAGAAATTCCGGATAGGTCTGGCCGTTCTGGGCGTGGGTATAGGGGGCCTCGTTAGGGGAAACAATCCCCCTTTTGATCAATGCCCGAATGGTTTTCAGTACATTTTCGTGCGAGCTGCCGGTGAGTTGGGCAATCTCTCGAGAAGACATCGTGCGCGCCACGTTTTCATGGCTCGCCTTTCGTGGCACGGGCGCCCTGCCCTGCACATCATGCTTTGGCGGCGGCATAATCGAACCTCATCGCTGTGTTGTGAAGAAGCTGGGGCGTCATCCCGGGTTTTCATGCCCGCTGTCCGGGCGCTGGATAAATCAACGAATAAACCGCGCGGCTGCTGGCGCAACGCTGGCGGTCCACCCTTTTTCATGGCCCCGCTGCCGAGTCCCTCCGCAGGCGCTTCCCGGAGGCGAGCAGCTCACCGTGGAGGTCGTCGATGGCCTTACCCACGCTGTAGCTGGGGTTTGTGAGCTGTCCTTGCCTGATACGAAAGACGGTCGAGGCGTCGCATTTAGCGTGCCCGGCAACGGCCTCGTAGATCAGGCTTGAGCCGAGAAGGTCATCCAATTTCCTGGACAAATCAGTGGTTGCCACGGGCCGTTCCTTATAGATTATGCACATTCTCTTGCACTGGTGCATAGCTGTCAATGCATCTGCTCTTGAGATATGCACTTAGGATGGACACCATTGCACTCATGCATAAATCTATAGATAAAGTCCTTGCACAGCTGATGACGGCGAGCGATGTCTCTCAGGCCGACCTGGCCCGGAAGACCGGCGTGGGTCAATCAACTATTTCCCGCATTCTCAAACCTTCAGCCCCAAAGGGCATCAAGGAGCCGACGGATAAGCAGGTGCGCCCCTTAGCTGATTTCTTTGGAGTCAGCACGGACCAGCTGCGCGGCCATCAGCCCCTCCCTGGCGGCGGCCGAACGGATTTCGATCGCACATCCACGTCCACCCTGGATCTGGTGAGCAAGATGCTTTCCAAGCATGGAAAAGGCTTGGCCCCCGAGGCCAAGGCGCGGATTGCAGCAGTGGCGAAAGAAACGGCAGAAGCCAGGATCAGTGATGCCCTGTCAGGGGATTACCTGCGGGCACCTGAGCCGGGGGACGAGATCAGCATTGCGCTTTACGATATCCGCGCCGCGATGGGCGGTGGACAGGTTCCCCCTGACTACCCGGAAGTGTTGCACGACGTGAAGGTCAGTCAGCAGCATCTACGCGATTTAGGCGTGCAATACAGCGATTTCAATCACCTGAAAATCGTGCATGGGTGGGGCTCATCCATGGAGCCCACTATCAGGCACCGGGATCCGCTCATTGTAGACGTGAGCATTCGCGAATTTGTCGGCGACGGGGTCTACCTGCTGGCTTGGGATGACATGCTTTACGTCAAGCGCGTGCAAGCAGTTGATCCGGAGCGGCTGGAGATGATTTCGGATAATCCACGGCACAAAGACCGAGTAGTGCTCCGAGAAGACATTTACATCATGGCTAAAGTATTAATGGTCTGGAACGCCAACCTGCTGTAGGCGGCCTGTACAGGCCGCCATCTGCCGCTGATCGGCGGGCCGGAAAGTCTAAGCGTTCAGGCCCTGGCCTTCTCCATTCGAATCAGCGGCTCGTGTTCCACGTTCGGGTTCACCTGGGCTGCAGTCGGCCCCCACTCAACGGTGATAGTGCCGTCGTCGTTTCGAATAAGAACTAATTCGTTAATTTCCGCGAGAGTTTCAACCATTCCAAGCCAGGCATTTTCCGGGTCAGTATCCAGCCTGTGGATAGTGGCGCGACGGTCAATCTGCGCTTTTGGGGCATTGATTATATTGGAAACTCTGATCGCTAGGCGCTGAGCTGGGCAAACGGGTGCTGTTTCGGGGGGCTTCTCTGACATCGTGCGCTCCTTGACGCTTATACTGTACGCATAAACAGTATCCAAATTTTTCCTGTTTCACACAAGGGACTGCTCAGCAAAAAACAATGCACAGGTGCACTAACGCCAAAATTGCGCTGGTGCATATTCTGTTCACTGCCTCTGTGCATTGCATGCCCGCGGAGCGCTTTCATAACGACCGGATTGCCTCCGCCAGCGGCTGCAGAGCGCACAGGCCCGAAGCCTGCCCCATAACAGGAAGCACCTAGTCGCTGCTCCAAGGAGAGCGCCCGAACCGGAACCCGACGCCGCGACAAACCGCAAGGGCAGACGCCAGGCCAGCCTCACGGCTGGTTTTGGCCACCCGCACCTGGCATCTGGTCAATACCTTCAGGCGATCGAGGAGCTCGAGCAAGCCCAGGCGCGCATCGCTGCCGCTCTCGCGCTGCTGCGCGCTGAGTCTTGAATCGCCTCCCCGTCTGAAGAGCAGGGGCTGGCCATCCTGGCCAAAGTTGCTGGCTGACACGGATAGGCAGGGCAACGACGCGCAGAAAAAACAGGGCGCTCATTGGCGCGAGATGACCGGACGCTACCTCCGCCATCGTGAAGCCGGCGTGGCAGAGCCGCCTGCGATGCCGAAAAAATCTCTGTAGTATTAGACAATTCGCCTTTGTCAAAAAGACAGCCCAGAGCCAACCCCCCGCATGACCGACCTTTCAAGCCACACCCCGATGATGCAGCAGTATTGGAAGCTGAAGAACCAGCATCCCGACCAGCTTATGTTCTATCGCATGGGCGATTTCTACGAAATCTTCTACGAAGACGCAAAAAAAGCGGCGAAGCTGCTGGATATTACGCTTACCGCCCGTGGCCAGTCGGCGGGCCAGTCCATCCCCATGTGCGGCATCCCTTACCATGCTGCGGAAGGCTACCTGGCCAAGCTTGTGAAGCTTGGTGAATCGGTGGTGATCTGCGAGCAGATCGGCGACCCCGCTACCAGCAAAGGGCCTGTCGAGCGGCAAGTGGTACGTATCATCACGCCTGGAACGGTCAGCGACGAAGCCTTGCTCGATGAACGCAGGGACAACCTGATTGCTGCATTGCTAGGCGACGAGCGCCTGTTCGGCCTGGCAGTGCTGGACATCACCAGCGGGCAGTTCATCGTCCAGGAGGTTAAGGGCTGGGAGCACCTGCTGGCGGAGCTTGAGCGCATCAACCCTGTGGAGTTGCTGATTCCGGACGACTGGCCGCAGGGCTTGCCCGCGGAAAAAAGGCGCGGTTCACGCCGCCGCGCACCCTGGGAGTTCGAGCGCGACACGGCGAAAAAGCTACTGTGCCAACAATTCGGAACGCAAGATCTCAAAGGCTTTGGCTGTGAACAACTGACCCTCGCCATTGGCGCTGCCGGCTGTTTGCTGGCCTACGCCCGGGAAACCCAGCGCACCGCCTTGCCTCACCTGCGCAGCCTTCGCCACGAGCGGCTGGACGATACCGTGGTGCTAGACGCCGCGACGCGGCGCAACCTCGAGCTGGACGTTAACCTCAGCGGTGGTCGCGACAATACCTTGCAGTCAGTGCTGGACCGTTGTCAGACCTCCATGGGTAGCCGCCTGCTTACCCGGTGGCTCAACCGCCCGCTGCGTGACCTGAAGACTCTCACTGCCCGCCAGCATTCGATTCGCTGCATGCTCGAGGGGTATCGCTTCGAGGGCCTGCAACCACAGCTCAAGAACATCGGGGACCTGGAGCGGATCCTGGCCCGCATCGGCCTGCGCAATGCTCGGCCGCGAGACCTGGCCCGGCTACGAGATGCGCTAGCGGCCCTGCCTGAGTTGCAGAACCACTTGGCTGATCTCGAGGCGCCTCACCTCGCACAGCTAGCCGCCATCACTGGCACCTACCCGGAACTGGCGGCACTGCTGGCTCGGGCCGTTATCGATAACCCACCAGCGGTCATTCGCGACGGCGGCGTACTCAAAACAGGCTATGACGCCGAGCTGGACGAGTTGCTGGCACTGAGCGAGAACGCCGGCCAATTCCTGATCGACCTCGAAGCCCGTGAAAAAGCGCGCACTGGGCTTGCGAACCTGAAAGTCGGCTATAACCGCGTCCATGGGTACTTCATCGAGTTGCCCAGCAAGCAAGCCGAGCAAGCCCCGGCAGACTATATCCGCCGGCAAACCCTTAAAGGCGCGGAGCGGTTCATCACTCCGGAGCTGAAGGCTTTCGAAGATAAGGCGTTATCGGCAAAAACCCGCGCGCTGGCCCGGGAAAAAATGCTCTACGAGGCCCTGCTGGAAACCCTGATCGGCCACCTGGCGCCGCTCCAGGATACCGCTGCCGCGCTCGCAGAGCTCGATGTATTGAGCAACCTCGCGGAGCGCGCCCTGACGCTGGACCTAAACTGCCCGGCGTTCACCGACGAGCCTTGTATCCGCATCGAGCAGGGCCGCCATCCGGTGGTCGAGCAGGTGCTCACAACGCCGTTCGTGGCCAACGACCTGAGCCTCAACACCCAAACCCGGATGCTCGTAATCACCGGCCCAAACATGGGTGGTAAGTCTACTTACATGCGCCAGACCGCCTTGATCGTGCTGCTCGCACACATAGGCGCCTTCGTTCCCGCGGCCCGCTGTGAGTTGTCACTGGTGGACCGCATCTTCACCCGCATCGGCTCGAGCGACGACCTGGCCGGAGGGCGCTCGACCTTTATGGTGGAAATGAGCGAAACGGCCAATATTCTCCACAACGCCACTGATGCGAGCCTGGTGCTGATGGATGAAGTAGGCCGGGGTACCAGCACCTTCGATGGGCTCTCACTGGCCTGGGCCGCTGCGGAACGCCTGGCGCAGCTCAAGGCGTTCACCCTGTTTGCTACTCATTACTTTGAGTTGACCGTGCTGCCAGAAAGCGAACCGGTGGTCGCGAACGTTCACCTCAACGCCACTGAGCACAACGAGCGAATTGTATTTCTGCACCATGTATTGCCCGGGCCCGCTAGCCAAAGCTACGGATTAGCCGTGGCCCAGCTCGCCGGAGTACCGGCCCCAGTCATTCAGCGCGCCCGCGAGCACCTGGGCAGGCTTGAAACCTCCAGCCTGCCCAAGGAGCAAGCAGGAACCAGGCAGGGCAAAGCGCAGATACCGCACCAAAGCGACTTGTTCGCCCAGTTGCCGCACCCAGTCCTCGATGATCTCGCCAAGGCAGATCTCGATAACATGACACCACGCGCGGCACTTGAACTGCTCTATACACTGAAGAACCGGGTCTAACGCCCATGGGCGCAAGCTGATAGAATCCCGCGCGGTTCGGCGTACCACCACGCGCGCCGCCGGGCTGGCCACCGCCAAAGGCCGCTATTATCAGTCTGGCGCAGGCCAGCGCCCGAATCTGCCGGGCCCAAGCCGTGGGGCCCGCGACAGCCGCCTGAGGAGAGAATTAGAAATGACCTTCGTCGTCACCGACAACTGCATCAAGTGCAAGTACACCGACTGCGTAGAAGTGTGTCCGGTGGACTGCTTTTACGAAGGCCCGAATTTCCTGGTAATCCACCCGGACGAATGTATCGACTGCGCGCTATGCGAACCAGAGTGCCCCGCGCAGGCGATCTTCTCTGAAGACGAGGTGCCGGAAGACATGCAGGAATTCATCGTATTGAACGCCGAACTGGCTGAGGTGTGGCCGAACATCACCGAGCGCAAGGATGCTCTCGCAGAAGCGGCAGCCTTCGACGGCATCAAGGGCAAGATAAAAGACCTGGAACGCTGAGCCGCAGAGCTCCTGCCTTTTTTGATCTGCTTCGAAGCGACAAATAGCAGTAAAGCGGGCATGAAAAAGGGGGGTATAAACCCCCCGTATTGTCTTCCTTGGTCCTTGTATTTCCGTGCCATCGTCCTGATGAATCGCTTCTTGCGATGTCCTGGCCGCCTTCCTGGTAGCCTGTGTCTGTCCCTCGACACAGTTCCAATATCCGGTTTTTCGAAGCGGCCGGCAAGCCGCTGGGTTTTTTCAAAACAAATCACGAGCACCGTGCTTAGATTAAAAAACCTATAAATATCAATGTATTGAACAGATTCTTGGTCCGCCAGACAATTTTTTCACATTAATGGCGGCAGTTCACTTACGTTACGCGTAAGAGTTTTCCTACACAGCTACGGGCATTGACACCGGGACGATCGTACTAAAAAGCCCCGCGATCCGTAGACGGCGGGGCTCGGGTGGCCAGGAGAAGCCTTAGGGGTACAGAAACCGATTATTGAAACAGCGATTCGCTGGACAGCCCATTGCGCTCGAGTATCTCGCGCAGGCGCTTGAGGCCTTCTACCTGGATCTGCCGTACCCGCTCACGCGTCAGGCCGATTTCAAGGCCTACATCTTCGAGGGTGCTGCTTTCATGCCCGCGCAGCCCAAACCGACGCACCACGACCTCTCGCTGCTTGTCCGTCAGCTCTGATAGCCATTGATCGATGCTCTGTGACAGGTCGTCGTCCTGCAAGAGCTCACAGGGGTCCGTGGGCCGTTCGTCGGTGAGCGTATCTAGGAGCGTCTTGTCTGAGTCAGGGCCGAGTGACACATCAACTGACGATACTCGCTCGTTCAAGCCCAGCATGCGCTTGACTTCGCATACCGGTTTTTCGAGCAAGGCAGCGATTTCTTCTGGAGAGGGCTCATGGTCGAGCTTCTGGGTGAGCTCGCGAGCGGCACGCAGATAGACGTTGAGTTCCTTCACCACATGAATGGGCAAGCGAATCGTGCGGGTCTGGTTCATGATCGCCCGCTCGATGGTCTGGCGGATCCACCATGTGGCATAAGTGGAGAAGCGGAAGCCGCGCTCAGGGTCGAATTTCTCAACCGCGCGGATCAACCCCAGGTTGCCTTCTTCGATCAGGTCCAACAGCGACAAGCCGCGATTGACATAGCGACGGGCGATCTTTACCACCAGGCGCAGGTTGCTTTCGATCATTCGCTTGCGCCCGGCTGGGTCGCCTTTTTGCGACAGCCGTGCGAAGTGGACTTCTTCTTCAGGGGATAGCAGTGGGGAAAAGCCGATTTCATTCAGATAGAGCTGGGTGGCATCAAGCGCACGGGTGTAATCGATATATTTGTGCTGCTTGAGCGAAGAAGACGACCTGGCCTTGGCGCGTGCGGTGGGCGGCGGCGTATCCTCGTCTACCGCGGAATCCAGGACGATGCCGGTTTCAACCAACAGCACCTCATCGTCGATGTCAAACTCCGGCGCTTCTCTGTTAAGAGCCATTGTTATAGTCCCTTGCTGAGTTCGACCTCAAGCCCAAGCGCGCCTGTTTCCATGGCTGCGCAGGAGCCTGTCCCCACTACGTGGTCAGCGACAGGCTGCAGCATTGTTCAACGTCGCGGCAGAAATTGCATTGGGTCTACCGGCTTACCCTGGCGACGAATCTCGAAGTGAAGTTTCACCCGGTCCGTGCCCGTGGAGCCCATTTCGGCAATCGTCTGCCCGGCCTTGACCTGCTGCCCCTCCCGAACCAGTAGCCTACGGTTATGACCGTAAGCACTCACGTAGGTGTCACTGTGTTTGATGATCACCAACTCGCCGTAGCCCCGTAATCCACTTCCGGCGTACACCACGGATCCATCAGACGCAGCGAAAACAGGCTGTCCCAAATCTCCGGCGATATCAATTCCTTTATTCAAACTACCGTTTGAAGCGAATTTTCCGATGAGCACACCGTTTGCCGGCCAGGTCCACCCCCCTGCCATGACTTCGCCAGCAGGCACCGGAGTAGCTGTTGGCTCACTGGCAGCGCCTGCCGCGTCGCCGGAAACAGCCGGCGTAACCGCAGTTGCTGCAGGTACCGTACGTCGAGTGATGGTCGTGGTGCTGGAAGAAGAAGTCGAGTTGCTTCGGGTCACGACAGTCGGGGGCGCGATGACGGTCGAGCTACCACTGCCATTCTGACCATCGAAGCGCAGCGACTGCCCCGGACGAATGGTATAGGGGGCTGCAATGTTATTACGGGCTGCCAAGGCCTTGTAGTCCCAGCCGTAACGAAACGCGATGGAAAACAGGGTGTCCCCCCGCTTGACCACGTATTGGCCCGTGGTCACCTGCGGACGCTGGGGCGTCTGAGCCGCGCGGTCGACGACTCGCACGCCATTGCTCGGCGCGCTTGAGCAGCCTGCCAGCAAGACTGCGATAGCCAGCGTAGCGAGTAAGCACCCTCGAGGTCGCGCACCCGCCTGCAAGCCTTTAACTGTCGGACTCACCCGCTACTCCCTCTGGATGATTCATTGAACGAGGCCGGCAGTATAACCGAGCCTGATAACCGGCCATGCCGGGAAAGGTGTTGTGAAACAAAAAGATGCGCGAAGAAGCTGAAGCCTCCTCTATGACAGGCCGCTCGCGGTGGAATTCCGAAGTGCAATCACTCAGGCCAAGGGGCCGGTCAACAGTGGGACGAAGCGCACAGCCCCGAGCAAATGCCTGGCATAGCCTGTTTCCTCGCGAATGATCAGCATCAGCTGCTGTACGTCGCCAGCGCCAACCGGGATCACCATTCGCCCGCCAGGCGCCAGTTGCTCCAGCAACGCCTGCGGCACATCCGCGGCCACGGCGGTAACGATGATTCCGTTATAGGGCGCCAGCGCCGGCCACCCTTCCCAGCCATCTCCCCAGCGGAATACCACGTTGCGCAGGTTCAGGCTTTGCATCCGCTCCTTGGCGCGGTCTTGCAACCCCTTGATGCGCTCGACTGAAAACACCCGTTCCACCAGTTGCGCCAGCACGGCGGTCTGGTAACCGGACCCCGTGCCGATTTCCAGCACCTTGTCCAGCGGCCCCGCGGCGAGCAACAGCTCGCTCATGCGCGCGACCATGTAAGGCTGGGAGATGGTTTGGTTGTTCCCGATCGGCAAGGCAGTATCTTCATAGGCCCGGTGGGCCAGCGCTTCGTCTACGAACAAGTGACGCGGCGTCTTGCGGATCACTTCAAGCACCTGGTGATTGCAGATGCCCTCTTCGTAAAGGCGCTGAATCAGCCGCTCGCGCGTACGCTGGGAAGTCATGCCGATGCCACGGTGCAGCAGGTCGTCTTGCCCACGCATCAGCGCAGCTCCTCCAGCCAGGCCCCTAGTGGCTCGAAGGCCGGATGGAAGGTCCGGTCCAGCTGCAGCGGCGTGACCGATACGTAACCCTGCATCAGCGCATGGAAATCCGTGCCGGCCCCACCGTCCTCGGCATCGCCCGCCGCCGCGATCCAATAGCCCGGCTTGCCACGTGGGTCCACCACCAGGCTGGGGCGTGCCGCACGGGCGCGATGGCCGAGACGGGTGAGACGAATGCCTCGCACCGCTGCCAGCGGCAGGTTGGGCACATTGACGTTGATCACCGTGCGTGGCGGCAGCACGAGGTTGGCCTGTGCCTCGATCAGCTTGCGCGCATACCAGGCGGCGGTCGGCAGGTTGTCGAGCTGTCGCGAAGCCAGGGAGAACGCGAAGCCGGTATGGCCGCTGAAGCGCCCTTCCAGCGCGGCCGCCACGGTCCCGGAATAGATGACGTCGTCGCCCAGGTTGGCACCCAGGTTGATTCCCGAAACCACTAAATCCGGCTGCTCTTCGAGCAACGCGTTCAAACCCAGGTGCACGCAGTCGGTGGGCGTCCCGTTGAGGCTGATGAAGCCGTTGTCCAAGGTGATGGGGTGCAGCGGGCGATCGATCGTCAAGGCGCTGCTGCATCCGCTGCGGTCTTGGTCGGGCGCGATCACCGTGCAATGGGCGAAATCCGCCAGCGCGGCATGAAGCGCGGCGATGCCTGGGGCGGTGACCCCGTCGTCATTGGAGATCAAGATACGCATGGGCTTTTTTGTCTACCCCGCTTGCACCAGATCGAAAAGCTCACGAACCACGGCGGTGGCGAAGCATCCGGTGGGCAGGATGAAATCCAGTTGCAAAATGTCAGGCTCGGGATAATGCCACGACAAGCTGCGGATGGGCAGTCGCAGAATGCGGCGTTCGTGATCCAGGCCCGCCTCGCTAAGCCAGCGGCATAGTGTCACTTCGCCTGCTTCTATCTCTTGCTCCAGCGAGAGAGTTTCTCCGCCAGCAGGCGAAACGCCGCGACCTGATAACGGCCCAGTCGGGTGCAGATCCAGCGCATCGAGCCGCGGGTCGCTGCATTCGGCCTCGCCCGCACAGAAAAAACTACGGCTGTCGGTAAAGGCCAGCACGTCGCCGGGGCGCGCCTGATTCCAAGTGCCCTGCGCCACGCGCTCGGCAAGCACACGATTGAAGAGATAACTGCGTGCGGCGGAAAGGATGCGCGAGCGCAGGTTGCGCTGCTCTGGCAGCCGACCGCTCTGGGCGTAGTGCCGGGCCTGGGCGAGGTTGCCGCCGTCGTGGCCAAAGCGTTGAGCGCCAAAATAGTTCGGCACCCCGTGCTGTTGAATCCATCGCAAGCGCTGTTCGATGGCAGCGGGGTCGGCGGCCAGAGACGTCAGCCGAAGTGAAAAACCGTTGGCCGAATGTGCGCCGCGTTGCAGCTTGCGCCGATGGCGGGTGGCCTGTAGCACCCTCAGGTTGGCGTCCTGGGCAGCGGCCAAATCCGGCTCGCCCTTGCCCGGCAGGTGCAAGCTGAACCATTGCCGGGTCAGGGCCTGCCGGTCCTTGAGGCCTGCGTAGCTGATCGCCCGTAGCGGCACCCCGGCGGCGCGCGCCAACCGGCGTGCCGCTTCTTCGGTATTGAGTTCGCGCTTCTCGACCCATAGCCACAGGTGTTCTCCATCACCTGCCAAGGGAATGTCGAGCACTTCATCGACTTGAAAATCTTCGGCCGTGGCTTTGAGAACAGCGGTACCCAGCGAGTCGCCAGTGGCCCGCGGCCCCAGCAGTTGCAGTTCGTTCATGCCGTGAGCAACAGGGCTACCGCGTGCACGGCAATCCCCTCCTCACGCCCAGTGAAGCCCAGCTTCTCGGTGGTGGTGGCCTTGACGTTGACCTGATCGAGCCCAACCTGCAGGTCCTCGGCGATCAGCGCCCGCATGGTATCGATATGAGGCGCCATCCTGGGTGCCTGGGCAACGATGGTCGAATCGACGTTGGCCACGGTCCAGCCTTTGCCTCGTACCAGCTCCACTACGTTGCGCAACAGCGCGCGGCTGTCGGCACCCTTGAAGCGAGGGTCGGTGTCCGGGAAGTGCTTGCCGATGTCGCCCAAGGCCGCGGCGCCGAGCAGCGCATCGCTCAAGGCATGCAACAGCACGTCGCCATCGGAATGCGCCACCAATCCGGCAGTGTGGGGAATACGTACCCCACCCAAGGTGATGAAATCGCCTTCTCCGAAGCGGTGAACGTCGTAACCGTGGCCGATACGCATAGAAAAAAACGCCCTGTTTGAGTCAGGGCGCGATTCTACCCTGCCGGGGCTTGCTTGGGCACCGCTACGGCCGGATCAGGCCAGGCCGAGCGCCGCCGCATGATGACGCAGGTGATCCTCTATAAAGCTGGCGATGAAATAGTAGCTGTGGTCGTAGCCTGGCTGTAGGCGCAGAGTCAGCGGGTAACCGGCGTCGGCACAAGCTTTTTGCAGGGCCTCGGGCTTGAGCTGGCTGGTCAGGAAGTCGTCCCGGTCCCCTTGATCCACCAGCAGCGGCAGTTGTTCGGTGGCCTTCGCCAATAACACGCTGGCGTCCCACTCTCGCCAACGATTGCGATCTTCGCCCAGGTACCGGCTGAACGCCTTTTGCCCCCAGGGGCAATCCATGGGATTGCTGATCGGGGCAAAGGCTGAGATCGAGCGGTAGCGCCCCGGGTTACGCAGCGCGCATACCAAGGCACCGTGGCCGCCCATGGAATGCCCGGCGATAGCCCGTGCGGCGCTGGCCGGGAAGTTCGCTTCGATCAACACCGGCAGCTCGTCCACCACATAATCGTGCATCCGGTAATGTTGGGCGTAAGGTGGCTGGGTAGCGTTGAGGTAAAAGCCCGCGCCGTGGCCGAAGTCCCAGGCGCCGTCGGGATCACCCGGAACCTCCTGGCCCCGCGGGCTGGTGTCTGGCGCAACCAGAATCAGCCCCAACTCGGCGGCCAACCGCTGTGCAGCGGCTTTTTGCATGAAGTTTTCGTCGGTGCAGGTCAGGCCAGACAACCAGTACAACACCGGCAGGCGCTGGCCGGATTCCGCCTGGGGCGGCAGGTATACGGCGAACACCATGTCGCAGCCAAGGCTGCTGGATCGATGCTTGTAACGCTTGTGCCAGCCGCCGAAGCTTTTCTGACAGGACAGGTTTTCCAGGCTCATGGCGCCCCCTCAGAAATGGATGACACTGCGGATGCTTTGGCCTTCATGCATGAGGTCGAAGGCTTTGTTGATGTCTTCCAGCGGCATGGTGTGGGTAATGAATGTGTCGAGCGGGATTTCTCCGCGCTCTGCCATTTCCACGTAGCTGGGCAGCTCGCTGCGCCCGCGCACTCCGCCGAAAGCGCTACCGCGCCATACCCGCCCGGTGACCAGTTGGAACGGCCGGGTGGCGATTTCCTGGCCGGCGCCGGCAACGCCGATGATGACCGATTCACCCCAGCCCTTATGGCAGCACTCGAGCGCGGCGCGCATCAATTGCACGTTGCCGATGCACTCAAAGGAGAAGTCCACGCCACCATCTGTCATATCGACGATGACTTCCTGGATCGGCTTGTCGTACTCCTTGGGATTCACACAGTCGGTTGCGCCCAGTTGCCGGGCGATCTCGAACTTGGCCGGATTGATGTCGATGCCGATGATGCGGCTGGCCTTGGCCTTGACGGCACCCAGGATGGCAGAGAGACCAATGCCGCCGAGGCCGAAGATAGCCACGGTATCGCCGGCCTTGACCTTGGCGGTATTGAGCACCGCGCCGATGCCGGTGGTCACGCCGCAGCCCAGCAGGCAGACCTTCTCTAACGGCGCCTGTTTAGGGATGCGTGCCACGGAAATCTCCGGCAACACGGTGTACTCGGAGAAGGTCGACGTGCCCATGTAGTGGAACAACGGCTTGCTCTGATACGAGAAGCGGGTAGTGCCATCAGGCATCAGGCCTTTACCCTGGGTCGCGCGGATCGCCTGGCAGAGGTTGGTTTTACCCGAAAGGCAGAATTTGCATTGGCGGCATTCCGGCGTGTACAGCGGGATCACATGGTCCCCCACCGCCACAGACGTTACCCCTTCCCCCACGGCTTCGACCACAGCGCCGCCCTCATGCCCGAGGATGCTCGGGAAGATGCCCTCTGGGTCGGCCCCCGACAACGTATAGGCATCCGTATGGCAAACCCCGCTCGCGATTACACGGAGCAGAACCTCCCCGGCCTTGGGCATCGCCACATCGATTTCGACGATTTCCAGTGGCTTCTTGGCTTCGAAGGCAACGGCGGCGCGGGACTTGATCATGAGGCTTCCTCGGCAAAGGGGATGAAACAGGAAGTGTAAATCAGCCCCTGCCTGTGGATAATCCCCGCTCAAGGGAAACATTATTGCCAGCGAGGGACAATCATGACGGCGCTGCGCTGGGAAGGCATAGATGAATTCGTCGCGGTGGCTGAGCTTGGCCAGTTCAGCGCAGCTGCCGTTCAGCTCGGCGTGTCATCGTCGCATGTGAGCCGGCAAGTGGCGCAGTTGGAGGAGCGCCTGCAAGCTCGGCTGTTCTACCGCAGCACACGCAGGGTCAGCTTGACCGAGGCGGGCCTTACCTTCCTGCAACATTGCCGCCGTCTTCACGATGGTCGGGAAGAAGCGATGCGTGCCGTCCACGACCTCGCCGCCGAGCCCAAAGGGCTCTTGCGCATGACCTGCGCGGTGGCTTACGGAGAGCGCTTTATCGTACCGCTGGTCAATGATTACCAGGCACGTTATCCACAGCTGCGGGTCGACATCGAGCTGAGCAACAGAACGCTCGACTTGGTCAATGAAGGGCTGGACCTGGCGGTACGCTTGGGCCGCTTGCAGGATTCCCGGCTGGTCGCCAGCCGCCTGGCGCCACGGCGCATGTATTTGTGCGCGGCGCCGGCGTACCTGCAGCGCTATGGCCGCCCCCATAGCCTGTCGGAACTGGCGCGGCACAATTGCCTCGTCGGCAGCAGCGATCAATGGGCAATGCAGCAGGACGGCCGCGAGCTGAGCATCCGAGTGCAGGGGAACTGGCGCTGCAACAGCGGCCAAGCGGTGTTGGACGCCGCGCTGAAGGGTATGGGTTTGTGCCAGCTGCCGGACTATTACGTGCTCGAGCATCTGCGCAGCGGCGCGTTGGTGTCGCTGTTGGAAGCTCATCAACCGCCTAACACAGCGGTCTGGGCGCTTTACCCCCAGCAGCGACACCTGTCACCCAAAGTACGCGGGATGGTCGAACATTTGCGCCAGGGGCTGGCAGAGCAAGCGGACAGCTCGCAACCAATAGGCAATTAGCCGAAGCCAGTCGCACTATCACGCGTCGGTTTGACTGCCTCGGCGTAGCCAGGCCAGATCTTCGGGGCGGGTGATCTTGATGTTATCCGAACGCCCTTCGATCAACCGCGGGGCATGGCCCGCCCATTCCATGGCCGAGGCTTCGTCGGTCACCGCCACCCCTGCCACCAGTGCGTCGGCGAGCGCGCGCTGCAATGGGCCAAGCCGGAACATCTGCGGCGTAAAGGCATGCCAGATTACGGTGCGGTCCAGGGTGTCGCTGACCCGGCCAGTGGCATCGGCGCGTTTGAGCGTGTCCTTGGCCGGCACAGCGAGCAGGCCGCCGACCTCATCCTCGGCAAGCTCCCCCAGCAAGCGTTCCAGGTCAGTGGCTGCCAGGTTCGGCCGGGCAGCATCGTGAACCAACACCCAGTCGCTGGCGCCGGCGCCAAGTTCGCTTAGCGTCATCAGAGCATTGAGTACCGAATCGCAGCGCTCGCTGCCACCGGTGGCGAGATGAATAGAAGGGCTGAGCGCGCATTCGAGCGTTGGCCACCAAGGGTCGCCCGCCGCCACGCTCACCACCAGGCCGCGCAAGCCGGGATGCCCGAGGAAACAATCAAGGGTGTGTTCAAGCAGCGTTTTGCCAGCGAGCTTGAGATATTGCTTGGGACGGTCGGCGCCCATGCGCGAACCGACACCCGCAGCGGGAATGACTACCCAGAATGGGATCGATGGAGCAGTCATTGGGTAATCTGGTAGAGGGTTTCGCCGTCCTTGACCATGCCCAATTCGTGGCGGG
Source organism: Pseudomonas sp. RIT-PI-S (assembly GCF_025642975.1). Lineage (GTDB taxonomy): Bacteria > Pseudomonadota > Gammaproteobacteria > Pseudomonadales > Pseudomonadaceae > Aquipseudomonas. Next base: position 83,877 of record NZ_JANZKJ010000013.1, read on the forward strand.
CACGCTCTTCGACGGTTTCCATGCCTTTTTTCAGTTCCAGCACCTCAGCATCGAGCACCCGATTACGCTCGAACAGGCGTTCGTTCTCAGCCTTCTGGTCAGCGATCTGCTGCTGTAGGTCGGCGGCCTGGGCAAAGCTGCCCGTGCCTACCCACAGCCGATGCTGCAGCCCCGCCAGCAACAGGATAAGAACCAGAAACAACCAATAGGGACTGCGCATCGAAGGATCCAGAGGTAGGTCTACTGCTTGCCGGACAGCATTTAGCCTGGCACGGGCCAGGCTAAATGTATGTCAGCATCGCCGGGAAGCAATCTAGGCGGCATTGGCCGGGCGGTGCCTTCCCTGCCGCCTTTTTACCACTTCCTGATCAGCCGCGAAACTCGCCACGACCGTTGTAAGGCGCCTTCCCACCCAATTGCTCCTCGATACGCAGCAATTGGTTGTACTTGGATACGCGATCGGAGCGGCACAGCGAACCGGTCTTGATTTGCCCTGCCGCGGTACCTACTGCCAGATCGGCGATGGTCGAGTCCTCGGTTTCACCCGAACGGTGCGAGATAACCGCGGTGTAGCCAGCGGCCTTGGCCATCTGGATAGCTTCCAGGGTTTCGGTCAGGCTGCCGATCTGGTTGAACTTGATCAGGATGGAGTTACCGATGTGCTTGTCGATGCCTTCCTTGAGGATCTTGGTGTTGGTCACGAACAGGTCGTCGCCCACCAGCTGTACCTTGTCGCCGATCTTGTCGGTAAGGATCTTCCAGCCTGCCCAGTCGGATTCGTCCAGGCCATCTTCGATGGAAATGATCGGGTGGCGTTCGGTCAGGCCCTTGAGGTACTCGGCGAAGCCTTCGGAATCGAAGGTGTGGCCCTCGCCGGCCAGGTTGTACTTGCCGTCTTCGTAGAACTCGCTGGCGGCGCAATCCAGGGCCAGGGTGACGTCGGTGCCCAAGGTGTAGCCAGCGTTTTTCACGGCTTCAGCGATAGCCTTGAGCGCGTCTTCGTTGGAGGTCAGGTTCGGGGCGAAACCACCTTCGTCGCCCACAGCGGTGCTCAGGCCACGACCTTTGAGCACGGCCTTGAGGCTATGGAAGATTTCCGCGCCCATGCGCAGCGCGTCGGCGAAGGTCTTCGCGCCCACGGGCTGGACCATGAATTCCTGGATGTCGACGTTGTTATCGGCGTGCTCGCCACCGTTGATGATGTTCATCATGGGTACGGGCATCGAGTAAACGCCCGGGGTGCCATTGAGGTTGGCGATGTGCGCGTAGAGCGGCAGGTCCTGATCCTCGGCAGCAGCCTTGGCGGCAGCCAGGGATACGGCCAGGATGGCGTTCGCACCCAGGTTCGCCTTGTTCTCGGTACCGTCGAGTTTGATCATGGCCTGGTCGAGGGCTTTCTGCTCCGCCGGATCCTTGCCCAGCAGCAGCTCGCGGATCGGGCCATTGATGTTGGCTACGGCCTTGAGCACACCCTTGCCCAGGTAGCGGCTTTTATCGCCATCGCGCAGCTCGAGCGCCTCGCGCGACCCGGTGGACGCACCTGAGGGCGCGCAGGCGCGGCCAATGATGCCATTGTCCAGAAGCACGTCGGCTTCCACGGTCGGGTTGCCACGGGAGTCAAGAACCTCACGACCTTTGATGTCGACGATTTTTGCCATTGTTGTAAACACTCCAGATTGGACGAAACGACGCAGCTGAGGGATGGACATCGCCCCGCGACTCCTGTCGCGGAGCGTCAAACAAACGGGCGCTTGACCCCGCGCTTACAAGGTCAAGCGGTCTCTATGATCGGAAAACCCTTGACCAGTTCATCGAGTGCCTTGAGCTGGCTCAAGAACGCTTCGAGTTTATTCAAACGCAGCGCACAGGGCCCGTCGCAGCGAGCGTTGTCTGGGTCTGGATGAGCTTCCAGGAACAGCCCGGCCAGGCCTTGGCTGATACCGGCCTTGGCGAGGTCGGTAACCTGGGCGCGGCGCCCGCCCGCCGAATCGGCGCGGCCACCAGGCATTTGCAGGGCATGGGTCACGTCGAAGAACACCGGGTACTCGAACTGCTTCATGATGCCGAAGCCGAGCATGTCCACTACCAGGTTGTTGTAGCCGAAGCTGGACCCGCGCTCGCACAGCACCAGTTGATCGTTACCGGCTTCCTCGCACTTGGTGAGGATGTGCTTCATTTCCTGAGGCGCGAGGAATTGCGCTTTCTTGATATTGATGACGGCGTTGGTCTTCGCCATCGCTACCACCAGGTCGGTCTGCCGCGACAGGAAAGCCGGCAACTGGATGATGTCGCACACTTCGGCAACCGGCGCGGCCTGGTGAGGCTCATGCACGTCGGTGATGACCGGCACGTTGAAGGTTTCCTTGATCTCCTGGAAGATCTTCAGGCCCTCTTCCATGCCCGGCCCACGGTAGGAATTGACCGAGGAGCGGTTGGCTTTGTCGAAGCTTGCCTTGAACACATAGGGGATGCCGAGCTTCTCGGTCACCCGAACGTATTCCTCGCACACCTTCATGGCGAGGTCGCGGGACTCGAGCACGTTCATGCCGCCGAACAGCGCCATCGGCTTGTCGTTGGCCAGCTCGATGGTGCCTACGCGAATAGTTTTCTGTGCCATGGGTCAGCCTTTGTTCCGTTGTGCCAATGCCGCTTTGACGAAGCCGCTGAACAGCGGGTGACCATCACGCGGGGTGGAGGTGAATTCCGGGTGGAACTGGCAGGCCACGAACCACGGATGGTCGTTGCCTTCGACCACCTCGACCAGCGCGCCGTCGCCGGAGCGACCGGAAATGACCAGGCCGGCCTCGATCAACTTTGGCAGCAGGTTGTTGTTCACTTCATAGCGATGGCGATGGCGCTCGACGATCACGTCTTTCTGGTAGCAGGCATGCACACGAGAACCCGGCTCGAGCAGGCACTCCTGCGCACCCAGGCGCATGGTGCCGCCCAGGTCAGAGGTTTCCGTACGGGTTTCGACCGCGCCGGTGGCGTCGGCCCACTCGGTGATCAGGCCGACCACAGGGTGGCCGCTGTTGCGCTCGAACTCGGTGGAGTTGGCGTCGGCCCAGCCCAGCACGTTACGGGCGAATTCGATCACCGCCACCTGCATGCCTAGGCAGATACCCAGGTACGGGACCTTGTTTTCACGGGCGAACTGCACTGCGCGGATCTTGCCTTCCACGCCGCGCAGGCCGAAGCCGCCTGGAACCAGGATGGCGTCCACGCCTTCGAGCAGGCCGGTGCCTTGGTTCTCGATGTCTTCGGAATCGATGTAGCGCAGGTTGACCCGGGTGCGATTCTGGATGCCGGCATGGCTCATCGCTTCGATCAGCGACTTGTAGGCATCGAGCAGTTCCATGTACTTGCCGACCATGGCGATGGTGACTTCATGCTCTGGGTTGAGCTTGGCATCGATGACCTTGTCCCACTCGGAGAGGTCGGCGCCACCGCACTGCAGGCCGAAGCGCTCGACGACGAAGTCGTCCAGGCCCTGGGCATGCAGTACGCCCGGGATCTTGTAGATAGTGTCGACGTCCTCGAGTGAGATGACCGCGCGTTCTTCAACGTTGGTGAACAGCGCGATCTTGCGACGCGAAGAGGCATCCACCGGATGGTCCGAGCGGCAGATCAATACGTCGGGCTGCAGGCCGATGGAGCGCAGCTCCTTGACCGAGTGCTGGGTTGGCTTGGTCTTGGTCTCGCCAGCGGTGGCGATATACGGGACCAGGGTCAGGTGCATCAGCATGGCCCGGCGGGCACCGACCTCCACCCGCAACTGGCGAATGGCTTCGAGGAATGGCTGGGATTCTATGTCGCCGACGGTACCGCCGATTTCCACCAGGGCCACATCGGCGTCGCCGGCACCCTTGATGATGCGGCGCTTGATCTCGTCGGTGATGTGCGGGATGACCTGGATGGTCGCGCCCAGGTAGTCACCACGGCGCTCCTTGCGCAGCACGTGCTCGTACACGCGGCCAGTGGTGAAGTTGTTGTTCTGGGTCATGGTGGTGCGGATGAACCGCTCGTAGTGACCCAGGTCCAGGTCGGTCTCGGCGCCGTCGTGGGTAACGAACACTTCACCGTGCTGGAACGGGCTCATAGTGCCCGGATCGACGTTAATGTACGGATCCAGCTTGAGCATGGTGACCTTCAGCCCCCGCGCCTCCAGGATGGCCGCCAGTGATGCCGAGGCAATGCCTTTCCCCAATGAAGAAACAACACCGCCCGTGACGAAGATGTAACGCGTCATGAAAAACCCTAGAAGTCTGCGTTAAAGCGGTCGGAGCCGCCGGGGAAAGCGAAGGAAGGCCCGGCGCACGGAACGGGGTTCCGCCTGCATGAGCCCCGACTGCCGGCGGTGTTCGCCGTGCAAGGTTCGAAAAATTGCCGCGCTCGTACGTACCGGCGGTTATGACCGGTGTGTAAGCGACAGGCATTTCAAACATTGCCCAGCAAAGGCTGCTCGGCCATCGGCAGCTTCAGCGGTTTCACGAACGCGCAGAAGCTGTATCAAGAAGGGAGGGTAGTCTACCGGAAAGCGCCTTTCATCTCAAACACCGGTCGTTCGTCGGTGGTCGCCAGCGCAGCGTACCGGCGATTGCAGACAGGTTCTGCAAGTTCGCCACCGCCACCAAATGCCCCTCCACGACCAGCAACGGCAAGCGCGCGCGAACGAAGGGAGGCACCCCGGCTTCGTTGAGCAATCGCTTGAGATCCCGGCTACCGCGCCCTGGCAACACCAGGCGCTCGCCGCCTTGACGGTAGCGCACCTCGACCGCGCCAGCAGGCACAGGGCCGTGCCATTGCAGCTCGCCATTGCCGGGCAGGCGCAGCGGCTCGGCCAGGTTCGACCAGCCCGGCGGGGCGGAGGGCGTTGATTGCCACAGCCCGGCCAGCCACCAGGCCCGGTCGCCAGCCCGCACCAGTGCGCCATCGGCCAACGGCCATACCGGCGCGGCGCCGGGTGCGGCATCCCGCAACGCCACCCAGCCCACCCAGTGATCGGTGTCGGGCAGGCGGCTCAGCGGGGCCAGCCACGCTTGCAATGCATTGCGCTGGCGGGCTTCGCTCAATTCGCGCAAAGGGGCCAGCGCGAGCGATGGCAACGCAAGCCAGGCAAAGGGCGACGCCTGCCGAGCAACAGCCAAGTCATCCGTGGCCAACTGCTCAAGTAGCGCCAACGCCTCGGCAAAATGGCCAGCGCTGCGTGCAAGGTTCGCCGAGGCCGCAGGCCAGCGAGCCTGCAGCTGCGGCAGCACCTCATGACGGAGATAATTTCGCGCATGTCGGCTATCGGCATTGGACGGATCTTCGATCCACTGCAGCCCGACGTCCCGGGCGTACTCGAGCAATGCATCGCGGCCCAGCTCGAGCAACGGCCGCGCCAAGGTCCCCTGCCCCAACGGGCGCGCCTCCGGCATGCCTGCCGCGCCGCGCAACCCAGCCCCGCGCATCAACCGCAACAACAAGGTTTCAGCCTGATCGTCTCGATGCTGCCCAATCAGCAGCAGCTCGCCGGCCCGTAGCTCAGCCGCAAAGGCGCTATAGCGCGCATTGCGCGCCGCCTGTTCAATGCTAGCCAGCGGCTCGACATGAACGCGCATCACCTGAAGCGGCACGCCCAGGCTCTGGCACAGCCGCTCGCAGTGCGCAGGCCAGGCGTCGGCAGCGCTTTGCAGGCCATGATGAACGTGTATAGCCCGCAGGGGCGGCAGGGAATGCTCGCGGCCAAGGGTGGCGAGGGCATGAAGCAATACGGAGGAATCCAGCCCGCCCGAGAGGGCGACTATCCACCCCGGCGCATCGCGCCATGGCTCCAGGTGTTGCAGAAGGTGTTGGCCAAGGCTCATCCGTGGCTCCGATCGCCACTATGCCAGCATCGCTGGCATAGTGGCGGGAAGGCTTAGACGCCGTAGCTCATCAACCGCTGATAGCGGCGGTCGAGCAAGGCCGGCATGTCGAAGCCCTTGAGCATGTCGAGCTGCTCGACCAGCGAGGCGCGCAGGGTTTGCGAGGCCAGAGCGATATCCCGGTGGGCACCGCCCAGCGGCTCGTCGATGACCTTGTCGACAATGCCCAGGCCCTTGAGGCGCTCGGCGGTGATGCCCATGGCCTCGGCGGCATCCGGGGCCTTGTCTGCGGTCTTCCACAAGATGGAAGCGCAGCCTTCAGGCGAGATCACCGAGTAGGTCGAGTATTGCAGCATGTTGAGCTGGTCGCATACACCGATCGCCAAGGCGCCACCGGAGCCGCCCTCGCCGATCACGGTCGCGATGATCGGGGTTTTCAGCCGCGCCATCACGCGCAGGTTCCAGGCGATCGCCTCGCTCTGGTTGCGCTCTTCAGCGTCGATCCCGGGGTAAGCGCCCGGGGTATCGATAAAGGTCAGGATCGGCATCTTGAAGCGCTCCGCCATTTCCATCAGGCGGCACGCCTTGCGATAGCCTTCCGGGCGCGGCATGCCGAAGTTGCGGCGCACCTTTTCACGCACTTCACGGCCTTTCTGATGGCCGATCACCATGACCGGTTGGCCATCCAGGCGCGCGGTGCCACCGACGATGGCGGCATCGTCGGCAAAGTGGCGGTCGCCGTGCAGCTCTTCGAATTCCGTGAAGATCTGCGGGATGTAATCCAGGGTATAGGGGCGGCGCGGGTGGCGCGCCAGCCGAGCGATCTGCCAGCTGGTGAGGTTGCCGAAAATGCTCTCGGTCAGCGTGCTGCTCTTTTCCTGAAGGCGAGAGATCTCATCGCTGATGTTGAGCGAGTTGTCGTTGCCGACAAGGCGCAGCTCTTCGATCTTGGCTTGCAGGTCAGCGATAGGCTGTTCGAAATCCAGGAAATTCGGGTTCATAGGCTTCCGTCTAGGGTCGACGGCCAGGCGGCCGGTTGATCCGTTTGGCGCCATACCATACGGGAAGTGGCGCCTTGAGGTCGAGATGTAAAAATAGTGCGCCCGCCGCTCTTTGGCGGCTGGGCGCGGACGGGGCAGGATCGGTCGCCCCGGTTCAACGATAATTCAGGAAGACGTTCTCGCGCCCGAACTGGTCACGCAGCGCCTGGATCAGGCTGTCTGCCGGGTCGATCCGCCATGCTTCGCCGAACTGCAACAAGGCCCGGGCTTCGCTGGAGCTGTAGTCCAGGGTAATCGGGCAGGCGCCGCGGTGTTGATTCAGCAGTGTGCTTAGCCAGTTGAGCCGGTCTCCGCCGAGGCTCTGGATATCCACCTTGAGGCGCAGGCTTTCGGCCAGCTGGGTGCGGGCATCCTCCATGGTCAGCACGCGCTTGACCCGCAGGCGCAGGCCGCCGGAAAAGTCGTCGTTACTCACCTCCCCTTCGACCACCACCACGGTGTCGGTCTGCAGCAGGGCCTGGGCGCTGTGGAAGGCGTCGGCGAACAGTGACGCTTCGATGCGCCCGGAGCGGTCATCCAACGTAATGAAGCCCATCTTGTCGCCTTTCTTGTTCTTCATCACCCGCAGCGCCACCACCATGCCGGCGATGGTCTGGGTATCCCGGGCAGGCTTGAGGTCGATGATCCGCTGGCGGGCGAAGCGGCGGATTTCCGTTTCGTATTCGTCGATGGGGTGGCCGGTGAGGTACAGCCCGAGGGTGTCTTTTTCGCCCTTGAGGCGGTCCTTGAGCGATAGAGGCCTGGCCTTGCCATGGTTGGCATATACATCAGCGTCGGCTTCGGCGAACACCCCGCCGAACAGGTCCACATGGCCGCTGTCCTGGGTGCGCGCGGTCTGCTCGGCAGACTTGATCGCTTCCTCCATCGCCGCCAGCAACACCGCGCGGTTGCGGTCGATGTTGGCCTGGTAGGCCTTGGGCTCGTCATGAAAATGCGGCCCCAGGCGATCCAGGGCGCCGCTTCGCACCAAGGCATCGAGGGTGCGCTTGTTGATACGCTTGAGGTCCACCCGCGCGCAGAAGTCGAACAGGTCCTTGAACGGCCCCGCCTGGCGAGACTCGACAATGGCTTCCACCGGCCCCTCGCCCACGCCCTTGATCGCGCCCAGCCCGTAAACGATGCGGCCGTCGTCGTTGACCGTGAACTTGAAATCCGAGGTGTTCACGTCTGGCGCGTCCAGCCGCAGCTTCATGCTGCGCACTTCCTCGATCAGGGTGACGACCTTGTCGGTGTTGTGCATGTCCGCCGACAGCACCGCGGCCATGAAGGGCGCCGGGTAGTGCGCCTTGAGCCAGGCGGTCTGGTACGACACCAGGCCGTAGGCGGCGGAGTGAGACTTGTTGAAACCGTAGCCTGCGAATTTTTCCACCAGGTCGAAGATGTTGCCCGCCAGGTCTGCATCGATGTTGTTGCTGGCGCAACCTTCGATGAAGCCGCCGCGTTGCTTGGCCATCTCTTCAGGTTTTTTCTTGCCCATGGCGCGGCGCAGCATGTCGGCGCCGCCGAGGGTATAGCCGGCCATGACCTGGGCAATCTGCATCACCTGTTCCTGGTACAGGATGATGCCGTAGGTGGGCGCCAGTACCGGTTTCAGGCCGTCGTACTGGTAGTCCGGGTGCGGGTAGGCAAGCTCCGCGCGCCCGTGCTTGCGGTTGATGAAGTCGTCCACCATGCCTGACTGCAACGGGCCGGGACGGAACAGCGCCACCAATGCGATGAGGTCTTCGAGGCAGTCTGGCTTGAGCTTCTTGATCAGCTCTTTCATGCCCCGCGATTCGAGCTGGAACACCGCCGTGGTTTCGGCCTTTTGCAGCAGCTGGTAGGTCGGCTTGTCGTCCAGCGGGATGAACGCGATATCCAGCGGCGGCTCGCCGACCTTGGCGCGGTCGCGGTTGATCGTGCGCAGCGCCCAATCGATGATGGTCAGGGTCCGCAGGCCAAGGAAGTCGAACTTCACCAGCCCCGCCGCTTCAACGTCGTCCTTGTCGAACTGGGTCACCAGGCCGTCGCCGGCCTCGTCACAATAAATGGGCGAGAAGTCAGTGAGCTTGGTGGGCGCGATCACCACGCCACCGGCGTGCTTGCCCACGTTTCGGGTGATGCCTTCGAGCTTGAGCGCCATGGCCCAGATCTCGGCCGCCTCTTCATCGTTGGCGAGGAAGTCGCGGAGCATTTCTTCCTGCTCGAAGGCTTTCTCCAGGGTCATCCCCACTTCGAAGGGGATCATCTTGGACAGCCGGTCGGCCAGGCCATAGGACTTGCCCTGCACTCGCGCCACGTCGCGCACTACTGCCTTGGCCGCCATCGAACCGAAGGTGATGATCTGGCTCACCGCGTTACGGCCGTACTTGTCGGCCACGTAGTCGATCACCCGGTCACGGCCATCCATGCAGAAGTCCACGTCGAAGTCCGGCATCGACACACGTTCCGGGTTCAGGAACCGCTCGAACAGCAGGTCATATTCGAGGGGGTCCAGGTCCGTGATCTTCTGTACATAGGCCACCAGCGAGCCAGCACCCGACCCCCGACCAGGGCCTACCGGCACGCCGTTGTTCTTGGCCCACTGGATGAAGTCCATCACGATCAGGAAGTAACCGGGGAAGCCCATCTGGATGATGATATCCAGTTCGAAATTCAACCGGTCCACGTAGACCTGGCGCTTGGCGTCGTAGTCTTCGGTGGTGTCCTTGGGCAGCAGTACCGCCAAACGTTCTTCCAAGCCGTCGAAGGAGACCTTACGGAAGTACTCATCGATGGTCATGCCATCCGGGATGGGGTAGTCGGGCAGGAAGTGCTTGCCCAGCTTCACCTCGATATTGCAGCGCTTGGCGATCTCCACGGAATTTTGCAGCGCGTCGGGCAGGTCGCTGAACAACTCGGCCATTTCCTCAGGGCTTTTGAGGTATTGCTGGTCGCTGTAGTTGCGCGAGCGGCGGGGATCGTCGAGGGCCCGCCCTTCACCGATGCACACGCGGGTTTCGTGGGCTTCGTAATCCTCGGCCTTGATGAACCGCACATCGTTGGTCGCTACCAGCGGCACGCCCAGGCGGTCGGCCAGCGCCACCGCGGCGTGCAGGTATTCCTCATCGCCGGCTCGGTTGGTGCGTTGTACTTCCAGGTAGAAGCGGTCGCCGAACAGCTCCATCCAGTAGCGCAGCAACACCTCGGCCTGGGCAGGGTCGTTGCCTAGCAGGGCCTGCCCGATTTCCCCTTCCCTGGCGCCGGACAAGGCAATCACGCCAGCGCTGGCGGCGGCGATCCACTCCCTTTCAATGATGATCAGGCCGTTGCGCTGGCCTTCGATGTAGCCTCGGGAAATCAGCTCGGTGATGTTGCGATAGCCTTGGGCATCCATTGCCAGCAAGGTAATGCGGCTGAGCGGGCCATCCGCGCCACTGCCCGCCAACCACAGGTCCGCCCCGCAGATAGGCTTGAGGCCCGCCCCCATGGCCGCCTTGTAGAACTTCACCAAGGCGCACATGTTGCTTTGGTCGGTTACCGCCACGGCGGGCATGTTCATGCCGGCCAGGGCCTTGACCAGCGGCTTGATCCGTACCAGCCCGTCTACCAGGGAGTATTCGGTGTGCAGGCGAAGGTGTACGAATGAAACCGACATGGATGTCCCGTTGGCGATTGAAAAACGATAGCGCGCGATTGTACCGGAGCGGGCTGCCTCAGGCTTCGGCGAAATCCGCGTCGCGCGCCTCGAAGGCTGCGCGTACCGGTGCGAAGGAGCGGCGATGAATAGGCGTGGGGCCTAGGCGCACAAGGGCTTCGAGGTGCACCGGGGTGGCGTAGCCTTTATGGCTGCCCAGGCCGTAACCGGGGTAGATCAGCTCGAATGCGGTCATTTCCCGATCCCGGCTGACCTTCGCCAGAATCGAGGCCGCGGCGATGGCCGGTACCTTGGCGTCGCCCTGGATTACCGGCGCGCTAGGCACGGCGAGGACCGGGCACCGATTGCCGTCGATCAGCGCAAGCCGGGGCGTGATATGCAATGCGGCGACCGCGCGCTGCATTGCAAGCATGGTGGCATGCAAGATGTTCAGGCGATCGATTTCATCGACTTCCGCGCGGGCGATGCTCCAGCTCAGGGCTTTCTCACAAATTTCCTCGTAGAGCGCTTCGCGGCGAGCCTCAGTGAGCTTTTTCGAGTCATTGAGGCCAAGGATGGGGCGTGCCGGGTCGAGGATCACTGCCGCTGTCACCACTGCACCGCACAGGGGGCCACGCCCTACTTCGTCAACGCCAGCGACCAGTTCTTCAACCAGGTTGTAGTCCAGGCCCATCTGCAATTGTGTCGGTTCCATCACCTGTTCCCGGTCAACGTGACAGCAGCTGTAACACGGCGTCTGCCGCCTGATTGGAGGCGTCTTGACGAAGCGTGCGATGAATCGCATCGAAGCCTGCAGTCTGCTCCCCAGGGCTATCGAGCAGGGGCAACAGGGCCTCGGCCAACGCCTCCGGCGTGGCTGCGTCCTGCAGAATCTCCGGGACCAGCTCGCGCTGGGCCAGAAGGTTGGGCAGGGACACATATGGGCTTGTGACCATACGTTTGAGTAGCCACCAGGTCAACGGGGCGAGGCGGTAGGCGACCACCATCGGTCGCTTGAACAGCAACGCTTCCAGGGTCGCCGTACCGGACGCGATCAACACCGCGTCGCAGGCCGCCAGGGCTTGATGCGACTGGCCATCGAGCAAGGTAATCGGCAGCGGCCGGCCCGCCATCAAGGCCTCCAACTGGGCGCGGCGCTCGGGGCTGGCGCAAGGCAGCACGAAACGCAGGCCAGGGCGGGCCTCCAACAACCGCTGGGCGGTGTCGAAGAAGAGCGTGCCCAGGCGCCGCACTTCACCGCCCCGGCTGCCTGGCATCAGCGCCACCACCTGCCCGTCCTGTGGCAGGCCAAGGGCCTCGCGTGCCGCAGAACGGTCGGCCTGGAGCGGTATCTGATCGGCCAGTGAATGGCCGACGAAACGCACCGGAACGCCCTGCTCCTCGTAGAAGCGCGCCTCGAAGGGAAACAGCGTGAGCATCAGGTCGCAGCCCTGGCGGATCTTCAGCACGCGCTTCTGGCGCCAGGCCCAAACCGAAGGGCTGACATAATGCACCGCCTTGATGCCTTGCTGGTGCAGCCGCGCCTCGATGGCCAGGGTGAAATCCGGCGCATCGATGCCAATGAATACATCGGGCCGAGCCTCGAGCAGGCTATGGATCAGCGCCTTGCGCCGTGCCAGCAGCTCACGCAGCCGCCCGAGCACCTCGACCAGGCCCATCACGGCAAGGCGTTCCATCGGGAAATAGGACTGCAAGCCCTCGGCCTCCATCAGGGGCCCGCCCACGCCTATAAAACGCACCTGAGGGTGGCGCTCCCTGAGTGCGCGCATCAAGCCGGCGCCAAGGATATCGCCACTGGCCTCGCCAGCGACCAACGCAACGCAAAGGTCAGACGGTGCAGGCATCAGCGGGTAATGCCACGCGTGGCGTCGCGGATGGAGCCAACGAACAACGCGACTTCCGGGCACCCGTCGGCGGCTGGCTCCAGATGAGTCAGTGCCTGGGCGATGGTCAAGCCCTGGCGGTAGACCACTTTGTAGGCGTTGCGCAGCGTATGGATGGTGGTGTCGCTAAAGCCCCGACGGCGCATGCCCTCGAAGTTCATCCCACGTGCCTGAGCGGGGTTGCCGAACACGGTAACGAAAGCCGGCACGTCCTTGCCAATGGCCGTGCCCATGCCTGAAAAGCTGTGGGCGCCGATGTGGCAATACTGGTGCACAAGCGTGTAACCGGAAAGGATGGCCCAATCACCGACGTGCACATGCCCGGCCAATGCCGTGTTGTTCACCAGGATGCAATGGTTGCCGATGACGCTGTCGTGACCCACATGGGCGTAGGCCATGATCAGGTTATGGTCGCCGATGGTCGTTTCGGCCCGATCTTGCACGGTGCCACGGTGAATGGTTACGCCTTCGCGGATGACGTTATTGTCACCGATCACTAGCCGCGTGGCTTCGCCCTTGTATTTCAGGTCAGGGGTATCTTCGCCTATGGACGAAAATTGGTAGATACGGTTGTTGCGGCCGATCCGGGTCGGCCCCCGAAGTACCACATGAGGGCCAACGACTGTCCCTTCACCGATTTCAACCCCTGCGCCGATGATCGACCACGGGCCTACCTCGACGCCTTCAGCCAATACGGCCGAAGGATCGATGATTGCACGAGGGTCGATCGAACTCATAGCTTGCGTTCCGCACAGATAATTTCAGCGGAACATACCGGCTTGCCGTCCACGGAGGCCTGGCAGTCGAACTTCCAGATCTGCCGCTTGCAGCTGATGAAGCGAGCTTCGAGTATCAGCTGATCGCCAGGGGTCACTGGCTGGCGGAACCGCAGCTTGTCTGAGCCTACGAAGTAGTAGAGGGTGCCATCGGCTGGCTTCACGTCGAGCATCTTGAAACCGAGGATGCCCGCGGCCTGCGCCATCGCTTCGATGATCAGCACGCCGGGCATGATCGGGTGCGCAGGGAAATGGCCGTTGAAGAAAGGCTCATTGATGCTGACATTCTTGTAGGCGCGAATGCGCTGGCTCTCGACGTCCAGTTCCACCACCCGGTCCACCAGCAGGAAAGGGTAGCGATGAGGCAAGTATTCGCGAATCTCGTTGATGTCCATCATATCGGGGGAAAGCCTGTATAAAAGAGAGGGAGCGCGCAAGCCTGGGCGCACTCCTTTGCTCAGCAGCGCAGTCTAGCGGCAGTGCGCAACTGATATTGAAAAGGTATCAGCCATCTGATGACCCGTCGTCACCTCGGGTCACCGCTTCGATCTGCTTTTCCGCCTGGGTAAGGCGGCGATACATGTCGTCAAGCTGGCGGATGCGCGCGGCACTCTTGCGCCATTCGGCGGCAGGCTGCATCGCGGTACCGGAAGAATAGGCGCCCGGCTCGGTGATCGATCGCGTCACCATGGTCATGCCGGTCACGAATACGTGGTCGCATATCTCGATATGCCCTACCAGCCCTACCCCGCCGGCCAGCATGCAATGCTTGCCGATCTTGGCGCTTCCCGAGATGCCGACACATGCGGCCATGGCCGTGTGATCGCCGATCTGCACGTTGTGGGCGATCTGGATTTGATTGTCCAGCTTGACCCCATTGCCGATCAGGGTATCGGCCAGGGCGCCACGGTCCACCGCGGTGTTCACACCGATTTCGACATCATCGCCAATGCTAACGCCGCCGATCTGGGCGATCTTCTGCCACACGCCTTTTTCGTTGGCGAAGCCGAAGCCCTCGCCACCCAACACGGCGCCGGATTGAACAACCACCCGCTTGCCAATGCGAACATCGTGGTAGAGGGTGACCCGTGGCGCCAGCCAGCCGCCTTCGCCGACCACGCTGCGAGCGCCGATGAAGCAGTGGGCGCCCAACGTCACACCGGCGCTGATGATTGCGCCGCTCTCGATGACCACGAAGGGGCCCACGCTCGCGGTTGGGTCGACGCTGGCGTCGGCGGCAACCACAGCGCTGGAGTGAATGCCCGCTGGCGCACGCGGCTTGGGGTCGAAACGGTGGGAAATCCGTGCGTAGGCCAGGTACGGATCCGGCACCACCAAGGCGTTGCCCTGAAATGCCTCGGCGTCCTCACGCTTGAGCAGGACCGCGCCGGCCTGGGTAGTCGCCAGGTGCTTGCGGTACTGTGGGTTGGCCAGGAAGCTCAGCTGAGACGGGCCGGCCTCCTGTAAGGTGGCCAGCCCGTCAATCATATGCCCGCGGGCGCCGACGACCTCGGCGCCCAGGGTATCGGCGATTTCGCCGAGGGTAAGGCTCGACGTCGTCATCACTTGGACTGGTTCATGCGCTCGATGACCTGACGGGTGATGTCGTATTGAGGTTTGACATCGATGACCGCGCCGCGCTCGAGCACCAGGTCGAAACCGCCTTGCTTGATCACTGCTTCCACGGCGCCGTCCAGCTTGGGCTTGAGCTGCTTGAGCATGTCACGGTCAGCCGAAGCCTTGGCTTCGTTCAGCTCCTTGGACTGGAACTGGAAGTCACGTGCCTTTTGCTTGAAGTCCAGCTCCAGGCGCTCGCGCTCAGGCTGCTGCATCTTGTCGCCGCCGCTGACCAGGCGGTCCTGGATGTCCTTGGCGCTGCTTTCCAAGGCCTTGAGCTTGGTCAGCTGAGGGCCAAATTTCTTTTCCGCGTCCACTGCGTACTTCTTCGCGGCATCGGATTCGAGCAATGCCATCTGATAATTCAGCACGGCGATTTTCATTTCGGCGAAGGCCGGGGTCGCGAACATGGCGGCGGCGACGATAACCAGTTGAGTCAGCTTGCGCACGATAAACTCCTGCGAATTCGTTGTATGTAGGCCAGGGCGCGACGCTTAGAACGTCTGCCCCAGCGAGAATTGGAAGATCTGGGTTTCGGCTTCGTCCGGCTTCTTGACTGGCATCGCCAGGCTGAAGCTCAACGGACCAAGGGCGGTGATCCAGGTCACGCCCAGGCCGACCGAAGCGGCCATGTTGGAGAAGTCGATGGAGCCGCAATCCTTGGTGTTCACCGGGTACTGGGTACTCTTCGACGAGTATTGGCACTTGGAGTCGAACACGTTACCCACATCCCAGAACAGCGATGTGCGCAGGGATTTCTGGTCCTTCACGAATGGCATCGGGAAGAGGATCTCGGCGCCGCCGGTGATCATCACGTTACCGCCGAAGGCCAGGGCATCCTGGTCCGGATCGTTAGTTGCTGGCGTACTGCGTGGGCCCAAGGTGCTGTCCTTGAAGCCGCGCACGGAGTTGAAGCCACCGGCGTAGTAGTTCTCGTAGAACGGCAAGCCATCGGTAGAGCCATAGCCGTCGCCATACCCCAGTTCCGTGTGGAAGCGAAGGGTGTAGTTTTCGGTTACCGGCGTAAACAGCTGGCCACGGTAGTCGAGCTTGTAGAACGACAGGTCGCTACCCGGCGTGGTCGTTTCCAGCGTCAGGCTCTGGGCATGGCCACGGGTCGGCAAGGTGCCGCGGTTCAGAGTCGAATCCGACCAGCCCACGGAGGCCTTGAAGTTGGTGAAGCTGTCGCCCTCGCGGTCGATGAAGTCGTAGATCTCGCCGACGGTATAGGTGCCGGTGTTGATCTCGTCCTTCTGTACGGTCAGGCCGAAGGTCAGGCGCGAAGTCTCGCTGATGGGGTAGCCGAAGTTGAGGCCGGCGCCCAGGCTGTCGACCGCATAGCTGGCCACGTCGACGTCGAGGTCGTCGTAGTCGGTCTTACGGTAGAAGGCGTTGTAACCCAGGCTCACGCCATCCGGCGTGTAGTAAGGATCGACGAAGCTGAAGTTATAACGGCTCTGGTATTCGGAGCGGGTTAGCCCCAGGCTCACTTTATTACCGCTACCCAGGAAGTTGCTCTGGCTAATCGAGCCACCGAGGATCAGCCCCGCGCTCTGGGCGAAACCCACGCTGGCGGTGATCGAGCCCGAGGGTTGCTCTTCCACGGTGTAGTTCACGTCCACCTGGTCGTCGGTGCCAGGCACCGCCGGGGTTTCGACGTTCACTTCCTTGAAGTAGCCCAGGCGCTCCAGGCGCGTCTTGGACTGGTCGATCAGGTAGGTCGACGCCCAGCCGCCTTCCATCTGGCGCATTTCACGGCGCAGCACTTCGTCTTCGGTCTTGGTGTTGCCGCGGAAGTTCACGCGGTTGACGTAGGCACGCTTGCCGGGGTCCACCACGAAGGTGATGTCCACGGTGTGGTCTTCGTTGTGCGGCTGCGGCACGCCGTTGACGTTGGCGAAGGTGTAGCCTTCGTTGCCCAGGCGGCGGGTGATCAGGTCCGAGGTGGACGTCATCACCTTGCGCGAGAACACCTGGCCGGGCTTGACCAGCATCAGGTCTTGGATCTGCTGCTCGGGCACCTTCAGGTCGCCGCTGAGCTTGACGTCGCGGACCTTGTACTTCTCGCCTTCGTTCACGTTGACGGTGATGTAGACGTGTTTCTTGTCCGGGGTGATGGACACCTGGGTGGAGGCGATGTCCATGTTGATGTAGCCGCGGTCCAGGTAATAGGAACGCAACCGCTCCAGGTCACCGGACAGTTTCTCGCGGCCGTACTTGTCGTCGTTCTTGAAGAACGACAGCCAGTTGGTGGTTTTCAGCTCGAACAGGTCGACCAGATCCTGCTCGGGGAACACGGTGTTGCCCACCACGTTGATGTGCTGGATCGCCGCGACCGTGCCTTCGTTGATCTTGATCTTCAGGCCCACGCGGTTGCGCGGCTGGGTCACCACCTCGGTATCTACCGTGGCCGAGTAGCGGCCCTGGGCGACGTACTGGCGCTGAAGTTCGTTACGCACGCCTTCGAGGGTGGCGCGCTGGAAGATTTCCCCTTCGGCCAGGCCCGATTGTTTCAAGCCCTTGAGCAGGTCTTCGGTGGAAATGGCCTTGTTGCCTTCGATCTCGATGCTGGCGACCGACGGCCGCTCCACTACGTTGATCACCAGGACGTTACCGTCGCGCCCCAGTTGAATGTCCTGGAAGAACCCGGTCTTGAACAGCGCGCGCGTGGAGTCCACCAGCTTGCGGTCATCGGCCTCTTCGCCCACGTTCAGGGGCAAGGCGCCGAAGACGCTGCCGGCGGATACCCGCTGCAGGCCATTGACACGAATATCGGAGATGGTGAAGGACTCGGCGTGAACTTCGGCGATCATCAGTGCGGACAGCACCGCAGTAAGCAGCAGACGTTTCATGAAGTCCTTTCTTATTCCAACTGGCAATAAACAAACTGCCGCATAAGCGGCAGGTTCGCAATTGTGCGACTCATTACAACCGACCCAGGTCGTTTATCAGGGCGAGTAACATAACTCCCACCACTAGACTGATACCGATCTGGACCCCCCAGCCCTGTACCCGATCGGAAACCGGGCGACCCCGAACCCACTCGATCAGGTAGAACAGCAGATGCCCCCCGTCCAGGACGGGAATGGGAAGCAGATTGAGAACCCCCAGGCTGATACTCAGGTAAGCCAGGAAGTTCAAGAAATCCCCAAGGCCCGACTGGGCCGAAGCGCCCGCCACTTTAGCAATGGTTATCGGTCCACTCAAGTTTTTTACCGAGAGCTCGCCAAAGAGCATTTTCTTCAGCGAATCAAGGGTCAACACACTCATCTCCCAAGTGCGTCGCGCGCCTTCGACCAACCCGTCGAGAGGACCATAACGAACCTCCCGAAGCATGTCTGCTGGCCAGGCGACCGGCGCCACGCCGGCGCCGAGGTAACCGGTCGCCGCTGCCCCCTCCCCCTTGCTTGCCAAGGTTACTGGAACCTCCAGAGAGTGCCCGTCGCGCTCGACCTGCAACATGACCTGCTTGTCGGCCCGCTGACGCACCGCGTCCACCACCTGTTGCCAATCGGCGAGCGCCGCGCCATCCAGGGTCAGCAGGCGGTCGCCGGATTTCAAGCCGGCGGCATGGGCAGGCCCGGCGGGGTCTACCTCCGCCAGCACGGGCTCAAGGGCCGGCCGCCACGGCCGAATCCCCAGGGAGCGAACAGGGTCCGGCTCGTCACTGCCCTTGAGCCAGCCCACGAGGGCGAGCTGATGAACGCTACCGTTGCCGTCCTGATCATTGACCCGAATCTGCAAGTTGCCGGTTTCGCCCAAACGGCGCACCAGCTCCATATTGACGCCGGACCAGCCAGTGACCGGCTCGCCATCCACCTCGATGATTTCCTGCCCAGCTGCGAGCCCTGCGCCCGCGGCCATGCTTCCCGCTTCCACGGCGCCGATGACCGGCCGTACCTGTTCGCTGCCCAACATGGCAATGAACCAGAAGAACACGATAGCCAGCAGGAAGTTGGCGATGGGCCCGGCAGCGACTATCGCAATGCGCTGGCCAACCGGCTTGCGGTTGAAGGCCTGCTGCAGCTCTTCGGCCGGCACCTCGGCCTCCCGCTCGTCGAGCATCTTCACGTAACCGCCCAGGGGGATGGCCGCCACCACGTACTCGGTGCCCTGCTTGTCGGCCCAGCGCAGCAGCGGTGTACCGAAGCCCACCGAGAACCGCAGCACCTTGACCCCGCAGCGGCGGGCCACCCAGAAGTGGCCGAATTCGTGGAAGGTCACCAGCACCCCAAGTGCCACCAGGGTGCCGACCAGCATATAGAGTGCGCTCATAGGTTTCTCCGCAGCGCCCGCAGGCAGTCATCCGCCCCTGGGGCGCACCAATCGGAACTCATCGGCTGGCCTGAGTCAACCACTGCTCGGCGGCCCGACGCGCTCTGGCATCGGCATCGAATACGGCGTCCAGGCTATCCAACACCACACAGGGCTCCTTGGCCAGTACCGCCTCGATCATACTCGCGATCTCGGTGTAACGGATGCGCCGGTCGAGAAACGCCGCCACGGCCACTTCGTTGGCGGCATTGAGCGTAGCGGGCGCGCTTGAGCCCGCCTCCGCCGCCTGCCTTGCCAGGCGCAGGCAAGGGAAGCGCTGTTCATCAGGCTTGTGGAAATCCAGGCGAGCAATGCTGAACAGGTCCAGCGGCGGAACACCGGAGTCGATCCGCTGCGGCCAGGAGAGGGCATTGGCGATAGGCGTGCGCATATCCGGGTTACCTAGCTGCGCCAATACCGAGCCATCGATGTAATCCACAAGGGAATGGATCACGCTTTGCGGATGCACTACCACTTCCACTTGCGACGGGCGGGCATCGAACAGCCAGCAGGCCTCGATCAGCTCCAGCCCCTTGTTGGCCATGGTGGCCGAATCCACGGATATCTTGCGGCCCATTGACCAGTTCGGATGGGCACATGCCCGCTCGGGCGAAACGTCGGCCAGCTCGGCCAAGGGCGTTTCGCGAAACGGCCCTCCCGAGGCCGTGAGCAGGATCCGGCGCACTCCGACTGCAGCCAGCCCTTGCGCATAGCCGCCGGGCAAGCACTGAAAGATAGCGTTGTGTTCGCTATCGATAGGCAGCAGCACGGCGTTGCTGTCTCGAACGGCCTGCATGAAGAGCGCGCCAGACATGACCAACGCCTCTTTGTTGGCCAGCAGCACCTTCTTGCCGGCCCGTACGGCCGCGAGGGTTGGGCGCAATCCGGCAGCACCGACGATGGCCGCCATCACCGCGTCCACCTCACTAGCGGCCGCCACTTCGCAAAGCCCGGCCTCGCCATGCAACACATCTGTGGCGAGACCCGCTTTACGCAGACGCTCGGAGAACGCGGCGGCATCCGTGGCCGTGGCCACCACCGCCAGCTTCGGCCGGTGCTGCTGGCAAAGCAGCAGCAGGTCGTCGAGGCGGGAATGGCCCGTCAATGCATGCACTTCATAGCGATCGGGATGACGCAGGATCACATCAAGGGTGCTTTGACCGATCGAGCCGGTAGCGCCCAGCACGGTTATCCGCTGTCGGGTAGTCACATCGTGCCCCAGCCGGCGGCCCAGAGCAGCACGGCAAATACCGGGATGGCCGCGGTAAGGCTGTCGATGCGGTCAAGGACGCCGCCATGCCCAGGCAACAGCTGGCTGCTATCCTTGATCCCGGCCTGGCGCTTGAACATGCTCTCGGTGAGATCACCCACCACGGACACCAGTACCACCACGGCCGCGGCGGCAAGGGCGCCGATCAGCTGCCCGGCGGACCAGGCGCGGACCACCCCGGTGATCAGTGTGATCAACAAGGCGATGCCAAGCCCCCCATAGAGCCCGGCCCAACTTTTGCCTGGGCTCACCGCTGGCGCGAGCTTGCGCTTGCCAAAAGCGCGGCCGGTGAAATACGCGCCGATATCAGCGACCCACACCAGCACCATGACCGACACGATCAGCCAATTACCCAGGCCCGACGGCCACTCCTTGAGCATGAGCAGACCCTGCCAGGCCGGCAGCAGCACCAGCAGGCCGATCAGCACTTTGCAGGCGATGCTGGACCAATACTGCGCAGAACCTGGGTAGGTCAGCACCAGCCAAGTGGCCACGGCCCACCAAATCACCGCCAGGCCAAGCAACCAAGGCGCAAGCGTCGGCACCATGTAGAGCACCATGAGCATCCCCGCCACCAACGCTGCGAACAAGCAACGCACAGGTTGCGCTTCAAGGCCGGCCAGCCGTGCCCACTCCCACGCGCCCAAGGTCACGACGGCACCGATGAACAGAGCGAACCAGCCGCCATCCAGCAGGAAAAAACCACACAAGGCCAGCGGTAGCAGAACCAGGGCGGTAAGAATGCGTTGCTTAAGCATCAGGCACGGGCTCCAGCCTCTACCTGCTCGCTGGTTTTACCGAAGCGACGCTGGCGGGAGGCGAAATCGGCCAGCGCAACGCGCATGGCCTCGTGTTTGAAGTCCGGCCAGTAGAGGTCGGAGAAATACAGCTCGGCATAGGCGAGCTGCCAAAGCAGGAAGTTACTGATGCGATGCTCGCCCCCGGTACGGATGCACAAATCCGGAAGGGGCAACTCGCCAGTGGCCAGGCGCGCCTGCAGCATCGAAGGGGTAATTTCCTCCGGTTGCAGCCTACCCGCCTGGACTTCGCGCGCCAGCTGTTGGGCCGCCTGGGCGATGTCCCATTGACCACCATAGTTGGCGGCGATCTGTAGAACGAAGCGCCCCGGGCCGACAGTCAGCGCTTCGGCCTCGGCCATCGCGGCCTGCAATTCGGGATGGAAGCGGCTGCGGTCGCCAATGATGCGCAGGCTGATGTTGTTTTCATCGAGCCGGCGAGCCTCGCGCCGCAGCATCGTAAAGAACAGCTCCATCAGCGCACCTACTTCTTCGGCAGGCCGCTGCCAGTTTTCACTGGAAAAGGCGAACAGGGTCAGCACCTCGACCCGCGCCTCGGCGCACACCTCGATCACCGCCCGGACGGCGTCAACGCCAGCCTTGTGCCCTGCCACCCCAGGCAGCAGGCGCTTCTTGGCCCAGCGATTGTTACCGTCCATGATGATCGCCACGTGCCGCGGGACGGTCGCTAGCGCTGCCGGCTTGATCTTTTCCATGAAAACGCGCGGACCCTTCTTATACGGCCATCAAATCGGCTTCTTTCGCTTTCACGGCCGTTTCGATCTCGGCCACGAACTTGTCGGTCAGCTTTTGAATATCGTCGGCAGCGCGACGCTCTTCGTCTTCGCTGATTTCCTTCTCCTTGACCAGATCCTTGAGCTGGCTCAGGGCGTCACGGCGGATATTGCGCACGGCCACCCGGCCTTCCTCGGCAGCTTCACGGGCTTGCTTGGTGAACCCCTTGCGGGTTTCTTCGGTCAACGGCGGCATGTTGACCAACAACAGTTCACCCAGGTTGGTAGGGTTCAGGTTCAGGCCGGCATTCTGGATGGCCTTGTCCACGGCGCCCAGCATATTGCGTTCGAACGCAACGACCTGGAGGGTACGAGCATCCTTCACGGTCACGCTGGCGACCTGGTTGAGCGGGGTATCCGCACCATAGTAGGGAACCTGCACGCCGCTGAGGATGCTGGGGTGTGCCTTGCCGGTGCGGATACGGCCAAAGGCGTGCTCCAGCGACTCGATGGACTTGCGCATGCGCTCCTGGGCGTCTTTCTTGATTTCGTTGATCATTGCTCGCCTTCCTCGATCAGAGTTCCTTCAGCGCCGCCCACTACGATGTTCAGCAGAGCGCCAGGCTTGTTCATGTTAAACACCCGCAACGGCATGTTGTGGTCGCGGCACAGGCAGATGGCGGTCAGGTCCATTACCCCAAGCTTGCGATCCAGCACTTCGTCGTAGGTCAGCCGTTCGAATTTCTCGGCATGCGGATCTTTGAATGGATCGGCAGTGTACACACCATCGACCTTCGTCGCTTTCAGCACCACGTCCGCGCCGATTTCGATCCCGCGCAAGCAGGCGGCTGAATCAGTAGTGAAGAAAGGGTTCCCGGTGCCCGCGGAGAAAATTACCACATCACCACCGGTGAGGTGACGAATCGCCTTGCGACGATCGTAATGATCTGTGACGCCAACCATGGAAATCGCCGACATCACGATGGCGGAGATATTCGAACGCTCGAGCGCGTCGCGCATGGCCAAGCCGTTCATGACGGTCGCCAGCATGCCCATGTGGTCACCGGTCACC
The DNA here is from genome assembly GCF_025642975.1 of Pseudomonas sp. RIT-PI-S. GTDB lineage: Bacteria > Pseudomonadota > Gammaproteobacteria > Pseudomonadales > Pseudomonadaceae > Aquipseudomonas. Next base: position 106,866 of record NZ_JANZKJ010000013.1, read on the forward strand.
CGATCCATGCCGGCTGCGCTCAGGGCAGCACCGCGGAACAGGTTACCGCCACCGATCACCAACCCTACCTGCACGCCGATGCCGACCAGTTGGCCGACTTCCAACGCCATGCGGTCCAGGACCTTGGGATCGATACCGAACTCTTCCGAGCCCATCAGGGCTTCGCCGCTTAATTTGAGCAGAATGCGTTTATAGCGAGGTTGACGACCACTCACCTGCTGGGCCATTGCGTATCTCTCCTGCGGCGTACTTGAATATTTCAGGCCATGGCCTGTTGTAACCGGGCGCCTGGGGCGCGGCCGCGGCTCGCTCCAGGCGCGCTCACGGGTACTACTTTGACAAAGAGGCTGCGCGCGTGAGCGGGCAGCCTCTTTGGGGTGACAGATGTAAACCTGTCTTATTGCTTCTGGGCAGCTGCCACTTGTGCGGCAACTTCATCAGCGAAGTTGTCGACAGGCTTCTCGATGCCTTCGCCTACCTTGAAGTAGGTGAAGGAAACGATTTCAGCGCCGCCTTGCTTGGCAAGGGCACCCACGGTGAGTTCTGGGTTCTTGACGAACGCCTGCTCAACCAGGCTGGCCTCGGCCAGGAACTTCTTGATACGGCCGGCCACCATGTTTTCCACGATGTTGTCTGGCTTGCCCTTGATCTTCTCTTCGTTCAGAGAGAGGAACACGCCCTTCTCGCGCTCGATCGCTTCGGCGGAAACTTCCGAAGGCAGCAGGAACTCGGGGTTGCTGGCAGCCACGTGCATGGCGATGTCCTTGGCGAGCTCAACGGTACCGCCCTTGAGCACAACCGCGACACCGATCTTGTTACCGTGCAGGTAGGTGCCGATCACGTCACCTTCAACACGCACCAGACGGCGAATGTTGACGTTTTCGCCGACCTTGGCAACCAGAGCGGTGCGAGCTTCTTCCATGACCGGAATCAGCGCTTCGACCGTCAGGTTTTCAGCAAAGGCCTTGTCGAGGCTAGCGGCCACGAAGTTCTTGAAGTCATCTTGCAGGGCGAGGAAGTCGGTTTGCGAGTTGACTTCGATCAGCACGGCGGCCTTGCCGTCGTCCTTGATGCCGATGGCGCCTTCAGCGGCGACGTTACCGGCCTTCTTGGCTGCCTTGATGGCGCCCGAGGCGCGCATGTCGTCGATGGCTTTTTCGATGTCGCCGCCGGCCTTGGTCAGGGCCTTCTTGCAATCCATCATGCCTTCGCCGGTGCGCTCACGCAGTTCTTTGACCAGCGCTGCAGTAATCTCTGCCATTTCAAAAATCCTCTCGAACAGGTTTTCGGCCATACCGCCCGCGTGTGAACGGGCATTGAAATTCCGGCCCGCCGGGTCGTTTGCGACCCCAACGGGTGGCAAAAAGGGGGCCTAGCCCCCTTTTTGCTTACCGAGCCATTCTCAGGCGCGGTCGACTCAGCCTTCTACGGCCTCGCTGGAAGCATCCTGGGCGAATTCGCCAGTGCCGCCAGCAACGTTGTTACGACCACGGATGACGGCATCAGCCATCGAACCCATGTACAGCTGGATGGCGCGGATGGCGTCATCGTTGCCTGGGATCACGTAGTCAACGCCTTCAGGGCTGCTGTTGGTATCGACAACGCCGATGACCGGAATGCCCAGTTTGTTTGCTTCGGTGATAGCGATGCGCTCGTGCTCGACGTCGATCACGAACAGCGCGTCAGGCAGGCCGCCCATGTCCTTGATACCACCCAGGCTGCGATCCAGTTTTTCCAGGTCGCGGGTGCGCATCAGGGCTTCTTTCTTGGTCAGCTTGGCGAAAGTACCGTCTTCGGCCTGGGTTTCCAGGTCGCGCAGGCGCTTGATCGACTGACGAATGGTCTTGTAGTTGGTCAGCATGCCGCCCAACCAGCGGTGGTCGACGTACGGCGAACCGCAACGTGCTGCTTCTTCAGCAACGATCTTGCCAGCGGAACGCTTGGTGCCAACGAACAGGATCTTGTTCTTGCCCTGAGCCAGTTTCTCCACGAAGCTCAGCGCTTCGTTGAACATCGGCAGGGTTTTTTCCAGGTTGATAATGTGAATCTTGTTACGCGCGCCGAAAATGAACTTGCCCATTTTCGGGTTCCAGTAACGGGTCTGGTGGCCGAAGTGCACACCGGCCTTCAGCATATCGCGCATATTGACTTGGGACATGATAGTTCCTTGATAAGTCGGGTTAGGCCTCCACGCATCCCAATGATCCAACCCATGGCCTCGCGGCCCGGGCACCCAGGTCATCGTGTCGATACGTGTGTGGGTTCAAGCCCTGCGGAGCACACCCCCGCAAAGCGGCGCACTTTATATCACACAACACCGCAAAGAGAAACCACGCAGAACAGCCCAAAGTGTGCTCACGGGTCGACGCGGGCCGCCCGGCGCAGGCCTATGGTAGAATCGCCCCTTTGGAAATTCTTTACCCGCACCGATGGTGCCGAGAGAGCCTGTATGACCGTAACCATCAAGACCCCCGAGGACATCGAAAAGATGCGCGTTGCCGGCCGCCTGGCCGCCGAAGTGCTGGAAATGATCGAGCCGTATGTCAAGCCCGGGGTAACCACAGACGAGCTTAACCGCCTCTGCCACGACTACATCGTCAATGAGCAGAAAGCCATCCCCGCTCCGCTCAACTACAAGGGCTTCCCCAAGTCGATCTGCACCTCGATCAATCACGTGGTATGCCATGGCATTCCCAACGAGAAGCCGCTCAAGGACGGCGACGTGCTGAACATCGACGTCACCGTGATCAAGGATGGCTACCACGGCGATACCAGTCGCATGTTCCACGTCGGCACGGTGCCCGAGTGGGCGACCAAGCTGTCGCGGGTCACCCAGGAGTGCATGTATAAAGGCATCGAACTGGTACGCCCCGGTGCGCGCTTGGGCGATATCGGCGAAGTTATCCAGAAGCACGCTGAAAAGAACGGTTTCTCGGTAGTTCGCGAATACTGCGGCCACGGCATCGGCAAGGTATTCCACGAAGAGCCGCAGGTACTGCACTACGGCCGCGCCGGTACCGGTGTCGAGCTCAAGGAAGGGATGATCTTCACCATCGAGCCGATGATCAACCAGGGCAAGGCCGATACCCGCCTGCTGGGCGATGGCTGGACCGCGATCACCAAGGATCGCAAGCTCTCGGCGCAGTGGGAGCACACGGTGCTGGTCACCCACGATGGTTATGAAATCCTTACGCTTCGCCGGGACGACACCCTGCCCCGCACCTCCTCGCACTGAAAGCGTGAGCTTGTCTCTATAGAAGGAAGGCGCCCGATGCCACAGGTGGATCCGGAGTTGTTTGATCGCGGTCAGTTCCAGGCGGAACTGGCGCTCAAGTCCAGCCCTGTGGCTGCGTTCAAGAAGGCCATCCGCCAGGCGCGGGAGGTGCTGGACGCACGCTTCGCCAGCGGCCGGGATATCCGCCGGCTGGTGGAGGACCGCGCCTGGTTCGTCGATAACATCCTGCAGCAGGCCTGGACGCAATTCGACTGGAGCGAGGAAGCGGACATCGCCCTGGTTGCCGTCGGCGGGTATGGCCGCGGCGAACTGCACCCTTTCTCGGACATCGATCTGCTGATCCTGCTCGAAGACGCCGATCACGAAGTATTCCGGGATTCGATCGAACGCTTTCTCACCCTGCTCTGGGACATCGGCCTGGAAGTGGGGCAAAGCGTGCGCTCGGTAGAAGAATGCGCCGAGGAAGCGCGCGCCGACCTGACGGTGATCACCAACCTGATGGAGTGCCGCACCATCGCCGGGCCCGAACGCCTGCGCAAGCGCATGCTGGAAGTGACCGCTCCGGATCGCATGTGGCCGAGCAAGGAATTCTTCCTGGCCAAGCGGGCCGAGCAAAAGGCTCGCCATCACAAGTACAACGACACCGAATACAACCTGGAGCCCAACGTCAAAGGCTCCCCGGGTGGGCTACGCGACATCCAGACCATCCTGTGGGTCGCGCGCCGTCAATACGGCACGCTCAACCTTCAGGCGCTCGCCGGGCAGGGGTTCCTGCTCGAAAACGAAAGTGACCTGCTGGCCGCTTCCCAGGAGTTCCTCTGGAAGGTGCGCTATGCCCTGCACATGCTCGCCGGGCGCTCAGAGGACCGCTTGCTGTTCGATTATCAGCGGCGAATCGCCGAGCTGCTCGGCTATCAGGACAGCGATGCGAAGCTGGCCATCGAAGCGCTGATGCAGAAGTACTACCGGGTGGTGATGCGCATCGCCGAACTCAGCGACCTGATCATCCAGCATTTCGAGGAAGAACTGCTCGCAGGCGAAACCGGTGCCAGCGTGCAGCCGATCAACGCCCGCTTCCAGCTCCACGACGGCTACATCGAGGCCACGGCGCCCAACGTATTCAAGCGTTTCCCGTTCGCGATCCTGGAAATCTTCGTGCTGATGGCGCAGAACCCGGAGATCAAAGGGGTGCGCGCCGATACCATCCGGCTGCTGCGTGAACACCGCCACCTGATCGACGACAGCTTCCGCCACGATATTCGCAACACCAGCCTGTTCATTGAGCTGTTCAAATGCGAGATCGGCATCCATCGCAACCTGCGGCGGATGAACCGCTACGGCATCCTGGGCCGTTACCTGCCTGAGTTCGGCCATATCGTCGGGCAGATGCAGCACGACCTGTTCCACATTTATACGGTGGACGCGCACACGCTCAACTTGATCAAGCACCTACGCAAGCTCCAGTACACACCTGTGTCGGAGATGTTCCCACTGGCGAGCAAGGTCATGTGCCGCTTGCCCAAGCCGGAGCTGATCTATATCGCCGGGCTCTACCACGACATCGGCAAGGGCCGTAATGGCGACCACTCCGAGCTCGGCGCGGTCGATGCGCAGGCGTTCTGCGAGCGGCACCAGCTCCCGCCATGGGACAGCCGGCTGATCGTGTGGCTGGTGCAAAACCACCTGGTGATGTCCACCACTGCCCAGCGCAAGGACCTCTCGGACCCGCAGGTGATCCATGACTTCGCCCAACTGGTGGGGGACGAAGTACACCTTGATTACCTTTATGTGCTGACCGTGGCCGATATCAACGCCACCAACCCGAGCCTGTGGAACTCCTGGCGCGCCAGCCTGCTGCGCCAGCTCTACACCGAAACCAAGCGTGCGCTGCGTCGGGGCCTGGAAAACCCGCTCGATCGCGAAGAGCAGATTCGCCAGACCCAAGCCGCGGCGCTGGACATCCTGGTACGGGGTGGCACCGACCCGGATGACGTCGAACAGCTCTGGAGCCAACTGGGCGACGATTATTTCCTACGCCATACGGCCGCCGATGTTGCCTGGCATACCGAGGCCATCCTTCAGCAACCGTTGGACGGCGGCCCTTTGGTGCTGATCCGGGAAACCACCCAGCGAGACTTCGAGGGCGCCAGCCAGATCTTCATCTATGCGCCGGACCAACACGACTTCTTTGCCGTGACAGTGGCCGCAATGGACCAGTTGAACCTGAACATCCACGACGCTCGGATCATCACCTCCAGCAGCCAGTTCACTCTCGACACCTATATCGTGCTGGATAACGACGGTGACTCGATCGGCGACAACCCCCAGCGTATCCAGCAGATTCGCGACGGGCTGGCCGAAGCCCTGCGCAACCCGGACGACTACCCGACCATCATCCAGCGCCGGGTGCCGCGTCAGCTCAAGCACTTCGCCTTCGCGCCACAAGTCACCATTCATACCGACGCCCAGCGCCCGGTAACCATTCTGGAACTGAGCGCGCCGGACCGGCCTGGCCTGTTGGCGCGCCTGGGCAAGATTTTCCTGGAGTTCGACCTGTCGCTGCAGAACGCGAAGATCGCGACCCTCGGCGAGCGAGTGGAAGACGTGTTCTTCCTCACCGACGCCAACAACCAACCCTTGGCGGACCCGCAGCTGTGCGCGCGCCTGCAGGACGCCATCGTCGAGCAGTTGAGCGTCAGCCAGTCCCCTGGCATCGAATTGACCCGCCTGAGCATCTAGACCCGATGAATCACGCCCTCGAGCACTTGCAACCCTACCCTTTCGAAAAGCTCCGCGCCCTGATGGCCGGGGCCCAGCCACCGGAGGGCATGGCACACATCGCGCTGTCCATCGGCGAACCCAAGCATGCCTCGCCTGCGTTCGTGGCTCAGGCACTGGCCGATAACCTCGACCAACTGTCGGTTTATCCCACCACCGCGGGTTTGCCTGCGCTGCGCGAAGCCATCGCCCGCTGGTGCGGCCATCGCTTTGGGGTGCCCGCCGCCTGGCTCGACCCCGCGCGCCACGTGCTGCCCGTCAACGGCACCCGTGAAGCATTGTTCGCCTTTGTGCAAACCGTGGCCGAACGCGAAGAGGACGGCTTGATCGTGAGCCCCAACCCGTTCTATCAAATCTACGAAGGCGCAGCGATCCTGGCCGGCGTGCAGCCGCATTACCTACCCTGCCTTGAAGAACAGGGTTTCAATCCGGACTTCAACGCGGTACCGGCTCAGGTGTGGGCGCGCTGCCAGGTGCTTTTCCTGTGCTCGCCGGGCAACCCGACCGGGGCGTTGATCCCCATGGACACCCTGAAAACGCTGATTGCGCTGGCCGACGAACATGACTTCATCATTGCCGCCGACGAATGCTACAGCGAACTGTACTTCGACGAGGGCGCCCCTCCGCCAGGCTTGCTGAGTGCTTGCGCCGCGCTGGGCCGGTCGGATTTCAAACGCTGCGTGGTGTTCCATAGCCTGTCCAAGCGCTCCAACCTCCCGGGGCTGCGCTCGGGCTTCGTCGCCGGGGACGCCGAGATCCTCAAGGCATTCCTGCTCTACCGCACTTACCACGGCTGCGCCATGTCGATCCCGACCCAGCTGGCAAGCATCGCGGCCTGGAACGATGAGACCCATGTTCGGGCAAACCGTGACCTGTATCGTGAGAAATTCGATGCAGTACTGGAGATCCTAGGCCCTGTGCTGGACGTGCAGCGGCCGGATGGCGGCTTCTACCTTTGGGCCGGTGTGCCGATGAGCGACGAGGCATTTTGCCGTGAGCTGTTCTGCGAACAGAACGTGACCGTGGTCCCTGGGTCGTACTTGTCGCGGGAAGTAGGCGGCGTGAACCCCGGCGCCAACCGCGTGCGCATGGCGCTGGTAGCGCCGTTGGCCGAATGCATCGAAGCGGCCCGGCGCGTTCGCGCGTTCGTCGAGCAACGTACGTAGGCGCAACGCTTAGCGTGCGCCAGGCCCCAAGCCTTGCATCCGCAAGGCCGGGGCAGAGCGGGTCAATCCTGCAATTGGGCGGCCAGGGCCTTCACCTTGCTTAGGTCGCCATTGGCAACCTTAGTGACCCCAGTGCCGTATTCGGGGTCCGCCTTGTACAGATAGGAAAGCATGATGTGCTTGCTTTCCGCGTCAGTACCCGCAAGGGATTCACCAAAGCTCTGGATCAGGTCCAGACGGTCCTTCTCGCTATAGGAGCGGTACAGATCGCCCGCTTGCTTGAAGTTCTGCTCGCGCTGGATCTTCGCCTGTTGGGTAGTGCCACTTAGCGGTAGCTGGCTGTAGACCGCGCCACTATCGGCCGGGCGCGGGTTCAGCCGGCTTGGCTCGTAGTTGACTCCGGTAGTGGTGTGGCCGCCGTTCATGGCGCCGTCCTGGTTGCCGTTGTTCACCGGCACCCGCGGCTGGTTGACCGGCAGGCTCAGCCCATTGGTGCCCACGCGGTGCAGTTGGGTGTCGGCATAGGAGAAGATCCGGCCCTGCAGCAGCCTGTCCTCGGACGGCTCGATACCCGGCACCAGGTTGGACGGCGCCATCGCCACTTGCTCGGTTTCTTGGAAGAAGTTGTCCACGTTCTTGTTCAGCACCATCTGGCCAACCTTGCGCTCGGGCACATCTGGCCAGATCTTGGTCGCATCCAGCGGATCGAATTCAAATTTGGCCAGGTCTTCGGGCTTGATGACCTGGACATACAGGTCCCATTTGGGGAAGTCGCCTTTGTTGATCGCCTTTACCAGGTCGTTGGTCATATGGCTGTAGTCCGTGGACTGGACTTTGGCCACTTCCGCCGGATCAAGGTTCTTCACACCCTGCAGGCTCTTCCAGTGAAACTTGACATAGTGCACATCGCCCTTGGCATTGACCAACTTGTAGGCATGCACACTGTTACCATCCATGAAGCGATAACCCGCGGGCGTTCCTTCATTGGAATAAAGAAGCGTCAACGTTCGGGTAGCCTCGGGAACATGAGAGAAGAAATCGAACCGCCTGGAATCGTCATCCAGGTTAGTGCGGGGGTCCGGTTTGAAAGCATGGACCATATCGGGAAACTTGATTGCGTCGCGGATAAAGAATGTAGGGAAGTTGTTACCTACCAAGTCCCAGTTGCCATCGGCGGTATAGAACTTGGTGGCGAAACCGCGAGGGTCACGCAGGGTTTCGGGTGAATGGTTACCGTGTACCACCGAGGAAAAGCGCACAAACACAGGCGTATGCTCGCCAGCGCGGAAGACCCTGGCCTTGGTCAAGTCGGACAGGTCCGCGGTCGCACTGAATTCACCTTTAACGCCCGTGCCGCGAGCATGCACCACGCGCTCCGGGATACGTTCGCGGTCGAAGCGCTGGAGCTTTTGTATCAGCTGCACGTCCTGCAACAAGGTGGGGCCAGTGGCGCCTGCAGTCTGCGAGTTTTGGTTATCACCTACCGGCGCGCCGTTATCGCGAGTCAGGGGCGTAGCAATGGCCGAGGAAACGGCCAGTGCGCCAAAGGCAACAACGCCTAGGGCCTGGCTACTCAAGTTAGTTAGTTTCATGGTATCCCTCATGGATTATTGTGGTAACAGCCACTTAATCGTAGAGAGCGGAAGCCGTTTAGCTGTAATTGAAAACTCCTATAACGCTGATAAATAAAAATTCAGTAACGCAAATGGAATATATGACATTTCATGTAAAGAAGTTAGTCCGCGCGCGTAATGTATACATGTAAATGCGCTGACAATTGCATCCGGAATTACCGGGTCACATACCGAACAATTACCCCGCCGATGAAGCCTACGGGACAGCGGCCGACGCGCTGCCAACGCCCTCACCGGCCCGCCCGGCGACTACACAGTCATGGCGCCAGCTCGAGCGATGTCGCATAATTCCCGCCCCCTCAATTCCGGAGCAAAGGCTGGGGCCCACCGGGCCGCTGCTTCACGCACATGGCTTACACTCTTTTTGGCATCAAGGCCTGCGACACCATGAAAAAAGCCCGCGCTTGGCTGGATGAGCATGGTATCGCCTACAGCTTTCATGACTACAAAACGGTAGGCATCGACCGCGAGCGCTTGACCCGCTGGTGCGAGGCCCATGGCTGGGAAACCGTGCTCAACCGCGCTGGCACTACCTTCCGCAAACTCCCGGACGCCGACAAGACCGGGCTGGATCAGGCACGGGCCATCGAATTGATGCTGGCCCAGCCTTCGATGATCAAGCGCCCGGTACTCGACCTGGGCGACCGAACCCTCATCGGCTTCAAGCCAGACCACTACGCGGCGGCCCTGAACTGATCAGCTGGCCCCGCCTTGCAAGAGGAATACTGCATGTCTAATACCCTGTTCAGCCTGGCCTTTGGTGTCGGCACCCAAAACCGCCAGGGCGCCTGGCTCGAAGTGTTCTACGCACATCCCCTGGTTACCCCCGCCCCTGCCCTAGTGGAGGCTGTGAGCACACTGCTGGGCTACACCGGCGGCAACCAGGCCATCACCTTCGGTGCCACGCAGGCCTCGCAGCTGGCCGAAGCCCTCAAGGCCATCGACCCCACCCAGGCCGCGCTGCTTACTCGCCTGGCCGAAAGCCAGAAGCCACTGGTCGCTACCTTGCTGGCAGAAGACGCCGCGCTCACCTCTACTCCCGAGGCCTACCTCAAGCTGCATTTGCTGTCGCACCGGCTGGCGCGGCCTCACGGCCTGAACCTGGCTGGGATCTTCCCACTGCTGCCCAACGTCGCCTGGACCAGCGAAGGCGCCATCGACCTGGGCGAACTCGCCGCGCGCCAGCTGGAAGCTCGCCTCAAGGGCAAGCTGCTGGAAGTGTTCTCCGTGGACAAGTTCCCCAAGATGACCGACTACGTGGTGCCGGCAGGGGTGCGCATCGCCGACTCCGCGCGCGTACGCCTGGGGGCCTACATTGGCGAAGGCACTACCATCATGCACGAAGGCTTCGTCAACTTTAACGCTGGCACCGAAGGCCCGGGGATGATCGAAGGCCGCGTGTCCGCAGGCGTGTTCGTCGCCAAAGGCTCGGACCTGGGCGGCGGTTGCTCGACCATGGGCACGCTGTCTGGCGGTGGCAACATCGTGATCAAGGTCGGCGAAGGCTGCCTGATCGGCGCCAACGCCGGTATCGGCATCCCCCTGGGTGACCGCAACACGGTCGAAGCCGGCCTGTACATCACCGCCGGCACCAAGGTGGCCTTGCTCGACGACGCCAACCAGCTGGTGAAAGTGGTCAAGGCACGCGAGTTGGCAGGCCAAAGCGACCTGCTGTTCCGCCGCAATTCGGAAACCGGCGCGGTCGAATGCAAAACGCACAAGTCCGCCATCGAGCTCAACGAGGCGCTGCACGCCCATAACTGATGACGGTCACCGGGGCGGCGTTGGGCTGTTAACGAACGCCGCCGCCCGGTGCCAGGGTTCCGAACATGTTCCAGCCTTCCCCGTGGCGGGCAGAGTTTCCTGCCCTCGCCGCCCTGCAGCGGCAGCAGCAAACCTACCTGGACAGCGCAGCCACCACCCAGAAGCCGCAGGCGATGCTGGATGCGCTCAGCCACTACTACACACACGGCGCCGCCAATGTCCATCGGGCCCAACATTTGCCAGGCGCGCTGGCGACCCAGGCGTTCGAAGAGTGCCGCGAGAAGGTCGCCCAGTGGCTGCATGCCGGAGCACCAGCCCAGGTGATTTTCACTCACGGCGCAACTTCGGCGCTGAACCTCCTGGCCTATGGGCTGGAGCATCAGGTGAACAGCGGTGATGAAATCGCCGTCAGTGCGCTGGAACACCACGCCAACCTGTTGCCGTGGCAGCAATTGGCGATTCGCCGCAATGCGCGGCTAGTGGTGTTGCCAGCCGATGCTCACGGGCGTATCGACCTTGCCCTTGCCAGCAATCTGGTCGGGCCCCGAACACGCATCCTCGCCGTCACCCAGCTGTCCAACGTACTGGGTACGCTGCAACCCCTGCCTGAACTGATCGCGCTGGCCCGCCAGCAGGGTGCCCTCTCGGTCATCGATGGCGCCCAAGGCGTAGTACATGGCCGCCAGGACCTGGCGTCGCTGGGCTGCGATTTCTACGTCTTCTCCAGCCATAAGCTGTATGGGCCGGACGGTGTCGGTGTGCTGTACGGCCGCAGCGAGGCGCTAGGAAAGCTGCGCCACTGGCAATTCGGCGGGGAAATGGTGCACCAAGCCGATTATCACCACGCCAGCTTTCACCCGGCTCCACTGGGCTTCGAGGCGGGGACGCCACCGATCGGCGGGGTGATCGGCCTCGGCGCCACCCTGGACTGGCTCGGTTCGCTCGACGAAAAAGCCGTGATGGCCCACGAGCATGAGCTTCATCAGCAGTTGCTGCGTGGGCTGGGGGATCGCGAAGGCGTTCGCCTGTTGGGCGCGCCAGACAAGGCCCTGGCGAGTTTCGTCGTTCAGGGTGTGCATAACGCTGACTTGGCTCATCTGTTGACCGACCAAGGCATTGCCGTGCGAGTAGGCCATCACTGCGCCATGCCACTGTTCAACACCCTGGGGGTAAACGGCGCAATCCGCGCGTCCCTCGCCATGTACAACGATTCCGACGACCTGCAGCGCTTCTTCGAAGCCCTGGACCGTGCCATGGAGTTGCTGCGTTGACCCTCTCGACCGAAGCCGCGGCGGCCGTTGAGAGGTTCGCAGGCTGCACTTCTTGGGAGGCCCGGGCGCGTTTGCTGATGCAAGAAGGCGAGCGCCTGGTGCCCCTCGAGGCGCAGGAGCGAACGGATGCCAACCTCGTTCACGGGTGTGAAAGCCAAGTGTGGCTGGTGGCCCATCTCGACAGCGGCCACTGGTATTTCCGTGCCAGCAGTGACGCGCGGTTGCTGCGTGGCCTGCTCGCGCTATTGCTGGTCCGAGTCAATGGCCTGGACCAAGCCGCCCTCCTAGAGGTGGACTTGCAACAATGGTTTGCAGGGCTTGGCCTGCAGCGCCAGCTCACACCCTCGCGGAGCAATGGCCTTAACGCCGTGTTGCGGCGGATGCGAGCGTTGGCGGAGGGCCATCCGTAGCAGTGAAGGGCCGGCCATCCGGCGACGGCTCGCAAATAGAAAATTGCGCAGGCTTGCGCTCCGACGGCCGCCGCACGCCGGCCACCAGCTTGTCCACGACCCTGCTCGCGGCCACCATCCCGAAGGTAGCGGTGACCATCATCACCGCGCCAAACCCGCCGGCGCAGTCCAGGCGCACCCCTTCGCCCACGAACCCCTTGCTCAGGCACACGCCGCCGTCCGCCGCTGGGTAGCGCAGCTGCTCGGTGGAGTACACACAGGGCACGCCATAGTTGCGCGAGGTATTCCGGGAAAAGCCATAGTCCCGCCGCAGCAGCGAACGTACCCGCGAGGCCAGCGGGTCATTGCGAGTACGGTTAAGGTCACAGATACCCACTTGAGTAGGGTCCAGTTGCCCACCCGCGCCACCGGTTGCGACGATTGGAAGCTTGCGGCGCTTGCACCAGGCGATCAGCGCGGCCTTGGCGTTGACGCTATCGATGCAGTCCAGCACATAGTCGAGCGAGTCGGTGATGTATTCGGGCAAGGTCTCGGCGGTGACGAAATCCGCCACCGCATGCACGGTGCACGCCGGGTTGATGTCACGCAGCCGCTGCGCCATCACCTCGACCTTTGGCTGGCCGACCGTGCTCGACAACGCGTGGGCCTGACGGTTGGCGTTACTGACGCAAACGTCGTCCAGGTCGAACAGGGAAATCTCGCCCACGCCAGAGCGCGCCAACGCTTCCGCCGCCCACGAGCCTACGCCGCCTATGCCGACCACCGCCACATGCGCCGCCTGCAAACGGGCCAAGCCCTCCGCGCCATACAGGCGGGCCACCCCGCCAAACCTTGGATCATCACTGCTCATTGCCGTACCTCTGGATCGAGCGGCGATTATACGGGCGTCGGCCGGCAGGCGAAGCGAAAGCCGACGTTCATCACGGCACGGCAACTTTCCGCGCCGTCTGGTTTCAGCTGTTGAGAAACCACAAGGACGTTGCATTAATGCCTACCCGCAAGCTGGGCCTGAACCTGATGACAGTCGTGGCCATCGCCGCGCTGTTCATCGGCTGCTGGGCACTGATCAACCGGCCCGTTGGGGCCCCTAACTGGCCCGACCGCATTGCCGGATTTTCCTATTCCCCCTTTCGCCTGGGGCAAAATCCCCAAGCCGGGCGATACCCCAGCGAAGAGGAAATCCGCCAGGACCTGGAACAACTGAGCCAATACACCGAGAGCCTGCGTACCTACTCGGTAGCGGGCAGCCAGGCGGCTATCCCGCGGCTGGCCGAAGACGCCGGGCTGCAGGTCACGCTGGGCATCTGGATCGGCAACGACCTGGCACGCAATGAGCAGGAAATCTCCACCGGCATCGACCTGGCTAACCGCTACCGCAGCGTGGTGCGGGTGGTGGTGGGCAACGAAGCGCTGTTTCGCCAGGAGGTGACTTCCGAGCAGCTGATGGGCTACCTGGACCGGGTGCGGGCAGCGGTGAAAGTCCCGGTCACCACCTCCGAGCAGTGGCACATCTGGACCCATCATCCGGACCTCGCCAGGCACGTGGACCTGATTGCCGCGCACATCCTCCCCTATTGGGAATTCGTGAAAATGGAAGACGCCGGGCAGTTCGTACTCGATCGCGCCCGCGAGCTGCGTCAGCAATTCCCGAAAAAACAGCTGCTGCTGTCGGAAGTAGGCTGGCCCAGCAATGGGCGTATGCGCGGTGGGGCCGACGCGACCCAGGCCGACCAGGCGGTTTATCTGCGCAAACTGGTCAACACCCTCAACCGCCGGGGCTACGACTACTTCGTGATCGAGGCTTATGACCAGCCGTGGAAAGCGGGCGACGAAGGCGCAGTCGGCGCGTATTGGGGCGTGTTCAACGCAGCGCGGCAACCCAAATTCAATTTCACTGGCCCGGTGGTGGCCATTCCGCAATGGCGGCTGTTGGCAACCGCCTCGGCGGTACTCGCGCTGGTGGCATTGGCCCTGTTGCTGATCGACGGCTCCAGCTTGCGCCAGCGGGGTCGTGCCTTCCTGACCTTCATTGCCTTTTTGTGCGGATCGGTACTGGTGTGGATCGCCTACGACTACAGCCAGCAATACAGCACCTGGTTCAGCCTCACCGTGGGTGGGCTGCTGGCGCTCGGGGTGCTCGGCGTTGCCATCGTGCTGCTGACTGAAGCCCACGAGCTCGCCGAGGCCGTGTGGACCCGCAAGCGCCGGCGGCAATTCGCGCCCGTGCTGGATGACCAGGCCTACCGGCCGAAGGTGTCGGTCCACGTACCTTGCTACAACGAACCGCCAGCGATGGTGATCGCGACCCTCGATGCCCTCGCCGCCCAGGACTACCCGGACTACGAAGTGCTGGTGATCGACAACAACACCCGCGACCCTGCCGTGTGGGAGCCGGTGCAGGCTCACTGCGCCACGCTCGGGCCGCGCTTCCGGTTTTTCCATGTGGCACCCCTGGACGGGTTCAAGGGCGGTGCGCTGAACTACCTGCTGGGTTTCACCGCCGCTGACGCGGAAGTGGTGGCGGTGATCGACTCCGACTACTGCGTGGACCCGGCCTGGCTCAAGCACATGGTTCCGCACTTCGCCGAACCGCGCATCGCCATCGTGCAAAGCCCGCAAGACTACCGCGACGACGCCGACAGCCTGTTCAAACGGCTGTGCCATTCGGAGTACCGAGGGTTCTTTCACATCGGCATGATCACCCGCAACGATCGCGACGCGATCATCCAGCACGGCACCATGACCTTGATCCGGCGCAGTGTGCTGGAACGCCTGGGCTGGGCCAAATGGTGCATCTGCGAGGACGCCGAGCTGGGCCTGCGGGTGTTCGAGGAAGGGCTGTCGGCGGCCTATCATCCGCACAGTTACGGCAAGGGGTTGATGCCCGATACTTTCAGCGACTTCAAGAAACAGCGCCTGCGCTGGGCCTACGGCGCCGTGCAGATCCTCAAGCGCCATGCCCGTGCCCTTCTCCTGGGCAGCGACGGGCAACTGACCCGCGGCCAACGCTATCACTTCGTGGCCGGCTGGCTGCCGTGGATCGCCGACGGCATGAATATCTTCTTCACCTTCGGCGCCCTGTTGTGGTCCGGCGCGATGATCATCGTGCCCAACCGGGTGGAGCCGCCCTTGCTGGTGTTCGCGATTCCACCGCTGGCGCTGTTCGTGTTCAAGGTCGGCAAGATGCTTTTCGTCTATCGCCGCGCCATGGGCCTGTCGCTAGGGCGCGCACTGAGCGCCGCGATCGCCGGCCTGGCGCTGTCGCACACCATCGGCAAGGCGGTGTTGTACGGGTTGTTCACTCAAAGCATGCCATTCATGCGTACACCCAAGCTCGCCGATGCGCTTGGGCTGCTGAAGGCGTTGGGCGAGGCGCGAGAGGAGCTGTACGTGCTGCTGTTGCTATGGGGCGCCGCGTTGGGGATATGCCTGACCCAGGGGTTGCCCAATTCAGACGCGCGCTGGTGGCTGGTGATGTTGTTGGTGCAATCGCTGCCTTACCTGGCCGCGGTAGCCATGGCGCTGCTCTCGGCGGCACCCAGGCTGCGGCGGGCAGCGGGGGTCGCGTTGGGCGATACCTGAGCGGCCGCTGCCGGCGCGGGCGTTTTGCTTTACCATACGCAGCCTTTTTACCGCCTTGCCCGGAGTGACCCAATGACGGCCGCCGCTGATCTTTCGCCTACCCTCGCCCTGGCTTGCGAGTTGATCCGTCGCCCGTCGATCACGCCGGTAGATGCCGACTGCCAGGCGTTGATGATGCAACGCCTCGGCGCAGCGGGCTTCGCCCTGGAACCCATGCGCATCGAAGACGTGGATAACTTCTGGGCCCACCACGGCAACAGCGACGGACCGGTGCTCTGCTTCGCCGGGCACACGGACGTAGTGCCCACCGGCCCCGCGCAGGAGTGGCAGCATCAGCCGTTCGAGGCGCTGATCGACGCCGACGGCATGCTTTGTGGCCGGGGCGCGGCTGACATGAAAGGCAGCCTCGCCGCAATGGTAGTGGCCGCCGAACGCTTCGTGGCCGATTACCCGGACCACCGTGGCGCGATTACCTTCTTGATTACCAGCGACGAAGAAGGCCCCGCGCACCACGGCACCAAGGCCGTCGTGGAACGGCTGAAGGCACGCCAGGAGCGGCTGGACTGGTGCATCGTCGGCGAACCTTCGAGCACCACGCTGGTGGGCGATGTGGTCAAGAACGGCCGCCGTGGTTCGCTCGGCGCCACCCTGCGGGTACGCGGCAAGCAGGGCCACGTGGCCTACCCGCACCTGGCGCGCAACCCGATCCACCTCGCGGCGCCTGCGCTGGCGGAACTTGCCAGCGAGCACTGGGATGATGGCAATGCGTTCTTTCCACCTACCAGTTTCCAGATCTCCAACATCAACGGTGGCACCGGGGCCACCAACGTCATCCCGGGCGAGCTGAGCGTGGTGTTCAACTTCCGTTTTTCCACGGAATCGACCGTGGACGGCCTGCAACAGCGGGTGGCCGCGATTCTCGACAAGCACGGGCTGGACTGGCACATCGACTGGGCGCTCTCCGGCCTGCCGTTCCTGACCCAACCGGGCGAACTGCTGAGCGCGGTAGCGGGTGCGATCAAGCACGTGACCGGCCGCGACACCGAGCCTTCCACCAGTGGCGGCACCAGCGACGGGCGCTTCATCGCCACCCTCGGTACCCAGGTGGTGGAGCTAGGGCCGGTCAACGCCACCATCCACCAGGTGGACGAGCGGGTGCTGGCCAGTGATCTCGACCTGTTGACCGACATCTACTACCAGACCCTCGTGAAGCTGCTCGCCTGATGCTCATCTGCCCTCTTTGTTCCGCCCCGTTGGCGCAGGCCGGCAACGGCGTCGCCTGCCCGGCAGGCCACCGTTTCGACCGCGCGCGCCAGGGGTACCTCAACCTGCTGCCGGTGCAGCACAAGAACAGCCGTGCCCCGGGTGACAATCAGGCCATGGTGGATGCACGACGCAGCTTCCTCGAGGAAGGCCACTATGCACCCGTGGCCGAGCGCCTGGCCGAGCTTGCCCGGCAACGGCATCCAGCGCGTTGGCTGGATATCGGCTGCGGCGAGGGCTACTACAGCGCCCAGCTGGCGCAAGCCTTGCCCGACGCACAAGGCTTTGCCCTGGACATTTCACGCGAGGCGGTCAAGCGTGCCTGCCGGCGAGCCCCGCAAACCACCTGGTTGGTCGCGAGCATGGCGCGGGTGCCGCTCGCTTCAGGCTGCTGCGACTTTATCGCCAGCGTGTTCAGCCCGCTCGACTGGCAGGAAGCCTGCCGCTTGTTGCGCCCCGGTGGCGGGCTGATGCGCGTTGGCCCCACCCGCGAGCACTTGATGGAGCTGCGCCAGCAGCTTTACGACGAGGTGCGGGAATACGTCGACGACAAGCACCTGGCGCGGGTGCCGGCCGAGATGACCCTGGCTCACTCCGAGGTGCTGACCTACCGGCTGCGCCTGATCGCCCCGGACAGCCGAGCCAACCTGTTGGCGATGACGCCCCACGGCTGGCGGGCCAGCGCCGAACGACGCGCGGCGGTGATCGACTGGCCGGGCCCTTTCACGGTGACCGTTTCCATGCGATACGATTACTTCGTTACCGAGCCAGGCGCTACGCCGTAGCGCCATGAGCCTCCAATTCAGCGAGCACACCATGCAGCAACCGGATATCGAGATCTACCTCAAGGACGCCGATGTCGACCACAAGGCCATCACCGCCTGGCTGACCGAGGCGCTGGGCCCTTGCACCGCCTGGGCGCAGAAGGGCCAGGTGTGGAAATGCAAGGCAGGTGACATCCCGGTGACCTGGGTCCCGCTGGCCGTGGGCAAATGGAACAGCCTTTACCTGGAAAGCGACCATACCCCGTGGGCCGATGACCTTGCCTGCGCGCGCGCGGCGCATGCGGCGCTGAGGGTGGAAGTGCGTTGCGCGCCGGGCGGCTGGGTTGAGGAAGAAGGCGAGGAGGACGCCGACCGCTGGATACGGGTCAGCGCCGAGGGTGAACAGGAAATCACCTGGCGCACCTGAACCGCTGAGCGGCCTGGAGCAGCCGGCCTGAAAGCGAATTCGTTCCCGGGCAGCGCCCAGGCCCACAAGCGACCGACGCGGCACCGGCGTGGCACCTTGCCGCCCGATGCAGGCCCGGGCAAACCCGGTGGCGTCAGAGGCCGACGACCTCACCCGCTTGCAGGCCCTTGTCGCCCTCGATCAAGGCGAACTCGACCTGCTGGCCTTCCTGCAAGGTGCGATGGCCCTCCCCTCGAATGGCCCTGTAGTGAACGAACACGTCCGCGCCCCCACTGTCACGCTGGATGAAGCCATAGCCCTTGGCATCATTGAACCACTTGACCTTGCCAATTTCGCGAGAAGACATCTGCACTACTCCGGTTTTTATTATTCCAACGTCCCTTGACCACGGGGAGATGGCCTGATGCCAGCAACCCCGAAGCCGTCCGAGTATATGCCAGCGATCTCCGGAAAAAAGGCCCTTTGCGAGGCTTTTTTTCAATGATCTGTCACACTGTGCGCTTGTTTACCTGAGCAACCACGTATGACCCCTTCTGTATTGCACCGCGTCGTATTCAGTGCACTGCGTCGGATCCTTTACCTATGGGTCCGCTCGGAAACCATCAACCCTGGGGCAAGCACCAGCCTGGACCGAAGCCGGCCCATCGTCTACGTACTCGAAAGCCCCGCGGCCACGGACCTGGCAGTGGTCGATCACGAATGCACCCGCATGGGCCTGCCACGCCCCGCCCTACCGGTGGCGCTGGGTCCAGTGCTCGAACCCAGAGCGTACTTTTACCTGACCCCAGACGCTGACTGGCTTGGCCGGCAAGATAAACGCGGCGCGCCGCCGACCTTGCAGCGGCTGGTCGCAGCCTGCGCCGAACAGCCGGGCGAAGATGCCTTGCTGGTCCCGGTAAGCGTGTTCTGGGGGCTATCGCCAGACAGCGAGTCGAGCCCCTGGAAACTATTGTTCGCTGACAGCTGGGCGGTTACCGGGCGCCTGCGCCGGCTGGTGACGGTGTTGATCCTTGGTCGCAAGACCCGCGTGCAGTTCGCGCCGGCTATCTCCCTGCGCGCCCTGGTGGACGCCGGCAAGGGCCCGGAGCGCACCGTGCGCATGGCTCAGCGGCTGCTGCGCGTACATTTCCGCCAACAGCGGGCTGCGGTCATTGGCCCAGACATCTCCCACCGCCGCCACCTAGTCAAAGGGCTGGTGCATGCGCCGCTGGTGCGCCAGGCCATCGCCGATGAGGCTGCTCGCGAGAACATCAGCCCCGAACGAGCCGAGGCACAGGCCCTGCGCTACGGCAACGAAATCGCCTCGGACTACACCTATACGGCGA
This sequence comes from Pseudomonas sp. RIT-PI-S, assembly GCF_025642975.1. Classification (GTDB taxonomy): domain Bacteria; phylum Pseudomonadota; class Gammaproteobacteria; order Pseudomonadales; family Pseudomonadaceae; genus Aquipseudomonas. The sequence continues at coordinate 126,485 of NZ_JANZKJ010000013.1, forward strand.
TCCGCTTCCTGGAAGTGGTGCTCAGCTGGTTCTGGAACAAGATCTACGACGGCATCAAGGTCAGCCAGATCGAGCAGGTGCAGCAGATCGCCCCAGGGCACGAGGTCATCTACGTGCCCTGCCATCGCAGCCATATCGACTACCTGCTGCTGTCCTACCTGCTGTTCCGCAACGGCCTCACCCCTCCACACATTGCAGCGGGCATCAACCTGAACATGCCGGTCATCGGCGGGCTGCTGCGGCGTGGCGGGGCGTTTTTCATGCGCCGCACGTTCAAGGGCAACCCGCTGTACACAGCGGTGTTCAACGAATACCTGCACACGTTGTTCACCAAAGGCTTCCCGGTGGAGTATTTCGTTGAGGGCGGCCGCTCGCGAACCGGGCGCATGCTGCAACCGAAAACCGGAATGCTCGCCATCACCCTGCGCAGCTACCTGCGCTCGTCACGTACGCCTATCGTGTTCGTACCGGTGTATATCGGCTATGAACGGGTGCTCGAAGGCAGGACCTACCTCGGCGAGTTGCGCGGCGCGAGCAAGAAGAAAGAATCGCTGCTGGACATCTTCAAGGTACTGGGTGCGCTCAAGCAGCGCTTTGGCCAGGTGTCGGTCAACTTCGGCCAGCCGATCAGGCTCAGCGAGTTCCTGGACCAGCAGCAGCCGGGCTGGCGGGGCGAGCCGCCCGTCGAGGACTTCAAGCCAGCCTGGCTTAACCAGGCGACCCACCGCCTGGGCGAGCGAGTGGCCTGTGGCATCAATGAGGCCGCGGCGATCAACCCGGCCAACCTGGTAGCGCTCGCGCTGTTGTCTACCTCCCGCCAAGCCTTGGATGAAAGCGCCCTGGCGCGGGTGCTCGACGTCTTTCTCGCGCTGCTGCGCTCGGTGCCTTACTCGCCCTATACCACGGTGCCCGAAGGCGACGGCCTGGCGCTGATCGCCCATGTGAAGGGCATGGGCCTAGTAGCTGAACAAACGGACGCCTTGGGTCGCATCCTGTATCTGACCGAACAGAATGCGGTCCTCATGACCTATTACCGCAACAACGTACTGCATGTGTTCGCTTTGCCTGCCCTGCTGGCCAGCCTGTTCCAGAGCGCCGCGAAGATCGACCGCGCCCAGGTGCTGCGCTTCGCCAAGGCGCTGTACCCCTTCCTGCGCGCCGAGCTGTTCATTCGCTGGTCGGTGGAGGAGCTGGACGCCGTCATCGACCAATGGCTGGAGGCGTTCGTCAGCCAGGGGCTGCTGCGCCGCGAAGCGGACACTTACCTGCGCCCGGCGCCCAGTTCCCGGCAGTTCGTGTTGCTTACGCTGCTGGCGCGCGGCATCACCCAGACCCTGCAACGCTTCTACATGGCCATCGCGCTGCTGCTCAACCACGGCCAGTACGGGCTGACGGCCGAAGCCCTGGAAGACCTCTCCACGGTCATGGCGCAGCGTATATCGATCCTGCACGGGCTTAACGCACCGGAGTTCTTTGATAAAACCCTGTTCCGCCACTTTATCCAGGCACTGGTGGAAGCCGGCGTGGTGCATCGCAACGAGGAGGGCAAGCTCGGGTATCAGGACCGCCTCGGCGAGCTGGCCGAAGGCGCGGCCAAGCGGGTGCTGTCGGCGGAGGTGCGGCTGTCCATCCGCCAAGTCACCCTGCAACGCAACGACGAGCTGGCAGTGGCAGAGCCAGCCCGCGGGTAAATAAGCACCGCTGCGCCTAAGATCGCCCCGCTACCTTGAAGCCCCGGCCTGAGCGCCGGGCTTTTCATTCAAGGAGATCTTCATGAGCACAGCAAAACTGACCGGCCACATCCACTACATGACTCGGGAGCTGCTGCCCGAAGTCACCCTTACCGTGACCCTCAAGGAAGTGTCTGCCAGGGGGATTGCCGAGAAAACCATCGCCAGCATGGCCCGCCTGGTTTCGGCGGGCGGCCCCCTGACGTACCGCCTCGACTATGACCCAAGGAGCGTCGTCCCGGCGCGGGGGTATCTGGTGATCGCCGAGGTCCATCACCGCGACCGCCCGCATAAACGCGGTGTCTCTGAGAAGCTGACCGATCTGTACGCAACCACCCACCTGGATGTCGAGGTCACCGCGGTGGCCTCGGAGGGCATCCACGGCTGGAGCCCCATTGAAAATCCAGCCGTTCCGGGTATCCACGGCGGCAACCTGATCGATAACCCACCTGTTGCCGGTATCCACGGCGGCAACCTCTTCGACAAGCCATAGGCCCACCCGCCTCGCTCCTGCCGGGGCGAGGCACCTCGCCCGCTTCGGAGCTTCCCCGGCTGCGCATGACCGACGCATCGGCTACATTGGACGGCCAACCACCATTGGAGCTGGCTGTGAAATCCATTGCCGCGCTGTTTATCGCCCTATTGCTCACAGGCTGTCATCACGGGTCGGCGCCCGCCACCTTGAAAGGCGAAGCCTTTTATCTACAACGCATCGCATTGCCGCCCGAAGCAGTGCTCAGCGTCACCCTGGCCGACGTTTCCCTGGCAGACGCCCCAGCAGTGACACTGGCCCGCTATACCGGCCCCTCCGGCGCACAGGTGCCTCTGCCCTTTGAATTGAGCTACGATCCCCGCCTGGTTGAACGTGGCCATCGGTATGCGCTAAGCGCCCGTATCGAGGCCGCCGGCGAGCTGCTGTGGATCAACACCGAGACCGTGCCCGTCGCGCTCGATGGCAGCGACCCGCAACCCTTGCGTATTCGTGTCGATCCGGCGCGTTGAATTTTCCCTTTTGTTACCAGGTGCCGCCATGCTTCGTCGAACCGCCACTTTGATCACCTTTTGCGCCACGGTGCTGCTGGCGAGCCAGGCCAGCGCGCTGTCGCTCGCCGACCTGTCGCAGGCCGATGCCAACGGCGGCCTGAAAGACGCCCTTAGCCAGGGGGCGCAGATCGCCGTCAAGCAGTTGGGCACCCCTGGGGGCTTCAGCAACGACCCTCAAGTGCGCATCGAACTGCCCGGCAAGCTCGGCAAGGCGAGCAAGTTGCTCAAGCAGTTCGGCCTGGGCCCGCAGGTCGAGGCACTGGAAACCGGGATGAACAGCGCGGCCGAGGCGGCGATGCCGCAAGCCCAGGCCATTCTGGTGGACGCGGTCAAGCACATGACCGTTGCCGATGCCAAGGGCATCCTGGCCGGTGGCAAAGATTCGGCCACGCAATACCTGGACAAGAGCAGCCGCGAACAGATTCGCGCCAAATTCCTGCCTATCATCAAGCAGAACACCGACCGCATCGGCCTGGCGCAGAAATTCAATGCGGTTGCCGGCCAGGCCGCTACCCTGGGCGCCGACCCGAAGGTCAGCAGCATCGAAGGGTACGTCACCGACAAGGCCCTCGATGGCCTGTTCAAGGTCATCGCGGGCCAGGAGCAAGCGCTGCGTGAGAACCCAACCGGGGCCGCCACTAGCCTTGCGAAGAAGGTCTTCGGCAGCCTCAAGCCTTGAGGGACTTTTTCGGGTAAATATCGTAGCGGCTGGACTTTCCTTCCAAGGTCAGCGAAGGCGCTACGCCGGCGATGGGCGGCGCCTTGCGCGGGCGCTTCACCGTCACCCGGTGAGTGGCCAGGGCAAGCGCCGCTTCAAGCAGCGCCGGGGCGTCCAGGTCATCGCCCACCAACGGGCGGAACAAGCGCATCTCCTTTTTGACCAATGCGCTCTTGTCCCGATGGGGGAACATCGGGTCCAGGTAAACCACTTGTGGCGGCTCGTCTTGCCAGGCACGCAGCAACTCGATGGCATTGCCTTGGTGCAGGCGCATGCGCGCCACGATCGAGCCTACCTGCGCGTCACCACGCGCCCGCTCTAGCCCGTCCCGCAGCAGTTGGGCAATGATCGGCTGGCGCTCGATCATCTCGACCCGGCAACCCAGGGTCGCCAGCACGAAAGCATCCTGCCCGAGCCCAGCGGTGGCATCCAGCACATAGGGCCGCACGCCCGGCTGCAAGCCCGCCGCCTTGGCGATCATCTGCCCGCTACCGCCGCCGAACTGGCGCCGGTGCGCGGCGCCGCCCTGGAGGAAATCCACCCAGACCGGCCCCGGCGCCTCTGCCCCTAGCTGTTGCAGCTGCAAACCCGCCGGGCCCAGCTGCAAGGCAAACTCGCCGTCGCTCGGGCCCGTTGACGAGCCGCAGGGCAAGCCCAGTGCGCTTGCCAGGGCCTGCGCCGCTTCGGTGAAGGCTGGCGCCATCGGCATGACCTGGATGCGGCACGCCGCCTGTCGTTCTTGCATGGGTTGTACTCGAAAGGGTTAAATCTTCGCCGCTGGCGGCCGATAGTCACTCTGACCGGTATTTTGCCAGAGCTTTTGAGCCCACCGAACGTCATGACCGATTTGATTTCCCCACCTGTTGGTTACGTGTCGCCGGTTGGTAACTTCAGCCGGCGCAATACCCAGACCCTGGGCGGGGTGAGCCAACTGTGGCAGGACTTTTTCGCCAGCGCGCTCAACGCCCATGGTGGGGTCGAGGAAGGCGCAGAAGCGCCGGTAGCCTTGCTTCCGAACACCGTGACCAGTGAAGGCGAACCTGTCGCCGCCACCCAATGGCTGGAACAGGTGAACGAGCAGCGTGATTGCGACATCGCCGACCAGGTCGTGGAGCCGCCCAAGCCGTTGTTCCTGCCTATCGCGGAATTGGACACCAACCTGCTGCCGCCAGCGGCGAAGCCCTACCCGCCCGAGGAAGTGCAAGCCCAGCAATATGAGCTGGACCTGGACACCGGTTGGCACCGCCCCTTGGTGCTCAACAACGGCCAGCCCATACCGACACCCGGCCCGGCACCCAAACCCCGCGCGCTGTACCTGCCCATCGCCGAGTTTGAAACGGACTTGCTCCCGCCCCCGAACGAGCCGTACGACGACCAGACGCTTATCTACCAGCAGCGCGAGTTCGACTTCGATAGCGGCTGGGCGCGGCCGATCGTGCTGCAGAACCTGCGCGTTACCGCCTGAGGATAGGGCTGGCCCGGCGAGCCTGTGCGACAATCCCGCCTTCTTGGCCCTATTACGTTGAGTACACATGCATGACAGACCCGGCAACCTGCCCCGCCTGCGGTGGCCGTAACCAGTGCGCGCTAACCGACGGCAGCTCGGCGCCCTGCTGGTGTTTCAGCGTGGAGGTGTCGGCCGCTGCACTGGCGGCATTGCCCGAGGCCGAGCGTGGCCGTGCTTGCCTTTGCCCACGCTGCGCCAACCTAACGGCCACGCTACCCGGCCAACCTCAGACGCCCAGCGATGCGGGTTGACCGCTTCGTTGCCAACCTGCCGGGCTTCAACCGCCAACAGGCGCGGCTTGCGCTGGCACGGGGCGAGGTCAGCGTCGACGGCCAGCCGGCCTATGATCCTCGCCTGGACGTGCGCACCTTCAATACGGTGTGCGTGCGGGGGAAGGTCGTGCAGCAAGGCGTGGCTGCGCGCTACTTGATGCTGCACAAGCCAATGGGGTGCGTGAGCGCCACTGCGGACCCTGAACACCCCACAGTACTGGACTTGCTGCCGGAAGCCGAGCGGTCCGACCTGCACCTGGCCGGGCGACTGGATTACAACACGACAGGCCTGGTACTGCTGACCAACGATGGGCAGTGGTCGCGACAGCTGACGCTGCCAGGCAGCAAACTGCCCAAGCTATACGACGTGGAAACTGAACAGCCCATCGAACCTCATTACGCCGAGGTATTTGCCGCCGGCCTATACTTCGCTTACGAAAATCTGACCACCCTACCCGCCCGCCTAACCGTGCTGGGGCCGAATCGAGCGCACCTGAGCCTGATGGAAGGTCGATATCATCAGGTCAAACGCATGTTCGGGCACTTTCAGAACAAGGTCACCCGGTTGCACCGGCTGGCCATAGGGCCATTGACCCTCGATCCTGGGCTGGCGCCTGGCGAGTATCGAGCGTTGACGAAGGAAGAGCTGGCCAGCCTGGAGGCCGTGTAGGAGGTGGCCAGACGCCGGCAAGCCTTGCGGCTACGGGATCGGAACTCGCGAACGTGTTGCGCTAAACGCACCCCACGCCCAAGAAACACAAAAAAGAAGTTCTTTTCCGAAAGGCTTTCTGGTAAAAAGTACACCGCTCAAGCGGGTGTAGTTTAGTGGTAGAACGGTAGCTTCCCAAGCTCTAGGTGAGGGTTCGATTCCCTCCACCCGCTCCAGATCGATGTTAGCGTGCGCCCGCATAGGCGCCTGAACTGAAACCGGCCCTCAAGCCGGTTTTCTTGTTTTTGCCGCTCCCATACTCAATATTGCATCGTCCTCTGATCAACCCCTCGCGGCCATGAAACGTGCTTGGCCTGCCATACCGCTGCCGTTAGCCAGGCTGCCACAGGCACTTCATGCCCCTACCGACAATTGTCGGCTGATCTCACGGCGTACAAAACGCCATATTCCCGCCTCGGTCTTGATCAGTTGATCGAACAAGTCGCTGACACGCACCAGCGGCGATGAGTTCGTGTCGCTCCGCTCAAACGTGGTTTGAATCGCCGTGGTGCGCACCCAGTCACCAGCGTCTTCAGCTACCCGCAGGCCAGACCACGTATGGCGAGTGTACCGGGGTGGCTGCGCGCGCTGTTGGCATACCAGGCCTATACGGCCGTGCCCCTGAAACTCCAGCTCACCTATAGCAAGCACGCCGTCCTCTGCAAACAGCGCCGCCATTTTTTCGCCCAAGCCGCGATCAGCGCACCACGCAAACTCGCTAAACAGTGCTTCTATAGCTTTAAGGTCTGCCAGTTCCATCTTTTATCCCCTTGGGTACGGAGGCATCGTTGGCGGGACTTCGGTCACAGCCTGTCGATTGTTTGCCGAAGGCGAAGGCGCTAAGCTTCGGCCGGTAAATTACATTAGGTCATTTATATTCAAGTGACAATGTCACCTTGTGACTTAAAAAGGAAAAACGAGCATGCCTCTGGGCAAAAAAACCGCTGAAAAAAAACCAACTGCTGAATGGCTGCCTACTCGCCGGCTGGAGCGTGGCAATGCTGCAGAGCAGATCCTCGATGAGTTGCGTGACCGTATCCTGGGTGGTGAACTCGCGCGCGGGAGCAAGCTGCCTACCGAAAAGCAGTTGGCCGAGGCCTATGGCGTCAGCGGTGCCACCGTGCGCGAGGCTATCCGCGGCCTGACCACTGCGCGCCTGATTGAAGTGCGCCACGGTAGCGGCGCCTACGTTACGGCGGACACTGATCAACTGATTGCCGTCTCCATGCGCTCGATGATTCGGCTTGAGCAAATTGGCATTCCCGAACTGCTCGGCGTGCTGGGCGCGCTAAATGGCTACGCAGCCGAACTCGCGGCCGAGCACGCTACGGCTGAAGATATCGAGTTCCTCGAACGCAGCCTGCTGCGCATCAATTCCGGTGCTGATCCGGAGGCGGTGAGCCAAGCGCTGACGGAGTTTCTAGACCGCGTTGCCACGGCCTCTGGCAACACCTTGCTGGCAATCTTCTGCCGCTTCCTGGCCAATATCCAAATCAGCCTGGCACGGCAGTTGGCCGGCGACTCCATGAAGCAATGGCGTGCCACCGCCAAATCGCTGCACGGCGCTCGGCAAAACATGGTGGACAAAATAAAAGCCCGTGATGCCGCCGGAGCACGCGCGGCGGCCGTGGCTTACCACCAGACAGCCCAGAAGATCATCAGCGCACTGCCTAACGCCCAGGATGCCCTGGTATCGAATAACCATCTAGCCAAGCTCATGAGCGTCGGGCAACACCTTTAACCCACGTCAGCGACCAGCCCAAGGTGGTCAATACCCGCCACTGCGCAGGTTTCGTCTCGATCGGGGAGGTCACCGCTGACCCCCACCGCCCCCAAGATGTTGCCGTCGCTGTCACGGATCAATACACCCCCTGGGACCGGTGCTATGCGCCCCGCAGAGATATCGGTCAGGGCCGCGAAGAACGCCGGGGCGGCCTCCGCTCGTCCTGCCAAAAAACGGCTGCCGTGGCCCATGCCTAGCGCCCCCCAAGCTTTGGCTTGAGCAATCTGTGGGCGCAGGATGCCACTGCGGTCTTCGCGTTGGAGGGCCAGTAAGTGCCCCCCTGGGTCCAGTACCGCCACCGTCATTGGTGGGCAGCCAACATCCCGCGCATGGGCCAGCGCTACCTCGATGATTTCAGCTGCCTGCTGCAGTTTCAGTGTGTGCATAACTACCTCGTCATACCGTTTGAAATAACCACGGCTGCTTTATGTTCGGGTGGCTCGTTAATTGGCCGACGGTTCAACACCAAAACGCCAAGCAGGCCCACGCTGATCGCAGCGCCCGCGCAGATAGCCCCGGCAAACAGGAACAGGTTCAGGAAGGACACCCCTGCCGCCAGCAGCAGCCCACCCACAAGCGGGCCGGTGATGGCACCCATGCGCCCCACGCCCAAGGCACAGCCCACGCCGGTGGCCCGTAAGAAGGTTTGATAGAAGGCCGAGCACAACGCCACGGTGCACATTTGCGGGCCGAGGCTGAAAAGGCCGGCGAAGAAGGTCACCGTACACAGCAGCAGCGACGAGCCGCCGGCCAGGCCGATACTGGCCACTGCCGCAGCCCCACATGCGAAAGCGATGCTAATGACCCGTGCCGCGCCAAAGCGCACGATCAGCCGACCGAACAACAAGCAACCGACGATGCCACCGAGGTTCAACATCGTCACCGCATGCACCGCGCTCTGTACGCTCAAGCCGTTGCGGTTGACCACGATGGGAATCCAATTGATCAGGAAATAGCTGAGCAGCAGGCTTAGAAACAGCGTGACCCACAGCAACAGCGTGCCGAGCGCGGTGCCGGGAGCAAACAGCTTGATGAATGACAGCGTTGCCTGTTTATGGCGCATGGGCTCTGCCGTCGCATCCCAGGTGTAAGGCGAACCCATCCGCGCAAGAATGCGCAGAATCACGGCCGACCGCTCACGCACCGCGAGAAACTGCAAGGATTCAGGAAGCTTTGCGACAAACACCGGCAATAGCACCAGCGGCAGAGCGCCACCGAGTAAAAATACCGCCTGCCAGCCATACGCGGGGATGAGTTTGGCGGAGACTATCCCGCCCATCACCGCGCCCAGTGGAAAGCCGCAGAACATCACTGCCACCGTGCCTGGACGCAGGCGCGCCGGGGAATATTCACTGGCCAACGCGATAAAGCCCGGCAATGCTCCGCCTAGCCCTACCCCAGTAATAAAGCGCGCTGCAATCAACCACTTCATTGAGCCCACCCAAGGAGTCAGCAAAGAGGCCATGGAGAAAATAACAATCGCCACGATCAGTAGCGGTTTGCGCCCAAAGCGATCGCCCATATGACCGAAGGCTACGCCGCCAAGCAGGCCACCCAGCAAACCTGCACCAAAGACCGGCCCGAACAACGCAGGCTCTATGCCCCAAGCCTGGGTAATCGCGGGGGCGACAAAGGCAATCGATTGGGTGTCGAAACCGTCGAGCATCGCTACCAATGCACAGAGCACCAGCACACCGATCTGGTAACGGCTGACCGGGCTGGCGTCAACGATGGCTTCCAGGTTCAACCCTTGGTTATCAGTCATGTCTTGCACCTCGGCAAAGGCCCACGTCGACGCAGGTGGGCCCGCTGCGTAGAACCGTCCTAGAACACTTTGAAGCTGAAGCTGGCATAGACCTTGTAGCCTTCGGGAATGGTCGCGCGGTCTGGGCTCAAGCCACCGGAAGCATTGGTATTGATGTCCTTGGCGGCCCACACATTGAGCCTCGGCCCGCCAAAGTCATAGCCCACCAAACCGCCTACAGAGATCACGTTGAAGTGATCGGTAATGATGCGGTCATGGTAATAACTGCTGGAGTCGTCGCCGGTGATTTGGCCGACGTAGGTGGCCAGCGGCCCTACCGTCCATTTACCGATGGTTTTGGTCGCGGCCAAGTCAAGATGCAAGACATTGCCCATCTTGTAGTCGGTCTTCCAATTGGGGGTGTTGAACTCTTCAGACACGTTGGCGGTAATGTTCCAACCGTGGTTCAAATACGACAGCACCAGGTTCGGCTGAAAGGTCCACCACGGATTACCGATGCTATCCAGGCCGGTATCGCCCTGGATGCTGCCATCTGGAACCCCCACACCCAGGCCCGCCTTGAGGTACCAGCTATCGGCCACTTTCCAGCTGATGGCCGCAGGCATGACATAGGTGTTGTGCATGCCGGAGCGGTGGTCATCCAGCGGCGCGCCAAGCTTCGCATAGGTGAACGGCTGCACGACGGTGGCGGTGTATGTGCCACCTAATAGGTCCCAGCCCGGTGCCCAGGTAAGGCCGAACGCCGCCGAGCCTAAGTGCAACTTGGTGTTAGCCGCACCGCCGGGGCCCGTTAAGGTCGCCTGAATGGTGTACACCTGGTTGAAGCTGTATAGCCCCGGTGGCGGTGCTGCTGCATTAGAGCCGATGGTGACGCCAGGCGGCATGGTCCAACCCGGATACCCTGGCTCAATGGCCTGCGCAGACTGGCCTATACAAGCGGCGAGAACACCCGAACAGCACGCCAATAGGCTTTTGGATTTGTCCATGACTTCCTCTTTCTTATTTTTATTGATGTGAAAGTGAAGCACTTTGTCACCTAGTGACTTGATGAATTCTACACAGCTTAAGAGCCCCCGAGAAGGCTTTTCCCTATGGTTTTCAGCTATGTTTTGCCCGCTGCGCGCTCGTCGAACGTCCACGCGCAAGCCTCCACCGGCTGGCGCAGCTGTGTGCAATCACTCTAAAAATGCGCGTGGACGGCGGCTTAGAGGCTCGCGTCGATCATGCAACCGACTAACAGACACGGCTGGTCTGAGCGATTGCTCCAAGCGTGGTTAGTGCCGCGAATCACCACCGAATCGCCCGGTTGCATCAGCACGTCGTCGACATCGGTCAACAGGTAAATTTCGCCTTTCACACAGGTGATGCAATCGAGCGTGTCCGTGCGGTGCATCGACGGATGCCGGGCGAGGTCTGCTGCGCTGGGCGGGTGCTTCTGTTTGACCTCAGCGTTAAGCTTGGCCAGTTTGGCGATGTGCCCTAGACGGTCCGGGGTATCGGGCGGAATCTCCAACGCGCGGAACAACATACCGCCCGCGAAAGGCTCGCGCGTCATGGTGTCATCGCCGCGATCACCTTCTATTCGGTTATCTACGGGCGTCTCTTTAGTGCTCCACAGCGTGGCACGGTAAAAAATGCCTTCCTGCTCCTGCACGTTGTTTGCCTCTTCCATTAACACTGCTGACTTGCCGTGCTCGTTGGGGCCCACAACATAGCGTTTCCACTTGGCCATAGCCGTTTCCTCTTATTGTTCTGATGACGCGTTACTTAGCCGTGAAAACCGCTGGGAGGCGCGGCGGGCCGTTGCCAACCGCTATCGTCGATAGCCGTGTTGAGAGCGCTTACGGTTTGCTCGCAAAAACGGCGGAAACCAAGAATGTCCAAACCCAAGCAAAAGACGCTGATGCCGTCCTCGAGGGACTTGCGGCAGGCTTCGGGCGATGGGTCGAGCACCGGCCCACCAATGACGGCCACGCCGTGGCGTTTAGCGGCGGTGAGTACGATGCGATAGGCTTCCTGGACCTTCGGGCTTTTCATCATCAGGGTGCCTTCATTCATGGCGTACGCCAGGTCGCCTGCTCCAAACACGATGACCTTCACTTCCTCCATCGCGCAGATCGCATCGATGTTCTGTACCCCTTCAGGGTGTTCGATCATTGGGATAAGCAGGCTCTCGGCATTGCTCCACTCGGTGTAACGCTCGAAGCCGTTGAAGGCATAACCAGCCGCCCGGGTGGCTGGGCAGATACCGCGGGTACCTTGCGGTGGGAAGAACGCCGAATTTGCCGCAAAACGTACGTCTTCAACCGTGCGCACCATCGGCAAGAACACGCCGCTAGCACCAGCCTCGAGCGCCCGGCGAATGGCTCCTTCGTCGTGGCGATCTGGCACTCGAACGAAAGGAACAAGCCCGGCATGTTGGCTCACCCGAACCAGGTCTTCCATCGCGTGAGGGTCATTGCCTGCGTGTTCGGTATCGAGCATGACGAAATCAAAACCCGTACAGCCCAGGACCTCAATCAACGCCGGATTGCCAGTGAAACACTGCATCCCCAACGGGACCTGCTTGCGCTCGAGCATCGCTAACAGTCGATTCTTCTCAAACATAGAAATGAACTCCGATATTTACCAGGTCACCTAGTGACTTTAGCACTATGGAGTTCGGATGAAAAGCGGAGCGTTCCCAGATCTGGAAACACTGGTAGGGGCCAGCAGGAAGCTCACCCACAGGCGCAGGCAAAAGGCCCGAAATTCCGGGTAGCGCCTTATGAGGCTTCTGAGGTTTGTAAATCGACGGCGCAGTAGATACGCCAGGGTTTCAAGCCACGCTTCCCGTCAAGACAGGTCCGAGCAGATCGCGCGATCAGCTTGGGTAGCGAGTTCAGGAGGTGAGGAATTGATTCGACCGTGCGGGCCAACCTGGTCGCCGAAGCGACCAAGCCGTCATCCTATGTTTGCTTATTCTTTCCCAACCGCCTCACGCCGGGCGAGGAAGTCATCCTCAAGCATCGCGTCGACCTCGGCGGGGGTGTCTTCCAATACCGGCGGCGCAGTCATATGGCCAGTGGAGAGTACAGGCTCATCCAATCGCCCCATTAGGTGTTCCAAGGCGTGGCTCATCTTGTCCGCAGCACCCTGTACCGCGAGGTCCAGCGCATCGGCCTTGTGGGTCACGGAAATGGGCGTATGCCCTTTTGGCCGCGCTTCGATCTGGCAACGTTTGTCCTGGGCGCCAGCCTTGCCAGCGTTCTCGTCACTCACGTGAATCTCTACCCGGGTCAGAAGGTCATCGAACCGCGCCAGGGTATCCTCGACAGTACTACTCACCCAATCGTGCAAGCCTACGCCGGCGTTCACCTGGTTGCTGTTGACCTGTACCTGCATGGCTGTTCTCCAATGGCTTCAGTAACTCTCACTGGTTTGGGCCAGGCGGGCAGCAAAGGGTTCCCCTTGGGTTGAGTTCGATTGGCCAGGCGCCAGGCCGGGCACCAACGGCCCCCGGGAAAGGTCTGTAACTTCAGGCCCTGAGGAGTAAGGACAATGGCGGATTCGCTGCACCATGCCTTGGAGAAGATGTACGAGAACCAGATCGCGCTGGCCGCCGCTATCGAGGAGCTCGCCCTGTGGATCGAGGTGCGCGGTGAGGATGCCGCCACCGCCGGCAGTGTGCGCGACGCCCTCGACACCCTCGAGCGCAACGCCGAGCCCTTGAGCCGCTGGATAGCAGCGCTACACAGCGGCGGCCCGGGTCACACCGGTCAGTAGCCTTCGGCAGCGAGAATGTCCTGCACCGAGCGCGATGCCGGGCGCCCGTAGAACTTGAGCAGTTCGGCGGCGCGGTTGGTGAAGATGCCGTCCACCCCTGCCTTTTTCACCTTCTCGAAGTCGACCGGTTCGTCCACGGTGTACACGTGCACTAACAGCCCCTTGGTGTGGGTGAGTTTGTTCATCCAGGGCTGCACCAGGTCCATGTAGCTCTGATCGCCGCCGTTGGTCAGCGCCGCGGACGGGCCAGTGCCGACGGCGCCTTGGGCCTTGGCGAAGTCGACCCACTGAGTGAAGGCTTCTTTGCTGGCCGGGCGCTGGCTGGCGTACCAGGTGGCCTTGTCCTTGGCACCGGATTCGGCGAACGGCACCGTGGATTCAGGCTCGATGCTGCCTTTGCCTACCCATAGCAACAACACCTTGGGCACTTTAGGCATTTCTTTGGCGAGCAGTTCCAGGCTGGCCTTTTCGAAGGTTTGCAGCACCACCCGGCGGCCGGCGGCGACCTCACCCGACGGCGTGAGCCAGCCGCGCTCGATCAGCTTGGCTTTCAAGTCTGCCTCGATGCCCGGGTACAGGTTGGGAACTTTGGTTTCGATGTAGAGCCCTGCCTTGTGCTGCGGGTCGGCTTCGGCGATGTCGATGATTTCGTCAAGGGTCAGTACCTTGGCGTTGACGAACCCGGCCCGCGCGCGGTCAGGGTGAGCGGCGTTGAACCAGCTGCCGGCATCCAGCTGCTTGAGTTCGGCCAGGGTGAATTCGCTGATTGGCTTGTCCCGACGGTCGGGGAAGCGGGCCGCGACGTCTGTGGTGCGCAGCAGGGTATCGTCATGGAAGCCCACCAGTTGCCCGTCCCGGGTGCGCTGCAGGTCCATTTCGAGGTAGTCCGCGCCAAGGTCGCGAGCGGCCAGGTACGCAGGTTTGGTAGCCTCGGGCGCGTCATAGCTGGCGCCGCGGTGGGCGATCACCGCCGGGTAGGCAACGTTTGCCTTCTTCGCCAGCAGCTCGGGCGACGGCGCGGCGGCGAATGCCGGCGCGGCCACCAAGGCCAGGCAGAACGCCGCGGTGGTCCACTGGTGTTTTCCAACCCTTTTCACAGGCTTTTCCTTTTCAAGTCATGGGCATTCGCCGGGCCTATCCTCAGGCCGGGCGTGGCGTTTACACGCCAGGCGTGAAGCATAGCGCAGCGGGGTGGCAGTAACGATGACAGGGTGGCCCGCCTGAGGATCAAAGGCGGCAACGTGCTACAGTCGCCGCCAGCCTTGGTAACCGAATTTGCTGTAGCTATGGACCGACACGACCTGAACGCTTCCCTCCCCGCCTGGAACGACACCCGCCTGGCCGGCCACTGCCCCGGCCTGCTGCTGGGCAACGGCGCCAGCCGGGCACTGTGGCGTGGCTTTGCCTATGACGCCTTGTTCGAGCTGGCGCAAAAGGTGCGCAATCGCCCGCTGGGGCAAACCGACCTGGCGCTGTTCAAGGCGCTCGGCAGCGAAAGCTTCGAGCAGGTGCTGAGCGCGCTCAACACCACCACACGGGTGAACGCAGCCTTGGCGATCGGCGCCTCCGGGCCGCTCAACCGTTATTACGCAATCAAGGAAGCGTTGATCCACGCCATGCGCAGCGTGCATCTGCCATGGCGGCTGCTGCCAGCGGCCACGCGCCTGGCGCTCAACACCGCGCTGCGTGAATACCGCTGTATCTATTCCAGCAACTACGACCTGCTGTGCCATTGGGCCGTCTGGGAGGCCCCTGAGGGCTTCGACGACCGACTGGATGTAGACACCGGCTTCGACCCGCGCCAGCCGGCAACCGGCGACCACCAGTTGTTCTACCTGCATGGCGGCCTGCACCTGCTCAAGGACCGCGACGGTGCCACCCGCCGCCGCGCGGCCGCCGGCAGCGAGCTGCTCGATGGCTTTGCGATCAACACCCCAGGCGACGTGCCGCTGTTCGTCAACGAGGGCCGCAGCGCGGATAAGCTGCGCGGCATCCGTGGTTCGGATTACCTCGCCAGTTGCCTGGCCGCGCTGGCCAGCCATCGAGGGCCGCTGTGCCTGTTCGGCCACCAGTTGGGCGCGCAAGACGCGCACCTGCTAGCGGCGCTGCGCCAGGCGCCGATCGGGCAGATGGCAGTGGCGATCTTCCCCCTCAGCGCGCCTTGGATACTCAGCCAGAAGCAGCACTACCAAGCGCTGCTGGGCGACCGGATGCAGCTGGAGTTCTTCGACGCGACCAGCCATCCACTGGGCGCGCCCTCGTTGCATATCCCTCGGGAAAAACCGAAGGCCGCGCGCTGATTCAGCCCAGCAGGCCGTCGGCTTGCAGCAGCGTTTCCAGGCAATGCTCGCGCACGCCGTAGAAGGCCTTGAGCGCCTGGATGCGCGCCAGGCGTGGCGCGGCGTCCACTGGGCCTGAGCGTTTTACCGCCAGGATCATCTTGTTCTTGCTGGTGTGCTCCAGCGAGACGAATTCGAACACCTTGGTTTCGTAGCCGCAGGCTTCCAGGTAGAGCGCGCGCAGGCTGTCGGTGAGCATTTCGGCCTGCTGGCCCAGGTGCAGGCCATATTGCAGCATCGGGCCAAGCGGTTCCGGGCTGCTCATCTGCGGCCGCAACTGCTTATGACAGCACGGGGAGCACATGATGATCGCCGCCTGGCTGCGGATACCCGTATGGATGGCATAGTCGGTGGCTACGTCGCAGGCATGCAGGGCGATCATCACTTCTATCCGCGCTGGCACCACTGAACGCACGTCGCCGTGCTCGAAGTGCAGCCCGGGATGATCGAGCTGGGCGGCGGCCTGGTTACACAACTGCACCATGTCCTGGCGCAGCTCCACCCCGGTCACCAGCGCCTCACGGCCCAGCCCATGGCGCAGGTAGTCATGGATGGCGAACGTCAGGTAGCCCTTGCCGGAACCGAAATCCGCCACCCGCACGGGCGCCTCGGCGGGCAAGCCGGCCTGCGTGAACGCATGGGCGAACACCTCGATGAACTTGTTGATCTGCTTCCACTTGCGCGACATCGCCGGCACCAACACGCCGTGGCGGTCAGTCACGCCGAGTGCGGCCAGGAACGGCCGGTCGAGGTCGAGCCAGCGCTGCTTGGCGCGGTCGTGCTCCGCTGAAGCCGGCGCCTGCACCTGCTCGGCCTTGCTGCGGTGGAGGCGCGCCTTCTTCTTGCCGAACTCCAGCTGCAGCGTTTCGTCCGTGGCCTGCAGGTGAGCATTGCGGAAACGCTCGGGCAATGCGCTGGCGATCTCCGCCAGGCCCTCATCCAACCCGTGATGGCGGGTGATGTCGCGGGTGCGGTAGCGCAACACAAAGCCCAGGCGCGCCTGGCCTTTTACCGTGAGCGGCTTGACCGTGATGCGCTCCAGGTCAGGTTCGCTGCCCACATGGCGCGCCAGCACGAGCTTTACCCAGCGGTTTTCAGCCAGCGCCGTGCGTAGGTGATCGAGGAAAACCTCCCGTGGATCGTCGGTGGGCAGAGGCGGAACAGGCGCGACAGGCATCAAGCGGATCTCGAAAAACAGCGGAGCGCCATTCTAGGCCAGCGCGGCTGAAACCGGAAAAAACTCCGCCGAACGCTGCCTGACTGGATCCGCCGCCACCAATGAGTTAAAACGGGCCCAAACAAAGGTAAGAATAATTACAAAAAAACGTTTACGACATCTGTCAGCCCCCCGCGGGCCCCGCCCAGGAAACCGATTCATGAAGAAGCTGTATCTGCTTGGCCTGGCCACTGCCCTGGCCTGCTCCCCGGCCCTGGCCGCTGACCAGGCCACCGCCGGCAGCAGCAAGGATGCGTTCATTACCGACCTGCTTGGGCGCATGACCCTCGATGAAAAGATCGGCCAGCTAAGGCTGATCAGCATCGGGCCGGAAATGACCCACGAACAGATCGCCAAGGAAATCGCTGCTGGCCACATCGGCGGCACCTTCAATTCGGTCACGCGCCCAGAAAACCGCCCCATGCAGGACGCGGCCATGAACAGCCGGCTGAAAATCCCGATGTTCTTCGCCTATGACGTGATCCACGGGCACCGCACGATTTTCCCCATCGGCCTGGGCCTGGCCTCGAGCTGGGACATGGATGCCATCGGCTTGAGTGCGCGCACCGCCGCCCGCGAAGCCGCCGCGGACAGCTTGGACATGACCTTCGGCCCCATGGTGGACATCTCCCGCGACCCGCGCTGGGGGCGCAGTAGCGAGGGCTTCGGCGAAGACACCTACCTGGTATCGCGGATCGCCAAGGTGATGGTCCAGGGCTACCAAGGCAAGGACGTGAGCGCCCCAGACAGCATCATGGCGGCGGTGAAGCACTTCGCCCTGTATGGCGGCGTCGAGGGTGGCCGGGACTACAACACCGTGGACATGAGCCCCAACCGCATGTACCAGGACTACCTGCCGCCTTATCGCGCCGCGCTGGATGCGGGGGCTGGCGGTGTGATGGTGGCGCTCAACTCCATCAACGGCGTGCCGGCCACCTCCAACACCTGGCTGATGCAGGACCTGCTGCGCAGAGACTGGGGGTTCAAGGGCCTGACCGTCAGCGACCATGGGGCGATCCTGGAGCTGGTCAAACACGGCGTGGCGCGCGATGGCCGGGAAGCGGCCAAGCTGGCGATCCATGCCGGTATCGACCTGAGCATGAACGACATGGTCTACGGCGCCGAATTGCCTGGGCTGGTGAAATCCGGCGAGGTGCCGGAAGCGGAAATCGACAACGCGGTACGCGAAGTGCTCTCGGCCAAGTACGACATGGGCCTGTTCGCCGACCCCTACCGGCGCTTGGGCAAGGCCGCTGAAGATCCAGCCGACACCAATGCCGAGAGCCGCCTTCACCGCGAAGAGTCGCGCTCCGTGGCGCGGCGCTCGATGGTGCTGCTCAAGAACGCGGGCAACACCCTGCCGCTGAAAAAGGCCGGCACCATCGCCGTGATCGGGCCATTGGCCGATGCGCCCATCGACATGATGGGCAGTTGGTCCGCCGCCGGCCAGCCGACACAGTCGGTGACCCTGCTGCGCGGTATCCGCGAAGCCGTCGGCAACCAGGCTCAGGTGGTCTACGCCAAAGGTGCCAACGTGACCAACGACCGCAACAGCGTCGCCTTCCTCAACCGGATCATCTTCGACCGCACCGAGGTCGAGATCGACCCAAGGCCTGCGCAGGAAATGATCGACGAAGCGCTCAAGGCCGCCGCCAACGCCGACGTGATCGTCGCCGCGGTGGGCGAATCGCGGGGCATGTCCCACGAGTCGGCCAGCCGTACCACGCTGGAGATCCCGCCCCCGCAGCGTGCCTTGCTCACCGCGTTACGTGCCACGGGCAAGCCGCTGGTGCTGGTGCTGATGAATGGCCGGCCGCTGTCGCTGGTGCGCGAGAACGAAGAAGCCGACGCGATGTTGGAAACCTGGTTCAGCGGCACTGAGGGCGGCCATGCCATCGCCGATCTGTTGTTCGGCGACTACAACCCATCAGGCAAGCTGCCGGTCACCTTCCCACGCTCGGTTGGCCAGGTGCCGATGTACTACAGCCACCTGACCATCGGCCGGCCGTTCACCCCCGGCAAGGCTGGCAACTACACGTCGCAGTATTTCGACGAAGACACCAGCCCGCTGTTCCCCTTCGGCTATGGGCTGAGCTACACCACGTTCGATGTGTCCGACGTGCGCCTGTCGGCCGACCGCATCAAGCGCGGCGACACCCTCAAGGCAAGCGTAACGGTGCGCAACAGCGGCAAGCGGGATGGCGAAACGGTGGTGCAGCTGTACCTGCACGACGTTACCGCCTCGATGGCGCGGCCGATCAAGGAGCTGAAGAACTTCCAGAAGGTCTTCCTCAAGGCCGGCGAGCGTAAGGAGGTTACCTTCACCCTGAGCGAAGACGACCTGAAGTTCTACAACATCAAGCTCGAGTACGCCGCCGAGCCGGGCGACTTCGACGTGCAGATCGGGTTGGATTCCCAGGATGTGAAACAGGCGCGCTTCGAGTTGCTGTAGTAGCCGGGGCCGGCCTCCGGCAAAGCCGGGTTCCATCAGGCCGGCGCCAACTTCTCCACGGCAGGGCCGTAGCATTCGGGCTTGCCCGCGATCAGACGAAACTCCGCGTAACGTCTGCCGCCGGCAAGCCGTGCTGCTAAGGTTAGCAGCTTGCGGGCAGCCCTAGAAATCCCACATGCCAGAGCCGTAGCAGCCGGGCTTGCCCCCGATCCAAACGCAGCGCCCTGTAACGCCTGCCTCCGGCAAGCGGTGCTGCTACGTGTTAGAGCACGGGCCCAACCACAGGGTCTCCTAAAGCGGCCAAACCCTGTGGGGCCGGCCTGCGCAAAGCTGGGTTCCATCAGGCCGGCGCCGCGTTCATCCGCGGGCTTGCGGCGTCATCTTCCGAACCCAACCCCGACGCCGCGATCAGCTCTCGCGTATACGGGTGCTCCGGGGCTGCGAATATACGGCGCGCCGGGCCCTGTTCCACCACCTGGCCGTTCTTCATCACGATCAGGTCATGGGCCAGCGCCCGTACCACGGCCAGGTCATGGCTGATGAACAGGTAGGTCAGGCCATGGCGGATCTGCAATGAGCGCAGCAATTCGATGACCTGTTTCTGCACGGTGCGGTCCAGCGCCGAGGTCGGTTCGTCGAGCAGTATCAAGGCCGGTTCCAGTACCAGTGCGCGGGCGATGGAAATGCGCTGGCGCTGGCCACCGGAAAACTCATGCGGGTAACGATGGCGGCTGGCCGGGTCCAGGCCCACCTCCCCAAGCACACGGATCACCGCCGCCTCGCGCTCGGCGGGTGTGCCGATGTTGTGGGTCAGCAGCCCCTCGGCAATGATCTGCTCCACCGACATGCGCGGGCTGAGGCTGCCGAACGGGTCTTGGAAAACCACTTGCATCTGCCGCCGCAGCGGGCGCATCCCTGCCTGGCTTTGCAGGGTCAACTGGGTGTTGCCGAAGCGCACGCTGCCCTCGCAGTCGACCAGGCGCAAAATGGCTTGCCCCAACGTCGATTTGCCCGAACCTGACTCCCCGACGATCCCTAGCGTTTTGCCCTTGAGCAAATCGAAGCTCACGCCATCCACCGCCTTGATGTACTCCCGCTCGCGCCTGAACAAAGGCTTGGGCAACGGGAACCACACCCGCAGGTCGTCGACCGTGAGCAGGAAGTGCTCGAACATCGCTGGCACCGGCCGGCCACTGGGCTCGGCTTCGATCAGCAAGCGGCTATAGGGGTGGCGTGGAAAACGAAACAGGTTCTCGCACGCGGCCTGCTCGACGATCTCCCCGGCGCGCATCACGCAAACGCGCTGGGCAATCCGCCGTACCAGGTTGAGGTCGTGGCTGATCAGCAGCAGCGACATGCCCAGGCGCGCCTGCAGGTCGCGCAGCAGCTCGAGGATTTTTTGCTGCACGGTAACGTCCAGCGCGGTGGTCGGCTCGTCCGCGATCAACAGGTCCGGCTCGTTGGCCAATGCCATGGCGATCATCACCCGCTGGCGCTGGCCGCCCGATAGCTGATGCGGATATGCCTTAAGGCGCTTGGCCGGTGCCTGGATGCCGACCATCTGCAGCAGCTCGAGCACCCGCGCCCGTGCCGCGCGCCCGCCCAGGCCCTTATGCACCGCAAGCACCTCGGCGATCTGTTTCTCCACCGTGTGCAAAGGGTTGAGCGAGGTCATCGGCTCTTGGAAGATCATCGCGATGCGGTTGCCGCGCAATGCCCGCAGTTGTTTATCGCTGGCGCCCACCAACTCCTTGCCTTCGAAGCGGATGCTGCCGCGAGTGCTTACGTTCGCGCCAGGCAACAAGCGCAGGATCGAATGCGCGGTAACGGACTTACCCGAGCCGGATTCACCCACCAGGGCCAGGCATTCACCGCGACGGATGTCCAGGTCCAGGCCATGGACTACTTCCTGTTCGCCGAAAGCGACCCTCAGGTTACGGATTTCGATCAGGTTGTTATGCATGTCAGCTCCTAGGGTCGAATGCATCGCGACAGCCCTCGCCGATAAACACCAGCAGCGACAGGATCAGCGCCAGGGCGAAGAAGGCCGTAAAGCCCAGCCACGGCGCCTGCAGGTTCTGCTTGGCCTCGCCGATCAGCTCGCCGAGCGAGGCGGTGCCGGCCGGCATGCCGAAGCCGAGAAAATCCAGCGCGGTCAGGGTCGAAATGGCCCCGGTAAGGATGAACGGCAGGTACGTGAGGGTGCTCGTCATAGCGTTGGGCAGGATATGCCGGCGCATTAGCTCGCCGTCGGTCAGGCCCAGGGCACGGGCGGCCTTCACGTATTCCAGGTTGCGCCCGCGCAGGAACTCCGCGCGCACCACGTCTACCAGTGCCAACCAGGAAAACAGCGCCATGATCCCTAGCAGCCACCAGAAGCTTGGGGCCACGAAACCGGACAGGATGATCAGCAGGTAGAGCACCGGCAGGCCCGACCAGATCTCCTGCAAGCGCTGGCCGAGCAAGTCCACCAGCCCGCCGTAGTATCCCTGGATGGCGCCGGCGAACACACCGATCAAGGTGCTGACAAGCGTTAACAGCAACGCGAAGAGGATCGACACGCGCGCGCCATACAATGCCCGGGCCAGCACGTCGCGGGCCTGGGCGTCGGTGCCCAGCCAATTCTGCGCGCTGGGCGGGCTGGGGGACGGCGCTGTCAGGTCCCAGTTCATCGACTCCGGCCCGAAGCGGATCGGCGGGAACAGCATCCAGCCCTGCTTGCTGGCGATCAGGTCGCGCACATATTGGCTGCCGTAGTCCGGCTCGAACGGCAGCTCGCCGCCAAAATCGGTTTCCTGATACTCATGCACGATGGGGTAATACATCCGCCCCTGATAACTCACCATCAAGGGCTTGTCGTTGGCCAGCAGCTCGGCGCACAGGCACACCACCAGCAGCGCAACGAACAGCCACAGTGACAGCCAGCCGCGGCGGTTGGCCCTGAACGCCACCAGCCGGCGCCTGCCGAGCGGGGAAAGTTGGAACATCAGGCGGCCCTCGCGGAGAAGTCGATACGTGGGTCGACCAGGGTGTAGCACAGGTCGCCCACCAGCTTGATCAGCAAGCCGAACAGGGTGAACAGGAACAAGGTGCCGAACACCACTGGGTAGTCCCGGCTCATCGCCGCGTCGTAACTCATGCGGCCGAGCCCATCGAGGTTGAACAGGGTTTCGATCAACAGGGAACCGGCGAAGAACACGTCGATCAAGGCTTGCGGAACGCCTGCCAGCACCAACAGCATCGCGTTGCGGAACACGTGCCCGTACAGCACTCGGCTGTCGGTCAGGCCCTTGGCCCTGGCGGTGGTGACGTACTGGCGGCTGATCTCGTTGAGAAAACTGTTCTTGGTCATGATGGTGAGGGTGGCGAAACCGCCGATCACCAACGCGCTGACCGGCAGCACCAGGTGCCACAGGTAGTCGCCTACCTTGCCCAGGGTCGAGAGCTGGTCGAAGCCCTCGGACACCAACCCCTGTACCGGGAACCAGCTCAGGTAGCTGCCACCGGCGAACACCACGATCAGCAATATCGCGAACAGGAACGCCGGCATGGCATAGCCAATGATGATGGCCGTGCTGGTCCACACATCGAAACGGCTGCCGTGGTGCACCGCCTTGCGGATGCCCAGCGGGATGGAAACGAGATAAGTGATCAGGGTCGCCCACAGGCCCAGGGAGAGGGTGGTGGGCAGCTTTTGCGCGATCAGTTCGGTCACTGGCGCACCGCGGAAGAAGCTGTTGCCGAAATCCAGCTGGGCATAGTGCTCGAGCATCAGCCACAAGCGCTCATGCAGAGGTTTGTCGAAGCCGTAGTGGCGCTTGATTTCCTCGATCAGGGCAGGGTCCAGGCCCTGGCTGGAGCGGCTGCCACTGCCGCCGGCCAGCTCCCCGCCGCCACCGCCCACCCCCTGCTTGCCGGCCCCTTGCAGGCGGGCGATGGCCTGGTCCACCGGCCCGCCCGGGGCTGCCTGCACAATGACGAAATTGACCACCAGGATGCACAACAGCGTAGGAACGATCAGAAACAGGCGACGCAGCGTATAGCGCAGCATTTCAGTGCTCCTCTCTTGAAGGCTGACCAGGGGTTTGTGCCAGGGCGCTCATCTGCAGGTGGGTCAGTGGCTTGGCGCTGACCTGCCACCAGGTATCGAGGCCCACGTCGTAGCTCGGCGACACCTTGGGCATGCCGAAGCGGTTGAGGTACACCGTGGGGGTGCCCTCGGAGTAGTAGTTCTGGATCGAGTAGTAACCCCACTGCAGCACCCGATCGAGGGCGCGTGCGTAGTGGATCATGTCGTTGCGCGTGTTGGCCTTCACCAGGCCATCGATCAGGCTGTCCACGGCAGGGTCCTTGAGCACCATGAAGTTGGAACTGCCCGGCTGGTCGGCGCTGGCCGAGCCGTACAGGCTGTACAGCTCGCGCCCGGGGGAGATGACCGGGTCGCCGCTGCGCGGGAAGCTGACCACGATCATGTCGTAGTCCCGGGCGTTCATCAGGTTGTTGTACTGGCCGCCATCGATGCGGCGCAGCTCGAGGTCGATGCCGATCTGCGCCAAGGTGCGCTTCATCGGCAGCACCAGGCGGTCGAACCCGCCCTGCCCGTCCAGGAAGGTGAACCTGAGCTGCTCGCCCTGGGCGTTGACCAAGCGGTTGTGCTCCGGGTGCCAACCGGCTTCGGCCAGCAGCTTGAGCGCTTGCAGTTGCTTGTCGCGGATGTAGCCGCTGCCGTCGGTCTTGGGCGATTGGTACACCTGGGTGAACACTTCATCAGGCACCTGCCCTCGCAACGGTTCCAGTATTGCCAGCTCCTGGGCGTCTGGCAGTTGGGTGGCGGCCATTTCGCTTTTGGGGAAATAGCTGCTCTGGCGGGTGTAGAAGCTGCGCATCATGTGCTGGTTGGCCCAGTCGAAGTCCCACAGCAAGGTCAGCGCCTGGCGTACCCGGCGATCCTGGAAGATCGGCCGCTTGAGGTTGAACACGAAGCCCTGCGCCGCCACTGGGCGCGGCCTGGCGAGGATCGCCCGCTGCAAGCGGCCGTCGGCAAGCACCGGGCTGTCATAGCCCACCACGTAGCCGCTGGACGAGAACTCGCGGTTGTAGTCGAACGCCTGCGCCTGAAGCAGTTGGCGAGCCACTTCGGTGTCGCCGTAGAAATTCACCGTGAGGGTGTCGAAGTTGTACAGCCCCCGGCTGACCGGCAGGTCCTTGGCCCACCAATCCTTCACCCGCTCGAAGGTCAGGCTGCGGCCGGGGTCCACCTTGGCGATGCGGTAGGGCCCACTGCCCAGGGGTGGGGTAAAGCCGCCACCGCCGGCAAAGTCATGAGCGCTCCAGTAATGCTCCGGCAGCACCCGCATGGAGGCCAGGTCCAGCGCCAGGGTGCGATTGAGGCTGTTCTTGAAGTTAAAACGCACCTGCCGCGGCCCCTCGACCACCACGTCCTGTACGTCCCCGTAGAGCAGCCGGTAGCTCAGGCTGGCCTTGGTCATCAGCAGGTTGTAGGTGTAGGCCACGTCTTGGGCGGTGATGGGCGCGCCATCGTGGAAGCGCGCCTTGGCGTTCAGGTAGAAGCGCACCCACATCCCGTTGGGGTCGCGCTCCATCTTTTCCGCCACCAGCCCATACACGGTGTACGGCTCGTCCAACGAGCGATAAGCCAGCGGCGAGTACAGCCAGGCGTCTACCTGGACCACCCCGGTGCCCTGGTCGCTGGAGGGCATGATGTAGTTGAACCGGGAGATTTCCTCGGAGGAGCGGCTCAACGAGCCGCCCTTGGGGGCATCGGGGTTTACGTAATCGAAATGCTCGAAGCCAGCCGGGTACTTGGGGGCCTCGCCATACACGGTCATGGCCGTGACCGTGGCCGCCTGGGCAAACGCCAGGCCAGCCAGGTAGAACGCTGCCGCCAGAATCAGGCGCAGCGCGTGAAAAGCGCGCAATGGCATGGGGTGCGATCCTCGAACGCGAACACTTTCAAACCTGGAAAAAACCCCGGCATGCACTGCCGGGGGTGCGATTCGCAGGCAATCGAACGGGCCGGAGCGTTGCCCGTCGACGGTGGCTCAGAAGTGGTACGTCGCCCTGGCGAACAGTGTCCGGCCCAGGGGGTCGGTGTAGCGTGGGTCGTAGCCGCTCTGGAAGGTGTAGTTCTGGTTGGAGAATGGCGGGTCGCGGTCGAGGATGTTCTTCACGCCCACATCCACGTCCAGCACCTTGCTGAAGGTGTAACCAGCGGCCAGGTCCCAGAGCATGTAGGACGCAACGCGATCGTTAGTGGTGCGGTCGTAGTCGTTGTAGCCGGAGGTGAAGCGGTTGGTGATCGAGGCGCGCGCCGGGCCGTAGGTCCAGGATCCGGTGATGTTGTGCTTCCAGCGCGCGGCCACGCCGTAGCCTTGGAAGTCCCCTACGCGGTCGATGTATGCCCCGCCGATGGTCTGCTGGTAGTCGTAGCGGGTGACGTAGGTGCCTTGCAGGTCCAGGCCGAACTGGCCGAAGCCGGTCTGCGGGAAGCGGTAGTTCAGGCTTACGTCCACGCCGCTGGTCTTGAGCTTACCGAGGTTGGCAAGGCCCGTGATGATGTGGTCGATGGAGCCATCGGCCGCGCGCACGATGCGGTCGGCGTACAGCTCGGGGTTGGCGAACACCTCGGATTCGGGGAACTCCTCGATCTGCCCGTTGATCTTGATCCACCAGAAGTCCAGGCCCATGGACAGGTTGCGCACAGGTTGATACACGAAGCCTGCGGTGACGTTGCGCGCGGTTTCAGGCTTGAGATCGCTATTGCCGCCGGTGTTGTTGAGGAACTGCTGGTTACAGTCCCGCCCACCATTGCCCCCTGGCTGCACCGTGCCGCCGGCGCACAGGCGCGGGTCGTTGTAGTTGCCTTGGGTGAAGGTGGTGTAGGTAGGGTTGTTCAGCTCATACAACGACGGGGCGCGGAAGCCTTCGCTGTAGGCACCCCGCATCACCAGTTCCTTGAACGGCTGGAAGCGGAACGAGTACTTGGGGTTGGTGGTGCTGCCAAAGTCGCTGTACTTGTCGTGGCGCACGGCGGCCGACAACTCCAGGCTGTCGAGCACCGGTACGTTGATCTCGGCGTATTCGGCGCTGATGCTGCGGTCGCCCGAGACCGAGCTGTTGGGGTCCACACCCAGGCTAGAGAGGTCGCCGGCGAAGTCCTCCACGGTTTCGTGGAATTTCTCCTTGCGGTACTCGCCGCCCAGGGCCAGGCCCACAGGGCCCGCGCCGAACCAGTCACCGATTTCCCGGGTGAGTTTGCCGTCCAGCGAACTGACCCGGCCGGTGGAAACCGCATAGGTGCCGTGGTAGGTGTTGGCGTCGATATATTCCTGGCCGGCGGCGGTTTGCGCGCCGAACGGGTTGAGCAGCCCGCTCTCGAGGCCGGCGATCATCGCCGCGTCGCTGACGTAGCCGCCAGTGACCTTGTTATATACCTGGTTCTGGTTGTAGCCGGCGCCCACGTTGTAGTCCCATCCGGCCACGGTGCCGTCGAAGGTGAGCTGGAAGCGCTGGCTGGTGTTCTGGTCTTTCGATTCGCGGTCGCCGGCCGCGGTTTCACGCCAGTTCACCCCCACCGGCTGGGTGGGGTCCAGGGTGAAATCGGTCGGCAGCGGGGTGATGCCGTTGCCTGGGTAGTATGGCGAGCTCGGCGACAGCGACAGCCCGGTCAAAGGCGCGGGTGCCACGCTGGTGATGTTGTTGTTGCGCGACCAGAAGTAATCGAGGCTGACGTTGTGGTCCTCGGCCAGCTTGCCAGTGGCCTTACCAAAGAACGAAGTGGCCTCGGT
>NZ_JANZKJ010000014.1 GCF_025642975.1 Pseudomonas sp. RIT-PI-S
GACCAGTGCCGGGGCGTCTGGTGTTCTGAGTGCCTGAGCTTCGATCAAGCGGTGAACGGGCTGCTCCAACGGATAGCTAACGGCGGTGGCGTTGAATCCCTCCACCAGGTGCGAGCGCTCGCCGGCCGCGAGCATCGGCAGTTCGCCAATCGGCGTGTCCGGCGCTTCCACCATCGCGTGCAACAGCGCCAGCCAGTGCTCGCCCATGCGCTCGACGGTCGCGGCGGCGAACAGGTCCGTGGCGTAGGTGAGCGCGGCGCGCAGTTGGCCGCCGTCCTCGGCCGTTTCCAGGCCAAGGTCGAATTGCGTGGCCTGGGTAGGCGCTTCTACCACGCTCACCTCCAGGCCTTGCGCCTGCCAGGCATGGCCTGCGCTGTGTGCCTGGTGGTTGAACAGCACTTGGAACAGCGGACTATGGCTCAGGCTGCGCTCCACCTTGAGCGCTTCGACCAGGTGTTCGAAGGGCAGGTCCTGATGGGCTTGGGCTTGCAGCGCCCGTTCACGCACCTGGCGCAGCAACTGGCGGCCGCTGAGGCCGGCGGGCAGGTCCGCCTTGAGCACCTGGGTGTTGACGAAAAAGCCAATCAACCCTTCGGTTTGCAGCTGGTTGCGCCCGGCCACCGGCACGCCCACGCGGATGTCCGCCTGGCCGCTGTAGCGGTGCAGCAGCGCGTGGAAACTCGCCAGCAACAGCATGAAGGCCGTGCTCGATTCTTCTCGCGCCAGGGCCTGCAACGCCGGCAACAGCGTGGGCTCGGGGGCCAACGACAAGCGCGCGCCCTGGTCGCTGCGTGGGGCGCGCCGCGGGTAGTCGGTAGGCAGCGCCAACACCGGGTGTTCGTCACCCAACTGCCCTTGCCAGTACGCCAGCTGCCGCGCGTGCTCGGCCGAGGCCAGCCATTCACGTTGCCAATGGGCGTAGTCCGCATAGTGCAGCGCCACGGTGGGCAGGCCGGCGGTGGTGCCGTCGCGCTCGGCGGCATACAGCGCCAGCCATTCGCGCACCATCACCTGCATGGACCAGGCGTCGGACACGATATGGTGCTGCACCAGCACCAGCAGGTGCTCGTCGACGCCTGTTTGCAGCAATTCGATGCGCAGCAGCGGCCCTTGCGCAAGGTCGAATGGCCTGGCGATGCACTCGGCGATTCGCGCCTGTAGCGCGGCTTCATCGGCTGGCGCGGGCTGCGCCACCAGCGTGACCGGGCTGGGCTGGAGAATGCGCTGGCGCGGCTGGCCATCGACCGATTCAAAGCAGGTGCGCAGGCTTTCGTGGCGCGCCACCAAGGCGCTGAAGCTGCGCTGCAAGGCACCCCGGTCCAGCGCGCCGCGCAGCCGCAGCACGCTTGGCAGGTGGTAGGCCGTGCTCTCCGGCGCCAGTTGCCAGAGGAACCACAGGCGTTCCTGGGCATAGGACAGCGGCGCGGTATTGCCCCGAGGCCGGGCCACGAGTGGCGGCGCGCTGCTGCCGTCGGCATCGGCCAGGGCGGCGGCGAACGGCTCCAGCACCGGTTGCTCGAACACCGCGCGCAACGGCACTTCCAGCCCCAGCCGCTGGCGCAACCGCGACACCAGTTGCGTGGCCAACAGGGAATGCCCGCCCAGTTCGAAGAAGTGATCGGCAAGGCCTACCTGGGCCACGCCCAGCACCTCGGCCCAGATCGCCGCCACCGCCTGCTCGCGCGGCGTGCGCGGGGCTTGGTAGAGCGCCTGGGCCAGGCTTGGGTCGGGCAGCGGCAGGGCATTACGGTCCAGTTTGCCGCTGGGGCTCAGCGGCAACTGCGCCAATGCCACCCAGTGGCCAGGCAGCATGAAGGCCGGCAGCTGCGCGGCCAACGCGGGGCGCAGCCATTGCGCCAAGCCTTGCCCGGGGGTTGGCGCTTGCCCCACCACATAAGCGATGAGCCGGTCGTTGTCGGCCAGCACCACCGCCTCGGCCACGCCAGGCTGCTCCAGCAGCCGCGCTTCGATTTCTGCCAGCTCGACCCGGAAGCCACGTACCTTGACCTGCTGGTCCGCGCGGCCCAGGTAATCCAGCCCGCCGTCGGCGCGGAGGCGCACCAGGTCGCCGCTGCGATACAGGCGCGCACCGCCACCCTTGAAGGGGTCGGCGATAAAACGCTGCGCTGTCAGCGGCGCAAGGCCGAAGTAGCCCCGGGCCAACAGCTCGCCGCCGATCAGCAGCTCACCGGCCACGCCCTCGGGCACCGGGTTGAGGTTGGCGTCCACCACATACAGGCTGCGCCCACCCAGCGCCCGGCCGATGGGGATCTGCCGGGGCACGGGCTCGCGCCCTTGCAGGTAGGCCGCGCAGTCGAAAGCCGTGGCCGACACCGTAGCCTCCGTGGGGCCATAGAGGTTGACCAGGCGGACACGCCCCAGCCCAGCCTCGCGCCAGGCGCGCACGCCCTCGGCAGGCATGGGCTCGCCACCCAGGTGAATGCGCCGCAGCGGGCCCAGGTCGGTGGTACCGGCCGCCTGATAGTCCCGGGCAAGCTGGTGCCAGTAGGCGGTGGGCAGGTCTGCCACGCTGATGCGCTGTTCCAGCACCTGAGCGCGGAAGGCGGCGCTGTCCCACAGCTCGGCGCCGCGCAGGATCACCGCCGCGCCAACGCAGAGCGCCGGGTAGAGCTGCTCCACGAAGGTATCGAAGCTGAACGTGCCGAATTGCAGCACCCGGTCCTCGCTGTGCAGCTCAAGCAGTTCGGCGGCCACCGCCACGTGCCGCGCCAGCACCCCGCGTTCGATGGCCACGCCCTTGGGTCGGCCGCTGGAGCCGGAGGTGAACATCAGGTAGGCCAGGTTGTGCGCATGCGCCCGCGCCGGCGGGTTCAAGGCAAGCTCGGCGGGGCCGCCCGTTAGGTCGTCACCCACTTGCAACACCTGTACCCCGGGCATGCCCAGGTGTTCGAGGTTGATCCCCGGCTGCACCAGCAGCAGGCTCGGGCCGCTGTCCTCGACCATCGCCTGCAGGCGCTCACGGGGGTAGTGTGGGTCCAGCGGCACATAGGCGGCGCCCGCCTTGAGGATGGCCAGCACGGTAACCACCAGCACGGGCGAGCGCTCCATGGCCACGCCTATCCGGGTTTCCGGGCCTACGCCAGCGGCGATCAGCCGATGGGCCAGGCGGTTGGCGCGGGCGTTGAGGTCGGCGTAACTGAGCTGGTGATCAGCCTGCACCAGCGCCGTGGCGGCGGGATGTGCCGCCGCTTGCGCCTCGAACCGGGCGACCAGGCACGGCGTTGTCGCGTCATAGGGTTCGGCGGCTGGCACGGTGCTGGGCTGTTCGCCGGGCGCGAGCAGCGCCAGGTTGCCCAGCGCTTGGGCCGGGTTGGCGCTAAAGCCCTCCAGCAGTTGCAGTAAGTGGCCGCCCAGGCGTTCGATGCCACTGTCGGCAAATGCCTGGCGGTCGTAGTCGAAGGTCAGTGCCAGGCTGGTACCCGCCATCACCGCCACAGTCAGCGGGTAGTTGGTGCGCTCCTCGCTCACCACCGCCTCGAAGCGCACGCCGGCCTGCTCGCCGCGGCGCAGCCCTTCACTCACCGGGAAGTTCTCGACCACCAGCAGGGTGTCGAACAGGCCGCTGCCAGCGGCGCCGGCCCAGCGCTGCACGTCATACAGCGGGGTGTGTTCGTGCTCGCGCAACGCCAGGCCTTGGGCATGCACCTGGGCCAACCAGTGGCTGACGGCAATATGAGGTTGTGGATTAGTAATCAGCGGCAAGGTATTGATAAACAGGCCGATATGGCGCTCGATTCCCGGCACGTCCGCGGGCCTGCCCGCCAGTGTCACCCCGCAGGCGACCGCGCCTTGCCCGCAATAGCGCTGCAACAGCAACAGCCAGGCGGCCTGCATCACACTGCTCAGGGTCACCGCGTGGGCCTTGGCGAGGCGGTCCAACGCCTGCGCCTGGCCGGCGCTCAAGGTCAGCTGCCATTGCCCATAGCCTTGGTCCCCTGGTGTGGTGGGCAGCGCCTCGGCGAGCCGGGTCGGGCCATTCAGGGTGCTCAGCTGGCCGCGCCAGAAGGTCTCGTCGGCGGTGCTATCGCGGCCTTGCAGCCATTGAATATGGTCGCGATAACGGCCGATGGGCGCGCTGACCGCTTCGCCACCAGCTTCGGCGATGATCTCGGCGAGCAGTTGCGCATTACTCCAGCCGTCCATCAGCAGGTGATGGCTGGTGTAGATCAGGTGATGGCGGTCGGCGCCGACGCGCACCAGCACCACCCGCGCCAGCGGCGGGCAGGCCAGGTCGAAGCCTTGCGCATGTTCGCGTTCGGCCAGGGTGTGCAGGCGCTGGGGCAAGCCATCGGCGCCTTGCCAGGCGTGCTCGCTGAACGCGAGCGTCGCTTGCCGATACACCACTTGCAGTGGCTCGGCCAACGCTGCCCCAGCCAAAAAGCCCGTGCGCAGGAGGTCATGGCGGGCCACGGCCTGCCTCCAGGCATGATGGAAACGCTCCACGTTCAGCCCGCTGACGTCCGCGCGCAGCTGGCTTACATAGGCCTGTTCGCCGGGCGCCTCCAGGCAATGGAAGAGCATGCCCTGCTGCATCGGTGACAGCGGGTACAGGTCCAGCACCTGCGCCCAAGGCAGCGCCAGGGCGTCCAAGGCCGGCTGGGAGAGCCGCGCCAGGGGTACGTCCGAGCGCGTCAGCCCGGCGATGCCTGGCGTGCAGCAATGGTCGATCACGCCTTCAAGCTCGGCGGCAAAGTCATTGACCAGGCCCTGCACGGTGGCCGCGTTGAAGCGCTCGCGGCTGAAGGTAAAGCCCAGCTGCAGTTCGCCCCCGTATACCCGGCCTTCCACGCTTAGGGCGTTGGCCAGCGGCGCCTGGTCATCCTGGGCCTGGCCTGGGCTTTCGCTGGCCGGGCGCAGCCAGACGTTGCTATCGAACTGGGCATCGAACTGCCCCAGGTAGTTGAAGGTGACCTGAGGCCGCGGCAAGCCAGCCAAGGCCTCGGCACTGGCCGGGCCTGCGAGGTAGCGCAGCAGGCCGTAGCCCACGCCTTTGTCCGGCACGGCGCGCAGCTGTTCCTTGATGGCCTTGAGCGAACCGGGCAGGTCTGCGGTGGGGATCAGCCGCAGCGGAAACAGGCTGGTGAACCACCCCACGGTGCGGCTGAGGTCGATGCTGTCGAACAGCGCCTCACGGCCGTGCCCTTCGAGCTCCACCAGGGCACTCGGCTGCCCGCTCCAGCGGCACAGGCTGCGCGCCAACGCGGTGAGCAATAAGTCGTTTACCTGGGTGCGGTAGGCGGCGGGCGCCAGTTGCAACAGCTGGCGGGTGCGCTCGGCGGGCAGCGTCCAGGTGATGGTGTGCCCATGGCGGTTCTGCTGGCCGCCGGCGGCGTGGTCGAACGGCAGCTCGGCCGAGGCGCCGGCCAGGTTCGCCTGCCACCAGGCCAGCTCCCCAACGCGCTCGGCGGCCGCGGCGGCCAGGCGCTCGCTCCAGGCGCCGTAGCTGCTGGTGCGTGCGGGCAGGCGCTGATCGGGTTGGCTGTAGGCCTGGGCCAGGTCTTCGAGAAGGATGCGCCAGCTCACCCCGTCCACCACCAGGTGATGGATCGCCAGCAGCAGGCGTTGGCTGCCGTCCGCCATGTTCACCAGCACGGCCCGCAGCAACGGGCCGTGAGCCAGGTTCAGGCTGCGCTGAGCCTCATTGCACACGGCCTGCAACGCGGTGGCGTTTGCGGCTTCCCGCTGCCAGAGCGGGTCCGCCGCCTGCGCCTGATACGCCTGCTGCCATTGGCCGTCGGCGGCCTGCTCGAAGCGCAAGCGCAGCCCGTCATGGTGCGCCAGCACCGCGCCCAAGGCCGTGCGCAACCGCCCGGCGTCGATTGGCGCACGCGCCTCGAGCAACAGCGCCTGGTTCCAGTGGTGAGGGTTAGGGACGGCCTGCTCGAAGAACATCCGCTGCACCGGCGCAAGCGGCGCGGCGCCCTGCCCCGGCGCTTGCTCGATCAAGCGCTGTGCGACCGGGCGAGCAGCCTGCGCCAGCACGCCCAGGCTCTGGTACTGGAACACGTCCCGTGGGCTGAGCTGCCAGCCCGCTTGGCGGGCGCGGCTCACCAGCTGGATGGAGATGATCGAATCCCCGCCGAGGGCGAAGAAGTTATCACCCAGCCCTACCTGCTCTACCCCCAGCAGGGCTTGCCAGATACCGGCCAGGGCTTGTTCGGCTTCGTTGTGCGGGGCTTGGTAGTGGGCTTGCTCGGTTTGCGCGGCAGGGCGTGGCAGGGCCCGGCGCTCCAGCTTGCCGTTGGGGCTCAGGGGCATGGCGGCCAGGGCCAGCCATTGCGCGGGGACCATGTACTCGGGCAGATGCTTACTAAGGTGTGCGACCAGGTCGGCTTGCCAGCCTTCAGTGGCTTCTTTGAGCACCACGTAGCCGACCAGTTGCTTGCCATCCACGGCCAGCACAGCGGCTTCGCGCACCGCTGGGTGTTCGAGCAGCCGCGCTTCGATCTCGCCCAGCTCGATGCGCAGGCCGCGCAGCTTGATCTGGTGGTCCACCCGGCCGGCGTACTCGATCACCCCATCGGTGCGGTAGCGGGCCAGGTCCCCCGTGCGGTACAGCCGCTGCCCGGCCTTGAATGGGCTGGCGACGAAGCGCTCGGAGGTCAGGGCGGGCCGGCGGTGGTAACCCCGCGCCAGGCCTGCGCCGCCCAGGTACAGCTCGCCCAGCACGCCAACCGGCACCGGTTCAAGGTGCGCATCCAGCACGTAACACGCCAGGTTGGCGATGGGTTGGCCGATGGGCACGCTGTCACGGCCTTCGGCGACACAAGTCCAATGGGTGACGTCGATGGCCGCTTCGGTGGGGCCATAGAGGTTGTAGAGGCTGGCCTTCGGCAGCTTGGCGAACACCTGCTGCTGGGCATCCGCTTGTAATGCCTCACCGGAGCAGACGATGCGGCTCAGCGAAGTGCATTGAGCCACGTGTTCGCTCTGCATAAACACCTGCAGCATCGACGGCACGAAGTGCAGCGTGGTGATCTGCTGTGCCTGGATCACCTCGATCAGCTGCGCCGGGTCCCGGTGCGCGCCGGGCGCCGCAACCACCAGCCGAGCGCCGGTCATCAACGGCCAGAAGAACTCCCAGACCGACACATCGAAGCTAAACGGGGTTTTTTGCAGCACGCTGTCACTGGCGGTGAGTTGATATGCCTGCTGCATCCAGCACAGTCGGTTGGTCAGCGCTGAGTGGCGGTTGCCGGCGCCTTTCGGTTTGCCAGTAGAGCCAGAGGTGTAGATCAGATAAGCGAGGTGCTCGCCGGTCAGTTCCACATCAAGGTTCTGATCGCGATAGGCCGACGTATCGAAGCCATCCAGGTCGATCCGCTCGACCGCCGGCAGCGCGATGGCCGAGTGGCTCAGCACCAGCGCCACGCCGCTGTCTTCGAGCATGTAGGCCAGGCGCTCGGCCGGGTACTCCGGGTCCAAGGGCAGGTAGGCGCCGCCGGCCTTGAGGATCGCCAGCAAGGCGACCACCAGCGCCACCGAGCGCTCCAGCGCCACGCCCACGATCACGTCCGGGCCTACCCCGCGCGCCTGCAAGGCCTGGGCGAGCTGGTTGGCGCGGCGGTTGAGTTCGGCATAGCTCAAGTGCTGGTCCGCGAAGACCAGTGCCGGGGCGTCTGGTGTTCTGAGTGCCTGGGCTTCGATCAAGCGGTGAACGGGCTGCTCCAGCGGATAGTTAACCGCAGTGGCATTAAAGCCTTCCACCAGTTGCGAGCGCTCACCGGCCGCGAGCATCGGCAGTTCGCCAATCGGCGTGTCCGGCGCTTCCACCATGGCCTGCAACAGCGCCAGCCAGTGCTCGCCCATGCGCTCGACGGTCGCGGCGGCGAACAGGTCCGTGGCGTAGGTGAGCGCGGCGCGCAGTTGGCCGCCCTGCTCGTAGGTGTCCAGGCTGAGGTCGAACTGGGTGGTGCGGGCATGGCCCTCGAGGGCGGCGAAGCGCACACCGGCCACGGCGGGCTGCGCGGCCAGGTCCGCCACCTGTGGCTGGTGGTTGTACATCACCTGGAACAGCGGGCTATGGCTCACGCTGCGCTCGACCTTCAGGCCCTCCACCAATTGCTCGAAGGGCAGGTCCTGGTGGCCTTGGGCGCCGAGCACCGTGTGGCGCAAGCCGGCCAGCAGCTCGCGCACGGTCATGCCGGGGTCGATCTCGGAGCGCAGCACCTGGGTGTTCACGAACAGCCCGATCAGCCCCTCTACCTCTGGCCGATGACGGTTGGCGACCGGCGAGCCCACGCGCAGGTCGCGCTCGCCGCTATAACGGTGCAGCAACACCTTGAACCCGGCCAGCAGCCACATGAACAGCGTGTGTTCGCCGGCACGGGCCTGGCTGCGCAAGCGCTCGGCCAGCGCCTCGCCCACCACCAGCTCGTGGCGCCGCCCGCGGTAGCTCGGCAGCGGCGGGCGTGGGTAATCCGTGGGCAGGGCCAGCACCGGGTGCTGCTCGCCCAATTGGGCGCGCCAGTAGTCCAGCTGCCGCGCCTGCTCGCCGGCCTCCAGCCAGCGGCGCTGCCACAGGGCATAGTCGGCGTATTGCACCGGCAGCGGCAGCAGCGCCGGTTCACGCCCTTGCACGCAGGCGGCGTAGCACTGGATTAGCTCGTCGATCAGCACGTTCATCGACCAGCCGTCAGACACGATGTGGTGCAAGGTCAGCAACAATGCATGGCGCTCGGCGCCCAGGCGCAACAGGCGCAGGCGCAGCAATGGCCCCTGGCTCAGGTCGAACGGCAGCAGCGCCTCGGCTTCGGCCCGTTCGCGCAACAGTGCCTCGCGGTCAGCCTCGGGCACCGCCTCCAGGCTCTCGAACGCAAGCTCGGGCGTGGTGGCCGCGGGCGCTTGCCGCGGTTGCTCGTCTTCGCCGCCGGGGAACACGGTGCGTAGGGTTTGGTGGCGCTCGATCAGCCGCGCGAACGCCTGGGCCAAGGCATGCGCATCCAGGGGTCCGTCCAGGCGCACGGCGCCGGGCAGGTTATAGGCGGCGCTGTCCGGCGCCAGCTTCCACAAAAACCACATGCGCCGCTGCGCGTAAGACAACGCATCCCGGTCGGCCACGGGCACATCGGCGGGGATCGGGAACACCGCGAAATCCACCCCTTCCTGGCGCAGCGAGGCGAGGAACAGCCGGCGCTTTTCCAGCGGCAGTTCAATAAAGCGGCGGGCCAGGGCGAGGGATTGTTCGGCGTTCATCGATCTTCTTCCGTGCACGTGGGCAGGGCGCAGGGGGCGCCCGGTCATGTGAAAAGAACGGATGAAGCCAAATGGAAATTACTCTCGATTAGGCGCGCCAGGCGCCTGTACAACGGCGCCGCAGCTCGCCAAATCAGCCGGTCAGACGTTTGCCTGGAGGTGGGCCCGGCCGTGCAACGTAGCGGCCAGCCGCGCCAGCACGGCGGCCTGCTCGCTATGG
Organism: Pseudomonas sp. RIT-PI-S; assembly: GCF_025642975.1. Lineage (GTDB taxonomy): Bacteria > Pseudomonadota > Gammaproteobacteria > Pseudomonadales > Pseudomonadaceae > Aquipseudomonas. Next base: position 9,437 of record NZ_JANZKJ010000014.1, read on the forward strand.
ATAAAGAAATGCCCACCCTCGAACCAGCTCAGCTCGAAGGGGCCGCGGGTTTGCTCGGCCCAGGCCTGCAACTGCTCGGCCGTGGCCAGGTCATTGCGCCCGCCCCAGGCCCATAGCGGGCAGGTCAAGGCCGTTTGCGTGCGCGGCACATGGGTGCCACACAAGAGAAAATCCGCTCGCAGCACCGGCAGCGTCAGGCTCATCAACTCGGCGTTGGCCAGCACTTCTTCCGGCGTGCCGCCGCGCTGGCGCAGCTCGACGATCAGTTCTGCGTCTGTGCGGGGGCGGCCTAGGTCTTTGTCGTACGCGTCGCGCGCGGTGGGCGCGGCGGTGCCCGAGGCGATCAGCCCGCTCGGCGGCGCACCGGCCGCCGCCAGGCGATGGGCCAGCTCACAGGCCAGCAGCGCGCCCAGGCTATGCCCCAGCAACACATAAGGCCCACTGCGCGCCCGGGGCAGCAGTTCGGCGGCCAGTTGCGCGGCCAGCGCGGGAAAGTCCGTTTGCAGCGGCTCGCCCAGCCGGCTACCGCGCCCCGGCAGCTCCACCGGGCACAGCTCGATGTGCGCGGGCAACTCCCGGCGCCAGCGCGCATAGGCCATGGCGCTGGCGCCCGAATACGGCAGGCAGAACAGGCGCAAAGGCGCGGCCACTCAGCGCGCCGCCTGCGCAGCCATGTGCTGGCGCAGGCTCAAGGGGCGCATGTCCGTCCACACCTCTTCGATCCACGCCAGGCACTCGGCCTTCAGCCCACGCTTACCGGCGTCACGCCAGCCCTCGGGGATGGCCTTGTAGGCGGGCCAGATGGAGTATTGCTCCTCATGGTTGGCCACCACCACGAACTCGATATCGTCACGGTCGAAAACAGAAGTCATTGCTTGGTCCTCAAGTGAGTTGGGTTAAATAGCCGCGCGCACGGCGGCGGCGAAACGTTCGGCGACGGTATCCACCTGCGCCGGGGTAATGATCAGCGGCGGCAGGAAGCGCACCACCGCGCCATGGCGGCCGCCCAGTTCCAAGATCAGCCCGCGCTTGAGGCACTCACGCTGAATGCGCGAGGCCAGCGCACCATCCGCCGGTGGGTGGCCCTGGGCATCGGCGGCGCCGGCCGGGTCGACAATCTCGACCCCCAGCATCAGCCCGCGCCCACGCACGTCGCCCAGGCGCGGGAAGTCGCTCTGCAGGGCGCGCAGGTGCCCGCCCAGGCGCTCGCCCATGGCCGCCGCGTGGGCCGCCATGTTGTGGTCTTGCAGGTAGCGCAGCACTGCGGAACCGGCGGCCATGGCCATCTGGTTGCCACGGAAGGTGCCGGCGTGTGCGCCCGGGCGCCAGGTATCCAGCGCCTCGTTGTACACCACCACCGCCAGCGGCAGGCTGCCGCCGATGGCCTTGGACAACACGATCACGTCCGGCTCGATACCTGCGTGCTCGAAGGCGAACATGCGCCCCGTGCGGGCGAAACCGCTCTGAATCTCATCAACGATCAGCGCCACGCCAGCGGCCTGGGTGATGCGGCGCAAGCCGCGCAGCCAGTCCAGGTCCGCGGGGATCACCCCGCCCTCGCCTTGCACCACCTCAACGATCACCGCCGCCGGGGGCAGTACGCCGCCTTCGGGGTCGCTGAGCAGATTTTCTAGGTAATGCAGGTGGGTGCGCACCGCCGCTGCGCCGCCTTGCCCGAACGGGCAACGGTAATCATGGGGGTACGGCAAAAACTGCACGCCGTGGCTGAGCAGGCTGCCCAGCGGTTGCTTGGGCCCCAGGCTGCCCATCAGGCTCAGCGCGCCCTGGCTCATGCCGTGATAGCCGCCCTGGAACGACAACACCGTGCTGCGCCCGGTGGCCGTGCGCACCAGTTTGAGCGCCGCTTCCACCGCGTCCGTGCCGGTGGGGCCACAGAACTGAATCCGCGCCTGGGCCGCAAAGGCTGGCGGCAGCACGCCGAACAGGTCCTGCACGAAGCGGTCCTTCACCGGCGTGGTCAGGTCCAGCGTGTGCAGCGGCAATTCGCTGTCCAGCACCTGGCGAATGGCATCGATCACCACCGGATGGTTATGGCCCAGGGCAAGGGTGCCCGCGCCGGCCAGGCAGTCGATAAACGTCCGCCCTTCCACATCCTCCACCTCGATGCCACGGGCACGCTTGAGCGCCAGCGGCAAGCGCCGCGGGTAACTGCGGGCGTTGGACTCCTGCCGGGCCTGGCGGGCCAGCAATGGGGTTTGCTCGAAGGTGTAGAGCGTGGGTGCCGGGGTAACGGCAGCCAGGGTGTCGGCGGCGGACATCGTAAGAGCCCTCAATGGAGTGCCGGGGATAGGCCGGCAGGATTGGTTATAGGGCAAACGTGTGGGGGGGTTGGGGATTTAGGTTCGATTGGGAGATGGCGTTGGGCTGCGTAGGCCATTGGCCAGGGCGCTGGATGGAATGGCGGGGAACCCGATCTCAGCCGTCACCTTCCTCCGCTTTCGCAGATTCATCACCCTCCCGTTGATCGGGTTTATCAAGCGCCGGGGCACTCATTAGCAGCGTTTGAGCCGGCGTTGGAAGCACTCGGCCTTGCGCGCGATGCAATAGAGGAGGCCCGGAACGAGGTGAATGCGGTTGAGGTTGTTATCCTAATGAACTATTTATCGTCGACGCTGAATAATCAGAAAAGGACTCTGCGCCATGGACAGCGATGTCACGCTTGAAGCTTCAGCCACAATGAGATCAATCGCTAAAGCCTTTCCACCCGGCCCGGAAGTGGAGGCCCATGGCCTGAGCTGGGTCATGGGCGATGCCAAGTTTTCTACTCACCAAGGTATAGAGGTCAAGATAGATCAAAATAATTTGGTCATTCCTTACCGAATTCACCACGAGGGCAACGAGCAGGATGATAAATCGCTGAGCGGAACGCAACGCATTATGTACTCGTGCTTATTGACTAGGCACTACGATGGCTATGTCCGTCAGCGCCAACTTGAGCGTCTCCTCCCTGTCTCCGAACCCTGGGTTGTTCCGTTCGTTTTCCAACTGACTGGTGAGTACGTGATAGAGATCCTCGACACGTGCGACTCCCATTTCCCGCTGCTCGACCCTATGCTCTACGGCACCTTCATCAGGGATAACCCAAAGTATTTTCAGGCCACGCGAGACCGCATGATCAGCTATTGGGACTGCTATTATCGGTGGCTATACCAGCGTAAATCTGACTATGTTGGGTTTACGCTGTTTGATCGATTCCAAGAGTTTGCATCTCATTTGCGGGCGCCTGATTGGCACATCACGCAGAACGCTTTGAACCGGTAACGGGCAGAAATGACTAAATGGCCGCTGAGGCTGATGGCTGAACCTAGGTAAGCAGTGACTGAAATGGAAGATCGACACCACGAGTTGAGGGGCGATTTTGTAGAGGCTCTCCGTGAGATATCAGCGTTGATGTCGACCGCATTCGAGCAAGCCGGAATTATCCCAGAAGAACATGCATTGGCGCAGGCAGGTTTGAGTAATGGACATGAAATCGTCCTGGACTATCTGGATCACAACGAGGCCGGGGTGGCTTTTGAACACCTGATTTACATGGTTAACGAGCCTCCACTCGCAATATCCGAGGGCTGTACAAAGGTGTTGGCGCGGATCGCGGAAACCTTGCGAATTCCTTTTCGCCAGGCTCCGCTACCGCGACAGTAGAAAGTTAGAAACGGCCACTATTGGTCGAACTACCCGGCCCAGACCGCTGTTTGGGGCGTGGCAGTCATAGCGAGCGTGCGCTTCCTGCTGTGGAGCGATTCCTACCGCGTGAATTGCCGCCCTAACTCCAGCGATCAACCTGATTAGGATCAATACCATGCCCACAGGTTCTAAAACCGCTCCGCGGGTACCCATGGATGAGCAAGTCATCGTGCACACTCAAGGCTCTTTTACTACCTACAAAGGAACGTCGGGCGACGACATAATTACTGGTTCCTATACGCGGGATCATTTGTTTGGTGGTGCCGGGAACGACACCCTGGATGGCCAGGAAGGCAACGACAACATATTGGTAGGCGGCGCTGGAGTCGATACCCTCAATGGCGGTGCAGCCTATGGAACTGGAGTGACATTCGTGTTCACGTCGCTCACCGACAGTTATGCCAATGCCGAGGGCTCTCACTCTGACCTAATAACCGGTTTCAGCCCATACGATAGATTGGACCTGACCGCCCTTGGCTTGGAGCGTATCGGTAACGGTCACAATGGCGACTTGGCCGTCAGCTATGACGCTGCAACGGACATTACCTACCTGCGTTCGTTGGACAAAGACGCCAGCGGCAATTTTTTCGAGGTACGTCTGGCGGGCGATTTTCAAGGCCAGCTGAGCACGTATAACTTTGCACTGCGCCACGACGGCACAGCCGGCAACGATACCCTGGATTACAGTTTCAGCACCAAGCACTATGTGCTCAATGGCCTGGACGGCGACGATACACTGACTGGCGGAAAATTCACCAACGTACTGGATGGTGGCGCGGGTTCTGATCACCTGATCGGCAATAGCGGCTACGACACTTTCCTCTATCAGCAGCTTAGTGATAGTTTCGTAAACGACGCCTCGGGTGTGTCCATCGTTGACCTTATCAGCAATTTCAACCTGTTCCGTGGGGACGTGTTGGACGTTTCCGCGCTGGGCTTTACTGGTCTGGGCGACGGCTACGATGGCACGCTGAATTATACCTATGACAAAACCGTAGGGCATTTTGTGGCGCAGTCGTTCGAAGCCGATGCCCAACGCAACCGCTTCAAAGTGTATATTGACCAGGACAACCGCCACGGTAACCTCGCTTTCCAGGATGCCGATGGTTTTATCTTCGCGGGTGATAACTACTCTGACAAAGCTGACCAAACGCTGACCGGAACGCCGACCTTTGATACCCTCTATGCGGGAAGTGACGGCGGTATTCTGATCGGCGGCGGTGCCGGCGATGCGCTGACGGGCAGGACTGGAGTAGATACCTTCCGCTATCTAAACAGCAGCGACAGCGTTCATGGCTATGGCACTGTTGACCTGATCACGGACTTCGATGTGACCCAGGACAAGATCGACGTGGCAGCCCTCGGCTATACCGGCCTTGGCAACGGCCACGATGGGACCTTGAAGCTGATCTACGACACAGACCTCCACCGTACCTACCTCAAGGACTACGACCTGAACGCCGATGGCCAACGCTTCGAAATAGGCATGGAAGGCGGCTACACCAGGACATTCTCCGCAGACAACCTCGTTGTTGCGAGCACCCATTCCACCGCTGAGCACTCTTCTGATGCGCCGATTGAATTAGTAGGCGTTGCGCCGAGTGATCTTCAATAGTTGCCTAGGTGAGAGGCTGCTTTCGTCAGTTGAAAGCAGCCGGCGCACAGAGGTGGCTATCGGCCCATTGCTGCCGGTCATCTGCTGGCCGAGCACAAATCAAGGGAGCCGAAGCTTGCTTCTACTATGGGATTCAAGCCACGCCCGACGTTGACTCCGGCAACACACCAAGCGGCTCGATATTTACCGTTTCGCTGGGCTGAACCTGATCAACCGCGATGCTAACGGTGTCTGCGTGGGTGCCAGCGAAGACGATCCGGCCTTCGGTGAGGTACTGAGTGATATCCCCATCGAAAGCCACCTCGAAGCGGTTTCCGTCTTCGTTGGCTTCGTAGGATTTAAGGTAGGTGCGAGTGCCGGCATCGTTGACCGCGACTGTCAGGGTGTTGCCATGGCCATCGCCCAAGCCGGTGAAACCCAAAGCGGAAACATCGACCTGGTTGCCCCCGGACTTGTTGAAATCCCGAATGATGTCTGCGTAATCGATGCTGGAATCCCGATAACTGTCGTTGACTGCGGTAAACACGAAAGTATTGGCGCCCTGACCGCCTTCCAAAGTATCGCGGCCGGCTCCGCCGATAATAGTGTCGTCGCCGCCTCTGCCGAAGATGTGATCGTCGCCGCCTACGCCTTCAAGGATTTCGTCTGCTTCGGTGCCATTGATAAAGTCTGCGCCGGCGCTGCCCTTGATGTGGGTAGGGGTGAAGATAAAGCGGTCTGCGGTGAGGTATTGGCTAACATCGCCATCGAAGGCGATTTCGAAGCGGTCCCCGCCTTCGTCATACGAATAGGATTTAACATAGGTCCGAGTGCCCGCATCGTTGACCGCGATCAGCAGCGTATCGGCGTGGCCGTTCCCCAAGCCGTAAAAACCCAAGGCAGAGACGTCGATCAAATTGTCGCCGGTTTCGAAATTGCGGATGAGGTCGGCATGATCCGTTGCATTGCCAGCGTAGTAGCTCTGGGTCAAGTGGGTGTAAAGGAAGGTATTGGTACCCGAGCCGCCGTCGAGCACATCACGACCAAGGCTTCCGATAAGAGTGTCGTCACCACCGTTGGCATAGATGCGATCATCGCCCAGCCCGCCGTTGATAATCTCGCCGGCCTCGGTGCCGCGTAGGATGTCTGGGCCAGACGTGCCGTTGATAACCGGTTTGGATTGATCTGAAACGAAGGTGGATGTGCTCATAGGGTTCTCACATGAATAAAGGGCTGAGACGTTCTAGCGCCAAGGAGTACTTTAGGCCCGTACGGCAAACAGACAGTGTTCATTGGAGAGTAAACGGTTTTCAACGCGCGGCCTTAAGCCTTTTAAAAGCTAAAGCCGGCGTTGTTCACTCCACCGAAAGGCCCCACGCCATGGAGCTGGCTGGGTCGATATCTGCCCAACCATAAAACCGCCCACCCCCATAGACTATTCTCCAGCCCTGCTCCCCATAAGCGCGAGGCGCCCTCCAATGAACCGATACACCGGCCTGGCCCAAGCCCTCCACTGGCTGACCGCCGCGGCGCTGTGCCTGCTGCTGCCGTTCGTATGGGTGGCGGAAAACTTCCCGCCGGGGCCGGTGCGGGTGTTCTGGTACATGGCGCACGAATCCATGGGCATCAGCGTGTTGTTGATGGTGCTGATGCGCCTGACCTGGCGCTGGCGCCATCGCGCGCCGGCCTACCCGCCTGGCACCGGGCGGGTGACCGCGGCGCTGGCTAGGCTCAACCATGGCCTGCTGTACGCCGTGCTGCTGGTGATGCCGGTCACGGGCTACCTCATGGCCGGCAATGGCCAGGATGTGCCGTTTTTCAGGGTGCTCGCCCTGCCCGGCTTTCCCCGTGATGAACGCTTGGGAATGCTCGCCGACAACGTGCATGTGTGGTGCCAGTTCGCGGTCTATGGGCTGATCGCGCTGCACGTCGCGGCGACCGTGTGGCATGTGGCGGTGCGCCGCGATGGCATGCTGGAGCGGATGCTGCCGCCCCAGCGCCTTCCTTAAAGGCTATAGAGCCTGCGAAGACGAAGGAGGTTAGGCACTTCGCCCGCCAGTGGCCAAGTGGGGTGCTCATGGTCGCGCTCGAAGAACCTCCCACATTGAGACTTGACCCATGCGCTTGATGCGCAGTGAACCACCTTGGCGCGCGCCCGATAAACGTTTTGCCGTACCCGTGCAATGGACGGTCCGCATTGCGCGGTTGCTTTAAAGTGACCGGAGAATTCAAGGGCACATTTGATTTATTCGCCAACTTGAAACTGCCCGACGCAACCTTTACCCATCTATTTTTCAATCAGCGTTTTAGAGGTACAGCTAGCCCGCATCGCACGCTGTTGCCCTAGGCGTTTATTCTCTCGAAGGCGCGTAAATCCTCGACTATCGCCCGCGCGAGTTCAGCCGCATCGCGACGTAACCTGTCGAATGTTTCGTTTAAATCGACATAGCCTGGCTTCCAGGAAAAAACGCCATCCTCAAAGCTGGAGCCGAGCACGACATCGTTGAGCGAGCCCATGCCGCCATAGGCCGACAACACTGAGGTGATGCCTGCGTAATCAGAGTCAAGTAGCCGGGCACGCGCGACACGCGCCCAGTGGCCCCAATGCGTGTTGCCATCGTGCTCAAGCAGGCCGGCGAGCTGTTCAAGCACGCCGATCAAGGCCTCGGTTTTTGGCCCCATCGTTAGCATTTCCACGGGCGGGCGTGGTGGCAAACGCTGGCAGGCATGCCTTGTTGGCGGCGCTCAGCCAGCCGTGCTCCGCCGCGCATAAAATGTGCTGGCTCAGGTAAACACTGGCGCTGAGGCGGGGTGCTTAATTCACCCATTCGGTGAGGCCTTCCCTTGCATTCAGTTCGATAAACGACGGCAGTTCGCGCAGGCGGTTAATATAAGGGGAAAGGTGTGGCCAGGTCGTCGCGGGGCGGGCCATGTTGCGCGACCAACGCATTAGCATCACGGCCAGAAAATCGACCGTGCTGAGGCTGCCGCCCACCAGGTAGTGACGGCCGTCGGCGAGGCACCTATCCAGCTTGTCCCAGGCCGCCTCGATCCGCTTGCGGGCAAGTGCTTTAACGGCGTCAGCCCCGGCGGTATCACCGTCGACATCTGCGTAGAACCAATCGCGCATTGCAGGTAAAAGCGTATTCGCAAGATAGACCATAAGCTCCAGCCACTCGGCACGGTCCGCGGAGCCGGGCGCTGGCGCAAGGCCCGCGGCGGGATGACGCTCCGCCAGTAACATAAGCAAAGCAGCCGATTCGCCGCGAGCGACACCGTCGACAATGAGCGTGGGAACCCTGCCCGAGGGATTCAATCGGCGATATCCGTCGGTATGTTGGGCGCCCGCTTTAATGTCGACCAATTGAGCTTCGAACGGAATATCCAGCTCGATCAACATCCAATGGACCGCCATGCTTGCAGCGCCAGGCGCGTAATAGAGGCTGTAAGTCATCGATAGGCACCGGTAGTCAAGTAACAGTTGGAACAGGGCACGGATCATCGCACAGAAAATGCGCTGGCCACTTAAAAAGGCGGCAGCGCGGCTTTACCCCTTACTTCGCAAATGCATACGCCCCGCCCCGCTCCACTCCTTTTTTGTACGCCGGCCTGGCCTGAAACCGCTGCACCCATGCCGCCACGTTCGGGTATGGCTGCAACTTGCCCTGCGCCTTAGCGAATTCGCCGATAAAGCTCATCTGGATATCCGCGCCGGTCAGTTCCTCGCCCACCAGGTACGGCGTCAGCCCCAGGGCGCGGCCCAGGTAGCCGAGAAGGTTGGCCAGGTCCGCGCCCATACGCGGCTGCACCGGCGCGTCGGCGCCATCGAGGCACCCGATGTAGAGGTTGAGCATCAGCGGCAGCCTGTACGGCCCAGAGGCGGTGACATTTTTCGTTCCCAAAGGCGTTCCTCCACCCCTAGGTAACCCCGGCCATTCATCGGTATATGACTTCAACTCGATGCGTTGCAATACGCCCAGGTGCGAACTGCGAACTTGGTAGAACGCGTTGTTGATGTCCATTTCTCGCAGGGTGATGGCTTAAGCAAAGGCGCGCGCGACGGCAGGCTACCTTGGGCTAAACCGATATAGCCGCAGCCATGGCCATAACCCTGCTGCTGGCCTGTTGCTGAACCCGCCCTCATGCGAACGGCTTTTATGCCCACTGGGTAACGAGGATAATCCCCAGCATGCTCAACATGGGCACCATTGAATCCAGCCAATCGATCACAGGATTTACTTATGAACACTTCCAGGCCTAGAACGTTCGGCGGCCGCTTTTTGCTGCTGGCTGCCTTTGTGGTGCCGTTGCTAGCGCACGCCGCCCCTGCCACCACCATCGATGTTCACCGAGACGCCAACTGTGGCTGCTGCTCCAAATGGATCGCTTATCTGAAAGACAATGGTTTCCAGGTAAACGACCACGTCGAAGAGAACATGAGCGCGGTCAAGGCGCGGCTTGGCGTGCCGGGGGCATTGGCATCCTGCCATACCGGCGTTGTTAACGGAAAATTCGTGGAGGGCCATGTTCCTGCCCAGGAAATCACCGAGCTGGCCCGGCGAACCGACTTGGTTGGGGTTGCCGCCCCCGGCATGCCCATGGGCTCGCCCGGCATGGAGGTCCCGGGCCACGCCAATGCGTACCAGGTGCTTGGGCTGACGCACAGCGGTGAAACGCAAGTGGTAGCAGACTACCCGGCCCGCTAGCCGAGCCCTGGCACGGTTGCCCGCTCGCTGTCGAGCGAAGCCGCCGCCCCTGTGACTTAACGGCAAGGGCCGCGTGCTGGCCCTTAACTAGGCGGCGCCACGCCAATAGCGCCGCTCCGCGACCAGCGGCAGGAACCAATCGCGGTGATGGCTCTCTGACAGCACTCTGGCTATCCCGGCCCACGAGGGCACTCATGACTGACTTTCACCGCTCGCACCCCTACCGCCTGGTGCAGTTGCTGCTGCTGACCCTACTGACCATGGGCGGGCTTTCCATCCTGTGGGAGTTCAAGCTCGAAGCCTGGTCGATGCATTGGCTTGGCCTGCCGTACGACGGAAATTTCGAGAACGGTGAGCGTTGGCGCTTTGTGGTGACCTCCATCGGCTTCTCGCTGCTCTCGTTGATCCTGCCCACGGTGCTGCTTAAACGCTTGGTCAACAACACCCGATCGAGCTATCGGCGCATGCAGCGGGAACAGTCCAAGACCGAGACCTTGGCCAGATACGATTCGCTCAGCGGCCTGATAAACCGCCGTGTGTTCATGGAGATGCTACGCACCGGCCTGAAACAGGCTGAGCCCATGGTGATCATGTTGATCGACCTTGACCGCTTCAAAGCCATCAACGACAAGTACGGGCACTGCGCCGGAGACAGCGTGCTCATCGAAGTTGCCAGCCGGCTGAGCAAGATTGCCTTCGAACACTCGGGGATCGCTGCGCGTTTGGGAGGCGACGAGTTCTGCCTGTTGCTGATGGATTACCGCGAAGAAGCCGCCCTGCGAAACATCGCCGAAAGCATCATCGCGAGTTTGAGCCGCCCGGTGTTGGAGACGTTGGAGCCTTCGAGCCTGGGCGCAACGATCGGCATTTCTCGCTCCTGGGTCGATGCCGTGGATGCATCGGCCCTGCTGCATTACGCCGATACGGCCATGTACCGAGGGAAGAACAGCGGGCGCTCGACCTACTACTTCCATGACATCGAGTACGAACGGCAACGCCGGGCGCAATTCGACCTGGACTTCGCGCTCAAGCAAGCCATCGAACGCGAAGAGATCGTTCCATTCTTCCAGCCCATCGTCGCCCTGCCCTCACAGGCCGTGGTCGGCTTTGAAATCCTCGCGCGCTGGGTAAAACCTGACGGTGGTACCGGTATGCCGTCGGATTTTATCCCCGTGCTCGAACGCCTGGGCTTGATCCCGGCCATGACCCGCTCGCTCGTGCGGCAAGCCTGCCTGGCGACAAAGGAGTGGGATGCGCACCTGCACCTTTCATTGAACGTCAGTGCCGCGATGATCACGGATGAGCTGTTCCCTGATCGGCTGCTGGAGCAACTTCGCCAGGAGCAGTTCCCATTCGACCGCTTCGAGGTGGAGATTACCGAAGAGGCGCTGGTGGGCAACCTTGAAGCGGCGCAACGCAACTTGAGCAGGCTGCACGCCCACGGGATCACCGTGGCGCTGGACGACTTCGGCATCGGCTACTCCGGGCTCTATCACTTGACCCGGCTGTCCATCGACAAGATCAAGATCGACCGGTCCTTCTTTGAAGCCGGCAACGTCGATCACCTGCCGATGGTGGAAGCCATCCTGGGGATGGCGCGCAGCCTGAAGATGAAAGTGACCGCCGAAGGCATCGAGCAGGTCCACTTGCCGCATTTGCCGTCCTGGCTGGCCAGTAACGGCTGCCACTTCGCCCAGGGCTACCTCTATGGCCGCCCGCAAACCGGCTTCGATACCGCGCTGAACCTCCAGGGCCAGCCGCGGCTGAAGCGGGTAGTGGCTTTTGAATAAGCAGCGCTGTCACTTCGCGAACGCATACTCCCCACCCCGCTCCACCGCTTTGCGATACGCCGGCCGTGCCTGGAGCCGCTGCACCCATGCCGCCACGTTCGGATACGGCTGCAACTTGCCCTGTGCCTTGGCGAATTCGCCGATAAAGCTCATCTGGATATCCGCACCGGTCAATTCCTCGCCCACCAAAAATGGCGTGAGCCCGAGGGCGGTGTTCAGGTAACCGAGGTAGTTGGCCAGCTCCGAGTCGATGCGGGGCTGAAGCGGCGCGCCGGCACCGCTCAAGCGACCGATGTAGAGGTTGAGCATCAGCGGCAGCATGGCCGAGCCTTCGGCGAAGTGCAGCCATTGCACGTATTCGTCGTAGGTGGCGCTGGTGGGGTCTGGCTGCAAGCGGCCGTCGCCGTGGCGGCGGATGAGGTAGTCGACGATGGCGCCAGACTCGATCAGCACGTGGGGGCCGTCTTCGATCACCGGGGATTTGCCCAGCGGGTTGATCGCCTTGAGCTCGGGTGGCGCAAGATTGGTTTGCGGGTCGCGCTGGTAGCGCTTGATCTCGTAGTTCAACCCTAGCTCTTCGAGCAGCCAGAGGATGCGCTGCGAGCGCGAGTTGTTGAGGTGGTGAACAATGATCATGGTGGGCTCCGAACGGGCGCGAGGGGAAGTGTCTAGAAAAAGACTGCACTGCAGCGTTGGGGTGCCGTGGATTTTCTCAGCCTTCATGCCTCGGCGTGAAACGCCTGTTGGCGGTTGGCAGCGGTGCCCCCCATAACCGGGACCACTGAAACGCAAAGCGGAGCTTTCTACTTGAGGGCGACCATGCATTCGCGCTTTGCATGTGCCCCGGCCGTGCATTCGCCGCCCCACGGCACTCTGAATCGCCTCACCCCACCTCCCAGCAGCGCATCATTAGGCGGCTGGCGCGAAGGCCTGCGCGGCCGCGACGGTGTCCAGAGACTCACGCAGCAACTGGATCTTGCCGTCCTTCGCCACAAGGCGACCGGCATACAGCTGCCGGTACACCCGGCCGGTGGCAGCAACGACCGCTTCCACGCTGTATTCGGCAAACGCCTGGTCTGGGGTTTCAATGAGGAATCGCACATTGCGGAATTTGAAGCCCGGCACCTTGGCTAGCAAGGCCCCGATAAAGGCTTCGATTTGGTCGTTGCCTTGAACGCGATGAGTGATACCCAGGGATTCGAGATAAGGCAGTTCCAAGGCGCCGTCCTCGGCAAAAAGGGCGGCCGCAACGCGTGGCGATTGGATGGACTCCAGGTACTGCTGGAACAGTTCGACGGCGTTTTTCATCAGGGTTTTCTCCAAAGGCATGAATGAGCGCTGTTTGCTCACTCACGTTAAGGGAGAACCTAACCTGCGAAAACCGTAATTAACGAAAGCCATCGTTTCATTTCTGTAAGCCTTGCCGCCCCCGCTGCCGGGCTATTTCGGCCAACGCCAAGTCGGGTTGGCCAAGTGCTCAGCGAAGAAATCCGACAGTGCCTTTATCTTCACGGGGCGGGTGCGGGCCGAGGGGGTCACGAAATACAGCCCACCACGCGCCATGCTCCATTCGGGCAGCAACACCACCAGGCGGCCATCAGCCAGGTATTCGCTGGCGATAAATTCGGGAAGTTCGGCGATCGCCAGCCCTTCGAGAAGAGCCGGCACCAAGGCGTCCGAGTTGGTCACGCGCAAGGGACCGCTCGGCACTACGTCTTCCTCCACACCGCTTTCATGGGTGAACCGCCATACCTGGCTGCGCGCGCGGTAGGCGTAACTGAGGCAAGGCCTGCCGACCAAGTCGCGGGGATGGGCCGGGTAGCCATGCGCTTTCAGGTAGGCAGGCGACGCGACCAGATACTGAGTGACCGCGCAAAGCCGGCGCGCGACCAGTGAGGAGTCTGGCAGCACAGCGATGCGCAGGGCCGCGTCGAAGCCTTCGGCAATGAGGTCGACAGCCGCATCGGACAGGTGCAGGTCCACCGATAGCTCCGGGTACCGCCGCATGAGTTGGGGCATCAATGGAGCGACCCAGCGCAAACCGAACGACATCGGGATCGCCAGCCTTACCTGGCCTCGGGGTTGTATGGAGAGCTCCTGGGCTTGGCCCTCGACCTCTTCCGCTTGCCGGTAAATGTCTGCGGCCTTGGCCGCGAGGCTCGCGCCGAACTCGGTAAGCGCCAGTTGCCTGGAGGTACGGTTGAACAAGCGCCCGCCCAGCCGCTCTTCAAGCCGAGCGACGGCCCGTGACACCGTGGGTACCGAAACACTCATCACTCGAGCCGCGGCGGCGAAAGACCCCTCCTCGGCGACCTTGGCGAACATGGCTAGGCCTTCAAAATCTGGAAGTCTGCTCATTTCATTTCTGCAACGATGGGTTGCAGGCAATTCTATTTTGAAATACCAATGCCGTCGATATGCTTCTCCCACACCGCAACTTACTTGAACGGCTAACAGGAGAAACATCATGGCTCGCAAACTCGAAGGCAAAATCGCACTGGTCACCGGCGGCACTACGGGTATCGGCCTGGCCACCGCCAAACGCTTCGCCGAAGAAGGTGCTCACGTGTACATCACCGGCCGGCGGCAGGCCGAGCTGGACGCCGCCGTCGCAACGGTTGGCAACGCCACTGGCGTGCAGGTCGACTCCACCCGCCTCGAACAGCTGGACACCCTCTATAGCCAGATCGGCGCCGCCCACGGCCACATCGATGTGCTCTTCGCCAACGCCGGCGGAGGCTCCATGCTGCCCTTGGGGGAAATCACCGAGCAGCACTACGACGACACCTTCGATCGCAATGTCAAAGGCGTGCTCTTCACCGTGCAAAAGGCCCTGCCCTTGCTGGCCAAGAATGCCTCGGTGATCCTCACCGGCTCCACCGCCGGGAGCTCAGGAACCGCAGCCTTCAGCGTGTATGCCGCCTCCAAGGCTGCCGTGCGCTCGTTCGCCCGCAACTGGATCCTGGACCTGAAAGACCGCCACGTGCGGGTCAATACCATCAGCCCCGGCGCTACCCGGACCCCCGGCCTGGTTGACCTTGCCGGCCCGGATGCGGCGCAGCAGCAAGGCTTGCTGGACTACCTGGCATCGCTGATCCCCATGGGCCGGGTTGGTGAAGCGGAAGAAATTGCCAGCGCGGCGCTGTTCCTGGCCTCGGACGACGCCAGCTTCGTCAACGGCATCGAACTGTTCGTGGACGGCGGCCAAGCCCAGGTCTGATCTGCCTGAAGGGCGGTATGAACACCGCCCTGTCTATCTACGGAGGATATTCGATGCAACGTTCAACGTTGGCGCTGTTTGCCGTCAGTGTGGCCCTCAGCGCCGCGGCCCAGGCCGCGGATACCACGTACAAGAGCGAACCCGCGATGAATTCAACCCAGCCGTCGCTTCACGTCTCGGTCATCGATCACGTGGGCATGAATGTTCCGGACATAGACGCCGCTACGCGGTTTTTCTCCGAGCTCATGGGCGCGCGGGTTATCTCGGATACAAGGCCCGGTAACCTGCCGGAGCAATGGAAAGCGCAATTTCGCTGGCATGCTTCCAGCGAGCTCGAACGGTTTGTGATGTTGCAACTGGCAGGCGGTGCCAAAGTTGAGCTGTTCCAGTACCGCGGCGCCGAAATAGATCGCGTACACCCCCATGGCGACGACGCCGGTGCAACTCACGTCGCATTGAAGACCGACGACATCGATAGCAGCCTTACCCTGCTCAAAAGCCGGAAGGTCACCATCCTCAATGAGCCGATCACCAACCCTGACGGTATTCGGTGGTTCTATTTTCAAACGCCATGGGGCGCACAAATCGAGTTGGTTTCAGTGCCGACCCATGAGCGTGGTCCAGCCGCCTGAGCGCTGCCCAGACGGGGCCGCAAGGCGAGCAGTGAATTATTTGGCACCCCAGTGTCTCTGATGCAAATGAGCGAACGGCCACTATCCAGGCCGCGCGAATGCGCATTGCCCTTCAGTTGAGGGCAGGTTTATACGAACTTTGGCCAGGCACTGGGTAACTTGCATGAAACGACGTAAACAGCGCATCAAACCCATCGGGCTGCAGGACATCACCATTGTCGACGACGTGAAGATGCGCAAGGCGATCACGGCCGCCGCGCTGGGCAACGCCATGGAGTGGTTCGACTTCGGCGTGTATGGGTTCGTCGCTTATGTGCTGGGCAAAGTGTTCTTTCCCAGCGCCGACCCGAGCGTACAGATCGTCGCAGCCTTGGCGACCTTCTCCGTGCCCTTCCTTATCCGCCCGTTGGGTGGCTTGTTCTTCGGCGCCATGGGCGACCGTTATGGGCGGCAGAAGGTGTTGGCGGCGACCATCGTGATCATGTCGCTCAGTACCTTCGCCATTGGGTTGATCCCCTCCTACGCGGCCATCGGTATCTGGGCGCCCGTGCTGTTGTTGCTAGCCAAGATGGCCCAGGGCTTTTCCGTGGGCGGGGAATACACCGGCGCTTCGATCTACGTGGCCGAGTATGCTCCTGACCGTAAGCGCGGCTTTTTAGGGAGCTGGCTGGACTTCGGCTCCATCGCAGGTTTCGTCGTAGGGGCTGGCGTGGTGGTTGCGATCTCGGCGGTGGTGGGCGAAACCCGCTTCGAAGAATGGGGCTGGCGGCTGCCGTTCTTCCTCGCGCTGCCGCTGGGCCTGCTTGGGCTGTATTTGCGCAATTCGCTGGAGGAAACGCCCGCCTTCCAACAGCACGTGGAGAAGCTCGAGCAAGCGGACCGCGAAGGCCTGGCGAACGGCCCCAAGGTATCGTTCAAAGAAGTTGCCACCCAGCACTGGCGCAGCCTGGTGACTTGCGTAGGCGTGGTGGTCGCGACCAATGTCACCTACTACATGCTGCTCACCTACATGCCGAGCTACCTCTCGCACAACCTGCACTACAGCGAAAACCGCGGCGTGCTGATCATTATCGCGATCATGGTCGGCATGCTGTTCGTGCAGCCGGTGTTCGGGCGCCTGAGCGACACCTTCGGGCGGCGGCCTTTCATCATCTGCGGCAGCATCGGGTTGTTCTGCCTGGCCATCCCCGCCTTCATGTTGATCACCAGCGGCAAGATCGGCCTGATCTTTTCGGGCTTGCTGATCCTGGCAGTGTTGCTCAACTTCTTTATCGGCGTGATGGCGTCCACCTTGCCGGCGATGTTCCCCACCCATATCCGTTACAGCGCCCTGGCCAGCGCCTTCAACATCTCGGTGCTGATCGCCGGCCTCACCCCAACCCTTGCGGCATGGCTGGTGGAAACCACCCAAAGCCTTTACATGCCGGCGTACTACCTGATGGTAGTGGCGATCATCGGCCTGGCTACCGGGCTCACGATGAAGGAAACCGCGAACAAGCCACTGCGCGGTGCCACACCCACCGCTTCAGACCTGGATGAAGCCAAGGAACTGCTGCAAGAACACCATGACACGATCGAACAAAAAATCGAGGACATCGACGCCAAGATCGCCGAATTGCAAACCAAACGGGAAGAACTGGCACAGCAGCATCCGCGTATAGATTGAACGGATCACCGCGAGGGCCCCTGCGACTGTTCAGGGCCTAGGGCCGATAGTGATATCCAGCCTCCCTCAAACTGGAGCCACCCCCTGAGTTATCGGCCCCGCTTGCACAGCGCCTTGGTTATCACCGGCATGATTGTGGTAGGCATCCCCTATACGCTCCTCACGGCCGGTCTCTGGCGCTGTTGCTTCATGCGTTGCCGGTGCGGTGGATTCAGGCGCATCCGCTGAACCTCGATGTTGTTGGCGGGTATTTGATAGTGCTGGCGGTTACCGGCTATTGGGCGTTGCCCTCCAGGTGGCGGTTGTTCTTGCGATGCAAATCCGGCGGAGACGAACCTGGGCTTGGCTGTTGGCTGGGGCAGTGGCTCATTTGCCGGCGCAGGCCTTTGGAATGTTATGGGCGCAGGTCTTTTTCATTTATATGGCCCCCGGCGATCGCAGCCGTGGTGGCTTGCGTGCATGGGCTGTATTTGTATCGAAAGGGATTCCGGCTCGGCTGGGATGAATCGACGTCATCGACGTAAGCCCGACGAACCCTGCCCACTTGCTGCAGCTCATTCGGCGCCCAGAGGGCCCGGGGCAGCCGCCACCTTCGCCTTCAGTCAATAACCCAGGTTTACGCATGCCCCAGAAGGGCTGAAGCAGCGTTTAGGCGGCAAGGTCATCTGCCCAGACGACCACCTACTTGCACCGCCCGCGCTTCTTGTCGTGCTTGGAGCAGGTTTTTTGTACTGCTCGGCTTTGTTCTTCGAAGTCATTGTCAACTTCACAGCTTGCGTAACCGTGGGTCCAGCCTTCGCTGTAGCGCTCTTGCAGGTGGCTGCGAGGGTCTTCATCGCGCGCCACGTATCCGCGTTTCTGTTTGCTGGCCTCGCATCCCGCAGCATAGCCGTCACTGTAGGCGCCAGGCGGAATAGGGTGCCAGAACAGGCACGAGGCCTGGGCCATGCAGGCCATTGCCATGCACAGGGGGCGAAGGGTGCGGGGGATCATGAGGGTAGTCCGTTAAGTTGATAATCCGCCTACGGTATCGGCCCATGCTCGCTCCGCTTGAGGCCTTGATCATCCGAACCCTTCACCTCGATCCAAACCGGGGTTGAACCCTATTGTTCAGCCCCTACCGGCCGATACACCGATGCGCTTTTTCCAGCCTGTTTTCGGAGTGACATTGATCAAATCCATCCTAGCCCCTTGCCTGGTATTACTGGCCGGCTGCGTCGGCCACTATCAGCAGCCCGCGGCAGACGCACCGCATGCCACCCTGAATGCTCAGTGGGGCACCAATAACCTTATGAACGGAGGCGGCCAAGGGTATTGGGCCTTTTATGACAGCCATTGCGTGGACACCGAAGAAACCGGCGTTCTAGGCGCTATTTCGGCGACCAACTCCGAAAAGAATCGGTTCTTTATCAAACCGGACAGGCGTGTGTATGTGCACGCCCTCAGCACAGGTATAAAAATCCGCGAGAACAATGACCAGCCCTTAATTTCCAAGAGCTGTTTGAACATCAGCAGCTTTGTTCCACGCACCGGGGGCGTCTATCGAATCAAGCAGTCAGCGCCTGATTGGGGTTGCTCCCTGGAAGTGATAGACATGAGCACCGGCACCCCACCCAACACGCTTGTCGTAGAACCGATCACCAAGGAATGCGGGCTTAACTAGCCAGCCCCGCCTAGGCACTTCAAGCAGCCTGATACCTCACTCTTTTTTCATCAGCCCCGCCAGCGCCGCGAAAGGGTTATGCGTGGCCTTGGCTACCGACGGCGTGCTCAGCGAACCTTCACTGAAGTATTGCTGGTCGGTGTAGCGAGAATGCTCGTTGTCGTGGCAATACAGGCACAACAACTCCCAGTTGGAGCCGTCCTGGGGGTTGTTGTCGTGGTTGTGGTCGCGGTGGTGAACGGTAAGTTCGCTCAGGCGCTTGCCTGAGAACTCCCGTGCGCAACGGCCACATACGTGGGGGTACATCTTGAGGGCTTTATCGCGATAGCCGCGTTCGCGCTCGCGCTGGGTTTCGGCGAGGATTCGATCGAGCTTGGAAGTGTCGGTGGCCATGCTGCACCTGAGGTGTGTAAAGCCAGCAGTTTATAGCCCTGGGCGGGGGTTGTGCTACAGCGTGCAGCCGCTACGAAAGTTTCGTTCCGCCTTGCCGATATACCTGCTCAGGGCCTGTGCGCAGGCTGGTTTTCAATGGACATATTGCCAAGGCCTATGCATGGACGTCGCTTCGCTTGAGTTGTTATCGCTGCCTTCGCGTGCCATCGCGGGGGTGGGGATCGGTTTCGTATTGATGGTAGTACTCACGCGGGTCAAACGGCTGATGGCGCGCTGTAAGTCGCCTATCGCCGAAGACTTTGCCACTTACGCCTACTGGTTATTCACCGGGGCCGCGTTTGTGGCCTTGTACATGGGTTATCTCCGGCACCGCCCCGCATACGGCCTGTGGCCGGTGTTGTCGTTCTACCTCGGCGCGTCAATCCCTTTCATTGCCAGCACTCTCCGGCAACGGATGCCTACGCGTACAAACAGAAGCCCAAAAACAAGTGTTCACCCTGATCCCGGCGGTTTGCAGAGGGGCCACGAAGGGCAAGCATCCGCGCCCACGGCACCTTCGCCATCATCGCAAGCGGGGGTGTTCAAGCTTGCGGACGTCCTGGCCGGGATGGCCGTCGTGCTCTGGTTCATCTCGTTGACGCTGCCAGTGTTCATCGACGCCGACTCACACGTAACTTACGGCGCGCAGTTGTTGGCAAAGGGCTGGCTCGGGCCGCTGATATTGCAGTTTGCCTGGTACGCAAACCCCCTGTTCTTTTTGAGCCTGCTGCGCAAGCAAACCAGTGGCGGCGGAGTTTTGTCCGCAGTGCTGGCGTTAGTCCTTTCGCTCAACGCGCTGACCTTTGGCACCGGGCTGGGCGGCGATAGCGATGTATACGGTTATGGCTGGGGCTACTTCCTGTGGTTCATGGCCCTGAGCTTGATGCTGGCGGCGGCAGGTACCGCGCGAAGCAGCGACAGCCGGCTGTCGCCTCCCGAAGCTGGCGGCCTGCTGGGGCTGGCCGGGTTGGTGCTGTGCGGGCTGATCGGCACTGTCGCCGCCGCGGTATCCCTGCATCAACACCAAGGCGCGAACAGTGCCGAGCAAACGCGCCTGGCCAAGGTTGCGGTCAAAAACGGCCAGGTATGCCGGGCCGAACTTGCGCAGGTGGTCCAGCCACTGACCTCAGTAGCGGGCCCTGTCGAGGTCACGCAGGTGCTTTTGCCCACCTCTCGGCCAGGCTACGCCGCCTCGGGCTTGTTCGATCTCCTCGACTGGGGGGTTCCGGTATTACGTTATAAAGGGCGGGACTATTTTTATATCCGCAGCGCCGAAGAGAATATGCTGGCCTCGATACCTGCAACCGGGGCGCCTTTGGCGACAATCGCGTTTACCGCTGACGGCCAGTCCGCTCACTTGCGCGTACTGGCCGCGGGGGGCCGGCAGATTGTGGAACAGCAATGGCGGCTGAGCCAGGGCCGGAAAGCGCCCTGCCCCGAGTTTTCATCGCGCCCCACAGGCACGCAGCAACCCAGGCTAATGGTGCTCCAAGCCCTTGGCTTGCCTACCACAGGCACGCCTCGCCAGGACCCATCGGCAAGTGCAAGCAAAGCGAGGGGCGAAATCCTTGGCCGGCTCCAGGTGCCCGCTGCAGCCCCACTGCCCGGCCGCTTGGCGAACTGCCCCGGGAACGTGAGCTGGGGCGATCGCAATCTCCCCCCGGCGATCATCCACGACAAAACTACCGGCGCCTTCCAGATCGGCGTGGCGAATTACTATCCCGATGCAAACGTTACAACCCGGGCGCTGTGCCAAGGCGCCCACGTGTACCTGTACACGGACCACCACAGTGGAGGGGACCATGAAATCCGCTTGGAAAAAAGGCGGCTGTCTGATTTCAAAAGGGTGGGGGCGAGTGCAATCGACCTGTCGGACCCCGCGCTCGAAAAAAGCGACTTGCAGCTGGAGCGTGTCGAGGATGGCGCAGACACCTATACGATCGAGGTCAGCGATCCCAAGCAGGGGTTAAGGCTTCGGGTAAAAGCGACCCTGGGGCTGGGAGGCTGAAGCCGCAGGGCGCTGCCGGCCCTGACGCGATCGAAGGGGGCCATCGATGCCCCCCTCGCGCGAGTTAGCGCCTGCGCGCCGGCAGGTTCAGCATGGCGCGCGGTCAGGCCACCGCTTCGCGGCTATGGCCTGCAACCCGGGTGTGTTTCAGCGTTGGCAGCAGGAACACGATGGCCAGCACGCAGGAGGCCACCAGCAGCATGAACCCGCCGTCCCAGCCGAAGTGGTCGACGATGACGCCCATCGCCGCGCTGGCAGCGACCGAACCTCCCAGGTAACCGAACAGGCCGGTGAACCCGGCGGCGGTGCCGGCGGCTTTCTTCGGCGCCAGTTCCAGTGCCTGCAAGCCCACCAGCATCACCGGGCCGTAGATCAGGAAGCCAATGGCGAACAGCGCGGCCATGTCGATGGTCGGGTGGCCTGGCGGGTTGAGCCAATACACCAGGGTGGCGACAGTCACCAGCGCCATGAACACGATACCGGTAAGGCCGCGGTTGCCGCGGAAGATCTTGTCCGACATCCAGCCGCACAGCAGCGTGCCGGGAATGCCCGCCCATTCGTAGAAGAAGTAAGCCCACGAGGTGGTGTCGACGGTGAAGTGCTTGGCTTCCTTGAGGTAGGTCGGTGCCCAGTCCAGCACCCCATAGCGCAGCAGGTAAACGAACACGTTGGCCAGGGCGATGTACCACAGCAGCTTGTTGCGCAGCACGTAGTCCACAAAGATCTGCCGGGTGCTGATTTCTTGCTCGTGGCTCGCGTCGTAGCCTTCCGGGTAGTCGTTCTTGTACTCCTCCACCGGCGGCAACCCTACGGATTGGGGGGTGTCGCGCATGGCCGCGAAGGCGAACACCGCCACCAGCACCGCCACGGCGGCGGGCACGTAGAACGCGGCGTGCCAGTCGTTGGTCCAGCCCAAACCGAGCAGGAACAGCGGGCCGATCAAGCCGCCACCCACGTTATGCGCGACGTTCCAGGTGGAAACCACGCTGCCGCGCTCCTTCTGGGACCACCAGTGCACCATGGTCCGCCCGCTCGGCGGCCAGCCCATGCCTTGGGCCCAGCCATTGATGAACAGCAACACGAACATGATGGCCACGCTGGAGGTGGCCCAGTGTGCGAAACCGAACACGAACATCACCGCCGCGGACAGCAGCAGCCCGAACGGCAGGAAGTAACGCGGGTTGGAGCGGTCGCTCACCAGCCCCATCAGGAACTTGGAGAACCCGTAAGCGATGGCGATGGCGGAAATGGCTACCCCCAGCTCGCCGCGCGTATAGCCTTCGTCGATCAGGTAAGGCATGGCCAGGGAGAAGTTCTTGCGCAGCAAGTAATACCCGGCGTAGCCAAAGAAAATGCCAGCGAAGATCTGCCAGCGCAGGCGTCGGTAGGTACTGTCGATCCGGTCGGTGGGCAGTGGCGCCCGGTGGGTGGCAGGGCGGAAGAAGGCGAACATCGAGTATCTCCAGCTTTATTATTGGTTTGCGAAAGCGAATATTACATTTTCATTACAGAAAACAATATCGAATTTGCACGCTGGCGATGTTGGTTTACGAAGGCCGGGCAACGGTGGCCCACGCACTCAAGCCGGGCATTCCCGTGCATCGTTGCAGGCGGTCATTGCCAACGCGATGCCGCTCGCCGCCACCAGCACGGCGCCGATGACGATGGGCAAGGTCGGGATATCCGAGAACAGCAGATAGCCGAAGACCCCTGACCACACCACGCTGGTGTACTCCAGCGGGCCCACCAGCGACGCAGGCGCCAGCCGGCACGCCTCGAAGAAGCAGTACTGGGCCAGGTAAACCTGCACGCCCAGCGCCACGATCAAGCCCCAATGGCGTAGCGTGGAAGGCATTTGCCAGGTCAACAGCGCAGCGCTGAGCACGATGAACACAGCCCCGGTGACCAGCAGCTGCACAGCGGCGCTGTCGCGGGCGCCGTGCTTGCGGGTGAACACGACCGTCAGTGCCCAGAACAGCCCCGATGCGAAGGCGATCAGTGCCGGCACCGCGCTCACCGCGCCGCCTGGGTTTGCCGCGATCACGCTGCCCGCCACGCCGACCATGAGCGCCAGCCAGCGATACCCGCGCACCACCTCCCCCAGCAAAAACACCGACAGCACCACGATGATCAGCGGCGCCGTGCAATAAAGCGTCATCACCGCCGACAGCGGCATCTCCCGGGCCGCGAGAAAGAAGCACGCCATGGCGATGAATTGCAGTACGCCGCGCAACACCAGCGACAACATGTGGGGGCTGCGAAGGGCAGCCTTCGCCGTGCCTCGTCGGCTCAGCGCCAAGGTGATCAGCACCATCACCACGCTGCGCATGAACACCAATTGCCACAGCGGATAATCGCTCTCCAGCCACGTCACCGTGGCGTAGTGGAGCGAATAAATGGCGTAGCTTGCGCAGGCGAAAAAGATCCCGAGGTATTTGCGGTTTACCCATGTGTGCATCTCAACACCTCCCGTCGCTCAGGCGGCGCGACCGGCCGCCCGGCCGTTGCTTTTGCCGAAGACGGGCCTAGGATTAACAGCTAGTCAACTGGTCTACTACCTATGAGCCGAGAAAATCACGCAACCCGCGCCAAGCTGGTCGCCGAAGGGCTGAAGTCCATGATCATCAATGGGTACGACGGCATCGGCCTAAACGCGATCCTCGACGCCGCCGGCGTTCCGAAGGGGTCCTTCTATTACTTCTTCAAAAGCAAAGAGGCGTTCGCCGCCGCGGTACTGGAGGCCTACGAGGCGCATTACACCGGCTTGCGCGAGCTGTTGTTCCGCGATGCCGCGGCCAGCCCGCTGCAACGGCTTGAGGATTACTTCGAGCAAGCCCGGCGCATGCACCTGGCCGAGGAGCCGCTGGGCGGGTGCCTGTATGGGGTGTTCGGGCAAACCGCGCGGGCCCGAAGCCCAGGCTTCCGGCAGCGGCTGTCGGCGGTGTTCGCACGCTGGGAAGCCCAGATTCAAGCGGTGCTCGAAGAGGCCCAGCGGGTTGGCGAAGTCGACCCGGCCGTCGACGCACAAGGCGCGGCGGCGTTTTTGATCGAAGCGTATGAGGGGATGTTGATCCGCATGAAGGTCGATGGCGACGACAAGGCGTTTGACCGATTCAGGTGCTTCGCCATGGGGGCGCTGAGGGTTCGCCCATAGAGGGGGTTGGCAAAGCCTCCCAACCCCGATCCCGGTTCCCGCCGCCCTCGCCGCGCAAGGGCTGGCGCAGGTCAAAGCATGTCGTGGCGAATCCAGTCGATCACCGAGGTGCGCTGGGGCACCCAGCCGAGCAGTTCGCGGGCGTTCGTGCCGCGCACCCGGCTGTTCGAGCCCAGGCCATAGTTGGCCATTTCGTAGCCCCACTCGGCTTCGGCGTCCTTCAGCGGCCAGTCCTGGGCCTTGCCCAGGCCCATGGCCTCGGCCATCGCCTGGGTCATGTCTGCGAACGAGGCTTCACCGCTTTCCACGAAGTAGAAGGTGCCGGCCGGGGTTTTCTCCAGTGCCAGGGCATACAGGGCGACCACGTCTTCGATGAACACGTTGGACCACACGTTTTCACCGGGGCCAACGTGGCGAACCACGCCGCTCTTGCGCGCCTGCTTGAGCAGGCGCGGCAGCTGCACGCTGTCGCGGTTCACCCCCAGGCTGTGGCCGTAGATCAGCGTGTTACAGAGGACCGCCGAGCGCACGCCCTGCCTGGCCGAGGCAATCACCAGGTCGTCGATCGCCACCCGCGCGGCTTTGTCCGGCGTGGCTTCGGGCAACTGGCCCTCGTAGAACACCTGGCCGCCGCCCTTGCCGCCGGAAGCATCCCCCACGATGCTCGAACCGCTGGTATGCAGCAGCGGCTTGTTCGAGCCCTTGAGCCCTTCGATCAAGGCCTCCACGGCGCCACGGTGATCGGCGCTGGCGGCATTGATCACGCCGTCGGCGGCGCGTGCTTGCGTGGTGAGCAGATGGCTGTCTTCGAGGGTGCCGATGACCGGCACGATGCCCAGCGCTTTGATTTCTTCGGCTTGGTCGGCAGTGCGCACCAGGCCAGTGACGTGATGGCCGCGTTGTACGAGGCCCGTTGCGATGGACCCGCCGATAAAACCTGCGGCGCCGGTGATGAATACATTCATGGGCTGACTCCAGCATGGAAAAGGATGAAGGGGAGTATCTACCTTGGTTTCCTTGCCAAAAAGGCGCCTGGTCCCAAATGGCTTTTGCGTACAGGTCACGAATAATCCCTCACGAAAACCTGTCGCTGCACACCGGCCCTCGCCCACCCCAAGCCCGGCTCGGCACGCCACCTGAAACGATTCACGCCCCAGGATCATTGGCCGCAGCACTGCGAACCTTTACCCCGGTAACAGCGTCCGAGTTAGGTCCGAACGCTTGCACTCAACGAGGTCCCGTTTGAAAGCTGCCATCGTCAAGAAGTACCGCCTGGTCATCAAAACCATGGGCTACGTGGGCTGGGCCCTGTTCTGGCTGCTGCTCTGGGACATTGCCGTCACCGTGGACTTCATGCTGTTCCTCGACAGCAAGATCAACCTGCCGCTGATGCCGTTGACCCTTTTGGGCTCGGCGCTGATCGTGCTGATCAGCTTTCGCAACAGCAGCGCCTATAACCGCTGGTGGGAAGCGCGAACCCTATGGGGGGCGATGGTCAACAATTCGCGCAGCTTCGCCCGGCAGGTGCTGACCTTGCTGGACAACGGCACCGAGGTGAACCCGATGAAGGCAACCCTGCTCCGCCGCCACGTAGGTTATGTGAACTGCCTGGCGGCGCACCTCAGGGGCCAACCTTGCCCGGCTGAAGTGCGGGCGTTCATCCCGCAGGAGGAGTTCGCGCGCAGCGGTTCCACCAACAACTTCGCCAATGACATCCTCAACGGCTCCGCGGCCCTGCTGGCCCAGGAATACAACGCCGGGCGCCTGGACAGCATCCGCCTGGCACGGCTGGAGACCACCTTGGTCGAGCTCTCGAACAGCCAGGGCGGCATGGAGCGGATCGCTAACACGCCGCTGCCCTACCCCTACGTGTATTTCCCGCGCCTGTTCATTTCGCTGTTCTGCCTGATCGTGCCGGTGGGGCTGGTGGAGTCTCTCGGCTGGTTCACCCCGCTGGCCTCGACGGTCGTGGGCTTCATGCTGCTGGCCATCGAGCGCATCGGCACCGACCTGCAAAGCCCTTTCCACTCCAGCGAGCACCAGATCCAGATGGAGGCCCTGTGCGAAACCATCGAGAAGAACCTGCAATCGATGCAGCGCGATTCCCTAGGGGCGTTGCCCTGAACCTAGGCGCTTGGCACCGGGACTCTCGCCCTGCACCCGGCTGTCCGCCAGCTTGAACACCACGCGTTGGGGATGATTGATCGACACCAGGTATTCCACCGGCTGCTTGCGGGCATCGAAGATCACCCCGCGATACACCAGCGCGGCCGTGCCTGGGGCCACTTCAAGCAGGCGCGCTTCCTGGTCGCTCATGGTGGCCACGCTCAACACGCCCTCGTCGCTGTCTATTTCAATCTGATAGCGCGAGG
This sequence comes from Pseudomonas sp. RIT-PI-S, assembly GCF_025642975.1. Lineage (GTDB taxonomy): Bacteria > Pseudomonadota > Gammaproteobacteria > Pseudomonadales > Pseudomonadaceae > Aquipseudomonas. Next base: position 36,379 of record NZ_JANZKJ010000014.1, read on the forward strand.
CCAATAACGCATACAGCGAGGCGCCATCGATCAGGTCCGCCGCCACCAGTTCCGGCACCCGGGCGGCGGGGATATAACTGGTCTCCACACAAAAGGGCTTCTGGTCGACCGTGCGGAGCCGGCGGATCGCCAGCAATGTGTCGCCCTCGCCTATCCCCAGGCGCTTCGCGACGCCGGCACTGGCCGGAGTTTGCTCGAAGTACAGCAACCGGCTGCCGGGCCGCGCGCCCGCCTGCTCCACCACTTCGGCGATGCCTTTGCGCGCCAGGGTGTTCAGCGGCCGCTCCACGCCAGGCGCCGCGACAAAGGTGCCGCGGTTGCCCCGGCGCTCCAGCACGCCCCGGTCGATCAGGGTTTGCAGGGCCTTGCGCAGGGTCATCCGGCTGACCCCCAGATGCTCGGCCAGGTCCCTTTCTGCCGGGATGCGCTCATTGGGCCCGAACTCCGGCCGCTCGAGCATTTCCAGCAGCGCCTGGACAGCCTGCCAGGCCACCTGCTTGCGCGCCGGTGCGAGCGATTCGACGCCAGGGCCGCTTGAGCCGGTTTTTCTCATGGTCTACATCCCCAAATTATTTTCTGCCGCTTCGGCGCGCCTGCCAGGCCGCGCAAATTCCCAAGCAGGCCGGGCGCTTGGGTTTTTCCTCTATGCCTGCGTGTGTCGAGCCTATGCCAAGCGGCCAAACCTGGCTATTAGACCACGGCGCAAATGCCTTGTATTGGTCTATTTGGTGGTATAGCTTTTGGTCTACATGGAGGCGGCCGAGGCTCGATGTCTCCCCTCCGCGACCCCGCACCCAGGAGCACCTATGGCGATCGCGTTCAACCGGGAGGGCTTTATCGCTTCCCTGCAGCAGTCCGTTCACCTCGTCGATGACGCCGCCAGCCATGGCCAGGCGTTGGCTCACCGCATCGACCGCATCTACTTCGTCAGCTGTGGCGCCCCTAACCGCATCATGCTCGGCCTGCAGTACTGGCTTGAGCGCTACAGCCCGTCGCTGGAAGTTCGCCGTTACTTCCCCGCCGAGTTCATGGACATCGACCCACCGCGCTTGGACGAACGCACCCTTGTGGTGCTGGCGTCCAAGTCTGGAACCACCCAAGAGACCATCGCCGCCGCGCGCTTCTTGCAGGGCAAGCCCTGCCTGACGGTGGGCGTAACCCAAACCGCCGACCTGCCTCTGGCCCAGGCGGTGCAGCATTGCTTCCTGCTCGGGCGCACGGACGAAGCCTATTTCGGCTGCTTCATGGCGCTGCAGGCGTTGATCGGCGGCATCCTCGCCAGCCGTGAAGACTGGCCGCTGCTGGGCAAACTCACCCGCTCGCTCAAGGCACTGCCGCAGGTGCTGGCGGAGGCGGCGATCAACAACGACCGCCGCGCCATGGAAGAAGCGCGCCTGTATAAAGACGACCGGCTGATGTACTTCCTTGCCTCCGGGCCAATGTTCACCACCGCCTATGTGTTCGGCGTGTGCGTAGTGATGGAAAGCCAATGGTTGCACTGCCTGCCCGTGGAAGCGGCGGAGTTCTTCCACGGCCCCTTCGAAGCGATCGATGCCAGCACGCCGCTGCTGTTGTTCGTGGGGGAAGACCCCAGCAGGGGGCAGATGGAGCGCGTAGTGAGTTTCTGCCAGCGCTATACCGAGCGGGTGATGGTGTATGACGCCAAAGACTTCCCCATGGAAGGCATCGCCCCAGAGATACGCGCTCTGGTGGCGCCCTACGTGGTGGGTATCGCCGCCGAACGTATCGCGGCCCACCTGGCGGTCTGGCATCAGCAACCGCTGACCACGCGCCGCTACATGTGGAAAACGGAGTATTGAGCATGGCCCGTCTTGTCGCGGTCGGTGACAACACCCTGGACGTGTACCTGGACCAACTGCTGGACTACCCAGGCGGCAATGCCCTGAACGTTGCGGTGTTCGCGGCGCGCCTGGGGGCCACCAGCGCCTACCTGGGCTGCGTGGGCAGCGACGAGCACGGCCAGCGCCTGTTGGCGTGCCTGGCCGAGGAAGGCGTCGCGGCCGGGCACTGCCGTACCCTGCCCGGCCCCAATGGCTGGGCCTGTGTCGACCGCATCGACGGCGAACGGGTGTTTCTCGGCAGCGACCCGGGGGTGTGCCGGCAGCTGAGGCTGTCGGCCGAGGACCTTGCCTATCTCGCCACCTTCCCACTGGCGCACAGCAGCCTCTACAGCGGCCTGGAGCAGCAACTGGAGGCTGTCCGCAACGCCAGCGGTTGCCTCTCCTTCGACTTTTCCGACAACTGGGAAGAGTTCGACTGGCAGGCGCTGATCGCTCATGTGGACATCGCCTTTTTCTCGGCGGCGGCGCTCAACCGGGAGCAGGCCCTTGCACTGGCCCAGGCGATGCGCGCCCGGGGGCCGACCATAGTGGTGCTGACCCGTGGTGCCGAGGGAGCGATCGCGGTCGATGCCCAAGGGGTACATGAGCAGGCCAGCCTGCCCTGCACGCTGGTGGACAGCATGGGCGCCGGCGACGGCTTCGTGGCGGCGTTCCTGCTCGCCTGGCAAGACGGGCATGGCCTGCCGGAGTGCCTGGCCCAAGGCGCCGGCTATGCCGCCCAGGTGTGCGGCTGGCCCGGCGGCTTCGGCCATGGCCGCGCCATAACGGCCGCACGTGCACGGCAATTGAAACAGGCCCTGAACGCTCAGGGCTGAGGCGCGGAGCCTTGGGCCGAGCCCGGGCAGTTCTTTCAACGTGTGGTGGATACCTTGTCGATGAAAAAAACGCTGATCGGTTTGCTGCTTGTCACGTGCCCACTGCTGAGCTGGGGCGCAACCGGAGAACTGCGCTTCGGGGTTGACCCGACCTACCCACCGTTCGAGGCCAAGCGCGCCGATGGGTCGCTGACGGGTTTCGACATCGAGTTGGGTGAAAGCCTGTGCGCCGAGCTGCAGCGGCGCTGCGTCTGGGTGGAAAACGCCTTCGACGGCATGATTTCCGCCCTTAAGGGCAGGAAGTTCGATGCCATTTTGTCTTCGCTGTCGATCACCGAGGAGCGCAAGGGGGTCATCGCCTTTTCCGACACCCTGTTCGACACCCCGGCGCGCCTGGTAGCCCGCGAGGGCAGCCCGCTGCAGCCGACTGCCGAGTCCTTGCGCGGCAAGCGCATCGGCGTTCAGCAAGGCAGCGTGTTCGAGGTGTATGCCCGGCGTATGTGGGAACCGAACGGCGTGCAGGTAGTGCCGTATCAGAGCAGCGACCTGACTTACTCCGACCTGATCAACGGGCGCCTGGACGCTGCCTTCGACGATGCCACCGCCGCCTCCGAGGGCCTGCTCAAGCAACCGATGGGCAAGGGCTTCGCCTATGCCGGCGGCGTGGTCAAGGCACCGGACGTTTTCGGCCCCGGTACCGGCATTGGCCTGCGCAAAGGCGACACGGCCCTGGCGAAGGAGATCAACCAGGCGCTTGGGCGAATCCACCAGAACGGCACCTATGAGCGCATCGCCCGCAAATATTTCGACTACGACATTGCGCCGGCCAACTGACCGCCTGTGCCAGTCGGCGAACGCCGGTGCTCATCGGCGGGTTCCCGGGCTTTGCCCGGTCCCACAGGTTATCCTCGACGCACAGGTGCTAGCCGGCGAAGGCCGGTGTGTGCGGGCGGGTTCCCGGGCTTTGCCCGGTCCCACAGGTTATCCTCGATGCACGGGTGTCAGCCGGCGGACGTCGGTGTGCCTAGGAGGGTTCCCGGGCTTGGCCCGGTCCCACAGGTAGCCTCGACGCACGGGTGCTAGCCGGTGAACGCCGGTGTGTGCGGGCGGGTTCCCGGGCTTGGCCCGGTCCCACAGGTTATCCTCGACGCCCGGGTGTCAGCCGGCGAAAGCCGGTGCTCATCGGAGGGTTCCCGGGCTTGGCCCGGTCCCACAGGTTACCCTCGATGCCCGGGTGTTAGCCGGCGGACGCCGGTGCGCGCGGGAGGGTTCCCGGGCTTTGCCCGGTCCCACAGGTAGCCTCGATGCACAGGTGGTAGCCGGCGGACGTCGGTGTGCGCGGGAGGTTCCCGGACTTTGCCCGGTCCCACAGGTTATCCTCGATGCACAGGTGCTAGCCGGCGAAGGCCGGTGCTCATCGGAGGGTTCCCGGGCTTGGCCCGGTCCCACAGGTTATCCTCGACGCACAGGTGCTAGCCGGCGAAGGCCGGTGCTCATCGGAGGGTTCCCGGGCTTGGCCCGGTCCCACAGGTTACCCTCGGAGCCCGGGCTACCTTCCGCACTGTAGGAGCCGGCGCCAGCCGGCGAACCGCACACGCAAGGAAGATTGCCGGGCCCACAGCCCCCCACTTACAACATCTCCAACCTCGACATCAGGTCGTCCAACAGCTCGGCCTTCTGCGCGGTGATGCCGGCCGTGCCGTCGCGTTCCAGGTACTCGGCCAGGGCCGCGACGGTGCTGCATTCGAACATCGCCCGCAGCGGCACGTTGCGTTGCAGCGCCTGCTGCACCCGCGAGGCGATCTGCGTGGCCAGCAACGAATGCCCGCCCAGCTCGAAGAAGTTGTCGCGCACCCCAACCCGCTCGACCTTGAGCACCTGCGCCCAGATGTCCGCGAGGGTCTGCTCCAGCGGCGTGCGTGGCGCCTCGTAGGCCTGCAGCGGCGTCGCGCCCTGCTCGGGCACCGGCAGCGCCTTGCGGTCGAGCTTGCCGTTGGCATTGCGCGGCAATCGTTCGAGCGCCAGCCAGTGCACTGGCACCATGTACTCAGGCAGCGCCTGGCGCAGGGCCTGGCGCAGCTGCTCGAACCAGCCGGCGTGATCCTCGGCGGTCGTCGCTCCCGCAGCGACCAGGTAACCCAACAGGTACGGGCCGTTGGCGCCCTGCTGCACGGCGACGGCGGTGTCGCGCACCGATGGCTCGGCGTGCAACCGGGCCTCGATCTCCCCGAGCTCGATGCGCAAGCCGCGCAATTTCACCTGATGGTCGCGACGGCCGACGTATTCGAGCACACCATCGCCGCGCCGGCGTGCCAGGTCGCCGGTGCGGTACAACCGCTCGCCCGGCGCGCCGTACGGGTGCGGCACGAAGGCCAGCGCGGTGCGCACGGGGTCGCCCACGTAGCCGCGGCCCACACCAACGCCGGCCACGCACAGCTCGCCTTCGGCGCCCAGCGGCACCAGGCCCTGGCCGCCGATCAGGTACAGGCGATTGTTGTCGGTGGGGCTACCGATGGGCAGGTAACTGCCCGCGGTATCGGCGTCGGTCACCCGGTGGAAGGCCACGTCATCCGCGCATTCGGCAGGGCCATAGGCGTTCACCAGGCCGATGCCAGGGTGGCGCTGCAGCCACTGCCGCGCCAGCGCCGGTGGCATCGCCTCGCCGGTGGGCAGCAACCAACGCAACCCCGCCGGGGCCGGGCAGTCGTCGGCCAGCATGCCCTGGATCATCGCCGGCACGCTTTCGAGCACCGTGATCCGCTGCGCCGGTACCTGTTCGAGCAGCGAGCGCGGATCGTGGGCAATGGCATCCGGCACGATCACCGTGCGGGCGCCGAACAGGGGCGCGGCAAGGAACTGCCACACCGAGATATCGAAGCTCTGCGAGGCGGTCTGGGCGATGCCGTCCTCGGCGGTGAGTTCCAGGTACGGCACCTTGCTCAACTGGTTGTTGAGCATGCCTGCCTGCTCGACCATCACCCCTTTTGGTTCGCCCGTGGAGCCCGAGGTGTAGATCACATAAGCCAGGTGACGCGGCCCGCTGTACACCCGCGGGTCGTGCTCGGGCGCCGGGCCGGCCTGGACCTCGTCCCACACCAACACGCGTGGGCGCGAAGGGCCGCCGAGTGCCTCGAGCAGTGCCTCGGCCTGCTCCACGCAAGCCGCGCTGCACACCAGCAGCGGCGTGCGGCTCAGGGCCAGGATGCGGGTGAGGCGGCCCGTGGGGTGGGCCGGGTCCAGCGGCAGGTAGCCGGCGCCGGCCTTGAACACCCCCACCATCATGCCCAGCAGCCCCAGGCCGCGTTCGGCCAGCAGCGCCACCGGTTGGTCAGGCAACACGCCAGCGGCGATCAACCGGTGGCCCAGGCGGTTGGCCTGGCGGTTGAGTTGTGCATAGCTCAGTTGCTCGCCGAGGCACTGCGCGGCAACCCGGTGCGGGTGGGCCGCCACCTGGGCTTCGAACAGCCGGGCATAACCCGCTTCCAGCGGATAATGGCGCGCGCTCTGGTTGCAACCCTGGAGGAGAAACTCGCGCTCTGCCTCGCCGTCCAGCGGCAGGGCATGCAGGTCATCGGCCACCCCATCGGCCAGCGCCAGCAGCAGGCGGCGGAACTCCCCGAGCAGGCGCTCGATGGTAGCGCCGTCGAAGTAGCGTTGGTCGTAAGACAGGTGCAACCCCAGGTCATCACCGGGGTAGCACACCACCGTCAGCGGGAAGTTGGTGTGGGTGCGGCCGGAATCGGAGGTGGCATTGAGCTGCTGGGCCCGGTCCAGCACGGCCACGTCCACCGGGGCGTTCTCGAACACGAACAGGCTGTCGAACAGCGGCTGGCCCTTGGGCACTTCGCTGGCCTCCTGGATCGCTACCAGCGGCAGGTGCTCGTGCTCACGCAGGGCCAGGTTGCTGTCGAGCAAGGTGCGCAGCCAATCGGCGACGGTGCAGCGAGCATCGGCCGCGGGCAGTGTCACCCGCAGCGGCACACTATTGATGAACAGCCCCACGGTGGCCTGCATCTGCGGCTCGTTCACCGGGCGGCCCGCCACGGTCACCCCGAACACCAGGTCACGCTCGCCGCTGTAGCGGTGCAGGACCAGGGCCCAGGCCGCCTGGGCGAAGGTGTTCACGGTCAGGCCGTGGCGCTGGGCCAGTTCGCGCAGCCGGGCACCCTGTTCCGTGGCCAGGCGCACTTGCCGGTCGCCTACGATCATGCCGCCCTGCTCCCCGGCGTGGTCCCGCACCAGCGGGCGGTCGCAAGGTAGCGCCGTGGGCCGCTCGATGCCGGCCAGGTTGCCGCGCCACCAGGCATGGGACTGCGCCGGGTCCTGGCGCTGCAGCCAGGCGATGTAGTCGCGATAACGCGGCGCTGGCGCCAGCCTGGCCGGCCGGCCCTCGCCCAGCGCGGTGTACAGCTCGAGGAAGTCGCTCATCAGCAAGCCACGGCACCAGGCATCGATGAGGATGTGGTGGTTGCTCATCATGAACCAGTAACGGGCGTCTTCCACGCGGATCAGCCGCAGGTGGAAAGGCGGGCGTTCCAACAGCGCGAAGCCCTCCTCACGCTCGCGCTTGAGCAGCGCTTGCAGCTCCCGCTCCTGGGCCTCGGCGGGGAGTTGGCGCCAGTCGAGCAGGTCCAGCGCCACCGGCGTGGGTGCATGGATCACTTGCAGCATGGCCTCGCCAGCGTTCCACACAAAGGAGGCGCGCAGCGCTTCGTGCCGGGCCACCACCGTGGACCACGCCTGGGCGAAACGTGGATGGTCCAGGGCGCTGTCGATGCGGTAGCGGTCCTGCATGTAGTACAGCCCGGTGCCGGGTTCGAGCAGGGTGTGCAGCAGCAGCCCTTCTTGCATGGGCGTGAGCGGGTAGATGTCTTCGATCGCGGCGGCAGGCACCGGCAGGGCGTCCAGTTGCGCCTGGGTCAGCCGCGCCAGGGGGAAGTCTGCCGGCTCCAGGCGCCCAGCGTTGCCCAGGCAGTGCTCGACCAGTTGCTCCAGCTCCTGGCGATACGCCGCAGCCAGCCGCTCGATGGTGGCCGCATTGAAGCGTTCGCGGCTGTAGGTCCAGCGCATGCCGAGGCAGCCGCCAGCCACCTGGCAGTCGATGCCCAACGCACTGGGCAGTGGCGCCAGTGGGTCGTGCAGCGCGCCGAGCGGGCCATCCATCGGCGCGAACAAGGCGTCCTCGCCCAAGGTGTGGTCGAGCTGGCCAAGATAGTTGAAGCTCACCTCGGCACCGGGCAGCGCCGCTGTCGCCGCACGCAGCCCCGGCTCGGCCAGGTAGCGCAGCACGCCGTAGCCCAGGCCCTTGTGCGGCACGCCGCGCAGTTGCGCCTTGATCGCCTGGATGGCCTCACCCATTGCGGCGGCACCCGCGGCTGCCGAGGCGGTGGGCGCCAGCCGCAGCGGGTAGGCGGCGGTGAACCAGCCCACGCTGCGGGTCAGGTCCAGGTCGTCGAACAATGGCTCGCGGCCGTGGCCCTCGAGCTGCACATGCACCGCGTCGCTCCCCTGCCAGCGGCACAACACCCGCGCCAGCGCGGTGAGCAGCAGGTCGTTGACCTGGGTGCGATAGGTCGCCGGCGCCTGCTTGAGCAGCTGCTCCGTGCAGGCCTCGCCAAGGCTCAGGCTCAATTGAGCGGCGTCGCATTCGCGCGAGGTGCCGTCGGCGTGATCGAAGGGCAGCCCCGGCGTGGGCTCGCCCAGGTGCGCCTGCCACCAGCCGAGCTCTTCGCGCAGCGGCTCACTGCTGGCATAGCCGTGCAGGCGCGCTGCCCAGGCACTGACAGCGCTGGTGCGCGGCGGCAGTTGCGCGCCGCGGTAAAGCTGCTGCAGGTCTTGCAGCAGAATCCGCCAGGACACGCCATCGACCACCAGGTGATGGATCACCAACAGCAGCTGCTGCGCCTGCCCGGGGCCTTCGACCAGCACCGCGCGCAGCACAGGCCCGTTGGCCAGGTCCAGGCTGCGCTGCGCCTGTTCGAACAGCGCCAGGCGAGCGGCGTCGCTGTCCACGGAGCACTGCCACAGCAGGTCCGCGTTGGAGGCCTGGGCATAGTGCGCCTGGCCGTCGGCGGCAAAGCGCAGGCGCAGGGCATCGTGATGGGCCACCAGCGCCTGCAGCGCGGCGCCCAGGCGTTCGCCGGCCAACCGTTCGCGGCCGTGCAGCAGCACGGCCTGGTTCCAGTGCGCCGGCTGCGCGAGCGGAAGCTCGAAGAACCATTGCTGGATGGGCGTCGCCAGGCTTTCGCCATTGGCCGGGCCTTGCTCGGCCAGGGCCTGGGCTTGGCGGCGGGTAACCAGCGCCAGGCGCTGCACGGTCTGGTGCTGGAACAGGTCCCGTGGGGTGAAATGCAGGCCGCGCTCGCGGGCGCGGCTGACCATCTGGATCGACAGGATCGAGTCCCCGCCGCGTTCGAAGAAGTTATCGTCCACGCCGATGCTTGGCACGTTGAGCACGGCGGCCCACACCTCGGCCAGCTCGGCTTCCAGGGCAGTGGCAGGAGCACGGCCCTCGCTGGCCGCCGCCACCGGCGCCGGCAACGCGCGGCGGTCCAGTTTGCCGTTGGCGTTCAGCGGCAGGCTTGCCAGCAGCGTCCATTGCGCAGGCACCATGTAGTCCGGCAATTGCGCGGCCAGGCGGCCCTTCAGCGCGGCCAGCCATGCGTCCACCGCAGGCGCCGGCTCGGTCGCCATCGCGCTGCCGAGGTAGCCCACCAATTGCTTGCCCGATGGCCCGTCCACGGCCAGCACCACGGCCTCATCCACGCCGGAGTGCTCGCGCAGGCGGGCTTCGATTTCACCCAGTTCAATGCGGAAGCCGCGCACTTTTACCTGCTGGTCCACCCGGCCCAGGTATTCCACCTGGCCGTCGGCGAGCAGGCGCACGCGGTCGCCGGTGCGGTACAGGCGGCCGCCACCCGGCGTGAAGGGGTCGGCCACGAAGCGCTCGGCGGTCAGTGCCGGGCGCGCGTGATACCCCTGGGCCAGGCATGCGCCGCCCAGGTACAGCTCCCCCGCGGCGCCTTCGGGCAGCAGCGCCATGTCGGCATCGAGCACATACGCCACGCGTGCGCCCACCAGGGTGCCGATCGGTACGGTGGTAGCGCCTGTGGGCAGCTCAGCCGGCGCCAGCGCGGCCAGCGGCATCACGACGGTTTCGGTGGGCCCGTAAGCGTTGAAGAACTGCGCCGGCACGAACCCCTTGCGAATGCGCTGCAGGTGCTCGGCGGTCAAGGCTTCGCCGCCGGTGATGCACAACCGCACCGGCAACTGCCGCCCTTCGGCGCCCAGCCACTGCGCCAGTTGCGCACCATAGCCTGGGGTAAAGCCAAGCACCGTCACCTGTTCGGCAGCCATCAGCGCGCAGATGCTCTGCGGGTCCCATTGCCCTTGGGCGCGCAGCACCACCCGGGCGCCGCACAGCAGTGGCGTGAGCAGCCGCTCGCTCGCTGCGTCGAAGTTGATCGAATAGAAATGCAGCTCGCAGTCGCTCGGGCGCATGCCAAAGCGCGCGATCACCGCCTGGCAGTGGTCGGCGATCTCGCCATGGGCAACCACCACGCCCTTGGGCTGGCCGGTCGAGCCCGAGGTGTAGATCACATAGGCGGGAGCCAGCGGGTGGCTGCGCGGTGCCAAGGGTTCATCGCCAAGGCTGGCCAACGCGGTCGAGGTCGGGGACCACCCCGCCACGCCCGCCGGCAACTGGCCGAGCGTGTCGAGCAACGCCGCCTCGCCCAGCAACAGGCGCAGGCCGCTGTCGGCCACCAGGTAACGCAGGCGCTCGAGGGGGTATTCAGGGTCCAGCGGTACATAGGCGGCGCCTGCCTTGAGAATGGCCAGCAGCCCTACCACCATCTCCAGCGAGCGCGGCAGCGCCAGCCCCACATAGGTGCCCGGCCCTACCCCACGCGCCAGCAGCCCCCGCGCCAGGCGGTTGGCCCGGGCGTCGAGCTGGGCGTAGCTGAGGGTCTGCCCGGCGAAGGTCAGCGCCGGCGCATCGGGGGTCGCCTGCACCTGGCGGCTGAACAGCGCGTCTAGCGTGGTGGGCGGCAGCGGCGTGGCGCCGGCCAGCCGCGCGACCTGCTCAGGGTACTCAGCCTCGCTGAACAGCGGCAGTTCGCACAGGCGCTGTTGCGGGTCCCCTTGCAGGGCTTCGAGCAGGCGTTGCCAGTGCTCGGCCATGGCCTGGATGCGCGGCGCGTCGAACAGGTCGCGGCTATAGGTCAGGCAGCAACCCAGGCGCTCGTCGAGGTCGGTCACCTCAAGGTTGAGGTCGAACTTGGTGGCGCGGGCGTCGTTGGCCAGGTACTCCACGGTCATCCCGGCGAGGGTGCGGGTTTGCTGGAACGCCCAGCGCTGCACGTTGCACATCACCTGGAACAGCGGGTTGTAGGCGGTGCTGCGCGGCGGTTGCAGTGCCTCCACCAGCTGGTCGAAGGGCAGGTCCTGGTGGGTCTGCGCCTCGATCACCGTCTGCCGCACCTGGGCTAGCAGCTCACCCACGCGCATCTGCCCATCCAGCTGACAACGCAGCACCTGGGTGTTGAGGAAGGCGCCGATCAGCCCTTCGCTTTCGGGGCGAATGCGGTTGGCCACCGGTGCGCCGATGCGCAGGTCCTGCTGGCCGCTGTAGCGGTAGAGCAAGGCGGCCAGGGCGGCGGTGCAGGTCATGAACAGCGTCATGCCATGGCGCGCGTTGAAGTGGCGGGTGCGTTCGGCCAGCGCCGGTGGCAGGTCGAAGCGGTAGAGCTCGCCACGGTGGCTCTGCACCGCTGGGCGTGGTCGGTCGCTGGGCAGTTCCAGCAGCGGCTGCTCGCCGCGCAGCTGGGTTTGCCAGTAATCCAGCTGGCGCTGACGCTCGCCGGCGTCGAGCCAGCGGCGATGCCATTCACTGTAATCGAGGTATTGCACCGGCAAGGGCGGCAGCGGCGAAGCGCGTTCGTCCAGGAAGGCTTCGTACAGCTCGCCCAGCTCGCGGGCGAAGATGTCCATGGCCCAGCCTTCGGTAACGATATGGTGCAGCGTGAGCACCAGGTAATGCTCCTGGCCGCCCGTCTTCACCAGGCAAGCGCGCAGCAGCGGGCCACGCTCTAGGTCGAAGCTCAAGTGGGCCTGCTCATCGGCCAGTTGCGCCAGCGCCTGCTGGGCCGCCTGGGGCGCCAGCCGGGTCAGGTCGTGCCAGGCCAGGCGGACCTCGGCCTTGGCGCTCACCCGCTGCACGGCCACCCCGCCAGGGCTGGGGAAAGTGGTGCGCAAGGTTTCGTGGCGCTGCAACAGCGCCTGCAGCGCCGCCTCGAAGCGGGCCACGTCGAGCACACCGCTCAGCCGCGCCATGCCACCCACGTTGTAGGCCGGGCTGGCGGGGTCCATCTGCCAGAGGAACCACATGCGCTGTTGCGAGGGCGACAGCGGCACCGGCAGCTGGCGGTCGACCTGCGGGATCGGCCCCTGACCGTCGCGGGCACCGGCGAGCTGCAGGGCCTGCACCGCCTCGGCAAATGCCAGCAGCACGGGGTGGTCGAACAGCACCCGCAACGCCAGCTCCACATTGCAGGCTTGGCGCACCCGGGACACGATTCGCGTGGCCAACAACGAATGCCCGCCGAGGGCGAAGAAGTCGTCTTCGAGGTGGACCCGGGCAAGCCCCAGCACTTCGCACCAGACCGCCGCGATCCGCTGCTGCAGCGGTGTGCGTGGTGGCGTGCCGGGCCGTGCCGGCTGCTCCGGCGCTGGCAAGGCGGCGAGGTCGAGCTTGCCGTTGGGGCCGAGGGGCAGCCGTTGCAGCCGAACGAGCTGCGCCGGCACCATGTATTCGGGCAGTTCGCTGGCCAAGGCGGCGCGCAGGTGGGCAGCTTCCACACCATCGCCTCCAGCGGCAGCGGTGTAGTAGCCCAGCAGCTGAGGGCCGCCGCTGTGCTCGCGCAGCACCACCGCGGCCTGGGCCACGCCGGGTTGGGCGAGCAGGCAGGCGCGGATTTCCTCTGGCTCGATCCGGAAACCACGCAGCTTCACCTGGCTGTCGAGGCGGCCGAGGTAATCCAGCGCGCCGTCGTCCCAGCGGGCACGGTCGCCGCTGCGGTACTGGCGGCTGCCCGGAGCGCCGAGCGGGTCTGGGATGAAGCGCTCGGCGGTCAAGGCCGGGCGCCGCAGATAGCCCCGTGCCAGGCCCGCGCCGGCCAGGCACAGCTCGCCGGCCACGCCTATTGGCGCCAGGTTCAGGTCCGCGTCCAGCACGCGGCAGGTCACGTTGCCCAATGGCCGGCCAATCGGCACCCGCGGGCCGTCTTCGGCGAGGCACGCCCAATGAGTGACGTTGATCGCGGTTTCGCTCGGGCCGTAGCGGTTGTACAAGCGCACCGCTGGCAGGCGCGCCAGCACCCGGTCGCGCAGGGCCGCCGGCAGCGCTTCGCCGCCGCTGAACAGCCGGCGCAGCGAGGTGCATTCAGCCACCTGGGGCTGGTCGATGAACACTTGCAGCAGCGGCGGCACAAAGTGCAGCGTGGTCACGCCGTGGTCGCGTACCCGGCGCATCAGCGCCTCGGGGTCGCGTTGCTCGCCGGGCGCGGCGAGAATCAAGCGGGCGCCGCTGATCAGCGGCCAGAAGCACTCCCACACCGACACATCGAAGCCCATCGGCGCCTTTTGCAGCAGCACGTCGCTTTCATTGAGGCGATAGGTCGCCTGCATCCAGGCCAGGCGCTCGGCGAGCGCGCCGTGGCTGATGCCAACCCCCTTCGGGCGGCCGCTGGAGCCCGAGGTGTAGATCACATACGCCAGGTTGTCCGGGTGCAGCACCGGCAAGGCCAGGTCAACCTCCGCGCCAGGTTCGAGAGCATCGTCCAGGGGCAGCACGGTGACCCCGGGCGGCACCGCCAGGCGCTCGGCCAGGCTGGCCTGGCACAGCAACAACGGCGCGGCGCAATCGGCCAGCATGTAGGCCAGGCGCTCGGCGGGGTAGTCCGGGTCCAGTGGCACCCAGGCGCTGCCCGCCAGCACGATGGCCAGCAGGCCGACCGACAGCTGCGGCGAGCGTTCGGCGCAGATCGCCACCGGCACGTCTGGGCCAGCACCCTGGGCGATCAGCCCGGCAGCGACGCGCCGAGCGGCGGCGTGCAGGCTGTGGTGGTCAAGCATGTGGTAGTCGAGGGCGTTGTCCCATTGCACCGCCACCCGCCGCGGATGCGCGGCCAGCGCGGCGTGCAGCGCCTCAGGCAGCAGCATGCGGGGGGCAGGCATCGGCTCTTCGCCCCAAGCCAGCAGTTCCTGGCGCTCGTGCTGGCCGAGCAGGTCCAGTGCGGCCACTGGCGTTTGCGGCGCGGCGACCGTTTGCTCCAGCAGGCGCAGGTATTGCTCGGCCAGGCGTTGCACCGTGGCGCGGTCAAAGCGGTCGCTGGCGTAGTCGAAATGCAGTGCCAGGCGGCCGCGGTGGTCTTCTTCGGTTTGCAGTTGCAAGCCGAACTTGGCCTGGCGGCTATGCCACGGCAAGGTCTCGGCGAGCAGCCCGGGCAGGCGGTTGAGCACGCTGAGGTCACGTTGCTGGTGGTTGAACAGCACCTGGAACAACTCGCGGCCACCATAGCTGGCGGCCAGTTCATCGTACGGCAGTGCCTGGCGGGCCTGGGCCCCCAGGGCCAACTCCCGCACCCTTGCCAGCAGCGTGCTGAAGGCTTCGGCAGGCTCCACGCGCACCGGCAGTGCCAGGGTATTGATAAAACACCCCACCAGGCCGAAGGCCTCGGCGCGCAACCGGTTGGCACTGGGCACGCCAATGCAGCCCTGGCGCTGGCCGCTCAGGCGGCACAGCTGTACTTCGAAGGTTGCCAGCAGCCACATGAACAGGCTGGCCTGTTGGGCCTGGGCAGCGCCGCGCAAGCCCTGCGCCAGCGCGTCGCTGACCCGCAGGCTAAGGCGTTCGGCCGGGGACGCGGAGCGTTCGTCGGCGGCGCGGTCGGTAGCCAGTGCCAGGGGCAGCGGCGCGTCGCCCAGCTGCTCACGCCACCACGCCAACTGGCAGGCGCCCTCGCCGGCGTCCAACTGCCGTTGCTGCCACTGCGCCAACTGTGCGGCGTTGCTGGTCAAGGCGGTGAGCGCAGCGGGCTGGCCACCACAGGCTTGCCCGTAGAGGCGGGCGAACTCGTCGAGCAGCAGGTTCAGCGACCAGCCGTCGGCAACGATATGGTGCAGGGTCAGCCAGAGCTCATGCTCGGTGTCGTCCAGGCGTACCAGGCTGGCGCGCAGCAGCGGCCCGTGCACCAGGTCGAACGGCTCGCGGGCCTCGGCGTCGCGGCGGTGGCGGGCGATGTCCTCGCGCTCGGCCGGCGCCAGGCTGCGCAGGTCGAGCACCTGCCAGGCGACCTCGGCGCTGGCTTCGACCTGCTGCCAGGGTTGCTCCTCGTCTTCGCCGAAGCGCGTACGCAGGCCTTCATGGCGGGCCACCAGCTGGCCGAGGGCCGCCTGCACCGCCGCTTCGTCCAGCTCGCCGCGCAGGCGCAGGCCGCCGGGAATGCTGTAGGCCGCGCCGGCGGGGTCCAACTGCCAGGCGAGCCATAGCCGCCGCTGCGCCGCCGATTGCGGATGCCGGCTGGGCAGCGTGGGGGCGAACTCGTCGGCGGGCACCAGGGCGCAAGCGGCCAGCGCCGCGCAGAAATCGGCCAACACCGGCGCCTCGAACAGGGTGCGCAGCTCCACCGCGCGGCCCAGCTGCGCGCGCACGGTGCCCACTACCTGGGTGGCGCTGATGGAATTGCCGCCGAGCAGGAAGAAATCATCGCTGGGGGCGATCTGGGCAACGCCCAGGCAGGCTCTCCAGATCGCCGCCACGGCGCCATCGTCGACCGCGCATGGCGCTTCGCTCGCGGCGTGCGGCGATGGATAGCGGGCATAGGCGTCCAGCTCGCCGGTGCTGAGCAGCGGCCAGCAGGCCGAGCGCTGCAATTTGCCGCTGGAGGTCTTGGGCAAGGCGCCGGGGTTGAGCAACGCCACCACCTGTGGTGCTTGCTGGCAGGCTTGGGCGACGCTGCGGCGGATCTGCTCGATCAACGCCGCCGCGGGCAGGCGTTTCTGGGTGCCACGGCCGACTTCGCAGGCCACGCCGATGGCCTCCTCGTTGTCGCCGGGCACCGCGAACACTGCCACGCGGCCTTCGCGCACGCCGTCCACGTCACGCTCGATGGCCTGCTCCAGGTCCTGCGGGTAGAGGTTCTGCCCGCGCACGATGAGCAGGTCTTTGAGCCGCCCGGTCACGTACAGCTCGCCGTCCTGCAACGCGCCCAGGTCACCGGTGCGCAGCCAGCGCAGGCCGTCGGCTTGCACGAAGGTAGCCGCGCTGGCTTCGGCGTTTTGCCAGTAACCCTGGGCGATGCTGGGGCCATGGGCCCAGATCTCCCCCACTTGGCCAGCCGGCAGCTCGCGCAGGCTGAGCGGGTCCACGATCCGCACGCCATGCCCGGCCTGGGCTCGGCCGCAACTCATCAGGCAAGCGCCCTCGCCGCCCTGTACGCGGCCCTCGGCCAAGGCCATGGGGTCCACCGCCAATGCGCCGATGCCCTGGCCGCGTTGCCCGCCGGTGACAAACAGCGTGGCTTCGGCCAGGCCATAGCAGGCGAAAAAGCTTCCCGGGGCAAACCCACACGGGGCCAGGTGCTCGGCAAAGCCCTGGAGGCTGCCTTGGCGGATAGGTTCGGAGCCCGAATACGCCACCCGCCAGCCAGACAAGTCCAGCCCCGCCAACGCGGCGGTCGGGATGCGCTCGCGGCACAGGCGGAAGGCGAAGTCCGGCCCGCCGCTGATGGTGCCGCCATAGGTGCTGATCGCTTCGAGCCAGCGCAGCGGCCGCTCGAGGAAATACTTGGGCGACATCAGCACGCAGGGCACGCCGCTGAAGATCGGCTGCAGCAGGCCGCCGATCAGCCCCATGTCGTGATACAGCGGCAGCCAGCTGACGATCACGTCCTCCGGGCCGATACCGAAGCCCTGGCGGATCAGCACTTCATTGGCGATCAGGTTGCCATGGCTGACCATCACCCCCTTGGGCAGCGCGGTGGAGCCGGAGGTGTACTGCAAGAAGGCGATGCTTTGGCCATCGATCACCGTTGGCTGCCACTGCTCGGCCAGGCCGCCGCCCAGCGTATCCACCGCCAGGCAAGGCACCGGCCCCAAGGCCTGCAGCGCGCTTTCCAGCTCGGCGGTGGCCAGCAGCACGGCCGGGGTGGCGTCTTCGATGATCGACAGCAGCCGGCGCTGGTGTTGGGCATTGCTGGAGGTCGGCGGGTACGCCGGCACGGCGATCACCCCGGCGTACAGGCAACCGAAGAAGGCCGCGACGAAGTCTGGGCCGCTATGGAACACCAGCGCCGCGCGATCCCCCGGCCGAGCGATTGCGCTCAAGGCCACGGCAATAGCGCGAGCGCGGCGGTCCAGCTCGCCATAGGTAACCGGTTGGTTCGCCTCGGCGCTGATAAAGCGCAGGGCAAGGCCGCCTGGCGCCTGTTCGGCACGGTGGCGCAAGGCCTGGACCAGGGTAGTGAAGTGTTCGGGGGCGTCCGTCATGGGGGTTCCTGCTTGAGTTCGGTACCGTGAGAACAGCCGGCCAAGGCCTGCGTCGGTACCCCAACAAACGCGCCAGTGCGATGAAAATTAACCCCCGCCCGCCGCAGTGCAGGTAACTGTCAACTTACAAACGATAGCCAAATGCAAACTCTGTTATTGACAATCGTTATCATTTGGAAATAATTTGCACCTCGCTTCGCACACTGCCCGCGATTTTCGCCGCAAGGACCGCCTCATGTCAGATCTACTGCCGACCAGTTCGTGTGATACCCCGCTGCTACAGACCTTCGTGTCTCAGCGCACGATATTGGTCAAAGCCGCGACCCGCATCATTGGCTGCCCCGCCCGCGCCGAAGATGTAGTCCAGGATGCATTTTTCCGACTGCAAAGCGCACCGCGAATCACCTCGTCGCTCAAGGCTCAGCTGGGGTACCTGTTTCAGATCGTGCGTAACCTGGCCATCGACCACTACCGCAAGCGTGCGGTGGAATCGCGCTACACCAGCCCCGAGGCCGAAGGCGAACACGTGGCCACCGGCCTGGGCGCCCCGGAAGCCACCTACTTCGACTACAGCACCCTGACCGACATCGACGAGGCCCTGGCCGAGCTACCCGCCCGCACCCGCTACGCCTTCGAGATGTACCGCTTGCACGGCGTACCGCAGAAAGACATCGCCAAGGAACTGGGCGTATCGCCCACCCTGGTCAACTTCATGGTGCGCGACGCCCTGCTGCACTGCCGCAAGGTGGTGGGTGAGGTGGCCTGAGGGCACGCGGCCCACTGTGGAGGCAGGCGCCCGCCCGCGAACCCCAGGCGCCGGCCGCGGTACACCGGTAGGCAGCTCCTCGTTACAAGCGCATTCCCACCGCCAGCCGGTTGAACGCGTTCATCAAGGCCACGGCGAAGGTCAGGTCCGAAATCTCCTGATCGCCCAGCAGCCCTTTCAAGGGTTCATACAGCGCGTCTGGCGCGCCCTGGTGGGCAACGTCGGTGAGCGCCTCGGCCCAGGCCAGCGCCGCGCGTTCACGGTTATCGAACAACTCACTTACCCGCCAGCCCGCCAGGCAATCGAGCTTGGCCTGGGCCACGCCCGCACCGCGCAAGGCCTTGGCGTGCATGTCCAGGCAGAAGGCGCAGCCGTTGATCTGTGATACCCGAAGGTAGACCAGCTCCACCAACGGCTTGCCAAGGGGGCTGTCGGCCAATGCGTTGCTGGTGCTGACCAGCCCTTGGTAGGCGGCCGGCGAAAGGCTGGAAAAAGGTAGGCGAAGCTGGCTCATGGAAGGCTCTCCGAGAAACGTGGCAGGTTCAGCGGCCCGACAGGGGCCACTTCGAAACACTGCGCGCACTGTAGGCCCTGAATGGCCTACCCTATAGAGCCAAAAGATAACAAACCGAGTGGGCCATGCTGTCGCCTTCTGAACTCAACCCTGCCCTTACCCACCCACTGTATCGCCAGCTCTACCTGCGGCTGCGCCAGAGCATTGCCGATGGCCGCCTGCGACCGGGGGATCGCCTGCCGTCGGTGCGAGCACTCGCGGCGGAGTTGAACCTGGCCCGGGGCACGGTGGACGCGGCCTATCAGCTGCTGGTGAGTGAGGGTTACCTGCAAACCCGGGGGCCGGCGGGCACCGTGGTGTCGCCGCTGCTCAAGCCAATGCCCGCCGCCCAGGTGTTGCCCGCGCCAACGGGCACGGCCCCGGCGCTGCATACCGGCGAATTACCGCCCCCGCTGCAAATGGGCTTGCCGGCGCTCGATGCGTTCCCGCGCAAACTATGGAACCGCCTGGCGAACCGCGCGCTGCGCGGCAGCGGCTTGCCAGGGCTGGCCTACCCTTCCCCGCTGGGCTACGCGCCGCTACGGATGGCCGTGGCCAGTTACCTGGGCATCTCCCGGGGCATCGCCTGCACGCCCGAGCAGGTATTCATCTGCGCCGGTTATCGCGCTGGCCTGGAGCTGATCTGCCGTACCCTGCTGGCACCCGGCGCGCCATGCTGGTTCGAGGACCCCGGCTACTTCATGGCTCGGGAGTTTCTGCAACAGGCGGGCGCGCGGCTGGTCCCGGTGCCGGTGGATGCCCATGGGCTGGACGTCGCCGAAGGCCTGCGGCGCGCGCCCGACGCACGCCTGGCCGTGGTCACCCCGACCCATCAAAGCCCGTTGGGGGTGGCCTTGACCCTGCCGCGCCGCCAGGCCTTGCTTGCCTGGGCCAACCAGCAACAGAGCTGGATCATCGAGGACGACTACGACAGCGAATACCGGTATCACGGCAAGCCGCTGCCGGCACTCAAGAGCCTGGACACTGAAGGCCGGGTGCTTTATGCCGGCACTTTCAGCAAAGTGCTCGCCCCGGGCCTGCGCCTGGCGTACCTGGTGGTCCCGCAAGCACTGGTGGGGCGCTTCGCCAGCACCGCCAACAGCATGCAGAACCATTGCCCGGTGATCTGGCAGGCCACGGTGACGAGCTTCATCGACGAAGGGCATTTCGCCCGGCACCTGAAGAGGATGCGCGGCCTGTACGCCCAGCGCCGCGCCTGGCTCGTCGAGGCCCTGCATGCCGCGCTGGCGCCTCGGCTACAGGTGGACAGCCAAGCGGGCGGCATGCATGTGCTGGCTCGGCTCGGCCCCGGCCTCGACGACCACGCCATCGCCAAGGCCGCCCGGGCACTAGGGCTGGCAGTGCACGGGTTATCCGGTTGGTATCAGGCAGCGTCATCCACGCAGGGATTGCTGCTGGGCTTTACCAATGTGGCCAGCACCGAGCAGGCCGCCGAATTGGCGCAGCGGCTGGCGCTGGCATTCGAGCAGGCGGGCGTTAGTCTGCGGTGAGCCAGCCGGCGAGCCAGCGGGTGACGTTGGGCATGATCAGGATCACCGAGACCACGATGCACGCGGTGATGAGCATGTTGCTGGGCAGCATGCCGCCCAGCACCGGGTAGCGCAGGAACACCGGATGCCACAGCATCGGCACCAGGATCGACAACGGCAGGATCACTGCATAGCTCACCACGGCCTGTTTCCATCGGGGCGGTTGCTTGCCCGCGCCGTTGGCCGGGGTGAACCAGAATTCCGGATCGCTGTGCACCAGCGGGTGGTCGCCGCCGTCGAGCAAGGGCAGCACTTCTTCGACCAGCGCATGGCGTTCGGCCGAATCGATCCAGGTTTGCAATTGCTGCACGCTGGCAAAGCGCAGCACCGAGGTGAACACCTGGCTGTCGGCCGCCGGCCGGATCACATTCACCCCCAAGTGGCCCGGCTGCGCCCGCGCTGCCTTGACCGTGCGCTTGAGCCACGCCTCGTAGCGCTGCTGCTCGCCCCGGCGGACCTTGTGGTGGATCACCAGCGTCACTGCATCGTTGGGTTCCACCGGAACCTGGGCCGTGTCTGGGCTCGCCAGAGGGGTCAGTTGGTCAGCCATGAGTGCGCTTCCTTAAAGCAGATAGGGCGCCAGTATGCGAGGGCCAAGCCCACAAGGATTGCACCGGTGTGCTCGTTCGCGCCGCTGCACCGCTTGCCTGCATGGGCGGCCGGCCCGTAAGCCGCTCCCAGGCTTTTCCCGGCCCCACAGCCAGCCCGCGAGCAGCCAGGGGGGCGTAGGCTGAGCACAACGGTCCAATACCGCCTGGCCGAGGCAGTGCACAGTACGCAGGCCCACCGCCGCCGTTGAAGGACCTATCGCCGTGAGATTTGCGCCCCGTTCCGCAGCCCCGTCGCCTGCACTGCCGCCCCACCTGGCCTGGGCGTTGTTGTTCTGGCGGGTGGCCGGTTCACTGTTGGTGCTGCACGTGCATGGGTTGCCCAAGCTGCTGCATTGGTCGCGCGAGGTGTTGAGCATCGAAGATCCATTCGGCCTGGGCGCGCCGCTGACCCTGGGCCTGGCGGTGTTCGCCGAAGTGCTGTGCCCACTGGCGATCATCGCCGGGGTGTTCACGCGGCTGGCCTGCCTGCCGTTGCTGAGCGTGCTGCTGGTGGCGCTGGTGGCCGTGCATCCGGAGTGGACGCTCGAAGAGGGGCAGTTCGCCTGGCTGCTGCTGATCCTGTTCGGCGGCCTGGCGGTGGCGGGGCCGGGCCCCTATGTGCTGCGCTTGCCTCAAGGGCGCGGCACTCAGACCGACCGCGTCTGAGCTAATGTAAAAACGGTATTAGCGCGGCGTTATCTAGATCAATTAGCTTTTAGGGCCGTTCGAATCCCCCTGGGTTCGGCTTCCCTTGATCACGCCAATTGGACGCCTCTTCATGCTCGCTTCGCCGCGCCGCCGTGCCTTCATCCCGCTTGCCTTCGCCTCCCGTACCCTGGCCGCGCTCGTGCTGGCGCTGGGCACCGCAAGCTTTGCCGCCGCCGAACAGGCGCCTGGCGAGGTACGCCTGGATTATGCCTATTACTCGCCAGTGAGCCTGGCTCTCAAGCACCTGGGGCTGGTGGAGAAGGCGTTTCCCGGGGCCAAGGTCAGCTGGGTATTCAGCCAAGGCAGCAACCGCTCGCTCGAATACCTGAACACCGGCGGGGTGGACTTCGCGTCTTCGGCCAGCCTGGCCGCAGTGCTGGCCCGCGCCAATGGCAGCCCGGTCAAGTCCGTGTACGTTTACAGCCGCGCCGAATGGACCGCCCTGGTAGTACCGAAGGACTCGCCGCTCAAGACCCTGGCCGACCTCAAGGGCAAGAAAATCGCCGCCACCAAGGGCACCGACCCCTACCTCTTCACCCTGCGCGCCCTGGCCACCGCAGGCTTGAACAAAGGCGACGTGGAGCTGCTGCACCTGCAGCACCCGGACGGCCGCACCGCTCTGGAGAAGGGCGAAGTGGACGCCTGGGCCGGCCTCGATCCACACATGGCGGCGAGCCAACTGCAAGCCGGCTCGCGCCTGCTGTACCGCAACAAAGACTTCAACAGCTATGGCGTGGTGAGCGTTACCGACACTTACGCCAAGGTGCATCCCGAGGCGGTGCACAGCGTGATCGCCGCCTATGAGCAAGCCCGGGAATGGGCCGTGGCCCACCCGGAAGACTTCGCCCAGTTGCTGGCGGACGAATCCAAGCTGCCGCTGGACGTCGCCAAGCTGCAGCTGTCCCGTACCGACCTCAGCCAACCCTGGCTGACCGCCGCCGATGTGGCCGCGTCCAAGGGGGCGGCGCCGATCCTGGTGGCCGAAGAGCTGGTGCGCAAAGGGGTGGACGTCAACCAGGTGATCGATACCTTGATTGACCCCGCCTTCGGCCCTACGGCGGTCGCCAAGCAATGAACCAAGGCGACAGCGAGCGCCTGGCCGTGGCCCCCATCGACGCTTTGTCGTTGCCGGCGCACGGCCAGCGCTGGCGCGCCCGTGGCAAGGGGCTGGTGGTTCCGCTGGCGATCCTGGCGACGCTCGAAGCGGTGGTGCGGCTGGGCTGGATCCCCGCGTACCAGATGCCGCCGCCCAGCGACATCGCCCTTACCCTGGCCGATCTCGCGCACGGTCCGCTCTGGGGGCATATCGGCACCAGCCTGCTGCGCGTGCTCGGCGGCTTCACCCTCGGCGCCAGCCTCGCGCTGGCCGTGGCTGCGTGGGTCGGCCTTAGCCGCCAGGCCGAGGCCTACCTGGAGCCGACGCTGGCCGCCCTGCGCTCGATCCCGAGCCTGGCCTGGGTGCCTTTGTTGCTGCTGTGGCTGGGCATCGGCGAAACCTCGAAGGTGGTTCTGATCGCCATCGGGGCGTTTTTTCCGGTGTACCTCAACGGGGTGGCGGCCATCCGCGGCATCGACCGCAAATGGGTGGAGGTGGGCCAGATGTACGGCTTCAACCGCCGCCGGCTGGTGCGCCGGATACTCTTGCCTGCGGCCCTGCCCGGCCTGGTCACCGGCCTGCGTGGCGGGCTGAGCCTGGCGTGGATGTTCCTGGTGGCCGCCGAGTTGATCGCGGCGAGCAAGGGCCTGGGTTACCTGCTCAGTGACGGCCGCGAAACCTCGCGGCCCGACATCGTGCTCGCCGCGATCATCGTACTGGCGCTGCTCGGCAAGCTCAGCGATGGCCTGCTCGCGGCCCTCGAACGGCGCTGGCTCGGCTGGCGCGATACCTACACCGGGCAGGCCCCAGGAGCGTAAGCGATGCCTACTGCCATTGATCATCCTTCACCCCTGCTGGACCTTGGGCTGGACAGCAAGCGCTTCGCCCACACGGCAGTGCTCGGCCGGCTGCGCCTGCAGTTGGCTGAAGGCGAGATCGTCAGCCTCCTGGGCCAGAGCGGGTGCGGCAAGAGCACGCTGCTACGTATCGCCGCCGGGCTCGACCGCGACTACCGCGGCACCTTGCGCCGCCAGCCGGGCAATGTCGCCTTCGTGTTCCAGGAGCCCCGGCTGATGCCCTGGCTGACCGTGGAACAGAACGTCGGCTTCGCCGACGATGATCGCTACGACCGCCCGCGGGTGCGCCAGCTGATCGCCGAAGTGGGCCTGGCCGGCTTCGAGCACGCGCTGCCCAAGGCGCTATCGGGTGGCATGGCGCAACGGGTAGCGATCGCCCGCGGGCTGTACGGCGAACCACGGGTGCTGCTGCTCGACGAACCCTTCAGCGCGGTGGACGCCTTCACCCGCTTCAAGCTTCAGGACCTGCTCTTGCAGCTTGCCCGCCGCCATGGCATCGCCCTGCTGGTGGTCACCCATGACGTGGACGAAGCCTTGTACCTGAGCGACCGCGTGCTGGTCATCGGCAACCGCCCCGGCACGGTGCGCCGTAGCCTGGCCGTAGCGCTGCCTCACCCGCGCGAGCGTGGCAGCGACCTCCTGGCCCGGCTCAAGGCCGAGGCGCTGGCAGAATTGCAAGTGGGACGGTAGCTCGCCATCCAGCCCCGGTGCAGGCAGGCCTGGCGCCCGTGCTCGATCGAGCCGAGGCGCCCGGATCAGCGACTTCAACCCGCCAGCAGGGTTATTTGGGCACGCCCAGGATGATATGGGAGGCCTTGATCACGGCCGTTGCTGCAACGCCCGGGGCCAGCCCAAGCTCCTCGACGGCCTGGCGGGTGACGATGGAATAGACCCGCGCGCCCCCTGGCAACTCCACCACGACCTCGGCATTCACCGCCCCATCGGTCACGCTCACCACCGTGCCTGCAAGGCAATTGCGCGCGGACAGCTGGATGTCGTCCGCGTCGGTCATCAGCATCACCCAGGGCGCCTTGACCAACGCCACCGCCGCCGCGCCGGGTTGCAACGCAAGCGCCTGAACGCTCGTCAGGGTTACCGTCGCCACCAATTCCACGCCCCCCGGCAATGCCAGCACCACCTCGGCGTTGACCGCGCCCTCTTGAACCTGGCTAACGGTGCCCTTGAATACGTTGCGAGCGCTGACTTTCACAGTGCATGTCCTTTTCGGTGGGGGAAATCAACGCGGCATCATCGGAAAGAGCGCTATGTTATTGCAACTATAGCGGCCGTTTACCGGCATCAAACGTCTATCCAGGCCGCAGCACCAATGGCTCGCAAGGACCCCGCCATGCCCGATTTCCCCACCTTCCACACCCCGCGGCTGATCCTCACCCCGCTGGCGCTCGCGGACGCGCCCGCGATCCAGCAGTTGTTCCCTCACTGGGAGGTCGTGCGGTATCTCGACAGCCGCGTGCCCTGGCCCTACCCGGCCGACGGGGCGCTGACCTACGTCCGCGACCAGGCCTTGCCGGCCATGGCCGAGGGTAGCGAGTGGCACTGGATGATCCGCCTGGCCGAGGAACCCGCGCAGCGCATCGGCAGCATTT
This sequence comes from Pseudomonas sp. RIT-PI-S, assembly GCF_025642975.1. GTDB lineage: Bacteria > Pseudomonadota > Gammaproteobacteria > Pseudomonadales > Pseudomonadaceae > Aquipseudomonas. Next base: position 61,330 of record NZ_JANZKJ010000014.1, read on the forward strand.
GCCTGTACGACCAGCCGGGGAATCATCGCGGCTTTTGGTTGGCCCCGCCGTGGCAAGGCCAGGGCTATATCCGCGAAGCCTGCGAGGCTATCAATGCCTATTGGTTCGTGACGCTCAAGCGCCCGCTGATGCAGGTGCCCAAGGCAGCAGGCAATGCCGCGTCGCGCCGGGTATCGGAGCGCGAAGGCATGCGCCTGGTCGACACGGCGGAAGGCAGCTTCGTGTGTGGATGGATGCAGAAGCACACCTGGGAAATCACCCGGGAAGCATGGTTGAAGCGGCATCGGCACCCTGATTGATAGCGCAGGAACCGGCACTCGCGACCGGGCGGCCCATAGCGATTGGTTGCCGGGCGTTGCCCGGTCCCACAGGGGCTGAAGGCCCATGGCACTGGGCAGCGCGGCGCCGCGCCGGGCTCGGAGCGCGGAGGCGTGATGACATGACGGCATGACGGCATGACGGCGTGGGAGCTGGCGCTAGCCTGCGAACCAGGCGACCAAGCCTCCTACAGCGTTTGGTTCCCGGGCGTTGCCCGGTCCCACAGAGGGTGAAGTGCCCATGGCACCAGGCAGCGCGGCGCCGCGCCGGGCTCGGAGCGCGGAGGCATGACGGCATGACGGCATGACGGCATGACGGCATGACGGCGTGGGAGCTGGCGCTAGCCTGCGAACCAGGCGACCAAGCGTCCCGCAGCGTTTGGTTCCCGGGCGCTGCCCGGTCCCATAGGAGGGGGTGAGGTGGACTAAGGCACCAGGCGACGCGGCGACGCGCCAGGCTCGGAGCGCGGAGGCGTGGCGGCATGACGGCATGACGGCGTGGGAGCTGGCGCTAGCCTGCGAACCAGGCGGCCAAGCTTCCCGCAGCGTTTGGTTCCCGGGCGTTGCCCGGTCCCACAGGGGTGACCCTTTAGGGCATGGCTCCTGACGAGCCATCCTTGTAGAGCATGGGCTCCTCATGGGCCATCCATTAGGGCATGGGGCTCCTGGGGCGCCGAGCCCGCCTTTAGCGCAACCCACACCGGTCGAAGAACCGTTCCCGGCTCTGCACCATGAGGGCGGCGCGTTTGTGCGGGAAGTCGAATTCCTTTTCCTGCCAGAAGCCCAGCCGTTGCATATGACCGATCATCCGGGCGTTGTCGGCGCGGGGTTCGGCGACCACGCGCTGGGTACGGCTGTCGTCCAGGAACAAATAGTGCACCAGGGCGGGCAGCCAGCTCTGGATCTTGTGCGGGCCGCGATGGTGCTCTTCGCCCACCAGCATATGAATGCCGCGGTCGTAGTCGTCGACGGCGTAAAAGGGCGCGATGCGGTCTTCCTTGGCCCAGTAGGCTTCGAAATAGCCGAACGGTTCATCGTCGAAGCAGCCGATCAGGCTGAACGCATGGGGGTCGGCGGCCTGGCGCTCGAGATAGGCGCGGTGTTGCGCCAAGCTGCCGGCTTCGTTCCAGAACGCATCCACCCGGGGATGGTTCTGCCAGCGGTGGAACAGGGCCAGGTCCAGGTCGCGGTCCAGCACCCGCAGCGACACCCAGCTGCCGAGGGCAGCGTCAAAGCGCCGGTACACCTCGCCGCTGGGCTTGGGCGGCCGCCGCGGGTGGCGGCGGCCGTCGCTGATCACCGGGCGCAACGGATAACCGTTGCTGGCGGCAGTGCGCAGCCATGGCGATGGCACCTGCCAGAAGGCAGCGCGCTCCAGGTGCCAGCATCCCGCCTCGGCCGGGTGCAACAGGCCTTGCTGCAGCAGCGCGGCGGGCGCCTGCGCCAGCCGCAGAGTAATGGCCTGGCAGCCCGCGTCCGCGGCAAAACAGCTGTAAGCCAACGCCCACACCGCCAGGACGGGCTCCGCGGCGGCGCTCAGGCGCCATGTGTCGCCCTCCCGGCGTGCCAGCGAGCCATCGTCCAGGGCCAGGGTGCCAGCGCTCAGGTCCAGGTGCAGGGTATGGCCGTTCGGGCACGGCAACGACAGGCTGGCCATGGTTCAGGCCGTCTGCCGGGCGAGCGCTTGCGGCTGGCGCGCGCCGGCCTGCCAATACTCGAACAACGAGGTGGCGATCTCTTCGGCCCGCGCCGGGAGCACGGACAGCAGCGTATCGCTCAGGCCGTGGCTGGCTTGGCTGAAGCCTTGCAGGTAGACCGCCGCCTTGAGCTGCGGCGCCGCTTGCACTCGGTAATCGCGACCTACGCTGAGGTCACCCAGGCTTTCCAGCAGAGGTGCCAGCAGCTGGCGGTGGGAGGTGCGCTCGTAGCCCGTGGCGAGAATCACCAGGTCGTAACGCTGGCGGTGAATGTCGCCGGTGGCGGTATCGCGCAGGGTGAGTTCGATACCCTCGGCCGAAGCTTCACCGCGCTCGATGTGACGGCGGCAGAGGAAGCCATGGCGCGCCTGGCGAGCCACTTTCTGACGGTAGAAAATGCCGTAGATGCGCTCGATCAGGCCCAGGTCCACCACCGAGTAGTTGGTGTTCTGGAACTCGGCGATCAGTTGCTCGCGTTCGCTGTCCGGCTCGTTGAAAACCAGGTCGGTGTAGGCCGGAGAGAAGATGTCGTTGACGAAGGGGCTGTCGTCGGCGGGCTTGAGCACCGCCGCGCGCAGAATCATGTCCACCTGCACCGAGGGGTAGCTGTCGTTGAGGTCGATGAACGCCTCGGCCGCGCTCTGCCCGCCACCGACCACGGCAATGCGCATCGGCTCGTGGCGGGTGCACGGCTGCTGTGCCATGCGCTCCAGGTACTGGGCGTGGTGGAACACCCGGGCATCGCCGCGCAGGTGGGCGAACTGCTGCGGAATACGCGGCGTGCCGCCGGTGCTCAGCACTACCGAACGGGTCAATTGCTGCTGCTCGCGGCCCTGGGCATCCACGCTGTGCACGCGCAGGGTGTCGATGCCGTTGGCGCCGGCCACCGGCTCCACCGCCGTGACCGTGTGCCCGTAGGCGGCCTGGCTGGCGAAGCGCTCGGCGACCCAGCGCAGGTAGTCGTTGAACTCCATCCGGCAGGGGTAGAAGGTGCCCAGGTTGATGAAGTCCACCAGGCGGCCTTCTTCGCGCAGATAGTTCACGAAGCTGTAGGGGCTGGTGGGGTTGCGCAGGGTCACCAGGTCCTTGAGGAAGGAAATCTGCAGCTCACTCTGGTTCACCAGGGTGTTGCCGTGCCAGCGGTAGTCCTGCTGCTTGTCCAGGAACAGCGCCCGATAGTGGTGCCCCCGCGCCGCGCCCTGCTCCTGCAAGGCAATGGCCAGCGCCAGGTTGGAGGGGCCGAAGCCGATGCCGACGACATCGTAGGGCGCAGCGTTGAAGGCGGTCATGCACGAATCCTCTAAGCGATGGGCAGTTACCCGGCGGCGCGGGTGCTATGTGCAACTGACGAAGGCCTGGTTGAGAAATTTACAGGCGCCCGTCGCGGCAAGGCGGCGTACACCCCCTCCCGTGGCAGCTGGGGCTGCCCGCGACAACGTCTCGCCCGCGTTGCGTCCGGGCGTCGGCGAGCCGGGCTGATACAGGCACCAAGCCCTCTCCCGTGGCAGCCGGGCTGCCCGCGGCAACGTCTCGCCCGCGTTGCGTCCGGTTGCCGGCGAGCCGGGCTGATACAGGCACCAAGCCCTCTCCCGTGGCAGCCAGACTGCCCGCGGCAACGTCTCGCCCGCGTTGCGCCCGGTTGCCGGCGAGCCGGGCTACGGGCACCAAGCCCTCTCCCGTACCAGCCAGACTGCCCGCGACAACGTCTCGCCCGCGTTGCGCCCGGTCGGCGGCGAGCCGGGCTGCTAGGGCTGGAGCCTTGCGTACCACGGGCGCGGGGGGGAGCGGTCTAGCCAGCGGGCCAAGGTGTTTTCTTCGCTGAACACCACGCGCAAGGCCAGCTTCATGGTTTCCACGTCCAGGGCCACGTCGGCGCTGGCGGCTTGCAGGTCGGACAACCCGCAGCCGTGGGTCGCCGGGCCCAGCCAGGGGTCGTCTACCTCTACCCAGCGCCCAGGCGCGAACCAGGGCACGCCTTGCCATTCCAGCCGGCGCACTTCCCCGGGATGGTAACGGTCATGGGCGCGGTACCAGTCTTCGATGCGCGCGTCGATCCAGCCGTGGAAGTACCAGAACACCGGGTTCACATGGGAGGAAAACGGGTCACCGAGGAAGTCGTTTTCCGGCCCGAACCAACGTGGGCTGAAATCGCTCGGGGTACGGTCACTGGTGACCGCGGCGCCACTGGACGGGTCGCGGGTGACCGAGGCCCAACGCATGTGCAGCCAGTCGTGCATGCCCAGCTCCACCTCGGAGCCGAACTGCCCCAGGGTCAGCGTGGCCAGGTAGGCGGGGTCCTGGTAACGGGATTCCCACACCAGAAAGTTGGCATGGTAGGCCGCCTCGCTTTTCAAACCCCACAGCCACTGGCTGTACTCGTCGTCATCGGCGGCGACCCAGGCCGGAGGCACCGAGAAGCCATCGAGGTTATCCAGGTAACGGACGAAGCCTGCACGGTCATGCTGCAAGGGCGCACAGGGCGCCGGCAGGCGCTCCCAGGCGGGCAGCGGCTGGAGCGCGCGGGCCTGTTGCAGCATGCGCCGGTGCATGAAGAAAAAATCCACGCCCGAGCCGTTACGGTCCTTCAACGGGCCCCGGGCATCACGCTCGTGGTCGAGCGGCCCGGGCTGCCAGCCCACGCCGCGCAGGGCGTTGCGCTGGGCCGGGCTGAGCCGGTGCCATTTGTCTCGGGCGGCGTGCCACAGCTGGTGGAACAGCCGGTGCCGGGGCGCGATAAGCTCGGCCAGCAGCGGTGAGCTCAAGCCGATGCGCTCCCGCGCCAGGGGGAATGCGCGCTTGGTGGCGACGAAGGCGTCCGGCAGCCGTTCGGCCGATAGTGGCCGGGCCAGCGGCAGCAGACGGCCACTGAGGCTCCCCGCGCCGGTGTTGGCGGCGCTGTCCCACACCTCATCGAACACCGCCTGTGCTTCATAGGCGGGAACGATGCCGGTGCCAGGGTAAACGCGCCAGCTTACCGCCCCCCCCTCCTCGCCAGGCAGATCGCCGAGCACGCGGTAGGGCGGCGGTTCAACGCCCCGCAGCTGTGCTGGCGTACCGATGAACCCTTGCAGGGCCCGCCCCTGAGGCGCCACGTCCAGCACCATCTCTGCGCCTGTTGCCGGCAACCCCGGCAATGGCACACCGAGCAGCTCGATCCGCCACAGCCCGCGCAGGCGGTCACCGAAGCGCGCCAGGGCGGTGGGCGCCAGGTCAAGGCTGGCTTCGTCGGGGCTGGCGGGTGGGTCCAGCGCCAGGCGACGGCGCGCCATGTCGCCCGCGGGCAGCGCGGCGGCGCCGGTGAGCGCCAGGGCGCTGACGAAGGTACGTCGAGAAAACTTCATGCCCTGGCTCGAGCCTCTGTGCGGCGGTCATCCCGCAAGAACGTAGCCCTGGCGCGCAAATTTACCGGCCGCCGCGGCAGCACGGTTAAATTCCCCCGTCACCGGCTCGTTCCTTCCCACACCAGCACGCCGGCGAGCCGGGCTGGGCATCCGCACACCCGACCGAGACGGCCATGAGTCCACCCCGCGCCAAAGCCTTGATATTGACCGCCCTGCTAGTTGTGATCGTTGCCATCGCCGCGGCGTTGGCCTGGGCCCGTTGGCCCAGCCCGCAGGGCTACGCGCCCTCGGTAATGGCCCACGCCCGGGAATTGCACGAGCACATCATCGCCTTCGACAGCCGGATCACCGTGCCGCTGGACTTCGGCACCCAGGGCGCGGAAGCCGACCGGGACGGCCCCGGCCAGTTCGACCTGGTCAAGGCCGGGCGCGGGCGGCTCTCTGGCGCGGCGCTGGCGATCTTCGGCTGGCCCGAACTGTGGAACGGGCCCAATGCGCCGCATCACCCCACCCCGGGCTTCGTCGAGGAAGCGCGCGAACAGCAGGAAAGCCGCTATCGCATTCTCACCGGCATGGTGCGGGACTTCCCCGAGCAGGTCGGGTTCGCCTATTCGCCCGAGGACTTTCGCCGGCTCGCCATGGAGGGCAAGTTCGCCATCGTGATGAGCCTGCTCAACGCCTACCCGCTGGGGGACGACCTGAGCGCGCTGGACCGTTGGCATGCCCGCGGCATGCGCATGTTCGGCTTCAACTATGTGGGCAACAACGCCTGGGCCGACTCGTCGCGGCCCCTGCCGTTTTTCAACGACTCACCCGACGCCCTTGGCGGGCTGTCGCCGCTGGGCCGCCAGGCCGTGGCCCGGCTCAACGACCTGGGCGTGGTGATCGATGTGTCGCAAATGAGCACCCAAGCGCTGGAGCAGGTGGCGCAATTGACCCGCGCGCCTATCGTGGCCTCTCACTCAGCGCCACGGGCGCTGGTGGACATCAAGCGCAACCTCTCCGACCACGAGCTGCAATTGATCGCCAACAGCGGCGGGGTGATCCAGGTCGTAGGTTTTTCGGGCTACCTGCGCCCGCCCAGCGCGGCGACCCTGGGCAAGCTCAACGCCCTGCGCGAGCAGTTCGCCCTGCCGCCCCTGGCCGGCCTGGACAACGCCCTGATGCCTGGCGACCCGATCATTGCCATCTGGCCGCAAGCGCGCTTCGGCGCCTACGCCAGCCAGCTGTATGCCCTGCTCGAGGAAGACCCCAAGGCGACCCTCGGGCAATACCTCGATGCCATCGACTACACCGTGAAGAAGGTCGGCATCGACCATGTGGGCATCAGCTCAGACTTCAACGACGGCGGCGGCCTGCAGGGCTGGAAGGACGTCAGCGAAGCCCGCAATCTGACCGCCGCGTTGATCGAACGCGGCTACTCGGACGCCGACATCGCCAAGCTGTGGGGCGGCAATTTCCTCCGCGCCTGGCAACAGGTGCAAGCGGTGGCCCGTCATGACTGACCGTCGCAGCTTCCTTAAGCACGCAGGCCTTCTCGCCGCCGCGCCCTGGTTCGGTGCCGGAGCTGGTGCATCGGCCGCGGCCGGGTTAACGCCGCCCGCGCCTGGCGACTGGCAAGCGCTGCGCGCGCAGTTCGACCTGGACCCGCGCTATCTGCACATGACGCTGTTCCTGCTCGCCTCCCACCCGCGGCCGGTCCAGCAGGCAATCGACCAGCTGCGCCAGCGCTTCAACCGCAACCCGGCCGAAGCGGTGGACTGGCACCGTGAAGAGATCTGGCAGTACGAAGACCAGGTGCGCGCCCGTGCGGGTGCTTACTTCGGCGTAACGCCAGGCCAAGTAGCGCTCACCGGCAGCACCAGCGATGGCCTGGCGGCGATCTACGGCGGGCTGGTGGTGCCAGCGGAAAAGGAGATCCTCACCTCCGCCCACGAGCATTACGCCACCTACACCCGCCTCGCCTACCGCCAGCGCTTGATGGGCACGCGCCTGCGCGAAGTGCCGCTGTTTCGTAGCGCCGCGCAGGCGTCGGTGGACGAAATCGTCGGCAACCTCAAGGCCGCCCTGCGCCCGGACACCCGCGTGCTCGGGCTGACCTGGGTGCATTCGGGCAGCGGGGTGAAGTTGCCAATGCAAGAGATTGCCGCGCTGGTGCGCGACACCAACCGCGACCGCGACGAGGCGGACCGGCTGATCTACGTGGTCGATGGCGTGCACGGCTTCGGCGTGGAGAACGCCAACTTCGCCGACTTCGGCTGCGACTACTTTATTGCCGGCACCCATAAATGGTTGTTCGGCCCACGTGGCACCGGGGTGATCATCGGCGCCCAGGGCCAGATGCCGGACCACCTGGTGCCGACCGTGCCCACCTTCAGCCGCGACGACAGCTTCGGCACCACCATGACCCCCGGCGGCTACCATGCCTTCGAGCACCGCCTGGCGCTGGGCAGCGCGTTCGACCTGCACCTGGCGCTGGGCAAGGCCCAGGTGCAGGCACGGATTCACCAGCTCAACGCCGACCTGAAGGCACGCCTGGCCCAATACCCGAAGGTGGAGCTGGTGACGCCGCGCGCGGCGGCGTTGTCCAGCGGGTTCACGTTCTTCCGGGTGCGCGGGCGCGGCTGCGATGCCGTGGCGGACCATCTGCTGGCGCAGCGCGTGCTGGCCGACGCGGTGGAACGCGACGCTGGGCCGGTGGTGCGCCTGGCACCCGGGCTGCTCAACGACGAAACCGAGCTGGATGTGCTGATGCGCAGGCTGGCCCCGATGCTCACCTGATTCTTAACACCCGCGAACGAGTGCCCCTTATGCCCCTGTTACCTGCCCTGCCCCTGGCGGCGCTGCTGCTCACCGCCGCCACCGCCCAGGCCGCGCCCACCCGTCAACCCGGTGAGGTGTTCAAGGACTGCAAGGACTGCCCCGAGATGGTGGTGCTGCCCGCGGGCAGTTTCGTCATGGGCACCCCGGCGGACGAGCCTGGGCGTCAGCCCGACGAGGGGCCGCAGCATACGGTCACCTTCGCCCGCCCGTTCGCCATCAGCCGTTACCAGGTCACCGCCGCCGAGCTGCGGGCCTGGCTGAAAGCGAGTGGCACCCGCCTGGCTGACGGTGACACCCGCCCGGGGCGCGAATGCAAGGCCGGGGTGCCGCGCTACCCGCAGGGCCCGCGGCAACCGGCCGTGTGCGTGGATTACCACGACGTGCAGCACTATGCCGCCTGGCTCGGCAAGCACACCCACCATCCCTACCGGATGCTCAGCGAAGCAGAGCGCGAATACGCCGCCCGCGCTGGCAGCACCGGGCCCTTTCCATTCCCGATGGACCCGGGCCCCGGCTATGGCATCGCCAAGCACGCCAACACCTACGGCGCGGCGGATGGCTACAGCTACACGTCGCCGGTGGGCAGCTTCGCACCCAATGCCTTCGGCGTGTACGACATGCACGGCAACCTGTACGAGTGGGTCGCCGACTGCGCCCACGACGACTACAAGGGCGCGCCCAGCGATGGCAGCCCGTGGATGGAAGCACAGTGCGACCTGGTGCAGATCCGTGGCAACGACTGGGGCGAGCCGCCGATTTTCTCCCGCTCCGGCAACCGCAACAACGCCTACCCCACGGACCGTGGCGACTGGATCGGCTTTCGGGTAGCGCGGGAGCTGTAACGCCACCAGGGGCACGCCCCCGTGGGACCGGGCAGCCTGGGAATGGCGACGGTGCAATAAAACAAGCCGCCTGTGAGTGCGCTTTCGCAGGCTTGGCCTACTCCCATAGGGGCCGCGCAGGCATTTCGCCATATTTCTTAAATTTTTCGTTCGCTGCCTCGTTTTCAGGGCAACACGCGCGCCGGCCCATGGCGCTTCGTTACAGCCCACCGAGGTATCGCCATGTTCGCCCCACCCGCCAGCGCTCATCGCGAGTTGCTGAGAATCCTTCAGCCGTTCTGGAAGGTCCTGGCCGGCTCCATCGTGCTAGGTGCCGTCGGCGGTGTCGCCGTCACCGCGCTGCTGACCTCCATCAACCGAATTCTCAACGCCGAGGGCGGCGTGGGCGGCGGCATGCTGGCGGCCTTCGCCGGGCTCTGCGCCGTCGCGCTGGCCAGTTCCATCCTGAGCAACCTGGGCACCAACTATGTGGGCCAGAAGGTCATCGCCCACCTGCGGCAGAGCCTGGGGGCCAAGGTGCTGTGCGCACCTATCGAGCAACTTGAGCGCTACCGCACCCACCGGCTGATTCCGGTGCTGACGCACGACATCGACACCGTCAGCGACTTGGCCTTCGGCCTGCCACAGTTGGTGATCGCTTCCACCGTGACCCTGGGTTGCCTGGGTTACCTGGCCAGCCTCTCGCTCGGCATGTTCGGCGTCACCGCCGCGGCGGTGGTACTCGGCAGCGCCATCCAGTACCTGGCCCGGGGGCGCGCCATCGTCGGCTTCGAAGCGGCCCGCGAAGGCGAAGACCGCCTGCAGCAGTACTACCGCAGCCTGGCCGAGGGCGCCAAGGAGCTGCGCATGCATCGCCCGCGCCGGCAGCGCCTGTTCCGCGAGCAACTGAGCACCACGGTAGAGCGGATCTGCGGTTTGCAAATCCGCTCGGCCAACGTGTTTCTCACCGCCAACACGCTAGGGTCGCTGCTGTTCTTCATCGTCATCGCCGTGGCCCTGGCCTTGCAGGGCTGGTGGGCGCATGGCGACCGCGCCGTGCTCAGCGGCTTTGTGATGACCCTGCTGTTTATGAAAGGCCCGCTGGAAAGCGTGCTCAGCTTGCTGCCGCTAATCAGCCGCAACCGCATCGCCCTGCGCCGCATCGCCGACCTCAGCGCGCGCTTCTCTACCCCGGAAGCCAACCTGCTCGATCCCGCGCCCGCAGTGGATCGCCCCGCCCCCAGGCAACTGGAGCTGCGCGACGTGCGCTACGCCTACCCCGCCGCTGGGGAGGCGCAGCCGTTCGTGCTGGGGCCGCTGAACCTGACGCTCGAGGCTGGGCAGATCTTGTTCATCGTTGGCCCCAACGGGGGTGGCAAGACCTCGCTGATCAAATTGCTGCTGGGCCTTTACGCCCCTCATGACGGGCAGATCCTGCTCGATGGCCGGCCGGTGACCGCCAACAGCCGCGACGATTACCGCCAGCTGTTCACTACCGTGTTCGCGGACTTCTTCCTCTTCGATGACCTGCTGGGCGACAACGTGGATGTGCCGGCCGCGGCGGCGGGCTACCTCAAGCGCCTGGAGATCGACCATAAGGTCGAGGTCAAGGATGGCAATTTCAGCACCACCGACCTCTCCACCGGCCAGCGCAAGCGCCTGGCCCTGGTGCACGCCTGGCTGGACCAGCGGCCCATCCTGGTGTTCGACGAATGGGCCGCCGACCAGGATCCGGCCTTCCGCCACCTGTTCTACACCGAGCTGCTGCCGGACCTGAAGCGCCAGGGCAAGACCCTGATCGTGATCTCCCACGACGACCGCTACTTCCATATCGCCGACCGCCGCGTGCGCATGGAGCACGGGCGGCTGATCGACGAGCAGGCCGTGGCCAGCAGCCCCGAGGCCGTGCCGAGCCCTACCTGAGCCGGCTCGACCTCATTCGAACGACCAACACTCACAACCTTAGAACGCAACACGTGGAGAAACGATTGATGACAGCGCCCACTATCCGCTGCTCGAAACTGGCCCAAGGCATTCGCCAAGGGCTGCGGCGCAACGGGCTGGCCCGCCCTGCCCTGGCATTGGCCCTGCTGGGCGCAGGCTTCACCGCGCAGGCCGCGCCCGTGGCGGTGAACATCCCCGCGCAGTCCTTGACGGCAGCGCTCAACGAGTTCGCCCGCCAGACCGGTGTGCAACTGGTGTACTCGGCAGACAGCCTGTTCGGCTTGCGCTCGCATGCGGTAGCCACCACCGCCGAACCCGCCGACTCGCTGGGGGTGCTGTTGCAGGGCAGTGGCGTGCGCTACCAGGTCGATAACGGGATGATCACCCTCACCCCCGCGCCCTCCGTGGGCCGCGACGTGGTAGAACTCGGAGCGGTCACCATTTCCGGCAAGGCGCCCGGCTCCACCACCGAAGGCACCGGTTCCTACACCACCGAATCCTCCAGCAGCTCTACCCGGCTGAACCTGACCCCGGCCGAAACCCCGCAAACGGTAACGGTGCTGACCCGACAGCGGTTAGATGATCAGCGGTTGGAGAACGTGACCGATGCGTTGGATGCGACGCCGGGGATCACCGTGGTGCGCGAAGGCGTAGGTGCAGATACCGATGCCTTCTATTCTCGCGGTTTCGCCATCAACAATTATGAGATCGACGGCGTACCGACCTCGAGTTCGCTCGCCACTTACCGCCTCAGTACCGCAATGTATGACCGGGTGGAGATCGTGCGCGGCGCCACCGGCCTTATCAGTGGCCTGGGTACCCCCTCGGCGACCATCAACCTGATTCGCAAGCGCCCGACCAAGGACTTCCAGTTCAGCGCCACCGGCCAAGCCGGTAGCTGGGATCGCTATGGCACCGGCTTCGATGTGTCGGGGCCGCTCAACGATGCGGGCAACGTACGCGGTCGCCTGGTCGCGGACTACAAGAACCAGCATTCTTGGGTCGATCGTTTCCAGCAGGAAACCGGCACACTCTACGGCATCACCGAATTCGACCTGAGCGAAGACACGCTGCTTACCCTCGGTTTCAGCCACTTGACCGACAACGTTGATTCTCCTCTGCGCAACGGCTTCCCATTGTTTTATAGCAACGGTCAGCGCTTTGACTTCAAGCGCAGCGCAAACAACGCGCCGGATTGGTCTTACTTCGATAACCAGATCGACAACGTCTTCGCCTCGGTCGAACACCACTTCAGCCATGGCTGGAGCGGCAAGTTGGAGTTCAACCATACCGAATACAAATACGATGGCACTGTCGCGTACCTGAACAACACCGGCATTGATCAAGCCACGGGGGCAGGCACTTCTATTTCAGCACCGCACTGGAAAGCCCAACCCCAACAGGACAGTGTTGATGCCTACCTTACAGGCCCCTTTTCGCTGTTCGGGCGCGAGCACGAGTTGATCGCCGGCGTCACCCTGTCGCAATTCAGTGAACAAAACACTAATCAATACAATGGTTCCAGCTGGGTTGACACCGGCCCCATTCCGGATATCAACCACTGGGACGGCCACACTGCCGCGCCGGTATTTACTAAAACCGGTGAGAGCGACACGCGTGAATATCAATACGCCGCCTACCTGACCTCGCGCTTCCACCTGAACGACGACTTGAGCTTGATCCTAGGCAGCCGCGTGCTCGACTGGAAACGTGGCATCGACACCAGCAGCCTGGACGGTACCAAGTCGAAGGCGCAAAACCGCGAAAGCGGCGTGTTTATCCCTTATGCGGGCCTGGTCTACGCCTTGGATGACACCTGGTCGATCTACACCAGTTACACCAAGATATTCAACCCACAGGGTTACTGGGTACGCGACGCGAACAACCAGCCCTTGGAGCCTGAAGAAGGCACCAGCTACGAAGCGGGTATCAAGGGCAGTTTCAACGATGGCCTGCTGACTGGCAGCCTGGCGGTGTTCAAGACCGAGCAGGACAACTACGCGAACCTAGACCCGAACACCTATGTTTATACGTCCGAGCAAGGCTTCACCACCAAGGGCCTGGAGTTGGAACTCAACGGTGAACTGGCGACAGGCTGGCAGGTAGCGGCGGGCTATGCGTACGCCTTGACTGAAGACAGCGATGATCGTCGTCAAGTAACCCAAGTGCCGCGCAACAGCGTGAAGACTTTCACCACTTATCGCTTGCCGGGCCAGTTCGACAAGTTCACGGTCGGTGGTGGCTTCGACTGGCAAAGCAAGACCGGCTACAACCTAAGCAACTACAGCCAGGGTAGTTATACGCTGGTCAACCTAATGACGCGTTACGACATCAATGACCACTTGTCTGCCACCGTCAACCTCAACAACGTCTTCGACAAGGAATACTTTTCCAGTGCCAGCGCCTATGGCGTCTACGGCGCACCCCGCAACCTGATGACCACCCTCAAGTACACCTACTGACCCGCCCCGCCCCCACCGGCATTGCACCGGTGGGGGCGCCTTCTTACTTCGCCTCGGTGCTCAACACGCCGCGGCGCACCTGGTCCCGCTCGATGGATTCGAACAGGGCCTTGAAGTTGCCCTCGCCGAAGCCGTCGTCGCCCTTGCGCTGAATGAACTCGAAGAACACCGGCCCGAGCAGGGTTTCGGAGAAGATCTGCAGCAGCAAGCGCCGATCACCCGCTTCGCTGGCGCCGTCGAGCAGAATGCCGCGGCTGCGCAGCTCGCCCGTGGGCTCGCCGTGGTCGGGCAGGCGCTCTTCGAGCATTTCGTAGTAAGTCGCCGGCGGCGCCGTCATGAAGCGCATGCCCAGCCCCTTGAGGGCATCCCAGGTCTTGAGCAGGTCGTCGGTGAGGAAGGCCACGTGCTGGATGCCTTCGCCGTTGAACTTGAGCAGGAACTCTTCGATCTGCCCGGCGCCGCGCGAAGATTCTTCGTTCAACGGGATGCGGATCAGCCCGTCGGGGGCGGTCATCGCCTTGGAAGTCAGGCCGGTGTATTCACCGGTGATGTCGAAGTAACGGATCTCGCGGAAGTTGAACAGCTTCTCGTAGAACCCTGCCCAGTAGGTCATCCGCCCGCGATACACGTTGTGGGTGAGGTGGTCGATCACCTTGAGCCCGGCACCTTGGGGGTGGCGGTCCACGCCTTCGAGGAACACGAAGTCGATGTCGTAGATCGAGCTGCCTTCGCCGTAGCGGTCGATCAGGTACAGCGGCGCGCCGCCGATGCCCTTGATCGCCGGCAGGCGCAGCTCCATGGGGCCGGTGGGAATGTCGATCGGCTGGGCACCGAGCGCCAGCGCCCGGGCATAGGCTTGCTGGGCGTTTGCCACGCGGAACGCCATGCCGCAGACCGACGGGCCGTGCTCGGCGGCGAAGTACGAACCTACGCTGTGAGGTTCATTGTTGAGGATCAGGTTGATCTCGCCCTGGCGGTACAGCTTCACGTTCTTGGAACGGTGATTGGCGACGTGGGTGAAACCCATCATCGCGAACACGGGCTCGAGGGTGTTGGGGGTCGGCGCGGCAAGTTCGATGAACTCGAAGCCCATCAGGCCCATGGGGTTTTCGAAAATATCAGGCATGGCAGTGATCTCGTGGCGAATGGAAATAACGACGCTTAGCGAGGATCGAAGGGGGGCGCGCCAGAGACGCCGCGGGTACTACGGGCGAGGTAAGCGCCGAGCAGGAGCTGAAAGCCGAACGGGTGCATGCGCACGCCTCCGCCTGGGATTATTGTTGTATGCGTAAATCGATTCTACGCAGCGTAATTGAATTTGTCGCTGCCCTTTTCGCCGCAACCATGCGGGCGGCTGCCGGTCAGAGTAGCGAACCCTTCAACTGGAGCGCACCGCTTATGAAAACCCTGGCCACCGCCGCACTGGCGACCTGTCTTGTAATGCTGGCAGGCTGTTTCGACAGCAGTGAAAAAAAGACGACACAACAGAACGCCGATAGCGCCCCAGCTTCGGTGCAAATGCAACAAAAAGACGAACAGAAGAAATGATCCGCCAGGCCCTGGGTCTATGCTGCTGCCTGCCGTCGAGCAATCGACTGCCCCAGTAGCCGTACCTGGCGCAGGGTTGCCGTGACGCTAGCCACCATCTAGCCAACCCCGCGCCCAGGAGCCTGGAATGTTGCCACGCACACCGCAAGGAATCACCCAATGGCTGTGGGTGCTATTGGTCGCCTTGCTACCACTGATTCTCGGCCTGCCGTTGCTTGCCTGGCAGGCTGAACGCAGCCTCCAGGCGCAATCCGCGCGCGAGGTCACCCTGGCTGTGCAACAGGTGACCACCATCCTCGATAACGCCGCCAACGCCGCCCGCGCATTGGCGCCTTTGGCAGGCGTGGACTGCGCCGATGCAACCCTGCCACTGCGTGAGCAGGTCACTCGCAACCCCTACGTTCGCTCCACCAGCCTGGTAGCGGCGAACCGCTTGTATTGCAGTTCGCTGTACGGCCCGTTCGACGAGGGCTTCAGCCTCGAGAACTACACCGATGGCCGCTTGCGCCTCTTTGCGGCGGACGCGGTTACGCCCGGGCGCCCGTTGCTGGTCTATCGAGAAGCCGCTGCGGGCGGTTCTGCACTGGCCACCGTGGACGGCCAGCACCTGGCCAATGCGCTGGCCGCCGCCGAAGCGGATGCCCATATGCTGTTGCAGGTGGGCCCGGCCTGGATGACCGCGCAAGGCTTGGTGGACAGCGCGCCGCTCCCCCGCTTCGCTTCAGGCCAGGCGCAGGCGGCCTCTGGCCGCTACCCGTTCAGCGTCTACGCCGGCTACGACCAGCCAGCGCCCTGGCATCGCTTGCTTGGCGGGTACCCTACCCTGGCGCTGTTGGCTGCACTTGGCGTGGCCGCTGGCGTGGTTTGTTACCGACAGCAGCGCCGCGCGGGCTCGCCACGGCAAGAGCTCGGGCGGGCGCTCGATGCAGGCGAGTTCGTGCCGTTCTTCCAAACCGTGGTTGCCAGCACCGACGGCGCCTGCACCGGGGCCGAGGTGTTGATGCGCTGGCGCCACCCGCGCGATGGCCTGGTGCGCCCGGACCTGTTCATTCCATATGCCGAAGCATGCGGGCTGATCGTGCCGATGACCCGTAGCCTGATGCGTCAGGCCGCGGCGGCGCTCGCGCCCGTCGCGCACAGCCTCGAAGACGGCTTCCATGTGGGTATCAACGTGGCCGCCGCCCACTGCCGCGACCCATCGCTGGTGGCGGACTGCGAGGCCTTCCTGGCGATGTTCCCGCCGGGGCGGATTCAACTGGTGCTGGAGCTTACCGAGCGCGAGCTGGTCACCCCGGCGCCGGAGACCCTCGAGCTGTTCGGCCGCCTGCGGGCCATGGGCGTGCGGATCGCCCTGGACGACTTCGGCACCGGCCACTCGAGCTTGTCTTATTTGCACCAGTTCCGTGTGGATTACCTGAAGATCGACCAGAGCTTCGTGGCCATGATCGGCAGCCAGGCCCTGAGCCGGCATATTCTGGACAGCATTATCGAGCTGTGCGCCAAGCTCGAGCTGGGGGTGGTCGCCGAAGGTGTGGAAACCGAGGAGCAGCAGCGCTACCTCGCCGGCCACGGCGTGGGGTACCTGCAGGGTTATCTGTTCGCCCGGCCTATGCCGGCGGATGTTTTCCTTAGCCATGTGCGGGCATGCCGCCTGCACCGCGTGCCGGTGCCGCTGGTGTCGGCCGCCGAGCTGGGGTAACGTGCCGCCCCCGCCCTGTTCTGCCGCGTTCCAACAAGAGGTTCTGTGTGTCCCGAGGTATCGCTGCATCCGTTCTGGCATCGTCACTGTTTGCCCTGCTTTATTACTACACCTCGCTGCTGCAACCCTTGAGCGGCGAGGAAGTGTTCGGCTGGCGGATGCTGCTGACCCTGCCCTGCGTGACGCTGTTCCTGCTCCTGACCGGGGACTGGCGGTTGGCGGCGGGCGTGCTGCGGCGGATCGCGCAAAAACCGGTGCGCCTGGCCGGCTCCATGGCCACGGCGAGCCTGATGGGGGTGCAGCTGTGGTTGTTCCTCTGGGCGCCGCTGCATGGGCGCAGCCTGGAAGTGTCCATGGGCTACTTTCTGCTGCCCTTGGCCATGGTGCTGACCGGCAAGCTGCTGTGGGGCGAATCGCTGTCCCGGGCGCAAACCCTGGCGGTGATCCTGGCCGCGCTGGGAGTGGGGCACGAACTGCTGCGCCATGGCAGCTTCGCCTGGGAAACCTTGCTGGTCACCCTTGGCTACCCGCTGTACTTCATCCTGCGCCGGCGCTTGCGCACCGATCACCTCGGCGGGCTATGGACCGACATGGCGCTGATGACCCCGGCGGCACTGTATTTCGTGATCACCGGGCCGTTGTCCGCGCAGGACCTGGCCCAGCATCCAGCGCTCTGGGGGCTGATCCCCGGCCTTGGGGTGATCAGCGCGCTGGCGCTGGTCAGCTATGTGGTCGCCAGCCGGCAGCTGCCGTTCAGTCTGTTCGGGCTGCTCAGCTACGTGGAGCCGGTGCTGCTGGTGGCCGTGTCGCTGCTGCTGGGTGAAACCATCACCGCCGAGCAGTGGCCGACTTATGCGGCCATCTGGGCGGCGGTGGCGGTGCTGGTGCTGGAGGGCCTGCGGCACCTGCTCAGGCGCGGGTGGCGCTGAAGTTCTTACCGTCAGGGCCTTAACCGGGCTTGCCGCGATCCCACGCAGCCCCGTGTAACGCCTGTCGTCGGCGAGCCGCGCTGCCACGGGTTGCACCGTGCGAACCACCACGGAACCTGAAGCGCGCCGGGATATTTTCCGCGGCGCCGCTTTCCAAGCACTAACCACGGCCCGCGATGGACAGGGCGCAGCAGTTTGACGAGAATGCACCCCCATGTCATCGACCCGCCGCGCGCCACCTTCCAGCACCATGACCGACGCCCCCCACTGGCTGATCTGCGAACACTGCGACACCTTGTATCGCCCAGTGGCGTTGCATCGTGGCCAGGCTTCGACCTGCGACCGTTGTGGCGCGGTGCTCGAACGCGCCCGGCGTTTATCGGTGCAGCAGCACTTCGCCCTGGCGCTGACCGCGGCCATCCTGTTTGTCTTCGCCAACGCGTTTCCGGTCATCGGCATCAGCCTCGAGGGGCTGAGCAATGCGGCGACCTTGCTGCAGTCGGTGCAGGCACTGAACCATGGCCGGATCACGCCCATGGCCGCGGTCACCGGGCTGACCATCATCCTGGCGCCGCTGCTGCAGGTCGCGTTGCTGTGCTGGGTGCTGGGCTTCGCCTGTTGGGGCCGAGTGGCCCCGGCCTTCCGCCTGTGCATGCGAACGCTCGAGCATCTGCGCCCCTGGAGCATGCTCGAGGTCTGCCTGTTGGGCATCCTGGTGGCGATCATCAAGCTTGGCGGCATGCTCGACGTTCACCCTGGCGTGGGCCTGTGGGCACTGGCAATGCTGACCGTGCTGCTGATTACCATCAGTGGCCGGGACGTGCGCTACCTGTGGGCCGACTTCGCCGGGCGGTTGCGGTGAATCGCCTGCCCTATGCCGCCGAGGCCGGGCTGCTGCTCTGCCATGTATGCGGCGGCGCCTGCGCCGACACCACCGACCGCTGCCCGCGCTGCGAGTCGGCGCTGCATCGGCGCAAGCCCAACAGCCTGGCCCGCACCTGCGCCTACCTGGTGGCCGCGCTCATCCTTTATATCCCGGCCAACCTGCTGCCGGTCATGCACACCAACATGTTCGGCAATGCCAGCGAAAACACCATCATCAGTGGCGTGATCGAGTTCTGGAAAGGCGGCTCCTGGGACATCGCCCTGCTGATCTTCTTCGCCAGCGTGGTGGTCCCTTGCCTGAAGTTCTTCGCCCTTGGCCTGCTGCTGGTAACGGTGCGCAAGCGCAGTCGCTGGGCCATGCGCGAGCGCTCGAAGTTGTTCCGCTTTATCGAGCTGATCGGTTATTGGTCCATGCTGGACGTGCTGGTGGTCGCGCTGGTCGCGGCCCTGGTGCAGTTCCATTCGCTCAGTTCCATCGAGCCCCGGCTTGGCATTCTGTTTTTCGGTTTGGTGGTCGTGTTGACGATGCTTGCCGCCATGAGTTTCGATCCCCGGTTGATCTGGGACGCAGAGGTAGATGATGACTGAGCAAGGACACCCTGCCGCGCCAGGTGAGGTACCCACCCCTACCGTGCGCAAGCGCCGCTTCAATGTGTCGCTGGTGTGGCTGGTACCGATCGCCGCCGCCCTGGTAGGGCTTTCGATGCTGGTGCACGACACCCTGTCGGCCGGGCCGCAGATCACCGTGCAGTTCCAGACCGCCGAGGGCCTGGAAGCCAACAAGACCCAGGTCAAGTACAAGAACGTGGTGATCGGCCGGGTGACCGACATCGAGTTGGCCCCGGACCGCACCCACGTGATCGCCAGCATCGCGCTCAATGCGTCCGCCTCCAGCTTCACCGCGGCGGACTCGATCTACTGGGTGGTGCGCCCGAGGATCGGCGCACAGGGGATCACCGGCGTGGACACGCTGCTGTCCGGGGCCTTCATCGGGGCCGACGCCGGTTCGTCGAAAGACACCCGCAAGGATTTCGTCGGGCTGGAAACGCCGCCGCCGATCACTTATGGCCAGCAAGGCCGGCGCTTCAACCTGCATACCGACGACCTTGGGTCGCTGGATATCGGCTCGCCGGTGTACTACCGCAGGATTCAAGTCGGCCAGGTGATCTCTTATTCCCTGGCGGACGATGGCAAGGGCGTAGACCTGGAAGTGTTCGTCAACGCCCCCAGCGACAAGTTCGTCACCTCCGACACGCGCTTCTGGAATGCCAGCGGCGTGGACGTCTCCCTTGGTGCCAATGGGCTGAAGGTCAATACCCAGTCGATGTCGGCGATCCTCGCCGGGGGCATCGCCTTCGTCGAGCCGCGCTGGAGCCCGGACGCCACGCCGGCGGATGAACACGCCCGCTACGAACTCTACCGGGACCAAGACTCGGCCCTGGCACCGCCCGACGGCGAGCCGCGGTACATCCGCATGCGCTTCGACCAGGCGCTGCGGGGCCTTGCGGTGAATGCGCCGGTTGAATTCCACGGGGTGAACCTGGGCCGGGTGGTGTCTGTGGACCTGGACTACGACCTGGACAAAAAAACCTTCCCCACCATGGTCGGCGCGGTGATCTACCCTGCCCGCCTGGGCAAGGCCCACGAGAAGATCCTGTCCCAGTGGGGCGCCGAAGACGACGCCCGCTCGGCGCAATTGATGGCCGCGTTCGTCAAGCAGGGCCTGCGCGCCCAGGCCCGCACCGCCAACCTGATCACCGGGCAGCTGTATATTTCGCTGGATTTCATCCCCAAGGCGCCGCCGGTGAATTTCGACACCGCCGCCCGGCCGCTGCTGGTCCCGACCGTACCGGGCAGCCTGGACAAGCTGCAAGAGCAGTTGCAGGCGATCGTGGACAAGTTCAGCAAGCTGCCGATGGACCAGATAGCCACCAACCTCGCGGGCAGCCTGGGCGAAATGAACAAGACCTTGCAACAGGTCAATACGCGCATGCTGCCGCAGCTTAACGACACCCTCGAGCAGACCCGCAAGACCCTGGCCGCCGCGGAACAGACCCTCGGCGAGGATTCGCCGCAGCGCCAGCAACTAGGCGATGCGCTAGGCGAGGTGGAACGCACTGCCAAGTCTGTGCGGGCCCTGACCGATTACCTCGGGCGCCATCCTGAGTCCTTGATCCGCGGGCGAACCCGTGAAGGGCAACCCGATGCCTACCGCTCCAGTTCACCGACCTCCAGGGAATCCGAAGCCCGATGAAAGCCAAGCCCCTACGCGCCCTGGCGCTGTTCGCCCCGCTGGCCCTGCTCGCCGCGTGCGCCTCGGCGCCCACCGGTTACTACACGCTGCTGGCGCCACAGGCGGTGCCCGACCGGTTGCCACTGAGCGCGCCGGCCTACCAGTTCGAAATGCAGCAGGTGCGCATGCCGGTGCAGGTCGATCAACCGCAGCTGGTGGTGCGCCAGGGCCAGGGTAGCCTGGCGATACTGGAAGGCGACCGCTGGGGCGCTCCCCTGGCCGACGAGTTCCACGATGCGCTGACCCAGCGCCTGGAACAGCGCCTGGGCACCCGGGACGTCGCTGGCCTGCCGCGCGCGCCCGGGGTTGCGGTGTTGTCGCTGCGCACCGATGTGCGGCGCTTCGAAACCGTGCTGGGGCAGTATGCGCTGGTGGATGTGGTGTGGAGCCTGGGCCTGTCGGACCCCGGCACCCCGCAGCGGCGCAGCCTGACCTGCTCCACGCTGCTGCGACAAGATTCCAGCGGAGGGCTGAATGAGCTGGTGCTGGCCCACCAGCAACTGATCGACCGCCTGGCCATGACCATCGCCGGCACCATCAACCACTGGGTGAACGACCACACGAGCACCTGCCCGGCTGTGGCGGGGGCCAAGTCTGCCTGAGGCAATGGTGATAGAGGTTGGCCAGAACGGCCGTGGAAATCAGGCCGGTAGGCCCAAAAAAGCCGAGCCCGGCAACCAGTGCCGGGCTTGTTCGGGCTGGAACAGCGCTTAGCCCGCGGTGTTCAACTGGCGGCTGGCGCCATCCTGGGCAACGGTGTTGAGCTGACGTTCCGCGCCATCCTGGGCAACGCTGTTCAGCTGGCGCTCGGCGCCGTCCTGGGCAACGCTGTTGAGCTGACGTTCGGCGCCGTCACGGGCCACGCTCTGGCTGTACGGAGCGACGCTGTCGGCGCTGGTGACGCGATCCAGCGGGTGTTGAGCCTGGGAACGGGCGAAGGCGCTACCGCTAGCCATCAGGGTCAGGGCAATACTCAAAACAAGTTGGCGTTTCATGATCTGGCTTCCTTTGCAGGGGGGTATGTGTGTTCTGTGAAGCCAATGCTACGCCCCTGGCCGGAATACGGAATTTCATTGATGCAATGGTAAGAATCATCAAAATTGATACAACGCCAGGGATCGTTCCGTAGGGGGTGAAGTCGAACGACGCTCGCCGGCCTGCCTTTCTCTCCGCACCCTCTGCTGCGACAGCCAATCGCAAAAATAACCTCCCCGGCAGGGGTTTGTTGCTCAACAGCCGCTTCGCCGGCCAACCTTTGCAAAAATTTACCGAGCCGCTGCCGTAGCATGAGCAACTTCAACTGACCGGAAGCTGCCCCATGACACCCTTGGCCGCTGCAACCCAAACCCCGCACCGCGCCGCGGGCATTTCTGCTCGCATCGATCGCCTGCCTTCGGTCGCCACGTTGTGGCGGCTGGTCGCTCTGTTGTCGATCGGCGGGTTCTTCGAACTCTACGACCTCTTCCAGACGGCCTATATCAGCCCAGGGCTGTTCGACGCGGGGATCTTCAAAAAAGGCGCGGATGGCGCGTTCGGGGTTTCCGACCAGGCGGCCTTCGCCTCGTCTACCTTCCTCGGCCTGTTCGTCGGCGCCAGTGTGCTTAGCCCGATCGCCGACCGCTTCGGCCGCCGGGCGATCTTTACCTTCGCACTGGTGTGGTACACCGCCGCCACCGTGCTGATGGGCCTGCAAAGCAGCGCCATGGGCATCATCCTGTGCCGCTTCGTGGTAGGGGTCGGCCTTGGCATCGAACTGGTCACCATCGACACCTACCTCAGCGAACTGGTGCCTAAACACCTGCGCAGCACGGCGTTCGCCTTTGCGTTCTTCGTGCAGTTCCTGTCAGTGCCGGCAGTGGCGCTGATGTCCTGGTGGCTGGTGCCCCAGGCGCCATTCGGTATCGCTGGCTGGCGCTGGGTGGTGCTGGCCAGCGCGGCGTTCGCGTTGTTCATCTGGTGGCTGCGCAAGCGCCTGCCCGAGTCTCCGCGCTGGCTGGCGCAACACGGCCGGCTGGATGAAGCCGAGCAGGCACTGTTGCAGATCGAACAGCGCTGCCAGCAGGACCTGGGCCGGCCACTGCCAGCCCCCCAGGCGCAGGCCATAACCGTCGAAGCCAAGGGGCGCTTCGCCGATATCTGGAAGGCGCCTTATCGCCGGCGCGCGGTGATGCTGATCGTGTTCAATATCTTCCAGGCCATCGGTTTCTTCGGCTTCGGCAACTGGCTGCCGGCGCTGCTCAACGGCCAGGGCATGGCCACGGCACACAGCCTGGGCTACGCCTTTATCATCACCCTCGCTTACCCGTTGGGGCCGCTGCTGTGCATGGGCCTGGCCAACCGCGTTGAAAACAAATGGGGCATCGTCGGCTCGGCGCTGTGCACGGTGATCTTCGACTCGCTGTTCGCCTACCAATCCAGCGCCCTCGGGCTGGTGCTCTGCGGGATCATGGTGACCTTCGCCAATGCCTGGCTGACCTTCAGCTACCACGCCTACCAGAGCGAAATGTTCCCTACGCACATCCGTGCGCGGGCGGTGGGCTTCTGTTATTCGTTCAGCCGCCTCTCCACGGTGTTCAGCAGCCTGATCATCGGCTTCTTCCTAGAGCATTGGGGCACACCGGGAGTGCTGGCGTTCATCGTCGCCAGCATGTTGATCGTGATGGTCACCATCGGCGCGTTCGGCCCGCGCACGCGCAACCTGGCACTCGAGGACATCGCACGCTGAACATCCCAGGCGCTAGCACCTACCACTAGGTTTCCAGCTGCACGCCCACGTTGGAGCCATGGCGCTGGGAGCCGAACGCACCGCTGTCGGACAGCGCCGAGCCTGGTTCCGCTGCCAGTTGCGCGGCGCGGTTCCAGCGGGCATAGGTGTAATACAGTCGCAACTCGGGCCGCGCCATGAACGCGCGGCCCATGCTGAGCAAGGGAGCGATAGTGAAAGAGCGCTTCCGCCAGCTCGGCGGCGACCTGCCCGCTCCTGCGGGCGAACCACTGCGGCTACATGCCCGCGATCACACCCCGCTTGGGGAGGTATTGACCACGCTGTTCGTGGCGCATCGGCGGCGCACGGTGGTGGGGCTGACGCTGCTGACCGCGCAGGCGTTCTTCTACAACGCAATTTTCTTCACCTATGCCTTGGTGCTCACGAACTTCTACAACGTGGCTTCCACGCACATCGGCTGGTATGTGCTGCCCTTCGCCCTCGGCAACTTCTGCGGCCCGCTGCTGGGGCGGCTGTTCGACGTGATTGGCCGCAAGGTAATGGTCGGCACGACCTACTTGCTCTCCGGCGTGCTGCTGGCGATTTCCGGCTACCTCTTCGAACAACAGCTGCTCACGGTCGTGCAGCAACCCTCGCCTGGATGGTGATTTTCTTCTTCGCCAGTGCCGCGGCCAGCTCGGCGTACCTCACGGTGGCCGAAACCCTCCCGCTGGAAATTCGCGCCCTGGCCATTGCCGTGTTCTACGCCTTCGGCACCGGCCTGAGCGGCATCGTTGGGCCCATGCTGTTCGGGCAGTTGATCGAGAGCCATGGCCGCACCAATATGTTTATCGGCTACCTGATCGGTGCGGCGCTGATGCGGGTGGCGGGCCTCGTTCAAGCTCGCTGGGGCGTCGCCGCCGAGCGCCAACCTCTGGAACAGGTGGCGCGGCCATTGTCCCAGGCGCGGGCGCCCTGAGCGCCCCTTTCAACAGAGCACCCGCAGTCTAGCGAAGGCGCCGGAGCACTGTCATGATTCGTGACATCTTCGTCTCCAACGCAGGGACCGCCATGAATCGCAACGATCTGCGCCGCGCCGACATCAATCTGTTGATCGTCTTCGAAACACTCATGCACGAGCGTAACGTGACGCGCACGGCGGAAAAGCTCTTTCTCGGCCAGCCAGCGATCAGCGCGGCACTCAACCGCCTGCGGGCCCTGTTCGATGACCCCTTGTTCATCCGCACAGGCCGCTATATGGAGCCGACGGCCCGTGCCGAGGAGATCCTCGTGCAACTATCGCCTGCCCTGGATGCCATGAGTTCGGCGCTCAGTTGCAGCTCAGGGTTCGATCCTGGCACCAGCCAGGCGACCTTCCGCATAGGGCTGTCCGATGACGTCGAGTACGGGCTGCTGCCTGCGTGCATGCGCCAGCTGCGCCGGGTGGCCCCGGATATCACCTTGGTGGTGCGCCGAGTGGACTACTGGCAAATGCCTCATCTGTTGGCCTCAGGGGAGATCTCCGTGGGCGTGAGCTATACCCGGGACCTTCCGGCGAACGCCAAGCGCAAGTTCCTGCGCTACCAGCGGCCCACGCTGTTGCGCTCGGAGGACCACGGCCCGCCGTTGACCCTGGATCAATACTGCGAGCGGCCGCATGCCCTGGTGTCTTATGCCGGCGACCTGAGTGGATTCATCGATACCGAACTGGAAAAACTAGGGCGCAGCCGCCGGGTGAAACTGGCGGTGCCGCAGTTCAGCTCCTTGCCCATCCTGCTCGCGGGCTGTGAGCTGATCGCCACTGTGCCGGGCTACGTAGCCGAAGCCATGGTAGCCAACGGTGGCGTACGCGCCGAACCGTTGCCTTTCGAAGCGCCTCAGTTCGAGGTGTCCATGGCCTGGCGCGGCGCGCTCGACACCGACCCTGCCGAGCGCTGGCTGCGCAACCAACTGGCGCAGATGATGCGTGAAGTGACGCCGACCGGGGAGGCAGTATCGGCTCCGGTACCTCAGCTGTCATGAGCTGCCAGGCGGTATGCCGTCTTTGTTGTAGTCCTTGAGCCGTTCCTGCTCTTCGGGCCGCGAATGGGCGGGCGTATCGTCTTTTTGCTTCTTATCGTCCGGCATGGTGCTTTCCTCTGGGCTTTTGCGTTGGGCCCACCTGCGCGGGGTGGAGTTCCGCGGCGGTGGTTAGCTCCGTTTGGAATAAGCAAATTCGATAACAATATAGGCCGCTATATAGTTTGTGGTTATGCTGCCCGCCGGTTTGGTTATAGGCAGGTAGCGCCCGATGGATTCAAGTTTCTTAGCGTTCAGCTTCGCGGGCCTGCTGGTGGGGTTTATCGTCGGCATGACCGGTGTAGGCGGCGGATCGCTGATGACGCCCATTCTGCTGTGGTTCGGCATCAACCCTGCGACGGCGGTGGGCACCGACCTTCTCTATGCGGCCATCACTAAATGCAGCGGGGTATGGGTCCACGGGCGCAACCGTAATATCGATTGGCGCATCACCGGCTGGCTAGCGCTGGGCAGTGTGCCAGCTGCCGCGGCAACCTTGTGGCTGCTCCAGGGGCTGCATGCCGACACCCAGGCGCTGAATGCGCTGATCAAGAATGCCCTCGCCTACGTGCTCTTCCTCACCGCCCTGGCGATCAGCTTCCGGCCTCGCTTGCTGGCGTTCGCCAGCCGACAGACCGGTGGCCGCTACAGCCTTGGCCCGCGCGCGCTCAATGGCTGCACAGCCGCGACGGGGGTCATCCTCGGCGCCATGGTTTCATTGACGTCCATTGGTGCCGGCGCGCTAGGCACGGTGGCGCTGTTCATGCTCTATCCCATGCTGGCGACCCGTCGCCTGGTGGGCACGGAAATCGCTCACGCAGTGCCGCTGACGCTCGTCGCCGGCCTGGGGCATGCGGGCATGGGAAATATGGACTGGCCCCTGCTGGGGCATTTGCTGATCGGCTCGCTACCTGGGATCTACCTGGGCAGCCACCTTTCGGGCCGGGTGCCGGATACGCTGTTACGTCCCTGCCTGGCAGTAATGCTGGGGTTGATCGGCCTCAAGCTGCTGCACTGAGCATGACGGCGGGTTAAAGCGAACGAAGGATCCAGGCCAGGCTGCGCCAGGGGTATTGCTCGCCCAAGGCACTGGCAGCGCAGGTCGGGTCGTGCATGAATGAGCGGTCGGCTTGGGTCGCGAGCTGTACACCGTGGCAGTAAGGGCACCGCACCATGTCTGCCTCGAGGCGCCATTGCCGCCCCCACTCGGAGAGTTCCTCGGCCATCCGTTGGTGGCCGGCTCGACGCTCGTCGTTGCTGAACTTCACTCACGCCCTCCTTGACTGCCCGGTGGTCCCTGGATGCCCACGCGGAGCGTACAGCAAGGCGTAACAATAACCTAGCCGCTGCGCTGTAGCAGCCGGCCGTGACCGCGATAACGCCGGCCGCCGGCAAACCGGGCTGCTACCGCGACCGGGTGACGCAAAGCCCTATCCGATAAGCGTTACAGGCAATCCTTGGCCATGTCGGTCCAGCCATTGGTACCTGCCCACTCCGGCGGCAGGAATACCCTCACATGGGCCCCCTCGTTGGCGCGGTCGATCTGTGCCCAGGCGGGCGAGGCGCTGTAGGCGGCTTCAACGGTCAGCTTATAGCCGTTTTCGGTGTCCTCCTTGCGCAAACCCGGCTTGAATGCCGCCCACTTCGGTTCCAGGCACTGGGCGTAACTCTCGGCACTCTTGGCCGTGGTTGCATCCAGGGGTGCCCTGGGATCGACCGCCTTGCCAGCGCAACCCGCCAACGCCAGCACACCTATCATTGTTATCAGCCGCCGCATGTAACTTTCTCCCTGTGTATTGATCTGTGCACTCTAGCAGGCCCAGTGAGCCTGGGCTTCGCCTGTTCTGATCCGCTTTTTTATCGTCGATCTGCCGCTGTTATGCATTGCCCCGGCGGCGCATGATGCGAGCCTCTTCTTGGCTCAGAGGGCAGCGAAATGGACGGTATCATCATGGTCGCCATCGTGGCGGGCACCTTAGGCTCCTTTGCCTACGTCATGTACCTGGTTCACAAAGAAAACCGCTAAGCCACCCCCGCCTTGGCGCCGCGCCCTAACGGCGCGGCCACACGCCCTGGCGCTGCTCTGCGGCGAACCATTCCTGGTTCGCCTGCAGCTCTTGTCGAAGTTCGGCCACCAGGTTGGAAATCGCCCGGATATTGGTCAGCGGCGCCAACGGCACCCCCACCACCAGCAAGTCGATATGACCATTGGCCGGGTCGGTCACCTCAATGGTCATGGTCCCGCCATCGTGCAACATGCAGGTGCAGTGCAGGGGCAGGAAACTGGATTGAATGATCTTGAGAACTTCATGCTTTGGAATCACCTGCACTACTCCCCTGACGGCTTCGCACACGGCCGCGTAAAGGCGACTGCGTAGGCTACATAAGAGTGTTTTGGCCGATCACCGTTCCGTAAGCCAAGCGGCTATAGGCCAGCGTAGTGGCAAAATGAAAAACGGCCAGCTGCCCCGTGAGGAGCAACCGGCGTGAGGTGGGCGAATGCGAGCTGTTAGCGGCCCACTGCCCGGTCAGGCGGGGGCAGAGGTGCGGATCAAGTGGTCGAAGGCCGCAAGCGAAGCCTTCGCGCCCTCGCCCATGGCGATGATGATCTGCTTGTACGGCACGGTAGTGACATCCCCCGCCGCAAAGATCCCTGGCAGGTCCGTTTCACCACGGGCATCAACCATCACCTCGCCCCGGTTCGACAGTTCGATGGCGCCCTTGAGCCAGTCGGTGTTGGGCAACAGGCCGATCTGCACGAAGATGCCTTCGAGCGCGACCTTGTGCAGCTCACCGGTCTGCCGATCCTTGTAGGTCAGCCCGTTGACCTTCTGGCCGTCACCGTTGACCTCGGTGGTCAGCGCACTGGTGATGACCGTCACGTTCGGCAGGCTGGTCAGCTTGCGTTGCAACACCGCGTCGGCGCGCAGTTGGCTGTCGAACTCGATCAAGGTCACGTGCGCTACGATGCCCGCCAAGTCGATGGCCGCTTCCACGCCGGAGTTGCCGCCACCGATGACCGCAACGCGCTTGCCTTTGAACAAAGGGCCGTCACAGTGTGGGCAGTACGCAACGCCACGGTTACGGTATTCCTGCTCGCCGGGTACATTCATTTCGCGCCAGCGGGCGCCGGTCGCGATGATCACGGCCTTGGCCTTGAGCGAGGCGCCGCCGGCGAAGCGTACTTCGTGCAGGTCGCCGTGCCGCCCTGGGATCAGCTGCTCGGCGCGCTGCAGGTTCATGATGTCGACTTCGTACTGCTTGACGTGTTCTTCCAACGCCATGGCCAGCTTCGGCCCTTCGGTTTCCTTCACCGAAATGAAGTTCTCGATCGCCAGGGTGTCCAGTACCTGGCCACCGAAGCGCTCAGCCGCCACGCCGGTACGAATGCCCTTGCGCGCGGCGTAGATTGCCGCGGCAGAGCCCGCCGGGCCGCCACCGATCACCAGCACGTCGAATGGCGCCTTGCCGTTGAGTTTCTCGGCCTGGCGGGCACCGGCGTTGGTGTCGAGCTTGGCGAGGATCTCCTCGAGGCCCATGCGGCCTTGGCCGAACGGTTCGCCGTTGAGGTACACGCTAGGCACAGCCATTACCTGGCGCTCGTCGACTTCAGCCTGGAACAGCGCACCGTCGATGGCCACGTGCTGAACGGCCGGGTTGATCACTGCCATCAGGTTCAACGCCTGGACCACATCCGGGCAGTTCTGGCACGACAGCGAGAAGTAGGTCTCGAAGCGGAACTCGCCTTGCAGCGCGGCGATTTGCTCAAGGGTTTCGGCGCTCGCCTTGGACGGGTGACCGCCCACCTGCAGCAGCGCCAGCACCAGAGAAGTAAATTCGTGCCCCATGGGGATGCCAGCGAAGCGCAGGCTGATCTGGCCATTCGGGCGGTTGACGCTGAACGATGGCGTGCGCGCATCGGTGCCGTCGTCGCGCAAGGTAATGAGCGCGGACAGGCCTTGGATTTCCTGGAGCAACTCCAGCATTTCACGGGATTTCGCACCGTCATCGAGCGAAGCGATCAGCTCGATCGGTTGGGTGACCCGTTCCAGGTACGACTTGAGCTGGGATTTGAGATTGGCGTCCAACATACGGGCGATTTCCTTTGTACTTGATTCAGAAACAACAACGCCCAGGCGAATATCGCCCGGGCGTTTTTGTGGGCGGTGGTGTCGCTTAAGAGAGGCGGCTCACCGCCACGGACCTTTTCAAGGCCTTAGATCTTGCCGACCAGGTCCAGAGACGGAGCCAGGGTAGCTTCGCCTTCTTTCCACTTGGCTGGGCACACTTCGCCCGGGTGAGCGGCAACGTACTGGGCAGCCTTGACCTTGCGCAGCAGCTCCAGGGCGTCACGGCCCACGCCGCCGTCGGTGATTTCGACGATCTTGATCTGGCCTTCCGGGTTGACCACGAAGGTGCCGCGGTCAGCCAAGCCTGCTTCTTCGATCAACACGTCGAAGTTGCGGGAAATGGCCAGGGTTGGGTCGGCGATCATCGGGTACTGGATCTTGCCGATGGTTTCCGAAGTGTCGTGCCACGCTTTGTGGGTGAAGTGGGTGTCGGTGGACACGCTGTAGATTTCCACGCCCAGCTTCTGGAACTCGGCGTAGTTGTCAGCCAGGTCGCCCAGTTCGGTCGGGCAGACGAAAGTGAAGTCGGCAGGGTAGAAGAACACCACAGACCACTTGCCTTTCAGGGTGGCTTCGGTCACTTCAACGAACTTGCCGCTGTGGAAGGCCTGGGCTTTGAAGGGTTTGATCTGGCTGTTGATGATGGGCATCGGTGAATCTCCTTGGTAGTGAAAACTGACTGGGGGAATCCTAGCCACGATTGCCCTGGCATGCTCATTGGCAATACACATGCTGACCATTGGTTTTGCCTATGGGCGACTCGGCACGATAGGCCATGACAGGGAAAAGGGCGCGGCAGCGCAGGCTTTGTATATCACCGCCGCGCTTGCGTAAAGCATCTTACGGCTGGCTATCGATTGTTCGAGCCTCGGCGGCGTATGAATGTTTTCCCGCCCTGCCTAATGCCAAGCCCCCTTACAGGGCCTCCCCTGAGCTGTTGATTTTTCTAGAGTTTCTTGGTGCCTTTTCCTACACAGCGCTGGACGAGCCCACTTTAAGGTGACCGCAACTGAACGGCGTGATGAACGCACCTCGTTTGGATCCTTCAACTCTTGCGACCGTCATCTGAATTAACAGGGAGCACCGCGATGTCGAGCAATGTCTTGAGCGCCTATGTACACCAGCTGGAACCCGTCCGCCTGACCAAGAAAGAAACCGCTGCCTTGCAGTGGAGCGCCCGGGGCAAGTCCTCATGGGAAATTTCGCGGATACTCGGCTGCAGCGAATCGGCGATCAACTTCCACTTCTGCAACATCCGCCGCAAGTTCGGTGTGAAATCCCGCCATGTGGCTGTGCTGCTTGCGCTCGAACACAACCTCATCGACCTCCACTAAGCCCGCCGCCCGTCGCCCGCGCAGGAGTTGTAATGGCCTTAAGTATCGCTATCGCCGATGACCATCCAGTGCTGCTGCATGGCTTGCGCCAGCAGCTGCAGAGCACGTCACGCAAACGCTTCGAGGTCTGCGCCAGCGTGACCAGTGGCCAGGCGCTGCTGCGCAGCCTGCGCGGCCTGACATGCGACCTTGCCCTGGTGGACTGGCACATGCCGGCACACGAAGGGCCCACTGGTGGCGAGCTGCTGCTGTGCTTGCGCGAGGCCTTCCCCCGGGTAGCCCTGGTGGTCATGACGGCCTCGCAACAGCCTACCCTGCTCGGCGCCTGCCTGGCGGCCGGCGCGAAAGGGCTATACGACAAACGCGGAGACAGCGAGCAGTTGCAGCGCATATTGATCCAGGCCGCTCACGGCAAAACCTCGGTGAGCCCGGGCTTTGAAGCGGTTCTCGAGCGGCACTATCTAAGCCGTCGCCATTGGGGCCAGGAAAACCGGCAACTGCTTAGCCCCCGCGAACGCGAAGTGATCAATCTCAGTGCCGAAGGCTACAGCGGGCGTGAAATTGCCGCTCGGTTAGCGCGCAGCGAAAAGACCATCAGCCGCCAACGCCGTTCGGCGCTGGACAAGCTTGGCCTTCACGCCGACGCGCTGCCGCTGTATGAGCCTTCGCTGCCATAAGCAGCCTTACTCGCCCACAGCGGTACGCATGGTCACGAACTCTTCGGCTGCGGTCGGATGCACGCCGATGGTATCGTCGAAAATCGCCTTGGTTGCGCCGGCTTTCAAGGCTACGCCCAGCCCTTGAATGATTTCCCCGGCGTCGGGCCCAACCATGTGGCAACCCAGGACCTTGTCCGATCCCGCATCGACTATCAGCTTCATGTAAATACGTTCGGGATTGTCGGTGAGGGTCAGCTTCATCGGCCGGAAGCGGCTTTCGAATATCCGCACCTTATGCCCAGCCTTCAGTGCCTGCGCCTCGGTCAAGCCGACGGTGCCGATGCTTGGCTGGCTAAACACCGCCGTAGGGATGTTCTGGTAATCCACCGGGCGATAGTGTTCGGGCTTGTAGAGCCGGCGCGCGATGGCCATGCCTTCGGCCAATGCCACCGGAGTCAGTTGCACGCGACCTATCACATCGCCAAGGGCGAGGATCGAAGGCTCATGGGTCTGGTAGTTATCGTCCACGGCAATGAACCCCTCGTCGTTGAGGGTGACCGCGGTGTGCTCCAGGCCCAGGTTGTCCAGCATGGGCCGGCGCCCAGTGGCGTACAGGATGCAGTCGGCTTCCAGCACCTCGCCGCTCTTGAGGGTGGCCTGCAGCACGCCGTCGCGTTTGTCTATGCGGGCGATGTCCGCGTTGAAGCGCAGGTCGAGGCCTTTCTTGGTGAACTCTTCGGCCAAATGCGTGCGCACTCCGTCATCGAAGCCGCGCAAGAACAGCTCCCGGCGATACAGCTGGGTCGTTTGCGCGCCAAGGCCGTGGAAAATACCGGCAAATTCGACGGCGATATAGCCACCACCCACCACGATCACCCGCTTGGGCAATTGCTCGAGGAAGAACACCTCGTTGGAGCTGATGGCGTGCTCACGCCCGGGGATGTCTGGGATAGACGGCCAACCGCCAGTCGCGATCAGGATGCGCTCACAGCTGTGACGTATGCCTCCCACCTCGACGGTATGCGGGTCGACGATGCGCGCGTGGCCGTCGAGCAGGGTGACCCCGCTGTTGCCCAGCATGGTGCGGTAGATGCCATTGAGGCGCTCGATTTCCCGGTTTTTGTTGGCGATCAATGTGCGCCAGTCAAAGCTCGGCGTGCCGGTCTCCCAGCCGAATGCCTGCGCGGTGGCGAAGTCTTCATGAAAATGCGCGCCATACACCAGCAGCTTTTTCGGCACGCAACCAACGTTCACACAGGTGCCGCCCAAATAGCGGCTTTCGGCGATAGCTACCTTGGCGCCAAACCCTGCGGAGAAGCGCGCCGCGCGTACCCCGCCGGAACCGGCGCCGATGACGAACAAATCAAAATCGTATGTCATGAAAAAACTCCTGATGCGAAAACGCCGCCATTATGACAATGGCGGCGTTCGGTCTACCCGGGCCTGCAGTTTACAGCTGGCCTTTCTTGTAGAAGTTCTCGAAGCAGTAGTTGGTAGCGTCGATATAACCTTCGGCGCTGCCGCAATCGAAACGCTGGCCCTTGAACTTGTAAGCCAGCACGCAACCGTCCTTGGCTTGCTTCATCAGCGCATCGGTGATCTGGATTTCGCCACCCTTGCCCGGTTCGGTCTGCTCGATCAGGTCGAAGATATCCGGCGTCAGGATATAGCGTCCAATGATCGCCAGGTTCGACGGTGCGTCTTCAGGCTTTGGTTTTTCCACCATGCTATGAACGCGATAGATGTCGTCGCGGATCATTTCGCCGGCGATCACCCCATACTTGCTGGTTTCTTGCGGATCGACTTCCTGGATAGCCACGATCGAGCAGCGGAACTGCTTGTACAGCTTGACCATCTGCTCCAGCACACCATCGCCTTCGGGGTTGACGCACAGGTCGTCCGCCAGCACCACGGCGAAAGGTTCGTCACCGATCAGCGAACGGCCGCTGAGGATCGCGTGGCCCAAGCCTTTCATTTCGATCTGGCGGGTGTAGGAGAAGGTGCACTCGTCGAGCAGCTTGCGAATCCCGACCAGGTATTTTTCCTTGTCGGTGTTGCGGATCTGGTTTTCCAGCTCGTAGCTGATGTCGAAGTGGTCTTCGAGTGCCCGCTTGCCACGCCCGGTAACGATCGCAATACCGTTCAAGCCTGCTTCCAACGCTTCTTCAACGCCGTACTGGATCAGTGGCTTGTTAACCACCGGCAGCATTTCCTTGGGCATTGCCTTGGTAGCCGGCAAGAAGCGGGTACCGTAGCCGGCTGCCGGGAACAAGCATTTCTTGATCATGAAGTGTCCTTGGTTCTTAGGGCGTTACGTACAAGTTCGGCGCAGTCTAATCACGCGCATCGAGGCTTACAATGGGGCCTGCGAAGCGGCTGCTGCATAAGTAGAAAAAAACCTTGCGGGTAAGTTCCGCGACGCTGACGGTAATCATCCCGAGATACATTCCGTGGCCGCGGCTTGTACATCCTTGAAGCGTAGCGGCAGGTTCGAAAGTCGCTCATGAACCTTGATCGTGCTACCACCGGAGCGCTCTTGGATGTCCACTACCGCAGCAGGCCCCGAAGCGAGTTTGCGCGGAACGATCACCTTGTAGCCGTTGGCGGTTTTATCGATGGCCACCGGCCCACGGCTAGCCGAGAGTTTGCGGGCGAGGCATTGAGTATAGTCCTGGGGATCCTTGCCAGACATAACATCCATGGTCTCGTGGGTTTGTTCTATTTCAGCAACCGTGGCGCAGCCACCGAGCGTGAGCATGCCTAGCAACAACCCAACTACCTTCATGTTGATCTCCAAAAAAGAACCTAGGACCGTCACCGGCCAGGAACGTTCGCAGCGCCCGTGCTTGCCCGGTGCTGGCGTGCTATCGTTCGGCCCTTGCCGATATCTGGAGCCAGCATGAAATTCGTTCACCAGCGCGAACATCTCAATGAAGACGATGTGGTCGTTATCGAGTGTTCCCAGCGCTGTAATATCCGCCTGATGAGCGATGCCAACTTCCGCGCGTTCAAGAACGGCGCGCGCCACACCTACCACGGCGGCGCCTTCGACCGCTTCCCCGCCAGGATTACCGTTCCCAGTACCGGCTACTGGAACATCACCCTGGACACCGCCGGCAGCACACTTAATAACGCGGCGAAAAAGGCCCCGTTCAAACACTCGATCAAACTGATCCGCCGTTCGCCGTCTTCCTTCAGCTGAGGTATGCCTGTGTCACGCTACGTCATTCACTACACCCTCGATGGCCAGCGGCGCTGGGATTTCGCCCATCTCGAACATGGTTCGGTCGAAGAAGCGGTGCAGGCCCTGTTGGCCATCCACGGCGAAGCGCAGGCCGAAGCGCTCAAGGACATTCGCGTAACGCGCGCGCTTTAGAGGTTCGCAGGCTGGCGCCAGCTCCTACGGGAGATGCTGCTTAGCCTGTGGGGTGCGGGCGCAGTCTGTGGCCTGGGCGCCTGGGGTTCGCAGGCTGCGCCAGCTCCTACGAGAGATGCTGCCCAGCCTGTGGGGTGCGGGCGCAGTCTGTGGCCTGGGCGCCTGGGGTTCGCAGGCTGCGCCAGCTCCTACGGGAGATGCTGCCCAGCCCTGTGGGGTGCGGCGCAGTCTGTGGCCTGGGTGTCTGGGGTTCGCAGGCTGCGCCAGCTCCTACGGGAGATGCTGCCCAGCCTGTGGGGTGCGGGTGCAGTCTGTGGCCTGGGTGTCTGGGGTTCGCAGGCTGCGCCAGCTCCTACGGGAGATGCTGCCCAGTCCTGTGGGGTGCGGCGCAGTCTGTGGCCTTGGCGCCTGGGGTTCGCAGGCTGCGCCAGCTCCTACGGGAGATGCTGCCCAGTCCTGTGGGGTGCGGCGCAGTCTGTGGCCTGGGTGTCTGGGGTTCGCAGGCTGCGCCAGCTCCTACGGGAGATGCTGCCCAGCCATGTGGGGTGCGGCGCAGTCTGTGACTTGGGTGCGTAAGGTTCGCAGGCTGCGCCAGCTCCTACAGGAGATGCTGCCCAGCCTTGTGGGAGGCGGGCGCAGCCCGCGAACCGGCTTGGATCAGGTGCGGAACCGCGCCACCATCTCGTTGAGGGCTTCGGCCAGGCGGGACAGGTCCTCGCTGGCGAGGCTGGTCTGCCGAGCACCGTTGGCGGTGCTGCCTGCCAGGTCGCGGATATTGACCAGGTTACGGTCCACTTCCCGCGCCACCTGGGCCTGCTCGGCCGAAGCGCTGGCTATCACCATGTTGCGTTCATTGATCTGAGCGATGGCCGCGGTGATCTGGCCCAACGCAACGCCCGCCTCGCGGGCCTTCTCCAAGGTGTGTTGGCTGCGCTGCGTGCTCAACTGCATGGACTGCACGGCGTTGCCGGTCCCTGATTGAATCCCTGCAACCATCTGCTCGATTTCCCGGGTCGACTGCTGGGTGCGATGGGCCAATGCCCGCACCTCATCGGCCACCACCGCAAAGCCACGGCCAGCCTCGCCGGCACGGGCAGCCTCGATGGCGGCGTTAAGCGCGAGCAGGTTGGTCTGTTCAGCGATGGCGCGAATCACGTCTAACACCTGGCCAATGTCCCGGCCCTGTGCCGCCAGGCCCTCGATCAGGCGCGCGGTGGCCTCGACCTCCCCGCTCATGGCCTGGATCGCGTCCACCGTCTCGCTCACCCGATCGCGGCCCTGGTCGGCGATGCGGCTGGAATTCTCAGAGGCCTCGGAGGTAGACACCGCGTTGCGGGCCACCTCCTCCACAGCGGCAGTCATTTGGTTCACCGCAGTCGCGGCTTGTTCGATCTCATCATGCTGGCGGCCAAGCCCCAGGTTGGCATCGGCGGTGGTAACGCTCAGTTGGCCGGCGGCAGACGCCAGGCGGGTCGCCGAGCCGGAGATCTGTTCGATGGTCTGGCGCAGGCTTGCCTGCATCCGCCCCAGCGCCCCCATCAAACGGGCCGGCTCGTCATTGCCGGACGAGTCGATGGCCTGGCTGAGATTACCCTGAGCGATGCCATCGGCCACACGCACCGCATGGGCCAGGGGCGTGACGATGCTGCGGGTCAGCCACAGCGCCAGAATGACCGTGAGCGCGCACGCCAGCACGGATACACCTATGACCGTCCAGACCGCCGCCTCGTAGCGCGCGCCGGCTACTGAGCTGGCCGCCACGGCGTCGGCCTTGTTGATCGAGACCAAATCGCGCAGTTGATCGCCCATCTGGTCGGTACCTGCCTTGATCCGCCCGTTGATCAAAGCGCGCAATTCTTCAAGACGGTTGTCACGAGACAATGCCAACATGGTTTGCTGGGCATCCAGGTAATCCGTGAGGGTACTTTCGAATTGCTTGAACGCCGCCGCTTCTTTATCCCCCTTGGGCATGGCCGCATAACGCGTGCGCGCCTCGGCGACCTTATCCATCAGCGTGGCGATCCGAGTACCCGTTTCGGCCAACGCAGCGGGTTCCCGGTTGACTAGCACTCGGAAGGAAGTAATGCGCAGCCGCAACACGTTTTCCATCAGGTCGCCGATATACCCGATGCTGGGCAGCTGGGTTTGCTCCATGTCCGCGGCTGCGGCGCGAATCACGGCTAACCGATTTACCGAAAAGGCACCGAGCGCCAACAGCAAAGCTGCAATGAAGGCAAACCCGAGGAAGGCGCGAGGAGCAATATTGAGCGTTCTTATAGCCATGGGCGTATCTCGTTAAAACGCGGCGACCTGCCGCGCGGCCGGCGGCGCACACACAGCGCTGCCCTCACGGCTTTATCGGCGATGGCATAGAGAACTGAAGTGCAACATAAGAGTTTTAAACTGGGAGCGGTATGCAGAAGTATCAAAGTGACACTATCGCCCCACGCTAATAACGAAACGGGCACTCGTGACCGCGATCAATAATTCACAAAAAAGTGCCAATCCATTCAAAAAAAACATGATGCCCGGCATCGCGCGGTGCTATGGTCTTTGAACTCCCCAGTAAACAACCCGGCACTTCCAGGGCTGGTTACTGCATGCATGATGCAGAGGTACGCACCATGAACAAAATGACATTCCCTAATGCTTGCCAAGTGATGCGCTGGCACTTCCATCCCCTGGGTTTCGAAGCGAGCATGGACGCGCCCAGCAGCATGGTGGCCCGGTTGTTCGATCGCGGCACGGGCGAAACGCTGATCGCCATTGCGGGCATCCCCTGCGCCACGGTGATGAACGCAGCGGATGTGGAACGCATGATCGAAGCCGTCGAAGCCGAGCTCGAAGCCTTTATCCCCCCGCAGACCCTCTGCGCCTGTAACTGATCGCCCCCTTATCGTCGCTTATCCTCGAACAACGCCTCGGCTCCCGCCGTGCGCGCCAAGGCACCCGGCTGCGCTGGTTTGCCGGAGGTACGCTCCACGTACCAATGCACTTCCCGCGCCGCACGGGTAATGCCCACATAGGCCAGCCGCAGGGCTTCGTCCGCCTGGGCACGGTCGTAGGCATCGGCGCCTGAATAACCGGTGCTTTCGGCAAGTGCATACAGCCGGTTACGTGCGCTTGAAGCAGGGCGGGCAACACAGTCACCGATCAATATCACAACATCCGCCTCCAACCCCTTTGCACCATGAATGGTCATGCAGCGCAGCCGGCGCTGTTCCGCCGGCAACCGGGCCTGGTGTTCGAACAGCTCCGCCACCGGCGCCAGTTGTCGCGGATCATCCTTGGCCTGGCGATAGAGCATCAATACGGCGAGCCCGGCTCCGAGACTTTCCTGGGCAACCTGGGCGATAAGTGCCGGGTCTTTCCAACGAAGTTGTATTTTCTTCGGTTGGGTTGTAGCAGTGATTATCCCAGCGGCCAGCGCTTTCTTCCCCGGGATGGATTGAGTCGAGCGAACGATATATTCCGCGCCATCAATGATTTGCTGCGTGCTTCTGAAGTTTTCCTTCAACAGTAAGCGTTGATGTTTGGGTGAGGGAAATGCTTGTGCGAAGTGCATGAAGAACGCTGGAGAACTTCCGCGCCAGCCATAAATGGATTGCCAGTCGTCGCCTACGCACATAAAGCTGGCCGGCGTGGAGGCGTCGCGCCGAAGACGTTCGGCCAAGCCGGCGCGCAGCCAGCGTGCGATCTGCGGCGAAATGTCCTGGAATTCATCGACCAGCAGATGGCGAATCGCAGTGAGCTTGGCATCAGGCAAACGCTTCAAGGCCCCACCATGGGGATCGCTAAAGATCGCGAACATCCGGTTATAGCTGAGCACCGGCGGCGCCAGCGCCAAGAGCTGCCGCTCTAACGCCGGCCAATAACGCCCCAGGGCCTGGAAAAACACGCCGTCTTCGCTGTCCGCGAGCGTGGCGGCGGCCGTTGGTACCTCAAGGCCCAGATTCTCGATAAAGCTGGCCGTGGCCACGAAGGCATCCAGTAACGGCTGGGGGCCGGCCTCTCCAGCCAAGGCGTAGTCCAACCCGGGGCCCTGCATCTCAGGGCCGGCGCTGAGCATGCGGATGCTGTCGAACGAATCAAGCCAGATCAGTGGCTTATCGAAGAAAGCTTGGAACAACGTGCGCTTGACGGCCCATTCGGCCCTTACCGGCAGCTTGGCGCCAGGTCGTGCCAACTCCCCCAAGGAAGGGTCGGCCCCCAGAACGACCCATGCGCCCGTGGATTCCAACCGACCGTGGCAACGAAACACCTGCCCGCCGACCCGGTGTTCGCTGCAGTGCTCGACAACCCCAGGCAAGGGCCAGTGCCCAGCCTGGCGCCAATGCTGTGCGATCAACTCGCATAGGGCCGCGTCTCGCTGCGCCGCGGGCACCAGCGCGGCCATTCGCCGCTGCACCTCGGGGTGGCCCTCTGGTAAAGGAGGCAACTGGCTCGCTCGCACCCTCAGCGCCTGCATCACAGTGGCGAACTCAGGATCACTGGCCAGCAGCGCCTGATAACAGTGGTTCAACTGCTGGCGCTGGCCTTCGTTGATGCGCAGTTGAAACGGGTTGGCACCGCCTTCGCCGGCCCCGAGGCTTTCGAACGCCTGCAATTGGACAAACCCGGGCAAGGTTCGCGCCCAAGTGAGGACGGTGGCGTGGAAGGTGGTTACCCGGGCCCGCGCCTGGCTTAGCGTCAGCGGCTGCCCCCAGAGCGCGAAGAGGCGCACCAGCCGCTCGGCAAAATCAGCCCGGGAAGCTCGGGTAAAGGTCACCACGCTGATGTCTTCGAGCGGCACCCCCAGGTACTGGGTCAGCACAACGATGCGCAATACCAGCGAACTGGATTTCCCCGAGCCCGCGCCAGCGACCACACAAGTGCTGATGGCGTTGCCAAGAATCAGCTTCCATTGCCCCGGCGACGGCTGTGCATGCGCCGGAAGCAGGCGGGCGACGTCCGCCCTGATCCGCTTGCGCAGGGCCGGGGTGATCGCCAAGGGCAGGTCCGCGAAGAGGCTTTCGCCTGCCGCCGGCGAGGCGGCCTCAATAGCCTTCGCCGGGCGCGGCTGCCGAGCCTTGCGCGGAGTCGCCCGGGCGCGTTTAGGCTTGGCAGGAGGTTGGGCTCGCCCGGGCCAGCAGCGCTGAAGCAGCCGAACCCAAAGTTGATGTAGTTTCGAGATCACAGAACAAAAATCAGCATTTTCAATTAGTTAACTGAATATATTGAGAAAGAGAATTAAATTTGGACAGGACGGTTCCCGTGCGTTGCCGCTCCTGTGGAGGGGGCAACGCCCGGGTGAGGTCAGCTGATCGCGCTGTCGACCAACTGCTGTGCTTCACTGACGAGCGCCTGCAGGTGCGCTTCGCCTTTGAAGCTTTCGGCGTAGATCTTATAGATGTCTTCCGTTCCAGAAGGCCGCGCGGCGAACCAACCGTTGGCGGTCATGACCTTCAAACCGCCGATGGCTTGGTCGTTACCTGGCGCCTTGCTGAGGATCTGCTCGATCGGCTCGCCGGCCAGGGACGTGGACGTGATCTGCTGCGCCGACAACTTGCCTAGCGCGGCTTTCTGCGCGGGGTTGGCCTTGGCGTCGACCCGGGTAGCGAAAGGCTCACCCAGGTCTGCAATCATGTCCTGGTAAAGCTGGTGCGGGTCCTTACCCAGGCGCGCGGTCATTTCCGCGGCCAGCAGCGCTGGAATCAGGCCATCCTTGTCGGTGCTCCACACGGTGCCGTCACGGCGCAGGAACGAGGCCCCGGCGCTTTCTTCGCCACCGAAGCCCAGCGTGCCGTTGAACAGGCCCTCGGCGAAATACTTGAAGCCCACCGGCACCTCATAAAGGGTGCGCTGCAAGCGCTTGGCCACCCGGTCGATCAGCCCACTGCTGACCACGGTCTTGCCGACTGCGGCGTCGGCGCGCCACTGGGGCCGGTTACGGAACAGGTAGTCGATGCTCACGGCCAGGTAGTTGTTCGGCGCCATCAGGCCGCCACTGCGGGTCACGATGCCGTGGCGGTCGTGGTCCGGGTCACAGGCGAAGGCCACGTCGTAGCGGTCCTTCAGGCCGATCAGGCCCTGCATGGCGTCGCGGGAAGATGGGTCCATGCGGATCTGGCCGTCCCAGTCCACGCTCATGAAGCGGAACGTGGGGTCGGTATGCGGGTTGACCACATCCAGGTCCAGCTTGTAGTGCTCGGCGATGGCCGGCCAATAGCGGACACCTGCCCCGCCAAGCGGGTCCACGCCCAGGCGCAGGCCGGCACCGCGAATCACGTCCAGGTCGATCACATTGTGCAGGTCTGCCACGTAGGTGTTGAGGAAGTCATGGCGGTGCGTGGTGCCAGCCTTCAGCGCGCGTTCGTACGGCATGCGCTTGACGCCGGCCAGCTTGCCCTCGAGCAGCTCGTTGGCCTTGGCCTCGATCCACTTGGTGACATCGCTGTCTGCGGGCCCGCCGTTTGGCGGGTTGTACTTGAACCCGCCGCTCTGAGGCGGGTTGTGCGACGGGGTGATCACCACGCCGTCGGCCAGGCCGCTGCTGCGGCCTCGGTTGTAACAGATGATCGCGTGGGACAGCGCTGGCGTGGGGGTGTACTCGTCGTTGGTCGCGAGCATGACCTCAACGCCGTTGGCGGCGAACACTTCCAGGGCACTGGCGCCCGCGGGCGTGGACAGCGCATGGGTGTCGATGCCGAGGAACAGCGGGCCGTCGATGCCCTTGCCCTTCCGGTACAGGCAAATGGCTTGGCTGATGGCCAACACATGGTCTTCGTTGAAGCTGTTATCGAACGAGGTGCCCCGGTGCCCGGAGGTACCGAAGGCCACCCGATGGGTCGGGACCGATGCGTCGGGTTGCCGGGTGAAGTAGGCGGTCACCAGGCTGGGAATGTCGATCAGCAATTCGGCCGGCGCCGGCTTGCCCGCTAGCGGACTGTGCTTCATGCAAAACCTCGGATGGGTAACGAACGGTGGCAGTTTACTGACAGTTCGACCGCCACGCGACGGGATTGATCCAAGGCAGGCGGCTCATCCCGCCACTGGCTCGGCTGCCGGCCACCAGCCAGGCAGCAGGCGCTGCACCTGAGGCTGAGCGTAGCGGTCGTCGATCAGCACGATGGTGCCCTGATCGGCCTCATGGCGGATCACCCTCCCCGCCGCCTGCACTACCTTGTGCAACCCGGGAAACAGGTAGACGTAGTCATGCCCGCTGCCAAAGCGCGCCTGCATGCGCCGCTTGAAGTTTTCGTTGACCGGGTTGACCTGGGCCATGCCCAGCGTGGCCACGAACGCGCCGATCAGCCGTGCGCCGGGCAAGTCGATGCCTTCGCCGAAGGCACCGCCAAGCACCGCAAAACCGATGCCGCAACCGTCGGCCGTGAAACCATCGATGAACGCCTGCCGTTCGCCTTCATCCATGGCGCGGCGCTGGCAGCGCAGCGGCACCTCGGGACAGCTGGCGGCCAGGCGCTCGGCCACCTGCCCCAGGTAATCGAAACTGCTGAAGAACGCCAGGTAGTTGCCTGGGCGGCGCTGATACTGCTCGGCGATGATCCGCGCCACGCTCGCCAGGGATTGTTGGCGGTCGGCATAGCG
Organism: Pseudomonas sp. RIT-PI-S; assembly: GCF_025642975.1. GTDB lineage: Bacteria > Pseudomonadota > Gammaproteobacteria > Pseudomonadales > Pseudomonadaceae > Aquipseudomonas. The sequence goes on from NZ_JANZKJ010000014.1 coordinate 103,937, forward strand.
GGTCGACACCTGCGCCGCCAGGCGCACATGCAGCTGGCTGGCCCGGAACGGCGACGGTACGTCCAGCCAGGCCCAGCCGTCCGGCAGGCCCAGCAGGTCAGCGAAGTAATGCGCAGGGCTCAGGGTGGCGGAGAACAGCACGCAGCTGCGGGCGCTCTTGAAGCGCGGCGTCAACAATGGCGCGGGGACCACATTGCGCAGGTTCAGCCGTGCGCGCAGGCCGCGCCGGGCCGGGTAGACCTCCAGGTCGAACACGAAGGCATCGCTGAACAGCTCCGCCACCCGGGTGAACTGCAGCGCCTGGAAGTAGAAGTCCAGCCACTGCGGCGCAACCGCCGCGGGGTCCTGGTTCAGTTGATCGCTGACAATGCTCATGCAGCGCTGCAAGGCAGCCAGCCACTGGGCCGGCAACCCCGGTTGGCTGTGGTAACCCTCGCCCTGGGCCTTGGCCAGGGCGCTCCAGTGCCGGCCGAGGGTGCGCAAGGCATTGCTCGCCCCGGCCAACGGCGCCTCGCGCAAGGTCGCCAGCAACCGTTGATCGAGGCTGGCGCTGTACATCCCACGGGCGCGCTCGACCAGGTTGTGCGCTTCGTCCACCAACACCGCGAACCGCCACTCCTGCGCCTGCGCCAGCGCGAACAGCCAGCCACTGAGGTCGAAGTAATAGTTGTAGTCGCCAATGATCACATCGGCCCAGCGGGCCATTTCCTGGCTCAGGTAGTAGGGGCACACCTGATGGGCCAGGGCCAGTTCGCGCAGGGCAGCGCGGTCCAGCCAGCCCCGCTCTGCCGCTGCCACCCGGGCGGCCGGCAGCCGATCGTAGAAGCCACGCGCCAGCGGGCAGGCATCGCCGTGGCAGGCGGTGCCCGGGTACTCGCAGGCCTTTTCACGGGCGGTGAGCTCAAGCACCCGCAGCGGCTGCGGCTCGCCCTGCACCGGCTCCGGCTGCAGCTGCTGCAAGGCGTCCAGCGCCAACCGCCGCCCGGGGGTCTTGGCGGTGAGGAACAGAATGCGTTGCAACTGTTGCCGTGGCATCGCCTTGAGCAGCGGGAACAGCGTACCGAGGGTTTTGCCGATGCCGGTAGGGGCCTGCGCCAGCACAGCGCGGCCCATGCTGGCGGCCTTATAGACGGTTTCGGCCAATTGCCGTTGGCCGGGTCGCATCGCCTCGTGGGGGAAGGCCAGGGCCTGCAAGAAGCCATCCCGCCGCTGCAGGTGCGCGCGCTCGCGGGCCGCCCAGTCGAGGAACGCCTCGCACTGGGCGTGGAAGAACGCCTGCAAGGCGTCGGCGCCGTGGTCGGCCTCGAAGCGTGTTTCGCTCTCGCTGTCCACGTTCCAATATACCAGCGCCACCTTGACTCGCGGCAACCCCTGCTCCTCACACAGCAAGCTGGCATACACCTTGGCCTGGGCCCAGTGCAGGGCGCGCTGGTTGGCCGGCTGCCGCTTGAGGTCGCCGCGATGGGTTTTCACCTCTTCCAGGCACTGGCGCTCAGGGTCGAAGCCGTCTGCACGGCCGCGCACCTGCAACCCTTTGTGCTCCCCGGCCAGGCTGATTTCCCGCCGATAGGTTGGGCCACGCCGGTCGCTGACCTTGCGGTGCCCGGCCATGCCTTCCAGCGCGCTGGGCGACGGCGTGAAGCGCAAATCCAGGTCGCCCTCGCGCGCGGTGAACTCGCACAGGGCCCGCACCGCGACGGTCAGCGTCATGCCGGCTGCGCGCTCGTGGCCGGCACTTGCCAGCGAACGTGGCAAACGCTCACTGGCAGGCCGTGCGCCTGGCAGAACGCGATCCATCGCAGCTGGTTGTCTTGCAGGCGGTCCCCCGGCCCCTTGACCTCGATCATCTGATAGCCAGCGGTGGCGGGGAAGAACTGGATCAGGTCTGGCATGCCGGCACGGTTGGCTTTCACGTCCTGCAACAGGCGTTCGAAGCACAGCCGTAGGTGCTCCGCCGGAATGCACGCCAAGGCCAGCCGCAGCAGCGGCTCGTCGACCGCCCCCCAGTGCACGAACGGGTTGGCGAGGCCGAACTTGCTGGCGAAACGGTCGAGGATAGTGGCCCGGTAGGCATCGCTGTGCAGTTGTGCCAGGCAAGCGGCCAGTTCGGCCTCGCGCCGTTGGGCGAAATCCGCTTGATGCAAATCCAGCGGGGCCGCCTGGAAAGGGTGGAAGAAGGCGCCCGGCACGGGGGCGAATAACGCCGGCCAGCAGAGCAAGCCGAACAAGGCGTTGAACAGGGTATTTTCCACGTACATCACCGGGGCCTGCTCGGCGTTCAAGGCTTCGCACACCGCCCGTTCCACGCTGCGCTGGGGCGGCAGGCAGAGGTCCAGGCGAACCACGGCCTGGCTGGCCCGCCGGACCCGCACCTTGTCTCCCAGCGCGCGGCGCAGCCTCGGTAACAACCGCTCCAGGCCCTGCGCTTCGGCAGCGTTCTCCGGGGCCTGGCTGGCCTGCTCGGCCAAGGCCATCGCTTCGCCGAAGCGTTCGCTGCGCTCCAGCATGCGCAAACGGCGCAAGCGGGCGCCCGGCCAGCGGCAATCGGCATAGAGGTTGGCGGCCTGGGGCCAGTCTCCACTGCGCTCGCAGCGCTGCGCCAGGCGGAACAGTGTCTTCTGCCGGCGGCTAGCCAGCCATGGGTTGTCCGACACCAGGGCAGTGAGCGCCTGCAACAGCACGGCGGTATCCGCGCCCTCCTCCAAGGCCTGGGCGCACTCGGCCAGGCCGAGCGCTACGTCGAGATCCTGGCGGTGGCGGAACGCCCGGGAATGCGGCGCGAAGTCCACGCTTTCGAACCGCTGGATGCCCAATTCCACCACCACGAACTGCGACCAGTCCTGGCGCAGGTTGCCGAAAAACAGCAAGCGCAGCCGCTCGCACAAAGGGCGTACCGCCAGCTGCCACACCGCGTCCTCATGCCCAGGCCACCACTCGCTCAGCGGCGCGATGCGCCCATGCAGGGGCGCCAATGCCTCGAACCATTCGCCTTTACGGGCGGTCGCCGGCAGCGCGTGCTCGGCGAAGCCTTGGCGCAGTTCAGCCTTGCCGAACAACGTGAACAGGTCGGCCAGGCTCAGGGCGGCGTCGGCCACCAGCCAACCCCGGCTCAGCAGCGGCGCAGCAGCCTGGCTGGCATCGCCGATTTCCTCATAAGCGAGCTTGCCGCGGCGAAAGTGCGCGCCCTTGCGCATCACCAACCGCACCAGCAGGGCCCGCGCGCCTTGGGGCAGGTGCGCGAACCCCTCGATGAACTCCCGCTCGGCCGCATCGAGCACATCGTCGTAGCGCAGGCGCAGCCAAGCCAGCGCCTGTTCGAAGTTGCTCAGGTAATAAAAGGGGTTGTCGAGGGCGTTCACGCAGCAGAGGTCCAAGGTCGCCTGGCTGCTGGTTATACATACAGTTTTGGCAAGCTTCAACCGCGCACAGCCCAGCGGTCGGTAAAGGCGGTTTGAGCCCTACCCAGTGGGCCTGTTACCCTCGGCGTTTTGCCTTGCCGGATGCGCTTATGCTCACTGCCCTGCTGTTCGACCTCGATGGAACCCTGACCGACACCGACAAGCTGCACCTGGTGGCCATCCAGCAGCTGCTGTGGGAAGAAGACAACCGCCCTTTTACCGAGGCCCAGTTTGAGGCGCTGTGTAGCGGCCGGGCCAACGCCGAGCTGTGCGCGCTGTTGTTTCCCGAGCGCAGCGTGGAGCACCACCGGGCCTTCGCCGACCGCAAGGAGGCACGTTTCCGGGCGCTGTCGCAAACGCTGGAACCCATTGCCGGGCTTACCGACCTGCTCGCATATGCCCACACGCACGGCATCGGCCGTGTGGTGGTGACCAATGCACCGAGGGCCAATGCCGACCATATGCTCGCCGCCCTGGGCTTGGCCGACGCCTTCGCCAGCGTGGTGGTGGCCGAGGAGCTGGCACGGGCCAAGCCCGACCCACTGCCCTACCTGACCGGGCTGGAGCGCCTGGGGGCCGAGGCAGGTACCGCGCTTGCCTTCGAGGATTCGATTCCCGGGCTGACCGCGGCCAAGGCAGCCGGGCTATTCACCGTGGGCCTGGCGACCAGTCAGAGCGCCGCGGCCCTGCTGGCCGCTGGTGCGGACCTGGTCATCGATGACTTCACCGACGCGCGGTTGTGGCAGGTGATCGAGGCGCGGCGGCAAGGGTAGCCACACCTAATCCGGCCGTTCGCAGGCTTCGCCAGAAGCCTACACGCCAGGGCCATAGGGGGAATGCGGGCGCAAGCCCGCGAACCAGCGGCGCCAGGCCGTAGGGGGAATGCGGGCGCAAGCCCGCGAACCAGCGGCGCCAGGCCGTAGGGGGAATGCGGGCGCAAGCCCGCGAACCAGCGGCGCCAGGCCGTAGCAGCTGGGCTCGCCCGCGATCATACGCAGCTCCGCGTAACACCCGTCGCCGGCAAGCCGTGCTGCTGCGCGTTGGAGCGTGCGGGCAACCAAAGAACCTCCCACAGAAATCCTGCCCGCCCCTGTGGGAGGCGGGCACAAGCCCGCGAACCAGCGGCGCCAAGGCCGTAGCAGCCGGGCTCGCCCGCGATCGGGCAGGTCCGCGTAACACCGTCGCCGGCAAGCCGTGCTGCTGCGCGTTGGAGCGTGCGGGCAACCAAAGAACCTTCCACAGAAGTCCTGCCTGCCCCTGTGGGAGGCGGGCGCAAGCCCGCGAACCAGCGGCGCCAGGGCCGTAGCAGCCGGCCTTGTCCGCGATCTTACGCAGCTCCGCATAACACCCGTCGCCGACAAACCGTGCTGCTACGGGTTAGCGCTTGCGGGCAACCAAAGAATCTCCCGCAGAAGTCCTGCCCGCCCCTGTGGGAGGCGGGCGCAAGCCCGCGAACCAGCGGCGCCAGGGCCGTAGCAGCTGGGCTTGCCCGCGATCATACGCAGCTCCGCGCAACACCCGTCGCCGGCAAGCCGTGCTGCTGCGCGTTGGAGCGTGCGGGCAATCATGGAACTTCCTCAAGAACGGGCCCAGCCCGCGAACGCCGGTGTCAACCGGGCGGCAGTAGAAAATTGCCCGGGCTGGCGCCGGTACCCGCCTCTACCACCGGCACCTGGGCTTCATCCTTGAGGTTCACGCCTGAGAGCTGGCGCTTGCAGGCTTCGCGCATCAGATAGGCCAGCTTGTGCACAGCGGTGGCGTAGCTCAGGCCTTGCGGGCGTACGTTGGAAATGCAGTTGCGCGCCGCATCGGTCAGGCCCACCCGCGGCGCCCAGGTGAAATACAGCCCAAGGCTATCGGGCGAGCTCAGGCCAGGACGTTCACCGATCAGGTTGACCACCATGCGCGCGCCCAAGCGCTGCGCGACTTCATCGGCCACCGCCACCCGGCCCTGCTCCACGACGACCACCGGCGCCAGGCGCCACCCTTCCTCCACGGCCAGCGCGGCGATACGGGCGAACATTGGCGCGGCATGGCGCTGCACCGCCAGCGAGGACAATCCATCGGCGATTACCACGGCCAGGTCAAACCCCTGCTCACCGGTGGCGGCGTAAGCGTCCAATCGGGCGGCGCCAGGGGCGTCCAGCTTACGGCCCAGGTCTGGGCGCTGCAGGTAGACCAGCCGATCGCTGGCGGCGCTGTGCACGTGCAGCACCTCGGCGCCTTCGGCAGCCAGCACCGTCGCCAGGGCGGGCACGTCGAGCGGCAGGTGCACAGCATCGCGCGCCTGGGCGTGGGCGAATTGAAAATCCAGCTGGGCCGCGGTCGGCAGGCTGGTGCCAGCGCGGCCCAAGGCGATGCGTGCCGGGGTCAGCCCGCGCAGCGCCTGCCAGGGGTCGGCTTGCGCGGGGTTACGGGGTTCATCGCTCATAGTCGTCCTTATCGCAACTGCCCAATGGCCCTGGCGAAAGTGGCCGGAACCTCGGCACCGAGCCGCAGGCTATGGCCTTGCTGTTGGAGGATCCCGGTGCGCGCCAGCCAGGCCTCGAACTCGGGAGCGGGCCGCAGGCCCAGAACCTGGCGCACGTAGAGCGCGTCGTGGAAGGACGTGGTCTGGTAGTTGAGCATCACGTCGTCGGAACCGGGAATGCCCATGATGAAGTTCACCCCGGCGGCGCCCAACAGGGTCAGCAGGGTGTCCATGTCGTCCTGGTCCGCCTCGGCGTGGTTGGTGTAGCAGATGTCGCAGCCCATGGGCACGCCGAGCAGCTTGCCGCAGAAATGATCCTCCAGCCCGGCGCGGATGATCTGCTTGCCGTTGTAGAGGTATTCAGGGCCGATGAAACCGACCACCGTGTTGACCAGAAACGGCTTGAACCGCCGCGCCACCGCATAGGCCCGGGCTTCGCAGGTCTGCTGGTCGACCCCATGATGGGCGTTGGCGGAAAGCGCGCTGCCCTGGCCGGTCTCGAAGTACATCAGGTTCTGGCCAAGGGTGCCGCGCTTGAGGCTCAGCCCGGCTTCATAGCCCTCGCGAAGGATCTCAAGGCTGACCCCGAAGCTGGCATTGGCCGCCTCGGTGCCGGCGATGGACTGGAACACCAGGTCTAGCGGCGCGCCGCGCTCGATGGCCGCAATCGACGACGTCACATGGGTGAGCACACAGGCCTGGGTGGGGATGTGATAGCGCTGGATGACCCCGTCGAGCATCTTCAGCAGTTCGATGATCGCCGGCAGGCTGTCGCTCGCCGGGTTGATCCCAAACATCGCGTCGCCGTTACCGTAGAGCAGGCCGTCGAGCAGGCTGGCGGCGATACCGGCGGGGTCATCGGTAGGGTGGTTGGGCTGCAGTCGGGTCGACATCCGCCCGGGCAGCCCGAGCGTGCCGCGGAAGGCTGTGACCACACGGACCTTGCGCGCCACCAGGATCAGGTCCTGCACGCGCATCAGCTTGGACACCGCAGCGACCATTTCCGGGGTAAGCCCCGGCGCCAAGGCGGCCAATGCGGCCCCGGTAGCGGCCTCGCCCAACAGCCAGTCACGGAAACCGCCCACCGTCAGATGGCGTACAGGGGCGAAGGCCGTGGCGTCATGGCTGTCGATGATCAGCCGGGTGACTTCGTCGGCCTCATAAGGGATGACCGCCTCGTCGAGAAAATGCGCCAAGGGCACGTCGGCCAGTGCCATTTGCGCCGCCGCACGCTCGGCGTCGCTGCTGGCGGCGACCTCAGCCAGGTAGTCACCGGAGCGCGCCGGGCTGGCCTTGGCCAGCAGGCGGCGCAGGCTCTCGAACGTCCAGGTGATGCCGCCAATGGTCTGGCTGAACGCCGCCATAGGTCACCCCTCGCTAGTGGCAATGGCCAGGCCGGGGGTACGCCCGCGCACCAGCTTGCAGTAAATGGAACCCAGCACCATCAGGGCAAGAAACACCAGCCCCACTTGCAGGTTGAACCAGATCATCGCGATCAGGCACACCACCGCCAGCACCAGCGCGATGCCCGGCACGATCGGGTAGCCAGGGGCCATGAAGCTACGCTCCAGCCCTGGCTCGCTGCGGCGCAGCTTGAACAGGCTGAGCATGCTGATGATGTACATCACGATGGCCCCGAACACCGACATGGTGATCATCGCCGCCGTGAGCGTCATGCCCTGAAGGTTGATCAGGCCGTCGCTGAAAATCGCCGCGATGCCCACCACGCCGCCGGCGATGATCGCCCGATGCGGCGTTTGGAACCGCGACAGCCGCGCCAGCGCCGGCGGCAGAAAGCCTGCACGGGCCAGGGCGAAGAACTGCCGGGAGTAACCCAGGATGATCCCGTGGAAGCTCGCCACCAGGCCGAACAGGCCAATCCATACCAGCATGTGCATCCAGTTCGAGTTATCGCCCACTACGGCCTTCATGGCCTGCGGCAGCGGGTCGTTGATGTTGGACAGCGCGCGCCAGTCGCCCACGCCGCCCGCGAAGATCATCACCCCCAGGGCGAGCACCACCAGGGTGAGGATGCCCGCGATGTAGGCCGTGGGAATGGTGCGCTTGGGGTCTTTGGCTTCTTCGGCCGCCATGGCTGCTCCTTCGATGGCGAGGAAGAACCAGATCGCGAACGGGATGGCAGCGAAGATCCCCGAGAGGGTGGCGCTGCTGAAGCTGTTTTCCCCTGCCCAACCGCCAGCCGCGAAGTTGGCGAAGCTGAAGCCTGGCGCGACCACGCCCATGAACACCAGCAGTTCCAGCACCGCCAGCACGGTGACCACCAACTCGAAGGTGGCGGCGATGCTCACCCCCAGGATGTTGAGGGTCATGAACACCACATAGGCGCCGACCGCGGCCCATTTCGGCTCCAGCCCGGGAAACTGCACGTTAAGGTAAGCACCGATCGCCATGGCGATGGCCGGCGGGGCGAACACGAACTCGATCAGCGTCGCCAGCCCGGCGATGGTACCGCCCGTAACACCAAAGGCCCGCAGGCTGTAGGCAAACGGGCCACCTGCGTTAGGAATAGCAGTAGTCAGCTCGGTAAAGCTGAAAATGAAGCAGGTGTACATCACGGCGACCAGCAACGTGGTCACCAAGAAGCCCAAGGTGCCGGCCGTGCCCCAGCCATAGCTCCAGCCGAAGTATTCGCCCGAGATTACCAACCCAACGGCGATCCCCCACAAGTGCAAGGTGCCCAGGGTCGGTTTGAGTGTGTTCGCGCTCATCAGTCACCTTCCAGTTCATGGCCGAGAATGGCTTTTCCCGAGCATAGCCAGCGCACACGCGCAAGACTTGACCGCAGAACACTCAAGCCGAGCCCCTGCGGTCAAATCGCCGGCCACGCTCCGGCAAGGCGCGGCCAAGGCCCAGGTTGCACCAGGCTGGCGCGGAAAACGCCCGGGCAGCCGTGGGAAATCGGGAACGGCTCTTGCTTGTTCAGCCTATCAGCCTTCGCAAGGTAACCGACCGTGACGCGCTCGCCTGCCCACCCTGCCCTGCAGTCCGCCGCGCCGCGCCAGCATCAGGGCGTGCTATCCGCCGCCGCCAGTGGCCTGGACGCCTTTATCACCGACCATGGCGGGGACCTGGACCGGGTATTCGGCCGCGCCGGCATCGACCCCGAGCAACTGGCCCACCCTACCTTGAGCCTGGCCCTGCCCAATTACTGCGAGGTGCTGGAAGAGGCCGCCCGGCAAACCGGTTGTGAGCATTTTGGCCTGCGCTATGGCGAACAGTTCAAACCGCAGGCACTGGGGCTGCTGGGCTATGTGGGGCTGTGCTCGCCGACCCTCGAGGCGGCGCTGGTCAATTTTGCCGAGGCGTTCCCGTTTCACCAGCACAGCACCCTCATCCAGTTGGTAGACGCCGGCGAGTGCTACCGCTTCGACTACCAGATCCGCCATGCGTCCATCCGCGAGCGCCGCCATGATGCCGAGCTCACCATGGGCATGGCGATGAACCTGGTGCGCCATGTGCTGGGCGATGGCTGGCACCCCCGGGAGGTGCTGTTCGAGCACAGCCGGCCGGATGACGGCGAACAACACCGCCAGGTGTTCGGCGCCCAAGTGCGTTTCGACCAGCCGTGCAACGGATTGCTGATCCCCAAAGCGGACATCGCCGACCACCGCATGCCGGGCAGCGATCCGGTGCTGCTGATGCTGGTCAAGGATGCCATCCGCCAACTGGGCGCCAGCGCGGGCGACGATGGGCTGTTCGCCCGGGTGGAGGCGGCTATCGTCGGGCAACTGCCGGCGGGCGAGCCGACCCTGGAAGCGGTGGCGCTGGCGGTCGACCTTGGCCCCGCTACCCTGCAGCGCCGGCTACGCGAGCACGGTTGCTGCTTCAGCCAGCTGATCGAGCAGGTTCGCCAGCGCCTGGCGCAGCGCTACCTGCGCGAAGGTGTGACCTCGGTCACCCAGCTGGCCGGCTTGCTCGGCTATTCGGAAACCAGCGCCTTCTCCCGGGCGTTCCGCCGCTGGCATGGGGTAAGCCCACGGCAATGGCGGTCGCTGGGCTGATCAACGCTCGAGCTTGAGCCGCTGGTGCCAGTCGGCGATGGACTCCTTCGGGTATTCGTCGAACTGCTGGTCGCCGGGCTTGGCCTCGACCTCGACCCAGCTCGCCTTGGAGTTCAGCAGCAGGTGCGTATGCTCCGGTGGCACCGGCAGCTCGGTGTCGATAGCGCTGGCGAAGGGGTGGATCAGCTCCGGCCACTCCGGGCTGTAGAGCCACAGCGCCGTGCCGCAGAACTTGCAGAAGTGCCGCTCGGCGCTACTGGCCTCAAAGCCGCCATGGCCATCGGGCATGCGTGCATGGTAAATGCTGATCGCCTTCTCGCCCGTCACCTTCAGCGTCTTCGCCTCGCCGCCCAGGTTGATGGCAAAACCTCCGCCACCTTGGGTCTTGCGGCAGATGGAGCAGTAGCAGCGCTGATACGGATAGGGATGGGCACTGTTCAAGCTGAAGCGGACTTGGCCGCAGTGGCAGGAGCCTTCGAGGTGCATGGGCGTTCTCCGTGGTATGTAAGCTGTCAAATCTCGGTAGGCGCTGGCAACAGCCTGCGAGCCTCGAGGCATCGCCGGATGGCCCCGCTCCTTGCCTCCGAGCGAACCTCAGCGCAAATAGCGTGCGCTGGCGCTTACGAACAATAGCAGCAGCACCAGGCTGCCTAGCGCCCAGGAGAGGTCGATCCAGTGCGCCAGGAAACCGATGGTGGCCGGCCCCAGCAGGATGCCGGCATAGCCCAGGGAAACCATCGCCGGAATCGCCGAGCTTTGCGGCATGCGCTGCTGTCGGCCCACGGCCGAGAACAGCACCGGCACGATGTTCGAGCAACCGGCGCCGACCAGGGCGAAGCCGACCAGCGCCGCTGGCCAGCCGGGCAGCAGCAGCGCAATGGCCAGGCCGGCCGCGGCGCAGGCACCCCCCAGCAGCACGATTCGCACGCCGCCGAGGCGGTTGACCAGCACATCGCCGGTCAGCCGGCCGATCGTCATGGTCACCGCGAAAGCGGCATAGCCCAGGCCTGCCAGGGCGGGGTCCATGCTTCGAACGGATACCAGGAACACCGCGCTCCAATCGAGCATGGCGCCTTCGGTGAGGAACACGATAAAGCACAGCACCCCGAGGAACAGCACGATGCCGCGAGGCATGGCGAACAGCGGGCCGTCCCGCTCCGAGCCGTGGCGCAGGAAAGCCCCAGCTGCCTGCCACAAGGCCGCCAATACGATCGCCACCACGATCAGCGAAGCCGGCAAGGGGGCCATGCCCAGGCTAAGCAAGGCGGTCATCCCCGCCGCCCCGGCGATCCCGCCCACGCTGTACATGCCATGGAAACCCGACATCACGGCGTCGTCGCTGGCCTTCTCCACCAGCACGGCCTGGATGTTCATGGCGCAGTCCAGCAGGCCCATGCAGGCACCGAACAGCACCAGGCCAACGGCCAGCCACGCAATGGAAGGCGCACCGGCGAGCACCGGGAGCAGCAAGCAGAGCAGCAACGCGCTGCGCACCATGGTCCAGCGGCAGCCGCGGTGGGCAGTGAGGTAACCGGCGAACGGCATCGCCAGGATCGAGCCACCGCCCAGCCCCAACAGCAGAAGGCCAAGGGTGCCGTCGTCCAGCCCGATGCGGGCCTTGGCCAAGGGCACCATGGGCGCCCAGGCCGACATGACGAAACCGGCGATGAAAAACACTACCCGGGTGGACATCCGTTGCGCCCGCCCGACCGCTGCGACCGCGAACGCTGAAGTGGCACTCATGGCTGACCTTGGATCCCTGTCATCGTAGAGCGCTTACCTTGCAGGCCCGCCCAGGCAAAAGCAAGGCGACGGCGGCAGCCGTGGAAGGTTCCGGCCTCAGGTAATGGGCGCGGGGTTGAACAGCACGATGTCGTTATGCAGCTTGTGCTGCTCGGCCCAGGTTCGTTGGCGCCCACTTGCCACGTCCAGGTAATAGTGGAACAGCTCCCAGCCCAGCTCCTCGATGGTCGCGCGGCCCGTAGCGATGCGCCCGGCGTCGACGTCGATCAGGTCCGGCCAGCGCTGGGCGAGCTCGGTGCGGGTGGCCACTTTCACCACGGGGGCCATCGCCAGCCCATAGGGCGTGCCGCGGCCGGTGGTGAACACGTGCAGGTTCATCCCCGCCGCCAGCTGCAGCGTTCCGCACACGAAATCGCTGGCGGGGGTCGCGCAGTAGATCAGCCCCTTGCCGGTGACGCGTTCGCCCGGGCCGACCACGCCGTTGATGGCTGAACTGCCGGACTTGACGATCGACCCCAGGGATTTTTCCACGATGTTGGACAACCCGCCTTTCTTGTTGCCTGGCGTGGTATTGGCGCTGCGGTCGGCGGCGCCGCGCTCCAGGTAATGGTCGTACCAATCCATCTCACGCACCAACGCCTGGGCGACGTCCTGGTTCTGTGCGCGGGAGGTCAGCATATAGATGGCGTCGCGCACCTCGGTGACTTCGGAAAACATCACCGTAGCCCCGGCGCGGATCAGCAGGTCCGAGGCATAGCCCAGCGCTGGGTTAGCAGTGATCCCGGAAAATGCGTCGCTGCCGCCGCACTGCATGCCGAGGATGAGCTCGGCGGCGGGTACGGTCTCGCGCCGACGCTGGTCGAGCTTCTGCAGCCGCGTTTCGGCCAGGGCCATGATCTGCTCGATCATTTCGCCAAAGCCGTGGCTGGCATCCTGCAAGCGGTACAGCCAGGGCTCGCTGAGGTCCACCGAGGGGTCGTTGTTGTGCATGACCTGGCCGGCCTGGAGCTTTTCGCAGCCCAGGCTGATAACCAGCGCCTCGCCGCCCAGGTTGGGGTTGCGGGCCAGGTTGCGCACGGTACGGATCGGAATGTAGGCATCACGGGCGTTGATCGCCACGCCGCAGCCGTAGCTGTGGGTCAGGGCGACCACATCGTCCACGTGCGGGTAGCGCGGCAACAGCTCCTCGCGGATGCGCTTGACCGCGTGGTCGAGCACGCCGGTCACGCACTGCACCGTGGTGGTGATCCCTAGGATGTTGCGGGTGCCCACCGTGCCGTCGGCGTTGCGGTAACCCTCGAAGGTAAAGCCTTCGAGCGGCGGCAAGGGCGCGGGCACCGCGTCACACATGGGCAGGCTGGCGAGCGGCGGCGCCGAGGGCATGGCCAGCTGGTTTTCCTTTACCCAGCTGCCACGGCGCAGATCTTCGAGGGCGTAGCCAATGATCTGCCCGTAGCGGCGCACTTCGCCGCCTTTGGGAATATCCACCAGCGCCACCTTGTGGCTTTGCGGTACCCCTTCGACGGTAACCAGGCCATCGGGGAACACGCTGCCTTCGGTCACGCCTTGGTCGTTGACCACGACCACCACATTGTCGGCCTCGTGCAGGCGCACGTAGCGGGGGGAATCGGAATGTTCGATCAACTGCATGGGGTTAGCCCCTTGTATTTTCATCAGGCTTGTACGGGTGTGGGTTCGGCCAACGGACGGCCGTTGGCGTCATGCAATTGCACGCGGCGGATCGGCCCCACGATGACCAGGTAGCTCAGCACGGCGACCAAGGCGTTGGCGCCCACATAAACCAGGGCCCATTTGAACGAGCCGGTGGTGGAAATCAGGTACCCGATGACGATAGGCGTGGTGATCGAGGCAATGTTGCCGAACATGTTGAACAGCCCGCCGCTGATGCCGGCAATCTGCCGGGGCGAGGTGTCGGCCATGACCGCCCAGCCCAAGGCGCCCACGCCCTTGCCGAAGAACGCCAGCGCCATGAGGCTGACCACCAGCCAGTCCAGCTGCACATAGTTGCACAGCACCATGGTGGTCGACAGCAGCAGGCCACACACGATCGGGGCCTTGCGGGCGAAGGTCAGCGAGTGGCCGCGGCGCAGCAGCCAGTCGGAAATCACCCCGCCGAGCACGCCGCCGATGAACCCGCAGATCGCCGGCAACGAAGCGACGAAACCGGCCTTGAGGATGGTCATGCCGCGCTCTTGCACCAGGTATACCGGGAACCAGGTAAGGAAAAAGTACGTAATGCCGTTGATGCAGTATTGGCCAAGGTAGATGCCTAGCATCATGCGGCTGGACAACAGCTGGCGGACGTAGCCCCATTGCGGGCCTGCGCGCTTCTGCCCGGGCTGGTCCATGTCGACCACCCCGCCGTTATCGGCGATCAACCGATACTCCTGCTCGCCTATCAGCGGATGCTGGCCGGGATTGTGTACGAACTTCAGCCACACCGCCGCGAACGCAATGCCCAGCACGCCCATCACCACGAACACATGCTCCCAACCCCAGGCGTGAACGATCCAGCCCATCAGCGGAGCGAACAGCACGGTGGCGAAGTACTGCGCGGAATTGAAGATCGCCGAGGCGGTGCCGCGCTCGGCCGTGGGGAACCAGGCGGCGACCACGCGCGCGTTGCCCGGGAACGAAGGCGCTTCGGCAAAGCCGACCATGAAGCGCAGGGTAAACAGCGCCATGACCGCGGTGGCCACCGGCATGAAGCCCACGAAGCCCTGCAAGATAGTGAACACGGACCAGGTGAAAATGCTGGCGGCATAAATTTTCTTGGAGCCGAAGCGGTCCAGCAACCAGCCGCCTGGGATCTGCCCGGCCACATAGGCCCAGCCGAAGGCGGAGAAGATGAAACCTAAGGTAAGCGGGTCAATGCCCAGGGCCTTCTGGATGCTGGAACCGGCGATGGAAATCGTCGCGCGGTCGGCATAGTTGATCGTGGTAACCACGAACAACAGGAACAGGATCAGATAACGCACATGCGTTTTCTTATTGGCATGCATGCAGGTGTACTCCCACTTCTTGTCTTTATACGGGCACTCGCCTAAGGGGGCGTGCAGAACTACGTTATCGTACAAGTAGTGACCGCGCTACACCTTGATGAAGAAATTCATGGAGCAGGCGGTGGCGGCTATACAGGCACAAGCCGTTTGAGTGGCATTCAGGTTGTCTGACAGGACGAAAAGAACGATAGCATAACGCCACTAGACTGGACAGTCAGATTAGAACGCGACAGCAACTTTCGTTCACGGTTCCAGGATTGTCACTGGACAGCGACAGCCGGCAGGGATATGTTTCCAAGGTCGAACGGCGCCATGGAGGCGTCGCGACGCAATTGGAATGCAGAGGTGGAATCATGAGAACCAGGGCTGCGCTGGCGCTCGTCGTGGGTTATCCGTTGCTAAGTGGTTGCGTTCAAGGCCCTCCGCTTCAATACACCGCCTTCTCCGATGGCGGTAATGGCTCGCAGGAAGACTACTCCGGCCTCACCAAATTCACCCTTGCCCGTAGCCTGCTGCTGGTACAGGCCAGCAAGGGGCAGCCGGCCACCGTGGCCGCAGTCCCTGCCGAAGCCATCGGCAGCGGCACCGACTTCGGTATCCGCCAACTGCAGGGCACGTCTCACCTGGCGCTGCAGCTTACGAAAATCGGCAACAGCAACCTGGTGCGGTCCTTGGCTTTGCGCTCGGCGGCGAACCCCAGCGTGCCCGCGGCCGACAGCGTCGAGCAGGTGACGGCCAGCGGCCCGGCCAACCTCGGCAACCTGGCGCTTGCCATCGACGTGCAGGCCTTGCTGGACACGCCTCGGCCGGGGCGCGTGCCTCTGGCCGGGCTTGCTCAGAGCGCCAATAGCGAGTTCGCCTTCGATATCGTCTTCGACCCGGTTCCGGCCGATGCCATCCAGACCCGTCAGCTGGATCTGCAGCGAACCGGCAACCTGTATTTCTATTCGGCCTGCCGTACCGCTACCCTCACCTTCCTCAACGCCCCTTTGGCCCAGCAACGCTTCACCGTCACCGTTGCCGACCCTAATTTCGTGCAGACGGTGGCGATCGGCGCGGACCGCACCATCGCCAGCCATTCTTCCTGTGGCGTGGACGTACTGGCCGGGGCCATGGCCAGTGGCGATCCCGGGCTCGCGCGACAGGTGGACCAGGCCCGCAACCTGAGCGCGTCCTGGACTACCCGTTCGATGGTAGACGCCGCCAGCGCACTGGCCGCGCTCAAGCCGAGCGAGCCGGTGAAGCGCCCCCGGCGCAAGCCTCGCCCTGCCGCCGTCGAGCCCGCCCCGGCTCAAGCCCAAGCCCAGGCAGAGGCCAGCCCAGCCCAAGTACCTGCCGAGGGGCCCCTGCGCAATGCGCAGATTCGCGTGCCTGGCCCACCGCCGCGCGAGTCCTTCGCCTTCTAGCCCGCCGGTGCCGGGTTCGCACGATATTCTCCGCGCCTCATGAGCCCGCCCGCACCACCGGGCGAGCCGGCGCCGCTGGCAACCCGGCCGATAGGGCAACGAACTCCTCGCCGCCCACTACACTCACAGTACGTCGCCTGAACGAGCCTCTGCTCAGCGGGGGACGCAGGGCGTTCCGCCCAGGCGGAAAGTGCCGTTCAAGCGCAACTCAACGCGGCGTGTGCTTATGCACCAGGCCCCCTTGTGTGGCCTGTGTGCAGTGCGCATCTGGAGTGAGAATGATCGAAACGACCGATGGCACGGATGCTTTGCTCGACAACCTATATCGCGACATCATCGCTGCGCATTCGGCGATGCGCCCCGCCGTTGCAGTCACCCCCCTGGCCTATAGCGAACGCTTGTCAGCGGCGACCGGGTGCGAGGTGTATCTCAAGTGCGAGCATCAGCAGCACACCGGCTCATTCAAATATCGCGGTGCGTACAACAAGCTGCGGCTGTTATCCACCGAGGAGCGCAAGCGCGGCGTGATTGCAGCGACCTCCGGTAACCACGGCCAGGGCATCGCCTTGGCCGGGCGGCTGGCCTCGGTACCGGTGACCATCTATACCCCAAACCGAACCTCCCCCTACAAGGTCGAGGCCATGCGGGCCCTCGGCGCTACGGTGATACAGGTTCCCGGGGCCTCGGTGGACGCCGAACTCGAAGCGCAGCGCCAGGGCCTTGAACAGGGCAAGCCCTATGTGTCGCCCTACAACGACCTGGCGGTCATCGCCGGCCAGGGCACTGTGGGGGTGGAGATCAACGAACAGCAACCCGACATCGACGCCGTGTTTGCCTCGGTCGGCGGTGGTGGGCTGATCTCCGGCATCGGGGCAGCGTTGCTGCGGCTCAACCCGGGTGCGCAGATCATCGGCTGCTGGCCAGAGGAAGCGGCGCCGCTGTATCACGCGCTGCAGGCCAAACAGATCCCGGCCGTCGCCCAGGCGCAAAAGGGCTCATATGGCACGGCCGATGGGGTGGTGCCCGGCGCGGTGACCTTCGAGCTCTGCCAGCGGTTGATAGACCGCACCGTGCTGGTCAGCGAGGAGGAAATACGCTGGGCCATGCGCGCGGTGGCGGTGGACGAACACTGGATCGTCGAAGGCGCCGCGGGCGCTTCCCTGGCCAGCGCCCTTAAAGTGGCCCACACGCTGCGCGGCAAGCGCATTGCCGTGGTGCTGTGCGGGCGGAATATCGACTGGCCGGTGTTCCTCGAAGCAGTGTCGTGAGGCACCGGGCTTGGGGCGCTAGAACAGCGCCTCGACCTGGCTAAGCACCTGGCGATCCATCTGCCCGGTATGCACGTGCAGGTCCACGTAGCTTTGCAGCATGTCTAGCTTGGCGTTGAGCAGGTCCCGGCGGGCCTCGAACAGCCGTTGCTGGGCGTCCAGGATATCCACGGTGGAGCGAACCCCGCCCTGGAAGCCTTTTTCAGTCGACACCAACGCGCGTTGGTTAGACTCCACCGCGCGCTGGGTCGCGCGGCATTTGGCATAGCCGGCGACCACACCGGCGTAGGCCGTTTCCACATCTTCGGTCAGTTGCTGGCGCTGAGCGTCGGCATCGGCCTGGGCGCCGGCCAGGGCTTCGGTGGCCTTGCGCACCGAGGCGCTGGTGGCGCCGCCGCGGTAGAGCGGAATATCCAGCGCAAGGCCTACGTAGTAGCTGTCCTGACGAGGCGAATATTCCTGATACTGGCTGTTCTCCCGGCGGGTCAGCTGGGTGGTCAGCGACAGCGTGGGGTAATGGCCAGCTTTCTCGGCCTCTGCCTCGGTCTCCGCCACCTTCACCTGGGCCAGGCGAGCGGCCAGCTCCGGGCTGGTATCCCGGGCCAGGGCCGTCCAGTAGGGCAGGTCATGCTCCTCGCTCAGCGGGTTGGTGTCGGGCGGCAATTCGCGCATCGGCTCGATTTCCAGCAGCGGCAAGCTGCCACGGCCGGACAGCGTACGCAATGCGGCCACCCGCTGGGCCTGGTTCTCCGCTTCCTGGGCCTGCACCAGATCGTAGCGAGCGCGCGCTTCGTCCACGTCGGTAATCGCCCCCTGCCCTTTATCGAACAGGCGCTGGCTTTGCTCGACCAGCCCGGCAATCGCGGCCTTCTGCTGGGCAATGAGCTTGAGTTCGTTTTCTACCCGGGCCACAGCGAAGTAGGCCTTGGCCACGCGGTCGAACAGCTCCTGGGTGGCGACTTCGTATTGCACCTCGCCCAACTGGCCCCGCGCCTTGCCCTGCTGGTACGCCGACCAACGCCCCTTGTCATAGATCGGCTGCTGGGCCACCAAGGACACGCTGTTGGACTGATAGTCATCGCTGTCCACATAGCTGGCGTCGGTGCCACCGTCGGTGCGCCCGCCCTTGCCGTAACGCGAACTCAAGGAAAGCTGGGGCAACAGGCCGCCCCGGCCAATGGCCTCCTCGTTCTGGGCCGCGCGGTGGGAGTAATCCGCCGAGCGCATGACCGGGTCGTTCAAGCGCGAAGCATCGTAGAGTTGCAGCAAGGTCAAGCGGTCCGAGTCCGGAGACTGGGCGTGAGCCTGCACGGCCAGGCACAGGAGCGCGAGCGGTAGCCAGCGGTTGCTCATTCATTCTTCCTTGAATGCTGCGAGCAAGCGCTCGCGCAAGGGTTTCATCAGGTAGTTGACCAAGGTTCGCTCGCCGGTGATCACGGTCACATCCGCCATCATCCCGGGCTTGATCGGCAAACCGGCAGCCTGCAGCTTGGGCAAGGTATCGGCTGGCAGCTCCACCTTGGCCGAGAAGTACGGCTGGTGGGTTTGCTCGTCGAGCAGCTGGTCGGCCGAAACAGTAGCCACCGTGCCATGCACCGTGGGGGTGTCCACGCGCTGCAGCGCGGTGAAGTGCACCTGCACCGGCAGCCCGGGGCGCAGCTTGTTCGCCAACATCGGCGGGAAGCGCGCGGTGATGCCCAGCGGAGTATCCCCCGGCACTACCTCCATCAAGGCCTGGCCAGCGGTCGCCACGCCGCCGATGGTATGCACCGCCAGGTTGAGCACTTCGCCAGCTACCGGGGCGCGCAGCGATCCGTTATCGACTTCGAACTGCAACGCGCGGATCTGATCGGCGTAACCGGAGGCTTCGGCGGCCACGTCACTGAGCTGGCTTTCCGCGTCGCGGCGGAACTCCTGCTCCTGCTGCATGGCCTTGAGCTTGCTTTCGTTGATGGACTGCTCGGTCTTGCCGATGTCACCAATGGATGAAGCGATCTGCCCGGACAGCTGAGACGTGTTGCGCTCGGCCTCGAAGAGCTTGGCCCGCGGCACATAGCCGTCCTTGGCAAGGTCGCGCAGGCCGTTGAGTTCCTCCTGCTGGAAGCTCATCTGTGCGTCGTAATTGCTTTTGACCTGGCGGTACGCGCTCAGCTGCTGGGTGAGCGACGCCACTTCGTGGTCGACGATCCCCTGGCGGCTGGCAAGCTCGGCCTTGCGGGTGAGGAAGAGGTTTTCCTGCAAGGCCATGGCGGCCTTGGCGCGCGGGTCTGCCGCGTGCTCCAGCAGGTCTTTGGGCCACTCGATGGCGTTCTGGCGCAGGCGCTCGGCGGTCAGCCGGGCTTCGGTGGCGCGAGCGGTCAGCAGCTTCCCCAGGGTGACTTCCAGCTGGGACTGCGCCTGCACGGTGTTGAGCTGCACGAGCAGCTGGCCCTGGCTGACCAAGTCCCCCTCGCTGACCAGGATCTTTTCTATTACACCGCCCACCAGTGGCTGCACGGTCTTGCGCTCGCCGGCAACCACCACCTTGCCCTGCCCGACCATGCCTTGGTCCAGCGGTGCGATAAAGGCCCACAGCAAGAAGCCGCCAAAGGCGATGAGCAGGAACCACAAGCCCTTGCGAGCGGTGCTGCCCGCGTCGGCGTTGGCGCTGTCGTTACTGAGCGGGGTGACCGGCGCCAGCGGGCGCCGTGCGGTAACGTCACGCATCGGAACGTGCCTCCTTTACCTGAGGGTTCTGGTTCGAGGCCGGCGCCGCGGCGTTAGCCGGCGGCAATACCGCCTTGAGCACCTGGTCGCGGCTGCCGAACAGTTGCTGGCGGCCATCGTTGAGCAGCAGGATCTTGTCTACCACGCCCAGCACGCTAGGCCGGTGGGTGATCATGATGATGGTGCTGCCGGCGCTTTTGAGCGCGCGCAAGGCATGCACCAACGCCTGCTCGCCCGCCTCGTCGAGGTTGGAGTTAGGTTCGTCCAACACAATCAGCGAAGGTTGCGCAAACACCGCCCGCGCAAGCCCGATACGTTGTTTCTGCCCGCCGGAAAGGCCCTGCCCGCCAGGGCCGAGGACGGTGTCATAACCTTGCGGGAAGCGCAGGATCATGTCGTGGATGCCGGCATGGCGGGCAGCCTGGATGATCGGTTCCGATTCCAGGTCGCCGAACCTTGCGATGTTCTCGGCGATGCTGCCGTCGAACAGCTCGATGTCTTGCGGCAGGTAACCCAGGTAAGGGCCAAGGGCCTCGGGGGCCCATTGATCCAGCGGCGCGCCGTCCAACCGCACCGAGCCGGCCATGGGTGCCCAGATACCTACCAGGGCCCGTGCCAGGGTGGACTTGCCCGAGGCACTCGGGCCGATCACCGCGAGGATCTCGCCCTTGGCCAGTTCGAAATCCACCCCCCGAATGATGGGCTCTTCGGCACCAGGCGGGGCGACTTGCAACCGTTCCACCTTGAGCGCGCCAGTAGGCGGCGGCAAGGCCATTGGCGGAACAGTAGCGGGTTCTTCGGCCAGCAACTGGGTAAGCCGGTGGTAGCTCTGGCGTGCCCCGACGAATTGCTTCCAGGACCCAATGGCGATTTCCACTGGCGCCAGCGAGCGGCCCAGCAACAGCGACATGGCGATCATCATGCCGCCAGAGATCTGCCCTTCCAGCACCAGTAAAGCGCCCAGCCCGAGCGACAGCGACTGCGCGGCGATGCGCACGAAACGAGTCATTGCGCTGATCCGCGCGCCTCGGTCGCTGGCGGTCGCCTGCGCCGCGATCATGCCTTGCTGCAACCAGCTCCAGCGCTTGCGCAGCGCCGGCAGCATGCCCATGGCCTGGATGACCTCGGCGTTGTGCAGGCTACTGTTCACATACAGGTTGGCCTTCATGGACAGGCCGTTCGCCTGGGCCAGGCTGGGGCGGGTGGAAAGCTCACCCCACAACGCCAGCAGCACCAGGGTCAAGGCGACTATCAGCGAAAGCAGGCCGAACCAGGGGTGAAACAGGAAGGCGATGATCATGAACACCGGCAGCCAAGGCGCGTCGAGCATGGCCAGCAGCCCTTGCCCGGTAATGAACTGGCGCACCTGGGTCAGGTCGCTGAAGACCTGCGCGGGGTTACTGTCCTGGCGCCGCAGGCTACGGGTAAAGGCGGCGTCGAACAAGCGCTGGGCGAGGCCCGCGTCGATGCCGGCGCTCATGCGGATCATCACTTGGCCACGCAACCATTCGATGGCACCACTGAGCATGAACAGCCCCAGGGCGATCACGGTGAGCATCAGCAAAGTGGTTTCGTTCCGGCTGGTAAGTACCCGATCATACACTTGCATCATGTAGAGCGAAGGCACCAGCACCAGCAGGTTGATCACCCCGCTGAAAATCGCAAGGGCCCAGAAGACCCGGCGGTACTTGAGCAAGGCCGCATCGATGTCATTGCGAGGATCAAGTGTCAGGCGCATTAAAACGTTACCGAGTGTGGAAACCGAGTCTCAGACCGTGACAGTTCGATTTCATTCCGCCATCACTGCCCATCCGTTGTCATTTTTTTGTGCATCCTTGCCCCCACATCGGGAACGCACGCAGGGAGACTGTTATAAAAGTTGGCGTAACGCAAGGATGAAGCGCCGAGCCTCCTGCCTCCCCGTCATCTATTTGACGGATGGGCTAAAAAATCGGGCCTGTTCCACGCGCGGGGTGTCCACCAGGCAAAAAAAAGCCCCGGGAGCCTTTCGGCTGCCAGGGCTGAAAAAAGAATCAGCGGATCAGTGATGCGTGCCCAGCCCTTGCGACAAGTCAGTGTCCTTGCCTTTATAAGGTGCCTTCATGGTGTCGGCGCCATCATGCTTGGCGGCGTCGACAACGGCATTCGCTTCGGTGGTGACCACTTTTTTGACTTGCTGCGCCTTGGCTTTCAGCTGGCCGGTGATGTTGTCGCTGGCTTTGCCGATCAGGCGGTTTTCCTGGCGGGTGGAAGGCAATGCCGCGCCAAAGGCCGCGCCCAGTGCCAAGCCCACGGCGGCCAGAACCAAGGGCTGCTCTTGCAGCAGGTATTCGAACTGCCCTTTCACTTGAGCACCTACCTGAGCGCCGGTTTGCTTGGCCTGTTGGGTCAGGTCCTGGGCGCTGCGGTTAAGCTGGTCACTGCCATCGCTGAGCCGGTCACTGGCCCCGTCTTTCCAGGATGAGGCTTTGTCTTTGATGGCCGAAGTGCGAGACGTCACGCTGTCTGCCGCCTCACGTAGCTGCCCCTTGGCGCTGTCGGCGGCACCGCGCAGCTGCTCCTTGGCGCTGTCCACGGCGTGGCCCACCTTGCTCGCCGCGGCGCTGGCGCGGTCCATCAGGCTTGGCCCGGTGTTCACCCTCGCCGGTGCAATGGGGCGGTTCTGATTCATCGCCAGCCAGGCCAGGCTCAAGGTTGCCAGCACCGTTGGGATGGGGTTGTTCTTAACGGTGGTGCCCAGGTTCTGGAAGAACTCGCCGCCGTTGCCTCGGGTATAGGACAACGCTTGGTCGAAGAGCTGCCCGGGGGTCAGCTTGCTTTCCAGTGCATCCACCAGATTGCTGATGCTCGCCCGCTGCTGATCGATCTCGTGTTCCAGCGTTTCCGGGCTCTTGTGCGATTGCGCGGTAATCGAAGAAGTCATGGCAATTTACTCCGCAGGGCTTGCTGGTCTTTATCCATGGCGTTGAGGGTGCGGTCTGGACGGAAATGAGCCGGGTCGAACTGCTTTTTCCCTGCCTGGATCATCACGAAGCCAATCACCGCGACGATGCCACCGACGATCAATGCAGCCGCCCAAGGCTGCAACACGGTGCTCAAGCCGTAGACGGCCGACATCAGCAGCACGATGAACCCGGCCAACAACACGATGGCGCCGCCGGCCACGGCGGCAATGCCGGCCTTGAGCGTGGTGACGCTGTTTTCCATCTCGGCCTTGGCCAGCGCCAGTTCCTTGCTGAACAGCGCCGGCACCTCGTGGGTCAGCTGCCGCAGCAGGCTGATCACGCTCACATCCCCTTCAGGGGTGTGCACGGTGGTGTCGCGACGCAGTTGCCCGGTTTGGGTCGTTTGAGTGGTGCGCGTGTCGACATTCATACCAGGCCTCCTTTATTCAGCGGGTCGATAGGCTTGTCCAGGGTCGGATAGGTCGCCGCTTCACCCAGTGGGTCACCTGCGGGCAGCGGCTCTACCGAGGGCTGGCGAGCAGGGATGGCGTCCTGTTTGGGCGCCGAGGTTTCGAAGGGGCCACTGGCGCCGTAGGCTTCAGTGGGCGTAGGCGCTAATGCGCCAAGGCCATCATCCTGGTCGCTGGACGGCTCGGAAGCCGCCGAGGCGCGCAAGAAGCGTGACAGGGCGAAGCCCACGGCCACGGTGCCGGCCAGGAACAGCATGGGGTTTTCCCGAGCCACGCGGGCACCTTCCTGCAGCAGCTCCTCGGCGCTTTTGTTGCGCATGCGGTCGGCGAAGTCCCCGAGGTTGCTGGCGATGTCGCTCAAGCCTTGGGCGAGCCCGAGGGTATCGCGTCCTTCCATCGCCGCGGCGACAGATTGCGCGCCTTCGACCAGGCCTTCGATCTGGTCGGCGGCTTTGTCTCGGTATTGCTCGAACTGCTGGGTCCCCTGCTCTTTAAGCTCGCTGACCGCTGCGCTGGCATCGGTGCTCAGGGTGTGCAGGTGTTCTTGCGCACGGTCCGCGCCCTTCGGCGTCGGTGACTGGTTTGGAATGGTCATCATGTCGCTCCTCAAAGGAAGTGGACTGTTGATGCGCGCCCGCCGAATGCGAAGTCGCATCGCCCTACCCTATTGAGGACGCAATCAGCGCAAGCGGAGTTCAGTGCAATCGCTGCGGTTCCGGTGACCGGTCATCAGCTTTCTCGTATCACAAGCTCGAAACCAAGGTCATTCGGGCCCGTTTGCGGCGCGCGGCCGTCGAGCCGGTCCAGCAGCATCAGCGCCGCCTGACGCCCGATTTCCGCGCGCGGCGTACGGATGGAGGTAAGCCGCGGCACCATGTGGGCCGAGGCCGGGAGGTCGTTGAAGCCGACCATGGCGACCTGCTGTGGAATTTTCACGCCCAGCCGCTGAGCCTCGAAAATAGCGCCGTGGGCGAGGTCATCGTTGCAAAAAAAGGCACCGTCCACATCCGGATGGCACTCCATCAACTGGCGGAACAACTCGCCACCAAGGCCAATGGATGACGGCAGCGGCGACATCACTTCCAGCGAAGGGTCGTGCAGCCCCGCCTGCGCCAAGGTGTGGCGAAACCCATCGGCCCGGCGCAGCACCCGCGGGTCCAGCTGCGCTGCCACATACGCCAGGCGCTTGCGGCCGCGCTCGAGCAGATGCCGCGCCGCCACCGCCCCGGCCTGCTCCTGGGAGAAGCCCACGCAAGCCATGCCTTCGTCCTGGCTGAGCTCCATCATATGCACACAGGGCACGCCAGCCGCGGCGAGCATCCGCCGGGTGCTGTCCCGCCGCTGCACGCCGGTGAGCAGCATTCCGCAGGGTTGGTACGCCAGGTAATTGCGGATCAGGTTGTCCTCTTCCTGCTCGTCGTAGTGATAGTTGCCGATCAAGACTTCCATGCCCCTGGGGCGGAACACCTCATGGATGGCTTCAAGGGTGTCGATGAACAGGTGGTTGGACAGCGACGGGATCAGCACCACCACCGACTGGCTGCGGGCCGAGGCAAGCGCCCTGGCCGCCGGGTTCGCGACGTAGCCCAGGCTGGCGGCAGCATCGCGCACCCGCTCGGCGAGTGCTGGCGCCACGGTGCTCACCCCACGCAACGCCCGGGACGCGGTGATCGGGGACACCCCCGAGAGGCGGGCAACTTCATTGAGAGTGGGGCGACCAGTAGTGCGGGTTCCAGGGCGAGCCATGCGTTCGAGGGTTCCTGTAGCAGGCGACGGGAAGCGGAGTGTATGAATTTACGCTTGCCAATTGTAGGAATTTGGCTAAGGTAGCGCTGTCTCAGGCGGTGAGCAATGCAGAATTCTGCCACTGCCCGCAGTCGAAGCCTTGATACCGCTTTGGCAAAAACCAACAACAACATGGGCGTGGCGTCAGCGGAACGGTTGCCGACCGACTCCGAGACAGCGCTACCCCGCTGGAGGTACCGATGGTTTCCCCCCTCAGCGCGCTGGTCGTGATGGGCGTGTCCGGCTGCGGCAAGAGCAGCGTCGGCGCGGCTATCGTTGAACACAGCGGTGGCCGCCTGATCGAAGGCGATGCGTTCCACCCTCCGGCCAACATCGAAAAAATGAGCGCCGGCATTCCTCTGGACGACGAAGATCGAGCCGGCTGGCTGCAGCGCCTTGGCGAAGAACTGGCGGCCTGGGTCGCCAAGGGCGAGCGCCCGGTGCTGACGTGCTCCGCGCTCAAGCGCCGTTACCGCGACACCCTGCGCCAGGCGGTACCGCAGCTGGGTTTCGTGTTCCTCGAACTGACCCGCGAGGAAGCCGCTTACCGAGTGTCTCACCGGCCTGGGCATTTCATGCCGCCAAGCCTGGTAGACAGCCAGTTCGCCGCCCTCGAATCGCCTACGGGCGAACCTTTCACCCTGACCGTGAACGCTGCTGAGCCGATTGCCCAGCTTGCAGCGTGCGTGGACGACTGGCTGCGCGAGAACGGCGCCGCCGACCTGAGCCAAGCCAGTTGCCTGGCTGGCGCCCCCTACTGTGCCATCAATAACAATACGAGGCCTTGAACCATGTTCGGTTTGCCCCTTGATACCTACTTGTTGCTCGACGCTCTGGTCACCATCGTCGGCCTGATCCTGCTGATCACCAAGCTTAAGGTCCATCCTTTCGTTGCCCTCACCCTGGCCGCCGGCTTTCTCGGGCTGACCTCCGGCATGCCCGTGGCCAAGGTGATGAAGTCGTTCCAGGACGGCTTCGGAGGCGTGCTTGGCTTCGTGGGTATCGTGCTGGCGCTGGGCACCATGCTCGGCAAGCTGATGGCCGACTCCGGCGGCGCCGACCAGATCGCGCAGACGCTGATCCGCTGGTTCGGCACGCGCAACGTGCACTGGGCGATGATGTTCTCGGCGTTCCTGGTGGGGATTCCGCTGTTCTTCGAAATCGGCTTCGTGCTGCTGATCCCGCTGGTGTTCATCGTTGCCCGCCGTTCCGGGGTGTCGCTGGTGAAGATCGGCATTCCGCTGCTGGCCGGCCTTTCCGTGGTGCACGGCCTGGTGCCCCCGCACCCGGGCCCGCTGTTGGCGATCGGCGTCTTTGGCGCCGACATCGGCAAGACCATTTTCTACGGCCTGCTGGTCGGCTTGCCCACCGCGATGATCGCTGGCCCGTTGTTCGGCTCGTTCATTTCTCGCTACGTGCCGGGCAACCCTTCGCAGGAGCTGATGGACCAGATCGCCAAGGAGTCCACCGCGCGTGAGCTGCCGAGCTTCACGGTGACGCTGGTCACGGTGCTGCTGCCGGTGTTCCTGATGCTGCTCAAGACCTTCGCGGACGTAGTGCTGCCGGCCGACCATGTGATTCGTGTGTGGATGGACCTGATCGGCCACCCGATCACCGCCCTGCTCGCCGCCCTGCTGCTGGCGTTCTACACCTTCGGCTTCGCCCGTGGGTTCTCCCGTGCGCAAGTGATGAAGCTGCTCGACCAAAGCCTGGCGCCCACCGCGGCGATCATTCTGATCGTAGGCGCCGGCGGCGGCTTCAAGCAGATGCTGGTGGACACCGGCGTGGGCAACGTGATCGGGCAGATGGCCGTGCACGCACAGATCAACCCGCTGTTGCTGGCCTGGCTGGTGGCGGCGGTGATTCGCGTGGCCACAGGCTCGGCAACGGTTGCCACCATCACCGGCGCCGGCATCGTAGCGCCGGTGGTCACGCTGATCCCAGACGTTAACCGGGAGCTGCTGGTGCTGGCCACAGGCGCCGGTTCGGTGATTCTGTCTCACGTCAACGACGCTGGTTTCTGGCTGGTCAAGCAGTACTTCAACATGACTGTGGAAGAGACCTTCAAGACCTGGAGCATGATGGAAACCATCTTGTCGGTGGTCGCCATCGTGCTGATCATGCTGCTGTCGATGGTCGTGTAAAGCCCTCCCGCCGTGGCTGCCTGGGGTAGCCACGGCCCCTCTCCACACAGGGTGCTGTCGACCATTCGTCGCTTCGCTGGCACCTTGTGCTCCGCTCGCTCCCCTAAGTCATGTGTCTTTTAAACTGGAGACGAACATGACCAGCAAGCGCCTCACGACCTTCATTCTGGCTGCCGCGCTTAGCGCAGGTAGCGCTCTGGCCTTGGCCGATTCGAGCACTGGCTCTACCGACCCGACCACCCCTGGCACCCTGCCCGCTAACAAAGGCGGCGCCACCGGCACGGCCACCGGGGCCGGCTTGCCGAACCGCAACACCGACGGGTCCACCAGCGCCTCGCCTACACCCGGCAGCAACACCGATGTGGGCACGCCACAAGCCAAAGACACCAAGCCTACCAATGGCAAGACCGGCATGGGCGGCACCGGCTCCGAAGGCACCGGCACAGACGGTACGAACAAGTAAGGGAGGCACCCATGACCACCCGCGCACCCAATGAAGATACGCCGCGCCAGCCCGACGCCGAAGGCCAGCGCAACGATCCTGGGATCGACCCGCAAGGTGAAGTCCCGGAGGGAAGCACGCCTGCGCCCTCCTCGCCGAAGGGCACTGATAGCGCACCTGCCGGTGGCGACGCTTCCACCCCGGAAGGAAATGGTTTCAGCCCGGACTTCAAGTCCAAGCCCGAAGCCGAAGGCGAGGCGTCCAGCAAACCCAAGGACGCCGACATCGACACCGACGGCGGCTAGCCATCGGCAACGATTGAAAGCCCCTGGCCTGCCCTGCTGCCCTCGCCCCTGCGAGGGCAGCGCCGTTTTGGGCGGGGACGATCTGCCAGTGCTGGGCAGGTGCTACGCCCAGGGTGCAGGTTGCGGCTGGCGCCTCGGGATTCCAACGTTAAGGCGTAACGGGCGCAAGGTACGTCAGCGTCCCGCCCAACAGCCACAGCAAGACCAGCACCAAGGGTGCATGTACGAGCAACTGCACGAACGAAAAACCTATGAGTTCGCGCGCCTTGAGCCCCAGCACTCCCAACAACGGCAGCATGTAGAAGGGGTTGATCAGGTTGGGCAAGGCTTCGGCGGCGTTGTAGATCTGCACCGCCCAGCCCAGGTGATACCGCAAGTCGTTGGCCACCTGCATCACGTAGGGCGCCTCGATGATCCACTTGCCCCCGCCCGAAGGAATGAAGAACCCCAACACCGCTGAATAAATGCCCATTAGCAGCGCGTAGGTATCGTGGCTGGCGATCTGTACGAAGAACGTGGAAATGTGATGAGCCACGGTTTGCCCATCGCCGCCTTTCACCGTGGTCATGATGGCCGCGATCGAACCATACAGCGGGAACTGGATCAGTACGCCGGTGGTGGTGGGCACTGCCCGGGCGACCGCGTCGAGAAAGCTCCGGGGGCGCCAATGCAGCAGCGCGCCAAGCATGAGGAAGAGGAAGTTGTAGGTGTTGAGCCCCGAGATCGCGGCGATTGCTGGCTTGCTGGCGAACTCTCGGGCGAGCCAGGCGCCGGCCAGCGCCACCAGGATCAGCGTTAGCACGGGGCTGTATTCGAGCCATTCCCCGGGGCGCTCTCGAGGCGCCAGCTTCGGCAGGCTGAAGGCCGGGTTCACGCCGCAGGCACGCGCGTCCTTGGCGGTGGCCGCGCCCGGGGCGGTGGCATAGGCAATGGCCAGCGAGACCACCACCAGGGCGAGCAACAGCACCCCCGATTGCCAAAGGAAGATGGTCTGGGTGAAGGGAATGACCCCGGTGATCGAAAGGATCGACGGCGGCAGGCTGGCAGGGTTGGCCTGCAGCTGCGCGGCCGAGGAGGACAGCCCCAGCGCCCACACGGCGCCCAGCCCGAGGTAAGCCGCCGCGCCAGCGGCACGGTAGTCCATGCGCAGCTCCTCGCGCCGGGCCAGTGCACGCACCAGCAGGCCGCCGAACACCAGCGACAGGCCCCAGTTCAGCAAGGAGGCGAGCATGGAAATCAACGCCACCCAAGCCACGGCCGAGCGCCCGTTGCCCGGCACCCGGGCCAGGCCCTCGATCAGCCGCGCCGCTGGTGGCGAACTGGCGACCACGTACCCACCAATCACCACGAAGGCCATCTGCATGGTGAAGGGGATCAGGCTCCAGAAGCCGTCGCCAAAGGCTGCGGCGGTGGCCATCGGCGCTCCGCCCACAGCCGTGGCGGCAAGCGCGACCACCACCACCGCGAGCGCGGCGAACACGTAAGAATCAGGGAACCAGCGCTCGGCAAAGTGCGAGCAGCGCAAGGCGAACCGCGCGAAACGGCTGTCTTCCAGGGCTATCGGCATAATCAGGGCCTTTTATTGTCGTTATGAGGCGGTCGCAGGGGTTAAACCTCGGGGTGGCGCCGAGCGCTAGAACGTCATCTCCGGCACGTTATCGGGCACGATCAGCCTACCGGCCGTCTTGGCGACGATCTCTTCGACGCTCACGCCAGGGGCACGCTCGCGCAGGATGAAAGCGCCGTTTTCGATCTCGAGCCAGGCCAGGTCCGTCAACACCTTGCGAATGCAACCCGCGCCAGTCAATGGCAGGCTGCACTGCGGCAACAGCTTGGATTCGCCGTCCTTGGACGCGTGGGTCATGGTCACGATGATGTTGTCGGCGCCAGCGACCAGGTCCATCGCCCCACCCATGCCCTTGACCAGCTTGCCAGGGATCATCCAAGAGGCGATGTTGCCGTGCACGTCTACCTCGAAGGCGCCGAGCACGGTCAGGTCCACGTGGCCACCACGGATCATTGCGAACGACAGCGCGGAGTCGAAGATCGACGCGCCGGTGCGGGCGGTCACCGTCTGCTTGCCGGCGTTGATCATGTCCGCATCCACGGTCGCCTCGGTGGGGAATTCTCCCATGCCGAGCAAGCCGTTTTCGGATTGCAGCATCACATCCATGCCTTCGGGCACGAAGTTGGCGACCAAGGTGGGAATGCCGATACCCAGGTTCACATAGAACCCGTCCTGGAGTTCACGGGCAACGCGTTGGGCCATTTGTTCGCGGGTCAGAGCCATGTTCGGAGAACCTCTTGTGAACGGCGATCACGCCTTGAGCGTGCGTTTTTCGATGCGCTTTTCGAAGCGGCCCAGGATCACCCGGTCCACGAAGATCCCTGGGGTGTGGATCTGGCTGGGCTCCAGGGTACCGGGCTCGACGATCTCCTCGACCTCGACCACGGTGATACGCCCGGCCGTGGCCGCCAACGGGTTGAAATTCTGCGCGGTATGGCGGTACACCACATTGCCGAAGTGGTCGGCCTTCCACCCCTTGACGATGGCGAAATCACCAGTGATCGCCTGCTCGAGGATGTAATGGCGGCCATTGAACTCGCGCACCTCCTTACCCTCAGCCACCGGGGTGCCGTAGCCGGTAGCGGTATAGAACGCAGGAATGCCCGCACCGCCCGCGCGCATCTTCTCCGCCAGGGTGCCTTGGGGCGTGAGCTCCACTTCGAGCTCGCCGTCGAGCAACTGGCGCTCGAACAGGGCGTTCTCACCCACATAGGATGCGATCATCTTGCGGATCTGCCGGTCTTCCAGGAGCACACCCAGGCCGAAGCCGTCCACGCCGCAGTTATTCGACACTACCGTGAGCCCGCGCACGCCCATGCGCTTGATCTGCGCGATCAGGTTTTCCGGGATGCCGCATAGGCCGAAGCCACCGGCCAGCACGGTCATGTCGTCAGTCAGGCCCGCGAGGGCTTCTTCGTAGCTGTATACCCGCTTATCAAGACCGGCCATGATGTTTGCCTTGTTATCGTTATTGAACGCCCGAGGGCGGCCGCTGGGCTATCTTCCGCCCCAGGGAGTTATTTGTTAATTTTGTTTTACTGATGGTTTGATTGGGCTTTCTAATGAATCCACGCCAACTTCGGGCGTTCGTCGCCGTCGCCCAAACGCTGAACTTCGCCCAGGCCGGAGAGCGCCTGCACCTTTCTCAGCCGGCCCTGAGCCTGACCATCAAGGCCTTGGAGGACGACCTCGGCGGCCGCCTGCTGGTACGCAGCACCCGCAGCGTGGGGCTTACGCCGGAGGGTGAAACCTTGTTGCCCCTGGCGCGGCGGTTGCTGGCCGATTGGGACAGCACCGAAGAACTGCTGCGCCAGCACTTCACGTTGCAGTTGGGCAGAGTGTCGGTGGCCGCCATGCCCTGCTTCGCCGGCAACCTGCTGCCCCATGCCTTGCGCCAATTCAAGAACCTGCACCCCAAGGTCAATGTAGCCGTTCATGACGTGCTCAACGAACAAGTGATCGAGATGGTCCGCCAGCGCCAGGTGGAACTGGGGATCGGCTTTGAGCCGGAGTCCCATCGCTCGCTGGTGTTCGAACCCCTGTTCCTCGATCGCTTCGTTGCCGTGGTGCCACTCGATTCACCCCTGGCACAGGCCAGCAGCGTCACCTGGGCGCAATTGCTCAAGGAGGATTTCATCACCCTGCAACGCCCTTCGGCCGTTCGCCTACTGCTGGAAACGGACCTGCTCGAGCGCCACGGCCGGCTACCGGTGGCGTTCGAAACCCACCAGTTGAGCACCGTGGGGCGTATGGTCGCCTGCGGCTTGGGCGTAAGCGCGGTGCCGGCCCTGTGCAGCCAGCAGATGCACGAATCCGGCGCCCAATGCCTGCCGCTGGAGGAACCTCGCATAGAAAGACGGATCGGATTGATGCGCCTGGCCGATCGCCGACTGTCAAGCGCTGCCCAGGCGCTGCACGATGTGTTGTTCGCGCAGCTGTCAGCCCTAGCCGCGCCCGTCAGCGCGCTTGTGTGTAAGCCTTTGGAGGAGACCCCCTATGCATAAAGTGCAACTCGCTGGCCATGCCCTGCCCACCCTCGGGCAGGGTACTTGGCGCATGGGCGAAGACCCGTCGCGCCGGCAAGAGGAGATCGCCGCGTTGCGCCTGGGCCTGGAGCTGGGCCTGCAAGTGATCGACACCGCCGAAATGTATGCCGACGGCGCCGCAGAAAGCCTGGTGGGGGAAGCCATCCGCGGCGTGAGTGAGCCGCTTTACCTGGTCAGCAAGGTCTACCCGCACAACGCCAGCGCTGACGGCGTGGTCACCGCGTGCGAGCGCAGCTTGCGCAGGCTGGGGGTCGAGCGCCTCGATCTGTACCTGTTGCACTGGCCGGGAGAATACCCGCTGGAGGAAACGGTGGCCGGCTTCGAGCGGCTACGCGCCGACGGCAAGATTGGCGCCTGGGGGCTGTCCAATTTCGATGTCGCCGACCTTCACGGCGAGGCGCTGCAAGGTTGCGCGACCCAGCAAGTGCTGTACAACCCAGAGGCACGCGGCGTTGAATTCGACCTTATGCCTTGGGCGGCAGAGCACGGTATGCCGGTTATGGCCTACTGCCCGATCGCCCAGGGCGGGCGCTTCTTGGAGCATCCGACACTGCAGGCGATCGCGGTCCGGCATAGGGTCACTCCCGCTGAGGTATGCCTGGCCTGGGTGATCCGCAGCGGCCAGGTGCTGGCGATCCCTAAGGCAGTCGACCCGGTTCACGTGCGCCTCAATGCGCGCGCCGCGCAACTGGTGCTGACCGCCGAAGACCTCGCCGACATGGACAAAGCCTTTGCGCCGCCGACGCGCAAACAACGGCTACGCATGGTTTGAGCGGCCTACACCGACGTGGCATTGATGCGTGGGAAAGGCCGTGGCACCGCTGTGCCGTTTTTACCCCGACGGCGCTACGCACCTGGCCGCTCAGCCCTGCCCTTCCTCGTCGCCGACCAGGCCCCAATCACGGCGCGCCGGGCGCGAGGCAGCTTGGGGCGGCGACGGCGCGGTGGTGCGCTCACCGGGGTTGTCACGCTGCAGCTTGAGGCGCAGGCGCAGGTTGTTTGCCGAGTCCGCGTTTTTCAGTGCTTCTTCTTCACTGATCGCCCCTTCGATCACCAGGTCGAACAGCGCCATGTCGAAGGTCTTCATCCCAAGGTTTACGGATTTCTCCATGATGCCCTTGAGCTCCCCGAATTCGCTGCGGTGGATCAGGTCGCGAATGGTCGGCGTGCCTAACATGACTTCAACCGCGGCCCGCCGCTTGCCGTCCAGCGTCTTGACCAGGCGCTGGGAAACGAACGCCTGCAAGTTGTTGCCCAGGTCGTTGAGCAACTGCGCCCGGCGCTCTTCGGGAAAGAAGTTGATGATCCGATCCAGCGCCTGGTTGGCGTTGTTGGCGTGCAGCGTGGAGATAGCCAGGTGGCCAGTGTCGGCGAACGCCAACGCGTGCTCCATGGTTTCCCGGTCGCGGATCTCGCCGATGAGGATCACGTCCGGTGCCTGGCGCAGGGTATTTTTCAGCGCCGCGCGGAAGCTACGGGTGTCTACGCCGACCTCCCGCTGGTTGACGATGCACTTCTTGTGGCGATGGATATACTCCACCGGGTCCTCGATGGTGATGATGTGGCCGCTGCTGGTGCGGTTGCGGTGGTCGATCAGCGCCGCCAGGGATGTGGACTTGCCCGAACCGGTAGCGCCAATGAACAGCACCAGGCCGTGTTTGCGCATGACCACATCGAGCAGGATGGGCGGCAGCTTGAGGTCATCGAACAGCGGGATGTCCAGCTTTACGTTGCGCGCGACCAGCGACACTTCGTTACGCTGCTTGAAGATGTTGACCCGGAACCGCCCCACGCCTGGGAGGGAAAGGGCCAGATTCATTTCCAGCTCCCGCTCGAAGTCGGCGCGCTGTTCGGCGTCCATGATGCCCGCCGCGATCTGGGCGATATCGCCCGGCTTCAGCGCCTCGGTGCCCAGCGGGCGCAGTACCCCGTTGAACTTGGCGCAGGGCGGCGCCCCGGTCGACAGATAGAGGTCGGAACCATCCTGGGTTGCCAACAGTTTGAGCAGGGCCGGGAGATCCATGAGTGAAGTCCGCCAGTAATACGTTGGGGGCAATTAGCGCAGTTGCGCATAGCTTGGCCGGTAATGGCCCTGTGGTGCAAATCGAATGGCATGCAAAGGTAAGCCGATGACTGTTATCAATCCGGCGGCAGCGCTGGAACCAAACGTTGCCTGCCCTGCCCGCGACCACTGCGGCGAGCAGCAGGCGCACTGGCCGCCGGGCCTGCGCGTAGCGGTAGATATCGCGCTCAACGCGCCACTGCCGAGCGCCGTGCTGTGGGGGCCAGACCATTGTGTTCTGGCCAACCCTGCCTTTTTCGCCCTTTACGGCCTGGTCGAGGTCAGCCAGGGGCAGCCATTGACTCAGCTCTTCCCCCAGTTGGGCGAAGCGGCGAAAGCGGCGCTGGCTGCCACCGCCAGCGGTGAAGCGGTAACCGTCGCCGACCTCGCCAACGGCTTTGGGCCCACTACCGGTGCAGCGGTTATCGGCCGCCTTGGCGCAAGCTTTACCCCTTTGCGCAATGAACAGGCCACCGTTTTTGGCACTCTGGTGACCCTGCTGGCACCCACCGCAACCGCCAGGCCCGAGGACGCGGTGCTGCAATTGCGCCTGGCCGAACAACAGCGTGCCAACCAGGCCTCCGAGGAGCGCTTGCGGCTGGCCTTGGACGCCACCCATGCCGTGGGCACCTGGGATTGGTACATCCGCGAAGATCGCTTTATCGCCGACGCGCACTTTGCCTACATGCATCGGGTAGACCCGCTCCAGGCAGGGCAGCGCCCCATCGGCGATTACCTCACGGCGGTGCACCCCGATGACCGCGTGTTCGTGGCCCGGCAGATAAAGAACTGCGTCCATGGCAGCGGCGAGTTCGCCGAAGAGTACCGCCTGCAGGCTGAGGGCAGCTGGCGTTGGGTGTTCGCCCGCGGCCGCTGCTTCCGCGACGACCACGGCCGCCCTGCCCGCTTCATTGGCGCCTCCATCGACATCACCGAGCGCAAGCTGGCGGAACAGGCGCTGCGGGAGTTGAACGAGACCCTCGAGCAGCGGGTGATCGAGCGTACCCGGGCGCTGGCCGACGCCAACCGGTTGTTGTTGGCCGAAGCGCAAGAGCGCGAGCGCGCCGAGGAACTGCTACGGCATGCGCAGAAAATGGAAGCCGTGGGCCAGCTCACCGGCGGCATCGCCCATGACTTCAACAATATGCTTACGGGCATCATGGGCAGCCTGGACCTGATGAACCGCTATATCGCCAAAGGGCGTAGCGCTGAAGTAGGCCGGTTCGCCGACGCAGCGCTCGCCTCGGCGCAGCGGGCCGCGGCGCTCACCCACCGGCTGCTGGCGTTTTCCCGCCGGCAGTCGCTGGACCGCCAGCGCATCGAGCCCAATGCCCTGGTGCATTCCCTGGAAGACCTGCTGGCCCGTACGACCGGCGAGCAGATCGAGCTGCGCCTGGAACTGGCCGCCGACACCTGGCCGGTGCACACGGACCCCAACCAACTGGAAAGCGCCTTGCTCAACCTGGTGATCAATGCCCGCGACGCCATGCCCCACGGTGGCCGGCTGACCATCGCCAGCGCTAATCGCGCCCTGCACGAAGCCGAGGAAAACCTGCCCATGGAGCCGGTTCGGCCGGGGCATTACACCATGCTCTGCGTTCGGGACAACGGCAGCGGAATGTCTGCCTCCACCCGCGCCAAGGCGTTCGATCCTTTCTTCACTACCAAGCCCACCGGCCAAGGCACGGGGCTGGGGCTGTCGATGATCTACGGCTTCGCCCAGCAAAGCGGTGGCCACGTGACGCTGCGCAGCGAGCCTGGGCAAGGCACGGAGGTGTGCCTTTACTTGCCGCGCTACCTCGAACCACAGCAGGCCCCGGCCGCCCTGGAAACCGAAAATGAAGCACCGTTGGCCCAGCAGGGAGAAAGCGTGCTGGTGGTCGAGGATGACCCGGCCGTGCGCATGTTGATCCTTAACGTGCTCGACGAGCTCGGCTACCGCAGCCACCCCGCGGCAGATGCGGAAGTCGCCGTGCCGCTGCTCGAATCCGCGCTGCGCATCGACCTGTTGGTGACCGACGTGGGCTTGCCGGGAATCAATGGCCGTCAGTTGGCGGAAATCGCCCGTCACCGTCGCCCAGGCCTGAAGGTGCTGTTCATGACCGGCTATATCGACAAAGCTGCGAACCGCGAGGCTTATCTTGAGGAGGGGATGGACATTCTGAGCAAGCCGTTCACCCTGGAAACCCTGGCGAGCAAGCTGCGCCAGATGATCGGTAACTGAAAGAGTGGGCGCCTGGGCTGCCACGCAGTACCATGCGCGCCCCTTCACACACTCGAAAAGACTTCAATGAAAGCCCAGGCCCGACACATCCTCGTTCGTACCGCCGAGCAGGCTGAAACCCTGCGCCAGCGCCTGGCCAAGGGCGAG
The DNA here is from genome assembly GCF_025642975.1 of Pseudomonas sp. RIT-PI-S. Classification (GTDB taxonomy): domain Bacteria; phylum Pseudomonadota; class Gammaproteobacteria; order Pseudomonadales; family Pseudomonadaceae; genus Aquipseudomonas. Next base: position 140,610 of record NZ_JANZKJ010000014.1, read on the forward strand.
GCCTTCGACGTACTGGCCCGCAAGCACTCGACCTGCCCGTCTGGAAAGCGCGGGGGTGACCTTGGCGAAGTACGCCCTGGGCAGATGGTCGCAGCGATCGACCAGGTGATCTTTCGCAAGGCCTTGAAGGAGATCCACGGCCCCATCAAAAGCCGGTTCGGCTATCACTTGGTGCAGGTGTTTTACAGGGATTAAAAAACCCGCATCGCCATTGCGGCCATGCGGGTCCTTTTATATCGCGCTAATCGCTCAAAGGCTGGCGCTTGCGTACCTGCGTTGCTCCACAGCAGTGACGCTGCGACGGCTGGTCAGGTCTTTACGCAGGCCCGCGATCAGGTTCGAGATGGCACGGCTGCTGTTCAACTGGCGAGTATCGATGCCGGTCACCATGAAATCAGCGCGGTCGGAATTCGCCTGAAAAATCTTCACTGTCAACGACCGATCCGGTCCTTGGGTGCACTGGCACCGTTGCGGAAGAAAACTGCTTTCAATGATATTGCGTAATTCAAGTGTGGACAGCATCGCGCCTCTCCCTCGGTAACAGTGATTGTTCTGGATGTCTGCCCGCTGGGCGATTCCTTGGGCAGGCGGCCGATTCTTCGTGAATCGGTGTTCCAGAACATGACCACTAAAGAGCACCTTCCATGCCTGTTCCATGACCGCTCGTCTGGCATTGATAATCAATCACTTACAACTAACTGTTGATAAAAGGCTAAAAAGCCACCATGCAGAATGCCCGTTTTCGTGCAGCACTTACGTGCAAGTTGCATGCTGTGCCCTATTAGAGGAACTGAACTTCGCCCACTGCATGCCGGTCACTTGCATATCTCCCCCCGCTTACCGCAGGTTCCTCCATGCCCCGTGCTATCTGGAAAGGCGCTGTCAGTTTCGGCCTGGTTCATATACCTGTCGCTCTGGTATCGGCGACGGCTTCCAAAGGTGTGGACTTCGACTGGCTCGATAAACGTAGCATGGACCCCGTCGGCTACAAGCGCGTGAACAAAGTCACCGGGGAGGAGATGGAATCGGAAAACGTGGTCAAGGGCGTCGCCTACGAAAAGGGCCGTTACGTCGTGCTCAGCGAAGAAGAGATACGCGCGGCGCATCCGGTTTCGACCCAGACCATAGAGATTTTCTCATTCGTCGACAGTAGCCAGATCCCCCTGCCCAATATCGACACCCCTTATTACCTGGCACCTGATCGCCGCGGCGAGAAGGTGTACGCGTTGCTGCGTGAAACCCTGCGGCAGACCGACAAAGTAGCGCTGGCGTTGGTGGTGTTGCATACCCGCCAATACCTGGCCGCGCTGATGCCGCTCGAGGATGCGCTAGTGTTGGTCAAGCTGCGCTGGCCAGCGGAAGTCCGCAGCCTGGAAACCCTCGAATTGAGCTCGGAAGTCAAAAAGGTGGAGCTCAAGAAAGGTGAGCTGGAGATGGCCAAGCGGCTGGTCGAGGACATGAGTGGCGAGTGGACACCTGAAGACTATGTGGATCAGTTCGAAGCCAAGATCATGGAGCTCGTTGACCGCAAGGCGCACGAGGGCAACATCGAAGAAGTCGAGAGCGTGGAACAGGCCTCGGGCAAACAGGGCGCCGATGTGATCGACCTGACCGAGCTGCTCAAACGCAGCCTGGGCGGCAAAACCACCAGTAAGCCCGCCGCGAAAGCGCCTGAGGAGAAGGCACCAGCCCCTACCAAGTCCAAGGCCCGAACGCCACGCAAATCGCGCAAGGCCTCCTGAGGCCGCTGCGCTTTCCAGCGATCGCCGGGGCTTGCCAGCATGGGCGCCCTTCCGGATGATGCCAGCGAGGCCCACGCAGGCCCTCGGACCCCAGCCACATACGCAATGGAGGCGTAACGACCTATGAGCCTTGGCAAGACCGAACAGGCCCTGATCCGTGACCTAGAGGACGTCGCGAAGGATTTGCACTGGTCCGCGACCGAACTCAAGCACATCGCCCAGCGCCTCGAAAAAAGTGGGAATGTCATAGACGCCGATGCCCTGAAGCGGATGATCGGCGCTTTCGAGAATGGTGAACCGCGCTTGAAACGCTATGCCGAAGAGGTCCGGGCGGGCCGCATCGCTGGGGCGGGGGTTCATCAGGTTGAGCCAGGGGCTAGCCTACCCTCCTGACTGCAGCACCCATGGCGCTCTGCCGGGCGGGTCGGGGAGGAATTGCACGTGCCGGTGGAACCCTTCGTTTATTTGCGGTCTTAGGCTTGCAGCTGCCCCGTGGGGGGAAGAAGTTTCTTACAGCTACATGTAAGCCCTGTAATGGCCAGGGATACCGCCAGCTATCCTGGAGTTCAATGCAGTGACGGGTGCACCATGGTTTGCGGAGTCTGCTCGCATGAAGGTGCTGATCGCCGAAGACGATGAGCTGCTTCGGCTTATTGCCGAAGAAGTCGTGGAGCAACTCGAACTGGATGTCGTGAGTTTTGAAAGCGGTGACGAGGCGTTCGCCTATATGCGCTCCCACCCGGACGAGGTGTCCATGGTGGTTACCGACTACATCATGCCCGGCGAACTCGACGGCTGGGAATTCGCCAAGCTGGTGTGCAAGAAGTGGCCGGATATCCCAGTGATCCTCACCACCGGCTCGGCGGGCGAAAGCGAAGGCAACATTCGCTTTTTGCAAAAGCCGTGGCAGATCGGCGAGCTGACGGACCTCATCCGCTCTTCGATCCTGTCCATCCAGCGCCGCCTCCTGCGCTGACGCAAGCGGGTGCCACGCCCCTCCTCGTGGCACCCGCTTGCGCTGGAGGCATTGGCTGGCCTTCTACATCCGACCGGCACCGTGCACCGGCTGCCACACCTATGCGACAATATGCTTAATGTCCGGCATGAACGTCGGATTCATCGCTCAACAGCTTGGGCATAGCGTGCAGATGCTTCTCTCGACGTATGCACGACGGATCAACTCCTCGAACGACTGGCAGAGCTGGAAAAGCTCATGATTGGTCCCAAATTGGTCCCAGGCGATAAACCCCAGCTGTAAGTTACTGATAGGTAAGCTCCTTGATCTCCACAGCCAACATCACGATGCAGTTTGGCCCCAAGCCGCTGTTCGAGAACGTCTCGGTCAAATTCAACAACGGCAATCGCTACGGCCTTATCGGCGCGAACGGCTGCGGCAAATCGACCTTCATGAAAATCCTCGGCGGCGACCTGGAGCCGAGCGGCGGGCAGGTGATGCTCGAGCCCAACGTGCGCCTCGGCAAGCTGCGCCAGGACCAGTTCGCCTACGAGGCCTTTACGGTCATCGACACGGTGATCATGGGCCATGAGCAGCTGTGGAAGGTCAAGGCCGAGCGTGATCGCATCTATTCGCTGCCGGAAATGACCGAAGCCGACGGCATGGCCGTGGCCGAGCTGGAAACCGAATTCGCCGAGATGGATGGCTACACCGCCGAGTCCCGCGCGGGCGAACTGCTGCTCGGCCTGGGGATCCCCCTGGAGCAGCACTTCGGCCCGATGAGCGAGGTCGCCCCGGGCTGGAAGCTGCGCGTGCTGTTGGCCCAGGCGCTGTTCTCGGACCCAGACGTACTGCTGCTCGACGAACCGACCAACCACTTGGACATCAACACCATCCGCTGGCTGGAAAGCGTACTGACCGCGCGCAACAGCACCATGGTGATCATTTCCCACGACCGCCACTTCCTCAACAGCGTGTGCACGCACATGGCCGACCTGGACTACGGCGAGCTGCGGCTGTTCCCGGGCAACTACGACGAGTACATGACCGCGGCGACCCAGTCCCGCGAGCAACTGCTGGCCGACAACGCCAAGAAGAAAGCGCAGATCGCCGAACTGCAGACCTTCGTCAGCCGCTTCTCGGCCAACGCCTCGAAAGCCAAGCAGGCCACTTCCCGCGCCAAACAGATCGACAAGATCCAGTTGGCGGAGGTCAAGCCTTCCAGCCGCGTAAGCCCGTTTATCCGCTTCGACCAGAACAAGAAGCTCCACCGCCAAGCCGTCACGATCGAGAACCTTGCCAAGGGCTTTGACGGCAAGACGCTGTTCGAGCGCCTGGGCTTCCAGGTCGAGGCTGGCGAACGCGTGGCGATCATCGGCCCCAACGGTATCGGCAAGACCACCTTGCTGCGCCTGCTGATGAGCGAACTGCAGCCGGACAAGGGCAGCGTGAAGTGGACCGATAGCGCCGAGCTGGGCTACTACGCCCAGGACCACGCTTCGGACTTCGAGCAAGACGCCACCCTCTTCGACTGGATGGGCCAATGGACCCAAGGCGGCGAGCAGTTGGTGCGCGGCACCCTGGGCCGCATGCTGTTCTCCAGCGACGAGATCAGCAAGTCGGTCAAGGTGATTTCCGGGGGTGAGCAGGGCCGCATGCTGTTCGGCAAGCTGATCCTGCAAAAGCCCAACGTGCTGGTGATGGACGAACCCACCAACCACCTGGACATGGAATCGATCGAGGCACTGAACCTGGCCCTTGAGAACTACCCAGGTACGCTGCTGTTCGTCAGCCACGACCGCGAGTTCGTTTCCTCGCTGGCCACTCGCATCATCGAGCTGACGCCCACGGGCGTGGTGGACTTCAGCGGCACTTACGACGAGTACCTGCGCAGCCAGGGGGTGGTGTAGCAACCCGGGGTGCCGGAACTCCGTAGCCAATACAAAGGCGGCTGTGCTCTCTGGTGCGGCCGTGCCTAGCCTGTGCCCGCACAGGCAGAGCCTGGCGCCCGTCGGTGCCAGGCCATCGCCCGCGAAGCCGTAGGTTTCCGGTCGTCTCCGGCTTACAGGGCCCATTTCCGGTCATGGCCCCTTGTGGGTGCCGGCGCGATGTGACTGAGCGCGCGCGCCGAAATATTCAGTAGGCTGCTTTCAATTTTTTCCACACCTAGTGATCATACCTCCAGGCCCACCGCCCACGAGCGAGCTATGACCACCCCCTCAAGCACCCTCCCCCCGCGCTCCGGCGCCGTTACCCTGCAAATCCTTTCCATCGTGTTCTATACCTTTATCGCGTTCTTCTGCATCGGCCTGCCGATCGCCGTTATCCCCGGCTATGTGCATGATGTGCTCGGCTTCAATGCCGTGGTCGCAGGGGTGGTCATCGCCGCGCAATACCTTGCAACCTTGCTGGTTCGGCCTCTCGCCGGGCGCCTGGCTGACAGCCTCGGCACCAAACGCACCATCACGTATGGCCTTTACGCCATAGCGGCCAGCGGTGCGCTCACCCTGCTCGCCACGCTGCTGCACAGCTG
>NZ_JANZKJ010000015.1 GCF_025642975.1 Pseudomonas sp. RIT-PI-S
TAACCGCGCCGGTACTGGCACGGCGGTTCGCCGACCCGGGTGGGCCACCTTCGTCAAACAGACGGGGTAGCCCTAAATCATCTACATGGTCGGCTAAGTCCCCGGTTATGTTTGAACCTGGCGTTAAATCCGTTATCCCCGTCCCAATGCCCCGTGCCGCTCCCACCGCTCGCCCCGCCTTGAGCGCCTTGAACGCCTGGTTCGAAGCCATGCCGCTGAACACCCCCAGGCCGATTGCGGCGTAGGTCAGGGCCTCGTTGTCCTCGTCGAGCATCGAGGCCACACCAACCCCCAATGCCACCACCCCGGCGGCCGCGGCCCCCACGGCTACCAGCCCGCCGGTGGCGGCGGTGGCGGCCAGGAAGCCTAGCTTGAGCAGCGAGAACGCCTCATAGCCAATGAACAACCAACCAACGGTCTTCAGTATTCCACTCAACCAGCCACCGCCTTGCTCCTGCTGTTGCATTTCCGGTGGCGGCACGTAATACGGCAGGTTGCTGGCCGTCCATTGCGGCATATGCCCGGTTGGATCGGAGAGCATCACCGGATTGCCCCGGCAGTAGGCATAGGGGTTCAAGCCACCTTCATCGAACGGGCTGGCGTCATCCGGGGCGAGAAAGCGCATCAGCGTCGCGTCGTACAAACGGTAACCGCGCCCCAACAGGTAAAGGTCGCTGCCTGGCCCTTCGCGCAGCTCGCCGTTGAAACCCAACTCACAGCTCAGCGGTTCGGCCCCTTGGCTGTTGCCATAGGCGTCGTAGACGGCGGCGTGCAAGGTGTTCTCGCGCCATTCCCCGGTCACGCTACCGTTGCGGTCGGTGAGTAACGCGGTCGCCCCGGCCTCACCTGCCTGCAGCATCGCCAAGGGAATGCCCGCGGCGGTCAAGTAACGCTGAACCTGCGCGCCACGACGCAGGTGGTCCACGGCCAGGCCATCGTAGAAGCGCTGCTGGTCGCCGCTGCCGTCATCCACAGCGCACAGGCTGCCCTGCGGGTCGTAGCGGTAGCGGCGGCGGGCGGCGCCCGGTTGGCTTAGGCTGGCCAGACGGCCGAAGGCGTCATAGCTCAATTGCCAGCCGCTGCTGCGCCCTTCAAGGCGGCCGTTGGCATCGTAGGTGAAGGTTTCCTCCTCAACGGTTTTAACGGCTTTGTCCACGGCAATGTGCGTGTGCATCAGACGACTGAGCTGGCAGGGGTCCGGTCCTTCGAAGTACGCCTCGGTCACGCGCATTTCGCCGTTGGCATACGTTGATAACACCGCCGTCAGGTTGTCCAGCGCATCGAACTCGAACAGCTGGTGGGCCAATGGCTGGCCGAAGCTGTCGTGCGGCAAGTCCTTGGGTGAGCCTTCGTTGGCCTGTTCGATGAGGCGGTTGCGTACGTCGTAGACGAAGGTTTCGCACAGCACCTGTTGGTCGGTGTCGTTGAAGGTCAAGCGCTTGGCCAGATGGCCATTGCCGTTGAATGCGTGGGTGTAGCGGCGCAGCAGGCTGCCATCGCGCAAGGTGCGCCGTTCGGTCTCGCGCCCGAGGCTATCGTAGGTCGACTCAGTGGTCTGTGCGCCACAGGTGCGTTGGTATACCTGGCCGAAGCTATCGTAGGTCAAGGTGGCGGTTTCGACGGCGGCGCCCTGCTCGGCGTGCTGCTGGTGCAGCCGCCCGGCGCTATCGTAGTGATAACGGCTGGCGCCGGAGGCCAGGTCGGTGCGGTTGACTCGGCGGCCGGCAAAGCTGTGGCGATAGTGGGTGGTGTAGGTTTGGCCCTGATCGGTGCGCAGGTCCTCCAGCAATTGGCCGGTGCGCGAGTACCGATAGGTGTTGGCAATGGCCGCCGGGCCGTGCGTCAAGGCCTGCCCCTGTGCATCGGTGGGTTCGGCGGCGAGCAGCTGCGCGGTGGTGAGATCGTAACCGTAGCGGAAGTTCATGCCGCCACCTTGGACAGTCAACGGGCTGCTGGTGAGGGCTGGCTTGTAGGTGTAGTGGATTACCTGCCCATCGGCCTGCCGGACCTGGCTCGGCGAAGGGCTGGCGCCGTCATAGCTGTAGCGTTGGGTACGGCCGCCCTGGGTTTGTTCGGTCACCCGGCCCAGGCCGTCGAAGGTGCGTTGCGCCAAAAGCACAGGGCTTGGATTTGGGGCCCCGTACTGGGCATAGTTGAGTTGGGTGACCCACGCCTCGCGGCTATGGGCGGCGAAGCCTTGCCCGAACACGTCGTTATTGGGCTGTGTGGTTTGCTCCACGCGGCCCCAGGGGTCGTAGCGCATAAGGGTGCGCTGCGGCGTGCCCAGGGTTGTGCCGAGGCGAAACTGCTCGGTTTGCTCGATGCATTGGCCCCAGCCGTCATAGGTGTAACGGGTGCGCTGCTCAACGTTGCCCTCGGCCAGCATTACCTCGGTGAGCACGGGCTTGCCGAAAATCCCCAGCTCGGTGCGAGTTTTGCCCTGGACGGCGCGTTGGCCTCCGCTGGCAGCGATGCTTTCCAGCCAGTGGGTGGTAATCGGCCCGGCTTCGCCGAACGGTGACGTTTCACTAACCTGACGCGTGCCATCAGGGAGCAGCGTCGCCTTTACCTGGCCCCAGTCGTCGTATTCATAAGCGCGGCTGAGTGACACCACCGCCCCCTCGTTGCCGCAGTCGTCGTAGTCGATTTCCTCGACCAGCCGACCGAAAGCGTCATAGCGGCCCTCCCAGTACAGCCCCCCATCGCTGCCGGGGCGTTCGCCCGCTTGCCAGCCCTCGCTGCGATGGCGCTGGATTTCCCTGCCCAGGCGGTCGTATACGGTGCGGGTGGTTACGCCCACGGCGCTGGTTTGCTCAGCCTCGGGCAGGCCACTGTTACCGCTGTGGTGGTAGGCGAAGGTCCGCTCGGCGGGTGCCTCTGGATCCTGCACGCAGGCGCTTATCAGCCGTTGCAAGGCATCGTAAACATATACAACTTCGGTGCCCTCGGTGTCTTTGCTCCACAAGGTCAAGCCGCTGGCGAGGTCTTGCTCGCGTACCGCGGCGTGCCCGCAGCCATCATGGGCCGAGTACTGCACGTGGGTCCGCAAGCGGCTGCCGAGCGCCCGCTCGGCGGTTGGTTGGGTTTTTTCATACCGGTGCTGTTCCACGGACGTGGTGCGCTGCTCAGGTGTTGCCGCTTGCCATAAGGTTTCCCGGAGGGTTTTTATCCGACCATGCTGGTGGCGTCCTTCGCTGGCAGGGGAGTGGTAATACTCGATCGCCTGCTCGTGGTGCGCGGTGACCCCGCCTCGCGTGCTCTGGGTATGGATGCTCACCGCTTGTATGGCAGCACCTTGCGGCGTGGGTTTGCCGGGTGTCGCGCTCACGCACTCGACCCGCCCGTGGCGGTAGGTCGTCACGGTGACGTCGTCGAACCACAGGTCGCCTGGCTTGCGCGCTGGCCGTACGGTGATGGTGCGGTAGTGCCGTACGAACCCCCACGGGTCGGCTGGGCAGGCGACCCCTTCTGCGTCGGTTTCCCCTGCCGCCGGGTAATAGGTGTACTCGGTCTCCTGGCCAGTGGGCAGGCGTTGGTAAGTGAGGTTGCCGTAAACGTCGAACTCGGTAGTGGTGGTTTCGACGCGCGCCTTGGCCTGGCCTTCAATCCGCCACCGGGTGGTCGCACTGCTGGGCAATTGGAACTGCGGCGGTTGTGCTTCGAAGGCGGCACCGGCCTTGAGGTGATACTGCGTGGTTCGTTCGGTGATGCACTGGCCTTGTTGGGTGGTTTCACTGATCAACAGATGGAAGCTGTTGTACACGCGGGTGGTGGTCCGGGTTTCATCATCGTTTTGCTGAATGTGAACCACGCTGTAGGTGTAGTCCGGTGATGCCCGGTACAGGTTGTCGGTGCCGTCGCTTTGCCAGTTGTTTACCCCGCCGAAGCCCAGGAAGTTGTGGTTGTCGTCGCCATAACGGTATTGGCTCACCATCACAGCGGACCCCGGCCCGGCATCCACTTCGTGGCGGCTCACCCTGGGTACATTGGGCATGCCGTTGCCGGGCACCAAGTGATAGCCGTCGTAGGTAAGGCGCTCGATCGCGCCCAGTGGCTGGGTCACCTGGGTGATGTTGGCATAGGGAACGCTGTCGCCGGTGTACTCGAACGCCCAGGCGCCGCCGACGTCCTCGGGCAGGTCGAGGCTGCGCAGCCTGCCGTTGGCGAAGTTCATGGCGAGTTCGCCACTGGGGGTGATGATCCGGATCAGGTTTGTACCGGTCTTGATCAACTGGAGCAGCACCTGGTCGTGGTCATCCTTGATCGTCGACAGCCGAGGCCGGCCCTCATCGCTCTCGTAGGTCAAGTGCAGTGCATGGCCAGTCGGGCCCTGGAGCATGTGCGGCATTAGATAATCGCCCACCCCAGGGTTGCTCAAGTGTTCCACCGCACCGGTGCGATGGATGATCTGCGCAGCCGACGGGCTGTGCTGCAGGTAACGGAAGCTGGGCAGCTTGCGCTCCGATATACCAGGCTCCGAACCACTGCCATCGACCCTGAACTGTTCGCCAGTGCTGAGCTTGAGCATGCGCGGTTCGCTCAGGTGTACGTGCGACAGATTGGTCGACCAACCCGCACCTAGCCCCCAATTGTCTCCGCCGATAGGGTTGAACATCAGCGCCAGGGAAAATTCCGGCCCCGATAGTTCACCCGAGATGATGCTCGGCAATGCCAGGCTAAAGGTATACAAGCCCGTTCGCGGGTCCACGCCGCCGCTGGCGAAACTGGGGAAGTTCTGGGCATTAGTGTGAATGTTTTCATTGGCCATGTCGGTTTTCCCGTAGGTCTAGGCAATTGAAAATAGCCAGTGAGTGTTCCTGACGTCTCAAAGAGTATGCCGTGCACCACAAGGATTTAGACCTAGCAACTTTGTTAGGGGGAGCAGCATCGCTCACGCTGTTAGAGAATTCTTGGTTTCCGATAAATTTGAAATAAAGGGTGCACATCGCTCACCTAGCAAAGTTGCTAGGTAGGCAGCATGGAAGGCGTTTGCCACAGTGGTGCTTCAGTTACCACGGAGTGTATGCCATGCCGGCGCAAGATCCTACTTTGCCCCCCGTCATCGCCGAATTAATCGAAGCAGGCTACTTGGATGAAGTCCAAGTGCCGGCGCAAGGGTTGCCAGCGACAATCACTTACAGCGGACTTGAGATAACCGATCAGGTGGTGGTCCATTGGTATTCGGTTGCTACCGATGGCCGTGTCTCGGATTGGACGAAGGCCTGGACGCTCAGCCCCGGCGAACCCGACTACGACCACGCCACCGGAACCCTACGTTTCGTTTTGCCGAAGATGGTAATCACACCTGCCGTTGGCGGCCAAGCGTTCTTGAACTGGGAGTTGCGAAAGCAACGCGACATCGAGGCTACATCCAGCCAACGGTTGGCCCTGCACGTGGGCCGTCTGCCGCCTGTGATACAGGTGCGACACTCTCATCAGTTGCAGATCGCACCTGCGCTCAGCACTGGGAATGTCGAAGTGGTAGGCCCGGCGTATACCTCCCTGCGGGTGGGGGATGTGGCCACCCTGCATGCCATTCGCGATCCAGAGGGCAGCCCCCAGGCCAGGAGCTACCAGCTCGTGATCGAGGCCAAGCACCTCGGCCAACCCTTGATGTGGCAAGTGGAAAAAACCTTCCTGGCCGCCGCTCAGGCCTTGAAAAAACCGGTCGACCTTTACGTAGAGCTGTCCTTGGGCGGCAGCGCCGGGGTACCGGCGAAGTTTGCCCGCCAGCGTTACGAAGTAGTGCCTCAGTTGCCCGACCGCGAGGGGCCGGTCGAGCTGCCGGGGGTGACCCGGGCCGAGGATATACCCGAGATTGACCCTGCCGATTTCCCGGGCGGGCTGGACGTTCTTATTCCGCTGGCCGATGTGGTTCAGCGAGGGGACATCGTCCTGCTCCGTGTCTCGACCACCCGAGGCACCGAAGACCTGCGCATCCAGGCCATTGCCGACCTGACCACGGTGAAAACCGGCTACCTGGGCGTTACGCTGCCGCAGGCCTGGCTGCTGGCCAACGATGGCCAGGACGTTACCTTCGAGTGGCAGGTGGACCGCGTAGGCGCCAGCTTCAGCGGGCAGCCGCTGGGGGTACAGGTGCAGTCCGGGCGCATTCTGACCTGGCCAAATGTGCCCCAGGCCACTGCCGAAGGCCAGGAACAGGGGGACTTCAAGGGCTTCGTTGAGGCGTCGCGCGTGACCGCAGGCCTGCGCGTGGAGGTCCCTGCCGACTTTGCCTTGCGGCCGGGCGAAGTGCTGAGCGTTCACTACGACGGTGACCCCGCGGGTGGGCGTTACCAAACCAGCACTCCTATCAGTGGCCAAGAGCGTGCGTTCTTCATCCCGGCGCAATACCTGGCGCCCAACATGGGCGGGGAGGCCAAGCGCGCGCCCATTTATTACACCCTCCAGCTCGCAAGTGGGGCGGTAATGAAATCCCCGAACTACCAGCTACTGGTGAACAGGCTGCCTGCTAGTGCTTTAACGAACATTAAATGCCCGCAGGCGCCCGGCGGCTCTCCCTTATCCATTAGGGATTTAATTGCCTCGCATGGTGGCCAAGCCGATGTGATACAGCCCGCCTGGCTACTAATGGCACAGGGGCAACGCATTCTGGTCAGTGCCATTGGTGTGTCCAGGCAAGACGGCAGTGAGCTCACTTATACCCTGCTCGATGGCCTCGCGTCGGCCCCGGATGAAATTGCCACCGTGTTGCCCGTAAGTTTCTTGCAGCAACTTATGCTGAACGAACAATTTTACATCGTTGTGAAAATTGCCTTCGATACAAAGAACTTCATGCTGCAGAAATCAACTCCATTGCAGTTGGTCGCTTAATAAGCGGAGATAAAACATGAGACTTGACGAACTACTCCTGGAACTAAAGAAACAAAGCCATACTCTGGGTTGGGGCGCGGTAATGGCCATCAGCCAACGCCAAATCAATGAGCACCTGGCCCTGGCCTATGACGCGTCCATGTCCCGGTTGCCCGCCCTTAGCGCCAGGATCAACTTACTGCAAGATGCCAGCGAATTCCTCGAGGCCCAGGGCTTAAGCTTGGGCGCTCCCCAGTTGGGATTGGGGCGCCAGGTCATCGGTACCCGGGTTGCCGTGCGCTTGCCTTTGGTGGCAGGGGCCGGGGTGTATCGGCAAATCCCGGGGCGGTCGGCCTCCAGCGGTAAATTGCTGACCACCCAGTCGATCAGCGCCGAAGCCGGTTATCACCTTGACCTCACCGCCGAGGTCAAGGTGGCCATCGATGCGTTCGGGAACCGCGCCCATCTGTTCCTCGACCTGACCACGGCCACCAACGCCAGCTGCAACCTGTGGCCCTATAGCGAGGGCGCCAACCGCATTGCCAGCACGCTATTGGCCCATGTACAGGGATTACCCCGGGCCTTTAGCCAGGTGCCGTTGGCCAGCGTAGACCTGAACGTTCGCGACGGGTTTAGCGTGAAGGACCTGCGGCTGGCCTTCCAGGCCAACCCGGAGACCTCCGACGACGGCGCCTTGCTGGTGTTCATGCAGCTCAATACGCCGGATACCTTCGGCAGCGGATTGCCGGGGCCAAACTTCCCCTACCTGATCCCCTCGGATACCAATGCCGCCGGCGAGCCACTCTATGGCGTGACCTGGTTGGTCAAGGATGAGTTGGCTGACCTACTCGCCTCTGAAACCTCTGGGGCCCTGCCGGCTTGCATCCGGCACACCACCTTCGGCGACGACCAGGTGCTGCGCGAAGGCGTTCGCCACGTCCCCAAGGATTGGGCGGTGTTCGGGCAGCTCAAGGGCAGCGGTAGCGAGTTGGCCATCGTCCCCCACGAAGCGCAGTTGGTGGCGGGGCAAACCCTGCGGTTTACCTTGCAGGCCAGCGATGGTACGCCGCTGCCCGGCGTTACCTGGTTGCCACCTGTTCCGCACACCTCGCAGGCCCAGGCTGGCACCATCGACATGGCGGGGAATTTTACCGCCCCGGCGGCGGCCTCGTTTCCCGCGGATGTGATCGAGGTAAGCCTCATTGCCCAGCGCATGGTCAACGGGCAAACCGTGCAGGCCTCTACGGTGGTGAAGATCCGCCGCGAAGCCTTTATGCAGCAGGCACCGATGCAGGTCCTGAACCTGTGGCGCGATGACGCCAAAAGCCGAACGCTAGGCGCCCTGAGCCTGGACGAAAACACCCTCCAGTGGGCGCTGGTAGATACACCGCTGGCCGGGGAAGCGGTGCAAGCCGACCCTGCTCAGCCGCGGCTGGCGCAATACACCGCGCCCACGGACTTGAATACACCATTGGCGGTGCGATGGGTGCAGGTTGGGCAACACAACCGGGCGGCCCACGCTGGCCCGGCGAGCAGGGCAGGGTTGATCGTGGTGAAGCATGAGCACCCACTCAGTGTGGAGCCAGCGCTGGCCGAGCGGGTGATGCCGGGCAGCACCTGCAGGTTCAAGGTGCTGGAATTGAGCGATGGGGTCATCACCCTGGCCGATGGCCGAACCCACACCGTGGGGGTAAACGAAAACCCTTGGTCAGTGATCGGTGAGGGCAGCATTACCGAGCAGGGGGTGTATAGCCCGCCTGCTAACCCGACGTTGCCGTTCGATGTGGTGTATTTCAACGCGGCCGGGGTTCTCGCCGGCTATGCGGTGGTCAAGACCGGGCAAGCCAGTGCCGCGCAGAACACTTGGTCGGAGTTGGCAAAATTCTCGCTGACCGTGGATTACGGCAACGTGCTCTATGCCAACGGTGGCCAGCAGGTGCCGGTGAAGATCTCCGTCATGACCAAGCCAATCCTCGACCCCATAACCGGCACCTGGCACGTGCCGATTTCGCCGGTCGAGCTGGCCTCGGTGCACTTGATCGACAAAACCACGCGTAACGAAGTGCCGATGCTTGAGCCTTTTGAAGAGGGCCTGGCCGAAGGCCGCCTGTGGGCGACTCGTACAGCCCGTAACCGCTATGACCTGCCGCAAGGCACACAGGCCGAGGCTAGCGTCTCTCCCTTGGCCGAGGGTGATGTGCAGCGCACCCGCACTCGCACGCTGTACGTGCACACTCATTCCACCGCACCGCTGGAGTTAGCCGCCGCCTTCATCGCGAGCGGTGGCATGGGTGGCCGCTACGAATCCGACAGCGCCGCCTACGAAGGCCCCACCTCGCTGACGATTACCCCGCAGCGGGTGCTGCCCTTCGATCGGCACGCCTACCGCTTCCCCGACGGCGGGGACGAGGGGCAGAGTTCCCAGCTCGATAAACCCACCTATTGGCGTGGCCGGGAGTACACGGGCGGAGACGGTGAGCTGGAACAGTGGTACAGCATGGCCAGTGATACCACCACCCGTTATTCACTGTCGTTGGCCCAGCCGGGCCGTACCTTCGTTTCGATGGGCCTTATCAGCAACCCGGACGATTCGCAGCCGGCTCCGGACGAGCTGGTGGTGAACCAAGTGCGCTGGGAGTCTGAGTTCTGGGGGGAGGGTGGTTTCAGTTATACCGCGGCGGCGCTGAACGGAACGGCACCGGTTGCGGGCACTCCGGGCAGCCGATACGTGGGCCTGGGCCTCCCGTTGCGACGGCTCGACGCGCAGCAGCGCCAGGCGGGGTTGCCCATTCGCACACCCGCCAACGGCCCTTACCCGGATCCACCCAAGTCAGTGCCGCTGTTCGACGAGCTGGCGGGCACGCCGCCGGTGGGCAGCGTGGCGGTGCTGCTCGAACGCCGCGGCGACATGCATTATCAATGGCCCGATCAAGCCGCGGGTGACCAAGTGAAGGCCTGGCAAAAAGAAATGGCCTCCCCCTTGAGCATGAGGCTACGCGATAACGTCGGTAACTTGCACCGCGTAGCCATTGGTTTTCGCCCTGAAAACAACCAAACCAGCGGCCGTGACGACCTGCGCATGGTGTACCCCGCCGGCGCATTGCCCGCCGACGACGGTGGAGCGTCAGGGTCCAGCAACGGTGCTACAACAGGCACAGCCGCTGGCACCCACAGCAAGAAGACACCCCGCGCGCCCGCTTCGGCGCTGCATTCCAACGCGTTCAATTTCCTGAGCTTTCTAGAAGGGGGGGTAGACCCACGTACCGGGCAGTACACCCTGCAGTTGGCGCTGCCGCCGGTGCAGGCCAATCAGTTGGCCGGGCCAGAGTTGGCCCTGCGCCTGGGCTTCGATCCGTTCAACAACGTGGATGCCGGCTACGGCCTGGGCTGGGCACTGAACCTGAGCCAGGTGGACACCTATGGCAAAGGCCGGTTGCGCCTTAGCAGCGGCGAAGCCTACTCGCTCAACGCAGTGGGTGAAGATAACGAATACACCATGGTCGAGCGCAAGGTGCCGGTTTGCCGCCTGTTCAGGGACGGCGCCGGCTACCGCCTGGTGCACCGCGACGGCACGGTCGAACAGCTGGAGGTGCCGGGGGTGGGGGACCTGGCGCTACCGAAAACCATCCTTGCGCCAACCGGCCATCGGCTTCACTTCAGCTACAGCGACCATGAGGGTAACGCCCGGCTGCGGTGCGTAACCGACGACGTTGGGCGCATGTTGCTGCGCATAGACGCCATTGGCGGTGAATTCCTCGACTTCGTGTTCCCAGCCGAAGGCCAGGCAGACCCGGTCACCTTCAAGGCTGAGCTCAATGCCCGGCGCTTGGAGCGCCTGGTGTTACCTACCCAGGAAGCGGCCAGCTGGCGCCTGAGCTATCGCCAAGTCAACGGTTACACCTGCGTGGCCGAGGTGCAAACGCCTGCCGGTGCCCGTGAAACCATCGAGTACGATGCCACCGGCCATGGCGTGCCCGGTGATGCCAAACCGCGTTTGCCGCGGGTGGCCCTGCATTCGGTAGCACCCGGCGGCGGCCAGCCCGATCAGGTGGTCCGCTATGCCTACTCGGGCGAAAACTTCCTGGGCTACCCCAGCGTAGGTGCCTGGCACGAGGAAGAAGACAACCTCTACCAGGCCGCTTGGCACTTCACCTATTGGAGCGAGGCGACCCATACCGGCGCGGGCGAGCAGCGCCGAGTGAAGCGTACCTATAACAGCCTGCACCTGCTGCAAGAGGAGCGCACCGAGCAGGAAGGCCATGTGCACACCGTGAGCAGTGAGTTCCATTGGCGGCCGGGTGAGCCTTTCGCCGCGCAGCCGAACCAATGCCAGTTGCCGAAGAAGGTCACTACACAGTGGCGCCTGGACGGCCAGAGCGCGGTGCGCGAAGAGGTGGTTGAAACCGACTACGACAGCCACGGCAACCTGGTTCAGCACACCGCTGAAACCGGTGTGGTTACCCAATACACGTATTACCCCGGCGGCCATGACAGCGACGGCTGCCCCAAGGATCCCCACGGCTTTACCCGTTACGAGCATACCCGCACTGTGGAACCAAGCACCCGTTTCGCCGAGCCCGGCGCCGCGACCTTGGTAACCACCAGCACCTACCAGCAGCTGCCGGCACTCGATACCTCGCCCTGGCCCGGGCCAGTGCTGCCGCACACCGAGACCTTGACCGAAGCCAAGTCCGCGGCTCCGGTGCGGTTGGACACCTACACCTGGTTCGCCGACCCTGCTCAGGCGTTCACGCTGGGCCGCCTGGCCACGCAGCGCACCGTGCTTTCGGGTGACGAGCGCCTGGCCACCGTGCAGCGCTATGCCTACGCGCTGGGCGACGGTGAAGCGGGCGGCGCCACAGTACTGAAAACCGACATCACCACCGAAGGATTCGACGGCACCCAGCAGGTCAAATACCTGGAGCAATCGACCGTAACCGGCTTGATGCTGCTAGAGCGTGACACCCAGGGCGACGACGAAAACGTCGACATCCGCAGGCGCTACGATGCCTTGCAGCGGGTGGTCGAAGAAACCATCGCCCCTGGCACCCCGCAGGAAGCCAGCCGGGTGTTCAGCTATCGGCTGGTGGATAACGCAGGCGCCGGCGCCGAGCAAACCGTGACGGATGTGAAGGGCCTGCGCCTGCGCACCCAGGTGGATGGCCTGGGCCGCGCTATCGCCGAGCACCGTCGCGAGCCCGGCGCCAGTGCTGAGATGCAAACCTATGCGGCGCGCTACGACGGCTTGGGGCAATTGAGGCAAGCCACCGAGTGGGACGATTTCGGCAGCCAACGCAGCGCGGTGGCGATGACCGAACACTACGAGTACGACAACTGGGGTGAGCGCTGCGCCACCCTGGGCGCGGATGGGGTGCGCCGGGTCGAGCTGGTCGACCCGTTGGGGGTACCCAATGAAGGCGTTACCCAGGTGCGCCGTACCCGGCTTGAGAGTAGGGACGGCAGCGTCATCAGCGGCGAAGAAGTGACCTACCTCAACGCTTTCGAACAAGCAGTGAAAACACTTCGCCGGGAAGACCAGGCGGGGCGCGATACCCACCTGTACGAGTACACCTATGACGGGCTTGGCCGCAAGGTCAAGGAGGTCAACCCGCTCAAGCAGACAACCCAGTACACCTACGACCTGTTCGACCGCGACCTGCAAACCACGTTGCCAGACGGTGCCAAGGTCAAGCGCAGCTATGCCGCTCATTCCGTCGAGGACCTGCCTACTCGGATCGCCGTGGTAGATCCCGCGGGCACTGAACACCTGCTCGGCACCCAGGCGTTCGACGGGGTGGGCCGAATGATCGAAGCGGTGACCGGTGGCCGTAAGCGGCGTTTCAGCTACAAGCACAATCAAACCCGCCCCGAAACGGTGATCACTCCCAAAGGAATCACCCTGGCCTACGAGTACCAGCCAAGGCTCGGCGACCAGCCCATCCTGCGGCGAGTGGGCGAGGGTGCCGCGGCGCTGGCAGGCAACGAGGAACGCTACGAATACGACCCCAAGGATGCCCGCCTGGTGCGCTGCCTGCGTGCCCAGCAGGAGGTGCTCACTCGTAGCTACCACAGCAACGGCCGGCTGCTCAGCGAAACGCGGCAGCACGATGGTCGCCAGCAGGTGATGCATTACGCCTATAGCGTGCAAGAGCGTTTGCTCAGCTACACGGACGTCACCGGCCAACAGCAAAGCTACCGCTACGATGCCGCCCATGGCGGGCGCCTGCAGGCCAGCAGTGCCAATGGCCTGGAGTGCACGGTTGAATACGACGCCTTGGGGCGCGATAGCCGGGTTACCACGGTCGACACGCAGGCACGCACGTCACTGGCCACGAGCTTGCGCTACGACGCTTACGGCCGCGAAACCGAGCGCTGCTTCCAGTTCGCCCAAGGCGAGTGTGAGACGTTGGCCCAGCAGTACGACGAGCTGGACCGGATCACCCGTAAAACCCTCACCGCTGCCGACGGCAGCGTGCTGCGAGACGAAACCTTCGAGTACGACAGCCGTGGGCGCTTGAGCATTTATGCCTGCACAGGGCCGGAATGCCCGCTGGACCCGTACGGCAACCAGATCAGTGCGCAGATCTTCGAATGCGACGCGCTCGACAACCACACCCTGGTGATCACCACCTGGACCGAGCAGGCCTCCCGCCGCGCCCAACAGGCTTACCGTGCCGGGCGCACCGGCAAGGCGCTGGCCGAGGCGGCTGGCGAGGGCATGAACGTGGCCCTGTACCTGTTCGAGAACCCTGAAGACCCGGTTCAACTCACCGGCATCGTCAACGAAGGGGACGGCGGTTATCCCCCGGAAGTGGCATTGGCCTACGACGCCGACGGCAACCTGCTGAACGACGAATGGGGGCGCAGTTTCAGCTACGACGAGCTCGGCCGCCTGGTGCACGTGGAGGGCTTGGCCGGCGAAACCCCTAACACCTACCACTACGACCCACTGGATGTGATCAGCGCGCGTATTGAAGCGGCCAACGACGCCGGTGAAGGCCGGTTCTATTGCGACGGTGTGCTGCACACGTTGTTGGAGGCAGGCGACGCCACGGTGATCGTGCGCGCCGGTGACCACTTGTTGGCCGAACAACATCAATCCGCCAAGGAAAATAAAGGACAAGCCCTATGAACAACACCTATGAAAACATCGACCAGTTGTTGGACTGGTTCAGAGAAGAGCCTCGGACCAAACGTTGGGACGCGATGCTCGCATTCGACCAGGCCACAACCAATACTCTGTTGTTGCAGCAATATATCGAGCGCTTCAACAGCGACAGCTACCTCGAACCGGTCAACGGCACCATAGACTTGGGCAGTGGCCGGGTTGCGGAAATTCACAACTATGTGTTCGACAAACCTCGGCTGTCATTCGAGAACGCAGACCTCGATGCGCCTACTGCTACTTTGCGTATTCAGGGGCTGGGCGGCATGCGGTTCGACTGGGATACCTCTGGTGCCACCCGGCAGTTGAAATCCATCGCCTACGAATCTCCCATCAACGGTGACGTCCATCAATCAATCGTGACGCTTCGCGATAAAAGCGTCTCAGTGCGCGAGCACCAGGTGATCATTGACACGGCAAGTGGTCGCGAACCGCTACTAAAGTTTGGCGCCACACTCAACGAAAAAAAGAAAGCCGGCGCCTGGATCAAAAGAGCGTTTGAACTGAAGCCACCGGAAGTGCGGGAATATGTACTCAGCGAGCTGAAGGGCGAGGCGGGGTCGCCGTTCGAGCCGGAGCATATACTGTTGCTCACCCAGCCTGCACCCGGAAGCAAACAGCGCGACAGCGCTCGGTACGGTGACGGCGCCGTGCTTGCCTTCGTTAGCATGAAAGGCGGCACCGTGGGAGACCGGCCAACCGCGGCCGATCCAACCTGGCGTTATCTGCTCGACCCCAGCCCTGATGGGCATTCGGCGATGTTGGTGCTGAGCCAGAAGTTTGTTTACCAAAATCTGTTGTTCCCAGCGTTCATTGGTGAAATGACCGATGGTAAAAATAGCCTTCGGGGTAGCCTGGAGGCCGGGTTTGTGGAGCTCAGGCCTTGGCTTCGGTTAGTAGGGGCTAGTGGAACATATGATTGCAAGTGGGATTTAAGTGCCGAGGATACTGGCCGTTTAGCGCTTGCGGCCGTTGCACTTATGCAGCTGAGGACTTTTTATATAGGTAGAGTTTATAATGACCCCCTCCATCTAGATTCAGCCAGCATAGTATTTAGGATAGAAGGGGCGATTAGTTGGCTGGTAGAGGGCGACATAGGTACTGGAGAAACAACATTAAGTATGCAGACCTGGCTTTCTCCTATCGTGAATGAAACAGGTTCTGTAAGTTTTTCTTTTGTTTCTGGCGGGTGGATGCGGACAGATCATTTGGATGTAGAAAAATGCTTCGGAAGTAACGAAAATCCTGCGGTGATCTTGGGGTCGGCGGTATTTAAAGGCCTTGAAGAGCGCCTTCTTACAGTAGATACCGCTCGCCTTTCAAATATTGTACTAGCGGGTGAGCGTCCCGTTCATCTAAAAGGTGCCGTACTAACAGGCGACCTGGTGATGTACGGCAATGTATCTAGCGAACGCACCGGCCTGGCGCTCAACCGCCAGGAAGTTATAGTCGGCGCCGGCAATACCTTCCAGTTCTCTACCAACGCCTCCGATGACATTCAGTGGGCGGTCGAACTAGTGGACGGCGAGGCGGCCAACGAGGGGACCATCTCCAGCAGCGGGTTGTACACGGCCCCTGAACTCACTTCGCGCTGGGCACGGGTGCGCCTTACTGCAACTCGTGCCAACCAGGCCACCCAAGCCCTGATCACCGTGGTCAGAGAGCAGGCCGTGGTATCGCCGGCTATTCAGATTGCGGTGGCAGGCGCTAGCGCAAAATACTTCGTTCGAGGCGGCGCGGCGGGTGATTGGGAATGGGATACCACTGGGCTCAAAGGCACGCTTCAACAACCTGTGCCAGAACCCGGCGATGAATTCGAGCCAGGGGACATGCAGTACGTGCCACCGGCCAGTATCGATACTGATTTCATCATCGAAGACATCAAGATCAAGGTCGGTTCGAACATTACTACCAGCAAGGTGGTGGTGATCAAAGGCAATATCGTCACTGTCATGGCTGAGGTAGCGCCTGATGGCAATTCCGCTACGTTGACAGCCAATATGGCGGGCAGTCCCCTGCCGGTTCCGCCAGTCTTTACCAAGATTGCCGGTGGGGGAACGCTGACTGACAACGTGGTGACATCGGAGGGCCCGAACACAGAACCCTATATCGTTGTGCAGGCCGCTGTAGAACTGGCGCCTGGATTCAGCTTTTCGGGCTACCTTCTGCTCCCCCTGCCGCTGAGCGTGCTCGAAGGCACCCAAAGCCAGGCCGTTTTGCAAGACCCAACCCTTAGCTTCACCTTCTGACAGCTGCCGAGCCCGGCAGCCTGTTCAGGTTGCCGTGGCCAAGGAGAACACGGTTATGACTATCTTCAACGATGCAAGCGTGTCCGTTGCCACCCGCCAAGCCCGCCACCAACGCCTGCTCGACTCGCTCGGGCCGCTGGCGGGGCCGGTGATCACCATCGACCCTAAGTACTTCGTCGATAAAGACTTGAGCGACCCCGATAACGACCGGACCTTGCTCCGCCCTGAATGGCGCGATGGCCTGGATATCACAGGTACGTGGGCGGTGTCCGGCGGCCTGCTGCCGCCCAAATTCAAGCTCGAAGCGGCCAGTGGAAGCCCCGATGGCACTTACATCTTGCTCCACGAAGCCACGCTCGCGAGGGGAGATAAAAGCCATACGTACACTATCCCGCCTGCAGCCCTGCCTTGGGAGGGCGACGTCTACCTGCGGGTTTTGATCAGCATCAATAATGGCGCCGACGAACCTAGCGAACCCTTCCTCGTGCGCTTGGACAAGGTCGCCCCTTATGAAGGGTCCGGTATCGAGCACCCACCTGCACCCGTTCCTGCCTCGAAAATCGTGACCGACGCCGACCTGGCGGCGGGTTTCTCCCTGCAAATACCTGGGTATCCGGACCATCAGCCGGGGGACATGGTGTACGTGTGGCTTGAGAAAGAGCTGCCGGGTGGTAACCCGCCACAGTTGCTGGTTTCGCCTCAAGCCACCCAGGCCGGCGGCACCACCGTGCAAGTTCCTGAGGCCAACATGGTGGCCAAAGGCGACGGGCGGTTTTTCCTGGGCTACGTGCTGGCCGACAAGGCCGGGAATATCTCGGCCGTGTCAGAAGGCGCGGCGGTCACGCTGGTTCTGGGCACGCTGCCCAGTACGCTGGGCGCTCCTACGGTGCCTGCGGCAGACCCTGTAATCGACAGGGCTGACGCCAAGGACGGTGTGTATGTAGACGTTCCTGAGATGCAAGGCTGGAAAGCTGGCGACCAGGTCACGGTGACCTTCGGCGGCCAAACGTTGCCGCCTTATACGCTGAACCCCGGCGCGTATCAGGCCTTGGTCGATGTGCCGCAGCAGGTGCTGCTCAGCGTTTTCGGCACCTCGGCTACAGAGGTCGAGGTGGACGTGACTTATACCGTGTCGCGGCTGGACTGGTCCTCAGCAGCTTCGCCCGTCGAAAAAGTGCTGCTGGACCTGAGCAAAGCCGGCCCGGAAAACCCCGGTTGGCCAGACCCGGTCAACGATCAATTGCTACCGGTGGCGGTGACCAGTTCCAGTGGCCAGGAAGATGAGATTCCCGAGGCCGACCTGGGGAAGGCAGCGACCCTGACGTTTACCGTGTATCCCGACGCGAAAGCCGGCGAAACCGTCGAGTTTTTCTGGGGGGCCGCGCCGTTCGAGCAGTACACATTGACGGATGACGACATTGCAGCCAATGAAGTCGAGGTCACCATCCCTTGGGCCGCCATAGAAACCACGCTGGCTCAGGTTGCGGTAGAGGTGTTCTACCGCATCCGTTTGGCAAATGCGCCAGAGGAAAATTACCAGCAGTCGCCA
This sequence comes from Pseudomonas sp. RIT-PI-S, assembly GCF_025642975.1. GTDB lineage: Bacteria > Pseudomonadota > Gammaproteobacteria > Pseudomonadales > Pseudomonadaceae > Aquipseudomonas. The sequence continues at coordinate 17,777 of NZ_JANZKJ010000015.1, forward strand.
AGCACGACCGTCGATGTGTCCGCGCTGCCACTGGTGGCAACGCCGGTGAGTTTTGCACAGGGAGATGATGCGTCGATTCCAGGCTATTTGATCATTGGGTGCAGTCATCTGACCGTGGTCGATGGCATCAAGTACATAGAAGTGTTGATCCCCGATCTGTCGCAAGCGCCTCACAACCAGGTGGAAGGCGATGTGGTCACCCTTAACTGGAAGGGCTTCAGTGGCACCACACTCGACGGAGACCAGATAACGGCGATCGATAAAGACGACGGCGGCGAGTTCAGCGAAAACCATACGCTGGCCGCCGATGAGCTGACCGGTTTCAGCTGGCTGGTGCCGTATGACCCCTACGGGGCAGTGACGTTTAGGTACAACGGCAGCAGCTCCGACGAAGGCATGATCCAGGTGAGCTACAGCATCCAAGCCGGTGACAAGCAAGCCGTGGCAACTGCCCCGGACAACGTCATCGCGGCGTTTTACTTACCTAGTGGCCCCTGTGGCACCAGCATCGACGCTGCCTGCACCAGCTGTCGGCTCGGTTAGTGGTTTAGGAGTTCTCCGACTTACGGGCGTGCGGGGGTTCCTTAACCTTGCCGCCCGATTCAGCCCTTCTAGCTGTAAGTAACCGGGAGCATTCTTGTGAAGCTTTTCTTATTTGAGCCGCGGCCATTGGCTGCGCGTATTCGCCTGGCCGTCATAGTAGGTGTGGGTTGCCTTAGCCCTACGGCGTGGGGCCTCCAACTCGTGTCCCAAGACACTCAGATCGACAGCTCCAGCGCTGTGGATCATTACGAAGTAATCAACGGCGCTACCCTGACAGGCAGCAACGCCACCTTGGCCTCTACGCGGGTCACCAATAGCAGGCTGGTGCTCAACGGCGGCGCCGTGGTCGGCGGGGCGGTGGCGCTCACTGGGGTCGATCTGGTCAACAGCTCGGCAACGCTCACTAACGTCATGGTGCGGGCCGACAACACGGCGTTACGCTTGCAGCCGGGCAGTACGGCGGCAGTCACCCGCGGCGGCTTAATAGGCCGCGAAACCGGGGCCACCCTGGCTACCGGCACCACCTTGTCGCTCGATGGCACCTACGTGGCCGGCACGGACGTCGCCGGAATCTACATGGGGGGGGCGAACCTCGTCGCCAATGGCGGCTCAGTGCTCGGCGGAGAGTACGGCATCGTGGTGGAAGAACTGGTACCCACGGACCGCGCAACCATCGCACTGAGCGGTACATACGTCAAAGGCCTGTCAGGCCCTGCAATTTCGGTCGGCTATCCCGGCAGCCGAGGCCAGGCCGACATTACCTTGAGCAACGGCGCCACCCTCATAGGCGGTAACGGCACCCTGGTAGACGTGGCCGACGGATCCCAGGCGACCTTGAACGTTAGCGGGTCCACGTTGGAGGGTAATCTGGCCGCGGGTGACAACGCTCATTTCGCCGTCGCCCTGGGGCAGGGGGCCAGCCTGGTGGGGGACTTTCTTGCCAGTGATACCGCCACGGCGAGCCTCGCGATGAGCGATGGCGCGCGCTTCACCGGCCGGCTGGAACACGTGGATGACGTGAGCATCGCCAGTGGTGCCACCTGGGCGCTGGTGGAAGACACCACTCAGAAAAACCTTGTGCTCAATGGCGGCGTGGTGCGCCTGGGCGAGGGTGATAGCTACCGTACGTTGAACGTTGAAAACCTCGGCGGCAGCGGTGGCCAATTCGACCTGCACACGGACTTCTCCACCGGCCTGACCGATTTTGTAAACGTCACCGGCACCTCCAGCGGCAGCCATGTGCTGAATGTGGCCAGCAGTGGCAGTGACGCCGCCCAACCACACATCGAAGTGGCCCGCACCGCGGATGGCGGCGCCGATTTCTCGCTGCTCAACGGGCGGGTAGACCTGGGCACCTGGTCTTACCAACTGGCGAGCGACGATGGCAAAAGCTGGTACCTGGATGGTTCGGACAGAACAGTAAGCCCTGGCACCGCTTCCGCCCTGGCGTTGTTCAACACGGCGCCTTCGGTGTGGTACGGCGAGCTGACCACACTGCGCAGCCGCATGGGCGAGTTGCGCTGGCGGTCCGCGGCGCCAGGCGGCTGGATGCGTGGCTATGGCAACCAGTTCAACGTGCAGGCCACCTCTGGCATTGGCTACCGGCAGCAGCAGCACGGTTTGTCTCTGGGCGCGGACGCACCCCTGCCTTGGGGGGATGGCCAGTGGATCGCTGGTGTACTGGCGGGCTACAGCCAATCGGACCTCGACTTGCAACGGGGCACCAGCGGTACGGTGAACAGCTACTACGCCGGGCTTTATGCAACCTGGCTGGACGCCAGCAGCGGGTATTACTTCGATGCGCTTGCCAAGGCCAACCGGTTTCGCAACGAAGCGGACGTCGCCCTCAGCGACGGTACCCGCACCGATGGTAACTACAGCAACCTCGGCCTGGGGGGCTCGGTGGAGTTCGGCCGCCATATCGGGCTGAACGATGGTTGGTTCGTAGAACCGTATGCCCAGGTCTCCACACTCGTCGTGCAGGGTAAAAGCTTCAGCCTGGACAACGGCCTGGCTGCCGATGGTGACCATTCGCGTTCGTTGCAGGGCAAGGTCGGCGCTACCGTGGGCCGCACCCTGGACCTGGGCGAGGGCCGCAGCGTGCAACCCTATGTACGCACCGCGCTGGCTCATGAGTTCGCCAAGCGCAATGACGTCTCGGTCAACGGCAACCGGTTCAACAATGACCTTGCGGGCTCCCGTGCGGAGTTGGGGCTGGGCGTTGCGGTGAATTTCGGTAGCCGTCTACAGGCCAATGCAGGCTTTGACTACGCCCATGGTGATGCGCTCGAACAACCCTGGGGTGTCAGCGCTGGGCTTCGTTATAACTGGTAAGCGACGCCTCGAGGAGGTGAACCATGCATGATAAAAACCTAGAGCAGGCCAGCCTCCTTCCTGCCGAAGTACCGGCCGCGCTGCCGACTTTGCCGGGCGGCCCCGTCAACGTACTACCCGTAGCGGTGCTCGCTGCCCCGCTGCAGGTAAAACTGCCGAAGTGGCCGGTCAGTGGCGGGCTGGTGGGGCCGAGAGTAAAGATCTGCTGGGATGGCGCCCTCGTTCACGACCAGCAACTGGATCGAGACTTTGACGAAGACGACCTGCTGTTCGACCTTCAGCTCAACCTTACCCACGGGCCGCATCAGCTTGATTACAACGTGACCCTAGGGAACGGCAGCGTAAGCCCGGGCGAAGCGGTCACCGTTACCGTGGATCGGGTTCCTCCTGCCCTGGGAACGCCACCGGCCCAGTTGGTGTTTCCTCCGGAGGTGGGCAGCGGGGTGACCGATGACTACCTGCAGGCCAACGGGGACCAGCTCAGCGCAACGCTGCCGGCCTATGGAGGCCAGGCACCTGGTGATCAGATCACTTGGTACTGGGACCGTAGCCTCAACGCGAATGAGCAGCTTGGTACCCAATGGGTGGCAGACCTGCTGCCGCCGATGACATTGATATTTAGCGGTGACGCGATCCGCGCGCGCGGAGATGGCGCCCGTTTCGTTCATTATCGGATTACCGATTACGCTGGCAACTCGGCGCAATCCGGCACCGTTCAACTGCCTGTGCGGGCCACCCCGGTGCCGCGAGTGCTGCCCGTGCCGCAGGCCGTTGGCGCCACAGGCAGCGGGGCGAACCAAACGCTAAGGGCCGCACAAGCGGTGGGTGGCATTCAGATCCGTATCCCTGCCAATGCGGTGATCAAGCCTGGCGAAACCGCAGCGCTGATCTTCGGCGAGCCAGGGCAGGTTGGCGGCGTGCGCGTGCCCATCGTCGGCGGTGCGGGCGATACGCTGGAGATCGGCGAGTACGAGGTCGCCGCCCACCTGGACAACCGTGTGCCGGTCCGCTACGAAACCACAGACTTACAGGGCGTGGTGCATGGGTCGGACGTGTTGCAACTGACGGTGAACGAGTCTCGCGGCTTGAATTTCCCGACGGTGCAGTGTGCCTTGGTCGATGGCTCGCAGTTGTCGCTCAGCCGTGTGCCCGCGACCGGCGCGCCCTTGAGGCTGAGCGCCTGGAGAATGATGACCGATTACCAGCGGTTGATGGTGCGTGTAACAGGAGTGGACCGCAGCGACGGCGGGGTGGATGAGGCGGTGGTCGAGGGCCGGAAGATCGAAGCCTCGGAACTGGCGACAGGCGTGGGCCAGAACGGTGACCTGGTGATTCCCAAAGCCTTGCTCAGCCGTTTGAAGCTCAACGAGAGCTTTTATGTGGAGGCGTATTTAAGCTTCGATGGCTCTGGCCGATGGCCGGCGGTACCTACGTTCATGAGCCTGGTGCCGGTGCTGGTGCGCTAGCGGCCGCCGGGTAATTACGACGCGGAGCGCATTTACAAGGCCCGGTGGCTGCTTCATATTCCAGCGTTTCGTGAACATGCATTGGTACGGAGTGTGCCCCGTGGAACAGCCCCTCAACTCGCCGTTGGATATCGTTTATATCCTGCGCATCGACGGCACCCGCTTCGGCCCTTTCGAAACGCGGCTGGAACCCAACAAGGCGCTGATCTGGGAGGTGACCCTCAATGCCGGCGCCGGCGATACCCTGGAGCATCACCGGCCCGATGGTGAAGTGGTGAGCTACGTGATCACCAACACGCACTTCCAGCCGCAAATGGCCGGGATCGAGGCGCACTACACGGTGCGCTTGCGCTACGACTGAGTCAGGAGAGTGGGTGGCTGGCCAGCCATTGCGTGACGTCGAAGCACGGGCACGCCTTGATGAACTCGTTCGGGGTGATCTTCCCGTCCCCGTTGCGGTCGGGGGAGAAGTCCCGGTGGCCACGGATTTGCGCGCCCGGGTAGCGGCCCTTGAGATCACCGAGCAGGGTGTGCAGGCAGGCGAATTGCTCGGAAGTGAAGTTGTTCTCTGGCTTGCCGTTGGGATCGAGCCCGCCCACCAGGCAGATGCCCACCGAGGCCTGGTTGAAACCCCTTACATGGGAGCCCACAGCCCCTTCGGGTCGGCCGGTTTCCAGGGTGCCGTCGCGGCAGATTACATAGTGATAGCCGATGTCCGCCCAGCCTTGGGCCAGGTGCCAACGGCGAATGTCGGCCGCGCGCACCGTGGCGCTGGCGCGGGTGGCGGAGCAGTGCACGATCAGCCAGTCGGTGCGGGAGCGGGTTTTCAAAGCGATAGTGGTCATGGGCGTCATTCCTTGGCGCGATAAAGGGTGCCCAGCAAAGCGAAACCCGGCCATGGGACGAATCCGGAAACTTTACCGCCGATGCATGCCCCGCCTGCCGTGGCGGATGCTTTTTAAGCCCTGCTCGGCTACGATTGGCGGTCCTAAGCTTCAGGTTGTGACGGGTTTCCATGGGTTATCAGGTTCTTGCACGTAAATGGCGGCCGCGCTCCTTCAGCGAAATGGTCGGGCAGGGCCATGTGCTCAAGGCCCTGGTCAACGCGCTGGACAACCAGCGGCTGCACCATGCCTACCTGTTCACCGGCACCCGTGGGGTGGGTAAAACCACCATCGCGCGGATCATCGCCAAGTGCCTGAACTGCGAAACCGGGATCACCTCCACGCCATGCGGCAGCTGCTCGGTGTGCCGTGAGGTCGATGAAGGCCGCTTCGTCGACCTGATCGAGATCGACGCCGCCAGCCGCACCAAGGTCGAAGACACCCGCGAATTGCTCGACAACGTGCAGTACGCCCCCAGCCGCGGCCGCTTCAAGGTCTACCTCATCGACGAAGTGCACATGCTGTCCACGCACTCGTTCAACGCCTTGCTCAAAACCCTCGAAGAGCCGCCGCCCTACGTCAAGTTCATCCTCGCCACCACGGACCCGCAAAAGCTCCCGGCGACCATCCTCTCGCGCTGCCTGCAGTTCTCGCTGAAGAACATGACCCCCGAACGGGTGGTGGACCACCTGGCGCATGTGTTGGGTGCCGAGAGCATTCCCTTCGAGCAGGACGCCTTGTGGCTGCTGGGCCGCGCGGCCGATGGCTCGATGCGCGACGCCATGAGCCTGACCGACCAGGCCATTGCCTTCGGCGAAGGCCGTGTGTTGGCCGCCGATGTGCGGGCGATGCTTGGCACGCTGGACCACGGCCAGGTGTTCGACGTGCTGCAGGCATTGCTCGAGGGGGACGCCAAGGCGCTGCTGGCTGCTATCGGCCACCTGGCGGAGCAGGGCCCGGACTGGGCCGGAGTGCTGGCCGAAATACTCAACGTGTTGCACCGCGTGGCCATCGCCCAGGCGCTCCCCGACGCGGTCGACAACGGCCATGGGGATCGCGAGCGGGTATTGGCCCTGGCGCAGGCTTTGCCCGCTGAGGATGTGCAGTTCTATTACCAGATGGGCCTGATTGGCCGGCGTGACCTGCCCCTGGCCCCAGAGCCGCGCGCAGGCTTCGAGATGGTACTGCTGCGCATGCTGGCGTTCCGCCCGGCCGGTGACACTGCACCCCCAGCCCAGCTAAAGGTGTCGGGGATCAGCCAGGCCACGGCTGATTCCCCTAAGGCGGTGGCCCCGGCGGCAGTTTCTGCCCAGCCCCAGCCCCAGCCCCAGCCGGCACCGGTCGCGCAACCCAGGCCCCATCCCGAGCCCAAGCCGGCGCCGCAGCCCATGGCCGTGGACGACCCAAGCCTGCCATGGAACGAGCCGGAGGTGCCGGTCACAGCGCCAGCACCGGCGCCCGAGGCGGTGCTCGATACGCGCGCCGAGCCGCCCGAGCTGCTCCCGATGCCTGTGCCTACCCCTGCCAGCGCCGTGCCACCGGCGCCGGAAGTGGACGCCGAACTCGATGACAACGGCGGCGCGCCGATCGAATACCAACCCGCCGGGATGCGCGACGACGAGCCGCCGGCGGACGACGATTACTACCCGGCCGAGGCGGACCCAGCCGGCTATGGTTACCTGGACGACCTTGCCAGCCATGCCGCAGAGCCTGAGCCCGCGCCGGAACCCAAGCCCGCCGCGCAACCGGCCACGGGCCTGGCGTTGCAGTGGCTGGAGCTGTATCCCAAGCTGCCGGTGTCTGGCCTCACCGGTAGCATCGCGGCCAATTGCAGCCTGGTGAGCGTAGAGGGCGACACCTGGCTGCTGCACCTGGACCCCGACCAAGGCGCGTTCTTCAACCCAACCCAGCAGCGGCGGCTGAACGATGCCCTGAACCAGCACCTGGGGCGTACCCTCACGGTGAAGATCGAGCTGGTGCGGCCGCAGCAGGAAACCCCCGCTCAGGCCGCCGCACGCCGGCGGATAGAACGCCAGCACGATGCCGAGCAGGCCATCGCCAGCGATCCGTTCATCCGCCAACTGGTCGAACGCTTTGGCGCCACGGTGCGCAACGATACCATCGAACCCCTGGACGCCCTGGCTAACCAGGGCCAATGAAACAGAACGAGTGGAGTACTGACCATGATGAAAGGTGGCATGGCGGGCCTGATGAAGCAGGCCCAGCAGATGCAGGAAAAAATGGCCAAGATGCAGGAAGAGCTGGCCAACGCCGAAGTCACCGGCCAATCGGGCGCGGGCCTGGTGAGCGTGGTGATGACTGGCCGTCATGACGTCAAGCGCATCAACCTGGACGACAGCCTGATGCAGGAAGACAAAGAAGTGCTCGAGGACCTGATCGCCGCCGCGGTGAACGATGCGGTACGCAAGATCGAGCAGAACAGCCAGGAGAAGATGTCTGGCATGACCTCCGGCATGCAACTGCCGCCCGGTTTCAAAATGCCCTTCTAACGGCGCGCCGCCAGGCCGAGGAAACACCCTCGGCCTGGCGCGGTCTTCTTTCAGTCCCCCTGACTGAAGGAGCCGCCCCCATGGCCGCCGCCACTGAAAACCATCGCATCGTCCTGGCCTCCCGCCCTAAGGGCAAGCCTTCCTCCGAGAACTTTCGCAGTGAAACCCAGGCGCTTCCTGAGCTCCAGGACGGCCAACTGTTGCTGCGCACCCTGTGGTTGTCGCTGGACCCGTACATGCGTGGCCGCATGAGCGATGCGCCTTCTTACGCGCCGCCGGTGGAAATCGGCGAAGTGATGACCGGTGGTACCGTAAGCCGCGTGGAGGAGAGCCGGCACCCCAAATTTCAGAAGGGTGACCTGGTGGTGGGTATCACGGGCTGGCAAACCCACGCTATCTCTGACGGCAGCGGGCTGATGCCGCTGCCCGCCGGGATACCCCAACCCTCGATGGCGCTGGGAGTGCTTGGCATGCCGGGCATGACAGCCTTTATGGGTTTGACCCACATCGGCCAGCCCAAGGAAGGCGAGACGCTGGTAGTCGCCGCCGCGTCCGGGGCGGTGGGCTCGGTGGTGGGCCAGATCGCCAAGCTCAAGGGCCTGAAGGTCGTCGGCGTGGCTGGCGGTGCAGACAAGTGCCGCTACGTGGTGGATGAGCTGGGCTTCGATGCCTGCATCGACCACCGCTCCGAGCAGTTCGCCGAGGCGCTCAAGGCCGCTTGCGACAAAGGCATCGACATTTACTACGAAAACGTTGGCGGCAAGGTCTTCGAAGCCGTGTTGCCCTTGCTCAATGCGCATGCGCGTATTCCGCTGTGTGGGCTGATCGCCCACTACAACGAACACGAATTGCCCGAAGGCAAGGACCGTTTCAGCCTGCTGCCACGGGTGCTGCTGACCAAGCGCGTGCGCATGCAGGGGTTTATCGTGTTCGACGATTTCAAGGATCGGCATTCCGAGTTTTTCTCGGCCATGGTGCCGTGGGTGCGCGATGGCAAGATCAAGTTCCGCGAGGACCGGGTGGATGGGCTGGAAAATGCCCCAGAGGCGTTCTTCGGCCTGTTGGAGGGCAAGAACTTCGGCAAGCTGGTGGTGAAGGTCGGCGATTGACCGGCGAGCGTTGACCCACCGGCGGAGCGCGGGTATAACCCGCGCTTCGCCGTTTTTTGTCAGGTTGTTTCGTCATGAGCTTCAGCCCCTTGATCCGCCAACTGATCGACGCCCTGCGCATTTTGCCGGGCGTGGGCCAGAAAACCGCTCAGCGCATGGCCCTGCAATTGCTGGAGCGTGATCGCAGCGGCGGTGCCCGGCTGTCCCAGGCGCTGGCCCAGGCGATGGACGGGGTGGGCCATTGCCAGCGCTGCCGCACCCTCACCGAAGAGCAGCTGTGCCCGCAATGCGCCGACCCTCGTCGGGACGACAGCCTGCTGTGCGTGGTCGAAGGGCCCATGGATGTGTATGCGGTAGAACAGACCGGTTTCCGCGGCCGTTACTTCGTGCTCAAGGGCCATCTGTCGCCACTCGACGGGCTAGGGCCAGAAGCGATCGGCATTCCGCAGCTGATGGAGCGGATCGAGGCCGAGGCGGCCTTGGCGGAAGTGATCCTGGCCACCAACCCCACGGTGGAGGGCGAGGCCACGGCCCATTACATCGCTCAATTGCTCAGCGCCAAGGGCCTGGTGGTGTCACGCATCGCCCATGGCGTGCCGCTGGGCGGCGAGCTGGAAATGGTCGACGGCGGCACCCTTGCGCATTCCTTCGCCGGCCGCAAGCCGATGGCGTTGTAGGGCAAGCCCGGCGACAGGCGCTACCCGAGCTGCGCCTGAGCGCAGGCGAGCCCGGCTGCTACGGCCCGGGCGTATAAGCTGGCGCCAGCCTGCGAGCCGGGAGGAGCGCATTCCCGGGCCCCGCCCGGTCCCACAGGGTTGGGCGCGGCGCCCTGGCGTTGGCGCGCCCGGTTCTTACATTTCGTCCAGCGCAAAGGCGGTGAGGGTAAACACCGGCACGCCGGCCTCGGTCAGCCGCCCGCCGCCGCCCAGCTCGGGCAGGTCGATGATGGCGGCCGCTTCGTGCACATGGGCGCCCATGCGGCGGGTGAGGTTCACCGCGGCAAGCAAGGTGCCGCCGGTCGCGATCAGGTCATCGAACAGCACCAGCGAGTCGCCTTCGCACAGGCTGTCGGCGTGCACTTCCAGAAAGGCTTCGCCGTATTCGGTCTGATAGCCCTCGCTGATCACATCGGCGGGCAGCTTGCCCTGCTTGCGGAACAGGATCAGCGGCTTGTTCAGCTCATGGGCCACCACCGCGCCAATCAAAAAGCCACGGGCATCCATGGCGCCAATGTGGGTCACGTTCTGCTCCACATAGCGCTCCACGAAATGGTCGATCACCGTGCGCATGGCCTTGGGCGACTGAAACAGCGGGGTGATGTCGCGAAACACCACACCGGGCTTGGGGAAATCCACCACCGGGCGGATCAAGGACTTGAGGGTGGAGTCATCGAAGGGCATGGGCACGTCTCGGCAGGCACAAATGGCGGGCATTATACCCGCCGCCGGCAGGCGCTGCTCAGCCCTGCATCGCCCCGCCCGCCAGCGCGCAAAGCTCTTCGGGCTGGAGGATCTGCACTTCCTTGCCTTCGGCGGCGATCAAGCCGCCTTGCTGGAAGCGGGTGAACACCCGAGAGACGGTTTCCACCGCGAGGCCGAGGAAGTTTCCGATATCGTTGCGAGACATACTCAGCCGGAACTGGTTGGGGGAATACCCCCGTGCGCGAAACCGCGCCGACAGGTTGACCAGGAAGGTCGCGATGCGCTCGTCGGCGGTTTTCTTCGACAGCAGCAACATCATTTGCTGGTCGTCGCGGATCTCCCGGCTCATCACCCGCAGCAGTTGCCGGCGAAGCTGCGGCAGCTGCGCGGCAAGGTCTTCGAGGCGCTCGAAGGGGATCTCGCACACCGAGGTGGTTTCCAGCGCCAGCGCAGACACTGGGTAATGCTCGCTGTCCAGGGCGCTGAGGCCGACCAGCTCGCTGGGCAGATGAAAGCCGGTGATCTGCTCCTGGCCGCCGTCACTGAGGCTGAAGGTCTTGACCGCGCCGGAGCGCACGGCGTAGATCGCGCCGAAGGCGTCGCCCTGACGGAACAGAAAGTCGCCTTTCTTCAGCGGGCGGCCACGCTTGACGATAGCGTCGAGCGCGTCCATGTCTTGCAGGTTCAACGACAGGGGCAGGCAGAGCGGTGCCAGGCTGCATTCCTTGCAGTGGGCCTGATGGCTCGCGCCCTGTTTAAGTGGCTCGGACATCTGTGAAATTCCTTGAATCACTCTCAAAGCGCAAGGGTAACTGATTTTTTCCGGGGCAGGGCGAGGGGAGAGTCTTGAGGTGCTGTTAGGCAGCTGTTAGCCCATAACGGTACAACCGTCTCAAAACCAGTGCCGCCATCCCATCAGCCAATGCTGATGCGGGCCGGGCAAGCTCCATAAGCCAAACGCCAGCACCAGCAGCCCGGCGGCGACACGCACGCCACGCTGGCGCAGCCAAGCCAGCAGGCCTTGGCTGGCGAGCCCGGTGGCAAACATCAGCGGCCAGGTACCCAGGCCGAAGGCCAACATCAGCGCGGCGCTTTTGACGGCATCGCCTTGGGCGGCGCTCCATAGCAGGGCGCTGTACACCAGCCCGCACGGCAGCCAACCCCATAGCCCACCCAGGGCCAGTGCCTGCCCCACGGTGCGCGCCGGCAGCAGGTGGCGGCTGAGCGGTTGCAAGCGGCGCCATAAGCCGCGGCCGAGCGCTTCCACGCGGGTCAGCCCCTGCCACCAGCCGGCCAGATACAGGCCCATGGCAATCAACAGCAGCGCGGCCAGGGTGCGCAGCACCGCCAGGGCCGGGGTATGCGCCACGGCAAGGCCCAGGCTGCCGAACAGCAGCCCGGCCAACGCGTAGCTGAGCACCCGGCCGAGGTTGTAGCCCAGCAGCAACGGCCAACGTCGGCCCTGGCCTGGCGGGGCAGCCAGGCTCAAAGCGCCCATCAGCCCGCCGCACATGCCCAGGCAGTGGCCGCCGCCGAGCAGGCCGAGCAGCCAGGCGCTGGCCAGCGCGGGCAGCCAGTCAGCGCTCATCGCGTGGCGCCTGGGTGCGCTCGCCGGCGGCGTGGTGCGCCGGGTCGTCGTCATCGAACAGGATCCGCTGGGCAGGGCTGTCCAGGTCGTCGTACTGGCCGCTGCCCACCGCCCAGAAAAACACGTATAGCGCCCCCGCCACGATCAGCAGGGCCGCCGGTATCAACCAATAGAGCGCTGCCATGCCGGCTGCTCCTGTGCAGGTGTCGAGGAAGCGTGGGCCACGCGCAGCGCGTTGAGCGTCACCGCCAATGAACTCACTGACATCCCCAGCGCGGCCCACGCCGGCGTTACCAGGCCGAGTGCGGCGAACGGCAGCACCAGGGCGTTGTAGAGCGCCGCCCAGCCCAGGTTCTGCAGCACGATGCGCCGGCCTTTGCCGGCCAGGGCGAAGGCCCGGGGCAGGCTGGCCAGGTCATTGCCGAGCAGCACCGCATCGGCGCGGGCCTTGGACAGGTCCGTGCCGGCGCCCATGGCAATGCCCACATCCGCTGCCGCCAGCACGGGCGCGTCGTTGGCGCCATCGCCTACTACCAGCACGCGACAGCCCTCAGCGCGCAGGCGTTGCAGGGTGGCGAGCTTCTGCTCGGGTGTGAGCCCGCCGTGGGCAGGTATGCCCAGTGCTGCGGCGACCTCTGCCAGCGCTGGCGAGCGGTCCCCGGAGAGGATCATCACCTGCCAGCCGCGTTGACGGGCATCCTCGACCAGCGCCTGGGCACCGGGCCGCAGCCGATCGTGCAGGGCAAACCAAGCCAGTGGCCCTGCGGCACTGCCCAACAGCAGCCATTGGCCGTGGTTGGACGGCAGGGTGGGCGCGGCGTTATGGGCCAGTTGGGCGACAAACGCCGGGTCACCCAGGCGCAGGCGCATGCCCGCGACGGTGCCCTCCAGCCCGCGGCCCGGTTCGCTGCGCACGGCTTCGGCCAGCAGCGGCGAAGGGCCAAAGGCGCGCGCCAACGGATGATCCACCTGCGCCTGGAGGGCCGCGGCCCACTCCAGCGCCGTGGCCGCCGAGGTATCGCCCAGGGGTACTACCTGGTTCAGGGTGGGGCGGCCCTCGCTGAGGGTGCCGGTTTTATCCAGCACCAGGGTGTCGATGCGGTTCAGGCTTTCCAGCACGTCACCACGCAACACCAGCAGGCCCAAGCGTTGCAGGCTGCCCGTGGCTGCGGTGAGAACGGTCGGGATCGCCAGCGACAGCGCGCAGGGGCAGGTGGCGACCAGCAGCGAGAGCACTACCCAGAACGCCCGGCTGGGGTCGAACCAGCTCCAGGCGGCGCCGACCACGCCCGCCAGCAGCAGGCTGATGGCCAGGAACACCCGCGCCGCCCGGTCTGCCCACTGGGCCAGCGGTGGCTTCTGGGCCTGGGCTTGCTCCAGCAAGCGGAGGATGGCTGACACGCGCGTGCCGCCACCGGTGGCCTGCACTTCGACCACCAGCGCACTGCCGAGGTTGAGCGTGCCGGCGTTGACCGAGCCGCCGGGGCCACGCGGCTGGGGGCGCGACTCACCGGTGAGCAGGGCCTCATCGAGCTGGCCATCGCCCGCCAGGATGACCCCATCGGCGGGCACCTGGCCGCCGCTGGGCACCCGCACTCGATCTCCGGGGCGTAATTCACTGAGCAGCACGCGCTCGTCCGCCGCGCCCTCGACACAACGCAGGCAGGAGGCCGGCAACAGCCGGGCCAGGCCCTGGCCGCCGAGCTGGGTGCGTTCCCGGGCGCGCCGCTCGAGGTAGCGGCTGCCGAGCAGGAACAGCGCGAACATGCCCACGGTGTCGAAATACAGCTCGCCCCGGCCGTGGATCGCGGTGTAAATCCCGGCGCAATACGCCAGCCCGATCGCCAGTGCGGCCGACACGTCCATGCTCAGGCTGCGTGCCTGCAGCGCCCGCCACGCCGCGCGAAACAAGGGACCGCAGCTGTAGAACACGATCGGCGTGGTGAGCAGCAAGGCCACCCAGCGCAAGATCTGGTGCAGCGGGGGTGACAGGTCCAGGTTGAATTCCGGCCAGGTGGCCATGGCCGCCATCATCGCCTGGAACCATAAAATCCCGGCCACACCCAGGCGCCGCAGGGCACCGCGGTTTTCTTCGGCCAGGGCCAGGCTGGCGACGTCTGCCTGCCAGGGTTCGGCGGCGTACCCCAGAGCCTGCAACTGGCCAATCAAGTGCCCAAGGCTGGTCGCCGTGGCGTGCCAGCGCAGGTGCAGGCGGCGGTTGGTCAGGTTCAGCTGCACCTGCGCCACCCCCGGCAGTTGCCCTAGCCTGCGCTCGATCAACCAAGCGCAGGCGGCGCAAGTGATGCCCTGCACCTGAAGCGTCGCCTCCTGGCTGTCGCCCACGTTGTGTGCGAACCGCTGGGCCAGGTCCGGCCGGTCGTACAGCGCCAACTCGTCGGCCGAGGGCCGGGGTAGCTCGCGAGGGTTGGCCGAGGGGCCTTCGCGATAGTGGTAGAACTGCCCCAGGCCCGCCGCACTGATGGTTTCGGCCACCGCCTGGCAACCGGGGCAGCAAAACGCCCGCGCCTGGCCGCCCACAGTGGCGGCGAAGCGGCCGGGGTACGCCACCGGCAGCTGGCAGTGGTAGCAGTTGATCATTGGGCTTGCCGCCGCAGTTCGCCGGGCAGAGGTTCATCCCCAAGCCGCGCATCGGTGCCGGGGGCAAGCCACTCTTCTTCGAACAACCGCCAGGGCTGCCCCTGCTGCTCGCCCAGCACTTCGATAAAGCGCCGGCCCGTCACGGCTGTGTCCAGGTGCCCCAGATAGCGCCCTGGCTGGCCGCTGAAGTTCAGCGTCAAATGGGCATCCTGCTCGGGCTGGGTAGGCGACAGCAGGTTAACGCTCAGCTGCGGCGGCTGGCTGTCGCCTGTCAGTTGAAGGTCGACCTGGCCGGTGACCTGGTCGATACGCAGCACGGCCTGCTGGCCCAGTTGCCGCGCGAGCCGCTCACGCGCCAGGCTGCGGTCGATGCCCAGGCCCGCGGCATAGTACTGGTCCGTAACCAGGCCATCGGGCTGGCGCAGGGAGATGGTTACCATCAGCAGGGTGCCGCCGATCGAAGCCAGCATCAGGCCGAAGATGAACCACGGCCAGCGGTGGCGGTACCAGGCGCCTGTATTCATCGCCGCCCCGTTCAAGGGTCCGGCCCGGTGAAGCGGCTATCGGCGCTGAGCTGAGCATCGCCAGCTGCCAGGTGGAAGCTGATCGCAACGGTGCGGCCGGGCCACTGCTCGGGCGCCAGCGACAGGGTCACTACTGCGCTGGCCTCGGCGAACGCCGGCACGTTCAACTGGGCGTTGCCTTGCAAGCGCAGCCCCGGCCAGCCGCTGGCGCTGAGGTGGTAGGTCTGGTCGATCGCGGTTTTGTTGGTCACGCTCAAGCGGTAAACGTTCTCCAGCCGGCCATCGGCGCTTTCCCGGTAAAGCAGGCGGTCTTTGCTGATATCCAGCGTGGCCGGCGCACGCGTGGCCAGGGAGGCGCCAAGCGCCAGGAGCATCAGCCCCAGCACCGCGCCATAGCCCAACAGCCTGGGGCGCAACCGGGTGGGTGGCTCACCGGCCAGGGCGCGTTCGCTGGTGTAGCTGATCAGCCCCTTGGGATAGTTCATCCTGCTCATCACCTCGTCACAGGCGTCCACGCAGGCGGCGCAGCCAATACAGGCGATCTGCAGGCCGTCGCGGATGTCGATCCCGGTGGGGCATACCTGCACGCACAGGGTGCAGTCGATGCAGTCGCCCAGCCCCTGCGCGCGCGGGTCACTGCCTGGGCGCCGGGGGCCACGGGCTTCGCCACGGCCACTGTCGTAGGCCACGATCAGGCTGTCGCGGTCGAGCATCACGCTCTGGAAGCGCGCATAGGGGCACATGTGTACGCATACCTGCTCGCGCAACCAGCCGGCGTTGAGGTAGGTGGCCAGGGTGACGAACCCCACCCAGAAATACGCCCACGCCGAGGCCTGCCCGGTGAAGCCGTCTATCACCAGCGCCCGCGCCGGGCTGAAGTAGCTGACGAACGCCAGCCCCGTGGCCAACGCCAGCACCAGCCACAGCCCGTGCTTGGCAGCGCGGCGCAGGGCCTTGGTGAGCGATCCTGGCGCGGCATCCAGGCGAAGCCGTTGCCGGCGTTCGCCCTCGGTGATTTTTTCGCACCACAGGAACAGCCAAGTCCACACGCTTTGCGGGCAAGCGTACCCGCACCACAGGCGGCCCGCGTAGACGGTCGTGAAGAACAGCGCGAAGGCGGCCACGATCAGCACGCCGGCCAGGAGGGTGAACTCCTGCGGCCAGAAGGTGGCGCCGAACAGGTGGAACTGGCGCTGCGGCAGGTCGAACCACACGGCCGGGCGGCCGTTGATCTGCAGCCAGGGCAGGCCGAAGAACAACCCGAGCAGCACCGCGCCCAGCCCCACCCGCAGGCGGCGGAAGCGCCCCGGTGCAGTGCGCGGCTGGATTTTCCCGAGGCCGCGTGGAGGCGCCGGGGTGTTGCCCAGCAGCTGTACCGGTATACGGCTATCGCTCGGCGTCGTCATGGGCCAGGTTCCATACATAAGCAGCGAGCACGTGCACCCGGTCATCGCCTTGCAGCAGTTGCTGCGCCGGCATCTGCCCCTGGCGACCATTGGCGATGGTCTCGCTGACCTGGGCAAAACTCGACCCGTAGATGAACGCACCGGCCTGGGCCAGGTTCGGCGCGCCCATGGCTGGGTTACCTTCAGCGCCTTTGCCATGGCAGAGCGCGCAGGTGGTGGCGAACAGCGTTTGGCCATTGGCGGCGCTCGCGGTCACGCCGCTGGGCAGCGGGCGTTGGTTGAGCTGCAGCACATAGGCGGTCACGTCTGCCACGCCCTGGGCGCCAAGCACTGGCCCCCACGGCGGCATCACGCCCATGCGGCCCTTGAGGATGCTGGTGGTGATCGCCTCGGGGCTGCCGCCCCAGCGCCAGGCCTGGTCGGTGAGGTCCGGAAAGCCCGGCGCGCCACGTGCGTCCAGCCCATGGCAAAGGGCGCAATTAGAGGCGAACAGCCGCTCGCCCATCTTCATGGCTTGGGGGTCTTTGGCCAGGGCCTCGACCGGGGTGGCGGCGAAGCGCGCCAGCAGCGGCGCGTACTGTGCCTGTGCCTGGGCTTGTTCCCGTTCCCATTCGTGCACGCTGCTCCAGCCCGCCTGGCCGTTGGCGAAATGCGCTTTCTTGGTAGGGTCCAGGTATTCGTAGCCTGGCATCAGGCCACGCCAGTTGCCAAGGCCTGGGTACAGCGCCAGGTAAACCAGCGCGAACACCAGGGTCGCGCCGAACAGCCATAGCCACCAGCGGGGCAGGGGCGTGTCGTATTCCTCGATCCCGTCGAAGCTTTCGCCCGTGGTTTTGCCTTCGCCAGCCGGCGGCGGGGCGCGGAAGGTGGCGTACAGCAGCCATGCCATGGCGCCCAGCGTGCCGAGGGTCAGCACGGTGATGTACAGGCTCCAGAAATCACTCATCGCCCGGGCCCTTGGCCGGTTCGTCGGCGAAGGGCAGTTGCGCCGCTTCGTCGAAATCCGCTTTGCGGGCCTTGCTCCAGGCCCAAACGATCAACCCGATAAAACTCAAGAAGACCGCCAGGGTGCCTAGCCCGCGCAGGGTTCCGATATCCATGGGCGTCACCGTTTGCTTTTGATCAAGGTGCCGAGGCCTTGCAAATAGGCCACCAGCGCGTCCATTTCGGTTTTGCCGCGCATCGCGGCTTCGGCGCCGGCGATGTCCGCATCACCGTAGGGCACGCCCAGCGCCCGCAGGGTTTGCAGTTTACGGGCCGTCTGCTTGCCATCCACGGGCGCCTGGGCGAGGAACGCATACGCCGGCATCACGGACTCGGGCACCAGGCTGCGCGGGTCTTTCAAGTGGGCCACGTGCCAGGCATCCGAATAGCGCCCGCCCACCCGTGCCAGGTCTGGCCCGGTGCGCTTGGAGCCCCACAGGAAGGGATGGTCCCACACGCTCTCGCCGGCCACCGAGTAATGCCCGTAGCGTTCGGTTTCCGCGCGCAGGGGGCGGATCATCTGCGAATGGCAGCCTACGCAGCCGTTGGCGATGTACACGTCGCGACCTTCCACTTCCAACGCGCTGCGCGGCTTCATGCCAACGATGGGCTGGGTGGTCACGTCCTGGAAGAACAGCGGCACGATCTGGGTCAGGCCGCCCACGCTGATGGCCAGGATCATCATCAACGCCAGCAGGCCGACGTTCTTTTCCAGCCGCTGGTGGTTCATGGCTGGGCCTCGGAGGGCATGGCGGCGGCTTGCGCCGCTTGTTCCGGGCTGCTGGCGCGCACGGTGCGCCAGAGGTTCCAGGCCATCACCAGCATGCCGCTGGCGAAGCAGGCGCCGCCGGCCAGCCGCACCAGGTAACCGCCGTGGCTGGCCTGCACCGCCTGCACGAAGGTGTAGGTCAGCGTGCCGTCGTCGTTGACCGCGCGCCACATCAGCCCCTGCATCAGGCCATTGACCCACATGGCGGTGATGTACAGCACGGTGCCCACGGTGGCGAGCCAGAAGTGCGCGTTGATCGCGGTAATGCTGTGCATGGCCGGGCGGCCGAAGGCGCGAGGGGCCATGTGGTAGGTGGCGCCGATGGTGATCATCGCCACCCAGCCGAGCGCGCCAGCGTGCACGTGGCCGATGGTCCAATCGGTGTAGTGGGACAGCGCATTGACCGTCTTGAGGGCCATCATCGGCCCCTCGAAGGTGGACATCCCGTAGAACGCCAGGGCCACCACCAGGAACCGCAGGATCGGGTCTGTACGCAGTTTGTGCCAGGCCCCTGCCAGGGTCATCATGCCGTTGATCATGCCGCCCCAGCTGGGCACCAGCAGGATCACCGACATCACCATCCCCAAACTTTGCGCCCAGTCCGGCAGGGCGGTGTAGTGCAGGTGGTGGGGGCCGGCCCAGATATACAGCGTGATCAGCGCCCAGAAGTGCACGATCGACAGCCGATAGGAGTACACCGGCCGCTCGGCCTGCTTGGGCACGAAGTAATACATCATGCCGAGAAAGCCCGTGGTCAGGAAAAAGCCTACGGCGTTGTGGCCGTACCACCACTGCACCATCGCATCGGTGGCGCCGGCATACAGCGGGTAGGACTTCATCAAGCTGGCCGGCAGCGCGAGATGGTTGACGATATGCAGGATCAGCATCACCAGGATGAACGCGCCGTAAAACCAGTTGGCCACGTAGATATGCCGGACCTTGCGCGCCATCACGGTGCCGAAGAACAGCCAGGCGTAGGCGATCCACACCACGGCCAGCAGCACGGCGATGGGCCACTCGAGTTCTGCGTATTCCTTGCTGGTGGTATAGCCCAGTGGCAGCGATACCACGGCTGCCACTAGCACTGCCTGCCAGCCCCAGAACACGAATTGCGCCAGGGCGTCGGAGATCAGCCTGGCCTGGCAGGTGCGTTGCACCACATACAGTGAGGTGCCGAACAGCGCGCAGCCGCCGAAGGCGAAGATCACCAGGTTGGTGTGCAAGGGGCGCAAGCGGCCGAAGGTGGTGTAGGGCAGGTTGAGGTTCAGGCCCGGCCAAACCAGCTGCGCCGCAATGAAAACGCCCACCGCCATGCCGAGGATGCCCCAGATCACAGTCGCAACGGTGAACTGGCGCACAACCCGGTAGTTATAAGCCGTGGTGCTCTGTGTCGTGCTCATGTCTATTCCACAATCGGGGCGGGGCAGCCGGCGGCAGTGTGGGGGAAGCCGCTTCGTCGCGCAATGCGACCGGGCGCCTCGCCGGCAGCCGGACTCTATGGTTTTCCTGTCTGGCTGGTCAAGTTTTTTGCTGCCGCCGGCGTGGTGCTTTCGCCCAGCCTCAGGCACAGTCGGGCTTTGCCCGGA
Source organism: Pseudomonas sp. RIT-PI-S (assembly GCF_025642975.1). Classification (GTDB taxonomy): domain Bacteria; phylum Pseudomonadota; class Gammaproteobacteria; order Pseudomonadales; family Pseudomonadaceae; genus Aquipseudomonas. The sequence continues at coordinate 37,499 of NZ_JANZKJ010000015.1, forward strand.
GGTAGCCGACGTGAACGATGAATGGGCCGAGCGAGTCCGCGAAAACGGCTGGTTGTGGGACAGCGCCAGCAGCCAGGCCAGCGAGGACGAGCGCACCTGCCTGATCCTGGCCCATGGCGCAGGCGCGCCCATGGACAGCCCCTTCATGAACACCGTGGCCAGCCTTCTGGCCCGGGGTGGGGTGGATGTGCTGCGTTTCGAGTTCCCTTATATGGCCCAGCGCCGCGTAGACGGTGGCAAGCGCCCGCCGAACCCGCAAACGCGGTTGCTGGAGAAATGGCGTGAAGTATATGCGCTGGCGCGTACCCAGGTGGCGGGAAGGCTGGCTATCGGTGGCAAGTCCATGGGCGGGCGCATGGCCAGCCTGTTGGCGAACGAGCTAGGCGCCGACGCCCTGGTGTGCCTGGGTTATCCGTTCTACGCCGCTGGCAGGCCCGAGAAGCCGCGAACCGAGCACCTGGCGGCCATCCAGGTGCCTACGTTGATTCTCCAGGGCGAGCGCGATGCCCTGGGGGACCGCGCCAGCGTGGAGGCCTACGAGCTGTCGCCAGCCATCGAGGTGTATTGGCTGGCCGCCGCCGACCACGATCTCAAGCCCCTCAAAAGCTCAGGGTTCACCCACGAGCAGCACCTGGAGGCCGCGGCCGACCGGATTTGCGCGTTCCTGTAGATACCGGCCGTACGACATGGATCGCTCCACAACGCGGGCCCCGTAGCAGCAGGGCTTGCGCGCAATAGGCCCCAACACCGCACGATCCCCGGTCCCGGTCCCGGTCCCGGTCCCGGTCCCGGTCGCCGGCAAGCCGTGCTGCTGCTTGCGCGGGACCATGGAATCTCCCGTAAGGGTAAAGCCGGCAGATCGCCTTAGCGGTTGAACCGCTCCACCAACGAGTATTGGCTGGCGGCGGTCTGGGTCAGGGCTTCGCTGAGCAGGGCGGTGCTTTGTGCCTTGCCGGAGGTCTGGTCGGCCAATTGCGCAATGGTGCTGATATTGCGGCTGACTTCCTCGGCCACGGTGCGCTGTTGGTCGGTGGCCGCCGCAATCTGGGTAGTCATGTCGGTGATGTTGGCCACCGCTTCGCTGATCCCCACCAAGGCTTCGTCAGCCTCCAGCACCCGGGCCACGCCTTCTTCGGCCTGGCGGTGCCCCGCTTCCATGGTCTGCACCGCGGCATTGGCGGTTTGCTGGAGCTTGGCGATCAAGCCGTGGATCTGCCCGGTGGACTCAGCGGTGCGCTGGGCCAGCTGGCGTACTTCGTCGGCGACCACCGCGAAGCCGCGGCCCATTTCACCGGCGCGAGCCGCTTCGATCGCGGCGTTGAGCGCCAGCAGGTTGGTCTGGTCGGCGATGCCTTTGATCACATCGACCACGCCGCCGATCTCGTCGCTGTCCTTGGCCAGGCGCGTGACGGTTTGGCCGGTCTCGCCTACCGAAGCAGACAACCGCTCGATGGCGTCGCGGGTTTCTCCGGCGATGCCGCGGCCACGGCTGGTCAGGCGGTTGGCCTGCTGGGTGGCATCGGCGGTGCGTTGCACATGGTTGGCCACGTCCTGAGTAGTGGCGGCCATCTGGTTGACCGCAGCGGCCACTTGCTCGGTTTCAGCCTTCTGCCGGTCCAGCCCCTCGGAGCTTTCATGGGCCAGATGATCGGCTTGGCGGGCTTGGCCGTTAAGGTGCTCGGCAGTGTCCTGCAAGCGGGTGAGGCAGGTTTTCAAGCGTGCGTCCTGGCTGAGCATGGACATTTCCAGCTGGCCTTGCACGCCGCGGCTATCGGTGTACATCTGCGCGATCAGCGGGTCGGAGGTGGTCTGTTCGGCCAGCTCCAGCAAGCGGTTGAGCCCACGCTGTTGCCAGCTCAAGCCCAGCAGCCCCAGCGGGACCGACAGCGCCGCGGCAGCCAGGAAGCCCCAGCCGCCGCTCAACCACAGGCCGATCAAGAAGCCCACCTGGCTCACTAGAATGAACGGCAGCCAGTCGCGCAGCAGCGGCAGCCAGCGTTCCATGGCCGCCACCGGCGCTTTGCCGGCGTTGAGACGGGCATAGAGGGTCTGTGCCCGGCGGACCTGCTCGGCGCTGGGCTTGACCCGTACCGATTCGTAGCCCACCACCTGGCGGTTCTCCAGCACGGGGGTCACATAGGCGTTGACCCAGTAAAAATCCCCGCTCTTGCAACGGTTCTTGACGATCCCCATCCACGGGCGGCCCTCCTTGAGGGTGTTCCACATATGGGCAAACACTGCCGCCGGCACGTCTGGGTGGCGCACCAGGTTATGCGGGGCACGGATCAGCTCCTCCCGGTCATACCCGCTGATCTCCACGAAGGCATCGTTGCAGTAGGTGATCAGGCCTTTGGTGTCAGTGGTCGAGATCAACCGCTGGTGAGCGGGGAAGGTACGTTCACGCTGGGTGACGGGCTGATTGTTGCGCATGGGGAGGCAGGTTCCGCTGAGGGCTTTGGCAGGGTGTCGGCCGAAGGGCGAAGAAGTTTAAGAACTCTTTCTGCCGACGGTTCGCCGGCTGTCACCCGCGCCTGCAAAGACGCGGATGAACCGGCTTTGCAAGATCGGGCGACAGCCCCCGCGAACCGCTGGCTCAGGCCGCGATCATCTGCCGCAACACATAATGCAGAATCCCCCCGGCCTTGAAGTATTCCACCTCGTTCAAGGTGTCGATCCGGCACAGCACTTCCACGTCCACCGGCGCGCCGGCGGCGGGTGTGATGCGCAGGGTCAGGTGCATCCGGGGCGTGAGGGTGGCGCCGGTGAGGCCGAGGACGTCGAAGCGTTCATGGCCGGTGAGGCCCAGGGTTTTGCGGCTTTGCTCGGGGAAGAACTGCAACGGCAGCACCCCCATGCCCACCAGGTTGGAGCGGTGGATGCGCTCGAAGCTCTCGGCGATCACCGCCTTGACCCCCAGCAGGTTGGTGCCCTTGGCGGCCCAGTCGCGGCTGGAGCCGGTGCCGTATTCCTGCCCCGCGATGATCACCAGCGGGGTGCCGGCGGCCTTGTAGCGCATGGCGGCATCGTAGATGGCCAGCTTTTCGCCGGTAGGGATGTGCAAGGTATTGCCGCCTTCCTCACCGCCGAGCATTTCGTTGCGGATGCGGATGTTAGCGAAGGTACCGCGCATCATCACTTCGTGGTTGCCGCGGCGCGACCCGTAGGAGTTGAAGTCCTTGGGCTCCACGCCTTTTTCCCGCAGGTAACGCCCGGCGGGGCTGTCGGCCTTGATATTGCCGGCGGGGGAGATGTGGTCGGTGGTGACCGAGTCCCCCAGGACCGCCAGGGCCTGCGCGCCTTCAACGTTTGCGATGACCGGCAAGGGGCCGGCGATCTCCTCGAAGAACGGCGGGTGCTGGATATAGGTAGACCCTTCCTGCCACACGTAGGTCGCGGCTTGCGGCACCTCGATGGCCTGCCATTGCGCGTCGCCGGTGAACACCTCGGCGTATTCCTTGCGGAACATCGCAGTGCTCACCTTGGCGACGGCATCGGCGATTTCCCGCTGGCTGGGCCAGATATCCCGCAGGTACACCGGCTGGCCATCCGGGCCTGCGCCCAGCGGGTCACTGGAGATGTCGATGCGCACATTGCCCGCCAGGGCGTAGGCCACCACCAGCGGCGGCGAGGCGAGCCAGTTGGTTTTCACCAGCGGGTGAACCCGGCCCTCGAAGTTGCGGTTGCCAGACAGCACCGAGGCGACGGTCAGATCAGCCTGCTGAATGGCTTTCTCGATGGGCGCGTCGAGCGGCCCGGAGTTGCCGATGCAGGTGGTGCAGCCATAGCCCACCAGGTCGAAGCCCAGTTGTTCGAGGAACGGCAGCAGCCCAGCGGCTTTGTAGTAGTCCGTCACCACCTTGGAGCCCGGCGCCAGCGAGGTCTTCACCCAGGGTTTGCGCGTCAGCCCTTTCTCCACCGCCTTCTTCGCCAGCAGGCCGGCCGCCATCATCACGCTGGGGTTGGAGGTGTTAGTGCAGGACGTGATGGCGGCGATCACCACGGCGCCGTGCTTGAGCGCGTAGGTACCGGTGGCGTCCGTGTATTGGGCCTCGCCGGCCTGGTCGGCGTTGCCCACCGCCACGCCGCCGCCACCTTCGCTTTCCAGGCGGCCTTCCTCTTTGCTGGCCGGCTTGAGTTGCAGGCCGATGAAGTCATTGAACGCTTGGCTTACCTGGCCGAGCGGTACCCGGTCCTGTGGCCGCTTGGGCCCGGCGAGGCTGGATTCGACCTCGCCCATGTCCAGCGCCAGCTGTTCGCTGAACACCGGTTCCTGCCCTGGCAGGCGCCATAGCCCTTGCGCCTTGCAGTAGGCCTCGACCAGCTGCACGGCCGCTTCTGGCCGGCCCGACAGCCGCAGGTAGCCGAGGGTGATGTCGTCTACCGGGAAGAAACCGCAGGTGGCGCCGTATTCGGGTGCCATGTTGGCGATGGTGGCGCGGTCGGCCAGGGGCAGGTCTGCCAGGCCGTCGCCATAGAACTCGACGAACTTGCCCACCACGCCTTTCTTGCGCAGCATCTGCGTTACCGTCAGCACCAGGTCGGTGGCGGTAATGCCCTCGCGCAGCTTGCCGGTGAGCTTGAAACCCACCACTTCAGGGATCAGCATCGACACCGGCTGGCCCAGCATGGCGGCTTCCGCCTCGATACCGCCCACGCCCCAACCGAGCACGCCCAGGCCGTTGATCATGGTGGTGTGCGAGTCGGTGCCCACCAGGGTGTCGGGGAAGGCGTAGGTGCGGCCGTCCTCTTCGCGCGTCCATACGGTGCGGCCCAGGTACTCAAGGTTAACCTGATGGCAGATGCCCGTGCCCGGCGGTACCACGCTGAAGTTGTCGAAGGCGCTCTGGCCCCAGCGCAGGAAGGCATAACGCTCGCCGTTGCGCTCCATCTCGATGTCCACGTTTTCGCCGAAGGCCTGCGCGGTCCCGTAGCGGTCCACCATCACCGAGTGGTCGATGACCAGGTCCACCGGCGACAGTGGGTTGATCCGCTGCGGATCGGCGCCGGCCTTGGCCACCGCGGCGCGCATGGCGGCCAGGTCCACCACCGCGGGTACGCCGGTGAAGTCCTGCATCAGCACCCGCGCGGGGCGGTACTGAATCTCCCGGTCGGAGCGCCGCTGCTGCAGCCAGGCGGCGAGGGCCTGCAGGTCGGCCGGGGTAACGGTCACACCGTCCTCCCAGCGCAGCAGGTTCTCCAGCAGCACCTTGAGCGACATCGGCAGCCGTTGCAGGTCGCCCAGCTGCGCAGCGGCGGCGGGCAGGCTGTAATAGTGGTACTCGCGGTCGCCGACCTTGAGTGTCTGCAGGGTTTTCAGGCTGTCGAGGGAGGGCATGCAACGGTCTCCTGAGCGGCGCGCACGGCACGGGCCAATGGCTAAGGTTCTTTGCACTGGACTTTACCGCCGCCGGCTGGGTTCCCACGGGTTCACCATCGGGCGCCGCGCCCTCAACGCAAAGGCGCACGCTCGCTGCGGCTGCGCTATCATCGGCGGTTTGTCACGCCATGCCTTACGCAATGCGTTGGGTTCAAGCATAGGGCGTGGCCAGCGGAGTGTAGATGAATACCTTGTTGCTTCACTGCCGCCCCGGTTTCGAGGGCGAGGTTTGCGCGGAAATCAGCGAGCATGCGGCGCGCCTGGGGGTGGCCGGCTATGCCAAGGCCAGGCCCGCCAGCGCCTGCGCGGAGTTCGTATGCGCGGACGCGCAAGGCCCCGAGCAGTTGATGACTGGCATGCGCTTTCGCGAACTGATCTTCCCTCGCCAATGGGCGCGCGGGCAATTCGTGGCGCTACCGGAAACGGACCGTATCAGCGTGCTGCTCCAGGCCCTGGAGGACTATCCGGCATGCGCCAGCCTGTGGCTGGAAGTGCTGGACACCAATGACGGCAAGGAGCTGTCCACCTTCTGCCGCAAGTTCGAAGCGCCCTTGCGCAAAGCCCTGGAAAAGGCCGGCAAGCTACGCCCGTCGAGCACCGGCCAGCGCTTGCTGCTGACCTTCATCAGCGGCCGCGAGGTGTTCCTTGGCATTGCCGATGAGCACAACAGCGCGATGTGGCCGATGGGCATTCCCCGGCTGAAATTCCCCCGCCAGGCCCCCAGCCGCTCCACCCTCAAGCTGGAAGAGGCCTGGCATCATTTCATCCCCCGCGACCAGTGGGATGACCGCCTGCATGGCGACATGACCGCCGTAGACCTGGGCGCCGCGCCCGGCGGCTGGACCTGGCAACTGGTCAACCGCGGCATGCTGGTGACCGCCGTGGACAATGGCCCCATGGCGCAAAGCCTGATGGACACCGGCCTGGTACGCCACTTGATGGCGGACGGCTTCACCTACGCGCCGCGGCCCCCCGTGGACTGGATGGTCTGCGACATCGTGGAAAAGCCTGCCCGCAATGCTGCCCTGCTGGAAACCTGGCTGGGCGAGGGGTATTGCCGCGAAGCGGTGGTCAATCTCAAGCTGCCGATGAAGCAACGGTATGCCGAAGTGCGCCGCCTGCTCGAGCGCATCCGCGAGGGCTTCGAGGCCCGGCGAATAAAGGTCGCCATCGGCTGCAAGCAGCTCTACCACGACCGTGAAGAAGTGACCTGCCACCTGCGCCGGCTGGACAAGTGATAACCCCCGGCGCAGCCCCCAGACACTGCCGCCCCGCTCATAGAGGTACCCCATGCCCGATGCCCTGGAACACCTGACGGTCGACGCCGTGCTCGACGCCACCGGCCTGAACTGCCCGGAGCCGGTAATGATGTTGCACCAGCACGTGCGCGACTTGCCTGCCGGCGGCCTGCTCAAAGTGATCGCCACCGATCCTTCGACGCGTCGTGACATCCCCAAATTCTGTGCTTTCCTCGAACACGAGCTGGTTGGCCAGCAGGAAGAGGCAGGCACCTACCTTTACTGGATTCGCAAGAAGGCGCAGTGAGCGCCCATAGGCACCCTATGCTGATCGTGGCTGACGAAAACATTCCGCTGGTCGACGCGTTCTTCGCAGGCTTCGGGGAAATCCGCCGTTTGCCCGGACGAACCCTGAGCCCAGAGGCCGTACGCGATGCCGACGTGCTGCTGGTGCGCTCGGTCACCCAGGTCAACCGACAACTGCTCGAAGGCAGCGCGGTGCGCTTCGTGGGCACCTGCACCATCGGCACCGATCACCTGGACCTTCCCTGGCTCGAAGCCGCGGGCGTCGAATGGGCCAGTGCGCCCGGGTGTAACGCCCGCGGCGTGGTGGACTATGTGCTGGGCAGCCTGTTGACCCTGGCCGAACTCGACGGAGTGGCCTTGCCCAGCCGCAGCTTTGGCATCGTCGGCGCCGGCCAGGTCGGCGGCCGGCTGGCCGCGGTGCTGCGTGGCCTGGGCTGGCAGGTGCGGGTCTGCGATCCGCCCAGGCAGGCCGCCGAGGGCGGAGGCTACAGCACCCTGGACGAAATCATCGAGCACTGCGACGTGATCAGCCTGCACACGCCTTTGACCCGGGGCGGCCCGTGCCCAACGTGGCACCTGTTCGACCGCGAGCGCCTGGAGCGCTTGCGCCCCGGCGCCTGGCTGATCAACGCCGCCCGGGGCCCAGTCATCAGCAACCAGGCATTGAAAGAGGTGTTGCTGGCCCGGGACGACCTGCAGGCGGTGCTGGACGTATGGGAGCAGGAGCCGACGGTAGATCCGGCCCTGGCCGAGTTGTGCGTGCTGGCAACGCCGCATATCGCCGGGTATAGCCTCGACGGCAAGCAGCGAGGCACTTCGGCGATCTACCAGGCGTTCTGCGCCTGGCGCAACGAAGCGCCGCAGGTGTTTCTCGAAAACCTGCTGCCCCCGCCCTGGCTGGCACAAGTGACCCTTGACGCCCAGGCCGACCCGGCCTGGGCCCTGGCGATGCTGTGCCGAGGAGTTTATGACCCGCGTGTGGACGACGCCGATTTTCGCCGCAGCCTCAGTGACGACCCGTTGCAACAGCGGGCAGCCTTCGACGCGCTGCGCAAGGCCTACCCGGTGCGCCGCGAAATCGACGGGTTGAAGGTGCGCATAGAAGGCGATGCGCCCGTGCTGCGGCAGTATGTGAGTGCGCTGGGCGCAACACTCTGTGAGGGTTCCAAGGTTTAAGCGCGGCAGGCGTGGTCGGCAGGCGCCGGGAGCGGTCATGAGCGGGCGAAGCCCACGAACGCGGAGCGCCGCCTGCCCCGTGGGCTAGGCCGGATGGCCGGCCCCAGCGCTACCTGTTTCTCAAATCAATTGGGCCGCGTGGCGGGCTGGAGGGAAACATCCAGCGTTTGGCACGCTTCCCGCACCATCTGCTCGGTGATAGGGATTTCCCGGCCGTTGCCGTCGATGATGGCGCCGCCGACCGTGTGGTGTTCCTGTACAGGAGTCACGGCCAGGGTTCGTTCGGTGGTCTGCTGCAGGCTCATGCGGGGTCCTCATAGGCTGGTAGGGCAATATGAATAGCCTGGGCCCCTGGCATGACGCGCGTATGACAAAAGGGGCCCAAGTGGCAGACTGCCACCTGGCAATGAAGTTCCGCGGCCCAGGCCGGGCCGCTTGCCCAGGATCAGCGGTATTCGCAGAGGTAGGACGTTTCGCCGGCGACTTCCAGCTGGAACTTGCTGTTAGCGGGGACGTTGAACTGGCTCCCGGCTTCGAAGGTTTCCCAGTCGGTGCTGTCGGGCAGTTTGACCTTCAAGGCGCCTGACACCACGTGCATGATCTCCCGCTGCGCCGTACCAAATTCATATTTGCCCGGGGCCATCACGCCGATGGTCGCCGGGCCCTCGGTGGTTTCGAAGGCGATGGATTTGACGGTGCCGTCGAAGTACTCGTTGACCTTGAACATGGGCGTTTCCTCTCGCTATGGGGCTAAAAACGGTGTGCCAGTATGCCCAAGCGAGGCGGGGCCGTCACCCGCTTTTGTACTGTTCGGGTAACGCCAAAGGCAGCAGCCGCGCGGTGTTGCGGGCGTCCTCCAAAGCGCGGTGCTGGCTACCCTGGAACTGCAGGCCGGCCAGTTGCAAGGCGCCGTTGAGGCCTGGGGGGCGGGGGAGATGGCGCGCCTTGGCGAAGCGCTGCTTGAGGTTGATGTGGGGAACGCTCGCCAGCCCGCTCTCCAGGCCATATTCTCGCCACGCCAGCAGGAACTGCTGGCGGTCGTAGTCACCCCAGCTGGCCCAGCCCGCCAAGGGCGAGGGCAGATGGCTCAGCCAACGCTCGAATTGCGCCCACACCTGAGGCAGGCCCTGAGCGCCGTCGATGTCGGCCTGAGTGATATGGGTCAGGGCGCGGCAAAAGGGGGTCAGCAAGGGCCTGCGCTGAGGGCGCACGAAGCGCTGGAAGTGGTCCAGCTCGCGGCCGTCACGGTTCACCAGGCAAGCGCCGATCTCGATGATTTCCATTTCTTCGACCGCCCAGCCGCCTTCGTCGGTGGTGGCTTCGAGGTCGATGATCAGCCAGTGCGGCATGCGCGCGTCCTTTTAGCGAATCATCTTCTAGAGCCTAGCCAAGCCTTGAAGGTTCCAAGACGGCGCGGCAGGCGGTAAGTATCACGAAGACGAAACCGCGGCAACATTGTTCGCCGGGGAAAAAGCGCCTAGCTTATGACGATCAGCCCATTGGGAGCGTTCGCCCTTGTCATCCAAGTTCGTGCGGGCCGCCATCGCGTTCGCGGCCCTACTTGGCCTGTTGTTTAGCGCCGCTGCCGCTCGGGCACAGGAGGTCGTTCGCGTCGCGGCGGCGCATTTCCCGCCTTATGTCGTGCACCCTGAAAGCGGGGCGGATACCGGGCTGCTTCCTGACCTGCTGGCGTCCCTGAACCGCGTACAGGACCGCTTCCGCTTCGAGCTGGTGCCTACCTCGCTGCCACGGCGTTTTCAGGACCTGCGCCAGGGGCGGGTCGATATGGCCATCTTTGAAAACCCGCACTGGGGCTGGCAGGCCGTGCCGCATGTGGCCGTGGATCTGGGCCTGGAAGATGCGGAGGTCTTCGTGGCGCGGCGCATGGACGGCCGCGATGATCACTACTTCAACAACCTTGCCGACAAGCGCCTGGCGCTCTACAGCGGTTATCACTATGCCTTTGCCACGTTCAACGCCGAGCCCGATTACCTGACCAGCCATTACCGAGCGACGCTGACCTACTCCCATGACAGCAACCTGCTGATGGTGGCGCGCAATCGCGCGGACGTAGCCCTGGTGACGCGCTCGTATCTCACTGGCTTCTTCAGCCGATACCCCGAGCTCAAGGACACCTTGCTGGTGTCGCGCCGCACCGACCAGATCTATCACCACTACGCGCTGGTTCGCCCGCAGGCGCCCATTACCGGCGAGGAACTGGCCGGCTACCTCGAACAGCTGCATGCCAACGGTGAGATGGCGAGGCTGTTCGAGCCATATCAAGTACAGGTGTTGCGGCAGGTGGACGGTACTGCGGTCATTCCCCACAGGGGCCCCTGAGGGCGCGTGACTCAATTCAGCTCGAAGGCTTCCAGCCGTGCGCCTTGGCGATCCCATTCCAGCACCCACCCCTGGCGATCCCAGTCGCCGAGCACAATGCGCCGGGCTGGCGCCTGTGCCACTTCGAGTTTGTGTACCGCGGGCCGGTGGGTATGGCCGTGGATCAAGGTAGCGACCCCCGCCCGGCCCATCACCCGCGGCACCTCTTCTGGCGTGACGTCGACGATGTCGCTGGCCTTCAGGCGGGTCTGCGCCTGGCTTTCGCTGCGCAGCCGACGCGCCAGGCGCTGCCGCCAGCGGACCGGAAGGTGGCGGAGCGTCCACAAGGTGAGGGGGTTGCGCAGGATCCTGCGCAGCTTCAGGTAGCCTTCGTCGCGGGTGCACAGCAGGTCACCGTGCATCAGCAGCACGCGCTCCCCGTCCAGGTCCACCACGCAAGGGTCGCCCAGCAGGGTGCAGCCGGCAGCGCGGCAGAACGCCTCGCCGACGAGAAAATCCCGGTTGCCGTGCATGAGAAACACCTGGGTGCCGCTATCGGTAAGGGTGCGCAGCGCCTGGCAGATGCTTGCCTGGTAAGCGGACATGGCGTCGTCGCCGATCCAGGCTTCGAAGAAGTCCCCGAGGATGTACAGCGCGCGGGCGGCCCGGGCGCGGCCTTCGAGGAAGTGTAAAAACGCCCGGGTGATGTCCGGGCGTTCCTCTTGCAGGTGCAGATCGGAGATCAGCAGTATCACTCGATGATCTCGGCTTTCTCGATGATCACGTCTTCGGTGGGCACGTCCTGATGGCCAGCCTTGCTGCCGGTTTTGACGCCTTTGATTTTATCCACCACATCGGTGCCTTCGATCACTTCGCCAAACACGGCATAGCCCCAACCTTGGGTGGTGGGTGCGGTGTGGTTGAGGAAGCTGTTGTCGGCGACGTTGATGAAGAACTGCGCGGAGGCCGAATGCGGCTCCATGGTACGAGCCATGGCAACGCTGTATTTCTTGTTGGGCAGGCCGTTGTTGGCTTCGTTCTTGATGCTCGGGCGCTTGTCCTTCTTTTCTTTCATGCCCGGCTCGAAACCACCGCCCTGGATCATGAAGTTGCCGATCACCCGGTGGAACACGGTGTTTTCGTAATGGCCGGCGTTAACGTATTCGACGAAGTTGGCAACGGTCACAGGGGCTTTGTCTGCATCGAGTTGCAGCACGATATCGCCGTGGTTGGTGGTGAGTTTGACCTTGGACATAACATTCACTCTTGTCGGAAATTCAAGTAGCGCCACGGTTTTGCAGTGACGACCTGTCAGTGGCTTGACAGCTTCGGCTATGATACGGGCTTTGTTTTAGCTGGCCTAGTTCCAGGCTCGATACGTTAAGTCGCTGCCCGCGATTTTCCGTACAAACCCTAGCTGGCATTTATCGTATTTGAAGGATTCCATGACCAAGCCTACTGCCGACAACGCTTCGACTGCCGCCGCCAAGGCTGAGCCTGTGGTTCCGGCCAATTTCCTGCGGCCGATCATGCAAGCCGACCTCGATACCGGCAAGCACACGGCGATCGTCACCCGTTTCCCTCCGGAACCCAACGGTTACCTGCACATCGGCCACGCCAAGTCCATCTGCGTGAACTTCGGCCTCGCCCAGGAATTCGGCGGTACCTGCCACCTGCGTTTCGACGACACCAACCCGGCGAAAGAAGACCAGGAATACATTGACGCGATCATGGCGGATGTGAAATGGCTGGGCTTCCAGTGGGCCGGCGAGGTCCGCTACGCCTCCAGCTATTTCGAGCAACTGCATGACTGGGCCGTGGACCTGATCAAGGCCGGCAAGGCCTACGTCGACGACCTGACCCCCGAACAGGCCCGTGAGTACCGTGGCACCTTGACCGAGCCGGGCAAGAACAGCCCGTTCCGCGACCGCCCGGTGGAAGAGAACCTGGACCTGTTCGCGCGGATGAAGGCCGGTGAATTCAAGGACGGCGAACGCGTGCTGCGGGCCAAGATCGACATGGCCTCGCCGAACATGAACCTGCGCGACCCGATCCTCTATCGCATCCGCCACGCGCACCATCACCAGACCGGTGACGCCTGGTGCATCTATCCGATCTATGACTTCACCCACGGCCAGTCCGATGCGATCGAAGGCATCACTCATTCGATCTGCACGCTGGAGTTCGAAAGCCACCGGCCGTTGTACGAATGGTTCCTGGACAACCTGCCGGTGCCAAGCAAGCCGCGCCAGTACGAGTTCTCCCGGCTGAACCTGAACTACACCATCACCAGCAAGCGCAAGCTCAAGCAGTTGGTGGATGAGCAGCACGTGCGCGGCTGGGACGACCCGCGCATGTCCACGCTGCAAGGTTACCGCCGCCGTGGCTACACCCCGCAGGCGATCCGTAACTTCTGCGAAATGATCGGCACCAACCGTTCCGACGGCGTGGTCGACATGGGCATGCTCGAATTCAGCATCCGCGAGGACCTGGACCGCACCGCGCCCCGCGCCATGTGCGTGCTGCGCCCGCTGAAGGTGGTCATCACCAACTACCCCGAAGCCGAGCAGCAGATGCTCGAACTGCCCCGCCATCCCAAGGAGGACATGGGCGTGCGCGAGCTGCCGTTCGCGCGGGAGCTGTACATCGACCGCGACGACTTCATGGAGAACCCGCCCAAGGGCTACAAGCGCCTGGAACCGGGTGGCGAGGTGCGCCTGCGGGGCGCCTACGTGATTCGCGCCGACGAAGCCATCAAGGACGCCGATGGCACTATCGTGGAGCTGCGCTGCAGCTATGACCCAGACACCCTGGGCAAGAACCCGGAAGGGCGCAAGGTCAAGGGGGTGATCCACTGGGTGCCGGCCGAGGCGAGCGTGGAATGCGAAGTGCGGCTGTACGACCGCCTGTTCCGCTCCGCCAACCCTGAAAAATCCGAAGAAGGCGGCAGCTTCCTCGACAACATCAACCCGGCGTCGCTGCACGTGCTCACCGGGTGCCGCGCCGAGCCTTCGCTGGCCCAGGCCCAGCCCGAGGATCGCTTCCAGTTCGAGCGCGAGGGGTATTTCTGCGCCGACCTGAAGGACAGCCAGCCGGGCAAGCCCGTGTTCAACCGTACCGTGACCCTGCGCGACTCCTGGAGCTGATGCCGCTGTGCTGAACATCTATAACACCCTGACCAAGGCCAAGGAGCCGTTCACCCCGCTGGACGGCAACAAGGTGCGCATGTATGTGTGCGGCATGACCGTCTACGACTACTGCCACCTGGGCCATGGCCGCAGCATGGTCGCCTTCGACCTGATCACCCGGTGGTTGCGCTACAGCGGTTACGACCTGACCTACGTGCGCAACATCACCGACATCGACGACAAGATCATCAACCGCGCCCGGGAAAACGGCGAGGCCTTCGAGGCGCTCACCGCGCGCATGATCGACGCGATGCACGAGGATGAGCGCCGGCTGAACATCTTGCCGCCCGACCAGGAGCCGCGCGCCACCGACCATATCGCTGGCATGCACGCGATGATCCAGGCGCTGATCGACAAGGGCTATGCCTACGCCCCCGGCAACGGTGACGTGTACTACCGCGTGGGCAAGTTCCAAGGCTACGGCAAGCTGTCGCGCAAGCGCATCGAAGACCTGCGCATCGGCGCCCGCATCGAGGTGGAGGAAGCCAAGCAAGACCCGCTCGATTTCGTGCTGTGGAAAGCCGCCAAGCCCGGCGAGCCGAGCTGGGAATCCCCCTGGGGCCCTGGCCGCCCTGGCTGGCATATCGAATGCTCGGTGATGTCTACCTGCTGCCTGGGCGAGAGCTTCGACATCCATGGCGGTGGCAGCGACCTGGAGTTCCCGCACCACGAGAACGAGATCGCCCAGAGCGAGGCCGCGACCGGCAAGCCTTACGCCAAGGCCTGGATGCACTGCGGGATGATCCGCATCAACGGCGAGAAGATGTCCAAGTCCCTGAACAACTTCTTCACCATCCGCGACGTGTTGGCCAAGTATCACCCCGAAGTGGTGCGTTACCTGCTGGTGGCCAGCCATTACCGCAGCGCCATCAACTACTCCGAAGACAGCCTGCGTGACGCCAAGGGCGCGCTGGAGCGGTTCTACCACGCGCTCAAGGGCTTGCCAGCCAGCGCGCCGGTGGGTGGAGAAGCCTTTGTCGAGCGGTTTGCCGCGGCGATGAACGACGACTTCAACACCGCCGAGGCTTGTGCAGTGCTGTTCGACCTGGTGCGTGACATCAACCGCCTGCGCGATACCGACGCTCAAGCCGCTGCGGGCCTCGCGGGCCGGCTGCGTGAACTGGGTGGCTTGCTGGGCGTGCTGCAGCTCGACGCCGAGGCCTTCCTCCGCGCCGGCGCCGAAGGCCGAGTGGACGCTGCCGCAGTGGACGCGCTGGTGCAGGCCAGGTTGCAAGCACGTGCCGACAAGAACTGGGCGGAGTCCGACCGTATTCGCGATCAGCTCACTGCCATGGGCGTAGTGCTCGAAGACGGCAAGGGCGGCACCAGCTGGCGTTTGGCGGATTGAAACCCACGAACAGCACGCCCTCCGGTTCGCCGGCTGGCGCCAGGCATCCCCTCCTGTAGGAGTGGGGGCGGCCATCCGGCGACGCCCGCGGACATAGGCCAAGAGGTTCGCAGGCTCACGCCAGCGCCTAGATTCCTGCGGTTGGCCAGGCCCCGGCGTTCATCTCGCGCAAGCGCTTGTACACCGTGTTGCGGCTGACCCCCAGCCGCCGCGCCACCTGGGAGATGTTGCCGTCGGTGGCGCGCAGCAGGGCGTTGATGTCCTGGGCGGGCACTTCCACCACCCGCGGCTGCATAGGCGTGGGCAGCGGCGTCAGCAGCTCTTCGGGCAGGTGGTCCAGTTCGATCCGGGCGTTGTCCGCCAAGGCCAGTGCCACTTGAATCACATTGCTCAATTGCCTGAGGTTGCCCGGCCACGGGTGGCTCATCAACGCCTGCAGCGCGGCCTCGCTGAACCCGGCCTGTTGCTCCGGCTGGCGATGCTCCTCCCAGATGGCCTGGATCAGCTCACGGCGATCGCTGCGTTCGCGCAAGGGCGGTAGCCGCAGCGTGCACCCGGCGATGCGGTAGTACAGGTCCTCGCGAAAACTCCCCTCGGCCACCGCGCTCGCCAGGTCACGGTGGGTCGCGCAGATAACCCGAACGTCCACCGCAACCGGGTCGCCGCTGCCCAGCGGCTGAATGCAGCGCTCCTGGAGCACCCGCAACAGCCTGGCCTGGGTGGCCAACGGCATGTCGCCTATTTCATCGAAGAACAGCACGCCCTTGTCCGCCTTGCGGATCAGCCCGGGGTTGCCCTTTTGGCTGGCGCCGGTGAAGGCGCCTTTTTCGTAGCCGAACAGCTCAGCCTCCACCAGCTCCATGGGAATGGCTGCGCAGTTCACCGCTACCAGCGGTTCCCCGGCGCGGGAGCTGGCGGCGTGCAACGCCTTGACCAGCACTTCCTTGCCCGCGCCGGTTTCGCCGCTGATCAGCAGGGGGATATCGCGTTCGAGCAGCCGTAGCCCCTTGTCCAACAACGCTTGTTGTTGCTGGGGCACAGAGGCTCGCTCCACCAGTGACGTGGCAGGGCAGGGCGTGGCCAGGCGCTTTGGCGGTTGCAGCAGGCATTGCAGGCGGCTGCGCCCAGCGGCCAGAAGCGGGAAGGGCTGGCCCGCCGGGCGAGCCATAAGCTCCCCGAGGTTCGCCCGGAACAGGGCCTGGATCGCCAGGCCGCGGGGGTCTTTGCCGAGCAGGGTGTCGGC
Source organism: Pseudomonas sp. RIT-PI-S (assembly GCF_025642975.1). Classification (GTDB taxonomy): domain Bacteria; phylum Pseudomonadota; class Gammaproteobacteria; order Pseudomonadales; family Pseudomonadaceae; genus Aquipseudomonas. The sequence continues at coordinate 53,694 of NZ_JANZKJ010000015.1, forward strand.
ACGACGGTTAGCCGCCATCACCCGGCCGCCAGCGTCGAACACCAGCACGCCGGCCCAAGGGCTGTCCAAGTTGTTGCGGGCGGTGTTGAACACAAGGCGGTGGCAGCCCTCGCCGAAGCGCTCTTCGAGCAGAGCATTTTCCAGGGCCTGGGCCATTACCTTGACGGTGCCTAGGGTGTGCGAAGGCGGCAGGAAGCTGTCGCTGGACACGCCCAGCACCCCGACCAGCCTGCGCTCGGCATCGAAGACCGGTGCGGCGGACCCGCTCATGAAACGATTGGCGGCAAGAAAGTGTTCGTCGTGCTCTACATCGACCGCTTGCCCACACGCCAGGGCGGTGCCTAGTGCATTGCAGCCTACACGGGCTTCGCTCCAGTCGGCGCCGGGGGCGAAGGCACGTGCCTGCGCAGCCCCGAATCTAGGGGTGCCCCAGCTGCGCAGCAGCCGGCCATGTTCATCGGCCAGCAGCAACAATGCCTGGATCGGCGCAAGCACTTGCGCATAGGCCGGCAGCAGTTGGGCTTCAGTGATCCGCAGCACCTCAGCCCTGCGCAGCTGCCACTGCTCCACCTGCGCCACCGGCGGCTCGCCATGGTCGGCTGCCACGTGCGGGCGCAACCCCGCAGCGGTAGAGCGGGCCCAGGCTTCGCGGATGGCTTGTTCGTGAACGATGCCGTTGCTGCTGGCGGACATGAGGGTGCCCTTTATGTTTTTTTTTGTTCCCCCAGTGTTGTTCAAACCTGAACAATGTCAACACCACGAGTGTTCAGTTGTTCAGCCATATTTGTTCACTTGTGTTCAGTACCGAACATGACCAGGCGGTCGAAGGCCCTGCCGCGCGGCTTCGTTCACTCTGGCACGGTTGTGGCTATAGCTTGCGCACTACAACAACAAGGTTGCAGCCATGACACTGGAACTGCGCAACGTATGCCGCACCGTGGACGGGCAGCGCTGGATCGATAACGCCAGCCTGCGTTTCGAAGCGGGCTCGTTCAATGTGTTGCTGGGGCGGACCCTCTCAGGCAAAACCAGCCTGATGCGGCTGATGGCAGGGCTCGATCGCCCCGATTCAGGCCAGGTATTGATGCACGGCCAGGATGTGACGGGCGTGCCGGTGCGGGCGCGCAAGGTGTCCATGGTCTACCAGCAGTTCATCAACTACCCCAACCTCACCGTCTACGAAAACATCGCCTCGCCCTTGCGCCAGGCACGGCTCGACGCGGAAGAGATCGACCAGCGCGTGAGAACCACGGCGAAGATGCTGCGCATCGAGCCGTTCCTTAAACGCTATCCGCTGGAGCTTTCCGGCGGCCAGCAGCAGCGCACCGCCATGGCCCGGGCGCTGGTCAAGGATGCGCAGCTGATCCTTTTCGATGAGCCGCTGGTGAACCTGGATTACAAGCTGCGCGAGGAGCTGCGGCTGGAAATGCGCGAGCTGTTCGCCACGCGCCATACCATCGCGGTCTACGCCACTACCGAGCCGAACGAAGCGCTGGCGCTTGGCGGTACCACGACCATCGTCCATGAGGGCCGGATCATCCAGAGCGGCGAGACTGCCCAGGTGTATCAGCGGCCCAGCGAAGTGTTGGCCGCCGAGCTGTTCTCCGAGCCACCGCTGAACCTGCTGCCAGGGCGGATCAGCGGCGGCGAAACCAGTTTCGCCGACTTCGCCCACTTCCCCCTCAATGCCGACCTGCAAGGCTTGGGGGAGGGCGCTTTCCGCTTCGGTGTGCGGCCCAGCCATATCAGCCTGGTGCCGTCCAACGATGACGACCTCGAGTTGGCCGTGACGGTGGAACTGGCCGAGATCAGCGGATCGGAAACCTTCCTGCATGTGCGCAACGACCAGTGGCGGCTGGTAGCGCATCTGCCCGGCGTGCATGAGTTCGCCGTGGACGCACCGATCAAGGTGTACATCCCCACCCATAAATTGTTCGTGTTCGAGCCCGAAGGCCGCCTGGTGCAGGCGCCAGGTCGGCGCGCGGCGAGGGTCGTCTGATGGCCGAAATTCATCTGCAGCAACTGGCCCATAGTTATGCCCGCGAGCCCTCCGGCCCCGAAGACTACGCGCTGCGCCAGCTCGATCACGTTTGGGCGCAGGGCGGTGCCTACGCTTTGCTGGGCCCCTCGGGGTGCGGCAAGTCGACCTTGCTCAATATCATCTCGGGGTTGCTTACGCCGTCTGAGGGGCAGGTGCTGTTCGACGGCAAGCGGGTGAATGAGCTAACCCCGGAAAAACGCAACATTGCCCAGGTGTTCCAGTTCCCGGTGGTGTACGACACCATGACCGTGTTCGACAACCTGGCCTTCCCGCTGCGCAACCAGGGCATGGCGGCTGACCGCGTGCGGCAGAAGGTCGAGGAAATCGCCGAGGTGCTGGAACTCACTCCGGTGCTCAGCAAGAAAGCCAAGAACCTCAGCGCCGACGAGAAGCAGAAAGTGTCCATGGGGCGTGGGCTGGTTCGTGATGACGTGTCGGCGATCCTGTTCGACGAACCCCTCACGGTGATCGACCCTCATCTGAAGTGGAAGCTGCGGCGCAAGCTCAAGCAGATCCACGAGCAGTTCAACATCACCATGGTGTATGTGACCCACGACCAGTTGGAAGCCTCGACCTTCGCCGACAAGATCGCGGTGATGTACGGCGGCCAGATCGTTCAGTTCGGCACGCCCAGAGAGTTGTTCGAGCGACCGCGACACAGCTTCGTGGGCTATTTTATCGGCAGCCCAGGCATGAACCTGATTGACGTGACCCTGCGCAATGGCAGCCTGGTCTTTGGCGACGTCGAGTTGCCGGTGCCGACGGCGCTGGCTGGGCGCATGGATCAGCTGGCCGGCCAGCGCCTGCAGCTGGGCATCCGCCCGGAGTTCGTACGGATCTGGGATGCGCCTTCCGAGCACACCTTGATGGCGCGGCTGCGCCATGTGGAAGACCTCGGTACTTACCGCATCCTTACCTTGGAGCTGGGCGGCCAGCGCCTGATGGCGCGCCTGCCTGAAGATCGCCAGCTGCCGGAAGGGGAAGTGCCGATCAGCTTCCCCGCGCCCTGGCTGATGCTCTATGCCAACGACCTGCTGGTGGAGGCGGACCAATGAACAAGGTGCCCAATAACAAAGCCTGGTGGTTGGTGGTACCAGTGTTCGTGCTGGTGGCCTTCAGCGCCATCGTGCCGATGATGACGGTGGTCAACTATTCGGTGCAGGACATCTTCGACACTTCCAGCCGCTTCTTCGTGGGCGCCGACTGGTACCGCCAAGTGCTGCAGGACCCGCGCCTGCACGACTCGCTGTTGCGCCAGTTCATCTATTCGGCCTGTGTGCTGGCCATCGAGATCCCGCTGGGCATCGCCATCGCCCTGACCATGCCCGCCAAGGGCCGGCGCGCTTCGCTGTGCCTGATCGTGATGGCCATTCCTTTGCTGATCCCGTGGAACGTGGTAGGGACCATCTGGCAGATCTTCGGCCGCGGTGACATCGGTTTGCTGGGCTGGGCCCTCAATGCCATGGGCGTGGACTACAACTATGCCTCCCATACCCGCGACGCCTGGACCACCGTGCTGATCATGGACGTGTGGCACTGGACCTCGCTGGTAGCGCTGTTGTGCTACTCCGGGCTGCGCGCCATTCCGGATGTTTACTACCAGGCTGCGCGCATCGATCGGGCGTCGGGCTGGGCGGTGTTCCGCTACATTCAGTTGCCAAAGCTCAAGAGCGTGCTGTTGATCGCAGTGATGTTGCGCTTCATGGACAGCTTCATGATCTATACCGAGCCCTTCGTGCTGACCGGCGGCGGCCCAGGCAATTCCACCACGTTCCTCAGCCAGACCCTCACGCAAATGGCGGTCGGGCAGTTCGACCTGGGGCCGGCGGCTGCGTTTTCGCTGGTGTACTTCCTGATCATTCTGCTGGTGTCCTGGCTGTTCTATACCGCCATGACCCATTCGGACCGCGACTGAGGGCATGACCATGCGCAAGACCATTCCTTTGCTGGTGTTCCTCGCGTTCCTGCTGGTGCCGATCTATTGGTTAGTGAACATGTCGTTCAAGACCAACACTGAGATTCTCAGCGGGTTGACCCTCTGGCCTCGGGACCTTACCTGGCAGAACTATCAGGTGATCTTCACCGACCCCAGCTGGTACGAGGGTTATCTGAACTCGCTGTACTACGTGTCCCTGAATACGCTCATCTCGCTGCTGGTGGCCCTGCCGGCCGCTTATGCGTTCTCCCGCTACAGGTTTCTAGGCGACAAGCACCTGTTCTTCTGGCTGCTGACCAACCGCATGTCGCCACCGGCGGTGTTTTTGCTGCCGTTCTTCCAGCTGTACTCCTCTATCGGGCTGTTCGACACGCCTTACGCGGTGGCCCTGGCCCACTGCCTGTTCAACGTGCCGCTGGCGGTGTGGATTCTCGAAGGCTTCATGTCTGGCGTACCGAAGGAAATCGACGAAACGGCGTACATCGATGGCTACAGTTTCGGCAAGTTCTTCCTGCGGATTTTCATTCCCCTGATCGGCTCGGGCATCGGTGTGACCGCGTTCTTCTGCTTCATGTTTTCCTGGGTGGAGCTGCTGCTGGCACGCACCCTCACCAGCGTCAACGCCAAGCCGATCGCTGCGGTGATGACCCGCACGGTGTCTGCTTCGGGGATCGATTGGGGGGTGCTGGCCGCGGCGGGTGTATTGACGATCTTGCCGGGCCTGCTGGTGATCTGGTTCGTTCGCAACCATGTGGCCAAGGGCTTTGCCCTTGGTCGTGTATAGGGAGTCGCAACATGAGCTGGATGGCCTGGACCCTTCCCACCGCTGTGTTCTTTATTGCCGTGGCCGTAGTGCTGGCCGCCATGACCGCGGTTGAGTTGCGCTGGCCGTGCGCCGAGCGCCGCGGCTTCTTGCCGATCGCCACCACACGTGGTGACCGGCTGTTCATCGGCCTTCTCGGCAGCGCCTATATCCACCTGGTGGTGATAGGCGCTACCGACTGGAGCATCTGGGTGGCCTCGACGCTGGCCCTGGTGTGGTTGTTGATAGTGATGCGCTGGGGCTGAACGGCCCTTGAAACGAACCGCCGCGCCAGCTCGGGCGCAGGCGTACATTCCATTCGGGAGGTTCCCCATGTTCGAGAATAAAAACAACAGGCGACAGGGCATCACGCTGGCCGCCCTGCTGGTGCTTGGCGCTTATGGTTCACAGGCGTGGGCCGACGCCTACGAGGACGCCGCGAAGAAGTGGGTCGACAGCGAATTCAAGCCTTCCACGCTTACGCCCGATCAGCAGATGGCTGAAATGAAGTGGTTCATCGATGCCGCTAAGTCATTGCGTGAGGGTGGGGTCAAGGAAATCAAGGTGGTGTCGGAGACGCTCACTACCCACGAATATGAGTCCAAGACCCTGGCCAAGGCGTTTACCGAGATCACCGGGATCAAGGTGACCCATGACCTGCTGCAAGAAGGCGATGTGGTCGAGAAGCTGCAAACCCAGATGCAGTCCGACGAGAACATCTATGACGGTTGGGTCAACGACTCCGACCTGATCGGTACCCACTTCCGTTACGGCAAGGTTGAGTCCCTGACTGACCTGATGGCTAACGAAGGTAAGAATTACACCTCGCCTACCCTGGATATCAACGACTTCATCGGCATTTCCTTCACCACGGCGCCGGACAAGAAGATCTACCAGCTGCCCGACCAGCAGTTCGCCAACCTCTATTGGTTCCGCGCAGACTGGTTCGACCGCCCGGACCTGAAAGCCAAGTTCAAGGCCAAATATGGCTATGAGCTGGGCGTGCCGGTGAACTGGTCCGCCTATGAAGACATCGCCAAGTTCTTCAGCGAAGACGTCAAGGAAATCGACGGCAAGCGGGTATACGGCCACATGGACTATGGCAAGAAAGACCCGTCCCTGGGCTGGCGCTTCACCGATGCCTGGTTCTCCATGGCCGGTGGCGGTGACAAGGGGCTGCCCAACGGGCTGCCGGTGGATGAGTGGGGTATCCGCGTGGAAGGGTGCCACCCGGCGGGCTCCAGCGTGACCCGCGGTGGCGACACCAACGGCCCAGCCGCTGTGTATGCCACGCAAAAATACATCGACTGGCTCAAGGCCTATGCACCGCCCCAGGCAGCGGGCATGACCTTCTCCGAAGCAGGCCCGGTGCCCGCCCAGGGCGCGGTGGCGCAGCAGATCTTCTGGTACACCGCTTTCACTGCCGACATGACCAAGCCTGGCCTGCCGGTGGTGAACAGCGATGGAACGCCGAAATGGCGGATGGCACCATCGCCCAAGGGGCCTTATTGGGAGGAGGGCATGAAGCTTGGGTATCAGGACACCGGCTCCTGGACCTTCTTCAAGACCACCCCCGAGAAGCAGCGCATGGCGGCCTGGCTTTACGCGCAGTTCGTCACCGCGAAGACCGTTTCGTTGAAGAAGACCATCGTTGGCCTGACGCCGATCCGCGAGTCCGATATCAACTCTCAAGCCATGACCGACCTGGCGCCCAAGCTCGGCGGCCTGGTGGAGTTCTACCGCAGCCCGGCGCGGGTGCAATGGACGCCTACCGGCACCAACGTGCCGGATTATCCGAAGCTGGCGCAGCTGTGGTGGAAGCACGTTGCAGATGCGGTAAGCGGCGAGAAAACCGCCCAGGAAGCGCTGGATGGGCTGGCCAAGGACCAGGACGCTATCCTCAGCCGCCTGGAGCGGGCCAAGGTACAGGATGCGTCCAATTGCGGGCCTAAGCTCAATGAAGAAAAGACCGCCCAGTACTGGTTCGACCAGCCTGGCGCGCCCAAGCCGAAGCTCGCCAACGAGAAGCCGCAAGGGCAGACGGTCAATTACAACGAGCTGTTGAAGTCGTGGGAGGCGGCGAAGAAGTAAGCCTTGGGGTCGCCGCCGCTGCGGCGGCGACCCCTATGGTCACGCGTGCAGGGTTTCTGCCGCGTACAGCGTGTTTTCCAGCAGGCAGGCGCGGGTCATCGGCCCGACCCCGCCTGGCACCGGCGTGATCCAGCCGGCGCGGGGCAGGGCGGTTTCATAGACCACGTCGCCTACCAGCTTGCCGTCTTCCTGCCGATTGATACCCACGTCGATCACGATCGCGCCCGGCTTGATCCATTCCCCCTTGACCAGCCCCGGCTTGCCGGCGGCGACCACTACCAGGTCGGCACGGCTGACGTGGTCGGCCAGGTCCCGGGTGAACCGGTGGGTAACGGTCACGGTGCAGCCGCCCAACAGCAATTCCATCGCCATCGGCCGCCCGACGATATTCGAAGCGCCCACCACCACGGCATTCATGCCGTACAAGTCCTGCCCGGTGCTTTCCAGCAAGGCCATGATGCCCTTGGGGGTACAGGGCCGCAGCAGCGGAATGCGCTGGGCCAGGCGGCCGACGTTATAGGGGTGGAAACCATCGACGTCCTTGTCGGGGCGAATGCGCTCGAGCAGCCCGGAGGCGTCCAGCCCGGCAGGCAGGGGCAGCTGCAGCAGGATCCCGTCGATGGCCGGATCTGCGTTCAGGCGGTCGATCAGCGCTTCGAGGTCCGCCTGCTGGGTGGTGTCCGGCAGGTCGAATGCCTGGGATATAAAGCCAACTTCTTCGCAATCCTTGCGCTTGTGGGCCACATAGACCTGGGACGCAGGATCCGTACCTACCAGGATGACGGCCAGGCCGGGAACCCGCAGCCCCTGGTCGCGGCGCTGCTCCACTCGCTGAGCGATACGCTGGCGCAGGCTGGCGGCAATTGCCTTGCCGTCGATAAGTTGTGCTGTCATGACGCGTGATAAACCATCGAAGGGGAAGAAAAGGTGCGCGCATTCTCGCATGCCGGGCGATCAGGTCAAAGGCACCACGGCTGGCGAATCCGCTAAGCCCTTTATATCAATGCACTTTTTTCTATAAAACAGTTGACGCCTGGTAGGGCCCTCTATAAGATTCGTCGCACTTGTCGGGCAGGGCCTAACGCTGGCGCAAGTGACTGCTGAAATTGCCTTGTTTTACAGGTGGTTGGCAGTGGCGGCTTTTTCACTTCAGCCCTGAAGTTGAATACCGAGCGCCCGTAGCTCAGCTGGATAGAGCATCCGCCTTCTAAGCGGATGGTCGCAGGTTCGAGTCCTGCCGGGCGCGCCATTAGGCAGCTTTGGTACTCGGCACTGAACAAGTAAATGCAATATGGTGGGCGTAGCTCAGTTGGTAGAGCGCCGGATTGTGATTCCGGTTGTCGTGGGTTCGATTCCCATCGTCCACCCCATATTTGTAGAAGGCGCCTTACGTAAGTCGGGCGCCTTTGCTTTAAGCGCGAATGCGCGGACGTGGTGAAATTGGTAGACACACTGGATTTAGGTTCCAGCGGCGCAAGCTGTAAGAGTTCGAGTCTCTTCGTCCGCACCATGTAACGAAAAAGCCGCCCTTGATGGGCGGCTTTTTCGTTTCCGCAGGCCGAGGGTGATCTAGCGGCAGACACCGTATCGCACCTTGCCAGCGCTTCTGCTACGGTCGCTCCGTAAGCAGGGAGAATTCAATGGGCTTGGTGAAAGTACAAGCGCATCTCCAGCACCGGCTTCAAGGGTTGACCGCTATTTACCTGTTCGGTAGCCAGGCGGCAGGCGAAGCGAATGCGGCAAGTGATGTCGACCTCGATGTGCTTGCTCCTGGCCGCGTGGACGTTTTACAGCTCTGGAACCCGGCGGGCGAGGTGGCTGACATCGTCAACGCCCCGGTCGATCTCGTTGATCTGTGTGCGGCCAGTACGGTCATGCAGTATCAGATCATTACCCAAGGCCGACGTTTATGGTCCAGCGGTGTACAGGCGGGCCTGTACGAAGCGTTTATCCTCAGTGAGAAAAGCGAACTTGATGCGGCAAGGGCGTGTGCGAGATTCACGATCGCCCGTTGATCATCAGCCTATCTATCTTCCTTCACCCAGCCACCGCTCGAAGGTCTGGAACCCCAGGCGCGCGCTGCTGGCGGCTGCTTCGATCTGATGCGGGGTGATCACGTCTTCCGCCAGTCGGGCAAGAAAGCCCTTCCATAATGGACCGGTCTGCGCGCCGTAGCCGTATAGCCAGTGCAGCGGCAAGGGCGCCAGGCGAGGAGATAGGCGCTTGTACAAGTAGGCGCCGCCCAGGGTAGCGCCTTCGCAGACGTAGGCGAGTCCGTAGGCCTCGGCGAGTGACGCTGGCATAGGGGCATAGGGGCATTCGGGCAAGGCCGCGGCGTCGCCGCCGAGGTCAGCCACCAGCCAGCCCGTTTTTTGTGCCCGCGCAAGGGCGGCGAAGCCCGACGGCCAAGGCAGTGATGCCTGGTATAAATGCCGCTCCACCGGGCGCATCCAGCCGATCACCCGCGCGACGTAGGCGAGGTAGTCGCTGCCGTCGAACCCCTCGCTGGTCAGCGGTGAGGCGGCATCCAGCGCTGCATGCAGATCCCGGGTGGCTTGGCGTAGCGCCGCGAGGGCGGGGGATGTATCCGAGGCGATGATGGCGCTCTCCGGCAGTAAATGAGGCCGCCGAGGATAGCAGCCTGATCGGCGGCCGCCCACCGCGAGGATGGGCGCGCCGGGCAGGGGATTGCCCCTTGTTTTACTGGCTTATCGAGTAGGGTGACTTCTGGCAATCGAGCCACTAGAATGCTTGCCCTTGATCTGGAGTCGGGAATCGCCGGCTATCGTCTGTGCAACGAGGAATATCCATGCAAGTTTCTGTTGAAAACACTTCCGCGCTCGAGCGCCGCATGACCATCGGCGTTCCCGCCGAGCGCATCGAGACCGAAGTCAACAAGCGTCTGCAACAGACTGCCCGTCGCGCCAAGGTCCCAGGCTTCCGCCCTGGCAAGGTGCCGATGAGCGTGATCCGCCAGCGCTATGAAGCCGCCGCCCGCCAGGAAGCCCTGGGCGACCTGATCCAGGCGACCTTCTACGAAGCCGTGGTCGAGCAGAAGCTGAACCCGGCTGGCCAGCCGTCCGTCGAGCCTAAAGTGTTCGAAAAAGGCAAAGACCTCGAATACGTCGCCACTTTCGAAGTGTTCCCTGAATTCACCGTTGCCGGTTTCGAAGGCATCAAGGTCGAGCGCCACAGCGCCGAAGTGAACGATGCCGACGTGGACAACATGCTGGACATCCTGCGCAAGCAGAACGTTCGCTACGAGACCGCCGAACGTGAAGCGCAGAACGAAGACCAACTGAACATCGACTTCGCCGGCAAGATCGACGGCGAAGCCTTCGCTGGTGGTTCGGCCACCGGTACCCAGCTGGTGCTGGGCTCCGGTCGCATGATCCCAGGCTTCGAAGACGGCCTGGTCGGCGCCAAGGCCGGTGAAGAGCGCGTGCTGAACGTGACCTTCCCCGAGGACTACCAGAACCTCGACCTGGCCGGCAAAGCTGCCGAGTTCACCGTCAAGGTCAACAGCGTAGCCGCGCCGACCCTGCCTGAGCTGAGCGACGAATTCTTCGCCCAATTCGGTATCAAGGAAGGCGGCCTGGAAGGCTTCCGCGCCGAAGTGCGCAAGAACATGGAGCGCGAACTGCGCCAGGCGATCAAGGCCAAGGTGAAGAACCAGGTCATGGACGGCTTGCTCGAAAGCAACCCGATCGAAGCGCCGAAAGCCCTGCTGTCCAACGAAGTGGACCGCCTGCGTGTACAAGCGGTGCAGCAGTTCGGTGGCAACATCAAGCCCGAGCAGCTTCCTGCCGAACTGTTCGAGGAACAGGCACGTCGCCGCGTGGTGCTCGGCCTGATCGTCGCCGAAGTGGTCAAGCAGTTCGAGCTCAAGCCAGACGACGCCCGCGTGCGTGAGCTGATCCAGGAAATGGCTTCGGCCTACCAGGAGCCAGAGCAGGTCGTGAGCTGGTACTACAAGAACGACCAGCAGATGAACGAAGTCCGTTCGGTTGTGCTGGAAGAACAAGTTGTGGATACTGTCTTGCAGAAAGCTAGTGTGACTGACAAAGCGGTCTCTTACGAAGAAGCGGTAAAACCGGCCCAGGCGGCGCCTGAAGCCGCGTAAAACGGCCCAGCTTCGGAATAACCATAAGCCAGCCTTCGCGCTGGCTTATGCGTATCTAAGGCATGACTAATTGGGAGTGAGTGCAGGCATGTCCCGCAATTCTTATATTCAGAGCTCTGACATCCAGGCCGCTGGCGGCCTGGTCCCGATGGTTATCGAGCAGTCCGCGCGTGGCGAACGCGCTTATGACATCTACTCACGCCTCCTCAAGGAGCGGGTGATCTTCCTCATCGGGCCGGTCGAAGACTACATGGCCAACCTGGTAGCAGCACAGTTGCTGTTCCTCGAGGCAGAGAACCCCGACAAGGATATCCATCTGTATATCAACTCACCGGGCGGCTCGGTAACCGCTGGGATGTCGATCTACGACACCATGCAGTTCATCAAGCCGGACGTTTCCACCATCTGCATCGGCCAAGCTTGCAGCATGGGTGCGTTCCTGCTGGCGGGCGGTGCCAAAGGCAAGCGCTATTGCCTGCCGAACTCGCGGATGATGATTCACCAGCCATTGGGCGGGTTCCAGGGGCAGGCTTCGGACATCGATATCCATGCCCGGGAGATCCTCTCCATCCGTGCTCGCTTGAATGAATTGCTCGCCTATCACACGGGCCAGGCAATCGAAACCATCGAGCAAGACACCAACCGCGACAACTTCATGAGCGCAGCGCGCGCGGCCGAGTACGGTCTCGTTGACTCGGTTCTCGACAAGCGGCAAATGCCCGCGTAAATAGGCTTGAATCCTGTGTGGCGGAATATCCCGCCCTTCGCGGGCTTGAAAAAGCCCGCAATTGCCTTCATCTTGTGTTTCAAGCCTACAGGATTGGATAGATCGAATGACTGACACCCGCAACGGCGAGGACAACGGCAAACTGCTCTATTGCTCCTTCTGCGGCAAAAGCCAGCATGAAGTGCGCAAGTTGATTGCCGGCCCCTCGGTCTTCATCTGTGACGAGTGCGTCGACCTGTGCAACGACATCATCCGCGAGGAGGTGCAAGAGGCACAGGCAGAGAGCAGCACCCACAAGTTGCCATCGCCCAAGGAAATCAGCGGCATTCTCGACCAGTACGTTATCGGTCAGCAGCGTGCCAAGAAGGTCCTTGCAGTCGCGGTGTACAACCACTACAAGCGGCTGAACCAGCGCGACAAGAAAAACGACGACGTAGAACTTGGCAAGAGCAACATCCTGCTCATCGGGCCAACGGGCTCGGGCAAGACCCTGCTTGCCGAAACCCTTGCTCGTCTGCTCAATGTTCCTTTCACCATCGCCGACGCTACCACGTTGACCGAAGCGGGCTATGTGGGCGAGGACGTCGAGAACATTATTCAAAAGCTCCTGCAGAAGTGCGATTACGATGTAGAAAAAGCCCAGATGGGCATCGTCTACATCGATGAGATCGACAAGATTTCGCGCAAGTCGGACAACCCCTCGATCACCCGCGACGTATCGGGTGAGGGCGTCCAGCAGGCGTTGCTCAAGCTTATCGAAGGCACCGTCGCCTCGGTGCCGCCGCAAGGCGGTCGCAAGCATCCCCAGCAAGAGTTCCTGCAGGTGGACACGCGCAACATTCTGTTCATTTGCGGCGGTGCATTCTCCGGCCTGGAGAAGGTCATCCAGAATCGCTCCACCAAGGGCGGCATCGGCTTCAATGCCGAAGTCCGCAGCCGGGAGGAGGGTAAGAAAGTTGGTGAATCCTTGCGTGAGGTGGAGCCGGACGATCTGGTTAAGTTTGGCCTGATTCCGGAATTCGTCGGCCGTCTGCCGGTACTGGCTACCCTCGACGAACTCGACGAGGCGGCGCTGGTGCAAATTCTGACCGAGCCGAAGAACGCGCTGTCCAAACAGTACGGCAAGCTCTTCGAGATGGAAGGGGTGGATCTGGAGTTCCGCAGCGACGCGCTCAAGTCCGTGGCTCGCAAGGCTCTGGAACGCAAAACCGGCGCCCGTGGGTTGCGTTCGATCCTCGAAGGCGTACTGCTGGACACCATGTACGAAATTCCTTCGCAGAAGGAAGTCAGCAAGGTGGTGATCGACGAAAGCGTGATCGACGGTACCTCCAAGCCGCTGTTGATTTACGAGAACAGCGAGCCGCCTGCCAAGGCAGCGCCCGATGCGTGATTCGCGCATTGCCTGCTTGCTGGGCTGAGCGATTGCAGAAAGGGCCTTCGGGCCCTTTTTTTGTTCAGGCCCGACGCTTGTTTTTTCCCGAGGCTACCCCAAGATTAGCCTCAGGCTTATTTCATCTGTGAGCGGCCCCGCGCCGCTGAAGAGGCGAAACCATGAAGACGACCATCGAATTGCCTCTCCTGCCATTGCGTGATGTGGTGGTCTATCCGCATATGGTGATCCCACTGTTCGTGGGACGCGAGAAATCCATCGAAGCCCTTGAGGCGGCGATGACCGGCGAAAAACAGATTCTGCTGCTGGCCCAACGCAACCCGGGAGATGACGATCCAGGCAAGGACGCGCTCTACCGTGTGGGCACCGTGGCCACTGTCCTGCAACTGCTCAAGCTCCCCGACGGCACCGTGAAGGTGCTGGTAGAAGGCGAACAACGTGGTGCTGTCGAAAAGTTCATCGAGGTAGACGGGCATGTTCGGGCCAAGGTGAGCCTGATCGACGAAAATCCCGCGCCTGACCGTGAGGCCGAAGTGTTCGTGCGCAGCCTGCTGTCGCAGTTCGAACAGTATGTGCAACTGGGCAAGAAGGTTCCGGCCGAGGTGCTTTCGTCGCTCAACAGCATTGATGAACCCGGGCGCCTGGTCGATACCATGGCCGCTCACATGGCGCTGAAGATCGAGCAGAAGCAGGAAATTCTAGAAATCATCGATCTGTCTGCCCGGGTAGAGCGCGTGCTCGCCTTGCTGGACGCCGAGATCGACCTGCTGCAAGTGGAAAAACGCATCCGCGGGCGCGTGAAGAAGCAGATGGAGCGCAGCCAGCGCGAGTACTACCTCAACGAGCAAATGAAGGCCATCCAGAAGGAACTGGGCGACGGCGATGAGGGGCACAATGAAGTCGAGGAGCTGAAAAAGCGCATCGAGGCTGCCGGGTTGCCAAAGGACGCCATGGCGAAGGCTAATGCCGAGCTGAACAAGCTCAAGCAGATGTCGCCAATGTCGGCCGAAGCGACCGTGGTCCGCTCCTATATCGACTGGCTGGCTCAAGTGCCGTGGAAGGCTCAGAGCAAGGTCCGGCTGGACCTGGCCCGCGCCGAACAGATCCTCGACGCCGATCACTACGGCCTGGAGGAAGTGAAGGAACGCATCCTCGAATACCTCGCCGTGCAAAAGCGTGTGAAGAAAATCCGCGGCCCGGTGTTGTGCCTGGTAGGGCCGCCTGGGGTAGGCAAGACGTCCCTGGCTGAATCCATCGCCAATGCCACCAACCGTAAATTCGTGCGCATGGCGCTGGGCGGGGTACGTGACGAAGCCGAAATCCGTGGGCACCGCCGGACCTACATCGGTTCGATGCCTGGGCGACTGATCCAGAAGATGACCAAGGTCGGGGTACGCAACCCGCTGTTCCTGCTCGATGAAATCGACAAGATGGGCAGCGACATGCGCGGCGATCCGGCTTCGGCGCTGCTCGAAGTACTCGACCCGGAACAGAACCACAGCTTTAACGACCACTACTTGGAAGTGGACTACGACCTGTCGGATGTGATGTTCCTGTGCACCTCCAACTCGATGAACATTCCACCGGCCCTGCTGGACCGCATGGAAGTGATCCGCCTGCCGGGTTATACCGAGGACGAGAAGATCAACATCGCGACCCGCTACCTCACGCCCAAGCAGGTCGCTGCCAACGGGCTGAAGAAGTCCGAGCTTGAGATCGATACTCAGGCCATTCGCGACATCATTCGCTATTACACCCGCGAGGCTGGCGTGCGTGGCCTGGAGCGGCAGATCGCGAAGATTTGCCGCAAGGTAGTCAAGGAGCATGCCCAAGCAAAGAATGTGGCGGTCAAGGTGACCCCGGATTCGCTCGAGCACCTGCTAGGGGTGCGCAAGTTCCGTTATGGCCTGGCCGAGCAACAGGATCAGGTCGGCCAGGTCACGGGCCTTGCCTGGACCCAGGTCGGTGGCGAGCTGCTGACTATCGAAGCGGCCGTGGTGCCAGGGAAGGGTCAGTTGATCAAGACTGGCTCGTTGGGCGATGTGATGGGCGAATCCATCACCGCGGCCCTGACCGTCGTGCGCAGCCGGGCGAAGAGCCTGGGGATTCCACTGGACTTCCACGAAAAGCGCGACACCCATATCCACATGCCGGAAGGCGCCACGCCCAAGGATGGCCCAAGCGCTGGCATCGGCATGTGCACGGCGGTGGTATCGGCCCTTACGCAGATTCCGGTACGTGCCGATGTGGCCATGACCGGTGAAATCACCCTGCGCGGCCAGGTGCTGGCGATCGGTGGATTGAAGGAAAAACTGTTGGCCGCTCATCGCGGTGGAATCAAGACAGTGATCATCCCCGAGGAAAACGTGCGCGACCTCAAGGAAATTCCAGACAATATCAAGCAGGATCTGCAGATCAAGCCTGTCAAATGGATTGACGAGGTCCTCCAAATTGCGCTGCAATACGCCCCTGAGCCCTTGCCCGACGTGGCTCCCGAGATAGTTGCAAAAGATGACAAGCGCGACGCTGAATCCAAGGAGCGAATCAGTACGCACTAAGGGTCGTACGAGAAGTCGGCGAGTGTAGCCACTTGTCGTATAAGGCCTGGGAAGCCGTTGTACGGGGGGCTTCCTTGACAGAATTCCAGAGCCGCCGTTACAGCGCGGCTCCTTTCTTGTCGGTGGCACATCCGGCGTTAGTTTTACCGATCGAAAAAAAATATTCAGAAATAACTCAATAGAGATATAAGGGGACTTAGAGTGAACAAGTCGGAACTGATCGATGCCATCGCCGCATCCGCTGATATCCCGAAAGCCGTTGCAGGCAGAGCGCTGGACGCTGTAATCGACACCGTGACCGGTGCCCTGCAGTCTGGCGATACCGTGGTACTCGTCGGTTTCGGTACCTTCGCCGTTAAAGAACGCGCCGCCCGCACCGGTCGCAATCCGCAAACCGGCAAGGCGATCAAGATCAACGCCGCCAAGGTTCCTAGCTTCAAGCCAGGCAAGGGCCTGAAAGACGCCGTCAACTGACCTCCGGGCCAGGCCTAGGCAGGCCAGGCGCGGTCGGCCAAGGCGCCTCGGTCGCACAGCGGCGGTGGCGTTGGTTACGCAAGTAACGAGAAGGCGCATCCTCGGATGCGCCTTTTTCATATCAGGTTCTGGGCGGTCGGGGTTGTAGCTGGCCGTTGCTGGGGGAAGCATGCTTCAAAACATAAGGGACAATTCACAGGGCTGGATTGCCAAGACCATCATCGGCGTCATCGTGGTGCTGATGGCGCTGACTGGCTTCGACGCGATTTTTCGCGCCACCAGCCACAGCCAGGATGCCGCCAAGGTAAACGGCGACACCATCAGCCAGACAGAGCTTGGCCAGGCCGTCGAAATGCAGCGGCGCCAACTGATGCAGCAGCTGGGGCGGGAATTCGATCCTTCGTTGCTCGACGACAAGATGCTGCGCGAGGCCGCGCTCAAGGGCTTGATCGATCGCAAGCTGCTGCTGCAAGGGGCCCACGATTCCGGCTTCGCCTTCTCCGACGCGGCCGTCGACCAGGAAATTCTGCAAACGCCGCTGTTCCAGGAAGGCGGCAAATTCAGCGCGGAGC
Source organism: Pseudomonas sp. RIT-PI-S (assembly GCF_025642975.1). GTDB lineage: Bacteria > Pseudomonadota > Gammaproteobacteria > Pseudomonadales > Pseudomonadaceae > Aquipseudomonas. The sequence goes on from NZ_JANZKJ010000015.1 coordinate 70,408, forward strand.
GTTTCGATCAGTTCGTCCGTCAGCAGGGTTTCACCCGGATGCAATTCCGCCAGATGCTCGCTGAGGAAATGTTGATTTCCCAACTGCGGGCCGGGCTGGCAGCGAGCAGTTTCGTCACCGATGACGAAGTGATCGCATACGCTCGCCTCAACAAGCAAACTCGCGACTTCGCCAGCCTCACCTTCAAGGCGGACCCTTCTGCCATCAAGGTCAGCGATGGGGACGTGAAAACCTACTACGACGCCCACGCCAAAGAGTTCATGAGCCCTGACCAGGTGGTGATCGACTATATCGAATTGAAGAAATCCGCGTTCTTCGATCAGGTCAAGGTCAGCGACGCCGACCTGCAGGCGCAGTACCAGAAGGAAATTGCCCACCTGGCAGAGCAGCGGCGTGCGGCTCACATCCTGATAGAGGTGAACGACAAGGTCACCGACGAGCAGGCCAAGGCTCGCATCAACGAGATCCAGCAACGCCTGGCCAAGGGTGAAGACTTCGCCAAGGTCGCCAAGGAAACGTCCCAGGATCCGGGCTCGGCCGCCAACGGCGGTGACCTGGGTTACGCGGGCAAGGGCGTGTATGACGAAGCCTTCGAAACGGCCTTGTACGCGCTCAAGCCGAATGAAACCTCGGCGCCGGTGCGTACCCAATACGGTTATCACCTGATCAAGCTGCTCGGCGTTCAGGCGCCGGAGGTGCCGACCTTCGCTAGCCTCAAGGACAAGCTCACCCGCGAGCTCAAGACCCAGCAGGTCGAGCAGCGCTATGTTGAAGCGAGCAAGAAGCTCGAGGACGCTGCCTTCGAAGCTTCCGACCTGTCCCAGCCCGCCCAGGACCTGGGCTTGACCGTGCAAACGTCGCAGCCTTTCGGCCGTGACGGAGGCGCGGAAGGCATCACGGCCAACCGTGGGGTAATCCAGGCTGCGTTCAGCCAGGAAGTGCTTGAAGAAGGCGCTAACAGCAGCGCGATCGAACTGGACCCGGACACCACCGTTGTGGTGCGCGCCAAGGAGCATCGCAAGCCAGCCCAGCTGTCGCTGGAAGCGGTGAGCGAGCCGATCCGCAGGGAATTAGCCCGTGAACGCGCCGCCGAGGCCGTGAAAGCCAAGGGCGATGCCTTGGTTGCGGGTTTGCGCGACGGTAAGGTCGCCCTGGCTCCGACTCAGGAAGGGCAGGCCTGGAAGACCGTGGAAGCGGCCAGTCGCAACCAGGAAGGGTTCGACGCCGCCGTGCTCAACGCGGTGTTCCAGATGCCCAAGCCAACCGCCAAGGGGCAGCCGACCTTCGCCAGCGTCTCCTTGCGCGACGGCAGTCTGGTAGTACTGCGCCTCAATGGTGTGAACGAAGGCGCGGCCCCCACCGACCAAGAGAAGACCACTTACCGTCAGGCACTCGCTTCGCGCCAAGGGCAAATGGACTTCGCTGCATATCGCAAACTGTTGGAAGCCAAAGCTGAGGTGAAGCGCTACTGATCGCGCTCACACCGCTTGCAAAAGGGTCGCCTCGGCGGCCCTTTTTGTTTACGTCGCCCGGTTGCCTGTAAACCGTGCTGCCATGGGGCGGGCAAGGTGAATCCACAGGTGCGCCGTCCGCAATGAAAAAGGCCGCATAAGCGGCCTTTTTCATCAGGGTAGTAACCGATTACTCGGTGAGGTCACCCATGGCGGTGGTGTTGAAGCCACCGTCAACGTACATGATTTCGCCACTCACGCCCGAAGCGAGGTCCGAGCACAGGAAAGCGCCAGCGTTGCCCACTTCCTCGATGGTGACGTTGCGGCGCAACGGCGTCTGCGCTTCGTTGGCGTCGAGCATCTTGCGGAAGTTCTTGATCCCCGACGCTGCGAGGGTGCGGATGGGGCCGGCGGAAATGGCATTCACGCGGATGCCGTCGGCGCCAAGGCTGCGAGCCAGGTAGCGTACGCCTGCTTCCAGGCTGGCCTTGGCCATGCCCATCACGTTGTAGTTAGGCATGGTGCGCTCGGCGCCCAGGTAGGACAGCGTCAGCAGGCTGCCGTTGCGGCCCTGCATCAGCTCACGCCCGGCCTTGGCCAGCGCGACGAAGCTGTAGGCGCTGATGTCGTGGGCGATGCGGAAGCCTTCACGGGTGGTAGCGCTGGTAAAGTCGCCGTCGAGCTGGTCGCCAGGGGCGAAACCCACCGAGTGGACGATACAGTCCAGGCCGTCCCATTTCTTCGCCAGCGCCTCGAACACCTTGGCGATCTCTTCATCGTTCGCCACGTCGCAAGGGAAGCACAGCTCCGGGCTGGAGCCCCAGCCGCTGGCGAATTCCTCGACGCGCCCCTTGAGCTTGTCGTTCTGGTAGGTGAAGGCCAGCTCCGCACCTTCGCGGTGCATCGCTGCGGCGATACCCGATGCGATGGACAACTTGCTCGCAACACCGACGATCAGTACGCGCTTACCGGCGAGAAAACCCATGTGTTCGTTCCTCTTCTCATTAATCGACAGCTACTGGGGCCAGGAAGGCTGCTTCCAGTAGCTGTTGGGTATAGGGGTGTTGCGGCGCGGCGAAAATCGCCGCCGCCTCCCCTTGTTCTACGACCTGGCCCTGCTTCATGACCACCAATTGATGGCTCAGCGCCTTGACCACGGCCAGGTCATGGCTGATGAACAAATATGTCAGGCCGTGCCGGGCCTGCAACGATCGCAACAGTTCCACCACTTGCCGTTGTACCGTGCGGTCCAGCGCCGAGGTCGGCTCGTCCAGCACGATCAACGCCGGTTGCAGGACCAGCGCCCGGGCAATAGCGATACGCTGCCGTTGCCCTCCGGAAAATTCGTGAGGGTAACGGTGGCGAGTATCCGGGTCCAGGCCTACTTCCCGTAATACGGCAATGATCGCCGCCTGCTGCTCCTGCGGCGTACCCATGCCATGGATGCGCAACCCCTCGCCGACGATCTGCCCAACGCTCATGCGCGGGCTGAGGCTGCCGAAGGGATCCTGGAAGACCACCTGCAGTTCACGCCGCAGCGGCCGGACCCCGGCCCTGCCCAGCCCTTGCAAGTCCGTGCCATGGAAGCGGATGCCACCTTGGCTGTGGATCAGCCGCAGGATCGCCAGGCCCAGGGTGGACTTGCCCGAACCGCTTTCTCCCACCACGCCCAGGGTCTGGCCCTTACGCAGTTGAAAACTGATGCCGTCCACCGCCTTGATATGGTCCGTGGTGCGTCGCAACAGCCCTTTGCGCACCGGAAACCACACCTTGAGGTCACGCACCTCGAGCAGTGCATCGCTCGGCGGGTTGTTCGCCGGTACGCCGGCGGGCTCGGCAGCCAACAGCTCCCGGGTATACGGATGTTGTGGCTGGCGAAACAATTGTTCACATGCTGCCTGTTCGACGATGCGACCGCGCTGCATGACACATACGCGGTGGGCAATTCTTCGCACCAGGTTCAGATCGTGGCTGATCAGCAACATGGCCATGCCCAGGCGGGCCTGCAATGATTTAAGCAGGTCGAGGATCCGCAGTTGCACCGTGACGTCCAGCGCTGTGGTGGGCTCGTCGGCGATCAGCAGCTCAGGTTCGTTGGCCAACGCCATGGCGATCATCACCCGCTGGCGCTGGCCGCCAGACAGCTCGTGCGGCAGCGCACGCAAGCGCCTGGCGGGCTCTGGGATGCCGACCAGCGTTAGCAGTTCCAGGATGCGCTCGCGCGCCGCCGGCCCTACCAGCCCCTTGTGCAACGCGAGCACTTCGGCGATCTGCCGTTCTACCGATTGCAGCGGATTGAGCGAGGTCATCGGCTCCTGGAAGATCATCGCGATGCGGTTCCCGCGAATGCCTTGCAACGTGCGCTCGGAGGCATGCAGGAGGTCTTGCCCGGCGTAGCGGATTTCCCCACTGGGGTGACGGGCAGCTGGATAGGGCAGCAAGCGCAGGATCGAGTGCGCGGTGACCGATTTGCCCGAACCGCTTTCGCCTACCAGGGCAAGGGTTTCGCCACGACGGATATCGAAGCTCACGCCCGCGACGGCGCGGTGTACCTGCTCGCCGCCATGAAACTCGACGGCCAGGTCGCGGATTTCGATCAGGGGGTCGGCTGTCATGTCATTTCCTTGGATCGAACGCATCGCGCGCGGCTTCGCCGATGAACACCAGCAGGCTCAGCATCAGGGCCAGCACGCCGAAGGCGCTCAGGCCCAGCCAGGGCGCTTGCAGGTTGGCCTTCGCCTGGCCCACCAGTTCGCCGAGCGATGGCGACCCCGCGGGCAGGCCGAAGCCTAGAAAGTCCAGTGCGGTGAGGGTGCCGATGGCGCCGGTCAGAATGAACGGCAGGTAGGTCATGGTCGACACCATGGCGTTGGGCAAAATGTGGTGGAACATGATCGGGCCGTCTCGCATGCCCAGCGCCCGTGCGGCGCGAACGTACTCGAGGTTGCGCCCACGCAGGAATTCCGCGCGCACCACGTCGACCAGGCTCATCCAGGAAAACAGCAGCATGATGCCCAGCAACCACCACACATTCGGTTGCACGAAGCTGGCCAGGATGATCAGCAGGTACAGCACCGGCAACCCGGACCAGACCTCGAGGAAGCGTTGCCCGGCGAGGTCTACCCAGCCGCCATAGAACCCCTGAAGCGCGCCGGCCAGCACCCCGACCACGGAACTGAGCAAAGTCAGCGTCAGCGCGAACAACACGGAAATCCGAAACCCGTAGATGACCCGGGCGAGCACGTCGCGCCCTTGATCGTCCGTGCCGAGCCAGTTCTGCCGCGACGGCGGCGCCGGGGCGGGCACCTTGAGCTCGTAGTTGATGCTCTGGTAGCTGAACGGGATCGGTGCCCAGACCGCCCAGGCACCCTGGCGCTCCAGCAGGTCGCGTACGTAAGGGCTCTTGTAGTTGGGCTCCAGCGGAAATTCGCCACCGAAGGCGGTTTCGGGGTAGCGCTTGAAGGCCGGGAAGTACCAGGCATCGTTGACATGAACCACCAGCGGCTTGTCGTTGGCGAGCAGTTCGGCGCCCAGGCTCAGCACGAACAACACACTGAACAACCACAGCGACCACCAGCCGCGCCTGTGCGCCTTGAAGCGTTGCAGCCGTCGCCGATTGAGGGGGGAGAGGGCCATCAGTGCTTCCTGCCTTCGAAATCGATTCGCGGGTCCACGAGGGTATAGGTGAGGTCGCCGATCAGCTTTACCAGCAGGCCGACCAGGGTGAAGATGAACAGCGTGCCGAACACTACTGGGTAGTCCCGGTTGATGGCTGCCTCGAAGCTCATCAGGCCCAGCCCATCCAGGGAGAAGATCACTTCGATCAGCAGCGAGCCCGTAAAGAAGATGCCGATAAAGGCCGAAGGGAAGCCCGCGACCACCAACAGCATCGCGTTGCGGAACACATGGCCGTAGAGCACCCGTCGTTGGGGCAACCCCTTGGCCCGCGCGGTGACGACGTATTGCTTGCCGATTTCGTCCATGAAGCTGTTCTTGGTCAGCAGCGTCAGGGTGGCGAAATGGCCGATCACCAGTGCGGTCACGGGCAAGGCCAGGTGCCAGAAATAATCCCGGACCTTGCCGGCCAGGCTGAGCTGGTCGAAGTCGTTGGACGTCAGGCCGCGCAGCGGGAACCAGTTCAAGTAGCTGCCCCCGGCGAACAGCACGATCAGCAAGACGGCGAAGAGAAACGCCGGCACCGCATAGCCGATAACGATGGCCGAGCTGGTCCACACATCAAAGGCCGAGCCATGGCGGGTAGCCTTGGCGATACCGAGCGGAATGGACACCAGGTACATGATCAGCGTGCTCCACAGCCCGAGGGAGATGGACACCGGCATTTTTTCCAGGATCAGGTCTGTCACCTTGGCGTCGCGGAAGAAGCTTTCGCCGAAGTCCAGGCGGGCGTAATTCTTGACCATGATCCAGAGGCGCTCCGGCGCGGATTTGTCGAAGCCGTACATGTGTTCGATCTCCGCTACCAGGGCGGGGTCCAGCCCTTGCGCGCCCCGATAGCTGGAGCCGGCCACCGACACCTCGGCGCCGCCGCCGGCGATGCGGCTGGTGGCCCCCTCGAAGCCTTCGAGCTTGGCGATCATCTGCTCGACCGGCCCTCCGGGCGCGGCCTGCACGATAAGAAAGTTGATCACCAGGATGCCGAAGAGCGTGGGCACGATCAGCAGCAGGCGACGAAGCAGATAACCGAGCATCAGTTGGCCTCCTCGGCGGATTTGGCCCACCAGGTCGAGAGGCCAATGTCGTAGCGCGGTGGCGTGGCCGGGTGGGCGAACCTGTTCCAGTACGCCACCCGCCAGCTGTCCAGGTGCCAGTTGGGGACCAGGATCGCGTTCCACAGCAATACGCGATCCAAGGCATGGGCGTGGGTGACCAGGCTGGCCCGGGAGCCGGCGTTGATCAGCCCTTCCAGCAGGGCGTCCACGGCTGGGTCCTTCAGGCCCATGAAATTGCGGCTGCCGGGGTTGTCCGCTGCCGCGCTGGACCAATAGCCGCGCTGCTCGTTACCCGGAGAAGCGGACTGCGGGAAGCTCGCCACTATCATGTCGTAGTCTCGCGAGCGGAGCCGGTTGATGTACTGAGACATGTCTACCCGCCGCAACACCAGGTCTATGCCCAGGTCCTTGAGGTTGCGCTTGTACGGCAGCAGCACGCGCTCGAAGTCCGGTTGCACGATCAAAAACTCAATCACCGCCGGTTTGCCTTGGGCGTCGAGCATGCGGTCGCCTTCGATGCGCCATCCCGCTTCTTGCAATAGCCGGTAAGCCTCGCGCTGCTGATCGCGGATCATCCCGCTGCCATCGGTGACCGGGGCGCTCCAGGCTTCGGTGAAAACCTGGGGCGGCAGCTGCTCGCGCAGGGGCTCGAGCAGCTTGAGTTCGGCGGCGTCTGGCAGGCCATGAGCAGCCATTTCGGAGTTCTCGAAGAAACTGCCGTTACGTTTATACGCCCCATTGAACAGCTGCTTGTTGGTCCACTCGAAGTCCAACAGCAGCGCCAAGGCGCGGCGGACCCGCAGGTCGGCGAAAAGGGGGCGGCGCTGGTTGAACACAAAGCCTTGCATGCCCGTGGGGCTGCCGTTAGGGATCTCTTCGCGCACCAAGCGGCCATCTCTGACCGCCGGAACGTCATACGCGGTGGCCCAGTTCTTGGCGATCATTTCCTGCCAGTAGTCGAACTGGACGGCCTTGAGCGCTTCGAGCGCTACGGTGGAGTCGCGGTAGTAGTCGTACACGAGGGTGTCGAAGTTGTATTGGCCGCGGTTGACGGGCAGGTCTTTGGCCCAGTAGTCCCTTACCCGCTCCAGGCGGACCGAGCGCCCGGCTTGAACCGCGGCAACCTTGTACGGGCCACTGCCAAGGGGGATGTCCAAGGTTCCGCGTTCGAAATCGCGCCCCTCCCAGAAGTGCCTGGGCAGCACCGGCAGTTGCCCGAGGATCAGCGGCAACTCGCGGTTGGCGCCACCCTTGAACTTGAACAGGATCTGCAATGGGCTTTCGACCACTACCTGCTGAACGTCGGCGTAGTAGCTGCGGTAGAAGGGCGCGCCGTGGGCCGTCAGCGTGTTGAAGGTAAAGGCGACATCCTCGGCGCGAAGCGGGTGACCGTCATGGAAGCGGGCCTCAGGGCGCAGGTAAAAGCGCACCCAGGTGTTGTCCGGCGCTTTTTCGATGCGCCGGGCCACCAGCCCATATTCACTCATGGGCTCATCCAGGCTCTGCACCGTGAGGGTGTCGTAGATCTGGCCGAGGCCGCTGGCTGGCACGCCCTTGTTGATAAAGGGATTCAGGCTGTCGAAGCCACCGATCGCCGCTTGGCGAAAAGTGCCGCCCTTGGGCGCTTCGGGGTTCACGTAGTCGAAGTGAGTAAAACTTGCGGGGTAGCGCGGCGGTTCGTCATAGAGGGTGATCGCATGTTCGTTGCCGGCGTTGGCAGCGCTCGCCGTCGCCAGCAATAGAAGGCTGCAGGCCAGGCGGGCCAGCGCTGGGTGTAGCGTCATCGGTTGTTCTCCAAGGGCTTGAGCCACCAGGTGTTCAGCGCCAGGGCATAGGGCGGAGTCGGCAGGAAGGCGAAGCGATCGCGGTAGGCGAGGCGGTGGTAGTTCAGGTACCAGTTCGGGACCATGTAATGCTGCCACAGCAGTACCCGATCCAGGGCACGGGTGGCCGCGACCTGTTCTTCCCGGCTGCGGGCGCCGAGCAATTGCTCGAGCAGCCGGTCCACCACCGGATCGGCGATCCCTGCATAGTTCTTGCTGCCCTTGATGGCGGCCTGGCTGGAATGGAAGTACTGCCATTGCTCCAGGCCGGGGCTGAGCGTCTGGTTGAGGGTCATCAGGATCATGTCGAAGTCGAACTGATCCAGGCGTTGCTTGTACTGAGCGCGGTCCACGGTGCGCAGGTGGGCGTCGATGCCGATACGGCCGAGGTTTTCCACATAAGGCTCGAGGATCCGCTCCAGGGTGGGGTTGACCAGCAGCACTTCTACCTGGAGCGGTTGCCCCACGCGGTTGCGCAACTGGCCGTCCCGGTAGTTCCAGCCCGCTTCGGCCAACAGGGCCATGGCGCTGCGCAAGGTATCGCGGGGAATGCCGTTGCCCTCGGTTTGGGACACCTCGAAGGGCTCGGTGAACAACCGAGGCGGCAAGCGCTCGCGCCACGGCGCCAACAGCAGCCATTCCTGGCCAGTAGGTAAGCCGCTGGCAGTGAATTCGCTATTAGGGAAATAACTGTTCGCCCGCTGATAGGCACCGCTGAACAGCGTGCGGTTGGTCCATTCGAAATCGAACAACATGGCCAGCGCCTGGCGCACCCGCGCGTCATTGAACCGTGCGCGCCGGGTGTTCAGGAACAGGCCCTGGGTTTGCGTTGGAATCCGGTGAACGATTTCCCGTTTGACCACCGCGCCCTCGGCAACAGCCGGAAAGTCGTAGCCATTGGCCCAGTTCTTCGCCTGGTGCTCGATGTAGATGTCGAATTCCCCCGCCTTGAAGGCTTCGAATGCGACGTTGCTGTCCCGGTAGAACTCGACCTCTACTCGATCGAAGTTGTATTTGCCGCGGTTGACGGGCAGGTCCTTGCCCCACCAGTGGCGGTCCCGTTCGAACACCAGGCGCCGCCCCGGCTCGACCTGGGTAATCCGGTACGGGCCGCTGCTCACCGGCGGTTCGAAGGTCGTGGCCTGGAAGTTGCGGCCCTGCCAATAATGCCGCGACAGTATCGGCAGCTCGCCCAGGCGCAGGATCAGCAATGGGTTGCCGCTGCGCTTGAATACGAAGCGCACCCGGTGAGGGTTGAGTTGGTCTACCCGCTGCACCTCTTGCAGGCTGGTGCGGTACTGCGGATGCCCTTGCTTGAGCAAGGTGCGGTAGGAGAAGGCGACGTCTGCGGCGGTGATGGGCTGGCCATCGCTGAAGTGCGCTTCGGGCCGCAGGTTGAACACCACCCAGCTGCGGTCATCGGCGTACTCCACCGAGCGAGCGATCAGGCCATAGCTGGAGGTCGCCTCGTCACCGGAGGGATCGTATTGCCCGGTGCCCACCATCAGCGGTTCGTTCAGCTCACTCACGCCATATTGCAGGAAGTTGGCCGTAGAGGAGGGGCTGGTTCCCTTCAGAGTGTAGGGGTTGAGCGTATCGAAGGTACCGGCCGCCATGATCCGCAGCGTGCCGCCCTTGGGTGCGTCGGGGTTTGCCCAATCGAAATGGCTGAAGCCCGCCGAGTACTTCAAGGTACCGAACTGCGCATAGCCATGGCTTTCGATTCGCGCAGCGGCGGCGTGGCCGCAGAAGGCCAAGCCAAGCACAAGGAGGGGGAGAACACGCATCAGGTCACGGATTCAAGGGTGGCCAGACCGTACAGTACCAGACTCGGCGCAGCCCCAACAGTTTGAGGGCCGCCTGGGGCAGCGGCCTGGGCGGGTGCTGGCCTTATCAGCGGTCGATGTAGACGGTGAGGGTCTGCCCGGGCCGCAGCGCCTTGCCAAGGGCCGGGTTCCAGCGCTTGAGGTGCTGTGGTTGAACGTTGAAGCGCTTGGCGACCAGGTAGTAGGAATCGCCCTTGCGCACCGTGTAGCGGGTAGTGCGGCGGTTGTCCTCGGCCGGCGCGCTGGCCGCCGCTCCACCCTGCATCACGAGGGTCTGGCCGACCTTCAGGTGCTTGCCGCCCAGCTTGTTCCAGCGCTGCAGGTCGCTAACGCTGACCTTGTTGGCCTTGGCGATCGAGGATAGGTTGTCCCCGGCGCGCACCCTGTAGGCCCGGCGTGGGGCCGGCGCCGTGCTGGCCACCTGCTCGAACACCTGTTCGCGGGGGCGCAGGGTCAACAACTCCTCAGGCTTCATGGACGACAAGCTGTCGGCCAACAGTTGCGCCTTGGCGGTAGGCACCAGCAGGTGCTGGGGGCGGTCCAGGGTCATGCGCTTCTTGAAGGCCGGGTTAAGCTGGTACAGCTCGTCTTCGTCGATGTTCGCCAGGGCCGCGACACGTGCGAGATCGAGCCGCTGGTTGACTTCCAGCACCTTGAAGTAAGGCTGGTTGGCAATGGGCTCGAGCGCCACGCCATAAGCCTGAGGCGCGGACACCACTTCCGACAGCGCCAGCAGCTTGGGCACGTAGTCCCGGGTTTCCTGGGGCAGCGGCAGGTTCCAGTAATCGGTAGGCAGGCCAAGCTTCTCGTTGCGCTCGATGGCCCGGCCCACGGTTCCTTCGCCGGCGTTGTAAGCGGCCAGGGCGAGCAGCCAGTCGCCGTTGAACATGTCGTGCAGCTTGCTCAGGTAATCCAGCGCGGCCGTGGTGGAGGCGGTCACATCCTGGCGGCCGTCGTACAGGTTGGTCTGGCGCAGGTTGTAATAGCGGCCCGTGGAAGGAATGAATTGCCACAAACCCACAGCGTTGGCGCGCGACAGCGCCATCGGGTTGTAGGCGCTTTCGATCACCGGCAGCAGTGCCAGCTCCAGCGGCATGTTGCGCTCTTCGAGGCGCTCGACGATGTAGTGCAGGTAAAGGCTGCCACGGTCCGCGGAGCCGAGCAGGAATTCCGGATTGCTGACGAACCACAGGCGCTGTTGCTCCACCCGTGGGTTCACGTCGATGCCATCTTGCAGCTGGAAGCCGTCTCGCATGCGCGCCCAAAGGTCCTGCGGGGGCTGTTTGCGGTCATGCTCCACCTGGAAAACCGGCTTGGGCTTGACCCGCTTGATCATTGTGGAGGGAGCCGCCGGGGCCGGGTTTTCCTCCACATGCGCCGAGCTCTGGCAGCCTACCAGCGCGGCGGACATGGCCAGGGCGATAGCCTGGGCAAGCCGGGTGAGGGCGCGGGAAGACGGCGTGCGATGAGTGGATAGCGACATTGGCTGCGGGCATGTCCGGGCAAAAAGGTGCGGGGATTCTAGAAAGGGGGGATAGGGCGGTCAACCTTTCAAAGCGCACCGGCATCGGCAGCCTTCGCTCAGAACTTATCCTTCCACCTCCGGATCGCTGCGAACACCGCGGCTTCGCTGGCAAGAGTAGCGCCTGCCCATTGCTCGGCTTTTTCTTTAATGGATGTTTCACCAACCCTCAGGAAAGGGTTGGTGGCCTTTTCCATGGCCAATGTGCTCGGCAGCGTTATCTCATGACGTTCGCGCTGCGCGCTGACCGCGTCGAAGCGGGCGGCCAAGGCGGCATTCTCCGGCTCGACGGCGCGGGCGAAACGCAAGTTACTGAGGGTGTACTCGTGTGCGCAATACACCTGCGTATCCTGTGCCAGGGCTGCCAGGCGTTTCAGAGACGCATGCATCTGCTCCGGAGTGCCTTCGAACAACCTTCCGCAGCCACCGGCGAACAGCGTGTCGCCGCAGAACAGCAGCGGTTGTGCAGGGGCTTCGTGGGCGAAGGCAATATGCCCCGCGGTATGCCCTGGCACTAGCAGCACCCGCAGGTCCAGGCCCAGCACCTGCAGCCGCGCGCCATCTTCGAGGGGTTGGTCCAGCGCCGGTATCGTCTCGCCAGCCGGGCCCGCCACGCGTGCTCCGGTGCGTGCCTTGAGGGCTGCCACGCCTCCGGTATGGTCATGGTGATGGTGCGTAACCAGAATATCGGTCAGCGACCACTCCGGGTGCTCGTCCAGCCAGCGCTGCACGGGGTCGGCGTCGCCGGGGTCGACCACGGCGCAGCGGTGGCTGGCCGGATCACGCAGTAGCCAGATGTAGTTGTCGGAGAACGCGGAAAGGGCGTCGATCTGTATCATGGCGGTGGTCGCTACGCTTTGAGGTATGGTTTATCTTAGGGTTTGTGCGAGAAGTCGGCGAGCATAGCCACTTTCGTACAAGCCTGAGCCTGGATGATCCCGGAGAGCACCCGGAGGGAAGCGGCAATGACAGACAAGCCATTCGCGCAGGCGGATCAGCAATGGGTCGAACTCATCGGCCAAGCCAGGGAATGGTTCGAAGGGCCGCTGGGTCAGCTTTTGTTGCGTGAGGAGCACAGCGTCCTTTGCGCTGAACTGGGCAAATTCTTCGGCGGCTACCTGGTGCACTATGGCCCGCACGCCGATGCTCCGCCAGTGGCTGCACGCATTCAGCACCATGTGCGGCTCGGCGCCCCGTTGCCCGGGGTGCAGATCGCCTGCGAGGAGCAAGCCTGGCCATTGGGCGAGCACGCCGCCGATTTGGTCGTGCTGCAGCATGGGTTGGACTTTTCCCTGTCGCCCCATGGCCTGCTGCGGGAGGCCGCGCGCGCGGTGCGTCCTGGCGGCCATCTGGTGATCGTCGGAATAAACCCCTGGAGCCCTTGGGGGGTGCGGCATGTGTTCGCCAAAGGTGCCCTGGGCAGAGCGCGCTGCATATCGGCCTCGCGGGTGGGGGATTGGCTAAACCTGCTGGGTTTCGCGCTGGAGAAAAAGCGCTTCGGATGCTATTGTCCGCCGCTTGCCTCGCCCGCCTGGCAGGCCCGCATGGCGGGCTGGGAGCGCCTTGCCGGCCGCTGGCAAAGCGCCGGTGGCGGCTTCTACGTGCTGGTGGCGCGCAAGCTGGTGGTTGGCCTGCGCCCATTGCGCCAGGCCCGCCGCGAGCCCATGGGCAAGTTGTTGCCGCTGCCGCTGGCCAAGCTCAACAGGCGCGACGGCAGGCAATAAGCGGTTCACGTTTCCGTTACAGGCTGATCAATGAGCGATGTCGTCGAGGTTTACACCGATGGAGCCTGCAAGGGCAATCCCGGCCCAGGAGGCTGGGGCGCGCTGCTGGTCTACAAAGGGGTGGAAAAGGAACTGTGGGGCGGTGAAACCTCCACCACCAACAACCGCATGGAACTGATGGCGGCCATCCGTGCGCTTGAAGAGCTCAAGCGCTCCTGCCAAGTGACCTTGGTCACCGACTCGGAATATGTCATGAAGGGCATCCAGCAATGGATGCCAAACTGGAAAAAGCGTGGCTGGAAGACGGCCGCTCGTGAACCAGTGAAAAACGCCGACCTTTGGCAGGAGCTCGACGCCCAGGTGGCGCGTCATCAGGTGAGCTGGCAATGGGTGCGTGGGCATAATGGCCATCACGGTAATGAACGCGCCGATGCCTTGGCCAACCGGGGAGTGGACGACGTACGCAGGCTGCGCCAGGGGCAGCAGGGGATAGCGCCATGAATATGCCGATGGCAACGCAGCGGATCGTGGTGCTGGATACCGAAACCACGGGTATGCCGGTAACCGACGGCCACCGTGTCCTGGAAATCGGCTGCGTCGAAGTGATGGGGCGGCGCCTGACCGGGCGAAACTTCCATATTTATCTGCAGCCAGACCGCGACAGCGACGAAGGCGCCATCGGCGTTCACGGCATCACCTCTGAGTTCCTGCGCGATAAGCCGCGCTTCGCCGAAGTGGCGGACGAGTTCTATGACTACATCCAGGGCGCCACCCTGGTCATTCATAACGCCGCGTTCGACGTGGGGTTCCTTAACAACGAATTCGCGCTCATCGGCCAGGCGGACCGCGCTGACCTGAGCCAGTATTGCACTATCGTGGATTCGCTGGGCCTGGCGCGAGCACGTCATCCGGGCCAGCGCAACAACCTCGATGCCTTGTGCAAACGTTACGGTATCGACCTGAGCGAGCGGACGCTCCACGGCGCGCTGCTCGACGCCGAATTGCTGGCCGACGTTTACCTGGCCATGACCGGTGGCCAAACCAGCCTGTCGCTGGCGGGCAGCAGCGAAGGCGAGGAGGGCGGTACCGAGCAGGGGAGCCAGATCCGTCGCCTGCCTGCGAGCCGACCGACGGGGAGGGTCGTCCTTGCCAACGAGGCGGAGCTTGCTGCCCACGTTGCTCACCTGGAACGTATCGGCAAGGCCGCTGGCGCTCCAGCGCTCTGGGCGCAAAGCCTCTGAGCGCTCGATGGCTGACGACGGGCATAAAAAAACGCGGCATTCAAGGCCGCGTTTTTTATGCTTGGGTGGTGCTTGTCAGGGGATACGAACAATCTCGATCCCGCTCTGCACCAGCATGAAACGATCATCCCCCAGATGGTTTACCCGATCGCCGATCGCCAGCTTGTAGGTAAGCAAGGGCGCTTCGGCCAAGGTCCCATCAGCGAGCACGACCGCACTCTGAAATGCATGGACGGGATACACGCGCCCTTCGGCGTCCCGAGCGTGAAACTGGGCCACCAATTCTGCTGCCATGGTTACATCCTCCGAGCGGTGCGGCGCAAGTGTCTGAAATGATAGACCCTTGTTTCGCTAGGGAGTTTTACATTCAGTAAAAATTTAACCCGCGCTAATACGGGCTTTTTCGGTGCGCTGGTCGCGCTGCCGCCCCGAACGGGTGCATTTGCACGCCGGGTTCGTTATCCTGCGCCACTTTCCGGCAGCCTCACAAGGGCCATTCGGAACTGCCTGCCTTATCTGGTGGCGCCCCTTCCCCCGACCCTGCGGGAAACTCCCTTTCCTTCGTTCGTTCTGCAGTATGGTCCCTTTAAATGAAAGTGCTTAAAGGCCAGGACATCCTGGCACTCGGTTTCATGACATTCGCGCTCTTCGTCGGCGCCGGTAACATCATCTTTCCGCCCATCGTCGGCCTGCAGTCCGGGCCCTTCGTCTGGCTTGCCGCCGTCGGTTTTCTGGTAACGGCCGTGGGCCTGCCGGTGCTGACCGTCGTTGCCCTGGCCAAGGTCGGCGGCAGCATCGATGCGCTTAGCAGCCCGCTTGGGCGCTTCGCTGGAGTATTGCTGGCGGTGGTCTGCTACCTCGCCGTCGGCCCGCTGTTCGCCACGCCGCGCACCGCTACGGTTTCCTTCACGGTCGGGTTGGCACCTTTGACTGGCGACGGCCCGGTGCCGTTGATGATCTACAGCTTGGTCTACTTCACCGTGGTTGCACTGGTGTCTCTGTACCCCGGCCGCCTGCTCGACACCGTAGGGCGCTTCCTGGCGCCGCTGAAGATCCTTGCCCTGGCCGCCCTCGGCATTGCCGCCTTCATGTTGCCCGCCGGGCCGATCGGCGAGGCGACGGCCGAGTACCAGGCGTCGCCGTTTTCCCTAGGGTTCATCAATGGCTACCTGACCATGGACACCCTCGGCGCCTTGGTCTTCGGTATCGTCATCGTCAATGCCATCCGCTCTCGTGGCATCGAGTCGCCACGGCTGGTCACGCGTTACGCGGTGATCGCTGGGCTCATCGCCGGCGTCGGCCTGATCCTGGTATACGTCAGCCTGTTCCGTCTGGGCGCAGGCAGCCATGCGATCGCCGCGGGGGCCAATAACGGCGCGCAGGTGCTGCATGCCTACGTGCAGCACACCTTTGGCGATATGGGCAGCGTGTTCCTCGCCGTGTTGATCTCGTTGGCCTGCCTGGTGACCGCGGTAGGGCTCACCTGCGCGTGCGCGGAGTACTTCAGCGGCCTGCTGCCGCTGTCTTATCGCACCCTGGTGCTGTTGCTGGCGGCGTTCTCGTTGTTGGTGTCGAACCTCGGGCTGACCCGCTTGATCCAGGTGTCGATTCCTATCCTGACGGCTATCTACCCGCCCTGCATTGTGCTGGTCGCGCTGAGCTTCGTGCAGAACCTCTGGCGCTCCCCGATGAACGTAGTGGCGCCCGTAGCGCTGGTATCGCTGCTGTTCGGTTGCATCGATGCCTTCAAGGCAACGCCCTGGGCCGAACACCTGCCCACAGCTCTGGCGACCTTGCCCCTGAGCGCGCAGAACCTCGCTTGGCTGGTGCCTTCGGTGGCCACCTTGGTCGTTGCGGTAGCCTGTGACCGCCTGTTCGCTGGAGCCACCGCTCGCTCTGAGGGCTAGGCCGGAGGGCCTGTGTGGCGTCAGGCCTTACCCCAGGCAGTGCCCAGTGCTACGCTGGGCCCCGAACCGGCGTTGGCCGGGCCCAGGGAGGGAGCATGAACGACGCCATCGGTGGTTACTTCGGGCTGGAGATACCACCAGGTGTCAGCCCTTATCCTACGGCGCTGGGTTATAACAGCGCCCGTTATGCCTTCCAGGCGCTGCTCGGCACCAGTAACGCCCGCCGGCTGTACTTGCCTTGGTACACCTGCAAAACCATGGTCGAGGCGGCACACCGCAGCGGGATCGAGCTACGCCGCTATTGCCTGGACGAGCGCCTCGAACCTGTCGGCCTACCTGCCCTCGACGCCGACGAGCGCCTGCTGTACGTGAACTATTTCGGCTACCAGGGCGCTTTCATCCGTGAGCGCCTGGCACCAAGCCTCGCCGGGCAGTTGATCGCCGATCACGCCCAGGCGCTGTTCTGCCCGCCCCTGGACGGCGTGCCAACCCTTTACTCCCCCCGCAAATTCGTCGGTGTGCCCGATGGCGGCTGGCTGCTCAACGCACCCGCGATCATGCCGCCGCTGCCCCCTGCCTTGAGCAAGGATCGCTTCGCCGCGCTGCTTGGGCGCCTCGAGGATGGCCCCGAGCCCTGGTACGGAAGTTACGTTGAGGTGGAGCAGGGAATCGCCGCGGAAGGGATGCGGGGCATGTCGGTGTTGACCGCACGCTTGCTCGAGGGCGTGGATTACGCAGGCATCGCCGCGAGACGACAGGCGAACCTGGCGCACTTGCACCGCGGTTTGGCAGGGCTCAATCGTTACCAGGTGCCGGTGCAGGCGGGGCTCGCGCCGCTGTGCTATCCACTGTTGCTGGCCGATGCCAGCCAAACGGAACGGGTGCGGGCACAGCTCGCCGGCCAACGTATTTACCTGGCGACCTATTGGCGGGACGTGCTCGAAGCAAAGGGGGGCTGTGAAGTCGGTGCACGCTGGGCGCAATGCATGCTGCCATTGCCGATAGACCAACGCTACGGTCCAGCTCATATGGAAAGGCTGATAGCGGCGGTGAGCCAGGCCTTGGGTTGAAGCCCGGCCGCCGCTGAGTCGATTGGCGAAGCAGTTCGCACAGACCCACAGGCGAGCCGGGTTTGCAGGGCGGAGCGCGACGCATAGGCCGGGCCACGGAGGCCGGGCCATAGGCCGAGTAGCTTATTGCTTTTGAGTGGCTTCTGCGGCCGGTGCTGGGGCATTGCCGTTAGCCGGGGTGCTTTCCTCGGCGGCTTTGCGCTGAGCTTCAGCGGCGTCGTTGTTGGCCTTGGCGTTTTCCTTGGCCGCGTCGTTCATGTGGTCCTGAGCCTTGTCCATCTGCTGCTGGGCGTTTTCTTTATGGTCCTGGGCGTCTTTGGCCTTGTCAGAGGCGTTGTCGCAAGCAGCCAGGCCAAGGGTCGCGGCCAGCATCAAGGCATAAGCGAAAGTCTTTTGCATGGGGTGTTTCTCCTTATGGATGATCATCACGTGGCTTCGAGCGCAGCGGGGTCTGTTAAGTTCCTCCGCGTGCGGGGATGCACTCATGTGCGCCATTCGACTTGAAATCCGCTTGCCAGCCCCCATCTGCTGCACATCCCGCCCGTTAGCCGGGCAGTCCGCGCCGCTTGGCGGCTTGTGCAATCAGCATTGGAGTTCGAACAAAATGAGTGTGGAAACTCAAAAAGAAACCCTGGGCTTCCAGACCGAGGTGAAACAGCTGCTGCACCTCATGATTCATTCGCTGTATTCCAACAAGGAAATCTTCCTTCGCGAACTGATTTCCAACGCCTCGGACGCCGTCGACAAACTGCGTTTCGAAGCCCTGGCCAGCCCGGAACTGCTCGAAGGCGGCGCGGAACTGAAAATCCGTGTGAGCTTCGACAAGGACGCCAAAACCGTCACTATCGACGACAACGGGATCGGCATGAGCCGTGAAGAAGTCATCGCGCACCTGGGCACTATCGCCAAGTCGGGCACCGCGGACTTCATGAAGAACCTCACCGGCGACCAGAAGAAAGATTCGCACCTGATTGGCCAGTTCGGCGTGGGCTTCTACTCAGCCTTCATCGTCGCCGACCAGGTCGATGTCTTCAGCCGCCGCGCAGGCTCCCCAGCCAGCGAGGGCGTGCACTGGTCATCCCGTGGCGAAGGTGAGTTCGAGGTTGCCAACGTCGAGAAAGCCGAGCGCGGCACTCGTATCGTGCTGCACCTGAAGGCCGATGAAGCCGAGTTCGCCGATGGCTGGCGCCTGCGTAACGTCATCAAGAAATACTCGGATCACATCGCCCTGCCGATCGAGTTGCCGAAAGAGCAAGCGGCCGCCGAGGAAGGCGAAGAACCTACCGAGCCGGGGTGGGAAACCATCAACCGGGCAAGCGCGCTGTGGACCCGCCCTCGCACCGAGATCAAGGACGAGGAATACCAGGAGTTCTACAAGCACATCGCGCATGACTTCGAGAACCCGCTGAGCTGGAGCCACAACAAGGTCGAAGGCAAGCTGGAATACAACTCGCTGCTGTATGTGCCGGCCCGTGCGCCCTTCGACCTGTATCACCGGGAAGCACCGCGCGGCCTGAAGCTCTACGTCCAGCGCGTGTTCATCATGGACCAGGCCGAGTCGTTCCTGCCGCTGTATCTGCGCTTCATCAAAGGCGTGGTGGACTCCAACGACCTGTCGCTGAACGTGTCTCGGGAAATCCTCCAGAAGGATCCGGTCATCGACTCCATGAAGACCGCCTTGACCAAGCGTGTGCTGGACATGCTCGACAAGCTGGCGAAGAACGAGCCGGAGCAATACAAGGCGTTCTGGAAGAACTTCGGCCAGGTGCTGAAGGAAGGCCCCGCCGAAGACTTCGCCAACAAGGAAAAGATCGCTGGCCTGCTGCGCTTTTCCTCTACCCAGGACGAAACCGGCGAGCAAAGCGTTGCGCTCACGGACTACCTGGGCCGCGCCAAGGAGGGCCAGGACAAGATCTACTACCTCACCGGCGAGAGCTACGCTCAGGTCAAGAACAGCCCGCACTTGGAAGTCTTCCGCAAGAAAGGCATCGAGGTCTTGCTGCTCACCGACCGTATCGACGAGTGGCTCATGAGCTACCTCAACGAGTTCGACGGCAAGAGCTTCGTGGACGTCGCGCGCGGCGACCTGGACCTGGGCAAGCTCGACAGTGAAGAGGACAAGCAAGCCCAGGAAGCCGTCGCCAAAGAGAAAGAAGGGCTGGTCGAGCGTTTGAAAACCGCTCTGGGCGATACCGTCAGCGAAGTACGGGTGTCGCACCGCCTGACCGATTCGCCGGCCATTCTGGCCATCGGCGAGCACGATATGGGCCTGCAGATGCGGCAGATCCTGGAGGCGAGCGGGCAAAAGGTGCCGGATACCAAGCCGATCTTCGAGTTCAACCCGGCGCACCCGCTGATCGACAAGCTGGACCACGAGCCGGACGAAGACCGTTTCGCCGACTTCGCCCATATCCTGTTCGACCAGGCGGCGCTATCGGCAGGCGACAGCCTGAAAGACCCGGCAGCTTACGTGCGGCGGCTGAACAAGCTGCTGATCGAGTTGTCAGTCTAACGCCTATGCTATGGCCCGCTACGGCGGGCCTTTTCTTTGGGGTAATCAGGAGCAATCAATGAGCGCCATCACTGTTGAGTCGTTGGTCTACCAGTTGGACGGCACGGCCTTCGAGAGCCGGCTGGTCTTCGATGCCGACATCAAGTCTCCGCGCCCGGGGCTGATCATGGCACCGAACTGGATGGGCGTTTCCGAAGGCGCCGAGCGTATTGCCCAGGCGGTGGCTTCCCAAGGTTATGTGGTGCTGGTCGCCGACCTTTATGGGCAAGCGGTACGCCCACAAGATGGCGATGCGGCATTAGCCGCGATGATGCCACTCAAGAATGATCGCGGCTTGCTGCGCAAGCGCATGCAGGCCGCGCTGCAGCAGTTGACCGCACAGAGCTTCACTTCCGTGGACGGCAGCAACCTTGCCAGTTTCGGCTTCTGTTTCGGCGGTTGCTGTGCGCTGGAACTGGCCCGGGACGGCGCCGCCTTGAAGGCTGCCGTATCCTTCCACGGTACGCTGGATACGCCGAACCCCGCCGATGCCAACAACATCAGCGGCGCAGTGCTGGTGATGCATGGCGATGCCGACCCGTTGGTGCCCAAGGAGCAACTGCCGGCCTTCATTGAAGAAATGAATGCCGCCAAGGTGGATTGGCAATTGATCAGCTACGGCGGGGCCTACCACTCGTTCACCGATCCCGAGGCGAATAATCCGGGCAAGCAGATGTACGACAAAAAGGTTTCGGACCGCGCCTTCCAGTCGATGTACAACCTGTTCGCCGAAGTCTTCCAGCCTCAGCTCTAACTGCGTCTGGCGGGGCCGGGCAGTTCCACCCGCCCGGTCTCCCCTGACACCTGCGGCCAGTCTCCTACGGCCCAGCGCGCTCGGGCACGCTCTATGAGGGCGGGGTCGCTGGCGACGAAGTTCCAGTTCATCCGTCTCGGGCCATCCAGCGCGGCGCCGCCAACCAGGGCCAGGCGCGCGCCGAGGCCGCTGCTCAAGGTCATCTCCGCGCCTTCCTCAAGCACCACCAGAGTATGTGGATCGACAGGGCCTGAGCCTAGTCGTGCGTCGCCTTCGAGCAGAAACACCGCCCGCTCGGCATGCTCGTCGGGGATCAGCAGCGAGCTCCCGGCTGCCATGTCTATCACGGCGTAAAGGGTGGGGGAGAGCACTGGCACGGGCGATATCAACCTGAAACCATGCCCCGCGACCAAGGTGATGCGCACCCCGGCTTCGTCATGGCTAGGTAGCTCATCGGGCTCGAAGTAGTAATAGCTTGGTTCGTCCGCTTCGTGGTCCCGGGGCATCGCCAGCCATACCTGCAGCCCATGCAGCCGGCTACCGGCCTGCATCAGGTAGCTCGGCGTGCGCTCGATATGGGCGATTTCCCGCCCAGCGGTCATCCAGCTCACTGCGCCTGGCACGACGCGTTCCTCCGAACCCAGGCTGTCCTTGTGCAGCAGTTCGCCTTCAAACAGATACGTAAGCGTGGAAAGACCGATATGCGGATGCTGGTGGATGTTCATGCCGTGCCCGGGAGGATACTCGTGGGGCAGGATGTAATCGAAAAACACGAACGGGCCGACATTGCGGCACTGGGCTGAGGGCAGGGGGCGGAGGATTGGCTGGCCGCCGACATTCTCCTGCCGGGGGGTGATGACTTGAGCGATAGGCATGGCGGCTCCACAGAAGTTGGCGCCGCCAGTGTAGCGCGCAAAAACGAACGGCGCCCGAGGGCGCCGTTGTCTTACCGCTTGAAGCTGACCGCTTGCCGCTTACTTGCCCTGCCAGCGCTTGAGCACCAGGGTGGCATTGGTACCACCAAAGCCAAAGCTGTTGCTCATCACTGTGTTGAGCTCTACGTTCTCGCGGGTTTCCCGCAGGATCGGCATGTCGGCGACTTCCGGGTCGAGCTCATCGATGTTGGCCGAGCCGGCAATGAAGTTGCCTTCCATCATCAGCATGCAGTAGATGGCCTCGTGCACGCCGGCGGCGCCCAGCGAGTGACCGGAGAGACTCTTGGTAGAGCTGATCGCCGGAGCTTTGTCCTTGAACACTTCGCGCACGCCACGGATCTCCGCCACATCGCCTACCGGCGTCGAAGTGCCGTGGGTGTTCAGGTAGTCGATCGGGGTGTCGACCGTGGCCAGCGCCTGTTGCATGCAGCGGATGGCACCTTCGCCGCTAGGGGCGACCATGTCGTATCCATCCGAGGTGGCGCCATAGCCGACGATCTCGGCATAGATCTTCGCGCCGCGAGCCAAGGCGTGCTCCAGCTCCTCGACCACTACCATGCCGCCGCCGCCGGCGATGACGAAGCCATCGCGTTTGGCGTCGTAGGCGCGGGAGGCTTTTTCGGGCGTCTCGTTGTACTGCGACGACAATGCGCCCATCGCGTCGAAGAGGAACGACTGGGTCCAGTGTTCTTCTTCACCGCCACCGGCGAATACCACGTCCTGCTTGCCCAGCTGGATCTGCTCCATGGCCGCGCCGATGCAATGGGCGCTGGTGGCGCAGGCGGAGGCGATGGAGTAGTTCAGGCCCTTGATCTTGAAGGGCGTGGCCAGGCAGGCGGAAACGGTGCTGCTCATGGTGCGGGTGACCCGGTATGGGCCTACGCGCTTGACGCCCTTTTCCCGAAGGATGTCCAGGGCTTCCATCTGGTTCAAGGTGGACGCGCCACCGGAACCGGCGATCAACCCGGTGCGCGGGTTGGAAACCTGGTCTTCGGGCAGGCCCGAGTCAGCGATGGCCTGTTGCATCGCCAGGTAGGCATAAGCGGCGGCGTGGCCGACAAAACGGTACACCTTGCGGTCGATCAGTTCCTCGAGGTTCAGGTCGACCGAGCCAGACACCTGGCTGCGCAGCCCCATTTCGGCATATTCCGGGTTGAAGCGGATGCCGGGGCGGTTTGCGCGCAGGTTGGCGGAAACGGTGTCTTTGTCATTGCCCAAGCACGAAACGATGCCTAGACCCGTGATAACGACGCGGCGCATGCGAATAACCCTTAGAAGTTTTCGGTGGACGTGAACAGGCCGACCCGCAGGCCTTCGGCGCTGTAGATCTCGCGGCCATCGACACTGACGGTGCCTTCGGCAATGGCCAGGACCAGCTTGCCTTTCATGGTGCGCTTGATCTGAATGTTATAGGTGACCTTTTTAGCGGTCGGCAGTACCTGGCCGAAGAACTTGACCTCGCCGGACCCCAGCGCCCGACCGCGGCCTGGGTTGCCTTGCCAGCCCAGGTAGAAACCTACCAGCTGCCACATGGCATCGAGGCCCAGGCAGCCAGGCATTACCGGGTCGCCTTCGAAATGGCAGGCGAAGAACCACAGGTCCGGGTTGATATCCAGCTCGGCGACCAATTCACCCTTGCCGTACTTGCCGCCTTCTTCGCTGATATGGGTAATGCGATCGACCATCAGCATGTTGGGGGCGGGCAATTGCGCGTTACCTGGGCCGAACAGCTCGCCGCGACTGCAGCGCAGCAGGTCTTCCCGGGTAAAGGCGTGTTGTTTGGTCATGCGAGCTCCTCAATGGTCCCTGCTGGGCAGGGGGCAAATCATCCCGGCCGGCAAAAAAAGGGGCGAGTTTCCCCAGGCCGGCAGCCTAGTCATAGACTATTGCGTCGTGGTTAAAGTCACAGGATGACAGGCCGAACCCGGTCACCCTGCTCGAATAATGCCGCCGCGGCCGGCGCAGGCGCCGCGAAGCCGCAGCACTGTACCACCGTTGCGTGCCGGTTTGCAGGGCGATACTGCCGCACTCAGGCCAGCCAGCGCTGCAGCAGTTGCTGCAGGTCCGTGCGCTTGAACGGCTTGGCCAGGTAGTCGTCCATGCCCGCTTCCAGGCAGGCTTCGCGGTCGCCCAGTAGTGCGTTGGCGGTGAGCGCGATGATCGGCAGCCCATGGCGCTCTGGCAGGCGCCGGATGCGACGGGTGCTTTCATAACCGTCGACTACCGGCAGCCGGCAGTCCATCAGCACCGCCGCAAAGGATTGCTGGCGAACGCTATCTACCGCCTGAGCGCCATCGCCCACCACGCTCACTTCATAGCCAAGGCTGCGCAACATCGCCTCGATCACGGTCTGGTTGACCGGGTTATCCTCGACCAGCAATACATGGTGGTTCAGACCGCTGGTGGCCTCTTTGGTTCGTGCGGGCAGAGGCTCTCTCTCTTTAGCGGGCGCAGGCTTTTGGCTCAGTGCCAAGGGCATTTCCAGGGTAAATACCGAGCCTTTGCCTTCGTCGCTGTGCGCCCGCAAGGTGCCGCCCATGCGCTCGGCCAGGTTGCGCGCGATGGGCAGGCCCAGCCCCGTGCCGCCGTAGCGGCGGGAGATAGAGCTGTCGGCTTGCTGGAACGCCACGAACATGCGCTCGAGCTCCTCCGGGTCGATGCCGATGCCGGTGTCGGTCACCGTGCAGGTCAGCCAGATGAGCCGGTCGTCGAGTACCTGGCAGCTTGGCTCGATGCTCACGCCGCCCACTTCGGTGAACTTGAGCGCATTGCCGATCAGGTTCACCAGGATCTGGCGGATACGGGTAGGGTCCCCGAGGACCTGCCAGTGGTTGAAGTCCTCCGAATGCGCCAGCGTCAGGGTCAGGCCGCTCTGTTGCGCGCTGTGCTGGAACGAGTGGACGCATTCGGTGAACAGGTCCGCCAGGTTGAAGGGGATATGTTCGAGTTCCAACCCGGTGCGCTCGATCCGGGAGAAGTCCAGGATGTCGTTGATGACTTTAAGCAGGTGCTCGGTGGACTGGGTCGCGAGCACGGCATATTCATGCTGCTCATCGCTCAACGGGGTGGTCTCGAGCAACTGCAGCATGCCCAGCACGCCATTCATGGGGGTGCGCAGTTCATGGCTCATCATGGCCAGGAACTCGGTCTTGGCGCTGTTGGCGCGTTCTGCCTCTTCGCGGGTCTGGATCAACTGCTGCATCGCCTCGCGCTGCTCCCGGCTGGCCTGCTCCAGGCCCTGGGCGAGGTCGTTGATGTGCTGGGCGAGGGCGCCCAGCTCGCTGTCATGCTCTACCGGCAGGGTGGCCTTGAAGTCGCCCTGGCGGATCGCTTTCACCGCCGCGCCCATGTTGCGGATCGGCTGCGACAAGCCCCGGGACAAGCGCCGCGCCATAAGAAAGGTGACGGCCAAGGTGAACAGGGCCAGCACCCCAGCCTTGATCAGAATTTCCTGCTGGCGCTCGTTGAATGCATCGTCGGACATACCCACCACCACCCGGCCCAGGTAGTCATCGGCATGGGCGGCCAGCCCGCTGCGCTTGAGCTCACTGCTGGCCGCATAGCGTTGCAGGCGGATCGGCGACTGAAACACCTGCACCGGGGTCGCCGATGCACTGCTGTTGCGTGGCTGCTCCAGGTAAATAATGATGTCGTCGTTACGGCCCTGGATCTCCAGGAAGCGCACGTGCGGGATGCTCAACGTGGCGCGCAGCAGGCCGTCCAGCACCTCGGAGTTTTCCACCAGCACGCCATATTCCGCCGCCGGTGCCAGTTGGTTGGCGATCAGCTGACCGGTATGGGTCATTTCCTGGCGCAGGTCCTGGATCCGCACGAATGTGAAGAAACAGATCAACAGCAGCGTCAGCAGCAGCGCGGGGCCCAGGCTGATGATCTGAGTCCTGGCGTGGATGTCCCCGCTCCATCTAAGGTTCACGGGCGGGATACTCGAAGGTGGCAGTGATACGGCATGCTGATCGCTATTTAATGGCATGGGCTCGGGAAGCGGGCATCTTACCCGGGATCCCAAACATTTCCAGATCCGCCGGCCTCCTTCCCGGTGCGCGGCGATAGTCGGTGCGGGCCGGCATGGCGGCACCGGGGCTGGTTCTGCAAGTATCGCTCCGTATAATGACCAACCGCCTCTTTAGGTTCCATGGAAGTTTTTATGTCTGCACAGCAACCGATCGCGGTACTCGGCGGAGGCAGCTTTGGCACCGCGGTGGCGAACCTGCTTGGCGAAAACGGCCATCGGGTCTGGCAATGGATGCGCGATCCGGTGCAAGCCGAGGCGATGCGCACCCAGCGGGAGAACCCGCGCTACCTCAAGGGCATCAAGCTGCACCCGGCCGTGGAGCCGCTGACCGATCTGCCGCAGGTGCTGGCGGGCAGCGAGTTGCTGTTCGTCGCGCTACCCTCCAGCGCCCTGCGGGCGGTGCTCGCGCCCCATGCGCAAACCTTGACCGGGAAAATGCTGGTCAGCCTGACCAAGGGTATTGAGGCCGACACTTTCAAGCTGATGAGCGAAATCCTCGAGGAAATCGCACCGGCCGCGCGCCTGGGCGTGCTCTCTGGCCCCAACCTGGCGCGTGAAATCGCCGAGCACGCGCTCACCGCTACCGTGGTCGCCAGCGCCGACGAAGCCCTTTGCCGCTCCGTGCAGGCGGCGCTCCACGGTCGCAGGTTCCGCGTGTATGCCAGCAACGACCGCTTTGGGGTCGAATTGGGCGGTGCCTTGAAGAACGTATACGCGATCATCGCCGGGCTGGCCGCGGCGCTGAACATGGGCGAGAACACCCGCAGCATGCTGATCACCCGCGCGCTCGCGGAAATGACCCGCTTTGCCGTCAGCCAGGGGGCAAACCCCATGACGTTCCTCGGGCTGGCCGGCGTGGGGGATTTGATCGTCACGTGTTCTTCGCCCAAGAGCCGTAATTATCAAGTGGGTTACGCACTGGGCCAGGGCCTTAGCCTGGACGAGGCCGTAGCTCGCCTCGGCGAGGTCGCCGAAGGCGTCAACACGCTGAAGGTGCTCAAGGCCAGGGCGGCGCAATTGCAGGTCTACATGCCGTTGGTCGCCGGCCTGCATGCGATCCTGTTCGAAGGGCGCACCCTTGAGCAGGTCATCGAGCTGCTGATGCGCGGCGAACCCAAGACCGATGTGGACTTCATTCCCGCCAGCGGTTTCGATTGAGGAACGATCATGAACTCACCCCGTTTTCAGCCCGAGCAGGAGTCCATCGCCCTGCGGGTCATCTGGATGCTGCTGTTCCTGCTGGTATGGCAGGTCGCTCAGCTGGTGCTTGGCGCCGTGGTGCTGGTGCAGCTCATCTCGCGGTTGGTGTACGCCGCCCCGAACGCCGGGCTCATGAACTTCGGCGACAGCCTCAGCCGGTACCTGGCGCAGATAGGCCGCTTCGGCTGCTTCCATAGCGAGCAAAAGCCTTGGCCGTTCGCCGACTGGCCGGCGGCGCGGCCTGCCCAGGGCGAAGGGGAGCGCGCCGCGCCCACTCCGCCTACTGCCATGGACAAGCAGGAGCCACCGCTGTGACTGCGCCTGGCGCCAAGACGATATGGATCCTGCGTCACGGCGAGGCGGCCAACACCGCCCCCACAGATGCCAGCCGCGCCTTGACCCAGGCGGGCCGTGAGCAAGTGTTGCGCAGCGCTGTTCACCTCATGAGCGAGCCGCTCGAGTTGATGCTCGTCAGCCCCTACGTACGCGCTCAGCAGACTGCACAGCTGGTGTACACGGCGCTCGGCCAGCGCGTGGAAATGCGCACGGCCGCCTGGCTGACGCCTGACAGCGATCCGGACCAGGTACTGGCCGAACTGGACCGCGCCAGCGTCAGCAACCTGCTGCTTGTCAGCCACCAGCCTCTGGTAGGCATGCTGCTGGGCCTGCTCGATCGTGGGGACCGATCCAGCCCCTATTCCATGGGCACGGCAAGCCTGGCGCAGCTTGAAGGCGCCGCGCCGCTACCCGGCCTGATGACACTGCGCAGCCTGCGCCATTCTCACTGAACAAGGATCGCCCATGAGCTTGTGGCACACCCTCCCAGACCTCGATGCACTCAATGCCCGGCAGAAGGGCAGCATCGGCGAACTCCTGGACATCCGCTTCGAAGCCTTCGGCGACGACTTCATCACCGCCAGCATGGCAGTGGACGCCCGCACCCATCAGCCGTTCGGGTTGCTGCACGGCGGTGCTTCGGTGGTGTTGGCCGAGAGCGTCGGTTCCACGGCCAGCATGCTCTGCCTGGACGCCAGCCGCTTCTATTGCGTGGGGTTGGAGGTCAACGCCAACCACTTGCGTGGCGTGCGTGAGGGGCGTGTGACCGCCACCGCCCGGGCGGTGCACATCGGCCGCAGCACCCACGTGTGGGATATCCGCCTGGTGGATGGCCAGGGCAAGCCCAGCTGCATTTCTCGCCTCACGGTGGCGGTGATGCCCTTGGCGCAGACACCGCCCGCTGGCTGACCTGCCCTCTTCGATGGCCGATTCGCGTGTTGTCGGCCGCAGGCACGGTGGCGACAATCGGGGCCTTTGCTCAATGGGCCGCACATCATGCCGGAAACGCTTTTTTTCGCCCATGCCAACGGTTTTCCCTCGGCGACCTACGGCAAGCTGTTCGGGGCGCTCACGCCAGAGTTCGCCGTGCGGCACTTGCCGCAACATGGCCATGACCCGCGCTTTCCCGTGGAAGATAACTGGAAAGCGCTGGTCGATGAGCTGCTCCATCATCTGCGCGCAGTGGGCGCGCCGGTATGGGGCGTGGGCCATTCCCTCGGGGGCGTGCTGCATCTGCACGCGGCCCTGCGCCATCCCGAGCTCTACCGGGGGGTGATCATGCTCGATTCCCCCTTGCTCAGCAGCAGCGACCAGTGGCTCATTCGCGCCGCCAAGCGCTTTGGCTTGATTGACCGCATCACACCGGCTGGCCGCACCCTGGGGCGGCGAGACCGCTTCGAGGATCAAAGCAGTGCGCGGGACTATTTTCTGAGCAAGCCGCTGTTCAAGGATTTCGACCCAGAGTGCCTGGATGCCTATCTGGAGCATGGGCTCAAGCCAGACGGCGACGGCCTGCGCCTGGCGTTCGAACCGGACACGGAAATCCGCATTTATCGCAGCGTTCCGCATGTGAGCCCAGGGCGGCCGAGCCGCCTGGCGTTGCCCGTGGCGGTGGTCGGCGGCGAGCGCAGCCGGGTGGTGCTGCGCCATCACGCCCGCAACGCCAGGCGGTTGCCGCGGGGAGAGTTTCACCTGGTGCCTGGCGGGCACATGTTCCCGTTGGAGCAACCGCTGCAGACCGCCGAGCTGGTACGTGGTGTGCTGCGCCGCTGGCAGGCCGAGGCGTTGGTGCCATGACGCAGGCCTTCGAAGCAGTACGTCTGCCCCTGGAGCACATCGAATTGGCGGGCCTGCTGCACGGGCCCCGGCACGCGCCGCCAGTGATCGCTTTGCATGGCTGGCTGGATAACGCCAACAGTTTTGCCCGCTTGCTGCCGCGGCTGCCTGGGTTGCGGGTGCTGGCGCTGGATCTGGCCGGGCATGGGCTGTCTGGGCATCGCCCCGCGGGCAGCCTGTACGCCCCCTGGGAATACGCCCGGGACGTGTTGCAGGTCGCCGAGCAATTGGGTTGGGAGCGCTTCTCTTTGCTAGGGCATTCCATGGGCGCGATCATCGCGGCTCAATTGGCCGCTGCGATGCCTGAGCGGGTAGAGCGGCTGGCGTTGATCGAGGGCGTGATACCACCGGACGCGCCGCCGGCCAACCCAGCGCAACGGCTGGGCAAGGCACTGCGCGAGCAACTGGCCCAGGGTAGCCGGCGCAAACCGTTGTACGGCAGCCGCCATCAGGCGGTGCGAGCGCGCAGCCTGAGCGGGCTTCCCGTAAGCGAGAGCGCGGCACAGTTGCTCGCCGACCGTGGCTTGATGGAAGTCGAGGGCGGGTTTACCTGGCGCAGCGACAATCGCCTGACCCTCACTACTCCCATGCGCTTGGAGCCAGCGCAAGCGTTGGAAATCGTTCATCAGGTGCAATGCCCGGCCCTGCTGGTGATTGCCGAGCAAGGCTTATTGGCCAAACGCAACGACCTGCTGGAACGCCTGCCCTTCGAACAGGTCCGTTTGCCAGGAGGGCATCACCTGCACCTGGATGATGAGCAGGGAGCCGATCGTGTAGCAGCCTGTATCAATCCTTTCTTTACCTCGCCTTGACTTGACGGCATGGACTGCCGAACCTTGGCCGGTTCACAGGGAGTCCTTCATGCCGTATCTATCCCGCACGCTCCATGGCCTATGCGCAAGGCCATGGTTACGCGCGCTGTTATTGCCCTGCCTGCTGTTGACGCTTGGCGCAACTTCTGCCGGCGCAAGCGTCGACCCACTCTCCGCCCTCCAGCCCGACGATGGTCAGTT
Organism: Pseudomonas sp. RIT-PI-S; assembly: GCF_025642975.1. Lineage (GTDB taxonomy): Bacteria > Pseudomonadota > Gammaproteobacteria > Pseudomonadales > Pseudomonadaceae > Aquipseudomonas. Next base: position 100,360 of record NZ_JANZKJ010000015.1, read on the forward strand.
GCTCGATCAGCGCGGGCCCGCCCCTGCTGAGCGCCTTTACCCGCTAGGCCCACTGCGGCGCATCGGCGGTGCGCTACGCATGGAGGCGCGCTTGCAAGTTCGCGGCGAACTGGCTTCTGCCACCTGGGAGCTGCCCGCCGAACGCAGCGCCAGCGCGGCGTTCAAGGTGGCGCGGGAGGCCCTGAGGGCGGCGGATACCCAGGTGTTGTTCTGGTGCGAAGGCCGGGACTGCGGCGAGAGCAACCTCTGGGCAAACGACATCCTGGGCAATACACGCCTGCTTGGCAGCGATGACCAGCAAGGCTTCCTGCTGGTCCGCCAGGCCCAGGGGGCAACCGATAGGCTGGTCGCCGTTTATGGCGTGCTGCGTGGTAACCGCCGGGTTGCGCTGCATGTTGAAACCTTTGTCCCCGAGACGCCGCTTGGGCCAGTGTTGCCGACCTCAGGCACCTTGCTGCGCGAGCTGCGTGACGCCGGCCAATTGTCGTTCCCGGACCTGGCCACGCCGCCCGCGGCGGATTGGGCCTCGGTGCTGGCGCGCACCCTCAACCTGGACAGCACTCTGCGCCTGCGGCTGAACGGCGAGGGCGCGGAGCAATGGCAGGCCGCGCTCGTCGCGGCGGGGGTTCGTGCCACCCGGCTGAGCCTGGGCGAACAGGCCGGTGAAGGCTTGCGAATGGAGATCATCCGATGATCAGTACCGACCGCCTGTTGATGCAGATTGCCTTGCTGTTGCTGCTGGTGGCCTGCACCTGGGTGATACTGCCTTTCGTTTCGGCGCTGCTGTGGGGTGCGATCCTTGCCTACGCCAGCTGGCCGTTGATGCGCCGGTTGAGCGTGATGCTGGGCGGGCGCCCAACCCTGGCCGCCGGCATCCTCACTGGCATGTGGGTGTTGCTGGTGCTGCTGCCGTTGGTTTGGCTGGGGTTCAACCTGGTGGACCACCTGCGCGGCGCCGTCGCCTTTATCCGGGATGTTCAGCTTGAAGGCTTGCCGCCCGCGCCGGCCTGGCTGGCCAACTTGCCCCTGGTGGGCGACCGGCTTGCCCGCTTGTGGACCACCATGGATGCCCAAGGCGCCGCCTTTTTCCAAGGGCTCAAGCCGCACCTGGGCCAGGTCGGTAACTGGTTGGTCGCGCGCAGTGCGCGGCTGGGCGGTGGGCTGATCGAGCTGGCGCTCGCCTTGGTGTTCACTTTCTTCTTCTACCGCGACGGCCCGCGTATCGCGGCGTTCGTGCTGCGGTTGCTGGAGCGCTTGATGGGCGAGCGAGGGGCGTATTACCTGAGCCTCGTCGCTGACACCGTGCAAAGGGTAGTCAACGGCGTGATCGGCACCGCCGCCGCACAGGCGTTGCTTGCGCTTATCGGCTTTATGATCGCGGGCATCCCGGGGGCGTTGGTGCTGGGCATCTTCACCTTCCTGCTGAGCCTGATCCCGATGGGGCCGCCACTCGCGTGGATACCCGCGGTCACTTGGCTGGTGTGGCAGGAGCATTATGGGATGGCCGTGTTCCTCGGCCTCTGGGGCATGTTCGTGATCAGCGGCGTGGATAACGTGCTCAAGCCTTACCTGATCAGCCGAGGTGGTGATCTGCCCGTGGTCATCGTGCTGGTAGGGGTATTCGGTGGCCTGCTGGCCTTCGGCTTTATCGGCCTGTTCCTCGGGCCAACCTTCCTGGCGGTGGGGTACCGCCTGGTCACCGATTGGGCGCGGGAGCCAGCGTAGGAGTGAGCGCAGCCCGCGAACCAAGGCACCCCAAGCTGGCGTACCGGTTCGCAGGCTGCCGCCCGCTCCTGGCGGGGGGGCTCAGGCTGCGGTGCTGAGCGTACCGCCGACGCTGCTGCTACCGCTCAGCCCGTATTGCTTGCTCAAGTTGGCAATCATACGGTTGATCGTGTCCGTCGCGAGGGTGCTGTCGCTCTGGCTGGAATCATTGCTGGCGGTCTGCTGTTGTGGCGGTGGCGGCGGTGGGGTCAGCGCGGCGGTCAGTTCATCGGTGTCGATGACCCCATCGCCGTCACTGTCGAGCGCGGAGAATAACTGGCTGCTGTCGCTATCGCTGCTCATCGCCGCGCTTAGCTCGTCGGTGCTCAGCACACCATCGTCGTCACTGTCCAGGCTCGAGATCAGGTCCGCGGCGTCCTGGCTGGCGTTCATTCCCTGCGGTGGAGGAGGTGGCGGCGCCATCGAGGAGAGCTCATCCAGGCTCAGGCTCGAGTCGCTGTCGCTGTCCAGGTCGCTGAACGACTGGCTCAGGCTGACCAGCACGCCCGCCTTGCCGGGGTCATCGCTGTTTTGCGCGGTAGAGAGCGCACTCTGCAGTTCGTCGCTGCTGACCTTGCCGTCTTCGTCGGTGTCCAGGCTAGTCAGCAGGGCCTGCTGAAAACTGGACTTGTCGGTGCTGGTGCTCTTGCTCGAGGCCGAGCTGTAATAGTAACTGGAGGAACTACTGACGCCACTGATCATGGACATGCTCCGATGGTTAGGCCGGTGCGGTTCACCGACCCTCGCACCATTGCAAGGCAACGTGTCCTGGGTGTGTGGGCTCTGTACCAGCGCCGATATCAATCGCGGGGCAGGCGCACCACCGCCGTAAGGCCACCCCCGGGGGTTTCCTCGAGCACCAGATGCCCGCCCAGCCGTTGCGCGGCTTCCCGGGCGATGGTCATCCCCAGGCCTACCCCACCAGAGTTACGGTTGCGCGAACCCTCCAGCCGAAAGAAGGGCTCGAACACCGCCTCACGTTTCTCGGCGCTGATGCCGGGGCCGTGATCGATCACCCTGATACACACCTGGGCAGGGCTATCGACCAGCTCGATCAGCGTATGCCCGCCGTACCGCAGTGCATTGTCGAGCAGGTTGCTCAGGCACGAACGCAACGCCATCGGCTGCGTGCGCAAGGGCGCGCAGGCACCGCGCGACTCCGCCGGCAGGCCATTGTCCTGGGCGTTCTCGCACAGCGATTCGACCAATGCCTGCACGTCATACCATTGCAGGGCTTCGCTGGTTCGACGCTCATGAAAGTAGGTCAGGGTGGCATCGAGCATCCCGATCATGTCGTTGAGGTCCTGGCGCATCTGCGTCTGGAGCTTCTCGTCATCGATCTGCTCCAGCCGCAGCTTAAGCCGGGACAGGGGCGTGCGCAGATCGTGGGAAACCGCGCCGAGCATACGGGCGCGTTGTTGTACCTGTTCACGAATGCGCTGCTGCATCTGGTTGAACGTATGCGCGGCCTTGCGTGCCTCGCTTGGCCCGGTTTCTTCCATGGGCGGGCTATCGAGGTTTTCGCTCAGCCGCTCGGCCGCCTCGCTGAAGCGCCGGATCGGCCGGGACAAGAAGCGCGCGCCCCACCAGGCCGCTACTACCAGCGTAATAAGCTGGAACATCAGCGGAACCACCGGGCCATCGAAGAACCCCCGGTCATGGGGTGGCTCGAAGGGGCCAGGCGGAGCGTCGAAGGCGCCAGGTTGAGAGGGGCGGTTGAGCAGGGGCCCCGGTGGTGGTGGCGGCTGCATCATCGCAGGCGGTCGTGGGCCGCCAGGAGGGCCAGGGAAGCCGTAATAGTGAAACCAGATCACGGCCAGCACATGCGCCAGCACGATGGCAATGACCGAGACGCCGAACAGCCTCGCGAACAGCGTATCGGCCTTGCGCATCAGCCGATTTCCCGGGCGTCGAACAGGTAGCCTTCGCCCCTTACGGTCTTGATCAACTGAGGCGCTTTCGGGTCGTCCCCCAGTTTTTGCCGCAGGCGCGATACCAGCAGGTCGATGCTGCGATCAAACGCTTCGATGGACCGGCCGCGAGCGGCATCGAGCAATTGCTCACGGCTCAGCACCCGCCGTGGGCGCTCAAGGAACACCCAGAGCAAACGGAACTCGGCATTGGACAGCGGTACCACCAGGCCCTCGGCCGAGGTGAGCTGACGCAACACGCTGTTCAGCCGCCAGTTATCGAAGCGCACGTTGCCGCGCTGCTCGGTGCGGTCGTCGCGCACCCGGCGCAGCACGGTCTGGATACGCGCCACCAGCTCGCGCGGCTCGAACGGCTTGGCCATGTAGTCATCAGCGCCGAGTTCCAGGCCGATGATGCGGTCCGTGGGTTCGCAGCGCGCGGTAAGCATCAGGATCGGAATGTCCGAGTCGGCGCGCAGCCGCCGGCACAGCGACAGCCCATCCTCGCCCGGGAGCATCAGATCCAGCACGACTACATCGTAAGCGTCGTTTTTGAGGGCATGGCGCATCGCTTCGCCGTCGCTGACGCCAAACCCGAGGATGCCGAAGCGGGCCAGGTAGTCGATCAGCAACTCCCGGATCGGCACATCGTCATCAACGATGAGTGCCCGGGTGTTCCAGCGTTTATCGTCTTCACCGGACGGGAATTTTTCACGTTCCGGGGCGGAGCTCAGGGGTGTATTCATGCTCGGAGGGTCTGCCTGGAAACCTGGCCTGTAGGCCGGTGATCTAGCTTGAGGATGGGCCGGGCGATGGCGCTTGCCACTGATCGGCCACTGCAGGATGCGGCAAGGTTAAGCGCACTGCGTGTCGCCTCGGTTTCCTCAATGTATCGGCCACGATACAAAACGCTGAGCGCGCCAGTGGCTTTCCAGACGGGCGGGGCCGCCATTATGCACGGATGCGACGACCCGCCCAGCCTTCAGGTGCGCCTAGCGCTTACCTTCGTAACGGTCGAAGGCGTCCCGGGCAATCCGACGGCCCAGGGCGATCAACTCCGGCGCCTTGTAGAACTCGAAGAACCGGCATACCCGTTTCGGCACCTCGACCAGCACATCCGGCGGGTAACCGGCGATCTTGTACTGGGCAAGCGAAGTTTGCATGACCTCGAAGCTCTGGTTGATCAGATCGAGCAGGGAGGCCGGCCCGACGTTCTCCACCACGACCGCGCCAGTGGCGGAAGCAGGGGCCGCTTCGTCTGGGTCGACGGCATCGCGCCGGCGCCGTGGCCGTACGCGGATGACCTGCTCGGCGAATTCCTCTACGGCATCGCCAGCAAACCCGTCGGAGAAGCCGTCGCCGAACGGCATCGTGAGCTCTTCAAGGCCTTCGGCCAAACCCTCGGCCAAGCCTTCGGTAAACCAAGGGCCGGGTGCCGTGCTGGCCGGCGCCAGTATGTTGCGTTCCATCTGCAACACCGCCTCGGCCTGTTTGCGGCGCAGCGGCATGCGCGAGCCGAGCGAATCGAGCAGGCGGTCGAAGCGGGTACGGAAGGCGGCCGGGCGTTCGATGACTGGCATCTCATAGGGCAGGTCGCTGGTGCCGTTGAGGTTGACCGCCACCACCACGTCGCAATGGCTGCCCACCACCGGCACGATTGGCAACGGGTTGAGCAGGCCGCCATCGACCAGCATGCGATTGCCCTTCATCACCGGTGTGAAGAGGCTGGGAATGGCCGCCGACGCGCGCATGGCCTGGTGCAGGCAGCCTTCCTGGAACCACACTTCTTTCTGGTGAGTGAGGTCGGTCGCCACCGCAGTGAAAGGAATGCGCAGGTCTTCGATGTTGAGGTCGCCAACGATGCGGCGGATCTGGCCGAACACCTTGTCGCCGCTGATCGCACCCATTCTGAAGCTCACATCTACCAACCGCAGGACGTCCAGGTAGTCGAGGCTTTCGATCCAGCGGCGGTATTCGTCCAAGCGGCCCGCGGCATAGATCCCCCCCACTACCGCGCCCATCGAGCAGCCGGCAACGCAGCGGATGTCGTAACCGCGGCGTTCGATCTCCTCGATGGCACCGATGTGCGCATACCCTCTGGCGCCGCCAGAGCCCAGCACCAGTGCCACGGTTTTTTTCATCGAGCCGCCTCCGGTTAGTTTTCGTATTGACGATGTGCTAAGAATGCACCGTTCGTCGGGCGCGAACGACGCGCCTGCCCCCTTGGGCGCCCGGCACTTTTTACCGGGCGTACCGTCTTATCTGCACATTGCGTGATTTCTGGAGTGTTCGAATAGATGAAAGCCTGGGTCTGCCTGCCGTTGCTGGCTGTACTGTTGACCGGTTGTGCCGGCAAAACCGCCTACCGAGAGAGTTGCGGGACGCAGCTCGATGCCGCCTGGCACGAGCTGGACTTGGCCAAGGCCGAAGGCTTCGCCGGCACCGTGAGCTATTCCAAGGCACTGTCACTGCTCACTGGTGCGAAGACTCAGCAGCAGTTCGAGGCCTTCGAAGGGTGCAGCACGAAAGCGGAAAAAGCGCGTTTTTATATCCGCGAGTCGCGGGCAGGACGCTAGCCGTAGCGCGGCCATAACAGCCTGGTGAGGCCGCGTGCTTTGGCGGCAGTGTAGAGCTGAAGCAAAAGGGGGTGGGCATGGCTGATCCACTGGAGGCGTGCCTCGAGGCCGTCAACGAAGTGCTGTTGGGCAAACAGACCCAGGTACGCCTGGCGCTGGCGTGCCTGGTGGCCGACGGGCACCTGTTGATCGAAGACCTGCCCGGCATGGGCAAGACCACCTTGAGCCACGCCCTGGCCAAGGTGCTGGGCCTGAGTTTTCAGCGTATCCAGTTCACCTCCGACCTGCTGCCAGGGGATATTCTCGGCACCTCGGTGTTCGACAAGGACAGTGGCCAGTTCGCTTTTCACCCGGGGCCGATCTTCGCCGAGCTGATCCTGGCCGATGAGATCAACCGCGCCACGCCCAAGAGCCAAAGCGCGCTGCTCGAAGCCATGGAGGAGGGCCAGGTCACCATCGAAGGCGCTACCCGGCCCCTGCCTGAACCGTTTTTTGTCATCGCCACACAGAACCCCACCACTCAGGGCGGCACCTTCCCGCTGCCCGAATCGCAGCTGGACCGTTTTCTCATGCGCCTGTCCCTGGGCTACCCAGCCCATGCCGCGGAACGTGCGCTGCTGCTCGGCGAGGCGCGCCGCGACATGCTCCCGCGGCTGGTGCCATTGCTTGACCACCGCCAGCTCGCGGTGGCCCAGGCCCGCGCCAAAGCCATTCGGGTCAGCGAGCCTCTGGTTGACTACGTGCTGCGCCTGGTAGAGGCGACTCGCACCCAGCCGCAGTTCGCCACGGGCCTGTCGCCGCGTGGCAGCCTCGCACTGCTCGCCGCCGGCCGCGCCTGGGCCATGTTGGCCGGGCGCGAGTACGTCATCCCCGAGGATATCCAGGCGGTGTTGCCGGCGGTCGCCAGCCATCGCCTGCGCGAGCGCGCCGACCCCACCGGCCAGGGTGGCGGCGCGCTGGTGCAATGGTTATTGCGTGAGGTGCCCGCCCTGTGAGCACGGCCTGGCGGCTGCGCCTGGCGCAGTGGCAGGCGCGGCGGTCCCCAGCCGCACCGCGGGTGGTGCTCGACCATCGGCGTATCTACATCCTCCCCAGCAGCAGCGGCTACGGCTATTTGCTGACCGTGCTGCTGGTGCTATTGGCGGCCATCAACTACCAGAACAGCATGGCCTACGCGTTGGCATTTACATTGGCGGCGCTGTTCGTGGTCGCCATCCTCCACACTTACCGTAACCTCGGCGGCCTGGAGCTGGCCGCGGTGCCGCCGGCGCCGGTGTTCGCCGGCGAGCAGGCCCGGGTGGCGCTTGGCCTGGAAAGCCGCGGGCGTGAACACCAGGCCATTTATCTAGGCTGGACCGCAGCGCAGCTGCAGCGCTGTGACCTTGCGCCCGGGCACGGGCAACGCGTGGAGCTGCCCTTGGCCACAGCCAGGCGGGGCTGGCTGCAAGCGCCACGCATTCGCCTGGAAACCCGCTTTCCGCTCGGGCTGGTGCGCGCCTGGAGCTGGGTGGACCTGGGCCAGCGGGTGCTGGTGTACCCGCAAGCCACTGCGGGGCCGATGCCGCCGCGCAGTGGCCCGGCCGCCGATGCCGAAGATCATGGCTGGCACCTGCTCGACACCGGCGTCGATGATTTCCAGGGGCTGCAGGAATACCGCCCGGGCGACTCCTGGCGGCGCCTGCACTGGAAGGCCTATTCACGGGGCCAAGCCTTGCTGATCAAGGCGTTCGCCGAGGTGGGCGGGCGAGACCCCGCCTTGGACTTCGACGCGCTCCCCGGGCCAGCGGAGGAGCGCTTGTCGGTGCTCTGCCATTGGGTGCTGGAGCTCTCCCGGGAAGGCAGGCCCTTTTCATTACGCCTGCCGGGCCTGGCCCTGGCCGCCGCCGCTGACGAACCCCATCGCGAGGCCAGCCTGCGCGCGCTGGCCCTGTATGGGCAGCGCGCATGAACGCTCAGCACAGTGTTTCCCGGCCAGCGCTGCTGTGGTTGCTCGGCGCGGAAGCGCTGGTGCTGGTGCCGCTATGGTTCAACGTGCCACTTTGGCTGGCCGGGCTGTGGCTCGCCTGCAGTGCCTGGCGGGCAGAGTTGACGCGTCGCCGCTCGGCTGGGCCCGGCAGGGTGCTCAAGCTCGCGCTATTGGTCGCGACCCTGGCGGCGTTGTACGTGTCGGTGGGCACGGTCATCGGGCTGGAATTCGCGGCGGCTTTGTTGGTGGCGGCGTCGGTGCTCAAGCTCTTGGAGGTGCACAGCTCGCGGGATGCTCGTGTTGTGGTGATGCTCGGGTTTTTCTGCCTGGCGGTGGGTTACCTGTTCGATGCCAGCCTGGCGTGGGCGCTGTACAGCCTGTTGCCTCTGTGTGCACTACTGGCGGCCTTGGTGGCCCTCGAACTGCCCGCGGGCCATCGCCCGCCGTTTGCCCCCTTGAGGCGCGCGGGGCTGATGCTGGCCCAGGCACTGCCGTTGCTGTTGCTGCTGTTCGTGTTTTTCCCCCGTATCGGGCCCTTGTGGTCCCTGCCGATGCCAGGCGACCGCGCCCGTACCGGCCTCAGCGATACGGTTGCCCCCGGGGACATCGCCGAGCTGGCGCAGTCTGCGGAGCTGGCTTTCCGCGTGTCCTTCGACGGCCCGGTGCCGCCTCGTCAGAGCCTCTATTGGCGCGCGCTGACCCTGGACCGCTTCGATGGCAGCCGCTGGACCCAGAGCGATCCCGGCGCGGTACGCAAAGCCGGAGACTGGCAGCCACAGGGCCCGGCTTATCGTTATCGGGTGATCGAAGAAGCAAGTGGCCAGCCCTGGCTGTTCATGCTCGACATTGGTCGCCTGGAAGGCACCAATGCCCGCCAGGGTTATGATTTTCGCTGGCAGCGCCCGCGGGTGATCGACCAGGCATTGAGCTACGAGGCCAGCGCTTGGCCGCAGGCCCTGCGTGAGCCGAACCTGGCCGACGCGGCCCGCCGCCCGGCATTGGCATTGCCGGCGCAGGGCAATCCGCGCAGCCGCGAACTTGCCCAGACGCTGGCCGCCGCCACGCCAGAGGGGCCGCAGCGGGTGCAGGCGTTGCTGCGGATGTTCAACCAGCAGGACTTCCACTACACCCTGCGCCCCAACCCCTTGGGCGCCGACAGTATCGATGGCTTTCTCTTCGACAGCCGCCGCGGGTTTTGCCTGCATTACGCCGGGGCCATGACCTTCCTGTTGCGGGCCATGGGCGTGCCAGCGCGAATCGTGATCGGGTACCAGGGTGGAGAATTCAATCCTCGAGGCAGCTACCTGAGCGTGCGCCAATACGACGCCCACGCTTGGGTGGAGTACTGGGCCCCAGGCCTGGGCTGGACCAGCGTCGACCCTACCGCGGCGGTCGCCCCTCAACGGGTAGAGGCCGGCCTGGCCGAAGCCTTGGCAGCAGATGAGCCTTTTCTCGCAGGCTCGCCGTTCTCCGCGCTGCGCTACCGTCAGTTCGCCTGGCTCAATGAACTGCGCCTGGGTTGGGAAAACCTCAACTATGGTTGGGAACGCTGGGTGCTGAGTTATCAGGAAGCGCAGCAGCGGCAGTGGCTCAGCCAGTGGTTCGCCGGCTATGCCAGCTGGGTGCTGCCCCTGGGGGGCGGCATTACCTTGCTGATTCTGGCGCTCGCCCTGTTACGCCCGGCTCGGCGCCGAACCGACCCTCTACTACGGCGGTTCCAAGCGTTCGAGCGAATGCTGGGCCGTCACGGGCTGCTGCGCTCGCCTGGAGAAGGGCCCCATGCGTTCGCCGCGCGGGCCAGCGCAGCATTGCCCGCGCAGGCGCAAACCATCCAGGCATTCGCCCAGGCCTTTGGCGCGGCGCGCTACGGCGCCCAGGCGCAGGCCGACCGCCACGCCCAGCTGGCGCTGCAAGTGCTCAAGCGGCAACTGCGCCAAGGGCGACATTCACCTCATGATCGGAGCTGATAGATGTCTTCTACCCTGGACCGGGTGATTGCCCGGCTGATTGCTACACAGGTGCGGTTGCTTGGGTGCCAGGCGCGCCTGGCGGAGGCGACCGACAGCGAGGCGCTGCATGACTTGCGCACCAATACCCGCCGCCTGCGCAGCCTGCTGCGGCCCCTGCGGGGGCTGCCAGGCATCGACCGCCTGGAGGACGCCGCGCGTGGCCTGGGTACCTTGACCACGCCGCTGCGCGATGACGAGGTGCTGGCCGCGCACTTGCACCAGCAGGCGCGCCCGTCCGCCGAGGTTTACCCACAGGTCGCGGCGAGCACCGAGGTGGGCCAATTGCTGCGGCTGCTGGACGCTATCGTTCCGCTGCTGCGCACATCGGCCTACTACGGGGTCGCACGCAAGCTGGACGCCACCCTGCACAAGGCGCTGGCCAAGCAGTGGCGCAAGCTGGCCAAGGCCATGGACGATCCTGAGCATGATCGCCATCGCCTGCGGTTATTGATCAAACGGGTGCGTTACGGCGGCGAGGCTTACCCCGAGCATGATCCGGTCGCCAAGGGCTTGTTCAAGGCACTGAAGCAGGCCCAAGGGGCGCTGGGTGATTGGCATGACCGCGTGCAGTGGCTGCATCAGGCAGACGCTCAGCCGGCCCTGGCGGCAAATCGGCCACAATGGCAGGCAGAGCTGACCAAGGCCGAGCAGTCTGCCGACCAGGCCCTTGCGCGGCTGCGCAAGGCCATGGCAAAACGCTGAACCACTCCGCTGCCAAGGACGCTGCCATGGAATTTCGCGAGCTGCTGCGCGCGTTGCAAGTTAACCCCGCCTCGGTGTGCATTCCGCCGGACTGGTCCCAGGGGCGGGCGGCGTTCGGTGGGCTGATGGCCGCATTGCTGTACGAAGCCATGCGCCTGCGGTTGGTCGGGGAAGGGCTGGCAGACCGCCCAGTGCGCTCGCTGGCGATCAGTTTTGTCGCCCCTGCTGCGTTGGATACTCCGACGGCGTTCGAGGTAGACGTGCTGCGCTCAGGCAAGTCGGTGGTGTCGCTGCAGGCGCGGGCAATTCAACACGGGGAAATCGTTAGTTTGATGCAGGGCAGCTTCGGTGCGGCGCGATCGTCGGTGGTAAGCCTCAGTTCAATGCCGGCGCCAGCTATCAAGCCTGTGCCTGAGTGCTTCGCCCTGGAATACATCGAGGGGGTGACGCCGCAGTACCTTCGGCATGTGCCGATGCGCTGGGGCATCGGCGGCCTGCCGTTCAGTGGTACGCCTTCCCCGGCCATCGGCGGTTGGGTGCAGCTGCGAGGGGAAAGCCAGCCCTCGGCATTGAACGAAGCCCATCTGCTGGCGCTGGTAGACGCCTGGCCGCCGGCCGTGCTGCCCCATCTCAAAGCCCCCGCCGCGGGCAGCACCCTGACGTGGACCATCGAGTTCATGCAGCCGGTTCCACCGCTGGATGGCCAGGCGTGGTACCGCTACAAGGCAGTGATCGAGCACGCGGCTGATGGCTACGGGCATACCTCGGCGGCGCTGTGGAGCGAGGGCGGCCAGTTGCTTGCGCTTAGCCGGCAGACTGTGACGGTGTTTGGCTGACGGGGCGGTGCAGGCGCGGGAGGCGGCCCTCCTGGGGCAACCTCGAACCTCGGGCGCCGAAGGTTCGCGGGCTTTGCACGCTCTCGCCACCTGAACAGGCGGGACGTTTTATCGCTTTAGTGCAAGCTGAAGAGCAAGCTGGCGGCGGATCAGCGCTATCACGCCGCGCGCGCGCCCGGCTTGCTTAGTGCAGCGATCAGGCAGAGCGCGCCGATAACCGCTTCCAGCGGGTTGGCAGTGGTCAGGCCCAAGCCAAGCAGCGAGAGCGCAATCACCAGCAGGGGCAGGGTGAACATCATGGCCGATGTGTTCCCGGCGACCGATGTGAAGTTGCCGGGCATACGGCCCGCGGTACGGCAAGCGAGGCGTCTAAGCATGGTGTTGACTCCGTTGCGGATGCGAATGATTCATAGTCAAAGGCTAGCGCAATGAGTGCGTTCAAGCGAATCGACCTTAACTATGGGCGCCATAGCAAGGGCAGAAGTTTCACCGATCCGACCATTAGCGCCCCCGGCCGGGCTCAGTGCGAGGCTGGCGGCGTGGGGAGGTGGAAGAATGCACGAGCGGTCGCGCTGGTATGAGCGGCCAGGTCCGCCTCGGTTTCGCCCCGATGATGGGCCACTTCACGCAGCACTTCTGGCAAGAACGCAGGCTCGTTGCGGCCGCTCTTGGGCTTCGGCCGCAGCGTTCGCGGGAGCAGATAAGGGGCGTCGGTTTCGAGCATCAGCCTGCCTCGGGGGATGCTGCCTACCAGCGGATGCAGGTGGCTGCCTCGGCGCTCGTCGCAAATCCATCCGGTGATACCGATGTGCAGGTCCATGTCGAGGTAGGCGAACAGCTCGTTGCGGTCTGCCGTGAAGCAGTGCACCACAGCCCCGGTCAAGCGGCCCCGCCATTCCCGCAGCATGGCCACCAGGCGAGGCGCCGCGTCGCGCTCATGCAAAAACACCGGCAGGTTGTATCGCGCCGCCAGCGCCAGTTGCTCTTCCAGCGCGCGCTCTTGCATGGGGCGGGGGGAAAAGTCGCGGTTGAAATCCAGGCCGCATTCACCCACCGCGCGAACCCGAGGATGGCCCAACAGTGCCTCGATGCGCCGCTGGGTGTCAGCGTCCCAGCCCTTGGCCTCGTGGGGGTGCACCCCAGCGGTGGTGAATAGCCGATGGCCGTGGGGGTCGAGCTGCTCGGCGAGCTCGAGTGCGCGTTCGCTGACCTCGCCGCTGGTGCCGGTCACTACCATCTGGGCTACCCCAGCAGTGATGGCGCGTTGCAGAAGGTCACCGTGCTGCTCGTCGAATGCCGGGTTGGTCAGGTTGACGCCGATGTCGATGAGTTGCATGGTGGCTCCTTTCAGGCTGAGGCCGGAAAGCATACCAAAGCTTTACCCCTATAAATAAAACCCGACGTTGGCAAGCCAGCGCGGTTTTGGTAGGCCCGTGGTTCACGCCGCGGGCGAGCTTTTTACCTCGGAGCACACATGAAAGGTCCCGCTGCGGGCTGGGGGCTGTCCCTGGCTGCTTGCTCATTGCTCATACTGGCGTCTACCGCTGCGCTGGCCGAGCCCAGGCGCACCGTGCCGCCTGCCCATGACCTCGCGCAAATCCGCCAAGCCAAGGTGCTGCGGGTGGTGGTCAATCAGAGTCGCAACAGCTCCGCCACCATCGCAGGGGCTGCGGTAGGCGTTGAAGACCAGCGCCTGCAAGCCTTCGAGGATTACCTCAACAGCCAGCCTGGGCCGCATCCGCGCATTCATCTCAAGGCGGTGCCCCGGCCGAAGGGGCAGTTGCTCGGCGCACTGCAGCGCGGCGAGGCTGATCTTGCCGCGCCGGGGGAACTGCTGCCGGCCACCAGCGCGCAGTCGGTCTCTGCCGCCACCACGGCAGCGGATACACCGCTGGTGTTGGTGCAGCCACGCAAGCACCGCCCTTATGCCAACCTCGACCAACTCGCCGGTAAACGTATCGTGCTGGTGGCCGGCAGTGCGGCCGAGGAGGCGATCAACCGGGCGAACGTGCAACTGGCCGCACGGCACCGGCCTGCGATCACCGTGGAATGGGCCGATCCCAGCCTTGGCGTAGAGGACGTGCTGGACATGGTGAGTGCTGGCGTTTATTCGATGACCTTGGTCGAGCAGCCGATCGCCGAGCGCTGGGTCAAGCTGATGCCCGATCTGCGCATTGAGCGCCGGCTGCCTTTGCATACGGCCGCGCCCATGAGCTGGTATGTACGCGGCGACGCGCCGCAACTCAGCGACAGCGTTCGCCAGTTCCTTGGCCAGTACCGCCCGCCGGCAAACCAAGACAAGGCCTTGCTGGACGGCTGTCGCGGGCTGTATCAGACCCAATACCCGCTCGACCGCGACGACCGGGCACGGCTGGAGGCCCTGCGCCCGGTGCTGCAGCGCAATGCCAGGGAGCAGGGGTTGGACTGGCTCGACCTGGCCGCGCTGGCCTATAAAGAGTCTGACCTGGATCCCACCGCCCGCGGCAGCAGCGGCGCCAGCGGCCCGATGCAGATCACGCCAGCCGCGGCGCGGCGGGTGGGCGTCAAGAGTGTCAGCGAGCTCGATGACAGCGTAAAGGCGGCGGCCCGATACCTGGCGCTGATTCGCCGTAACTTCTTCAACAGCAAGGCGCTGGATGAGCGCGAGCGGATGGCGTTCGTGCTGGCCGCCTACAACCTTGGCCCGGAGCGGGTTCAGCGGTTTCGAGCGCAGGCCAGGCAACGCGGGTTGGACCCGAACCGCTGGTTCTTCCAGGTCGAGCGGATTGCCATGGAGAACGTCGGGGTTGCTCCGGTGAGCTACGTGAACAACGTGAACAAGTACTACCTGGCATTCGATCGCGCCCGCGACAGCCTGGAGCCGAGAGCCCGTTAGGGCGAGTTGACACCCGTGGCTACCACCACTAGGATCCCCTACATGCGCCGATTTAGACAGCTACTTGCGGGGCGCGAGGGCTTTGCCAAAAGCCTCAAATACCGCTAAAGCGCTGGCTCGGTGCCGCCTCGCACCTGCCCGGCGGAATCCGTGAGGCAGAGTACCCATCCATGAGTTGTCCGCGCTCCATCGTTTGCCTGGCTCCCTTGCCAGGCTCCTCGCCCAAGTCTCACACCCCCTGCATTCTGCTCGCGGGCCGTCATCAGCCAACGTTGTTGCGTTGCCTCGACGGCTGGCCACGGCGTAATGGAAAGTCAGTGCCGTTTTCGGTGCAGTTCGTAGATCAAGGGCAGTCCCTGGCGCATTTCGCCGATAACCGCTTCGACCTCGCCGTGGTTCAGTCACCCTCGGCCGAGCAGGCGCAGGCGCTGATTGCCCAGCTCATTCGGGTCGCTCGCCAGGGGCTGCTCACACTGCGCTGAGCGCCAGCTGCGGGCGCGGCGGTCAAGGCTCGTATTCGATGGCGTTGATGGTCCACCAGGCTTCCCCACTGGGGGTGGGCACCATCGCCTCATCGCCGGCTTCTTTTTTCAGCAGGGCCCGGGCCATGGGAGCGTCGATGGAAATGTAGTCGTTGCGGCCATAGATCTCGTCGTAGCCCACGATGCGGAAGCGGCGGACCTCTCCGTCGATGTTTTCGACCTCGACCCAGGCACCGAAGAACACGCGGCCCTCCTGCTGCGGCGAATAATCCACGACCCTGATGTCTTCGAGGCGTTTGCGCAGGTATCGCACCCGGCGGTCGATTTCGCGCAGCAACTTCTTGTTGTACTGGTAATCCGCGTTTTCGCTGCGATCCCCAAGGGAGGCGGCCCATTGCACCTTCTGGGTGACCTCCGGGCGGGTCACCCGCCACAGCTGATCGAGCTCGGCCTTGAGCGCGTCGAACCCCTTGCGGGTAATGATGTTGGTACTCAAGCGACCTCCTGACTCCCTCTGGCCGCTCACCCTATCACAGGGTCGGCGGCCCCACATCCGTGCCAGCGGCCACGGCTCAACCGTCGCGCAACACCCTCAAGGGGCTGACCGTCAGTGCTCGGCGGGTGCCGACCACGCCCGCTGCGCCGACCAGCAGCGCGCCCAGCAGCGGCAGCAGCAATAGCCAGGCATGGGGATGCCACGGCAGGTTCAGGGCGAACCGGTAAAGCGCCCAGCTGGCGGTTTCCGCCGCTATCGCCGCCAACACGCCGCTGGCAATGCCCAGCACGCTGAATTCGATCCGTCGTGCCCGTACCAACAAGTCACGGCCGGCGCCCAAGGCGCGGAGCAGGGCGCCCTGATGGATGCGTTCGTCCAGGGTGGACTGCAACCCCGAAAACAACACGGCCAAGCCCGCCGCCAGCACGAACACCAGCACGTACTCCACGGCGAGTGTTACCTGGGCAAGGATATTGCGCAGCTGCTCGAGCAACGCTTGCACCTGCAACAGGGTCATGGCCGGGAAGGCGCGGGCAAGGCTGACGATCTCGTCGTCGTGCCCAGGGGCCAGGTAGAAGCTCGTCAGGTACGTGACGGGGAAGTCTTGCAGGGTGCCGGGTTCGAAGATCATGAAGAAGTTGGGCTGGAAATTGTCCCAGCTGACCTCGCGCACGCTGGCGACACGGGTTTCCCTCACGGCACCCGCCACGGTGAAGGTCAGCTTGTCGCCCACGCTTACGCCAAGGCTCTGGGCCAGTTGCTGCTCTACCGAGACACCAGGCAGTTGGCCAGGCGAAGGTTCGGGCTCACGCCCCCACCACTGCCCGGCCAGCAGGTGGTTGCCCTCGGGCAGGTCCGCCGCCCACGTCAGGTTGAGGTCGCGCTGGGTCGCCCGCTGGCCCTGGCTGTCTTCGGCTACGATCTCGCCCACCGGCTGGCCGTTGATCGCGGTCAAGCGCCCGGGAACGATCGGGTACAGCGGAGCGCTGACCGCGCCATAGCTGTGCAGGCGGGCGGCGAATGCATCGCGCTCTGCAGGTAGAACGTTGAGCACGAAGTAATTAGGCGCATCGGCCGGCAGCTGCCGTTGCCAGGTATCGATCAGCTCACCCCGAAGCAGGGCGACCAGGGCCATGGCGAAGAGGATCAGCCCGAAGGCCAGGGCCTGGCCGGCGGCGGCGAAGGGATGGCGCAGCAGTTGCCCGACGCCCAGCCGCCAGGGCAGGGCCGCGCCGGCCAGGGCCCCACGCAGGCGGCGCAGGCCTAGCACCAGCAGCGCACCGAGCAGCAGCGCGGCCAGCGTGCCGGCGCCGAGCAAGGCCAGGGTGAGGAGGGGGTCCAGGCTCAGCCGCCACATGATCAGTGCCAGGGCCGCTAGCGCGCTGCCGTATATCACCCAGGTGCGAGTAGGCAGCGGCAACAGGTCGCCGCGCAGCACCCGCAAGGGAGGCACCCGGCCAAGGGCGGCTAGCGGCGGAAGGGCGAAGCCAGCCAGCGCAACCATACCGGTGGCGATGCCCGCCAAAGCCGGCCAGGCGCCGCCATCGGGAACCACGCTGGGCAGCAAGCCGTGAAGCAAGGCGAAGATGCCGAACTGTGCCAGCCAACCGATGAGCGCGCCAGCGACCGATGCCACCAGGCCGAGCATCGCCAGCTGCAGCGAGAACACCCACAGCACCTCGGATTGAGACAACCCCAGGCAGCGCAGCAGCGCGCTGGCGTCGTAGCGGCGGGCGGCGAAGCGGGCAGCGGACAGCGCCACGGCCACGCCGGCGAGCAGTACCGCGACCAGGCTGGCCATGTTCAGGTAGCGTTCGGCCTTGCTCAGCGCGCCGCCTACCTGCCGGTTGCTGTCTCGGGCATCGCGCAGGGCCTGGCTCGGGTCCAGCCCCACATCTACCAGCTCGCGGTAATGACCCAGGCTGGCGGCGTCGCCACGCCAGAGGTCGCGGAAGGTCACTCGGCTGCCAGGTTGAATGACGCCGGTCGCCTGCAGGTCATCGAGGTTGATCATCACTCGTGGGGTAAGGCTGTAGAAGTTGCCAGCACGGTCAGGCTCGTAGGTCAGCACCCGGGCGAGCCGCAGGCGCTTGAAGCCGATGTCCACGCTATCGCCGATCTTGAGATTCAGCGCGCTGAGCAGCCGCGGCTCCACCCATGCCTCGCCGGGCCCGGGCGCGCCGCCTTCGGTTTCCTCGCCGTAGGGTTCGGCGGCGCTGCGCAACTGGCCGCGCAGGGGATAGTGGCTGTCCACCGCTTTCACACTGGACAGCTCGATGGCCTGGTCGGTGGCCACCACACTGCTGAACTCCACCACCTGTGCGTGCTCCAGCCCCAGGTCGCGGCCGGTGCGCAGTTGCTCCAGGCGCGCGGGGGCGCTGCCTTGCAACACCAGGTCGGCACCCAGGAACTCGGTAGCGCGTAGCTGCATGGCTGCATTGAGCCGCGCGCCGAAATAACCGATCGCCGTGCTGGCGACCACTGCGATCAATAGGGAAAAGAACAGCACCCGCAGTTCGCCGGCATGGGCTTCTCGCCATAACTGGCGGGCCGCCAGCCGCCAGAGCCGACCCCGTTGCCGCGGGCCTGCCGTCATCAGAGTTGCTCCGTGGCAACGAGATGCCCGGCCTCCAGGCGGATCCGGCGCGCACAACGCTGGGCCAGGCGCTCATCGTGGGTCACCAGCACCAGGGTGGTGCCACGCTCACGGTTAAGGGCAAACAGCAGGTCAGTGATTTTCTCGCCGGTATGGGTATCCAGGTTGCCCGTGGGCTCGTCGGCGAAGAGCACGCTGGGTTCCGCCGCGAACGCCCGGGCGATGGCCACCCGTTGTTGTTCGCCGCCAGACAGTTGCCGGGGCCAGTGGCTCAGGCGCTCACCCAGGCCCACCCGCTGGAGCAGGGTGGCGGCTTGCTGCCGTGCGTCCGCGCGGTCGTGCAGCTCCAGGGGCAGCATCACGTTTTCAAGGGCGGTCAGGCTCTCGAGCAACTGGAACGACTGAAACACGAACCCGACGTGCTCCGCCCGTACCTGAGCGCGTTGATCTTCGGACAGCCCGGCAAGGCCGTGCCCGGCCAGGGTCACTTCGCCGGCGCTGGGCTGGTCCAGCCCTGCCAGCAGCCCCAGCAAGGTAGACTTGCCCGAGCCCGAGGCGCCAACGATGGCCAGGCTGTCGCCGGCCCGCAGGTCCAGGGACAAGGCGTGCAGAATGTGCAAATCGCCTTCCGCGCCAGGGACCACTTTGCTAAGGTTCCGCGCTGTAAGAATGCTTGCGCTCATGGAGATTCCGATGCGAGTGTGGAAAGTGGCCGCCGCGCTGTGGGCGGTCTGCATGGCTCAGGCAGCAGGGGCCGGCACCGTGCTGGTGCTGGGCGATAGTATCAGTGCGGGTTTCGGGCTGGATACCTCCAAGGGGTGGGTCGCCCTGCTGCAACAACGCCTGCGTGAACAGGGTTACGCCGATCAGGTGGTCAATGCCTCGATCACCGGCGATACCAGTGCCAATGGGCGCGCGCGGCTCGAACCGCTGCTCGCGGCGAACAAGCCGGACCTGCTCATTCTCGAGTTGGGTGGCAACGATGGGCTGCGTGGGCAGCCACCGGCGCAATTGCAACAAAACCTTACGTGGATCATCGACCGTGCCCGAAGCAGCGGTGCCCAGGTGCTCTTGCTGGGAGTACCGCTGCCGCCCAACTATGGCCCGGCCTATATCAACGCCTTCAGTCACGTGTACCAGCAGGTTGCCGCGGACAAGCAGGTGCCGCTGGTGCCGTCGTTGCTGGACGGCGTGGGCGGGGTTGCGCAGTTGATGCAGGAGGACGGGATTCATCCCAGGGCCGAGGCGCAGCCACGCCTGCTGGAAAATGTCTGGCCGGCCCTGAAACCACTGCTTTGACGCTTTTCTCCGGGCGGGCTTTGAGCTAAGGTTGCGCCCCCTTCCGGAGCCCCCGATGCCACGTCCCGCCTGGTCCCTGTTCGCTTACCAATTGATCGAGCCCGACGAACAGCTCGACCTGTTCGCCTGCCAGGAAGTGCGCGTTCACCTGGCGGCCCGGCAATTGGAGCTGGGCGGCTCGATCGACCGTACCCTCTGCGGCGGCTTGCTGCCGGCGCAGCCGCGCTGGCAGAACGTCGCCCGCGGGATCTTTCGCGACACCCGCCTGTGCCCGCTGTGCCGCGCCATCCTGTTTGCCCAGCGCAAAGGAACCCGCCCGGTGTGGCCTGGCCTGCAGAACGATTACCCGTGAGCGCCGTTGGGCCCCGGCGTTCCCGGCGTGGCTGGGCGCGGTGTACAATCGCGCGTTTATGTCTTGGTCCTATTGCATTAAGGATGTTCCGGATGTTGCCGCGCTTCCCTGCCTTTAGCCGTTGCCTTCCCCTGGCCGCAGTCCTCGTGGCGGGGCCCGCGGTGGCACTGGAGTTTCCATTGCCCGCCCCCGGCGAGGACATCGTCGGCCAGGTGCAGACCGTCATCGCCAAATACGAAGACACCTTCGCCGACCTGGCCGAAACTTATGACCTGGGATATCAGGAAATGCAGGCGGCCAACCCGGGCGTGGACGCCTGGCTGCCGAAGGCGGGTACCGAGATCGTGTTGCCCACCCGCTTCATCCTGCCGCCGGGGCCGCGGGAAGGGATCGTGATCAACCTGGCCGAATACCGCCTTTACTATTACCCGAAAGGGCAGAACGTAGTTCGCACTTATCCGCTGGGTATTGGCCGCGAAGGCTGGGGTTCGCCGGTGGCCAGTACCAAGATCATTGCCAAGACCGCCAACCCCTCCTGGACGCCCCCCGCCTCGGTCAAGGCCGAGCATGCCGCTGACGGCGATCCACTGCCTAACGTGGTGCCGCCAGGGCCGGACAACCCGCTCGGGCCGTTCAAGTTCACCCTCGGGCTGCCTGGTTACTTGATCCACGGCTCCAACAAGAAGTTCGGTATCGGCACACGTACTAGCCATGGCTGTTTCCGGATGTACAACGAAAACGTGCTGGAGCTGTCCACCCTGGTACCGGTGGGCACGCCAGTGCGGATCATCAATGAGCCTTACAAGTTTGGTGTCAGTGGCGGGCAGATCTACCTGGAGGCGCACACCCCGCTGGATGCCCAGGGCGCCCCGTCGGGCGAAGACAAGCACACCGCCGTCATCAATGCGTTGCTCAACCGCAAGGACCTGTCCACCCAAACCAGTGTGAACTGGGATAGCGTGCGCGATGTGATCGGGGCTGAAGACGGCATGCCTGTGGTGATAGGTGCCCCTGGCGGCCCGGCCATCTCGACCGCCCCTCAGAGCGACCGCCTCTAAGGCGCAGGGGCGAGCCTCGGCGCTGGTTTCGAAGGTCCCTGCAGCGCCCAATAAAAAAGCCGGCCTACTGATGAGTAGGCCGGCTTTTTTTTCGCCGGGTGTCCCGAAGGATTACTTGCGGCTAGCCTTGTCGAGCATGCGCAGGGCGCGCTCGTTGGCTTCGTCTGCAGTCTGCTGGGCTTTCTGAGCGGCGGCCAGAGCTTCGTCAGCTTTGCGATAGGCTTCGTCGGCACGGGCTTGTGCGCGAGCGGCAGCGTCTTCGGTAGCGGTCAGGCGAGCTTCGGATTCTTTGGACGCGCTGCTGCAGCCGGTAGCCAGAACGGCAGCCAGAGCCAGAGCAGAGAATTTCAGAACGTTGTTCATCGTGTTCCCCTTCAAAAGGACTTTCTATTTAGTAGCCATCGCTCGAGGTCGAGAAAATAGCCGGCGTACATAGTACTCATTACTTGTAGTAAGTAAACTGAGACTACGCAAGAAGCGTTAAAAAATCGGCCCTGCAGACCCCTCTGCCGCAAGGCGTGGCGGGTAAGTGCCCAAAGGGGGCGAGCGGCATCGCTGGCAGTTGCCGGCAAGTTGCGGTGTTCGTTCTACACTTTTGCAACTTGCGCTTAGTTGTGAACTTGCGGTGACTTTTACTGTCCTCGAGCGTCTAGATATGCAGCGCGCCAAGGGTTCGCCGGCGGCGTTACATTGATCCAGTCGACGGATCGCCATGGCGGCGACGCTCAGGGCAGTTCCAACGGCGACTAAACAGCGGTATGGTAGGGATCTAATTCCAAGACCCGCGAGGATTCGAAATGAGCGAGGCGTTGTCCATCCATCACGACCAGGCAGGTCATCAGTTCGAGACCAACGTGGACGGCCATCGGGCTTACCTGACCTATATGGACCTGGGTAAGCAGACGCTGGATATATACCGCACGTTCGTGCCAAGTGCCCTGCGCGGCAGGGGCATCGCCGCCGCGCTTACTGAAAAGGCCTTGGAATACGCCGATAGCATGGGCTATACGGTCATTCCGTCGTGCTCCTACGTCGAGCGTTACATGGAGCGGCATCAGCGCCGCAGCGCCAACATCTGAGCGCTGCCGCAGAATAGAAAACGCCGGGGTTGCCCGGCGTTGTTTTATCTGTCTACCTGCTAGGCGCGGCCGCGACCTGGCAACACACTCTTGAGCTTGTCGCGCATCGCGCGAATGCTGCTTTCGGTAGTCTCCCAACCGATGCAGGCATCGGTGACCGACACGCCGTACTTGAGGTCCGAAAGGTCTTTGGGAATCCCCTGGGCGCCAGCATTGATGTGGCTTTCCACCATCAGGCCGATGATCGAGCGGTTGCCCTCGACGATCTGGTTGGCGACGTTCTCCATCACCAGCGGCTGCAGGGCTGGGTCCTTGTTGGAGTTGGCGTGGCTGCAGTCGATCATGACGTTCGGGCGAATGTCAGCCTTTTCCAGCGCCTGCTCACACAAGGCCACGCTCACGGAATCATAGTTGGGCTTGCCGTTGCCGCCGCGCAGTACCACGTGGCCGTATGCGTTGCCCTTGGTAGTGACGATCGATACGCCACCCTCCGGGTTGATCCCGAGGAAGCGGTGCGGCTTGGAAACCGACTGCAAGGCGTTGATGGCCACGGTCAGGCCGCCGTCGGTGCCATTCTTGAAGCCTACCGCCGAAGACAGGCCCGAGGCCATTTCCCGGTGGGTTTGCGATTCGGTGGTGCGCGCGCCGATCGCCGACCAACTGATCAGGTCCTGCAGGTACTGGGGGGAAATGGGGTCCAGCGCTTCGGTCGCGGTCGGCAGGCCCATCTCGGCCAGGTCGAGCAGCAATTGCCGGCCGATGTGCAGGCCGTCTGCAATCTTGAAGGAGTCGTCCAGGTAAGGGTCGTTGATCAGCCCTTTCCAGCCTACCGTGGTGCGCGGTTTCTCGAAGTACACGCGCATGACCAGGTAAAGGGTATCCGAGACTTCCTCGGCCAGGGCCTTCAGGCGCCGAGCGTAGTCGTGCGCGGCTTCGATATCGTGGATCGAGCAGGGGCCGATCACCACGAAGACGCGGTGGTCCTTGCCATCAAGGATGTTGCGGATCACTTCCCGGCCGGTGGCGACTGTGCCTTGGGCGGCCTCGCTCAGCGGGATGTCGCGTTTGAGTTGATCGGGGGTGATCAGCGTCTCGTTCGACGCGACGTTCAGGTCGTTGATCGGTAAATCGGCCATGGTGGTACTCGTCATCAGGCGGTTCAGGCGCGACCGGGGCTGGCGGTAAGCGCGGGTGCCGAACCTTAGCGCGTTCGGCGGCCATTCTACAATGCCTGCCGGCGCCCTTTGGGCAGGCGCCGGCCCACCGAAGCGGCGCCGCTGCCGATGGGATGCCCCTGCGCTTTGCCTTGCCGCTGCTAGACTTGGGCAGATTGCCGCCGATCAGGGCGGCGCGGGAGCACCGATGATCCGTTCGATGTTGTACGCCACCGACCTGGGCGCTTACGCACCTCTCGTATTGCAGCACGCCTTAGCGCTCGCGCGCAGGTTCGAGGCCGAACTCCACGTAATCCATGCGGTGGAGCCGATGGGCAGCTTTGCCGAGTCGGTGCTGCAAAGCTATCTGGACGGCCCCACCCTGAGCGAACTCCACGGTCGCGGCGTCAACGCGATGCTGGCCAACATCGAAAAACGAGTTCTGGATAACTTTTGCGAGGATCTGGCCGACGGCGAGCGGGACCTGGACCTGATTCGCGCCGTTCGCGTGCGGCAGGGGGACCCGGCGGAAGTCATCCTGGACCAGGCTCGCCGCTTGCAGGTCGATCTGCTCGTGCTGGGTAGCCATAGCCGGGCTATAGAGGCGGAGCTGCCGCTGGGGCGGACGGCGGTGCGGGTCTTGCAGCTGGCCGAGGCACCCGTGTACTTGGTTCCGCTCAATCAAGCGCTGGGGCGGCGCAAATCCTGAAACATCTTGGCAAAATGTTCTAGATTCTCTCTTCGTCCATCAATATAGTTATATCCGTTGCCGTTACTTCCTTCACTTGCAAGCGGGGGGCGGCTTTTTGGGCCTTGGGGGGTCGCGAATGAAGCTTCAGCAACTGCGCTATATCTGGGAAGTCGCTCACCATGACCTGAACGTCTCCGCCACGGCGCAGAGCCTTTACACCTCGCAACCCGGGATCAGCAAGCAGATCCGCCTGCTCGAGGACGAGCTGGGCGTGGAGGTGTTCGCGCGAAGCGGCAAGCACCTGACCCGCGTGACCCCGGCCGGCGAACGCATCATCAACACCGCCGGTGAAATCCTGCGCAAGGTCGAGAGCATCAAGCAGATCGCCCAGGAATTTTCCAACGAGAAGAAGGGCACGCTGTCCATCGCCACCACCCACACCCAGGCGCGTTATGCGCTTCCGCCGGTGATCAGTGCCTTTATAAAACAGTACCCCGAGGTCGCCCTGCACATGCACCAGGGTTCGCCGATGCAGATCGCTGAGATGGCCGCCGATGGCACCGTGGACTTTGCCATCGCCACCGAGGCCCTGGAGCTGTTCGGCGACCTGATCATGATGCCGTGCTACCGCTGGAACCGTTGTGTGGTCGTGCCTCAGGGCCACCCTCTGACCAAGCTGCCCAAGCTGACCCTGGAATTGCTCGCCGAGCACCCGATCGTGACCTACGTGTTCGGCTTCACCGGCCGCTCCAAGCTCGACGAAGCCTTCAGCCATCGCGGCCTCAGCCCCAAGGTGGTGTTTACCGCGGCCGATGCCGACGTGATCAAGACGTACGTGCGCCTGGGCCTGGGCGTGGGAATCGTTGCTCATATGGCGGTTGACCCCAAGCTCGACAGCGACCTGGTGGTGCTCAATGCCGATCACTTGTTCGAAGCCAGTGTCACCAAGATCGGCTTCCGTAGAGGCACGTTCCTGCGCGGGTTCATGTGCGACTTCATCGAGCGCTTTGCCCCGCACCTGACCCGTGAGGTCATGGCCAAGGCCATTGCCTGTCACAACAAGCAGGAGCTGGAAGAGCTCTTCGACGGGGTCGAATTGCCGGTGCACTGATGCGCCGCTAATGGCGGGTCGCCGGCCGTGCTGCTAGGCGCGGGGTGATGCCGCTCCTGTAGCAGCCGGGCTTGGCCGCGGTGGGGAGTTACGCCAAACCCCGCCGATCGCCGGCAAGCCGTGCTGCTACGTGCGGGGCCTCACGCTTTGCTGATCAGATTCCCAGCGTGCAGGCCGCATTCCTTCTGGGTCGCTTCTTCCCACCACCAGCGGCCCTCGCGTTCGTGCTGGTTCGGCAGCACGGGGCGGGTGCAGGGCTCGCACCCGATGCTGATGAAGCCGCGCTCGTGCAGGCTGTTGTAGGGCAGTTCGAGCATGCGGATATACCCCCACACCTCTTCGCTGGTCATCTGCGCCAGCGGGTTGAATTTGTACAAAGTGTTCTCGGGGGTGGAGAACGCGCTGTCGATCTCCACCGTAGCCACATGGCTGCGCGTGCCAGGGCTCTGATCGCGGCGCTGGCCCGTGGCCCAGGCGCGGACGGTGGTGAGCTTGCGTCGCAGCGGTGCGATCTTACGGATGCCACAGCATTCGCCGTGGCCATCGCGATAGAAGCTGAACAGGCCTTTTTCCTTGACCATCGCTTCTAGCGGCTCACGTTCCGGAGACAGCACTTCGATAGCGATCTTGTAGTGCTCGCGCACCTGTTCGATGAACCGGTAGGTTTCCGGATGCAGGCGGCCGGTGTCCAGGGTGAAGACCCTGACGTGTTTGTTCAGCTTCCAGGCCATGTCCAGCAGCACCACGTCCTCGGCGCCACTGAATGAAATCCAGAGGTCATCGCCAAAGTGCTCGAACGCCAGTTTCAGCACGTCCTGAGGGGATTTGCCGGCATAGCTGGCCGCCGCTTCGGCGACGTCGAAAGGGTGGTTCATCAGGCGGTTCCAGGTTGCTGGCGCTTCGAGCGCTCGAATGGGCAAAAGGGTATCAAATTGCGTCGCCGATTGCTGGGTCGCTCTGGAGTGCGGCCAGGGTGGCCATGAGTACCTGCACCTTGATCAGCGACTCCTGGTACTCGTCCTCGGCGCGCGAATCCATCACCACGGCACCGCCGCCCCAGCAGGCAATCCGGTCCTGTTCGATGAGCAGCGTGCGGATGGCAATGGAGCTGTCGAGGTTGCCGCGCACGTCCAGATAAAGCAGCGACCCACAATAGATGGCGCGGCGTTGCTGCTCCAGTTCGTCGATGATCTGCATGGAGCGGATCTTCGGCGCCCCGGTGACGGACCCGCCCGGGAAACTGCCCGCGAGCAGATCCAGCGCATCCTTGCCCGGTGCCAGCTGCCCGATCACGCTGCTGACCAAGTGATGAACGTTGGGGTAAGACTCCAGCGCGAACAGCTCCGGCACCCGGACCGTGCCGAGTGCGCAGCTGCGGCCCAGATCGTTGCGCAGCAGGTCGACGATCATCAGGTTTTCCGCGCGGTCCTTCTCGCTGGCCAGCAGCGCCGCGGCCTCGGCGGCATCTGCCTCTGGCGTTTCGCGTCGCGGCCGGGTGCCCTTGATCGGCCGGGTGTCCACCGCGGTGCCTTGTACCCGGATAAAGCGTTCCGGAGAGTGACTAAGGATGGCGGTGTGGGCATCGACCTGCATAAAGCCTGAATAGGGCGTAGGGCAGGCTGCCCTTAGCGCTTGGTAAGCACCCCAGGGATCGCCCTGGCAGCGCCCTGCGAAGCGCCGGGTCAGGTTGATCTGGTAGGTGTCTCCGGCGCGGATATACGCCTGCACCTGGGCGAAGGCCCGCTGGTAGGCCGGTGCGCTCACCTCGTTGGCAAAGGCTTCGGTCAGGCTGAAGGTTTGCGGCAGGCGAGGGGCCGGCTGGGCGAAGAGGGCGATCAGCCGCTGGCGCTCGGGCAGCGCTAACGAAGGGTGGAACACCAGGTAGCTGCGTTGCAGCTGGTGGTCACTGGCCAGGGCCCAGTTGTAGAGCCCCAGCTGGGCGTCCGGCAAGGAAAACTGCGCTTCGCGGGTGGCCGGCAGGTGCTCCAGGCGGCGGCCGAAATCGTAGGCCAAGTAGCCGATCAGCCCACCGGCGAAGGGTAACTCGCAACCTTCGGGAAGGTCTGCCGCCCCCAGGCTCGCCAGCCCCGCGCGGAGCCTGTGGAGATACGCTTCGCCGGTTTCTCCCACGGCGGGGATAAAGGTCTGTAGGGGCCAGGCGCTGAGCAGGTCGAAGCGGCCACGTTCGGCCACTGGCCTGGCACTGTCGAGCAGCACCGCGCCGGGCGCGTGGCGCACGGCGGAAAAATAGCCGGCCGGGTCGGCCAGGTAGGGCAAGGGGTGCAGGCTGCAGCTAGGCATTGGGCAGGTCGGCGGCTTACGCAGGGGCGCCGATTGTAGTGCCCATGGCCTGCGCGCTCCAGCCATTCATGGATGCACGTGACCGAACGCTTCTTGGGCGAAGCGCGCGCGTTCGGCCGGCGTTTCGCTGCGGCCATCGGCCAGCAACGCTTGCAGATGCGCCTCCACCGCTTCGGTTCGGTGGGCCAGCCCGCAGTCGTTGGCGATCTGGATGTTCAAGCCTGGGCGCGCGTTGAGCTCCAGGATCAGCGGGCCCTTGTTTTGGTCCAGCACCATGTCCACCCCGATATAGCCCAGGCCGCACAGCTCGTGGCAGCTCGCGGCCAGGGTCATGAACCCGTCCCAGTAGGGCAGTTGCACGCCCTGGACCTCGTTGGTGGTGTCCGGGTGCTTGCTGATCATGCCGTTGAGCCAGGTACCGCGCAGGGTGATCCCGGTGGCCAGGTCCACCCCTACGCCAATGGCGCCCTGGTGCAGGTTCGCCTTGCCGTTGGACTGGCGCGTGGGCAGCCGCACCATGGCCATGACCGGGTAACCCATCAGCACGATGATGCGGATGTCCGGTACGCCCTCGTAGCTGATGCTCTTGAAGATCGGGTCTGGCGTGACCCGGTATTCGATCAGGGCGCGGTCGCGGTGGCCGCCCAGGGAGTACAGCCCGGTGAGGATGCTGGATATCTGATATTCGATTTCGGCACGGCTGACGATCTTGCCGGACACCGTACGGAAGCGGTCCTCGAAGCGGTCGCCGATCACCAGGATGCCGTCACCGCCGGCGCCCTGTGCGGGCTTGATGACGAAGTCGGGCCGGTCGCCGACGATCTCGTCGAGCCGTTCGATCTCCTTCTCCATGGAGATGATGCCGTACAGCTCCGGCACCTGGATGCCAGCAGCGATGGCGCGCTCCTTGGTGATGATCTTGTCATCAACGATAGGGTAGAGGCGCCGGTCGTTGTATTTGAGCACGTAGTCGGCGTTGCGCCGGTTGATGCCCATGATGCCCCGGGCCTGCAAGGCCTTCCAGGTCTTGATCAGGCCAAGCATCAGGCGGCGTCCTCCCCGTCCTTGACGAAAGCCTTGAAGCGCAGCAACTCGGTGAGCCGGTAGCCGCGGTACCGGCCCATGGCGAGCATGAACGCCACCAGCACGAAGAGCACCGCCGGGAAGGTGAACACGAAGTACACCAGCTCCGGCACGTTCATCAGCAGGTGGGCCAGGGAAGCGGCGAACAGGGTGCCGACAGCCACCTTCATGGCATGGGCGCCGCCACGCTCTTCCCAACTGATGGAAAGCCGCTCGATGGTCATGGTCAAGATCACCATGGGGAACAGCGCCACCGACAGGCCGCGCTCCAGGCCCAGCTTATGGCTGAGCAGGCTGATGGCGGCGATCAGCACCACCACGAAGGTCAGCACCACCGACAGCCGCGGCAGCATTTGCAGCTTGAGGTGCTCCAGGTAGGAGCGCAGCAATAGGCCCAGCGCGGTGATCAGGGTGAACAGCACGATGCCGTAGCCCAGCTGGGTTTCGCGGAAGGCGAGGGCGATCAGCACCGGGGTGAAGGTGCCCAGGGTCTGCAGGCCGATCAGGTTGCGCAGGATGAGGATCACCAGCACCCCGATGGGGATCATCACCATCACCATGAAGGTTTGTTGGGTTTGCAGTGGCAACCCGTACAGGGAATATTCGAGGAAGTCCGCGTCGGTGCTCTCGTCGGTGAGCTTGGCCAGGCGGATGGCGTTCATTTCGCTGTTGTTGAGGCTGAAGGTCACGGTCACCTTCTTGCCACCTTCCAGCGCCACCAGCGGCTCGTCGCCCGTCCACCACAGCAGGCGGTCAGCGGGCAGGCCTTGCTCGCCCGTGTCCGGGTTGAAGTACAGCCATTTGCTGCCATTGAAGCTGCGCAGCCACAGCTCGGGGGTCTGCGGTTGATCGGCTACCAAGCGCAGGGTATGCGCCCGTTCCATGGGCACGTGGGCGATGGACAGCAGCAGGTCGACCACGCTGGCCTTGTGTTGCGGGGAGGGATCCCCGGCGAGCAACAACTTGACGTTGTCGTCGTTGAGGTTGTTGACCCGGCGAATGGTTTCGCTGATGAAGGTTTCGACGTCCGCCGAATGCTGGCGAATAGGGGCCAGCAACGCTTCGGCGGCGATTTTCTCCGGGCCTTCGAGCACCAGGCTGTCGCGGAACAGCGGCCCCTTGTACTTGGGCTTCTCGTTGCTGTAGCGCTTGGTCAACACCAGGCGGTAATACAGCGTCTGGTTACCGGACACGCGCCGGGACGACCACGTGACCTTGCGGTTGCTGTCGATGCGGTTGACGCTCACGCCATAGTTGTTGGAGATGAAGCTTTCGTTGAGGCTGACATAGTCGCTGGTCAGCGGCGGCACGAACATCTGCACCTTCACCGGTGTTTTGGGCGTAGGCACGAACTCGACCTTGGCATCGATGTTCCATAGGTCGTCGGTTTCGTCCTCGGAAACGGGAATGCCGAGCACGAAGATCTGATAGCCCGTGATGCCGGCGCCGAGCAGCAGCAGAATCAGGATCAGCAGCTTCAGATGTAGGGTCAGGGAACGCATTCGGGCTACTCGGCGGTGGAAGCTTCGGGACCGCAGGCGGGCTTGCCGGCGGTGTATTTCAAGGCGGGATCGACCAGCGCATCGAAACGCATGAGCGCCTCGGAGCCGATCAGCAGCGGGTATTGGAAGGCGCTGCGGTCGGTCAGGTTCACCTCTATTCGCCGCTTGACCTTGCCCATGCACACGCTCAGGGCGATTACCGGCCGCGCCGTGTAATGCTTGCCCGCATCAGGATCATAGTCGCCAGCCCGGCGTTTGATCCGGCTGATGCGCGCCAGGGGGCGTTCGATAGGGTGTTGGTGGGCTTCGTCTATGGCGAGATAAAAGCGCACCCAGGACTCGCCGTCGCGCTTGAAGCGCTTGATGTCACGCGCACTGAGCGAAGCGGTGATGGCGCCGGTATCGAGCTTGGCCGCGACCTCGAGGTCGATTTCATCGAGGCGGGCGTATTCGTTCAGGCCGTAGGCGGTTTTCTCGGACGCCAGGCTCAGGCCCG
>NZ_JANZKJ010000016.1 GCF_025642975.1 Pseudomonas sp. RIT-PI-S
CAACCCTCTGATTTACAAGGAGTTTGCCGTTCCGTTGTCGCTGGAAGTGGGGCGCATTATAAGGGCTTTCGAAGGGGCGTCAAGCGCTTGTTTTGAAAATAGACTGTTTATTTGCCTTTCGGCGAAGCCGACGAGCTATGGCGGGCAAGCGGAGCAGCATCAATAGAGCGCCAATAGCGGCATAGACCGACCATTCCCGCCAGTCCGCGCGCACCACCCAAAGAAAATGCAGCAGGGCCAGCCCAAGCACCGCATATACAGCTTTGTGCAATTTCAGCCACTTTTTCCCAAGCTTGCGTTGACTGGCTCGATTCGACGTTACCGCCAGGGCCAGCAATATCAGCCAGGCCAGCGCCCCTACTATAATGTACGGCCGTTTGCGAAGCTCAACGGTGAGCTGCCCGAGATCGAAGCCAAGGACAAAAAACAGGTAGGCCACCAAGTGAAGCGCCGCGTAGGCAAAACACCACAGGCCCAGCTGTCGCCGCACCACGATCCAGCCACTCCAGCCGGTCAACTTCTGCAACGGTGTCATGCTCAGCGTAATAAGCAGCATGATCAGGGCGCCCAGGCCAAGCCGCTCAAGCAAAACCTTGCCTGGGTCCGGCCCCAGCGCGAACATCCAGGCTTGATATACCCACAGCACCGGCCACACGGCTACGAAGAGAAAGATGACTAGTCGAAACCAGGGATAACGCATCAATAATTCACCTTCAGGTCGAGCCCGGCATACAGCGGCGCCACTTCTTCTGCGTAGCCGTTGAACATCTGAGTTTCTCGCACATTTGGGGAGAACAGCCCACTCGGCAAGCGGCGTTCCCGGGCTTGCGTCCATCGCGGATGGTCCACCTGCGGATTGACGTTGGCGTAGAACCCATACTCCTGAGGTGCAATCCCCTGCCAGGTAGTGCGCGGTTGTTCAGTAACCAAACTGATTCGAACGATAGATTTGATCCCCTTGAAACCATATTTCCAAGGGACGATTAGACGTAACGGAGCGCCGTTCTGGTTTGGCAGTTCCCGGCCATACATTCCCACGGCCATCAGGGTAAGTGGATGCATGGCTTCATCCAGCCGCAAGCCCTCCTCGTATGGCCACTGTATATAGGAGAAGCTCGACCGTTGACCGGGCATGGTGGCTGGATCCTGCAGCGTTTCGAAACGCACATAGCGAGCGCGAGAAGTTGGCTGGACCTGGCTGAGGATGCTTGCCAGAGGAAAGCCCAACCATGGAATGACCATCGACCACGCCTCGACGCAGCGCAGGCGGTAGATCCGCTCTTCGAGCCGGTACGGCTTCACGAAGTCTTCGAGGTTGTACCTGCCTGGCTTACCCACTTCCCCGTCCACCACGACGGACCATGGCTCAGTCTTCAAGCTACCCGCATTTTGAGCCGGATCGCCTTTGTCCGTACCGAACTCATAGTAGTTGTTGTAGTGAGTGGCATCTTTGAACGGAGTGATGCTTTCTCCCGAAGCAGTAACGGCCTGCCAGCGGGTGTCGTCGAGCTTGGCCTGAAACCAGGCCGGCGCACGACCAGGCTCGACACCCTCATAGGCAGAAGGCTGAGCAGCATCACCCCAGGCGGGTAGCGCCGCCCCGGCAGCGAGCGCCACCCCACCGGCCATTAGTGCGCGCCGGGAGAGATAGATAGCTTCGGGAGTGACATCGGATTCATGGCAAGCCGACGCCGGGGTAACCTTGAAGATCATGGGGCACACTCCGCATACACAGTTCCAATACCGTGAGACGGAGTGTGCCTCGGTTTATTTCACTTGTGCCGACGGAGACGCAACAAATGTTGTACGGGGCCCGAGGCTGCATAGACAACGAAAATGAGCAGCAAGATCTTCGGAGGGTCGATAAACACGACGGCGAACACCAACACAACCGCCAGGATCGCTACAAAAGGCACGCGCCCTTTAAGGTCTAGCTCTTTGAAACTGTTGTACTTGATGTTGCTGACCATCAACATACCCGCACCCGCGACCAGGATGGCAACCAGGAACGAGAGCTTGGCTCCCGGGATATCCAGGTCACTTAGTGCCCATACGGTGCCGGCCACTACACCCGCTGCAGCCGGGCTAGCCAGGCCGATGAAGTAACGTTTATCTGCCTTGCCTACCTGGGTATTGAAGCGCGCCAGGCGCAAGGCCGCTCCAGCCACGTAGATAAATGCCACCATCCAGCCGACCTTGCCCATTGCGCCCAACGCCCAGACAAACGCCAGGAGCGCTGGCGCCATACCGAAGGCCACCATATCCGAAAGCGAGTCGTACTCGGCGCCGAATGCACTTTGGGTGTTGGTCATACGCGCCACGCGGCCGTCCAGCCCATCGAGCACCATGGCGACAAAGATCGCGATGGCGGCAAATGAGAAGTACTTGACGGCATCGACTGAGTTGCCAGCGCTCAATGCGCTCTGCGCAGTGATCGAGTTAATGATCGAATAGAAACCGGCGAACAGGTTAGCGGTAGTGAACAGGTTGGGGAGCAAGTAAATGCCACGATGGCGGACCTTGCGCCCTTCGGCATCCTGTCCCTCTTCAACGTGCTCGTCGACAGGGAGCAGGCTATCGGCGTCGGGGGCCGTGTTCGGCTCTTCGGGGCGTTCGCTCATAAACAGTACCTTGCAACGTGTGAAAAATATCGACAGGCGTCTGGGACGGGGGTTCGCCCACAAACGTTGCAGCTTTATACCAGAAGGCTGCGGCCGAAACGAAAAAACGCGGCCGGGGCCGCGTTTTCGGGGTCACTGAATTGAATCAGTTCTTTGCTTTGTCGACGATCTTATTCGCAGAAATCCAAGGCATCATCGAGCGCAGCTGCTCGCCGATGACTTCGATACCGTGTGCCGCGTTGTTGCGACGGCGGGCCGTCATGGACGGATAGTTGGCAGCGCCTTCAGCGATGAACATCTTGGCGTATTCACCATCCTGGATACGCTTGAGCGCGTTACGCATGGCCTTGCGAGATTCTTCGTTGATGACTTCCGGGCCAGTGACGTATTCACCATATTCGGCGTTATTGGAGATCGAGTAGTTCATGTTGGCGATACCGCCTTCGTACATGAGGTCGACGATCAGCTTCAGCTCATGCAGGCACTCGAAGTAAGCCATTTCCGGGGCGTAGCCAGCTTCGACCAGGGTCTCGAAGCCAGCTTTTACCAACTCGACAGCACCGCCACACAGTACGGCCTGTTCACCGAACAAGTCGGTTTCGGTTTCGTCCTTGAAAGTGGTTTCGATAATGCCGGTACGGCCGCCACCGACGCCCGCAGCGTAGGACAGTGCAACGT
Source organism: Pseudomonas sp. RIT-PI-S (assembly GCF_025642975.1). Taxonomy (GTDB): domain Bacteria; phylum Pseudomonadota; class Gammaproteobacteria; order Pseudomonadales; family Pseudomonadaceae; genus Aquipseudomonas. The sequence goes on from NZ_JANZKJ010000016.1 coordinate 3,300, forward strand.
TCTTGGCATTACCGGAGGCGTCTTGGTAGATCGCGATCAGGTCTGGGATACCGCCGCCCTTTACGAACTCAGAGCGCACAGTGTGGCCTGGAGCCTTCGGCGCGATCATGATCACGTCCAGGTCGCCACGCGGGACGATCTGGTTGTAATGGATAGCGAAGCCATGGGAGAAGGCCAACGTGGCGCCCTGCTTGAGGTTCGGCTCCACTTCGTCCTTGTACAGGCGCGACTGGAATTCATCCGGAGTCAGGATCATCACCAGGTCGGCGGAGGCGACGGCGCTGGCGACGTCGGTCACTTTCAGGCCATGGGCCTCAGCCTTGGCGACGGTCGCCGAACCCTTACGCAGGCCAACAACGACATCGACACCGGAGTCCTTCAGGTTGCACGCCTGGGCGTGGCCCTGGGAACCGTAACCGATGATGGCGACTTTCTTGCCCTGGATGATGGACAGGTCGCAGTCTTTGTCGTAATAAACTTTCATGAAATTCCCCTGGTTATCCTGGCCCTGAGGCCATCTGCAAAATAGGTGGTTAGATGCTGAGGACTTTGTCGCCGCGCGCGATACCGGTGACGCCACTGCGCACGGTTTCGAGAATCGACGCGGTGCCAATGGCCTGAATGAAGCTGTCGAGCTTGTCGCTGGTGCCGGTCAGCTGCACGGTGTACACGCTGCTGGTGACGTCGACGATCTGCCCGCGGAAGATATCGGTAGTGCGCTTGACCTCTGCGCGCTGAGCGCCGGTGGCCTTGACCTTTACCAGCATCAATTCGCGTTCGATATGTGCGCTTTCCGAAAGGTCGACCAGCTTTACTACCTCAACCAGCTTGTTGAGGTTCTTGGTGATCTGCTCGATGACTTCATCATGACCGATGGTGGTCAGCGTCAAGCGCGACAACGTAGGGTCCTCGGTGGCCGCAACGGTCAGGCTCTCGATATTGTAGTTGCGCTGCGAGAACAGACCGACCACGCGCGAGAGCGCGCCGGGCTCGTTTTCCAACAGCAGGGAAATAATATGCCGCATGGTCAGGTCCGCTCCGTCTTGCTCAGCCACATGTCACGCATAGCGCCGTCCTTGATCTGCATCGGATAGACGTGCTCGCTGGTATCGACCTGGATATCCAGGAACACCAGGCGATCTTTCATGGCAAAGGCTTCGGCCATCATCGGCTTGAGGTCTTTGAGGTCGGTAATACGCATACCTACGTGCCCGTAGGCTTCTGCAAGCTTGACGAAATCTGGAAGCGATTCCATGTACGAGTGCGAGTGGCGACTGCTGTAGTTCATGTCCTGCCACTGGCGGACCATGCCCAATACGCCGTTGTTCAGGTTGACGATCTTCACCGGCAAGCCGTATTGCATACAGGTGGACAGCTCCTGGATGTTCATCTGGATACTGCCCTCCCCGGTAACGCACGCCACGTCGTTCTCTGGGAAATTCAACTTCACGCCCATCGCGGCGGGGAAGCCGAACCCCATCGTGCCGAGGCCGCCCGAGTTGATCCAACGGTTAGGCTTGTCGAACGGATAGTATTGCGCCGCGAACATCTGGTGCTGGCCAACATCGGAAGTGACGAAAGCATCACCTTGGGTTACTTCCCACAACGTACGAATCACGGTCTGCGGTTTAATGATCTGCCCGTCGCCGTGTTCGTAAGGGAACAAGCCGCGCTCGCCGCGCCACTCGTCGATCTGCTTCCACCAACTGGCGACCGCTTCCTTGTCCGGGGTCTGCCCGAGTTCCTTGTAGGCAGCGACCATATCGGTCAGCACGCTTTCAACCGGCCCTACGATCGGCACATCGGCCTTGATGGTTTTAGAAATGGACGCCGGATCGATATCCACATGGATGATCTTGGCATTGGGGCAGAACTTGGCGGCACCGTTGATAACACGGTCATCGAAACGCGCGCCAACGGCCAGGATGACATCAGCGTGGTGCATGGTCAGGTTGGCGGTATAGCTGCCGTGCATTCCCAGCATGCCGATGAACTGGCGATCCGTGCCTGGGTAACCACCCAGGCCCATCAAGGTGTTGGTCACCGGCGCGTTCAACAGCCGTGCAAGTTCGGTGAGCGGAGCCGAAGCACCGCCCAGGATGACACCGCCACCGGAATAAATGACTGGTCGCCGGGCGCTGACAAGCATTTCGGCAGCCTTGCGAATCTGCCCGGAATGCCCACGCACTGCCGGCGAATACGAACGCAGCTTGACCTTCTTGGGATATACGTACTCGAACTTTTCCGCCGGGTTGGTCATGTCTTTGGGAATATCGACCACTACCGGGCCAGGGCGGCCAGACTCGGCGAGATAAAAGGCTTTCTTCAGCACTTCGGGGATTTCCGAAGCATGCTTGATCATGAAGCTGTGCTTCACGATGGGCCGGGAAATACCGATCATGTCGGTTTCCTGGAAAGCATCGGTGCCGACCATGGTGCTCGGCACCTGGCCTGACAGCACGACCATCGGGATCGAGTCCATGTAAGCGGTGGCGATACCGGTAATTGCGTTGGTAGCGCCTGGGCCGGAAGTGACCAGTACTACGCCGGCCTTGCCGGTAGCACGGGCATAACCATCCGCCATGTGGGTGGCAGCCTGCTCATGCCGAACCAGAATGTGCGCGACATCGGGTTCCTTGAACAAGGCATCGTAAACATGAAGGAGAGCACCGCCTGGGTACCCGTAGATGTGCTTGACACCTTCGTCACGCAAAAAGCGGACGACCATCTCAGCGCCGGATAAGAGCTCCACGTTGTTCACCTCTAAAACGCCAGAATACCGCCTAGGAAGGCGGGTCCATTAGGTTTACTGCCAAGCAGAGCATGAGCGACGGTGGTCGCCGACTACGTCAGCACTGACTGAGCAAGTATTGGGACTTCCCCAAATGTTGCGGGGGTTTCCCACCCAGCGCGAGGTAACGCGTTGCGGGTGTAACAGGTCGGCGCGGGTGTGCGCCTCATGATCTGCTGAGCGGGTCTGCTTCTGGCAGCACCTTCACAGCGGACTTTGGATTGTTGTGAATAGCCTTTCTCAAGTCAAGTGATCTGTTGCCTTTCTTCTTCTGTGGTAATTTTGCCCAAAGCCCCCTTGAACGAACGGAGCGGTCATGCGCCTTAGATGCCTGGTAGCCAGCCTGATGCTGGTATCAATGGGGTCGCTGCAAGCGGCTCAGGTGTACAAATGGATCGATGCCAACGGCATTCCCCACTTTGACGCCAAGCCACCCACCGGGCAGGTCGCCACGCCTATCGACACCCATGCTCCGCCGCCAGCCAGCCCTGGCAAGGCCCCCGCGAATGCAGATGACGACGACGTAGATAACGATCCGGAGCAGAAGGACGCGAATGCGAAGGTCCGCGAGCAGGTGGCCGAGCAGGAAGAAAAGACCAAGGAATTCTGCGAGCAGGCACGGACGAATCTTGCCCAGTTGAATAACAACCCGAGGGTACGCCAAGAGGTTGATGGGGAACTGCGGCGCCTCACCGAAGAGGAGCGCCAGGCAAAAATCAGCGAAACCCGCAAGGCAATCGCCGATCAGTGCCACTGATCCCTGGGGTTCTTCGCTATATCAGGCTTGGGTTTCGCCCGAGATCAGCAGATCGAACCGCCGCAGCGAGGCCATCAGCGCAATGGCTTCGCCTGGCCGGTTGACATAGATCATCTCAGCCATCGCCAGGATGCCCGAGGCGTCCGGCAGCGCTAGCCCGTTCTCGACGATCAGCTTCATCCGCGGCAAGAAGATCCACTGCAGCCACTCTTCGAACTGCAGCGTATCGATACAGAAAGGTTCGGGGCTGGCCAAGGCTTCGACGCTGGGCGGCGAATCGGCCCACCAACCGGCCTGGCGTAGCGCCTGCTCGATCAGCAAGAGCTGGTCGGCAATTGCCGGAAGGCGACTGTCCATGGCAGCTAACCCCGTGCGTTCTGGCGAGCCAGGGCAGCACCGGCGGCGTCGCCCTGCTTTTCCCGCGCCTGGGCGATGGTCTCCCAGAGTCGTGTTTGGAGGTCTGGCCGGCCATTGGCGTAGCTCAGGGCCCTGCGCGCGAACTGCTCGGCCTGGGCCGCATCACCTTGCGCAAGCCTTACCTGCGCCAGGCGGAACAGCACCTGGGGCTCACGCGGTGCGATGCGCTGGGCCCGCTCCAGGCTCGACGACGCGCCGTTGAGGTCTCCACCGCCTTGCTGCTGCTGGGCAGTGGTCAACAATGCCAGCACTGGCCCATCCAACTGTTCGTCCGCGGCCAAACCGCCACTGGCTTGGCTTGCCGAGGGAATGCCACTGGGCGCAACGCTGGCGGAATTGTAAAGGCTGCCCGAGGGAACACCCGGCGCCGGCGTTGGAGCGGAATAGGCCGGGCCGCTGGTGACGGGGCCCGGAGTGATTGGGCTGGTACTGATAGGGGCCGCGCTTGCCTGTATAGGCGCGCTGGACGTTGGGACCATCACGGTAACGCCGCTGTCTTCGGGCATCGCCTGCACCGGTGCAGGAGCGGCTGGCGCACGATAGGTCCCGTTACGTTTCGCCGACACCCGCTCGCTGTTGGACACCGCCGACCCTTGGTCGACGACGGGAATCGATCCACGCGGGACGCTGGCGCAGCCTTGCAACAGCACTGCCGCCGTCACCATTGGAAACCACCACTTGTTCACGTCAGCTCCTCAATCAATTCAACCAACCCTTGATCCAGTCCATCACTGGGGCGGCCGGGGAATCGGTGCCGCCACCACACGCCACGCCGGGCGCGGGTTCGCTGCCACGAATATAAGGCATCTGTACCGCGTTGGGGCAGCCTTCGGCCGACCCCTGGCCAGTCTGGGCATCCACCCAAGCCAGTACGATGTTGTCTGGCACCGCCATATTCAGTGGTAGCGGGTCGGCCTTGCGCATGAAGTTGGTCCACACCTGCAGTGCACCCGTCGCCCCGGTATAAGGCGTTTTGCCGTTGTCGTCGCGGCCCATCCATACCACGGCCAACAGGTCCTGGCTGAACCCTGCGAACCAACTGTCGCGTGAGTCGTTGGTGGTACCGGTCTTGCCGGCAAGGTTGAGCGACGAGGGCAGTACGTTATACACCGACCGCGCGGTACCTTCGCGAACCACGCGCTGCATGGCCGTCTGGATGAGATAGATGCTGCCAGGATCGAAACGTTGCTGGATCTGGAACGGGTAGCGCTTGAGCGGTTGACCTTCGGCAGTCAGCACGCTGCGAATACCGCGCATGGGAGTGTTGTAGCCGCCATTGGCGATGGTCTGGTAGACCGTGGCCACCTGCATCGGCGTCAGTGCCCCAGCCCCAAGCAGCATCGAAGGATAGGCCGGCCAATCCACGTCGACGCCAAGCTTGCCGAGGGTCTTGAACACATTGGGGATTCCCAGGTCCAGGCCAAGCCGAGCGCTCGACAGGTTGTAGGAGTGAGCCAGGCCTTGATAGAGGAAAATGGTTCCGTTGGAGCCTCGCTCATAGTTTTGCGGGGTCCACACCTGGCCATCGGCGCCCTTCACCGAGAAGGGCTCGTCCTTGATCCAACTGGTCAGGGTGTATTGGCTGGGCTTTTCTAGCGCCGTGAGATAAATGGCCGGCTTTACCAGCGAGCCAATCGGCCGCACCGCATCCAACGCCCTGTTGAAGCCAGCGAAGCCCGCCTGGCGGCTGCCTACCAATGCCTGAACCTCGCCACTCTCTGGATTCGTTACCACCATGGCCGTTTCCAGCGCATCGCCCCCCTTGCGGGCGGAGAACCGTGTGAAGCTCTCGCTGACCGCCGCTTCGGCTTTCATCTGCAGGATAGGGTCGAAGCTGGTGAAGATACGCAGGCCTTCGCCGGTAAGGTCTTCGTCGCGATAATCCTCGCGCAGCTGCCGCTTGACCAGATCGAGGAAGCCCGGGAAGGAGCTGTCGGCGAGGCTGCCGCGCTGGGTAACACCTAGCGGCATTTTCTTCGCCGCCGCCACGGCGTCCGCCGAGGCTACCCCCTGCTCCTGCAAGAGGTCGAGTACCAGATTGCGGCGCTCCAACGCACGGTCCGGATAACGGCGCGGGTTGTAATAGGAAGGCCCTTTGACCATACCCACCAGCAGCGCCACCTGATGCAGCTTGAGCTCCGACAGCGGCTGGCTGAAGAAGAATTGGCTGGCCAGCCCGAAGCCGTGAACGGCGCGTTGCCCGTCCTGGCCGATAAATACTTCGTTGAGGTAGGCCTCGAGGATTTCCTGTTTGCTGTAGTGCACCTCGAGCAGCATGGCCATCATCGCTTCAGTCAGCTTGCGGCTCAGGCTGCGCTCGTTAGTCAGGTAAAAGTTCTTTACCAACTGCTGCGTGAGCGTACTGCCGCCCTGGCGCATTTGCCCAGATGACGCGTTGATATAAACCGCCCGCGCAATGGACTTGGGCGACACGCCGAAATGGTGATAGAAATCCCGGTCCTCGACCGTCACCAAGGTTTCGACCAAATACGGCGGCACCTGGTCCAGCTTGATGAGAATGCGATCTTCAAGGTTCTTGGGATAAATGCCGCCAATTAGCAGAGGCTCGAGGCGCACCACCGGAAGCTTGTCGCCACCGGTGCCACTGAGCTCGGCAACATAGTCGCCAGAAAAACGCACCCGCACCGGCCTAGCCTGCTCCAGCCCTTCATAGAACTGGAAGCCGCGGGTGTTAAGCGAAACGGTGTTGCCTGCAACCGCGACCTGCCCCGGGCCGTCGACGGCGTTGCCGCGGCGGTAGCCCAGCGCGTCCAGTTCAGTGAGGAAGTCCTTGAGCTCCAGCTTCTGCCCGACGAACAGCTCCAGGGGCCGTGCGTATACCTTGGCAGGGATGGTCCAGCGCTTGCCGGAGAATTTCTCCTGCACCACTGCATCGAGGTAAATAGCTACCCCGGCAAGGGCGACCAGGCCCACCAGGCCGAGCTTCAAGGCCCAACCGAGCCAGGTACGGGCACGACTTGCAGAGGAACGAGAGGATTTGCGGGGGGATCGGCTACGTGTCATGGCGGCGGATTATACGCAGTTTGCGCACCTGCAAACAGAAACCTTGTTGCGGTTTGCAGCACCGCCCCAAGCCGCCATAATGATCAGCAATGCCCCTCGACCGCATAAGGATTTCCCGTGAGTCAAGCTCTCATAGCTGCGCTGCAGAACCCGGCGCTTTACCCGCACCCGGTTGAAGCTTTCGAGCTTATCGAAACGCACATTTCCTGGGTCATCCTGACGGGCGAATACGCTTACAAGGTGAAAAAGCCGGTCAATTTCGGTTTCCTCGACTTCACCACCCTGGCCGCGCGCGAGCATTTCTGCCAGGAAGAACTGCGCCTCAACCAACGGCTGACCCACGGCTTATACCTGGAAGTCCTGGCGGTCACCGGCAGCGAGACCGAGCCAGTGCTTGGCGGGGACGGCCCGGCGATCGACTATGTATTGAAAATGCGTCAGTTTCCCCAAAGCCAGCTGCTGAGCACCCTGCAAGCGAACGGCGAGCTAGGTAGCACGGAGATTGACTCGATCGCCAGGCAAATCGCCCGCTTCCATCAGGCCGCCCCTCGGGTAGCCGCCGACCGCAGCGAAGGCTCGCCGGAAAGCGTGATGGCGCCGGTACTGCAAAACTTCGAACAGATCCGGCCTTTCCTTTCCGATCGGGCCGACCTGACCCAGCTCGAGGCGCTCGAAGCCTGGGCCCGGGCCGAATACGATCGCCTGCTGCCCTTGCTGCAGGAGCGCAAGGCCAGCGGCTACATTCGCGAGTGCCATGGCGATCTGCACCTGGGCAACGCTACCTTGATAGGCGGCGAGGTGGTGATCTTCGACTGCATCGAATTCAATGAACCCTTCCGCATGACGGATGTGTACGCCGACATCGGCTTCCTCGCCATGGACTTGGAAGACCGCGGCCTCAAGTGCCTGTCCCGCCGCTGGGTAACCCGCTACCTGGAACTGACCGGTGATTATGCCGGGCTGCCGTTGCTTAATTTCTACAAGGCCTATCGGGCGATGGTCCGTGCGAAGGTAGCGCTGTTCAGCATGCCGGCGAACGCGGACGGCTTGCAACGCAAGACCGCGCTGCGCCAATACCGCAACTATGCAACCCTCGCGGAAAGCTACAGCGCAATCCCTTCTCGTTTTCTGGCGATCACCAGCGGTGTATCCGCCGTGGGCAAAAGCCATGTGGCCTTGCGCCTGGTAGAGGCGTTGGGTGCCATTCGTCTTCGCTCCGATGTGGAGCGTAAGCGGCTGTTCCCCGAAAGCGAGCCGGGAGACAGCAACGCCCTGTATAGCGAGCAGGCCAGCGAAGCGACTTATGACCGGCTGCATCAACTCGCGGGCACGGTATTGGGCGCTGGTTTCCCCGTGGTATTGGACGCAACTTACCTCAAGCAGCCCCAACGCGCTGCGGCGCAAGCCATCGCACAGGCTCGTGGCGTACCGTTCATCATCCTCGACTGCGCAGCGCCGCAAGCCATTATCGAGAGCTGGCTGAGCCAGCGCCAAGCTCAGCTGCATGAGCGGGACCCTTCGGACGCAACGCTTGAGGTCATTGCCACCCAGGAACGCAACCGCGACCCGCTTTCCGGGGAGGAACGGCTGGCAGCCCGAAGCGTGGCCACGCATGATGCCCAAAGCGTCGACGCCCTGCTGGACACCATCCGCCAGCGACTACCGGGGCTTTGATCTGAGCGGGGCGTGAACCAGTCCACACCTTCGGAATCCGGGTGGTGTCATTATGATGGCGCCACTTTCTCAACGGAGATGCTGCCATGACCCAGCCCAGGCTGATTGCTTCGCCCCTTTTTGCGCTCGTCAGAGAGGAAAACATCCAGGCATTCAACGAAGAAAAGCGCCGGGCCGGCGCGGTGGACTTCTCCGGTGGTGACTTTCGCGGCCTGGATCTACGCAATCTCGATGCCGAGGGCGTGGACCTGAGCGATGCCTATTTCCGTTCAGCAGACCTGCGCGGCATAGATTTTCGCGGCGCTCGCCTGGAAGGGGCTTCTCTGGCCCATGCACAGATTTCGGGCGCTTACTTTCCGCCAGAACTCAGCGCCGACGAGATTCTCATGTCGGTCAATTTCGGTACCCGGCTTCGCTACCGAACGAAATGATCCAGGGCCGCTAAACTTCTGCGCTAGGCCGCAGCGTGGCCGCCCCGGTAAGGAGCGTGGATGAACGACGAGCTACAGGACCTGCGAAACCTCGGTAAAACGTCCGCCCAATGGCTGCATGCCGTTGGCATTCATAGCGCGGCCGACCTACGTCGTCTGGGCGCGGTCGACGCTTACCGGGCAGTGAAAACCCGAGGCTTCCGGGCCTCGAAAGTGTTGCTGTATGCCATTGAGGGCGCGTTACTGGGCGTCCATTGGAACGATGTACCGCTCGAGCGCAAAGAGGCGCTGAACAAAGCGCTGGAGGCGCTATCACCTGCGCGCCAGAAAACCTGACCCGCCGCGCTAATTTGCGAGGCCCGAGACCGAATCATGTATGTAGTTGGGGAGCAGTCGGCCTACGCCGAAGAATGGATCAACAGGCTGCAGGGCATTCCGGCCCAGCTTCTGGACGATACGCAGCCTGAAGGCGAAGCGCTGGAGGTGCCCGCCGGCACCTCTTTGGACGCGCATCTAGAGGCCGGGCGGCTTTATTTGATCGAGGCGGGGCTGGTGCATGTCAGCCTCAATGAACGCAGCCTGTTCTACCTTAGCGAAGGCGACCTGCTCAACCTTGCCCCTGCGCCCGTAGGCTTCAACTGCCAATACCAGGCAGCCGCGCCACTGCGCCTGGTTTCATATGACCGTGATAATGCCCTGGCGCAGGTGTGTGCCAACGGGCGAGGTGCGCTGCTGGCAGACTACCTGGGAGGCCATGCCTGGCTGCTGGCCGAAGCGGTGACTCGCTTGAAACAGCCTGAATATCGCAGCGCCAGCGGCTTCAAGCATGTTGCCGCGGGAGAGGTATTGATCCGCCAGGGCGACGAGCCGGACCATGTGTTCATCATTATCGATGGCCATGCGGAGGTATTCGTGGATGGCCTGAAGGTAGGGGACGTCGCGAAAGAGGAAATCTTCGGCGCAATGGCGGTGTTCACGGAAGAGAAGCGCACCGCCACCGTTATCGCCAGCACGGCGTGCACCGTCATGCTGATTCCGAAGGATCAGTTCCTTGCCATGACCCAATCCAACCCTCGTATTGCGCACAGCCTGATCGAAAGCATGGCGAAGAAAATCAATGTGTTGAATCGTCAGTTGACCAGCCCGGGATTGGATGGGCAATGAATTTGAAAATGCACTTGACTCTCAAATGAGAATAGTTATGATTAGCACAACTGATCGCGAGATCAGCCGATAAGCAGCCCGGTGGTTCGGACTCAGCTTATCTCCTCATCAGGCTAATCACGGTTATTGACCCGGCTCTTGCCGGGTCTTTTTTTGCTCGCGATTTACTTCGGCACCTGCGCTGCGCAGGTTATCCGTCCAGATGAAGCGCCAGGCGGCGGTCGATGAAAATCGCTTCGGGCGTAAGGTGAACCCCATAGGCCAACACCTCGACGCCCTCTGCAGCGGCATTTCGCAGTGCCTGGGCATAGGCGTCGTCGATCTCGTCAGCCGGACGCACCGCCTCCACGCCTGTCAGGTTTACACAGAACAACTGGACCGCCCGCGTGCCGCGCTTGGCCAACGTAACCAATTCGCGCAAATGACGGGCGCCACGCTGGGTGACCGCATCCGGGAAGGCGGCCACGGTGGTGCCGTCAAACCCCAAGGTCACGCTTTTAACCTCTACGAATGCCTCGCCTGAAGGAAATTGCAGATGAAAATCCACTCGGCTGTTCTCTTCGCCATAGCGCACCTCGCGGCGAAGCGCGGTAAAGCCGGCCAGTTCCGGGATCGCATTGGCCAGTAGCGCTTCTTCCACCACTCGGTTGGCGCGCCCGGTGTTGATGCAAGCCAGCCGGCCTTGAGGGGTTTCGACGATTTCCCAGGTTCCTGGCAGCTTGCGCGCTGGGTCGTTGGAACGGTTGAACCACACCCGGCTACCCGGCTGCATGCAATTGAGCATGGATCCGGTATTAGGGCAGTGCAGAGTGATTTCGCTGCCATCGGCAAGCTGCACGTCAGCCAGAAAGCGTTTATAGCGGCGCAGCAGAATGCCCACCTCTAGAGGAGGATCGAATTGCATCAGCCCTGCCACCGTTGCAGGCCGCGGGCGATACGTTCCACCGCTTCTTCCAGGCGCGGCAGGGCTTGGGTGTAGGCGAAGCGTACATGCTGGCGCGCCAGGTGGCGGCCGAAGTCCAGCCCTGGGGTGAAGGCAACGTGCTCCTCCTCAAGGAAGAAGCGGGAGAGCTCATAGGCATCACCCCCTAGCCGGCTGATGTCGGCGTATAGGTAGAACGCCCCCTCAGGCTCGACGGCGATATCGAAACCAAGCCCGCGCAGCGCAGGCAAGAGGAAGTCGCGCCGCTGCCGGAACGCTTCCCGGCGCTGCTCGAGGATTTCCAGGGTCTGGGGCTCGAAGCAGGCGAGCGCGGCATGTTGCGCAATGCTCGGGGCGCTGATGTAAAGGTTTTGCGCGAGCTTCTCCAGCTCAGGAACCGCCTCGGGCGGCGCGACCAGCCAGCCCAGGCGCCAGCCCGTCATACCGAAGTACTTGGAGAAGCTATTGAGCACAAACGCTGAATCGTCCACTTCCAGCACACTGCGTGCATCCATGCCGTAGGTCAGCCCGTGGTAGATCTCGTCCACCACCAGATGGCCATCACGGGCTTTGAGGGCATCACTGAGTGCCCTGAAGTCGCCCAGGCCGAGCACCGCGCCGGTCGGGTTGGCCGGAGATGCTACGAGCGCCCCCACCGATTGGGTATCCCAATGCTCCGCAACCAAGCGCGCATTGAGCTGGTAGTGATCAGCAGGGCCTACCGGCACCAGCTTGGCATCACCTTCGACGAGCCGCAGGAAGTGGCGGTTGCAGGGGTAGCCTGGGTCTGCCAGCAGCCAATGGTGGCCCGGATCGACCAGCAACGCACTGGTCAGCAGGAGCGCGCCCGAGCCGCCTGGCGTGACCATCACCCGGGCAGGGTCGATGTCCAGCCCGTAGCGTTGACCATAAAAACCTGCGATGGCCTGGCGCAGCGCTGGCAGGCCACGCGCGGCGGTGTAACCGGTGTGGCCAGCGGCAAGCGCCGCCTGCCCCGCCGCCACGATGGGGGCTGCGGTGACGAAATCCGGTTCGCCGATTTCAAGGTGAATCACGTCATGGCCGGCGGCCTGTAGCTCGTTCGCGCGCGCCAACAAGGCCATCACATGAAAGGGTTCGATCGCGCGGCTACGCGCACTGTAAGGCTTGGCCATGTGGCTATCTCGGGTTGCCTGGCAAAGGCTGATTCTACGGCAACCATTCCCTGGAATGCGCGGTTTCCGGTGCCGTTGAATGAATGGCTGCCGCGGATGTCGAACCCCCTTGCAAATGCCAAATCAGGCTAGACAACCGGGAGTGGCGCACCCCGATTCGATCTGGTAAGTTCGCCCGCTTGCAGTCGCGGGGCCGGCGGGCGCCGGAGATGGATCATCCCGCGCAGTGGATTAGAAGAGCGAGAGGCGGTCATTCATGCCCACCAATGAAAACCAGCAACACAGCACTGAGCTCGTTCGCGGCTTCAAACCCTATGAGGAACAAAAGGGTGAGGAGTACATGAACGATGCGATGCGGGCTCACTTCACGAAAATCCTGAATCAATGGAAACAGGAGTTGATGCAGGAAGTCGACCGCACCGTGGACCACATGAAGGATGAGGCTGCCAACTTCCCGGACCCGGCTGACCGAGCTAGCCAGGAAGAAGAGTTCAGCCTTGAACTGCGCGCCCGTGACCGTGAACGCAAGTTGATCAAGAAGATCGACAAGACCCTGCAATTGATCGAAGACAAAGACTACGGCTGGTGCGAATCCTGCGGTATCGAAATCGGCATCCGCCGCCTTGAGGCGCGTCCTACCGCCGATATGTGCGTGGACTGCAAGAGCCTCGCTGAAATCAAGGAAAAGCAGATCGGCAAATGATCTGCGCCGGGGCGCCCTCTGCGCGCGCCCCTGCCTGGCTGGCGTTGCCGGCATACCTATGGCCTGCCCATGATGCCCTCCCCCCGTATCGGTCGTTTCGCCCCCACACCTAGTGGCCTGCTGCACTTTGGCTCCCTGGTTGCCGCCGTTGCGTCCTTCGTGGATGCCCGCGCGCTAGGTGGGCAGTGGCTGCTGCGCATGGAGGACATCGACCCACCACGGGAAATGCCTGGCGCCAAGCACGCCATCCTGACCACCCTTGAACACTACGGTTTCGAATGGGACGGCCCAGTGGTCTACCAGAGCGAGCGCCATGGGCTTTACCAGGCTGTGATAGACCGCTGGCTGCAGCAAGGGCTCGCCTATGCCTGCACCTGTTCGCGCAAAACCCTGGAATCCTTCGGCGGCATCTATCCAGGTTTCTGCCGGGATGCGGGCCACGCCCCTGAGGGTGCCGCCATTCGGTTGCGGGTGCCCGAGCTACGTTATGGCTTCGAGGACCGGCTGCAAGGCCGCTTTGAGCAACACCTGGGCAACGAAGTCGGGGATTTCATCATCCGCCGGCGAGATGGCCTCTATGCCTACCAACTGGCCGTGGTGCTCGACGACGGCGCGCAAGGGGTGACCGACATCGTGCGGGGCGCCGACCTGCTGGACTCGACCCCGCGCCAACTCTATTTGCAAGAGCTGTTGGGTTTGCCCGCGCCGAGCTATCTGCATGTTCCGCTGCTGGTGCAGCCCGACGGCCACAAGCTCGGCAAGCGCTACCGCTCGGCGCCGCTCACGACGGACGACGCCCGGGCTCAGCTGCTGCGCGCCTTGCGCACCCTTGGCCAGCGCCCATCCACCGACCTGGACAGCGCCGCACCCAAAGACATCCTCGCCTGGGCGGTCAGGCACTGGCGGGTCGAGGCGCTACCTCGGGCCAGAACCCTGGCCGAAGCGCAGCTTCGTTGAACTCGAGGCGGGCGCCGGTAGGCAGCCGAACAGGCATCCGCTACCATCCGGGCAGCCCCACGGGGCGTGCCATCCAGCCGACCGCGAGGCGATGAGGCCAGCATGTATATCTATCGTTTGGTGTTGCTGCTGGTCGTCGGCATCTACCTGTTTTCCCCGGCCATCATGGACTGGTGGATCGAACCCACCGGCGCCTGGTATCGCCCCTACCTGCTGTGGCTGATTCTCATCGTGGTCACTTTTATCCTGCAAAGCCAGAGAGATGCCGATGAGCTTTAGCCTGACCCAGATGATCCTGATCAGCGCCGCCTATCTATTGGTGCTGTTCGGCGTGGCCTGGGTGAGCGAGCGCGGGCTGATCCCGCGGTCGATCATTCGCCATCCCCTGACCTACACACTGTCGCTGGGGGTTTATGCCAGCGCCTGGGCCTTCTATGGCACGGTTGGCCTGGCCTATGAATACGGCTATGGGTTCCTGGCCTGCTACCTTGGAGTTTCCGGGGCTTTTCTGCTGGCGCCCGTGTTGCTGTACCCGATCCTCAAAATTACCCGCACTTACCAGCTTTCCTCACTCGCAGACCTGATCGCCTTCCGCTTCCGCAGCACCTGGGCCGGCGCACTCACCACCCTGTTCATGCTGGTGGGAGTGCTGCCGCTGCTGGCGCTGCAGATTCAAGCGGTCGCGGATTCGATCAGCATCCTGACCCAGGAACCGGTCAAGGATCGGGTGGCACTGAGCTTCTGCGCGCTCATTACCCTGTTCACCATTTTCTTCGGTTCCCGCCACATCGCCACCCGGGAGAAGCACCAAGGCTTGGTGTTCGCCATCGCGTTTGAGTCGGTCATCAAGCTGATTGCCTTGGGCGGGCTCGGGCTGTATGCCCTCTATGGGGTATTCGGTGGGCCGCACCAGCTGGAATTGTGGCTGCTGCAAAACCAGATGGCCCTGGCCGCGCTGCACACACCTCTGCAGGAAGGGCCTTGGCGTACGCTGCTGCTGGTGTTCTTCGCCTCGGCCATCGTGATGCCGCACATGTACCACATGGCCTTCACCGAAAACCTCAACCCACGGGCGCTGGTCAGCGCCAGCTGGGGGTTGCCGTTGTTCCTGCTGTTGATGAGCCTGGCGGTACCACTGATCCTGTGGGCAGGGCTGCGCCTCGGCGCGACCACGTCACCTGAATATTTCACCCTCGGCGTAGGCATCGCTGCCAATAACAAGGCCCTGGCGCTGTTGGCCTATGTAGGCGGGCTGTCGGCCTCCAGCGGGCTGATCATCGTCACCACGCTGGCGCTCTCAGGCATGGCCCTTAACCACCTGGTGTTGCCCCTGTACCAACCGCCGGCCGGCGGCAGTATCTATCGCTGGCTGAAATGGACCCGCCGCGGCCTGATCGTCGCGATCATCATGGCCGGGTATGGCTTCTACCTGATGCTTGGCACCCGCCAGGACCTGGCCCACCTCGGCATTGTCGCCTTCGTCGCGACCTTGCAGTTCCTTCCGGGGGTGCTTTCGGTGCTGTACTGGCCGACCGCCAACCGGCGCGGGTTCATCGCGGGGCTATTGGCAGGGGTCGCGGTCTGGTCGGTCACCATGCTGATGCCGCTGATCGGCGACGTCGACGGCTTCTATATTCCCGTGCTGGACATGATTTACGTGCTGGACGACACCAGTTGGCACATGGCGGCGATCGCATCCCTCGCGGCCAACGTGCTGCTGTTTACCCTGGTGTCGCTGTTCACTGATGCCAGCACTGAAGAAAGCAGCGCGGCCGAAGCCTGCGCCGTGGATAACGTACGCCGGCCGCAACGGCGCGAGCTGCACGCTGCCTCTCCGCAGGAGTTCGCCACCCAGCTGGCCAAGCCGCTGGGCGCCAGGGCGGCGCAGAAGGAAGTGGAACAAGCGCTGCGCGACCTTTACCTGCCTTTCGATGAACGCCGGCCGTATGCACTGCGCAGGTTGCGCGATCGTATCGAAGCGAACCTGTCGGGGCTGATGGGCCCAAGCGTTGCCCAGGACATCGTGGAAACCTTCCTGCCTTACAAATCGGGCGGCGAAACCTATGTGACCGAGGACATCCATTTCATCGAAAGCCGCCTGGAAGACTATCACTCGCGCCTCACCGGCCTCGCCGCAGAACTCGATGCCTTGCGTCGCTATCACCGGCAAACCTTGCAAGAACTGCCCATGGGTGTGTGCTCGCTGGCCAAGGATCGCGAGATCCTCATGTGGAACAAGGCCATGGAGGAGCTGACGGGTATTTCCGCGCAGCGCGTGGTCGGTTCCCGCCTGGTGACCATCGCCGAGCCTTGGCGAGAACTGCTGCAGAGCTTCATCCAAGGGGCCGATGAGCATTTGCACAAGCAACGCCTGGGCCTCGATGGCCAGACCCGCTGGCTGAACCTGCACAAGGCGGCCATCGACGAACCCCTGGCCCCCGGCAACAGCGGGCTGGTATTGCTGGTCGAAGACCTTACCGAGACGCAGATGCTCGAAGACAAGCTCGTCCATTCCGAGCGCCTGGCCAGCATTGGCCGCCTGGCCGCGGGCGTCGCGCATGAGATCGGCAACCCGATCACCGGCATCGCCTGCCTGGCGCAGAACCTGCGGGAAGAGCGCGAGGGCGATGGGGAAATCACCGAACTGTCGAGCCAGATCCTCGAGCAGACCAAGCGGGTGTCTCGCATCGTGCAGTCCTTGATGAGCTTCGCCCACGCCGGCAGCCATCAGCACAGCGAGGAAGCGGTCAGCCTCGCCGAAGTGGCCCAGGATGCCATCGGCCTGCTGGCCCTTAACCGGCGCAATTTCGAAGTGCAGTTCTACAACCTCTGCGACCCGGACCATTGGGCTGAAGGGGACCCGCAGCGGCTGGCGCAAGTGTTGATCAACCTGCTGTCCAATGCCCGCGATGCCTCCCCTGCCGGCAGCGCGGTACGGGTGCGCAGTGAAGGCAGCGAACACACCGTGGACCTGATCGTCGAGGATGAGGGCAGCGGGATACCGAAAAACATCATGGACAGGCTGTTCGAGCCCTTTTTCACCACCAAGGATCCCGGCGAAGGCACAGGCCTGGGCCTCGCGCTGGTCTATTCCATTGTGGAGGAGCATTATGGGCAAATCACCATCGACAGCCCGGCTGACGCACAAAGGCAACTTGGCACCCGTATTCGGGTGACCCTGCCCCGCCATGTCGAAGCGACGTCCGCCGTTAACTGAGACCGTCGAGAGAACCGAATCAGATGCCGCATATTCTCATCGTCGAAGACGAAACCATCATTCGCTCTGCCTTGCGTCGCCTGCTTGAACGGAATCAGTATCAGGTCAGCGAAGCCGGCTCCGTGCAGGAAGCACAGGAGCGCTTCACCATCCATTCGTTCGACCTTATCGTCAGCGACCTGCGTTTGCCTGGGGCGCCCGGTACCGAGCTGATCAAGCTCGGCCAAGGCAAGCCGGTGCTGATCATGACCAGCTATGCGAGCCTGCGCTCGGCCGTGGACTCGATGAAAATGGGCGCGGTGGACTACATTGCCAAGCCTTTCGACCACGACGAGATGCTCCAGGCCGTCGCCCGTATCCTGCGAGACCGCCAGCCGGTGTTCGCGGCGGGCGAGCGGGAAAAACCGGGAACGAAAAGCGGTGAAAAGCCGGCGGCCAACCCGCAAGGGGAGATCGGCATCATTGGCTCCTGCCCGCCCATGCAGGACCTCTATGGCAAAATCCGCAAGGTCGCACCTACCGACTCCAACGTCTTGATCCAAGGTGAATCGGGCACCGGCAAGGAGCTGGTCGCTCGCGCCTTGCATAACCTGTCACGCCGGGCCAAGGCCACCATGATTTCGGTGAACTGCGCGGCCATTCCAGAAACCTTGATCGAGTCCGAACTGTTCGGCCATGAAAAAGGCGCCTTCACCGGTGCCAGCGCTGGCCGCGCCGGGCTCGTCGAAGCTGCGGATGGCGGCACCCTGTTCCTGGATGAAATCGGCGAGTTGCCGCTCGAGGCTCAAGCACGGCTGCTGCGCGTGTTGCAAGAAGGTGAAATCCGCCGGGTTGGGTCGGTGCAGTCGCAAAAAGTGGACGTTCGCCTGATAGCCGCCACTCACCGTGACCTGAAAAGCCTCGCCAAGGTTGGCCAGTTCCGTGAAGACCTTTATTACCGGCTGCATGTGATAGCGCTGAAGTTGCCGCCCCTGCGCGAGCGCGGCAGCGACGTGATCGAAATCGCCAATGTGTTTCTTGCCCGCCAGGCGGCGAGGCTCGGGAGAGAGGGCATGCGGTTCGGCCCGGACGCTGAGAGTGCCATTCGCCACTACGGCTGGCCGGGCAACGTCCGCGAGCTGGAAAATGCCGTGGAACGCGCGGTGATCCTGAGCGAAAGCGTACAGATTACCGCCGACCTGCTGGGCATCGATATAGAGCTGGGCGCCCTCGATGAAGACGATGACTTTTCTACCGCGCCGGCTGCCCAACCGGCGGCCAACCACGAGCCCACCGAAGACCTTTCGCTGGAAGATTACTTCCAGCACTTCGTGCTCGAACATCAGGATCACATGACCGAAACCGAGCTGGCACGCAAGCTGGGCGTGAGCCGTAAATGCCTCTGGGAGCGCCGTCAGCGGCTTGGAATTCCGCGGCGTAAATCGAGCGTGGCCAACGAAGGGTAAGCAGGTGTTACCGGCCCGCTACCCAGCTGTAACAAAGCCGGGGCATACGGTAACGATTTTTTCGTGTAGCGCAGCTGTAAAACCACTACCCACCATCGCAAGCCCTTGAAAATAAAAGAATTTTAAAAGTTGGCACAGCACCTGCTATATCTACGGTACAAGAACAACAACAAGCGCTAACAACACAATAAAAACAACACGAATCGGCTCACGCATAACAAGAACAACACGGCATGAGGCGTAGCTAACTGATTCTTTTGGAGAGGTATTGTTTCGGGTTTCCCGCGACCAGGCCGAGAACAACAAAAACTGCGATGCAGCAGTGCCTGAACTGGTTGGACCTTCGGGTCGGCACAATACGGCGTTCAAAGCAATCCGTTTGCTCTTTACTCCTGAATTGGGAGAGCCCCAGGCACACCGCCTGACGGGCCGGGCGCTCAACAAAAACAAAAAGCCCACGCAAGAACAAAAATGAGCACGCAACGACTTTCCAGGGGAGCTTCGGCTCCCCTTGTCGTTTCCCTACAAGCCCATTCGCGGCGTCCTACACCATCTCGTCACTAAATGCTAGAATCCCCGCCCATCATGCGGTCACTCCTGGTATGACCGATCATCCCTTCATACAGTGCATCCCATGCTGAAGAAGCTGTTCCAGTCTTTCCGTCCCCCGGCCCGTCAGGTCCATCATCAACGCAGCACCCCCGAAGTGCTCAATAGCGGCGCCCATGCGCTGCAACGTCATCAGTTCAGCCGCCATGCCGTGAGCATCGTCGAACGCCTGCAACAGGCCGGCTACCAGGCATACCTGGTGGGTGGCTGCGTGCGTGACCTGCTGCTGAACCTGCCGCCAAAAGATTTCGACGTCGCCACCAGCGCCACCCCCGAGCAGATCCGCGGCGAGTTTCGTAATGCCCGGATCATCGGCCGCCGCTTCAAGCTCGTACATATCCATTTCGGCCGCGAAATCATCGAAGTGGCCACCTTCAGGGCCAATCACCCCGAAGACGAAGAGCAAACCAGCCACCACTCCTCGCGCAACGAAAGCGGGTTGATCCTGCGTGACAACGTTTACGGCACGCTTGAAGAAGATGCGCAACGCCGGGACTTCACCATCAATGCGCTCTACTACGACCCGGTCAGCGACCGCATTCTGGACTATGCCAACGGTGTGCATGACGTGCGCAACCGGCTGATCCGGCTGATCGGGGACCCGCGCCAGCGCTACCAGGAAGACCCCGTGCGCATGTTGCGTGCCGTGCGCTTCGCCGCCAAGCTGGACTTCGGCATCGAGCGCCACACCATGCTGCCTATCCGCGAATTGGCAGGGCTGCTGCAGGGTATTCCCGGCGCTCGGCTGTTCGAGGAAGTGCTCAAGCTGTTCCTGTCTGGCCAGGCGACCGACACCTTCGAAATGCTGGTGGACCTGAACCTGTTCGAGCAGATGTTCCCAGCCAGTGCCGAAGCGCTCGAACATAACCCGACCTATACCCACACGCTGATCCGTAACGCCTTGGTCAACACAGACCTGCGCGTTCAGCAAGGCAAACCCGTCACCCCAGCCTTCCTGTTCGCTGCGCTGCTATGGCCTGCCCTCCCCGCCCGTGCGCTGGAGCTGCAAGCCAAGGGCATGCCGCCGATTCCAGCCATGCAAGAAGCGGCTCACGACTTGATCGCGGAGCAGTGCCAGTACATCGCGATACCCAAGCGATTTACCCTGCCGATCAAGGAAATCTGGGACATGCAAGAGCGGCTGCCTCGCCGCAGCGGCAAGCGCGCCGACGTATTGCTGGACAACCCGCGGTTCCGAGCCGGCTACGACTTCCTCTTGTTGCGCGAAACCGCCGGGGAAGAAACCGAAGGCCTGGGCCAATGGTGGACCGATTACCAAGAGGCCTCGGAAAGCGAACGCCGCACGCTGATCCGCGAGCTGGGCAGCCGCGAAGACAGCGCTACGCCCGGCGCCCCGGTGCGTAAAAAACGCCGCAGCAACAGCCGCCGCAAAGGCGACAGCTTCGCCGAATGAACAGGCCGGAGCGGGTGTTCATCGGCCTGGGCAGTAACCTGACCGAGCCGGCCGAACAGTTGCGCCAAGCCCTGGGCAGCCTTCGCCGCTTGCCCGGTTGCGCTTGGGTCGGGGTGTCTGGGCTGTATGCAAGCGACTCGCTGCTGCCTGGCCAATCTCGTTACAGCAATGCCGTGGCCGCGCTGGACACTACCCTGCCGCCGCTGACGCTGCTCGATGCGCTGCAAGCCATCGAAAACGACCAGGGCCGCGTGCGTGCCGAGCGCTGGGGAGCCCGCACCCTCGACCTGGATATCATCCTGTTCGGTGACCGGGTGCTGGACGAGCCGCGGCTGCGCGTGCCGCACTATCATCTTCACGCCCGACCGTTCGTCCTCTACCCATTGGCCGAGCTGGTCAGCGAGGGTTTTATCCTGGCAGATGGCCGTAGCCTGCAAGCACTGCTGCACGCCTGCCCGTTCGAAGGCCTTGAGCGCCAGGGCGAGCTGGCGTAACCACACCGGTAACAACGCGGTAACAGCCTGGCCGCCGCCCCACATTTGACTTCCCGTGAGCGGCTCACGACTATAGGCGGCCTGCCGGCCCCGGCAGGCACAAAACCGGTAGCAAGCGCGGCTGCCCTGCCCTGTGTCACCACGCAGTTCCGTGCCGTTACCGCGATACACGTGTAGCCCCCGCCAACCGCGCGATGGCTGACCGAGGACTTGAATTCATGCCAGAGATCACCCTGACCACCCTCAACGGCCTAAAGGCCCGGGGTGAAAAAATAACAATGTTGACCTGCTATGACGCCACCTTCGCCCGCGCTGCCAATGAGGCCGGCGTGGAGGTGCTGCTTATCGGGGACTCTCTGGGCATGGTCTTGCAAGGCCATGACAGCACCCTGCCGGTGACCAATGCCGAGATGGCCTATCACACCGCCAGCGTCAAACGCGGCAATGCCGGCGCGCTCCTGCTTGCCGACCTCCCCTTCATGGCCTGCGCCACCCTGGAACAGGCCTTCGCCAACAGTGCAGCCTTGATGCAGGCCGGCGCGAACATGGTCAAGGTCGAAGGCGCCGCCTGGCTAGGCGAGACCATCCGGCTGCTGACCGAGCGCGGAGTGCCGGTGTGCGCCCACATGGGCCTGACCCCTCAGTCGGTCAACGTGCTGGGCGGCTACAAGGTACAAGGCCGCCAGGAACACCAGGCTCGCCAGCTGCGCGCCGATGCCGTAGCCCTTCAGGATGCTGGCGCGGCGATGATTCTGCTCGAATGCGTGCCCAGTGAACTGGCAACCGAGATTACCCAGGCCGTACGGATCCCAGTGATCGGCATCGGCGCCGGCGCCGCGACCGACGGCCAGGTACTCGTGCTGCATGACATGCTGGGGCTGTCCTTGAGTGGGCGAGTACCTAAGTTCGTGAAGAATTTCATGACGGGGCAACCCGATATCCAAAGTGCCCTTCGCGCCTATGTAAGCGCCGTCAAGGATGGGAGCTTCCCGGCCAGCGAACACGGATTCAACGCATGAACACAGTTAAAACCGTACTCGAGCTGCGCGCAGCCGTTGCCCGTGCCCGCGCCGAGGGCAAGCGTATTGGCTTCGTGCCGACCATGGGCAACCTGCACAGCGGCCATGTGGCGCTGGTGACCAAGGCGTGCCAGCGCGCTGATTTCGTGGTCTCCAGTATCTTCGTCAACCCTCTTCAGTTCGGCGCTAACGAAGACCTCGACAGCTACCCCCGCACCCTGGCCGCCGATCAGGAAAAACTTCTGCAAGCCGGTTGCAACCTGCTGTTCGCCCCAGCGGTTACCGAGATGTACCCCGGCGGTACCACCGTGCAAACCCGGGTAAGCGTTCCGGAACTGTCACAGGAGCTGTGCGGCGCCAGCCGGCCCGGGCATTTCGAAGGCGTGGCCACGGTGGTCAGCAAGCTGTTCAACATGGTGCAGCCGGATCTCGCCGTGTTTGGCCAGAAGGACTACCAGCAGTTGGCGGTGATCCGCGCCATGGTGCGCGATCTCAACATGCCCATCCAGTTGATCGGCGAGCCGACTGTGCGTGCAGACGACGGGCTGGCGCTGTCCTCGCGCAATGGCTACCTGAGCCAGGCCGAGCGCGCGATCGCCCCAGCGATCTATCGCAGCCTGCAAGCCATTGCGGCCGCGCTGGGCAAAGGCGAGCGCAACTTCCAGGCGCTGATGACCGAGCATCGCAAGCGCATCGTGGACAGCGGCATGCGCCTGGATTACCTCGAGATCCGCCACGCCGATACGCTGCGCGCGGCGACGGCGCAAGACCGCGAGCTGGTCATCCTGGCTGCGGCCTACCTGGGCTCTACACGGCTGATCGATAACCTGCAGGTGCACCTCGACGCACCCGCTTGACCGGGCAGGGCGGGCACAGCCCGCAAATGAGACATAAGATAGTATCGAAACCCCTTGCGTTGACGCGCAGACAGCCGGCAACGCAAGCGTTACCGTGAAAGCTATGGCCAAGCGCCGCCTTGTGCTCTGGTGGCTATAAAAACGCAAAGCAACCTGGCCGGACCTGACAGTGTCCAAGAGGCTGACCAAGTAAAAGGAAACTTGCAGAGATGGCGTACTACCGCACTCCTCACGACGTGACCGCCCTTCCCGCCTGGCAGGCGCTTAAAGAGCACCGTGCCGCCATGCAGCAGTTCAGCATGCGCGAAGCCTTCAGCGCCGACCCCGAGCGCTTCGGCAGCTTCTCGCTCAGCGCCTGTGGCTTGTTCCTCGATTACTCCAAGAACCTGATCACCAAGGACACCCGCAACCTGCTGGTGCAGCTGGCCAATGAGGTCAAGCTCTCCGAGGCGATCAAGGCGATGTTCGACGGCGAGATCCTTAACGCCTCGGAGGGCCGCCCGGCCTTGCACACCGCCCTGCGCCGCCCGATCGGCGACAAGCTCAAGGTCGGCGGCAGCAACATCATGCCCGAGGTACACAAAGTACTGGGGCAGATCACCGAACTGGTGACCCGCATTCATGACGGCCTATGGCGGGGTTACACCGAGAAGCCCATCACCGACGTGGTGAACATCGGTATCGGTGGCTCCTTCCTCGGCCCCGAACTCGTCTCCGAAGCCCTGCTGCCCTACAGTCAGAAAGGCGTGCGCTGCCACTACCTGGCAAACATCGACGGCAGTGAATTCCACGAACTCTCGGCCAAGCTGCGCGCCGAAACCACCTTGTTCATCGTTTCGTCCAAGTCCTTCGGCACTCTCGAAACCCTGAAGAACGCTCAGGCCGCGCGCGCCTGGTACCTGGCCCAGGGTGGCTCTGAAGCCGAGCTGCATCGTCACTTCATCGCGGTATCGAGCAACAATGCCGCGGCCGTGGCGTTCGGCATCCGGGAAGAGAACATCTTTCCCATGTGGGACTGGGTCGGCGGCCGCTACTCGTTGTGGTCGGCCATTGGCCTGCCGATCGCGCTGTCCATCGGCACCGCCAACTTCAAGGAGTTGCTGTCCGGTGCGCACACCATGGACCAGCACTTCCAGACCGCGCCCTTCGCGCGCAACATGCCCGTGCTGCTGGCACTGCTCGGTGTGTGGTACGGGAATTTCTGGGGCGCGCAGAGCCACGCGATCCTGCCGTACGACCACTACCTGCGTAACATCACCAAGCACCTGCAGCAGCTGGACATGGAGTCCAACGGCAAGAGCGTGCGCCAGGATGGCACCCCGGTTACGACCAACACTGGCCCGGTGATCTGGGGCGGCGTGGGCGCCAACGGCCAGCACGCCTACCACCAATTGCTGCACCAAGGTACCGAACTGATCCCGGCAGACTTCATCGTCCCCGTGGTGAGCTTCAACCCGGTCGCCGACCACCACCAATGGCTGTTCGCCAACTGCCTGTCGCAAAGCCAGGCGTTGATGCTGGGGAAAACCCGCGCCGAGGCAGAAGCAGAGCTGCGCGCCAAGGGTATGGCTGAAGCCGAGGTCGAGCGCCTGGCGCCGCACAAGGTCATCCCTGGCAACCGCCCGAGCAATACGCTGGTAGTAGAGCGCATCAGCCCTCGCCGGTTGGGTGCGCTGGTGGCCATGTACGAACACAAGGTTTTCGTGCAAAGCGTGATCTGGGGCATCAACGCCTTCGACCAGTGGGGGGTGGAGTTGGGCAAGGAGCTGGGCAAGAACGTTTACCAGCGGTTGATCGGCGACGTCGAAGAGCCGGCTGAGGACGCTTCCACCCAAGGCCTTATCGACTTCTTCCGTAGCCGCCACCGCGGCTGAGCCCAAGGCTTGCCCAACGGATGATCGAGGCGTTCCGGCGCAGGGTCGAACGCCAGGTGCTGGGCCTCACGGGCCTGGCCCTAGGCCAGCTAGACCTGCGGTCGCCACCGGGAGACCCGGGCCTTTTTGGGCCGGGGTCTGTCTGTTGGCAGGTACACGGAGACTTCACCGCCATGCTCATTGGCGGGGTCCGAGCCCTCCTGCTGCAAATGCTCCATCCCCTGGCCCTGGCCGGCGTATGGGAGCACTCCAATTTTCGTGACGATATGCTCGGGCGCTTGCGCCGCACCGGGCAGTTCGTTTCCGGCACCACCTACGGCTCCACCCGCGATGCCAACTGGCTGATCGAAAAAGTGCGCACCATTCACCTACAGGTCAGCGGGAGCGTGGACGGCCAGCCCTATGCCGCCAGCGATCCAGCCTTGCTGACCTGGGTGCATGTGGCGGAGATGAGCAGTTTCCTTGCCGCGCATCTGCGCTACCGCGATCCGTTGTTGAGCGGGCAAGCCCAAGACCAGTATTACGCAGAGGTCGCCTTGGTAGCCGAGCGCCTGGGCGCAAGGGAGGTGCCACGGTCCCGGGCGGAAGTCGAGCAATATCTCCAGCGCCTGCGGCCGCAACTGCGCTGCGACGAGCGCACCCACGAGGTAGCCAGGCTTCTGCGCGCGGCGCCCGCGCCTAGCCAGCTGGCGCGGCCGGTGGGGCAACTGATGCTCAATGCCGGTATCGGTCTGTTGCCGCCTTGGGCGGCGTCCATGCTTGCGCTGGAGCAGAGTGCCCTGCAGCGCGGCGTGGTTAGCCTTGGCCTGGGTTGCAGCACCCCGCTATTGCGCTGGGCGGTGCGCGATGGTTCTCAACATCGGGCGCGACAGCGCATGCGGCTGGGTGGATAGGCGCGCCTTCCGAAAATATGCCAACATGCGCGCATCTTGCGGTATCCAGGCCCCATTTACCCAGCGGCCAACCAATAACAACGAGGATCGAAGAGCATGAAAGAGGTCGTTATCGTCGCAGCCACGCGCACTCCAGTGGGAAGCTTCCAGGGCGCGCTAGCCACTGTTCCTGCCGTTGAGCTGGGGGCGACCGTCATTCGTCAACTCCTCAGCGACACTGGCATAGCGCCCGCGGACGTCGACGAAGTGATCCTCGGCCAGGTACTGACCGCTGGTGCAGGCCAGAACCCGGCCCGGCAAGCGTCGATCAAGGCCGGCCTGCCAGCGGCGGTGCCCGCTATGACCTTGAACAAGGTTTGCGGCTCCGGGCTCAAGGCACTGCACCTGGCCACCCAAGCCATTCGCTGCGGCGACGCGGACGTGATCATCGCCGGCGGCCAGGAAAGCATGAGCCTGGCCAACTATGTAGTGCCAGGGGCCCGTACCGGCCTGCGCATGGGCCACGCCACCATGGTGGACACCCTGATCAGCGACGGCCTCTGGGACGCCTTCAACGACTATCACATGGGTATCACCGCCGAGAACCTGGTGGAGAAATACGACATCAGCCGGGAAGCCCAGGATAGTTTCGCGGCGGCCTCGCAGCACAAGGCGGCGGCTGCGATCGAATCTCGTCGCTTCCGCAGCGAGATCACCCCGGTGAACGTGCCGCAGCGCAAAGGCGAAGCTCTGCAAATCGTCGATGACGAACAGCCACGCGCGAGCACCACGGTCGAATCCCTGGCCAAGCTCAAGCCTGCCTTCAAGAAAGATGGCACCGTCACTGCCGGCAATGCTTCTTCGCTCAACGATGGCGCCGCGGCGGTCATCCTGATGAGCGCCGAAAAGGCCGCAGCGTTGGGCCTGCCGGTGTTGGCGCGGGTCGCCGGTTATGCCAACGCCGGGGTAGACCCAGCGATCATGGGCATCGGCCCTGTCAGTGCCACCCGGCGTTGCCTGGAGAAAGCCGGCTGGGCGCTAGAGGACGTTGACCTGTTCGAGGCCAACGAAGCCTTCGCCGCACAAGCTTTGGCGGTTTCGCAGGAGCTGGGCTGGGACATGAACAAGGTCAACGTTAACGGTGGCGCGATCGCGCTTGGCCATCCCATCGGGGCGTCTGGCTGCCGGGTGCTGGTCACCCTGCTGCATGAAATGATCCGCCGGGACGTGAAAAAGGGCCTGGCTACGCTATGCATCGGCGGTGGGCAAGGCGTGGCCTTGGCGATCGAACGGCCCTAATCAAGCCGGCCGGCGCTCTGTGTGCCCCTCATCAGCGCACGCAGGGCGTACGGCATACAGTCAAGGCTCATCAGTAGCGCCTGGGAACCCGCGGCGGCCCAGGGACTCCAACGCACCTTTCAATGAATAAGCGAAGCCGAGGATGTCAAAGGGATTGCTGAACGGATCGCCGAATGGATCGCCGAATGGATCGCCGAACGGATTGCCGAACGGATTGCTGCGTGTCGCAGCCGGGGTGCTTGTCGCCGTCGCGCTGTATGCCCTTCTGGGGTTCTGGCTGGCGCCGGTTATCGCTCTGCGGATAGCCAACGACCAGCTGGCAGCACTCGCCACCAGCCCTGCTCACCTTGAGCAAATCCGCTTCAACCCATTCACCCTCGAGCTGACATTGCTTGGCTTGAGGTTTGGCGACGTCGGTGCAGAGCAACTGGGCTTCACTCAGCTCGATGGCAACCTGCAGATCGACAGCTTGTGGCGCCGCCAGGTGCATCTGGCGAGCCTGAACCTTCACAAGCCAAAAGTGCAGGTGCTGATTTCTCCCGCAGGGCAATTGAACCTGGCGGCGTTGTTCCGCCCTTCCAGCGAACCTGAGCCGCCGCCCAGCGCCGACGATAAGCCGTTCCCAGTCACCATCGACACGCTCACGTTGAGCGACGGCTACCTGCACTTTCGCGATTCACGCTCCAATGCGCCGGTGGAATTTACCTATGACGCACTGGACTTCCAGCTTCGCCACCTGACCACCCTGCCCAAAGGCGATGCCGAGATGACCCTAACCGCACGCGGGCCGCTGGTGGGCAAGGTCGATTGGGCCGGGCGCTTTTCGCTGTTCCCCTTCACATCCCAGGGCCACCTGACGCTCAGTGATGCACCGGTGCAAACATGGTGGCCCTATGTGCAGGGCGTTGCCCCCCTCAAGCTGGAACGTGGCCAGCTCAGCGCTCAGCTGGATTACAGCGTAGACCTGACCCACCAGGCCGATGTGCGCCTGAGCGGCGCGCACCTGTCGCTTTCGCCCTTCGCCATGAGCACTCAAAACGGGCGACCACTGCTGCGCCTTGAAGGGTTGGAAGTCAGCGGCGCTTCGTTCGATCTGGCTAAACGTAACCTGACCCTGCCCAGCGTAGCGGTGCGCCAACTGGAAACCTGGGCGGCCCGGGAGGCTGATGGCCAGATCGACTGGCAGGCGCTGTTCTCGTCGCCAACTCAGGCGGCACCCGCGCCGCCCCTGCAAGCCCCAGCGCAACCTTGGCAAGTGACTGTAAAGGAAGCCCGGCTTAGCGACGCGCGGGTGCATCTGCAGGACAAGGCCGCGGCTGAGCCGGTAACGCTTGACCTGGCCCCGCTGAACGTTCATGTGGCCGGCTACGATTCTCTCGATGCCCAGCCCCTGAAGCTTGAACTCGACAGCGGCGTCGGCCGCCAAGGCAAGCTCCAGGCGAGCGGTGAGGTAAGCCTGAGCCCGGTTGCGGCACATCTGGCGCTGACGACCCGGGACATCGACCTACGCGTCGCCCAGGCCTACATCACCCCCTTCGCCCGCCTAGAGCTGCGCAGCGGCATGCTCGACAGCGACCTCACGCTAGATCTGACCAATACCGCGCCGCTCGCCTTCAGCGTCGGCGGGAAGGCCCAGGTAAACCAGCTGCATACGTTGGACACCCTCAAGTCCCGTGACTTTATCCGCTGGGCCCGGCTGAACCTGGACGGCCTCAGCTATCGGCATAACGACGGGCTGAGCATCGATCAGGTGACCATTGCCCAACCCTATGCCCGCTTTATGATCAATGAGGATCGCACTACCAATATCGATGACCTGCTGGTCCCGAAGGCAGCGAGCCCGGTGCAGGCAAAGGCGGCTGATCCAACGCCGAGCAAACCATTAGCGATAAAAATCGGCGGCATTGCCTTCAGTGACGGCTCGGCGAACTTCGCCGATTTCAGCCTGACGCCGAACTTCGCAACCGCTATACAACAGCTCAACGGCAGCATCGGAACGCTGGACAATAGCCGGCCGCTGGCCGCGCAGGTTGACGTAAAAGGCCGGGTGGATCGTTATGCGCCGGTCACCATCGAGGGCAAGCTCACGCCGTTCGAGCCACTGGGCAGCCTGGACATCGCCACTCGTTTTCGACGGGTCGAACTCACCACGCTCACGCCTTACTCGGGCAAGTTCGCCGGTTACCGGATCCGCAAGGGCCGCCTGGACCTGGACCTGCACTACCGGATCAACAAAGGGCAGCTGCAAGCCGATAACAACCTGGTGGTTGAGCAATTGGAACTCGGCGACAAGGTAGATAGCCCAGACGCCACCAACCTGCCGATCAAGCTGGCCATTGCCCTGCTCAAGGACAGCCACGGGCGGATCTCCATTGCGCTCCCAGTATCGGGCGACCTCAACAACCCTCAGTTCAGCGTGATGCCGGTGGTTTGGCAGACCTTCCGCAACCTTTTGGTTCGCACGGCCCAGGCGCCATTCAAGCTTCTCGGCAACCTGGCTCACATGGGTGGCAGTGAAGACCTGAGCAAGATCGGATTCGCCGCCGGCAGCAGTGAGATCGATAGCCAGGGGCAGGCCGATCTGTTGAAAGTGGCTACCGCGCTCAATCAGAAGCCGGAATTACGCCTTGAGGTCGAAGGGGCCAGTGCATCGGGCAGTGACGGCCCGCTGATCGCCGCCCAGCGGCTGGAGCGCGAATACCAGGCCATCTGGTACAAAATCCTGCAACGGCGTGGAGACAAAGTGCCGGCTCAGGCCAGCCAGCTCAGCGTGCCAGAGGAAGAAAAGCCCGCTTTGCTCGAAGGCATTTACCGCACCCGCCTCAAACAGCAGCCCCCGGCGCAGTGGCAAGCCCTAGCACCGGCCCAACGCGAGGCCAGGCTACTAGCCGCTGTGATTGATTCGTGGCGTGACAGCAACGCACTGCTGCGCCAACTGGGGCAAGCTCGCGCCAGCAGCATCAAGGACTTTCTCGTCAACCAAGGCAAGTTGGCCGATGACCGCATTTACCTGATCGACGCGAAGTTGGCGGACGCTCAACCCAACGGCCGGGTGAGCAGCGTGTTGCATCTGGATGTGGCGCCGTAGCCACCGTTGGCACAAAAAAAAGCCCCGCACTAAGCGGGGCTTTTCATGCCGATCAGGCTTATTCGGCTTTCAGGCCATCAGCCGATACAGCTCTTACGCCTTTGATCTTTTTAGCGATAGCAACTGCGGTGTGCTTCTGCGCTTCGGTGACCGCTACGGTCGACGACAGCGAGACAACACCCTTGTTGGTTTCGACCTTGATATCGGTGCCTGGGATACCTTTTTCGGTTACCAGGTCAGATTTGACCTTGGTGGTGATCCAGGTGTCCGAAGTCGCTTCTTTAGCTTTGGTCACTTCCCCGGTTGCTACCATCATTGGCGACTGGGTAGCTTGGGTGGTTTGAGCGAAGGCACCAGTGGTCAGGCCCATCGCCATGACGGAAGCAGCGGCGGCAGCGATAGCGAATTTTTTCATGGGAGTCACTCCTGTTCTTTTGGGAAGCCCGTAGCCTGTTGGCCACTGAGTGATAGTAATGTTGCAGCTCCCATGCCAACGTCTCGCTTTGTTTAAACCCTTTTAAAATCAAAGACTTGTCATAAACATGGTTGTAGTGCCATCGTGCAACATGCAACTTGTGATGTAAATTTGCGTGCAAGTTGCAGGGGCACGAATCGCTTCGTTTGAATAAAAAAAACCCCGCATGAGCGGGGTTTTTCACTGCTGCGGCAAGCCGAAAGCTTAAACGCCCGATGCTTCCGCTGCCGGAACGTCCTTGATCGACAGCTTGATGCGGCCGCGGTTGTCCACGTCCATCAC
This sequence comes from Pseudomonas sp. RIT-PI-S, assembly GCF_025642975.1. GTDB lineage: Bacteria > Pseudomonadota > Gammaproteobacteria > Pseudomonadales > Pseudomonadaceae > Aquipseudomonas. The sequence goes on from NZ_JANZKJ010000016.1 coordinate 34,239, forward strand.
CAGAACTTTCACTTCCTGGCCTTCCTTCAGCACATCGGTAACCTTCTCAACGCGCTGGTCGCTGAGCATGGAGATGTGCACCAGGCCGTCCTTGCCCGGAAGAATGTTCACGAACGCGCCGAAGTCGACGATACGCTCAACCTTACCAACGTAGATCTTGCCGATCTCGGCTTCAGCGGTGATACCCAGAACGCGCTGGCGAGCGGCTTCGGCGGCTTCTTTGGTTTCGCCGAAGATCTTGATCGAACCGTCGTCTTCGATGTCGATCGAGGCTTTGGTTTCTTCGCAGATGCTGCGAATGGTGGCACCGCCTTTGCCGATGACGTCGCGGATCTTGTCGGTGTCGATTTTCATCGACAGCATGGTCGGTGCGTTGGACGACAGCTCCGAGCGGGACTGCCCGATGATCTGGTTCATCTGGCCGAGGATGTTCAGGCGCGCTTCCAGGGCCTGGCCCAGGGCGATTTCCATGATCTCTTCGGTGATGCCGTTGATCTTGATGTCCATCTGCAGCGCGGTCACGCCTTTGGCGGTACCCGCTACCTTGAAGTCCATGTCGCCGAGGTGGTCTTCGTCACCGAGGATGTCGGTCAGGATCGCGAACTTCTCGCCTTCCTTGACCAGGCCCATGGCGATACCGGCTACAGGGGCCTTCATCGGCACACCGGCGTCCATCAGCGCCAGGGAGGCACCACAGACCGACGCCATGGAGCTGGAGCCATTGGATTCCGTGATTTCCGAGACCACGCGAATGGTGTACGGGAATTCGGAATCGCTTGGCAGCATGGCTTGGACCGAACGACGCGCAAGGCGGCCGTGGCCGATTTCACGACGCCCAGCGCCACCCATGCGGCCACACTCGCCTACCGAGAACGGTGGGAAGTTGTAGTGCAGCATGAAGGGGTCTTTCTTCTCGCCTTCCAGGGTGTCCAGCAACTGTGCGTCGCGAGCGGTACCCAGAGTAGCTACCACCAGCGCCTGCGTTTCACCGCGGGTGAACAAGGCCGAACCGTGGGTTTTCGGCAGAACGCCGACTTCGATGTTCAGCGGGCGCACGGTGCGAGTGTCACGGCCGTCGATACGCGGCTTGCCGTTGACGATGTTTTCGCGAACGGTGCGGTATTCGATCTCGCCGAAGATCTCTTTGACTTCACCGGCGGTAGGTTGGCCTTCCTCACCGGAGAACTTGGCAACGACCTGGTCGCGCAGCTCGCCCAGGCGGGCATAGCGGTCGGCCTTGACGGTGATGGTGTAGGCGTCGGAAACCGCGGCACCGAATTCGCCACGGATGGCATCGAGCAGCGAAGTGTTCTGTGCCTTGGCGGACCATTCCCAAGTCGGCTTGGCGGCTTCGGCGGCCAGCTCCTTGACGGCCTGGATGACAACCTGGAACTCGTCGTGGGCGAACAGCACGGCGCCCAGCATCTGGTCTTCGGTCAGCTCTTTGGCTTCCGATTCAACCATCAGCACGGCGTCCGAGGTACCGGCAACGACCATGTCCAGGCTCGAAGCCTTCAGTTGCTCATAGGTCGGGTTCAGCAGGTAGCCGGTGCTTTCGTGGAAGGCAACGCGGGCAGCGCCGATCGGGCCTTCGAACGGAATACCGGAAATGGCCAGGGCGGCCGAGGTGCCGATCATCGCAGCGATGTCCGGATCGGTCTTCTTGCTGGTGGACACCACGGTGCACACCACCTGGACTTCATTCATGAAGCCTTCGGGGAACAGCGGGCGGATCGGCCGGTCGATCAGGCGCGAGGTCAGGGTTTCCTTCTCGGAAGGACGACCTTCACGCTTGAAGAAACCGCCAGGGATCTTGCCGGCGGCGTAGGTTTTTTCCTGATAGTGGACCGACAGAGGGAAAAAGCCCTTGCTTGGATCGGCATGTTTAGCACCAACCACGGTTACCAGCACGGTCACGTCGTTATCGACGGTGACCAGCACGGCGCCGCTGGCTTGACGGGCGATACGGCCAGTCTCGAGGGTTACGGTCGATTGACCGAATTGAAACTTCTTGATTACCGGGTTCACGGCTTCCTACCTTCTATTTCACTTGGGGAAATCTGTACTAGGCCCTGTACCGATGATTTCGTACAAAGCCTCTGAATGTTTGGGCGCCAACGGGATTCGGCCCGTTCTACGTCCGGATAAAACTTGAGGCTGGAAACCCGCCCCTTCGAGCACTGAGCTCGAGAAGGCGGGCCGCCAACCTCATTGAGTCGCACGACGCCGGCGACGATTGCGCGTGAAGCGCGACCGTTGCCGAGGTCATGCACACCACTGGCCGGGCCGCTATCAGCGACGCAGGCCCAGGCGACCGATCAGGGCGCTGTAACGCGGTGCATCTTTGCCCTTCAGGTAGTCCAGCAGCTTACGGCGCTGGTTGACCATGCGGATCAGGCCACGACGCGAGTGGTGGTCCTTACCGTTGGCCTTGAAGTGGTCTTGCAGCTTGTTGATGTTGGCGGTCAGCAGGGCTACCTGCACTTCCGGAGAACCGGTGTCGCCAGCAGCTTGCTGATATTCACCAACGATACGAGCTTTTTCTTCAACGCTGAGTGCCATTTGGCTGTCTCCATTTCACGGAACCGCAAAGCGATTCCAATAGGCCAGGGTATAAACCCCGTCGTTTAATAAGAGGAATGACCGCGCCTACTGACAGCCACCCTCGTTCGGTCATTCAGACCGAATCAGCCGACGCGGCGCAATGCGCCCGTCTTCGCTCACTTCACCGATCCCGATGAAGCGGCCATTGTGATCTTGCACCCGCACCATGCCGAAAGCCGGAGCTTCCGGGGCACGAACCGGTTGGCCATGCAACCAGTAAAACGCGCTGTGTTCCGAGAACTGCAGCAGCGGCCAGTCTTGCAAGCCGCTGTCCGCGGGAAGCAGGAACTGGTCCAGCGCCTCGTTGCCGCCTTCGGCATGCGCCTGCTCGAGGGCTTCGAGGGTGACAGTCTGAGCGAGCTGGAACGGCCCGGCATGGGTACGCCGCAGTTGAGCTACATAGGCCCCACAGCCAAGCCGCTCGCCGATGTCCTCGACCAGGGTTCGGATATAGGTGCCTTTGCTGCATTGCACCGCCAGCGTAGCCCGCGTGTCATCCACTGCGAGCAACTCAAGGCTGCCAATAGTAACAGAACGTGCCTCACGCTCCACTACTTCCCCAGCTCGGGCCAACTTGTACAGCGGCTGCCCGTCGCGCTTGAGCGCCGAGTACATCGGCGGAACCTGCAGGATAGGGCCCCTGAAGCTCGGAAGCACCGCTTCGATATCGGTACGACCGACGGTGACCGCCCGCTCGAGCAGAACATCGCCCTCGGCATCGGCCGTCGTGGTGGTAACCCCTAACTGCATGACCGTTTCGTATCCCTTGTCGGAATCGAGCAGGTACTGGGAAAACTTCGTCGCCTCGCCGAAGCACAGCGGTAGCACTCCGGTCGCCAGCGGGTCGAGGCTTCCGGTATGCCCTGCCTTTTCCGCGTTAAGCAACCAACGGACCTTTTGCAGCGCCGCATTGGAAGTGAAGCCCTGGGGCTTGTCCAGCAGGATGATGCCGCTGACGTTCCGGCGGATACGTTTGACCTGTGCCACCGATCAATCCTCGTCCGTGCTGTTCGGCTCGGGCGCCGCTGGCGCGTGCTGGCTGTCCTCGGCGACAGCACGTTCGATCAACGCCGACAGATGAGCGCCACGGGCCACGCTTTCGTCATAGTGGAAGTGCAACTGCGGCACGCTGCGCAGTTTCATCTCACGCCCCAGCTGGGTGCGCAGGAAACTGCCCGCGGCGTTGAGAACCTTGATGCTCTGCGCGACCTGCTCGCCGCCGTCATCCCCCATCACGGTGATATACACCTTGGCGTGGCCCAAGTCCCGGGTGACATCCACCGCGGTGATCGTGACCAGGCCAACGCGTGGGTCTTTGACTTCGCGGCGGATCAGCTGCGCCAGTTCGCGCTGCATCTGGTCGCCGATTCGTTGGGTACGGCTATATTCTTTTGCCATGGCAAGACTACCTGTATCGACCACCCGCACCGCAGGTGGCTTGAAAGCGGCAAACGCCCGGCCCGGCGAGAGGCCGAACCGGGCGTTGCGTGAGGGAGCGGGTGGCGAACACGCCGACTCCCGACTTGAGACAGCTTAGAGCGTACGGGCCACCTGGACTTTCTCGAACACTTCGATCTTGTCGCCGACCTTGACGTCGTTGTAGCTCTTCACGCCGATACCGCACTCCATGCCGGCGCGCACTTCGGACATGTCGTCCTTGAAGCGACGCAGCGACTCGAGTTCGCCTTCGAAAATCACCACGTCTTCGCGCAGTACGCGAATCGGGCGATTACGGTGCACGATGCCTTCGAGCACCATGCAGCCGGCGATGGCACCGAACTTCGGCGAGCGGAACACGTCACGCACTTCGGCGATACCCAGGATGTTCTCGCGGACATCGCTGCCAAGCATGCCGGTGAGGGCCTTCTTGACGTCTTCGATGATGTCGTAGATCACGTTGTAGTAACGCATGTCCAGGCCTTCTTGCTCGACGATCTTGCGAGCGCCGGCATCGGCACGCACGTTGAAGCCGAACACCACGGCACTGGAGGCGAGCGCCAGGTTGGCATCGCTTTCAGTGATGCCACCCACGCCACCGGCCACGACGCGCACTTGCACTTCGTCGTTGCCCAGGCCACCCAGGGCGCCTTGCAGCGCTTCCAGAGAACCACGCACATCGGCCTTGAGCACGATGTTGAGGGTCTTCTTCTCTTCCTGGCCCATGTTCTCGAAGATGTTTTCCAGCTTGCCAGCGTGAGCACGGGCGAGCTTGACCTCGCGGAACTTGCCTTGACGGAACAGGGCGACTTCACGTGCCTTCTTCTCGTCAGCCACCACGCTCATTTCGTCGCCAGCATCCGGGGTGCCGTCCAGGCCGAGGATCTCGACTGGGATGGACGGCCCGGCTTCTTTCACGTTCTTGCCGTTTTCATCGAGCATGGCGCGGATGCGGCCAAAGTTCGAACCGACCAGAACCATGTCGCCCTGGCGCAGGGTACCGTCTTGTACCAGCACCGTTGCAACCGGCCCACGGCCCTTGTCCAGGCGGGACTCGACCACCACGCCGCGGCCTGGTGCCGCTGGGCTCGCCTTGAGCTCGAGCACTTCAGCCTGAAGCAGAACGGCTTCGAGCAACTCGTCGACACCGGTACCCATTTTTGCCGAGACCGGAACGAATGGGGTATCGCCGCCCCACTCTTCGGAGGTCACGCCGTGAACCGACAGCTCGCTTCGAATGCGGTCCAGGTCTGCCCCGGGCTTGTCGATCTTGTTCACCGCGACAACCAGCGGAACACCCGCAGCCTTGGCGTGCTGAACGGCTTCGATGGTCTGCGGCATCACGCCGTCGTCCGCGGCCACTACCAGGATGACGATGTCGGTCGCCTTGGCACCACGGGCACGCATGGCGGTAAACGCAGCGTGGCCCGGGGTGTCGAGGAAGGTGACCATGCCACGGTCGGTTTCCACGTGGTACGCACCGATGTGCTGGGTAATGCCACCGGCTTCGCCCGCGGCGACCTTGGCGCGACGGATGTAGTCGAGCAGCGAGGTCTTACCGTGGTCAACGTGACCCATGACGGTAACCACCGGCGCGCGAGCGACGGTTTCGCCTTCATAGCGAAGCGATTCGGCCAGGGACTCTTCCAACGCGTTGTCGCTGACGAGCTTGACCTTGTGACCGAGCTCTTCGGCAACCAGCTGGGCAGTGTCCTGATCCAGCACTTGGTTGATGGTCACCGGAGTGCCCAGCTTGAACATGAACTTGACCACTTCAGCGCCCTTGACGGACATCTGCTGGGCAAGGTCGGACACCGTGATGGTTTCACCAATCACTACATCACGTACAACCGGGCCGGTCGGGCTCTGGAAGCCATGCATGTTGCGCTTCTTGAGCTTGGACTTGCCACGGCCACCACGACGGAAGCTGTCGCTTTCTTCATCGGTGGTACGCGGAGCAGCACGCGGCGTCGGTGCTTTTTCCTTGACGGTGGCGCGGTGCGGCTGGCCCTTGCGTTCGCCACGACGATCGTCGTCGGTGCTCGCCTTGGGTTTATCCGGACGACGCGCGTCGTCGCGCTTGCGCACTTCGACCGTTTGGGTCGGAACGGCGGGGCGCTCAGGGGCGGCCACAGGCTCGACGTAGGTGGACGGCGCGGCCACGGGCTCGGCTGCCGAGGCAGGCGCGGCGCTGGTAGCGCCACCAGCTGGAGCTGCCTTACGAGCTTCCTCTTCGGCGCGCAGGCGTGCCTGCTCCTCGGATTTTTCCCGTGCGGCGTTCTCAGCGGCACGACGCTCTTCGAGTTCGCGGCGCTGTTCGGCCTCGATCTCTTCAGGGCTGCGCTTGACGAAGGTCTTCTTCTTACGGACCTCGACGCTGATGGTCTTGCTGCCGGCCACCCGCAATGTGCTGGTGGTCTTGCGCTGCAGGGTAATCTTGCGGGGTTCTTCCACTTTTGCCTTGTGACTGCTTTTCAGGTGCGCCAACAGCGCTTGTTTTTCGGTATCGGTCACAACCTGGCCAGCGTCGGTATGCGGCAACCCCGCCTCACGCATCTGTTGCAACAGGCGCTCCACCGGTGCGGCGACCTCTTGGGCCAGTTCTTTCACCGTGACTTGCGTCATGCACTTCTCTCCTCAGGCCGCGCCAGTTACTCGAACCAATGGGCTCGGGCGGCCATGATCAACTTGCCGGCACGCTCTTGGTCGATGCCGTCGATGTCGAGCAAATCGTCAATAGACTGCTCGGCCAGGTCTTCGCGGTTAACCACACCGCGTACCGCCAGTTCCTTCGCAAGGTCTGCATCCATACCGTCGAGGGAAAGCAGGTCTTCAGCCGGTTGGGCGTCGGCAAGCTTCTCCTCGGATGCGATGGCTGCGGTCAACAGGCGATCCTTGGCCCGAGCACGAAGCTCATTGACGATCTCTTCATCGAACCCGTCGATGTTGAGCATTTCTTCCAAAGGCACGTAGGCGATTTCTTCCAGGCTGGTGAAACCTTCGTCCACCAGCACCTGGGCAAGCTCTTCGTCGACTTCGAGTTGCTCGACGAAATTGCGCAGGATGTCGCCGGTTTCGGCCTGTTGTTTAGCCTGGATATCCGACTCGGTCATGACGTTGAGCGTCCAGCCCGTCAGCTGGCTGGCCAGGCGAACGTTCTGCCCGCCGCGGCCGATGGCCTGGGCGAGATTGTCAGCCGCAACGGCGATATCCATGGCATGCGCGTCTTCATCAACGATGATTGCCGCGACTTCCGCCGGGGACATCGCATTGATGACGAACTGTGCAGGGTTGTCATCCCACAGGACGATATCCACGCGCTCGCCACCCAATTCACCGGACACCGCTTGTACGCGGGAACCGCGCATACCGATGCAAGCGCCCTGAGGGTCGATGCGTTTGTCCTTGGAGCGAACGGCAATTTTTGCTCGAGAGCCTGGATCACGCGAAGCGCCCATGACTTCGATCAGCCCTTCGGCGATTTCTGGCACTTCGATGCGGAACAGCTCAATGAGCATTTCCGGCGCCGTACGAGACAGGATCAACTGCGGCCCGCGGTTTTCACTGCGGATTTCCTTGAGCAGCGCACGAACGCGCACGCCGACCCGGAAGGTTTCGCGAGAGATGATGTCTTCACGCGCCAGCAATGCCTCGGCATTGTTGCCAAGGTCTACGATCACGTTGTCGCGGGTAACTTTCTTTACGGTGCCGGAGATGATCTCCCCGACTTTTTCACGGTAAGCATCGACAACCTGAGCACGTTCGGCTTCGCGCACTTTCTGCACGATTACCTGCTTGGCGGTTTGTGCTGCGATGCGGCCGAATTCGATCGAGTCGATCTTCTCTTCGATGATGTCGCCGGCGACGGAATCGGGCTTGCGCGCCTGAGCCTGGTCAACGGCCAGCTGGATGGCAGGGTCATCGAAGTTTTCGTCCTCGACAACGGTCCAGCGCCGGAAGGTTTCGTAGTTCCCGGTATGGCGGTTGATTTCCACCCGCAGATCCACTTCGTCCTCGAACCGCTTTTTAGTCGCGGTAGCCAGGGCGATTTCCAGCGCTTCAAATATTACGCCCGCCGGCACGCCTTTTTCATTGGATACCGATTCAACAACCAGCAGTACTTCTTTACTCATCGTACGCCTCGCCTTTCGCAAGCCTTTGGATCCGCTATTCGCGCGGAACCCGAAACGTCTCAGTCAAAACTGGGAATAATGTTTGCTTTATCGATTGAATCGATCGGCAACAAGAATTCATGGTCATCGACCTGGACCACCACATCCTGTTCTTCCACACCGCGAAGCAGGCCCTGAAAATTGCGCCGGCCTTCAAAGGGCGTGCGCAACTTGATTTTCACCTGGTCGCCAGCGTGGGCAGCGAACTGCTCAAGCGTGAACAACGGGCGATCCATGCCTGGGGAGGAAACTTCAAGGGTGTACTCCACGGCAATAGGGTCTTCAACATCGAGCACCCCACTGACCTGCCGGCTGACGATCTCGCAGTCGTCTACCAGTACCCCGCCTTCCTTATCGATAAAAATACGCAGCAGTGAGTGGCGGCCCTGGGATATGTACTCTATACCCCAACATTGATAGCCAAGCGCCTCGACCACTGGGGCCAGTAAGGCCTGCAACTGTTCTAGCTTGCTCGACACCTGAACCCCCTCGTGCATGCTGTGCAAATAAAAAATGGGCGAAACGCCCACCCTGGAAACGTCGCCGGAAGGCGACGTCATGTGCTGATCAGCTAACAAAAAGCCCCTGAACAGGGGCTCCGCTGAAACTGGTTGCGGGGGCTGGATTTGAACCAACGACCTTCGGGTTATGAGCCCGACGAGCTACCAGACTGCTCCACCCCGCGACATAGCTGGCCCGAAAGTATACGGCTTCGGACCTGAACGGTCAATCAACAGCACTAGAACAAGAAAGCCCGCACAAAATGCGGGCTTCTTGTATGTTGGTACCGAGAAGGGGACTCGAACCCCTACACCCTATGGGCACAACCACCTCAAGGTTGCGTGTCTACCAATTCCACCACCTCGGCAAAACTCTTTGAAACCCTGTTACTTCTGCTCTTGAGCCGGAGGAACATCAGTAGTGTTCACGCCGCTTTTATGCTCTTGAAGCACCGGAACATCATCTGCTGCCGGCTTTTGCTGTGGCACTTCTAGAACCGCTGGATTAGGAAGACCTGCTTGACTCAACTGGTGAGCCTTTTCTTTAGCAAAGTAACCTAACCCTAAGCTGGTCAAGAAGAAACATGCAGCGAGTATACCAGTAAACTTACTCAGAAAGGTAGCGGAACCTTGGCTTCCGAACACAGTATTTGAAGCTCCTGCGCCGAAAGATGCACCTGCTTCAGCACCTTTCCCCTGTTGCAGCAGCACGAGTACAACTACCCCAAGTGCGCCCAACAGATGAAACACTACTACGACGTTTTCCAGCATCTTGTCAGCTTCCCGCGGCGCGACAGATCGCACCGAACTCATCTGCATTCAAGGCGGCACCACCAATCAGCCCCCCGTCGATATCCGGCATACGGAACAGCTCAGCCGCGTTGGCCGCCTTTACGCTGCCGCCGTACAAAAGTCGCACGCTTTGTGCAACTTCGGAATTACTGGCCGCCAGCCTGGCGCGGATGGCCTTGTGCACTTCCTGCGCCTGTTCGGGCGTTGCGGTCAAACCTGTGCCAATCGCCCAAACCGGCTCATAAGCAATAACTGCGCGGGAGAAAACCTCTACCCCAAGCGAGTCGATGACGCTGTCAAGCTGCGCTCCAACAACATCAAAGGTGCGCTCGGCCTCACGATCCTCGAGAGTTTCGCCTACACAGAGCACCGGGGTAAGCCCAGCTTCCTGCGCGGCTTTGAACTTGGCTACCAGTACGCTTTCGTCCTCGCCGATAATCTGCCTGCGTTCCGAGTGCCCGATAAGGACAAGAGAACAACCGACATCAACCAGCTGGCTCGCTGCCACTTCACCGGTCAAGGCACCAGGCCCAGACTGGGTCGCGACGTTCTGCGCACCGACCGCAATGCTCACCTCTCGCAACGCTTCAACCGCTTCGCTGACGTGGAGGAATGTCGGGAAAATCGCGACCTCTACTGTCGCTGAAAACTCCTGACTTTTCAACCCCTTGAGCAGCTCCGCCACGCTGGAGCGGGTACCGTTCATTTTCCAGTTACCAGCTACCATCAAGCGACGCATGCTTTACCTCGTCGGTCAAAGTGGGCGCAGATGTTACCCATAACAAATGCGGGTGGCAAGCCTTCGGCGAATCATTCATGCACAAACTTCCTCTACAAGCTTGGCCAGCTCGTCTGCGTAACGACGCACCTGAGCTTCTTCATCGCCCTCGACCATAACCCGGACCAGCGGCTCGGTACCCGACTTGCGCAACAGTACCCGACCACGCCCTCCCATGGCCTCGGTTACGCGCTGGCAGGCTTGCTCCACCGCAGGATGCTCGACCGGGTCATGACCGCCACCGAAGCGTACATTGATCAGCACCTGCGGACATTTACGCAGGCCATGCCGAGCCTGGGAGAGCGTCTCTCCACGACGCTTGAGCGCCAGCAGCACTTGCAGCGCGGCGATGATCGCGTCGCCCGTAGTGGTGTGCTGCGAACAAACGATGTGGCCGGAATTTTCCCCACCGAGGGGCCAGTTGCGTTCGGCCATCTCCGCGATGACGTAACGATCGCCGACCTTGGCGCGGGTGAAAGGAATATCCTGGTCTTGCAAGGCCAGCTCCAGCCCCAGGTTACTCATCAACGTACCAACTACGCCGCCTTCGAGGCGCCCGCGCTCTTTAAGGTCGCGGGCGATGATGAACAGGAGTTCGTCGCCGTCGACGATGGCGCCGGTATGATCGACCATCAGCACGCGGTCACCATCGCCATCGAACGCTATGCCCATGTCGGCATGGCCCAGCAATACTGCCGCCTGCAAAGCCTCCATGTGGGTCGAGCCGCAGCTTTCATTGATATTGAGACCATCTGGCTGGGCCGAGATGACAGTCACCTGGGCCCCCAGCTCGCGAAATACATTGGGAGCCACTTTGTAGGTTGCGCCGTGGGCGCAATCCACCACCAACTTAAGCCCAGCGAAATCCGTACTGGTAGGTACGCTGCTTTTGCAGAACTCGATATAGCGGCCGGCCGCGTCGTTAATGCGCGACACCTTGCCCAGGCTGCCGGACTCCGCCACGGTCATGGGCTGGTCCATCAACTCCTCGATCATCAGTTCGATGTCGTCGGCAAGCTTGGTGCCTTGCCCCGAAAAGAACTTAATGCCGTTGTCGTGGTGCGGGTTATGCGAAGCACTAATAACGATCCCCGCCTCGGCGTGGAAGGTACGCGTGAGGTAGGCAATGGCGGGCGTAGGCATCGGGCCCAACAGCAGCACGTCCGCGCCAGCAGCCGAGAGGCCAGCTTCCAGCGCAGACTCGAACATGTAACCGGAGATACGAGTGTCTTTGCCTACCAACACCCTGCAGGCTCCCATCTTGCGGAATGCCATGCCCGCGGCCCAACCAAGCTTGAGCATGAAATCGGGGGTAATAGGGTACTGACCGACCCGGCCACGAATGCCATCGGTGCCAAAATACTTTTTGCTCATAAGTGCTCCGTTCGTTCTTATTCCGCCGCGTTGACCGCCGCAATCATGCGCACCACGTCCACAGTTTCAGCAACATCGTGCACGCGCAGGATCTTCGCGCCCTTGAACATGGCCATAGCAGCCAGCGCCAGGCTGCCGGCGAGGCGATCGTCAATCGGCTTGCCCAGGGTTTGGCCGACGATACTCTTGCGAGAAACTCCCACCAACAGCGGCCGACCCAGCGCATCAAGCGCTTCTAGGCGCCTAAACAGGCTCAAATTGTGCGCATGAGTTTTGGCAAAGCCGAAGCCTGGGTCGAGGATAATCCGCGACGCATCGATGCCTGCATTCTGACAGGCGAGCATTCGGTTCGCGAGAAAATCGGTCACTTCACCGACAAGATCGGTGTACTGGGGATTTTTTTGCATATCGCCCGGTTCGCCCAGCATGTGCATCAGGCAAACCGCGGCGTCCGTCTGCGCTGCGGCCTCTAGCGCACCGGCACGCTGCAATGCACGCACGTCGTTGATCAGCCCCATGCCCAGGCCGGCGCACTCAAGCATGACCTCGGGGGTAGAGGTATCCACCGAGATGATGACGTTCAATTCCGAGGCGATCGCCTCTACAACCGGGCAAACCCGGTCCAACTCCTCCTGTAACGAAACAGGCAGTGCACCTGGCCGGGTGGATTCACCCCCAACGTCGATAAGGTTGGCCCCTGCTTCAACCATGCCGCGGGCATGGGCCAGCGCACGCTCCAGCCCTTTGAAGCGGCCACCGTCGGAGAAAGAATCTGGGGTAACGTTGAGAATACCCATCACGTGGGTACTGGATAAATCAAGAACCCGGTTGCCGCAAGGCAACCGGGTCGTGTGTAGCGAGGAACTCATGCGAGGCCTTAGTGTTGAGCGGCGGGGCCACCGATAGGTGCTTCGGGGCGTTCGTTGCCCTTGGCCGCAGTGCCCGAAGAGCCCGAGCCGCCAGTCCAGTCACGAGGTTCACGTACCGGCCGCCCGGCCATGATGTCCTCGATCTGGTCGGCGTCGATGGTTTCGTACTTCATCAGGGCATCGGCCATGACATCGAGCTTATCGCGGTTATCGGCAAGGATCTGCTTGGCCGTGGTGTAGCAGTGATCAATGATGCTGCGAACTTCGGAGTCGATCATCTTGGCGGTTTCACCAGAGACGCTGCCATTCTGCGAGCCACCACCGCGGCCGAGGAACACTTCACCCTCTTCCTCGGCATACATCAGCGGCCCCATCTTCTCCGACAGCCCCCACTTGGTAACCATGTTTCGAGCGATCTGGCTGGCACGCATGATGTCGTTGGACGCGCCAGTGGTAACGCCATCGAAGCCCAGAGTCATCTCTTCGGCGATCCGACCCCCGTATAGCGAGCAGATCTGGCTGACCAGGGCACGCTTGGACAGACTGTAACGATCTTCTTCCGGGAGGAACATCGTCACGCCCAAGGCACGACCGCGCGGAATGATGGAAACCTTGTACACCGGATCATGCTCAGGAACGATGCGACCCACGATAGCGTGACCGGCTTCATGATAGGCAGTGTTGCGCTTCTCCTTGTCCGACATGACCATGGTCTTGCGCTCGGCACCCATCATGATCTTGTCTTTCGCCAGCTCGAATTCGCGCATTTCGACGATACGCTTTCCAGCGCGGGCAGCGAATAGCGACGCTTCGTTGACCAGGTTGGCCAGGTCGGCGCCGGAGAAGCCCGGAGTGCCACGAGCAATCACATCGGCATTGACGTCTTCGCTGACCGGAACCTTGCGCATATGGACCTTGAGGATCTGCTCACGGCCACGGATGTCTGGCAGGCCGACCACAACCTGGCGATCGAAGCGACCAGGGCGCAGCAGCGCTGGGTCCAGCACATCGGGGCGGTTGGTCGCGGCGATGACGATGATGCCGTCATTCATCTCGAAGCCATCCATTTCAACCAGCAACTGGTTAAGGGTTTGCTCGCGCTCGTCGTGGCCACCCCCCATACCAGCACCACGATGACGACCGACGGCGTCGATTTCATCGATGAAGATAATGCAAGGGGCGTGCTTCTTGGCTTGCTCGAACATGTCGCGTACACGGCTGGCGCCCACGCCAACGAACATCTCGACGAAGTCCGAACCCGAGATGGTGAAGAACGGGACCTTCGCCTCACCTGCGATGGCCTTCGCGAGCAAGGTCTTACCCGTGCCAGGTGGGCCAACCATCAGCACGCCGCGAGGAATGCGCCCACCCAGGCGCTGGAACTTGCCCGGATCGCGAAGGAATTCGACCAGCTCGCCCACTTCTTCCTTGGCCTCGTCGCAGCCAGCGACGTCGGCCAGGGTGGTTTTCACCTGGTCTTCAGATAATAGCCGGGCCTTGCTCTTGCCAAAGCTCATCGGCCCACCCTTGCCACCCGCACCACCTTGCATCTGCCGCATGAAGAACATGAACACGGCGATGATCACAAGGATTGGGAAGCTGGCGACCAGTAGTTGCGTCCAGATGCTCTGCTGCTCAGGCTGCTTGCCTTCGATGACAACGTGATTGTCCACCAGGTCGCCGATCAGGCCGTTGTCCTGAATCGCTGGGCGAATGGTCTTGAAGTTGTCACCGTCGTTGCGCTTGCCGGTGATGACGTAGCCGTCCACCTGCACGCGCTCAATCTTGCCGTCCTTCACCTGCTGGATGAAATCGGAGTAATTGAGGGTTTGCGGCTCGTTTGGGCTGGAGAAATTGTTCATCACCGTCACGAGAACGGCGGCGATGATCAGCCACAGGATGAGATTTTTTGCCATATCGTTCAATTCGCTACCCTCTGAAGCCAGTCTCTGAGACCTAGCGCCAGGCTTCGTATGATGTCCATCGGCCTAACTTACTACACAACCCTAGGCATGCGCAGACGCCGCTTGTAACGCTTTGTGAAACTTTTGACTGCGTAATACTCGCTTATGCTTCACGGCGACCACCATTTGAAAAAACCTATCGGCTACTGCAAGCGCGCCTTGAGTGTAGCCGTCAGCCTTTGAATCCGCGTGCCAGAAGGTATTGCTCGCGGGAACGATCCCGTGACGATAACGGTTTACGCATTTGAACCTTGTCGAACATCTGCCGAACGGTCTTGAGGTAGGTGTCGAACCCCTCGCCCTGGAAGATCTTGATCAAGAAATCGCCGCCCGGTTTCAATACCCGGCCAGCGAGGTCCAAGGCGAGTTCGCATAGAAACATCGCCCGCGGCATGTCCACCGCGCTCAATCCACTCATATTGGGGGCCATGTCGGAAATAACAAGGTCTACCTCGTCACTGCCGACCGCTTCGAGAATCCGCGCAAGCACAGCCTCCTGGGTGAAGTCCCCCTGGATGAAGGTCACATCGGGGATGCTGTCCATTTCCAGGATGTCCGATGCGATCAGCCGCCCCTGGCCGCCGATCAACCGGCTGGTGACCTGAGACCAGCCACCGGGAGCCGCGCCCAGGTCGATGACGGACATACCGGGGCGAATGAGCCGGTCTTTTTCCTGGATTTCAAGCAGCTTGTAGCTGGCCCGCGAACGATAGCCATCCTTCTGCGCCATCTTCACGTAGGGGTCGTTGAAATGTTCTTTCAGCCAATTATGGCTTGTCTTGGAACGGGCCACTGGGCACCTCTGGATGGGGCGGCGTTGCGTGTCGCTGGGCTTAGCACCAGGCGCTCGGGTAAAATGGCCGCCGTTTCATACGGTTTCAATCAAAGGGTCAGATTATGCCGCTCAATGCAGAGCAGAAAAAGCAATACAAATCCATCGGTCACCACTTAAAGCCGGTATTGATCGTCGCCGACAATGGCATTACCGAAGGTGTGGCGGCCGAGCTGGAGCGCGCCCTGGCCGATCATGAGCTGATCAAGATAAAGGTCAACATCCTGGATC
The DNA here is from genome assembly GCF_025642975.1 of Pseudomonas sp. RIT-PI-S. GTDB lineage: Bacteria > Pseudomonadota > Gammaproteobacteria > Pseudomonadales > Pseudomonadaceae > Aquipseudomonas. The sequence goes on from NZ_JANZKJ010000016.1 coordinate 49,792, forward strand.
GCGAGGAGCGCCTGGAGATGATTTCCAGCCTGTGCCAAGCGGGCCGCGCGGAGCTGGTGCAGGTAATCGGCAAGATGGCCTTGGTTTATCGGCGCAATCCTCAGCCCAACAAGCAGCTGTCCAATATTCACCGCTTCCACTGATCCCGCTATCGGCAGGGGCAAGCCATACGCTCATAGCCGGCTTGCCTAATGCCCCAGCGGCCGGGCTGACTCGCGACCAGGCGCAATACCGATTCAAGGCCTGCCACGAGCTAGCTCGGCGATAGCGGAGCAGCCGACCCCAGGTAAGGCCGGCCGCTATAAGGTCAGAGGTGCTCTACCTGAACGATCTCGTATTCGACGGGGCCGCTCGGGGTCTTCACCACGACGATGTCGCCTTCCTCTTTACCCACCAAAGCACGGGCGATTGGAGAGCCTACGGAGATCTTCCCGGCCTTGATGTCAGCCTCGTCTTCTCCCACGATCTGATACTTGAGCCGCTCGTCGGTCTCGGTGTTGGCGATCTCCACGGTGGTACCGAAGATCACTTTGCCGGTCGGTTCGATGGTGGTCACATCGATGACCACCGCATTCTGCAGGCGACCTTCGATGTCACGGATGCGCGCCTCCACCATGCCTTGCTGTTCGCGTGCAGCGTGATACTCGGCGTTTTCCTTCAGGTCTCCCAGTTCACGGGCAGTGCCGATGTCCTGGCTCAGCTTGGGCCGAACAACCTTGGTCAGGTGTGCGTGTTCTTCCTCCAGGGCGCGCGCGCCCTGGACGGTCATTGGGTATTTGATCATGCGTTGAGTCCTGCGTGTAGATCCTGCAAGCGGCGCACTGTCTTCTCAGGGCCGAACTTGAGTGCCTCGCAAATGGCTTCGCCCGCGGCGATGGTGGTGGTGCAATAAATCTTGTGCTGCAAGGCGTTGCGGCGAATCGAGTACGAATCGGCAATGGACTGGCGGCCCTCGGTGGTGTTGATGATCAAGGTCACTTCATCGTTCTTGATCATGTCCACCACGTGTGGGCGGCCCTCGGTCACCTTGTTCACGCGACGCACCTTCAGCCCGGCCGCCTCGATCACCTTGGCGGTGCCGCTGGTTGCCACGACCTCGAAACCGAGCTCGATCAGCTGGCGAGCAACGCTGGCCACAAAGGGCTTATCGTCATCGCGCACGCTGATGAAAGCGGTGCCGCCGGTGGGCAATACTTCGCTCGCCCCCATTTGCGCCTTGGCGAAAGCCTCGCCAAAGGTGTCGCCCACACCCATCACTTCCCCGGTGGATTTCATTTCTGGGCCGAGGATCGGGTCAACGCCAGGGAACTTGGCGAACGGGAACACCGCTTCTTTAACGCTATAGAAGTTGGGGATGATTTCTTTGGTGAAGCCGAGCTCTTTCAAGGTTTTGCCGGCCATCACACGCGCCGCGATCATCGCCAGCGAGGTGCCGATGCACTTGGACACGAACGGCACGGTACGCGAAGCGCGCGGGTTGACCTCGATCACGTAGATCTTGTCGCCCTGCAACGCCAGCTGAACGTTCATCAGGCCCACGACACCCAATTCCAGGGCCATCTTCTTGACCTGCTCGCGCACTTCGTTCTGCACGTGGTCGGGCAGCGAGTACGGCGGCAGCGAACAGGCCGAGTCGCCAGAGTGAACGCCGGCTTGCTCGATGTGCTGCATAATGGCGCCGATCACCACGTCGGTGCCGTCACAGACCGCATCCACATCCATTTCGATGGCGCAGTTGAGGAAGTGATCCAGCAGGACCGGGCTGTCGTTGGATACCTGCACTGCTTCACGCAGGTAGCGCTTGAGCTCATCGAGCTCGTAGACGATCTCCATTGCCCGGCCGCCCAATACATAGGAAGGGCGCACTACCAGCGGGTAGCCGATCGAGCCGGCAGCACGGATGGCTTCTTCTTCGCTGCGCACGGTCGCGTTTGGCGGCTGCAGCAGGTTCAAGCGCTGAACCATCTGCTGGAAGCGTTCGCGGTCTTCGGCGCGGTCGATGGAGTCCGGGCTGGTGCCGATGATCGGCACGCCAGCTTCTTCCAGGGCGCGGGCGAGTTTGAGCGGGGTTTGGCCGCCGTACTGCACGATAACGCCTTTAGGCTTCTCTACCCGCACCACTTCCAGCACGTCTTCGAGGGTCAGCGGTTCGAAGTATAAGCGGTCAGAGGTGTCGTAGTCGGTGGAAACGGTTTCCGGGTTGCAGTTGACCATGATGGTTTCATAGCCATCGTCGCGCAGGGCGAGGGCCGCGTGCACGCAGCAATAGTCGAACTCGATGCCCTGGCCGATGCGATTGGGGCCGCCACCGAGGATCATGATCTTGTCGCGATCGGACGGGTTGGCCTCACACTCTTCCTCATAGGTGGAATAGAGGTAGGCGGTATCGGTGGCGAACTCTGCAGCACACGTGTCGACGCGTTTGTAAACCGGGAAGATTTCCAGCTTGTGGCGATGACGACGCAGGTTTTTGTCGGTGACCCCCAGCAGCTTGGCCAGGCGCTGGTCCGAGAAGCCCTTGCGCTTGAGGCGGAACATCAGGTTCTTGTCGATATCGGCAAGGCCCAGCGTCTTGACCTTCTCTTCTTCCTTGATCAGGTCTTCGATCTGTACCAGGAACCAGTGGTCGATGCTGGTCAGGGCGAAGATTTCGTCACAGGTCATGCCGGCGCGGAAGGCATCGGCCACGTACCAGATGCGCTCGGCACCAGGCACGGTCAGCTCACGCTTGAGGATGCTGTGGAATTCCGGGTTGCTCGGCTCGACTTTCGGGTCCAGCCCGCACACGCCCACTTCGAGGCCGCGCAGGGCCTTCTGCAAGGACTCCTGGAAGGTTCGGCCGATGGCCATGACTTCACCCACGGATTTCATCTGGGTGGTCAGGCGGGCGTCGGCCTTGGCGAACTTCTCGAAGGCGAAGCGTGGCAGCTTGGTGACCACGTAGTCGATGGACGGCTCGAACGAGGCCGGGGTTTTGCCGCCGGTGATGTCGTTTTGCAGTTCATCGAGGGTGTAACCCACCGCCAGCTTGGCCGCGACCTTGGCAATCGGGAAGCCAGTGGCCTTGGAGGCCAGTGCTGATGAACGCGAAACCCGCGGGTTCATCTCGATCACGACCATGCGGCCGGTGTTTGGGCAGATACCGAACTGCACGTTGGAGCCGCCGGTTTCCACGCCGATCTCACGCAGCACCGCCAGCGAGGCGTTGCGCATGATCTGGTATTCCTTGTCGGTCAGCGTCTGTGCTGGGGCGACGGTGATCGAGTCGCCGGTGTGCACGCCCATCGGGTCGAAGTTCTCGATGGAGCAGACGATGATGCAGTTGTCCTTTTTGTCGCGGACAACTTCCATTTCGTATTCTTTCCAGCCAATCAACGACTCGTCGATCAGCAGTTCCTTGGTCGGCGACAGGTCCAGGCCGCGGGCGCAGATTTCTTCGAACTCTTCGCGGTTGTAAGCGATGCCGCCGCCGGTGCCGCCCATGGTGAACGATGGGCGGATGATGCAAGGGAAGCCGAGGGTTTCCAGCACGGCGTTGGCTTCTTCCATGCTGTGGGCGATACCGGAGCGCGGGCAGGCCAGCCCGATGGCCTTCATGGCCTTGTCGAACCGCGAGCGGTCTTCAGCCTTGTCGATGGTGTCGGCATTGGCGCCGATCATTTCAACGCCGAACTTCTCCAGCACGCCTTCGCGCTCCAGGTCCAGCGCGCAGTTGAGCGCGGTCTGGCCGCCCATGGTCGGCAGCAGGGCGTCTGGGCGCTCAGCCTCGATGATCTTGGCGACGGTCTGCCACTTGATCGGCTCGATGTAGGTGGCATCGGCCATGGCCGGGTCGGTCATGATGGTGGCGGGGTTGGAGTTCACCAGGATGACCCGGTAGCCCTCTTCACGCAGCGCCTTGCAGGCTTGTGCGCCGGAGTAGTCGAACTCGCACGCCTGGCCGATGACGATCGGCCCTGCGCCGAGGATCAGGATGCTTTTGATGTCTGTACGTTTTGGCATGGTTGTCACTCAAATCCGCGGATCGGTCGGCGGGCCCGGCGGGGCGAGCCACCTCGAACATTCAAGGGCGGCGCCAGGCCGCCCGGGCCCGGCCGCGCAGGCCAGGCAGTTGGCAGTTAGCGGCGCTTGGCCATGGCGTCGATGAAGCGGTCGAACAGCGGCGCGACGTCGGTCGGGCCCGGGCTCGCTTCTGGGTGGCCCTGGAAGCTGAACGCGTCCTTGTCGGTCAGCTCGATGCCCTGCAAGGTGCCATCGAACAGCGACTTGTGGATGGCCCGCACATTGCCCGGCAGGGTGCTTTCGTCTACCGCGAACCCGTGGTTCTGGCTGGTGATCATTACCACGCCGGTGTCCAGGTCCTGGACCGGGTGGTTGGCACCGTGGTGCCCGGTTTCCATCTTGACGGTGCGGGCACCGGCGGCCAGGGCCAAAAGCTGGTGGCCCAGGCAGATGCCGAACACCGGGGTGGGCGTTTCGAGGATTTCCTGGATAGCCTTGATCGCGTAGTCGCAGGGCTCGGGATCGCCAGGTCCGTTGGACAGGAACACACCGTCGGGCTTGAGCGCGAGCACTTCGCTGGCCGGCGTCTGCGCCGGGACCACGGTCAGGCGGCAGCCACGGGCGACCAGCATGCGCAGGATGTTCAGCTTCACCCCGTAGTCATAGGCCACTACGTGATAAGGGAGCTCTTCGTCCTTGAGAATGGCATGGGTGTCGGTCGCCAGCGCCCACACACCCTCACGCCATTGGTACGAATCCTTGGTGCTCACTTCCTTGGCCAGGTCCATGCCCTTCAGGCCAGGGAAGCCGCGGGCAGCGGCGATGGCTGCCTCTTCGGAGATGTCGTCACCGGCGAGGATGCAGCCGTTCTGGGCGCCTTTTTCACGCAACAGACGGGTCAGCCGGCGGGTATCGATGCCCGCGATGGCGACCACACCGTTGGCCTTTAGGTAATCGGAGAGGGATTGGGTGTTGCGCCAGTTACTGGCCACCAGCGGCAGGTCGCGAATCACCAGGCCCGCGGACCACACACGGTCGGCCTCGGCGTCGAGCGCGGTGGTGCCCGTGTTGCCAATGTGCGGGTAGGTCAGGGTGACGATCTGCTGGGCATAGGAAGGGTCGGTAAGGATTTCCTGATAGCCGGTCATTGCGGTGTTGAACACCACCTCTCCGACGGTCTGGCCGTCGGCTCCGATCGCTTCACCGCGAAAGATGCTGCCGTCGGCAAGGGCGAGTATGGCTGGCTTAGTCAAGAAGACCTCCGATAAATCAAGCCTGAAAGGGCGATCGCAGGTTGTAAAAAAGCGGAGAGACGTATTGACACGTCGCCCCGCTTCTTCGTCGAATTATCTGCGCGCTTTTAGTGGACACACTAAAGCTGTAGCTTACAGAAAAGCGACATTTTGGTCCACCACCTGAACGCTTTAAATTCAAGGCGGTCAGGCTGCTCAACGCAAGTCGAGCACATCCTGCATGTCATACAGCCCCGCGGCGCGGCCATCGAGCCACATCGCGGCACGCACCGCGCCCTTGGCGAAGGTCATGCGGCTAGAGGCCTTGTGGGTGATTTCCACGCGCTCGCCGTCGGCGGCGAACAGCACGGTATGGTCGCCCACCACATCGCCCGCGCGCACGGTCGCGAAGCCGATGGTCTGACGGTCACGGGCGCCAGTCTGGCCTTCCCGACCGTAGACGGCCACCTGCTGAAGATCACGACCCAGGGCATTGGCCACCACTTCTCCCATGCGCAGCGCGGTACCCGAGGGCGCGTCGACCTTGTGGCGGTGGTGCGCTTCCATGATCTCGATATCCACCTCGTCGCCGAGCACGCGCGCGGCGGTGTCGAGCAACTTCAGGCACAAGTTCACGCCCACGCTGAAATTCGCCGCGAACACGATCGGGATTTCCTTGCCGGCTTCGGCCAGGCGCTCCTTTTCCTCGGTGCTGAAGCCGGTGGTCCCGATGATCATTGCCTTGCCAGCCTTGCGGCAGAACGCCAGATTTTTCAGGGTGACCGACGGATGGGTGAAGTCGATCAGCACGTCGAACTCTTCTGCCACTTTGGCCAGGTCCCCGGAGACCGGCACGCCGATCCGCCCCAGGGCAGCCAGCTCACCCGCATCGGCGCCTATCAAGGTGCTATCGGGCCGGTCAATGGCCGCGGTAAGCCCCGCGCCAGGGGTTTGCTGCACCGCTTCGACCAGGGTTTTCCCCATGCGGCCGGCGGCACCCATCACAGCTATACGTCGCATCCGTGAATCCTTTTGATCGTTCGCTTCAGAGGTCGCCAAAGAAGCGCTTCATGCCCTCGAACCAGCCGCTTGCCTTGGGCGAGTTCGTGGTGTTGCCTTCCAACGAAGCACGGAACTCCTCGAGCAGTTCCCGTTGCCGACGGTCGAGGTTGACCGGCGTTTCCACCGCCACCCGGCACAACAGATCGCCAGGGGCGCCGCCGCGAACCGGGGCCACGCCTTTCCCGCGCAAGCGGAACTGCTTACCGGTCTGGGTGCCATCCGGGATTTTCAACTTGACCCGTCCATCGAGGGTGGGCACTTCCAGTTCGCCGCCGAGGGCTGCGTCCGTGAAGCTGATGGGCACTTCGCAGTACAGGTTCTTGCCATCACGCTGGAAGATCGAGTGCTCACGCACATTGATCACCACATAGAGGTCACCCGTTGGGCCGCCCTGCGCACCCGCCTCGCCTTCGCCAGACAGGCGAATACGGTCGCCGGTGTCCACCCCTGGCGGCACCTTGACCGAAAGCGTCTTGAATTCTTCCACGCGACCTTCGCCGTGACACGCGTCGCAGGGGTCGGAAATCACCTTGCCCTGGCCATGGCAGCGCGGGCAGGTTTGTTGTACCGAGAAGAAGCCTTGCTGCATGCGCACCTGGCCGATGCCGGCGCAAGTGGGGCAAGTGATAGGCGCAGAGCCTTTTTTCGCGCCGCTGCCCTCGCAGACCTTGCAATTGACCAGGGTAGGCACGCGAATGCTGACGGTGGTGCCGCGCACCGCCTCTTCGAGGTCCAGCTCCAGGGTGTAGCGCAGGTCGCTCCCACGCTGGGCGCCGCCTCGGCTGCCGCCACGACCTCCACCGAAGAAGTCGCTGAACACATCACCAAAGATGTCGGAGAAATTGGCACCGCCAAAACCTGGCCCGCCGCCGCCCATCTGTGGATCTACACCGGCATGGCCGTACTGGTCGTAAGCAGCGCGCTTGCTGGCATCGGAGAGCACTTCATAGGCCTCGTTGGCCTCCTTGAAGCTCTCTTCCGCGGCCTTGTCACCCGGGTTGCGGTCGGGGTGATGCTTCATCGCCAGGCGGCGATACGCCTTCTTCAGGTCGGCTTCGCTCGCGCCCCGCTCTACCCCTAGTACCTCGTAATAATCACGCTTAGCCATATGGTTTTTTCACACCCTGAACCAGCCGGAGCACCCGGCAAACCAGGTGCTTGAAATTCCTGTATCCCAAACACGCCAACGCGGGGACCAAGGCCCCCGCGCGGCGACATGCTACCAGTCACCACGCTCTCGCAGGAAACCGGCCGATCACAAGCAGTAGTTACTTGGTCTCTTTCACTTCTTCGAACTCAGCGTCGACCACGTCGTCGTGCTTAGGCGCTTCTTCGCCTGCCTGCTGACCAGCAGCCTCTGGCTTATCGGCATCGGCATACATCTTCTGCGCTACCGGCCCGGTGACCTTGGACAGCTCTTCGATACGCGCTTCGATCGCGGCCTTGTCGTCGCCCTTCACAGCCGCTTCCAGTGCCGAAACAGCGGTCTCGATCGCCGTTTTTTCTTCAGCGGTCACTTTGTCGCCTGCTTCGCTGACCATCTTGCGGGTCGAATGCACCAGCGCGTCGCCTTGGTTACGGGCGCCAGCCAGCTCTTCGAACTTGCGATCTTCCTCGGCGTTGGCCTCGGCATCCCGCACCATCTGCTGGATTTCTTCCTCGGACAGGCCAGAGTTGGCCTTGATCACGATCGACTGCTGCTTGCCGGTCGCCTTGTCCTTCGCACCCACGTGCAGAATGCCGTTGGCATCGATGTCGAAGGTCACTTCGATCTGTGGAACGCCACGTGGAGCTGGCGGAATGTCGCTCAGGTCGAACTTGCCCAGAGACTTGTTCTGCGAGGCTTGCTTGCGCTCACCCTGCAGCACATGGATGGTTACTGCGTTCTGGTTGTCGTCGGCCGTGGAGAACACCTGCGACTTCTTGGTCGGGATGGTGGTGTTCTTTTCGATCAGCGGAGTCATCACACCGCCCATGGTTTCGATACCCAGGGTCAGCGGGCTGACATCCAGCAGCAGTACGTCTTTCACGTCGCCAGCCAACACGGCGCCCTGAATGGCGGCACCCATGGCAACGGCTTCGTCAGGGTTGACGTCCTTGCGTGCTTCTTTGCCGAAGAAGTCGCTGACCGTTTTCTGAACCAGTGGCATACGGGTCTGGCCACCGACCAGGATGACGTCGTCGATTTTGCCCACTTCGATGCCGGCATCTTTAAGCGCGATGCGGCAAGGCTCGATGGTGCGCTGAACCAGGTCTTCGACCAGCGATTCCAGCTTGGCGCGGGAGATCTTCACGTTCAGGTGCTTCGGCCCGGTAGCGTCAGCGGTGATGTATGGCAGGTTGACGTCGGTCGACTGCGAGGACGACAGTTCGATCTTCGCCTTTTCAGCCGATTCTTTCAGGCGCTGCATCGCCAGCGGATCACCCTTGAGGTTCATGCCGCTTTCTTTCTTGAACTCGTCGACGAGGTAGTCGATCAAGCGGATGTCGAAGTCTTCACCACCAAGGAAAGTGTCGCCGTTGGTGGCCAACACTTCGAACTGATGCTCGCCATCGACTTCGGCGATCTCGATCACCGAGACGTCGAAGGTGCCGCCACCGAGGTCATAAACGATGACGGTGTGGTCGCCCTTGGCTTTGTCCATACCGTAGGCCAAGGCGGCCGCGGTAGGTTCGTTGATGATGCGCTTGACGTCCAACCCGGCAATGCGGCCGGCGTCTTTGGTCGCCTGGCGCTGGCTGTCGTTGAAGTAAGCGGGAACGGTGATCACCGCTTCGGTTACCGCTTCGCCGAGGTAGTCTTCGGCGGTTTTCTTCATTTTCTTCAGCACTTCGGCCGAGATCTGCGGCGGTGCCATTTTCTGGCCATTCACTTCGACCCAAGCGTCGCCGTTGTCCGCCTTGGCGATCTTGTACGGCACCATCTTGATGTCTTTCTGAACGACTTCTTCTTCGAACTTACGGCCGATCAGCCGCTTTACCGCATAAAGCGTGTTGTGCGGGTTGGTGACGGCCTGGCGCTTGGCGGACTGGCCAACCAGGATTTCGCCATCGTTGGCGTACGCGATGATCGAAGGGGTGGTACGCGCGCCTTCGGCGTTTTCGATGACCTTGGCCTTACCGTTTTCAAGCACGGAGACACAGGAGTTGGTCGTCCCCAGGTCAATACCGATAATCTTGCCCATGTATGAAACTCTCCCGAAACTTTGAATTAGGTTGCCGCGCCAGTGGTGGCTGTACGCGGTAGCACTCGAACGCTTGACGACTAAATGGGGGCCGTTTTAAAGATTTCAAGCCTTTTCATTGATCGAAGGTGACGCCGCCGCGGCAGGCTTGCTGACCACCACCATGGCGGGGCGCAACAGCCGGCCGTTGAGCTGGTAACCCTTCTGGAACACCTTGAGCACGGTGTTGGGCTCCACCTCGTTGCTTTCCTGCATCGCCATTGCCTGATGATGTTCGGCGTTGAACGGCTCACCATGCGGGTCGACCGGCTCGGCGCCGTAGCGCTTGAGGGTGTCGGCGAACATCTTCAGCGTCAGCTGCATGCCTTCGCGCATCGGGCGCATGGCTTCGTCATCCGAACTGGACAGCTCCAGGCCACGCTCGAGACTGTCGACGATCGGCAGCAGATCATTGGTGAATTTCTCCAGCGCGAACTTGTGAGCCTTCTCTACGTCTTGCTCGGCGCGGCGGCGAATGTTCTGCAGGTCGGCGGCCACCCGCAGGGATTGATCCTTGGCTGCGGCCAACTGCTCTTCGAGGGCTTGCACTTGGGCGGCAAGGTCATCGCCGGTGGCTTCTGGCGCCGGGGTCGCGTCCGGGTTCTGTTCGTCCAGAGTCTTTTCTTCAGCCATGGGGTTCTCCTTTGGATACGACGGCGAGTGATACCTCGCCCATGTTGCCCGCTATATGGGGCCGCCAGCGCCCGGTTCAAGGCATGGCCGCGAGCAAATTCTTCGCGACCTGCCCGAGCGGTCGACAGAGGGCATTGTCAGGCGGCCGCAAAGCACTGTATAAATAACCAGACCTTTCACTTCGGGGATCGTGACCATGCTGGTGCACCTGTCCGTTCATAACTACGCCATCGTCGAACACCTGGACCTGGAACTGGAACGCGGCATGAGCGTGATCACCGGTGAAACAGGTGCGGGCAAGTCGATCATGCTCGACGCATTAGGGCTCGCACTGGGCGACCGCGCCGACAGCGGCGTGGTCCGGCCGGGGGCCGACAAGGCTGATATCCTGGCGACCTTCGACGTCAGCGAAATCCCCGACGCCCGCGCCTGGCTGGCCGAGCGAGACCTGGACACCGATGCCCATTGCATCTTGCGCCGGGTGATCACCAGCGAGGGCCGGTCGCGTGCCTACATCAACGGCACCCCGAGCCCGCTCGGAGACCTGAAAGCACTGGGCGAGCTGCTCATCGACATCCATGGCCAGCACGAGCATCAGTCCCTGCTCAAGCCAGACACCCACCGCCGGCTGCTCGACGAATTCGCCGGCGCCAGCGACCTTGCCCGCCAGGTCGGGCTCGCCGCGCAGCGGTGGCGGCAAACCCGCCAGGAAATCAATCGCCTGTCGAGCACCAGCGACGAGCAGCGGGCACGCCATCAACTGCTCAGCTATCAGCTCGAAGAGCTGGAAAACCTCGCGCTGGGCGAAAACGAGCTGGACGAGCTGGAGCAAGCACAGAAGAACCTCGCCAACGCCGAAGGGCTGTTCGCAACCAGCCGCCAGGTCGTGGAGCAATGCGCGGACAGCGATTCGGGGAACATTCTCGATGCGCTGGGTGCCTGCCTCAATCGCCTTACCGCCGTGACCAACCCGCCACGGGCATTGCAAGAGGCCGCCAACCTGCTCTCAAGTGCGCAGATTCAGGTAGAAGAGGCCGTGGGCGAACTTAACCGCTTCGTCGATAACTTCGAGGCGGACCCTGCCCGGCTGCAGCTGATAGAGGAACGCCTGGATACCATCTATACCCTGGCGCGCAAACATCGAGTGCAGCCTGCGGAGGTGGTCGCCCTTCATCAGAAGCTGTTCGATGAAGTGGAAAGCCTGGCGGCTTGCGACGAATCCATCGAACGCCTGGAGGGGGAGCTTGCGGCCTTCGCCCGTCATTACCAGGAAAAAGCAGGCGAGTTGAGCGCGCTACGCGGCGAAGCGGCGCAACGGCTGGCGTCAGCCGTGGAGGAAGAAATCCATCGGCTCGGCATGCCCGGGGGCCGGTTCCTCATTGAGCTCAAGCCCCACGACGGCAGCGACCTTCACCCCAATGGCCTGGAAGCCGTGGAATTGAAGGTTAGCGCCAACCCGGGCCAGCCGATCAAGTCCTTGGCCAAGGTGGCCTCGGGAGGAGAGTTGTCTCGCATCAGCCTGGCGATCCAGGTGATCACCGCGCAAACGTCGCGCACGCCGACCCTGGTGTTCGACGAAGTCGACGTCGGTATTGGCGGCCCCACCGCGGAAATCGTCGGCCAGCTGCTCCGCCGGCTAGGGGATCGCGGCCAAGTATTGACCGTCACCCACCTGCCGCAGGTTGCCGCCCAAGGGCACCAGCACTTGTTCGTGCACAAGCTGCGGGGCAGCGACGAAACCCGTACAGCGGTACGCAGCCTGGCCAAGGCCGAGCGCATCGAGGAAGTCGCGCGGATGCTCGGTGGTGTCGACTTGACCAAGGAATCCTTGGCTCACGCCCGCAAGATGGTGGTCAGCGCCAAAGGGTAGGACCGGCAGGCGAATTCGACGCCTTCCAAATAAAAAACCCGCCTGGATGGCGGGTTTTGCGTTTCAACGGCAGATTACTTCGGCTTGCGCACGTACAACACCAAGTTGTGATCCACCAGCTCGAAACCATGCTCGGCAACGATCTCCTTCTGGCGCTTTTCGATTTCGCTATCGAAGAACTCGATCACCTCGCCTGAGTCCACATCCACCATATGGTCATGATGGCCGCCATCGGCAAGTTCGAATACCGCGTGGCCGCCGTCGAAGTTGTGGCGAACCACAAGCCCGGCTGCTTCGAACTGGGTCAATACCCGATACACCGTTGCCAGCCCAACGTCTTCTCCCGCTTCCATGAGGGCCTTATAGACGTCCTCTGCACTCATATGGCGTTGTTCGGTCGAGTCAAGCATTTGCAGGATCTTGACCCTGGGAAGGGTCACTTTCAGTCCTGCTTTTCGTAATTCGTTGTTTTCAACCATGGTCAGCTTTCTCGCCGATGCTGCTTCGCAGCTTGATTCAATGCGGGTATGATCGGGGCTTTGTTGACCCAGCCAAGATAGTGGAAGTCGCCCACCGATGCAAAACACCAAGCACTTGCTTACCAGCCTCACGTTCGTGGGCCTGCTCGCACTCGCCGGTTGTTCGTTCCCCGGGGTTTATAAGATCGACATCCAGCAGGGCAATGTCGTCACGCAGGACATGATAGACCAGTTGAGGCCTGGAATGACCCGCCGGCAAGTGCGGTTTATCATGGGCAACCCGATGTTGGTGGATACCTTCCATCCCAATCGTTGGGACTACCTCTACAGCATGCAGCAAGGTGGCGCTCGCCGGCAGCAGGAACGGGTGAGCGTGTTCTTCAATGAGCAGGATCAACTGGCTAGCCTGTCGGGCGACTTCATGCCTGGTGTGAGCCGCGACGATGCGATCCTCGGCAAGGACAACACCGCAACCCCGGCAGAGCAAAATGCTCCCGCGCAGCCGCAGCAGCCCGAAACGCCGGCCAAGCCCGGTTCGCTGCTTGACCAGATCCAACGTGACGTGGACCAGGCCAAGCCGCAGGCCGTTCCTAGCCCCGCCCCGATCGAATCATCCCCGCAGTAATCCCTCGCTTTTAGAACTAGCGTTCGCCCTACTTGTAGGCGCGAGCGCTAGCTAGCACTCATCTAATTAAGGTCATACCCGGTTCACCAGCTTCGCTGGCTGCCACGGGCCCCTATAGAGGCCCTCAAGGATCTCAGCCGTTAAGCTGCTTGGCCCGCTGGCAGAACGCGTCCACCAGGGTATTGGCCGCCTGGTTGAACAACGGCCCGAGGGTCGCGCGCACCAGTGGGCCATCGTAGTCGAAAGACAGGTCCAGGCTGATCTTGCAGGCTTTTTCGCCCAATGGCTTGAACACCCAGATGCCATGCAACTGGGTGAATGGGCCTTCCTCGAGGTTCATCTCGATTCGCTCGCCAGGCACCAGGCTGTTGCGGGTAACCAGCCGCTGGCTTAGGCCGCCTTTCGCTACTTCGAGGCTTGCCCGCATGAAATCCGCGCCACTCTCGATAACCCGGGTGGAAGAACACCACGGCAGGAACTCTGGGTACCGGGCCACATCATTGACCAGATCGTAGAGCGCCTGGGCCGGGTACGGGAGCAGTGCGGAGCGTTGAATATGGGTAGTCATGAACGCGTCACTTCCAAAGCTGAGCGGCAAATACGATGAGGATGCCGCACGGCGCCACATAGCGCATCAAAAAGAAGGTGAGTTCGAACAGCACCGGATTGCGGATCGCCAGCTCATCACGTACAGCCCCGCGCCCCATCACCCACCCGGCGAACAGTACGAAGCACAGCCCGCCCAGTGGCAGCATGATCCGTGAAGTGAAGAAATCGATCACTCCGAAAAAGTCCAAGCCAGCCTGGGCGCCCCATTGATAGAGGTGGAAGCCCGCGGCATCGTTCACGAAAAATTTCGCTTCCTTCCAGATGTTGAAGGAGAACACCGTGCCCAGGCCGAACAGCCAGCAGGCGACGGCCAGCAGCGTGGCGACCCAGCCGCGGGAGAGCCCCTTGCGCTCCACCAGGTAGGCAACCATGGGCTCGAGCAGCGAGATCGCCGAACTCCAGGCGGCGACGCCCACCAGAATGAAGAACACCACGCCCATCAACTGGCCAAAGGGCACGCTGCCAAAGGCGAACGGCAAGGTCACGAACATGAGGCCCGGCCCTTCGCCCGGGTTCAGCCCGGCGGCGAATACGATCGGGAACAGCGCCACGCCAGCCAGCAGCGACACGAAGGTATCGAGCAGCGCCACGGAAACGATGGTTCCGCCGATGGATGCGCTCTTGGGCATGTAGGCGCCGTAGATCATGATCGAGCCCACGCCAACGCTGAGCGAGAAGAACGCATGCCCCATCGCCGGCAGTAGGCCGTCGAGGACCTTGCTGGCGTCGAAGTCGAACATGAAATGCAGGCCGTCCATGAAGTGCCCGGTGGTGAGGCTATACCCCAGCAGGATCACCAGCAGCAGGAACAGCAGCGGCATCATCACCCGCAGGCTACGCTCCAACCCACCGACCACACCCTTGGCGATCACCACTGCCGAGGTGAACATGAACACGCTGTGCCAGAAGATCACCCGCAGCGGGTCGGAGATGACATTGCCGAAATAAGCGCCGACCTGATCGGGAGTGACCCCTTCGAAATCGCCCTTGGCCATGTCGAAGATGTAATCGAACGACCAGCCACCCACCACGCTATAAAAAGAAAGGATCAGCAAGGCAGTGAGCATGCCGGCGAAGGCGCCCCAGGACCAGGTGGTGCGGTGGCCCGCCTCCCGGGCTAGCACCGCCAGCGCGTTGGCCGGGCTCTGGCGTGCGCGGCGGCCGATGAGGGTTTCGGCCAGCATGACCGGCACGCCGATCAAGGCGATGCAGGCGAGGAACATCAGCACGAAGGCGCCGCCACCGTACACCCCGACCATGTAAGGGAATTTCCAGATACTGCCCAGCCCGACCGCAGAGCCGGTAGCGGCAAGGATGAACACCCAGCGGCTCGCCCAGCTTCCATGGACGGACACCTTTTCACTCGACATCCGCTTACTCGCCCATGTGTAAAAAAATGAGCGCGCATTGTCCGGGATTAGCCGCACCACCTCAAGCTAAGCCAAGCCGTTGAAATACTTCGCAACCGTAGCCGCCAGGCAAACTTGCCCCTATAATGCGCGCCCTATGGCCAAGCAAAAGAAGCATCCCACAGGGACGATCGCGCTGAATAAAAAAGCGCGCCACGATTATTTCATCGAGCAACGCTTCGAGGCGGGGCTGGTACTCGCCGGCTGGGAAGTGAAAAGCCTGCGGGCTGGCAAGGCGCAGCTGGTCGACAGCTACGTGCTGCTCAAAGACGGCGAAGCCTGGCTGTTCGGCTCCCACTTCACGCCGCTCACCACCGCCAGCACTCACGTCATCGCGGACCCTATCCGCACCCGCAAGCTGCTGCTCAACAAGAAAGAGCTCGAGCGCCTGCATGCCTCCGTGCAACAAAAGGGCTACACCGCGGTGTGCACGGCGCTGTATTGGAGCAAGCACCTGATCAAGTGCGAGATCGCACTGGGCAAGGGCAAGAAGGAATACGACAAGCGCGATACCGAGCGCGAGCGCGACTCCAACCGCGAAATGCAGCGGGCCGTGCGTAACAAGGGCAAGGGCGAGGATTGATCCTCCCCCCACGCCTCTAGCCTTCAAGGCACGCTGCTTCCCTTAAGCGATAGCGCGCACCACGCCGCCATCCACACGCATGGCCGCACCCGTGGTTGCACTGGCCTGGCGCGACGCCAGGTATACCGAAAGGTTCGCCACCTCCTCCACCGTCGCCAGGCGGCCGATCAGCGAGCTGGGGCGGTGCTCGGCGATGAAGTCTCTTTCCAGTTGCTCAACCTCGACGCCCTGCTCTTCAGCCATCTGCGCGAAGAACCCGCCCACGCCCTCGGAACGGGTTGGCCCCGGCAGGATCGCATTGACGGTCACCCCGGTGCAGGCCAGGGTTTCGGCCAGCCCACGAGAAACGGCCAAAAGCGCTGTTTTGGTGGTGCCGTAGTGGACCATTTCAGTAGGGATCTGCAGCGCAGACTCACTCGACAGAAATTGCACCCGGCCCCAGCCGCGCTCCGCCATGCCGGGCGCATAGAAGCGCGAGAGCCGAACCGCGCTAAGCACGTTCACTTCGAAAAAGCGCCGCCACTCTTCGTCGGTAATGTCGAAAAAACCCTTGGGTTCGAAGATCCCCAGGTTATTGACCAGGATGTCGGTTTGCGGCACCTGTTCGAACAGCGCCGCGGCGCCCTCGGCCGTGCCCAGGTCCGCGGCCACGCCCTGGACCCTGGCCCCCGGCAGCTTGGCGCGGATGGTCGCGATGGCTGCATCCACGCGCTCTTGGCTGCGGCCGTTGACTATCACTTCGGCGCCGGCCTCGGCCAGGCCGAAAGCGATGGCCAAGCCGATACCGGCGGTGGAACCACTAACCAGGGCACGCTTGCCATGCAAGGAGACATTCATTGGTATCGCTTCCTTTTTCCGGTTGAAATGCAAACCCAGGCCAGCTGGCCCGGGCTCAAGAACGGCCGCTCAGCGGGCCGCGGTGTGCGGCCCCTCGTCGAACGCCTGCCAGCCGCCACCCAAGGCGCTGTAGAGCGCCACCAAGGCATCGGAGGTTTGCGCGTTGCTGGCCACCCATTGCTCCTGGTTGGTCAGCAGGTTGCCCTGCAAGGTCAGCACGTTAAGAAAATCCACCGCGCCCTCCACGTACTGCCGCTGGGCCGTGTCCAGCGCCGTCCGGCTCTGGCGCACCGCCTCGGCCAAGGCGTCGCGGCGCAGTTGGCTGGCGTTGTATCCGCGCAAGGCCTGGTCCACTTCATGCCAGGCGGTGAGCACTTTCTTACGATAGTTGAGCGCCGCTTCTTGCTGCTGCGCCTCGCGCAGTTCCAGCGCGCCCTTGAGCCGCCCGCCTTCGAACAGCGGCAGGCTGAGCACCGGGCCAAAGGCGAAGCGCCGTGAATCCCAGTCGCCCAGGCTGGACAGCTGCAAGGATTGCAGGCCCAGGTCGCCCGACAGTCGGATGCTCGGGTAGAAGTCCGCCTGGGCCACGCCAATCGACGCGGTGGCGGCATGCAATTGCGCCTCCGCCTGGCGGATATCCGGGCGCCGACGGGCCAGCTCGGAGGGTAAGCCCATGGCGAAGCGGCCATGGCCTTCAGGTATCGCGCCTGGCGCTGACAGCTCGGCGTCCAGGCTGCGGGGCGGTTCGGCCAGCAGCAGGCTCAGGGCCTCGACTGCATCGCCACGGCGCTGTTCGAGCGCCGGCACCCGCGCCTCGATGGCCGCCACCTGTGAAGCTCCCTGAGCGACATCGAGCCGGGTCGCCACGCCATCGTCGAAACGCTGTTGGCTCAGGCGCAGGCTGTGCCGCGCCACCTCAAGGTTGCCTTGGGTGACCGCCAAGGTGGCCTGGGCTTCGCGCAACTGGATGTAGTGATGGGCAACGTCACCGAGCAAGCTCAGCAATACCCCGCGCCGATCGTTCTCGGCCACTTCCAGGGTGGCATTCGCCGCCTCTACCTGGCGCCGCACGCGCCCCCACAGGTCCAGCTCCCACGCCGCGCTCAAGCCTAGGTCCCAATAGTTGTAGGCGTGGCGCCCATTCTCGTTGGACGGGTCGCTCAAGCCGTTGGCGCTGTTGCGCGACCGGTCGGCCTGGCCTGCTGCATCCAGGCTAGGGTAGCGCTCGGCAACCAGGCTGCGATGCGAGGCGCGGGCTTGGAGCACACGCATTGCGGCCATGCGCAGGTCCAGGTTGTTAGCCACCGCCCGCTGAATCAGCCGGGTGAGCAAGGGGTCATCGAAGCGCTGCCACCAGTCGATATCCAGCTGCTCGGCGGTCGGCTGGCTGGCGGCGGCGGAGGCTTGCAGCGGCGGCCACGCCGCCGGCGGCGAGTCGGACGGTGGCTTGAAGTCCGGCCCCAGGGTGCAGCCGGCCAGGGTGATGGCAAAGGTAACAGCGGCCAGGGTTCTCATCGCGTGCTGATCTCCCGCACCTTCGTGTCTGCCTTGGCGTTGGTGTCGATCCGGGCAACCACGGACATACCCACCCGCAGCCGTTCGAGCAACGGCTGGTTAGGGTCCAGCACGATCTTTACCGGAATGCGCTGCACCACCTTGGTGAAGTTGCCCGTGGCGTTGTCTGGCCGCACGGCGGCGAAGGTCACCCCAGTGGCCGGGGCAATGCTTTCTACACGGCCGCGCAGGGTTTGCCCGGCGAAAGTGTCCACACTGACCTCTACCGGCTGGCCAGCCGTGACGTCCGTCAGTTGGGTTTCTCTGAAATTGCCGATCACGAAGGCCTTATCCAGCGGGACCACCGCAAGGATGCGCGAGCCTGGGGTGACGTAAGCACCCACGCGTACCGCGCGCTGGCCGACCATGCCGTCAATGGGCGCGGTGATCCGTGTATAGGACACATCCAGCTGGGCCTGGTCGAGCGCGGCCTGGGCCCGCTGCTGCTCGCCTTCGGCACTGGCGACCTGGGCGCGCAGCACATCGACCTGCTTGCGCGCGGCAAGCAGCGAGGCCTTGGAACGGGCGAGGCTGGCGCGGGCTTTATCGACCCGGCTGCGCGCCTGCTGGGCGTTCTGCACGGTGCCGGCACCCTCCTGGGCCAACCGCTCATAGCGCGTCAGCTCGTGGTCCGCGAACGCCTGCTCGGCTTGGTCGGCGCCCAGCTCCGCTTGCGCCTGCTCGATCACCGCCGCTTGGCGGTCGAGCATCGCGTCGGCATCCTGCAGGCGCGCCTGGGCCACCATTGCCTGGGCCTTGGCTGCAGCCAGGGCCGCCTGGTAATCCCGATCGTCGATCAGCGCCAGCAACTGGCCGGCCTGAACGCGCTGGTTATCCTCCACCAGCACCTGGGTGATAAAGCCTGCGACTTTCGGTGCCACCAGGGTGTAATCCGCCGACACATAGGCGTCGTCCGTGGACTGCGCGGCGCCTTCGCCGAGCCAGGCGACGGTGACATACAGCCCGGCGGCAACGACCACGGCAGCCGCCGCCAGGGAAATCCTTTGGGTTCTGTTCATGAGGGGCTCACTGTTCGAGAAAAGTCAGGCCACCGCGCGGGGCGGATAGATGCGGGTTGGCACGATGGGAATAAGCAGCACCATGGCCAGGGCCACGCCGGCCATGTACAGGTAGAGGTCTGCGCTGGCCAATACCACTGCCTGCTGGTGCAGACGGCTGGCTAGGTCCGGCAGGCTGTCGTCGATCTGCGGCGCATTGCCCAGGGCGTCTACCAGCATCGTGGAGTGGTAGTGCAGCCGGTGAGTGGTCAGCACGTCGATCAGCGCACCTGCAACCACGGAGGCCAGGCCCTTGATGGTGTTGAACCAGGAGGAGGCGAAGGGGCCGTCCTGGGGCGTCATGCCCCCGGTGGCAAGCATCAGCAGCGGGATCACCGCCATCGGCTGGCCAAAGATCTGCAACAGTTGCAACACGTAGAAGTTACTGCGTATCCATTCGCCGGTCAGTTGGCTGGCGCCGATGCAGCTGGCAGCCAGCAGGGCCAGCCCAGCGGCCAGCACCCAGCGGCAATCCACCGCGCGGAAGTTGCACAGCGCCGCGGTGAGGGGCAGCGCCAGCAGTTGTGGCAGCGCCACCAGCAGCATGACCGGCGCAGTGTGCACGGGCCGGTAGCCGTGAACCTGAGCGAGGAAACTGCTCGGGATGATCAGCACGCCGGAGAGCACCACCAGCACCCCGCCCAGGGTGATCAGCGCGTGGGTCAGGTTGCGGTTGGCCAACATCTGCAGCTTGAAAAAAGGCAGCGGGTGTGACCATTCGTTGATCAGAAAGAGCACCAGCAACAGCAATCCGCCGCCCAGCGCTACGGCGATCACCGGGGATTCGAACCAATCCAGCCGCTCCCCCTGGGACAGCCCAATGACGATGCCGCAAATGGCCGGCAAGCCCAGCAGCAGGCCGCGCCAGTCGAACTGACGAAAGCGTTCCAGACGCAGCGGATCTTGCGGCAAGCCCCAACTCACGCACGCCATGGCCAGCAGCGAGGGCCCGATGATCTGCCAGAACGCCCAGCGCCAGCTCACGTATTCGGTCCACAGGCCGGCCAGGGGCGTGCCCAGGCTCGGCCCGAAGGTCGCTGTCAACGCATAGCCGGCCAAACCATAGAGCTTGATGTTCGGCGGCAGGAACCGCAGGGCCACGCTCATCAGCATTGGCGGCAGCGCGCCCCCGGCGAAGCCCTGCGCGGCCCGCAGCAGCATCAGGCATTCGAGGTTGGGCGCCAGCGGGCACAGCAAGCCCAGCATGGCGAAGGCGCCGATCGCACAGAGCGTGAACCGGCGCAGCGAAAAGGTCGCTGCACACCAGGGGGCGAACGCCATGGCCGAGACCGAGGTAGCCGAGTACAGCGCCACCAGCCAACTGCCCTCGTCCGCGCCGATGTGCAGGGCGCCACGTATATCGGCCATAGCGACCTTGGTGACCATTTCATTAAGCCCGGCGCAGAGCACCGCCAACAACACGCCCAACAACCCGATCACGATCCGTGGGCCAAACGGCTGGGGCGTGGCCGGGGCGGCCGCAGCAGCAGGCGCCGCGGGTGCGGCGGCAAGGCTGGTCATACCGGCCTCCGCGCCAAGGCGGCAGCAGTGGAAATGAGGTGCGCAAAAGTCATCGCAGGGCTCCAACAAGGTTCCCGGCGAGTGTAGGAAGCACTATTGCTGACGAATAGTTACTTATCGGCAGCTCTTTGCTGCACCAAACGCAATCCAACCGCTATCAGGGGCTATGGCGGCTGCAGAAGGCTTTCAGGGTTTGCCGCAGCCAGCGGTGCGCCGGGTCGTTATCGAACCGTGGATGCCACGCCTGCATGATGTTCACCGGGGCCAACGCCATGGGAATCCGAAACGAGCGCAGCGGCAGGGCCAGGCCCGCCACACTCACCAGCAAGTGCTCGGGCAAGGGCAGCAGCAGGTCTGAGCTGGGGAGCGAGAACATCGCCGAATGGAAACTGGGCGTGATCAACGCCACCCGCCGCTGCAAGCCCATATCCGCCAGGGCCCTATCGATGGGCCCTTGGGCGCGGCCACGGCGGGACACGCTGATCTGCTCGTAGGCGGCGAAGCGCCGCGGGGTGATTTCATCATCGAACAGCGGGTGGTCAGCCCGGGCCAGGCCTACAAAGGTGGTGGCGAACAGGCTTTGGATCTTGATTTCCGGCCCCAGGTCGCGGCTTGCACTGATGTACAGGTCCAGCCGGCCATCGCGCAACGCTTCGTCTTCGTCGTCACCAGCGCCCTCCGGCACGAAGCGCAGCACGGTGCGGGGCGCCTCCTGGCGCAGGGCGTCGAGCAGTTGCGCCCCAAACGCCGCGATGAACACGTCATTGGCGCGCAGGTTGAACGAACGCTCCAAGGACATCAGGTCCACGCTGTCTGGGCAGTTGAACACGTGCGCCGCCTGTTCAAGGATGCCGCGCACCTGATCGCGCAGCGCCAGCGCCTTGGGCGTAGGCACCAGCCCTCGGCCGGCGCGCACCAGGATAGGATCACCGACCGCGCCACGGATTCGGGTAAGCGTTCGGCTCATGGCGGCAGGGCTCAGGTTCATGCGGCGGGCGGCTCCCACCACGCTGCCCTCAACGAGGAGCGCCTCCAGCGCTACCAGCAGGTTCATATCCGGAATACGCATCGGTCCTTCCATTGGTTATGCAAATAACGAGTTCCCGCAGGCCATGCCCGGGAGCAGGCGCGTCTCCCTGGCGCTACATCCCTTTGCGCCGCTCCGCCCGGGCCAGCCGCTGCGCCTGTTGCTGGACCTCTGCGAGCACTTCCTGCACATACAGGATGTGCCGGCTAGATACCTCTCTGGCCACCTCCGCCTGGCCGTCCATGATTGCCCGGTACAGCTCACGGTGCTGGCTGATGAGCATTTCGCGGGTTTCCTCGCGCTGCTTGTACATCCCGCCGATGTTGGTCACCACGTTGCGCTTGAGCAGGTCGAACAGGCCACGGATGGTGTGCAGCAGCACGGCGTTGTGGCTGGCTTCGGCAATCGCCAGGTGAAAGCGCGCATCGGCCGCGCCCTCCTCCGCCCGGCTGGCTTCACCGGGGTGGGCATAGCATTGCTGGAGCGCCTCGAAGGCAACGGTAAGCCGCTCGCGATCGAGTTCGGTCGCCCGCAGCGCGGCGTAATACGCGCAGGATGCTTCGAGCGTGTGGCGGAACTCCAGCAAGTCATGCTGGGCGTCGGCGCTGTGCTCCAGCAATTCCAGCAGCGGGTCGCTGAAGGTAGCGCCGAGGGTATCCACCACGTAGTTACCGCCACCCTGGCGGCTGACCAAAATGCCCTTGGCGGCCAGCTTTTGTATCGCCTCACGCAGCGAAGGGCGGGACACCCCGAACTGCTCGGCCAACACCCGCTCGGCAGGCAGGCGCTCGCCGGCGCGTAAGGTGCCTTCGAGAATCATTGCCTCCAGCCGCTCGACGATGTCATCGGACAAACGCCGCTGCCGAACCTGATCAAAACCCATCTGGTATCTCCACGCCTTCGATCTGTTGTGCCCGGTCGCCATTCTAATGGTTCGCAGGCTTCGGCGGATGGCCGGCCCTCGCGCCTATACGACCTTAGGCCCAGGCAATTGACAGCTCCCCTATAGGCACCCTAACCTAGCCAACACAACGTGTAAATTGGTATTACCAATTTACAAGAGAGCCTGACCAATAACAATTAGGGGCCCCAACCATGCATACCTGGCAACAACTCTATAGCCCATTGGGCAGCCTTGGGCTGTCTGCGGCAGCCGCGCTGATCCCGATTGCGTTTTTCTTCCTGGCCCTGGCCTGGCTCCGCTTTAAAGGTCATGTGGCCGGCGGGCTGACCCTGCTGCTGGCGCTGCTGGTGGCCACGCTTGCCTTTGGCATGCCGGTGGACATGGCCCTGGCAGCGGCCGGCTATGGGTTTTTGTACGGCCTGTGGCCGATCGCCTGGATCATCGTTGCGGCGGTGTTCCTGTATAAGCTGACGGTCAAGAGCGGCCAGTTCGAAATCATCCGCAGCTCGGTGCTGTCGCTCACCGAAGACCAACGCCTGCAGGTGCTGTTGATCGGCTTCTGCTTCGGCGCCTTCCTCGAGGGCGCGGCAGGCTTCGGCGCGCCGGTGGCAATTACCGCCGCGCTGCTGGTGGGCTTGGGGTTCAACCCCCTGTATGCCGCTGGCCTGTGCCTGATCGCCAACACCGCCCCGGTCGCCTTCGGCGCGCTAGGCATCCCGATCATCGTTGCCGGGCAGGTCACGGGGATCGACGCCTTCAAGATCGGTGCCATGACCGGCCGCCAACTGCCGCTGCTGTCCGTGTTCGTGCCGTTCTGGCTGGTGTTCATCATGGATGGCTGGCGTGGCGTGCGGGAAACCTGGCCAGCGGCGCTGGTGGCAGGCGCAAGCTTTGCCATTACCCAATACCTGACCTCCAACTTCATCGGGCCGGAGTTGCCAGACATCACCTCGGCGCTGGTCAGCTTGATTTCCCTGGCGCTGTTCCTCAAGGTCTGGGCACCAGCCGCCAGCAGCGCCCAGTTGGCAGGGGCCAGCGCGGGTGCCGCCGCCACCCGGTCGCCCTCGCGGCAACCCTCGCCTTATCCGCTGGGCGCGATACTCAAAGCCTGGTCGCCGTTTCTGATCCTCACGGTGTTAGTCACCCTCTGGACGCTCAAGGCGTTCAAGGCCCTGTTCGCCTCGGGCGGCGCGCTGTACCGCTGGGTGCTGAGCGTTCCGGTACCGCACCTGGACCAGTTGGTGATCAAGACCGCACCCATCGTCGCCACACCTACCGCGATGCCGGCGATCTTCAAGCTGGACCCGATTTCCGCCACCGGCACGGCAATTTTCCTAGCGGCGGTAGCGAGCATGCTGGTGCTGCGCATTCGACCTTCAATTGGTCTTACCACTTTCCTTGAAACGCTCAAGGAGTTGCGTTGGCCGATTCTTTCCATCGGCATGGTCCTGGCGTTCGCCTTCGTTACCAACTACTCGGGCATGTCCTCGACCCTGGCGTTGGTATTGGCCGGCACCGGCGCAGCCTTCCCGTTCTTTTCGCCCTTCCTCGGCTGGCTAGGCGTGTTCCTCACAGGTTCAGATACCTCGTCCAACGCGCTGTTCAGCTCGCTCCAGGCCACCACCGCGCACCAGATCGGCGTGAACGACACCTTGCTGGTAGCCGCCAACACCAGCGGCGGCGTGACCGGCAAGATGATTTCGCCGCAGTCCATCGCCGTGGCCTGCGCCGCCACCGGGCTGGTGGGCAAGGAATCGGACCTGTTTCGCTTCACCCTCAAGCACAGCCTGTTCTTCGCCGCCGTGGTGGGCCTGATCACCTTGGCCCAGGCGTACTGGTTCACCGGCATTTTGGTGCATTGAGGCTTTACTGAAAGATTCTTGCGGAGACCTGCCCAATGAGCGAGCTCTTTTATAACGCCGTGCCTAACGCTACCCGAGTAGCCCCGCCGCTGGCGCCGCCCCGTGAATACCCGCAGGGCAAGCCGGAGCGGGTGTACCTGTTCGGCACCTGCGTGGTGGACCTGTTCTTCCCGCAGGCGGGGCTGGACGCCATTCGCCTGCTGGAGCGCGAGGGCATCGCCGTGGCTTATCCGCAAGGGCAAAGTTGCTGCGGGCAGCCGGCCTATACCAGTGGCTACACCGAGCAGGCGCGCACGGTTGCCGCCGCGCAGCTGGCACTGTTCGCCGAGCCCTGGCCGGTGGTTGTGCCATCCGGCTCGTGCGCGGGCATGTTCCGCGAGTATTACCCAGCGCTGTTTGCGGACGACCCCGCGCGCCTGGCCCAAGCCCAGGCGCTGGCCGCGCGCACCTACGAGTTGGCCGAGTTCCTGTTGCACGTGTGCCGGGTAAGCCTGCGCGACCAAGGCCCACCGACCAAGGTGGCGCTGCATACTTCGTGCTCCGCACGGCGGGAAATGAACACCCACTTGCATGGCCGCGCCCTGCTCGGCCAGCTCGCCCAGGTTGAACGCGTGGAGCACAGCCACGAAAGCGAATGCTGTGGCTTTGGCGGCACCTTCAGCGTGCGCATGCCAGACATCTCCGGCGCCATGGTCGCGGACAAAACCCGCAACCTGATCGACTCCGGTGCCAACGAGGTGATCACCGCCGACTGTGGCTGCCTCATGAACCTCAACGGTGCCTTGGAAAAACAACAGCAGGCGTTGCGCGGCCGGCACCTGGCGAGCTTCCTCTGGCAACGCACCGGAGGTGACCTGTGAGTGGGCAGGGCCGTATTCCCGCCGTGGAGCTGCATGGGGGCTTCCGCGAGCGCGCGCACCAAGCGCTGGGCGACGCGCAGTTGCGCGGCAACTTTCGTAGCGCCATGGATTCGCTCATGACCAAACGCGCATTGGCCTTCGCCGACGCAGACGAACGTGAGCAACTGCGCGCGCTGGGCAACGCCATTCGCGCCCGCGCCCTGTCCAAGTTGCCCGACCTGCTGGAAACCCTTGAGCGCAACCTCACCCGCCAAGGCATCCAGGTGCATTGGGCAGAAACCATCGAGCAGGCCAACGAGATCGTGCTGGGCATCGTCGACGCCCACGAAGCGCGGCAGGTGATCAAGGGCAAGTCCATGGTCAGCGAAGAGATGGAGATGAACGACGTGCTCGCCGCCCGAGGCATCGAATGCCTGGAAGCGGACATGGGTGAGTTCATCGTTCAGCTTGACCACGAAAAGCCCTCGCACATCATCATGCCGGCCATCCACAAAAACGCCGGGCAAGTGGCGTCGCTGTTCGAGAACAAACTGGGCGTGGAATACACCCGGGACGTGGACCAGCTCATCCAGATCGGCCGCCGGGTATTGCGGCAGAAGTTCTTCGAAGCGGACATCGGCGTCTCCGGGGTGAACTTCGCCGTGGCGGAAACCGGCACCCTGCTTTTGGTGGAAAACGAAGGCAACGGCCGCATGGTCACCAGCGTGCCGCCCGTGCATATCGCTGTGACCGGCATCGAAAAAGTGGTGGAGAACCTGCGCGACGTGGTGCCGCTGCTGTCGCTGCTCACGCGTTCGGCGCTGGGCATTCCGATCACCACCTACGTGAACATGATCTCCAGCCCGCGCAAGCCCGGCGAGCTGGACGGCCCGCAGGAAGTGCATCTGGTGTTGCTGGATAACGGCCGCAGCCAAGCCTTCGCCGACGGCGAGCTGCGCCAGACCCTCAACTGCATCCGCTGCGGCGCCTGCATGAACCATTGCCCGGTGTATACCCGGGTGGGCGGGCACACTTATGGCCAGGTGTACCCCGGGCCGATCGGCAAGATCATCACCCCGCACCTGGTTGGCCTGCACACGGTACCGGACCACCCCAGCGCCTCGTCGCTGTGCGGCGCGTGCGGCGAGGTGTGCCCGGTGAAGATCCCGATCCCGGCATTGCTGCGGCGCTTGCGCGAGGAAAACGTAAAAGCGCCCGCCACCGGCAAACCCTTGCTGCGCGGCCAAGGCAGCAAGTACTCACGCACGGAGCACCTGGCCTGGAATGCCTGGGCCAAGCTCAACAGCTCGCCACGGCTGTACCGCGCCTTCCTGCGCGTGGCCACGCGCTTGCGCAAGCTCACCCCGGCCAATGTGGGCCCCTGGACGCAGAACCACAGCGCGCCACAACCGGCGGCGCGCTCGCTGCACGAGTTGGCGGCCGAGCATTTGCACACGGGCAAAAACGGAGAAACGCCATGACAGCCCGCGACAACATCCTCGGCAAGCTTCGCCGCAGCCTGGAAGGCACCTCGCCGATTGTGGATAACTTCGACGAGGCGCTAGTGACCGCGCCTTGGCAGTACCCAGCCGCCGAGCGAGTCGGCCGCTTGCGCCAGCTGATGGAAACCGTGCACACCGAGGTGCACCTCACCGCTGCCGAGCAGTGGCCCTCGCTGCTGGCGCACCTGTTGCGGGAGCGGCAGATCGACAGCCTGCTGATTGCCCCGCGCACGCCCCATGGTCAGCAATTGCTACGCGCCTGGGAAGGGCAACCGGGCGTGCCGAGCACCACGGCCTACGACCGCCCCATAGAAGAATGGAAAACCGAGCTGTTCGACCACACCCCCGCCAGCCTAACCGGCACCCTGGGCGCCATCGCCGCTACCGGCAGCTTGATCCTCTGGCCTACCGCGGACGAACCGCGGCTGATGAGCCTGGTGCCACCGGTGCACTTCGCCTTGCTCAAGGCCAGTGAAATCCACAGCAACTTCTATGAAGTGATGCAGCGCTTCAACTGGGCCGGGCACATGCCCACCAATGCCCTGCTGGTGTCTGGCCCGTCGAAAACCGCCGACATCGAACAGGTGCTGGCCTACGGCGCCCACGGCCCGAAAGACCTCGTGGTGTTGATCCTGGAGGACCAATGAGCCTGCCCGTCGCGTTCCTTGCCCAAGTGCAGCAGCTGATCCCCGCCGAGCGCTGCTTCGACGACCCCATGGCGACCCTGGCGTATGGCACCGATGCCAGCTTCTACCGGCTGCTGCCCAAACTGGTGATCCGGGTGGAGTCGGAAGCGGAGGTGGTAGGGCTGCTCAAGGCGGCCACCGCAGAGCGCGTGGCAGTGACCTTCCGCGCTGCCGGTACCAGCCTCTCCGGCCAAGCCATCAGCGACTCGGTGTTGCTGGTGCTGGGCGACCACTGGAACGGCCGCGAGATTCGCGACCATGGCCAGCAGATCCGCCTGCAACCTGGGGTGATCGGCGCGCAAGCCAACGCCTGGCTGAGCCCCTACGGGCGCAAGATCGGCCCAGACCCTGCCTCGATCAACGCCTGCAAGATCGGCGGCATCGTCGCCAACAACGCCAGCGGCATGTGCTGCGGCACCGCGCAGAACAGCTACCACACCCTCGCCGGCCTGCGCCTGGTGCTGGCAGACGGCACCTGCGTGGATACCGAAAACCCCGCCAGCGTCGCTGCCTTTCGCCACAGCCACGCCGGGTTGCTGAGTGCCCTGCAACAGCTGGCAGAAGACGTGCGCGCGGACGAACCGTTGGCGGCACGCATCCGCCACAAGTATCGGCTCAAGAACACCACCGGCCTAAGCCTCAATGCCCTCGTGGATTATCACGACCCGCTGGAGATCCTCAGCCATCTGTTGGTGGGTTCCGAAGGCACGCTCGGGTTTATCAGCGCGGTGACCTACAACACCGTGGTGGACCTGCCGCACAAAGCCTCGGCACTGATTGTGTTCCCCAGCGTGGAGGTGTGCTGTAACGCGGTGACCGCACTGCGCAGCCAGCCGGTGGCGGCGGTGGAACTGCTCGACCGCCGCAGCCTGCGCTCGGTGCAACACAAACCCGGCATGCCGGCGTTCGTGCGCGAGTTATCCCCAGGCGCCTGCGCCTTGCTCATCGAATGCGCCGCCGAGTCCCCGGCGGTTTTGCAAGGCCACGTCAGCCAGGCCATGGCCGTGCTGGCCCGCTTCGAAAGCGAGGGCGAGGTCGAGCAACGCATCGACTTCACCACAGACCCGGTGGAAAACGCGCGCCTCTGGGCCATCCGCAAAGGCACCTTCCCCGCCGTGGGCGCAGTGCGGGAAACCGGCACCACGGTGATCATCGAAGACGTGACCTTCCCGGTGGAGCGCCTGGCCGAAGGGGTCAACCGCTTGCTGGCGCTGCTGGATAAGCACTGTTACGACGAAGCCATCCTGTTTGGCCACGCGCTGGAGGGCAACCTGCACTTCGTGTTCACCCAAGGCTTTAGCCAGCCGCAAGAAGTGGCACGCTACGACGCCTTGATGGCGGACGTGGCTCAGCTGGTGGCGGTGGAGTTCGGCGGTTCGCTCAAGGCCGAGCACGGCACCGGGCGCAACATGGCGCCCTTTGTGGAATTGGAGTGGGGCCCCCAGGCTTATCAACTGATGTGGACGCTCAAGCGGCTGCTCGACCCGCAGGGCATCCTCAACCCGGATGTGGTGCTCAGCGAAGACCCGCAGATCCACCTCAAACACTTGAAGCCGCTGCCTGCCGCCGACGCCATTGTGGATAAGTGCATCGAATGCGGCTTTTGCGAGCCGGTGTGCCCTTCTCATAACCTGACCCTCAGCCCGCGGCAGCGCATCGTCATCTGGCGCGACATCCAGGCGAAGAAGCGCGACGGGCACAACACCCAAGCGCTGGAGCGCCAGTTCCAGCACCACGGCATCGACACCTGCGCCGCCACCGGCCTGTGCGCTCAACGCTGCCCCGTTGGCATCAACACCGGCGAGTTGGTCAAAAAGCTGCGCGGCACCACCGCTCATCATCCGCAAGCCGCCAGTTGGGCCGCCGACCACTTCGCCACGGTGTTAGCCGGGGCCCGCTGGGGCCTGCGCGCCGCCACCGGCGCCCAACGCCTGCTCGGCGCACCCCGCATGGCGCGCTACGCCGCCGGGCTGCGCATGCTCAGCCGCGGCGCCGTGCCCCAATGGTCCCCCGCCCTGCCCCAGGCGCAACCGCCGCTCACCTTCACCGCGCCCAGCACGGACGACCGCCCACGGGTGGTCTACCTCGCGGCCTGTGTGTCTCGCGCCATGGGCCCCGCCATGGGCGACAAGGAGCAAACCCCGCTAATCGACAAAACCCGCCAGTTGCTGGAAAAAGCCGGCTACCAGGTGGTGTTCCCCGAAGGCCTCGATTCCCTCTGCTGCGGCCAGCCGTTCGACTCCAAAGGCTACGCCAGCCAGGGCGAGGCCAAGCGCCAGGAACTGATCCGCGCCCTGCTGCGTGCCAGCCGCGGCGGGCTGGACCCGATCTACTGCGACACCAGCCCCTGCGCCCTGCGCCTGCTCGGCAACCTGGCCGACACCCGCCTGGACCTGCACGACCCGGTACGGTTTACCCACAGCCACCTGCTCAGCAAGCTGGACTTCACCCCCCAGGCAGCGCCCATTGCCGTGCACGTCACTTGCAGCACCCAGCACCTGGGCCAAAGCCAGGCCCTGCTGGACATCGCCCGCCGCTGCAGCCAAGAGGTGATCATTCCCGAAGGCATCCACTGCTGCGGCTTCGCCGGCGACAAGGGCTTCACCCAGCCAGAGCTCAATGCCCACGCCCTGCGCTCATTGAAAGGGGCCGTGCAGCACTGCGCCGAAGGCATCTCCACCAGCC
Organism: Pseudomonas sp. RIT-PI-S; assembly: GCF_025642975.1. GTDB lineage: Bacteria > Pseudomonadota > Gammaproteobacteria > Pseudomonadales > Pseudomonadaceae > Aquipseudomonas. The sequence goes on from NZ_JANZKJ010000016.1 coordinate 79,995, forward strand.
GCACCTGCGAAATAGGCCTGAGCGGCCACTCCGGCATCGACTACCACAGCTTGGTGTACCTGGTGGACCGGGTCACTCGCGCTAAGCAAGCGCCGGTGGAAAACCCGCCCTTACGCGAGGCCCCCAGAACGATGCCGTGTTAATTCGTGCACAAAAAAATAGAAACTGTCGGCAACCGCCGCAGTCCATGAAGTAAGCCCAACCGCGCGGGCGAATTTGGCGCATTGGCAATGGCCAATGAGCGTGCCTACCCCTTGAAGGAGAAATGCCCATGACCCGTTTTGCCCTCCCTGCAATCGCCTTCTGTGCCTCCGCCCTGTTGGCCGCGCCGACCTTCGCCGCGGGCGACCTGTGCTCTGCCAACCTGCAGAAGATCCATGACACCCTGGCGACCACCGCGCAGACCAACCCGGCCCTGGACAAAACCATGCGCGGCGAGATCACCCTGGCTGAGAACGACCACAAGGCTGGCAAAGAGAAAGACTGCGTGGCCCGCACTGGCAAGATCATCACCCAGTTGGACAACTACACCAAAAAAGGCGGCGCCGCCGGCAACTGATGCCCCGCCGTTACGCCCACGGTCGACTTTCCCCGCGTAACGGCGTATGCTACGCAAACCTGTCGCCTCTGGTGGCAGGTGCGGGGCCGATCAGGATTCGACGCCGGTGATGAAACTCTAGGTGCATGCCGAGTTGGTAACAGAACTCGTAAATCCACTGTTGCAACTTTTATAGTTGCCAATGACGAAAACTACGGCCAGGAATTCGCACTCGCCGCTTAATTGCGGTGACTAGAACCTGAGCTTCTGGTTACTTCGGTACCAGCAGTCGCTAGGGGATGCCTGTAAACCCAAACCGACTGTCAGATAGAACAGGATCGTCGCCTAGTACGTCGTGGACGAAGCGCCTAAAACTTACACGACTCGCCCAAAGCACCCTGCCCCTCGGGCGGCCGCGGGTTAACTTAGTAGAACGGGCTAAGCATGTAGTACCGACAGCGGAGTACTGGCGGACGGGGGTTCAAATCCCCCCGGCTCCACCACTTGAAAGACCTAAGAAGCCCGCCCAGTGCGGGTTTCTCTGCATCTGGGCTTCAGAAAGTCGTTGAAGGTTGCTGTGGATTCAGGTGGATTCAGTTACCGCTCAGCAACATTTCAGCAACATACTCCCCGGCACTTCCCGCCGACACCATGCCGTCCTAGCTGGGGCCATTCATCCCCTACCCATCGACCATCCTCTCCACTCTCTATTACTGTATACCCATACAGCAACAGAAGCACGATAATGACCAAAGATGGCCTAGACCCCGCCGGCTGGCTGGGGCTAACCCACGCCGGAAGAAATGTGGCGCCAGCAGACTCAGCTTTGTGCGGAGGAATGTTCAATCCTTCAGCAATCACTGACAGAACAGCGAAAGCGACTCGCCACGCTCACCCCAATGTTTATCGACGCCGATAAAGAGCGCGCTCAGCTGACAATCTCGACCTGGGGGATGATTGCACGCCGCGTGCCGGATGATGCTGAGCACATTCAATGGCACTTCCATCATGTTGCCTAGCATTCCGTTCTCCCGGGGTTCCTTTTGAGTTGGAATTTTAGGAAGCACCCTGAATAGCCGCTATTCGGGTCGCCATGGAAGCCGGCGCCGCTGAGGCGAAAGGCGAGCGGAGGGAAATGCACGTGGCTGTTCAGGTTTCTAGGCCACTGCTTGCTCCTACCAACATCCGCCGGGGCCGGGCCGCAGCCGCGCGCCAAACGCCTTGGTTACCGCCCAGTCACTTCGTCTGAACCTTCCTTTACACCCGCGCCCTAAACACCTGAGCGTGTTTTGAGCGTTCTCAATGGCTGCCTATCAGGCCCCCATGGGCCGTCCATTCGGAGTGACGAAAATGACTGATACCCAGAAAGAAACTATCGAACTGCTTAACGACCTGATCCAAACGTCGAAGAATGGGGAAGCGGGTTTCAAAGACCTGGCTGAGCACACCAAGAACGAGCATCTGCGTTCTGTGTTCAGCAGCCGCGCCACGGATACCGCACAGGCTGCGGCAGAGCTACAACAGTTGGTGGCGCGTTTGGGCGGTGAAGCCGAAACGGACACCAGCCTGGCGGGTGACCTGCATCGCGGCTGGCTCGACGTGAAGGCGGCGCTTACCGGCCACGACGACGTTGCCCTCCTCAACGAAGCGGAGCGCGGCGAAGACGTAGCGAAGAAGCAGTACAGCAAAGCGCTGGAGCATACCTCCCTTGCCCAGGACGCCCGCGTGGTGATCCAGAAGCAGTACGACGGTGTGTTGCGTAACCACGACCAGATCAAAGCGCTGCGCGATCAAGCCCGCGCTCAGAAGTAAGCCGCTTGGCCGGGCGGCGCTTTAGAGCGCCGCTTGGCAGCCCCCTCGTTGACGCTTTCGAAGTCAGCTCGCTTTTTAAGCGCTCCGCTACGCCGCGTATGCCCCCTGCACATTAACCTCACAATGCCGTCCGTCACCGCTTAGCCGCATGGCGCTCATGCCGCTTGGCTGGGCGGGCGTCATCACATCAGTGCCCCCATGCAGAGAGGAGAGGTTTTGGGCGCCTGGCCGCGCCATCGCGGCAAGCCCTACTGCCATGCAAGAGGGCAGGTTTGGCATTGAGCTAACGCTGTGGCCGCATTACCTTTGATGCCTCAGGCACCGCCCTCCGTTTAAAGAGCGCACGATGAAACAGCCCTTGGAAAAACCCAACACTCCAGCGCCCGACCACTTCCGCTATCACCGCCCTCACGCTCACCTGGCCTCAGCGTTCGGCAACGACCGTTTCGCCCTGCGCGCGGAGGCGTTTGCTCGGTTTTTCGGTACGCCGGCGTTTCTAGGCGCGCAAACATTGGTCGTGGTGCTGTGGGTGGCGCTGAACACTCTCGGGTTCAGCCATTTCGATGCTTACCCGTTCATCCTGCTCAACCTGGCGTTCAGCCTTCAGTCCGCCTATGCCGCGCCGCTCATTCTGCTGGCGCAGACGCGCCAGGCCACGCGCGACAAGGCCAACGCAGAAGCCGACGCGCAGCATCGCGAGGCGTTGGCGGTGGCTGCCGAAGAGCGTCAGGCGTTGGCCGAGCGCAACAGCGTGCGGCTGATCGAGTTGATGGAGCAGAACACTCGGCTGACTGAGCTCACTCAGCAGCTGGCGGAGCGCATCGAGCACCTGACACTGGAAGTGCACGGGCATGTGTGCCCACGCTCGCAATGAACGGCAGCACTGTCACTCCCCGTTCAACCGCCCTTGTACCAGGCTCAGAATGGCGTCCAGGCTCCAGGGTTTGGCAAGGAAGCATGCGCTGGGTGGCAAATCGGAGAACAGTTGGGCGCTGTAGCCGCTGGTGACGATCACTGGCAGTTCCGGCCAGTGAGTATGCAAGGCGGTGGCCAGTTGCAGGCCGGTGATGCTCCCGGGCGTCATCACGTCGGTCAGCACCAGGCCCACATCCCGATGCTGCTGGATGGCGCAGAGCCCATCGTCGGCCGTTCCTACCGCCCGTACCGTACAGCCCAGTTCGGAGATCACCTCCACTAACAACTCGCGCAGCAGTTCGTCATCCTCAACGATAAGGACGACGGGATGGGCGGTTTTGGGCAGCGCGGTTTGCTTGATCATGAAGGTATGATCCAGCGAAGTGAAACATTCTTAATGCGCCCGACGAGCTGCGCGTTTTGTACAGCTTCGGGCAGCTCTGGCATAGGTTTAAGCGGTGGTCGTACAAGGGCTGTCCACGCAGGTTGGCACCTGTGGCTAACCCGCCATGGCAGCGGGGGGCGGCGGTGTTGAGCGCGGCAAATAGAGGCACACATGCGTTCCTGCGCCCGGCTTGGAAGTGATAGCCACATGCCCTTTGGCTTGCTTCACGTAGCCGTAGATCATCGACAAACCCAGCCCTGTACCCTTACCGGCCGGCTTGGTCGTGAAGAAGGGCTCAAAGGCACGTGCTTGCACGTCTTCGGGCATCCCGCAGCCGCTGTCCTTCACGCAAACGGCGATGTACTCGCCCGGCTCAAGCCCGGCATTGGCTGCCTGGCTGATGTGCTCGGCGAGGGTCAGGAAGGTGGAAATCTCGATAGCCCCACCCTCCGGCATGGCATCCCGGGCATTGATCACCAGATTGAGCAGCGCGTTCTCGAGCTGGTTGCCATCGCACAGCGCCGAGGGCAGCCCGGTTTCCAGGGTGGTGGTCAGTTTGTAGTGTTCGCCGAGGGTGCGGTGCATCAGGTCCTCCAGCGACACCACCAGTTTATTGACCGACACCGGCTTGAGCTCCAACGGCTGGCGCCGAGAAAAGGACAACAGGCGCTGGGTCAGCGCCGCCGCGCGGTGAGCCGAGGTAGTGGCGCCATCCAGGTAGCGCCCCAGGTTGACGGTGCGCCCGGCCTCCATGTGGCGCTTCATCAGCTCCAGCGAGCCGAGGATCGCGGTGAGCATGTTGTTGAAGTCGTGGGCGATGCCCCCAGTGAGCTGGCCGATGGCGTCCATTTTCTGGGTCTGCCGCAGACGCTCTTCGGTTTCCCGCAGGTCCGTGATGTCCCGGCCTATGGCGTAAATCTCTTTTTCGTAGGCAACGGCCGCCCAGGAAACCAGGCGATAGGCGCCCACCTTGTTGAGGGCGCGCAGTTCGAAGTTGGTCGTGCTCTGGCCCAGGTGCAGGCGCTTGAGCTCAAGCATCACCCGGGTTCTGTCCTCGGGGTGGATGGCCTCGATGATCGACGTGCCGCGCTGTTTATAGGCGCCCCAGCCAAGGGCGTTATCGCAGGCATCGTTGATACTGAGCAGGGTGCCGTCGGTGCTCAGCACCACCATGAAGTCGTGGCTCAGCCGCCATACGCGGTCGCGCTGCATGGTTTTTTCAGCGACCTCACGCTGCAGGTCATCTTTGGTTTGCGCCAGGATCTGCCGCGCCTTGACGATTTCACCAATGTCGGTTGCCGACAAGAACCATCCGGTAACGGCGCCGTTTTGAGCGCGCACCGCATGTGCTCGGCACAACACCCAGCCATAGCCGGCCACGCGGTGGTTCAGCCTGAATTCACTGTGATAGGGCGCGCCGGTGGCCAGGCTGCAGTTCCAGGCTTTTTGCACGCGCTTGCGATCGCCTGGGTGAACATGCCGTAGCCAGTCGTTCTGGCTGGCCGGGACGTCGCTGGCCCTGGTGTAGTCGTACCATCGGTCGTTGAAAAATTCCGGCGTGCCCTGGGCCGAGGTAGTCCAGACCATTTGCTCGATGGAGTGGGTGATGGCCCTGAACCGGGCCTCGCTCTGCGCGAGCAAAAGCTCCGCCTCGCGCCGCCGGGTAACTTCGATGAACGCGACTGCGAAGCGGTCGCCGTCAAGGCGCCGGGCACGTTCTTCGAACCAGCGTTGCTCGCGCCCGGGCAGGCAGATTTCGAAATGAGCGCGCTCACCACTATGCAAAAGCGCTTCGTAAATGCCCAATTGGGCTCGGCTCAGGTCTGGGAGCAGATCCAGCGCGGTACGGCCCACGACCTCGACACCCGGGGCCAGGCCCAGTTGCACCCAGAACGCCGGGTTCGCCTCGATGTAGCGGAAGTCCGTCATGTTGCCGCGGTCATCGCGGATGGCTTGCGCCACATAGAAGCCATCCACCATGCCTTCGAACAACGTGCGCCAGCGGGCTTCGGCGGCGCGGATGGCCAGCTCCGCGCGCTTGCGCTCGGTGATGTCGTAGCACAGGCCCAGGTAGCGGGTGGCGTGCAGGTTATCGACGGCGATGGGCTCTCCCCGGCGGGCGATCCAGCGCTCTTCGGCCGAGGCCCCATAGAAAATGCGGTACTCCTGATACTGCAAGGCTTGCGCCGAGAGCGCCGTCGCGTCGGTCAATAGGTTGGGCCGGTCATCCGGGTGCACCAGGGAGAGCAATTGCTTGATGGGGTAAAGGTTACGCTCGGCGATCCCCCAGATCTTGCAGAACTGAGGCGATACGCTGATCAAGCCCTCCTCCGGGAAAATCTCGAAACTGCCGATGCCGCCGGCCTCTTGGGTCAAGCGCAGCCGCTCGGACACTAGACGCTCCTGAGTCCGGTCCCGGAGGATTTTCGAATAACCCAGTAAACGGCCATCGCGGCGCAGTGGCATCAGCTCCCCCAACGCCCAGAAGTAGCTCCCGTCCCGCTTCACGTGCCAGCGCTCGTCCAGCGCCCGCCCCTTGGTGGCCGCGATGTGCATCTCCCAGGTGCTTGTGCCGGCCTGGCGATCTTCCGAGGTAAAAAACAGGTCGACGGACTGGCCGACCGCCTCCTCCGTGTTCCAGCCGAGCACTTTCTGCGCGCCTTCGTTCCAGGCAACGATGATGCCGTCGAGGTCTGAAACGATAACGGCGTAGTCACCGCTATTGTGGAACACCAGGTCGTACAGGTCGGCGGCGGGCAGGCTGGCGAGTTCGCTGTGGTCAGACATGGGAAGCCCTAGGTGATAGCCGTACTGGTATCGACCCTAGGGTAGTTGGGGTATTCACTGTGGGTTGCACCCGCACGCATAAACCGGATCAGAGGCGAGCGCTGCGCTTGCTCAGCCGTGTATTTCAAGCGCGTTCCCAAGCGCAACGCTAATGCCTTTGACGAATATTATTTATGCCCGGCGCGCACCTGCCTTGAAACGCCCGTGCGGAGCGGCTTATGCGAGAAAGGCAGCGAAAAGTGATTTTTTAATATTTAACGCTTATTAACCCATATGCGTATCTAGCGGCTCTCGTTTCTCTGGAGCCCGCCCATGCCCGCCGTCGCCCGCTTGCTTCGTTCCTTTGCCCCAGTCGTGTTGAGCGGCGTTTTGAGCGCCTTGGCCGGCCCTTCCTATGCGCAAGACCTGCCAACGGAAATCCGCATAGCCGTGCCAGACCTCAGCGCAGGAACGGACCACAGCGGTGGCGGTGTGGTGGACGTGCTGCGCGACCAGCAACTGCTGGAAAAAGAGTTCGCCGCCGATGGCATTAAGGTGCAGTGGCTGTTCTTCAAAGGCGCGGGCCCTGTGATCAATGAGGCCTTGGCCAACGGCCAGGTGGACTTCGCCTACCTAGGCGACCTTGCTGCCATCATCGGCAAGGCCAGTGGCCTGGATACCCGCCTGCTCAGCGGCGCCGCCCGCCGGGTGAAGAGCTACCTGGGCGTGGTGCCCGGCTCCGGGGTGAAAACCCTCGAAGACCTCAAGGGCAAGCAAGTGGCGGTCTTCCGTGGCACCGCCAGCCAGCTCTCGTTCGACGCCGCCTTGGCCAGCCGCGGCTTGTCCGAGCGGGACCTGAAGGTGGTTAACCTGGACTTCAGCGCGGCCAACGCGGCCTTGGCCGCGCGGCAGATCGACGCCACCTGGGGTAACGCCGGGTTGATCGCTCTGCGCGAGCGGGGGTTGGCCGAGCTGCCGCTGAGCACCGCCGACCTGGGCGGCGCGGGTGACCTGCAAGGCGTGCTGGTGGGCACGGGGCAGTTCATCGACCACTACCCGCAAGTCACCGAGCGCCTGCTGCGCGCCCAGCAACAGGCGCTGAACTGGCTGGCACAACCGGGCCACAAGCAAGCTTATGTAGAGCTGGTGTCGCGCCTGGCCAACTACCCGGCGGTGATCCTCGCCACCGATGTGGAGGGCGAGGACTTCAGCCGTCAGTTCGACCCCAAGCTTGACCAGGACTTCCTCGGCAGGCTGCAAACAGCAGTGGACTTCGCCGGCCAGCAGCGGCTGATTCGCGCGCCCTTCCAGGTGACCGAATGGGCACAGCCGCGCTTCCTGGATGCCGCGTTGCAAGCCTCCGGCGCGGCTCAGGCTGCCCGCTAGCCCCCCCACCGATCACCACCCCTGAACCCACCAGCGGCTGCTGGCGCGGGTAGCCGTTGCCAAAAAAACGCCTCAAGGAAGAACTGCATGCGCTTGAACCGCCTGGCCACCACACCCTTCACCGCCCCGTTTGCCGCCCTGGATTGCACCTTGGCGCTGTGGCTGCTCACCGCCGCAGGCAGTGCCATGGCCGCCACCGACGAGCCCAATGAAGCCGCGGCCCCAGGCACAGCGCTGGAAAAAGTCACGGTCACCACACGCCGCCGCGAGGAAGACGCGCAAAACGTGCCCACCCCAATGACCACCGTCAGCGGCGCCACCCTGGAAACCCAGCGCATCACCAAGGTTCAAGACCTGCAGCAACTGCTGCCCAGCGTGAACGTTGCCTTTATCCATGCACGGCAATCCAGCGTGGCGGTGCGCGGCATTGGCAATAACCCGGCCAGCGACGGGCTGGAGGGCAGCGCGGGCATTTACCTGGATAACGTGTACCTCGGCCGCCCGGGCATGGCCGTGTTCGACCTCCTGGACATCGAGCAACTCGAATTGCTGCGTGGCCCTCAAGGCACGTTGTTCGGCAAGAACACCACTGCTGGCGTGGTGAACATCAGCACCCGCGCCCCAAGCTTCGAAACCGAGCGCACGGTGGAGGTCTCGGGCGGGGACTATGGGTATTTCCAGGGGCGCGGCACGGTCAACGGGGCACTGACCGAGACCCTCGCCGGGCGCTTGTCGGCCTATCGCACGCGCGACGATGGCTACATCAAGAATGTGTACGACGGCCACCGCCTCAACGGCGGCGAACGCCAGGGCTTTCGCGGGCAACTGCTGTTCAAGCCCAACGATGACTTCAGCCTGCGCTGGATCAACGACTACAACGAAGAGGATTCCAGCACCGGCACCATGGTGGTTTATGGCGCGCCTGCGCGGTACTGGCAGCGCGCGGCGCTGGTCGGCGCCACACCGCAGCGGGACCCGGACGATAAAAAGGTCAACATCGACGGCCGCCAGCATGTGAGCGTGCATCAGGGCGGCAGCTCGGTGGAGGCCAATTGGAACCTGGCCGGCGGCTACACGCTAACATCCATCAGCGCCTACCGCTTCTGGCACTTCACCCCGGCCAACGATGAAAGCCTCAACGTGCCGGCGATCCTCAACACCGGCGTCGAGGTCAACGATCGCCAGTTCTCCCAGGAAGTGCGCCTGGCCTCGCCCAAGGGCGAATTGTTCGATTACGTGGTGGGCGCCTATGTGTTCGACCAGAACCTGGGCAACCGTACCTTTACCGATTACGGCCCGGCGGCGGACTCGTTCCTGCTGGGCAGCAACCTCAATGCCCTGAACAACACCCGCACCAAGGCCAACGGCAAGATCGAAACCGACAGCTACGCCGCCTTCGCCCAAGGCACGTGGCACTTCACCGACCGCCTGGACTTCACCGCTGGCCTGCGCGGCACCTATGAGGAGAAAACCGCCTCGATCACCCGCTTCGCCCCCGTGGGCGGTGCGGCCGTGACGGGGGCCGCCGCGGCCGTGCGCGCATCGCAACTGGGCGCTTACGACTCCGGCGACCTGAACCTGCACAACGCGGCTCCCTCGGCCTTGCTGAGCCTGAGCTACAGGCTCAGCGATGACGTGCTTGGCTATGCGTCGCTCGCCCACGGGGAAAAGTCTGGTGGGGTGAACCTGGCGGTCAGCAGCGCGCCGGTGGCCGGGGCCAGCTCGTTGGTGGTGGGGCCGGAGCGCGCCAACGATGCCGAACTGGGGCTCAAAAGCCGCTTGCTGAGCAACCGCCTACTACTCAACGCCAACCTATTCTGGACGGGCATCCACGGCTACCAGGCGACCACGCTGTATCAGCCAGCGGGTGCAGCCACAGTGGTGCAGATGCTCGCCAATGCCGGCAGCGTGCGTTCCCGCGGGCTGGAGCTGGAAGCTACCGCCCTGCCCTTGCGCGGGCTCACGCTCAACTTCAGCGGCTCGTACAACGACGTGACCTACCTGAGCTTCAAGGACGCGCCTTGCCCTGGCGAGGTGACCACGGTCAACGCCGCCGCCACGTGCGACCTCACGGGTGATCGAGTGGTGGGCGCCTCCAAGTGGATCGCCAACCTCAACGGCGAATACAAGTGGCAGCTGCCCAACCGCGTGGAACCCTACGTCAGCGCCAGCTATGCCTACCGCTCGTGGGCCGAGGGTTCGTTGGACAACTCCTCGCTGTCGCGCATCGACGGCTACGGCCTGCTCAACCTGTCTGCCGGGGTGCGCCGCGACCTGGGCGACGGCCAGCTGGACGTGTCCCTCTGGGTACGCAACGCCACCGACCGGGACTACTACCTCAGCGCCTTCGCTTACCTCAATGGCGCCTACACCGCTTCCGAAGGCCCGCCGCGCACGCTGGGTGCGACGGCGCGCTACGACTTCTAAACGCTGTACCGAACCACCGCCCAACCACCCGAGGAGCCATCCATGAGCATCGCCGCCGTCGCTGTTCCACCTGCTTCCACTGCTGCTTTGAGCGTTCATCCCGTCGCCGGCCGTATCGGCGCGGAGATCCGCGGCATCCGCCTGACCGGCGACCTGGATACCGCCACCGTGGCGGCGATCCAGGCCGCGCTGGTGCAGCACAAAGTGATTTTCTTCCGCCAGCAGCATCACCTGGACGACGCCGGCCAGGAAGCCTTCGCCACCCTGCTCGGCGAGCCGGTCGCACACCCGACCGTGCCGGTGCGTGAAGGCACCCGCTACCTACTGGAGCTCGACGGTGCCGAGGGCGCCAGGGCCAACTCCTGGCACACCGACGTGACCTTCGTGGATGCCTACCCGAAAGCGTCCATCCTGCGCAGCGTGGTGGCGCCGGACGCTGGCGGCGATACCGTATGGGCAAACACCGCTACCGCCTATGACGACCTGCCAGAAACCTTGCGCGGCCTGGCCGATACGTTATGGGCGATCCACAGCAACGAGTACGACTACGCCGGCATTCGCCCCGGGGCCACCGCACAGCGGTTGGAGCGCTACCGCACGGTATTCGCGTCCACCGTTTATGAAACCGAGCATCCAGTGGTGCGGGTGCATCCGGTGAGCGGCGAACGCACCCTGCTGCTCGGCCACTTTGTGAAGCGGCTCAAAGGGCTTTCGCAGGCCGACTCCAACCACCTGTTCACGGTATTGCAGGGCTATGTCACCCGGCTGGAAAACACCGTGCGCTGGCGCTGGCAGGCAGGTGACGTGGCGATCTGGGATAACCGCGCCACCCAGCATTACGCCGTGGACGACTACGGCACCCAGCCGCGCATCGTGCGCCGGGTCACCCTGGCCGGCGACGTGCCGGTGGCGCTCGATGGCCAACGCAGCCACACCAGCCGTAAGGGCTGAAGCCCGTTCAACCCTTTTGCGGAGGCACTACCGATGAACGTTGCAGTTTCTACCCTGACGTCAGCCAGGGTACAGCCAGCGCCGCCCGAGCGCTTCGACATCACCCCGCTGGACGCCCCGCTCGGCGCCCTGGTCAGCGGCTTCGACGCCAAGGCCCTGCGACCTGAGCAGGTGTTGCAGCTCAAGCAGGCGCTGCGGGATCACCATATTCTGCTGTTCCGCGGGCAGCAGCTGGACGATGCGCAATACCTGGCCTTCGCCACGCACTTCGGCGCGGTGTTTCAGCCCCCTGCCAACATCCCGGTGCTGTCTTCGGGTGCCGACGGCAAGGCGCCCGAGATCGTGAAGGTGGCCAACAGCGAGGGCGGCGAGCTAGGCAATACCGCGATACCGGCCCATGCCGACCACCATTGGACGCCCACGCCGTCGTCGGGGTCTTTCCTGTACGCGCAGGCCGTACCTTCCACTGGTGGCGAAACCCGCTTCACCAACCTGGCACTCGCCTACGAAACCCTTAACGAAGCCACCCGCCGGGAGATCGACCCGCTGAGGCTGATCACCTATAACCCGTTCATTCGCTTGAAAACCGGCGGGTACAACGGCAGCTTCGTGCGCTACCGCACCCCTGAGGTGCCGGCCATCCAAGGCACCGAGCATCCCCTGGTGCGCACCCACCCAGAAAGCGGCAAGCGCCTGCTGTTCCTCGGCGTGGCTACAGAAGTGGAAATCCCCGGGGCAGACCCCGCCTACGGCCAGGCGCTGATCGAGCGCTTGCGCGAACATTTGGAACAGCCGCGCTTTCACTACAGCCACGCCTGGCAGCCGGGGGACATCATCTGGTGGGACAACCAGGCGGTGCTCCATGCGCGAAACGCCTTCCCGGCCAAGGAACAGCGGCGGATGAAGCGGATCAGCCTGGCGGGAAGCCGGCCGTTCTAACCAGGCGTATGCCTTTGCGCCTCTCTCGAAGGGGCGGACACCAGCCCGCGAACCAGCAATTGGGCTGGCAGCTGTGTTCTGGTCGGCAGCCGCGTTCGCGGGCTTTGCACGCTCCTACAGAGGACTGGGTTTGAGTAGGCGCTGGCGCTAGCCTGCGAACGTCACGCTGCCGGTTCGCGGGCTTTGCCCGCTCCTACAGGTGGCCGGGGTTGGGTGGGAGCTGGCGCTCGCCTGCGAACGTCATGCCGCTGATTCGCGGGCTTTGCCCGCTCCTACAGGTGGCTGGGTTGGGGTGGGAGCTGGCGCTAGCCTGCGAACGTCACGCTGCCGGTTCGCGGGCTTTGCCCGCTCCTACAGGTGGCTGGAGTTTGGGTAGGAGCTGGCGCTAGCCTGCGAACGACAGGCCGCCGGTTCGCGGGCTTTGCTCGCTCCTGCAGGTGGCCGGGTTTGAGTAGAGCTGGCGTCAGCCTGCGAACGTCACGCCGCCGGTTCGCGGGCTTTGCCCGCTCCTACAGGTGGCCGGGTTGGGGTGGGAGCTGGCGCCAGCCTGCGAACGCCAGGCCGCCGATTCGCGGGCTTTGCCCATTCCTACAGGTGGCCGGGTTTGGGTGGGAGCTGGCGCTAGCCTGCGAACGACAGGCCGCTGGTTCGCGGGCTTTGCCCGTTCCTACAGGTGGCTGGAGTTTGGGTGGGAGCTGGCGCTAGCCTGCGAACGACAGGCCGCTGGTTCGCGGGCTTTGCTCGCTCCTGCAGGTGGCCGGGTTTGGGTGGGAGCTGGCGCCGGGCTGCGAACGTCATGCCGCTGGTTCGCGGGCTTCGCCCGCTCCTACAGGTGGTCGGGTTTGGGTGGGGGGTGGCGCTAGCCTGCGAACGTCACGCCGCCGGTTCGCGGGCTTTGCCCGCTCCTACAGGTGGCTGGGGTTGGGGTGGGAGCTGGCACTAGCCTGCGAACGTCACGCCGCTGGTTCGCGGGCTTTGCCCGCTCCTACAGGTGGCCGGGTTGGGGTGGGAGCTGGCGCTAGCCGGCGAACGTCACGCCGCCGGTTCGCGGGCTTTGCCCGCTCCTACAGGTGGCCGGGGTTGGGTGGGAGCTGGCGCTAGCCTGCGAACGTCATACCGCTGATTCGCGGGCTTTGCCCGCTCCTACAGGTGGCCGGGGTTGGGTGGGAGCTGGCGCTCGCCGGCGAACGTCATGCCGCTGATTCGCGGGCTTTGCCATTCGGTGTTACAGCGTTCGCTCGAACAGGCACACGCGGTTGCGCCCACCTTGCTTGGCGGCGTACATGGCGCTATCGGCGTCTTTGATCAACTGTTCGGCGCTGCGCGGGTCGCCGACCTCATGCAGGGTCAGGCCAATGCTGGCGCTGACCTCCACGCTCCGCTCGCCCAGCATCACTGGGCTGGCTATGGCGCTCAGCAGCTTGCGTGCCACGCCACTGGCCAGGGTGGGGTCGGCCAGGTGCGCCAGCACTACCACGAACTCATCCCCCGCCAGGCGGAACACTCGGTCGCTACCGCGCAGGCAGCGCACCATGCGCTGGCCGATCTCCTTGAGCAGCACGTCGCCGGCATCGTGCCCCAGGTTGTCGTTGACCGCCTTGAAGCCGTCCAGGTCGATAAACAGCACGCTCAGGGTGTAGGCCTCCGCGGCCACGCCACCCATTGCCCGGGGTAGCCATTCGTTCAACGCCCGGCGGTTGGCTACGCCGGTCAAGGGGTCTTGCAGGGCCTGACGCTCGCGAGCTTCTTCCTTGGCCTTGCGGGCGGTGATCTCGTGCAAGAACGCGTTGAAAAACACCCCCTGCTCAACGTGCAGGGCATTGATATGCACCTCGACCGGAATGGTCTGGCCGTCTCGCCGCAGGGCCTGAAGCTCCAGGCGCCGCCCCAGCACCCGGTTTTCACCGGTGCGCAGGTATCGACGCATGCCCTGCGTGTGGCGCTCGCGCAGTTCTGGCGGAATCAGCAGCTCTTCGAGCAACTGGCCAACGGCCTCGTCTCGGGACCAACCGAAAGTGGCCTCGGCCTGCCGATTCCAGGACAGAATCCGGCCCTGCTCATCGGTGCGTACGTAGGCGTCCTGGGTGTACTCAAGCACTGCGGACAGTTCGGCTTCGCGCTGATGCAGCGTGTGCGTGCGCTCCGCGACCCGCTGCTCCAGCTCATTGGCCAACTGCGCCAATGCGCCCTGGGCAGCTTTGCGTGCCTGGATATCCGTCACCACGGCGAGGATGAAATCCAGCGCGCCATTGTTGAGGTTATGCCGGGTCAGGGTCAGGTGTACCCAGCGGATTTCCCCATCCTTGCGCACGCACCGCTTCTCTAGCTCGAAACGGTCGATTTCACCCCGGCACAGCCGCTCCCATTGCTCCAGATCCCCGCTCAAGTCGTCGGGATGGGTAAGGTCGCTGTAGCTCATGCCAACCAATTCTTCGCGCGAGTATCCCACCAGGTCGGCAAAAGCGGGGTTGATCCGGACCAGGCCGCCAAGCGCATCGGAGACTGCCATGCCCGGCCCAGCACTCTCGAACACCGAGCGAAAACGATCTTCGGCAGTCTCGATGCGTGCCTCGGATATCTCCAGGTGAGAGCGCGACAACAACGACGCCTCACGCAGCCGCACTTCTCGGACCACCAATTCGGCGAGGTCGGTCAGGATCTGCCGCTGATCCGGGCTTAATTCACGCGGGCGGGAATCGATGGCACAGAGCGTGCCCAGTGCATAGCCGTCGCTGGTACGTAGCGGATAGCCCGCGTAGAAGCGGATGTTTGGGGCACTGCGAACCAACGGGTTATTGGCAAAGCGCAGGTCTTGGGTGGCGTCATTGACCACTAAGGGTTCACGCTGGCGGATGGCGTGATCGCAGAACGCGATTTCCCGCGGCGTTTCTCGTACATCGAGGCCCACCGCAGACTTAAACCACTGCCGGTGTTCGTCAATCAGGGAAACCAGGGCGATAGGTACATTCAGAGCCCGTGCCAAAAGCCGGGTGATCCGGTCAAATTCCGGCTCCGGTTCGGTATCCAGCAGGTTCAGTGCCCGGAGCAATCGCAGGCGGATTTGCTCGGGTTCCGAAGCGAGGTCGATCACCTGTCGGCTCCATGTGCCGCTATGCAGCGCGGCGTAGAACAGCGCAGGGCGGCGCCGGGGCCGCATGCGGCCCGGCGCCGTATTACCCGAACGTCAATGGCGGCCGGTGTACTCGGCGCGCCCGCGCCCGGTGTTCTCCACCAGCCGGCGGCCCGTCTCGCCCTCGCGGTGGCGATACTCATCACGGCCGTTGGTTTCGGGCTTGCCAGGGGCTGGGGTAGCCTTCGCCGACGGGTCGGTGCGTTGCGCTTCGCAGGGAGTTTCCCGGTCTTCGAGTCGTTTCACCATGACAACCATCGGCGTGCTCCTCATAGCAGGTCTTGCGGAACGGTACCGCCACTGGCGGCGACTTTTTGCAGAACGGCCTTGTGCAACCACATGTTCATCTGCGCCGAATCACTCAGCTTGTCGGCCGGGCAGTTGAGTTCGGTGGCAAGTTGCTTGCGGTGTTCCAGGCTGCTGTCGATGCCGAGCAGCTTGAGCAGGTCCACGACCGAGGTGCGCCAGTTGAGCTTCTCTGCGCTATTGGCGGCCAGCCCATCGAGCTTGGCGCCCACGTCTACGGTGCTGCCAGTGGCAGGTACGCTGGTGCCGGTAATGCTCGGCGCGAGCCCGTCGTTGTTCACCGGCGGCGCACTGCCTGCCGGCGCGGTGGTGGGAGCGGTAGTGGACGCAGGCTGGGTGTCGTCGTGGCCAATGCCCAGTTTGCTCAGAATATCTTTGAACAGGCTCATCAATGTTTCCTCTTGGTGCCGTAGGTCATTGGTGGACCCCGGCCCCAAGCGGAAAGTTTGATCGGGTTGATCAGCGTGATCAGGCGAACACAGTGACCCGGTTGCGCCCGCTGCGTTTGGAGGTATACAGCGCCTGGTCGGCGCGTTCGATCAGCTCCTGGTAATCGGCGGCGGGCCGCTGCAGGTCTGCCACGCCCAGGCTGATGGTAAAGCGTATGGCCTGCCCGTCGTGGGTGACTACCAGCGCCTCGATGGACGCGCGCAGACGCTCGGCGAGGATCTGCCCGCCTTCTTTGTCCGTGTCGGGCAGCAGCAGCGCAAACTCCTCGCCGCCGTAGCGCCCGCAGATGTCCGAGTCCCGCACGTGCTCGCGCACTACGTCTGCCACCCGCTGGATCACCCGGTCCCCACCGGGGTGGCCGTAGTTATCGTTCACCTGCTTGAAGTGGTCGATGTCGAACATGATCAGGGTGCAATCGTTGCCGTAGCGGGTATGCCGGGCGTATTCGTGCTTGAGCGACTCCTCCCAGTGGCCACGGTTGTACAAGCCAGTGAGGCGGTCTGTGCTGGAAAGCTTTTGCAGCTGCACGTTGACGGCCTGCAACTCGCGGCGGTTCGTCGCCACTTCCGTCACGTCGTAGATCACCAGGCAGATGTGCTCGACCACGTTGTTGATCGAGCGCAGCGGAAACAGCGTGGTGTTCTGGTACATGAATGGCTCGGAGCCGGTAATTGGCTGATAGCTTTCGAACTTCAGCAGGTACGGGCGTTGCTCCCAGATGGTGAACGATGGCGAACCCAAGGTGACCACGCTTTCTACCTTGCGGGTGAACCAAGCCTGGTCGACTTCCGGGAACAGCTCGAAAAACGGCTTGCCCTGGGCTTCCCTGGCGGGCACCCCAGAACGGTTTTCGATGAAGGTATTCCAGACCGACACGGTGAAGTTGCGGTCGAAAACGACCACGCCCACGTCGATGCTCTGGGTAATGGCCAGCAGCCAGTGAAGCTCGGTAAGGTCAAGGGATCTGTTCATATCAATTCATCATGTACGCGAGCTTGCCTTGGAGTCTAGCCAGCGACGTCTCGGTGAACAGCAGCAGCAGGTCGAAATGGATGTCGTGCCCTTCCACGCTGTAACTGATTTCCACCGCCAGCGTTTGTTTCCAGCGATGCCGGTTGAGCTTGATCAGGTCTTCGATGCGGGCATGCTCGCCCAGCACCTGAGGATGGCTAAGCGAGAAGGTGACGTCGATCTGCTCGCCCATGCCGCTCAGGCAGGCGCCGATCAGCAAGGCGGAGAGGTCCAGGAGCATTTCCGACTGGCTGCTTTCGCGGTGTTCCTGGCGCATCAGCCGGGCCATGTCCGCCATGCTGCTATCGTGGAACATCAGCAACGCCTCGCCAGCGATGCCTTCACCGATATAGCCCTGGCAAATGGCCGTGAGCTGGTTCCCTCGCTGGGCGTCGGCCAACGCCATGTGCAGCTCGCCAACCTCCAGCACGTTCACGTTGGGCAAGGGCAGCTCGACGAAGACATTCAACACCTTGGCCAATAGCGCCGCGGCGCGGCCCATGGACACATTGACCGTTTCCCGGAAGGCGTCGTTGAAGTTGATCATCATGTCGGCGGCGGCGAACCCAGAAGGGGCCTCGCCCTCGCCCACCAGCCCGCATTGCCCCAACGCCTTGCGCAGTTGTTCGGCATCAGCGGGCTTTTTCAGAAATGCAGTCGCCCCAAGGGCCAGCACGCGGCGAACCGCTTCGTCTTGAACATCGCCAGACACTACGATCACTTTGGTTTTAAGCCCTTCTTCGCGGATGGCGGCAAGCACTTGGTAGCCGTCCATTTCTGGCATGGTCAGGTCCAGCAGCACCACTTCGCCCAGGCCATTGCGAATGGCCTCCAGGCCAAGCCGGCCGTTCTCGGCTTGCGTTACCGACACCCCGAGCCCATCGGGCAGTGCCCGTAGCAGCTGCTTGCGGGCCATGTTGGAGTCGTCACAAATCAGCAAAGGTACAACAGCCATTGAGATTTTCGTCCCGGTTGAATGCCTGCGGGGGCGGACCAGCGGCACTGTAAACAGAGTAGATGGCACTACGCCAGCCCTTTGGTACATCTGCGTCAAAACCAGCCTTGTTGCGTTAAACAATAGCGGGTGCTTGCTTCTATAGTGAATGCGGTTCGCGCATCGGCTTGGACATATCCCCATGCAGTTGTATGATGTCCGGCAACGACATGCCGAAGTCTTTCATCGCTTCACCCTCCCGCTCCGGCACCTCACGCTTCCCCGTTAACCGAACAAGGAGACAACAATGCCTGACGTTCTCGGACACAACTTCATCAACGGTGCCCGTAGTGCCCTTGGCGACCCCAGCCTCAAGAGCATAGACGCCAGCAGCGGCGAAGCGCTGCCCTATACCTTCTATCAGGCCACCGACGCTGAAGTGGATTACGCCGCCAAGGCCGCAGAAAGCGCCTACAGCGAGTTCCGCCAGTTGAGCCCCGCGCGGCGCGCAGAGTTCCTTGAAGCTGTCGCCGACGAGCTCGATGCACTCGGTGAAGACTTTGTCGCCATCGTTTGCCGTGAAACCGCCCTGCCCGCCGCACGCATCCAGGGCGAACGTGGCCGCACCAGCGGGCAGATGCGCCTGTTCGCCAAGGTGCTGCGCCGTGGCGACTTCCTCGGCGCCCGCATCGACCTGCCACTGCCTGAGCGCAAGCCACTGCCCCGCCTGGACCTGCGTCAATACCGCATCGGCGTGGGCCCGGTGGCAGTGTTCGGCGCCAGCAACTTCCCGCTGGCGTTTTCGACCGCTGGCGGCGACACCGCCTCGGCGTTCGCCGCCGGTTGCCCGGTGGTGGTCAAGGCGCACAGCGGCCACATGGCCACCGCAGACCTGGTCGGCACCGCGATCACGCGCGCCGCGGAGCGCACCGGCATGCCCAAGGGCGTGTTCAACATGATCTTCGGCAACCGCGTGGGCGAGGCACTGGTCAAACACCCGGCTATTCAAGCGGTTGGCTTCACCGGCTCACTGGGCGGTGGCACCGCATTGTGCAAGATGGCTGCCGAGCGGCCGCAACCCATCCCGGTGTTCGCTGAGATGTCCAGCATCAACCCGGTGATCCTGCTGCCCGAAGCCCTGAAAGCCCGTGGCGCCACCGTAGCCAAGGAGCTGGCAGGCTCGGTGTGCATGGGTGCCGGGCAGTTCTGCACCAACCCTGGGCTGGTGATCGGCGTTAAATCGGCCGAGTTCAGCCAGTTCCTGGATGCGCTGAAAGCGGAAATCGCCGGCCAGGCGCCGCAGACCATGCTCAACGCCGGCGGGCTGCGCAGCTACAGCCACGGCGTGCAGCACCTGCACGACCATCCGGGCATCACTCACTTGGCCGGCAACGCCCAGGAAGGCGGCCAGGCCCAGGCGCAGCTGTTCAAAGCGGACGCGTCGCTGTTGCTCACCGGCGATGCGCTGTTGCAGGAAGAAGTGTTCGGGCCCACAACCGTAGTGGTGGAAGTAGCTGACGATGCCGAGCTCAAGCAAGCACTGCTGGGCCTGCGCGGCCAGCTGACTGCCACGCTGATCGGCGAAACCGCAGACTTGAAGGCCTACCAGTGGTTGGTGCCGCTGCTTGAGCACAAGGTGGGGCGCATTCTGGTGAATGGCTACCCAACCGGCGTGGAAGTGTGCGAAGCGATGGTGCATGGCGGCCCCTTCCCGGCGACCTCCGATGCGCGCGGCACTTCGGTGGGCACCTTGGCGATCGACCGCTACCTGCGGCCGATCTGCTTCCAGAACTACCCGGACGCGCTTTTGCCGGAGGCTCTGCAAAACGCCAACCCGCTGGGCCTGCAGCGTTTGGTGAACGGCGAGTGGAGCAGCCAGCCGATCGCCTGATGCACAGCGCGGCCACCGCTCAAAGCGGCGGTGGCCGTACCCTTCACTTCACTATCCGCCCTTCTCCCCGCCCGCGCGGGTCACTCGCCGTCTCCAGCTGGCCGTCTTGCACCCGGATGGCTTGCACGTTGCCCATCAGCCAACCTTGGTCTTCCAGGGTGTAGCCCATCTTCTTGAGGTCGTCTGCCACCTGCCCGGTTAGCGGCGCCATGGCGTCGTAGTAGATAGTGTCCTTGGGCAGCAATTGGTGATGCACACGCTGCACGGTCACTGCCTCCACCAGAGAGAGGTGATAGTCGTAGAGGTTGTTGAGCACCTGGAACACGCTGGTGAAGATCCGCGAACCACCGGGCGTGCCGATTACCAGGCTCACATGGCCATCGCGGGTGACGATGGTCGGGCTCATCGAGGAGAGCATCCGCTTGCCCGGGGCGATGGCATTGGCATCGCTACCCACTACGCCGAACCCATTGGCGACCCCCGGCTTGGCGCTGAAGTCGTCCATTTCATCGTTGAGCAAGAAGCCCGCGCCCTTGACCACCACGCCGCTGCCGTAGTCGAAATTGAGCGTGTAGGTGTTGCTCACGGCATTGCCGTCTTTGTCGATCACCGAGAAGTGCGTGGTCTGGTGGGTTTCCAGGCCCGGGCGCACCTGCTCGGTGGGGGAAATGGCCTTGGGGTTTATTTGCGCGGCGCGTTGGTCCAGGTAGGCTGGGGCGATCAACTTGCTCACCGGCACCTTGTTGAAGTCCGGGTCGCCAAGGTAATCGGCGCGGTCGGCGAACACCCGCTTTTCGATCTCCGCCAGCAGGTGGATGTAACGCGCCGAATTGAGCGGCACCCCTTCGAAGTCGCTGCCACGGCGCTCTTTGATCCCGAGCAACTGGGCCAGGGCGATGCCGCCGGAGCTTGGCAGGGGCGCGGTATAGATGGCGTTTCCGCGCCAGTCTATGCGCAGCGGCTCACGCCAGTGGGCCTTGTAGCCGGCCAGGTCCGCAGCGGTGATCAGGCCTTTGTCATGTTGCATCTGCGCGACCAGCAGGCGGGCCGTCTTGCCGCGATAAAACTCACTGACGCCATGGCTCGCGATGCGCTCCAGGGTCTGTGCCAGCTCGGGCTGGGTGAAGCGCTCGCCGATTTTCATCGCGCCGAAGTAATCACGGAAGTTGGTGCTGTCCTTGAACAGGCCCAGCGCGTCTTCGCGGTACTGGTACTGCCCCTCGGCCACGATGAACCCACGCTTGGCATAGCCGATGGCGGGGGTCAGCAGCTCGGACCAGGGCAGCTTGCCGAAGCGCTTGTGCGCCTCCCACAGGCCCATCACCGTACCCGGCACTCCGGCCGCCTTGGCGCCGACCAGGCTGAGGTCCGGCACCACTTCGCCCTTGGCATCGAGATACATGTCGCGGCTGGCCGCCTTTGGCGCGGTTTCCCGGTAGTCGAGGAAGTAGGGTTTGCCGTCGACGAAAAGCGTCATGAAGCCGCCACCGCCCAGGTTACCGGCCTCGGGGTAGGTCACCGCCAGGGTAAAGGCCGTGGCCACGGCGGCATCGACCGCATTGCCGCCACGCTTGAGGATGGCCTCGGCGACCTCCGCGCCATAGCGGTCCGGCGAGGCGACCGCGCCCGCGGGTAAGGCGCTCGCCCAACTGCCCGTTGCTGCTACCAGCGCCACTGTTGTTATTAGGGTTTTGCACAGTACAAGACGCATCGGCTGTCCTTGTGGTGGGGGATTCTGGCTTCAATTAAGGCTCATAAATCCCGCACCAGCAAAAAAGCAGGCTACTGCGCGTAGATCCTGAGCTTGTCTTGCATGAAGTCCAGGAAGCACTGGATGCGCAGCGCCAGCTGGGTGTTGCGGTAATACACCGCGTGAATCGGCTGGCGGTGGCCGCTGTTGAAGTCGGCGAGCAGCACCTGCAAGCGGCCGTCACGGATGTCGTGGTGGGTCATGAAGTGCGACAGGCAAACGATGCCTTCGCCGGCGAGCGCCAACTCGCGCAGAGTGTCGCCGCTAGAGGCGCCGAGCGCGGGGTTGATCGGCCAGCGGTCACCGCCGGAATGGCGCAGCGGCCACTGGTTGAGCCCTTCATTGCGGGTAAAGCCCAACAGCGTGTGCGAGAGCAGGTCTTCCACGCACCGGGGCATGCCATGGCGCTGCAAGTAAGCGGGGCTGGCCAGCAGGTTGAGCGGGCTGCTCCCCAGGTGCCGCGCGTGCAAGGTGGAATCGGCCAGGGCGCCGATACGGATGGCCACATCGGTGCTTTCTTCAAGCAGGTCGATGATCAGATCGTTAGTGTTGAGTTCGAGCAGGATGTCGGGGTAGCGCTGGCGAAACTCCGCCACGTGAGGCACCACCGCATGCAGCATGAACGGCGACGCGGCATTGATGCGCAACCGCCCGGACGGCGCTTGCTGGCGCAGGGCAAGGTGCTCTTCGAGGGCTTCCATGTCCTGCAGGATGGCCTTGGCGCGCTCGAAGAAATACTTGCCCTCCTCGGTCAGGCTCATCCGCCGGGTGGTGCGGTTGATCAGGGTGGTCCCCAGCTTGGTTTCAAGCCGCGCCAGCGTGCGGCTGACCGCTGAGGGAGACTGCCCGGCCTGTTCGGCGGCGGCGGAAATGGAGCCGCTTTCGATAACCGCGATAAAGAGTTGCAGTTCGTCCGATCGGGCTTTCACATACAGGGCTCTGGTGGTGTTCACAGCCCTTTTAACACAGTCTCCAGATGCTGTTGATAGCGGGCTACGTCTGCCTCGATGTTTGGCCGCTTCATCACATCCACTGAAAGGAAGGTAGGTAGCGCCTGCATGCCAAGGAACTGGTTGGCCTTGTGGAAGGGGAAATACACGGCATCCACGCCTTTGCCTTCGAAGAAGTCTTGCGGGTCATCGAACGCCTGCTGCGGTGCGTTCCAGGTGGCGGAAATCATATAGCGCTTACCGTGGATCAAGCCGCCGCTGCCATAGCGCTGGGAGGCGTCGGAGCGGGTGCGGCCGTCGTTGGCGTAGAGGCTGCCGTGGCCCAGGGTGAACACTTCATCGATGTACTGCTTGACCGTCCAAGGCGCGCCCATCCACCAGCCGGGCATCTGGTAGATCACCACGTCGGCCCACAGGTACTTCTGCACCTCGGACTCGATGTCGTAGCCACCGTCGATAAAGGTGGTCTGCACTTCGTGGCCGGCATGATCGAGCCACGCCAGCGCAGCGTCGTGCAGGGTTTCGTTGTAACGGCCGTCGGAGTGCGCAAACTGCTTGCCGCCGTTGAGCAAAAGAACCTTCATGGAACAACCTCACTAAGAAATCAATGAGGCGCAGGCTACGCAGGCAGCCATCGCAGAAAAACCCGCGTTGGCGCAATTGGCTTGTTCCGTAAACGCAAAGATATTAACTGGATTGTTGCGCTAGCCTGGGCACCTACATTTGCGAGGTGCACACATGAGCGACGCTTACGGCTTTATTCTTTACGCCAAAACCCGGCCTGAGCAGGCGGAGGCGTTCAAAGCGCTGTTTTTGGGATACGTTGCCGCCAGCCGCGGCGAGCCTGGCTGTGTCGAATACCACATGCTGCAAGACGAGCAGGACCCTAGCCTGTTCGTGTTCTTCGAAGTGTGGGCGAGCAAGGAGGCGCTGGACGTGCACTCAGGCCTGGCGCACATGAAGGCGTTTTTCGACACTCGCATGGATTATCTGGAGCGGGACTTCGACATCCAGCGTATTCGTATGCTCAGCCCGTCGTCGGCGCGAGGTTAAGGCAGCCTCTTCGCGGGCTTCGCTGAATGGCCGGCCCCGGTCCTGCTTCTCTTGCGGGCGGGGGCGCCAGCCCGCGAACTCGCTTTCAGGCCGCGAGTTCCCAGGCTTCGCCAGGTTCTACATTGACGTGCAGGAGCGGGCGATAGCCCGCGAACGGAGCCTGTGCCCAGCCCTACTCGCCTTGATACCCCTTCACGATCGCCGAGAAATCCAGCCCGCCGTCACCGCGCAAGTTCATCGCCTGGTACAGCTGCTGGGCCAGCGCGCCCATCACCACTGGCTGGTTGGCCTGCTTGGCCGCCTCCGTGGCGAGGCCCAGGTCTTTGAGCATCAGCCGTGCGCCGAAGCCACCGCTGTAGCCGCGGCTGGCTGGCGCCGTGGCGACGATACCGGGCCAGGGGTTATAGGCTTCAGAGCTCCAGCAGCGGCCGGTGGAGCTGTTGATCACGCCAGCGAGCACCTGGGTGTCGATGCCGAGGGCACTGCCCAGCGCCATCGCTTCGGCCACGCCGATCATGGAGATGCCCAACAGCATGTTGTTGCAGATCTTCGCCACCTGGCCAGTGCCGACTTCGCCGCAGTGCACGATGTTCTTGCCCATCTGTGCCAGTACGGGCTGCAGCGTGGCGAACAGCGCCTCGCTGGCGCCGACCATGAAGGTCAAGGTGCCTGCCTGTGCTCCGCCAGTGCCACCCGACACGGGCGCATCGGCGAAATCCACGCCTTGCTTGGCAGCGGCGGCGTGCATGTCGCGGGCCGTCTGCGGGTCGATGGTGCTGCAATCCACCACGGGCGTGCCAGCGCGGATACCGGCCAGCACACCGTCTTCCTGCTCGAACACGGCCCGCACGTGAGCCGCCGCCGGCAGCATGGTGATCACCAGTTCCGCTTGCTCCGCGGCTTGCCGTGGCGATTGCGCCACCTCGGCGCCGAGCGCCCCGAGCTCGGCCAGCACGGCCTGGTTGAGGTCCACCAGCACCAGCCGGTGGCCGGCGTTGATCAGGTTGCGCGCCATCGGCCCGCCCATGTTGCCCAAACCGATAAATGCAATTCGCATGGCCTACCCCTTAGCGCAGATGGATGGTGGTGTTCACGCCCGTGTTCACGCTGGCGTCGTCGAACCAACGCGCGGTCACGGTTTTGGTTTGGGTGTAGAACTGCACCACCTGCTTGCCATAAGGCCCGAGGTCGCCCAGCTTGGAACCGCGCGAGCCGGTGAAGCTGAAGAAGGGCACCGGCACCGGGATAGGGATGTTGATGCCCACCTGGCCCACGTCGATCTCGCTCTGGAACTTGCGCGCCGCTGCCCCGCTCTGGGTAAACAGGCCGGTACCGTTGCCGAAGGGATTTCGGTTGACCAGCGCGATCGCCTCGTCGAGGGTGTCCACTTCGAGGACCACCAGCACCGGGCCGAAGATCTCTTCGGTGTAGATGCGCATGTCCGTGGTCACGCCAGTGAACAGCGTGGGGCCCACGAAGTTGCCTTGCTCATAGCCCGGCACGCTCACGTTGCGGCCGTCCAGCTCCAGCCGCGCGCCTTGCTGCACGCCACTCTCGATCAGCTCTTCGATCCGCGCCTTCGCCCGGGGCGAAATCACCGGCCCTACGTCGGTGCCCGGCTCGCTGCCGGCGTTCACTTTGAGCTGCTGCGCCAAGGCTTTGAGGTCCGGTATCCACTTGCGGCTTTCGCCCACCATCACCACCACCGAGGTCGCCATGCAGCGCTGCCCAGCCGCGCCGAAGCCTGCCCCCACCAAGGCGTTGAGCGTCTGCTCGCGGTTGGCGTCCGGTAGCACCACGGCGTGGTTTTTCGCCCCCATCATCGCCTGCACGCGCTTGCCGTGCCGGCCCGCCAGGTCGTACACGTGAGTGCCCACCGCGGTGGAGCCCACGAAGGACACTGCCTTGATCGTAGGGTGAGTACAGATGGCGTCGACCACTTCTTTGCCGCCATGCACCACGTTGAGCACGCCCTGGGGTACACCGGCCTCCAAGGCCAGCTCCACCAGCAGCATGGTGGAAAGCGGGTCCTGCTCGGAAGGTTTGAGCACGAAGGTGTTGCCGCACACGATCGCCATGGGGAACATCCACAGCGGGATCATCGCCGGGAAGTTGAACGGGGTGATGCCGGCACACACACCGATGGGCTGGCGCAGGGTGTAGGTGTCCACGCCGCCCGCCACGTTTTCAGCGAACTCGCCCATTTGCAGGCTGCCAACCGAGCAAGCGTGCTCGACCACCTCCAGCCCACGGAAGATATCGCCCTCGGCATCGGCCACGGTCTTGCCCTGCTCGGCGCTGAGCACGGCAGCGATGCGCTTGCTGTGCTCGCGAATCAACGCCTGTAGCTTGAGCATGATGCGCATGCGGGCGCCAATCGGGGTGGCTCGCCATTGCACGTACGCGCGCTCGGCGGCGGCCACGGCGGCATTCACTTCCTCTGCCGTGGCAAAGGGCACACGACCCAGCACTTGCTGGGTCGCGGGATTGACCACGTTCTGCCAGTGGGTCGTTCGGGACTCGACCCATTCGCCGTCGATCAGCAGCTTGACCGTGGCAGCCTGGGTGTCGGATGGAAGTGACGCATTCATGTAAACCTCCGCGTGATTGTTGTTATTCGCAGGATAAGGATGGGCGAAAACTGGCGTATGGGGCCTGCTTGAAGTATAGGTATGCAAACTTCCAACAAAAACCAAGATATAAGCCGGACCATCATGCAAAAACACATTACGTCCCTGGCAGGGCTGAACTGGGACGACCTGAAGTTTTTTCTCGAGGTAGCACGGCTGCGCAAGGCCAGCAGCGCGGCCAAGCGGCTGGGCGTGGACTACACCACGGTGTCGCGGCGGATCAACGCACTCGAAGCGTCGCTCGGCACCCTGCTGTTCGAAAAGTCCCGCACCAATGGCTTCAGCCTCACCACCGAGGGCCAGCGCCTGCTCGGCTATGCCGAGGCCATCGAAAGCACCCTGCACATGGCCTGTGAGCAAGTGACGGGCTCGGGCCTCGCGCCCTCCGGCCATGTGCGCATGGGTTGCACCGAAGGCTTCGGTAGTTTTTTCGTGACCCCATTGCTCAGCCGCTTCGTGGAGCAACACCCGGCCATTTCGGTGGACATCCTGCCGCTGCCGCATTTCATCAGCCTGTCCAAGCGTGAAGCAGACATCGTGATCGCCCTTGAGCGCCCCGAGCACGGCCCTTATGTGTGCTGCAAGCTCACCGACTATCGCCTGCGCCTCTACGCTACCGCCGATTACCTCGCCCGCCACGCGCCCATCACCGAGCTATCGCAACTGCCGGAACACCCCTTCGTCAGTTATGTGGATGACCTGGCGTTCAGCTCCGAACTGCTTTACCTCAACCACCTGCTACCGGCCGCCAGCGCGCGCCTGCGCAGCACCAGCGTAGTCGCCCAGATGATCGCCGCCCGGCAGGGCCACGGGCTGGCCATCTTGCCGTGCTTCCTCGCCGCCGAAGCACCCGAGCTGGTGCCGGTGCTGCCCGAGAAGGTGAACATCACTCGGCAGTTCTGGATGTACTGCCGGGAGGACCTGCGCAAGTTGAAGCGGATTACCTTGTTGTGGGATTACATACGGGCGGAGACGGAACTCAACCGCCCGTTTTTGCTGGGCGAAACGCAAGCCCTGCGGTTTGCGGATTAAACAACGGCTGGGCCTAGTCAGTGGCATCACGGCCTCCAAGGCGCTCATCACTTCACAAAACCCTGAACTAATCATTTGCCGCAGCCTATTCATTCTCCCGCTGCGTACTGCCTAACATCAGCCCATCGGATCGGGCCCGCAGAGGCCTGGCCTCGGTTTTCGCTTGCTACTGCCCTCACCGCCCGCGGCCCTGCCCGTGGGCCCGCGTAGCCGCCAGCCGAGAGTGTGTACCGATGCAATTGGAAATCTTCCGCTCCCTCTGGGGCTATACCGCCAGCAAGGCGCAAGCCTTGGACGAGCTGCTGGCCGCGGGCTTCCAGGGCATGGAGGCGCGGTTACCGCTGGATGCCCTCCAACGCCGTGAGTTCGCTGCCTTTCTCGCCAGCAATGGCGTGCCCTATATTGCGACTGTTTTTACCGCCTACGATGTGCTGCCCAAGCAGGCCGCGCTGCCAGCCGAGCACCTGGATGACCTTCGGCGCAAGCTGGGCTGGGCCACGGAGTTGGCGCCGCGCTTCGTCAACGTGCTGGCCGGCAATGACCGCTGGCCACTCGGGCAGCAGGTCGAGTTCTTTGGCGAGCTGCTGGCCATGGCCCATGAACAAGGCGTGCCGGTGTTGGTAGAAACCCACCGGGCGCGTTCGTTGTTCAACCCCTGGGTCACCCTTGAACTGATCCACCAATTGCCGGCCTTGCGCTTCACCAGCGACATCAGCCACTGGGTGGTGTGCTGTGAGCGCCTGCTGGACGACCCCGCCGATGACCTCAGCCCTTTCGTTGAGCGGGTGGAGCATATACAGGCGCGCGTCGGTTACGACCAAGGCCCGCAGGTGCCGCACCCAGGCGCGCCGGAATACGCCACGGCGCTGGCCTTCCACCAGCGCCACTGGGAGGCGGTGTGGCGGGCACAACAGGCCCGCGGCCGCACCGTCACCACGCTTACGCCTGAGTTCGGCGCGGACGGCTACCTGCATCATTTGCCTTTCACCAACGTGCCGGTAGCAGACCTCTGGGCCGTGAACCAGTGGATGGCCAACGCCGAGCGCGCGCATTTCCAACGCTTTCTCGAGGAGGGCCAAGCGGCATGAGCAACGCCAATTTCAGCAGTATCCCCGTGGTGAACATCGCAGGCTTGTTCAGCGTTGAGCTCGAACACCGCCTGGCCGTCGCCGAGCAGCTGGGCCGGGCCGCCAGCGAGGTGGGCTTTCTGTACATCACCGGGCACGGCATAGACCCGGCGTTGGTCAGCGGGCTGCAGCAGGCGGCGAAGGCGTATTTCGCGCAACCGCTCGAGGCGAAGATGCAGCACTACATCGGCGCCTCGGAAAGCCACAAGGGTTTCGTGCCCAAGGGTGAAGAGGTGTATGGCGAAGGCGAACCCGACCACAAAGAGGCGTTCGACATCGGCTTCGAGGTGCCGGCGGACGACCCGCTGTTCCTCGCACGCACGCCGCTGCTGGGCCCCAACCACTGGCCTGAGGTACCCGGGTTCCAGGCGGCGGTACAAGCGTATTACGCCGCGGTGTTCGCCTTGGGCGGCAAGCTGTTCAGCGGCTTCGCACTCGCCCTGGGCCTGGCTGAAGGTTATTTCGCCCCCATGGTCAGCCGCCCGCCGTCCAAGCTGCGGCTGATCCATTACCCTTTCGATGCGCGGCGGGTGGACGCCCCGGGCATCGGCGCGCATACCGATTACGAGTGCTTCACGATCCTGCACGCCGACCAGCCGGGGCTGGAAGTCATGAACGACCAGGGTGAATGGGTGGACGCGCCGCCCATGCCTGGGGCGTTCGTGGTGAACATCGGCGACATGCTCGAAGTGATGACCGCCGGGGCCTTTGTCGCCACCGCCCACCGAGTACGCAAGGTGGCGGCGGAGCGCTATGCCTTCCCGCTGTTCTACGCCTGCGACTACCACACGCACATCGCCCCGCTGCCCAACTTCGCCAAGGGCCATCAGCAATACGAAGCGCTGCCTATTGGCGAGCACATGTGGGGCCAAGCCCTGCAAACCTACCAATACTTGCGCCGCAAGGTTGCCGCAGGGGAGTTGCAGCTGCCCAGCCATGCGCGCAAGCCCGCCAGTTTCGGCCACCTGAAGAACCAGGCAGCCGCGTTGTGATCGCCCAGCCATTACTACTCGAACACCAGGAGCCTTCGCCCATGCATCACGTCACCCGTTTCGGCCTGCTCGCCGCAGGCTTGCTGTGCGCCACCGCCTCCCTGGCAGCGCCCACCGCCACGCCTGGCGTACTCAAGGTGGGCATGGAGATCACTTACCCGCCGTTCGAGTCCTACGACGAGAACAAGCAGGTGGTTGGCTCGGACCCAGAGCTGGCGCATTCGCTGGCCAAGGCCATGGGCGGTAAGGCAGACTTCGTCGACACCAAGTTCCCGAACCTGATCAATGGGCTCAACGCCGGGCACTACGACGCGATCATCTCCGGCATGTACATCACCCCGGAGCGAGAAGCCCAAGCGCAGGCGATCCCGTATGCCAACACGGGCGCGGCGATCATGGTGCCCAAGGGTAGCGAGCTGAGCCCGAAAACCCCGGAAGACCTGTGCGGGCTGAAAATCGGCCTGGAGCAAGGCACCACCTGGGTGGCCAAGTTCCGCGAGCTGTCCACCAGCTACTGCGTGCCTAACCAGAAAGGCGAGATCAGCGTGAGTGAATTCCCTTCGGCGCCGGAAGTGACCCAGGCCCTGCTGTCGAAGAACGTGCAGGCCCAGGTGGAGATCGCCGGCGCGGCGCACATGATCGCCCAGCGCACCAATGGCCGCGTGGTGGTCACTTCAGACAAGCTGGTGTACCCACAAACCCTGGGCATTTATGTGAAGAAAGGCAACGCTGACACCTATTCCGCCCTGCTGCAGGCGGTGAAAACCAGCAAAGAGAACGGTGAATACGCAGCCATTTTGAAAAAGTACGACCTGGAAGCGGTTAACTGATGTTCATCGGCCGCCCTTCCGGGGGCGGCACCTGAGGTGCCTATGCCCTTCGACTGGAGTTACTTCGTTTCGCTGTTTTCCATGGCCGATTTCTGGAAAGCCTGCGTCACAGTCATCGCGTTGAGCACCCTCGCCTGGCTGCTCGGAATGCTGCTGGGGTTGCTGGTGGCTTCGGCCAAGCTCTCGCCTTCGCCGCTGCTGCGCCTGCCGGCCAGCGCTTATATATGGTTTTTCCGCAGCATCCCGCTGCTGGTGCTGGTGGTGTTCGTGTACAACCTGCCGCAGCTGTTCCCGGCCAGCGGCCCGCTGCTGTCACAACCCTTCTACTCCGGCTTGCTGGCGCTGGTGGTCACCGAGACGGCGTACATGGCCGAGATCCACCGCGGTGGGCTGATCTCCGTGCTCAAAGGGCAGCGGGAGGCTGGCCGCGCCTTGGGCATCCATACCATGGGGCTGCAACGGTTGATCGTGATCCCGCAGGCGTTTCGTATCTCACTGCCCACGCTGATCAACGAATACATCACGGTGGTCAAGCTCACCTCGCTGGTGTCGGTGATTTCCCTCACCGAACTGCTGACGGTGGGCCAACGGCTGTATGCGCAAAACTTCCTGGTCATGGAAACACTGGCGGCGGTGGCCGCCTATTACGTGTTGATCGTCACGGTGTTTGGCTGGCTGCTGCAGTGGCTGGAACGCTCGCTGGACCTGAGCCGGCGCACCCCGCGAACCCTAAGCGAGGCGGCGGTCGCCGAGTTGCGCGGTGCACAACCGCCCGCTACCCCAGCCGACAAGCCAGCCCCCGGGCGAGGTGCGGCGCCCGCCTTGCAGCTGCGCAACCTGCACAAGCGCTATGACGACCATCCCGTGCTCAAGGGCATCGACCTGAGCATAGGCGCCGGCGAGGTGATTTCGATCATTGGCCCTTCTGGCTCGGGTAAAACTTCGCTGATCCGCACCATCAATGGCCTGGAAGGCATCGACCAGGGCGAGATCGTGCTGTTCGGCCAGAGCTATATCAACGCAGGAAACAGACTCAACACTGCGCAAGTCCGCTGCGGCATTCGCCGCATCGGCATGGTGTTCCAGAGCTTCAACCTGTTCCCCCATCGCACCCTGCTGGGCAACCTCACGCTCGCGCCGCGCTACCACGGCCAGCCACGGGCGCTAAGCGAGCGCAGGGCATTGGCGCTGCTGGACAAGGTCGGGCTGCTGGCCCACGCCCACAAGTATCCGCAGCAGCTGTCCGGTGGGCAGCAGCAGCGGGTCGCTATCGCCCGCGCCATGGCGCTCGACCCGCAGATCATGCTGTTCGACGAACCCACGTCCGCGCTGGACCCGGAGCTGGTAGGCGAAGTGCTGAAGGTGATCCGCGACCTGGCCAACGAGGGCATGACGCTGGTGATCGTGACCCACGAAATGGACTTTGCCCTGTCGATCTCGGACCGGGTGATCTTCATGGAGAACGGCGTCATCGCCTTCGACGGCCCGCCCCAGGCGATACGCACCCACGCCGACGCGCGGCGGGTGCGGCGCTTCATTGGCCTGGACGAAGACGGCGCGCTGGCGCTTAACCTGCGGGCTCGAGCATCAGGCCGCTGAGCCGGCGCACCCTGCGCCGCACGGCTTCCTCGAACACTCCCGGGCGCGGCTCGATCAAGCTGAACCAGCGCCTGGCGCGGGTGATCCCGGTGTAGATCAGCTCCTTGGTCAACACCGGGTTCAGCGCGTCGGGCAGCACCAGCGCGGTATGTTCGAACTCCGAGCCCTGGGACTTATGCACCGTCATGGCGTACACGGTTTCCACGTCCGTGAGGCGGCTGGGCAGCACGAAGCGCACGCCACCCTGGCCATCGTTGCGCGGGAACGCCACGCGCAGGGTCAGCCGTGACGAGCCTTCGGCTTCAGGCAGGCGCAAGGCAATGCCGATGTCGCCGTTCATCAGGCCCAGGCCATAGTCGTTGCGGGTCATTAATACCGGGCGGCCTTCGTACCAATGGTGGTCGCTCTCGATCAAGCCGCTGGCGTAGAGCGCGCGGGTGGCGCGCTGGTTGACCGCTTCCACGCCCCAAGGCCCCTTACGCACGGCGCAGAGCAGGCGGAAGCTGTCGAAGGCCTGCAGCACGTTCCCGGCCCAGGCCAGCCAGGCGGGGTCGGCCAGGTCAGCAGTGGCGGCCGGGCGTTGCTCACGCAGCACGCCCAGGTAAAAACGGTAGCCGCGCGCGCCACTCGTGCCTCGGGCCGCGCCGTTGAGCAGCAGCCGCTCCAGTGCCTGGTCGTGCTCACCTTGAAGGCGGCAGGTAGCAACATCCTCGAAGGCGCGGTCCGCCAGCACCCGACGGGCATCTTCCGGCCGCTGCTGGTTGACGCAGCGGGCCAGCTCACCGATCCCGCTGCCTTCACCGAAGCGCCGCGAGTAACGCAGCATCACCAGCTGCTGAGCCAGCGCATGTTCGTCGGCACGACCTTCGCTCAGCTCGGCCGCAGCCAGGCTTTCTCCGGCGATGGCTTCGAGCCAGGCACGGGTTTGCGCGGTATAGAAGCCTTGCTCGGCATCCCGACACAGGTCACCAAGCACCGCGCCGGCTTCCACCGAGGCGAGCTGGTCTTTATCGCCCAGCAGGATCAGCCGGGCACTGGCCGGCAGGGCGTCGAGCAGGTTGGCCATCATTTCCAGGTCAATCATCGAGGCTTCGTCGACCACCAGCACATCCAGCGGCAGCGGGTTACCTCGGTGATGGCGGAAGTGCCGGGTGCCGGGCCGGCTGCCGAGCAGGCGATGCACTGTGGTCACCTCGGTGGGGATGCGCGCCTTGACCGCGGGCGCCACGTTCAGGCCTTGCACTTGCAAGCCAATGGACTCGGTCAGCCTGGCGGCCGCCTTGCCGGTGGGCGCGGCAAGGCGAATCCGCAGCGGCCGGTTGGCCTCTACCCGCGGGCCCTGCAGCAGCGCCAGCAGGCGCACCACGGTAGTGGTTTTACCGGTGCCCGGCCCGCCAGTGATAATGCTGAGCGCCGCGCGGGTGGCCAGGGCGCAGGCGAGCTTTTGCCAATCCACATGCCCTGGCACCTGCTCCGGGAACAGCGCACCCAGGCGCTCGGGCAGGTCCGCGGGGGCTTCCGAGGCCTCGGCCAGCCGCCGCCGTAGCGCCACGTCCACCGCGCGCTCGTAGTTCCAGTAGCGTCGCAGGTACAGCCGGTTGCCGCTGAGCACCAGCGGCCGGCTGCGCTCGCCTCCGGTGCCTTCGGCCACCAGCGGCGACGCCAGCAGCGCTTGCCGCCAGCTGGCCAGGTCAAGCCGAGCGAGCACCACGGAAGGCAACACCTCACTGTTGAGGCTGGCCTCGCCTTCGGGTGGCAGGGAGAGCGCGAAGTCCGGCTCGAGCAGGGCCTGCGCCAGGTCCAGGCACACATGGCCGTGGCCCAGTTGATGGCTGGTAAGCGCGGCGGCCAGCAGCACCAGCGGGTCGGCCATGGCCACCCGTTCTGCAAAGAAGCGTACCAGCGCCTCGTCTAGCGGGCGCAGCCAGCCGCGTGCAACCCAGAGGTGCAGCAAACGGAACAAGCCTTCGGTGGATTCCAGCGGGGGCAACGTGATGGCGGCCTCGGCGTGGGTCATGGTATCGCTCACAGCGGTGCGCCTCCGAACAGGTCGGCCTGGGCGCCGGCGCTGGGCTCAAGCAGCTTGCCTTGGAACAGCAGGTCCAGCTGTTCGATCAGCGCCCGCGGCGGGCGGCTGAAATAAACGCCACGGCTGCGCGCGCTCAAGCCCCGCAGGAATACGAACATCGCGCCCCCCATGTGTTGGTCGTAGTCATAGCCAGGCAAACGCGCTTGAAGCTGACGATGCAGCGCCAGCAGGTAGAGCACGTATTGCAGGTCGTAGCGGTGTTCGAGGATCGCCAACTCCATGGCCTGGGGTGAATAACTGGCGTCGTCTGCGCCTAGCCAGTTGGACTTGTAGTCGGCTACGTAATACCGGCCTTCGTGTTCGAAGCACAGGTCGATAAAGCCTTTGAACAGGCCATTGAGCCGATGCCCTTCGGCCGCCGCCCGCGCTGCGCCGCCATGGGTGTGCTGGCGCACCAACGCGTCCAGGCGGTGAACGTCCACGTCTCGGCTGGCGAACCAGAACTCCATTTCGTAACGGTAGGTGGCTAACTCGTGCAGGCGCATCTCATGGCCTTCGCCCAAGGGCAAGGGCGCGTGCAGCAGGCCGCTCAGCCACTGCTCCAGGGTCGGTATCCAGCCGCTCCAGCCGCGGGTGGCACAGCGCCGGGCAAGAGTGTCGCGCAGCACTTGCGGTTGCGCGCCGAGTGCGCCGAAGCCTTCGCGCCCGGCCCATTCGAGCAGCCCGTGGAGGAACGTCCCAGGGTGCGGCCCTCGTGGGAACTGATGAATAGAGCCCTGCATCGGCGCCACTGTGAGGGCACTGCCCAAGGGCTCGTCATCCATCAGGTTCTGCGCTTGCAAGCTGTCCGGTGCCTGGCCGCCATCGACGGTGTCAGCGATGCGCAGGGCGCTGTAGGAGGCGATCCACCAATGCTCTGCCGCGCGCCTGATTGGTTCACGCGCGGGCTGCGCCTGGCGCTCGTTGCGGGGGGCCACATACAGTTGCTCGCTGGCCTCGGGTACGGGGAGCAGCGCCAGCGCCGGATCGCCCGCCTGAACGTCAGCCAGCCAGGCACCAAGCTCGGTGGATTCGGCCAAAGGCTCACCGCCGCCCAACAGGTAGCCTATTGCCGAACGGTGCAGGGCGGATTTGCTCTCGCGGCCGCGCTTGAGGTCGGCCACACCCAGCCAACATGCGTACTGGGCGCGCGTGAGGGCCACATAGAGCAACCGTAGATCCTCGCCCAGGCGCTCATCGTCCGCGGCGGCGATGGCTTCGTCGTCCGGCGCCATCGACAGCCGCACTTGGCCGTCAGCGTCGTGCCAAGTCACCGGCACGCGGCTGCCGTCCACCGGCCGTGCACTGCAGATAAAGGGCAAAAACACCAGTGGATACTCCAAGCCTTTGGACTTGTGGATAGTCACCACTTTTACCAACTGCTCGTCGCTCTCCAGCCGCACTACCTGCTCTTCGCCGCCATCCTGGGTGCTGCTCAGGCGCTCGGCCAAATGGCGGATCAGCGCCTGTTCACCGTCCAACTCGGCCGAGGCCTGTTGCAGCAATTCGGTCAGGTGCAACAGGTTGGTCAACACGCGCTCGCCGTCGGCGCGCCCGGTGAGCCGCAGCGGTAGGTCAAAGTCATGCAACAGCCGGCGCAGCATGCTCAATACCCCTTGGCTGCGCCAGAGCGCGCGGTATTCGCGGAACTGCATCACACGCGCTTCCCAGGTGAGTTCGTTGCGGTTCAGCGCCTCCAGCTCCGCCAGCGGCCGGGCCAGGGTGACGCTGGCCAGGGCTGCGCGCAGCAGCCGGTCCGCGTCTGGCTCGGCGCAAGCGCGTAGCCAAGCCAACACGTCCAGGGCCTCCTGGCTATGGAACACGGATTCTTTATCCGAGAGATAAACGCTGCGTACACCGCGGGCTCTCAATTGCGCGCGTATCGCCCGGGCCTCGCCGCCGTCGCGTACCAGAATGGCGATATCCGCCGGCGCCAGCGGGCGCACACTGCCGTCCGCCGCGGCAAAGCCGCACTGGCCCTGCTTGCCAAGCTCTAGCAGGCGTACGATTTCACTGGCGCAGGCCGGCGCCAGTTGGTCGCGGTAAGCGCCATTGGCCACGGGCTTGTCGCTGGCCAGGGCCCAGAAGGTCATGGCTGGCAGGTCGGCGCCGGCCACTTGCAGGCGGTCCCGGCGGCCCTGTGCGGCCACGGGCAGGAAGGGCACCGGGTTGTCATGCGCCTCGCGGAACAGGAAGGCCCCTCGTCCCTGTGCGCGGCTTTCAGCCTGCTCGAACAGCCGATTGAGCGCACCGACCATCGCCTCGCTGGAGCGGAAGTTAGTCCCCAGGCTGTGCAAGCGGCCAGCGTTGGCGCGGCGCGCGCGCAAGTAGGTATGGATATCCGCGCCTCGGAAGGCGTAGATCGCTTGTTTCGGGTCGCCGATCAAGAAAATGCCCAGGTCGGTACGGTTCTCGCCGATCTGGTAAATGCGCTCGAAAATGCTGTATTGAACCGGGTCCGTGTCTTGGAATTCGTCGATCAAGGCGACTGGGAACTGCTCACGAATCACCTGGGTCAGTGCATCGCCGGCCTCGCCTCGCAGTGCCGCGTTCAAGCGCAGCAGCATGTCATCGAAGCCCATTTCCGCACGCCGGCGCTTCTCACGTTCAAAGCGTTTCGCCACCCAGGCCGCAGCGTGTTGCAGCGCGTCCGCTCCGGGGTCGGGCAGGCCCTTGAGGCGGTCGCGCAGGGTGACCATTGCCTCGAAGGCGTCATGGCTGGGCGGTTCGGCCTTCCAGGCTTCGGCAATGCCCTGCGGCGTCAGGCGTTCAAAGCCCTTGCCGATGTCCAGGTGATGCAGATCGGGGTCCGCGTGCCACTCGGCGATACCCTGCAACCAGGGCTCGAAGTAGCGTGGTTGCAGCTTGCGAGCGTCCGCGGCTTTATCGGCAATGCCTTGCACTAGAATGCCGCGTAGTTGCTCGATCCACTCCCCCCACGGTTGCTTGAGCTGCGCCAGCTCGTCCAGCCGGCGCTGTAGCCCGGTCTCGATGTGCTGGCCGGGGTGGGCGGCGTCTTCCACTGGGCCGGCGTCACTGAGCAATGCCCGCACCCGGGCGAGCAAGCTGGCGGGGGATTTCCAGTTGTCGCGTACCCAGGCGAGGGTGTCGCCGACCATGCCGTAGCAGAACTGCCGCCAGTAGTCGCGCACCACCTCGCCCAGCAGCTCGCTGTGGTCTGTTTCCAGGCTTTGAGTGAACAGGCTGCCGCTGTCGAACGCATGCTCACGCAGCATCCGCTGGCACCAGCCATGGATGGTGGACACCGCCGCTTCGTCCATCCATTGCGCCGCTGCGTCCAACTTGCTCGCGCAGGTCGGCCACTGCGCTTGGGGATAATCCTCGCGCAACTGCTCCACCAGCGCGTCTGGGGCAGGGATTTCATCGCGGAAAAACTGCGCCGCCTGGGCCAGGCGGGTACGGATGCGATCTCTCAGCTCCTTGGTGGCGGCGTCGGTGAAGGTCACCACCAGGATCTGCGGCGGCAGCAGCTCGCGGCCAAAGCCCTGTTCTTCGCCGCCGTGGCCCAGCACCAGGCGCAAGTACAGCGCAGAGATCGTGAAGGTTTTGCCGGTGCCCGCGCTCGCCTCGATCAGCTGGCTGCCGCGCAACGGGAAGGTCAATGCGAGGGGGCGGCTCATTGTGCGCCCTCCTGCGCCTGCAGGTCCGCCCAAGGGGCGTCGAAGAGGGGTTGATACAAGGTAGCGACCCAGCCCTCGAAGGTTTCGTCCTGGTTCAGGGCGTTGAAGTCCGGGTATTGACGGGCCAGGGCCATGTCGCGGTCGCGCTCGCCCGCGGCGGCGCCGTTGTAGTCGCTGCCATCGTAGGCCGCTTGCGCGGCTTTCAGGCCGCTGTCGCGATCCTTGGCGCCGAGGAAGGCGAATGCGGTACGCGGCGCTACTGGCAACGGCCGCGCCATACCCAGGTGCCAGGCCTGCAGAAGGTCCGCCAGGGTGCTCGCGGCGGCTGGCTGCGCGAGGGGTGGCAACAGCAAGGTGGTGTCGGTGGCAACTACCGCCGAGTGCAGGTCAATCCCCTCGGCGCAGGCCAGCAGGTGTTGCACCCAGCTGTCGATCAGGCGCGTCCATTTACGGCCGCTGCGGGTATTGATCGCGTTGGCGACCAAGGTCACGCTCAGCAGGGACCCGCCCTCCCCTTCGGATAGCCCGCCCAGCCACCCGTCGATCACCAGGCCATGGGCCTCGAAGTGCAAAGGCAAGGCACTTTGCAGCCTGCGCGGCCAACGCGACAAGAGTGCCTGATAGCGGCTTATAAGGTCAGGCAGCGGCGCGATCAGCTCGGCTTGCAACAACTCACCAAAACCGGCCATGGGCAGGTGCCCCGCGGCTTGCAAGCGGTTGGCCTGCGCTTGCAGCACAGCCTCCAGCTCTGCTTCGTCCCCCTCGAGGGCGGCATCGAGCAGGTGTTTGCTTAACCCGTAATGCTGCAGCCCGTCCAGAGTAAAGGGTTCTGCTTCGGCAAGCGCCCCTTGTACCTGCTCGAAGTACACTTTCAGCCGCTGGGTGTAGAAATGCTTCACCGGGTTGCGCAGAAAGTTACCGAGCACTTCAGGGGCTATAGGGGCGTCGAGGGTATGCGCTGGCAGGCTCTCTTCAGCCGCCGTGGCGGGTGCCGGCTCATGCACCCGCTGCCACTCCCGGGCGTAGCTGAACAGCTCGGGCTGCCCCGCCTGAAAATAGCGAGCACTGAACGGCTGCAACGGATGTTCCACGCTGAGGGCGTCGATCAGGCTAGCGGGTTCGGTACCGTCCCAGCCGCTGGCGATGTGGTCTCGCAACTGCCCCACCAACACCGACGGCGGCCGCTCGGTGTTGTCGCGGATACTGCGCCCCACCCAGCTGATATAGAGCTGGCGGCGCGCGGACAGCAGGGCCTCGAGCAGCAGGTAGCGATCGTCTTCGCGGCGCGAGCGGTCGCCCGGGCGGTAATCCGCGGCCATCAGGTC
This sequence comes from Pseudomonas sp. RIT-PI-S, assembly GCF_025642975.1. Taxonomy (GTDB): domain Bacteria; phylum Pseudomonadota; class Gammaproteobacteria; order Pseudomonadales; family Pseudomonadaceae; genus Aquipseudomonas. The sequence continues at coordinate 118,833 of NZ_JANZKJ010000016.1, forward strand.
GAAGTCCAACGGGGGCTGAGCCCTGGGGTAGTCGCCATCGTTCATGCCCAGCAGGCAGACCACTTCAAAGGGGATGGCGCGCATGGGCATGAGCGTGCAGAAATTCACCGAGCCTGCCAAAAAGCGCTGATTCAGGCCGCCCTGGTCGAGGCCAGCCAGCCAAGCCTCCCGCACCACCGTCAGCGGCAGGGCCTCGGCCAGTTGTACCCGGTCGCAGGCCTGTAACCATTGGCCACGCAGTTCGTCCAGCTGGATCAACAGGTACTGAGCGTGTTCGTCCTCGGGCAGGAAAAAGTCTTCCAGCAACTGCTGCAACCGCTCGCCCCACACGTGGGGCGAAGCGGGCGTGGTCAGGGCTTGATACCAGGCGTCCAGGCGATCGATCAGTGCGTAAAGCGGGCCGACCAAGGCGGCGTCTAGCCCAGCGACCTCATCATAGGGCTCGATGCCGTCGAACCCTTCTCCGCTGCCTACGGCATAGCCGAGCAGCATGCGCCGCAAACCAAAGCGCCAGCTGTTCTGCTCCATCCCTTCGGGCAGGCCCAACGCTGTGCGTTGGCGGGCATCCAGGCCCCAACGCACGCCAGCGCCTTCTATCCAGCCGTGCAGGGTTGCCAGGGATTGTTCGGGGATGCCGAAGCGCGCGCGCAGCGCCGGTACGTCTAGCAGGTCCAGTATTTCGCCCACGGCGAATCGGCTTTCGGGCAATTGCAGCAGGTGCTCCAGCGCGATCAGCAAAGGGTCGCGGCCGCGTTGCCCTTGGTCGTTGAGGGTAAAGGGTATGTAGCGCTTGTCGTCCCGCGGCACCTGCCCGAACACCGCGCGGATATAGGGCGCATAGGCATTGATGTCCGGCACCATCACGATGACGTCCCGTGGCTTTAGCGCCGGGTTGGAGGAAAAGCGTTGAAGCAGCTGGTCATGCAGGATTTCAACTTCACGTTGCGGGCTATGGGCAATGTGGAAGCGGATGGAGTCGTCAGTGGAGGGGTCTACAGGTGGCCACAGCTCTTGAGTCTCTCGCAAAGGTCGCAGTTCGAGGATGTCGTTCTGCAATTGGCTGAGCAGGGTGGAGGTGTCGCCTTCGCTATAGAGGTCGATCTTGTCGTCGCTGAAGGCACCCCGATAGCTGTCGGGGCGGTCGAACTCGTCGAGCAGGCTGATGTAGTCCCGCCCCTGCTTGCCCCAGGCCGCGAGCAACGGGTGGGCGTGCTGGTGCAGGCTCTCGGCATCCACCAGCATGGGCATCCCGGCCTTGCGCTGCTGGCGGCGGTATTCGCGACGCAGCAGGTCTTTGTCGGCAACGATGTCTGCCCAATGGTGGCGACAAGGGTTATGCACGCACAGCAGCACTTGGGTGAAACGGGCAAGCCCGGCGAGGGCGTGCAGCACTTGGGCGGGTAATGAGGAAATGCCAAACACGATAACGCGCTCTGGTAGCCCGGGTGGGGCGTGTTCGGCTGTGCTGATGACATCCATATAGCGCTGGTGTACGCCAGCCCGGCTCTGCGCCATGCCTTCGGCGCCTACGTCAGCGAGTAATGCTAGCCACAACGCTGCTTGCCAGCGGTTGGCCTCGGCCAGCGGGCGCGCTTCGCCTCGGGCACCACGCAGCTGAAACACCCCTTGCGCCCAATCCTCCAGCCAGTCGGCCCGGTAAACCTGATATTGGTCGTAAAGGTCCGCCAGCCGTTGCGCCAATTGGTAACGCTTGCGCATGTCGGCATCATCGCCGAGAAAGCGGGCCAGGGGTTCGAACAGCGGTTGAGCGATCACCACGGGAAGCAAGCGCATCAAACGCCAGGTGAGCGGCGTTTTGTCCAGCAGCGAGGTTTCGGGAATACGCGCCTTACCGAGCACGTTGCGGTAGAGCTGCCACATGAAGCTACCAGGCAGTTGCACATCGATAGCCGCGGCAATGCCACAGCCACCGGCGTCACGGTCCTCGGCCAGGGCCATCTTCAGCCACTGCGCGATGCCGTTGCTTTGTACCAGCGCTACTTCATTCTGAAGCGGGCCAAGCGGGTACCGCCGCATCCACTCCACAACCAGGCTACGGAGGTCGTCAGGGCGGTTGCCATGGATGACCATGAACCCTGGTGTAACGGCCTCGTTCGCTGACATTCCGACGTCCTGGGCAAATATAAGAGGCAAACGATGCCATCAACCCACAGGGCGTCGCAACCTTGCCGATGGAAACCGATCGGCCAG
>NZ_JANZKJ010000017.1 GCF_025642975.1 Pseudomonas sp. RIT-PI-S
CGGTGTAGGTGGCGTTGCTGTAAAGGTAGGCGGTGGTGCCAGGCGCATACACGGCGCCGGCGAAGCGGGCAGTGTTGTTGCCCGCGATATACAGCCCATTCACCTGGCTGCCTGGGCTGATGTAGAGCGAATAGGCATCGCCCTTGAGCAGGCCGGCATTGACCAGGCCCTGGCTCAAGGTGCTGCCGAGGACCTCCACGCCAATGCTGCTGCCCACGATGCTGCCTTGGTTGGTGAGCGGCCCTTCGAGCGTGGAGCTGCTGATCTGCAGCCCACGGCTGTTGGGGTCGTAATCGTCTGGGTCGGTGTTGGGCGTCAGCTCAGTGCCGATATGCCCGTAGTTGCTGAAGCTACCCACCACATTGGCTTTATTCAGTGCCACCGCCCCGTGGGGCGCCACCAGGCTGCCGCGGTTGATGAAGTTACCGCTGATCTTCACTTCGCTCAGTTGCACAGCGCGGGTCAGGCCGCTGATGCTGCCACGGTTGAGGAAGTCGTCATGGATGTCCGACAGGGCCAGGACCACGCCGCTGCCTTGGCGCTCGATGAAGTCCCGGTTGCCGACGATGGAACCGGTGTTGATGAAGCTGCCGCCAATATGGGTAGCGGTCAGTTTCACCGCGGTTTGCGCCAGCATGCTGCCGCTATTGATGATGCTGCCGAAGACAAAGGCATCTTGCTCTCCGCGCAGGGCAACGCCGAAGTTGCCGCCGTCCAGGGTGCCAGTGTTTTTCACCTCGCCACCCACCACCCCGCCATAGAGCGCCAAGGCGCCGTAGCCATCGGTGCCGGAGCCGAGCCACCCGCTGTTGACGATGCTGCCGGTGATGGTGTTGTTGGACAGGCCCAGGTTGCCGCTGCTCACGTAGAAAGTGCCGCTGTTGTGCAGGCTGCTGAAGCGGCTGTTGGTGATCGACACGCCCTCGCCGGAATTGATCTCGCCGGTGTTCACGATGCCGCCACTGATGGTCATGTTCTGGATGCGCAGGGCGGTGACGCCGTCGGACATGGAGCCACTGTTGACGAAGCGGCCGAGCACGGTGCTATCGAACAGCGCCGCGGTGCCACCGGTGCTCCCGCTGTTGACCAGATCGCCGCGGATAAAACTCCCGGTCACCAGCAAAGGGTTGCTCCCGCCCGCCAGTGAACCGGCATTGCGCACCGAGCCGTCGATGATCGCATTGGCCACGCGCAGCCCTGTGGCCCCGCCACTGATGGCGCCACTGTTGACCAGGTCGCCGTCGAGCGAGCTGTCGAGTACCGTCAGGCCTTGGGCGCCAAACCCTACCGAGATGTTGCCCGTGTTGCTGAGGTTGCCGCCGACGCGGGCATTTTCGAACAGCATGCCTGCGCCATCCTCCGCCCCCGAGCTGATCGATCCGGCATTGGTCACGCTGCCAGCAATCTGGCTGTTGGCCACATGGACGCCGAAGTCCGCGGTGATGTGGCCGGTAGCGGTGTTGTACAGCTTGCCGCTCAGGCTGCCACCGCCAGCGTCGTTGCCCGACAGGCCAATGCCAGTGTTGCCTTTGAGGGTTCCGGCGTTGCGCACCTGGCCCGCGGCCGTGCCAACCACGCCGATGGCGGTGCCGCTGGTGGGCTCGATGGCGCCTTGCTCGGTCACGTTGACGCTCGCGGCGCTGCCCAGGGTGCACGCCGAGGTGGTTGCGCCGTTGATCACCGTATGGGTGCCGGGGCAACTACCGCCGGCTTCGGCGCGCTCCGCCACCAAGGTGCCGAGCGCCAGCACCACCGCCACCGCGAGGCAATGCGGAGCGTGGCTGGATTGTTTGAAGGGGGTGGGGCGATGAGGGGGTGTGGTCGACTGCCAGTGCTGACCAGGGTTGCGATTGTCCATGAGGCTACCCTGCCTGCTAGGGATGAGGAGCCTTGGGTATAGATTTGCGGATTCGCACTGTCAAAGCCGTGTATCGGGAGTAATACAAAGCGAGCCGGGGGGGACACTTTACAAGCCCGGGCGCAGGCAGCGCCTTGCGCCAGCGGGCGGATGCGCTGTCAACGGCGCAGTTGGCGTTCCACGGCCTCGTCGGCATTTTCAAGGGTTTCGGCGTCTTGCTCCATGCGTTTGATGGAGGTGGGAGTGATCACCTTATCGACGTCTTCGGTGTGCGCGTTGGGCTCTGCGATGTCGCGCTCGACCACATCAACCGGCTTGCCCTCGCTGTCGGTCACGGGCGCATCGGGTTGCTGGCGATCATGTTCGGTATTCATAGGTAACTCCAGGCAGGTTCTGTATGGCATTGGATACTGCCCGCCGCGCTTCGTTCGAACGGCCAAGGGCGCGGCCGCTCATCCGCCGCCAGCGACGGATTTCGGAACCATTGCCGTACCGCCTCGCTCAGCATTAGAGACCACCACGAGGCCTACCATCATGCGCGCACTGACCTACCAGGGTTCCCACAACGTCAAGGTCGAGACAGTAGCAGACCCGGTTATCCAGCAACCCGATGACATCATCCTGCAAGTGACTGCCACCGCTATCTGCGGCTCGGACCTTCACCTGTATCGCGGCAAGATCCCTGAAACCCATGACGGCGACATCTTCGGCCACGAGTTCATGGGCATCGTGGTAGAAGCCGGGCCGGCGGTCACTGCGGTGCAGAAGGGCGACCGGGTCGTAGTGCCATTCGTGATCGCCTGCGGCAGCTGTTTCTTCTGCAACCACGACCTGTTCGCGGCCTGCGAAAAAACCAACACTGGCCGTGGCTCGATCATGAACAAAAAGACGATCCCGCCAGGGGCCGCGTTGTTCGGTTTCAGCCATCTCTATGGCGGGATCCCGGGCGGCCAGGCCGAATACGTGCGTGTGCCCAATGCCAACGTGGGCCCGTTCAAGGTGCCAGGCGAGTTGCCCGACGAAAAAGTCCTGTTCCTCAGCGATATCCTTCCTACCGCATGGCAGGCTGTCACCAACGCTGGCATCGGCCAGGGCTCCAGCGTGGCGATCTTCGGCGCCGGCCCGGTGGGCCTGCTCAGTGCCGCCTGCGCCAAGATGCTGGGCGCGGAGAAGATATTCATGGTGGACCATCATGCCTATCGGCTGGCCTATGCCCAACAGGCCTATGGGGTAATACCGATCAACTTCGACGAAGACGACGACCCTGCACAGACCATCATCAGCCAGACCGCAGGCAACCGTGGCGTGGATGGTGTGGTGGATGCGGTCGGCTTCGAGGCCAAGGGCAGCACCACCGAAACCGTGCTGACCACCCTCAAGCTCGAAGGCAGCAGTGGCAAGGCCCTGCGCCAGTGCATGGCAGCGGTGCGTCGCGGCGGGGTGGTGAGCGTGCCAGGCGTGTATGCCGGGTTCATCCATGGCTTCCTGTTCGGCGACGCCTTCGACAAGGGCCTGACCTTCCGCATGGGGCAAACCCACGTGCAGCGTTATCTGCCCGAACTGCTGGGGTACATCCAAGAGGGCAAGCTGGCGCCCGAAGCCATCGTGACCCATCGCCTGTCGTTGGAGCAGGCCGCGGATGGGTATCGGATCTTCGACAAGAAAGAAGAGGAATGCCGCAAGATCATCCTGACCCCGGGCACGGCCGACGGCGTGATACCGGAGCCCGTGAGCAATGGGGGCGTGTTGGTGTAAAGCCGCAGCGCTACCCCGGCAGCACCCAAAGGACCTTATCCAAGGCCGCCTGACACGGCCATCGCCGGCAGCCCCGGCGCCCACGTTGATAGCTGGGGCGCCGGGGGTTGTCGCCGCTAATGGACACTTCAATGCCCTCGTCTTTCCCGAACGCCCATTCCCCTTCGCCCTCCTCGCGCCCGCGGCCACTGCGGATCGGGGTGATCGCGCACATCCAGTTTCCGATCCGGCAACCCTTCGCCGGCGGCCTGGAGGCCTTTACCCATGACATCGTGCTTGGGCTGCGTGCCCGGGGCCATGAGGTCACGCTGTTCGCCCGCGACGCCAGCGCCGAGGCGTTGCAAGTGGTGCCGATCATCGAGCACCGCTGCCAACCGCTGAGTCTGAACGACGCCTACATGGCGGAGCACCACGCCTACATGGGGCTGATGCAACGCATCGACAGCCTGGGCCTGGATGTGATTTTCAATAACTGCCTGCATTACGTGCCCGCTACCATGGCGGGCCTGTTGCGCACCCCCATGCTCACCGTGCTGCACACCCCACCGTTCTTCGAGCTGATCAACGCCTACGCGAACGGCCGCGCGGCGGGGCGCTTCTGTACGGTTTCCGATGCCAACGCGCGCAGCTGGCGCCAGCTGATCCCCGAATGCGCGGTGATCCCCAATGGGATCGACCTCGATGCCTGGGCCCCGGCGTCCGTGCCTCCGGGCGACCATGCGCTGTGGTTCGGCCGGCTAGTGCCGGAGAAAGGCGCGCACCTGGCCATCGAGGCGGCGCGCCTGGCCGGTATGGAGATCCATCTGGCCGGGAACATGGCCGACGATGACTATTTCCGCAGCCATATCGAACCGCTGCTGGGCCCCCGCGTGCATCACCTTGGGCACCTGCCGCGCGATCAGTTGGCCAAGGCACTGGCCCAGGCCCGGGTAGCCTTGGTCACCCCCTGCTGGGACGAACCCTTCGGCCTGGTGGTAGCTGAAGCCATGGCCTGCGGCACCCCGGTGGCGGGGTTCGATCGCGGCGCTATCGCCGACCTGGTCACCGCTGATACCGGCGTGGTAGTGCCGGCGAACGACACCGGGGCGCTGGCGGCCGCCATGCGCGAGGCCGCGAACAAGGACCGCCAGGCCTGCCGTGCCCACGCCGAGCGCAATTGGGGCTACGAGCTGATGCTCACCCGCTACGAACGACTGCTCGGCGAGGTGGCCGCGGCCCATGCGTGAAATTCACATCGGCTACTACGTTCACCATCACGGCGCCGGCCACGGCGTGCGGGCAGCGACCATCGCCGAGCAGCTGGGTTACCCGGTCACGCTCATGGGCAGCCGCCTGCCCGAAGGGCCGCTCGCCCCTCACATCGAGCGCCTGCCGCTGCCGCTGGACACCGCCGAAGGCGCAGAGGAGGGGGCACTCGCCTGCCTGCACTACGCGCCGTTAGGGGTAGAAGGGTTGCGCTTGCGCATGGCGCGCATGGCCCAGTGGTTCACCGAACACTGGCCGTGCCTGCTGGTGGTCGATGTGTCGGTGGAAGTGGCGCTGTTCGCGCGGCTGTGTTCGGTACCCGTGCTCTATGTGCGCCAGCATGGCCAGCGCGACGACCCGGCCCATCAGTTGGCTTATGAAAGCGCGAGCGCGTTACTGGCGCCTTATCCCGAAGACATGGAGGACCCGACGTTGTCGCCGGTGTGGCGCGCCAAGAGCCATTACAGCGGTTGGTTGTCGCGTTATGCCGAGCAGGCCCCGGCGGCGCCGGAGCCTGGCCGGGTGCTGGTGATCTGCGGTCGAGGCGGCAGCGGGTTGACCCCGCAGTTGCTCATCGCCGCGGCGGCCGCTTGCCCGGATATGCAGCTGCGGGTGGCTGGGCTCGACGCCACGCACTTGGAGGGCGGGCCAGCCAACCTGGTAGCGCTCGGGCACTTGGCCGAACCGCTGGACGAGATGCGCCGCGCCGCAGTGGTGATGGGCAGCGCCAGCGACAGCCTGGTCGCCGAGGCCGCTTCGTTGGGCTGTCGGTTCGTGGCGGTAGCCGAAGCGCGCCCCTTCGATGAGCAAGTGCACCAGGCCCGCCGGCTGCAAGCGATGGGGGTGGCAGTGGGCCTGAAGGGCTGGCCGCAGCCCTGGCAGTGGCCCGCGGTGCTGGACGCCGCCCTGGCGCTCGATGGCAGCCGCTGGCGCCAGTGGGCGGACATCGCCGCCAGTGCGCGGGCGGCGGCGATCATCCAGGAGCAGGCGCAAGCCTTGTTCAAAAGCCCTGGCGGGCGGTATTGAAGCAGGCCTGCACTTCGTCGGTGCCAGGTGTGCGCAACACTTCCAGTGCCTCGCCCTCCCAGTGCACCAGCCCGCGCTCGGCGAAGCTGCGCAGCCAGCCCTCCATGGGCCAGACTTTCCAGCGCTGATGGAAGCGCCGGGCGTTGCTGATGATGTCTTCGAAGTGGTTCAGCGGTGGGCTATAGGTGGGGTGGTACTGGTGAAAGGCGAGGGCGTCCGTGACCCGTAGCGGGACCTTGCGGTCCTGGGCGCGGAAGGCGAAATCCGTGTCTTCGGCGCCGTAGCCGGTGTAGCCCTCATCGAAGCCGCCGATGCGCTCGAACAGTTCGCGGGTGCAGGCGAAGTTGAGCGACCAGAACAGCGAATGCTCCAGCTCATCACCGGGGTCGCCCCGGTACACGCTCAAGGGGTGGGCGATGCTCTGCGCGAGCAGGCTGGCTTCGTTCCAGCCCGGCGCGTTGGCGCCTTCGGGCAGGTAGCGTACGGCGCCTAGGTGAAGGTCATGCGGGTGTGCCTGCAACGCGGCCTGGTAATGCTCGAGCATGCGCTCGGAGGGGATGCAGTCCACGTCGATGAACACCCAGGGCCCTCCAACCGGAACGGTGAGAATGGCATTGCGCGCCCGTGCCAGCGGCAACCCCTGGGCATCCTCCAGCACCTGTTCATGGATCACGAAGCGATCGCTGTGCAGCCCCGCGGCCGGCTCGTTCATGTGGATGATCCACAGGCCGAGCGGCAACAGGGTGGAATGTTCCAGGGCGCGGATCAGATTATCCAGGTGCGCCCGCCGGCCATGCACCAGGGTGATGACATGCAGGCCATGGGTGCTGGGCGTGTTGGAATGGGCAGGTGGGTCGACAAGGGGCGGGCTAGCGGTCATTCGAGGGGGCTCCCGAAACAGAAAACCATGTAGTCGTTGGCGGTGCGGGACACAGCACGTAACATCAGCCGCGCACCGGCTCGTTAAAGCCGTCCGTCCCGCTTGTAACAGTCGACTCGGGCGCCAGTGCAAAGGTTTCTTCACGCCGACCAACCGCCAGCCTGCTCAGGAATCGAAATGTCACCCAAGGATCTTTTACTGGCGCTGGTGGTAATCATCGCCTGGGGCCTCAACTTCGTGGTTATCAAGGTTGGGCTCGATGGCTTGCCGCCAATGCTGCTCGGGGCGTTGCGCTTTGCCCTGGTGGCGTTCCCGGCGGCGCTGTTCATCAAGCGGCCCAAGCTGCCATGGCGCTGGCTGTTGGCCTATGGCGCGACTATCTCGCTGGGGCAGTTCGCATTCCTGTTCGAAGCCATGGCCAACGGCATGCCGCCGGGGTTGGCCTCGCTGGTGCTGCAAAGCCAGGCCTTCTTCACGCTGTTTTTCGCCGCGCTCTTCCTGGGCGAGCGGCTGCGCCCGGCCAACGTGCTGGGGCTGCTGGTGGCCGCCGCTGGGCTGGCGCTGATCGGCCTGGAGGGCGACCATGCCATGCCCCTGATGGCGGTGCTGCTCACGCTGTGCGCGGCGTCCATGTGGGCGATGGGCAACATCATCACCCGCCGCTTCGGCAATGTGAACCTGGTGGGCCTGGTGGTCTGGGGCGCGATGGTGCCGCCGCTGCCGTTCCTGGGGTTGTCCTGGTGGCTGGAAGGGCGAGCGCGGATCGTCGACTCGCTGCTCAATATCCACGTGAGCTCGCTGTTGAGCCTGGCCTACCTGGCGTTCATCGCCACCATGCTCGGCTATGGGTTGTGGAGCACCTTGCTCTCGCGTTACCCGGCGGGCAAGGTGGCGCCGTTTTCGCTGTTGGTGCCGGTGGTGGGTTTGAGCTCCTCGGCGCTGCTGCTGGGTGAACGCCTCGGTCAGTTGCAGTGGGTTGGCGGTGCGTTGGTGATGGTGGGGTTGCTGATCAACGTGTTCGGTCCACGCCTGTGGGCGTTGGTGGGAGCAGGCAAGGCGCGCGAACCTCGCCCGTCCAGCTGATTACGGAGCATTCGCCAGCTTCGTCGGCGTCCACAGCGCCCCTTCGGGCTGCGGGCGAAGCGCCCGAACCGTCTGGCACCGGCGGAATCGGTCCTACAAGCTGCCGGGTGGTTATGGCATCATCGGCGCTTTTCCCCGTTCGCCCCTGGAGAAGCGCATGAGCCTGCCTACCGTCACCGTTGTACCGCCTGGCAAACCTTTGCAGGGCCGGGTGGCGCCGCCGGGGTCCAAGTCCATCACCAACCGCGCGCTGTTGCTGGCCGCATTGGCCAAGGGCACCAGCCGGCTGACCGGCGCGCTGAAAAGCGACGATACCCGGCACATGAGCCAAGCCCTGCGGCAAATGGGCGTGACCATCGACGAACCGGACCCCACCACCTTCGTGGTCACCGGCAGCGGGCGTTTGCAGCCTCCCGCGGGCGCACTGTTTCTCGGTAATGCCGGTACCGCGGTGCGTTTTCTCACGGCGGCGGTGGCTACGGTCGAGGGTGAGGTGGTGCTCGACGGTGACGCCTATATGCAAAAGCGCCCCATCGGCCCGCTGCTCGATGCCCTGCGCGCCGCAGGGGTAGAGGCCAGCAGCCCAACCGGTTGCCCACCCGTGACCGTGCGCGGCACCGGCCCGCTGCGGGTGGCGCGCCTGGAAATCGACGGTGGCCTGTCCAGCCAATACGTGTCCGCCCTGCTGATGCTCGCTGCGCTGGGTGAAGCGCCTATCGAGGTGGCTTTGACTGGCAAGGACATCGGGGCGCGCGGCTACGTGGACCTGACCCTGGCCTGCATGCGTGCCTTTGGCGCCCAGGTGGAAACCCTCGACGACAGCTCCTGGCGGGTGGCTGCCACTGGCTACCGCGCCTGCGATTACCCGATCGAGCCCGATGCCTCCGCTGCGACCTACCTGTGGGCCGCCGAGGCGCTGACCTCCGGGCGGATCGACCTGGGCGTGGCCAATGACGCCTTCACCCAGCCCGACGCCCAGGCGCAAGCCGAGATCGCCCGCTTCCCGCAGATGGCGGCGGTGATCGACGGTTCGCAGATGCAGGATGCAATCCCCACCTTGGCGGTGTTGGCGGCGTTCAATGACACCCCGGTGCGCTTCACTCAGTTGGCCAACCTGCGGGTGAAAGAGTGTGATCGGGTGCAAGCGCTCTACGACGGGCTCAATGCTATTTGCCCGGGGCTGGCGACTGTAGAGGGCGACGACCTGCTGGTTGCGGCCGACCCGGCCTTGGCCGGTACCGTCACCCGCGCGCTGATCGACACGCACTCCGACCACCGCATGGCCATGTGCTTCGCCCTGGCGGGGTTGAAGGTCAGCGGTATCCGCATCCAGGACCCGGCCTGCGTGGCCAAGACCTACCCGGAGTATTGGGATATGTTGCAAGGGCTCGGCGTCGAGCTGGTATTTGCCTGAGCACCCGGTTCTGAAGTGAAGGCTTGGTAACTCGCCCGGCCCGGCACCGAAGTTCTTGGACTTTGCCCCCGTCCCACAGCTGCCATCACCGCCTTCCTTTGTGGGACTGGGCGAAGCCCGGGAACTGAAGTGAAGGCTTGGTACTCGGCCGGCCCGGCACCGAGGTTCCCGGGCCTTGCCCGGTCCCACAGCTGTCATCACCGCCTTCCCCTGTGGGACCGGGCGGAGCCCGGGAACTGGAGTGAAGGCTTGGGAAGCCCGTTCAGCCTGGCACCCCGGGAACTGGATTGAAGGCTTGGGAGCTCGCCCAGCCTGGCACCCCGAGTTCCCGGGCTTTGCCCGGTCCCACAGCTGTCATCCCCGCCTTCCCCTGTAGGACCGGGCGGACCCGGGAACTGGATTGAAGGCTTGGGAGCTCGCCCAGCCTGGCACCCCGAGTTCCCGGGCTTTTGCCCGGTCCCACAGCTGTCATCCCCGCCTTCCCCCGAGTTCCCGGGCTTTTGCCCGGTCCCACAGCTGTCCTCCACCGCCTTTCCCCGTGGGACCGGGCGGAGCCCGGGAACTGAGGCTAAGGCTTGGTAACTCGCCCGACCCGGCACCGAGGTTCCCAGGCTTGCCCGGTCCCACAGCTGTCATCACCACCTTCCTTTGTGGGACCGGGCGGAGCCCGGGAACTGGATTGAAGGCTTGGGAGCTCGCCCAGCCTGGCACCCCGGGTTCCCGGGCCTTGCCCGGTCCCACAGCTGTCATCACCGCCTTCCCCCGTGGGACTGGGCGGAGCCCGGGAACTGAAGACACACCCGGCAACGGCTGGACCTGCCCGATCCAGCTACAGCGCTGTACCTTCTGGCGTTTAGCCAGGAGGGCTTTCCTATGTGGATCTATCAAAGCAAACGCCTGAGAACTGGCCGCCGGTCCGAGGTGGGCCGCGCCTATGTGATCACTACCGCCACTAATGAGCGCCAGCCTCTGCTTGCCAATTGGGCAACGGGCCGGCTGGTGGTGCGGGAGTTATGCCATGAACATGCCGCTGGGCATGCTCGAAGCATCGCCTGGGTGGTGATGCCCGACCATTTGCATTGGCTATTCGAGCTAGGTGAAGGCGATCTTTCGGCGGTTGTGCGCAGGGTTAAAGCCCGCTCCGCACAAGCCGTCAATCAGCAGCTGGGTCGTACAGGAGCGCTATGGCAAAAAGGTTTTCACGACCGGGCAATACGCCGTGAGGAGGACCTCAGGTCGGTGGCGCGCTACATCATAATGAACCCGGTGCGCGCCGGGTTGGTGCCCAGCGTAGGGTTGTATCCGCTTTGGGATGCCATGTGGTTGTGATCGCCCGGCCTGGCACCGAGGTTCCCGGGCTTTGCCCGGTCCCACCGCTATTCTCCACCGCTTTCCCTTGTGGGACTGGGCGGAGCCCGGGAACTGAGGAAGGCTTGGGAGCTTGCCCGGCCTGGCACCGAGGTTCCCGGGCTTCGCCCGGTCCCACAGCTGTCCTCCACCGCCTTTCTCTGTGGGACCGGGCGAAGCCTGGGAACTGAAGTGAAGGCTTGGTACTCGGCCTGCCCGGCACCGAGGTTCCCGGGCCCTGCCCGGTCCCACAGCTGTCATCACCGCCCCTGGCCCCACTGCTGAGAGCCGGCACTTCACTGCCCCAACGGTTCGCTACACCCCCACTTGCGGTGCACCCAATAAATCCTCCACCCGCACGGGCAGGTCCCTGACGCGCACACCGGTGGCGTGGTACACCGCGTCGGTGATGGCGGCGGCGACGCCGGCCAGGCCGATTTCGCCGATGCCGCGGGCGCCTAGCGGGTTGAGGGCGAAGTCCGGGTAGTCGAGGAACGTGATGTCCACCTCCGGCGCATCGGCATGGGTAGTGACGATGTAATCGGCCAGGTTGGCGTTCACCGGGGCGCCGCTGCGCTGGTCGTATTCCGTGGCTTCGAACAAGGCCATGCCCACGCCCATCATCAGCGCGCCCTCGATCTGGTTGCGGCCGGTGCGGGTGTTAAGGATGGTGCCGGCGTCTATCACCGTGACGATACGGTTCACCCGAAGCCGGGCGATTTCCGGCTGCCACAGCACCTCTACGAAGTGCGCGCCGTAGGAATGCAGCGAAACCTTCTTGGCGGCTTCTTCACTGCCCTTGCCTTCGCCATCGCCGCTGACATGGTCCATCCCGGCGGCCGTGAGGATTGCCCGCAGGGGCACGGCCTGCTCCGCAGTGCCCTTGAGGCTCACCGCCATGTCGGCGAATTGCAGGTCGTCCTTCTGCTTGCCCTCGAACGCCGGGTGGCTGCGCAGCGCGGCGTCCAACGCTTCGTCGATCGCCTCGCGGGTGGCCTGCTGGATGGCTGGCACCAGCGAGCCCGTGGCCATGGAGCCTCCGGACAGCGGGCCGGGCGGCAGGCGAGTATCCCCCAGCAGCACTTCGATGTTGGCCATGGGCAAGCCGGTCAGCTCCGCCACCATTTGCGCGATCACCGTGTAGGTGCCGGTGCCAATGTCTTGGGTAGCGCACAGCACCTTGGCGCGGCCATCGGCGCCCAGTTGCACGGTGGCTTTGGCAGGCAGGGCCTTGGCCATCCATGAGCAGGCGGCCATGCCCCAGCCGATCACGTTTCCACTGTCATTGCGCATGCTGCCTGGGCGTGGGTCCCGGGCACTCCAGCCGAAGCGCTGGGCGCCGGTTTGCAGGCATTCCGTCAGGTGGCGCGAGGAGAACGGCTGGCCGGTGCTTTCATCGTGGTCCGGCTGGTTGAGCAGGCGCAGTTGCAATGGGTCCATGTTCAACGCCAGGGCCAGTTCGTTCATCGCCGACTCGACCGCATACAACCCTGGCACCGCGCCGGGGCCACGCATTGACGTTGGCGGGGCGACGTCCCTGCGCGCCAATGACCAGGCGGCCTTGAGGTTGGGTGTGCTGTAGAGAAAGCCGGTCGCCTCGCCGCAGTTTTCCTTGTAGGTGTCCAGCCGCGCGTTATGGAACAGATAGTCGTGGCGTAGGCAGCTCAGCTTGCCGTCGGCACTGGCGCCCAGGCGCAGGCGCTGCTGGGTGTTGGCACGGTGCCCCACGCTCTGGAACATCATGCGCCGATCCACCACCAGCTTCACCGGCTTACCCAGTTCGCGCGCGGCGGCGGCCGCCAGCAGCGAGTGGGTCCAGGGCCACAGCTTGCCGCCGAAACCGGAGCCCAGGTACTCGGTGATCACCCGCACCTGTTGCAGGCTGACGCCTAGCATCTGCGCCATGACCAGTTGATGGTTCATCACCGCTTGCGAGGTCTCATACAGGGTGAACCCCTGGCCGTCCCAGAGCGCCACGCTGGCATGCAACTCGATCGGGTTGTGGGTTTGCGGCGGCGTGCTGTAGGTCTGGTCGACAGTCACCTGTGCCGCGGCGAACGCGGCCTCCACATCGCCACGCTGCGTGTCGATCTTCTCCGGCGCTTCGGCCGTCAGCCGAGTACCTACATCAGGCGGCTCGGCGGCATAGCTGGCCTTGACCGCGGCGGCGCCGGCCACCGCCTGTTCATAGGTGCGCGCCACCACCAGGGCGACGTATTGCCCGTAATAGCTGATCTTGTCGTCCGACAGCGGCGGGCGGGCCTCATCGTTCTTGCCCTTGTTGGGCTGACGGCGGAACAGCTTGCCGGCGAGGTTGCCCTGGTGGAACACCGCGATCACTCCAGGCGCCGTTTCCGCGCCGTGGGTGTTAAGCGCGGTGAGGCGCCCACGCGCGATGGTGGCGGTCACTGGCACCGCATACACAAGGCCGGGGAAGTGATGGTCGGAGGTGTAGCGGGCGAGGCCGCTGACCTTCTTTGGGCCGTCGATGCGCGGCAGGCCCTGGCCGATGAAGCGTACGGAAGTCTGTGCCATGGCAATGTCCTCGCTCATGCGGTTTGCGCGGTGTGCGCCACGGTGGCCAGGCACTGCGCCACGCAGCGCTTGGCCAGCTCGACCTTAAAGCCGTTTTCGCTCTGCGGGCGGGCATCGCGCAGTGCTGCCTCGGCGGCGAGCTGCCAGGTCGCGCTGCTCGCCGGTTGGCCCAGCACGGCCTGTTCGGCAGCGGTCGCACGCCAGGGCTTGCTGCCAACGCCACCCAGGGCCACCCGCGCTTCGGCCACTCGGCCGTTTTCCAGGCGCAGCAGTACGGCAGCGGACGCCAGGGCAAACTCATAGGAGGCGCGATCGCGCAGCTTGAGGTACGCCGATCGCGCGCCGGCCACGGGCGGGGGCAGGGTGACCGCGGTGATCAGGTCGCCGGGTTGCAGCACGTTCTCGATATGTGGCGTGTTCCCTGGCACCAGGAAGAAGTCCGCAATGGGCACGCTGCGCTCGCCCGCGCGCCCTTGGATCTGCACTTGGGCATCGAGGGTGGTAAGGGCGACGTTCATGTCCGACGGGTTGCTGGCAATGCAGTGTTCGCTGGTGCCGAGGATCGCCAGGTTACGGTTGGCACCACCGATGGCGGCACAGCCACTGCCGGGTTCGCGCTTGTTGCAAGCGCTGAGGTTGTCCCGAAAGTACATGCAGCGGGTGCGTTGCAGCAGGTTGCCGCCGGTGGTGGCCATATTGCGCAGCTGCGCCGAGGCGCCGGACAGCAGCGCCTGGGACAGCACCGGATAAGCCTGTTGCACCCGGGGGTGCCAGGCCAGGTCGCTGTTGCGCACCAGGGCTCCGATCCGCAGCCCGCCGTCGGCGGTGTCGCTGACTTGCGCCAGCGGCAGGCGGTTGATGTCGATCACCTGTAGCGGGTGCTCCACGCCCAGTTTCATCAGGTCGGTAAGGGTGGTGCCGCCGGCGATGAAGCGCACCTCGGCACCCTGTTGAGCGGTGTGCGCCGCCGTGGCCAGGCGCACGGCCTGTTCCGCGCTGCTGGCGCGCACGAAGCTGAAGTTCTGCATGGTCGTGCCCTCAGGCTTTGCGGGTCTGTTGGATGGCCGCCAGGATGTGCGAGTAAGCGCCGCAGCGGCAGATATTGCCGCTCATGGCTTCTTTGATCTCCATGGCCGACGCGCCATAGGGCTCTTTGGCCAACGCCACCGCCGACATGATCTGCCCGCTGGTGCAATAGCCGCACTGATAGGCATCGTGCTCGACGAAGGCCACCTGCATCGGATGCAGCCGGTCTGGGGTGCCCAGCCCTTCGATGGTGGTGATCTCATCGCCCTCATGCATCAGTGCCAAGCTCAGGCAGCTGTTCACCCGGCGGCCATTCACATGCACGGTGCAGGCGCCGCACTGGCCGTGATCGCAGCCTTTCTTGGTACCGGTCAGGTGCAGGCGCTCGCGCAGGGCATCGAGCAGGGTCGTGCGCGGGTCCACCTGGAGGGTCTGCGCCTGGCCATTGACCTTTAGCGTCAGCGGCTGCTCGCCAGGTTCATCGGCCGTCGCCGGCGGTGTATCGGCGGCGTGGGCGGCGCTGGCAAGGCCCGCGCCCAAGGCTGCGGCAGTGCCGCCAACCCCCAATACCTGGAGCAATGAGCGGCGGGAGAGGGGCAGATAAGCGGTGCTGCCCTCCGGGGAGGGCACTGGCTTGTTCGGCATGATCGGGTCTCCATCAGGGCGGTCGGCGTCACGCCTCTGCGGGCGCTGGCAGGGTTTAGGGATTGGTCCACCGTTAGGCGCCGGCGTTCAACCGTTTCAGCCCGCCGGTCGGCTGGAGCAGGGAACTCCGGCGGGCGCACCGCTTCAGAACCCTAGGCAGCGAAGGAGCCCCGTCATGAGCGATGCCCTGCAGGAGTACAACCGCAAGCGCGATTTCGAAGCCACACCCGAGCCTTCCGGCGGCGCCGGGCGCAACGGCTCGGCGGCCGAGCACGCCTTGCAGTTCTGTATCCAGAAGCATGATGCCAGCCACTTGCACTACGATTTTCGCCTGGAACTCGATGGCACCCTGAAGAGCTGGGCGGTGCCCAAGGGCCCTTCGCTGGACCCCCGCGACCGGCGGCTGGCGATCCAGGTCGAGGACCATCCCATCGACTACGCCAGCTTCGAAGGGCACATCCCCGAGGGGCACTACGGCGCGGGCGATGTCATCGTCTGGGACCGTGGCGTGTGGGAGCCCGAGGAAGAACCGCACAAGGCTTTCGAGAAGGGCAAGCTCAAGTTCCGCCTGCAGGGCGAGAAGCTCAGCGGCGTATGGAACCTGGTGCGCACCCACATGAGCGGCAACAAGCAGCAGTGGTTCCTGATCAAGTCTCACGACGATGCTGCCCGCGACCATGACGAGTACGACGTGCTCGCCGCCGCGCCAGACAGCGTGCTCAGCGACCGCACGTTGGTCCCGAAGGTGCGCGGCAAGGCCAAGGGCGCCAAGGCTGCTGCGCCCGTGCCCGCCGCCAGCAAGCCCGCCGCCGGCAAACCTGCCGCAAAGGCCAAGGCGCCGTCCAAACCCTCGCGCAAGGCCGCTGGCGCCAAGGTACTCGAAGGCGCGGTGGCCGCGGCCATGCCCAACAGCCTCAAGCCTGAATTGGCCACGCTGGTGGAGTCCACCCCTGCCGGGGACTGGACCTACGAGATCAAGTTCGATGGCTACCGTATTCTTGCCCGCATCGAAAACGGCGAGGCGCGCCTGTTCACCCGCAATGGTCACGACTGGACCGCCAAGCTGCCGCGCCAGGCGCGGGCGCTGGCGGCGCTGGGGCTGGAGTCCGCCTGGCTGGACGGCGAGGTGGTGGTCAACAATGACGAAGGCGTGCCGGACTTCCAGGCCTTGCAGAACGCCTTCGAAAGCGCTCATGCCGAGCGCATCGTGTTTTATCTGTTCGACGTGATGTACCTCAACGGCATGGACGTCACCCGAGTGCCGGTGGAGCAGCGGCGGGCGGCGCTGGAGGCGATACTCCAGGCAAGCGACGATGACGGGCTGAGGTTTTCCGCCAGCTTCGATGAGTCTGCCGCGGCGCTGCTCGACACGGCCTGCCAGATGAAAATGGAAGGGCTGATCGGCAAGCGCCTGGGCAGCCCCTATGTGAACCGGCGCAGCAATGACTGGATCAAGCTCAAGTGCAAGCATCGGCAGGAATTCGTGGTCGTGGGCTACACCGAGCCCAAGGGCAGCCGCAGTGGTTTCGGCGCCTTGCTGCTGGGGCTGCACGACGCGGACAGCGGCCAGCTGCGCTATGCCGGCAAGGTGGGCACCGGTTTCAACGAAACCACCCTGCGGACCATCCTTGCCCAGCTCAAACCTCTGGAAGTGAAGAAAACCGCCGTGGCCAACCCGCCCACAGGTGCCGAAGTGCGCGGCGTGCACTGGCTGCAACCCCGCCTGCTGGCAGAAGTGGCCTATGCGGAAATGACCCGTGAAGGTGCCGTTCGCCACGCGGTGTTCCATGGCATGCGCCAGGACAAGCCGGCGACCGAGATTACCGAGGAGAAACCCGTGGCCCCGAGCGAGTTGAAGCCTTCCGCCGTCGAAGGCGCTGCACCGCCGGCCAAGGCTGCCGCGCCCAAGGCCAAGCCCAAGCGCACCGCGGCAGGAAAGCATGACGCGATGGCGGGCGAGATACGCATCACCCACCCTGATCGGGTGATCGACGCCAGCAGCGGTACCACCAAGTTGCAGTTGGCCCAGTACTACGCCCAGATCACGCCCTGGATACTGCCGCACCTCAAGCAGCGCCCCGTTGCGCTGGTGCGGGCGCCGGAGGGCGTGGCCGGCGAGCTGTTCTTCCAGAAGCACGCCGAGCGGCTGAAAATCCCTGGCATTACCTCGTTGGGCTCTGAGTTTTCCGGGCAGCCGGTGATGATCGTCGACAACCCGCAGGCGCTGGTGGGCGCGGTGCAGATGAGCACTGTGGAGTTTCACACGTGGAACGCCACCGGCAAGGACGGCCAGCACCCGGACCGCTTCGTGCTGGACCTGGACCCAGACCCCGCCCTGCCGTGGAAGGCCATGGTCGAGGCCACCCAGCTGACCCTGACCGTGCTGGACGAGCTGGGCCTGAAGACCTTTCTGAAGACCAGCGGCGGCAAGGGCATTCATATCGTGGTGCCGCTCAAGCCCAAGGACAATTGGGACAGCGTGAAAGATTTTTCCCAGGCCATCGTCAAGCACTTGGCCAAGCTGTTGCCGGACCGATTCTCGGCGGTGGCGGGGCCGAAGAACCGAGTGGGCAAGATCTTCGTGGACTACCTACGCAACTCGCAGGGCGCCACCACCATCTGCGCCTTCGCCGCCCGTACCCGCGAGGGACTGCCGGTGTCCGTGCCGGTGTTCCGCGAGGAAGTGGCCGAGCTCAAGGGCGGCAACCAGTGGAACATTCACAACGTGCATGAGCGCCTGGGGGAAATGGAAGGCAACGACCCTTGGGCGGACTACGCCAAGGTGCGCCAGACCATCACCGCGACCATGCGCAAGAAGCTGAACATGAAACCCTGACCGGTGCCGTGGCCGTTCGCGGTCAGGGCTCGGCTGCCATCTGCCGGAGACGCATGAGCAAGATCATCACCGACCTGCTGGAATCCACGGGCAGCATCCAGCAAGAGAACGAGAACGCGATGTTCGGCACGCCCAAGGCGCGCCTGGACTTCT
This sequence comes from Pseudomonas sp. RIT-PI-S, assembly GCF_025642975.1. Classification (GTDB taxonomy): domain Bacteria; phylum Pseudomonadota; class Gammaproteobacteria; order Pseudomonadales; family Pseudomonadaceae; genus Aquipseudomonas. The sequence continues at coordinate 17,804 of NZ_JANZKJ010000017.1, forward strand.
ACCGCCACGAGATCCAGTACGAAACCACCCTGTTGTCCAACCGCACCAACGCCTATCTGTCGGCGCAGTCGTTCCTGGTGATCGCCTACGCATCGTCCATGGCCAACCTGAACCCGGAGTGGGGCAAGGTGTTTACCCTGGTGGTGCCGCCGATTCTGGCGCTGCTGGGGATCGTTAGTTCGCTGCATGCCTGGCCAGGGATACGCGCGGCCTATGACATCATCGATCACTGGCATTTCAAGCAATGCCAGCTGCTGCGCGCCGAGCCGACCATGGGCCTGGCCTACGACGATTCGCCTTTGTTCAGCAAACACGAAGCCCAGGAGAAAGGCTTTCGGCAGGCTTTGCTGTTTTCCATGCGCACGCCGTGGATCTTCACCGGTTTCTGGGTAGTGCTGGGCGTGTTTTCGGTGTGGTTGCAGTATTTCGGCTGAGCGCCCCGTTCCTAGTGGCAACAGGCAACAACCCGTACGGGAGGGCAGGCGGCGCAGAGATTCCCGGGCGTTGCCCGGTCCCACAGGGTGGGCCTTTTCGATAGAGGCGCTGCTTCTTTGGTAGGTGCGGGCAGGGGCCTGTGAACGAGACGTAGGCGGCATGGCTATTCCCGGGCGTTGCCCGGTCCCACAGGGTGGGCCTTTTCGATAGAGGCGCTGCTTCTTTGGTAGGTGCGGGCAGGAGCCTGTGAAGGAGCGGTAGGCGGCGTGGCTATTCCCGGGCGTTGCCCGGTCCCACAGGGTGGGCCTTTTCGATAGAGGCGCTGCTTCTTTGGTAGGTGCGGGCAGGGGCCTGTGAAGGAGCGGTAGGCGGCGTGGCTATTCCCGGGCGTTGCCCGGCCCCACAGGGAGGGCCTTTTCGATAGAGGCGCTGCTTCTTTGGTAGGTGCGGGCAGGGGCCGTGAACGAGGCGTAGGCGGCGTGGTTATTCCCGGGCGTTGCCCGGTCCCACAGGGTGGGGGCCTTCGATAAAGCTGCTGCGTGTTTGGGAGGCGCGGGCAGGGGCCTGTGAAGGAGCGGTAGGCGGCGCGAAGATTCCCGGGCTTTGCCCGGTCCCACAGGATCAGCGCAGCCGATAAAAGCGCTGCGCGTTGCTCCACAGCACTGCGTGGGCGCCGTCTTCACCCAACGCTTGCCGGATCAGCTCGATGTCCGCCGGCTCGAATGGCCTGGGCGCGCGGGTGGAGGGCAGGTCGCTGCCGAACATCAGCGCCTCGGGGTTGGCTGCGTGCAGCTGGGCAAGGGCGGGGCCGATGGGGAAGTCTACCCGGCCGAAGCCGCAAGCCTTTACTCGTACGCCCTGCTCGGCTAGCCGCAACAGGGCCGGCAAGCCTTCAGCACTGAGGCCCAGATGGTCGATGCTCACCGCTGGCAGGTTCAACAGGCGCGGCGTGAGGTCGGCCAGGTCGCGGCTGTCCACATAAAGCTCCACGTGCCAGCCGAACCCGCCATGAACGCGCCGGGCGAGCTGTTCGAGTTGCTCCAGGGGCGCGGAGCCGCCGCGTTTAAGGTTGAAGCGCAAGGCGCGCACGCCGTGCTGATGCAGTTTGGCCAGGGCATCGTCGGTGATGCTCGCCGGCACCTGGGTCACCCCCACGAAGCCCTGCCCCAGGCGGGTGAGGGCGTCGATCAGGTACTGCTGGTCGAAGCCCTGAAACGAGCCGGACACCACCGCGCCGCCGGTGATGCCCAGGGGCTGCGCCTGTGCCAAGTAGGCCGGCACGTCGAAGGCTGGCGGCAGGTAGCCCTGGTTGGGGATCAGGGCAAAGCGCGGGTCGATGATGTGGCAGTGCGCGTCGAAGATCACCCTCGCTTACTCCATGACCAAGGTGCCGGTGCCTTCCAGGATGATCCGCAATGCCGCCTCGGCGTCGTCCAGGTCGGCCAGTGCATCGGCGAGATCCGCGCTCAGCAGCGCGGCGGAGAAGGGCTCTTCGGCGTCGGCGGGCAGCTCCACGCGCAGGCGGCTGGCGCCCAGGGTCACCTTGAGGTCGCGCAGGTGCGTGGACTGCTCGTCCCAAACCAGCTCGACCTCATCCTCGCCGGGCAGGCGAGAGAGCAACAGCAGCTCGCCCTCGGTGCCCTGGCAGCACAGCAGGGCCAGGTTGTCTTCTTCTTCGTCACAGGGGTTGCCCATCAACAGGGCGGCTTTCATGTGCATGGCGGTATCCCGGGAAAGGTACCGCATTGTCGCACGCCCCAAGGCTTTGCACAGCCGGCGCCTGCGGGCTCAGGCATCGGACAGCAACGGCGCCGGTAGCTCGCCGGCGCCGGCCGGGTGGCCCGGGTGCGCCCTGACGGCCTGGAAGCGCTGGCGGTATTCCAGCGGGCTGAGGCCCAGCCGCTTGCTGAACACCCGGCGCAGGTTGTCGGCGCTGTCGATACCGCAGCGGGCAGCGACAGCGCCAACCGGCAGCTCGGTAGTCTCCAGCAGCTCGCGTGCGGCATCGATGCGGGCGTCGTTGACGAAGGCCATGGGCGTGATGCCGGTCTGCTTGCTGAACAGCCGGGTCAGGTTGCGCGGGCTCATGTGCACCCGCTCGGCCAGGGAAGCCAGGCTATGCGGCTGTTGCAGGTTGGCCGCCACGTATTCGCGCACCGCCTGCACGTGGGCATCGCCGTGGGCCTGGCGGTCCACCAGCGGTCGGAACTGCGATTGGCCGCCGGGGCGCTCCAGGTACACCAGCAGGTACTTGGCGACCCTGAGCGCCATCTTGCGGCCGAAGTCTTCCTCGATCAGCAACAGCGCCAGGTCGATCGACGCGCTTACCCCGGCGCTGGTGTACAGCGGGCCGTCCTTGAGCCGGATGCTTTCGGCACACACCCGCACCTGCGGGAAGGCCGCGCGCAGGCGGGCGGCGTCGGCCCAATGGCTGGTCACCCGGCGGTGGTCCAGCAGCCCAGCGCCGCCCAAGGCGAACACCCCGTTGCACACCGCGGCGAGCCGCCGGCAGCGCTTGAACTGGCGGCCCAGCCAGGCCACCAGGCGCGGGTCTTCATACACGTCGAACACGCCTACGCCACCGGGGACGATCAACGTGTCGAAGAATGGGCAGGGCTCGAAGATGCTACGGTCGGCGATCACCGTCAGCCCGCAGGCCGACCGCAGAGGGTTGCGGGTGGTGCTCACGGTAACGATGTCGTATTGGCCCTCGCCCAAGGCACGGACCTCGCCGAAGGCGTCGCGCGGGCCGGCGATGTCCAACAACTGAAAGCCGGGAAACAACAGGATGCCAATGAGGATCTTGCGCATGGGAAGGCGTCTCGCCGGGAGGGGCCAGCGCACAGCGGCGCTGGCCGGGCTTGGACGGGAAATGCGCGGAACTCGCCGTCGTTCGGTATTCGGAGTCGCCGCTGTGCCAAGCAAGAATCAGGCAAGGGCCACTATCGGTACTGGCATAGTGTCCTGAGCCTCGGTGAAAGCCCTGTTACAGCGAGGCCGTGAAGGCGAAGGAAGTTAAGCGGGACGGTTGCGTCCAGCAATGCTAATGCGCCAGCATGGTGCACAGTGACGCAGAGTGGGGCACAAACGGCGGGGTTGTGAGGTTGCGCCAAGTGCAACCCGAGGCTGACCGAATATGTCGCGCCGTGGCAAGACCGGCCCACCCGGTGTCGCTAAGCTGAACTGTCCTACAATGGCGCTGCCCGCGGAACCCTCCGCCGTTGTTGTGACCCAAAAGCTTCATCACCCCTTGTCACCGCGCCCGCCTATTTACCGCTGGAGCGGCCAGGCGAGGGATACACGCTACGCTTCCACCAAATACAAAGCCCGAGCGGAGTACCACAGATGGCGTTTTTCACCGCGGCCAGCAAAGCCGACTTCCAGCAACAACTGCAGGCGGTCCTGGCCCAGCACGTTGACGAACATGCCCTGCCACAAGTAGCCCTGTTCGCCGATCAGTTCTTCGGCATCATTTCCCTGGACGAACTCACCCAGCGGCGGCTATCGGACCTCGCCGGCTGCACCTTGTCGGCCTGGCGGCTGATGCAGCGGTTCGAGCCCGCCCAGCCCCAGGTGCGGGTCTACAACCCCGATTACGAGCGGCATGGCTGGCAGTCGACCCACAGCGTGGTCGAAGTGCTGCACCAGGACCTGCCCTTCCTGGTGGACTCGGTACGCACCGAACTCAACCGCCGTGGCTATAGCATCCACACCCTGCAAACCGCCGTGCTCAGCGTGCGGCGCGGGCCTTCTGGCGAGCTGCTTGAAGTGCTGCCCAAGAACAGCCACGGCGAGGGTGTGGCGCAAGAGTCCCTGATGTACCTGGAGATCAACCGCTGCGCCACTGCCGCAGGTCTCGCCGGCCTGGCGAGCGCCTTGCTCGAGGTGCTGGGTGAAGTGCGCGCCACGGTGGCCGATTTCGAGCCGATGAAGGCCCGCGTGCACGACATGCTGGCGCTGGTGGACAACAGCCAATGGCCGGTCGACGGCGCCGAAAAGGCCGAGGTGAAGATCTTCCTCGAATGGCTGGTGGACAACCATTTCACCTTCCTGGGCTATGAAGAGTTCGAAGTGCACGAGGACGCCCAGGGCGGCCACCTGGTGTACGACGAGCAGTCCTTCCTCGGCTTGCCGCGCTTGCTGCGGCCCGGCCTGAGCGCCGAAGACCTGCGTATTGAAGATTTCGCGCTCAAGTACCTGCGCGAGCCAGTGCTGCTGTCGTTCGCCAAGGCGGCGCAGCCGAGCCGCGTGCACCGCCCGGCCTACCCAGACTACGTCTCCATCCGGCAGATCGACGCCGAGGGGCGGGTGGTCAAGGAATGCCGCTTCATGGGCCTTTACACCTCGGCCGTGTACGGCACCAGTGTGCAGCAGATCCCCTACGTGCGTAGCAAGGTCGCGGAAATCGAACGCCGCTCGGGCTTCGACATGCGCGCCCACCTGGGCAAGGAGCTGGCCCAGGTCATCGAAGTGCTGCCCCGTGACGACCTGTTCCAGACCCCAGTGGACGAGCTGTTCAGCACCGTGATGTCCATCGTGCAGATCCAGGAGCGGGCAAAAATCCGCGTGTTCCTGCGCAAGGACCCCTACGGCCGCTTCTGCTACTGCCTGGCCTACGTACCTCGTGACGTCTACTCCACCGAGGTGCGGCAGAAGATCCAGCAAGTGCTGATGGATCGCCTCAAGGCCAGCGACTGCGAGTTCTGGACCTTCTTCTCCGAGTCGGTGCTGGCGCGTGTGCAGCTGATTCTGCGGGTGGACCCGAAGAACCGCCTGGAGATCGACCCCCAGCAGCTGGAAAACGAAGTGATCCAGGCCTGCCGTTCCTGGCAGGACGACTACCACGCTCTCACCATCGAGAACTTTGGCGAAGCCCAGGGCACGAACCTGCTGGCCGAATTCCCCAAAGGCTTCCCCGCCGGCTATCGCGAGCGCTTCGCCGCGCATTCGGCCGTGGTGGACATGCAGCACCTGCAAGCGCTGACCGAGGCCCGCCCGCTGGTGATGAGCTTCTACCAGCCGCTCGCCCAGGGTGGCGAGCGCCAGCTGCACTGCAAGCTGTACCACGCCGACGTGCCGCTGGCGCTGTCCGACGTGCTGCCGATCCTGGAAAACCTCGGCTTGCGCGTGCTGGGCGAGTTCCCCTACCGCCTGCGTAACCGCAACGGCCGGGAGTTCTGGATTCACGACTTCGCCTTCACCTACGCCGAAGGCCTGAAGCTGGACCTGCAACAGCTCAACGACACCTTGCAGGATGCGTTCGTGCACATCGTCAACGGCGAAGCCGAAAACGATGCGTTCAACCGCCTGGTGCTGACCGCCGGCCTGCCCTGGCGCGACGTGGCGCTGCTGCGGGCCTATGCGCGCTACCTCAAGCAGATCCGCCTGGGCTTCGACCTGGGCTACATCGCCGCCGCCCTGAACAACCACACCGACATCGCCCGTGAGTTGACCCGGCTGTTCAAAACGCGCTTCTACCTGGCGCGCAAGCTGACCGGCGACGACCTGGACGACAAGCAGCAACGCCTGGAACAAGCCATCCTCACCGCCCTGGACGACGTGCAGGTGCTCAACGAGGATCGCATCCTGCGGCGCTACCTGGACCTGATCAAGGCGACCCAGCGCACCAACTTCTACCAGCCCGACGCCAACGGCCAGCCCAAGCAGTACTTCAGCTTCAAGCTCAACCCGGCGCTGATCCCGGAGCTGCCCAAGCCGGTGCCGAAGTTCGAGATCTTCGTGTACTCGCCTCGGATCGAGGGCGTTCACCTGCGCTTCGGCAACGTGGCCCGCGGCGGCCTGCGCTGGTCGGACCGTGAAGAAGACTACCGCACCGAAGTGCTGGGCCTGGTGAAAGCCCAGCAAGTGAAGAACTCGGTCATCGTGCCGCTGGGCGCCAAGGGTGGTTTCATTCCACGCCGGTTGCCCATTGGCGGCAGCCGCGACGAGGTCCAGAACGAAGCCATCGCCTGCTACAAGATCTTCATCTCTGGCCTGCTGGACATCACCGACAACCTCAAGGAAGGCGAAGTGGTGCCGCCGGCCAACGTGGTGCGCCACGATAACGACGACCCGTACCTGGTGGTGGCGGCGGACAAAGGCACCGCGACCTTCTCCGACATCGCCAACGGCATCGCCCTGAGCTACGGCTTCTGGCTGGGTGACGCCTTCGCCTCCGGCGGCTCGGCCGGCTATGACCACAAAGGCATGGGCATCACTGCCCGCGGTGCCTGGGTGGGGGTGCAGCGTCACTTCCGCGAGCGCGGCATCGATGTGCAGAAAGACAACATCACCGTGATCGGCATCGGCGACATGGCCGGTGACGTGTTCGGCAACGGCATGCTGATGTCGGACAAACTGCAACTGGTGGCGGCGTTCAACCACCTGCATATCTTCATCGACCCCAACCCGGATGCCGCCAGCAGCTTTGCCGAGCGCCAGCGCCTGTTCAACCTGCCGCGGTCGGCGTGGAGCGACTACAACGCTTCGCTGATTTCCGAAGGCGGCGGGATCTTCCTGCGCAGCGCGAAAAGCATCGCCATCAGTGCCCAGATGAAAGCCCGGTTCGACATCCAGGCGGACCGCCTGACCCCGACCGAACTGCTGCATGCGCTGCTCAAGGCGCCGGTGGACCTGCTGTGGAATGGCGGCATCGGCACCTATGTCAAATCCAGCGAGGAAAGCCACGCCGACGTGGGCGACAAGGCCAACGACGCGCTGCGCGTCAACGGCGACGAGTTGCGCTGCAAGGTGGTGGGCGAGGGCGGCAACCTGGGCATGACCCAGCTGGGCCGGGTGGAGTTCGGCCTCAATGGCGGCGGCGCCAACACCGACTTCATCGACAACGCCGGTGGCGTGGACTGCTCCGACCATGAAGTGAACATCAAGATCCTCATCAACGAGGCAGTGGCCGCGGGCGACCTTACCGAGAAGCAGCGTAACGAGCTGCTGGGTAGCATGACCGACGAGGTCGCGCACCTGGTGCTGGGCAACAACTACAAGCAGACCCAGGCGCTGTCTATCGCCGCCCGCCGCGCCAACGAACGGCTGGCCGAGTACAAGCGGTTGATGACGGACCTGGAAGGCCGCGGCAAGTTGGATCGCGCCATCGAGTTCCTGCCTAGCGAGGAGCAACTGGCCGAGCGTGCCGCCGCCCGCCAGGGCCTGACCCGCGCCGAGCTGTGCGTGCTGATCTCCTACAGCAAGATCGACCTCAAGGAGACTCTCCTCAACTCTCGCGTGCCGGACGACGACTACCTCACCCGGGACATGGAAACCGCGTTCCCGCCGACGCTGGTGGCCAAGTATGGCCCGGCCATGCGCCGTCATCGCCTCAAGCGCGAAATCGTCAGCACCCAGATCGCCAACGACCTGGTCAACCACATGGGCATCACCTTCGTGCAGCGCTTGAAGGAGTCCACCGGAATGAGCGCTGCGGACGTCGCCGGAGCCTACGTGGTGGTGCGCGACATCTTCCATCTGCCGCACTGGTTCCGCCAGATCGAGGCGCTGGACTACCAGGTGCCCGCAGACATCCAGCTGAGCCTGATGGAAGAGCTGATGCGCCTGGGCCGCCGCGCCACGCGCTGGTTCCTGCGCAACCGTCGCAACGAGCTGGACGCTGGCCGTGACGTCGCCCACTTCGGCCCGCACATCACCGCGCTGGGCCTCAAGCTCAACGAGTTGCTGCAAGGCCCGACCCAAAGCCTTTGGGAAACCCGCTACCAGGCCTACATGGACGCGGGCGTGCCGGAGCTGCTGGCTCGCATGGTTGCCGGGACCACCTACCTGTACAACCTGCTGCCGATCATCGAGGCGTCGGACCTGACCGGCCAGAGCGCGGCGAGCGTGGCCAAGGCGTTCTTCGCCAGCGGCAGCGCCCTGGACCTGAACTGGTACCTGCAGCAGATCAGCAGCCTGCCGGTGGAAAGCAATTGGCAAGCGTTGGCGCGGGAAGCCTTCCGCGACGACCTGGACCTGCAGCAGCGGGCGATCACCATCTCCGTGCTGCAGATGCAGGACGCGCCGGAGGACGTGGATGAGCGGGTCAGCGTATGGCTGGAACAGCATCGCGTGAATGTGGAGCGGTGGCGCGCCATCCTCGACGACCTGCGCGCCGCCAGCGGCACCGATTACGCCATGTATGCCGTGGCTAACCGGGAACTGGCGGACCTGGCGTTGAGCGGGAGCAAGCAAAGCGTGTAAACCGTTTGGGGGTCGGGCTTCGCCTGGCCCCCCAGGGTTGAGGCTGGAACTGATGTGGGCCCGGGCGCCAGCCCGGGAACTGGCGCCGGGTTCGCAAGTGGCGCCAGTTCCTCCTACAGCGGTTGGCCGTTAACGATCCACCATCCGCTGGCTCTTTTCGTCATAGCGATCCCCCACCACTTCGGCGGCCGGTAAAGCCGCCGTAATGGCTTCCAGCGCCGCGCTGTCCAGCTCCAGGCTGACGGCGCCGGCGTTATCGGCCAGGTGGGGGATTTTTCTCGCGCCGGGAATGGGCACGATCCAGGGCTTCTGCGCCAGCAGCCAGGCCAGTGCCAATTGAGCCGCCGTGCAGCCGCGTTCCGCGGCCAAGCCGTTCAAGGCATTCACCAGTTTTGTATTCTGCGCGCGGGCTTCTTCCTGGAAGCGCGGCAGGTTGCGCCGCATATCCTTCTCACCCAACTCCTCGACTTTCAGCTTGCCCGTCAGAAAGCCGCGCCCCAGCGGGCTGAACGGCACGAAACCAATGCCCAGGGCCTCGCAGGTGGGGAGTATTTCTTCTTCCACCTCCCGGTACCACAACGAGTATTCCGACTGCAGCGCGCTGATCGGATGCACCGCATGGGCACGCCTGAGCGTTGCCGCCGAGGCTTCGGAGAGCCCCAGGAAACGTACCTTGCCGGCCTGAACCAGCTCGGCCATGGCGCCGACGGTGTCCTCGATGGGCACGTTCGGGTCCACGCGGTGCTGGTACAGCAGGTCGATGGTTTCGATGCCCAGGCGCTTGAGGGAGCCCTCCACGGCTTCGCGGATATGCTCGGGCCGGCTATCGACCCCGGTAATGCGCTCACCGCCCACGCCCTGATCGGAAATCTTGAAGCCAAACTTTGTCGCGATCTGCACTTGGTCGCGGCGGCCTTTGAGCGCTTTGCCCAAAAGCAGTTCGTTATCGAAGGGGCCATAGACTTCGGCGGTATCCCAGAAGGTTACGCCCAGGTCCAGCGCCTTGTGCAACGTGGCGATGGACTCAGCCTCCGGCGCCCCGCCATAGGCGAAGCTCATGCCCATGCAGCCCAGGCCGATGGCCGAGACATCGAAGCCCTGACCCAATGTGCGGGTTTTCATTGTGCGTTCCTTATCGGTTGGTCGTTCATCATGCAAGAGCGGGCGAAGCCCGCGAACAATAAGCGAAGCATAAAAAAACCCGCCACGAGGGCGGGTTTTCCTGCGGCTTGAAACCTGCCGCTTACAGCTACCCTTACGCCTGAACCACCGGGATCTTGGCCTTTTCCGCGGCATCGCGGAAGTCGGCGATCTGGTCGAAGCTCAGGTAGCGGTAAACGTCGGCCGCCATGCTGTCGATGTTTTGCGCGTACTGCATGTACTCCTCGACCGTTGGCAGCTTGCCGATGATCGACGCCACTGCCGCCAGTTCCGCGGAAGCCAGGTACACGTTGGCACCGTCGCCCAAGCGGTTGGGGAAGTTACGGGTGGAGGTGGACACCACGGTGGAGTTGGCAGCCACGCGAGCCTGGTTACCCATGCACAGCGAGCAGCCTGGCATCTCCATGCGTGCGCCGGCCTTGCCGTAGATGCCGTAGTAGCCTTCCTCGGTGAGCTGGTGCGCGTCCATCTTGGTCGGCGGGGACAGCCACAGGCGAGTCGGGATGGCGCCCTTGACCTTGTCCAGCAGCTTGCCGGCGGCGCGGAAGTGGCCGATGTTGGTCATGCACGAGCCGATGAACACTTCGTCGATCTTCTCGCCCGCCACGGTGGACAGCAGGCGGGCGTCGTCCGGGTCGTTCGGTGCGCAGAGCACGGGCTCTTTCACTTCGGCCAGGTCGATCTCGATCACTTCGGCGTATTCGGCGTCGGCGTCGGCAGCCAGCAGCACCGGGTTGGCCAGCCAGGCTTCCATCGCCTGGGCACGGCGCTCGAGGGTGCGAGCGTCACCGTAGCCTTCGCTGATCATCCAGCGCAGCAGGGTGATGTTGGATTTGAGGTACTCGGCGATGGCCGCTTCCGGCAGCTTGATGGTGCAACCGGCGGCGGAGCGCTCGGCCGAAGCGTCGGACAGCTCGAAGGCTTGTTCGACGGTCAGCTCGTTGAGGCCTTCGATTTCCAGGATGCGGCCAGAGAAGATGTTCTTCTTGCCCTTCTTCTCGACGGTCAGCAGGCCCTTCTGGATGGCGTGGTAAGGGATCGCATGGACCAGGTCGCGCAGGGTGATGCCCGGTTGCATCTTGCCCTTGAAGCGCACCAGCACCGATTCCGGCATGTCCAGCGGCATCACGCCGGTAGCGGCGGCGAAGGCGACCAGGCCGGAACCGGCCGGGAAGGAAATGCCGATCGGGAAGCGGGTGTGCGAGTCACCGCCGGTGCCGACGGTGTCCGGCAGCAGCATGCGGTTCAGCCAGCTGTGGATGATGCCGTCGCCCGGGCGCAGGGACACGCCGCCACGGGTGCGGATGAAGTCTGGCAGGGTGTGGTGGGTGGTGACGTCGATCGGCTTCGGATACGCCGCGGTGTGGCAGAACGACTGCATGACCAGGTCTGCCGAGAAGCCCAGGCAGGCAAGGTCTTTGAGCTCGTCGCGGGTCATCGGGCCGGTGGTGTCCTGGGAACCGACGGTGGTCATCTTCGGTTCGCAGTAGGTGCCAGGGCGTACGCCCTTGCCTTCGCCCAGGCCACAGGCCTTGCCGACCATCTTCTGCGCCAGGGTGAAGCCCTTGCCGGTGTCGACCGGAGCCTCTGGCAGCTTGAACAGGTTGGCCGCGGGCAGGCCCAGCTCGGCGCGCGCTTTGTCGGTCAGGCCACGGCCGACGATCAGCGGAATACGGCCGCCGGCGCGGACTTCATCCAGCAGCACCGGGGTTTTCAATTCGAAGGTCGCCAGCACTTCATCGCTGCCGTGCTTGCACACCTTGCCAGCGTGCGGGTACACGTCGATCACGTCGCCCATGTTCAGGTTCGACACGTCGAACTCGATCGGCAGGGCGCCGGCATCTTCCATGGTGTTGTAGAAGATCGGGGCGATTTTGGTGCCGAAGCAGAAGCCACCGGCGCGCTTGTTCGGCACGTAGGGGATGTCGTCGCCGAAGAACCACAGCACCGAGTTGGTGGCGGACTTGCGCGAGGAACCGGTACCGACCACGTCGCCGACGTAGGCGACCGGGAAGCCCTTGGCCTTCACTTCTTCGATCTGCTTGAGCGGGCCGATGGCGCCTTGCTGCTCGGGCACGATGCCGTCGCGGGCCATTTTCAGCATAGCCAGGGCGTGCAGCGGGATGTCAGGGCGGGACCAGGCATCCGGAGCAGGGGAGAGGTCGTCGGTGTTGGTTTCGCCCGGCACCTTGAATACGGTCAGGGTGTACTTGTCGGCGATCGCGGGCTTGTTGGTGAACCACTCGCCATCGGCCCAGGATTGCAGCACGGCCTTGGCGTGCACATTGCCGGCCTTGGCTTTTTCAGCCACGTCGTGGAAGGCGTCGAACATCAGCAGGGTGTGCTTGAGCTGCGCGGCGGCTACAGGAGCCAGCTCGGCGCTGTCCAGCAGGTCTACCAGGGTGTGGATGTTGTAGCCGCCCTGCATGGTGCCCAGCAGTTCGGTAGCGCGCTTCTTGTCGATCAGCGGCGAGGTGGCTTCGCCTTTCGCCAGCGCGGACAGGAAGCCGGCCTTGACGTAGGCGGCTTCGTCCACCCCTGGCGGAACGCGATTGGTGATCAGGTCGACGAGGAAGGCTTCTTCGCCTGCGGGCGGGTTCTTCAGCAGCTCGACCAGGCCTGCGGTTTGTTCGGCGTTCAGCGGCTGGGGCACGATACCCTGGGCGGCACGCTCTTGGGAGTGTTTGCGGTAGGCTTCAAGCACAGTTATTACCCTCATCAGTGGTCCCGCGGGGGACGCTTATCCAGCGGCGCTCTCGCACGCCGACGCCGTGCGGCTTCATGAGCCGTCTGGCCGGAGTGACGATGAGTGCCAGGCAGAAGCTGCTTTCAAAGTTTTACGCCGGCAGAATGCTGAGCTGATGAGGGCAGGCACGGTAGAGGGGGACCGTGCCACTGCATTCTGACGGATCGACTGTGCTCGTGACGCTTTGAAAACAGCTTCCAATTGGACATTGGTGCCTTCAAGCAGGCTGGGTGATTCTACGGCAAAATTTCCCGGAAGGTAAGTTGCCCATTCAGCCTGTGGGGGTGAAAGCACTACGACTAAGGGCTAAGATAGGCGGCCCGCCGCTTCGCCGATGTGCCTGTGACCATGCCCAAGTCGACTATCAAAACCCCCTGCGTTGGCCTCTGCTCCACGGTTTACGGGGACCTGGTGTGCCGTGGCTGCAAGCGTTTCCACCATGAAGTGATCCACTGGAACAGCTACGACGACGAGCAGAAGCGAGCGGTCTGGCTGCGCCTGGAGCAGCTGCTGGGGCAGGTGATGGAAGCCAAGCTCGAAGTGTTCGACCCCGGTCGCCTGCGCCTGCAACTGGAGCAGCGGCAGGTGCGCTTCCAGCCGCAGCAGTCCGAATACTGCTGGGCCTATCAGTTGATCGCCCGTGGCGCCCGGGTGATCAACCACCTGGACGCCTACGGCATCGTGCTGCTGCCGGAGTTCCGCGACTGGGACCTGCCCGCCCTGCGCGACGCCATCGACCGCGAATTCTTTCTTCTTTCCGAAGCTCACTACCAGCGCTACATCGCCCCGGCGTTTTTGCGTGAGGCGTTGGGGTAACCCGGCGCCCACGTCCGGTATACTCGCCCACCCTTTTTTTCACGAGACGGCGCATGCTGCCTGACATCCACGATTTCCTTGGCTGCCGCACGCCCCAGGCCTGGGTAACCGCCGCCCTGGCGGACCAGGAAACCCTGCTGATCGACCACAAGAATTGTGAGTTCAAGGCCGCGTCCACCGCGCTGAGCCTGATCGCCAAGTACAACACCCATATCGACCTGATCCACATGATGTCGCGCCTGGCTCGTGAGGAGCTGGTGCACCACGAGCAGGTATTGCGCTGGATGAAAAAGCGTGGCGTGCCGCTGCGGCCAGTGAATGCTGGGCGCTACGCCTCGGGGCTGCGCAAGCTGGTGCGGGCCCATGAGCCGGTGAAGCTGGTGGATACCCTGGTGGTAGGTGCCTTCATCGAAGCGCGCAGCTGCGAGCGCTTCGAGGCGCTGGCACCGCACCTGGACGCCGACCTGGGCGGCTTCTATCACGGCCTGCTCAAAAGCGAGGCCCGGCACTTCCAGGGTTACCTGAAGCTGGCCTATCAATACGGCGAGGCCGCGGATATCGAGCGGACCATCGCGAAGGTCAGGGAGGCAGAAGTGGCCTTGATCGAAAGCCCTGACGTGGAACTGCGCTTCCATAGCGGCGTGCCTGCCTGAGCCCGAGGGCCCTTTCGCGAGCTGAGCCCCGCGCCTGAACAGGTCGCGGGTTCGCTTGCCATCGCCCGACCCTACATTGCCCCTAAAGCATGTCTCGAGCGGTGACTGCCTTGACATTAGCTGCCTAGGCAGTAATATTTGGCAACATTCTCTGCCTGAGCAGCTATTGTCCTGCTATGAGTCATTTCACCCCGGATAACTTCTACGACAGCCAGATCGGCATGTTGCTGGGTCGCGCCAACAGCCTGAAGGACCGCATCCTCGATCAACACCTCGAGGTCCACGGTGTGACTTCAGCGCAGTTCAAGGTGTTGATCATCGTCGCCGAATGGGGCTTGGACAGCCCGGGCGACCTGTGCCGGCACCTGTCGCTGGATAGCGGTTCGATGACCCGCATGCTCGACCGCCTGGAGCAGAAGCAGCTGATCCGCCGAGCCCGCAGCGAAGAGGACCGCCGGCAGATTCGCATCGCGCTCACCGCCGAGGGCCAGCAACTGGCGGCGCGGCTGCCGCACATCGGCGCGCAGGCGATGAACCAGCTCGCCGGGGCGCTCGAAGCGGCTGAACTGGCGGAGCTGGAACGCTTGCTCAAAAAAATTCTGATCGATGCCGGCGACCCTGTGGCTTGCTGGCGCATGGGTAAAAAATGAAGCCCCGAATGTTCACCTTAAAGTTACTGCCCGTCGCCCTGGCCGTGGCCTTGGCCGGATGCGCCAACGACCATGGGCTGGCACCCAATGGCAAGCTCAGCGAAGCCAAGGACCTCGGCGCTGCTGCCAGCCTCGTGCCGGTAACGGTCAGCCCCGCGGCCTGGCCCTCGGCCACCTGGTGGACCGGCCTGGGCGATCGCCAGCTGGATGCGCTGATCGATGAAGCTTTGCGCGACAGCCCGGACTTGCAAGTCGCCGCGGCGCGCGCCCACCAAGCCATGGCGGTCGCCGACCAGTACGACGCTGACCGCGCGCCTTATATCGGCGCCGACGCCAACGTGTCGCGCTCGCGCCTGTCGAAAGTGCAGGACCCGCTCCTCGAGGGCGGGCGGTATTCCACCCTGCGCACGGCCGAGGTCACTTTCGATTACACCCTCGACCTGTGGGGCGGTGAGCGCGCCGCCTGGGAAGCGGCCCTCGGCCAGGCCCGGGCCGCACAAGTCGACCGGCAGGCAGCCCGGCTGACCCTGGCGGTGGACGTGGCGCGGGCCTATAGCGATCTGGGGCATGCCTTCATCGCCGCTGACCTTGCCGACGAAGACCTCAAGCGCACCCGGCAGTTGCTCGACCTCGGCCGGCAGCGGTTGGCCGCGGGCATCGACAGCCAGTATCAGCTGCAACAAACCGAGAGCCTGGAAGCCAGCGCCGAGGAGCAGGCGGTCAATGCCGGCAAGCAGCTGCGCAGCGCGCGGATTGCCCTGGCGGTGCTGCTGGGCAAGGGCCCGGAGCGCGCCGGCGAAATCGCTCGCCCGCAGATACTCAAGCCCGCGGCGGTGGAGCTACCGTCGCAGCTGCCCGCGGACCTGCTTGGCCGCCGCCCGGACCTGGTCGCGGCGCGTTGGCGGGTCGAGGCGGCCAGCCGCAATATCGACGTCAGCAAAACCCGGTTCTATCCCAACCTCAACCTGACCGCCGCCGCCGGTACCCAGGCCATGCTGGGCGATGCGCTGTTCGGCGCGCCGAGCCGCTTCTTCAACATCGCGCCGGCGGTGTCGCTGCCGCTGTTCGACGGCGGCCGCTTGCGTGCCGGGCTGGACGCCAGCGATGCCGACTACGAGCTGGCGGTGGCGCAGTACAACAAAACGCTGGTCGCGGCGCTGGGTAGCGTGGCCGACGCGATCAACCGCCTGGATGCACTCGGCCGGCAGGTGGCCGCCAAGCAGCATGCGGTGGATGTGGCGCGGCAGTCCTATGACACCGTGACCCAGCGCTACGGCTCGGGCATCGGCAACTATCTGGATGTGCTGACCATCGAGCAGCAACTGCTGGCCACGCAACAACAGCTAGCCAACCTGACCGCCGAGCGTATCGACGTTTCGATCCAACTCATGCAGGCCCTCGGTGGCGGCTATCAGGGTGACGCCCTGGCCAGCGCCCAGGCTCCACGCGAATAATCCAAGGTACTTTCCCATGGCCACTGCCAACCCCCCCGCTAACGGCGACCAGGCCGGTAACGCGCAACCCCAGGACAAACAACAGGCCCAGGGCAATGCACAACCCCAGGCCAGCCCGCGCAAGCGCCGGCTGATGCTGTTCCTTCTGCTGCTGGTGGTGCTGATCGCCGGCATCGCGGTATTTGCCTGGCATGAGCTGCACGGGCGCTTTTATGAAGAGACCGACGATGCCTACGTCAATGGCAACGTGGTCGAGGTGACCCCGCTGATCGCCGGCACCGTGGTCAGCATCGGCGCGGACGACGGCGACCTGGTGCATGAAGGCCAGACGCTGATCAGCTTCGATCCCGCCGATGCACGCATCGGCCTGGACAACGCACAGGCCAACCTGGCCAAGACCGTGCGCCAGGTGCGCGGCCTGTACAGCAACGTGGACAGCATGCGTGCCCAGGTCAATGCCCGCCGGGTCGAGTTGCAAAAGGCGCAGGAAAACTTTAACCGACGCAAGACCCTGGCCGCCGGCGGGGCGATCTCCCAGGAGGAGCTGGCCCATGCCCGCGACGACCTGGCCGCCACGCAGAGCGCCTTGGGGACCGCCCAGCAGCAACTGGCGGGCACCGTCGCCCTGGTGGATGACACGGTGATTTCCTCGCACCCCGACGTGCAGGCCGCGGCCGCCCGGCTGCGCGATGCCTACCTGGCCCGCGCGCGGACCACCCTGGTCGCGCCGGTGACCGGTTACGTGGCCAAGCGGACCGTGCAACTGGGCCAGCGGGTGCAGCCCGGCACCCCGACCATGGCGGTGATCCCGCTAGAGCAGGTGTGGGTGGACGCCAACTTCAAGGAAACCCAGCTGCACGACATGCGCATCGGCCAGCGGGTCACCCTGGAGTCAGACCTGTATGGCGACGACGTGGCCTACACCGGCAGCGTGCAGAGCATCGGCGCCGGCACTGGCAGCGCGTTCTCCCTGCTGCCGGCGCAGAACGCCACCGGTAACTGGATCAAGATCGTCCAGCGCGTGCCGGTGCGGATCAAGCTCGATCCGCAGCCACTGAAGGACCATCCGCTGCGCATCGGCCTGTCCACCGTGGCCACGGTGGACCTGCATGATCAAAGCGGCGCAGTGCTGGCGCAGCAGCCCGCGCAGCAGGCGACCTTCGCGACCAAGGTATACGACCAACAGCTCGACGAGGCGGACACCCTGATCGCTCGGCTGATTCACGAAAACAGCGCCGCGGGCAAGACTGCCCAGCGCTGACCCTGTCGCGCCCCGCCAGCCGGGGCGCCCTTCTTGTTTGCGGGATACAGCGATGAGCTCCAATGCGTCCTTTACGCCCCCCAGCCTGGTCCTCAGCACCATCGGCCTGTCGCTGGCGACCTTCATGCAGGTGCTGGACACCACCATCGCCAACGTGGCCCTGCCGACCATCTCTGGCAACCTGGGGGTCAGCTCCGAACAAGGCACCTGGGTTATCACCTCGTTCGCCGTGAGCAACGCGGTGGCCTTGCCCCTTACCGGCTGGCTGAGCCGGCGCTTCGGCGAAGTGAAACTGTTCATCTGGGCAACGCTGCTGTTCGTGCTGGCGTCTTTCCTGTGCGGGATTTCCACCTCGATGCCGGAGCTGGTGGGCTTTCGGGTGATCCAGGGCATGGTCGCAGGGCCCTTGTACCCCATGACCCAAACGTTGCTGATCGCGGTCTACCCGCCGGCGAAACGGGGGATGGCGCTGGCGCTGCTGGCGATGGTCACGGTGGTCGCGCCTATTGCCGGGCCGATTCTCGGCGGCTGGATCACCGACAGCTATAGCTGGCCGTGGATCTTCTTCATCAACGTGCCCGTGGGGCTGTTCGCCGCCGCGGTGGTGCGCCAGCAGTTGGCCGCGCGGCCGGTGCATACCGCTCGCCAGCCGATGGACTACGTCGGCCTGCTGACCCTGATCGTCGGCGTCGGGGCGTTGCAGGTGGTGCTCGATAAAGGCAATGACCTGGACTGGTTCGAGTCGCAATTCATCATCATCGGCACGGTGATCTCGGCGATATCCCTGTCCTTCTTCGTGATCTGGGAGCTGACCGACGCCCACCCCGTGGTCAACCTGCGGCTGTTCGCATTCCGCAACTTCCGGGTAGGCACCGCGGTATTGGTGGGCGGCTACGCGGGCTTCTTTGGCATCAACCTGATCCTGCCCCAGTGGCTGCAGACCCAGCTGGGCTACACCGCCACTTGGGCCGGGTTCGCGGTCGCGCCCCTGGGCATATTGCCGGTGCTGATGTCGCCGTTCGTGGGCAAGTACGCGCACAAGTTCGACCTGCGGGTGCTGGCAGGGCTGGCCTTTACCGCCATCGGCCTGAGCTGCTTCATGCGCGCAAACTTCACCAATGAAGTGGATTTCACCCACATCGCCTTGGTGCAGCTGTTCATGGGCATCGGCGTGGCGCTGTTCTTCATGCCCACGTTGAGCATTTTGCTGTCGGACCTGCCGCCGCAGCAGATCGCCGACGGCTCGGGGCTGGCGACCTTCCTGCGTACGCTAGGCGGCAGCTTCGCAGCGTCGCTGACTACCTGGATCTGGATTCGCCGGGCCAACCAGCACCACGCTTACTTGAGCGAAAACATCAGCGTGTACGACCCCACCACCCAGCAGACCTTGCAGCAGCTGGGTGGGGCCACCGACCGCAGTTACGCGCAGCTCGAACAGATGGTCACGGCCCAGGCATACATGCTGTCCACGGTGGATTACTTCACCCTGCTCGGCTGGATATTCGCCGGGTTGATCCTGCTGGTGTGGCTGGCCAAGCCGCCATTCACCGCCAAGGCGGGGCCAGCATCGGGCGGGCATTGATCGGAATGGAACGCCATTCCTGGCCTCAGCGGCCGAACACTTCCAGCGCATGCGCCAGGCTGGCCGGCGACAACTCCCCCAGGTGGCTGCCGAGCAAGCGGCCATCGCGGTCGTAGAAAAGGGTGGTCGGCAGGGCCATGGCGCCCACCTGCTTCGCCAGGCTTGCGCCGCCGTCGTAGAGCACATCGTCGGGGCTGACACCGGCGGCGCCCAGAAAGCTGGCGGCCGTGGCTGGGCTTTCCCGCTGGTTGATATAAACGAAGCGTATGTCTGGCCGTTGCGCCTGCGCCGCTACCAGCGCAGGCATTTCCCGGCGACACGGTGGGCACCAGCTGGCCCATAGATTGACCACTAACGGTTGGCCGCGATAGCGCTCCAGGCTCGCCGGTACGCCCTGGGTATCGGTAAGCGGTTGCTGCGGCAGCCGGCTGCCGTCGCGCTGCCAAAGCAACAGCCCGCCGCCGGCGAGCCAGATCGCCAGGCCGGTGGCCAGCCCCCAGCGCAATGCGCGCCGCTCCAAGGGCCGGCGCCAGCCGCGTACCCCGGCGGCGGCCAGTGCCACCACGATGCCCAGCCAGGGTATAAAGCCGCCGTCGCGCAAGTCGATGGCTTGCCAAGGGGTGGCCCGGTACTGCTCAAGGTAGAGCGCCACGAAACCAAGCCGCGCCACGACCACCGCCAGCACGAACAACCAGAACAGGCTGGAGTCAGCCTGACGTTTCCCTTCGACCGGGGCGCAACACCGTGCCACCAGCAGGGCGGCACCCAGTGCCAGCAGCAGTACCAGGTGTGGCACGGACAGGGCCAACGGGCCCAACGACAAGCTCAGCATGGGGGACTCCAGTAGCCGTTGCGGGGGCATGGTCCGGGCGCGCGGTTAAATCGGCGTTAAGCCACTGGCCGGTTCGCTAATGCAAGGTTAATCAGCCGGGGTGTACCCTGTGCGCCTGTTAAAAGGTTACCCCCATGCACGTACTGCTTTGTGAAGATCACGACCTCATCGCCAGTGGCATCGTCGCCGGCCTGGGCGCGCAAGGCGCGGTGGTGGACCGCGTAGCCACCGCCAGCGCCGCCGAAGCCCTGCTCAAGGCGGCCGAGTTCGATGTGATGATCCTGGACCTCGGCCTGCCCGACGAAGACGGCCTCAAATTGCTCAAGCGCCTGCGCCAACGGGGCCTGGCCTTGCCCGTGCTGGTGCTGACGGCCCGCGACGCGGTCACCGACCGGGTGGCCGGGCTCGAAGCCGGCGCCGACGATTACCTGCTCAAGCCCTTCGACCTGCGCGAGCTCAGCGCCCGCCTGCATACCCTGTTGCGGCGCATGGCCGGGCGGACCGTCAACCGGATCGAGCACGGTAGCCTCTGCCATGACCCCAGCAGCCGGGAAACCTGGCTCGACGGCGAACCGGTCGACCTTTCCCGGCGCGAACAGGCGCTGTTGCAAGCGCTGCTGCAACAGCGCGGGCGCGTGCTCAGCGCCGAGCAGCTCAAGGACAGCGTCTATGGCTTTAGCGACGAGGTCGAGAGCAATGCCCTGAACGTGCACATTCATTATTTGCGCCGCAAGCTGGGCAACGGCATCGTCGAGACCGTGCGTGGGCTGGGCTATCGGCTAGGGCCGGCAAGCACACCCGGGCGGGAGCGACCATGAGCCTGCGCTTGCGCTTGATCCTTATCCTCGGCGGCGCCTTCGTGCTGATCTGGGCACTGGCGGCGGCGTGGATGTTCCGCGACCTGCGCGGCCAGATGATGTTTTCCCTCGATCAACGGCTGGTCGCCTCGGCGCGGATGGTCGCGGGGTTGGTGCAGCAGTTGCCGCAGCCGTTGAACTCCATGCAAGGGGCACGCATCAGCGCGGACCAGGCCAGCATCCCTGACGGCATGGCGTGCCGGGTCAGTTCGCTGCGAGGAGAAATCCTTGCCACCAGCCAGCAGGGCGTCGAAGCCTCGCTGGGCGAGGAGGGCAGCGGCTTCCACGATCAGCTGATCGACGGCGAGCATTGGCGCAGTTTCACCCTTAGCCATGGGGACGTGCGCATCACTACCGCCGACCGCCAGCAGGAGCGCGAGGCGCTCAACCGTTCGGTGTTATTGGCCGCCTCGGTGCCGGTGCTGATGGCCTTGTTCGGCAGCCTCGGCGTGCTGTGGCTGGGCGTCGGCCAGGGGTTGGCCCCGCTCAACCGCATCCGCGACGCCTTGACCCGGCGCAGCCCCGATTCCCTCGAACCCTTGCGGGTGCGGCCGTTGCCCACGGAACTGCGCCCGCTGGTGGATACCCAGAACCAGCTGTTTCTACGGATCGCCCAGGCGATCGAGCGTGAGCGGCGCCTGACCGACGACGCTGCCCATGAGCTGCGCAGCCCGCTGACGGCGATCAAAACCCATCTGCAGGTCGCGCGCATGACCGGTGGCAGCGCGCGCGAAACGGCGCTGGCCAACGCAGAGGAGGGTGCCGACCGCCTGCACCGTACGCTCGAACAGCTGTTGTTGCTGGCCCGGGTGGAGGGGCGGTTGGCGTTCGAGGAAGGCAGCCATTGCGCGATTGCCGAGGTCGCGCGGTTGGCGATCAATGACACCACCGCCGGCGATTCGCAGCGGATCGAAGCCGAGCTGGCCGACGGCAGTGCCCAGGCGCCGCTCGGCGTGCCGCTGACCCTGGCGGTGGCGGCGCTACGCAACCTGCTGGACAACGCCCTGCACCATGGTGGCAGTGAGCGCCCGGTGCGGCTGGAGGTCAGCCAGGAAGGTGAGCATGCGCTGTTCCGGGTTCGTGATCGTGGGCCTGGAATCACCAGCGATGAGCTTGCCCACCTGACCGAGCGGTTCTGGCGCTCCGCGCACAGCCAGGGCTGTGGGCTGGGCTTGGCCATCGTGCAGGCGATCGTTCAGCGCTGCCAGGGGCGGCTGGACTTCCACGCCCTGCCCGATGGCCTGCAGGTAGACCTGCGCCTGCCACTGTCGCGCGCCTGATAGGAGCCCGCGAAGCTGGCGAACGGAGCCGCGATGATGCGCGGCCAATGGTTCGCGGTTTACCGGCTCCTGCAACCGCCTGCCTTTACAAAGTTGCCGCCTCATGGGGCGATCGTCTATTATGTTTGACATTGATCGCCCCCCTTCTTCGGATGCGCCCTGTATCCGGCCACCCTTGAAGCGAGATGATTGAAATGTTTTACAACTGACCAGCCTTGGCGGTGCTTCGTGAAAAGCGTAACTACAAAAAACCGGTCTAAACCGGTCGTCCTCATGACAATGGGCGTGCAAGAGCGCAAAGGTCACCTGTATCAGGTGATGACACACAAATACATCACTCCTCTCGTAGACATCGCCGGTTGCGTACCGGTGCTGGTGCCCACTTGCTGCGGCGTCGAAGACCTCGAGGCTTATCTGGACATGGCCGACGGGGTGTACCTGACGGGCGCGGGCTCGAACATTGACCCCGCGCTGTATGGCCAGGAAAACCTGACGCCTGAGAAAACCCAGGACCCGGACCGCGATCATTTCGACCTGCCGCTGATCCGCGCTGCACTGGATCGTGGCCTGCCGATCTTTGCCATTTGCCGTGGCATGCAAGAAATCAACGTGGCCTTGGGTGGCAACATCCATCAAAAGCTCTACACCGTACCTGGCGTGATGGATCACCGGGAAAACCCGGAAGACCCAGTGGCGGTGCAGTACGGCGACAGCCATGGCGTGGACCTCAAGCCGGACAGCTGGCTTGCAGAGGCCGTTGGCGGCCCGAGCATCCGCGTCAACTCCCTGCACGGCCAGGGCATCGATCGGTTGGCCGAGGGCCTGGAAGTGCTGGGCAGGGCTCCGGACGGGACTATCGAAGCGTTCCACGCTCCGGCGATCTCGTCCTTCATGGTGGGGGTGCAGTGGCACCCGGAATGGCAAGCGGCGAAGAACCCGGTATCGGTGAAGCTGTTCGAAGCCTTCGGTGATGCCTGCCGGCGCTTTAGCGCGCAGTAACGTTCAGGCATAAAAAACCGCGGGTAGCCTCATGAGCTACCCGCGGTTTTTTGTTTCAAGAAGCTAGGAATGCGATAGGGTTTGTGTTTTGAAAGGCCGCTGAAGAGGTGCGTAGCGATGAAACCCTTTGATGTCTTGCTGGCTGAAGGCGAGGCCGCTGAGGTGACGGGTTGGGGCTTTGACTGGCTGGCGGGGCGTGCCACCGAGGAGCGCCCGGCTTGGGGCTATTCCGGACTGCTTGCCGAGCGGCTCGCCCAGGTGGGCTCCGCGTTGGACCTTGACACAGGCGGCGGTGAAGTACTGGACGAGGCGAAGCAGTTGCCACCTTTGATGTGTGCAACGGAGGCGTGGCCGCCCAACGCGCGTAAAGCCCAGGCGCGCCTGGCGCCGCGAGGTGTTCAGATTGTGCAAACCGCCGAGGGTGCGCCGCTGCCTTTTGCCGATGCGTCTTTCCAATTGATTACCGCAAGGCACCCGGTGCGCCCGGATTGGTCGCAAATCCGTCGTGTGCTCAAGCCGGGCGGGCACTATTTCGCTCAGCATGTAGGGCCTGCTTCGGCGTTCGAGCTGATCGAACATTTCCTCGGCCCGCTGCCGCGTGAGCGCCGCCTGCGCGACCCGGAAGAAGAGGTTGCAGCGGCGCAGGCCGCGGGGCTGACTGTGACGGATTTGCGCACCGCGCGCTGCCGCATGGTTTTTGAGGATGTAAGCGCAGTGGTGTGGCTGCTGCGTAAGTGCGTGTGGTGGGTGCCGGGTTTTTCCGTGCGCACGTATCGCGCACGGTTGCTTGCTCTCGATAACCAGATGCGTGGAGGCACCCCTTTTGTTGCGCACTCTACCCGCCATTTGATCGAGGCACGGCGCTGATACCTCTGCGCTGCCCGCAGGCAGCGCAGAGGTGATCATCAGCGGCTCACGGCGGCGTTGAAGTCCAGCTTCTCACCCCGGTTGGCGGAGAGCTGTGGCATCAGCGAACCTACGATCATTGCCAACGCGCTGCACAGCAGGCCTGCCAGTTGCGGTGGCCAAAAGGCATCCGGCTGCTGGGTGTATTCCAGCGAGCCCCACACCGCCACGCCGGTGAACATGGCGAGGAAGGCGCCCTGGGTGGTGGCGCGTTTCCAGAACAGCCCGAAGAACAGCGGCGTCACGGCCGCGACCAGGGTCACCTTATAGGCGTTGCCGACCATCTCGTAGATGCTCGAGTCCGAATGCAGCGCGAAGGCGATGGTCGCGGCGGTCATCGCCAGCACGCTGCAGCGCATGGCCAGCAGGGCTTGCTTGTCGGTCATGTTCGGCAGCAGCGGGCGCAGGATGTTCTCGGTGAAGGTCACCGAGGGCGCCAGCAAGGTGCCGGACGCGGTGGACATGATCGCCGAGAGCACCGCGCCGAAGAACATCACCTGGGCGAACAGCGGGGTCCGCTCCAGGATCAACCGCGGCAGGATCAGCTGCGAGTCGCCGCCCAGTAGTTGCTCGACCATTGCCGGGTCGATCATCTTGGCGGCGAAGATCAGGAAGATCGGCAGCATGCAGAAGCTCAGGTACAGGGCCGCGCCGGTCATCGAAGCGCGCGAGGCGATGGTTTCGGTCTTGGCCGACATCACCCGTGCATACACGTCTTGCTGCGGGATGGAGCCGAACATCATGGTCACGGCCGCGCCGAGGAAGGCAACGATGTCTTTGGCCGAGGTACCTTGCAGGAAATGGAACTTGCCTTCCGCCGCCGCCTGGCTGATCACTGCCTCCGGGCCACCCGCCATGCCGCCGATCAGCCAGGTCAGGTAGAACAACCCGGCAACGATGATGATCATCTGCAGCGAGTCGGTCATGGCCACGGACCACATGCCGCCGAACAAGGTATGCAACAGCACGATCAAGGTGCCCAGCAGCATGCCTTGGGTCAGGCTGATACCGCCATCGGACAGCGCGTTGAAGATCACCCCGAGCGCGGTCAACTGCGCGGCCACCCAGCCCAGGTAGGACGCGATGATGACCAGGCTGGTGAGCAGCTCTACCTGTGGGCCGAAGCGCTTGCGGAAGAAGTCACCGATAGTGAGCAGGTTCAGCCGGTACAGCGGCCGGGCGAACACCAGGCCTACCAGCATCAGGCAGCCGAAGGAACCGAACGGGTCCTCGATGATGCCGGAGAAGCCTTCCTGGAGGAAGGTCGCGGGGATACCCAGCACGGCTTCGGAGCCGAACCAGGTGGAGAACACCATCGCGACCACGAGCGGGAACGACATGCTGCGCCCCCCGGATGCGAAGTCCCCGGCGTTCTTGACCCGGGTAGATGCGTAGAAGCCTACGGCAACGGTAATGAGCAGGTAGATCGCAACAAACCAGATCAGCATGTGTTCTTTCCGTGGTTTCGGCCGGCAGTGCACCCCTGCTGGGAAGCACTGCCGCGAATGGCTGTTTATTTTTGTTTGGCACGCAGCCGGAGGCGGCAAGGCCTCTGGCGGCACGGAGCGGAAGTCTGCCAAGCCTGTAAAATATGTCAAACGATATTGGCAGTTACAGCTTAAAAAAATAGACAGACGGAAAGCGGGGCACGGCCCCTCTGCAGGGGCCTAGCGCGGTTGGAGAATCATGCAGGTCGTGCTTGCCGTCGCATACAGGCGGCCCGCGGCGTCGACGATGCGGCCCTCGGCGAGGGCGGAGGAACGCCCCAGGTGGACCACGCTGCCGATGGCGCGTACCGGCCCGGTGTCAGCGGTCAGCGCGCGCACATAGCTCACTCGCAGCTCCATGGTCGTATACCCCTGGCCCTGTTGCAGGCGGGTATGAATGGCGCAGCCCATGCAGGAGTCGAGCAGGGTCGCGGCATAGCCTCCATGCACGCTGCCCAGGGGGTTGTAGTGGCGTTCGTCGGGGGTGCCCTGGAACACGAAGTGGCCCTCGCCCCATTCCACGGGCAGGAAGTCCAGCAGTGCGCCAATGGGCGGGGAGGGTAACTCCCCTTGGGCGATCTTTTCGAAAAACGCCTGGGGCGTGAGCGCGCTTACCTGCGCCAGGGTCAGGGTGCCCGGTGGGCCTAGCCGCTCACGTGCGGCCTGCGCTTGGGCGCGCCATTGTTCCAGGGTTTGCTCCAGCAGCTGATCGTTCATCGGGTGATCCAAGCAGGAAGGGAGCCTTGATAGTATTACAGGCCAAATATTACGCAAGCCGTATACCGCCCTCAGGGTTTGCTATCCTCCGTGCCGCTGGCGCGCACCTGGCGCCGGATCATTTCCACAAATGCCACACGGATGTGGCGCAGTACGAGAGCCTTATGCCTGCCCACGCCACCGAACGCCCCGTCGTGCTGTCCCGCGCGGACCACAAGACCCTCGCCTTGGCCGCGCTGGGCGGCGCGCTGGAAATCTACGATTTCATCATCTTCGTGTTCTTCGCCCTCACCCTGGCCAAGCTGTTCTTCCCGCCAGACATGCCCGAGTGGCTGCGCCTGTTGCAGAGCTTCGGCATTTTCGTGACCGGTTACCTGGCGCGGCCGCTGGGCGGCCTGGTGATGGCGCACTACGCCGACCGGCTGGGGCGCAAGCGAGTGTTCAGCCTGAGCATCCTGATGATGGCGCTGCCTTGCCTGCTTATCGGCCTGATGCCCGTGTACGCCGATGTCGGCTACCTGGCACCGCTGACACTGCTGGCGCTGCGGGTGCTGCAAGGCGCCGCGGTGGGCGGCGAGGTACCGAGCGCCTGGGTGTTCGTTGCCGAGCACGTGCCGGCGCCTCGGCGCGGCTACGCCCTAGGCTTCCTGCAAGCCGGGTTGACCTTCGGTTATCTGCTGGGGGCACTGATCGCCACGGCGCTGGCGCGGCTGCTCACCCCCGAACAGATGCTGGACTTTGGCTGGCGCTTGCCGTTCCTGTTGGGTGGCGTGTTCGGCGTGCTCGGGGTATGGCTGCGTCGCTGGCTGAGCGAGACCCCCGTGTTCCTCGCGATGCGCGAACGTCGCGAGGCCGGGGCGCCGCTGCCGTTGGCCCAAGTGCTGCGGGCGCACCGCCGCGCCTTGTTGCCAGCGGTGTTGCTCACCTGCGTGTTGACCACGGCGGTGGTGGTGCTGGTGGTACTGACCCCCACCTTGATGCAGCAGCGGTTCGGCCTGGCGGCCGCCGAAGCCTTTGCCTTGAGTAGCCTGGGGATCGTTTTTCTCAACATCGGCTGCGTGCTCGCCGGGCTGCTGGCGGACCGGATCGGCCCCTGGCGCGCGCTGCTGGTGTACAGCCTGCTGCTGCCGATAGGGACCTTCGTGCTGTATGCGAGCTTGATTCTCGACCTGGGCACGGCGGGCGTGGCCTATGCCTTGGCCGGCTTGTGCAGCGGGGTAGTGGGGGTGGTGCCGGCGGTGATGGTCGCGCTCTTCCCGCCGGCGGTCCGTGTATCGGGCATCTCCCTCACCTATAACATCGCCTACGCGCTGTGGGCCAGCCTGACGCCGCTCGGCCTGCTGGCGCTGGTGCCGTGGAGCCCATGGGTGCTGGTGGGCTACAGCCTGCTCATGGGGGGAGTAGGCGTGGGCTGTTGCCTGGCCCGGCACCGTTTGCGCTGGCCGGGGTTGGTGGAAGAGGCCGGGAGCTATCGGCGAGCGTGAACCACGCACCTGTAGGCGCAGCGCTCTACGTGCCTGCGGTCATCGCCAGCGCAGGCAAAGCTGGCCCCTGCCTGCGAAACGCACACGGCCCGCTAGGAAGGCCAGCCATCACTCACGAGGAACAGCCGCTGCGCTTCGTCGGCGAATTCGCCATGGGGCACCATGCGAACCAGCAGCTGTGCCGGGGCGTCGGCGGGCAATTCGTCGAGCCAGTGCTGCAAGGTGAAGGTGTCCCACAGCTCGGCGGTGGGGCAGCGTGCCGGCCCCAGCCAGCGGGCCCTGGGCAGCGGTTGCCAGTAGCCCCGGGCGTTGGCGGCCATCGCTGGCCATTGGCAGCGGTGCAGCCAGTCGCCGCGCAGGTGATCGTCGCTGGCACCGGCAGGGGCTTGGCCATGGGCATGCCACGGGTAAAAGAGATAACCGCCTAGCCACAGCCAGGGTTGCGGGTCCGTCAGCCCCAGGCTGAGCAGCCGCTGCCGCGCCGCCGGATGGCCAGACAGCGGCAGCTGGTGGCCGGCCAGGTGAAACAACTTGCGGTCCAGCCGGTCGTCCCGGCCGGGGCCTAGCCAGTCGGCGGTGCTGTCTCCTGTGGCGTCGTCCCTGCCCAGGTAGAACTTCACCGCCAGCTCCACATGGTGCAGCCCGTCATGGTCGCGCAGCACCGCGTCCATCTCCCCCAACGTGTGGCCGTTCTCGCGGATCGGCAGGTTGGCGGCCAGCAGCTCGACCCCCGGCGCCTGGCGCAGCGCGAACTGCCATAGCCGTTCGTAATAAAGGCCCAGGCGATGGGTCGAACTCGTGGCCAGCCACTCACTCAAATGGCTGTCGTCTTCGTCGAGCAGGCGTAACCAGCGTGCCATGGCTTCGGGCGCCTTCGCCCAGTCGCTGCCCTGCAAGGGGTGGCGCTGCGCCCACGGCGCCTGGTCGAGCATTGCCGGTGAAGTCAGCACCCACGCCAGGTCCCGCACCGCAGGGCGGCGCAGCAGGCGGGGAAGTTCGCAGAGGGAGGCAAAAGGGTTCATTTGCGCAGCATAGCTGCTGCTGGGTACTTCATCCGCATCAAAGCTACGTTCCCCGGGGTGGTGTTTTTGTCTGGGCCGCCGCTTTGGCTCATAATCGTGGCTTTGCCTCACCAGAACGCCCGGGAGCCCCATGGAGCAGTTTCGTAATATCGGTATCATCGGCCGTCTCGGCAGCACCCAGGTGCTGGACACCATCCGCCGGCTGAAAAGGTTCCTGGTGGAACGGCACCTGCACGTGATCCTCGAAGACACTATCGCCGAAGTGCTCCCCGGCCATGGCCTGCAAACTTCCACGCGCAAGTTGCTCGGCGAAGTGTGCGACCTGGTGATCGTGGTGGGCGGCGACGGCAGCCTGCTCGGCGCCGCCCGCGCCCTGGCCCGCCACCATATCCCGGTGCTCGGCGTGAACCGCGGCAGCCTGGGCTTTCTCACGGACATCCGCCCCGACGAACTCGAGCACAAGGTCGCCGAGGTACTCGATGGCCATTACCTGGTAGAAAGCCGGTTCCTGCTGGAGGCCGAAGTGCGCCGCCATGGCGAGGCCATTGGCCAGGGCGATGCCCTCAACGACGTGGTGCTGCACCCGGGCAAGTCCACCCGGATGATCGAGTTCGAGATCTACATCGACGGGCAGTTCGTGTGCAGCCAGAAGGCCGACGGCCTGATCGTCGCCACGCCTACCGGCTCTACCGCCTATGCGCTCTCGGCCGGCGGGCCGATCATGCACCCCAAGCTCGATGCCATCGTGATCGTGCCCATGTACCCGCATACGCTGAGCGGCCGGCCGATCGTGGTCGACGGCAACAGCGAGCTGAAAATCGTGGTGGCCAAGGACATGACCATCTATCCACAGGTGTCCTGTGACGGCCAGAACCACTTCACCTGTGCCCCTGGGGACACCATCACGGTGAAGAAAAAGCCGCAGAAGCTGCGGCTTATCCATCCCCTGGACCATAACTACTACGAGGTCTGCCGCACCAAGCTTGGCTGGGGCAGCAAGCTCGGCGGCGGAGGCGAGTGATGCTCGATCCTTCCCGAAGGTACGACCTGATCGGCGATGTGCATGGTTGCGCCCATACCCTGGAGCACTTGCTGGATACGCTTGGCTATAGGCGCCAGGGCGGGGTGTGGCGCCACCCTCAGCGCCAGGCGGTGTTCCTGGGCGACATCATCGACCGCGGCCCGCGCATCCGTGAGGCGCTGCACATCGTGCACGACATGGTCGAGGCGGGTGAAGCCTGGTGCATCATGGGCAATCACGAGTTCAACGCCCTGGGCTGGGTCACCCCGGCGCTTCCCGGCAGTGGCAAGGCGCATGTGCGCGAGCATACGCCGCGCCACCTGCGGCTGATCGAGGCGACCCTGGACCAGGTCGCCCAGCACCCGAAAGACTGGCAGGATTTTCTCGGCTGGTTCTACCAACTGCCGTTGTTCGTCGATGCCGGGCGCTTCCGCCTGGTGCATGCCTGCTGGGACAGCACCCTGATCGGCCCGCTGCGCCAGGCCTTCCCCGACGGCCGGGTGGACCAGCACTTCGTGCAAGCTTCCAGCGTGCCCAACAGCTTTGCCGCCAACGTGTTCGATCGCCTGCTGCGCGGCACCGACATGCGCCTGCCCGATGGCATGGCGATCACCGGTGGCGATGGCCTGACCCGCGCCTTCTTCCGCACCAAGTTCTGGGAAGACGACCCACAAACCTATGGCGATGTGGTGTTCCAACCCGATGCCCTGCCCGACGCCGTGGCGCGCACCCCACTCAGCGCACGGGAAAAACAGTCGCTGCTGCGCTATGGCGCCGACGAGCCGCTGCTGTTCGTCGGTCATTACTGGCGTAGCGGCCGGCCAGCGCCGATCCGCCCGAACCTGGCCTGCCTGGATTACAGCGCGGTGCTCTACGGCAAGCTGGTGGCTTACCGGCTGGACGACGAGCAGGTGCTGGACCCGCGCAAGTTCGTGTGGGTGGATGTCACGCGGCCGGAGCATCGCCCTTGAAGCCTATCGCCGCATTACGCCTGCCGGTGGCGAAAAACCTTGGCGGCTTCGTTCGGCTGCTGCGGCGCCTGCAGGTACCGCATCGGGTCACCGAGGAGGGGCCAGAGCAGGTGCTGTGGGTGCCTACCGACGACATGGCCGAACAGGTGCGCGAACTGCACGCCCGCTATCCCGATGGCGACAGCGCGCCCATGGTGGCTCAGCCCGCGCTGCCTGGCCCCGGCCGGGGGATCAGCGCCTGGCGGCAGCTGCGCGCCAGCCCGGTCACTACCGTGGTGTTGCTGCTGTGCCTGCTGGTGGGCGCCATCAGCCTGCTGGGCGAGAACCTGGAACCCTTGCACTGGCTGACCTTCGTGGACTTCCACCAGGAAGGCGACTACGCCTGGTTCAAGCCGTGGATCGAAACCCTCGAGGCCGGGCAGTGGTGGCGGCTGGTAACGCCGATGTTCATCCACTTCGGCATCCTCCACCTGACCATGAATGGCCTGTGGTATTGGGAACTGGGCCGGCGCATCGAGTGGCGGCAGGGATCCTTGGCGCTGGCCGGGCTAACCCTGCTGTATGCGGGGGTTTCGAACCTGACCCAATACTTGTGGAGCGGCCCTGCGCTGTTCGGTGGGCTCTCCGGCGTGCTCTATGCATTGCTGGGGCATGTGTGGCTGTTCAACTGGCTGGCGCCGTCGCCGCTGTACCGCCTGCCCAAGGGCGTGCTGATCATGATGCTGGCCTGGCTTGGCCTGTGCCTTCTGGGCGCGGCGAGTGTGCTGGGCTTCGGCGAGATCGCCAACGGCGCCCATGTGGGAGGCTTGTTGGTCGGTTGTATCACCGGCCTATTGGGCGGCGCGCTCGCACGCCGTAAAATGCGCTAGTTATTTACCTCTGGATGCCCTGATGACCACCTTCGCCGAGATGATCGAAAACATCACCCCCGAGATCTACGAAAGCCTGAAGCTGGCGGTGGAGATTGGCAAATGGTCCGATGGCCGCAAGCTTACCCAGGAGCAGAAGGAGCTGTCGCTGCAGGCGGTCATCGCCTGGGAGCTGCAAAACATGCCCGAAGAGCAACGCACCGGTTACATGGGCCTGCAGGAGTGCAGCTCCAAGAGCGCACCGATCGCCAACATCCTGTTCAAGTCGGACGCCATCCATTGACCGGTCAGCCATTGATCGAGCTCGGCCGTGGTGCTGTCAGCAAAATGGCCATTCGTATCGAAGGTAGCCAGGCGTGCTACGACCTGCGCCTGGGCGAAGCGCGCGTGCCACTCAACCCCTTGGTGGGCCAGCGCCTTCGGCTCGAGTACCTCGGCGCCATTCATTGCGTCAATTGCGGCAAGCGCACTAAAAGCAGCTATAGCCAAGGCTACTGCTACCCTTGCATGACCCGGTTGGCCGCCTGTGACCTGTGCATCATGAGCCCCGAACGCTGCCACTACGAACACGGCACCTGCCGTGAGCCGAGCTGGGGCGAGCAGTTCTGCATGACCGACCACATCGTGTACCTGGCCAACAGCTCCGGTATCAAGGTCGGGATCACCCGCGCCACCCAGCTGCCCACTCGCTGGCTGGACCAGGGCGCCAGCCAGGCGCTGCCGATCCTGCGGGTCGCCACGCGCCAGCAGTCCGGGTTGGTCGAGGATCTGTTCCGTTCCCAGGTGCCAGACCGCACCAACTGGCGCGCGCTGCTCAAGGGCGAAGCCGCCGAGGTGGACCTGCTGGCGGTGCGTGAGCAACTGTTCGATAGCTGCGCCGCGGGCATCAGCCTGCTGCAGGAGCGTTTCGGCCTGCAGGCCATCCAGCCGCTGCCGAACGCCGAAGTGGTGCGCATCAGCTATCCGGTAACGGCGTACCCGGGCAAGATCACCAGCTTCAACCTGGACAAGGACCCCCTCGTCGAAGGCACACTGACCGGCATCAAGGGTCAATACCTGATATTCGACACCGGCGTGATCAACATTCGCAAATACACGGCCTACCAGCTCGCCGTGCACCAGTAGAAGGACAAGGCCATGCGCACAGAACAGCCGAAAACGATCTACCTGAAGGACTACCGCGCCCCCGACTACCTGATCGACGAAACCCACCTGACCTTCGAGCTGCACGAAGACCACACGCTGGTGCACGCCCAACTGGTGATGCGGCGCAACCCCGAGGCCGCAACCGGCGATGCCGGGGAGGGGCTGCCGCCACTGGTGCTCGACGGCCAGGAACTGGAGCTGCTGTCGCTCAAGCTCGACGACCAGGAGCTGGGCGCCACCGACTACCTGTTGGATGACATGCACCTGACCCTGCAGCCCAAGGCCGCGGCCTTCGTGCTGGACAGCAGCGTGCGTATTCACCCCGAAACCAACACCGCGCTAGAGGGGCTGTACAAGTCCGGCAAGATGTTCTGCACCCAGTGCGAGGCCGAGGGCTTCCGCAAGATCACCTGGTACCTGGACCGCCCGGACGTGATGAGCAAGTTCACCACCAGCCTGAGCGCCGACAAGCAGCGTTACCCGATCCTGCTGTCCAACGGCAACCCCATCGCCAGCGGCGAAGCCGAGGGTGGCCGCCACTGGGCAACCTGGGAAGATCCGTTCAAGAAGCCGGCGTACCTGTTCGCCCTGGTGGCAGGGGACCTGTGGTGCATCGAAGACACCTTCACCCGCGCCTCGGGGAAAGACGTAGCCCTGCGCATTTATGTCGAGCCGGAAAACATCGACAAATGCCAGCACGCCATGAACAGCCTGAAGAAGTCCATGCGCTGGGACGAAGAAGTCTACGGCCGCGAGTACGACCTGGACATCTTCATGATCGTGGCGGTCAACGACTTCAACATGGGCGCCATGGAAAACAAGGGGCTCAACATCTTCAACTCCAGTTGCGTGCTGGCCAAGGCCGAGACCGCTACCGACGCCGCCCACCAGCGGGTCGAGGCGGTAGTCGCCCATGAATACTTCCATAACTGGACCGGCAACCGGGTGACCTGCCGCGACTGGTTCCAGCTGTCGCTCAAGGAAGGCTTCACGGTGTATCGCGACGCCGGGTTCTCCGCGGACATGAACTCGGCCACGGTCAAGCGCGTGGAAGACGTAGCCTACCTGCGCACCCACCAGTTCGCCGAGGACGCCGGCCCCATGGCTCATCCGGTGCGCCCTGCGAGCTTCATGGAAATCTCCAACTTCTACACCCTGACGGTGTATGAGAAGGGCTCCGAAGTGGTTGGGATGATCCGCACCCTGCTGGGCGCGGAGGGCTTCCGCAAGGGCAGCGACCTGTTCTTCGAGCGCCACGATGGCCAGGCCGTGACCTGCGATGACTTCGTCAAGGCCATGGAAGACGCCAACGGCGTGGACCTTACCCAGTTCAAGCGGTGGTACAGCCAGGCGGGCACGCCGCGGCTGGCGGTCAGTGAAGCCTTTGACGCGGCGGCGCAAACCTACAGCCTGACCTTCCGCCAAAGCTGCCCGGCAACCCCGGAGAGCGCCGAAAAACTGCCGTTCGTGATCCCGGTGGAGCTGGGCTTGCTCGACGCCCAGGGCCGCGACATCCCTCTGCAGCTGCAAGGCGAGGCCGTGGCCGGTGGCACCAGCCGCGTGCTTTCGGTCACCGAAGCCGAGCAAACCTTTACCTTCGCCGGGGTGAACGCCAAGCCGCTGCCTTCATTGCTGCGCGGCTTCAGCGCGCCGGTGAAGCTGCAGTTCCCCTACGACCGCGACCAGCTGATGTTCCTGATGCAGCACGACAGCGACGGCTTCAACCGCTGGGACGCCGGCCAGCAACTGGCAGTGCAGGTGTTGCAAGAGCTGATCGGCCAACATCAGGCCGGCCAACCGCTCCAGGTAGACGCCCGCCTGATCACCGCGTTTGGCACCTTGCTCAGCGACCACAGCCTTGATCAGGCGATGGTCGCCGAGATGCTCTCGCTGCCGGGCGAGGCCTATCTGGTGGAACTGAGCGAGGTCGCCGACGTGGAGGCGATCCATGCGGCCCGAGAGTTCGTGCGCAAGCACATCGCCGACGAGTTGTTCGGGCCCCTGTGGGCGCGCTACCAGGCCAACCGCGAGCGCTCGCGCAACACCGCCTATGAAGCCAGCGCCGAGCACTTCGCCCGTCGTAGCCTGCAAAACATCGCGCTGAGCTACCTGATACTCAGCGAGCGCCAGGAAGTGCTGGACGCCACCCTGGAACAGTTCGAGCACTGCGACAACATGACCGAACGGCTCACGGCCCTTGCCGTGCTGGTCAATTCGCCGTTCGAGCACGAAAAAGCCAAGGCACTGGCAAGCTTCGCGGAGCACTTCAAGGACAACCCGCTGGTGATGGACCAGTGGTTCAGCGTGCAGGCCGCCAGCACCCTGCCGGGCGGGCTGGAGCGGGTCAAGGCGCTGATGGAGCATCCAGCCTTCAGCCTGCGCAACCCCAACAAGGTCCGTGCGCTGATCGGTGCCTTCGCCGGGCAGAACCACATCAACTTCCACGCCCCCGACGGCAGCGGCTATCGCTTCCTGGCAGACCTGGTCATCCAGCTTAATGCGCTCAACCCGCAGATCGCTTCGCGCCAGTTGACCCCGTTGACCCGCTGGCGCAAGTTCGGTGGTGCCCGCCAGGCGCTGATGAAGGGCGAGCTGGAGCGGATCAAGGCCAGCGGCCAGCTGTCCAGCGATGTGTTCGAAGTAGTGAGCAAGAGCCTGGCCTAGCCGCCAGGCGAACAGCGCCCGCGCACCATGTGGCGGGCCATACCCGCCCCATTGCCAACATGAATGGCCGCCGTTTGGCGGCCACTTTGCGCTATACATTCCCCAGCCTGCCAACTAACAAAAAATAAAACAGGAATGGCTTCATGGGGAAAACCCTTCTGCTCGCGTTTTCGCTACTGTTCCCACTGCTGGCTGGTGCGGCACCTGCCGCCGAGCCTGTAGCCGCTTCCGATACCCCTGAACGGGCCCTCCATGGCTTGCTGCTGGACATCGCCACCGCCGGTGAACGGCTGGTCGCCGTGGGCGACCGCGGCCAAGTGTTGTTGTCCGATGACCAGGGCCAGCACTGGCGCCTGGGGCAAGTGCCCAGCCATGCCCTGCTGACCGCGGTGTTCTTCACCGATGCCCAGCACGGCTGGGCGGTGGGCCATGACTCGCAGGTGCTCGCCAGCACCGACGGCGGAGAACATTGGCAAGTGCAGCATGACGACCCCGCCAGAGAGGCGCCGCTGCTGGACCTATGGTTCGCCGATGCCGACCGCGGGTTGGCCATTGGCGCCTACGGCCAGCTGCTGGTGACCACCGACGGTGGCGCCCACTGGGACGATGCCAGCGAGCGGCTGGACAACCCCGACCAGCTGCACCTCAACGCCATAGGCGCCAGCGGCGACGGCAGCCTGTTCATCGTCGGCGAGCAGGGCACCCTGTTCCGGTCGCGAGACGCCGGCGAACATTGGGAGCACCTGGACAGCCCCTACCAGGGTTCGTTGTTCGGCGTGCTGGCCACTCGAGAGCCCGGAACGCTGTTGATCTATGGCTTGCGCGGTAACCTTCTGCGCTCCACCGACAGCGGCGACAGCTGGCAGCTGGTACCGCTGGGCGGCGCTGAAACGCGAGTGGACAGCGGCCTGGCCGGCGGCGCCTTGCTCGCCGACGGCAGCCTGGTGATCGTCGGCAACGCCGGCACTGTGCTGCACAGTGAGGATGACGGGCGCAGTTTCAGCGCCTTCATCCGCCCCGACCGGCAAGCGCTGGCGGCAGTCGTGCAGGCCCCCAAGGGTGAACTCTGGCTGGTAGGGCAGGGTGGCGCCAGGCGGGCCGACAGCAGCGGTAAAGGGGAGGGCATGCAATGAACCAAGCGACTGTTCCGCCACCGATCGAGGCCAAGCCAGGGCTGCTGGAGCGGCTGATCTTCGACCATCGCCTGGTGGTGATCGGGTTATGCCTGCTGACGAGCGTGGTGCTGTTCTGGCAGGCCCTGCAGATTCGCCCCTCAACCAGCTTCGAGAAGATGATCCCCCTGGGGCACCCGTACATCCAGAACATGATGGCCCACCGTAACGACCTGGCCAACCTGGGCAATACCCTGCGGGTTTCGGTGGAAACCACCGACGGGGATATCTTCCAGGCCGGCTACATGGAAACGCTGCGTGAGGTCAACGATGAGCTGTTCTACCTCACTGGCGTGGACCGCGCAGGGCTTAAGTCCTTGTGGAGCCCGAGCGTGCGCTGGACCGAAGTCACCGAAGAGGGCTTCGCCGGCGGCGAAATCATCCCGCCCAGCTATGACGGGTCCCCCGCCAGCCTCGACCGCCTGCGCGACAACGTGCTCAAGTCCGGGCAAGTGGGGCGTATGGTCGCGAACGATTTTCGCTCGACCATCGTAGAAGTGCCGCTGCTGGAGCAATATGCCGACCCGCAAGACCCCAGCAAGCGGTTGCAGCTCGACTATCGCCAGCTGTCCCATGAACTCGAAGCCAAGGTGCGCGACAAGTACCAAGCGCAGAACCCCCATGTACGGATTCATATCGTTGGGTTCGCCAAAAAGGTTGGCGACCTGATCGATGGGCTGGTGATGGTGGTAGCGTTCTTTGCCGTGGTGTTGGCCGTGACCCTGGTGCTGCTGCTGGCCTTCACCCGCTGCGTGCGCAGTACGGTGGCGGTGCTGTTGGCGACCCTGGTGGCGGTGGTATGGCAGCTTGGGCTGATGCATGCCCTGGGCTTCGGGCTGGACCCGTATTCGATGCTGGTGCCGTTCTTGATTTTTGCCATCGGCATTTCCCACGGGGTGCAGAAAATCAACGGCATCGCCTTGCAATCCGGCAACGCGGACAACGCGTTGATCGCGGCTCGGCGAACCTTCAGGCAGCTTTTTTTACCGGGCATGATCGCCATTCTGGCTGACGCCGTGGGCTTCATCACCCTGCTGGTGATCGACATCGGGGTGATCCGCGAGCTGGCCATAGGGGCGTCGGTGGGCGTAGCGGTCATCGTCTTCACCAACCTCATTCTGCTTCCGGTGGCGATTTCCTACGCCGGCATCAGTGGCAAGGCGATCGAGCGCAGCCGGCGCGATGCGCATCGCGATCATCGTTTCTGGCGGGTGTTGTCCGGCTTTGCCAGCCCGAAGGTGGCGCCAATCTCGTTGCTGCTGGCGCTGCTCGCCTTCGGCGCCGGGCTTTGGTACAGCCAGCGCCTGCAGATCGGCGACCTTGACCAAGGTGCCCCCGAGCTGCGGGCGGATTCGCGTTACAACCGCGACAACGGCTTTATCATCGAGCATTACTCCACCAGCTCCGACGTGCTGGTGGTGATGGTGAAAACCGGCGCCGAACAGTGTTCCAGCTACCCGGTGATGGCGGCGATCGACGACCTGAGCTGGGCGTTGCAAGGCACCCCCGGGGTGCAGTCCGCGGTGTCGCTGGTCACGGTGTCCAAGCAGGTCATCAAGGGCATGAACGAAGGCAGCCTGAAATGGGAGAGCCTTTCGCGCAACCAGGATGTGTTGAACAACTCCATCGCCCGTGCCGATAGCCTGTATAACGCCAACTGCTCGCTGGCCCCGCTGCTGGTGTTCCTCAACGACCACAAAGCCCAGACCCTCAAGGCCGTGACGGCCACGGTCAAGGCCTTCGCCGCCGAGCACGACCGCGAGGGCTTGAGTTTCCTGCTGGCGGCGGGCAACGCCGGGGTGGAAGCGGCCACCAACGAAGTGATTGCCCAGGCGGAAATGATCATCCTCGGCCTGGTGTACCTGTGCGTCGCGATCATGTGCTTCATCACCTTCCGTTCCCTGGCTGCCACCTTATGCATCATCCTGCCGCTGGTGCTGACCTCGGTGTTGGGCAATGCCTTGATGGCCGCCATGGGGATAGGGGTAAAGGTAGCCACCCTGCCGGTGATTGCCCTCGGGGTGGGCATTGGCGTGGACTACGGTATTTATATCTACAGCCGCCTATCGAGCTTCCTGCGCGCCGGCATGCCGCTGCAGGAGGCGTATTACCAAACCCTGCGCTCCACCGGCAAAGCCGTATTGTTCACCGGCCTGTGCCTGGCGATCGGTGTGGCTACCTGGATGTTCTCCGCCATCAAGTTCCAGGCGGACATGGGCCTGATGCTCACTTTCATGCTGCTATGGAACATGTTCGGGGCGCTCTGGCTGCTGCCGGCACTGGCGCGGTTCCTGGTGGTGAGGCGGGCGGGGAACTGACCCGTTCGCGAAGGCGCCAGCCGGGTTCGCCGGCTGGCGCCTTCGCCCCATTCACAATGCGATCGCCGGCAAGGCTACCCTACAGGCCGAGCTTCTGCCCCAACACCACGCTCAACGCATGGCGGGCGTCGTCCAGCTGCACCAGGGCGGCATGATGCGCGGCCAGCGGATCGCGGCTTTCGATGGCGGTAAGGATCGCCCTGTGCCGCGGCATGGCGAACTCGTGCGAATTCGGCCGCTGGTTGGAATGGCGCAAGGCTTCGCGCAGGGCCACGGCCAACATGTTGCACAAATGCGCGAGCAGGTCGTTGTGGGTGGCGTCGAAGATGCGGCTATGGAAGTCCAGGTCCGGCTGCAGCAACGCGTCCGGCGTTTGCGCCTGTTCCATCCGTTGGTATGCCTCGCCAATGGCGGCGACGTCTTCGGCGGTGGCGTGCTGGGCGGCCAGGGCAGCAGCCGCCGGCTCGATGATTGCCCGCACGCTGGTCAGCAAGGCGAAGAATTCAGTCTGCGGGGTGGTCTGCATCACCCAATTGAGCACGTCTGGGTCGAGCAGATGCCATTCACGTCGTTGCTTGACCACCGTGCCCACCCGCGGGCGCGAATACACCAGCCCCTTGGCGACCAGCACCCGGGTAGCCTCGCGCAACACCGGGCGGCTGACGGCGTAGTCTTCACACAACGATGCCTCGGGCGGGAGTTTTTGATCCGGTAGAAACCGGCCAGAAACGATCTGCATGCCCAGCTCCTGAACGATCCTTGCGTGCATGCTCTTGCGTTCGGAGGGTTTGCGGTAATCCATGGGGTATCGGCATCTGCGCGGGCGAAGCGGCAATGATAGCGCAAAGCGGGTTGCATGCCGAAGGGTGGCGTTGGTAGGGGCTCACCCTGAGAGGCTAAACTAGCCGCCCCAACAGTGCCTGTAGATCGTGTATTCCACCCACTTGGAGGTATCTTCATAGCGGGTAAACAAGCCTAAGTGCCCGACCAGATGATCAAAGCAGATCAAAGCTTTTTTACCTGCCTCGTCGATCTCACAGATCGCGCCGTAAGCAGTGTTTTTTTCCCTACCAAGCCATCGGTAACGGATCTTGTTGCAGTGCCTAAGGGGTATGTCGAAGCCACGGTCTTCGATATCTGATCTCAACATGGTTAGCACCGGGCGCCTTTTGCCCCATCCAAGCTCCGGCATGGTCCATTCATCGATGGAATCAACCTCGTCGGTACTCTGATCCGCATCAGGTACCAGCCTCCCTCCACAACTATGAAGAATGCTATCACCTATCCACGCAGCGTCTGCTCCATAAGGCTTTCGCGCATAGCCGAAGTGTTGCCCTGTTAAATCCCAGCAGAAGAATCCCTTCTCGTTCTTATGGCTGGTTTTGCAAATGGAACCATAGCCAACACTTTCCCCTGCTGCATCGGATAGGTGGTAAACGGCTTCGCAACTTCGCTTAAGCCCCAGCATGCGTTTGAATTCTTTGCTGGAACCCAAAGGCGCCAGTGCGCCTGGTTCACGTGCTTCCGGAAGCTTCTCTAGAATATAGCCAGCTTGCGCATAGAAGGGCTTGTCTTCAAATAACCGAGCCATTGCCGATGTAGTGAACATGGCGGTTAGAAAGTACAGAGCAATTTTCATATGTTTATTTCGTAAGCTTTTAGGTGGGCGCTGTTGATTGGTGATGCAAACGATACGTCAGTCGCTCCAGCAAAACCTGTACATGGTAAGCTCAGTCCACTTTGATGTTTTTTGATGACGAGTGAAAATACCAAAATTTTCGGCCAGATTATCAAGGCAGATAACAGCCTCGTGATTTGCAGCATCGATTTTGCAGGTCGCTCCATAATAGTTGTTTCCTTCCTCACCGAGGCTGATCAAACGTATTGGATCGCAACGTGGAGATATGTCAAAGCCGAGGCGTTTGAGGTCATGGTAAAGCATAGTCACCACGGGGCGTTTTTCGCCCCATCCAACCTCTGGCAGTGCCCATCCGTCCCTGGTGGGAACGAGTTCGACGCCATCGATCTTTTCTCTATGATCCGGCTCGGGCACTAGCGCCCCGCCACACCCATGAAGAATACTGTCGCCCATCCAGTCGCTACTTGCCCCATGGCGCCTGTTTGCATACCCAAAATGCTGGCCACCCTTATCCCAACAGAAGAACCCTTTGAGGTTAGCTTGGTCGGTTTTACAGATAGAACCATAGGCGACACTTTGTCCGGTTTCGTCGGCCAGGTGGTAAATGGTTTCACAACTTTCCAAGTGCCCCCGCATGCGTTGGGATTTTCTAATTGAGACCAACGTTTCAAGTGCCTCTGGCCGGTTTATGTCGGCGACTTCTTCTAATGTGTAACCAAGCTGATAATAAAAAGCCAGTTCTTCACTTTCATTGGCGATAGCTGACGTCGAAAAGATGATGGTGGCAAAATACGGAAGCGTCTTCATGCGCGCGCCTTGATTGTGTGATGGGAAGTATTTGACCATAACTCCCGATCTGCAGAAAGGCTTGCAGTCGCAGGTTTTGTGACACTATGTTTGCTCGGGAATAATAAGAAATCGTTTGGTGCCAGTAAAAGAAAATCAAGTTATTGCATCAGGCCTCTAACTTTCAGGGCTGGATGCTGAGCTTCGAATAGATGGCTTTGCCAGGTACTTCCATTGACGAAAACCCCCTGGGTTTTTGCAGAAATTTTACGAGCTACAAGTTAATAGGGATTTATTCCGCCTACACGGTAGGTAATCACGCGCGCACACTTGGGGTAAGCAGGCATGGTCGTTTGCTTGTTTACCATCTAAGGAGTCGTAATGAACGAAAAGGCTAAAGAGCAATCAGGCGATAAAAAAGCACCTACAGCGGAATTCCTAAAGGC
Source organism: Pseudomonas sp. RIT-PI-S (assembly GCF_025642975.1). Taxonomy (GTDB): domain Bacteria; phylum Pseudomonadota; class Gammaproteobacteria; order Pseudomonadales; family Pseudomonadaceae; genus Aquipseudomonas. Next base: position 59,383 of record NZ_JANZKJ010000017.1, read on the forward strand.
CTATGTATTCCTGGCGGTGAAAAGCGGAGAGGTAGCGCGAACCAACCCATACAAATCGAGTTTTTCAACCGGAAGTAGCGGTTTGGCATTCGGGAATATGCAGCACGATACGAAAAAATCCAGCAGAAATGTAAGGGCGCAAACGTATTTTCGAAGGATTTTGGATGCCGAGGTGGCGGCGCAACATCTGAGCAAAGCCAAGGCGGACGCTATTTACACTGCCGCGCTGCATAATCCGAAATCACTTGAAAACAAACACGATAGATCCTTAGTTGATGCAGCGCTATGAGGCATCGTGAGTTAATTAAAAAGGCGGATGAAGAGCGTCTGGACGAGGTGATGATAGAGATAGAGCGAGCATTGAAGGCTGCTGAACAGAACCCTAATGGCCCGGGGGAGCTAAGCAGGGATAACCCTGGCCTTGGCTTTATCGCCGAATTGGCGATGTGGTCGAATAGAGGTAGTGGTTTGAAAGAGACTAGCGATTACATTTCAAAAATGCCCACCATTACCCGCGTCGCGTGGGAAGAAGGCTATCTCAGCCAACAGAGGCAATTCACAAAGGAATTGAACCCAGAAGACTTTTCCAGCTGGCTACGGAAAGTCGACCGGGCCATCCAAGATGCAGAGCAGGGCACCCGCCCACGGATAGAACCGAAGCCAGGTGCCGAAGGCACACCGAATCCGGCTGCCGCGATGCTTCCATATGCAAGCCCCAATGGAAACAGCGGCGTCGTTGCCTACCTTATCGAGGGTGACAGCATTACTCTGCGCTTCGCGGACCGGGCAACCCTGTACCTGTACGACGCTAACCGACCAGGCCTTGCAGCTGTGCAGGAGATGCAACGCCTTGCTAAGCGCGGCACCGGCTTGACCACCTATATCAATCAGCACGTTCGCAAGCACTACGCCTTGAAGATCGGTTGACGGCGCGGGCATGTATTAGCCCCGAACCCCCTAACGAATCGATGCGGGTAGCCTAACCTCACTGTCCAACTTTGGAATGTGCGGATCATTCGCAAGCCAGCCCGCTCCCACACGGTGGCGGGGCGCCCCGCCCACTCAATGCGAGTGCCGCGGCACCTCCGCCCCCCTGCACCCCACCAAAAAGTCAAAATCACACCCCTGATCCGCCTGCATCACATGCTCCACGTACAACTGCCGGTAGCCACCCGGGATTAGATTGCTGGCCTCCGGCTGCCAGTCAGCAAGGCGGGAGGCAAGCTCTTCGTCGCTGATGTCCAGATGCAGGCGGCCCGTGGCGCAGTCCAGCTCGATCCAGTCGCCTTCCTGCACGGCGGCCAGCGGCCCACCGGCGGCGGCCTCGGGGGCTACGTGCAGCACCACGGTGCCGTAGGCGGTGCCGCTCATGCGGGCGTCGGAAATCCGTACCATGTCGGTCACGCCCTGGGCCAGCAACTTGGCGGGCAGGCCCATGTTTCCGACCTCGGCCATGCCTGGGTAGCCTTTGGGCCCGCAGTTCTTCATCACCAGGATGGAGGTCGCGTCCACGTCCAGGTCCGGGTCGTTGATCCGCGCCTTGTAGGCCTCGAAGTTCTCGAACACCACGGCGCGGCCACGGTGCTGCATCAGCGCGGGGGTGGCGGCCGAGGGCTTGAGCACCGCGCCGTTGGGCGCCAGGTTGCCGCGCAACACGCAGATGCCGCCGTCGGCGACCAAGGGGTTATCGATGGCGCGGATCACTTCATCCTTGCCATAGATCGGCGCGGCCTTCACGTTCTCCCACAGGCTTTTGCCGTTGACCGTGAGTGCCTCCGGGTTAGGCAGCAGGTTGTTCTCCCCCAGCCGGCGCAGCACCGCCGGCAGGCCGCCAGCGTAGTAAAACTCCTCCATAAGGAAGCGCCCCGAGGGTTGCAGGTCCACCAGGGTCGGTGTGCCGCGGCCCACGCGGGTCCAGTCGTCCAGCTCCAGGTCCACCCCCATGCGCCCGGCGATGGCCTTGAGGTGAATCACCGCATTGGTGGAGCCGCCAATGGCAGCGTTCACCCGGATGGCGTTCTCGAAGGCTGCGCGGGTAAGCACTTTGGACAGGCGAAGGTCCTCCTTGACCATGTCCACCGCGCGCATGCCGCTCATATGCGCCAGCACATAGCGGCGCGAGTCCACCGCGGGGATCGCGGCGTTATGGGGCAGCGACACACCCAGGGATTCAGCCATGCAGGCCATGGTCGAAGCCGTGCCCATGGTGTTGCAGGTGCCGGCGGAGCGAGACATGCCGGCTTCGGCGGAGAGGAACTCATCCAGGCCGATCAACCCGCCTTTGTAAGCTTCATGCATTTGCCAAACGATGGTCCCGGCGCCGATGTCGCGGCCATTGTGCTTGCCGTTGAGCATGGGCCCGCCGGTGACCACGATGGCCGGCACGTCGCAACTGGCGGCGCCCATCAACAGAGCTGGGGTGGTTTTGTCGCAGCCAGTGAGCAGTACCACGCCGTCCACCGGGTTGCCGCGGATCGCTTCCTCCACGTCCATGCTGGCCAGGTTACGGGTGAGCATCGCCGTGGGCCGCAGGTTGGACTCGCCATTGGAGAACACCGGGAACTCCACCGGGAAGCCGCCAGCTTCTAGAACTCCACGTTTGACGTGTTCTGCAATCTGCCGAAAGTGCGCGTTGCAAGGCGTGAGTTCGGACCAGGTGTTGCAAATGCCAATGATCGGCTTGCCATGGAATTGATGGTCGGCGATGCCCTGGTTCTTCATCCAACTGCGGTACATGAAGCCGTTCTTGTCGTTGGTCCCAAACCATTGGGCCGAGCGCAGGGAAGGTTTTTTCTCGGACATGTCAGGCTCTCTTATTGTAAGACTAATGGCATCGCACGCTTTCTAAAATAGGCTGCATCTCGGGATAATGGAAGAGCTTGTTGGTTAAATAGTAATACTATATAGTCGACTTCAGCCTGAGTGCTTTTCTCGGCCTTCGCCCGCCGCAAAGCCGCATTCCAGACAGCTTCCATAAAAACAACAATTGGAGACCGTCACCATGAGCCAGGAACTCGGGCTTATCCGGCGCATCACCTTCAAACTGATCCCGTTTCTCGTTTTGCTCTACCTGGTCGCTTACGTGGATCGCTCCGCGGTCGGCTTCGCCAAACTGCACATGGGCGCCGACGTGGGCATTGGTGATGCAGCCTATGGCATGGGGGCGGGCCTGTTCTTCATCGGTTACTTTCTGCTGGAAATCCCCAGCAACCTGATGCTCGAACGCTTCGGCGCGCGGCGCTGGTTCGCCCGCATCATGATCACCTGGGGTGTAATCACCATTGGCATGGCGTTCATCCAGGGCCCTTATAGTTTCTACGCCATGCGCCTGCTGCTCGGCGCGGCCGAGGCCGGATTCTTCCCTGGCGTGCTGTACTACATCACCCAGTGGTTCCCCATCCGCCACCGCGGCAAAATCCTCGGCCTGTTTATCCTCTCGCAACCCATCGCCATGATGATCACCGGCCCTGTGTCCGGCGGCCTGCTGGGCCTGGAAGGTGTGCTGGGGCTGCACGGCTGGCAGTGGCTGTTTATCGTGATTGGCATGCCAGCGGTGCTGCTCACCTGGCCGGTGCTGCGCTGGTTGCCCGATGGCCCGCAGCAGGTGAAATGGCTGAGTGCCGAAGAAAAAACCTGGCTAACCGGCGAGCTGGAAAAAGACCTGCGTGAATACGGCCAGACCCGCCACGGCAACCCGTTGCGTGCGCTGAAAGACCCCCGCGTATTGCTGCTGGCGTTGTTCTACCTGCCTGTGACCCTGAGCATCTATGGCCTTGGCCTGTGGTTGCCCACCTTGATCAAGCAGTTCGGTGGCAGCGACCTGGCCACCGGTTTCGTTTCCGCAGTGCCTTATGTGTTCGGCATCGTCGGCCTGCTGCTGGTGCCGCGTAGTTCCGATCGCCTGAACGACCGCTATGGGCACCTGGCGGTGCTCTATGCGCTTGGTGCCGGGGGCATGTTCGGCGCCGCTTGGCTGGCCGCCCCGGCGTTGCAATTGGCGGCGTTGTGCGTGGTGGCGTTTGCGTTGTTTTCCTGCACCGCAGTGTTCTGGACGCTGCCCGGCCGCTTCTTCGCCGGTGCTAGCGCCGCTGCGGGTATCGCCTTGATCAACTCGGTGGGCAACCTGGGCGGTTACCTAGGGCCCTTCGTTGTGGGCGCGCTCAAGGAGGCGACCGGCCAGCTCGCCAGTGGCCTGTATTTCCTCACCGGGGTGATGCTGTTCGGCCTGGTGCTCACGTTCATCGTTTACCGCGTGCTGGAGCGGCGCCATGCGTTGCCGGCCGAAGCCTTCGCTGCCAGCGCGCGCTCTTGAATTGCCCGGAGAGAGACCGTTATGCGCCTAGTACAACTGCAAACCGCTGAGGGAGCCCGCCAGGTAGGCGTGGTGGAAGGCGATCAAGTTCAGGTCCTTGCTAACGTGGGCAGTACCCGCGAACTGGCCCTGCACGCCATCGCCGAAGGCAGTGACCTTGCGACCCAGGCGCAGCGCTGCCAGCGCGGCGAGCGCTTGAGTTATCGCCAGTTGCTCGACGAGCAGCGGATCCTCTCGCCCCTGGACCACCCAGACCCAGCCCACGTGTTGGTCACCGGCACCGGCCTTACTCACCTGGGCAGCGCCGCCACCCGCGACAAGATGCACCAGCAGGCCCACGACGACGCGGCGATCACCGACAGCATGAAGGTGTTCAAGTGGGGCGTGGAGGGCGGCAAGCCACCCGCCGGGGAGGCAGGCATACAGCCCGAATGGTTCTACAAAGGAGACGGCAGCATCATCGTGCGCCCGGGCGCGGCCTTCCCGCTGCCGCCCTTCGCCGAGGATGCCGGGGAAGAGCCTGAACTGGCCGGGCTCTACGTGATTGGCCCGGATCGCCGCCCCTACCGCCTGGGCTATGCCCTGGGCAACGAGTTCTCCGACCATGTGATGGAGCGCAAGAACTACCTGTACCTGGCCCATTCGAAGCTGCGCGCCTGCGCCTTCGGCCCGGAACTGCGGGTTGGCACGTTGCCCGAGCACTTGGCCGGCCTCAGCCGTATCCATCGCGATGGTCAGGTGCTGTGGGAAAAAGAGTTTCTCAGCGGCGCTGCGAACATGTGCCACAGCTTCGACAACCTGGAATTCCATCACTTTAAATACGCCCAGTTCCTGCGGCCGGGCGATGTGCACGTGCACTTCTTCGGCACCGCGACCCTCTCGTTCGCCGATGGCATCAGCGCGCGCCCTGGCGACCGCTTCGAGATCAGCCTGGAGGCGTTCGGCGAGCCGCTGGTCAATGGCATCCGCCACGCCGAAGCGGTGTTCGCGCCGGGTGGGGTAGGGGTGCTTTGAGCTCGCCCTGAAGTGGGCGCGCGAGCAGCGCTTCGCGCAGGTAGAATGCGCCCTTCTATCTATGCGGAGCCGCCCATGACCCAGCCCCTAGCCGAGGCGCTCGACGCCACCGACATGGTCATCATCGATGACCTTTATGCATTCGAGTTCGCCCTGGGCAGCGACGGCCTGACCATCGTGTGCATGGATGGCCGCGACGAACGCCAATGGCGGTTCAGCCCCGAACAAGTGGCCGCCGCGCGCTTCGTCAGCGAAAGCGATCTTTGGGAAATCCAGGGGTCCGATGCAGTGCATCGGCTGCGCTTACTCGAGGCGTTCGCTGCCGACGACGATGACGATCAGGCCTGATGCGGTTCGTGGCCTGAGATCAACTTTTGCGTGCAAGCACGGTCTTCACAAGAGGTTTATTTCATGCTGCGAGTGCTGATGTCGCTTACCCTTGCCGGAGCCGCCCTTGGCTCCTCCCTTGCCCAAGCCACCACCTACGACCTGTTGGTCGGCTCCTATACCCAAGGCAGTAGCGAAGGCCTTTATCGCCTGAGCTTCGATAGCCAGAGCGGCCAGCTCGCCAGCGCGCCGGTTCAGGTAATCAAGGCCGACAACCCTTCCTGGCTGGTGCTGAACAAGGCGCAGAGCCAGCTGTTCGTGGTGAACGAGAACGGCCCTGGGCAGAAAGATACCGTCGGCCGCGTGAGCAGCTACCGTATCGATCCCGCCACCCATGAGGTTGCCCTGATCAACCAGGTGCAGAGCAAGGGCGATGAGCCCACCCACGCCAGCCTCAGCGCGGATGAAAAGTGGTTGTTCGTTTCCAACTATGCGGTCCACCCGGACCCCGGCGGCAGCTTGGCGGTATTGCCCGTGGCCGCGGACGGCACCCTGGGCGAGGTCGCTCAGCAGTTCCATAACGCACCGAGCAAGGTCAACCCCGAGCGCCAGGCCAGCGGCCATGTTCACTCCACGGTAAGTAACCACGGCTTCGTGTACTCCAGCGACCTGGGCGCGGACAAAGTGTTTGTCTACCGTGCCCAAGGCAAGGCGACCGCACCGCTTAGCCCGGCCAACCCCGCCGCCGTAGCGTTGCCCCCGGGCAGCGGCCCGCGCCATTTGTTATTCGACGCCAGCGGCGAACATGCCTGGCTCACCCTGGAGATGCCCGCGCAGGTCGCCAGCTTCAAGTGGCAGGCGGGCAACCTGGTGCGCACCCAATTGCACGACCTGGCCACCGAGCAAAAGCCGGCCACTGGCGCTGGCGGCGGGTTGCACCTTTCGCCAGACGGCAAATTCCTCTATGTGGCCAACCGTGGCACGGTCAACGAGCTGGTGGTGTATGCAGTGGACCACGAAGGCGGGTTGAAGCAGGTGCAACGGCGTTCTGTGGAAGGGGACCACCCGCGTGAGTTCACCCTCGACCCGAGCGGCCGCTTCGTGCTGATCGCCAACCAGAAGAGCAATGAAATCGTGGTGGTAGAGCGGGATGCCGCGAGCGGAATGTTGCAGCGCACTGTGCAGCATTATCCGCTGGATTCGCCGTCGGACCTGAAGTTCTTGCAGCCAGCCCATTGATGGCGCTGATAACTGTTACTGCTGCAATGAATTTCTAGCGTGCGCCTCCGGGAGTTAAGTTTTCCTCACCGTCACTGACTTCCCGGAGGAACGCCATCATGCACTTCAACCTGTTCTCAGTTATCGCCGCATCCGCCATTTCCGCGTCCGTTGCGCTGCCCACCAGTGCCAATGGCCAACCCGACCATTCCGGCCGTTCGGCCCAGGGCTATACCCCGCAATACCTGCAAAAAAGCGCCAACTTTTATGCCGCGCTGGATCATAAGATCGCCACGCATTGATTGACGCAGCGTCGCCAGTGAGTTCGCAGGCTGGCCTGCTTTCCCAATGACCTCGGGCGCCGCAGCCCGCTCGCCCCGCACCTGTGAGGCCGGGCAGCGCCCAGGAACGGTCGGGTCGTTGGGTTAGGGCACCACCGTGACCTCGCTCAAGCCATTGCCCTGCCGCCGCACTTGGATCTGCACCGGTATGCGCTCATGCATCTCTTGCACGTGGGAGATCACCGCGACCTTGCGGCCCTGCGCTTGCAGGTTGTCCAGGGCGTCCATGGCCAGTTGCAAGGATTCGGGGTCCAGGCTGCCGAAGCCTTCGTCGATGAACAGCGATTCGATGCGCAGGCTGCTCGAGGCCATGGAGGCCAAGCCCAGCGCCAGCGCCAGAGATACCAAAAAGGTTTCGCCGCCGCTGAGGGAATGCACCGAGCGCACTTCGTCACCCATTTCGGTATCCACCACCAGCAGCCCCAAGGCGCTGCCGCCACGCTTGAGTCGGTAGCGGCGCACCAGCTGCAACAATTGGGCATTGGCGTGGCGGATCAGCAAGTCGAGGTTGTAGGCCTGGGCGATCTTGCGCAGGCGGTCGCCCTCGGCCGAACCGATCAACGCCGACAGGCGCCCCCAGCGTCGGTGCTCGGCCTGGGCTTGTTCGACCTGGGCGGCCAGCGCCTCGCGGGCTTGCCTGCGGCGGTCGTCTTCGAGCTGGGCGGCGCGCAGTTCAGCGCACGCCTGCTCCTGCGCTTCGCAACGGCCCTGGGCTGCGATGAGAGCCTCCGCCAGCGCCTCGGCGGTCTGGGTTGGCGCGGTGGCGTCGGCCCGGTGCGCTTGCAGCCGCTGCTGACGTTCGTGCAACAACACCCGGCCTTGTTCCAGCGCGCTTTCAGCTTCGCGCAGGCGGCTTCGCAGCTGCTCTACGGCGTCTTCGGCGATTGCTAGCAGACGTTGCAGGTCAGCGTCACCGAGGGTTGGATGGGCCTGGCGCCACTGCTGCAGGCGAGTGTCCAGCTCGGCCAGCTCTGCCTCGCTGGCGGTGTGCTGGTCGACTAGCGCTTGCCAGCGGCCGCGGGCCGCGAGCAGTTCATTGCCCGCCTGTTGCAGGGTTTGGGCCGCCGCGGCCTGGGCCCCGCGGGCTTGCTCCACGGCCTGCTCCAGGCTGGCTTGCCACGCTGCGGCGCTAGGCTGCGAGCCAAGCCGCTCGGCCAGCGTAGCCTGGGCATCGAGGCGCCGCTGTTGCAGGCCCTGCACGGCGCCGCGCAGGCTTTCCAGCTGGCGCGCCAGGCCCTGCTGCTCAGCCTCGGTCACCTGCACCTGTTGTTGCCGTTGAGTCTGCGCAAGTTGCTGCGCCTGTTGCTGCTCCAGCAGGCGCAAGCGTTCGGCGAGGGTATGTTCCAGCGCGGCGACTGCCCGCGCCGGTTCGGCCCGCAGCGCTGCCAGCGTGTGCTCGGGCAGCAGTTCGGCGAAGGCGTCGAGCGCTTCATCGAACCGCTGCTGCTCGCGTTGCAACTGTTCCTGCTGCTGGGCCAGCGCGCGGTTCGCGGCGTCTGCCACCTGCTGCGTCTCGCGCAGTCGCTGCTGGCTCTGGCCGGCCTGGGTTTGCGCGGCGAGCAGGGCCTTGAGCTGTTCGTCGTCCGCAGCGATCTGCTGGCGCAAGCGCGCCACGGCGTCGTTCAGCCAGCCCTGTCGCCGGGCGATCGGTTGCGCCAGCAATTCGTCCTGCCGCGGCAATGCCTGCAGGGCGTCCAGCGCGGCGCTGTGCTGAGCATCCAGCCGTTGCTGTTGCTCGTGCAGCGTTTTTTGTTGGTCCATAAGCGCGCGAACGTCCGCGCGCAGCTCGGCGAGGCGGTCCGCCAGGGCCTGCACGCGCCCCTGCGCGGCCTGGATGTCGTCCAGGTCCTGGGCCTCGAGGGTGGCCAGCGCGGCATCATGGCCGCCCGGATGTTCCGCGCTGCCGCACACCGGGCAGGGCGCGCCCGGATGCAAGCCGGCACGCAAGCGCGCCAGGTGCTGGCGCTCCAGCAGGTTCACCGTGACCTCCAGCGCCTGGCTGGCGGCCTGGTGGTCAGCGCTCGCCGCTTTACCCTCGGCGGTGCGCGCCTGGCGCTGCTCGGCAAGCTTTTGCTGCTGCGTGCTGAGTTCGGCGAGCCGCTCCTGGGCCTCGGCGCAGCGGCGCCAGCCGCCGTCCAGGGCGTCGAATTGTTCCAGCGCGCGGCGGTTGTCGGCAATCAGCTCGCTGAGCAAGCGCAGGCGCTCGCCTAGGTCCGCCGACGCGCCAAGCCGCCCTTGCACATCATCGAGCACGGCCTGAGCCGCGGCTTGCTGCTCGTTGGCGGCGTCGGCCGCTTGGCGCAGGCCGGGCAGCGCCGTTGCCAGCTGGGCTTGGCGGGCGGCCAGCGGCGCCAGCTGTTGCAAGCGTGGTTGGTAGGCCTGCCAGGCATTGCTCAGGCGCGCCAGCGGAGCGCTGTCTTCCAGCCGCGCTTCGACAGCCTGGAGCAGCTCGCCGCCCTGGCGCTGGGCCTGCGCCAGGTCAGCGAGCGCCTGTTGGCCGGCTTCATGTTGCCGTTGCGCCTGGGCCAGTTGCGTTTGCAGCGGCGCCAGGTCGTGTTCCAGGTGCTGCAGCGTGGCCTGTTGGTCGAAGGCTTCGCGCAAGGCGGGCGCGGCGGCTGCCTGCGCGCCTGTGACGGTCAGCAGGCCCGCTTCGGCGGCTTGCACCTGCCCCTGGGCATGCTCGACGGCACGCTCGGTGGCCTGCACCTGGTCGGCGGCTTCATCCCGGGCCGGCCCGAGGGTGTGCAGTTGCCCGCGCAAGCGCGCCTGGCGCTCCAGCAGCGCACGCTGCGGGGCCAGCGCGTCGAGGTGGATGAGGTCTTGCCGTTGGCCTTCGAGTTGCCGCCACTGCGCTTCGGCCTGGCCGAGGGCGTGGGCGGCCGTTTGCTGTTCGGCGTTCAGGCGCTGCTCGTCGAGCAGGTGCTGGTGCTGGGTTTCAACTTCGCGCCGCTGCTGCTGGGCTGCCAGCAAGCCTTGGCGGGCCTGGTCCAGGCGGCTGTCCAGGGCGATGCGGGCATCGGCATCGAGCGCGGCGCTGGCGCCTTCCTGGGCCTGTAACGCTTCCAGCTGCTGGCGTGCGCTGCGCGCCTTGTCGTAGGCGCGGCGGCCGAGGCGGCTATACAGCGCGGTATCGGTGAGCTTTTCCAGTAATTCGCTGCGTTCGTTGTCGTCGGCCTTGAGGAACGCGCTGAACTCACTCTGGGCCAGCAGCACAGCGCGGGTGAATTGCTCGAAGTTCAGCCCCAGGCGAGCTTCGAGCAGTGGCCGGTACTCTCCTTTTTGTGTCGCCAGCAGGCGATCGCTGTCCAGGTCCAGCAGCGTTTGCCGGCTGGGTTGCAGCTTGCCGCCGGCCTTGTCGCGGGCGCGGTTGGCCTCCCAGCGGGCGCGGTAGCGCACCTCGTCCACGCCGATGAAATCCACCTCGGCAAAGCCCGCGCCCGCGCCGCGGCGCAACAGGTTGCGCGGGTCGCCGGTGGCGATTTCACCCTCGGCATCGGGCACCTTGGCGTCGCGGCCGGTATCGCCCAACCGTGGCACCGCGCCGAACAGCGCCAGGCACAGGGCATCGAGCAGGGTGCTCTTGCCCGCGCCGGTGGGGCCGGTGATCGCAAAGAGCCCGGCGCTGGCCAGGGGCTCGGCGGTAAAGTCCAGGGCCACCGGGCCGGCCAGCGAGGCCAGGTTCTTCAGGCGGATGGCGAGGATTTTCATGGCTGTGGCTCCAGCTGCTCTTCCTGCAACAGCAGCAGAAAGTCGTTCAGGGTGGCATCGTCCACAGCGTTGCCGTATTGCTCTTCCCAGGCGCGGCTGAACACCTGTTCGGGGCTCAGTTGCTCGAGCTGTTCCAAGGCCACGGCATCCTGGCGCAGCCCGCTGCCGTGGTATTCCACGGCAATACGCACCAACCGCGCGGCCTTGCCGGCCAAGGCCGCTTCAACCTGGGTGCGCAGCTCAGGCTGCGGCTCGTCGAGAATCACCCGCACTTCCAGCCAGGGGTGCTGCACCACGCCAGCGAGCAGGTCTGGCGCAGGGAGCGCGGCCAGGCGAGCCAGCACGTCGTCCAGCCGGGCCGGGCCTACGCGCAGCAGGTCTACCGCGCGCGGTACGCGGTGAGCCTGCACCTGCTGCAGCTGTTCGCCGATGAAGTCCACTTGCAGCACCTGGTGGGGGTAGTCCACTTCGGAAAACGACAGCGGGATAGGCGAGCCGCTATAGCGCAGGCGTTGCTCGCCGTTGACCTGCTGCGGCTTATGCAAGTGCCCCAGCGCCACGTAGCCGACGCTGTCATCGAACAGGCTGGCGGGCAGCGCCTCGGCGGTGCCGATCACCAGGCTGCGTTCGGAGTCCAGCGATACCGCGCCGCCGGCCATGTGCGCGTGGCTGATGGCAATCAGCGGTTGGCCCGGCTGACGGCGTGCGTTGGCCGCCGCGATCAACCGCTGGTGCACCTGCGCGATGCCGCCGAGGTAGTCCTCGCCCAGGTGTGGGCCGGTGACCTCGGCAGGGCGCAGGAACGGCAGCGCCAGGCACCAGGCGACGGTGGCGCCGTGGCCGTCGGTGAGCGGGATCAGCAAGCGGTCGCAGTCGAGCTGGCCGTCGTCGAGCCATAACACCCGGCCCAAGGCGTGGGTGCGCAGCCGGCGCATGAGCGGCGCGGGCAGTTCGATGCGCGAGCCGGAGTCATGGTTGCCGGCGATCATCACGATGGTCAGTGACGGCAAGGCTTCATGGGCATTGACGATAAAGTCGTAGAGCCGTTCCTGCGCTTTGAGCGGCGGGTTCACGGTGTCGAAGATGTCGCCGGCGATCAGCAGGGCATCGGGCAACAGCGTGGTGATGCGCGCCAGCAGCCAGGCGAGGAAGGCCTGGTGTTCGTGGTCGCGGTCCTGGCCGTGCAGGCTTTGGCCCAAGTGCCAGTCAGAGGTGTGCAGCAAGCGCATGGCGGGTCTCGAAACTATTTAGGGTAAAGCGGCGGCAGGTTTTCTTCCGCCCCTGGAGCCGGTCGGGCGATGGTCGGGATGCCGCTGACTACGCTCCACAGTCCACTGCCTTGCCAGTAACGGCCCGCTTCGCTATAGAGCGCGCCGTTCAGGCCGTCGAGGGCATCGGACAGCGCCGGGTAGCGTGCCGCCAATTGCGCGAGGGTCTCCGACTGCTGCCGGGCCCAGGCGTCCAGGGCCTGGCGGGAAGCTTGCGGGTCGTTGTTCTGGCAGGCGCGCTTAAGGTCGTCGAGCAGGCTGCGTGGGCTCGGCCCGGTGGCGGCGAGCCGCGCCACCGCTGGCTGCGACCGCGCCCGCCACCACAGCCCGAAGCCCAGCAGGGTAGTGCACAGCAGCAGCACGGTCGATAGTTGCCATGGCCACAACGGGCGGGGCCGGGGCGCCACTGCGGCGGGCCCGTTGTCCACGGGTGCCGCCGGCCGTTCAGCGGCTTGCAACGTGCGCGCCGGCAGGCTAGTGCGCTCCAGATGGTCTTCGCGGGTGTTCCACCACACCACTTCCACCGCCGGCAGTTCGGTGCTGCCGGCGCGCATCGGGACCAACGCCTCACGCTCCTGGCGGCTGCCGACCAGGCCACGCTCGGTGCTCTGGTCGTTCAACTGCGCCTGGTCGGGGTAGCGGCGCACGCCGCTGAGTTCGGCCTGGGGCAGGGGTGGCAGCTGCGCGCTGGACAACCCCTCGGCCTTGAGGGTGAGGGTGCGGGTAAGCGAATCACCCTCGCGCGCGTCTTCCGGGGGCGGGTTCCAGCTTTCGCTGAGGGTCAGGCTACGCGCCGGCAGCCAGGTAGCGTCGGCCGGGTACAGCGCTGGCCGGCCGAGCACCCGCACCGTCATGCGTGCCGAACTCACCCGCACTTGCGGCCCTGGGCGTGGCTTGCCGGTGTCGTCGGCATTGACCGTGGTCGCGGTGAACAGCAGTGCCGGGATGGTGAGGTCACCGCTGCGCTGCGGGTAGAGCGCGTAACGGGTTTCGATCACGCCATGGCGCAAGCCGTTGATCACCTTCTCGTAAGTGCGCCGGTTACCTAGCGGCGCCACCCGCGCATCGGCTACGTCCGGGGGGGCGAAGCTGCTGTCGTCATACAGCGCCACCGAATGGTAGACGCGCAGGGTCAGGATCAGCTGCGCCTGCACGTATACCTGGTTCTGATCCAGGGTGGCCTCGATGAACACCGGTGCCTGGGTAGCCGCCACTGGCGCATCGGCGTCGAGCACCTGCAGCACGATGGGCTGGCTGTGCAGTTCGCCCAGGCTCAGGCTGGGCAAGGTGAGGGTGCCGCTTTCCCGGGGCACCAGGGTGATGATCCAGCGCGTGCTCGGCCCGTGATCGTCGGCCAGGCTGGCCAGTTCGTTCACCTGGCGGGTATCGCCAACCTCGAATTGCGCTTGCAGCGGTGAGGTGTCCGGCTTGCCGAACAGGGTCACGTCGTTGGTCTGCAACGTCAGCTCGAAGGTTTCGCCCACTGCCAGGCGCGTGCGGTCGACGCTGGCCAGCAGCACCGCCGCGGTCGCCGAAACCGGCAACAGGGCGATCAAGCCGCAGAGTAAAAGGGCACAGAGCCGACTCATGGATGTTGTTCCTGCCGTTGTTGCTGTTCATACCAGAATTTACGCCGCAGCAATTCTGACGGATCGTCGGGGATCTGTCGCAGCCATTGCTCCAATGACTCCCGGGCTTCGTCGTCCGGCGCCTCGCTGGCGCTGGCGACCTTGGCGGGGCTGGCTGCGCCGGGGGCACCTTCAGCGTTCGCGCCGGCATTGCCGCTGGCCGTGGCGGCGGAAACCGCAGGTGGGGTGGCCGACGGCGGCGCAGCGGCGGCCGCAGCCGTGCCTTGCTCACCGCCAGCGCCTTCGCCGGCACTGCCACCCTGGGCCGATGCGGGTGCCGCGTTGGCGGACCCCTCAGCCGGGTTGGCGGGATTGGGCTCGGCTTTGCCAGCATCGAGCAGCTTTTGCACCAACGCCCGGTTGTCGCTGGCGGCGCGCAGCCCGGGTTCGCGCTCCAGCGCCTGCTCATACGCCTGCAGCGCGGCTTCGAGCTGGCCGTTCTGCGCCAGTGCGTTGCCGCGGTTGTAGTGGTCGGCGGCGCTGTCGCCTTCGGCAAAGCATTGGGCGGCTTCGGCATATCGGCCGGCCCGGTAGAAGGCGATGCCCTGCCAGCGGTAATCGATGAAGCGCTGGGCGGCTTGCGCCGGCTTACCCTCGGTGAGCAGATGCGCACCTTGTTGGTCTGGCCGCCACCAGAGGTCGGCCAGGCCGTAGGCATACACCGGGCGTGGCGCCATGGCCATGCCGAGCAGCAACGGCAGGCACAGCAGCCAACCCCGACGGCCAGCGAGGGCGGCCAACGCCAGCAGTGGCAACAGCAGCCAATAGCCTTGGTCGGCCCAGCGGTCGAGCGGGCGCGGTGGGGTCTCGTCGCCTGCCATGGGCGTGTGGGCGGTGTCCAGCAGGCCCAGCGCGCGCAGGTCGTGGTTGTCCAGGCGGGCGCTTTCGTAGCGGCCATGGGCCCGGGCGGCGGTCGCGGCCAGGGCGGTCGCATCCAGGCGCAACACTGCGATGGCGCCGTCTGGCCCTTTGAGCAGCTCGCCGTTTTCCAGGGTGACCGGCCCGCCTTCGGCGCTGCCCACGCCCAGCACCAGCAACGGCGGGGAGTGCCGGCCCAGCCAATGGTCGATGCCTTCGCGCTCGAGGTCGCTGAGGCCCGGGGCGATCAGCAGCAACCTGCCCGGCCCTTGGCCGGCCTGAGCGAGCAGGTCCAGCGCTTGATGCACGGCAAGGTCCGCGCGCTGCCCAGGCTCGGGCATCAGTGAGGGTTTAAGGGCTTCGAGCAGGTTGCGGCTCGTGGCCTCGTCATCCGATAGCGGGACCAGGGTATGCGCGCTGCCGGCGTAGACCACGATGGCGGTCTGCGCATCGGCGCGGTGCTGCAGCAGGTCGAGGATCTTGCGCCGCGCCTGGCCGAGGCGGTCGGGTGATGCGTCCTTGGCGAGCATGTCCGGGGTGAGGGCCAGGATGATCACCAACGGGTCGTCCGGACGCTGGGCGATCTGTTGCTCGCGCTGCCAGCCGGGGCCGACCAGCGCCAGCCCGGCTAGCAGCGCGGCGAGCCCGAGCAGCACCCGCGGCCAGCGTTCGGCGCGGGCTTGGCTGCCGCGCAGCAGCGTCGCGTGGAAGGCGCTCGGCAGCAATGCCTGCCAGCGCCCACTGCGGCGGCGACGCAGCCATAACGCCCAGCACAGCCAGGCGAGCAGCGGCCAGGCGAAGAACCAGCCAAGGCGTGCCCAATGCGGCCAGAACGCGCTCATCGCCGCCGCCTCAGCCGGGCCAGGTGCCCGCGCAGCGCCGGGGCTGGGCGCGCCCAGCCGAAGCGGCGGCCCGGTGGCAACAGGCGTTGCCCGGCCAGGATCGCTACCCAGATCACCGCCGCCGCCAGCGGCCAGTGGTAGAGCTCCTCCACTGGGCGAACCCGGGTCGGTTGCTGGTTCACCGGCTCCAGGCGGTCCAGCGCCTCACCGATGCCTTGCAGGTCTTGGCCGTCGCGGGCACGGAAGTACTCCCCGGCCGTGGCGCTGGCAATGGCTTGCAAGGCGGTTTCGTCCAGGTCGCTGCCAGCGTTGAGGCCTAGTGCCGCGTTCGGCGCGGCTCCGGCCGCTTGCGGGTCGGCGCCGATGCCGATGGTATGGATGCGCACCTGCTCGGCGGCGGCCAGGCGCGCCGCGGTCAGTGGCTGGATCTGCCCGCCGTTGTTGGCGCCGTCGGTGACCAGGATCAGCACCCGGCTTTCGGCCGGGCGCAGGCGCAGGCGCTTCACCGCCAGGCCGATGGCGTCGCCGATGGCGGTGGTTTGCCCGGCGATGCCCACCTGGGCGTCGTCCAGCCAAGCGCGCACGGTGTGGCGGTCGAAGGTCAGTGGCGCCTGCACGTAAGCGCGGCTGCCGAAGAGAATCAGCCCCACCCGGTCACCCTGGCGGTTCTCCAGGAAATCCCCGAGCAGGTGCTTGACCAGCGCCAGGCGGCTGACGTTTTCGCCTTGCCATTGCATGTCGGGGTAATCCATCGAGCCGGACACGTCGACCGCCACCAGCAGATCGCGGCCGCTGGCCGGCAGCGGCAGGGGCGGCCCCAGCCATTGCGGCCTGGCACAGGCGACCAGCAGCAGCAGCCACACCCCGGCGTAGGGCAGTTGCTGGCGCCAGCCGGGCAGGCCGCCACTGGTGCGGCGGTGGCTGAGGGTGGCCAGTTCTTCGAGAAACCCCACCTGCAGCACCTGCTCGCCGCTGTTGGCCGGCGGCAGCAGGCGACGGGCGACCCACGGCAACGGTAGCAGCAGGAAGATCAGCGGCCAGGCGAACTCAAACATGTTTGCGAATCCAGGTGTCCACGGCCTGATAGAGCCCGTTGATGGCTTTGTCGTCCAGCTTGCACTCGGGGCGGTAAACGCCTTCCACCAGGATCATCCACCGGGTCAGGCCCGCTGCCGGGCAGCGGTTGTCCAGAAACGCCAACCACTTGCGGCCGTTGAGGGTATGGCTGTTGGCCCCGGGGTAATGGTTGCGGCACAGGCGTTTGAGCAGCGCGTTGAGCTGTTGCAACCAGGCGCCGGCGGGTGCGCCATCGTAAGGGCGCGGCAGTAACGCCAGCTCGGCGAGGGCCTCCAGCCGGGCGGGGTCTACCGCGGGCTCGCTGCTTTCGGGCACTACCGCTACGGCTGGCGGCGCTGTCGGCGCTGGCCGCCGTCGCCAGGCCCACAGCGCGGCGGCAACGGCGATCAGCAGCAGTAACGCCAGGCCCCACCAGCCAGGGGCTGGCGGCCAGGCGCTGACAGGGGCCGGCTCGATCAGCGGCAGCAAGCCAGGCAAGGGGTTCATTGAGCAGCGCCCGTGCTCGGTGGCGACGCCGGCTTGGCGCCCGGCCTGACGTCTGGCCGGGCACCCGGTTTGGGCCGCGAACTGGTGTACTCACGCAGCTGGTCCACCGCATCGGCGCGGGTGCTGAGCGGCAACACCAGCACTCCCAGCTTTTGCCCCAGGCGCTCCCAGCGCGCCCGACGTGCCTCGGCCAGGGCCTGGTAGCCGCGGCGCAACTCGGCGTCGCTGGTGTCGACCTCCAGCTGCGCCGCACCCAGGCCGAAGCGCAACAGGCCGGCGGCGGGCAGGGCGTGGTCCAGGGGGTCGCTGATCGGCAGCAACAGCAGGTCGCAATGGCGGGCGAGCAGGCTCAGTTGCTGCTCGGTGGCGTCGCTCAGCGCGCGCTCGTCACAGATGACGATGCCCAGGCTGCCGGGGCGCAGCACCTCGCGGGCACGCCGCAGGGCACTGCCGAGCGGGTCCGCCGCGGGGAGGGCGTCCGTGCTGAGGGCGGCATTGACTCGCGCCAGCCGGTTGAGCAGTTGCAACAGGCTCTGCTTGCTGCGCCGGGGCTTGATCTCGTAGTGCTCCTGGTCGCCATACACCAGCCCGCCGATGCGGTCGTTGTGCTCCAGCGTGGCCCAGCCGAACAGTGCGGCCACCTGCGCGGCCAAGGTGGACTTGAACGCCACCGCCGAGCCGAAGAACAGCTGTCGGCTTTGCTCCACCAGGATGAAGATCGGCCGCTCACGCTCCTCGTGGAACAGCTTGGTGTGCGGCTCCTGGGTGCGCGCGGTGACGCGCCAGTCGATGTTGCGCACGTCGTCGCCGGCCTGGTACACCCGCACCTGGTCGAAGTCCACGCCACGCCCGCGCAGCTTGGAGTGATGCAGGCCGATCAGCGGGCTGCGCTGGCCCGGCCGGGAAAACAGCTGCACTTCGCGCACCCGATGCCGCATCTCGATCAATTCGGCGAGGGTAACGGTGATGCTGGGCGCGGGGCGCGGCGGGTTGTTCATGGCTGGCTGTTCATAGAGAGGCTCAGGCCACCGCGACCACATCGAGGATGCGCTGGATCACCCGGTCTTGGTCCACGCCCGCCGCTTCGGCCTCGAAGGACAGGATGATGCGGTGGCGCAGCACATCGAAGATCACCGCTTGCAGGTCTTCGGGGCTCACGAAGTCCCGCCCGGCCAGCCAGGCATGGGCGCGGGCGCAGCGGTCGAGGGAAATCGAACCGCGCGGGCTGGCGCCGTAGGTCAGCCACTCGGCCAGCTCGCTGTCGTATTTGGCTGGGGTGCGGGTAGCCATCACCAGCTGCACCAGGTACTCCTCCACGGCATCGGCCATGTACAGGCCGAGGATCTCCTTGCGGGCGGCGAAAATAGCCTGCTGGCTGACCCGCCGCTCGGGCTTGGTTTCGCCGTTGAGGGCCTCGCCGCGGGCCTGCTGGAGGATCCGCCGCTCCACCGAGGCGTCGGGAAAGCCGATTTTCACGTGCATCAAAAAGCGGTCGAGCTGCGCCTCGGGCAGCGGATAGGTGCCTTCCTGTTCGATCGGGTTCTGCGTGGCCATCACCAGGAACAGCGGCGACAGCTCATAGGTGCTGCGGCCCACGCTGACCTGGCGCTCGGCCATGGCTTCGAGCAGCGCGGACTGCACCTTGGCCGGCGCGCGGTTAATCTCGTCGGCCAACACCAGGTTGTGGAAGATGGGCCCCTGCTGGAACACGAAGCTGCCGGTTTCCGGGCGGTAGATCTCCGTGCCGGTGATGTCGGCGGGGAGCAGGTCCGGGGTGAACTGAATGCGGTGGAATTGCGCTTCAACGCCTTCGGCCAGTTCCTTGATGGCTTTGGTCTTGGCCAGCCCCGGCGCGCCCTCGACCAGCATATGGCCGTCGGCGAGCAGCACGATCAGCAGGCGGTCGATAAGTTTGTCCTGGCCAAGGATCTGGGTAGAGAGAAAGCTGCGCAGCGCGATCAGCGCTTCACGATGTTCCATCGGTGGGGTTCCTGGGTGGCCGGGCGGGCTGGGAAAGGGCCAGCATTTTAATGCATTGGCGCCTTGCAAGCGATGCCTGGTTCGCAGGCGTGCGCCAGCGCCTGGCAGGGCCGGCAGCGCTTCAGCCGCCGGTCATGTTCATGAAGCGCACCACCTGCACGCTGTCGTCCAGCTTGAAGTCATGCCGCAGAGGCTTGAGCGCCATGGCTTCGATGATCGCCCGTTGCAGCCGCTCCGGTTGGCCCGGGTTGGCGCGCAATATGGCTTTGAGGTCCACCGCGTGTTCGTTGCCCAGGCACAGCAACAGGCGGCCCTCGACGGTCAGCCGCACGCGGTTGCAAGTGGCGCAGAAGTTATGGCTATGCGGGGAAATGAAGCCGATCCGGGTGCCTGGCGCTTCGGCCAGGCGCCAATAGCGCGAAGGGCCATGGGTAGTATCGGTGGCCGGCACCAGGGTATAGCGCTGGGCGATGCGTTCGCGCACGTGGTCGCTGGAATAAAATGCCTCCGCACGGCTGTGCTCGGTGATCACGCCGAGTGGCATTTCTTCGATAAAGCTCAGGTCCAGGCCGCGGTCGATGGCAAAGCCTACGAGGTCGTTGATCTCATCGTCGTTGCGGCCCTTCATCACCACGCAGTTGAGCTTGGTGTGCGTGAAGCCCGCGGCGTTCGCCGCGTCGATGCCGGCGATTACCTGGGCCAAGTCACCCGTGCGGGTCAGCTGGCGAAACCGCTCGGGGTCGAGGCTGTCCAGGCTGATGTTGAGGCGGTGCACGCCGGCATCCCGTAGCGGGCCGGCCAGGCGCGCGAGCTGGGAGCCGTTGCTGGTCATGCACAGCTCTTCGAGGCCGGGAAGGGCGGCGATCTTGGCGCACAGCTCGACGATGCCGGCGCGCACCAGGGGTTCGCCGCCGGTCAGGCGAATCTTGCGCGTGCCCAGCGCGACGAAAGCGCGGGCCATCTCATGGAGTTCTTCGAGCGTAAGGATGCGTTGGCGTGGCAGGAACTGCATGTCCTCGGCCATGCAATACACGCAACGGAAGTCGCAGCGATCAGTGACCGACATCCGCAGGTAGTCGACCCTTCTGGCAAAGCTGTCGGTCAGGTACCGCGGTGCCATCATTGCCTCGCATGAAAAAACTGAACCACAAGGTACGCCCGCGCGATCAAAAACGACCTCTGGGCATTGCCAGGCCAACGGCCCGACAGGCCACGTTAAAGCCTACAGGCGGGGGCGTCCAATCGCTTGTGGCGATGGCTTGATAGACCTCGTTGATGGTGTCGGGGTTCGGGCGGATGGGCTATTGGACCTCGGGTGAGCGGCCGAGGCTTGCGAACTCGGGCTGCTGCTTGCCGAATCCAGCCTGGCCCGGAAGGTTCTGAACCATGGCCGCCCCGGGCTAATCATGGTTAACTCGCCGGTTCCGACAACACTCCACCAAAAGGAAAGCGTTCATGGCTCAAGTGACCCTCAAGGGCAACCCTATCCGTGTCGACGGCCAACTTCCCCAGGCCGGCAGCCAAGCGCCAGCGTTCTCGCTGGTGGCCGGTGACCTGAGCGATAAAACCCTCGCCGACTTCGCCGGCAAGCGCAAGGTGCTGAACATCTTCCCAAGCGTGGACACCCCCACCTGCGCCACCTCGGTGCGCAAGTTCAACGCCCAGGCCAACGAGTTGTCGAACACCGCAGTGCTGTGCATCTCGGCCGACCTGCCGTTCGCCCAGAAGCGTTTCTGCGGCGCCGAGGGCCTGGAAAACGTTGTGAACCTGTCGACCCAGCGTGGTCGCGAGTTCATCGAAGCCTACGGCGTGGCCATCGCCGAAGGCCCGCTCAAGGGGCTGACCGCTCGCGCAGTGGTGGTGCTCGACGAGCAAGACAAGGTGCTGTACAGCGAGCTGGTACCGGAAATCGGCCAGGAGCCGAACTACGACGCGGCCCTGGCCGTACTGAAGTAACGCCTTTCCGATCCTGCGGGGCAGCGGCCATTCTTGCGCCACGCCCCGTAGGAGCAGGCGCCAGCCCACGAACGGTCATCTCGTAGGTGTTATTGGTAACGCATTGTTACTAATAGCGTAAATGACCGGTAAATGCGCTTTGCGAAAAGCGCCCGAGTGCTTATCGTTCAGCGTCCTGAAGGAAAGCTGAGCCGCGCCATGGTCGATCGTCCCCGTCATTCCCGTTCCCGCCTGGTTCGCGCCGCGCTGGCCGCCTTGTTGTTGCTGCTGGCCGTGAGTGCGGCTGTCTGGTACTGGAACCATCGTCAGGTGGCCGCCCCCCAGGATCCGTCCGCCAAGGCCCAGGGCCATGCCCGCCGCCCCGGCGGCAACCCTATGCGCCCAGGTTGGGGCGATGCCGCCGGGGCCACCCCAGTAAGGGTCGGTGCCGTCACCCTGGGGGACTTCCCTGTTTATCTCAAAGCCTTGGGCACGGTGACCGCGCTCAATACGGTCAACGTTCGCACCCGCGTGGCAGGCGAGCTGGTCAAGGTCAACTTCCAGGAAGGCCAGGCGGTGAAGGCCGGCGATCTGCTGGCGCAGATCGATCCGCGTAGCTACCGCATCGCGTTGCAGCAGGCCGAGGGCACCCTGGGCGAGAACCAGGCGCAGTTGAAGAATGCCCAGGTGGACCTCAAGCGTTACCGCGACCTCTTCGCCCAGGACAGCATCGCCCGGCAAACCCTCGACACCCAGGAAGCGCTGGTGGCGCAGTACCAGGCCACGGTGAAAACCAACGCCGCCGCGGTCGAGGATGCCCGCCTGAACCTGCAGTTCACCGACATCCGCGCACCCATCGCTGGCCGCGTTGGCCTGCGCCAGCTCGATGCCGGCAACCTGTTGGCCGCCAATGACAGCACCGCGGTCGCGGTCGTCACCCAGATGCAGCCGATCAGCATTGCCTTCACCCTGCCGGAAACCCAGATCGACCCCGTGCTGCAGCGCTACCGCAAGGGTGACAAGCTCAGCGTGGAAGCCTGGGATCGCGCCGACCGCGAGCAGGTGGCAAGCGGCGTGCTGGCCAGCCCGGACAACCAGATCGACACCGCCACTGGCACGCTCAAGTTCAAGGCGCGCTTCGAGAACAAGGACGAGCACCTGTTCCCCAACCAGTTCGTCAACGTTCGGCTGTTGGTCGATACCCTGCGCCAGGTGGTGCTGGCGCCGAGCGCGGCCATCCAGTTCGGCACCGACGGCACCTTCGTTTACCTGCTGGAGGGGGACAACAAGGTGCGCGTGCGGCAAGTGAAGGTCGGCGCCAGCGATGGCAGCTCGACCGTCATCGAAAGCGGCCTGGCCAAGGGTGACCGCATCGTGCTCGAAGGCACCGACCGCCTGCGCGACGGGGGCGAGGTGGAAGTGGTCAACGACAACCGTGCGCTGCCCGCAGGCCCCGGCGAGCACCTGCAAGGCGCCAAGCCGAGCGAAACCACGGCGCCCAGCCAAGCTTCGGGCCAGGGCAAGGCCGGCGCATGAACCTCTCGCGGCTGTTTATCCTGCGCCCGGTCGCTACCACGCTGAGCATGCTGGCGATCGTGCTGGCCGGCCTGATCGGCTGGCGGCTGATGCCGGTATCGGCACTGCCCCAGGTGGACTATCCCACCATCCGGGTGATGACCCTCTACCCAGGTGCCAGCCCGCAGGTGATGACCAGCGCCGTCACCGCCCCGCTGGAGCGCCAGTTCGGCCAGATGCCCGGGCTTGAACAAATGGCCTCGACCAGTTCCGGTGGCGCGTCGGTCATTACCCTGCGCTTCAGCCTGGCGCTGAACATGGACGTCGCCGAACAAGAAGTGCAGGCCGCCATCAACGCGGCCAATAACCTGTTGCCCAGCGATTTGCCGGCGCCGCCGGTGTACAACAAGGTCAACCCGGCGGATACGCCGGTGCTGACCATCGCCATCAGCTCCAAGACCTTGCCGTTGCCCAAGGTCAACGACCTGGTCGATACCCGCATGGCGCAGAAGATCGCCCAGATCGGCGGCGTGGGCATGGTCAGCATCGCCGGTGGGCAACGGCACGCAGTGCGGATCAAGGTCAACCCGCAGGCACTGGCCGCGGCCGGGTTGAACCTGGCCGACGTGCGCAGCCTGATCGGTGCCTCCAACGTGAACCAGCCCAAGGGCAACTTCGACGGCCCCACGCGGGTGGCCATGCTCGACGCCAACGACCAGCTGCGCTCCCCGGAGGAATACGCCAACCTGATTCTCAGCTACAAGAACGGCGCGCCGCTGCGCCTGCGCGACGTAGCCGAGATCGCCGATGGCGCGGAAAACGAACGCCTTGCCGCATGGGCCAACCGCAACCAGGCGGTACTGCTCAACATTCAGCGCCAGCCCGGCGCCAACGTGATAGACGTGGTCGACCGGGTCAAGGCCGTGCTGCCCACCCTCACCGCCAGCATGCCGGCGGGCCTGGACGTGACGGTGCTCAGCGACCGCACCCAGACCATCCGCGCCTCGGTGTGGGATGTGCAGAAGGAGTTGCTGTTCGCGATTGCCCTGGTGGTGATGGTGACCTTCCTGTTCCTGCGTCGGCTCAGTGCCACGCTGATTCCGTCGGTGACCGTGCCGCTGTCGCTGATCGGCACCTTTGGCGTGATGTACCTGGCCGGGTTCTCGGTCAACAACCTCACCCTGATGGCCTTGACCATCGCCACCGGCTTTGTGGTGGACGACGCCATCGTGATGCTGGAAAACATCGCCCGCCATATCGAAGAGGGTGAAACGCCGATGCAGGCGGCGATCAAGGGCGCTCGGCAGATCGGTTTCACCTTGGTGTCGCTGACCTTCTCGCTGATCGCCGTGCTGATTCCCTTGTTGTTCATGGGCGATGTGGTAGGCCGGTTGTTCCGAGAATTCGCCATCACCCTGGCGGTGGCCATCCTCATCTCCCTGGTGGTGTCGCTTACCCTCACGCCGATGATGTGCGCGCGCATGCTCAAGCGGGAGCCGCCGGAAGGGCAGCAGTCTCGCTTCTACCGCGCCAGCGGCGCCTGGCTGGATTGGCTCGTCGCCCGTTATGCCAAAGGCCTGGGTTGGGTGCTGCGGCATCAGCCGCTGACCCTGCTGGTGGCAGTCGCCACGCTGGGCCTGACCGTAGCGCTGTACCTGATGGTGCCCAAGGGCTTCTTTCCGGTACAGGACACCGGCTTTATCCAGGCGGTTTCCGAGGCGCCGCAGGCGGTCTCGTTCCAGGCCATGAGCGAGCGCCAGCAGGCCCTGGCGGACATCATCCTGCAGGACCCGGCCGTGCAGAGCCTTTCTTCCTACATTGGCGTGGACGGCGACAACGCCACCCTCAACAGCGGGCGATTGCTGATCAACCTCAAGCCCCACGGCGAGCGAGACCTCAGCGCTGCCGAGGTCATCGCCCGCTTGCAACCGAAGGTGGACCGCCTGGTGGGCGTGCGCTTGTTCATGCAGCCGGTGCAAGACCTGACCATCGAGGATCGGGTCAGCCGCACGCAGTACCAGTTCAGCCTGGCCTCCCCGGATGCGGACCTGCTCGCGCGATGGACCGGCACGCTGGTGGACGAGCTGCGCCAGCGCCCGGAACTCAAGGACGTGGCCAGCGACCTCCAGGACAAGGGCCTACAGGTGTACCTGGACATCGACCGCGATGCGGCGATGCGCCTGGGCGTGAAGGTGTCGGACATCACCAATGCCCTCTACGACGCCTTCGGCCAGCGGCAGATCTCCACCATCTACACCCAGGCCAACCAGTATCGGGTGGTGCTGCAGTCGGCGGACGGCGGCCGCATAGGCCCCGAGGCGCTGGAACAGCTCTACGTGAAAGCCTCGTCGAGCAGCAGCGATACCAGCACAGAAACGGAAATGGCCAGCGGCACCGGCTCTTCCGCCAACGCAAGCGCCACCACCAACACGACCACTACCAGCGGCGCTCAGGTGCGCCTGTCGAGCCTGGCGCGGATCGAGCAGCGCCAGGCGCAGCTGGCCATTTCTCACCTGGGGCAGTTCCCGGCGGTCACGCTGTCGTTCAACCTCGCCGATGGAATTTCGCTCGGCGAGGCGGTGCAGGTGATCGAGCAGGCCCAGCAGCACATCGGCATGCCCCTTAGTGTGCAAACCGAATTCCAGGGCGCCGCCGCCGCGTTCCGCGCTTCGCTGTCGAGCACGCTGCTGCTGGTGCTGGCGGCGGTGGTGACCATGTACATCGTGCTGGGAGTGCTGTACGAGAGCTATATCCACCCGATCACCATCCTCTCGACCCTGCCATCGGCGGCGGTCGGCGCGCTGCTGGCGCTGCTGATCAGCGGCAAGGACCTGGGCATGATCGCTATCATCGGCATCATTCTGCTGATCGGGATCGTTAAAAAGAACGCGATCATGATGATCGACTTCGCCCTGGAAGCGGAGCGCAGCCGCGGCCTGGAACCCCAGGCGGCGATCTACGAGGCCGCCTTGCTGCGCTTCCGGCCGATCTTGATGACCACCCTGGCGGCGCTGTTCGGTGCCTTGCCATTGATGTTCGCCAGTGGCTCTGGCGCTGAGCTGCGGCAACCGCTGGGGCTGGTGATGGTCGGTGGGCTGCTGGTCAGCCAGTTGCTCACGCTGTTCACCACCCCGGTCATTTACCTATGGTTTGACCGCACCAGCCGCCGCTTCGGCCGGCGACCCGCGCCGCAGGCCCAGGCGTGAACCTCTCCGGCCCGTTCATCCGGCGCCCGGTCGCCACCCTGTTGCTGAGCCTGGCGATCATCCTGCTCGGCGGCGTGAGCTTCGGCCAGCTGGCCGTGGCGCCGTTGCCACAGATGGACTTTCCAGTGATCGTGGTCAGCGCCAACCTGGCCGGGGCCAGCCCGGAAGTAATGGCTTCGTCGGTGGCCACCCCGTTGGAGCGGGCGTTCGGCGCCATCTCCGGGGTGACCAGCATGAACAGCCGCTCCAGCCAGGGCTCGACCCGGGTCATCCTGCAATTCGAGCAAGGGCGCGACATCAACGGCGCGGCCCGGGACGTGCAGGCAGCGATCAATGCCTCGCGCAACCTGTTGCCCAGCGGCATGAAGAGCATGCCCACCTACAAGAAGATCAACCCCTCCCAGGCGCCCGTGATGGTGCTGGCGCTGACCTCTCCGGCGTTGGACAAAGGCCGCTTGTATGACCTGGCGTCCACCGTCCTCTCGCCGACCCTGGCCCAGGTGAGCGGGGTGGGGGAAGTGCAGATCGGCGGCAGCTCGCTGCCCGCGGTGCGCATCGAGCTGGAGCCGGCCCGGCTCAACCAGTACGGCATCGCCCTGGACGAGGTGCGCTCGGCCATCGACAACGCCAACGTGCGCCAGCCCAAAGGCTTCGTCGAAGACGCCCAGCGGGCGTGGCAGGTGCAGGCCAACGACCAGCTCGAGCAGGCTCGCGATTACCGGCCCTTGGTGATCCGCCAGCAAAACGGCGCGATCCTGCGCCTGGGTGACGTGGCCAAGGTCAGCGATGGGGTCGAGGACCGCTACAACAGCGGCTTCTACAACCGCCAGGATGCGGTGCTGCTGGTGATCAACCGCCAGGCCGGAGCGAACATCTTGGAAACCGTGGAAGCGATCAAGGCGCACCTGCCGGCGCTGCGCTCGTTACTGCCGGCGAACGTGGAACTGGACGTGGGCATGGACCGCACCACGGTGATCAAGGCCACCTTGCACGAGGCCGAGCGCACCCTGCTGATCGCGGTGGTGCTGGTGGTGCTGGTGGTGTTCGGCTTCCTCGCCAACGGCCGCGCCGCGCTGATCCCCACGCTGGCGGTGCCGGTGTCGCTGATCGGCACCTTCGCGGTGATGTACCTGTACGGGTTTTCCCTCAATAACCTCTCGCTGATGGCGCTGATCCTGGCCACCGGGCTGGTGGTGGACGACGCCATCGTGGTGCTGGAAAACATTTCCCGGCACATCGACGACGGCATCCCGCCGCTGCGCGCCGCTTACCAGGGCGCCCGTGAGGTGGGCTTTACCCTGCTGGCGATGAACACCTCCCTGGTGGCGGTGTTCCTGTCCATCCTGTTCATGGGCGGGATCATCGAGAACCTGTTCCGCGAGTTTTCCATCACCCTTGCCGCCGCGGTGGTGGTATCGCTGGTGGTGTCGCTCACGCTGACCCCCATGCTCTGCGCGCGCTGGCTGAAACCGCGGCCGCCGGGGCCCGAGCGGCGTTGGCAGCGCTGGAGCAACGCCGCCAACCAGCGGCTGATGGCCGGTTACGATCGCACGTTGGGCTGGGTGCTGCGCCACCCCGTGCTGACCTTGCTGTCGCTGCTGGCGACCATCGCGCTGAACGTCGCGCTGTATGTGGTGGTGCCCAAAACCTTCATGCCGCAGCAGGATACCGGCCAGCTCATGGGCTTCATCCGGGGCGACGACGGCCTCTCCTTCACCGTGATGCAGCCCAAGATGCACCAGTTCCGCGACGCTATCCTGGCCGACCCCGCGGTGCTCAGCGTGGCCGCGACCCTTGGCGGTAACAACGGCACCAATAACGCGACCATTCTGGTGCGGCTCAAGCCCCTGGCGGAGCGCGGGGTGTCTGCGCAGCAAGTGATCGAGCGCCTGCGCCGCACGGTGCCGAAGATCCCCGGCGGGCGCTTGATGCTGATGGCCGACCAAGACCTGCAATTCGGTGGCGCCCGGGACAACTCCAGCTCCCAGTACCAATACATCATTCAAAGCGGCGACCTGGCCACGTTGCGGCAGTGGTTCCCGAAGGTGGTTGCGCTGTTCCGCTCGCTGCCGGAGCTGACGTCCATCGATGCCCGCGATGGCGCCGGCACCGCGCAGGTGACCCTGGTGGTGGACCGCGACCAGGCCA
The DNA here is from genome assembly GCF_025642975.1 of Pseudomonas sp. RIT-PI-S. GTDB lineage: Bacteria > Pseudomonadota > Gammaproteobacteria > Pseudomonadales > Pseudomonadaceae > Aquipseudomonas. Next base: position 87,246 of record NZ_JANZKJ010000017.1, read on the forward strand.
AGCGCCTGGGTGTGGACATGAACACCGTGATGACGGTGCTCAACAATGCCTATAGCCAGCGGCAGATCTCCACCATCTACGACAGCCTGAACCAGTACCAGGTGGTGATGGAGATCGACCCCCGCTATGCCCAGGATCCGGTCACCCTGGACCAGGTGCAGGTCATCACCAGCGCGGGCAAGCGGGTGCCGCTTGCAGCCGTGGCCCGTTACGAGAACAGCCTGGCCGATGACAGCGTCAGCCACGACGGGCAGTTCGCCTCGGAGGCGATTTCCTTCGACCTTGCTCCCGGGGTGCCTCTGGATCGCGCCACCGCAGCGATCGAGCGGGGGCTGGCCGGGCTGGGCATACCCGACGAACTCATCGTCAAGGCCGGTGGCAACGCCAATGCCTTCATGGATTCGCAAAAGAGCCAGCCATGGATGATCCTCGGGGCGTTAGTGGCGGTGTACCTGATCCTCGGCATTCTCTATGAGAGCTATATCCACCCGCTGACAATCCTTTCGACCCTGCCCTCGGCTGGGGTCGGGGCGCTGCTGGCCATCTACCTCACCGGCGGCGAGTTCAGCCTCATTTCCCTCCTGGGGTTGTTCCTGCTGATCGGGGTGGTGAAAAAGAACGCGATCCTGATGATCGACCTGGCGCTGCAACTGGAGCGTGACGAAGGCCTGGCGCCGCTGGAGTCAATCCGCCGCGCGTGCCTGCTGCGCTTGCGGCCGATCCTGATGACCACCCTGGCCGCTGTGCTCGGTGCGCTGCCATTGTTGCTGGGCAGCGGCGACGGCGCGGAGATGCGGCGGCCCCTGGGGCTGGCGATCATCGGCGGTTTGCTGCTCAGCCAGGTCCTGACCCTCTACACCACGCCTGTGGTTTATCTTGCCCTCGACCGCTTGCGCCATCGCTATAACCGCTGGCGTGGGATCCGCACCGACGCTGCCTTGGAAACCCCGCTATGACCGTGCCAACCGCCTTCCGCCCCTGGGCTGTTTATCCGCGCCTGCTGGCCCTGGCCTGCTGCGCCGGATGGCTCGCCGGCTGCGCCGTGGGCCCGGATTATCAGCGCCCGGCTGTGGCTACGCCGGCGCAGTTCAAGCAGGCCGAGGGTTGGCGGCAGGCGGCACCGGCCGATGAGCGGGCCCGGGGCGCCTGGTGGGAGGTGTACCAGGACCCGGCCCTCAATGAGCTGGTGGCCGCGCTCAACCGCAACAACCAGACCGTCGCCCAATATGACGCCCAGTATCGCCAGGCCCAAGCGCTGGTGCGCAGCGCCCGCGGTGCCTTCTATCCAAGCCTCGGCCTGAGCGTAGGCAAAACCCGCGCCGCCCAGGGCAGCGGCAGCAGCGGTTCTAGCCTGAGCACGGCCAGCAGCGGCATCCGCGATACCTACAACGCGCAATTGGGCGTGAGCTGGGAAGCGGATCTGTGGGGCAAGCTGCGTCGCGGTCTGGAAGCCGATACCGCCAGTGCCGGGGCAAGCTTTGCCGAGCTGGCGGCGATGCGCCTGAGCCTGCAATCGCAACTGGTGCAGGACTACCTGCAGATTCGCGTGCTGGATGAGCAGAAGCGGCTGTTGCAGGCCACCGTCGAAACCTATCAACGGTCCTTGGAACTGACCCAGAACCAGTACCGCGCGGGCGTGGCAGGCAGCGACGCCATCGCCCTGGCGCGCACCCAGCTCAAAAGCACGCAGGCCGAACTGGTGGACCTGCAATGGCAGCGGGCACAGTTGGAAAACGCCATCGCGGTGCTGATGGGCCAGCCTCCGGCCACCTTCGGCCTGGCCGAGCGCGAACAGGTGCCGGCATTGCCGGAGATTCCCCTGAGTGTGCCGTCGCAATGGCTGGAGCGCCGGCCAGATATCGCCTCGGCGGAGCGTAACGTGATTGCCGCCAATGCCGAGATCGGCGTGGCCACCGCGGCTTATTACCCCGACCTGTCGCTCAGCCTGAGCGGCGGTTATAGCTCCAGCAGCTCGTCGAACTGGATCAGCCTGCCCAACCGCTACTGGTCGGTGGGGCCGGAGCTGGCGCTGACCCTGTTCGACGGCGGGCAGCGTTCGGCCGAAGTGCAGCGTACCCAGGCGGCCTATGACCAGACTGTCGCCCAGTACCGGCAGACCGTGCTCGACGGCATGCGCGAGGTCGAGGACTACCTCAGCCAGTTGAAGGTCTATGAAAACGAGGCGGTGTTACGCGATGAGGCGCTGGCCGCGGCGCGCGATTCCTTGCGCCTGACCACCAACCAATACCGGGCAGGGCTTATCGGCTACTTGGACGTGGTCACGGTGCAAGCGACCGCGTTGAATAACGAACGCAGCGCGCTAACGCTCTTGCAAAGCCGGTTGCTGGCTAGCGTGAACCTGATCGTGGCGCTGGGTGGGGGGTGGGAGGCGAACCCGTAGCAGCCTTATGGCAAGCATAAAAAAACCGGCCACTGCGCGAAGCAGTCGGCCGGTTCGATCAAGCCTAGGCTTATTTGCTAGCGCCGCCGCCCGAACCACCAGCGCCGCTACCGCCGCCGCTAGAGCCACCGCCATCGCCCGACCCGCCACCGTCGCTGCCACCACCGGTGCCGTTGGTCATGCCGCCGGTACCTGCGCCCGAGGTGCCAGGGGTGCCAGGAGTACTTTGGCCCATGCCCCCGTTATTGGTGCCATTGCCACCGCCCGTGGTCGACGGGTTAGTCGTGTTACCACTGTTAGGCGCGGTGGTGGTGCCAGATTCCGCCGCCAGCGCAGCGACAGAAGTTGCGCTCAGCAGACCGGCTAATACTAGGCCGGCCAGTTTATTCATGTTCATGGGTGAATCTCCGCATTATGGGGATTACCTTAGCTTGGGTACGACGCTGCGCTTAAGGTGCCTGCTGGCCGACGAACGGTCGCTGCAAGGCTATTTGAGCAATATGTGTTTTAACGTAAACGCGAGCCTTTGCCTGCGCTGGGCACCTGATGCCGGTGCCCGCGCCGCTCAAGCACTACCGGCTCCGGCGAGCGCCTGCGCCAGGTCGGCGATCAGGTCCGCTGGCGCTTCCAGGCCGATGTTCAACCGCACCAGTTGCCCTGCTCGCGCCGGGCCCCGGGCCAGCCGCGGGTAGGCCATCACCAGGCTGGTAGTGCCACCCCAGCTGAAGCCCAGCTTGAACAAGCGCAGGCCTTCCACGAAGCGGGTGGTGCACGCTTGATCGAAGCCTGGCTGGAACACAATGGAAAACAAGCTGCTGCTGCCGCTGAAGTCGCGCTGCCAGTGGTCATGCCCCGGGCAATCGGGCAGGGCAGGGTGCAGCACCCGGGCGATGGCTTGCTGCTGCTTGCACCAGCCAACGACTTCTAACGCGGAGGCCTGCAACCGCTCCAGGCGCACCGCGAGGGTTTCCAGGCCGCGCAGCGCCAGCGCGCAATCGTCTGGGGATACCCCCAAGCCCAGCAGGCGATGGGTGGCGCCTAGCCGTTCGAACCACTGTGCGCCGCCGGCAGACACCGAGCCGAGCAGTAGGTCACTGTGCCCGCCTATGTACTTGGTCAGGGCTTGTAGGCTGATATCCACCCCGTGGGCAAAGGCATCGAAATAGACCCCGGCGGCGTAGGTGTTGTCCAGGGCCACGGGCACTCCCGCCTGGTGCGCGGCGGCCACGATGGCTGGAACGTCTTGCACTTCCATGGTGATGGAGCCGGGGCTTTCGCACCACACCAGGTGGGTATTAGGCCTGATCAGGGTGGCGATGTTCGCGCCGGCCAGCGGGTCGTAAGGTTCGACCTCGATGCCCAGCCCCGCCAATAAATCTGTCGCCAGTTCGCGGTTGGGGCCGTAGGCGCTGTCTGGCAGCAGCACATGCGAGCCGGCCCGGCAGCAAGCCAGATACACCAGCAGAATCGCCGCCTGGCCTCCCGGGGTGATGAAGCTGCCGTGGGCGCCTTCCAGCTCGGCGATGCGCAGCGCCAGTTCACGGGTAGTGGGGGTGCCGTACAGGCCGTAGGTGTAGTGGTCCTGGCGCCAGTTGTCCTGCACATCGGCCAGCCGCTCGAATACCACGGTCGACCCCCGGTGTATCGCCGGCACCAGGGCCTTGAAGCCCGCCGGCACCTGCACCTGAGGCTGAACCAGGGTGGTGTGCCAATGCTGCTTTTTATTGTCGTTCATGCGGTCTCCCTGTCTGCTGGGTAGTGCGTTCTGGCCGTCGCTGGTGAGCTTGCCCGCACCTGCAAGAAGCGCCCTGCCCTGGAGGGCATGGGTGAAGCCGAATCACCCGCGAGCCTGGCTCAACACTCCAACGCTTGCGCCACCTCGATCAGCGATTCGGCAACGATGTCCCAGGGGCCGGTCGCTGCGAGGTCGGTCTGTTGAGCGGGGCCATGTTCGGTGGGCCGGCGTACGAACACCGTGCGCATGCCGGTCGCGCTGGCCGCGGCAAGGTCCTGGTTATGGGCGGCGACCATCGCCGTCCGCTCGGGCAGCAGGCCTACCGCGGCCACGGATTTGAGGTAAGCCTGCGGTTGCGGCTTGTAGGTCTGGGCCAACCCGGCGCCGGTAATGACATCCCAGGGCAGCCCACCGAACCTCGCCAGGTTCAACATGCCGGCGATATGGCCGTTAGACAGGGGCCCTATGGGAAAGCGGGACTTGAGCCGGGTCAGCCCTTCGACAGCGTCGGGCCAAGGGTCGAGCCGTTCCCAGGCGGTGTTCAGCGCCACCAGGTCGCGTTCGCGGATGGCGGCAAAGTCGGCGTTGTGCCTGGCCAGGACGGTTTCGAGGTTTTCCCGGTGCAGCACGTCGAGGGTCACGAAGGCACGCTCCCCTGAGCGCACCCGCTGCATCGAGGGCTGATACAGCCCCCGCCACTCGTCGGCGAAGTTCAGTGGATCGACATCGATTGCGTAGCGGTCGAGGAACGGCTGCGCCGCACGGGCCACGCCGTTGCGCCAGTCCACCACCGTGCCAAACACGTCGAAGCCTAGAAAGCCTGCCTTCCGCACCTGCTCGCTCACAGCCCGCCCTCCGAAATTTGGCCGGCCTGATCGCCAGCGGCATACAGTTGACCGCCTCACAGGCCAACGATTGCATCCGGTTGCCGCTGCGTTGGTCGCAGCCGCTGAACGCCGGGCAGGGTTTGAGGGTCGGCAGTAGGTCCCGCCTTAGCCCGTCGATAAAGAAACCGGGCACGGCGCGCCACCGTACTCAGCCGATCGAGACCCTACCCATGAATACCCTTCCGCCCGTCGTGCCGCCGATCCTGTTCCAGCCATCCTTCGAGCAGATACCTGAAGACGAAGCCGAAACCAGCGCGGCTTTGGTCGAAGCCATGCACAGCATCCTGGAAACCACCCTGGCCGATTACGGCCATCCGGTGCGTAGCGTTCATGCCAAGGCCCACGGGCTGCTCAAGGGAACGCTGACGGTGCTCGACGGGCTGCCGTCGGAGCTGGCCCAAGGCGCGTTCGCCCGGCCCGGCCGCTACAACGTGGTGATGCGGCTGTCCACCAACCCTGGGGACATCCTCGACGACAAGGTCTCCACCCCGCGTGGCCTGGCGTTGAAGATCATCGGCGTGGAAGGGGAGCGGCTGCCGGGCAGCGAAGGCGACACCACCCAGGACTTCGTCATGCAGAACGCCAGGGCGTTCACCGCGGCCACCCCGAAGGATTTTCTAAAAACGCTGAAGCTCCTGGCAAAAACCACCGACAAGGCCCCAGGGCTGAAGAAAGCCCTCTCGGCGGCCCTGCGCGGTATCGAATCCACGGTCGAGGCCATGGGCGGTGAAAGCGGCACGCTGAGAAGCCTTGGTGGCCACCCCTTGACGCATATCCTCGGCGAAACCTTTTACACGGTCGTGCCCATCCTTTACGGCGCCTATTACGCCAAGCTCAGCGTCGCTCCGGTGTCGCCTGGCCTGACCGCGCTGACCGGGCAGAAGGTGGACCTGGACGACAAGCCCGACGGCTTGCGTGAAGCCGTGCAGGCCTACTTCGCCGAGCAGGACGGCACCTGGGAAGTGCGGATTCAGCTCGCCACCGACGCCGAGAAAATGCCTATCGAAGACGCCTCGGTGCTATGGCCTGAAGACCAGAGCCCGTATGTCGCCGTAGCGCGTATCGACATCCCCCGGCAGCCCACGTGGTCGACCGAACGGGTAAGCGAGGTGGACGACGGCATGTCCTTCAGCCCCTGGCATGGCCTGGCCGCGCATCGCCCGCTGGGCGGCATCATGCGCGTGCGCAAGCCGGCCTACGAGCATTCGGCGGGCTTCCGTGGTGAGCATCGCGGTTGCCCGATCCATGAGCCGCGGCCAGCGGATGGGCTGTGAGAGTCGGCCAAGCCTAAGCGCCGGCCACTGCGATCAGTGGCTGGCGCCTGCCCGTTACCTGGTCAGAACTTCCAGCTGATCGACGCGGTGAGGTTGCGGGGGGTGCCGAAGTTGCTCTGGCCGTAGCGCACGCTTTCCAGGTATTTGCGGTTGGTCAGGTTGTCCAGGTTCAGCTGGGTGCTCCAGTGCGAATCGATCTCGTAGCCAGTCATCAAGCCCAGTAACGCGTAAGCGCCCTGGCTGGCCTCTGGCACGTCGTCGTTCTGGATCTTGCTCTGCCATTTGAGGCTACCGCCGACCTTGACCTTCGGTGCCATGGGCAGCTGGTAGGTCATCAAGGATGTGAACAGGTGGCGCGGCATGAAGGTGCGGCCGCGGTTGTCATCCTCGTCGGTCATGTACACATAGGTATAGCCGCCCTGAACCTGCAGGCCGGGCGCCAATTCGCCAGAGGTCTGCAGTTCCAGGCCGTTGCTCTCGTAGGACATGCCGTCGTAGAGATAGCCACCGAGGCTGGCATTGTAGCCTGCGTAGGTCGCGACGTTGTCCTGCTTGGTATGGAACAGCGCCGCCGATACGTCGAGCTTGCCGTCGCGCAGGTGCCCCTTGATACCCGCTTCGTAGGTCTTGCCTTCGAGGGGCGCCAATACCGAGCCCTGCGGGTTGAGGTAGTACTGCGGGTTATAGATTTCTGCGTAGCTGGCGTAGAGCGCGTATTGCGGGGTCACGTCGTAGATCACCCCGGCGTAGGGGGTGACCTTCCCATGGATACGCACGTCGCGGCCGGTCCCGTAGTTCTCGCCATCGCTGTCCGCGCTTAGCATCCGTGCCCCGGTGATCAAATGCCAATCGTCCGCCAGGCTGAATCGCGCGGCGGCATACACGCTCTTCTGCCGGTCGGTGTAGTTGGACGTGTCCGCCGAGTTGGCGATGTCGTAGGTAGGTTTGGCGACGTTGCCGTTCAAGGCGTCCTCGAGCGAAACCGGCGTGTAGTACAAGGCGCTGCCATACAGCGACGTTTCCTGGGTGCGCGAGCGGGCCACATTGGCACCGAGGGTCAGCTGATGCTCGCGGCCAGCCAAGGAGAATGGGCCGGTGAGGGACAGGTCTGCGTCCACCTCGCGGGTCTTGTCCTTGTACTTGGACCCCAGCCCCGTATACCCGGTGGTCGCATCCGAGCTGTAGATGTAGAACATCTGGGTATCTTCGCGGTGCTCCATGGCCGTAAGCGTCAGCGTGGACTTCCAGTCGTTGGCGAAGCTGTGCTCCCACTCGGCGAAGGCACGGGTGGTATGGATGTTCCAGTATGACCACGGCTGCGCGATGTTGGCGTGAGTACTGCTGTAGTGGATAGCCTTGCCGCTGGCATCGGTCAGCGGCAGCGAGCCCCAACTGGCACCATCGGAGCTGGTTTTCTGATCTTCGTAACCGACGGTCAGGGTGTCGTTCTCGGTAAGGTCGAACGCCAGCAGCCCGCTGAATATGTTCTTTTCGCGGGAATAGCGGTCGAGATAGGAATTGCCTACCTCGTTGGCGTAGATCAACCGCCCACGTATGTTCCCGGTCTCGGTCAAAGGGCCGGACACGTCGACGTCGACCCGGCGCTTGTCCCAGGAACCGGCACTGACATCCACACGTGCTTGGGTGTCATAAGTGGGCCGCTTGCGCACGAAGTTAATGATGGCCGAGGGGTTGCCACTTCCGCTCATCAGCCCGTTGGCGCCGTGCAGAATGTCGATCTGTTCGTACGGCGCGGGGTCGATGTCACCCACCAGCAAACCATTGTTCAGCGGCATGCCCATGCCGTCGTATTCGAAATTGGTGATGTCGTAACCACGGGCGGTGAAGTAGGTCCGATCTGTCTCGGTCTTCTGAACGTTCACCCCAGGGGTGTTGGCCAACACATCCCGGATGCTGTTCAGCTTGAAATCCTCGATCGCCTGACGCTTGACGCTCGTGGTGCTCTGCGGGGTTTCCTGCGGAGTAAGGTTTAAACGGGTGGTGCTTGTGTTAGGCGTGGCCTGATAGCTTTGCGGTGCAATTTGCGCAGCGGCATCGGTTGTGGAGTCAACGACGGTGGCAGGCAGTGCCACTGTGCTGTCATCGGCCAATGCACTGTTGAAGATACTCACGGCGAGCAACGTAAGCGTTGACACCGGGACTGCAGTAAGTTTGCGCATGGCGAGCGAATACTCCAATGAGCTTGGGGAAGTGGGAAGTATTCGCAATTTTCACATCTAGAAATAATGATAATCAATCTTGACTGCGACGTATGGCGAGTTCTCGCAAGTGATTTTTGGGTAGAGCGTACCGCTAAGCCAAGCGGCGCGGGGCTGCCAGCCCCGTTGCTGGGTTTGTACAGGGTTGTATCCACTGGGTAGCAGGCCTGTCACGAACCGGTTGGTGAAGGGCCTTCTCCTATTCGGCCCCTGGCCCTCACAAGGGATCACGCCTGCGCGGTCTGCACCGGCAAGCGCGCTACCTGCAGCTTCCTCAGCATGTCGCGCTTCTTTTCGTGGTGGTTGTGCATCCGTTTGAGCAGGTCGTCCAGGGCGGCGATCGCCTTATGAATGTAAGGGCCTTTGTTGAGCATCACGCATTCGGCCCGGATGCCCATGGCGGCGTCGGTCATTTCCGCCCGGGTGGGCGCTCCGGTCTTGGCCAGGGTCTCCAGTACCTGGGTCGCCCAAATCACCGGCACGTGCGCCGCCTCACACAGGCAGAGCATTTCTTCCTGCAATTCAGCCGTGCGCTCGAAGCCCGTTTCGACCGCCAGGTCGCCGCGAGCGATCATCACGCCCAGCCGACGGCTGCGCATGCCTTCGAGCAGCAGTTGCGGGAGGTTTTCGAAGCCCTGGCGGGTTTCGATCTTGAGCACCACGCCCAGGTGCTCGGCATCCAGGCGCTTGAGGTGGTCGAACAGGCAGCGGACATCGTCTGCCGAGTTCACGAACGACAATTCGATGATGTCTGCGTGGCGCGCCGCGAACTCCAGCGCGGCCAGGTCATCGTCCGCCAGGCCGACCAGCCCCAGGTCGGTATTGGGCAGGTTGATGCCCTTGTCTGCCTTGAGCTTGGCGCCGCCGGGTGCGTGATCGATGCGCACCTGTAGCGCCTGTGCACTAACCTCCAGCACTTTCCCGCCAATCTTGCCGTCGTCGAACCAGATCGGGTCGCCCGGTTTAGCCGTGGCGAACACGGCCTCGGCGGTGCAGCCGATATGCGCCGGGGCGACCACCGTGCCGCTTGGGTCCACCTGCGCCGGGGCGCCTTGCTCGGCGGCGCGGGTAAGCGTCAGCAGGTCACCTTCGCGCAGCTTGATCGCCTGCCCTCGAGGCGGTACCGAGACTACGCGGGCCTTGGCCTTGCGCCCATCCGGCGCCTTGCGTTTGAGGGCCATGTTCGGGGCGATGTACGTGGTTTTATCCAGCTCTACCCACACACCCTGCGGCTGCACATCGACCACGTGCAGTTTGCGCTTGGCCCCGCGCGCATCCCGGCATTTGAGCACGTCCCCGACCTGCAGCGTGCGCAACCACTTTGCGGGCACCTCGACCGCCACCTCTGCGGTGTGCCGGTCGCCGGTCAGGTATGCCCGGGCCGGTTGCAGCACGGCGCCGTTCTCATCACGCTGCGGCCGCAGTTTCAATATCGCAGGGCCGGCGGCCATGGGGCCGGTGCGTAGTTTGGGCCCGGGCAGGTCCATGGCGACCTGGCAGGGCTTACCGAGCTTGCGGGAGGCCTGACGCACATGCTCGATCATCTTGGCCCAGGCGTCGGGACCATCGTGCGCGCAATTGATCCGTTGGCAGTTCATCCCGGCGACCACCAAGCGCTCGACAAGTTGGGCATCGTGCGCCGCTTCCTCGGGCATGGTGACCATGATGCGCACATCCCTGCCACGGGCCTGGCCGGCGAAGAGCGCCTCGGCATGCCCTTGCAACGCGTACTCCTGGGCAGGTGCGGGCCACGGCTCGGAGGCTTCGGGTGCTGCCCCGAACGAGGCGTGCATCTGCTCCAGCACTGCGATCACCCGGGTTACCGTGTCCAAGGCATCGCTCTCGCAGTGGCCAAGCGAGGACAGCCCGAGCGCGTTCAATTGGCGTTGCAGCAGCCGCACATCGTGACGGCGCAGCGCGAGATAGGCGATCAGGTTGGCTGCGCTGTCGCGGTAGCTGGGGTCGATAGCCGTGAAGTCGAGGTCGGCCAGCGCAGCGCGCATCTGCTCTCGCAGAAAATACAAGGACTTGAGGGCTGCCCCAGCGGGGGCGTATTCAGCCAGGGAGGAGAATGGAGCAGAAGACATGGCGCGCCCTCGTGGCGATTGGAAATAGCCACTTCACCATAGGGCGCGAGGATGACGGTTTTCTTACGTAGCGATGAGCGGGGCGGGCGCTGAAGGCGCAGGGCCTTCGGCGCCAAAGGGATCAGAGGCCGTTGCGCACCAGCTCCCGTGCTATCACCATTCGCTGGATCTCGCTGGAACCCTCGTAGATCTGCGTGATGCGGGCGTCCCGGTAGTATTTTTCCACCGGATAGTCCTCCAGGTACCCGTAGCCACCGTGGATCTGGATCGCCTTGGAGCATACCCATTCGGCCATTTCCGAGGCGAACAGCTTGGCCTGGGAGGCTTCGGACAAGCACGGCAGGCCGGCGCTGCGCAGGCGCGCGGCGTGCAGCACCAGCAGGCGCGCGGCGTTGATCCGGGTGTGCATGTCGGCCAGCAGGTTGGCCACGCTTTGATGCTCGACGATGGGTTGACCGAACTGCACCCGATCGCGGCCATAGCGCAGCGCGGCTTCCAGCGCGGCACGGGCAACCCCTACCGCCTGCGCGGCGATACCAATGCGGCCGCCCTCCAGGTTGGAGAGGGCAATGGCAAGCCCTTTGCCCTGTTCGCCCAGCAGGTTGGCCGCCGGCACCCGGCAGTCGCTCAGGGTGATCGCGCAGGTGTCCGAGGCGCGAATGCCCAGCTTGTGTTCGCTGCGGTCAACGGTAAAGCCCGGGGTCGCGGTCGGCACCAAGAACGCGGACAGGCCCTTTTTGCCCAGTTGCGGATCGGTCACCGCGAACACGATGGCCAGCTCTGCGCGGCGGCCGTTGGTAACGAACTGCTTGGCACCGTTGAGCACCCATTCATCCCCTTGGCGTTCCGCCCGGGTGCGCAGGTTGTGCGCTTCGGAGCCCGCCTGGGGTTCGGTCAGGCAGAAGCAGCCAATGGCCTGGCCGCTAGCCAGCCGCGGTAGCCAGGTGTCTTGCTGGGCAGCGGTGCCGAACTTGAGGATCGGCCCGCAACCTACCGAGTTGTGCACGCTCATCATTGCGCCCACTGCCGCATCGGCGGCGGAGATTTCCTCCACAGCCAGGGCGTAGGCGACGTAGTCCAGGTAACTGCCGCCCCATTGCTCGGGCACTACCATGCCCAGCAGCCCCAGTTCGCCCATTTGTGCGATCACCTGGTCGTCGATCCAGCCAGCCTTCTCCCACGCCTGGGCATGGGGCGCGATCTGCCCCTGGGCAAACTGGCGCGCCATGTCGCGGAACATGACCTGTTCTTCGCTCAGCTCGAGGTCTTGCATGTGTCACTCCTTGGCAAAGCCTGCCTGCCCCCGGCGCCCGCTCCTGCGGGAGGGCGAGGGTCAGAGGCCTTCGAATAGTTCTTGTAGTTGTCGTGGGCCTGGGGCCGGCTTCCAGCGCGGCCGCTTGTCTTTGTCGATCAGCAGGGCCCGCACGCCTTCGAGCAAGTCGCCTCGCTCGAACCACTGGCTGGCCAGATGCAGCTCCATATGGAAGCAGCTCTCGAGGCTCAGCTGGCGCCCGAACACTAGCATTTCACGGGTTACCACCATCGCCAGGGGCGAGCGCAGCGCCATTTCTTCGGCCGTGCGCAAGGCCCAGTCGCGGCTGTCCGCCACGTTCACCTGGCGAAGCTGTTCAATGATGCTGGGCACCTCCGGTTGATTGAAGAAATGATCGATGGCCGGGCGCAGGCGATCCAGCGGCGGCTCAGGCAGCACTTGCACGCCCAGCTTGGCGAGCACGTTCTGTACATCCTTCAAGGGCATGGCCGACCATTCGGTGCGGTCCAGGCGCTCTTCGAACTGCGCCAGCCGGTCGTGCTCCACGAACCAGTCGGCAAGGCCGCAATAGAGGGCATCGGCCGCCTGGATGCGGGCACCGGTGATGCCTAGGTAAAGGCCGATGGCGCCGGGCAGCCGGGACAGGAAATAACTGGCGCCAACGTCTGGAAAAAACCCGATGGCGGTCTCGGGCATGCCCAGCCAGCTGCGCTCGGTCACCACGCGCAACTCGGCGGCCTGTGCCAGGCCCATGCCGCCGCCGAGGGTGAAGCCATCCATCAGCGCGACCACTGGCTTGCGGAATTGATGCAGGGCCAGGTCCAGCTGATATTCCTCGGCGAAAAACGTTTGGTGCAGGTTGTCGTGGCGTTCGTAGCTCTCGCACAGCGCACGCACGTCGCCGCCGGCGCAGAAGCCCTTGTTGCCGGCGCCGCGCAGCACCACCACCAGCACGTCGCTGTCTTCGGCCCATTCGGCAAGGCGTGCACGCATTTCGCGCACCATTGGCAAGGTGAGCGCGTTGATACCCGCGGGGCGGTTCAAAGTGAGGTAGCCGACGTGATTGCGGACCTCACTCAAAATAGGGTTGTTAAGGAGGTTGGCATCCTGGCCCTGGGCGGAAATAGCCTGTGCAGACATTCGCAAAGTCCCTGCTTATTGTTAAGGCGGGCCCGCCGCGCACGCTGGTTGCTGGGATGGCGGCATCCTGACAGGCAAGTTTGCGTGCTTCAACGAGCATTGGTGCAGCATTGGCCTGCGTTTTTGCCATTCGTGCCAACGCTGCTGACCACTAATATCAGACCGGATCCAACGCGCTTGGTTCGTCCCGCTGTAAGCATAGATTCAGAGCGGCCCAGCGTGCGCTGGCGGAGCCTCTGCCGGTGGGTCGCCTATGCCTGGGGGTGTGCTGGCGGGGGACGGGACCTCGTCGGGCTCATCGCGTGGGGCCGCCGGCGGCAGCGCCGGATCGTCGATGTTCGGATCGGGAATGTCGAGCGGCTCGGGAAGGGGTAGGGTCATGGCGATGCTCCTGTGTGCGGATTCTTTCAACAGACCCTTTAGCGAAGCGAAAGGGTCCCGTGCGCCGGCCGCCACCTGACGGGCGCACAGCGCTTGAACTTTCAAAAGTGCTCAGCCTCCGAATTCAAAGGTCGAAGCCGCCCGGTTTCGGCAGGGCACAAGTGAACGCGTGGCGTCCACGAGGCGTAGGGAGCGAAGCTCGATGACGGTGGAACAAACCTTTGAAACGGGGCCAGGGGCGCCCCATGGCGAACACCTTGAACACCGCTTGACCATATCCGAGGCGTTGCTGTTGCCACGCATCGCTATCGAAGACGTGTCGCCGGTGCTCGACGACGGTGCCTGGCCGGTCAAATCGTTGGCTGGCCGCACGCTGACCATCGATGCCAAGGTGTTCACCGATGGCCATGACAAGCTGGCGGTCATCCTGCGCTGGCATAAGGTCGGCAACCCGGACTGGCAAAGCACGCCCATGGCGGACCTGGGCAACGATAGCTGGCAGGCGCAGATCACCTTTGACGAAGTCGCCCGGCACAGTTTTGTGATCGAGGCCTGGAAGGATGAGTTCGCCAGCTATCGCTATGAGATAGAAAAGAAGTACGGCGCCGGGGTGAACATTGACCTGGAGCTTGAAGAAGGGCGCTTGCATCTGGAGCAGGCGATGCAGCGCTGCGAAGGCGAGCTGCGTGAACGTATCAAAGGCGTGCATGACCGCCTGGCCGGGCTAGACACGGATCGGCGCGTGGCGCTGTTGCTGGAGCCGGCGACCGCCCAAGCCATGCGCGAGGCAGACAACCGCCCGTTCCTCAGCCACAGCCCTGAATATCCGGTAGAAGTCGAGCGGGAGCGGGCCGAATTCGCCAGCTGGTACGAACTGTTCCCCCGTTCGATCACCGACGACCCCAAGCGCCACGGCACCTTCAACGACGTGCACGGCCGATTGCCGATGATCCGCGACATGGGCTTCGACGTGCTGTATTTCACCCCCATCCACCCCATCGGCCGGGCGCACCGCAAGGGCCGCAACAACTCCCTTGAAGCAGGCCCGGACGACGTTGGCAGCCCATACGCGATCGGCAGCCCCGATGGCGGCCATGAAGCGATCCACCCGCAGTTGGGCACCCGCGAGGACTTCCGCCGCCTGGTCAAGGCAGCCGCCGAGCATGGCCTTGAGGTCGCGCTGGACTTCGCCATCCAGTGCTCCCAGGACCACCCCTGGCTCAAGCAGCATCCGGGCTGGTTCTCCTGGCGCCCCGACGGCACCATCCGCTACGCGGAAAACCCGCCGAAGAAATACCAGGACATCGTCAACGTCGACTTCTATGCGGCCGAAGCCGTGCCGTCGCTGTGGCTCGAACTATGCGAGGTGGTCTGGGGCTGGGTACAGGAAGGTGTGAAGATCTTCCGAGTGGACAATCCCCACACCAAACCACTGCCGTTCTGGCAATGGATGATCGAGGAAATCCGCAGCCGCGATCCGGACGTGATGTTCCTCGCCGAGGCCTTCACCAAGCCCGCGATGATGGCCCGGTTGGGCAAGGTCGGGTACAGCCAGAGCTACACCTACTTCACGTGGCGCAACAGCAAGGCCGAGCTGCAGAAGTACTTCACCGAGCTCAACCAGCCGCCATGGTCGCTGTGCTATCGGCCGAACTTCTTCGTCAACACGCCGGATATCAACCCGTTCTTCCTCCATGAAAGCGGGCGCCCCGGGTTCCTGATCCGCGCCGCGCTGGCAACGATGGGGTCGGGCCTGTGGGGTATGTACTCGGGCTTCGAGATCTGCGAGGCCGCGCCTATTCCCGGCAAGGAGGAGTACCTGGATTCGGAGAAATACGAAATCCGCGTGCGAGATTTCACCCAGCCGGGGAACATCATTGCCGAGATCGCCCAGCTCAACCGCATCCGCCGGCAGAACCCGGCCTTGCAAACCCATCTGGGCGTGGCTTTCTACAATGCGTTCAACGACAACATCCTGTATTTCGGCAAACGTACCCCGGACAAAAAGAACTTCATCCTGGTGGCGATCAACCTCGACCCGCACAACGTCCAGGAGGCGCAGTTCGAATTGCCTCTGTGGGAGCTGGGGCTTGGCGACAATGCCGCGGTCAATGGTGAGGACCTGATGACCGGGCACCGCTGGACCTGGTACGGCAAGACTCAATTCATGCGCCTGGAGCCGCAGATGCCCTTTGGGATCTGGCGAATGGAAAAGGCTTCAATCTGACGGATGCCCCATAAATGGCTAAGAAACCCCGCGAAGCGTTTTTGAACGACCCGCTCTGGTACAAGGATGCGGTGATCTACCAGGTGCATGTGAAGTCCTTCCATGACTCCAACAACGACGGCATCGGTGACTTCCCGGGGCTGATTGCCAAGCTCGACTACATCGCCGAGCTAGGGGTCAACACCATCTGGTTGCTGCCGTTCTACCCCTCCCCACGCCGCGATGACGGCTACGACATCTCGGAATATAAAGCGGTACACCCGGACTACGGCACCATGGCCGATGTGCGCCGCTTCATTGCCGAGGCGCACAAGCGCAACCTGCGCATCATCACCGAGCTGGTCATCAACCACACCTCGGACCAGCACCCGTGGTTCCAGCGTGCGCGCCGGGCCAAGAAGGGCTCGCGGGCCCGGGATTTCTATGTGTGGTCCGATGACGACAAGAAATACGACGGCACCCGGATCATCTTCCTCGACACCGAGAAGTCCAACTGGACCTGGGACCCTGTCGCCGGCCAATACTTCTGGCACCGGTTCTACTCGCACCAGCCGGACCTGAACTTCGACAACCCGCAGGTGATGAAGGCGGTCATCGGGGTGATGCGCTATTGGCTGGACCTGGGCATCGACGGCTTGCGCCTGGATGCCATCCCTTACCTGATCGAGCGCGACGGCACCAACAACGAGAACCTGGTGGAAACCCACCAGGTGCTCAAGGCCATCCGCGCCGAGATCGACGCCAATTACCCGGACCGGATGCTCCTCGCCGAGGCCAACCAGTGGCCTGAAGATACCCAGCTGTACTTCGGCGACCGCAAAGGCGACCACGGCGACGAATGCCACATGGCGTTCCACTTTCCGCTGATGCCGCGCATGTACATGGCCTTGGCCCAGGAGGACCGCTTCCCGATCACCGACATCCTGCGGCAGACCCCCGAGATCCCGCCGAACTGCCAGTGGGCGATCTTCCTGCGCAACCACGATGAACTGACCCTGGAAATGGTCACGGACCGGGAGCGTGATTACCTCTGGAACCACTATGCCGCCGATCGGCGTGCGCGGATCAACCTAGGCATCCGCCGCCGCCTTGCGCCCCTGCTGGAGCGCGACCGTCGGCGGATCGAACTGTTGACCAGCCTGCTGTTGTCCATGCCCGGCACGCCCACCCTGTATTACGGCGACGAGATCGGCATGGGCGACAACATTTACCTGGGCGACCGCGACGGCGTGCGCACCCCGATGCAGTGGTCAGTGGACCGCAACGGTGGCTTTTCTCGAGCCAACCCGGCGAGCCTGGTATTGCCACCCATCCAAGACCCGCTCTATGGCTACCAAGCGGTCAACGTAGAAACCCAGGCCGGCGATCCGCATTCGCTGTTGAACTGGACCCGCCGCCTGCTGGCGGTGCGCAAGCAACAACAAGCCTTCGGCCGCGGTACGCTGAAGATGCTCACGCCTAGCAACCGCCGGGTGCTCGCATACATCCGCGAGTACACCGACGGCAACGGCAAGACCGAGCAGGTGCTGTGCGTGGCCAACGTGTCGCGCGCTGCCCAGGCCGCCGAGCTGGACCTGTCGCCCTACGCGGGCATGGTTCCGGTGGAGATGCTGGGCGGCAGTGCCTTCCCACCGATCGGGCAACTGAACTTCCTGCTGACCTTGCCCCCTTACGCTTTTTACTGGTTTCTGCTCGCACCGGAGAATCAAATGCCCAGCTGGCACGTGGAACCCGCGCAACCTATGCCCGACTTCGAAACTCTGGTGCTCAAAAAACGCATGGAGGAGCTGCTCGAAGGGCCGGCGCGGCATACGCTCGAGCAAGCGACGCTGCAACAGTACCTGCCCAAGCGTCGCTGGTTCGCGGGCAAGGGCACGGCTATCGACAGCATCCGCCTGGCCTACGGCGCGCGCTTCAGCAACCTGCCCACGCCCGTGCTGCTGAGCGAGATCGAAGTGAGCAGCGGCGGTGTGGTGAGCCGCTACCAGTTCCCCTTCGGGTTTTTGCCCGAGGAATTGATCACCAGCGCCTTGCCGCAGCAGTTGGCGTTGTCGCGGGTGCGCCGCAACAACAAGGTGGGCCTGCTCACCGATGCCTTCGTGCTGGAGAGCTTTATCCGCGCGGTGGTCAAGGGGCTCAAGGCCGACACTGTGTTGCCTTGCGGGGAAGGGGAGTTGCGCTTTACCCATACCGCGCAAATGGCCGCGCTGAACCTCACCGAGGAGCCGGCCATCCGCTACCTGTCGGCCGAGCAGTCCAACAGCTCCGTGGTGATAGATGGCTCCATGGTGCTGAAAATGATTCGCAAGGTCAGCGGCGGCGTCCACCCGGAGCTGGAGATGGGCGCCTTCCTCACGGCGGCGGGCTACCAGAACATCTCGCCGCTGATGGGTTCGGTGGTTCGGGTAGACGACGCCGGCACGCCACATTTGTTGATGATCGCCCAGGGCTACCTCAACAACCAGGGCGACGCCTGGGAGTGGACCCAGAACAACCTCGAGCGCGCGGTGCGCGATGAGCTCGACGCCGCCCGCTCCGAGCAGGCCCAGCACTACAACGCCCTGGAAGAACTCAAGGCCTTCGCCGGCATGCTCGGCCAGCGCCTGGGCGAAATGCATGTGGCGCTGGCCGGGGACACCGACAACCCCGACTTCGCCGCCCGGGTCAGTGATGAAAAAGATGCCGAGGCATGGAGCAAAAGCGTTACCGCGCAGGTCGAACGCGCGCTGCACCTACTCGAACAACACAAGGACAGCTTCACCGATGACGCCAAACCCAAGGTGGCCGAACTCCTGGCCCGGCGCGACGCCCTGCTGGCCCATGTGGCCAAGCTCGCCCGCGCGGCGGCGGGTGGGTTGGTGATGCGGGTGCATGGCGACCTGCACCTGGGCCAGGTACTGGTGGTGCAGGGCGATGCCTATTTGATCGACTTCGAAGGCGAGCCTGCGCGGCCGCTGGAAGAACGCCGGGGCAAATACAGCCCCTACAAGGACGTCAGTGGCGTGCTGCGGTCGTTCGATTACGCCGCCGCCATGGCCGTGCGCAGCGCCCAGGCAGTGGACAGCTCCAGCCAGGCGGGCGAGGCACGGCGTCACGTGGCCGAGCGCTACCTGGGCGAAGCACGTCAAGCCTTCATCGAAGCCTACGGGCTGGCCAGCGCCACGCTTCCCCATGCGTGGGAAGACCCCGAAGGAGAGCGCGCGGCCCTTGAATTGTTCAGCCTCGAAAAGGCTGCCTACGAAATCGCTTACGAAGCCGAAAACCGCCCAACGTGGCTGGCCGTGCCTTTGCATGGCCTGTTCGGGCTGCTGGCTACCAACGGAGAGAACACATGAGTGCGCAACAGGGACAGGGCCGCGCCCAGGGCGTATTTCCGCCAGACGCGGATATTCAA
>NZ_JANZKJ010000018.1 GCF_025642975.1 Pseudomonas sp. RIT-PI-S
TTGCGGTCGGGGGTTTTGTCTTTTTAGCTCGGCTATTTAGTTCCAGCTTTGGAATGGAATGCCTATGCACTCGTCTTCTATGCAACCCTTGCGACCATCGCTATCATGCGGGCCTCATGATGGGGCGAGCCACTCGATGTCCAAGTTGTTAAATCTTTTGCAAGATGGCCGCTTCCATTCGGGGCAGGACCTTGGTCAAGCCCTAGGCGTCAGCCGCAGCGCGGTGTGGAAGCAGCTGCAATTGCTCGAGGCTGACCTGGGTTTGGTTGTGCATAAAGTGCGCGGGCGTGGTTATCGTCTGGCCACCCCCGTATCTTTGCTCAATCCCGAGCCTATCAATGCGGCACTCGCTTTGCTTGGATGGGATGTCAGTACCTACCAGATACTGGACTCAACCAATGCACAAGCGTTGCGCACAGTAACCCAGGGCGTAAGCCGGCCGTTGTTGGTTCTCGCCGAGCGCCAAGATGCTGGCCGAGGGCGCCGAGGGCGCCCGTGGGTGAGCCCGTATGCGGCTAATCTTTATTACAGCCTGGTGTTGCCGGTACATGGCGGGATCAAGCGTCTCGACGGGCTAAGCTTGGTCGCAGGCATGGCCACGGTCCAGTGTCTGCGCGCCCATGGTGTGCATAGCGCGATGCTCAAGTGGCCGAATGATGTGTTAGTGCAAGGCCAGAAGATTGCCGGCATCCTCCTGGAGTTGGTGGGGGACCCCACAGAACAGTGCCACGTCGTATTAGGGATCGGTATAAACGCTAACATGCGCGACACCGATGCTATCGACCAGCAGTGGACATCCATCTATCTACAGACCCAGCAACTGGTGGACCGTAGTGCATTAGCGATTTCGTTGAGTGACGCACTGGCACAGTATCTGGGTCGACTGGATGCCGTCGGTTTCGGTGCACTGCGAGAGGAGTGGGAGGCGCTGCATGCGTGGCAGGGCAAGGCTGTGAACCTAGTCTCAGGTAGCCGGGTCATCCCGGGTACGGTGCTAGGCATCAATGACCAAGGCGCGCTGCGTCTTCATGTTGACGGTAAAGAAGAAACCTTCAGTGGTGGAGAGCTCAGCTTGAGGTTACGTGATGATTCTTGAGCTCGACTGCGGCAATAGCTTCATTAAGTGGCGAGTGATCAGCGCCGTCAGCCAGGTTCGCGCAGGTGGGGTGGTAGGTTCCGATGAGGAGCTCCTGGCTCATCTGGCCGCGCACCCCGCCCTGCACCCTACGCAATGCCGACTGGTTAGCGTTCGTTCTGAAGAAGAAACCGCGCGTTTGACCGAAGCGCTTAAAGCTAGCTTTTCGTTGAACAGTGAGGTCGCCCGCCCGGCTAAAGTCCAGGCGGGCGTCACTAATGGCTACGACGACTATCAGCGATTGGGCCTGGACCGTTGGGTAGCCGTCCTCGGCGCATACAAACTGGCAGCTCGGGCTTGTGTGGTTATCGATCTAGGCACTGCAGTTACCTCAGATTTTGTCAGTGCTCAAGGCATTCATCTCGGTGGTTTTATCTGCCCTGGCTTGAGCTTGATGCGCAACCAATTGCGCACCCACACCCGGCGTATTCGCTACGACGACTATTCCGCTGAACAAGCTAAGCTAACGCTCCTTCCCGGGCACTCCACTGTCGAGGCGGTAGAGCGCGGCTGCGTTCTCATGCTGCGCGGGTTTGTGAGCACACAGCTCGAGCATGCCGCTGCTTGCTGGGGGCACGATTACTCGCTTTTTCTCACAGGTGGCGACGCAGCCTTGATCAGCGAAGCCTTCCCGCAGGCCCAGATCGTGCCAGACCTGGTTTTCCAAGGCTTGGCTATCGCCTGCCCGCTTACGTGAGGTTTGCCGATGCGTTGGCTGTTTTTGCTGTTGTTCGTACTAAATGCCTGTTACTTGGTATGGAACCTCCAGGACGCTCCAGTTAGAGCGAAGGATGTAAGTTCTATTGCGCGAGGTCATGGGGGAGACAATGGCCTTCAGCTGCTCAGTGAAGCCGATGGGGCGCCGCCAGTGGCGGCGGGGCAAACCTGTGTCTTCATTGGAGGCTTTGTAGATGGGGGTACGCTGGCCCCTGTCGCGCAACGGTTGCGTGAAGCGGACATACCCTTCCAGCCCTATGTAATTCCGAGTGGGCCAGGTCGTGAGCACTGGCTGAGGCTCTCGCCGAGTGATCGCGCTGGCGTAAAGGGCGTGATTGAAGAACTCGCCCGGAATATCAATGGGTTAAAGCAGAAAATAATTCCTTGCGAAGGCATTGCAACGCCTGGGCAGTTTGAATAGAATGGCGCCCGCTCAGCAAGGTTGGTGACTTGATGAGCACTGTCAACGTAGCTAACCTCAAGATTTTAATGAGAAAAAGCTTGACAGTAGGGATGGCAGAGTTGAAAATGCCGCCCACGTTCAGGAGGGGTTCCCGAGCGGCCAAAGGGATCAGACTGTAAATCTGACGTCTACGACTTCGAAGGTTCGAATCCTTCCCCCTCCACCAGTTTAGCGAGAGCTGCACGCTCCGCGGGTATAGTTTAGTGGTAGAACCTCAGCCTTCCAAGCTGATGATGCGGGTTCGATTCCCGCTACCCGCTCCAAGTTTGCTGCTGTTGCACAGCTTGTACGCTCTTGTAGCTCAGTTGGTAGAGCACACCCTTGGTAAGGGTGAGGTCAGCGGTTCAAATCCGCTCAAGAGCTCCATTTTAGAGGCAGATATGAAAATATCTGCCTTTGTTTTATAGATCATGTGTCTTGCTTAATTCTTCTGCGGGGGATGGTTAGATGGCAAAGGAAAAGTTCGAACGGAACAAGCCGCACGTCAACGTCGGCACCATTGGTCACGTTGACCACGGTAAAACCACTTTGACCGCTGCTCTGACCCGCGTCTGCTCCGAAGTTTTCGGTTCGGCCAAGGTTGACTTCGACAAGATCGACAGCGCCCCAGAAGAAAAAGCTCGCGGCATCACCATCAATACCGCTCACGTTGAATACGACTCCGCTGTTCGCCACTACGCTCACGTTGACTGCCCAGGTCACGCTGACTACGTGAAGAACATGATCACCGGTGCTGCCCAGATGGACGGCGCGATCCTGGTCTGCTCGGCCGCTGATGGTCCGATGCCTCAAACTCGCGAACACATCTTGCTGTCCCGTCAGGTTGGCGTCCCCTACATTGTCGTGTTCCTGAACAAGGCTGACATGGTAGATGACGTGGAGTTGCTGGAGCTGGTTGAGATGGAAGTGCGTGATTTGCTCAGCACTTACGATTTCCCAGGTGACGATACTCCGATCGTGGTCGGTTCCGCGCTGATGGCGTTGAACGGGCAGGATGAAAACGAAATGGGTACCAGCGCTGTGAAGAAGCTGGTCGAGACGCTGGATAGCTACATTCCAGAGCCTGTTCGTGTAATCGACAAGCCGTTCCTGATGCCAATCGAAGACGTGTTCTCGATCTCCGGCCGCGGTACTGTTGTAACCGGTCGTATCGAGCGCGGCATCGTGAAGGTTCAGGACGCCCTGGAAATCGTCGGTTTGCGTGACACTACTACCACTACCTGTACTGGTGTGGAGATGTTCCGCAAGTTGCTCGATGAAGGTCGTGCTGGTGAGAACTGCGGCGTTCTGCTGCGCGGTACCAAGCGTGACGACGTTGAGCGTGGCCAGGTGCTGGTCAAGCCAGGCTCGGTCAAGCCTCACACTACCTTCGAAGCGGAAGTGTATGTGCTGAGCAAGGAAGAGGGTGGTCGTCATACGCCTTTCTTCAAGGGCTATCGTCCTCAGTTCTATTTCCGTACTACAGACGTGACCGGTAACTGCGAGCTGCCTGAAGGCGTTGAAATGGTTATGCCGGGCGACAACGTCAAGTTGGTCGTTACCCTGATCAAAACCATTGCGATGGAAGACGGTCTGCGTTTTGCCATTCGTGAAGGTGGTCGTACCGTTGGTGCTGGTGTTGTAGCCAAGATCATCGCGTAAAGGGTTGTAATCTCTCCGTCAGGCCGGCATAATGGTCGGCCTGATTCAGTTTTAGGTCAGTAGCTCAATTGGCAGAGCGACGGTCTCCAAAACCGTAGGTTGGGGGTTCGATTCCCTCCTGACCTGCCAGATTCACTTCGGTGGCTGGCTTTCTTTTCACAGGATTTCCCCAGATGATGCCGAAGGCCGAAGCCTCTGACACCCGTTTCGATCTGCTCAAGTGGTTGGTCGTTGTTACGTTGGTGGTTGTGGGGGTTGTTGGTAATCAGTATTACTCCGCGGCTCCGGTCCTGTATCGCGTGCTGGCGCTCATCGTGCTTGCTGCCGTTGCCGCGTACGTCGCACTTCAAACCGCCAAGGGCAAGTCGTTCTTTGTTCTGGCCAAGGAAGCTCGCACCGAAATTCGTAAAGTCGTTTGGCCCACTCGCCAAGAGACTGCGCAGACCACGATGATCGTCGTGGCTGTCGTTCTGGTTATGGCCTTGCTGCTGTGGGGGCTTGATTCCCTCCTGGGCTGGCTTGTTTCCCTGATTGTAGGTTAAGGGTGTCCCGTGGCTAAGCGTTGGTACGTTGTGCATGCTTACTCGGGTTACGAGAAGCATGTCATGCGCTCCCTGGTCGAGCGCGTGAAGCTGGCAGGCATGGAAGAACAGTTTGGCGAAATCCTCGTTCCTACCGAAGAAGTGGTAGAAATGCGGAATGGCCAAAAGCGCAAAAGCGAGCGCAAATTCTTCCCCGGCTATGTGCTGGTACAGATGGAAATGAGCGAGGGGACTTGGCACCTTGTCAAGGATACTCCTCGCGTTATGGGTTTCATCGGCGGTACAGCCGACAAGCCGGCGCCCATCACTGACAAGGAAGCAGAAGCTATCCTGCGTCGTGTTGCGGATGGCAGCGATAAGCCGAAGCCGAAAACGTTGTTCGAGCCGGGCGAAGTCGTTCGTGTTACCGATGGGCCGTTTGCAGACTTCAACGGTACCGTCGAGGAAGTTAACTACGAAAAGAGCCGGCTGCAGGTTGCAGTCCTCATTTTCGGTCGCTCCACCCCGGTGGAGCTCGAGTTCAGCCAGGTCGAAAAGGTCTGACTGGAGACGGATCCCATACCCCGCAGGCGTAAGCTGCGGGGTTTTGTCGTCACCGGGATAAAACGCAAGCAAATGGGGAGCCGAAAGGCGTCTGAACCCAAATTTGGAGTAGCTCATGGCTAAGAAAATCACGGCTTATATCAAGCTGCAAGTAAAGGCCGCCCAGGCCAACCCAAGCCCACCTGTTGGCCCGGCACTGGGTCAGCACGGCGTGAACATCATGGAGTTCTGCAAGGCCTTCAACGCCCGTACCCAAGGTATGGAGCCAGGTCTGCCAACGCCCGTGATCATCACTGTTTACAGTGACCGTAGCTTCACGTTCGAAACCAAGAGCACCCCTGCTTCGGTCCTGCTGAAGAAAGCTGCAGGCCTCACCAGCGGTTCGGCTCGTCCGAACACCGTCAAGGTCGGTACCGTGACTCGTGCTCAGCTCGAAGACATCGCCAAGGCCAAGAACGCTGATCTGACCGCTGCCAGCCTCGATGCCGCCGTGCGTACTATCGCCGGCTCCGCTCGTAGCATGGGCCTGAACGTGGAGGGTGTGTAATGGCTAAGCAAACCAAGCGTCAAAAGGCGATCGCCGCCAAGATCGAATCGGGCAAGGCATACAGCTTCGAAGAAGCCGCTAACCTGTTGGCCGAGCTGTCCACCGTCAAGTTCAGCGAGTCGTTCGACGTTGCCGTGAACCTGGGCGTTGACCCGCGTAAATCCGACCAGGTCGTGCGTAGCGCCACCGTTCTGCCTCACGGCACCGGTAAGACCGTTCGCGTAGCTGTGTTCACCCAGGGCCCAGCCGCTGAAGCTGCTTTGGCCGCAGGCGCTGACCGCGTTGGTATGGACGACCTGGCTGCTGAAATGAAAGGCGGCGACCTGAACTATGACGTCGTGATCGCATCCCCTGATGCCATGCGCGTTGTAGGTCAGCTCGGTCAGGTGCTCGGTCCTCGTGGCCTGATGCCTAACCCGAAAGTCGGTACCGTTACTCCTGATGTCGCCACTGCCGTGAAAAACGCCAAGGCTGGTCAGGTTCGCTACCGTACTGACAAAAACGGCATCATCCATACCTCCGTTGGCAAGGTCGGCTTCGAAGCTGGCAAGCTGAAGGAAAACGTTGAAGCGCTGATCGCTGACCTGAAGCGTATCAAGCCAGCTTCCTCGAAAGGTATCTACGTCAAGCGCGTAACCCTGAGCACCACCATGGGCCCAGGCCTGGTGATCGATCAAGGTTCGCTGGACGCTTAAGACTCAAGCAGGTGCCGTTAGCGGTGCCTGCATAGCAAGATTGGGGTCCCTGCCTGGCGGGGGCTATCCAAGACCGTAGGCGGCGCTTGCCTTAAACCACAAGCCTACGCAGATGGTGCTCCCGATTCGTTACCGAATCAGACACCAAAACGACATTCGGTTCCGATCGGATGAAACGGTAAAAACCAGGAGTAAACCCGTGGCAATTAAACTCGAAGACAAGAAGGCCATCGTCGCTGAAGTCAACGAGGCTGCCAAAGCTGCTCTGTCCGCTGTCGTGGCTGATGCCCGTGGTGTGACTGTAGGCGCTATGACCGGACTCCGTAAAGAGGCCCGCGAGGCTGGCGTATACGTACGTGTTGTGCGTAACACCCTGCTGCGCCGCGCTGTTGAAGGCACTGAGTACAGTGTTCTCAATGACGCGTTCAAAGGCCCGACCCTGATTGCATTCTCTACCGAGCACCCGGGCGCCGCTGCCCGTCTGTTCAAAGAGTTCGCCAAGGGTCAGGACAAGTTCGAGATCAAGGCAGCTGCGTTCGAGGGCAAGTTCCTCGCAGCAAACCAGATCGACGTGTTGGCTTCGCTGCCAACCCGCGACGAAGCCATTGCAAGGCTGATGAGCGTGATTCAAGGCGCCACCAGCAAGCTGGCTCGTACTCTGGCGGCCATTCGCGACCAGAAAGAAGCTACCGCTGCCTAAGGCCGCAAAGCACTTTCAAAATCATATGTTTAATTTGATGGCTGCGTAGGCTGTCACCCCAATACAGGAATTCATAGTCATGTCTCTGACTAACGAGCAAATCATCGAAGCAATCGGCCAGAAAACCGTTCTGGAAGTTGTTGAGCTGATCAAAGCGATGGAAGAAACCTTCGGCGTTACCGCTGCTGTTGCCGCTGCTGGCCCAGCTGCTGCTGCCGCTGTTGTTGAAGAACAAACCGAATTCACCGTTAAACTGGTTGAAGCCGGCGAGAAGAAAGTGAACGTCATCAAGGCTGTACGTGAAGCCACCGGTCTGGGCCTGAAAGAAGCCAAGGCTGTTGTTGATGACCTGGGCGTCGTGAAAGAGAACGTTTCGAAAGAAGAAGCTGAAGCTCTGAAGAAAGCCCTGGAAGAAGCCGGCGCCAAAGTCGAAGTCAAGTAACTTCGACCTTGCCTCCGCGGCCCGAGCGTCAAGCAGACGGCTGATGGCTGGTGGCTTATGCCACCGGCCTTTTTCCGTTACTGGTCCTTGCTTTCAAGGCCTGTAGCGCGCTGTATCCACCCCGCTGGGGTGACGCAAACCATGGGGTTTGCAAGATTTTCTGGCTACTCCCGCCGGGAGAGGCCAAACAAGCAGGTGACCAAGCTGGGGAACGCTGATGGCTTACTCATACACTGAGAAAAAACGTATCCGCAAGGACTTTAGCAAGTTGCCGGACGTCATGGATGTGCCTTACCTCCTGGCCATCCAGCTGGATTCGTATCGTGAATTCCTGCAGGCGGGAGTGTCCAAGGATCAGTTCCGCGACGTCGGCCTGCATGCGGCTTTCAAATCGGTTTTCCCGATCATCAGCTACTCCGGCAACGCTGCCCTGGAGTACGTTGGATATCGCCTGGGCGAGCCCGCCTTCGATGTAAAAGAGTGCGTGCTTCGTGGCGTGACCTTCGCGGTTCCGCTGCGGGTTAAGGTGCGCCTGATCATTTTCGACAAAGAATCGTCGAACAAAGCGATCAAAGACATCAAAGAGCAAGAAGTCTACATGGGTGAAATCCCCCTGATGACTGAAAACGGTACCTTCGTTATCAACGGTACCGAGCGTGTGATCGTTTCCCAGCTGCACCGTTCGCCTGGCGTTTTCTTCGACCACGACCGTGGCAAGACCCACAGCTCTGGCAAACTGCTGTACTCCGCTCGCATCATTCCGTACCGCGGTTCATGGTTGGACTTCGAGTTCGATCCGAAGGACTGCGTGTTCGTGCGTATCGACCGTCGCCGCAAACTGCCGGCCTCGGTGCTGCTGCGCGCCCTCGGCTACACCACCGAAGAAGTCCTCGACGCCTTCTACACCACCAACATCTTCCACGTGAAGGGTGAGAAGCTGAGCCTGGAGCTCGTACCGCAGCGCCTGCGTGGCGAGATCGCGGCCATGGACATCACCGACAATGACGGCAAGGTCATTGTCGAGCAGGGTCGTCGGATTACCGCGCGGCACATTAACCAGCTGGAAAAGGCTGGTATCAAGGAACTCGAAGTTCCGCTGGACTACATGATTGGCCGCACCACTGCCAAGGCCATCGTGCACCCGGCGACCGGTGAAATCATCGCCGAATGCAACACCGAGCTGACCACCGAAGTGCTGGTTAAAATCGCCAAGGCTCAGGTCGTGCGGATCGAAACGTTGTACACCAACGACATCGACTGCGGTCCTTTCATCTCCGATACCCTGAAAATCGACTCCACCAGCAATCAGCTGGAAGCGCTGGTCGAGATCTATCGGATGATGCGCCCAGGCGAGCCGCCTACCAAGGACGCCGCCGAAACCCTGTTCAACAACCTGTTCTTCAGTGCCGAGCGTTACGACCTCTCTGCCGTGGGCCGCATGAAGTTCAACCGTCGTATCGGCCGCACCGAGATCGAAGGTTCCGGTGTGTTGAGCAAGGACGACATCGTTGCCGTGCTCAAGACCCTGGTCGACATCCGTAACGGCAAAGGCATCGTCGACGACATCGACCACCTGGGTAACCGCCGCGTGCGTTGTGTCGGCGAAATGGCCGAGAACCAGTTCCGCGTGGGCCTGGTGCGGGTGGAGCGTGCCGTCAAGGAACGCCTGTCCATGGCTGAAAGCGAAGGCCTGATGCCACAGGACCTGATCAACGCCAAGCCGGTCGCGGCCGCGGTGAAAGAGTTCTTCGGCTCCAGCCAGCTGTCCCAGTTCATGGACCAGAACAACCCGCTGTCGGAAATCACCCACAAGCGCCGTGTGTCCGCGCTTGGCCCAGGCGGCTTGACCCGTGAGCGTGCGGGCTTCGAAGTCCGTGACGTACACCCGACCCATTACGGCCGTGTGTGCCCGATCGAAACGCCGGAAGGTCCGAACATCGGCTTGATCAACTCCTTGGCGGCTTACGCGCGCACCAACCAGTACGGCTTCCTGGAAAGCCCGTATCGCGTTGTGAAGGACGGCGTAGTCACCGACGAGATCGTCTTCCTGTCCGCGATCGAAGAGGCCGATCACGTGATCGCCCAGGCTTCCGCGGCCATGAACGAGAAGAAGCAGCTGATCGACGAGCTGGTGGCCGTGCGTCACCTGAACGAGTTCACCGTCAAGGCGCCGGAAGACGTCACCCTGATGGACGTTTCGCCCAAGCAGGTAGTTTCGGTCGCGGCCTCGCTGATTCCATTCCTGGAACACGACGACGCCAACCGTGCACTCATGGGTTCGAACATGCAGCGCCAGGCGGTACCGACCCTGCGTTCCGACAAGCCCCTGGTGGGCACCGGGATGGAGCGTAACGTTGCCCGTGACTCCGGTGTATGCGTGGTCGCGCGTCGTGGTGGCGTAATCGATTCGGTCGATGCCAGCCGTATCGTTGTCCGCGTCAGCGACGACGAAGTCGAAACCGGCGAAGCCGGCGTGGACATCTACAACCTGACCAAGTACACCCGTTCCAACCAGAACACCTGCATCAACCAGCGCCCGCTGGTTAACCGCGGTGATCGCGTAGAACGTGGCGACATCATGGCCGATGGCCCGTCCACCGACATGGGTGAGCTGGCGCTGGGTCAGAACATGCGTATCGCCTTCATGGCATGGAACGGCTTCAACTTTGAAGACTCCATCTGCCTGTCGGAGCGCGTGGTTCAGGAAGACCGCTTCACCACGATCCACATTCAGGAACTGACCTGTGTGGCCCGTGACACCAAGCTCGGCCCAGAGGAAATCACCGCCGACATCCCGAACGTGGGTGAAGCGGCGCTGAACAAGCTGGACGAAGCCGGTATCGTGTACGTAGGTGCCGAAGTAGGTGCTGGCGACATCCTGGTCGGCAAGGTCACGCCAAAAGGCGAAACCCAACTGACCCCAGAAGAGAAACTGCTGCGCGCGATCTTCGGCGAGAAGGCCAGCGACGTCAAAGACACCTCCCTGCGTGTGCCGACCGGCACCAAAGGTACCGTCATCGACGTACAGGTCTTCACCCGTGACGGCGTGGAGCGCGATTCTCGCGCCCTGTCCATCGAGAAGAGCCAGCTCGACCAGATCCGTAAGGACCTGAACGAAGAGTTCCGCATCGTCGAAGGTGCAACCTTCGAGCGTCTGCGTAGCGCGCTGGTCGGCCAGGTTGTCGACGGTGGCGCGGGCCTGAAGAAGGGCACCGACCTGACCGACGACGTGCTGAGCGGTCTGGAGCATGGCCAGTGGTTCAAACTGCGCATGGCCGACGACGCGCTCAACGAGCAGCTGGAAAAAGCCCAGCAGTACATCGTTGACCGCCGCCGCCTGCTGGACGACAAGTTCGAAGACAAGAAGCGCAAGCTGCAACAGGGCGATGACCTGGCGCCGGGCGTGCTGAAAATCGTCAAGGTGTACCTGGCAATCCGTCGTCGCATCCAGCCGGGCGACAAGATGGCCGGCCGTCACGGTAACAAGGGTGTGGTCTCGGTGATCATGCCGGTCGAGGACATGCCGCACGATGCCAATGGCACCCCGGTAGACGTCGTTCTCAACCCGTTGGGCGTACCGTCCCGGATGAACGTCGGTCAGATCCTCGAAACCCACCTGGGCCTCGCGGCCAAAGGCTTGGGCGAGAAGATCAACCGTATGCTCGAAGAGCAACGCCAGGTCGCTGATCTGCGTGGTTTCCTGAACGAGATCTACAACGAGATCGGCGGTCGCCACGAAAGCATCGACGAGCTGTCGGACCAAGAAGTGCTGGCCCTGGCCAAGAACCTCAAGGCGGGCGTGCCAATGGCGACCCCAGTCTTCGACGGTGCCAAGGAAAGCGAAATCAAGTCGATGCTCAAGCTCGCTGACATGCCGGAAAGCGGCCAGATGCAGCTGTTCGACGGGCGGACCGGTAACAAGTTCGAGCGCCCGGTGACTGTCGGCTATATGTACATGCTGAAGCTGAACCACCTGGTGGACGACAAGATGCACGCTCGTTCCACCGGTTCCTACAGCCTGGTTACCCAGCAGCCGCTGGGTGGTAAGGCTCAGTTCGGTGGCCAGCGTTTCGGGGAGATGGAGGTGTGGGCGCTGGAAGCATACGGCGCGGCATACACCCTGCAAGAAATGCTCACCGTGAAGTCGGACGACGTGAACGGCCGTACCAAGATGTACAAGAACATCGTGGACGGCGATCACCGTATGGAGCCGGGCATGCCCGAGTCCTTCAACGTGTTGATCAAAGAAATTCGTTCGCTCGGTATCGACATCGATCTGGAAACCGAATAACACGCGACGTGAATGGGAGCGGGGGCTAACCCCCGCTTCCTGCTCCGCCAGGAGGAAAAGGCCTTGAAAGACCTGTTGAATCTGCTGAAAAACCAGGGTCAAGTCGAAGAGTTCGACGCCATCCGTATCGGCCTTGCCTCGCCTGAAATGATCCGTTCGTGGTCGTTCGGTGAAGTCAAGAAGCCAGAAACCATCAACTACCGTACGTTCAAGCCTGAGCGTGACGGCCTGTTCTGCGCCAAGATCTTTGGCCCAGTGAAGGACTACGAGTGCCTGTGCGGTAAGTACAAGCGCCTCAAGCACCGTGGTGTTATCTGCGAGAAGTGCGGCGTTGAAGTCGCGCTGGCCAAGGTGCGTCGCGAGCGTATGGCGCACATCGAACTGGCCTCGCCAGTTGCCCACATCTGGTTCCTGAAGTCGCTGCCGTCGCGTATCGGCCTGCTGATGGACATGACCCTGCGTGATATCGAGCGCGTGCTCTATTTCGAGAGCTACGTAGTGATCGACCCGGGCATGACCACGCTCGAAAAAGGCCAGCTGCTCAACGACGAGCAGTACTTCGAAGCGCTCGAAGAGTTCGGCGATGACTTCGATGCCCGCATGGGCGCCGAAGCCGTCCGCGAACTGCTGCACGCTATTGATCTGGAGCACGAGATCGGTCGCCTGCGTGAAGAAATTCCGCAGACCAACTCGGAAACCAAAATCAAGAAGCTGTCCAAGCGCTTGAAGTTGATGGAAGCCTTCCAAGGTTCTGGCAACCTGCCAGAGTGGATGGTCCTGACCGTTCTGCCAGTGCTGCCGCCGGACCTGCGTCCGCTGGTGCCGCTCGATGGTGGTCGTTTCGCCACGTCCGACCTGAACGACCTGTACCGCCGTGTCATCAACCGTAACAACCGCCTGAAGCGTCTGCTGGATCTGTCTGCGCCCGATATCATCGTGCGTAACGAGAAGCGCATGCTGCAGGAAGCGGTCGATGCCCTGCTCGACAACGGTCGTCGCGGTCGTGCCATCACCGGCTCCAACAAGCGTCCTTTGAAGTCGCTGGCCGACATGATCAAAGGTAAACAAGGTCGTTTCCGTCAGAACCTGCTCGGTAAGCGCGTGGACTACTCCGGTCGTTCCGTGATCACCGTGGGCCCCACTCTGCGCCTGCACCAGTGCGGCCTGCCCAAGAAGATGGCCCTGGAGCTGTTCAAGCCGTTCATCTTCGGCAAATTGGAAGTCCGCGGCCTGGCCACCACCATCAAGGCGGCCAAGAAAATGGTCGAGCGCGAGCTGCCCGAGGTTTGGGACGTTCTCGCCGAAGTCATCCGCGAACACCCCGTGCTGCTCAACCGCGCGCCTACCCTGCACCGTCTGGGTATCCAAGCGTTCGAGCCGGTATTGATCGAAGGTAAAGCCATCCAGCTGCACCCGCTGGTGTGCGCGGCCTACAACGCCGACTTCGACGGTGACCAGATGGCCGTCCACGTTCCGCTGACCCTCGAGGCTCAGCTGGAAGCGCGTGCGCTGATGATGTCCACCAACAACATCCTCTCGCCGGCCAACGGCGAGCCGATCATCGTTCCTTCCCAGGACGTGGTTCTCGGTCTGTATTACATGACCCGTGAAGCCGTGAACGCGAAGGGCGAGGGTCGTATCTTCGCTGACCTGCAGGAAGTCGACCGCGTATTCCGCGCCGGCGAAGCCGCCTTGCACGCGAAGATCAAGGTCCGTATTACCGAAACCGTGAACGACCGCGATGGCAGCAGCGTGACCAACACCCGTATCGTCGACACTACCGTCGGCCGTGCGCTGTTGTTCCAGGTGGTACCTGCCGGCTTGCCGTACGAAGTCGTTAACCAGCCGATGAAGAAAAAGGCGATCTCCAAGCTGATCAACCATTGCTACCGCGTGGTGGGTCTGAAGGAAACCGTGATCTTCGCCGACCAGTTGATGTACACCGGTTTTGCCTACTCGACCATTTCCGGCGTTTCGATCGGTGTTAACGACTTCGTTATCCCGGACGAGAAAGCGCGCATCATCGGTACCGCTACCGAGGAAGTGAAAGAGATCGAGAGCCAATATGCCTCCGGCCTGGTAACCCAGGGCGAGAAGTACAACAAGGTGATCGACCTTTGGTCGAAGGCCAACGACGAAGTGTCCAAGGCGATGATGGCCAACCTTTCGAAAGAAAAGGTCATCGACCGCGAGGGCAAGGAAGTCGACCAGGAGTCCTTCAACTCCATGTACATGATGGCGGACTCCGGTGCCCGGGGTTCGGCGGCGCAGATTCGCCAGCTGGCCGGTATGCGGGGCCTGATGGCCAAGCCTGACGGCTCCATCATCGAAACGCCGATCACCGCGAACTTCCGTGAAGGCTTGAGCGTACTTCAGTACTTCATCTCCACTCACGGTGCTCGTAAGGGTCTGGCGGATACCGCGCTCAAGACCGCTAACTCCGGTTACCTGACCCGTCGTCTGGTAGACGTGGCGCAGGACCTGGTGGTGACCGAGATCGATTGCGGCACCGAGCAGGGTCTGATCATGACCCCGCACATCGAAGGCGGCGACGTGGTCGAGCCGCTGGGCGAGCGTGTACTGGGCCGTGTCATGGCCAAGGACGTAATGAAGCCTGGCACTGATGAAGTCATCGTTCCGGCCGGTACCCTGGTCGACGAGAAGTGGGTCGAGTTCATCGAGCTCAACAGCATCGACGAAGTCGTCGTGCGTTCGCCGATCAGCTGCGAAACCCGCTACGGCATCTGCGGCAAGTGCTACGGCCGCGACCTGGCTCGTGGTCACCTGGTGAACATCGGTGAAGCGGTCGGCGTTATCGCTGCTCAGTCCATCGGTGAGCCGGGTACCCAGCTGACCATGCGTACCTTCCACATCGGTGGTGCGGCCAGCCGGACCTCCGCAGCGGACAGCGTTCAGGTGAAGAACGGCGGTATGGTGCGCTTGCACAACCTCAAGCACGTCGAGCGTCTGGACGGGAACCTGGTTGCCGTGTCGCGTTCCGGCGAGCTGGCGATCGCGGACGAGTTCGGTCGTGAGCGTGAGCGCTACAAGCTGCCTTACGGTGCGGTCATTTCCGTGAAGGAAGGCGACAAGGTCGACGCTGGCGCTATCGTCGCCAAGTGGGACCCGCACACCCACCCGATCGTCACCGAAATGAAAGGTACGGTGACCTACGTCGGCATGGAAGAAGGCATCACCATCAAGCGCCAGACCGACGAATTGACCGGTTTGACCAACATCGAAGTGCTCGACGTGAAGGATCGCCCTGCCGCTGGCAAGGAAATCCGTCCGGCCGTGAAGATGGTGGGCGCTGATGGCAAGGACTTGCTGCTGCCAGGTACCGACGTACCGGCCCAGTACTTCCTGCCCGCGAACGCTCTGGTCGGTGTGGCGGATGGCGTTCAAGTGGGTGTGGGTGACGTTATCGCCCGTATCCCGCAGGAAACCTCCAAAACCCGCGACATCACCGGTGGTCTGCCGCGCGTTGCCGACTTGTTCGAGGCCCGTCGCCCGAAAGAGGCGTCGATTCTGGCGGAAGTCAGCGGCACCATCGCATTCGGTAAGGAAACCAAGGGCAAGCGCCGTCTGGTGATCACGCCGAACGATGGTAGCGATCCGTACGAAGAGCTGATTCCGAAGTGGCGCCACCTGAACGTCTTCGAAGGCGAACAGGTCAACCGCGGCGAAGTTATCTCGGACGGTCCGAGCGACCCGCACGACATCCTGCGCCTGCTGGGTGTAAGCGCGCTGGCCAAGTACATCGTCAACGAGATCCAGGACGTGTACCGCCTGCAGGGCGTGAAGATCAACGACAAGCACATCGAGACCATCCTGCGGCAGATGCTGCGTAAGGTTGAGATCGCCGAGTCCGGGGATTCAAGCTTCATCAAGGGCGACCAGATGGAACTCACCCACGTGCTGGTGGAGAACGAGCGCCTCGCCGCTGAGGACAAGTTCATCTCCAAGTTCTCGCGTGTGCTGCTTGGTATCACCAAGGCATCGCTGTCCACGGAATCCTTCATTTCCGCGGCATCGTTCCAGGAAACCACTCGGGTACTTACCGAGGCGGCGGTTACTGGCAAGCGCGACTACCTGCGTGGCCTGAAGGAAAACGTGGTGGTCGGCCGTCTGATCCCAGCCGGTACTGGCTTGGCCTATCACAGCGAGCGGAAGCGTCGCCGTGAAGCTGACAAACCGCTGCGCGTGAGCGCGAGTGAAGTGGAAGCCGCATTGACGGAAGCGCTGAACTCCAGCGGTAACTGACAGGGCTGGCGCGCCCTACCTTACTGGCTCGCGCCAGAAGGGTAGGGCGCGCTTTGCCTTGACTGAGGGGCGAGGGATCTTTAGACTCTCGTACCCCTAAATTTGGCGGGGCTTTTGCCCTGCCATTTGTTTTTCAAATAGGGCAACAAGCGTCGAAAGACATCAGTGGAGCTTAAAGATGGCAACGATCAACCAGCTGGTACGTCAGCCGCGCAAGCGTATCGTCGAGAAATCCGACGTACCTGCGCTGCAGAACTGCCCGCAGCGTCGTGGCGTGTGCACCCGTGTGTACACCACCACGCCGAAAAAACCTAACTCGGCACTCCGTAAAGTTTGCCGTGTGCGCCTGACCAACGGTTTCGAGGTTTCCTCGTACATCGGCGGTGAAGGTCACAACCTGCAAGAGCACAGCGTCGTGCTGATCCGTGGCGGTCGTGTAAAAGACTTGCCAGGTGTGCGTTACCACACCGTTCGCGGCTCCCTTGATACCTCGGGTGTTAAAGGCCGTAACCAGGGTCGTTCCAAGTACGGTACCAAGCGTCCGAAGTAAGGATCGCTTGCCGCACTTTGCAGTCAACATTTTTATTGAGTCGATAAGAGTAAGGTCGGGCTTATGTCCCGGGCTAACCTGAAGACCGTTTGAGGGCTTATCAATGCCAAGACGTCGTGTAGCAGCCAAGCGTGAAATCCTGGACGATCCGAAATACGGAAGCCAGATCCTCGCCAAATTCATGAACCACGTGATGGAAAGCGGCAAGAAAGCCGTTGCCGAGCGCATCGTTTACGGTGCACTGGAAACGGTTAAAGCGCGCAAGAACAGCGATCCCCTGGAAATCTTCGAGAAAGCTCTCGACGCCATCGCTCCGCTGGTCGAAGTAAAGTCCCGCCGTGTAGGCGGTGCAACCTACCAGGTTCCGGTCGAAGTTCGCCCATCCCGTCGTAACGCCCTGGCCATGCGCTGGCTGGTAGACTACGCCCGTAAGCGCGGCGAGAAGTCTATGGCCCTGCGCCTGGCTGGCGAGTTGCTGGATGCTGCTGAAGGCAAAGGCGCTGCGGTCAAGAAGCGTGAAGACGTGCACCGTATGGCTGAAGCCAACAAAGCCTTCTCGCACTACCGCTTCTAATATCAGCGTCACTCACTTTGCGAGGGCTTTATGGCTCGTACAACTCCGATTAAGCGCTACCGTAACATCGGTATCGTTGCTCACGTGGATGCTGGTAAAACCACCACTACCGAGCGCGTACTGTTTTACACCGGCGTAAACCACAAAATGGGCGAGGTGCATGACGGCGCCGCGACCATGGACTGGATGGTGCAGGAGCAGGAGCGGGGTATTACCATTACCTCCGCTGCAACTACCGCATTCTGGGCTGGCTCGAACAAGCAGTTCGACAAGCACCGCTTCAACATCATCGACACCCCCGGCCACGTTGACTTCACCATTGAAGTAGAGCGCTCGCTGCGCGTACTCGACGGCGCGGTCGTTGTGTTCTGTGGTACTTCCGGTGTTGAGCCTCAGTCCGAAACCGTATGGCGTCAGGCCAACAAATACGGCGTTCCACGTCTTGTTTACGTAAACAAGATGGACCGTGCAGGCGCGAACTTCCTGCGCGTAGTCGACCAGATCAAGAAGCGCCTGGGGCATACCCCGGTGCCGATTCAGCTGGCCATCGGCGCTGAAGACAACTTCCAGGGTCAGATCGACCTGATGAGCATGGAAGCGGTCTACTGGAACGACGAAGACAAGGGCATGGCTGCTCGCCGCGAGGCAATTCCTGCCGAGCTGCAAGAGCTGGCTGAAGAGTGGCGCGCCAACATGGTCGAAGCCGCTGCCGAAGCCAACGAAGAGCTGATGAACAAGTACCTTGAAGGTGAAGAGCTCACCGTTGAGGAAATCAAGGGCGCATTGCGTCAGCGGACCATCGCTGGCGAAATCGTTCTGGCTGTTTGCGGTTCTTCGTTCAAGAACAAGGGCGTTCCCCTGGTTCTGGACGCTGTTATCGACTATCTCCCTGCTCCTGTGGATATTCCTGCCATCAAGGGTTCGCACCCGGATGACGAGACCCAGGAAATGGAGCGTCACGCAGACGACGACGAGCCTTTCTCGGCTCTGGCGTTCAAGATCGCTACCGACCCCTTCGTTGGTACGTTGACCTTCGCCCGCGTTTACTCCGGTGTGTTGAACTCCGGCGACGGCGTGATCAACTCGGTCAAAGGCAAGAAAGAGCGCGTGGGGCGTATGGTGCAGATGCACGCAAACACCCGCGAAGAGATCAAGGAAGTTCGCGCTGGCGACATCGCGGCCTTGATCGGCATGAAGGACGTCACCACCGGTGACACCCTCTGCTCCGCTGACAAGCCGATTATCCTTGTGCGCATGGACTTCCCG
Source organism: Pseudomonas sp. RIT-PI-S (assembly GCF_025642975.1). Classification (GTDB taxonomy): domain Bacteria; phylum Pseudomonadota; class Gammaproteobacteria; order Pseudomonadales; family Pseudomonadaceae; genus Aquipseudomonas. The sequence continues at coordinate 18,370 of NZ_JANZKJ010000018.1, forward strand.
GAGCCGGTAATCTCGGTAGCCGTGGAACCCAAGACCAAGGACGACCAGGAAAAGATGGGTATTGCACTGGGCAAGCTGGCTCAGGAAGACCCGTCCTTCCGCGTCAAGACCGACGAAGAAACCGGTCAGACCATCATCTCCGGTATGGGTGAGCTGCACCTGGACATCCTCGTTGACCGTATGCGTCGCGAGTTCAACGTCGAGGCGAACATCGGCAAGCCGCAGGTTTCTTACCGCGAGAAGATCACCAAGGGCGTTGAGATCGAAGGCAAGTTCGTTCGTCAGTCCGGTGGTCGTGGTCAGTTCGGTCATTGCTGGATTCGCTTCTCCCCAGCGGACGAAGACGATAAAGGCATTGCCGAAGGCCTGGTGTTCACCAACGAAGTTGTTGGTGGTGTGATTCCTAAGGAATACATCCCGGCAATCCAGAAGGGTATCGAAGAGCAGATGAAGAACGGCGTTGTTGCCGGCTATCCGCTGATCGGCCTGAAGGCTGCTGTTTTCGATGGTTCCTACCACGACGTCGACTCCAACGAGATGGCGTTCAAGGTCGCTGCTTCCATGGCTACCAAGCAACTGGCCCAGAAGGGCGGTGGCGTGGTGCTGGAGCCGATCATGAAAGTGGAAGTGGTCACCCCCGAGGACTACATGGGCGACGTGATGGGCGACCTGAACCGTCGTCGCGGCCTGATCCAAGGCATGGAAGATTCGGTCTCCGGCAAGGTTATTCGCGCCGAAGTGCCGCTGGGCGAGATGTTCGGTTACGCTACCGACGTTCGCTCCATGTCTCAGGGTCGCGCTAGCTACTCCATGGAATTCTCGAAATACTCCGAAGCTCCGTCGAATGTCGTCGAAGCCCTCGTTAAAAAACAAGGCTAACCAAGCCCTTTAGGCAAGAGGTTCACTGTCGTGGCTAAAGAAAAATTTGATCGTTCCCTACCGCACGTAAACGTTGGCACCATCGGCCACGTTGACCACGGTAAAACCACTCTGACCGCTGCTCTGACCCGCGTCTGCTCCGAAGTTTTCGGTTCGGCCCGTGTTGACTTCGACAAGATCGACAGCGCTCCAGAAGAAAAAGCGCGTGGTATCACCATCAACACCGCGCACGTCGAGTACAACTCGAACATTCGTCACTACGCTCACGTTGACTGCCCAGGTCACGCTGACTATGTGAAGAACATGATCACCGGTGCTGCCCAGATGGACGGCGCGATCCTGGTTTGCTCGGCCGCTGATGGTCCGATGCCTCAGACTCGCGAACACATCCTGCTGTCCCGTCAGGTTGGCGTTCCCTACATCGTCGTATTCCTGAACAAGGCCGACCTGGTGGACGACGCTGAGCTGCTGGAACTGGTTGAGATGGAAGTGCGTGACCTGCTCAGCACTTACGATTTCCCAGGCGACGACACCCCGATCATCATCGGTTCGGCTCGTATGGCGCTGGAAGGTCTGGACGACAACGAAATGGGCACCACTGCCGTTCGTAAACTGGTCGAGACTCTGGACAGCTACATCCCAGAGCCAGTTCGTCTGATCGACAAGCCGTTCCTGATGCCAATCGAAGACGTGTTCTCGATCTCCGGCCGCGGTACTGTTGTAACCGGTCGTATCGAGCGCGGTATCGTCAAGGTCCAGGATCCTCTGGAAATCGTTGGTCTGCGTGACACCACCGTCACCACCTGCACCGGTGTTGAAATGTTCCGCAAACTGCTCGACGAAGGTCGTGCTGGCGAGAACTGCGGCGTTCTGCTGCGCGGCACCAAGCGTGACGACGTTGAGCGTGGCCAGGTTTTGGTCAAGCCAGGTTCGGTCAAGCCGCACACCAAGTTCGAAGCAGAAGTGTACGTGCTGAGCAAAGAAGAAGGCGGCCGTCACACTCCGTTCTTCAAAGGCTACCGTCCTCAGTTCTACTTCCGTACCACTGACGTGACCGGTAACTGCGAACTGCCGGAAGGCGTTGAAATGGTTATGCCAGGCGACAACATCAAACTGGTTGTCACCCTGATCAAAACCATCGCGATGGAAGACGGCCTGCGTTTCGCAATCCGTGAAGGTGGTCGTACCGTTGGTGCTGGCGTTGTAGCCAAAATCATCGAGTAATACCCCAGCGTCACAAAGAGCCCCCGCCTAGCGGGGGCTTTTTTATTGGGTTGACACTCGTTAGGGGCGTCTATAGAATCACGCCTCCTTTTAACGGGCGTAGTCCGTCTGTTGGGAATGAGCCTGGAGTCTGAAATCCAATGCAAAATCAGCAAATTCGTATCAGGTTGAAGGCATTTGACCATCGCCTGATCGACCAATCCACCCAGGAAATCGTGGAAACCGCGAAGCGTACTGGGGCACAGGTGCGTGGTCCGATTCCACTGCCTACCCGTAAGGAGCGGTTCACTGTTCTGGTTTCCCCGCACGTCAACAAAGACGCGCGTGATCAGTACGAAATCCGCACTCATAAGCGTGTTCTGGACATCGTCCAGCCAACGGACAAAACCGTTGATGCGCTGATGAAGCTCGACCTCGCGGCAGGCGTGGAAGTACAGATCAGCCTCGGCTAAGACCCGTGTCTTGGTCGTGTAACGCTCTGAAATGGGCGGCCATAGCGGGTGAAAGCCCCGTACACTCATGAGGTTTACAACATGACTATTGGTGTAGTCGGTCGTAAGTGCGGCATGACCCGCATTTTCACCGAAGATGGTGTCTCTATTCCGGTTACGGTCATTGAGATCGAGCCGAATCGCGTCACCCAGTTCAAAACCGAAGAATCCGATGGCTATCGTGCAGTGCAAGTCACTGTCGGCGAGCGTCGTGCTTCGCGCGTAACCGCAGCTCAGGCTGGCCACTTCGCCAAGGCGAACGTAGCTGCCGGCCGTGGTGTCTGGGAATTCCGTCTTGAAGAAGGCGAGTACCAGGCAGGCGACCTGATCAACTCGGAACTGTTCGCAGCAGGCCAGCTGGTAGACGTTACCGGCCAGTCCAAGGGTAAAGGCTTTGCCGGTACCATTAAGCGCTGGAACTTCCGTGGTCAGGACAATACCCACGGTAACTCCGTTTCCCACCGCGTTCCGGGCTCCATCGGCCAGTGCCAGACTCCTGGTCGTGTTTTCAAGGGCAAGAAAATGTCCGGTCACATGGGCGCCGAGCGCGTGACCGTCCAGTCCCTGGAAGTGGTCCGCGTTGACGCTGAACGCAACCTGCTGCTGGTCAAGGGCGCCGTTCCTGGTGCTACTGGCGGCGACGTGGTTGTGCGTCCGGCTGTTAAGGCTCGCGGTTAAGGGGAAGCTGACATGCAATTGAATGTAAATGACGCGCAAGCGATCGAAGTTTCCGAACTGACCTTTGGTGGCGAGTTCAACGAGACCCTGGTTCACCAGGCCGTTGTAGCCTACATGGCCGGTGGCCGTCAGGGCAGCAAGCAACAGAAGACCCGCTCGGACGTATCCGGCGGCGGCAAGCGCCCATGGCGCCAGAAGGGCACTGGTCGTGCTCGTGCCGGTACTATCCGTAGCCCACTGTGGCGCGGTGGTGGTACTACCTTCGCTGCTCGTCCTCAGGATCACTCGCAGAAGCTCAACAAGAAGATGTACCGCGCAGCACTGCGCTCCATCCTTGCCGAGCTGGTACGTACTGATCGTCTGGTCGTGGTTCAGGACTTCGCTGTTGAAGCGCCGAAAACCAAAGAACTGCTGGGCAAGCTGAACGGCCTGGGTCTGAACGACGTGCTGATCGTTTCCGAAGCCGTTGATCAGAACCTGTACCTGGCTGCTCGCAACCTGCCGCACGTCGACGTACGTGACGTTCAAGGTTCCGACCCGGTCAGTCTGATCGCATACGACAAGGTGTTGATCACCGTGTCGGCCGTGAAGAAATTCGAGGAGCTGCTGGGATGAACCAGGAACGCGTATTTAAAGTTCTGCTTGGCCCGCATGTATCCGAGAAGGCCACCGGTCTGGCTGAGAAGAAAGGCCAGTTCGTCTTCAAGGTTGCGACCGACGCTACCAAGCTGGAAATCAAGAAGGCCGTCGAAACGCTGTTCGGCGTAAAAGTGGACCGCGTGACTACCCTGAACGTTTTGGGTAAGACCAAGCGTACCGCTCGGGGTCTGGGCAAGCGTAATGACTGGAAGAAGGCGGTTGTCGCCCTTCAGCCAGGCCAAGATCTCGATTTCAGCAGCAGTGCTGAGTAAGGAAGGGGTGCATCATGGCAATCGTTAAATGCAAACCGACTTCCCCTGGCCGCCGTTTCGTGGTCAAGGTGGTCAACCAGGAGCTGCATAAAGGCGCTCCTTACGCTCCGCTGCTCGAGAAGAAGTCGAAGTCTGGCGGTCGTAACAACAATGGCCGTATCACCACCCGTCACGTTGGCGGTGGTCACAAGCAGCACTACCGTCTGGTCGACTTCCGTCGCAACGACAAGGACGGCATCACTGCCGTTGTCGAGCGCATCGAATACGATCCGAACCGTACTGCTCACCTGGCCCTGCTGCGTTATGCCGATGGCGAGCGTCGTTACATCATCGCGCCGAAGGGCGTGAGTGCTGGCGACCAGCTGATCTCCGGCGCCCTGGCTCCAATCAAGCCGGGTAACAGCCTGCAGCTGCGCAACATTCCGGTAGGTAGCACCGTTCACGGTATCGAGCTCAAGCCAGGCAAGGGTGCTCAAATTGCACGCTCCGCTGGTGCTTCCGCTCAGCTGGTTGCTCGTGAAGGCGTCTACGTGACCCTGCGCCTGCGTTCCGGTGAGATGCGTAAAGTGCTCTCCGAGTGCCGCGCGACCCTGGGTGAAGTCTCGAACTCCGAGCACAGCCTGCGCTCGCTAGGTAAAGCCGGTGCCAAACGCTGGCGTGGCGTTCGTCCGACCGTTCGTGGTGTTGCCATGAACCCGGTTGATCACCCGCATGGTGGTGGTGAAGGTCGTACCTCCGGTGGTCGTCATCCGGTATCGCCATGGGGCTTCCCGACCAAGGGTGCGAAAACCCGTGGTAATAAGCGTACCGACAACATGATCGTCCGTCGTCGCAAGTAATCTGAGGATACGACAGTGCCACGTTCTCTGAAAAAAGGTCCTTTTATCGATCTTCACCTGTTGAAGAAGGTCGAAGTGGCGGCGGAAAAGAACGATCGCAAGCCGGTGAAAACCTGGTCGCGCCGTTCGATGATCCTGCCGCAAATGGTTGGTCTGACCATCGCCGTTCATAACGGTCGTCAACACGTTCCGGTTCTCGTGAGCGAAGACATGGTTGGCCATAAACTGGGCGAGTTCGCCGGTACCCGCACCTATCGCGGGCACGTGGCTGACAAGAAAGCCAAGCGTTAAGGGGTAAGGAAATGGAAGTAGCCGCTAAGTTGTCGGGCGCTCGCATCTCCGCCCAGAAAGCCCGCTTGGTCGCCGACCAGATTCGCGGGAAGAAGGTGGGCGAAGCGCTCAACCTGTTGGCCTTCAGCAGCAAGAAGGCCGCTGAAGTCATGAAGAAAGTCCTGGAGTCGGCCGTTGCCAACGCCGAACACAACGAAGGCGCAGACGTCGACGACCTGAAAGTGTCGACTGTTTTCGTCAACGAAGGGCGTTCGCTGAAGCGCATCATGCCGCGTGCCAAAGGCCGCGCTGATCGCATCGTCAAGCGGTCTTGCCATATCACTGTCAAGGTTGCGGACAAGTAACGGAGTCGATCAGATGGGTCAGAAAGTACATCCCGTTGGCATTCGCCTGGGAATCGTCAAGGAGCACACCTCCGTCTGGTACGCAGACGGTCGGACCTACGCAGATTATCTGCTGGCGGATCTGAAAACGCGTGAGTTCCTGCAAGACAAACTAAAAAGCGCGTCCGTAAGCCGTATCGATATCCATCGTCCGGCTCAGACTGCACGTATCACCATCCACACCGCTCGTCCCGGCATCGTGATCGGCAAGAAAGGTGAAGATGTTGAGAAACTGCGTCAGGACCTGACCAAGCAAATGGGTGTGCCAGTGCACATCAACATCGAAGAGATCCGCAAGCCGGAGCTCGACGGTATGCTGGTTGCACAGAGCGTAGCTCAGCAGCTGGAACGCCGCGTAATGTTCCGTCGCGCCATGAAGCGTGCCGTACAGAACGCCATGCGTATTGGTGCCAAGGGCATCAAGATCCAGGTGAGCGGTCGTCTGGGCGGTGCTGAAATCGCACGTACTGAATGGTATCGCGAAGGTCGTGTGCCCCTGCACACCCTGCGTGCCGATATCGACTATGCCACCTACGAAGCTCACACCACCTACGGTGTGATTGGTGTCAAGGTTTGGATCTTCAAAGGCGAAGTGATTGGTGGTCGCCAGGAAGAGCTGAAACCTCAAGCACCTGCGCCTCGTAAAAAAGCTGCCAAGTAAGGGGTACGCCAAATGTTGCAACCAAAGCGTACAAAATTCCGCAAGCAGATGACCGGCCACAACCGTGGTCTGGCACTGCGCGGTAGCAAAGTCAGCTTCGGCGAATTCGCCTTGAAAGCTGTTGCTCGCGGCCGCCTCACCGCCCGCCAGATCGAATCGGCACGTCGTGCCCTGACCCGTCACGTTAAGCGTGGTGGCAAGATCTGGATTCGCGTATTCCCGGACAAGCCGATCTCCAAGAAGCCTCTCGAAGTGCGGATGGGTAAAGGTAAGGGTAGCGTCGAGTATTGGGTAGCCCAGATCCAGCCAGGTAAAGTCCTGTACGAGATCGAAGGTGTTTCCGAAGAGCTGGCGCGTGAGGCATTCGCCTTGGCGGCTGCAAAGCTGCCTCTCGCCACCTCCTTTGTTAAGCGGACGGTGATGTGATGCAAGCGAAAGAACTTCGTGAGAAATCAGCACAGCAACTGAACGAGCAACTGCTCGGCTTGCTGCGCGACCAGTTCAATCTGCGTATGCAGAAGGCAACTGGCCAGTTGGGGCAGTCTCACCTGCTCTCGCAAGTGAAGCGTGACATCGCTCGCGTGAAAACTGTGCTCAACCAGCAGGCAGGTAAGTAATCATGGCTGAAGCCGAAAAAACCGTCCGCACGCTGACTGGCCGAGTCGTCAGCGACAAGATGGACAAAACCATCACCGTTCTGATCGAGCGTCGCGTTAAGCACCCGATCTACGGTAAGTACGTCAAGCGTTCGACTAAGCTGCACGCTCACGACGAGAACAACCAGTGCCACGTTGGTGACAAGGTCACCATCCGTGAAACCCGTCCGGTCGCCAAGACCAAGAACTGGGCCCTGGTTGAAATCGTTGAACGCGCTGTTGAAGTCTAAGGGCTAGGGGTCGGAGATATTTTATGATTCAGACTCAATCCATGCTCGATGTGGCCGATAACAGCGGCGCTCGTCGCGTAATGTGCATCAAGGTTCTCGGCGGTTCGCACCGCCGTTACGCCGGCATTGGTGACATCATCAAAGTTACCGTGAAGGAAGCGATTCCCCGCGGCAAGGTCAAGAAAGGCCAGGTGATGACCGCTGTTGTCGTACGTACCCGTCACGGTGTGCGCCGCGCTGATGGTTCCATCATCCGCTTCGACGGCAACGCTGCTGTTCTGCTGAACAACAAGCAAGAGCCGATCGGCACCCGTATCTTTGGGCCAGTGACCCGTGAGCTTCGTTCTGAGAAGTTCATGAAGATCGTCTCGCTCGCCCCAGAAGTGCTGTAAGGAGATCCGACATGCAAAAGATTCGTCGTGACGACGAGATCATCGTGATCGCCGGCAAAGACAAGGGCAAGCGCGGTAAGGTGCTGAAGGTTCTCGCTGACGACCGTCTGGTCGTTGGCGGTGTGAACCTGGTGAAGCGCCATACCAAGCCGAATCCGATGGCTGGCATTCAAGGCGGTATCGTCGAGAAAGAAGCGCCTCTGCACGCTTCCAACGTTGCCATTTTCAACGGTGAAACCAACAAGGCTGACCGCGTTGGCTTCAAGGTAGAAGACGGCAAGAAAATTCGTGTCTTCAAGTCGACCCAGAAAGCGGTTGATGCTTGAACACTGCTAGGTAGAAGACAATGGCACGACTGAAAGAGATTTACCGGAAGGAAATCGCTCCGAAGCTTAAGGAAGAACTTAAGCTGGCGAACGTGATGGAAGTTCCGCGCGTTACCAAGATCACCTTGAACATGGGTCTGGGCGAAGCGATCGGTGACAAGAAAGTCATCGAGCACGCTGTTGCTGACCTGGAAAAGATCACTGGCCAGAAGCCTGTCGTCACCTACGCTCGCAAATCCATTGCAGGCTTCAAGGTGCGTGAGGGCTGGCCGATCGGTGTCAAGGTTACCCTGCGTCGCGATCGTATGTACGAGTTCCTGGATCGCCTGCTGTCTATCTCCCTGCCTCGGGTTCGCGACTTCCGCGGCCTGAATGCCAAGTCCTTCGATGGTCGCGGCAACTACAGCATGGGCGTGAAAGAGCAGATCATTTTCCCGGAAATCGATTACGACAAGATCGATGCTCTGCGCGGTCTGGACATTACCCTGACCACTACCGCACGTTCGGACGACGAAGGCCGCGCTCTGCTGCGTGCATTCAAGTTCCCGTTCCGTAACTGATAGGAGTCGGATAATGGCTAAGACCAGTATGAAAAACCGTGAGCTGAAGCGTCAGCAAACGGTAGCCAAGTACGCTAAAAAGCGTGCCGAGCTGAAAGCGACCATCGTCAACCTGAATGCAACTCCAGAAGAGCGTTGGGCAGCCAGCGTCGCTCTGCAGAAGCAACCTCGTGACGCTAGCGCTTCGCGTTTGCGCAACCGTTGCCGCCTGACCGGTCGTCCTCACGGTGTATACCGTAAGTTCGGCCTGGCGCGTAACATGCTGCGCCAAGCTGCAATGCGTGGTGACGTACCAGGCCTGGTCAAGGCTAGCTGGTAAGTCGCAAACCGCGGCGGGTTCGCTCGCCGCTGGTCACGCAACACAATCAAGCCCCTTATGGGGCTTGATTCGTTTCTGAGGTGTGTCTAGAATGACCGGCTCGCCTGAGCCCGGGCTTTGCCTTGGGCGATCGTCAGGCGATTTTTGCAGCCGAAAGGCTCGTTTTTTATGTATCAGGAGCGTCTAGCCCATGAGTATGCAGGACCCGTTAGCGGACATGCTAACTCGCATCCGTAATGCCCAGATGGCTGAAAAGTCCGTCGTCAGCATGCCTTCTTCCAGTTTGAAGGTTGCGGTAGCCAAAGTTCTGAAGGACGAAGGCTATATCGCGGGTTATCAGGTCAGCGGCGAAGCCAAGCCTTCGCTGTCCATCGAGCTGAAATACTTCGAAGGCCGTCCGGTTATCGAAGAAGTCAAGCGCGTCAGCCGTCCTGGCCTGCGTCAGTACAAATCCGTCGACGATCTGCCAAAAGTTCGTGGCGGCCTCGGCGTATCCATCGTCTCCACCAACAAAGGTGTGATGACTGATCGTGCTGCGCGCGCTGCCGGTGTCGGCGGCGAAGTCCTTTGCACTGTGTTCTAAGGGGGGATAAGCATGTCTCGCGTCGCTAAGAACCCCGTCAGGCTGCCTGCTGGCGTAGAAGTTAAATTCGCCGGTCAGCAACTGTCGATCAAAGGTGCCAAAGGTACCCTCGAGCTGAACGTTCACGCATCTGTTGAAATCGTCGAAGAGGGTGGCGAACTGCGCTTCTCCGCTCGTAACGGTGATCAGCAGACTCGCGCAATGGCCGGCACCACCCGTGCACTGGTCAACAACATGGTGCAGGGCGTAAGCCAAGGCTTCGAGCGCAAGCTCCAGCTGGTCGGCGTAGGTTACAAGGCTCAGGCCAAGGGCGAAGTTCTGTCCCTGGCACTCGGTTTCTCGCACCCGGTTGATTATCAGCTGCCGAAAGGCGTTACCGCTGAAACTCCAAGCCAGACCGATATCGTGATCAAGGGTATCGACAAGCAGCTCGTGGGCCAGGTTGCCGCGGAAATCCGCGACTTCCGTCGTCCAGAGCCGTACAAAGGCAAGGGTGTCCGTTACGCGGATGAAGTCGTCCGCCGTAAAGAAGCCAAGAAGAAGTAGGGCCTAGCAAATGACCGACAAAAAAGTTACTCGTCTGCGTCGCGCTCGCAAAGCACGCCTGAAAATGCACGAGCTCGAGGCTGTGCGTCTGTGCGTGTATCGCTCTTCGCAGCACATTTATGCCCAGGTCATCTCGGCCGACGGCAGCAAGGTCCTGGCAAGCGCTTCGACCTTGGACAAAGAACTGCGTGATGGCGCCACCGGCAACATCGACGCCGCCACTAAGGTTGGCCAGCTGGTCGCTGAGCGCGCGAAAGCCGCTGGCGTTTCCCAAGTGGCTTTCGACCGTTCTGGCTTCAAGTACCACGGCCGCGTCAAGGCGCTGGCTGATGCTGCTCGTGAAGGCGGGCTGGAGTTCTAAGTTATGGCAAATAACGATCAAAAGCGCGACGAAGGCTACATCGAGAAGCTGGTTCAGGTTAACCGCGTTGCCAAGACCGTAAAAGGCGGTCGTATCTTCACCTTCACCGCGTTGACCGTGGTAGGTGATGGCAAGGGTCGCGTCGGCTTCGGCCGTGGCAAATCCCGCGAAGTGCCTGCAGCTATCCAGAAAGCTATGGAAGCCGCTCGCCGCAACATGATTCAGGTAGACCTGAACGGCACTACTCTGCAGTACGCCACCAAGTCCACCCACGGTGCATCCAAGGTGTACATGCAGCCTGCTTCCGAAGGTACCGGTATCATCGCCGGTGGCGCGATGCGTGCTGTGCTGGAAGTTGCTGGCGTTCAGAACGTTCTGGCCAAGTGCTACGGTTCGACCAACCCGGTCAACGTGGTTCACGCCACTTTCAATGGTCTGAAAGCCATGCAGTCCCCTGATTCGATCGCTGCCAAGCGCGGCAAGAGCGTCGAGGAGATTCTGTAATGTCCGCTACCTTGAAAGTTACGCTGATCAAGAGCACCGCCGGCCGCTTGCCTAACCACAAACTGTGCGTTAAAGGCCTGGGTCTGCGTCGCATCGGTCACACCGTGGAAGTCCTGGATACTCCCGAGAACCGCGGGATGATCAACAAGGCTTACTACATGCTGCGCGTCGAGGGTTGATTCGATGAAACTCAATGATCTGAGTCCAGCGCCGGGTTCCCGTCGCGAGAAGCATCGTCCGGGCCGTGGTATCGGTAGCGGCTTGGGCAAGACCGGTGGCCGCGGCCACAAGGGTCAGACCTCCCGCTCCGGTGGCACCATTGCTCCTGGCTTTGAAGGCGGTCAACAGCCGCTGCACCGTCGCCTGCCGAAGTTCGGCTTCGTTTCGCTGAAAGCCATGGACCGCGCTGAAGTGCGTACGTCCGAGCTGGCCAAGGTGGAAGGCGATGTCGTCACTGTGCAATCCCTCAAGGATGCCAACGTGATCAACCAAAACGTACAGCGTGTGAAAATCATGCTGTCGGGTGAGGTTACTCGTGCGGTCACCCTGAAGGGCATCGCCGCCACCAAAGGTGCGCGTGCGGCTATCGAAGCAGCTGGCGGCAAGTTCGAGGAATAAATGGCTAAGCAAGGTGCTCTCTCAGCGCTCAGCAAGAGTGGGGGTTTGTCCGAACTCTGGGCTCGTCTGCGTTTCCTGTTCCTGGCGATCATCGTCTACAGGATCGGCGCACACATCCCGGTGCCGGGCATCAACCCTGACCGGCTGGCGGACCTGTTCCGACAGAATGAGGGGACCATTCTTAGCTTGTTCAACATGTTTTCCGGCGGCGCGCTCGAGCGCATGAGCATCTTTGCATTGGGGATCATGCCGTACATCTCGGCTTCGATCATCATGCAGTTGATGACGGCGATCAGCCCGCAGCTGGAGCAGTTGAAGAAGGAAGGTGAGTCTGGCCGTCGCAAGATCAGCCAGTACACCCGCTATGGCACCGTGATCCTGGCACTGGTCCAGGCCATTGGCATGTCCATTGGCCTTGCCAACCAGGGCGTCGCGTTTTCCGCGGGCTTCGGCTTCTATTTCGTGGCAGTTTCCACCTTCGTGGCGGGCGCGCTGTTCATGATGTGGCTGGGCGAGCAGATTACCGAACGCGGTGTCGGCAACGGTATCTCGATGTTGATTTTCTCGGGTATCGTCGCCGGTCTTCCGAGAGCGATTGGGCAGTCTTTCGAGTCTGCGCGCATGGGTGATATCAACATTTTCGCCCTGATCGCCATCGGTTTGCTGGCAGTAGCGATCATTGGCTTCGTGGTGTTCATCGAGCGTGGTCAGCGCCGTATTGCGGTGCACTACGCCAAGCGTCAGCAGGGCCGCAAGGTCTTTGCTGCGCAGACCAGCCACCTGCCTTTGAAAGTGAACATGGCGGGGGTAATTCCCGCCATTTTCGCGAGCAGCATCTTGCTGTTCCCGGCTTCGCTGGGTGCCTGGTTCGGTCAGTCCGAAGGTATGGGCTGGCTGCAGGACGTCTCGCAGTCGATCGCGCCTGGTCAGCCGTTGAACATCTTGCTGTTTACCGCAGGGATCATTTTCTTCTGCTTCTTCTATACAGCGTTGATGTTCAACCCGAAAGACGTAGCGGAAAACCTGAAGAAGTCCGGTGCCTTTATTCCGGGCATCCGTCCGGGCGAGCAGTCCGCGCGCTACATTGATGGCGTATTGACCCGCTTGACCATGTTCGGTGCTCTATACATGACGGCCGTGTGCTTGCTTCCCCAGTTCCTGGTGGTCGCTGCAAACGTTCCGTTCTACCTTGGCGGGACCTCGTTGCTGATTGTGGTAGTGGTTGTGATGGACTTTATGGCCCAAGTGCAATCCCACCTCGTTTCGCACCAGTACGAATCCCTGATGAAGAAAGCCAACCTGAAGGGCTACGGCGGCAGCAGCATGCTGCGCTGAGGCGCCCATAAGGTTCGAGGAGTTGGTGATGAAAGTTCGTGCATCGGTGAAAAAGCTGTGCCGCAACTGCAAGATTATCCGCCGCGAAGGTGTTGTTCGCGTGATCTGCAGCGCGGAACCACGTCACAAGCAGCGCCAAGGCTGATTGTGAGTTGTGCTACAAGCCCGGCAGCTAGTGTGCTGCCGGGTTGATTAATTGTTTCTACAGCGATATCATCTCGCGCCCTATTTCTTGGCTTCCGGGGCGCAGGTAGCTGTCAATTGGAGTCCCACTGAATGGCCCGTATTGCAGGCGTTAACATTCCAGATAACAAGCATACTGTTATCTCGCTGACCTACATCTATGGTGTTGGTCGCACTACCGCGCAGAAAATTTGCGCGGACGCCGGTGTAAATCCGGCTGCAAAGATCAAGGATCTGAGCGACGAGCAAATCGAACTGCTGCGTGGCGAAGTCGCGAAAATCACCACCGAAGGTGACCTGCGTCGTGACATCAACATGAAGATCAAGCGCTTGATGGACCTGGGCTGCTACCGTGGCCTGCGTCATCGCCGCGGTCTGCCGGTTCGCGGTCAGCGCACCAAGACCAACGCCCGTACCCGTAAGGGTCCGCGCAAGCCGATCCGCAAGTAATCGCGCCAGCGAATCGACAGGAATTTAGTCATGGCAAAACCTGCTGCTCGTCCTCGTAAAAAAGTTAAAAAGACAGTGGTTGATGGCATCGCCCATATCCACGCGTCTTTCAACAACACCATCGTGACCATCACCGACCGTCAAGGTAACGCCCTGTCCTGGGCTACCTCCGGTGGTTCGGGTTTCCGTGGCTCCCGTAAGTCCACTCCGTTCGCCGCTCAGGTAGCAGCTGAACGTGCTGGCCAGGCTGCCCTGGAGTACGGTCTGAAAAACCTCGACGTAAACGTCAAGGGTCCAGGTCCAGGTCGTGAGTCTGCTGTTCGTGCTCTGAACGGCTGCGGCTACAAGATCGCCAGCATCACCGACGTGACGCCAATCCCGCACAACGGGTGCCGTCCGCCGAAGAAGCGTCGCGTGTAATCCAGGAGACAGTAAGAAATGGCACGTTACATTGGTCCAAAATGCAAACTGTCTCGTCGTGAAGGCACCGATCTGTTCCTGAAGAGCGGCGTCCGCGCTCTGGAATCCAAGTGCAATATCGAAGCAGCACCGGGTATCCACGGCCAGCGCCGTGGCCGTCAGTCCGACTACGGCACCCAGCTGCGTGAGAAGCAAAAAGTTCGTCGTATCTACGGCGTGCTCGAGCGTCAATTCAGCGGCTACTACAAGCAAGCCGCCAGCCAGAAGGGCGCCACCGGCGAAAACCTTCTGCAGCTGCTCGAGTGCCGTCTGGACAACGTCGTTTACCGTATGGGCTTTGGTGCCACTCGCGCCGAGTCCCGCCAACTGGTTTCGCACAAAGCGATCTCGGTCAATGGCCAGACTGTAAACGTCCCGTCCTACCAGGTTCGTGCAGGTGACGTGGTTGCAGTTCGCGAGAAGTCGAAAAACCAGCTGCGCATCGCTCAAGCCCTTGAGTTGTGTGCCCAGCGTGGCCGCGTTGAGTGGGTTGAAGTAGATACTGAGAAGAAGTCTGGCACTTTCAAAAGTGTTCCGGCTCGCAGCGATCTCTCCGCCGACATCAACGAAAACCTGATCGTCGAGCTCTACTCCAAGTAAGGGCTAGAAAGTAGGTGCATCCATGCAGATTTCGGTAAATGAGTTTCTGACGCCCCGCCACATTGATGTGCAGGTCGTCAGCCCAACCCGCGCCAAGATCACGCTCGAGCCTCTCGAGCGTGGTTTCGGCCACACCCTGGGCAACGCGCTGCGTCGCATCCTGTTGTCCTCCATGCCTGGCTGTGCAGTAGTAGAAGCCGAGATCGACGGTGTACTCCACGAGTACAGCGCCATCGAAGGTGTTCAGGAAGACGTTATTGAAATCCTGCTCAACCTTAAAGGTCTGGCTATCAAGCTGCACGGTCGTGACGAAGTTACGCTGACCTTGTCCAAAAAAGGTTCGGGGGTGGTTACCGCTGCCGATATTCAGCTGGATCATGATGTCGAGATCGTGAATCCCGAGCACGTAATCGCGAACCTGGCGTCCAACGGCGCCTTGAACATGAAGCTCGTTGTAGCTCGTGGTCGCGGTTACGAGCCGGCTGACTCGCGTCAGAGTGACGATGACGAAAGCCGCAGCATTGGTCGCTTGCAGCTGGATGCTTCGTTCAGCCCGGTACGTCGTATTGCCTACGTGGTGGAAAACGCCCGTGTCGAGCAGCGTACCAACCTGGACAAGCTGGTCATCGACCTGGAAACCAACGGTACCCTGGACCCGGAAGAAGCTATCCGTCGTGCCGCGACCATCCTGCAACAGCAGCTGGCCGCGTTCGTGGATCTGAAGGGTGACAGCGAGCCAGTCGTTATCGAGCAGGAAGACGAGATCGATCCGATCCTTCTCCGCCCGGTTGACGATCTGGAGTTGACTGTGCGTTCGGCAAACTGCCTTAAGGCGGAAAACATTTACTACATCGGCGATCTGATTCAGCGCACCGAAGTAGAACTGTTGAAGACTCCGAACCTGGGCAAGAAGTCCCTGACCGAAATCAAGGACGTCTTGGCCTCCCGCGGTCTTTCCCTCGGCATGCGCCTCGACAACTGGCCGCCTGCAAGTCTTAAGAAGGACGATAAGGCCACGGCCTGATCGTCGTAATCACCGAACGTAGAGTTTCGGTAAGGAATGAACCATGCGTCATCGTAAAAGTGGTCGTCACCTAAGCCGCACCAGTTCGCACCGCAAGGCCATGTTCCAGAACATGGCGGTGTCGCTGTTCGAACACGAGCTGATCAAAACCACCCTGCCGAAAGCCAAGGAACTGCGCCGCGTTGCCGAGCCGCTGATCACCCTGGCCAAGGAAGACAGCGTTGCCAACCGTCGTCTGGCCTTCGACCGTACCCGTTCGAAGTCCGCCGTAGGCAAGCTGTTCAACGACCTGGGCAAGCGCTACGCCACCCGTGAAGGCGGCTACCTGCGCATCCTCAAGTGCGGTTTCCGCGCTGGGGACAACGCGCCTATGGCCTACGTTGAGCTGGTTGACCGTCCGGTCGGCGGCGTAGTTGAAGCTGCCGAATAAGGTCTGCTTCGATTTACAAGAAACCGAGCTTAGGCTCGGTTTTTTGTTGTCTGGTGGTTAGTAAAAACCTATCAGGCGGCTTTGGTTAATAAATTGGCCCGTCTCGCTGTAGCTCCGGATACTTGCTCTCAACCGGCCCCTTCCGGATTGCATGCTAGATGGAGAACAACAGATGAGTGATACCTTAACCCTGACCACCGCCAGCGGCGCACCAGTCGCCGATAATCAGAACTCCCGCTCTGCCGGCCCGCGTGGCCCGCTGTTGCTCGACGATTTTCACCTTGTGGAGAAACTCGCCCACTTCAATCGGGAGAACATCCCCGAGCGCCGTGTACACGCCAAGGGTTCAGGTGCTTACGGCACTTTCACAGTCACTCAGAACATTACCGGCTTCAGCTGCGCCAAACTGTTCAGTGAGGTCGGCAAGCAAACTCCAATCTTCCTGCGCTTTTCCACCGTAGGCGGTGAGCGTGGCTCGGCAGACACTGAGCGCGACCCGCGCGGCTTCGCCGTCAAGTTCTACACCGAGGAAGGCAACTGGGACATTGTTGGGAACAACACGCCGGTGTTCTTCATCCGTGATCCGCTGAAGTTCCCAGACTTTATTCACACCCAGAAGCGCCTGCCACAGAGCAACCTCAAGAGCTCACAGATGATGTGGGACTTCTGGTCGCACTCCCCCGAAGCGCTACACCAGGTCACCATCCTGTTCAGTGACCGCGGTATCCCAGATGGTTACCGGCATATGCATGGCTTCGGTAGCCACACCTATAGCCTGGTGAATGCCCGGGGTGAGCGGGTGTGGGTCAAGTGGCACTACAAAACTCAACAAGGGATCAAGAACCTCGCTCCCGCAGAGGCTGCACGGATCGCTGGCACCGACCCGGACTACGCGCAGCGCGACCTCTTCAGCGCGATCGAGCGAGGGGAGTTCCCGCGCTGGACGGTCTGCATGCAGGTGATGACCGAAGAACAGACTAATCAGCACCGGGAAAATCCGTTTGATGTGACCAAGGTATGGTCGCAAAAGGAATTTCCGTTGATCGAAGTCGGCACGCTGGAACTGAACCGTAACCCCCTTAATTACTTTGCAGAAGTTGAGCAGGCAGCCTTCGGCCCAAGCAACATGATCCCGGGTGTAGGCTTGTCTCCAGATCGCATGTTGCAAGGGCGGGTATTCGCTTATGCCGATGCTCATCGTTATCGTGTGGGCACTAACTTCCAGCAACTGCCGGTGAACGCGCCATTGGCACCAGTTAATAATTACCAGCGCGATGGCGCCATGCGTTTCGGTAGTAATGGCGGCCCACTGCCTAACTACGAGCCCAACAGCTATAGCCAAGCGCCGAAACAGGTACCTGCCTACGCGGAGCCGCCCCTGTCCATCAGCGGTGCTGCCACCCGGTACGATCATCGTACCGACGGCGATTACTATAGCCAGGCCCGTGCCCTGTTCCGGCTGATGAGTGGCGAGCAGCAGCAGCTGTTAATCAACAACATTGCCGGTGCCATGCAAGGGGTCACTGAGGACGTGGTGCGGCGCCAGCTGCAGCATTTCTTCATGGTTGACCCGGCCTACGCCGGAGGTATTGCCGACGTGTTGGGCGTATCGCTGAAGTAAGTCGAAACGAGAAGAAGAACCGCCCTCATTTAGGCGGTTTTTCGCTTCCGGTTAGCGGGTTTTTGCAGAAAATCGCGATTTATTGCCGTTGCTGCATCGACCCCGGCACGGCATTGGTTCACACTAGGCTTCTGTCAAAAGTTAAGAGAAGTGGGCCATGCAAGGTCATCCAGATGTCATCGACTACCTCAATACGCTGCTGACCGGCGAACTCGCGGCCCGCGATCAGTACTTCATCCATTCCCGCATGTATGAAGACTGGGGCTTTGCCAAGCTGTACGAACGCATCAATCACGAAATGGAAGAAGAAGCCGGCCATGCCGATGCTTTGATGCGGCGGATTCTGATGCTCGAAGGCACGCCGCGCATGCGCCCAGACGATCTCGACGTGGGCACCACGGTGCCAGAAATGCTCGAAAGCGACCTGCGCCTCGAGTACAAGGTGCGTGCAGCGCTTTGCAAGGGCATCGCCTTATGTGAGCAGCATCGGGACTACGTCAGCCGGGACATCCTCAAGCTGCAGCTCTCGGACACTGAGGAAGATCACACTTACTGGCTGGAGAAACAGCTGGGTTTGATCAAAAGCATCGGTTTGCAGAATTACCTGCAGTCGCAGATGGGTAACTAACGCTCATCTTTCATGGCCCCGGGTCGCGGGCCTGCCCGCTCCTACAGCGCTTGCAGGAGCGGGATTGCCCTCAAACCTTATCCCGCTCCAGCAGCGGCTTAAGGTACTTCCCGGTATAAGACTGCGCCATCTTCGTCACTTGCTCCGGCGTGCCGCAGGCAATGATCTGCCCGCCGCGCGAACCACCCTCCGGCCCCAAATCGACCAACCAGTCCGCCGTCTTGATCACATCAAGGTTGTGCTCGATCACCACCACGGTGTTGCCGTGGTCGCGCAGGCGATGAAGTACATCCAGCAGCTGCTGAATGTCGGCAAAGTGCAGGCCGGTGGTGGGCTCGTCCAAGATATACAGCGTTTTGCCGGTATCGCGCTTGGATAACTCACGAGACAGCTTCACTCGCTGCGCTTCGCCACCTGAAAGCGTGGTTGCTGATTGCCCTAGCTTGATATACGACAAGCCCACATCCATCAGCGTTTGCAACTTGCGAGCAAGCGCCGGCACCGCGTCGAAGAATTCACGGGCTTCCTCGATGGTCATTTGCAGCACTTCGTCGATGCTCTTGCCCTTGTAGCGGATCTCCAGCGTTTCGCGGTTATACCGCTTGCTCTTGCACACGTCGCAAGGCACATAAATGTCTGGCAGGAAGTGCATTTCCACCTTGATCAAGCCATCGCCTTGGCATGCTTCGCAGCGGCCGCCCTTGACGTTGAACGAGAAGCGCCCTGGGCCATAGCCGCGGGCACGGGCTTCCGGAACGCCGGCGAACAACTCGCGGATGGGCGTGAACAGCCCGGTATAGGTCGCCGGGTTGGAACGCGGCGTGCGGCCGATCGGGCTCTGATCGATGTCCACCACTTTGTCCAGGTGTTGCAGCCCATCGATGCTGTCGTGCGCAGCGGCCTCGAGCGTGGTAGCGCCATTGAGGGCCGTGGCGCTGAGCGGGAATAGCGTGTTGTTGATCAAGGTGGACTTGCCCGAGCCAGACACGCCAGTCACGCAGGTCAACAGCCCGATGGGAATCTCCAGGTCAACATTGCGCAGGTTGTTTCCGCGGGCGCCCTTGATGCTCAGCGTAAGCTTTTTGTCGCGTGGGGTACGTTTGGCCGGGTACGTGATTTTCTTGCGGCCAGATAGGTAAGCGCCCGTGAGCGAATCCGGATGGGCCATGACCTCATCGGGCGTGCCCTCGGCGACGATGGCACCGCCATGGACCCCCGCGCCAGGGCCGATGTCGACCACATAGTCGGCGAGGCGAATAGCATCCTCGTCGTGCTCGACCACTATCACAGTGTTGCCGATGTCGCGCAGGTGGTTGAGTGTGGCGAGCAAGCGGTCGTTGTCCCGCTGATGCAACCCAATGGACGGCTCATCGAGGATGTACATCACCCCCACTAAGCCCGCGCCGATCTGGCTGGCCAGGCGGATGCGCTGCGCTTCACCGCCAGAGAGGGTGTCGGCGCTGCGGTCGAGGGTGAGGTAGTCCAGCCCTACGTTCACCAGAAACTGCAGGCGTTCGCGGATCTCCTTGAGGATTTTGTCAGCGATCTCGCCCTTGCGCCCCGTCAGCTGCAAACCGCCGAAATAATCCCAGGCTTCGCCGATCGGCAACCCGGTGACCGCAGGCAGCGTTTTTTCGCCCACCCACACGTGGCGGGACTCCCGGCGCAGGCGGGTGCCGCGGCATTCCGGGCAGGGTTGGGTGCTCAGGTACTTGGCCAGGTCCTCGCGTACGCTGGCCGACTCGGTTTCCCGATAGCGCCGCTCCAGGTTCGGCACTATGCCCTCGAAGGGGTGCGAGCGCCTGACGATATCGCCGCGGTCATTGAGATATTTGAAGTCCACGTTCTCGCGGCCGCTGCCGTACAGCAACAGCTTTTGCTTCTCCGCGGGCAATTCGCCGAAGGGCTTCTCGAGGCTGAATTTGTAATGAGTGGCCAGCGACCCCAGCATCTGGAAGTAATATACGTTGCGTCTGTCCCAGCCGCGGATAGCGCCTTCGCCCAACGTCAGCTCGTTATTGACTAGCCGCTTGGAGTCGAAGAACTGTTTGACCCCAAGCCCGTCACAGGTGGGGCAGGCACCGGCCGGGTTGTTGAAGGAGAACAGCTTGGGCTCGAGCTCGCTGATCGCATGGCCGCAAACAGGGCAGGCGAAACGAGCGGAGAAAATGATGTCCTCGCCGGTGTCGCCCTCATCCATGGGGGCGACCAGGGCGATGCCGTCGGCCAGCTTTAGCGCGGTTTCGAAGGATTCGGCCAGCCGCTGCTGCAGGTCCGCGCGAACCTTGAAGCGGTCTACCACCACATCGATGCTGTGCTTTTTCTGCTTGTCCAGCTTCGGCGCTTCGTCCAGCTCATGCAGCTTGCCGTTGATGCGAGCCCTCACAAAGCCCTGGGCGCGCAGCTCTTCCAGCACACCGAGGTGCTCGCCCTTGCGTTCGCGGATCACCGGCGCCAACAGCATCAGCCGTCGCCCTTCGGGCTCGGCGAGGACCAGGTCGACCATCTGCGACACGGTCTGCGCTTCCAGCGGAGTGTCATGGTCCGGGCAGCGCGGAGTGCCCACGCGAGCGTAAAGCAGGCGCAGGTAGTCGTAGATCTCGGTAATGGTGCCAACGGTAGAGCGTGGGTTGTGCGAAGTGGACTTCTGCTCGATGGAAATCGCCGGGGACAACCCCTCGATGGTGTCGACGTCCGGTTTTTCCATCATCGACAGGAATTGCCGCGCGTAGGCTGAGAGCGACTCCACATAGCGCCGCTGGCCCTCGGCATAAAGGGTGTCGAACGCCAGGGAGGACTTGCCCGAGCCGGAGAGGCCGGTGATGACGATCAACTTGTCGCGCGGGAGGGTCAGGTCAATGTTTTTCAGGTTGTGGGTGCGTGCCCCACGAATCAGGATCTTGTCCAAGGCGGCCTCGCTCGGCGGGCATAAACAGGGAAGTATACGGGGCGGGCCGGGCAAACTGCACTTTCCGGCGCGCTGCGGGCCCAAGGGGCCAGGTCAACGTGGCACTAGCCATGAAGATCCGTTCATGTGGCATAGCGTCACTCAATGTGCCGTTAAACGATCGGACTGGTAGAATCTCGGCCGGTTCACACGAGGTATATCCATGCAAGATCTCCACAGCGAACGCATGAGCGGCGGCGAAACCCGTGCCGCCGCCGGCCTGGCGCTGGTGTTCGCCTTTCGCATGCTGGGCATGTTCATGGTGTTGCCGGTGCTGGCCACCTATGGCATGGACCTGTCTGGCGCCACGCTGCCGCTGATTGGCCTGGCCATTGGCGCCTATGGCCTGACCCAGGCGGTGTTGCAGATCCCCTTCGGAATGATCTCCGATCGAGTGGGCCGCCTGCCGGTGATCTATGTAGGCCTGGTGATCTTCGCCATCGGCAGCCTCGTCGCTTCCCAGGCCGACAGCATCTGGGGCGTGATCTTCGGCCGTGTGCTGCAGGGGGCCGGAGCGATCTCCGCGGCGGTCATGGCGCTGCTCTCGGACCTGACCCGCGAGCAGCACCGCACCAAGGCCATGGCCATGATCGGCATGAGCATCGGGCTGTCCTTTGCCGTCGCCATGGTCGTCGGCCCTTTGCTCACCCGTGCATTTGGGCTTAAAGGGTTGTTCTTCGCCACCGGGCTGCTGGCCCTGCTGGGCATGCTCATCGTCGCCTTCGTAGTGCCGCGTTCCACCCGGGTGCTACATCATCGCGAGTCCGGTGTGGCGCGCCAGGCCATCGGCCCAACCTTGCGCCACCCGGACCTGCTGCGCCTCGACGCGGGCATTTTCATCCTGCATGCCATCCTGATGTCGAGCTTCGTCGCCCTGCCGCTGGCGTATGTGCAGCGCGCGGGCCTGCCCAAGGAGCAGCACTGGTGGGTGTACCTCACCGCTTTGTTCGTTTCATTCTTTGCGATGGTCCCGTTCATTATCTACGGCGAAAAGAAGCGCAAAATGAAACGCGTGCTTCTGGGGGCCATCATCGTATTGGCGTTGGTCGAGCTGTACTTCTGGGCCTTCGCCCAAGGCCTTGCCGCCCTGGTGATCGGGACCGTAGTGTTCTTCACCGCATTCAACCTGCTTGAAGCCTCACTGCCGTCGCTGGTGAGCAAGGTCTCGCCAGCAGGGGGCAAGGGCACCGCCATGGGGGTTTATTCCACCAGCCAGTTCCTGGGGGCGGCGCTGGGCGGGATCCTCGGTGGGTGGATGTTCGAGCATGGCGGCTTGAGTGGGGTCTTCCTGGGCTGCGCGGCATTGCTCATGCTGTGGATAGCTATTGCTGTTAGTATGCGTGAACCACCTTATGTCACCAGCCTGCGCCTGCCGCTTTCGCCCGAATCGGTGCGTGATGTCGGGCTGAGCGAGCGGCTGATGGCCGTCCCAGGGGTGACAGACGCCGTGGTGGTGGCCGATGAGGCCGCTGTTTACATCAAACTGGATACGAAAATTTTGGATCGTACTGCTTTAGACGCGTTGGTAAACCCGCGCCAGAGCACGTGCGACGCCTAGGAGAACGTTATGGCCCGCGGGGTTAACAAAGTCATACTGGTCGGCACTTGCGGTCAGGATCCTGAAGTACGCTACCTGCCCAACGGCAACGCGGTGACCAACCTGAGCCTGGCCACCAGCGAACAGTGGACCGACAAGCAAAGCGGCCAGAAGGTAGAACGCACCGAATGGCACCGCGTTTCCCTGTTCGGCAAGGTTGCGGAAATTGCCGGTGAATACCTGCGCAAAGGCTCGCAGGTTTACATCGAAGGCAAGCTGCAGACCCGTGAGTGGGAAAAAGACGGCATCAAGCGTTACACCACGGAAATCATCGTTGACATGCAAGGCACCATGCAGTTGCTGGGCGGCCGGCCGCAAGGCGACCAGCAGGGCCAAGGCGGTGGCAACTACAACCAGCAAGCGCCTCGCCAGCAAGCGCCACGGCCACAGTCGCAGCCACAGCAGTCTCGCCCTGCGCCGCAGCAATCCGCGCCGCAGCAGCCGCCAGCTGATTTCGACAGCTTTGATGATGATATTCCGTTCTGAGGTCCATCTTGCAGGTTTGAAGTTTGACCGAGCCCCCGCAATGCGGGGGCTTTGCGTTTTTACAGCTGTTTAAAAGGGCTGGAATAATTCTTCTAATCAGGACGTAAGGGGTGGCGTTACTTAATAAAGCCTTTGAAAGTTGTTTTGTGAAAATAAAGTTTCAACAAAGCTTATAAGAACTCACCACTCCTTATTGCCATTTTATACATCCGCATTCCTCTCCTGAGCTACAGTTCTCAGGCGCTTCTCGTCTGCACAGCCCGCAGATGTCGTCGGAGTGCATTGGAAAACAAACGCATAGACAATAACTTCAATGCAGGATGTTTTGCCTGACGCCGCTCTAACGCCTAACGCGTTGGGCGCGGCAAGCCAGGCCCAAGGAGAATGGAATGGCAATTTTCGATTACAAAGGGCAAGACGCCCGCGCGCTTATCTCAGATGCCTGGAACCTCGCCACCTACACCAGCGGTGTCGCAACCGTGGGCGCACTCTACAACATACCTGGGGCGGTGCTGGGGGAGGGCAACGCCTTCTCTGTGCCTAAAGGCTGGCGTGAGATCAGCGCTACTGAGTTGAATGTTGATAAAACCCATCTGGACCTGACGGGAAGCTTCACTGGCGGGGATGTCGCCGGGGCTCAGGCCAGGGTATTTGGGCAATATGACGCCAACGGGCAACTCACCAAGTTGGCGTTTTCCCCTGCCGGGACCAATTCGTTGGTTGACCTGGCCGGTTGGCCCGCGATGATCGACAACTCCTACATCCACGGCTTCGATTATCTGCTGGAAGCCATCAAAAGCTACGCCACTGACCACCATTTGACCGGGAAGGACGTTTTGGTGACCGGCTATAGCCAGGGCGGTGCTGTAACCAACGGCATGTTCCTGGGCAAGGACACCCTGGCCGGCGGCTTCTTCAAAGACTCGGACTACTTCGGCATGGAGTCGCCCAAAGTCGGCAACGACAATGGCATCTTCAACTTCGGCTTCGAAAACGACATCGTGCACCGGCTTACGGGCGAACAAACCAACGTGGGCAGCGCGGTCATTGGTGCCCTGCATGGCACTGACACTAGCTACGCCTCCACCACGGACAACATCGTGTTGTTCGACACCCTTTATGCACAGTCCGCCTGGCCCTACGGTCCGTTCTCCATCGCCAATCTCACGGGCTGGGCGGCGCATATCGAAGGCCTGTTCATCAACCCGATCCAAACCATCGGCCAGTCAACGTTCTACAACTACATCGAGCGCGACAGCACGATCGTCATCAGTAACCTGGACCCGATCAGCCGTGGAGTTACCTGGGTGAGCGATAAAGCCAGCGCCACGTCCAACCACTACGGCGCGCCTGCATTCCTGCTCGGCACCGCCAGCGGCGACAAGCTGCAAGACGGCAGCCACGATGACTTCCTCGATGGGTTCGCCGGCGATGACAGCTTCAGGGTCAGCACCGGGACGGACATAGTCGCGGCCGGCACGGGCGACGACCAGGTCTTTCTCAAAGGTGCCGCTTCCAACTACGAAGCGGTCAGGCTTAGTGACGGCACCTTGTTCCTCAATGACACCACCGGGCAATACGGGCTGAAGGAACTGCATGGCGTAGAGCACGTGGAGTTCGAAACGGCCCTGGCCACTGCCGCCGGCCAGTTGCCGCTGATCGGCGGCGTGCTCACCGGCGTAGGCCAATTGCTGACCCCGGCTTACACCGTGACCGACGGCAAGCTGGATTACGAAGGCTGGTTCGGCGCGGACAAGGCCTATGACAAAGCCCTTGAAGGCAGCGCATCGGGCGACACGTTGAACGGCACCAAGGGCCGCGATCTGATCTTCGGCCAGGCAGGCAACGATCATCTGTACGGCGGCGCCGGCAATGACCTGCTGCACGGGGGCGACGGCAACGACACACTGCTGGGCGCCAGTGGCGACGACCAGCTGTATGGCGGCGCCGGTGCCGATTCCCTGGTGGGTGGCCAAGGGAACGATCTGCTCAGTGGCGGGGTGGGCAGCGACGTGTTCATTTTCGACCAGCCAGGCTTCGGCCACGATCGGATCACCGACTTCAACATTCATCAGAACGGTACGGACCTGCTGGTATTTTCCCGCTCCACCTTCGCTTCCACGGACGCGGTGATCCACGCCGCCAGCCTGCAGGGTAGCGATACCGTAATCCAGGCCGGCGACAGCAGCGTCACCCTGGTCGGTTTCAACCCTTCGCACCTGAGTGCGGACATGATCAGCCTGGTGTAAAAGCCGCCTGACCAAAAACCGCTGACCGCCCGGCGTTCAGCGGTGCCTGATTTACCGCTGGCCATCGCCTGGTCAGGTCGTATCGGCCTTCTGCTTCGCAAGGCGGTTAGCGTCAGCGCTTGGCTTCCTGAGTGCCCAGCAACTCGCGGATGTTATCTACCACGCTGCTGTCTTTGATCACCTCGCTCAGCCAACCCTCGAGCGGCATGTTGCCCCACTTGATCGCGCGCTCGATCAGGTACGGCACCGGGCTGTGCGGTTCACTGTTCTTGAAAAATTGCGCCGCATTGGCCAGCAAGGTAAAGGCCTCTTCGCGGCTAGCGGGCGTAGTGCGCAGCGGAGCGGGCAGCGTGCCTTGGGCCGCCTGGACCGCCTGGGCCGGCGCTGTGTCGGCGCTTGAGGATATGGCGCTGTCGCGGTCGGCCGCAGGGGCAGGCGTTGAGGTCGGCTCCAAGCCGCGTTCGCGCAGCAAGCGTTCGACCAGAAGGCCGGTGCGAAGAAGGATGTCAGCCAGTGCGGCAAAACTGGGCGCCTCGTTGCCGAACAACGCGTCCACCACGCCTTGCAACCGTTCGCAGGCCTTCAGGCAGGCACTGACTTCTGCCGCCTTCTGGCGAAGGTAATCGGAGTCCGTCAGCACCACTGAGCGCTGGAAGGTCTCGGCGTTGATCTTGCCTTCGTCGAGGGCGGCCTGCATGGCCTTTGGGTTTTGCAATGCGAGGTTTTCCACATGGCGGGATTCCTCATAACGCAGCAAGCCGAAGTGTTGCCCTTGGGTAATGGGCAACTCACCCACGACCTCGGCCAGCGTAGTGTTCAGCCAGGCCAAGCGGGCCGTGCGCTCTTCGAGGCCGTCCTCGAGAGATGGAAACAGGCCGGGCCAAAAAAGCTCCAGCAACTGTTCTACAAGGGTCAGGCCGAAGGTGATGCCGGTGAATTGATGCTTGTGCGCCAGCCCTTCGCTGAGCCATGCGGCGAGCATCAGGTCCTTGCTTTGCCGGGCCAGGCCCTGGGCAGCCAGGGTAACGGTCAAGTCCCAGTCCGAGGCTTTCAGGTCGGTTTGCCAGTCGCCTTGGGTCAGGTAATGGAGGTCTGCTCGGCGGGCTTCCTTGATCTGGTCGAACAGGGTGGAAAAGCTCAGATCCTCGCCGGCTCCGCCCTCGATAGGCGCGGTCAATTCGGCCAGGGATAGGTCGTTGAGAAAGTCAGGCATAACGTGCTCTGCTCAGTAATGAAGAACACCGTGCCCTCAAGAAAAGGGCACGGTGCCGGTTGCGGGCTGCTGCTGCCGCCCGCGTTACACGGTGTACGGAACATGGCTGGGCGCGGTCAGCCGGTGTTCAGGCCTTTTGTTCCGCGCCCTCGCTCCGTACGCGCCGCAAGGCTTATGCAAAGACCTTGTTGGCGGTGCGGTCCCAGCCGCCGGTAACTTGGCCGCCACCTTGGCCATCGGTACGGCTTTGCTGGGTGTAGGTGGTTTTGATACGAGCGAAGTTGAAGCTGATTTCTTCGATCGGCAGGTCGCTGATGGCCTTGTCTTCGCCGGTCTGGTTGCCGCCCGCGATCGCCTTCACCGACGACACGATGACTTCTTCCATGTTGATGGTCAGGTAGGTCACCTTGTCGCCGCCCGCGCGGTTAACGTTCAGCTGCAGCTTGGCGATGTGAGTGCCTTTGCAGCACGCCTCAAACAGCTTGGCCGAGGCTTTGTCCACAGCCTTGCGAATGGTGAAGTCGCTCAGCGCAACGCGTTCGGAGGACGCGCCACCGGTGGAGCTGGCAGTAGCCGAGGTGGCTTGGGTAGCGCCGTACTCATAACCGAGCACTTCGATCCATCCTTTGTGTTTTTCGTCCAGAACTTCCCCTGGGATGCCCTCGATTTGAATATAAGCGTCAAATGCCATTTCTAACTTCTCCTTTTTTTCATTTAAAGGCGAGGGGCCTGTAACCGGCCGCCGCCTTCATTACGCCTTCTTGGGATCACCAAGAGAGGTTCGTTGCCGCGCCCTGGTCTTCTGTTCAGAAACACCCAAGCGCTGATTACTTGCCCTTGACGTGCGCTCAGTTGAGCGCGCGGACTTCAATTTCCACTCGCCGGTTAGGTTCCAGGCAGTCGATCAGCTGGGCCCTAGGCTGCTGCAGATCACACTGAACCAGCGGCTTCTCGCTGCCTTTGCCAATCGCCACCATCAGCTCGGCGGGCACGCCTTTGCCGGTCAGGTAGGTCTTGATGGTCTGTGCCCGCTGCCGGGAAACCTGCAAGTTGCCCTGGGGGTCGCCTAATTGGTCGGCATGCCCGGCGATGATGACTTTGCCGATGTTGGGGGTGTTGAGCAGCTTGCCGGCGATGGCGCTCAGCTGGTTCTGGCCCTCGGTTTTGAGGCTCTGGAAGTCGGCCCGGCCGAAGGCGAACAAGGTGTCCGATTCCAGCGTGATGGTCTCGATCGAGCGCAGCGACTGGCTCAATAAGCTGTCTATGTAATTGCGCGAGCTGGAGATCAAGAAAGCGTTGTCGACGATACGAGGCACATCCGTTTCGTGGATCTGCTCGCTGTAGAAGTCGATCTGTCGGCTGGCGAATTCGTAGTCCTGCCGCGCGTTCACGCTGCTCGCCACCTGGCGGGCAATCGCCGGGTACCAGTAGTCAGGCATCCTGGCTTTGAGAAACGCCGGGTCGGCCTGTTCGCGCTGGGCACGGGTGAGCATCACATAGGTGGCCAAGGTGGCCTTGCCGAAGTCAGCCACCGATTGGGCCCTGTTATCGGCCGGCAGTGCCTTGGGTTCCACGCTGTCCAAGCTGGTAACTGGCTGCAGGCCCTTGGCGGTGCGCTGGTACACCTTGATGGTGGGCAGCAAGGCAAGGGAGCGGGTGAGGTTGTCGGCCGTGGGCCGCAGCATTACCTGCTCGAGCCTGGCGAAATAGCGCTCACGCAATAGCGGCTCCACGGCGTGCCCTTGGTACAGCCCCATGCGCAGCGTGAGCGGCACGCCGCCGTCATGGTGCTGGGCATAGTAGTGCGCGCTCCAGAAGCGCAGGCGGTCGAGGGTTTGCCAAGAGGTGTACTGACCCTTGGTGGCGCTGTCCGCGGTGGCGGCATCCGCCAGCTCGGTACGGATCGCCAGAAGGCTTTGCGTGTTGTTCCACCATGCCCAGCCCCATAGGCCGCACAACACCAGCGCGGCAAGGCTGGCGCCGCCGATCCTCGCTGCCTTGCGCCGTTGCGCCTGGCGGTTGCAGGTGTATAGGCCTACCAGGTGCTGGTCGGCAATGACCACCTTGCGCAACAGCCCACTGATGAACAACGGGCGAGGCTGGCCTGCGGCACTGCCCTGCGGTGGCTCGGTGGCCAGCGAGAAACGCTCGATGACTCCCTGCACATGCACGCCTGTTTCCGCGTGGTTACCGTCCAAGGCGCTGGTGAGATAGAAGCCACGCAGCAATTCCGCGCCCTGGTACGGGTTGGCTCGCAGCAGGGTGTCGACGAACCGCTGCAACCGAGGTTTGAGCGCTGACAGCTCCAGCGGCAGGCGGTAGAGGGCTGGATCTTGGCGAGTGGCCTGAATGTCCTGAAGCGCCAGCTTGTGCGCGGTCACTTGTTGCCAATAAGTGGCCAGCTCATCCATGGCCAGGCCGAAGCGCACGCTCCAGTCGGTGTGCTCATAGCCCTTGTGGGAGAACGTCTTGCCCAGTGCCTCGTCACGGGCAGCAGTGCTCAGTTGCCCATAGAAGGAAGCGAAGCCCGGTATCAGGTCGCACTTGGTGAACACCAGGTACACCGGCAGGCGCGCCTTGAGCACCGTTTGGGTTTCCTGAAGGCGCTCGCGCAGGCGCTTGGCGATACGGGCCTGTTCGTCTCCGCTGCGGTGCAAGATGTCCTCGATGCTCACGGCAACGATCAAGCCATTGAGCGGTTGCCGGGGGCGCTCCTGGCGCAGCAGTTGGAGCAGGCCTCGCCATTTGCCGGCGGCTTGCGGATCTTCCATATAGCGCCCGGCGGTATCGAGCAACACCGCCTCGGCGCTCAATAGCCAGTCACAGCTGCGCGTGCCGGTGGCCGCTTGTACCGGGGCGCGTTCGACGTAAGGAAAGTTAAGCCCGGACTGCGCCAGCAGGGTGCTTTTGCCTGCGCCCGGCTCACCCATCACCAGGTACCAAGGCAAGGCATAGAGCGCATCCCGGGGGCTTGAGCCACCGGGTGCCGTGCTGTGCAGCCGGGTGACAGCCTGCCGTAGCCGCTCGCGCAGCTCGCTGATCTCCTCGCGGTCCGCAACACTGGCATTGAGCACCACTTGCTCGGCATCGCTATGCCGCAAGTGCTCCAGGCCAGGATGGCGAGACACGCCACGGTAAAGCAACAGCACATACCCCGCCGATAGCAGCAGGAACACGCCGACTCCGCTGAGCAAGCTGTTGAGCGAGCCAAACCCCAGGGCACGCCCCAGCCCCCATACCGCGAAGGTGGTCAGGAAAAAAACCGCCCCTAACAGGTACGGCTGATAGCGCAAGCAGTAGTACTTGACCTTGTTCATACAGGCGTCACATCCGGTGCGTCGGCGCAGCGGCCGAGCACCCCATCAAAAGTGCGGTCCATTTGTTGGCTCACTTGCTGGGCCCGTCCGCCTGGCTGAGCGCACCCAGCGCCTTGACGTTCGCCAGGTCAGTGAGCTTCACGCCGCCATAGTTGCGGACCGTGAGGCTCACTGGGCCATTCGCCGTGTTCCAGCTCAAACGCTGTTGAATGCCATCCAGGTCTTCTACGCGGGCGCTGTCGCTCATGCGCAGCAGGCCCCAGCGGCCCGGATAATCGAACACCGTAATGCGCTCGCCGGTCAGTGTGATCACATCCAGCCGTGCTCCGGGCGTGGTGGTGGTTCCCGGCCAGGAGAAGCGATTCCAGCTGGCCTTGCCGTTGCGGTAGTGCTGCACCTGGCCGTCCAGGGTGAAGAGGATGTCGGTGAAGTAGGCCGACGGCTGCAGCATGATTTCGAAGCCATTGTCACGGTCGGACAGGCTGGCGATGACCTGGCCCAAGGCGCTGGCCTTGTCGATGCTGGTGACCAGGTTCGGGTTCACCAGCGGCGCGGCCTTGCCACTGCCGGCGCCCAGGCCTTCGCCACCGGCCAGGTTGCCGATTTCGTTGCGTTTGAAGCTGGGCAACAGGCCGGCATCGGGGTCCACGAAGCGCTGCAGGTCCTTGACCGAGGCTTCGTTGTCGCTGCCGCTGGCAATCGGGTAGCGATGAGCGAGCACCTGGTCCCATGGCTTGGCAATCTGCTGCGCCCAGGCTTTGCTGATCTGTTCTCCAGCGGGCGCGCGCAAGGTTTCCCAGGTGTAGCGGATCGGCAGGCTGAACAGGCCTTGCAAGGCGCTGGCCAGGCCGTCCTGGCTGGTGTCCACCGCGGCTTCCACGTAGTTGCGCACCGTGGTCACCTCAGAAGGCTGGCCTTCGAGCGTTTCGCTGATCAACTGCTTGCTGCTTTTACCTACATCCTGGGAGCGCTGGATGTTGTTCAGGCGCACCTTGAGCTTGCGCAGCGCAGCCAGGTAACGGTCCATCACCGTGCTGTCGGCGCCTTCGGCGTTCTGCGCGGCGAACATCCGCGAGACCGACTCGAAGCGCTTGGCCAGGCTGCCGTCATCCACTGCCGGCAGTGGCGATATCGACAACTCCGGCGACGCTTCCTGCGCCTCGAAGATGCCGCTGACCTTGCTCCAGAACCCATCAGCGCGCTTGATCCCGGCGGGTTCGGGGCCGCGAGGGGCGGGCAGGTCCCACTGGGTGTTGTCGTTGACCGCCGCCAGCAGGTTTTTGACCGGGGCATTTTGCACGTCGCTGAGCAACGACAGCCGTTGAATGGCAGTGCTCATGTCATTGAAGGGGCGCACGGTGACGCTGTTGATCAGCGCATACCAGGCCGCGGCATAGTCGCGTTTGTAGCGGGCCATGAACTCGCGCACGAAGTTAGCCTTCTGCACCACGCTGTCACCGCCTTCGCCATCTAGCACCCAGTCGGTTTCGTTGCGCAGGTTGCCCGAGACCAGTTTGATCAGCTCAGGCTTCACGAAGGTTTCCCAGCCTTGGCGCGTGTAGATCGCCGGAACGACCTCGCCACCGGCCAACAACTGCCGGCCGGGCTGCGGCACCAGGTCGGCCATCCCCAGGGGTGGGAACTGCCGGCTGGCTTCCAGTTGCAGGCGCAGGTACTCACGATCCACCAGCGAGCTGGAAATCATAAAGTCCTTCAAGCGCTCGCGGGTTTCGCTGACCAGTTGCTCGTTACGCGGCAAGGCGGGGGCTTGGCCATTGCCCAGCAGCGCCAGATAGATAGGTGTGTTGGCGCGAATCGCTGCGTCGCTGACAGGGCCGTGTTCGCTGGCCGTGCTGGCCCAGGCCGCCGGTAGCGTGGCGGCGACGAACTCGGCCTCCGGATGCGCCTGGGGTTGGGTCAGCACCAGGTAAAGCTTCAGCGCGTTATAGGCATCGATGACTGATGCCACTTGCTGTTCGTTAAGGCGCCCGAGCATGGCTTCGGACAACGACAGGCCGCCACTGGCCGGCTGCACAGCGTCGCCGCCGCTGGCCGGTTTGCGCAGGGCCGCCAACGTATCGCCGCGAGCCTGGCCAACACTGTTTTTCACCATCACGCCCAGGCGCGCGGTTGCATCGCTTGGGGTGCGTGCAAGGCTGCTGAATGAACTGGGCCGAGTGGCGCCTGCGGCGAATGCCCGCGCCGCTTGCCCGAGCACTTCCTGCCCCGGAAGCCGAGGCTGGGTGCGGGCCTTGGACGGAACAGGCGCAAAGCTGTCCCGGTTTTCCAGTGCGGTGGCGAAGTCATTGAACTGGCGCATTTGCATTTGCAG
This sequence comes from Pseudomonas sp. RIT-PI-S, assembly GCF_025642975.1. Lineage (GTDB taxonomy): Bacteria > Pseudomonadota > Gammaproteobacteria > Pseudomonadales > Pseudomonadaceae > Aquipseudomonas. The sequence continues at coordinate 50,693 of NZ_JANZKJ010000018.1, forward strand.
CTTCAGGGCAATCGGCTCCAATGCCTGGCTACGCAATTGGCGCAGGTAGGCCTGTTGCGTAGCCGGGTACAGGTCGTCGCCGCGATAAAGGCCAGCGCTGAGCCGCAGCGGAACGCCTTGCGCGCGGTAATGCTCCATCGTCGCCAACGGGGCCCGCAGCAGCTCCAAGCCTTGCCCGGAGGCCAGCCGTTGGTCGCGGTCTGGCGCCTGTTGCAGCTCAGTCAGTGGCTGGTGCAGTGCCGCCAGCCACTGCCGGTTGTTCTTGAACGCCAGGCCCTGCCAGCCGACCAACGCCAGCCCACCAAGCACGGCCGCGGCAATGACGGCCGGGCCCACTCCCCGAGCGCGGCCCGCCCGCCACTGATAAAGCGACAGGTCGCTGTCTGGGAAAATCACCCGGCGGAAGGTATCGGTGATGAAGTAACCGCGGTCGCCTGCTGCCCGGCCGCGGAGTTGCAGCGGCTCGCCCAGGTCATTCGCCGGTTGCAGCGCGAAGGCTTCGGCGATGCCGTCTTCGTACACGTGGCGCAGATGGTCGCCGGTCTGCAACGCACTGGTGAAATATAGCCCGCGCAGCAACAAGGGCATCCGCTGCGGGCGCCGCTGGGCGAAAGGCTCCAGTAGCTGTTCCAGCACCGCCGCCAATTCGGCGAAGTAGTTCGGGAAGCTCAACAGTGCGCTGTCCACATCCGAGCCCAGGGCGGCCACCCGCGCGTCCACATGACGCTCAATGTGCCGCTGCAAGTTGGCGAGCTTGGTGTCGAGCAGCGTGTGCACGTTCTCGGCGCGGAACTCATTAACGCCGAAGGTCATGCCAAGCGGCTGCTGGCGCTGATCGTTATCGAGAGCGGCGAAGGCCTGGCTGAAGCCCGGCAGTTGGTCGGTCTTGCTCAGCATCAGGTAGATCGGCGGGCTGACCTGCAGGCAATCGGCGTAATCCTCCACCCGAGCGACCAGCCGGGTGGCCAGGTCGCGGCGCTCGGCGGCGCTGGCGGCGAGCAGTTCCGGCAGGCTCACTACCAATACCAGGCCATTGATCGCGGCTTTGCCACGCTGCTTTTTGAGCAATCGCAGGAAGGCCGCGAACTCGCTGGCCGACTGGTCGTCCCGAAGGTAACGGCCGGCGGTGTCGATCATCACGGCTTCGGGGCTGAAGTACCAATCGCAGTGGCCGGTCCCGGTATCGGTCCCGGTCCCGCTGTCACGGTCGCTAGCGCCGCTGGCGAGGCTGGCCGATAAGCCGGAGCGGGTGAGCAGCGAAGTTTTGCCTGCGGCGGACGTACCTATCACCAGGTACCACGGCAGGTCATAGAGGGCCGCGGACCCGCCACCACCCGCCGAGCGATGGGTGCGCAGCATGGCGATAGCATGCTTGAGCCGGTCGCGCAGCACTTGCTGGTCGCGGAGCTCGCCGGCGGCCGTGAGTGAGCGATCGACTTCACGTTGAACCAGGTTTTCCAGATTGTGTTCGGTGCGGATGCGCCGGTATTGGCGCAGCACGATGAGCAACAGGTAAAACGCGCTGACGATAGCCAGCGCTTCGAGCCTATAAGGGCGCAACCCACTCAACCGGGGGGCCACCAGCCAGCAGGCGAGGAGGCTGGCCACCCACATCACGGGCACGAGGAACCAGAAGCTTTTCAACAGGCGCAGTAGTGTTTTCATGTCTTCCTGACTCGGCGGCTCAGTTGCCGAACAGTTGGTTGATCTGTTCGGCCAACGCGGCAACGTCCTTGCCCAATAACCAGTCCAGGGTGAGGTAAACCGTCAGGCACACCAGCGCTACCAGCGCTAGATACACCCACAGCGGCACTTCATGGCGGAGCATGTGCGACACCGGGTCTGGCAGTGCCCAGTCCGGCGATAGCGCGCTGGGCGCCTGGCGGTAGCGGGCGATGTCCTGGCCCAGCGAATTGGCCAGGTAGCGCAGCTGGTCTTTCTGGCCGAGGCTGAACTTGCCCTCGAAGCCCAGGGCCAGGCACAGGTGATACACCTCGAGCACGTCCAGGTTTTGCCGGACGTCAGCCCGCAGCGCCTCGATCTTGTCGAAGAAGCCTTCGCCGGCCAAATGAACCTGAAAGTAGTGGAACTGCATGGGCCGCAGTTCAAAATGCCGGCGCAGCTCGTTGTCACCCGCGCGCAGAACGCTTTCGTCAAGGAATGCGCATAGCGCGTACTGGGTATCGCGGACCTGCTCGGCGCTGTAGTGGGCAGCGCGCGCATCGCGCTCCAGGTTGTTGAAAAAGGCCTCTACGCTGGCCTCGAAAGCAGCGATCGAAGTGACCTGCCGGCCTTTGCGCATGATCAGCGCCATGCTGACGAAGTCTTGTACGAGGGTTTTCAGGCTCGGCCTGTCGGTTGCGGCCGTCACGGCGCCTTGCATCACGGCTTCGGTCATTTGAGTACTGCCATCAGTTCAAGCTTGAGGTTGGTAAACGCGCTAGGGGCGTAGAACGAAACGGCCTGGGCTTCCATCATTCGCTGATACACCCGGCCATGGGGTTCGATGGCGAAATAATGGTTATCCAGGCGCAGCGGAATGGCGTTGGGCAAGCGCGGCGCATGGCGCAACGAAGCGCCCGGCATCGCGCTGTTGACCACTACCTCGATATCTTCCGGCGAACCGACCTTGATCGCCCGCGGCACCAGCTCAAGCAGGATGGAGCCGGGCATGTCGGCATGCACGCACAGGTAGAAGTCCGCCTCGACCAGGCGCGGGTCCAGCAACTGCCCTTGCCAGTAAGACGGCTTGGCCTGGCTCAGTTGGATGACCACGCACTGATCGGGGATCACATTGTCGAGCAGGTCGCGAACCATCTGGTCCAGGCGCATCAGCGAAGCGGCCGGGTCATGGTGGTCATACGAGGGAATGGCGCTGAGCGGGGTGTCCAGCGAGAACGTCAGCAGGCCGCCGGCCAATTCGGCAAGGAACAGGTACAAGCGCTCGGGATGCAGGCGCGGGTGTGCCAGCAGGTGGGCCAGGTTCGGGTACGCACGGTTCACGGTGTTGAGCAGCCAGAACAGCGAAACGTCGCTGGAGCCGAATTCGGCGATCTGATCCGCACGCTCACGACGGCGACTCGAAAGCATCTTGCTCTTGGATTGCAAGGCACCCAGCAGGCGCTTGCCCAGGTCCAGGAGGCTGCCGTGGGCGCTGATATGCAGCGCCGGTGGCACGAATTCCGTGGCCAGGTTGAACCCACCAGTGTTGTTGCGTGAGAGCCGGGCAATGGGGCAATAGCTGTAACCATCCAGGCTGTCGCCGTCGGCCAGCATCACCACGTTCAGGCGCAGGCTGGCGATTTCGTTTTCCAGGTCGCCCTCGTTCAGGTCCGGCAGGGTGTCGAACTGCTTGCGAAAGCGTCTGCCGCCCTTCTGTTCATGGCCGTCTTCGAGGTAGTTCAGGCCGTATGGCTCGGGGAGTTTCAGTGCTGCATAGACCTTGAAATCGTTGCCCTTGAGCAGGTCCTTCAAGTCTCGGGCAGCCGGCAGCGGGTCATGCTGTGGCGCATCGAACAGGCTGCCGTCAGGGAACACCAGCTTGAGCCGCGTCAGTTGCAACGAGCCGCCGGCCAGGGCCTGCTCGTCGACCTGAAACGCCTGCACGCCCCAGTGGAACGGCGTGCCACGCAAGGTCGCCTCGGCCAGCTGGTGCTGGTGGAATTCATCCTGGTATTGGAAATGTTGTGGCAGGAGGAACATCCCTTCAGACCACATCACTCGGCTGTGCTTGCTCATTTGGCGCCTTTCAACAGAGTGTCGGGGGACGGCATCGCGCTGGCGCCGCTGCCGCTTGCCTGGCTGGCGGCCTGCTGCACGGCAGTGTCTGCCAGGCGCTCCGCCAACGCGGGTACCGGCGACGGGGCCGGCGGCACAGGGGCATCAGCTGCGCGTGCCGCCTTTGGGGCGCTCAACACGTCCATGCCGCGCATGGCCACTACCTCGTTACGGTCAGCCAGCACGCGCAGGCCGTCAGTCGAAAACCAGATGCCATCCTTGCGCAAGGAATTGGCGTCGAACGCCACCTTCCAGCGGCCGCCGGCTTCGTCACGGAAAAATGCCGCGACCCCCACATATCGCGCTGCCTTGCTCAACGGCCATTTATCGCGCTGGCCCAGACCTGGCAGAAGGGTGAGCTCACGGCTTTCCACCAGGGTGTTGCCGAGCGCTTCGTTCGGTGCGCTCCACAGGCTGTCAGCGTCCGCAGAGGCGAAGCGTTCCAGCGAGGCCAGCTGATACACCCGCAGCACCACCGAGAGCGGCTTGCCGGTGGCGTCAGGGTTGAGCTGGTTGCCGCCGTCGGAGGTCAATACCACCTGCTCGTTATCGGCATACAGCATGTCGCCTGCCCAGGTGTCATCGACGCGTTTGCCAACGCGATCGGTAACGCCGCAGGCTGCCAGCGTGGTGAGCAGGGCGAAGGCCGCGGTGATGCGGGCGGCCTGGGCGATGCCGGTTGTTCTTGCAGTGAAATCCATGACAACTACCTATGGAATGTTCGCTCAGGCCAGGTGGTAGGCGAAGTCGCCGTCGCTACCCAGCTCGATGGTCAAGCGTTGAATCGGTTTATCCAGGGCCATCTGTTCAAGCACCCGCTGCGCCAGTTCCGGCATCAGCGTTCCCGACAGGATGTTGTCGATGGCCCGTGCGCCGCTGTCGACTTCTGTGCAGCGCGCGGCGATGGCTGCGACCAGCGCCGGGTCGTAGCTCAGAACAGCCTGGTGATTGCGTTCGAAACGCTGGGCTATCCGCTGCAACTTCAACTCGACGATGCGCGCGAACACGGCGTCTTGAACGGGGTAATAAGGAATGATGTTCAGGCGGCCGAGGAAGGCGGGCTTGAACACCTGGTTGAGCTGGCCGCGCAGCGCTTCAACGAGCTGGGCCGGTGCCGGCGGCAGCTCGGCGTTCAGGCATGCCTGCATGATGTGGTCGGTGCCGGTGTTGGAGGTGAGCAGGATGATGGTGTTACGGAAGTTGATCTCTCGGCCTTCGCCATCGTCCAGCACGCCTTTGTCGAACACTTGGAAAAACAGCTCGAGCACGTCTGGGTGGGCCTTCTCTACTTCGTCGAGCAGCACCACGCTATATGGCTTGCGCCGGACCGCTTCGGTGAGCACGCCGCCTTCGCCATAGCCAACGTACCCAGGGGGCGAGCCCTTGAGGCTGGAGACGGTGTGCGCCTCTTGGTATTCGGACATGTTGATGGTGATCAGGTTACGTTCGCCGCCATAGAGGGTATCGGCCAGTGCCAGGGCGGTTTCCGTCTTGCCGACCCCGCTGGGGCCTAGCAACAGGAACACACCGATGGGCTTGTTCGGGTCCTCCATGCGCGCGCGGGAAATCTTGATGCGCTTGCCGATCTCCAGCAGTGCGTGGTCTTGCCCCAGTACGCGCTCGCCCAACAGCGCGGGCAGGTGCTGCACGGTCTGGATGTCGTCGCGCAGCATCTTGCCCAAGGGAATGCCGGTCCAGCCGGAGATCACCTCGCCGATGGTGCCGCCATCGACCAACGCGTGTACCAGCGGCCGCTCGCCTTGCACGCCGGCAAGCTCCGCGCGCACTGCCGCCAGGGCTTGGGCGTCCGCCGCCGCATCTAGCCCGGCAAGCTCGCGCACCAGCGCCAGCTCGCGTTGCCATTGGTCGCTCAGCGCGGCGCATGCCTGCTGCTCCGTCAGCAGCGCCGCGTCCAGGATTGCCAGGCGCCGAGCGTGGTCGCTGCCCTTGGCGGTTTCTTCCCGCAATACAGTGATTTCCGCCTGCAGGGCGTCGATCCGTCGCTTGCAATCTTCCAAGGTGCCCGGCTGGGCCGACTGCGCCAGCGCCACCCGCGCGCAGGCGGTGTCCAGCACGCTGACGGCTTTGTCCGGCAACTGGCGGCCGGTGATGTAGCGGTTGGAAAGGCGGACGGCCTGTACCAGCGCCTCATCCATCACCGTGACCTTGTGGTGATCCTGCATCTTGGCGAGCAGGCCGCGCAGCATATGGATGGCCTTGTCTTCGTCTGGCTCTTCGACCTTCACCACCTGGAAGCGCCGGGCAAGCGCCGCGTCCTTCTCGAAATACTTCTTGTACTCTGCCCAGGTGGTGGCGGCGATAGTGCGCAACTCGCCGCGCGCCAGTGCCGGCTTGAGCAGGTTGGCTGCGTCGTTCTGCCCGGCCTGGCCGCCGGAGCCAATCAAGGTATGGGCCTCGTCGATGAACAGGATGATCGGGTGCAGGCTGCGCTTGGTTTCCTCGATCACCCCCTTGAGGCGGTTCTCGAACTCGCCCTTCACCCCGGCGCCTGCCTGGAGCAGGCCAAGGTCCAGGGTATGGATAGCGACGCCTTTGAGCACCTCGGGGACGTCGCCTTGGACGATGCGCAGTGCCAGCCCCTCGACCACCGCGGTTTTACCCACGCCTGCCTCGCCGGTCAGGATGGGGTTGTTCTGGCGTCGACGGGTCAGGATATCGACCATCTGGCGAACTTCGAACTCGCGGCCCAGCACCGGGTCGATGTGGCCTTCGCGAGCGCTTTGGGTAAGGTTGACGGTGTACTGGTCCAGGGCCGGGGTTTTACCGTTGCCCGTGGCCAAGCTGCCCGTGCCTGCCAGCGGGGCGCCAGCCATGGCCTCGGCGGTTTTGCTTTCGGCCCCACCCTCGATCAGCGCAGCCAGGTTGGCGCGCAGGTCGTCCACGTTGATTTTTCCTAGCTCTGGCGCCGAGGCCAGCACCAGCTGGTGCAACTGTGCGTCTTCGAGCAGCGCCAGCAGTAGGTAGCCGGTACGGATCCGCGCCTGGCCGAACTCGATGGAAGCCAACAGCCAGGCTTGTTCGATCATGCGCGTGAGCTGCGGAGAGAGCGCCGGCGTGCGGGTGTTGCCTTTTTTGAAGGTGGCCAGGGCGGTCACCAGCTGCGCCTGCAGCCGCTCGGGCACCACCTCGTAATAGCGCAGGAGGGCAGGCAGGTCGTTATCGGTGCGTTCGAGCAATTGCAGCAGCAGGTGCTCGACCTCGACGTCGTAGTGCTGTTCGGACAGGCACAGGGCCGCGGCGCTTTCGGTGGCGGTGCGGGCGGTGTCGTTCAGCTTGGCGAAGAGGGACTTCAGGTTCACAGGCAAACCCCATCGAAAGGAATATGGAAGAGAGCGCAGCGGGTGGGTTCGACCTCGACTCCTGGGCGCTTGAGCCAGCCCAGCCAGCCCAGGGCGACATTGCCTTGGCGGCCCAGGCGCGCGGGCGGCACCGCCTTGGGTTCAAGCGTTGGGGCGAACTGGAAGTCCAGCTCGGCGCCCACGTAAAAGCGCACCAGCTCCACCAGCTTGCGGTAGTCGGCAGTGCCGGGCTGAAAGCGTTGGTAGTCGGCCAGGCCCAGCGGGCCCGCTTCGATGCGTACACAAGACTGGTAATCCCACACGCGGTTGCCGATGAGCGCACTCTGCCCCAGCACGGCGTTCTTGCGGCCCAGTTGCGTGCACTGCGCCGCTTCGAGCTTCAGCCAGCGGCCGGCGAACGGCTTGACCTTGAACGGCAAGGAAAACCAGAAGCAAAGGATCGCTTGCAGGTTCAGCGCGTTGCGCGGCTTTTGCGTAAACATCCCGGAGAAATAACTGAACAGTTCACCGCGCAGTGAGGTTCCACGGCCGTCGCGCATCCGTTGCTGAGCCACCGGGCCGAACCCCACCAGGTTGAGCAGGTACCGGTCGAAACTGGAGCGGCCAGTGCGCTCATGCTCGATATGAAACTTGTATTTCTGCCAGGCCTCGTAGAACAGCGTGGTCACGCGGTGCCCGAACAGGTCGAGGAATGCATGCGCGGCGTCGTCGCGGTGCTGGATATGTCGCTCCATCAACAGTTCGGTGTACGGCCGTGGCAGCACCCCGGACGGCCCGACCAGGCCCATGAAAGTAACCTGCACTTCCGTCAACGGCAGCCCGGCCGGCGATAGCTTGGCCTCCCGCTCGAAACGCAGGTCGCTGACTTCGCTGGCGGGGAAGTTGAGCGACAGCTGCGAGCGGAAACGCAGCGGATCCTCATGCGGCCGGGTTTGCGGATCTATTCGCCCGGCCCTGCTGTAATGCAAACGGAGCAAGCGCACCAGTTGAAAGAATTCAAACCGGTGCGGCTCAGCCCGTGCCTGGTCGATCAGACCAGGGGTTGATCGCCGGTTCGTGCGGGCCATTGGACCACTCTCTTTTCACGTTGCAGGGTGCGCAGGGTTAATTGGGTGAAGCTGTTCAACGTGCAGTACTGGCCGAAGAACTGGTTCAGCACCATGCCGAACAGGAACACGCCACTGCCGGTGTATTGGCTCTCGTCGAAGGTGAGGGTAACGCCTACGCCGCGGACGAAATTCGGTCGAGGATGGCCAATGCGCGCCACTACCGGCTCGCTGTTCACCGCAACGATGCCGTTGATCTGTTTGCGGATGGCCGAGGCGTTGCGGTAGTTGTACAGCGACAGCAGTTCGAGCAGCACTTCCCGGCCCTGGCTGACCAGCGACATATGGTTAAGCGACAGGTGCGCGATCAATCGCCAGATCACGCCTTTGCCCAGAGGCACGCGGACCGTCGGGCTCGGCTTGCGCAGGCAGCGGATGTGCGTGATTACCGAGTTCGATGGGATATTGAAGTCGCCACGCTCGCCGCCGAAGGGCAGCAGCAGGGGCAGGTCGCGATTGCTACAGGTCAGGCGCAGGCTCAGGGCGTCATTGCTGGCGCCAAGTAGCTCCAGGTCCCGGTCTACCACTCGGATGAACATGTCCGTGCCTTCGCGCTGCCGAGCGGGTGCCGGGCGGCGGCGGGCGACCCAGTAGCTCGCCCCCGGGCTCTGTTCGCCACGTGGCTCGAAGAATGGATGGCAGGTGTCTACCTGGTCGACGCCGCCGACCTTTTTGATCCGGCGCACACGGTCGATCGATATCACCTCGGCGGCGCCCTGAAGGCGAACGTCCGGCTTGACCGGGTACTCGTGCTGGGCATGGCTCAGCTTGATCGGCTCGGCCTGCTGGCGGAACAGGTTGATGATCGGGGTGCAATTGAGCTTGAAGTTGTTGCGGCCAATGTTCTGGGCCAGGCGCGCCAACCGGTCGCCCAGGTCGTAGTCGGAGAAATAGAAGTTGAGCTCCACCGTCTCCAGCGCCTTGCCCGCCAATATCCGGGCGAAACCCGACAGGTCGAAGAACATGAATTTATCGGGGTAAGTGAAGTATTCGTGCAGCAGCCGATAGCCGAGGAACGAGCGCTCGGAATAATCCACGAGCCCCTCTTCCAGGCCATAACCCACCGCTTTCAGGGCGTCTACCGGCAAGGCCACTTCCCGGGTGCGACCTTGGTCCTCGAACGCCAGGGTGACCTTGGCCAGGTTGTTGAACAGCATTTCGTAGAGCTGCAGCATCAAGGTGCTTTCGCCGTCGAGGAAAAACCGCAGGCTGTCCAGGGACATCTTGCCGAAGGGCACGTCGGACGTAGCCGCAAGGCTCAGGCGCAAGCGTGCCACCAGCTCGGCGCTGTGCCCGTTGAAGGCAGACCGCTCCATCTCCACGAAGGTGGCCTGGCGTACGGCCACTGGCCAGAGCTCAACCGGGTAACACGTGCGGAACTTGCATACCACGCCGTCGACCGGGTTGGCGTGCAACTCGGTATGCCGGGCGATCCGATAGCCCTCGGTAACTTTCTCGTGCTTGCCCAAGCTCATTTGCGCAATGGAAATCGACGGGGTAGGGCGCAGGTAATGCGGGTAAAGCACTTCGAGGAACGACTCGACGATTTCCGGGAATTCGTCGTCGAGCTTTTTATGCACGCGCGCGGCCAGGAACGAAAACGCCTCGATCAGGCGCTCAGTGTGCGGGTCTTCGCAGTTGTCGCCCTCGATCAGCAAGCGCGAGGCGATCTTCGGATACTGGCTCGCGAATTCCTGGCCGAGAAAGCGCAGGTGCGAAAGCTCCTTTTCGTAATAGGGGAGAAGATCGTCGAGCATCAGTTGAGGTTTTGCACTGTGTATTCTTGGGTGTTGACCTGCAACACCGCGTCGAAGGACACCTGCCGGGAGATGTCCTGCAGGCGCAGCACCGCATCCACGCGGAAGGTCAGCATGCGGCGGTTGGCCTGTTGCGCGAGCAGTTGCACCCTCACGCTGCGAAAACGCCGGTCGCCAACGCTGATTGCCTTTTCCAGTTGCCTCTGGATCAGCAAGCGATCCTGTGGGTCCAGAACGCTTTTGCTGGTGAAGTCCGGCATGCCGTAGTCCAGGATGGTCCCGCCCAGTTGGGCGAAGCCATCCAGATCGTTAGCGACCAGGCTCTGGCGGGTGTTCACCAGAATCTCCAGATCGCGCACGATGCTGGCCTTGTAGTCGGCCAGCGAACACAAGCGCTGCGACGCCGCCTCGGCGCGCTGCTGTGGGCTGTCGTCCAGCAGCCGGTCCAGCAGGGATGGCAACAGCTTGTGTTGACTACTCATTTCGCCTTCCTGGCAACGTTCGGGGTTCAGCCGCGGGTCGATTGCGGCAGTTCGGCGACCAGGCGCAACGAAGCGGTCAGTTCATCGAGCTGATAGTGCGGGCGCAGGTACGTCACGGCCTTGTACACACCAGGCTTGCCCGGCACCTCGACCACCTCGGCACGGGCTTCGCGCAGCGGGAACTTGGCTTTGGCTTCCTGGCTGGCGGTATCGTCGAGCAGCACGTAGGTGGCCAGCCACTTGTTGAGGTACATCTCTACGTCCTTGCGGGAGGCGAAGCTGCCGACTTTGTCCCGCATGATCGCTTTCATGTAATGGGCGATGCGGGAGGTGGCGAAGATGTACTGCAACTGCGCGGAAAGCCGGGCGTTGGCATTGGCGATATCGGTGTTGTACTGCTTCTGTTTCTGCGCCGACTGGGTGCCGAAGAAGGCCGCGTAGTCGGTGCCCTTGCAGTGCACCAGGGGAATGAAACCCAGGTCCGACAGCTCTTTTTCGCGACGGTCGGTGATGGCGATTTCGGTCGGGCACTTGAGGGCCACTTCACCGTCATCGGTCTTGAAGGTATGGGTCGGCAGGCCCTCGACCAGCCCACCGCCTTCTACCCCGCGGATCGCCACGCACCAGCCGTAACGGGAGAATGCATCGGTGACCCGTGTGCCCAGCGCGTAGGCGGCGTTCATCCACAGGTACTTGTTGTGGTCGCGGCCATCAACGTTCTCGACGAAGTTGAATTCCTCCACCGGCGTGGTCTCGGGGCCATAGGGCAGGCGGCCGAGCACGTGGGGCAGGGTCAGGCCCACATAGCGAGAATCTTCCGAGGCCCGGAACGACTTCCACTTGGCGTATTCGACGGTATCGAAAATTTTCGCCAGGTCGCGCGGGCCGGACATGTCCGTGAACGAGTCCCAGCCGAACAGTTCCGGCGAGGCCGCCGAAATGAAGGGGGCATGCGCGGCCGCGGCTACGTGCGACACCTCCTCGAGCAGGTACATGTCTTCCGGGGTACGGTTGAACTCGTAGTCGCCCACCAACATGCCGAAGGGGGCGCCACCGAAGGTGCCGTATTCCTCTTCGTAAACCTTCTTGAACAGCGCGCTCTGATCGAATTCCGACGCTGCCTTCAGGTCACGCACCAGGTCCTTTTTCGAGGCATTGAGCAGGTGGACCTTGAGCGTGGTGTTGGTCTCGGTCTGGTCGACCAGGTATTTCAAACCGCGCCACGACGCTTCCAGCTGCTGGAATTCGCTGGCATGCATGATCTCGTTCATCTGTTCGGACAGCATCGCGTCAATCTCGGCGATGCGGGCGTCGAGCACGGCGATCAGGTCTTTGCTGGGCGTAAGCTCGCCCTCCAGCACCTGGCCGACGAGCTCGCCGATCAGGTCGCGGGTACGGGTGCGCTCGGTTTCCGAGCGGGCCACGCGGCTTTCGGAAATGATGCTGTCCAGCAGCGAGGACTGGGGGGCGAAGTGTTCAACCTCCACCAATGCCGCGCCTTGCTCGGTCAGGTTTTGCTTGTCGTTCATGGTCAGGCTCCTGCTTGCTCTTTGCCGTCAACGGCGGCTTCGCGGCCGAATTCCTGGCCCAGGGTCTTGAGCTTCTCAGTGTTTTGCAGCACGTCCATCAGCAGCTCTTCGAGCTTGTCGTTGCCGCCCATCTTGTTGCGCAGGTCTGCCAGCTTGTTGCGCACTTCCAGCAGCTTGCGCAGCGGTTCGACCTGCTTGACCAGGTTCTGCGGCTCGAAGTCTTCAACGCTGTTGAAGTTGAGCTCTACACCCAGTTGGGTGCCGTCCTTGGCCAGGGTGTTTTCAACGCGGTAGCTCAAGCGAGGCTTGACGCCCTTGAGCACGCCGTTGAAGTTGTCTCGGTCGATATAAACGAACTTGCGCTCCTTCAATTTGGGCAACGGTTCCAGCGGGTTACCGGAGAAATCACCCAGCACGCCGACAACGAAGGGCAGCTCTTTCTTTTCCTGAGCGTCGCCGATGTCCACGTCGTACGTGATGTGCACCCGAGGCGCGCGAACGCGGTCGAGCTTGTGCTGGGTACTGTCCTTCTTCGCCATCGTTATCTCCAGTGCGAGCAAGTCGCTGCAAGTCGTTTGTTTTCGCCGCCGGGGCCGGCCTGGGGCTTACAGGCCTTCGATCATCAGCAATAGGCGCTGACGGATTTCGTCGTTCATGTTCAGGATGCTTTCGCGACCTACCAGCTCTTCGAAGCGGGTGTTGCCTGAGATCTGGGTGCTGCTGCGAATCACCGATTCATCGGGCAACCAGGCGCGCACCGGGGCATTGATCACGCAGAAAGGCAGGTCGCCGAAGTCCTTGAGGCGCTCGAAGGTGACCGGAAAACGCAGGCCCTCGAAGAGCCGGCCAAGGCCTGGGGACTGGCTGAGGCAGTAGAAGAGCACCAGGTAATGCACCACGTAGCGGTACAACTCGGCGCCGCTGCGGTTGGGGTCTTTGATCAGCTTGCGAAACGACGACAGGTCGAATGAGCTAAACCCCACCACCCAGCGTACCGGGCTGGTGATGCGGATGGCCTGGCCGTTGTCGTCGAGCGTTTTGTCGTACTCGAGCGCGAACAGCTCTGGCGTGGTGCTCAGCAGGTTCAACGGCACTTCGAGTTCGTTGACCAGTTGAAAAGGGGCGGCGCAGGCGATGCGGTCGTACAGCGCCTTGAGTTCTTTGAAGTGGTGCTGGGTTTCTCGCCCGCTGCTGCGAGGCGCGCCCTGCAGGTATTCGCCCAGCAAGGTTTGCGGGCGGATCAACAGGGCCAACGTGGCCAGGTAATCAGTGGCCTGGGCCTTGAGGGTGTCGGAAACGGCGCGGGTCTGCTTGCGCAGGCCGATCAATGCTTCCACATCGAACGTTTGATTCATCGTACATCGTCCTTGAACTGCCCTCGTCGGCGGCTTCAGGGCAACCGAAGGCGCAAGGACAGTTACGAATTTTCGGAGCCGCGCTGACACTCAAGGGCGGCTTACCGAGGCTTAACCTTGCAACCCACTGGGCAGCGGCCTCCGTTATGGCACTGCCGGCCGGATAGATCGCTGGTTAGGCTCACCATCTGGACGGCACTGGAGCGGGTACTTGCAAGGGCGCGGATTTTTCCTTGGATATCAGTTCCTTTGCAATGATGTTATTGCGCTATCACCGGTCGATTTCCTACCCTCCTTTTAGTTGAAAGCCAAGCGGCGCGCGGCTTTGAGTGGGCTCCATGGATCCATAAAAAAATTTATTCGAGGATATGTTTTCAGTGAGGCGCTGATTGACAGAGTTAGAAAACATCCGCGCCTCGAATCAGTCTGTCTCAGCGAGGGCTACACCTTAAAAGGCATTTTGTTCCCCGCTGCTCAGCTCATCGTACGACCGTTCGTCGGATTCGATTTCAGATAGTTCTCTCTCAGGCGATACACAACACGACCGGATTACCCAAAAACGTCACAGATGGAACGCGCTACCGCCCTGCGTGCATGCTCTGTCTATCGTCGATGCCTCTTATTGGAACGTGGAACGCATGGCCAGACAGCTCTCTCTGACGATCAAGTTTTCGATGCTGCCCGCGGTCGCGCTGACCGGGTTGTTACTCTTCGTTGGCTTTACGTACGTGCAGCTCTCTGCAAACGACCAGCGCCTGCTGGAAGTAGAGAACCAGAGCTATCCCACCCTGGAGAAGGCCGATGCGGTGCTTTTCCAGTTCTCGCGCATTCCAGCGCTGCTCAACAGTGGCGTGGCCGCCGGTGAGCAGGAAACCATCGAGGAAGCGCGCCGCGTGGTTGCCGCGATCGGCACCAAGCAGCAAGAGCTGCAGCAACTGACCGAGCACCAGCCGGAGCGCAGCGCCGAGCTCAAAGCATGGCGCGAGGCGATCCAGGCGTATGCCGATAACGCGCTCACGTCTTCATCTCAGCTGATCGCCGGCAAGGCCAGCTTCGACGACTTGCGCCCGAACCTGGACCGCATGGCGACCGACCTGACCAAAGCGCAGGGGCTGGGGGACAAATTCCGCGCCCAGGCCTATCAGGATTTCCGCCAGACGTTGGTCAAAACCCGTACCGACAACGCCGCCACGACTCAAGTGGGTATCGTGCTGACCGTTCTGCTGTTTGTGCTGGTCAGCCTGGCCTCGTGGCTGGTGATCCGCAGGATCATGGCGAACGTGCATGGCGTGATCGACTCGCTCAAGGCGATCGCCAACGGCGACGGCGATCTCACCCGCCGGGTGAACGTTGAGTCCAAGGACGAAATCGGCGAGATGACCCGCCTGTTCAATGCCTTCCTGGATCAGTTGCAGACCACCATCAGCCAGGTGATCGAGTCCGCCGGCCCGCTGGGTTCGATGTCCAAGGACCTCTACCGCCTGACCCAAGATTCGCGCAAGAACGCTAAGTCTCAGCAAGGCCATACCGATTCGATCACCCGAGATATCCAGACCATGACCGGCAGCATCCAGGAAGTCGCCCAGCGCTCGCGCCAGGCTTCCGACGAAGCCGGGGATGCGTCCCGTCAGGCCAGTGGTGCCCGTGAGAACATCGGTGGCTTGTCTACCAGCATCAGCGACCTAGGCAGCAGCGTGGTCAACGCTGTGAAGGCCATGGAGCAGTTGGAAGAAGAGACCCAACAAGTGGGCTCGGTGCTGACGGTCATTCGTAGCATCGCTGAACAAACCAACCTGCTGGCCCTCAACGCCGCCATCGAGGCCGCGCGGGCAGGGGAGCAAGGTCGTGGCTTTGCCGTGGTCGCCGATGAAGTGCGCAACCTCGCCCAGAAGACCGCAGCCTCCACCGCCGAGATCCAGCAGATCATCCAGCGCCTGCAGAACAGCGCCAATGGCGTGCTCGACGTGATGACCGTCAGCGGCGCCAAGGCCCAGAGCAGTATCGAACGCTCCATCGAAGCCACGCGCATGCTCGACGCCATCGCCGAAACGGTAGCTCGCATCGATGGCCTCAATGCTGGCATTGCCCAATTCACCCAAGAACAGATCGGCTTGTCCAACTCGATCCAGCAAGAAACCGGTGTACTTCAAAACGACGCCCAGTCCACGGCCGATGGCGCTCAAGCCACTGCTCGCCTGGGAGAACAACTTGTGGAAACGGGCGACCAGTTGCGCTCAGCCACCTCCCGCTTCCGTATTTGACCCTTTTAACCCCTAGGAGCTTACCTGCGATGAAACTTCGCACGCTCGCGCTCGCCATCACCGTGGTCAGTGCCCCCGCTTTCGCCCTCGAACAAGGCGAGACCCGTTTCAACGGCTTTGGTACCGCAGGTGTTTCCCACTTGGGCGGGGAAAGCGACGGCCATGGCTACGGCATCACCGGCCAGACCACCGACGGTTGGCGCGGCGACCAGCTGAGCAAGCTGGGCGGGCAGTTCCAATATGGCGTGACCGATAAGGTCGGCGTGACCGTGCAAGCGACCGCCAAGGCCGAGCAGGACGAATACAAAGCCAACCTGGAGTGGCTGTACGCCTCCTGGCAGGCCACCGATAACCTGATGCTGCGCGTTGGCCGCCTGCGCACTCCGGTTTACATGTACTCCGAGACGCTGGACGTAGGGTTCACCTACCCGTGGCTGCGCCTGCCGGATGAGGTTTACAGCCAGGTCCAGCTGTCCAACTACGAAGGCGCGGACGCGGTCTACACGCTGCCTCTGTCGTTCGGCTCGATGACCTTCCAGGCCGCCGGCGGCCAGGCGAAGAATCGCGATTACTTCAGCCTCGATGACCAGTACGACATCGACTACAGCAAGATCTTCGCCGCCAACGTGAGCCTGGCCACCAACGACTACGGCACCGTGCGCGTGGGTTATGTGGAGTCGGACCTGAAGATTGATGTGAACGACGCTGTGGTTACGCCCTTCGGCCGCCGCAACGTCACCTTCAACCAACTGGACGGCAACAAGGGCAAGTTCACCTCCGTGGGCTATCAGTACGACAACGGCACTTGGCTCACCTCCAACGAATGGACCCGCCGCGTGATCGAAGGCGACCAGCAAACCAGCGTCGAGGCCTTCTACCTGATGGCCGGCCGCCGCTTCGGTGACTTCCTGGCGCACGTGACCTATGCACAGCTGGATGCCGAGGGCCGCCAAAGCTCCTGGACCTACGGCCTGAACTACAACCTCACGCCGTCGGTGATCCTCAAGGGCGAATACAAACGTGTGAACACCAGCGGCGGCTACTCGGGCACTTTCGTGCGCACTTCGCAAGAGGCGTACAACAACGCCCTCAACGCGCAAACGGGTTTCTTCGGATCGCCCGCACGTAACTACGATGGCGACGTGATCAGCGTCGGCCTAGATTTCGTGTTCTAAGGAGTTCACATGAAACGCTCTATTCAAGTGCTCGGCCTTGGCCTGTTGATGGGCAGCGGCTTGGCCCAGGCCGGCGTGGCGGTGATCGTCAACCCGGCTGCCACGGCATCGCCGTCGCAATCGGACGTGGCGAACATCTTCCTGGGCAAGGACAAGTCCCTCAAGGGCGTGGACCAGAAAGACTGGAACCCGACCAAGGAAAAGTTCTACGCGGCAGTGGCCAGCAAGAACGAGTCCCAGCTCAAATCTTACTGGTCTGGCCTGGTGTTCACCGGCAAGGGCCAGCCACTGGCCAGCGAAGCCGGTGATGCCGGTGTGGCCGCGAAGGTGGCTGCCGAAGCGGACGCTATCGGCTATGTGGACAGTGCGGCGGTGACCGACAAAGTCAAAGTGCTGTTCACCCTGCCATAAGGCCGGGCCGCAACATCAAGCACCCCGTGAGCGCAACTGCGTTCGCGGGGTGTTTGCATTTTGCCCTGGTAGCCCTGCTTCTGCGGCGCCCGCCTAAGTGGGCGCGAACCAGGCCATGCAGATATCGTCGATCAAGCGGCCATTCGGCAGGCGCACGTGCTTGGCTTGGCGGCCTTCCTCGGTGAAACCGAAGCGCTCGTAAAGCCGCCGCGCGCTGGCGTTGGGTTCCCGCACCCGCAGTTCGATTTTCACCAGCCCGGGCCGTTCGCTCGCCCAGCCCAGCAAGCCTTGCATCAACGCGCTGCCCACGCCCTGCCCAACATACCCGGGATGCACAACGATGGTCAGGCTCATCACATGAGCCAGCGCTTGCAGCCCTAGAGGTTCAGCAAAGCGTGGCCAACGCAGCTGCCGTCACGCTCTGCCACCAGATAAAGCCCATCGCCGCTGAGCTTCTGAATTTTGCGTGCGAAAGCCTCCGGGCTGAATTCGCTTGGCTGCGAAATCAGCCGCCCCGGCACCCTAGCGGTTTCGCGTTCGGCCTCGCACAGAACGGCGGCGTCGGTTTCGATAGCACGGCGCAGGGTCAAATTGTTCAAGGGGAGCGTGCCTGGTTTCGGGGGCTATGACTGTTCAGTCGAATAGATGCCAGGCCGATGAACCTGCCATAGAAGATTCGGCTGATTGACGGCCGTGAAGCCAAGTTTCTCGTACAGCCACGGCGCGGTAGTGGTAGCCAACAGGATACGCCGCATGGTCTGAACCTCCGGCAGGTCAAGCAGCGCTGAGGATAAGCGCCGCCCCAGCCCTAGACCGCGATACTGAGCGTCGACAAACACGTCACAGAGATACCCAAAGGTGGCGAAGTCGGTAACGAGGCGGGCGAAGCCGACCTGTCGCCGCCCGTGGAAGGCACCGACGCAAAGGCTATTGGCGATGCTCTTTTCAACGCGCTCACGCGAAATGCCGGCTGCCCAGCTGGAAGTGGTCAGAAAACTGTGGATGAACTCGATATCGAGTTGCTCTTTATCCACGGTAAGCGTGATGGCGCGGGGTGCTTCGCTATTGTCGGTCATCCTTCATTCCTTGAGTTCAGAGTGCCGGATCATAAAGAACGCTCAGGGGCAGTTATTCCATCAAGCCCGGTGTAGCCGCCTGCACAAGGTGGGCGTGTTGTTGCCAGCCTACCGCCGCCCCGCCAGTGTCTTTCCTGGGCACTCCAGGAACAGCGCCCGATACGCCTGCGCGAAGCGCCCCAAGTGCCAGAACGAATACCCCATCGCCACTTCCGCTACGGTGGTTTCCCCCGGCAGGGCCGTCAACAGCGCCTGGCGTGCGAGGTTGAGCCTGCGCATGCGCAACCAGGTGGTGGGAGGCATACCCACGCACTCGGCGAAGGCCAAGCGCAGTTGCTGGAAGGAAGCGTCGGCGGTGTCGGCCAACTGCACCGCGCTGAAATGCTCGGTGGGGTGGGCGCTGACCAGATCGAACACCCGCTGCACGATCCGCCGGTTGTTCCGCACCCGGTGGATGGTAGAGGCGTGTTGGGCCTGGGCAGATTGCTCGAGCACGAACAGGCAGTCGTCGATCAATTGCTCCGCCAGCAGCTCGCCGGCGGCAGGGCTTTCGTCCGCCGCCTGGGCGATATGGCCGAGCATGGCACTGAGCCAACGCATGAACAGCGCGCCATGGGCGGATTTGAGCGGCGTCAGCAAGAGGTCTTCGAACGTGCGGTTCAACTGCCTGGCGCGGAGCTGATCCTGACGCACCACCACGGCGATTTCCCGGTAGTTCTCCGGCGTGATCCACAGGTTCTGGGTGCTGGCGTCGAGGAGATAGAGGCTGGCATCGGCCATGTCGAAGCTGAACACCAGCGCGTCGCCGGGCGCTTTGTAGTACTGCTCGATGCGGGTGTTCATGTGTTCTTCATACACCTGCACGCCGCCGAGCTCGGCCTCGATCAACCGGCCCTTGAACTGGCCCGCGGACATTTGCGCATAGTGCAGGTGCCAGCCAGTGCTGGACGCGCCTTGCTGATCGGCGGCGACGGTGTCGAGGACCTTGACCGACATGAATGGCCTGGCTTGGAGAAGGGAGGGGCTGCGCCACCTTAGCAGCAGGTTCAACGACCCGGCAAGGTGGCAGTCGCGAGCGTCGCAGCGGTATGAGGCCGCACCAAAAAGAGGCGCTGCGCTTCGGCGAAAGTGGATAGACCACCTTGCCTGCAATCTTCCAGCATGCGGGCAGCGAACCGGCAGCACGCCGGCGCATAAGCATAACGTCCCATCGAAGATGGCAGAGGCCACATGAACAGCAGTGTGAAAGCGCCCCTCACCGAGTGGTTGAAAACCTACGGCATCACCGAAGTGGAATGCGTGGTCAGCGACCTGACCGGCATTGCCCGCGGCAAGATCCTGCCCACTAAAAAATTCCTCGATGAGCACGGCATGCGCTTGCCCGAAAGCGTGCTGCTGCAAACGGTGACCGGCGACTTTGTCGACGATGACATTTACTACGCGCTGCTGGACCCGGCGGACATCGACATGACCTGCCGCCCGGACCCGCAAGCCGCTTATGTGCTGCCCTGGGCCATCGAGCCGACGGCGATGGTGATTCACGATACCTTCGACCGCTATGGCAACCCTATCGAGCTGACCCCTCGCAACGTGCTGAAGAAAGTGCTGGCGCTCTATGCCGAACAAGGCTGGCGGCCGGTGGTGGCCCCGGAAATGGAGTTCTACCTGACCCAGCGCTGTGACGACCCAGACCTGCCGCTGCAAGTGCCGCTGGGGCGTTCGGGGCGCCCCGAAAGTGGCCGGCAATCGTTCTCGATCGAGGCGGCTAACGAATTCGACCCGCTGTTCGAAGACGTCTACGACTGGTGCGAGGCGCAGGGGCTGGACCTGGATACGCTGATCCACGAAGACGGCCCGGCGCAGATGGAGATCAACTTCCGCCACGGCGACGCACTGGACCTGGCCGACCAGATCACCGTGTTCAAGCGCACCATGCGTGAGGCCGCGCTCAAGCACAACGTGGCGGCCACCTTTATGGCCAAGCCGATCACCGACGAGCCGGGCAGCGCCATGCACATCCACCAGAGTGTGGTCAGCATAGAGACGGGCGAAAGCATCTTCAGCACCCCTGAAGGCGAACCCAGCGCGCTCTTCCTGCATCACATCGGCGGCTTGCAGCGCTACATCCCCGAAGTGCTGCCGCTGTTCGCGCCCAATGCCAACTCGTTCCGCCGTTTCCTGCCAGACACTTCGGCGCCGGTGAACGTGGAATGGGGCGAGGAGAATCGCACCGTGGGCCTGCGGGTGCCCGGCTCCAGCGCCCGAGCGCGCCGTGTGGAAAACCGCCTGCCCGGCGCCGACGCCAACCCTTATCTGGCCATCGCGGCCAGCCTGCTGTGCGGCTACCTGGGAATGATCGAAGGCTGCGAACCGAGCGCGCCGGTGCAGGGCCG
Organism: Pseudomonas sp. RIT-PI-S; assembly: GCF_025642975.1. GTDB lineage: Bacteria > Pseudomonadota > Gammaproteobacteria > Pseudomonadales > Pseudomonadaceae > Aquipseudomonas. The sequence continues at coordinate 71,335 of NZ_JANZKJ010000018.1, forward strand.
CGGCTATGAGCGCCGCAACCTGCGCCTGCCGCTGACCATCGAAGACGCCCTGGAGCGCATGGAGGGCAGCACCGCGCTGCGCCGCGTGCTGGGTGAGAAATTCGTTCAAGGCTACGCCGCGGTAAAACGGGCCGAGCATGAAAACTACAAGCGCGTGATCAGCTCCTGGGAACGTGAGTTCCTGATGATGAGCGTTTAATCGAGCCCACCTTCCCACCTTAGTTGGAGGCACCATGAAGTCGATCGTTGCAGCGTTGTGTTTACCGGCGGTTCTGCTCGGTGCAGCCGCCCAGGCCCAGGCCGCTGGCGGCACCGTGAAGATTTACAACTGGACGGACTACATCGGCCCGACCACCCTGGAAGACTTCCAGAAAGCCACCGGTATCAAGCCGGTCTACGACGTGTTCGACTCCAACGAGACCTTGGAAGGCAAGCTGCTGGCTGGCCGCACCGGGTATGACGTGGTGGTTCCGTCCAACCACTTCCTTGGGCGCCAGATCAAGGCGGGCGCGTTCCAGAAGTTGGACCGCAGCAAGCTGCCGAACTGGAAAAACCTCGATCCGCAATTGATGAAGCAGCTCGAGGCCAACGACCCCGGCAACCAATACGCCGTGCCTTACCTGTGGGGCACCAATGGCATCGGCTACAACGTGGAGAAGGTCAAAGAAGCACTGGGCGTCGACAAGATCGACTCCTGGGCCGTGCTGTTCGAGCCGGAGAACATGAAGAAGCTGCAAAAGTGCGGCGTGACCTTTATGGACTCGCCCGATGAACTCTTCCCGGCAGTCCTCAATTACATGGGCCTGGACCCGCGCAGCACCAAGCCCGATGACTACAAGCGCGCGACCGAGAAGCTGAAAGCCGTAGCGCCGTACGTGACCTACTTCCACTCCTCGAAGTACATCGGCGACCTGGCCAACGGCAACATCTGCGTGGCCTTCGGGTACTCCGGAGACGTGATCCAGGCGGCGAGCCGCGCCAAGGAAGCCAATAACGGCATCAACGTGGCTTATATCGTGCCCAAGGAAGGCGGCAACTTGTGGTTCGACATGCTGGCCATTCCCAAGGATGCCGATCATCCCGAGCAGGCCATGGCGTTTATCAACTACGTGTTGGACCCCAAAGTGATCGCTGGCATCAGCGAAACGGTGGGTTATGCCAACCCGAACCCGCCTTCCAATGCCCTGATGGGTGAAGAGATCACGGCTAACCCTGGCGTTTATCCGCCGCCGGAAGTCATGGCCAAACTTTATATTTCCACCGAGCTGCCCAAGGAGATCATGCGCCAGATGACCCGCGAGTGGACCGACGTGAAAACCAGCCGGTAAGGGAGCCTGTGATGTCTACTGCATTGCCGCATACCGGCTCTTATTACGCAGCGTCTGTGCCGCCAGCAACACCGCGCGCGCCGTTGCACGGCCAGGTTCATGCCGATGTGTGCGTGATCGGTGGCGGCTTTACCGGGGTCAATACCGCGCTGGAACTGGCCGAGCGCGGCTTGACCGTGGTGCTGCTGGAAGCCCAGCGCATCGGCTGGGGCGCCAGCGGCCGCAACGGCGGGCAACTGATTCGCGGGCTTGGCCACGATGTCAGCCGCTTCGCCCACTGGGTGGGCGAGGAGGGCGTGCGCTTCTTGCACGACGCAGGCTCGGCCTCTGTGGATATCGTGCGCCAGCGGGTGCAACGCAATGGCCTGGAGTGTGACCTGCGCTGGGGGTATTGCGACCTCGCCAATACCCAACGTCACTGGCAGGGTTTGCACGAGGAGCTGCAGGAGCTGCAGGCACAGGGGTATCCCCACACACTGCGGCTGGTGGAAAAACAGGACCTGCACCAAGTGGTCGCCTCCGACGTGTATGCCGGCGGGCTGATCGACATGGGCTCCGGGCACTTGCACCCGCTCAAGTTGATCCAGGCCGAAGCGGCGCTGGCGCAAGCCCGTGGCGCGGTGATCTATGAGGCAAGCTCGGTGCGGCGCATCGAAAAAGGCCCCAAGGTGAAGGTGTTCACCGACCATGGCCAGGTGACCGCCACCACGTTGGTTCTCGGTTGCGATGCATTCCTCGAAGACCTGGAGCCCGCGTTGGAAGGCAAGTTATTGCCCGCGGGCAGTTACGTCATCGCCACCGAGCCGCTGGGCGAGGCGCGCGCGCGCGCCTTGATCCCGCAGAACATGGCGCTGTGCGACCAGCGAGTGGCGCTGGATTACTACCGGCTCACCGCCGACCACCGGCTGCTATTCGGCGGGGCCTGCCATTACTCCGGGCGAGATCCGGCCAATATCGCTGAATACATGCGGCCCAAGATGGAGCGGGTGTTCCCTCAGCTCAAGGGCGTGGGCATCGAGTTCCAGTGGGGTGGCATGATCGGCATCAGCGCAAACCGTTTTCCGCAGATCGGCACGCTACCAAGCGCGCCCAATGTGTATTACGCCCAGGGTTACTCAGGGCACGGCCTGAACGTCACGCACTTTGCCGCGCGCATCCTCGCACAGGCGATTGCCGAGCGGGAAAGCCGGGCCGTGGACTTGTTCGCTCGCGTGCCGCATCGCACCTTCCCCGGGGGCAAACGCCTGCGCTCGCCACTGCTGGCGCTGGGCATGCTGTGGTACCGATGCAAGGAGTTGATCTAAGCGCGCCGCTCGCCGGGTGGCGCCCGTTTCCAAATGGCTCAGCCGCACCCTGTGGGATGCGGACGCAGCCCGCGAACCTCCGGATGGTGGTTCGCAAGCTGCGCCGGATGTGCGGCTACAGCGCCTACTCGCTGCCCCGGTTCTCGGGATTGGCGAAATCCAGGCAGCCCACCACCCCGGGGTGTGCTGCTTCAAAGCGCAACGTGCCGCCCAGTTGGCGGGCCAGCGAGCGCATGATGGTCATTCCCAGCGAGCGGCCCTTGCGGTGGTCGAACCCCACCGGAAGGCCGGGGCCGTAATCGCGCACCTGCAGGCGAAGGCGGCCATCGGCGACCGTAAGGAACACGTCCACCGCTCCAGGCGCCCCCGGCGGGCAGGCATATTTGACGGCGTTGGTGATCATTTCATTGGCGATCAGCGCCAACGGCGTTGCGTGGTCCAGCGACAACGCCACGGCCTGCGCCTGCAGGCTGAATGCAACCTGCGGCGCGGTTGCCTGGGCGCCCTCGATCACCCCCTGGATATAAGCGGCGGCGTCGACCGCTTCGGCCTCATCAGCGCGGTACAGCTTGTCGTGAACGTTGGCGATGCTGGAAATCCGGCCGGAGATGTCCAGCAGTGCCACACGGGTTTCCGCGTGGGTGGCGCGCCGCTGTTGCAGCTGGATCAAGCTGCTGATCAGCTGCAGGTTGTTCTTGGTGCGGTGATTCACCTCGGCCAACAGGGTTTCGTTGCGTTTTAGCAACTCACTGCGCAGGCGAAGGGTCCGGCGCAGCTCCAGCTGCGTCATGACCTGGTTGGCCAGGGTCTTGAGGGCCAGGCGCTGGTCCTCGTTGAGGTCACGCGGCACCGTATCGAGAACGCACAGGGTGCCAAGGCCATGCCCTTCCGGCGTTTGCAGCAGGCACCCGGCATAGAAGCGCAGCCCATCTTCGCCAGTGACCAAGGGGTTGTCGCACATTCGGGGATCGTCGCGCAGGTCGTGGATCACCGTCAGGCCGGGCTGCAATAGCACATGGCGGCAAATGGAAACATCCAATGGGGTTTCGCGGATCCCCAGGCCCACTTCCGCCTTGAACCACTGGCGGTGCTCTTCGATGAGGTTCACCACCGAAATCGGCGCGTTACAGATGCGCGAGGCCAACGCCACCAAGTCATCGAAGTCTGCTTCGCGGGGGGTATCGAGTATCCCGTAACCGCGCAAGGCAAGCAGGCGTGTTTGTTCGCGAAGGAAAGGCGGCGGACCGGCGGGCAGCATCGCAGACATCATCTACCTCTGTGCAACAGCCGCAGCCGTTGAGCTATGCCTAATGAAGGGTGGGGCGCGGCACGGCGCGGATTATTCCACAGCGCGCGCGTGCCGTATCGCTGCCAGGGACGGCAGGGCGTGCGACTCGTCGGAGCGGGGCCCCCGCCGGTTCGGAAAACGCCACGCCGTGCCGATACAGCGAAGAGGCCAAGTGGGTGCCAGGTATGATTCGGAAAATTTCGCTCGCTGATCTGACAGTGGGCATGTTCATCCATGAGGGTGCGGGCGACGGCATCACTCAATCGCTATGGAAGGTGGGGTTCAAGGTCCAGCATCCGGTGGACCTGGAGCGCATTCGCGCCGCCGGCGTGGCCGAAGTGTTCATAGACACCTGCAAGGGCCTGGATGTTGCGCAGAGCGAGCCGATTGCCGAGATGCCCCCGGGCGGCTTGCAAGAGGAAGTCGACCGCGCCCTCGCGGTTTGTGCCCGGGCCAAGCGCGCGGTGGTCAGCATGTTCAACGATGCCCGCCTGGGCCATGCCGTCAATTGCGAGGCGTCGATGGCCGTGGTCGAGGACATCGCCGCCTCGGTCATGCGCCATCCCCATGCGCTGATCAGCCTGGCCAGGCTGAAGACCGCCGACGAATATACCTATATGCATTCGGTGGCGGTATGCGGGCTCATGGTGGCGTTGGCGCGCCAAATGGGCCAGCCCGATGCACTGGTGCGCGAAGCCGGAACCGCCGGGTTGCTGCACGACATCGGCAAGATGGCTATCCCCAATGACGTTCTCAATAAGCCCGGGCGGCTCACCGACGACGAGTTCGCCCTAGTGCGGACCCACCCCTTGAGCGGGCTTGAAATCCTCCAGCGCAGTGGCTTCTTGAGTGTCGCGGCGATCGACGTGTGCATGCACCACCATGAGAAGGTCGATGGCACCGGCTACCCCTATGGCCTGGCGGGCGACGAGATCAGCCCCATGGCCCGGATGGCGGCCATCTGTGACGTATACGACGCCGTGACCTCGCCGCGGCCCTACAAGAAGCCGTGGGGGCCGGCGCACTCGCTCAAGGAGATGGCTTCGTGGAAGGGGCATTTCGACCGTCACCTGTTCCAGGGCTTCGTGCGCACCGTAGGCATCTATCCGGTAGGGGCGCTGGTGCGGCTGGACAGCGACCGCCTTGCTATCGTGGTAGACCAGAACGAGGGCGCCTTGCTGACACCGAAAGTGCGGCTACTGCTCGATTGCAAACGGCGGCAGTTGCTCAGCCCGGCCTGCATCGACCTGGCCACTGGCGAGGACCGCATCGTGCGCATTGAAATGGCCGAAGCCTGGGGCCTGCCCGACTTGGACCAAGCCTGGTCAGGGATCGCGGAGCAGCGCCATCCGCTGTTTGGCTAAAGGCCCGGCGGGGGGAAACTTGCGAGCATAGGGTGACGAACGCTCAATAAACCCGCAAAATGGTCAGTCTTCTCGTGGCTGCGGCCGCGGTGCACACCTTGGATTGGACCTGTTGATTCTATGCGAATGCGCCTAATGCTGTTGGGCGGCGGTAGCGCCCTTGGTCAAGCGCTGATTCGCCAGGGAGCGGAGGAAGACATAGGTTTTCTCGCCCCACGCCCACCGGACACCGGCTGGGACGCCCCAAGCCTGACCCAGCTGCTCGACGACACTCGCCCCGACGCGTTGGTCAACCTGGCCTATTATTTCGACTGGTTCCAGGCCGGCGAAGTCAGCGAAGCACGGCTGACCGCCCAGGAGCGCGCCGTGGAGCGCCTCGCCGAGCTTTGCCAGCATCACGGCATCGTGCTGGTCGAGCCTTCCAGTTATCGAGTGTTCGATGGCGCCCGCGCCACGGCTTACAGCGAAAAAGACGAGCCGCTGCCCTTGGGCGTGCGTGGCCAGGCTTTGTGGCGAATAGAGCAAAGCGTGCGGGCCATCTGCCCTCAGCATGTGCTGCTGCGCTTCGGCTGGCTGCTCGACGACAGCCCCGACGGGCTGTTGGGGCGTTTCCTCAGCCGTGCGGAACACGCCTCCGAGGTATTGCTGGCCGATGATCGGCGCGGCAATCCCACGCCTGTGGATGACGCTGCCCGGGTGATCCTCTCGGTACTCAAGCAGCTGGACTGCGCCGCGCCGCTGTGGGGCACCTACCATTACGCTGGCAACGAGGCGACCACCGCGGTCGCCCTCGGCCAGGCGATTCTTGCCGAAGCCGCTGGCCTGCGCCGCCTGGGCGTGCAAACGCCCACCCCCCAGGCGCACGCCGCCCGCGCCGATGCCGCCGAAGAGCCGCAGCACGCGGTGCTCGCCTGCAAGAAAATCCTTCACACCTTCGGCATCAAGCCTCGCGCCTGGCGCGCCGGCCTGCCGACCCTGCTGGACCGGTACTATCGCCATGGCTGAGGGCCCCGTTCTTATCACCGGCGGTGCCGGTTTCATTGGCTCTCATCTGGTCGAGGCGCTGTTGGCGCGCGGCTATGGGGTGCGGGTGCTGGATAACCTGTCCACCGGCAAGCGGGAAAACCTGCCGCTGGAACACCCGCGTTTGCAGCTGTACGTGGGGGACGCGGCCGATGCCAGCCTGCTGGGGCAGGCGGCCCAGGGCTGCAGCGCGGCGGTGCACCTGGCGGCCGTGGCCTCGGTGCAGGCCTCGGTGGAAGATCCGGTGGGCACCCACCAGAGCAATTTCATCACCACCCTTAACCTCTGCGAAGCGCTGCGCACCCACGGCGTGCGTCGAGTGCTGTTCGCCTCCAGCGCGGCGGTGTACGGCAATAACGGCGAAGGCCAGGCCATCGACGAAGACCTGCCCAAGGCGCCCCTTACCCCCTACGCGGCCGATAAGCTCGCCAGCGAGCATTACTTGGACTTTTACCGCCGCGAGCACGGGTTGGAACCTGTGGTGTTCCGCTTCTTCAATATCTACGGCCCCCGGCAGGACCCTTCCTCGCCGTACTCGGGGGTGATCAGCATCTTTGCGCAGCGCGCGCAGGCGGGCCTGCCAATCACGCTGTTCGGCGATGGTGAGCAAACCCGGGACTTCTTCTACGTGGAGGATCTGGTCGAGTTGCTAGTGCAGGCGCTGGAAATGGCCAAGGTGCCGCCCGGGCCGTTCAACGTGGGGTTGAACCAGGCGACCTCACTCAACCAACTGCTCCAGGCCCTGGGCAACGTGCTCGGCGGCTTGCCCGCAGTGAGCCACCAGGCGCCCCGGGCTGGGGATATCAAGCACTCCCGCGCAGGTAACCAGCGCTTGCTGGCGCACTTCCAGCTGGGTGAAATCACCCCGCTGGAGGTTGGGCTGCGGCGGCTGTTGCGCGGCGACTAGGCGCGGGGCCTGCCATTTGGCGACGCCCGGGACTGACCGTGTCAGGTCCAGTTCACGGGCTGGCGCCCATTCCTGTAAAGGGGAAGGGTTAGAACTTGTAGCCCAGGCCTACCATATACACCCACGGGTCGACTTCCACATTGACCTTGGTGCGGCCTACGCCCAGCGCGGTAGGGCCGTCCACGCTCGCCTTGGTGTTGATGTCGGCGTACCACACCGCGGCGTTGAACATCAGGTGATCGGTGAGCATGTAGTCCACGCCGACCTGCCCGGCCAGGCCGATCGAATCCTGCAGCTTGAAGTTGCTGAAACCTTCAGCCTTGCGCTGGCTGCTCAGGTCTTCGTCGTAGAACAGGGTGTAGTTCACACCGATCCCTGCATACGGCTGAAAGCGCGACGTGGGCGCCATCGGGTAGTACTGCAGCGACAGGGTTGGCGGCAGTTGGCGGATATCCCCAAGCTTGCCGTCCAGCCCATTGATGCCGGTGGCTGAGTCGAGGCCTTTGACGCCTACCCGGTGTTGGAACGGGGTTGCCGCGAGCAACTCGATGCCCACGTGGTCGGTCAACATGTAGGCCAGGGCCAGGCCCAGTTGGGTGTCGCCGTCCAGGGTCGCCTTGGTGCCGCTGATGCGAGCGCCGTCGAGCTTCAGCTCGCCGCTGTCCTCGTTGGGCGACACCTTGGCGGCGCCAGCGCGGATGATGAAATCCCCGGCCTGGTGAGCGAAGGCAGTGGGGGCAGCCAGTGCCATGGCAAGTACGGCGGCACTGAACACAGACGTTTTCATGAAAGCTCCATTGGCAAACTAACTTGGATGCAATCCTGAACGCGCACAGGCCCCTGATTATTGATCTAGCTCAAGAAACGCCGGCCGTTGGCCTGCGACCGAGCGCCGCAGGCCGGGCCTCAATCCGGCAGCTCGTAGGCGAAGATCTTCTGCGCCTGCATCTGGTAACCGGCTTCGGCCAGCTCGCTGCTGCTGGGTTTGACCTGCATCTGGCCTTCGACCCAGTAAGGCTGGTACAGCTCCTCGACCTTCACCCCTAGCTCTGTGACCACGTGCACGATCTGGTTCGAAGGCGGCGGAGGCACATGGATACAGGCACCGTAATACGGCACCAGAAGGAAGTCCGTGGTGCGGCCGTCTTCGCCCACCTCCAGCGGCACGATATACCCCGGCAGGCGCACGTGTTGGCCGTCCAGCGCCTTGACCACAGGCGCATGGGGCGCCAGCTGGTGGGCCGCTGGCGCCGCCTCCGCCAGCGCGGTGCCGAGGGTGGACAGATCGTGCATGGGGGTGAGCACTGGGGCGATCTTCGGCGCATCTGGCGGAACCAGGGCCTCCCAGGTCAGCACCTGAACCTCTCCGGCGCTGGCGATACCGGTGAACGCGAGCAAGGCAGCGATGAACAACACACGCATGGCGATATCCTAGAGATGAACCGTAAGGCCGTCGGCTAGCGACTGCCGATACGCCCGCCAGGCGGGCAGGGCGCCCATCAGCAATGCCGCGGCGAACACCAGCGCCAACAGCGACCACTCATATCCACTCGGCAGGGCCAGTGGCAGGTACAGGCCGTAGCTGGCTTGCACATAACCCTGGGCGCAGGCGATACCTGCATACAACAGCGCCACACCCGCGACTATGCCCGCCGCGGCCAACGCACCAGCCTCGGCGATCAGCAGCACGGCGATCTGCCAAGGCCGGGCGCCTACCGAACGCAGGATAGCCATTTCGCGGCGGCGCTCGTTAAGGCTGGTCAGGATAGCCGTGAGCATGCCAATCAACCCGGTGAGCACCACGAACAGCGAGACCACGAACAAGGCTTGCTCGGCGGTGCCCATCAGGCTCCACAGCTCTTGTAGCGCCACCCCGGGCAGGATCGCCAGCAGTGGTTCGTCCAGGTACTCGTTGATCTCCCGCTGCAAGGCAAAGGTGGTCACCCGGTTGTTGAGCCCCAGCAGCATCGCGGTAATGGCCTTGGGCGTCAGGTCCATCGCCCTTGCCTGGTCCGCACTCACGCGCTCGGCGCCCCTTGCCGGCATGCCGTTGTGCCAGTCCACATGGATGGCTTCCATGCCGCCCAGGCTGATATGCAGGGTGCGGTCCACTGGCGTGCCAGTGCGCTTGAGAATACCCACCACGGTGAACGGCTTGTCGTCATGCTTCACCAGGCTGATCGTCGCTACGCCATGCGCCAACACCAGGTGGTCTCCCAGTTGATAGTGCAAAGCGTCCGCCACTTCGGCACCCAGCACTACCTCGAACGGGTCGTCGGCGAACGGCCGGCCCTGCGCCAGTTCCAGCGCCTGGCCACGGCCATAGTGGTAGTGCTCGAAATAATTGTGGTCGGTGCCCATCACCCGGTAGCCGCGGTGAGAGTCCCCGAGGGAAATGGGGATGGCCCACTTGACCCGGGGGTCTTGGGCGTAGTGCTGATAGCTGCTCCAGCGGATGTTGTTGGTGGCGTTGCCGATACGAAACACCGAGTACAGCAGCAGGTTGATCGACCCGGAGCGGGCGCCGACCACCAGGTCGGTGCCACTGATGGTGCTGGCGAAGCTGGCACGGGCCTCGGTGCGGACGCGTTCCACCGCCAGCAACAGGCAAACGGACACAGCGATGGCGAAGGCGGTCAGGCCGGCGGTGAAGCGGCGGTTGGCCAGGCTTGCCAGGGCAATGCGGAACAAAGGCATCAAGCCTCCCTAGGGCGCGCGGCGCGGTTAAGGTCGATCAGGGACTCGGCACGGTCGAACAGCGGCGCCAGGCTTTGGTCGTGGCTTACGAACAGCAGCCCGGCACCCGCGGCCTGGCACTCGTCGAACAACAAACGCAAAAAGGCTTCGCGGGCGTCGCTGTCCAGCGCCGAGGTAGGCTCGTCGGCGATCACCAGCTCGGGCTGGCCGATCAAGGCACGGGCCGCTGCCACCCGCTGCTGTTGGCCGATCGACAATGCATCGGCACGCCTGTCCCACAGCCCGGCAGGCAAGCCAAGGTGCCCCAGCAGCGTTTGCGCGGCTTCGTTCAGGCTGCCGTGGCGCTGCTCGGCACGTTGCCTGCGCAGGGCTGAGAAACGGCACGGCAGCAGCACGTTCTCGCGCACCGAGAGGAAAGGCAGCAGGTTGAACTGCTGGAAGATGTAGCCGGTGTGGTCCACCCGGAAGCGGTCCCTCGCGCCTTGGCGCAACCGTGCCAGGTCTTGCCCGAGCAAGTGAACCTGGCCGCGGCCGGGCAGCTGCACCCCACCCAGCAGGCCTAGCAGCGTGGTTTTGCCACTGCCGCTGGGGCCGCGCAGGAACAGGCTTTCACCGGCCCCCAGGCGCAGCGCGGGGAGGTCCAGCAGCTCGGGCTGGCCGGGCCAGGCAAAGCCGAGGTCGTGTAGCTCGATCAGCGCATGGGTCATGGCTTAGAACGCCAGCTTGCTGTTGCCGGGTTCTGCCTCGAGCGCCGCTTGGCCATTCGGGGTAATGGCTTGCACCAACACCTTGTGCGTGGCCGGGAAGGCAGCGAGGAAACGCGTCAGGTCCAGCCCGGCAAGGGCTTCGGGGTGTTCGCAGTGGAATTGGAAATGGCCGTCCACGTCGCTGTGCGCGTGGTGATCTGCGTCTTGGTCTTCACCCTCATCGTGCTCGGCGGGCTGCGGCGCTGCGTTGCCAAACAGCGGGCTTTGCAGCTCCTGACGGGTCACGCTGCATTTGGCGGAGGCGGGCAGATCGAACAACTGCAGCGGCGCTGCCAGCAGTTCACGCGCCTTGGCGATCGCGGCGCGGTCTGCATCGCTTGCGGGAGCGTGCTCGAAGCCGACCAAGTTCATGCCCGGGCTGTCCAAGTCCAGTGCTAACGTTTGTCCGTCCAGGGCAACGTCCAGCCGGGCTGTGCCATGTTCATGTGGCGCCAGGCTCCCATGGACATGGGGCGCTTCGGCCGCGGGTTGGCCGGCAGTAGTAGCGGCGTAACTGGCTACAGGGAGCAGGGCAAGGGTGATGGCGAGCAGGGTAGGGCGCATGGGAAGCTCTATCTAAAGAATGTGTTTCGTTATGTTATAACGAATTGAAGCCTGCGGCCAACCCCAGGATCGAGCGCCACTGCCTGCACGCATGATAAGGTCGCGCCATCGCTTGGGAGGTGAAGGGATGATCAGAATTACAGGCACCATCGGTACGTGGCCGGTCGATCTGAATATTGAGTTGCAAGCCAGTGACTGGGCGCATTTGCAGGCGGCCGTGCAAAACACGCCGCCGCTGGCCGATGCGGCGCCGCGGGAGGCACCAGGCCACACGCCCACGGCAAGGCCCGCGCCAAACGACGCGCTTTGGCAGAACGCATTGGCGCTAGTGAAGGGAAGTGGGCAGATCAGCGGCCCGGAATTGTTCGAGCAACTTGAAGCGCTGGCAGGTAGCCCGGCGGCTGGCAAGCGCTTGCTGGTGCGCTTGCGCCACTGTGAGCAGGTGCGGGTGCAAAGCGGCGGTGATGCGCCGCTCTATACCTGGCTAGGGGATTTCGGTTTGCATCCGTAACCGCAGGCCCGGGCGTGGCCAATCCCGGCACAGGTTATCGCCCGTCGCCGGCAAGCCGTGCTGCTGCGTTTCGGTGGGCGATGCATTTCTGTAGCAGCCGGGCTTGCCCGCGACGGGCGTTGCGCAGCGGTGCCCTTGGCAAGCCGGTTTGTCACGCGCCTCAGTACAGTGCTGCGAACAGCTTGCGGCGGTAGGTGGTGACCAAGGGGTGGTCATTCCCGAGCAGTTCGAACACCTGTAGCAGGGTCTTGTGTGGCAAGCCTTCGTTGTAGTTGCGGTTGCGCTTGAACAGCTTGAGCAGGCCATCGAGGGCGGCTTCATATTGCTGACGGGCCAGTTGGCGGATCGCCAGTTGATAGGCCGCTTCGTCGTCTTCCGGGTTTTGCGCCAGTCGGGTTTTCAGGTCCGCGGCGTCGGGCAGGTCCCCCGCCTGGCGCAGGAAGGTTAGCTGCGCCTTGGCCCCGGCCAGGGCGGCCTTGTGCGCGTCGCCGGTGATCGAGTTGAGCACGGTTTCGGCCTCGGCCAGCGCGTTGCGCTCGGCCAGGCAGCGGGCGTAGAGGATGAGCGCGGCGGTGTTGCTGTTGTCTGCGCTCAGCAGGCTTTGCAGCAGGGCTTCCGCCTCGCTGAAGCGACCTTCGGCGAACAGTGCCTGGGCTTGCTCGAACGGGTCTGCGGCTGCCGGGGCCGGCTCCGCTACATGAGGTTCGAGCATCGCCCGGATGGCCGATTCCGGCTGCGCGCCGGCAAAGCCGTCCACGGGCTGACCATCCTTGAACAGCACCACGGTGGGCAGGCTGCGCACGCCGAACATGGCCACTACCTGCTGCTCCACGTCGCAATTCACCTTGGCCAGCAGCAGTTCGCCCTGATAGCCCTCGGTGATCTTCTGCAACACGGGCATCAGCGCCTTGCAGGGCGCGCACCAGTCGGCCCAGAAGTCCACCAGCACCGGCTTGTGGAACGAGTTTTCGAGCACCAACTGCTGAAAGTTCGCGTCGGTGGCGTCGAAGATGTACGGGGTGTCCTGACTCATGGTGAATCTCGAAGAAGACAAGTTGCCCACACTATAAAGGCTGAGCAGGCGGGCTGAAAGCCGCAGCTTTCGAACCTAAATACAGGCTCACGTGGCGAAACTCTTCCGGCTCGGCCAGGTCTGGCAGTGTCAGCGCCTGCAGCTGGGCCAGCCGCCGGTACGAAGGATGGCTGAAGTCGCGCACGCGTGAGTCGGCCACTAGCGCCTGGCTGGCGCGTTCGAGGAAGGCATCGAGCAGCGGCAGGTTTTCCCGGTCGTAGAGCACGTCGGCTACCAGCACCAAGTCAAAGTCCCTGGGGGCGGTGAAGAAGTCCTCGCTGTAGCTCAGGTTCACACCGTTGAGCTGCGCATTGGCGCGGCAGGCGTCGAGGGCGAGCGGGTCCAGGTCACAGGCCACCACCTCGGCAGCGCCCGCGCGCGCTGCGGCGATCGCTACCACGCCGGAACCTGAGCCGAAGTCCAGCACGCGCTTGCCCCGGACCCACCCCGGTTGCGCGGCGAGCCAGCGGGCCATCGCCAGACCGCTGGCCCAGCAGAAGCTCCAGTAAGGTGGCGCTTCCAGAATGCGCCGGGTTTCGTCGCTGCTGAACGGGCGGGCCATGTGGGCGGGGTCCAACAGCCAGAGGCTGAGGTCAGTCTCGGGCAATGCCACTGGCGCGAGCCGAGCATCCCCGAGCAGTTCACCCAGAGCGGCGTGCAGGCGTTGGAGGGGCATTTCATCCACGATCAAGGCGCCTTGGTCATTTCCAGGGTGCCGACCGCTTGCGTCGTGGGGCCGCCGATCTGCCGCGGGGCCAAATGCAGAATCAACTGCCCGGACTGGCTCGCCCGCCCGCGCAGTTCCACGCGTGCATCCTGCGGGAACGCATCGGGGTTGAAGCGCAGGCGGAACGGCAAGGGCCGGCCCGTGCCGGCGAGGGTGGTGTTGGCCAGCAGTTGTTGCGGCCGGCCACGCTCGTCTACCGTCAGCAGCGCCAGCTCCACCTCTGCCCCCTGGGGCACGGCGCTCAGCGTGCCGCTCAGCTCACGCTGGTAAGCGGGCAGCGGCCCGAGCGGTTCGGGGTCGCGGATATCCGGTGCCGGATTCTTCACCACGGCTGGCGCCGCTGGGGGTTTGGCGGGCTCGCCCGCGCAGGCGGCGAGCAGGCCGAGGCAGCAGAGCAAGGCAAGTGAGCGTACTGTCATGAGGCCTGATTCCTGTAGGCGTGTGCGATCGCATCATCGCGCCTGCCTGTATACCGCAAAGCCTTGGCTGTGTCTTGCCGGCGGGCGATGCGCTAACATTGGCGTCCATTTCCGAACGTACTGGCCACCATGCACTGCCCCTTTTGCAGCGCCAACGACACCAAAGTCATCGATTCGCGTTTAGTCGCCGAAGGCGAACAAGTGCGTCGCCGTCGCGAGTGCGTGGCGTGTGGCGAGCGTTTCACCACCTTCGAAACCGCCGAGCTGGTACTCCCCAGGCTGATCAAGCAGGACGGCAGCCGGCAACCCTTCGACGAAGACAAACTGCGCGCCGGCATGCAGCGGGCGTTGGAAAAGCGCCCGGTGAGCATCGAGCGCCTCGAAGCCGCGCTTGGCCATATCAAGGGCCAGCTGCGCGCGACCGGCGAGCGCGAGGTCAAGTCTCTGGTGGTCGGCGAGCTGGTGATGGCCGAGCTGCGCAAGCTCGACGAAGTCGCCTATATCCGCTTCGCCTCGGTGTATCGCCGCTTCCAGGCGCTGGATGAGTTTCGCGAAGAACTCGACCGCCTTGCCCGGGAACCGGCCAGCAAATGAGCGACCTGCACCAGGATAGCCTCGACCACCGGTTTATGGCCCGAGCACTTGAGCTGGCCCGGCAGGGCCTGTATTCCACCGACCCGAACCCTCGCGTGGGTTGCGTGATCGCCCATGGCGATCAGGTGCTCGGCGAAGGCTGGCACGTTCGCGCCGGCGAGCCTCACGCCGAGGTGCATGCGCTGCGTCAGGCGGGCGCGGGCGCCCAGGGCGCTACCGCCTATGTCACTCTCGAACCTTGCAGCCACCATGGTCGCACCCCGCCGTGCGCCGATGCCTTGCTCGCCGCGGGCGTGGGGCGGGTGGTCGCGGCCATGCAGGACCCTAACCCCCAGGTCGGCGGCCAGGGCTTGGCACGCCTGGCCGCTGCGGGGGTGAGCGTGCGCTGCGGGGTGCTCCAAACCGAAGCGCGCGCGCTTAATCCAGGTTTTATCAAGCGCATGGAACAGGGCTTGCCCTTTGTACGGGTGAAGCTTGCCATGAGCCTGGACGGCCGCACCGCCATGGCCAGCGGCGAGAGCCAGTGGATCACCGGGCCGGAGGCGCGCCGCGCGGTGCAGCGCCTGCGGGCACGCTCGAGCGTGGTGCTCAGCGGAGCCGACACCGTGCTGGTTGACGGCGCACGCCTGACCGTGCGTGCCGCCGAGCTGGGCCTGGCCGAGCCGCAGGCAGCGCTGGCGGCAAGCCGAGCGCCGCTGCGGGTATTGGTGGACGGGCGCCTGCGGGTGCCGGCCAGCGCGCC
The DNA here is from genome assembly GCF_025642975.1 of Pseudomonas sp. RIT-PI-S. Classification (GTDB taxonomy): domain Bacteria; phylum Pseudomonadota; class Gammaproteobacteria; order Pseudomonadales; family Pseudomonadaceae; genus Aquipseudomonas. The sequence goes on from NZ_JANZKJ010000018.1 coordinate 86,621, forward strand.
CTTTTTTATTTCCGGCCCCTCGCTGTTGGCCTGCGCGCAGGCCCCGGCGGACCCTGGTGTTTACCAAGCCGTTGGCGCAGAGCCTCTGGTGCTGCCCGGCATCCAGGGCCAGGTGGACCTTGCCGCGCTGCTGCGCGAGCTGGCCCGGCGGGGCGCCAATGAAGTGCTGGTAGAGGCTGGCCCGCGCCTGGCCGGTGCCTTTGCCCAGGCGGGGCTGGTGGACGAGTACCGGCTGTTCGTCGCCGGGACGTTCCTGGGGTCCAGTGCGCGCCCGCTGCTGGACTGGCCGCTGAGCCGCATGGCCGAGGCGCCCAGGTTGAAGATCGTGCAAATGCGCGCGGTCGGCGACGACTGGCAAGTCATCGCCGTGCCAGCGCCCACCGTGCCCGTATAATTCCCCGTTTTCCCGGAGGTTCTCATGTTCACCGGTATCATCGAATCCATCGGCAGCATCCGTGCGCTCACCCCCAAAGGCGGTGACGTGCGCGTTTATGTGCACACCGGCAAGCTGGACCTCGCCGACGTCAAGCTCGGTGACAGTATCGCGGTCAATGGCGTGTGCCTGACCGCCGTGGAGCTTCCGGGCGATGGCTTCTGGGCGGACGTCAGCCGCGAAACGCTGGACTGCACCGCTTTCAATGACCTGAAAACCGGCAGCCCGGTGAATCTTGAAAAAGCACTGACCCCGAGCAGCCGGCTGGGCGGGCACCTGGTCAGCGGCCATGTGGACGGCGTGGGTGAAGTGGTCGCTCGCAGCGATAACGCCCGCGCCGTGCAGTTCACCCTGCGCGCGCCGAAAGAGTTGGCGCGTTATATCGCTCACAAAGGTTCGATCACCGTCGATGGCACCAGCCTGACCGTAAACGCGGTCAACGGCGCCGAGTTCGAGCTGACCATCGTGCCGCACACCCTGGCCGAAACCATCATGGCCGACTACCGCCCCGGCCGCCGGGTCAACCTCGAGGTCGACCTGCTGGCCCGCTACCTGGAGCGCTTGCTGCTCGGCGACAAGGCCGCCGATGCGGGCCAGGGCGGCATTACCGAAAGCTTCCTGGCCGCCAACGGCTACCTCAAATAACAAGCAAGGGGGTGCCGCGTGGCGCTCAACACGATTGAAGAGCTGGTCGAAGACATTCGCCAGGGCAAGATGGTCATCCTCATGGATGACGAAGACCGCGAAAACGAAGGCGACGTGATCATGGCGGCCGAGTGCTGCCAGGCCGAGCACATCAACTTCATGGCGCGCTTTGCCCGTGGGCTGATCTGCATGCCCATGACCCGCGAGCGCTGCGAGACCCTCAAGCTGCCGCTGATGGCGCCGCGCAATGGCTCAGGCTTCGGTACCAAGTTCACCGTGTCCATCGAAGCGGCCGAGGGCGTGACCACCGGCATTTCCGCGGCGGACCGGGCGCGCACCGTGCAAGCGGCGGCGGCCAAGGACGCCGTGGCCGATGACATCGTCAGCCCTGGGCATATCTTCCCGCTGATGGCGCAGCCCGGCGGTACCCTGGCCCGGGCCGGCCACACAGAAGCGGCCTGCGACCTGGCGCGCATGGCCGGTTTCGAGCCCGCGGGGGTGATCTGCGAGGTGATGAACGACGACGGCACCATGTCGCGCCGCGCCGAGCTCGAAGCCTTCGCGGCCGAGCACAACATCAAGATCGGCACCATCGCCGATCTCATTCACTATCGGATGATCCACGAGCGCACCGTATTGCGGGTCTCCGAACAACCACTGGACACCGACCTGGGCCAGTTCAACCTGGTGACGTACCGCGACTCGGTGGAAGGTGACGTGCACATGGCGCTGACGCTGGGCAAGGTTCAGCCCGACGTGCCAACCCTCGTGCGGGTACATAACATGGACCCGCTGCGCGACCTGCTGATGGTTCGCCAGCCCGGCCGCTGGAGCCTGCGCGCGGCCATGACCCACGTGGCGCAAGCTGGTGCCGGCGTGGTCCTGCTGCTGGGGCATCCGCTGGACGGTGACCAGCTGCTGGCGCATATCCGCGAGGTCGCCGAGCACGTGCCGCTGAAAAAACCCAACACCTACAGCACTGTCGGTGCCGGTTCGCAGATCCTGCGCGACCTGGGCGTACGCAAGATGCGCCTGATGAGCTCGCCGATGAAGTTCAACGCGATATCCGGATTCGACCTGGAAGTTGTAGAATACGTGCCCTCTGAATAAACAGGCCCCTGCGCCTGCTTTTGGACTTTACTTACCCACAGGCCGCCCGGCAGGCAAAAACCTGCCAACGCGGCCTGGCTCTTTAAAGATGAGAACCCCGAATGACCCTGAAGACCATCGAAGGTACCTTCATTGCCCCCAAAGGGCGCTATGCGCTGGTAGTCGGCCGCTTCAACAGCTTCGTCGTTGAAAGCCTGGTCAGCGGCGCTGTCGATGCCCTGGTTCGCCATGGCATCAATGAAAGTGACATCACCGTGATCCGCGCTCCGGGCGCCTTCGAAATCCCGCTGGTTGCGCAGAAAGTTGCCCAGCGCAGCGAATTCGACGCAATCATCGCGCTGGGCGCGGTCATTCGTGGCGGCACCCCGCACTTCGAATACGTCGCTGGCGAATGCACTAAGGGCCTGTCCCAGGTGTCCATGGAGTTTGGCGTGCCGGTCGCCTTCGGCGTACTGACCGTCGACACCATCGAACAGGCCATCGAGCGCTCCGGCACCAAGGCGGGTAACAAAGGCGCTGAAGCTGCCTTGTCCGCCCTCGAGATGGTCAGCCTGCTGGCGCAGTTGGAGGCCAAGTGATCAACGACGAAAGCGAGCGTTTCAACCCTCGGGAAGCCAAGGACCCGGCAACCGCCAAAAGCAAGAGCGCCAAGCGCCGCGAGGCTCGCAAGCTCGCGACCCAGGCGCTTTACCAATGGCACGTGGCCAAGCACTCGCTCAATGAAATCGAAGCGCAATTCCGCGTCGACAATGACTTCAGCGACGTGGACGGCGCGTACTTCCGCGAGCTGCTGCACGGCGTGGCGACCAACAAGACCGAAATCGACGAGGCGCTCAAGCCCTGCATGGAGCTGACCCTGGACGAACTCGACCCGGTGGAGCTCTCCGTGCTGCGCTTGTCCACGTTCGAGCTGCTCAAGCGAGTGGACGTCCCCTACCGTGTGGTCATCAACGAAGGCATCGAGCTTGCGAAGATCTTCGGCGCCACTGACGGCCACAAGTTCGTCAACGGTGTGCTGGACAAGCTGGCGCCGCAGCTGCGCGCGCCGGAAGTGAAAGCGCACAAGCGCTGAGTGGCCGTGGCGCTCGGTGAGTTCGAATTGATCCGCCGCTTCTTCGCGGCGGCAGCCTGCGCTCGCGGCGGCGAAGGCGTGGCGCTGGGGATCGGCGACGACTGCGCCTTGCTGGCGCCGCCCCCTGGCGAGCAGTTGGCGGTGTCCACCGACACCCTGGTGGAGGGGGTGCATTTTCCGCATGACCCGCCGCCCTTGGCCCTTGGCCAGCGCGCCCTGGCAGTCGCCGCCAGTGACCTGGCCGCCATGGGCGCCGCTCCGCTGGGGTTCACCCTGGCGCTGACCCTGCCTCAAGTCGATGCTTCTTGGTTGCAGGCCTTCGCCGAAGGGCTTGATGCCATGGCGCTGGCGTGCGGCTTGCAACTCGTGGGGGGTGATACCACTCGCGGGCCGTTGAGCCTGACCGTGACGGTGTTCGGCACCGTGCCGGCAGGCCTGGCGCTGACCCGGGCCGGCGCGCGGCCAGGGGACCTGCTCTGTGTAGGCGGCACCTTGGGTGATGCCGCCGGTGCCTTGCCGTTGGTGCTTGGGCAACGCTCGGCGCCTGCCGCGCTCAGCGAACCCTTGCTCGCCCGCTACTGGGCCCCGCAGCCACAGTTCAGCCTTGGCCTGGCGTTGCGCGGTTTGGCTAGCGCGGCCCTGGATATCTCCGACGGGCTGCTCGCCGACTGCGGCCATATCAGCGCCGCCTCCGGCGTGGCATTGCAGATCGAACAATCTCGTGTGCCGCTGTCAGATGCCTTGCAGGCCTTCGCTGGCGCCCCCGCCGCGATGCAGGCAGCCCTTGCCGGCGGCGACGATTACAGGCTCGCCTTTACCCTGCCGGCCATGTACCTGCCGCGGCTGCGACAGCTTGGGCATGAGCCTTCGGTGATCGGCAAGGTGGTCGCCGGCAGCGGCGTGTACCTGATCGACGATGCCGGCCGGGACATTACCCCACGCCAACGGGGTTACCAACATTTTCAGGAGCAACCGTGACAGACCATCCGAACCAGGTGCCCGCGGAGTTCGTGCCGCCGTCGGTGTGGCGCAACCCATGGCATTTTCTCGCGTTCGGCTTTGGCTCCGGTACCTTGCCCAAGGCGCCCGGCACCTGGGGCTCATTGGTGGCCGTGCCGTTTATCCCGCTGTGGCAGATGCTCCCAGACTGGGGCTACTGGCTGATGCTGGGCATCACCATGCTGTTCGGCTTCTGGCTGTGCGGCAAGGTCGCTGATGACCTGCGGGTGCATGACCATGAAGGGATCGTCTGGGACGAGATGGTCGGCATGTGGATCACCCTGTGGCTAGTGCCCGAAGGATGGTACTGGCTGCTCGCAGGCTTCCTGGTATTCCGCTTTTTCGACATCCTCAAGCCATGGCCGATCCGCTGGGTGGACCGCCATGTGCATGGGGGCGTCGGCATCATGCTCGATGATGTACTCGCCGGCGTATTTGCCTGGCTAGCCATGCAGGGGTTGGTTCTGCTGTTAACCTGAGCAACGTTTTGGATCAAGGTGGATCTGCGCCAAAGGGAGGAGGCAATGTTCAAGTGGCTGCTGGCGTTGTTGTGTGGCTTGGTCGTGGGATGGGTGCCCGCGGCTCAGGCTGCTGGCCCCAAGCCCGGAACCGTGGAAATCGTCAGCGAAGCCTGGAACGATTACACCGGCGCCGATGGCACTGGGCTGGGCTGGGACCTGATGCGGATTATTTTCGAGCCCGCCGGGTATCGCGTGGTGTGGCGGATAGAACCGTACCTGCGTTCCATGGGGCTGGTGCAGCGTGGCGAGGCGGATGCCTGGGTCGGCTCTTACCAGGATGAACAAGCCGCGCTCTACCCTCGCTGGTATTACGACACCGACCACATCTATGCGTTAAGCCTTGCCAGCCTGCCAGCACCGGCATTGGCCTCGCTGGGTGACTACCGTCTGGCGTGGGTGCGAGGCTACGAGTTCGAACGCTACTTGCCCGCCGTCAAGCATTACGAGGAAATTCGCCGGCGCGACGGCATCCTGGAAATGCTCAAGCGTGGCCGCGCTGATTACTACATCGATGCAGAGCAGGAGATGGACTACATCCAGCAACATATGCCGGACCCGGCCGATTATCGCCTGACCCACCTGATCGACCTGCCCCTGTACCTGGGTTTTTCCAATAACGCGCGGGGGCGGGAACTGCGGGACGTGTTCGATAAGCGGATGGACGAACTCGTCGCCAGCGGCCAGCTGCGCCCGCTCTACCGGCGCTGGAAAATGCCTTATCCCTTCGACCACGCCCCCGCCCCCAAGGCGCCTTGATAGAACGCTTCGATAGGTAGGGTCGAAAATTCGAGCTGAGTCAGCCCGTGGCGCTGATGTTACAATGTGACATTTTCAGCCTTACTACAGATAGGAGCACAAGGTGCCCGTCGCTTTCGTTGCCGCTTCCAAGCTGCCCACGCCTTTCGCCACCTTCATGATGCACGGCTTTCTCGAGAAGGCCACCGGGCGGGAACACGTCGTTCTCAGCCTGGGCGACGTTGCCGATGGCGACCCGGTGCTAGGCCGGGTTCACTCCGAATGCCTGACAGGGGATGCCCTGTTCAGCCAACGCTGCGACTGCGGCTCGCAGCTGGAGGCGGCGCTGCAGGCGATTGCCCGTGAAGGCCGTGGCGTGCTTTTGTACTTGCGGCAGGAAGGGCGCGGCATCGGCTTGCTGAACAAGATCCGCGCCTACGAGCTGCAAGACCAGGGAGCCGATACGGTAGAAGCCAACGAACGCCTGGGCTTCGCCGCCGACCAGCGCGACTACTCCATTTGCCTGCCAATGCTGGAGCATCTAGGGGTCAAGGCGCTGCGCCTGATGACCAACAACCCGCGCAAGGTCAAGGCGCTGACGGACATGGGCATCACCGTTGCCGAACGGGTGCCGCTGCATACCGGGCACAACCCCCATAACAAGTATTACCTGGCGACCAAGGCCGGCAAGCTGGGGCACATGATGGGTAGCTGAGGGGGGGCGCCTGGGTTTGCGGGCTGTCGCCCGCTCCTCCAGGGCCAATCGTCGAGCGATAGGCGCTGGCGCCGGCCCCTACAAGGCCCGCCGTGCGCGAATCGCCGCTTCTATACCGGCCTCGTCCAGCCCGCACTCAGCGAGCATCTGCGCCGGTTTGGCGTGTTCGACGTAGGTATCGGGCAAGCCCAGTTGCAGCAGCTGCACCAGGATACCTTCCCGGGCCAGGAACTCGCCCACCGCCGAACCCGCACCGCCCATGATGGCGTTCTCTTCGAGGGTCACCAGCAGCTCGTGCTGGCTGGCCATCTCGCGCACTAATGCTTCGTCCAGCGGCTTGACGAAGCGCATGTCCACCACGGTTGCATCCAGGAGCTCGGCCACGGCCAGCGCTTCGGTCAATTGCACACCGAACACCAGCAGCGCCACGCCCTGGCCGCGCCGGCGAACCACGCCCTTGCCGATCTCCACCGTGTTCAAGCCTGGCTCCAGCGGCGCGTTGGGGCCGCTGCCGCGCGGGTAGCGCACGGCGGCGGGGCCAACATGCTGGAAGCCAGTGCTTAGCATCAGGCGCAACTCGTTTTCGTCGCTCGGCGCCATGATCACCAGCCCGGGTACGCAGCGCAGGTAGGACAAATCGAAGCTGCCAGCGTGGGTCGGGCCGTCCTCGCCGACCAGGCCGGCACGGTCGATGGCGAACAGCACATCCAGGCCCTGCACGGCCACGTCATGGATGAGCTGGTCGTAGCCGCGCTGGAGGAAGGTGGAATAAATCGCCACCACCGGCTTCACGCCGTCGCAGGCCAGGCCCGCGGCGAGCGTCACCGCATGCTGCTCGGCGATCGCCACGTCGAAATACCGCGCTGGGAACTGCTCGCTGAATGCGACCAGGTCCGAGCCTTCCTTCATGGCCGGGGTGATCCCCACCAGACGCTCGTCCGCCGCGGCCATGTCGCACAGCCACTGGCCGAACACGGCGGAATATTTCGGCCCGGACGGTTTTTTCGCGGTGGCCGCCGCCGGGGCCAAGGGTTCGAGCTTGGTGATCGCGTGATAGCCGATCGGGTCGACCTCTGCCGGGGCGAAGCCCTTGCCTTTCTTGGTGACCACGTGCAGGAACTGCGGCCCCTTGAGGTCGCGCATGTTGCGCAGAGTGGCGATCAGCGTGGGCAGGTCGTGGCCGTCGATGGGGCCGATGTAGTTCCAGCCCAGCTCTTCGAAGAGGGTGCCTGGCACCAGCATGCCCTTGGCATACTCTTCGGTACGGCGGGCAATCTCCCAGGCGCCGGGCAGGCGCGACAACACCTTCTTGCTGCCTTCACGCATGCTGGCGTAAGTGCGGCTGGAGAGGATTTTCGCCAGGTAGTTGGAGAGGCCGCCGACGTTGCGTGAGATGGACATGTCGTTGTCATTGAGGATGACCAGCATGTCTGCGTTCACTTCCGGCGCATGGTTGAGCGCTTCGAAGGCCATGCCAGCGGTGAGCGCGCCGTCGCCGATTACCGCGATGGCCTTGCGCTCGCTCCCTTGCAGCCGGGCGGCGATGGCCATGCCCAGGGCGGCGCTGATGGACGTGCTGGAATGGCCCACGCCGAAGGTGTCGTAGGGGCTTTCGCTCCGGCGCGGGAACGCCGCCAGGCCGTCTTTCTGGCGCAGGCTGTGCATCCGCTCGCGGCGCCCGGTCAGGATTTTATGCGGGTAGGCCTGGTGGCCCACGTCCCAGACCAGGCGATCGTCAGGGGTATCGAAAACATAATGCAAGGCGATGGTGAGCTCGATCACCCCAAGGCCCGCGCCAAAGTGCCCGCCGGTTTGCCCCACGCTGTAGAGCAGCTCCTGGCGTAGTTCGTCGGCAAGGCCTTCGAGTTCGGCTTCGCCCAGCCGACGCAACCCGGCCGGGGTGTCGGCGCGGTCCAGCAGCGGGGTCAGCGGGCGCTCACGGGGGATCTCTTGGAACGTGGTAGGCATCAGGCGGATCGTTTTGGAAGCCATAAAGGGCAAGAGTTTACCCTACACCACTGACTTGTAGGAGCAGGCAGGGCCCGCGAACTCGCTAACCCCTGAAAATTAACTGCGCCGCTCGACGATATACCGTGCCAGTTCGCGCAGCGGTTCGGCGCTGGCGCTGAACGGCCGTAGCGCGTGCAGGGCCTGGTCGCGTAGCTCCTCGGCGTAGGCCTTGGCCGCTTCGAGCCCCAGCAGCGCCGGGTAGGTAGGCTTGTCGCGGGCGATGTCGGCGCCTTGGCGTTTGCCAAGGGTGGCGGTATCGCTTTCCACGTCGAGAATGTCGTCCTGCACTTGGAACGCCAGGCCTACGGCGCGCGCGTAGGTTTTCAGTGCCTTGAGGTCGTCCGGGCGAGCGCGCTCGCTGGCGAGGGCACCCAGCACCACGCTGGCTTCGATCAACGCGCCGGTCTTGTGCCGATGCATCTGTTCCAGCGCGGCCTGGTCCAGCTTCATGCCTACCGAGCCGAGGTCGATCGCCTGGCCGCCCACCATGCCGGCCGCGCCCGCGCCCTGAGCGAGGGCGCGGACCATCTGCAGCCGGGTGCTGTCGCCCAACTGGCCAAGCGTGGCATCGCTCAAGGCGCTGAAGGCCAGCGCCTGCAAGCCGTCCCCGGCCAGGATCGCGCAGGCTTCGTCGAAGGCTTTATGGGTAGTGGGTTGGCCACGGCGCAGGTCGTCGTCGTCCATGGCCGGCAGGTCATCGTGGACCAGCGAATAGGCATGGATCAGCTCCACCGCGCAGGCCGCGCCGTCCGCATTGGCGAGGTCGCCGCCGAGGGCCTCGCAGGCGCCATACACCAGCAGCGGGCGTATTCGCTTGCCGCCGTTCATGACGCTGTAGCGCATGGCTTCGTAGAGCCTGGCCAGTTCATCGAGCTGCGGGCGCAACAGCTGTTGCAAGGCGGTGTCGACACGTGCCTGGCAGCGGCCCTGGTAACTTGCGATCATTCGGTTTCGTCCACGTCCAGCGGGGCTTCCACCAGTTCGCCGTCACGCTCCAGCAGCTGCTGGACCTTCACTTCCGCCGCGGCGAGGGCATCCTGGCAGTCGCGGGTCAGGCGAATTCCTTGCTCGAACGCGGTGAGCGAATCCTCCAGGCTCAACTGGCCATTTTCCAGGCGCTCGACCAGCGTTTGCAGGTCCGTGAGGGACTGCTCGAAGTCCAGAGCGGTTTTCTTTCGGGCCATGGTGGCACTCTCGGCAGGCTTGATTAACCGCGCGACGTTAGCAGAGCCCGGCAAGGGGGGCAAACCGGCGCGGCACACGGGCTCAGTTCTTGATGATGGAGATGCTGCCGTTACGTTCCAGGATGGCATAGCGGATGTCTTCCATGCGCTCCACGCCCTGGTTGGTGCGTGCGGTTTCCATGATGTCATCCTCGGTCAAACGCGCCTTCTGCAGCCGCCGGGACAGTGGCCGGCCATTTTCCACAAGGATGATCGCGCCATCGTCGAGCAGTTTGGAAAGGCTATCGAAGCGCTCCTTGGCCATGGAAAAGCCGATGTCCATGGCGAACAGCGTGGCGATCACCAGCACCGCGTTAGTAAAGGAGAAGTCATCGCCGAGCAGGGCTTGCTGGGTGGCTTCGCCGATGATCAGCAGCAGCACGAAGTCGAAGGTAGTCAGGTCCACCAGCGACCGCCGGCCGGCGATCTTGAACAGGATGATCAGCGCGATATACATCGCGCCTGCGCGCAGGGCGGCGTCCATGGAAGGCTCCGGAGGTCAGGGGTAGATGAACTTCGGCACCGCAACACGGGCACCGGTGGAAAGGGCGATTTCGCTGCGATACATCCAGGCGCCGTTGCTGCGCAGGGTCAGGTAGAGGATCGCCTCGCCGTTGTTGTCGGCCCGCAACGGGATCACCAGGTCCCTGCCTTGGCTATGGGCTGGGCCGCTTTCTGGTTGTAGCGCCTCGATGGCCATGCCTTCGAGCAGGCGCGCGCCCAGCACAACCTGCAAGGGTTCGCCGGGATGGCCCTTGGCCGTAATTGTCATGGTTTCTTCCGCGCCGTTGCGGCTGAAGCGCTCGTATTCCACCCGCAGAGCGCCATCGTCGCTCGCGACCGTTACCGAGGACAGCGGCCCTTTGGAAAACAGCCCGAGCAGGGTCAGCGCCACGATCAGCATCAGCACGTACCAGCCGGCGCGCTCTACCCGCCACGCCCAGCGCTCCCGGGTCATGTCCTCCTTGACCGGGTAGGTGCGGTTGTCGAAGTCGTCTTGCTGGTCCATGCCCGCCAGGCCTCAATGGGTTTGGCTATTGGAGGCAGGTGCGAGTAAAGCGTTCCGCTGTAGCACCGCGACCGCTCGTCCGATCCCGCGGCAACGCCCTGAACGATCTTCGGCCACAGGCGCCGACAGTATTAACGGGCGACAGGGGTCGCCTGGGCTTTCGGGCAATGCGGAGTACTACCATGGACTCATTACTTTCCGGGCTGATCGGCTTCGTTATCTTGGTGGCAGACATCTGGGCAATCGTCAGCGTATGGCGCAGCGACAAAGCCTCTGGCACTAAGGTGGGCTGGACAGTGCTGATATTCATCCTGCCAGTGGTAGGGCTGGTGATCTGGGGCATTCTCGGCCCACGCGGCATGCACCCCGGCCCCAGCTCGCCCACGCACAGCAAGGGCTGATTACAAGTCGGCCGCCAGCGCCGCGCCGTTTTCGAAGGCGCTGGTTATCTCGTCGATCACTGCCCGGACCCGGGCGCTGTGGCGCAGGTCGCCATGGGTGACCAGCCATAAGTCGTAGCCGGGTTGGGCAGTGCGCTCTGGCCACAAGCGAATCAACCCCGCTTGTTCGGCCGGAATTACCGGCAATTCACCCAAGCCCATCCCCAGGACAACGCACCTGCGCACCAGCAGGCTGGAGTTCACTGCCGCCACCAGTTGGCCGTTATCGATCGATTCGCCCACCAAGGTGCCTCCGCCTGGCCGCTCCAGGTAGGGCTGATACATCACGATCTGGTGGCCGGCGAAGCGCGTGCCGGGTTCCGGCATGCCCTGGCGCTGGAGGTAGCCTTCGGATGCGAAAAGCCCCACCGGCCAGGTGATGAGCCGCCGGGCGATCAGGTCCGGGTTGTCTGGCTTCACATTGCGGATGGCGATGTCTGTTTCCCTTTGGCTCAGGCTCACGATGCGGGTAGATGCATCCAACCGCACCTGCAGGCCGGGATGACGGCGCGCGAGCCTGGCCATGACAGGAATCATCAGGTCCATGGCCACGGTTTCGGTGCAAGCGATGCGTACCAACCCTTGCAGGCGCTCATCCTGGCCCTGGACCTGCCGCTCCAGCGCCAGCGCCGCTTGTTCCATGGCCTGCGCCGCCTCCAGCGCTACCTCTCCGGAGCGGGTGAGCCGGTAACCCTTGGAAGTGCGCAGGAACAGGGTAGTGCCCAACGCCTGTTCCAGTGCCGCCAGGCGCCGGCCTACCGTCGCCTGATCTACCCGCAGGGCCCGGGCGGCGGCGCGCAAGGTGCCGTTGCGGCTAAGGGCAAGCAGCACGCGGGTATCATCCCAGTTCATCGGGGGCAGTACCCCGAACGGGCAAAACCGGAAAAGGCGGTTGGCATGGCAGGGGCTCGAGCGGCGGTGCGGTCGAGATTACGGGCTATGCCCAAGCGCGCCAAGTAGCGTGCAACAAAGCCGGCACAGGCATTCCACCCAGGCACACCCGTGCAAGCCTTGCCCGTTGCCAAGGGCGATGCTGGCAGCCAAACACCCCTTGGAGCCCGCTCGCATGTCTTTATTCTCCCTTCAGCGTTACCGCCCGCTCGGCCTGCTGGCCTTGGCCGTGGCCAGCCTTGCCCAGGCGCAACCGGTGGCCCAGGTCAAAACCCAGGTACCGGGTTATTTTCGCCTTGCCGTGGGCGACTATGAGGTCACCGCCTTGTTCGATGGCTACAACGACTTGTCCCCGGACCTGCTGCAAGGGCTGAGCAAGGACGCTATCCGCGCGTTGCTGACCCGCCAGCATGTGGACCCCGCGCGCATGCGCACCCACTTCAATACCTTTTTGGTCAACACCGGCAGCCATCTGATCTTGGTGGACACCGGGGCAGGGCAGTGCATCGGGGAGACTGCCGGCAGCCTGGTTGGCAACCTGCGCGCCGCTGGCTACGAGCCCGAGCAAGTGGACACCATCCTGCTCACCCATTTGCACCTGGACCACGTGTGCGGGCTGGTGGATGGCCAAGGCGCAGCGCTGTTCAACCAAGCCAAGGTATACGTGGAGCAGGCCGAAGCCGATTACTGGCTCAGCAGCGCCAACATGGCCAAGGCCCCAGCTGCAGCGCGGGAGCTGTTCGAGATCGCGCAACGTTCGGTGGCGCCTTACAAGGCCGCGGGGCGCCTGCAAACCTTCGTGCCGCCGGCGGCGCCGGTGCCCGAAGTGCAAACCCAGCTGGAAGCGGGCCATACCCCGGGCAGCACCACCTATCGGTTCACCTCCGCGGGCCACTCCATCGTGTTCATCGGCGACCTGGTGCATAGCCTGGCAGTGCAGTTCGAGCACCCCGAGGTGGGTATCCATTTCGACAGCAACAGCCCCCAGGCGATCGCAACGCGCCGGGCTGTATTCGGCGGGCTGGCGGACGGCGACGCCTGGGTGGGAGCGGCGCACCTGCCGTTCCCTGGGTTGGGCCATATCAGCCGCCACGGCAAGGTGTTCGAATGGGTGCCGGCGCTTTACGGCCCGTACCAACCGGCCGCCCAGGTGCCGCTCTTGAAGTGATCCGCATAGGGCCTACGCCTGGGCTTTGTCAGGCGCGCCGGCTCGTCGGGCCCTGGCGCTTGGCAGGTAAGCCGCCACCTCTTGGGCCAGCCAGGCGAGCACCAGCACCGCGCTGGCAATGGCGAACAACAGGCCATAACGCCCGCCGCTGGCAGTGAAGATGATCGAGTAGGCGATCCCCGATAGCGCCTGGAAAGTAGCGAAGCTCACCGTCGCGCGGCTCCAGGCAACCTGCTGTTGGGCAGGCGTGGCGCACAGCTCATGCACCCGAGCCAGCGCCAGCGGCACGATGCCCGGCGGGAACGAGCCGATCACCACCGCGACCACGGCCAGCAGCCAAAAGGCCCCGGCCAGTGGCAGTGTGGCCACCGCCAGCGCCTGCACGATCAGCGCCACGCGGATCGCCGGGCGGGCACCCAGATGGTCCGCCAGAACGCCATACACCATCGGGCCCAGAATGGCGCCCATGCCATACAACACCCACACCAGCGCTGCCTCGTGGCTGCCAGCACCCAGCCCGCGGGCGACGTAATCCACCAAGAACACCATCGCCGGCACCAGCCCGGCCGCCATCAGAGCGTATTGGCCGAACAACAGGCGTAGCCCGGGGGCCAAGGGTACCCGCTTGTGGCTGGCTGCAGCCTCGCGGTGTGGCGCCGGCCAGCCGAACCAGCTGACGGCGGTGAGCAGCAATGCCAACACCCCCAGCCCCAGCCAGGTGTCGCGCAGGCCGAACTGCAGCAGCGTCGGCACCAAGGTGCCGGAGGCGGCGATACCCAGGCCGGCGCCCACGAAAATCGCGCCGCTGGCCAACCCCCGCCGGGCCGCTGGCACATGAGGCAGTACCGTGGCGGCTACCAACACCATGACCGCACCGCCGGCGATGCCTGAGAGCAGCCGCCAGGCGAAGAACCAGGCGGTGGATAGCGGCCAGGCACAAGCGAAGAACGACAGCGTGACGGCCACCAGCATCAAGCGCAGTACTGCTGTGTTGGACAGGCGCCGGGCCAATGGATGGCCCAGCAGCGCACCGAGCAGGTAACCGGCAAGGTTAGCGGCACCGAGGTAGACCACCTGGGCTTCGGCGAACCAATGCGCCTGGATCAGCGGCGGAATCAGTGGGGTGTAGGCGAAGCGCGCCAGGCCGATGCTGACCAGGCTGGCGCACAGGCCTGCGAAGATTGCCAGCCAGGGGGTGGTGGCGGGCGGAGAATGCGCGTTGGGGGTGTGCATGTTCGGCTCCTTGAAAGGGCGGCGCCAGGGGTCACTGGCCCGGTCGCTCTATCTTAGGCGCCGATGGGAAGGGGTTCGCGCAGCGATTTCTCGCGCCAGGGCTGCAGAAATGCAGCACGCATAAGACGCCAGGTGATGGCAGCCGCGCAGCCTGCAAAAGGGCCACCGCTGGCTTCGCGGCGACCTTTTGCGAGCTGCGCTGGCTCCCAGAACTTCAGCGGGAGGTCAGGGTGGTGTAGCTGTTCATCAGGTTGCGGTAGTTAGGCAGGCGCTCGGACAACAAATGGCCCAAGCCTTCGATGTCGTTGCGCCAGTCGCGTTGCAGTTCGCAGGCAACCGAGAACCAGTTCAGCAATTGCGCGCCCGCGGCGCTCATCCGCGCCCAGGCCGCTTGCTGAACGGTTTCGTTGAAGGTGCCGGACGAGTCCGTGACCACGAACACGTCGAAGCCTTCAGCGATGGCCGAGAGCGTAGGGAAGGCCACGCATACGTCGGTAACCACGCCGGCGATGATCAGCTGCTTGCGGCCAGTCGCTTTCACAGCCTTGACGAAGTCTTCGTTGTCCCACGCGTTGATCTGGCCGGGACGAGCGATGTACGGCGCGTCTGGGAAGGCTTCTTTGAGTTCGGGCACTAACGGCCCGTTGGGGCCTTGTTCGAAGCTGGTGGTCAGGATCGTCGGCAGGTTGAAGAACTTGGCGATGTCCGCCAGGGCCAGCACGTTGTTCTTGAATTCGTTCGGGGAGAAGTCCTGCACCAGCGAGATCAGCCCGGTCTGGTGGTCCACCAGCAGGACCACGGCGTCGTCTTTGTTCAGGCGGTTGTAGGGAACGGTCATGGTATGGCTCCTTGGGGTAGAAGTAAGGCGCGCAGGCGCCGTTTAGAACGCGAAACACGAGCAGCCGAATGCCCCCCAGAACTCCTGGAAGCGGCTGACAGGTACGTTGGATAGCCGTGCCCGGTCGTGGCTATGGGCATGCACCGCACAGGCGCCGCGGCACTGATGCACGGCCATGGCGGCTGGGGTGGGGCGGTAATGCCCCGGCACCAGCGCCACCGGCGACCACTCCGGTAGCACAGGGATCGCCGGAGGTGACAGCTCGCGGAAATCGCCGTCGGCATACACCACCTTGCCGCCCACGACCGTGAGTACTGACTCGATCCACTTGATGGCTTCGGCCTCGACGCTGAAGAAATCCGCCGAGAGCACGGCCAGGTCCGCCAGCTGGCCGACCTTGATCTGGCCCTTCTTGCCCTGCTCGGAGGAGAACCACGCGCTGCCGTGGGTGAACAGCTCCAGCGCGGTGGCGCGCGGCAGGCCTTCGGGGTACAGCTCCAAGCCGCCGACCGTGCGGCCGCTGACCATCCAGTAAAGGGAAGTCCAAGGGTTATAGCTCGACACCCGGGTGGCGTCGGTGCCGGCCCCAACGGGCACGCCTTCGGCCAACATGCGCTGGATCGGCGGCGTGGCCTCGGCCGCTGAGGCGCCGTAGCGTTCCACGAAATATTCACCCTGGAAGGCCATGCGGTCCTGGATGGCGATACCGCCGCCCAGTGCCCGCACCCGCTCGATGTTCTGCGGGGTGATGGTTTCGGCATGGTCGAAGAACCATGGCAGGCCGTTGAAGGGGATGTCCCGGTTGACCTTCTCGAACACATCGAGCATGCGCGAGATGGACTCGTTATAGGTTGCGTGCAGGCGGAAGGGCCAACGGTGTTCCACCAGGTGGCGCACCACCGGCTCAAGTTCCTGCTCCATGGTTTGCGGCAGGTCCGGGCGGGGTTCCAGGAAGTCCTCGAAGTCTGCCGCAGAGAACACCAGCATCTCACCGGCGCCGTTGTGCCGCAGGAAATCGTCGCCCTGGTGCAGCTTCACGCTGCCGGTCCAGTTCTTGAAGTCGGTCAGTTCTTCCTTGGGTTTTTGCGTGAACAGGTTGTAGGCGATGCGCAGGGTAAGTTGCTGCTCACGCGCCAGCGCTTCGATGACCGCGTAGTCATCTGGGTAATTCTGGAAGCCACCGCCGGCATCGATGCAACTGGTGAGCCCCAGGCGGTTGAGCTCGCGCATGAACTGGCGGGTGGAGTTCACTTGGTGCTCGAGCGGCAGCTTCGGGCCTTTGGCCAGGGTCGCGTAGAGAATCATCGCGTTCGGCCGGGCAATCAGCATGCCCGTCGGCTCCCCGCGGCTGTCGCGTACGATCTCGCCCCCAGGCGGGTTGGGGGTGTCGCGGGTGTAGCCCACCACCCTCAAGGCGGCGCGGTTGAGCAGCGCGCGGTCATACAGGTGCAGCACGAAAACCGGGGTGTCAGGCGCGGCCTTGTTCAGCTCTTCCAAGGTTGGCATGCGCCGCTCGGCGAACTGGAATTCGTTCCAGCCGCCCACCACCCGTACCCATTGTGGCGAAGGGGTGCGTTCGGCCTGTGCCTTGAGCATGCGCAGGGCGTCGGCCAACGACGGCACACCTTCCCAGCGCAGCTCCAGGTTGTAGTTAAGCCCGCCGCGGATCAGGTGCAGGTGGGAGTCGTTCAGGCCAGGGATGACCGTGTGGCCCTTGAGGTCGATGATCTGGGTGGTGTCGCCGCGTTGCGCCAGCACCTCTGCTTCATCGCCAACGGCGACGAACTTGCCGCCGCTGATCGCAACGGCGCTGGCCATGGGCTTTTGCCTGTCGACGGTATGGAAGCGGCCGTTGAGAAGAATCAGTTCTGCGGACATGGGCGTTCCTTTCGAGCAGTTCAGTAGTAACCGCAGCGGCCTTGGCGATGCCGGCGGGGGCGGGCCATGGCCGTACTGGGGGGAGTTGCAGTCATATTCAGCTGGCCTGGCGGCGGTGGCTTGCATCGGTGTGCTTGTTTTGCAACGGCCCGGCGCTTAAGGCCAATTACCCCTTGAGGTGTTACCCCCAAGGGTAATGGCCAATTTGCCGTGGGCCGGCAACCGGCGCCTGGGCGGCGGCCTCGGCCTGACGCCAGTTCAGCGGCGTGCAGCCGGCCAGCCGGCTGAAGGTGCGGGTGAAATGGGACTGATCGGCAAAGCCGCATTCCTCACCGATCTGAGCGATCGGTAGCGGGCTCGCAGCCAGCAGTTGCTTGGCACGGTCCACCCGCGCGGAGAGCAGCCAGTCTCGCGGGGAAACGCCAGTGTTTTTCTTGAAGGCGCGGGAGAAGTGGCTGCGCGAGAGGGCGCAGGCCTGGGCGACCTTGGCGATCGAGAGTTGCCCAGCGATGCCTTGGGCCATCATCTCCTTGGCCCGGCGCTCCTGCCATGGGGCCAGGGCGACCTTGGCGGGCGGGCATGCCGCTGGCGCGGCATAGCGCGACAGCAGATGCGAACACAGCTTCAGGCCACTGCGGTACACGGCTTGAGGCGCGGCGCTTTCTTGCGCGGCGAGGGCTTCGCGTAGCGACTCGATCAGGCGGTAAGACACTGCATCGAGGGTTGGAATCGACGGCTGAGTGAATGCGTTCATGCCCGGGCTCCTTGGCTAAGTAGTGACCGGGTCAGTGTGGCAAGGGTGCGCCAGCAAGTACTTTAGAGAACCTTAAACAGGCGCGCAGGCGCACTGGTCTGTGGGGCACTCGCTGGGGCGCCGCAGGCAGGGCCCGGCGGCTACTTCAAGGTAGGTTTGGAAGGGAAAGGCCGCGAAGGGTCAGGGCTTGCCTTGCATGGCAGCTTCTATGGCGTTGAGCAATGTTTCGCCGGTAAAGGGCTTGGCCAGAAAACAGGCAGCGCCTTCAGCCAGGGAGCGGGTGTCGGCGCCGTTGCCGTTGGCGGAGATGCACACCACTGGCAGCTTCTTGCCCCGGGCGCGCAGCTGTTGTTGCACCTGGTGGCCCGACAAACCCGGCATGCATAGGTCGAGCACCACGCAGGCCGCGGTATCGATTGCCGGCGAAGCAAGGAAGGCTTCGCCGCTGTCGAAGCAAATGGGCTGATAACCTGCGGATTTGAGCAGGTTGGCCAGGCTTTTTCGCACGGAAAAATCGTCGTCGACGACGCACACCACATGCATGGGCAGGGCTCTTGGCGGCAGGAGATACGGCGTTGGTAGCTCCCCTAGCCGCAAGATGCTCAGGTGAGCTCAAGCCCGGCCAGGTCGGGGACCATGCCGAGCATTGTGCATAGGTTCACCAGCTCGACCAACGTGCGAGCGCGCATTTTGGCCATTACGTGCTTTTTATGCACCTTCACCGTGACCTCGCGAGTGCCGAGCAGGGCCGCCACCTGCTTGCTCTGCCGCCCTTGGATGAGCAGGTCCAGCACTTCGCGCTCGCGCGTGGTCAAGGCCGCCAGCCGCTGTGCGATCTGCGCTTGCCGCTGGCGCTGGGCATACGCCTGGCCGGCTTGCTCGATCGCGTCGCGCACCACCTCCAACAGCAGTTCGTCATTGAACGGCTTGGTCAGAAACTCTTTGGCACCGGCTTTCATCGCCTTTACCGACATGGCGATGGTGCCGTAACCGGTCATGAAAATGATTGGCAGGTGAACACCGCGCCTGGCCAGTGCCTCTTGAACGTCGAAGCCTGTGCCTTGGCGCAGGTTGACGTCCAGCAGCAGGCACCCGGGCCGCTCGGCGCACACCTGCTCGAGAAAGCTGGCGGCATCGGCATAGCCAGCGGCATCCAGGCCCTCGGCGCGCAGCAGGCGGGTCATGGCCGCGCGCAC
>NZ_JANZKJ010000019.1 GCF_025642975.1 Pseudomonas sp. RIT-PI-S
TCGGCGTAGCGGCTTCCCAAGACCTGCACCGGCCTGCGCTGTGCCCGCCGGAGATCCTCGCGCTTGCCCATGCGCCCGACTACATAGAGCGCTACATGGCCGGCGAGTTGTCCCGCGAAGACCAGCGGCGGCTGGGCCTGCCTTGGAGTGAAGCCTTGGCCCGGCGCACCGTGCGCGCGGTGGGCGGGTCGCTGTTGACCGCCGAACTGGCGCTGCGCCACGGCCTGGCCTGTCATCTCGCCGGCGGCACCCATCACGCTCACTATGACTACCCGGCGGGCTTTTGCATTTTCAACGACCTGGCCGTGGTCAGCCGCTACCTGTTGGAAGCCGGGCGGGTGCAGCGGGTGCTGATCTTCGACTGCGATGTGCACCAAGGCGATGGTACCGCGCGGATACTGGCCGATACCCCCGAAGCGGTCACGGTTTCGCTGCATTGTGAAAAGAATTTTCCAGTACGCAAGGCGCACAGCGATTGGGATATTCCCTTGCCGCTGGGCATGGGCGACAAGGCTTATTTGCAAACAGTGGATGACGCTCTCAATTACCTGCTGCCCCTTTACCAACCAGACCTGGTGCTCTATGACGCCGGCGTGGATGTGCATAAGGACGACGCCCTGGGTTACCTGCAGCTGACCGATGCCGGCGTGGCCGCCCGCGACGAACATGTGATGCGCCAGTGCCTGGGGCGTGGCATCCCAGTGATGGGAGTCATCGGCGGCGGGTATAGCAAGGACCGCCACGCCCTCGCCCGCCGTCACGGCATCCTTCACCAAGTGGCCACGCGGGTGTGGGCCGAGCACTGCGGTTAGCGTTCGGAATCAAGGATTTACCCACATTCGCTGTGGAGCGGCCTGTGGATAACCTGCGCGAAAGGCATAGGCGCCCTTTATACACAGGGGCGCGGCGCCGCTGATCATTTTTTGCGCAACCGCCTTTGCGCTTGCTTAGCTACACTATGCCCCCCTTCATAACCTGGCGACCTTCATGGCTGTAACGTCCCCTGCCCCCTCGATAGCCATCATCGGCGGCGGCCCAGCCGGGCTGATGGCGGCCGAAGTGCTCAGCCAGGCGGGCCTTGCCGTGGCGGTGTACGACGCCATGCCTTCGGTAGGGCGCAAGTTCCTCCTGGCGGGGGTCGGCGGCATGAACATCACCCACGCGGAACCGACCCCGGCCTTCATTGGCCGGTACGCCGAGCAGGCGGGCTGGGTGGGCGATTGGCTGGCGGCATTCGGTGCCGATGCGCTGCGCGCCTGGATTCACGGCCTGGGCATCGACACCTTCGTGGGCAGTTCAGGGCGAGTGTTCCCCACCGATATGAAGGCCGCGCCTTTGCTCCGTGCCTGGCTCAAGCGCCTGCGTGACCAAGGCGTGGTTATCCACACCCGCCATCGCTGGCTCGGTTGGGCCAGCGACGGTGGCCTGCTGATTGAACACGGCACCAGCCAGGCGGTGATCCACCCCGCAGCCACAGTGCTGGCCCTAGGTGGCGGCAGCTGGCCACGGCTGGGGTCGGACGGCATCTGGCTGCCGTGGCTCGCCGCGCGAGGAGTCGCCTTGGCCGAGCTGCAGCCGGCCAACTGCGGCTTCGAAGTGCAAGCCTGGAGCCCGCTGATCAAGGAGCGCTTCGCCGGCGCGCCATTGAAGAACATCGCCATGTACTTGGCGGGGGCCTCCCCCCGGGCCGGCGAATGCGTGATCACTGAAGGCGGGGTTGAAGGCAGCCTGGTCTATGCGCTGTCCGCGCAGATCCGCGAAGCCATCAACCGCGACGGCCATTGCGCGCTGCTGCTCGACCTCCTGCCAGCGCGCAGCCTGGCGCAGGTCGAGGCCGCACTGAGCAAGCCGCGGGGGTCGCGCTCCATGGCACGCCACCTGCAAGGCCAGTTACGCCTGGACGGGGTCAAAGCAGCGCTGCTGCGAGAACTCACCGACGCTCAGGCCTATCAGGCGCCAGCATCCCTGGCCCGTGCTATCAAGGCATTGCCGTTGACGTTGGTCCGCCCGCGGCCGTTGGCAGAGGCTATCAGCAGTGCCGGTGGGGTATGCCGCGCGGCCCTGGATGAAGGCCTGATGCTGCAAGCGGTGCCGGGGGTGTTCTGCGCCGGAGAGATGCTGGACTGGGAAGCACCCACCGGCGGTTACCTGCTCACCGCGTGCTTTGCCAGCGGCCGCCGGGCGGCAGAGGGTGTGCTGCGTTATTTGGGGCGAGCCTGATTCGCCGGCTGGCGCCTGCTCCGACAGGGCGCCATACGATTCCCCAGGGCGCATTCGGTGCCTGACGGGGAGGCAAGCTCGACCTCAAGGTTTACGCTTGCGCGGCCCGGTGTTGAACGCGGGAACCTTGCGCACTGGCTTGATCGCCGGCTCCGCGGCAGGAGCCTCGCGGCTTTCGGTCCAGCGCCCGAGGGTCGCCTTGCCACCGGTGGTCTTGGGCTTTTTTGGCTTCTTCGGTTTTTTCAGCACCTGCCCGCCGGCGGTGGTCTCCGGCACCCGGTGGTCGGGTTCGAAGTCCGGCTCTTCCACGCGCTTGAGGACCTGCCGGGTCAGGGCTTCGATGGCGGCCAGCTGGTCCACTTCATCGGCACACACCATGGAAATCGCTTCGCCAGTCGCGCCTGCGCGGCCGGTACGGCCAATGCGATGCACGTAGTCCTCGGCGACAATGGGCAGGTCCAGGTTAACCACCAGGGGCAGGTCCAGGATGTCCAGGCCACGGGCGGCCACGTCGGTGGCCACCAGCACCTTCAACTCGCCGGCCTTGAACGTATCCAACGCGCGCTGCCGGGTGGCCTGTGGCTTGTCGCCATGAATCCCGTCGGCGGCCACGCCCTGCCCTTGCAGCCGCTCCACGAGCTGGTCCACGCCATTGCGGGTTTTAGCGAACACCAACACTTGCTTCCAGCGGCGCTGGCGCAGCAGATGGCAGAAGAGTTCGACCTTGCGCTTCTTATCCACAGGCACCACGGACTGGCGCACTGTGGTCGCAGCCTGGTTGCGCGGGCTGACCTCAATACTCAACGGGTCATTGAGCATCTGCCCGGCCAGCAGGCGAATGTCGTCCGAGAAGGTTGCCGAAAACAGCAGTGTCTGCCGGCGCTTTGGCAGGGCTGCATACAGGCTGCGCAGTTCCTCGGCAAAGCCTAGGTCGAGCATGCGGTCGGCTTCGTCGAGCACCAGGGTTTCGACCTGGCCGAATTTCACCGCGTTCTGCCGGTGCAGGTCGAGCAGCCGGCCGGGCGTGGCGACCAGTACATCCACCCCTCGGCGCAGCGCCATCATCTGCGGGTTGATGCTCACCCCGCCGTACACCGCGTAAGTGCGCAGCGGCAGCTCGCTGGCGTAATCCTTGATGTTGGCGTGCACCTGCTCGGCCAGCTCCCGGGTAGGCACCAGCACCAGCGCGCGCACGCTATTGCTGGCGACCTGGCTGCCTTCCAGCGTGAGGCGTTGCAGCAGCGGCAGGGCGAAGCCTGCGGTCTTGCCGGTGCCGGTTTGTGCCGCGGCCATCAAGTCTCGGCCGGCGAGCACGGCGGGGATCGCCCTTTCTTGAACGGGCGTAGGCTTCTCGTAGCCCAGGCTTTGCAGCCGGATCAACAGCGGCTCGATCAAGCCCAGTGAAGCGAAAGTCATCGGGGTGTACCTGAAAAATAACTGGCAAGGCGCGCAGTTTACCCCGGATCAGCGCCGCCGCCATTGCGGTACGCCGATCAGCACCACCGCGCCGATGATCACCAGCATGGCCAGCACTTCCCAGGCCCCGATATGTTCCCCGGCAAAACCGATCCCCAGCAGCACCGCCACCACCGGGTTGACGTAGGCGTAACTGGTAGCCGCGGCCGGGCGCACGTGCTTGAGCAAGTACATATAGGCGTTGAAGGCCAGGATCGAGCCAAACAGCACCAGATAGCCGAGCGCCAGCCAGCCGGTAAGGCTCGGCCAGGCAGTCATGCGTTCGCCACTGATCAGGCCCACCAAAAGCAACGCGGCGCCGGCGATCAGCATCTCGACCGCACTGGCCATGGCCCCCGCAGGCAACGGCAGGCGGCGGCTCCACACCGAGCCAAAGGCCCAGGCCGCCGCGGCGAACACCAGCAGGGCCGCGCCGCCCGGGCTGCCCTGAAGGTTCGAGCCCATGTTCAGCAGGCCGATACCGGCAAGCCCGAGGAGGATCCCGGCCCACTCCAGGCGGGAGTTATGCTGGCCCCAACAGAGGCCGAACAGCAGCGTGAACAGCGGCACGGTGGCCACGGCCAGGGCGGCAACCCCGGAAGCGACGCCAGCGTGTTCGGCCAGGGTTACGCCGCCATTGCCCAACCCCAGTAGCAACAAACCCACCAAGCCACCGGCGCGCCATTGTGGCGCCGTGGGCCGTGGCGCCCCGCGCAGGCGCAGGAACCCATACAGGATGGCCCCAGCGACCAGAAAGCGAATGCCGGCCATGGTCAACGGCGGCCAGGACTCGATACCGATACGGATAAACAGGTAGGTCGACCCCCAAACCAGATAGAGCGCCAGGAAGGCGCCTATCAGCAAGGCGGGCACGGGGCGGGAAGGCATGGCAGGCGCTCGAAACCGAGAAAAGGGGATCCATTGTACGACCCAAACCGCGGCCGTCCAGGCTTTATGCAAACCCGTTCAATGCCGCAACAGCAGCTCCCCTTCGATAGGCACGTAGCTGGTGGCGGCACGAATCAACGAGCCGGCCGTCAGCCCCGGGGTGCCGTATACCGTGGTGTGAACCCCGTGGCGCTGGTGAATACGTTGCAGCAACAGGTCAAAGTCCCCGTCGCCGGACGCGAGCACCACCTCATCCACGTCCGCGGCAGCCTCGAGCACGTCGATGGTGATGCCCACATCCCAGTCGCCCTTGGCCGAGCCATCGCTGCGCTGGATATACGGCTTGAGCTTCACTTCGAAGCCCAGCTGGCGAAGGATGCGCTGGAATTGCTGCTGCTTGGGGTCGCCACGGTCGATGGCGTAGGCAAAGGCCACCACGATCTCGCCGCGCTTGGCCAACTGGGCCCAAAGCGCGGCGTAGTTGAAGTGGCAGCCATGCACCTGGCGCACGGTGTAGTAGAGGTTCTGCACATCGGCGAACAGCGCGATGCGCCGCCCGCCGGAGGGCAGCGCCACTGGGTCAGACGTAGTCGTCGTCATCCGAGAAGAACCCTCCGCTGTCGCCGCCATTGAAGTCGGCGTCGGAGAAGCCACCACGGTCGTTGTTCCAGTCGCTGTCGCTGACCGGCTGCGGGTTGTCGCTGCCCCAGCCACCATGATCAGAGGTCATGTCCGAGGCAGGTGACGGCTCCTCGCGGATGATCTCGACGATTTCCTGCGGCGCATTGTTGTGGTGGAACAAGCTGCTCAGCCCTTCGGCGAGCATCACCCCGCCCGCCACACCAGCGGCCGTCTGCAACGCGCCACGCATGAAGCCGCCGCCCGGGGCTTGTTGCGGCTGGGCATAACCAGGCTGATACCCAGGCTGGCCAGCGGGCTGGTATTGCGGCGGCGCGGGTGGCGGTGCGTAGCTGCGCCCCGGCTCGCGCCAACCGCCACCGCTCGAAGGCACCGGCGCCGGCTCCCGAGGCCCGCCGAACAGCCCGGAGAGGAAACCGCCGCTCTGCGCAGGCGCCTTGGCAGCCCGGGCTTGCTCGAGCTCAGCCTTGAGCTGGCGGTTCATTTCATCCAGGCGCTTGACCGCCGCTTCTTGCACCAGGATCGCCTGGGCCATGTAATAGGCAGCGGCTGGCTGGTTGGCCACGTGCTCGCGGATCCGCTGCTCAGCTTGAACGTCACGCGGGCTACCGTCCGCTTCGGCTTGTTTGAGCCGGGAAAACAGTCCGTCGATCAGGCTTTGCTCTTCGCTGTTCATGGCGACCTCGTCAATTGCCGTATAGGTTCGGCCCATTGGGGCCTGCTGCAAACCATTATGAGGGTCGGCCTTAGGGTTTCAACGGCCATTGGTGGTGAAAGATTATTAATCACCCAGGTGACCGTTTGCCCGGCCGAAGCCATCCGGTAGAGTGTGGGGCCTTGCCTGGCCCAAGATATCGGCGCGATGAACCCGCTTACTATCGTTCAAGATTCCCTCTACTTCTTTCGCACTCACCTGTTCGCCATCGTGCGGCTGTGCCTGCCGCTGCTCGTGCTGCAGTCGCTGGCCGAACAGCTGGTGGACCAACACGTAGAAAGCGAGGCTCGTGGAGCTTTCGACATTCTGGTGGGGTTGCTGTTCTATCCGATCTACACCGGCGCGCTCATCCTCTACCTGGATTCACGCAGCAATGGCGAGCAGCCGCCGCTCAAGCTGCTGCTCGCCATGGGCTTGCGGCTGTGGCCACGTTTCGCCCTGCTGGCGGCGATTTCTTCCCTGGCCATCCTGTTGGGCATGGCGCTGTACCTGTTGCCTGGCCTGTGGCTCATGGCGCGCCTGGCGTTCGCCGAATACCTGCTGGTGCTGCGCGGCCTGGGGCCGTGGGCAGCGATCAAGCAAAGCTTCGAGCTCACCCGCGGGCCATTCTGGCGCGTGCTGGGCTGTGTACTGGCGATATTGGTGCCGCTGTGGCTGATCGATTACGCCAGCGCCGCGCTGCTGCCAGACGAAGACAACCTGGCGCTCTCGCTGGCGGTGGACTGCGTCAATGGCCTGCTGCAGCTGCTCACCACTGTGGTGCTGTTCCGCCTGTTCATGCTGGTCACCGACCCGACCCTGCGCGACTCACGCGCATAACTTGGGCGCGCGGGCGCCCTCGGTTATGCTCACAGGCTTCGCAACGCCGTAGCCGAGCCGATGATCCGAGGATTGCGTACTGCTTTGCTGGTCGTGCTGCTGGGTACCGCTGCCCTGGCCGCGCTGGCCTGGCATCTCTCCTGGCACCCCAAGCCCCACGCGGCGGTAACGCCCGCGTGCAGGGGCAACCCACCGTCGCTGGCGCCTGGCCAGGCGCTCAAGGTGATGACCTGGAACGTGCAATTCCTCGCCGGCAAACGCTACCTGTTCTGGTATGACGCGCCCGAAGGGCGCAGCCACGATGACCAGCCCACCCCAGAAGACATCGCCCACGACCTCGACGAGGTGGTGCGGGTTATCCGCGAGGAGCAGCCGGACCTGGTGCTGCTGCAAGAACTGGATGACGGCGCCAAGGCCACCGGCTACCAGAACCAGCTCGCACTGCTTCAAGAGCGCCTGATCGACCTCTACCCTTGCAGCGTGGACGCCTTCGATTGGAAAGCCGAATTCGTACCCGACCCACATGTGCTCGGCAGCGTGGGGCGCAAGCTCGCCACCCTTAGCCGCTATCGGATCGATGAGGCGGAGCGCTGGCAACTGCCGCGTGCCGGCAGCCGGTTCAGCCTGTTCCGCCCGCAACGGGTACTGCTTGGCGCCTACCTGCCAATCGCTGGCGGTGAGCACTTGGCCGTGCTCAATACCCGGCTCGAACCGTATCACCATGGCTCCGATGCCCAAGCCCGCCAGCTGCAAGCCGTCGCCGCCCGGGTGGATCGCCTGGAAGGGCTGGGCGCACCCTGGCTACTCGGCGGCGATTTCAACCTGCTGCCGCTGGGCCAATACCGCCGCCTGGAACCCAGCCAACAGGACCATTACTCCGCCGCTGACGATCTGCACTTGCTATGGGAGCATTACCCGATCATCCCCAGTAACGCCCAGGCGGGTGGCAGCGACCGGGCCGGCTGGTTCACCCACTTCCCCGCCTCCGCCAGCGGCCCGGACCGCACCCTGGATTACCTGGTGCACAGCCCCCGGTTGCAACGACTCGAAGCGCGGGTGCGGCAGGAAGATACCCTGGGGATCTCCGACCACCTGCCGCTGATGGGCCGGTTTCTGCTGCCAGCCGGCACGCCGCCGAGGTAAGGGTTCGGCCAGTGACACTCAGTAGGCCGAGGCTGGACCTGCCCCGCCGCTGACAATGGTGATGCCCGAGCTGGTGCCCAAGCGGGTAGCACCCGCTTCGATCATCGCCACCGCCGTTGCGTAATCGCGCACGCCACCGGAAGCCTTGACGCCCACTTGGGCCCCGACGGTTTTACGCATCAGGGCGACGTCTTCAAGGGTAGCGCCCCCGCGGCTGAAGCCCGTGGAGGTTTTGACGAAGGCCACGCCCAGGTCTCGGCAGATCTCGCAAGCGCGGATCTTCTGCGCCTCGTTCAACAGGCAGGTTTCGAGAATCACCTTGAGCGGCACCGGCCCGCAGGCGCGCTGCACAGCGGCGATATCGTCGCGCACGCTATCGAACAGCCCATCCCGGAGCGCGCCGATATTCAGCACCATGTCGATTTCGCCAGCGCCTGCCTCGATGGCCTGTTTGGCTTCGAAGGCCTTGCTCTCGGTCAGCCCGGCCCCAAGCGGGAACCCGACCACCGCACAGACCTTTACCTGCTGCCCGGTGAGCAACTGCGCGGCGTAAGGGACCTGGCCGGAATTCACGCACACGGAATAGAAACCGTGTTCCTGCGCCTCTTTGCACAGTGCGGCGATCTGCTGGCGGCTCGCGTCAGCCGCCAGCAACGTATGGTCGATATACTGGGCAAGTGCTGCAGGTTCGATAGAAGTCATTTACGTTCGGTCCTGATAAATGAAGCAACGAGAGACAAGGGAAGCCTGCCCATCATGTGTTAATAGATTACCAATTAATGGTATATGTACAACATGCATTGACGATCGGAACGCCTGTGGACAGCAAAAAACTGGAACGCATCAAACTGATTCAACAAGCCTTGCAGGATCAGAAGGCCATCCATTTACGGGAAATGGCGGCATTGCTGGACGTGTCTGAAATGACCCTGCGCCGGGATCTGAACCGCCATCCAGACAAATTTCAGTTGCTCGGCGGCCACATCACCCTGGCCTTCGACCCTGCGGCGGCGAGCGATTACAAAGTCACCGAACAAGGCACCCGGCATGTGGAGGAAAAACGGCGGATCGGCAAACTCGCGGCCGCGTTCATCCAAGGTGGCGACACCGTGTTCTTCGACTGCGGTACCACCGTGCCCTTTGTCATCGACTTCATTCCCGACGAGTTGGAGTTCACCGGCGTGTGCAACTCACTCAACGTGTTGCTCAAGCTGCAGCAAAAACCCAACTGCAACATCGTGCTGTGCGGCGGCACCTTCCACCGTAAGAACCAAGTGTTCGAGCACCGCGACGAAAGCAGTGTGCTCGACAGCGTGCGCCTGACCTGGGCAATCATCTCCGCTGCTGGGGTCAGCGAAACCCATGGCGTGACCTGCTTCAACTTCAATGAAATCGAGGTCAAGCAGAAGGTTCTGCGCCAGGCGCAACGCAGCATGCTGCTCGCCGACCACAGCAAGTTCGATGCCGTGCGCACCGCGCATTTCGCGACCCTGGCGCAGTTTCATGTGGTGGTATCGGACAAGAAGCTGCCCAAGGCCTACCGGGAATTGATCCTCGGCAACGGCGCGCAGTTGGCCATCTGATCAGCTATCGAACTGGCCTCCGAGCCGCTGCCTTTCCTGGGCGGACAAATACCCCGTGGTTAGGCTGAACGAGGTCGTTTCTCCCGAGGCCAATGACCTCACAGTGCCTTTGGCTTTTTCCGCCAGATACCCCTCCGGCTCGCAGGTGGCGGGCAATACGAAGGCGGCCACGGCGTGATCGGCGTTGTTCAGTACCCAACGCGTCGCATGGGAGAACTGATCGGGCCGATAGCGGGTGTAGAACGCCGCGCCAGTTGGGTGCTCGAGCAGAAAATGGGCATTGCCCCGGGCATCGGCCTGCACGCCTTGGGGGAAGCACACGATTTCAGGGTCGTACAACTCCGGGGTGTCGAGTGCCTGCAAGCGTGAAGGGTCCTTGCTCAGCTCAGCGATATACGTGGCCCACTCGGGCGTCGGCTTCACGTGGGCCGGCACGCTCTGGCGAACGCGCATGCCAGCGATGCCCAGCGGCTCAACGAAACGCCCTCCCGGGACGTAGGCGTGGTTCATATGGGCCATGTACATCAGGTCCATCGGCTTGCCGGCCAGGTTAGTCACCTGCATGCCAATGTCGAACAGCCCCGAGCCTGCGTGCAAGGTCACGCTGGGCCTGGCGTGGTAATGATCGCCAAAGCCCTGCACGTACTCATACAACCCACCGAGGCGCACATAGGCGCCTGTTTCGTCTTCTCCCACGTCGAGCCAGGCGCTGTCCATGGGAGCGCAGGGCATCTCCCCGTGCAGCGGATGGTCGTCATCCGGCGCAGGGCAGCCGTTGCGCAGCAAGCCTGCGTGGAACATGAAGCAGCCGTAGGTGCCAAGGATGGTCGGGGTGGGCCGCGGCTGGTCGAACAGGCTGCGCATGGTCAGGTCGCAGCCGTCGAACTCGGCGGCCCAGATCATCTGGCCCTGATACGGCAAGGCGATAACGCGCCCGCGGGCATTCTCTAGCGCCAGTGCCTTTACACCGCTCGGGTAGGTCCAGGCCCGCACACGAAAATCGGCGGACTCCACCAAGGTTTTTTCCGCCCCGGCGAACAGCTCGGGGAACAAGGCAATCGTGAAGGTTTTCATGAGGCGACCACTGCGTTTGCCGACACTTGAGCGCCGCGGCTATGGCGCATGCGGCTGACCGCATAGGCAACGATGACCACGAAGCACAGCAACGGGACCGTATAAGCGATTTGCATATTGCCATGGGTGGCGTCCGACAACAGGCCCTGGAAGATCGGAATCACCCCGCCGCCCACGATGCTCATCACCAGCAGCGAACCGCCCACGCCGGTGTCTTCGCCAAGGCCGTCGATGGTCAAGCCATAGATAGTTGGCCAGCACGGCCCGAGGAAGACGCTCACGCCTACTGCCGCATATACCGCGCTGATGTTCGGTACCAGGATGGTGTAGGCCAGCAATACGATGGTCAGTACGCCATAAAGCGCCAGCACCTGCGCAGGGTGCAGTTTGCGCATCAACAGGTTCGCGACCATCTTGCCCACGAAATAGGCAGCGAATGTGCCCAGCAGGAACCAAGACGCGCTGCGCTCGTTCATCCCGCCCATTTGCATCGCCAGGCGGATGGTGAAGCTCCACACCCCCACTTGAGCCCCCACATACAGAAACTGCGCCAGCACCCCGAAGGTGAAACGCGGATTTCGCGCCAGGCGAGCCAGGCTCTGGCCGATGCTTCGGGTTTTAACGTCGGCCGTGGCCGTGCCCTTGCATGCGGGATAACGGGTGATAGCAACCAGAACGAACACCAAGATCAGAACCGCGATCATCCATTTGTACGGCAGCAGGGTCGACTGGATCATCGCCAACTGCTGGACGGCGGCGTCCGAGGCGCTCATCTGGGTCAACTGTTCACGGGTGGCGTCCGAGTCTTTGAACATCACGAAGCTGCCCACGTACACCCCGGCCATCGCGCCGAACGGGTGGAAGGTCTGGGAGATGTTCAGGCGGCGGGTACCGGTTTCACGCGGTCCCATGAGGGTTGAATAGGTGTTGCAGGCGGTCTCGAGAAAGGACAGCCCCGCCGCGATCACGAACAGGGCCATCAGGAACATGCCGTACTTGGCGGTCGATGCCGCCGGGAAGAACAACATGCAGCCGCCCATGTAGAGCATCAGGCCGATCAGAATGGTGGTCTTGTAGCTGAACCGCCGCACCACCATTGCCGCTGGAATCGCCACGAAGAAGTAGCCCAGGTAAAACGCCGACTGCACGAACGCGGTCTGGAAGTCGCTCAGCAGGAACGCCTTCTTGAAATGCGCGATGAGCACATCATTCATGCTTGCCGCGGCGGCCCAGAGGGCAAAGATGCAGCACAACAGCAAGAAAGCGAACCAGGGCGTCCGGTTTAGGTAAAAACCGTCTGGGGTTTGTTGGAGCGCGGGTTTTGTCATTGTTGTTCTCCATGAAGTGCTTAGGCCGCGCCCCGCAAGGGCAGCGGCCAGGTCTCGGCGGCTCAGAGGTGGTCGAGGAACTGCGCGAACTGGGTAGCGTCCGGGTATGAGCTCTGGGTGCCCAGGCCTGTGACGGAGCAGGCGGAATAGGCCACGGCCTGGGTAATTGCGTTGCGCATGTCGCCGTTGCGGGTCCAGTAATGGGCGAAACAGCCAATGAAGGCGTCACCGGCGCCGGTGGTGTCGCGCGCAGCGACCTTGTGCCCAGGCACGTGGAACTCGCCTTCCTCGCCCACATAGAGCGCGCCTTTTTCGCCCAGGGTGACGATCACGTGGCGAACCCCCTCGGCAGTTAGCTGACGTGCCGCAATGAGCGCGGTTTCAGCGCCATCGACCACCCTGCCGGTGATCAGCGCCAGCTCGCCCTCATTGGGGATGAAGAAGTCCAGCTGCGACAGGTGCTCACGGCTAAGGCCGGCAATGGCGGGGGCGGGATTGAGCAACACAGGGATGCCGTTGCGCTTGGCGAAGGCAATGGCGTAGTAGACGGTCGCCAGGTCGATCTCCAACTGCAGCACGATCAGCTGGCAGTCGCGCAGGGCGGCCTCGGCCACGTCGATATCGGCGGGCTTCAAATGCGCGTTGGCGCCTTTGACGATTAGGATGCTGTTGTGGGAGTCGCTCTGCACGAAGATCGGCGCCACGCCACTGGAAACGCCCGGCACCTGGGTAACAAAGCGCGAATCGATCCCGAACCGCTGGAAGTTTGCCAGGGTGTTCGCGGCGAACATGTCTTCGCCCACTTTGCTCACCATCAACACCCCGGCGCCGAGCTTGGCCGCGGCCACCGCCTGGTTCGCGCCCTTGCCGCCACAACCCATGGCAAAGCCCGGAGCCTCGAGCGTTTCGCCCTGGCTGGGCATCCGATCCACATAAGTGATCAGGTCCACCATGTTGCTGCCGATGACCGCGATTTTGTTCATGAATGCCTACCTCTGCCGCGCCAATGCCATGGACCACAGCGTTGTTATTTTTGTTATTTAAATAACATCACGTGTGATCATTCAACCTTTTTTTGTGGCGCGCGTTGAAATACAAATCAAATGAGGTCGACAAGAGGCGGCAAGGTGCGTTGTAAGCCTTGATATAGAGCGCAATGACCGTTTGTCTCGCAAAACGCGGGCGTTGTGCAAACGTTTGCGAACTTGAACGGCAGCCGCGTGTTGAGAGACATTGCCCGGGCCCACAGGCGTATGGCTGTGTTATGGGGTAGGCGACCAACGCCGCCTACGTCCCTCGCGGCTTGGCCCGGGCTGTTGCCTCGGCCACCAATGGGTCGTCCGGCCAGTAATGCTTGGGGTACCTGCCCTTCAGGTCTTTTTTTACGTCCGCATAGGTGCTGCGCCAGAAGTTGGCCAAATCTTGGGTGACCTGTACCGGCCGGCGAGCTGGGGATAGCAGGTGCAGCTTGATCTGCAAGCGGCCGCCAGCGATGCGCGGGGTGTCGGCAAGGCCAAACAGCTCTTGCAGGCGCACCGCCAACACCGGAGGTTGCTCGCTGTAGTCCAGGCGGATGGACGAGCCCGAAGGCACGGCGAGATGGGTCGGCGCCAGCTCGTTCAAGCGCTGTGGCAGAGGCCAGGGCAACAGCCCTTGGAGGATCTGCGGCAGGTCCAGCTGGGCGAAGTGGGCCAGGCGGCTGACTTTGCCCAGGTAGGGGGCAAGCCAGGTGTCCAGGGTCGCCAGCAGGGCTTCGTCGCTCACATCCGGCCATTCGCTGCTGCCAGTCGCCCCATCCAGCCCGCGCAACACCTGCACCCGGGCTTGCCACTGGCGCAATTCAGGCGTCCAGGGCAACAGCTCCAGCCCCTTGCGCCGTACCAGCTCGACCAGCGCGCTGCAGCGGGCCTGTTCGTCCAGCCCGGCCAGCGGTTCACGGCGCAGCACCAGGTCGCCTACCCGCCACTGCGCTTCGGCGCGCAGCGTGCCCTCCTTCTCATCCCATTCCAGTACGTCGCGGCGCCGCACTTGCTCGGCTAGCACCGTATCGAACAGCGCAGGGTCGAGATCTGCGGCCAGATAAATGCGTTCCTCGCGTTGGCCCTGGCGGCTGCCCAAATCAGCGATCACCAGCCAGGGGTGCTTCATCAGCGCGTCGGCCTCGCCAAACTGCGCGGCGCGGCCGTTGGCCAAGCGATAGTCAGCGCCACCTGGGCGCCGCTGCTGGGCTACTCGGTCGGGGTAGGCCAGGGCGAGCAAAGCACCGAGCCAGTGGTCCCCCTGCGGGTCGGCAACCGGGTGAGCAGTTATTGGCTGCGCACTGAGCAGCCCTCGGTACTGTTTGGCCAGTTGTTTTATCCGCGACGCCGCGCGACCGCCACCGTGCAGCAAGGCCATGCGGCTGTGCAGGTCTTTGCCGGTGTCGCGGGCGATGTCTCGCTCGCCAAGCAAGGCGGCCAGGTCGCAGCCCAGCGCCTCAAGGCCAAGGGCTTTAGCACGGAGCAACACGTGGGCGATGCGCGGATGAGCCGGCAACACGGCCATGGCCTGCCCGTGAGCGGTCAGCCGGCCTTCCAGGCTCAACGCGCCAAGCCGGCCCAGCAGGTCATCAGCCTGGGCCATGGCCGCGGCAGGCGGAGTGTCGAGCCATCGCAACTGCGCCGGCGTTGCACCCCAGCGGTGCAGTTGCAGGGCCAGGCCGGCCAGGTCCGCCTGGAGGATTTCCGCGCTGTCGTACGCCGGCAGTTGCTCGTGCTGCCCTTCGGACCACAGGCGATAACATACGCCGGGCTCCAACCGCCCCGCCCGACCTGCGCGCTGGGTAGCGCTAGCGCGGGAGATGCGCTGAGTGTCCAGGCGGGTCATGCCGGTGCCGGGGTCGAACCGCGGCACCCGGGCCAGGCCCGTATCGACCACCACCCGTACGCTTTCGATGGTGAGGCTGGTCTCAGCGATGTTGGTGGCCAGCACGACCTTGCGCTCGCCGGGCGCCGCCGGCTCGATGGCCGCGCGTTGAGCGGTGAGGTCCAGCTCGCCGTGCAGCGGGCACAGGCGCACGGCCGGATAAGCCGCAAGGGCGCTCTCCAGCCGCTGTTGTACGCGACGGATCTCCGCCTGCCCTGGCAGGAACACCAGCACACTGCCAGGCTCCTCATCCAAGGCTTGCAGCACCGTGCTCTCCACCCGCGCATCGAGCTGTTCTCCCTGCTGTGCCGGGCGCCCCCAGCGCATAGCTACCGGGTACATGCGCCCTTCGCTGCTGACGACTGGAGCATCCTCGAGCAGCGCGGCCAGCCGCTCTCCCTCCAGCGTGGCAGACATCAACAGCACCTTGAGCGGCGGGTCGTCGCGGAGCACGTCGCGGCCGTTGAGCACCAGCGCCAGGGCCAGGTCCGCATCCAGGCTGCGTTCGTGGAATTCGTCGAAAATCACCAGCCCCACCCCTTCCAGCGCGGGGTCGTCCTGCAGCCGACGGGCGAGGATGCCTTCGGTCACCACTTCGATACGGGTCCGCGGGCCCACACGGCTTTCCAGCCGAATGCGGTAGCCGACCGTCTCGCCAACTTTCTCCCCCAGCTCACTGGCCAGGCGCTCCGCTGCGGCCCGGGCGGCCAGCCGGCGGGGTTCGAGCATCACGATGGTTTGCCCTCGCAGCCAGGGCTGATCCAGCAGCGCCAGGGGCACCCGGGTGGTTTTACCGGCCCCGGGCGGGGCTTGAAGCACAACTTCGTGGCGGTCCGTCAAGGCTTGAACAAGGGCCGGCAGCACGGCGTCGATTGGCAAAGAACTCATGGTCACTCCCCGATAGGCCGGGAAGTATAACGATCCGGTGCGCCGGCCTACAGTCAGCCCAGCTCGCCCCAGAAACGCCGGCGATTTGACGGAACTTTAAGCGAAACGCCGCTCGTCCATCGGTGTAAAACTTCTTTGATACCTTCGCCGCTTGTAGCCCTCTGAAGCTCTGAACACGCACGTGCTGAAATGGCACTAATACCACCACGAAGAGGTGTCACATGGCCCGTACTACAGTTGAAGACCTGTTTGTTCATGAGCTGTCAGATATTTACAGCGCTGAAAAACAAATCACCAAGGCCCTGCCGCGCATGGCACGTGCTTCCACCAACCCCCTGCTGGCAGAAGCGTTCAAGTCTCACCTGGAAGAAACCCAGGGGCAGATCGAGCGTATCGACCAGATCGTCGAGCTGACCGGCCTGAAGCTCAAACGCATGAAATGCGTAGCGACCGAAGGGCTGATCGAAGAAGGCAAAGAGCTGCTCGAGGAAATCGAGAAAGGCGAAGTACTGGATGCAGCCCTGATCGGCGCTTGCCAGAAGATCGAGCACTACGAGATCGCCGCCTACGGCACGTTGGTGGCGATGGCCAAGCACTTGGGCATGACCGAAGCCGGTGAGCTGCTGGCCGCTACCCTGGCGGAAGAAAAAGGCGCGGATGAAAAGCTGTCGGCCATCGCTGAGCAAGGCGGCAACCAAGCGGCCACGATGAAAGCGAAGAAGTAATTGCTTGCAGTGAAGGCGATGTTGTAGCGCGCCTCAGGTTGCTAAAAGCCCTGGCCGCAAGGCTGGGGCCTTTTATTGAGGGGGCTTATCGCGCCCATTCGGGGTCCGAGGTGAAGGCAATGGTCAGCCAGCGGTTCGGCCCCTCGCCGCCGATGGCGTCGCCGATCACATTACGCAAGGCGTCCCACTCCTCCAGCGTCCGCGCGGGCCAGCCCGCCGGCACGATGAAGTACAGCTCGATCTGCTGGGCGCGGCCGACCTTGGCCACGTAGGCCTGGTAAGCCTCGAAGCCATATTGCTCAACGATGCCCGCCGCTACGCTATCGACCCGTTGCTTCAACGCCAGCGGTGTGACCATCAGCACATCCGACAGCGCCTGCCGAATGGTGCGTAACGGCAGCGGCAGGATCACCAAGCAGATACCGGCCAGCACCGCGGGGTCCACATAGGGGCCGATCCAGGCATAGGCGGACCCTTGTGCCAGCGAGCCGACGATAAACGCCAACAGCAGCGCCAGGCTGATGCTGCCGGACATCACCCAAGAGCGTGCATCCAGCGCGACGAAGTCCGAGGCAATGCGTTTGTTGGCTCGAAATTCCAGGGCGGCCAGCGAAAAACAGGCCACCGTGGTCAGCGCGGCATACACAATGGCGAAGCCGAATTCCAGGGTGCGCCCGCCGCTGAGCAGGCTACCTACGGCGTTGATCAAGGCGTAGAGCGTCACGCCACAGAGCAAGGTGCCATTGAGCCCCAGCACCATCGGTTCCAGATGCCAGAAACCCATGTTGAAGCGCGCGGCCAAGCGTTGACTGGCGAAACCCTCGCTGGTGTGGCGGCGGATCAAAGTCGCGACCACTAGCGCCAGCCCGCTCATGCTGGCGTCGGCCAGCGAGTACACCCCATCGAACACGATGGAAAACGAACCGGATAACAGCCCGAAGGCGATCCCGAAACTGGCCACCAGCACGGTGACGGCGATGGACACACGCAGGATACTCAGCTCGGATTTCATTATTTTGGGCTACGCACAGGTTGGTCTCGGCACCCGGCAGTCCCCGGGCAAAGGGCGGATCTTACCCTGTAATGCCATCATCCGGTGAGGCCCGCCCTGCTCACCGCTGGCTCAAGGCTCGGCCGCACGGTATAACGGCGAACCGCAACGGGCCGGCCACGGTCGTAGTTGTCGGTTACGGCCATTTATGCGAATGGCTGCGCCCCCACCTTCCAGGAGAATTTCATGCGTATCGCTTCCCGTATGATCGGCAGTGTTCTGGTTGTCTCGGTCCTGACTCAGCTTACCGCCTGCGGCACGTTGTTCTGGCCAGACCGCCGCGGGCAGATCGAAGGCAAGATCGACCCCGTGGTCGCCGCGCTCGATGCCGTGGGCATTCTGTTTTATGTGATTCCCGGGTTGATTGCCTTCGGCGTGGACTTCGCCACAGGCGCTATCTACCTTCCCGGCGGCACGCACGCGCAAGTGGCGCCCGAGTTGCTCAAGCCTGCGGTAAACCCGGACGGCAGCGTGGATAACAAGCGCCTGCAGGCCATTCTGGAAGCCCAGCTGGGCAAGCACCTGCCGCTGGATGACCCACGCCTGATCCAACACCACGGCAGTGTGGAACAACTGGCCGCGTTCGGCCTGCGGCCGGCTGCCTGAGCATGGTCGTCGACCCGCGCCACCGCCGCTTGCTGCACCTGGCGACCCGAGCGTCGCTAGGCGTGGCAACCGTGCTGATCGTGTGCAAGGCGGTGGCCTGGTACCTGAGCGGCTCGGTCAGCCTGCTGGCCGGGCTGACCGACTCGGTGCTCGACGGCGCCGCCTCCTTCCTCAACCTGTTGGCAGTGCAGTATTCACTGCGCCCGGCAGACGACGATCACCGCTACGGTCATGGCAAGGCCGAGGCCATGGCCGGCATGGGCCAGGCTTTGTTCATCGGGGTGAGCGCTGTGTTCATTACGGTGCAAGCGATCGAGCGCCTGCGCACGCCAGAACCCGTAGGCGAAGCGGGCCTGGGCATTGCGGTGATGATCCTGTCACTGGTGCTGACCGTTGGCTTGCTGGCCTTGCAGCACAAAGTGGTCAAAGAAACCGGCTCGACCGCAGTACGCGCAGACTCCCTTCACTACCGTTCAGACCTGATGCTAAACGGCAGCATTTTGCTGGCCCTGGTGCTCGCCCGCCTGGGTTATCCACAGCTGGACGCCCTGTTCGGCCTAGGTATAGCGCTGTATATCCTGTGGAGCGCGTTCCAGATCGCCAGTGAGAGTTCGGCCATCCTGATGGACCAGGAGCTTGCCCCGAGCGTAGGCGCAGAAATGCTTGCCCTCGCCTGCGCCGTTCCCGGCGTGCTGGGTGCCCACGATTTGCGCACGCGCAAGTCGGGCCAGCACTGGTTCGTTCAGCTTCACCTGGAACTGCCCGGGCAGCTTACTCTCTCGGCCGCCCATGCCCTGTGCGAGCAGGCAGAGGCGGCCATCGTGAAGCAGTTCCCTCAGGCCGAAGTGCTGGTGCATGCCGACCCAGAGGAAGCCGTTCCCCACCCTCAGTTAAGGCCGTAGCCTCGGCTGCTCAGGCAGTTGGCCATGTTTTGCCGGAACAGATACACCACTTCGTCCGCTGGCGCGTAGGTAGCGGTGGCAGGGTCGAAGCCGGTTTGCTGGGCCGCCCAACGCTGGCAGTCATAGCGGTCGCGCTCCATTTGCGAGGGGGTTTGCCCATTGGCCGGGTAGAACGCCACGTCGTAGCCGCTGGGCGCCGCTACCGGTTGCGGCACAGGCTGGGGCTGGGACTGGACCGGGGCGGTAGGTGGATCTACCACAACGTACTCTTGGGTGTCGTTGACCCACTGGTAGTAAGTGCCAGCGGCCATGAAGAACATGCCGCTGCCGATCCACACCCGGGTAGCGTAGTCAGGCAGGTAGCGCACGCGGATGCCGCGCGGCGGTGCGACTACTACATAGCCAGGGCCGTTTGGGCGATACCAGTAACCGCTGGAATAGAAGTAATCGTTGCCTCGGTAAGGCACTCGATAGTTATCCCCGGGAAACCGGTCGATGCGCTGGCCGGGCCGGTATTGCGGCCCCGGCCCCCAGCCGTTGCCATGCCCATGCGGATCCCAGCCATGATCTCGATCACCCCCCGCCTGCCACTGGTGATTGCCATTGGGCCGCGGCAGGTCTGGATAACTGCCACGCAATGGGGACTGGGTTTGCCGTACTTCGCCCGGCTTGGGTTGGATCGGCGGGGTGTTATCCGGGCGCTGCGGTTGGGGCCGGTCATTGCCGTTGGGGTTGTTCTGCCAGCCTTGGCTGGGGCGGCCGTAATCCGGGCGGTTGTAGCCTGGCTGCGGTTGCCACTGCGGCGCCTGGTTCCCCCCGCCATAGTTTCCGGGCCGTTCCTGGCCGCGTGAAGGGCTACCGCCCTGCCCTTGCTGGCCGCCGCGGTCCTGGCCACGTGGCGAAGCGCCGCGCAGTTGGTCCGCGTTGGAATTATTGTCAGCGAACGTCGGGGCGCCCAGGCACAGGCACAACACGGACGCACTGGCGAGGCACCAGGTGCGCGTTTTCATGGGAATCCTCATTAGCGCGGGGGCACGCAGGTTTTGACTGGAAAAACCGTAGGCGGTTCGCGGCCATGCATCCGTCCGCTTCGCTTGCTATCGGCCTGGCGGAGGATCTCATGAGGCACCGAGCGCGCATAAAAAAAGGAGGCCTGTTCAGGCCTCCCTTGATGAACTGCGTCCAAGCGCGTCGCTTGTGGCGGCGGCTCACTACGGCCGGCCTGATTGAGCCAGCGTCAACCCGGTGGCCAGCTCTCCCCTGTGGGGGCGGTGGCCGCAAGCGGCCTGATTGGGCGGCTCGCAGTGGACTCGTGTCCGGGCGGTGATCATGGGGTAAAGCTTATCGCGCAGAGTGCGGCACAGGATTGCGAAGATTGTCTTCATGGCGGTCTATTGCGCAATTTAAAACCGAAAGGTGATAATCCTCCGCAATTCCCTTCATCAGAGTGCGAGCCATGGGCAAGCTGGACCGTTACGACCTGAGCATCCTTGCTGAATTGCAGCGTGATGCGCGCATTTCCAACCAAGAGCTGGCCGAGCGCATCGGCCTCTCGCCCTCGCCCTGCTCGCGCCGGGTGAAGCAGCTCGAGGACGACGGCTACATCACCCGTCAGGTAGCGCTGCTGGATCGCAAGAAGCTCGGCCTTAACCTCACGGCCTATGTGCTGATCGGCATGGACCGGCACACCCCCGAGCGCTTCGAGAACTTCGAAGCGTCTGTTCGCAACCTTCCACAGGTGCTCGAATGCAGCCTGGTCACGGGCAT
This sequence comes from Pseudomonas sp. RIT-PI-S, assembly GCF_025642975.1. GTDB lineage: Bacteria > Pseudomonadota > Gammaproteobacteria > Pseudomonadales > Pseudomonadaceae > Aquipseudomonas. The sequence goes on from NZ_JANZKJ010000019.1 coordinate 20,708, forward strand.
GGAAGCGGACTACCAGCTCAAGGTCGTGGTGCAGGACATGGATCACTACCAGCAACTGCTGCTGGGCCATCTCACGCGGATCGAGGGCGTTACCAGCGTTCGCTCGAGCTTCGTGCTCAACCAGGTACTCGCAAGCTCGGAGCTACCCTTGGCGCACCTGCGCAGTTGAGCCGTCACGAGCGCGTCGCACGGGGGTGGTAAAAAGCTCTGGAACAGGCAAGATGAACGCTTGCCAGAAAGAGAAGGATCCGCCTGTGACCCCCGATGTCGATGCGTTCGTTACCCTCAACACCCCCGAACAGGCCGTGGATCGTCTGGCCTGGCTGCATGAGCGCGCTACCGTCGCGCTCAGCCAGGCCCTCAAGCGTTACCTGAAAGACCGCACCGAACCGAGCCCGGACGAGCGGGCGCTGTTTCGCTACCCCGAGCTGCGCCTGACCTACCATTCCCACGGCGAAGTGCCGAGCACCACCCGGGCGTATGCCAAGCTGCAGCTCCCAGGCACTTATTCGGTCACCGTGACCCAGCCCGGCGCCTTCCGCAAATACCTCCTCGAACAGCTGGTTCCGCTGATGCGCGATTTCGACGTGCAACTGGAAGTCGGCGTCAGCCAACAGAACATTCCCTACCCCTATATCGTGGAGCAGGGTGACGAACTGGCCGGCAGCGGAATCACCGCCGCTGCCCTGGCCCGAGTGTTCCCCAGCACGGACCTGTCCGCCGCCACCGACGGCATCGCCGATGGCCTGTACGACTGGGCCAACGCCGACCCATTGCCGCTGGCGCTGTTCGACGCCGCCCGGGTGGACTTCAGCCTGCGCCGGCTGGTGCACTACACCGGCAGTGACTGGCGCCACGTGCAGCCGTGGATCCTACTCACCAACTATCACCGTTACGTGGACCAATTCGTCGCTCATGGCCTGGAGCAGCTGCACAGCGACCCGCGCTTCGTACGCCTGGTGATGCCCGGCAACGTGGTGATCGAAAAAGGCATGGACCACAGCGAAGCCCAGGCACTGGTAGCGAGCGTGGTGTGGCATCGCTACCAGATGCCGGCCTATCACCTGATCGCCGCGGACGGCGACGGCATTACCTTGGTGAACATCGGCGTGGGCCCGTCCAACGCCAAGAACATCACCGACCACCTGGCCGTGCTGCGCCCGCACTGCTGGCTGATGATCGGGCACTGCGGCGGCCTGCGCGCGTCCCAGACCATCGGCGACTATGTGCTGGCACATGCTTACATGCGCCGCGACGGCATTCTCGACCGCCTGGTGCCGCCGCATATTCCAATCCCGGCGCTGGCCGAGGTGCAGTTGGCGCTGCAAGAGGCCGCGGCGCAAGTTACCGGCGAGCGCGGCGACGAGCTGAAAAAACGCCTGCGCACCGGCACCGTGCTCACTTACGACGACCGCAACTGGGAACTGCGCTGGGCCCAGGAGCGGCCGCTGATCAACCTGTCCCGGGCGGTTGCCGTGGACATGGAAAGCGGCACCATCGCCGCCCAAGGCTACCGGCTGCGCGTGCCCTACGGCACCCTGTTGTGCGTGTCGGACAAACCCCTGCACAGCGAGATCAAGCTACCGGGCTCGGCCAACGCCTTCTATAACCGCGCTGTCAGCCAGCACCTGACCATCGGCATCGCTGCCCTGGACCTGCTGCGCACCCAACTCAACGCGCTGCACTCGCGCAAGCTGCGCAGTTTCGACGAGCCGCCCTTCCGCTGATCGCTCGCAGCGGGGCTGGTATGCTATCGGCCCCGCTGCAACCGGTTGCCTGCCATGCCTGCTCCACCTCGCCGCCCCCTTCCCCGCCGCGTACCGAAAGCGGCGCCCGCCGCGCCTCGGCTGATCGTGCTGAACAAGCCGTACGATGTGCTCACCCAGTTCAGCGACGACCAAGGGCGGGCAACGCTCAAGGACTACCTCGACCTTCCCGGGGTCTATCCCGCCGGGCGGCTGGATCGCGACAGCGAAGGGCTGCTGCTGTTGACCAACGACGGGCGCTTGCAGGCGCGCATCGCCGACCCCAAGCACAAGTTGGCGAAAACCTATTGGGTGCAGGTCGAGGGCGAGCCGCAGGAAGCACAGCTGGCGCAGCTACGCACGGGCGTGGTGCTCAACGACGGCCCCACCCTTCCGGCACAGGCGCGGCAGATCGAAGCGCCCGAGCTATGGCCGCGCAACCCTCCGGTTCGTTTTCGCAAGAGCGTGCCCACCGCCTGGCTGGAGCTGACCATCCGCGAGGGCCGCAACCGCCAGGTACGGCGCATGACTGCGGCGGTGGGCTTGCCTACCTTGCGCCTGGTACGTGCCTGCATTGGCTCGTTCAGCCTGGATGGCCTGGGCCCGGGGGAGTGGCGGGAGGTGGACCCCAGCAGCCTGTAGGAACAGGCAAAGCCTGCGAACAGGATGTGCGAAATGTTCAGGCAGGCAGTGAACATCCGGCCACCGGGCTATCGCCCAGCCCTACAACGAACCGGTGCGCCAGCGATGGTCCGGGCCGCTGGGCTCACAACCCCGGTGCCGACCGCTGCACCAGCGCCTGTACCTCCACGCCACGCGGCAAGGCGCCGTAAGCGCCGGCGCGATGTTCCAGGCGGCTGGCCATAAAGCCGTCGCTCACCGCGCTATTACCGGCTTCGAGCAACAGCTTGGCTTGCAGGGTCAGGGCCAAGTCTTCGGTCAGTTGCCGCGCGCGATAAGGAAGCTCGGCGGTGTTTCGCAGGTCCGCCTGCAAGCGCTGGATCGCGGCGGCCAGGCGGCGATCGCCGTGGCCGTCCCCCAGTTCGGCGAATAAGGCCTCCACTACTCCCGGCTCCTTGGACAGCGCGCGAAGCACGTCCAGGCACTGCACGTTGCCAGACCCCTCCCAGGTCGAGTTCACCGGCGCCTCGCGGTACAGCCGGGGCAGGATGCTGTCCTCCACATAGCCTGCGCCGCCCAGGCACTCGGCGGCTTCATTGATCATTCCCGGCGCCCGTTTGCAGATCCAGTACTTGCCCACGGCAGTCACCAGGCGGGCAAACAGCGCCTGGCCAGGGTCGGCGAGCTGGTCCAGCGCCTGGCCCATGCGCAAGCTCAGCGCCAGCGCCGCTTCGCTTTCCAGCGCGAGGTCGGCGAGCACATTCTGCATCAACGGCTGCTCCACCAACGGCCGGCCACCCACGCTACGGTGTGTGCAGTGGTGAATCGCCTGGGTCAGCGCCTGGCGCATCAGCGCACTGGAGCCGACCATGCAATCGAAACGGGTCATCGCCACCATTTCGAGGATGGTGGGTACGCCACGCCCTGGCTCGCCGATCATCCAGGCCAGGGCGCCACGGTATTCCACCTCGCTGGAGGCATTGGAGCGATTACCCAGCTTGTGCTTCAGCCGCTGAATATAAAAGGCATTGCGACTGCCATCCGGGCGGTGCCGCGGCAGCAGGAAACAGCTCAGCCCCTCGTCGGTATACGCCAGGGTAAGGAAGGCATCGCACATGGGCGCCGAGCAAAACCATTTATGGCCCAGCAGCTCGTAAGCCTGCCCCGGGCCTGGCTGGCCCACCGCAAAGGCTCGGGTGGTGTTGGCGCGCACATCGGTGCCGCCCTGTTTCTCGGTCATGGCCATGCCGATGGTCGCGCCCGCCTTGTGGCTTATTTCCAGGTTGCGCGGGTCGTATTCGGTGGCCAGCACCTTGGGCAGCCAGCGCTCGGCGAGGTCGGGTTGCAGCCGCAAGGCGGGCACGCTGGCGAAGGTCATGGTCAAGGGGCATCCGCTACCGGCCTCCGCCTGGCTGTGCAGGTAGGTCATCGCCGCGCGTGCCACATGCGCGCCGGGCTGCGGCTCGAGCCATGGCAGCGCGTGCAGGCCATGCTTGATGGCCGTGGCCATCAGCTGATGGTAAGCGGGGTGAAACTCCACGGTATCGAGGCGGTTGCCATATCGGTCATGGCTGTGGAACACCGGCGGATGCTCATTGGCGAGAAAGCCCGCGGCCATCAGCGGCCCGCCCGCCAACGCGCCGTAAGCGTCGATCCGCGCCTGGGCCCAGCCCGCCCCGAAGCGCCGCGACCACTCCTGCAATGGCACGTCCAGGCGGTACAGGTTGGCACCATCAAGGCTCGGCGGCTGGTTGCTGACCTGGTGCGTTTCGGCGAACTGTTGCAGGTTCATGCTGGGCTCCACAGGCATCGGCAATGCTTGAAGTGAAGCATGCCCATGCCCGCCCACAAAGCGGCAAAAGCGCCGAACGCTGTAACCCTGCTAGCCCTCCAGCATCAGGCAGGGTTCGAGCAACACCTCGGCGAGCAGCGCCTGGAATGTCTCGAAGCGCACCGGGCGCGCGATCACGGCGCTCAGGCCTGCGTCCAGGCAACGCTGGCGCTCGCTGCTCGGCGCGCCGTCAATGACCGCGACCATGCCGAACTCTATCGCCCCGGCCGATTGCCGCAGGCGCTGTACCTGCTCCAGCAGCGCGGGCAAAGGTCCGCTGCCATCGAGCAGCAGGGCCGCCCCAGGGAGCGAGCGCAGTGCCTCCACCGCGGCGATTTCGTTGACGACGCCGCGCACTTGATAGCCAAGCCGCAAGAGCATGCCGCGGATCACCAGTTGGTCGACCCGCTCACTCTCGATCAACACCACCGTGCACTCACCAGGCTGGCGGCCCGCTGCCGACGCCGTAGGGCGAGGCCGCACAGGTTCGATGACTGGTACGTCCTCCACGCCCAGGCTGACCGCCAGCTCAAAGCAACTGCCCTGGCCGGGCGTGGATTGGTGGCTGAGCGTGCCGTCGAGCAGCGTCGCCAACTGCCGGCAAATGGCAAGCCCGATACCCAGCCCGCCATGCTCGCGGGTCATGGAGCCATCCACTTGATAGAACTGCTGATACAGCGAATCCCCAGGCAGGCTCAAGCCGATGCCGGTGTCGATTACCCGGAACACCACCCGCACTTCGCTGTACTGGTGCTCGACCGCTTCCACGGCGAGGGTCACCGACCCTTCACGGGTGAACTTGATGGCGTTGTCCAGCAAGCGCCCAAGGCACAGGGCCATTTTCTTCAGGTCACCACGCAGGATATCGGGAACGCCCGGCACCACCTCGCTGCGCAATGCCAGGCCCTTTTCGTTGGCCTGGCCAATGAACTGCATGTGCAGGCTGTCGAGCAGCACCTGCAGGCGGAACGGCTCGACCCGTGGTTTCAAGCGGCCAGCCTGCAGCTCGGTGAGGATCAGAATGTCGTCGACCATGCGCATCATGTCCCGGGCCGAACGCGACGCGGTTTGCTGGTACGAAGTCAGCTCGCCATTCATGGGCACGGTCTGCATCAGTTCGAGCGAGCCGATCACGCCATTCATCGGGGTGCGCAGTTCATGCGTCACCGTGGCCAGGAACTCATCTTTCAAGCGGTTGCTTTCCGAGAGTTGCTGGTTGAGCACTTCAAGCTTGTGCCCGGCGTCGAGGAGCACCTGGGCCTGTTGTTCGCGCATAGCGTTAATGCGGTCTGCCAGTGCCAACGACAGCAGTGCCACCTCCAGCGCGGAGCCCAACTGGCTGGCGTACATGGTCAGGAACATATTGGGCAGCAGCCCGAGCACCATCAGCGTATTGACGATGCCGCCCAGCAGGAAGGCCGACCAGGCGATCATGAAATACCGAGCCTGGCGCTGCCCCTTGAGCCAGGCGGTGATACCCGCGCTGAAGATCACCACGGTGAAAACCAGCGCCAGCGCGGTGGCGAGCCGCAGGGCAAGGCCGTAACCGGCCATCAGCGACATCGCCATCACCACGACGCCCGCGCCCATCAACAGCTTGAGCAGGCGGTCCAGCCAGCGCCCGTGCTTAGCGGTACGCAGGAACGTGCGCGAGAACTGGCAGCCAAAGAAGGCGGCCGCGCCGATCAAAAACGGCGTGGCGGCGTTCGCCCACCAGGGGTTGTTCGGCCAGAAGAACTGTATGCCGGCGCCATTGACCGACACCTGATACAAACCGAACGAGGCGATATAGAGGATGTAATAAAGGTAGCTGGTGTCTCGCACGCTCAGGTAAATGAACAGGTTGTAAACCAGCATCACCAGCAGCACGCCGTAGATCAGCCCGAAGACGTAGAACCGCTCTGGCTGCGCCTCGAGGAAGGCTTCGGCCGACCACAGCGACAGCGGTACCTGTACCGAGCCCTCGCTCTGCACGCGCAGCAAGACCGTGCGCGCTTCGCCGGGCTTGAAGGCCAGGTTGAACACATAGTTGTTCTGCCGGATGGGCCGGCTGGCCCAGGGCAGTTCGTCCCCGGTCTGTGCCTCCAAGTGCCAGCCACCGTCGCCATCGGGCAGGTAGAGGTCCACGTGGTCCATTGGCGGATAGGCCAGCTCCAGCAGCCAGGTGCGCGCACCGCTTTGGTCGTGGCGGGGCAGGTAACGCAGGTCTGCTTTCAGCCAGAATGCCGAGCTGGAATACCCCGCGTTGAGCACACTGGTGGTATTGGCGCGGAACGGTTGAGCCAGCACCTGGTCTAGGGTAGCGGCACCGGTTTTGTCTTCGAAATACGTCAGTTCCTGCCCCAGAGGGAGATTACGGGTACTGTCGTCGAAGTCGATAGCGGTTGCCAGCGACGGCAACCAGCACAGCAGCAAAAGGAGAATGTAGCGCATACGGCCCCGGCCAAAGCCACCTGCAGCATCGGGAAGCCCCCAATTTCCCTTTGAGTCGACGTGCTGGCAACCTGTTATCAATTTTGCCGCATCCTACCATAGCCGCTGGCCTCTGCATCCTGCTTGCTACAATTGCCGACGGCCATCGCGCAGCCGTCGGTCGCGCTGCTTTCACGGGGTGAAATTCCCCGGCCGCCATGGGCCCGGGCGAGGGTTTGGTGATAAGCTCGCGGCCCATGAATACCTACACTTCTCGCCCTGTCGTTCTCTGCCTCTCCGGCCATGACCCAAGCGGTGGCGCCGGCCTTCAAGCCGATATCGAAGCGCTGCTTGCACAAGGCTGCCATGCCGCGCCCGCCGTGACCGCGTTGACGGTGCAAAACACCGTGGACGTTACGGATTTTCGCGTGCTCGACCGTGCCTGGGTGCTGGCCCAGGCTCAAGCGGTGATGGCCGACTCACCGATCGCGGCGATCAAGCTGGGCATGCTTGGCTCGCTCGAGATGGTCGACACGGTGGTCGAGCTGATCCTCGCCAACCCGGGCGTGCCGGTGGTCTGCGACCCCGTGCTGCGCGCCGGGGGTGGCGGGCGCCTGGGCAAGGATGAAGTCGGTTATGCGATCCGCGAGAAGGTCCTGCCGCTGGCGACCATCACCACGCCCAACCTCCCAGAGGCGCGGATCCTCGCCGAGCTGCCCGAGGGCAGCGCCGAGGCCTGCGCCCAGAAGCTGCTGGTTCATTGCGCCAATGTATTGATTACCGGCGGCCACGGCGACGAACAGCAGATCCATAACCGGCTGTATGGCCGCGATGGCCTGCGCGATACCCGCACTTGCGAGCGCCTACCCGGCAGCTACCATGGCTCTGGATGCACCCTGGCCAGCGCCTTGGCCGGCCGCCTGGCCCTGGGCGAGGGCCTGGCCAGCGCAGTGAACTCGGCCCTGGACTACACCTGGCGCACGCTGCGTGACGCCGAGCGCCTCGGCCAAGGCCAATATGTTCCGCGTCGGCTGCCCCTGGATTTTTGCTCCTGAGCCGCGCTGGCCGGGCCATGCCTGCCCGGCCGCGCCGAGCCCGCCACGGGCGTGAGAGGTAAGAGATGAAACTACGCGGCCTGTACGCCATCACCGACCACCAGCTCCTCGATGGGCACTTTCTCGATTACGTGAAAGCGGCGCTGGACGGTGGCATCACCTTGCTGCAATACCGCGACAAGCGCCGCGAGGATGCCCGTCGCCTACGTGAGGCCGAAGCGCTCAACCGCCTGTGCGAGGCGTATAACACCCGGCTGATCATCAACGACGACGCGGAGCTCGCCGCCCGCCTGGGCGTAGGGGTTCACTTGGGCCAAACCGATGGCCCCTTGCCCCCGGCGCGCAGCTTGCTTGGCCGCAAGGCAATCATTGGCGCGACCTGCCACGCCAGCCTCGACCTCGCCAGCCAGGCCGCGGCCGATGGGGCGAGTTATGTGGCATTCGGGCGGTTTTTCAGCTCGATGACCAAACCCGAAGCGCCGCCGGCGAGCCTCGATCTGCTCTGCGACGCACGCCGCCAGTTGAAGCTGCCGATCTGCGTGATCGGCGGTATCACCCTCGAAAACGCGCCCCTGCTGCTCGAACGCGGCGCCGACCTGCTTGCCGTGGTGCACGCGCTCTTCGCTGCCGACAGCGCCGCTGAAGTGACCCGTCGCGCCCGCGCCTTCAATGCGCTGTTCAACGCCTGAATCGACTTGAGAGAACCCGCCCCATGTCCCGCTCCGAAAACCTCTTCGCCGCCGCCCAGAAACACATCCCCGGTGGCGTCAACTCGCCTGTGCGCGCCTTCAAGAGCGTTGGCGGCACGCCGCTGTTCTTCAAGCATGCCGCTGGTGCCTATGTCACCGACGAAGACGACAAGCGTTATGTCGACTACGTAGGCTCGTGGGGGCCGATGATTCTCGGCCACAGCCATCCAGACGTGCTCCAGGCGGTTCGCGATCAACTCGAACACGGGTTGTCGTATGGCGCCCCAACCGAGATGGAAACCCGCATGGCCGAGCTCGTTTGCTCGCTGGTGCCTTCCATGGACATGGTGCGCATGGTCAGCTCCGGCACCGAGGCAACCATGAGCGCGATCCGCCTGGCCCGGGGCTACACCGGTCGCGACAGCATCATCAAGTTCGAGGGCTGCTATCACGGCCATTCCGACAGCCTGCTGGTCAAGGCGGGCAGCGGCGCGCTGACCCTGGGCGTACCGAGCTCCCCCGGCGTGCCGGCGGCCTTTGCCCGGCATACCCTTACCCTGCCCTTCAATGACCTTGAAGAGGTCGAGAAAACCCTTGCCGAGCAAGGCGGGGAAGTGGCCTGCATCATCGTTGAGCCGGTTGCCGGCAACATGAACTGCGTGCCTCCTGCACCAGGCTTCCTTGAAGGCCTGCGCACCTTGTGCGACCGCCATGGCGTAGTGCTGATCTTCGATGAAGTGATGACCGGCTTTCGCGTAGCGCTCGGCGGCGCCCAGGCGTATTACGGGGTCACCCCAGACCTGTCCACGTTCGGCAAGATCATCGGCGGTGGCATGCCGGTGGGCTGCTTCGGTGGCAAGCGCGAGATCATGTCGTATATCGCGCCACTAGGCCCGGTGTACCAGGCCGGCACCCTCTCGGGTAACCCGCTGGCCATGGCCGCCGGCCTCACCACGCTCAAGCTGATCAGCCGCCCAGGCTTCCACGACGAGCTGAGCACCTACACCAGCAACCTGCTCGACGGCCTGCAACAACGCGCGGACGCCGCACAGATCCCCTTCGTGACGACCCAGGCGGGAGGCATGTTCGGCCTTTACTTCAGCGGTGCGGATGACATCGTGACCTTCCAGGACGTGATGGCCAGTGACGCGGAACGTTTCAAGCGCTTCTTCCATCTGATGCTGGAAGGTGGCGTTTACCTGGCACCCAGCGCGTTCGAGGCAGGCTTTACCTCCATTGCCCATGGCGAGACCGAGCTGAAGATCACCCTGGACGCCGCCGAACGCGCGTTCACCCGCCTGTAATCCGGGCGCCGCCGGTGCCAGCAAGGGGCCGGCGCGGCTATTGCAAGGAAAAATCCTAGTAAACACTTTGTAAGGTGTCCCCGGCTTATTTCATAATGTGTGCATTGTTATCCCGAGGGTGGCCCCGCCCACCCGCTCAGAGGTAAATCGATCCCCATGAACCGCACCGGCCGCGCCCTCGCCATGGGCTGCCTGTTGCTCCTCGAACCGCTGCTGGCCCAGGCCGGCGGCAACTCGTTGCTGGTGCCCGCGCCTAGCCGCTGCACGCTCGACGGCGCCGCGGCGGATCTGGCCCAGGCCATCGCGACCTGCCAGCAATCGGCATCGGCGGGCGACGCCCAGGCTCAGTACGAGCTGGGGCGGTTCTATTACGACGGCAAGCAGACCGAGCGCGACCTCAACCAGGCGTTGAGCTACTTCGAGCAAGCCTCGTTGCAAGGGCATGCCGAGGCGCAATATCACCTGGGGTTGATGTTCTTTCGCGGCGAAGGGGTGCCAGCCAATAACGTGCAGGCTTACATCGTGCTGAAGATGGCGGCAGTCAACGGCGCTGAAGACGCGCTGGACTCAGCCGACGAAGTGTCGGCCAGCATGAGCCACGAAGACCTGGAGCGAGCCACGCTCGTGCTGGGGCAGATTTTCCGTAAATACCTGCTGGAACTGCAGACCGCCGACGGTCGCACCCCCTTCTCGCCCTTGCCGTGACGCTATGGCGCATAGCGTGCCACTTGCAGCTTATTTATCTGGCATCGGTACCGGGAATGGCATCACGTTCCCTACCGCCCTGGCTTCGGAAATCTTCGCAATGCCCAGGCGCTCGACCTCGTCGATGCGTACGATCGAATGCACCGGCACGAAGCTGCGCACCACGCCCTCGAACTGCGCCTTGAGCTTCTCTTCGCTGGGATCGACGATCATCTGCGTGCGCTCGCCGAACACGAACTCCTCCACCTCGAGAAAGCCCCACAGCTCGCTCTGGTAGATGTGCTTGGCATACATCTCGAAGACCTGGCCCTGGTTGAGGAAAATCACTTTGAAAATGGGTGCGTCGCGCTTGGTCATCGTTGGGCCAGGGAAACAATCGGACAAGAAAAGGGCGGCGATCATAGCATGAATCCAGGCTTGGCCCTGTGGGAGGCGGGCAACGCCCGCGAACCAGCTGCGCTCGAGGGTTCGCAGGCCGACGCCAGCCACTTGAGGGCCGGGCAACGCCTGCGAATGAACTCAGCGGTGTTCATGGAGAAGCCCCCTCGGTCGCCGGGAAACAGCGTTGCGCTTTCCCCTGCCGGTTACTGGGGTTATCCTTGGCCCCACTTTCTTCGCCGTAGAGCGGCCACAAAACGACCTTGAACGCACCCATAGAACCCCATCGTTTCACCCTGGAGCCCTTTGAAGCTCGCCGCTTCGCCAACCTCTGCGGCCAATTCGACGAGCACTTGCGCCTGCTCGAACAGCGCCTGGATGTGGAAATCCGCAACCGGGGCAACCAGTTCGAGCTGATCGGCGAGCCCGGGCATACCCACTCCGCTGAGCTTCTTCTGCGCCGCCTGTATCGGGAAACCAAGGCGACCGAGCTGTCGCCTGACCTGGTTCACCTGTTCCTGCAGGAGTCGGCGGTAGAGGAGCTGGACAACCCCGCCAACAATGAAGTTGCCGTCACCCTGCGTACCCGCAAGGGGATGATTCGCCCACGCGGGCTGAATCAGCAGCGGTATGTGAAGGCGATTCTCGCCAACGACATCAACTTCGGCATTGGCCCGGCGGGCACTGGCAAGACTTACCTGGCCGTGGCCTGCGCGGTGGACGCGCTCGAGCGCGAACAAGTGCGGCGCATTCTGCTGGTGCGGCCAGCCGTGGAAGCCGGAGAAAAGCTTGGCTTCTTGCCCGGGGACCTCGCGCAGAAGATCGACCCCTACCTGCGACCGCTCTACGATGCGCTCTACGAGATGCTCGGCTTCGAGCACGTGGCCAAGCTGATCGAGCGCCAGGTGATTGAAATCGCGCCTTTGGCCTATATGCGCGGGCGTACCCTGAACAACAGCTTCATCATCCTCGACGAAAGCCAGAACACCACCACCGAGCAGATGAAGATGTTCCTCACCCGCATTGGCTTCGGCTCCACTGCGGTCATCACCGGTGACATCACCCAGGTCGACCTGCCCAAGGGCACCCGTTCGGGCTTGGCCCATGTGATGGAAGTGCTCAAGGACGTGCCGGGCATCAGCTTCACGCACTTCAAGCCCAAGGACGTGGTTCGCCACCCGCTGGTGCAGCGAATCGTGGAGGCCTACGAGCGCTTCGAGGACGCCAAGGCGCGGGATGCCGCCCCTCATGGTTGAACTCGACCTGCAACAAGCCAGTTCGCGGCAGACGCCTACAGAGGCGCAGCTGCGCCGGTGGTGCGAGCTTGCCTTGCGCCAACGCACCGCCGACTCGGAACTCACGATCCGCATCGTTGACGAAGCGGAAGGGCAGGCGCTGAACAAGACCTACCGCCAGCGGGACTACCCCACCAACGTATTGTCGTTCCCGGCAGATGTGCCGGACGATCTGTTGGACATCCCGCTGCTGGGCGACCTGGTGATCTGTGCCGCGGTGGTCGAGCGCGAAGCGGCCGAACAAGGCAAACCGGCTGAAGCCCACTGGGCGCACATGGTGATCCATGGCTGCTTGCACTTGCTGGGCTACGACCACCTCGACGACGACGAAGCCGAGGAAATGGAAAGCCTGGAACGGGAGTTGCTTGCAGAACTGGGGCATCCCGATCCCTATGCTGAAACCGTCACCACGCCCCTCACCCCTTAAGCCGCTGTATCAAGGAACACGAGTAACAACGCCATGAGCGAAGATCGATCGAGCAACGGGCAGAAGTCCTGGCTGGAAAAAATCACCCAGGCTTTTGTCCATGAGCCGAAAAACCGTCAGGAGCTGCTGGAGCTCCTGCGAGAAGCCCACAGCAATAAATTGCTGGACAGCGAAGCCCTGAGCATCGTTGAAGGCGCCATCCAGGTCGCCGACCTGCAGGTCAGGGACATCATGGTCCCGCGCTCGCAGATGATCACCATCAAGGCGGTGCAAACCCCCAAGGATTTTCTCCCCTCGGTGATCGAGGCAGCCCACTCGCGCTACCCGGTCATGGGCGAGAACCATGACGAGGTGCTCGGCGTGCTGTTGGCCAAGGACCTGCTGCCGCTGATCCTCCAGGGCAGCACCGACGGCTTCAACATCAAGGACCTGCTGCGCCCGGCCACTTTCGTGCCTGAGTCCAAGCGCCTCAATGTGTTGTTGCGTGAATTCCGCGCCAACCACAACCACATGGCGATCGTGATCGATGAATACGGCGGAGTCGCTGGCCTGGTTACCATCGAAGACGTGCTCGAGCAAATCGTGGGCGACATCGAAGATGAGCATGACGTTGAGGAAGACAGCTACATCAAGCCGCTGCCGAGCGGAGACTTCCTGGTCAAGGCACTGACGCCGATCGAGAACTTCAACGAGTGTTTCGACAGCGGGTTTTCCGACGACGAGTTCGATACCATCGGCGGCCTGGTGATGAGCGCCTTCGGCCACCTGCCCAAGCGCAACGAGACCACCGAGATCGGCAACTACCGTTTCCGCATCCTCAACGCCGACAGCCGGCGCATCCACCTGCTGCGCCTGACCCCGATCAACCGCTAAGGACGCCACGAGACACATGCGTTGGATTACCCACCCCGGCTGGCCCGGTAACCTGCTGGCCGCGGTGGCCGGCGCCCTGACGACGCTGGCCCTGGCGCCATTCAACATCTGGCCCCTGGCCGTGGTGTCGCTTGCCTTGTTCTACGTTGGCCTGCGTCACCTGAGCCCGCGCCAGGCCCTACTGCGAGGCTGGTGCTACGGGTTCGGCACCTTCGCAGCCGGTACCAGCTGGATCTACGTGAGCATTCACACCTACGGCGGCGCTTCGGCGCTGCTGGCGGGCCTGTTGATGCTCGGCTTCATCGCCGGCGTAGCGCTGTTCTTCGCCCTGCCCGCGTGGCTATGGGCGCGCCTGCTGCGTCGCAACGAAGCACCACTGGCCGATACCCTCGGGTTCGCCGCCCTCTGGGCGGGCCAGGAAGCCTTCCGCGGCTGGTTCCTGACCGGTTTCCCCTGGCTGTACATGGGTTACAGCCAACTTGACGGCCCGCTCGCCGGGCTCGCTCCGCTGGGCGGCCTATGGTTGGTGTCCTTCAGCCTGGCCTTGAGCGCCGCAGCCTTGTGCAACCTGCCACGGCTGCGCAGCCACAGGCGCTCGCTGACAGCGGCCGCACTGCTGTTGCTGGCGCCTTGGCTGGCGGCCCAACTGCTGCAAGGCAGGGCCTGGACGCAACCCGCCGGCAAACCGCTGACGGTCGCCGCGCTCCAGGGCAACATTGCCCAAAGCCTGAAGTGGGACCCCGCGCAGATCGACGCCCAATTGGAGCTCTATCGAGACCTCACGCTGCGGGCGCGCCGCACCGACCTGGTCATCTGGCCGGAGACTGCAGTGCCGGTGCTGCTGGACAACGCCCGCGGCTACCTAAGCCGCTTGGGAGACTTCGCCAGCAATCGTCAGTCGGCGCTGATCACCGGCGTACCGATCCGCCAGGAAGTGGACAACCAGCGGCGGTACTTCAACGGGATTACCGTCACCGGGGTTGGAGAAGGCACCTACCTCAAGCAAAAGCTGGTGCCTTTCGGCGAGTACGTGCCCCTGCAAGAGCTTCTGCGTGGGCTGATCGCCTTCTTCGACCTGCCAATGTCAGACTTCGCCCGCGGCCCGGCGGACCAGCCTCTGTTGCAGGCCAAGGGTTACCAGATAGCGCCGTTCATCTGCTACGAAGTGGTGTACCCGGAATTTGCCGCTGGCATGGCCGCCCGCAGCGACCTGCTGCTGACCATCAGCAATGACACCTGGTTCGGCACCTCCATCGGCCCGCTACAACACCTGCAGATGGCGCAGATGCGCGCCCTGGAAGCGGGCCGCTGGATGATCCGCGCGACCAATAGTGGGGTCACTGCCCTGATCGACCCGCAAGGGCGCATTACCGAGCGCCTGCCCTCGTTCGAAGTCGGCGTAATGTATGGCGAGGTTGTGCCCATGGCGGGCCTCACGCCTTACCTGCATTGGCGGTCGTGGCCACTGATCGGCCTGTGCGCGGTGATCTTCGGCTGGGCACTCTGGCATCGCCGCAAAGCCGGGCAGCAGCTACCTGCAGCCACGGCTGTTCAATAAAACAACCGGTAGCCGAGCTGGCCAATCACTTCGTTGAGCAATTGGCCGTTCTGCCACACGGCCTTGGCATCGGGCACCCAGCCGCCCAGCGGCCGGCCGCTGCTACGACCGAGGAAGCCCACCGGCGCGCTCACTACTTCCAGCCCCGCCCGCTCGAAGCTCCAGCGGGCACGCGGCATATGCCAGGCCTGGGTCACGACGACCACCTTGTGTATACCCTGGGCCTTGAGCAGTTCAGCGCTCAGGGTGGCGTTTTCCCAGGTGGTACGGCTGCGCGGTTCAACCCAGCGGGTGTCCACGTTGAAGTCGCTTTTGAGGGACCTGGCCATGATCTCGGCCTCGCTCGGCGGTTCACCGTAGTGCAAGCCCCCAGAGGTGAGCAGCGGCAATCCGCTGGCGCGGGCCAGGGCCGCTGCATAACGCATACGCTCCAGCGCGATACCCGTGGGTTGGTCTTCGCCGCCCCAGGCCGGGTCGCCGCGCTCGCGGCCTGCACCCAGCACCACAATGACCTCGGCACGCTGGGCCAGGCCCGGCCAGGCTTGGAGCGACAGCGGCGGCTCGGTTTCCAGCACCGTTGCTGTTTGTTGCACCACCACCGGCAGGCTCATCAGCGTAAGCCCCAGCAAGCCCAGCACGAAACAGCCGGCAGCCGCCCGCGGTGCGCGACGGCGCAGCAGCCAACCGAGCAGCAGCAGAAGAATCAGAATGCCAGGGGGGAAGAACAGTTGCTTGAGGATGTAGCGAGGAAGCATCGGGCACCGTTCCTTGGTTGAGTGCCCGAAGCCTACAGCATTACTCGAACGGCATCGCCTGGGCGCCGCCTCGGTTGCCCCGACGACGCCTGTCCTTGAGCCACAACACATTACTGCCACGCTCCGCGACCGCCCGGACCACAGGGGCCGGAACGTTGGCGGCGCTCGCATGCAAGTAGGCTTTGAGCCAATCGAATTCGGCACGGCTAAGACCTTTGAGCTCAAGCTCGGCCGGCACTTCATTGCGCAGGTGTACAGAGGTGCGCATTGCATCCAGGGCCAAGCCCAGGCGGTCGATCAAACGGTCGTAAAGCTCCGGTTTAATGGCTGTGAGATGTGTTTCCACCATCCGCTCACCTCTCTGCTGACGAAACTTCATTCCCCACCCAACAGCTTAGCGCCGCCCGCCACGCAGGCTCGGCGCTGCGACCAACGGAGAATCCGGGCAAATCAGCGTTTCACAGGCCCCGCGGGGGTCATGTATGCTACGGCGTTCATCAACGCACTGGATCGTGGGCCGCTGCGCCCTCCAGCCCGAGCCTGCACTTCCCCAGCCAAAAGTAGCCATGCACGAACACTACCAGCCTCGCGAAATTGAAGCCGCCGCCCAAGCCTTCTGGGACGCACGCAAGTCCTTCGAAGTCAGTGAAGAGCCCGGCAAGCCGACCTACTACTGCCTGTCGATGTTCCCCTACCCCAGCGGCAAGCTGCACATGGGGCACGTGCGCAACTACACCATCGGCGATGTGATCGCTCGCTACCAGCGCATGCTGGGCAAAAACGTACTGCAGCCTATGGGCTGGGACGCGTTCGGCATGCCGGCGGAAAACGCCGCGATGAAGAACAACGTCGCCCCGGCCAAATGGACCTACGAAAACATTGCCTACATGAAGACCCAGCTCAAGAGCCTGGGCCTGGCCATCGACTGGTCGCGGGAAGTCACCACCTGCAAGCCTGACTACTACCGCTGGGAGCAGTGGCTGTTCACCCGCCTGTTCGAAAAAGGCGTGATCTACCGCAAGAACGGCACTGTGAACTGGGACCCGGTCGACCAGACCGTCCTGGCCAACGAGCAGGTGATCGACGGCCGCGGCTGGCGTTCCGGCGCAGTGATCGAGAAGCGGGAAATCCCGATGTACTACTTCAAGATCACCGCCTACGCCGAGGAGCTGCTCAAAGGCCTCGACGACCTGCCGGGCTGGCCCGAGCAGGTCAAGACCATGCAGCGCAACTGGATCGGCAAGTCCAAAGGGATGGAGGTTCGCTTCCCTTACGACCAGGCGTCGATTGGCGAAGAAGGCGTGCTGAAGGTCTTCACCACGCGCCCCGACACCCTAATGGGCGCCACCTACGTAGCCGTCGCCGCCGAACATCCCCTGGCGACCCTGGCCGCCCGCGACGATGCAGACCTGCAAGCGTTCATCGCTGAATGCAAGGCAGGCAGCGTCGCCGAGGCGGACATGGCCACCCAGGAGAAGAAGGGTCGCGCCACGGCGCTGTTCGTGGAACATCCACTGACCGGCGAGAAGCTGCCGGTGTGGGTCGCCAACTACGTATTGATGCATTACGGTGACGGCGCGGTCATGGCAGTGCCTGCCCACGACGAGCGCGACTTCGAGTTCGCCAGCAAGTACGACCTGCCGATCAAGCCGGTGGTCCGCACCAGCGCTGGCGACCTTACCCCTGCCCCTTGGCAGGCGGCGTATGGCGAGCACGGCCAATTGATCAACTCGGGCGAATTCGATGGCCTTGATTTCGAAGGCGCGTTCGATGCCATCGAAGTGGCACTGCTGAAGAAGAACCTGGGCCAATCCCGGGTGCAGTACCGTCTGCGCGACTGGGGCATCAGCCGCCAGCGCTATTGGGGTTGCCCGATCCCGATCATCCACTGCGATGCCTGCGGCGACGTTCCAGTCCCCGAGGACCAACTGCCGGTGGTGCTCCCCGAGGACGTGGTTCCAGACGGCGCCGGCTCGCCCTTGGCGCGCATGCCCGAGTTCTACGAATGCAGCTGCCCGCGCTGTGGCCAGCCAGCCCGGCGCGAGACCGACACCATGGACACCTTCGTGGAGTCGTCCTGGTACTACGCCCGCTATGCCTCCCCGCACTATCAGGAAGGCATGGTCGCACCTGCCGCGGCCAACCATTGGTTGCCGGTGGATCAATACATCGGCGGCATCGAACACGCGATCCTCCACCTGCTCTACGCGCGCTTCTTCCACAAGCTGATGCGCGACGAGGGCCTGGTGACCTCCGACGAGCCGTTCCAAAACCTGCTGACCCAGGGCATGGTGATCGCCGAAACCTACTACCGCACCGAAGCCAATGGCGGCAAGACCTGGTTCAACCCGGCCGACGTCGACCTGGAGCGCGATGCCAAGGCCAAGGTCATCAGCGCCAAGCTGCGCAGCGATGGCCTGCCGGTGGAAATCGGTGGCACCGAGAAGATGTCCAAGTCCAAGAACAACGGCGTAGACCCACAGTCGATGATCGACCAGTTCGGCGCCGATACCTGCCGCCTGTTCATGATGTTCGCCTCGCCGCCCGACATGAGCGCCGAATGGTCGGACGCTGGCGTTGAAGGTGCCAACCGTTTCCTGCGGCGCGTCTGGCGCCTGGCCCAGGCCCATGTCGCTCAGGGCCTGCCCGGCCCGTTGCAGGCCGCCGGCCTTGACGACGGGCAGAAGGTGGTGCGTCGCGCCATCCACCTGGCCATCCGCCAAGCCAGCCAGGATGTGGGCCTGCATCACAAGTTCAACACCGCCATCGCCCAGGTGATGACGCTGATGAACGTGTTGGAAAAGGCCCCCCAGGCCAACGAGCAGGATCGCGCGCTGCTGCAAGAAGGCCTCGAGGCCGTGACCTTGCTGCTGGCGCCGATCACTCCGCACCTGTCCCACGAGCTGTGGCAGTGCCTCGGCCATGCCGAAGCGGTGATCGATGCCGCGTGGCCGAGCCATGACGAAGCCGCGTTGGTGCAAGACACCCTCACCCTGGTGATCCAGGTGAACGGCAAGTTGCGTGGGCAGATCGACATGCCCGCCGACGCCAGCCGCGAGGAGGTCGAAGCGGCCGCGCGCACCAACGAAAACGTGCTGCGCTTCACCGAAGGCCAGACCATCCGCAAGGTCATCGTGGTCCCCGGCAAGCTGGTCAATATCGTCGCCAACTGATCCCGGCCCCGGGCGCCATCGGGCGCCGCGGGGTGCTTCGGCTAAAAAGGTTTGAAGGAGCAACAAGCATGATCAAACGTAACCTGCTGGTACTGGGGCTCGCCACGTTGCTGAGCGCCTGCGGTTTCCACCTGCGTGGTACCGGCACCAATGAAATGGGTATCAAGGAACTGGACATCAAGGCCCGCGACGCCTACGGCCAGACCGTTAACGACCTGCGCAGCGCCCTTGAGCGCAGCGGTGTGAAGGTGGTTGCCGGCGCCCCCTACACGCTTAACCTGACCAAGGAAGACGAAAACCAACGCAGCGCGACCTATACCGGTTCAGCTCGCTCCTCGGAGATCGAACTCAGCTTGCGCCTGGACTACACCATTACCGGCGATCAGCAGCGGGTGCTGATAGGCGATCACATGGATGTGCAGAAGATCTACGTGCACGACAGCAACAACCTGGCCGGTTCCGACCAGGAGTCCGCCCGGGTTCGCTCCGAAATGCATCGCGAGCTGATCCAGCGGATGATGCTGAGCCTGAGCCGGATCACCCCCGCGCAACTGGAGCAACTGCAAGCACAGGCCGACGCCAAGGCCCGCGCCGATGCCGCGGCAGAAGCCGAAGCGCAGCGCATTCGCGACGAAACCCCTCAGCAATCGCCAGTGGAAGTTCCGGCCCAGTGATTGCCGCTGGTAACTGCCGCCGGGCCCTGCGATGAAACTGGCGCCTGCCCAACTGGGCAAGCACTTGCAGGGCACCCTGGCCTCGATCTATATCGTCAGCGGCGATGAGCCGCTGTTGTGCCAGGAAGCGGCGGACGCCATTCGCGCCGCGGCCCGCAAGCAAGGCTTCGACGAGCGTCAGGTGTTCAACGCCGACGCCAACTTCGATTGGGGCGGCCTGCTCCAAGCCAGCGCCAGCCTTTCGCTGTTCGCTGAAAAGCGCCTGCTGGAATTGCGCCTGCCTGGCGCCAAGCCCGGAGACAAAGGCGCCGCCGCTCTGCTCGAGTATTGCGCGCGCCCGGCCGAAGACACGGTGCTGCTGATCAGCCTGCCCAAACTGGACGCCAGCACGCAGAAAAGCAAATGGGCATCGGCCCTGATCAACGCCCAGCATGCACAGTTCGTTCAGGTATGGCCGGTGGATGCCAGCCAATTGCCGCAGTGGATCAGCCAACGCCTGGCCCAGGCGGGCCTCGCGGCGCAGCCCGAAGCACTTGAGCTGATCGCCGCCCGGGTGGAGGGCAACCTGTTGGCTGCCGCTCAGGAGGTCGAAAAACTCAAGCTGCTCGCCGAAGGCAATCAGGTCACCCTGGAGACGGTGCAGGCTGCCGTGGCCGACAGCGCGCGCTTCGACGTTTTTGGGCTGGTGGATGCCGTGCTCGCTGGCGATGCCACCCATGCCCTGCGAGTGCTCGAAGGGCTGCGTGGCGAAGGTGTCGAAGCGCCGGTCATCCTCTGGGCGCTTGCGCGCGAGCTGCGCACGCTCGCAGGCGTAGCGCAGCAGTTCAGCCAGGGCGTGCCGCTGGACAAAGCCTTCAGCCAGATGAAACCGCCAGTGTGGGACAAGCGCCGGCCTTTGGTGAGCAAGGCCATGCAGCGCTATACAGCCGCCCGCTGGAACCACTTGTTACAAGACGCCCAAACCCTCGATGCGCAGATCAAGGGGCAGGCGCCCGGCTCCGTCTGGGTAGGCCTTTCCAGGCTGGTACTGTTGATGGCTGGCCAGCGTTTCTCGCTTCCAGCGCAATAGCCCCTTGGCGGCCGTCGGCCCCGCCGTGTTATGGTTTTCCAATATTTTCAATGCTTGGGCAATTGCATGCTTGTTAGCCGTATCTGCCGCCGCCGCTCCAGTCGGCTCGTCGCCGCCTCCAGCCTGTTTCTTCTCGCCGCCTGCTCGCAAGCCCCTACCGCCGCCGATGCCCTCCC
The DNA here is from genome assembly GCF_025642975.1 of Pseudomonas sp. RIT-PI-S. Taxonomy (GTDB): domain Bacteria; phylum Pseudomonadota; class Gammaproteobacteria; order Pseudomonadales; family Pseudomonadaceae; genus Aquipseudomonas. Next base: position 41,448 of record NZ_JANZKJ010000019.1, read on the forward strand.
GGGCAGCCCGGCAGCGGCCGCTACCGAGGTCATCCCCCAGGCCGATCAGCCTCAAAGCTTCGAGCAATGGCAGGCAGCCTTCCGCGCCCAGGCACTACAGGCCGGCATCCGGGGCGAGGTGATCGACAGCGCGTTCAATGGCGTCAGCCCAGACCCTTCGGTGATCCAGGCCGACCGCAGCCAGCCCGAGTTCACCCGGCCGGTGTGGGAATACCTCGACAGCGCGATTTCCCCCGTACGGGTGCGCAAGGGCCAGGCGCTGCTCGGCCAATACGCCGACGCCCTGCAACGCATCGAGCAGCGCTACGGCGTAGACCGCCAGGCGCTGGTAGCCGTTTGGGGCATGGAGAGTAGCTTCGGCCAGTTCCAGGGCGACAAGTCCGTGATCCGCTCCCTGGCGACCCTCGGTTACGAAGGGCGACGCCCGGCCTTTGCGCAAGAGCAATTGATCGCCGCACTGCAGATCCTGCAAAACGGCGACATCGACCCGGAACACATGCTCGGTTCCTGGGCGGGCGCCATGGGTCAGACGCAGTTCATCCCCACGACTTACAACGCCCATGCGGTGGACTTCGACGGCGATGGCCGCCGCGACATCTGGAACAGCGCGGTCGATGCACTGGCATCCACCGCGCAATACCTTCAAGCATCCGGCTGGCAGCATGGCCAGCCATGGGGTCTGGAGGTGCAGCTGCCGCAGGGGTTCGATTACGCGCAGGCGGACGGCAGCCTGCGCAAGCCGGTGAGTGAGTGGCTAGCCCAAGGCGTGAAGCTACCGCCAGGCACTGTCCTGCAGCCCGGCCTAGCCCAGCTGCAGGCCAATCTGCTGCTCCCTGCCGGTTATCGGGGCCCGGCCTTCCTGGTGCTGGACAACTTCCGGGCGATCCTCAAGTACAACAATTCTTCGTCCTACGCCCTGGGCGTCAGCCTGCTGTCGCAGCGCTTTGCTTCTGGCGGCTACGTGCTGGGCAGCTGGCCCAAGGATGACCTGCCCTTGAGCCGAACCGAGCGCATTGAACTGCAAACGCTGCTCAGCGCGGCTCAGTACGATGCTGGCACCGCAGATGGGATTATCGGGGCCAATACCCGCAAGGCAATCCGCAGTGCCCAGCAAGCCCGTGGTTGGCCGGCGGATGGCTACCCGACGCACAAGTTGCTCGACAGCCTACGCCAGGGCCAATGAGAGGCAGGAGCGGTAGAAGCTTTCGAACAGGATGCCACCTGTGAGTATGCCCTCGCAGGCTTCGTCAGCAGCTCCTACCGCAGCAATGCGTTAACGGGTGATAGCTTGCGCCAGCAACAGCCGCTGGTTGTCGGCGTCAAGGATTACCTGCGCACCGAGCGGCAACGTCAGGTTCGGGTCGCAATGGCCGCTGCGCCAGCCGGCGAGCACCGGGATGCCCGCCTCGGCGAATGTAGCACCGACCAGCTCGTAAAGCGGGCCCGGCTCCACCTTGGCGACATCCCCCAACAGCACCCCGCGTACCCCGCGTAGCTTTCCGGCCAACCGCAATTGGTTGAGGGTCCTGTCTATGCGGAACAGCGGCTCGTTGACGTCTTCGATAAACAGCACGGCGTCGTCGGTGTCGATCGGCCAGGGCGTGCCTAGCGAGGCCCCGATCATGGTCAGGTTGCCCCCTACCAGCCGGCCTCGGGCCACACCCGCCCTCAGCGTTGCAAGCGGCCAGGCCAGAGGATGGCTGATCGCATCGCCTTCTTTGAGGTCCCCCCGCAACATCTGCAGGAACAGCGCCTCGGTCGGCGCCAGGCGCGGCGTTAGCAGGTCTGGACGCATCATGGGGCCATGAAAGCTGATGCAGCCTGTTTCCTGCCACAGCGCCTGATGCAGCGCGGTAAGGTCGCTGTAGCCTACGAATGGCTTGGGATTGGCGGCGATAAGGGAATAGTCGATCTGGTCGAGCAAACGGGGGCTACCGTAGCCGCCGCGCACGCACAACACCGCGGCGATAGCGGGGTCGGCGAAGGCTGCGTGCAGGTCCGCCAGGCGTACCGCATCGCTGCCCGCCAGGTAACCGGTCGCCTGGCTGACCCCCGGGAAGATTTTCAGGTGATAGCCATGGCCATGCGCCCAGGCATGGGCGGCTTGGGTATCGAACTCAGCGGGGCCGGCGGGCGCGATCAGCCCCAGGCAATCGCCGGGCCGCAGCGCCGGCACCGGCTTGCCGAATGCCCCGGTCAAAGCTTGATCTTCGCCTCGTGGGCTTGCTGATCGGCATGGTAGGACGAGCGCACCAGTGGGCCGGACGCCACGTTCTTGAAGCCCAGCCGGTAGCCTTCCTCGGCGAACCAGGCGAAGGTGTCCGGGTGAACAAAGCGCTGCACCGGCAAGTGGCTACGAGACGGCTGCAAGTATTGGCCCAGGGTGAGCATGTCGATCTCGTGCTCACGCATCTTGTGCATCACTTCGATGACTTCTTCGTCCGTTTCGCCCAAGCCCAGCATCAGGCCGGATTTGGTCGGCACATGGGGCACGCGCTGCTTGAATTTCTGCAGCAGGTCCAGGGACCAGTCGTAATCCGAGCCAGGACGGGCAGCACGATAGAGGCGCGGGACGGTTTCCAGGTTGTGGTTGAACACGTCCGGCGGCTCTTGCGCGGTGATGTCCAGGGCGATGTCCATGCGGCCACGGTAATCGGGCACCAAGGTCTCGAGCTGAACGCCCGGCGACAGCTTGCGGATCTCCCGCAGGCAGTCGGCGAAGTGCTGGGCACCGCCGTCGCGCAAGTCGTCGCGGTCCACCGAGGTGATGACCACGTACTTCAGGCGCAGGTCGGCGATGGCGACGGCCAGGTTATGGGGTTCGTCTACATCCAGCGGCTTCGGCCGACCATGGCCAACATCGCAGAACGGGCAGCGCCGGGTGCAGATGTCCCCCATGATCATGAAGGTCGCGGTGCCGCCAGAGAAGCACTCGCCTAGGTTGGGGCAGGAAGCCTCTTCGCACACGCTATGCAGCTTGTGCTTGCGCAATAATTGCTTGATACGGTCGACTTCCGGCGATACCGGAATGCGCACGCGAATCCAGTCTGGTTTTTTCGGAAGCTCGTCGGTGGGGATGATCTTCACCGGGATGCGGGCTACCTTGTCGGCGCCACGCAATTTCACGCCCGCTTCTACCTTTTTCGGCGCGGGCGGCTTCAAAAGCGCCGCCTCGGGGCTGGCGACAGTGTCTTGCGCAGTAGTCATATCAGTCGATTCCGCCCGTGAGGGTCGTCTGCTCAGCATAATCGAGGTGTTCGACGAGCTGCGCACGCAGCCGGGCACAAACCTCGGAAAATTCGGCCCCGGGGGCATGGTCGACCAGTTGCGTCATGGCAAGGCCGGCGTAGCCGCACGGGTTGATTCTCTGGAACGGGCGCAGGTCCATGTCCACGTTCAGGGCCAAGCCATGGAACGAACGGCCATGGCGTATGCGCAGGCCCAGCGAGGCGATTTTCGCCCCCTTCACGTAAACACCTGGCGCGTCGGGCCGGGCCGCGGCGGCTACGTTGTAGCTCGCCAGCACGGCGATCAGGGCGTTCTCGATGCGGCTGACCAGCTCACGCACGCCGAAGCCTCGCTCGCGCAGGTCCAGCAGCAGGTAGGCCACCAGTTGCCCTGGCCCGTGGTAGGTCACCTGGCCGCCACGGTCGACCTGCACCACCGGAATGTCCCCCGGCAGCAACAGGTGTTCAGGCTTACCGGCCTGCCCCTGGGTGAATACCGGAGGGTGCTGAACCAGCCACACCTCGTCGCCCACGTTGCGCTCGCGGGCTTCGTCGGTCACCCGGCGCATCGCCTGCCATACCGGTTCGTAAGGTTTCAGGCCGAGCTCGCGAAAGCCCAGGCAGCCTGGCATCAAAGCACCATGTGAACGTGACCGGTGGCACGCAGCGCACTGTTGATGTCGTACAGCTGCTCCTGACCGGTGGCGATGATGTGCAGCTGTATGGTGGTGTACTTGCCATTGCTGCTTTGCCGTTCCGCCAGGGTGTTCATATCGAGCTTGGCGTATTTGGCGAGAATTTCGATGACGAGATCCTTGAACCCAACACCGGTGTCGCCAATGACCTTGATCGGGTAATCGGGGCAAGGAAACTCAATGATATGAGACTTTACATCTGTGTCTGTCATGGCAGTGACGGCCTCATCAAGCCGTGGAAAAAAGCTACCCCTCCCGCAGCCAGGGGCTGGGGAGGGGTAACCGACGGAGCGTCAGTTGAACAAGCCGTAGAAGAATAGGCGAATGCTATCCCACAACCGACGGAAGATGCCACCCTCCTCGACCGCCTCGAGGGCGATAAGGTCTTTGGTCTCCACCACTTTGTCACCGTTCTTCACTTCCACCTTGCCCACGACCTGGCCTTTTTCGATCGGCGCAGTGAGTTGTGGGTTCATGCTCATGCTCGCCTGCAGGTTCTTCAGCTGGCCGCGTGGCAGGGTCATGGTCAGGTCTTCGGCCAGGCCGGCCTTGACTTCATTGGTGGTGCCTTTCCAAACCGGCGCCTTGTTCAGCTCGGTGCCTGCCTTGTAGAAGGTCTGGGTTTCGAAGAAGCGGAAGCCGTAGGTCAGCAGCTTCTGGGTTTCGGCCGCGCGGGCTGCTTCGCTGGCGGTACCGAAGACTACGGCGATCAGGCGGGTGCCGTCGCGCACGGCCGAGGCCACCATACAGTAGCCGGCTTCCTGGGTGTGACCGGTTTTCAGACCGTCGACGGTCTTGTCACGCCACAGCAACAGGTTGCGGTTGGGCTGCTTGATGTTGTTCCAGAAGAACTCTTTCTGCGAGTAGATCGCATAGTGGGCTGGGTCTTCGTGGATGATCGCCCGCGCCAGGATTGCCATGTCGTGGGCCGAAGCGTAATGGGCTGGGTCCGGCAAGCCGGTCGGGTTCATGAAGTGGCTGTTTTCCATGCCCAGCTTCTTCGCCGTGGCGTTCATCATGTCGGCGAAGGCGTCTTCGCTGCCGGCGATATGCTCGGCCAGGGCGACGGTCGCGTCGTTCCCGGACTGAATGATGATCCCGTGCAGCAGGTCACTGACGGTCACCTGCGAACCGACCTTGATGAACATCCGCGAGCCGCCGGTGCGCCAGGCGTTCTCGCTGACGGTGACCAGGTCATTCTCGCCGATCTGGCCGCGCCGGATTTCCAAGGTGGCGATGTAGGCAGACATCAGCTTGGTCAGGCTGGCCGGCGGCAGGCGCTCGTCGCCATCGCTGTTGATCAGCACGTTGCCGCTGGAGGCTTCCATCAGCACGTAAGCACGCGCGGCCAGCTGGGGTGCGGCCGGAACCATTTGGTCGGCGGCCCAGGCGGCAGGCGAAAGAAGCAAGGGAACAAGCAGGCACAGGCGTTTGGCAAAGTTGGTGATGTTCATCCGTCTCTCGAGATTACTGATGGCACAGGCCCTGTGGGCAAATCTTTTTTCAAAGCCGTGTCAGGGCTTACGTGGGTTGCCGTCCGTGGCGCCCGCTGGCATGGAGCACCAGGGGATGCAAGTACAGGTCAGTCCGCGGTGACCACGCTCGGGGAGCCTAGGTTGGCCAGGCGAATGCTGTTCTGCACCTGCTGGGCTTCACCCTGGGTTCCGATCGGCCCCAGCCGCACGCGATAAAGCGTTTGCTGGTTGCGGACCGTAGGGCTGGTAAAGGCCGGGGCCTTGACCATGGTACTCAGCTTCGACCGTAGCAGTTCGGCAGCGTCCGGGTTGGCGAAGGCTCCCACCTGGAGATAGAGGCCAGTTGCCTGCGCAGAAGCGTTTTTTTTTGGGTCGATGCTGACCGGTGCCGTCGCCACGGCATGCTGCTGCGGCGGCGGGGTGTACTGTTCGATGGTCCCGGTATCAGGGGTCAGCGCCGGGCGCGCCTGGGCGACGTCAACCGGCGGCTGCTGCAGCACCATTGGCGCCGGCTGGCCACGCTGGGCCCACCACTGTTGCGGGTCGATCCCTTCGACCTTGACTCGGGCCGTGCCGGTTTCGGCATAGCCGAGCTTCTTCGCCGCGGCATAAGAGAGGTCGATGATGCGGTCGGAGTAGAAGGGGCCACGGTCGTTCACCCGCAGGATGACGCTGCGGTTGTTGTCCAGGTTGGTGACGCGCACGTAGCTGGGCAGCGGCAGTGTCTTGTGCGCCGCACTCATGCCATACAGGTCGTAGACTTCGCCGTTGGCAGTGTTCTGGCCATGGAATTTGGTCCCATACCAGGAAGCGGTGCCAACGGCCGAGTAGCTACTGGCCTGCTGAAGAGGGAAGTAGGTCTTGCCCAGCACCGTGTAGGGGTTGGCCTTGTAAGGGCCGGTATGCAGGGTGGGGACGGCGTCGGGGATGCGCGACACGTCCACGTCCCACCAGGGCGCGCCATCCTTGTGGGCGCGGTTGATGTCCAGGCCTGGTTGCGCGCGCACCGTATAAGTGGGCTCGGGCGCGCGGCTGCTGGAGCAGCTGGCGACCAGCAAGGCCATCGCCCCATAGAACGTCAGCTTCAGTGGTGTGCGAAACGGCAAAGCCCACATTTACTTGTTGCCCCGTGCTTGAACCAGCATTTGCGCCAGTTGGTGAACCGCCATGGCGTACATCGCGCTGCGGTTGTACCGCGTGATCACGTAGAAGTTCTTCAGGCCCATCCAGTACTCCGGCCCGGCCTCGCCATCGAGCTTGAAGGCCACGACCGGCAGGTCGTCGCGCAGCGCATCATGACTCGACCAGCCCAGGGCTCGCAACTCCCCGACGGTTTTGGAAGGATCCAGCCCAGGGCTGAGCCCCTCGTCGGCACGGTCGCCGCGTATGTCGGCGCGGCTGACTACCGCTTCGCCATTGACCCAGCCGTGGCGGGAGAAATAGCTGGCAACGCTGCCGATGGCATCGACCGGGTCGCTCCAGATATTGATATGCCCATCTCCGTCGAAATCCACCGCATAGGCGCGGAAGCTGCTCGGCATGAACTGCGGCAGCCCCATCGCGCCGGCGTAGGAGCCCTTGAGTGAAAGCGGGTCGACCTGCTCGTCCCGCGCCAGCAATAGGTACTCGCGCAGCTCCTTGCGGAAGAAATCGGCACGGGGAGGATAGTCGAAGCCCAGGGTGGACAGCGCGTCTATCACCCGGTAGTTGCCGGTGTTGCGGCCGAAGAAGGTTTCCACGCCGATGATCGCGACTATCACCTGCGCTGGCACACCGTATTCCTGCTCGGCGCGGGCCAGGGCGGCCTCATGCTGGCGCCAGAAGTCCACGCCGCGGGCGATGCGCGCATCGGTGATGAAGATCGGGCGATATTCCTTCCAGGGCTTGACCCGCTCGGCGGGCCGCGAGATGGCATCGAGTATCGGCTGCTTGCGCTCGACCTCGCGGAACATGTCCATCAGCTGCTCGCCAGCGAAGCCATAGTCGCGGGTCATTTCGCCAACGAACTCAGCGACCTGAGGTGAACCTTCATAGTCCCCGGCCACCGAGGAGGCGGGGTTACCAAGGATGCCCGCCAGGCCGACCCAAGGAGCGTATCGAGCGACCCAGCCACGCATTACTTGCATTGAAATCATCACCTTAATCAAACCTGAGCGATCCACTTGCGATGGGTATGGATCGACATCAAAACCCCAAACGCTGACAGTAGCGTCACAAGCGAAGTTCCGCCGTAACTAATGAAGGGTAAGGGCACCCCAACTACGGGTAGAAGGCCACTTACCATGCCGATGTTCACGAACACATAAACGAAGAACGTCATCGTCAGGCTGCCTGCGAGCAGCTTGCCGTACAGGGTCTGGGCCTGCGCGGTAATGACCAGCCCGCGGCCGATCAACAGCAGGTAGATCAGCAGCAACGCACAGATCCCCACCAGGCCGAATTCTTCGCCAAGGACCGCGATAATAAAGTCAGTGTGGCTCTCGGGCAAAAAATCCAGGTGCGATTGGGTGCCCAGCAGCCAGCCCTTGCCGAACACCCCGCCAGAACCGATTGCCGCCTTGGACTGGATGATGTTCCAGCCGGTGCCGAGCGGGTCGCTTTCGGGGTCGAGGAAGGTGAGGATTCGTTGCTTCTGGTAGTCGTGCATGATGAAGAACCACATGGCCACGGCCACCGGTACGGCAGCGGCGATCACGCTGAGGATCCAGCGCCAGCGCAGCCCGGCCATGAACAGCACGAAGGCACCCGACGCCAGGATCAGCAACGAGGTACCCAGGTCTGGCTGGCGCACGATGAGCACGAACGGAACCCCGATCAACCCCAGGCTGATGACCACATGCTTGAGGTGCGGCGGCAGCGTGCGCTTGGACAGGTACCAGGCAATGGTCGCCGGCATGATGATCTTCATGAACTCCGACGGTTGGAAGCGGATCACCCCGGGGATGTTGATCCAGCGGGTAGCGCCCATGGCGTTGTGGCCCATGACGTCCACTACCACCAGCAGCACCACGCCGATCACGTAGGCCAACGGCACCCAGCGCGCCATGAAGCGTGGCTCCAGCTGGGCGATCACGAACATCGACACCAGGCCGATGCCAAACGAGGTGGCTTGCTTGATCAGCAGGTCCCAGCTCTTGCCGCTGGCCGAATACAGCACGAACAGGCTGCCGGTCGCCAGGGTGAGCAGCAGGATCAATAGCGGGCCATCGATGTGGATGCGTTGCAAAAGGGTGGCGCGACGCCGCATCACGTCTTCGCTGGACAGGATGCGGTCGAAATTATTCTTCACGGGCCGTAATCTCCGGGGCCGTTGCGCTGGCGTATTCAGGTTTGAGCTGCCCGTCCGGGCCCAGCAACCAGGCGTCCATGACCTGGCGCACCACCGGGGCGGCCACGCCAGAGCCGGACTCGCCGTTTTCGACCATGACCGCTACCACGATCTTCGGGCTTTCGGCCGGGGCGAAGCCTACGAACAGCGCATGGTCACGATGGCGCTCCTGCAGCTTGTTGCGGTCATACCGCTCGCCCTGGCGAATAGCAACCACCTGGGCGGTACCGCTCTTGCCGGCAATCCGGTACACCGAGCCCAGCGCCGCCTTGCGCGCGGTGCCCCGGGCGCCCTGCATCACCTGCTCCATGCCGTGCGTCACCCGGGCCCAGTCGGCATGGTCACGCAACACGATATCCGGCATCGGGTTCGGGTCCTGAGGCGGCTGGTCCTCGATCGTGCGGGCCAGGTGCGGGCGATTCCAGCGCCCTTTGTTGGCGATCAGCGCGGTGGCCTGGGCCAGTTGCAGAGGGGTGGCCTGCATATAGCCCTGGCCGATCCCGAGGATCAGGGTTTCGCCGGGGTACCAGACCTGCCGGCGAGTGATTCGCTTCCATTCCCGCGACGGCATCAGCCCGGGGGATTCTTCGAACATGTCCAGGGATACCTTTTGGCCGATGCCGAACCGCGACAGGTAGTCGCCCAGGCGGTCGATACCCAGCTTGTGGGCCAGGTCATAGAAGTAGGTGTCGTTGGACCGCATGATCGCGGTGTCCAGGTCGACGAAGCCGTCACCGGTGCGGTTCCAGTTACGGTACTTGTGGTCGTAATTGGGCAGTGTGTAGTAGCCGGGATCGAATACACGGGTGGTCGGGGTCACCACGCCGCTGTCCAGGCCCGCGATGGCCACGGCCGGCTTGATCGTGGAGCCGGGCGGGTACAGGCCCCGCAGCACCCGGTTGAACAGCGGGCGGTCGATCGAGTCACGCAGCTCGGAGTAGGTTTTGAACGGAATGCCGGTCACGAACAGGTTGGGGTCGAAGCTCGGCTGGCTGACCATGGCGAGCACTTCGCCGTTGCTCGGGTCCAGCGCCACCACCGCGCCACGCCGCCCGCCCAGCGCCGCCTCAGCGGCTTGCTGCAACTGGATATCCAGCGTCAGCACGATGTCCTTGCCAGGCACCGGGTCAGTGCGTTTGAGCACCCGCAGCACCCTGCCCCGGGCGTTGGTTTCGACTTCCTCGTAGCCCACCTGGCCATGCAACTCGGCCTCGTAGAATCGCTCTATGCCGGTTTTGCCGATCTGGTGGGTGCCGCTGTAATTGACCGGATCGAGGGTTTTCAGCTCTTTTTCGTTGATGCGGCCCATATAGCCGACCGAATGGGCGAAGTGCGCTCCCTGGGGATAATGGCGGGTAAGCTGGGCAACCACCTCTACCCCCGGCAGGCGGAACTGATTCACGGCGATCCGCGCGATCTGCTCCTCGGTCAGTTCCTGCATCACCGGCACCGGTTCGAAAGGGCGGCGGCCCTGGCGCATGCGCTTTTCGAACAGCGCTCGGTCTTCCGGGGTCAGCTCCAGCACTTCAACGATTCGGTCGAGGATGCCTTCCCAGTCGCCGGCACGCTCGCGGGTGACGCTCAGGTTGAAGCTGGGACGGTTGTTGGCAATGATGACCCCGTTGCGGTCGTAGATCAGCCCGCGGCTAGGCGGAATGGGCTGCACGTGGACCCGGTTGTTCTCCGAGAGGGTCGAGTGATACTCGTACTGCACCACCTGCAGGAAATACAGGCGTGCCACCAGCACGCAAATCAGCACCATTACCGCTATAGCGCCCACCACCACGCGCCCACGCACGAGGCGGGCGTCTTTTTCGTGGTCCTTGAGGCGGATCGGCTGCGACATCGACGAGGGCTTTGTAAGGCTTATTTATGGTAAGGATGACCGGACAACACCGTCCACGCCCGATAGACCTGCTCGCCGATCAGAATCCGCACCAGCGGATGCGGCAGCGTCAGCGCCGACAACGACCAGCGCTGGTCGGCACGCGCGCACACTTCCGGCGCCAGGCCTTCCGGCCCCCCGACCATGAAATTCACGGTACGCGCGTCGAGCCGCCAGCGGTCCAGCTCAACGGCCAGCTGCTCGGTGCTCCAGGGCTTGCCGTGCACCTCCAGGGTGACCACGCGCTCGCCTGGCTGCACCTTGGCCAACATCGCCTCGCCTTCCTGGCGTATCAACCGCGCCACGTCGGCGTTCTTGCCCCGGGTGTTGAGGGGAATCTCGACCAGCTCCAGCGGCAGCTCCGCCGGTAACCGGCGGGCGTATTCCTGCCAGCCATCCTCGACCCACTTCGGCATGCGCGAGCCGACCGCGATCAGACGCAAACGCACGGCGGCGCTTACTCCTGGTCGGAGAGGTGCTGATCCGGGGCGTGCAGCGCGCGGCTTTGCTCGGCCCCTTGCCATAGGCGCTCGAGGTCGTAGAACTGGCGCGCGGCGGCGGTCATCACGTGCACTACCACGTCGCCGAGGTCCAGCAGCACCCAGTCGCTGTCGCCCTTGCCTTCTTCGCTCAGTGGCTGCACGCCCTGCGCCTTCACGCTCTCACGGACCTTCTCGACCATGGCGTTGAGCTGGCGGTTGGAAGTACCGGTGGCGATCAGCATGTAGTCGGTGATGCTGGTCTTGTCGCGAACATCGATCTTGAGGATGTCCTGGCCTTTGATGTCTTCCAGGGCCGCGGTGGCCAGCTGGACCAGGTCTTCGCTCTTCATTACAGGGTTCTTCATATAAAACTCATCAACTCGTGTGTTCGGGGCGCGGGGTATTCCGTCGCTGCCCGGTCAATTCGGCTCACGGTACAGCCCGTGAGCCTCGATATAGGCCAATACTGCGTCCGGCACCAGATAACGAACCGACTTGCCACTGGCCAGCAGCTGGCGGATCTGGGTAGCGGACACCGCGAGGGGTGTCTGCCAGACGAAAGCAATCTGCCCCGCCGGCCCGTGCAGGGCCGCGGGAGCGCTGACCGCACGGGCGGCCAGCAGGTTACGCAAGGCATCGGGCGGCTCGCTGTCGGCATCCGGCCGCTGCAGCACGATGATATGGCAGTGCCAGAGCAGTTCGCTCCAGCGATGCCAGCCCGGCAGGCCGCAAAACGCATCCCACCCCAGCAGCAAGAACAGCTGGTCATCCGTGGCCAGCTCGGCGCGCACCGCCTCCAGGGTTTCGATGGTCCATGACGGCCGCTCGCGGAGCAGCTCGCGCCCATCCACCTGAAACGGCGACACCCCCTGTACGGCCAGCTGGACCATCGCCAACCGCTGTTCGGGGCTTACCCGCGGCTGGCCACGGTGTGGCGGGCGGGCGTTGGGCACTACGCGCAGCTCATCCAGCGCAAGGATGTCAGCCACTTCCAATGCACCGCGCAGATGCCCGATATGCACGGGATCGAACGTCCCTCCCAGTAGGCCTACGCGCCTGGGCGCGCTCCTCGATAGCCCGGAAACACTCAATGGGCGCTCGACTCGCCACGCAGTTGGCCATCACCGACGACCACATATTTCTCGCAGGTCAGCCCGTCCAGGCCAACCGGGCCACGGGCGTGTAGCTTGTCCGTGGAAATACCGATCTCCGCGCCCAGGCCATACTCGAAGCCATCGGCGAAGCAGGTGGGCGCATTGAGCATGACGGAGGCGGAATCCACTTCGGCCAGGAACCGCCGGGCTTCGCCTTGGTGCTCACTGACGATCGCATCGGTGTGGTGCGAACCATAGTGATTGATGTGCTCGATGGCTTGATCCAGGCCGCTGACCACGCGGATCGCCAGCACCGGGGCCAGGTACTCGGTACGCCAGTCCTCATCGGTGGCCGGCAACGCCTCGATCAGCTCGCGGGTGCGCTCGCAACCGCGCAGCTCCACGCCCTTCTCACGCAACTGCACAGCCATGGCCGGCAGGAAGGCCGCAGCCACGGCGGCGTCTACGAGCAGGGTTTCCATCGCCCCGCAAATGCCGTAGCGATAGGTCTTGGCATTGAAGGCAATGCGCTGCGCCTTGGGCAGGTCGGCATGGGCCGACACATACACATGGCAGATGCCATCGAGGTGCTTGATCACCGGAACCCGCGCGTCGCGGCTGATCCGCTCGATCAACCCACGGCCGCCACGGGGCACGATGATGTCGACGTATTCGGGCATGCTGATCAGGGCGCCAACGGCCGCGCGATCGGTGGTTTCCACAACCTGTACCACCGCCGCGGGCAGGCCGGCGGCTTCGAGGCCGCGGCCGATGCAGGCAGCGATGGCGCGGTTGGAATGAATCGCCTCGGAGCCGCCACGCAGAATGGTCGCGTTGCCGGACTTCAGGCAAAGGCTGGCGGCATCGATGGTCACATTGGGGCGGGACTCATAGATGATCCCGACCACCCCGAGCGGCACGCGCATTTTGCCGACCTGGATGCCCGACGGGCGGTAGCTCATGTCGCGGATGGCGCCGATAGGGTCCGGCAAGGCAGCGACCTGGCGCAGGCCGGCGATCATGCCGTCGATACGCGCCGGGGTCAGCGCCAGGCGATCCAGCAGCGCAGGCTCCAGGCCATTGGCGCGGGCGTTCTGCAGGTCCAGCTGGTTGGCGGCGGCCAGTTCCGCGCGCGCGCTGTCGAGCGCCTCGGCGGTGGCCAGCAGGGCGTGGTTCTTGACCCCCGTGCTGGCACGCGCGATGACCCGCGCGGCATCGCGCGCGGCGTGCCCGAGGCGGTGCATGTAGTCGAGAACAGGCTCAGTCATGATTCCACGGCTTGGAAAAGAGGAAAGCCGCTGATTATAGCTGCGACGGGTAATGACTAACAGCGGTGCCGGGCAGATGGTTACAAACAAGCGCCGTTGACGCGATGAAACCTTTCCAGTGGCCTTGCTATCATCTGCCTTACTTCCCCAACGGTCGGTGACATGCCCGCTATAACTCCCCTGCCCGATGCCTTTTTCGATCGCGATGCTCTGCTGGTTGCCCGAGAACTCCTCGGCAAGGTCATCCGCCACCGCCAAGGGCCCTACTGGCTGGCGGCGCGGATCATCGAGACCGAGGCCTACTTCCTGGCCGAAAAAGGCAGCCACTCCTCCCTCGGCTACACCGAAAAGCGCAAAGCGATGTTTCTCGACGGTGGCCACATCTACATGTATTACGCCCGCGGCGGGGACTCACTGAACCTCAGCGCCCATGGCCCCGGCAACGCGGTGCTGATCAAATCCGGCTTTCCATGGGTCGATGCCGTCAGCGACCGGAACGCTTTGGCGCAAATGACCCTCAACAACCCCGATGCCAACGGCCAGCCACGCCCGCCCGAGCGCCTGTGTGCGGGGCAAACCCTGTTGTGCCGGGCACTGGGGCTGAAAGTGCCGGTATGGAACGGGCGCCGTTTCGACCCCGAGGGCCTCTATGTGGAGGACGTGGGCGCCGAGGTGAAACAGATCATTCAGACGACCCGCCTGGGCATCCCCCAGGGGCGCGACGAGCACCTGCCCTACCGCTTCGTCGACGCCGAACATGCCCGCTTCTGCACCCGCAACCCGCTGCGGCGGGGCCAGGTCGAAGGGCGCGATTATCAGCTGCTGACTCAAGGAAACTAACCATGCCGGCATGGCTGGGAGAAATGAACCAATGGCTGAGCGCCAACCCGCAATGGCTGGGCGCGACCATCTTCATGGTGGCCTGCATCGAGTGCCTGGCCGTCGCGGGGCTGATCGTTCCGGGCACCGTGGCACTGTTCGCGGTGTCCGCGCTGGCCGGCGGCGGTGCCCTTAGCCTGGGCGATACGCTGCTGCTCGGCTATGCCGGCGGTTTGCTGGGGGACGGCCTGTCCTATGCGATTGGCCGCGGCCTACACCAGAACATCCGTCGCTTGCCAGGCCTGCGCAGCCATCCGCAGTGGCTGGGCAGCGCGGAAAGCTTTATCCAACGCTACGGCATAGCCAGCCTGCTGGTGGGTCGTTTCATCGGCCCGCTGCGGCCGATGCTGCCCATGGTCGCCGGCATGCTGGAAATGCCCTTGGTGCGGTTCATTCTGGTCAGCCTGGTGGCCGCCGCCGGTTGGTCGGTCGCTTACCTGATGCCGGGCTGGATGACCGGCGCGGCAGTGCGCCTGCCGTTGCCGTCGGGCTTTTGGCCACAGGCGGCGGCCGTTGCCATTGGCCTGGCCGCGCTGATCGGCCTTGCCATCAATAGCAGCCTGCGGCGCCAGCCGAGCGCGACCCTGCTCACCGGCGCGGCGAGCTTCGTGCTGATGCTGGCAGTGTTTTTAGGCTGGCCTTACCTCGCTCACTTCGATGAGGGCCTAGTGACGCTGGTGCAAGAGCACCGCAGCGCGGCGCTGGACCCTATCGTGGTTACCGTCACGCGCCTGGGGGACTTTCGCACTCAGCTGTTGGTCGGCGTGCTCCTCACTGCCCTGCTACTGATCGCGCGCCACTGGCGCCATGCCCTGTTCGCCGGCGGCGTGCTGCTCTGCACGGCCCTAGGCAACGTTACCCTGAAATGGCTGTTCGCACGTAGCCGCCCGGAAGTGCTCAGCACGCCCCTCACCAGCTACAGCATGCCTAGCGGTCACAGCTCCGCCTCGTTCGCGTTCTTCCTGGTGTTGGCGATCCTGGCCAGCCGCGGGCAACCGCCACGCATGCGCCTGGCGTGGATGGGCCTGGCCTGTATCCCGGCACTCACGATTGCCTCGTCGCGTGTGTACTTGGGCGCGCATTGGCCTACCGATGTGCTGGCCGGCGCGTTGCTGGCGATCTTCGTGTGTGCCGCGGGGCTGGCACTCACCTTGCGTTTCCATCGGCTCGAGCCCCTGGGGCTGCGGACCTGGACCTTGGTGTTGGTGCCCTGCCTGCTGCTGTTTAGCTGGTTCACTTGGCATGACCTGGCCGATGCAGTCACCCGGTATGCCTATTGAGGGCCCTGTTCGCAGGCTTCGCCCGCGCCTGCAATCAGGCCTGCGAGCCTCGGCCCTAGGCCTGCAACTCGCCCTGCATCCGCTCGAGCAGCGTTTGAATAGCCTCCAGGCGCAAGGCGGGGTCGTCCAGGCCTAGCAAGTGAAGCTTGTCCTGATCGTCGAAGGGCAGCAGGTAGGCCAGGCGATTGGCCAGCGCCTGACGGCCCGCGGGTGTACCGCCCATGCCGAGGGTCGCCACCAGTGGATGATCGGCAAGCGCCGAGAGCAGCGCCAGCAGGTCCTCGTCATCGGCTTGCAGCGCCGTTTCAGGCTGCTCCTGCAACCACTGCACCTGGGCCACGATCAGTTGGTCGCGCTGCACCTCGAAACTGTCCACGGCAAAGCGCCGCGCACCTTCGATACGAATGCCAAGCAAGCCATTGTCTTGCTGCTGGAAGTCCAGCACGCGCGCCTCGCAGCCGATAGGAGCGTGGGCGGTGGCGGCATCTCCGACCTCGCGCCCCTCGATGATGCATACGATGCCGAAGCCTTCACCCTGCTTCATGCACCGGCCGATCATGTCCAGATAGCGCGCCTCGAAAATCTGCAAGTCGAGGATACAACCCGGGAACAGCACGGTATTGAGCGGAAATAACGGCAGTTTCATCAGGGTTTCCTCATACGAACAAGCTGACTGCCAGCGGCAGGAACACCGCCGTGGCCACGCCCATCAGGCTCATGCCCAGCGCGGCGAAACCACCGCAGGTTTCCCCTTCCTGGAGGGCGACCGAAGTGCCCACCGCATGCGACGTCAGCCCCAGGGCCATGCCTCGGGCTTCCGGCGCCTCCACCCTGAGCAGCCGCAGAATACCTGGGCCGAAGATACCGCCGAACACCCCGGTGGTCAGCACGAACACCGCGGCCAGTGCCGGCACCCCGCCTAATTGGTCGGCCACCAGCATGGCGATGGGCGAGGTAGCGGACTTCGGCGCCATGGTCATGAGTGTTTCGCGATCCACACCGAAGCACCAGCCCAGCCACACCCCGGACGCGGTCGCGAACACCCCACCGACCACCAGCGTAGCCAGTGTGGGCCAAAGCAATTGACGGATACGCCGCAGGTTGAGGTAGAGCGGCACGGCCAGCGCCACGGTCGCAGGCCCGAGCAGGGTGGCAAGGATTTCCGTACCCTGGCGGTACTGGCCGTAGCTCAAGCCGCAGGCCAGCAATGCACCGACCACCAACAGCATGGAAACCAGTACTGGCTGCAGGAACACCAGGCGGGTACGTTCGTAGAGCGCCATGGCCACCTGGTAGGCCGCGAGGGTGATGCCGATGCCAAACAACGGATGGTGCGTCACCGCCGCTGCCGCGGCCTGCAAATCCAGGGTCATTGCCCAACCTCCGGGGCTACCCGTTTGGCTTTGAGGCCGATCAACCGATTCATCAGCCAGGCCACCAGGCCCAGCGAACCCACCACGGACAGGCCGAGGGCGCCGATGATCGCCCAAAAGTGCTCGGCGATGAGCGTGGCGTACACCATGATCCCGACGGCGGGCGGTACCAGCAACAAGGGCAGGTAGCGCAACAGGCTGGACGCGGCCAACTCGACCGGTGCCGGCACTTCACCCTTGTAGATCAGCCACCCTAGCAGGCACAGCAGGCCGATGATCGGGCCTGGCAAGATGGGCGCGAATAATTCGTGCACGCCTGTGCCGAGCAGCTGGAACACGATCAGCCAGGTCAACCCCCTGAGCAACATAGCCTTCCTCCATAACCCGGCGTCGGTAGTCGGCGCGCATTATAGCCACGCCACGCAGTATTCATGGCGTGGATCGACAGCGCCTTCGCTTGACCCTATCGAGGGCTGCATGTTCAGGTTCGCGGCATTGCCAACCCTGTTGCGGACATACCCCTTATGCGCTACGTCCCCACCGACCGCTTGCCAGATTTCATCGGCCAGGAGCTTGGCTGCTCCCAATGGCTGACTATCGACCAGGCGCGGATCGACTTGTTCGCCAAGGCCACCGGCGATTACCAGTTCATCCACGTGGACCCGCTCCGCGCGGCCGCCACCCCCTTCGGCAGCACCATCGCCCATGGCTTTCTTACCCTATCGCTGATCCCGCACCTGCTCGAAGGGATCATGGTGCTGCCGGAAGGCGTGAAGATGACCATTAACTATGGCCTCGAGGGGGTACGCTTCATCCAGCCGGTGGCGGTGGATTCACGGGTGCGGTTGCGCCTGGCGCTGCTCGACGTGAGCGAGAAACGCCCCGGCCAGTGGCTATTGCGCGCCCGCGCGACCCTGGAAATCGAAGGCGAGGAGAAACCCGCCTACGTGGCCGAGCCGCTTTCTCTGTGTTTTGTGTGAACGACCGCGCGGCACGGGCGCAAAGGCTATATCCAGCAACGGGTTGTGCGGCATACTCGGCGCCTTGATTGCCCGGACCCTGCCATGCGCTTACTCGCTCCACTTGCCTTGTGCCTGCTCCTTGCCGCGTGCGGCGAGGGCAAACCGCTGTTGCCCGCCGATGCCCGCCTGCCCGATGGCGGCCAGTACCACGGGGAAGTCGTCAACGGGCTGCTGCAAGGCCAGGGCCGGGTGGACTACCCCAACGGCAGCTGGTACGCCGGCACGTTCAAGGACGGCCAATGGAGCGGCAGCGGCGAATGGCACGGGCCCAATGGCGAGGTGTACCGCGGCGAGTTCAACCAGGGCCTGTTCGAGGGCCAAGGCACCCTCACGGCGGGCAGCACCACCTATACCGGCGGTTTCAAGCACGGCAAGCGTGAAGGCGAAGGCACACTCAAAGAGCCTGGGCGCAGTTACCGCGGCGGCTTTGCCAACGACCAGTACGCCGGCGCCGGGCACTTGGATCTCGACGACGGCAGCACCTACCAGGGCGATTTCGACCGTGGCCAGCCCAACGGCGAGGGGGTGCGCACCGACGCCGACGGTAATCAGTTCAGCGGGCACTTCATCGACGGCCAGCTCGAAGGCCATGGCACTTTCAGCAATGGCGACGGCGACCAATACATCGGTGAGTTCCATCATGGCCGGCTGGAAGGCCGCGGCCGCTATGAAACCCAGGCGGGCGACGTCTGGATCGCCCAGTTCAAGGGAGGCGCGCCCAACGGGCCCGGTGATCTTTTTGCCAACGATGGCAGCCATTACCAGGGGCAGTTCGTCGACTGGCACTTCTATGGCGAGGGTCAGTTGGCCTCCGCTGACGGCAGCTTGTACACCGGCGGCTTCGTCAACGATGCCTACCAGGGCAAGGGCACGCTGGTGCTGGCCGATGGTAGCCGGCAGGTCGGCTACTGGCTGGAAGGCCGGCGCGTGCGCGACGAGCATGACCATCCCCTGCCCGACCCGCTGGAACAAGGCCTGCTGGCTCAAGGCAGCTTGCTCGAACATGCGTTGGCCCGACTGCCGAACTCCACCCCCGCGGTTGAACTCTATAGCTTGACGCTGGGCGGTGATGGCGAGCAAAGCGTGTTCATGCGCGAGGCAGACTACGTCACCGACCTGCTGGCAAGCCGCTTCGGCGCCTCGGGCGGGGTCACCCTGGTAAACCATCGCGAGCACCTGGCCGACCGGCCGATGGCGACCCGGGAAACCCTGGCCAAGGCCGTACAAGCAATTGCCCAGCGCAGCGGGCCGGAGGACCTGGTGTTCATTTACCTCACCAGCCACGGCACGCCCGAGCACGAACTGGTATTGGAGCAGCCGCGGCTGCAGCTGGGCGACCTTTCCGCACAGGACCTGGCGACCTTGCTGGCGCCGTTGAAGGACAGGGACAAGATTGTGGTGATTTCGGCATGTTATTCCGGCGGGTTCATCGAGCCGTTGAAGAATGATCGAACGCTGGTGATGACAGCTTCGCGCCCGGACCGGGTGTCGTTCGGCTGCTCCGAAGAGGCGGACTTCACCTATTTCGGCGACGCACTCTTCGCCCAGGCGCTGACCGCCACCGATGACCTGCAGGTAGCGTTCCAGCAAGCCAGTGCCATCGTGGCTAAACGCGAGCAGGCAGAGAACTTCGAGCCCTCGGAGCCCCAACTGTGGGCCCCCAAGGGCGTGTTGGCCCACTGGCACCGGTTACGTCAGCAGCAAGCGAGCGACGCACTGCACGATAAGCAACCGGCCGCCGGCCACTGAAACCCCGGGAGGGAAGCGCGATGTACCTCACACCACAAAACATCCTGCTGGCAGGCGCCACGGGCCTCACCGGGGAACACTTGCTGGACCGGCTGTTGAACGAACCTACCGTCAACCGCGTGCTGGCGCCCACCCGTCGGCCCCTGGCACAACATGCCCGGCTGGAAAACCCAGTGGGTGAACTTGCTGGCCTGTTGCCCCAGCTCACCGGCCCGGTAGACATCGCCTTCTGCTGCCTAGGCACCACAATCAAGCAAGCGGGTTCTCAAGAGGCGTTCCGCGCCATCGACCATGACCTTGCCGTCGCCTTCGCCCTCCGTGCCCGGGAGTTGGGCGCCCGCCACCTGCTGGTCATCAGCGCCATCGACGCCGATCCTGCGTCGTCGGTGTTTTACAGCCGCGTAAAGGGCGAGCTGGAACTTGCCCTGCGCGAGCAGAACTGGCCGCAGCTGACCCTGGCCCGGCCTTCGATCCTGATCGGCAACCGCAGCGAACCCCGGCTGGCCGAACAGATCGCCGCGCCGCTGTCGCGGCTGATCCCGGGCAAATACCATGGCATAGAGGCCTGCCACCTGGCCTGGGCGCTCTGGCGCCTGGCGCTCGAAGAAGGCAACGGCGTGCGCGTGGTCGAATCCGACGAGTTGCGCAAGCTGGGGCGATAATTGCCCGTGGAGGCGCGGGCTCAGCCCATGAGTCCCGCTACAGCCCGCCCTGCGCCTGGTAACTCACGCCCAACGTAGCCAGCAACGAGAACGGCAGAAGCACGGTATCCAGCAGTGCGCTCGCAGGCAGGTCGACGGCCGGCCAGGCCGGGGCTTCGGCGCCGAAGCGGTCCATCGCGCAGCAGCCGCCATCGAGGGCATAGAGGTCCAGCCGTGTGCCGGCGTACACCAGCGGCGCGCCGGGTTTGGCGGCGTCGAGGGTCTTCACGCTGGCGCAGCCGGTGGCCAGGCCCAGCATCAGCACCAGCCAAGCCCTATTCATCATTGCCCACGTGATACTCGCCCCAGCGCGGGAGCATGTCCTGAGGGATGTCCAGCAGGTTGAGGATACGCGCCACCACGAAGTCCACCAGGTCATCGATGGTCTGGGGCTGATGGTAAAACCCCGGTGAGGCCGGCACGATGACCGCGCCGATTTGTGACAGCTTGAGCATGTTCTCAAGGTGCAGGGTGGAATAAGGCGCTTCACGTGGCACCAAAATCAGCTGCCGGCGCTCCTTGAGGGTCACATCGGCGGCGCGTTCGATCAGGTTGTTGCAGGCACCGGTGGCGATGGCCGAGAGCGTGCCGGTCGAACACGGCACCACTACCATCGCGCCCGGGGCGCCGGAGCCGGACGCCGCTGGCGCCATCCAGTCCTCCTTGCCGTACACCCGCACCTGGCCGGCGCTGGCTCCAGTGTATTCGGTAAGGAAGGCCTGCATCGCCTGCGGCTTGGCCGGCAACGTGACGTCGGTTTCCGTGGCCAGCACCAATTGCGCCGCCTTGGAAATCAGAAAGTGCACCTCGCGGTCTTCACGGACCAAGCAATCCAGTAGGCGCAGGCCGTACTGGGCGCCAGATGCACCGGTCATGGCCAGGGTAATGCGCTCCGGGCCACTCATCGCAGGGCCTGCGCGAGCTTGCCATGCAGGCCACCGAAGCCGCCATTGCTCATGATCACCACGTGGGTACCGGGCGTAGCCTGGGCCTTCACCTGGTCGATGATTGCTTCCAGGCTGCTGGCAACCACGGCCGGCACCTGGCACTGGGCCGAGGTTCCGGCCAGGTCCCAGCCCAGGTTGGGCGGTGCGTACCAGATCACCTGGTCAGCCTGGGCAACGCTTGCAGGGAGGCCGTCGCGGTGCGCGCCCAGCTTCATGGAGTTGGAGCGCGGCTCGATCACCGCGATCACCTGCGCCGCGCCCACCCGCTTGCGCAGGCCATCGAGCGTGGTGGCAATGGCCGTGGGGTGATGCGCAAAATCATCGTAGAGGGTAACGCCGTTGACTTCGGCGACCACTTCCATGCGCCGCTTGACGTTGCGGAAGCGGCATAGCCCGGCGACTCCCAATGCAGGCACCACGCCCACATGGCGCGCCGCAGCCAGGCAGGCCAGGGCGTTGGCGACGTTGTGGCGCCCCGTCAACGGCCACTCCACTACCCCTTCCACCTCCCCTTCGAACAGCACTTCGAAACGGGAACCGTCATCGGCCAGCAGCCGCGCTTGCCATTGGCCCCCTTCGCCAGTGGTTTGCACTGGCGTCCAGCAGCCCATGCCGATAACCCGACCCAGCGCCGTTTCATCCGCCGGATGAATCACCAGCCCCTCGCCCGGGATGGTTCGTACCAAGTGGTGGAACTGCCGCTCGATCGAAGCAAGGTCCGGGAAAATGTCTGCATGGTCGAACTCAAGGTTGTTCAGGATCGCCGTGCGCGGGCGGTAGTGAACGAACTTCGAGCGCTTGTCGAAGAAGGCGCTGTCATATTCATCCGCCTCCACCACGAAGAATGGCGTATCGCCCAGCCGGGCAGAGACCTCGAAATTCTGCGGAATGCCACCGATCAGGAAGCCCGGCGCCATCCCGGCATGTTCCAGTACCCAGGCCAGCATGCTGCTGGTAGTGGTTTTACCGTGCGTGCCGGCGACCGCCAGCACCCAGCGGCCTTGTAACACGTGGTCCGCCAGCCATTGGGGGCCAGAGACATACGGCAGGCCTTTGTTCAGCACGTACTCCACCGCGGGGTTACCACGGGACAGGGCGTTGCCGATGACCACCAGGTCCGGCGCGGGGTCAAGCTGGGCGGGGTCGTAGCCTTGGGTCAGCTCGATGCCCTGGGCCTGCAGTTGCGTGCTCATGGGTGGGTAGACATTGGCGTCGGAGCCGGTGACCCGGTGGCCCAGCACCTTGGCGAGGACCGCCAGCGAGCCCATGAAAGTACCGCAAATGCCAAGAATGTGGATATGCATGTTCGACCTCGAAAAACGTCGAGGCAGGGTAGCCCAGGCCAAGAAGAATTTCACCCGCTGCCTGAGCCGTGATCAGCGCTCGCGGCCCAGCCCGTGACGACGCATCTTCCTATATAACGTGTTACGGCTCAGGCCCAACTGCTGCGCCGCGCGAGTGATTTGCCAGTGCTGCGCTTCAAGCACCGCCAGCAGTGCCTCGCGCTCGGCACTGGCCAAGGGCGCCGGAGGTGCCGCGCCGGGCGGTGCGGTGCGCTGGAATTCAGCAGGCAACTCGGCCAGGGTGATCGCGCCGCCGTCGCTGAGCGCTACCAACGTACGCAGCACCGTGCGTAACTGCCGCACATTGCCTGGCCAGGGGTGTGCCAGCAAACAGGCACGCGCCTCGCTGCTGAGCCAGGTATGCCCGCCTGGCGCCTCCAGGGCCAGGAGGTGGTCCAGCAGGGCAGGCTTGTCTTGCCGCTCACGCAGCGCAGGCAGGGCAATGGTCAGCCCGGCCAGGCGGTAGTAAAGGTCCTCGCGGAAGGCCCCGGCGCTGACCTGCGCCTGCAACTCGCGGTGGCTGGCGCTGATGATCCGTACGTCCAGCGGTTCAGGATCCCCGCCGATAGGCTCCACCTCACGCGCTTCCAGCACCCTCAGCAGGCGCGTTTGCAGGTTCAGCGGCATGTCGCCGATCTCATCGAGCAGCAACGTGCCGCCGTGGGCCTGGCGCAGCTTGCCTCGCTGGCCGTCCTTGCTGGCACCGGTAAAGCTGCCCGGCCGATAGCCGAACAGCTCGCTCTCGATCAGCCCTTCGGGGATGGACGCACAGTTGAGCGCCACGAACGGCTGGGTGGCGCGGCTGCTGGCCAAGTGCACCGCGCGGGCGAATACCTCCTTGCCCGAGCCGGTTTCACCCTTGAGCAATAGCGGTACGTCCCGTTCGAACACGCGGCAGGCACGGCGAAACGCGTCGGCCAGCAATGGGTCGGCCCAGCAGGGCCCACCTGGGCTCGGGGGGGCGGGTTGGCGGGCCGGCAATGGCTGTGGAATAGGCGCCCGCTTCACTTGGCGCGCCAGCGGCGCCGCGCCTGCGACCGATGCGAACAGCGCGCGGCCGTCGTGGCAGCGCAGCGGCCAGGTGGCTGCAGGATCGTGGCGGGCGCGGTCGAAGAACGCCGCCAACGGGCAATCGAACACCGCGTTCAATGGCCGGCCAAGCAACTGCTCCCGCCCGCGCCCGAGCAGGTTCAGCGCACTCTGGTTCGCCGCTTGCACGCAACCGTCCTCGCCAAACGCCAGCAGGCCATCGGAAAGCAGCCCACCGGGCGCCGGCCGGACCTGCACGCGAAGCAGCCACGCAGCTCGATGTTGGCGCAGGAAGTAAGCGTTTTCGATGCTGCGCGCGGCCAGGTTCACCATCGCTACGGTGTGGTACTGGCTCTGCCGGCTCGTGGAGGTTGCCGCCGACACGTCAAGCACCGCGAGTAGCTCGCCGGCAGGGTCGAACACGGGGCTGGCCGAACAGGTCAGGCCGATGTGACGGCTACGGAAATGCTCGTTGCGGTGAATGGTCAAGGGCTGGCGCTCGACCATGCAAGTGCCGATGCCGTTGGTGCCTTCACAGGCCTCGCTCCAGTCCGCGCCGAGCCACAGGCCGGCCTGCTCGAACACCCGCCGCTCGGCATCGGCGGTGACGCAACTGAGGATGATCCCGCTGGCGTCCGTGAGCAGCACCGCGTGGCCGGCGCCGCCGAGCTGGCGGTGCAGGTCGTTCATTTCGCCGTCTGCCACGCCCAGCACCTGGCGCAACCGCTCGCGCCCCTCCAGCACCCGGCTGTGCTCCACTACACAAGGCGCAGCGGGGTTGGCAGGGTCCAGCCGGTAGTCATCCAGGCAGCGCAACCAGGAGCGGGTCACTGCCAGTTCCGCTGCCTCCGGCCCTTGTGCAAGGGTACGGGCAGCGCTGATGACTTGCCGCACGTGGCGGCTCGAAGAATCGCTGTGCATGGGAATAGCTCCCTGGGCGGGCCCATCAGCATCCTCCAGCGCTAGCACCAATGCAACGGCTGGCTGGGGCCGGTGTATCGAAAATGGCACAGCGGTGTAACCCGTTCGCGCCAAGGTAGGTACAGCCGGTTCGCTGGGGGCACCGTGCAGCCCCGGCGCAGAGCCTTTGCCTGCGGTGGCGCGACCTTTGCTCTACTAAGGTGTATTCACCCGCGTGTTCCGCCAACAATAAGACCCAAGGAGACACTCCCATGCGTTACGCACATCCCGGCACCGAAGGCGCCAAGGTTTCCTACAAGGAACGGTATGGCAACTATATCGGGGGCCGCTTCGTAGAGCCCGTGAAGGGCCAGTACTTCACCAATACCTCGCCGATCAATGGCCAGCCCATCGCCGAATTCCCCCGCTCCAGCGCCGAAGATATCGACAAGGCTCTGGACGCCGCCCATGCCGCCGCCGACGACTGGGGCCGCACCTCGGTACAGGCGCGCTCGCTGATCCTGTTGAAGATCGCCGACCGTATCGAACAGAACTTGGAACTGCTGGCCATCACCGAGACCTGGGACAACGGCAAGGCCATCCGCGAAACCCTGAACGCGGACATCCCCCTGGCCGCCGACCACTTCCGCTATTTCGCCGGCGCGCTGCGGGCACAGGAAGGTAGCGCGGCAGAGATCGACGGCAACACGGTCGCCTATCACATCCATGAGCCGCTGGGCGTGGTCGGGCAAATTATCCCGTGGAACTTCCCGATCCTGATGGCCGCCTGGAAACTCGCTCCAGCGCTCGCCGCAGGCAACTGCATCGTGCTCAAGCCGGCCGAACAGACCCCGCTGGGCATTTCGGTGCTGTTGGAGGTGATCGGGGACCTGCTCCCGCCAGGCGTGCTCAACGTGGTGCAAGGTTACGGCCGCGAGGCGGGCGAGGCGCTCGCCACCAGCAAGCGCATCGCCAAGATCGCCTTCACGGGCTCTACGCCCGTGGGTTCGCACATCATGAAATGCGCGGCGGAGAACATCATTCCCAGCACCGTGGAGCTGGGCGGCAAATCGCCGAACATCTTCTTCGAAGACATCATGCAGGCCGAACCTTCATTCATCGAAAAAGCCGCCGAAGGCGTGGTGCTGGCGTTCTTCAACCAGGGTGAAGTGTGTACCTGCCCGTCCCGTGTGCTGGTGCAAGAGTCGATCTACGGCGCCTTCATGCAGGAAGTGATGAAGAAAATCGAGCAGATTAAACGCGGCGACCCGCTAGACACCGACACCATGATCGGCGCCCAGGCCTCGCAGCAGCAGTTCGACAAGATTCTTTCCTACCTGCAGATCGCCAAGGACGAGGGCGCCGAGCTGCTCACCGGTGGCCAAGTGGAGAAACTCGAAGGCGACCTTGCCAGCGGCTATTACATCCAGCCGACCCTGCTCAAGGGCAACAACCGCATGCGCGTGTTCCAGGAAGAGATTTTCGGCCCGGTGGTGAGCGTGACTACCTTCAAGGACGAAGCCGAAGCGCTGGCCATTGCCAACGACACCGAGTTCGGCCTGGGCGCGGGCGTATGGACCCGCGACATCAACCGCGCCTACCGCATGGGCCGTGGCATCAAGGCTGGCCGCGTATGGACCAACTGCTATCACCTCTACCCTGCCCATGCCGCCTTCGGCGGGTATAAGAAATCCGGCGTTGGCCGGGAAACCCACAAAATGATGCTCGACCACTACCAGCAAACCAAAAACCTGCTGGTGAGCTACGACATCAACCCGCTCGGCTTCTTCTAACCGACGAGCACAGCAGGCCGGCGCTGATCGCCGGCCTGCTTGTGGCTTGCGCCGTATTCGCCCGTATAATGCCCGCTTTTGCTCGACAGGCCCGCGCGCCAGCAGGTGTATATGGACTTCAACCCGCTCGACCTCATCCTTCATCTGGACGTTTACCTCAACCAGCTCGTAACCCAATACGGCAGCTGGATCTACCTCATTTTGTTCGCGGTCATCTTCTGCGAAACCGGCCTGGTGGTGACGCCATTCCTGCCAGGGGACTCGCTGCTGTTCATTGCCGGCGCCGTGGCGGCTGGTGGCGGCATGGACCCGCTGGTGCTGGCCGCACTGCTGATAGCCGCAGCCGTTCTGGGCGACAGCACCAACTATGTGGTGGGCCGCACGCTGGGCGAAAAGCTGTTCGCCAACCCGCATTCGAAGCTATTTCGCCGCGATTACCTGGCCCGCACCCAGGCGTTCTATGACCGCCATGGCGGCAAGACCGTAACCCTGGCGCGCTTCTTGCCGATCATCCGTACCTTCGCGCCGTTCGTGGCCGGCGTGGCGCGCATGCCTTACCTGCGTTTCCTGGCGTTCAGTGTGGCCGGCACCCTGGGTTGGGTCGGCGGGCTGGTAACCCTGGGCTACTTCTTCGGCAACGTGCCCTTTATCAAGCACAACCTCACCCTGCTGGTGCTGGCAATCGTGCTGCTGTCGTTCTTGCCGATGATCATCGGCCTGGCCCGGGCCCGCCTGGGCCGCGGCTCGGTGAAGGCGCCCACGCCCTGATGTGGAGCTGGCGCGCCTGGAAACGCCAACGCACCCTGCGCCGCCACGCTATCAGCGAGGCGCAATGGGCGCAGGTACGCCAGGCGCTGCCCATGCTCGACGGGCTTAAGCCCGAGCAAGATCTGTTGCTGCGCGAGCGCAGCCTGTTGTTCCTTGCGGAAAAAACCCTCACCGCCCTGCCTGGGCTGGAAGTGACTGACCTGGACTGTCTCCTGCTCGCCGCCCAGGCGCAGCTGCCCCTGCTGGGGCTGGCCGAGCTGGGCTGGTACAAGGGGTTTCACCAGATCGTGCTCTACCCGGACGACTTCCTGAGCCCTCAGCGCCACCGCGATCCTAGCGGCGTAGAGCATGAATGGGACGCCGAACACAGCGGTGAAGCCTGGCAGCAAGGCCCGGTCATCCTCGCTTGGCCCGGGGTCGCCGCCAGCGGCGGCTGGGATGGGTACAACCTGGTGATCCACGAACTGGCCCACAAGCTGGACATGCTCAACGGCGACGCCAATGGCCTGCCGCCACTGCATCACCACATGCGCGTAACCGAGTGGGCCGAAGCCATGCAGCACGCCTTCGATGACCTCAACCGGCAACTGGACGCCGACGAACACGCTCAAACCCCTATCGACCCTTACGCGGCAGAAAACCCAGCGGAGTTCTTCGCCGTAGCCAGCGAATATTTTTTCAGCGCGCCGGACCTGCTGATAGCCGCCTACCCCGCGGTGTATCAGCAACTGCAGGCCTTCTATCGACAAGATCCGTTGCAACGGCTGCACGCCTCGGGAGCCGCGCACTCCAGCGCCGAACAGTCTTGATGCGTTCAGGGTGCAACCGCTAGCGCCGATGGTGGTCCTAGCGTGGCGCCGTATTAGGGATATGCCTATAATCCCGCCACTTTTGCCAAACACTGGCCTTAACGATCCGACTGTTAACGGGAGCACCATTGATGAGCTACAGCAAAATCCCAGCCGGCAAGGACGTGCCGAACGACATCCACGTCGTTATCGAGATCCCGGCCAACCACGCGCCGATCAAGTACGAAGTCGACAAAGACAGCGACGCCCTGTTCGTGGACCGCTTCGTCGCCACTCCGATGTTCTATCCAGCCAACTATGGCTACATCCCCAACACCCTGGCTGACGACGGCGACCCGCTGGACGTGCTGGTGGTCACCCCTTACCCGGTAGTGCCAGGGTCGGTCATCCGCGCCCGCCCGGTCGGCGTGCTGCACATGGACGACGAAGGCGGCGGCGACGCCAAGGTTCTGGCCGTTCCGCACGACAAGCTGTCCGCGCTGTACACCGAGGTGAAGGAATACACCGACCTTCCGCCGCTGCTGCTGCAACAGATCCAGCACTTCTTCGAGAATTACAAGGCGCTGGAAAAAGGCAAGTGGGTCAAGCTCAAGGAGTGGGGCAACGCCGACGAAGCCCGCGCCGAGATCACCAAGGCCGTGGCTGCCTACAAGTAATAGCCTCGCTGCAGGTATAAAAAGCCCCGGTACTCGCCGGGGCTTTTTCATGGGCTCAAGGTTTTACGAAGGCGCAACGCTCTGCGCGCGCCCAGGGCCGTCAGCACAAGCAAAGCCTTGCGAACACACTACGAGTGACGGGTTTTGCCAGCGTTTGGAAAATTCCCTCTATCCAACCCCGACACACGCCGCTATCCTGTGCGCCACTTCAGCGCAGGCCTCTAGCCCGCGCCCGGCGAGCCAGCTACCCGCCAGCCCGCCCGCTGTCGCATCATGCGAAAGCAACCTACCTTTTGAGGTGGGTACGGCCTACCAAAAATAGGCCAGACCTACCAACGAGAAGCCGGCCACAAGCCGGCTTTTTAATGCCTGAACGCAACGCGGTTAGGGACCTCCGACACTAAAGCCGCGCCAGCCCATACACCAGCCCATACGTACCAGGACCATTAGAGATAGCTCGGAATGAGTCATCACAAAGATCGGACCATGTAAGATTGCGCTGCCCCTAGACGGCAGGAACTCGCCGCCCTCATCAGGACAGGACATGGACCTCACGACCTTTCGACAGATTGTTGACCGCTCTCCTCCGGCCATTATGGCCTGCCAGGAAAACCTTCAGCACCTCTACGATTATGTAGGGCTTGAGCACGGTTCAAGCTATACACGCTCCGCTGTATCCAACGCCTTGTACGCCAGAATTCGCGATTGCTTCACCTCCGGCCACGCTGAAGTTTGGCGAGCCTGCCAATCATTACGGACAGATCTCATTCGAGAGCACACACTCTTGAATGCTCCACTCGATCCTTACTTTGAGGTCCTTGAGCATCTCCGAGATGCGGTGCGCACTGACGACAATTCGCGCACCACAATCGAAGGCGACTGGGATACCGCAGTTCGGACCGCATTCGACCATGTGCAGATCCAGAGCTGGGGATCAGAGAACCGCAGAATGACCTATGCCCGTGAGTTCATGGTGGCAGAAGCGGCGCGCGCGCTACGTGATGCGGGATACTCAATTCTTTTCGAACCGGGAAAATTAGGCTTCGGACCAGAATCTGAAACGGCCCTTGTCGCCAATATTGAACAGTTGGTCTCCTCCATGGGCGGAGTCAATGTGGCACGCCGAATCTTCGCAGACATATCGAAGGACTTTGATCCTGAGCAACAGCGTTATCACATTGTCCGGAGGATTTCTGCAACGGGAGAAGGCCAGCCACAGGTGCCCTGGGGTTATCTGCTCCAGTTAGCTGCCAAACATATTCAGGGTCGTAAGCCCTACATTACGACTGATGCTCACTGGCACAAGCTGCGCGCCTTTGCTCAGGCCTACGCTGCGGTCATCAATGTGCAGCCTTATGCACCAACGTTCTACGGCACGATGGATGCCGTTGATCTTGTACCATACCTACAAGAGATGGCGCTCTACGACACTCTATTTCGCATACCACAAATGCGACCGTCGGATGTCGTTAAGATCGCTCGCGGCATGCTCGGATGGTTTGACTTGAGCGAACCAACCAAGGGAGGCTGGTCAGTAAACCAAGTCCTAGAGGTCATTGGATACTTGCTAAGTCCATCCCTTGATGCACGAGGCCCTATCTTCATAACAGAGACCGAGATCCGACGCGGTTGCCCAGACACTCCGTCAAACGTCGTTGCGAAGATTCTGGATGATGTGTTGAGCCACCCATGTACCGGAGCAAACAAAAACTTCTCACTCCCCACTGATGCGCCAACCTCAGCCCAAAAGAGTTCAGGCCAAGATTTTTTCCTCCGTCCGCTGATTCGATCTTCCGGCCGGCAATTTATATTGCTAGATCGCTCAGTCTGTGCACCAGCTTGCTTGGAGGCGCTACTGACACAGCTACGCGCTGATATGAAAGACCTTGATGAGAAGATTGGCTTATCTATTGAGGATTTCCTGAAGAGCGAGTTTACATCGCACGGGATCTGCTCCAAAGGTGGTGACTACGACTCCGGAGGGAAGCATGGCGAATGCGATCTTGCGCTGGAAACAGACGAAACGATAATTTTTGCTGAGATCAAGAAGAAGCCACTAACACGAAAAGCCAAAGCGGGCTCTGATGCACATATTCTATTGGATCTCGCTGGAAGCCTTCTTGCCGCTCAGGCTCAGGCCGGATGGCATGAGGTGCGCCTACGCAAGGACGGGCACCTGCACCTCGAGAGCAAGGGGGCGATTTCCTGCATTGATCTGAACGAGCGAGAGGTTGAACGGGTAGCAGTCACTCTCTTGGACTTCGGCAGCTTCCAGGATCGAATCTTACTCAAGCAATTCCTAGAAGGAACGTTGAACGCGACCTTCACTCCGTCCGACGCAAACCTTAAAAAGGGCTTTCAACGAATCAACGAGGCGCTAGCGGAAATTCGCGAGCAATTGATTGAGCTCCGTTCAGGCGGGAGCGACGTTAGACAACCCTTCTTCCACTGCTGGTTCCTCAGTGTGCCCCAACTGTTGGTACTCTTGGACAATGTTACCGACAGCGCCGGTTTCAGGCAGGCGTTATGGAGCTGCCGGCATGTCGCAACAGGTAGCTCCGATCTATATTTCGACCTGTCCTACATGAAGCGTCTTAGAAAGGAAACAACCGCACCCATCAACTGACCCTTAGCGCCCGCAGCCAAGCCTGTCGCCACAATCGATAGAGCCGAAGCAGGATCTCTACTCAGGGCTGCATAGTCTTTTCTATCAGCCCAAATCAACTCACGCGCCGGTCAGAGTGACCGTTGGCTTGCTACTGCTTCTGCAACAGCACGAAGGGATCAACGCCAAGAGCTTCTCTATAAATCGCGACCAGGCTCGAATCTGCCTCGAGCTTGGTTGTTGCTCCTTCTCTAGCCCCTCCTTCCCCTGCCGGCCATAGCTGCTTGGCATGCCGCCCGCTCGGCCGTGAATGAAGCAACCGAAACGGGCTCCCTTCCCGCCCCACGCTGGGCCTTGAATACGTTTGACGAATGACCGACGTAATCCGCGCCATGGGCCTGTAGGTCCCGTAGCGCCTCGGGAGGTTGGCTGGCTGCGGTAGCAGTATCTGCATCTGCGCGGCACCGGTGGTGCTGGCACTGGCCACGCTAGCGGAGGCTTATAGGCCGGAATTGCTTTGGGAAACGGCCGCCTTCAGGGAGGCCCGGCCTGTTCAGGGCGTGAGGTTCGGCCAGGGCACCACGCCCTCGCTATAAGCGCTCCCACCGCCACGGATGTGCCATGGCCGAGCCTTGGCGCATGCCGAGCATGGCACCTGCACCCGCCTGCGCGATTAACCAGCGTATCGGTCAGGCTTGCTCCAGGATCTGCTCATATTCGGCCAGGTACTGCTCGGCCAGGCTTGTCTTCTGTTTGGCATCGAGCAACTTACCGGCGGCCTGGAAAAACTTATGTTCTTCCTCGGTTAAATGATGGTGCACTTTGTGCGAAAGCTTCTTGGCCGTCGCCAGCCAACTAGGGCTGGACATTTCGGTCTCATCCAACTCTTCCATCATCTCGTCCATCTCATGGTGTTCCGAGATGGCATGCCGGCTTAGGTCCACGCCATTGTCATGGGCCATCAGCGGAATATAAAAGTGACGTTCTTCCGCCGTTTCATGGGCTTGCAGTTCGGCCTTCAGGCGCTCATAGGCCTCTGCCCGCTCGGCACTGTCGCCATGGGTCTGGATCAAGGCGTCGGCATAGCTGCGCTGCCGCTCATGGCTTTCACGTAGGGCTTCAAAAATATTCACGGTGTGCCTCGATGCGACGGGATGGGACAACTGAGCACTAGACCTATCCCGCGAATGGGGGTTCCAGAGTGGCGAACCCCGCTTTCGTGGTTTTAACTTCCAGCCACATCGCCCCGCACAGGCACTTGCCATGTACACACTCTTCGGCACAAAACGCTCCGGCTCGGCCGCCATCGAAATCGCGCTGAAACGCTGCGGTATCGAGTACCACTTGACCAGCGCCAGTTCCTGGCTGGAGGGGAATGGCAGCGAGCAACTCAAACGCCTCAACCCGCTGATGCAAGTGCCTACGCTGCAACTTCCCGATGGCAGCGTGATGAGCGAGAGCGCCGCGATACTGACTTACCTGGGCCTGGAGTTTCCCGGCGCCGCGCTGCTCGCTCAAGCGCCTGCCGAACGGGCTCAACAGCTGCGCGCCCTGGTGTATATCGCGGCTAACTGTTATGCCGCCATTGGCGTTACGGACTACCCGGAGCGCTGGTTGCCGAACGCCGAGGAAGACACGCTCAAGCAGCTGGCGGACGGCGCGGAGGCGCGCCTGCATGAGTATTGGGATACCTTCAGCGATGTGTTTGCAAAAACCGCTGCCTGGCACCCGGAACAGCCTGGCGCGCCGGAGATCCTGGCATGCGTGGTAACGCAGTGGAGTGGCACGCGTGAGCACTTGAAAACATCTAGGCCGGCTTTCTACCAGGCGCTGTTGCACATCGACCGCCATCCAGTGGTGGAACCCGTGCTTCAGTCTCACTGGCCGGTCGCCTGAGCATCAGCCACATTGACGGCCCCCACCAGCCAACGCTAGGCTCACTTGCATGACGATCCCCACACGTTCCAACTCATTTTCTACCTGCTGTCCCGCCCGGCCGAAAGGACTGTGCGGCTAGCGCTGCGCGCAGATCCCCAAGGCCACCCGTCAACGACCGGTGGCCTTTTTTTTGAGTTCGATTTTTTTTTGTTGCAAGGCAATCGAAAAAAGGAAGTGATTGATGAGCCTGGTCCTATATGACACCTGGACGCGTGGCCTGCGTCTATTTGAACCCTTGGTCCCAGGCCAGGTTGGCCTCTATTGCTGCGGGCCTACTGTTTATGACTACGCGCATATCGGCAACTTGCGCACCTTCATTTTCGAGGACGTGCTGCGCCGGGTTTTGCAAAGCAATGGTTACAACGTGCGGCACATTGTGAACATCACGGATGTTGGCCATTTGACGTCTGACGCTGACGAGGGCGAGGACAAGATGGAGAAGGGCAGTCGCTTAAGCGGGCTCCCCGCCGCGGTTATCGCCCAACGCTACACCGAAGCTTTCCAGGAAGACTGGCGCCGCTTGAACCTGCTGGAGCCGACCCTCTGGTGCCGAGCCACGGAACACATCGTCGAGCAGATCGATTTCATTCGGGTACTCGAGGCGAAGGGCTTCACCTACCGAACGGCCGATGGCATTTACTTCGACACCACGCGTCAGGACAGTTATGGCTACCTGGCGCGCCTGGATACCCAAGGCCTGCGCGCTGGCGCGCGCGTCAGCACCGGGGAAAAGCGGTCGCCGACGGATTTTGCATTATGGAAATTCAGCCCCAAGAACAGCACACGGCAGATGGAATGGGACAGCCCCTGGGGTATCGGTTTTCCGGGCTGGCATATTGAATGCTCTGCGATGTCCGCCAAATACCTCGGCTCCTGGTTCGATATTCACTGCGGCGGTGAAGACCATATCAGCGTGCATCACAGCAATGAGATCGCCCAGGGCGAGGCATGCCATGGCACCCGGCCGGCTAACTTCTGGATGCATGGTTACTTCCTCACCCTGCAAAGCACAAAAATGTCCAAATCCGCCGGGGATTGCCTGAGGTTGCAATCGCTGACCGATCGCGGCCTGTGCCCGCTCGCCTATCGTTACTTGTGCCTGACCGCGCATTACCGCAGCACCTTACGCTTCAGCGAAGCCGCCTTGGCGTCCGCCTCCACTGCGCTGAGCCGACTTCGGAAGGCCTATGCCAGTTATCCACAGGGCGGTAACGTCAACCCGCAGTTCGAACAGCGGTTTCAGGGCGAGGTCAATCAGGACCTGAATCTTCCTCGGGCCTTGTCGGTGACGTGGGCACTGATAAAAAGCAACGTTTCAACCGCGGACAAACGCGCCACGCTGGCGAGCTTTGACCAGGTATTGGGGCTGGACCTGGCGCGGGAGCAACGAGATGAGTTGCCTGCCCCGACAAATGTCGCAGCTTTGATCGACCAACGCCGTCAGGCGCGGCGGGAGAAAAACTGGGCGCTGGCAGACCAGTTAAGAGATCGGCTGCTCGAGAACGGGTGGGTGATCACGGACGATTCGATCAGAGATTGAGCTGCCAGCAGCACTTGCAAAACCTGTGTCACGCAGAAAACCCCGCCGGAGCGCCCCCGGCGGGTTTTTATCTAGCCCGGCTTACCCCAGCGTACGCTGCGCAGCCTTGTGGACCATGGTGTAGGCGTAGTCCACGCCCATGCCATAGGCGCCGCTGTGCTCGCGCACCAGATCCATCACGGCGTTGTAGGTGTCTTTGTGCGCCCAGTCCCGCTGGAATTCGAGCAGCACTTGCTGCCAGGTGACGGGGACGGCACCCGCCTGGATCATCCGCTGGATGGACATGTCATGGGCCTCTTGGGTAGTACCGCCGGAGGCGTCGGTGACGATGTACACCTCGAAGCCTTCTTCCATCGCTTCCAGGGCCGGGAAGGTCAGGCAGACTTCGGTCCACAGCGCGGCGATGATCAGTTTCTTGCGCCCGGTACTCTTCACTGCGTCGACCAGCTTGGCATCTTCCCAGCTGTTCATCGAGGTACGCTCCACCGGCTTGGCACCGGGGTTCACCGCCAGCAGCTCGGGCCAGATATAACCGCTGAAGCTTTCGGTTTCCACGGAGGTGTAGATGGTCGGCACGTTGAAGATCTTGGCTGCCTTGGCAAGGCCGACTGCGTTGTTCTTCAGCGTTTGACGGTCAATCGACTGCACACCGAAGGCCATTTGCGGCTGATGGTCGATCAGGATCAGGGCGGCATTCGTTGGGTTAAGCAATTCACGCTTGGACATGTTCATTTCCTTTGAAAGGCAGTGGGGAGGGTTGAAATTCATCCGCGCTGGCCGGTGGTGGTTGGCTGCGGTGTGGTTGCCATTCTGGGCATCCAAGCGCAAAGGAACAATCCACCATAATTGAACTACATTGGTTCTTTAAAAGGGACAATCAGCCGCGCAAGCGAGCTTGGCGGCGCTGATGCCGCGCTGCAGCACGGCTTACCGGCCACCGGGCAGCTGGCTACCACATGAACTTCGTTTCTATGCCCAGGTAGTTACTGTCGTGCCCGCCAGCCTCGCGCAGGGCCGGGCCGACCTCGTAATGCACCGCCTCGATCGCCCCGGACAGATGCCGGTTAAAGGCGTAGTCCGCGCGGATCTGGTCGTAGTAGCCAGTCCAGCGTCCACCCTGCCCTGCGGTACCGGCCACGGGTATCGCAGGCTGGGTGTACACGGCGTCTTCGGTGGTTTGCCGCCAGAGCAAGCCAACCGCTGCCTGCACCGATAATCCCACGGTTGGCTTGACGGTAACCGAAGGCTTCACGTGGTACAGGTTGCTGTAGCCGGTATAACCAGCCAGGGAAAAGTAATACCCATTGGGGAACAGCGGGTTGAAGGTCTCGAGGCTTCCATCCCCGGTATGCCGGTCGCCGGAAGCGGCGTCCAGTTGCAGCCCCACGCGAGGTGCCCAGGCTGCGGTTTTCCAGGTGTAGCCCAGGCGGCTGCCGGTGGCCCAGGCGCGGATGTCCTTGGTGCCGACCGAGCCACCCTGCAGCATGGCCTCAAGGTCCCAGTCGTAGCCCCCGGCGCTACCGCCCAGGCGGGCGTCGAAGATGTGCCGGTGTTCATCGCCCTCGGCGTCGAGATAGCCGGCGTCGCGCTCTTCATACAGGCCGTAATAGGCAGACAGCTCGTTCTTGCCGCCCACCAGGCGCTCGGCGCGCACCATGTGAAAGGCCACCGCTGAGTTGGATTTATCGTCGAAATGTCGCTCGTCCTGATACTGCACCGGATGGCTGGCAATGCCGATCAAGCGCCACTGTGGCGTTTCCCAGTCGGCCCACAGCGCATCGAAGGATTGCCGCACGTTCGGCCCGTCGCGGCTGGAGATAAAACGTTGCAGGTCGAAGGCAAAATCCTGCCGGCCGACCCTAGCCTTGAACGTGTCCTCGCCCAGGGTGTTCACGTATTCGGCGAACGCCAGGCGCAGGTCCAGATGGTTCTGGTCGGCACCGCCAAGGGTTTTCTTGTTGAACGCACGGGCATCTTCGAGCTGGGTAAACAGCCGCCAGTGCTCGTTCAAATGCAGGTCGGCGTGCACCTGCAGGCGCTGGATCACCCAGCTATCGCGCGCTCCGCGGGTGCCGAAGCCATTGGCGTCGTTCATCTCGTAGCGGTCGCGCAGGGTGGCGCCCAGCGACAGGTAACGCTGGGGGTCGTTGCCGGGCAATTCGATGTACTTGAGCCCGTCCAGCGGTTCGGTGCGCAGGCTCGGTGCCTGCAGCGCAGACCAATCCTCTTGCCAGCGGTTGGCTTTAATGGCCGGCCGTTCGATAGCGGTGGCGGCTTCGGCGGCATGGCCGCTGGAAATACCCAGTGGCCACAACGCCGCGACCGCCCACGCGCAGGTACCACGCGGGAGGCGCTGACGCATAAGCATGCCCTCCAAGGTCAGGATTTCTTGCCCACGGCGAGCTGATGAATCTCCGCCACATAACCCCCGGGGAACTCAACCATGGCAGCGGAGCGCTCGCCCTGCCGCGCAGCGGGAACGATCACCTTGGCGCCCGAGTTCTGGGCCTTGGTCAACGTGTCGGCCAGGTCCGCGACTTCATAGCCGGTGGTTTCCCGCCCGTAGGGGTATGGCAGGTGCCCATCGGTGATCAGCACGGTCATGTGGCCGAAATCCGAAGCGAGGGTTACCCGGCGGAATGTCTTCCCGGGCTGGCCCAACTGTTCGCCGGCGGCGCGTTTGTCGTCGGCCACCAGCTTGCCGTGAGCGAAGCCCATGAAGGCCTTGATGAAGGCATCCCCGCGGTCGGGGGACACGTACACCCGGTTCTCGGGGATGGCTTGGAAGGCGGCGTAGTCTGGCGTCTTGGTGTGCCAGTACAGCTGCATGTTCACGCCACCGGGCCACTGCACCACCGCATCACGGCCGATGGGGTCGGGGAAGTCCTGCACGATCACATCGGCGCCGTTGGCCCGAGCGGCGGCGAGGGCAGCGTCCATGTCCTTGACCAGGTAACCGTTGCGCTCGGCGCCGAACGGATAGGGCACAGGCGTGGTGAAGCCAAACAGCGATACCGTGCCCACTGGCGTCTGCAGCAGCTGTGAGGTAGTGCTGCTCGGCACCGGAAGCACATTGACCACCACTTGTGGCGTGCTCTTGCCGCCAAAAGTGGCGAGGAAGCTCTTCACGAAGGGGTCGACATCGGCGGGCGCCACATACACATGGCTGGTGTCGTATTGCGCGGCAACGGCCACCGGGGCGGTGGCGGCCTGCGCGGTCAGGCTGCCCAAGGCAGACAACGCCAGCGCGGCGCACAGTGGTTTCAAAAGTGGGTTAGGCATAAATAACGGCTCAGGCAAGATGAAAGGGGCGCCCCTTTCAACAGGGCGCCGGTACAGCCACGGAAGCTATGCCAAAGCAGCGCACACGGATTGTATGGCTGTGCTGCGCTGGTTGCCGCGCACGCCTCTATCACGCTGGCTGAACGAACGTTCATGCTGCGCTGCCCTCGGTTCGCCCACGCCCAATATGACACCTTGCTCAGCTCCGAACCTTCCCGTCACCAGGCTGATCCAACCGTCATCTTCAAGCGGAGCGCCCGAGCCATGCCCTTTTCCTCCACCTCCCCACCCCGGCTCACCGCCGCGCTGTTCATTCTGTTCGGCCTGCTGATGCTGGGCGCCGGCGGTTGGCTGGCGGCCCTGGACGGGTCTTGGTATTACGCACTGGCAGGTGCGACGCTGGCGCTCAGCGGCGGCTTGCTGTGGCGAGGCCGGCGGCTGGGAGTGCGGTTGTATGGGCTGCTATGGCTGGCCACGGTGGCCTGGGCGTTGTGGGAGGTCGGCCTGGATGTGTGGGCGCTGGTCCCTCGGGTGCTGATTCCGACCCTGCTGGGCCTTTACCTGTTGTTACCTATCGTTCAGCGTGGGCTGGACCGCAGCGGCCCGGTATCAAACCGGCGTTACCTGTGGGTGCCGCTGGCAGCGTTGGCGATCATCGTGGCGCTGGTGGCGTACAAGCCAGCGGAACCCGACACCAAGGGCTTGCCAGAGGTGATGGCAGGCTTTGCTGGCCCAGCCGACACCGGCCAGGATTGGCGCTACTACGGCGGCACCCCGGCGGGCGATCGTTGGTCACCATTGGGGCAAATCACGCCGGCGAACGTTAACCAACTGAAGTTGGCCTGGAGCTACCGCACTGGGGACTTGCCCAAAGACGGCGAGAACAGCCATGGCTATGAATTCAACTTCGAAGTCACACCGCTCAAGGTCGGCAACAGCCTGTATATCTGTACGCCGCACCGCGAGGTGATCGCGCTGGATGCAGTAACAGGCGCGCAGCGCTGGCGCTTCACCCCGCAGAACGACACCTCCAATAACGCTTACCTAGCCTGCAGGGGCGTGGCCTATTACGAGGCACCGGCAGGCACGCCTTGCCCGCAGCGGATCATCTCCACCACCGCCGATGCCCGGCTGTTCGCCCTGGATGCGACCACCGGCACGCTGTGCGAGGGCTTCGGCGAACATGGCTTCGTCAACCTGCGGGCGCATTTAGGCGAGGTACCGAAGGGCTTCCACTTCATCACCTCGCCGCCCATGGTCGCCAAGGGCCGGTTACTACTCGGGGGCTGGATCTACGACGGGCAGAAAACCAACGAGCCGTCCGGCGCCGTGCGCGCCTTTGATCCGGTAAGCGGCGAGCTGCTCTGGGCCTGGGATGTGGGCCGCCCGGAGCAGGCGATTCAACATCCAGCGGCGGACGAGCAGTTCACCCCCGGCACCCCTAATGCCTGGGGCGTTTATACCGCCGACCTGGAGCACGGCTTGGTGTACCTGCCCACCGGTAACGCAGTGCCAGACTATTACGGCGCCAAGCGCCGGCCGTTCGATGAGCGTTATTCCAGCTCGGTCGTGGCCGTAGACATCGAAACCGGCGCGCCGCGCTGGAGTTTCCAAACACTGCACCATGACCTCTGGGACATGGACGTGCCCATCGGCCCTTCCCTGCTGGACATCCCCGGCGCAGGTGGCGAGCCGATCCCGGCGCTGGTGCAGACTACCAAGCGCGGCGAGCTGTTCTTGCTCAACCGGCTGACCGGCCAACCTATCGCCCCCGTGGAAGAGCGCCCCGCGCCGCAGGGCGGGCTGCCGGAGGACCCAGCACCGCCGACCCAGCCCTATTCGGTAGGTTTGCCCAGCTTCGCCCCACCTAAAGTACGGGAGAAGGACGCGTGGGGAATTACCCCGGTAGACCAATTGCTGTGCCGGCTGGACTTCAAGCGGCTCAATTACCAAGGCGCCTTCACGCCGTTCTCGCTGGAACGTAAAACCCTGGTATACCCGGCTTTCGATGGGGTGATCGACTGGCACGGGGCAAGCGTAGACCCGCAGCGCCAGCGGCTATACGCCAACCTCAGCTATATCCCGTTCACCGCCAAGGTGGTGCCGCGCGAGCAGGCCGAGGCCGATGGCACCGTCGAGCCCTGGAATGGCGTAGGCCAGCCGCCGCGACCGAAAAATTTCGCGATCAGCCCACAGTACGGCACGCCTTATGTGGTCACGGTGGAGCCATGGCTGGGCGTGCTGGGCGCGCCCTGCAAGCAGCCGCCGTGGGGCCAGATGGCAGCGGTGGACCTGAAAAACCGCCAACTGCTGTGGCGGCGTGACGTGGGCACCACCCGCGACGCAGGGCCCTTTGGCCTGCACTTCAACCTGCCGCTGTCCACCGGGATCTTCAACATCGGCG
Organism: Pseudomonas sp. RIT-PI-S; assembly: GCF_025642975.1. Lineage (GTDB taxonomy): Bacteria > Pseudomonadota > Gammaproteobacteria > Pseudomonadales > Pseudomonadaceae > Aquipseudomonas. The sequence continues at coordinate 81,920 of NZ_JANZKJ010000019.1, forward strand.
GCAACTTAAACACCGCCTCGGGCGTAGTGTTCATGGGGGCGACGGCCGATGACTACCTGCGTGCGTTCGAGGCCGGCAGCGGCCGTGAGCTATGGCGAGAGCGCCTGCCGGCCGGGGGCCAGGCAACGCCTATGACGTATCAGGGGGCGGATGGGCGACAGTACGTGGTGATCGCGGCGGGTGGCCATGGCGGCCTGCGCACCCGGCCAGGGGATTACATCATGGCCTATGCGCTGCCGAAGGCGGGAGACTAGGCCGTAGCCTAATAGCAGAGGGCCGGCGAAGTGCCGGCCCGGGATTTTCCTTCAATGCCACAGCCCAGCGAGGTACTCATGCCCCGCGGGTGTCAACGTTAGCCTGAACACGATCGCCCGGTCCGGGTTATACACGCGTTCACTGCGAAGAAAGCCCGCGAGCACCAAGGCTTGCAAGGTCTGGGTCAATTGCCCGCGATGGGTGCATTGGCCGGAGGCTACGTCGGCAAGAAGGCAGCGATGGGTTTTCTTATAGTCAAGCATGGCAAACATCCTTCTACTGTTTTCTTATTGTTAACCAGCAGCGTAGACCATGCTTGAGCGCTCTACCATGGGGTTCACACGATTGGTCTGTATCGGGCGGGACCGGCAAATCCGGCAAATGTAACCGGGGCCAGCATTTTCGGGGGGTTGGCCCAAATGTGACCGCGGTCACAGGCGCAAAAAAAGCTGAAACGCATCACCTTGGTGCACAACCGCCGGCGTGGAAAACGCCGGCGATCGGTAGAAACCTATCGCTGAAGGAAGCTCAGCAGGTCCTCGTTGAGGCGATCCTGATGAGTCACCACGAAACCGTGGGGCGCCCCTTCGTACACTTTCAGCTCGGCGTGCTTCACGAAGTCCGTCACTAACTTCCCGGTCGTTTCGAACGGTACGATCTGGTCCCCGTCGCCATGGATCACCAACGTCGGCACATCGACCTTCTTCAGGTCTTCGCGGAAATCCGTGCCGGAGAACGCCGTTACGCAATCGACAGTGCCCTTGAGCGAAGCCAGCAAGGCGATGTTCAGGGTTTGCGTGAGCACGCCCTCGGAGACCGTCTGGCCTTGGTTGGTGCCATAGAACGGTGCGGCGAAATCGCTGATGAACTGCGCGCGATCCTTCAGCAAGCCGGCCTTGATGCCTTCGAACACGTCATTAGGCACGCCCTGCGGGAAGTCTTCGGCCTGGCCGAAAATCGGCGTGACCGCGCCGAGCAATACCAATGCAGCGACCTTGGCGGTGCCATGCTTGCCGATGTAGTGGCTCACGTCGCCACCGCCCATGGAGAACCCGACCAGGGTGACTTCGCTAAGGCCCAGGTGCTCGATCAGTTGATGGATATCATCGGCGAAGGTGTCGTAGTCGTAGCCGTTCCAGGGCTGATCGGAGCGGCCAAAGCCACGACGGTCGAAGGCAATGGCACGGTAGCCGCGCGAGGCCAGGTAGTGCAGCTGCGAGTCCCACATATCGGCGTCCAGCGGCCAGCCGTGGCTGAACAGCACGGGCTTGCCCGAGCCCCAGTCCTTGAAATAAATCTCAGTGCCGTCAGTGGTAGTGAATGTGCTCATGCTCTTGCCTCCAGTGCGTGGGTAAGGGTTAAACGGGCGCCAGCTGCGAGTCGATAGCTACCGGCCCGCTGAGCAGCCGGTGGATCGGGCAGGCATTGGCGATTTGCAACAGCCGTTGGCGCTGAGCATCTTCCAGGTTCCCCTCGAGGGCGATCCTGCGCTCGATCCGGGTACCCGTGGATTCCTCAGCGACGATATCCAGCGCAACGCGGATACCCTCCAATGGCAGTTGCTTGCGCCTGGCGTACAGGCCCAGGGTGATCGCAGTGCACGCGCCAAGCGCCGACAACAGTAGCTCATGGGGCCCGGGGCCGGCGTTTTCCGTGTCTGCCTGGGCGATATCGGCCAGCCACTGGTGCACCCCATCAGACAAGCTCACCTGATAAGGAACAGCGCCGGACGAAGCGGTTACCTGGGTGGTCATGGCAAAGCTCCAGCAGCGGTAAAGGTTGCTGCTGACTATCCACGGCGAGGGGCAATGCTTATTGCACCGCTGTGCTCATTTCCCGGCGCGGGCGTCATCCCCGGGTATGATTGCCGGGCGTCAAACGATGCACTAACGTTCATGAACTTGACCGACCATCATCCGTCTCGCTCGGATAACGCGGAAATCCCATGATCCAGCTAGGTAATGCCTCTATCTTTCTGGAGCGCCGCGAGGCCTTTATCGACGGCCAGGCCTTGCGCCTGGGCGGGCGCGCCTTCGATGTGCTGGCGTTGCTGCTGCAGGCGCCGGGGCGGTTGGTAACCAAGGACGAGTTGCTCGAGCGGGTCTGGCCGAACTTGGTGGTCGAAGAGAACAACCTTCAGGTGCACATCTGCACGTTGCGGCGGGTGCTGGGCCTTGG
>NZ_JANZKJ010000002.1 GCF_025642975.1 Pseudomonas sp. RIT-PI-S
CACCGCTGCCGATCCGCAGACCGAAGCCACTTCCACCGCCTCTTGAAAGCTAACCCTCTGATTTACAAGGAGTTTGCCGTTCCATTGTCGCTGGAAGTGGGGCGCATTATAAGGGCTTTCGGAGGGGCGTCAACACCTTTTTAAGAAAACTTACTCGGCATTGAGCGTAATGCGTGCAAAGGCCTTCTTGCCGGCCTGGCACACATGAGTAGCACCTACCTTAAACATGAAGGCACGGTCGGCGACCTCGCCATCTATACGCACGCTGCCCGCGCTGAGCAGATCACGAGCGGCCGCCGAGTTCTTCACTAGCCCCGCCTTATTAAGCACCGCGGCGATAGGCATGTCTTCGGCTGCGGACAACGCAACCTCTGGCAGGTCCTCTGGGAGCTCTCCATCCTTCATCCGATTGCCCGCGCCACGGTGGGCGTTGGCCGCAGCCTCTTCCCCGTGGAACCGGGCAATGATTTCTTCGGCCAGCCTGATCTTGATGTCGCGAGGGTTGGCGCCAGCTGCCACATCGGCCTTGAAGGCGTCGATTTCATCCATGGAACGGAAGCTAAGCAGCTCGAAATATCGCCACATGAGCGTATCGGGAATGGACAGCAGCTTGCTGAACATCACGCCGGGCGCTTCCTGGATGCCTATATAGTTGCCTAGGGACTTGGACATCTTCTTTACGCCGTCCAGGCCTTCCAGCAACGGCATGGTGACGATGTTCTGCGGCTCTTGGCCGTAGCCCCGCTGCAACTCACGCCCCATCAGCAGGTTGAATTTCTGATCGGTGCCACCGAGTTCCACATCTGCCCGCAGCGCTACCGAGTCGTAACCCTGCACCAGCGGATACAAGAACTCGTGAATGGCTATGGGCTGGCTGGTGCTGTAGCGCTTCTGAAAGTCATCCCGCTCGAGCATGCGCGCTACGGTGTACTGGGACGTCAAGCGAATGAAATCCGCCGGCCCCATCTGGTCCATCCAGGTAGAGTTGAAAGCAACCTCGGTCCGGGCCGGGTCAAGGATCTTGAATACTTGAGTCTTGTAGGTTTCGGCGTTCTCCAGAACCTGCTCGCGGGTCAGCGGCGGACGGGTGGCGCTCTTGCCGCTTGGGTCGCCAATCATCCCGGTGAAATCCCCGATCAAGAAAATCACCTGGTGGCCGAGGTCCTGGAACTGCCGCAGCTTGTTAATCAGCACCGTATGCCCCAAGTGCAGGTCCGGCGCCGTTGGATCGAAACCGGCCTTGATCCGCAGCGGCTGCCCACGCTTGAGCTTCTCGACCAGCTCGGCCTCGACCAACACCTCTTCCGCGCCGCGCTTGATCAGCGCGAGCTGCTCGTCAACAGACTTCATATACAAGACCCACAAGGCTGCGATTCAAAAGCGCCCAACATACAAGATCACCGCTTTAAACCCAAGCAGCACAGGTGTGTGACTCAGGCATAGTCTGAAAGCGTCTGGGAAAGCTTGCCTCGGGAATGAATTGGTTATATTTTAGGCAGTTATTTCATCTTCATCATGTCATTCATCTTTTCCAATTCATTTTCATTCCTATTTTCAAAGCCAAAAACTATGACCGACGCCCCATCCAAAGCGCCGCCGCTATACCCCAAAACTCACCTTCTGGCCGCTAGCGGCATTGCCGCCCTGCTGAGCCTGGCCCTGCTGGTTTTCCCCTCCAGCGACGTAGAGGCGAAGAAGACCTCGCTGGCAATCGACCTGGAACCGCCCGCGCAAACCCTTCAAGACCAAGAGCAGAGCGCTCCGGCAACTGAGCCTGGCGAATCTCCCTTCGCACAGATCGAGGGGGATGGCGACGACACGCCCGCCTCGGCGAGCGAACCTCTCGCTGAACCTGATGCGACCCCAGCCATGGCTAGCCAGGCACCTGCCGCGCCCTCCTCGACCCACCGCCAAGTGGTAGTCGGCCGGGGCGATACGCTCTCGGCGCTGTTCGAGAAGGTCGGCTTGTCTGCCGCTGAGGTTCAGTCCGCACTGGACAGCGACAAACAGGCCAAGCAATTTGCCCATCTGAAAAAGGGCCAGATTCTCGAGTTTGAACTGACCGCGGACGGCAAGCTGCAAACCCTGCACACCCAGCTTTCCCATTTGGAATCGATCCGCCTGGAGCGGGGCGCCAACGGCATGTTCGCTTTCCAAAGAGCCGTGGAAACCCCGGTAATGCGCGCCGCCTATGCCCACGGCACCATCACCAGCTCGCTGTCCGCCTCCGCTCAGCGCGCGGGCTTGTCCCATGCGCAGATCATGGATCTGGCGAACATCTTCGGCTACGACGTCGATTTTGCTCAGGACATCCATCCCGGCGACCAATTCGACGTGGTGTACGAGCAGAAGGTCCTCGACGGCAAGGTAATAGGTACCGGCAACGTGCTATCCGCCCGGTTCATCAACCGTGGCAAGGCCTATACCGCGATCCGCTACACTAGCAAGCAAGGCAACACCAACTATTACACGGCCGACGGCAATAGCATGCGCAAGGCGTTTATTCGCTCCCCAGTGGATTTCGCGCGGATCAGCTCACGCTTCTCCGGCGCCCGCCAACACCCGATTCTCAACAAGATTCGCGCTCACCAAGGCGTGGATTACGCGGCCGCGCGCGGCACACCGATCAAGGCAACCGGTGATGGCAAGGTCATCCTGGCCGGCCGCAAGGGCGGGTACGGCAATACTGTGATCATCCAGCATGGCAACACCTACCGCACGCTCTACGGCCACATGCAAGGCTTCGCCAAAGGTATCCGCGACGGCAGCCCGGTAAAGCAAGGCCAGGTGATCGGCTATATCGGCACCACCGGCCTTTCCACGGGGCCCCACGTGCATTACGAGTTTCAGGTCAACGGCGTACATGTGGACCCATTGGGCCAAAAGCTACCGATGGCTGAACCGATCGCTCGCAATGAGCGCCAGCGCTTCCTGCAGACCGCCCAACCATTGATGGCGCGGATGGACCAAGAGCGCGCCACCCTGGTTGCGAGTAAACGCTGATGAGCCGCTATATCGGGGTGATGTCCGGTACCAGCCTCGATGGCCTGGACATCGCGCTGATTGAACAGGGGAGCTCTACTCGCCTGCTTGCCTCGCATTACGTCCCGCTTCCGCCCACCCTGCGAGCCGAATTGCTCTCACTGTGCGCCAGCGGCGCCGACGAGATTGCCCGCGCAGCATTGGCAGAGAACGCGTGGGCAGCTCTCGCCGCCGATGGTATCGGCCAATTGTTGCGCAGCGCCGGCGTAGCCGCTGAAACGGTGCGCGCGGTGGGGAGCCATGGCCAGACCATCCGGCACGAGCCGGCCCGGGGTTTCACGGTTCAAATTGGTAACCCAGCGCTGCTGGCCGAGCGCTGCGGCATTACCGTGGTCGCAGACTTCCGGCGTCGTGATGTGGCCGCGGGCGGTCAGGGCGCACCGTTGGTCCCGGCTTTCCATGAAGCATTGTTTGCGGCGCAGGGCGAAGCGGTCGCGGTGCTCAACCTGGGTGGCTTTGCCAACCTGAGCTTGATTCGCCCCGAGCAGCCGGTGTCCGGGTTCGACTGCGGCCCTGGCAATGTACTGCTCGACGCCTGGATACACGCCTGCCGAGGCGAGCTGTTCGATCGCCACGGAGCCTGGGCGGCAAGCGGCACGGTCGACACTGCACTGCTGCAAACACTGCTGGCCGATCCCTTCTTCTCTACCGTTGGCCCAAAGAGCACGGGCCGGGAAGTGTTCAACCTTGCCTGGCTACAGAGGCATTTGGCCCAGCATCCCACCGTCGCACCGGAAGACATACAAGCGACCCTGCTGGAACTGACCGCCCGCACTGTGACCGATTCGCTGCTGCGCAACATGCCGCAGCCCGACGGCGTATTCGTATGCGGCGGAGGCGCCCATAACCTTGAACTGATGAGCCGCTTGCAAGTGCTAGCGGGCAGCACGCCAGTCAAGAGCACCGCAGCCCTGGAGGTTGACCCGGATTGGATGGAAGCCATGGCGTTCGCCTGGCTGGCCCATTGCTGCCTCGAGGGTATTCCTGCGAATCGCCCCGCCGTCACCGGCGCGAAAGGGCTGAGGGTCCTGGGCGCTATTTATCCCGCCTGATTGAAAACGCCGCGATCATCGCGGCGTTGATAAGAGCCAGCCTTTGGGTCAGATGGAGAACGACTGCCCGCAGCCGCAGGTCGTGCTGGCATTCGGGTTGTTGATCACAAAGCGCGATCCTTCCAGCCCTTCCTGATAGTCCACTTCGGCGCCAGCCAAGTACTGGAAGCTCATCGGATCGACCACCAGGCTTACGCCCTCGCGCTCGACGATGGTGTCGTCTTCAGCGATCTCTTCATCGAAGGTGAAGCCGTACTGGAACCCGGAGCAGCCGCCACCGGTGACGAACACGCGAAGCTTCAAGCGATCGTTGCCCTCTTCATCGACCAGGGTCTTCACCTTGTGGGCGGCACCCTGAGTGAATTGCAAAACCGTGGGGGTGAAGGTTTCAACACTCATGCTGACTCTCCCGGCGCAAGCCGAACTCTAATGCGAAATGCGGGCATTATCCGCTTCCCTGAGCAAAATGGTCAACAATTGCTCAGGGGGCCGCATAGACCTGCCTTGGCTGAGCCGCTTAAGGCATCAGCCCAGCGTGGGACAGACCAAGGCGTTCATCCAAGCCAAAGACAATATTAAGGTTCTGCACGGCCTGCCCAGATGCGCCTTTGACCAGGTTGTCGATGACCGACAACACGACCACCAGATCGCCATCCTGCGGGCGGTGAACAGCGATCCGGCACACGTTGGCGCCGCGCACGGAGCGTGTTTCCGGATGGCTGCCCGCCGGCATCACATCCACGAAGGGCTCATCGGCATAGCGGTGCTCGAACAACGCTTGCAGGTCTACCGAAAGGTCGGCCACGGTTGCATACAAGGTGGCATGGATGCCGCGGATCATGGGCGTGAGGTGAGGCACGAAGGTCAGGCCGACATCTCCACCGGCAGCCCGGCGCAGACCTTGGCTGATTTCCGGTAGGTGCCGATGCCCTTTGACGGCGTACGCCTTCATGCTTTCGCCCGCCTCGCAGAAGAGCGAACCGACGCTGGCGCCACGACCAGCGCCACTGACACCGGACTTGCAATCGGCGATCAACCGGGAAGTGTCGGCGAGACCGGCTTCGAGCAGCGGCAGCAGGCCCAGTTGGGCTGCGGTGGGATAGCAGCCGGGGACGGCGATCAGCCGCGCGGAGCGGATGCGCTCACGGTTCACTTCCGGCAGGCCATACACCGCCTCGGTCAATAAGGCCGGTGCGCCATGGGGTTGGCCATACCAGCGAGCCCATTCATCGGCGTCTTGCAGGCGGAAATCCGCCGAGAGGTCGATCACTCGGGTGCCGGCAGCCAGCAACTCGCCAGCCAAGGCGTGTGCAACACCATGTGGCGTCGCGAAGAACACTACGTCGCAGGCGCCCAGGGCAGCGGTGTCCGGCACGCTGAACTTAAGATGGTCGTAATGGCCACGGAGGTTGGGGTACATGTCGGCAACGCAAACACCTGCTTCCGATCGCGAGGTGATGATCGCCACTTCAGCCTGCGGATGCTGCGCGAGCAGGCGCAAGAGCTCAACACCGGTGTAACCCGTGCCACCAACGATACCGACCTTGACCATCTACCTATCCGCCCTGAGTACGCTGTTGGAAATCCTCGATGATAGGGGCGTGAGGCAATGGCCACAACTGCCAGGATGACGAGCCGCCAACAGCGCTCTACTATCGTGGCGTCCTAAACCGTGGGAAGCCCTTACATGCTCTATCTATGGATAAAAGCCCTGCACATCGTCAGCCTGGTGTGCTGGTTCGCCGCATTGTTCTATTTGCCCCGCCTGTTCGTTTACCACGCCATGAGCGAGGATGCGCCTAGCCGGGAACGCTTCGTACTGATGGAGCGCAAGTTGTATCGGGGCATCATGACCCCCTCCATGTTGCTCACCTTGGTGTTTGGCGCGTGGCTGGTCTATCTGAACCCGGCCTGGTTAGCCATGGGCTGGCTACATGCCAAGCTGACGCTGGTGGTGCTCCTGATTGGTTACCACCATGTATGCGGCGCGCATCGCAAGCGTTTCGAGAGGAACGAAAACCGGCACAGCCACACCTTCTATCGGTGGTTCAACGAGGTGCCGGTAGTGCTATTGCTGTTGATCGTGATCCTGGTGGTCGTAAAGCCGTTCTAACCTTCCCTATCACGCCACAGGGCATGGCGGTAAACTTCGCCGTTTAACAGCCTTCTTGTTTTCGGTACCTCTATGCCTTCCTATGCCTTGGTAACCGGCGCCTCCAGCGGTCTAGGCCTGGCACTGGCCGAAGCCTTGGCGCGGCGGGGGCGCAACCTCCTGCTGGTGGCACGCTACCGCGACGAGCTTGAACCAGTTGCCCTGGAGTTCACCCAGCGCTTCGGGGTGGACGTGCTGTTCCGCGCCTGCGACCTTAGCGAACCGCTGCGCCTGACCGGCTTTCTGCTTGAGCTCGAGGAAAGCGAGCAGCACATTGACCTGCTGGTGAACTGCGCCGCCCTCTCTTCGCAAGGCCACTTCCTCGCCCAGGATTGGTTGCGCGAGCAAGACCTGATCGAGCTCAACGTCCTCGCACTGGCGCGCCTCTGTCACGCCGTTGGCAACAGCATGGCTGTGCGTGGCGGCGGGCAAATTCTTAATGTCGCCTCGGTGGCCGCCTTCCAGCCTGGCCCTTGGATGAGCAGCTATGCTGCCAGCAAGGCGTATGTGCTCCATCTTTCCGAAGGGTTGCGCGAAGAACTGCGCCAGAGTGGCGTGGCCGTATGTGTACTCTGCCCTGGGCCGCTACGCACTCAAGGCACTCTGCCTCGCAAACTGCGCGGCAGCCGCCTGCCACTGACGCCGGAAGAGGTGGCGCTTTGCGCGGTGCTGGCGCTGGAACGCAACCGGGCGCTGATCATCCCCGGATGGCGCGCCCGTTGGCTGGCCCGAGCTTCACGCCTGGCGCCTCGATGGCTGGTTCGCAAAGCCGCGGCCGCGGTCAACCGGGCTTATACACGGCCATGAACAAACAGAACTGGGCGCTCCGGCGCCTGGTTGAGTAAACTGCAGGGCAACGACAGCCAGGGAGAAATGCTGTGGACACGCTATTTGACAAGATCATCAAGCGAGAAATACCCGCGAAGATTATCTACGAAGATGACCAGGTCATCGCCTTTCATGACATCGCGCCCCAAGCGCCGGTGCATTTCCTGGTAGTGCCTAAAAAGGGCATCCGCACCTTGGCCGACCTTACGGAAGACGATAAAGGCCTCGCCGGGCATATTCTGTTCACAGCCCAGCGCCTGGCACTGGAGCTAGGTTGCGAGGAAGGTTTTCGGGTGGTGATGAACTGCAATGAATTGGGCGGCCAGACGGTCTATCACATTCATATGCATGTGCTTGGCCAACGCCAGATGCACTGGCCTCCGGGCTGACCACTCCGCCACGCACCGGTTTTTTCATATCCCAGGAGGTTTTCGTGGCCCACGACCGTCACTATTCGATCCTCGATAAACTACTGCTCCAGGCCGACACCGTCGCGCGCACGCTGTTGCCGTTCAGCGGCCAGCCGGCGCGCCCTTCCCCTGCCCTGCTGCAACCGGACGCGGCCTTGAGCGAAGTGCAAAGCAAGCACGTAGCTGGCTTGATGCGCGTCAACCATACCGGCGAGGTCTGCGCGCAGGCGTTGTACCAGGGCCAGGCGCTGACGGCGCGCCTGCCGGAAATCCGGGAGGCCATGGAACACGCAGCGGACGAAGAGGTAGACCATCTGGCTTGGTGCGAACAGCGTATTCGCCAGCTCGGCAGCCGGCCCAGCGTGCTCAATCCGTTGTTCTACGGCATGTCGTTCGGTATGGGCGCAGTCGCCGGCCTTATCAGCGATAAAGTCAGCCTGGGCTTCGTGGCGGCCACCGAACAGCAGGTCTGCAAACATCTTGATGAGCATTTGCACGAGCTGCCCGCCGAAGACCACAAATCTCGCGCGATCCTTGAGCAGATGCGCGACGATGAGGCTCATCATGCCCAAGCGGCCCTGGATGCTGGCGGCGCACGCTTTCCGCTGCCTGTGAAGGTGGGCATGAGCTTGATGGCCAAAGTGATGACCAAGAGCACTTATCGCATCTAGATGAAAACGCAGCCTAACCCCCTACCGGCGATAGCCTGCCGGTAGGGGGTATTCAAGCCAGCATGGCTATCAGGCGAAATTGCGCCCGTAGAAGATTTCCAGCATTTCGTGCTTAACCCGCTCAGTGACCTGCGCGCGCTGTTCGGCGGAGAAGTTGCTGGTGGCATCGCCGAACAGATAATTGTCTAGCTCGAATTGCTTGAGCAGCATCTTGGTATGGAAGAGGTTTTCCTGGTACACGTTCACGTCGACCATTTGGTAGGCGTCGCGAGTGTCTTCCGACAAGTAGTTCTGGATGGAATTGATCTCGTGGTCGATGAAGTGCTTGCGCCCCTCGATGTCCCGGGTAAAGCCACGTACCCGGTAATCCACGGTGACGATGTCCGAATCGAACTGATGAATCAGGTAGTTCAGAGCTTTGAGCGGTGAAATCACGCCGCAGGTGGAAACGTCGATGTCCACGCGGAAGGTCGCGATGCCGTTGTCCGGGTGAATTTCCGGGTAGGTATGGACCGTGATATGGCTTTTGTCCAAGTGCGCCAAGATGGTATCCGGCAGCGGCCCAGGCGATTCCTCGATCTGGCTTTCGGTGGGGGTCACCGGTTGCTCGGAGATCAGGATGGTTACACTGGCACCTTGGGGCTCGTAGTCCTGACGCGCAATGTTCAGGATATTGGCACCTATGATATCGACGACATCCGTAAGGATCTGGGTTAGCCGGGCCGCGTCGTATTCGTGGTTGATGTACTCGACGTAAGCCTGCTGATCTTGCGGCGTCTGCGCGTAGCAGATGTCGTAGATGTTGAAGCTCAAGGTCTTGGTCAGGTTATTGAACCCGTGGAGCTTGAGTTTGCTATTCACCGTCTGAAAACTCTCTTTGAATGCGGCTCTGCCGCGTGATCAAGCATGCCCGTCAGGCGCCGGCCGGCGTCTGCGTAGGACGGTTTACACCTCTTCGCGTTGGCGATTTTGGTTGTCTTTCCCGGGTGGGCCCGGGCTCAAGGTGAGCCTTGAAAAAGTGGCGCATTATGCAGACCCGCGCCACCGTATGCCAGAGTATGGGCGGGTTTTATGATGCCTGGATGTCGCTCTCGCCCAGCTCGACAATTTCGTAGGAATGGCTGATGTCTACGCCACCGCGCGCCAGCATTATGGAAGCCGAGCAGTACTTCTCGGCGGACAGTTCTACTGCCCGCTTGACCTGCGACTCCTTCAGGCCCCGGCCCTTCACCACGAAACGCAAATGGATGCGGGTGAACACTTTTGGGTCTTCGTCGGCGCGTTCAGCATCCAGGAAGGCTTCGCAGCTTTCCACCGGCTGGCGGGCTTTCTTGAGAATGGCTACCACATCGAAGCTGCTGCAGCCGCCCAGCCCGATCAGCACCATTTCCATCGGCCGCACGCCCAGGTTACGACCGCCGTGCTCTGGGGCGCCATCCATGACCACGGCGTGGCCGCTGCCGGATTCACCAATAAACATCGCCCCGCCGGCCCACTGAATACGTGCCTTCATTGCTGCGCTCCCGTTGAAAAGGGCGCCAGCTTAGCACAGCCGCCCAGAGGCAAAATTCACCTCGGGTTGGCGAGACCCTCAAGTTATCGGCAAATATCGCGATACAAATGAAGTGCTGTTAAGCTGGCGCCAATTTGATGGCATTCACCGAACCGCACTCAACCGTCGCCTTGTATCGGAACTCAGCCCATGGTCGCGCCAGCCACCAAGATTAACCCCCTCGACAAGCTTCTGGCTCACTGCCAGCGCCGCCGCTATGCGGCTAAAAGCAACATCATTTGCGCCGGCGACAAGTCGAGTGTGCTCTCGTACATCCTCAAGGGCTCGGTCACCATCCTGATCGAGGACAGCGACGGCAGGGAAATGGTGATCGCCTACCTTAACCAAGGCGATTTCTTCGGCGAGCTGGGGCTGTTCGATCCTCCTCATATGGAAGGCGAGCGCAACGCCTGGGTACGCGCCAAAACCGAGTGTGAAGTGGCGGAGGTAGGCTACGCCAAGTTCCGCGAACTGGCCCGGCTGGATCCGGAGATCCTCTATAGCCTGAGCACGCAAATGGCTTACCGGATACGCCGCACGACCCGCAAGGTCGGCGACCTGGCGTTTCACGACGTTACCGGGCGGGTCGCTCGCTGCCTCACCGACCTGTGCAAAGAACCAGACGCCATGACTCACCCCGACGGGATGCAGATCAAAGTCACGCGCCAGGAAATCGGCCGCATCGTCGGGTGCTCGCGGGAAATGGTCGGGCGGGTGCTCAAGGACCTGGAAGAACGCCGGCTTATCCAGGTAAAAGGCAAAACCATGGTGGTGTACGGCACCCGCTAATGAAGCGCGCGAACCTTTACCAGTTCGCCTTCCAGTGAATCTTGCAGCGCGCTGAGCGCTGCCTCACCGGGAAAGCGCTCTTCGAACGCTACATGGCTTTCGGCCAGGCAGCGCTGCGGCAACCCGCAAGCCTGGTTGAAACCATTGACAGCGGCGACCATTGCCAACCGCTGGTCCTGCATCAGCATGGCGCCGTGCACCAATACCACCGGGCCGCCATGGTGACGCGATTGCCGCCAACGCTGCGCAGTGCCAACCCACTTGCGGCCATCAAGGTTCACGTTATAACGCCCGTCGCAGAACGCACCGGGAACCTCACCCAGGCTTGCCTGGCCGCCCAGGCTCTCCAATACCCAGCACAACGGCTCGCACAGTCGCAGGTAGGCCCGCTCCAGCCTGTTGAGGTCACCTTCGGCGCGGGGCGCCGCATAGACCAGCGCAACGTTCACCGTGGCTGCGGATTGCGGCACCGGCTCACCTCCGGTTTCCCGCAACAGCACCGGCCAACCAAGTTCGGCGGCGGCCGCGGCGCCGGCAACGAAGCCTGGCAGTCGCTCCATGCGCCGCGGCATCACCAATGCCTGGTCGGTAGGCTGCCAGAACAGCACACCATCGGTGCGCTCGCCATTGCAGACCGCCGTGAGCAAGGCAAGCTCAGCCTGCAGCCCTTGCTCAGTGGTAAGTTGTCGCAGCTGATCCATTGCAGCCCTCGCTTCCTGTCCAGTGCCTGACGGTTCGCCTCAGCGGGCGGGGAAGAACAGTCGCGCCAGCTCGTCGCCTGGATGTTCCGCGCGCATGAACGCTTCGCCAACCAAGAAGCCATACACGTCGTTGATTTCCATGAGCTCCACGTCCGCGCGGTTGAGAATGCCGCTTTCGGTTACCACCATGCGGTCGCGAGGAATGCGCGGAAGCAGCTCAAGGGTGGCTTCCAGGCTCACTTCGAAGGTATGCAGGTTGCGATTGTTCACTCCGATCAAGGGGGTGTCCAAGTGCTTGAGCGCGCGCTCCAGCTCGTCGCCGTCGTGCACTTCAACCAACACGTCGAGGCCAGTGTCCTTGGCGGTATCCGCCAGCTCGACCATCAGCCCGTCATCCAGCGCCGAGACGATCAGCAGTATGCAGTCCGCCCCCAAGGCACGGGCTTCGTAGATCTGGTAAGGGTCGATCATGAAATCCTTGCGAATGACCGGCAAGGCGCATGCTTCGCGAGCCTGCTGAAGGTAAAGGTCCGCGCCCAGGAAGAAATCCACGTCGGTCAGCACGGAGAGGCAAGCGGCACCGCCGGCTTCATAGCTCTTGGCGATTTCGGCAGGGTAGAACTGCTCGCGGATCACGCCCTTACTCGGTGATGCCTTCTTGATCTCGGCAATGACCGCGGGCTGTTTGGCTTGCTGGCGCTCCAACAGCGCCTGGGCAAAACCCCGCACCGGGGAGGCTAACCGAGCGGCGGCCTGTTGTTCGCTCAGGCTGATGCGTGCCCTGCGCTCAGCCACCTCCTCGGCCTTGCGGGCGAGGATTTTCTCCAGCACTGTTGGCACGCTCATGCTTCGTTCTCCTGCTTGAATACTGCCGTAAAGGCACCGAGCTCTTCGAGTTTTTCCCGGGCGAGGCCAGTGTGCAACGCGTCGCTGGCCAAGGCCACGCCCTCTTTCAGAGAGGTGGCATGGTCTGCCGCGTAGAGCGCGGCGCCGGCGTTGAGGATAATCATCTCAGCCGCCTTGCGGCCGTTTTCGGTTTTACGCCGGCCAAGTGCATCGCGGATCAGCTCCAGCGACGCCTGCGGGCTTTCCACGGTCAAGCCGTGCAGGCTTTGGCTACGCAGCCCTAGATCTTCGGGCTCCACGCTGTACTCGATCACCTCGCCGTCTTTCAATTCCGCCACGGCGGTAGGCGCGGCAAGGCTGAACTCATCCAGGCCATCACGCGAGTGCACCACCAGCACATGCTTGCTGCCCAGCCGCAACAACACCTGCGCCAGCGGGCGGCACAGCGCCGGGTTGAATACGCCTACTACCTGGTGGACCACACCCGCCGGGTTGGTCAGCGGCCCGAGCATGTTGAACAGGGTCCGCAGGCCCAGATCCCGACGTGGCCCGGCGGCGAACTTCATCGCGCCATGGTGCGCCTGGGCGAACATGAAGCCGATACCGATGCTGTCGATACAGCGGCCCACCTGAGCGGGTGTGAGGTTCAGGTAAACCCCGGCGGCTTCGAGCAGGTCGGCGCTGCCGCTCTTACCCGACACCGCGCGGTTGCCATGCTTGGCCACGGTGCAGCCGGCGGCTGCCACCACCAGCGCCGAGGCGGTAGACACGTTAAAGATGTTGGCGCCATCGCCTCCGGTGCCGACGATATCCACCACCCGGTCCAGCGACGCCAGCTCTACCCGGCCCGCCAACTCGCGCATGGCGGACACGGCACCGACGATCTCATCGATACTCTCGCTCTTCATGCGCATGCCCATGAGGAACGCGCCTATCTGCGCTTCGGTGCATTGCCCGGTCATGATCTGGCGCATCACGTCGCGCATTTCTTCCGTGCTCAGATCCAGTTGGGTAACCACTCGCCCCAGGGCTGTCTTGATGTCCATTACCTTTCCTTAACCCTGACGGGTGCCACCGGTTTGCTTGAGGAAGTTCGCCAGCAGCTCATGGCCCTGTTCGGTGAGGATCGACTCAGGGTGGAACTGCACACCCTCGATGGTCAGGGTTTTGTGACGCAGCCCCATGATCTCATCGAAGCTGCCATCCGGATGCTGGGTCCAGGCGGTGACTTCAAGGCAGTCGGGCAAGGTCTCACGCTTGACGACCAGCGAGTGATAACGGGTAACCGTCAACGGCTGCGCCAGGCCTTCGAACACCCCAAGGTCATGGTGGTGAACCGGGCTGGTTTTACCGTGCATCGCCTGGCGCGCGCGGACCACTTCGCCCCCGTAGGCCTGGCCGAGCGCCTGGTGCCCCAGGCAAATACCAAGGATCGGTAGCTTGCCGGCGAAGTGCAGGATCGCTTCGATCGAAATGCCGGCTTCGCTCGGCGTGCAGGGCCCGGGGGACACAACGATGCGCTCCGGCGCCAGGGCTTCTATATCAGCCACGGTGATTTCATCGTTACGCACAACCTTCACCTCGGCCCCCAACTCGCCGAGGTATTGCACAACGTTATAGGTAAAGGAGTCGTAGTTATCGATCATCAGCAACATGGTGCGAACCTCTCGAATCTGGAAGTGGCCAGGCGGGCGACACCGCTGGGTCAGCCCTGGCTTTGCTCGGCCAGTGCCACGGCGCGGAACATGGCCCGCCGCTTGTTAAGGGTTTCTTCCCATTCCAGGGCCGGCACCGAGTCCGAAACGATGCCCGCGCCGGCCTGTACGTGCAGTTCGCCGTCCTTGATCACTGCGGTACGGATGGCGATTGCCGTGTCCATATTGCCGTTCCAGGCGAAATAGCCCACCGCGCCGCCATATACGCCACGCTTGACCGGCTCGAGCTCATCGATGATTTCCATCGCGCGGATCTTCGGCGCGCCTGACAGGGTACCCGCCGGCAGAATGGCGCGCAGGGCGTCCATGGCAGTGAGGCCTTGCTTCAACTGGCCCGTCACGTTGGACACGATGTGCATCACGTTGGAGTACCGCTCGATCACCATCTTTTCGGTGAGCTTCACGCTGCCGATTTCCGAGACTCGCCCCGTGTCGTTGCGGCCAAGGTCAATCAGCATAAGATGCTCGGCGATCTCCTTCTGATCGCTCAGCAGGTCCACTTCAAGGGCATGGTCTGCCTCTTCGGTGGCGCCACGGGGGCGCGTGCCAGCAATCGGCCGCACGGTGATCTGGTTGTCTTCCACCCGCACCAGCACTTCCGGAGAGCTGCCGACCACGTGGAAGTCGCCGAAATTGAAGAAGTACATATAAGGGGTAGGGTTGAAGCAGCGCAGCCCGCGGTACAGATCGATGGGCGCGGCCTTGAAGTCGATGGACATCCGCTGGGATACCACGACCTGCATGCAATCGCCGGCAAGGATGTAGTCCTTGATGGTGTTCACCGCCCGCTCGTAATCCTCCTGAGTGAAGCTGGAGCGGAAGGCCGGCTCCTGGCCGGGGGGCTGGGTAAAGTCCAGGCCTGAGCGCGGAGTGATCGGCTGGCGCAGCCGCTCCATCAGCTCGGCCAACTGTGCACGGCCTTGCTCATAGGCATCTGCCTGGCTCGGGTCCGCCAACACGATGGCATGGATTTTCCCTGCCAAGTTGTCGAACACCACCACCGCATCAGAGACCATCAACAGGATGTCCGGTACGCCGATAGGGTCTGGGTTTGGGCTGGCACCGAGGCGTTTTTCCACATAACGGACGCTGTCGTAGCCGAAATACCCAACCAGGCCGCCGTTGAAGCGGGGCAATCCAGGGATCGTCGGGACTTTGTAGCGGGCCTTGAACGTTTCGACGAAGGCCAGCGGATCCTCGACTTCATGGCGTTCGACTTCAGCGCCGTCGCGGGTGATACGCACCACGTGGTCATGCACCCGTAGCACCGTTCTGCACGGCAAGCCAATGATCGAATAACGCCCCCATTTTTCCCCGCCTTGCACGGATTCGAGCAAGTAGGAATTGGGCTGATCGGCCAGCTTGAGGTAGATCGACAACGGCGTGTCGAAGTCGGCCAGGGTTTCGTGAGCCAGGGGGATGCGGTTGTAGCCGGAATCGGCCAAGCGCAGGAATTCATCGCGGGTCATAGCTGCCTCGTGGCGGAGCAAAGAACAGGAAAACGAGCAAACGCGCCGGCATGCCGGCCAGGGAGAGTCAGGCGCGCCAGCGCCAACGGGCCAGGGCCTTGATGACTTTCATCCAGAGTTTGCAGGTAACCGCCACGTGGGATTCTCGACCTGAAGAGGCAGGGGTATCGGCCAACGTTATATCAGCGGATCGCCCGAAGCAACCGGGCAGAAGCGCGCGCAGGTCATCCACCACCAGCGACGGGGCTTCCTCGGCGATGGGCCGGCCATGGTTATAGCCGTAGCTCAGCGCCACACAGGCCACGCCAGCGGCTTTTGCTGCATGCACATCGTTACGCGAGTCGCCCACGAACAGCGCTTGCGCCGGGTTCACACCGGCCATTTTCATCACGTGGAGCAAGGCGGCAGGATCTGGCTTTTGCTGGGGCAGAGTGTCGCCACCGATGATCCAGCGAAAGTAACGGCCCAGCTTGAGCTCGTCGAGCAGGGGCGCTACGAACTGCTCGGCCTTGTTAGTGATTAGCGCCATCTCCACGCCCTGGCCCGCCAGCCATTTCAGGGTTTCGCGCACACCGGGATACACCCGGGTAGCGCCATGGGCGTTGCCATAGGCGGCCATGAACAATGCCAGGGCCTGGTCAGCCTGCTCATCGCTGACCTCGGCATGCTCCAGGCTGCCTGCCAGAGCGCGGCGCACCAGCACCCGCGAGCCGTTACCGATCCACATGCGTACGGCGTCGATACCAGCCGGGGCACGGCCGAGCTGCACCAGCATGCTGTCCACCGCCGCGGCGAGGTCTGGCACCGAATCAATCAGGGTGCCATCGAGGTCGAACATCACCAGCCGGGGCAATTGCCCCTCGAACAGCTGCGCGAACCCGCTCATGGGCGGGCCAGGGCGAGCTCGGCGCGCATGCTGTCGATCACGGCACGGTAGTCCGGCGCATTGAAGATCGCCGAACCCGCCACGAAGGTGTCGGCGCCAGCCGCGGCGATCTCACGGATGTTCTGTACGTTGACCCCGCCGTCGATCTCCAGGCGGATATCCCGGCCGCTGGCGTCGATCAATGCTCGCGCCTCGCGCAGCTTGCGCAGGGTGCCGGGGATGAACTTCTGCCCACCGAAGCCTGGGTTCACGCTCATCAGCAGGATCATGTCCACCTTGTCCATCACATACTCGAGCAGGTTCAGCGGGGTCGCCGGATTGAACACCAGCCCGGCCTTGCAGCCGCCATCGCGTATCAGCTGCAACGAGCGGTCCACGTGCTGGGTGGCTTCTGGGTGGAAGGTGATATAGGTCGCCCCGGCTTCGATGAAGTCCCCGATGATGCGGTCCACCGGGCTCACCATCAGATGCACGTCGATGGGCGCGGTGACGCCATACTTGCGCAATGCGGCGCACACCATCGGGCCAATGGTCAGGTTGGGAACATAGTGGTTGTCCATCACATCGAAGTGCACCACATCCGCTCCGGCGGCGAGTACGTTGTCGACTTCCTCACCCAGGCGAGCGAAATCGGCGGAGAGGATGGACGGCGCAATAGCGTAGGGTTGCATGCTGGACCTGTAGGCTGAACACGGTGGCGCGCATTGTAGCCGATGGGGCACCCAACCGGGCAGCTGGCCGGGCCTGGGCACTGGCGGTGGCCGCCGAATGGCCTTAGGCTGCGGGCAAGCAATCGATATGGAAACCACGATGCGCGCTCTTCCACATGCCACGCTGCTTGCCCTGGCGACCGCCCTGCCGCTGTCCCTGGCCCTGACCGCTACCGCCGCCGATGCCCCGGCCGAGCCGCCCGCCGCTGCCGTAGAGCGCCCACCTCTGCTAGAGCGCAGCGAGCAGGAAGCCCAGGCCCTCGCCCGCCAGTTACCCGCCCAAGAACAGCAAACCCTGCAAGCTGGTGGCGATAACTTCCTGGCCTTGTGGCACCCGGCGAACGATCCGGATCCGGCCGGCATGGTGATCATCATCCCCGGCGCTGGGGAAACCGCCAACTGGCCAGAGGTTGTCGCGCCCCTGCGCAATCGGTTGCCGGATGCACGCTGGAGCACCCTGAGCCTGACCCTGCCAGACCTGCTCAGCGAGGCCATGCAACCCCGCGCCGTTGATCCGCCCGCGCCAGCCGCGGCCGGCAGCTCGGCCACCCCGGCCGATGCCAATGCCCCCATAGAACAAGCCGCGGCCAGTGGCGCAGACGCCACCGCCCCGGCGCCGGCCGAGACGCCCGATGACCAATTGAAAACGGACGCCGCGCGCATCTTTGCCCGCATCGATGCCGGCATCGCCTTCGCCCAGCAGGTCAAGGCCCGCAACATCGTGCTGGTCGGCCATGGCACTGGCGCCTATTGGGCAGCCCGCTACCTCAGCGAACGACAGCCTTCACGGGCACAGCGCCTGGTGATGGTGGCCGGGAAAACGCCAGACGCCGCGCCGGCCGGGCTAGACCAACTGGCCCCACAACTGAAGGTGCCGGTAGCCGACATTTATTACGCCACCAGCCCTGCACTGCGCAGTGCGGCAGCGCAGCGCTTGCAGGCGAGCAAACGCCAGGTTGGCAGCCTTTATAGCCAGACCGAACTAGCGCCCCTGCCGGGCGACCGCACCGCGGAACAGGAGCAGCTCTACCGCCGCGTTCGGGGCTGGCTGAGCCCACAGTCCTGATATGCAGGCCTGTACGTAATGGGCTCGCACGAAGTCGCGCAAGGTGAGGGCAGGCAAGGAAGCGGATTAGGCCCGCGCTCGGGTTTACGGGTTGTATACGAGCATTCCGGGCCTGGCTCCAACGCAGCATCACGACGCGCGGTACATTGTCGTGCAGAGCCTAAAACCCGCGACGACGACGGATTACCTCAAATGCACTATGCAACTCGCGGGTACGCTCAGTGGCAGCACGGACCTGCGCAGGGGAAGCCCCCATGCCTTGCAGCTTGTCTGGATGGTGCCGGCTAAGCAGCCGACGATAGGCGCGCTTGATCTGTTCCAGCTCGCTATCGGCCGTCACGCCCAGCAAGTGCAACGCCTTCGTATAGGCGTCGGTCGGGTTGGCCAGGGTGCGCGAGGCCGGCGCATATTCCCCGCCCAAGCCGCGCACCCGCGGCGCGGCCCAACCGAGCCAGTTGCCCCAGTCGAGGAGCAACTGCTGCTCGTTCGGGCCGATTCGGCCATCGGCCCATGCCATCCGCCAACAGGCCCGCAGCAATCCCTCGGCGGTGGTCGGTTGGTCATGCAGGCGGCGCAACGGGCCGCGCAGCGAATCCTTGCCAGCCTTGCCACGGCCGAAGGCAGCGATCGCGCGCTGGCGTGCCGGCTCATCCAGCCCTAGCAGCGTCATTTCGCCGCGAGCCTGGGCGATATGGCTGTCCAGCACCCTGCCGTCGGCCTTGGCCAAGCGCCCCAGCAGCACAAACAGCAGTTGCTCTTCTTCCAAGCCGCCACGGCCGCAGATTCGAGCCCACATCTGAGCCCAGCCATGCAGATCAAGGCGCCGATCCACCGCCTGCCCCACCAAGGCGCCAAGAATCGCACCCGGGAGATGGGCGAGGGCGAAGCCTGCCGCCGCGCCCACTACAGTCACTGGCCACAGCATCAGTTAGCCTCCGCCAGCAGCCGCTCCACGTCTGCCAGGCGCTCCGGGGTGCCTACATCGACCCAGGGGCCGCTGAAGTACTCGCCGGTTACGCGGCCATCCGCCATTGCCTGGCGCAGTAGCGGAGCCAGCTTGAACGCGCCCTCGGTGCAGCCGGCGAACAGCGCCGGGGACAGCACCGCAATACCGCTGTAGGTCAATGCCTGCCCAGGCGCTGGCAAGTCCGACAGCCGGCCGTCGACCAGTACGAAGTCCCCCTTGGGGTGATGGGCGGGGTTATCCACCATCACCAAGTGCGCCAAGCCCCCCTCTGGCAGGCGCAGCCGCGCATAGTCGAAGGTGGCCCATACGTCGCCGTTGATGACCGCGAAAGGGTTCTCTCCCAACAGCGGCAGGGCCTTGTAGATGCCACCGCCGGTTTCCAACGGCTCGCCCTCGGGCGAATACTGGATCTGTACGCCAAACCGCGCGCCATCGCCCAGGTAGGTTTCTATCTGCGCGCCCAACCAGGCGTGATTGATCACCACTTCCCGAAAGCCGGCCGCGGCCAGACCCCGTAGGTGGTGCTCGATCAGCGGCACGCCTCCGGCGCGCAGCAAAGGCTTGGGCGTGTGCAAAGTCAGCGGGCGCATGCGTTCGCCTTTGCCGGCGGCGAGGATCATCGCCTTCATGCGCTAGCCTCTGCCAGCTGCGGCAGGCTGGCCAGCAGTTCGCCCAGCTGCGCCAATTCACGGCGGCGCTTGGCCACTGAGCGGATATAGGCAAAGAAACGTGGCGCGTCTTCCAGGTACCGTGGCTTGCCGTCGCGATGGCAAATGCGCGCGAAGATACCGATGACCTTCAAATGCCGCTGCACGCCCATCAGGTCGCTGGCCCGCAGGAAGTCGGTAAGGTTGTCTTGCACCGGCACCCCTTGGCTGCGCGCGGCGCGCCAGTACCCGCTGAGCCAGTCACCGACCCGTGCCTCGGGCCAACTGAGGAAGGCGTCCTTGAACAGGCAGGTCACGTCGTAGGTCACAGGCCCGTATACCGCGTCCTGGAAGTCCAGCACCCCAGGGTTGGGCGCGCTGAGCATCAGGTTGCGCGGCATGTAGTCCCGATGCACCAGTACTTTCGGCTGGGCCAGCGCGCTGTCGATCAGCAAGCGGCTGACCGCCTCCCACTGAGCCTGCTGGGTTTCGTTGAAGCGCACTCCCAAGTGCCGCTGCACATACCATTCCGGGAATAATTCCAGCTCACGCCGCAGCAGCGCTTCGTCGTAGCTGGGCAACGGCGCGGTCATGGGCAGTTGCTGGAACTTGAGCAGGGCATCGATGGCGCCGGCGAACAGCGACTCGGCGTTCTGCGGATTGATCACGTCCAGGTACGTCTGGCGGCCCATGTCGCTGAGTAGCAAAAAGCCCCGCTCCAGATCCTGCACGAGAATCTGCGGCACATGGATGCCGGCACTGGCGAGCAGCGCGGCGATGTCCACGAAGGGCTTGCAGTTCTCTTGCGGCGGGGGCGCATCCATGACGATGAAGCTTCGTTCAGGGGTGGCCCAGCGGAAGTAGCGGCGGAAACTTGCGTCACTGCTGGCGGGTGTCAACTCGCCTTCGGGCAAATCGCCCCAGCCCCGGGCCTGATAGAGGCTTTGCAGTTGAGCATAAAGCCAGGGGCGAAGTTGTTCGAGGCGTACATCATGATCGGGCATTTACAGAGTCTCCGACGGCGCTAGCCGTCAAGCGGGTCATGCTTTATTATCCAGCATCTTTTTCAGACCATCGAGAGGCGTGCACACCCGCACGGGCAGATGGCACGCAGGAAGCCCGGACTAATAAGATGGCATTGAAATCCCCCGCGTTTCGTAGAAAGTTTCCGTTGCTGGTAACCGGCGGCCTGCTGGCGATGCAACCCCTGGCCTCGCCGTTCGTGAGTGCCGCACAGCAGTATGACTGCCAAGTGTCCGCCTCGGGTTCCTGGGATTGTAAAACCCGCGATAGCAGCACCACCCTTCCACCACGCCCGCAGCATACCGCCTCTTCGGTGAGCGCAACGGCAGATGGCGGCAACGCTGCTGCTGGCGACAGCGGCGCCCCGGCGCCTACCCTGGTGACCGAAAGCAATGGCCGTGGCTTGCAGTCCCGCAGCGCGGACTACAGCCACCTGGACTGGGTGCCACGCGAGAAGCTCACCCCGGCGCAGTTGGCCGAGACCGGGCCTTATTGCTCCGGCAACTACGTCGAGCCGATCCGCCCGGGGATGAACGACAAGACGTCCAAGTCCGACGCCCCGACCTACATCAATGCCCGCGCTTCGCGTTACGAAGACCAAACGCAAACCGCCACCCTCGCCGGGGACGTGGTCATGCGCCAGGGCAGCATGCAGGTCGAGGCCAACGAGGCCGCCCTGCACCAGGCCGAGAACCGCGGCGAACTCAACGGCAACGTGAAGATCCGCGACAACGGCGCGCTGATCGTCGGCGACCATGCCGAGGTCCAGCTCGATACAGGGGCCGCGCAGGTCGATAACGCTGAATACGTACTGCACAAGCAGCGCGCGCGTGGTTCGGCCTTGTACGCCAAGCGAGCTGAAAACGCCATCATCCGCCTCAAGGACGGCACCTATACCACCTGCGAGCCCAACAGCAACGCCTGGTCGGTCAAGGGCAACAACATTACGCTCAACCCCGCCACAGGCTTCGGTACCGCGACCAACGCGACCCTGCGGGTGAAGGACATTCCAGTCCTCTATACGCCGTATTTCTACTTCCCGATCGATGATCGCCGCCAGTCCGGCTTCCTGGCGCCGAGCATCTCGAGCAGCAGCGATAGCGGCCTGACGCTGGTCACCCCGTATTACTTCAACCTGGCGCCGAACTACGATGCCACGTTGTACCCGCGGTACATGGCCAAGCGCGGCCTGCTGATGGAAGGCGAGTTCCGCTACCTTACCGAAACCAGCGAAGGCCAGTTCGGCGGTGCGTACCTGAACGACGAAAGCGATGAGCGCGACGACCAGTCGGACGCCAGCAAACGCCGCTGGATGATCAACTGGCAGCATAAGGGTGGCCTGGACTCGCGCTTGCTGAGCCAGGTGGATTACACCCGCATCAGTGATCCTTATTACTTCCAGGACCTTGAAACCGACCAGATCGGCGTGGAGCGTCGGGACTACGTCAATCAGCAAGGTGCACTGACCTACCGCGGTGAGGGCTATACCGCCCGGCTGAACGTGCAGTCCTATCAGCTGGCGACGGTGGCGGACATCACGCCTTACGACCGCCTCCCGCAGCTCACCCTCGACGGTGTGCTGCCCTACAACCCGGGCGGTTTGCAGTTCAGCTACCACACAGAAGCGGTGCGGTTCGATCGTGACTTGCGTGACGGTACCTACTTTACCAAGGACGGAATCGAAGAACGGCGCATCGATCAGAACGTATTCGGCCTCGCCCGCGCCAATGGCGATCGCCTGGATCTGGTACCGGCAGTGAGCTTGCCGCTGGATTGGGGCTATGGGTACGTCAAGCCAACGCTCAAGTACAAGTACACCCAGTACGACCTGGACCTGGATTCCAAAGGTAAGTCGGACCTTGCCAGCACTGCCAACTCGACTGGGGAGTCCTATAGCAGCTCGCAAGACATCAGCGTGCCGATCTTCAGCGTGGACAGCGGCCTGTACTTCGATCGCGACACCCAGTTGTTCGGCACCAATTATCGGCAGACCCTCGAACCGCGCCTGTTCTACCTGTATGTGCCGTACGAGAAACAGAACGACATCCCGGTGTTCGATACAGGCGAGAGCGTGTTCAGCTACGCCTCACTGTTCCGAGACAACCGCTTCAGCGGCTCGGATCGCATCGGCGACGAGAACAAGCTGTCGCTGGGCGTGACCAACCGGTGGATCGAAGACAACGGTTTCGAACGCCAGCGCTTCAGCATTGGCCAGGCGCTGTACTTCAAGGACCGTAAGGTGCAGCTCCCGCAGATCGCTTACAAGGATCGCGACGACGCCCAGTCGGACGTGTCCCCGTACGCGCTCGAATACGAATACCGCTTCAACCGCGACTGGCGCTTCACTTCGGACTTCAACTGGGACCCAGACAGCCGCAGCACCCGTTCGGGCAGCGCGATGTTCCATTACCAGCCTGAAGACAACCCGAACAAGGTCGTCAACGCCGGCTTCCGCTACCGCGACGACACCATCCATTACGACACGGCCACTGGCCGCTGGCAGTTCGGTGGTGACTACGGCACGCCAACCGACCCGAACTACGTGAAGGACTACTACAAGATCCAGCAGCATGACTTCTCGGTCATCTGGCCGCTGGTACCGCAGTGGAGCCTCATCAGCCGCTGGCAATACGACTACAACCGCAACCGCACGCTAGAAGCCTTCGGTGGCTTCGAGTACGACAATTGCTGCTGGAAACTGCGCCTGATCAACCGTTACTGGGTTGATTATGACGAATACAGCCAGGCCGCTCCGGAGAACGAAAAGGGCGATCGTGGCATCTTCCTGCAAATCGTGCTCAAGGGCCTGGGTGGCGTAGTGGGCAATAAAGTCGAAGGTTTCCTCGACAAAGGCATTCAGGGTTATCGTGAACGTGAAGACCAAGCTATGTGATCGACTGCGCCCCTTGCTGTTGGGCGCACTGTTTCTGGGTACCCTGGCGCATGCGCAGGTCCAGCAGTTGGACAAGGTAGTGGCCATCGTCGATAACGACGTGATCATGCAAAGCCAGCTCGACCAGCGCATGCAGGAAGTGCGGCAGACCATCGCCAAGCGTGGCGGTGGCGAGCCGCCGATCGAGGAGCTGCAAAAGCAGGTCCTCGATCGCCTCATCCTGGAAAACCTGCAACTGCAGATTGGTGATCGTTCCGGTATCCGCGTTACTGACGAAGAGCTCAACGGCGCGATGGGCACCATCGCCCAGCGCAACAACATGAGCCTGGATCAGTTCCGCGCGGCCCTGGCCCACGACGGGCTGTCGTACGACGGTGCGCGTGACCAGGTGCGCCGCGAGATGATCATCAGCCGCGTGCGTCAGCGTCGCGTTGCCGAACGCATTCAGGTCAGCGAGCAGGAAGTGAAGAACTTCCTCGCTTCGGACTCCGGCAAGGCCCAGCTGTCCCAGGAATATCACCTGGCCAATATCCTGATCCCGACCCCCGAAGGTGCCAACTCGGCGCAAATCCAGGCCGCTGGCAATCAGGCAATGGGCTTGTATCAGCAACTGCGAGAGGGGGCAGATTTCGCCCAACTGGCCACCGCCCGCTCCGCCAGCGATAACGCACTGGAAGGCGGCGACATGGGGTGGCGCAAGGCTGCGCAGCTGCCTCCGCCGTTCGACCAGATGCTTGCGACAATGAAACCTGGTGACGTAACCCAGCCCGTGCGTACGCCGGGCGGCTTCATCCTGATCAAGCTGGTCGAAGCCCGTGGTGGCCAGGCGGAGATGCGCGATGAAGTCCATGTACGGCACATCCTGATCAAGCCCAGCGAAATCCGTAGCCCCGCGGAAACCGAACGGCTGATCAACTCGCTTTACTCTCGAATCAAGGATGGCGAAGACTTCGCAACGCTCGCCAAAAGCTTTTCCGAAGACCCGGGTTCAGCGCTCAACGGGGGTGACCTGAACTGGATCGATCCGCAGTCGCTGGTGCCCGAGTTCCGCGAAATGATGGCTCAGACCCCCGTCGACACCGTCTCGAAACCCTTCCAGACCCAGTTCGGCTGGCACATCCTCGAAGTGCTTGGCCGCCGCGCCACGGACGCGACCGAGCAGGCGCGTGAACAGCAGGCGCTCAACGTGCTGCGCAACCGCAAGTACGACGAGGAACTGCAAACCTGGCTCCGTCAGATCCGTGACGAGGCCTACGTCGAAATCAAGCAGTGAGCGCGCCGCGTTTCGCCCTCACACCTGGTGAACCGGCAGGCATAGGTCCAGACCTGTGCCTGCTGCTTGCCTGTAACGCCCAGCCCTATCCCCTGATCGCCATCACCAGCCGTGACCTGCTCGCTGAGCGGGCCACGCAGTTGGGGCTGGCCGTTGTGCTCAGCACAGTGGACCCTGCCGCCCTGCCCGACGCCCCGGCCCCGGCAGGCACCCTGTACGTGTTGGACGTCCCCGTGTGCGCGCCGGTCGTGGCTGGCCAGCTCGATCCAGCCAACGCAGGCTTTGTGCTGCAGACCCTGACGCTGGCCGGGCAAGGGTGCCTGGACGGCCGCTTCGCCGGGATGATCACCGCACCCGTACACAAGGGTGTGATCAATGAAGGCGGCACGCCGTTCTCGGGCCATACGGAATTTCTCGCGGACCTGACCGGCACCGAGCAGGTGGTGATGATGCTTGCGACCCGCGGGCTGCGGGTCGCACTGGTCACCACCCACCTGCCACTGCGCGAGGTCGCCGAGGCGATCACCGAAGCCCGGGTGGAGCGCGTGACCCGCATTCTTCACCACGACCTGCGCACCAAGTTCGGCATTGCCGCCCCGCGCATCCTGGTCTGCGGCCTGAACCCGCACGCTGGCGAAAGTGGCCACCTGGGGCACGAAGAAATCGACGTGATCGAACCTGTGCTGCAACGCTTGCGCACCGACGGGCTGGACCTGATAGGGCCGCTCCCGGCGGACACCTTGTTCACCCCTAAACACCTGGAGCACTGCGATGCGGTGCTCGCCATGTACCACGACCAAGGCCTGCCGGTGCTGAAGTACAAAGGCTTCGGCGCCGCGGTAAACGTTACCCTGGGCCTGCCGATCATCCGTACCTCGGTTGACCACGGCACAGCCCTGGACCTGGCCGGCACTGGCAAGGTCGACACCGGCAGCCTTCAGGTCGCCCTTGAAACTGCCTATCAAATGGCCGAGGCACGTTGATGAACGAGCAATACCAACACCGGGCGCGCAAGCGTTTCGGTCAGAACTTCCTTCACGATGCCGGCGTCATCGACCGCATCCTGCGGGCGATCCATGCTCGTGAAGGGGATCGACTGCTGGAGATAGGCCCTGGCCAGGGCGCTCTTACAGAGGGCCTGCTTGACAGCGGCGCACAGTTGGACGTGATCGAACTGGACAAAGACCTGGTACCGTTGCTGCACCAGCGCTTCGATACTCGCGGCAACTTCAACCTGCACCAGGGCGATGCGCTGAAGTTCGACTTCGCGACGCTGCAGGCGGCGCCGCGCAGCCTGAGGGTCGTTGGCAACCTGCCCTATAACATTTCCACGCCGCTGATTTTCCATCTGCTCGGTAATGCCCCGCTGATTCGCGACATGCACTTCATGTTGCAAAAAGAAGTGGTCGAGCGCATGGCGGCCGGGCCAGGTGGGGGAGACTGGGGCCGGCTGTCGATCATGGTGCAGTACCACTGCCGGGTCGAGCATCTGTTCAACGTAGGGCCGGGCGCCTTCAATCCGCCGCCAAAGGTGGATTCGGCCATCGTTCGCCTGGTACCGCACGAAACCTTGCCCCACCCCGCCAGGGACCACCGGTTGCTTGAGCGTGTGGTACGCGAGGCGTTCAACCAGCGCCGCAAGACCCTTCGCAACACTCTCAAGGCGCTGCTTCCGGCTGCAGGTATCGAAGCCGCCGGGGTAGACGGCAGCCTACGCCCCGAACAACTGGACCTGGCTGCTTTCGTACGCCTGGCCGATCAACTGGCGCAAGCGCCTGCCCAGGACCTGTAAGTTTGCGAGCACAGGCCAGGCAGGTGAAAACAGCTGCCTGGCCCATCCTCGGCTCGATGGCCTAGACTCAAGCTCAATGGCCGTGCCCATCACGTTTGCGCTTTAAAGGCTGCACCATGTCTGACTTGCGTTATCACATAGACGTCTCCGTAGACACTCGCTTTCTGGCGGAGCAATCCAACCCGGACCAAGGCCGCTATGCCTTCGCCTATACGGTTACCGTGCGCAACAAAGGCAAGGTACCGGCCCGGCTCGTCTCCCGGCATTGGGTGATCACCGATGGCGACGGGAAGGTCGAAGAAGTCCGCGGCGCTGGCGTGGTTGGCCAGCAGCCGCTAATCGGTGTTGGGCAAAGCCATACCTACAGCAGCGGTACGATCATGCCCACCAAGGTGGGCAACATGCAGGGCAGCTATCAGATGGTTGCCGAAGACGGGAAGCAGTTCGATGCCATCATCGCGCCGTTCCGCCTCGCCGTACCTGGGGCCTTGCACTGATGGCGGTGTACGCCGTTGGTGACCTGCAAGGCTGCCTCGAGCCGCTCAAGCGGTTGCTCGGCGAAGTAGCCTTCGACCCCGCGCAGGACCAACTCTGGTGCGTGGGAGACTTGGTCAACCGCGGTCCGCAGTCCCTCGAAACACTGCGCTTCTTGTATTCGATACGCCAGGCCCTCGTGTGCACCTTGGGCAACCACGATCTGCACCTCCTCGCTGCCTGGTACAACATCGAGCGGCTGAAGAAGGGCGACACCCTTGCCGAGGTACTAGAGGCGCCCGACGCTCCCGAACTGGTGCAATGGCTGCGTGGCCAGAAGCTGCTGCATTACGACGAGCCGCGCAATTTTGCGCTGGTCCATGCCGGTATCCCGCCTATGTGGCCGCTCGGCAAGGCGCTGCGCTACGCCGCCGAGGTAGAAGCCGCGCTGCGCGACGATAACCTGGTCAAGCCCTACCTCGACGGGATGTATGGCAACGAGCCAGCGAAGTGGAGCAAGGACCTGCATGGGGCTACCCGCTTGCGGGTGATCACTAACTACTTCACCCGCATGCGCTTCTGCACCCGCGACGGCAAGCTCGACCTAAAGGGCAAGGAAGGCGCGGACAGCGCACCTCCCGGCTACGCTCCATGGTTCAGCCACAAAGGGCGGCGCAGCCGGCATGTGCGCATCATTTTCGGCCACTGGGCCGCGCTCGAAGGTCGCTGCAACGAGCCCGGGGTATTTGCCCTGGACACCGGCTGCGTATGGGGCAATGCCATGACCCTGATGAACGTCGATACCTTGCAGATGCACCGCTGCAAGTGCTCACCCAACCGCTAAGTAGCGAGGAGCCAGCATGTCTGAATTCAAACGTATTGCCCCGCAACAGGCCCAGAGCCTGCGCGAGCAGGGCGCTGTAGTAGTGGACATCCGCGACCCGCAAACTTTCGCCAATGCGCATATCAGCCAGTCACGCCACCTCGATAATGTCTCACTACATGACTTCATCACCCAGGCCGACCTGGACGCCCCGCTGGTAGTGGTGTGCTACCACGGCAACTCCAGCCAAGCCGCCGCTGCTTACCTGGCAAGCCAGGGTTTTTCCGACGTCTACAGCCTCGATGGCGGCTTCGAGCTCTGGCGGCAAACCTATCCTGCCGACGTCGCACGGCAGGCCGCCGACTGAAATTTTTTTTGTCACCTTCGGCGCGCGATTTCCGGGCGCTCCAGCCGTTCCAGGCGGCGCCCGAGAGCCAACTCTGTGAGTGGCCGACCTTGAATTTCTGGATAACCAACTATCCTTAAGCCCAGGCCATCCAAAACAGGGGAGAGCCGGTTCACCGGCGCGCGGGTCATCGGTAGCGATTTTCAGGTGTTCTGGGGGGTAAGGGCAGCCGGCTGGCTTCGGTTGCTTCCAAGCATCGGCTGAGTGATCCGACGTCGGCTCCGGTATCGAGCGAGGTGACGTCATGAGTATTTTTAGCCACTTCCAACAACGGTTCGAGAGCACGCAGCAGGAAGAACTCACGCTGCAGGAATACCTTGAGCTCTGCAAAAGAGACCGCAGCGCCTACGCTTCCGCGGCCGAACGCTTACTCATGGCCATCGGCGAGCCGGAGCTTGTGGATACCGCCTCCGATCCGCGGTTGTCCCGTATCTTTTCCAACAAGACGATCCGCCGCTATCCCGCCTTCAGGGATTTCCATGGCATGGAAGACTGCATTGACCAGATCGTCTCGTACTTCCGCCATGCCGCCCAAGGCCTGGAAGAGAAGAAACAAATCCTCTATCTGCTTGGCCCGGTAGGTGGCGGGAAGTCCTCGCTGGCCGAAAAACTCAAGCAGCTGATGGAAAAACAGCCCTTTTACGCGATCAAGGGCTCACCCGTATTCGAATCGCCGCTTGGGTTATTCAACGCTACTGAAGACGGCGCCATCCTTGAAGAAGACTTCGGCATTTCCCGCCGCTACCTGAGCACCATCATGTCGCCGTGGGCGACCAAGCGGCTAAGCGAGTTCGGCGGCGACATCAGTCAGTTCCGCGTGGTGAAGCTGTACCCTTCCATCCTCAATCAAATCGCCGTGGCTAAAACCGAGCCGGGCGATGAGAACAACCAGGACATTTCCGCGCTGGTGGGCAAGGTAGATATCCGCAAGCTCGAGGAATTCCCCCAGAACGACGCAGACGCCTACAGCTACTCCGGCGCCTTGTGCCGGGCCAACCAAGGGATGATGGAATTCGTCGAGATGTTCAAGGCGCCGATCAAGGTCCTCCATCCCCTGCTTACAGCGACCCAGGAGGGTAACTACAACAGCACCGAAGGCCTGGGCGCAATTCCCTTCACCGGGGTGCTACTGGCGCACTCGAACGAATCGGAGTGGCATAGCTTCCGCAACAACAAGAACAATGAGGCATTCATTGACCGGATCTACATCGTCAAGGTGCCGTACTGCCTGCGCGTCAGCGACGAGATCAAGATCTACGACAAGTTGCTGGTCAACAGCTCGCTGTCCAGGGCCCATTGCGCCCCAGATACCCTCAAGATGCTGGCTCAATTCACCGTGCTGTCGCGATTGAAGGAACCTGAGAACTCCAACATCTATTCGAAGATGCGCGTCTATGATGGCGAAAACCTCAAGGATACCGACCCCAAGGCCAAATCCATCCAGGAGTATCGAGACTCTGCCGGGGTAGACGAAGGCATGAACGGCCTGTCTACCCGCTTCGCCTTCAAGATTCTCTCCAAAGTGTTCAACTTCGACCCGCATGAAGTAGCCGCTAACCCGGTTCACCTGCTGTATGTGCTGGAGCATCAGATCGAGCAGGAGCAATTCCCGGCCGAAGTTCGCGAGCGCTACTTGCGTTACCTGAAGGAGTACCTGGCGCCCCGCTACATCGAGTTCATCGGCAAGGAGATCCAGACTGCTTACCTGGAATCGTACAGTGAGTACGGGCAGAACATTTTCGATCGATACGTGCTGTACGCAGACTTCTGGATACAAGATCAGGAATACCGCGATCCGGAAACCGGCGAAATCCTCAACCGGGTGGCCCTGAATGAGGAACTGGAAAAAATCGAAAAACCGGCCGGGATCAGCAATCCGAAAGATTTCCGCAACGAAATCGTCAACTTCGTTTTGCGCGCCCGAGCCAACAATAACGGCAAAAACCCGACCTGGCTCAGCTACGAGAAGCTGCGCGTGGTGATCGAGAAGAAAATGTTCTCCAACACCGAGGACTTGCTACCGGTCATCAGTTTCAATGCCAAGGCGAGCAAGGAGGATCAGCAAAAACACAACGACTTCGTTACCCGCATGGTCGAACGCGGATACACCGACAAGCAAGTACGGTTGCTGTCCGAATGGTACTTGCGTGTTCGCAAGTCCCAATAAGCGGCAAGGGGCAAGCCGCGAGCTGCAAGCTGTTCAGCGCCGGGTAAAGCCCTGCGGATCGGCTTGCAGTCGTGGTGGCTGCTCTGACTTGCAGCTTGAAGCGTGAAGCTTGAAGCTGCCCCGAGTTCCTGGAGGGGCCATGAGCTACGTGATCGACCGACGTTTGAACGGAAAGAACAAGAGCACGGTGAATCGCCAGCGATTCCTGCGACGCTACCGTGACCATATCAAGAAGGCCGTGGAAGAGGCCGTCAGCCGTCGCTCCATTACCGACATGGAGCACGGCGAACAGATCAGCATCCCGGGCCGGGATATCGACGAACCGGTACTGCATCATGGCCGAGGCGGCAAGCAAACTACGGTTCACCCGGGCAACAAGGAGTTTACCTCTGGCCAGCACATTCCCCGCCCGCAGGGGGGTGGCGGCGGCGGCAAGGGGCCAGGCAAGGCGGGCAACTCCGGCGAGGGAATGGATGAATTCGTCTTCCAGATTACCCAGGAAGAATTCCTTGAGTTCATGTTCGAGGATCTAGAACTGCCCAACTTGGTCAAGCGCCACCTGACCGGGTCTGAGACTTTCAAAACCGTTCGTGCCGGGATCGCCAACGAAGGCAACCCGTCCCGGATCAACATCATTCGTACCCTGCGCTCGGCGCATGCCCGCCGTATCGCCCTGTCCGGGAGCAGCCGCGCCCGCTTGCGCGAAGTGCGCGCCGAGCTAGAACGCATCAAGCGGGAAGAGCCGGACAACTTTGGCGATATCCAGGCGTTGGAAGCCGAAGTAGAAAAGCTCAGTGCCCGTATTCACCGGGTGCCCTTCCTCGACACCTTCGATCTTAAATACAACCTACTGGTCAAGCATCCAAACCCTAGCTCCAAGGCGGTAATGTTCTGCCTGATGGACGTTTCCGGGTCCATGACCCAGGCCACCAAAGACATCGCCAAGCGATTCTTCATCCTGCTGTACCTCTTCCTGAAGCGGAACTACGACAAGATCGAAGTGGTGTTCATCCGTCACCACACCAGCGCCCGTGAAGTGGACGAAGAGGAGTTTTTCTATTCGAGGGAAACCGGCGGGACCATCGTTTCCAGCGCTTTGAAGCTAATGCAGGAAATCATGGCGGAACGTTATCCCACCAACGAATGGAACATCTATGCGGCCCAGGCATCCGACGGGGACAACTGGAACGACGACTCGCCGATCTGCCGGGAAATCCTCACCAAGCAGATCATGCCTCATGTGCAGTACTACACTTACGTGGAAATCACGCCTCGAGAGCACCAGGCGCTCTGGTTCGAATACGAGCGTATAGGCGAGCACTTCCCGGACACCTTCGCCCAGCAGCAGCTGGTGACAGCCGGGGATATCTATCCGGTCTTCCGTGAACTCTTCCAGCGCAGGTTAGTGACATGACTCCCAGAGAGCAGAAGCGTCAACCTCTGTCCATTGGCTCGGAGTGGACCTTCGAACTTATCCAGACCTACGACCGGGAGATCAGCCGTATCGCCGAGCGCTATGCGCTCGATACTTACCCTAACCAGATCGAAGTAATCACCGCCGAACAGATGATGGATGCCTACGCCTCCGTGGGCATGCCCCTGGGGTACCATCATTGGTCTTATGGCAAGCACTTCCTGAGCACCGAAAAATCCTATACCCGTGGGCAGATGGGCCTGGCCTACGAGATCGTGATCAATTCAGATCCCTGCATCGCCTATCTCATGGAAGAAAACACCATGTGCATGCAAGCACTGGTGATCGCCCATGCTTGCTATGGCCATAACAGCTTCTTCAAGGGCAACTACCTCTTCCGCACCTGGACCGATGCCAGTTCGATCATCGACTACCTGGTGTTTGCCAAGCAGTACATCATGCAGTGTGAAGAGCGCCACGGCATCGACGCCGTAGAGGACCTGCTCGACTCCTGCCACGCTCTCATGAACTATGGCGTGGACCGTTACAAGCGGCCCTACCCGATTTCTGCCGAAGAAGAGCGGCGCCGCCAGAAGGACCGTGAAGAGCATCTGCAACGACAGATCAACGACCTCTGGCGAACCATTCCCAAGGCGCTTGGGAAAACCGGTGCGCACGATCAGGCGCGCTTCCCCGCCGAACCGCAGGAAAATATCCTCTACTTCATCGAAAAGCATGCCCCGCTACTGGAGCCCTGGCAGCGGGAAATCGTGCGGATCGTTCGCAAGATCGCCCAGTACTTCTACCCGCAGCGGCAAACTCAGGTGATGAACGAGGGCTGGGCTACCTTTTGGCATTACACCCTGATGAACGACCTGTACGACGAGGGGCTGGTGACGGATGGCTTCATGATGGAGTTCTTGCAGTCCCACACCAGCGTCGTCGCTCAGCCGGGTTTCGACAGCCCCTATTACAGCGGCATCAACCCTTATGCACTGGGCTTTGCCATGTACCGGGACATCCGCCGTATCTGCGAGAAACCCGACGAAGAAGATCGCCGCTGGTTCCCGGAGATCGCCGGCAGTGATTGGCTTTCTACTATCAAATTCGCCATGAGCAGTTTCAAGGACGAGAGCTTCATCCTCCAATACCTTTCGCCGAAGGTCATCCGCGACCTGAAGCTGTTCAGCATCCTCGACGATGACCAACGCGACGACTTGCTGGTGCCCGCCATTCACGACGACAGCGGTTACCGCTTGATCCGGGAAACCCTGGCTGCTCAATACAACCTGGGTAATCGCGAGCCCAACGTGCAGATCTGGAGCATCGACCGCCGCGGCGATCGGTCCCTTACGTTGCGCCACCAGCAACATGATCGCAAACCTCTGGGAGAA
Source organism: Pseudomonas sp. RIT-PI-S (assembly GCF_025642975.1). Taxonomy (GTDB): domain Bacteria; phylum Pseudomonadota; class Gammaproteobacteria; order Pseudomonadales; family Pseudomonadaceae; genus Aquipseudomonas. The sequence goes on from NZ_JANZKJ010000002.1 coordinate 33,163, forward strand.
TCCACCGAGGAGGTGCTCAAGCACTTGCATCGCCTCTGGGGGTTCGATGTACACCTAGAAACTGTCCAGGGCGAGCAAGTGGTGAAAACTCACCATGTACCGCCTCGCAATGAGCATGGCGAAGGTGACTACGGCCGGCTGGACATGGCCGTCGTGCACCTCTGAGCTGATCCCTGGGCGCCACCGGTATATCCTGTGGCGCTTGAGGAGATCAGCATGAACATTTACAAGGTTGGCGGCGCTGTGCGCGACCGCCTGCTAGAGCTTCCGGTGGCGGACATCGATTGGGTCGTAGTTGGCGCCAGCGCCGAGCAATTGCTTGCCTTGGGCTACCGGCCAGTGGGCGCTGACTTCCCAGTGTTCATTCACCCCACCACCGGGGCCGAATATGCCCTGGCCCGCACCGAACGCAAAACCGGGCGCGGGTATGGTGGCTTCGTGTTTCATGCAAGCCCGGACGTCACCCTCGAGGAGGATCTGCAGCGGCGTGATCTCACGATCAATGCCATGGCAGAGGATGACACTGGCCGGATCATCGACCCCTATGGCGGCCAGCAGGACCTGCAGCAGCGCTGGCTGCGCCATGTTTCGCCCTCGTTCGCCGAAGACCCCCTGCGGGTGCTCCGCGTGGCTCGCTTTGCCGCGCGCTATGCTGCGCTCGGCTTTCGCATCGCCCCTGAAACGCTGGAGCTGATGCGCGCATTGAGTGCATCCGGCGAGCTGGAGGCATTAACGCCAGAGCGCAGTTGGAAAGAAATTTCGCGTGCGCTGATGGAGCCCGCCCCCCAGGTTTTCTTTGAAGTGCTCAAGGCTTGTGGAGCGCTGGGGGTGCTATTCCCAGAACTCGACGCACTCTATGCCAGTAGCGCCAGCGGCTTGGCCCAGCTCAGCCTGGCAACGCTGCGTCAGGCCGCCGTGGCCGAGCAGCCCTTGACGGTTCGCTGGGCTAGCCTGCTGCTGCGACTTGAAGCCCAAGGGATCGCGGCGCTTAACCAGCGCTTCAAGGTACCGCGCGATTGTCAGGAGCTCGCTCAATTGGCTGGCCAGTACCAACGCCAAGCGCTGCAGGACGATGCACCAAGCCCCGAAGCGCTACTGGGCCTGCTGCAAGCGTTCGATGTATACCGACGGCCACAGCGTTTCGAAGAATTTGTGACCGCCTGTGAGATGGCGGTGCGCGCAGAGAACGGCCCGCGATTGACCAAAGGGGCTTGGCTGCGTGAGGCGGCCGCAGCGGCCCGAGCAGTACCCGTAAAGCCGCTGGTCGACGCGGGATTTACTGGCCAGGCGCTCGGTGAAGCACTCCGGCAGCGCCGTCTGGAAGCCCTGCAAAACATGCAGCCCTTGTAGGAGTAAGCGTCAGCCCGCAAGCCTCGCCGCCAAGGCGCTTGTTCAGCGCCGAAAATGATTATCTCCGCGGCGCCTACAACGGTGTCCAGTCAAACGGTACCTGGACCAGGCGCTGGTCAATCCGCGCCTCACTCCACAGGACAGCGAAACTACGCCCATCGACCGGATGCACTTCATCCGGCGCCAGCAAGGCCAAGGGCCACAACACGAAGGCGTTGCGCAGAATCTCCGCGCGCGGCAGCACCAGGCCATCGAAGGTCCCGGCCAACTGCCCATACATCAGAACGTCTATGTCCAGTGGCAGCCCCTTGCGGTCCGGTGCGTAGCGGCCGTTGTCCGCCTCGATGAACTTCAATCGGCGGTCCAACTCCATCAGCGGCATCGCCGTGAGCCCAGTCACTACCATATTGAGAAACGGACCGCTTTTGATGCCCACCGGCTCGCTCTCGAAGACCGGTGAACAGTGCAGCCCCTCGAGGCAGCTCGACAGCGCATCGAGGCCCGCGCGGAGATGGGCATGACGGTCGATATTGCTACCGAGGCCCAGGTAGACTCGAATCAGCGACATCCGCGCTCGATCTCCACGCCTACACCCCTGGCGGCGGGGACCGCGCCAGGCTTGGTCACCCGCAAGCGCAGCCAGGCGATGCCGAAGTCTTTCATCAGGCTGGCCGCCAGCCGCTCAGCGAAGGTTTCGACCAATTCGAAACGCGCCTCTTCAGCAAATGCCTGTACTGCCTCTGCTACCTTGGCGTAGTCGAGGGCCTGGGTCAGGTCGTCGCCGGCCGCAGCGGGCCGAATATCCCAGCCAAGGCTGAAATCCAGGCGCAGGCATTGGCGAATATCGCGCTCCCAGTCGTAGGCACCGATAACAGTGTCAACTTCCAGGCCTTCGATGAACACGGTGTCCAAGCACTCTCTCCCCTGACGACAAAGGCGCACTGCGCCGTTAGAATCCGAACGTCCACGCCCGGAATAGTTAGCATGTCTTGGTTACTGGCCGCCCTGGCCTACCTGCTCGGCTCACTGTCCTTCGCCATCCTGATCAGCCGTAGCGCCGGGATGCCGGACCCCCGCGCCAGTGGTTCGGGCAATGCGGGCGCCACCAACATGCTGCGCCTGGCTGGGCGCAAGCTGGCGATGCTGACCCTGCTTGGCGACCTGGCCAAGGGGCTGGCCCCGGTGTTGCTGGCCAAGGCCCTGGGCTATGGCTTGCAGGCCCAAGCCTGGATTGGCCTGTGCGCAGTGGTCGGCCATCTGTTCCCGTTGTACTTCAACTTCCGCGGTGGCAAGGGCGTGGCGACCGCCGCCGGTATGCTGCTGGGGCTATATCCGCCCGCCCTACTGCTCGCGGTAACAGTATGGCTGCTGACGTTCCAACTCAGCCGTACCAGCTCGCTGGCCGCTTTGACCGCTATTCCCCTTACATTGCCCCTGCTGGCCTGGCGCGCGCCCCAGGCATTGGTGCCAATGACCGTGCTCACAGCGTTGGTGATATGGCGCCATCGGGCCAACCTGCGGAACCTGTTCGCTGGTCGCGAGCGGCATTTCTAGCGGCGATCAAACAGCCGGCAATTGCTCCATTGGCCAGCGTGCGTGAACCTGAATACCCAACTGCTCGTGTTGGCCGGCCAGCAGCCGCTGGCATCCGGCATAGGCGATCATCGCACCGTTGTCGGTGCAAAAACGCGGCCGGGCATAAAACACTCCGCCACCCAGCTCGGCTGTCATGCCCTCCAGCGTTGCCCGCAATGCCTGATTGGCGCTTACCCCACCAGCGATCACTAGCTGCTTCAACCCGGTGTGCTTGAGCGCCCGCTTGCACTTGATGGCGAGAGTGTCCACCACCGCCTGCTGGAAGGCCAGCGCGATGTCGCAGCGGGTCTGTTCGCTGTCGTCTCCAGCCGCTTTGCACTGCTGCCAGGTATTCAACGTAAAGGTTTTCAACCCGCTGAAGCTGAAATCGAGGCCCGGGCGGTCGGTCATCGGCCGGGGGAAGGTAAACCGGCCTGGCATGCCCTGGGTAGCCAGGCGGGCGATTTCCGGCCCTCCGGGATAGGGCAGGCCCATCAGTTTGGCGGTCTTGTCGAAGGCTTCGCCGGCGGCGTCATCCAGGCTTTCGCCCAGCAGTTGGTAGCGGCCGATTCCATCGACTCGAACCAGCTGGGTATGGCCACCTGAAACCAGCAAGGCCACGAAAGGGAATGCCGGCGGCTGCGCTTCGAGCATCGGCGCCAGCAGGTGCCCCTCCATATGGTGCACGCCCAGCGCCGGGATACCCCAGGCGAATGCCATGGCCTGGGCGCAGGAGGCGCCCACCAGCAGGGCCCCGACCAAGCCAGGGCCGGCCGTGTAGGCAATGGCGTCTATGTCGCTCGAGGCCCGCCCGGCTTGGCCGAGCACTTCACGGATCAGCGGCAGCATGCGCTTGACGTGATCACGGGAGGCAAGCTCCGGCACCACGCCGCCATAGACACGGTGCAGGTCGATCTGGCTGAATAACGCGTCGCCAAGCAAACCTTGCTCGCTGTCGTACAGCGCGACGCCTGTTTCATCGCAGGATGTTTCCAGTCCCAGTACTAGCATGGGTATCAAAAGCCTTTGCCGAGGCGGTAACGAAGGCGCGCATGATAGTCGCGGCCCGGCGTGCCGACCAGCGGTTTTCGATCAGAGGCTTTGCAATCCGCGCCTTCAAAGGGTAACATCCGCAACCCTTGAAAACCGACGTATTCCATCCGCTTCCAGCAGGGGTACGTTGCCCCGGTAATGAATTAAGGTAGCCCTGGATGCCAGCCGTCAAAGTTAAAGAGAACGAACCCTTCGACGTAGCTCTGCGTCGTTTCAAGCGCTCCTGCGAAAAAGCCGGTGTACTGGCCGAAGTTCGTAGCCGCGAGTTTTACGAAAAGCCGACTTCCGAGCGCAAGCGCAAGGCAGCCGCAGCAGTTAAGCGTCACGCCAAGAAAGTTCAGCGCGAACAGCGCCGCGCCGTCCGCCTGTACTGATACCGGCGTTCGCTGCAAGCATTTGTCTGGCCCGGCCCTAAAAAGCCGGGCCATTGGCAATTGTGCAAAAGGTAATTCCGGTAGGCAGCCCCATGCTGTCTCACCTGCAACTGAGTGTGCTTCCCTTCCTCGTTTTACATTGCGCTAGCCGCCGACCGCCTCGGTGCTAAGATTCGGCGCACCACCCGTCTCGCCTGAGGGCATGGCATGGCCGGGCTGATCCCGCAAGGCTTTATCGATGACCTGCTGAACCGCACCGACATCCTCGATGTGGTGAGTTCGCGCATTCAGTTGAAAAAAGCCGGCAAGAATTTCACTGCCTGTTGCCCCTTCCACAAGGAGAAAACACCCTCCTTCAGCGTAAGCCCAGACAAACAGTTCTATTACTGCTTCGGCTGCGGCGCCGGCGGCAACGCGCTTGGCTTTGTGATGGATCACGACAACCTGGACTTCCCCCAGGCCGTGGAAGAGCTGGCCAAGGCCGCCGGGATGGAAGTGCCCCGGGAAGAGTCCCGCCGGGGCAGCAAGCCGCGCCAGCCGACCGACTCGCCTTTGTATCCATTGCTGGCCGCCGCCGCGGACTACTACCGCCAGGCGCTGCGCCAGCACCCGGCACGCAAGAGCGCGGTGGAATACCTCAAGGGGCGCGGCCTCACGGGTGAAATCGCCCGCGATTTCGGCTTGGGCTTCGCGCCTCCCGGCTGGGATAACCTGCTGCGTCACCTGAGCAGCGACACCCTGCAACAACGCGCGATGATCGACGCGGGCCTGCTGGTGGAGAACGCTGAAACCGGCAAGCGCTATGACCGCTTCCGCGATCGGGTGATGTTCCCGATCCGCGATAGCCGCGGCCGGATCATCGCCTTCGGTGGCCGGGTGCTAGGCGACGACAAGCCCAAATACCTGAACTCGCCCGAAACGCCGGTGTTCCATAAGGGGCAAGAGCTATACGGGCTGTTCGAGGCACGCAAATACAACCGCAACCTTGACGAAGTCATCGTTGTCGAAGGCTACATGGATGTCATCGCGCTGGCCCAGCAAGGCCTGCGCAATGCAGTGGCAACCCTGGGCACCGCAACCAGCGAAGAGCATATCAAGCGGCTCTTTCGCATCGTCCCGAGCATCTTGTTTTGCTTCGACGGCGACCAAGCCGGACGCAACGCCGCATGGCGCGCCCTGGAGGCTGCGCTGTCGAGCCTCCAGGACGGCCGTAAGGCACGGTTCTTGTTCCTCCCGGAAGGAGAAGACCCAGACAGCCTGGTCCGCGCCGAAGGCCTCGATGCCTTCCGCGCTCGCATCGCACAGCATGCGCAACCATTGGCGGATTATTTCTTTCAGCAATTGAGCGAGGAAGCGGACCCGCGCTCGCTCGAGGGCAAGGCCCACATGGCCACGTTGGCGGCACCGCTGATCGACCGCGTACCCGGCGCCAACTTGAAGGCTTTGATGCGCGCCAGGCTGGGCGAGATTACCGGCCTTAACGGCGAAGCAATGAACCAGCTGGCCCAACAATCGTCACATCACGAAGTAGTGCCGGCCAGCACAATGAATGGCTACCGGGGCTTCGAGCCGCCGGATGATTACGCTCCGGCCTACCTGGATGCCCCTGCACCTGAGCCGGCCCAGAACTGGCAGCCGCGCAAGGGCAACGGCAAGAAGCGCGATGGCAAGGCATGGGACCGCGGTGGCCAGCGGCGTGAATTCGAGCCCAGGGTGCCACGCACACCGACGGCGGTGGAGCCACCGACGCTCAGCGCGCTGCGCACCCTGCTGCACCATCCGCAATTAGCGGCAAAAGTTGAAGATGCCAGCCGGCTGGCCGATGAAGACCATGTGTATGCGCAATTGCTGGTCGCGCTGCTCGAGGCTTTGCAGAAGAATCCTCGTCTACGCTCTTTGCAATTGATCGCCCGGTGGCACGGTACCGACCAAGGGCGCCTATTGCGGGCCCTGGCCGAGAAAGAATGGTTGATTAATGCCGATAACCTTGAACAACAGTTTTTCGACACCATTTCCAGCCTGTCCGCCCGCCAACGTGAGCGCAGCCTGGAACATTTGCTTCGAAAATCCAAACAAGGCGAACTGAGCGCAGAGGAAAAAAACCTGCTGCGCGAGCTATTTAGCCAAAAGGCAAACGCACAAAACCCGACCTCAACTGGCGTGTGAGGTCCTAGCTCGGGTATAATCCTCGGCTTGTTTTTTGCCCGCCAAGACCTTCAGTGGATAGGGTGTTATGTCCGGAAAAGCGCAACAGCAATCTCGTATCAAAGAGTTGATCACCCGCGGTCGTGAGCAGGGCTACCTGACTTACGCGGAGGTCAACGACCACCTGCCTGAGGATATTTCAGATCCGGAACAGGTGGAAGACATCATCCGCATGATCAACGACATGGGGATCAACGTATTCGAGACTGCTCCGGATGCGGATGCCCTCCTGTTGGCCGAAGCCGACACCGATGAGGCCGCGGCTGAAGAAGCCGCCGCAGCGCTGGCTGCCGTTGAAACCGACATTGGCCGGACCACCGATCCGGTCCGCATGTACATGCGTGAAATGGGTACCGTGGAGCTGCTCACCCGCGAAGGCGAAATCGAAATCGCCAAGCGGATCGAAGAGGGCATCCGCGAGGTGATGGGGGCTATCTCCCACTTCCCTGGCACCGTGGACTACATCCTCAGCGAATATGACCGCGTTACCACCGAGGGCGGTCGCCTGTCGGACGTGCTCAGCGGCTATATCGACCCTGACGACGTGATCGCCAGCCCTGGGGACGCGCCCGTCCCTGTCGACCCGAAAGCCCCCGTCGCCGACAAGGACGACGAGGAGGAAGACGAGGAAGGTAGCAGCGACGACGAAGACGAAGTCGAAAGCGGCCCAGACCCGGAAGTGGCCCGCCAGCGCTTCGGCGCGGTCGCCGAACAATTGGCCGCCACCCGCAAGGTGCTCAAGAAGCAGGGTCGCGACAGCAAGGACGGCATTGCTGAAATGCTCCTGCTGGCCGAACTGTTCATGCCGATCAAGCTCGTACCCAAGCAGTACGAAGTGCTGGTCGAGCAAGTACGTGGCGCTCTGGACCGCGTGCGTGCCCAAGAACGCGCCATCATGCAGCTGTGCGTGCGCGATGCCCGCATGCCCCGCGCCGATTTCCTCCGCCTGTTCCCGGGCAACGAAGTGGACCAAGGCTGGAGCGAATCCCTCGCCAAGGGCAAGGCGAAGTACGCCGAGGCCATCGGCCGCGTGCAAGCGGACGTTCAGCGTTGCCAGCAAAAGCTGATCGACCTGGAAGCCGAAACCGGCTTGAACGTCGCAGAAATCAAGGACATCAACCGTCGCATGTCCATCGGCGAAGCCAAGGCTCGCCGCGCCAAGAAAGAAATGGTCGAGGCGAACCTGCGCTTGGTGATCTCCATCGCCAAGAAGTACACCAACCGTGGCCTGCAATTCCTCGACCTGATCCAGGAAGGCAACATCGGTTTGATGAAAGCGGTGGACAAGTTCGAATACCGCCGCGGCTACAAGTTCTCGACCTACGCCACCTGGTGGATTCGCCAGGCGATCACTCGCTCCATCGCCGACCAGGCGCGCACCATTCGTATTCCGGTGCACATGATCGAGACGATCAACAAGCTCAACCGTATTTCCCGGCAGATGCTCCAGGAAATGGGCCGCGAACCGACCCCGGAAGAGCTGGGCGAGCGCATGGAAATGCCTGAGGACAAGATCCGCAAGGTGCTGAAGATCGCCAAAGAGCCGATCTCCATGGAAACCCCGATCGGCGACGACGAGGACTCCCACCTGGGCGACTTCATCGAGGACTCGACCATGCAGTCCCCGATCGACGTAGCCACGGTCGAAAGCCTCAAGGAAGCGACCCGCGAAGTGCTGTCTGGCCTGACTGCGCGCGAAGCCAAGGTGCTGCGCATGCGCTTCGGTATCGACATGAACACTGACCACACCCTTGAGGAAGTGGGCAAGCAGTTCGACGTTACTCGCGAGCGTATCCGCCAGATCGAAGCCAAGGCGCTGCGCAAGCTGCGTCATCCGACCCGTAGCGAGCACCTGCGCTCGTTCCTGGACGAGTAAGCATTAGCGCTGCACAAAAACCCCGGGCTTGCCCGGGGTTTTTTATTGCGGCGGTGTAAAGATCTCACTCCCTAATTGGCCCCCTGCAAATGCCCGTTAATGGCTCTTTAAATGAGCCATTACCACGTTACAGTGGTGCCTTCTCACGATGAGGCAACACAGCGATGGCTAGGCAAAACGAGTACGGGCAGAACATCGGCTTATCCGTCGACGGCTGGGCACCAAGACCGCAACCCACAGCGGTGACGCTTAGCGGCCGCTATTGCCGCCTCGAACCGCTGAACGTCGAAGCCCACACCGCTGACCTCTTTGCCGCGTATAGCCAGGCCAAGGACGGCAGTGACTGGACTTACCTGTTTATCGGCCCATTCTCAAGTGCCGATGCGTACCGGGCCTATGTCGAAGTCGCTGCGCAGAGTACCGACCCGCGGCACTTCGCGGTGATCGACCTCCGCACCGGTAAAGCAGTCGGCACGCTCGCCCTGATGCGTATCGACCTCGCCCATGGCGTTATCGAGGTGGGCAACGTCACCTTCTCGCCCCTCCTCAAGCAATCCGCCCTCTCCACCGAAGCCCAGTATCTGCTCATGGCCTACGCGTTCGACGAGCTAGGTTATCGCCGCTACGAATGGAAATGCGACGACCTCAATGCGCCCTCGCGCAAAGCCGCCATCCGCCTGGGTTTCACCTACGAAGGCACCTTCCGCCGCGCGGTGGTGTACAAAGGCCGCAGCCGCGATACGGCCTGGTACTCGATCATTCGAGAGGAGTGGCCCGGCCTCAAACAGGCCTTCAATGCGTGGCTGGCACCAGAGAACTTCGACGAGCAAGGGCAGCAACGCCGCTCATTGGCCTCCTTCCGAAACCAGGATCAAGACTGAGCCCTAAAGCGTTGGCACAAAAGGTTCTTTCGGATAGCACCCAACCAAAAGCCTCGTTATAATCGCCCGTCTCTAAAGGGCCTATAGCTCAGTTGGTTAGAGCAGAGGACTCATAATCCTTTGGTCCACGGTTCGAGTCCGTGTGGGCCCACCAACCTCAAAGCCGCGCATTGCGCGGCTTTCGGCTTTTTGGGTTTGTGGCAGCCGGATCAGTCCTATGGTCCGAAGGTACAAATTAGGTACAGTGCGGCTTCGCTTGCACGCCTTTGGAGTCCTTCAGATGGCCACAATCGTCAAAACCCCTGCCGGCACCTGGAAGGCCGTCATCCGCAAGACCGGATGGCCGACCAACGCCAAAACCTTCCGCACCAAACGCGACGCCGAGGATTGGTCACGGCGCACCGAAGATGAAATGGTGCGGGGTGTGTATATCCAGCGCAGCGGCTCTGAGCGCATGACGCTCGAAGTAGCGCTCAGACGCTACCTGAACGACATTACCCCCACCAAGAAGCCAACGACACAGCGTGGCGAGACTTCGAAGGCCAAGAAGCTCACAGAGCATCTGGGCAAGTACTCGCTTGCCGCACTCTCTGCCGAAATCATCGCCAACTATCGCGACAAGCGATTGAGCGAGAAAGGCCGCGCAGGAACCACCAGCAACAATACCGTGCGCCTGGAGCTTGCCCTGCTCAGCCACCTTTTCACCGTAGCCATTCAGGAATGGGGCTTGGGCCTGACCTTCAACCCCGTGCTGAACATTCGCAAGCCCAGCCCAGGCGAGGGACGTAACCGTCGGCTGTCTGCGGATGAGGAACGGCGGTTGATGGCCGCCGTCAACAAGCACAGCAATCCCATGCTGGGATGGATCGTCGGCATCGCTCTAGAAACCGGCATGCGCTCTGCTGAGATCAGTACCCTTCGTAGGCCTATGGTCGATCTGGAGCGACGCATAGTGAAACTGGTAAACACCAAAAACGACGGCCAACGCACCGTGCCGCTGAGCAGACGAGCAACAGAGCTGTTAAAGGCCGCTATGGAGAACCCAGCCAGACCAAACGACTGCTATTTGGTGTTCTTTGGCGAATCTGGCAAAGACGGAAAGCGTCGACCTTATGCGTTCACCAAGATATGGGGACTGCTTGTTAAAGAGCTTAGATTATTCGATTTTAGATTTCATGATCTGAGACACGAGGCAGTAAGTCGATTAGTTGAGGGCGGCTTATCTGATCAGGAAGTTTCTGCAATAAGCGGGCATAAGTCTATGCAGATGCTCAAACGATATACGCACCTCCGCTCAGAGGACCTGGTCAAGAAAATTGACAAGATCAAGAAGCGGGCCACATCAAAAGTTTAGCTAAACAAATTTTCCGACCACCACGCCAAGACCACTGAATTTCGATATATCTAAACGAAACCATAGGGACTTTAGCGGCTAAAATCCAGGGCACACCATATAAAACCAAGGCCGAACAAAACCACACACCCTTAAAGCTGAGAAATACGCAACTTAACAAACCGATATATCGAAACTAGAAAAATTAACGCACTGAAAACAAAGGATATTTATTATTTTCTTAACTAGCCTACACAAATAGCTTTGAAACTATTCGAAAGTTATCTAGGATTACTTCAGATTTTTCGGACCTGGAGTATTGCTATGAACACTGAACAAGCCATCTTGGAGAAATACAACGGCGCGCCGCTTCTCTCCATTGACCAGCTAGCGGAGATACTACTGAGAAGCAAAAATGGCTTGCGCCTTAGCCTTTGCGGTGATAACGAGGTCTCGCGCAAATTTTCACCGTGCAAAGTGAAAATTGGTAGAAGGGTCTATTTCCGGACATCTGACGTAGCAAAAGCTTTAGATCAGGAATAACTCCATGGGCATAAATTTAAGGGTGGAGAGGATCAAACCTGAAAAGGGCTACACAGTGATTCATAACCACATTCTCAATGATAAAAAACTAACATTTAAAGCGAAAGGAATTCTGGCCCTACTGCTTTCGCTACCTCCGAACCCGAGAAACTTGAGCATTGAAAAAATCGCCAGGTGGAACAAAGATGGTGTTTCCGCAGTTCGTTCTGGAATAGACGAGCTGAAGGTCGCTGGCTACTTGGATGTGGAGCAGATTAATAACGATCTTGGGCAATATGATGGGGTCCTTTGGTTCCTCCGCGATACGGCTTCTGGGGCTGACGCCTGCCAGAAGAATCGCAAAATCCCGGATGCGGAAAATCCGCATCCGGAAGAACCATCGTCGGAAAAACGTGGCCCTATAAATACTTACAAAACAAAAACCTCAAAAAGCAAAAAAACTACTACTACCCCGCTCCGGGGAAACGCGGGTGACGTAGAGAGCCTTAAGTTCACTGCCACCATGCTCGCGGAGACACAGCTCCAGGTCCGCAAGGCTCTGGAACAGGTCGATCCGGAAGACCGTCAAAGGATGCTCGATGACTTCTGCGCCGCAGTCAAAGCGGGGTCTATCAGGACCTCCCAGCTCGCGTGGCTACACGGGGTAATCAAGCGATACCGGAACGGCCAATACAACTTTAAGCCGTTACCACCCAAGCCAGCGTCAGCCAGTAATCCACCATTACCTGCCGAAAGCGTGGCGCCGGTTCCCTCAGTTTGCCCCTCAAGTGTTACGCCGACAGAACCGTCGAGCGTAGGCCTACACGCATTGAGTAAGTTAAAGAAAAACAGATGTAGGCCAGATTGAATGCTTTCGGCCCTTAACAACACTTGGGGGACATTTTATGTTGAATGATAAACACCGCGCCGTAGCCAAATCGCTAAGCCAGAGGATCGCGGAGAGGGTAATCATGAACAACGCTCCAGATAGCCCCGCCGTTCACCGAGCGATAGTAGTCATACACAAACAAGAAATCTTAGAGGCGATTCACCGTGGCTGCTCTCTATTGAGCATCTGGACGACCCTTAGAGCTGAAGGAGTGGTTGACTTCGGATACCAAGCATTCAGCCGTCACGTCAAAAGCATTTCCAAAGGCAACGACCGTTCAGAAGCGAATAATTAGGCTTTGTTTTATCGCACAACATCCTTTGTCGTAATAACCAGAGCTGTATTTCGCTGAACATTTACTAACCTGCCGCGTTGTTTAGCTAAAAAATTCTAAATTATTCACATCTAGAAACCCTGACTATCGACTCAAACAGCCAGAGGCAACCGGGCATGCTATTGCGATTTGCAGGGCAAGACAGGTGAAGTTAGCTAACCGACAAGTCGGCCAGCTAACTTCACCAACGCGTATTCGCGCCTTCGGCGCTCAATGCGGTCTTGCTCTGCGAGGCCATCGCTGCCGCGATCCAGTAAACGCCAAAGGGAGGAAAAAGCATGATTGGTAATGACCGGAAAGACGCTACCCGCAAGCATGGAAAGCACCTGCGTGTTCCGGTGCTACCGAGTGTGAAGAAGCGGTTATCCGAGCAAGTGCCGCTAAAGCAAACCTGACGGTTGCCGAGTATCTGCGGCGCTTGAGCTTGGGCCACGAGAGCCAGAGCACGCTAGACGCTCAGCATGTGTTGCAGATCGCAAAGGTACGTGCTGACCAAGGCCGCCTAGGTGGCCTTCTGAAGCTATGGCTTACCGACGACGCGAAACTTGCGGCCTGCATCCCTCAGCTCACCCCGGCAATGCTGAGGGCGCTCTTGAAACAGATTGAGGCCACCCAAGCCGAAATGCTTCGGCTGATCCAGGCACTGAATTTTAGCGGCTAAAAAATCCCTCTACGTTGGAGCACTTATGCAGAAATTTAAATTAGGGAAATGGCTACTCGGCATTGTCAGTTTTCTATCCGTTCACCTCGCGTTCGCGGGCATACCTGTCGCAGACGGAGTTAACCTGAGCCAAACGACAATCAGCGCGATGCAGAGCGTCGCATCAGTCATGAAGCAGATTGAGCAATACAGAGTCCAGTTGCAGCAGTATCAGACCATGCTGCAAAACACCACAGCACCGGCAGAGTACATCTGGAACCAGGCCGATCAGACAATCTCGAAACTGCTCGCAGCCCAAGACACGCTTGGTTATTACAAAAATCAAGCGGGTAGTCTTGAACAGTACTTGGAGCGATACCAAGACGCGGCCTACTACGAGAGCACTCCATGCATCGGCTCGGACGCGTGCAGCACTCAAGATCAGCAGAGCCTTGCAGAAGCGCAGAAGAATGCGAGCAACGCTCGAAAGCGAGCAAACGATGCGCTACTAAACAGTGTTTCAAACCAGCAGGACACACTACGCTCAGACGCCGATGCGCTCGCGGGGTTGCAGCGGCAAGCGTCCGACGCTGATGGGCAGATGCAGGCTATCCAAGCGGCCAATCAGCTTGCAAGCGCACAGACAAATCAGCTTCTGCAAATCCGCAGCCTGCTAATCGCTCAGCAGAACGCTCAAGCCACTACTGCTCAAGTTAGTGCAGATCGTGATGCTCAACAGATTGCCGGTGATAAACGAGCGCTGTCGGGCAGAAACAACTTAAGCACTGAAAAGGCTTGGTGAGGTGATGAGTATGGAAGCTTACCTTTGCTGCGCTTTGCTGTTCGCAGCTCTGCTTACCAGCGGCTGTGACGCACCTGATCCCTCGACATCAAGCGACTGCACCAGATCAACTGCTGCTCAGCCGACGACACTTCAAAATGCATACAAAGCCACCTGCGCCCTTGGGAGTCAGAACACCCAGAGCACTGATAGGAAATGGTGACCTATGAAAAGACATTTTCTAACCTACATTACGCTCATATCACTTCCGTTCAGCCAGTCCGCCTATGCGGCCGGGCTGGATAGTGGGGACATGCTCAACAAAATCCTGGAAAGCTTCTCGACCGTTGCAGCAACCTGGCAATCAGAGGTGACCTCAAGCGCTTCTTGGCTGTTTTGGGGCCTGGCGATAATCAGCATGACCTGGACCTACGGCCTCATGGCATTGCGCAACGCTGACATAGGTGATTTTTTTGGAGAAACCATCCGTTTCTTCGGCACGCTGGGCTTATTCTGGTGGCTGCTCAAGAACGGACCGGCGATCTCGCTATCAATCATCGACACACTGCGGACTATCAGCGCACGGGCCTCAGGATTGGGTAGCGGCCTATCGCCGTCGAGCATCGTAGACATTGGATTCAGCATACTAACCAAAGTCAGCTCATCTGCCTCCCTTCTGTCTCCTGTGGTGTCAGCGCTGATGATCGCTGCTGCAATTGTGGTACTGGTGATCTTGGCACTCATCGCCGTGAATATGCTGCTACTGCTCGTGTCGGCCTGGCTGCTGGCATATGCTGGGATCTTTCTCCTTGGGTTTGGCGGCAGTCGCTGGACTTCAGATATAGCGATCAACTTTTATAAAACGGTGCTAGGGATCGGCGTTCAGCTTTTCACCATGACGTTTCTGGTCGGTGTGGGTAAGTCATTTTTGGACCAGTACTATAAAGCCTTTGAGGCTGGGACACCTGACCTGAACAGCCTCTGCGTGCTATTGGTGGCTTCCGTAGTACTACTCATGCTGGTCAATCGGCTGCCACCCATGCTGGCAGGAATTATCGGCTCCACAGGCCAAAGCTCAGGGATCGGGAGTTTTGGGGCGGGTGCTGCAATCGGTGCTGCAACTATGGCTGCTTCGGCAGCAGCTTCGGCTGGTAGCGCCGCTTTGGCCGGAGTGAATGAACTTGCAGGAGGTACATCAGCACTTAGTGCCGCCTTCAAGGCGGCCCAAGCAAGCGCCGAGGCCAGCGGCACCGCGACAGGTAACGTAGATAATTACCAGTCAACTCAGAACAGCCATGGGCAGTCTGCTTTCGGGCAAGCTATAGGCTCAGGGACTGTAGAAGGCTCGGGATACGCGTCCAGAGTAGCGAGCGCAGGAAGACTTGCCGCTAATGCTGCTTCCCTGGTAGCAAATCAGATAGGGCAAAAAATCGGCAATCAAGCCAGCGCTGCGATAGCGGATACGGCTGGAGGGCGATTAGCGACCGCGATTGATGTAAGCAGCAAAGCACCGAAAACCGGAGATGCCCCTGTAGTCGATAGTCATAATATGACCAATGAAGCCGATGAGATTTCGGAGTTCATCAACAAAAAACCTCCACAGGACTAAGCTCTACCTAAACCGCCGTGGTGAATCTATGGCGGCTATCCCACTAATGCCGTAGGAGAAAATGCAGAACCCTAAAATCCAGCATGCTGATGATGAACCTACCAGTGCTACCGCCTTGCTCCCAACCTTCGTCACGCGCACAACGCTCCGATCAATCCTTCAAGCAAATGGAGTCGCTACCCTCGCGGAGCTCGAAGCGCGTCGGGATACTGCTGCTCACAGAGCCTCAACGCCATGCTCGGAACCTGAAGACGAGTAGGCATCCTTCAAGCTCAAGTACATACTTTACGTTAACGCGTGAAGCACCCAATGCGATTAATGAGTGGCGGGACGTAGACCGAACGAATGTGGCCTCCAGACGCCGCTGGACCTTCGTAACCCTGACCAGCCTCGCTTGGACTACATGCAACAGGCCGACAACGCCTCCCGGACCGTCCCTTCTTGGCCTTCACAGCCTAAAGCAACGCCTATCTCAGACATTACAGTGTCACGTAAAAGGACAGCGCGCGTCAATCGACACTGTGATAGCAATGTGCTAATGATATCTGCCAGACTCTCAAACCTGGCTGTAAAGAATTTTTCCAGTGCAGAGTTAGGAATTTTCTAATATGCGCCCATCTATTTAAAATGCAGATAAGCGCAGAACTAGTCCACAGGGATAGAAGCAATGCAAAAAAACGTGACATCGATAAGTAAGTTACAAATAGAAAAATTTCGAGCGCTATCAGGGATCGACATAGATTTTGGCAATAGAATAACTGTGATCTGCGGAAAAAACGGGACCGCCAAATCCTCAATACTTGGAATTTTAGCTCAAATATTTAGCTTCAATAAAGATTACACAAAGGAACAAAAGCTTTCATTTATAACTTTGACCGGGGCGCCTTACAAATCTTACCCCGGCGAACACTTTAGACTTTCGAAAGCTTATGACGTCACCGGTTCAATGAAGACCATCATATACATGTATGATGGCTATACCAACCAGCAGACATCCATGCAGCTCAGAATCTACGACTATAAGGATCGACCAGATCCTAGACCAGTTGTCAGAAACAACAAAACCATTCCAGGCATAAATACCAGCCGCAACCCAACCCATCCTGTAATTTACTTGAGTTTACGAAGACTCACGCCAATTACTTTGCGAGAGGGCTATGAGCCATACGACCTAGAATACCTAAACAACAATATGGCCGACTTTATATCATTGAACCAAGAGCTACTTAACAAACGCGGAATAAATCGTGCAACGGCAACTACTGGAGACTTTAACTCCGCAGCGGCATTCGGAGAGAACTACGATCAAGATGCGGTGTCTGCAGGGGAAGATAACGCCGGACAAATAATGCTCGCCATTATGTCTTTTAAAAAGTTGAAAGAGGAGTACCCCGATTACAAAGGAGGCATACTTCTAATAGACGAAGCAGACGCTGGACTTTTCCCGGCCGCGCAGAGCGCATTAGTTAAAATACTGACAAGAGAATCTAAAAAACTTAACCTGCAAGTCATATTGACAACGCACTCACCTTTAATTATCGAAGATGTGTTTAGACTCTCAAGACTAGATCCTAAAAATTTTAAAACGATCTATCTAAGCGACACCCATGGCCCTATCGAGAGACACGACAATTACTCGTGGCCAGATATCTATGCAGATATACATACAAAGACTGTAGAAATAGACGACTCAAAACATCTCCCAAGAATAAATATCTACTACGAAGACCGTGAAGCTGTGGACTTTTTTGATGCACTAATCACAAAGCGCGCAACGCGTCGTGTCATTTTCCCCCTAAAAGAAGTCAACCTAGGATGCAGGTCCTACCTATCTCTAATCGATCATAAAATCCCTGAATTTTGCGAAAAAAGTATAATAATACTGGACGCTGACGCACATGGGGCAGACACGCATAGTACAGTAGTTCTTCTACCAGGCTCGCTACCTCCAGACCAATTACTTTTCGAATACCTTTATAACCTGCCTGATGCCGATAGCTACTGGCGGAACAAAATAAAATTTACGAAACCTGTATTCCGAAAAATATCTCACGCAATCATAACCAGGCTAAAAATAACCACTGACACTATAAATTTACTCGACCTGCTTAAAGCAGATGCTGCCATTAAGGGGCAGCCTCCGATTAGGGACATATTCAAAAATTTTTATAAAGCTGATGAGATACAAAAAATCATCCATGGCAAGGCGGAATATAATCCCTTCAGGGCTTGGGCGCGTGCCAATAGGCAAGCCAGCGAGACGTTTGTCGAAAACTTCACTTTTAAACTCAAAAAAGTGATGGTCGACGGACACGGTGTCGACAGCGGTATGGCTTCGTATCTGGACAGATGAAACTCCAAAGGGTGATTTCAACTCAAGAATAGGTTATAATATTAAAATTAAACAAATTTTGTGCTCAGAAATGTCTATAGCCCCCTCATTTGTCACACCGCTTAGATACCCAGGGGGCAAAGGCCGCCTCGGGGCCTGGCTGGCTGAGGTCATTAAGCATAACAATTTCAAAAGCTTGCAGTATGTGGAACCATATGCTGGCGGCGCCGGCGCGGCAGTATTTTTGCTATTAAACAACTTCATTGATCAGATACTTATCAATGACATTGATGCGGGAATCTATTCTTTCTGGTGGTCGGTATTCAACGATACTGAGCGCCTCATCAATTTAATAAATGAAACTCCTATCACAATAGATTCGTGGCAAGAGCAAAAAGCAGTAATGCTTGGTGAGGACACCGCAGACTTAGCAAAGTTAGGATTCGCGACGTTCTTTATGAACCGCACAAATAGATCCGGAATTATTCGTGGAGGCGTCATTGGTGGCAAAAATCAGAATGGCCAATATAAACTAGATGCTCGCTTCAACAAGCCCGGTTTAATTTCGCGAATTGAGTCTCTGGCCAAATATAGAGCACAAGTCCAGGTCACCAATCTTGACGCAATGACTTTGATTAAAAAACAGGCCAAATCTACTAAATCCTTATACTACCTCGACCCGCCTTATTACAACAAAGGGGCGCAGCTCTATAGAAACCACTATAAGCCAAGTGACCATCTAGCCATTTCTTTAGCCGTTAAAAACTTAGACGCCCCCTGGATTGTCACTTATGACAATTGCCAAGAAATCTGTGAACTCTATGGCAACGACCAGAAGCAGGAGTTATCTTTTCACTATTCGACTCACTTATCTAGGCCTGTCGCAAAAGAAGTCATGTATTATGGAAATCTAAAAATTCATAGTGAGCCCAGCATGCGCAGGTAATTTATTTAAGTACCGCGAGCGTAAGCCCACCGCTATTGATGGAGGGTTCTAAGGTATGAAATCTCTAGATATTGAAATCAACATATCTGAGAAGCTGCGAAATATTGAAATTGACCATGACGTCAAAATAATTTTAGCTATTGAAGCTGGAAGTCGTGCTTACGGCCTGAGCGCTATCGATAGTGATTACGATGTACGCTTCATCTACGCACACAGAACGGAATGGTACCTTTCCGTCGCACTTGAAGAAATGTCTGATACAATTGAGCTACCCCATTCCAAGAATTTAGATATAAGTGGTTGGGACCTACGCAAAGCGCTGCGCCTATTCTGGAAATCAAACCCGAATTTCGTTGAATGGATACAATCAAAAACCATCTACAAAAGCGAGGGTTCATTTCTCCTTCTATCTAAAAAACTATTGAAGTCCGTATACTCAGCAGAATCAGGATTTCATCACTATCGAAGTATGGCGACTCGACCCTACAAGAGACACTCTAGTACAGTTTTTTGTACAAAAACCTATTTACATATTTTACGCGCCACACTATCCGCCTTGTGGTTAGAAAAAAATCAATCTCCAGCTCCAATCGATTTCAAAATATTATGCTCTCATTTAATAAGCGACAATGCTCTTAAGGAAGAAATCGTTTCTCTCGTTAGTGCAAGGCAGAACGGGGCCACTCCTAATGTGCCACACCACTACCCGCTGATTGAGCACTTTATCTCTGACTTTATTGCTAGACCAACGCCGACGTTTTCAAAATCAAAAAGAACTCACGTAGAGCCCGTTCTTTCAAACTTATTCAGATCAACTTTGTCTGAAGCCTGGCACGCAGGCAAATCTCAACAGCACATTATTTAATCAAAAACTCATCAACGATATGCTAGCGACCTCGAAACCTAGCTCCACTATCTTTTTGCGTTTAAGAAAAAAACAACTAATGCAATGACGACGAAAAAGGCAGGTACGACGAATACCGACCACAAGCGAATGTTTTTCATAAGCTTATGATTTTCAGCTACTAACTGCGAGCACCTTGATACACTTTCCTTGAGATTTGAATCAGTGATATTTTTCTCACGCGACACGCTTTCCAATTTATTTCTTAAAACCGAAGCCTCGCTACTTATTTTCGAGACATTCGAAATCTCAGCAGCTAGTTTCTGCTCTGCATCAAAAAGCTCTGACTTCAGCCTCTCATTTTCTAATTGATATGAAGTCTCTCGCTGCTTTAAAAAATTAACCCGCTCTATCAAATAGTCTTTAGTGCTTGGATTACTCAATGACACCCCCTTTAGAAATCCTTTCTCTCCCTGCAGTATTCTCTTAACCTTCTCTCGATGACTTTTTTCTAATTCATCCGTGGTATCTTCATCAGCTATTTTGTACTGGAAAATTGGTGGTATTTCAATTTCAATTACTGCAGTCGATGTTTTTCTCATATCCATTTGCTTCAACGCCCCTGTTGCGTTGGAGTTGAGAATTTCAATATGCAATTCACCTCCCCATTTTTTAAAAAGTCGACTGGCGCTATCGAATTGATAATAAATATCTGAGTACCGCTTACTTCCATCAGCAAGGTGGATTTCTTTTTCTTTTTCAGCCTTAACAACTTCCAACTCTATTGACTCTCTTTTTCTTATACCATTCCCCACATGCAAAGAAACATCTAGTCTCAATATTTTTAATTCATAAAGGGCTTCCTTGAACAGTTGATGATTTAAAGACTCCCCACCGGTGCCCCCGCCACCACCCGAACCAATATAAGAAAAGTATGGATAGCTTTTTCCAGAAACGTGCTTCACAGATTCACGACTTCCAGGTTTATCAATACTAAAATAGGGGTAAGGAGTCGGAGCGCCATTAAAAAACTTCTTACGTTGCTCGTCAACCTGTCGTGCAGTTACTTGAGTATTTCCCGTTTGAGACGTATACGCCCTAGTCTTTGACATTATTACCAACTACCTTTCACCTAGAATACCCCATGTCGCCGACATGTTAAGATCCCATTAATTTAATAGCAGCTTTTTGTTATGCTGCACAAACGCTCTAATAGCTGCTATCGAAATTCGTCACCAGGTTGCCAGCCTGCATAGTCGCTCAAGTCCTACTGCGGGTACAACAGCGGTACAGCACTCAGTTCGAACAGATATCTCGAAACTACGCTTAACCCCTTGTACTACATGGACTCCAGCTATGCTACCCTACGCCCAGCTTTGAGTGATTTCGCTGGACACATCGGTTGGCCCAGCAACTCATAATCCTTTGGTCCACGGTTCGAGTCCGTGTGGGCCCACCAACTTCAAAGCCGCGCGTTGCGCGGCTTTTTGTTTTTCCCAAGGGGTGGCGTACCGGGATGCAGTCCTGAGCCAGCTCAGTAACACCATTGCTCAGTCGGCCATGACCCGATCAGGCGTCATCGGTGTGCTGCGTACGCGTTTTCCGGTCGCGTGATAGATCGCGTTGCAGATGGCCGCGGACACTCCGACGATGCCGATCTCCCCTACCCCCTTGGCGCCCAGGCGGCTGACGATGCGGTCGTCTTCGTCGACGAATATCACGTCGATGTCATGGATGTCGGCGTTCACCGCCACATGGTATTCGGAGAGGTTGTGGTTCATGAAGCGGCCAAGCTTGTGATCGGCCCAGGTCGCTTCGTGCAGGGCTTCGCTGATGCCCCACACCACGGCGCCGGTGACTTGGCTATGAGCGGTTTTAAGGCTCATGATCCGGCCGGCGGCGATCGCACTGACCACCCGCGTTACGCGCACAGTGCCGAAGGTTTCATCCACCTTGACCTCGGCGAACACCGCCGAGTGCGTCGCCCGGACGTACTTCTTCTGCTTGAGTACATTGGGCAACAACAGGTACTTCTCTTCCACCCGGGTTTCCCCCGCCGCCGCTAGCAGCGCAGGCAGCTCAACCGAGGCGGAGGGGTTCTGTCGCAGGCGCATATGGCCCTGGACGAACTCCACATCCCTGAAGCGGTACTGCGCGAAGGGCTTGCCGGGCAGCGACTTGGCCATTTTGTACAACCGTTTTTGCAGCTTTTCGCAGGCACCTTCCACGGCCGAACCGACCGTGGTGACATGGGACGAGCCACCTTCGATGGGCGCTACCGGCAGGGTGGAGTCGCCCAACTGAAAGGTGACTTTCTCCAGCTCCAGGCCCATGGCCGCGGCGGCGATCATGGACATCACCGTATAAGTACCGGTCCCGATGTCGGTGGCCGCGCTGCTGACCACCAGCCGCCCATCGGCATGCAGCACCGCGCTGGCGCGGGCAAACATCTGCATGGCATCCCACTGCCCGGTCGCCATGCCCCAGCCCACCAGCTCGGTGCCTTCTTGCATCGAGCGTGGCGCCATCGGCCGGCGTGACCAACCGAAACGCGCGGCGGCCTGCTCGTAGCACGCCCGTAATTCCTTGGTGGAATAGGGCAAGTCCTTCATCGGGTCGCGCTCGGCGTAATTCTTCAAGCGCAGCGCGAGCGGGTCCATGTTCAGCGCATAGGCCAGTTCGTCCATCGCCACTTCCAGCGCATGCACACCATGCGCGGCGCCAGGCGCACGCATATCGATCGGCGTGTATTGGTCAAGGTCCACCAGTCGGTAGCCAAGCCGTACGTTGTCGCAGGTGTAAAGCTGCCCCGACCAGTTCACCACCACCTCTACGTAGTCCTCGATGCGCGAGGTTTCGGCTATAGCTTCGTGCACGATGGCGCGCAGGGTGCCGTCACGCTCTGCAGCGAGCTTGAGGTGCTGGACGGTCTCGGGCCGGTGGCCAAAGGTAAACATTTGCTGGCGGGTGAGCACCACCCGCACCGAACGCTTGAGCTTGAGCGCGGCCATGACGGCCAGCGGCAACTGATACTGTGGCCGCAGCCCCGAGCCGAAGGCGCCGCCCACGTATGGGTTGCGTACCGTGACCTTTTTCTTCGACAGGCCGAACACATGCGAAACATACCAACGGCTGTTTTGCGAGCTCTGCGTTTTGTCGTAAATGGTCAGGTGGCCATCGGCGTCGCGGATCACGGTGGAGGCGAACGGCTCAAGCGGGTTGTGGTGCTCGACGGCGTTGTAATAGGTCGCGGCAATCTTCACAGGCGCGGCCTCATACGCGGCGTCTGCATGGCCACGTTCGGCGGGTGGTGGTGAATAACCCGCCTTCAGCCGGCTCGGTTTATAGCCGCGGTGAAGGTTATTCATCAGGTTGGTATCGTGCGGTTCCACGGCGCACTCGGCCCGCACCAGCGACGAGGCATAGCGCGCGGCCTCGAACGTTTCGGCCACCACCAGGGCTATCGGTTGGCCGCTGTACCGCACGTTTTCGTCGTACAGCGGCCGGAAAGGCGAGCCGCTTGGGGCCGTCATGTCCTTGTACGACAGATCGAAAGCGCGCATCTTCGGCCGGTTCTGATGGGTAATGATCTCGATCACCCCTGGTACGGCCAGCGCTTGCTCCAGGTCAAACCCGACGATCCGGCCCTTGGCGAAGCTGCTGTTGACCACCACGCCATAGGCCAGGTCAGCGGGGAAGTGCTCAGCCGCGTACTGCGCGGCGCCGGTGACCTTGTCACGGCCGTCCACGCGGGACACCGACATGCCTTTGGTGACATAACCTGTTCCAGCAGGCGCTACTGGAGCATTGAGTGCGTCGATCAGATCGGTCATACAGATTCCTCGCCGTTGAGCCTTTCGCCGGTATTGGTCACGGTGCCTTGCACGGCCAGGCTTAGCGCGCGAACGATCGCGCGATGGGCAAGGGGGATCTTGAAGTCATTGGCACCCTGGCCATGGGCGGTGCGCAGCAACGCATCGGCGGCCTTGGCGAATACCGGCTCACTTGGCATGGCACCCATCAGCGCCTGCTCTACTTCGGTGTCTCGCCAAGGCTTGTGCGCCACCCCACCCAGCGCAAGACGCGCTTGGCGAATGCTGCCGTCTTCGGCCAACTCGAGCGCAGCCGCCACGGAGACCAGCGCGAATGCATAGGATGCGCGCTCGCGAATCTTCAGATACACAGAATGGCCGGCAAAGCCTCGCGCCTCGGGCAGCTCAACGTGGGTGATGAGTTCGTCGAACGCTAGGTGGGTATCTTGGTCGGGACGGTCGCCAGGCAAACGATGGAAGTCAGCGAAGGGTATCTGCCGGCTGCTCGAGGGTGACTGCACATGAACGATAGCGCCCAGCGCGGCCAGAGCCACACACATGTCAGACGGATGCGTGGCGATGCAATGCTCGCTCGCGCCCAGGATCGCGTGCTGGCGGCTCAAGCCACCTATGGCGGAACAGCCAGTGCCCGGTTCCCGTTTGTTACAGGGCACGGTGGAGTCGTAGAAGTAATAGCAACGAGTGCGCTGTAGCAGGTTGCCGCCGTTCGTTGCCATATTACGCAACTGCGGCGAGGCGCCGGCGAGGATGGCGGCGCTCAGCAGCGGATAACGCGAGCGCACAGCCGGGTGATACGCCGTGTCGGCATTGCGAGCGAGCGCGCCCAGCATAAGCCCCCCGCTCGCCGTCTCCTCGATGC
This sequence comes from Pseudomonas sp. RIT-PI-S, assembly GCF_025642975.1. Lineage (GTDB taxonomy): Bacteria > Pseudomonadota > Gammaproteobacteria > Pseudomonadales > Pseudomonadaceae > Aquipseudomonas. Next base: position 57,399 of record NZ_JANZKJ010000002.1, read on the forward strand.
GCTCATAGGGCAAGCCGTTGATGTCGATGAGGCGCGCGGGCCGCATCACGTTCTCTTTCATCAGGTCGAGCAGGTTGGTCCCGCCCGCGATGAACTTGGCAGCGCCGAGGGCCATGCCGTTGCTTTCATGATCGCCGAGGGCGGCTAGGGCCTCGACGGCATCAGTAGGCGCGACGTAAGAGAAAGGGTTCATGCTGGCACCGTCCCCACCACGACGCTGCGATCAGTGCTCTCGGCGCAAACCGAGATGCCCATGACTTGGGTCACGGCTTGGACGATCTGCGGGTAGGCACCGCAACGGCAGAGGTTGCCGCTCATGAGTTCGCGGACCTCCACAGCGCTTTTAGCCTCGCCTTCGTGGATCAACCCGACCGCCGAGCATAATTGGCCCGGAGTGCAATAGCCGCACTGGAAAGCGTCGTGATCGATAAACGCCTGCTGCAGCGGATGCAAGGTGTCGCCGCCCGCCAGGCCCTCGACGGTGACGACGTCGCGGCCATTTTGCATGACCGCCAACGTCAGGCAGGCGTTGATGCGTTTGCCATTGACCAGCACGGTGCAGGCACCGCACTGGCCTTGGTCACAGCCTTTCTTGCTACCGGTAAGCTGCAGCTGTTCGCGCAGCAGATCCAGCAACGTCACCCAGGCCTCGACCTGAACGTGGGTTTCCTGACCGTTGACGCGTAGCGTCAGCGGATAGCGCGGCGCTGCGTCGACAACGCCAGGCGGCATGGGGGTGGCTGGTGTGCTCATGGGTATCCTTCGAAGGATCGTTTGGATGGCGTGCAGGGCCGGGCTAGGCCTATCTGGCTCGCTCGGGAGTGCTCAGGAATAACCGCTGGCCGGCCTGCATGCCTTGGGAGATTCACTTTATTAAAGTAGGCATCCCAACCGGCGACCAGCCATTGGCCTAGACAGTGTTGGACACTTGATCGCGCGTATGTGCTGCTTGTGGATTGCTATCAGCCGGACTTATCGTTCGGCGAGCACGTAGCGCTGCGTTGGGTCTATGCTGCCTTTCGAACGTTCTTCAGCAGGCCAACAACGCATTCAACGGAGCAACCTCATGGCAATGGATACCCGCTTTCACACCCTCCACCACAACGGTCTATTGGTCCTGGCCAACGTTGCCGACGCTGGCAGCGCGCGCATCGTGGAGCGCCTGGGCGGCACAGCGGTGGCCACCAGCAGCGCGGCAATGGCCTGGACGCACGGCTACCCCGACGGTGACCAGTTGCCGCTGGGCTTGCTGCGCACCACGGTCGAATCCATGGCCCGGGTGCTGAGCGTGCCGCTGACGGTGGACGTTGAGGGCGGCTATTCGGATGAACCCGCGCAAGTGGCCCGCGTCATCGATGCTGTAGTCGCCGCGGGCGCCGTAGGGATCAATATCGAAGACGGCGTGGCAGCGCCGGAGTTGCTCGTGCGCAAGATCGAAGCGGCAAGAAAGGCAGCGGATCAGCGCGGCGTGAACCTGTTCATCAACGCCCGCACCGACGTTTACCGGAAAAACCTCTTCCCAGCCGAGCAGCGCCTAGAGAAAACCCTGGAACGCGCCGCGCTCTATGCCAACGCCGGGGCGAACGGGCTGTTCGCAATAGGCTTGGCCGATGCCGAAGAAATTGCCACGTTGTGCAAGGAAACCACCTTGCCGGTGAACCTGCTGCATTTGGATGGGCTGCCTTCGCTGGATGAGCTCAAACGCCTTGGCGTGCGGCGCCTTAGCACGGGTTCAGCCATTGCCCAATTCTTGTACGGCGCATTGGGTTCGCTGGCCGCAGGCTTCCTGAGCAACGGCCAGCTCGATACCCAGTCCTTGAAAGGCCATACCTACGGCGAGCTTAATGCGCTGATGGCAGCTAACAACGGGTAACGGCCAGCCCAACGTATTCGGCTCATTCCGTGAGCCGAATAACCTCGCCATTCGGCCCATGGGCCGGCTTAGAAACTCCCCTTCAACCGCGCACCGGCATATGCCTGCGCCTCTTGCGCTTTCTCTACCACCGCGGCGGTGCCGAAGAATTCGTGAGTCACACCGTCGTACAGCTTGCGTTCCACGCTCACGCCTTGGTTACGCAGGGCGGTCTCCAGCTGAGCGCCATCGTCGCGCAGGGGGTCGATCTCGGCGTTGACGATGGTCACCGGCGGCAAGCCTTTGAGGTTGGCGTGCACCAGGTCCAGGCGGGGGTCTTTGAGGTCTGCGGCACTGTTGGTCACGTGAGCGACGAACCACAGCATCATCGGCCGGTTCAGCGGCTTGGCGTCGGCGTACTTCAGGTAAGCCTCGGTGTCGGTGTTGGTCTGGGCGACCGGGTACACCGCCAGCACATGCTTGGGCGCGGCCAGGCCCTTGTCACGCGCGGCAATGGCAGTGGCCACCGCCAGGTTGCCGCCGGCGCTCTCACCGGCCAGGGCTAGGCGCTTCGGATCGCCCCCCAGGCTCGCGGCGTTACTGCTCAACCAGCGCCAGGCGGCCACAGCGTCGTCATGTGCGGCAGGGAATTTGTGCTCAGGCGCTTGCCGATAGTCCACGGACACCACAATGGCATTGGCCTGCTTGGCCAGCCCGCGGGCGCCACCGTCATATACGTTGCGGTCAGCGATGACCCAGCCGCCGCCATGGAAATACAGCACCACCGGGAAGGGGCCAGTGCCTGCCGGGGTATACACCGTTGCCGGAAGCGTACCCGCGGCGCCCGCGACGGTAATGTCCTTGGTGGTCACCCCTGGCACCAGTGCGGTTGGGCTGCTGTCGCGGCCCTGGTCAGCCAGCACACGCTTCACCGCGTCGGCGATGGTGGGTTGCTTGCGGGCTTCTTCCGGTGTGGTTTTCTCAATGGCTTTAGGGTCGAACGCCGCTTGAGCATTGAGCACCTTCTGCATGTCCGAATCGGTACGGAACAGGCTTTTGGTGGAGCTGACCGCCAGTTCGGAAAGCGTGGGTTTTTCCGGATCACGGGCGCAGCCGGCGATAGTGGTCACACCGGCGGTGGCGATCGCCGCAACCAGGGCACAACGAAGCAAACGTGATGGAAGCATAAGCGTGAGTCCTTTGCGGTACAGGCCTTGGGCCCGGAGCGCCACGGCTGTGGCAGGCGGGGCACGTGCCCCTTACAGCAATTTGGGCAGGGCACAGCGAGGCCGCGTTCAAGGCAAATTGCCATAACCCGGACAAACGGCAGTCAGCCTACGCGCGGTACCGTCGGCCGGTGGCAAAAAAGACATGGCTCCTTGGCCTGCCTGTCACTGTGCTGCAACAGCGCGCTCCTACAGTGCGGCCTCCACATGCCTATAAAGAGATCGCATCTTGATTCCACGCCTTGTGCTGTCTTTGTCGATGGCCAGCTTTCCATTGGCCAGCGCCATTGCCGAGACCACGGTCACCACGCCCCGGCTGTCCAGCGCCGACAACTTCCGCGACGTCGCCGGCACTACCACTGCCTACACCAGCAGCAACGACGGCACCCTGCGCACCGGCGTGTTCTACCGGTCCAACGCGTTAACGCTTTCCAGCGCAGACCTGGCCACCGTCAACACCTTGGGCATTAGCGCGGTGTTCGACCTGCGCACCGCCAGCGAGATCGCCAGCGCCCCCGACGTGCTGCCCACCGGTGCTACCTATACCAACATCGACGTGCTGGGTGCCGCCAGCCTCACCGGCACGGCTTCGATCACCAGCGCCGCTGCCGCGATGGCCTACATGCAGCAGATGAACGAAGCCTTTGTCAGCGATGCCAACACACGCAGCCAACTGGCCACCTTGTTCAATGAGCTGGCCAGCGTGGACGGCGCGGCGCTGTTCCATTGCACCGCCGGCAAAGACCGCACGGGCTGGACCGCCGCCATGCTGCTGAGCATCGCCGGCGTGGACAGCGCCACCATCATGGCGGACTACCTGGCCACCAATGACTACACCGCAGCCCGGGTTGCCGCGACCCTGGCGGCAATGCCCGCAGCGTATGCAGCCATTTACCAGCCGATGCTGACGGTCGATGCCAGTTACCTGCAAGCCGGGCTGGATGAGATAACCACCCTGTACGGTTCGGTGGATAACTACCTCAAGAGCGGGCTGGGGCTGTCCCAGGCGACCCTTTACGTGCTCCGCGCCAAGCTGGTCGAATATGCTTCGCTGCCTGGCGCCGCCGGCTTGAGCGGCAATGCTTCGCGTGGCGCCGGGCTGTTGCTGGCCCTGCAAAACAGCAGCCTGTCTGGCGCCTACACCGCCTATAACTACTACCTGCAATCGGCCATCGACGCCGGCACCCTGGGCGGCGTGGAAAACACCGTGGGCGGGCAGCTCCACGCAGACGCGGCCAGTTACCTGCTGCGCCAGCCGGCGTTGCTGCAATCGGCACTGGCGCCTTATGCCGATGGCCTGGACCTTCGGGTCGGCCAGCGCCGCGTCTGGACCACCGGGCTCGCCAGCTACCTGGGCACCGATGGCTCCTCCACCGCGGCCAGCAGCAGCGAGCACACCAGCGGCAGCCTGTTTGGCTTGACCCAACGCCTGAGCGAGCAATTGAGCGGCTACGCCAGCGTTGGCTACGGCAAGGGCTCGGTGGGCGCCGCTGGCGCCAGCGCAGACACGGACCTGGCCTATGTCGCCACAGGTGCGCGCTATGGCCTGGGCAGCCTTGACCGAGGCGCCTTCCTCGCGGCGGACCTGAGCACCGGCTGGGTCGACTACAGCAGCAAACGGCAGATAGGCGGTGGCCTGGGCGCGGCCAAGGGCGATACCCACGGCAACCTCTATGGCGCGACCTTGCGCCTGGGTTACCTGGCGGGCCTGGGCGGTGTACAGGTGGAACCTTCCGTGGGCCTGCGCAGTGCCCATGTGAACCTGCATGGGTTCCAGGAAAAGGGCAGCGAGGTGGCGCTGGATGTGGCCAGCCTCAACGAAACGACCCATAGCGCCCTGCTGGATGTGAAGCTGGCGCTGCCGGCGACCCAGGCCGGCGCGTTCAGCGTGCAACCCACGGCGCGCATGAGCTACGAGCGGTTCCTCGGCAACCCAGGCGTCAACAGCGAAGGTGAGGTGGCAGGTTACACCGTGAAACAGGCCTCGGCGTATGACAGCCGCAACCTGGTCAGCGGCGCCCTCGGCCTGGCCGCCGTCGATGGCCCGTTCAGCGCCGGCCTGGATCTAGGCCTGTCCAAAGCCCAGGACAGCCACGGTTACAGCGGTAACCTGCACGCGGCGTACCGGTTCTAGGGGGCACATCTGTCAACGAAGGCATTGGTAGGCGCAACGCTCTACGTGCGCCTCGGCGCCAGGCAGTGCCCGCGCAGGCGGGCCTGGCGCTTACCAGGCCTATCCCCGGATACAACGCTTCACCTGCGCGGGTGTCATTTACCCTGCAACTGATACCCCACCACCAGCTTTTCCAGCCGGTAGCGGGCCTTGAGCCCGTCGCAGTAGCTGGTGCGCGGCAGGAAGGCGCCGGCACCTTGCAGGTACAGGCTAAGGTCACGTGCGTTATCGCAGCTTTCGAACGTGCGCCCCTGTAACTCACCCGCGGCCTGAGCCGAGCGCAGCGCGCCCATGGGCGTCCAGTCGGACACGATCAACGCCCCAGCCGGAGCGGAAGCTTCGTAGTAGTGGGCAAATTCCTCCGCCGAGCGGTCGCGCAAGTACGGCACCATGAAATAGTGGATGTCGTTGCGGTAGGGCAGTGCCTCGCTGTGCACCGGCAGGGGCACCGCCCCATTGGCATACAGCACCCACATCGCCAGCAATGCCGCCGGCGAGCACAGCGCCGACAGCCCCAGCACCCAGGCCCCGGCGCGGGTGTCTGGCAACAGGTCGCGCAAGCGCAGCACCCCCAGGATGGCGGCGAACGCGGCCCCCGGCAGGAAGAAGGTAAAGCGGTCGTTCACGTTATAAGAGGCGGCGAACACGAAGTTCAGCAGCAGCGCCCACCACACCAGGCGCAATTTGCGGTCCTTGGGAAACAGCACAAGCCCCAGCGCCTGCGGCCCGATCAGCGACAGGCACAGCAGCGCCACCGAGTTCTTCTCATGCCACATGGCGTCGAAGCGCAGCATGCTCCCTTCCCAGTTGGGGTTGCTGTCGAAGGGCGAAGCGCCAGTCAGGTAATGGCGGCCGATCTGTATCAGGCTCAGGCCAGAGTCCAGGTCGTTGAACATGGCAGGGTAAGCGGTCACGAAGCCGATCACGAAGGCCGGCACGGTGAGCAAAATCCGCGCGCGCTGCTCCACCAGCAGCCGCAGGTACAGCGGCATCAGCACCACGAACGTCAACTGGTGGATGCTGGCCGCCATGCCGGTGAACAGGCCGATCACCAACAACTTGCCGGTGGCTCCAAGGCCACTGCGCCGCTCGAAGTACAGCGCGTAGGCGAGCACCACGAACAAGGCATGGAAGATATACACCTCGGCCTTGGTCGACACCCAGAACACCGCATGGCACAGCACCGCTACGGTAGCGGCCAGCAGCGCGAGGTTACGCTGCGCGCCAAGGTTGCGGCTCAGCCAGTAAACGGCCGCCGCCAGAGGCACCAGCAGAATGGAGTTGAGCAGGCTCAGCACCTGGGTGCCAAAGGCTTCGAACACTAGGGTGTTGAAGAACTGGTACAGCGGATGCTCCAGCGGCCCGAGTGTTTCGCTGAAGTAGCGCCCGATGGTGGCATCGGCCAGGAACATGCCGTTGTCCATCCATTGCACCGGCCCGCTGGAGGCCAGAAAGCTGGCCAAGATGGCCGCGCCCAGTAACAGCAAGGGCCAGGGCCCCTTGAGTTGATTGGAATGTCCGTGACGCATCGCATTGTTCTCCATGAACCGACTAAACCGTGGCCTGCGCGCGTCGCAAGCGCATCAACATGAACGCGCCCAAGCCCACCGCGAACCACAAGGTCGCCAGGCGGATAAGCACCGTGGCCGCCACGGCATCGGCGCCGGGCATGCCCTTCCACACCAGCAGCCCGACCATCACCGCCTCGGTTCCGCCCAGGCCGCCGGGCATGAAGCTGATAGCGCCGGCGAGCATCGCCAGGGCGTACACGAACATGGCGAATGCCAGCGGTACGTCCGCGCCCATCCACAGCAGAATCCAGTGAAAGGCCACGGCCTCGGCGCTCCAGGCGAGGACGCTCAAACACGTGGTGCCGGCCAGCACAGCCGGGCGATGGCAGCGCTGAGCTTCCAGCACAACCTGCACCGGCGCCCGCAGCAAGCGGGCCAGGGCACCTGGGCGCCGCGTCAACCAGCCCTGCACCGCGCGCAGCAGGCTGGCCTGGGAGAGCACGAGCAACCCCGCCGCTACCAGGCCCAGGCCGAGAAAGATCAGTGGCTGCGCCTGTGGATAGAGGCTCAAGCCGAACAGGGTCAGCAGCACTACGGCGCAAAGGTCCGATAGGCGCTCGCTGAAAAAGGCGGCAAAACTCTTGGCCCAAGGCACGCCATGGCTTTTGAGCAATACCCCGCGCAGTGCTTCGCCGGCCTTGCCTGGGGTGGTGGTCAGGGCAAAGCCTGCCAGGTAAATCGCCAGGCTTGGACGCCATGGCACGGGCTGTTCCATCAGCCGCAGGTAGGTCTGCCAGCGGAGGAAGCGCAGCCCGTAGTTGAGCAAGCTCATCCCCAAGGCCAGCACCGTGCCGCCCACGCCCACGGCCAACACCGCATGGCTCACCGGCTGCCAACCGGCCCAGAGCGAAAACACCAGGTAGGCCACAGCCGAGGCGACCACGCTCAAGGCCACGGCGCGGTAGTGCCAGGCCGAGCCCGCCGCCACCGTGTTCACAGCTTGAGCCTCTTGAACAGCGGCTGTGGAATGGCCCGGATCACCCACATGATCAACGCCCAGAACCCCGGCGCATACAGGGTGGTCGCGCGGCTGGAAATGCCCTGCACGATGCGCTGGGCGACCCGTGCAGGGCTCGCCACCAGCGGGCCTGGCAACGGCAGCCCCTGGGTCATGGGGGTGTCCACGAAGCCAGGCTTGATGGTGACCACGTGCACGCCGACCTTGAACAGGCGCGCCTGCAAGCCGTCGCAAAAAGTGGTGACCGCCGCCTTCGCCGCGCCATAGAGGTAATTGGACCCGCGCCCGCGGTCGCCAGCCACCGAGGAGATCACCGCCAAGGTGCCGCAGCGCTGCCGTTCGAAATGGTTGGCGAGCAGCGTGCCCAAGGCGATCACCGAGGTCGCGTTGTTATTGAACTGCTCGATGGCCACGGCCACTTCACGCTCGCATTGGGGCTGGTCTGGCAAGGTGCCGTGGGCGATCAGGGCGATGTCGATCTGCCCGAGCGCGTCCAGGCAGTGGCCAAGCATCCTGGGGTGCTCATCGAACGCCATGGCGTCCATCAGGTAGCGATGGATACGGCCCGCCCCGCGCGCCTGCAGGTCGGCGGCGGTCAGCTCGAGCTTCTCCTCGCTGCGGGCCACCAGGAAAAATTCGCAGTGCTCCCCAGCCCACAGCCGGGCGCAGGCGCTGGCGATGGCGGAGGTCGCGCCGATGATCAGCACCTTTTTCATACGATGACCCTTTTCCAGAAACGAGACATAAGCGTGGGGTCGCGCAGGGCTTCCACGCGCTCCCAGGCGGGATAGGCATGGCGAAAATCAGCGCCACTCATGTGCGCGTCCTTGGCCGGATACAAACGCCCGCCGGCCTCGCGCACGATGGCGTCCAACCGAGGGAACAACTGCGCGCCCAGTTCGGTGCTTTGCGGGAAGTCCAATGCCAGCGACGTGCCCGGCATCGGGAAACTCAACAGCCCTGGAGAACGCAGGTGGCCGCAACGCTTGAGCACAGCCAGGAACGACCCCTGCCCTGCCGCTGAAACCTGGCTGAGCACTTCGCTCAGGGCATCCTGTGAAGTGCTTTCCGGCACCACGCACTGGTATTGCTGGAACCCGCGCCGGCCGTAGATCCGGTTCCAGTGCAGAATGCGGTCCAGCGGATAGAAGAACGGTTCGTAGTGGCTACGGCCGTCAGTCAGCACCTTGGGGTGCGCGCGCCAGTAAAGGCTGTTGAACGGCTTGAGCGAGTAGCGGTTGACCAGCGACACCGGAGGCGCGAAGGGCACGCCCAGCTTGCGTCGTTCGCCGACCTCCAGCGAACCGTAGCGGGCATGATCGCCCACGATATACACCCCCCGCCCCCGCTGCGCCCCGCTGGCCATGCAATCGACCCAGGCCACGGCGTACTCATGCTGGCTGTCGAGGGTGCTGGAGAGCGCGAAGAACTCCGCCAGGCCGCCGAAGCGCACCGTGCGGGTGTTGATCTGGCTGGCGCGAACGGGGATCAGCCGAACCTTGGCCCAGCAGATCAACCCGGTCAGGCCCAGGCCGCCGATGGTGGCGGCGAACAGTTCGGCGTTGTCGTCCGGGCTGCACTCCACCACGGGCTCGCCATGACGCAGCAACCCGAAGCTCAGCAAATGGTTGCCGAAGGTGCCGCGGCGATGATGGTTCTTGCCGTGCACGTCATTGCCGATGGCACCGCCCACCGTGGCGAACTGCGTGCCGGGCGTGACTGGTAAAAACCAGCCTCGCGGAATGGCCAGCGCCAGCAATTCGGCCAGGGTCATGCCCGCTTCGACCTGCACCACGCCGCCGGCCCAGTCCGCTTCGATCAACCGGTCCAAGCCGCGCATCTGCAACACCTGGTCGCTGCTGGCCAGGCAGCTGTCGCCATAACTGCGGCCGTTACCGTAAGGCAGGGTGCTGCGGTGGTCCGCCACCACCCTGGCAACGCTGGCGGGCAGTTCGCTGCGCCAACTGCAACCGTGGCCACGCTGGGGGGCATCGGGCACGCGGCCCCAGGAGTGCAGAAGGCTCATGCGGCGATCCAGAAAACCAGGCCGAACAGCACGCCGATCACTTGGCTCACGCGGTCGCGAATGGCGAACACCACGGGGTCGTCGTTCATCTGCCCGCGGTGAGTGAGCATCCATACCCGAGTGATCCAGAACAGCAGCAGCGGGCAGGCCAGCCAGATGACGTGGGGCAGGCTGTATAGCGAGGCGGTTGCGCCGTCGTGGATATACAGCGCCAGCACCATCACCGCCAGGTAACCCGAGGCGGCGCCGAGGGAGGCGATCATGTCCAGGTCCCCGGGGTAATAACCGCGGCCGCGGGTCATCGCCTGCACGTCGCGAGAGCGGGCCTCGCGCAGCTCCGCGTAACGCTTGACCAGCGCCAGGCTGAGGAAGATGAACATGGAAAAGGCGAGTATCCAAAATGTCAGCGGCACGCTGAAGGCAGCGACGCCGGCGATGATGCGCGCGGTGTACAGCATGGCCAACACGATCACATCGACTGTCATCTGCCGCTTGAGGTAGAGCGAATACGCCAGGGTGAGCAGGTAATAGGCGGCCAGCACGGCAGAGAACTGCCACGGCAACAGCATCGCGGCGCTGCCGAAGGCTAGCGTAAGCAACAGCGGCACGGCCAGCAGGCCATGGCCGATGCGCAGCCGGCCACTGGCGAAGGGGCGATTACGCTTGGTGCGATGATGGCGGTCGTCGTTGAGGTCGAGCAGGTCGTTGAGCACGTACACGCTGGAGGCACACACGCCGAAGCACAGGAAAGCGAACAGCCCATTGAGCAACTGCTGTGGCTGCCCGAGCAGATGCGCCGCCAGCAGCGGCACGAAAATCAGCAGGTTCTTCGCCCACTGATGCAAGCGCAGGGCCTTGAGCCACAACCGCAGGCTCGGCGGGTTGGAGTCGATCACCTGGGTAACGCGTGCCGTCTGCCGGGCACGGCGTTCCACGCCCGCGTCGGGGTTGACCACCACCGCCTCGCGCGCGCTTTTCCATACCGCCAGGTCGTCGCTGGAATTGCCCAGGTAGTCGAACCCGCCCTCGCCGAAAGCCTTCACCAACAGGTCACGCTTGTGCTTCGCGGATAGGTTCAGCCCAGCCTCGGTGGCATATACCCGGTCAAACAGCCCCAGATGCGCAGCAATGCCTTCGGCCAGCAGCCGATGGCTAGCCGTGGCGAGCACGATGGTGCGGCCACTGAGCCGTTCGGCCTGGATCAGCGCGAGCACCTGTGGATCGTAAGGCAGCACGCTGACATCCAGGTCCGTCGCCAGGGCCAGCCCCTCCTTAAGCCCCGCCTTGCCTTCGGCCAGCCAACCGATCAAAGAGAAAACACCCGTGGGCGTTTTTCTTATGTAAGCCAGAAAGGTTTCAAGTAATAAATCCGAACGTAATAAAGTCCCGTCCAGATCCACAACCAAAGGGGGCACGGCTTCTAACAACTTTCCCTGCGTCAATGCCATGGCAATGTGCTCCTGCCGAATCAGAGGCGACTATAGCGATATTTATTTATTTGCCACTTCAAATTAATAAATCGATAGATGGCGTTTCGCCACACCCTTGGCGCCAAAAAAATGAAAAGTGCAGACTTTAATTATTCGACGCGCCAAAAGTGCAGAAATAAGATTTTTGATCCAATATGGATTTTAACCCTAGATAACGAGTGACTGATGGGTCGCGGTTTACTAGGATAGCCCTATGCCTCTATCTGCTTGAGCACCAATGAACGACCAAAGCGCTTTTGCCCTCGACGGGGTTGACCGTCAATTGATTGCCGCCCTGCAGGTGAATGCCCGCGAAAGCGTTGCGACTCTCGCCCGTAAACTGGGCATTGCCCGCACGACCGTAACCTCGCGCCTCGCCAGGCTCGAGCGCAGCGGCGTGATCGTGGGGTATGGCGTGCGCCTGGCCCAGCGGGCCTTGAGTGGCGGGCTACAAGCCTACGTGGGGATCACCGTGCAGCCCAAGGCCGGCCGAGACGTGCTGAAGAGCCTGGGAACCATGGCGCAGATCCAGCAGCTGTGCGCGGTGAGCGGAGAGTTCGACTACGTGGCTTGGCTGCGCAGCGACTCCCCCGAACAGCTCGACGAGTTGCTGGACCAGATCGGCGCCCTGGAAGGCGTAGAAAAGACCACCACCTCGATCATCCTCAGCACCAAGATCGATCGCGGCCGCGGCTGACACGCCCCCTTGGCCGGGAAGAGGTTTGTAGGCGCCATTCCGCGCAGGCGCCAGCACGGGCAGAGCCTCGCATCTACAGAGCAACACAGCAGCGTCTCGCTAAACCCTGCCCAGTAACGCTTTTCGTCATATTGCTTAGCACTCTGGTCATTTAGACCGGAAAACGTACATAAAGCCAACACTCTGCGTCTTAATAACGTGTGCCCACCCGCCTAGAATGCCCGCCAGCGCTTTCTATACTGTTCGGACTGCATTCTTGCGAGGTGTTCATGCTCAAGCCTAACCGCCATCCTGCCGGCTTCGATAAGCCGATCACCATCTTCGGGCCGGACTTCCCCTTCGCCTTTGACGAGTGGATCGAACATCCGGACGGCTTGGGCACCATTCCCGAAGCGAACCATGGCAAAGAGGTGGCGATCATCGGCGCCGGCATCGCGGGCCTGGTGGCTGCTTACGAGCTGATGAAGCTCGGCCTGCGCCCCGTGGTGTACGAGGCCTCCCGCCTGGGCGGCCGGCTTCGCTCGCAGCCCTTCGAAGGTGCCGAAGGCATCATTGCCGAGCTGGGCGGCATGCGCTTCCCAGTGTCGTCCACGGCGTTCTATCACTATGTCGACAAGCTCGGCCTGAAAACCCAGCCCTTCCCTAACCCCCTGACCGCTGCCTCCGGCAGCACGGTGATCGACCTGGAGGGGCAGACCTACTACGCCGAGAGCGTTGCCGAATTGCCGCCACTGTTCCATGAAGTGGCCGACGCCTGGGCCGACGCACTGCAAGAGCGAGCGCACTTTGGCGAGATCCAGCAGGCGATCCGTGACCGCGACACCACCCGCCTCAAGGCCCTGTGGGATTCGCTCGTGCCGCTATGGGACGACCGCACCTTCTACGACTTCGTGGCGACGTCCAAGTCCTTCGCCGGCCTGACCTTCCAGCACCGGGAAGTGTTCGGCCAGGTAGGCTTCGGCACCGGCGGCTGGGATTCGGACTTCCCTAACTCGATGCTGGAAATCCTCCGGGTAGTGATGACCAATTGCGACGACCATCAGCACCTGGTGGTCGGCGGCGTGGAGCAGGTGCCGCTGGGCATCTGGCGCCACGTGCCGGAGCGTTGCGCCCATTGGCCCGAGGGCACCAGCCTGAGCAGCCTGCACAGCGGCGCGCCGCGCTGTGGCGTACAGAAGGTCGCACGCGCGGACAACGGCCAGTTCGCCGTCACTGACGTGTGGGGCCATACCCGGACCTACCCGGCGGTGCTCGCTACCTGCCAAAGCTGGCTGCTGACCACGCAGATCGAATGCGAGGAATCGCTGTTCTCCCAGAAGATGTGGATGGCGCTGGACCGCACCCGCTACATGCAGTCCTCGAAAACCTTCGTGATGGTGGACCGCCCGTTCTGGAAGGATAAAGACCCGGTCACCGGCCGCGACACCATGAGCATGACCCTGACCGACCGCCTGACCCGCGGCACTTACCTGTTCGACAACGGCGAGGGCAAGCCGGGGGTGATCTGCCTGTCGTATTCGTGGATGAGCGACGCCCTGAAGATGCTGCCCCACCCGGTAGAAAAGCGGGTAAAGCTGGCCTTGGACGCGCTGAAGAAGATCTACCCGACGGTAGATATCGCCGGGCACATCATCGGCGACCCCATCACCGTTTCCTGGGAGGCAGACCCGCACTTCCTCGGCGCCTTCAAGGGCGCGCTGCCAGGGCATTACCGCTACAACCAACGGATGTATGCGCACTTCGTTCAGAAGGACATGCCCGCCGAGCAGCGGGGCATTTTCATTGCCGGCGACGACGTGTCCTGGACGCCCGCCTGGGTAGAGGGCGCCGTGCAGACCTCGCTTAACGCGGTGTGGGGGATCATGAACCACTTCGGCGGCAAGACGAGCCCGAACAACCCCGGCCCTGGCGATGTGTTCGACACGCTGGGCCCCGTTGCCCTGCCGGATTGACCCCATGCGAATCGCCTTGTATCAGGGCCCTGCAGGGCCCAACCTGCCGGTCGAAAACCTGGCGCGCCTCGAGGCATGGGCCGCCGAGGCCGCACGCCGTGGCGCCGAGCTGGTGGTATTCCCGGAGATGTTCCTGAGCGGCTACAACATCGGCGCGCAGGCCGCTGCCGCCCACGCTCAGGCGCCCGATGGGCCAGCACCCGTACACATTGCAGCCATCGCCCAGGCCCATGGCCTGGCCATAGCCTATGGCTACCCCGAAGCAGGCCCCGACGGGGCCGTTTACAACGCCGCGCAGCTGGTGGACCGCGACGGCGAGCGACTGCTCGACTACCGCAAGGCGCATCTGTTCGGCAGCCTTGATCGGGCCATGTTCAGCCCCGGCGATGGCGGCTTCCCGGTCGCTGAACTGGGCGGCTGGAAGCTTGGGCTGCTGATCTGCTACGACGTTGAGTTTCCCGAAGCAGTGCGTGAGCTGGCCCTGGCCGGGGCCGACCTGATAGTGGTGCCCACCGCTAACATGGCCGGCTTCGAAGTGGTCGCTCAGGTGACAGTGCGTGCCAGGGCCTACGAGAACGGCTGCTACCTGGCCTACGCGAACTACTGTGGCGACGAAGGCGAGCTGCGCTACTGCGGCCTGAGCAGCTTGTGCGGCCCTGCAGGAGAGCAGATAGCGCTCAACGAAACCGAAGAAGGCTTGTTGGTTGTGGACCTGGACCCCGAGCACTTGGCTGCGCTGCGGCAAGCCACCCCCTACCTCACGGACCGGCGCAGTAGCCTTTATCGGCGAAGCCACGAGTAAGTCAATTTCCTGCCACCTCCCTTGGGGCTTATTTCGCCGCCGCCGATAAACTGGCGACGTAAATTTAGCCCCTTCCGCTTCAACACCACTCCGCCTACCCTGTGACAAGGCCCGCCAATCAAGGGCTTGCGGGTGTTTTCTTCCCTGAAATCAATGGTTTTGCCCCACTGGCCATCATTATCGGCCAAAATGCCATCAATACGATGGCGTCAAATTTTAAAATTATTATTTTTCAATAAGTTAGGTATGTATCAGAAGTGAAACCGGCTTTGTGCCGATTTTTTTGCTTTAAACGATTGACAGCCTGCTACGAAAAACCGATATATCACCCTACCTGCGGCGAAGACCTCAGCGAATGGCACGAAGCCATCCTACTAAAAACCTTGCTTGACCCCCTTCAGGCTGCCCCGCGAAGAACGCATTGAAATTCGGCGTTCCTGGCACCGGCTTGATGTGTGATTTTGCCCACGCTTATTAAGCACCCGATATACAGGGAGGGCGGTAGTGTATTTGCAAGTTACATAACGGCAATAAGAAGTTTGGGTCCAAAAGAACTATCGGACCTGGCGGTAGCTTTGCCCGAAGTGTGCTGCTTCGGTTTTAAAGTTAAGCGTTCATTCACGGATAGAGTGCCTTCCCATGTCGCCATTGTTCAGCAACGACCCTACTTCAATCGCACTTCTGGTCAATGACATGGACCAGCATGGGCACGCGGTTATCGAGCAGGCGTTTTCCGACCAGGCCCTGGATGAAATGCGCCAGTACGTGACGCGCGAAGCTGCCCGGCACGATGGCCGATATTTCGCCTACCACGGCTTGAAGGCGCTGGCCGGTAGCCCGATGGCGCGGCTGGCGGCCTCGACAGAGCTCACCGCCACCCTCGACCACTTGCACCGGCACGCCACTGGCACGCCGGCGGCTAGCCACGAAGTGTTCCCGGTGCTGCGTTGCGTGCAGGGGGGTAGCGGTGCGCGGGAGTCCAACGCCTTCCACTACGATGCGACGCTGCTCACCGTGCTGGTGCCGATTTTCATCCCCGAGGAAGGCGAGCAGCGCGGCGACCTGGTGATGTTCCCTAACCTGCGCCCGGTACGAGCCAACGTGGCTACCAACGTGCTGGAGAAAGCCCTGCTGCAGAACAAGGTCAGCCGCCGGGTGCTCAGCCGTGGTATCGAAGCAGGCTGGTTCAAACCGCGCACCCTGACGCTGGTGCCCGGCAACCTCTACCTCTTCTGGGGCTACCGCAGCCTCCACGCCAATCAACCGTGCAGCCCCCATGTGCAACGGGCCACTGCCCTGTTCCACTACGGCGACCCGCACGCTGGCAGCCTGGCCACCCGGCTTATCCTCAAGCTCAACCAGCAGCGGGCCCGCCGCAGCGTTGCCCATTCAGGCCCCGCCACGTGAACCCTGTCGCACGCCACGCCGTCACCTCGACAGCCAGCCGCGCAGGGCATGCGCAAGGACGCTCCGCATGATCAACGTCACCAAGTCGTACATGGGCAACCCTGAAAAATTCAAGGCGTACGTCGACGGCATCTATGCCTCGCGCTGGCTGACCAACCGCGGCCCACTGTGCTGCGAGCTGGAAGAACGGCTCAAGGATTATCTTGGCGTGCGCAACATCGTGCTGGTCAGCAACGGCACCCTGGCGCTGCAAGTGGCCTACCGCGCCCTGGGGCTCGCCGGCAGCGCGGTCACCACGCCGTTCAGCTTCGTTGCCACCAGCAGTACCTTGCAGTGGGAACACATCCGCCCTGTGTTCGCCGACATCTGCCCGCAAAGCTGGAACCTGGACCCCAAGCGGATCGAAGCCAGCCTGCAAGCCGACACCAGCGCCATTGTCGCCACCCACGTGTTCGGCAATCCCTGCGCGGTGGATGCCATTGACCGGGTCGCGCAGCTGCACCGGCTCAAGGTCATCTATGACGGCGCCCATGCCTTCGGTGTGCGCCATGCCGGGCAATCGGTGCTCAACCGCGGCCACGTGAGCACCTTGAGCTTCCACGCCACCAAGCTGTTCCACACCATCGAAGGCGGCGCGGTCGTTACCAACGACGACGACCTGGCCGAACGCGTGCGGCTGATGACCAACTTCGGCATCGCCGACTTCGAGACCATCGAAGGGCTGGGCACTAATGCCAAGCTCAATGAATTCTCCGCGGCCATGGGCCTGTGCATCCTCGATGACATCGCCTTGATCCTCGAGCAGCGCGCGGAAATCGGCGACTTCTACCAGCGCCACCTGGGCGATCACCTGCAGCTGCAACAGCCCACGCCGGATAGCGAACCGAACTTCAGCTATTTCCCGGTCGCCCTGGCCAGCCACCGGCAGATGCTCGCCGCGCGCGCGGCCCTGCAGGAAGCGGACATCAACCCACGCCGCTACTTCTACCCGTCGCTGGACACGATCGATTACCTGCAGCCGCAGCGGCCGCAACCGGTGTCCCGTGGGCTGGCCCAGCGCGTGCTGTGCCTGCCCATCTACCCGGGCCTGGGCCGGCAGGTCCAGCAACGCATCGTCGACACACTGTTGCCGTTGTGCGACGCGCCGCGCCTATCCCTGGCGCCGCTGCGCAGGGCCCTCTAAATGACAGTCTCGGGGCCCGCCATGAGCACACACCGTTCGATCTTCCAGAACACCACCCTCAACTACATGGGGCAGGCGTACACACTGCTGATCGGGATTCTGATCATGCCGTTCTACCTCAGCCATCTCGGGGCGGAGGTGTATGGGCTGATCGGGTTCTACACCGTGCTACAGACCTGGCTGCAACTGCTCGACGTGGGCCTGTCGCCCTCGCTGGTGCGGCAGATCGCCCATCATCAGCATGCGGGGCACGCGGGCAGCCGTGACAGCGGCTGGCTGCTGCGCTCTTTCGAGCTGATCTTCCTGCCGCTGACCCTGGTCACGGTGCTGGCGGTTTACCTGGGCGGCCCTTGGATCGCCGCGCACTGGCTCAACGCTCAGGCGCTGGACACAGCGACCATCGTGCAGTGCATCACTCTGATGGGCTGGATGGTCGCGCTGCGCCTTTATGCCACCCTGTATAAAAGCGGCCTGCAAGGGCTGGAGCTGCATGGCTGGCTCAACGGCGCCAACGTGGTGATCACCACGCTGCGCTATTTCGGCGGGTTGTTCCTGGTAGCCGTGGTATCCCAGGACGCGCTGGTGTTCTTTGAATTCCAGCTGGGTGTGGCGCTGATCGAAACGCTGATCTTCGCAGTCAAGGCTTACTCCCGCCTGCCCAGGCCCTCGCCGCTGAGCGGGTTCAACTGGGCGCTGGTCAAGCCCATCGTGCCCTTCGCGCTGAGCCTTTCGTTTACCTCGGTGCTGTGGATCGTGCTGACCCAGCTGGACAAAATCCTGTTATCCGAGCGGTTGCTGCTGACCGAATACGGCTACTTCTCGCTGGTGGCATTGATGACCACCGGCATCCTGATGCTGATCAACCCGCTGGTGCAAACCCTGCTGCCACGCATGACCGTGTTGCTTGCAGAGGGGCGCGACAAGGAACTGCAGCAGCTGTACCTGGGCGCCAACCGCTTTACCTGCACCTTGCTGTTCCCGCTGGCGAGCGTGATGGCCGTGCATGCCGGAGATCTGCTCTATGCCTGGAGCGGCGACCGCGCCGCGGCCGAATGGGGCCGGCTGATCCTGTTCTGGTACGCCCTGGGCAGCGCGATCATGGCCGCCAGCACCTTTCAATACCACTTGCAGTACGCCTACGGGCAGATCCGCCTGCACGTGTGGTACAGCGTGGTGTCCGCGGCGATTACGGTGCCGGTGATGGTGCTGGCCATCGACACCTGCGGCGCCCTCGGCGCGGCCGCCGCCTGGTTCGTGCTCAGGCTGCTGTCGTTCGCCATCTGGCCGCGGGTGGTGCACCGCCACCTGGCCCCTGCGCTGCACGGCGTATGGCTCAAGGACATTCTGCGAATCAGCCTGATGACCCTGGTGGGCCTGGCGCTCACCGAACCTGTTGTGCGCCTCACGGCCGGGGAGGATCGCTTGCTGACCCTGGCCGGCCTGGCGGTGTGCGGCCTGGTCACGCTGGCGCTGGTCGCCGGCAGCGACCGTTTGCTCGCCGCCCGGGTGATTCTTCTGTTCAGCAAACCGAGCGTGGGACGATGAGCATCAGAACCGAACAAAACATCATGCAGGGCTGGGGCGATGCGCGCGAGCCGCTGGTGAGCGTGGTCTGCCCGGCTTACAACCAGCAAGCCTTCATCGCGCAGACGATCGATAGCTTCCTCGCCCAGCAGACGGATTTTCCCTTCGAGATCCTGATCAACGACGACGCCTCCACCGACGGCACCCGCGAGATCATCCGGGCCTATGCCGAGCGCTACCCGAGCCTGATCCGGCCGGTGCTGCACGAGCAGAACCAGTATCGCCAGGGCAAGCTGTTCTTCCCGGCCCTGTTCAACATGGCCAAGGGGCGCTACCTGGCGTATTGCGATGGCGACGATTACTGGACCGACCCGCTCAAGCTGCAAAAGCAGGTGAGTTTCCTCGAAGGCCACCCCGACTACGTCATCACCTACCACGACGCGGTCATGGTCGACGAGCAGGGTGAACAGGGCCTGCAGCTGGGCCACCGCTACCAGCGCGACGCCAGCAGCCTGGAACTGATGCAGGGCCGACGCATCTCCACCCTCACCGCCTGCTTCCGCAACCTGTTGCACGAACTGCCGCGCGAATTGGAGCTGGCGCCGCTGATGGACGTGTGCTGGTGGTCGATGCTTGGCGCCCACGGCAAGGGCAAGTACATGGCCAACATCGGCGCCGGTGGCTACCGCGTGCATAGCGGCGGGATCTTCTCCATGCGCAGCGAGAAGAAAAAACTGCACATGAGCCTGCAAACCGCCGCCTGCCTGGCGAACTACTACCACCACCGCGGCCACCAGGCGCTCTACGAGCATTTTCTGACCCAACTGTTCGGGCTATCGCTGGCGGCGGTATCGCCCTGGCAGAAACTCAGCGCACTGGCGCTGGTGGCCACCAATGTCAGCCGCAACCTGTTCCGGCGCCTGGCCTTGCCAATAGGGCGAGGCTGACCATGCGCGCGCCCGTTTACCTCACCACCTGCCTTCACACAGACCCGATCGCCAGCGCCGCAAGCCTTGGCCCAGGAGCGACACCATGACCGCAATGACCCGTTCCAGCCTGGAAACCCAACAGGACGCCCGGATCGACGTCGCAAGCATCTTGCGCATGTTGTTCGACCATAAGGCGCTGATCGGCTGGGTGGTCGGGCTCTGCACCCTGGTCGGGATCGCCTACGCGATCATTGCCACGCCGGTGTACCAGGCCAATGCGATGATCCAGATCGAACCGAAGAAAATCGGCCTGGACGCCACCCCGGTGTTCAACAGCAAGCCGACCTCGGTGTCGGAGGCAGCGACCGAGATCGAGCTGATCAAGTCGCGCGCGGTGCTGGGCCGGGTCATCAGCGACCTTAGGCTGGATATCGTGGCTACGCCGCGTTACTTGCCCGGTGTCGGCAAGTGGTATGCCCGCCAGTTCAAGCCGGCCAACGGCCAACTGGCAACGCCACCGCTGGGCCTTGGCCGCTTCGCTTGGGGTGGCGAGACCCTTTCGGTCGGCGCGCTGGAAATCCCCAATACGCTGCTCGGCCTGCCGCTGGTACTGGTCGCTGGCGCCAATGGCAGCTATAGCCTGCAAGACCCGGACGGCCAGCCCCTGCTGCAAGGCAAGGTGGGCGAGGCCAGCCAGGGCGCCGGCGTTACTCTGCTGGTAAACGCCCTGCGCGCTCGCCCGGGCACCGAGTTCCGCGTGGTCCGCAACCGCGAATTGGCCACCGCGCTGGAGTATCAGGAGAAACTCAAGGTCAGCGAAGCCGGCAAGGACTCGGGCATCGTCTACCTGTCCATCCAGGACCCAGACCCCGCCAAGGCGGTGCTGCTGGTCAAGGAAGTGAGTGACCGTTACGTGCGCCAGAACATCGAGCGCAGTTCCGCGGAAGCGGCGCAGCGGCTGGACTTCTTGCGTTCACAGTTGCCGGTGGTTCGCGCCGAGTTGGAAAAGTCCGAGGAGGCGCTGCACGAATTCCAGCTGCGCACTCACTCGGTGGACATCGGCCAGCAAACCCGCGCGTTGCTCGACCAAGTGGTCACCTATGACAACCAGCTGTCCGAGCTGCGCCTGAAACGCACCGACCTGGACCGCCTGTACACCCGCCAGCACCCACAGTCGGTCGCCCTGAGCCAGCAAATCAGCCAGCTCGAAACACAAAAGGCCAAGCTGCAAGGCGAAGTCGGCCAGCTGCCGGAGACTCAGCAAGAGCTGCTGCGCCTTACCCGTGACATGCAGGTGACGACCCAGACCTACACCAACCTGCTCAACCGGGTGCAAGAGCAAGACATCATCCGTGCCGGCAACATCGGCAACGTGCGGATCATCGACGCCGCCGACGCCAACGTCGAAGAGCCGGTCAAACCCATGCGCAAGCTGATCGTGGCCTTGGCCGCGCTGCTCGGCGCCGTGGCGGCGATCTCGATCATCTTCGTGCGTCAGGCCTTTTACCGGGGCGTGGAAAACCCCGAGAGCGTAGAGCAACTGGGCCTGCCGGTGTATGCCTCGCTGCCGCTGTCGCGCCAACAAGAACGCCTGAACCGCGGCCAAACCCGAAAGGGCCAAGCCCCGTCGCGCTTGCTCGGGGTGGTGGCGCCGCGGGAGGCCACCATGGAAGCGCTGCGCAGCCTGCGCACCAGCCTGCACTTCGCCATGGCTGAGGCTCGCAACCACGTGCTGATGATCACCAGCCCCACACCAGGGGTGGGCAAGTCTTTCGTGTGCGCCAACCTGGCGGTAGTGAGTGCCCAGGGCGGCAAGCGCGTGTTGTTGATCGACGCAGACATGCGCAAGGGCTACCTGCATCAGCAGTTTGGCGTGCAGCCGCGCCATGGCCTGGCCGACGCCCTGGCCGGGAAACTGCCGCCGGCCGAGGTGGTGCACGACACCCCCGTGGCCAACCTGCAGTTGATTTCCTGCGGCTACGCGGCGCCGAACCCTTCCGAGCTGCTGATGCACGAAAACTTCAACCGGCTGCTGGGCGAACTCGCGCCGCATTACGACCTGGTGATCATCGACACGCCACCCGTGATGGCGGTGACCGACGCCACCCTGGTCGGGCGCCAGGCCGGCACTTGCATGATGGTCAGCCGCTTCGGCCAGAGCACCGTGAAAGAGATCGACGTTGCCCGCAAGCGCCTCGCGCAGAACGGCGTAGCGATCAAGGGCGCGATCTTCAACGGGGTGATCCGCAAGGCGTCCACGGCGGAATACGACTGCGCCTCCTATGGCTACGACTACGGCGACTCGCGCCAATAACCGGTTATCCACTCGTCAGGGCAGACACACATGAACACCACCATTGCAATGATGCAGCCCTATTGGTTCCCCTACCTGGGCTACTTCCAGTTGATTGCCGGCGCCGACGTGTTCGTGCTCGGCGACGACCTGCAATACGTCAAGGATGGCTGGATCAACCGCAACCGCGTGCTCTGTGGCGGCAAGCCCTGGCTGTTCAGCCTGCCGCTGGCCCGTGACGTACACGGCCTGGCGATCAACCAGCGGCGCCTGGCCGATACCGCGGCGGGCAACCTCGACAGCCTGCTCAAAACCCTCGCGCTGCACTACGCCCGCGCCCCGCAGCGCGCCGAGGTGCTGCCGCTGCTCGAAGGGCTGATGCGCTTCCCCGACGCTAACCTGGCCCGTTACCTGGAACACAGTGTGCGCAAGGTGTGCGCCTACCTGGGCATCACCACGCCGATCTTGCTGGCCTCGGACCTGGGCATCCGCGATATCGCCGACAAACAGGACAGGGTCATCAAGACCATGCATCGGCTGGGCGGCAACCGCTACGTCAACCCCATCGGCGGCCGCGCCCTGTACGAAGACCAGCGCTTCCGCCAGGCCGGCCTGAGCCTGCGCTTCCACCAGATGGACGACATCAGCTACGCCCAGTTCGGGCAACCGTTTGTGTCGCACCTGTCGATCATCGACGTGCTGATGTTCAACCCGGTCGAGCAGATCCGCCAATGGCTCGACCGCTATAGCTTGCTGCTGCCCGCGCCTGCCGCTGCGCGCCCGGTTGCGCCCGTCGCTTCGCCGGCCCCCCTTTTCCTTTAGTAGGACACACGCCATGGATGCCGCAGTCGCCACCGCAATGCATGACGCTAACTG
Source organism: Pseudomonas sp. RIT-PI-S (assembly GCF_025642975.1). Lineage (GTDB taxonomy): Bacteria > Pseudomonadota > Gammaproteobacteria > Pseudomonadales > Pseudomonadaceae > Aquipseudomonas. The sequence goes on from NZ_JANZKJ010000002.1 coordinate 80,337, forward strand.
GTACTTGATCCAGACCAAGCCTCGCCAAGAAGCCCGGGCCGAGGAGCACCTGGCGCGCCAGGGCTTTGATTGCTATCGCCCGGTGACCGCGGCCCCCGCCAGCGGCGGCCGGGCGGCACGCGTGCCCGAGCAGCCGCTGTTCCCTGGCTACCTGTTCATCCAGATGCAGCGCGATGACAGCTGGTACCCGATCCGTTCCACCCGAGGCGTGGCTCGCATCGTTGCCTTCGGCCCGCAACCCTGCCCGGTCAGCCCCAAGCTGATCGAAGAGATCCGCCAGCGGGCCTGCGTGATGCCCTCGGCACCAGCGTTCCGCCAGGGCGAAAAGGTCCGCGTGGTGGCCGGCGGCAGCGAGTTGGAAGCGATCTTCCTGTGCAACGACGGCGAAGAGCGGGCGGTGATCTTGCTCAACCTGCTGCAACGGCAACAGCGCGTGGTGCTGCCGCGCCAGCAACTGCAACGAGTAGCCAGCCATGCGTGCTAAGCCACTGCGCCGGAGCAGCCCCATGAACGGCACCACCACGCTGGTCACCCTGACCTACGGCAACCGCCTCGATTACCTCACGACCCTGGTGAACCGCTCGCTCGGCAGCTGGCGTATCCAGCGGGTGATCGTGGTGAACAACGCCTCGACCGCCAACCTGCGTTCGCTGAGCGATGCCTGGCCGGGGCAGGTGGAAGTCATCGACCTACCTACCAACACAGGCTCGGCGGTGGGCTACACAGTGGGCATCGAGGCGGCGCTGATGCGCGGCGCCGAGTACATCTGGCTGATGGACGACGACAACGCCCCCACCCCAGGGGCCATCGACGCACTGCACCAACGCTTGTTCGAGTGCGCCCAAGGGCGCGGCTGGGACAAAGCCGCAGTGATCGGCTTCCGGCCTACCCACCAGGCCGATATCGCCGCCGGCGTGCCGCGACCATTCGCGGTGCAGTGGCGCTCCAGCTGCTTCGGTTTCCACATCGCGCAACTGCCGTACAAGGTATGGCGGCGCACGCCTTGGGGGCGGCCCAACGCACAGCGCCGCCAGGCAGCGCTGGTCAAGCTGCCGTTCACCACCTACGGCGGGCTGCTGGCGCACCGCTCGCTGTACGAACGCATCGGCACGCCGCGCGGAGAGTTGCTGCTGTATGCCGACGATACCGAATACACCTGGCGGATCACTGCCTCCGGCGGCGAGATTTTCCTGGCCACCGAGGCATTGCTCGACGACCTCGAGCAGTCGTGGAACGTCAAGGCGCGCACCAGCAACATCTACGAGACCTTCCTGCTCGGCAACTCGGAGTTCCGCGCTTACTACGCCGCGCGCAACCAGGCCTGGTTCGACAAGCACGTGTGGGCGGCCTCCTCGTGGCTGTATTACATCAACCGGTCGCTGTTTCTCTTCCTGTTGCGCCAGGTCGCTCGCCGTAAAGGCTCCCTGGCGCGTTTGAACCTCATCGAGCAGGCAATCCGCGACGGCGAGTCGGGACGGCTGGGCACCCACGAGTCCTATCCGCTATGAAACTACTGTTCCTTAACAGCCTGTATGCCCCGCACATCGGCGGGGGCGCCGAAGTCGTGCTGCAACGCACCGTGGAAGGGCTGCAAAGGCGCGGCGATGAGGTCTGCGTGCTGGCGACCGGGCCCCAGCCCGGGCTGCACGTGAGCGACGTGCGCGGGGTGAAGGTCTACCGCGCCGGCCTGCTCAACACCTACTGGCATTTCAGCCAGCAGCGCCCCGGCGCGCTGGTGCGCCTGGGCTGGCACCTGCGCGACCGCTACAACTCCGCGATGCGCCAGTACGTGCGCGAAGTGATCAACCGCGAAGAAGTCGATGTGGTGGTGTGCCATAACCTGGCTGGCTGGTCCGTCGCGGCCTGGGACGAAATCACGGCGCAGGGCATCCCGATCGTGCAAGTGCTGCACGACCTTTACCTGCTTTGCCCGGGCAGCAACATGTTCAAGAAGGGCAGCGCCTGCAAGAACCCCTGCACGCTGTGCAAAAGCTTTCGCCAGGGCCATGCCGAACGCTCCACACAGGTGGCGGCGGTGGTCGGGGTGAGCGAGTTCCTGCTGCAGCGCATGCGCGCGGCGGGGTTCTTCAGCCAGGCCCAGGCCAGTGTGGTGTACAGCGCCAGCCCGCGCGTGGACGGCGCGATCCCGGCGTTCCTGCCACCCGCCGAGCCTGCGCCCACCCCTGTGCGCTTTGGCTACATGGGCACGCTGTCTGAACAAAAGGGGCTGAGCTGGCTGATCCGGGAGTTCCAGGCCCTTGCCTTCCCCGCCACCCTGGAGATCGCCGGGCGCGGCCAGGCCGATTACGAAGCGCAACTCAAGGCGCTGGCCGGGGACGCCCCGAACATCCGCTTCGTTGGTTATCAGTCGCCGGAGCACTTCTATCGGCATCTCGACGTTGCCGTGGTGCCGTCGATGTGGAACGAGCCGTTCGGCCTGGTGGCGGTGGAGGCCTGCGCACACTCGGTACCGGTGATCGCCAGCTGCCGAGGCGGCTTGCCGGAGGTCGTGGAAGACGGCGTCAACGGCTTGCTCTGCTACCCCGAAGAGCCCGCTTCGCTGGGCAAGGCCATGGCCCGCCTGGGCCAGGACCTGGGGTTGCGCCAGCGCCTGACCGACCAGGCACGGTGCAGCGTGGAGCATCTGCTGGACATGGAACGGATGCTCGACGCCTACCAGGGCATTTTCAAACAGGTCGCCATCAAGGGAATGCAGAGCCATGGCCACATCATTGCCGTACAGCGCGGCTGAGCGCCGGCCGGGGCTGGCCTTTAACAAGTCCACGCTGATGGCACTGGCCGCGATCAGCCTGGTGGGGGTGGAAACCTTCTCGGGAGCGCTGCGCTACTTTCTCGACATGGCCGGCGCCTCGGCGCTGCTCTACGTGCCCAAGGCCGCGTGCCTGGCGCTGTTCGCGCTGGAGCTGCTGAGCGCGCGCCTCAGCCGCGGCTTCTGGCTGGCGCTGTTACTGCTGGTTGTCTCGAGCATGCTGGGCATGCTCCATGGCGCCAGCCCCAGCAACGCAGGCTTTAGCCTGTTCATCTACAGCCCACTGCTGTTCGGCATGCTCTGCGGGGCTTACCTGCAACAGCGCAGGCAATTGATGGTGTGGGTGGTGGGCTTATGCTTGGTGGCCTCGATGCTGGGGATTCTCCTGGACAAGTACACCAGCGTGCCGTGGAAGGGCTACAGCTACAACCTGGGCGACACCACCCTGCGCGGCAACCAGGCATGGTCCGCTGGCGGCACCGACCGCCTGGCCGGGTTCGCCCGGATGTCCACCACGGCGGCGATGATGATGGCGATATACGCCCTTTACCTGACCGCTTTCACCCGCTCCAGGTGGCTGATGGGGCTGCTGTTCGCCGGCACGTTCGGCAGCATTTTGCTGACCACTAACAAGTCCACCGCGGCGGCCTTCACCTGTGCCCTGCTGCTGTTGCCGATCCTACGCCGCCCGCTGCTGTGCCGGCTGCTGTTCGTGCTGGTGGTGGGGATAGGCCTGGCCCTGCCGGTGATGTCCGTGCTGCTGGACTTCGACGGCCACGCCACCACCGGCGACACGGTGCTGTCATCGTTCTACGACCGCTTGGTCAATACCTGGCCGATGGTGATTACCGCCATTGACCGCGAAGGCTGGGGCGTCACCGGGGCGGGCTTGGGCATGATCGGCAGCAGCGTCGCGCTGTTCCCGGTGTATTCGGCCCAGGTGCCCGCCGTGACCGACAACACACCGCTCTACCTGTGGAGCACCCTGGGCGTTGCCGGCATCGTGCTGTTCGGTGCCCTGCTACCGCTGCTTTCCGGGCTGGCCGCGCGCCGGGACTGGATGAGCGGCGCGCTGATGACCGTGACCTTCTGCATCGTGCTGATCAGCTGGACCACCGATGTGCTGGAAGTGCCTGTGGCGGCGTTGTTCCTAGGCATCGCCGTATCACACCTGTTGCTGCGCCCTGCTGTTCCCACCTTCGAGCTGTATTTACGAGACCTGTCCCGTGACCCTGCATTTCCTACGCCGCGCCCTTTATAGCGCCGCCCTGTTGTGCTGCGCGCTGCCAGCCCTGGCGGGCGATGCAGCGGATGCGCCCGCAGACTTCATCGTCGGCGTGCATACCCGTTTGTTCAACCTGCCGCGCCCAGTGCAGGTGCCGTTCAAGCTGATGCACGAGGCGGGCATCCGCTCGGTACGCGACGACGCTTTCTGGTCCACGGTGGAACAACAGCCGGGGGTGCTGCGGATTTCGCCCGATTGGACCAAGTACCTGCGCGCGCAACACGACAGCGGCATGAGCAACGTGCTGATGCTCGGCTACGGCAACCGGTTTTATTCCAGCGACAGCAAACCGATCTACCCGACCGTGCGCGCTGGCTTTGCCCGCTTCGTCGACTACGTTGCACGCCAGCTCAAGGGCCAGGTGGGCTTCTATGAGGTGTACAACGAATGGGACCTGGAGGACTCGCTCTCCCCCGCCTATGGCGATGCCTACCTGGAGCTGGTGCAGGACACCTCGCGGCAACTGCGGCGCATCGACCCTAAGGCGCGGATCCTGGGCGGCGCGGTCACCAGCTATGGCATCAAAGTGGGCTTCGCCGATCGGCTGTTGCAGGGCGGGTTGCTCAAGTACGCCGATGGGTTGTCGCTGCATCCTTACGTGCACTGCGAGAAAACCAACGGCGGCAACACGCCGGAGAGCTGGATCCGCTGGATGCGCCAGGTATCGGCGCACCTGGATGACGTCGCCGGGCAGCCGGTGCCGCTGTACCTGACCGAGATGGCCTGGCACAGCACCGGCAGGCTGCACCCCTGCGGGGTCGATGAGGACACTCAGGCGGCCTTTCTGGCGCGGGCATACCTGCTGGCCAAGACCCTGCCGGCGATCAGGGGCATGTGGTGGTACGACCTGGCCAACGACGGCTACGACCCCGCCGAGCAGGAACACAACTTTGGCTTGCTGCGCCGCGACCTGAGCCCCAAGCCCGCGTACGAAGCGCTCAAGCGCATCGCCCCGGTGCTCAACGATTACCACTATGTGCCAGGCCCGAACCTGCCTGCCGCCGAGGGCAGTGACGACCTGCTCCAGCTGGAGTTTCGCAAGGGCACCGAGCGGGTATTGGCCGTGTGGACTGCCGGCCCGCCCCGGACCGTTACGCTGCAACTGCCAAGCGGCCCAACGCAGGTTCACGCAAGCGAGATGCCGCAGATGATTGCCCTTGTGGGATCGGGCGAAGCCCGCGAAGCAGACACCGCAGCCTCGACACCGACCCATTCGCCAGCTTCGCCGGCCACTTATTAGAATCGCTGCACAAGGACGTATTAAAGATGATTGTCATCAACGCTCGCTTCTTGACCCAGGAGCTTCGTGGTGTACAGCGGTTTGCCGAGCAGATCTGCCTGTCGCTCAAAGCCATGCGCAACGACCTGGTGTTCGTTTCGCCCCCCGGTATCGTGATGCACGAAACCGCGAGAAAACTCGGTGCCCAGGAGATCGGGCGTCATCGCGGGCACCTCTGGGAGCAACTGGACCTGCCCGCCTACCTGCGGCGCCACGGGCAGCCATGGTTGCTGTCGCTGTGCGCCACGGCGCCGCTGTTTTATCCGCGGCAAGTGGTCACCCACCATGACATCACGTACATCCGCCACCCGGAGAGCTACAGCTGGGCTTTCCGCACGGCTTACCGGCTGATGACGCCCCTGATGCTGAAGAAGGCGCAGGCGTTGATCACCGTCAGCGAGTTTTCCCGGCGCGAGATCAGTGAACACTATCAGGTGCCCGCCGAGCGTACGCTGGTGGTGCCCAACGCGGTCAGCGGCGCCTTCCAGCCACGCCGCCTGGAGATACCACGGCCGTACCTGCTGGCGGTGTCTTCACCCAGCGCGCACAAGAATTTCGGCCGGATGATCCAGGCGTTTCTGCGCCTCAAAGGCCATCCGGAGGTGGAGCTGCGCATCGTCGGCGCCGCCAACGGCATCTTCGCCGACCCCAGCCTACAAGCGCAGGCGGCGGGCGATCCGCGGATTCACTTCCTCGGCCGCCTGACCGACGCGCAGTTGATCGAGCAATACCAGCTGGCGACCGCCTTTGTGTTCCCTTCGCTGTACGAGGGTTTCGGCATTCCTCCACTGGAAGCGCAGGCCTGCGGTTGCCCGGTGCTGGCGGCGAACGCGGCCGCCATCCCGGAAGTGCTGCAGTCAAGCGCGCTGTATTTCGACCCGCTGGACGTCGACCAGATGGCCCGCGCCATGGCGCTGGTGCTGGATAACCCGTCCATTGGCGAGCATTTGAGAACCCTCGGGCTGCGCAATGTGGCGCGTTTCAGCTGGCAGGCTTCCGCCCGGATGATCAGCGACCGCCTCGACGCCCTGCAAAACGACCGACCTCAACCGCAGACCACTAAAACGGCCGCTAGCCAGCGCGCCAGGGAGCACCAATGAAAATCGCCATCGTTCATGACTGGTTGGTTACCTTTGCCGGCGCGGAGCGGGTACTGGCGTCGATGCTCAAGATCTGGCCCCAGGCCGATCTGTTCGCGGTGATTGATTTTCTCAGCGACGAGGACCGGGCGCGGCTCGGCGGCAAGCAGGCGAAAACCACCTTTATCCAGCGCCTGCCCAAGGCCCGCACCCGCTACCAGACCTACCTGCCGCTGATGCCCCTGGCCATCGAGCAGATGGACCTCTCCGGGTATGACCTGATTCTCTCCAGCAGCCACGCGGTGGCCAAGGGTGTGCTCACCGGCCCTGACCAGCTGCACATCAGCTACGTGCATTCGCCCATCCGCTATGCCTGGGACCTGCAGCACCAATACCTGACAGAAAGCGGCCTGAACCGTGGGCTCAAGGGCAAGCTGGCGCGGATGGTGTTGCACTACATGCGCTTCTGGGACCAGCGCACCGCCGCCGCCGTGGATGACTTCGTGGCCAACTCCCGGTTCATCGGCCGGCGCATCGACAAGGCCTATCGGCGGCCCTCCACGGTCATCTACCCACCGGTCGATACCAGCGGGTTCAGCTTCAACAGCGAGAAGCAGGACTACTACGTCACGGCTTCGCGCATGGTGCCCTACAAGAAGATCCCGATGATCGTCCAGGCGTTCGCCGCTATGCCGGACAAACGCCTGGTGGTGATCGGCGATGGTCCGGAACTGGCCAAGGCACGCGCGGTGGCCGGGCCTAACGTGACCATCCTCGGCCAGCAGCCCTTCGAGGTGCTGCGCCAGCATTTGCAGAACGCAAAGGCCTTCGTCTTCGCCGCCGAGGAAGACTTCGGCATCACCCCGGTTGAAGCCCAGGCCTGCGGCACCCCGGTGATCGCCTTCGGCCGCGGTGGCGTGCTGGAGACCGTGCGGGGGTTGGATGCGCCGGCGCCAACCGGGGTGTTTTATCCGCAGCAGAGCGTTGAGGCATTGATGGCGGCTGTCCACACCTTCGAGCGTGAAAGCCATCGCATCAGCGCCCGGGCATGCCGCGAGCAGGCCGAGCAATTCAGCGAGCAACGCTTCGAGCGGCAGATCCGCCAGTTCGTGGAAGTGCGCTATGCCGAAGCGCAGCTGACGCCGATAAACATGCCGCCGCGCCTGACCCTGGCCGCCGTGAACAAGGCACCGCCGGCGGTCGTGACACCGATGTAACCCGCGGTTTTTGCCGCAGCAGCCCCTTTGACCCGACAGATGTTGCACCCACAGGACGACGCCATGCCAACCTCCCACAAGGGCATCCTTCACGCCCACCAGTCCTTCCTTTCCCTGGCCCACCGCCTGCTCGATCTGGCCGTGATCGTTGGCGGCCTTCTCTGGGTCGAATGGCTGAACCAAGACCCGATCAGCAGCGAAACCTGGATCAAGGTGCTGTTGGCCGTGCTGGTATTCCACTGGCTGAGCGAATACCACAAGCTTTATGGCTCCTGGCGGGGGGAGCGGGTGGGCCGCGAGTTGCGGCGGGTGGCCACGTATTGGTCGCTCACGTTCGTGTGCCTGCTGGTAGCCGACCAGCTGTTGCCACAGGACAAGGCCCTGCCCATGGACCATCAGTTGCAGGTCTTCACCGTGGTGTTGGCCGTGCTGGGCGGCTACCGGCTGGTGATCCGCAGCGCTTTGCATGCATTGCGCAAACGCGGGTTCAACACCCGCAACGTGGCGATCGTGGGCACCGGGCGGGTGGGCGAACGGTTGGCGTTGTCCATGGCCCGGGCGCCGTGGATGGGGCTGCGGCTGTTCGGCTTCTACGATGATCAACCGCAGCAGATGGACCTCAGTGGCCTGGGGCGGCGCGTGACCGTGCGCGGGGGGCTCGATCAGTTGGTGGAACACGCCCGCGCCGGACGTATCGACAAGGTCTATATCACCCTGCCGATGGTGCAGGAGCCAGTGATCTGCGAGCTGGTCAAGGCATTGAGCGACACCACCAGCTCGGTGTACTTCATCCCCGACGTGTTCATGTTCGACCTGCTGCATGCGCGCAGCGAAAGCATCAACGGGCTGGCCAGCATCAGCCTGATCGACAGCCCCATGGAAGGCTCCAGCAGCCTGATCAAGCGCCTGGAAGACATCGTTGCCGCCAGCCTGATCCTGGCTGTGATCGCCGCGCCCATGCTGCTGATCGCCGCGGCGATCAAGCTCAGCTCGCGGGGCCCGGTGTTGTTCCGCCAGCTGCGCTATGGCCTGGACGGGCGGCCGATCAAGGTGTGGAAATTCCGCAGCATGACGGTGCAGGAAAACGGCCACGACGTTCGCCAGGCCAGCCGCGACGATGCCCGGGTGACGCCGCTGGGCAAGGTACTGCGGCGCACCTCGCTGGATGAGCTGCCGCAGTTTTTCAATGTGCTGATGGGTGATATGTCCATCGTTGGCCCGCGCCCGCACGCGGTGGCCCACAACGAGCAATATCGCCGCCTGGTGAGCTGCTACATGCTGCGCCACAAGGTCAAGCCAGGCATCACTGGCTGGGCCCAGGTCAATGGCTGGCGGGGGGAAACCAACACCCTGGACAAAATGCAAAAGCGCGTTGAGTACGACCTCGATTACATTGAGCGCTGGTCGGTGTGGCTGGACCTGAAAATCATCCTGCTCACCCTGTTCAAAGGGTTTGTGAATAAAAACGCCTACTAACGGCCTGCCCCCTCACGCGAGAAGCCTGATTCTCCAAGGAAGATTGAAATGAATCGCAACGTGTTAGTTGTCCTGCTGTTGAGCGCGGCGCTTCAAGGTTGTGCCCTCGCCCCTGGGCAACACATGACCCCCGATGACGCCGCCGAGGACACCGGGATCAACGGGCCGGTGCGGGTGGTGCAGATCACCAGCGCCAGCGTCAACGAAGAAAAGACCCTCTACACGCCCGCGCCTGTTCCGGCCGAGCTGTTGAACTACACGCCCGAGGAGTACCGCATCGGCCCCGGCGACGCGCTGGTGGTCACGGTCTGGGAGCACCAGGAGCTGAACGCGCCTTCAGGCCCCGAGCAGGGCAACTCCAGCGCCCGGGTGGTGCGGGGCGACGGCACCATCTACTACCCCTACATCAGCTCCATCACCGCCGGCGGCAAGACCATCGAACAGTTCCGCGGCGAACTGCAACAGGCCCTTTCGAAGTACCTCACGGTGGCCAAGGTGGACGTCAACGTGCAGAGCTACGAAAGCCAGCGGGTGGTGTTGTCCGGCGCGTTCCGCAGCCCAGGCGTGCAGCCGCTGACCAACGTGCCGTTGTCGTTGGTCAGTGCCATCAGCAAAGCCGGCGGCGAGGCCGACAACGCCAACCTGGCCGGGCTGATCCTCAAGCGCGAGGGTAGGGAATACCTGCTCGATATCGACACCCTCAACCGCAAGGACTCCCCGCTCAACCGGATCTACTTGAAGAATGGCGACCAATTGCACCTGGGCAACTACCGGGAAAACAAGGTGTATGTGCTGGGCGAGGTGCACAACCCGCAGGTGATGAACTACGGCGGCAGCACCTTCAACCTGATGGAGGCGCTGGGCAACGCCGGCGGGATCAGCCAGGAAACCGCCAATGCCGAGGCGGTCTATGTGATCCGTAGCCCGCAAACGAACACCCAACAGCCGCCGACCGTGTTCTACCTCAATGCGAAGAAGCCTACCGCCTTCTTGCTGGCCCGCCAGTTCGATTTGCAAAGTGCCGACGTGGTGTTCGTGGGCCCAGCGAACATCACTCGCTGGAACCGTTTCATCAGCCAATTACTGCCTTCGGCCAGCGTGGTGGCGACCGGCGCAGCGTTCCGGAATTAACTGCATGGCGTAATAGTGGCAAATGTCGGCTTCGTTACGCGAAATTTCCCCTTTGGGCGTAGGGAATCCGCTACGATGAAGGCCTATTGCCTTCGGATCGGATCCCTATGTCTGCTGCCCAACCAGCCGCCAGCGAGACCTTGGTACTCGACAACGGGCTACGTGTACGTATCTGTCACGAGCCGCGCTTGAAGCGCGCGGCTGCATTCTTGCGGGTTGATGCCGGTAGCCACGATGTCGACCAGGCCTGGCCAGGCCTCGCGCACTTCCTTGAACACCTGTTCTTCCTCGGCACCACCCGCTTTGCCGCCGATCAGGCGCTGATGCCCTTCGTGCAACGCCAGGGCGGCCAGCTCAACGCCAAAACGTCCGAACGCACGACCGACTACTTCTTCGAGGTGCCGGTACCGGCCTTCTCCGGCGCACTGGAGCGCCTATGCGAGATGCTCGCCAACCCCCGCCTGGATGCCACCGACCAGCGCCGGGAGCGCGAGGTGCTGCACGCCGAATTCATCAGCTGGGCACGGGACAATGAAGCGCGCCACCAGCTCTGGCTGACCAGCCCGTTGTCGGCGCGCCATCCGCTGCGGGCCTTCCATGCCGGCAACCGCTACAGCTTGCCGCTGGAACGCGCGGCCTTTCAGGTGGCCCTGCGTCAATTCCACCTGGATCATTACCACAGTGGGCAGATGACCCTGACCCTGGTGGGGCCGCAGCCGGAGGAGTACCTGATTCGCCTGGCGCAGCGTACTTGCATGACCTTGCCTCGGGGAAAGACACGCGCCCGGCCAGCGCCGCCTGCACTGCTGGACGACAGCGGCGAACCCGAGCCGCAGGAAGCTGGCGCACGCTTCAACCTGGCCTTCGCCTGCCAAGACCTGCCCGAAGCCGCCCCCGCCGCCCTCGCGTTTTTCAGCAACTGGTGCGCCAACGCGCAACCCGGTGGGCTACATGCCGAACTGCTGCGCCGTGAGCTGATCGAGGGGATGCAGGTCAGCACGCCTTATCAATACCAAGGCCAGGCATTGCTCGACATCGAGTTCAAGCTCACGGCCAACGGCCAACAGGCCCTAGGCACCCTGGCCGCCTTGACCTTCGACTGGCTGGAATTCTTCGAGGCCGTGGATGATTGGCCCATGCTGCGCGAAGAGTATGCCTTGCTGCAAAAACGCCAGAGCCTGACCAGCGGCGCGCTGGACCTGGCGCGCCGCCTGGCGCAGCCCGAAGTACACACGCCTATCCTCGACCATCAAGGCCTGGCCGCGCTGCGAGCGTTGCTGGCACAGCTGCGGCCGGAGCGCCTGCTGCACCCGCTGCCACCGCAGCAAGCGAACCTGGTCACGGCACCGGGCGCCCACTGGCGGCTACCGCAGCGCAATCGCTTCCTGCGCCCCAGCCGCCGCCCCGACCAGCCGGTGGCAGACCTGCGCGCCATGCGCTATGCGGCCGGGGCCGACAAAACCACCCATGAGGCTGAACTGGTATTGCGCTGGCATGTAGGCGCTTCGCACCAGAGCGGCCTGTGGCAGGTCATCGACCGTGGCTTGCAGCGGCTGGTGCAGGAAGCGCGTCAGGCGGGAGTCAAGCTGCTGTTCACCAGCCTGGGGGATGACTGGCAACTACGCTTGAGCGGCATTAGCGAACCCATGGCGCCGCTGCTCGAACAGGTGCTTGCGATCTGCAACGCACCGCCCCCCGAAGCCTGGCGCCACGCCGAGCCGCTGCCCTTGCCAGCGCAGACACCGATCCGCGAACTGTTGCGCCAGTTGCCGGAGCATTGCCTGGGCAACGCCCGCACAGCGGCGCGGCAGCAGCCGGAAGACGTTCAGCCGGGCAAGCTGCAGAAACTGTGGAGCGTGGCCAGCTGGGAGGGGTTGGCCGTAGGCTTCGGCGAAGCCAGCCGCAGCGCGCTCAACCATGCCTTGCGCGCGATGCCCGGCTACCCCGACCCGCATATGGCGGCGCGGGCCCGGCCGATGCAGGGCAAGCGCTGGAGCGTGCTGCCCGCGCCAGGTAGCGAGCATGCGCTGCTGTTGTTCTGCCCGGCGTCGCCTGCCTCCATCAGCGAGGACGCCGCCTGGCGGCTGATCGCCCAGATCGCCCAGGCGCCTTTCTACCAGCGCCTGCGGGTCGAGCTGCAACTGGGTTACGCCGTATTTAGCAGCTTCCGGCAAATCGCCGGCCTACCAGGGCTGGTGTTTGGCGTGCAGTCGCCAGGCACGGACCAACCGGCGCTGCTGGGGCACATGGAGCATTTCCTCAAGCAGTTGCCACGGCTGATCGGCAACCTGGGCAGCGAAAAACTGCTCGGCCAACGCCAGGCCCTGCTCAACCGGCTCAAACCCGAGGAGATGGAAACCAGCCAGTTGGCCGATACGCTGTGGCAGGCGCATCTGGCCGGGCATGGCCCTGACTACCTCAAGCGCTTGCAACAGGCCATGGGCGAACTGCGCTCGGCCGAGCTGGTGAGCGCGGCCTGGCGCCTAGCCAACGCCGAGCACGGCTGGCTCGCCTTGGCCAACGGCGGGGTAGTGCCCAAGGGCTGGGAGGGGATGGGCGGATTCTTACCGGAACGGTAAAGGCGTTTTCCTTTATTTTTCACCTGACGGGCTGATTCGTTTCAGTACAATGACCGCCTAACCCCATAGGAACGTCCGCGCTCGGGTGCGGACTAATCCTTACCTGCTTCCCATTGAACTGAGGACGACGCCCATGTGGACCAAACCCGCTTACACCGACCTGCGCATTGGCTTTGAAGTGACGATGTATTTCGCCAACCGTTAATGGCTTTGGTGGTTCGACGCCTCGGTATTCCGGGGCGTTTTCATTTCTGCCCTTTCTGATCGGGAATTTTCATGTACATCCAAATCCTCGGCTCAGCCGCGGGCGGCGGCTTCCCCCAGTGGAACTGCAACTGCCCCAACTGCCGGGGCCTGCGCGAGGGCACCTTGCGCGCCACCGCGCGGACCCAGTCCTCTATCGCCCTTTCCGACGACGGGGTGAACTGGATCTTGTGCAACGCCTCGCCCGACATCCGCGCCCAGTTGCAGAGCTTTGCGCCCTTGCAGCCCGGCCGTGCCCTGCGCGATACCGGCATTGGCGCGATCATCCTGCTCGACAGCCAGATCGACCACACCACCGGCCTGCTCAGCCTGCGCGAAGGCTGCCCGCATCAGGTGTGGTGCACAGAAATGGTCCATCAGGACCTGACCACCGGCTTTCCCCTGTTCAACATGCTGGGCCACTGGAACGGCGGCCTGAAGTGGAACCGGATCGAGCTCGAGGGCAGCTTCACCGTTCCGGCGTGCCCTAGACTGCGCTTCACGCCGTTCCCGCTGCGCAGCGCCGCGCCGCCCTATTCTCCGCACCGGTTCGATCCGCACCCTGGGGATAACCTGGGCTTGATCGTCGAAGACCTCAATACCGGTGGCCGGCTGTTCTATGCACCCGGCCTGGGCCAAGTCGATGCTCCACTACTGGCGCGCATGGCCGAGGCCGATTGCCTGCTGGTAGACGGCACGCTGTGGGAAGACGACGAAATGCAGCGCCGTGGGGTCGGCACCCGCACCGGGCGCGAAATGGGCCACCTGGCGCAGAATGGCCCCGGCGGCATGCTGGAGGTGCTCGATGGCCTGAACGTACCGCGCAAGGTGCTGATCCACATCAACAACACCAACCCGATCCTCGACGAAGACTCCCCCGAACGCGCTGAAGTGCAGCGCCGCGGGGTGGAAGTCGCCTTCGATGGCATGAGTATCGAGCTGTAGGCGCTGGCGAAGCCTGCAACAGGGCAAGCCCTTCTGGTCCGCGGGTTTTTAGCCGCTTCCACACGAGCGGGGCTGCCACCAGTGCATGCCGGCTTATCGGCAAAACGACCGGCTTATGTTTTCTGCCCGAGAGAGGCATCCAATGACCGAACACCCCATGACCCCAGCGCAGTTCGAACAGGCCCTGCGTGCCAAGGGCGCCTTCTACCACATCTACCACCCCTACCATGTGGCGATGTACGAAGGCCGCGCCACCCGCGAGCAGATCCAGGGCTGGGTGGCGAACCGCTTTTATTATCAGGTGAACATCCCGCTCAAAGACGCGGCCATCCTTGCCAACTGCCCGGACCGCGAAGTGCGGCGCGAGTGGATACAGCGCTTGCTCGACCACGATGGCGCCCCTGGGGAGGACGGCGGTATCGAGGCCTGGTTGCGGCTGGGCCAGGCGGTAGGGCTGGATCCTGACCAACTGCGCTCGCAGGAGTTGGTGTTGCCCGGGGTGCGCTTTGCCGTGGATGCCTACGTGAACTTTGCCCGCCGCGCCAGCTGGCAGGAAGCGGCCAGCAGCTCGCTGACTGAACTGTTCGCCCCGCAGATTCACCAGTCCCGGCTGGACAGCTGGCCCACCCATTACCCCTGGATCGACCCGGCTGGGTATGAGTATTTCCGCACCCGCCTGGGCCAAGCCCGCCGCGACGTGGAACATGGCCTGGCGATCACCCTGGCCCATTACACCAGCGTGGAAGGCCAGCAGCGCATGCTTGAAATCCTGCAGTTCAAGCTCGATATCCTGTGGAGCATGCTCGATGCCATGAGCATGGCCTATGAGCTGAACCGCCCCCCTTATCACAGCGTGACCCGCGAGCGGGTCTGGCACAAAGGCATTCCTCTATGAACGTCCCCCCTGCTTTCGATCGTGAGAGGGTGCCTGCCTGGCGCCCCGGCTACCGCTTCCAGTACGAACCGGCGCAGAAAGGCCACGTGCTGCTGTACCCCGAAGGCATGATCAAACTCAACGAAAGCGCCGGCGCCATCGGTGCGTTGATCGACGGCCAGCGAAGTGTGGCGGCGATTATCGACAGCCTGCAGGCGCAATTTCCTGGAATAGCGGAACTGGCCGACGACGTCGAACAGTTCATGGAGGTGGCTCGTGACAAACATTGGCTCCAGCTCGCCTGAGCCGAGCGGCAGCGTGGCCGGTGGGGCCGCCATCGGCTTGCCGCTGTGGCTGTTGGCCGAGCTCACCTATCGCTGCCCGCTGCAATGCCCTTATTGCTCGAACCCCCTGGACTTCGCCGCCCAAGGGCAGGAACTGACCACCGAGGAATGGTTCAGGGTGATGGCCCAGGCGCGGGAAATGGGCGCCGCCCAACTGGGTTTTTCCGGGGGTGAGCCCTTGGTCCGCCAGGACCTCGCCGAGCTGATCGGCGAAGCCCGCCGCCTGGGCTATTACACCAACCTGATCACCTCGGGCATCGGCTTGACCGAAGCTCGCCTGGATACCTTCAAGGCAGCCGGGCTGGACCATATCCAGATCAGCTTCCAGGCCAGCGACGAGGAGGTGAACAACCTGCTCGCCGGCTCGAAGAAAGCCTTCGCCCAGAAGCTAGCGATGGCGCGTGCGGTGAAGGCGCGCGGCTACCCGATGGTGCTTAACTTCGTCACCCACCGCCACAACATCGACCGCATCGACCGCATCATCGAGCTGTGCCTGGCACTGGAGGCAGACTTCGTCGAGCTCGCCACCTGCCAGTTCTACGGCTGGGCCCAGCTCAACCGGGTAGGGTTGTTGCCAACCCGCGAGCAATTGCAGCGCGCTGAGCGCATCACCAACGAATACCGCGCGCGGCTAGAAGCCGACGGCCACCCGTGCAAGTTGATCTTCGTGACCCCGGACTACTACGAGGAGCGCCCCAAGGCTTGCATGAATGGCTGGGGCAGCCTGTTCCTGACGGTCACCCCCGACGGCACTGCCCTGCCCTGCCACGGCGCCCGCCAATTGCCGGTGGCCTTCCCCAATGTGCGCGAGCAGTCGCTGGATGATATCTGGTACCGTTCGCTGGGCTTCAACCGCTTCCGCGGCTATGACTGGATGCCCGAGCCCTGCCGCTCCTGCGATGAAAAAGAGCAGGATTTCGGCGGCTGCCGTTGCCAGGCATTCATGCTCACCGGCGATGCCAGCAATGCCGACCCGGTCTGCGCCAAGTCGGCCCACCACGGGGTGATCCTCGCCGCACGGGAGGACGCCGAACGCAGCACCACCCCCATCGAAGGCCTGACCTACCGAAATGACCGAAACTCAAAACTCATCGCTCGCGGCTGAGCCGCTCAGCGCCCATGACGTGGTCGCGGCAGGCCGCGACTTTGCCGAGCTTGCCTTGAGCGAGGCGGGGCTGTTCTGGAACGAGTTTCGCCCCAAGGAAGGCACTTGCCGCCTTTATCACTGGCGAGGCCGCAGCGCCCGGTGCCTGACCCCGGCCAATTTCAGTGTGCGCAGCCGGGTATACGAATACGGCGGCGGGGCGTTCTGCGCCAGCGCCGATGCGGTGTACTTCGTCAACGAGACGGACCAACAGATCTACCGCCGGCGCCTCGAAGGCCGCGGCAAGCCTCGGCTGCTCAGCCGCGGCGGTTGCCATTACGGCGGCCTGGCCTGGCATCACGGACAGGTGCTGGCGGTGGAAGAAACGCCAGGCACGCCCTACCCCACGCACCGCCTGGTGGCCCTGGACGACACCAGCGGCGAGTTGCGGGTGCTGGCCGAAGGCGCCGATTTCTACGCCGCTGGCACCCTTAGCCCAGACGGCCAACGCCTGGCGTGGGTCGAATGGGATCGCCCCGAACTGCCCTGGACCCGTACCCGCCTGATGTGCGCCGAGCGAGGCGCGGACGGTGCCTGGCAGCCCGCTAACTGTGTCGCCGGCAGCAGCACCCACGAGTCACTGCAACAGCCGCGCTTCGATGCTCGAGGGCGGCTGTGTTGCCTGAGCGACCGCAATGGCTTCTGGCAGCCCTGGGCTGAATCGGCGCAAGGCTGGGCGCCGTTGCCTTGCCAGCAGGCCGACCACGCCAGCGCGCCCTGGCAGCTGGGCGCCAGCAGTTGGCAGCCGCTGCCCGATGGCGGCTACGTGGCCAGCTGGTTCGAGGACGGGTTCGGCATCCTCGGGGCCGTCGATGATCAAGGCACCCTCAAGCAGTTCACCAGCGACTACACCCGCTTTCGCGGCGTCGCCGCCGACGCTGAACAGGTGTATGCCATCGCCGCCTCGCCGCTGCTGCCGCCGGCGGTGATCGCCATCGACCGCGCCAGCGGCAAGGTCAAGGTACTTGCGGGTGATCAGGCGTTGCTGCCCATCTCGCAGATCAGCCAGCCCACGCCGTTCACCTATTCCAGCGGGGATGGCCAGGCCCATGGCTTTTTCTATCCCGCCCAGCCCCTGCACGGCGACCAACAGCAAAAGCCGCCTTTGCTGGTTTTCGCTCATGGTGGGCCCACGTCTGCCTGTTACCCCGTGCTGGACCCGCGCATTCAGTTCTGGTGCCAGCGTGGCTTTGCCGTGGCCGACCTTAACTACCGTGGCAGCAGCAGCTATGGCCGGGCGTATCGCATGGCGCTGAAGCACAATTGGGGTGTGATCGACGTAGAGGACGCTGGTAATGCCCTGACCTGGCTGCGCGAGCAAGGCTGGGTCGATGACCGCCGCGCGTTTATCCGCGGCAGCAGCGCCGGGGGCTACACCACCCTGTGCGCGCTGGCGTTCCTGGACCTGTTCAGCGGTGGTGCCAGCCTGTACGGCGTCAGCGACCCGGCCACCCTGGCGCGGGAAACGCACAAATTCGAGGCCGACTACCTGGACTGGCTGATCGGCGACCCGGAGCGCGATGCCCAGCGCTACGCGGCCCGCACACCGTTGCTACACGCCGAGCAGATCACTGCACCGGTGATTTTCTTCCAGGGTGAGCTGGATACCGTAGTGGTGCCTGAACAAACCGCCAGCATGGTGGCGTCGCTGGAGGCCAACGGTGTTCCGGTGCAGGTGTACTACTACCCCGGCGAACGCCATGGTTTCCGCCAGGCGCAAAACCTGGCACATGCGCTGGAGCACGAGTGGCTGTTTTACCAGGGGCTGCTGTGAGGGTTATCGCTTGGCGATGATGTAGACGGCATGCACGATGCCCGGGATATAGCCACACAGGGTCAGCAGGATATTGAGCCAGAACGCGCCGCCGAAACCGACTTGGAGGAACACACCGAGTGGCGGCAGGAGGATGGCGAAGATAATGCGAATCAGGTCCATGGGTAGTTCCTTTATAAGGTGTACCCCAAAGACCGTTCTATTGCGGCTTCGGTTCAGCGTGGGCAACCGGGCCTGCCCGCTCAGTATTCACAGCTGAGCTTGTGCGCGAGCGCAGCCAAGGCTGCCGGGGCCGGGTAAATGCTGAAGCCGAAAACAAGAAACCCCGCCTAGGCGGGGTTTGCAGACTTGTTTCCCTGACATCCTTATCATCCCGCCAACCTTGGCAGTGATCCCTACGTGTCCCTTTTCTGTTCGGCGCTTCCTGCGCTACGTCCATGTGCACAAGATACCGAACCGGCCGGGGGGCGCCAATCAGCTATCGGCACCGCTGCGTGTACGCCTAGGCTTACACGCTGTAAGCCGTTTAGAACTGCTCGGCGTCTAGAAGGTAAAGCGATTCACTACCGGCCTTGACCGAGGCTGCCAGGGAGTGGATGCGTGGCAGCAACCGGGCAAAATAGAAGCGCGCGGTGCCCAGCTTGCTGGCGTAGAAGTCCTCGCCCTCGCCCGCCTGGGCAGCCTTGGCCATCCGTGCCCACATGTAGGCGTAAGCGGTATAGCCGAAGGCCTGGAGGTACTCCACCGAGGCGGCGCCGATTTCCTGCGGGTTGGCCGCGGCGCGGTCGAGCACCCAGGCGGTCAGTGCGTCGAGGGTATCCAACGCGGCGGTCAGCGGGCCGGTGAACTCGCTCAGATCGCTGGCCGAATTGGCAAAGGCGCGGATTTCATCGGAGAACGACTGGTAGAACTTGCCACCGCTGCCCACTACCTTGCGCCCCATCAGGTCCAGCGCCTGAATGCCGTTGGTGCCTTCGTAGATCTGGGTAATGCGCACATCGCGCACCAACTGCTCCTGGCCCCACTCACGAATGTAGCCATGGCCACCGAACACTTGCTGGCCGTGCACGGTCGTTTCCAGGCCGGCATCGGTCAGGAACGCTTTGGCCACCGGTGTGAGCAGCGCTACCAGGTTCTCGGCCTGGGTGCGCTGAGCAGCGTCCTCGGCGTATTTGGCCACGTCCAGCTGCAAGGCCACGTAGGTAGAGAAGGCGCGGCCGCCTTCGTTCATGGCCTTCATGGTCAGCAGCATGCGGCGCACGTCAGGGTGAACGATGATCGGGTCCGCGACCTTGTCCTTGGCCTGGGCGCCGATGGGTGCGCGGCTCTGCAAGCGCTCACGGGCGTATTCCACCGCGTTCTGGTAGGAGCGCTCGCCCGAGGCCAGGCCCTGGATGCCAACACCCAGGCGCTCGTAGTTCATCATGGTAAACATGGCCGCCAGGCCCTTGTTCTCCTCGCCTACCAGGTAGCCGATGGCGTCGTCGAAGTTCATGACGCAGGTGGCGGACGCCTGTATGCCCATCTTGTGTTCGATGGACCCGCAGGTCACGGTGTTGCGCTCGCCCAGGCTGCCGTCTTGGTTGACCAGGAACTTGGGCACCAAAAACAGCGAAATCCCCTTGGGGCCGGGTGGCGCATCGGGCAGCTTGGCCAGCACCAGGTGGATGATGTTCTCGGTGAGATCGTGCTCACCGCCGGTGATGAAGATCTTGGTGCCGCTGACCCGATAGCTGCCATCGGCCTGTGGCAAGGCACGGGTGCGGATGATGCCCAGGTCCGTGCCGGCGTGAGGTTCGGTCAGGCACATGGAACCTGCCCACACGCCGGCGTACATGTTCGGCAGGTATTGCTGCTTGAGCGCTTCGCTGGCGTGGGCACTGATCGACAGACAGGCGCCGGACGTCAACATCGGGTACAGGCCGAAGGCCAGGCTCGAGGAGTTGACCATCTCCTCTACCTGAGCGGAAATCGCTTTGGGCATGCCCATGCCACCGAACAGCGGATCCCCGCCTACGCCCACCCAGCCGCCTTCGGCGTAAGTCTTGTAGGCTTCTACGAAGCCCTTGGGCGTGGTCACCACGGTGTCGGCGTAGTGGCAGCCTTCTTCATCGGCGGCGCGGCTGAGCGGAGCGATGGCGGTGCTGGTCAGCTTGCCGGCTTCTTCAAGCACTGCCATGGCGGTTTCGGCGTCCACCACTTCGGCCAGGGCTGGAAGGCTGGCCCACAGGGCAGGCGCGTCGAACACTTCTTCGAGGACGAAACGCATGTCGCGCAGGGGGGCTTTGTACTCGGCCATGGGAACCTCACAGAACACGAAATGGGGATCGCGCCAGTGTAGCCCAACAACAAATCAGACACGTAGCGTCATGGCGTGACTGCGAATAAATAAATAGTCACGCCGCTTCGCGTGTGCGAACGGCCCCTCGGCGATTCTGGCCGTGGGCGATCACGCAGTTCCGGCCCGCGCCCTTGGCGGCGTATAGCGCCTGGTCCGCCGCCTTGAGCACTTCTTCGGGCGTACGGTGCTCGAGTTGCCGCTCAGCGACGCCGATGCTCACGGTCACCGAAACCTGCGACGCCGCGCCGGCACCCCGCCGCTGCCGGCCTTGCTGGTCGTCCACCGGGCGGTCGGGGTCGCGCAGGTGGATGATATAGGCCGCGATCAGCTCGCGGATTTCCTCAAGGTAAGGTTGGCACTGTTCGAGAGTCTTGCCGGCGAATACCAGGGCGAACTCTTCACCACCATAGCGATAGGCACGCCCGCCACCGCCCACCTTGCCCAGCTTGCTCGCTACCAAGCGCAGCACCTGGTCACCCACATCGTGGCCGTGGGTGTCGTTGAAGCGCTTGAAGTGGTCCACGTCAGTCATGGCGATCACGTAGTTCCTACCCAGCCGCTGTAACCGTTCGTTGAGTGCCCGCCGGCCTGGCAAGCCCGTCAGTTCATCGCGGAACGCCATCTGATACGCCTCATGGGCGACCGCCGCGGCGATCATCAGCATGACCTGGCTGCACATGATGTTGAGGGTGAAGGGCAGGATGAAGGTCTTGGGCAGCATCCAGAACAGGCCGGCCAGCCCCACCAGCTGCGCGGCATGCAGCGGTCGGGGGCTGCGTATGTATTGCACCCCGAGCAGGGCGAACACCAGGAAGAACACGGGGTACGCCAGTTGAGCGAGGCTCATCCAGTCCCCGTGCAAGGCTGGCCAGCGGATTTCCGCCAGCCAGTTGAGCACTGCCTGGGGAAAGCTCTGCTCCAAACCGATCGCTACGCCGCCGACGGCCATCAGAACCGCGAAGCGCGCGACCATGTCCTGCAACAGGTGCGTGCGCTCCTGCCACGCGCCGAACAGGCCATAAAGCATGGGCAACAGCAGGCAACAGAGGTGGAAGGTCACAGCCGCGTCTTCGCGTAGCTTCCCGTTGTCCCGGTAATAATCGGTTTGGGTATCCAGCAAAAAATACGCGATGTACACGGTCACCATCAGAAATAGCTCGCGCTGCCGCCGGTACACCGCGCAATAGGCGCCGCCAAGCAGCAGCACCAAGGTCGGCAGCACATTGAACAATGAGGTGAAGAACACGCTGAGGTCGCGGACATACGCGGCACCCAACCCCGCCAGCAACAGCAGGGCAGATGGCAAAAAATGGCTGTAACGGTAAGCGGATGAACGCGGCAAAGGGACTGGCTCCGGCCCAGCATTGAAGGTGTGGCATTGTGCCTTTATTTGTATCGGCCTTGCCCCGCAAAGAATGAGGCACGCATCAAAGCTCGGAAGAAAACTTTAGCAGCCGGGGCGGGGCACGAAGCGCAACTGGTCGGGAAGGGCACAATAGCGCTGCACGGGAGAGCACCTACGCAGGTAGACCGCTACCAGCTTTGGTCCAGATGAATGTGAAAGCCCGACTCCCCTGCTGCCAATTCGGGCCGCAAGGTCAGCTCAGGAATTACATAGGCCCCGGCATTCTGTTTGCGGAAGGGAATGCTTGGGGTCGTCCACAGGTCGTCCAGCCGTTTGCCCAGCGCCGCGCAGGCTTGTTCGAATTCAGCCTCGCCGACCTTGCTGGTACGGTAAATCACGTGCGGTGGCACTACGTCGAAGCCGGGGTAGAAGAGTATGCCGTGCTGAATCGGGAAAAGAATGTCGTCGATGGGGCCGTTTATCCCGCGCGGCGCATAGTGCGGCGCCCAGCCTCCGGTGGTCACCACCAGCATGGCACGCTTGCCCGCCAACGTGCCCTCGCCGTAGCGATCGCCCCAATGGGTGTCCGAATGTTCGCCCACCCCATAGGCGAAGCCGTAGGCATATACGCGCTCTACCCAGCCCTTGAGGATGGCTGGCATCGAGAACCACCACAGCGGAAACTGGAAAATCACCGCGTCGGCCCAGCGTAGTTTTTCCTGCTCGCGGGTGATGTCCGCGCTCTGCGTTCCGTTTTCGAGGGCTTGCCTGGAGCTCACCGACGCCTCGAAGCGCACGCCTGCCGGCCATGCGAGGTTATCCCCGGGGGCCAGCACAGGGTTCCACTGCATGGCGTATAGGTCGGAGACTTCAACGTTGTGACCCGCCTGTTCCAGGCGGTGCACGGCATATTCTCTAAGCGCGCCGTTCAAGGAGCGCGGCTCGGGGTGGGCATAGACAAGAAGTACGTTCATTTGCGGCTCCATCGGTTGATGGCCGCACGATAGAGGCGTCGCAGGTATAGTAGAAATGAATTTCTCATATCTCTGGTATTTCGATGGACAATCCCTTAAGGCGCCTGGACCTGAACCTGCTGGTCACGCTGAATGCTCTGCTGGTCGAGCATAACGTCACCCGCGCAGCCGAGCGTCTGCACCTTTCGCAGCCCACGGTAAGCGTGCAGCTCGCCCGCTTGCGGGACTTTTTCAATGACCCGCTGCTGCTGCCGGGCCCTAGAGGCATGCGGCCAACGGCACGAGCGGACGAATTGCGCGCACCGCTGCGCCAGGCATTGGCAGCGCTTGAGCAGGCCGTGTTGCCGTCCAGCCCATTCGACCCATCGCTGGCGCAACAGACCTGGCGCATCGCGGCCTTCGACTACAGCGAGTTTACGGTCCTGCTGCCGGCGTTGGCCGGGCTGCGCCGGCTTGCACCCGCCACGCGCCTGTCGGTTGTGCAAGCGGCGCCTTCGCAGGTGGCACGCAAGGCTGAACAGGGCGATATCGACCTGGCGTTTCTTACCGAGGCCGAGGCACCACCGGAGCTGCGGCGCCGCGCATTATTCAGGGAGCATTACGTGTTGGCCAGCCGGGTGGGGCATCCTGGCCTGACCCGCCGCCCGACCCTGGAACAATTCTGCCAACTGGACTATGTGATCGCGTCCCCAGACGGCGGCGGTTTTCACGGGGTGACCGATATCGCCCTCGCTGAGTTAGGCATGGCCCGGCGGGTGGCATTGTCGGTGCCGCACTTTCTGTTCCTTGGCGCGGTGCTGGCCAGTACCGACTTGGTAGCGATGATGCCGTCGAGGCTGGTGGCAGGCAACGATGCCTTGCAGGTGGCGGAGCCCCCCATCGAAGTGCCGGGGTTCGAGATGGTCATGCTTTGGCCGGAGCGGGTTCACCGCGATCCGGCGCACCAGTGGTTGCGGGAGCAGATCGCGAGCGCGGTTTAACCCCGACCTTACAAGCAAAAAACCGCTACCCGTGAGGGCAGCGGTTTTTGTGTACCGGAACGCTTGGCGAATCAGTAGCCGAGGTCGAAGGCTGCTTCTTCCAAGGCCATCAGGTTGCTAGCGCCGGACAGCATGGCCGCCACGTGGGTGCGGGTGCGCGGCAGGATGCGCTGGAAGTAGAAGCGCGCAGTGTGCAGCTTGGCGGTGTAGAACGCCTCTTCCGAGGTGCCTTCGGCCAGTTTCTGCGCAGCGAGGCGTGCCATGTCTGCCCAGAAGTACGCCAGGCAGGCATAACCGGAGTACATCAGGTAATCCACCGAGGCGGCACCGACTTCTTCGCGGTCTTTCATCGCGGCCATGCCCACTTTCATGGTCAGCTCGCCCCATTCCTTGTTCAGCGCAGCCAGTGGCGCGACGAACTCGGAGACGGCGGCGTTGCCTTCGTTGGCCTGGCAGAACTTGTGCACGATCTTGGTGAAGCCCTTGAGCGCCTCGCCCTGGGTCATCAGGACCTTGCGGCCAAGCAGGTCGAGTGCCTGCACGCCGGTGGTGCCCTCGTACAGCATGGAGATACGGCTGTCGCGAACGTTCTGCTCCATGCCCCACTCGGCGATAAAGCCATGACCACCGTAGATCTGCACGCCGTGGTTGGCGGCTTCGAAGCCGACCTCGGTCATGAAGGCCTTGGCGATCGGGGTCATGAAGGCTAGCAGGCCGTCGGCGCGCTTCTTCTGCTCTTCATCCTGGCTGTATTTGACGACGTCCACCAGCTGGGAGGTGAAGTAGACCATGGCGCGGTTGCCTTCGGCGAACGCCTTCATCGTCAGCAGCATGCGGCGCACGTCTGGGTGCACGATGATCGGGTCGGCAGGTTTGTCCGGTGCCTTGGGGCCGGTCAGCGAGCGCATTTGCAGGCGATCGCGGGCGTACTTCAAGCCACCCTGGAACGCCACTTCAGCGTGGGCCAGGCCTTGCAGCGCGGTCCCCAGGCGAGCGGTGTTCATGAAGGTGAACATGCAGTTCAGGCCTTTGTTGGCCGCGCCGATCAGGTAGCCGGTAGCGCTGTCGAAGTTCATCACGCAGGTGGCGTTACCATGGATGCCCATCTTGTGCTCGAGCGAGCCACAGCTCACGCCGTTGCGCTCGCCCACGCCGCCATCGGCGGTTGGCAGGAACTTAGGCACGATGAACAGGGAAATGCCTTTGGTGCCAGCCGGCGCATCGGGCAGGCGCGCCAGTACGATATGGACGATGTTATCGGCCATGTCATGCTCACCGGCGGAAATGAAGATCTTGGTCCCGCTGACCTTGTAGCTGCCGTCGGCCTGAGGCTCAGCCTTGGTGCGCAGCATGCCCAGGTCGGTACCGCAGTGCGGTTCGGTCAGGCACATGGTGCCGGTCCATTCGCCCGACACCAGTTTGGTCAGGTACGTGTGCTGCTGTTCTTCGGTACCGTGGGCGGAGATGGTGTTCATCGCGCCGTGGGACAGGCCAGGGTACATGCCCCACGCCCAGTTGGCGGTGCCGACCAGCTCGCTGATGGCGAGGCCGAGAGACTCGGGCAGGCCCTGGCCGCCGTGCGCCACATCGTGCGCCAGGCTAGGCCAGCCGCCTTCGACGAACTGTTTGTAGGCTTCCTTGAAGCCCGTTGGGGTTTTAACGCCACCTTCGGACCAGGTGCAGCCCTCCAGGTCGCCCACACGGTTCAGCGGCGCCAGTACCTGCTCACAGAACTTCGCGCCTTCTTCGAGGATCGCGTCGACCATGTCCGGGGTAGCATCCTGGCAGCCGGGAAGGCTCTGATAGTGCGCTTCGAAGCCGAGCAGTTCGTCGCGAACGAAGCGAATATCGCGCAAGGGGGCCTTGTAATCGGGCATAACGAAAAACCTCTGTGCTGAATCCGGTTGGGAGAAGAACCGCAAGAATCGACTCATCCACCCGCGGCGGACGCGTCAAACAGGTGTTTGAAACATACGTTTATGCCAGATGAATTGTCAAGGCCTCTCCTTTATCCGCCGGTCAGGCCTGTAACTGTAGAACGGGCCGACAACTGGCTGGATCGGGACGGGACACCTAGCCAACACATGGCCTCCCGCCTTGTTAGTTCAGGCTGATCATCGATGTACCTTTCACGTCCACCACGAGACCGGACAGCGTGATCGTTCCATCCGAATTCATCACCAATTTGCTCGAGCCGACCTCCAGCGCGATGCGTGTCGCTGCCTTGACCCTCACTTCCCCTTGATCGACGGTGACCAGGTAATCGCCCTCCTCAACGACACTGCTGCTCTCGAGCCTGATGGTTTCGGCGTGCTTGCCATGGACTTTTATCGTTCGGTTGCCGCCTACGCTTTGGCTTTCATCCGCCTCAACTTCGGTGTCCAGATTCCGTTCGGCATGCAGGATGATCTGCTCGGCACCGGCCTTGTCCTCGAACCGGAAGAAATTCGCCGTGCTGCGGTCTCCATTGGTCGACCGCGTCAGCACGCCACTTTGCGTCTTGTTAGCCGGCAGGGCCCAAGGTGGCGTGTTCTGGCTGTTATAGAGGCTACCCATGATCAGAGGGCGATCAGGGTCGCCGTCCAGGAACATGACCACAACTTCGTCCCCCACGCGCGGAATCCGGATACTGCCGAACCCACTGCTGGCCCCGGATTGCGCCATGCGCACCCAGCAGGAGCTTTGATCGGTGAAGTTGCCGTTGCGATCCCAATGGAACTGGACCTTCACCCTGCCCAATTCGTCGGTAAAGATTTCCTCGCCAGGGGGGCCGACGATGATGGTGGTCTGCGGGCCGTTGATCGTCTTCCGTGGCGTGCGGAGTGTGGGGCGGAAGGGAATTTTGCGGCGAATGCAAGTAAAGCTGTTGTGGTAACCCGATTCACCTTGATTGCCGTAATTGTTCTGGCCCCAGTGATCTACAGCTAAAAGCAGAAACCGGCGATCAGTGGGAACGTCATGGTCATGGTCGTAATGCTGCGCCAATTCGAAGGACCAGCCAGGCTCCATCGCTCGGCAGTTGCTCTTGCCGCAGAAGACCTTACCCTGGACTTCCATTGCTTCAAGCCGACGGCGCGCCTTCTGCACGCCGTCCTTGAGGTTAGCGTAGCCGTATGACCCCTCGTATTCGTAGACCTCGAATTGACCGGCGTCGCCCTGTTCATTGATCGAGTTCAACTGCACCTGATTGGGCTGATGCGGATGCTTGTAGTCGAAAGACTTGAGCGATAAGCGCGTTGGCTGGAAGCGCCGGCTGGCAGACCAGGCGGTGATCGAGTCTTCGGTTTCTGTTACCGAGGCCCGGTGATAGCGGATGGTGGGTTGCGCGGGGAGCGGTTCGAGTCGGTCGCTGTCATCGCCGATAATCAGCCGATGGCCGTCTGCGTTGTGTTGGAAGGTAAAAAACAGGCCTTCGCTTTCAAGCAAACGAAGCACGAAATTAAGGTCGGTTTCCTGATACTGGGTGCAGTAGCTAATAGGCTTGAGTGGCTTGCTCAGGCGGAACTCGTAGTTCGCCAAGCTCGAGTAATGGGCAAAGACCTCACCGACAATTTGCTCGGTAGTTTGGTCCTGGAAAATACGCGAGTCGTGGCGTCGGCTGAGAATCCACAGCCAAGGCACCAGTCGGCATGGTAATGGGCGATCCCCTCATCCGCGCTGGTATGAGTGAAGTCCGACACATGCGCGCTGACGTACCTCATGCTGCCGTCAGCCAGGGTGATGCCGAGCGCGACCTTCTGACCGATCAGCGTTTTCAACTCAATCCGAGCATCCTACGAAATAAGCTCGGCATTGAATCGAAACAGCTCGGACATCGCCTCATGACCGCTGAACCGCAGCAGCGCGAGCTGTTGCTCGGCGGGCAATGGCGCATGGAATGTGAACAAGCGCCTGTGTTGGGTGGACGGGGCCTCCAAGGCTTCCGGAATCATCGAGTGCTTCCTGCGCATACCGGAAATGCGGCATGGAAACGGTTCCGGGCGGTGTCCATCGATCAATCGCTGCGGCCAAACGTCAACAAAATGTGACGGATATGCCAGGCAACCCTCACCAGTAATAATCTGAAATATTCCCGACAGGTTTCAGGGCGCCGCTTGCTCGATTCGCCGTGTAGGCTCTCCCCGCCTGATGGCTGCCACCTTCAGCCGAAAGCCATGCCGACAAGGAGCGCACGTCATGAGCCTAAGCAGTGCCCAGTTGAACGAGCTGGATCGAGCACTCGATCGAAACCAGCTTGAAATGGTCGTTCTTCCCCTGGAAGGGCACCTAGCGCAAGCGGCCGACTACAACAGGAACGACGCGGCGACCCAGGCACCACAGCAGTGCGCCCGAGAACAAACGGGCATGCTTTCCCGAGCCTGGGATGCAACCCAGTCTGCCTACAACGCCACGGCTCATCGGTTTGTCAATACGAGCTGGGGTGTTCCGAGGCGCTCGGCGCCTACGACGTGTACAACATCGGCAGGCTACTGCGTGATATCGGTGGGCTCGGCACCAAGGTACGTATTTCGGTCCACAACGGCAGGCAATACCTGATCTTGACAGGGTATCCGGGCCTACGAAGGGTGCTGAGAGGAACACGGTACGGCATCCGCAACCCCCAGCTGGTGGAAGTGGGCATTGGCAGATACGGCATACGCGGTACCTCGATCTCCGGCTTCAAACTGTCCTGCTATGTCGCCGTCGGCGTCGAGGTGCTCGAATGGATCTTCAATGACGAAGCCGTGATGACGGACTTGTTCGCGGGTATCGGGTGGAGCTGATCAAGGCGGGGATTGCTTCGGCGGTTGGGTATGCAGCGGCGCTCATCACTGGTTCGTTCGTAACGGCTGCAGCAATGCCTGTGATGGTAGGGGCGATCGTAGTTTTGCTTATGGGTATCACCCTAAACGCAATAGACAACCACTATGGAATCAAAAATTCCATAAAGGCCGGCATGCGCTATGCCGTAGACCACATCCAATACTTACCTCAAAAGTTCACTGAGATCAGGGAGGTGAATCTACGTAACTATGCTGAGCGAGCGGTCGTGAACATCGCAGCCGATTCTGTCGATTACATTTACAAAGAAGCTCAAGCCTGGATCTTGCGAAAGATAAAGCCAGATGGGGTCCACTTCCCAAAGTGGCCTGCACCACCGCGAACGCTTCCGCCGTCCAGCTTGAAGTTTCCGAGGTTTTAAGCGAATGGCTGCAAAATCCTTCCGCCGGGTTCCCGAATCTTTATCGCCAAAGGTTAGGGTAATTGTTCTCGCCTTCATCCCATTCATGATTTTCATGAGTGCGCTCACCTTTCACTTTCTACAGAACGGCCTGTTGCCGATCTATGGAAGGCTTTATAGAAACGCGCCTGTCGTGGAGACGCCATACGCAATCTTCGGGCTACTGATGGCACCGCCTGCTTTTTTAATAGTGATTATTGCCGCAGCGATTTCTGTATGGACAGGCAGAAAGTTTGATCCGCCTAAAGATTCACGCTTGTTTTGGTTCCAGAACTTTATGTTTTCAGCTTCGATAAAAATAATCACATATGTTGTACCGACCGCTATTATCCTCACGACGCTTGCGCTGCTTGCAAAGGGTTATTCCTTGTGCCCCGACCTATCTATAACATCGAATCGGAAGGTCTTCTGGGTGAACGACGAGCGCGTATGCTTCAAGCCCGACCATTACATCAATGATTACTGGCCCTGCAAAAAGGTAGATAACAAGGAAGTCTGTATCCAAGTAGACGGCCGTTAAACCAGACCGAGTTATGGGCTCAGCCAATAAGCTCAGCGACCACATCCCTTACGCATACGTATCAATCATCGTCCCCAGCGCTCGATCCGAAGCCTTTTCCACCTTCGCGCCCGCCTCTACTTGCAGCGCGGCTTGGGTCATCTGCACGGTAAGCGCGGCCAGGTCAGTCTGCTGGCTGGCATCGACGGCGTTCAGGCGTTGCGCCTGATAGCCAGTGGACTGAGTCAGGGAGGGGCTGTCGTTGGTGACGCCGGCCACTTGGGCGGCAGCGTTGTCGAACCGGGCGCTGGCTGCCTGGATGGCGCTCAGCCCGGTGGTCAGGGAGGACGAGATCTGCATGGCATAGTCCTGATTATTGGCTATTGGCCATCAGTGTACGCCCTTCCTTGCCGCCGTAAAGCGACGCTTGTCAGGCAAGTTCGCCAAGCGCCAAGTAGTCAGCGACCGCCGCCGCGCTCGCCTCGTTCAAATACGGCACGCGCCCCAGGCAAGGCGCGGGCAGGCGTTCGCTGAGGGTCGCCAGGTTCTCCTCCAGGCGTGAGGTTTGGGGGTCCACGATGTTCGCCACCCAGCCCGCCAAGACCAAACCGTCCCGGGCAATAGCTTCGGCGGTCAGCAGGGCGTGGTTGATGCAGCCAAGCCGCACCCCCACTACCAGAATCACCGGCAGGCGCAACGCCATCGCCAGGTCGGAAAAGTTACTCTGCCCCGCCAGCGGCACTCGCCAGCCGCCGGCGCCTTCAACCAGAGTGAAGCCCGCTTGTTGGGCGAGCACGTGTTGCATCGCCGGCACCAACGCATCGACGCTCAGCGTGACCCCGGCTTCCCGGGCAGCTATATGCGGCGCGATGGCTGGCTCGAACGCGAGCGGGTTGATGGCCTCGTACGGCAGCGTGATCGTGCTTTCGGCGATCAGCGCCACGGCGTCGCTGTTGCGCAGCCCTCGAGCTGTGCGCTCGCAGCCGGAGGCAATAGGCTTTGCCCCCAGCGTGCTCAGCCCGGCCCGCCGGGCGGCCTGCAACAGGCCGGCCGAAACGGTGGTCTTGCCGACTTCGGTGTCGGTACCGGTGACGAAATAAGCGCGGTTCATACTTGCTTCCTTAATGCTTGGACAACAGCCCGTACACCACTTGGTAGGTAGCTGGCAGCCCAGCAGGCTGGCGATACCCTTCATAGGCGGCAACCATCGCCGCAATCCGCGCCCGCCCGGTAAGGCCGCCGGGGCGGCCGGGGTTCAGGTTGTGCGCGCCCAGTGCCTTGAGCTCGTGGGTCAGGCCACGAACGTCCGGGTAATGCAGCACATGCGGATGGCAAACGAGCGTGTTCAGGCGCAGGTCACTGGCCGCGCACAGGTGCTGGTAATCTTCGAAGCGGCGGAAACGGTTGACGTGCACCTGGCCATCGGCGGCTTCCCAGCTGCTGCGCAACTCCCCTAGCGTGCCGGTGCAAAGGCTGGCGAAGGCGAAACGCCCGCCCACTCGCAGTACCCGCCTCGCTTCGGCCAGCACTCGGGAGAAGTTTTCGCACCACTGCACAGCCAAGCTGCTGAACAGCAGGTCTACGCAGCCTGCAGCCAGTGGCAGCTGTTCGGCATCACCAGCCACGTACCAAGTGGCGCCGCCCAGGCCACGGGCGTGGCCGAGCATGCCTTCGGCGATATCCACGGCCAGCCCTCCGGCCGCCGGCCAACGGCGCGCCAGTTCGCGGCTGAAGTGCCCGGTGCCGCTGCCCAGGTCCAGCCAGCAGCGCGGCGCCTCGTAGCCTGGCTCCAGCAGCGCTAGCAGATGCTCACCGACGTCGCGTTGCAGCGCGGCGACGCTATCGTAAGTGGCCGCTGCCCGCGAAAACGAGGCAGCGACCTGGCGCTTGTCGGGCAACACTGCCGCGACCTCAACCATGGATAAATTCCTCTATAAAGGCCCACGCCTGACTGGCCAGCGCCGTGGGCGCCTCCAGCACCAGCGCATGGCTACCGGGGGCTTGGGCAACCCGTGCCTGCGGCGCCGCCTGGGCAAGGGCCTGCGCGGCCTGAGCCGGAACCAGCGCGTCAGCGCTGGCGAACAGATGCAAATGCGGTACGGCCAGCGCTGCCAGGGCCGCGCGGTTGTCCAGCGCGGCAAGCAGCGCCAGCCCGCCAGGGTCGGCGTGGCGGGCATCCGCGGGCATCAGCTGTTTGGCCAGCGCCCGTGCAGCCGGGCTGCCTTGGGCGCACAGCAGGACAAAGCGCTTGAGCGTAGCGGCAGGGTCGTTTGCGCAAAGCCTTTCGAACGCATCGAAGGTCTCCGCCGCCATGGCCGCCGGCCAGCCTTCCCGGGCAACGAAGCAAGCATTGCTCGCGATGCTGATCAGCCCAGGGCAAGCGGCGCCTCGGCGCGCGGCCAGGGCTACCGCGAGCATGCCGCCCAGGGACCATCCCAGCAGCCAGGCACCGGGCGCAACGGCACGGTCCAGCTCGGCGAGCACCTGCTCGAGGTCGCTGCCGAGGGGCAGTGGCTCGATCAATACCTGTGCGCCTGGCCGGCTGAGCCGCAGCGCCTGCGCCAGCGGTTCGAGTGCCGCCGGGCCAAGCCCCCAACCGGGCAACAACACCAAGGTCTCAGGCATCGGCTGGCTCCGCCAGCGCCTGGCACTCGGCCAAGCCTTCGAGCAGGCGCGTCACTTGCGCCTCGGTGTGGGCGGCCGACAGCGTCACCCGCAGCCGGGCGCTGCCGGCCGGCACGGTGGGCGGGCGAATGGCGGTCACCAGCAAGCCGCGCTCACGCAGTTGCTGCGACCAGGCCATTGCCCGTGCGCTGCTGCCCAGCACAATGGGCTGGATCGGTGTTTCGCTCGGCATGAGGGTCAGCCCTAACGCGCAGGCGCCAGCGCGGAACTGCCGCACCAGCGCAGCGAGGTGCTCACGGCGCCAGCCTTGGGCCCGCGCCAGCTCCACGCTTTTGAGGGTGGCGCAAGCCAGCGCGGGTGGCTGGCTGGTGGTGTAGATATACGGCCGAGCGAACTGCACCAGGCATTCGATCAGCGCTTCGCTGCCGGCCACGAAGGCGCCAGCGGTGCCGAAGGCTTTGCCCAGGGTGCCGACCAACACCGGCAGCTCTTCCAGGCCCAGGCCAAAGTGCTCGGCCGCGCCGCCGCCCTGTGCGCCCAGCACACCAAAGCCGTGGGCGTCGTCGACCATCAGCCAGGCGCCATGGGCCTTGGCTTCGCCTGCCAGCGCCGGCAGGTTGGCCAGGTCGCCGTCCATGCTGAAAACGCCATCGGTCACCACCAAGGTGTCGCCGCTGGCTTTCGCCAGGCGCGCGCGCAGGCTGGCCGGATCGTTGTGCAAATATCGAGAGAAGCGCGCGCCGCTGAGCAAGCCCGCATCCAGCAGCGACGCATGGTTGAGACGATCCTCCAGCACGCTGTCGCCCTGGCCGACAAGCGCGGTGATAGCACCGAGGTTGGCCATGTAGCCGGTGGAAAACAGCAAGGCCCGCGGCCGCCCGGTGAGGTCAGCCAGCGCCTCTTCCAGCGCGTGATGCGGGGTACTGTGGCCAATCACCAAGTGCGAGGCGCCACCGCCTACGCCCCAACGCTCGGCGCCGGCGCGCCAGGCAGCGATCACCTCGGGATGGTTGGCAAGGCCAAGGTAGTCGTTGTTACAGAACGCCAGCAGTGGTTTTCCGTCTACAACGACCTCGGGGCCTTGCGGGGTGCTCAGCAACGGGCGCTGGCGATACAGGCTGGCAGCGCGCCGCTCAGCCAGGCGCGCCTCAAGATTGAACGCCACGGGTTCAGACGGACGCGGCGTCGTAGAACAGTTCGCCGCTGCGCTGCTCTACCAGCGCCTGCTCGATGGCCGCCTGGTGCACCTCGTCGTCGTGTTCTTCGCGCGCTTCCGGGCGGATGCCCAAGCGGGCGAACAGTTGCATGTCCTTGTCGGCCTGCGGGTTGCCAGTGGTCAGCAGTTTTTCGCCATAGAAAATCGAGTTCGCCCCGGCCATGAACGCCAGCGCCTGCATCTGCTCGTTCATCTGCTCGCGCCCGGCAGACAACCGCACGTGCGATTGCGGCATCAGGATGCGCGCTACGGCGAGCATGCGGATGAAGTCGAAGGGGTCGATGTCTTCGGCGTTGGCCAGCGGCGTGCCCGCCACCTTCACCAACATGTTGATCGGCACCGACTCGGGGTGCTCTGGGAGGTTGGCCAGCTGGATCAACAACCCGGCGCGGTCGTCCAGCGACTCGCCCATGCCCAGGATGCCGCCGGAGCAGATCTTCATACCGGCGTCGCGCACGTAGGCGAGGGTTTGCAGGCGCTCGCCGTAGGTACGGGTAGTGATGATGCTGCCGTAGAACTCCGGCGAGGTGTCCAGGTTGTGGTTGTAGTAATCCAGCCCGGCCTCGGCCAGCGCCACGGTTTGGTCGCGGTCGAGCTTGCCCAAGGTCATGCAGGTTTCCAACCCCAGGGCTTTCACGCCCCGGACCATTTCCAGCACATAGGGCATGTCTTTGGCGGACGGATGTTTCCAGGCCGCGCCCATGCAGAAGCGGGTGGAGCCAATGGCTTTGGCACGGGCGGCCTCTTCGATCACCTTTTGCACTTCAAGCAGCTTTTCTTTCTCAAGCCCCGTGTTGTAGTGGCCCGACTGCGGGCAGTACTTGCAGTCCTCGGGGCAGGCACCGGTTTTGATCGAGAGCAGCGTGGACACCTGCACCTGGTTAGGGTCGAAGTGCGCACGGTGGACGCTCATGGCCTGGAACAAGAGGTCGTTGAAGGGCTGGGTGAACAGGGCCTTGACTTCGGCCAGGGTCCAGTCATGACGCAGCGGGCTCTGTAGGCTGGCGCTCATCGGGGGTTCCTTGTTCTATGCTGAGGCAGCCAGGGCGAACGCCCCGGCAATTCACGGTATGAAACAAATGGTCAAGGAAGGCCTATGCGCTGTCAACCATTACGCGACCTCGTGGTCGACATATGCTCAAAATTTAACCAACGCTGCTATTTTTGCGCCGGCCTCGGCGATAACCCCTACCCTTTGTGCAGCGGCTGTGAGGCGGACCTGCCCTGGGCCACCACAACCTGTACACGGTGCGCCCTGCCGTTGGCCTTCGACGGCCCGTTATGCTCGGGCTGCCAAAACTCGCCGCCGCCCTTCGAGCAGACAGAGGCGCCCTGGGCGTATGACTTCCCGCTGGACGCAGCGATCAAGCGCTTCAAACACCGTGGCGACAGGCCCATGGGGCGGTTGCTGGGGGACCGGTTGGGCGCCTGGCTCCTCCACCGCTTCAACGAGGGCCTGCCCCGCCCGCAGCGTATGCTGCCGGTTCCATTGGCGGCACAACGGCTGCGGGTACGTGGCTTCAACCAATCGCAGCTGCTGGCCGAGCGGTTATCCAAAAGCTTCGGTATCACCGTCGCTGACCATGCCGTTGTGCGCATCCGCGATACCCCTTCGCAGCAGCATCTGGACTTGCCCGCGCGCCAACGGAACCTGCGCGGCGCCTTTGGCCTGGCACCCAACGCGAGCGTGCGGGGCCTACACCTGGCGCTGGTGGATGACGTGATGACCACAGGCGCGACGGCGCACGCCATTGCCACACTGTTGCGCCAGGCGGGCGCCCGCCGGGTCGATGTATATTGCCTGGCGCGCACACCGGGCCCGCCGCGGCCTTGACGGGTCGCCAGCAGCGGCGCAAGGTCATGGCTTTGCCCACGTACCGCCGCTCATGCCGCTACCTGCCACCCTCTCCCACTACCTAACTCATCGCCCGCAGCGCATTGCCCTGCTCCAGCATATTGCCGAGCAGGGTTCGATCACCCGCGCGGCCAAGGCCGCGGGGTTGAGCTACAAGGGCGCCTGGGATGCCATCGACGAGCTGAACAACCTCACCGCGCGACCGCTGGTGGAGCGCAGCGTAGGTGGCCGTGGTGGCGGCGGCGCGCGGCTCAGCGCCGAAGGCGAGCGAGTGCTGCGCCTTTACCAGCGGCTGCAAGCGCTGCATACACAGGTGCTCGAAGCCGCCGAAGACAGCGCCGACCTGGACCTGCTCGGCCGCTTGATGCTGCATACCAGCGCGCGCAATCAACTGGCGGGCACGGTGGCCCGGATCGAACGCCAGGGCACCCATGACCACATCTATCTGGACCTAGGCAGCGGCCTGGCGCTGTGCGCTGCTATCACTCCTGAGAGCACCCGGCGCCTGTTATTGGCGCCCGGGGCGACCGTGGTGGCGCTGATGAAAGCCGGCTGGCTGAGCGTTGACCCTGAAGGCAGCCCGGTGGCCGAGCCGGCCAATGCCTTGCCCGCGCAGGTGGAAGCCGTAGACATGGCAACCCCGGGGCCTAGCGAAGTACGCCTGAGCCTGCGGAACGGGCAAAGGCTTTGCGCACTTGTGGATAACTCACGCCTGGCAACGCTTGCCCTACAGCCAGGGCAGGCCGCGATCGTGTGCTTCGATCCAGGCTCGGTGTTGCTAGGTCGGCCCCTGTAACAACGCGAGAGCGTTCCAGCGCGTTCAAAGGTAACAAAAACTTCATGGAGGCTCTTTAACGTGGCTGGCTGAACCGCAGGGAGCCCAGACCATGGAAAACGACCAAAACCACGATCAGCCTACTGACCTCGAACGCTATGCCGGCCTTAGCCGGCGCCGCTTTATCGCCGCTGGTGCCCTGTGTGGCGCCGCCATGTTCCTCGGCGGCGGCATGCTTACCCGCAGCGCCCTTGCCCAAGCCGTGCAAGCCACCAGTACCGGGCTGTTGGGCTTCGATTCGATCCCAGCCGCCACCACCGACACCGTCACACTGCCGCCAGGTTATAAGGCCCAAGTGCTGATCAGCTGGGGCCAGCCGCTGCATGCCGATAGCCCTGCATTCGACCCTAGCGGGCAGGCCGATGCCGACACACACCAACGCCAGTTCGGCGACAACAACGACGGCATGAGCTTCTTCCCCTTCCCGGGCAACCCGGACCGGGCCCTGATGGCGATCAACAACGAATACACCAATTACCGGTACCTGTTCGAACACGGCGGCATGCCCGTCTCCCAGGCCGAAGTGCACAAGGCGCTGGCTAACGAAGGCGTATCGGTGATTGAGGTGCGCCGCCAAGACGGCCAGTGGCGGTTCGTTCAAGGGTCCTCCTACAACCGCCGCATCCACGGCAACAGCCCGCTGCGCTTCAGCGGCCCGGCAGCCGGGAACGCCCTGCTCAAAACTGCAGCCGACCCCAGTGGGCTGCACGTGCTGGGCACGTTCCAGAACTGCGCCAACGGCAAGACGCCGTGGGGCACCTACCTTACCTGCGAAGAAAACTTCACCGACTGCTTCGGTTGCAGTGCCCAGGAGCAGCCGCTCGACGCCGCGCAAAAGCGCTACGGCCTGACCCCGGCCAGCAAAGACATTGGCTGGCACCCTCATGACGAACGCTTCGACGTGACCCGTAACCCCAACGAGCTGAACCGCCATGGCTGGGTGGTCGAAATCGACCCGTTCGACCCACAGTCGGTGCCGGTCAAGCGCACGGCGTTGGGCCGCTTCAAGCATGAGAACGCTGCGGTCAGCCAAACCCGGGACGGCCGTGCGGTGGTCTACATGGGCGACGACGAACGCGGTGAGTTCATTTACAAATTCATCAGCCGTGACCGGATCGACCCGGCCAACCCCAAGGCCAACCGTGACTTGCTCGACCACGGCACCCTGTATGTGGCTCGCTTCGACGCAGGCGACGGCAACCCCGACCACCCCAGGGGCACCGGCGAGTGGGTAGCGCTGGCCCACGGCGAACCGGGATTGACTACCGCTGATGGTTTCGCCAGCCAGGCCGAGGTGCTAGTGCACGCGCGCCTGGCCGCGACTGCACTCAAGGCCACGCGTATGGACCGGCCCGAATGGATAGTGGTTAGCCCGCTGGACGGCCGGGTGTATTGCACCCTCACTAATAACAGCAAGCGCGGTGACGACGGCCAGCCGGTGGGCGGGCCGAACCCCCGGGAAAAGAACGTTTATGGCCAGGTGCTGCGCTGGAACGAACACGCCGACGACCATGGCGCCATGGCGTTCGAATGGGACCTGTTCCTGATCGCCGGCAACCCCGCCAGCCACCCTGAAGGCGCCAAGCGCGGGTCGCCCAACATCACCGCGCAGAACATGTTCAACAGCCCCGACGGGCTCGGCTTCGACGCTGCCGGCCGGCTGTGGATACTGACCGATGGCGACATGAGCAACGCCGGCGACTTCGCCGGCATGGGCAACAACCAGATGCTGGCGGCCAACCCAGCCACCGGCGAGATCCGCCGGTTCATGGTCGGCCCGGTGGGCTGTGAAGTAACCGGTATCGCCTTCGCGCCGGACTACTGCACGCTCTTCGTGGGCATCCAGCACCCGGGCGAAACCGGTGGCTCGACCTTCCCCGAGCACTTGCCGGGCGGCAAGCCACGCTCGTCGGTGATGGCCATCACCCGCGAGGACGGCGGATTGATAGGCGCCTGAGCCGGCGCGTCTGCGCTACCATGTGAAGCCAGGCGCACCCAGGAGCTTGCATGTCCCACCCGTTCGATACACTCACCCCAGATCGGGTACTCGATGCCATCGAAAGCATCGGGTACCTCAGCGACGCCCGCGTGCTGGCCCTCAACAGCTACGAAAACCGGGTGTACCAGGTGGGCATCGAAGACGCCGAGCCGCTGATCGCCAAGTTCTATCGCCCGGGCCGCTGGAGCGATGCCGCGATCCTTGAAGAACACGCCTTTACCGCCGAGCTGGCCGAATGCGAGGTGCCGGTGGTAGCCCCGTTGGTGCGCGATGGCGTGAGCCTGTTCGAGCACCAGGGTTTCCGCTTCGCCTTGTTCCCCCGCCGCGGAGGCCGCGCGCCGGAGCCAGGCAACCTCGACCAGCTGTACCGGCTCGGGCAATTGCTCGGCCGCCTGCATGCGGTCGGTGCCAGCCGGCCCTTCCATGCCCGCGAGGCGCTGACGGTGGATAACTTCGGCAGCGCTTCCCTGGCGACTCTGCTCGATGGCGGCTTCATTCCCGGCAGCCTGCTGCCAGCGTATTCGTCAGTCGCCCGCCACCTGCTGGAAAAAGTCGAGGCCGCGTTCGCCAATACCCGCTTCAACGCCATCCGCCTGCACGGCGACTGCCACCCCGGCAACATGATGTGCCGAGACGAGGTCTTCCACCTGGTGGACCTCGATGACTGCCGCAGCGGCCCCGCCGTGCAGGACCTGTGGATGATGCTGGCGGGCGATCGCCAGGAGAAGCTCGCGCAGTTGGCCGAGCTGATGGATGGCTACAACGAGTTCCACGAATTCAACCCCCGCGAACTGAGCCTGATCGAACCCCTGCGAGCGCTCCGCCTGTTGCACTACAGCGCCTGGCTGGCACGCCGCTGGGATGATCCGGCTTTCCCTCGCAGCTTCCCCTGGTTCGGTAACGAACGCTATTGGGGCGACCAAGTACTGGCCCTGCGCGAACAACTGGCGGCTCTGAATGAAGAGCCGCTGCGGCTGTATTGACCGCACGCACCTTTTGCACCAACCCTTTGCAAGGACATCGCATGCAAACCGCTAACCCGCGGCGCGGGTATGTACTGGGCTTGACCGCCTACGTTATCTGGGGCCTGTTCCCGATCTACTTCAAAATGCTGCACAGCGTGCCGGCCATGGAGATCATCGTCCAGCGCGTGGTGTGGTCAGCGGTGTTCGCGGCCATCACCATTATGCTCTGGAAACACCCGGGGTGGTGGCGCGACCTTGTGGATAACCCCAAGCGGTTCCTGATCCTCATGTGCAGCGGCGCGCTGATCGCGGGTAACTGGCTGGTCTACGTGTGGGCGGTGAACAACGGGCGCATGCTCGAAGCCAGCCTGGGCTATTACATCAACCCCCTGGTGAACGTGTTGCTGGGGATGTTGCTGCTTGGCGAACGGTTGCGGCGCCTGCAATGGCTAGCGGTCGCCCTCGCAGCCATCGGGGTGATGCAGCAGCTGTGGCTAGTGGGCAGCTTGCCCTGGGTTTCCCTGGCACTGGCGTTGAGCTTTGCCTTCTATGGGCTGATCCGCAAACAGGCGCCTGTTCCAGCATTGCCTGGCCTACTGGTGGAAACCTGGCTGCTTTTACCCTTGGCGCTTGGTTGGCTGCTGTTCCACGGCGATGCCGCCACCGCGCAGCCTGCATTCTGGGCAACGCCGGTAGGGCTGCTGCTGGTGGCCGCCGGGCCGGTTACCCTGGTGCCCCTGCTGTGCTTCACGGCCGCCGCGCGCAATCTACCTTATGCCACCCTGGGCTTCTTGCAGTACGTGGCGCCTACGCTGGTGCTGATCCTGGCCGTCACCTTTTACGATGAACAACTGAGCGCCGCCAACCTCACGGCTTTCGGGTTTATCTGGCTCGCCTTGGCGGTTTATAGCCTGGATGTATGGCAGGTACTGCGTCGCAGTCGCTGATCATTTATTGACCACAAGCCTGTAAGCCACGTGCCCCGTGGTTTACAGGCATGTCTCCCAAGGTTATCCACAAGCTGGTCCACGGTGGGTGTGCACAAGCTGCTGAATTTGTTCATTTTTTAAGCAACATGCTGAAGGCCACACCGCTATTGGCCTGTAGCACTAACCCCCCAGCTTATCCACAGGCCCGTGCAAGTTTTCCATGAATAACCTGGGTCAAGGTTCGGGACGTAGCTCCAGGTCTACCATCAGCTCATCCGCCATGGACTCAAGCGTCTCTTGCAGGGCCTCGAGCGATAGCGCTTCGGGGACAGCCAGCTGCGCTTCGGCACGGAACAGCAGCTCGCTGAACATTGGCGCTGGCGATACATCTGTGGATAACCGCTCGACGTTCACGCCCTTTCCAGCCAAAAGGCGGGACAGATCACGCACGATGCCCGGGCGGTCGTTCGCGGTAAGCGTAAGGGTGACCAGCTTCCAGGCTTCCCCTTGAGGCACGGTGCTTTGCTCGACCAGCACGCGAATGCCCTGCTCGCCCAGCCGTTCCAGCGCGCGAACCAGGGCAGGCCGGTGTGCCGCCGGCACCTCCACGCGCAAAATGCCAGCGAACTGCCCGGCCATTCGCGCCATCCGGCTCTCGAGCCAATTGCCATGGTGCTCGGCCACGCAGTTGGCGATGCGTTCCACCTGGCCGGCCTTGTCATGGGCCAATACCGTCAAAACCAGTTGTTCCACGGTGCTTCTCCCCAATCGATGAACCCGTAGTATAGGCAGGCAACGGTGCATCGGTAGCCGGGCGTATGCTGACCGTTCGGACAACAACCTTCAGCCGATACGCCCGCGCGGGTTATGCTGCGTGGCCGGTACGGGGATGCCCCTGCCAGAGCCTGGGCCGTGACCGTTCAGTCTCATTTTCCCTATGGGAACGGCTCATGTAGTATTCCGCGACGAGCACTACATACCACGAACCTCGTCCCAACAACGCCACGCAACGCGCAGAGTGAGGCAAGCAATGACCGATTACGTCAAGGTAGGTGACCTGCAGGTTGCCAAGGTACTGCGAGACTTCGTCAACGATGAAGCCATCCCAGGTAGCGGCATCACCGCCGAGGCGTTCTGGGCCGGGGCCGATCGGCTGATTCACGCGCTGGCGGGGAAAAACCGGGCCTTGCTGGCTCGCCGCGATGAGCTCCAGGCCACCCTCGATGGATGGCACCGTGAACGTCAGGGCCAGCCCCACGATCCGGCCGCCTACAAAGCCTTCCTCAAGCAGATCGGTTACCTGCTCGACGAGCCAGCGGACTTCCATGCGACCACTGCCAACGTAGACGAAGAAATCGCGCGCCTGGCCGGCCCGCAGTTGGTAGTGCCGGTGATGAATGCCCGCTTCGCGCTGAACGCCTCCAACGCCCGCTGGGGCTCGCTATACGATGCTCTCTACGGCACAGACGCGATCAGCGAGGCCCAGGGTGCCGAAAAAGGCAGCGGCTACAACCCGGCACGCGGCGCCAAGGTGATCGCTTTCGCCAAGGCCTTCTTGGACCAGGCAGCCCCCTTGGCGGCGGGCTCCCACGCTGACGCCAGCGCTTATGCGATCAAGGACGGCGCCCTGGCCGTGACGCTTGCAAGCGGTGAGCAGGTAGCTCTGGCAACGCCTGGTCAATTCGCGGGTTTCCAAGGCGAAGCCCAGGCGCCGACGGGGATCCTGCTCAAGCACAACCACCTGCACTTTGAAATCCAGATCGACGCGCACAGTGCCATCGGCCAGACCGACGCCGCAGGTGTCAAAGACGTGCTGGTCGAATCTGCCTTGACCACCATCATGGACTGCGAAGACTCGGTCGCCGCCGTGGACGCTGACGACAAGGTGGTGGTGTACCGCAATTGGCTCGGCCTGATGAAGGGCGACCTGGCTGAACAGGTGAGCAAGCAGGGCAAGGTGTTCACCCGCACCATGAACGCGGATCGCGTGTATACCGCAGCGCAAGGCGGTGAGCTGAGCCTGCACGGCCGCTCGCTGCTGTTCGTGCGCAACGTGGGCCACCTGATGACCATCGACGCGGTGCTGGATCAACACGGCAACGAGGTGCCGGAAGGCATTCTCGACGCACTGTTCACCAGCCTGGCGGCGCTGCACGACCTCAAGGGCAACAGCGCCCGTCGCAACAGCCGCACCGGCTCGGTGTATATCGTCAAGCCCAAGATGCACGGCCCGGACGAGGTCGCCTTCGCCAACGAGCTGTTCGGCCAGGTCGAACAAGTGCTGGGCTTGCCGGCCAATACCCTGAAAATGGGCATCATGGACGAAGAGCGGCGCACTACCGTCAACCTCAAGGCGTGTATCCAAGCGGCCCGTGAGCGCGTGGTGTTTATCAATACGGGCTTCCTGGACCGCACCGGCGATGAAATCCACACCTCGATGGAAGCCGGCGCCATGGTGCGCAAGGCCGAGATGAAAGCGCAGCGCTGGATCGCCGCGTATGAGAACTGGAACGTGGACATCGGCCTGGCCTGCGGCCTGCAAGGGCGCGCGCAGATCGGCAAGGGCATGTGGGCCATGCCGGACCTGATGGCGGCCATGCTGGAACAGAAAATCGCCCACCCCAAGGCCGGCGCCAACACCGCCTGGGTACCCTCGCCTACGGCCGCCACCCTGCATGCACTGCACTACCATCAGGTGGACGTATTCGCTCGCCAGGCCGAGCTGGCCAAGCGCGAGCGCGCGTCGCTGGACGATATCCTGAGCATTCCGCTGGCGCCCAATACGGATTGGTCCGACGACGATATCCGCAACGAGCTGGACAACAACGCCCAGGGCATTCTTGGCTACGTGGTGCGCTGGATCGACCAGGGCGTGGGTTGCTCGAAGGTGCCGGACATCAACGATGTTGGCCTGATGGAAGACCGCGCCACCTTGCGCATTTCCAGCCAGCTGCTGGCGAACTGGCTGCGGCATGGCGTGGTCAGCGAACCGCAGATTGTCGAAAGCCTCAAGCGCATGGCGCCGGTGGTGGATAGGCAGAACGCCAACGACCCGGCCTATCGGCCGATGGCACCGGGCTTCGATAGCAACATTGCCTTCCAGGCTGCCTTGGAACTGGTGCTTGAAGGCGCCAAGCAGCCCAACGGCTACACCGAGCCGGTGTTGCATCGTCGGCGCCGGGAGTTCAAGGCCGCGAATGGGGGGGCAAAACGGTAGTAACGTGCAAAGCCCGCGAACCTGCGATGCCTGAGGTTCGCAGGCTGCCGCCTGCTCTTATGGGGTAGGCGCCTACGGAAACGGGCTGTCAGTTAAAAAAATGGGGCCTTTCGGCCCCATCTTTGTACCTGTAACCCTTACAGCAGCGGCAGGGTGTAGCTCACGATCAGGCGGTTTTGGTCCTGGTCGTAGTCGCCGCTTGCGTTGGTGCGCAAGGTGCCGTTACGCCAGCCCAGGCCCAGGCCCTTGAAGGTGCCGCCCTGAACTACGTAATCCAGCGCGAAGTCGCGTTCCCACTCGGTGTGGCTACCGCTGCTGGCGAGTTCGTAGCCGCTACCTTTGAGGTAGGTGACCGAAGCCGTCAAACCCGGCACGCCAATGGCGCTGAAGTTATAGGCGTATTGGCCAAAGCGGGTCTTCTCACCGGCGCGGGTGAAGTTGTTGATCAAACGGTCGGTGAACAGGTAAACGCTTGCACCATTAGCGCCCTCGGCCGGGGTCAGGTTGCCCTGGTTCAGCTGAACGAAGTTGCTGTCGTCCGATACGCTCTGGTAACCGGCAGTAAAGGCATGGCCACCCAGGTTATAGGTGAAGATCGCGCTCCAAGTGTCGTTGTCGATCTTGCCGGTGCCACCGCTGGTATAACCATTGGTCCTGTAACCCGAGGCCCGACCAGATACCGAATCGTTCGCGCCGTCGGCGTCGGTTTTGAAATAGCGCAGGTCAGTCTTGAAGGACTGGTCCTTGC
Organism: Pseudomonas sp. RIT-PI-S; assembly: GCF_025642975.1. Taxonomy (GTDB): domain Bacteria; phylum Pseudomonadota; class Gammaproteobacteria; order Pseudomonadales; family Pseudomonadaceae; genus Aquipseudomonas. The sequence goes on from NZ_JANZKJ010000002.1 coordinate 124,226, forward strand.
TGATGGGATAAACGTGCACCAGGCCTGCGAAGTGCTGTTTGTAATAGTCTTCGAGGTTGGCGTAGTAGTACTGCAGAGTCAGCTGGTCGTTGACCAGGTAATCACCGCCGCCGAACCAGAACTCGTTGCTTTCCTGAGCGCCACCGGCCACTGCCAGGCCAGTGCGGTTGGTCGAGGCCCGGCCAACGGCCTGGTACAAGCGGCCGGCGACCAGCTTCAGCTTGTCGATCTCGTTGAAGTTGACCATCGCGCCATCGAAGGTCTGCGGCAGCAGGCGACCGTCGTTCGACACCAGGATCGGCAGCTTCGGCTGCAGGTTGCCAACGCGCAACTCGGTCTTGGAGAAGCGCGCTTTGGCGGTTACGCCTGCGCGGGTCCAAGAGTCATCGGCATCACCGTTCGTTTCGGACGGGATCATGCTGCTGCCTTGATGGCGACCGGCGCCACTGTCCAGCGTCAAGCCGAGCAAGGCCTGGGCATCGAGGCCGAAGCCAACGGTTCCGTCGGTATAGCCCGACTTGTAATCCAGAACGAACCCCTGACCCCATTCGGCCAGCTTGCTCCCGTTACTCGGGGTTTGGTCGCGATAATCGTTATTGAAATAGAAGTTGCGCATGGCCAGAGTGGCCTTGCTGTCTTTGATGAAATCGGCATGGGCCAGTGTCGGCAGGCAAAGGCCAGCGCCGATCACTGCCAGCGTGCTCAGCTTGGCCTTGGTGGTAACGGTCATTTGGTGTGCTCCCCATTGTGTTTCTAATTTTTGCGGGAGCATACATATCAGTAGGGCTGCGAGCTTGCAACGGTCTGTTGCAGCTCGCGCAACAACGGTTGCACTGCCGATAGGCAACTTTTCGTCTCGGCAACGGTCTCAACAAGGCCATCTTACGCCGAGACCGAGAACTCAAGCCTTTGAAACAAAAGGCATTTTTTAGTTAGTCAGCTATGAATCATACTTAGTCACCAGCGGTGCGCCCAGTACAAGCTTATAGCCAAAAAGTATTTAAAAGTTTCGCCTTATTCACAGTTTCTGCTTCGCCTAGCGCCCGATTCCTAACTCACGGCTGGCTAACTGCAATAACCGGGACGGGTCGATAGGCTTGAGCAAGAAGTCCACCACGCTCAGGTGCATGGCTTCGATCGCATCCTTCACTCCCGCGTCGCCGGACATAATGATGATCGGCAGGGCTGCACGTTCCGAGTCTCGCACCTGGCGGATGAGGTCCAGGCCAGATGCAGGCGCCATGCGCAGGTCGGTAATCAACAACCCGAGACTACGGTCGCTCATCAACAGGTCGAAAGCTGCTCGGGCGTTGCTGGCCGTGCACGTGTCGATACCCTGCAGTAAGAGGATCTCAGCCAGCAGCTCACGTGAGTCGGCATCGTCATCCACTACCAACGCCCGCAAGGGTGCCAGCTTGGGCACCTGCAGCAGTTCGTTAAGGGCTTCGCGTTCCTCATTGCTGAGGATATCCGGGTCAACCATGGAGCTCGCCATCCGTCACATGCAAACATACGCGCCGCAGCCAAGGCGGAAGGCTCTCGGCCGGGCGTTCGGCTGCATAAGGTGCAGCATAGGGGCATGGTTGCCAACGGAAAAAACCGATATTTCACAAGAGATACGTTAAACCCTGGCTGCCCCCAGCCAGGGGGCTGCGGCGTCAGGGCGTGATAGGCAAAAATTGAAAAACCCGATACATGGCTGCGCCAGCGGGCGCCCTCAGCACTCCGGTTGGCCGGCCACGTAACGCCGCGCCGGGTTGACCGCCGCGCCGAACTCCCGCAAGCCTTTGGCGCCAATCAACAGGGGGTAGTTGAAGCTGCTGCGGTCGGTGAGGTTCACCTCGATGGTGCGCTTCACTTCACCCAGGCACAGCTCCAGGTCGATCACTGGGCGGTGTGCGACCTCAACGCTTTCTTCTTCGCCGTCATTCTCATCCGCACGGCTTTTGATCCGGCTCATGCGGGAAATCTTGTGCTCGAATACCTTGCCGTCGGCATCGCGTGTGGCCAATTGAAAGCGCACCCAGTCTTCGCCATCGCGGCTAAAGGTTTCGATATTGCGGGCAGACAGCGAGGCGGTCAGTGCGCCGGTGTCCATTTTCGCCTTAAGGGTTTGGCCGATTTCCGGCAATTTGAAATATTCGTAGCGGCCGTAGAGGGTGGGATCTGCCGCCATCACGGGAAGCGACAGCAGCGACAGCAGCGCAAGAACAGCTTTCACGTATTGATTCCTTCTAAGGGGCGCGCAAATTTAGATGCACACGCCCGTATAAGTTCGCTTCAAAGCCTAAGGTAAGGGCTAGCCGCGGGGTGGAAGTTAAAACTTTCGGGAAGTCCCGCTCAGTCGGGTGAATTTGGCGCGGTTCGCGCATGCCCGTATCATTGCGGGCCTCCCAGTGCATACGAGTTTTTCCATGCTTCGCCTGCTCAACGGCTGCCTTACCGCCCTGCTGCTCTTGCTCAATACCCTCGTGCTCATCGGCCCCCTGATTGCCCTGGCGCTGCTCAAGCTGGTGGCGCCGATCGGGCTGCGCGACAGGGCCTCGCGCGGGGTGATGTGGATCGCCGAAACCTGGGCGGAAATCGACAAGGCCATCTTCGCCTTGTGCACCCCAACCCGTTGGGATATCCGCGGATTGGAAGCCTTGCACCTGGATGCCTCTTATCTGGTGGTAAGCAACCATCAGTCCTGGGTAGACATTCCCGCGCTGATCCAGGCCTTCAATCGCCGGGCGCCGTTCTTCAAGTTCTTCCTCAAGAAAGAACTAATCTGGGTACCGCTGCTGGGCCTGGCCTGGTGGGCACTGGACTACCCCTTCATGAAACGCTACAGCAAGGCGTTCCTGGACAAGTACCCGCACCTGCGCGGCAAGGACTTGGAAATCACCCGCAAGGCTTGCGAGCTGTACAAGCGCCAACCGGTCACGGTGGTCAATTACCTGGAAGGCACGCGCTTCACTCAGGCCAAGCATGACGAGCAGGCGTCACCCTTCCGCTACTTGCTCAAGCCCAAGGCGGGCGGCGTGGCCTTCGTGTTGGCGGCCATGGGCGCGCAGCTCAACCAGTTGCTGGACGTGACAGTGGTCTACCCCAGCCGCCGTATTCCAGGGTTCTGGGACTTGCTCTGCGGGCGAGTGCCGAAGGTGATCGTGGACATCCAGGCCCGGCCAATCGACCCCACGCTGATCGAGGGCGATTACGAGAACGACCCCGCGTTTCGTGGGCGGGTGCAGGCCTGGGTGAACCAGCTATGGGCCGATAAAGACGCACGGATCGAGGCATTGCACGCGCGCCACGGTTGAGGCGCTCCTCTACTTTGCCGCTCCCCACACAGACGCCAGGCTCTGCAACGCCGAGCCACTGGCCCCCTGCTGGCCCAGATACTGAAGGATGATAGGCGCGAACTGGGTCACCATGCCGCTGTTCATGCCCAACTGGCTGAAGGCACTGTTCATGTCCTGAGTGGTTTTCACATTGGTCAGCGCGTTGTTCAACGCGCTGGCCTTGTTGCTGTCCGCCTTGCCCATCAACCCACTCAGGCCCACCAGCCCGCCCAGTGCATTGCTGCCCGAGAGCGAATCGAGCCCCGGCACGGATTTGCTCAGCTCGCTGTATTGCGCCTGCGGCAGCTGATTCTTTGCCAGGCCCAGCATGGCGCCAGTGCCACCAATGGCCTGGGTAGGCGTGATGTGCAACTGGCTACCCAAGGTGTTGAGCAAGCCCGCCGCTTGCGGCGCGGCGGCCACGGGCGCGCCCTTCTGGTTGCCATTTTGCAGGGTAGAGGCGGCGTTTACCGCGTCGTTGAGGTTGAACGCCATGGCCTGGCCGGCAGCCAACAAGGTGAAGGAAAAGGCCAGCAGGCTGGGGGACATACGCATCGGGTACCGCTCCAAAAGCAAAAGACCTTCATTGGACGCGGTGAGGGCAAAGGGTTCAAAAAGGGCGACCCATGGGCCGCCCTTGCTTGCCGCTCGCTACTTCTGCCCTGGCAAGGCATACGCCATGACCATATCCCCCCGGTCTGGCGACTGCCGCGCACCGCCCACGGTCAGCAGTACATATTGCTTGCCGGTCCTGGGTGACACGTACGTCATCGGGCCGGATTGGCTGCCCACCGGCAGGCGGGCTTTCCACACTTCGTCACCGGTACGCGAGTCATAGGCGCGCAGGTAAAAGTCCTGGGTGCCCGCGAAGAACAACAGGCCCGACTGGGTTGCCAGGGATGCACCCAAGGTCGGCATGCCGATCGGGATCTGCATATGCATGCGGATGCCCAAGGGGCCGGTGTCCTGAACGGTACCCACCGGCACCTGCCAGACCATCTTCTTGGTTTTCAGGTCGATTGCGCTCATGGTGCCGAACGGCGGCTTCTGGCAGGGGATGCCCGCCGCCGAAAGGAAGCGCTGGCGCATGGCGCCGTATGGCGTGCCCTCTTGAGGCACCACGCCCATCTCGATGCCATTGGCGCTCTTGGGCATGTTTTCACGCTTGATCATGTAGTTGGCCAAACCGAGGCGCATGTCGTTGACGAACATATAGTTCGTGGTCGGGTCCACCGATACGCTGCCCCAGTTCATGCCGCCCAGCGAGCCTGGGAACTGCAAGGCCGGGTCCAGCCCGGGCGGGGTATATACGCCCTCATGGCGCATGCCTTTGAGGCTGATGCGGCAGAGCATCTGGTCGAAGGGCGTGGCGCCCCACATATCGGCTTCAGTGAGGGTCTGGTTGCCGATATTGGGCAATTCCACGGAGAACGGTTGGGTCGGCGAATAGCGCTCGCCTTCCAGCTTGCCCTGCGGCACCGGGCGCTCTTCAACCTTGGCCAGCGGCACGCCGGTTTCGCGGTTGAGCATGAAGATCATGCCTTGCTTGGTGACCTGCACCAGGGCCGGGTCGGTGCCGCCATTGCCGTTGGGGATGTCGTACAGCAGCGGCTGCGCTGGCAGGTCGAAATCCCAGAGGTCGTGGTGGGTGGTCTGGAAGTGCCAGCGCACCTTGCCGGTGGCCACTTCCACAGCCACGATCGACGAGTTGTACTTGTCGTCCTGGGCCGTGCGCTGGCCACCGAAGAAGTCTGGCGTGGCGTTGCCCGTTGGCAGGTACACCAGGCCCAGCTTGGCGTCATAGGCCATGGCAGACCACACGTTCGGGGTGCCTGGGGTGTAGGTCTGGCCAGCCGGTGGGCGCTTGGTGGTGGCTGGGTTACCGGGATCGAATGCCCACACCAGCTCGCCGCTGTGCACGTCGAACGCTCGCACCACACCTGGCGGCTCGCCGGTGGACCAGTTGTCCGCCACGCGGCCACCCACGATCACCACGTTACCGGCCACCAGCGGAGTAGACGTTTGCTGGTAGAAGCCTGGCTTGACCTCGCCCATGTCGACCTTGAGGTCGACCGCGCCGTGGTCGCCGAAGCCTTCGCAGGGCTTGCCCGTGTCGGCATCCAGCGCCACCAGGCGGGCATCGCCGGTGGGCAGGAACAGCCGCTTGCTGCACGCGGCAACGGCGAGCGTGCCAGCCGGGGCATCACCTACCGGGTCGGCCAGCACTGGGGTAGCGGCCGCCGGGTTAGCCGCGGCCTGGGCATCGTCGAAGTAACCCAGGCCTCGGCAACGCTGCCAATTCGGCGCACTGCCTTGCGGGTCGAACTTCCACTTCTGCTCGCCGGTGTCCGCATCCAGCGCGAACACTTTGCCGTAGGCGGTGCAGGCATACACGGTGCTACCTACTTGCAGTGGGGTGTTCTGGTCCTCAGCACCTGCGCCAGTGCTCACCGGGATGTCCCCGGTGTGGAAAGTCCAGGCAACCTGCAACTGGCTGACGTTATCGCGGGTGACCTGATCCAGGGCAGCGAAACGGTTGCCGTGGGTCGTGTTGCCCCAGTGCTCCCAGTTTTTCTGCTCGCTGCCCGGCGCAACCGGTTGCACGGCGGGCGCCGTTTCGGTGGCAACCAGAACGTTTTTCGGCGAGAACATTGCCGCCAGGGTAGCCATTACCCCCACGGCCAGCACTGCGGCCACTGCATAGGCACCGCGACCGCCCGCCTGGCCGGCAGCGCGCCTGAGTACCGGGTAAGCAAGCGCCACCACCAAAGCGATGACCGCGAAGGTCAGCACACGCGAAACCAGCGGCCAGTATTCCCAGCCGGCATCCCACACAGCCCAGATCACCGTCAGCACGAAGGCCGCGCCGTACAACCAGGCACCGCGTGGGTCGCGTTTGGCTATCATCACACCCGCCACTAGCATGGCCAGGCCCATTAACAGAAAGTACCAGCTGCCTCCGAGGGTCACGAGATAAACACCGCCCCCTCCCAGCACAGCGCCAAGCAACGCGATAATCGCGCCCAGCCCGCCTAGCAGCAGCCTCTGCGTGCCGGAGGCACGGTTTATATTGTTCATTTGCCCTTCACCTTCAGGTTTTTTCCACGACAACGAACCCAGCATGAGATGGAGGAGCGCTCCTTCGCTCTTGAAATATCCTGTTAACCAACTGGTTCGTTTTCGAAATATACCAAAAGTGACAGCGAGGCTGCGACAAAGTGGCCTAGGTTGCGGGGAGAAGGACTGTTGCAGAGGAGGTAATAGTTCTCGAAACGCAGATGGCCAGGCATGACCCATCCAAGCGCTTGCAGGGCGTTACGCCTATACCGCCACACCTCGCATGTACGGCTGGCCTAGCAGAATGAACAGGTGGCTGAGAATCCTTGACCCGTTTACGGTTGGGCTTCCTATCCTCGAATAGCCGGCCATGACGCTCCTCCCTACAGACGCTCTCGACAACGCTTTGCTGGCTGCTAGCCGCCGCCAGGGAGAAGCACCCAACAACCGTTACCTGCCATTTGGCGCCCATACCAGCCTGGCCCAGGCACATACTGCCTTTCACGGCCAGTACAACGAACAGCCGCTGGACGGTTATTTGCTCGGTAACGGCTACCGCCTGTACCTGCCCCGATTGATGCGTTTTGCGCAGGCCGATCAGCTCAGCCCTTTCGATAAGGGTGGAGTGAATGCGTATGCGTTTTGCGTAGGTGATCCGGTGAACCGGCAGGATATAGACGGTCGCTCTAGCTTTTTTAAACACGCCAGGCGCCTATTCAAGATAAAAACAAAAATAAAATTTAAACCTGATGCAAAATTCCCGCAATTCATTGGACAGTTTGAAAACCCTAATAACGTCTTGCTGATAAAAAACAAAAAAATAGCAAGAATAGCGCTTGACGAGGAGATAAAAATTGTAAACAAAAACCTGAAAGAGTCCGTCAATTTAGGCAAGTATCAGTTATTTGACGCACATGCAAAATACCTGACCGATCTCGCTACACAGCTTAAAGTAGAACCGTCTTCCTTCAAAAAGCGACTTGAAGATGCTCGATTGAATAAACACGTTGTATGGGCCAGTGCCCGCACCTGAAAGCGAACCTGGCCGCAAAGATTCCGGCCCCAACACGCGCTTCAAGCCGCATAACAACCCATGCGGGCCGTCCACAACTTCTTCGGCAAGCCCGTATCGAACTCACTGTACCCCAGTGGCGCCTAGCGTAAGTTGATAACCTGCATCAGCCCGCTTCCTCGGCCCACGCAGAGAGCGTTGCGCCCAAACCATTTGAGCCTTTGCCGGTAATCGCCTACCTCCGTCACCTAGCAGAGTGAACAGGTGGCTAAGGACCGCCATACTATTTACGGTGTAGCTCTCCATTTTCGGAAGTACCCCATGAAGCGCCTTAACATGGTGCTCCCCAAGCAAGCTTTGCCGGGAGCCAGTCACCACGCACTCCTTAAAACCGACGGCAATGCAACGGTGATAGGCCAGGTGCAACCGCACCGGTCAATGGCTTACATGCCTTTCGGTCATTCCCTAAGCCATGAAGGTGCATCAGCGTTTGGGGGTGAACATCGGGCCGACGGCATTTATATGTTGGGTAACGGACGAAGAGCATACCTTTGCAGCCTGATGCGTTTTGCCATGCCAGATCGCCTCGGCCCGTTCCGCAGCCCTGATCGTCACACTTACGCATATTGCCTCGCAGATCCGATCAATCGCTTGGATCGGAACGGTGACTACTCTTTCTGGAAAATAGCACGACGGATGTGGCGCTCCATCTCTCACTCGAGCCCGAGCGCGGCAGAGACGAGGCCGCCGGTCACGTCGACCGCAAAATTTGTTTCAACGCCTATAACCAAAATTACCAGGCTGGGGAAAGAAGCATTTGCTTGGAAAAACGATCAGGGCCTTCACCTGCTCGCTCATGGAAATCGCAAAGGTGTGGGGATAAGAGGAAAACTTCGCTCCCCCAGTTTTTTAGTGAAAGAAATCCAAGACCGTATCGACGGACAGTTCAGCGCCCTGCATCTCTATAGTTGCAAAGCGGGTATTGGAAACCCAAGCTATCTTCAGCGGTTGGCCAATAAACTCAAAAGGCCCGTATATGGCAGCTCCAACATAGTTTTCACATTCCCAGCGCCTGGATATCTGGAAGAAATTTATAGCGACCTCAGGTTAGATGGAAAAGTGATCAATGAAAGTTTCGACTTACCCGGCTGGAAACTTTCCTATAGCGCAGAGAACTGGAAGCTTTTTTCGCCAAAGTGAGGGCAGGCGCGCTGAAGTAACTCCATTTAGCGCCGCCCGCCTCAAGAATGCCGCCGCAAATCCCAGTCGCGGTAGGCGCTTTGATATAGGGGGCCGACCACCCAACCGGGTTTGGCCCCTCGGCCGGTAAATCAAGCCGCGCTAAACAGCCGATGCGGGTCGATCACAAACTTCTTCGGCACGCCCGCATCGAACTCGCCATACCCTTGTGGTGCCTGGTCCAGGCTGATGACCTGCACCCCCACCACTTCCGCAATATTGATGCGGTCCCACATGATCGCCTGCATCAATTGGCGGTTGTATTTCATCACCGGGGTTTGGCCAGTGTGGAAACTATGGGACTTGGCCCAACCCAGGCCAAAGCGGATGCTCAGGCTGCCGACCTTGGCGGCGGCATCGGTAGCGCCGGGGTCTTCCGTTACGTAGAGCCCGGGGATGCCTATCTTGCCGGCCACCCGGGTGACCTGCATCAGTGAGTTGAGCACCGTGGCCGGTGCTTCGTGTTTGGCGCCGGCATGGCCGTGGCCGCGCGCTTCGAAGCCAACCGCGTCCACGGCGCAATCCACTTCCGGCTCGCCCAGCAGGTTGGCGATCTGTTCGTGCAATGGGGTGTCTTGGGACAGGTCGGCGATCTCGAAACCTTGGGCCTTGGCATGGGCCAGGCGAGTGGGGTTCACGTCACCGACGATCACCACCGCGGCGCCAAGCAAGCGCGCCGAGGCGGCAGCGGCCAGGCCCACGGGGCCGGCGCCGGCCACATACACCGTGCTACCCGGGCCTACGCCCGCGGTGACGGCGCCGTGGTAGCCGGTAGGGAGAATGTCTGACAGGCAAGTCAGGTCGCGGATCTTTTCCATGGCCCGGTCGCGGTCCGGAAGCTTGAGCAGGTTGAAGTCCGCGTAAGGCACCAGTACGTACTCGGCCTGGCCGCCGGTCCAGTCTCCCATGTCCACATAACCATAAGCACCTCCGGCGCGGGCCGGGTTCACCGTCAGGCACACGCCGGTGTGCTGTTCCTTGCACGAGCGGCAACGCCCGCAAGCTACGTTGAAGGGCACCGACACCAGGTCGCCGATGTTCAGGTGCTCCACGTCGCTGCCCTTTTCGATCACCTCGCCGGTGATTTCATGGCCCAGCACCAGGCCGACCTGGGCGGTGGTGCGGCCGCGGACCATGTGCTGGTCCGAGCCGCAGATGTTGGTGGACACCACGCGCAAAATCACCCCGTGCTCGATCTTGCGGCCGCGCGGGTCTTGCATCTTGGGATAGGGAATTGAATGCACCTCGACCTTGCCGGCCCCCAGGTACACCACGCCTCTGTTGTCAGCCATGCTCGTTCACCTCGCTTTATTGTTGTTGTAAGCGGCACGTTTTAAACCGCAAGCGGCGGAAGGCCTTACAACCCGTCGCACCTGTTCGGGGGCCAAGCCCCGCTCCTACAGCTTGTCGCTACAGCACTACCGTCCTGTTGGCGTTGAGAAACACCCGCCGCTCGATGTGGTAACCCACTGCCCGGGCCAGGGTCAGGCATTCGATATCGCGGCCCTTGGCGACTAGGTCTTCGGCGTAATGGGTGTGGTCCACCACTTCTACGCCCTGGGTGATGATCGGGCCTTCGTCCAAGTCGTTGTTGATGTAGTGCGCCGTGGCGCCCACCAGCTTTACGCCCTTGTTGTAGGCCTGGTGATAGGGCTTGGCGCCCTTGAAACCAGGCAATAGCGAGTGGTGGATGTTGATGGCCCATCCGTCCAACCGACGGCACATTTCCGGGGACAGCACCTGCATGTAGCGGGCAAGGATCACCAGCTCGGCGCCGGTCTGCTCGATCACCTCCAGCACTCTGCGCTCCTGCCCGGGCTTGTCGGCGGGGTCCAGCGGGAAGTGGTGGTAAGCGATGCCGTGCCACTGTGCCAGGGGCTCCAGGTCTGGGTGGTTGGACACCACCGCCATTACGTCCATGGGCAATTGGCCGATGCGTTGTCGGTAAAGCAGATCATTGAGGCAGTGATCGGCCTTTGACACCATGATCACCACCTTGGGCCGGTACTGCGGTGGGGTCAGCTCGAAGTTCATATCGAAGCCGTCCACCCGCTCGGCGAGGCCGGCACGGAAGCCCTGCTCGTCGAAGCCTTGCGGCTGGCGGAATTCCACCCGAATGAAAAACCGCGAGGACAAACGATCGTCGAACGAATGGTGCTCGGTGACGTAGCAGCCTTGCTCGAAGAGGTAGCGCGTGACCGCATCCACGGTGCCGAGCCGGCTGGGGCAGTCGGCGGCAAGAATCCAGGTATCAGGGGCGCGGCTCATGGGGTTCTCCTGGGGACATAAAAGGCGGCTATGGCGTTTGGGGGCCCTGTGGGGCCGGGCAAAGCCCGGGAACGAGCTCAACACTAGGTTCGCAGGCTTGCGCCGGCCCCCACAACGCTTATGTGAAGCCGGTCGCCAGCAAGCTTGGCGGCTGCACGCCGATAGGCTGGCCAGGAACCATAGAATCTAGAGGGTCTCATTCCACAATCGCCAACCCATACTCCGCGCTCGCATCCTGCAACCACAGCCACCAATAATCGGCGAAGCTGCGACGGATGACCAACTCCCAGGTGTCTTCGGCCACGCGCCGGATAATCAACTGAGACTTGGCGAACACCGTGCCTACCGCCTTGCCCACCGGGAAGTTGTTCGGGTGCACGTCATAGCTGGTGGATTTCATCAGCAACTCACGCACCTTCGGCCCACTGAGCTCCAGCACCGTTTGCCCACCGCTGACGTTCACGACTTGAATATGCTGGCCAGCCAATTCCTCACGCAGGCGTTGCTCGGCGGCGAACTCTTCGCCGCGAGGGCAAATGAACAGCCATTCGTCTGGGCCCATCCATTGCAGCGTGGCTTCTCCATTGGCCACCACCGTCAGCGCCACCGGCAGCTCCAGGCCAAGGGCCTTGTACACGCCGCCAGCGAAGGCGGCATCGCTGCCGTCGCCGCGCAGGGTCAGGTGCCCTTGCAGTTTTTTCTCCCGCAAGGTCACTCCGGCAGAAGCCCGCCCCTTGCCAACCAGGCTGGGCAGGTCGGCGTGGTGCAGCGGCGACTCGGCCTTCGCCGCTTCCGAAGGGCGCTGCAGGTATACGTTGACTGTGCTCATTTCAAACCCCTTCAAAAAAGACCCTGGTCATACGTTCTGCCGCTCGCCCTTAGGGTCGACGAACACCGAGGCGCAGATTTCCGCTTCGATCGCGCTGCCATCGGCCAGGGGCGCCCAAACTTTCTCGCCCATGCGCTTGAGCCCACCTTTGACTACCGCCATGGCGAATGAGCGGCCCAGGGTGGGGCTCATGTAGCTGGAGGTCACGTGGCCGACCATGCTCATGGGAATGGCTTGCTTAGGGTCGAACACTAACTGGGCGCCTTCGGGCAACACGCGGTTGGGGTCCACCGGCTTGAGGCCAACCAGTTGCTTGCGGTCATCGCGTAGGCAGTCTTCGCGGTTCATGCCGCGCCAGCCGATCCATGAGAACGGCTTGGTACGGCCCACGCACCAGCCCATGTTGAGGTCATCCGGAGTGACCGAGCCGTCGGTGTCCTGGCCAACGATGATGAAGCCCTTCTCGGCCCGCAGCACGTGCATGGTTTCAGTGCCGTAAGGCGTGAGGTTATAGGCCTTGCCGGCCTCGGCGATGGCTTCGAGTACCCCCATGGCGTAGTCCGCCTGGATGTTCACTTCATAGGAAAGCTCACCAGTGAAGGAGATCCGGAAGACCCGTGCCGGCACGCCGGCGACCTTGCCTTCCTGCCAGGTCATGAAGGGGAAGGCGTCCTTGTCCAGGTCGATGTCCGTGACCTGGCTGAGCAGCTTGCGGCTGTTGGGCCCCGAGAGGGTGAGCGTGGCCCAGTGGTCGGTCACCGAGGTGAAATACACCTTCAGTTCCGGCCACTCGGTCTGGTGGTAGATCTCCAGCCACTGCAACACCCGGGCGGCGCCACCGGTAGTGGTGGTCATCAGGAAGTGATTATCCGCCAGGCAGGCGGTCACCCCGTCGTCGAAGACCATGCCGTCTTCCTTGCACATCAGCCCGTAGCGCGCCTTGCCCACGTCCAGTTTGGTCCAGGCGTTGGTGTAGATGCGGTTGAGAAACTCGCGGGCGTCCGGGCCCTGGATGTCGATCTTGCCGAGGGTGGAAGCGTCCAGCAGGCCTACGCTTTCACGCACGGCCTTGCATTCGCGCGCCACGGCCGCGTGCAGGTCTTCGCCGCGCCGCGGGAAGTACCAGGGGCGTTTCCACTGGCCCACGTCTTCGAACTCAGCACCTTGCTTCACGTGCCAGGCATGCAGCGCGGTAAAGCGCACGGCGTCGAACAAGTGGCCGCAGTTACGCCCGGCCACCGCGCCGAAGGTCACGGGTGTGTAGTTGGGGCGGAACATGGTGGTGCCCATCTCGGTGATGGAGATGCCCCGCGAACGGGCGGCGATGGCCAGCCCATTGATGTTGCCCAGCTTGCCCTGATCGGTGCCGAAGCCCAGCGCGGTATAACGCTTGACGTGCTCGACCGATTCGAACCCCTCGCGGGTCGCCAGCTCGATGGCTGCGGCGGTGACGTCGTTCTGCAGGTCCACGAACTGCTTGGGCGCGCGTGCAGTGGCTTTGTCGTGCGGCACTTGGAACAGCGCCAGGGTCGGTTCCTCCTGGCGAGTCACTGCCTGGGGCAACACTCCTTCCACGAACTTGAACCCGGCCTCGGCCGCTGCCCGAGCGCCTCCTTCGAAGCCATCGGCCAGGGTGTCGGCCAGCGCATATACACCGTTGATACCACCTACGCACACGCGCTTTTGTGGCGCCTCGCCGGGCACAAAGCCAAGGATGTCCTCACGCCAGATCGGCTTGCCGCCCAGGTGGGAAGCCAGGTGCACCACCGGGCTGTAGCCACCGGAACTGGCAACCAGGTCGCAATCCAGCCATTCGCCGGGGCTCGTGACCTTCATGGCCTTGGCATTGATGGCCGCGATCCGCGCACTGGTTACCCGGCGCGCCCCCCGGGTTTCGATCACCGCGCTGCTGGTCAACACACGCACACCCTTGGCGCGCGCCTCGTCAACCAGCGCGCCCCGTGGGTTGGGCCGGGCATCGGCGATGGCCACCACTTGCAGGCCGGCATCAAGCCAGTCCAGCGCCGCGCGGTAGGCATGGTCGTTGTTGGTGCTCAGCACCAGTTGCTTGCCCGGTGCCACGCCATAACGGCGCACATAGGTCGACACCGCGCCGGCGAGCATGTTGCCGGGCAGGTCGTTATTGCCATACACCAGCGGCCGTTCGTGGGCGCCGGTGGCGAGCACCACGCGCTTGGCGCGTACCCTGTGCACGCGCTGGCGCACCTGGCCAATAGGCGCGCGCTCGCCCAAGTGGTCGGTGAGGCGTTGATGAATGGTAAGGAAGTTATGGTCGTGGTAGCCGTTGACGGTGGAACGCGGCAGCAGCGTAACGTCCGCCAGCCCGCGCAGTTGCGCCAGCACCTCAGCCACCCATTCGGCGGCAGGCTTGCCGTCGAGAGTGTCGCGGCTGTCGAGCAGGCTGCCGCCGAACTCTTCTTGTTCGTCGGCGAGGATCACCCGCGCTCCACTGCGGGCCGCCGCCAGCGCCGCGGCCAGGCCCGCAGGGCCCGCGCCCACCACCAGCACGTCACAGTGCTGGTTCATGTAGTCGTACGTGTCCGGGTCGTTCTCGGTTGGCGAGCGGCCCAGGCCCGCGGCCTTGCGGATGTACTTTTCGTAGGTCATCCAGAACGACTGCGGGTACATGAACGTCTTGTAGTAGAAGCCTGGCGGCATCAGCTTGCCGCCGACCTTGCCGAGGATGCCCATCAGGTCGTTGTTCACGTTGGGCCAGCCATTAGTGCTGCTGGCCACCAAGCCAGGGTAGAGCGCTTGCTGGGTCGCGCGCACGTTAGGAATCTGCGTGGCCTCGGTGGCGCCGATCTGCAGCACCGCGTTGGGCTCTTCGCTGCCAGCGGCGACGATGCCGCGCGGGCGCGAGTATTTGAAGCTGCGCCCCACCACGTCCACGCCGTTGGCCAGCAAGGCCGAGGCGAGGGTGTCGCCTTCGCAGCCTTCGTAGCGCTGGCCGTTGAAGGTGAAGTGAATGCGCGTGGCGCGGTCGATACGGCCGCCTTTGGACAGGCGATTGACCTGGCTCATACCTTTTCCCCTTGCTCGCGGGCCACCGGCTGGGCCGTGATCGGCTTGCCAGTCACCTGCGGTTTGGCACCGATCGGATAGGTTTCGAAGATTTCGTAGGTCAGGGTGTCGCGGCTCATGTTGAAGTACCGCCGACACCCGGCAGCATGGTTCCACAGCTCATGGTGGATGCCCCGCGGGTTGTCGCGGAAGAACATGTAGTCGCCCCACTGTTCGTCGCTGCACGCGGCAGGGTCGAGCGGGCGTGGAATGTGCGCCTGGCCAGCGACATGAAATTCCTCTTCGGAACGCGCTTCGCCGCAATACGGACAGAAGATGTGCAGCATGGTGGTGTCTCCGGTCAGTGGGCGACGGCGGCAGCGCCGTGTTCGTCGATCAGCGCGCCGTTATGGAAGCGCTCGATGGAAAAGGGCTTGGCCAGCGGGTGCATTTCGCCCTTGGCCAGGCTGGCGGCGAAGACGTTGCCCGAGCCGGGCGTGGCCTTGAAGCCGCCGGTGCCCCAGCCGCAGTTGAAGAACAGGTTCTGCACTGGGGTTTTGCTGATGATCGGGCAAGCGTCCGGGGTGGTGTCGACGATGCCGCCCCACTGGCGGTTCATGCGCACCCGCGACAGCACCGGGAACATCTCCACGATGGCTTGCAAGGTGTGCTCGATCACTGGGTACGAGCCGCGCTGGCCATAGCCCAGCCAGCTGTCGATGCCGGCACCGATCACCAGGTCGCCTTTGTCGGACTGGCTGATGTAGCCGTGCACGGCGTTGCTCATGATCACGCTGTCGATGATTGGCTTCAGTGGCTCGGACACCAGCGCTTGCAGCGGGTGGGACTCGAGCGGCAGGCGGAACCCTGCCAGGCGCGCCATGTGCCCGGAGTTACCGGCAGTGACCACGCCTACGCGCTTGCCGCCGATAAAGCCGCGGTTGGTTTCTACCCCGACCACCACGCCGTTCTCCTTGCGGAAACCGGTAACCTCGGTCTGCTGGATCAGATCCACGCCCAGGGCATCGGCCGCCCGGGCGAAGCCCCAGGCCACGGCGTCGTGGCGGGCAACACCACCGCGGCGCTGCACGGTGGCGCCCATGATCGGGTAGCGGGTGTTCTTCGAGCAGTCCAGGTAAGGGATTTCCTCGGCCACTTGTTGTGCATTGAGCAACTCGCCATCCACACCATTGAGGCGATTGGCGCTCACCCGGCGCTCGGAGTCGCGCAGGTCCTGCAGGGTGTGGCAGAGGTTGTACACGCCACGCTGGGAGAACATCACGTTGTAGTTCAAGTCCTGCGTCAGGCCCTCCCACAGCTTCATCGCGTGCTCGTAGAGGTGCGCGGATTCATCCCACAGGTAGTTCGAGCGCACGATGGTAGTGTTGCGCGCGGTATTGCCGCCGCCGAGCCAGCCTTTCTCCACCACGGCCACGTTAGTGATGCCGTGCTCCTTGGCCAGGTAGTACGCGGTCGCCAGGCCATGGCCGCCGCCACCAACGATGACCACGTCGTACACGGCCTTGGGCGTGGGCGTGCGCCACATGCGCTGCCAGTTTTCGTGATGGCTGAGGGAGTGCTTGAAGAGGCCGAAGCCTGAATAGCGCTGCATGATCGGTGCTCCAGCTCAGCGGTAAACCGGGAATTCGGCGCACAGTGCGCTGACCTGGGCCGCCACGCGGGCCTCTTGGTCGGCGGCGCCGAGGTTGTCGAGAATGTCGCAGATCCACCCAGCCAGCGTCTGGCACTGCTCCACCTTGAAGCCGCGGCTGGTCACCGCCGGGGTGCCGATGCGCAAGCCCGAGGTCACGAACGGCGACTGCGGGTCATTGGGCACGGCGTTCTTGTTCACGGTGATATGGGCGCGACCCAGGGCGGCATCGGCAGCCTTGCCGGTAAGGCCTTGGCGGATGAGGCTGACCAGGAACAGGTGGTTATCGGTGCCGCCGGAGATCACGTCGTAGCCGCGTTCGATAAATACCCCGGCCATGGCCTGGGCGTTATCGATCACCTGCTGCTGGTAGGCCTTGAAGCCAGGCTCCAGCGCCTCCTTGAAGCACACCGCCTTGGCGGCGATCACATGCATCAACGGCCCGCCCTGGCCGCCGGGAAATACCGCGGCGTTGAGTTTCTTTTCCAGCTCCTCGTTGGCCCGCGCCAGGATCAACCCGCCACGCGGCCCGCGCAGGGTCTTGTGGGTGGTAGTGGTGACCACGTCTGCGTAGGGCAGCGGGTTGGGATACAGCCCGGCGGCGACCAAGCCGGCGACGTGGGCCATGTCCACGAACAGGTAGGCGCCGACCTTGTCGGCGATTTCGCGAAAACGTGGGAAGTCGAGGGTTTTCGAATAGGCCGAGAAGCCAGCGATGATCATTTTTGGCTGGCATTCCAGCGCCAGGCGCTCCACTTCGTCGTAATCGATCAGGCCGGTGGCGGTGTCCAGCCCATACTGGACGGCGTTATACAGCTTGCCGGAGAAGCTCACCTTGGCGCCGTGGGTCAAATGGCCGCCGTGGGCCAGACTCATGCCCAGCACGGTGTCGCCCGCTTGCAGCAGGGCCAGGTACACAGCGGCGTTAGCCTGGGAACCCGAGTGCGGTTGCACGTTGGCGTAGTCGGCGCCGAACAGCTGTTTGGCGCGGTCGATGGCCAGTTGCTCTACCTGGTCTACGTATTCGCAGCCGCCGTAGTAACGCTTGCCCGGGTAACCTTCGGCGTACTTGTTGGTCAGGCCGCTGCCCTGCGCTTGCATCACCCGCTTGCTGGTGTAGTTCTCCGAGGCGATCAGCTCGATATGGTCTTCCTGGCGCTGCTCTTCGGCATTCATCGCCGCCAGCAGCGCGTCGTCATATCCCTGAATCTGGTCTTGCTTGCTGAACATCGCGGGTCTCCCAGCGCTGGTGGCGCCTGTTGTAGGGGGCTATGTCAGCGATGGTAGGGCCGGGGCGGGTGGGCCAGATGCCCATGGGCGCCTTGAAAAGCTTCGTTTACGACATGCCGCCTCATTCTCTCAGGAGCGGGCAGATTGTGTTTCTGGCAGCTCTGTCACGTACACCTGGTGGTAAATACGGTAGGCCGCGAATAATGTGACGCTGATCGCCAGCGCCATCAGCATCGACACCATAGGGGGATGTTCGCCTACCATGTAGAGCGCCAAGCCCACCGCTGGCAACACTGCCTGGTTCAGCAACACCATCAGCGAGGACACTCCAGCCAAGCGCTGCGGTGGCACGACGCGAATGCGCAGGTTGCGGCTGAAGTTATTCATGAACACCTTTGCACCAATACTCAATGCGTACAGCGCCAAGAAACCTGCCAGGTAGCCTTGCGATGCGATCATCAGCGCACTGGCCGAAGCGGTGATTACGGCTGCGGCCACGAATAACCGTAAGGAGGCTACGGTGCGCGTGAGGCGCGAGTAAAGCAGCGTAGCCGCCACCCCGCACACGCCCGCGCACATATCGACAAAGGCGAAATACTGGATAGGCAATTGCATGGCGCGATCAATCAAAGCGACTGCACTGGCCTCCACCAGGCCGTCGAAGGCATTGTTGCCGACCGCCAACAAGATCGAACTTAGTAACAGTGGCGTGGCTATGATCAACCTTAGATTGGCACGATACGCCTGATCGGCGCTCGCTGGCTCAATCGGTGGATTCTTCGGAATGCCACTGATGAAGAAGTAACAGGCTCCATTGACAGCGTACATGGCTGCCGTAAGTAGCAATAAATTGATCACCCCAGTGGCATACCCCGCCAGCCCCGCCACAGGACCTATTACCATCGCCAACTGATCAATGCGGCACAGTATGTTGACGTCTCGATCTATATTTTTACTGGCCAGGGCAATCATTTTCTCGTAGGCAATCAAACTTTGCGCATTGCCGATGGCCACCAACCCACTTAATAGACCGCCCAATAAGGTGAGGGTAAGCGGGTCGGGGTCATTCAACAGCACCGCTACCATTATTAGACACCCGCCCAGCTTAACCATATCGGACACCACAGAAACCGGCCGCACTCCCCAACGGTCAATCGATGCGCCCACCAAGGGGGTCACGAGCACCCGAGGCAGCCACGCCATGGCATAGGTCAGGCCGGACATGGCCAGGCTACCCGTAAAGCCGTAGACCATCACAGGCACCAGAAACGCTAACAGGCCATCAGCGGTAAGGACTAGCAGCAGCAGCGCCGATAATGTTCGGCTCATCGGGCAGATGCCGATCTATTACTTGCCTCTCTGGTTAGAACGACCTTGACCTTTTTCCCCGTGGCCGGATCTTCCACCAAAATAGCTTTAGGTGTTTCAAATACTGGCACTGTAGCCATTGCCTGCTTCTGGCGTTCAGCCATCTCTTCCAGATATTCCAGGGAGGCGGGATTTTTTAGCGTTTCGAAAACCGGGTAATTCTTATCTCGCAACGGCCAATCGATTACAACCGGCACCTTGATGATTGTCTCGATTATTTACCGTGTCAAATCACAGATTTCTGTACTAAGTCTATTTAGCGAGGGCCGGGAAATATATTTGTAAAAGTCTGCAGGACATTTCCCTTATATAGGTAGGAAATTTCGGAAATAATAGAATTTTTCTGGAAGCTTCATCAAAAAGGGGAGAAGCCTGTAAAATTTAGCAATACTTCCAATCGCTATTTTCAACGAAACGGTTTGCCCTTATAGGGCCGGTTGCTAGCCCAAGAACAGGTAGCAAGGCCAACGGGCCAAAAATGATGTGGCCAAGCCTGCACTATCCGAGTGAACACCACCGCTGCCATTCGCAGGTTTCGCCAGCGCCTGTCAGCGGCCAGCAACCGCAACGCCACCAGATATCCACGCCTATGCGCGCTGCATCAACGCCCATACCCCTTAGCCACCGCCAAGCGTAAAGTAGCCGGGTCCCTGAATATGGAAACGCCCCATGCACGAGCAAAGCCAACAGTTCGCCAGCGATAACTACTCAGGCGTGTGCCCCGAAGCCTGGGCGGCGATGGAAGCGGCCAACCATGGCCACCAACGCGCCTATGGCGAGGACGAGTGGACCGCCCGCGCCGCGGATTATTTCCGCCGGCTGTTCGAAACAGATTGCGAAGTGTTTTTCGCCTTCAACGGTACCGCGGCCAATTCCCTGGCGCTGTCGGCCCTGTGCCAGAGCTACCACAGCGTGATCTGCTCGGATGTCGCCCACGTGGAGACCGACGAATGCGGCGCGCCGGAGTTTTTCTCCAACGGTTCCAAGCTGCTGACCGCGCGCAGCGAGGCCGGCAAACTCACCCCCGAGGCCATCCGTGAAGTGGCGCTCAAGCGCCAGGACATCCACTACCCCAAGCCACGGGTGGTCACCCTTACCCAGGCCACCGAGGTCGGCACCCTCTATCGCCCCGAAGAGCTGAAGGCGATCAGCGCCACTTGCAAGGAGCTGGGCCTGAGCCTGCACATGGACGGCGCCCGCTTCGCCAATGCCTGCGCCTCCCTGGGTTGCAGCCCGGCGGAGCTGAGCTGGAAGTCCGGCGTGGACGTGTTGTGCTTTGGCGGCACCAAGAACGGCATGGCGGTCGGCGAGGCCATTTTGTTCTTCCGCCATGAACTGGCCGAGGACTTCGACTACCGCTGCAAGCAAGCCGGCCAACTGGCGTCGAAGATGCGCTTCTTGTCGGCCCCCTGGGTCGGGTTACTGGAAAACAATGCCTGGCTGCGACATGCCCAACATGCCAACGCCTGCGCCCGGCTGCTGGCCGAACTGATCGCCGACGTGCCGCAGGTAAGCCTGATGTTCCCGGTGGAGGCGAACGGGGTGTTCCTCAACATGCGGGAGCCGGCCATTGCCGCGCTGCGCGAGCGGGGCTGGCGTTTCTATACCTTCATCGGTGGCGGCGCGCGCTTTATGTGCTCGTGGGACATCGACCAGGCACGGGTTCGCGAACTGGCCGCGGATATCCGCACCGTGGCCAACCTGTAGCAGCCGGTCATCTGGGGGGCTGGCGCCGCCTGGGAACAACATCGCCCCCAGGCTGCGCCCCCACCAGTATCAAAGCTTGAAGCCCCCCATCTGCCGCTTCAGCGCGTCGGCCAGGGCCATCAACGCCTGGCATTGCTCACGGCAATCGCGCACTTCCGCGGCGGTCGAGCGCGCCAGGTCCGAGATGCCTTGTACGTTACGGTTGATCTCCTCGGTGACCGCCGACTGCTCCTCGGTAGCGGTCGCAACCTGATGGTTCACGTCGCTGATGCGCTCCACCTGCCCGCTGATCGCCGCCAGGGACGCGCCCGTACGCTCGCTGGCCGCCACGCCGTTGCCGGTAGCCGCCTGGCCAGCCTGCATCGAGGCCACGGCATTGTCGGCGCCCTGCTTGAGGCGCTGGATCATCGCCTGAATCTCATCGGTCGAGGCTTGGGTACGCTGCGCCAGCGTGCGCACTTCGTCCGCCACCACCGCGAAGCCACGGCCCAGGTCGCCGGCGCGGGCGGCCTCGATGGCGGCATTGAGCGCCAACAGGTTGGTTTGCTCGGAGATGCTGCGGATCACCCCAAGCACTTGGTCGATCGAAGCGACCTCGTTCGCCAGCTGCCCTACTGCATCGGCGGCGACGCCGATGTCATCGCTCATGCGCTGGATGTGTCGAAGCGAGCCCTCCACCACCTGCCCGGCCCGCGAGGCTTCGTCCCGTGCCGCCTGGGATTCGCTCGCTGCGGTACCGGCGTTGTGGGCGATCTCTTGCACGGTGAGGCCCATTTCGTGAACGGCGGTGGCGACCATATCAGTCATTTCCTGCTGGCGGTCCGCGCGGGTGGTAGTGTTTTCGACCACCTGCGTCACCCGGGCCACCGTCTGACCGAGGCGTTCGGTCGTGGTCAGCACTTCGCCAATCAGGTCACGCTGGCTGCCAAGGAAGCGGTTGAAGCCCCGCGCCAGGTCGCCGAGTTCGTCACCGCGTGCCTCGTTCAGGCGGTGGGTCAAGTCCCCGCCGCCGCTACCGATCTGCACCAGCGCCGCCGTCACTTGGCGGATGGGCTTGACCAGGCCACGCGCCAACCACACCACCAACACCAGGCAGAGCAGGGCAATGCCCAAGCCGATCAAGCTGGCGGTAAGTGTCGCTTGCCGCGCCTCGCCGAAAATCTGCGCCTCCGGCACCTCGGCCACCAGGGTCCAGTTCACTTCACGCAAGGGCAGCGCCAGCGCCAGCCAAGGCTCGCCATCGCGGTCGAAACGAGCCTGGGTCAACGCGGTTTTGCCCAGTAACGAGCCGGCTGCCGGGGCGCCGATCTGCTCGGTCAAGGTGCGCTTTCCGCTGAAATGCGCATCCGGGTGCACCTGAATCAGGCCATCCGGCCGCACCAGGTAAACCTTGCCGCGCTCGCCGAAGGCATAGCCGCTCACCAGGGTGGCCAGCTTATCCAGGCTCAGGCCCAGGCCGGCGATACCCAGGGCGCGACCGTTGGCCTCCACCCGTTGGTCGATGAACAACGTCAGCTTGCCGGTGGCGGCATCGGTGTCGATGGCCAGCGTGCGAGGCTTGCCGCTGTCGAGGAAGGAATAGAACCAGCTGTCCTGAGGGTTACCGCGGCTGAGGGTCCGCTCCAACCCTTCCGCGCCGTAATAGTGCCCAGAGGCGGCCGGCGCGATCATGGTCGCGAAAGCTCCTTGCTCAGCCTTCACGCCAGCCAGGTAGCGCACAAACGCATCCGCCTGGGCAGGATCTTCCCCGCCTGCCAGCCAGTCCCTGACCATGGTGTTGTTGCCGAGCGCGCTCGCCGCGCTCAGCGGGCCGGTCAGCAGGCGTTCGATGTCGTTACGGGTGGCTTCGACACTGGCCGGCAAGGCGGTATCGACCAGGTAGGTCTGGGCCAGGCGGTTGATGATTACGGTATACAACCCAACCACGATAAGCAGGCTCGCGATCAACGCGGCGCCCATGCTCAGAATCAATTTCCACTGGATACTGCGTTGCCACAACTGCATGACGGCTCCTCGAGGCATAGTCTGCCAGGCGCCTGCAACCGTCATGCCGGTTGTATACAGTTTGCAGGCCCTGCGGCGCGACACTGTGCCGCGCCTTGCTATGGTGGACCGTAATTGTGAGGGTAGGACTCAATCTCGCGCCGGAGCGTATCAACCAACGGGCAGTCGCCAGCCTACTCCGCTGCCTTACCCACGGTGCGCTCGAGCTGCTCGACCGTCGCGTTCACCTGTTGCTCGTATTCGGCAAGCGCCTCGCGATGTTCGCGCCGGGCTTCGAGCAGTTGTGAACAGATGTTCATCGCGGTCAGCACCAGCAGGCGATCCCCCAGCAGCGTGGGGTGCTTCTTCTTGGTGTCGGCCAGGCTTGCCTTGAGCATCATGGCGGCCTCGAACAGGGTTTGCTCCTGGTCGGCGGGGGCACGCAGGGTGTAATCGCTGCCGAGGATTTCGACCACTCGGGTCGTGCTCTGGCTCATGCGTCAACCGGCTCGGGGCTGACCCGCTCGATCAACGCCTGGATGCGCGCAGCCGTCGCCCCCTGTTGTTCCTCTTGCTCGAGCAGGCTGATCTGCAGGCTGTCGTTTTCATCCCGGGCATGGGCCAGCTCGGCGCTCAGTTTACCGTTCGCCTCGGCCAATCGCCGGTTCTGCTCCAGCAAATCGCCGACCAGCGCTTCCAGTTTGTTCAGGGATGCTTCCAACATGGGGGTACTCGAACCAGGGTGAAGATAGAAAGGG
This sequence comes from Pseudomonas sp. RIT-PI-S, assembly GCF_025642975.1. GTDB lineage: Bacteria > Pseudomonadota > Gammaproteobacteria > Pseudomonadales > Pseudomonadaceae > Aquipseudomonas. The sequence continues at coordinate 147,675 of NZ_JANZKJ010000002.1, forward strand.
CGCGTACGATAAGAAAAAAGCGCCCGGGTCGCCAGCGCGAGGTGCGTGCCAAACTGAAAAGGTGACTGGCCCGCCGCTACGCATTGGGGCATGGACTGGCAGAAAAGTGTGAGGTTCCCCGCAAACCCAGACACTGGACGGGCGGTCGCCATGCAGCCTTCGCTGCCGATGACGAATCGGCCGGTGCCGAAAGGTTCGCAGGCCGGCGGCCAGTTTCTACAGGTAAACCTCAGCCTTCCATTTAGCCCTGCTCCACCGTAGGCGCCCCGCGGCCTACGGCGCCTCCGGGGGAAACAGCGCTAATACTCGATGCGCACATCCCCCCGCGGCACGCTGCAGCACGCCAGAATGTACCCTTCGGCTTCGTCATCCTCGGTAATGCCACCGTTGTGGTCCATCTCGACCTCGCCGCTGAGCTTGAGCACCTTGCACGTCCCGCAGATGCCCATCCCGCAGGCCTTGGGGATCGTCAGCCCAAGCTTGGCGGCGGCGGCGTGCACGGTTTCGCCGGGGCTTACACGGATGCTCTTGCCGGTATCGACGAACTCCACCTGGTGCAGGTCCGACGCCGGCACCTCCGGGGCCTCGGCGGCTTGCTCGGCCTGTTCTACCGCGTCGGCGCGGGCGTCGGCGGGGGTCGCGCCGAACGACTCCTCATGGTAGCGGCTCATGTCGAAGCCCACCTGCTCCAGCAGCCGCTTCACTGCGGTCATGTAGGGCGTGGGCCCGCAGCAAAACACCTCGCGGTCGAGGAAGTCTGGCGCCATCAGCTCCAGCATTGGCCGGTTCAGGTAGCCTCGATAGCCGGCCCAAGGCTCACCCAGGCCGTGCTTCTCGCAGATGATGTGCAAGGCAAAGTTGGGGATGCGCGCGGCCATCTGCTCCAGCTCGCGCTGATAGATCACATCCTTGGGTGAGCGCGCGCTGTGCACGAAGACCATGTCCACATTGGCGTTGGTGTCATAGAACCAGCGGGCCATGGACATCACCGGAGTGATGCCCACCCCGCCGCTCAGGTACAGCACCTTCTGCGAGGGGTAGTCGATGGCGTTGAACAGCCCCACCGGCCCATGTACCGCCAGCTCCTGGCCTTCGTGCAGGGTCTCGTGCAACCAGTTGGATACCCGGCCACCAGGGACCCGCTTGATGGTGATCGAAAAACTGTAGGGCACCGAAGGTGAGCTGGAGATCGTGTAGGAGCGCATCACCGGCTGGCCGTCGATTTCCAGCTCCAGCGTGACGAACTGCCCCGGCTTGAAGAAAAACATCACTGGCTGGTCGGCCATGAAGCAGAACGTGCGCACGTCCCAGGTTTCCTGGATCACCTTGACGCAGCGCACCACGTGACGACCGTTGGCCCACGTCTGGGTGTTGACCGGGTTGAGGAAGTTGCTGGACATGCTTGTCTCTCCGCAGCCGACCGTCGGCCTCTTGTTCTCGATTCTGCGTGGCGCCACAGGGGGCGTCTTACCTGTTCGCGACATCGGCATGCTTGTGGCGACCAGCCTTGCCAGCGCAGGCTTTGCTGGTCGGGAACGGATCCGGCCATGTCGCCCATGGATAAGGTTCTGCGGCCATTGGCAAGCACACTCCACCGCATATAGAACGCGGCTGCAATGCAAAGCCGCGCCAATCGTGACGCGCGATTTCGCGCAACCTGTAGCCAAAGTGCGCCGGCGCGCCGGCCTTGAGGATTTAAACGATGGACGTCACCCAGAACCTGAGCCTTGGCGACCCCCTGGAACCCGCGCGCAATGCCACCGCCCACATGCTGCAAACCCGGGAGCGTACCTTTTCGCTGCCGCAGCCGTTCTACACGGATGAGCGCCTGTTCGACATCGACATGCAGGAGATCTTCCACAAGGAATGGCTGATCGCCGGGATGACCTGCGAGATCCCGAAGAAGGGCAACTACCTAACCCTGGAGATCGGCAAGAACCCGGTCATCGTGGTGCGCGGCGCGGATAATGCCATCCATGCCTTCCATAACGTATGCCGCCACCGCGGCTCGCGCCTGTGCGCTGGGGAAAAGGGCAAGGTGGCCAAACTGGTGTGCCCCTACCACCAGTGGACCTACGAGCTGGACGGCCGCTTGCTGTTCGCCGGCAGCGAGATGGGCAGCGACTTCGACATGAAGGCCTATGGCCTCAAGCCGGTGGCGGTCAAAAGCGCCGGCGGCTACATCTTTATCAGCCTGGCGCAGAACCCACCCGCCATCGACGAGTTCCTCCAGACGTTGGGCCATTACATGGAGCCCTACGACATGGAGAACACCAAGGTCGCAGTGCAGACCACGCTGCGCGAGAAGGCCAACTGGAAGCTGGTGATCGAGAACAACCGTGAGTGCTACCACTGCACAGGTTCCCATCCGGAGCTGCTCAACACGCTGCTGGAATGGGACGACACCAACGACCCCCGCGCAGACCAAGCCTTCAAGGACCACGTAGCGCAGTCCGCCGCAGCCTGGGAAGCGGAAAACATCCCGTACTTGCACGCCAGCTTTGGCCTGCGCAATCGCATCGTGCGTATGCCGCTGCTCAAGGGCACCGTGTCCATGACCATGGACGGTAAACCTGGCTGCAACAAGTTGATGGGGCGGATCAAGAACCCGGACCTAGGCTCGATGCGCATCCTTCACCTGCCGCATGCCTGGAACCATTGCATGGGGGATCACGTGATCGTGTTCACCGTATGGCCGATCAGCGCCCAGGAAAGCATCGTCACTACCAAATGGCTGGTGCACAAGGATGCGGTAGAGGGCGTGGACTACGACCCCGCCCGCCTGCGCCAGGTGTGGGACGCCACAAACGACCAGGACCGCCGCCTGGCCGAGGAAAACCAGCGCGGGATCAACTCCACCGCCTACCAGCCTGGCCCTTACTCGAAAACCTACGAGTTCGGCGTGGTGAATTTCATCGACTGGTACAGCGAGCGCATGCTGAGCAACCTGGGGGCGGCGCCGGCGCCCTATCTCAAGGGAGTCGCCACCGCCGACTGACAGCGGCTCGGGCAAGCACCTACCGGCGTGCCAATATCCGCCCCTCCATGCCGGACGGCCCCGCTCTCACACCGGGGCCTAGCGGCCCGCCGAACAAACGGCCCAGTACTCTATAGGGGCCAGCCTCAATCATGGCTGGCACACTGACCGACAGGCGCAACGCCGCGGCAGTCACCGCCAGGCCGACCCCCGCCCAAGCGAGCGGGGTAGCCACGGGAGACTCCGGTGAGCGGGCGTTGATACTCAACGAAGCGATCGAAACAGCCGCCCCCATGATCGAGGCGAACGCTGCCCAGCGCATGGCGGGCTTTATCTGCTTGGCACTGGTGCTGCCAATGGTGCCTACGTGCATGAATAACGTTGACACACTGCTCACCAAGCCTGCGATCGCGATGGCGCTGAAGGCCTCACCGTCGGGATCACGGCGGTTTACCGGCTCGGCAGCGCAGTATGCGTAGCTATTCAGGCCGCCCTTATCGAATGGGCTGTATAGGTCAGGGCGCAGAAAACGGCCCATTTCGGTTGAATAGCTTCGGTAACCGTTACCCAATGCGTAGTGACCCGTACCCGGCTCGCGCCACTGGCCATTGAACGCAACGCGGCCGCGCGCGTGCCGATGGCTCGCGGCGCCGAATGGGCGGTAGTTGATGTGACGGATCACAGGGGTGCGACGCACGGCCAGCACGCTGTGGGCCCGGTCGGTGGCAAACAAAGAATAGGTCATGGCCTTTCCCGGCAGTTTGCCGTCACCTTAGGCGAACCCCCTTAGGTAGCCTAGCTAGCAGTTTGATGGGGTACTCGCGGAAAACCCCAGCCCGGTGAGGCGCTCGGCTATGGCTGCGGACACTACCGCACCACCCCCTCCTCCACCAGCAACTTGAGAATCGCCTCCGCGCCCACTTGCGCGCTCACCCCCTTGAGCACCTGCCCACCGCCGCCGCTAGCCTTGGCCGTGGCGGCTTTCATGCGATCGGCGCCGCTTTTGGCCTTGATCACCTTCAGCCGTTTGGGGCGAGGCTTGGCGGGTTGCAGGGCATTGCCGTCGAGCAACTCGTCGAAGGCCACTTCAACGTCATGAGGCAATAACTCACCTCGCTGGGCGGGGCCGTATGCGCTCTGCCTGGCTTTGGGCCCAGCGCTGTCCACGGTGGCGAGCATGGGCAGGCGCACATTCAAGCGGCGCCTTTGCCCCCTTGGCAGGGCCTGGAGCACTTGGGCCACGCCGTTCTCGATGCGCTCCACTTCGGCAAGGCCTACGACCACCGGCCAACCCAGGCGCTCGCCCAGCAGGTACGGCAACATCCCAGAGCCCTCACCGGTTTCGGCCTGCGTACCGGTCAGCACCAGCTGAGCCCCGGCGTCGCGCAAGTAGTCCACCAGCCCGGGCAAAGCGTCCGCCCCCGCTGGTTGCTCCAGCACATGCAACTGCGCCAGGCCCATGCCCAGGTAATCGCGCAGGGCTGGCTCGGCGACGTCGCCGGCGTGCAGCACCTGCAAGTTATCGCCAGCCAGGCGCAGGCCCAGCTCGACCGCGCGAGCGTCCTGTTCGGCGCGGCGGGCCCTTCCTGAGGTGGGATGGGCACCGATCGACACCAGGCTTACCACTTTGCTGTTCATTGACCTACCTCAGGCTGCGTTACGTTTTGCACCGTGGCGCCATGCGGCGACCGCGTCGATCAGGGCATTCAACAACTCGGCGCTGTCGCCGATCACCGCCAGGTCCGCGCGCTTGATCATGTCGCAGGCGGGGTCCAGGTTGACCGCGATGACCTTGTCGCAGGCACCTATGCCTTGCAGGTGCTGGATTGCGCCGGAAATACCGATAGCCACGTACACCCGCGCGGTGACCCAGGTGCCGCTGGCCCCCACTTGGCGGTCGCGGGTCATGAAGCCGTCATCCACGGCCACCCGGGAGGCCCCCTCGGTAGCGCCCAAGGCAACAGCCGCCTGATGGAACAGGGCCCAATCCTTCACGCCGTTGCCTCCGGAGAGGATGAACTCCGCTTCGGCCATGGGGATAGCAGCGGGGTCCACCGCGACGGCGCCGCGGTCTTCTATCCGCGCCAGGGTGCGAGCCACCGAGGCTTCGAGGCTGAACGGCAGCGCTTCATGGCGGGTTTCGTCCACGGGTTCGGCGCATTCGGCGGCGGCCAGTATCAGCCTTGGCAGCGGCTGCGCAACGTCCTGCTGGCCTGCGCCAGCGCGGCCCCTGCACAGGCCATCCTTGACGTGCCAGACGCGCGTTGCCGGGCGCTCCTCCAGGCGGGCAGCCAGCCGCCGGCCCAACTCGGCGCCGCCGTCGCGGCTGTCCGGGAACAGCCAGTGGCGCGGGCGCAGTTGGCTTTCCAGCGCCTGCAAGCCTTGAATGCGCTGCTCGGGCACATAGCCCAGGTATTCGTGGCCGCCCAGCACCAGCAGCCGGTCTACCCCGGCGGTATCGAAACCGGTTTCCTTGTGCTCGCCGAACACCACCGCCAGCACAGCACCCTCGCTACCCGCCAACTGATGCGCAAGGCCGAGCAGGTCGCGGTCATGGCTGCTCAGGCGGCCGCCAACCATGTCGGGCACCACGGCCACATAAAACGCCGGCGCTGGCACCCGGTGCAGCGGCCGCTGCACTTCGGCCGCCGCTACCAGACGCTTGACGTTACCGCCCTGTTCGGCGCCGCTGCGGTCGATCCGGCGGATGCCGTTGGGCCCGGTAAAGCCCACCGCGTGCGGGTTCTTGCGCACCACCCCAGAAGGCCCGGCCCAGCTTGCCTGGCAGGTCTGCAGCGCGCTGTGCAAGGGGTGCAGGCGGTTGCGAGCGATCCACTCGGTGCGGGGGTCCCTGCGTATCACGTCGCTCATTCGTTCACCTCTGCCGTTTCACGCGGCGCTCGCTGCGCTTGCTTTGCGGGTTCGGCCGGTGCTTCGATCAGCGCCTCAGCCACCAACTCGGCGATGTCCTTGATGGCCGGCCGCGGCGCCACCACCCCTTCGAGCATCGCGGTGCATTGCGGGCAGCCTACGGCCACCAGCTCGGCACCGGTTTCGCGGATGTCGTTCATGCGCATGTCGGGGATTCGTTGCTGGCCAGGAATGTCCGTGATCGGCGCACCACCACCGCCACCGCAGCAGCGCGAACGAAAGCCTGAGCGCTGCATTTCCTTCACCTCGATGCCCAGCCCGCGCAGCACCTGCCGCGGCGCTTCGTATTCGCCGTTGTAGCGGCCCAGGTAGCAGGGGTCGTGGTAGGTCACGCTACCGCCGCGGTGCGTGCCCACGTTCAGTTGCTGCGCGGCCATCAGCTCGGCGATGTAGGTGCTGTGGTGCAGCACTTGGTAATTCCCGCCTAGGGCGCCGTACTCGTTCTTCAGCACATGGAAGCTGTGCGGGTCGCAGGTCACGATGCGCTTGAAGCGGTACTGCCCCAGGGTGTGGATATTGCGCCGCGCCAGTTGCTGGAAGGTCGCTTCGTCACCCAGCCGGCGCGCCACGTCGCCGCTGTCGCGCTCTTCCAGGCCAAGTACGGCGAAGTCGACCTTCGCGGCCTTCAGCACTTTGACGAACGCGCGCAGGGTCCGTTGGTTGCGCATGTCGAAGGCGCCGTCGCCGACCCAGAACAGCACCTCGGCCTGCTTCACCTCGGCGAGCAGCGGAAGGTCCAGGTCAGCCGCCCAGTTCAGCCGGCCACCGGGAGCGAAGCCTCCCGGGTTGTCCGTGGCGATCAGGTTCTCCAGCACCTCCGCGCCTTTGTTTGGCGTGGCGCCTTTTTCCAGGGTGAGGTGGCGGCGCATGTCGACGATGGCGTCCACGTGCTCGATCATCATCGGGCACTCTTCCACACAAGCGCGGCAGGTGGTGCAGGCCCAAAGGGTGTCCGCATCCACCAGGCCGTTAACGATCGGTTGATGGGCGTTACCGCCGTGCTCGCCGAGGGGCTTGCCCTTGCCGTCCGGGGTTGGATAGGGGCTGCCGGCGAAGCGGGCATCGGTACCGCCCGCCAAGCCAATGACCATGTCCTGGATGAGTTTCTTGGGGTTCAGCGGCTGGCCGGCGGCGAACGCTGGGCACATCGCTTCGCATTTGCCGCACTGCACACAGGCATCGAAGCCAAGCAGCTGGTTCCAGGTGAAATCCTTGGGTTTCTCCACGCCCAGCGGTGCCCGGCGGTCGGCCAGGTCCAGCGCCTTGAGGCCCGTAGAGCGCCCGCCGCCAAACCGTTCGGCGCGGCGGTGCCAGGCCAGGTGCAAGGCACCTGCGAACGCATGCTTGAGCGGACCGCCCCAGGTCATGCCCAGGAACAGCTCGCTTACTCCCCACAGCACGCCTAGCGCCAGTATTGCAGCCAGCACCCAACCGCCGAAGTCCGCCGGGAGCACTCCGGCCACCGGCAAGGTAGCGATGAAAAAACTCCCGGCGAATGCCAGCAGGCTTTTTGGCAGGCGCATCCAGGGGCCTTTGGACAAACGCGCCGGAGGATTGAGCCGGCGCTTGTACACGAACAAGGCACCGCAGAACATCACCCCGGTCGCCACCAGCAAGGCATAACCCAGCACGCGGTTGTGCAGGCCAAAACCGTGCACCGCGATCGCCAACGCCGCTGACAGGGCAAAGCCGCCTGCCGTGGCCACGTGGGTGTTGGACATGTATTTATCCCGCGCAACCACATGGTGCAGGTCCACCAGGTAACGGCGCGGCATCGCCAGCAAGCCGCCAAGCAGGTCGACCTTAGCCGGCCGCCCCTGCCGCCAAAGGGCCACGCGGCGGGCAGCACCCAGCAGGGTCAGGGCGATGGCCGCGAACAGCAGAACGGGGAGGAGGGTGTTCAACATGGCACAAAGGCCTCCGGTTGAGCTAAGGCGCAAGCGATACCTGTAGAAGCTGGCGATAGCCTGCGAACGGTTCACCGCGAAAACCGTGTTGGTACGGTTCGCAGGCTATCGCCAGCTCCCACAGAACCCCGCATTCCAAGGCAGCGGTATTAAAAGTCCTTGCATAGGCGCAGGGCGTACGGTTCGCAGGCTATCGCCAGCTCCCACAGAACCCCGCTTTCCACGGCAGCGGTATTAAAAGTCCTTGCACAGGCGCAGGGCGTACGGTTCGCAGGCTATCGCCTGCCCCCACAGAACCCCGCTTTCCCAGGCAGCGGTATTAAAAGCCTTGCATAGGCCCAGGGCGTACGGTTCGCAGGCTATCGCCTGCCCCCCACAGAACCCCGCTTTCCACGACAGCGGTATTAAAAGTCCTTGCACAGGCGCAAGGCGTACGGTTCGCAGGCTATCGCCAGCTCCCACAGAACCCCGCTTTCCCAGGCAGCGGTATTAAAAGCCTTGCATAGGCGCAGGGCGTACGGTTCGCAGGCTATCGCCAGCTCCTACAGAACCCGCATTCCAAGGCAGCGATGTTAAAAGTCCTTGCATAGGCGCAGGGCGTCGTACAGGGCCGCATGCACGTTGCGTTGGGCCACGCAGTCACCGATACGGAACAGTAGGTAGCCGTCGCCGGGCTGGCTGAGCGCAGGCTGCGGCTCGATGGCGAACAAGGCTTCCACATCGACCTGGCCCTTGTTGCGCGAGCCCTCCTTGAGCGCGTAGTACAGGGCTTCGTCGGGCCGCACGCCGTTCTCGATCACTACCTGGTCCACCACACGTTCTTCCTTGGCGCCGGTGTATTCATTTTCCAGCAGGGCGATGAGCTTGTCCCCTTCGCGGTAAACCTTTTCCAGCATCAGGTCGCCGGTCATGATCACTTCCTTGGGGTACAGGCTGCGGTAGTACGTGGGGAAGGTCGTCCCGCCCATGGCCACGCCGGGCTTGATGTCATCGGTGACGATCTCCACCTGGCTGCCCTTGTCGGCGAGAAAGTCCGCCGCGCTCATGCCGGTGAACTCGCAGATGGTGTCGTACACCAGCACGTTCTTGCCGGGCGCGACCTTGCCGTCGAGCACGTCCCAGCTGCTCACCACCAGCCCCTCGGCGGCGCCCCAGTGTTCGTTCTGTTCCAGGAAGGGGTGACCGCCATTGGCCAACACGATCACATCGGGGCGCAGGTCCATGATGGTGTCCACGTCGGCGGCGGTGCCCAGGCGCAGGTCCACGTTCAGGCGCGCCAGTTCCAGTTGGAACCAGCGGGTAATGCCCGCGATCTGGTCACGCTGCGGTGCCTTGGCGGCAATGGTTATCTGCCCGCCGATCTGCTCTTTTTTCTCGAACAGGGTCACGTCATGGCCGCGCTCGGCCGATACCCGCGCCGCCTCCATGCCGGCCGGGCCTGCGCCGATGACCACCACCTTGCGCCGGGGGCCGGTGCTTTTCTCGATGATGTGCGGCACGCCCATGTATTCACGCGAGGTGGCAGCATTCTGGATGCAGAGCACGTCCAGCCCTTGATACTGGCGGTCGATGCAGTAGTTGGCGCCCACGCACTGCTTGATCTGGTCCACCTGGCCCATCTTGATCTTGGCGATCAGGTGCGGGTCGGCGATGTGGGCCCGGGTCATGCCGACCATGTCCACGTAGCCGCCTTCGAGAATGCGCGTGGCCTGGTTCGGGTCCTTGATGTTCTGCGCGTGCAGCACCGGCGCCTTGACCACTTCCTTGATGCCCGCCGCCAGGTGCAGAAAGGGCTCCGGCGGGTAGCTCATGTTCGGGATCACGTTGGCCAGGGTGTTGTGGGTGTCGCAGCCAGAGCCCACCACGCCGAAGAAGTCCACCATGCCGGTAGCGTCGTAGTAGGCGGCAATCTGTTTCATGTCTTCGTGGCTGAGGCCATCGGGGTGGAATTCGTCCCCACAGATGCGCAAGCCCACGCAGAAGTCGTCGCCCACTTCGGCGCGCACGGCCTTGAGCACCTCCAGGCCGAAGCGCATGCGGTTTTCGAAACTGCCGCCCCATTCGTCGGTCCGCTTGTTGACCCGTGGGCTCCAGAACTGGTCGATCATGTGCTGGTGCACGGCACTCAGCTCCACGCCATCCAGGCCGCCTTCCTTGGCCCGGCGCGCGGCTTGCGCGTAATTGCCAATGACCCGCTGAATTTCCTCCGGCTCGATGGTCTTGCAGGTAGCCCGGTGCACCGGCTCGCGGATGCCCGACGGCGACATCAGGGTCGGCCAGTGCTCGCCGTCCCAGCGCGAGCGGCGGCCCATGTGGGTAATCTGGATCATGATCTTGGCGCCGTGCTTGTGCATGGCGTCCGCGAGGTTCTGGAAGTGCGGGATGATCCGGTCGGTGGAGAGGTTGACCGACTTCCACCAGCCCTGGGGGCTGTCGATGGCCACGGTCGAGGAGCCGCCGCAGATGGCCAGGCCGATCCCGCCCTTGGCTTTCTCTTCGTAATACTTCACGTAACGTTCGGTGGTCATGCCGCCATCGGTGGCATACACCTCCGCGTGCGCGGTGCTGAGCACCCGGTTGCGGATCGTTAGGTTGCCGATGCGGATCGGCTGGAACATCGCTTCGAAAGCCATCTCACGGTCCTCGGCTTTACAACGGTTTGACGACGAACAGGCCGTCGTCGTGGCCCTCTTCGGAGCCTCCGTAGACTTGCTCTGCAACGGTGCGAACAGTGCTGCCGCGGGCGGCGAGAATCTGGTCCATGGCGCCAGCGAACCAGCCGGTGAACATGTAATCGACTTTGCGCCCGACCTTGCCGTACACGTACACGAAGCACGAGTGTTCCAGCTTCACGCTGGCGGTGCCTTGCTCCAGATCGATGTCCTGGATCTTGAACAGGCCCCAGCCGCGCTGGCTCAAGCGCTTCATGTAATGCTCGAACACCGCCACGCCTTCCAGGCCATGGCACTGCGCTTCCTTCTCGCACCAATGCCAAGCGGACTTGTAGCCGGCCTTGTAGAGAACCTGGGCATAGGCGTCGGCGCCCAACACCTCCTCGATGCCCATGTGATTGTTCACGAAGAAATGCCGCGGCACGTACAGCATCGGCAGCGAATCGCTGGTCCAGACGCCAGTTTCGCTATCGACTTCAATTGGCAATTCAGGGGCGTGTTTGGCCATGGAACTCAGCTCCAATCAGAAAGGGTCTATCGCTGTAGGGGGGGAACGGCCGCTACTGGCCTGCCCAGGCTGCAATGCCGATCACTACTCGCCCCAGACGTCGGCAAGCACGTTGAGCCAGTTCTCGCCCATGATCTTGCGCACCACCCGTTCGCTATGGCCGCGTTTGAGCAGCGTTTCGGTGAGGTTGGGGAATTCGCCCACGGTGCGGATGCCCAGCGGGTTGATGATCTTGCCGAAGTTGGTCAGGCGGCGGGCATAGCCCTTGTCGTGGGTGAGGTACTCGAAGAAGTCCTGGCCATGGCCCTGGGTGAAGTCTGTGCCGATGCCGATAGCGTCCTCGCCAACGATGTTCATCACGTACTCGATAGCCTCGGCGTAGTCGTCGATGGTCGAGTCGATGCCTTTGGCCAGAAACGGGGCGAACATGGTGACGCCGACGAAACCGCCGTGGTCGGCGATGAACTTCAGCTCCGCGTCGGACTTGTTGCGCGGGTGTTCCTTGAGCCCCAGTGGCAGACAGTGGGAATAGGTGACAGGCTTCTTGGATTCAAGAATGACTTCTTCGGAGGTTTTCGAGCCCACGTGGGAGAGGTCGCACATGATCCCGACCCGGTTCATTTCAGCGACCACCTCGCGGCCGAAGCCGGACAACCCACCGTCACGCTCGTAGCAGCCAGTGCCCACCAGGTTCTGCGTGTTGTAGCACAGCTGCACGATACCCACGCCCAGCTGCTTGAACAGCTCCACGTAGCCGAGCTGGTCTTCGAAGGCATGAGCGTTCTGGAAACCGAACAGGATGCCGGTCTTGCCCTGTTCCTTGGCGCGGCGGATATCCGCAGTGGTGCGCACCGGCATCACCAGGTCGCTGTTCTCGCGAATGAGCTTCTGGCTGGCGGCGATGTTGTCGCAGGTAGCCTTGAAGCCCTCCCATACCGACACCGTGCAATTGGCAGCGGTCAGGCCGCCCTTGCGCATGTCTTCGAACAGCTCGCGGTTCCACTTGGCGATGATCAGCCCGTCTATGACGATACTGTCGGCGTGCAATTCGGCCGGGCTCGAAGCTGGGCTCATCAGGCGATCCCCTTGTCAGCGGTACGCCGAATCGTTTGTCGGCGCTTTGGGGCCAGCATATGCCCCCGCGCAGGCGCGCCCGGATGCAAAAACGACAGGGGAATTGCCGAAAGCGTCAAAGCTGCCTCGCCCGCCGACAGCGGCGTGCCCGGCCAAGATGAAATCCACGGGTGCTGCTGTTCATCCGGCGGGCCATGGGCCAGAATTCGTGGATCTTTTGCGCACGGACCTGGGGGCGTGTAATGAAATCGTGGTTATGGATACTGGCGTTCGTCGCCGCAGGTGCACAGGCAGCCGACGAAGATGGCCCTACCCCTTGCGATAATGTGGAAACCAGCCAGCAGAGCCTGGATTGCTCGGTCTACAACCGGAAAACCGCCGAGGGCGAACTCAACGACGCCTATAACGGCCTCAACGCCCGCGTTACCGCGCAATACGGCGACCAGCCGGCCGTGCTCAAGGATTACCTGGCCAAGGTCAAGGCCGCGCAAGACCTGTGGCACAAACTGCGCGATGCCGACTGCGCGGTGGAAGTGCTCGAAGCCGACAAGGACGGTAATTCCAGCCAGACTGCGCTCAACGACTGCATGGCTCAGCGCAGCGACGAGCGTAGCGAATACCTGCAAACCATCGGCACCCAAGGCGAAGAGAACGACGCCCCGGACCAATGACCGGCCGTGCCTTTCCGGCGCCACCCTGAGGGGTGGCCCGGAACCGCTTGCCGGTTATCGCCCTTATCCATTCCCGCCATAGTGCCTCCCGGCTTCTCCCAAGCCGGTACCTCACCAGGGCCACCTGGCCCGTTCGCACTAGGAATGGAACCTATGTCTACCAAAGACAAACCTGACGCCGCACCGGAAGCATTCGTGAAACAACTGTCGATGCCCAAATCGCCCGTGGAGCAGGCGATCGATGCTCTCAAGAACGAGGGCGAAGAGCGCGTGCTGCTGATCGGCAACACCCTCTGCATCTTTGCCGAGAATGTTCCAGCCAGCGTTGCCGAAGACGTGGCCGCGAGCATGCGGCTGATCGGCCTGTCGTCCGAAAAAGCCTTCGACAAGGAAACCCAGCAGCGTGAGTGGTACAACCATTACACCCATGGCCTGGCCAAATTAGGCTGGACCATGACCGGCGCAGCCCATGCCGAGGAAGCCATGGACCAGGAAAAATCCACCTTGGCGGAGGTTGCGATCAGCATCATCAGCCGCGACCTTGGCGCCAAGCACCGAATGGCTCGGTGCCTGGGGCGCAGTTTCCAGGCCATGACCCACGCTCCCGCCGCGCAACGCCTGTTCGAGCGCAGTACTATCAGCACCACGGGCAAGTCCAGCACCTTCCAGGCTGTGGATTGTGAAATGAGCCCGCAGGGCCTGCCCATCATGCACATGAAGAGCTTTCAGATCGCGTATGACCGTGCCGTCTCTACAGGCGACGCAATCACCCGTGAGTTTGAAAAATCCTCCACTCGCGTTTATCGCGCATCGCAGCAAGGCACCTTCAGCATTCGCCAGTTCCAGATCCTGCGCGATGCGGTAACTCGCAAACTGGCTTCCCAGGCAGACGACATCCTCGACCTGTCGATCTGATCCCCCTTGCCCAGGCGCCGACTGCCGGACCCGTCGACGCCTGCGGCGATAAACCGCGCGCATTCATGCCTACTTAGAGAACGCGATGAGCGACAGCTTTTATGAGGACATGCTGGGCACCTTACGCGTGGCAGCCCTGTTCGCCCACCGGCATCACCATCCCGAAAAAGCACCGCTGCCCTGGCTGGCTGCCTTTATCGCTCGCCTACAAGCATTCGGCTGGGTCACCCTTGAACATCGCCAGACCCAGCACCTCTATACCCCCGCCCAAAGCGTGTGGATAAACGTATTCAGCGGGCAACTTCCCCTGGCCCAACCGCCTAATACGCGATTCAAGACGTTAGTCAGGCATGTGATCGACGCCCGATCGGATGGCCGCCGCCCGTTACCCCGCTCGGCGGGCGATGACAATGGGTCCACGCACTTGCTCACGGAGCTACGAATCCCTGACGCCGGGCCACCAACGCTGCGCCTGGTGCAACTCGCGGGCGCCCCGGACCCGCAAGCGCCCAAGACCCGGCTGCCAGTGGCGCGAACCTGTTGGGAGGCCACCCTGCACACCGGCCGCTTCGAAGAGCAACGCGCGCAGCTGATGCAGGAACTGCTCGACCATGAACAGGCGATCGAGCACCTCTGACAGCCCTCACGACCGGTTCAACCGATCTTCCCTGGGCGGCTTGCCAAACCTGCCCCTGTAGCGCCGGGCGAAATAGGATGGCAGCTCGAACCCACAGGCAATGCTCACTTCAGTCACGCTCATGTCAGTTTGCAGCAGCAGCTGGCGTGCCTTGTCCAAGCGCAAGGCCAGGTAAAAGTTGCCCGGGGTGGCCTGCAAGTGGACACGAAACAATCGCTCCAGTTGGCGCCGGGTCACTTGTACCGTCTGTGCCAGCGCATCGGTGCTCAACGGTACTTCGGTGTGCTGCTCCATGGTGCCTATGACCTGCACCAGCTTCTTGTTGCGCGTACCGTAGCGTGACGCCACCGCCATCCGCTGATGATCCTGCCGAGGGCGGATACGCCCGAGCACGAACTGCTCCGACACCTTGATCGCCAGCTCGCTGCCGTGGGCCTGGCCGATCAGGTCCAGCATCAGGTCGATCGACGCCGTGCCACCGGCGCAGGTGATGCGGCGCTGGTCGATCTCGAACAATTCCTGGGTAATGTCCAGCGCGGGCCAACGCTCCTTGAAGGCGCCGGCTGCCTCCCAGTGCAGCGCCACTCTCGCCTGGCTCAGCAACCCTGCTTCGGCCAACAAGAACGCCCCTGTGTCGATGCCCCCCAGGATGCCGCCTTCGTGAGCGACCCGCCGAAGCCAGGCGCCCAACGCCGGGCTGAAGGCTTTCAAGGGCTCGAAGCCGGCAACCACGAACACCCGTGCGCCCGCTGCGAGGGCAGCCAGGCCGGCATCGGCATTGACCGACATGCCATTGCTGGCGAGCACCGCACCGCCGTCCAGGCTGAGCACCTGCCAGCGGTACAGCCCAGGCCGGAAGCGGTTAGCCACACGCAGCGGCTCGATCGCGCTGATAAACCCGAGCGCGGAAAAGCCAGGCAGTAACAGGAAATGGAACACCTCGGGCATAGGTCGGCTCCTTGGGGCGCTTCGTTAATAGCGCGGCGGTCGCCTGGGTGCAAGTGCCAGTCGCCACAGTGCGCGTGCCGCTGCCGTGGCGCGGGTAACCTGATTCTCAGGGCGCACTCAGACGCCCGTTCCCTATAAATGCCCTGCCAGAGGAACTACCGCCATGAAGAGGTTGATCCGCTGCTGTTTGCTGTTGCTTAGCACCACTACCCTCCCCCTGGTTCAAGCCGCGGACACCGCCAGCTGTAAAAGCGTGCGCCTAGGCGTGGTAAACTGGACCGACGTGATCGCAACCAGCAGCCTGGCCCAGGTATTGCTGGACGGCCTGGGTTATGACACCCACCAGACCAGCGCCTCGCAGCAGATCATTTTTGCCGGCATTCGCGATCAGCGGCTGGACCTGTTCCTGGGGTACTGGAACCCCTTGATGACCGCCACGCTTACGCCCTTCGTGGATAACAAACAGGTACGAGTGCTGCCCGCCCCGAGCCTGGCCGACGCTCGGGCCACACTCGCCGTGCCCACTTACCTGGCTGATCAGGGCCTGAAAACCTTCAGCGACATCGCCCGCTTCAAGCAGCAACTGGGTGGCAAGATCTACGGCATCGAGCCCGGCTCCGGCGCCAACACCCAGATCAAGCAGATGATCGCCAGCAATCGCTTTAACCTGGGCGACTTCCAGCTGGTCGAGTCCAGCGAGGCTGGCATGCTCTCGGCGGTCAGCCGGGCAGTCAAGCGCAACGAAGCCGTGGTGTTCTTCGGCTGGGCACCGCACCCGATGAACGTAAACCTCAAGATGACTTACCTGAACGGTAGCGAAGACGCCTTGGGCCCCAACGAGGGCCAGGCCACCGTCTGGACTGTCACGGCGCCAGACTACGCCAGCCGTTGCCCCAACGTGGACCGCCTGTTGAGCAACCTGACCTTCAGCGCCACCGACGAGAGCCGGATGATGCAGCCGATCCTCGATCACAAGGACCCGCTCGACGCTGCGCGCCAGTGGCTCAAAGACCATCCGCAGGATCGCAGCCGATGGCTCGAAGGGGTAACCACCTTCGACGGCAAGCCTGCCGATGCCAACCTGCGCCTGACTTCCAACTGACCTCAACCTCACCCAGCGCCGCCTGCGGCGCGCGGGCAAGCTCGCCCAAAGGAAACCTTCATGAACCATGATGTGATCATCACCTGCGCGCTTACCGGGGCCGGCGACACCACCAGCAAAAGCCCATTCGTGCCCATCACCCCCAAGCAAATCGCCGAGGCCGCCGTAGAAGCCGCCAAAGCTGGCGCGACCGTGGTGCACTGCCATGTGCGTGACCCACGGACCGGCCGCTTCAGCCGGGATGTGGCCCTGTACCGGGAAGTGATGGAGCGCATTCGGGAGGCGGACGTAGACATCATCGTCAACCTCACCGCGGGCATGGGCGGCGACTTGGAGATCGGCCCGGGCGAACGCCCCACCGAGTTCGGCCCGCACACCGACTTGGTCGGCCCATTGGCCCGCCTGGCGCATGTCGAGGCGCTGCTGCCAGAGATCTGCACCCTCGATTGCGGCACGCTCAACTTCGGCGATGGCAACACCATTTATGTCTCCACCCCCGATCAACTGCGCACCGGCGCGCGGCGAATCACCGAGCTGGGAGTAAAGGCCGAGCTGGAGATCTTCGACACTGGCCACCTGTGGTTCGCCAAGCAGATGATCGCCGAAGGGCTGCTGCACGACCCCCTGTTCCAACTGTGCCTGGGCATTCCCTGGGGCGCGCCGGCGGACACCACCACCATGAAAGCCATGGTGGACAACCTGCCCGCGAGCGCCACCTGGGCCGCGTTCGGCATCGGCCGCATGCAAATGCCCATGGCGGCCCAAGCCGTGCTATTGGGCGGCAACGTCCGGGTCGGGCTGGAAGACAACCTGTGGCTGGAAAAGGGCTCGCTCGCTACCAATGGTCAACTGGTGGAGCGGGTGAGCGAGATCCTCACGCGGCTAGGCGCGCGGGTGCTAACCCCAGCCGAGGGCCGCGCCAAAATGAACCTGACTCGTCGTCGTTGAGGAGCCTGCCATGATTTATCCGAGTGAAATCAAAACGTTCGCCGCCCTAGGTGGCGGCGTGATCGGCAGCGGTTGGGTAGCCCGCGCGCTGGCCCATGGGCTGGACGTGGTCGCCTGGGACCCCGCCCCCAACGCCGAAGCCAACCTGCGCCAGCGCGTGGCCAACGCCTGGCCGGCCTTGGAAAAACAAGGGCTGGCCGCGGGCGCCAGCCCTGAACGGCTGCAGGTGGTGGGCAACCTCGAAACCTGCGTGGCCGGCGCGGACTTCATCCAGGAAAGCGCGCCCGAGCGTCTGGAACTCAAGCTCGAGTTGCACGCCGCTATCAGCGCAGCCGCCCGGCCCGAGGCGCTCATTGCCTCGAGTACCTCGGGCCTGCTCCCCAGCGAGTTCTACGCGAGCGCCGCACACCCCGAGCGCTGCCTGGTGGGCCATCCGTTCAACCCGGTTTACCTGCTGCCGCTGGTGGAGGTGGTCGGAGGCCAACACACCGCACCCGAAGCTATCGAGGCGGCGAAGGCGGTGTATCGTCAATTGGGCATGCGCCCGCTGCACGTACGCAAGGAAGTGCCAGGGTTCATCGCCGACCGCTTGCTCGAAGCGCTCTGGCGAGAGGCGCTGCACCTGGTCAACGACGGCGTGGCCAGCACCGGGGAAATCGACGACGCGATCCGCTTCGGCGCAGGGCTGCGCTGGTCGTTCATGGGCACTTTCCTGACCTATACCCTGGCCGGGGGCGACGCCGGCATGCGGCACTTCATGCAGCAGTTCGGCCCAGCCCTGCAACTCCCTTGGACCTACCTGCCCGCCCCGCCGCTGACCGACCGGCTGATCGACGACGTGGTAGCCGGGACCGCCGCGCAATTGGGGAAGCACAGCATCGCCTCGCTGGAGCGCTATCGCGACGACGCCCTGCTCGGTGTGCTGGCCGCTGTGCGCCAAGCCAAACACGACCACGGGATTGGCACCGATGATTGAGTCGTTGATCACCTACCGAGGCGAAGTGCTCCCGCAGTGGACCGATTACAACGGTCATTTGCGCGACGCCTTCTACCTGTTGATTTTCAGCTACGCCACTGACGGCTTTATGGACCTGATCGGCCTCGATACTGCCGGGCGCGAGGCCAGCGGCCACTCGTTGTTCACCCTGGAATGCCATCTGAATTTTCTTCACGAGGCTAAACAAGGCGAGGCGTTCGAGGTGCGCACGCAGCTGCTCGGCCATGATCACAAGCGCCTGCACCTGTACCACAGCCTGCACCGGGCTGATGCTGGAACGGAGCTGGCCGCCAATGAACAGATGCTGTTGCATGTGGCGGTGGCCGGGCCCAAGTCGACGCCGTTCGGCGAAGGGACAGCACAGTGCCTCGCAACGGTCGCTCAACGCCAGAAGGACATGGCGCCGCCGCGCTGGGCCGGCCGGGTGATCGCCCTGCCTTGAGCAGGAAGCGATGTTCGAAAACGACCTGTTCATGCCCACCGCTGCCATCGCCACGGGCAGCTATTGCCGGCTTGAGGCGGCTTCACCAGAATCGGTGCAAGCCCGCCTCAAAGGACACCACCACATGATGCACGCCGACTTGATCGACCAGGATGACCTGCTGAGCCAACTGCGCGCACTGGGCTTCGAAATGCCCGCTGGCGCTAATGCCGAACAAGCCTGCGAATGCGCGGTGCGCGGTTTGGATGCTACCCGCGCCCGAGCGCTGCGCGGGCTGGTGGAACAGCTGCTCAGCGGGAGTGCGACCCTCCTGCCGACCGTGCGCCAGGCTATCGACAAGAACTTGCTACCGGCCCTGGCACGGTTTGGGCGCCCGTAGCAGCACGGCTTGTCGGTGACCGGGCCCGTTGCCGGGCGCCCGTAACGTCACGACTTGCCGACAACCGGGCCCGTTACCAGGCGCCCGCTGCCGAGCGCAGACAGAACCTGGCGCCTACCGTGGTGTATGGCCTACACCCTCACACTGGCAAAGGTCGACTCATTGCGCGCTTGCCCAAGCGCGGCCAATGGCCCGGACAACGGCGCCAGCACCATCGCTTGCGGAATCGGCAACATGGCCACTTGCTGCGCAGTGTTGGACCCCACACGCTCGTCGCGCGGCGGAATGCCGAAGTACTCCCGGTAGCATTTGGAAAAGTGCGGCGTGGACACAAATCCGCACACCGAGGCGACCTCGATGATCGACATCGGGGTTTGCTTGAGCAGCTGCCGGGCGCGAATGAGCCTCAGCTTTAGGTAGTAGCGCGACGGAGAGCAGTGCAGGTACTTCTGGAACAGCCGCTCCAGCTGCCGGCGCGATACGGCCACGTAGACCGCCAGCTCGTCGAGGTCGATCGGCTCTTCGAGGTTGGCCTCCATCAGCGCGACGATCTCCTGCAACTTAGGCTGGTTGGTGCCCAGCATGTGCTTGAGCGGCACGCGTTGATGATCCTGCTCGTTGCGAATGCGCTCGTACACGAACATTTCCGAGATAGCCGCGGACAGCTCGCGACCATGATCGCGGCTGATCAGGTGCAGCATCATGTCCAGCGGTGCGGTGCCGCCGGAGCTGGTGAAGCGGTTACGGTCCAGGGTAAACAAGCGCGTACTCATGGTCGCCCGGGGGAAGGCCTCCTGCATCGCCGCCAGGCACTCCCAGTGCACGCTGCAATCGAAACCGTCCAACAAGCCGGCGCAGGCCAACGCCCAGCTGCCCGTACATACCGCGCCCAGGCGGCGTGATTGCCGCGCTTGGCTCTGTAACCAGGCCACGTGTTCGCGGGTCACCGTGCGCTGAATACCCACCCCGCCACACACGATCACCGTGTCCATGGGTGGTGCCTTATGCATCGCGGCATCCGGGGTGATCTGCAAGCCGTCGCTGGCCCAAACCTGGCCGCCGTCGGCGCTGAGGGTCGTCCAGCGGTAAAGTTCGCGCCCAGACAACTGGTTGGCCATACGCAATGGCTCGACCGCGGAAGCGAGAGAAATCAGCGTGAAATTATCCAGCAGCAGAAAGCCGATGGACTGAGGCGTGCGGTTCTGGGGTTGGGCCCCGGAGTTGGACGACGTCATCGCGGTATCTCCTCTGAATCAGCGCAAGGTAGGCCCCAGGCAGCGGGCTCTTTTTTTAGAAAACAAGGGAGCAATTGCCATGCCGGAAATTGAATGCACATTCAATAAAACCGGAAAACGACGTCGCAAACAGTCTGGAATCGGCATTCGGCGAGAGTGGCTTTAATTGCCGCCCTTGGCTGCGGCCCGCGGCGGGTGGGCAGTTCGGTAGCAGCCACTGTGCAAAACCAGGACCATCGCCGCCCCGGTTGTCACCGGCGGCCGCAGTAGCCCTAGAGCGCAGGAACCAGGGGAAGGCGTACCGCGGGTAAAGGCGGCCGGGGCGTGCCCGCGCGCCAAAAGGCAGCAGGCAAGGCTGGCCTGGGCGAAAAGCGCGCAGCGGGGCTCAGCATTCGATGGCGCTGACCGCCAGCCCGCCGCGTGAGGTTTCCTTGTACTTGGCGTGCATATCCGCTCCGGTGTCGCGCATGGTGCGGATCACCCTGTCCAGGGAAATGAAGTGGCTGCCGTCACCACGCAAAGCCATTTGCGCGGCGTTGATCGCCTTGACGGCCGCGATGGCATTGCGTTCGATGCAGGGCACTTGAACCAGCCCTCCCACCGGGTCGCAGGTCAGCCCCAGGTTATGCTCGAGGCCAATCTCGGCGGCATTTTCCAGCTGCGCCGGGGTGGCACCAAGCAGTTCGGCCAGGCCTGCCGCGGCCATGGCGCAGGCAGAGCCCACCTCGCCCTGACAGCCGACCTCGGCCCCCGAGATAGAGGCGTTTTTCTTGCACAAGATGCCCACCGCAGCCGCCGCGAGGAAGAAATCCACCACATCGTTGTCGCTCGGCTGCTCACTGAACTTCATGTAGTAGTGCAGCACCGCCGGAATGATGCCCGCAGCGCCATTGGTGGGGGCCGTGACCATACGGCCGCCGGCGGCGTTCTCTTCGTTCACCGCCAGCGCAAAGAGGTTCACCCACTCCATGGCCGTAAGCGTTGAGCCGATCACGTTCGGTTTGCCCGCTTCCAATAGGCTGTTGTGCAACCGCGCCGCTCGCCGGCGCACGTTCAGGCCACCTGGCAACACACCTTCCTGGGCCAGGCCCTGTTGCACACAGGCCTGCATCGCCTGCCATAGCTCTAACAGGCCGGCACGGATCGCTGCTTCACTGCGCCAGGCTTTTTCGTTTTCCAGCATCAATTGCGACACCCGCAAGCCATGCCGCTCGCAGAGCTCAAGCAACTGCACGGCGCTGTCAAATTCGTAAGGCAGCGCGGTGGTATCGCCATCCAGTTTGCCGGAGGCCGCCTGCGCGGCATCTACCACGAAGCCGCCGCCGACCGAGTAGTAAGTCTCTTCCAGAAGCACCTGCTCCGCGCCTTCGGCTACCAGGGTCATCGCATTGGGGTGATAGGGCAGGTTCTCGTCCAGCAGGCGCATGTCCCGGGCCCAGTCGAAGGGCACCCGGGCTTGGCCGCCCAGCAGCAGCTCGCCGGTTTCCTTGAGGCGCGCCACCGTAGGCCCGATCCCTTGCGGGTTTACCGTGTCTGGCCAGGCACCGGTTAGGCCCATGATCACCGCGTTATCACTGCCATGGCCCACACCTGTTGCAGACAGCGAGCCATACAGCCGCACTTCTATTCGCTTCACGTCGGCAAGCAGCCGCTGCTCGCCCAGGCGCTCGGCAAACAGCGCGGCGGCGCGCATGGGGCCGACCGTGTGTGAGCTGGATGGCCCGATGCCGATCTTGAACAGGTCGAACACGCTGATTGCCATTGCCGCCAAACCTCCGTAGGGGCGCGCGCGGCGCCGGTTGACGCGCTCGCCAAGCTGGGAAAGCGGCGCGTTTCTGGCACCTATCATGGGCTTTTGCACAGGTGCGGAGCGTCTGCAACCGACCCGCCCTTGCTCGCCAGCGCCGGCCCCGGGCTGGTCGCTTTCCCCCTGATTCCGCGGGCAGGCCGGGCTTGTAGGGGGCACCGATGCTAGATACGACCTCACTGGCACTGGATACGACCCTCCCTGTACTGGAAGCGACCCACCCAGTAGGCGTTTACCCGGCGCTGTTGGATGATCGAAAGCGTCCCGTTTGCACGGCGTGCCGCCTCGGCCAAGCGCAGGGGGCTATAAACGGCATCGACCGCAAAGAAAACACCAAGGAGTCCACCCGATGAGAGTTGCACCATCGCTATTGCTGGCCGCCGTGTTGTGTCTACCGTTAGCCGCCCAGGCCGCGGACCCGGCGCAATGCGCCACCGTCAACTTCTCGGATGTAGGCTGGACCGACATTACCGTCACCACCGCCACCACCAGCGCGGTGCTGCAATCGCTGGGCTACACCACTAAAACCACGATGATCTCGGTGCCGGTGACCTACAAGTCACTGGCCGATGGCAAGAACATGGATGTGTTCCTCGGCAACTGGATGCCGACCATGGAGAACGACATCAAGCCGTACCGTGACGCTGGCACGGTGGAAAGCCTGCGCGCCAACCTGGAAAACGCCAAGTACACCCTGGCGGTGCCTCAGGACCTGTGGGACCAGGGCCTGAAGGATTTCGCCGACCTGCCCAAATTCAAGGACAAGCTCGAGGGCAAGATCTACGGCATCGAGCCGGGCAACGATGGCAACCGGCTGATCCAGTCGATGATCGATAAAAACGCCTTCGGCCTGAAAGATGCAGGCTTCAAGCTGGTGGAATCCAGCGAGGCCGGCATGCTCGCCCAGGTAGACCGTGCGCAAAAGCGCCATGGCGGCATCGTGTTCCTCGGTTGGGAACCGCACCCGATGAATACGCGCTTCAAAATCAAGTACCTGACCGGCGGGGACGACTACTTCGGCCCTAACTTCGGCCAGGCGACCATCTACACCAATACCCGCAAAGGGTATGCGCAGGAATGCCCCAACGTAGGGCAGTTGCTGAAAAACCTGTCGTTCACACTGAACATGGAAAGCGCGCTGATGGGCAACGTGCTGGACGACAAAATGAAGCCAGACGCCGCCGCCAAGGCCTGGCTCAAGAAGAACCCGCAGGTGCTCGAAACCTGGCTCGCGGGCGTTACCACCCTTGACGGCAAGCCTGGGCTGGAAGCGGCCAAGGCCAAACTGACGCAATAACTGCCGAAGCCCCGTCGGGGTAGCCCGACGGGAACCGCAATCACTCTTCGCAGGTGGACGCCGAACCATGCTGACAGACCATAAACTTCCGCTAGGCGAATATATCGCCGCCTTCGTCGACTGGCTGACCCAGCACGGCGCCAGCGTATTCGACTGGATCGCCTCGACCCTCGAAGCGATGATCCACGGCCTGACGGCCGCCTTGACCTGGTTCCCACCGCTGGCCTTGATCGTCATCTTCGCCGGCCTTGCGTACTTCATTCAGCGTAAGGTCAGCCTGGCGATCTTCGTTGCGCTGTCGTTCCTGCTCATCCTCAATCTCGGGTATTGGCAGGAAACCATGGAAACCCTGGCGCAAGTGACCTTCGCCACCGTGGTGTGCGTGGCCGTCGGCGTGCCGCTGGGGATCATCGCCGCGCACAACCCGCTGTTCTATACCCTGATGCGCCCGGTGCTGGACCTGATGCAGACCGTGCCGACCTTCGTGTACCTGATCCCCACCCTGACCCTGTTCGGCCTGGGCGTGGTGCCTGGGTTGATCTCCACCGTGGTGTTCGCCATCGCTGCGCCCATCCGCCTCACGTACCTGGGCATTTGCGACGTGCCGCAAGAGCTGCTCGACGCCGGCAAGGCCTTCGGTTGCTCACGGCGCCAGCTGCTTTCGCGCATCGAGCTACCTCACGCCATGCCCAGCATCGCCGCCGGCGTTACGCAATGCATCATGCTGTCGCTGTCGATGGTGGTGATCGCTGCCTTGGTGGGCGCCGACGGGCTGGGCAAACCGGTGGTCAACGCATTGAACACCGCGGACATCGCCCTAGGGTTCGAAGCGGGCCTTGCGATCGTGTTGCTGGCGATCATGCTGGACCGCATCTGCAAACAACCCGATATCAAGATCGGAGGTGACGCATGAGCATCATTCGCTTCGAAGACGTCGACGTCATCTTTTCGCGCCAGCCCAAGGAAGCCCTCAGGCTATTGGACGAAGGCCTGCACAGGTCGGAAATCCTCAAGCGCACTGGCCAGGTGGTAGGGGTCGAAAAAGCCAACCTGGAAGTCAACAAGGGGGAAATCTGCGTGCTGATGGGCTTGTCCGGCTCGGGCAAGTCCAGCCTGCTGCGCTGCATTAACGGCCTGAACACCGTCAGCCGCGGCAAGTTGTTCGTCGAGCACGAAGGCAGCCAGATCGACATCGCCTCGTGCACCGCGGCGGAGCTCAAGATGATGCGCACCAAGCGCATCGCCATGGTGTTCCAGAAGTTCGCCCTCATGCCCTGGCTGACCGTGCGGGAAAACATCAGCTTCGGCCTGGAAATGCAAGGCCGGCCCGCTGAGGAACGGCGCCGGCTGGTGGATGAGAAGCTGGAGCTGGTGGGCCTGACCCAATGGCGCAACAAAAAACCCGACGAGCTCTCCGGCGGCATGCAGCAGCGGGTAGGCCTGGCCCGGGCACTGGCGATGGATGCGGACATCCTGCTGATGGACGAACCCTTCTCTGCCCTCGACCCGTTGATTCGCCAGGGCCTGCAGGATGAGCTGCTAGATCTGCAGCGCAAGCTGCAAAAGACCATCGTGTTCGTCAGCCACGACCTGGACGAAGCGCTCAAGCTGGGCAGCCGTATCGCCATCATGAAAGACGGCAAGATCATCCAGTATTCCCGCCCGGAAGAGATCGTGCTCAACCCGGCCGACGACTACGTGCGCACCTTCGTGGCCCACACCAACCCGCTGAACGTGTTGTGCGGGCGCAGCCTGATGCGGCCGTTGTCAGCGTGCAAGCGGCTCGACGGTGAGGTCTGCCTGGACCCAGGCAGCGGCGCCTGGCTCAAGCTCAGCGACCAGGACAGCCTCAAGAGCGCCCGGCTGGGCGAGGTGCCGCTGGACCTGCAAAGCTGGCAACCCGGCCAGCCCGTGGAAAGCCTGGGGCGGCGGCCGACCCTGGTAGGCGCCGCCATCGGCATGCGCGAAGCACTGGAAATCCGTTATCACACCGGCCACAAGCTGGTGCTGCACGAGCAGAACCGCATCGTCGGCGTGCTGGGCGATACCGAGCTGTACCACGCCTTGCTGGGCAAGAGCCTGGGCCACCCCGCCGAAGCCGTGCCAAGCAACGAAGCCGTGGTGCCGCTGCGTAAGGCCAATTGATATCCGCAGCGCTCACGTTGTCGTAGGGGGCCGGTGCTAGCCTGCGAATCTGGAGGTGGTCCAGTTCGCGGGCTTCACTCGCTCCCACGTGGCGTCTTTTTTGTTATTTGAACGATCAATCAAAATAAACTAGACTCCTTCGGCCGGTGTCGATCACTTACCCGCCGCGCCAGGAGAACACGCCGATGCCAAAGGTCGGAATGCAGCCCATTCGCCGTCAGCAGCTGATCGAAGCCACCTTGCAGGCGGTCGATCAAGTGGGCATGGCCGACGCCAGCATCGGGGTCATCGCCAAGACCGCCGGCGTTTCCAACGGCATCATCAGCCACTATTTCCAAGACAAGAACGGTTTGATCCAGGCCACCATGGGTTATCTCATGCGTGCCCTGGCCAGCAGCGTCGCCGAACGCCGCCGTTCATTGGCCGACACCAGCGCGCGGGCGCATCTGCGGGTGATCATCGAAGGGAACTTCGACGCCAGCCAGGTAAACGGCCCGGCCATGAAAACCTGGCTGGCCTTCTGGGCCGCGAGCATGCATCAGCGCTCGCTGCATCGGCTGCAGCGCATCAACGACCACCGGCTGTACTCGAACCTGTGCTGCCAGTTCCGCCGAGTGCTGCCGCTGGCCCAGGCGCGTAACGCCGCCCGCGGCCTGGCAGCCTTGATCGACGGCCTTTGGCTGCGCGGCGCGCTCTCCGGCGACGCCTTCGATACCGAACAGGCGCTGCGCATCGCCTACGAATACCTGGACATGCAATTGGCGAAACAAACGCCTGCCGCCTGAGTTGGGGCTGTTTCGCCTTCAATCCGGCGCCTGGGTCTACCCGCGGCGCCCACGACTTCGCGAGGAATGCTATGGCCCGTTTTGGCTTGCAAAAACTCTACATCGACGGCGGCTATGTCAGCGCCAGCGGTGACGGCGTGTTCGACGCCATCAACCCCG
This sequence comes from Pseudomonas sp. RIT-PI-S, assembly GCF_025642975.1. GTDB lineage: Bacteria > Pseudomonadota > Gammaproteobacteria > Pseudomonadales > Pseudomonadaceae > Aquipseudomonas. The sequence goes on from NZ_JANZKJ010000002.1 coordinate 174,211, forward strand.
CCACCGGTGAAGTGCTGGCGCAGGTTCAGCGCGCCACCCAGGCCGACGTGGAAAAAGCCGTCGCCAGCGCGGAAAAAGGCCAGAAGGTCTGGGCGGCGATGACCGCCATGGAACGCTCGCGCATCCTGCGCCGCGCGGTGGACCTGCTGCGCGAGCGCAATGACGAACTGGCCCGGCTGGAAACGCTCGACACCGGCAAGGCGTACTCGGAAACCCGCTACGTCGACATCGTCACCGGTGCCGACGTGCTGGAGTACTACGCAGGCCTGGTGCCGGCCATCGAAGGGGAACAGATTCCCCTGCGCGACACCTCGTTCGTGTATACCCGCCGCGAGCCGCTCGGGGTGACCGCGGGCATCGGCGCCTGGAACTACCCGATCCAGATCGCCCTATGGAAATGCGCCCCGGCCCTCGCCGCCGGCAACGCGATGATCTTCAAGCCTAGCGAAGTGACCTCGCTGACCACGCTGAAGCTGGCGGAGATCTTCACCGAAGCGGGCCTGCCCGCCGGCGTATTCAACGTACTCACCGGCAGCGGCCGCGAGGTCGGCACCTGGCTGACCGAGCATCCGCGCATTGAAAAAGTGTCCTTCACCGGCGGCACGGACACGGGCAAAAAAGTCATGGCCAGCGCCTCCAGCTCCTCGCTCAAGGAAGTGACCATGGAGTTGGGCGGCAAATCGCCCTTGATCGTCTGCGCCGACGCAGACCTGGACAAGGCCGCCGACATCGCCATGATGGCGAACTTCTACAGCTCCGGGCAGGTATGCACCAACGGCACTCGGGTGTTCGTACCGGCTGCGCGCAAAGCCGAATTCGAGGCCAAGGTGCTCGAGCGTGTGCAGCGCATCCGCGTGGGCGACCCGCTCGCGGAGGCCACCAACTTCGGCCCACTGGTGAGTTTTGCGCACATGGAGAACGTGCTGGGTTATATCGCCAAGGGCAAAGCCGAGGGCGCGCGCCTGCTCTGCGGCGGCGAGCGGCTGGTAGAAGGTGCACTGGCTCAAGGTGCCTACGTGGCGCCCACGGTGTTCACCGACTGCTCCGATGAAATGACCATCGTGCGCGAAGAGATCTTCGGCCCAGTGATGAGCATCCTCAGCTATGAGAGCGAAGACGAAGTGGTGCGTCGCGCCAACGCGACCGACTACGGCCTTGCCGCAGGCGTGGTGACCCCAGACCTGAACCGCGCGCACCGGCTCATCCACAAGCTGGAAGCAGGCATCTGCTGGATCAATGCCTGGGGCGAATCCCCGGCGCAAATGCCGGTCGGTGGTTACAAGCAGTCGGGCGTGGGCCGCGAAAACGGCATCAGCTCCCTGGCGCAATACACCCGGATCAAATCCGTGCAGGTGGAACTGGGCGACTACAGCTCGGTGTTTTGAGCCTGGCAGCAGAGAGGTTTAAACATGAAAGACTACGACTACATCATCATCGGCGCCGGCTCGGCCGGTAACGTGCTGGCGACCCGCCTCACCGAAGACGCCGGTGTGACCGTGCTGCTGCTCGAAGCCGGCGGCCCGGACTACCGTCTTGATTTTCGCACCCAGATGCCGGCGGCCCTGGCGTTCCCTCTGCAGGGGCGGCGCTATAACTGGGCCTACGAAACCGACCCCGAACCCCACATGAACAACCGCCGCATGGAATGCGGGCGCGGCAAGGGCCTGGGCGGCTCGTCGCTGATCAACGGCATGTGCTATATCCGCGGCAACGCGCTGGATTACGACGGCTGGGCCAAGCTGCCCGGCCTGGAGGGCTGGTCCTACCTGGATTGCCTGCCGTACTTCCGGAAAGCCGAAACCCGCGACATCGGCCCCAACGCCTACCATGGCGGTGACGGCCCGGTGAGCGTGACCACCCCCAAAGCGGGCAATAACCCCTTGTTTGCGGCGATGGTCGAGGCAGGCGTGCAAGCAGGCTACCCGCGCACCGAAGACCTCAACGGCTATCAGCAGGAAGGCTTCGGGCCGATGGACCGCACCGTGACCCCCAAGGGCCGGCGCGCCAGCACCGCCAGGGGCTACCTGGATCAAGCCCGGGCCCGCGGCAACCTGACCATCGTTACCCATGCCCTGACCGATCGCATTCTGTTCGACGGCAAGCGCGCCTCGGGCGTGGCCTACCTGCAAGGCGACAGCCACGCGCCGGTCGAGGCACGGGCCCGCAAGGAAGTGCTGCTGTGCGCCGGGGCCATTGCCTCGCCACAGATCCTCCAGCGCTCGGGCGTGGGCCCGGCCCAGTTGCTCGAGGCTTTGGATGTGCCGGTGGTGCACGACCTTCCCGGCGTAGGCGAAAACCTGCAGGACCACCTGGAGATGTACCTGCAATACGCCTGCACCCAGCCGGTGTCGCTCTACCCTTCGCTGTTGTGGTGGAACCAGCCGGCGATTGGCGCCGAATGGATGTTCAACGGCACCGGCATCGGCGCCAGCAACCAGTTCGAAGCCGGCGGGTTCATTCGTACCCGCGAGGAGTTCGCCTGGCCCAACATTCAGTATCACTTCTTGCCGGTGGCCATTAACTACAACGGCAGCAATGGGGTGAAGGAGCACGGCTTCCAGGCGCATGTGGGTTCGATGCGCTCGCCTAGCCGCGGGCGGGTGCAGATCAAGTCACGCGATCCACGTGAGCACCCGAGCATCCTGTTCAACTACATGGCCACCGAACAGGACTGGCAGGAGTTCCGCGATGGCATACGCCTGACCCGGGAGATCATGGCGCAGCCGGCGCTGGACCCATACCGGGGGCGGGAGATCTCGCCCGGGGCACACCTGCAAACCGACGAAGAGCTCGATGCGTTCATCCGTGAGCACGCCGAAACGGCCTTCCACCCGTCCTGCTCCTGCAAGATGGGCAGCGACGACATGGCCGTTGTGGATAACCAGGGGCGAGTACATGGCCTGGAAGGCCTGCGCGTCGTGGATGCGTCGATCATGCCGATCATCACCACCGGCAACCTCAACGCACCGACCATCATGATCGCCGAGAAGATCGCCGACCGGATTCGGGGCCACGAACCATTGCCGCGCAGCGATGCCAGCTACTACGTTGCCGGCGACACCCCAGTACGCGGCAAGCCGATGCGACATGTGCTGCCGGCCGTGGCGGGCAAGGTGGCGTAACCCTGCCCGGCCCCACAAGGTAGGGCCCACAGCAGAGCGCCCCTCCTCGTGTGAATACCCCTGTGGGGCCAGGCTAAGCCCGGGAACCTGGTGAGCCAATCCCAGGGCGCCAGGTTCGCTCCCGGGCTTTGCCCGGCCCCACAGGCATAGCGCCGGCGTTACAGCAGGCGCTCTTCTACGCCAAGCAGGTACAGCACCCCTTCCAGCCCCAAGGTGGAAATGGCATGTCGCGCCGAAGCCTTGACCAGCGGCTTGGCACGGAAGGCCACGCCCAGGCCGGCAATCCCCAGCATGGGCAGGTCGTTGGCACCGTCGCCCACCGCGATGGTTTGCTCGAGGCTCAGGCCCTCGCGGGCAGCCAGCTCACGCAACAGCTCGGCCTTGCGCTGGGCATCGACGATCGGCTCCACCGCTACGCCCGTGCATTTGCCGTCCTCGACCTGCAGTTCGTTGGCAAACACATAGTCAATCCCCAGCCGTGCCTGCACCTGCTTGGCGAAGTAAGTGAAGCCGCCGGAGAGAATCGCCGTCTTGTAGCCCAGGCGCTTGAGCCCGGCGAACAACTCTTCGGCACCGTCGGTCAGGCGCAGGGCGGCCCCGATCTCGTCGAGCACGCTGACATCCAGGCCCTTGAGCAGCGCCATGCGCTCCTTGAAGCTGGCGCGGAAATCCAGCTCGCCGCGCATGGCTCGCTCGGTGATTTCCGATACGCGCTCGCCTACCCCAGCCGCCTTGGCCAGCTCGTCGATGACTTCGGCCTGGATCAATGTCGAATCCATGTCGAACACCGCCAGGCGGCGGTGGCGGCGGTAGAGATCGTCCAGTTGCAAGGCGATATCCACGTCCAGTTCGCGGGCTGCCTCTAGTAGCTCGGCGCGCAACGCTTGCGGGTCCACCGGAGCGCCTTGCAGGCGAATGTCCACGCAACCGTGCGGAACGTGGGCGGGGTTGCCATCCAGCCTAACGGGCGCCGACAGGCGGTCAATACGTTCAACTTCCAAGCCGTACCCACTGGCGATGCTGCTTACCCGGTGCAATTGCGCGGCCGTCAGGCCATGGGTCAGCAGGCTGAGCAGGTAGCGTGGCGTGGCCTGGGCATGGGCCCAGCCTTCGTAGGCCTGTCGATCCAGGCGCTGCACGTCGCCCTGGACCCCCAGGTGCTCGCAGGCCTGCACCAGCCGCTCAGCCAGCGACTCGGCCGAGCTACCGGCCGCCGGCTCTACCAGCGCGGTAAGCGTCAGCGCGCCATGGGCCACCGCCTGGGCGATGTCCAACAGGCTCGCGCCGCCCTCGGCCAGCGCCTCGACCAGCGCGGCACTCAGCCCCGGCCGGTCACGGCCGGTGATGTTGATCAGGACGAATTCGCGCAAGGCCCACCTCGGTATTGGCAAAAAAAGCGCATTCTAACCAGTTTCCATGCGCGGCGGCGCTTTGAACCCCAAGGGGCCCTCGCTATACTGCGCAGCACTTCCAGCCTCAAGAGCCGAGCGCAGTGAACCGGCCCACGCCTGTCAAAAACGATAACTTCTTTCTGCTGATCTTTCGGGCCCTGCGTCATCGCCGCGTACCGATCGCACTGCGCATTGCCACCCACAACGTGATTCTGGTCGCCGTGGCGCTGGTGATCTACGCGTGCGTCATGGGGCTGCAGTTCAAGCAAGCCATGCACGAGCAAGCCGACGCGCTGGGGCAGAGCCTGACCACCCAGACCGCCGTTTCGGCCACCGAGCTGCTGGTGTCCAATGACATCCTCAGCCTCAACGTGCTGCTCAACAACCTGGTGAAGAACCCGCTGGTGGCCCACGCGGCCATCTTCAGCGGGGATAACCGCGTGATCGCCGAGGCCGGGCAAAAGCCCAAGCCGGGGCTGATGACCATGTCTGGCGGGGTATACGAAACCCGTCTGGCGTTCCAGGACGTGACCACCGGCACGCTGCGGGTCAGCCTGAACATGGAGCAGTTCCAACAGCCGATGACCATTAGCCTGCAGAGCATGGGCATTCTCAGCGCCATACTGCTGGCCTTGGCCTTGGCGTTCAGCCTGCGTATCGGCCGTCACCTCACCACGCCCTTGCTGCAACTGCGGGTGTGGCTGAGGGATATCACCCCCTATACCCCCGCCACCGATCGCCAGGATGAAATCGGCGACGTGGCTCGCGACCTTCACGCCAAATACGCTCCGGAGCCACCGCCCGAGCCTGAGCCGGAAGAAGAGCCCGAGGCGGCACCGGCACCGGCCTTCGCCCCGTTCACCGGCGCTGCCGGCGCGCCTGCCAAGCCTGCCCCGGCTGGCCGGCGCGTGCTGGCCGACGAAGACGAAGAAGATGACGATGCCTTCGCTGACCTGGGTGACCTTTCGGTGCCAGGCCCGGCCGAAGCGGCCGCCGCCCCTGCCGCGCCCGCCGTGCCGCAACACAGTGCCGTGCTGGCCGTCCAATTGGGCTCGCAAGAGCAATTGCGCCGCCTGCCCCGGGCTCGCCTGCTGGAGCTGCTCGAGCGCTACAGGGAATGCCTGGCCCAAGCCGCCTCGCTGTACCAGGGCCATGTGAATACGCTTACCGATGGCAGCAGCCTGGTGCTGTTCCACAGCAACGACGGCGGCGATGACTACCTGACCAACGCCATTTGCTGTGGCGAGCTGTTGCGTGCGTTGGGCCACGAATTACAGATCGAGGTCGCCGACAGCGGCATCACTTTGCAACTGCAATTGGGCCTAGCGCTGGCGGACGAGCTATACGGCATGGACCAATCCGAGCTGCTGGCCACGGAACCCGCGCGAGCGGCGTTGGCGCTGTCGCAGCACAGCCGCAACCTGCTGTTGGTGGAGCGCAAGGTCAATGAGGATGCACTGGTTCGCCAGCGCGCGCGCATCCGCTCGATCGCCAGCCCGGAGGGCGCGTCTTGCGTCGAGCGGCTGCTGGAACCGTACCCTTCGCTGCTCGAACGTCAACTGGCGCGGATGGCGGATCGCCGGGTGAAGGGCTAGGCCCTTTCACAGGCTTGCCCGTTACACGCCAAAGCCGTAGCAACCGGGCTTGCCCGCGATCAGGCGCAGCTCCGCGTAACGCCTGCCGCCGGCAAGCCGCGCGGCTACGAGTCGGGGCTCGCGGGCAACCATAAAATCTCCTACGGGAGGTTGAAGCCTGCGAGCTGAAGTTGTCGGATCAGAACCGAAACACTTCCATACCCGTCCGCACCGGCGTTGCCAGTGGGATCTTCTGTTTTTCCGGCTCGTCTTTCTTTACCTGGGTGCTGCTGGCCTTGCGTGGCTCTTCCGCCAGCGCGGGTTGGCCAGCGAGCGGCTTGACCGCGGCACTCAGCTGTTCGGCCAGGCGTTGCAGCAGTACCCCCTGGGCCTGGACCTGCGCAGCGGTGTCGCCAGCATGTTTTTCTTCCAGGTGGACCAGGCGGCTGTCGCGAACCTGACCGCGCCGGTCCAGCACCCGCCATTGGGCGTCCAGCACCGCGGGCTGGGCGCCACCCGAATCCAGGCGGGTGATCGACAGCAATACCTGCACGTCTGGGGTGAAGTTAGCCGTGGTCGGCGCCAGTACCACGCGCTGGGTGTCCAGGCGCCATGCCAGCTGCCGCAGCAGCAACTGGTCGATGTCTGCGGTCAGGCTACCGGCCCAACGCCCGTCGGTGGCGGCAGTCAGGCTGCCGTCCTTCTGCCGCTGCAGGAGGGTTTCACGTTGCAGATAGTCGGCAACCGACACCGGCCCCAGCAAAACCGACATGCCGCTGGTTTGCTTGGGTTGGCCCGGGTTGCCGCTGTCGAGTTGATACAAGGCCACCGGCTGATGAACGCTGCAGCCGGCAAGGCCGAGCACACCGGTCAGGAGAACAGCGAAAGGTAGGCGCAGAAAATTCATGATTCCGTCCAGGCGGCCTGGCTTGGCCGGGCCGCAGTGATACCGATACCAAAGGGCGCCGATCGAGCAGGCGCCAGTGGGGACATATCATCCGTGAATACCGCGCCGGACTCCAGCCTCCAGTGCTCGCTTGTCTGAAAACGACCACCGGCGCCTGGCGAATCAGACGGAGGGTTCGACCAGCAATGCATCCACGCGCTGGAAGCCGCGCGGGAGCTTGTTGCCGCGCCGGCCGCGCTCGCCCTTGTAGTGCTCCAGGTCGTCGGCCTTGAGTGACAGCGTGCGCTTGCCGGCCTGGAGCACAAGGGTCGCACCATCGCTGACAACCGCAAGGTCCGTCACATACTCCTCACGACTGGCGACCCGATCACCCGGCACGCCGATGATCTTGTTGCCCTTGCCCTTGCCCAGCTGTGGCAAGTCCGCCACCTTGAACACCAGCAAGCGCCCTTCCGTGGTGACCGCCGCGACCCACTGCCGCTCACGATCGGCCAGCGGCCGCGGAGCCATTACCCGCGCACCGTTGGGCAGGCTGAGCAGGGCCTTACCGGCCTTGTTCTTGGCTTGCAGGTCTTCCCCCTTCACCACGAAGCCGTAGCCGGCGTCCGAGGCAATCACATAAAGGGCATCGTCGTCAGGCAGCAGCAGGCACTCGAATTGCGCGCCAGGGGGCGGCGTCAGGCGGCCAGTCAGTGGCTCACCCTGGCCACGGGCCGACGGTAGGCTATGCGCAGGCAGCGAATAGCTGCGCCCGGTGGAATCGATGAACACCGCGTATTGGTTCGAGCGGCCCGGCGCGGCGGCCTTGAAACCGTCACCGGCTTTGTAGGACAGCGCCGTGGCGTCGATGTCATGGCCTTTGGCGCAGCGCACCCAGCCCTTCTCCGACAGCACCACCGTGACCGGCTCGGTAGGCATCAGCTCGTTTTCCGACAGGGCGCGGGCTTCGGCGCGCTCGACGATCGGCGAGCGTCGCGCGTCGCCGTAAGTCTTGGCGTCGGCCAGCAGTTCACTGCGCACCAGCTTCTTCAGCTTGCTTTCGCTCGCCAGCAGCGCGAGGAGTTTTTCGCGCTCTTCGGCCAAGGCGTTCTGCTCGTCGCGGATTTTCATTTCTTCGAGGCGCGCCAACTGGCGCAGGCGCGTGTCGAGGATGTAGTCGGCCTGAATCTCCGACAGCGCGAAGCGCTCGATCAACTTGGCCTTGGGATGGTCCTCGGTGCGGATGATCTCGATCACTTCGTCGAGGTTAAGGAAGGCCACCAGCAAGCCTTCAAGCAGATGCAAGCGGCGCTCGACCTTGTCCAGGCGGAACTGCAAACGGCGGCGCACCGTACGCACGCGGAACTCCAGCCACTCTTGCAGCAGGGTGCGCAGGTTCTTCAGCTGTGGCCTGCCGTCCAGGCCAATGATGTTCATGTTGACCCGGTAGGTGGTTTCCAGGTCGGTGGTCGCGAACAGGTGTTGCATCAGCTCGCCGGCGTCCACACGGTTCGAGCGCGGGATGATCACGATGCGGCAAGGGTTTTCGTGGTCCGACTCATCGCGCAGGTCTGCCACCATCGGCAGCTTTTTCGCCTGCATCTGCGCGGCGATCTGTTCCAGCACCTTGGCGCCGGAGACCTGGTGTGGCAGCGCGGTAACGACCACGTCGCCGTCCTCCACCCGGTAAACCGCGCGCATGCGCACCGAGCCCTTGCCGTTTTCGTACATCTTCAGCAATTCATGCCGCGGCGTGACGATCTCGGCCTCGGTAGGGTAGTCCGGCCCTGGTAGGTGCTCGCAGAGCTGCTCGATGCTCGCGCCTGGCTCGTCGAGCAGGCGCACACAGGCCGTGGCGACTTCGCGCAGGTTATGCGGTGGCACATCCGTGGCCATGCCCACGGCGATGCCGGTGGTGCCGTTGAGCAGGATATTGGGCAAGCGCGCCGGGAGCACCGCGGGTTCGTCCAGGGTGCCGTCGAAGTTCGGCACCCAGTCTGCCGTGCCCTGCCCCAGCTCACTGAGCAGCACCTCGGAATAGCGCGACAGCCGCGCCTCGGTATAGCGCATGGCGGCGAAGGACTTAGGATCGTCCGGCGCGCCCCAGTTACCCTGGCCGTCGATCAGCGTGTAGCGATAGCTGAAGGGCTGCGCCATCAACACCATGGCTTCGTAACAGGCCGAGTCTCCGTGGGGATGGAACTTGCCGAGCACGTCACCCACCGTTCGGGCGGATTTCTTATGCTTGGAGTCGGCATCCAGGCCCAGCTCGCTCATGGCATAGACGATGCGACGCTGCACTGGCTTGAGGCCGTCGCCGATATGCGGCAGCGCGCGGTCCATGATCACGTACATGGAATAGTTGAGGTAGGCCTGTTCGGTGAAGTCAGCCAGGGACCGGCGCTCTACGCCCTCCAGGCTGAGATCGGTGGATTCGCTCATGCAAGCCTCATCGGTTGGTGTTCTGGCGCAACAGCATGTTGCCGTCGCGCAGGGTGAATTCAAGACGTTTCAAGGCACTCATGCCTAGGAGTATCTGCTCGCCCGGCAACCCCGGCACTACCACGGCGCTGACTTGCGACAGGCGAATATCGCCCAGTTCCAGGCTGGCGAGCCGCGTGCGGTAGCCCTGGGCGGCGCCATTGGCAGTGTTGAGCATCACCGGGGCGCCTTTTTCCAGGCTCAGCTGGCTCGCCACATCTGCGGGGATCGAGACTTCGGTGGCACCGGTGTCGAGCATAAAGCTCACCGCCTGACCATTGACCCGGCCATCGGCCACGAAATGCCCCTGGCGGTTGCCCTGCAGGCGGACCTCCACGAAACCCGCGCCATGGGTAGAGCTCAGCTCGCGGTTGGGGTTTTCCTGACGCTGCTCCCACTCCCCGAAGAACCGTGAGGCCAGGAACAGCCCGGCAACCCAGGCCAGCGCCAGCAGCCACCGGCCCGCCTGGCGGCCGGGCGGTGAACTCGAGGGGGGCGAGCTCATGGTGCCGCCTCCCAGCCGCCCGGCGGCGCGGCGAAGCGCCAGACGACCGGGCGACGCTCGCCATCGGCACGGGCCCAATCGTTGTTGTCCGTGCCAATCCACGCGCCCGTGTCATCCAGGGCCAACGCTTCGGTCAGCCCATAGGGCTTGTCATAGCGTCTCGATGGTTGCAGCCCCGCCTCGGCGAATGACCAGCAGCGTTCCACGGCGGCGGTCGTCGGGTCACGGCGGCATACCTTGTAGGCATTGCGCTCGAGGGTGAACAACTTGCCCTTGAAATAGGTGAGGTCGGAAAAATCCTTGGCGTAGCTCAGGCCGATGCGCATTGGAACGGGCACCTCCTCCGAGCCGCCTTCGCTGAGTAGCACGCAGGGGCCGTTACAGTCCCAACTGTCCGCGCGACGCTGCACTGCCAGAAGGCCGCGCTGCTCTCGTTCGGCGGCCAGCCACAAGCGCTGGGCCTCGGGGTCGATTGCCAGCCCTTCGAACAAGGCGTTGAAATGATGCAGCAGGCCGTTTTCCCGAGCCTCGGCAACCAATCGCATCGGCAGCGGCAACCATTGCGCCCCGCTTGGGCTGATGCGCAGTACGCTGGCCTTGGCTTCGCTGACCAGGTAGATCCGTTGCTGGGCATCGCAGGCGATGCCTTCGAAATCCAGGCTGCCGCCGCGCACCAGGCCGGCAGCGGCAGCACGGGCGACCAGGCTCCAGGGCAGGCCAACGTCAGGCGCGGGCGGGGCCTCGAAGGTCAGCGCACGGCTTTGCCACACCCCCCCGGTGCGGTCCATCCGGTACACCTGGTCGTCGTCCCGGTCAGAGACTGCCCACAGCTCACCGGCGCATAGCGCCAGCCCCGAGAGGTTGCCGCCGCGCATGCCTTCGACCGGGTATTCACCCTCCAAGGGAAGCTCGGGGACTTGAGCCGAGCCTTGAGCGAAGGCGACATTTGCGAGCAACAGCCACGCCGCGAGCGCGGCACGGATCAACTAAGCACCTCGGCAAGGTTGCCTTTGGCCTCGAGCCAACTTTTGCGGTCACCGGCGCGCTTCTTGGCCAATAGCATGTCCATCATTTCACTGGTTTGAGCGAAGTCGTCCAGCGTGAGCTGCACCAGCCGGCGTGTGTTCGGGTCCATGGTGGTTTCGCGCAGCTGCGGCGGGTTCATCTCGCCCAGCCCCTTGAAGCGGGTGACCTGCGGCTTGCCGCGTTTCTTCTCGGCCACCAGGCGGTCAAGAATGCCGTCCCGCTCGGCTTCGTCCAGGGCGTAGTAGATCTCCTTGCCAAGGTCGATGCGGTACAACGGCGGCATCGCCACATAAACGTGACCGGCGTCGACCAGCGGGCGGAAGTGCTGAACGAACAGCGCGCACAGCAGGGTGGCGATGTGCAAGCCGTCCGAGTCGGCGTCAGCGAGGATGCAGATCTTGCCGTAGCGCAGCTGGCTCATGTCGCTGGCGCCGGGGTCTACCCCAATGGCCACGGCAATGTTGTGCACCTCTTGGCTGGCCAGCACTTCGTTGCCGTCCACTTCCCACGTGTTCAGGATTTTCCCGCGCAGCGGGAGGATCGCCTGGAATTCTTTGTCGCGCGCCTGCTTGGCCGAGCCGCCGGCGGAATCGCCTTCCACCAGGAACAGCTCGGCGCGGGCGGGGTCCTGCCCGGCGCAGTCGGCCAGCTTGCCCGGCAACGCCGGGCCTTGGGTGATGCGCTTGCGCTCCACCTTCTTGCTCGCCTTCAGGCGGCGGCCGGCGTTACTGATCGCCAGCTCCGCCAACTGCAGGCCCAACTCCGGATGGGCATTGAGCCACAGGCTGAAGGCATCCTTGACCACCCCAGACACGAAGGCCGCGGCTTCGCGCGATGACAGCCGCTCCTTGGTCTGCCCGGAGAATTGCGCATCCTGCATTTTCATCGAGAGCACGAAGGCGATCCGCTCCCACACGTCTTCGGGGGCAAGCTTGAGCCCACGGGGGAGCAGGTTGCGGAACTCGCAGAATTCGCGCATGGCGTCGAGCAGCCCCTGGCGCAGCCCATTCACGTGAGTGCCACCCTGGGCGGTAGGAATCAGGTTGACGTAGCTTTCCTGAACGCTGTCGCCGCCGTCGGGAAGCCACAGCAGGGCCCAGTCCACCGCTTCCTTGTTGCCGGCGAGGCTGCCGCAGAAGGGTTCCACCGGCAGGCGCTGGAATTCGCTGACCGCGTCGGCGAGGTAGGAGCGGAGGCCGTCTTCGTAGTGCCACTCGGTTTTCTCGCCGCTGGCTTTGTCTTCGAAGGTGACCGACAAGCCGGGGCACAGCACAGCCTTGGCCTTGAGCACATGCTTGAGGCGGCTGATGGAGAATTTGGGGGAATCGAAATACTTAGGGTCCGGCGCGAAGTACACGCTGGTGCCGGTGTTGCGCTTGCCGACGCTGCCGATGACCTTCAGCTCGCTGGCCTTGAAGCCGTCGGCGAAGGTCATTTCATATTCCTGGCCGTCGCGCTTGACCCGCACCCGCACCAGGGTCGAGAGAGCGTTCACCACGGAAATGCCTACGCCGTGCAGGCCGCCGGAGAATTGGTAGTTCTTGTTGGAGAACTTGCCGCCGGCATGCAGCTTGGTGAGGATCAGCTCCACCCCGGGTACGCCCTCCTCTGGGTGGATGTCCACCGGCATGCCGCGGCCGTCGTCGATCACTTCGAGCGAATGGTCCGCGTGCAGGATCACTTGGATCGCACTGGCATGGCCAGCCAGGGCTTCGTCGACGCTGTTGTCGATGACTTCCTGGGCAAGATGGTTGGGCCGCTGGGTGTCGGTGTACATGCCCGGGCGTTTACGCACCGGGTCGAGGCCCGAGAGGACTTCGATGGCGTCGGCGTTATAGGAGCTAGCGCTGGGAGTGGCCATGGGTTCTCTTCGTCAATCGTTATAAAAAGTCACAGGGCGCCGAGGTCGATCAGGGCGCAGCGAGCAGGCGCTACGCCGGCCAGTTTCAGCAGCTCGGGTATACGCTCGGCGAAACCTTGATAGCTGTGGTCGCCGCCTTGGCGTACTTCAACCCTGCAGCCCTGGTAGAACGCTTCGGCATGGCGATAGTCGAGGGTTTCATCCGCCGTTTGCAGCCACACCTGAATGCGCTCGCCAGCTTGTGGCGGTGCCACTTCAAGGTCGGCCAGCGCCTGCACATGGCCCTCGGTGAGCTGCCACTCTTCCTGGGTATAGAGGTTTCGTTGCACGCCAAGGTGGCCGTCGAACAGCCGGTGCGGGTTGACCGCCGGGTTGATGAGCACCGCTCGCAGCCCATGCCGCTGTGCCAGGTGGGTCGCATAGTAGCCGCCAAGGGAGCTACCGACCAGCAGCGGTTCACCCAGGGTTACGATTGCCTCTTCCAATTGGGCCATCGCCTCGCGGGGATGGTGGTGCAGCGCAGGTATCCGCAGTTGGCCCGCCAGCCCTAGCTGGGCCGCTGCGTTGACCAGCTGCATGGCCTTGCGCGAATCAGGCGAGCTATTAAGCCCATGGATGTACAAGATAGAAGCGGTCATGCGGCCTCCTGCGGTTCGATCGGTCAGCGAGTGTATCCCAGGCGCGCTGGTCAATAACCGCTGCCGCCAAACTCCGCGGCGAATTCGAAACCGGGCACGCGGGAAATTCCAGTATCCAGCTGCCCGTTCGGGTTCAACCGCAGCCAGCGATATCCCGGTGCGATGCGATCCAGGGAGAAGTCCTCGCTCAGTGGCTTGAACTGCACGCAGGTCGACGGCGAAGCCAGCAACCGCACGCCGTTGCGCTCGCGCTCCAATTGTTGATGGATATGCCCCCACAGCACCGCCCGCACTTGCGGGTAACGGTCTATCACGGCCAGGAAGGCCTCGGCGTTACGCAAGCCGATCGGCTCCATCCATTTGCAGTCGATAGACACTGGGTGATGGTGCAGGCACACCAGGTGATGGCGATCAGGCGCCCCCTGGAGCGAGGCCTCGAGCGTTTGCAGCTGGTCTTCAGCGAGCCAGCCGGGCACCGACCCGGACACGGAAGAGTCCAGCATAGTGATGCGCCAGTTGCCGATATCCACCACTTGGCGCATCAGCTCGCTACCGCCGTAGTGCTCCGCCATGACCGCGGCTTCGTCGTGGTTGCCTGCCATCCAATGGTGCGGCGCGTCGATGCAGGCCGTCATCTCGCGGAACCGCTCATAGGACGCCAGGGTACCGTCCTGGGACAGGTCGCCCGTGGCGATCATCAGGTCCACGGTGGGCTGCTCGGCCATCACCCGCTCCACCACCTGGCGCAAGCTGTCTGCGGTGTTCATGCCCAGCAAGGTGCCGTCGGCTTCGGCAAAAAGATGGCTGTCGGTCAGTTGCAATAACAGGACCGACGATTCACGAGTGCTATGGCGGTTCGGCAAGGCCGTCTCCCGGTACGGATACAGCGAGGATTATGGTGCGGTCGGGAGGAAAAAGGTAGGCGCCGCCGGCTCGCGCTACCTTACATGCTCATACTCATGCCCACAGGCCAGGCAATGACTCAACCACTCACCCAGGAAGAGATTGAGCTGAGCTTTTTCGTCGGGCTGGTGCATGGCGGCGTTGGGGTAAGGGTAAATGCCACGGAAGCGCCGCGCGTGTTGCGCACCGATCACCTCGGCCATGCGCGCGTCGTGGTAAACCTGCACCTCCATGCGCGGCACCGGCAGCCAGGGCAGGCTGTGCTTCTGGCTGACGCTCAGGGTGGTGGTGTAAGGGCTGGCCTGGATCACCTCGATGCTCAACACACCGAGCATCTGGTCACCCTGGGTCATGCCAATCTGGCGCGAACGCTGTTCGCCACGCATGCCGGGCAGCAGCCGCATCAGGCGTGCGTAGTTGGCCTCGCACGCCGCTTGCAGCGCGGCGAGGTCGACCCGGTAGCGTTCGCGCAACAGATTCACTTCCACAACCCCCTGACTTCTTCGCGGTTCAGTGCCAACCATTGAATGGCGATCAGCGCGGCCGCGTTGATGATCCTGCCATCGCGCACGGCCTGCAGTGCATCCTCGAATGCCCAGACCCGCACGCGGATGTCCTCGCCCTCGTCTTCCAGGCCGTGCAGCCCCCCGGCTCCTTCACTGCTGCAGCGGCCCAGGTACAAATGAACGTATTCATCGCTGCCGCCCGGCGAAGGGAAGTACTTGGTTATCGGCCACAGCGCCTGGAATTCGAGCCCAGCTTCCTCCTCTGCCTCGCGGTGCGCAACCGCTTCGGGCGTTTCGTCCTTGTCGATCAGACCAGCAACCATTTCGATCAACCAAGGGTTGGCCACCTTGTTCATGGCACCCACGCGAAACTGCTCGATCAACACCACTTCGTCTCGCTGCGGGTCGTAAGGCAATACGCAAACCGCGTCGTGGCGCACGAACAACTCGCGGCTGATTTCCTTGCCCAGGCCACCGCCGAACAGCTCGTGTCGCAGGAATAGCTTGTCGACCTTGTAGAAGCCGGTGAAGCAGTTTTCGCGCCGGGTGATTTCCACTTTCGTCGGCACCGAATGGTTAGCGTCTGTCATACGAATCCTCTTAATCCATTATCAGGGTTGCATATCCTGCAACCCGCGTGCCCGATTCCGAGCGCCCATAGCCTATGGCGAACTCGTCGCTGCGTTTATAGTCCAACCCCGACGTTATCACCGCCAAGGAATTCCATGTCACGTCTGAAAATTTCAGCCCTGGCGCTCATTGCGTTGAGTCTTGGCGCCTGCCAGAGCCTTTTTCAACCCGGCTACGACAAACCGCTCAAGACCGAACGCGAAGCCTGGGAACACATCAAGCCCGGTTGCACCCGCGACGACTGCCCCTTGGTCAACCTGGACACCGTGCACTTCCCCGATGAGCCGGTGCTGGACACCTTGGTACAGCACCGGCTGCTTGAGATGACCCGGGACAACCCGGACGTCGCCCCGGCGCCCACCTTGCAAGCCTATCAGGAGCAGTTCCTGAGCGCGGCCCAAGCGAACAACTCCACGTACCTTCAAGCGAAAGTAAGGGAACAGCATGACGGGCTGGTGATCGTGGAACTGTCCAGTTATCTGGACACCGGCGGCGCCCATGGCATGCCGGGCCGGGGTTTCATTACGTGGTCACGCCAGCAGCACAAGGCGCTGAACCTGGCCGACATGGTCGTGCCAGGCCAGGAGGCCACCTTCTGGATGGCCGCCCAGGAAGCTCACCGGGGCTGGCTGATAGCCTCGAAACTGGACCAGGACGCCGAATTCGTCAAGAACTGGCCGTTCCAGCGCACCGAGAATATTGCCCTGGCGTCCGATGCAGTCGTGCTCAAATACAATGTATATAGCATCGCGCCGTACGCCATGGGGCACATCGAGCTGAAGATTCCTTACGCCCGGCTCAACGGCGTGATCCGGCCGGAACTTCGGCCGGGGCGCGGTTGAGCAGCCGGGCCAGGGAAAGGTGCAGCAGCCCTGCGGCGACCAGTGACGGCAGGGTCGCGCCGAGGTCTGGCCAATAGGTCGCCAATGCCTGGTACAGCCCGATACCGGTGAGCCAGGCGACCAGCGCGCTACCCCGCCAGCCTGGGTTGACGCTCACCGCCCGGCGTTGGCGCAGCAGGTAATGGTCCACCAGCACTACGCCGAACAGCGGCGCAAACACCGAGCCAATCAAGAGAAGGAAGTTCTGGTATTGCGCTAGCGGAGCGAAGGCGGCGATCAGCGTGCACAGCAGCCCTACCAGCCCGGCCAGATGCTCGACCTTGAACCGAACCAGCAAGCCCACGGAAACCGCGGCGGAATGAATATCGGCGAAGGCGTTTTCCGATTCATCCAGCAGAATCAGCAGCAACGGAACGCCCATGCCCGCGCCCGCCAGTGCCATTAGCAAGGCGTTGGCTTCTCCGCCCGGGGCAAAGGCCAGTGTGTAGGCCACGCCCAGGCTCATCAGCCACACGTTACCTAGCAGAAAGCCCAGGGCGGTCCCTCTGAACACCTTGCCCGGCGCACGGCCGAAGCGCGAATAATCGGCAATCAGCGGCAACCAGGACAGCGGCATGGCAATCGCGATGTCGAAACCCGCGGCGAACGCCAGCGAGCCATCCCCGGCACGCGTCCATAGGGCGCCCAGGTCGGCCCGGGCAAACAGATTCCAGGTCAGCCAGGCACAGGCCGCCAGCAACAGCCAGATCCCCCATTTGCGCAGCACTCGGCGCACGAACGTCAGGGGGCCGCTGACCGCCAGCAGGGTCGCCAGCACGCCGAAGGCGACTGTCCAGGCCAAAGGGCTGGCCCAGGCGCTGCCCTCGCCCCAGCGTGTGGCGGCCAGGAGGCTGGCGGCGTCGCGCATCACGATCAGCTCGAACGCACCCCAGCCCACCAACTGCAACAGGTTGAGCAAGGCCGGCAAGGCCGCGCCATGCCGGCCGAGGCTGGTTTTGAGCGAAGCCATGGCCGAAAGGCCGGTGTCGGCGCCGATAACCGCGGCCCCAGCGAGCAGCAGCACGCCCACCAAGGTGCCGAGCACGATCGCTAGCACGCCGTGGGCCAGGCCGAGGCCCGGGGCCAGCAAGGCGCCGGTTTGCAGCACCATCAGGCCCACGCCCAGGGAGAACCATAGGCTGAACAGGTCTCGGGCGCCGAGGACGCGGCGCTCATGGGCGACGGGAAGGTCAGGTGAGTATTGGGTCAATTTCGTCGAACTCAGGATGAAGTATTAGGTAAAGGGTTGTAGCAGCGCGGCTGCTGGCGACCGGGCATGACTCGGTAGTAGAGCCCGCCGCGGCCAAGGCCTGCTGCTACGGGAAAATACATCCCCCGCGTAGCAGCACGCCGGCCCGCAATTACAACTTGTGGTACAGCTGGCTACCCTCGGCCCTGAACCGTTTAGCCTGCTGGCGCATGCCCTCGTCCGCGCTGACGTCCACGCTGGGGATCTGGCTGGCGGCGTATTCACGCACTTCCTGGGTGATTTTCATCGAGCAGAACTTCGGCCCGCACATGGAGCAAAAATGCGCAACCTTGGCAGACTCTTTCGGCAAGGTTTCGTCATGGAAGGCTCGGGCGGTGTCTGGGTCCAGGCCAAGGTTGAACTGGTCTTGCCAGCGGAACTCGAAACGCGCCTTGGACAAGGCGTTGTCGCGGATCTGCGCCCCGGGATGGCCCTTTGCGAGGTCAGCGGCATGCGCGGCGATCTTGTAGGTGATGATCCCGGTTTTCACGTCATCTTTGTTGGGCAGGCCAAGGTGTTCTTTGGGCGTGACGTAACAGAGCATGGCGCAGCCGAACCAGCCGATCATCGCCGCGCCGATGCCGGAGGTGATGTGGTCATAGCCGGGTGCGATATCGGTGGTCAGCGGGCCAAGGGTATAGAACGGCGCTTCGTCGCAACATTCGAGCTGCTTGTCCATGTTCTCCTTGATCAACTGCATGGGCACGTGGCCCGGGCCTTCGATCATGCACTGCACGTCGTGCTTCCAGGCGATCTTGGTCAGTTCGCCAAGGGTCTCCAGCTCGCCGAACTGCGCTTCGTCGTTGGCATCGGCGATAGAACCAGGGCGCAGGCCGTCGCCGAGCGAGAAGCTCACGTCATAGGCCTTCATGATTTCGCAAATCTCTTCGAAGTGCGTGTAAAGGAAGTTCTCCTGGTGATGCGCCAGGCACCACTTGGCCATGATCGAGCCGCCGCGGCTGACAATGCCGGTCACCCGTTTGGCGGTCAGTGGCACGTAGCGCAGCAGCACGCCGGCATGGATGGTGAAGTAGTCCACGCCCTGTTCGGCCTGCTCGATCAAGGTGTCGCGGAACAGCTCCCAGGTCAGGTCCTCGGCCACGCCACCGACCTTCTCCAGCGCCTGGTAGATCGGTACGGTGCCAATCGGCACGGGGGAATTGCGAATGATCCACTCACGGGTCTCGTGGATATGCTTGCCGGTGGACAGGTCCATCACCGTGTCCGAGCCCCAGCGGATGCCCCAGGTAAGCTTGGCCACTTCTTCTTCGATGGACGAACCCAGGGCACTGTTGCCGATGTTGCCGTTGATCTTCACCAGGAAGTTACGCCCAATGATCATGGGCTCCAGCTCGGTGTGGTTGATGTTGGCCGGAATGATCGCCCGGCCACGGGCTACCTCCTCGCGCACGAACTCCGGGGTGATTTCCCCAGGAATGCTCGCGCCGAAGCTATGCCCGCGGTGCTGGTGAGCCAACAGCCCAGCGGCACGCGCTTCCTGCACCTTCATGTTCTCGCGGATGGCCACGTATTCCATTTCCGCGGTGACGATCCCCTGGCGGGCATAGTGCATCTGGCTGACGTTCGCGCCGGCCTTGGCCCGACGCGGGTTGCGCAGGTGAGCGAAGCGCAGCGCGGCCAGGGCCGGGTCGTCCAGGCGTTGCTGGCCGAAGTGCGAGCTGAGCCCGGGCAGGCGCTCGGTATCGCCACGGCTGTCGATCCAGCCCGAGCGCACATCAGCGAGCCCCGTACGCACATCGATCCGCGCGGTGGGGTCGGTGTAGGGGCCGGAGGTGTCATACACCAACACCGGCGGGTTGATCTCGCCGCCGAAGTCGGTAGGGGTGACGTCGAGGCTGATTTCCCGCATGGGCACGCGGATGTCCGGGCGCGAGCCCGACACATAGACCTTGCGCGACCGAGGGAAGGGTTGCACGGACTGCTGGTCGACCTGAGCCGACTCGCTGAGGTGGGGCTTGGTGCCTTGTTGTTCGCTCATACAGGTTCTCCAGCCAGGCAAAAAAGGGCGTCGGAGCGAACCTGAAAACGGAAAAACCCTATGGCAGCGGAGCTGTGCCGGAGCGGGGCCGTTTAGCAAACGACATCCCGGACCGAGCACAAGAGGACTCGCCGGGAAGCGAGAAATCTTGTTCCCTACGCAGGCATCAACCTGATCAGGTTCAACGGGATCCGGAATTATCCGATCTCAGCCCCTCGCTTGGGGCACCCCGACAAGAACGGGGCAGAGTCTAGCCACATGCGGCTGGTAACGCCAACTTCCCTGGATAATACTTGCCTGCCAGCGGTCCGAAGCCTGGCACTTGAGGCAGCGCCAAGCCACACAGGGTAAGCTGCAGCGGCAGAATTTATTACAAGGGATTGTCTATGCCCCACGCTTTATGGGTCGCCATTGCTGCAACCAGCCTGCTGGCCGCCGGTGCCCAGGCGGCCCCCGCCCCGCTGACCAGCCAGACCGACCTGATGAGCGTTTATCAGCAAGCGGTCGAGAACAACGCCGACCTGGCGGCGTCGCGTGCGGATTTCGCCGCCCGCCAAGAAGCGGTGCCGCAGGCCCGAGCGGGGCTGTTGCCCAACCTTTCCGCCGGCGCCGACGTCAATGACACCCGCCAGGCGCTGGACAAGCCCGCGATGACCGCCAGCCGCAGCGGCACGTCCTACCGGGCTACGCTGAGCCAGCCGATCTTCCGCGCCGACCGCTGGTTCCAGCTCAAGGCCGCGCAAGCCAGCGACGAGCAAGCGGGGCTGGAGCTTTCCGCCACCGAGCAGAACCTGATTCTGCAAACCGCCGAGCGGTACTTCGCCGTATTGCGCGCCCAGGATGGGCTGGCGACGGCGCGTGCCGAGGAGAATGCCTTCCGCCGCCAGCTGGATCAATCCAACGAGCGCTTCAACGTGGGCCTGACGGACAAGACCGACACGCTTCAATCCCAAGCCAGCTACGACACCGCCCGGGCCAACCGCAGCACTGCCGAGCGCCAGGTGGCTGATGCCTTCGAGGCGCTGGTCACGCTGACCAACCGGGAGTACAACGCGCTCCAGGGTGTGGTCCACAGCCTGCCGGTGCTACCGCCGCTGCCCAACGATGCTCGTGCCTGGGTCGATACCGCGTCGCAGCAAAACCTGCAGCTGCTGGCTAGCAACTTCGCCGTGGATGCCGCCGAGCAGACCCTGCGCCAACGCAAGGCCGGGCATGCGCCCACGCTGGATGCCATCGCTCAATACGAGAAAGGCGACAACGACAACTTCGAGCTGAGCAACCCCTCCTCCCGCGATGGCCTGGTGTATGGCAGCGACGTGGAGCGGCGAACCATCGGCCTGCGCCTTGAGATCCCGCTGTACAGCGGCGGCCTTACCAGCTCGCAGGTGCGTGAGGCTTACCAACGCTTCAGCCAGAGCGAGTATCGCCGCGAGGGGCTGCGCCGGCAGGTGGTGGAAAACACCCGCAACCTGCACCGGGCAGTGAACACCGACGTGGAGCTGGTACAGGCGCGCAAGCAGTCGATCATCTCTAATCAGAGCGCGGTAGAAGCCACGGAAATCGGCTATCAAGTGGGCACGCGCAATATCGTCGATGTACTCGACGCCCAGCGCCAGCTGTACGCCTCGGTGCGCGACTACAACAACAGCCGCTACGACTACATCCTCGACAACCTGCGCCTCAAGCAAGCTGCCGGCACCCTCAGCCCGCAGGACTTGCAAGACCTGGGGCAATACCTCAACCCCAGCTACAACCCCGACAAGGATTTCCTGCCCCCGGACCTGGAGCAACAGGCCAAGGCACTGCTCAAGCCGAACCGGTAGGCGCCAGGGGAGATTCGCGAGGTTAGCGCGTTCCTGTAGGAACGGGCGAAGCCCGCGAACCCTGCGCGCTTAATGGGGCCAACGCTTCCAGCAGACGCTCCAGGGCACCCTGGTTGGCCCGCATCACCACCAGCCCCGCCTCGCCCATGCGCTGGGCGGCCTGGGGCAGTTCGATCAGGTTGCGCACGGCATCGGCCAGGCCGCTGGCGTCATCGATGACGCTCAGTGCCTTGGCATCGCGCAAGCGCTCGGCGATGTCCTGGAAATTGAACAGGTGCGGCCCGCTCAGCACCGGCTTGCTCAAGGCAGCGGGCTCGAGCAGGTTATGGCCGCCGCTGGGCACCAAGCTGCCCCCCACGAAGCAGATGTCCGCCAGGGCATAGAGGAACAGCAGCTCGCCCATGGTATCGCCCAACAGAACCTGGGTATCGACACTGACATCGTCGGTTGAACGCCTGGCCATGACGAAGCCCGCCTGCTCGACCGCACTGCCCACCGGCCCGAAGCGCTCGGGATGGCGCGGTACCAGTATCAGCAGGGCATCGCTGTGGCTGCGCAACAGTTCCCGGTGCGCCGCCAGAATGATTTCGTCCTCTCCCTGATGGGTGCTGGCGGCGATCCATACGGGGCGCTGGCTAGCCTGCCAGTGTTCGCGCAGGCTGTGGGCGCGCGCTGCCAGGGCGGGGTCTGGGTTCAGGTCGAATTTGATCGAGCCGGTGACGGTAATCGTGCTCGGCCGCGCGCCCAGGTCACGGAAACGCTGGGCCTCGGCTTCGGTTTGCACCGCCAGCAGGCTCATCTGCTCGAGCATGGGCGCGGTGAGCCCGGAGAAGCGCGCATAGCCCCGCGCGGAGCGGGCGGACAAACGGCCATTGGCCAGCGCCACCGGGATGCCACGGCGCGCGCATTGGTCCACGAGGTTAGGCCACAGCTCGGTTTCCATGATGATGCCCAGCCGCGGGCGTACATGGTCGAGGAAGCGCCCCATGGCCCATGGCAGGTCGTACGGCAGGTAACAGTGTTGCACTCGAGCATTGCCGGCGAACAACGCCTGGATGCGCTCCGAGCCGGTCGGCGTCATGCAGGTGAGAGTGATCGGCAGGTCCGGGTAACGCTCCAGCAGCTCGCGCACCAAAGGGGCGGCGGCGATGCTTTCGCCGACCGACACCGCATGCACCCAAAGGCCACCAGGGGCCATGGGCGGCAGTTGCCGGGCGAACCGCTCGCCAATGCGTTGCGCGTAGGCCGGTGCCTTGCGCGCACGCCACCACAAGCGCAGGGCGATCAGCGGCAAGGCCAGGTGAAACAATACGGTATAGAGGGGTCTGTTCATGGCGCGGCAGTGTACCGCATGGGAGATGAATGTGGAGCCGCCCGCCTCCCGGCCAGTGCCCGCCCCACAGATATCTACTCCCTATGCCCTGTGGGGCCGGCGCAGCCCGGGAGCTGCACCGCTGTCGACTCACGCCGCCAAGGTAGCCCCACCGTCCACCACGATGTCCTGCAGGGTGATGTGGCTGGCAAGGTCCGAAGCGAGAAACAGCACGGTGTTGGCGATTTCGTTCACCGTAGCGATCTTGCCCAGCGGAATGCCCAGCTTGTACTGCTCAGGCAGGCCCGCCACCAAACCCTGCAAGCGGTTGGCATCACCCACCATGGCGCGCAGCATCGGCGTGTCGGTAGACCCCGGTGACACCAGGTTGCAACGCACCCCATGGCCGGCCAGCTCCAGGCCGGCGCAGTTGTTCAAGGCCACCAGCGCCGCTTTCGAGGCGCAATAACCGGCCATCTGCAGGCGCGGCACATGGGCGGCATTGGAGGCGATACTGACGATAGCCCCGCTACGCTGCGCCTTGAACACCGGCACCAACTGGCGGAATAGCAGGAACGGGCCGGTCACGTTCACCGCCATGCAGGCGTTCCAATCCTCCAGGCTGAGCTCATCACTGTTGCCCAGGCGCAGAATGCCCGCGCCGTTGACCAGTACATCCAACCGGCGGCGCTCATTGAGCAACTGCTGGCACACCTGCTCGACCTGCTGCGGGTCGGTCACATCCATCACTACCGTGCGGAACGGGTAGTCAGCCTCGGGGAACTGCCGGTCCAGCCCAACCACTTCGGCACCAGCGGCTTGAAAGCGCATGGCGGTGTGCAGGCCAATGCCTTGGCCGGCCCCGGTGACCCACACGCGTTTACCGGAAAAATCCAGGGTATTCATTTGCAATTGGCTCCCGACGGCCCGGCGGCACTGCCAGGCCGTAGACAAATAACAGTCAAGCCGCGGCGTGGCGCTTGCTGGCGATGATGTTCAACCAGCCGTCGAGGGTCGGCTGGGCAGCGAGCTCGGCGAAGCTGACGTCTAGCCCCATGCCTTGCCAGGCGGACACCAAAGTCATCACCTGCACCGAATCCACGCCATAGTCCATCAGGTTGTCGGGCCCTTCGGGCAAGTCATCGTCGGCGTCCAGGTAGGGTTCGAGCTGGCTCAGCAGCCAGGCTTGGTCGAAACGCGGGGCAACAGCGCCGATCACCGCCTGGTAACCGAGCACGCTGCCGCAGCGGGTGGCCACGTAGCGCAGCGCCATACGGTGTTCTTCCTCGGAGAAGTCGCCCATGGCATCGCCGATGAAAAACGGCTGAATGTCGCGCATGAAGGCGTCCGTCGCGGTCACCATGCAACCGATGTGGGCATACACCCCGCAGATCAGCAACTGGTCGCGGCGCCACTCTTTCATCAGGTCTTCAAGGTGCGAACGCTGGAACGCGCTGTAGCGCCACTTCACCAGTACGGTGTCTTCGCGGGCCGGCGCCAGCGGGGCCACCACATCTTGCAAGGCGGGGTCCGCGGTGGTCAGGCCAGGGCCCCACATGTCGTTGAGCAGCGCACGGTCCTGGGGGCTTTGCTCGGTGGGCTGCGCGGTATAAACCACGGGAATGCCCTGAGCGTGGCACCAGTCGCGCACCTTGCCGATGCGCTCCACCAGTGCTTTCACCAACGGGCTGTCGTCACCATAGAAGGCGGTGAAGTACGCCTGCATATCGTGGATCAACAGCACCGCGCGGGACGGCTCCAGCGCCCAGTTCACCTTGTTCGCGGGAAAGCTGTCCGGCGTTGGCAGGGGGTAGGAAGCGAGTTTGGGAATAGCCATGAAACGAACCTTATACCTGTTCTGATTGAGAGGCCCGCAGCGCATCACGCAAGCGCTGCTTGTCGATCTTGCCGACGGCCGTAAGGGGAATCTGCTCCAGGAACTGGAAACGATCCGGCAATTTGAACTCGGCCACGCCCTGGGCGCGCAGGTACTTGCGCAAGGCCGCTGGCTTGAGGCCGGTATCGCTGACCACCACGCAGGCACAGCTCTTCTCGCCCATCAGTTCGTCTGGGATGGCGACCACGGCCGCATGGGTGATGCCAGGGTGCTGCAACAGCAGGTTCTCGACCTCGGCGGCGGCGATCTTCTCACCGCCACGGTTGATCTGGTCTTTCACCCGGCCCACCACCCGCAGGTAACCCTGGGCATCCTGTTCGACCAGGTCACCCGAGTAGTAGAACCCTTCGGCGTCGAACACCTGGCTGTTGTGCTCGGGGCTCAGGTAGTAACCCTGGAAGGTGTAGGGCCCGCGGGTCGCCAGCATACCGGGCTGGCCCTGGGGCACCTGGTTGCCGTCGGCATCCATCACCCGCACTTCGTCATCGGGGCTCATGGGGCAGCCCTGGGTGGTGAAAATGCGTTCGGCGTCATCGTCCAGCCGGGTGTAGTTCACCAGCCCTTCGGCCATCCCGAACACCTGTTGCAACTGGCAGCCCAGCTCGGCGGGAACGCGTCGGGCCAGGGCTTCGGCGAAGTTGGCGCCGCCTACCTGGATCACCTTCAACGAAGCCAGCCGATGCAGGTGCGTCGGCGCTTCCTTGAGCCACAGTGCTACCGCGGGCGGCACCAGCGGGACCCAGTCCACCTGGTGGCGTTCGATCAGCGCAAAGCAGTTCAGCGGCTCTGGGTCGCGCGCCATGACCACGCAGCCGCCAGCCACGAACACGCCCAGCACCCCGGGGGAGCTCATGGTGTAGTTATGGCCGGCAGGCAACGCGCAGAGGAAGCGCGTGGCTGGGGTCAGGTGGCAGATTTCCACGCTGCGGCGCACGCTGTAGTAGTAGTCATTGTGGGTGCGGGGAATGAGCTTCGGCGTGCCGGTGCTGCCTCCCGACAGCTGGAAGAAGGCCACCTCGTCAGCAGCGCTTGGCTGCGCCACGAAATCGCCCACAGGCGCTGCCAGGCATTCGGCAAGGTCTAGGCAACCGGCCAGGGCACCGCTGGTGCCGCTGTCGAGCACCACCGTGCCCAGGCCCGGCGCCACCTCGCGCAGCTCACCGATAAAGCGTTCGTCGGCGAACAGCCCGTGCTGGGCAGACGCGATCAGCAGCCGCGGCTGGATCTGCCGGGCATAAGCCAGCAGCTCCAGCCGCTGGTGGCTGAATAACGCATTCACAGGGGCGACGCCCAGCTTCAGCAAAGCGAAGTAGGTGACGAAAAACTCCGCGACGTTGGGCAATTGCACCAGTGCAGTGTCATGGGTGCGTAGGCCCTGACGATGCAGCGCGGCGGCCAGGTTGCTCGAGCGGTTGTCGAGTTCGGCGTAGGTGAACGTGCGCTCCCCGCAGATGATCGCTGGCGCATCCGGACGAGCCTGCACCTGCTGCTGCAGGATGTGGGTCATCGGCTCGTCCCGCCAATAACCCTTGGCGCGGTAGCGGGCGGCGAGTTCGGCGGGCCAGGGGGTGAAGGCAATGCTCATCGCTGATCCTCCGCGTTCAACCCGCAGGCGGCCAGCATGGTGCCCAACTTGGCTTGGGTTTCGGCCCATTCGGCGGCCGGCTCCGACGCCTCGACGATGCCCGCGCCGGCGAACAGCCGCAGGGTGTTTTCTACCACCGTGCCGCAGCGGATGGTCACCACCCACTCACCGTTGCCGGCGGCGTCACACCAGCCCACCATGCCGGTGAACAGCCCGCGCTCGAAGGGCTCGACCAGGTTGATCAGCTTGCGAGCAAGGTCGGTGGGCGCGCCGCACACCGCCGGGGTCGGGTGCAACTGGCAAGCCAGCTGCAACGAGGAGCGGCGCGGGTCGGCCAGTTCGCCTTCGATAGCGGTGGACAGGTGCCACATGGCCGCGGTGCTCAACAGCGAGGGCTGCTCGGGGATCGCCAGGCTGCTGCACTCAGGGGCCAACACCCGACGGATCTCCTCGACCACCAGGCGGTGCTCGTAGTGGTCTTTCTCTGAATCGAGCAGGGCATCGGCCGTGTGCCGATCTTCCTCGGGGTTCGCCCGGCGCTTGGCCGACCCCGCCAGTGGGTTGCTATATACCCGGCCGCCGCGCTTACGCACCAACAGCTCCGGGCTAACCCCGATCAATTCGCCCTTCTCGGCCAGGGGAATACGGAAGTGGTAGCCATTGGGGTTCTGCGCGGCCAGCCGGGCCAACACCTGCTCGACCTTGACCGGCTGGTCCAGTTGCACTTCGAGCATGCGCGAGAGCACGGCCTTGCGGATGGTGCTGCTGCGGAAGTTAGCAATGGCCTGGCCGACCGCAGCCTTGAAGCCCGCCTCGTCCGGCACACTGCGCTGGCTGATAACGACTGGCGCTGCCCCGCCATTATCAGCTTCGCTGCGGGCGGGTTCGCCGTCGATCCAGCGATGCCGGCGCGGTACATAAAGGCAGGACGGCTGGGTGGTGTCGAAGGGAATCGCCCCGATCAACACCGGCTGCTCGATGCCCGCCGCATGGGCGTTTGCAAAAGCCTGGCTGACCGCGGCGTGTAGTGCGCTGCCTGGCTGGTCGCCGCCGGCGGCTGGCGTGGTGATCGCCGCGAAAATCCCTTGACCGCGCAGGCAGCGGGTGCCTGAGCGGAACAGAAATTCACTGTGCTCGGCCGCCCCGTCAGCGTTCGCAAAAGGGGTGTCCGACGTTAGTTTGGTCATAAAATGTCACCAAAAGCTTAACGAGAATTGTTATCAATCCGTTTCAGAGTATGAGGGAGAATACCGACTGTCAATGCTGGCACCCCTCGGAAGAGCATGAAACAACTACGTAACACATTGATTACAAAGCGCTATACCTCATCGGGCCTGTTCCCCTTGCGGCCGGTTGCGCTGCGCGCCCGCGGCGATGAAAATGAGAGACTTTCGCGTATCTGGAGCCAATATGACCGCCCGTACCGCTCGCTGCCTGTGCCGCACCGCCCTGGGCTTGGCATTCGCCGCCCTCGCCAGCCTCGCCCTGGCCGCTCAAGCCGAAGAAAGCTGGCCGCGGCAGGTCGATAACTTCAACGGCCCGCTGCGGCTGGAACACCCGCCGCAGCGGATCGTTTCCACCAGCGTGACCCTTACCGGCTCGCTGCTGGCTATCGACGCACCGGTGATTGCCAGCGGCGCTACCGCCCCGAATAACCGCTTCGCCGACGGCCAGGGCTATTTTCGCCAATGGGGCGAGGTCGCCGCGCAGCGCCAGGTCAAGCGTTTGTACATCGGCGAAGCGAATGCCGAAGCCGTTGCCGCCCAGGCACCAGACCTGATCGTGGTCAGCGCCTCGGGGGCCGATTCGGCACTGGCGCTGTACGAGCAGTTCTCCTCGATCGCCCCTACCCTGGTGATCAACTACGACGATCACAGCTGGGAAGAGGTCGTCCAGCAACTGGGCCGCGCCACTGGTCATGAGGCACAAGCGGCCCAGCGCATCGAAGACGTTGCCGCGCGGGTGACTGCCCTGAAGGGCCGCTTGCAGTTGCCAGCGCAGCCGGTGTCCGCCTTCGTCTACAACGCCCCCGCCCGCCAGGCCAACCTGTGGACGGCCGCTTCGGCCCAAGGTCGGCTGTTGCAGTCGCTAGGCTTCACCCTGGCTCAGCCCCCGGCGGATTTGCCTGCGCTGGCCAGCATGGGCAAGCGCAAAGACATCCTCCAGCTAGGTGGTGAACACCTGGCGGCCGGCCTTACCGGGCAAACCTGGCTGCTGTTCGCCGGCGAAACCGCCGACGCGGAAGCGGTCAAGGCCAATGCCCTGCTGGCGCACCTGCCGGCGGTTCGTGAGCAGCGGGTCTATGCCTTGGGCGCAGATACCTTCCGCCTGGACTACTACAGCGCCGGGCACCTGCTCGACCGCCTGGAAGCCCAGTTCGCGGCCCACTGACCGCCCCGGAGCAGAGGCTGCGCTTGCCCCTGCAACATGGTTGACGGCAAGCCCGGCCTTACGCCGCCGGTTCGAAGCGCAGCCGGCGCAGCCCCGTCATGCTCGCTGCGATCATTACCCCAGCCAGCGCCGCCGCCAACCCGAACGCGGCGGCTGCCGGTGCCGGCATCAGCAACGAGCCCAACGTTCCCAGAAGCGCGGCGCCGATGGCATCGCCACACACGTTCTGCGCCGTCCACAGGCCATTTACCCGCCCCAGCATCGCGTCCGGGGTTTGCGCCTGGATGACCGCGTATTGCAGCAGCGAGTTGACCGAGCTCAGGTAACCGAACGCCGCCAGGCAAAGCAATGCGAGGCTGTAGGCCGGCATCACCCCGAACAGGGCAATACAGGCGAAGGCTGCTATCGCCGTGAGCAGCATCAGTTGCCCCGGCCGGGCATGGCCACCCACCCGGCCGCTGGTGATCGCACCCAGCGCAGCGCCAAGAGGCGTGGCGGCGTACATCAGCCCCAACTGGGTAGCGTCTGCTTGCCAGTGTGGCGCCAGCGCCGGATACAGCACCCGCACCGCGCTGGCCATGGTCACCAAGGCGCCGATCAGGGCCACGGCGCCCACTATGCGGTTGGCGGCCAGGAACGCGAACCCGTTGGCGAGCGCCCGCAGCGGATGCTCCTTTTGCGCCGCGGGCGCCGGCAACGGTGGCAGGCGCAGCAACAGCAGCACGGTGAACAAGGTGCCCAGGGCCGCCGCCAGGTAGTTCCAGAGCACGCCGCCCTTGGCGATCAACAGCCCGCCAACCACGGGCGACAGGATGGTGCCCAGGCGTACCGTAAGCATGCTGATGGCGGCGGCGCGCACCATGTTCTCGCGCCCTACCAGGGCCGGTGTCGCCGCCAGCAGCGCGGTTACGCCAATGGCACCGAAGAACCCGTCCCAACAGCCGAGCAGGTAGATCGCCAGCAACGACGGGCTAGGCAGCGCAGCATTCAGCGCCAAGCCGAGGAAGCCTAGGCCGCAGCTCGACCGCGCCAGCAGGATCAACCTCCGCCGCTCGTGACGGTCGGCCATCACCCCACCGAAGACCAGGCCAATGAACATACCGGCGCCAGTCAAGGTGACCGACAGCCCCACCTGCGCGGGTGAGCCGGTCAGCACCTGCACCTGAACGGCCACGGCGATGCCCAACAACCCGAGGGACACGATGGACAGCAACCGAGCGATGAATACCGCCCGGAACGCGGCGTGGGTTTTCAGCAGGCTGAGGTCGATAAACAGTGAAGGTTTGCTCATGGGCACCACGGGTGGGGAATGGGTTCTACCTTGGGGGTCGCCGGCCATGTTAGCATTTGGCAAATTTTCTCAGAAGATAATGCTTCGTATTAACGAAGTTACACTCGTACCCAGCCGAGCATCGCCATTTCATGCGTTTCGTCTTTTCCCTTGCCGGCCTGAGCGTTGCGCTGCTGATCGCGATCGCCCTTAGCCTGCAAGCCGGCGCCAGCTATGTACCACTGACCGATGTGGTGCAGGCGCTGAGCGGGCAGTGCGCCACGCCGGTGTGCACCCTGGTGACCGATGCTCGCTTGCCACGCACGCTCGCCGGGCTGGTGGCAGGCATCGCCCTTGGCACCGCCGGCGTGTTGATGCAAACCCTCACCCGCAATCCCCTGGCTGACCCAGGCATCCTGGGCGTCAATGCCGGGGCCAGCTTTGCCATCGTGGTAGGTATCGCGTTCTTCTCCGCTCACACCCCTTTCGCCTACCTGGCCTTCGCCTGCGCCGGCGCCCTGGCCGCCGCGTTGCTGGTCACCTTCACCGGCATGGCCAGTGGGCGCCGCTTCAGCCCGGTGCGGCTGTTGCTGATCGGCGTGGCCCTTGGCGCGGCGCTGGAGGGCATTGCTTTGGGGATCGCCCTGCTCAACCCGCTGGTACACGATCAAGTGCGGTTCTGGCAGGCCGGCTCGCTGGACATCCGTGAGCTGTCACTGCTGCGCTGGGCTGCGCCGCCAATCGTTGCAGCCGTGCTGCTCAGCCTGGGCCTGGCCCGGGCGCTGGATAGCCTTGGCCTGGGCGACGATCTGGCAGCAGCGCTGGGCACTGGCGTGCTGCGCACGCAACTGCTAGGGCTGGGCTGCATCACTGTGCTGTGCGGGGCGACCACCGCGCTGGTGGGGCCAGTCGCCTTCGTTGGCCTGATGGTGCCGCATATGGCGCGGCGCGTTGCAGGGCCCAGCCATGCGCGGCTGCTACCCGCCGCCCTGCTGATCACCCCATTGCTATTGTTGCTCGCCGATACCCTGGGCCGTGTGTTGACCAGTACCGAGCTGCGGGTATCGATCATGACCGCGGTGCTCGGTGCACCCGTGCTGGTGCTGCTGGCCAGGCGTACGCGGTTGGTGGCGCTATGAGACTGGGGCGGCAACGGGTGTTGTGGTGTGCGTTGGGGCTAGGCTTGGCCTGCCTCTGGCTGAGCGTTTATTCCCTAGGCAAGGGCACGGTGCCCTTGAGCCTGGGCCAACTGTTCGACGCCTTGCTGGGGCAAGGCCCGGGCGGAGCGCGGATGATCCTGCTGGAGTGGCGGTTGCCGCGAATCGTGTCGGCGCTGGCGCTGGGCGCGGCGCTGGGCGTCAGCGGGGCGATTTTCCAGTCTTTGTTGCGCAATCCCCTGGGCAGCCCGGACATCCTTGGCTTCAACCTGGGCGCCTATACCGGTGTTCTGGTGCTGGTAGTGATCTTCGATGGCAGCATTCTGGCCAGCACCGGCGCGGCGTTGGTCGGCGGCGTGGTCACTGCCGGGCTGGTGTATCGCCTGGCCTGGAACGGCGGCCTGAGCGCGCTACGGTTGATCGTGATCGGCCTGGGCGTACGTGCATTCCTGCTGGCGGTGAACAACTGGCTGGTGACCAATACGCCATTGGATACCGCGGTATCCGCCGGGCTGTGGAACGCCGGCTCGCTCAATGGCGTGACCTGGGCCAAGGCGCAGCCAGCGCTGCTGATCGTAGGGCTGGCGCTGGCGGCGGCCTTGCTGCTGAGCCGGCGCATGCGCTTGCTGGAGATGGGCGACGACACCGCTTGCGCGCTGGGCGTGCCGGTGGAGCGTTCGCGCCTGTGGCTGATGCTCACCGGGGTGGCGTTGACTGCGGCGGCAACCGCGGTGGCCGGGCCGATCGCCTTCGTGGCCCTGGCCGCGCCGCAGATCGCCCGACGCCTGAGCGGTAGCCAAGCCCTGGGCCTGCCCATGGCCGCCCTGGCCGGCGCGTTTTTGCTGCTGTGCGCCGACTTCGCCGCCCAACACCTGCTCAGCCCTTACCAAGTACCCGTCGGCCTGATCACCGTCAGTGTTGGCGGCCTGTACCTGATCGCCCTGCTAATCCGCGAGGCCCGCAAATGAACCCTCCTTCCAGCCAGCTCTCGGCCACCGAACTGACCCTCGCCTATGACGGCAAGGTGGTAGCCAAGGACCTGTCGGTTAACATCCCCGAAGGCGAGTTCACCGTGATCATCGGTCCCAACGCCTGCGGCAAGTCCACTCTGCTGCGCAGCCTCAGCCGCCTGCTGAAACCGGCCAGCGGGCAAGTGTGGCTGGATGGCCAGGCTATCGGGCAGTACCCGACCAAGGAAGTGGCGCGGCGGCTGAGCCTGCTACCGCAAAGCGCCAGTGCCCCGGGCGACATTACCGTGAAGGACCTGGTTGCCCGTGGCCGCTATCCGCACCAGGGCTTGCTCAGCCGCTGGCGGGCAGAAGACGAACAGGCGGTGCACAAAGCCATGCAGGCCACCGGCGTGGACGGCCTATGGGCTGAACCGGTGGACACCCTCTCCGGCGGCCAGCGCCAGCGGGTATGGATCGCCATGGTGCTGGCGCAGCAAACGCCGCTGGTGCTGATGGACGAACCTACTACCTGGCTGGACATCACCCACCAGATCGAGCTGCTGGAGCTGCTCCAGCACCTGAATCAGGACCACGGCCACACCCTGGCGGTGGTGCTGCATGACCTGAACCAGGCTTGCCGCTACGCCACGCATTTGATCGCCATGCGCGACGGCCAGATCGTCGCCAGCGGCCGCCCCCGGGACATCGTCACGGTCGAGCTGATCCAGCGGGTCTATGACCTGCCCTGCATGATCATCGAGGACCCCGTGGCGCATACGCCTTTGATCATCCCGCTGGGTAGCCGCTGAGCCACCCACCAGGATTGCCTGCAAGGAAGATTTCTTACCTATAGGCGCGTGCGATGCTCGCGAACCCTTGGCGCCTAGGGCCCGCGGGCTTCGCCCACTCCTGTAAAGTGGGCGGAACAGATGGCCGCTCTAAAGCGCTTTTAACGCCCGGTTGATCATCGGCCCCACCCGCGCAAGCAGGGTGGGCGAGATGATGTCCACGTGCGCGCAGTCTAGCCGCTGCACTTCCAGCGCCTGCACGAAGCGGCCCCAGGTCTGGGTGACGTCCATGCCCGCGGGCAGGGTTTTCTCTGCCACGAACAAGGTCGCCGTGCCTTCGAAACGGGCGCTGCGCGCGGTGGCCAGCAGGCGCACGGCGTCAGCGTAGTTGGCTTCGATCTGGTCGAACAGCTGGCTGCCACCTTCACCGCCAACTGCCCCAAGCACACCACGTTGCGCGGCGAGGAACTGCTCGCGCTCGCGGTTCACCTCGGCGAGCACTTCAG
The DNA here is from genome assembly GCF_025642975.1 of Pseudomonas sp. RIT-PI-S. Taxonomy (GTDB): domain Bacteria; phylum Pseudomonadota; class Gammaproteobacteria; order Pseudomonadales; family Pseudomonadaceae; genus Aquipseudomonas. Next base: position 207,542 of record NZ_JANZKJ010000002.1, read on the forward strand.
GGTTGAGCTGGTTCTTACCCGCGCGCTCGTCCCAATTCTGGGTTTCCGGCGGGTAGGTATCGAGCAGCCCGAGGAAAGCCACCTCCTCGCCTTCGGCGCGCAGGCGCGCGGCAATGCCGTGGGCCAGGGTGCCGCCCAGGGAATAACCCAGGAAATGATACGGCCCGTGCGGCTGCACCTGACGCACCCGCTGCAAGTGCGCGTCGCACACTTCGGCCAGGTGCTGGCATTGCTCGAGCGGCCCGCCCCCGCGCGGCGATTGAATCCCCATCAAGGACCAGTGCGGGTCGATATAGCGTTGCAGCACGCTGAACTGCCAGGCAAAGCCGGAGGCCGGGTGGAAACAGAACAGCACCGGGCCGTTGCCCTGGCGCAGCGGCAGCAGGCTTTCGGTTCCCGCGGCCTGTGCTTCGGCTTCGCTATGCTGGGCGCCGAGCAGGCTGGCCAGCCGCGCCACGGACGAGGCGATCATCACCTGGCCCACGGACACCGGCCGCTGCAACTGGCGGCGCAGCGTGGCGGCAAGGGTCATGGCTAGCAACGAGTGGCCCCCCAGGGCGAAGAAGTCATCGTCGGCGCTGACCTGCTCGCGTTCCAGGATGTGCGCGAAAGCTTCGGCGATCTGCTGCTCGAGCCCGGGTGACGGCGCCCTGCCCTGGGCCCGGCCCTGCACGCTGGGGAGTGGCAGGGCCTTGCGGTCGAGCTTGCCAGTAGCCCCTAGAGGGAACGCTTCCATTTGCACCAGCGCCACCGGCACCATGTGCGCCGGCAGGCGGTCGCCCAGGGTGGCGCGCAGGGCCGGCAAATCCAACTCGGCGCCCGGTTGAGGAGTCAGGTAACCCACGAGCTGGCGCGCATCACCGCCGTCGCCATTACCGGCTTCGCCCAATACCCGAGCGTGGGTGACGGCCTGGGCCACACCCGGCAGCGCCAGCAAGGCATGATCGATCTCGCTGAGCTCGATACGCTGGCCGCGGATCTTCAATTGGTCGTCGCTGCGGCCCAGGTACTCCACAGCACCGTCGGCCAGCCAGCGAGCAACGTCGCCGGTGCGGTACATGCGCTGGCCGTCGCCGTAGGGGTCCGCAACGAACCGGCTGGCAGTCAGCTCGGCGCGGCCAAGGTAGCCGTGGGCCAGCTGCACGCCGGTGAGATACAGGTCCCCGGCCACGCCTGGCGGCACCTGGCGCAGGCGCCGGTCGAGGATGCGCAGGCCGGTGTTCCACACTGGATAACCGATGGGCACGCTGGCCCCGCGAACCGCAGCCAATGCTTCACCATGAGCCGGATACCAGCTCACATCCACGGCGGCTTCGGTCGGCCCATAGAGGTTATGCAGGGCCACGCCGGTGCGCCGCTGCCAGCGCCGGCCGAGGTCCGCCGGCAAGGCCTCGCCACTGCAGAACACCTGCCGCAACGGCTCGCACCGGGCTACGGCGGCAGGGTCTTCCAGGCTGCCAACGAAGGCCGCGAGCATCGATGGCACGAAGTGCATGGTGGTCACCCGCTGCTGCTCGATCTCCGCCTGCAAGGCTTCCGGATCGCGGTGCGCCTCGGGCGGCGCCATATGCAGGCGCGCGCCGACCATCAGCGGCCAGAAGAACTCCCATACCGAGACATCGAAGCTGCTGGGGGTTTTCTGCAGCACCACGTCGGCAAGGCCGATTGGGTAGTGGTGCTGCATCCACAGGAGCCGGTTGACGATGGCCCGATGGCCCACCACCACGCCTTTGGGCCGGCCCGTGGAGCCGGAGGTGTAGATGATATAGGCGGCGCTATCCGGCCGCGGGCCGCTGAACGCCCGTGGCAAGGTTGGGTCCGGTTGCAACAGGCTTTCGTAACGCAGGGTCGGGCAGGTACAGGCACCGCCCAGGCGCGCTGCCTGGTCGGTAGAGGTCAACAACAGCCGCGGCTGGGCGTCTTCAAGCATGAACGCCAGGCGCTCGTCCGGGTAGCCGCTGTCCAGCGGCAGGTAGGCGGCCCCGGTCTCGATGATGGCCAACAGCGCCAGCGAGAGAAACACGGACCTGGGCAAGGCCACGGCGACCGAATCCCCTGGCCGCACGCCTTGCTGCACCAGCTGCTGCGCCAGTGCCGTGACCTGTTCGCGCACTTGGCGGTAGTCCAGCTGGTGCTGCGCGTCGGACAACGCCGGCGCCCCCGGCGTCAGCTCGGCCTGGCGGCGCAGCAGGCTGACCAAGGTGTCGTCGGCCAAGGCCCGGGCGGTGTCGTTGACCTTCGCCAGCAGCGCGTGATCGGCGGCGTCGAGCACATCCACCGCATCGCAGGTTCGCTGCGGATCGGCGGCGAACTGCCGCGCCAACAGCCCGAAGCGCTGCACGTGCCGGCCCAGCTCTGCGGCGTCGTAGCGCTCGGCATTGGCCAGCACTTCAACCGTGAGCTGTTGCGCTTGGTCGAGGTACAGGGTGATTTCCAGGTCCCGCACCGGGCCCGCGGCCAAGGCATGGGTAGTGCCGGCCACGCCGTTGAAGTCCAGGGCGAAGTCGAACAGCTTCAGGTTGATCACCGCGCCGCACAGGGGTTCAGCATCGCCCACCCGGCCAAGGTCACGCTGGATCTGCTCGGCCTCGTAACGCTGCCGTCGACGCAGGAGCTTCGTTTCCCGGGCGACCGCCTTGGCGACGTCGAACAGGGTGTGCCCGGCACTTACGCACATTTGCATGGGCAGCACATTGATCACCGCGCCAGCGCTGCCGGCCGCCGCCGAACCCATCCGCCGCATGAAGATGAACCCGGCGGTGAACGCCTCCTGATTGCCCAACCGTGACAGCCACAGCGCGACCAGCGCCACGGCGATGTCCGCGGCGCCCAACCGGGCAGCTTCACCGGCGGCGAGCAGTGGGCGCAACAGCGCTGGCTCGATCACGCAGCGCTCGCGCAGCAGTTGGGTGCTAGGCACCTGCCCGCTCAAGGGCGCGGCAGACAGCGTTGCTGGCGGTGGCAACTGCCGGGCCTTTTCCAGCCAGAACTCGCAGTCCTGCTGGCAGGTAGGCGAGCCTTGGTAGGCCTGGTATTCCCCGACCACTTGCGCGAAGGGCGCCCACGGCGACGGGCCGGGGGCTTCACCACGCATCGCCGCGGTGTAGCGCTGGGCGATGCGCCGGGTCAGCGCGGCGAAGCTGTAGCCGTCTAGCACCAGGTGGTGATAACGCTGGTACCACAGCCACTGCTGTTCGCCGGTGCGCAGCAGCACGTTGGCCCATTGCAAGCCTTTGGCCTGAGCGCGCAGGTCCTGCCCGAGGTCCGCCTGCATCCATGCCAGAGCGGCGGCGTGGGGGGCCGCCTCACCACGCAGGTCCAGGCTGAACGCGGCGGGCAATATTGCCTGCGGATCGAAGCGCTGACTGGGCACGCCGTCGCGCTCGCTGAACACCATGCGCAGGGTGTCGACCTCGGCCACACCGGCGTCGATGGCCTGCAGCAGAACGGCGGCATTCAGCTCACCGTCCAGCGCTACGTAGTGCGCCACCGCGTAGGCGTTGTGGTGCGGGGACAATTGGTCGGCCACCCAGATACCCGGCTGCGCGGCCACCAAAGGCATGTCCTGGAGAAGCGGGGTTTGCAAGGTGCTGTCACTCATCACATGGCCTCTGCGGTGGTTGGCGTTAGGTCCTGCCAGTTCAGCTCTACCCATTCCCCGCACGCCTCGCGGCTGGCCGGCCCATGCACCAGGCGCCAGCCAGCGGGTATCGGCGCAATGTCCGGCCACAGGCTGTATTGGCCTTGCGCGTTGGCGAGGACGAAACAGACCTGTTGGGGATCATCGAAGGGGTTGAGCTGCTCCACGTGCGTATCCTTTTAAAGTGACGAAACAAAAACCAGCTACCGAGGCAGGTCGGCCCAGAGCGCGGCGAGGCCATCGAGCAAGCCGCCGCGCCAGCACAACGCGTCATGCCCGCCATTGAACCGCCGGTAGGCGTGAGGCCAGCCATGTTTGGTGAGCACCTGCACCAAGCGCTGGTGAGCGCGATCGATCAACGGCTCGCGACTGCCCGCTTCCAGGTACAGCTTCAGGGCCGTACCTTCACCCAGCCCCTGCTCGATCTGCTCCACCAGCCAACCGCCGGCGTCTGCCTCGGCGCTGGCGGCACGGCGCGGCCACCAGTAAGACCCCGACTGGCTCAACACACAGCCAAACCGCTGCGGCCAATGCAGCCCTGCGTACAGCGCTGACAGCCCGCCGAAGCTTTGCCCAGCGACTACCGTGGTGGCCGCTGCCTCGCTGAACTCGGCCAGATCACGCACCAACGGCAGCAGCTCTTCCTGAACCGCGAGCCAGAAATCCGGGTTGCAGGTCAATTCTCGCCCGCGGTGGGCACTGTCGATGTTGTCGATCAGAACGTAAAGCGCTTCGGGCAACGCACCGGCCGCGGTCAGCTGGGTAAGTGCGGGGCCTACCGGCACCGTTTCGGCCCAGAAGCGGCCGTCGAGGAGGATCGCCAAGGGGCGGCGAGCCGCATCGCGGGCGCCCGTGCCGCCTACCCATACCCGGCGACGGTTGCCCAGGCGCGGGCTGTCCCATTCAAGGCCATGCAGTTCGGCAAAGCCGGGCGCGGGCCATGGCTGGCGCTGGTCGAACGGGGCCCAGGCAGGTTGCGCCGGTGCTTCGGGCAGTTGCGCCGTGGACACCTGCACGCCGCGCTGGCCAACCCAACCGCGGTGGAGGTTGAGCGGATCCTGCCGGGCAAGGGAAAACCGGCTGGCCCACCAGGCCCGCAGCGCCTCACGGCCTTCGGCGGGAGTGTGTTCGTCGGTACTGGGGATCAGGCTGTAGCTGCCGCGCCAAGTGGCTTGCAATATCACTTGGAACTGCCACACATCGGTGCCCGCCAGCCGCTCTAGGCTTTGCGGGCCAGTGGCCTGATGGTGATCGGTGACCCCAGTGATGTTGATCCACACCCGCCGCGTGCTGGAGTGCTCGGCGCTGCCTTCGGGGTCTCGCCAGAGAAACGTGAGCCGGCAACTGTCGTGGCCTGCTGGTTCGATCAGCGGCGTGCCCTGCCGAGCGATGGCTTGCCACCACGGCTCGGTGCCTATGTTCGCTTGCAGCATTGGGTTTTGCATCAGCTCGTTCCGGCTGTAGCCAACGCCGGCAACCGTGCCGGCATTGGCCCATTGGGCGGTCAGAAGTCGTAGCGCGCGCCGACGGTCAGGCTACGTGACGGGCCGTAGAAGTTGAACGTGGACACCGAACCCACCCGCGAGTAGTAGTCGCGGTCGAAGAGGTTGTTCACGTCCAGGGTCGCGGTCAGCTTCTTGGTCACCGGGTAGGCCAGCTTGGCATCCACGGTGGCATAGCCCGGCGCGCTGACGCGAATGTTGTTGCTTTCGCTATAGAAGTCGCTCATCCCGGTAATCCCTCCGCCCACGCTCAGGCCAGACAGCAGGCCGGCATCGAGGGTGTACTTGCTCCACAGCGACGCCTGGTGGCGCGGCATGGTCATGAAGGTGGTGTTAGGCGCGCCTTCGAGGGTTTCGGTCTTCATGTAGGTATAGCCGGCGATCACGTCCCAGTTAGGCGTGAGGTTACCGCTCACCTCGAACTCAGCGCCGCGAATCCGCGACTTGCCGGCAGCCACATAGTAAGTGGTGATGGCGTTGCCGTTGGCGTCGACCGGGTTGACCGCGCGGTTCTTGTCGTTGAGCTGGAAGGCCGACACCCGGGCGTTCAGGCTGCCGTCCAAATAGCTGCCCTTGATGCCCACCTCATACTGCTCACCCTCGTGCGGCTTGAGCAGCTGCTTGTTCTGGTCCACCTGGGACTGCGGCTTGAACACCTGCGAATAGCTGGCGTACAGCGAGTGGTGGTCGTCCAGGTCGAACACCAGGCCGCCATAAGGGGTCACGTGGCCGTTGACATCGCGGTCGCTGCCGGTTTTCACATCGGTGGCCAGAGTGGTGGTGTAGCCCTCGCCCTGGTAGCTGCTCAGGCGCGCGCCGCCGATCAGTGCCAGGCGGGCGATGGGGCGGAAGGTGAGCTTCGAATACAGGCCCAGCTCCTGTTCGTCGGTATCCACCTGGGTGGTGTAGAACTTGGCTGGCTTGGCGATATCGGTCGGGTCGTAGGTATTGACGTTGATCGTCCCCAGGACCTTGCTGCCGTCTTTGTAGGTGGTGTTGTAGTGCTTGTAGTCAGTGCCGACTACAAACTCACTTACCTGCCCCAGCGCCGCGAAGGGCTGGCTGTAGCTGGCGTCCATGGAGAACGTATCTTGCTCGAAGTCCCGGCCGGTCGCGCGCAGGCTGGTGGCGCCATTGGCGGCGACGGCACCACCGGTGAAGGCGTACATGTATTCGGTGTCGCGCTGCGAACCGCGCAGGGCAACCCGGCCGTAACCGCCGTTGTCGAACCGGTGGGTCAGTTCGGCCACGAGGTCGGTGGTCTTGCCGTCGAAGTAGTTCCAATCCGCGCCGAAGAACCTCGAATGGCTGAAGTCCAGCAGGTTGCCCTTGGCGTCGGTAGGGTAGCCGTTGTTCGGGGTGATGTTCTTCACCTCGTGCAGCAGGCCGAAGGACAACTGCGTGCTGTCGTTGAGGTCCACGTCCAGCGCGCCGTAATAGGTGTTGCTGGTGTTGGCGTTGTAGTCCACTTCGCCATTGGTATCGGCGCGGGAGGCGATGAAGCGGCCGCGCACACGCCCCGCCTCATCCAGCGGGCCGGAGACGTCCACCTCTTCGTAGTTCTGGTCCCAGGTGCCATACCGGCCGCTTACATGGCCTTCGAATTCGGAGGTGGGGCGCTTGCGCACCATGTTCACCACGCCGCCCAGTTCGCTGGTGCTGTTGAACAGGCCGGACGGGCCACGCATGACCTCGACCCGGTCGAACGCCACCAGCGACGGCACGGTGCCGAAGATGCTGGTCATCGGCGCGGGCAAGCCGTCGATGTTGAACTCGTCGTATTCGTAGCCGCGAGCGTAGATGGACGACCGGCCGCTATCGTTGGTGAGCGTACGCAAACCGGCGGTGTACTTGGCCAGGTCATCGAGGTGCACGAACTGGCGGTCCTGGATGTACTCGTTGGTATAGCTGGTGGTGGACTGGGGAATGTCACGCAGGGCGGCGGGCGTTTTCGAACCCACGGTGGCGGACTCAACGGTGTAGCCGCCGGTTTTTTCCGAGGGGGGCATGTCGTACAGGCGGTTACCCTCGACGGTGAGGGTGTCCAATTCGACGGCAGGCTCCTGCAGGGTGACCGTCTCGGCCAGCGCGGTCAGCGGAAACGGTACCAGCAAGCTGGCCAACAGCAGGCGCTGCGGGCCATTGCCCGTGAATAGATGCGTGATTCCCCGGTGAGCGTTCATCGTTTGTCCTTGTGTTGGGCGTGCGAGCGGTAAAGCGAGCCGGCTTCGCGGGCCTCAAGCGAAACCCGGAGGCCTTGCCTTGGCGCTGCGGCAGCGTCCAACCCGTCTTGTCAGGCCGGCGAGCAACTAGGTTCTGGCCCAATGGGCCGCTGCAAAGCGCAGTAGCTTGCATCCGCCCCATTGGCGCACGGAAACCCGCGCGCCAAGGCCGGCCGGGATGGTAATAAATCTCAATAACATCCGCAAACGGATTAGCCTCTATTTGCAGTTTGTTACATTGGCCCGCTCGCCCTGGCCACCTAGAATGATCGGTCTATAAAAAGAGGGATCTCCATGACTGCCTATTACTACCTGGCTATCGCCATCTGCGCCGAAGTCATAGCCACTGTTTCGATGAAAGCCGTGAAGGGCTTGAGCACGCCCCTGCCCCTGGCCTTGGTCGTGCTGGGTTACGGCACGGCGTTCTTTATGCTCACCCTGGTGGTGAAAACCATCCCGGTTGGCGTGGCGTATGCGGTGTGGGCAGGGATGGGGATCGTGATGGTCAGCATCGCTGCACTGTTCATTTATGGTCAGCGGCTGGACCTGCCTGCCATGGCCGGCATGGGGCTGATCGTGGCAGGCGTGGTGGTGATTCAGCTCTTCTCGCGCACCGCAGGGCACTAGGTAGCACTGCGTACGGGTATACTGCCGGCCTGTCTGGCGCACCGAGGTACCCCATGCCCTCCCCTATTTCCACTGATGTGCTGATCGTTGGCGGCGGCGTCGCGGGCCTTTGGCTCAACGCGCGCCTGCGCCTGGCTGGCTGGTCGACCCTGCTGGTGGAGCAGGGCAGCCTGGGCGGCGGGCAGACGCTCAAGTCCCAGGGGATCATCCACGGCGGAGCCAAATACGCCCTGCACGGGGCGCTCACCGGTGCGTCCGAGGCCATCGCCGACATGCCACGGCGCTGGCGTGAAGCGCTGGCTGGCAGCGGCGAGCTCGACCTGCGCGGCGTACGCCTGCTATCAGAAGCACATTATTTGTGGTCGCCAGGTACGCTCGCCGGCAACCTCACCAGCTTTTTCGCCAGCAAGGCGGTGCGTGGCCGGGTAGATGCCGTCAAAGGCGAACAGCTTCCACCCGCCCTGCAAAACCCCGCATTCAAGGGCAAGGTCTACCGCCTCGCTGAATTGGTGGTGGATGTGCCGAGCCTGGTAGCGCGCCTGGCCGAGCTGGCCGACGGGAGCCTGCTGGCCGCTGAGCGTATCGAGCCGCTGCGTGAAGACGGCCTCCTGGCCGGCCTGCTGATCGATGGCCGCGAGGTTCGCGCGCAACGGATCGTGCTCAGCGCGGGGGCCGGCAATGAAGCTCTGTTGGCTGCATTAGGCGTGCAACAGCCGGCCATGCAACGCCGGCCGCTGCACATGGTGATGGCCAAGGGCGAAGCGCTAAAGCCGCTTTATGCGCACTGCCTCGGCGGCGGGCCCAAGCCGCGGATGACCGTCACCACTCATCCGGCCGCCGATGGCCAGTGGGTCTGGTACTTGGGCGGCGATCTCGCTGAAGCAGACGGGGTCGCTCGCACGGAAGAACAGCAGATCGCCGCCGCCCGGCGCGAGGTCAGCCAGTTACTGCCGTGGGTCGACCTTACCCACGTGCACTGGGCGACCCTGCGGGTGGATCGCGCTGAGCCGGCGCAGTCAGGCCTGGTACGCCCGGACAACGCCTTCCTGGCCGCCGAAGGGCCGTTGCTGGTGGGCTGGCCGACCAAGCTGGCACTGGCGCCGGACTTCGCCGATCGGGTGATCGAGGCACTTGCCAGCGCCGGGCTGCGGCCAACGCCCAATACGCCCCTGCCGGCGCTGCAACCACCACCACTCGGTACCCCCGCCTGGGAGGTGCTGCCATGAGCCTGCCCTCACTGCATGCGCTACATCGCCCGCTGGGCGACACCGGTCTGACGATATCTCCCTTGGGCTTGGGCACGGTGAAGTTCGGCCGCGACCAGGGAGTGAAATACCCCAGCGGTTTCACTATCCCCGACGACCAGCAGGCCGAGGCGCTGCTGCGCCAGGCGCAAGCGCTGGGCATCAATTTGCTCGATACCGCGCCGGCCTACGGCCACAGCGAAACGCGCCTTGGCCCGCTGTTGCGCGGCCAGCGCGACCAATGGGTGATCGTTAGCAAGGTGGGGGAAGAATTCGAACACAACCAGTCGCGCTTCGACTTCAGCGCAGAGCACACACGCTACTCGGTGGAGCGCAGCCTGCGCCGGCTGGAAACCGACTGCATCGACCTGGTGCTGGTGCATTCCGACGGCAACGACCTCCACATCCTGGAACACACTGCGGTGTACGAAACCCTGGCCCGGCTCAAGCAGGAAGGCAAAATACGCGGCTATGGCTTTTCCGGAAAAACGGTGGCTGGTGGGCTCAAGGCACTGGAGCAAGGGGACTGCGCCATGGTCACCTACAATCTGAACGAACAGGCAGAGCAGCCGGTCATTGAATACGCAGCGTCACATGGCAAAGGCATATTGATCAAAAAAGCCTTGGCCAGCGGCCATGCTTGCCAACAGCCGGGCATCGATCCAGTGCGGGCCAGCTTCGAGGCGCTGTTCAGCCAAGCGGGGGTCACCGCTGCCATTGTCGGCACCATCAATCCTGTGCACCTGGCCCATAACGTGGGCACCGCCGCCGCGGTTCTGGGCAAGCGCCAGGGGCGCGGTGGTCTTTTATAGGGACATTCAATGCCACGCACCCTTCGCCGCACCAACCCCGCCAACTTCAAAACCATGCCCCTTGCCGTTGAGGCCAGCCCCGAAGGCCTTGCCTATCAAGGGGTCGGCATGCCGATCAATTTCAGCCAGACCTTGGACAAACGCCGGCCTATCTCCGTCGAGGACCCCCAGCGGTTTCGCCTGGAGCTCGCGAACCTGGGCGTATCGGTGCGTCTTACCCTGGCCTGGCAGGGTCACGATTACTGGGTGCTGGTGCGGCAACAGCGCCTGGACCGAGGCGATGTAGTCCTCAAGCTCATTTCCGGCTACGTGCCCGCGCAGGAGTTGAACCTGCCACTGCACACCGCGGTGCAGGAAATCGCCGAGGAATGCCTGCTGGAAACCCCTGAAGGCTGGCTCAACGGGCGCTTCAAGGACACCTGGCTACCGGCACCCTACAGCGACGCGCTGCGCTATCGAGAAAGCGCGCCCTTCATCCTGCGCCCTGGCACCGGCGAGGCCCTGCCGGTGCGCAGCGGCAGCCTGACCCTGATCGAGCGCCCACGCGCCTACGTTCACCTGCCTACTGCGTCGCTGCAGCTGGTATACGACATGCGCATGGAGATTCCCAAGGAAGTGCGCGGGCTGAGCCTTTACCACGTGGATGAGCGCCTGGAGAAAGGCGAGCTGGTGACGCGACTCAGCCGCAGCCACCCGGACCTGTACCTCATTCCTTTGAAAAACGGCGCCCCGCTGGCCGAGCTGTATACCCTGCGCAAAGGCAAGCTGCTGCCAGCCCCCACCCGCGGGCTGTACCTGGCCGAGAGCTTCGGCCGCCAGGAAGGCTGGGTGGTGAAGGAAGAGCGCGTGCGCTGGCGGGAATGGCTGTCGCGCGAGGGCGTCCCGGCGCCAGCCAAGCCGAAAACCCGGCTGGGGAGGATCACCACTCGCGCCAAGGCGCTCATGCGCCTGGCGCGGCTGGGGCGCAGCAGCGATCGCTAGCGGCTGCGGATTTTTTCCACGATGGCAGTGGTCGAGCTGTTCTCCACCAGCCCCAGTACCTTCACGGTGCCGCCATAGCCTTTGACGATGTCCGCGCCTACGACCTGGTCCACGCTGTAGTCACCACCCTTGACCAGCACGTCCGGCTTCACATGGCGCAGCAGGTTTTCCGGAGTGCCTTCGGCAAAGCTGACGACCCAATCCACGGCCCCGAGCCCGGCCAGCACCGCCATGCGCCGGTCCACGCTGTTGATCGGCCGCCCCGGGCCTTTCAGCGCGGCCACCGAGGCATCGTCGTTGATCGCGACCACCAGCCGATCGCCCTGAGCCCGCGCCTGCTCAAGATAGGTCACATGGCCAGCGTGGAGGATGTCGAAGCATCCGTTGGTGAACACGATTTTTTCGTGATGCGCGCGGGCATCATCGATAGCCAGCAGCAACTGTTCGAGGGTGAGCACGCCGCGTTCGGACCCCTGCTCACGGGAAATGGCCCGGCGCAGTTCAGGCGCGCTGATCGCCGCGGTGCCCAGCTTGCCCACCACGATGCCAGCGGCCAGGTTCGCCAGGGCCACAGCCTGAGGCAATTCCTCACCAGCCGCGATCGCCGCGGCCAGCGTCGAAATTACCGTGTCGCCGGCGCCAGTGACGTCGAACACTTCGCGGGCACGGGCCGGCAAGTGCAACGCCGGATGGCCCGGGCGCAACAGGGTCATGCCATGCTCGCCGCGGGTAACCAGCAACGCCCCGAGCTCCAGTTCTGCCATCAGCTGCGCGCCCTTGGCGACCAGCTCCGCCTCGTCGGCGCAACGGCCCACGATCGCCTCGAATTCACTGAGGTTAGGGGTGATCAAGCTTGCCCCTTTATAGCGGGAGAAATCTTTGCCCTTGGGGTCGGCCAGCACTGGGATGCCACGCTGGCGGGCTGCGTTGATCAACACCTGATGGTTTTGCAGCGCACCCTTGCCGTAATCGGACAACACCAACACTTTGACCCCAGCCAACAGCGCCTCGACGTCACTGCCCAGTTGCACAGGGTCAGTGGCGAAGGGTTCTTCGAAGTCGATGCGCAGCAATTGCTGGTGACGGCTCATCACCCGCAGCTTGACGATGGTCGGCTGGTGGCTGATCCGCTGGAACTGAGCCTTCACGCCCGCGGCGCGCAGGCTGGCGGCGAGGCTCTCGGCGGCTTCGTCCTCACCGGTTACGCCTACCAGCGAAGCCGGCGCGCCAAGAGCGGCGATGTTCAAAGCCACGTTGGCGGCGCCACCTGGGCGGTCCTCGATCTGCTCGACCCGCACCACCGGCACCGGTGCTTCCGGGGAGATCCGCGAGGTGCCGCCATGCCAATAGCGGTCGAGCATCACATCACCGACCACCAGGACAGGCGCTTGATCGAAACGCGGCATCGACAACTTCATGGCCCAACCCATCTAGCAATTAACAGGGCGGCGATAGTAACACAGGGAGGGGATGAGGCCCGAGGGCCGGCCGCCTGGCGCATCAGTCGTAGCCAAGCAGCTCATAGTCGCGGGCATACACCTGCCTGATCCGCCGTCGAGCCCAAGCGCTGACGGCATAGCGGGCGCCGGGCGTACGCTCATAAGCCGGCGCCGACCAGGGCAAGGTGGCAGGGATGCAGAGAAAATCACGCAGTGAACCGAAGTCTCGCTCGAGGGTTTCATAGCGTCCGATGAAGTCGAGCGTCAGCCTATTCTGTTTATCGGTCAAGAAATCAGCCTGCGGCGCGAAGTCCGCATGGTCATGGATATGCTCTTCATGCATCCAGCGATCGACAAAACCATCAAAGCCCTCTTCCAGGTCAACACCCTCTCCACACTCCGCTGTCACAAACAGGCGAGCCTCCATCCATCGCGCCCAAGCGACATAGACGCGGTCCACTGGATCACGCACGAAGGCGAATTTGAAGCTGGCCGCATACTCTTTGGGAAATTGCCGCTCATACCAGCGAAGCGGTACATGCCCCGGGTTCCAGCGGCCAAAAAGAGAAGCGTGGATAGTGCATCCCTCGCAGCCTGGGATGTTGATGAACAGGCAGCGATTCTCGCGAAACGGCTCGGGGAAACGGCCGGGCTCGGCAGATGGCTTGGCACCGATACGGTTTTTTAGCAACGCTCCGGCGACATGCCTGATGTCACCAGAAAAAGGCCGCTTTGTCAGGGCATCAGACAGCATAGTGCTTCACCGTCACCGCTAGGTTCAGGCGAGACTAGCAAATAGCCATCCTTGCAACATCCTCACTTCGTCAGAAACGTGTGTCGGTTTCGATACGCGCTCTAGCCAGAGCTATTACCGCAACCGACGGTCCAGCAATGTGCGAAAGCGGGCGAGTGGATGGTAGAAGCGGTTTTCCCGCTTGCCAAAACCCCGTTTAGGGGAAAAACACTCGTCAACTATTTTTCCGTCAATGCGTACGCGGGAGGCGCGAGTCGATACCACACAGACTCTCGCCCTGTCTCGTTGCAGTACATATTTCAGGAGCCGTTCGGAATGCAGCTTGCGGCCGGTTGCCCGGCAAAACTCGAAGACCCGTTCGATACGCTTACCATAGCTTCGATAGATGTCCTTCCCGCATATGGCGAAACGGTCGTTGAGACCACCCCACCATTGCCAGTTAGGAATATAGACCGTGCGGGAACGCGCCTGCGCCAGGCTAAAAGGATAAGCAGGCAGAGGATCGTGATAGAGCAGGTCGGGCCGAGCGAAAATGACGAAATCCGGATCGTAGGCTTCAACCAGTTCAGTAACGGCCCTCAATGAGGCGAGTTGATAAACCAGGTTACGGAGAGAGGCGAACTGGTCCCCCCAAGTATCTCCCAGCTCCTGAATCCGATCGAAATTCCAGCGCTCGAGTATCCCATCGGTGCTACCGAGGACGCCGGTCATCGTTTCGAAAACGCGATAATTATCCTCAGCCAAGGCCCCGTTTTCACCGGAGCGCTCGTTCTGCACTTGATCGATTTTGTATAAGTGATAGAAGCAACGAATCTCGCAGTCAGCTGGTAGTTGACTGAGAATGTTCGCTTCAATCGAAGCGAAACACTTGTCCGAGTTACGAGGAATACCAAAAAACGCAACTGCGACTTTTAACACACGTCCCACCTTAAGTTAAGCCTAGCTGGCCATCAATTTCTGATGTAGCCAATAAACTTTCCCAACCAGCTGAAGAAACCGCGACCGCGCGTGGCCCCCAGGCTCACCGTTAGCACATCCGAGTGCAGCAACCACTTACGCTCGTAGCTCCAAGCATGCCCGCTCCATAACTTCCCGGCCTCATTGGAAAAGCCTAGAGCGATGATCTGGTAGCCATACCCCTGACGTTGCCGCAGGGCATCGAACAATACCATCGTGTTGAACCCCGTTGAGGGCCCCACATAGCGTTTGCCACCTGGACGATCTATCGGGTAGTTCCACAGCGCCGGCAAGGGAATGCGATCCCGCAACAGCATCACGCCGGGAACAGGGGACATAGGTGCAGCGCAGCCGACCAGGATGGTGAAGCAGCGCGGGCCAGCACGTACCAACAGATCGTTGATCTCGCCGCGATAGGGCAGGCCGAAGAAATAGCGGTCCGGAGCATTGAAGCCGTGAACGAAGACATTAGTGCTGTCACTTTGCAAGAGGTCGGCCTTGATGCAGGCGTTGAAGGACACCACCACGTCATCCTGGCCGATGCGCAATGCTTCAAAATCCCCGCGGCAGATGGCTGGATTATTCGCTACCAAAATCACCCGGCGCGTTGTTGCCAGGCGGCGAGCCAATGCCGGCGGCAAAGCCGTGACGATGTCCTGATCACCACCGGGCAAAGCCGTCAGATCCATGCGCTCCAAACCGGGGTGATCCTCATGCATATCAGCTTGGCACCTTCATGCCGTGGCGCAGCTTGACCCACACCCTTACCAGCGCCGAAGGCGCGGACCAAGGCCGCATCTCGCGCTCGATTTCCCGGGCAAGCTCACGCCCGACCTGCGAAAACGCGTATCGGCTTTCAGCGAAGACCTGGCCGTTCCGGGCAATTCGCTGCGCGAGGGCAGGATCGTTGCGAAGCATTTCAAGCTTGGCAATGGCATCCTCTTGGGAGCGATAAAAGACAACGTTGTGCATATCTTCGAAACCCAGCAATCGGTCTTCTTCACCCTGACTCCAGGCCAACAATACGCACCCACATGCCATGGCTTCAAAGTTCTTGATCATAAACTCGCCCATGCCAATATCAGCACTGACGAAGATTTCGATCCGATTGAGCATTTGCAGGTATTCATCACCTGATGCTGTGCGGGTGACCAACATTCCCGTGCGCTCGGCCAGTGTTGTCAGCAAAGCTTTGCGCTGGGCGTACTCGGTGCTTTTCAGACTGCCGAGGAAACCCACGGGGATATCCCGCGGTTGGCCAAGGTTACGAAGCATCTGATCGTCATAACCCTTGGACACGAATACAGCGTCGATACCCTCGCCCTTCAGTTTTTCCGCTACTACTGCGCCTGAAACCAGAGCCCTGCACCAAGGCAGACGCCGGTACAAACGGGAATACCCACCTTTGTATTTACTATCATCCATGTAGTTCTGATAAGCATCATGCTCAAGAAAAACCAATCCTGGAATACACTTGAGCACGCTCAACTGGGGTGCCAGACGCTTGAAACGGAAAAACACGACGACTCGGTCATAGGACTGATAATCCACGGATGCCAAGAAAGAACCTAGGTTGAGTTGCTGGTGCTTGCTCAGCCGGAAAATCGTGCAGGATTGGCAATGCTGCTGGGCGATTTCATACAACCGATCCAGAATGACGCGTTGCTCGTCCATTACCAAAAGCATGACTTTCATAGTCAGATCATCACCTGCGATGCTGGCGCTGCCCACGGCAGCGGAAAAAGGCTGCGGATTCTAGCACAGGGGCCAATGCCCTCCGTTCGGCCGTGCAGCTAAAGTCGATGCACCCAAAACAACTCATGCCGTCTTACGGACTTGCGGAAGAACTCATTTTCCCCGGTCCGGGGCCACCGCCGGCCTGCGAGAAGCCTTTGAATCAGGCGCCGTACTTGGCGTTTCCAAGGCAGCGGGCCTGCCAGGTCGTGTTGCATCCCAAGCGCCATGGCTTTGTCCAGTTGTATCGCGGCCGGTAATACCGGGCTCCATAAAGGATACGCAGCAAGCGGCTCGATACCGGGTGGGAGCGCTATGCCACTGCCCGCCGGGCCCATGGGCCAACGATCGTTATCGTGCAAATGGTTGGCGTAATAAAGTGCATAACTGGGCTTCCATGTGCTGGTGCTCATAGCCTCGAACAACGCCTTGGTTCCAGCTACATGGTCGGGGTGGGGGTCCAATTCAGGGTGAGGAGTAATCAGGACCTCCGGGCGAAAATGCTCCATCAATGCTACGAGATCGGCAACGAGGTTAGTCCAGGTTGGCTGACCGTCCCGATCCGCAGGTAGTGCCAATGGGTTGCATTTGCGTACTGAACGCACGTCCGTTTCGCCAGAGACCGTCGAGCCGAACGCGTCGGCCGGAGCCGCAGCCATGCGTGGCAATTGCAGGCAGTAATAGCCAAGCTGCACACAATGTGTTTGCTTGACGCCACCCCACAGAGGCGCCGCCAAGCTGTCCCAGCTACGCAGCCGCCCCTTGAGTTGCGCAGCTTGTTGGGGCGAAAGCCCAAACGCTTGATAGGCCTCAGCCTCAACCTCGCCCTGGGTCAACGTGACGATGCTGGCCTCGGCACAGCGTTGGTATTGGCCAAAGGCGGACAGTTCGGCATCGTCGGCGTGTGGTGCAACAACCATAAGGCGGTGGTTGGCAAAATCGGGATTGCCCATCACGAATAGGCGCGCAGCTCCGGCTAGATGGCAATGCTTCCCCTTCAGCCGTAGAGTACCGCCCTCCAGCGCTTCACGCTGCCCGGACAGGTTCAGGTAGCGAACCCCTCGGACACCCCGTTCGAAGTCCTGGCGGTCATCGCCGATTTGCACCCACGGATCAAGCAACCACCCCAGGAGGTGGCCGTGAAGCTTCACCTCGAGAATCAGCGTTTCACCGGGGGGAAGACGCATCGACGCTATCGGGAGACCCTCGTGCA
This sequence comes from Pseudomonas sp. RIT-PI-S, assembly GCF_025642975.1. GTDB lineage: Bacteria > Pseudomonadota > Gammaproteobacteria > Pseudomonadales > Pseudomonadaceae > Aquipseudomonas. The sequence continues at coordinate 224,667 of NZ_JANZKJ010000002.1, forward strand.
GGTTCAAGGGCAGCGGTTGGACATCTGCAGGAAAGGCGTACTGGTAATCATCGGCGGGGCTATAGAACAGATGATCCGCGAACCAGGCCTCGTGACAAAGCCAGCACAATATGACCATGGCTAGCGCGGCCCATGGACTCACTAAAGCGCCCACGGCAATAGTCACCACTACAAACACCAAGAGCCCTACGCGTTTGCGACGACGATGCGCCCTAAGCAAGACCTGTTTACGCTCGGCCATTTTCATACCTCGAACACTGGCACGCTCTCACACCAGCGATCCTTGTATTCCCGATCGCCGCGCCCAAATGAGTAACGTAGCGTTTTCCCAAGGGCGCGGGCACGGTCCCACTCTTGCTGGGTATTGATGAAACTAAGCACGCTACCCGGGCTGAACGCCCGGCTCAGCGGATCGACACCGCCATTAATGTACTCGACCGATACCCATGCAGGGCTGTCCACCCGGTAAAGGACTTGGATCGCAACCGGAGCTGATTCGAGCAGAATTACGGATCCGGTCATGAACTCTCGTAACAGCCCGAACACTTCCGGCAACCGATCACTAGCAGGTACCGGGCGCTCCCAACGCCGTTGAAAAAGGTCCGCGTAGATACCGGCGAGTTCGCCAGCTGTGAACGATGCGATAGGCACCACCGCTCCGCCTGCCTCTTCGAGCAAACGTAGCTCGCGACGCTGGTTGTAGCGAAACTTCTTCGAATAGTCTTCCGGCATGCGCGCCATCGCTAAGGTTTCTGCCTGAGGGCGCAATGTGCTCACGGTCGCTTCGTTCAGCGCTGATACATACCTCCCGCGTTGACGAACAGGCACGCGGGTATCAGGTGCGACAGGAATGATCACCTCGGCATTCCCTAAGTCGAACAACCCACGTTTGCGCAAGCGTTTAAGCACATCCTTGCTAAGCGCCAGATCCCTCCCCCAACAAGGTATACCCGCGATCAAGGTGCCCGCTTGCTCGTAACCTAAATAGCGCAGCGGGATATCAGCGAGGCCTGAAAGGCGCTCGACTATCGAGGGGTGAGTTGCGACGCTGCCACCAAAGGCCGACCAAAGCGTTGCGTAGTCCTGAGCAGAGATTTGCGTCCAGCCGCGCTCTCGCCAACAGCGCAACGCGTTCAGCATGGATCGCTCACCGCTTGCCCTTGCGCCGACCCGCCCTCCTCGAACTGCCGGGCATGAAGCCTTGAGTAGTAGCCGTTCAATGCCAGCAACTGCGCATGTGAGCCTCGCTCGACGATCCGACCTTGATCCATGACCAGGATCAAGTCCGCTTTCTCGATTGTCGTCAAGCGGTGAGCGATAACCAGGGTGGTCCGATTCTTCATGACTTCGTCGAGCGCTGCCTGGATGTGCCGCTCAGACTCGGTATCAAGCGCCGAAGTCGCTTCGTCGAGGATTAGCAAAGGCGCGTTTTTCAACAAGGCTCGTGCGATCGCTAGCCGCTGCCGCTGGCCACCGGAAAGGAGCACACCGTTCTCGCCCACAAGGGTCTGGTATCCCTCGGGCATCCGATCAATGAACTCATCGGCATAAGCGGCCTGCGCGGCACGCTTGATCTCTTCCAGCGGCGCATCTGCCAAGTCGCCATAGGCGATGTTGTTGGCCACAGTGTCATTGAACAGCGTCACCGCCTGGGTAACCAATGCCGTATGTCGGCGCAGATTACGAAGGCGATAGCTCTGGACCTCTACGCCATCAAGAAGAATTTGACCCTCACTATGCTGATAAAAGCGGGGCACAAGGCTGGCGAGAGTCGACTTGCCGCTCCCGGAGCGCCCCACAAGCGCCACCATCTGCCCAGCCTCAGCCACAAAGCTGATTCCATCGAGTACGGGCCTGTCGGTGCCTGGATAGCTAAAGCTCAAGTTCCGTACTTCCAGCCTGCCGGTTACCCGCTCTACCTCAACGGTCCCGTCATCGACTTCCGGTGCTTCATCCAACTGTTCGAAAATACTCTCCGCGCCCGCTACGCCTTTCTGAATGGTAGAACTCACTTCCGACAACTGCCGAATCGGCTTGGGCAACAGGCCCGCCATAGTGATATAGGCCACTAGGTCACCGGCTGAAGAGTCGCCACGTAAATAAAGCACAAGGAACATGACAATCGCCATGCCGGTATAGGTCACCAATTGCAGCATGGGGGTGTAGACCGCTCCGGTCTTGGTCATTTTCAATTGCCTATCAGTGTTGCTCTGGCTGGCTTTCTGGAACCGTGATTGTTCGTATTCTTCGCCGCCGAAACTACGCACCACTCGATAGCCTTGGATGGTTTCAGAGGCGACATGGGTGACATCTCCCATCGCCACCTGAACCTTCTTGCTCTGTTTGCGGAATTTCCGACTGGTGCTGTTCACCATCAATGCGATCAACGGCAGTATGGCCACCATCACAAGTGTAAGTTTCCAGTTCATCCACAATAGCGAAACGAATAGAAATACAACCGTCATGCCTTCTCGAATGACGACTTTGATCGCGTCCGTCGCAGCGCCGGTCACCATAGTCACGTTGAATGTGATGCGGGAGATAAGGTGCCCGGAGTTGTGGTTGTCAAAATACCGATTCGGCAGCTCGAGCAGCTTGTTGAACAGGACGATTCGCAGGTCCTGAATCAAACCCAGCGAGACTCGCGCCAGGAAAAAGTTGCCGATGTAGGAACCGACTCCCTGCCAAATCGCGATGATCACAATCATCAATGGCACCGCCTGAACCAGTTGCAACTGTCCTAGCCAAGGGTTGCCAGGGAACAGCGATGCCTCCGGGTTCGATAGCCCGTCTACAAAATATTTTAGGATGTACGCCAGCATTGGCTGGGTGGATGCGAAGATCAGGAAGCCCACAATACTCAGCAAGAACAGGCCTATGTACGGCCGTACATAGGTCAGCAGGCGCATGTAGATTTTCAGGGTCGACTGAGGCTGAGTGGGAAAATTGCTCATGGTGTTCCGTGAAGAAAAAAGAGCCACTTTAGCACAGCCTCCCCAGGGCATGGATGAAGCAGGCGGGCCAAGTGACTCCATCTCGGGTAAGCTATTCGACCCCTTTTCCGAGGAGCATCAATGCAAGCGCTCAATCATCCAGCCTACCTGGCCCTACGCGAGGGTGCGGAAGTCATCGAGGCCGATGGTTCTGGGGATAAGGTGTTGGGGCTACGCGACGGCAGCATGCTTAAATTTTTCCGCCGAAAACGCTTGGTCAGCTCAGCGCTGCTGTTCCCCTATGCGAAGCGATTTGCTAGCAACGCTCGTGCCCTGCATCGTCGACAAGTGCCTTGCCCCGAGGTCATAGCGGTTTATCGGATTCCAAGCATCGAGCGTGACGCCGTGCACTACCTGCCCCTGGCTGGGCGTACCGTGCGTCAGCTGTTCGAAGGTGACGCGCCCCCCGCCCTGCGCTTTGAGCTGGGCCAATTTGTCGCGCGGCTTCATGCGCATGGGGTGTACTTCCGCTCACTTCACTTGGGCAATATTGTGCTCACCCCAGATCAGCAGCTTGGGCTCATCGATATAGCGGACTTAAGTTGCCAGCGCAGGCCATTGTCCACCGGCAAACGGCTACGCAACTTTCAACATATGGTGCGCTACAAGGCCGATATGCACTGGTTGCTCGCCGACAGCGCCGGCAGCCCATTCCTTGAAGGATACAGACTCGTGTTGGGCGATAGTCCCGCAAGCCACACGCTGATGCCACGCCTTAGCACGTTGTTTGGCTGATCAGCACCACCACCCCCTTACAGTAGGTAGCGCATAGGCGCATCGATCTCAGCGCCTGAAGACTATGCGGCTCAATTTCTTGAAGTAGTCCCAGCGCAACGCTTGTGCTGGGCTCAGCCTGAACGCAAGCCAGTAGTAACGCCTGGCGCCCGCCCAGTCCTTGGCGAGAATGGAGTTACGGAACAGCGAAAGGTAGCGCTGGGCTTTATACCGGCAGCGTAGCGGCTGGCAAGGTGCCGGGAGCGTGGCGAAGACCTCCTCGACAATGGCCAGGGCCGTCCGCTCTTCATCGCGAGTATTGCGCAAACTATCGGAATGCCTATGAATCCTGGCGATTGGTTGCGCAATAGTTCCCACCTGCCCGCTCACGAGAACGTAGGCAAATACCGGTATATCCTCACCCGCTTTCAGGTTTTCCGGATAAGGACGAGCGAGCAAACAGGCTCGCCTGAACAATGTGCAGCTGTGCGAAATGGCGATGCGCTTTTCCAACAGATACTGCCGCGCCATTGCGTATTCAGGCATCGCTAATACCGCGGCCGGCATCCGGGATTTTTCTTTCCCATCTGGCCCTACCGATATATGACCGCCTAACACAACATCCAGCTCGGGCCTCGATGAGACCGCCTCCTTGAACGCCGCCAACGCAGTAGGGGTCAGTTCGTCATCGGCATCCAGTGGCAGGATATATTCACCGCGAGCCCTGCGTATGCCCGCATTACGTGCGGCGCCGGCGCCGGCGTTGCTCTGCGTTACCACATCAACCACCGGCCAGCGGCTAGCGTATTGACGAAGCAATTCCAATGTTCCGTCGGTCGAGCCGTCGTCTACAACAATGACTTCAATATTTTCCATTACCTGAGAAGTAATGGAATCTAATACCCGGGTTAGATAATGAGCGTAGTTATAGGTGGGTATAACCACGCTGATCAGGATATTCCTTGGACTCATCCCAGCTCCGAATCCTTGACCACCAACACATCCTCCATGATCAAGTACTGCAGGTCCGAGCCAAAGAACATGTTCAAGGCATCGGTTGGCGAGCAGATCATCGGTTCGCCGCGGCGGTTGAGCGAGGTGTTGAGCGACACGCCGTTACCGGTGAGGTCTTCCAGCGCCTTCATCATGTCGTAGTAGCGCGGGTTGTATTCGCGCTTGAGCACCTGAGCGCGCGAGGTGCCGTCTTCGTGTACCACTTCCGGCACGCGGGTTTTCCACTCGTCCGCCACTTCGAAGGTGAAGGTCATGAAGGGGGCGGGATGGTCGACCTTGATCATCTGCGGCGCCACGGTGTCGAGCATGGACGGGCAGAAGGGGCGCCAGCGTTCGCGGAACTTGATCTGGTGATTGATGCGATCCGCCACGCCCGGCACGCTCGGGCAGCCGATGATCGAACGGCCACCCAAGGCCCGCGGGCCGAACTCCATGCGCCCCTGGAACCAGGCCACAGGGTTGCCATCGACCATGATCTGGGCAATCTGCTGCGGCATGTTTTCGATTTGCCGCCACTTGGGTTTGCTGGGATGACGGGCGCAGGCGGCGATCACGTCTTCGTTGCTGTACGCGGGGCCGAGGTACACGTGCTCCATCTTCTCCACCGGCACGCCACGTGCGTGGGAGACATACGCCGCTGCGCCGACGGCGGTACCGGCGTCACCGGAGGCCGGCTGCACGAACAGCTCTTTCACGTCCGGGCGGGCGATGATCTTCTGGTTCAACTTGACGTTCAGCGCACAGCCGCCAGCGAAGGCCAGCTTGCCGGTTTCTTTCAGCACGTCGCCCAAGTAATGGTCGATCATCTGCAGCGCGAGCTTCTCGAACAGCGCCTGCATGCTGGCCGCGTAGTGAATATAGGGCTCGTCGGCGATGTCCCCTTCCCGCTTGGGCCCCAGCCATTCGATCAGCTTGGGCGAGAAGTAGAAGCCCTTGCCCTTTTCCTTGTAGCGGCGCAGGCCAATCACGTTGGCGTAGTCGGTGTTGATTACCAGCTCGCCATGTTCAAAGGTAGCCAGGCGCGAGAAGTCGTACTGGCTAGCATCGCCATACGGGGCCATGCCCATGACCTTGAATTCGCCATCGAGCATTTCGAAGCCGAGGAATTCAGTGATCGCGCCGTAAAGGCCGCCCAACGAGTCCGGGTCGTAGAACTCCTTGAGCTTGTGGATCTTGCCGTTTTCGCCGTAGCCGAAGAAGGTGGTGGCGTATTCGCCCTTGCCGTCGATCCCCAGGATCGCGGTTTTCTCGGTGAAGCCTGAGCAGTGGTAAGCGCTGGAGGCGTGCGCCAGGTGGTGCTCGACCGGCTCGATCTTCACTTTCTTGGGATCAAAGCCCAGTTGCTCAAGGCACCAGACGATCTTCTTGCGGTAGCGCTTGTAGCGGCGGTTGCCCATCAGCAGGGCGTCCAGCGCACGGTCCGGGGCATACCAATAGCGCTTGGCATAGTGCCAGCGGGCCTTGCCGAACAAGCTGATCGGGGCAAACGGAATGGCGACCACGTCGACATCCGCCGGGGTGATACCGGCCTGTTCGAGGCAGAATTTCGCCGATTCGTAGGGCATGCGGTTCTTGGCATGCTTGTCCCGCACGAAACGCTCTTCTTCGGCGGCAGCGATCAGCTTGCCGTCGATGTACAACGCTGCGGAAGGGTCGTGGCTGAGGGCGCCGGACAGCCCGAGAATCGTCAATGCCAAGGGTCAGAGCCTCTGTGTACTCAATACGCGCCAGCTGGGCGCCAATATTGCTGTTAATCGAAAACGCGCGAGTATAACCCAACCGCTCGCGAGCCAATACCTATGCACGCCCAGGCGCTCGCCGTGCAATGGCAGGCTGCCCCCCTTTTTCTCAGGGGCACGCCAATGACCGAACATTACCAAACCGACCCAATGACCCAGCTGGACACCCTGGATAACCTCCTTTCACAGGGCTTGGCACAGCTACCCACGTTACGCTCGGTCGTCGAGCAACGCTTCAGGGATGCCATGCCCACCCCGCTGGCCGAAGTGCCACTGGAACAGCTGTACCTCGGCGGAAAGTCACTTATTCAGCATCTATGTGCCGTGGCGCGAGGGGCCTCGTTGGTTGAAGGCCTTATACAACGCCGGCTTCCCAACGGCTTTGCACCCATCAGCGAGCAGGAACATCATTGGGCGCGGCGATTCCTCGAGCGCACTGGACATGATTTGAAGCAATTGCACCTCGACGGGCTCACGCGCTTTTGGGCAGTCGTTCGGGTAAGCGGGAAGCCGGCGCGCCAGTGGCTGATCGAATTGTGCCGGGAGCATCTGCGCAGCCAGGCTCGCCTGCGCCATGCCGACCGCACCTTAGGCGAAGTGGCCTACCGGCAATTGCTGGACGTGCTCGGGGGTGCGACTGCCGCCCCAACGTGGAAAGGCGCCGTGACCTTGCACAGCGGCTATGCTCGCTGGGTGCTGCCAGGGGCGTTCGTGGTCTGCCGGCTCGACCCTCGCCGGTCGCTCGCCGAGCCTGTGGTGCTGAGCACCTGGACCCACGGCCTGGAAACATTCGAGTCCCTGCAAGCGCTTTATCAGGAACTCGGCGAGCGTTTGGAAGACGATCGCCAGGGTGCCGCCCTGCTCGCCTCGCTCGACCCTGAACGGCAAAGCGCCTCACTGCGCTGCAACGGCTTGACCTTCGAACCCATCTCCGGCGATTTGCTTGTGTTTCTTCAGCTCAGCCTGGAGCGTCGCCAACACGCCGTCGTCCGCCACGCCTGGGCGCACGCCGAAAAATACCTGCAACAGGATGACCTCGGCTCCGCCAGCGATGTCCTCGCCGGCGCGGCCAACCCCTATGCACTGTTGTCCAGCCAAGGCCCAAGGCTCACCCGCTATATGCTCCTGCTGGAGCGGGACATGCCCGCCTGGATGACTCGCATGTCGCAACCGCAGCGCTTGGAGTTGCTGCAAGGCATGCGCGAGTTGGGGCTGGCCACTGCCAATGCGATCGCGCCAGGGCTGCCCTCCGCCCGAGAATTCGCCGACCCCCAGTGGCTGCGCCAATATGCCCATGACCAATTGACCCAGCTGCTGGAGCCGTTAGGCATCACGTTATCTCCGGAGCGGATCCTTATCTCCGTGACGTCGAGCGACCCAGGTGGCCCGCTGGTCAATCCGCTCCACCCGTCCGGGTCCGTGCCTGCACGGGTATCCGGGCATACCAGCAGTTCCGTCATTTTGACCACACAAACCCGGACCCTGGTTCAGCTGGCCATAGAAAACATATCGCCGCTCGACTGGGACTATTTCCTCACCGCCAGGGTACGGGACGACGCAGGGCGGCCCATTCCGGGGCTAAGCCCGGCCAAGGTACGCCAACTGGTGCGCCGGGCTAATGTCGGCGGCGAGTATGGGCGCTATCTGTTGCGCCGCCTGCGCTATGGGCCAGAAGCCGAATGGCGTCGGGAACGGCATGCCCGGTTGTTGCGTGCAAAGCTCCAGGTCGAAACCCTCAAGGCCCGCTATCGCGAGCAACTTGGGCCTGGAGGGCAGGCCGGGAGCTGGATATCGGCAGTGTTGGAGGCGCCCTCGCCAGCGCTACGGCGGAGGGTGGGCGGGCAGGCTGTCGGCGTATGGCAATTGTTCATTCGCAATACACCGATCGATGGGGTGTACCTGTTCGGCCCTGTGGGCTCCACCAGCGCGCAACCGGTTGCGCTCTACACCCCCGGAAGCCCGCTGCGACAAAGCTGGCGCTGGTTCAAGAACAGGCAAGCGGTCGCCACGCAGTGGTTGAACGATCCCGCTACCAAGCCGTACATCGTGCAACGTGTAGCTTTGGCTGAACGCGGCGCCATCGAGGCACTGCTCGGCACACCGGCATTGGCCTCGCATGTGGCAGCGCGGCCAGTGAGCCATAACTTTTTCGATAATGCCTACCGCTCAGAAACGCGGCTGGTGATGGCCAATGCCGATGCCCTGAGCGCGTCGAACCGGGAACTCAACCTGCAAGCCATCGCCGAAGTGGCGGTGACCCTTACTGAAATTGTTTGCCTGGTATTGCCCAGCCGCGTGGCAGGGGTGCTATCGCTGAGCCGGGCAATCTGGTCGTTCCTCCAAGCCTACCTGGCCGTTGGCGAGGAATCGGAGAGCGTAGTGCTGCTGCATGCATTCGATGGCTACGCGAACCTCTTCGAGGCCACGGTCGCCCTTTCAACCAGCCCACTGTTCGGCAAGCTCGCACGGCGCCTACCGTTAGGGGCGCCGGTTCCTTTGCATACCCATTATGCGATCAAGCAACAACGCGTTTATCTGCGTTACCGCCTTGTCACCGATTACGCAGAGGGGGTGTACGAAGCTCAGGGAATGGAAGGCGGCGCTTCGCAGTACTTCATTACTGATCGCGACGGACGTCAGTACGAAGTCCTTAACGACGGTGAGCACTGGCGAGTGGTTGATGCACGCATGCCACACGCTCGATACAAACCGATAGTGCGGCGCAACCGCGAAGGAAATTGGGAAATGGTCGATGAAATCCGCTGGCGTGGGCCGGTTCCGGATATCCCGGCGCTACTGCAACGTGTGCGGTTACCTGACCCGCCCGCGGGCGTGAGCCCGGGCTTACCGAGCGTTATCAATGGCCAGCATTACCTGCGCATTGGCGAGAGCGTGTTGGCGGTTCGCCCAAGCCTGCTGCCTGGGCGCTATACCGTCTTGATTCCACCGACTCAGCAGCCAGAGGCAGTGCTCACGGTGCTTTTCCGCCATGACCCCGCGCGCGGCTGGGAAGCGAAGGTACGGCAAAGCGACCTGAGCAGCGAGTGGTTCGAGCTCGGCTAAAACGCAGGGCCGTGCAACCGGCTCGCGGGATTCGCCACACCCCCGCAGCTCGGCTGACGCTACAAACGAGGCAGCCGTTCATCCAGCCGTTGATACAACGCGCTGGATGCCGGCCAGTTGCGCAAGAAACGCGCGCGATCCCGCCCATAGGCGGCAATGAAGCTGGCTTGGGAGGAGTACTGCTGCATGGCATCCAGGTCGATCATCGACCACTGGCCCCGCTCCCAGAACAGGTTGTACGCCTTCATGTCACCGTGGCTGATCCGCTCGCGGATCAAGCTGGCGAACAAGCGATCGAGCGCCTCCAACTGAGCTTCTGGAACTTGGGCATCGTCGACATGGGCGCTGAAGCACTGCATCAGGTCTGGCCCCTGCAAGTGCTCGGTGATCAGATAAGCGGAGCCCCGTAGGCCCAGCGTGCGGTGTTCCAGTACGCCCAAGGGGCGTGGCGTGGCAATGCCGAGAAAACCGAGGCGCTGCGCCTCGATCCACGAGTGCCAGGCGCGGCTGGGCCGCCAGAAGCGCTTGAACCAATGGGCCACGCCCTTGATGTTGTATCGCTTGATAAGCAGCGGGCGCCCATTGGCGTTGACCTTCGCAACCGTGGCCGCGCCGCCGGTCTTGTACAGATGGCCATGCTCGATCAGTTGGTCGGCATTGGCCAGCACGGGCAGGATCGCCGCCTCTTCATCGCGGGGGATCGCGCGCAGCATCGACGGCCCACGGCTAACGCTGAACAACGTGCAGTCGCGCCCCGCCTTGGCCAGCAGGTCGCGCAAGCGCCACGCGCGTACCTTGGCAATCTGTTTCTCCAGCGCCTCTAGCGGCAAGGCATGCTCGCTGTTGGCCAGCAGGTAGTACACCAGCAGCTCTTCAATAAAGGGCGATAACGCCTGAGGCAGCTGTGCGAAGAATACGCCCAGGTTCTCCAGCACCCGTTGCCGGGACAGGGGCTGGCCAGGTTGCTCGGCGCGCACGCCACCACCATCGACCACATAGACTCTCCCGCCGCAGCGCAACAGGTTGTCCAGGTGCAGGTCCTCCTGCCACAGGCCCTTGGCGTGCAGGCCGGCAATGGCCTGAAGGGCCTCGCCGAGCACTTGGGTCTGCGCATCGGCCAGCGGCTCCAGCGGCTCGATCTCGGCCCAGGCGGTGGCGAGGTTTTCAGCACCCTGGAGGAATTCGAACAGCAACCAGCCGCCTTCGCCCTCGCGCAGGCCCTCGGCCAGCAGCGTCGGCGTGGCCAAGCCTTGCGTCGACAGCAAACGGGCGCCCTCGCGCTCACGCTGGAACTGCCGCGCCGCGCGGGGCCCGACCAACAGCTTGGCGAGCACCGCGCGCCCGCGCCATACACCCGCCCCAACGTAACGCTGCCCCGGCAAAACCCGCAGCAAGGTAAGCAGTTGCAACTGGGCCGGGCCGGCGGCGTCGGCCAGGGTCAGGGAAAGTGGCAACGCCGGCGTTCGACCCGCCCGCGCCAACTGTTGCAAAGACATCAACGTGCCTCCTTGTGGCGCCGGCGCACAACCAGTTGCTCCATCCAGGCAGTGACCTGCGGGTCATTGGCGGGGGCTTGCAGATAAGCGGAAAGAAAGCCGCGTATATCCGTCTCGGACCAAGCCTGGGCCCGCCGCAGCAACGGTTCCAGATCCCGGACCCGGTCGCGCTGGCCAAGCCAGGTGCCGCGGGTTTTCTCAAGGTCGATCAGGCGTGCTTCGAAACCCTCACCCTCGGCACGCAAGAAGATGTGCTTGGGATAGAAGCAGCCGTGAACCAACCCGGCGCGGTGCAGCCGACGCGCCAGCTCACCGCATGCCTGCGTCAGCGCCGCACGGCGTGTGGAGGTGAGCACCGGCCACTGCGCCAGCCATGCGCCCAGCTCGCTCCAGCCATCCAGGGCACGGGTGAGCAGCATCGCTTGCCATTCACCATTGTGGTGGCGCTCGGCAAAGTAACTGGCTTCAAGGGCCGGGACCCCGAGCTGCTGGTAACGGCGAATGTTGCGAAATTCCCGGGCTACCGTTGGCTCCCCTAGTGGGTGGCGAAGGCTGCGGGTCAGGTAGTTGGCCTGGCGCTTGAGATAAAAGCCTTGATCGCCCAGGTCCAGGCGAAACACCTGGCTCCAGCCGCCTCGGCCAACATTGGCCTCATCGACGGCGGTCAACGGCAGCGCCCACAGCGTATCGAAAGCGGTGAAGCCCCGGCTGGCCAATAGGGCCTGGTCACCTGGCGCGATAAAGACCTTCATTCCCGGCCCTCGAAGAAACCGACGATATGCCGGATGCGTTTTTTATCCGAGGCATTGAGCCGATCGCGCCTGCGGTACTGCAGATAGAACCGTAACCGCTGAGTCGCGGACAGTTGGTACTTGGCAACCTTGTCCAGGCAGGCCAGGTCCTTGGTGATCCGGTAACGCAACATGAAACCCCACCAGAAGGCGCCATTGGGGCAGTCGATCAAGTACAGCGTGCCGTCGGCGTCGACCAGCAGGTTGCGCCACTTCAAGTCGTTATGGGTGAAGTGGTGATCATGCAGGGTGCGGGTATGCTGGGCGAGTTGCCGGCTGACGTGGTCGACCCAGCGACGGTCACGCAGGCGCGGGTCCTCGCGCCTGACCAGCAGCCAGAGGTCCTCGGTAGCCGGCAGTTCGCGGGTGATCATCGCGCCGCGCTCAAAGGAGCCGTTGTCTCGCTCCAGGCCAAAGCCCACCACCTGCGCCGTGGGAATGCCCCACTTGGCGAAGCGCTTGAGGTTCTGCCATTCGGCCTTTACCCGCGGCTTGCCCAAGTAACGGCGCAGGCCCTTGCCGGCACTGGTGTAGCGTTTGACGTAATACGCCACGCCCTGGTGCATCACTCGCACCAGCTCTGAGAGCGGGTCGCGGGTCAGCCGCTCGCCCTGAAGGGCGAACACCGCGTCCAGGCTACCGAATACGCTGGCCAGCTCCTCGCAGCCCGGGTCCAGTTTCCATCCGGCCATCAGAGCGCATCCCCGTAGCGTTGCTTGCGTGCGTACAGCTTGCTGGCCTTGTGCTCCAGCCAACTCAAGAGCGGTGCTTCGTCGCGAAGCACCTGGCGCAGCGGCTGCTGGAAGTAAGCGCGAAGAAAGCGCAGCTTGTCGCGGCGGGTAAGGCCGATGTCCAACGCAGAGAAATACAGCGCGGCCAAGTCCTTGTTGCGCCAGCGGCGAGTGATACGTGAGCGGGTCTGGGCGCGGTGCAGGTCGATCACCGACAAGCGAAAATCGGCCGGGTCGAATGGGCGATCGGTGTGCAGCAGGAAATGGCAGATATAGCAATCGCGGTGGTTGACCCCCGCGCGGTGCATGCCGCCGGTCATCTCTGCGACACGCTGGATCAACGCCCACTTCGTCCGCGGCGCCGGAGGCCGGGCGCGCCAGTCGAGGCTGTAGTCTTCCAGGCTGACGGTGGGCGCCAGTTCCTCGGTGACGATGAACGAGTGCTGCGCGGCAGGGTTGGCGCCACGCTCGCCATAAGCTACGGCGGTCATGGTCGGCACACCGGCTTCGTGCAAGCGGCGAATGGCAAGCCATTCCTGGCCGGCACCGAGCACTGGCAGCTTGGCGCTGAAGAGGTTCTTGAACACCTCGCCCCAGCCGATGCCACGATGGATCTTCACGAAGTACCCGCGCCCCTGAACCTCGGTACGCAACGTGCGGCGCCCTTCCAGCTCGCGGTATACCTGGCCCTGCAGGCCTTCGACCGCAACGAAGGGGTCCGCACCGGCCCACAGGCGCTTGAACGGCTCTGCCAACATCAGCTTCATGCTGCCCGCTCCTGCAAGATCACGTCGGCAGCATGTTCGGGCATGCTGTACAGGTCCGCATGGTCGGCGAAGGCCAGGCCGTTGCGCGACCACTCGGCGCGAGCGCGATCATCTTCGAGCAGCCGCTGCAATTGGCGGTTCAACTCACCCTGATCGAACGGCTCCGGGAGCACCACGCCGGCTTGCGCCTCGTCGATGTAATGGGCATACCCGCACACGGCGGTCACCAAGACCGGCAAGCCGGCCACCACGGCTTCGAGCAGCACGGTGCCAGTGTTTTCGTTGTAGGCCGGATGGATCAACGCGTCGGCACCCAGCAGGAAGCGCGGGATGTCGCTGCGCCCCTTCATGAAGCGGACCTGATCGTTCAGGCCCAAGGCGGTGCTTTGCAGTTGGAACACTTTGGGATCGTCCTGGCCGATCACGAACAGCCGGGTGCGCTGGCGCAGCTCAGGCGGCAGCGCGGCGAGCGCCTTGAGCGAGCGATCGACGCCCTTGGTCTTGAACCCCGAACCGATCTGCACCAGCAACCTGTCCTGCGCGCCCAGGCCGAACTCCTCGCGAAACGCGGCGCGTACTTCGGCGGCGTTGGCCGGCGCCCGGCGGTCGAGGGAGATGCCAGGGGGTAACAAGTGGAAACGGCTATCGGGTGTGCCGTAATGCTTGATGAACAGCGGCTGCTGTACCTGGGAAATCATCAGCACTTCGGTCCGTGCTTCAGGAGCGAACACCGCACGCTCGTACTCGGCGAAGTGCCGGTAGCGGCCCCAGCGGCGATACAGCGGGTTGCGCAAGGTTTGCGCCTTGTCTTCATAGCAACCGTCGGCGGCGTAGTAAACGTCCAGCCCCGGCATCTTATTGAAGCCAATCAGCCGATCCACCGGGCGCCGGGCCAGATCCGCGGCCATCCAGGCGCTGAGTTTTTCGTTGCGCCGATGATTGAACAGGGCCTTTACGGGCGCTACCAACACTTCGAAGCCAGCTGGCACATCGCCCTCCCAGATCAACGTGTACACGCGAATCTGGTGGCCGCGCCGCTGGCATTCAAGGGCGATGCGCATGAAATCGCGTTGCAATCCGCCGAACGGGAAGTATTTGTATAGAACGAAAGCCAATTGCATCAACGCAGGTCCTCGGCCAACAACAGCGCGCTCAGGCGTCCTGCCACTCGCTCGGGGTTCACGCGGGTGAAGCACAGCGGCCACTCGCGCTTGATGTCGTGCCGGCGCAGGTCTTCCGGCGTCGGCTTGTAAGTGCAGGTTTTCTGCAGGCAGGGTGCGCAGGGCCAGTCGCTGCCCAAGTGTTCCTGGGCGCGCCCGTAGGCACCGGTCAGGCCTGGATTGGTCGGCCCATACAGCGACAGCGTAGGCACGTCCAGCGCAGCGGCCAGATGGCCCAGGCCGGTGTCCACGGCCACGCAGGCGCGGGCCTTGACCAGCACGTCGGCCACGCCGGCCAGGTTAAGCTTGGGTAGCACCGCCACGTTGTTCAGGCCCGCGGCAATGCGATGGGCGCGGCGAAACTCCGCCTCGTTGCCCCAAGGCAGGCGCACGCCGATATTGGCCAGCCTTAGCCGCTCGGCCAGCTCGCGCCAATAGGCCTCTGGCCAGTGCTTGCTGTCCCAGGTGGTACCGTGCAGGAACACCACGAAGGGCACCGGATGCGGCACCGCCAGCTGACGCGAACGGCTTAGGCCGTATTGCCCCAGGGTATGCGGCAGGTCATAGCCCAACGCCAGCGCGAACAGCTGGCGTACCCGCTCCACGGCGTGCTGCCCACGCACCACGCCCAGCTTACGGTCATAAAAACGGCTAGCCAGCGGCTCGCGGGCCGAACGTTTGTCCAGCCCGGCTACCGGAGCCTTGACGTAGCGAGTCAGCCAAGCACTTTTCAGCAAGCCTTGGGCGTCGATCACCAGGTCGTAGTGGCGTTCGCGCAGCTGCTGCTTGAAGCGGCGCCACTCGCCGGTTTTTATCGTTTGCCAGAGGTTCTTGCGCCAGCGGCGCACCGCGACCGGGATGACCTTATCGACCGCCGGATGCCAGGTAGGGAGTTCCGCGAAACCCTCCTCTACCACCCAATCGAAGCGGATCCCGGGGATGGCCCTGGCGGCATCGGTAAGCGCTGGCAGGCTGTGGATGATGTCCCCGAGCGACGAAGTCTTGATCAGCAATACCCGCACTTAATCGGCCCCTGCCATGAGGTGGCCAGCGTCTGCCGGCTCCATGCCTTGCAGGGCGTCCACGACTCGCTGTGAGTCGAGCAGGCGCAGGCAGTTGTAATGGCCGAAGCGGCAGGTGCGCTCAAAGCACGGGGAGCAATCGATACCCAGGCGTACAACCGCGACCTGGTCGGCCAACGGCGGGGTAAAGCCTGGCGAGGTAGAGCCGTAGACCGCCACCAATGGACGGTTCAATGCGGCCGCCACGTGCATCAGCCCCGAATCGTTGGAAACCACCGCCGCGGCGCAGGACATCAGGTCGATGGCCTCGGCCAGCGAGGTGTTGCCGCACAGGTTGATGGCTTCCTCGCGAAGGCCTGGGATCAGCCGATCGCGGATAGCCTCTGCGACGGGCTGATCCTTCTGCGAACCGAACAGCCATACCTGCCAGCCCTGGCGGATACGCGCTTCGGCGACTTCCGCATAGTGCTCGGCCGGCCAACGCTTGGATTCGCCGAACTCCGCCCCTGGGCATAGTGCAAGCACGGGGCGGTCCAGCATGAGATCGAACCGCGCCAGTGCCTCGGCGCGGCTGGCCGGGTCGATGCGTAACCGCGGCTGCGGGTACGGCGTAGGCAGCTCTTCTCCGGGCGGGTAGGCCAGGGCCATGAAGCGCTCGATCATCAGCGGGTAACGGGCTTTGTCCAGCACGCGCAGGTCGTTCAGCAGGCCATAGCGGAATTCGCCTTTCCACCCGGTGCGCCGGGCTACACCGGCGAAGAATGGCACCAACGCGGACTTGAGCGAGTTCGGCAACACAATGGCCTGATCGTACTGGCCCCTGAACGAGCGGCCGATCTTGCGGCGAGTCGTCAGGTCCAGCACACCGTGGCCGAGCGGGAAGCTGAGTGCCTGCCGCACCTGGGGCATACGCTCGAGGATCGGCCGGCTCCACTCCGGGGCGAGCACGTCGATCTGGCAGTCGGGATCGCGGTCCTTCAGGCACTGGAACAGCGTCTGGGCCATCACCATGTCGCCGACCCAACTGGGCCCGATGATCAGAATTCTCATGGGTTTCCCGCAAACGATCGGGGAGGCCGACGCCTCCCCATGGATTTCAACAACATGCAATTCAGCCTAGCCCCAGCCCCGCCCAGATCCGCATGACTTCGCGGCGCTCGGCAACGAATTGGTCCCCGGCGATGACCCCCGCCTGTTTCTGCAAGGCGCGCCGGTGGGCGGCGGAGCGGTAGGCCTTGTAGGCTTCGCGCAGCAGGCTGGCATCGGCGGCGGGCAACAATTGCGCTTGCTCAAGCCCCTCGAGGATCCGGATGTTATCGGTGTAGCGCAACAACGCAGGGTGCTCGCGCGACCAGGCCAAGGCCGCGTATTGCACCATAAATTCAATATCGACGATACCTCCGGCGTCTTGCTTGATATCGAACGGCATGTGCGCATCGAAGGCGTTATCGCCACGCCCGGCCGCGGTGGCGCGGGTGCCGAGGTTATCGCGCATCTTGGCGCGCATTTCGGTCACCTCTTCACGCAGGCGGTGCACGTCGCGCTCACGCCCTAGCACGGCCCCGCGAATGCTTTCGAAGGCGCGGGCAACATCGGCGGCACCCACCAACACCCGCGCGCGTACCAGTGCCTGATGCTCCCAGGTCCAGGCTTCCTGCTGCTGGTAGCGCTCGAAAGCGCCCAACGAGCTCACCAGCAGCCCGGCCGCGCCCGAAGGCCGCAGGCGCATGTCGACGTCGTAGAGCTGGCCGGAGTTGGTTTGCGTGGTCAGCAGGTGGATGATCCGCTGTCCCAGCCGGGTAAAGTACTGAGCGCCATCGATCGGCCGCGCGCCGTCGGTTTCCGCCAGGCCATCGCCATCATGGATGAACACCAGGTCCAGGTCCGAGCCATGGCCCAGCTCCAGGCCGCCCATCTTGCCGTACCCGACGATGATGAAGCCGGGGTCGCACAAGCTGCCGTCGGGCCTCAAGGGTGTGCCATGCCGCGCCACCGTCTGGCGCCAGGCCAGGGCCAGCACCTCGGCGAGAATCGCCTCGGCCAGCCAGGTGAGGTAATCGCTGACTTTCATCAGCGGCAGGGTGCCGGCAATTTCCGCAGCTGCCACGCGTAAGCTATGGGCGAGCTTGAAATGCCGCAGCGCTTCCATCTGCTGCTCCAGGTCGTCCTCGGGGATGCGCGCCAACCGCTCACGCAACTCGGCGGCCAGCTCCGGCGCCAGCGGCGGGTTGAACAGCCGCGCCTCGTTGAGCAGCTCATCGAGCAACAGCGGGTAGCGAGTCATTTGCTCGGCAATCCACGGGCTGGCCGCGCACAGCGTGAGCAATTGCCGCAGCGCGCTGGGGTTCTCGGTAAGCAGCACCAGGTACGCGGAGCGGCGCGCCACGGCTTCGACCAGCGGCAACACCCGTTCGAGCACCAGGTCCGGCTCGGCATGCTCGCTGGCCTGGGCCAGCAGGCGCGGGATGAAGGCATCCAGGCGTTCACGCCCCATCCGTTGCATGGCCCGCAGCTGGCCGCTGTTGCGCAGGCTAGCCAGCCGCTCGAGGGCCTTGGGTGGGTCCGCGAAGCCACCTTCGGCCAGTTGCCGGCTCGCCGCTTCGTCGTCCTGGCGCTCTTCCCACAGCGGCAGCCATTCGGCACCCACTACGATATCGCCGCCGTCATCGTCTTCGTCGGGATCGGCGATCACGCCGCGAAAATGCCAATCGATCCGCCCTCGCCAGCGCATCAGCTCGGCGTGGAAGGCCGCCCAACCCTCAAAGCCAAGCATGAATGCCACGCGCGCCTGGTCCAGGGGAGTATCGGGCAGCATCTGGGTCTGGCGATCGGCGATCGCTTGGAGCGCGTGCTCCGTGTAGCGAAGAAATTCATAGCCCTGGCGCAACTCGGTGATCACTTCTGCCGGCAGATAACCTTGGCGCTCAAGGGTGGAAAGTACGCCGAGCAAAGGCCGCTGTTGCAGGCTCAGGTCACGCCCGCCATGGATCAGCTGGAATGCTTGGGCGATGAACTCGACTTCACGGATGCCACCGGCGCCCAGCTTGATGTTGTCCGCCATACCCTTGCGCCGGACTTCCTGCTGGATCAGCTGCTTCATCGTCCGCAGGGCTTCGATCGCCGAGAAGTCCAGGTAACGCCGGTAAACGAACGGCCTTAGCATCGCCAGTAATTGCGCCCCAGTGGCCTGGTCCCCCGCCACCACCCGCGCCTTGATCATTGCGTAGCGTTCCCAATCCCGGCCCTGGTCCTGGTAGTACTGCTCCAACGCATTGAAGCTCAGCACCAGGGCACCTACCGAGCCGTAAGGGCGCAGGCGCATGTCCACGCGGAACACGAAACCGTCCACGGTCACCGGGTCCAGCGCCTTGATCAGGCGTTGGCCGAGGCGAATGAAAAATGCCTGGTTATCGATCGAACGGCGGGCCCCCTGGGTTTCGCCGCCCTCTGGATACGCGAAGATCAGGTCGATGTCCGAGGACAGGTTCAGCTCTCCGGCGCCCAGTTTGCCCATCCCCAGCACAATCAGCGGCTGCGGCTCACCTGAGCGGCGGCCTACCGGCGTGCCCAATTGCTGGCAATAGCGTGGATATAACCATTGGTAGGCCTCGTCTATACAGGCATCGGCCAGGTCAGACAAATCGCGGCAGGTGCCTTGAAGGTTGGCCAGGCGCAGCAGGTCCCGCCAGATGATGCGCACCTGTTGCCGGGTTCGCTCGCGGCGCAAGGCACTGCCGAGGGTGTCCTCGTCAACGCAACGTGCCAGCGCGGTGCGGACCTGCTGGCGCAATTCACCGGGGGCGAGCTCGCGATCCAGCTCCCCGCTTTGCACCAGCCCGAGCAACATGGCGGGGTCGCGGCAGGCCTGTTCGTAGACGAAGTCGCTGGCAGCGCTGACCCGGCCGAAGGCTTCTGAATGCGCTGGCGACCAGTGAGCCGTGCCGTCAGCCACGCCAGCGAGGGCTTCCTGAAAGGCCGCCATACGCGCGGCAGCCGTTGCCTGCAGCACGTCGGGCAGTGGGATCGGCTCCGGACGGCTCATGGTCTATCCTTCAGGTCGCTCGCTACCACGCGGCGCCTTTGAAAGCCTGCGGCTGATCGGACTGTCCAACAAAGGTTATAAATAGCTGAAACTTGATGAGCTGTGGCAGTGGGCATCAATAAATACCTTTTTCAGGCTTATTTTCGATCAGCTGGATCGGCTATATACACAACCCGAGGTAGGGTTCGAGCGCAGCGACCTGTAGTTTTACTACTGCTCCCCCTACAACGGCACATGAAAAGAACATTGATTTGTAGTAAAACTACAGCACACCGGGCCAACCCACCGGTGATCCAAGAATTCATGTCGTCTGCCCACAAGGCCAGTCGCAAACTCAGGTCATCGATTCTGGTGGCCTTTCCGCCCTGGAGCAAGCCATGCAAGACCTCGATCCCGTCGAAACCCAGGAATGGCTGGACGCCCTGGAGTCGGTTCTCGACAAAGAAGGCGAAGACCGCGCTCACTACCTGATGACCCGCATGGGCGAGTTGGCCACCCGCAGTGGTTCGCAACTCCCCTACGCCATCACCACGCCATACCGCAATACCATCCCCGTGACCCACGAAGCGCGTATGCCCGGCGACCTGTTCATGGAACGCCGGATCCGTTCGTTGGTCCGCTGGAACGCGCTGGCCATGGTCGTTCGCACCAACCTCAGGGATTCGGACCTGGGCGGACATATTTCCAGCTTCGCCTCGAGTGCGACGCTGTACGACATCGGTTTCAACTACTTCTTCCAGGCACCTACCGAGGAGCACGGCGGCGACCTGATCTTCTTCCAGGGCCATGCCTCGCCCGGTGTCTACGCCCGGGCCTTCATGGAAGGCCGCATCAGCGAAGAACAGATGGACAACTTCCGCCAGGAAGTGGATGGCAAGGGCCTGTCCTCGTACCCGCACCCCTGGCTGATGCCAGACTTCTGGCAGTTCCCGACCGTTTCCATGGGCCTGGGGCCCATCCAGGCGATCTACCAGGCGCGCTTCATGAAGTACCTGGAAAGCCGCGGCTTCATCCCTGCCGGCAAGCAGAAGGTCTGGTGCTTCATGGGCGACGGCGAGTGCGACGAGCCGGAATCCCTGGGTGCCATTGCCCTGGCTGGCCGCGAGAAGCTGGACAACCTGATCTTCGTCATCAACTGCAACCTGCAGCGCCTGGACGGCCCGGTGCGCGGTAACGGCAAGATCATCCAGGAACTCGAAGGCGTGTTCCGTGGCGGCGGCTGGAATGTGAACAAGGTGGTCTGGGGCCGCTTCTGGGACCCACTGTTGGCCAAAGACGTCGATGGCATCCTGCAGCGTCGCATGGACGAAGTCGTCGACGGCGAATATCAGAACTACAAGGCCAAGGACGGCGCGTTCGTCCGTGAGCACTTCTTCAACTCGCCAGAACTCAAAGCCATGGTCGCGGACCTGTCCGACGACGAGATCTGGAAGTTGAACCGTGGCGGCCACGACCCCTACAAGGTGTACGCCGCCTACCACTCCGCGGTGAACCACAAGGGCCAGCCGACTGTAGTCCTGGCCAAGACCATCAAAGGTTACGGCACCGGCGCTGGCGAGGCGAAGAACACCGCCCACAACACCAAAAAAGTGGATGTGGACAGCCTGCGCAAATTCCGCGACCGCTTCGACATCCCTGTGCGCGACGAAGACCTGGAAAAAATGGCCTTCTTCAAGCCCGAGCCGGGCAGCGCCGAAGCCAAGTACCTGAGTGAGCGCCGCAGCGCGCTGGGTGGCTTCGTGCCGCAGCGCCGCGCCAAGAGCTTCAACGTGCCGGTGCCACCGCTGGAAACCCTCAAGGCCATTCTCGATGGCTCGGGCGACCGTGAAATCTCCACCACCATGGCCTTCGTGCGCATCCTGACCCAACTGGTCAAGGACAAGGAACTAGGCCAGCGCATCGTTCCGATCATCCCGGACGAAGCTCGCACCTTCGGTATGGAAGGCATGTTCCGCCAGCTGGGCATCTACTCATCCGTAGGCCAGCTGTATGAACCTGTGGATAAAGACCAGGTGATGTTCTACCGCGAGGACAAGAAGGGCCAGATCCTCGAGGAAGGCATCAACGAAGCCGGCGCCATGTCGTCCTTCATCGCTGCCGGCACCGCCTACAGCTGCCACAACCAGCCGATGCTGCCGTTCTACATCTTCTATTCGATGTTCGGCTTCCAGCGCATCGGCGACCTGGCCTGGGCCGCGGGCGACAGCCGTACGCGTGGCTTCCTGGTCGGCGGCACTGCCGGGCGTACCACACTCAATGGCGAAGGCTTGCAGCATGAAGATGGCCACAGCCATCTGATGGCGGCGACCATCCCTAACTGCCGCAGCTACGACCCCACCTATGGCTATGAACTGGCGGTGATCATCCGCGAAGGCATGCGCCAGATGATGGAAGAGCAGCAGGACATTTTCTACTACATCACCGTGATGAACGAAGCCTATGCCCAGCCAGCGCTGCCGGCTGGCGCCGAGGACGGCATCATCAAGGGTATGTACCTGCTCGAAGACGATACCCGCGATGCCGCGCACCATGTGCAGCTGCTGGGTTCGGGCACCATCCTGCGGGAAGTGCGCGAGGCCGCGAAGATCCTGCGCGAGGAGTTCAATGTGGGCGCGGACGTCTGGAGCGTTACCAGCTTCAACGAGCTGCGCCGCGACGGCCTGGCCGTGGAGCGCAGCAACCGCCTGCACCCTGGCCAGAAGCCTGAGCAGTCTTATGTGGAGCAGTGCCTGAGCGGCCGTAAAGGCCCGGTCATCGCCTCGACCGACTACATGAAACTGTTCGCCGAGCAGATCCGCCAGTGGGTTCCAAGCAAGGAGTTCAAGGTCCTGGGTACCGACGGCTTCGGCCGTAGCGACAGCCGCAAGAAACTGCGCCACTTCTTCGAAGTGGACCGCCATTTCATCGTGCTGGCCGCGCTCGAGGCTTTGTCAGACCGTGGCGATATCGAACCGAAGGTGGTGGCTGAAGCCATCGTCCGGTTTGGCATCGACCCTGACAAACGCAACCCCCTGGACTGCTGAGGAGAACATTCGTGAGCGAGCTTATTCGCGTACCCGACATCGGCAGCGGTGAAGGGGAAGTTATCGAGATTCAGGTCAAGGTCGGCGACCGCATCGAAGCCGAGCAAAGCCTGGTGACACTCGAGTCAGACAAAGCCAGCATGGAAGTGCCCGCCCCCAAAGCCGGGGTGGTCAAGGCCATCAAGGTCAAGCTGGGCGATCGCCTGAAGGAAGGCGACGAACTGCTGGAGCTGGATATCGAAGGCGGCCAGGCTGCTGAGCCTGCCGCCGAAGCGGCGCCGACCAGCGCTCCGGACGAGGCCGAGGAAACCCGCCCGGCGGCCCCCGCCTCGGCACCCGCGCCCAGCGCTGCGGGCCAGGGCGCCAGCCAGGACGTGAACGTGCCGGACATCGGTTCGTCGGGCAAGGCCCAGGTTATCGAGATCCAGGTGAAGGTCGGCGACACCGTCGAGGCGGATCAGTCCCTGATTACCCTGGAGTCGGACAAAGCCAGCATGGAGATTCCCTCTCCCGCGGCGGGCGTCGTTGAAAGCATCAGTGTCAACCTGAACGACGAAGTGGGCACCGGTGACTTGATCCTCAAGCTCAAGGGCGCGGGTTCGGCGCCCACCCAGGCTGCCAATACCGCGGCTGCTTCGGCACCCGCCCCCGCTCCCGCCGCGGCTCCGGCCGCCGCGAGCGCGCCTGCAGCTGCGCCAGTGGCAGATAGCGTGAAGGACATCCACGTGCCGGACATCGGCTCGTCTGGCAAAGCCAAGATCATCGAAGTACTGGTCAAGGCCGGCGACAAAGTAGAGAAAGACCAGTCGCTGATCACCCTGGAATCCGACAAGGCCAGCATGGAGATCCCTTCGCCGGAAGCGGGCGTGGTGGAAAGCGTGATCGCCCAGCTGGAAAGCGAAGTCGGCACCGGCGACCTGATCCTCAAGCTGAAAGTTGCCGGTAGCGCCCCGGCGCCAGCAGCCCAGGCCGCTCCGGCACCAGCGTCCGCTCCCTCGGCATCCGCGCCCGCGACCAGCGCGGCCAAGCCGGCCAGCGCACCTGCCCCCGCTGCCGCGCCCGCGGCACCGAGCGGCAAGGTACACGCGGGCCCCGCTGTACGTCTGCTGGCCCGCGAGTTCGGCGTGGACCTGGCCCAGGTATCGGCCACCGGCCCGCACGGCCGCATCCTCAAGGAAGACGTGCAGGCGTACGTCAAAACCATGATGACCAAGGCCAAGGAGGCGCCTGCCGCCACTGCGGCCACGGGCGGCGCGGGCATCCCGCCGGTACCGGTGGTGGACTTCAGCCGCTTCGGCGAAATCGAAGAAGTGCCGATGACCCGCCTGATGCAGGTTGGCGCGGCCAACCTGCACCGCAGCTGGCTCAACGTCCCGCATGTGACCCAGTTCGACCAAGCCGACATCACGGAGCTGGAAGCTTTCCGCGTGGCTCAGAAAGCCGTAGCTGAAAAGGCCGGCGTGAAGCTGACCGTGCTGCCGTTGCTGCTCAAGGCCTGCGCGCACCTGCTCAAGGAACTGCCGGACTTCAACAGTTCGCTGGCCCCGAGCGGCAAGGCGATCATTCGCAAGAAGTACGTGCACATCGGCTTCGCCGTGGACACGCCAGATGGGCTGCTGGTGCCGGTGATCAAGAACGTTGACCAGAAGAGCCTGCTGCAGCTGGCGGCCGAGGCCGCGGCCCTGGCAGAGAAGGCCCGCACCAAGAAGCTGGCTTCGGACGACATGCAAGGCGCCTGCTTTACCATCTCCAGCCTCGGCCATATTGGCGGTACGGGCTTCACGCCTATCGTCAACGCGCCGGAAGTGGCCATCTTGGGCGTGTCCAAGGCGACCATGCAGCCGGTATGGGATGGCAAAGCGTTCCAACCCAAGCTGATGCTGCCGCTGTCGCTCTCGTACGACCACCGCGTGATCAACGGCGCCGCCGCTGCCCGTTTCACCAAACGGTTGGGCGATGTGCTCGGCGACATTCGTACGCTGCTTCTGTAATGAACTCGCCGCGTAGCTTCTACGCGGCATCACTGTTTTGGGCTGCTACGCTCGAAAACCTCAACCCCGCTCCGGCGGGGTTTTTTTTGCAGCTTTACGTAAGCGATCTGCTACCCTCGGCTGCATCACAGACATGAAGTTCATCCATTTGACGCCAAATAGATGTCAACTATAGTGAAGCGGCTTCGTTGCCGGCATTTCGGCGCAATGTTTGTAAGAAAACCGACGTTTAACCTACCGCATGAAGGCATAGGGCCACTGTATCGCTTGTCAGCCGCAGCGGCATGATGCAACCTTGCTACACGCGACAACATCCACCAGACGGATCTGCGCAACCCGTATTTCTGAAGCGAGTTCTCGATGAAAAGCCAGCCGGATGCCGCCACTCGTATGGCGGCCGAGGTCGTTACGCAGCTGCCGGTGCCCTCGCGCCTAGGCATGCTGCGTTTCGAGCGGCTGAACGAGGCGAATTGGGCCCTGCTGTATCTGGACCCCAGCTGCGAAAAAGACTTCGGCCTGCCCGCGGCCGAGCTGTGTGCGCTCATCGGCTCGCCATACGCCAGCTTGATGGAACCAGAAGCCCGCTATCAGTTGCACGACGCCATCCAGGCGCAGCTGGCCAAGCGTGCGTATTACCTGGTGCGCTATGTGCTGCACGCCAGTGACGGGCCGATCAACATCCTCGAAGTGGGTGAACCTTATAAGCAGCACAATCGGCAGCTGCTGCGCGGGTACTTGCTGGCCGTGGACGACCTGGCCAGCGAAGCGCCGGACGTCGAGCACGGCGAACTGGAGACCCAGAACGGCCGCCTGCAGATCGCCCTGGAACTCAACCAGCGCGCCCAACGCGAGCAACTCCAGCACCTGGAGCGGGTGCGCGGCCAGCAGGATCTTATCCTGCGCCTGGCGCGCCAACGCTACAGCACCAATGATCCCCTGCGCGAAGCGGCAGAGCTGATCACCCGCAGCGCCTGCGAGATCTTCCAGATCGACGGCACCAGCATCTGGCACCTCGAAGGGCAGCGGCTGGTGCCGATCGTGGCCTACAACGCTTCCACCAAGACCTACAGCATTCCCGCCCCGATCGATGCGAGCCGTTACCCCGACTACCTCGATGCACTGCACCGCAGCCGTGCCGTGGACGCCAACAACCCCACCGGTGACCCACGCATTCGCGACCTGACTGCCGCCTCGCGGCGGGGAGACGCAGGTTCCGTGCTCGACGCCAGTGTTCGAGTGGACGGCCAGGTGGTGGGGGTGCTTTGCCTGGAGCAGCGCGGTGTAGAGCGCGCCTGGCAGTCGGACGAAATCGCCTTCGCTGGCGAGCTGGCCGACCAGTTCGCGCAAGTCATCACCAGCCACAATCGGCGCACCGCGGCGAGCGCGCTGCATTTGTTCCAGCGTGCCGTGGAGCAGAGTGCTAACGCCTTTTTGCTGGTCAACTGCGACGGCGTGGTGGAGTACGTGAACCCCAGCTTCACCGCCATCACCCAATACACGTCCGACGAAGTCCACGGCCATCGACTGGCCGAGCTTCCTGCGCTGGAAAACCTCAGCGAACTGCTGTTCGATGCGCCCTCTAGCCTGGCCAAGAGCAACAGCTGGCAAGGCGAATTCAAAAGCCGGCGCAAGAACCTGGAACCCTACTGGGGCCAACTGTCGATTTCCAAGGTATTCAATGACCATCGGGAGCTGACGCATTACATCGGCATCTACGAGGACATCACCCAGTCCAAGCTGGCGCAACAGCGCATCGAGCGGCTGGCCTATACCGACAACCTCACCAACCTGGGCAACCGGCCGGCCTTTATCCGCAGCCTGGACGAGCGTTTCGCCACAGACGTGGAAACACCGCTGGCCTTGATGCTGGTGGACATCGACAACTTCAAGCGCATCAACGATAGCCTCGGTCATCAAACCGGCGACAAGCTGCTGATCAGCCTTGCCCGCCGCCTGCGCAACAGCTTGAGCCCTTCGGGCACCCTCGCCCGCTTCGCCAGCAATGAGTTCGCCGTGCTGCTGGACGATACCGATCCCGAAGCCGGGCAGCAGCTGGCGTTGCAAGTGCTCAAAACCCTCGACAAGCCCATGTTCGTCGACAATCAGTTGATCAACGTTACGGCCTCGGTGGGCTTGGCGTGCGCGCCCCTGCATGGCCGGGACCCGCAAACGCTGATGAAAAACGCCGGCCTGGCGCTGCACAAGGCCAAGGCCAACGGCAAGCACCAAGTGCAGCTGTTTACCGAAGCGCTGAACGCTGAGGCCAGCTACAAGCTGTTTGTGGAAAACAACCTGCGCCGCGCCCTGACCCAGAACGAACTCGAGGTCTTCTACCAGCCCAAGCTATGCCTGCGCTCCGGCCGGCTGCTGGGAATGGAAGCACTGCTGCGCTGGAACCATCCGGAAAAAGGCATGATCCGCCCGGATCAATTCATCAGCGTGGCTGAAGAAACCGGGCTGATCATCCCCATCGGCAAATGGGTGGTGCGCCAGGCCTGCCGCATGAGCAAACAGCTTACGGCGGCGGGCTACGGGCCGCTGCATGTGGCCATCAACCTGTCGCCCAAGCAGTTTTCCGATCCGGACCTGGTCGCCTCGATCAGCCAGATTCTCACCGAAGAAAAACTCGCGCCCAACCTGCTGGAGCTCGAGCTGACCGAAGGCCTGCTGTTGGAAGCCACTGAAGACACCCGCCAGCTGCTGGGCCAGCTGAAAGGCCTGGGCCTGTCGTTGGCCATGGACGACTTCGGCACGGGTTATTCGTCGCTGAGCTACCTGAAGAAATTCCCGATCGACATCATCAAGATCGATCGCAGCTTCATCAACGACATCCCCACCAGCCAGGACGACATGGAAATCACCTCTGCGGTGATCGCCATGGCCCATAACCTCAAGCTCAAGGTGGTGGCTGAAGGGATCGAGACCGCCGAGCAGCTCAACTTCCTCCGCCGCCACCGCTGCGACGTAGGCCAGGGCTACCTGTTCGACCGGCCGATTCCGTCGGCGAGGCTGGTCGACGCACTCAAGCGTTACCCGCGGGGCCCGGCGACCTGACAGCCGCGCTCGGCTCGGGCACACTGTGAGCCTGTGACTGACCTTCTGCGGAGAACACCATGGTCTTGCGCTCGGAAATCCTCGTGAACAAAAACGAACTGCCTACGGCACAGCAGGCACTGCCTGGTCGTGACACACCCATGGCGGTGCCGGCTGAACATTTTGTAAACGGCCAGCCGTTGCAAGCGCCCTTCCCTGAAGGCCTCGAAGTGGCCTACTTCGGCCTTGGCTGCTTCTGGGGCGCCGAGCGGCGCCTGTGGCAACAACCCGGCGTGTACACCACGGCGGTCGGTTATGCCGGCGGCCATACCCCAAACCCTACTTATGAAGAAGTGTGCTCAGGGCTGACCGGGCACAGCGAAGTGGTGATGGTGGTGTTCAACCCTGGCGAAACCCGCTACGAAGACCTGCTCAAGGTGTTCTGGGAATCCCATAACCCCACTCAAGGCATGCGCCAGGGCAACGACGTTGGAACTCAATACCGCTCGGTGATCTTCACCACCAGCGAAGCTCAGTTGCATGCGGCGCTCGCCAGCCGCGAAGCCTTCCAGGGCGAATTGCGCAAGGCCGGGCACCCAGACATCACCACGGACATCCAGGCAGCGCCGACCTTCTTCTACGCCGAGGCGTACCACCAGCAATACCTGGCGAAAAACCCGGGTGGCTATTGCGGCATCGGCGGCACTGGGGTTTGCCTGCCAGCCTGATCCAGGCGTACGGGTTCGCGGACCTTAGGGTTCGGGGGCCCTAAGGTGCGTGGTTTTTGCTTGCTTCTATTCGGGAATCGGCCAATCCATGCGCCAGCTGCCACCGCTCTGCCCGAGCAACTCGGCGAGCCATGGCAGCAGCGCCTTGAGCTCATCCTCGAGCCCCCATGGCGGGTTGGCAATGGCCAGGCCAGAGCCGTTCAGCCGCTCGCCGCTGTCAGCCGGATGCACGAACAACTCGACCTTCAGCAGCTTGGGCGCGCCGGTACTGGTGAGCTCCTGATAAAAGCGTCGCAGGCTTTTCTCATCCTTGATCGGATACCACACCACCACGACGGTCTGGCGCATACGGGCAACGGCCTCCTTGACCGCCCGGGTGCAGCGCTGTAGCTCATCCGGCTGCTCGAAGGGGGGGTCGATCAGCATCACGGCGCGCTTTTCTGGCGTGGGCAGCAGCGCCCTCGGCACATGCCAGCCCTCGCCCCGGTGCACGGCCACGCGCGGGTCGCGCTTCATGTTGTCCTTGAGCGCAAGGCCATCGTCAGGATGCTTTTCATTGAACTGCAGGCTGTCCTGCTGCCGCGCTAGCCGGCGTGCCAGCTCGGGAGAGCCAGGGTAGTAACGCAATTCGCCATCAGGGTTGAGCTTGCGCAGGATGCGCAGGTAGTCGGCCGCCAGTTCCGGCGGGTTCTCGGCTTGCCACAAGCGGGCAACCCCCTCCAGGTACTCGCCGGTGCGGCTGGCCTGGTCACCTTGCAGGTCATACAGGCCCACACCGGCATGAGTGTCCAGATAGGCGAACGGTTGTTCCTTGCGCGACATCAGTGCAATCAGGCGGCTCAACACCAAGTGTTTGAAAACATCGGCGTGGTTGCCGGCATGGAAGGCGTGGCGGTAGTTCATGGTTACTCCTGCGGGGTGCCGGAGTTTACCGCGCACCGGCCCCAGAGCCAAAGGCCAGGGGCCGGGTGGCGTTCATCCGCGCTCAGCGCGCCAGGCTTTGTCCGCTGCGTCGAAACGCTGCTTTACGGTTTCGCACGGCGTGCCGAGGCGGCTCACCAATACGATCGCCAGGCAAGCCAGGGCAAAGCCGGGAATGATTTCGTACACATCCTGGTGGCCGTAGAGCTTCCACAAGACTACGGTGGTCGCGCCGGTAACGATCCCTGCCAAGGCGCCGTTGCGGCTCATGCCTTTCCACAGCACAGAGATGATCACCACCGGGCCGAAGGCCGCGCCAAAACCGGCCCATGCATAGCTGACCAAGCCCAGCACGCGGCTGTTGGGGTCCGCAGCCAGGGCGATGGAGACCAGCGCCACCAGCAACACCATGCCCCGGCCGACCCACACCAGTTCGCGCTGCGAAGCGGCCTTGCGCAGGAAGTGCCGGTAAAAGTCCTCTGTTAACGAGCTGGAGCACACCAGCAGCTGGCAGCTGAGGGTACTCATCACCGCCGCCAGGATGGCCGACAGCAGCACGCCGGCCACCCAGGGGTTGAACAGCAGTTTTGCGATTTCGATAAAGATCCGCTCAGGGTTTTCCGTGACCGCGCTGGCCAGCGCCGGGTTGGCATGGAAGTAGCCGATGCCGAAGAAGCCAACGGCGCAGGTGCCGCCGAGGCAGAGGATCATCCACGACATGGAAATGCGCCGGGCGCGGGTAATGGATTTCACCGAGTCCGCGGCCATGAAGCGCGCCAGGATATGCGGCTGGCCGAAATAGCCCAGGCCCCAAGCAAGCAGCGAGACGATGCCGATCCAGGTTTTATCGCGGAACATGTCGAAGCTCGCGATGTTGGCGCTTTCAATGTGCAGGAAGGTCGTGTCCACGCCCCCAGTGGCCAGCAGCACCACGATAGGGGTGAGGATCAGCGCGAAGAGCATCAGCGACGCCTGCACGGTGTCGGTCCAGCTGACCGCGAGGAAGCCGCCGATGAAGGTGTAAGCGATAGTGGCGGCGGCACCTACCCACAGCGCGGTTTCATACGGCAGGCCGAAGGTGCTTTCGAACAACCGCGCGCCGGCGACGATGCCCGAGGCGCAATAAATGGTGAAGAACACCAGGATCACTACCGCGCAAATGACCCGAAGCAGGCCGCTGTGGTCGTTGAAGCGGGCGGAGAAATAATCCGGAAGCGTCAATGCATCACCACTGTACTCGGTGTGCACTCGAAGGCGCCCGGCCACCAAGCGCCAGTTCAGGTAGGCGCCCACGATCAGCCCCAAGGCGATCCAGGCTTCCGACAGCCCGCTCATGTAAATGGCGCCTGGTAGGCCCATCAGCAGCCAGCCGCTCATGTCCGAAGCGCCAGCGGACAACGCGGTCACCACGCCGCCGAGCCGTCGGCCACCAAGGATGTAGTCGGAAAGGTCCCGCGTTGCGCGCCAGGCCAATAGGCCGATCAGCAGCATGACGCTGATATAGACCAGAAAAGCGATCAGGGTTGGGTTGCTCAGGCTCATTCGGTACTCAGGTCCTTGTTATTGGAGGTGCACCTTGGTTGCACCGAGAGGGCGCATCCTAGGGAGAGCGCAACTACCCTTTCAAGTGAGCTCCAGCGCTTTAGGAATAGTCCTACACATGTTTGGGAAGCGTCTTAAACCTCAAAGAAGCTGGGCAACGCTGAGCGCACTCTCTGAGTGCAGTGATCTGCGCGGCTCCGCGCCGCCGAACCGCCTGGGAAATAGTTCAACTATTTGGGTTGCACCGGGTTGCACCCCATTCGGGGCCCGGATAATCTTGCCGCCACGCACAAGCCACGCGACAGTGGCAACCCGATGAGGATAATTAAATGGCGACGACCACCCTTGGGGTCAAACTTGACGACCCGACCCGCGAGCGCTTGAAGGCTGCGGCGCAGTCCATCGACCGCACGCCGCATTGGCTGATCAAGCAAGCGATCTTCAATTATCTGGAGAAACTCGAGGGTGGTGCGTCCTTGACCGAGCTCGATGGCAGCGCTGCCATCGCCAACGACGATGCGGGTGAGGTGCAGGTCGACACGGCTCATCAGTGTTTCCTGGAGTTCGCCGAGAGCATCCATCCGCAGTCGGTGTTGCGTGCCGCCATTACCGGTGCCTACCGCCGCCCCGAGCAGGAAATGGTTCCGATGCTGCTGGAGCAGGCGCGCCTGCCGGCAAGCATGGCCGAGGCCGCGAACAAGCTGGCTGCCGGCATCGCCGAAAAACTGCGCAACCAGAAGAACGCCACCGGCCGCGCCGGCCTGGTGCAAGGCCTGCTGCAAGAGTTTTCGCTGTCATCCCAGGAGGGCGTGGCCCTGATGTGCCTGGCCGAGGCACTGCTGCGTATTCCGGACAAAGGCACTCGCGATGCACTGATCCGCGACAAGATCAGCAACGGCAACTGGCAGCCCCACCTGGGCAACAGCCCGTCGCTGTTCGTGAACGCCGCCACCTGGGGCCTGCTGCTGACCGGCAAGCTGGTGTCCACCCATAACGAGACTGGCCTGACCTCCTCGCTGAGCCGGATCATCGGCAAGAGCGGCGAGCCGATGATCCGCAAGGGCGTGGACATGGCCATGCGCCTGATGGGCGAGCAGTTCGTCACCGGCGAAACCATCGCCGAAGCCCTGGCCAATGCCAGCAAATTCGAAAGCAAGGGCTTCCGCTACTCGTACGACATGCTGGGCGAGGCAGCGCTCACCGAGCACGACGCGCAGAAGTACCTGGCGTCCTACGAGCAAGCGATTCATTCCATCGGCAAAGCCTCGCATGGCCGCGGCATTTATGAAGGCCCTGGCATTTCCATCAAGCTGTCGGCGCTGCACCCCCGCTACAGCCGCGCACAGTACGAGCGTGTGATGGAAGAGCTATACCCGCGCCTGCTGTCGCTTACCCTGCTGGCCAAGCAGTACGACATCGGCCTGAACATCGACGCCGAGGAAGCGGACCGCCTGGAGCTGTCGCTCGATTTGCTCGAGCGCCTGTGCTTCGAACCGCAACTGGCCGGCTGGAACGGCATCGGGTTCGTGATCCAGGCCTATCAGAAGCGTTGCCCCTATGTGATCGACTACGTCATCGACCTCGCTCGCCGCAGCCGCCACCGGCTGATGATCCGCCTGGTCAAGGGCGCTTACTGGGACAGCGAGATCAAGCGCGCCCAAGTCGAAGGCCTCGAAGGCTATCCGGTCTACACCCGCAAGGTGTACACCGACGTGTCCTACATCGCCTGTGCCCGCAAGCTGCTCTCGGTGCCTGAGGCCATCTACCCGCAGTTCGCCACGCACAACGCCCACACCCTGGCGGCCATCTACCAGATCGCCGGGCAGAACTATTACCCTGGCCAGTACGAATTCCAATGCCTGCACGGCATGGGCGAGCCGCTGTACGAACAGGTCGTGGGCAAGGTCGCCGATGGCAAGCTCAACCGGCCGTGCCGCGTGTACGCACCGGTCGGCACCCACGAAACGCTCCTGGCCTACCTCGTCCGCCGGCTGCTGGAGAACGGGGCGAACACGTCGTTCGTCAACCGCATTGCCGATCACTCCATTTCCATCCAGGAACTGGTCGCCGATCCTGTCTCCACCATTGAGCGCATGGGCAGCCAGGAAAGCGTCCTTGGCCTGCCGCACCCACGCATTCCATTGCCGCGTGACCTTTACGGCAGCGAGCGGAGCAACTCCGCCGGTATCGACCTCGCCAACGAACACCGCCTGGCGTCGCTGAGCAGCGCCCTGCTGGCCACTGCCCACAACGACTGGAAAGCCGGCCCGATGCTGGGCTGTGAACCTACGCCAGGCACCGCACAGCCGGTACTCAACCCCTCCGATCACCGTGACGTGGTTGGCCATGTGCAAGAAGCCGACGTGGCCGATGTGGACGCCGCCATCCAATGCGCGCTGATCAACGGGCCGATCTGGCAAGCCACTCCGCCGGCCGAGCGTGCCGCCATCCTGGAACGCGCCGCCGACCAGATGGAAGCGCAGATCCAGCCGCTGATGGGCCTGCTGGTACGCGAGGCGGGCAAGACCTTCGCCAACGCCATCGCCGAGGTACGCGAGGCGGTAGACTTCCTCCGCTACTACGCCGTGCAGGCGCGCCACGACTTCAACAACGACGCTCACCGGCCTCTGGGCCCGGTGGTCTGCATCAGCCCATGGAACTTCCCGCTGGCCATCTTCACCGGCCAGGTCGCCGCAGCCTTGGCCGCTGGTAACCCGGTGCTGGCCAAGCCCGCGGAGCAAACCCCCCTGGTGGCGGCGCAGGCCGTACGCCTTCTGCTCGAAGCCGGGATTCCCGAGGGCGTGGTACAGCTGCTGCCTGGCCGCGGTGAAACCGTGGGCGCCGGCCTTGTGGGCGACGAGCGCGTGAAGGGCGTGATGTTCACCGGCTCCACCGATGTGGCAAGGCTGCTGCAACGCAACATCGCCGGGCGCCTCGACAGCCAGGGCCGGCCGATTCCGCTGATCGCCGAAACCGGCGGGCAAAACGCAATGATCGTGGATTCCTCGGCGCTCACCGAGCAGGTAGTGATCGACGTGGTGTCCTCAGCGTTCGACAGCGCCGGCCAGCGCTGCTCGGCGCTGCGAGTGCTGTGCGTGCAGGAAGACAGCGCCGACCGTGTCATCGAGATGCTCAAGGGCGCCATGGCCCAGGCCCGCCTCGGCAACCCGGAGCGCCTCGCCGTAGACATCGGCCCAGTGATCGACGCCGAAGCCAAAGCTGGCATCGAGCAACACATCCAGGCCATGCGCGAAAAAGGCCGCACGGTGTATCAGGTGGCGATCGCCGACACCGCCGAATGCCGCCGTGGCACTTTCGTGATGCCAACGTTGATCGAGCTGGAAAGCTTCGATGAGCTCAAGCGCGAGATCTTCGGCCCGGTATTGCATGTGGTGCGCTACAAGCGCCGGGAACTCGATGCGCTCATCGGCCAGATCAACGGCTCGGGCTATGGCCTGACCCTGGGCGTGCATACCCGCATCGACGAAACCATCGCCAAGGTCACCGAAAGCATCAATGCGGGCAACATCTATGTGAACCGCAACGTGGTCGGCGCTGTGGTGGGCGTGCAGCCTTTCGGCGGCGAGGGCCTCTCGGGCACCGGGCCAAAAGCCGGTGGGCCGCTGTACCTGTATCGCCTGCTGTCCACGCGCCCGGCGGATGCAGTCAGCCGGACCTTCGACCGCAGCGACCTGAGCTCCCCAGACAGCCGCGTTCACGATGCACTGCTCAAGCCTCTGCACTCGCTCAAGGCGTGGGCCGAAAACACCCAGCAGTCGAGCCTGGTGGACCTGTGCAACCAGTTCGCGGCGCAGTCCCAGAGTGGGGTTTCACGCTTGCTGCCTGGCCCCACCGGCGAGCGCAACAGCTATGTGATCCTGCCGCGTGAACACGTGCTCTGCCTGGCGGATACCGAAGCCGACCTGCTCTGCCAATTGGCGGCGGTGCTGGCGGTCGGCAGCCGCGCGGTTATGGTCGAAGGCGACGTGGCACGCACGCTGTTTGGCCGGTTGCCCAAGGACGTTCAGGGCCGCGTGCAACTGATCGCTGACTGGAAGCGTGACGAAGCAGCGTTCGACGCAGTGATCCACCACGGCGACTCGGACCAGCTGCGCGGGGTATGCGAAACCATCGCGGCGCGTGCCGGCGCCATTGTCGGCGTGCAGGGGCTATCCCACGGCGAGACCAACATCGCCCTGGAACGCTTGGTGATCGAACGTGCGGTGAGCGTAAACACCGCTGCCGCGGGCGGTAACGCCAGCCTGATGACCATCGGCTGACAGCGGCCTGTAGCGCAAAACGGCTCGGCGATTCGCCGGGCCGTTTTCGTTTGGGTGGCTGCCGCTCGCGTGGTGTTATCGGCAATGCGCTTTGACAGAAGACCAAAGGCGCGGGTTAGAATCGGTTGGCACGTTCTCTGCACGTGCCTCCCCCTGGATTTTGAACGGAGTACTGCCCTTGGATGCCGCTACCATCAACAGCCTGTTTCTGATCGGCGCGTTGCTGGTCGGTGCGAGCATTCTGGTCAGCTCGCTGTCCTCGCGGCTCGGCATCCCAATCCTGGTCATTATTCTTGCGGTCGGCATGGTGGCGGGCGTCGACGGCGCCGGGATCGTGTTCGACAACTACCCCACTGCCTACCTGGTCGGCAACCTCGCGCTGGCCGTGATCCTGCTCGATGGCGGCCTGCGCACGCGCGTGGCCAGCTTCCGAGTCGCCCTCTGGCCGGCGTTGTCGCTCGCCACCGTAGGGGTGCTGATCACCACCGGGCTGACAGGCTTGGTGGCCGCCTGGCTGTTTAACCTGAACTTGATGCAGGGCCTGCTGATCGGCGCGATCGTCGGTTCCACGGACGCCGCCGCAGTGTTCTCGCTGCTGGGCGGGAAGGGCCTGAACGAGCGGGTGTCCGCCACCCTGGAGATCGAGTCCGGCAGTAACGACCCGATGGCGGTGTTCCTCACCGTCACCTTGATCGATGCGCTCGCCAGCGGGGAAAACGGCTTTCACCTGAGCCTGCTGCTGCATTTGGTGCGCGAGTTCGGCATCGGTAGCTTGCTGGGGCTGGGCGGGGGCTGGGTAATGCTTTATCTGGTCAACCGCATTAACCTCGCGAACGGGCTCTATCCCTTGCTGGTCATCAGCGGCGGCCTGGCGGTGTTCGCGCTGACCAACGCTGTGCATGGTAGCGGTTTCCTGGCGGTGTACTTGTGCGGGTTGGTGTTGGGCAACCGGCCGATTCGCAGCCGCCACGGCATCCTCCATATGCTCGACGGCATGGCCTGGCTGGCGCAGATCGGCATGTTCCTGGTGCTCGGGCTGTTGGTTACCCCGCACGAGCTGTTGCCGATCGCCTTGCCGGCGTTGGGTTTGGCGCTGTGGATGATCCTGTTCGCACGGCCGCTGTCGGTGGCGGTCGGCTTGATTCCGTTCAAGGCCTTCCATGGCCGCGAAAAGGTCTTCATCAGCTGGGTGGGCCTGCGCGGCGCAGTGCCGATCATCCTGGCCGTGTTCCCGCTGATGGCGGGGCTACCCCAAGCCCAGCTGTACTTCAACCTGGCGTTCTTTATCGTGCTGGTTTCGTTGCTCGTGCAGGGCACCAGCTTGCCGTGGGTTGCCAGGCTGTTGAAGGTCACGGTACCGCCAGACCCGGCACCTATTTCCCGTTCCGCCCTGGAAGTGCACCACACCAGCGAGTGGGAGCTGTTCGTCTACCGTCTGGGCGTAGAAAAGTGGTGCATCGGCGCTGCCTTGCGGGAGCTCAAGATGCCCGAAGGCACGCGCATCGCCGCGCTGTTTCGCCACGAACAACTCTTGCACCCCTCGGGGAGCACGGTACTGGAGGTCGACGATATTCTCTGCGTCATCGGCCATGAGCATGACCTGCCTGCCCTGGGCAAGCTGTTCAGCCAGGCACCGCAGCGAGGGCTGGACCTGCGTTTCTTCGGCGACTTCGTTCTCGAAGGCGATGCCGAGCTGGGCGCGGTAGCGGCGCTCTATGGCCTTCAGCTCGACGGCGAAGACCCGCAGACCACCCTTGGCCGGTTCATCAGCCACCGCGTTGGCGGGGCGCCAGTGGTCGGCGACCAGGTGGAATGGAACAGCACCCTGTGGACCGTCGCCGCCATGGATTCCAACCGCATCGCCAAGGTGGGTGTGCGCTTCCCCGAGGGAGCCAAGCCAGGGCCAGGGCTGTTTTTGTAGCCGCGCATGGGCGTGTGCGTAGCCTGCGAACAGCGCCACAGCGGTTCGCGGGCATCGCCCACGCCGACAGCGGTGGCCGTAGTTGGTCTAAAGCCCGTAAAATACCGCGTTCAGTCATTTGACCTGCCTCTGAACATGCCAATCTTGCGCGCTCTACTGTGCACCGCCCTGCTCGGGTTGCTAACCATTCCGGCGTTCGCGGCGGATGCCCCAACGACCGATACCATCCAGCAAAGCCTGGACCACATCGCCGACCGCAAGCTGTCGGATGCGGACCAAAAAGCCCTGGAGCAGGTGCTCGAGCAAACCCTGACCTTCCTGGCGCAGAAGGCTGATCGTGAGCAGCAGCTCACCGCGGTCAAGCAGCAGATCGCCGAAGCGCCCCGGCAGACCGCTGACAATCAGCGTGACCTGGATCGCCTGAAGGCCACTCGTATCCTCCCGGTTGCGCAGCGCTATGCCACCATGACCGTGCCTCAGCTCGAACAACTGCTGGCCGACCGAGGCGCCCAGCAGAGTGACCTGCAGCGAGCGCTCGGCGACGCCAACACCCTGAGTATCGCGGCGCAAACGCGGCCGGAGCGCTCCCAGACCGAAATCGCCGACGCGCAAAGCCGCATCCAGCAGATCAACGCCACCCTTAAGAACGGCAGGGAAAGCGGCAAGCTGGTCAGTGCCGACCTGCGCAACCAGTACCTCGCCGAGCAAGCGTCACTGGCCGCACTGATCGCCTTGCGTCGCCAGGAGCTGGCCGGCAACAGCCTGCTGCAGGACCTGGGCAACAGCCAGCATGACCTGCTGATCGAGAAGATCGGCCGCCTCGCCCAAGAGGTGCAGGACCTGCAATCGCTGATCAACCAGAAGCGCCTGGCGCAGTCCCAGGAAACCGTCACCCAGCAGTCGCTGGAGGCGCAGAAGGCTGGCAACAGCAGCCTGTTGGCTACCCAGAGCGCAACCAACGTCAAGCTCTCGGACTACCTGCTGCGCAGCACGGATGAACTCAATGAGCTGACCCAGCGCAACCTGCATACGCGGCAGCAGCTCGATACCCTCACCCAGGCCGACCAGGCGCTGGACGAACAGATCAGCGTGCTCAAGGGCAGCCTGCTGCTGTCCAAGATCCTCTACACGCAAAAGCAGGCCCTGCCCGCGCTCAAGGTGGACCGTAACCTGGCGGACAAGATCGCCGACATTCGCCTGTATCAGTTCGAGGTCAACCAACAGCGCGAGGCACTAAGCAGCCCGGCGGCCTATGTGGACAGCCTGATCGCCACCCAGCCGGCCGAAGACGTCACCCCCGCGCTGCGCAAGTCTTTGCTGGACATCGCGGTGACCCGCGCAGACCTGCTCGAGCGGCTGAACCGCGAGCTGAGCGCCTTGCTGAACGAATCCATCACGCTCCAGCTCAACCAGAAGCAATTGCTTGATACCGCCCAAAGCCTAAGGGCCACGCTGGACGAGCAGATGTTCTGGATACCCAGCAACAGGCCGCTGGACACCGAATGGCTGGGCAACCTGCCGCGCCGGCTGGCCGCGCAGGTCACAACCCTGCCTTGGGCGTCGAGTGTCAGCGAACTGGCCGAAGGTCTGGCCCAGCGCCCGCTGCTGTTTCTCCCGCTGCTGCTGGTGATAGGCGCGCTGCTGTGGCGGCGCAGTTACCTCTACGGCAAGCTCAACCAGGTGCACCGCAACGTCGGGCACTTCCGCCGTGACAGCCAGTGGAATACCCCCCTGGCCATTCTGGTCAACGTGCTGCTGGCGATGCCCGTCGCATTGGCCCTCGCGGTGTGTGGCATCGCCCTCCAGATCGACGCCCGCGGGCAGAACCTCAGCCTGGGCTCGGCCTTGCTGCAAATGGCCAAGGCCTGGCTGATGTTCTATACCGCCTACCGGGTGCTGTCACCCGGCGGGGTGGCGGAGCTGCACTTCCGCTGGGACAAGGCGCAGGTGGCCTTTCTACAGGGCTGGGTGCGCAGGCTGGGTATCGTGGTCATGGCGCTGGTGGCCGTGGTTGCGGTAGCGGAGTTGCAACCGTCCGGCCTCGCCGAAGACACCCTGGGCATCCTGGTGGTGCTGACCTGCTTCGCCCTCATGGCCTGGCTGCTCAGCCGGTTGCTGTTGTCGAGCCCCAACCACAGCAATGCCTCGTTGTTCCGCAAGCTGATCGCCGTGCTCTTCACCTTGCTGCCGGTCGGCTTGTTCCTGGCGGTGTGCTTTGGCTACTACTACACCGCCCTCAAGCTCACCGACCGCCTGATCGCCACCCTCTACTTGCTGATGTTCTGGCTGGTCATCGAGGCGGCGTTCGTTCGCGGCCTGAGCGTCGCGGCCCGGCGCCTGGCCTATAACCGCGCCCTGAGCAAGCGCCAGGCAACGCGCGAAACCGGCGGCGACCCGGAAACCCTGATCGAGGAGCCCACCCTGGACATCGACCAGGTCAACCAGCAGTCGTTGCGGTTGATCCGGCTGGTGCTGCTTGGCAGCTTCCTCGGCGCGCTCTACTGGGTATGGTCGGACCTGATCAGCGTGTTTGCCTACCTGGACAACATTACCCTGTACGAATACACCAGCGGCACCGGCACCAGCATGAGCAGGGTGCCGATCAGCCTCGGGGATCTCCTGGGCGCCCTGGTGATCATCGGCATCACCTTCGTGCTCGCCGGCAACCTGCCTGGTTTGCTGGAAGTGTTCGTGCTGTCCAAGCTCAACCTGGGCCAGGGCAGCGCCTACGCCACCACGACCCTGCTGTCCTACACCATCGCCGGCATCGGCTTCGTCACCACCCTGTCCACCTTGGGCGTGAGCTGGGACAAACTGCAATGGTTGGTGGCGGCCCTCTCGGTAGGGCTGGGGTTCGGGATGCAAGAGATCTTCGCCAACTTCATCTCCGGGATCATGATCCTGTTCGAGCGACCGGTGCGCATCGGCGACACCATCACCATCGGCAACCTCTCCGGCACGGTCAGCAAGATCCGCATCCGCGCCACTACCATTACCGACTTCGACCGCAAGGACATCATCGTCCCCAACAAAACCTTCATCACCGGCCAACTGATCAACTGGTCGCTGACCGACACCATCACCCGGGTCACCCTGAAGGTGGGCGTGGACTACGGCTCAGACCTGGACACCGTGCGCCGGCTGTTGCTGCAGGCCGCTGATGAGAACCCGCGTGTGCTCAAGGAGCCAGCCCCTATCGTATATTTCCTGGCGTTCGGCGAAAGCAGCCTGGACCACGAGCTGCGCATGCACGTGCGGGACCTGGGCGACCGGAACCCGGCGCTGGATGAGATCAACCGGTTCATCAACCGCGAGTTCAAGAAGCATGGCGTGAACATTTCCTTCCGCCAGCTCGAAGTCCATCTGAAAAACCCGGAGGGCTTCGAACAACTGCTGGTGGGCAGGGCCAACCCTGATCAAACCGATCCGGTATAGAGCAGTCCCATACGTAATGGCTGATTTCCAGGGGGCGTCAATGAAAGCGTTGGACGAACTAGAGTTCGATAACCGCTTCGCTCGCCTGGGCGACGCCTTTTCGACCCGCGTGACGCCGGAGCCCATCGAGGCGCCGCGGCTGGTGGTTGCCAGCGAAGCGGCCCTGGCGCTGCTGGACCTGGACCCTACCGAAGCGTACACCCCGCTGTTCGCCGAGGTTTTCAGTGGGCACCAGCTCT
The DNA here is from genome assembly GCF_025642975.1 of Pseudomonas sp. RIT-PI-S. Classification (GTDB taxonomy): domain Bacteria; phylum Pseudomonadota; class Gammaproteobacteria; order Pseudomonadales; family Pseudomonadaceae; genus Aquipseudomonas. Next base: position 265,312 of record NZ_JANZKJ010000002.1, read on the forward strand.
GGGCCGACGCCGACCCCCGGGCCATGGTGTATTCCGGCCATCAATTCGGGCACTACAACCCGCAGCTGGGCGACGGCCGCGGATTACTTCTCGGCGAAGTATTCAACGACGCAGGCCAGCACTGGGACCTCCACCTCAAGGGCGCGGGGCAAACGCCTTGGTCGCGGATGGGCGACGGTCGAGCGGTGCTGCGCTCGTCGATCCGCGAGTTCCTTGCCTCCGAAGCCTTGCACGCCTTGGGCATCCCCACCACCCGGGCCCTTTGCGTGATCGGCTCGGACACCCCGGTATGGCGTGAACGGCAGGAACGAGCGGCCATGTTGCTGCGGATGTCGCCCAGCCATGTGCGCTTCGGTCACTTCGAGTACTTCTACTACACCCGCCAGCCTGAGCTGCACAAGCAGTTGGCAGACTACGTGCTGGCCGCGCATTTCCCGGACTGCCTGGCTGCCGAACAGCCCTACCTGGCCATGTTCCGCACGGTGGTCGAGCGCAATGCCGAGCTGATCGCCAAGTGGCAGGCCTATGGCTTTTGCCACGGGGTCATGAACACCGACAACATGTCGATCCTCGGCCTGACCTTCGACTTCGGCCCCTACGCGTTCCTCGATGACTTCGACGCGCAGTTCATCTGCAACCACTCCGACGACCAAGGCCGCTACGCCTATAGCAACCAGGTGCCCGTGGCCCATTGGAACCTCAGCGCGCTGGCGCAGGCCTTCACCCCGCTGATCGAGGTCGACGCGCTGCGCGATGCGCTGTCGCTGTTCCTGCCATTGTTCCAGGCGCACTACCTGGACCTGATGCGCCGACGGCTGGGCCTCACCACTGCCGAGGACGACGACCAAGCCCTGGTGGAGCGGCTGCTCAAGCTGATGCAGGGCAGCGCCGTGGACTACACGCTGTTCTTCCGCCGCCTGGGCGAACTGGCGCCACAAGCGGCCCTCGGCCTTTTGCGCGACGACTTCGTCGACCTTGCCGGGTTCGACGCCTGGGCCGCGGCCTATGTGGCCCGGCTGGAACGCCAGCCGGCCGAGGCGTCCACCGCCCGAAGCGCTCGCATGAACGCCGTGAACCCGCTGTACGTGCTGCGCAACTACCTGGCGCAGAACGCGATCGAAGCGGCGCAAGCTGGCGATTACAGCGAGGTGCGCCGGTTGCACCAAGTGCTATGCCGCCCCTTTGAGGCGCAAGAAGGCATGGCAGCCTATGCCCAACGGCCACCGGATTGGGGCAAGCATCTGGAAATCAGCTGTTCGTCCTGAGCAGCGGGCCGGCTCCTCGCTTAAACGCGCCCTTGTTCCTGTATGATCGCGACATCAGGACCAGGCCCTACCCCCATGGCTTCGAAACCTTTCGGGAATACCCTGCGCCGCCTCTGGGCGCGAGACAAATTCAGCTACAGCATTCGGGTATTCATCGCCCTCACCGGGAGCATGGCGCTGTGCTGGTCGCAGAACGAGCTGCATATGCTGATCCCGTTGTTCTTGGGGATCATCGCAAGCGCCCTCGCCGAAACCGACGATAACTGGCAAGGCCGCCTGACCGCCTTGCTGGTGACGCTGGTGTGCTTCAGCGTCGCCGCGTTCTCGGTGGAGCTGCTGTTCCCTTACCCGATCGTATTCGTTACGGCGATGGCCCTGGCGAGCTTTTCCCTGACCATGCTTGGGGCTTTGGGCGAACGCTACGGGGCGATCGCCTATGCAACCTTGATTCTCTCCGTGTACACCATGATCGGGGTGGACCAACGCGGCGGCGAACTCACCAGCTACTGGCACGAGCCTGCGCTGCTGGTGGCCGGCGCGGCGTGGTACGGGGTGCTCTCGGTGCTATGGCAGGCGATGTTCTCCAACCAACCGGTGCAGCAAGGGCTGGCCAGGGTGTTTCGTGAGCTGGGCCTGTACCTGAAGATCAAGTCTTCACTGTTCGAACCCATCCGCGGCCTGGATGTTGAAGGCCGGCGGCTCGAGCTGGCTCGGCAGAATGGCCGCGTGGTGGCGGCGCTGAACACCTCCAAGGAAATCATCTTCAACCGGGTGGGCAGCTCACGCCCTGGCTCGAAGGTCAGCCGTTATTTGAAGCTCTATTTCCTTGCCCAGGATATTCATGAGCGCGCCAGTTCCACCCATTACCCCTACAACGCCCTGGCCGAGGCCTTCTTCCACAGCGATGTGCTGTTTCGCTGTCAACGCCTGCTACGCCAGCAAGGCAATGCCTGCCAGCGGCTAGCCGAAGCCCTGCAGCTGCGCCAGCCCTTCGTTTACGACGACACCTTCGCCGAGGCACTGAGCGACCTGCATGCCTCTCTGGAGCACCTGCGCATCCAGAGCAATCCGGCCTGGAAAGGCCTGTTGCGCTCATTGGGGGCACTAGCCACCAACTTGGGAACCCTGGACCACGTGCTCAGCGACGCGAGCAACCCCGACACCCTGGCAGAGGCCACCGACAGCAGCCTGCTGGACCGCTCGCCGCGCAGCCTCAAGGATGTGTGGCTGCGGCTGCGCCAGCAGTTGACTCCAACCTCCTTGCTGTTCCGCCATGCGCTGCGCCTGCCATTGGCGCTGACTATCGGCTATGTGATGGTGCATCTGATCCACCCGAGCCAAGGCTATTGGATCATCCTGACCACGCTGTTCGTGTGCCAGCCCAGTTACGGCGCCACGCGTCGCAAGCTGGGCCAGCGCATCATCGGCACGGCGATCGGCCTGACGGTCGGCTGGGCGCTGTTCGATCTCTTCCCCAGCCCGGTCATCCAGTCCTTGTTCGCGATCGCCGCGGGGCTGGTGTTCTTCGTCAACCGCACTACCCGTTACACCCTGGCGACGGCGGCCATTACGCTGATGATCCTGTTCTGCTTCAACCAGACCGGCAACGGCTACGGGCTGTTCCTGCCGCGCCTGCTCGATACCCTGCTGGGTAGCTTGATCGCCGGCTTGGCAGTGTTCCTCTTCCTGCCGGACTGGCAGGGCCGCCGCCTGAACAAGGTGCTGGCCAATACGCTGAGCTGCAACAGTGCTTACCTGCGGCAGATATTGCGCCAGTACGCCGAGGGCAAGCGAGACGACCTCGCCTACCGATTGGCCCGGCGCAATGCGCACAATGCTGATGCGGCGCTGTCCACCACGCTGTCGAACATGCAGCTCGAGCCAGGGCATTTCCGTAAGGAGGCCGATGCCGGCTTTCGCTTTCTGGTGCTCTCCCACACCTTGCTCAGCTACCTCTCCGGCCTGGGCGCGCACCGTGGCACCAGCTTGCCGGAACCGGTACGCGATGAGCTGATCGCAGGTGTGGGCGAACAGTTGGCGGCGAGCCTGGAAGAAATCGCCAAGGGCTTGGCCGAACGCAGCAGCGTGGCCGTACACAACGAGCAGGAGCAGGCATTGGCTGAACAACTGGAGCAGATGCCCGAAGAACTCGATGAAAGCCAGCGGCTGGTGCAAACCCAGCTGGCCCTGATCGCCCGCCAGCTGGCGCCCTTGCGGACCATGGCGGCGCATCTGGCACAGCCGCGGCCTGCCAACCGGCCCGCACCGGGCCTATAGGCCGTAGCGCTTGAACAACCGAGCCAGCGAACCATCGTCGCGCATGGCCGCGATGGCCTGGTCGAACCCAGTAACGATGGCGTCGTGTTCAGGGTGCTTGAGGCTCACCAGGATATGCAGGCTGTTCTCGGCCAGCGGCGGCTCCAGCAGCTCAACCTGATTGCGCACCGCCAGTGGTTCCTGGTTGAGCTGGTAAGTGGCAACGTATTCATCTTCGATGGCCAGCTTGACCCGCCCCCCGAGCAACATAGTGATTGCCGCGGCAAAGTTCTGCACAGGGACTTTCTGCAGCTGAGTGGCGTTATCGAAGTCTGGGGAGTAGGCATAGCCACGCACCACTGCGATAGGGTATGGGGCCAGCCCTTGTAGACCGTTGCTGAAGTCGACATTGCTGTCACGCCGGCGGATAAAGCGGACGCGGTTGGTCAGGTAACCGCTGGAGAACTTCCCTAGCCGGGCTCGCTCGGCGGTGTACCAGGCGTCGACCAGCACATCGTAGCGGCCGTCGCCAATGCCTAACAAAGCACGGGCCCACGGCACCTCATCAACGTGAACGCTATAACCCGCGCGTTCCAGGGCCATGCTCACGATGGCCGTTGCCAGGCCGCCTCCTTCCATCCTGGCGTCGGAAAAAGGCGGCCAGGGGTCTGCAACCAGCCGAAGCGTTTCGCTCCAACCGCTGCCCGGCGCTATCAGCATGACCACAACACAACAGCATCGAAGCGATCGCCACATGCTTTTTATCCTGTTCGGCCGGTGCCTCGGGCGCGCTGCGGTTAGGCCAACTCCGCTGGCAGCCGTGATGGCCAGGTGGTGCTCCCGGCTCGCTTTCCGTAATACGCCACGCGCTACCTGGGAATCAAGCGAAATCCGATTGGTATCGGGAAGGGAAATGGCTGGCATCCGTGGCCGTCAGCGGGTGCGCGATCATGAAGCCTTGAACATATTCACAGCCGTTATCGACCAACCAACGGTATTGCTCGGCAGTCTCCACCCCTTCGGCAACAACCGTGATAGAGAACTGGCGGCACAGGTCGATGATCGCCCGCGCAATCCCAGCGTCGCGCTCCGACTGGGGCAACCTGGCAATCAGCTGGCGGTCGAGCTTGATCGTGTCGATAGGTAGTTCGCGCAATATGGTCAGAGAGCAGTGCTCCCAGCCAAAGTCGTCCAACGCCACGCGCACACCCAGGCCTCTGAGCAACAGCAGCTGACGGCGGGTTTCGTCCAGGTTGTGCAGCAAGGAGGGCTCCACGACTTCGATTTCAAGCTGATGAGGCATCAGGCCGTTGGCGGAAATCGCATACTGCAACTCGGCCACAAGGTTAGGCATGCTGAACTGAGCGTTACTCAGGCTCACGCCCAACACCAAGTCGTCGTCAAACCGCTCACGCCACTCCCGCCGCTGGGACGCGCCCTCTTGGTAGATCCAGGAGGTCAACCGGCTGATCAACCGTGCCTCCTCGAGCAAGGGGATAAACAGGCCAGGGGGCACATCGCCAACACTGGGGTGCTGCCAACGCAGCAGCGCCTCGAAGCCCCGCAGGCGGCCATCGGCGAGGCGGATCTGCGGCTGGTACACCAGCGAAAATTCCTTGTGCTCGATGGCCGCTGAAACGCTTTCTTCGAGCAACAGCCGTGAACGGGCGCGGACGTTGAGGTCCTGGTCGTAGTAGCGGTACTGCTGCTTGCCGGCCTGCTTAGCGGCATACATGGCGATGTCCGCTGCGCGCAGCAGGTGCTCGAGGTTGACCCCGCATTCCGGATAGGTGGCAATGCCGATACTTACCCCCAGGGTGACTTCCAGACCGTCGATCTGGCTGCAGCTGCGCATGCGCTCGAGGATTTTCTCTGCGACCTTGGCGGCCTGCTCGGGGTAGTCCAGGGTGTCGAGCAGCGCCGTGAATTCGTCGCCGCCAATACGCCCGATGATGTCGTACGGGCGTAGCAAGTCTTTCAACTGCGTGGCGACCCAGCGCAGCACTCGGTCGCCGGCATCGTGACCATGGGTGTCATTGATCCGCTTGAAGCCATCCATGTCCAGGTACAACAGGGCCTGGCTCTTCTCCGGGCGTTCGTTGCGCACCAAGGCACTTTCGACGGTCTGGTAGAAGCCGCGGCGGTTGAGCAGCCCGGTGAGCGGATCGGTGACCGCCTGGAACTCCAGCTGTTGGTGAAGGTTGCGCACCACGGACATGTCTTGGACCGTGAGCACCATGGCTTTTTCCGAAGCCAGCGGCGCGCACGACAGCGAGACCGGCAGGGACTGGCCGGCATAGGTGCGCAGGATGGCGTCGTGCACCCTGTGGATATCCCGCAGCGTGTAAGCGCGGAAGAACTCCGATTCATGCCAGCTGGCAACGCTGGGCTTTTCAATGAAATCCAGTAACCGGGCGCTTTGCAGCTCATCGATAGTCGCGCCCAATAGACGGGAAATGGCCGGGTTGGCGAAGCGGATGTTGCCCACCTCATCAATGACCAGGATGCCTTCGGCAGCGTTCTCCAGCACGGAGGCATTGAATGCCCTGGCCGTCTCCAGGTCGCGCGTCAGCCGCTGTAATTCGCGGCGGCTGCGCTGCTGCTCGAGGATGGCCTGAACCTTGGGCTTGAGGATCTCCGGGTCGATCGGCTTGAACAGGTAGTCCACCGCCCCATTGGCGTATCCCTTGAGGACCGCGGCATCCGATTGTTCATTGGCAGTGAGGAAGATGATCGGGGTGAGGCGAGTACGCTGGCTTCCCTTCATCAGCCGGGCCACCTCGAAGCCGTCCATGCCAGGCATCTGCACGTCCAGCAGCACCAGATCGACCTCATGCTGCAATAGCAGGCCCAGCGCTTCCACGCCCGACGGTGCCGTCATCACCTGCCAGTCCTGGCGCTCCAGCAGCGCCCGCATGCTCAGGAGATTCTCCGGATAGTCGTCCACCACCAGGATGGTCGAGCGGTCTTCGGTCGGTTTGGTGTGCGCGCGATCCATGCTACTTCTCATCTACAGGGTGGCCACAAGCCAGCGTTCGCTGGGCATGGGTAGAAGACACTCTAGCCGCGCTTTTGTCGCATAACGCAACGGTAAAACTCACAAATTGTGACGTAGCTGACGAACGGTATTTTGCTGAAACGCCCCAAATCAAGGGGTTATGCAAGGCCGACAAACGGCTGGCGCCAAAGGGATGGCGGGAAGCTTTGGAGCGTGTATCGTTCTTTTCATACAAAGGGAGGCCACCTTTTATATGCCCGGATTGTTCCGGGTTTTTTGATCACTTCATTCGGCCATTAACTTTTCTTCAGCTTTAGTAGTGTAGGTGAATTATCATGATCGACCTCTCCACCTGGAACCTCAGCATCCCTGTCGGCACTCCCGCTACCACTATCGATACCCCGGTTTTGGTAAAGGGCTACAAGGACCAGTACTTCCATGCGGACACCAATACCCTTTTCTTCTGGGCACCGGTTACCGGCTCGGTTACCAAGAGCGCCAAGTATCCGCGTAGCGAACTGCGTGAAACCAACTCTGATGGTTCGGTGCATAACTGGAAGTACCCCGCTGCCGATAACTATCTGCGCGCTACCCTCACGGTCAACCAAGTGCCGTCCAGCGGCAAAGTGGTGATCGGCCAGATCCACCAGAACGGCAGCAACGAGCCGCTGATCAAGCTGGAATACCAGTACAAAACCAGCAGCAAAACCGGCAACATCGTGGCAAAACTGCGCTCGTCGCCATCGCAGGACGAGCCGACCGTTATCCAGATCGGTACTGGTGTAAAACTGAATACCAATTTCGATTACACCATCCACCTGGACCCGAACGGAACGCTTTCGGTAAACGCAGCGAACTACCAGTGGACTACCAAGCTTAACAGTGCGTGGAAAACCAAAGACCTGTACTTCAAGGCAGGCGTATATGTACAAGACAACACGGGTTACGCTACGGAAGGTGGCCAAGTAACATTCAGCAAGCTGGCCATCAGCCATGTTAAGCCGTCTTGATGTAACTATTATGTCGCTGTCTTAAGCGCAAAATAAAAAGCGGCTGGTGCCGCTCCGTTAAACGGAGCAGGCACCAACCGCTTTTTTTATGCCTGGCTGCTTAGTTTACTTTTGCTGCCAGCTCGCCCTTGGCATAACGCTGGAACATGACTTCCAGGGACAGCGGTTTGATCTTCGAAGCCATACCGGCGGTACCGAATGCCTGATAGCGGTCGATGCACACGTCGCGCATGGCAGTGACGGTGTGCGCCAGATATTTACGCGGATCGAACTCACTAGGGTTCTGAGCCATGAACCGACGGATAGCACCGGTGGACGCCAGGCGCAGGTCGGTATCGATATTCACCTTGCGCACGCCGTACTTGATGCCTTCAACGATCTCTTCAACAGGCACGCCGTAGGTTTCTTTGATGTCGCCACCAAACTCATTGATGATCGCCAGCCAATCTTGCGGCACAGAGGAAGACCCGTGCATTACCAAATGGGTATTGGGGATGCGCTTGTGGATTTCCTTGATGCGGTCGATCGCCAGGATGTCGCCGGTTGGCGGCTTGGTGAACTTGTACGCGCCGTGGCTGGTACCGATGGCGATAGCCAGGGCATCGACCTGGGTTTGCTTGACGAAGTCTGCGGCTTCTTCCGGGTCGGTCAGCATTTGGCTGTGGTCCAGAATGCCTTCAGCGCCCACGCCATCTTCCTCGCCGGCCTGGCCGGTTTCCAAGGACCCCAGGCAACCCAACTCACCTTCCACGGACACGCCGCAGGCGTGAGCGAAGGCTACGGTTTGCTTGGTCACGCGCACGTTGTATTCGTAGTCTGACGGGGTTTTGCCGTCTTCCTTGAGCGAGCCATCCATCATCACCGAGCTGAAGCCCAACTGGATGGAGCGCTGGCAAACATCGGGGCTGGTGCCGTGGTCTTGGTGCATGACCACCGGAATATGCGGAAACTCCTCGACCGCGGCGAGAATCAGGTGCCGAAGGAACGGGGCGCCGGCGTACTTGCGAGCGCCAGCGGACGCCTGCACGATCACCGGCGAGTCGGTCTTGTCGGCCGCTTCCATGATCGCGCGCATCTGCTCAAGGTTGTTCACGTTGAACGCTGGCACGCCATAGCCGAATTCGGCGGCGTGGTCCAGCAACTGGCGCATGCTAATCAGTGCCATGGTTTGTCTCTCTCCCGGTCCAGGGTCGTTAAAGTTGCAAGCGCGGCCACCCAAGCGACCGCCCTACAGGCTATTTACGGGCCATCACGAGGCCCGCGTATGTTCACGGGGCCTTGCAACCCCGGCCAATCAAATCATTGGTAGCGACCCAGTACACCAGCCCGCTCTCGCCCCGAAGGTCGACGGCCAATACCCCGTCGCTATACAGCTGCCCCTCGGTGCCTGGCTCGGCGTGCAGGCGGTAAAGCCGGTCGCTGCTGCCAAGTTTCACCTCAATCACCGAGCGGTCTGCCTCGGCATATCGCCAGTCGAGCTCGGCCCGGCTATCACACTGCCAGTGCGCCCAGGGGCCCACTGGCGCCGGCGATAGCATCGAACACCCCGCCACTGCCAGCAGAGCTGTCAGGGCGCCCAAGGCCGCAAGGCTCCTCATCGCCTACCCTTATCAAAATGCCTGCTTTGCCGTGGCGAAGCAGCCAGGTTAATGCGACTGGCAATCCTGAAGGTTGTTATTACCGCCAGTCGGGTCGCCCGTCGCGTTGGTTTGCACGCGCTGGTCGTTCTGGTTGCTGGGTAAATCAACAGGGGCTGGGCTGAATACTTCACACGCACTGTGCTCGCCACCGAACATCGAGCACCCTGAAAGCGCAAGCATGAAACAGGCCGAAGCTACAATCGACTTCATGGAGGACTCCTTTCACAAACCGGGAATGACCTTCAGAAGACCGCCTCGCTGCGTGTTCGTTGCCTCAGGGGCAGGGCTTGTGACCCTCCTCGCCATTTTCCGTGTCGTAGTTATCCAACGCTTCCTGCCCCTGGCGCTTGTTGATCACCGCGGCTGTCTGGGCCTGCCAATCCGCCTCGGCGCATCCGCCCTCGGCGGTACCGGCAGGCGGCGCCGCTTGCACAGCAGGCTGGCTGGCCGCGTTGTCGTGGCTACAGCCCGCCAGCGCATACGCCACTGCCAGCACCACAAAAGCGCGATACATGCCTGGTCAGCCCTTCGCGCGCTGTTCGAGCACTTCAACCGCAGGCAATACCTTGCCTTCCACGAACTCCAGGAAAGCGCCACCGCCGGTGGAGATGTAGGAAATCTGCTCGGCTACGCCGTACTTATCGATGGCGGCCAGGGTGTCGCCCCCACCCGCGATGGAGAATGCAGCGCTTTGGGCGATCCCTTCAGCCAGCACCTTGGTGCCATTACCGAACTGGTCGAACTCGAACACGCCAACCGGGCCATTCCACAGGATAGTACCGGCCTTCTTCAGCAGCTGCGCGAACTGTTCGGCGGTCTTCGGGCCAATGTCCAGGATCATGTCGTCATCGGCCACTTCGTCGAGCGTCTTGACGGTCGCAGTGGCGGTCTCGGCGAACTCCTTGGCCACAACTACGTCCACCGGCAACGGCACGCTCACCTTGGCGGCGATGGCCTTGGCGGTTTCGAGCAGGTCCGGCTCGTACAGGGACTTACCCACCTTATGGCCCGCAGCCGCCAGGAAGGTGTTGGCGATGCCGCCACCCACGATCAACTGATTGCACACCTGGCTGAGGCTGTTGAGCACGTCCAGCTTGGTGGAAACCTTGGAGCCGGCCACGATGGCAACCATAGGCTGGGCCGGTGTTTTCAAAGCCTTGCCCAAGGCGTCGAGCTCAGCGGCCAGCAATGGGCCAGCCGCCGCAACCTTGGCGAACTTGGCCACGCCGTGGGTCGATCCCTCGGCACGGTGAGCGGTGCCGAACGCGTCCATCACGAAAACGTCGCACAGCGCAGCGTACTTCTGCGCCAGCTCGTCAGCGTTTTTCTTTTCGCCTTTGTTGAAGCGCACGTTTTCGAACAGCACCACGTTGCCCGGCTCTACGGTGTATCCATCCAGGTAATCGGTGACCAGAGGAACCTCGCGGCCAAGGGCCTTGCTGAGGTAGTCCGCTACCGGCTTGAGGCTGTTCTCCGCGGAAACCTCGCCTTCGGTCGGCCGCCCCAAGTGCGAGCAAACCATCACCGCCGCGCCCTTCTCCAAAGCCAGGCGAATGGTCGGCAGCGAAGCGACGATACGCGCGTCGCTGGTGACAGCGCCGTCCTTGACCGGAACGTTCAGGTCTTCGCGGATCAGCACGCGCTTGCCTTGCAGGTCCAGGTCGCTCATTTTCAACACGGTCATGTGTCAGTCCTTAGGCGTGTTCGTTTGTTGTGGTGGCGATGCCGAGGAAGTGGCCTGCGACATCAAGCATTCGGTTGGCAAAGCCCCATTCGTTGTCGAACCAGGCCAGCAAGTTGACCAGCCGTGGGCCAGACACCCGGGTTTGGCTGGCGTCGACGATGGCCGAATGCGGGTCATGGTTGAAGTCACAACTGGCGTGCGGCAGCTCGGTGTAAGCCAGCAATCCTTGCAAGGGCCCGCCCGCGGCGGCTTCGCGGAGCACGCGGTTGACTTCCCGCGCATCGGTATCGCGAGCGGTTTGCAGGGTGATGTCCAGGCAAGACACATTGACGGTGGGCACGCGCACTGCTTTGGCCTGAATTCGACCCGCAAGTTCCGGAAGCAGCCGCTCTATTCCCCTCGCCAGCCCGGTAGACACCGGAATCACCGACTGGAAGGCCGATCGAGTGCGGCGCAGGTCTTCGTGATGGTAGGCATCGATCACCGGCTGGTCATTCATGGCCGAGTGGATAGTAGTGATCGAGGCATACTCGATGCCGAAGGCAGCGTCGAGCAGGCGCAACAGCGGCACCGCGCAGTTGGTGGTGCAAGAGGCATTGGACAGCAGCCGTTCGGTGCCGTCGAGATGATGCTGGTTGATGCCGTAGACCACGGTGGCATCCACGTCCGCCTCGCCAGCCATGGGCTGGGAGAACAACACCCGCGGAGCGCCGGCGGCCAGGAACCGCTCGCCGTCGGCACGGGTGTGCCAGGCGCCCGAGCACTCCATGACCAGATCAAGTTCCAGGCTTGCCCAGTCCACGCCCTCCGGCGTCGCGCTACGCAACACTTGCAAGCGGTCCCCGTTGATGCACAGCTCGCCGCCTGCGATTTGCACGTCACCCGGAAAGCGGCCGTGGGTGGAATCGAAGCGGGTCAGGTATTCCAGGCTTGGAAGGTCAGCCAGGTCGTTGAGCGCGACCACTTCGATGCCGCCGCGATCACGACGCTCGTACAGCGCCCGTAGCACGCAACGGCCAATGCGGCCATAGCCATTGAGAGCGACCCGGTAAGGGCGGGATAAAGACATGGCGTGGTTCACACCTTATAGGGGCCGGCACTGCCGCGGTGCCGCCCCTGATTCCCGGGCCAGACCGCGGCAGCGCGGCGGCGTCAGTCTTCCAGCAGTTCGTTGGCGATACCGACGATGTTTTCCACGGTAAAGCCGAACTCCTCGAACAAGGCCGGGGCCGGGGCCGACTCACCGAAGGTAGTCATGCCAACGATGCGCCCCTCGAGGCCGACGTACTTGTACCAGAAGTCCGCGTGGGCCGCCTCGATGGCGATACGCGCGCTCACTTCCAGCGGCAGCACAGACTGCTTATAGGCGGCGTCCTGGGCGTCGAACACGCTGGTGCTCGGCATGGACACAACCCGCACTTTACGGCCTTCGCCGGTCAGTGCATCGGCGGCCAGCACGGCCAGGCCGACTTCGGAGCCGGTGGCGATGAGGATCAGTTCCGGTTCGCCGTCGCAATCCTTGAGGACATAGCCACCCTTGGTCACGTTGACCAATTGCGCGGCGTCGCGCGGCTGGTGCGTGAGGTTCTGCCGCGAGAAGATCAGCGCGGATGGCCCATCGTTGCGCTGCAGCGCGTACTTCCAGGCAATGGCCGACTCCACCGCATCGGCTGGGCGCCAGGTGTCCAGGTTTGGAGTGCCACGCAGGCTCGCCAGTTGCTCGATCGGCTGGTGGGTTGGGCCGTCTTCGCCCAGGCCGATGGAGTCGTGGGTGAACACATAGAGCACACGCTTTTTCATCAGCGCGGACATGCGCACGGCGTTACGCGCGTACTCCATGAAGATCAGGAAGGTTGCGCCGTACGGAACGAAACCACCGTGCAGGGCAATGCCGTTCATGATGGCGCTCATGCCGAACTCACGCACGCCGTAATACAGATAGTTGCCTGCGGCGTCTTCGGCGCTGATGCCCTTGCAGCCTTTCCACAGGGTCAGGTTGGAACCGGCCAGGTCGGCCGAGCCGCCCAGCAACTCCGGCAGCAGCGGGCCGAAGGCATTCAGGGTGTTCTGGCTGGCTTTGCGGCTGGCAACGGTTTCGCCCTTGGCGGCGACTTCAGCGATATAGGCATCGGCCTGCTCGGCGAAATCAGCCGGCAGCTCGCCGCTCATGCGGCGGATCAGCTCGTTGGCCAGGTCCGGATGCGCAGCGGAATAAGCGGCAAAACGCTGGTCCCATTCGGCCTCGGCGGCGGCGCCCTTCTCACGGCAGTTCCACTCTTTATAGATGTCCTGCGGGACTTCGAACGGGCCGTGGTTCCACTTGAGGTTGGCGCGGGTGAGAGCGATCTCGTCATTGCCCAGGGGAGCGCCATGGCACTCTTCCTTGCCCTGCTTGTTGGGCGAGCCAAAGCCGATGGTGGTCTTGCAGCAGATGAGCGTCGGTTGGGCGCTCTTGCGCGCCGTTTCGATCGCGGTCTTGATTTCGTCGGCGTCGTGGCCGTCTACGTTACGGATGACTTGCCAACCGTAGGCTTCGAAGCGCTTGGGGGTGTCGTCGTTGAACCAGCCTTCGACCTCGCCATCGATGGAGATGCCGTTGTCGTCATAGAAGGCAATCAGCTTGCCCAGGCCCAGAGTGCCCGCCAGCGAGCATACTTCATGGGAGATGCCTTCCATCATGCAGCCATCGCCCAGGAACACGTATGTGTTGTGGTCGATGACCTTGTGGCCCGGGCGGTTGAACTGCGCTGCCAGGGCTTTTTCGGCGATAGCGAACCCTACCGCGTTGGCAAGGCCTTGGCCGAGCGGGCCGGTGGTAGTTTCAACGCCCGGGGTGTAGCCGTATTCCGGGTGCCCCGGGGTGCGGCTATGCAGCTGGCGGAAATTCTTCAGATCGTCGATGGACAGGTCGTAGCCGGTGAGGTGAAGCAGCGAATAGACCAGCATGGAGCCGTGGCCGTTGGACATAACGAAGCGGTCGCGGTCCACGAAGGCCGGGTTGGCCGGGTTGTGCTTGAGAAAGTCACGCCACAATACTTCGGCGATATCGGCCATTCCCATGGGGGCGCCGGGATGGCCGCTGTTGGCTTTCTGCACGGCATCCATGCTGAGGGCACGAATGGCGTTGGCACGCTCACGACGGCTGGGCATCGCTGATCTCCACTTGAAAGGATGAAACTGCAAAAGCGGCATTTTCGCTGATGGCCGGGTGTGCTCGCAATCGAAGTTAGCCGGCAGCACACATATTTCGCCCTTAAACGGTTCACTGGGCAATATCAAAACTTTTTGATATTAGCCTTGCGAGGTGCTCAGGGCCGCACTAGACTCCCGCCACTATGAGCCTGCGCGTACCTTCGATCCGCCACGAACCCGCCGACGATCTGGCCAGCCTGTGCAAGGCCGGCGGCGATCCGCTGCGCTTGAACGTGCTGCGGGCCTTGGCCTGCGATTCGTTTGGCGTACTGGAACTCGCGCAGATTTTCGATATCGGCCAATCGGGGATGAGCCATCACCTGAAGGTCTTGGCCCAGGCTGGGCTCGTGGCTACGCGTCGTGAAGGCAATGCCATTTTCTACCGCCGCGCGCTTCCCGCCGATCACCGCCTTGGCGGGCGCCTGCACGGTGCGCTGCTCGAAGAAGCGGACACCCTCGAGCTGCCGGCAGATGCCCAGCGGCGGCTGGCCGAGGTAGAGCGCCAACGCGCCGCCGCCAGCCAGGTGTTTTTCTCGCGGGTGGCGGATCGGTTTCGCGCGCAGCAAGACCTGATCGCCGGCCTGCCTCAGTACCGCGACAGCTTGCTGGCGCTGCTTGACACGCTGACCCTCGGCCCTGCCGCGACCGCACTGGAAGTCGGCCCGGGTGACGGCGGTTTTCTGCCCGAGCTGGCGCGCCGCTTCAGCCGGGTGACGGCTGTGGACAATAGCGCCGAGATGCTCGACCTGGCGCGCCAGCTGTGCCAGCGCGAAGCGCTGGGTAACGTTGAATTGAAGCTGGACGACGCTCTGGGTGAACTGGCCCTCGGCGCCGATTGCGTGGTGGTGAACATGGTGCTGCATCACTTCAGCGACCCCGCCTACGCCATGAAACAGCTCGCTGCCCGGGTCAACCCCGGAGGCAGCCTGCTGGTGACAGAGTTGTGCAGCCATGACCAGGATTGGGCCAGGACGGCCTGCGGAGATCTCTGGCTGGGCTTCGAGCAGGAAGAACTGGCCCGCTGGGCCACCGCTGCGGGGCTTCGCCCCGGGGATGGGCTCTATGTGGGCCTGCGTAACGGTTTCCAGATACAGGTTCGCCACTTCCGGCGGCCGGCTGGCGACACTCACCATCGGTAATTTTTCAGGAAGCCGTCGAGATGAGCGAATACTCCCTTTTCACCTCCGAGTCTGTGTCCGAAGGGCACCCGGATAAAATCGCCGACCAGATTTCCGATGCGGTGCTGGACGCTATCATCGCTGAAGACAAACACGCCCGGGTCGCCTGCGAGACCCTGGTCAAAACGGGCGTTGCGATCATCGCCGGCGAAGTGACCACCTCGGCCTGGGTCGACCTCGAAGAAATCGTCCGCAAGGTGATCATCGACATCGGCTACAACAGCTCTGAAGTCGGCTTCGACGGCGCCACCTGCGCGGTCATGAACATCATCGGCAAGCAATCGGTAGACATCGCCCAAGGCGTGGACCGCAGCAAGCCGGAAGACCAAGGCGCGGGCGACCAGGGCCTGATGTTCGGCTACGCCAGCAACGAAACCGACGTGCTGATGCCTGCGCCGATTCGCTTCTCTCACGCCCTGGTCGAACGCCAGGCCGAAGCGCGTAAATCCGGCCTGCTGCCGTGGTTGCGGCCGGATGCGAAGTCGCAGGTGACCTGCCGTTATGAAAACGGCCGCGTGGTCGGTATCGATGCGATCGTGTTGTCCACTCAGCACAACCCAGAGGTCAAGTATCACGACCTGCGCGAAGCGGTGATGGAGCTGATCGTCAAGCACAGCCTGCCCGCCGAGCTGTTGCACAAGGACACCCAGTACCACATCAACCCGACCGGCAACTTCATCATCGGCGGCCCGGTCGGCGACTGCGGCCTGACCGGCCGCAAGATCATCGTGGACACCTACGGCGGCATGGCTCGCCACGGCGGCGGTGCCTTCTCCGGCAAGGACCCCTCAAAGGTTGACCGTTCTGCGGCTTACGCAGGCCGCTACGTGGCCAAGAACATCGTTGCCGCCGGCCTTGCCGATCGTTGCGAGATCCAAGTGTCCTACGCGATAGGCGTGGCCCAGCCTACCTCCATCTCGCTGAACACTTTCGATACCGGCAAGCTACCGGACGAGAAGATCATCCAACTGGTGCGCGAGCATTTCGACCTGCGCCCATACGCGATCACCCGCATGCTCGACCTGCTGCACCCGATGTACCAAGCCACCGCCGCGTATGGTCACTTCGGCCGCAACCCGTACGAAATGACCGTAGGCAGCGATACCTTCACCGCGTTTACCTGGGAGAAGACGGACCGCGCAGAGGCACTGAGAGCGGCGGCCGGCTTGTAAGGCCAACGAGTGGCCCTGAACGGGCCCCACAGCAACAACTGGAAAAAGCCTCCCCGCTGCGGGAGGCTTTTTCCGTTCTAGGCTTTGGCTCCTGGACCCCTCTGGAGCAAGGATGCTCACCATGCGGCTAATCACGTATTGGGCCGGCGCGGTCGCGCTGCTGTTTTCGTCGTCTCTGCTGGCATGCCCAGCCTGGCTTCCCGAACAGGCTTTCACTCAGATCCAAGCCCTGCAGCGGCAGGTGGATGAATGGAACCGCGCCTACCACCGCGACGGTGTTTCACTGATTGCCGACGAGCTCTATGACCAGGCCGAAGCGCGCTTGCGGGCGTGGCGCTTATGCTTCCCTGGCACCCAGCCACCTTCGCCCACCGCCGGTGCAGGCGGGCCGCAAGCGCATCCGGTCGCCCATACCGGCGTTGGCAAGCTCGCCGGGGCGGCTGATGCGCGGGCTTGGCTGGCCGGCCGCGAGGAAGTCTGGGTGCAACCGAAGATTGATGGCGTAGCAGTTACAGTGAGCTATCGACAGGGGGCACTGTTGCAGGTAATCAGCCGGGGAGACGGCGTGCACGGCCACGACTGGACAGCCAACGCACGGAAAATCCCTGGTGTGCCCGGCCAACTCCCACGGCCAATAGACCTGGAGCTGCAAGGCGAGATTTATCTGCGCTTGGACGGCCATGTGCAGGCGCAGGCTGGCGGCCGCAATGCCCGCAGCCAGGTCGCGGGCATGATGGCGCGGCGCGATCTTACGGCCTCCGAAGCTTCCCATTTAGCTTTCTTCCCCTGGGAATGGCCAAAGGGCCCAGACACCCAGGCCGAGCGCCTGGCGAACCTGGCCGCGCTGGGCTTCACCGAGCCGCAGCGTTTCAGCCATAAAGTGAACAGCTTCGAAGAGGCCAGCCACTGGCGGGACCACTGGTATAACAACCCGCTGCCCTTCGTGACCGATGGGATCATCCTGCGCGATAGCAAGCGGCCAGCCGCGCATCGCTGGCAAGCGCGAACTCCTTACTGGATAGCCGCCTGGAAATACCCTTGGCAAAGCGCTCTGGCAGAGGTGCGCGACATCAGCTTCGAAGTGGGGCGAACCGGGCGGATCACCCCCATGCTTGAGTTGCACCCCGTGCGGCTGGATGACCGCACCGTCCGGCGCGTCAGCCTAGGTTCCCTGCGCCGCTGGCAGGGTTTGGACATCCTGCCAGGTGATCAGGTATCGCTCGAACTCGCCGGCCTGACCATCCCTCGGCTGGGAGAGGTCATTTGGCGCAACCCGATGCGCCAGCCGGTCATGGCCCCGGACCCTACCCGCTACACTTCATTGAGCTGCTGGCAGCCCACAGACGGCTGTCGCAGCCAATACTTGGCCAGGCTGCAATGGCTGAGCAGCAATAAAGCGCTGGGCATCGCTCACGTGGGCAAAGGCACCTGGAGCCGCTTGCTCGATGCCGGCCTTCTGCCAGAGCTGCACAGCTGGCTGATGCTCGATGAACAAACCTTGGCCTCCGTTAACGGCATAGGCCCGGTTTCAGCCCGGCGCATCGCTCAAGGTTTCGCTAGCACCCGGCGCAAAGGCTTCAGGAATTGGCTGAAAGCGATGAGCGCGCCGCCGACAGGGAGTGCGCGGCTTCCCTCGAATTGGGCGCAGCTGGCCAAACGGAGTCCAGCTGATTGGGCCAATGAAACCGGCATCGGCAGCGGCAGAGCGGCGCAATGGGTGGCGTTTTTTCAGCATCCGCCGGTACAACGCATGGCCGCTGCGCTTCACCAACTGGGTGTAGATGGCTTCGTTGAAGGGTTTGAACTTCCCCCCTACATCCGTTCCAATAGCGCAGAACCTAGTGCGACAACCCCGGAGACCTCATGAAAGCTTTGCTCACCCTGGCCCTTCTTTTCGGTGCGATGGCCCAGCCGGCCCTTGCCGCAGTGCCGGATGAAAGCATCGAGCTCAAGGGGTGCGCCGCGAAGGAGCAACGGGTGCAGGACGAAATCGGCCGCGCCCGTGAGGCCGGCAACACTAGCCAGCTAGAAGGGCTGCAAATCGCGCTCGGCGAACTGCAAGCCAACTGCACTGACGAGAGCTTGAAAAAAGAGCGGGAGAAAAAGGTGCTCGACGCCAAGCGTGAGGTCAGTACCCGCCAGGCCGACCTCGACAAGGCCATGAATAAAGGCGACCCGGAGAAGATCGACAAGCGCAAAAACAAACTTGCCGAGGCTCGCAAGGAGCTGCAGGAAGCCGTGGACGAACTGGACAAATAACGGCCCGCGGCTGCCGGTGCTTCAGGCGGCGACGCAGAATAGGCTGATGATTAGCCCAAGGCCTGCGAGCCAGGCAATCGAGCGCATGGTTCCCTGGTCGACCAGGTAGCAAACGATATAAACCACCCGGCTCACGATAAACAGCAGTGCCAGAAGGTTCAGCGTGCCCTGTTCGGCACCGCCCGCCAGGTGGGCGATGATCACTGCCGCCGCAAAGGCTGGGGTTATTTCGAAGCCATTGAGCTGTGCGGCATGGGCGCGTCGAGGCAGGCCTTGCAGCTTGTCCAGCCAGGCCCGCGGGTCTCGATTGGCATTGGGCCCGTAGCGCCCGCCCGCCGCTTTAGCGGTTACCGTGCAGAGGTAGGGCAGCAGGATGGCAACCAACACGCACCAGTAAGCAACTGTCATTTTCGCCTCGCTTGTCAGTGAATTTTCATGATCATGATGCCCGCCAAGACGAGCCCGCACGCCAGCAAACGCGGCAGCCCCAAGGGTTCCTTGAGGTAGCGCATGCCGAACAGTACCACCAGTATCACGCTGGTTTCGCGAAGCGCGGCGGCCTCGGCCACCGAACCTGCCGCCATCGCCCACAGCACCAGAGCGTAGCTTGCCAGCACGCACACACCGACTGCCGTACCCAACCGCCATTGGGTACGCCAAAAGTGAGCGAAGCTTTTGCGCCGATTCGCCAAGGCCGCCGCGGGAAAGGGCCAGGCACTGATGAACGTCAACCACGCCAGGTAGTCCAGCGGCTGAGCCCAGCGCTGCAATGCTTGGCCGTCGATCCAGGTGTAGCTGCCGATGCATACGCCTATCAGCAGCACCACTGGCAATACCGCCCAAGGCAAGCGCTCACCGCCACCGCCCTGCCAGAGCAGGCAAGCCATGCCGCACGGGATCAACAGAATGCCCAGCACCTGATGAGGCCCGAGGGGCTCATTGCCGACCGCCAGCGTCAGGCCGAGCACCACCAGCGGGGATAGCCCTCGCATCAGCGGATAAACCATACCCAGATCGGCCGCCCGGTAAGCCTGGATCAACAGATAACGATAGAGCAGTTCGAACAGCGCACTGGCGATCAACCAGGGCCAGATCTCGGCAGGTGGAAAGTTGACGAAGGGTAGTAGCGGCACGGCCACCACAAATGCGATCGCATCCATGCTGGCAACGACCAGCAAGCGTTCAGCACTGAATTTGACCAGGGTATTCCAAGCTGCATGCAGCACAGCGGCCAGCAGCACGAGGGTAGTGGCGAACAAACGAGGTCCTTATCCCGCCGCGGCCGTACCAGCCGGGCCCTGTCTCATTAAGAGCTGGAACCCCTGGGAGCTCCAGCGGCGCTATCGTAGCGGAAAAACGCGGCCGGGCCCCTGACTTGAACGCGTACCCCTGGCGCTTCATGAACGCAGCGAGGTTGTAGCGGCGCCTCTCGGCAGTCGAGCAAGGGCACAGGCACAGGGCCACGCGGTTGCTCATGAGGCAGTTCGGTATACGCCATCTGGCAGCCAGCGAGAAAGGATAGAGCAAGCAGCAGTAGGGGCACGGGAACAACAACCAGGACGGAAGGTGCGAATTCTCCACCCATACCCTATAGGCCGCAGCGCTCGCCTTCCGAAGAACATGTGGGAAGCGCCCGATAAGGCCGTCAGTCTTCCCGGCCTTCCTCGGCGAACTGGTCCTTGATGTAACGGATCTGCGTGCGGCCGTGGGGCGCTGGCAGGCCATCTTCGCCCAGGTTGACGAAGACCAGTTTGTCCACGGTCAGAATGCTTTTGCGGGTGATCTTGTTGCGCACCTCGCAGGTCAGCGTGATAGAGGTACGGCCAAACTCAGTCGCGGTAATACCTAGCTCAATGATGTCGCCCTGACGTGATGCACTGACGAAGTTGATCTCGGAAATATACTTGGTGACTACCCGCTGATTGCCCAACTGAACGATGGCATAGATCGCGGCTTCTTCATCGATCCAGCGCAACAGGCTGCCGCCGAACAACGTACCGTTGGCGTTCAGGTCTTCGGGCTTTACCCATTTGCGGGTGTGGAAATTCATGCGCCCCCCTTAGAGCGATAAGTAGTTGCCTTTCACCGTAGCAGCAGGCCTCGGCCGCGACCAGACGCAACAGCGCTCTAAAGCCGACCGCCAGGCGGATTCGACACCCTCCCCGGGCACCCTATATACTGGCCAACGTTTCACCGCCCGCAGGCTATGCGGGCGTTCCCGCCACCCAGCCGAGGGGCGCTGCAGCAGGTGATCCTGTCAGGCTCGGTTGGGGCGTTTGCAAGGCCGGCATCCCCGGCCCCGGGTAGCTCAGGTACAACCTGTTACCCTCAACGCACAACGGCGCCCATTCGCATACTACGAATGGAGACTCTCAAATGAGTGCTGTACTGACGCCCGCCGGTTTTTCCGATTACAAAGTCGCCGACATCTCCCTGGCCGCCTGGGGCCGCCGCGAGATCATCATCGCTGAATCGGAAATGCCCGCGCTGATGGGGCTGCGCCGCAAGTATGCCGGCGAGCAACCACTCAAGGATGCAAAGATCCTTGGCTGCATCCACATGACCATCCAGACCGCTGTGTTGATCGAAACCCTGGTTGCCTTGGGTGCCGAAGTACGCTGGTCGTCGTGCAACATCTTCTCTACCCAGGATCAGGCCGCTGCCGCCATCGCCGCCGCCGGTGTTCCTGTGTTCGCCTGGAAAGGTGAAACCGAGGCCGAATACGAGTGGTGCATCGAACAGACCATCCTCAAGGACGGCCAGCCGTGGGATGCCAACATGGTCCTGGACGACGGTGGCGACCTCACTGAAATCCTGCACAACAAATACCCGGCGATGCTCGATCGCATCCATGGCATCACCGAAGAAACCACCACCGGTGTGCACCGCTTGCTCGACATGCTCGCCAAAGGCACGCTCAAGGTTCCGGCGATCAACGTCAACGACTCGGTCACCAAGAGCAAGAACGACAACAAATACGGCTGCCGTCACAGCCTCAACGATGCCATCAAGCGCGGTACCGACCACCTGCTCTCGGGCAAGCAAGCGTTGGTCATCGGCTACGGCGACGTGGGCAAGGGCTCGGCGCAGTCCCTGCGTCAGGAAGGTATGATCGTCAAGGTCTCGGAAGTGGACCCGATCTGCGCCATGCAGGCTTGCATGGACGGGTTCGAGCTGGTGTCGCCCTACAAGGACGGCATCAACGATGGCACCGAAGCCTGCGTGGACGCGGCGCTGCTGGGCAAGATCGACCTGATCGTGACCACCACCGGTAACGCCAACGTGTGCGACGCCGGCATGCTCAAGGCCCTGAAGAAGCGCGCGGTAGTGTGCAACATCGGCCACTTCGACAACGAAATCGATACCGCCTTCATGCGCCAGAACTGGGCCTGGGAAGAGGTCAAGCCGCAGGTTCACAAGGTGCACCGCACCGGCACCGGCAACTTCGACGCACAAAACGATGACTATCTGATCCTCTTGGCCGAAGGCCGCTTGGTGAACCTGGGCAATGCCACCGGCCACCCTAGCCGGATCATGGACGGCTCGTTCGCTAACCAAGTGCTGGCGCAGATCCACCTGTTCGCTCAGAAGTTCGCCGACCTGGCACCTGCTGCCAAGGCTGAGCGCCTTACCGTGGAAGTGCTGCCCAAGAAGCTGGACGAAGAGGTAGCGCTGGAAATGGTCCGCGGCTTCGGCGGCGTGGTTACCCGGTTGACGCCCAAGCAGGCCGAATACATCGGCGTGACCGTCGAAGGCCCATTCAAGCCAGACACCTACCGTTACTGATCAGCTACAAGCGCCAGGTTGTAAGCTGCAAGTTCGAAGCACTGCGCGTTCGGGCTTGTAGCTTACGGCTTGCAGCTTATAACTCTCATTCGAAGAGCTGCCTTGAAAATGCCTTTGACCGATAAAAGCTTCAGCTTCGAGTTCTTCCCCACGAAGACCGACGCCGGGCACGAAAAGCTGCTCCAGGTGGCCCGCCAGTTGGCGACCTGTGCGCCCGCCTTCTTCTCCTGCACCTATGGCGCCGGTGGCTCGACCCGCGACCGTACCCTGGATACCGTGCTGCAACTGGAGCGGGAAGTGCAAATCCCCGCGGCGCCGCATTTGTCTTGCGTTGGCGATAGCAAGGCGGAACTGCGAGCGCTGCTGACGCAGTACCGCGATGCCGGCATCCAACGCATCGTTGCGCTTCGGGGTGACCTGCCCTCGGGTATGGGGATGGCCGCGGGCGAATTGCGCCATGCCAACGACCTGGTGGAATTCATCCGTGCGGAAACCGGGGACCATTTCCATATCGAAGTGGCGGCGTACCCGGAAATGCACCCTCAGGCGCGCAACTTCGAGGAAGACCTCGCCAACTTTGCCCGCAAGGCCAAAGCCGGCGCGGACAGCGCAATCACCCAGTACTTCTTCAACGCCGACAGTTATTTCTACTTCGTCGAGCGGGTGCGTAAGCTGGGCGTGGACTTGCCGATCGTGCCAGGCATCATGCCCATCACCAATTACAGCAAGCTGGCGCGCTTCTCAGATGCCTGCGGGGCGGAAATCCCGCGCTGGGTTCGCAAGCAACTCGAGGCTTACGGTGACGACGCCGAAAGCATTCAAGCGTTTGGCGAAGACGTGATCACCCGGATGTGCGAGCAGCTGTTGAACGGCGGCGCCCCTGGCCTGCATTTCTATACCCTGAACCAGGCTCAAGCCAGCATGGCGATCTGGCGTAACCTGGGCCTTCCCCGCTGACCTCGCTGGCCCGCGCGCCCAAGCGCGTCGGGCCTGCATCTTGCCATTAAGGGAAAGCCTGACTAGCCAGGGCTGGCCCCGGCGCATACTCTGCGCATATGCGCGCTTTAGCCTGTTTTCTTCTTCTGATCGCCCTGCTGCCATCGACGTTTGCATCGGCACAGCCCCTGCGCATCGTTACCGAGCCTTGGGCGCCGTATGTTTACCTGAACGGCAGCGAGCCTGCGGGCGTCGATTATGAAATCGCCGCGCACGTATTCAAACGCCTGGGCGTACAGGTGGAGTGGGAGTTCCTGCCGTGGAAGCGCTGCCTGATGATGCTTCAACAGGATCAGGCAGACGGCATATTGGATATTTTTCATACGACCGCACGCGAACAAACGCTGGTCTACGCCGATGAAGGGCTGTCCAAGGTGGAATTCGCGCTGTATCAGGCCAACGAGCGCCCAGTGCCTGTAGCCCGCCTGCGAGATTTGCGAGGGCTGCGAGTGGGCGTAGCCCCAGGCTTTCTTTATGGGCCGGCCTTCAGCGCGTCGCAGGCCCTCAAGGAGCCCGCGCCAACGCTGGAAGCCAACTTCGGCAAACTCATGCTAGGGCGTGTGGACCTGGTGATTACCGATCGCCGAGTAGGGCGTTTTACGCTGCAGCAGATGAAGCTCACCGAGCAGGTCAGCGAACTGCCGGGAACCTTGAACACCGATGTTCTGTACCTTGCACTGCGACGCCGGGGCGACCTGCCAGCGCTGGCCGAGCAATTCACCACTGCCCTGCGCGAGTTCAAGCGTGAGCCGGAATACCGGGCATTGTTGAAGCGCTACGGCCTCTAAATCGGGCCTTTTTTGAAAAAAACCACCTTTTGGCAGCCAAATCCCAGCGGCGCGCCGAGGCTCTGTTATACTCCGGCGTTCCCGCCAGGCTTACGCCCGGACGCCGGACCTCGCACCCCTTCACCGCATGCTCGCGCCATGGCTCACGCCCCGGCGGCCCGCTGCGATCCTCCGCGAGCGCCAGCAGTACCGGACGCGGTTGCGTCGATATCCGCCCCCGCGCCAGGCAAACGTTCCCCGGGCTCAAGCCCCACAATGAACAGGATTGCCCATGTCCTTTGCTTCCCTCGGTCTCTCCGAGGCTCTAGTCCGCGCTATCGAGGCTGCTGGCTATACGCAGCCCACCCCTGTGCAACAGCGGGCAGTTCCCGCCGTGTTGCAAGGCCGCGACCTGATGGTTGCCGCCCAAACCGGTACTGGTAAGACCGCCGGTTTCGCTCTGCCCATCCTGGAACGCCTGTTCCCCGCCGGCCATCCGGACAAATCTCAGCGTCATGGCCCTCGGCAGCCCCGGGTACTGGTGCTCACGCCCACCCGTGAACTGGCCGCCCAGGTGCATGACAGCTTCCGCATCTATGCCCGCGACCTTAAGTTCGTCAGCGCTTGCGTGTTTGGCGGCGTTGGCATCAACCCGCAAGTGCAGGCGCTGGCAAAGGGTGTGGACGTGCTGGTGGCCTGCCCGGGCCGCCTGCTGGACCTGGCCGGCCAGGGCAGCGTGGACCTCGCGCACGTGGAAATCCTCGTGCTCGACGAAGCAGACCGCATGCTCGACATGGGCTTTATCCATGACGTGAAAAAGGTACTTGCCCGCCTCCCTGAGAAACGCCAGAACCTGCTGTTCTCGGCCACGTTCTCCAAGGACATCACCGACCTCGCCGAAAAGCTCCTGCACAATCCGGAGCGCATCGAAGTCACCCCGCCCAACACCACGGTCGAGCGCATCGAGCAGCGCGTGTACCGCATTGGCGCCAGCCACAAGCGTGCCCTGCTGGCGCATCTGATTACCCAGGGTGCCTGGGAACAGGTGCTGGTGTTCACCCGGACCAAGCATGGCGCCAACCGCCTGGCCGAATACCTCGAAAAGCACGGCCTCACCGCCGCAGCGATTCACGGTAACAAGAGCCAGAACGCTCGTACCAAGGCGCTGGCCGATTTCAAGGCAAGCACCGTACGCGTGCTGGTAGCCACCGACATCGCCGCCCGGGGCCTGGACATCGACCAGCTGCCACACGTTGTGAACTTCGAGCTGCCGAACGTCGAGGAAGACTACGTTCACCGTATCGGCCGTACCGGCCGCGCTGGCCGCAACGGTGAGGCGATCTCGCTGGTTGCACCGGATGAAGAAAAACTGCTCAAGAGCATTGAGCGGATGACTCGGCAGAAAATCGCCGACGGCGAGCTGATGGGCTTCGACCCGAGCACCATCGAGGCGGAGAAGCCTGAAGTGCGCGAACGGGCGCCGGCCAACAAGCCACGCGCCCGTAACCCAGGCGGCGACAAACCCACCGGCGGCGCTGGGCGCAAGGATAAGGGCAAGGACAAAGGCAAGGACAAGCCTCGCGAGAAATCCGCCGAGGGCCGCGCTGAAGGCCGCACTGAGCCTCGCCAGCCAAGGGCGCGCAAGCCACAACGGCCAGCGCAAGCCCAAAGTGCCCAGCCGGCTGAGCCAGGCAACCGCGACCCGGAAGTGTTCCTGGACGATGAAGTGGATAACTTCGGCAACCGGGCAGACTACGTAAGCCCGTACCAGAACCAGAAGGGCCAAGGCCGTAACCGCCGCCAGGGCACGCCGGCAGCTGGCCAGGCGCCTGCTCAGGGCGCCCGACGCGGCCAAGCTCCAAGTGCGCCTCGTGCCGCCACCGAAGGCGCACCCAAGCGCTCGGGCCCTCGCAACAACTCTCAAAGCGCTGCTGGCGCTGGCCAGAACCGCCGTGACAACCCGCGCAACCGCCGCCCGCGTGAGGAAGCGCGCGCGCCTGCGGTCAGCGAGGCCCGTCGCGAAGCGCCAAAGCCAAAGATCATCATGAAAGAGTCCAAGCTAGACCGTACGCTCACGGCCGAACAACTCGATGACCTGCAAAACCGCGCCAAGGCAGGGGAAAAGCCAGCATTGCTGACCCGCAAGAACTAAGGTCCGCGATACTGCAAGCCCCCAATAAAAAACGCCGCGTGCTTTAACAGACGCGGCGTTTTTTCATTCAAACGCGAGTTACTTGGCGCGCACGCCTTCAAACACGAAGTACAGCTCGACGGTGTCCGACTGTGGGCCCAGGTCCATGGACTTAGGCGCAAAGTCTTTGCGGTTGATGCTGGTGCTGCCTTCGAAGCCAGCGCGGTAGCCGCCCCACGGGTCTTTACCTTCGCCCAGGAAGGTCGCTTTAATCACGACGGGCTTGGTGACGCCGTGCAGGGTCAGGTCGCCGGTCACGTCAGCAGTGTCCTTGCCGTTTGCGTTCTTGCCAGTGGGCTTGACGCTGGTGGACTTGAAAGTCGCTTCCGGGTATTTGGCGACGTCGAGGAAGTCCGCGCTGCTGATGTGCTTGTCGCGCTCGGCCTGGTTGGTGAACACACTTGCGGTTTTCAGAGTGACTTCGATCTTGGTGTCTTCCGGCTTGGCGGCATCGAAGCTGAACTTGCCGTCGAAGTCTTTGAAGGTACCGGTGATGAAGCTATAGCCCAGGTGGCTGATCTTGAAGTTCACGAAGGCGTGTTGGCCTTCTTTGTCCAAGGTGTAATCGGCAGCCATGGCGTGGCCGGCGGTGATTGCAGCGGTGCCAAGCGCGAGCGCGGCCAGAGTGTGTTTCAGCATTTTTTCGATTTCCTTTGCAGTGATTGCGTCAAGTTAAGGTCACGCCCGGCGACCCAGCATGCGCACCAGCGTGGCATCCCGGTCGATGAAGTGATGTTTGAGCGCAGCGAGCCCGTGTAGCACGGAAAACACCACCAGCACCCAAGCCAGGTAGAGATGCAGCTCCCCCGCCCGCTCCGCCTGGTTCTCGATGCCGCTGAACGCAGCCGGCACCTCGAACAGGCCGAACACCGAGATACCCACGCCGTCGGCGGTGGAGATCAGGTAGCCGGTGGTCATGACCAGGAAGATGTCCAGGTACAGGAACAGATGGACCGACACCGCGGCGATACGGGTAGGTCGGCCCTGGTTCGGCGTGGGTGGTGGCGGCGGGCTGATCACCCGCCATACCACCCGCAACAGCATGGCCGCAAACAATACTAGGCCAATGCTCTTGTGCAGTTCCGGCGCGGCCTTGCGCCAAGGGTCGTAGTAGCCAAGGCCGACCATCCACAGGCCAAGGGCGAACATCCCGAACACTGCCAATGCCACGCCCCAGTGCAGGAACATGCTCACAGCGCCGTAACGGGAGGGAGAATTGCGAAGCTGCATGGCAGCACCTCTGAAGAACGTGGGAGAAGATTAACCGCTTACCTATCGAAAAAAAGCGGAAAATTTTGCTTTGAACAATCGAAAGCCACGATAGGAATTGTCCTTGGTTTTGGTTAAGGCAAGGTTAATCCACAGCCGCCTCCCACGCCCTGCTCGCTATGGAACGGCTGTGCCTTAATCTAACTTAGCCCTGGCCTTGCCTTACGGGTTGTCTGCCGGCACCGCATTGCATAGGCTTGCGCATTCTTTTTTTCGGCCCCCCGGCCGCACCGGAGCCCGCCCATGAGCCAAAACCTGCACTGGATGCAACGCGACCTCGCGGTGCTGTGGCACCCCTGCACGCAGATGAAAGACCATGAGCGCCTGCCGCTGATCCCTATCAAGCGCGGCGAAGGCGTGTGGCTGGAGGATTTCGACGGCAAGCGCTACCTCGATGCCGTTAGTTCCTGGTGGGTGAACGTGTTCGGCCACGCCAATCCGCGCATCAGCCAGCGCATCAAGGATCAGGTCGACCAGCTGGAGCATGTGATCCTGGCCGGTTTCAGCCATGCGCCGGTGATCGAGCTGTCCGAGCGGCTGGTGCGGATCACGCCGGAGGGGCTGGATCGGGTGTTCTATGCCGACAACGGCTCTTCATGTATCGAAGTGGCGCTGAAAATGAGCTTTCACTACTGGCTCAACCGCGGCCAGCCGAGCAAAAAGCGCTTCGTTACCCTCACCAACAGCTATCACGGCGAAACCATCGCGGCGATGTCCGTGGGGGATGTGCCGTTGTTTACCGAGACCTACCAGGCGTTGCTGCTGGACACCCTCAAGGTGCCGAGCCCGGACTGCTATCTGCGCCCGGAGGGGGTGAGCTGGGAGGCGCATTCGCGCACGATGTTCGCAGCGATGGAGCAAACCCTCGCCGAGCATCACGCCACCATCGCTGCAGTGATCATCGAGCCGCTGATCCAGGGCGCGGGCGGCATGCGGATGTATCACCCGGTGTACCTCAAGCTGCTGCGTGAAGCCTGCGACCGCTATGGTGTGCACCTGATCCATGACGAGATCGCCGTAGGCTTCGGTCGCACCGGGACGATGTTTGCCTGTGAGCAAGCGGGTATCCGCCCAGACTTCCTCTGCCTGTCCAAGGCGCTGACCGGCGGCTACCTGCCCCTGGCCGCCTGCCTGACTACCGATGAGGTTTACCAGGCGTTCTACGACGATTACTCCACCCTGCGCGCGTTCCTTCACTCACACAGTTACACCGGCAACCCGCTGGCTTGCGCCGCCGCGTTGGCGACCCTGGACATCTTCGAGGAGGACCAGGTAATCGAGCGCAACCAAAGCCTGGCACGGCGCATGGGCGAGGCCACGGCCCACCTGGCGGACCATCCGCATGTGGCTGAAGTGCGCCAGACCGGCATGGTGCTAGCCATCGAGATGGTGCGCGACAAGGCCAGCCGCGAAGCCTACCCGTGGCAAGAGCGTCGCGGCCTGCAGGTGTTCGAGCACGCGCTGGAGCGCGGCGCGCTGCTGCGCCCCTTGGGCAGCGTGGTGTATTTCCTGCCACCGTACGTCGTCACCCCGGAGCAGATCGACTTCCTCGCCCAGGTCGCTACCGAAGGCATCGATATCGCGACCCGCGAACGCGCCCCGGTGAGCGTGCCGGT
Organism: Pseudomonas sp. RIT-PI-S; assembly: GCF_025642975.1. Taxonomy (GTDB): domain Bacteria; phylum Pseudomonadota; class Gammaproteobacteria; order Pseudomonadales; family Pseudomonadaceae; genus Aquipseudomonas. Next base: position 294,591 of record NZ_JANZKJ010000002.1, read on the forward strand.
GAACAAACATGCCAACTTCCGCGATCCAGGCTAGGCCTGGGTTCGCAGGCTGTCGCCAGCTTCTACAAGCAACTGACCATCTTTCATTGACGACCCTGGCTTATGAGACTTTCCCGCTTTTTTGTCGACCTACCCCTGGCCCTAGGTGAACATTCGCTCCCCGAGGCCCAGGCCCACTACATCGGTCGCGTGCTGCGCCTGGCCGAGGGCGACCGCGTTCAGCTGTTCAACGGGCTGGGCCAGGAATACCTGGCCACACTGCTACAGGTGGGCAAGAAGACCCTCAGCGTGCAGGTGGACGAGGTATTGCCTGGGCTGCCTGAATCCCCGTTGCGCATCCACTTGGGCCAGGGGCTGTCGCGCGGCGAGCGGATGGATTGGGCCATCCAGAAAGCCACGGAGCTTGGGGTCACCGAGCTCACGCCCATCGTCAGCGAGCGCTGTGAAGTACGCCTCAAGGACGAGCGGGCGGACAAGCGGCTGGCGCACTGGCGCCAGGTGGCGATCAGTGCCTGTGAACAAAGCGGCCGCTCGTTCGTGCCGGTGATCCATCCGCCGCTGGCGCTGGCGGACTGGATCGCCCAGTGCGAGGCCGAGCTCAAGCTGGTGCTCCACCCCGTCTCCGCCCCGCTGGCCAGCCACGCCGCACCCGCATCGCTAGCCTTCCTGATAGGGCCGGAGGGTGGCTTGAACGAGGCTGAAGTGGAGCAGGCACAGCGTGGCGGCTTCCACCCTGCCCGCCTGGGGCCGCGGGTGTTGCGCACAGAAACCGCGCCTGTGGTCGCGCTGGCCTTGGCACAACAGCTATGGGGCGATTTCAGCCCGCGTTGAGCCGTGCGCTGAGAATCGCCTCGGCAAGGCCATCGAGGTCCGGCACCCGCGCGACTTCGCTACCCACGAGCACGGCAGCCAGCTCCAGCGAGGCCAGCGGCACATCGATGTAGCTCAGTTGGCTGTCGACCCGGTAGGTCCGCGGAATGCCCTGCATCAGCAGGGCGAAAAACGGCAGGCGCGGGCCAATGCCATGCATCACCGCAATGCGCACGCGCTCGCCTCGGGGCAACGGTTGGCCACATGCGGCCTCGAAGCTGACCAGCGGCACCTGGCGCCCGCGCCAGGAAATATCGCCCAGGTCCCAGGGGGCTGTGGCACCAACCAGCACCCCTTGGCGATAGCCGATCAGCTCGGCTACCGCGACATCCGGCACCACCAGTTCGCGCTCGGCCAACGGCAACAAAAGCGCGCTCAAGGTATCGCGACGGGAAAAGGCGCGCTCAGGCATGCTTGCTGCTCCAGAAGCGAATCAAGTGCAGCAGCTGCGATTCCTGGTAGGGCTTGCCAAGGAATTCGCTGACCCCCAGCGCCATGGCGCGCTGGCGATGTTTTTCGCCGGTGCGCGAGGTGATCATGATCACCGGGATCGCCGCCAGCCGAGGATCGGCCCGCAGCCGGCCGACCAGCTCGAAGCCATCCATGCGGGGCATTTCGATGTCTACCAGCAGCACATCGGGCTGCTGCTCCGCCAGCATCTGCCAGGCTTCGACACCGTCTCGGGCGGTGATCACTCGCACCCCATGGCGTTCCAGCAGGCGGCTGGTGACCTTGCGCACGGTTACCGAGTCATCCACCACCATCACCAGCAACGGCTTGGCAGGCGCCGAGGCATACCGCGCGGTGTTTTCGGCCGCGGGGCTTGGGCGTAGATGAGCGGCGCGGATCTGTGCCAGCGGATCGAGGATCAACACCACTCTGCCGTCGCCCAGGATGGTAGCGCCGGTCAAGCCCGGCACCGCAGCGAACTGCGGCCCTAGGCTCTTCACCACGATCTCGCGGGAGCCGGCAAGGGCGTCGACGTGCAGCGCCACCTGGTGGTCCGGTGCCCGCACCAGCAACAGCGGTTGCGGCTGGTTGCCGCCAAGCTTCGCCGGCCGAGGCGTGATGCCCAACACCTGGCCGAGGTAACTGAGGTCATACGACAGCTGCGCATAGCGGTAGCGGGGTAACGGTGCCGCGTATGCCGCCTCTAACTCCTCAGGGGCTACCCGAACGATGCCTTCGATGCTGTTCAACGGCACCGCGAACGTTTGTTCACCACACTGCACCAGCAGCGCCCGATTGATGGACACGCTGAACGGCAAATGGATCACGAAGCGAGCGCCGCTGCCGGCCTGGCTGTCGATGATCATGTTGCCGCCCAACTGCTTGACCTCCTCGTGCACCACATCCATGCCCAGCCCACGGCCGGAAATCTGGGTGATCTTTTGCGCGGTGGAAAACCCCGGCTGGAGGATGAACTGCAGCACATCGTGGTCGCGCAGATCGCTGTCCGGGCTGAGCAGGCCGCGCTTGATGGCTTTGTCGCGCACCGCCTGGAGCGGAATGCCGGCACCGTCGTCACTCATTTCGATCACGATCTCGCCGCCTTCGTGGGCCACCCGCAACGTCACCAGGCCACGCTCGGGCTTGCCTGCGGCGCGGCGCCCGGCCGAGCTTTCCAGGCCATGGTCGATAGCGTTGCGCAGCATGTGTTCCAGCGGCGCGATCATCCGCTCGAGCACCGTGCGGTCCATCTCCACCTCGGTGTCGGAGGATTCGAATTCCACGTCCTTGCCAAGCTCCTCGGCCACCTGCCGAACGATGCGTTGCAGCCGGGGCAGCACACGGGAGAACGGCACCATGCGCGCGCGCATCAAGCCTTCCTGCAGGCCGGAACAGATCCGTGCCTGCTGCGCCAGCAGCGCCTGCGCTTCCTGGTTGCGCGCGGCGAGCGTGTCCTTGAGGTCCGACAGGTCCGAGACCGCTTCGAGCAAGGCACGGCTCAGCTCGCGCACATGGCTCTGGCGCTCCAGCTCCAGAGGGTCGAAGCCGTCATCGCTGGCAGCTTGGGCCTGGCCGCCGTGCGCCGTGGGCAAGGTTTCGCTGTCCAGGCGCAGGAGTTGGTCACGCATGCGGGTGAGCGTTGTTTCCATTTCCAGCATGGCGGTCTGGCCGTCATTGACCTGCTGTTCGATACGCCCTCGAGCGATGGACGCTTCGCCGGCCAGGTTGGCCAGGTCTTCGAGCATTTGCGCGGCGACCTTGATCTGGTCGCTGCCACCACGTTCGGCCGCGGGCGTCAGGTCCGCGACCGCCGGCCGCGCGGGCTCGCGCTGGGGCGGCAGCACCCGGCTGCCATAGCCCTGCACAGCGTCGAGCAGGCGCAGGTCCTGCGCCGCAGCCTCGCCGGAGCGCACCGCGTCGAGCATCTGCGCCAAGCGGTCGTGGCCTTTGTGTAATAGCTTGAACAGGCCCGGGGCGGCCTCCAACTCGCCGGTGGACACCCGCTCGTAGAGTGTTTCCAACTCATGGGCCAGGTCCCCTACCGGGCCCACTTCAGCCATGCGCGCGCCCCCCTTGAGGGTGTGCAGGTCGCGTAGCAGGTTTTCCACTTCCAAGGCATTGGCTGGCTCTGCCTGCCAGCGCGCCAGGGAGGCGCCGGCGCTTTCGATCAGGTCGGCGCCTTCGTCCAGGAACACCTGCAACAACTCGCGCTCGCTGGCCTCGGCATCGTCTTCGTCGAACGCCGGCGGCTCTTCAGCCGCCTTGTTCAGCGGCGCGTCCAACTCAGCCAGCCATTGAAACTCGGGCACGGTCACGGCGCCTTCACCCAATTGCGCCAGCCAATGGTGCAAACGCTCATGCGCCTGCCGCGCCCTGGCCTGCGCCTCACGCGGGCTGGCGCTATGCAAACGGCCATAGAAGGCCGCCAATGCTTGGGCGTAGGTCGCCAGCCCGGATGCGCCGGCGAGCCGCGCGCCGCCGGCCAGGGTTCGCAGGTCCCGCTCGAGCGCGATCAAGGCGCTGTCGCGCTGAGGATCCTGCAACCACACGCGCAATGCTTCATCTGCGCTTTCCAACAGGTCGGCGGCTTCGTCCAAAAAGAACGCCAACAGCGCCGTGCCGGCGGGATCGCCAACGGCCGGCATCTGCACCAAGTGCGGTGCCCCTGCAGCAGGCGCCCCCAACGCGTGCGGGTCCAGGGCATGCTCGAGCCAGTGGTGCAAACGGCTCAACACGTCAGGGCGAGGCGCCACCTCCTGCCCAGCGGCAAGCTCGTCGAACATGTCATACAGCGCCTCCTGGGCCTGTTCAGCGTCGCCCAGCAACTGGGGCGATACCGCCAGGCTCGCCTCATCGATGGCGCCGTAGAGGTCCAGCAACCCCTCGCACAGGGCATCCATGGCGGGCAGGTCAGCCAAGTGGACGAGTTCGCCCAGTTGATCAAGCGCGTCGAGCAGGCCAGGCAGTTCGACGAAGCTAGCGGGCTCGCCCAGCCACTGCGCAAGGTAGGCCTGGGCTTGATCCAGGTGATCTATCCCCCGCACCAGCAGCTGCCCGCGCACCTCGCGCACAGTACCGTTTGGGCGCGCCATAGCCCCTTCGGCGGTGTGCGTGGGCGCACGCGACAGCGCCGCCTCTACCTGAGCCACCAGGATCTCCGCCCCAGCGATGGTGCCGGGCACATGCCTGGCCACCTGTTCCAGCCCCTGCTCAAGCAGCACCAGCCCCTGCCCCAGCAAGGCCAGTTCGTCATCGCCCAGGGGCCATTGACGAGCACGGAACTCCTTGCTCAACCGATACACAGCAGCGGCGGTTTCCCCCAGGCTGGTAGCTCCGGCCATGAACGCGCTGCCTTTGAGCGTATGCAAGGCGCGCTGCAGCGCATCGTTAACCATGGCCGGGGCGGTGGCCTTGCGAATGAACCCCCGGAGGATTTCCAGATAGGTGCGTGCTTCGTGGTGAAAGATGTCCAGCAGCTGAGTGTCCAGCTCCGCGCTGTCGCTGTCGCCTTGCGCTGGGGCAAGGCCGCCCTCTGCCGCAACGGTGTTCGAGCTGAGCCCGGCCAACGCCTGGGTGGCACTGGCCAGCAAGGCCTCCTCGGCCTCACGCGGGTCTACCATCCAGCGCCGTAGCATCCACTCAATGGCGCATAGGGCATCAGCCAGGGTTTCCAGCACCCCGGCCGCCGGTGGCGCCATAGCCGGCAACAGGCGCTGGTGCACGTAGCGCTCAAGGGCGTCGAGCAACGCCAGCAAGGCTTCCGGGCGGACCATGGCCAAGGCGCTGCGCAGCTCTAGCATCTGCGCCGGAATGGCCGCCAGGTGCGCCGCTGCCCACCCACCGTCGACGCATTCGCTGATCGATTGTTCGATGCGCTCTATGGCGGTAAGGGCCTCGCCAATCGCCAGGTGATGGATGCGTTCGAGTTCGGTGGGGGGTATTTGCGCGGCACCGGGTACCAGGTCCTGGGGGCCAATCATGCCGGCCAGGGTGCTTTCCACGTAAAGCAGCGCACCACCGGCGTCCATCACTGCGGCATCGTCAAGCGGCTGCGCGCCGCTGGCCAGGTTCTGGATGATACCCATCTGGTCGAGTATGGCCCGGCGCGGCTGCTGAAAACCCAGCACGGCCAACGCATCGGCAATGCGGCGCAGCGACGGCGCGATGGCTACCAGCCCAGCGCGGTCGCGACGGTCATCTTGCAGGTATTGATCCAGCCGCCCCTTGTTGCGGGCCAGCTCCTCACACAACGCGGCCATCAACGGGCCGAGGCCCGCGCGGTCAGGGGTGACTGCCGGCATGCTCCGGGCGGGCTCGCTCGCCACGGGTTGGCCAATCAACGCCGCCATGTCTGAGCTCGATAGCGGTGGCTCGCCCAAGGCGGCGCGCAACTCGTTGAGCCACGGCTGTAGCAGCAGCGGGAGGTCCTGGCGGGCATTGGCGACCCGCTCGAGGTAGCCGGGCAGCCGGTCCAGAAGGTGGCGCAAGGCATCAACCGCCGCGGGCGACGGCCTTGGTAGGCTCGCCAGCCGTTCCAGGTCTTGGGCCAGGCGGCTGGCGCCGGGAAAATTCACAAACCCCAGCGCCGCTACCACCTGGTGCAGCGCCCGGGCGCAGTCGGCTAAGCCGGCAGCCTCGGGCGCGGCGTCGAGGGCGTGACGGGCCTGGGCCAGGGTGGCCGCCAGCTCGGGCCGGAGCCATTGCAGGCCCACCACATCGGCGCGCCCTTCTCGATCGAGCTTCATCGCGGCGACCATTTCATGGCGACTCGGCACCCGTAGCAGGCAAGGTAAAACCCGACACCGACCGGCGCATTTCACCGGCCATCTGCGCGAGGTTGCTCATGCTTTCGGCGGCGGCGGTGGAATCCGCGGAGGTCTGCGTGGTGATCTCCTGGATGACCGCCATGGTGTGGGAGATCTGCCCGGCCGACGAGGTCTGCTGTTGGGCCGCATTGGAGATGCGCTGGATCAGCGCCGCCAGATCCTGGGATACGCTTTCGATCTCTTCGAGGGCAACCCCTGCATCCTGTGCCAGGCGCGCTCCACGCACCACTTCGTAAGTGGTCTGCTCCATAGACATGACGGCCTCGTTGGTGTCAGCTTGAATGGCTCGCACCAGCATTTCGATCTGCCGGGTCGCCGCCGAAGAACGCTCGGCCAGGCGCTGGACCTCGTCGGCCACCACGGCGAAACCGCGGCCGGCCTCCCCTGCCATGGACGCCTGGATCGCAGCGTTGAGCGCAAGGATGTTGGTTTGCTCGGCGATGTCGTCGATCAGCCCTACGATGTCGCCGATTTCCTGGGAAGATTCGCCCAGCCGCTTGATTCGCTTGGAGGTGTCCTGGATCTGGAAGCGGATCACGTCCATGCCCTGGATAGTGTTGTGCACCACCTCGCTGCCTTTGTTGGCGATATTCACCGAGCGCTCCGCCACCTTGGCGGACTCATAAGCGTTGGACGAAACATGATCGATGGATTGGGCCATGTCGCTGATCGCGCGTGACGCTTCGCTGATCTGCTGGGCGTGGTGTTCGGAAGCCTTCGCCAACTGGCCGGCAGTGCCCTGCGTATCCTGCACAGCGGCGGCCACGCGCTCGGCGGCGCGGTTGATGGTGGCGACCAGGTCGCGCAGTTGGTCGATGGAATAATTGATCGAGTCGGCGATGGTCCCGGTGAAGTCTTCGGTCACCGACGCGGTGACGGTCAGGTCTCCGGAGGCCAGGCCTTCGATCTCATCGAGCAGGCGAATGATCGCGCGCTGGTTGCGCTCGTTCTTCTCCGCGGTTTCGCGCAGGCGCCGGTTGGTTTCGCGCACCATCACCGTTGCCATCAGGATGATCGAGGCCAGCGCCAGCAAGCCGAGCACGTACCCGCCCACCACGTCGAAGGTACGGCCACCGGCCAGGTCTTCGAAACCGTCCGCCAACCGCGAGGCTTCATCCAGCAGGGTTTGCGAAAGATTGAAGATATCCGTGGCGGCGGCGCGCACCTTGAACAGCTCCGGCGAAGTTTCGAGGATTTCTCCAACGGAGCCGGAGACGAACGCGAACAGTTCGGCTATCTCTTGCAGGCGAGCCCGTGCAAGCGGGTCCTCGACCTGGCGAATGCCCTGGCTGGCGCTACCGTTGAGCATCCCATTGAGCACTACCCCGAAACGGTTCGCGTCGCGGCCGAAGGCTTCCGCGGCTCGGGCTGCGTTTTCATCGCCGGCGAGCACGATGTTGACCGAGCCTAGAATCCGTTCCGCCAACAATGACTGCCGCTGAGCGACCGCTACCTGATCGGCCGGAGCGCCACGGCGCAGCAGGCTGTCAACGACCTTCTCGGATTCGAGCTGTAACTGGGGCACGGTTTCGGCCAGGGTCGCGGCCACTTGATGCAGGGATAGCACCGTTTGCTCGCTGGCCAGGATGGCATCGGCACTCTTGCGCAATCGGTCCCAGTCGCGTTGCACCGCCAGCATCTGCTCGTGCACCGCATGTGGCGCCGGCGGCAGCCCGGTATGCGCGTCGCCTTCGGTCAGGTAGCGCCAGCGGCGGTCGAACTCGTTGCGCGCAGCGGTAAGCTCATGAAAGGCATCGCCTTTACCTGCCGCCGCCTCGGTGGCGTTTTTGGCGATTCGCTGGGACACCACCCGCAGCTCCCCGGCATGGCCGATGTACTGCTTGTCGTGGTTGGCTTGGGTATTGAGGTAAGCGAAGTTGGCGAACAGCAGCATGATGAGAATCACCAGCGCGACAAACAAGCCGGCGATCTGCGCCGTGCTGCGCGACCCCTGCAGGGTGTTGCCATTACCCGGGCTGCTCATCGCGAGGGCCTCGCCAAAAGGTCATACCGCCACATTCAAGAACTCCGCTGCCGTGACCAACGCGAAGGGGCTGAACACCGCCCACTCGCGCTCGTGGAAGAAATACCCTTTGACGAACGGGGCCAAGGCTTCGTCGAGGTTTTCCGGGCGGACCGTGGCCAGGTCCGTTGGAGGAAAATGCTGTAACCCCGGTGCTTCGTCCACCAGTAGCCCGATGAACAGGTCGTCATGATCGATCACCAGCACCCGCCGCTGGCGACGATGGCTGGACAGCGTCGCGCCGAAATAGCCCGACAGGTTCATCACCGGCAGCAGCCGCCCGCGCAGGTTCGCCACGCCCAACACCCAAGGCTTGACCCCCGGAATACGGGTCATGCGCGGCTCGGGCAATACTTCGGCGACCTCGGTCATGGGGGCGACGAACCAGCCATTACCCATGCGAAAGCTGATACCGCTCCACGGCTGCTCACCGTCCTGCTCGACCGGTAGCCCGCCGGCCCTGGCTCGGCAACGTTGGTCGATGGCCAGCAGTAACTCGAAAGCGGTATAGGACGCGTTCATCCGCCCGGTCAGTGCGCCAGCACTTCGGTGAGCGCGGCAATCAGCGCGCTCTCCTCGAACGGCTTGGTCAGGTAAGCCCGCGCGCCCTGGCGAGCGCCCCAGACCTTGTCGGTCTCCTGGTCCTTGCTGGTGATGATGATGATCGGGATGCCTGCGGTGGCCTCATCCTTGGTGAGCTGACGCGTCGCCTGAAACCCGTTCAGCCCTGGCATCACGATGTCCATGAGCACGGCGTCGGGCAGCTCTTGCCGAGCCAAGGCCACGCCGTCAGCGCCATTGGCGGCCTTGAGTACCTGATGGCCAAGCCTTTCGAGCATGACAGTCAACTTTTGTAGCTCAGTCGACGAGTCATCGATGATCAGGATTCGAGCCATGCTGTTCCTCGTTCGGTTAAAGATTGTGCGCTCATGGAGCTGCTATAGCGGCGAAGGTTGAAAATCCGGCACCTCGGCGCGGATCGCCTCGAGCAGCGAAACGCGGTCGAACGGCTTGGTGAGAAACCGGTCGGCGCCCACGGCGCGTGCCCTGGCCCGATCGAACAGGCCCTCGCGGGAAGAGAGCATTATTACCGAAGTGCCCGAAAAGCGTGCGTTCTGTTTGATCAACTGGCACGCCTGGTAGCCATCGAGCCGAGGCATCATCACATCGATGAACACCACCCGAGGCTGGTGGTCCGCGAGGTGGGCCAGGGCATCGAAACCGTCCACGGCGGTGATGACCTCGCAACCTGCCTGCTCCAAGAGCGTCTCGGCCGTGTGGCGAATGGTCTTGGAGTCGTCAACCACCATCACTCTCAGGGCCCGCGAATGCTGTTCCATGGTCGCTCGTTTCGGTCTGCGTCGGCTGGCAGCGGCGCACCGTCATTGAGCGGCGCGCGCAAGCCTCGGAGCTTTTTAGCACACTCTACTGGCCGGTTCCACGCTCGCCCTTGGGCCGGCGGCCTTGACCATAGCCCTGCGGCGGGCCACCCTGACGGCCATCACAGCCTGCCTATTGCCTGGAGACACACCACCATGCCCATCCGCGTCGGCATCGTCATGGACCCTATCTCGCGCATTTCCTATAAAAAGGACACTTCCCTGGCCCTGCTGCTCGCGGCCCAGGCGCGCGGCTGGGAATTGACCTACATGGAGCTGCCCGACCTGTACCAGGCCAACGGCCAGCCGCGCGCCAAGGCATGCGGGCTGAAAGTGTTCGCCGACCCCCAGCAGTGGTACACGCTCGAAGCGCCGCAGGACATTGCCCTGCAAGACCTGGACGTGATCCTGATGCGCAAGGATCCGCCCTTCAACATCGAGTTCGTGTATGCGACCTATTTCCTCGAGCAGGCCGAGCGGGCCGGGGTGCTGGTGGTCAACAAGCCGCAGAGCTTGCGCGACTGCAATGAAAAACTGTTCGCCACCCAGTTCCCCCAGTGCAACCCGCCCACGCTGGTCAGCCGCCGCCAGGACATCATCCGCGACTTCGTGGCCGAGCATGGCGATGTGATCCTCAAGCCGCTGGACGAAATGGGCGGGGCGTCTATCTTCCGCCACCGCCAGGGTGACCCAAACCTTTCGGTGATCCTCGAAACCCTGACCGTACATGGCACCCACCAGACCATGGCGCAGAAATACATCCCCGCCATCAGCGAGGGCGATAAACGCATCCTGATGATCGACGGCGAACCGGTGGATTATTGCCTGGCGCGGATTCCAGCCGCAGGGGAAACCCGTGGCAACCTGGCCGCCGGCGGTCGCGGCGAAGCGCGCCCATTGACTGAGCGCGATCGCTGGATCGCCGCGCAAGTAGGCCCAAGCCTGCGTGAGAAAGGCCTGATGTTCGTGGGCCTGGATGTGATCGGCGAATACCTGACCGAAATCAACGTGACCAGCCCGACCTGTGCCCGCGAGATCGACGCCGCCTACGGCACCGATATAGGCGGCCTGCTGATGGACGCGATCGCCCGCAAACTGGCCGACCGCCCGCCCCGTTGAGGCACCGGGCGCCGCCTCGCCGGGGGTTTTGCGGTATGATCCTCCGCCATCCGCCGTTGAACGCCCCGGGGTAAGGGTGCCAGGTACCCGATGACCAGTTTTACCGACCTTTCCTCGAAGCTCGCTCCCAAGGCCGTCCGCCCGGCGGACCGCCTGGGTTTTGCCCTGTTCATCGCCGCTCTGCTGCACCTGGCGGTGATCCTCGGGGTGAGCTTCAACCTTGAGCCTCCAGCGCAGGTCAGCAAGACCCTGGAGGTGACCCTGTCGACCTTCAAGAGCGACAAAGCACCGGAGAAGGCCGACTTCCTCGCCCAGGACAACCAGCAAGGCAGCGGCACGCTGGAGCACAAGGCCGTGCCCAAGACCACCGAAGTCGCCCCCTTCCAAAGCGATCAGATCAACCGCGTGACGCCGCCCCCGGCGCCGCGCCCGGTGCGCGAACAGGCGCCACAAAAAACCAAGGTAGTCGCCACCACGGCGAGCCAGCCGAAGAAAACCGAAGCGCGCCCGCAGAAGCAGCCGGCCGACGAGCAACCGAAGGCGACCACACCAGATTTCGACAGCGCACAGCTCTCCAGCGAGATCGCCAGCCTGGAGGCGGAGCTGTCCAACGAGCAGCAAGCCTACGCAAAACGGCCCCGCATCTATCGGCTCAGCGCCGCCTCGACCATGCGCGACAAGGGCGCCTGGTACAAGGAAGACTGGCGCAAGAAAGTCGAGCGCGTGGGCAACCTCAACTACCCTGAGCAGGCCCGCCAGCAGCAAATCTACGGCAACCTGCGGATGCTCGTGTCGATCAACCGTGATGGTTCCTTGTACGAAGTGCTGGTGCTGGAGTCCTCCGGCCAGCCGTTGCTGGACGAAGCCGCGCAGCGCATCGTGCGCCTGGCGGCACCGTTCGCGCCGTTCACCGGGGACCTTTCGGACATCGATCGGCTCGAAATCATTCGGACGTGGCGGTTCTCCAAGGGGGATCGGCTCTCCAGCAACTGACCGCCGCCATGGTTGATCGCGGCTTGTAAGCAACTCGAGGCAGCGCCACACTACGCCCTATGAAGACCCTTGAAACCAGCTACCTCAAGCACCAGTTCCTGATCGCCATGCCGCACATGGCCGATCCGAACTTCGCGCAGACCCTCACCTATATCGTCGAACATACCGATCGCGGCGCCATGGGCCTGGTGGTGAACCGGCCGCAGGAGCTGAACCTGGCGGACATCCTCGAACAGCTTCGGCCAGAGGCCACCCCACCGCTTTCCGCGCAGTTGGTGCCGGTCTATGGCGGCGGCCCCGTGCAAATGGATCGCGGCTTCGTGCTGCACACCAGCGGGCAGGTCTATGACGCCACTGTCGACCTGGGTGGGATATCGCTGTCCACGTCCCAGGACGTACTGTTCGCCATTGCCGATGGCAGCGGCCCGGCCAATAGCCTGATTACCTTGGGCTACGCGGGCTGGGAGGCCGGCCAGCTGGAAAGCGAGATGGCCGAGAACGCCTGGCTGACCTGCCCCTTCGACGCCGACATCCTTTTCGCCGTGGCCAGTGAGCAGCGCCTTGAGGCCGCGGCGGCGCGCCTGGGCGTCAACCTCAACCTGCTCACCAGCCAGGCGGGTCACGCCTGATGGCTGTGCGCCTGCTCCTGGGTTTCGATTACGGCAGCAAGCAGATCGGCCTTGCCGTCGGCCAGGTGATCACCGGCCAGGCCCGCGAGCTGTGCGTGCTCAAGGCACAAAATGGCGTGCCGGATTGGCTCAAGGTCGAGGCCTTGATCAAGGAGTGGAAACCCGACGCGCTGGTGGTGGGCCTGCCCTTGAACATGGATGGCACCCCTAGCGACATGAGCGCGCGTGCCGAACGTTTCGCCCGCCAGCTCAATGGCCGCTTCAACCTGCCGGTACACACCCACGATGAGCGCCTCACCACCTTCGAAGCCAAGGGCGAACGCATGGCCCGCGGGCAACGCACCGGGAGCTACCGTGATAACCCCGTGGACGCCATTGCCGCCCGGCTGCTGCTGGAGGGCTGGCTGGAGGCCAATGCCGAGCGCCTTTCCGATCTCTGATTGCTATGGGCCGCCGCGGGCGCCCATGATGGAGTTTGCATGAGCTTACCCAACCCTGCCGAACTGATCGGCCAGATGTCCAACGCCCTTTCAACTCGCTTGCAGGCTCGTGGCATCGATGAGCCGCGCTTTATCGGCATCCGCACCGGTGGGGTGTGGGTCGCCCAGGCGCTGCTGGACCACATGGGCCTGGCGAGGACCCTGGGCACGTTGGACGTGTCTTTCTACCGTGACGACTTCAGCCAGAACGGCCTGCACCCGCAGGTGCGTCCGTCGGAACTGCCCTTCGAGATCGAGGGCCAGCACCTGGTGCTGGTGGACGACGTGCTGATGAGCGGCCGGACCATCCGCGCGGCGCTCAACGAGCTGTTCGACTATGGCCGCCCAGCCAGCGTGACCCTGGTCAGCCTGCTGGACCTTAACGCCGCCGAGTTGCCGATCCGCCCGGATGTAGTAGGCGCGACCCTGTCGCTGGCCGCGGACGAGCGAGTAAAATTGCTCGGCCCCGCGCCGCTCGCGCTCGAGCGTCAGGCCATTAATTCCGCTTCCAGCCTTCAAGAGTCCCCTCGATGATGCCCACCGACGCCAAGCGCCCCTTGCAGCTGAACGACCAGGGCCAGCTGCGGCATTTCCTGTCCCTCGATGGGCTGCCTCGTGAACTGCTCACCGAGATACTCGACACCGCCGACTCGTTCCTGGAAGTCGGCGCCAGGGCGGTGAAGAAGGTGCCGTTGCTGCGCGGTAAAACCGTGTGCAATGTGTTCTTCGAAAACTCGACGCGTACCCGCACCACCTTCGAGCTGGCCGCTCAGCGGCTGTCTGCGGACGTGATCACGCTCAACGTGTCCACCTCATCCACCAGCAAGGGTGAAACCCTGTTCGACACGCTGCGCAACCTCGAGGCCATGGCTGCCGATATGTTCGTGGTACGTCATGCAGACTCCGGCGCCGCCCATTACATTGCCGAGCATGTGTGCCCAGACGTCGCCGTGATCAACGGCGGTGACGGCCGCCACGCGCACCCGACCCAAGGCATGCTGGACATGCTGACGATCCGCCGCCACAAGGGCGGCTTCGAAAACCTTTCGGTGGCCATCGTGGGTGACATCCTGCATTCGCGAGTGGCGCGCTCGAACATGATCGCCCTCAAGGCGCTGGGCTGCCCGGATATCCGCGTGGTCGGCCCGAAAACCCTGCTTCCGGTCGGTGTGGAGCAATATGGGGTGAAGGTGTACACCGACCTTGCGCAAGGCCTGAAGGATGTAGACGTGGTGATCATGCTGCGCCTGCAGCGCGAGCGCATGCAGGGCGGCCTGTTGCCCAGCGAAGGGGAGTTCTACCGCTTGTTCGGGCTGACCACCCAGCGCCTGGCCCTGGCGCGCCCGGATGCGATCGTGATGCACCCAGGCCCGATCAACCGCGGCGTGGAGATCGAATCCGCGGTCGCGGATGGCGCGCAATCGGTGATTCTCAACCAAGTAACCTACGGCATTGCCGTACGCATGGCGGTGCTCTCCATGGCCATGAGCGGCCAGACAGCACAGCGGCAGATCGCCCAGGAGAACGCTTAAGTGAGTGTGAGCATTATCGGCGCCCGGCTTATCGACCCGGCGTCTGGCCTCGATCAACTGGCTGACCTCCACCTTGAAGGTGGCAAGCTGCTGGCCGTAGGCGCAGCACCTAGCGCTTTCGTGCCCCACCAAACCCTCCAGGCCCAGGGCCTGGTCGCCGCGCCAGGCCTGGTCGACCTGAACGTTTCGTTGCGCGAACCCGGCTTCAGCCGCAAAGGCACCATTGCCAGCGAAACCCGCGCCGCCGCCGCTGGTGGCGTCACCTCGCTGTGCTGCCCACCACGTACCCGCCCGGTGCTCGACACCTCGGCTGTCGCTGAGTTGATCCTGGATCGGGCACGTGACGCCGGCCATTGCAAGGTGTTCCCCATCGGGGCGCTCAGCAAGGGCCTGGAAGGAGAGCAACTGGCCGAGCTGGTCGCCTTGCGAGACGCCGGCTGCGTGGCCTTCGGCAACGGCCTGAACACCTTTACCAATACCCGCACCCTGTGCCGCGCGCTCGAATACGCCGCGACCTTCGACCTGACGGTCATTTTCAACTCCCAGGACCGCGACCTGGCCGCTGGCGGCCTCGCGCATGAAGGCCCAACGGCGAGTTTCCTGGGCCTGCCCGGTGTTCCGGAGACGGCCGAGACCGTCGCGCTGGCACGAGACCTACTGCTGGTGGAGCAGAGCGGCGTACGCGCGCACTTCAGCCAGCTGACCACCGCTCGTGGCGCAGAAATGATTGCCCAGGCACAGGCACGCGGCTTGCCAGTCACCGCCGACGTGGCGTTGTACCAGCTGATCCTGACCGACGAAGCACTGACCGGCTTCTCCAGCCTGTACCACGTGCAGCCGCCATTGCGCACCCGGGCAGACCGCGATGGCCTGCGCGAAGCCGTCAAAGCTGGAGTTATCCAGGCCATTTCCAGCCATCACCAACCCCACGAGCGTGACGCCAAGCAGGCGCCGTTCGGCGCCACCGAACCCGGCATCAGCAGCGTGGAACTGCTGTTACCGCTGGCACTGACACTGGTAGAAGAAGGCCTGCTGGACCTGCCGACCCTGCTTGGCCGCTTGACAACCGGCCCGGCCCAAGCACTGCGCCTGGCTGCCGGCGAGCTGAAGGTAGGCGGCCCGGCGGACCTGGTGCTGTTCGACCCCGCAGCGACCACTGTCGCCGGCGAACACTGGTATTCGCGCGGCGAAAACAGCCCGTTCCTCGGCCACTGCTTGCCGGGAGCGGTGCGCTATACGCTGGTTGAGGGGAGGATTAGCCACCAGGGGTAACCCTGGGGCGCTCGTAGCGGCAGGCATGTCGAGCCACAGCCTGTTGCCACAAAGTGTATCCGCGCTAAAACCATGAAGACGCACGGAGCCTATACGCGCACCGTTAAATAAGCGGCATGTTCGTTTTCTAGTGTGTCTTTGCCATGTCGCGGCAAACTGGTTTCAGTCGCTGTTTTTCAGCCTGCCAAAATACTCATCGGGGCCCAGTGATCATTCTGGCATCAGGGCCCTCCGCTGGGGATTTTCCAGTCGAGGAGTTTGCAGCGGTCCCCATAATCACTATGAACGGGGCCATTGCGGCTCTGCTGCATACCGATATCCGCCCGCTATTTTACGTCAGTACCGACCGTGGCTTTTGCAGGGAACAGCCTGCCTTGTATCGGGCGGCCATTGCCCGGGCGCAGAATCTCGCCCTCTGGCCTGACCAGATCGCTGAATTGGAACCCGCGTACACGGAACGGGCTTACCCATTGCGAAAGGCGCCCGCCACTGGCGTCAGGCATTTGTTCGGCCAGGACCGAGAGCTCGCCACGCGGGCACGCAATGTATTGAGTAAGCGCGCCCGTAGCATCGGCTTCAGTAAGGACATGGGCTACGGTTTTTTCGACGCTAGAACGATCGCATATGTCTGTC
The DNA here is from genome assembly GCF_025642975.1 of Pseudomonas sp. RIT-PI-S. Classification (GTDB taxonomy): domain Bacteria; phylum Pseudomonadota; class Gammaproteobacteria; order Pseudomonadales; family Pseudomonadaceae; genus Aquipseudomonas. The sequence continues at coordinate 310,796 of NZ_JANZKJ010000002.1, forward strand.
TGCAGCTCGCCTATCATTTGGGCTTCGATCAAATATTCATGGTCGGTGTGGATCTTAACGGCAAGGCTCAGCGATTCTACGACGCCAGCGTGCCAGCCCCCTCCCCCTGCGGCCTTGACGATTACTTCCACTCTCGCATCCTGCCTAGTTTCAAAGTATTGAAAAGAGCCCTTAGCACTTCCGGAAGGCAGGTAATGAACTTATCGGGTGTCAGCAAGCTGCCGGGCTCTTTGATTCAGCGTGCAGACCTCTCGGCGCTGCGCTGCGCCTCGGCATCCGCCATCAACTGCTCAAGCATGAAGTCCGGGGAATAACGGTAAAGAACACCTTCTGGCAACGCCTGCAACGGGCACTTGAGAAAGCTTTCCAGCTGGTTGACGTTCGAAGCGCCTTGGCTCTCCAGCACGAATACATTGGCCGGGTGATAGAGCTCGAGCTCCTTTACTGCTGGATTGTTGGTAATCAACTTCTTGCCAAAATAGGCGGCTTCCAGTGCCCGCAATGTGGCGCCGACCTGGCCAGGTTGGTTGATTTCCACTAACACCTCTGCCTGCTGGGCGCGCTTCAGATTTTGCTCATAATCCATTCCCTGACTTACGTGGTATGGGGAGGGCAAAGTGGTTGTCGCGTCCTGCACAATATGGAAATCCGCTTCGCAGTGGTTCGCTTTCAAGTTCTGCGCGAGGGCGCAAAGCATCGCCGCTCGGCCTTTGTCCCGGCCCAGGAAAAAGCATTTCTTGGCCCTGCCACCCGCCGGAGGGCTACCCAAGCCTTGGCGAACCTCGTCGAACCCCAGCGGGAAGAACTGGTTGAGCGGCCGCATGCCCAACTGAGCGCACTGCTGCGCATCGAAGCTGTAGATGCAGTCGAACAGCGGCTTCATTTCTGCGAGGAATGCGGCATCTATCAGGTCCCGAACCAGCAGCACCCTACGCCCGGGAAACGCCCGCACAATCGCCGGGTTCACATGCCTGCGGACCTGCCCTTCATTGCAAACAAGAAGGTCGCATGGCCGCGCCTGTCGTAGGCAGCACACCATTCGGCCCAGCCAGTCTTCGCTGATGCGCATGGCGCCAAGGCGCTTATTGAGGGAATTGAGCTTGCGCTGAGCGCGCTGGGCCAGCTTGGGTGGAACTAGTGGCTCCACGGCGTAGGTGCTAGCCAAGTAGGCGATGAAGCGCTGCTCGTACTGTGCGGTCCAGCCAAGAAAAAACGCCCTCACTCTATTACCCCTGCCCTATGCCCAAGGCAACCCCAGGCGAGCAGCGATTATCACAGTCGCGCTGATGCGCAATACGTGCATCAGGTATCAGGGCCGATACGCTTCCCGGTTCCTCAGCGAAACCTGCTCATTGAGCGTCCAGAAGTCGTAGAGCACTCCTACCAGGCAAAACCCGCCTGTGAAGAAATACAACACGGCGGTGATCCATTTGCGTTGGTAAAGCCGGTGCACGCCGAACAGGCCAAGGAAGGTCAGCAGCAACCAGGCGATGTTGTAGTCCAGTGGGCCGCTGTGAAAGCGCAGATCGGCGTGGCGATCCATGGCGGGGATAAGGAACAGGTCGATCAGCCAACCGATGCCAAACAACCCAAATGTGAGGAACCACAGGGTGCCGGTCACCGGCTTGCCGTAATAAAAACGGTGGGCACCAGTGAAACCGAAAATCCACAAGGCATAACCGAATACCACGCTATGGGTATCGTGCAGTTGAGGGTCCGTTCGATAGCTATTCATAGGGGCGCTCTTGCCTCCCGATAATTAAATTTTGTTGAAGGCAGTGTGACTTTTAGACGGCGGTCCGACAAGCGGTCGGCTTCCGCAGGGGGAGGTCAAAGCCGGCTATTACGGGGCTTCGCTGGGCACATAGACAAAAAACACTGCATCAGGTTCGGCGCTGGCCGGTTTTACATCGACCAATGGCCGAAAAACAGGCAAAAAAGCTGTTATAAAGTTGCGCGCCACATCACAGAGCCCTGCCTAATGCATCCAATTATCAAGACATGGCTGACAGTTTGCCTTTTATGTCCACTGGCCGCTTACGCCTCCAACCGTGAGCAACCCCTTCCAGCCAGCTTTTCTGGCTATACCGCCCGGGCTGGGGAATCCATGCCGGCACCGCGCGCGCCGAGCCATGGCCCGCGCAAGACAGCGCCGCACTCTGCCCAAGTGGCCACTGCGCAGATGTCTGCCCGCCAGAGCAATGCAGTGCTCAGCCGCGCGGTGCAAGTGCTGGGTACGCCGTACAAATGGGGTGGCAGCAGCCCGAGCAAGGGCTTTGACTGCAGCGGCCTGGTGAAATATGCCTTCAACGACGTGAAGGCGGTCGACCTGCCGCGCACTTCCAACGCCATGGCCGACGGCCAAGGCATCAAGGTGGCTCGCGAAGACCTCAAGCCTGGCGATCTGCTGTTCTTCAATATCAAGGGCCGCCGCGTGAACCACGTGGCAATCTACATGGGCGACGACAAGTTCATCCATGCCCCGCGGCGCGGCAAGGCCGTGTCGATCGATACACTGAACAAGCCGTACTGGAACGACCATTACGTGGTCGCCAAGCGCGTGCTGCCCAAGCAGCAGCCCGCTGCCACTCTGCGGGTCAGCCAGCGCTGACCCGCCTCCCCTCACAAACCCTCAGGATTCTTCGCTTTCTCGCGCGCCGCGTCCTTGGCGATCAACCCCTTGCCGAGCAGGTCCTTGAGGCAAGCATCCAGGGTTTGCATGCCCAGCGCACCACCGGTCTGGATAGCTGAATACATCTGAGCCACCTTGTCCTCGCGGATAAGGTTGCGGATGGCCGGGGTGCCAATCATGATTTCATGCGCAGCTACCCGCCCGCCGCCGATCTTGCGCAGCAGCGTTTGCGAAATCACTGCCTGAAGCGACTCGGAGAGCATCGAGCGCACCATGGCCTTCTCCTCCGCAGGAAATACGTCCACTACCCGGTCGATGGTCTTGGCGGCCGAAGTGGTATGCAGCGTGCCGAACACCAGGTGGCCGGTTTCTGCTGCAGTTAGCGCCAGGCGAATGGTTTCCAGATCCCGCATTTCCCCTACGAGGATCACATCCGGGTCTTCCCGCAAGGCCGAGCGCAGCGCATGGGAAAACCCCAGGGTGTCGCGGTGCACTTCGCGCTGGTTGACCAGGCACTTCTTGGATTCGTGAACGAATTCGATCGGGTCTTCGATCGTCAGAATATGGTGATGCTTGTTGTTGTTCAGGTAGTCGATCATCGCTGCGAGGGTGGTGGACTTGCCCGAGCCGGTTGGCCCGGTCACCAATACCAGGCCCCGCGGCACATCAGTGATGCGCTTGAACACATCGCCCATGCCCAGGTCGTCCATGCTCAGCACTTTGGAGGGAATGGTCCGGAACACGGCCCCCGCGCCGCGGTTCTGATTGAATGCGTTGACCCGGAAGCGCGCCACGCCCGGTACTTCGAAGGAGAAGTCAGTTTCCATGAACTCTTCGAAGTCCTGGCGCTGCTTGTCGTTCATGATGTCGTAGATCAGCCCCTGCACCGCCTTGTGGTCCAGCGCAGGCAAGTTGATCCGACGCACGTCCCCGTCCACCCGGATCATCGGTGGCAGGCCGGCGGAAAGGTGCAGGTCCGAAGCGCCTTGTTTCGCGCTGAAGGCCAACAACTCGGTAATGTCCATGAGGCTCCCCAAAAACAGACAAGCAGGTAGAATGCCGCAGACCCCTAGAGCCGCTGGCGCCAAGTTATGTCCACCATAGCAGACAACCTTTCCTCGGTGAGCGCGCGGATAACCGCGGCCACGGCGGCCGCCGGGCGGGATGCGGCCAGCGTGAACCTGCTGGCGGTCAGCAAGACCAAACCGGCCCAGGCGGTACGCGAAGCGCATGCCGCGGGCCAGCGACACTTTGGCGAGAACTACCTGCAAGAGGCCCTGGCCAAGCAGGCGGAACTGGGCGACCTGGACCTGACCTGGCATTTCATCGGGCCTATCCAATCCAATAAAACCCGGCCCATTGCCGAGCATTTCGACTGGGTACACTCGGTCGACCGGCTAAAGATCGCCGAACGCCTGGCCGAGCAGCGTCCCGCCGGAAAGCCCCCGCTTAACATTTGCCTGCAAGTGAACATCAGCGGCGAAGCAAGCAAGGCTGGCTGCGCGCCTGCGGACCTCCCGGCCCTGGCCAAAGCCGTGGCCGCCTTGCCGGGGTTACGACTGCGCGGCTTGATGGCCATCCCTCAACCAAGCACTGATGTTGCCGAACAGAACGCCGTGTTCGCGCAGGTAAACGCCTTGCGCGACAGCCTCGATCTCGACCTGGACACTTTGTCCATGGGCATGAGCGATGACCTCGAAGCTGCGATTGCCCAGGGTGCGACCTGGGTTCGCATCGGTACCGCGCTGTTCGGCGCCCGCGACTACAGCAAGCCTGAACCCTCAGCTTGACTACACGATCACAGGAAACCTCGATGAGCACACCACGAATCGCCTTTATCGGTGCCGGCAACATGGCCGCGAGCCTGATCGGCGGCATGCGCGCCCAGGGCGTCGACGCCAGCCGGCTCACCGCCAGCGCTCCTGGGGCGGATACCCGGCAGCGGATCAGCGACGCCTACGGCATCGCCACTTTTGAAGATAACGCCGCAGCCGTGGCCAACGCCGATGTCATCGTGTTGGCGGTCAAGCCTCAAGCCATGAAGGCGGTTTGCGAAGCGCTACGTCCCGCGCTACACCCCGCCCAACTGATTGTTTCCATTGCCGCCGGCATCACCTGCGACAGCCTGGTGGCTTGGCTTGGCGAGCAACCGATAGTGCGCTGCATGCCCAACACCCCCGCCTTGGTTCGCCAGGGCGCCAGTGGCTTGTACGCCACGGCGAGGGTCACTGCCGAACAGAAGGCCGCGGCCGAGCAGCTGTTAGCGGCCGTTGGGCTGGCGCTGTGGCTGGATAGCGAAGCGCAGCTCGACGCGGTGACGGCGGTGTCTGGCAGCGGCCCGGCTTACTATTTCCTGCTGATGGAGGCCATGACCCAGGCCGGCGAGGCCCTGGGCTTGCCACGCGAAATCGCTGCCCGGCTGACCTTGCAAACCGCGCTCGGCGCCGCGCAAATGGCCAGCAGCAGTGACGTGGATGCCGCTGAGCTGCGTCGCCGGGTAACCTCGCCGGCAGGCACCACGGAGGCTGCGATCAAAGCCTTCCAGGCCGGCGGCTTCGAGGCACTGGTTGAACAGGCCCTGGGTGCGGCGGCGCACCGCTCGAAAGAACTGGCCGAACAACTTAGCCACTAGCCCCTAACGGAGCCCTTAGATGATTGGATTGAACACTGCGTTGATTTACGTGCTGCAAACCCTGGGCAGCCTGTATCTGCTGATCATTTTGCTGCGCTTCGTGCTGCAACTGGTGCGGGCGGATTTTTACAACCCTTTGAGCCAATTCGCCGTGCGTGCCACACAGCCACTGCTGCGCCCACTGCGGCGAGTGGTACCCAGCCTGTTCGGGCTGGACATGTCCTCGCTGCTGTTGGCGATCGTGGTGCAGCTGGTGATCATGGCGCTGACCCTGTTGCTTGCTTATGGCACCACCGGTAACCCGGCGCAGCTGCTGATCTGGGCGATCATCGGCGTTACCGCGCTGTTCCTGAATATCTTCTTCTTCGCCATGATCATCAGCGTGATCCTCTCCTGGGTCGCGCCGGCCAGCCACAACCCTGGGGCCGAGCTGGTCAACCAGATCTGCGAGCCGGTGCTGGCGCCGTTCCGCCGCCTGCTGCCCAACCTGGGTGGGCTGGATATTTCGCCCATCCTGGCATTCATGGTGCTCAAGCTGTTGGACATGCTCGTGATCAACAACCTGGCAGCCATGACCGGCATGCCGCAGATCCTGCGTACGTTGATCTAAGGTTGCGCGCGCCGCCAGGCAGTGCGTACTGGGGCAGCGCCTGAGATGGCGCTTGCCCCCTCTGCCCCCCCTCCTTATCCTTACGCCTCATTTAAGTGAGAGCAGGGTCGATGCCTACAGTCTTCCCCGAAGATTCCGTCGGTTTAGTCACGCCGCAGCTGGCGCAATTCAGCGACCCCTTGCCGTTGGCATGCGGGCGCTCGCTGGCGACTTACGAACTTGTCTATGAAACCTATGGCCAGCTCAATAGCGACGCCAGCAATGCCGTGCTGATCTGCCATGCGCTCTCGGGGCATCACCACGCTGCCGGCTATCACAGCGAAGCCGAGCGCAAGCCTGGCTGGTGGGACAGCGCCATCGGCCCCGGCAAAGCGATCGATACCCGGCGTTTCTTCGTGGTGGCACTGAACAACCTCGGTGGCTGCAATGGCTCTACCGGCCCAGGGAGCGTGGACCCGGCTACTGGCAAACCCTTTGGCGCTAATTTTCCGGTGCTCACGGTCGAGGACTGGGTCAACAGCCAGGCCCGCCTGGCAGACCGTTTAGGCATCCGCCAATGGGCTGCGGTGGTGGGCGGCAGCCTAGGCGGGATGCAGGCCCTGCAATGGACCATCAGCTACCCCGAGCGCGTGCGCCACTGCGTGGCCATCGCTTCGGCACCCAAGCTCTCGGCGCAGAACATCGCCTTCAACGAAGTGGCGCGCCAAGCCATCCTCTCGGACCCGGAGTTCCACGGCGGCGATTTCCAGGCAGAAGGGGTCATTCCCAAGCGCGGCCTGATGCTGGCGCGCATGGTCGGCCATATCACCTACCTGTCGGATGACTCCATGGGCGAGAAATTCGGCCGTGAGCTCAAGCACGATCAACTGGCCTATGACTTCCACAGCGTGGCCTTCCAGGTGGAAAGCTACCTGCGCTATCAGGGCGAGGAATTCTCCGGGCGCTTCGACGCCAACACCTACCTGTTGATGACCAAGGCGCTGGATTACTTCGACCCCGCTGCGGCCCATGGCGACAACCTGGCAAAGACCCTGGCAGGGGCGACGGCGGATTTCTGCATCATGTCGTTCACTACCGACTGGCGCTTCTCCCCGGCGCGCTCGCGGGAAATCGTCGATGCCTTGATGGCCGCACGCAAGAACGTGTCCTACCTGGAAATCGACGCGCCACAGGGCCACGACGCGTTCCTGATCCCGATCCCGCGCTATTTGCAGGCGTTTAGCAGCTACATGAACCGTATAGCGATTTGAGGTGCCCATGAGAGCCGATCTGGAAATCATCCAGGAATGGATACCGGCCGGCAGCCGGGTACTCGACCTGGGCTGCGGCAACGGTGAACTGCTGGCGTGGCTGCGCGACCACAAGGGCGTGACTGGCTATGGGTTGGAAATCGACCCCGCCAACATCAACGAATGTGTGCGCAAGGGTATAAACGTCGTCGAGCAGAACGTCGATAAAGGGCTGGGCAGCTTCGCCAGCAACAGCTTCGACGTGGTGGTGATGACGCAGGCGCTGCAAGCGATGGAATACCCCGACCGCATTCTCGAAGAGATGCTTCGGGTCGGCCGGCAATGCATCATCACGTTCCCTAACTTCGGCCACTGGCGCTGCCGTTGGCACCTGGCGACCAAAGGGCGTATGCCGGTTTCCGAGTTCCTGCCTTATACCTGGTACAACACGCCGAACATTCACTTCTGCACCTTCGAGGACTTCGAAGCCCTGTGCCGCGAACGCAACGCCCAGGTGTTGGACCGCCTGGCAGTGGATCACCTCCATCGCAACGGTTGGGCCAGCCGGGCGTGGCCGAACCTGCTGGGGGAAATCGGCATTTATAGGGTCACTAGCCCCCAACTGCGGCCGGAACACGTCGCCGTCTGACCACTTGGCTGCTGCACTTGCCGCAGCACGCCCCCGGGAGCATGCTCCCGCTATTTCCGGCGCCTCGGCGCCGGCCGCTCATAAAGTCGTTATTTACCCATGATGAATATCAGCCAATTGGTACTCGCCAGCCACAACGCCGGCAAACTCAAAGAACTCCAGGCCATGCTCGGCGACCGCGTACACCTGCGCTCGGTCGGTGAGTTCAGCCGTGTCGAGCCGGAAGAAACCGGCCTTTCGTTCGTTGAAAACGCCATCCTCAAGGCACGCAATGCGGCACGGCTGTCCGGCCTGCCAGCCCTGGCCGACGACTCGGGCCTGGCAGTGGATTACCTCGGTGGCGCACCGGGTATTTACTCGGCACGTTATGCCGATGGTCAAGGCGACGCAGCGAACAACGCCAAGCTGCTGGCCGCGCTGGAGGGTGTAGCCGAAGCCGAGCGTGGTGCTCAGTTCGTCTGTGTGCTGGCGCTGGTGCGCCACGCCGACGACCCGCTACCAATCTTGTGCGAAGGCCTGTGGCACGGGCGCATTCTTCCAGCGGCCAGCGGCACCAACGGCTTTGGGTACGATCCATTGTTCTGGGTGCCGGAGCGCAGCTGCTCCAGCGCTGAACTCTCCCCGGCCGAGAAAAACCTGCTCAGCCACCGGGCCCGCGCCATGGCCCTGCTGCGCCAGCGCCTGGGTATTGAATGAGCCCGCTGCCCACACTGCCGCCGCTGGCGTTGTATATCCACATTCCCTGGTGCGTGCGCAAATGCCCCTACTGTGATTTCAACTCGCACGCAGCGGGCCCGGATTTGCCCGAAGACGCGTACGTAAGCGCGTTGCTCGATGACCTGGACCGCGAGCTGCCAGCGGCGCTTGGCCGCCCGCTGACGTCGATATTCTTCGGCGGCGGCACCCCCAGCTTGTTCAGCGCAGCCGCGCTCGGCCGGCTGCTCGATGGCATCCGAGCACGCATCGCTCTGGCGGCGGATGCGGAAGTAACCCTCGAGGCCAACCCCGGCACCTTCGAGCAGGACAAGTTCATTGCTTATCGGGAAACCGGGATCAACCGGTTATCCATTGGCGTGCAAAGTTTCCAGGCTGACAAGCTCGCGGCGCTCGGGCGCATCCATAATGGTGACGAAGCGCTGCGCGCGGCAGAGATGGCCCGCCGCGCCGGCTTCGATAACTTCAATATGGACCTGATGCACGGCCTGCCGGGGCAAAGCCTGGAGGAGGCGCTCGGCGACCTGCGTCAAGCTATCGCCTTGGCCCCGACTCATTTGTCTTGGTACCAGCTCACCCTGGAGCCGAACACGGTGTTCTGGAATCAGCCGCCGCTGCTTCCCGAGGACGATATCCTCTGGGATATCCAAGAGGCTGGCCAGGCCCTTCTCGCCAGCGCAGGGTTCGCCCAATACGAGGTATCGGCCTATGCCCGCCCAGGACGGGCAGCTCGGCACAACCTCAATTATTGGAGCTTCGGGGACTTTATCGGCATCGGCGCTGGCGCTCACGGCAAGCTGACGGCTGACGACGGCACGATCCGCCGGACTTGGAAAACCCGCCTGCCCAAGGATTACCTCAACCTGGCCAAGCCTTTCACCGCGGGAGAGAAGCTCCTCGCGCCGGACGAGCTACCGTTCGAGTTCCTGATCAATGCGCTGCGCCTGACCGAGGGCGTGCCGGCTACGCTGTTCACTGAACGCACCGGGCTGCCGCTGTCCGCACTGGAGGAGGGCCGCCGCGCCGCCGAACAAAGAGGGCTGTTGCGGGTCGAACCAGCGCAGCTGGCGGCGACGGAGCGAGGCCAGCTATTCCTTAACGACCTTTTGCAACTGTTTTTGACCTGAGGACCCTGGATGGATCAGCTCCTGGATGTGCTTTCAACGGTGTCACGCTGGTGCCGAGGCAACCTCTCTGAAATCGCCCTGGCCTTGGTAGGCTGCGTATTAGTGCTGTTCGGCGCGCAGATCAAGGGTTTCGTAGAGCAGAAAGTGGGCAGTTTGGGCGGCGCATTGCGGGTTCCGATGATGGCGCTGGCCTGCACCCTGGGCAGCGGCGCCGCGCTTATCTATGCAACGCCATGGGTGCTCAAGGGGCTGGGCCAGTTCAACAACTACAGCCTGGCACCGGTGCTGTTGGTGGTGCTGGTATTGATCGGCGTGGTTGCCGACCGGAAATAAACAGCCGTAGCGCTGGCGAAGCCTGCGAACAGGAGCGCCAGCACCTACATTTCACACCTTGCGGCCGGGCGGTTATTCCACCCGCTCGAACTTCAAATCCCATACCCCATGGCCGAGACGCTCGCCGCGGCGCTCGAACTTGGTCACCGGGCGCTCGCTCGGGCGCTCGACCCAACGGCCATCGTCGGCCAGGTTACGGTAACCCGGGGCAACGTTCATGACCTCCAGCATGTGCTCGGCATAGGGCTCCCAGTCGGTGGCCATGTGCAAGATGCCGCCAGGCTTGAGCTTGCTGCGCACCAGTTCGGCAAACGCCGGCTGGACGATACGCCGCTTGTGATGGCGGCTCTTGTGCCAGGGGTCGGGGAAAAACAGCAGCAGCCTGTCGAGGCTTGCGTCGGCAATGCAGCGCTTGAGCACTTCAATAGCGTCGCAGTCGAACACCCGCACATTGCTCAGGCCCTGGCCCAGCACGCCATTGAGCAAGGCCCCCACGCCAGGGCGGTGCACTTCCACGCCGATAAAATCCTGCTCGGGCGAGGCGGCGGCCATCTCGAGCAGGGAATGGCCCATGCCAAAGCCGATCTCGAACGTGCGGGGTGCCGAGCGGCCAAACACCTTGTCGAAATCGACCGGCGCATCGGCCAATGGCAGGACGAACCGAGGCCCACCCACGTCCAGGCCGCGTTGCTGGCCTTCGGTCATGCGCCCGGCGCGCATCACGAAACTCTTGATGGTGCGCAGGTGCGGCTGAGTGCCTTCGGCTTGGGCCGGGGTGGAGTTTGAATCAGTCATGGGAGCTCTTACTTGATCAGGCCATCGAGCGGCGAAGACGCACTGGCATAGAGTTTTTTCGGCATGCGACCGGCCAGCCAGGCCAAGCGGCCGGCAATGATCGCGTGTTTCATGGCTTCGGCCATCTGTACGGGGTTCTGCGCGTGAGCGATCGCCGAGTTCATCAACACGGCCTCGCAGCCCAGCTCCATGGCGATAGCGGCATCGGAAGCGGTACCCACACCGGCATCTACCAGCACCGGGACCTTGGCTTCCTCAAGGATGATCTGCAGGTTGTACGGGTTGCAAATACCCAGGCCTGTGCCAATGAGGCCGGCGAGCGGCATGACGGCGATACAGCCTATTTCCGCCAGCTGGCGAGCAATGATCGGATCATCGCTGGTGTACACCATCACGTCGAAACCTTCCTTGACCAGCACCTCGGCGGCCTTGAGGGTTTCGATCACGTTGGGGAACAGGGTTTTCTGGTCGGCCAGCACCTCGAGCTTCACCAGCTTGTGGCCGTCGAGCAGCTCCCGCGCCAGGCGGCAAGTACGCACGGCTTCGGTGGCATCGTAGCAACCAGCCGTGTTGGGCAGGATGGTGTACCGGTCCGGGGGGAGCACATCGAGCAAGTTGGGCTCTCCCGGGTTCTGGCCGATGTTGGTGCGGCGCACCGCCACCGTCACGATCTCGGCACCAGACGCTTCGATGGCCTGACGGGTTTCTTCCAGGTCACGGTATTTGCCGGTGCCGACCAGCAAGCGGGACTCATAGGTGCGGCCGGCCAGAACGAACGGCTTGTCGCTGCGGGATGTGCTCATGGGTGGTCCTCGTAATTGAGTGGAAGCGCTGCGCCGACGGCTTCAGCCGCCACCGATGGCCTGCACGACTTCAACCTGGTCACCATCGTTCAGCCGCGTGCTCGCATGCTGTCCACGCGGCACGATGTCCAGGTTCAACTCGACCGCAACTCGGCGCCCGGCCAGCTCCATACGAGCCAATAGGCCTTCGACGGTTTCGCCGTCAGGGAGCTCGAAGGTGTCTCCGTTCAACTGAATGCGCATGTGGGGCGCCATTAGCAAGTGGGGGCGTGCATTCTAGCCCGATCGCCGACGCCGACCAAGGCGCCGGCGACAGCCTGGCTCAACCCAGGCGCCAGGCGGCCAGACCAAGGCAGGCCCAGCCCGCTAGAAATGCCAGGCCGCCGAAGGGCGTGACGATGCCCAAGCGGGAAACCCCGCTAAGCGTCAGCGCATAGAGGCTTCCGGAAAACAGCACGATACCGACGCAAAACAATATGCCGCCCCAGCCTACCAGCCTTCCGGGCAACACGTTGGCCAGCACCGCCACACCTAGTAACGCCAGCGCGTGCACCAGTTGATACTGTACCCCGGTTTGGAAAATGCTCAGGTACTCAGCTGAAAGCCGGCCCTTGAGGCCGTGGGCCGCGAATGCGCCTAAGCCAACGCCGGTGAAGCCGAAGAAAGCGGCTAACATCAGGAAACTACGCAACATGGGGTGTCCGTCCGGGTCGACCTGCTCAGGGTCTGTATAATGGCCCGCTCTTCCGGCCGGGCCAAGCTCACTATGCTAGGTACTTTACTGCAGCGCATTCGCCGCTTCCTGATGTGGTTCGCCATAGGTAGCGTGGCGTTGGTGCTGCTGTTTCGCTGGGTGCCGCCACCCGGTACGGCGCTGATGGTGGAGCGCAAGCTGCAATCCTGGGCCGACGGCCAGCCCATCGACCTGCAGCGTTCATGGCAGCCCTGGGACCGTTTACCCGCCGACCTTAAAGTCGCGGTGATCGCCGGCGAAGACCAGAAATTCCCTCTGCATTGGGGCTTCGACCTGCCCGCCATCCGCGCCGCCTTCAGCCACAACGAGCGCGGCGGCTCCCTGCGCGGGGCCAGCACCCTTAGCCAGCAGGTGGCAAAGAACCTGTTCTTGTGGTCCGGGCGCAGTTACCTGCGTAAAGGGTTGGAAGCCTGGTTCACGGTATTGCTGGAAGTGCTCTGGCCCAAGCAGCGCATCCTCGAGGTATACCTCAATAGCGCTGAATGGGATGACGGCGTTTTCGGCGCTGAAGCCGCGGCGCGGCATCACTTCAACGTCAGCGCGGGCAGCCTTACGCGACAACAGGCGAGCTTGCTGGCGGCGGTACTGCCCAGCCCTCGGGAGTGGAGCGCATCGCGGCCCAGCCCGTACGTACTGCGCCGGGCTGCATGGATTCGACAGCAGATGAGCCAATTGGGCGGGGATGACTATCTCGCCACGCTAGGGCAGGCACGGCGGCCGCCCTGGGCGGATTAATGCGCGGTTCGCGGGTTTGGCCAGCTCCTGCAGCCCTTTGAACTCTGCAGGAGCTGGCGATAGCCTGCGAACCTGATGCCTGGATCGCATCGATCAGATCAGGCGGCGATGGTGCCCTTGAGCTTGTTCATAGCGTTTTTTTCAAGCTGACGGATGCGCTCGGCAGACACGTTGTACTTGGCCGCCAACTCGTGCAAGGTCGCTTTCTCCTCGGCCAACCAGCGCTGGTAGAGGATGTCCCGGCTACGTTCGTCCAGTACTTCCAAGGCCTCATGGAGGTTGTTGGTAGAACTGTCGGCCCAGTCGGCATCTTCGAGCTGACGGGCCGGATCGTAGCGGTGATCCTCGAGAAAATGCGCTGGAGACTGGAACGCACTATCGTCGTCTGCCTCGGCGGCGGGATCGAACGCCATGTCCTGACCCGTCAGGCGGCTCTCCATCTCCCGCACTTCGCGCGGTTCCACCCCCAAGCTTTCGGCAACCCGGTGCACTTCGTCATTGTTCAACCAGGCCAGGCGTTTTTTCTGGCTGCGCAGGTTGAAGAACAGCTTGCGCTGCGCCTTGGTAGTCGCAACCTTGACGATGCGCCAGTTACGCAGGATGAATTCGTGGATTTCCGCCTTGATCCAATGCACGGCGAAAGACACCAGCCGCACGCCCATTTCCGGATTGAAGCGCTTGACTGCCTTCATCAACCCGACGTTGCCTTCCTGCACCAGGTCGGCTTGGGCCAGGCCATAGCCGGAATAGCTGCGGGCGATATGAACCACGAAACGCAGATGAGCGAGAACCATCTCGCGGGCCGCGTCGAGGTCCTGGTCGTAATAGAGTTTTTCAGCCAGTTCGCGCTCCCGCTCCGGTGTCAGCAGCGCAATGCTGTTCACCGCATGCACGTAGGCCTCCAGGTTTGCACCCGGGACCAGCGTATACGCAGGTTGCAAGGAAGTGGTCATTCAAAAACCTCCAACAAACAAATGTGCGCCTTGTGAGCGCCGACCCAATAGACCGCGCCTCCCGGGATGAGTTCCGGGCGCACGGTCTTTGGCGCCAAAAATACGATTAGCGTGGCGCCAGCTCCCTGAGGTGCCTCGCCACGGCGATCCACGCACCGATATACCCCAACAGCACAGCCCCAAGCAATAGGGAAAGTCCGTCTGCGGCGGGCACACCACCCAGGGCAAAGTCACTTCCGTAAAGCCCCGCTAGGTTCACGACCGCGCCGTTGAGCCAATCCAGGCCAAAGGCCAGCACCGCCCAGGCCAACAGCCCCGCGCCGAAGCCATACAGCGCGCCCATATAAAGGAACGGCCGGCGTACGTAGGCGTCGGTTCCCCCGACCAGCTTTATGACCTCGATCTCGTTGCGGCGGTTCTCGATGTGCAGCCGAATGGTATTACCGATCACCAAGAGCAAGGCGGAGATCAGCAGCACCGCAAGGCCAAAGACGAAACGGTCGCCTAGCTTGAGGATCGCCGCCAGGCGCTCCACCCAGACCAGATCGAGCTGGGCCTGCTCTACATTAGGCAGCTGGGCCAATTGCTCGCGCAGGGCTTCGAGGGCCGGCTTGTCTACCTCCAGGGGCGTAACCACTACTACCCCCGGTAGCGGATTATCCGGAAGCTCCTTGATCGCCTCGCCGAGGCCGGACTGCTGCTGAAAAGCCTCCAGGGCCTTCTCTCGGCTGATGAACTCAGCATCGCCCACGCCGGCCAGCGCCTTGGCCTGGCTAACGAGCGCTTCGCCTTCACGGCTGCCCGCCTCCATGCGCATATAAAGGGAAATCTGTGCCGCTCGCTGCCAAGAGCCGCCCAACCGCTCCACGTTCTTGAGCAGCAGGGAAAGCCCCATGGGCAAGCTCAGCGCTACCGCCATCACCAGGCAAGTGAAAAAGCTGCCGAACGGTTGTCGGCCGAGGCGTTTGAGGCTGTCGACGAAGCTCGCGCGGTGGCTTTCCAGCCAGGCATGAAAGAGCGTGCTGAAGTCCGGACCGTCGTCGTCATCCTTACGGCGGGGCTTTTTCGGGGCCGCATCGGCGGGTTTGGGCGCCACTCGGTCCGATACCTTGGGGCTGCGCGTCGCGCTCATTGGCCAGCCTCCCCGTCGCCGATCAACCGGCCACGTTGCAAAGTGAGCATGCGGTGGCGCATGCGGGCGATCAGTGCCAGGTCATGGCTGGCGATCAGCACGCTGGTGCCGAGCCGATTGATGTCTTCGAACACACCCATGATCTCCGCAGCCAGCCGGGGGTCCAGGTTGCCGGTGGGTTCGTCCGCGAGCAACAACGCAGGTTTGTGGACGATCGCACGGGCAATGCCGACTCGCTGCTGCTGGCCCGTGGACAGGTCGCCAGGGTACAGCTCGCCCTTGTCGCCCAGGGACACTCGTTCGAGCGCGGCATCGACCCGCTGAGTGATCTCGGCCTTAGATAAGCCGAGAATTTGCAGGGGTAAGGCGATGTTGTTGAACACCGTGCGATCGAACAGCAATTGGTGATTCTGGAAGACCACGCCGATCTGCCGGCGCAGGAAGGGAATTTGCGCGTTGCTGATCTGGCCTAAGTCCTGCCCGGCTAGCAACAACTTGCCGCTGGTGGGGCGCTCCATGGCGAGCAACAGGCGCAGCAGGGTGCTTTTGCCCGCGCCCGAGTGGCCAGTAACGAAGAGAAATTCGCCCCGCCGCACGCGAAAACTCAGCTCATGTAGCCCTACGTGGCCATTGGCATAGCGCTTGCCAACCCCCTCGAAGCGAATCATGAGTGCTCCCGCTCGGCGAACAGTGCGCTGACGAACGGCTCAGCCTCGAACGTGCGCAGGTCGTCAATGCCCTCGCCCACGCCGATATAGCGAATCGGCAGGCCGAATTGCTTCGCAAGGGCGAAGATCACGCCGCCCTTGGCCGTGCCGTCCAGTTTGGTCAGGGCCAGGCCGGTGAGCGCAACCGACTGGTTGAAATGCTTGGCTTGGTTGATGGCGTTCTGCCCGGTGCCGGCGTCTAGCACCAGCAGTACCTCGTGTGGGGCCGCCGCATCCAGCTTGCCGATGACCCGGCGGACCTTTTTCAGCTCCTCCATGAGGTTGTCCTTGGTATGCAGCCGGCCAGCCGTATCGGCGATCAACACGTCGATGCCCCGGGCCTTGGCGGCCTGCACGGCATCGAAGATCACCGAGGCGGAGTCGGCGCCGGTGTGCTGCGCGATAACGGGCACCCCATTGCGCTCACCCCACACCTGCAGCTGTTCCACCGCCGCGGCGCGGAAGGTATCGCCGGCCGCCAGCATCACCTTCTTGCCTTCACGCTGGAAGCGCGCGGCGAGCTTGCCGATGGTGGTGGTCTTGCCCGCACCGTTGACGCCGACCACAAGGATCACAAACGGTGCGTGCTGGTTATCGATCAGCAGGGGGCGCTCCACTGGGCGGAGCATATCCGCGAGCTCGCCTTGCAGCGAGGTGTATAGCGCCTGCGCGTCAGTCAGTTGCTTGCGCGCGACCTTCTGGGTCAGGTTGCGAATGATCACGGACGTGGCTTCGACGCCAACATCCGCAGTCAGCAGGCGGGTTTCGATCTCGTCGAGCAGGTCGTCGTCGATGGCCTTCTTGCCCAGGAACAGGCTGGCCATGCCCTCGCCGATGCTGGCGCTGGTTTTGCTCAGCCCCTGCTTTAGGCGCGCAAAGAAACCAGCCTTGGCAGGCTCTTGCGGGACTGGGACGGCAGCCTCGGCCACTGGTGCGGGCGCCTCGAACAGCGCCGCCGCCTGGGCCGCCTGCGCGACCGTCGGGGGTGGCAGCGGCGCGGGCTCGGGTTCGGGATCGATACCTACCGGCTCCTCGGGAACCGGCAGCTCGAGCCGTGGCACAGGCGCGGCGGCCGGCACGTGTTCGATCACCGGCTCCGGCGCCAACACTGGCTCGGGCGCCAACGCTACGGCTAGCTCGGCCGCGCTTTGAGCGGCGGCAGGCGGCTCGGGCTGTGCGGTGGGCTCGGCTTCGGGCTGGGCGGCCGGCTCTTGCGGCTTCTTGCGCAGCCAGCCGAACAGGCCTTTTTTCTCTCCGGCCGGGGCCGGGGTCTTCTTATCGTCACTGGAACCAAACATGGAAGGCGGCTATCTCAAGGTAGCGAAGCGCCAGCCGGGGCGCTTCGGGAAATCTGGAGGTCGCAGAACAGACCCTTTTTTGCCCGGCGCGTTCGTGCAACATTTTGAGCCGAGACACCAGGCAAACCGCTGCCACAGGCGTGGCCGTAGGCCGGGCGGATCAGTATCCTAGCACCTCCTCGCCCACCGACGCTAAGGCCAAGGGGGCATCCGTACAGGTTCCACAACGAAAATGACTGTTCTCCCACGCCGCCTCGCCAGGTTGCTGGCAGGCTTGGCCTGCTACTCGCTGACCTCCATCTCGCTTGCCGCGCAACCCACCCATGAATACGTTCTGGCCAACGGGCTCAAGGTCGTTGTGCGCGAAGATCACCGCGCACCTGTGGTGGTATCGCAGCTTTGGTACAAAGTGGGCTCCACCTATGAGGGCCCCGGCCAGACCGGCCTGTCCCATGCACTCGAGCACATGATGTTCAAGGGCAGCAGCAAACTCGGCCCGGGCGAAGCCTCGCGCCTGCTGCGCGACCTGGGCGCCGAAGAAAATGCCTTCACCAGCGATGACTACACCGCCTTCTACCAGGTACTGGCGCGCGATCGGTTGCCAGTTGCGTTTGAAATGGAGGCCGATCGCATGGCTACCCTCGCCTTGCCGGAAGCCGAGTTCACCCGGGAAATCGAGGTCATCAAGGAAGAGCGCCGCCTGCGCACCGACGACAAACCCTCGCAAAAGGCATTCGAGCTGTTCAAGGCAGCGGCCTACCCTTCCAGTGGCTACCGCACGCCCACTATCGGCTGGATGGCCGACCTGCAACGCATGACTGTAGGCGACCTGCGGGACTGGTACCGCACCTGGTATGCACCTAACAATGCCACGCTGGTAGTGGTCGGGGACGTCGAGCCCGAGGCGGTGAAGGCGCTAGCTCAGCGCTTCTTCGGCGCCATCCCACAGCGTCCGGTACCCGCGGCCAAGCGTCCTCTGGAGCTGGCGGAGCCAGGCGAGCGACGGCTGACGCTGCAGGTACGCACGCAACTGCCGAGCCTGTTGATGGCCTTCAACGTACCCAGTGCCGCCACTGCCAGTGACGCCCGCAGCATTCAGGCTTTGCGCCTGACCGTGGCCCTGCTCGATGGCGGCTACAGCGCGCGCATGGCATCGCGCCTGGAGCGCGGCTCGGAGGTCGTGTCCACCTCCTCCGCCAGCTACGATGCGTTCGACCGGGGCGACAGCCTGTTCATCCTTTCCGCCACGCCCAATACCGAAAAGCACAAAACCCTCGCAGACACAGAAAAAGCGCTCTGGGGGCTGCTTGATGACCTCAAGCGCACGCCGCCCTCGGCCGAGGAACTCGACCGGGTGCGTGCCCAGTACGTGGCGGGCCTGGTGTATGACCGGGACTCGATCACCGCCCAGGCTACCGCTATCGGCCAGCTCGAAACTGTGGGGCTGTCCTGGATGCTGCTCGACGGCGAAGTGGATGCCCTTAGCCAGGTAACACCTGAAGACATCCGCCAGGCCGCACGTACCTGGTTCACCCCGAGCCGACTCACCGTTGCCCATATCCTTCCAGAGGCTTCGCCCCATGACTGAGCACCGCCCGCTTGCAGGTTTGCTGCTGGCCTTGCTTGCCATCGCCAGCGGCCCAGCCCACGCAGCCGAACCTGCCCAAACACCTTCCCCGGCCACCAGCCGCCTGGAAACCCTCGCCAGCGCCGAGGCCGCGAGCCCTACTTACCGCCAACTGAATGTGCAGCGTTGGGTGACCAGCGGCGGCGCGCGAGTGCTGTTCGTGGAAGCGCATGAGCTGCCGATGTTCGACCTGAGGGTGACCTTCGCCGCCGGCAGCGCCCAGGACGGTAGCGCTCCCGGGCTGGCCCTGCTGACCAACGCCATGCTCAATGAGGGCGTACCCGGTAAGGACGTCGACGCCATCGCTCGTGGGTTCGAGGGGCTGGGCGCGGACTTCGGTAATGGTTCCTATCGGGACATGGCAGTGCTCAGCCTGCGTAGCCTCGTGGACGAGCGCATGCGCGAGCCGGCCCTGGCGCTGTTCAGCCAGGTGGCAGGCCAGCCGACATTCCCGGCAGCATCGGTCACGCGCATGAAGAACCAGCTCCTGGCCAGCTTTGAATATCAAAAGCAAAGCCCGGCACACCTGGCCAACCAGGCATTCATGGCCGGTCTCTATGGGGATCATCCCTATGCGCATGCCAGCGAGGGCGACGCCAAGTCCGTTCAGGCGATCACCGTGCAGCAGATGCGGGCTTTCCATAAACGAGCCTATGCGGCAGGTAACGCCGTCATTGCACTGGTTGGTGACCTCGATCGCGCCCAGGCTGAAGCCATTGCCGAGCAGGTGTCCCATGCTTTGCCCACGGGCCCCGCGCTGCCCGCCGTGCAGCCGGCCAGGGTCAACCTGGCGACGACGACTCATATCGAGTTCCCATCGAAGCAGAGCCACCTGCTGCTTGGCCAATTGGGCATCGACCGCAACGATCCCGACTACGCCGCGTTGTCCATGGGAAACCAGATTCTTGGGGGTGGCGGCTTTGGGACCCGCCTGATGACTGAAGTCCGTGAGCGTCGAGGCCTGGCTTACGGGATCTCTTCCGGCTTCTCCCCGATGCAGGGGCGGGGCCCGTTCAGCATCAGCCTGCAAACCCGCGCACCCGTTAGCCAGGGCACCCTGGAACTGGTACGTCAGGTGCTTCGCGACTACCTGCGCGATGGCCCGACCGAAGCGGAACTTGCAGCAGCGAAGAAGGAACTTGCGGGAAGCTTCCCGTTGTCCAATGCCAGCAATGCGAGCATCGTTGGGCAACTGGCAAGCATGGGGTTCTACAACCTGCCGCCGTCCTATCTGGAGGATTTCATGGCGCAGTCCCAGCAGTTAACCGCCGCGCAGGTGAAGAGCGCTTTGAACCGGCACCTGGATGCCGACAAGATGCTCGTGGTCACCGTAGGGCCTACCGTGGCCCAGGACCCCTTGCCCCCTCCCACTGACAACCCCACCGAGCCACCGCTCGGTACCCCGGAGCACTGATGGCTATTCAACCTGCCAAATCCGGCCCGCATGGTGGCCAAGGTCAATTGCGCATCATCGGCGGCCAATGGCGAAGCCGACGGGTCACCTTCCCAGACGGCCCAGGCTTGCGTCCCACTCCGGATCGGGTGCGAGAAACGCTGTTCAACTGGCTGGCCCCCTACGTGGCCGGGGCCCGGGTGCTGGACCCCTTCGCCGGCAGCGGCGCGCTCTACCTCGAAGCGTTGTCGCGGGGCGCGGCCATGGGCCTGGCGCTGGATAACAACGCGATGGCCATCGCCAGCCTGCGCGACAACCTGGACCTGCTCAAGTGCCCAGTCGGCCAGCTGTTGCAGGGCGATGCCATTCGCTACCTGGAGAACCAGCCGGCGCATCCCTTCGACCTCGTGTTTCTAGACCCCCCATTCCATCAAAACTTGCTCGAGCCGGTGTGTGACTTGCTCGACACCAAAGGGTGGCTGGCTGAGCAAGCCTGGATCTACACCGAAAGCGAAACCCCGCCGTCCGCCCTTGGCATGCCTGCCAGCTGGCGCCTGCATCGGGAAAAACAGGCAGGGCAGGTCTATTACGCACTTTGGGCCAAAGGCTATTGAACCCTGCCATGACCACGCCCGGCTTCCAGCCCGCTCGAGGCCTGCGTAACCCGCACCTGCAGACGCTATGGGGGCCGCTGTGGCGAAAGCCCCTCGCGTTGGCCAGGACCCGCGAGCGGCTATGGTTGGCCGATGGTGACTTCATCGACATCGACTGGCACGGCCCGCACCAGGCGCAAGCGCCGCTGGTGATTGTGCTGCACGGGCTGACCGGTTCCTCCCTATCGCCTTATGTACTGGGCATGCAACGCGCCTTGGCGGGCAAGGGGTGGGCCAGCGTGGCGTTGAACTGGCGCGGCTGCTCGGGTGAGCCGAATCTACTGCCGCGCAGTTACCATTCCGGCGCCAGCGAAGACCTTGCCGAGGTGATCGAGCTGCTACGCGCACGCAGGCCCCTGGCACCGTTGTATGCAGTCGGTTACTCGCTGGGCGGCAATATCCTGCTCAAGTATTTGGGCGAAACCGGCGATGCCTGCCCCTTGCAAGCCGGCGTCGCAGTATCCGTGCCCTTCCGTCTCGATCAGTGCGCCGACCGTATCAGCCTGGGCTTTTCGCGGATCTACCAAGCGCATTTCATGAAGGAAATGCTTGGTTACCTCAAGCACAAGCAGCAACGCTTCGAGCGGGAGGGCCATGGGCAACACTTGGCCGCACTGGCCGCGCTGGGGCCTTTGAAGGGTATCCGCACGTTCTGGGACTTCGATGGGCGAATCACCGCGCCACTGCATGGGTTCAACGATGCTCAGGACTACTACCGGCGCTCATCGAGCCGTTATTACCTCAAGCAGATAAAGCGGCCCTGCCTGATGATCCAGGCAGAAGACGACCCTTTCGTTTTCCCCCATAGCCTCCCGGAAGCCGATGAACTGGCCCCCGGTACGCTCTTCGAACGCCATGCCGGGGGCGGTCACGTGGGGTTCGTCGAGGGCAGCCTGCGCAACCCAGAGTACTACCTGGAGCGGCGCATCCCGCAATGGCTCAGCGGCCTTGAGGCACTAACACCGGCGGCAGTGGCTGCGCCAAGGCAGGACGGCCCGTTGACGGAGTCGGCCCAGTGGCCACCGGGCGTTGTGGGTCGGTGATCCACTCACTCCAGGAACCGGCATACAGCTTTGCCAGCGGAAGGCCTGCCAAGCACATCGCCAGCAGGTTGTGGCAAGCAGTGACCCCAGAACCGCAATACGCCACGACCTGCGTATCCGCCCCTGCGGTTGGCAGGTAGGGCGCAAAGCGCTCACGCAGCTGTTCGGGCGGCAGGAAGGTACCGTCCGGCTGAAGGTTCTTGGTGAAATCCAGGCAGTACGCCCCGGGGATGTGCCCGGCGACAGGGTCGATCGGTTCCGCGTCGCCGTTGAAGCGTGCCTGTGCCCGGGCGTCCAGCAGGGTAAGCCGGTCGTCACTCAGGTGCTCATGGATCTGGTGCGCGGTAACCGTCAAGTCGGCGTCCGGTTTGCCGCCAAAGTGCCCCCGTTCGCCCGGCGGCGGGTTGAGGCTCAACGGCAAGCGCGCCTCATGCCAGGCTTTGAGCCCACCATCGAGGATGTACACCCCGCTGCGCTTGCCCAACCAGACCAACAGCCACCAGGCCCGCGCCGCGTAAGCACCAGGGCCGTCGTCGTAAAGCACCACATCGGAGCCGGCGTTGATACCCCAGGTCTGCAGGCGATCGAGCAGATGCCCCGGGCTTGGCAATGGATGACGCCCGGTCACGCCCTTGACGACCTTTCCACTCAGATCACGCTCCAGGTCTGCAAGGCTCGCCCCTTCGATATGCCCCTGGGCATAGCTGCGACGGCCATAATCCAGATCCTGCAGCGAGGCACGGCAATCCAGTATGACCAAGCCTGGCTCTTCGAGCCGCTGGTACAGTTGCGTGGGCGTGATCAGTTGGGCGATGGGCATGTCAGGTTCCCCGGGAAATGGAGGATTGATCCGCAGGTCAGGCTGAAGTTCCGGAAACCGGCGCCATGGCCCGGGGGCTTGTCTCGGCGCGGTCGCCCCCCTTGAATTCGGCCATCAATGCCGCCACCGCGGAACTCGCTTGTGGTGTGGCGAAGCCTTGCAGCAGGCTCAGCGCCTGCCAGGCTCCCCGGCGTACTGCGGCAGGCGTAATGGCGGGCGCCGGCAGCGTTGTATAGAGATAACGAACCCATGATGTGAGAATCAACCAGGCGTTGATCGCCACGGCCTGCTGCGCTTGCGCGGTCATGTCGAGCATGCCGCACCCGCACAAGCCTTCGAGCAAGTTGCGCGCTTCTCGCAGGCAATCGACGGAAAACGCCTGGTGATCGGCGGCAAGGGCCGGGTCGGCTTGTATCAGATGCTCCAAGTCGCGGTAGATGAAGCGATAGTCCCATATGGCGGTGATCACGCCACCAACGCAATCGCGCAAGCGCTCTATCCCGGATGCGGCCCCTACAGGAGGCAGCAATACTTGACTGACGCTGCCTTGGTATCGGGCGAACAGCACGGCAACGATCTGTTGCTTGTTAGCGAAATGATAGTAGAGATTGCCTGGCGAGATGTCGGCCGCGGCTGCGATATGGTTGGTCGAGATGCTGCGCTCGCCATGCTCGTTGAACAGCGCGAGGCTGATGCTTACGATGCGCTCGCGGGTTTTAGACGCCGCCTTCACTGTGCGCGCTCCTTGGCCTGTACGGGCCAGGCATTGTCATTGTGTGCGCGATAGTGACACACAGCGCGCAGAATCGGCAGTTTGGCCCTAAAGACGCTGCAATAAGACGAGGCGTTTTTGCCAAGCAGCGCATGGATGATTACGGATTTGCTTGACGTGGCGCTGTGCCACCACTAGCGTTTATACACAGGGCGCTGACAGCCGTAAGCCGACGCCCTCACGCCAGTGAGGCTGTAATGAATTTATCGCGTGATGACGTGGTCGCCTTGTGGAAGAAACACCTGCAGGTCGATGTAGTGAATGACCAGGACAACTTCTTCGAGCTGGGTGGGGACTCGGTTCAGGTGCTGCACATGGTGTACGAACTGAGCCTGCGCTATAGCGCCTGGATGGACGTTCGGCGCTTTTATGCCAACCCGACGCCCGCCGGGCTGCTTGCTGCGACCGCCGCCTAGCGTCGAACGCTGTTGGCAATGGGCCCACGGCCCAACGGCCCGCATCGCTGGCGTGCCTGCTGCTGGCTGCGCTACCATCCCAGTCCCTAACGGCTTCCCCTCAGGACGACGCGATGAACCGAGTGTTGTATCCAGGCACCTTCGACCCTATTACCAAGGGCCATGGCGATCTGGTCGAGCGGGCTTCCCGCCTGTTTGACACCGTTGTGATCGCTGTCGCTGCCAGCCCCAAGAAAAATCCACTGTTCCCCTTGGAGCAACGGGTAGCGCTGGCCCGTGAAGTGACGGGTCACCTGCCGAATGTCGAGGTAGTGGGCTTTTCGACGCTGCTTGCCGCGTTCGCCAAGGAGCAGGGCGCCAATGTGCTATTGCGCGGCTTGCGCGCGGTGTCGGATTTCGAATACGAATTCCAGCTGGCTAACATGAACCGTCAGCTGGCGCCGGATATTGAAAGCCTGTTCCTGACGCCCTCGGAACGCTATTCGTTTATTTCCTCCACCTTGGTGCGCGAGATCGCAGCCTTGGGAGGGGATATCAGCAAGTTCGTGCATCCCGCGGTAGCGGATGCCCTGAAGCAGCGCTTCAACGGCTGACCCGACATGCCGGCGTGCAAGGCGCCTGTGATTGGGGCAAAATGCGCGCACTGTCTTTAAACGCCCAGGCGCCGGCCTGGGCTGGAGTTTCCATGTCTTTGATCATCACCGACGACTGCATCAATTGCGACGTCTGCGAACCCGAGTGCCCGAACGCTGCTATTTCCCAGGGGGAAGAGATCTACGTGATCGACCCAAGCCTGTGCACGCAATGCGTTGGCCATTATGACGAGCCCCAATGCCAGCAAGTGTGCCCGGTCGACTGCATCCCGCTGGACGAAGCCAACCCAGAAAGCCATGACCAGTTGATGGCTAAGTATCAGCGAATCACCGGCAAATCCTGAACCGTTCAGTTACGCCGGTTATAGCCGCTTTCGGTGCAGCCCAGGCAGCGCACGAAGGCCGCCTTGCCGGGATCTACCACCAGTGCCTTGCCGGCCGCCCCAACGTTACCCCCCAACGCGGTAAAGGGTAGCGACACCACGAACACACCAGCACCTATCACCGTGGCGGCAATCAGCAAAGGCCGCGCGACCAGCAGGTCGCCAATCATGGCGTAACCGGGCGGGGCCTGGACGTCATACACCGGGTCGCCACTGCTGTTGGTCTGCGCCACTTCAAGATCGGCGGACAGGCACGGCAGCGCTACAACCAGGGCCAGGATGAACGCTAGGACACGGAACGGCTTCATGTGGCTTCCTTTTTCCCACCGGGAAAACGACTGCGAGGTCAATTGACTATATCAGCGCATGGCTGGATGTCAGGCGGCGAATTATTTCTGACATCCCGGGCAATATACGCTGGCCCGCTGCCCGAGGCGTGTTTCTCTTAGTATCTTCCCGCATACCTTGCAGTACTCGCCGCCTCGGCCATAAGCGAACAGTTCTTGCTGGAAGTATCCGGGTTGCCCATCGCCGCCGATGAAATCCCGTAGTGTCGTGCCGCCGCGCTCGATGGCATAAGCCAGGATGCGCTTGATTTCGACCGCCAACCGGAGATAACGCCCCCGAGAAATGCCACCGGCGGGGCGGCGTGGGTCAATGCCGGCGGCAAACAGGGCTTCGGTGGCGTAGATGTTGCCAACGCCCACTACCACCGAGTTATCCATGATGAATGGCTTGACCGCTGCGCTACGGCCGCGCGACAGCGTGAACAGGCGGTCGCCGTCGAAAGCATCCGTCAACGGCTCAGGACCAAGACCGCTGAGCAGCTCGTGAGCGTGCGGATCATTGCTCCAGAGCATCGCGCCGAAACGCCTCGGGTCGGTATAGCGCAGCGCCAGGCCGCTCTCCAGTTCGATATCCACATGTTCATGCTTTAGTGGAGCTTGCCCGACAGGCACCAGCCGCAGGTTGCCGGACATCCCCAGGTGCGCGATAAGGGTGCCGACTTCAGCGTTGATCAGCAGGTATTTAGCCCGCCGCTCCACCGCAAGGATGCGCTGCCCGGACAACCGTGCGTCGAGATCGTCCGGTATCGGCCAGCGTAGCCGCCGATCTCGAACGATAACGCGGGAAACGCGCTGCCCTTCCAGGTGAGGCGCGATACCTCGGCGGGTGGTTTCAACTTCTGGCAGTTCAGGCATGCATTGGCTCGGTAGCGGCGTCCATTCGGACAATCGTTAATGGGTGCCGAAAGCGTATTCGCTCAGCGCCACATAATCGAGCCTTAGCGCCTGGGCTGGGTTCCCTCCATCGCCTGCGCCGCTGCATGTCGGCCACTCGGGCCTTGGGGCTCGCTCCCGGGTATAATCGCGCTCTTTTCTCGGAGCGACCTGATGTCCCTGCCCAGCCTTCGCCTTAAAGCCAACGCCGACCGCCGGTTGCGCGCCGGTCACCTATGGGTGTTCAGTAACGAGGTGGACGTTGCCGCGACACCACTGCATGGCTTTCAGGCAGGCGACCAGGCCATACTCGAAGCCGCTGGTGGCAAGCCGCTGGGAGTGGTCGCGGTTAGCCCGAACAACTTGATTTGCGCGCGGCTGGTGTCACGCGATCCACGCCTGGCGCTGGACAAATCCTTACTGGTGCATCGGCTTAATGTCGCGCTTTCGCTACGCGAGCGGTTGTTCGACAAGCCGTTCTATCGTTTGGTTTATGGCGACTCTGACCTACTCCCGGGCCTGGTGGTGGATCGTTTCGGCGACGTTGTGGTGGTGCAACTGGCTTCCGCCACGATGGAAGCGCACAAGGACGACGTGCTGGCGGCACTGATCCAGGTGCTCAAGCCTAGCGGCGTGTTGTTCAAGAACGATTCCTCGGCGCGGGATGCCGAGGGCTTGCAGCGCTATGTGGAAACGCCTTTTGGCGTGGTACCGGAATGGGTGGCCTTGGAAGAAAACGGCGTGAAGTTCGAGGCCCCGGTGATGCAAGGGCAGAAAACCGGTTGGTTCTATGACCACCGCATGAACCGCGCCCGCCTGGCGCCTTATGTAAAGGGCAAGCGTGTGCTGGACCTGTTCAGCTATATCGGTGGCTGGGGGGTGCAGGCCGGGGCGTTCGGCGCCAGTGAAGTGTTCTGCGTCGACGCCTCGGCCTTTGCGCTCGATGGGGTTGAGCGTAACGCTGCCCTTAACGGCTTCGCGGAAAAAGTCACCTGCATCGAAGGCGACGTATTTGAAGCCATGAAGGAGCTCAAGGCAGCTGAAGAGCGCTTCGACGTGATCATCGCCGACCCGCCTGCCTTCATCAAACGCAAGAAAGACCTGAAGAACGGCGAAGGGGCCTACCGCCGCTTGAATGAACAAGCCATGCGCCTGCTCGGCAAGGACGGCATCCTGGTCAGCGCGTCTTGCTCGATGCACCTGCCTGAAGACGACCTGCAAAACATCCTGCTCACCAGCGCCCGCCACCTGGACCGTAACCTCCAGCTACTCGAACGCGGCGGCCAGGGCCCGGACCACCCGGTACACCCAGCCATTCCAGAAACCCGTTACATCAAGAGCATTACTTGCCGGTTGTTGCCTAATAGCTAACGAAGGCTCCATATTTCTCCAAATTGAGAGAAATGAAGCCGCCCCTCGCCTGCGCGGCGCCCCTTTGTGACGTGGACGACTTGTTATCCTGAGCACGTAGTGGCGCTGGCGCGGCGCCCTCTTCTGCCAGCTTTCATTCGCGAGCAAGCTCGGCTATCTACGGCACCTGTTTGACAATAACTTTACCCATGGAATCTCCATCTCGCCTCACAGCCCGCCCACAGCTACCCTTAACGCCAATCGACTAAACCCTGTACGAAATCGTTTGGAACGAAGGTCAGGCGAGAAGGCAGACTGGGCCTGCATTCAGGTTTACTTGGCGTAAATAAGCATTCCGAACCGATTTTCAACGCAGCATCGTCGAGTACCAAAATATTTCAGTTCTAATCCGTGTGGATGACGCTTGGTAGCGATCGCTTGGGCTCCCGAGCGGCAAGAGCTTGATGAGTTACACCCTAGCGCGTTTAAGTTCCATCCCCTAATACGTAACATTCGGAAACTTAACCAACCAGCGCTGGACTATCCTTGCCTAGAAATTGCCATGCACTAGCCTCCATGCCGGCATGTCGACCAGCTAAAAAAATTAAAACTGGCCTAAATCCGTTCTGACGCGGTTTTCAAAGCAAACAGTAAAGTTTCCTACAGTATTTTCAGCCCTTCGCGCCCTACCAGACCCTTGATTATAAAATTCCTGCCATTACTCTGTGACTGTCACATGTCGTGACTTCAAGGAGAAAATCATGAAAAAGGTAAGTCTTGAGAATCGCAAAATGGAAAATCTGCACTGCGTAGTAATTGTTTCCTAAGAACATCCAACTAGGTGCAAAGTTCAAGGTGGTAGCAGAATCCTGCTACCACCTCAGGGCCCATCCATATGAATATCAATACCGACTTTATACTGCTATCAAAAGACAACGCCATAATTGCTTGGAACTACGTCGAACACACACAATATCAGCTTTCTACATCTTATAGCCTGCGCTATGTAGAACTGATGTGTAAACCGCAAATGTACGACCCGCACAACCCTATAGACAAAGATCTCGCGGACTACGGCTTGGTCAAAGATTTTTCATCTTGTACCCGCGATTGGGGCTGGGACATTTTGTCTGAAATATTTCATTACGGCACCAAAGATCTTGATACATCCAACTGCCCCGCAGATGAAGAAGCCTGGGCCGAGGCCTATATTGCCCACTGCGAAGAAATACTCGTAAAAACCAATCAAAAACCGCCCACAACATCCATTCTAGAATTAGAAAAAATTCCGCTTCCGACAAGCCCCATGCCTATAATTACACTCGAAGATGCTTTCCTATTACGAAAGACATGTCGAGACTTCCACGCGATGCCGGTAAACTTGCAGCAGCTAAGCGTAGTATTGAAGGCGACCCTTGGCTTCCGTCAGGCAGAAAACAACCAAAATATACCTTTAGAATTTTCGATCCGTCGCTATAGCCCGAGCGGCGGTGGCATGAACGCCACTAATGGGTATGTCTACATAAATTCGGTAGGTGAACTAAAGCGAGGCTTCTATAAATATGATCCAAATGACCATAGCATCATCTTAATAAAGTCTACGGGACGAGATCTGGGGAGCATAACGAATGGTCAGCATTTCTCGGATACCGCCGCTTTTGCCATATTATTGACGTCTCGCCTAAATAGGCTGTGGTGGAAATACAGCCATTCTAGAGCATACAGAATGGCGCTCATTGAGCTCGGGCATCATTCACAAACTGCGCTTTTATCAATAGCTGCGACAGGCTTAAAGAGTTGGATTACGGGGGCTCTAGAAGACACGATTATTGAAACAGAACTTGGTATAGCCGGCACTCATGAGCAAGTTTTCTTTTGTATTGCTGCTGGTCATGGCACCGATTCACCAATTTCCAAAGCGCTATTGCAAAGGTTGAATGGAAATGAAAATAATTCCGTGTAAAAAAGGGTACCAATGGGAAACCCATTCCTGCGTAAGGGCGAGAGCTTATAGATATGACTTAACCATATCGGACTTTAAAAAAGATCTATTTCCAAGGGAAATGACCGGTTATTTTGATAGCCCCGTAATATCTGCTTTACCATTGCAAAACCAAAGAAGGCTGTTAGCATATCATCTCCAAGATTTCTTAGAATACACCGTAACTTTAGAGCACACTATCGTAAATCCTGCTCTACAGCTCGTAGTAACATCAGAGCTATTTCAAGACTTTCCATCCAAACTAAAAGATCAAGCCTATCAATTTTATACTGACGAAGGATACCATGCGTACTTTTCACACCGACTATCATCTACGGTCGGATTAAATTATTGCTTGAAAAAGTCGTTGACCGCCTCTCGCCGAATAACGCGATTAGCAGGCCTCTCATCGTCCCAAGAAATTTTTGTTCCGAATGAAATTATTTGCTTTTTAAAGGCTTTTGCATCTGAGACGCTAATCTCCAAAGAGCTTGCAAACCTGCAACTTCCTTCAATCTCAAAGCCCGTACTTGCCATGTTTAAGGATCATATGTATGACGAGGCGAGGCACTGTGAATTTTTTTGCGAGCTATTTGTAGAACTTCACAAGAAAATTTGCTTGACCCCTATGATCCCTGTCCTTCTCGACATATTAGATATTTTTTTCGAAGTCGATGAGCCAAATATGACACACCGCCTATTACTTTCGGAAGGCAACGAAGAGGATGTGAATGGACTAATAGCCTCTGCTAGAACCAACCTCATAGCGGCCAAGAAAGAACGTTGTACTACTCCGCTGCGCGTTTTGAAAAGGCTAGGTCTATTTTCTACCGCGGAGGCTGACATCATTAACCGAGGATACGCATGAAGACTAATTTTTTTGATAGTCTTAAGTCGAAACCATCTCTTGCATTCCTACTAATTTTGATGAGTGCTTTAGGAGTTATCCCACTAGACGTGATACTTCCATCCATTTCTTCTATCTCAGATGAGTTCCGAATCACAACATCTGAAGCATCCGCTGGAATCGCACTCTTCACAGTAGGCGTGGCGATAGCCCAAAGTATTATTGGGCCAATATCTGATCAAATCGGAAGGAAGCGAACTTTTCTATTCTGCCTAACAATGGCCATATGTGGCTCTTGGGGATGTGCACTGGCAGACAGTACGGAAAAATTTTATGCCTTCCGGGCAATGCAGGCTATTGGATGCGGCGGATTCGTATTATCTCAGGCATTTATTCAAGATATTTTTTCACCTTACGAGAGAATGAGACAGCGTATTCTACTCACATCAGCAAGCGGAGTCTTCATTTCTATCTCGCCTGCTTTTGGAGTTCTTCTCCAAAATTATTATGGCTGGAAAGGCAGTTTCTATGCCTTCGCCGCGCTGGGTTTAGTAGTCGCCATGATTGCTGCAATGGCACTCCCAGGAAAAACTACTAAACCCCCTATTTTAGCCGGCAGCGCAGCTCTTTTCACAGTTGATACTATCCGCTTCATACACGGCGGCCTTATAGCGACGATCACATTTGCAAGTCATTTTTCCTTCATCATTCTGTCGCCCGTGATTTTCATTGAAATGCTTCAACTCAGCTTGGAACAATATGGTGCAATTATGCTGCTATATGGAACTTCCTACGTCGCAGGTGGTTTTGCTGCCAACTTTTTAAGCAGAAGAATAAGTAACCGCACCCAAATTTTTATCGGCCTCTGGCTCATAGTCGCAGGCAGTCTCAGCATGGCCATCTTGCACACGCTCTTAGGCATGACGAGCCTCACGGTCATAAGCTCCATAATCATTTCTAGTTGCGGCGTGACCCTGGCCAGGCCGGCCGCAACAACTATCGCTATGGAAGCCATGCCTCAACGAGCTGGCACGGCGGCATCTGGACTGAATACGTTGATGTTCGTCGGTGGGGGTGCGATCAGCTTTGGCCTTGGGCTGTTCGCACCGTTCGCACAATGGCTGTTGCCCACTGCCCTATTCTTAATGGCAGTGACCGGCCTTTTACTTTGCACATTCCGCCCATTGTGCGTTCACCTAAGCCCTCATTAGTTGCCGAACACATAAAGAGCCTGCGGGCAGTCTTGGTGCGGGCGTATCTAAAGCTCCAACACCTGGCTGGCGATGGCGAAGTACACCAGCACCCCGGCCGCGTCGGCAATGGACGTGATCAAGGGCCCGCTGGCGGTAGCGGGGTCCATCCGCAGGCGGCTCAGCAGGAACGGCAGGCTCATGCCGATCACGCTGCCTACCATCACGATAATGACCATGCTGCTGGCCACAATCACGGCAATGTCTGGGCCGCCTCGCATTACCCCAAGCAGCGCCACCGCGGCAGCCATGGTAATGCCCAGGGCCAGGGCGACGAGGCATTCGCGCCCAAGCAGCTTGACCCAATCGCGCAGCACCACTTCCCCCGTCGCCAACGCGCGCACCATCAGGGTCGCAGACTGGGCACCGGCATTGCCACCGCTGTCCACCAGCAGTGGCAGGAAGAATACCAAGGCGATATTGGCAGCGATCACATCCTCGAACGCGGCGATCCCGGCTCCAGAGAACAGGTTGCCGAACACCAGCAGCACCAGCCACAGCACCCGCTTGCGGTACAGCAAGCCCACGGTGGCGTCGCGCAAATTGCCAATGTGCGTGGCGATGGAGGCACCTTTGTGGAAGTCTTCGGTCGCCTCGTCGACCACCACGTCCATCGCGTCGTCGCACGTGACAATCCCCACCAGTTGCTGGTCGTCATTGACGATGGGCAATGCCAACAGGTCATAGTCGCTGATAAGCCGTGCGACTCGCTCCTGCGGGCAGCCTACTGGCGCGCTCACTACCTGGTCGCTAGCGAGGCTGGCAACGCTGGCGCCTGGTTCGGCCAGCACCAGATCACGCAGGGATAGCACCCCGGCCAACCGCCGTTGCGCGTCCAGCACATAGGCCTGGTAAATGGTCTCGGCCTCTGGCGCGCTACGGCGCAAGGAAGCAATGGCGTCGGCCACGCTCATGGCAGCGTCGACCGTGCAGTATTCGCTGGTCATGATCGCGCCGGCAGTTCCTTCGCGGTGCGCGCTGAGCTTGAGCAGATCATCCCGCTCCGCCTGGGCGAGCGCGGTGAGCAACGTGCCGCGCACGCTCTCCCCCAAGCGCTGGAAGAGGTCGGCGCGCTCGTCGGCGGACATCGCGCTGACCAGCCGCGCCAATTGTACCCGAGGCATCTGCGCGGTCAGTTCGACCTGGCGCGCCAGCGGAAGGTAGCCGAACACCTCGGCGCGCTTGGCAAGGTCTACCCTGCCGAGGGTTTCGAGGGCCGCCTCGCAGTTCATGAGGGCAAGGTAGCGGGCGATGTCCGCGGCCAATTGAGCCTTGGCGGCGGTCGCCACGTTTGGCTGGTCCAGCGGTGCGGTGGAAGGGAAAAGGGTATGGGTCATAAGGTTCTCCGGGCGCATTGGCGCGGCCGGGAACATGCGACGCTTAGCCGCTCAGCTCACCGGGCCAGGCGCCAGCACGCCTGTATCGTCGAGTAGTGGTAGGTCAATGACCTGGGAAGGTCCATTCAGGGGCTCTCTGATCACCGCATATGCGGCGGAGGGGATAGTAGGGAGGCAGACGGAGCGAAACCAGCCCAACCAGGCCTGCTGAAACGTTTCTCCGAACATTCCTACAGCCGTTGTCTGTTCCTGGCGAGAAACGCCCACCGTCAGCAATCGCGTTCCTTCGGGCCGCCAGCGGTGTAGAATCGAGCTATTCATCGCCAAACATCCCCCGGCGGGTTTATGAGCCAGGCCCGAGCTTGCGGCGATCCCGCGCAGCTGTCGGCCACTTCCGCGAGGGCAGCCCAACGGCTACCTGGCCCGGAACCGCATAAGGCTCAATTTCCCTGGAACCTGATTTGCCGCCCGGAGTGCTCCATGCCTGATTACCGCTCGAAAACGTCCACCCATGGCCGCAACATGGCCGGCGCCCGCGCCCTGTGGCGTGCTACGGGGATGAAAGACGACGACTTCAAAAAGCCGATCATCGCCATCGCCAACTCCTTTACGCAGTTCGTGCCTGGCCACGTACACCTCAAGGACCTGGGCCAACTGGTCGCCCGGGAGGTAGAGCGCGCAGGTGGCGTGGCGAAGGAGTTCAACACCATCGCGGTGGACGACGGCATCGCCATGGGCCATGACGGCATGCTCTATTCCCTGCCCAGCCGCGAGATCATCGCCGACTCGGTGGAGTACATGGTCAACGCCCACTGCGCGGACGCCATCGTTTGTATCTCCAACTGCGACAAAATCACGCCCGGGATGCTCATGGCGGCCCTGCGCCTGAACATCCCGGTGATCTTCGTCTCTGGCGGCCCGATGGAAGCCGGCAAGACCAAGCTGGCCAGCCACGGACTGGATCTGGTCGACGCCATGGTCATCGCTGCTGACAGCACCGCTTCGGACGAAAAAGTCGCCGAGTACGAACGCAGCGCCTGCCCCACGTGCGGCTCATGCTCAGGAATGTTCACCGCCAACTCGATGAACTGCCTGACCGAAGCCCTGGGCCTGGCCCTGCCAGGCAATGGCTCGATCGTTGCAACCCACTCCGACCGTGAACAATTGTTCCTACGCGCTGGCCGTACCATCGTGGAGATCGCCAAACGCTATTACCACGACAACGACGAATCGGTGCTGCCACGCTCCATCGCATCGTTCAAGGCCTTCGAGAACGCGATGACCCTGGACATCGCCATGGGCGGTTCCACCAACACCATTCTCCACCTGCTGGCGGCGGCCCAAGAGGCCGAGCTGCACTTCGACCTGCGTGACATCGACCGCCTTTCCCGCCTGGTGCCGCAGCTGTGCAAGGTGGCGCCCAACACACCCAAGTACCACATGGAGGACGTGCACCGCGCAGGCGGCATCTTCGGCATCCTGGGGGAGCTGGCGCGTGCGGGCCTGCTGCATACCGACGTGCCCACGGTGCATAGCCCGAGCATGGCCGCGGCCATTGCCCAATGGGACATCACCCAGACCTCCGACGAAGCCGTGCGTGAGTTCTATCGCGCGGGCCCGGCGGGCATCCCCACGCAGGT
The DNA here is from genome assembly GCF_025642975.1 of Pseudomonas sp. RIT-PI-S. GTDB lineage: Bacteria > Pseudomonadota > Gammaproteobacteria > Pseudomonadales > Pseudomonadaceae > Aquipseudomonas. The sequence goes on from NZ_JANZKJ010000002.1 coordinate 345,224, forward strand.
AGCGTTCAGCCAGAGCACCCGCTGGGAAAGCCTGGACGATGACCGTGCCGAGGGCTGTATCCGCAACCTGGAACACGCCTACTCGCTCGAAGGCGGCCTGGCGGTACTCTACGGCAACCTGGCGGTGGATGGCTGCGTGGTCAAGACAGCGGGCGTGGACGAGTCCATCCACCGCTTCGAGGGCAACGCTAAGATTTTCGAAAGCCAGGACAGCGCCGTGCGGGGCATCCTCAACGATGAGGTGAAAGCCGGCGACGTGGTGATCATCCGCTACGAAGGGCCGAAAGGCGGCCCGGGCATGCAGGAAATGCTCTACCCCACCTCGTATTTGAAGTCCAAGGGGCTGGGCAAGGACTGCGCGCTGCTCACCGATGGCCGTTTCTCTGGTGGCACCTCGGGATTATCCATCGGCCACGCTTCGCCAGAAGCTGCTGCCGGCGGGACCATCGCGCTGGCGCGCAACGGCGACAAAGTGCTGATCGACATTCCCAACCGCTCGATCAACCTGCTGGTGGATGACGGCGAACTGGCCGCGCGGCGCACCGACCAGGATGAAAAAGGCTGGAAGCCCGCCGAGGCCCGCCCGCGCAAGGTGACCACCGCGCTCAAGGCCTATGCCCTGCTGGCCACCAGCGCCGACAAGGGCGCTGTGCGCAACAAGGCCATGCTCGACGGCTAACCCTATAGGCGAAGGCCGGCGTCGATCGGATGCCGGCCGCTATAGCAGCGCGGCTTGCCGGCGGCGAGGGTGCCCGGGCTGCGCCTAGTCCCATAGCGGCCGGGATGTCTTTATCCCAAGCCTAAATCAGGCCCGCTCCCACACTTCGAAGTGATAAGCCGGGGCTGCGCCCTCTGCCGGGTTGGGTGTGTCCGTTACTTTTTTCCAGGCCGTTCGGTCGAAAGCCGGGAAGAAGGCGTCGCCGTCCGGTTCGGCCTCAACTCGGGTCAGGTACAGCCGGTCAGCGTTCGGCAAGCCAAGCTCGTACAACTGGGCGCCGCCAATCAGCATCACCTCGCCCACACCCTGCTCACGCGCCCAGGCTTCGGCACGGGTCACAGCGGCCTGCAGTGACGGATAGACCTCGGCGCCTTCCAGCCTGAGCCCTACCTGGCGGCTGACCACCAGGTTCAGACGGCCGGGTAGCGGGCGGCCGAGCGAGTCCCAGGTTTTACGGCCCATGATGATGGGCTTGCCTAAGGTAGTCGCTTTGAAATAGCGAAAATCCCCTGGCAAATGCCAGGGCATGCGGTTGTCGATGCCGATGACGCCGTTCGTGGCATGCGCGGCGATCAAGCTTAGAGTGAGGGTCTTATTCATGCCGGCGAGGATAACAGAGCGGCCAGCCTGGGGCAGCTGGGGTACGGTATGCTGGGCCCTTGCATTATCACAGGAGCGCGCGTGAACAAGCTGGACACCCTTTGGCTGACCGAGGCGATCAACCTGCGTGAGCGCCAGACAGGCCCCCTGGAAGATGGTGAAGCCAACCGCGAGGCCCGCCAGGCAGGCGGGGATTTTGCTCAGCGCGTGCAGGCGCGGGCGTTATGGCTGGCGCGGCGCGATGGCCTGACTGAAGCCTTGGCCCATTGGAAGCAGGGTGCGCGGCTGGGCTTGATAGCCCTGGTACTGCTCGCGCTGGCCAGCGGGGCGGGCATGGCAGCCACTGCGCTTGCCGGGGCGCCACGGCCGGTGAATGTGTTCTGGGCCACAGGTAGCCTGCTGGGGTTGAACCTGTTGCTGCTTACGGCCTGGTTGGCAGGGCTGGTGCTAGGCGGCGACCACGGCCCATGGCTTGGGCGCCTCTGGCTGGGGCTGAGCCAGCGGCTCGCCCGGGACGCCAAGGCCGCTCACCTGGGTGCGGCGCTGGTAGTGCTGCTACACCGTCATCGGCTCAACCGCTGGCTATTCGGCGCAGCTGTCAACGGGCTGTGGGCGTTATGCCTGCTGACGACGCTGGCAACGCTGCTGTTGATGTTCGCCACCCGGCGCTACGATTTCGTATGGGAAACCACCCTGCTGCATAGCGATACCTTCGTGGCACTGACAGCGCAGCTGGGCAAGGCTCCCGGCTGGCTGGGCTTCCCGGTGCCCACCGAACTGCTCATCCGTGCCAGTGGCGAAGGCCCGGCTACGCTCGACGGCGCGCGTCAGGCCTGGGCCGGCTGGCTGGTCGGGGTGCTGGTGTGTTATGGCGTGATACCCAGGGCGCTGCTGGCAGTGCTTTGCTGGGCGCGTTGGCGCCATGGCGCGGCCCGCTTACAACTGGATCTGCCTGGCCCGCAAACCAGTTCACTGCGCGAGCGGCTGTTGCCCACGAGCGAACAATTAGGCGCGAGCGACCTGCCAGCCGAGCCCGACTGGGCCTTGCCCCTGCCTCGGCAGGCGACCCTTGGCAGCGGCGCGGTCATGGCCGGCATTGAACTGGATCGCGACCAGCCTTGGCCACCTGCCGCGAGCATCGGGGTAAGCGATGGCGGGATACTCGATGACCGTGCATCCCGCCAGCGCCTGCTCGAAGCGCTCTCGACACGCCCGGCGCAGCGCCTGTTGCTGGTGTGCGACGTGCGTCGTTCGCCTGATCGGGGCACCCAGGCGTTGCTGGCCGAGCTCTCACGCAACGCCTTGGAGACGAAAGTCTGGCTGATGCCGGCACCCGCTGGCCAAGCGGCCGATCCTTCTCGCCTCGCCGCCTGGCAAGAAGCCTTGGAGCACCTGCAATTATCCCAAGCGGCAGCATTTCCATTGGCCTGGCTGGAGTATGAGCATGCCTGAAGCGCTGAAGCTGGCCGTGGTCGGGCATACCAATGTGGGCAAAACCTCACTGCTGCGCACCTTGACGCGTGACGGGACCTTCGGCGAGGTGTCCCATCGCCCGGGAACCACTCGCCATGTGGAAGGAGCGCGCCTGTCGGTGCAAGGCCAGGCGCTGGTCGAGCTGTATGATACGCCCGGGCTTGAGGATGCAGTGGCACTGCTCGAATACCTCGAGCGCTTGGGCAGCGGCACCCAGCGGCTGGATGGGCCAGGACGAATCGAAGCCTTCCTGGCGTCGAGCGAGGCCCGCCAGCGCTTCGAACAGGAAGCCAAAGTGGTGCGCCAACTGGGAGCCTCGGACGCCGGCCTTTACGTGATAGACGCCCGCGAGCCGATACTGGCCAAGTACCGGGATGAACTGCAAATCCTCGCCAGCTGCGGCAAGCCGCTGCTACCGGTGCTTAATTTCGTTAGCGCGGCCAGTGCCCGACGTGACGCCTGGCAAGCCGCGCTGGCCCGGCTTGGCCTGCATGCGCTGGTGTCCTTCGATACCGTGGCCCCGCCTGAAGACGGCGAACGCAGGCTCTATGAAAGCCTTGCGCTGTTGATCGAGCGGGCCCGCCCTGCATTACAGCGGTTGATCGAGGATCAACAGCGCCAGGCCGAGCAACGCTTGGCGGCGGGGCGCGCACTGATTGCCGAACTGCTGATCGATTGCGCGGCGTGTCGCCGGGCGGTCGCCGAAGATGCTGAAGCCGCACAAATCCAGGCGTTGCGCGAGACCGTACGACAACGGGAGCAGGCCTGCGTGAGCGCCCTGCTGGCGTTGTTCGGCTTTCGCCCCGGAGATGCTGACGCAGGCACCCTGCCGCTGCTCGATGGCCGCTGGAACGATGACCTGTTCAACCCCGAGACCCTTCGTCAACTGGGAGTCAAGGTCGGCGGTGGGATGGCCGCGGGCGCGGCCGCCGGCGCAGGTGTCGACCTGATGGCTGGTGGCCTCACCCTCGGCCTGGCGACTTTGGCCGGCGCCCTTGCCGGCGGCGCGGTGCAAACAGCAAGAGGCTACGGCGGCCGCTTGCTGGGCAAATGGCGTGGCGAACATCTGCTTAGCGTCGACGATGCTGTGCTGCGCCTGCTGGCCCTCCGTCAGCAAGCCCTGTTGCAGGCCCTGGCGCGGCGCGGCCATGCTGCACAAGAAAGCCTGCTGCTGCCCGCGCAGGACCCGCAGCAATGGCGCCAGGGCCGCCTACCCGCGGCCGTGAAGCGCGCCCGTGCGCACCCGGAATGGTCGGCGCTGAATCCAGGGTTTCGGCCTGGGCGTGCAGACCGCGAGCAGGCCCTGATCGCCTTGGCGAGTGAGCTTTAACGCGGCAGGCGCAGCAGGCGCAGGCCGTTGAACACCACCAGCAGGCTCACTCCCATATCGGCGAATACAGCCATCCAGAGGGTGGCCATGCCAAGCATGGTCAAGGCAAGAAACACCGCCTTGATGCCCAGCGCCAATACGATGTTCTGAATCAACAGGCTGCGGGTGCGCCGCGACAGGCCAATGAATTCGGCCACCTTGCGCAAGTCGTCATCCATCAGGGCAACATCCGCGGTTTCGATGGCCGTATGTGACCCCGCCGCGCCCATGGCAAAGCCTATGTGCGCTCGGGCCAGGGCGGGAGCGTCGTTGATGCCGTCGCCAACCATGCCCACCCACTCGCCTGCGTCGATCAGCGCCTCGATGGCGACGAGCTTGTCTTCCGGCAACAGGTTGCCGCGAGCCTGGTCAATGCCCACTTGAGCCGCGATGGCCGTTACCGCCACCTGGTTGTCGCCGCTAAGCATGAGTGTCTTCACACCCAGCCGATGCAAGGCAGCTATGGCTTCAGCACTGGTTTCGCGCAACGTATCGGCAACGCCGAACAAGGCCAAGGCGCGTTCGGCATCACACAGCACCACCACGCTCTTGCCCGCCTGCTCCAGCCGGGCCAGCAGCGCTTCAAGCTGTGGCCCGCATAGCCCCTGCTCCTCGACAAGGCGGTGGTTGCCCAAGGTGTATAACTGCCCGTTTATACGGGCCCGGCTACCGCGCCCGGGAAGCGCCTCGAACTCAGCCAGCGCCATTTCAGCCGGGGCACCAAGGCCGGCGGCCAGTGCTTTCGAAACCGGGTGGTCTGAGCGCCTGGCCAGGTTGGCGGCAATGCCCCGGGCCCGTTCAGGGTCACCTTGCAGGGGGATAACGTCCGTCAGCATCGGCGCACCACGGGTCAGCGTGCCGGTTTTGTCCAGGGCCAGCCATTGCACCCGATGAGCCATCTCCAGGTACGCGCCGCCCTTCACCAGGATGCCCCGCCGTGCCGCTGCCGCCAAGCCACTGACCAGGGTCACCGGCGTGGAAATGACCAAGGCGCATGGGCAGGCGACTACCAGCAACACCAGGGCGCGATATAGCCATTCCAGCCAAGTGCCCAGGCCCAGCAATGGCGGCAATAAGGCAACGGCACACGCCAGGCCAATCACCGCAGGCGTGTAGACGCGCGAGAATTGATCAACGAAGCGTTGCGTCGGAGCCCGGCTGCCCTGGGCCTGCTCTACCACCCGCAGGATGCGGCTGAGCGTCGAGTTGCTAGCCAGTTGGGTGGCGCGATATTCCAGCTCCCCGGCCTGATTGATGGTGCCAGCGAACACCGCGTCGCCGATGGTTTTTTCTACCGGTAGGCTCTCACCCGTGATGGGGGCCTGATCCAGGGTCGAGCGGCCAGCGGTGATTTCGCCGTCCAGGGCAATGCGCTCGCCGGGGCGGGCACGCAATAGGCTACCCACTGCGATATTGACAACTTCCCGAACCTGCCACTGGCCGTCCTCACCGCGTACGGTGGCGGTTTCCGGGGCCAGGCGCATCAGCGCGCCAATCGCATTGCGCGCCCGCTCCAGCGAACGAGCCTCGATGCGCTCGGCAATCGCGAACAACACCATGACCATCGCCGCCTCAGGCCATTGCCCGATCAACGCCGCTCCGGTCACGGCAATGCTCATCAGTGCATTGATGTTCAAGTTACGCTGGCGCAGGGCGATCCAACCCTTGCGATAGGTGCCCAGGCCGGTGATGAAGATAGCCACCAGGGCGAGGGCGATCACCAGCCACGGCGGCCCCGCTTGGTACAAGTGGCACAGCTCCGCCGCCGCGGCTGCCAGCAGCCCTACCGCTAACGGCACCCTGCCCCGCTTGCTGGGGGCAGGCGCCTGCCCGGCCTCGGCCTGGGCCTGGGCGAGCGGCACGGCGGTCATGCCCAGCTCGGCAATGGCTGCCTCGATGGGAGCGGTACCCAGCAGCGAATGGCGCACGCCCAACACCCGATTGATCAGGTTGAATTCCAATCCATGAATACCCGGTAGGGCCCCCAGGCGTTTTTCCAGCAGCCTCTGCTCGGTGGGGCAGTCCATGGCCTCGATCCGAAAGCGGCTAAGGGTGCCGCCATCGGCTTCGCTGAAGCTGACACTGCTAGTCGCGTGCGCGTCGTGATCGTGATCGTGATCGTGATCGTGATCGTGATCGTGATCGTGATCGTGATCATGATCATGATGATCATGACCATGGCAATGCGCGGCGGTATGCGTGCAGGGTGCGCTGGGGTTCGCGGGATCGCGCAATGGTTCAGTGGTTCGATCCATGATCGACTCCGGAAATTGACTGTTGCCCAGTCAACACCCTGTAGTCACTATAGGGTCAAGCATATTCAGGAGTGAGCCATGAAAATTGGCGCCTTGGCCAAGGCTACCGACTGTCAGGTCGAAACCATTCGCTATTACGAACGTGAGCAATTGTTGCCGGCGCCTTCGCGCACCGAAGGCAACTACCGGCAATACACCCAAGCGCACGTGGAGCGGCTGACGTTTATACGCAACTGCCGCACCCTGGACATGACGCTGGATGAGATTCGCGCGCTCTTGGCACTTAGAGACAGCGCCAGCGCCGCCTGCACCGAGGTGAACAGCCTGGTGGATGAACACATCGATCACGTACGCGCGCGCATCCACGGGCTGCAGGCGCTGGAAGCGCAACTGGTCGCCCTGCGCGAGCGCTGTAATGCCAGCGACCCCAGCACCCAGTGCGGCATCCTCGAACGGCTGGAAGTCAACGGCGCGGTGGAGCTTCCCAATGCCGAGCCCAGCCATGTGGGGAGAAGTCACGGGCACTGACTGGCGAACACTTCGCTAACTCTGGCCCGATTGTGCTAGAGCTGGCACCGCCCTGCGACCCGTAGCGCCTTGGGTCGCGGGCTTGCTCGCGCCTCAAACAGCCATCGGCGCTGTCAGTGGCGCGTGGTGCTGGTAACCCTCGAGCGAGAAGTCGCCAGGCTCGATCCGCTCCAGCCACTCCGGTTGGTATACCCCGGTCACGGCGAACTCCGGTACGCGGTCGGAAATTACCAACCGCGGCGCCGGCAGCGGCTCGCGGCGCATCTGCTCGTTGAGCATGTCCAAGTGGTTCACGTACACATGGGCGTCGCCCACGAAATAGGTCAACCAGCGCGGTGTATAGCCGGTCAGGCGGCCGAACAGCGAGAGCATGGCCGCGCCTTCGGTGATGTTGAACGGGGTGCCCAGCCCTAGGTCGTTGGAGCGGATATACAACGTCAGCGAAAGCTCGCGGGTTTGGGCGTTGGGGTGGAACTGGTACAACAGATGGCACGGTGGCAGCGCCATTTCATCGAGTTGCGCGCAGTTCCAGCCATGGAAGAGGATTCGCCGGCTGCCCGGGTCATTGATGATCGTGTCCAGGCATTGGCGTACCTGGTCGATGGCCTTGTACAGCACTACGAAGGCTTCACCACCTTCCTGATCCTCGGCGATGCGCCGGTACCCCTGAGCCAGGCAGGCCTCGATGGCCGCGCCGTTGCTCAGCGGCACCCGCTTGTAGGCGGGCCATTTACGCCATTGCACGCCATAGATTTCGCCAAGGTCATCGGTACCCTGGCGGAACGGATTGTTCAGCCACTGGCTGTTTTCGTTGGCGTTCTGGTCCCACACCTTGCAACCCAAGGCACGGAAGTCCGCGGCGCTGTTGGCACCGCGCAGAAAGCCGACCATCTCGCCGATGGCCGATTTGAACGCCAGCTTGCGGGTGGTGATGGCGGGGAAACCGTTTTTGAGGTCGAACCGCAGCATCGCGCCCGGCAGGCTGATAGTGTCCACGCCAGTGCGATTGGCCTGGCGGGTGCCTTGCTCGATGACCTGAGCAACGAGGTCGAGATATTGCTTCATGGGATACCTGAACGAGGCGGGGGACGGCCCCGCCAGCAAAAATTAGGCGGCCTGCCGGGCGGCAGGATCACGGCGATAAGCCCACCAGATCAGCCCGGCGCCGCCGAGGATCATCGGCAGGCAGAGCACCTGCCCCATGGTCAGCCAGCCGAAGGCCAGGTAGCCGATCTGCGCATCGGGCACGCGAACGAACTCCACCAGGAAACGAAACACCCCATAACACAAGGCGAACATGCCCGAGACGGCCATGGTTGGGCGCGGCTTGCGTGAGTAAAGCCACAGGATAACGAACAGCGCCACGCCTTCGAGCGCGAACTGGTACAGCTGCGACGGATGGCGCGGCAGCTGGGCGGGGTCGCTGAACGCCGGGAAGATCATCGCCCACGGCAGGTCGGTCGGCTTGCCCCATAACTCGGCGTTGATGAAGTTACCGATGCGCCCCGCGCCCAGGCCAAGCGGCACGAAAGGGGCGATGAAGTCCATCAGTTGGAAGAATGTCTTGTTGTTACGCCGGCCGAACCACCAGGTGGAAAGCATCACGCCGATCAGCCCACCATGGAATGACATGCCCCCCTTCCACACCTCGAAAATCAAGGCAGGCTGGGCGATATAAGCGGGCAAGTCATAGAACAGCACGTAACCCAGGCGGCCACCAAGGATGACCCCCATGGCCACCCAGAACACCAGGTCCGAGAGCTTGTCAGTGTTCCAGGTAGGGTCGAAGCGCTGCAGCCGGGTAGGCGGCCAGCTACGGTCCCGCAGGCCCGGCAGGGAGCGCCACGCACCGCAGGCCAACAGCCAGGCGCTGCCGATACCCAGCAGGTACATCAGGCCGTACCAATGGATCTTCAGCGGCCCCAGCTCCAGGGCTACGGGGTCTATCTGCGGGTAAGGCAGCATGTATCATCCTCGATCAAAGCAGAAAACTCAGGCCTACGCTGAACAGCAGCAGGGCGAACAGCCGTTTCAATAGCCGTGGCGACAGCCGATGGGCGAGCCGTGCGCCGTAGCGGGCGCACAGCATGCTGGTGATGGCGATGCCGACCAGCGCTGGCAAATAAACGAACCCGAAACTATGCGCTGGCAGGAGCGGGTCCTGCCAGCCCAATATGATGAAACTTGCGGCCCCCGAGAGCGCGATTGGCAGCCCGCAGGCCGAAGAGGTCGCCACGGCCTGCTGCATCGGCACGCTGCGCCAGCTCAAATAAGGCACGGTGAGCGAGCCGCCGCCGATACCGAATATCGCCGACGCCCAACCGATGACCACGCCACCGGCGGTTAGCCCGGCCTTGCCCGGCACACCTCGGCTTGCCTTGGGCTTGAGGTCCAGGAACATCTGCACACTGACCAGCAGGGCAAACACACCGATGATCTTCTGCAAGTGCGGGCCCTGGATCAGCGACGCTGTTTTCGCGCCCAACGCGCCACCGAGCACGATGCCTAGGGTCATCCAGGCGAAGATCGGCCAACGGACCGCGCCCCGCTTGTGGTGCTCGCGAATGGCATTGAGCGAAGTGAACACGATGGTGGCAAGCGAGGTGCCCACGGCAAGGTGCGTCAGCACATCGGGCGAGAAGCCCTGCAAGCCGAAACTGAACACCAGCACCGGCACGATGATAATGCCACCGCCCACGCCAAACAGCCCGGCCAGCACACCGGCACAAGCCCCCAGGGCCAGGTAGAGCGCATATTCCATGTGAGATCCCTCGAGCGAGGCCGCATGGTACCGGATCCACCCCCTTGCGCTCCAGCCGCGGCGATGGAAGCGCATTGCGCGGGGCGTGTACAGTGAACGAAAAAAGGAAGCCCTGCTTTATGTGCCTGATCATTTTCGCCTGGCGCCCGGCGCACGCTCGCCCGCTGGTAGTCGCGGCCAACCGGGATGAGTTCTATGCCCGCCCGACCCAGGCGTTGGCGCCCTGGGCTGACGCACCCGGCGTGCATGCTGGCCGTGACCTTGAGGCAGGTGGTACCTGGCTGGGCATAGGCCCAGGCGGCCGTTTTGCCGCGGTCACCAACATCCGCGGTGGTGCTGCAGGGCCAGGGCGGCGGTCGCGAGGCGAGCTATGCGCAACTTACCTTGCGGGCAAGCAATCACTGGATGAGTTTGCCCGGCAGGTGTGCGCCCGAGCGGCGGATTATGCCGGCTTCAACCTCTTGCTCAGCGATGGGCGGCAGCTGTATTACCTCAACAGCTACAGCGCCACGCCGGAGGCCTTGGGCGAGGGCATCTATGGGCTGTCCAATGCTGCACTCAACACCCCGTGGCCAAAGCTGCGGAAAGCCCGCAAGGCTTGCACCCCTCGCCTGGACGATAACCCCGCAGGCCTGTTCGACGTATTGGCCGACTCGACGCCCGCAAGCGATGCCGAGCTACCGGACACCGGTGTGGGGCTAGCGACCGAGCGCTTACTGTCGAGCGTGTTTATCGCCAGCGCCACCTATGGAACGCGTGTCAGCACAGTGCTGGTTGCTCATGCCGACGGCCGCCGCGAGGTAATCGAACGCAGCTTTGGGCCTGGCGGGGGGCACTTGGGGGAGGTCAGGTTTACGGTGCAGGAGTGAGGGCCGGCCATTGAGCGAAGCCCGCGGACGGCGACCGGCAGTTCTATTGGTCAGCCCTGTTCCCGGGCTTACGCCGGATAGCCTGCCCCACTCTTACAAGGACTTCGGCGCCGCGGGGTTGATCATCCGTGCCAGGCCCTGGTTTTTCAGCGCCAGCTGCAATGAACTATGGATGACCTGCGGGTTATCGATCTTCATCAGTTGAGCCAAAAGTTCGCGGGATTTTTCCAGGCTGACCTGGCGCAGCATCCACTTCACCTTCGGCAAGTTGGTGGCGTTCATCGACAAACTGTCGAAGCCCATGGCCATCAACAGCACCGCCGCTGCCGGGTCGCCGGCCATTTCACCGCAGATGCTCACCGGTTTGCCTTCGGCGTGGGCCGCGGTCACCACATGCTGCAACGCCTGCAACACTGCCGGGTGCAAATAGTCGTAAAGGTCCGCTACGCGTGGGTTGTTGCGATCCACTGCCAGGAGGTATTGGGTCAGGTCGTTCGAGCCGACAGACAGGAAGTCCACCTGGCGGGCCAGGTCGCGCGTCTGGTACACCGCCGCGGGGATCTCCACCATTACCCCGATCGGCGGCATGGGCACGTCCGTGCCTTCGTCACGCACCTCACCCCAGGCGCGGTGCAGCAAGTGCAAAGCCTCTTCCACTTCATGGGTGCCAGAGATCATCGGCAGGAGAATACGCAGGTTGTTCAACCCCTCGCTGGCCTTGAGCATCGCCCGCGCCTGAACCAGGAAGATTTCCGGGTGATCAAGGGTCACGCGGATGCCGCGCCAGCCGAGGAAGGGGTTTTCTTCCTTGATGGGGAAGTACGACAGCGACTTGTCGCCACCGATGTCCAGGCTGCGCATGGTCACTGGCAATGGATGGAAGGCGGCCAACTGCTCTCGGTAGATCGCCAGCTGCTCTTTTTCCGAGGGGAAGCGTTGGTTGATCATGAACGGCACTTCGGTGCGATAAAGGCCAACGCCTTCCGCTCCGCGTTGCTGTGCCCGGGCCACGTCGGCGAGCAGGCCGGTGTTGACCCAGAGCGGCATGCGGTGGCCGTCGAGGGTCACGCAAGGCAACTCGCGCAGGGCATCCAGGCCTTTGGCCAGTTCACGCTCTTCCTCGACCACCGCGGCGTATTGCTTGCTGAGGATCTCGCTCGGGTTGGTGAACACCTCACCGTGGTATCCGTCGACGATCATCTGGATGCCGTCGACCTTCGAGTACGGCAGGTCGACCAGGCCCATCACCGTCGGGATGCCCATCGCGCGCGCAAGGATCGCCACGTGCGAGTTGCCCGAGCCCATCACGGAGATCAGCCCCACCAGCTTGCCTTCGGGCACTTCGCCCAGCATCGCCGGGGACAGCTCCTCACTCACCAGGATGGTATTGTCCGGGTAGACCAAGGTTTGCTGCCGGGCTTGCTGAAGATAGGCCAGCAGCCGGCGGCCGAGGTCCTTCACATCGGCGGCACGTTCACGCAGGTAGGCGTCGTCCATCAGCTCGAAGCGGCTGACGTGCTCGCTCACCACCTGGCGCAGGGCACCTTGAGCCCATTGCCCGGTTTTGATGACGTTCTTGACTTCGCTGCCGAGCGAGGCGTCGTCGAGCATCATCAGGTAGACGTCGAACAGCGCCCGCTCCTCGGGGCGCAACTGGGTCGCGAGCTTGGCCGACAAGGTACGCATGTCGTTACGCACGCCCTCGAGCGCGGTTTCGAACAGCTGCACCTCGGCTTCGACATCGGTCACGGTGCGATCGGGCACCACTTCCAGGTCCGCCGGTGGCAACACCACTACCGCGGTACCGACGGCGGCCCCCGGCGAACCGGGTACCCCAACGAAGCGCGCTTCCTGGGTCCCCTTTCCTTGCCGGCCCAGGCCGCGGATCGAGCCGGTGGCTTCGGCATGGGCGATTACCCCGGCCAGCTGGGCGCTCATGGTCACCAGAAAGGCTTCTTCACCTTCGTCGAACTGGCGCCGCTCCTTCTGCTGGATGACCAGAACTCCCACCACGCGGCGGTGATGGATGATCGGGGCACCGAGAAATGAGGCATAGCGCTCCTCGCCGGTTTCGGCGAAATAGCGGTAGCGGGGATGATCAGCGGCGTTTTCCAGGTTCAACGGCTCTTCGCGGGTACCGACCAACCCTACCAGGCCTTCATTCGGCGCCATGCTGACGCGGCCGATGGAGCGTTTGTTCAGCCCCTCGGTGGCCATGAGCACGAAACGGTTGGTTTCAGGGTCCAGCAGGTAGACCGAGCAGACCTGGCTGCTCATGGCCTCCTGTACACGGATGACGATGATCCCCAACGCCGTTTTGAGATCCTTGGCGGAGTTAACTTCCTGGACGATCTTGCGCAGCGTATTGAGCATGGCTCGGGGTCGGACTCCGTCGTCAGTCGCGCGATAAGAGGCGTGGCGCCAGTTCTTTCAAGGCCCGGCGATACACCTCGCGCTTGAAAGTCACCACTTGCCCCAGCGGATACCAATAGCTGACCCAGCGCCAGCCGTCGAATTCCGGTTTGCCGGTCAGGTCCATCCTTACCCGTTGCTCGTTGGACACCAGGCGCAGCAGGAACCACTTTTGCTTTTGGCCGATGCACAGGGGCTGGCTGTGGGTGCGAACGAGCCGCTGAGGTAGACGGTAGCGCAGCCAGCCCCGGGTGCAGGCAAGAATCTCGACATCTTCGCGATCCAGGCCGACTTCTTCGTTCAACTCGCGGTATAAGGCCTGTTCGGGGGTTTCCTCGGGGTTGATACCGCCCTGAGGGAACTGCCAGGCGTCCTGATTGATTCGGCGCGCCCACAGCACCTGGCCGGCATCATTGGTGAGAATGATGCCAACATTGGGGCGGAATCCATCGGGGTCGATCACGGCGGCAACCTCGCAAACGCATGTTCAGGCATTGTTCCACAAAGGCCGGCAGAGCGGCAACGAGGCTGGCAGCGTTATGTGCAGCATTGGTAAAAGGCCGTATTCTGTCGGCCATTTCTGCCGTTTATGCGAGTAATTTCATGCGCCTGGCCCTTTTTGACCTCGATAACACCTTGCTTGGCGGCGACAGCGATCACGCTTGGGGCGACTATCTGTGCGCTCGAGGCATCCTTGACCCGGTAGCCTACAAGCAGCGCAACGATGCGTTCTACCAAGACTACCTGGCTGGCCGCCTGGACCTGCAAGCCTACCTGGCGTTCAGCCTGGAAATCCTCGCGGCCACCGAACCGGCCCAGCTCCAGCAATGGCATGCGGACTTCATGCGCGAGTGCATCGAGCCGATCATCCTGCCAAAGGCGCTAGCCTTGCTTGAGCAGCACCGCGTCGCCGGGGACAAGCTGGTGATCATCACCGCCACCAACCGTTTCGTGACCGGCCCGATCGCCGCGCGGCTGGGCGTAGACACCCTGCTGGCAACCGAGTGCGAGATGGATGGCGAGCGCTATACCGGCCGCAGCACGGACGTGCCGTGCTTCCGAGATGGGAAAGTCACGCGCCTGACACGCTGGCTGGAAGAAACCGGGTTGAACCTTGAAGGCAGCTATTTCTATAGCGACTCGATGAACGACCTGCCGCTGCTGGAGTGCGTTGAGCACCCGGTCGCGGTCGACCCAGACCCCGTTCTCCATGGCGAAGCCATGCGCCGGGGCTGGAAGGTTATTTCGCTGCGGGATTGATAACGGGTACCTATTCGCGGCTTTGCCCGCTCCCACAACGTGGGGCGGGCAGAGGCTGCGAACAATCCCTAGCCAAGGAATAACTGATATGCCGGGTTGTCGGTTTCGTCCCAGAACGGGTAGCCGATATCTTCGAGCGCGGCGTAAACCTGGTCGCGCTCGGCAACAGGCACTTGCAGCCCCGCCACTACCCGCCCGTCGGCAGCGCCGTGGTTGCGGTAATGGAACATCGAAATGTTCCAACGCCCGCCCAGCTTGTTGAGGAAGTTGAACAATGCCCCCGGGCGCTCCGGGAACTCGAACCGCAGCACCATTTCGTCGCTGACCTGCACGGCATGGCCGCCGACCATATGGCGGATATGCAGCTTGGCCAGCTCGTTGTCGGTCAGGTCCTGTACCGGGAAGCCCTGGGCGGTCAGGCTGGCGATCAAGGCGGCGCGCGGGTCGTTTTCGGGGTGAGTCTGCACACCCACGAAAATGTGCGCTTCGCCTCCGGTGTGGTAGCGGTAGTTGAATTCGGTGATCTGCCGCTTACCTACCGCCTCGCAGAAGGCCTTGAAGCTGCCAGGCCGCTCTGGAATGGTCACGGCGATGATCGCTTCCCGCCCCTCGCCCAGCTCGGCGCGCTCGGCCACATGGCGCAAGCGGTCGAAATTGACGTTCGCGCCCGATTCGATCGCGATCAGGGTTTGCCCGCTGACGCCGCGGGTTTCCACATACTTCTTGATGCCTGCAACGCCGAGCGCGCCCGCGGGCTCGGTGATGGAACGGGTATCGTCGTAGATGTCCTTGATGGCCGCGCAAATCTCGTCGCTGTTGACCGTGATGACCTCGTCCACATAGTGCCGGCAGATTTCAAAGGTGTGCTGGCCGATCTGCGCCACCGCGACGCCATCGGCGAACAGCCCCACTTGCGGTAACACCACTCGCTCGCCGGCGGCCAACGCCGCCTGCAGGCAATTGGAATCATCCGGTTCGACGGCAATGATCTTCACCTCGGGGCGCAGGTATTTCACATACGCGGCAATACCGGAAATCAGCCCCCCACCGCCGACCGGGACGAAGATAGCGTCCAGCGGCCCTTGGTGCTGGCGCAGGATCTCCATGGCCACCGTGCCTTGGCCGGCGATGGTGTCTGGGTCATCGTAGGGGTGGATATACACGTAGCCTTGTTCTTCCACGAGCTTGAGCGACCAGGCCAGCGCCTCGGGGAAAGAATCGCCGTGCAGCACCACCTTGCCGCCGCGTGAACGCACTCCTTCGACCTTGATCTCGGGTGTGGTCTTGGGCATCACGATCACGGCTTGCACGCCCATTTCCCGCGCGGCCAGCGCCAGGCCCTGGGCATGGTTGCCGGCCGAAGCCGTCACCACGCCCCGGCCGCGCTCGCTGTCGGTCAGTTGCGAAAGCTTGTTGTAAGCGCCGCGTACCTTGAAAGAGAACACCGGCTGCAAATCCTCACGCTTGAGCAGCACGTGGTTGTTCAGCCGCCGCGACAGCTGGTTGGCAGGCTGCAGCGGGGTTTCGACAGCAACGTCATAAACGCGCGAAGTGAGGATCTTCTTTACGTACTGTTCGAGCATGGCGCCAAGTCACTGCGAAGAAACGGGGGCAACGAGTCTACCCCAGCGTTCTGCCTGGCCACCACATCGAGGACGGGGTTTTACCTGCCCATATGGCTATAATGCTGCCCCTTTTCGAACACAAGCCGCTTGCGGAGCCCAGCATGACCCAGGATCAACTCAAACAGGCCGTGGCCCAGGCGGCCGTCGACCACATTTTGCCCGGCCTGAACGACAAGAGCATCGTCGGCGTCGGCACTGGGTCGACCGCTAACCTGTTCATCGACGCCCTCGCCCGCCATAAAGGCGCGTTCGACGGCGCGGTGGCCAGCTCCGAAGCGACCGCCGCGCGGCTCAAAGGGCACGGCATTCCCGTGTATGACCTCAACACCGTCGGCGAGCTTGAATTCTACGTGGACGGCACCGACGAAACCGATGAGCGGCTGCACCTGATCAAGGGCGGTGGCGCGGCGCTGACCCGCGAGAAGATCGTGGCCGCGGTTGCGCGCTTCTTTATCTGCATCGCGGACGCCAGCAAGCTGGTACCTGTGCTCGGGCAATTCCCGTTGCCGGTCGAAGTCGTGCCGATGGCCCGCAGCCACGTGGCCCGCGAGCTGGTGAAGCTCGGCGGGGACCCGGTATACCGGGAGGGCGTCATCACCGACAACGGCAACATCATTCTGGATGTGCACAACCTGCACATCACCGACCCGGTGGCGTTGGAAGCGAGCATCAATCAGATCGTCGGCGTGGTCACCAACGGCCTGTTCGCCAGCCGCCCCGCCGACCTCCTGCTGCTGGGCACCACCGAAGGCGTGAAGTCCTACCGTCGCTGAAGGTCAGGGTTGGCCAGAGGGCTGCGGGTCGAACCGATAGAACAGGTTCGGCTCGCTTACCATATACAAGGCATTGTCGGCGCCCATGGCGATGCCTTCTGGTTGCGGCACCTTGTTCTTCAGCCCGGCGGCGCCGGCGACCAGCGAAAGGCTGCCGACCGGTTTGCCGTCACGGTCCAGCTCCACCACCACACGGGACTCGTCCGACACCACCAGCAAATGGCCGGTACGCGGGTCGAACTGCAGGCTGGACAAGTCCCGCACGAACAAGGCCCGATCCCGTGCCGGGTTCTCGAGCACTTCGATTGCAATCGGGCCTGCCTCTTTCCGGAGCGGGAAGCCGCGTATCTCGTAGATCCGTACCGGATCGCGCTCCTTGGCCACGAATAGGCGGCCGCCCGCACTGTCGTATGCGAGCCCTTCGAACCCCTTGTTACCGTTCTTGCCCAGGCCCAACGCGAACTGGTGCCCGTCTGCGGCGTTCAAGGCCATGGTAGCGTCGTCGACCTGCACCTGAACGAGCCGCTGCTCGCGCTCATCACTGATCACATAAGTGCCAGGTGCCACGTATTCCACAGCCTCGGGGTCAGCGAAGCCGACCAGCGGAATCCGCCGCAGCACCTCACCCTCCAGCGACAGCTCCACCAGCTCTGGGGTTTTGTTGGTTACGGTGAATAGTGTGGACCGATCGGGATCGTACGTAAGCGCGGACACATCTCCACTCAAACCGTCGATAGGCCGGGCCTCGATCGTGGCTCGATAACCGCCCAGGCCCAGAGCAGAAATGCCGGGCGAGAAGAATTGGCTCAGCGCGAACCAGGCCCTGGCGGGGGCGTTCCAGGCCAGGGCGAGGCAACAGGCCAATATAAGGACAAGGGCTAGCAGCCCGAGGCGGGCCGGGCGGGGCAGAAGAGGCCAGAACATGTATTCACCACCGATGGATAATCGGGCAATGAAAACACAACCTGCTGAATTCCAACTTAAGCCCCAGGCTTATTGTTTCTTGAAGGCGTAGAAAAGGTTGGGCTCACTGACCATGTACAGGGTGCCCTGCTCGTCGATGGCCACACCCTCCGCCTGAGGAATGGTGTTTTTCAGCCCGTTCACCCCTCCCAGCAAGGCCATGAAACTTACCGGCTCGCCCTGCATGTCGGCCTCCATAAGCATGTGGGAGTCCGCCGAGAGCAGCAACATATGGCCGGTGCGCGGATCGATGGTCATCGCTGACAGGTTACGCATGTCCAGGGCATCGCTGGCCACCGGTGCTTTATCCGCCTCGAAGCTGCCGCTGTCGCCTAGTTTCATGCTGAACAACTTCGCTGGCCGCTCCAGCCCTAACAGCAACCGCTGATGCCGAGCATCCCAGGTAACGCCCTCGAAGCCTTTGTTCTGGTTCGCCGACATGCCGAGGTCCACCTTGGGGACCTCAGCGTAGTGGAGCGCTGTGGTGTCGGCTTGCACGGAGACCACCGCCAGGGTATGCAGGCGCTCATCGGTGATCGCCAGGCGCCCGTCGCCCAGCATGGCGACCCCTTCGGGGTTGCTCCAGCCTTCCAGCGGGATCTTGCGCAGCACGTCGCCCTGTAGGGTCAGCTGAGCGAGGAACGGGTGCTTGCCCATCACCGCGTAAAGGGTATGGGTAGCCGGGTCATACGTGAGGTCGGACGCCTCGTCGTTTTCCATGCCCGCCAAGGGCCTGGCATCGACTGTGACCCGATATCCGGGCAGCCATACCGCTTGTGCCTGGGCCGCCGGCGAGGTGAAGCGCTCCTTGAGCCAAAGCAGCGCGCGGTCATCCCAATGCAAGATGGCTATAACCGCATAGGCCGCCAGCAACAGCAGGGCGCCGAGCGCGGTCCACCGCAGGCGATGCGGCACGCGGCGGCGGACACTGGCAGTGGGCAAGGCGGCTGTGCTGGGCATGCGTGTACCTGCGGGCGGAATCGAGGGCGAAGGTATTATCCGCAAGCAATGTGAAAAAAATGGCAAACCGCAGCGTGGCCTTTAGAGCACCCGCGTTTGCACGCGGAGCGTGCCAGGCAGCTCGAGCACCAGCTCGTCCCCCGAGGCCAGCGGACCGACACCCGCCGGGGTGCCGGTAAGAATCACATCACCGGCCAGCAGCGAGAACTGCGCAGCCATGTGCTGGATCATCGGCACGATCGGGTTGAGCATCAACGCGCTGCTGCCGTCTTGGCGCACTTCGCCATTGAGGGTCAGGCGTACCGGGATATCGGTCAGGTCCGGGAAGGTGCCCGCGGCCACGAACGGAGCCAGCACGCAGGCGCCATCGAATGACTTGGCCAGTTCCCACGGCAAGCCCTTTTCCTTGAGCCGGGCCTGTACGTCACGCAAGGTCAGGTCCAGCGCAGGGGCAAAGCCTGAGATCGCATCGAGCACCTCTTCCTCGCTGGGCTGGGTGGACAGCGCCTTGCCCAGCAGCACGGCGATTTCCGTTTCGTAGTGCACCGCGCCCCGCTCGGCGGGGATCTTGAAGCCGCCATCGGCGGGCACCACGCAGCTGCCCGGCTTGATGAACAGCAACGGCTCGGTAGGAATAGGATTGTTCAGTTCATGGGCATGCTCGGCATAGTTGCGGCCGATGCACACGACCTTCCCTAATGGAAAGTGGATGTGGGTGCCGTCTGCATACTGGTGCTGGTAGCTCATCGTCGACCCTCGAAAAGTACTGAAGCAGGCAAGCGAACCCGCGATTCGCTCATGCGGCGCCTGAGCCATATTCACGTCTCAGGGCGGGCGTCAAGGAAGGCGAACATGCTAGCATACGCCCCCGCCATGGCGCTGCCAGCGCAGCGGGCGCCCCTTCCCCGCCATTTTCCGGAACCCAGGTTTAAGCAGATGAGCAAGACTTCTCTCGACAAGAGCAAGATCAAGTTCCTTCTTCTCGAAGGCGTACACCAGACCGCCGTGGATACGCTCAAGGCGGCCGGTTACACCAATATCGAGTACCACTCCAGCTCCCTGCCCGAAGCAGACCTGAAGGAAAAGATCGCCGACGCACACTTCATCGGCATCCGCTCGCGCACTCATCTGACTGAAGAACTCTTCGACAACGCCAGGAAGCTGGTCGCCGTCGGCTGCTTCTGCATCGGTACCAACCAGGTGGACCTCAACGCCGCCCGCGAGCGCGGCATCGCGGTGTTCAACGCCCCTTACTCCAACACCCGCTCCGTGGCCGAGCTGGTATTGGCCGAGGCGATCCTGCTGCTGCGTGGTATCCCGGAAAAGAACGCTTCGTGCCACCGCGGTGGTTGGATCAAAAGCGCGGCGAACTCCTTCGAGATCCGCGGCAAGAAGCTGGGCATCGTCGGCTATGGCTCGATCGGCACCCAGTTGTCGGTCTTGGCCGAGGGCCTGGGCATGCAGGTGTTCTTCTACGATCCGCTGACCAAGCTGCCGCTGGGCAACGCCACCCAAGTACCGACCCTCAAGGAGCTGCTGGGGCTGGCGGACATCGTCTCGCTGCACGTGCCTGAGCTGCCATCCACCAAGTGGATGATCGGCGAGGAAGAAATCCGCGCGATGAAAAAAGGCGGGATCCTGATCAACGCCGCCCGTGGCACCGTGGTTCGCCTGGAAGCCTTGGCCGAGGCCATCAAGGACAAGCACCTGATCGGCGCCGCCATCGACGTGTTCCCGGTGGAGCCTCGCTCCAACGACGACATCTTCGAGAGCCCGTTGCGTGGCCTGGATAACGTCATCCTGACCCCGCACATCGGCGGCTCGACTGCCGAAGCTCAGGCCAACATCGGCCTGGAAGTGGCCGAGAAGCTGGTCAAGTACAGCGACAACGGCACCTCGGTGTCCTCGGTCAACTTCCCCGAAGTCGCCCTGCCAGCGCACCCGGGCAAGCACCGCCTGCTGCACATCCACGAGAACATCCCGGGCGTGCTGAGCGAGATCAACAAGGTGTTCGCCGAAAACGGCATCAACATTTCCGGCCAGTTCCTGCAAACCAACGAGAAGGTTGGTTACGTGGTGATCGACGTCGACGCGGACTATTCGGACCTGGCCCAGGCCAAGCTTCAGCAGATCAAAGGCACCATCCGCAGCCGCGTGCTGTTCTGATCTACGCGACGCCGATATAACAGTGCCCCCGTGTAGGCGTGGGCGGAGCCTGCGAACTAGCGGAGCCATCGATTCGCAGGCTTCGCCAGCTCCCACAAGCGCAGCGCCGATGCCGGGGCGTGGGATAGGGTCAGAGGTCCAGGTACGCCTGGGCCTCGGCCAATTGCGTTTCGTTGAACACCCTCACCCCTGCCTGTTTCAGCAAGGCTGCGGTAACCCCCTCGCCCGCTATCCGAGTGCCTGTGAAGGTGCCATCGTAGGCCTGTTCGTTGCCGCATGATGGGCTATTGGCCTTGAGCACCGCCACGCCGATGCCCTCTGCCTGAACCAACGCCAGCGCGGCGCGTGCGCCAGCCAGAAAGGGGTCGGTCACGTCGCTGCCGGTGCTGGCGATGATCCGCGCTTCCCCCGTTAGTACCCGACGCCCCTGGCCGCCGACAATCTCCGCCGGCGGGCGCGGGGTTGGCAGGCCGCCAGTGACTTCCGGGCACAGCGCAACGACCCGCCCTTGGGCCTGCCAAGCCAGTAGCAGGTCCCAATGGCCGCTCGCCTGGCCGTCGTAGCGCACCCGGTCGCCGAGCAGGCAGCGGCTCACCAGCACCTTGGCGATCATAGCGGCCGCTCGCCACGGCGGCGAAACCAGCCCGTCAGCGAAAGCCGCTCGCGCCGCGCTGGCAACACTTCATGAGGGATTTCGGCAGAAAGGAACACCACCAAGGCGCCGCCAGTGGGGACCACGTCGTGGGTGCGCTCGCCGGGCAGGTACAACCGCAGCTGCCCGCCGTCTTCGGGGAGCCAGGCTGAATTGAGGTACAGCACGGTCGACACGCTGCGGCGGTCGTCATCATTGAAGCGGTCCAGATGACGCCGGTAATAAGCGCCCGGTGGATAACAGGCGTAGTGCCCTTCGAAATCCTCCAGCCCTAGGTACAACGCTTGGTTCAGCCCCTGCCGCAGGCTTTCCATGATCATCAGGTAACGGTCGCTGGCAGCGCCCTGGCCCGGCTCGACCCACTCGATGGCGTCGCCGCGGATGGCCTCACGTACCTGCACACTGCCGCCTCGGCCGGTGGCGGCCGGAGTCAGGGCACCGGCGAGCGCGCGCTGGCGACAATCCTCGGCCAGCTCGCGGGTAAGCGCCTCCGGCAGGAAAATGTTTTGCTGCGACCAGCCGTGGTCGGCAAGGTCGGACGCGATGCGGGCGAACAGCGGATGATGGGGCGAAATGTTCATTGGCACATGGTAGCCATCTGCCGCCCAAACCAACAGCACCGGCTGGCTGAGGCGCGCAAAGACGAGTTTCATCGGGGGCCGCCTCGCCTCTCTCGACAAATACCGCCCCCGACACAGACAATAGCGCCCTGCTGACAGGAGTCCCCCATGCGTCGTTTTATTTTCGTTGTGATGATGTTCTGCACCCTGCCGGCTTGGGCGGACATCCACGACGAGCTCTATAAGGCCGCAGGCTGGCCAGAGCAACGCGTTCACTTCACCGACGCCCTGCGGGCTGCTCAGCAGCGTTACCAGAACAGCCTGCCGCCGGCGGTGTTCCAGGCTTTGGTACACAACAGCGATCAGCGCTTCGCCCCCCAGGCGGTCGACCAACGGGCTGAGGCCAGCCTGCGTCAGACGTTGGCCAACCCCCAACCGGCGCTGGCGTTCTTCCAGTCGCCCCTGGGGCGCAAGATAGTCGCCGCTGAATTGCTCGCCACCCGCTCGGACCAACTCGCCCGCAATGCCAATGGGCTACCCAAGATGCAGGCCAGCGACACGCGCCAGCTGCTTATCGGCCATCTCGCCCGGGCCTTGCCGGCCAAGGAAGCCGGGGCTGAGGTAAGCCTGGCGATCGCCGGGGTCGCCGCCGATAGCCTTAGCTCGATGATTCCTGGCTTGCTCGGTGGTGGCTCGCCACAAGGGCTGCTCGATGGCCAGCGTGAACGCCTTCAGCAGCAGATTGGCACGGACCTGGATAACACGCTGCTGTATGTGTACCGCGACCTGAGCGATCCGGAGCTGGAAGAGTTCGTCGCCTTCGCCGAGTCCGCGCCCGGCAAGGCGTACTACCAAGCCGCGCTGGCGGCCGTGAAAGCAGGCTTGGCGGTCGGCGCGCGATAGCAGCGCGCCCTTAGGGATGACTGCGTTTGAGTAGAAGATGGCGCCAACCTGCGAACTTGGTGCCGCCGGTGCTCAGGCTTCGCCGGATGGCCGCCCCCGCTCCTAAAGGTGCTTTTCCAGGAACGGCAGGTACAGCTCTCGAATATGCTCCGCCTCGTTGGCCAGGTGATGCCGGGCAAGGGGCAGGCGCAGCACCTGGGGCTGCTTGAACTTGGCATCGAGCACGCGCAGGTTGTGCCGCCAATCCACGGTCATGTCCTGCTCGCCCTGCACGATCAATGGCGTACGCAGCGAGGCAGGCGCCGCCTCGATGCGGTTGACCCAATTCACCAACGCCCCCACCCATGCCGTGGGCAGCCGCAGCGGCTGTAGCGGGTCTGCCTGCAAAAACGGCAGGAAGGCCGGGTCGCTGCTGTTTTCGCTGAACCGGCGGGCTACGCCGTCAACGAACGGGCTGAGCACGCGGTAGCTGAGCCTGGACCAACCCCAGGCCCGTGGGCGTACCAGCGGCGCCAGCAACATCAGGTGGCCGTCTACCGGGCTCGCGCTACCGCTATGCAAGGCGTGGTCGATAATGATCGCGCCCCCCGTGCTCTGCCCGAGCAGGTGCCAAGGGCGTGGCAGGCCCATGCTCGCCGCTTGGGCGAACAGCCCATCAAGGGTCGATTGGTAATGGGCGAAGTCCTGGATGCTTGCACGAGGCCCGCTGGACAAGCCATGCCCGGGTAGGTCACACGCGACCACCGCCAGGCCACAGCGCAGTGCCCAGCCGATTACATGGCGAAACAACCCCATGTGATCGTAGAAACCATGGAGCAGTACCAGAGTGCCGCGCGGCTGACGCGGTAGCCATGCCTGGCATACCAATTCGAAGCCCTCGGCCTCGAACCTGCCCAGGCGGGTTTCGAAAGGCACTTGGCAATCGGGCAGATCGAGCCCGTAGAAGCGCTGATACGCCCTCCCCTGTTCACACAGGGGCGGCGCGTCGCTTAGAGAGCGAAGGCTGGCACGCAGCCGTTCGGGGTGAAAAGTGTCGGTCATGAGGGTTACCCAGGCTATGGGTAACCCTACATCTACTCACGGCTGGCAAACAAGGCTTGGCTGGCCCCGTTAAGCCGAGACCGCCTCGGCCTTGGCACGCCGAGGGTCAGGCTGCGAGGAGTTGGCCACAGCGGCTTCCTCGATCGCCAGCTGGATGGCGCGACGGCGGCGTTCTTCGGCGCGACGGCTGAAGAACCAAACCAGGAAGGTGAAGATCGACACCACCAGCAGAATCAAGCTGGCGATCGCATTGATCTCAGGCTTCACGCCCAAGCGAACCTGGGAGAACACCTCCATTGGCAGCGTGGTGGAGCCAGGGCCCGCCACGAAGCTGGCGAGTACCAGGTCGTCCAGCGACAGCGCGAAGGACATCATGCCCCCCGCCGCCAGGGACGGCGCGATCATCGGGATGGTGATCAGCAAGAACACCTTCCACGGCCGCGCGCCCAGGTCCATGGCCGCTTCTTCGATAGACAGGTCCAGCTCACGCAACCGCGCAGATACCACTACGGCGACATAAGCGGCGCAGAAGGTGGTGTGAGCGATCCAGATGGTCGGCACGCCACGTTCCTGCGGCCAACCGATCAGCTGCGCCATGGCTACGAACAGCAGCAACAGCGACAGGCCGGTGATCACTTCGGGCATCACCAGCGGCGCGGTAACCAGGCCGCCGAACAGCGTGCGGCCCTTGAACCGTGGCACCCGGGTCAGCACGAACGCCGCCAGGGTACCTAGCACCACCGAGGAGATCGCCGTGTAGGTAGCGATCTCCAGCGAGCGGAACACTGCGCTCATGAGCTGATCGTTGTGCATCAGGCCCACGTACCACTTGATCGACCAGCCTCCCCACACCGTTACCAACCGCGAGGCGTTGAAGGAGAAGATCACCAGGATCAGCATGGGGGCGTAGATGAAGGTCAGCCCCGCCCACAGCATGAAGGTGGAAAATCGGAAACGGGAATTCATACCTTGCCCTCCATCTCTTTGGCCTGGCTACGGTTGAAGAGAAGAATGGGCACGATCAACAGGCCCAGCATCACCACCGCCAGGGCGGACGCTACCGGCCAGTCGCGGTTGTTGAAGAACTCCTGCCACAGCACCTTGCCGATCATCAGGGTTTCCGGGCCACCCAGCAGCTCAGGGATCACGAACTCGCCCACCACCGGGATGAACACCAGCATGCAGCCGGCCACGATGCCGTTCTTCGACAGAGGCACGGTGATCTTCCAGAAGTTGTTGAAGCGGCTCGAACCTAGGTCCGAGGCGGCCTCAAGCAAACTTTGGTCGTGCTTCACCAGGTTGGCGAACAGCGGCAGGATCATGAACGGCAGGTAGGAGTAAACAACGCCGATGTAGACCGCCAGGTTGGTGTTGAGGATCTGCAGCGGCTGGTCGATCAAGCCCAGGTACATCAAGAACCCGTTCAACAGCCCGTTATTGCTCAACAGCCCCATCCACGCGTACACCCGGATCAGGATCGCCGTCCAGGTCGGCATCATGATCAGCAACAGCAGTACCGTCTGGGTTTCCTTCTTTGCCACCGACATGGCATAGGCCATGGGATAGCCGATCAGCAGGCACAGCAAGGTGCTGAAGAAGGCCATTTTCAGCGAACCGAAGTACGCCGAGAAATACAGCTCGTCGTCACCCAGCAACAGATAGTTGGCCAGGTTCAGGGCGATGTCGATCTTGCCTTCGGCGTACTGCCAGATTTCCGTATACGGCGGGATGGCCACGTCCGCTTCGGCGAAGCTGATCTTCAAAACGATGAAGAACGGCAGCATGAAGAACAGGAACAGCCAGACGAAGGGAATGCCGATTACGACCTGGCGACCGCCAGGCATCCAGCGGTTGTAGATGCGTTTGAGTTTCTTGTTCATGAGCGCAGTACCACGCCGCTGTCGTCTTCCCACCATACGAACACTTCGTCGTCCCAGGTTGGCCGCGCGCCACGGCGTTCGGCGTTGGCAACGAAGGACTGCACGATCTTGCCGCTGGGCAGTTGAACGTGGAACACCGAGTGGCCGCCCAGGTAGGCGATGTCGTGCACCTTGCCGCGCGACCAGTTGTGCTCGCAGGTCGGCTGCTCGGTGGTGACCAGCAGTTTTTCCGGGCGGATCGCGTAGGTGACGCTCTTGTCCTGAGCCGCGGTACTGATGCCGTGGCCCACGTAGATAGTGCGCTCCAGCTCTGGCGAGGCGATCAGTGCGTAGCCTTCCATGTCCTCTACCACCTGGCCATCGAAGAGGTTGACGTTGCCGATGAACTCGCACACCAGGCGGCTGGTTGGCGTTTCATAGATATCCACAGGGCTGCCGATCTGGGCGATCCAGCCAAGGTGCATGATCGCGATGCGCTGCGCCATGGTCATGGCTTCTTCCTGGTCGTGGGTCACCATCACGCAGGTCACACCCACCCGCTCGATGATTTCCACCAGTTCCAGTTGCATCTCCGAGCGCAGCTTTTTGTCCAGCGCGCCCATCGGCTCATCGAGCAGCAGCAGCTTTGGCCGCTTGGCCAGCGACCGCGCCAGGGCGACCCGCTGGCGCTGGCCACCGGACAACTGGTGCGGCTTGCGCTTGGCGTACTGGGTCATGTGCACCAGCTTGAGCATTTCGGCGACGCGGGCGTCGATCTCGGCGCTCGGCATCTTGTCTTGCTTCAAGCCGAAGGCGATGTTCTGCGCAACGGTCATGTGCGGGAACAATGCATAAGACTGGAACATCATGTTGATCGGCCGCTGGTAGGGCGGCATGTCCGTGATGTCTTCCCCGTCGAGGAATATCCGCCCTTCCGTAGGCCGCTCGAAGCCCGCGAGCATGCGCAGCAGAGTCGACTTGCCCGAACCCGAACCACCTAGCAAGGCGAAGATCTCGCCTTTGTGGATCTGCAAGGACACGTCGTCCACGGCGATCGTCTCGTCGAACTTTTTTGTTACCCGATCGATCTTGACCAACACCTGTTTGGGGTGTTGCCCGCCTTCGAGGGCTTTCTTATAGGCACTGGAGGCAACGGCCATCAACGAACTCCCAACTTTTTCGCAAACCCGCCGTCACCGGCGGGCGTAGGTTAATTACTTGCCCGTCTTGATCTTGTTCCACGAGCGGGTCATCAAACGTTGAATCGCGGGTGGCAGCTCGTGGCTGACATACGCCTTGTCGAGCACGTCCTGGGGCGGATACACCGCAGGGTCATTGCTCACGGCCTTGTCCATGTCGGACTTAGCCTCAGGGTTCGGGTTGGCATACCCAACGGCATCGCTCACTTGGGCGATGACTTTCGGGTCCAACAGATAATTGATAAAGGCATGGGCTTGCTTCACGTCCGGCGCGTCGGCTGGAACAGCCAACATGTCGAACCACAGGTTGCCACCTTCCTTGGGTACAGCGTAGGCGACGTTCACGCCGTTCTTCGCTTCCTCGGCGCGGCTGCGCGCCTGGAATACATCACCAGAGAAACCAGCGGCCACACAGATGTTGCCGGTGGAAAGATCGGAGATGTATTTAGAGGAGTGGAAGTAGCGCACATAAGGACGCACAGCCAGCAACTTGGCTTCGGCCTTCTTATAGTCCTCCGGGTTGGTACTGTTTGGATCCAGCCCCAGATAATTAAGTACCGCCGGCATCATTTCATCCGGCGAGTCGAGAAATGCCACGCCGCACTTTTGCAGCTTCTTCATGTTCTCGGGCTCGAACAGCACAGCCCAGGAATCGAGCTTGTCCACGCCCAACACAGCCTTGACCTTGTCGACGTTGTAACCGATACCGTTGGTGCCCCACAGATAGGGAACAGCGTATTGGTTACCCGGATCGTTGGCCTCGAGGCGCTTCATCAGAGCAGGGTCAAGATTCTTCCAGTTAGGCAACTGGCTGCGATCCAGCTTCTGGAACGCGCCTGCCTTGATCTGTTTGCCGAGGAAGTGATTCGACGGCACCACCACGTCGTAGCCGGTGTGGCCAGCCAAAAGCTTACCCTCGAGGGTTTCGTTGGAATCGAACACGTCATAGGACGGTTTGATACCGGTCGCTTTTTCGAAGTCGGCCAGGGTGGTCGCGCCTATGTAGTCCGACCAGTTATAAACCTTCACCGTCTCCGCTGCCTGGGCGCCAGCTGTGAGTACAAGCCCGGCGGTGAGCAAGAGCGCCTTGCTAATGAAAGAGTGAGACAAGTGGAAATCCTCTCGAAAGTGTTCTTTTCAGACGGCAATCAACCGACCGGCATGCGAAACCGGCGCGCAACTTACCTTCGATATACCTGCTCGGCAAAATTAATTCGTTACAGCAGTGGTTCGCGGGCTGCGCCAGCTCCTACTTGAGCTATTGCGCTGTAGGAGCTAGCGGCAGCCTGCAAAGGGTTACTTGCCAGACTTGATCTTGGTCCAGCTGCGAGTCATCTCCCGCTGCGTAGCGGCGGGCAGGTCAGAGATCGCATAGAACTTGGCCTTGACCTCGTCGGACGGGTAGATGTTCGGGTCCGACGTAATGGCCTTGTCAACGAACTCGGTAGCGGCCTTGTTCCCGTTCGGGAATTGCACTGCGTTGGTGATCTGAGCCATGACCTTCGGCTCGAGCAGGTAATTCATAAACTTGTAAGCGGCTTCGGTGTTCTCGGCGTCCTTGGGAATGGCGACCATGTCGTAGAAGGTGCCAGCGCCTTCCTTCGGAATGGCGTAGCTGACTTTCACCTTGCCGCCAGCTTCCTCGGCACGCGACTTAGCCTGCTGCACGTCACCCGAGTAACCCACGGCTACGCAGATATTGCCGGTGGCCAGATCCGAGATGTATTTGGAGGAGTGGAAGTAGGTGATGCTCGGGCGGACCTTGAGGAACAGGTCTTCAGCCTGCTTGAGGTCTTCCTTCTTCTGGCTGTTGGTGGGCAGGCCCAGGTAGTGCAAGGCGACCGGCAGCATCTCGGTTGGCGAGTCGAGGAAGCTCACGCCACAGGATTTCAGCTTGGCGATGTTTTCGGGCTTGAGCAGCACGTCCCAGGAATCGATCTTGTCCACGCCCAGCGCGGCCTTGACCTTCTCGGGGTTGTAACCGATGCCGATGGTGCCCCACATGTATGGGAAGGCGTGCTGGTTGCCCGGGTCGCTGGCGTCACCCACCGCCTTGAGCAGGGACTGATCCAGGTTGCCCCAGTTGCTCAGCTTGGACTTGTCCAGTTCCTGGTAAACGCCCGCCTTCACTTGCTTGGCTAGGAAGTTGTTCGACGGCACCACGATGTCATAACCCGACTTGCCCGCCAGCAGCTTGGCTTCCAGGGTTTCGTTGCTGTCGAACACGTCGTACACCACCTTGATGCCCGACTCTTTCTCGAAGTTCGCTACCGTGTCTGGCGCAATGTAATCCGACCAGTTGTAAACGTGCAGAACCTTGTCATCAGCGTGAACTGCCCCGACTGCGGCTGCCATCATCGACATGGCGAGCAGCGTCTTGCCAAATTTCTTCATGCGTAATGCTCCAAATTTTTTTTAAAAACCACCTGTAGGGCGCCGGTGCCTCACCAGCGAGGCGGTAAACCGGAACGCAGGCTGGCCTGGCGAGCGGTCCGGCGCGTTCGAAGAGACGGCGCCGTCGCACAGACTAGCATTTAGCCATTTAACGCATTAAGGGTCAGGTCCAGGCACAACCGCGCCTTGGTGACCAATTCATCAATCTCCTCGGCGCTGATCACCAACGGCGGCGCGATGATCATGGTGTCGCCAACGGCCCGCATGATCAGCCCGTTATCGAAGCAGAACTGCCGGCATATCATGCCCGCGCCCCGCCCTTGGTGCCGCTCGCGGGTGGCTTTGGTCTTCACCAGCTCGATCGCGCCGAGCATGCCCAACCCCCGGACCTCGCCTACCAACGGGTGGTCTTCGAGTTCCCTCAGGCGCTTTTGCAAATACGGTGCCGTTTCGCCTTTCACCCGTTCGATGATTTTTTCTTCACGCAACAGGCGCAGGTTTTCCAAGCCGACCGCGGCGGCCACCGGGTGGCCGGAATAAGTAAAGCCGTGGTTGAAGTCACCGCCCTCACTGATCACGCGCGCGACTTCGTCCCGCACGATCACGCCGCCCATAGGTACATAACCGGAAGTCAGGCCCTTGGCGATGGTCATCAGGTCGGGTTCGAGCCCGTAGTAATCGCTGCCGAACCATTCGCCGGTGCGGCCGAAACCACAGATCACTTCATCCGCTACGAACAGAATGTCGTACTTGGCGAGGATCTCCTTGATGCGCGGCCAGTAGCTGTCAGGCGGAATGATCACGCCACCGGCACCCTGGATAGGCTCGGCGATAAACGCCGCGACCTGGTCTTCGCCCACCTCGAGAATTTTTTCTTCCAGCTGGTTGGCGGCCCACACCCCGAATTCCTCGGGTGTCATGTCCCCGCCCTCACCGAACCAATAAGGCTGCGCGATGTGCACGATGCCGGGAATGGGCAGGTCGCCCTGCTCGTGCATGCCGCTCATGCCGCCCAGGCTCGCGCCCGCCACGGTGGAGCCGTGGTAGCCGTTGATGCGGCCAATGATGGTCTTTTTCCCAGGCTTGCCCTTGAGCGCCCAGTAATGGCGGACCAGACGCAACACGGTATCGTTGCCTTCCGAGCCGGAACCGGTAAAGAACACGTGGCTCATGCCTGCTGGGGCCACCTCGACTACCGCCCGGGCCAGCTCCAGCGCCGGCGGATGTGCGGTCTGGAAGAACAGGTTGTAGTAGGGCAGCTCGCGCATTTGGTTCGCCGCGGCCTGCACCAGCTCTTCGCGCCCGTAGCCGACCGCCACGCACCACAACCCGGCCATGCCATCGAGGATCTTGTGCCCTTCGCTGTCCCACAGGTGAACGCCTTGCGCCTTGGTGATGATGCGCGGGCCTTTTTCCTTGAGCTGCTTGTAGTCGCTGAACGGCGCCAGGTGATGGTCGCCGCTGAGGGATTGCCATTGCAGGGTTTGCGGATTGTTATTGCTCATGCTCATCTCCTTGGCCAACCCACCGGGCGGCAAGCTGGTAGCGATCAGACCGCGAACAGCAGGAACTCCCGTTCCCACGAACTGATCACGCGCTTGAAGTTCTCGTGTTCTGCCCGCTTGACCGCTACGTACCCGGTCACGAACTTGCGACCCAGGTACTTTTCAACGGTTTTGCAGTTTTCCATGCGCTCGAGCGCGTCCTCGATGGTCAACGGCAGGCGCAGGTTACGGCGCTCGTAGCCGCGACCATGCACAGGCGCGCTGGGCGGGATGCCCTCGACCATGCCGATATAGCCACACAGCAGGCTGGCGGCAATCGCCAGGTATGGGTTGGCATCGGCGCCGGGCAGGCGGTTTTCCACTCGACGGTTCTGCGGCGTAGCGTCTGGCACCCGCAGGCCCACCGTGCGGTTTTCTTCACCCCATTCCACGTTCACAGGCGCGGAGGTATCCGGCAGGAAGCGGCGGAAGGAGTTCACGTTAGGTGCGAACAGCGGCAGCAATTCCGGGATGTACTTCTGCAGGCCGCCTACATGGTGCAAGAACAGCTGGCTCATGGAGCCGTCTTCGTTGGAGAAGATGCTCTTGCCGGTTTCCACGCTGACCACGCTCTGGTGCAGGTGCATCGCACTGCCCGGCTCGCCGGTCATGGGCTTGGCCATAAAGGTGGCGGCCACATTGTGCTTGAGCGCCGCTTCACGCATGGTCCGCTTGAAGACCACGATCTGGTCAGCGAGAGCCAAGGCGCTGCCATGACGGAAGTTGATTTCCATCTGCGCGGTGCCGTCTTCGTGGATCAGCGTGTCCAGGTCCAGGTTTTGCAGTTCGCACCAGTCGTAGACGTCCTCGAACAGCGGGTCGAATTCGTTCGCCGCTTCGATAGAGAACGATTGGCGGCCGGTTTCCGGCCGGCCAGAGCGGCCGATGGGCGGCTGCAGCGGGAAGTCGGGGTCATCGCAGCGCTTCGTGAGATAGAACTCCATCTCCGGCGCGACGATCGGCAGCCAGCCGCGGTCGGCATACAGCTTGAGCACTTTCTTGAGCACGTTGCGCGGCGACAGCTCGATCGGGTTGCCTTGCTTGTCGTAGGTGTCGTGGATCACCTGCGCGGTGGGCTCGATGGCCCAAGGCACCAGGAACACCGCGTTCTCGTCAGGGCGGCAGATCATGTCAATGTCGGCGGGGTCGAGCAACTCGTAATAGATGTCGTCTTCCACGTAGTCGCCGGTTACGGTCTGCAGCAGCACGCTCTCAGGCAAGCGCATGCCTTTTTCGGCGATGAACTTGTTGGTAGGAGAGATCTTGCCCCGCGTGATGCCGGTCAGGTCGCTGATCAGGCATTCGACTTCGGTGATTTTGTGCTTTTTCAACCAATCAGTGAGCTGGTCGAGGTTGGTACTCATAAATACCTCAGGAGGTAAAGGCCCAGGCCTGGGGGGCCAGGGGTGTTTGACGCATCTGCGTCAGAGTGTGGTGCCTTTTGCTGGCCAGCGCCGCCGGGCGCTCGGTAGGCCACGGTGGAACCTGGGCATTGGCCCTGGCGCCGAAAAGTATACGCGCACGCGCCACCGATGCTGACCGGCCGACGAGGCGGGCGGGCGCGTTGGAGCGACTTCTGGCAGTATGGCAATACGAACCTGTAAAGATCCGTGGAGCGCTCCAGTCAAGCCGGAGGCTTTGTAATGATAGGGTATGGCTGGCCTGGCGCTGTTGCGTCCGGGTGCCAAAATAGAGCGTGGTAGCTCGTGCCAGGTAGAGCAAGGCGCGCAATGCCAGCGCTTGCCAGGCAGTTGCGCCAGTGCGGAGCGGGCGTGCCATGATATTCCCCGTTATTGTTGCTGTTATGGGATGCAACCGAGCTTAGCGTCGTTCAATTTTTTATACAACACCCCGTAAAAAATTCAGCACGCCTTGAATAAAGATTCAAAACATGACGGAAAACTCAGACGAAAACGCACCATAACAAGGCAAAAAGCCCAAAAACGCTCCCCAAAAGGGCGAGACTGGGTCAGCTTGACTTCGGGTTGGCTTTCGGATTGACTGAGACGGTTGTAAGCCAATGATTGATATTTTTAACAACAAAGGTGTTGCATCATGTCGGTACCCCCGCGTGCCGTTCAGCTTAACGAAGCGAACGCATTCCTTAAGGATCATCCTGAGGTTCTGTACGTCGATCTTCTAATTGCAGATATGAATGGTGTAGTGCGTGGCAAGCGCATCGAGCGCACCAGCCTGCACAAGGTGTATGAAAAAGGCATCAACCTGCCGGCATCGCTGTTTGCCCTCGATATCAACGGCTCTACGGTCGAAAGCACCGGCCTGGGCCTGGATATCGGCGACGCCGACCGCATCTGTTATCCGATCCCCAATACCTTGAGCAACGAGCCTTGGCAGAAGCGCCCCACCGCACAGCTGCTGATGACCATGCATGAACTCGAAGGCGAGCCCTTCTTCGCCGACCCCCGCGAAGTGTTGCGCCAGGTAGTGCAAAAGTTCGACGACCTCGGCCTTACCATTTGCGCGGCGTTCGAGCTGGAGTTCTACCTGATCGACCAGGAAAACGTGAACGGCCGGCCACAACCGCCCCGCTCGCCGATCTCCGGCAAGCGCCCGCAGTCGACCCAGGTGTACCTGATCGACGACCTGGACGAATACGTCGACTGCCTCCAGGACATCCTCGAAGGCGCCAAGGAGCAGCACATTCCGGCTGACGCCATCGTCAAGGAAAGCGCCCCCGCGCAGTTCGAAGTGAACCTGCATCACGTTGCCGACCCGCTCAAAGCCTGCGACTACGCGGTGTTGCTCAAGCGGCTGATCAAGAACATCGCCTACGACCATGAAATGGACACCACCTTCATGGCCAAGCCCTACCCGGGCCAGGCGGGAAATGGCCTGCATGTGCACATTTCGATCCTCGACAAGGACGGCAAGAATATCTTCACCAGCGAGGATCCCGAGCAGAACGCCGCATTGCGCCACGCAATCGGCGGTGTGCTCGAGACCCTACCGGCCTCGATGGCCTTCCTCTGCCCCAACGTCAACTCCTACCGCCGTTTCGGTGCGCAGTTCTATGTGCCGAACTCGCCGACCTGGGGCTTGGATAACCGTACCGTTGCCCTGCGCGTGCCCACGGGCACCCCAGACTCGGTGCGCATCGAGCATCGCGTGGCCGGGGCGGACGCCAACCCTTACCTACTGATGGCAGCCGTACTCGCCGGTATCCACCACGGCTTGACCACCAAGGTAGAACCAGGCGAGCCGTTGGAAGGCAACGCCTACGAGCAGACCGAGCCGAGCCTGCCGAACAACCTGCGCGATGCGCTGCGGGCACTGGACGACAGTGAAATCATGGCGAAGTACATCGATCCGAAGTACATCGACATCTTCGTGGCCTGTAAGGAAAGCGAGCTGGCAGAGTTCGAACATTCGATCTCCGACCTCGAGTACAACTGGTACCTGCATACGGTGTAGCGCCGGCGCTCACAGATAACACGCCGGTGGTTGCTACGACTCTGTGGGGCCGGGCAAAGCCCGGGGAGAGGGCGCGACTTGAAGCCCTTCCCGGGCTTTGCCCGGCCCCACACGTTCATGCGCAGGCATGCCGAGCACCACAGAAACGCCCACCCGGTACAGTTCAGCTAGAATGCGGGCTCTCTTCAGGAGCCCGTCATGTCCCGCACCCCCGCCCCTCGCAAACCCCGCCAGCGTAGCCAAGCCCGGATCGATGCCATCCTCGCTGCCGCTCGCGCACTGCTGGTCCGCGACGGCGTGGCAGGGCTGGCCATCTACAATGTGGCGGAACTGGCGCAGATCCCGCCCTCGTCGGTGTACCACTTCTTTCCCAGCGTGCCCGCCTTGCTCGAGGGCCTCACTGCAGACATCCATGCCGCCTTCCGCGCGTGCCTCGAAGCCCCTATCGACCCGCATGGCCTGAGCACCTGGCGCGACCTGTCTTGCCTGCTTGAGCAGCGCATGCTGGATCTCTACAACCAAGACGCCGCGGCCCGCCAATTGATACTCGCCCAACACGGGCTCAGTGAAGTAACCCAGGCCGACCGCAAGCACGACATCGAGCTCGGGGCGCTGATGCGCGAGGTGTTCGCCCGGCATTTCGTGCTGCCGCAGCTGCCTGAAGACGTGGACGTGTTCACGCTGGCAATGGAATTGGGGGACAGGGTGTACGCCCGCTCGGTGCAGTTGCACGGGGCGATCACACCGCGGCTGGCCGAGGAAGGGATGCGGGTATTCGATGCGTACTTGGGGTTGTATTTGCCGGCATATATGGCAAGGCGAGGCTCCACCCCTACCGAAATGTAGGGGCGTGCGAAGCCCGCGAACCTGTAGCGATTGAAGTTCGCAGGCTTAAACCCTCACAACTTAGCGATAGACACCTCAGTCGATTTCACGAACGCAATCACTTCGCTGCCCACCACCAGCTCCAGCTCTTTTACCGAGCGGGTGGTGATGACCGAGGTAACGATGCCCGAAGCGGTTTGCACGTCGATTTCCGACAGCACTGAGCCTTCGATGATTTCCTTGATGGTGCCTTTGAACTGGTTGCGGACGTTGATGGCTTTGATAGTCATGGCGATTTCCTTGGGTAACGTCAATTAGCCCAACGCAATTGCGCAGGCAGGGGATAAGTTGGTTCTGGAGGGATCTCCTGGCCGGGCAGCGACAGCACCCGGGCGAGGATGCGGCTTTCCACCTCGGCCAGGGCGTGGGAGCCTCGCTGCCGGGGGCGGGGAAGGTCGACCGGGACATCCAGGCCTATGCGGCCTTCCTCGATCAGGATGACCCGGTCGGCGACGGCCACCGCTTCGGCGACGTCGTGAGTCACCAACACCACGGTAAAGCGGTGCAGGGCCCAGAGGCGCTCGAGCAACTGCTGCATCTCGATACGGGTGAGCGCATCGAGGGCGCCCAGGGGTTCGTCGAGCAACAGCAAACGTGGCTCATGGATCAAGGCGCGGGCCAGGGCCACGCGCTGCTTTTGCCCGCCGGAGAGCGCCGCCGGCCATTCCTTGGCGCGTTCGGCCAGGCCGACCGCATTCAAGGCGTCCAGGGCCTTGGGTTGCCAGTGCCCTTTCAGGCCCAGGCCGACGTTTTCGATCACGGTTTTCCAAGGCAGCAAGCGCGGCTCCTGGAACATCAGGCGCGTACCTTGGCGCACCGTGTCCAGGCTGCTGTCGCCGCTGCCCACGTGGCCACTGCTGGCTTTGTCCAGGCCCGCAAGCAAGCGCAACAAGGTGCTTTTACCGCAACCACTGCGGCCCACCACGGCAACAAACTGGCCGGCAGGGATGTGTAAGTCCACCCCCTGCAGCACTTGGCGCTCACCGAAGGTTTTGGTCAGTTGCTGCACATCCAGCGCAATGCCGCGCAAAAAATGGGGTGTGTCGTTCAGGATGCTCATGCGCGCCCTTCCTTGCCTGTTTGATAGGCCGGATGCCACCGCAACCACACCCGCTCCAAGCCCCGCGCGGCAAGGTCGGCGAGCTTGCCGAGCACGGCATAGAGCACGATCGCCAGCACCACCACGTCCGTTTGCAGGAACTCCCGGGCGTTCATTGCCAGGTAACCGATGCCGGAACTGGCGGAGATGGTTTCGGCAACGATCAACGTGAGCCACATGAAGCCCAGCGCAAAGCGCACGCCGACCAGGATGGAAGGCAGCGCCCCGGGCAGGATCACCTGCCAGAACAGCGCAAACCCTGACAGCCCATAGCTACGGGACATTTCCACCAGGGCTGGGTCGACGTTGCGAATGCCGTGATAGGTATTGAGGTAAATCGGGAATAGCGTGCCCAGCGCCACCAAGAAAATCTTGGCGGATTCATCGATGCCGAACCACAGAATGACCAGCGGAATCAACGCCAGGTGAGGCACGTTGCGGATCATCTGCACGGAGCTGTCCAGCAAGCGTTCGCCCCAGCGCGACAGGCCGGTAATAAAACCCAGGGCCAGGCCAATAGCGCCGCCGATGGCAAAGCCTACCGCCGCGCGCCAGCTGCTGATCGCCAAGTGCTTCCAGATCTCGCCGGAGCGCACCAGTTGCACCCCCGCCTCCAGCACCGCGCTAGGCGCGGGCAGGATGCGCGTAGACAGCCAGCCCGCGCTGACCGCTAACTGCCAGATAGCCAGCAACAGCACGGGCAGCACCCAAGGCGCCAGCCGTTCGGCCGCTCTGCGAGAGATGCTCATCACGCCCCCTCAGCTCTGCGCCACGGCTTTAGGCAGGATGTCGTTGGCGACCATCTCACCGAACGGGCTGATATAGCCCGCGCCGCCGTTCGCTTGCGGTCGTTCCACGTCCAAGTGCGGGAATAACAGTTCCGCTACCCGATAAGACTCTTCCAGGTGCGGGTAGCCGGAGAAGATAAAGGTGTCGATGCCCAGGTCCGCGTATTCCTTCACACGCGCAGCCACGGTAGGGCCATCCCCCACCAGTGCCGTGCCAGCGCCACCGCGCACCAGGCCGACGCCGGCCCAGAGATTAGGGCTCACTTCCAGGTTGTCACGGCGGCCGCCGTGCAGAGCGGCCATGCGCTGCTGGCCGACTGAATCGAAGCGGGCAAAGGCCGACTGCGCTTTGGCGATAGTGGCGTCATCGAGCTGAGCGATCAGCCGGTCAGCAGCGCGCCAGGCCTCTTCGTTGGTTTCTCGCACGATCACATGCAAGCGGATACCAAAGCGCACGGTGCGCCCTTGAGCAGCAGCCTTGGCACGTACCTGGGCGATTTTTTCGGCCACGGCGGCCGGCGGCTCACCCCAGGTGAGGTACAGCTCGACCTGCTCGGCGGCCAGATCTTGAGCGGCATCCGAAGAGCCGCCGAAATACAACGGCGGGCGCGGTTGCTGGATCGGCGGGTAGAGCAGCTTCGCCCCTTTGACTTGCAGATGCTTGCCTTCGTAATCGACCGTTTCGCCTTCCAGCACCCGGCGCCAGATGCGAGTGAATTCCACCGACGCTTCGTAGCGCTCCTCGTGGCTAAGGAACAGGCCATCGCCGGCGAGCTCGTCCGGGTCACCACCGGTCACCAGGTTGAACAGCGCACGGCCATTGGAGAGGCGGTCCAGGGTTGCGGCTTGGCGAGCAGCCACAGTCGGCGAGATGATTCCAGGGCGCAGCGCCACCAGGAATTTCAACCGCTGGGTGACCGGAATCAGCGATGCGGCCACCAGCCAGGAGTCCTCGCAGGAGCGGCCGGTAGGGATAAGTACACCGCCGTAACCGAGGCGGTCCGCCGCCTGGGCGATCTGCTGCAGGTAACCGTGGTCCACCGCCCGCGCGCCTTCGGCGGTGCCCAGGTAATGACCGTCGCCGTGGGTAGGCAAAAACCAGAAAATGTTCAGGCTCATGGGAGTTGTCTCCAGAGTTGGCGCCGGCTGGGCCGGCGCGAGGTCATTTGGTGGCAAGGCCTGCCGGTGGGGTCCAGATCACGTCTTTGATGCTCAGCGGCTTGGGTATCAGCTTGAGCTGGTAAAACGCATCGGCGATTTTCTGCTGCGCGCTCACCACGTCGTCGGTGAGGTAGGTCGCACCAAAGCCTTGACGCTTGACCGAGGTCAGCACGATAGGCGCGGGCAAGCCCAGCAGCGGCGCGACCTGCTCGGTCACTTCTTGAGGATTGGAGCGGGACCATTCCCCGGTTTTGCGCACTTCATCCACCAAAGTGGCGATTACCGCCGGGTGAGCCTGGGCATAAGGGCGGGTGGCCAGGTAGAACTGGTTGTTGTCCACCAAGCCGCTGCCATCACGCAGGGTGCGAGCATTGAGCTGTTGTTCGGCCGCCGCTTGATACGGGTCCCAGATAACCCAGGCATCGACGCTGCCACGCTCGAAGGCTGCACGCGCATCGGCAGGCGGCAGGAACACGGTCTGGATGTCTCCGTATTGAAGACCCGCGTCCTGCAGCGCACGCACGAGCAGGTAATGCACGTTAGAGCCCTTGTTGAGCACCACCTTCTTGCCCTTGAGGTCTTTCACGCTGGTGATGGGCGAATCCTTGGGCACCAGGATCGCCTCGCTGGTAGGCGCTGGCGGCTCGTGGGCCACGTAAAGCAGATCGGCGCCAGCCGCCTGAGCGAACACCGGCGGGGTTTCACCCGTCACGCCGAAGTCGATAGAACCTACGTTGAGGCCCTCGAGCAGCTGCGGGCCGCCAGGAAACTCCGTCCACTGCACATCGATGCCTTGGTCAGCCAGGCGCTTTTCAAGGGTGCCTTTAGCCTTGAGCAGCACCAGGGTGCCGTACTTCTGATAGCCGATGCGCAGGGTGTCGGCCTGGGCCTGGCTGAGTGCGCCGAAAGCGAGGGTCGCGGCAAACAGGGCGACCAGGCCTCGACGCAAGGTGAATGGGCGCATGGCGCTCTCCTTGATGACTATGTCGGGTAACTGGCACCTGCTTCCCGTGGTCGGGTCAGAAGATGTTAAGGCTGTTTAGATACTCCAGCGCGCCTCGATCAGGCTGCGGCTGAGCTGGCCGGGCGCAAGCGGGCGTGGCCGCCGCGCCAGGGCTTGGTGAAACTCTTCCAGCGCCCCTTCCAGGCGCTGCTCCAGCACTGGCGCCAGGCTGGCCGGGGTCGAACCCTCGGCATAGGTGATCTGGTTGTCTTCGGCGAAGATTCCTTGAAGCATCTCCTGCGCTTTGAGCGCCGCCAGCACCGGCTTGAGGGCGTAGTCCACCGCGAGCATGTGGGCGATGCTGCCACCGGTGGCAATCGGCAATACCACCTTGTGGCTGAGCGCACGTTCCGGCAGCAGGTCCAGCAGTGTTTTCAGCGCACCGCTGAACGAAGCCTTGTACACCGGCGTAGCCACGATCAGGCCGTCTGCCTGTTCGACCATCTGCAAGAAAGCAATCACCTGGGGGCTATCGAAGCGGGCGTGGAGCAGGTCCTCGGCGGGAAATTCCCGCACTTGGTAGCTCACCACTTCCACCCCTCGGGCCTGAAGGAGCTGACGCGCCCGCTCAAGCACTACCGCGGAGCGCGAGCGGGCGCTGGGGCTTCCTCCGACTGAAACAACGAGCATCAGGCTTTCCCTTGCGTTTACATAATTAACGAAGCCGAGAGTACCGCTGTTCTTTTATATCCATAAATCATATTTGTTCATTTGCTTATTCCTTAATTGACTTTCCATGCGTCCGCTTTCCACCCCCAAGCGGCAATGGGGAAAAAATTTGTCACAATTAGCGAGGATCATGAAAGATCCCATCCCCGGCCCGGAGCCGTCACATGACCTCGAACACCTTCAGGGCAAGCGCGCCTGCCAAAGGCCCCGCCCTCGACCGCCGTTCTACCCCGCTGGTCAAGGCGCTGTTCTATGCCGTGCTGATAGTAGGCGTGAGCTATATGTTCTGGAGCCTGGGCCGAGACCTGGACACCAGCAACGCCTCAACCGCGACCTGGACCCCCTACGTGCTGCTGGGCGTCGCGCTGGTGATCGCCCTGGCCTTCGAGTTCGTCAACGGCTTCCATGACACGGCCAATGCGGTAGCCACGGTGATCTACACCCACTCGCTGCCTGCACATGTGGCGGTAATGTGGTCCGGCGCGTTCAACTTCATCGGGGTGCTCACCTCAAGCGGCGCGGTTGCCTTCGGCATCATCGCGCTGTTACCGGTGGACCTGATCCTGCAAGTCGGTTCCTCGGCAGGTTTTGCGATGATTTTTGCCCTGCTGCTGGCCGCCATCTTGTGGAACCTCGGCACTTGGTCGCTGGGATTGCCGGCGTCTTCCTCACATACGCTGATCGGCTCGATCATCGGCGTGGGCGTTGCCAACGCTTTGATGAGCGGCCGTACGGGCACTTCAGGGGTGGACTGGGGCCAGGCGGCGAAGGTGGGCTATGCCCTGCTGCTGTCGCCGGTGATTGGCTTCGTATGCGCGGGCGCGCTTATGTTGCTGCTGCGTCGGCTGGTAAAGAACCGCGCGCTCTATCAGGCCCCGGAAGGCAACAACCCGCCGCCTTTCTGGATTCGCGGCCTGCTGATCCTAACGTGCACGGGGGTGTCCTTCGCCCACGGCTCCAACGACGGGCAAAAGGGCATGGGGTTGATCATGCTCATCCTCATCGGCACCTTGCCAATGGCTTATGCGCTGAACAGGGCCATCCCGGAGCCGGAAACCCAACGCTTCGCGGCCCTGGCCGTGGTGACTCAACAGGCACTCACCCGCGCCGAACCGCAACCACTGACGGTAGAACCACGTAAGCACCTGGAAAACTTTTTGATCGATCACAAACCGTCGCCGCAATTAGTACCCGCACTGGCGGCGGTAGCCGGCAGCATTGCGGAACAGGTCAAGCTGTATGGCTCCCTCGACCGGGTGCCGCCCCGCGCCAGCTCGAACGTGCGCAACGACATGTATCTCACGTCCGAGGCCATTCGGGTGATGGAGAAAGAAAAGATCGGCACCTTCGACGCCGACACCCGCGACAAGCTCAAGGCTTTCCAGGCCTACATCGGTGAGGCCACCCGGTTCATCCCGCCCTGGGTGAAAGTCGCGGTCGCCTTGGCCTTAGGCATGGGCACGCTGGTTGGCTGGCGGCGTATCGTAGTGACCGTGGGCGAGCGCATCGGCAAGACTCACCTCACCTACGCGCAAGGCGCCAGCGCCGAAACCATAGCCATGCTCACCATCGCTGCCGCGGACATGTATGGGCTGCCGGTTTCGACCACCCACGTGTTGTCGTCCGGCGTCGCCGGCACCATGGCCGCTAACGGCTCTGGGCTGCAAATGCGCACCGTGCGCAACCTGCTCATGGCTTGGGTGCTGACCCTGCCCGCGGCGATCGTATTGTCCGCGGGGTTGTATTGGTTGTTTCGGCAGTTTGTTTGAATAGCGGGGCCTACTCAAAAAAGCACTTGCTGGCCTAATAAAAAAAGGGGGCCATATCAATGACCCCCCAAAGCCCTGCTAGGCATTCGTTCAGCGGTTGGGTTGTGGCGTCAGGCGCAGGTAGGGCTTGACTGCACGGTAACCCTTGGGAAAACGCTGGGCGATTTCCGCTTCGTCCTTGAGCGACGGCACGATCACCACTTCATCACCGTCCTGCCAGTTGGCGGGGGTGGCGACCTTGTGGTTGTCCGTAAGCTGCAGCGAATCGATCACCCGCAGAATTTCATGGAAATTACGCCCCGTGCTGGCGGGATAGGTAATGGTCAGCCGTACCTTTTTGTTCGGGTCGATCACGAACAGTGAGCGCACCGTGAGAGTGTCGTTGGCGTTAGGGTGGATCAGGTCGTAAAGGTCCGAGACCTTGCGGTCGGCGTCGGCCAGGATCGGAAAGTTGACCTGGGTGCTTTGCGTTTCGTTGATGTCGTCGATCCACTTCACATGGGACTCGACCGGATCTACCGACAGGGCGATGGCCTTAACGCCACGCTTGTCGAACTCGTCCTTGAGCTTAGCGGTGAACCCTAGTTCGGTGGTGCACACCGGGGTGAAGTCTGCCGGGTGCGAGAACAGCACGCCCCAACTGTTGCCCAGCCATTCATGGAAGCGAATGCGGCCAAGGCTGGAGTCCTGTTCGAAGTCAGGGGCGATATCGCCAAGCTTGAGGCCCATTTTTTTCAGCTCCTGTGGGAGGTCGGTTGCCGTTATGTTGCATGCATGGCAACGAACTCTAAAAGAATAAATAGCACTGTGTTTATAACCGTAACGCTGGACCGCTCTATCACGGTTTCATGCGTAGCAGCTGATAAGGTTTAGCTCAAAGCCGTACTGCCGTCGTCGCGATCCGGCAGCGGGCGCCTCATCAAGCGCCATAAGCTAGTAACCAAATATTATTTATTCCGGATTTTTTAGAACGATAATCTAGGTGCCATTCGCCCACCGACCCAAGGCACCTAAAATGGCACGCACCTTCGCGCCCCTGTTCACCGCTTTAGCCTTCGCAGCCGCTGCATTGTCCGCCCAGGCTGAGGACCTTAAGGTCGGGTATCAAACCGGTATCGACCCTAGCAAGGTGCCCCAAGCCGACGGCACTTACGAAAAAAGCATCGGGGAAAAGATCGACTGGCTCCGCTTCAACAGCGGCTCGGAGGTCGTCACCGCGCTGGCCTCCGGCGGCGTTCAGATTGGTAACCTGGGCTCCAGCCCCCTGGCCGCGGCCGCCTCACGCAAGTTGCCGATCGTGGCCTTTATCGTGTCGGCGCAGATCAACTCCTCCGAGCAGCTGGTAGTGCGCAACGGCAGCGGCATCACCAAGCCTGAAGACCTGGTGGGCAAAACTATCGCCACCCCGTTCGTATCGACTTCTCACTACAGCCTGCTCGGCGCGCTCAAGCACTGGGGCCTGGACGCCACCAAGGTCAAGGTAGTGAACCTGCAACCGCTCGAGATCGCCGCTGCCTGGAAGCGCGGCGACATCGACGGCGCCTTCGTGTGGTCCCCCGCCTTGGGTGAGATCCGCAAGACCGGCACGGTGTTGACCGACGCCGCGCAAGTTGGCCAATGGGGCGCGCCGACCTTCGAGGTATGGGTGGCCCGCAAGGACTACGCCGAGAAACACCCTGACGTGATCGCCAAGTTCTCTAAGGTAACCCTGGACGCGTACGCCGATTACGCCGCGCACAAGGACGCCTGGACCGCCAACTCGGCCCCAGTGCAAAAGATCGCCAAGCTGACCGGCTCCAACGCCGAGGATGTGCCCGAGCTGCTGGCAGGCTCCGCCTTCCCCGACGCCAAGGCACAGACCTCGCCGCAGCTGCTCGAGGGCGGCACCGCCAAGGCGATTGGCGAAACCGCGAAGTTCCTCAAGGAACAGGGCCGGGTAGAAACCGTGCTGCCTGACTACAGCCCGTACGTCAGCGCCACCTACATCAAGTAAGCCGTTTTACTGCACGGGGCAACGCCATGGCAGACCTAGAACTCGACCGCATCAGCGCGCAGTATCCCGGCGCCACTCAACCCGTGCTGCAGGACATTTCCTTGCGCCTGGGCCCTAACCAACTCACGGTGGCCCTTGGGCCTTCCGGTAGCGGTAAAACCTCCTTGCTGAACCTGATCGCCGGGTTCGTTGCACCGAGCGCCGGCAACATCCGCCTGGACGGCGAGCCGGTGCGCGGCCCAGGCGCCGACCGCGGGGTGGTGTTCCAAGACGACGTGCTGCTGCCTTGGCAGAACGTGTTGCAGAACGTGGCCTTCGGCCTGGAACTGGCTGGCGTGGCCAAACCGGCTCGGGAAGCGCGCGCTCGCGAGCTGCTCGGCCTGGTGGGGCTTGCGCAGTTCGGCGAGCGTCGGGTTTGGGAGCTTTCTGGCGGGCAGAAACAGCGCGTGGGCCTCGCCCGCGCCCTGGCTGCCGAGCCGCGCGTGTTATTGATGGACGAACCCTTCGGCGCGTTGGATGCCTTCACCCGCGAGCAGATGCAGGAACTGCTGCTCAACGTATGGCGGCGCACGGCCAAGCCGGTGTTTCTGATTACCCACGACATCGAAGAAGCCGTGTTCCTCGCTACCGAGCTGATACTGCTGGCGCCCAACCCTGGGCGGATTGTCGAACGCCTGGCCCTGGATTTCGGCCGCCGCTACGCCGATGGTGAGTCAGCGCGCGCAATCAAGTCCGACCCCCGCTTCATCGAAACCCGCGAGCATGTGCT
The DNA here is from genome assembly GCF_025642975.1 of Pseudomonas sp. RIT-PI-S. Classification (GTDB taxonomy): domain Bacteria; phylum Pseudomonadota; class Gammaproteobacteria; order Pseudomonadales; family Pseudomonadaceae; genus Aquipseudomonas. The sequence goes on from NZ_JANZKJ010000002.1 coordinate 389,676, forward strand.
GGCACAGGTATTTTCCCAGCGCAGCCTTACTAAGGAGGCCGTATGAGCAGCGCCGAACTGGCCCTTGAGCCATCCGTCAGCCCCGCCGCGGCGCCGGCCCGCTGGAGCCTGAGCACTCGCGCCATCAGCGTCCTGACCGGGGCCAGCCTGCTGCTGGCCTGGTGGGCCGCGACGTATTTCGAGCTGATCGACCCGCTGTTCCTGCCGGCGCCCGCGGCCGTGGCGCAAAAGGGTTGGCTGCTGGCAACCACCGGCTACATGGACTCAACCCTCTGGCAGCATTTGGGTGCCAGCTTGCAGCGCATCGGCATCGCCTTGGGCCTGGCCATCGTGACCGCCATCCCGCTGGGGATCGCCATTGGCCGCAACCGCATCGCCCGCGGCATCCTCGACCCGTTGATCGAGTTCTATCGGCCGATCCCACCGTTGGCTTACTTGCCGCTGATCGTGATCTGGTGCGGCATCGGCGAGTTTTCCAAGGTGTTGCTGATTTACCTGGCGATATTCGCCCCTATCGCCATTGCCACCGCCACCGGGGTTCGCACCGTGGACCCGGCCCGCCTGCGCGCCGCCCAGTGCCTTGGCGCTACCCGAGCGCAACTGGTGCGCCATGTGATCCTGCCCAGCGCCTTGCCAGACATCCTCACCGGGGTACGCATCGGCCTGGGTGTGGGCTGGTCCACGCTGGTGGCCGCCGAGCTGATCGCCGCTACCAGCGGGCTGGGCTTCATGGTGCAGTCCGCCGCGCAGTTCCTGGTTACCGACGTGGTGATCCTGGGCATTCTGATCATCGCCGTGGTGGCTTTCGCCCTTGAGCTGGGGCTGCGTGCCCTGCAGCGAAGGCTGGTGCCTTGGCATGGGCAGAGCCACTAAAAACCTGTACGGAAAGTGGCGAGCGCCGCCGCGTTTCCTTGCATTCGTATTGGTCAACCGAGCGAACTTGAAATGACACTCACCATCACCGCCCTCAACCCGGCCATCGGCGCACGGGTCGAAGGCATCGACCTTGCCAACCCGATCAGCACTGCTGAGCAACAGGCCCTGGAGCAGGCGCTGCTGGCTCACCAGGTGCTGTTCTTCCGCAACCAGCCGCTGACGCCCAAGCAACAGGCGCGCCTGGCCATGGAATTTGGCGAGCTGCACATCCACCCGATCTACCCCAACGTGCCGGAGCAACCGGAGGTGCTGGTCCTCGACACCGCGGTGACCGACGTACGCGACAATGCCATCTGGCACACCGATGTCACCTTCCTCCCCGCCCCGGCCATGGGCGCGGTACTGGCGGCCAAGCAAGTGCCGGCCTATGGCGGCGACACCCTATGGGCCAGCGGAATCGCCGCCTACGAGGCCCTTTCCGCGCCAATGCAGCGCCTGCTGGACGGACTTACCGCGACCCACGACTTCAGTAAGTCTTTCCCACTGGAGCGCTTTGGCAACACGGCCGAGGGCCTCGCGCGCTGGGAAGACACCCGGCGGCGCCATCCGCCGGTGAGCCACCCGGTGGTGCGTACGCATCCCATCAGCGGGCGCAAAGCGTTGTTCGTGAACGATGGGTTCACTACGCGCATCAACGAACTCTCCGAACAAGAGAGCGCGGCGCTGCTGCCGATGCTGTTCGCCCATGCCACCCGTCCGGAATTTACCGTGCGCTGGCAGTGGCAGGCTAACGACGTCGCCTTCTGGGACAACCGGGTGACGCAGCATTACGCGGTGGATGACTACCGCCCGGCACGCCGGGTTATGCATCGGGCGACCATTCTTGGCGACATTCCCCGTTGAACACAGCGCTTGGGTGACCCACTATTGCAGCCGACCCGCTACGGTGCACAAATGGATCCCGCTCATGACCTATCGATTGGTAACCGGTGCGTTATTGTTGCTTTGGTCGATCATTGCAGTTGCCGAAGAAGCCCAGCCCACTCAAGTATCCCCCAACTACGCCTTGGCGATGTTCGCCAACCGCCCGCTCTCTTCCTCCCCTGCGCCAGACGCAGCGGTCGAACGAGCGGTGATCATCGTTCACGGCGTGCGCCGCAATGCCCAGGACTACTTCACCGTAGGCCAGGACCTCTTGGCCGCTGCCCGGTGGCCCGAGGCAAGCACGCTGCTGCTAGCGCCAGGTTTCTTTACCGCCCGGGATCGGCCTAACGGCGCCGACTTGCCACTGTGGGATAGCAGTTGGATGCAGGGCCGCCCTTCCGTGCAGGGCCGGGTAGGCATCACGCCCTTGCAGGCGCTGGACGACTTGCTCGCCTGGGTGAGCGATGGCAAGCGTTACCCGGCGCTCAAGCAGATCGTGCTGATCGGCCATTCCGCTGGGGGGCAGCTGCTGCAACGCTATGCAGTGTTCAGTACCGCCGAGCAAGGCCTTGCCGCCCGAGGCATTCAACTGCGTTACGTGATCTCCAGCCCTTCGAGCTACCTCTACTTCGATGACCGCCGCCCATTGGGCACCACCTTCAACGAGGACGCCGTGGCGAGCTGCCCGGAGGTCAACCACTACCGTTATGGCCTCGAAGGTGTGCCGGGCTACCTGGGCGCGCAGCCGCTGGACCCGAAGCAGTTGTTCCAGCGCTATGCCAGCAAGCACATCACCTATCTGGTGGGGGCGCAGGACAACGACCCCGACCACCGCTTGCTGGACAAGTCTTGCGCGGCCGAAGCGCAAGGGGCCAACCGCTTGGAGCGCCAGCGGCAATACCTGGCCTACGAGCGCCTGCTGGGCCATGAATGGCATGCTTCGCTGGACCACTCCCAGGCAGAAGTACCCGGCGCGGGGCACAGCGCCGAGGCGTTGTATACCTCCCCGGTGGCGGTCAAGTTGCTCAATGCCGAGCTTGCCCGCTGAGCTTCACCACGCTTGGCCGGCGCCTGGCTGGGGTTGTAGGGCCAGGTGCGTGTAGCTTCCCGGGCGCTGCCCGGCCCCACAGGGTTTAGCGCTATGAGCGTCACCTTTGTGGGAGTAGGCCAAGCCTGTGGGTAGGCTGGTTATTCAGCGCACCAGATGCAGGAACTGCATGTGCCGTTCGTACTGGTCGAGGATGTCGGTGATGATCTGGTCCTTGTGGTATCCGACCAGGTCGTAATCCTGGCTGCCCTCGGCCAGGTGCACCTCGGCGCGGTAATAACGGCGGTTCTTCAGCTCACGGTTACCCATGCCGCCGCGGGCGAACGAGGGGGTGAAATAGCCTCGCATGCGCACTTGGTACACAAACGGCCGCTCCTCGCCATGGGTGACGATCAAGCTCTCCGCGCCATGGCCGGTGTCCTCTTCAACCCGTGCGTTCAGGCCCTTGCCGACGAACTCCGCGCACACGTCCTGCATGGCGGGCCGCACCGACCCTTCCATGAAGCGGTACACCTCGTCCCGGGAGGGGAAGTGCACGGCCTGGCTCAAACGCTGGCGCCAACCGCCACGGCCTTTGCCGCGGCCCGCCAGGGTGGTAGGCGCCAGCGAATAAAGCTGGGCAATGCGCCGCTGCGATTCCATGTAGAACGCCTTGTGCAGGCCCCACATCATCAACAACAGGATCAGTGAAAACGGCAGCGAGGTGAGCACCACCGCGGACTTGAGCGAATCGATGCTGCCGGCGAACAACAACCCGCCAGTGACCAGCGCGGTGGCGCTGCCCCAGAACACCCGCAGCCACTTGGGGCCGTCCTCGTCCGGGCCGCCGCCCTTGGCCGAAAGGGTAGAAAGTACCACGGTGCCGGAGTCCGCCGAGGTGACGAAGAACACGAAGCTGACGAACACCGTGACGCCGATCACCGTGCGGCTCCAAGGGTACTGTTGCAGCATCAGGTAGAGGGTTTGCGATGGGTCGGCCACCGCCGACGCCGCCAGGTTCAATACCCCATGCAATTGAATGTCCAGCGCGCTGTTAGCGAAGATGGACATCCACGCCAGGGTGAAGCCGAGCGGGATGAAGAGCACGCCGAAAACGAATTCGCGGATGGTGCGCCCACGGGAAATACGCGCGATGAACAGCCCCACGAACGGCGCCCAGGCGATCCACCAGGCCCAGTAGAAGACCGTCCAGTCCCCCAGCCAGGTGCCCGCGCTGCCATAGGCGTAGAGGTCGAAACTCTTGGCGGGCAATACCGAGAGGTAGTCCCCGATGTTCTGCACCAAGGTGTTGAGCAGGTGCTGAGTAGGGCCTGCGAACAGCACGAACAGCAGCAAGCCGCAGGCCAGCAGCATGTTCAGGTCAGACATCACCCGCACACCCTTGTCCACGCCAGACACCGCCACCAGGATCGCAGCCCCCATCATCAGGGCGATCAACCCCAGCTGAATCCATTGGTTGTGCGGCACGCCGAACAGCTGGTCCAGCCCAGCGTTGAGGTGCAGCACGCCGAAGCCCATGTCCGCGCCAAGGCCGAACACCGTGGCAATGATGCCGAAGCCGTCCACCGCATAGCCGATCGGCCCATTGATGCGTTTGCCGATCAACGGGTACAGCGCGGAGCGCAACGCCAAGGGCAGGTTATGGCGATAGGCGAAGTAGCCCAGCGCCATGCCAACGAATGCAAATACGCCCCAGCCGTGCAGCCCCCAGTGCAGGAACAGCAGCTGCATGGCCTGGCGCCCGGCCGCGGCGCTGCCGCCTTCGCCCTGGGGTGGTTGAGCGAAGTGGGTCAGCGGTTCAGACACACAGAAAAAGAACAGGGTGATGCTGATGCCTGCGGCGAAGAGCATCCCTGCCCATGACAGGTAGCTGAATTCCGGCTCGTCGTGGTCGGCGCCCAACTTGATCCGGCCGTAGCCAGACAGCGCTGTGGCTACCACGAACACTAGGTAGAGCGTCATCGCCAGCAGGTAGTACCAACCTACCGTATTGGCCGCCCAGCTCTGAGCGGACAGCAGCCAGGCACCGGCTTGGGAGGGAAACGCCAGTACTACGGCGGCGAAGAGAAGGATGGCGCCAGCGGCAAAGGCAAACACTGGCGGGTTCATACGAACAGGTGCGGGAAGACTGCTCACAGGCGGGTCGGGCCTCCGGATGAACGCAGTGTGCGAACATGTTTATGTTGAACGAGCGTTCAATTTAAGCATGATTATCCATTCAGACCAAACCGGTAGTCCCCTGCCCCTCCGGGAGGGGCCAAGTTTGCTCGCGGCCCGACGCCACCGGAAAGGCACCTCGCTACTCGCGCCTAGCGGGTGCTGCCTTCATCCTGTTGCAAGTTCGCCTGCGTCAGGTTGCTGCCTGGCGGCACGCTACGGGTCAGCCACACGTTGCCGCCGATGGTCGAGCCCTTACCGATGGTGATGCGCCCCAGAATGGTCGCGCCGGCATAGATGACCACGTCGTCCTCGACGATAGGGTGACGCGGCAGGCCCTTCTGCAAGGCGCCGTCCTCTGCCGCGGGGAAACGCTTAGCGCCGAGGGTCACCGCCTGGTAGATCCGCACACGTTCGCCAATGATGGCGGTTTCACCAATCACCACGCCGGTGCCGTGGTCGATGAAGAAGCTTGGCCCGATCTGTGCGCCTGGGTGGATATCGATACCGGTGCTGGAGTGCGCCAGCTCCGAGGCGATGCGCGCGAGCAAGGGCAAGCCGGCCTGGTACAGGTGATGGGCCAGCCGGTGGTGGATGATCGCGGTCACCCCTGGGTAGCACAACAGCACCTCGTCCACGCTGCGCGCGGCCGGGTCGCCTTGATAAGCCGCCAGTACGTCGGTGTCCAGCAACCGGCGAATGCCCGGCAACGCGGCGGCGAACGCTTGGGTCAGGCGCAGCGCGGTGGCGTCCAGTTGGTCGGCATTGCAAGGGCCGTGGCGGCCGGCATAGCGAAGCTCCAGGCGCGCCTGCGCCAGCAAGCCATTGAGGGCGGCATCGAGGGTATGGCCCACGTAGAAGTCTTCGCTTTCTTCGCGCAGGTCTACCGGCCCCAGGCGCATCGGAAACAGCGCTCCACACAGTTGCTCCAGAAGGTCCGCCATCGCCTCGCGGGAGGGTAATTCGCGGCCGCCGTTGGAACCGCAACTGCGGCCGTTCTGCCGGCGCCACTGCTCACGCGCGGCACGCAGCTCACCGACAATGTTGTTTAATTGCCAATGGCCACCGTCCCGGCCTGCCCCTTGCCCATTCTCGCTCACGGTACCTTCTCCTGCATTGACGACGCGCGCACGGCGCCGCTCCGGCGCCCACTGTACGGGAAATTCCGTGGCTTAAAAAATAACCCTTTTTGCGTGCGAGTTCGCCAAGTGGCATAAGCGAACCGTTGCTCACAACGCGGTTCAGAACGTATTGCCTGGCCGTGGTGCCATGCCTATAGTCGCGGTTCGGCCACCTATCGGAAAATTCATGATCACCGAGCAGCTCTCCCGTTTCGCCCGCCTGGACCTGATGCCGACCGCGACTCCGCTGGAAAAGCTCGAACGGCTCTCGGCCTGGGTTGAGCGTGACATCTACATCAAGCGCGACGACCTCACCCCATTGGCGCTAGGTGGCAACAAGCTGCGCAAGCTCGAATACCTGGCCGCCGATGCCCTGGCTCAAGGCGCCGATACATTGGTAACCGCTGGCGCGATCCAGAGCAACCACGTGCGCCAGACTGCCGCGCTGGCTGCGCGCCTAGGCCTGGCCTGCTTCGCTCTGCTGGAAAACCCCACCGGCACGGATAACCCCGATTACTTAGGTAACGGTAACCGCCTGCTGCTGGACCTGTTCGAGGCGCGGGTCGAGCTGGTCGAAAACCTGGACAACGCCCAAGAAAAGCTTGAGGCCCTGGCGGCGCGGCTGCGCACCGCAGGCAAGCAGCCGTACATCGTGCCCATCGGCGGCTCCAGCCCCGTAGGCGCGCTGGGTTACGTGCGCGCCGGGCTGGAACTAGCGCAGCAGATCGAGGCCAGCGGCGTAGCGTTTTCCGCCGTGGTGCTGGCCAGCGGCAGCGCCGGCACCCACGCCGGCCTTGCCCTGGCACTGAGCGAACGCCTGCCGCAGCTGCCTGTCATTGGGGTGACCGTCTCCCGCGACGAAGATCAGCAACGGCCGAAGGTGCAACACTTGGCTGAAGCCACCGCGGCGCTGCTTGAAGTACCGCTGCCCGCCGCGTTCAAGGTTCGCCTGTGGGACGAATACTACGCGCCACGCTACGGCGAGCCGAACGCCGGCGGCCTTGCCGCGATCAAACTGCTCGCCGCCCAGGAAGGCATCCTGCTGGACCCGGTCTACACCGGCAAAGCCATGGCCGGGCTGCTCGACGGCGTTGGCCGGCAGCGGTTCGAGGACGGCCCGATTCTGTTTTTGCATACCGGAGGCGCGCCCGCGCTCTTCGCCTACACCGATGCCTGGTCAGCCTGACCTTCCCCTACAAAAAGGATATTTCCATGCGTTTGAGCGCTTTGCGTCGCCACCTTGCCTTCACCACCCTTGCCCTGGCCACCGCCTTTGGTGCCCAGGCCCAGGCCAGCGGCCAACTTCAGCAAATCAAGGACAACGGCGCGATCAAGGTGGGCCTTGAAGGCACCTACCCGCCGTTCAGCTATGTCGATGAACAAGGCAAGCTGACCGGCTTCGAGGTGGAGCTGTCGCAAGCGCTGGCCAAGGAGCTAGGCGTCAAGGCAGACATCCAGCCAACCAAATGGGACGGTATCCTGGCGGCGCTGGAGTCCAAGCGGCTGGATGTGGTGATCAACCAAGTGACCATCTCCGAAGAGCGCAAGAAGAAATACGATTTCTCCGTGCCCTACACCGTGTCGGGTATTCAAGCGCTGACCCGCAAGGCCGATGCGGCATCCATCACCAAGGCCGACGACCTTGCCGGCAAAAAAGTTGGCGTGGGCCTGGGCACCAACTACGAGCAATGGCTCAAGGAAAACCAGCCCAAGGCGGACGTACGCACCTATGAAGACGACCCGACCAAATTCCAGGACCTGATGAATAAGCGCATCGACGCCATTCTCGTAGACCGCCTGGCCGCGCTGGATACCGTGAAAAAAACCGGTGACAAGTTGGCTGTCGCTGGCCCGGCCTTCTCTCGCCAGGAAGCGGGCATCGCGGTGCGCAAAGGTGAACCGGAGCTGCTCAAGGCCATTGACGACGCCCTGGCCAAGCTGCGTAAGGATGGCACCCTAGCCCAGCTGTCGCAGAAGTGGTTCGGCGCTGACGTGACCCAATGAATCAAGACAGCCTGCGCGTCGCCCTGGAGTCGTTGCCGTTCCTGCTCCAGGGCGCTTGGTTCACTGTAATTCTCAGCTTGGGCGGGATGTTCTTCGGGCTAGTGCTGGGGTTTGTGCTGGCGCTGATGCGCCTATCGCGCCTGGCGTTGGTGCGCGGCGTGGCCCGGGTGTACGTGTCGTTCTTTCGAGGCACGCCGCTGCTGGTGCAGCTGTTCCTCATCTATTACGGCCTGCCGTCCATAGGGCTCGAGCTGAGCCCCTTGGCTGCGGCGCTGATCGGCTTTTCGCTGAACATGGCGGCCTATGCGTGCGAAATCCTGCGAGCGGCGATCAGCTCCATCGATCGCGGGCAGTGGGAAGCCGCCGCCAGCATCGGCATGACCCGGGCACAAACCCTGCGGCGTACCATCCTGCCGCAGGCGGCGCGCACGGCGTTGCCGCCGTTGGGCAACAGCTTCATCTCACTGGTGAAGGACACCGCCTTGGCCGCGACCATCCAGGTGCCGGAGCTGTTCCGCCAAGCGCAGCTGGTCACCGCACGGACCTTCGAAATCTTTGCCATGTACCTGACGGCAGCACTGATCTATTGGGTGCTGGCAACCATCCTTGCCCACTTCCAGCATCGCCTGGAACGCCGGGCTAACCGCCACGACCTGGAGCGCTGAGCAATGATTGTGGTGGAGCACCTCACCAAGCGATTCAACGACACCACCGTGCTGGACAGCATCGACCTCACCGTTACCGAAGGCGAGGTCGTTGCCATCATTGGGCCGAGCGGCTCGGGCAAAACGACCTTCCTGCGCTGCCTCAACCTGCTGGAAACCCCCACGTCCGGGCAGATCCACATGGGCGAGGTCAAGATCGATGCCGACCAACCCATCGCCCGGCAGCAGGCAGACGTGCGGCGCTTGCGCCAGCAAGTGGGCTTCGTGTTCCAAAACTTCAACCTCTTCCCCCACCGCACCGCCCTGGAAAACGTTATCGAGGGGCCTGTGGTGGTAAAGAAGATGCCCTTGGCAGAGGCTCAGGCGCTTGGCCGCTCGCTATTGGCCAAGGTGGGCCTGGCGGGCAAGGAAGATGCCTACCCGCGCCGGCTCTCGGGTGGGCAACAGCAACGCGTGGCCATTGCACGAGCGCTGGCGATGGAGCCACAGGTCATCCTGTTCGACGAGCCGACGTCCGCGTTGGACCCTGAACTCGTTGGCGAGGTGCTGGCGACCATCCGCGGCCTGGCGGAAGAAAAACGCACCATGATCATCGTGACTCACGAAATGGGCTTCGCCAGGGATGTGGCCAACCGGGTGATCTTCTTCGACAAGGGCCGCATCGTTGAACAGGGCGAACCCAAGGCACTGTTCGCCTCGCCGCAGCATGAGCGCACACGGCAGTTTCTGGGGAAGTTCCTGGGCTAGCACGCCCCGCCGCTACAGGTGGGCAAGCCCCCATCGCGGGCAAGCCCAGCTCCTTGCCCTGGGAGCGGCGCCTGCCGCTCCGTAGCAGCACGGCTTGCCGGCGACCCGCCGTTACACGGTGGCAAGCCCATCTCGGAAAGCCCAGCTGCTACCACTGGAAGCAGCCCCTGGCCCCGTAGCAGCACAGCTTGGCGGCAACCCGCCGTTACCCGGTGGCAAGCCCATCTCGGAAAAGCCCAGCTGCTACCACTGGAAGCAGCCCCTGGCCCCGTAGCAGCACAGCTTGGCGGCAACCCGCCGTTACCCGGTGGCAAGCCCATCTCGGAAAGCCCAGCTGCTACCACTGGAAGCAGCGCCTGGCCCCGTAGCCGCACGGCGGCCTGGCGCCAGGAATGGCAAGCCAGCCAAATCGTCTAACCAAAGCAGAAACAGTTATTTCAAAATCTATTTAAGCTCCTTTAGCTTATAACGACCGGACCACCGGACCATCACACGCCTGCCGCCTTCGAGCGGCGTTTATTTTTCGTGAGGACGGTATGGCTCGCTCTTCCCTGTTTACCCCTGTGCGCTTGCTGTTATTGAGCGCTAGCCTGCTGGCCAGCGGCGTTCATGCCGCGGACGCGCCGTTGAAAGTCGGCACCACCGCCGCTTTCGCCATTCCCCTGGAAGCCGCTGTGGCCGAAGCCGACAAGCAAGGGCTGAAGGTCGAGCTGGTGGAATACACCGACTGGATTGCCCCGAACGTTAGCCTCGCGGCCGGCGATATCGACGTGAACTACTTCCAGCACATTCCTTTCCTGGAAAACGCCAAGCAGGCGGCAGGCTTTGACCTGGTGCCCTACGCTCCCGGGATCATCAACAACGTAGGGCTGTACTCGAAGAAATTCAAAAGCTTCAACGACCTGCCCCAAGGCGCTTCGGTGGCGATCGCCAACGACCCGATCAACAGTGGTCGCGGCCTGCAGCTGCTGGCCAAGGCGGGCTTGATCGAGCTCAAACCTGGCGTGGGCTACAAGGCGACCGAGGATGACATCGTCAGCAACCCGAAGAAGCTCAAGATCCTGCAGGTCGAAGCGGTGCAGTTGGTGCGCGCCTATGACGACGCCGACCTGGTGCAGGGCTACCCAGCGTATATCCGCCTGGCCAAGACGTTCGATCCTGAGTCGGCGCTGCTGTTCGACGGCCTGGACCATCCCGAATACGTGATTCAGTTCGTGATCCAGCCGAAGAACAAGAACGACCCACGCCTGGCCAAGTTCATCGACATCTACCAGCACTCGCCGGTGGTCAAGGCGGCCTTGGACAAGTCCTTGGGTACGCTCTACCAACCCGGCTGGAAGGGGTAAACCATGACCGCACCGTCGCTGCGCTTGATTACCGACGCCCCCGCACTGGCTACCTCGCTGCCACTGGCCAGCGATGCCCAACCGCCCGCGCCGCATATCCGCCTGCGCGGGATCAGCAAGGTCTACCAAGGGGCGCAGGGGCCGGTGCAGGCGCTCAGCGACATTGACCTGGACATCCACCGTGGCGAGGTCTTCGGAATCATCGGCCGCAGCGGTGCGGGCAAATCCTCGCTGATACGGATCCTGAACCGGCTGGAGACCCCAACCCAGGGCCAGGTGCTGCTGGACCAGGTCAACCTCGGCGAAGTCAACGAAGACCGGCTGGTGGAACTGCGCCGGGGCATCGGGATGATCTTCCAACACTTCAACCTGATGTCGGCGAAAACCGTCGCGCAGAACGTGGAGCTGCCGCTGAAAGTGGCTGGTGTTTCCCGCGCCATTCGCCAGCGCAAGGTGCGTGAGTTGCTAGCCCTCGTGGGCCTTGAAGGCAAGCACAGCGCCTACCCCGCGCAGCTTTCCGGCGGCCAGAAGCAGCGCGTGGGCATCGCCCGTGCGTTAGTACATGACCCCGCGGTATTGCTCTGCGACGAAGCCACCTCCGCGCTAGACCCCGAAACCACGGCGTCGATCCTGGCGCTGCTGCGCGACATCAACCAGCGCCTACGGCTGACCATCGTGCTGATCACCCACGAAATGGCAGTGATCCGCGAGATCTGCGACCGGGTGGTGGTGCTCGAGCAAGGCCGCATCGTCGAGCAAGGGCCGGTGTGGCAGGTGTTCGGAGACCCTCGCCACGAGGTCAGCCGCACCCTGCTCGCCCCGCTGCAGCATGCTTTGCCCGCCGCCTTGCTAGCGCGCTTGCGCCCGGTGCCGGAAAGCGGTGCGGCCTTGGTGCTGGCGCTGCGCTTCAGTGGGGCCTCGGCCGAAGAACCAGACCTGTCTGGGCTGTTCCACGCCCTGGGCGGCCACGTGCGGCTGCTGCAAGGCGGCATCGAACAGATTCAAGGCCGTGCCTTGGGGCAGTTGGTGATCTCGGTCGCGCAGTCGCCGCTAGAACATTCGCAGTTGATCGAGCGTGCAGGCCGCTGGGCGCAGAACGTGGAGGTGTTGGGTTATGTGGTTTGAACGGTTGCTGCAAGGGGCGCTGGATACCCTGTTGATGGTCGGGCTGTCATCGCTGATCGCCCTGCTGGTGGGCATCCCCATGGCGGTGATCCTGGTGACCAGCGACCGCGGCGGCATCTTCGAGGCGCCGCTGGTGAACCGTCTGCTGGGCGGGTTCGTGAACCTGTTCCGGTCCATCCCCTTCCTAATCCTGATGGTCGCCTTGATCCCCTTCACCCGCTGGATCGTCGGCACTACCTATGGGGTGTGGGCCGCCGTGGTGCCGCTGACCCTGGCGGCCACACCGTTCTTTGCGCGGATCGCCGAAGTGAGCCTGCGCGAGGTCGACCATGGTTTGGTCGAGGCCGCGCAAGCCATGGGTTGCCGGCGCTGGCACATCGTTTGGCACGTGCTGCTGCCCGAAGCGCGGCCGGGCATCGTCGGCGGGTTCACCATCACCTTGGTCACCATGATCAACAGCTCGGCGATGGCCGGCGCGGTGGGCGCTGGCGGCCTGGGCGACATCGCCTACCGCTATGGCTATCAACGCTTCGATACCCAGGTGATGCTGACGGTGATCGTGCTGCTGGTTGCCCTGGTCGGGGTCATTCAGCTGGGCGGCGACAAGCTCGCGCAGCGCTTGAACAAGCGCTAGAGGCTGGACCTTGTTCGCAAGCTTTGCCCACTCCCACCGCGTGTTGCAGGCCACTGCGTCGAGCCCTGTGGGAGTAGGCGCCAGCCTGCGAATAGCTACTCCTTGATCCGGTACCACGCTACATACAACGCCGGCAGGAACAGCAACGTCAGCAGCGTGGCGCTGATGATGCCGCCAATCATGGCGTAGGCCATCGGCCCCCAGAACACTTCACGGGCGATGGGGATCATGCCCAAGCTCGCGGCGGCGGCGGTCAGCAGGATCGGCCGGCGCCGATGCTGGGTCGCCTCCACCACCGCATCCCAAGGCTTGTAACCATCGCGCTCGAAGATGTCGATCTGGGTCACCAGGATCACCGAGTTGCGGATGATGATGCCAATCAGCGCCAGCACTCCAAGGATCGCCACGAAGCCTAGCGGCGTGCCCGTGGGCACCAGCGCCACCACCACCCCGATCAGCCCCAGCGGCGCCACGCTGGCGACCAGGAACATCTTCTGCACGCTATGCAGCTGAATCATCAGGAAAGTCGCCATCAGGAACAGCATCAGCGGCACCACATGCGCGATCGGCCCCTGTGCTTTGCCACTTTCCTCGACAGTACCGCCAGTGGTGACCTTGTAGCCAGGCGGCAGCTCTTGGGAGAACCGGTCGATATCGGGCTTTAGCTGGGCAACCAGGTCCGTGGGCTGCATCTGGTCACGCACGGCGGCCTTGAGCGTCACCGTGGGCAGGCGGTCGCGCCGCCATACCAGCGGCTGCTCCAGCTCGTAGCGCACTGTGGCGAACGACAGCAGCGGGATGGACACGCCACTTGGCGTGACGATCTGCAGGTTTTGCAGGGTGTCTGGCGAGTTGCGTTCAGCGTCTTCGGCGCGGCCGACCACGTTCACCAGGTAGATGTCATCGTTTACCTGGGTGATGGGCGCCCCGGTAACGATGGTATTCATCAGCTTGGCTACGTCTTCGGAAGACAACCCCAGCTGGCGTGCACGGTCTTGCGCGATGTCGATGCGCAGCACCTTGCCCGGCTCGTTCCAGTCGAAAATCATGTCGCCCACATGGGGGTTCTGGTCGAGCAACGTGGCAAGGTCGATGGCATGCCGGCGCACTTCGTCGAGGTCACGCCCGCTGACCCGGTATTGCAGCGGCCGGCCTACCGGCGGGCCCATTTCCAGCGGCTGCACATAGGTGCCAATGCCTACGAAGTCTTTGCGCAGCCGTTCCCGCAGGCGTTCGGCCAGGGCGCCACGTTCTTCCAGGCCCTTGCTGACGATCACCAGCTGGGCGTAGTAGGGGTTTTGCAGTTGCTGGTCCAGCGGCAGGTAAAAGCGGATCGCGCCTTGGCCGATGTAGGTGCTCCAGCGCAGGATGTCTGGGTCGTCCTTGATAATGGCTTCGAGCTTGTCCACGGCGCGGGTGGTTTCATGGATCGATGCGTTCTGCGGCAGGTTCAGGTCCACCAGCAGCTCGGGCCGGTCCGAGGACGGGAAGAACTGGTTCTGCACGAAGCGCATGCAAAACAGCGCCAGGGCGAAGATCAACAGCGTGCCGATGATGGTCAGCCAACGGTGGCGCATGCACGCCACCAAGGCGCCGTTGAAGGCGCGGCCCACGCGCCCAGGCTCCTCCGAATGATGCTTGCCCGCCTTCTCGGTAAGAATGTGCACACCGATGACCGGGGCGAAGAACACCGCCACTACCCAAGACACCAACATGGCAATGGCAATCACCGCGAACAGCGTGAAGGTGTACTCGCCGGCAGAGCTGGCGTTCAGGCCGATGGGGGTGAAGCCTGCCACGGTGACCAGGGTCCCGGTCAGCATGGGGAACGCCGTGGAGGTATAGGCGAAGGTCGCCGCTTTCTCGCGGCTGTCACCCAGCTCCAATCGGGTGACCATCATCTCCACCGTGATCATGGCGTCATCCACCAGCAGGCCGAGGGCGATGATCAATGCACCAAGGGAAATCCGCTGCATGGTGATGCCGCTGTACTCCATGAACACGAAGACCATGGCCAGCACCAGCGGGATCGAACAGGCCACCACGAGCCCGGCGCGGATACCCAGGCTGACGAAGCTCACCACCATCACGATGACCACCGCCTCGAACAGCGCGCTGGTGAACCCGCCGACGGCTTTTTCCACCACCGCCGCCTGGTCGGACACCGTATGCACGCCCACGCCCACGGGCAGTTCGGCGGTCAGTTCGGTCATGCGCCCGTGCAGCGCCTTGCCGAACTCCTGGATGTTGCCACCATCGCGCATCGCCACGGCGAGGCCGATGGCGGGCTGGCCATTGAAGCGGAACAACGGCGCCGGCGGCTCGGCGTAGCCTCGGGTGATGTCTGCCACATCGGCCAGCCGATAGAAACGGTCGTTCACTCGCAGGTTGAGCTCGCGCAGGTCCGCCTCAGAATGAAACTGCCCCGTGGTGCGTACCGAAATGCGCTCAGGGCCGGCTTCGATAACCCCCGCCGGAGTCACCGCGTTCTGCGCTTGCAGTGCCTGTACCACCTGGCGTTGGTCCAGCCCAAGGGCCGCCAGCTTGCGGGTCGAGAAGTTGAGGTAGATGACCTCGTCCTGGGCGCCGATCATCTCTACCTTGCCCAGGTTATCCACCTGGCGGATGCCGGCCCGTACCTGCTCCACGTAGTCGCGCAGCTGGCGCATGCTCAGGCCGTCGGCGGTGAAGGCATAGATGGAGCCGAACACGTCACCGAACTCATCATTGAACGCCGGGCCCTGCAGACCCTGGGGGAAGTCGCCGCGGATGTCGTCGATCTTCTTGCGCACCTCATACCAGATGTGCGGAATGGCCCCGGCCTTGGTGGTATCGCGCAGGTACACGAACACCGTGGACTCGCCCGGGCGCGTGTAGCTCTTGGTGTAGTCCAGGGCATCGAGCTCTTCGAGCTTCTTCTCGATGCGATCGGTGACCTGCTTGAGGGTTTCGTCCTGGGTCGCGCCGGGCCAGCGGGTCTGGATCACCATGGTTTTGATGGTGAATGCAGGGTCTTCCTCGCGGCCCAGCTTCATGTAGGAAAACACGCCCATCAGCAAGGCGACGAACATCAGGTACCAAACGAACGACTGATGCCGCAGTGCCCAGTCCGAGAGGTTGAACTTACTGCCGCTCATTGGCCCTTCCCTTGGTCATTTTTGATCTGCTGCCCCGGTTTGAGGCTGTTGAGCCCGGCCACCACCACACGCTCACCCGGGTGCACGCTGGCGTCGACGATGGCCGTTTCGCTTTTACGCTCAAGCACCTTCACCGGCCTTGGCGCCACGGTGTGCGCCTGCTCGTCGATGACCCACACCCGGGTTTGCCCTTCAGCGTCTTGCAAGGCGCGCAGCGGTAGTTCACCACGCAGCTCAACGCGCCGGCTTACGGCAACGCTGATAGCCGTGCCCAGGCGCAGGCCGGGCGGCGTGTTGGCGAGGCTCAGGCGCACTTGGCGGGTACGGGTGGCGCTGTTGGCCTGGGGCTCGATCTCGCGCAGGGTCGCATGGGTGGCGGCGGTTGGGTCCAGCTGCGCCTGCACATAAAAGTCCAGGCCGGGGGCCAGTTCCTCGACCAGCGAAGCCGGCAGGTCGATCACCGCCTCCTTCACATCCGGCCGCGCCAGGGTGACCACTTCCTGGCCAGCGGCGACTACCTGGCCAGCCTCGGCGCTCAAGGCAGTGACGATCGCATCATGGTCGGCGCGCAGTTCGCTGTAATCGAGCTGGTCGCGTGCCTGGCTGGCGGCAGCCTTGGCCTGCTCAAGCGAGGCACGGGAGGTTTTCAGGTCTGCCGTGGCGCGGTCCAGCTGCGCCGCCGAGCCCACCCCGCGGTCGAACAACTCCTGTTGGCGCCGGCTGTTGGCCTGGGCATTGATCCACTGCGCCTCAACCCGGCTGAGGTCGCCTTCACGCGAGCGCAGCTGGTTCTGTTGATCGGTAGGGTCGAGCACCGCCAGCAAGTCCCCTTGCTTGACCTCGTCGCCTACATCCACCAGGCGGCGAGCGATGCGCCCGCTCACCCGAAAACCCAGAGTGCTTTGGTAGCGGGGTTCGATATTGCCGGCAAACCGGCCCAGCTCTTGCTGATCCACCGCCACCACAGTAGCGGACAGCACCGGGCGTATGGGCTCGGGGGGCGGTGCGTCATCCGAGCAGCCGGCGAGCAATACCAGCGGCAGTGCAAACCAGCGCTTCATTGCCCAGCCTCCTCGGCGACTTCGACCTGCATGTCTGGGTGCAGCAATTGACCACCGGCGATCACCACCCGGTCGCCACTCGCCAGGCCGTCGGTGATCACCACCTTGGCGGTGAGGTACCGCCCCACGGTGACCTTGTGCAGGCTCACCTTGTCGTCCTTGAGCAGCCACACCGCGGGGTCATGCATGTCCTTGGTGAGCGCCGACCAGGGCAGCTCCACCGCTGGCTTGGACGGCGCCGTCAACGATCCGCTGACCACTGACCCCAAGTGCATGCGCGGTGGCAGGGCGGCGAGCGCCACCTTCACCTGCAAGGTGCCGGTTTGCGCAGACACCGTAGGGGTGACTTCGCGCACCTTGCCCTGCACGGTCACACTGGGGTCTTCGAGCAAGCGCACGGTGATGGGGGCATCGCCGGCCGGCTGCACGAACAAGGCTTCGTAGACGTTGAACACGGCGTCGCGCTCACCGTCGCGGGCGAGGCTGAACATCGGCTGGGTCGCCTGCACCACCTGCCCTACTTCAGCCTGGCGGGCGGTGATGACGCCAGCAGCCTCGGCCACCAGATCGGTGTAGCCCAACTGTTCGCGCGCGTTGGCCAGCTGCGCGCGGGCCGCAGCCAGCGCGCTCTGACTGCTGCGCAACGCAGCTTGCGCGGAATCGTATTCGCTGCGGCTGGTGTAGCCCTTGGGCAGCAGCTTGGCCTGGCGGTCGAACGCCGCGCTGGCCTGGCTGACACGAGCCTGCTCAGCGGCGGCGGCAGCGACGGCCGAGTCCACATTGGTTTGCAGGTCTTTCGGGTCCAGCCGGGCCAACACCTGACGCGGGCTGACCCGGTCCCCTACGTCGACCATTCGCTGGATGATCTTGCCCCCCACGCGGAACGAAAGCTGCGTCTGCACCCGTGCCTGGACGTCGCCGGTCACCTCGACCCGTGGGGCGAACTCACTGGCCTGTACGGTTTGCACGCTCACCCGACGCCGCTCGGGCTGCGAGGCAGGCTTTTCGCCACAGCCGCACAGCATCGCCAACAGCACCCAGGCCGTCCCTTTCCTCCACGCGCGTGTCATGCACACTCCCTTTGCACGGAAAAACCAAGGTTGCGACTGTAACCGATTGTGAAGGTTTCGGGGATCAGGACGATGCAGGCGCCATGCTTTGCATGCGCGGGGGAAGTGTTGAGCGCATGCGAAGCATGGCACATACAAGCAAATGTGAAACCAGAAGGGGAAAAGCCGGGAAGACCATTGGAAAAGGGGCGATCGCTCGCCCCTTTTTACACTTTAGAACGCCGGCAATACCGCGCCGTTGTATTTCTTCTCGATGAAAGCCTTCACTTCAGGCGAAGTCAGTGCCTTGGCGAGCTTCTGGATGGCGTCGCTGTCTTTGTTGTCTGGGCGGGCAACCAGGAAGTTCACGTAAGGCGAATCGCTGCCCTCGATAACCAGCGCGTCTTTAGCAGGGTTCAGGCCGGCTTCCAGTGCGTAGTTGGTGTTGATCAGGTCCAGGTCAACTTCGTTCAGCACGCGCGGCAGCATGGCCGATTCCAGCTCCTTGAACTTCAGATGTTTCGGGTTCTCGGCGATGTCCTTGGGCGTGGCCAAGGCGTTTTTCGGGTCCTTCAGGGTGATCAAGCCAGCTTTTTGCAACAGCAGCAGGGCACGGCCGCTGTTGCTGCCCTCGTTCGGCAGGGCCACGGTAGCGCCGTCCTTGAGCTCAGACAGGCTTTTGACTTTCTTCGAGTAACCGCCGAAGGGTTCTACGTGAACGCCGATTACGGTCACCAGATGGGTGCCTTTACCGTCGTTGAAGTTCTTCAGGTACGGTTCGGTCTGGAAGTAGTTGGCATCCAGGCGCTTCTGGTCGACTTGCACGTTGGGCTGCACGTAGTCGGTAAAGACCTTGATCTCCAGGTCCACGCCTTCCTTGGCCAAGGTCGGCTTGATCAGCTCGAGGATTTCGGCGTGAGGAATCGGGGTGGCCGCGACCACCAGTTTTTCGCCAGCGTGAGTGAAGCCAGCAACAGACAGCGCAGCGGCAAATGCCGAAAACAGTAGAGCCTTTTTCATCGGTGATCCTTGTTTATCAATGTGCCAGCACTCTGGCATGCCGAGGACAATACTCAATTGGCTTATGCCAATGAAATACCTTTTTTCTAGTTGCTTATGAATTTTTGTCAGGTTGGTCGGTATAACGGCCAATAAGGGCCAGGGCTGCCTCCTTATCTTCTCCGCTAAGTCCCTCCAGGCACAGCGCCAATTGGCGCTCCAGGGCGGCAAGATGGTTGCTCACGCCTGCCTGGTTCAGATGCTCCGGCAAAATGTCTGCGCCTTCACTGACCAGCAGCGCGAAATGCACCACGTTTTCCAACTCCCGGGTGTTGCCTGGCCAGGCATGGGTGCGCAGCAAGCGGGCCGCAGCTTCGCTGAAGGTCGGCACCGGCAAGCCCAGCCGCTGGCTGTATACGCCAAGGAAGTATTCGGCCAGAGACAGGATGTCACCGGGCCGCTCGCGCAGGGCGGGCAGCTCCAGCCGGCCCTCGTCGAGGTAACGCCACAGCCGCTCGTTGAATTTCCCCGCCGCCACTGCGCGGCTCAAGTCTATGCTCGATGCTGCTACCAGGCGTACGTCCACCGGCGTGGGCTGGGCCGCCCCTAGCCGCACTACCTCATGGTTTTCCAGCGCTTCGAGCAGGGCCGCCTGGATTGGCAAAGGCAGGTCGGCGATTTCATCCAAGTAGAGGGTGCCGCCGTTGGCAGAGCCGAACCAGCCGGCGCGGCTGGCGGCCGAACCGGACCACGCACCGGGCGCATGGCCGAATAGCTCGGCCTGCGCGTAAGTCGGGCTCAGGGCGCCGCAATTGACTGAAACGAACAACCCAGGGCGGTCGCTGGCCTTGTGCAGGTGCCGCGCCAACAGCTCCTTGCCAGTACCCGTTTCGCCGTGGATCAGCACCGGTAAAGCACTAGGCGCCAGGGCCTGCATGCGTTCGCGCAAATGCTGTGAGCGCGGATCGACGAACACCAACGCCTTGGCGCGAATGCTCAAGGGGCTGCGGTCAGCATCAGGAAAGGTCAGCAGCGGCTGGCCTGAGGTGGCACTAAAAGGCATTGTCTACTCCCGCCCCGCCATCGCGAAGGCTGCTTCAGGCCCGGCGCAGCCCGCTTCGCTGCGCCCGGCCTTGCAAGCGATAAAGGTAGGCGAAGCCCTGCTCCCACCGGCGGTGGCCGGACTTCACATTGATATGGCCAGCGCCGGTAAGAATCCCGGCCTCGGCGCCCCAGTCCCGAGCCATTTCCAGCGCGCGGCCCACGCTGGCCGCCGGGTCGTTATCAGAGGCGACCACTTGGCTGGGGAACGGCAGCAGGGCCCGTGGCACCGGGGCGAAGCCGGCAAGCGCGGCGGGGCGATTCGCCCGTTCCACGTCCGCGGGGGCTACCAGCAATGCGCCCTGTACCCGCCGCAGCAGATGCACGGGAGCCTGCCCCGCCCAATGGGCGACGGTAATGCACCCCAGGCTGTGCGCGATGATCACCACAGGCTTGCTGCTTTGAGCAACGGCGCTGTCTAGCGCGGCGATCCAGTCCTCCCGGCTGGGGTTGATCCAGTCGGCCTGTTCCAACCAATGGCTATTGGGCAAGTTGGCATGCCAATGATGCTGCCAATGTTCCGCTGATGAACCTTGCCAGCCAGGGACGATGAGGTATCGAATGGAATCTGTACGCATGATGGCGTCTCCCGCCGCTGTCTGCTTTCATGAGCAAAGTATAGGGATCCGCTTTATGCGCGTTAAGGAATAAGAAGCTATTTGTTAATAACCAGGAACAATAACAATGAAGACCCTGACTCAGCATCTCGCTCAATACGCGGCCTATCACCGAGATACGCGCAATATCTTCACGCACTTCATTGGCATACCGATGATCGTGCTAGCCGTGGCTACCCTGCTATCGCGTCCTAACTGGAGTGGCGTTACACCCGCGCTGCTGCTCACGCTGTTTTCCTGCGTGTTCTATCTGCGCCTGGAGATACGTTTGGGCTTGGTGATGAGCGCGCTGCTGGGCCTGAACCTGTGGTTCGGCTATGCCATGGCTGCCTTGCCAACCGCTGCCTGGTTAAGCGTGGGGCTGGGCCTGTTCGCAGTTGGCTGGATCATCCAGTTCGTGGGCCATCATTACGAAGGCCGAAAACCTGCCTTTGTCGACGATATCAGCGGGCTGATCATCGGCCCGCTGTTCGTGGTGGTGGAAGCCGGGTTCCTTCTGGGGTGGCGCCCAGAACTCAAGCGCCAGATGGAAGGGGCGGCAAGCGCCTGAGGCAAGTGACCTGTGGGGGCGGGCGAAGCTTGCGAACTGTGCCTTCAGGTTCGCAAGCCTGCGCCCGCTCCCACGAGCCTCTGCATAACGGCCATCCGGGCGTCGGCTACAAACCCTTGGGCTTGAAGAACAGCGTATCGCCCTTGCTCAGCCCGGCCAGGCTGTCGTGGTCCTTTACCACTTCGGCCTCGATCAACTCCTCCTGGCCGTCGACCTTCAGGGTTACCCGAGTGGTTGCGCCTAGCGGACGAATGTCGCGCACCTGCGCGGCGTGATGAGCTTCCACCTCAGCCCTGGAAAGCGACACTTCATGCGGGCGGAACTGCAGCGGCTGATCGCCACCCAGGTGCAGGCGGTTGGAGTCCCCAAGGAAGTGGTACACGAAATCACTAGCCGGGCGTTCGTATACCTCGCCCGGTGAGCCGATCTGCTCGATTACACCTTTGTTCATCACCACGATGCGGTCCGCCACTTCCATGGCCTCTTCCTGGTCGTGGGTCACGAACACCGACGTCAGGTTGATCTCCTCGTGCAAGCGCGCCAGCCAACGGCGCAGCTCTTTGCGCACTTTGGCGTCGAGAGCACCGAAGGGCTCGTCCAGCAGCAGTACCTTGGGCTCGACCGCCAGCGCGCGGGCCAAGGCAATACGCTGGCGCTGACCACCGCTCAGTTGCTCGGGATAGCGGTCGGCGAGCCAGTCCAGCTGGACCATGTTCAACAGCTCGTGCACCTTCTCGGCGATGACCGCTTCACTGGGGCGCTGGTCCTTGGCTTTCATCCGCAGGCCAAAGGCGACGTTGTCGAACACGCTCATATGACGGAACAACGCATAGTGCTGGAACACGAAGCCGACATTGCGATCCCGCACGTCATGCCCGGAGACGTCTTCGCCATGGAACACGATGCTGCCCTGGTCTGGGGTTTCCAGGCCAGCGATGATCCGCAGCAGGGTGGTCTTGCCACAGCCAGACGGGCCGAGCAGAGCGACCAGCTCGCCGCTACGGATGTCCAGGTCGATGCTGTTCAGCGCCTGGAACTGGTTGAAACGCTTGCTGACGTTACGCACTTCGATCGACATGAGTTATTCCTCCGCGGCGCTATGGCGCAGGCGGTCAAGACGGCTTTCGCTCCACTGCTTGAGCAGCAGAATGAACAAGGCAAGGGCCAGCAGCAGGCTGGCCACGCTGAAGGCAGCAACGTGGTTGTATTCGTTGTAGAGAATTTCCACGTGCAGCGGCAGGGTGTTGGTCACGCCGCGGATGTGCCCGGACACCACCGACACCGCGCCGAACTCGCCCATGGCGCGCGCTGTGCACAACACCACGCCGTAGGTAAGGCCCCATTTGATGTTGGGCAGCGTCACGTGCCAGAACATCTGCCAACCGTTGGCGCCGAGCAAACGCGCGGCTTCTTCTTCCTGGGTGCCCTGCTCTTGCATCAGCGGAATCAATTCCCGCGCCACGAAGGGCACGGTGACGAAAATCGTCGCCAATACGATGCCCGGCAAGGCGAAAACGATCTGCACATCATGATCGGACAGCCACGGCCCCAGCAGGCCACGCGCACCGAACATCAGCACATACACCAACCCTGCGATCACCGGCGACACCGAGAACGGCAGGTCGATCAGGGTGATCAGCAGGCTTTTGCCGCGGAACTCATATTTACTGGCGCACCAGGCAGCGCTCACGCCAAACACCAGGTTCAGCGGCACCGAAATCGCTACCGCCAACACGGTGAGCTTCAGCGCGCTGAGCGCGTCGGGCTCCAGGATGGCGCTGAAGAAGGTACCGAGGCCGGCCTTCAGCGCCTGCGACACCACGATGTATAGCGGCAGCAACAGGAACAAGGCGAAGATGATCCACGCCAAGGTAATCAGCACCCGACGGGCTATCGGGTTGCCGCGCCGCGCTGCATTGGCGGCCTGCGCGGCCGAAAGGGTCGAACTGGACATGGCGCGTTCCTTCAAGGGGTTTCGATACGGCGCTGCAGCAGGTTGATCAGCAGCAGCAGAATGAAGGACACCACCAGCATCAACACGCCGATGGCCGTTGCCCCGGCATAGTCGTATTGGTCCAGTTTCACCATGATCAGCAATGGCAGGATTTCAGTTTTCATCGGCATGTTACCGGCGATGAATATCACCGACCCGTACTCGCCCACGCCCCGAGCGAAGGCCAGGGCGAAGCCGGTCAACCAGGCCGGGAGCAAGGCCGGCGCGAGGATATGCCGGAACACCTGCCACGGCCGCGCACCAAGGCACGCGGCAGCCTCTTCCACTTCCCGAGGAATATCCGCGAGCACCGGCTGCACTGTGCGCACCACGAAGGGCAGGGTCACGAAGGTCAATGCCAACGTAATGCCCAGCGGGGTATAGGCGATCTTGATGCCCAGCTCGGCGGCGAACTGGCCCACCAGCCCGGCCGGGGTGTAAAGCGCGGTGAGCGCGATGCCGGCCACGGCAGTGGGTAACGCGAACGGCAGGTCGATCATCGCGTCGATGATGCGGCGCCCCGGGAAGCTGTAGCGCACCAGCACCCAGGCCAGCAGGGTGCCGATCACGCCATTGAGCACTGCGGCATAAAGCGCCGTGCCGAAGCTCAGCTTGAGGGCGGCCAGCACCCGCGGAGCGCTGACGATCGCCCAGAGCTGCTCGGCGCTGAGCTGGGCGGCGTTGATGAACATAGCTGCAAGAGGTATCAGCACGATCAGGCTGAGGTACACCAGGGTGTAGCCCAGCGTCAGCCCGAAGCCGGGTATGACGGGGGAGATACGGCGCGACATATGTGTCCTTGTTTGAACGAACGGAGCCCGGGAGTAACCCGGGCCCTTTTCTTGCCAGTGCCTGACGCGTTATTGGGGCTGGTAAATCTGGTCGAACACCCCGCCATCGTTGAAGAACTTAGGCTGGGCAGTTTTCCAGCCGCCGAAGTCTTTGTCGATAGTCACCAGGTTCAGCTTAGGGAAGCTCGCTTCGTATTTCTTCGCCACTGCCGCATCGCGTGGGCGGTAGAAGTTTTTCGCGGCGATTTCCTGGCCGGCCGGGCTGTACAAGTGCTGCAAGTACGCCGTGGCGATTTCGGCGTTGCCTTTCTTCTCGGCGTTTTTGTCCACCACGGCTACCGGTGGCTCGGCGAGGATCGACAGCGAAGGCACGACGATATCGAACTTGTCGGCGCCGCCGTCTTCTTTGAGCGCCAGGTGCGCTTCGTTTTCCCACGCCAGCAGCACGTCGCCCTGGCCGTTGTTCACGAAGGTGATGGTCGAGCCACGAGCACCGGTATCCAGCACAGGAACGTGCTTGTACAGGTCCTTCACGTAGGCCTTGGCCTTGGCTTCATCACCATTGTTGGCCTTCAGGCCATACGCGTAGGCGGCAAGGAAGTTCCAGCGGGCGCCGCCCGAGGTTTTCGGGTTGGGGGTGATCACTGAAACGCCTTCCTTGACCAGGTCGCCCCAGTCCTTGATGCCCTTGGGGTTACCCTTGCGCACCAAAAACACAATGGTAGAGGTGTAAGGCGTGCTGGCCTCGGGCAGGCGCTTCTGCCAATCGGTAGGCAGCAATTTGCCCAGGTTGGCGATTTCGTCGATGTCGCCAGCCAGCGCAAGCGTTACCACATCTGCCCTCAGGCCATCGATCACGGAACGGCCTTGCTTGCCGGACCCACCATGGGATTGCTGGATCTTCACCGTATCGTCGGGGTGGGCCTGCTTCCAGAAGCTAGTGAACTCCGCGTTGTAATCTTGGTACAGCTCACGGGTAGGGTCGTAGGAAACGTTCAGCAGCTCGTAATCCTTGGCGACGGCGGAGCCTGCGAATAAAGCGGCAGTGATCGCGGCCAGCGCAAAACGGCGGGTGGACATGGTAATGCTCCTGATGGCGGCTTTTTCTATGTTGGCGTTTTTCTTATGGCGCGCTGGCGCTGCACGTCTCGTCTACGCGAGGCTGCATGGTCCTGCTGGCGCCCTCCGGAAGACCGGTCGGGAAAGCAATAACTTAGTTGGGCTTGGAGCCAGTGCTCTGCAAGCGAAACTTTTCCTTGCGCTCGATCTGTACGACCTGGGCGTTATGAACGGTGATTTCCACCGCGCCGAAACGCAGGTCGCGCAAAGCGCTCTGGATTTCCCGAAGAATCGCGGTTTCGTCCTGTCCGTCGACACTACGCAGCGGTGCGCTCATGGTTTTGCTCCTATGGAATCGGTTGCCCAGCGCAGTGCCAGGCTTGGGCCCACTATAAGAGCGCCGTTTTATTCTCAAAAATAATATTTGTGAATGTTTATAGCTTTAAAAGGCATAAGCGGTGAGCATCACCGCTCGTCTAAATAAACACATTTGCTTACCAATAAACGCCGTAAGCGAGGCCGTCTGGGCGGGAAATTCTTGTCCTATGTTTGCATGCACCGGCATTCTCGATAGATTCGTCGCAACGCTCCAGCACCCCCCGAGGCTTCTCGTCCATGTGGTACAACGGTTTGCTCGACTTCACGGCCTGGCAGGTAGTGGCCGCCACCCTATTGATGACGCACGTGACCATCGTCGCCGTGACGGTCTATCTGCATCGTTACTCCGCCCACCGCTCTCTCGAACTCAACGGCGCACTCAAGCATTTCTTCCGCTTTTGGCTATGGCTCACCACTGGGCAGAACACACGGGAATGGACAGCCATTCATCGTAAGCACCACGCCAAATGCGAAACCGCCGACGACCCCCACAGCCCGGTGATCAAGGGGCTGGGAACGGTCATGCGCACCGGCGCCGAGCTTTACCGCGAGGAGGCTAAAAACGCCGAAACGCTGCGTATCTATGGCAAGAACTGCCCGGAAGACTGGATTGAGCGCAACCTGTACAGCCGATTCACCATGGGCGGTATCGTGCTGATGGCAGTGCTGGATCTCCTGCTATTCGGGATCATCGGGATCACCGTATGGGCAGTGCAGATGATCTGGATACCCTTCTGGGCCGCCGGAGTGGTGAACGGCCTGGGGCATGCCGTGGGCTATCGCAATTTCGAGTGCCGCGACGCTGCTACTAACCTGGTGCCCTGGGGCATCCTGATCGGCGGCGAAGAGCTGCACAACAATCACCATACGTACCCCAATTCGGCCAAGCTCTCCGTGCGCAAATGGGAATTCGACATGGGCTGGCTGTGGATTCGCCTGTTCAGCGCCCTGCGCCTGGCAAAGGTGAACCGCATAGCGCCCATCGCTCACCGCATTCCGGGCAAAGGTTCGATGGACATGGACACGGCCATGGCGATCCTCAACAATCGCTTCCAGATCATGGCGCAGTACCGCAAACACGTGATTGGCCCACTGGTCAAACAGGAGCTTGCCAGAGTCGACCATTCCCTTCGCCACCGTTTGCGACGGGCCAAGCGGTTGCTCGCGCGGGAGCCGAGCCTGCTCAACGAGCGCAACCATGCGCGAATCAACACCATGTTGGAAACCAGCCAGGCGCTGAAGGTGATCTATGAAAAACGCCTGGCCCTGCAACTGATCTGGGCGCGCACCAGCTCCAACGGTCACGACATGCTGGCGGCCATGAAAGAGTGGGTGCACGAGGCCGAAGCCAGCGGCATTCAGTCCTTGCGTGATTTCGCCGACAGCCTGAAAACCTACTCCCTGCGGCCAGCTACTGCTTGACGCCAACTGCCTGGCGCAGCCTTCGCAGGGTGCGCCAAAGGGAACTTTGACCACTAAATTGGATCTGAGGCACATACTCGCTGGTTCAGCGGGCCATATCATGGCCACCTGTCGGTGGGCCAACCCTCGCCGTGTTCCAAAAGAAGCCGTGATGATGGCCAACACACATGCTCCCTCCACACCGCTCGAGCAAATCCCTGAAGCTGCCGAAACGCTGCTGGCGCTGATGCACGCCCAGGGCGAAGTAGCACGCCTGAAGGAACGCGAAGAGCTGTTCAGTGCCTTGCTGGTCAGCGTGAATGCCGTACTTTGGGCGTTCGATTGGGAAACCCAGCAAATGATCTACGTCAGCCCGGCCTACGAGCGCATATTCGGCCGCTCCGCGGGGCTGCTGCTGGCTGACTACAACGAATGGCGAGACAGTATCTACCCCGACGACCTGGACTACGCCGAGCGCAGCTTGGCCGAGGTGCTGGAAAAAGGCTCCATCGAAGACCGGGAATACCGGATCATCCGGGCCGACGGGCAGATCCGCTGGCTTAGCGACAAGTGCTTCATCAGTCATCGGCCTGAATCCGGCCAGCGCGTGATCGTGGTAGGCATCGCCGAAGACATCACCGAAAAGAAGCACCTCGAAGGCGAGCTGCAGCGGCTTGCCACCACCGATGTGCTTACCCAGAGCAGCAACCGCCGGCACTTTTTCGAGTGTGCGCATCGCGAATTCGAGCAGTCCCGGCTCAATGACACGCCCATGGCATTCCTGCTGCTGGACATCGATGACTTCAAGATGATCAACGATACCTACGGCCACCAGGATGGCGACCTGGTGCTGCAGCGCATTGCCGAGAGCGGCAAAGCGGCGCTGCGCCGTGGCGACCTGTTCGGGCGTATCGGTGGTGAGGAATTCGCCGCGGTGTTCCCGGGCTGCGCGCCAGACATGGCGCGGCAGATCGCCGAACGGCTGCAACGCGAGGTGCAGCGCCTGAGCTTCAGCAGCAATGGCAAGACCTACGGCATCACCGTGAGCCAGGGCCTGACCAATCTCAAGGTCGAAGACGAAGCGCTGGATAACCTCTATTCGCGCGCGGATGCGGCCATGTACCAGGCCAAGCGGCAGGGGAAGAACCAGATCATTATGTCCTGAGCGGCTCACGCCGCCTGCCCCGTAGCAGCTGGGCTTGCCTGCGACCTGTACCGCCACCGATCTAGGCCCCATCGCAGCCAAGGCCAGCCGCTACAGGTTCTCCCGCAGGGCCATGAGGGTAACTTTCGAGACCCCCAACAAACGCGCCGCTTTGCTTTCCACTACCGCCTGAATGTCCTCCTCCGCTGGCAGCATCGCCAGCTGCCCCGCCAGATTCATGACCAACGCCGGTTTGCCATAAACCCCCGCCAGGGAATAGACCGAGGCAATCAGCTCCCGCAGGTCCAGGGGCAGGCGCCAGCGGGTACGTAGTGCGGAACCGTAATTAGCGCCGAAGCGCTTCACTAAAGGGTCTATCTGCTCGTCCTCAAGCTTGCCCGCCGCCAATTTCCATTCGTGCAAAGTGCGCAACAGCGCAAGCTCGCCCAAGCGATGAAGCAGGCCGGCGCAATAGCACAGCTCCTGATCGATACCTTGCTGCCGAGCCAGGGTGCGCGCCAGTTCGGCGGTTTGCAGGGAGAGCTTCCAATAGGCCTGCGCATGTTCGGCCAGCGCCGGGTCATCCAAGCGGGCACTGCGCTTGAGCGCCAGGCCAAGGATCAGGTTCATGCTCTGGGTAGCACCTAGCCGTGTAAGGGCTTGCATGAGCGTGTTGACCGCCCCTTCCCGGTGCCGTGCGGCGCTGTTGGCGGCGGCCAGCAAAACGGCCGTCACCTGCGGGTCGGTACGGATGTCTTCTTCAAGCAGGCGCAGGTTGAGAGTGCGTGCCTTGAGGCTGCGCACCACGGCGTCATGCACTTCGTTCATCACCGGTGCCCCATCAGTGGCTTCCCGGCGGGTTTCCAGGAAACCGTTAAGGTCGATGTGCGGCATAACCGGCGGCACTTCACAGAACACCTCCTCGCCGCCTTCGAGCAACAAGGCGCTCAGGCGCTCGCGCAGTGCTTCGAAATTGACCGGTTTGGTGAGATAGGCGGTGGGCGCAAGAGGCACCGCCTCGCGAACGCTGGTGCTGTCGCCACGGCTGCTGAGCAGGATGAACGGCAGGCCGGGTGCTATGGTCCCGCGGCGGACCTGCCGCAACAACTCCAGGCCGTCAGTGCCTGGAAGCTCGCGGCTGGCGATGATGAGGTCGTGAGGCTGGTCCAACGCCAGCAACGCCTGCTTGCCATCCTCGGCAACCTCGACCTTGGCGTCGCAACGCACGCTGAGCAACAGCTGGGTCAGCAGGTCCCGGCTCCAGGGGTCCGCTTCGGCAATCAATATCCGGGGCACCGCATTTGACGTTCCAGTCATGCAGGCGCTCTCCACAGGCGCAACTACGGCGCGCCCCTTAGAGATATATAGGCCGCCCCGGGAGGATCTCCAAGTAAAAAACCCGCCTTTTGGCGGGTTCTTCACAGCAGACACACCAGGCGATTACAGCTCGGCGAAGCACTCTTCGAGAATGGCCAGGCCTTTCTCCAGTTGCTCGTCCGGCGAGGTGAGCGGCACCAGGATGCGCAGCACGTTGCCGTAGGTCCCGCAGGACAGCAGGATCAGGCCTTTTTCGCGCGCCTTTGCGACCACTTGAGCGACCGCAGGGGCATTCGGCTTATGGCTATCGCCGCCTTCGAACAACTCGACCGCGATCATCGCGCCGAGGCCGCGCACATCACCGATCACCGGGTACTTAGCCTGGATGGCGCGCAGCCGCGAGGTCAGGCGCTCAGCCACATCCTGGCAGCGCTGCAGCAGCTTCTCTTCCTCGAACACATCCATCACCGCCAGCGCAGCGGCACAGCCCAGCGGGCTACCGGCGTAGGTGCCACCCAGGCCACCCGGGGCAATGGAATCCATGATTTCAGCCTTGCCGCACACGCCAGCGAGCGGGAAGCCGCCAGCAATGGACTTGGCGAAGGTGGTCAGGTCTGGCACCACGCCCATTTGCTCCATGGCGAAGAAGGTGCCGGTACGGCCAGCGCCAGTCTGCACTTCGTCGGCGATCAACAAAATGCCGTGCTGGTCGCAGAGGGCGCGCAGGCGCTTCATGAAGTCCTTGGGCGCTACATAGAAGCCGCCTTCGCCTTGAACGGGCTCGATGATGATCGCGGCGATGTCACGTGGCTCGGCATCGTTCTTGAAGATCCGCTCGATGCTGGCGATGGAATCATCCACGCTCACGCCGTGCAGTTCGCACGGGAACTGGGCGCGGAATACGCCGCCGGGCATCAGGCCCATGCCGGCAGAGTAAGGCACGACCTTGCCGGTCAAGCCCAAGGTCATCATGGTACGGCCGTGGTAGGCGCCGGTGAAGGCGATTACCCCGGCACGGCCAGTAGCCGCGCGGGCGATCTTCACGGCGTTTTCCACCGCTTCGGAGCCGGTGGTGACCAGCAGGGTTTTCTTGGCGAAATCGCCAGGCACCTTGGCGTTGATTTTTTCGCACAGCTCAACGTAGGGCTCGTAAGCCAGCACCTGGAAGCAGGTGTGGGTCAGCTTGCGCAGTTGCGCTTCGACCGCGGCAACGATCTTCGGATGCAGATGGCCGGTGTTGAGCACTGCGATACCGCCGGCGAAGTCAATGAACTCGCGGCCTTCCACGTCGGTGACGGTGGCGTTTTTCGCGTGGTCGGCGAAGATCGGGTGGATCTGGCCCACACCACGGGGAACAGCGGCCATGCGCCGCTGCATCAGGGATTCGTTGGTCTTGCTCATGAAAGCTCCATTGGCCGCTCATCGACGGCGCTGATCAGGTAGGGCGCTTCGACGCTAGGCAGCATGCGATGATCGACTGCCCAGCGGTACCCAGTGCCCAGTGTGACTGCCGGCGATTAAACGCTCAGGCAGAGGTATTTGATTTCCAGGTAGTCTTCGATGCCGTACTTGGAGCCTTCGCGGCCCAGGCCGGACGCCTTCACGCCACCAAACGGCGCTACTTCGTTAGAGATCAACCCGGTGTTGATACCCACCATGCCGTACTCCAGCGCCTCGGCCACGCGGAACACACGGCTCAGGTCCTTGGCGTAGAAGTAAGAGGCCAGGCCGAACTCGGTGTCGTTGGCGGCGGCGATCACTTCAGCTTCGTCTTTGAAGCGGAACAGCGGCGCCAGCGGGCCGAAGGTTTCTTCCTTGGCCACGGCCGCATTCGCTGGAACGTTCAGCAGCACGGTGGGCTGGAAGAAATTGCCTTCGATCTGCTCGCCACCGGTCAACACGGTGGCGCCTTTGCTCAGCGCGTCGGCGATGTGTTCCTTGACCTTGGCCACGGCTTTTTCGTCGATCATCGGGCCAGTGGTCGTGCCCTCTTCCAGGCCGTTACCGATCTTGAGCTTGGCCACGGCGGCCTTGAGCTTCTCGGCGAAGGCGTCGTAAACGCCGTCTTGCACATAGATACGGTTGGCGCAAACGCAGGTTTGGCCGTTGTTGCGGTATTTGGAAATCATCGCGCCGTCGACGGCCTTATCCAGGTCGGCGTCGTCGAACACGATGAAGGGCGCGTTGCCGCCCAGTTCCAGGGACACCTTTTTGATGTCCGCGGCGCATTCGGCCATCAGCTGACGGCCGATGTCGGTAGAGCCGGTGAACGACAGCTTGCGCACGGTCGGGTTGCTGGTCAGCTCGCTGCCCACTTCGCCAGCGCTGCCGGTGACTACGTTGAATACGCCTTTAGGGATGCCGGCACGCTCAGCCAGTTCGGCGAGGGCCAGTGCGGAATACGGCGTCTGCGAGGCAGGCTTGAGCACCATGGTGCAACCGGCGGCCAGGGCAGGGCCCGCCTTACGGGTGATCATCGCGGCCGGGAAGTTCCACGGGGTGATGGCCGCGGTCACGCCAATCGGCTGCTTGAGCACGATCAGGCGCTTGTCGGGCTGGTGGCCCGGGATCACGTCGCCATATACGCGCTTGGCTTCCTCGGCGAACCACTCCAGGAAAGAGGCGGCATAGGCGATCTCGCCCTTGGCTTCGGCCAGCGGCTTGCCTTGCTCGAGCGTCATCAGGCGGCCCAGGTCATCCTGGTTTTCCAGCATCAGCTCATACCAACGGCGCAGCTTGGCCGCGCGCTCCTTGGCGGTCAGCGCGCGCCAGGCCGGCAAGGCGCGGTCGGCGGCTTCGATGGCGCGGCGGGTTTCGGCCTTGCCCATCTTTGGCACGCTACCGAGGATTTCGCCAGTGGCCGGATTGTTGACCTTGAGGGTCTGGCCACTGTCCGCGTCCGCCCAGGCGCCATCTACGTAGGCCTGCTGGCGGAACAGTTGAGCGTCTTTGAGCTGCATGTCGGCTCCCTAAGCTGGCCCCGCGTTGGCGAAGCCTGAGGTTGACTGAAGGTTGCCCATAGGCTGGGCGTTTGAAATCTCAAACGCATCCTAGGATCTGGGGCGGAAAAGGACAATAGCTGTTCGAAAAAAAGAACATTCCGTTGTGCAGCATCGCTCGGGCAGGCCCCTTCGCGCAGGTGCTGTGCCATGCACGCGCCAGGGCTGACCGTACGCAGCCAGCATTTCGATCATGACGTCAGCCCTTGGGAAGCTGCTGTTTATAAGACCGTACGCCCTCGGAAACGATGCGCAGCTTGTCAGGATAGACGGCCACCCCCGACATGGGTATCATGGCGCCCGCTTGCACTCGTAGCTCAGCTGGATAGAGTACTGCCCTCCGAAGGCAGGGGTCGTGGGTTCGAATCCCGCCGAGTGCGCCATCTTCCTGTTTCACCCTTCCCCAAGATCAGCTTAGCCCTCCCCCTCCCTGGTGGGTTCTCTCCTGCACGCCCTCCTTTTGATCGCACATCACGGCTACGTGAACCTATTTGGATCCATGCAGCAGAAACGATAAAATTGCCGCCCCCTGCACTAGGGCCCCTATGCAGATGGGCCTATATTTTCGTTCCAGGAGCTCCATAGACATGAATGTCTCGTTTCGCCCTCATTGGCTGCTTGCCCTTTCGCTCCCTCTGCTGCTCATTGCCTGCGGCAACAAAGAACCTGAACAGCGCGCCGCCTTCACGCAGTTTTTGCAAACTCGCATCGTGGACAAACCCGGGGTCCACGTGCCCAAGTTAACGCCGGATGAGGCCAAGGCCTTTGGCGACTACACCACCCACTATGCGGTGATTACCGACTTCAACGGCGCGATGGACGCTGCCGTGAAGCCCCTGGGCAGCCTGCTGCAGAAAGGGGCTGTGCATTCGCTCAGCGATGTGATTACACGCCGTGACGACATGAAGGCCGTACAAAGCGGTGTGGATGACATGAGCGCTCAACTCAAACAGCAGCAGGCTAAAACCGACAGCGCTCACGCTCAGCTCAAGCAGCCGGATGATTTGAAGGCGGTATACGACAAAGCCTACGAGCGGACCGTCACCCTACCGGCCAATACCTTTTTGGAAGTGCTGCCACAAATCAGAAAAACCTTGGATAGCAGCCTGAAAGTGGCCGATTACCTAAGTGCACATAAAGCGCAGATCGACATCAATGGCCCGCGGATGGCAGTGCAAGATCCTAAGGTGCAAGCAGAGTTGAACGGCCTGCTACAAGATCTGAACGCCAAGGCCCAAATCGTTCAGCAGGCTCAGGGCCGCCTACAATCGGTGATACTCGGGCGCTAAAAGCTTCACGCCTAGGTATGGAGCCGGCCAGTGCTCTCCCGGGAAACACCATTGGGAGGGCACCGGCCGACTCCCCGCTTAGCCCTGCCCCAGGGCACTCATCACGAACGCCGCGAACTGTTCTACGGTCATCTTCTGGCCGTTGAAGTCCACCATGCCGCCTTCATAACGCAGCGATGTCGAAATGTCTTCGCCCTCCAGCTTCGCCAAGCCTTGCAGGGTGGCCAGGGTGGCGACCATATCAGCGGCGCCGTTGGCATTTTGAGCCAAGGCGGCAACGTCGGTTTGCCCTTCGAGCTGGGCCTTGAGCGTTGCCAGATCGCGAATGGTGCCTTTGGCCAAGACCAGCTTGGCATCCAGGCGGGTGAGGATCTGGCTGGCAAGCTGTGCGGGCGCCATGGCGGTATCGGCCGGCTTGGCAAGGTCCAGCGCGACGCTCAGGTGGCTTTCGCCATTCGTGGTCTTGAACCCCAGCGGCTGCAATTCGATGTGGGGATGGCCGTCCAAAAGGCGGCCGAGAAGGACCTGTACTTCGGCCTGCTGATCAGGGGTCAGCTGGGGCTCTAAAGGCGCCTGTGCTTGAGCAGCGGCTTGGGCCTGGGGCGCCATTACCTTTTGGTAAAAGGTCATCAGATCCCGGGTTGCGGCGATATCCAGGCTATCGAAGTACCAGCGCATTTGCGCACTGCCGATTGCCTTATCACCAATGCTTGCCTGTTCGAAGCGGTAATCAACCGAACCCTTGAGCTTGCCCTCCAGTTCTTCGAGGTTGCCCAGCATCGCTGGCTTGTGCAGCTCAAACGTCTGTCGGCCGGAGCCGGCAAACCGCCAGCTCTCAGCCTGGAGCTGGTTGTTGCCCAGATAAAAGCCAGATGTGCCCTTAACGCCGCCCGTGTGAATGCTCAAACCTTGCACTTGCATGGTCAGGGGCGCCGGAGTATCGATGGCGGTGTATTCAATGCTGCCTACCTGGGCGTCCAGCTCCATTCTCTTGCCGTCTTGGGTGCCCTTGATGGTCCCCTCCAACCCGGAGAATTGCAGGGCGCCCTGCTCGCCGTGCCACAGGCCGGGCAATACGCGAAGCTGGCTGTCCAGGCCACCCCCGTAGCTGGCGGACGAACGTATCTCCATGGGTGACTGGCCAGCTGGCATACCGAGCCATTGCACAAGCTGCGGGCTGCTCGCCACAGCGATGTCTGAGGCGGCGATCACTGGCAGCAGCTTCAGCTGCTTGAGCCGCGACCAGGGGAATGGCCCATGCTCGATGTTAGCGAGCGCTTCCACTTGGACGGCTTGGCCACCGTTGAGCTCCGGGCTCTGAAGGGTGGTGACGTAGTGCGCAGTACTGCTGAACAGGCGACGTTCGAAGCTGGTCAGCTCAAGCTCGGCGGTGGCCGGGTAGCCCGTGAGCGAGGTCTTGAGCTGCTGGTTGGCTTCCACCACCTGCTGGCGTAACACAGGCTCGATCTGGGTGCCGGTGTACCACGCCACACCGGTGCTGGCAGCGGCAACGACGGCTACGGCGCCAATGGCGAATGAGAGGGCTTTGCTCATGGGTGAAACTGCTCCTTGCAAGAAAGGCGCAGAGCTTTTCATGAAACCGCGGCAAAGGCACGGCCGATGTGTGAATTAGACCCCGTTCGCATAGGGGTTCGAAAACGAATGGGCCAGCCCGACGCTAGCGCCCGACCAAACATCCGGCGCCTTGGCCCATTCCCGGCTACGTTTTCAGGCATTCACATAAAGCCCCCTTAACGGGCCCGCCCCTGGAGAACGCCATGCCCTTTTCTTCTGCCCCCGCCGCCATCACGGCCCGCACCGGCAAAACCGTTATCGATATCAGCACCTTGAACGACTCCAGCCACAGCGTTGCAGTCCTGGCCGCTGGGAGCATCCGGATGGTGGGGCTGACGTCCGATGGCGACAGCGCCGACTACGCCACGGTGCAGCTCACCGCCACCGGGCAACTGGACTTCAATTACAGCCAGGATGGAATCAGCCGGCTGCCAGCCGGCATCGCACCTGGCGAGAGCAATGACCTGACGGCGCAGGCGTACGGGAACATCCTGGCCAGCCGCATCGTTTATGACAGCGGCAGCTACAACCTCAGCATTCTTTCCGTGAGCGGCAACCCCAACGGCCGGCCGTACGAATTGGCGGCCGTGGCAATCGACGCCGAAGACTCACCGCCGTCGCATACCAGCGTGCAAGCGCTGGTTAACGGCACCCTGCTGGCCAGCGCCAGCAGCGACACCACCCTCAGCCTGGTGCATTTTTTCGGTAACGGCGTACTGGATCACACCTTTGGCGACAACGGCATCGCGACTTTCGCCTTGCCCCCGGGCGTGCGCTTCGATGGCCATACGCCACTCACCCTGCAGGAGGACGGCAAGCTGTTGCTGGCGGGCTACAGCTATACCGAGACAGGCGCGGACTTCAGCGTGACGCGCTATAACGCGGACGGCACCCTGGATAGCACGTTCGCACACAACGGCACCGCGGCATTCGACGTAGCCACGGGGGATGATTTCGCTCGGGCCGTGGCCGTGCAGGCCGATGGCAAGCTGTTGATCGCCGGCACCAGCGATAGCGGCGGCGGAAACTACGACTTCAGCGTGATTCGGCTGAACGCCGACGGTAGCCTGGATTCCACCTTCGGAAACAATGGCAGGGCCACCTTCGACTTCGAAGGCGCGCGCGATGCCGCGCAAACCATTACCGTGCTGGAAAACGGCAAAATCCTGCTCACCGGCGCGGCGTTCAACAGTGCCGACAACGCGGCATTCGCGGCCCTCCAGCTCAATGCCGATGGCACCTTGGACACAGCCTTCGGCGACCTCGCCGATGGCTCGCATCATCTGGACGGCCGCAACAGCGACAACCTGATGGTGGGGGCCGCCGCCAACGACATCATCTCCGGGCTGGGCGGCAAAGACCTGCTAGACGGTGGCGCAGGCCGCGATCAACTCAGTGGGGGCGTGCATGCAGACGTGTTCCGCTTTTCCGACCGGGATGACAGCTACCGCACCAACACCGACAGCTTCAGCGATCGCATCCTGGATTTCGACCCCAACCAGGATCGGCTCGACCTGTCAGCCCTGGGTTTCTCGGGGTTGGGCAATGGTTATGGCGGCACGCTGGCCGTGCAGGTTGACGCCCGCCACACCCATACCTATTTGAAGAGCTTCGAGGCCGACGCCAACGGCCATCGTTTCGAGCTGGTGCTCGATGGAAACCTGGCTAGCCAACTTAACGCCAGCGCCGTCCTGTTCGGCCCCGAGCGCCAGGCTGGCAGCAGCGAAACGGATCGGTTGTATGCCAGCAACGCGACGAGCGAACTGCTCGGCGACGGCGGTGATGATCGCCTGTATGGCGGCTTGGGTAATGACATCCTCGACGGCGGCACCGGCCGCGACATCCTGACCAGCTCGGCTGGCGCCGATACCTACCGCTTCACGGCGATGCAGGACAGCTACCGGGATGCCAGCCATAGCTTCAGCGACCGCATCATGGACTTCGACGTGTTCGCCGACCACATCGACGTCTCGGCACTGGGCTTTACCCGGCTGGGCGATGGCCACAACGGCACCCTGGCCGTCACCGTCAGCACCACCGGTGCCAGCACCTACCTTAAAAGCTACGACGCCAACGCCGACGGCGAACGCTTCCAGCTAACCCTGGCGGGGGACCTCAGCCATACCCTTACCAACGCGATGTTTGTGTTTGCGCAGCCGGAGGTGGCGGTTGCAGAGGTAGAGCTGGTGGGCGTGGCCCACGAGAGTACGCACTGAGAAAGGCGTACGCAGTGCTATTGACAGGCTAGTGCCTACATACAAGTGGGTCAGAGGCGATGCTGCTCGGATTCAGTTACGGCCGAACGGCCTAATCAATGTCCGGGCCTACCTCACAACGCATGAAAATTCGCCAACTCCAGCACCACCCGGGTGAGGTGGTGATTATTGCCCACGGCCGTGAACGTAGAGGCGCTTCCCGTGGAAGCGCCCAGCTCCGCGCATTGGTAGAGGTAGTCGTCGCCCCAGGAGAAGCATTCGCCGTCGAACTGCCCTGAGCCCAGCACGCGCTGGCATAGGAGTCGGTATTGTTCCCGCCCATCGCGTTTTACCTCGGTGCCCTGCATCAGCAGCCAACCATCGGCCACGGTGTATTCGATCCGGGCGGGCACATCGTTGAGCCGAGGATCGAGCAGCCCGGTTTGTGGGTGGGCAATGGTGTAGTCGCCGAATGCCGGCCGCCGCTCGCGGGCTTCCAGGCGCTTGAGCAGCAGCTTGTAGGCCAGCCATTCATAGCGGCGCACCACGCCGCTTGAGCACACATCTTCAGGGGTAACCTGCGCCGGAAATGACGTGCCTATCAGCGTAAGGCTGCGCCAGCGTGCCAGCTGCGGTGTCTGTGCCAGCAGTGCTCGCGCGTGCCCGGCCTGGGCCGTGGCGCTGCGGGCGATGTGCTGGCTGAAGTCGATGACCAGATCGACCTGAGCCGGGGCAAGGCCCATGTACGCCAGCAAAGCGCCTACCTGGGTGGCCAGCGCGGGATGGTCGAAGTCCTCGCTGATCAAACGCAGGCATAGCCCGCGGCCATCCCGGCGCACGATACGCGCGGTCGCCGCCTGGTACTGGTAGTGCCGGGTAAGGCCGGTTACTGGCAGTGCCATGCAGCCCGCCTGCGCCGCAAGCTCCAGCAAGCGTTCAAAATGATGTGTGCCGTCGGCGCAAAGTGCATCCGGCGGCAGATAGCAGGAGTCGACAAAGCACGGCAGGCTGCCCCAAGTCGCCATCAGGCGGCGCCCAAACAGGCTGATGTGCTCGTCGATGCTCTTCTGTGGCCGCTCGTGTTCGTAATCCCAGGCTTCGGCCGGTATCTCGAGCAAGGGCGTAATGCGTTCGCGCAGCGCATCGCTCATGCGGGCGAGGGCCAGATATTCCCCTTGGCGCCACTTAAGCACCGGTACGTACTGGCGGTGATCGAACATGCCCCGTCCTTTCCTTGCGAATTCAGCCGGACTATACGGTTCGATGCCGCTGCGCCTAAACAAGGCATAGGCTTAAGTTTCCGTAGGAAAGATGACCCATCCCCCGGAAAACCTTGCCGCGGAGGCTGACGCTCCGGCTATAGGCCGGGGCGTAAGTTTGCCCACACAAGTGCATAGCCAAGCCCCATCAGCACCCACGCTAGCAGCGGGCTGAGCAGCCAGCGCCAGGCCGGAGCACGAGGATCGAAGCCCACACCATGAACGAAACCGGCGCTGATGCCCCACATGGCTAGGGCGAGCAGGCCATGGCTATAACGGCCATCGGCGCCCACCAGGGCCAGCGGGTGCAGCAATACGATCAGGCTCAGAGGTGCCGCCAGGATCAGCGACAAGGCGCGGCTGGGCGCTGCGCCCAGGCCGCGTGCCACCACCCCGGCGCTCATCCTTGGGTTTCCTCGTCGAGGCAGCCGGCGCCCTCTAGCCAGAGCGCGTTGATGATGCCAAAGCTGCAGGCCAGCAAGACCCCGAGAATCCAGGCGAAATACCACATGTTAAGGCTCCTTCAGTAAAGGCCGTGGGGGTTGCGGTCGATATGCGCCGGGGTCACCTTGCCCCAGAGCTTCCAGTAGCACCACAGCGTGTAGGCCAGGATGGTCGGCACAAAGATGGCCGCGGCGACGGTCATGATGCCCAGGGTGGTACGGCTTGATACCGCGTCCCACACGGTCAGGCTGGACGCCGGGTCCAGGCTCGATGGCATCACGAAGGGGAAGAGCGCGAAGCCCGCGGTGCACAGCGTGCCGACGATGGCGAGGGCACTGCCAAGGAAGGCCATGGCAGGGCGGCCCAAGGCGGCCGAAACCATCGCCAGCAGCGCGCCCAGCACGCCCACCAGCGGCGCGACGGCCGTGTAGGGGTACAGGCGATAGTTGGCCATCCAGCCAGGGTTACCGGGCTGCACTGACTTAGCCAGCGGGTTGATGGCCGCGCCCAGGTCCAGGCCGCCGCCGAGCACTAAACCTTGTATGCCACCAACCGCCAGCCAGGCACCCGCACCTACGAACGCCACCAGGTACAGCAGCCCAAAGCCGATCACCGCGCGGCGGGCGCGCTCGGCGAGCACCCCGTTGGTACGCAGCATCAGCCAGCTGCCACCATGTGCGGCGAGCATCGCCAGGCTGACAACCCCGGCGAGCAGGCCGAAGGGGCTCAACAGTTGCCAGAAGGTCCCCTCGTAGCTGGCGCGGAGGGTATCGTCGAAGCGGAATGGTACGCCCAGCAACAAGTTACCGAAGGCGACCCCGAACACCAGCGAAGGCACCAGCGCCCCGACCCACAGGCCCCAGTCCCAGCTCTGGCGCCAACGCTTGTCCTCGACCTTGCTGCGGTAGTCAAAACCGACCGGGCGCACGAACAGCGCGAACAACACCAGCAACAGCGCCCAATAAAAGCCCGAGAAGGCTGCCGAATACACCAGTGGCCAGGCTGCGAACAGCGCCCCGCCCGCGGTGATCAGCCACACCTGGTTGCCGTCCCAGTGCGGCGCGATGGCGTTGATCACCACGCGCCGCTCGCGATCGTCGCGGCCCACCAGCGGCAACAGCAGCATTGCACCGAGGTCGAACCCGTCGGCGACCGCGAAGCCGATCAGCAACACCCCCACAAGCACCCACCACAACACTTTCAGCGATTCATAGTCGAACATGTTCGGTCCTCAGGCCAGGGTCGTTGCGCGCGGTTGAGCAGGCAGTGCTGGCGCAGCGCTCGCCGCCTCGCGTTCGAAGTGATAACGGCCGGTGTGCAGGCTGCTCGGGCCCAGGCGGGCGAATTTGATCATCAGGTACATTTCGATCACCAACAGCACCGTGTAGAACGCCACCAGTGCCAGCAGCGAACCCCCCACGTCTGCCGTCGTCAGGCTGGAAGCCGAAAGGTGAGTGGGCAGCACTTCGCCGATGGACCACGGCTGGCGGCCATGCTCGGCTACATACCAGCCGGTTTGCGTGGCGATCCAGGGCAGCGGCAGGCTGAACAACCCCCATTTGAGCAACCAGCGCTTGCGGTGCTCGACCTTACGCGTGGAGGCCCAGAAGGCGCAGATGAACAGCGCGAGCATCAGCACGCCGCTCAGCACCATCATGCGGAAGGTCCAGAAGATCGATGCCACTCCAGGAATAGAATCGAGCGCGGCCTGCTTCACTTGCTCGTCGCTGGCGTCCACTACCTTGTCGGTGTATTTCTTCAGCAACAGGCCATAGCCCAGGTCGCCACGGACCGCATCGAAGGCGGCGCGGGTGGCGTCGCTGTGGTCACCGCCGCGCAGCTTGCCGAGCAGTTCGTAGGCGATCATGCCGTTGCGAATACGCTCTTCGTGCTCGACCACCAGGTCCTTGATGCCGGTCACGGGTTTATCCAGCGAGCGCGTGGCGATGATCCCCATCACGTAAGGGATCTTCACCGCATAGTCGGTGCGTTGCTGCGCCTGGTTGGGCAGGCCGAACAACGTAAAGGCGGCCGGTGCCGGTTCGGTTTCCCATTCGGCCTCGATAGCGGCCAGCTTGGTTTTCTGCACGTCGCCGATCTCATAGCCAGACTCGTCACCCAGCACGATCACCGACAGGATGGACGCCATGCCGAAGGCAGACGCAATGGCGAACGAGCGGCGGGCGAAGGCGACATCCCGGCCTTTGAGCAGATAGAAGCTGGAGATCGCCAGCACGAACACCGCACCGGTGACGTAGCCGGAGGCCACGGTATGCACAAACTTCACTTGGGCCACAGGGTTGAATACCAGTGCCGAGAAGCTGCTCAGCTCCATGCGCATGGTTTCGTAATTGAACTCGGCCCCTACCGGGTTCTGCATCCAGCCGTTAGCGATCAGAATCCACAGCGCCGACAGGTTCGAGCCCAGGGCGACCAGCCAGGTCACGGCCAAGTGCTGGCGGCGCGAGAGGCGGTCCCAGCCAAAGAAGAACAGGCCGATGAAGGTGGACTCGAGGAAAAACGCCATCAGCCCTTCGATGGCCAGAGGCGCGCCGAAGATGTCGCCCACGTAGTGGCTGTAGTAAGCCCAGTTGGTACCGAACTGGAACTCCATGGTCAGCCCTGTGGTGACCCCCAAGGCGAAGTTGATGCCGAACAACTTGCCCCAGAACTGGGTCATGTCCTTGTAGACCTGCTTGCCGGTCATGACATAGACCGACTCCATGATGGCCAGCAGGAAGGTCATGCCCAGCGTGAGCGGGACGAACAGGAAGTGATACAGCGCCGTCATGGCGAACTGTAGTCGAGACAGGTCGACAACCGATTCGGTAATCATGGGTGAGGTTTCTCAGGTGAGGCGGGAACAGAGCCGAGCAAGTGCTGGCCGACCTTGGCGCTATCGTCCTTGACGGGGTCCGGCGCGTGGAACCACAACGCGCGGATACCTAAAAGCAAGACCAGCTTGAGCAGCACGATCACGGCGATTTCCTTTGCCAATGGCTTGTTGAGAAAATCGAAGTGCGCGGGCATGGTCGATACTCCTGGGGGTGCTGGCATTTTGCTTAACCGCGTTTTGGAGATGTTGATCTGTGTCAATTTGCGTTAGGGCGCTGCTGCGGCAGGGTGCCGCACCAGGACTTTTTCTCAGCACGATGGGACTAACTTGAACGCCCGACCGGAAGCCCAACCATGAGCCTGCTCGACCGCGTTTACCGAAAGCTCAACCCCGAAGCCAACCCGGCGTTGGAAACCGCCTTC
This sequence comes from Pseudomonas sp. RIT-PI-S, assembly GCF_025642975.1. Classification (GTDB taxonomy): domain Bacteria; phylum Pseudomonadota; class Gammaproteobacteria; order Pseudomonadales; family Pseudomonadaceae; genus Aquipseudomonas. The sequence continues at coordinate 431,939 of NZ_JANZKJ010000002.1, forward strand.
CAGCGCAGCGCCGAGCAACTGCCAACCCTGTGGTTGCTAGGGAAGACCGGCGCGGGCAAATCTTCGCTGGTTCGCGCCCTCACCGGCCTGGACCGGGTGGAAGTCGGCGCCGGGTTTCGCCCCTGCACCATGACCTCCTCGCGCTACCTCTACCCCACCGATACCCCGCTGATGGCCTTCATGGACACGCGCGGCCTGGCAGAGGCGGACTACAACCCCGAGGAGGACCTGGCCAATTGCGAGCAGAACAGCCATGCGCTGATCCTGGTGATGAAGGCCGAAGACCCAGAGCAGTCGCAGGTGCTGGCCGCGCTGAAGCAGATCCGCCGCTCGGGGAAAATCCGCGAAATCTTGCTGGTGCATACAGGTGTGTTGCAGCTCAGCGACCCGGCGGAGCGTGCGCGTTGCATCGCTCTCAACCAGCAGCAGGTGGAACAGACCTGGGGCAAGGTCGAAAGCGTGGCGGTGGATTTTCTTGGCGCGGATGGCCAGCCCTATGGCGTCCAGGCGTTGACCGAAAAACTGGGCGCGCGCCTGCCGATCATCACTGAGCTGTTCGATGACCAGGGCCACGCGGATGTGGAAGAGCGCAACTTCCAACGCCTGAAAAAAGAAGTGATGTGGTACGCCGGCGCCGCTGGCGCGGCCGACGCCCTGCCCGCCGTGGGTTTGGTGGCGGTGCCCACGGTGCAGTTGAAAATGCTCCACAGCTTGGCCAACCAATATGGGCTGAGCTACAACCGCCGCCTGCTGGCGGAATTCGCCGCAGCCCTGGGCACCGGTTTTGGCGTGCAATACGCCTCGCGGCTGGGTTTGCGCCAGCTGGTGAAGCTCATACCCGTGGTAGGGCAAACGGTCGGTGGTGCCTCCGCGGCGGTGGCCAGCTATGGCTTCACTTATGCCCTCGGGCGCGCGGCCTGCATATATTTCTATCGGCTGTCGCGGGGCGAACCGATTACCGCCGCCGAGTTGCAAGCGCTATATAAGCAGGCCTTCGAACACATTCTTCCGGTAGCACGCCATGAAAAGAACCTTTAGCGGCCTGGCGGCCCTTACCCGGCTGTCCGACCGGGTCATGCCCTATGCCCTGCTCTCGGTGGTGCTGCCAGTGCTGGTACTGGCTGGCTTCGGGCTGTATGCGGTGCTGCGTTATGGCTACATCCTGCACCTGATCCTGACCCTGCTGGCGTGCACTCTGTTGACCAGCCTCGGGTTGTTGATCGCCCGAAAGCGCTTTAGCCAGCGGGTCGGGCCCGCCGTGCAGGAGGCACTGGAAGCGACCCCACGCACCCCCGACTATTGGCGCGCCAAGGACCGTGAGGTGCAGCAGGCGCTGATTCCGGAGCTCTGTGAGCTGGTAGCCACAGACTTTCCCTGGCAGGCCCTGCCGCAAACAGGCCTGGCGGTGGTGAGGTTGGTCGCCGCGCGCTATGACGAGCGCTCCAGCCGGGCGCACTGGGCCTTTACCGCGCCGGAGCTGCTGGCCATCGTCGAGCAGGTGAGCCGGCGCTACCGCCGCGTGCTCAAGGCGCATGTGCCAGGGGTGGAGCACCTTCGGTTGTCCACCTTGCTGAGCCTCAACGAGCAGGTAGAACGCTACGGCCCATTGGCGCGCAAGGTGTTCAACCTGTACCGCGCCGCGCGGCTGATCTCGCCCCAAGGCCTGGTGGCCGAGGCGCTCACGCAGATTCGCGGAGAAGTATTCAGCGGCCTGAGCGACGAACTGCAGAACCGCTTGAAATACCTGTTGCTGATGGAAGTACTGCGCGCGGCCATCGACCTCTACGGCGGGCATTTCCGCCTGGATGACGACCAGCTGCAAAAGGCCCGGGTGACCACCCGCGATGACCAACGCAAGGCGCCGCCGCTGGACCCCGTGCGCATTTGCCTGCTGGGCCAGGTGGGCGCGGGCAAGTCCTCGCTGATCAACGCCCTCACCGGCAGCCTCAACGCCGAAGTCAGTGCCCTGCCCGCCACCGACGGCGCGGCGGTATATGAGTACGCGATCGAAGGGGCGCCTAACATCCGCCTGGTCGACCTGCCGGGGCTGGATGGCAGCGAGGACGTGGACACCCTGGTGTTCAAGGAGGTGCGCGAGTGCGACCTGCTGTTGTGGGCCTTGAAGACCAACCAGCCGGCGCGGGCGCTGGACCGCCAGTTCCGGGAAAAGCTCAAGCTGTGGTTCGCCCGCCCGGAAAACCTCGAGCATGAACCGCCGGCCATTCTGGCGGTGCTGACCCAGGCCGACCGCCTGCTTCCCGGTGGCAGCTGGCCGGCGGACTTTACCTTTGGCGATGGCAGCAAGGCCGCCCGCGCGGTGCAGGAGGCCGCTGCCTACAACAGCCAATTGCTGGACCTGCCCGAGCTGGTGGCAATCGCCTTACCACCCGGGCAAAGCGCGTTCGGCCTGGCCGAACTGCAACAGCGCCTGCAAGCGTTGTATGCCAAGGCCGTTAACGTGCAGCTCAACCGTCGCCGACGAGAAGCCGGCGAGTTCTCCATCAGCCGCGAGATGGAACGCATCAAGCGCGGCGCCAAGGGTGTGTTCAGCTTGTTGCGATAAAGCCCTGCACCTAGAGATCCCGTAGCAGCTGGGTTTGCCCGCGATGGCGTCGGTACCGTGTAGCGCCTGGTCGCCGGCAAGCCGTGCTGCTACGTGAGACAGACGCTTCGCGGCGTCGCCTACATACCTGGAGATCCCATAGCAGCTAGGCTTGCCCGGGACGGCCGCCGGCATCGTGTCACGGCCGGTCGCCAGCAGCTGTGTGCTACGGAAGGCACGCGAGACAACCTATTACTGTTCCCCTTGGGCCTCCCACCCCCCGCCCAGCGCCAGGAACAGGTCGATCTGCTGCATGGCTACCTGAGTGTTGGCCTCGGCCAGCTGGGCGCGGGCGCTGGTGTAGGTGCGGGTGGCTTGCAGGTCTTCGAGGAACGACTGGCGCCCGGCAAGGTAGAACTGGTGGGACTGGTCGGCCGCTTCATGGGCGGAGCGTTCGGCCTCGGCAAGGGCGTCGCGGCGGGCCAGCGCGGCGGAGTAGCTCGCCAGGCTGGTTTGTGCTTCGCGCACCGCATTGAGAACCGTGCCATCGAACCCCGCCAGCGCGCCCTGGGTAGCAGCTTCTGCCTCACGAATGCGCGCGCGGGCGCCATTGGTAGGCAGCGTCCAGCTGATCATGGGGCCGAAGCCCCAACGGTTGGTGGAGGGGTCGCCCAGGTCTTCCAGCAGGCCAACGGTGCCTACCGTCGCGCCAATACGAATATCCGGATAAAGCTGGCCGGTGGCGACGCCGATGCGCGCGGTGGCCGCGGCCAATTGACGTTCAGCGCGGCGGATGTCTGGGCGGCGCTTGAGCAGGCTGGCGCCATCGCCTACCGGCAACAACTGGGCAATGTGCGGCAGCTCGGCGCAGTCCCCTACCCCCGCCGGCAGTTGGTCAAGCGGCCGCGCCAGCAGCATCGACAGCCGATAGAGCCCTGCGGCTCGCGCCGCCTGGTAGCGTGGCAGCTCAGCCCGCAACGACTTGAATTGCGTCTGGGTGCGGGTCACCTGGGTCTCGTCGCCACGGCCGGCGTCACGCAAGCGCTGTGCGAGGTTCACACCCTGCTGTTGCAGGTCCAGCGAGTGCAGGGCGATGTCGCGCTCTTCGTTGGCGGCGCACACTTGGGTGTAGGCCCTCACCACATCAGCGACCACGGTGATGCGGGCGGTGTCGGCCGCGGCCTGGGCGGCATCGGTGTTGGCGTTGGCCGCTTCCACCCCGCGCTTGAGCGTGCCCCACAGGTCGAACTGGTAAGAGGTTTTGATCTGCGCCCCGCCTACGTTCGCCACCGGCACCTTCTCCGTCAGCAAGAAAGCCTGACCCGACTCCTGCAAGCGCTGCGCTTCGGCACTGGCGCTGGCGCTAAAGCCGCCCTCGGCTTCGGCCTGTTCGGTCTGGTAGCGGGCCCGAGCAATGTTGGCGGCGGCCACGCGCAGGTCTGTGTTGGAGGCCAGTGCTTCACGTACCAGTTGGTCCAGGCGGGGGTCGTGGTACAGCTGCCACCAGTTGCCCGGCACCGGCGCCGACACCACGTTAGGGTTGTCGCTGGCGAGCGTGCCTTGCAGGTCTGGCCGCTTCAGCGCGGCGGCCCCGGGCACGTGGTAATCCGGCCCGACGGCCTGGCAGGCCGCGAGGCTGGCCAATGCGGCCAGCGCCAGCGTACGCAAAGCCATGCTCATTGCGCCGCCCCTTGCTGGCCGGCCACCGGTGCGTCGTCGAGCAACGACACCGTGGCGGTACGCCCGGCGATCATGCGAAAGTCCGCCGGCACTTGATCGAAGGCGATCCGCACGGGAATTCGCTGCGCCAGGCGCACCCAGCTGAACGCAGGGTTTACGTTAGGCAGCAGGTTGCTACCGCTGCTGCGGTCGCGGTCTTCGATGCCGGCAGAAATGCTCTGCACGCGCCCGCTCAGGTGCAGGGGGTCGCCCATCACGCGAATGTCCACGGCCTGGCCGATGCGGATGTGCGACAGCTTGGTCTCTTCGAAATAGCCGTCGATATGGTACGAATCGCCATCGACCACCGACAGCACCGGGTGGCCGGCGCTGACGAATTCATGCTCGCGCGGGGCGCGGTCGTTCACATAGCCATTCACCGGGCTGCGGATTACCGAGCGGTCCAGGTTGAGCTGGGCGGCATCCACCGCAACCTGAGCCTCCAGCACGGCAGCCTGGGCACGGGTTTCGCGAGACTGGCTTTCCTCCAGTTGCTCCTTGGCCACCAGGTTCCCCAAGCCGCGGTTACGTTTGCTTTCGCGTTGTGCCTGGGCCAGGGTTTCCTTGCGGTCCGCGAGGCCCGCCTGCGCCTGGCGCAGGGCCAGGCGGAAGCGATCCTGGTCAATGGTGAAGAGCACGTCGCCACGCTTTACCCACTGGTTGTCATGCACCGGCACTTGCTCGATCAAGCCCGATACATCCGGAGCGATCTGCACGATATCGGCGCGGATGTGCCCGTCGCGGGTCCAGGGGGCGAACATGTAATACATCACCATGCGCCACACGAGCACCACGGCAAGCGCCACCACGATCAGGGTCAACAGCAGGCGGCCAAAGGTCAGCAAAGGTTTTTTCATGTCATCAGGCTTCGGCAGATTACGTCCACCGCGCTGAGCAGCACGGTGTAAAGGGCGATGTTGAACAGTGCCCGGTGCCACACCAGGCGGTAGAAGTGCAGCCGGTTGAGCACGGCATGCACGGCAAGAAACAGGACATAGGCGATTGCCATGATCCCGAGCAGCGTAGGCAGGAAAATCCCGCCGATATCCAGTTCACCGATCACAGCGGTGCTCCATCGATCCCATAAGGCGGCAGCTCCTCGACGATTTCCCCTTCGATCACGACCTGGGTCCCGGGCAACAACGCTAGGCGCAGGCCACTCAGGGCCAGCAGCAAGTGGGGGCAAGCTTCAGCGTTCAGGCAGGTGTTCAAGGCACGGCGTGCGCGGTCCATGCTTTTGAGGGCGTTCATGGGCGGGGGCAACCGTTCGCCGGCTTTGAGGCAGGCAGCAAAGTACGCGGCCACCTCTTCGACCACCTGGCGCAGCAGCGTTTGCGCGTTGGCATCCACGCGGCGGGCATAGGCCAGGAGGTCCAGCAGGTTCAGCGCCACGCGCACATCGCGCAGGGCGCCGCCGGTATCTTGCCCTGCCTGGCCCAGGCGCGGCAGCAGCTGCATCAGCCGGTCCAGCAGGTGCACTGCCATTTGCCGATGCTCTTGGAGGGTGCCGGGCTCGCCCAGGCGAGTGATGTCTTGCCAGCCGAAGCGGGTGAGCCGCCGTGCCGCCGCCTCGGTGCCGAAGGGCCGCACCACGAGGGTCCAACAGAACGCGAACAGCAGCCCGGCGGGGCCTGCCAGGTTGCCGTTGATGAACGTCATGAAGTCCGCGTCGTACTGGCTCTGGATGCTGATAAACGTGGAGCTGTTGACGATGGTCAGCAAGGTCCCCAGGTAGAACTTCGGCTGTACCGTGAGTGCGCCGATCCAGATGAACGGCACGGCAAACGCCAGCACCAGCATGGCGAAGTCATGCAGGTTGGGCAGCACCAGAAACAGGTACAGCCCAGACAACACCACTGACACGGATGTCCAGAAGAAGAACCGATAGATCTGCGGGGCAGGATCGTCCATGGCGGCGAAGAAGCTGCAAGACACCGCCGCCAGGATGACCGCGCTGGCACCGTCGGCCCAGCCGGTCAGTATCCAGATCGCCGAGGCGGCCATGATCGCGGTCACTGAAGACATGGCCGAATACAGCATCAGCCCGCGGTCGAAGAAAGGCGTTAGCCGGCCCAGCCGCCAGTGCCGATATACAGCCTTCCAAGGCTCGCGTTGCTCGTCTCGGATGGCCACATGCAGCGTGCGGCAGTCCTGCCAGAGGTCGACCCACTCCTCCAGCCGGTACAAGGCATTGGCCAGCAGCAAGGGGTGCCGCTCGCCCATGGCCTCGGTGGAAGGGCGCAGCTGGTCGATATGGTGATGCAGGGCCTGCCAGGCTGCTTCGCTCGGCGCCTTAGCACTGTTTTGCAGCCACCGGCGAGCGTGCTCCAGCACCGGAGCCAGGCGTGCTGACAGCTCCGGCGTGCGGCGTTCCAGCGCGACCAGGGCGTCGTCCAGCGCATCGATGGTCGGCAACAGGTGAATCATCCGCCCACGTAGCTCTTTGCGGTTGCGCACGCTCTGTGGGGTGGCGCCTTCATGGGGCAGCTGGCCGATCATCTGCTCCAGGGAATTGAAAGTCACCACCATGGAGGCTCGCAGCGGGCCGACTTCCTCGGCACTGACGGCGCGCGAAAGATAGCGCAGGCTGTAGTCGTCGGCCTCGGCAAACCATTTATCCAGCGCGCCAGCCACTACCGGGGCGAGGCGGCGCGGCCAGAAGATGGCGCCCACGATCGCCGCGCACACGATGCCGATAAAGATCTCTTGGGTCCGCGCCGAGGCCACATCGAAGACTGCGGTAGGGTTGTCCACCACGGGCAAGGCAATCATCGGCATGGTGTAGCCCGCCAGCATCAGCGCATAAAAGTTAGCGGTGCGCAGGTGCAGAGAGAGGAATAACAGCGTGCCGGTCCAGAGCGCGACCACGATGGCCAGCAGCACCGGCGCCTGCACGAACAACGGCACCAACAGCACGGCGGCACTGGCCCCCAGCAGGGTGCCGAGGAAGCGGTACACGGCCTTGGAGCTGGTGGGGCCAACGTAGGGGCTGGAGACGATATATACCGTCGCCATCGCCCAGTACGGCCTGGGCATTTCCAGCTTCAAGGCGACGTACAGCGCCAGCATGGAGGCGGTAAAGGTACGTACGCCGTACCACCAATCCTGGGCAGGCGGGAGGTCGCTGAAAAAGCCTTTCAGGAAGCCCATACGGCCGACCCCTGCCCCGCGTCTTCGAACGCCCGTACCACCCGCAGCGCCGCTTCCAGGTCGGCCGCGTCAACGTTCTTCAGCACGTCGCGGCGCAACCGCACCAGCTCGCCTTCGATCGCTTCGGCCAGCTCGCGGCCCTTGGCGGTAAGGCTCAATGCTTTGGCTCGGCGGTCGGTGGCGTCCTCGGTACGTTGCACATAGCCCTGCGCGCACAGCTGGTCGAGCAGCCGCACCAGCGACGGGCTCTCTAAACCTGCAGCGTGGGCCACAGTGACCTGGCGCACACCGTCACCCAAGCGCACGATCACCAGCAACGGCACCGCGCAGGCTTCGGAGATACCGTAGTTGGCCAAAGTGGTCTGGCAGATACGCCGCCAATGCCGGGCGGCGGCGACCATGCCGCTGCTGATATTGAGCTGGAGCTTGTCGAGGTTGTTCACAGGCGCCGTCTATTTGATAGGTTGCTAACTATCAATATTCGATCAAGGCGGCTTTGTAGTCAATAGTTACAAATGGGTGGAGTGATCGATGGTGGCGGGGAAGGGCGTGCCCGCAACCCTGGAACCTACGGGTTGGCGAACCAGCGGCGCAGGGTTCGCAGGCTGGCGCCAGCTCCTACATGCCAAAGCTGTAGCCGTTGGGCTTTGCCCGCGACCAGACGCAGCTCCGTGTAGCGCCTGTCGCTGGCAAGCTGCGTTGTTACGGGTTAGCGAACCAGTGGCGCGGGGGTTCGCAGGCTGGCGCCAGCTCCTACATGCCAAAGCCGTAACAGCCGGGTTGCCCGCGATCAGACGCAGCTCCGTTTAGCGCCTGTCGCTGGCAGGCTGCGTTGTTACGGGTTAGCGACCAGTGGCGCAGGGTTCGCAGGCTGGCGCCAGCTCCTACGCGCCAAAGCCGTAGCAGCCGGGCTTGCCCGCGATTGGACGCAGCTCCGTGTAGCGCCTGTCGCTGGCAGGCTGCGTTGCTAGGGGTTGGCGACCAGTGGCGCAGGGTTCGCAGGCTGGCGCCAGCTCCTACGCGCCAAAGCCGTAACAGCCGGGCTTTGCCCGCGACCAGACGCAGCTCCGTTTAGCGCCTGTCGCCGGCAGGCTGCTACGGGTTGGCGCTTGCGGGCAGCCCTGGAATCTCCGACACGTTGCGCGGAGGATAAAAAAAAGGGCTCAGATGAGCCCGGTTTCTTCGTCGTTGATCAGCCGGCTAAGGCCGCCCAAGGCTTCACGTGCCTGGGTGCGGTCTATCAGCTTGGCCTGGGCGGCCGGTGGCAGGTCGGTGATGCGGATCACCCCTTTGCTGGTGAGCAGCTGAATCAGGTCGTCGAGTACCCGAACCATGTCCAGGTCGCTTTGTTGCAACTGCTTGAGGCTGACCTCTACGGCCTCGCTGCTGAACCAAGCCTGGATGTCCAGGTGGTCGGCGGCCAGGGTCTCGGTGTAACCGGCAAACTCCGTCGGCTGCACGCGCATCAGGCGGCCTTCGGCATTGCGCTCGACATAAAACATCTGTGCATCCTCGTATTCAGCGTGGCCTTGGGCGTGGCCGCTAGCATAGGCCATCGCCCTGCTACCCAGCTACCGCTGCCCAGCGAGCGTGAACTCACTGGGCAGCGCCTGATCAGGCGTGATCCACCTTGATATGGGCGTCGGCGCCAGCCACCAGGCTCTTGAGCGCATCGTAGCCAATGCCCGTGACCTTGATGGTGGTGTCTGCCGCCGCGGCGTTGGTAGCAGCCGACGCCGTGGAGCTGAGCTTGCCGGCACTGCTGACCATCAGGGTCGCAGAGCCATCGCTGGCGGTGCCGACCTGCAGGTACTGGGTGAGGTCACTGCCATGGCCCGACAACAGGTCGCTGAGGTCGATCACGTCGCCCTCTTTGGTGTTGAAGTCGGTGATGGTGTCTGTGCCGGTGTCGCCCTTGACCCACATGAAGGTATCAGCGCCCGCGCCACCGGTGAGGGTGTCGTTGCCGGTACCGCCCACCAGGATGTCGTTGCCCGCCCCGCCGTTGAGGGTGTCGTTACCACCCTGGCCGAAGAGGATGTCGTTGCCATCACCGCCCAGCAGGCTGTCGTTGCCGCCCGAACCCGTGCCGGTCAGCTTGGCGATATCTGCCACGTGCTCGGTGATGTACTGGTGCAGCGCCGAGTCGGTCACGCTGGTGACCTTGGTGGTGGTTGCCACGTAGGCGCGCAGTGCTTCCACGCCTTCGTTGCTGTTACCGGTGAGGCTGATCGCATCGCCGAACAGGATGTCGTTGCCGGTGCCGCCGGAGATGGTGTCATCACCGGCCGCGATAGCCACGTTATGGCCCAGGATTGCCTTGGCCAGGTCCGCTGGATCGACGTTGGCCTGGACTTTCCCGTCGGTGTCGTAAGGCACCAGCTTGGCGGCGGTGATCGAGGACTTCACGCCGATCGCATCCACGGTGCTCAGGCTGCTGAGCAGTTTGAATGCATCAGTGCCGTTGGTGGTGGCCGTCGAGGTAGAGCCACCGCTGGCAGCGCTGCTGTCGGTGGTGGACACCTCATAGGTGCCATCGCCTTGGGCGTGAATGGTGCCAAGGACCTTGGAGGTCCAGCCCGTCCAGAGGCTGTACGTCCAGCTGTACACCTTGCCGGAGGTGTCGATCAGCGTGCGGGTGGTGCCATCGATCACGGCGGTCACTGCCTTGCCGGAATTGATGGTGTAGGTGTTGACGTTCACCACATCGTCCAGCGAGTAGGTTTTGCCTCCAGTGGTGTAGAGCGTCGGGTCTGTGCTTTCGCTCTTCTGGTAAGTGTTCGGCTCGCCGTCGGTAATGAAGTACGTCAGGTTGGTGGCGTTGGTGTTGCTGGTCGCCGTGGAGCTTTCGAACCAGTTGGCGGTGGTTTTGAACGCGTCCTCGTAGTTGGTGGTGCCACCGGAGGTCATGGAGTTCAGAACCGCGGTCAACTTGGACAGCGCGTCGCTATCGGCGAGGTTGACCGACACGGACTTCTGCACGTTGGTATCGAAGTCCACCAAGAACACATTCACGGTACCCGCGCCACTGCTGACCGCGCTGGCCTGCAGAGACTTGAATGCCGAAGTCAGCGAGTCTACGGCCTTGGACACACCGTCGCTGCCCATGCTGTCCGAGCTGTCGACGATGAACGCGATGTTGTAGTTCTGGCCCTTGACCAGTTGGGTGCCCGATACGTCGCCGACGATGATGTCGTGGCCGGTGGTGCCGGTTACGGTGTCGGTGCCGGCCTTGCCATCCTGGTGCGCGTAAACACCCGGGGTGACGGTGATCGGTAAGCTGCTGGTGAGGGTCGCTGTGGAGGTGGAGTTCGCCTCTTTGGACACCGTGGTCACGGTCAGCGTGTCGGTACCGTTGTGGTAGGCCGCCGGGGTGTAGGTCAGGTTGCTGACGGTCCACTGGCTCACATCCACTTCGGTCACGCTGGCAGTAGCGGTGAAGCTGTGGCCGTTGCCGTCGGACAGGGTCGCGCCCACCGGGATGCTGCTGATCTTGGTGACCGTGGCGGTTTCCGAACCATCGGTGTCGGTGGCTGCGGCGACCAGCTTGAAGGTGGTCGAACCATTCTCGGCCGCGGTGGTGCTGCCGCTGACGGTCAGGGTCGGCGTGTCGGCCACCGGCGTGACCGTGATATCCACGCTGGAGCTGTTGCTGTAGGCGCTGCCGTCGGAAACCTTGTAGGTCAGGCTGACTACGCCGGAAGCGTCCTGGTACGGGACGTACTTGAGCTTGCCGGCTTCGATAACCGACTGTGCGATCACCAGCGTGGCGTTTGCGGTCAGCGTCACCCATGTGGTGCCGTTGAGGTATTGCAGGCTGCCCTGGTTGGCCGCAGGTGCGGTGATCTGCACGGTCATGCTGCTGGCAGGGCTGTCTACGTCCGACACGTTGAAGTTGGCCCACTTGAGCACAACGCCGGTGTCTTCGGCGGTAGTGGCAGTACCTACGCCAGCCACAGGTGCGTCGTTCACCGCCGCAACGTTGATGGTCGCGTTCGCCGTGGTGCTGCTGGTGGCGCCCTGGTTGTCGGTGGCGGTGTAGCTAACGCTGGTGCTGCCGTTCCAGTTCGCGTTTGGCACGAAGTACAGGCTGGCGCCGTTACCGCTGGCGGTAATGGTGTCGCCGACATGCACAACGCTGGTGGGGTCGTTGGCGTTAAGCAGCAGTACGCCGTTGGCCGGCAGCGACGTAACGGTGAAGTGGTGAACGCTGCCGTCCACGTCCGTGCCGCTCAGCGCTACGCGGATAGTCGTGTCTTCGTTGCCGACGGCAACGCTGTTGACTACGGTCGGCGCATCGTTGACCGAGGCCACGTTGATGGTGGCGGTCGCTGAGGTGCTGCTGGTGGCGCCTTGGTTGTCGGTGGCGGTGTAGCCAACGCTGGTGCTGCCGTTCCAGTTCGCGTTTGGCACGAAGTACAGGCTGGCGCCGTTACCGCTGGCGGTAATGGTGTCGCCGACATGCACAATGCTGGTGGGGTCGTTGGCGTTAAGCAGCAGTACGCCGTTGGTCGGCAGCGACGTAACGGTGAAGTGGTGAACGCTGCCGTCCACGTCCGTGCCGCTCAACGCCACGCGGATAGTCGTGTCTTCGTCGCCGCTGGCGGTGCTGTTGGCAACCACTGGCGCATCGTTGACTGGCATCACATGGACCACGCCACTGACAGCGACGGAGTTGGTGCCGCCATCGTTGACCACCACGGTGTATGTACGGTCCGCCGGGCTTGGGTCTTCGCTGGTATTAGCGAAGGTGATCGACTTGATCGCGGCCACATAGTTGGCCAGCGACGAAGTGCCGCTCAGGGTCACGGTGATCTTGCCGCTGACGCTGGTGTCCACGGTGGCGGTGATGCCGCTTGGCAAGGTCCCGGCCTTGAGCACGTCTGCGGCTTGAGCGTTGCTCAAGGTGACGGTCGCGCTCTTGAGCGTGGTGTTGTCCGCATCGGTGATGCTCAGTTGCTTGACCAGCGCAGTGGCAGGGTCGTTCTCGGTGTAGGTCAGGTCTGCGGTGTTGCCCGGGGCCGGGGTGAGGTTCACCACCGGTGCGTCATTGACCGCATCTACCGTTACGGTGAGGTTGCCGGTGACTACTTCAGCCTTGGCCACGCCCTGTTCGGTGGCTGTCGCAGTCACGGTAAGGGTGAAGCTGCCGTTGTAGTTGGCTGGGGTATTGATGCTCAGCTTGGACAGGTCCAGGCCGTCGATCACTACCGAGCCGCTGCTGCCGAAGACGATGGTCTTGATGCCGTCGGTCAGCGTGGTACCGGCTGGCGCGCCACTGAGGGTGGTGACGTGGGTCTCCGAGCCGTCAGTGGTGTCACCGTAGGTCACGCTGATCGGCGCCAGCTTGATAGCGGTGTCTTCCAGCCCATGATTCAGGCTGCTGGCAGTGTAGTAACCCTCGCCGTTGCTGCCGTGCAGGGCGGAAACGTTCAGGCCGGCATTGGTCATGTCCTGCACGCTGCCGAAGGTCACCAGGCTACCCAGCGAGGTGCTTACGCCATTCACCAGCAGGGCCACGTTGTAGTTACCCGGGCCGCTCTGGTTGTAGTGGTACAGGTCGATGGTGTAGTAGCCGGTATCGGTCGGCGTGAAGCTGGTACTGCTTACCGCGCCGCTCTTGGTGCCATAGCTGGCGGTCGCGACGGTGGTGCCACCGAGGGTAATCGCCAGGCTGTCGTCGCCGCTGCCGCTGAAGCTGTAGGTTTTGCCGGCTTCCAGGTAAATCAGCCCGCTGAGCTTGGTGGCGGTACCTGCGGCAACATCGCCGTTGCTGCTCATGGAGGTCACGCCATGAACCGTTGGGTTGACTACGGCTGCCTGGCCGACCGTGCTGATCAGCGCGGAGGTAGCAGCGCCGTTGCCGTTGGTCCCAAGCGCATCCTTGGACAGCGTGGTCCAGGTGTCCTTGTTCAGCCCGGTTGAGGTGATCGCCGACGAACCCACTGTTACCACCGGAATATCCACGACCGGGGTGACGGTGATGTTTAGGGTGCTGGTGGAGCCGGTGTTGGTGGTGTACGTCACCTCCGGCACCTGGCCTGCCCAATCGGCTTTCGGGGTGAAGGTGTAGCTGCCATCGGCGCCCACATTCAGTTTGCCAATGCCCAGGTCCACGTCCGTGCCAGTGGCGTAGGCCTTGCCACCAACACTGATGGAGCTGACGCTCAAAGCATTGTCTACGTCGATGTCGTTGCTCAGCAGGTTACCGGTAGCAACGCCGTCTTCCTTGACAGTGGCGGTATCGGCGCCGAGTACGCTCGGGTCGTCAACCGCGGTGACGGTGATCTGCCCGCTGGCCACGACCGAAGTCTTGGCACTGCCCGCTACGCCGCCGATGCCGGTGTCGGTCACTTCAAGGGTGAAGCTGCGCGGCGTGGTGCTCGGGTTATCGCCTTGGGCCTGGAAGCGAATCGAATTGATCACTGCCTCATAAGTGCTGCGGTCGGCGACGCCGTCCAGGTTCACGGTCACGGTGCCGTTGGCGAAGCTGGTAGTGTAGTGGATGCCATTGACCGTGCCGCTGGTGGCCAATGCACCGCTGACCAAGGTCGAAGTGAACTGGTCACCGGCTTGCAGGTTCGACAAGGTCAGCTTGGCGCTTTGCAGCGTGCTGTTGTCTTCGTCGGCGATGGCAAGGCCGGTCACCATGGGAACCGGGTTGCCGTTTTCGGTGTAGTTATTGCCGGCCAGAGTCACTTCTGGCGCGTCGTTCACCAAGGTCACGGTCGGCGTGGCGCTGCCTGGAACCGGCGTGGTGCCGTCGGTGGCCACCAA
>NZ_JANZKJ010000020.1 GCF_025642975.1 Pseudomonas sp. RIT-PI-S
CCCCGCAAATATCTCCCGCATTGCCGGGTGATCACCGACCGAAATCACCATCTGCCCCTGAATCGAGCGCGCTAGCTCAGCCATCGCTTCATACTCCTCGAACGCAAACGCTCCCGCCCCATACCCAGCCGTTGCCCAATACGGCGGGTCCAGATAGAACAACGTGTGCTCCCGGTCATACCGCCGGATGCATTCCTTCCAATCCAGATGCTCCACGGTGGCCCTGGCCAACCGCAGGTGCGCCTCGCTGAGCTTCTCCTCCAGGCGCAGCAGGTTCAGTTTCGGCGCCGTAGTGGTCGATGTACCAAACGTGCGCCCTGTGGGCTTGGCCCCAAAGCACAGCTGCTGCAGATAGAAAAACCGTGCGGCTCGTTGGATATCCGTGAGCGTCGCCGGCGCTTGCAGCTTGGCCCAGTCGAACATGGTGCGGCTCACCAACGCCCATTTGAACTGGCGGACGAACTCCTCCAGGTGGTTGGCGATCACCCGGTACAGATTCACCACTTCGCCGTCCAGGTCGTTGATCACTTCCACACGGCTGGGCTCTTTCATGAAGAACAGCGCCGCGCCACCGCAGAAGGGTTCCACATAGCAGTCGTGTTCAGGAAATTCAGGGAGGATATGTTTTGCCATGCGGCGCTTGCCGCCCATCCAGGACATTATCGGTAACGTCATTGGCATCCTTCTTTGGCCGTTGACCAGGGGGTATTCAGCCAGCTGCAGGGCCGGCACGTTGGCCAGGCTCGGCAGCGGCAAAACGCACCACCTCCTCGCCCAGGTGTTCGTTTATCTGCTGCAAGCGCGCCTGGATCGGTGCGAGTTCGTTTTCCAGCCACGCCTCGGTGGCATCCTTGATCGAGCCGAAGCCGCCGGCGTTCTGCGGCACAATGCCCATCAGCTGCGGCGGTATGCGCAGCGCGGCCAGCACGTCATCGCGGCTCACGTTCTTGATCGAGCTAAATTCATCCTTTGCGGCTACCTCGCTCACCGGAATCACCTGAATGCCGTCCTTCTTCCCACCCGGCGCATACACGAACAGGTTCCTGAAATTGCCCGGCCCCTTGGCCGACTTCAGCGCGGTGCGGATACCCTCCACGTCCACCTCGTTATTGGCCGTGTCCGTCAGGTAGAGGATGAAGCCGGCATGGCTGCCGTTGTTGTAGTACTTGCGCCGGAACAAGGTGGCGGACTCGTTCAGCAACGCGCTCTGCAGCGCCGGCAGCCACTCGGGTAGCCCATACACTTCCTGGCTGATGTCCGCCTCACGGATGTGGCAGATGGCGCCGGGTTCGAACGCAAGCTCATCCTGCCAACCGCGCACTTGGAAGAAGCTGTCCGCGCCCTCGCCGCGCCGCATGTACTTGGCGAGCGTGGGCTGCAGGCTGATCAGCCCACCCAGGCGGGAGAGGCGCTTTTCGAGGTAGGCATTGCCCGACCACAGCCAGTCCAGGGCGAACTGCTCGAACCCCGCACGGCTGAGCAGCCGATGGGGAATGAAGGTGCGTGCCAGGGCGTTGCGCTTGAAGTTCAGGCCAGACCGAAGGAACACGCTGGCGCCCGTTGCCCGGGCCAGCCCCTCCAGGGCCACCGGCGGCTCATACCAACGCCCGTTGAACCAACACTCGCAGCAGTCCAGCACTTCGCGCCCATCCAGCACCGGCACCGGTTCACCGAACGTAAAGGCTTCAACGCGGGCGCCCGGTGCGGTGGCCAACTCGGAAGTGGTCATCAGTAAATCTCCATAAAGCCAGTATTCACCCCCGTCTGCCCCTCCAGCGGCTCGTTGTGCAGCGCGTGGAACAGCGCCCACGCCAAGTCCGCGTGCCCAGTCGAATCCGTCCTCCCCGCCGTATACGTAAACTGCCGCCCACTCGCCGTGACTGTCTTACGGATCGCCATCAGCGCCTGGGCAAAATCCGTCCACCCGGCATCGAACTCCAGCCGCCCTTTGTGGATCACGTCCCACGCCTTCAGCACCAGCCGGGTCTTCACCTCAGGGGAGTAGCTGAAGGTCACCAGCCCAGGAAAGAACTGGCGCACCAGTTGCGCCACGCCTGCGCCCATGCCGGTGACATCGATGCCGATGTAGGTCACCCAATAGCGCCGCGTCACCTGGCGAATCGCCTCAGCCTGGGCGGCGAAGTCCATGCCCCGGAACTGGTGACGCTCAAGCACGCGGAATTTGCCACCAGGCACCAACGGCGGCGCGACCACCACCAAGCCAGCGGTGTCTCCGGTTTCGGCGGGGTCGTAGCCCACCCACACAGCGCGATTAGCAAGGGGCCGGGCTGCGAAGGGCTTATAGTCGTCCGCCCAGGCCTCCCAACTGTCGACCATGCACCGCTGCAACACCGTCAGCGGAAAAATGCTCGCGCCGTCATCGACGAACTGGCACATCAGCAAGTTGGCGAAGGCCTCGGCGTCGTACTCCAGCCTCAACTCTTCAAGGTCGAACAGGTGGCAGCCGCGGCCTTCGGCATCGAGGATGGTGACGATCTGCCGCCAGATGCGGTCCTCGCACAGCCGGCCGCCTTGGAGGGCGTCGTGGCCGACGTCGATGCTGAGCCGCTGCGCCGCTGGCTTGCCCTTGTTGAAGCGCTCGCCCGTCCAGAAGCTGTACGCCTCATGGGCCATGCTCGAAGGCGTGGAGAAGTAAGTGCGGCGGTAGCGCTTCTGCATGGCCATGCCGCTGGCCACCTTGTTCAGCTCGTTGAACTTGAAGGTCCAGAAGAATTCATCGAAATAGAAATTGCCGTGGTAGCCCTGGGCGGTGCGGGCGTTGGTGCCAAGAAAATGCAGCTCGGCGCCGTTGGCGAGGATGATCGGATCGCCGGTCACCTCCACGCCACACACCTCGCGAGCAAACGCCTGGATGTACGCTTTGAAGATGTGCGCCTGGCTCTTCGAGGCCGACAGGAAGATCTGGTTACGCCCGGTCGTCAACGCGTCTATCAGCGCCTCGCGAGCGAAGTAGAAGGTCGCACCGATTTGTCGGCTTTTGAGAATCGCCCGGGTGCGCTGATTACCGGCGCGGTACCAGTCCCGCTGGTAATCGAAGCACTGATCCAAGAACGCCGACGTTAGCTGCTCGACCTGGTCCTCGCTGAATTCATTGCGAGCGGGCTTCTTCTTCGGGCCGGCGTTGCGCTTGGCCAACTCCGGGTTCAGGTCCGTTTCGGTGCCGCCGCCCTGATAGCGCTGAATGCGCGCCTGGCGCTCCAGTTGGCGGTGCAGCAGGTCGATCTCCTTGAAATCGCCCCCGGTCTTGCCCTCCTTGAGAATCAGCTGCACCAGCCGCGCTTCCAGGGCGCCGCCGATGCGCTCCACGTTATCGGCCCGGTCCCATCCATCCCGGGTTTTCCAGGCGTGCACGGTTTTTTCGTTCAGCCCCAGCAGCTCGGCGATGGCGCACACCCGCAGGCCACTCCAATACAGGAATTTGGCCTGGCGGCGGTCGTCGCGAGCAGGTGGTGGTGTAAGGGCTTGAGCGAGGGCTGTCATGGCGGCGATGCTGCCGCCCCGCGCACGCGAACGCGTAGCGCCGGCCGTTGTGCATCACCTCGATACAGTTCCGGCCAATTGCTGTGACGCCGTGCCCTCACGAACATGGCCCCAACACTGCGTTGAGGACGTGCCCTGATGAAAAAATTCCGCTCCAGCTGGTTCCGCGTCGCTACCGCTGGCGCCACCACGGATGGCCGTGAGATCGATGCTGCCTGGATCACCGAGATGGCCAGCAGCTACAACCCGGCCGTGTATGGCGCCCGGGTGTGGATGGAGCACATTCGCGGCACCATCGCCGACAGCCCCTTCCGCGCCTACGGCGACGTGATCGCACTCAAGGCCGAAGACGTGGACGTCTCGCTCAACGGCCACACCGAAAAGCGCCTGGCCCTGTTCGCGCAAATCGAACCCACCGCCGACCTGGTCGCCATGAACAAAGCGCGGCAGAAGATCTACACCAGCATTGAGGTCAATCCTCAGTTCGCCGGTACCGGCAAGGCGTACCTCACCGGCCTGGGCATCACCGATAGCCCCGCCAGCCTGGGCACCGACGTGCTCGCCTTCGCTGCCAAACATCCGGACGCCAACCCGTACAAAGCCCGCAAGCAGCACCCGGAGAACCTGTTCAGCGTGGCGGAGGAAGTGGCGTTGGTCTTCGAAGAGATCGAGGACAAACCCTCGCCCGCCGCCGCGCTGCTCAGCCGTATCAGCGAGCTGTTCAAAACCCGGGACGCTAAAACCGACCAAGACCTTACCCAGTTTGGTGAAGCCGTCACCGCCCTGGCGGAGCACGTCAAAGCCCAAGACGACCAGTTTGCCGCCGAGCAGCAGGCAAGCCGGGAACAGCGCACCCAACTCCAGCAGTTGACGACCAACTTCAACGCACTCAAGCACCGCCTGGAAACCACCGAAACCCAGCCCCAACGCCCGCTGGTAAGTGGCGGCGGCGCGACCACCTTGACCGACTGCTGAGAGCCTCCTATGCGCAACGACACTCGCCTATGTTTCACCCAGTACCAGGACCAGTTGGCCAAACTCAGCCAGGTAGCCGACACCTCCGTGACCTTCGCCGTCGCCCCCACGGTGCAGCAGAAGCTCGAAGACCATATCCAAGAGTCCAGCGACTTCCTCAAGCGGATCAACATCATCGGCGTGGATGAACTGGCCGGGCAGAAGGTCGGGTTGGGCGTTAGCGGCACCATTGCCGGCCGTACCGACACTTCCGGCAACGGCGTACGCGTGCCACGCAATGTCGCCGCGCTCAGCGAGAAAGGCTACGAGTGCAAGCAGACCGATTACGACACCGCGATTCCCTATGCCCTGCTCGACGCCTGGGCCAAGTTCAAGGACTTTCAGGTGCGCCTGCGTAACGCGATCATCAAGCGGCAAGCGCTGGACCGCCTGGTGATTGGTTTCAACGGTAAGTCGGCGGCAGACACCACGAACCGCGAGCAAAACCCACTGCTTGAGGACGTGAACATCGGCTGGCTGCAGAAGTACCGCGTGCATGCGCCCGAGCGCGTGATGAAGGAAGGCAAAACCTCAGGCAAGGTGGTCATCGGCACCGGCCGAACGGCCGACTACAACAACTTGGACGCCCTTGTGTACGACGCGGTCAGCAACTTGATCGACCCCTGGTATCGCCGCGACCCAGGCCTGGTTGTCATCCTTGGCCGCGAGCTGGTCCACGACAAGTACTTCCCCCTGGTGAACCGTGAGCAGCCTGCCAGTGAAAAGCTGGCCACGGACCTGATCCTGGCGCAGAAGCGCATGGGCGGACTGCAGCCAGTGGAGGTGCCCTATTGCCCGCCAAAGGGGATGCTCATCACCTCCCTTGAGAACCTGTCTCTCTATTGGCAACTGGGCGGCCGTCGCCGCTACATGAAGGAGGCGCCCGAGAAAAATCGCATCGAAAACTACGAGTCGAGCAACGACGCTTACGTGGTCGAGGACTACGGTTTGGGCTGCCTGATCGAGAACATCACCCACGAAAGCGAAGCCGAGAACGATGGCGAAGGGGGCGAGGATGGCGAACAGCCCAGCTAAGGCCCACTACCTGCGCGTCACTGCCGCCCAGGCCGCCGAGCAAGCAGCGCCCACCGCGAGCATGGCCGGGCTCACGGCCTATGAGCAACAGCTGAGCCAGCTGCACCAGGACCGCTTGCGCCTGAAAAACGTGCAGTCGAACACCGGCAAAGCCGAACTCAAGCGCCAGCTATTGCCCGCTTATGTGCCCTACGTGCAAGGCGTGCTCGCAGCCGGCCACGGCGCCCAGGATGAAGTGCTAACCACTGTGATGCTATGGCGCATCGACGCCGGCGACCATGCCGGCGCGCTGGACATCGCCGCCTACGCGCTCAAGCACGGTTTGAAAATGCCCGACCGCTTTGCCCGGTCCACTGGCTGCCTGATCGCCGAAGAAATGGCCGAAACGGCGCTCAACGTCATGAAGGCTGGGGGCGAGCCGGACCGAGCCTTGCTGCAGCGCACTGCCGAACTGACCGCCGAACAGGACATGCCAGACGAAGCCCGCGCCAAGCTCTACATGGCCCTCGGCCGGGCGACCTTGCTTGGCCTGACGGAAGCCGAACCCGGCCGCTCTGGCCAGGTACTTGCCGGCATTGAGCTGCTACGCCAGGCCGTGCGCCTGCACGACAAATGCGGCGTAAAGAAGGACCTTGAAGCGGCCGAGCGGCTGCTTAACAAACTCAAGCCTCACCAGGGCTGACCCGAGCGTTCCCCGCGCACCCCGGCGGCCCGGAGTCGATTGGCAAGCCCTGTGCCTCGCCCTGACACCCCGGCCACCGCCGAATCAAGGGAGAAAACCATGAGCGGATTTATCGCTGGCGGCCCGGTTGCCAGCACCCCCCTCGATAACGACGGGTTCTGGCCAAACATCGATGCCGGCGCCGTTACTACCGTGCTGCGCCTGGACGGCAGCGTTCCCGTGGTGCGCCTGGAACAGGCTGTGCTCAACGCGATGCTCAGCCTGAACCGCGAACTGCGCGCCCTTAAAGCACGCTACCGCGCCGAGGGTTTCACCACCCTGGCCCAAGTGCCGGCTGAACAAGTAGGCGGCGAAAGCGAATGGCTGTTGCTGTATCGCCGCGCGGTGTATTGCGCCGCCGGTGCGGAGCTGTGCGAACGCTACCGCAGCTATGACAGCACCGGCGAGGGACACAACCGCGCCGACGTCCTGGCCCCGACCGTGGACGAGTACCGCCGCGACTACCGCTACGCTGTGCGCGACTTGCTTGGCAACGGGCACGCCACGGTAGAGCTCATCTGAATGGCCCGGCAAGCCTTGGCCCAACAGGGCGATACCGTCGACGCCTTGTGCTGGCGCGCTTACGGCCGCACTGCCGGCATGGTCGAGCGCGTGCTCGAGGCCAACCCTGGGCTGGCCGACCACGGCGCAGTCCTGCCCCACGGCACGCCGGTGCAGTTGCCGGACGACGCCCCATTAGCTGAACGCAAGGAGCACATCCAGCTATGGACCTGAACCCCCCTCCTAAAAGGACCCCCACCATGCCGGACAAACCGGAAACCTGGGCCTGGCTCTCGGCCTGGCTGCAACAGCACTGGCCGCCCGTGTACGCCGGCCTACTCGCCGGCGTGATCGCGGGCCTACGTGTGATCTACGGCGGCGGCACCTGGCGCCGCGTAATACTCGAAGCTCTGCTGTGCGGCGCCTTGGCCCTGGCGGGCAGTTCCGGTCTGGAAATGCTCGGCATCGCCAATAGCGCCGGGCCGTTCTTCGGCGGGGTCATCGGCCTGCTGGGCGTTGAGGCGGCCCGCGTGTTGGCACTGCGGTTATTCGCCGGCAAAGCAGTCCAGCTATGACCCAGTTGCGCCAAGGCGTCTTCGGCCTGGCACTGTTGTTCGCGCTTGGCCTGTTACTGCGGCTCAACGCCCTGGAGCGGAGCGCGGCCGAGGCCCGAATCCAACGTGCGGATGAAGCCCGCTCGCGCAACGACGCCGTGTTGAACGACCTCCGCCATACCCTGCACGCCGAGCGTGAAGCCCAAGCTCGGTTACGCGAGCAATACGACCAGCTCACCGCGCTCGCGGCGCAACGCAAACGCCTCATCGAGGACCTCAAACGTGAAAACACCGACCTGGCCAATTGGGCTGGCCGGCCTCTGCCTGACCTTGCTCGCCGGCTGCACCAGCACCCTGCCCTCACCGGCGCCGCTGCCTACCGTGAGTGGCTGTCCAGCCGTGGCGAGATGCACCTTGAGCGCAAGCCAGCCGCAAAATAATGGCGACCTGCAGGCCGCGCTTGATGCAGCAGAGGCGGACTGGGCTCGCTGTGCCGCGCAGGTGGACATCATCGCCGACCACCAGGAGCGCGCCCCATGAACAAACCCGACGCCTTGCGCCAGCAGTTGCTCGCCAATGTGGCGGAACTGCGCAACAGCCCAGACCGGCTAATGATCTTCATCGACAACGGCACCATCCGCAGCACCGCTGCCCACGGTCTGTCCTTCGAATACGCCTACACATTGAACGTGATCCTCACGGATTACGCCGGCCACCCCGACGCGGTCGCCATACCCTTACTCGCCTGGCTGGGTCAGCACCAACGTGAGTTGCTCCACGACCTCGAAAAAGCCCGGGAAGCCATCACGTTCGAGGCCGACCTGTTGGACAACAGCAAGGTGGACTTGGCCATTAAGCTCCCGCTGACCGAGCGAGTGATTGTCAAAACCGAGGAGGATGGCTCGCTGAGGGTTGTTCACCCGCCCGAGCCGCCGCTGGACGACTATTGCATGCCAGACGAGGGCGTGATCATTCGTAGCAGCAGCGGTGAAGAACTGGGCCGCTGGAGTAACCCATGACTCTGCACGCCCTGGAAGACTGGGCCGACACCCTCCTCGCGCGGCTCGAACCCTCCGCACGCCGGCAACTGCTCACTCGCCTGGCCCAAGACCTGCGCCGTAGCCAGCAACAACGTATCCAGGCCCAGCGCAACCCAGATGGCAGCCGCTATGAGAAGCGAAAGCCTAAGCAGCGCTTACGCAAGCGCCATGGGCAGGTCAAGCGGCGTATGTTCACCAAGCTGCGCCTGGCCCGGCATCTCAAGATGAGCACCAGCAATACGGGGCTCAGCGTTGGATTTAGTGGGCGGGCGTCGCGGATCGCGTGGGTGCATCAGCGTGGTAAACTTGATAGGCCTGGGGCGGGCCAAGCCGCGGTGCCCTACCCCTCCCGCCAGTTGCTCGGATTGACCCGCGAAGAGCTGGCTTGGATACACGACGCACTGCTGGAGCACCTGAGCCCTCACTGAACCATATTGAGTCAGTCACATGCAGGTGTAGCCATAGACGGGATGATTGGGCGCGCAGTAGCCGCTGCAAACCTGAACGTGTACACCGCCGGAGGCACATCTGACTTCCGGGGCCTGGCAAGTTCCCAGCGGGGTGCCGCAACTGCTCGACGGTCGCGTATTCATAAAGGAGGCGAATGGGTGAGGAATGATGGCTGGTGACGCACTGGGGACGCCCGCGCTCTGTTGGACATTGCGAGTGACAATCCAAGCGGCATACCGCGTTTGAGCACCATAGGCCTCCTGCTCTACTGAGGTCGAATCTCGTCTAGGACAGCAACTGCGCCGCGAGGGCACGCAGTTAGTCGGGGGCATACGGTCGAGATCGGGCAGCGAAGTCATGGTTGTGGACTGTACCTAAGCAGCCCGATAGTACTGGCTCGTCGCGAAACAGATCGTGGCAGCGCCCCTCGCCCTCAGCGCCTACGTGTAAGCGTGGGCCGCCGACTTCGAACCGGCACCCACGAATGCCAAGGTCTCACCCATCACTCCGTAATTCTGGCAACAAAACTTCGCAAATCATCCAGCATCAACTGTGGTTGTTCCCAGGCAGCGAAGTGGCCTCCACATGCCATTTCGGTCCAGTGCACAATGTTGAACGTCTTTTCCACAAATGAGCGCGGCGGCGGGATAAACACTGGGTCGCGAAAGGCCGCAAAGCCGGTCGGCACGGTTATGTAGGTACCTGCCGGAAACTTACCAGAGCCTTCAAGCCTTTTGCCGTGATACATCCAGGTCGCCGTGATAAAGGAGGATGTGGCCACATAGAGCATGATGTTGGTCAGCAGTTGTTCCTCGCCAAATGTGCTCCAGATGTCCGGGTCGCCTTCCGCGTTGCGCGGCAGGTCGGCCCACTTTCCAAATTTTTCCAGTATCCATGCGGCGGCGCCCACGGGGCTATCGGCCATGGCTACGCCTAAAGTCTGCGGCCGGGTTTCCTGCTCATGGTTATATCCGGTCTCCCAATCAAGAAGAACGTCACGTCGTGCGACAAAATCCCGTTCCTCGGGCGTGGTAGCGATGGTGCCCTGCGCAAGCAGATCAGCCATGTTCAGATGGATACCGAGTAACGCTGGCGCAAAGTCGTGCGCGAGCCAACCGGCTATCCCCGAGCCCCAATCCCCGCCTTGCACGATGTAACGCGATTGCCCGAATAGCTGCCCCATCAATCCGTTCATAAGTTCCGCAGCTCGCCGGGGGCCGATGACGCCAGTGATAGGCGTCGAAAACGCGAATCCTGGAAGCGAGGGCACAATCACATCGTGCCCGCATGCAGCAAGCGGTTCGAGCAGATGTTCAAATTCGATAAACGAGCCCGGCCAGCCATGCAGCAACAAGAGTGGAGGTTTGGAGCTATCGCCGTGAACGTGGATAAAATGAATGCATTCACCCTCGATTTGAGTCGTGAAGTGGGGTAACTGATTGAGACGCTTTTCAACCTGTCGCCAATCGTAAGCCTGATCCCAATAACGGACGAGACGCCTGAGATCACTGATACCCACGCCTGACTTCCAGCCTCCAGTATCGGGAAGCTGACCCCAGTCATAGGCACTGACTTTCGCCCTGATTGCAGCCAAACGCTCCTCTGGAATATTGATAGTGAAAGGAATCGCCATGATTGTTCCTCCTCAGATTGCTGTGCAATAGTTATCCAAGATGCGCTAGTAGTTATGTGTTTTCTATTGAGCTGTTCTACGCAATACTAACCCACGTAGGATCGAGCTTTAATCCCAATAAAGGGCTAAGCACCTATGCGTTCTTTGCAAAAGTGAGAATCTATGGATGTGGCTGGCGAACTTGAAATATTCACTCTGGTGGCCGATACACTCAGTTTTTCAGAGACCGGCCGGGTGCTGAGGCTGGCTCCCTCCTCTATCGCACGCACCATTGATCGCCTCGAAGCACGAATCGGTGTTCGGTTGCTATTGCGGACGACACGAGCGCTCGCCTTGACTGCTGAGGGGGCGACTTATGTATCCTCGGCACGAAGAATCCTCGCCGACCTGAAAGAGACCGAACAGCTAATTGCCCATCAGAGTTCACCACGCGGACGGCTACGGGTGAGCGCCTCCGTCCTGTATGGCAAAACGTTCCTGCTGCCGCTGCTCAAGGAGTTTATCCAAAGGTATCCAGACATCCTTATCGAGATCAATCTCACGGACGTCGTTGTAGATATCAGCGCCGGCCAAGCCGATGTGGCGTTGCGACTTGGCCCTCTAGCAGACGGGCCCTTAAAGGCGCGAAGACTGGGAAGGACCCGGAAGCTTATCGTCGCGTCTCCCTGCTATCTGGCGCGGCGAGGGACGCCTCAAGTGCCACAAGACCTGCTCGACCACGACTGCATCGATTTCAATTTCAAGCGTGCTGCACCTGGGTGGCCGTTTCTAGACGGAGGTCAGGAATATGCATTGAAGATCAAAGGCTGCGTGGAAACCAATAATGGAGACACACAGGGGCAACTCGCCAGAGAAGGTATTGGCATCGCTCGTGTGTGTGCCGAGACCGTCCAACAGGCTATCGTAGCGGGTGAGTTGGTGCCGATATTGGAAGCCTTCAATCCAGGAGATGGGGAGGAAATCCACGTGGTCTTTCTAGGCGGTTCCCATCTTCCTGCGCGTGTAAGGTGCTTCGTTGATTACCTAGTGGAGTGCTTTTCGGTAGGAGGTGAAAATATCGGATGTATCGCCAAAGGCGGAGCTGTTTGAACTTTGCCTGAGAAATTGGTTGCCGCTTTTTATGGAAAGATTTAGCGAGGGCTGTCATCGAAGGTTTTCGAGCATTTTTTAACCGTGCAGTAATCAGATAATAGCGTTACCTGCTTGAGAGCTACAAGGTGTGTTCGCTGGCCGCTTACGAATCTCGAACGTATCGAACGGAGAAATCGTGTACTCCCTAATTCTGATACTGCTGCACATGCGTTAATTCATGCGCTTGTAAGGGTCGATCTTATCTTTGAGTTGCCGGTTAACATCATCCATCGACGTTCCGAGACCGGGAACTAACTGATCCACAATGCCGCCTAGCAGCCCCCCTGCTTGCACCGCGCAGGAGAGAGAGAGCGTCAGAAAGAGTGGAAGGAAGCGGAGGATACCCATGGCTGACTCCTCAAATAGATGTCGATAGTCCCAAGCATGGCCATCGACATCTCAAGGATCTGAACCACTGGTGGTAAGGGTTGGGACGCCCTATTTCAGCGTAGATGAGTCAATGTCGAATCACATAACCGACAAGGAATATTCCCGCAGTCTGCGGATGGCGTATCGGACGTAGTGGGCGAATTTAGAGGTGCGCCTTAGTACCTCTGAGCTACACAAACTCCGCAACGTGCATCGGGCGTTCACGGTAGCCACCATCGTGGCCATGGATTTCCTCACTGAACTCAACCGCGCCCTACAAAACCTGATCCGAGGCGGCAACATCGCCGCCCTGGATTCGAGGACCGTCCGCTGCCGCGTCGCCACCGGCGGCCTCGTCACGGGCTGGCTGCCCTTCTTCCAACCCCGAGCCGGCGAAGACCAAGAATGGGACCCGCCCAGCCTGGGCGAACAATGCGTCGTCTTCTCCCCAGGCGGACGACCGGAGTGCGGCTTTGTGCTGGTCGGCCTGTTCAGCCAGCGCTTTCCTGCGCCAGACGACTCCCCCGACCGTCATCGGCGCCGCTACCGTGACGGGGCGGTGATCGAATACGACACAACCTCTCATTGCTTAAGCGCGTCCCTGCCGGCCGGTGGCCGAGTCCAAATGGTCGCACCTGAGGGGATGGCGATTACAGGCGATTTAACGATCCAAGGCACCGTCACCGCCAGCCAAGATGTGATCGCCGGCGCTCAAGCCATCAGCCTGGTCAACCACCCTCATGGTGGAGTCAAGGCCGGCCCCGACAGCTCGGGAAAACCGCTGCCATGATCGGCATGAGTGCACGTACGGGGCGGCGTATCGAAGGCGCGGAACACCTCGCGCAATCCATCGCGGATATTCTGCTCACACCTGTAGGCTCCCGACTGATGCGCCGCGACTATGGCTCGCTGTTGTTGGACCTGATGGATTGGCCCCTGAACGGCCATACCCGCCTGCAAGCCTACGGTGCAATAGCCATCGCCCTGATGCGTTGGGAGCCGCGCATTCGCCTAGCGCGTATCAACATGCAGTTGGGCGAACAGCCCGGCCAAGCCATTCTCGAACTGGATGCCCTGCGGCTGGACAACAACGAACCGCTAAACCTGCGCGTGCCGCTGAATCTGGGAGCAGCGGCATGAGCACCTTCACCCCCATAGACCTGGCCCAGCTGCCGGACCCTGCGGTGGTCGAGCACCTGGATTACGAAACGATTCTGGCCGAGCGTAAGGCATACGCCATTGCCCTATGGCCCATAGCCCAACGGGAGGAAGTGGCAGCCACCTTGGCGCTCGAATCTGAGCCGCTGACCAAACTGCTGCAGGAGAATGCCTACCGGGAAATGCTACTCCGCCAGCGTGTGAACGAGGCGTCGCTGGCCTGCCTCCTGGCTAAGGCGCGTGGCACGGACCTGGAGCAGTTGGCTGCCAACGTCAACGTGAAGCGCCTAGTCGTCACACCGGGGAATCCCACGGCAACGCCTCCTGTGGCGCCGGTGAACGAATCAGACGACAGCTTGCGTGAACGTGCACAAATGGCTTGGGAGGGCCTATCGACTGCGGGGCCGCGCAAAAGCTACATCCTTCACGCTCGTAGTGCCGACGGACGCGTGGCCGACGCTACGGCTGAAAGCCCTTCGCCAGCGGAGGTGGTGGTGACGGTGCAGGGCCTTACCGGCGATGGCACCGTAGGCCAGGAGGTGCTGGCTACCGTCAGCGCTTACCTCAGCAACGAAGACCGCCGGCCCCTGGGCGACCGGCTCACGGTGCAATCCGCAAGCATCTTGCCCTATAGCGTGAATGCCACGCTTTACCTCAGTTCCACCGGGCCAGAAAGCGAACCCGCTCGCGCGGCCGCCGAAGCACGCTTGCTGAACTATGTGCACAAACGTCGGCGCCTCGGCGTGGAAGTGGTCAAGTCCGCCCTGCATGCCGCGTTGCATGTGGAAGGCGTCAGCCGCGTGGAGCTTCATGACTGGAAAGACCTTCAACCCACGACCGCGCAGGCAGCATTCTGCACCGCCGTCACAGTGCGCATCGGCGGTACCGCATGAACACGTTGCTGCCACCCAACGCCACCCAGCTCGAGCGCCTGGCCGCCGAAGCATTGACCCAGATCGAGCAGGTACCGGTACCAATGCGCGAGCTGGTCAACCCCGACCTCTGCCCCGCTCAGTTGCTTCCCCATTTGGGGTGGGCGTTCTCCGTCGACCGCTGGGACTCGGCTTGGTCCGAAACCACTAAGCGACAAGTCATCAAGGCTTCGTACTACGTCCATGCCCACAAAGGCACACTCGGTGCGCTGCGCCGCGTGGTCGAGCCATTGGGCTATCTGATCGAAGTGGTGGAGTGGTGGCAAACCGAGCCAAACGGCCCACCCGGCACATTCGCGCTTAAGGTTGGTGTGCTCGACTCGGGCATCACCGAACCCATGTACGAGCTGCTCAGCTGGCTGATCGACGACGCCAAGCCCCTCTCTCGTCATATGACGGGTTTGGCCATCAGCCTGGAAACCATCGGCCAATTGTCCCTTATGGCCAGCGCCCACGACGGCGAGGAACTCGACGTGTACCCGCCACAGTCACGCGACATCGAAGTAGGCGGCGCCATCGGCATCACCGGCCATGAAACCTCTCTCGACCTGCTGGACGTGTACCCATGACTGACCTCGCTTCACAGTTTTACGCCATCCTCACCAACATCGGCCTGGCCAAGCAGGCCAACGCCGACGCCTTGGGCATTTCTTGGAAGATCACCCATATGGCGGTCGGCGACGCCAACGGCACTGACCCCCAGCCCTCGGCGACGCAAACCCGGTTGATCAATGAGGTGCGCCGCGCGCCGCTCAATCAACTCAAGGTTGACCCGGCCAACGAGGCGGTGGTCATCGCCGAGCAGGTTATCCCCGCCGACGTGGGCGGCTGGTGGATTCGCGAGCTAGCGCTGTTTGATGAGGCGGGAGACATGGTGGCGGTCGCCAACTGCCCACCTTCCTTCAAGCCTCTGCTTGCACAGGGAAGCGGCCGTACTCAGGTGGTGCGGATGAACCTGGTGGTTAGCAATGTAGGCAATGTGGAGCTCAAGATCGATCCTTCGGTGGTGTTGGCGACGCGATCTTGGGTGAGCGACATTATTGAGGCACTTAAAAAACAGCTGGTTCAAGCGACCGAAGCCGTTATTGGCTTGGCGAAAATCGCATCACAGTCTCAAGTCAACTCAGGCGCTGACGACACGACCATTGTAACGCCAAAAAAACTTAGACTTGGCTTTTGCGTTTCGCTTTCTGAAATTGGGTACATCGCGCTACCTACATGGATGGGGGGGCTAATTTTTCAATGGGGTGTGGTTTACGACGTTGGTCAGGCATCTCATACAGGCAATACGCCCGGGCCAACGAAGACAATCACATTGCCGATTACTTTTCCCAGAGAAACCTATGTAGCCATAGCATCCATGCACTTCAATACCATGTCGACAACGAGCGCATTTGCGCCAGGAGCTGTTTTTCTAAGCAAGTCGCAGATCTCGGTACAAAACAACTACACCAGTTCTGCAGGCAACCTTGTATGGCTAGCGATCGGAAAATAAGAATGGGTGAATATTTTTATAGCAAACACCTCGGCGGCTTCGGCAACATCCGGATGTTTGGCGCGTCTAATATCCCCGCCGACGCGGTTGAAGTAACAGATCAGGAGCGGCTTGCCCTGTTGCTTGGCGAGTCAGCAGGTCAGCTGATTACAACCGATGAGAAAGGTTTTCCTGTCCTAAAGACTCCACCTATAGCCGAGGTGGACGTCAGGGAGCGCATTGCGTTCGTCCGCTATGAACGCGAGACGGCCGGCATTACATTCAATGGCGCGCCCGTCCATACCGATCGGATGACGCAGAGCCGCCTCGACGGCATGAGCCGCCGTGCCGCTGAGGATGCTGCCTATACAACAGATTGGAAGCTCGCCGACGGCACTTTCGTGTTGTTAGATGCTTCGGAGGTGGTGAAAATGGCTGACGCCGTCGATGAGTATGTACAAGCATGTTTCACCCGAGAGAGAGAACTGCTAACTGCACTGAACAATGATGTTTACGACCCAGACATGCTTGCTGATGGCTGGCCAGGGCAGTTGAGATGATTTTTTCAAGCAAGCGCACTCGCCAGCAAGACAAGTAAAGCTATTAAGAGGTTTAGCTCTTGAACAGATGCGTCGCCCCTTTTCCTAGGCACACGCCACAAAATTACCTTATAGGGGCATCGGTTAGCATCGTAGATTGATAATACCAAGGCCCGTCCCTGTCGGCGATATATTTTTTGTATTCATCGGATCCATAATAAGCTTTTGTTATAGGATCTATCGGAGCTTCCACTGCCTCTTTCGGGACCAGGCAGTCTGCAATACGATTGGGCATGACGCTTAAATCCCTAGCCGCTTTAAAAAGACTTTCTACCTCAAAGTACATTAATTTTATTTCTTTAGCCTTAAAATGATGATCGCTGGTATGAAACCATTCACCTTTGCTCGTGAAATCCATATAAGCACCATTATGGACAAGTCTATTTCGAAAAGCACCTATTGCTTTCAGCTGCGAAAAAATAGACTTCAGATCATTAGTACATTTATCGCTACAACCTTGAACCTTAAGGAGGCTTATCATAGTGTCCATATATGAAGAAATATTAAGTTTTTCCGTAATAAGTTTAACAGCCTTGTCCGCAACCAACCAATTTCCTGCCGTCTTTTGATGATCCGTTATCTCTCTTAGGGCTGATACCCCGGCCTCCTCGCAACCATTCAAAAAAACAGGCGCTGAACTAAATATTTCTTTTATCAAATCTTGCAGGTGAATCGCGAGGCATGTTTCAACAGAAGAGTAGTAAGTCATGAGCATTCCAACGCCTATGTAATATTTATTTTGCAACCACTCCGGCGGCACGGTTCTAAAATTTGATTGCGGGTCGAGGTCCGCAAGCTCTTCAGGAATTGAAGCACTGCACGCTGCACACTTTATATTCAAAGACATAGAGGTCTCTCTCGATTCACTTCATCTCAACATTCACTCTAGTGTAGAGCGACACCTGACAATAAGCTAAAGAAGAAGAATTCTTTTGCGAACATCATAATCAACTGATGTTGTCTATAAGGTAAACACAATGCCCACCTCCTACCACCACGGCGTCCGAGTTCTCGAAATCAACGAGGGCTCGCGCCCGATCCGTACTGTATCCACTGCCGTGATCGGCATGGTCTGCACCGCCCAGGACGCAGACGCTAAAACCTTCCCCCTGAACAAACCCATTCTGCTTACCGACGTGCTGAGCGCCAGCGGAAAGGCTGGCAAGAAAGGCACTCTGGCCTCGAGCCTGGATGCCATCGCCGACCAGGCGAGCCCGGTCACCGTGGTGGTGCGTGTAGAGGAAGGTAAGGACGCGGCCGAAACGACCAGCAATATCATTGGGGGCAGCACCCCTACCGGGCAGTACACCGGCATGAAGGCGTTGCTGGCCGCGGAGGCACAGCTCGGGGTCAAACCACGCATCCTGGGCGTGCCGGGGCTGGAAAGTTTGCCGGTAGCCACCGAGCTGGCAGGCCTGGCGCAGAAGCTGCGCGGTTTTGCCTACGCCAGTGCCTGGGAATGCGAGACGGTCACCGAGGCTACTGCATACCGCCAAGGCTTCGGTCAGCGTGAACTGATGCTGCTGTGGCCAGATTTTTTGGGCTGGGATACCGCCAGCAATGCCGAGGTCAAGGCCGCGGGGACGGCCCGGGCGCTGGGCCTGCGGGCGAAGATCGACCAGCAGACCGGCTGGCATAAAACTCTCTCCAACGTCGCGGTCAATGGGGTGACCGGGTTGAGCAAGGACGTGCATTGGGACCTGCAGGACCCGGCCACCGACGCCGGCTTGCTCAATGCGGCCGACGTCACCACCCTGATCCGCCGCGACGGCTTTCGCTTCTGGGGTTCGCGCACCTGCAGTAGCGACCCGCTGTTCGCCTTCGAGAACTACACCCGCACTGCCCAGGTGCTGGCAGACACCATGGCCGAGGCACATTTCTGGGCGGTAGACGCCCCGCTCCACCCGAGCTTGGTGCGGGACATTCTGGAGGGCATTAACGCCAAGTTCCGCGAGCTGGTTCGCCTGGGCTACTTGATCGGCGGCTCGGCTTGGTACGACGACGCGGTGAACGACAAGGACACCCTCAAGGCCGGCAAGCTGTTCATCGACTACGACTACACGCCAGTCCCGCCGCTGGAAAACCTGCAGCTTCGCCAGCGCATCACGGACCGCTTCCTTGCCGACTTTGCCGGCCGCATCAACGGCTGATCCAGGAGTACCCCATGGCTTTGCCCCGCACCCTCAAGCACATGATGCTGTTCAACAACGGCACTAGCTACGTTGGCCAGTGCGCCAGCGTCACCTTGCCCAAACTGGGCCGCAAGTTAGAAGCCTGGCGTGGTGGCGGTATGGACGGCCCGGTGAAAGTGGACCTGGGCCATAGCGACGATGGCATTGAGCTGGAATGGACGCTCGGCGGCCTCGACCTGCTGGTGTTACGCCAGTTCGGTGCGGTCAAGGCTGATGGAGTAATGCTGCGTTGGGCGGGCTCGTACCAGCGGGACGACACCGCTGAAACCACCGCCGTGGAAGTGGTGGTGCGCGGCCGCCACGAGGAACTGGACATGTGCGAAGCCAAGCCCGGCGAGAGCACCGAGCACAAGATCAAGACCGCCTGCACCTACTACAAGCTCAGCGTGGACGGTAAAGAGGAGATCGAGATCGACCTGCTCAACTTCATCTACCAAGTGGACGGTAAGGACCTGCTCGCTGAGCACCGTAAGAACATCGGCCTTTGATCACCACCGGAGCAGCGTTCATGACTCAGCCCACTTACAGCGACCCCATCATGTTGGACAACCCGATCATCCGGGGCTCGACCTCAATAACCGAAGTTACCCTGCGCAAACCCTTGTCTGGCGAACTGCGAGGCTTGAAGCTCGTCGACCTGCTCAATGGCGATGTGAACGCGACCCTTCGGCTGGTGCCAAGGATCAGCCAACCCACGCTCACCGAGCAGGAAGTCGCCAGCCTGGACATTGCAGACCTGGTTCTATGCGCAGATGCCGTCGCGGTTTTTTTGCAGAAGAAGGCAGCGACGGCGGCCTCCCTGGAACCGTAGACGACGCCATGGCGGACATCGCGATGGTGTTCCATTGGCCTCCTGCCCCGATGGCCACCATGCCGGTCAGCGAGCTGGTGCAGTGGCGAGAGCAGGCACGCCAGCGCTGGGAGTTGACCCATGGGGCGTGACCTTCGCGTACAGGTCGTGCTCCGTGCCCTGGATCGGGCGACTCGGCCGCTGCGCAGCATTGACGGTCAGGCTAAACGTGTCGGCCGGGCAATGCGGGGCGCGCATTCGCAACTACAAGCGCTCAACAACAGCCAACGCCAGATTGGCCAGTTCCGTGAGCTGCGCCAAGGCCTGGATAGCACCCGCACCGCCCTTGGGAACGCCGCCCAACGCACCCAGGCGCTTGGCCGCCAGTTCAGCGCGACTACCCAACCCACCCGAGCGCTGCGCCGCGAGTTTGAACAGGCCAAGCGCACGCTGGGAAGCCTGAAACAGAAGGAAGTTGGCCAAACCCTCCAGCTGCAGCAGATGCGGCAAACTCTGCGGGCCACTGGTATAGATACGCAACAATTGACGACCCATGAGCGCCGCTTGGCTACACAGGTGCGGGAAACCACCCAGCGCCTCGAAGCCCAACGGGCGGAGCTGAGGCGGCTTGGCCAACAGCAGCACGCCAGTGCACAGGCTCGATCACGCTTGGAGAATACCCGGGGCCTTGCCGCAACCATGGCGGGGCAAGGGGCGGCATCGGCAGCCGCAGGCGGGACTGCGCTGTACGCAGGTGCCAGGATGATCCAACCGGGGCTTGAGTTCGACGCGAGCCAGAGCAAGGTCCAGGCGCTGACTCGCCTCGACAAGAACGCCGAAGCCATGAAGGCCCTGCGGAGCCAGGCTCGACACCTTGGCGCGACTACCCAGTTTACCGCCACCGACGCCTCCGATGGGCAGGGCTACCTGGCCATGGCCGGGTACACGCCCCAGGCCATCCAGCAAGCGCTGCCGGGCGTTTTGGACCTTGCCAAAGCCGGAGATACGGGCCTGGCTGAAACGGCGGATATCGCCTCGAACATCTTGTCCGGGTTCAAGCTCAAGGCATCCCAAACAGGGCAAGTGGGCGATGTGCTCGTGGGTACGTTCACCCGGTCCAACACCGACCTGCGGATGCTCGGCGAGACTATGAAGTACGTCGCGCCGGTTGCGGCGGGCCTGGGTCAGGATATCGAGACCGTTGCGGCCATGACCGGCAAGCTTGGCAACGAAGCTATCCAGGGCAGCATGGCCGGCACCGCCTTGAGGTCCATCCTCAGCCGGCTGGCGGGGCCGCCTAAAGAGGCGCAGAAAGCGCTGGCGAAACTCAACATCACCACTAGAGACGCCAATGGCAATCTGCGGAGCATGCCCATCCTGCTCGAGGAAATTCACCGCAGCAGCAAGAACCTGGGCAACACCGAGCGCACACAGCTATTCAAGGCCATTGCAGGGCAAGAAAGCTTTGGGGCGCTGCAGGTCCTCGCGACTCAAGCGGGGTCTGGCGAGCTCCAGGCGTTCATAGGGCTACTTCGCGATGCCAAAGGCGAAGCCTTGAACACCTCCAAAGTGATGGCGGACAACTTACGTGGCGATCTCGACGCGTTGGGTAGCGCCTGGGCAGACCTTGGTATCCAACTAGAGGAACAGCAGGATGGCCCATTGCGCAGCCTCGCGCAGAGCCTGACGGGGCTGGTGGGGAGTGTGAAAGCCTGGGTAGCTGAGCATCCTAGGTTGGCGTCACAGCTCACCAAGGCTGCCGCTGCGGTGAGTGTGCTGATGCTTGGCATGGGCGCGCTGACACTGGCCATGGCCGCCCTACTCGGGCCGTTTGCCCTGGCCCGCTTTGCCATGACCCTGCTAGGCATCAAGAGCCTCGGCTTAATAAGTGGCCTCAAGCTGCTTGCGGGCCCAGTGCTGGGCACGTTGGCCACAGGCATCCGCACCGCCAGCATGGCACTGTGGGGGCTGGCCGCCAACCCAGCGGTGTTGGCGATCGGCGCGACAGTAGCGCTGCTGGGCGGCGCTGCCTACTTGCTTTGGCGCAACTGGAGCAGCGTTGAGGGTTTCTTCACTGATATGTGGGGCCGCGTTAAAACGTCCTTCTCCAACGGCCTGGCGTCTATTACGGGTCGCTTGGCCACCTTCTCCCCCATGGGAATGCTGCACCGGGCGCTATCTACCACCTTAAAGCAACTTGGCAGCACCCTGCCAACGCGGTTCCGTGAGCTTGGCGGCATGCTGATTGGCGGCTTGGCAGATGGCCTGCGCTCGGCAATGGCAGAGGCAAAGCAGGCCGTCGCTAGCTTGGGCGACAACCTGATCGGTGGCTTCAAGGCCAAGCTAGGCATCCATAGCCCAAGCCGGGTGTTCGCTGAGCTGGGCGGTTTCACCATGGCCGGTTTAAGCGAAGGGATAGCCTCCAAGAAGGCGCTGCCACTTACCGCCATTACTGACATCAGCGAGAGCTTAGGCCGTGCTGGCCGATTCGATCTCCGGGCCAACTTGGCGCCCCTGCCCCGTATCGATAACCGTGGCCCGCTTCGCCCGGCTGCGGTGCGAGCCTCGGCCCCGAGCGGCGATGTCATCACGATTAACATTCAAAGTTCGCCTGGCCTAGACCCTCAAGCGATTGCCCGCGCCGTGGGCGCCGAACTGGACCGCCGCGAGCGAGCCAAGGGCGTGCGAGGGCGCAGTGCACTGTATGACAACGACCAGGAATAGACACGCATGATGATGGCCCTGGGGCTGTTCGTATTCGGCCTTGAAACCTTGGCGTACCAGGAATTCCAGCGGCAAACCCGATGGCGTCATGCGAGCACATCGCGCATCGGCGCGCCACCTGCGCGGCAATTCACCGGCCGGGGAGATGAAACGCTCACCCTGCCAGGCGTGCTGTTGCCCGGCCTGGCTGGCGCTCCTTTAAGCTTGGACACGCTGCGGTACATGGCAGACACCGGCAAGGCGTGGCCGCTGGTGGAAGGCACAGGCCGCCTGTATGGCGCCTGGGTGATCGAAAGCCTGCAGGAGACGCGCACGTTGTTCTTCCGCGATGGTGCCGCCCGGCGCATTGAGTTCAGCCTGGCCCTGCAGCGTATCGATGACGGTAAGGACGACGCACTGGGCGCAACACTGGGTTCTACAGGCGCTCTTCTGAGGCGACTGCTGTAATGCTTGGCGACCTGCTTGCGGCCGACACCGCTAGCTACCCCCACCCAAGCTGCCGAATTGTAGTAAACGGCCGGGACATCACTCGCACCGTAGAACAACGGCTAGTCCACCTTTCGCTCACCGACAACCGAGGCCTTGAAGCCGACCAATTGGACGTCACCCTAAGCGATCATGACGGCCTGCTGGCGATCCCGCCACGGGGTGCCAAGGTGCACCTATGGCTGGGCTGGAGCGATAAGGGGTTGGTGGACAAAGGCACCTTCGTAGTCGACGAGATCGAGCACAGCGGTGCCCCGGACGTGCTCAGCATCCGCGCCCGCAGTGCCGATCTGCGGGCAGGGTTGAAGGTCAAGCGCGAGCGTAGTTGGGATCGCCGCCTGCTGGGCGACATCCTTCGGGACATTGCCGCCTCCCATGGGTTGATGGCGGTGGTGAGCGACGCCCTGGACCGCCAACTGGTCGCCCACTTGGACCAGGCCGGGGAATCGGACGCCAACCTGCTGAGCCGCCTAGGGCTGGATTACGACGCCGTGGCGACGGTCAAGGCGGGGCATTTGCTGTTCATGCCCACCGGAGCCTCTACATCGGCCAGCGGCTTGGCCTTGCCTCACATCCACCTTAGCCGCCAGGACGGCGACCAGCACCGCTACCTGCAGGCGGATCGAAACAGCTATAGCGGCGTACGTGCGCATTACTACGATGCTCACGGTGCCGAAAAGAAAAGCGCTATTGCCGGCGCCGAGGGCAACCTGAAAACCCTTCGGCACCTGTACACCGATGCCGGCAGTGCCCTGGTGGCTGCTCGAGCGGAATGGACCCGGTTACTACGAGGTACCGCGACCCTGACCTACACCCTGGCACGTGGCCGACCGGACCTGATCCCGGAGTTGACGTATAGCCTCTTTGGGGTGAAGGAAGAGATCAGCGCTATTGTGTGGCTGGGCGCTAACGTGCGGCATGGCTTTTCTCCCGAGGCGTTCACTACCGAGCTGGAGCTGGAATCCAAGTTGCCGGATAGCGCAGACGTGGGGGCATTGGTAGATGGGAAGCTGACCGAGTACACAGGTGTGGTGGCATGGTACCGGGGCGCAGACGGCGCCCAGAAGGCTTATACCCTGGGCGACCAAACCCGGCCGTTGCGCCTGGTGCACCTGTACGCAAGCCAGACAAATGCGAAACGAGCGGCGGAGCGGGCAATGCAACTTCACTCTGGCCGCTGAAATTTGCTGGCCTGGACCAACACCTTTAATGTGCGGAGCATCCGGCGCTGATTATCGCTACTTAACTTACCAAAGAGAGTCACAACCTCCAACTTAATGTCTGAGGCAAGCTCAGCAGCCCGGGGTGATTGTTCTTCGTGAAGCTGATCAAAAGGCTCGGACTTCATAAAAGCAGACATCCCTAAAAGGTGTGTCTGCACATTACAATTCTGATTCAAGCCCAACAACAAAGAAGTTGTAACGCTTTGAAAAGTTTTCTGAACTCCAAAGAAATTGGAAAAATCGCCTGCAACCTCTAGCACTACCTTGCCTTCAGGGCAGTTACCAGCTCTTCTGCTCCCTGTTCGCTAGCGTACAGTTTCGCAAACGGCTTCACCCAACCATCGAGCTGCATAGTCCCAAGTTTCTGAGGCTCCACCAACTCAGACAAATCTGAGACAGGTATAAAATCCTTCGCCACGGCCAGCGCGTCGTCTCGGGTGACTTTTAAGCGCAACACAGGGGAATCCAACAGCTTGACCGTGTCTGTGTGGAGGTCATGCAATAATGGCGACGCAGTCACCTCCACGGCCTTGGCGTTGGTATGGATAAAGATCCGATAAACACCATAGAGTGCTGCCCTGTTAACTGAGTCAAGTTGCGACGACGCGGGCTCACCGGATAACACCATCGGGTGGAATGCGACTTCCAAGGGCGAAGTGGAGATAAGTTTGAACGTATCATTATCAGCGGAATAGTCTCCAAACTCTTCCACCATGGTCTCAACACTGTCAAAATGTTGAGGTTCCAGGGCTGCGGCTGATTGACAAAAAATAACAAACAAAGAAAGCGTCAACGCCTTAAACATGTTGGTTTTCATAGTGCTCCCTGCTTCGGTTATTAGTGTAACTTTGTGACTTCCGCCATTGAATAAGCCATACGACGGATCGTTTCCTTGTCGTAGTCGTTCAGCCCCCGTAAATAATCAAGTACCTCCCGCTCGAAAGCGTCCAGCGGCCCCGTTTGCCCATCTGCAGTGCTTCCGAAGATCACGAAATGGACGTCAACGCCCGCCTGGCCAGCGGCCAGAAGGTAGGCCGCATCTGGGCTGCGTTCATCTTTTTCATAATTGAGCTGCGTGTTCTTCGCTACCCCGCAGAGCGCGGCAAAGTCCGTCTGGCTCAGGCCCAAACGAGACCGCTCAGCCCTGAGCCTAGATCCAATGGTCATCGAAACCGCACCTCACGAGGTTGACAGGTACAAATTTGAGTACCATTATCGTTGTAAACCCACAGAAAACCACACGAATGAGCACTATGCCCAACCCGCCCATCAGCGAGCAAGCGCTGGACAAGGCCCGTTACCGGCTCGTCCAGCACGGCGTATCCACCAGCCGTTTTGCAAAGGAACACGGCCTGAACGCTAGTACCGTCTATGCCGTGCTAAATGGTCAATCCAAATGCCTGCGCGGTGAAGCCCACCGCGCTGCGGTATTACTCGGTATCAAGCAAGGTGCGGGCGAACTTACGGAAGTACAAGAATGTGGGAAACAGAACCATGGCGTGCAGCCTGAAGCATTGTGCCAATGCGCTGGGCATCGCCCACATAAGGCAGGCGCATGAGCGTTTACAAGCTGGTCTGCCCCCACTGCCACGGGAAGATGCGCATTCGCACCAGCGACGGTGTGCATATTTTTCTGCGGGTGGCTTACCTGCAATGCGTCCACGAGGGCTGCGGCTGGGCGTGCCGAGCCCAGTTTGAGATGACTCACGAACTGAGCCCTTCCGGTATGCCAAACCCGGCCATCGACTTGCCACTGGCCCCGAAGGCATTGCGCCTAGAAGCGCGGCGGCGCCCTACCACTGACCATCAAATGGACCTGACCGGCCTGGAGTAGCTGTTATGAATACCCGCATCCCTTTTGACTACCGTAGCGCCCTTCATCGCATGGCATTGGCATTTTTGGAGGATCACCAGGCCGCACACCTAAGCGGCGACCAGGCGCTATTTAGCCGTACCGTTGCCCATCTGCGCCATGAGCATGGCGTGGATGAAGCCTTGGCCCAACTGACCGCAAGCCGGGCCTACGGCGAATTTCGCAGCGCTGGCGAGCGCCGACACCTGGACGTGGCCAACAGCAGCAGATCTGTTGCCGTACTGACGGACCCGTCCAGCGGCCTGACCTACGCGGTACCCGTTGCCGTTATCTTCCGCTTGATCATTGACGCCCCCGAACGCCGCCGACTGCGCGCGGTGTACTGACCCTTCCCTGAGCAACCACCCACTGCCGTGGGTATGGGTGAACTACGCCCTAAATTCGGAAAAACCGCATGAAAACAGGCATCGAAATACGAATGAAATGGCGCCAAGGCGAGGCCTGCGCCTTGGCGCAGGCGCTGGGTGAACATCTGCGCCAGGCGCTGCAGGAACTCGGGCTCGATGTCCGGTCCCGCCACGTACCCGATGGGGTACGGACCCGCGCGATCCTAGATGGCTCCCCAGCCTTGCCAGCGCAGAAAGCCGCGCTGCAGAGGCTACGAGCATGATGCAGGAGCGCTTGCGCGCCGAGGTGCTGCATCGGCTGCAGGAGGCTTACGGCTTGAAAGCGCGCCCGGGCACGCAGTACCTTCGGGGCGGCACCTGCCCCGCCTGCGGCAAGAAGGAGCTCTATACCCGCAGCGACGCACCGTGGGTGGTGCGCTGCGGTCGCGAACGGGCATGCGCGGCCCAATGGCATGTGAAAGAGCTTTATGCAGACCTGTTCGACGACTGGAGCCGCCGAGCGCCGGCGACCGAACACGCCCCCGATGCCAGCGCCATCGCCTACCTGGAGTTTGCAAGGGGCTGCGGACTGACCTGGTTAAGGGACGATTCAGCCAGGAGCATTACTTCAACCGCGACCTCGGGATAGGCTCGGCGACCATTCGCTTCCCGCTCGAGCAGGGTGGTTACTGGGAACGGCTGATCGACCAGCCGCAACGCTTCGGCAAGATGAAAGCCCGCTTCAAGCCGGGCGAAAGCTACAAGGGCCATTGGTGGGCCTGCCAGCCAGAGGCGATGGTCCTCACCGAGGAGGTGTGGATCGTCGAGGGTATCTTCGATGCCATTGCGCTAGCGCAAAACGACCTGGTCGCCGTTGCTGCGCTGTCCTGCAATGCCTTCCCCGAAGCCTCGCTGCTGGCACTGGCCCAAGCGCGGGCCGGCGCCCTGCCGAAGCTGGTGTGGGCACTGGATAACGAACCTGCAGCCCGGCGGTACACCCGGCAGTGGGTAAAGAAGGCTGAAGCGCTAGGCTTCCGTTGCAGCGCCGCTCAGATTCCACAGCGCGACGGCCGCAAGGTGGACTGGAACGACCTGCATCAGCGCTGGGGTTTCCTAGAGGAAGAGGACCGCGCTGAGCGGGTAAGCAAAGACGTCGAAGAGGCGCGATATCACGGCGCACTGCTGCTGGCCGAAAGCGCGGTGGAGAAAGCGCTGTTGATGTATCAGTGGCGCGAGCGGGATGAGTTCCATTTCCGCCACGACGCCCGCCTGTACTGGTGGAAGCTGGACATCAGCAAATACAACAGCGCGTTCCAGGCGCTGGAGAGCAGCGACAAACACGAAGATCAACTGCTCGATGACAAAGCGCGACGGGAGAAAGCATTGCGCATGAGTGGCGGCGTGGTGGAAATCGCCAACTGCTACCCGCAAGCGCTGTACTTCCAGCGCAACGAGATCACCGACGAGTCTTGGTACTTCTTCCGCGTGGACTTTCCCCACGACGGCGAGCCGGTCAAAAACACGTTCACCGGCGCCCAACTGGCGGGGGCCAGCGAGTTTAAAAAGCGGCTGCTGGGCATGGCCGCCGGTGCGGTATTCACCGGCAGTGGACAGCAGCTGGACAAGATCATGAAAGACCAGCTGTTTGGCCTGAAGACGGTGCAGACCATCGACTTCGTGGGCTACAGCAAAGAGTACGGCTGCTACGTTTACGGCGACCTGGCGGTGAAGGCCGGGCAGTTGATAGCAGTCAACGACGAGGAATTTTTTGACTTCGGCAAGCTGCGCCTCAAGACGCTGCAGCGGGGTGTACCGATCCGCCTGCAACGCGATGCAAATACCTACGATGAGCGCTGGCTGCCGCTGCTCTGGACCTGCTTCGGCGCCAACGGGGTAACTGCTCTGGCGTTCTGGTTTGGCTCGCTGTTCGCCGAGCAGATCCGCACGCGCTACCAGTCCTTCCCGTTCCTTGAAGCGACGGGCGAGGCAGGTGCGGGCAAAACAACCTTACTCAATTTTCTGTGGAAGCTGTTCGGCCGCAATGGGTACGAAGGCTTCGACCCAGCGAAGTCCACCAAGGCTGGCCGGGCCCGGGCCATGGGCCAAACGGCCAACATGCCGGTGGTGTTGCTCGAATCCGACCGCAGCGGCGAGGGCCGCGCTCACGCGGTGACCTTTGACTACGACGAACTCAAGGACCTCTACAACGGCGGCACGCTCAGCACCCGGGGCTTGAAGACCGCCGGCAACGAAACTTACGAACCGCCCTTTCGCGCCACGATTGTGATCAGCCAGAACGCCGCGGTTGATGCCTCCGAAGCGGTGATGACGCGGATCGTGAAGTTGCATTTCAAGCGGCCAGAGGTGACAACCCAGAGCCGTGCGGCGGCAGACCGGCTAAACGCCCTGGAGGGCGAAACCCTCAGCCATTTTCTGGTGCGCGCCGTGCAGATGGAGGCCGCGATCCTGGAGCAACTGGCCGAGCGCATTCCGGTGTTCGAAGCCAAGCTGCGCCAGCTAAACACTCAATGCGCCAGCTGCGATGCGCCCTTCCCCGCCGGGCAAAAAGCTACCGGCTGCGCCTGCGGCGCGAGAGAGCGCGGGTACATCCGCGTAGAGCGGATCATCAAGAATCA
Organism: Pseudomonas sp. RIT-PI-S; assembly: GCF_025642975.1. Classification (GTDB taxonomy): domain Bacteria; phylum Pseudomonadota; class Gammaproteobacteria; order Pseudomonadales; family Pseudomonadaceae; genus Aquipseudomonas. Next base: position 28,363 of record NZ_JANZKJ010000020.1, read on the forward strand.
CGCACAGATGATGGCCTGTGTGGATGCGTTGCGCTTGGTGGTGCCCATGAGCGATGAGCAGGTGAGCCTCACCCGCCGCCACCTGATAGAAGCCGCCCTGGAGCGCCAGCGAGCCATCAGCGCCGATCATCCGTTCGTAACTGAATTCTGGGAGGTGTACGACTACCTCCAGGGCCTCGACGTAAACGGTCCAGTGGTCAACCACAGCAAGAACCCGAAACTAATCGCGGTAAACCTCAACGAATTCGCCGAACGCGCCGCCGAGCATCGGCAAAAACTGGCCGACGTCGGCGAGCTGCGCGCGCTGCTGCCGGCGTCGACCCAGCACAAATTTATCGACAAGAACCGCGCCGTAGATAGCGCTGTGAGGGCATACCAGGCCGGCCGACTAAACGGTACCTCTAACAAGTCACCCACGGTGAAGTGCTGGATTTTTGAGGCCTAGGGTCGGACCCAGGCTGGCATTTGAAAGGAGCAGACCATGCAAGCAGAAACGCCGATCAACTTGGAACAACGCTTTGCCTTTGAGGAATGGGCGAAGGGCCACGGGTTGGATGTACGTGCAGAGGGTGACGGTAGGTTTGTAGCGCCTGCCACACAGCTGGCTTGGGAGGGTTACCAGGCCTGTTGTCATAGGCTAGCAGGCCGCCAGCCGCTGGAGCTTTTCGCACGCATTCGCCCGCGTAGCGAGTACGCCCATCAGGCCAACCGGATGATCCGTGACGGCCACCGCTATCCCTTCCCGGTTGCGTTAGCCCGAGATACGAACGGCTATGTGGTTAAGGGCGGCGTGGGCGGGTGCTATCGGCTCAAGGATGTGGATTTGATCGCAGTGGTGGATGGCGCAGAGCTGGAGCTCACTGGGAAGCGAGGCGGCAAATGAAGGAATCGCCGAACGGGCCCGGGCTGCTGGTGATCGCCGGCGAAGCGCTAGGGGTGGCGGGGCTCATTGTGGTTATGGCGTATGCGGTGCCGTTGGGATTGGAGTTGATGCAGTTGTGAATCACGTGGCGCCAGCGCGTAAACGTCAGTGCAGTAGAGGAACCAATGAACACAGCATTTCTATTAATGGCCCAATACAACGGCCTCGCGGTGATTCCGCTGGAAAGGGTTTGCCGGGACTATTTCAGCCCGCTTACGCCTGAGTCGCTCAAGCGCAAGCTAGCAAGTGGAGAAATTGACTTACCTATGGTGCAGATGACTCGGTCGCAAAAAGGCGCCAGGGGGGTTGCTCTGGTCGATTTGGCGAACTACCTCGACCGGCAATGCGAGCTAGCCAGAACGGAGAATGACAAGCTGCAAAACCGCAGCCCCCATAGAGCCTGCAAAACCGTCGGGTAGTCAGCGGCGACTACCCAGCTTCACGGGCGAAGCAAGAATTTTGGGAAGCCAATTCCACCCGTCATAGGGGTCACCGCGCCCTCTAAGATGGGTGTACCTGCGCATCGAGTTCCAGTCTCTGTGGCCGGACACACTGGCCACCCGTGGAATATCCCAATCCATTTCGAACAATCGGCTCACACCGTCATGGCGAAGGTCATGGAAGCGCAGGTCTTCGACGCCTACCATCTTGCAGGCCCTAGTCCAGGAAGTTGATACAGAATCGCTGTTGTAAGGAAATATCCGCGCGCAGTGGCGCGGCATGCTTAGAATCAACTGCAGCGCTTCGGTGGGCAGGTGACACCACACGTTATTGCCGATTTTCTGACCTGGGTTCTTCATATCGCGCACTAATACGCGACTGCCGGCTTCGTCCAGATCGTCCCAACGGATCCGGCAGATCTCGTCTTGCCGCCGTGTGGAAAAAATAGCGAAGGCGAGCAATCGTGGCATGTGCGAGGCGCTAGGTCGACGCTCAAGTATTCCGAAGAAGTGCTCAAGGAGCTTCTCCAACTCCTCGCGGGTTGGCCGTCGATCACGCTCACGGCTCCTGCTGACCATGCCGAGCTTGCGAAGAACCGCGCGAGCCTGAGTCATTGCATGCGGATCAATTTCATAGCCCCAGGCCGGCTTGGCCACACTCAGTACAGCGCCCAGATGTGAAAGGTCATTGCCTACCGTCTGCGCCTGCACGCCTCCACCCTCGGCGGACATTCGCCACTGGGCGTATTCAACGAGCTTCTGGCTAGTAAGCTCAGTCTCGGCAAGCGTACCCAACCAGCGGGCCTTCAAAGCGATGAGCGTGGCCCGCTTGGTCTTGCCAAGCGGGCGAATGCGCTCGTATTCATCTAGGTAGCGTTGGATGATTTCGGCGAGGGTGGCTTGGCCGCCGCGCTGGGCCAAGGCCAGGCCGCCAGGCTGTGCGAGTTCCGATTCCCGTCGCGCGCCCCAGCTTTTGGCCGCCAGCAGGCGGTTAAAGGTCTGGCATTCTTGATAGACTACGGCACCATTCCTTTTGATGCGGATTTGCACGGTGTAGACCGCTGTGCCGTCCTTCTTTTTTCGCTTTCGTATCGTTGCCATTGGCCGGTGGTAAACCTCGTTTTCGGGGGGGTACATTTTACCCCCGAGCCTTCGAAAACCCACCGAAAGCGGTAAAAACGAGCCCAAATCTGACGCCTAAAATGACACAAGAAATTGCTTCAAACCCAGCAACCACGCGCCCTGCGCTGTCCCGGCGCTTTAGCGTTGCCCCGATGATGGATTGGACGGACCGCCACTGCCGGTTCTTCTTGCGCCAGTTATCCCGGCATGCCCTCCTCTATACCGAAATGGTCACTACCGGAGCGTTGCTCAACGGCGATGCCGCGCGGTTCCTGCAGCACGATGCGGAGGAATACCCGCTGGCCCTGCAACTGGGCGGCAGCGTGCCAGCAGACCTGGCAGCGTGCGCCAAGCTTGCCGAGGCGGCCGGGTACGATGAAGTGAACCTCAACGTAGGTTGCCCAAGCGACCGGGTGCAGAACAACATGATCGGCGCGTGCCTGATGGCACATCCGGGGTTGGTGGCACAGTGCATCAAGGCCATGCAGGATGCGGTTAGCATTCCTGTGACGGTCAAGCACCGCATTGGCATCAATGGGCGGGACAGCTACGAACAGCTTTGCGATTTTGTAGGCCAGGTCGCCGAAACCGGTTGCACCAGCTTCACAGTGCATGCGCGCATCGCCATTCTCGAAGGGCTATCACCCAAGGAAAACCGTGAGGTGCCGCCGCTGCGCTATGACGTGGTAGCGCGGCTCAAGGAGGATTTCCCGGGCCTGGAGATGATACTCAACGGCGGTATCAAGACCCTGGAAGAGTGCTTGAGCCACCTGCAGATATTCGATGGGGTCATGCTTGGCCGGGAGGCGTATCATAACCCCTACCTGCTGGCGAACGTGGACCAACGGCTGTTCGGCAGTAGCGCGCCAGCGATCAGCCGCAGCGAAGCCCTGGCGCGGATGCGCCCCTATATCGCCGCACACATCGCTGCGGGCGGGGCGATGCACCACGTCACCCGGCACATGCTCGGGTTGGCTCAGGGCTTCCCAGGCGCCCGGCGCTTCCGCCAGCTGTTATCGGTGGACATCCACAAGGCGCCAGATCCGCTGGCGCTGCTCGATCAAGCCGCCGTGTTGCTCGAAGGTCGCTGAGCCGGAACCCAGCACGGTTCACGCACTCGAAGGTCGTATTCTTTTGCTAGCTACGGCCCGTTGAGGGCCCGGCGCTGCTGGGGTAATGTCGTTAAACCGTACAGGACAGAGAACGCTTATGACTTCCAAGCTGGAACAACTGAAACAATTCACCACCATCGTGGCTGATACCGGCGACCTGGACGCCATCAAGCGCCTTAAACCGCAAGATGCGACCACCAACCCGTCCCTGCTGCTCAAGGCCGCCAGCCTCCCTGGCTATGCCGAAGTGCTGAAAAAAACCATTAGCGAATCCAATGGCGACGTCGGCGTGGCCGCGGATGCCCTGTCGGTCGCAGTAGGCGGTGAAATCCTTAAATCCATCGATGGCCGCATTTCCACTGAAGTGGACGCGCGCCTGTCGTTCGACACACAGGCCATGCTCAGCAAGGCCAACCACCTGATCGAGCTGTACGAAAAGGCGGGCGTGGGCAAGGATCGCGTGCTGATCAAACTCGCCTCCACCTGGGAAGGCATCCGCGCCGCCGAGCAACTGGAGAAGGACGGCATTCAGTGCAACCTGACGCTGCTGTTCTCCTTTGCCCAGGCCGCAGCCTGCGCCGATGCGGGTGTGTTCCTGATTTCGCCGTTCGTGGGGCGTATCTACGACTGGTACAAAAAGGCCAACAATACCGACTACACCGGCGCCGAAGATCCGGGCGTGCAATCGGTTACCCGCATTTATAACTACTACAAGGCCAATGACTACAAAACCGTGGTCATGGGCGCGAGCTTCCGTAACACCAGCCAGATTGAACAACTGGCTGGTTGCGATCGCCTGACCATCAGCCCGGAACTTCTGGACAAGCTCCTCCAGGATGAAGGTTCGCTGGAACGCAAGCTCAAGCCTGGAACCGGCGGCGAAGCCAAGCTGCAACTCGATGAAGCCAAGTTCCGCTGGCTGTCAAACGAGGACGCCATGGCCACCGAAAAACTGGCCGAAGGCATTCGCCAATTTGCTCGGGATCAGGAAAAACTCGAGAAATTGATCAAAGAATACAAGGGCTGATATTGGCAGCGGGCGGCGTCACCCGGCGCCGCTCTACAACGCTGCAACGTTGGGAATCGATGACACGGTGGAAGCTGTGTCAGCTACGCTCGAGAGCGCTGACCAGGTCGTGGAAGGCTTCGCGGTTCGAGTCGTTCAGGCCCATGAGGATCTTGTGCGCTTCTAGCACCTTGGAGCGAACCACCTCTTCGGACTGGTCTTGGGAAGGCAGGTCGGTCAAGCATTCCGGGCACGGGATTGGCCGGTCGACGATATTGAATACCTGGTCGAACCCCATGGACGCCAACAGCCGGGTGATGTCCTCATGGGTGGTCACCACCGTCGGTAGAAGGCCGACCTTCTGTCGCGACAAGATAGAGAGCTTGGCCAGCAACCCTAGGGTAGTGCTGTCGATACTGCGCGTTTCGGTCAAGTCGATAACGATGGCCGAAAAATCCAGGGCGGAAAAGATTCGCTCTATGGTTGCATCCAGGGCAGAACAAAGCGTAAGGCGCACTTCCCCAACGAACTTGAGGACAAACGTGCCGCTCTGTTCGGCGAACTGGATTCTACCGGTACTCATTCAAAATTCCTGCTAAGCACCAACATGGCGATGTCGTCCGGCATCTCTCCAAGGGTGGCCAATCCGAACTTCTGGCGCAAGCCATCCAGGCTACCGCCTGCGGCCTTGACGATTTCCGGCAAGGCGGCTTCTTTATCTTTGAGCGTTTCTCCCGGCAAAAGGTCCAGAATGCCATCGGAGAACAATGTCAGGCTGAAGCGTTCCGGCAGCTCTACCACATGGTTGGTGTAACTGGCTTCATCGAACAGCCCCACAGGCAAACCACGCCCTTGAAGATAATGCGCCTGGTCTCCGGTAAAGAACACCGGCAAAGGCAAGTGCCCGCCAATGCTATAGGTGAGCCGGCCCGTTTCTTCATTGATCACACCGCCCACCATCGTCACATGCTTGCCCAGCTTGCAGTTGATCAAACCACGGTTGATATGCGACAGCACATCGGAGGGCCTGAACTCGGGCATCAAACCGTTGCGCCTCGACTCAAACATCAGGCGGGTGGTCATGAATTTCAAGAGCACCGTGACGAATGCCGACGAAGCGCCATGCCCAGATACATCCGCCAGATAAAATGCCACCCGGCGCTCATCGACGCGGAAACAATCAACGAAATCACCGGACAAGTACAGCGAGGGGATAATCTGGTGTTCGAAGCGAAAGCCGTCGGTTACCCAAGGGTTCACCGGAAGCATGTTCATCTGCACTTGACGGCCCGCGTTCTGGTCCTCTTGAAGCAGATGCAGGCTCGCTTCGAGTTCGCGATTGGCGGCCTCGAGTTTTTCTCGGTAGCGTTGGTTTTCGCGCATCAAGCGGGAGCGATCGAGCGCCCTGTGCACGGAGTGCTCAAGCACCGCGAGGTCTTCCAGCGGCTTGATGAGGTAGTCCGCCGCGCCCAGGCGCAATGCTTCTACCGCGTCGCTCATCACGCCTGCACCGGACACCACGATGACTGGAACGCCGGCACCTCGCTCGCTGATCTGCCGAATGATTTCCAGGCCGCCGATCTGTGGCATGCGCAGGTCACAGATGATCAGGTCAGGGCGTGTTTCCTCGAACACTTCCAGGCCGCGCTGGCCATTACTGGCCTGCAGAACGAGGAAGCCGCTGTCTTCCAGGTAGGCGGCCAGGCTGGCGCGCACTACATCGTCATCGTCGATTATGAGCAGCGTTGCACTGGAGTTTTGCATTTGGGCAAACGGCGCCAGAAATGGGTTGGCATCAGGAAGGCTCGGCCGGGGCTGGACGGCATTGCTGGTTTCTTTTCTAGCCCCTCCTGTACGGTGTAGGTCAATTAACCCTGCACGGCAAATATTGGAGGTGCCCTGTAAGGCGCAGACGGTACTCCCATCCGCCTGGCGTTTCAAGCGGGCACCGATGGTCGCACGGCCCCTTTACACCGTAATTGACGCGGCGTTATAAAACCGTGAAAGCTTTTTGTCCCAATCGAAGGAAGAGAACATGGGCCAGCTGGACCAGCAGTACAGCGAAAAACGGGATTTCATTCGCATGACGGTCGACGCCGAGGTCACCGCCACGGCACGTGGAGAGCGAATTCAGGCCATTTGTCATGACCTTTCAGGGAATGGCATTCAATTGCGGGCTAAATGCCAATGGGAGGCGGGCGACAAGGTGCAGGTGCACTTGCCATCCCACTCCCGTGAACTCGCGGATTACGACGCTACTACAGAAGTAGTGCGGGTCGAAGAACTGGCAGACGGTTACCGCTTGCTGGGGCTAAGCGTTATCAAGGAATAACGCAGCGGGGAGGCGCGCAATGCCCCTCCCCTGCCTACTCTGGAATCAGAAGTCGTCTTCTACCTTGCCATCCTTGACCTTGAACTCGCGGTTCTGGAGGTAGGCATTGCGCAAGAACACGTACTTGTCGCCGTTGATCAGCTTCTCAGCAGACAGCAGGCTGGCCCGGGTATCGATGATGTCCGCGCCGAGTATGGTATTGCGCGTAGGTACATGGTCGATGTACCGATACGGGCGAGCATAGGTATCCGGGTATTTGCCAATAGCGTCTCGAACAGTGCTCGGGCCGAAGAACGGCAGCATCACATAAGGCCCGCTGGCCACGCCCCAATAGCCGAGCGTCTGGCCGAAGTCCTCGTCACTGCGTCGCAAGCCCATGCGGGTGCCCACATCAAAGAACCCCAAAACCCCGAAGGTGGTGTTGAAGATCAGCCGCGCCGTGTCCTTGCCAGCCTCGGCGGGCTTGGCCTGGAGCACATTATTTACCAGGTTTGTGACGTCGCCCACATTCCTGAACATATTATGAATGCCGTCCTCGAGAAACTGCGGTGTCACAGCTTCATAGCCCTTGGCAAGAGGCTTGAGGGTGTAGGTGTCGAGCGTGTCGTTGAAGCGGAAGATCGCCCGGTTCACACCTTCCCAGGGGTCTTCATCCGCCGCTAGGCCAAGCGCTGGCACCACGGCCAGACCTACCGCCAGGCAAGTTCCGGCGAAACGATTGAACAGGGCCACACCCTTGCAACGCATAAGCAATTCCTCATGGATAAGGGCAAACGATCCTGCGCATGCCCGCTTCAAAACGTCCTCAGTATAAGACTTAAGTACGCCCTTGCGCAGGCGGGCGTCGGCGGCATTGCACGTTAATGTCGCCTAAGCTGATGACGATGCAAGGGATTTTTTACCAGCTTCCGGCGGTCAATGCCTGTGTCTACTTACAAGGAGAACGTTATGCCGGTCCAAGAACTGCAAGCCCAACTGGACGCCCTGCGCGAGGAGCTGGACCGAAACCCTCCTGCCACCCAGGAAGAGCGAGATGAACTTGCCCAACTGATGCAGCAGATCGAAGCAAGGGTTCAGCTCGAGAATGCCACTCACGCCGACAGCCTTGTGGACAACGTGAACTACGCCGCGGAGCGCTTCGAAGTGAAGCATCCAGGCCTTGCTGGGGCGCTGCGCAACGTCATCCAGACCCTAGGCAATATCGGCGTCTAGCCCCACCCACGCGTGCACCCGTTTGCCGCCCGCGCTTACTGACGCACCAGCCTGGCGTTATCGAAGGCAACGGCGTGGGTGCTGCGATAGGGGTTGATGTCCAGCCCGCCACGGCGCACATAACGTGCGAACACCGTCAAACGCTCTGGCTTGAGCAGGCGCTGCAGATCGAGGAACACCCGCTCCACGCATTGTTCGTGGAAGTCGGAATGCTCGCGGAAGCTCACCAGATAGGCTAGGAAGCTGGCGTGGTCCAAGGCCGCGCCAGTATAGCTGACCGCCAGGCTGCCCCAATCGGGTTGGCCCGTTACCGGGCAATTGGAACGCAGCAGATGGCTATGCAGGCTCTCTTCCACAATCGTGCCTTCGTCGCAGCGCAGTAGCTCCGGCCGTGGGTGGCGGTAGTCGCTGGGGGCAATATCCAGATCGTCCACGCAAACGCCAGGCAGCCCCGCTACGCCCTCGGCCTGGACCTCCGCCAGTGTCCGGATGCGCACGCCTACCGGCTTGCCCGCTGCGGCAGATAAGTCTCGCTCCAGGCAAACCCGCAGCGCTTCATCGGTTTCGAACGGCGTCTGGTTGAGGGAGTTGAGGTACAGCTTGAAGGACTTGGACTCGATGATGTTGGGCGAGTCCGCCGGGATCGCGAACTCGCCAATGGCTACCACCGGTTTTCCGGACGGCAGCAACCAGGACAATTCATAGCAGTTCCACAGGTCCACGCCCACATAGGGCAAGGTGCTGGCGGTCAAGCCCAGCTCGGCCCACTTTGCCAGGCGAGGAATGGGAAACAACAGGCTGGGCGTGTAGGTGGACACATACTGGCTGGCTTTGCCCAAGGGCGAGTGTTCGGCGGCGGGATGCATCGTGGCGGACCTGAAAAACGAAAGGCGGCTATTCTACCGGCTTGGCGCTCCCGCCTGCACCCTGCCCCCGGCCGCTGATCAGTAAATTCAATCGGTGGGATGCGCGCCCTCTACTTGTCGGTTCGCCCAGTGTGAACGATGCTTGCTCAGCCAATGTGCGACCTTCCTACCAACAACAACGGGGCCGGCCATGAAAACAGTAGCGCAACTTATCAAGCTCAAGACGCACGTTGACGTCTTCACCATCGGCCCAGACCAGATGGTGCTGGACGCCCTGAAGCTTATGGCCGAGAAGAACGTAGGTGCCCTGCCGGTGGTGGAGAATGGCCAGGTAGTCGGCGTGGTGAGCGAGCGAGACTATGCCCGCAAGATGGTCCTGGCCGGGCGCTCTTCGGTAGGTACGCCGGTACGGGCGATCATGAGCGCCCCGGTGGTGACCGTTGGCCCGAGCGAAAGCGTGGAGCGGTGCATGAACACGATGACCGACAGCCATTTGCGCCATCTGCCGGTAGTGGAGGACGGGCAATTGGTGGGCCTGTTGTCCATCGGCGACCTGGTCAAGGAAGCGATCGCCGAACAGGCCAGCCTGATCAATCAGCTCGAGCAGTACATCCGCGGTGAGTGACACTCACCGCGAGCGCCGGTTTATTCGTAGCGCAAGGCGTAGGCCGGCTCGACCTGCGAGGCACGCCAGGCGGGGTACAGGGTTGCCAGGAAGCTCAGCACCAGCCCTGCCCCGCTGACCAACGCGACATCTGGCCACTGCAACTGCGACGGCAGATTGCTGATGAAGTACACATCGGAGGTAAAGATGTGCTGGCCGGTGACGCGCTCCAGCCAGCCGACGATCTGGCTCACGTTCAGCGCCACCACGATGCCCAGCACGCTTCCCACCAGCGTGCCGATGACGCCGATGATGCTGCCCTGAACCATGAAGGTGGCCATCACCTGCCGCGGGGTGGCACCGATGGTTCGCAAAATGGCAATGTCCGCGCCCTTCTCGTTCACCACCATCACCAGCGTGGCGATGATGTTGAACGCTGCCACCGCAACGATCATCAGCAACAATAGCCCGATCATGGTTTTTTCCATTTTCATCGCGGCAAACAGGCTGCCCTGGGTATGGGTCCAGTCGTCGGGGTGATACCCCTGCCCCAGTTGGCCAGAAATGCTTTTGGCGACCTCTGGCGCGGCCCAGAGATCACGAACCTTCAAGCGCACGCTCTGGACCTGCCCAGGCTGCCACTTCTGGATGTCCGCGGCGTCCGCCATGTGAATCAACGCCAGCGAGCCGTCGATTTCCGCGCCTACACGGAAGATCCCTACCACGTTCAAGCGCTGCATGCGCGGAGTGATGCCGCCTGGGGCGTTGCTCGCTTCCGGCACGATCAGCGTGAGCTTGTCGCCTACCCCCAGGCGGAACCGCCTGGCAGTGATATCGCCGATCACTACCCCATATTCACCCGGCACCAATTGCTGCAGGCTGCCTTGGGTAATGTGGCTGGCAACGATGGACACCTTGGCTTCTTGTGCGGGGTCCACGCCGCTGAGCTGGATCGGTTGCATCGCGCCTTTATAGGAGAGCATGCCATCGAGTTCGGTAAACGGCGCCGCGGCGACCACCTCCGGATTACGCAGCGCCGCCTCGGCCACCGGGCGCCAGTCGTTGAGCGGGGTATCCCCCACCACGGTGGCGTGCGGCACCATGCCAAGGATCCGCGCGCTCATCTCCCGCTGGAAGCCGTTCATGACCGAAAGCACCACGATCATGGCCAGCACGCCTAGCGCCAGGCCGATCATCGAGGTCATGGAGATGAAGGAAATGAAGTGATTGCGGCGCTTGGCACGGGTGTAACGAGCGCCGATGAAGAGGGGCAAGGGTCTGAACATGCGCGGGCACCGTGGAAAATAAAGGCGGGAGGCGGCGAGCGCCCCCGGGAATCAGAGCGGCACCAGCCGGCCTTCGTCCAGTTTGAGCACGCGATCCATCTGCCGGGCCAGGGCCGGGTCATGGGTCACGACCAAAAAGGCGGTACGCAGCGAACGGCTCAGCTCCAGCATCAGGTCCTGAATGCCTTGAGCGGTATGTTGGTCCAGGTTACCGGTAGGCTCGTCGAGCATGACCAGCCCGGGGCGGTTCACCAACGCGCGTGCAATAGCCACTCGCTGGCGTTCGCCGCCGGACAGCTCCGCGGGCTTGTGCGCCAAGCGGTGCCCCAGGCCGACCCGCTCGAGCAGCTCGGTCGCTCGTTGGCGAGCTTCTGGAATGGGGGTGCGGCCAATCAACAGCGGCATGCACACGTTTTCCAGCGCGGTAAACTCAGCGAGCAGGTGGTGGAACTGATAAACGAAGCCCAGTGCGCGATTGCGCAGCAGGCCGCGGTCTCGCTCATTGAGCGAGGACAACTGCTCGCCGGCCAGCCACACGCTGCCCTGGCTTGGGGTGTCCAGGCCGCCGAGGAGGTTGAGCAGCGTACTCTTGCCCGAACCTGAAGTCCCCACGATCGCCACCCGCTCGCCGGCATACAGCTCCAGCTCCAGGTTCGCCAACACCACCACTGATTCCGGGCCCTCTTCATAGGCCTTGCCCAGGTTGCGGCAACTCAGTACGGCTTTTTCACTCATGCCCAATTCACTCATAACGTAGCGCCTCCGCAGGCTGGGTGCGCGCTGCGCGCCAGGCCGGGTACAACGTGGCAAGGAAACTCAAGGCCAGCGCCGCACCACAGACCAGGAGCACGTCCTGGGCCATCAGCTGCGACGGGATGTAATCGATGAAGTAGACGTCCGGGTTGAGGAATTTATGCCCGAGGAGCCCTTCGAGGCCGGCGATGGCCCGGCTCACGTTCAGCGCGCCGAGGACGCCGAGGGCGCCGCCCACCAAGGTACCGATCACCCCGATGATGGTGCCCTGAACCATGAACACGCCCATGATCTGCCGTGGGGTCATGCCCAGCGTACGCAAGATGGCGATGTCGCCTCGCTTGTCGTTCACCACCATCACCAGGGTGGAAATGATGTTGAACGCCGCCACCGCAACGATCAGCAGCAACAGCAGGCCGATCATGTTCTTTTCCATGCGGATGGCCTGGTACAGGTTGCCATGGGTGCGGGTCCAATCGCGGGTGTAATAGTCCGCGCCGAGCTGTTGGGCAAGCTGGTAGGCCCCTCGGGGTGCCTGGAACAGATCGTCGAACTTGAGCCGCAACCCCTGCACCTCTCCGGCTTTCCAGCGGTGCAGGCGGCCGAGGTCCTCGAGGTTGGCCAGGCCCAGGTAGCCGTCGATTTCACCGGCGCCCACGTGGAAGATGCCGGTGACGGTGAAGCGCTTCATGCGCGGGAACATCCCGGCCGGGGTAACGGTGACCTCAGGGGCCACGAAGGTGACCTTGTCGCCTACCTTCACGCCGAGCTTGGTGGCCGCTTTGTCACCGATCATCAGGCCAAAACCGCCGCTGGCGAGGTCCGCCAGCTGGCCTTCGCGGAGAAAGGCGTCGACGATCGAAACCTTCGCCTCCTGGGCAGGGTCGATACCGTTGAGCAACACCTTCTGGACCTGGCCATCGTGGGTCAACAGCCCTTGCAGCTGAGTGAAGGGCGCAACGGCGGCGACACCAGGATACTGCCCTGCCTTGGCGGCAAGTGCCGGCCAGTCGGCGATGGGCTGGGCGGCTTCGATGGTGGCGTGGGGCACCATGCCCAGCACGCGGTTGCGCATCTCGCGGTCGAAACCGTTCATGACCGACAGCACCACGATCATCACGATCACGCCCAGCGCCAGGCCGGTCATGGAGGTCAGTGAAATAAACGAAACGAAATGATTCCGACGCCTGGCGCGGGTGTAGCGCGCGCCGATGAAGGCAAATAGAGGTCTGAACATGTAAGTGCTTGTTCGAGTGAAAGGAACATCCGTGTGGCGAGGCCGCCGCAGCGGTCGTACACTCGGACCACAACCGCCAACTTGGGTTCGCCATGCCGACATCAGATGACGCAGAGCGCCGCGAATACTACCGTATCGAGGACCGCATCGCACTTGAAATAACCCCGCTGGACGACTCGCTCGAAGCGCCGTCGGAGGGATCGCCGCTGTTCAACCTGCTCAGTGAACTGCACTTGAGCGAGTTCGAATCCCAGCACTTGCTGCGCCAGTTGGGCGACGCCAACCGCGCGCTGAGCGGCTTCCTGAAAGCGCAGAACAAACGTATCGACCTGCTCAGCCAGGTGCTTGCGCAAATGCTGTTGGGTTCGCTCGGCGATCCACGCCCGGTCGTGATGTCCGAAGCCGGGCTGGACTTCCACAACCCCTCGCCGTTCGCCCCCGGCACCCGCCTGGACATGAAGATGGCGTTCATGCCGCAAGCGCTTGGCATGATGCTTCGGGCTCGCGTGGTGCACTGCAACACCCTGGCTGAAGGCGGCTATGCCATCGGCGTGGAGTTCGAGGGCAGCACTGACGCCCAGCGTCAGCTGCTGGCCCGGTACGTCTTGCAGAAACAGGCGATGGAACGTCGCCAGGCCCGCGACCAGGCACTGGACGCAGTCTGACCCCACTACTACAAGGAACCAGCTGTGACCTTGATCTACGGCCACCGCGGCGCGAAAGGCGAAGCCCCCGAGAACACCCTTGCCAGTTTCCAGCAATGCCTGGAGCACGGCATAAAACGTTGCGAATTGGACTTGCACCTGTCCAGCGACGGCGAGCTGATGGTCATCCATGATCCGACCCTCAAGCGCACCACCGACCGCCGCGGCAAGGTCGTGGACTATACCGCCGATGAGCTGGCCGGGATCGATGCCCGCAAGGGCGGCCCAGGCTGGCGCACGCCCTGCCCCATCCCCCGGCTAGAAACCTTGTTCGAACAATGCCCTTTCGAGCACTGGCAACTGGAAGTGAAGAGCGCATCACGCACCCGGGCGGCGACCACGGTGCTGAACATCCGCGAGCTGGCCCAGCGCCATGGCCTGCTGGACAAGGTCACCATCACGTCGAGTTCGCGCGAGGTGCTACGCGCTGCGACTGACTTGGTACCGGACATTTCCCGCGGCCTGGTCGCTGAATACGCCTGGCTGGACCCGCTGAAGGTCGCGCAGAACTACGGCTGCCAGTTCCTGGCCCTGAACTGGACCTTGTGCACTCCCGAGCGCCTGCTCAAGGCACAGCGCCAGGGCTTGCATGTGTCGGTATGGACGGTGAACGAACCGGCACTGATGCGCCGGCTCGCCGATTTCGGCGTGGACAGCCTGATCACAGACTTTCCCGGTTTGGCCAGCGCCACCCTCGAGAATCGCTGAAGGCTTGCGCCCCGGCCGGCTCGGGCCACCGGCCGGAGCCGCTCAAAAAAGCCGGTTCAGGCCGTCGTAGGCCGCTACCCGATAGGCTTCGGCCATGGTCGGGTAGTTGAAGGTGGTGTTCACAAAGTACTTCAAGGTGTTCAGCTCGCCAGGTTGGTTCATGATCGCCTGGCCGATGTGGACGATTTCCGAAGCCTGGTCGCCGAAGCAGTGAACGCCCAGCACCTGCAAGGTTTCCCGATGGAACAGGATCTTCAGCATGCCCACCGGCTCGTTGGAGATCTGTGCCCGGGCCATGCCCTTGAAGAATGCCTTGCCTATTTCGTAGGGAATCCGGTCCCGGGTCAGCTCCTGCTCGGTGCGGCCCAGCGAGCTGATCTCCGGGATGGTATAGATGCCCGTGGGCACGTCATTGACGAAGCGCCAGCTACCGTTGTCGACGATGGTGCCCGCAGCGGAGCGCCCCTGGTCGTAGGCAGCGCTGGCAAGGCTTGGCCAGCCGATCACATCGCCGGCACCATAAATAGTGGGTACGCTAGTGCGATAGCTTTCGTCCACGTCGATCTGGCCCCGGCTGTTGACCTTGATCCCGATGTTTTCAAGGCCAAGGCGGTCAGTGTTGCCGGTGCGGCCGTTACACCAGAGCAAGGCGTCGGCCTTGATCTTCTTGCCGGACTTGAGATGCAGGATAACGCCGCTGTCCATCCCCTCGACGCGCTCGTACTCTTCCTGGTGGCGAACCATCACGTTGTTGTTGCTGAAGTGATAACTCAGGCCCTGGGAGATTTCCGAGTCCAGGAAGCTCAGCAATTGCTCGCGGTTATCCACCAGCTCGACCAAAACGCCCAGCCCGCTGAAGATCGATGCGTATTCGCAGCCGATCACCCCTGCGCCATAAATGATCAGCTTGCGGGGGGTGTGGGTCAGGCCCAGGATGGTGTCACTGTCGTAGATGCGCGGGTGGCTGAAGTCGATGTCCGCCGGGCGGTACGGCCGCGAGCCCGTGGCAATGATGACCTGCTTGGCCACCAGCTTCTCCTGTGCTCCGTTGGAGCACACGACCTGCACGGTCTGCTCATCGGAGAAGCTGCCCGTGCCGAAGAACACATCCACGCGGTTGCGCGCGTAATAACTGGTGCGCGAGGCGACCTGTTTGGCGATCACCCGCTCAGCGCTTTTGAGAACGTCGGGGAAGGAGAACCAGCGGGGCTCGCCGATGACCCGGAACATCTCGTTGGTGTTGAACTGGATGATCTGCTTGACCGAGTGGCGCAAGGCCTTGGAGGGGATGGTTCCCAGGTGGGTGCAGTTGCCGCCGACCTGCCGACGGCTATCGACCATTGCGACCTTGCGTCCTGCCTTGGCGGCGTTCATTGCCGCCCCTTCACCTGCCGGGCCAGAACCCAGCACCACTACATCGTAGTTGTAGACAGCCATGCGTACTCCTTCAAAACAGGCCGCTGCGCCTCTGGGCTGCTGCGGCACGAAATGCCCGGACCGGCACCGAATCGTTGTGCAGTCTAGCCAAGCCTGCAAGGCGCGAACATTAACCCTTGGTTGAGCGATTGGCTATCTCGGCGTCACGACAATTGTAGTTACCGCTTTGGTAATAATCCCGCCATTGGGGCGGCACTAGTGCCCGCGATATGGCGATCTGCTAGCTGGGCAGAACGGATTTCATTTGCCCCTGTCCATTGCTTACACATAAGGTTACAAATCCGCCTCCTAGACCGTCAGGCGAGCGGCAACCCTTGCCGCAGGTGTCTGAAACAGGGATTCCCTCCACTCCAATCGATAATCGGGTACCTACATGGCCTCTTCGACAGGCAAGGGCAAGGCGATCTTTCGCGTTGTCAGCGGCAACTTCCTCGAGATGTTCGACTTCATGGTGTATGGCTTTTACGCCACCGCTATCGCGGCCACCTTCTTCCCCACCGACAGCGCTTTCGCCTCGCTGATGCTCTCGTTGGCTACCTTCGGCGCCGGCTTCCTGATGCGGCCGCTGGGCGCCATCGTGCTGGGCGCTTACATCGACCGTCACGGCCGTCGCCGCGGCCTGATCGTGACCCTGGGCCTGATGGCCATGGGCACACTGCTCATCGCCCTCGTTCCCGGCTACGCCAGCATCGGCTTGGCGGCGCCGGTACTGGTGCTCGTCGGCCGCCTGCTGCAAGGGTTCTCGGCAGGTGTCGAGCTGGGAGGCGTATCGGTGTACCTGGCCGAAATCGCCACACCGGGCCACAAGGGGTTCTTCGTGAGTTGGCAATCGGCCAGCCAGCAAGTGGCGGTTGTGTTTGCCGGGCTGCTGGGGGTGATCCTGCACCACTTCCTCTCCCCAGACGAGATGAGCCAATGGGGCTGGCGCGTGCCCTTCCTGATCGGCTGCCTGATCGTGCCCGTGATCTTCTTCATCCGCCGCTCTTTGGAAGAAACGCCAGAGTTCCAGGCGCGCACGCACCGGCCAAGCATGCGACAAGTGTTGACCTCTATCGGCCAGAACTTCGGGCTTGTGATCGCAGGCATGGCCATGGTGGTGATGACGACCGTGTCCTTCTATCTGATCACCGCCTATACCCCGACCTTTGGCAAGGCCGAGCTGCACCTCTCCGAGCTGGATGCGCTGATCGTCACCATGTGCATCGGTTTGTCCAACTTCATTTGGCTGCCGGTCATGGGCGCGGTGTCCGACCGCATCGGCCGCAAGCCGCTGCTGGTCACCACCACGGTGCTGGCGATCATTACGGCCTACCCCCTGCTGTCTTGGCTGGTTGGCGCGCCGAGTTTCGCGCACTTGTTGATGGTCGGGCTTTGGCTGTCCTTCCTCTACGGCTCTTACAACGGCGCCATGGTGGTTGCGCTTACCGAGATCATGCCCAAGGAAGTGCGCACCACGGGTTTCTCGCTGGCCTACAGCCTGGCCACCGCGACCTTTGGCGGCTTTACCCCGGCAGCCTGCACCTGGCTGATTCATGAACTGGGCAATCAAGCCGCGCCGGGCCTTTGGCTCAGTGGTGCCGCGGTGATGGGGCTGGCAGCGACGCTCTACCTGTTCCGCACCAACCCGCAGTTGCGCACGGCCCACGCGATGTAGAACACCCTTGGGGGGCGACGGCAGCCCGTGCATGCCCTGGGGCAGGTTCAACGTTCGCGGGCTATTGCCCACTCCCAGGGTTCATGAGCACAAAAAAGCCCCGGCCTGTTCAGGACCGGGGCTTTTTTGTGGATCAGGCAAAACTTACTTCGGGAAAGCCGGCGGGTTGACCCCGGCCATGTCTTCCATCACGCGGATCACCTGGCAGCTGTAACCGAACTCGTTGTCGTACCAGACGTACAGCACCACGCGGTTGTCATTGCAGATAGTCGCTTCGGCATCGACCACGCCGGCGTAGCGCGAGCCTACGAAGTCGGTAGACACCACCTCGGTGGAGCTGACGAAGTCGATCTGGCGAGACAGGTCCGAATGCAGCGCCACGTAGCGCAGGTATTCGTTGATTTCGTCGCGGCTGGTGGCGGTGTCCAGGTTCAGGTTCAGGATCGCCATGGACACGTTCGGCGTCGGTACGCGAATCGCATTGCCAGTGAGCTTGCCCGCCAGTTCCGGCAGGGCCTTGGCAGCTGCGGTGGCGGCACCGGTTTCGGTGATGACCATGTTCAGCGCGGCGCTACGGCCACGGCGCGAGCCCTTGTGGAAGTTGTCGATCAGGTTCTGGTCGTTGGTGTACGAATGAACGGTCTCGACGTGACCGTTGGCGATGCCGAACTTGTCGTTGATGGCCTTGAGCACCGGAACGATGGCGTTGGTGGTGCAGGATGCAGCCGAAACGATCTTGTCTTCCGCCGTGATCAACCCGTGGTTGATGCCGTGCACGATGTTCTTCAGCTTGCCCTTGCCAGGCGCGGTGAGGATCACCCGGTCAACGCCAGGGCAGGCCAGGTGCTGGCTGAGGCCCTCGGCGTCACGCCATACGCCGGTGTTGTCTACCAACAGCGCGTTCTGGATGCCGTACTGGGTGTAGTCCACCTCGTTCGGTGCCTTGGCGTAGATGACCTGAATCAGGTTGCCGTTGATGTTCAGGGTGTTGGCTTCTTCGTCCACCAGGATGGTGCCGTCGAAGGAGCCGTGAACCGAGTCGCGGCGCAGCAGGCTGGCGCGCTTGCTCAGGTCGTCGGACGAGCCTTTGCGGACCACGATCGCACGCAGGCGCAGGCCGTCGCCACCACCGGTCTTCTCGATCATGATACGCGCCAGCAGGCGGCCGATCCGGCCGAAACCGTACAGCACCACGTCCTGGCCCTTGCGATGACCGGCTTCGGTGGTCTGCTTGCCGACCACATCGGCCAGCTCCTCGCGAACGAAGGCATCGGCGCTGCGGCCATTACCTTCGGCCTTGAACTTGACCGCCAGCTTGCCCAGGTCGACCGAAGCCGCGCCCAGCTTGAGCTCGCTCATGGCCTTGAGCAGGGGGAAAGTCTCGTGCACCGACAGCTCGCTCTCGTCGACCTGGCGGTGACGGGCGAAACGATGCGCCTTGAGGATCGCAATAACGGAACGGTTGATCAGGCTGCGGCCGTAGATCGAGGTCACCACGTTATTGTTGCGGTAAAGCTGACCGATCAACGGGATCATCGCCTCGGCGAGCGCTTCACGATCGATCCATTCACCAAGGCACTGGTCGGGCTTCTGATTCACGGGAACCTTCCACATGTAGGGAGAGAAAAAAGGAGCTACATTATGACTTCGGCCGTTGCGCCAAAGCAATGCGCTCCCGTCAGCACGGCTGCATTGACCGCCACAGAGCCTTTAAGTTCTTGACCGCCGGGGCGTTCTTTTTACGCCCCGCGCCACTGACAGGCAGGCTGCTGCACCGCTACAATCCTCGCTTCAGATCGAGTACCTGGAGCCTTACCTTACCGTGCCAGTTCTGCGCCTCCCGCCGTTACCCTCCGTGGCGACTTCAGCTTCGCCGGTCAAACAGACCTGGGGCAACCTGCCAGGTGCCGCCCTGAGCCTGGCCATCGCCGAGGCAGCCAGCACCGCCAGGCGCTTTACCCTGCTGCTGACCCCCGACAGCCAGGCTGCGGACCGGCTCGAACACGAGCTTCGCTTCTTCGCCCCGGACCTGCCGGTGCTGCACTTCCCGGATTGGGAAACCCTCCCCTACGACCTGTTCTCGCCCCACCAGGACATCGTGTCCCAGCGCATCGCCGCCCTTTACCGGCTGCCTGAGCTGAGCCACGGCATTTTGGTAGTGCCGATAACCACAGCCCTACATCGGCTGGCGCCAACCCAGTTCCTGCTCGGCAGCAGCCTGGTACTGGACGTGGGCCAGACCTTGGACGTAGACGCCATGCGAACGCGCCTTGAGGCCGCGGGCTACCGCTACGTGGACACGGTCTACGAGCATGGCGAGTTCACCGTGCGAGGCGCGCTGGTGGACCTGTTCCCGATGGGCAGCAAGCTGCCCTACCGGATCGACCTGTTCGACGACGAAATCGAAACCCTGCGCACCTTCGACCCGGACACCCAGCGCTCGATCGACAAGGTGGCGTCGGTCCGCCTGCTTCCCGCCCGGGAGTTTCCGCTGCAAAAGGAGGCGGTCACCCGCTTCAAGGCGCGCTTCCGCGAGCGCTTCGACGTCGATTTCCGCCGCAGCCCGATCTTCCAGGACCTCAACAGCGGCATCACCCCGGCAGGTATCGAATACTACCTGCCACTGTTCTTCGACCAGACCTCCACGCTGTTCGACTACCTGCCCCAGGACACCCAAGTGTTCTCGCTGCCGGGGATCGAACAAGCCGCCGAACAATTCTGGAACGATGTGCGCAATCGTTTCGAAGAGCGCCGCATCGACCCGCTGCGGCCACTGCTGCCCCCGGCCGAACTGTTCCTGCCGGTGGAAGACTGCTTCGCCCGGCTCAAGAGTTGGCCGCGAGTGGTCGCTGGCAGCGAGGACCCAGGCACTGGCGCCGGCCGCGAGCGGTTCGCCGCCAGCCCGCTGCCCAACCTGGCCATCGAGGCCAAGGCCAGCCAACCAATGGCGGCACTGGCGCAATACCTGGACCAATTCCCTGGCCGGGTGTTGTTCACGGCTGAATCCGCCGGGCGCCGCGAGGTGCTGCTGGACATGCTCGCCCGCCTCAAGCTCAAGCCGCATACGGTCGACGGCTGGCCGGCCTTCGTCGAAAGCGATGCTCGCCTGGCCATTACCATCGCCCCGCTGGACGAAGGCTTGCAACTGGACGACCCCGCCCTGGCGCTGATCGCCGAAAGCCCGCTGTTCGGGCAGCGGGTGATGCAACGTCGGCGCCGGGAGAAGCGCGGCGATGTCAGCAGCGATGCGGTCATCAAGAACCTCACCGAGCTGCGCGAAGGCGCGCCGGTGGTGCACATCGACCACGGCGTGGGCCGCTACCTTGGGCTGGCGACCCTGGAGATCGAAAACCAGGCCGCCGAATTCCTCACCCTCGAATACGCCGAGAACGCCAAGCTCTATGTGCCCGTGGCCAACCTGCACCTGATCGCGCGGTACACCGGCAGCGACGACGCGCTCGCCCCGCTGCACCGGCTGGGCTCGGAAGCCTGGCAGAAGGCCAAGCGCAAGGCGGCCGAACAGGTGCGCGACGTGGCCGCGGAGTTGCTGGACATCTACGCGCGCCGCGCCGCGCGCAAGGGCTACGCCTTCGGCGACCCTGCGCTGGACTACGAGACCTTCAGCGCCGGTTTCGCCTTCGAGGAAACCCCAGACCAACAATCGGCGATCGAGGCCGTGCGCGCCGACATGCTCGCGCCACGCCCGATGGACCGCCTGGTGTGCGGCGACGTGGGGTTTGGCAAAACCGAGGTAGCCATGCGCGCGGCCTTTATCGCGGTGCATGGCGGCAGGCAGGTGGCTATTCTGGTGCCCACTACCCTGCTGGCCCAGCAGCATTACAACAGCTTCCGCGACCGCTTCGCCGATTGGCCGGTGCGCGTCGAGGTCATGAGCCGCTTCAAGTCGGCCAAGGAAGTGGCCGACGCCGTTGCCGAGCTCGCCGAAGGCAAGATCGACATCGTGATCGGCACCCACAAGCTGCTGCAGGACGACGTCAAGATCCAGAACCTCGGCCTGGTGATCATCGACGAGGAGCACCGCTTCGGCGTGCGTCAGAAGGAAGTACTCAAAGCCCTTCGTAGCGAAGTGGACATCCTTACCCTTACCGCAACGCCGATCCCGCGCACCCTGAACATGGCCATGTCGGGCATGCGCGACCTGTCCATCATCGCTACGCCGCCGGCGCGCCGGCTGTCCGTGCGGACCTTCGTGATGGAGCAGAACAAGAGCACGGTCAAGGAAGCCCTGCTGCGCGAGCTGCTTCGCGGCGGCCAGGTGTACTACCTGCACAACGATGTGAAAACCATCGAAAAGTGCGCCGCCGACCTGGCTGAATTGGTGCCCGAGGCGCGCATCGGCATCGGCCACGGGCAAATGCGCGAACGCGAGCTGGAACAGGTGATGAGCGACTTCTACCACAAGCGCTTCAACGTGCTGGTGGCCTCGACCATTATCGAAACCGGCATCGACGTGCCCAGCGCCAACACCATCATCATCGAACGCGCCGACAAGTTCGGCCTGGCGCAGTTGCACCAGCTGCGCGGGCGGGTGGGGCGTAGCCATCACCAGGCCTATGCTTACCTGCTCACGCCGTCACGCCAGCAGATCACCCCAGACGCGGAAAAACGCCTGGAAGCCATCGCCAACACCCAGGACCTGGGCGCAGGCTTCGTACTGGCCACCAACGACCTGGAAATCCGCGGCGCCGGTGAGTTGCTCGGCGAAGGCCAGAGCGGGCAGATCCAGGCGGTGGGCTTCACGCTGTACATGGAAATGCTCGAACGGGCGGTGAAGTCGATTCAAAAAGGCGAGCAGCCCAATCTGGACAAACCGCTCAGTGGTGGCCCTGAAATCAACCTCAGGCTACCGGCCCTGATTCCCGAGGATTACCTTCCCGACGTTCACGCGCGGCTGATTCTCTACAAGCGTATCGCTTCGGCTGTCGACGAAGAGGGCCTCAAGGACCTGCAAGTCGAGATGATCGACCGTTTCGGCCTGTTGCCAGAGCCGAGCAAGAACCTTATCCGCCTGACGTTGCTCAAGTTGCAGGCTGAAAAACTCGGCATTTTGAAGATAGACGGCGGGCCTCAGGGCGGGCGTATCGAATTCGCCGCGGAAACGCCGGTGGACCCGATGGTGCTGATCAAGCTCATCCAGAGCCAGCCCAAGCGCTACAAGTTCGAAGGCGCTACGCTATTCAAATTCCAGGTTCCCATGGAGCGGCCGGATGAGCGCTTCAATACCGTCGAAAGCCTGCTCGAACAACTGGCCAAGGCAGGGCCGGCCCATGCGTAACCGCCGCGCGTCGCCAGCAGTCGACGCCGCGCCATGCACGCCAGTGTAAGCGGCGCCGCCACGCCACGGCCCCGGTTGTGGCTGGGCAGCGTCGAGTTCAGCGCGTTCGAGCCACGCAATGGGCGGATGCAGCGCCACGTTCAGCATCGTGCCGCGCTCGCCTTCGGTTATAGCGGGCAATACCTGGCGCCCTCCTCCGGCCCCGCACCTCGCGGCAACGCCAGCGCGGTTGCCCGCGACCTGGGGGTTGAACGCCAGGCCCGGGAGCAACTGCTGCGTCTGGGCTTTCGTATCGCCACGCGGCAAAGCAAGGCACTGCCGGACAGCGCCGGAGAGCTCTACGAGCTGCCCTCCGACAGCGCCTGGCTTCGGTTTGTGTTGCACGACCTGCCCGCCCTGCGCGAACAAGGCTGGGAAATCGAATACGGCGAGCAATTCAGCTTTCAGCTCACCCCGGTAGATGACTGGTACGCAGTGGTCGAGGAAGCCAGCGGGCATGACTGGTTCGACCTGGAGCTGGGCATCGTGGTCAATGGGGAGCGGCAAAGCCTGTTGCCCATCCTCCTCAACCTGGTGCGCAGCCACCCAGATGCCCTGAAGCCTGGGGCGATCGCCAGGCGCAAGGACGACGAACTGCTGGTGGTGCCGCTGCCGGGCGCTCAGGCGAACAAGCGCGCCGTTCAGGTCGCGCTCCCCTACGCCCGGCTCAAGCCCGTGCTGGCGGCACTGGGCGACGTTTATCAACAAGAGGCCGGCGTGACCCGGCTGCGGCTAGCGACCCCCGATGCCTCGCGCCTCAATGCGCTCGCCGAGCTGCCGCTGCGCTGGCAAGGAGGGGAACGCTTGCGGGAGCTGGCTACCCGCCTGCGCGACCTGCGTAGCCGCCCTTGCCTTGCGCCTAGCGGCCTGAATGCAACCCTGCGCGGCTATCAGCTCGAGGGGCTGAGCTGGATGCAAAACCTGCGTGAACTGGAAGTGGGCGGCATACTGGCGGACGACATGGGCTTGGGCAAAACGCTACAAGCCCTGGCGCATATTCTTACCGAGAAGAACGCAGGGCGCCTCGACCGCCCGGTGATGGTGGTCATGCCCACCAGCCTGATTCCCAACTGGCAGGACGAAGCCAGCCGCTTCGCGCCGGGGCTCCGCGTGCTCACCTTGCAAGGGGTGGGCAGGAAGAAGTATTTCGATCGCCTGGATGAATACGACCTGCTGCTGACTACCTACGCCCTGCTGCCCAAGGACGTGGAACGCATCGGCCAGCTCAAGCTGCACCTGCTCATCCTCGACGAAGCCCAATACATCAAGACCCCCGGCAGCAAGGCGGCGCAGGCCGCTCGCCGCTTCGACGCCAGGCAACGCCTGTGCCTGAGCGGCACTCCGCTGGAAAACCACCTAGGCGAGCTCTGGTCGCTGTTCCACTTCCTGATGCCCGGCTGGCTGGGCGACAGCAAGGCCTTCAACCTCCACTACCGGGTGCCGATCGAGCGCCACGAAGACCAGGAACGCCTGCAACACCTTAATGCGAGGATCAAACCCTTCCTGCTACGTCGTACCAAAGAGCAAGTTGCCACTGAATTGCCCGCCAAGACCGACATCATCCAGTGGGTCGAGCTCAACGACGCCCAGCGCGACCTTTATGAAACCGTTCGCCTGGCGATGGACCGCAAAGTACGCGCGGAAATCAGCCGCAAAGGCATGGCCCGTAGCCAAATCATCATCCTGGAAGCCTTGCTCAAGCTGCGCCAGGTGTGCTGCGACCTGCGCCTGGTGGATAAATCTCGCGGCCCGGAGCTCGCCGGCAGTTCGGGTAAGCTCGAAAGCCTGATGGGCATGCTCGAGCGGCTGATGGCCGAGGACCGCCGCGTTCTAGTGTTTTCGCAGTTCACCTCGATGCTTGAGCTGATCGAAGCCGAGCTGCAACAGCGCGGCATGGGGTACGCGCTGCTCACCGGCAGCAGCCGTGACCGCCGCGCGCCCGTGGAGGACTTCCAGCAGGGCCGCAAGCGCATCTTCCTGATCAGCCTGAAGGCCGGCGGGGTCGGTTTGAACCTGACGGCCGCCGACACGGTGATTCACTATGACCCCTGGTGGAACCCCGCCGCGGAGCAACAAGCCACCGACCGCGCCTATCGCATCGGCCAGGACAAACCGGTATTCGTGTTCAAGCTGATCACCCGCGGGACCGTCGAAGAGAAAATCGCTCAACTGCAACAGGAAAAGACCGCTCTCGCCGCCGGGGTGCTCGATGGCCGCCGCGCCGCGGATTGGCGCTGGGAGCCGGAGGACATCGAAGCACTGCTCGAACCCTTGCCGGAGCAGCGATAGCCCGGGTGGCACCGGCTCGCCGGCTGCGCCTGTGGGAGATTCCAGGGTTGTCCGCAAGCTTTAATGCCTAGCCGCGCGGCTTGCTAGCGACAGACGTGATACGGAGCTGCGTCTGATCGCGGGCGAGCCCAGTGGTTACAGCCCTGATGTGCAGGAGCTGGCGACAGCCTGCGAACGTGATGAATCAGCCGTGCAATACCCTGGCCAACACGTTGCGGACCTTACCGATACCCTGATGCAGCGCCGCCTCGATCTCCGCCATGGTAATCACATCCGTACTTTTGCCTGCCGCGGGGTTCACCACCAGCGCCAGGCAGGCATAGGCCAAGTCGATTTCCCGGGCCAGCGCGGCTTCGGGCATACCGGTCATGCCGACGATGTCGCAGCCGTCGCGCTCCATCCGGGCGATCTCGGCAACGGTTTCCAACCGCGGCCCCTGGGTGCAGCCATACACGCCAAAGTCGCTGCCGGCATACCCCTCGGCCGCGAGCGCAGCGATCAACTGCTGGCGCAATGGCTCGCTGTAGGGGTAGCTGAAGTCGATGTGGGTCACCTGGTCCAGGTCATCGGCAAAGAACGTATGTTCGCGCCCACTGGTGTAATCCACCAATTGATGAGGCACGCACAGGTGACCGGTGCCCATGGCGGGGTGAATACCACCCACCGCGTTGACCGCCAGCACCGCCTGGGCGCCAGCCTGCTTGAGCGCCCAGAGGTTCGCCCGGTAGTTGACCTTGTGCGGTGGAAAACGATGCGGATGGCCATGCCGGGCCAGGAACAGTACCTCTCGCCCGGCATATTCGCCCACCAGCACCGGTGCGGAAGGCGCGCCATAGGGCGTTTCAATATCGACCGACCGGCGGATTTCCAGGCCGTCGAGCTGGGTCAACCCAGTCCCGCCAATGATTGCGTAGGTAGTCATGGTCAAGCTCCTGGCTCGAGCAGCCCGGCGTGGCGCAGCGCGCTCAGCGCTTGCAACCAGCGAGGGTGCTGCCGATATTCGGGGGTAAGGTAAGCGCGGCGGCGCATGCCGGCCAACCGCAACGGGGCAGTGACACCCAGGCGCTGGGCGGCGCCAAGCGCCAGCTCGGCAGCGGCGCGGTCATTGCACACCAGGCCCATGTCGCAACCGGCGCCAAGCGCGGCTTCGATACGTGCCGCCGCATCGCCCACCACGTGCGCGCCAGCCATGGACAGGTCGTCGCTGAAGATCACGCCCTCGAACGCCAGCTCGCCCCGCAGAATGTCCTGCAGCCAGCGGCGCGAGAAGCCTGCGGGGTTGGCATCTACCGCCGGGTAGATCACATGGGCAGGCATCACCGCCGCCAGGTGCTGCCGCAGCTGGATAAAGGGTTGCATATCAGTTGCGCGCAGCGTGGCAAGGTCGCGCTCATCCACCGGGATGGCCACGTGAGAATCGGCTTCGGCCCAGCCATGGCCGGGGAAGTGCTTCCCGCAAGCGGCCATGCCGGCCTGGTTCATACCCTCGATAAAAGCACCGGCCAGCGCCGTGGCCCTGAGCGGGTCGCCATTGAAAGAACGGGCGCCGATGACCGCGCTGCGCCCATGGTCGAGGTCCAGCACCGGGGCGAAGCTTAGGTCCAGCCCAGCGGCGAGCACTTCAACGGCCATGATCCAGCCGCAGGCCCGGGCCAGGGCTTCGGCCTCAACGCCCTGGGCAGCTTCAGCGATCCGGCCCATGGCCGGCAGGCGCACGAAGCCGTGGCGCAGGCGTTGCACCCGCCCGCCTTCCTGGTCGACCGCGAGGATCAGATCAGGGCGCAGGGCGCGGATGCTGGCGCACAAGTCTCGCACCTGGCGCGGATGCTCGATATTGCGGGCAAAAAGGATAAGGCCGCCCACCTGGGGTTGGCGCAGCAGATGACGGTCGTCGGCGGTCAGCCAAGTGCCGGCGATGTCGACCATCAGAGAGCCCTGAAGGCTGACGCTCATGAAAAATCCTTTGGGAAAGCAACGGGGCCGCTACTTTACCCAATCCATGGCAGGCTGTCGCGGCAGCTCAGGCCTTGACCGCGGTAGCCTTGCTGCGGGGCCGCAACTGCGCGCTGGACATCGCCGGATCGCTGACCCCGCTGTCGGCACGCATGCCCGCGGCCAGGAACGGCACCATCAGGCGCATGACCTGCTCGATCGAGGTATTCACGCCAAAATCATTCTCGGCGATGGCTCGCAGCGCCTTGATCCCGGACATGCTGAATGCCGCCGCGCCGAGCATGAAGTGCACCCGCCAGAACAGTTCCAGCGCGGGCACGCGCGGGGCGGCCTCATGGACCAGCAGCATGTAGCGGCGGAACACTTTGCCGTACATGTCTTCAAGATAACGACGCAAATGGCCCTGGCTCTCGCTGAATGCCAGGCCGAGCAGGCGCATGAAGATGGACAGGTCGTTATTGCTACGCGGCTGCACCGAGAGCGCTTGGTCCACAAGAATTTCCAGCAGCTCCTCGAGGCTCGCTCGGTGCTCCGGACGAGCGGCGCGGCGTTCCAGTTCTCGATCGAGACTCGCACAGAAAGGCCCCAGGAAACGAGAGAATACCGCCTGTATGAGGGCCTTCTTCGACCCGAAGTGGTAGTTCACCGCGGCGAGGTTGACCCCGGCCTTGCCGGTAATGAGCCGCAGAGACGTTTCGGCGAACCCTTTTTCCGCGAACAATTGTTCAGCGGCATCGAGAATGCGCTCGACGGTTTCCGACTGGGCCATGGTTGCTCCGGCTGACAAACAGGTGTTTGAAACATACGTTTGGCCCGCGTAACTTGTCAAGCCAGCCGGCTATTTTCCAGCCATACGGCCCGGCGTTCAAGCATTCGAATAGGCGCCTGGGGGATTGCCAAGCACGCCATACTGTATATAATTCCAGTCACTGTATAAAAAGCCAGAGCCAACGCCATGCAGAAACTTACGCCACGCCAGGCCGAGATCCTCGCTTTCATTAAGCGTTGCCTCGACGATAATGGCTTCCCCCCTACCCGCGCGGAGATCGCTCAGGAATTAGGGTTCAAGTCCCCCAATGCCGCCGAGGAACACCTCAAGGCGCTGGCACGCAAGGGTGCGATCGAAATGACGCCGGGGGCCTCACGTGGCATTCGCATTCCCGGTGCTGAACCGCGCCTGGCCAGCGAAGCTACCCTCCCGATCATTGGCCGCGTGGCTGCCGGTGCACCGATCCTCGCCGAGCAACATATCGAAGATGCCTGCAACATCAATCCTGCCTTCTTCCATCCCCGTGCGGACTACCTGCTGCGCGTTCATGGCATGAGCATGAAGGACGTCGGCATCATGGACGGCGACCTGCTGGCGGTGCACACCTGCCGAGAGGCTCGCAATGGCCAGATCGTCGTTGCGCGCATTGGCGAGGAAGTCACGGTAAAGCGTTTCAACCGTACCGGCCACAAAGTGCAATTGCTTGCTGAAAATCCCGAGTTCGCGCCCATTGAAATCGACCTGCGGGAACAGGAGCTAGTCATCGAAGGGCTCAGCGTCGGCGTCATCCGCCGATAATCAGGAGGCGACATGCAGTTTTCCCCGGTAATGCCCAATAGCGTTCAGCACACCCAGCTGTCGTTGTTCGAAGCCTTCATCGCCCCTGGCGGTCAGCCTTTTCAAAAGGTACCAATTGACAATTGGCCTGGCCAGGCTCCGGAGGTGTTCAGCGAGTTGAGCCTTCGCGGGGCGACGGGGAACTGCCTGAGCCTACTGGCCCCAATGCTTCGCGAGTTAAGCGACGGAGAACACATGCGCTGGCTGACGCTGGTAGCGCCACCGGCCAGCCTTACCCAGAACTGGTTGCGCGAAGCCGGGCTGAATCGAGAGCGGATCTTGTTACTGCAGCCGCGCGCCAACCAGACACCCCTGCAGCTTGTGTGCGAAGCATTGCGCCTCGGCAGGAGCCATACAGTGGTGAGTTGGGTGAACCCGCTGAACAGTGCAGGTCGTCAGCAATTGATCGCTGCGGCACGCCAGGGCGACGCGCAAAGCCTGAACATCCGAATGGGTTGAAATGGTCGTAGGGAGCAGGGCTGGCCATCCGGCAAAGCCCGCGAACCGCGGCGCCTGAGGTTGGCAGGTTGTCGCCTGCTCCTGCAGGGCAAGGCCGGAAGCTTGTCCTGAATCATTCAATGCAAAACGCGTGATGCCTCGCCATGATCGAAATCACCTTCGACCAGCTTGCCAGCCATCTGCACACCTACGCTCAGCATGGCCTTGGCGACTTCCACATGCTGCCCTTGAAGAAAAGCCTTGGCATCCTCGGAAAAGTTCAGCGTAACCAGCGAGCCTTCGTCCTCGGCGCGACGCAGCTCGATCCGGCCGTCTGGCAGTTCGACGATTTCAAGAAAGGACGTAGACATAACGTGAAGGTTCTCCGAGAAAGGCAGGCATTGTAGCAGCCGGCGCACGGATCAGCACT
This sequence comes from Pseudomonas sp. RIT-PI-S, assembly GCF_025642975.1. Classification (GTDB taxonomy): domain Bacteria; phylum Pseudomonadota; class Gammaproteobacteria; order Pseudomonadales; family Pseudomonadaceae; genus Aquipseudomonas. Next base: position 57,809 of record NZ_JANZKJ010000020.1, read on the forward strand.
CACTTAGCCCGTCTCGGAACCTGATAGCCAAGGATTTAAGCTGCTGACGCCACTGTTCAAGCTCCTGTCGATCAAGCAACGGCGCGGGTGATGGCTCATCCAGGCTCACGGCCTGGATCAATGGCTGGGTTACATCATGCTTGGCTTTCTTGGGCGCTCGCGGCGGTTGCCACAGGCCCGAATACTCGCGCAGCAGGCCGGCTAGCCAGGTATCGCTGTTGCCGGCCAACTCGACCAGCTCCCCCAGTTGCGGGTTTGGCGCCGCTGCCAGGGCTTCGGCGGTCAGGAAGCGTTCGGCCCGCGGCGAGTCGGCGTCTGCCAGGCGATAGTACCCGGCAATCTCATGGCACAACCCAAGCAAGGCGCCGTACAGGTGAAACAATACCGCCTCGCGCTCTGCCTGGGCCAGCGCCACTGCATTCATGGCCGCGCCTTGTTCGGCGCGCCCTAACGCCTCCAGCGCCAGGCCTGCGAAGTAGATCTTCTGGTTGGTACGGGTGTACAGCTCATGAGCCATGGTGAACCTCCCAGAACAAGCCGGGCCGATGGGCCCGGCGGCATTTAGCGCTTGTCTTCGACCTTCCAGGCTTTGCCGTCATAGAAGGCTTTCCAGCCTGTTGGCTTGCCGTCGACCTCGGTCTGAACGTATTGCTCTTTGGTCTTGCGGCTGTAGCGTATCACCGAGTACCGCCCCTCGGGGTCCTTCACCGGCGCCTCGAACAGGAAATGATACTTAGGATCGATCTCATCCTTGTGCGGCAGCAGCTCACGGACCAGCGGCGCTCGAGTCTCGCGGTTTTTCGGGAACTGGCTGGCCGCCAGGAACAAGCCCGAGGCGCCATCACGTAGCACGTACGTGTCGTCCACTTTTTCACACTTGAGCTCAGGCATTTTTACCGCATCCATTTTCGGTGGCGCAGCCTCGCCATTCTTCAACAACTTGCGGGTGTTCTTGCAGGCCGCGTTGGTGCAGCCAAAAAACTTGCCGAAGCGGCCGGTCTTGAGCTGCATCTCGCTGCCACACTTGTCGCACTGGATGCTTGGGCCTTCGTAACCCTTGATGCGGAAGCTACCTTGCTCGATCTCGTAACCGGCGCAGTCCGGATTATTGCCGCAGATGTGCAGCTTGCGCTTCTCGTCCAGCAGGTAAGCGTCCATGGCCGTGGCACAAATCGGGCAACGGTGCTTGTTCAGCAACACCCGCGACTCAGATTCGCCCTCGTCGTCCGCAGCGATCTCATCACCCGGCACCAGGTTGATGGTCGCCTTGCAGCGCTCCTTGGGCGGCAGGCTATAGCCTGAGCAGCCAAGGAACACACCGGTCGAGGCGGTGCGAATCATCATCGGCCGGCCACACTCCTTGCAAGGAATGTCGGTCAGCGTGGGCTGATTGGCACGCATGCCGTTCTCGCTTGCCTCGGCGACCTCCAGCTTGGTCTTGAAGTCGTCGTAGAACTCGTCCAGTACGTTCTTCCAATCCCGCTCGCCCTGGGCCACGTCGTCCAGGTGCTCTTCCATGCCGGCGGTGAACCCGTAGTCCATCAGGTTGGCGAAGCTCTCGCCCAGCCGCTCGGTGACGATGTCGCCCATTTTTTCCGAGTAGAAGCGGCGGTTATGCAGGGTGACGTAGCCGCGATCCTGGATGGTGGAGATGATTGCGGCGTAAGTGGATGGCCGGCCAATCCCGCGCTTTTCCATTTCCTTGACCAGGCTGGCCTCGGAATAACGCGCCGGCGGCTTAGTGAAGTGCTGGGTAGGGTCAAGGTGAAGCAGCTGCAACGCCTCACCTTGGGCCATGTCGGGTAACACATCGTCCTCGCCCGGCTTGCTCACCTGCGGCAAAACCCGGGTGTAACCGTCGAACTTGAGGATACGGCCCTTGGCACGCAGTTCGAAGCTTCCAGCCGCGACCGTCAGGGTGGTGGACAGGTATTGCGCTGGCGGCATCTGGCAGGCCAGGAACTGGCGCCAGATCAACTCATACAGCCGTTCGGCATCGCGCTCCATGCCGTTGAGCTGGGAAGGATGCAGATTCACGTCCGAAGGGCGGATCGCTTCGTGCGCCTCCTGGGCCCCCTCCTTGCTGCCGTACACGTTCGGTGTGGCGGGCAGGTACTGTTTGCCGAAATTACCTTCAATGTAGCTGCGCGCCATTTCTACCGCATCCACCGACAGGTTGGTGGAGTCGGTACGCATGTAGGTGATGTAGCCCGCTTCGTACAGCCGCTGGGCCATCATCATGGTCTTCTTCACGCCGAAGCCAAGCCGGTTGCTCGCGGCCTGCTGCAAGGTCGACGTAATGAACGGGGCCGAGGGCTTGCTGCTGGTGGGCTTGTCTTCGCGCTTGGCCACGCTGTAAGTGGAGGCCTTGAGCTTCTCCACGGCCGCCATGGCTTGAGCTTCGTTCAGCGGCTTGAAGGCTTCGCCATTCTCGCGGGCGACCTCGAAACGCACCTTGGCCTTGCTGCTGGCGAGGTCCGCGTGCAGCTCCCAGTATTCTTGCGGGATGAAGGCGCGGATTTCCCGCTCCCGCTCCACCACCAGCTTCACCGCGACGGACTGGACGCGGCCGGCGGACAGGCCACGGGCAATCTTTTGCCACAGCAGCGGGGACACCATGTAACCCACTACACGGTCGAGGAAACGCCGCGCCTGCTGCGCATTCACCCGGTCGATGTCCAGCTCGCCAGGCTGCGAGAAGGCTTCCTGGATGGCTTTCTTGGTGATTTCGTTGAACACCACCCGCTTGTAGCGAGCGTCGTCGCCGCCTATGGCTTCGCGCAGGTGCCAGGCGATGGCCTCTCCTTCGCGGTCAAGGTCGGTCGCGAGATAGATGGTGTCGGCATCCTTGGCGAGCTTGCGCAGCTCGTCGATCACCTTCTCCTTGCCGGGAAGGATCTCGTACTTGGCTTTCCAGCCATGCTCGGGATCTACCCCCATGCGCGCCACCAGCTGCCGCCGGGCCTTTTCGCGCGGTGACAGCACAGGGGCCTCGCTCGCTGCCTTGGCTTTGCGTGCAGCAGGCTCACGGGTGGTGGACGAACCGCTGGTGGGCAGGTCACGGATATGGCCGATGCTGGACTTCACCACGTACTGGTTGCCCAGGTACTTGTTGATCGTCTTGGCCTTGGCCGGGGATTCCACAATGACCAGCGATTTTCCCATGGATCGGAAGGTTCCTAAAAACAGAAATGGAAGGCGGCGACGCCTTTCGAGGCCCCGCTATATATAGTGGCAACCGGATGAGGTCAAGCGTAGTGCCTAAATGACATCAGGCGCGGCGGTTTCAAAAAGGCTGCCCTCGGCCTGCACCAAAGCAAAGCGCGGGACCTGTTCCCCGTCAACTTCGACAGATTCCAGGAACATCTCCAGAGGCCGTACCCACAAGCCGTACTCGCCGTACAAGGCCTGGTAGAAAACCACCTGCTGCTCGGTCTCGGAGTGGCGCGCGACGCCGAACACGCGATACTCCGGGCCCTTGTAATGCCTGTAGACGCCAGGTTGTAACAGCATATGCCGCCTCACTTCTCTAAACGCTGAAAAACAAAAACCGGGGCACCTGGCCCCGGTCCTTGCTACACGCGGTTATCAGACCCGCTCGAACACCGTGGTGATGCCCTGGCCAAGGCCGATACACATGGTAGCGACGCCGAGGGTGGCGCCCTTTTGTTTCATTACGTTAAGCAGAGTGCCGGAAATACGAGCACCTGAGCAACCGAAAGGATGCCCCAAAGCAATCGCGCCGCCGTGCAGGTTGACCTTCTCGTCCATCTTGTCGAGCACCTTGAGGTCCTTGAGGACCGGCAGTGCCTGTGCCGCGAAGGCTTCGTTGAGCTCGAAGCAATCGATGTCGGCGACGGTCAGGCCGGCGCGCTTGAGCGCCTTCTGGGTCGCCGGCACGGGGCCATAGCCCATGATCGACGGATCGACACCGGCCACCGCCATGGAACGGATCACCGCCATTGGCTGCAGGCCCAGGTCTTTGGCGCGTTGCGCCGACATCACGATCATGCAGGAAGCGCCGTCGGTGATCTGCGAGGACGTACCCGCGGTCACGGTACCACCTTTAGGGTTGAACGCCGGTTTCAGGGCGGCCAAGCCTTCGAGGGTGGTTTCAGGGCGGATGGTTTCGTCATAGTCGAAGACCTTGAGGAAACCATTCTCGTCATACCCTTCCATTGGGATGATTTCATCCTTGAACAGCCCTTCCACGGTTGCCTTGTGGGCAAGCTGGTGGGAGCGCACGCCGAAGGCATCCTGTTGCTCGCGAGTGATGCCGTGCATCTTGCCCAGCAGCTCGGCGGTCAGGCCCATCATCCCAGCAGCCTTGGCCGCATGCAGGGACAGCTGCGGGTTAGGGTCCACGCCGTGCATCATGCTCACGTGCCCCATGTGTTCTACGCCACCGATAACGAAGACGTCGCCGTTGCCGGTCTGGATCGCCTGGGCCGCGGTGTGCAGCGCGCTCATGGACGAACCGCACAGACGGCTGACGGTTTGCGCCGCCGAGGTATGCGGAATGCGGGTCATCAGCGATGCCATGCGGGCGATGTTCCAGCCCTGCTCCAGGGTCTGGTTGACGCAGCCCCAGATCACGTCCTCGACCTCGTTAGGGTCGACGTTGGGGTTACGCGCCAGCAACTGGTCGATCAGGTACGCCGACATGCTCTCGGCGCGGGTGTTGCGATGCATGCCGCCCTTGGAGCGGCCCATGGGAGTACGACCGAAGTCGACGATCACCACATCTCTTGGATTCAGGCTCATAGTGCAAATCTCGCTCTGTTGTCGGGCGGCTCAACCAAAGAAGCGCTGGCCGGTACGGGCCATTTCACGCAGCTTCTCGGTGGGGTGATACAGCGGGCCCAGATCGGCGTAGCGGTCGGCGATCGCCACGAACTCAGCAACGCCAATCGAATCGATGTAACGCAGCGCACCACCACGGAAGGGAGGGAAACCGATGCCATACACGAGGCCCATATCGGCTTCGGCGGCGGTCTCGACGATGCCATCTTCCAGGCAGCGAACGGTCTCCAGGCACAGCGGGATCATCATCCAGTTGATGATGTCTTCGTCCGTGACTTCACGCTGCTCGTAGATCACCGGCTTGAGCACTTCGAGCACCGCGGCGTCGGCGACTTTCTTCGGTTTGCCGCGCTTGTCGGTTTCGTAGGCGTAGAAGCCCTTGCCGTTCTTCTGGCCCAGGCGATCGGCCTCGTACAGCGCGTCGATAGCGCTACGACGGTCATCCTTCATGCGATCCGGGAAGCCCTCGGCCATCACGTCGCGACCATGGTGACCGGTGTCGATACCGACCACGTCCATCAGGTAGGCCGGGCCCATGGGCCAGCCGAACTTCTCCATGACCTTGTCAATGCGCACGAAGTCCACACCCGCGCTGACCAGCTTGGCGAAACCACCGAAGTACGGGAACAGTACGCGGTTCACTAAAAAGCCCGGGCAGTCGTTGACCACGATCGGGTTCTTGCCCATCTTCTTGGCGTAAGCCACGGTGGTAGCCACCGCTTCTTCGCTGGATTTCTCGCCGCGGATGACTTCAACCAGCGGCATCATGTGCACGGGGTTGAAGAAGTGCATGCCGACGAAGTTTTCCGGGCGCTTGAGTGCCTTGGCCAACAGGCTGATGGAAATGGTGGAGGTGTTGGAAGCGAGGATCGTGTCTTCCTTGACCTGGCCTTCCACTTCAGCCAATACGGCTTGCTTGACCTTCGGGTTCTCGACAACGGCTTCGACGACGATGTCGACGTGGCCGAAATCGCCATACGACAGGGTCGGGCGGATGGCATTGAGGGCCACGGCCATTTTCGCCGGGGTCAGGCGGCCTTTCTCTACCTGCTTGCCGAGCAGCTTCGAGGCTTCGTTCAGGCCTTGCTCGATACCCTTCTCGTTGATGTCCTTCATCAGGATAGGGGTGCCTTTATAGGCGGACTGGTAGGCGATGCCCCCACCCATGATGCCTGCGCCGAGCACGGCGGCCTGCTTCACGTCGCGCGCCTGCTTGTCGTAGATCTTGGCCTTGCGCTTGAGCTCCTGATCGTTCAGGAACAAGCCAATGAGGCTTTCGGCGGCAGAGGTCTTGGCCATTTTCACAAAGCCGGCGGCTTCGATTTCCAAGGCCTTGTCGCGGCCGAAATTGGCGGCTTTCTGGATAGCTTTGATCGCTTCCACCGGCGCCGGGTAGTTCGGACCGGCCTGGCCTGCCACGAAGCCCTTGGCCGTTTCGAAGATCATCATCTGTTCGATGGCGTTGAGCTTGATCTTTTCCAGCTTCGGCTGGCGACGGGCCAGGTGATCGATCTCACCGGCAATCGCGCGCTTGACCAGATCCAGCGCGGCATCGCGCAGCTGCTCGGGCGCCACCACCACGTCCACGGCACGCACCTTGAGAGCGTCATCCGGGCGTTGTTCCTTGCCAGAAGCGATCCACTCGATGGCGTTGTCCGCGCCGATCAGGCGAGGCAAGCGCACGGTGCCGCCAAAGCCTGGGTAGATGCCCAGCTTGACTTCCGGCAGGCCGATCTTCGCCGCAGTAGACATCACGCGGAAGTCCGCGGCCAGGGCCATTTCAAGGCCGCCGCCGAGCGCGATGCCGTTGATCGCTACCACGGTGGGGTACGGCAGGTCTTCGAAGTCGCTGAAAATCTTGTTGACTTCCAGGTTTCCGGCAGTCAGCTCGGCTTCGGGCAGCTTGAAGTTATCGACGAACTCGGTGATGTCGGCACCGACGATGAATACATCCTTGCCGCTGGTAACCACCACGCCCTTGACCGACGCGTCGGCCTTGAGCGCTTCTACCGCCTCGCGCAGCTCGTTGAGGGTAAGGCGGTTGAACTTGTTGACGGACTCACCCTTGAGGTCGAAATTGAGTTCGACGATGCCACTTTCAAGAGCCTTAACCGTGATGGCTTTACCTTCGTAAATCATCAACTGATCTCCAGGAATGGAAGCTGAACATTACGTGCTGGAGCGGCCTTTCGGCCTACCCGCCAGCACGCGTTCGGGAGCATGAAGCCAAGGCAAACGCTCGATTCATACGCCCGTTTGATTCGGGTGTGCACACCTTCAGCGAAAAGCCGAGGATTGTCAATCGCCCCGAAAACGGCCTGCTACCGCGACCGCTCGGTCACTTGCCCGCTTGAGCGTAGACAGCCAACGCCCGGTTGCAGTCGGATGATTATGGTCACCCAGGTGGTCATAACGATGAATGGCCGAGAATTCATGTCGCCCATTGGCATCGCCGGCTAAGCTCTCGCCCATTCACCGGCCTGCCTGGCCTCGCCCGGCTTCACCGCCGGGTTTTTTATCGCTGCATCGCCAGCCCCAGGCACTCAAGTTTCCCCTGTGTATTGCCGACACCCTCTGAGTACTTGCTAGGCCAAGTGGCATGCCGTTGCCCAAGCGCCCCGCATATCCTTGGTCCTGACAATAACGCGGAGAAGCCCCATGACCTTGCTGCGCAACCTGTCCATCAGCCGGCGGCTGTGGCTTATCCTCGTTCTGGCCATTGCCATGCTCGTGGCTTTAGGCCTGGTCATGCTCAAGCAAATTCATGACGACCTCTATCAGGCCAAGGCGCAGAAAACCATGCACGTGGTGCAGACCGCCACGGGCCTGCTGGACTATTTCAACGGTTTGGAAAAAGCCGGCACGCTCAGCCACGACCAGGCACAGCAGCAAGCGATCGCGGCTGTCCGCGGCCTTCGCTACGGCGGCAGCGATTACTTCTGGATCAATGACCTGCGCCCGGTGATGGTGATGCACGCGACCAACGCCAAGCTCGAAGGGCAGGACCTGTCTGGTATCCGAGACCCGGACGGCTTTGCCGTGTTCAACGAGATGGTGGCCGTTGCCAAGACCAAAGGTGCCGGCATGATCGATTACCGCTGGCCGAAGCCGGGCGCCAGCGAGCCTGTGGCGAAAATGTCTTATGTGCAGCTGTTCCAGCCGTGGGGCTGGGTGATCGGTTCCGGCGTCTACGTTGATGACGTGCAGGCGGAGTTCCGCGCGCAGGTCATCCGGGTATCGGTCGCGGCATTGCTGATCGCGGCCGTGATGGCCCTGGCGATCATTCTCATTGCGCGCAGCATCGTGCACCCGCTGCGTGAGTCGGTTGGCGCTCTGGCCAACATCGCCAGCGGCGATGGCGACCTCACCCGGGAACTGCAAACCCTGGGCAACGATGAAGTTACCCAACTGGGCCTCCACTTCAACGGCTTCACCCGCAAGATGCGCGGGGTGATCGGCCAGTTGCAGGCATGCGCCGATGAGCTGGACCAGTCTTCGCGCGAACTGGGCAGCAATGCGCTCAACGCCCAGTCGACCAGCCTGCGCCAGTGCGAGCAGATGGACTTGGTTACCGCGGCGGTGAGCCAGGTTACCCACGGCGTGCAGGATGTGGCCCGCAACGCCGAACAGGCCGCCAATGCCATGCGCAGCGCTGAAGCCCAGGCCCGCGACGGCCAGGCCAATATCGACAGCAGCATGCGGCAGATCGACCAACTGTCGGCGACCATCGGCCAGGCGGTGGAGGTGATCCGCACCCTTGCCAGCGAAAGCACCCAGATCGGTAGCGTATTGGAGGTCATCAGCTCCATTGCAGAGCAAACCAACCTGTTGGCGCTCAACGCTGCAATCGAAGCGGCTCGCGCCGGCGAACAGGGCCGGGGCTTCGCTGTGGTAGCAGACGAGGTGCGCCTGCTGGCCCAGCGCACGCAAAAATCCACGGCACAGATCCAGGCCATGACCGAACGCCTGCAGCATCAGTCCGAAGCCGCGGTGAAAGTCATCGACCAGAGCAGCCAGGCCTCGCGCCTGACCATCGAGCAGGCCAGCGAGGCCGGGCGCAGCCTGGAGGCCATCGTTCAAGCGCTGCGTACCCTCAACGGGCTCAATACGTCTATCGCCAGCGCCACGCTGGAGCAGACTCAAGTGGTCGAGGACATCAACCAGAACGTCACCCAGGCCGCGGGCCTGTCGCAGGGCACCGCCGAGGCCGCCGAACAGTCGAGCAACACCAGCGTGCAGATGAAAACCCTGAGTGAACAACTCAGCCAGGCGTTGCGGCAGTTCCAGGTATAAGGGTCCGCTGCTAGAGCACCGCCAGGGCGCGCAGGGCACGGTCGATCAGCTCGGCCTGCTCCGCGCCGCCGCCCTCCCCCCAGATGGCACTGACCATCCGCCCCTGCGCCTGGACTTTCCAGACGTCGCCCGGTAACTGCCGCAACAGTTCCAGCGCAGCGGGCTGCGGGCAAGGCTCGCGCCATTCATTGACCCAGCAGCCCGCCTCCGGCTGCCACCAGGTCCAGTCTCCGTTGGCGCTCGCTGGGCGCGGCCGGTGATACTGCGCCGCCGGTGAAGGCAGCTGCGCGGGCATCCAGTGAGGCCACTGCTGGGGCGCCAGCTGCATGCCCAACCCCAAGGCCCTTGCGCGCAGGCGACAGGCCATTCGGCCGTTCTGCCGGTGAGACGGGCGCAACCAGGCCAAGGGGCTCAGTAACACCGCAAGGATTGACACCACTATCCAGACCGTCATAGAACTCTCCCCGCGATTTACAAACAACCCCTTGGTGGGAGTGCACCCTTCCACCATGAAAGGGCCATAATCAAGCCAATACCTTTGCCTGGAGCAACGCGCCATGTCCTACCAACATATCCTCGTAGCCGTGGATCTGACCGAGGAATGCGACCCGGTCATCAAACGGGCCCGGGCCCTCGCTGAAGCCACCAGGGCCAAGCTCTCGCTGGTGCACATCGTCGAACCGATGGCCATGGCCTTCGGCGGCGACGTGCCAATGGACCTGTCCCAGCTGCAACAGCAGCAGTTCGACCAAGCCAAGGAACGCATGCGCGCCCTTCGGGCGAAATATCCGGATGTGTCAGAAGAGTATTGCCACCTGACCTACGGCCAACCCCGGCAGGAAATTCACAAGCTCGCCAAAGACAAGGGCTACGACCTGATCATCGTCGGCAGCCATGGCCGGCACGGCCTGGGCCTGCTGCTGGGTTCGACCTCCAACGATGTGCTGCATGGCGCGCCCTGTGACGTGCTGGCGGTGCGGCTGGAGCGAGTCAAAACCGAGAAGGCCTGACTCAGCCCCAGGGCGGTTCTGATGGCCCGCGGCATCGCTGGCCGCCACCCGCCTCTCCCGTAGCGGCCGAGCTTGCTCGCGACTGGCCGCAACACCGATTCAAGGCCGGTCGCGAACAAGCTCAATTGCTACGGGCGGGCTCCCGGCGTCACTCGTCCAGTTCAGCCCAGCGCTCTAGCAACCCATCCAACCGGGCCTGAAGATCATCCAGGCTGGCCAGTACCGCTGCGGTTTCGTTGGCCGGCCGCTGGTAGAAGCTCGGCGAGGCAATGTCTCGTTGAACGTCGCCGATCTGCATCTCCAAGGCTTCGATCTGCCCCGGCAGTGCTTCCAGCTCACGCTGCAGCTTGTAGCTGAGTTTCTTCTTCGCCGCCACGGGCGTACTGGCCTGAGGGGCGGCCACCGGTGCCGCTGGAGCCGGGTCAGCCTTCGCCGGCTTGGCCTCTTTGACCCCCAGCAACTTGGCCGAACCGCCCTGGCGAATCCAGTCCTGATAGCCGCCTACGTATTCGCGCACCTGGCCGTCGCCTTCGAACACCAGCGTGCTGGTGACCACGTTGTCCAGGAATGCCCGGTCGTGGCTGACCATCAACACGGTGCCCTTGAAGCTCGACAGAACTTCCTCGAGCAATTCCAGGGTTTCCACGTCCAGGTCATTGGTGGGCTCGTCGAGCACCAGCAGGTTGGCCGGCTTGCTGAACAGCTTGGCCAACAGCAGGCGCGCCCGCTCGCCGCCAGACAGCGCCTTGACCGGCGTGCGCGCCCGTTGTGGGCTGAACAGGAAATCGCCCAGGTAACTCAACACGTGGCGGCTTTGGCCATCGATCTCGATGAAGTCCCGCCCCTCGGCAAGGTTGTCGATCACGGTTTTTTCCAGGTCCAGTTGCAGGCGCAACTGGTCGAAGTACGCCACTTCCAGCCGTGTGCCCTGCTCTACCTTGCCGCTGGTGGGCTGCAAGTCACCCAGCAGAAGCTTGAGCAAGGTGGTTTTGCCGGTACCATTGGCGCCGAGCAGACCGATGCGGTCCTCGCGCTGCAACACCATGGAGAAATCTTTCACCAGCAACGGGCCGCCTGGGTGCGCGTAGCTGACGTTCTCCAGCACGATCACCTGCTTGCCAGACTTGTCCGCCACATCCAACTGGATGTTGGCCTTGCCCTGGCGCTCGCGCCGCTCCCCACGCTCCACCCGCAACGCCTTGAGTGCCCGCACGCGGCCTTCGTTGCGAGTGCGCCGGGCCTTGATGCCCTGGCGAATCCATACTTCTTCCTGGGCCAGGCGCTTGTCGAACAGCGCGTTGGCGGTTTCTTCGGCGGCGAGCTCCGCCTCCTTGTGCACCAGGAAGCTGGCGTAATCGCCGTTCCAGTCGATCAACCGGCCGCGGTCCAGCTCCAGGATGCGTGTGGCCAGGTTCTGCAAAAAAGCCCGGTCGTGGGTGATGAACAGCACCGCACCGCCGAAGCCCGCGAGGGCTTCCTCGAGCCAGGCGATGGCACCGATGTCCAAGTGGTTGGTGGGCTCGTCGAGCAGCAGCAGGTCTGGCTCGGACACCAGCGCCTGGGCCAGCAACACCCGGCGACGCCAGCCGCCAGACAACTCGGCGAGGGTCTTGTCGGCGGGCAGTTGCAGGCGGCTCAGTGTGCTATCCACCAACTGCTGCAAGCGCCAGCCGTCCCGGGCCTCGAGCTCCTGCTGAACATGAGTGAGCGCGTCCAGGTCGGCATCGGTCACGATGTTCTGGCTCAGGTGATGGAACTGCGCCAGCAACTCACCCACCCCGGATAGCCCCTCGGCAACCACGTCGAAGACCGTACGCTCGTCGGCGCGCGGCAACTCCTGGGGGAGTTCGCCGATTTTCAGCCCAGGCGCCCGCCAGATGTCGCCGTCGTCGGGCTTCTGGTCGCCGCGTACCAGCCGCAGCATGCTGGACTTGCCCGTGCCGTTGCGGCCGATGATGCAGACCCGCTCGCCGCGGGCTATCTGCCAGGAAACCTTATCGAGCAACGGCATGGCGCCGTAGGCGAGGGAAACATCGCTCAGTTTGAGCAGGGTCATGGGATTCTCCGGAAAAGCCGGCGCGCATTCTACCTTATGTACCGCCCCGGCACAGCAAGCGCCGGGCGGCATACCATGAAACACCCCCTACGCTTCCGAGGCAGGTGGCAACAGGCTAAGCTAGCGGCCAATCTGTACGCTTCCCGGAAGTCTCATGCGCAGTCGACTGTCCCGCCTCGTTCCCGCGTTGCTGCTTGGCGTTATCTCCCTTGCCCCGGCCGCCCAGGCCGCCGACCTGGCCCTCCAGCGGCAGTATTACGACCAAGCGAAGGCGGCGCTGGCCAAAGGCAACAGCGCCCCTTACTTCCAATACAAGGCCCTGCTCGCAGACTACCCGCTCGAGCCGTACCTGGCCTATGACGAACTGACTGCGCGCCTGCCAGGCGCCAGCGACGAGGAAGTCGAGGCGTTCATTGCCGAACACGGCGACCTGCCGCAGATCAATTGGCTCAAGCTTCGCTGGCTACGCATGCTCGCCGACCGCGGTGACTGGCCAACCTTTGCCCGCTATTACGACGCCAAGCTCAATTTCACCGAGCTGGACTGCCTCTACGGCCAATACCAGCTGACCCGCCCCGATCTGCGCGCGGAAGGCTACGCCAACGCCGAACGGTTATGGCTCAGCGGCAAGGACCGGCCCGCGGCTTGCGATCCACTGTTCGGGCGCTGGGCTGCCGAGGGTCAGTTGACCGAACAGAAACGCTGGCAACGGGCGAAGCTGGCGGCCCAGGCACGCAACTACCCGCTGGCGACCGCCATGGTGGATGGGCTGCCGACGCTTCAGTTGCAAGGCAAACGCCTGCTCGACGTGGCACGCAACCCCGAACTGCTCGACCAACCCGGGCTGTTCACCCCGGCCGACGAGGCGATGTCCGACGTGGTAAGCCTGGGCTTGCGTCGCTTGGCCAAGCAGGATCCAGACAAAGCCCTTGGCCTGCTGGACGGCTATGCCGCGACCCAGCGGTTCTCAGCCGAGGAGAAGGTCGCTATCGCCAAAGATATCGGCCTGGGGCTGGCGCGCAGCTATGACAGCCGGGCCCTGGACCTGATGACCCGGTATGACCCGGACCTTCGCGATGACACCGTGAGTGAATGGCGGCTGCGCTTGCTGCTGCGCCTGGGGCGTTGGCAGGACGCGTACGATCTCACCCGCCGCCTGCCGGCCAGCCTTGCCCAGACCAACCGCTGGAAGTATTGGGAAGCCCGCGCGCTGGAGCTGGCCCGGCCGAACGACCCACAAGTGCCCGTGCTTTATCGTGCGGTGGCCAAGGAACGGGATTTCTACGGCTTCCTCGCGGCGGACCGCGCCCAGGTGCCTTATCAGCTCACCAACAAGCCACTGCCCCTGAGCCAGGCGCAGATCAACGGCGTACGCAACGCCCCGGGCATTCGCCGCGCCATGGAGCTCTACCAGCGTGGGCAGATCGTCGATGGCCGGCGCGAGTGGTATTACGTGTCGCGCCATTTCGACCGCGACCAGATGGTTGCTCAGGCCCAGCTGGCCTACGACATGGGCTGGTATTTCCCCGCCATTCGCACCATCAGCCAGGCGCAATACTGGGACGACCTGAACATCCGCTTCCCGATGGCGCACCGTGACACCCTGCTGCGCGAAGCCCGCCTGCGCGGCCTGCATGCCAGCTGGGTGTTCGCGATCACACGCCAGGAAAGCGCCTTCATGGACGACGCGCGGTCCTCGGTGGGGGCCATGGGGCTAATGCAATTGATGCCGGCGACGGCCAAGGAAACCGCTCGCAAGTTCAGCATTCCACTGGCTTCCCCCCAGCAGGTGATCGACCCGGACAAGAACATCCAGTTGGGCGCTGCCTACCTGAGCGTGGTCCATGGGCAGTTCAATGGCAACCGGGTGCTGGCTTCAGCGGCCTACAATGCCGGCGCCGGCAGGGTGCGTCAGTGGCTGCGCGGCGCGAGCCATCTGAGCTTCGACGTGTGGGTGGAATCGATCCCCTTCGACGAAACCCGCCAGTACGTGCAAAACGTGCTGTCGTATGCAGTGATCTACGGCGCCAAGCTCAACACGCCGCAGCCGATCGTCGACTGGCACGAGCGGTTCTTCGACGATATCTAAGCATCTCTCTCATCGCACGGCGGTTATTCCAAAGGGATAACCGCCATCCCCAGCTCCAGCACGCCCCTGCCCTCACTGATCACGTTCTGCCCGAACATGATTCCGCCCTCCTGCAGGCGGTAGCCCTTGAGGGTGTTGAGCGGCTCGCGATCGCTATCGCGCTCATGGGTAGCAGGATCAATAGTGGTGAGCACGCAGCGAGCGCAAGGCTTGGCCACCCTGAAGGTAACGTCGCCGATGCGCAGGCGTTTCCAGCCGTCCTCCGCGTACGCCTCAAAACCCTCGACCACGAGATTTGGGCGAAAGCGCAACATAGCCATGGGCCGCCCGACCCGCCGAGAAAGGTCATCGACAGAGGCTTGGTTGATCAGCAGCAAGGGAAAGCCATCGGCGAAAGCCACGCGATCCTCGGGCTCCCCGTCTCCCGCACCCAACGGGCGGGTTCGGTGATCGGGTACATGCACCAACCGGGTTGGCTTGCCCACCAGCTCGCTGACCCAGCGCGCGGCGGCTTCACCAGCATCTGGGACACGCAACGCATCCTTCCAGATCACTACCCCGCGCAAATCACTATCAGGCGCTGGCACAGGGACATACAGGGGAGGCAAGCCCGGCGCGCTCAGGTTGAGCCCACCATCCGCGCTGTACTGCGCCGACAACCTACCTAGCAGCAACAGGTTGCGCTGGGTATGGAAGCGCCCGCTGGCTTCGTCCACCAGCATCCAACGGCGATCCCCTACCAGGCCCAGCCCCTCCACGGCCGAAGCCTGGAGGGTTTCACCCTGCGCGGATTTGACAGGGTAGCGATACAGAGCGGTCAAGCGCATGGTTCAGCTTCCAGAGCGAGTCACGCCCTAGCTTAAACGAAGCTGCATGCTGCTTCGACTCAACCGTGGATCATTTCCAGGCGTTGCCGGACTACCTCCACCAGGCGGTCGGGCTGGAACTTGGAAAGGAAGTTGTCGCAGCCGACCTTCTTGACCATGGATTCGTTGAAGCTACCCGACAGCGAGGTATGCAGCACCACGTACAACTCACGCAGGCGCGGGTCTTGGCGAATTTCAGTGGTCAACCGATAACCATCCATCTCAGGCATTTCGGCGTCGGTAAATACCATCAGGAGCTTCTGGTTGACGTCGATGCCAGCATCTGCCCATTTCTGCAGCATGCGCAGCGCCTTTAGCCCATCGCTGGCCACATGCAGTGTGGTACCCAACTGCGAGAGCGTATCGCGCAGTTGGTTCAGGGCCACCGTGGAGTCATCGACCAGCAGGATCTCTCGGCCGCGGGCGTTGGCCAGCATAGCGTCTTCGAGCTTCTCCTTGGACACCCGAGCGTTGTACGGAACGATCTCGGCCAACACTTTTTCCACGTCGATCACTTCGACCAGCTTGTCCTCGACGCGGGTGATCGCCGTCAGGTAGTGCTGCCGTCCGGCGCTCACCGGGGGCGGCAGGATCGACTCCCAGTTCATGTTGATGATGCGGTCCACACCGCCCACCAGGAAGGCCTGCACCGAACGGTTGTATTCGGTCACGATGATGGTGCTGTCCGGGCCAGGTTGCAGCGGCCGCATGCCGATGGCCTGGGACAGGTCGATCACCGGCAGGGTTTGCCCGCGAAGGTTGACCACGCCGCAGACGAACGCGTGCCGCTGAGGCATGAGTGTCAGCTTCGGCAGCTGTAGAACTTCCTGGACCTTGAACACGTTTATCGCGAAAAGCTGGCGGCCCGCCAGGCGAAACATGAGGATTTCAAGGCGGTTTTCACCCACTAATTGGGTGCGCTGATCGACGCTATCGAGAATACCAGCCATGAGAGTCCCCGGCGGTTGGATAAATGGCATGTAGGGGCTATCGGCGCTGGCTTCGCGAACTTGAGCTCGGCAGATCGCCACTCGTCATTGATATCAATTTACCATCATGCTTTACTTCCCCGGCGATAACGGCTGGTCCGCCGGGGCATAAGGGAAACCCTGAGGAACCTTACGGGCAAACCTGATATTCGAAACAGTCAATAGCCTTTACGGTGGCGCCATTCGTCTTTTGAATGGAGCTCAGCCGTGTTTTGCCCTTTCCTTCCTCTACGCCTGGCTGCTGCTCGCTATGTTTAGCCTTCCTGTCGACTCGGCTCGGCTGGTTATCAGGCTAGTTGACTGTATCGACCATTTACGCCTGTTCCCCAATGATCGCGACGCCTGCCAGATGCTGCACCGGGGGCTGGAGCAGTTGGCCACCGCCAGCGAGGCTTCGCAGCCCAACCCCACGGCCGGTTTTGCCGCGGAGCTGGCTGCGCTGCTGGCGTATGAATGTGCTGAACGGGGCCCGGAAGGTGCCGCGCTGCAAGCGCTCAAGCAGTGCCTTGACCTACTGAGCTGGCAGGTCGAACTCAGTGACCCCCAGCATGGGCTGACGATGGATTGCAGCGAGCAACGTGAGTTGCTCGCTACGCTGGCGCTGAGTTGCAAGGTTGCCGCACGGGCCTGAGCGCTGACAAAACGGCCACCAACGCACCATGAGGTGCTACCATGCGGCGCCCTGACGGCCTTATTTGCGCCTGCGACCCTCTGCGATCATGCCAGCCACTACGCCCACTTCCGCCCTCGCGCGCGGGCCATGGAGCCTGCCCTTTGTTCGCCGCCTGGCTGTAGCCGGCGCTGCCACGACGTGCATGGGCCTGGATGCATTTAGCTGGGCCGCCGCCATAGCACCCGGCACCTCGCTGCTGCTCCTGCACCTTGGGCTGATCCTGCTGCTATGCGGCCTGGCCTGGACCAGCCCCAACCCTACCGATGCCATCGCCTTACGGCCCGCAGAGTTAGCCGGCCGCATGGCCAAGGCCCGCGAAAACGAACGCGAACGCCTTAGTCGCGAACTGCACGATGACATCGGGCAGTTGCTCACTGCCGCCCGCTTGCAGCTCGATTGGCTAGGCCGACGCATGCCTGCCGCCTTGGAACCACCGGTGGAGATCCTGCGCGACACGCTGGCCGAATGCCTGAGCAAGGTCCGGAATGTATCCGCGCTGCTCAACCCCCGCCATCTTGCAAGCCTGGGCCTGGAGGCGAGCTTGCGCGATCACTTGTCGAGAGCGCTGGCGGGCAGCGGCCTCAACTGGAGCCTGGAGTGCCGCCAGCGCTTGGACGGGCTATCCACGGACATGAGCATCGCCGCGTTTCGTATCGTCCAGGAAGGCGTCACCAACCTGCTGCGGCATGCCCAGGCCGATAACCTGTGGGTGGTGATAGCCCGGGAGAAACACGGCTTGGCGATCAGCATCGTCGATGACGGCCAGGGCTTCGACCCGGCTGCCGTCCCGGCGGGCCGCGGTATCGCCGGCATGGCGGAGCGTGCCCAGGCCCTGCGGGGCCACGTTCGGGTGCGCAGTGCGACGGGCCAGGGCACACAGATCGATGCCAGGTTGCCGTGGCCGGACCGCGCCGCACGGCGTGCGCACAAGGGGCTGGCGTGAGTTGCCGGTTGGTGCTGGTGGATGACCACGCGCTGATCCGCGCAGGCGTGCGCGCGCTGGTGGCGGACATCCCAGGCTATTCGGTGGTAGGCGAAGCCGGCGACGGCTGGCAACTGCCTGAACTGGTCAAGCGCAGCCAGGCCGATATCGTATTGCTAGACCTTTCGATGAGGGCCGTCGGCGGCCTCGACGCGCTGCGTCAGCTGCGCCGAAGCGGGGTGGGTTGCCGCGTGCTGGTGCTTTCCATGCACCATGATTCCGAGCTGATCCTGCACGCTCTGCAGGCTGGCGCCGATGGCTATCTGCTCAAGGACGCCACCGCCAACGAACTGGAACAAGCACTACATGCCATTCGCCATGGCGAGCGCTACCTAAGCCCAGGGGTGACCCATGCAGTCATCGACCAAGCGTTGGTTACACAGCGCGCCAACCGTACCAGCAGCCCCGCTCACCCGTTGACCGCCAGGCAAATGGAAATCCTGCGCCTGATCGTGCGCGGCACCTCCACCCGCGAAATCGCCCAAGGGCTTGGCTTGAGCGTAAAGACAGTCGAAACCCACCGCGCGCAGATCATGAAGCGCTTACAAATCTTCGACGTCGCCGGGCTCGTGCTCTACGCCGTGCGCGAACGGATCATCAGCCCGGACGACTGAGCAATGGGCAACCCGCCGGCAGATGCAAGCGGACGGCGCTGGCGCGGGCGGCGAAGCGCAGGTCGGTCCCCTGGAGCGGTTCGCCATCGAGGTTGATGTCCAGGCCCTGCGCACTTTGGATCTCGACCCACGGCAAGCGGGCGCGGATGAAGAGGTTGTCCAGCCCTAGCCCCCCGGCCAGCAGCTCCTTGAGGGTCGCCACCACTTCCGTTGGCGCCGGCAGGATGCTGATATCCAGCAGGCCGTCGTCGACGCAGGCCTCGGGGCATAGCACATGCCCACCACCGGCTTGTCGGCCGTTACCGATGCCCAGCGCCAACAGCTCGCCCTCCCAGCGGAACCCAGGGCCGTGCAGCACCCCGGAGGCCGCGCGCAATTCGCTGAAGCGGCTAAGCCCAGTGAACAGGTATGCCACGCCGCCGAGGACTTTTTTCAAGTCTTCCGACGTATTGGCGGTGACTTGGCTGCCAAAACCGCCTGTGGCCATGTTGAGGAACAATTGCCCGCCAACCTCACCCAAATCCACGGGCAACGCCGGGCGGTCAAGCAGTTCCAGCGCACCGTGCGGGTCCAGCGGGACCCCAGCGGCGCGGGCGAAGTCGTTGGCAGTACCCAGCGGCAGCAAGGCCAGGCTGGCATCGCCATCACACAGCGCCAGTGCTTCGGCCACTTCCCGCAAGGTGCCGTCGCCGCCGCCAGCGATCAGTGTGCGATACCCGGCGGCCAGCCCCTCCTGGACCAACCGGGCAGCGTCGCCACCTTCCCAGGTCAAGCGCACCGCAATATCCCAGCCAGCCTGGCGCCGAGCCTTTACCGCCGCCCGTACATCCTCATTCAGCGCCTGCTTGCCGTGCAGAATCAGCCATGCCTTGCGCGTTTGCATTCGTTTCTCCCTCGCCAGATCGGCCACTGGCATGTGACCACGGCGCGGCAAGAAAAGCGCCGGCGTCGAAAGATTCTCAGGCCAGTAGCTCGCTCATGGGAATGAAACGAACCGTATCGCCTTCGGCTATGGCTTGCCCTTCAGGCACTTCCACCAGCCCGTCGGCCCAGGCTGCGCTACGCAGCACCCCGGAACTCTGGTTGGAATAGATCTCGGCACGACCAGCCTCGACCCGGGCGCGCAAGAACTCGCGGCGGTTGCCCGGCGGCCAGGCGAAACCCGCAAGGGTCGCAAACCCTTTAGGCTGCACGCGGTCGCAGCCCATTCGCCGCAGCAGATAGGGGCGCGCCAGCAAGGCAAAGGTCACCAGGGTGGACGCAGGGTTACCCGGCAAGCCGATGACTACGGTGCCTTGGTATTCGCCCACCGTCAGCGGCTTACCCGGTTTGATCGCAAGCTTCCACAGAGCCAGCGTGCCGCCCTCGCGCAGCGCCTGGCCGAGGTAGTCTGCCTCGCCGACGGAAACCCCGCCGGTGGTAAGAATCAGATCTACATCCTGCAGGCTATCGAGAGTACGCCGGGTAAGCTGCAAGTCATCGCTGATGATCCCGGCGTCGAGCACCTCGCAGGCGCTGCGCTCCAGCCAACTGCGCAGCAGTTGCCGGTTGCTGTTGTAGATCTGCCCCGGGCCCAACGGCAGGCCGGGCGCCACCAGCTCATCGCCGGTAGACAGCACCGCCACTCGCGGCTTGCGACGCACCACAAGCGATGGCACCCCTAAGGTGGCCGCCAGGCCAAGCTCGATCGGACCTAGCCGCGTGCCCGCGTCGAGCACCGTTTCGCCCGCACGACACTCTTGGGCCCTCGGCCGCACATTAAGGCCAACCCGCAACGGCTCGGTGAAGCGGACCCGGCCATCGGCGCCCACCTCGGCGTTTTCTTGCATCTGCACGCAATCGGCGCCCTCGGGAAGCGGCGCACCGGTGAAGATCCGAGCACAGGTACCAGGCTGCAACGGCCCAGGCGCATGGCCGGCGAATATCCGCTGCGACACCTCCATTGGCTCGCCAGCCCAAGCCGCGCATGCCAGGGCATAGCCGTCCATGGCGCTATTGGGCCATGGCGGCAGGTCCGTGGTGGCACGCAGCGGTTCGGCGAGCACTCGGCCATCGGCGGCTTCCAGGGGGAGGACCTCGGTGCCAACAAGCGGCGTGGCGCTGGCCATCGCCAACAAGCGTTCGGTGGCCGCGGCCAGCGGCATCAGGCCGCGGTCGCCTGGCTCAGCCACGGCTTTCACAGGGCTCGGCCTGCTTGAGGTGAGGAACGAAGTTGCAAGGGCGATGGCGATTATCCAACTGCTCGGCGAGGATGCCATCCCAGCCCGTGCGGCAGGCGTTGGTGGAGCCCGGGAGGCAGCAGACCAGGGTGCCATTGGCCAGGCCAGCCAATGCGCGGGACTGCACGGTGGAGGTGCCGATATCCGCTACGGAAATCTGCCGGAACAACTCGCCGAAGCCGTCGATGTGCTTGTCCAGCAGGCAGGCGACGGCTTCAGGCGTGCTGTCACGCCCGGTGAAACCGGTGCCACCGGTAATCAGCACGACCTGCACTTCGTCATCGGCAATCCAACCCGCTACCTGAGCGCGAATCTTGTATAGGTCGTCTTTGAGCAAAACCCTGGCCGCGAGCCTATGCCCCGCCGCCTTCAAGCGGTCAACGAAGAGCTGGCCCGAGGTATCAGTGGCTTGGGTCCGCGTGTCACTGACGGTGAGCACCGCGATATTGAGCGGCACGAAGGGAGCATCGGCCTTGGTGTTCATGGCACGTTCCAGTTGTTGAGG
>NZ_JANZKJ010000021.1 GCF_025642975.1 Pseudomonas sp. RIT-PI-S
CGGCGCGGTATCGGCGCGCCATTGCAGGCTTTGTGGCAGCGCGGGGCAGTGGAAGAACAGGCTGCAATAACCGCAGCGCTCCCACATTGGGTGCAGTTGCTTGTCGTGGCTGGATTGCGCTTGAGGCTGGCAGTGAGCGCCGGGTGTATCCATGGTCATGTTCATGGAGTGAGGCGAAGCCATGCGGCCGTGATCCATCGGCATGGCCTGGGACACCAACGGGCCGATGAACATCATCAGCATCGCGAAGAGGCTGATCCAGGCACCGGCGGGGCTACCAGGGCGGATGCGCATCAGCCACCGTGCTCGTGCATGCCCGCGCCCTCGGGTGGCTGGGCGAACACCTGCACCTGTACTTGCAGGTCTCCGGCGTTCTGGAAGTGCAGGGTCAGCGGGAAGCTGGCGCCGTCCACCAACTGGCTGCGATCGCCCAGGCCCAAGAGCATCACGTGGCTGCCCATGGGGGCGAAGCGCACCTGGCCGGCAGCGGGGATGATCACGCCTTCGACCTGTTGCATTTTCATCATGCCGTCGGCGCCAATGTGCTCGTGCAGCTGCGCCTCGCTGGCCACCGGGCTGTCGACACCCAGCAGGTAGTCATCGGCCATGCCGGTGTTGCGCACGGTGAAATAGGCCGCGGCCGTCGGCGCACTGGGTGGAAGCTCCTGAGACCAGGGCGCGAGCACTTCGAGGTCGCCGATGCGGTAGTCCTGGGCACCGGCCAAGCCGGCCAGCAGCGCTAGGGCAAAGCCGCACAACCGAGGCAACGAACGCCTGAAGCGGATCATGGTACGGGTTCCAGGGCAGAACAGAAGTGCGCGGTATTTAGCCAGAACCCACGGCGGAAGTAAAAAGTCCAAATGTCACAGGGGCCGGCCCATGGTTCAGTTTTCGAACGCCGCCAGCGCGCAGGCCAATGCCTCCAGGCGGTGGAACTCCCGGTCCACCGGCGGCAGTTGTGGCCGGGCCAGCATCAGCACCGGCAGCCGGCGCTCGCGGGCCACTTGTAGCTTGGGCTCGGTGGCGTCGCTGCCGCTGTTTTTGCTCACCAGCACATCGAAGTTGCCTTGGGCGAACAGTGCCCGCTCTTGTTCGAGCTGGAACGGGCCGCGGGCGCCGATGACTTCGCAGCGGGCGTTGCCGGGGTAGGGGTCCAGGCAGCGCAGGGTCCAGTGCTGGTAGGCGGGAATGTTATCCAGGTGCGCCAGTGGCTCGCGGCCCAAGGTGAAGAAGGGCCGCCGGAAGGGCTGCAGGGCAAGGCTCAAGGCGTCCCAGCCCGCCACCTCGTGCCAGTCATCGCCCGCCTGGGGTTGCCAGCCGGGGCGGCGCAGTGCCCAGCAGGGAACGCCGGCCCGGCGCGCAGCGGCAGCCGCGTTATGGCTCATGCGCGCCGCATAGGGGTGAGTGGCATCTACCAGCAAGCTGATGCTCTCGGCTTGAAGGTAAGCCGCGAGCCCCTCCGGGCCACCATAGCCGCCGACCTTCACGGCGCAGTGCAGGTCCGTGGGCACCCGGCCGATACCGGCAAGGCTATAGACGTCCGCCGGCCCGAGCTGGCGAGCCAGGCGCAGGCTTTCGGTCACGCCGCCGAGCAGCAGGATGCGCCTCATGTATCACCTCCGGCGCGGCCTATCACATCGCCCTGGCGGTCGATGGCGATCACTTCCACTTGAACCTGGGTGGGCACGATCTGCCGCGCGAACGCCAGGGCGTGGCGACAGACTTCGCTCCCCAGGGATACTTGGCGGGCGTGTGCCAACGCGACCGCCTGCTGGCTAGTGTTGGCGCCATGGATCGCCGCCTGCAGGCTGTCGTCGGCGCCTATGGCTGCCGCCCAGCGCGCCAGTTGCGGCAGGTCGATGGCCGAGTGCCGGCTGTGCAGGTCCATGTGCCCGGCGGCTAGCTTGCTGATCTTGCCAAAGCCTCCGCACAGGCTCAGGCGGGCCACGGGCACCTTGCGCAGATGCTTGAGCACGGCGCCGACGAAGTCGCCCATTTCGATCAGGGCGATGTCCGGCAGGCCGTACAGGCGGCGGATGGTGTCTTCGCTCGCGTTGCCAGTACAGGCGGCGATGTGCTGGTAGCCGTTGGTATGGGCAACGTCGATGCCTTGCTGGATGGAAGCGATATAGGCCGCGCAGGAAAAGGGCCGGACGATGCCGCTGGTGCCGAGTATGGACAGCCCGCCAAGAATGCCCAGGCGTGGGTTCATGGTCTTGAGCGCCAGCTCGGCGCCATCGCGCACGCCCACCGTCACTTCGAAGCCGCCGCCATAGCCGTGGGCAGCGGCCAGCCGCGCCAGATGCTCGCTCATCATGCGCCGGGGCACTGGGTTGATCGCAGGTTCGCCCACGCCCAGCACCAGCCCCGGCCGGGTAACCGTGCCCACCCCTTCGCCGGCCACGAAAACCACGCCGGGCCCTGCGGTGAGGCGTACCTGGGCATGCACCAGCGCGCCATGGGTCACGTCCGGGTCGTCGCCGGCGTCCTTGAGGGTCCCGGCCCCGGCGCCGCCGGTTATCAACGCATGGCAATACTCCAGCCGCAGGGTGACCTCGCGGCCCTTGGGCAGCGTAACCGCCACCGCGTCGCTGGCGCTGCCGCCGAGCAGCAGGGTCGCGGCGGCCAGGCTGGTGGCCGTGGCGCAGGTGCCGGTGGTCAAGCCGCTGCGCAGTGGCGCCGGCTGTTCGGCGGTTTCTTCACGCATCGGCGGGCTTGGGCAAATCGAGCAGAGTGATGGGCAGGGCCTGGCCCCAGGTGTGGAAGTTGCCCAGCGGGCGGGCCTGAGCCACCTGAATGCGGACCAACTCGCCGCCATGCAGCGCTTGCCAGTTGAACAGCGCCATTTCGCTTTCAAGCGTCACCGCATTGGCCACCAACCTGCCGCCGGGCTTGAGGGCCTTCCAGCAACCGGCGAGCACGCCTTCGGCGGTCACGCCGCCGCCAATGAAGATCGCATCTGGCCGGGGTAAACCTTCCAGTGCCGCCGGGGCACGCCCTGGTATCAGTTGCAGGCCCGGCACGCCCAAAGCATCGCGGTTGCGCTCGATCAGCCCTTGGCGGCCGTCGTTGGCCTCGATGGCGATGGCCTGGCAACTGGGATGGGCGCGCATCCACTCGATGCCGATCGAACCGCAGCCGGCGCCCACATCCCACAACAGCTGCCCTGGGCGCGGCGCCAGGCGGCCCAGGGTGAGGGCGCGCACGTCTCGCTTGGTCAACTGGCCGTCGTGGCTGAAGGCGGCGTCTGGCAGCCCGGGTACGCAGGCCAGTGGCCGGGCATCGGGCCCGGCGACCAGCTCCAGGGCGATCAGGTTGAGGTCAGCGGTGGTGTGGTGCTGCCACTGCCCGGCGGTTGCCCGCAGGCAGCGTTCCTGCGGCCCACCAAGGTGCTCGAATACATGCAGGGTGCTGGCGTCGAAACCGGTGGCGCATAGCCGCTGCGCTACCTCCGCTGGGGTATGGCCGTCACTGGCGAGCACCAGCAGGCGGGTGCCGTCGTGCAGGTAGCGGTTGAGCAGCGCCGGTGAACGGCCTACCAGCGACAGCACCGGGGTATCGGCCAAGGCCCAGCCCAGCCGCGCGGCGGCCAGCGATGGTGAAGACGGCGCCGAAAACACCCGCAGCTCCGAAGGGGGCAACTGCCGCGCCAGGCTGGCACCTACGCCGTGGAACATCGGATCGCCGCTGGCGAGTACGCACACCGGTGTGCCGCGGCGTTGCAGCACCGGCTCCAGGGAAAAGGGCTTCGGCCAAGGCAGCCGTTCGGCGCTCAGGCAGGCAGGCAGCAGGGCGAGCTGGCGCGGCGCGCCCATGATCAGGTTGGCCTGCAGCAGCGCATGGCGGGCCTGCTTGCCGAGGCCCGGGTAGCCGTCTTCGCCGATCCCGATAATGGTCAGCCAGGGCAACATCAAGCATCCTCAGGGGTAATCCGACGGGCAGGATTTTCATGCCTTCGGTCAAAGCAGGCATAATACCGCGCACTTCTTCCCTAGAAGTGCCTTTATGACGATCGCCGGGTGATCTTTTGAACGAGCCATTGCCGGCGCAACTGCCTGCCACACCGCTTGCCTTGCCGGCCAGAGCCTCGGCTTGCCCGGGCTTGATGCGCATCGTGGAGGCGCGCGATGGCGGGTTGTGCCGGCTCAAGCTGCCCGGCGGCGCGCTCACCGCGGCCGGGGCCCAAGCCGTGGCGGAGGCCGCGCGGCGCTTCGGCAATGGCGCGGTGGAAATCACCAACCGAGCCAACCTTCAACTACGTGGCATCGCCAAGGCGCAGCAGGCCTCGCTGATCGACCATCTGCTGGCGGCCGGGTTAGGGCCTCCCTCGGCAGCCGCCGACGATGTTCGCAACCTGATGCTCAGCCCGATGGCCGGGTTGGACCCCACCGCCGCGCTGGACACCCGACCGCTGGCCGCCAGCTTGCTGCAAACGTTGGAGCAGCAGCCACGGTTCCACGCGCTGTCGCCCAAGTTCGCTATCCAGCTGGACGGCGGCGAAGCCCTGGCCGAGCTGCATCACCACCATGACCTGTGGTTGTCGCCGCTGTGGCTCGCGGGCGAACTGCATGTGGCGCTGGGTTGCGCCAGCGCGATCGCCGAGGCGCCACCCGTGGCGGCGGTTCCGGCCAGCGAAGGCATGGCGCTGCTGTTGGCGGTGCTGGATCGCTTCCTGGCGCTGGCCGGCCCAGCCCCGGGGCGCATGCGCGAGCTGCTGGCGAGCCTGCCCGCGGCGGCGTTGCTTGACGGTCTGCCAGTTGCCTCGCAACGAGGGCCCTTCACTGCGGTACCTGCGCGCATGAGCCCGCCCGCGCTGGGGTTGCACCCTCAACGCCAGGCCGGGGAGGTCGCCGTGGGCGTCGCTCCAGCGCTGGGGCGAATGCCTGCCGATAGCCTGAGCGCACTGGCACGGTTAGCCCTGGACCTGGGCGACGGGCAGCTTCGGCTCACCCCTTGGCAGGGGGTGTTGATTCCCCATGTGGCGCGGGGCAACGCCGGCCTGTTGCAGGCTGAGGCACAGGCGCTGGGCCTGCTGCTGGGCAGCCACGAACCGCTGGCGGCATTGGTGGCTTGCACAGGCTCGGCCGGCTGCGGCCGCGCCCTGGCCGACACCAAGGCAGACGCCCTGCACCTGGCGGGCCTGCTTGGCCAGGCCATACCGGTGCACCTCAGCGGCTGCCCGCGCGCCTGCGCCCAGCCCAGGGTCGCCCCGGCCACCTTGCTGGCCGTCTCCCCGGGCCGCTATGACCTGTTTCTCCGCGACGCTTCAGCGCCGGGCTTCGGCCGGCCGCTGGGGCGCGCCCTCACTTTGCAAGAAGCGGCGGCACAGCTCGCCGCCTGCTCATGGAGCACATTGAATGATTGATTACATCCGCGATGGCCAGGCGATTTATCGCAACTCCTTCGCCACCATTCGCGCGGAAGCGGACTTGAGCCAGATCCCCGCGGACCTGGAAAAGCTTGCGGTGCGGGTGATTCACGCCTGCGGCATGGTGGACGTGGTCCAGGACCTGCAATTTTCCGCCGGCGCGGGCTTCGCCGGGCGCCGTGCCCTGGCCGCTGGCGCGCCGATCCTGTGTGACGCGCACATGGTCGCCGAAGGGGTGACCCGGGCTCGCCTGCCCGCGAACAACCCGGTGATCTGCACCCTCAAGGACGCGCAGGTGCCAGCGCTCGCCCAGGCCCAAGGCAACACCCGCTCGGCGGTTGCCCTGGAGCTGTGGCGGCCTTGGCTCGAAGGCAGCGTGGTGGTGATCGGTAATGCTCCCACCGCGCTGTTCTACCTGCTGGAAATGCTCGACGCCGGCGCCCCTCGGCCAGCGCTGATCCTTGGTTTCCCGGTTGGCTTCGTGGGAGCGGCCGAGTCCAAGGCCATGCTGGCGGCGGACAGCCGTGGCGTGCCCTTCGTGGTAGTCAACGGCCGCCGCGGCGGCAGCGCCATGGCCGCCGCCGCAGTGAACGCGCTCGCCACGGAGGTGGAATGATGGCGGCAGGGCGCCTGTTCGGCCTCGGCGTGGGGCCTGGAGACCCGGAACTGATCACCGTGAAAGCGCTGCGCCTGCTGCGCGAGGCGCCGGTGGTGGCCTATTTCGTGGCCAAGGGTAAAAAGGGCAACGCGTTCGGCATCATCGAGGGGCACTTGCAACCCGCCCAGGTATTGCTGCCGTTGGTGTATCCGGTGACCACCGAGGTGTTGCCGGCGCCGCTTTCTTACGAGCAAGTGATCGCCGACTTTTACGACCAGGCCAGCCTGGACGTTGCCGCGCATCTGGGCGCCGGCCGCGATGTAGCGGTGATCTGTGAAGGCGACCCGATGTTCTACGGTTCCTATATGTACTTGCACGACCGCCTCGCCGAGCGCTATCAGGCCGAGGTGATCCCAGGCGTGTGCTCAATGCTTGGCGGTGCGGCGGTGCTTGGCGCGCCGCTGGTGTACCGCAATCAGAGCCTGTCCGTGCTCTCTGGCGTCTTGCCGGCCGAAGAGCTCAAGCGGCGCCTGGCCGATGCCGAGGCCGCGGTGATCATGAAGCTGGGACGCAACCTGCCCAAGGTCCGCCAGGTGCTGACCGAGCTCGGCCTGAGCGGGCGGGCGCTGTACGTGGAGCGAGCGACCATGGCCAACCAGAAGATCGTCCCGCTCGCCGAGGTGGACCCGATGTCTTCCCCCTACTTTTCGCTGGTGATCGTGCCCGGCGAGCGGTGGCAAGGGTGAGCGGCGCGCATGCCACGGTGATCGTGGTGCTGGGCGCTTCTGCACTGCCGGTGGCCCGGCGCATCCAGCAGGCGCTGCCGCAAGCCCAAGTGCTAGGGCTGGAAGGCCGTGCCGATGCCGCGGATGCAACCTACCGCGCCTTCGGTGAGACCTTGCGCGGCTTGTACCGTGCCGGCACGGGCATCATTGCGCTTTGCGCGGCAGGGATCGTCATTCGCGCCTTGGCCAGCGTGCTGGATGAAAAAGGCAGCGAGCCTCCCGTGCTCGCCGTGGCGGAAGATGGCAGCGCGGTGGTGCCGCTGTTGGGCGGCCTGGGCGGGGTCAATCGCCTGGCCCGGCGCATCGCCGCGGCGCTGGAGGTCGCTGCGGCGATCACCACCAGCGGCGAGTTGCGCTTCGGCACGTGCCTGCTCGATCCGCCCGAGGGCTATGTGCTGGCCGACCTGGAGCGGGGCAAGCATTTCGTGTCCGATGTGCTGGCAGGGGGCAGCGTGCGCATTGAGGGTGATGCGCCCTGGCTGGCGTCGGCGGGCTTGCCGCAGGCCGTGGACGCTGCCTTGGCGATACGCGTCAGCCCATGGCTGGCCGACGCGCCACATGAACTGCTGATCCATCCGCGTAGCGTGGCAGTAGCGGTAGAGGCCGACGACGGCGATGTGGCCAGCCAGGTGGCGGGCGCGTTGGCGCAAGCGGGCTTGGCGCGGGGCGCCTTGGCGTGCTTGCTGGCGCCGATGGAATTGATGGGCTCCCTGGCCTTGGCCGAGGCAGCCCAGGCCTTGGGCGCAGACCTTCGCTTCACCAAGGCCGCTACCGCCAGCGAGGCAATGCTCGCGCAACTCCCGCACGCGAAGCCGCTCCAGGAGGCGGGCTTGACGATAGCGGTAAACGCATCGCCCATTGAGGCCTGCGAACTTGGCCAGCGCCGCGGCCGGCTGGCCGTGGTTGGCCTGGGGCCGGGGGACCGGGCATTCATGGTCCCGGCGGTACAGGCGGAGTTGGCTCGCGCCGAAGACATCCTCGGCTACGAAACCTACGTCAACATGGCCGGCCCCTTCCTCCCCGAGCAGGTGCTGCACTGCACCGACAACCGCGAAGAGCTCCAGCGGGCGCGGCATGCTCTGGCGCTCGCCGCCAGTGGCCGCCGCGTCGTAGTAGTGTCCTCGGGCGACCCCGGCGTGTTCGCCATGGCTTCGGCGGTGCTCGAAGCCCTTGACGGGGCCAGCGACTTGGCGTGGCATGCGCTTGAGCTGGTCATGCTGCCGGGCGTTTCCGCCTCGCTGGCCACCGCCGCTTTGGCGGGGGCGCCATTGGGGCACGATTTCTGTGTGATTTCGCTGTCGGACAACCTCAAGCCTTGGTCGGTGATCGAGCACCGGCTGGATCTCGCCGGCAAGGCGGACCTGGCCATGGCCTTCTATAACCCGATCTCCAAGTCACGGCCGTGGCAGCTGGGGCAGGCGCTGGACGTAGTGCGCCGGCATCGTGGGCCAGAAACGCCCGTGGTGCTGGGGCGAGACGTGGCCCGGCCGGGGCAACGGTTGACGGTGGTGAACCTGGGGGCGCTGACGCCGGACATGGTCGACATGCGCACGATGGTGCTGGTGGGCTCGTCCACTACCCGGGTCATCCCCCGCGGCGATGGCACGCCCTGGGTCTATACCCCGCGCTGGTATCCCATGGCGCCCTGACGCGTTGGCGTTGGGCGTTGCGCCCAGGTGTTCAGGTCACGCCGGCAGCAAATAACCGCGCACCCCGGTAAAGATGATCTGCGCCGCCAGGGCGCAAACGAACAGTCCCATCAACCGGCTGACGATTTGCAAGCCCTGGTCGCCCAGCAACGCTTCGATTCGGTTAGACATGTACAACACCGCGCCCACGGTGAAAGCCGCCAGGGCAATGCCTGCGATGGCGAGCAGCTTGTCATCCCAATGCGGCTGGCTCACCCCCATCACCAGCAGGGCGCCGATGGTGCCGGGGCCGACCGTGAGCGGAATGGTCAGCGGAACGATGGTCACGTCCTGCTGCACGTTGTCGGTCTGTACCGCGGATTTGCCCTGGGCCATGCCCAGCGCCGAGATAAACAGCACGCTGCCGGCGCCGATGCGGAAGGCATCGGCGGTGATGCCGAAGACCGAAAAAATCACCCGGCCGAACAGGTAGAGCAGCACGCTGGCCACCAACACCCCCAGCGCCACACGCCAGGCCAGACGTTTGCGCTCCTTGCGCGAGTAGCCGCGCGACAGGCCGATAAAGCAGGACAGCACGAAGAAGGGGCTATAAAGCACGAGCATCTTCAGGTAGACGCTGAACAACTGATGCAGCATGAAAAGACCTCGGAAGAGACACCTGTGAGTGCGGCGACGCCGGAAAGACTATAGGGGTGCGCGGGGTTCAACTTGGCTCCACTTCATTGCGGCTGCTGTCACGGCGGGCTACCCAATGCTCGATCAGCTCGCGGAGCTGGGACATCTCCACGGGTTTGGCCATGTGGCCGTCCATGCCGGCCAGCCGCGCGCGCTCCTTGTGCTCACTCAAGATGTGCGCGGTCAGCGCCACCACTGGCGTGCGGTCGCGGCGGGCGCCGAGCTCCCACGCGCGCAACTGCTGGGTGGCGCTGAAGCCGTCGAGTATGGGCATTTCGCAGTCCATCAGCACCAGGTCGTAGCGGCGCGCCTTCATCGCTT
Source organism: Pseudomonas sp. RIT-PI-S (assembly GCF_025642975.1). Taxonomy (GTDB): domain Bacteria; phylum Pseudomonadota; class Gammaproteobacteria; order Pseudomonadales; family Pseudomonadaceae; genus Aquipseudomonas. The sequence goes on from NZ_JANZKJ010000021.1 coordinate 9,397, forward strand.
GCAGGGCCTCCTGGCCATTGCTGGCGGTGTCTGGCTGGAGGTTGAGCTTGCCCAACATGCCGCGGATCACCTTGGTGGAAATGCTGTTGTCTTCAGCCACGAGGATCTTGAAGTCGGCGGGTACGCTCGGCCCATCGCCCGGCGCGGCGCCAGGGCGCAGTGGCGAGCTGGCTTCGGCCTGGGCCCGGTGCGCCAATTCGTCGGCCAGTGTAGTGCGCAGGGTATAGCCGGCCACGGGTTTGGCGAGAATGCGTTTGACGCCGGCATTGCGCGCGATCACCTTGCTCGGCGCGTTGCTGATGCCAGTAAGCATGATGAGCAGAATATCGTGGTTCAGGCTGGGATCTTCCTTGATCTTGGCCGCAAGCTGCATGCCGGTCATGCCTGGCATGTTCTGGTCCAGCAGCACCACGTCGAAGTAATCACGCAAGTGCGCCTTGGTGCGCAGCAAGGCAAGTGCTTCCTTGCCCGAGGATGCCGCGCTCACATTCAGGCCCCAGGCGCTGCATTGCTGCACCAGCACCTTGCGGCAGGTGTCGTTGTCATCCACCACCAGCACCCGCGCATCCTTAAGGCTGCCGTCCAGGTCTGGAAGCGTTTGTTCGATGCGCTGGGGATCGAGCGGCAGGGTAAGCCAGAAGGTGCTGCCTTCGTGCGCGCCGCTCTTGATGCCGAACTCGCCGTTCATCAGGCCGATCAGTTGCCGCGCGATGAGCAGGCCGAGGTGGCTGCTGCCCGGCTTGTTGGTGGTGAGCAGGTCCTGGCTGCGCAGCTCGGTACGTAGCAGGGCCTCTCGTTCTTCGGCCGGCAACGCTTCGCCGCTGTCCTGGACGGCAATACGCAGGCGCGGCGGCCCGCTGCGTTGGTCCAGTGCGGCGGCCACCAGTACCTCGCCGCCGTTGGTTTTCTTCAAGGCGTTGTCCAGCATCGCCAGCAGGGCCTGGCGCAAGCGCATTGGGTCTCCGCTGATCACTCGTGGCACTTGGGGCTGGGTAAAGCTGATCAGTTCGACGTTCTGCTGTTCTGCGCGGGCGCGGTAGATGCTCAGGCATTCTTCCATCAGCGCGTTGAGGTCGAACTGCACGTCGTCGAGCTCGATCTGCCCGGATTCGATCTTGGAGATATCGAGAATCTCGTTGATCAAGGTAAGCAACTCGTTGCCTGCGCTATGGATGGTCTGCACGTAGTCACGCTGTTTGACCGACAGCGGGGTGCCGAGCAACAACTCGGTCATGCCTAGCACCCCGTTCATGGGCGTGCGGATTTCATGACTGAGCTTGGCCAGGAACTCGGCCTTGGCGTTAGTTTCAGCGGTGGTGGCCGCCAGCTCTCGGCTGGCGCTGTAGCGATCCTCACTCATGCGCCGCAGCCGGGTGGTCAGGGCCAGGTTGAGCAGGGCGCCGCCGCCCACCGCGCAGGCGAGCATGCCGAAGATCAGCCATTGCACCGGCGTCCGGGTCAGCCCCAGCAGCGCCGGCAGCACCACCAGAAAGCCCAGGCTGCACAGCGCCATGGCGATGGTGAATAGCCGCGCCGGCGCATAGCCTGTGTACCAGTGGCGCGCCGAGACCACCAGCATGCACAGGCAGGTCAGCGCGACCGCTGCGTAGGTGGTGAAGTTGAGCGGGAGGGTATCGAGCAGCAGCAACAACACGCTGCACAGGGCGATCAACGCGATGAGCGCGACGATCATCCGCTGTAGCCGGGGCGCCGGGCGAGCAGCGAAGAAACGCAGGGTATACATCAGCGCGCATACCGCGCCGACCAGCATGGTGAAGTAGGCAGCCGGAGTGCGAGCGGGGCTCCAGGGGTTCATCCAGGGGTTGCCCAGGTTCACCAGGATCATCGCGCTGGCCAGCACCATGGCCTGGCAACCGGCGAGCCAGAGGCTGCTGGCGGAGCGGTTGAGGGCGTAGCGGGCCAGGTTGTGCAGGATCAGCATCACCATGCAGCCCAGCAGCAGGCCGAACAACAGCGTTTGGCTTTGGTTCGCCGCGACCTGGATCGCCGGCTCCAGGCTGATGCCCGGGCGAATCTGATGCTCGCTGACCAACCGAAGGTAAACGTCTACCGGTGCCTGGCTGATCGGAACCGGCAACAGCAGGTCACCGCTGCGCGGCAGGGGCGAGTCGGCGGCGCTGTCGTAGCCGCTGCGGAGGTGCTGGAGCTGTTGGTCGTCGGCGAAGGCGTAGAGGTCGAAGCGGGACAGGTCTGGGGCGAACAGGCGGATGACCTGCTCGTGCGCCGAGGGCATGAGCCGATAGTGCAACCAGAGAGCGCTCTGTGGAGGGGCAGCATCGAGCTGCCGCAGGTCGACCGGGGCGAACTGGCTCTGATAACGCTCGGAGCGGACGTCGCTAAGCTGTAACCCCGCTTGGTCGTCGACCAGCACGGACCAGCCGCTGCCTGGTTCGGCGTATGCCGGGGTCAGGCAGGCCAGTAACAGCCAAACGATGAGAAGCAAGGCAGTCCTGAGCCGGTGCACTGGGAAGTCCCTGTCCTGGATAAGCATGCGTTGAGTATAACCGTGCCTGAGCCAGACAGGTTGACGGCCCGCCCGAATGCCGAAAAAACACCCCGGGGCTTTCGCGCCGGGGTGGTTTAAGGGGCTATTGGGCGATCAGCCCTCACCGCGCTCACGCGCGATGGCGCGGTAGCCGATGTCCTTGCGGTAGAAGCAACCTTTCCAGTCGATACGCGCGGCCAGCTCATAAGCCTGTTTCTGCGCGGCGCCCACGGTATCGCCCAAGGCCGTTGCACACAGCACGCGGCCACCGGCGGTGGCCACTTGGCCGTTCACCAGTGATGTGCCGGCGTGGAAAACTTTGCCAGGCAAGGCGGCTGCAGCGTCCAGGCCACTGATCAGATCGCCCTTGGCGTAAGCGTCCGGATAACCCCCGGCAGCCAACACCACGCCCAGGCTCGGGCGTGGGTCCCACTGTGCTTCGATCTTGTTCAGCGCCTTGGCCAGCGCGGCTTCCACCAGCAGCACCAGACTCGACTGCAGGCGCAGCATCACCGGTTGGGTTTCTGGGTCACCAAAGCGGCAATTGAACTCGATCACCTTGGGGTTGCCCGCGGCGTCGATCATCAAACCGGCGTACAAGAAGCCCGTGTACGTGTTGCCTTCTTCGGCCATGCCGCGCACGGTGGGCCAGATCACCTGGTCCATGACCCGCTGGTGCACCTCATCGGTCACCACGGGGGCTGGCGAGTAAGCGCCCATGCCGCCGGTGTTGGGGCCGGTGTCGGCGTCACCCACGCGCTTATGGTCCTGGCTGGTAGCCATCGGCAGCACGTTGTGGCCGTCCACCATTACGATAAAGCTGGCTTCCTCGCCGTCGAGAAACTCTTCGATCACCACCCGCGAACCGGCATCGCCAAACGCATTGCCGGCGAGCATGTCGCGCACCGCGGCTTCTGCTTCCTCGAGCGTCATCGCCACGATCACGCCCTTGCCCGCTGCCAGGCCATCGGCCTTGATCACGATAGGCGCGCCCTGCTGGCGCAGATACGCCAGGGCGGGTTCGATCTCGGTGAAGTTCTGGTAGGCGGCGGTGGGGATGTTGTGGCGGGCGAGGAAGTCCTTGGTGAAAGCCTTGGAACCCTCCAGCTGAGCGGCGCCGGCGGTGGGACCGAAGCAGTCCAGGCCGCGCTCACGGAACAGGTTGACCACACCCGCGACGAGCGGCGCTTCAGGGCCCACGATGGTCAGCTGTACGTTTTGCTCGGCAAAATCTGCCAATTGTTCAAGCGCCAGCACATCGATCTCAACGTTTTCGCACTTTGCTTCAGTGGCAGTCCCGGCATTCCCCGGTGCGACGAATACCTTCTCGACACGCGGATCCTGCGCCACTTTCCAGGCCAGGGCATGCTCACGCCCGCCGCTGCCGATAATCAAAACCTTCATGTCAGAACCTCGAATTCGAAAGCCGATGCTAGTACGGTTCGCGGGCTTTGCTCGCTCCTACAGGCGACCCTGTGGAGGGGGCGATGCCGTGGATCGATGCAAAGCTATGCAAATACCCTGTAGGAGCGAGCGTCAGCTCGCGAATCAGGCTGGCCCGTTCACAGGCTGCGCCGCTCCCCAGTCAATCAGTGCCGGAAATGACGCATACCGGTGAACACCATCGCAATGTCCGCTTCGTCGGCCGCAGCGATCACTTCGGCATCGCGCATCGAGCCGCCCGGCTGGATCACCGCGCGGATGCCGACCTTGGCGGCGTTGTCGATGCCGTCGCGGAAGGGGAAGAACGCATCGGAAGCCATCACGGCGCCGGCTACCGGCAACCCTGCATGTTCAGCCTTGATCGCGGCAATTCGCGCGGAGTTGACCCGGCTCATCTGGCCGGCGCCTACGCCAATGGTCTGGCGGTTGCGGGCGTAGACGATGGCGTTGGACTTGACGAACTTGGCGACCTTCCAGGCGAAGATCAGGTCGTGCACTTCCTGTTCGGTTGGGGCGCGGCGGGTGACGATCTTCAGGTCGTCGGCGCCGATCATGCCGATGTCGCGGCTTTGTACCAGCAAGCCACCGTTCACCCGCTTGAAGTCCCAGGCAGCGGCGCGCTCGGTCGGCCATTCGCCGCAGGCCAGCAGGCGCACATTGGCCTTGGCCGCCACGACAGCGCGGGCCTCCTGGCTCACGCTAGGGGCGATGATGACTTCAACGAACTGGCGCTCGACGATGGCCTGGGCAGTAGCGGCGTCCAACTCGCGGTTGAAGGCGATGATGCCGCCAAAGGCGGATTCGCTGTCGGTAGCGTAGGCCAGTTCGTAGGCCTGGCGAATGCCGCCCTCGGCGTCAGGGCACACCGCCACACCGCAGGGGTTGGCGTGCTTGACGATGACGCAGGCCGGCTTGACGAAGCTCTTCACGCATTCAAGCGCGGCGTCGGTGTCGGCCACGTTGTTATACGACAGCTCCTTGCCCTGCAACTGAACGGCGGTGGCGATGCCAGCCTCGGCGGGCTTCGCCTCGACGTAGAAGGCCGCGCTCTGGTGCGGGTTTTCGCCATAGCGCATGCCCTGCGCCTTGATGAACTGACTGTTGAAGGTCCGCGGGAAAGGGTCGCGGCCTTCAGTGGAAAGCGTTTCGGCCTGCTGGTCGATGCTGCCCAGGTAGTTGGCGATCATGCCGTCATAGGCTGCGGTATGCTCGAAGGCCTTGAGCATCAGGTCGAAGCGCTGGGCGTAGGTCAGGCCACCGGCTTTCAGGCCCTCGATCACCGCCGCATAGTCGCTGGCATTGACCACGATGGCGACGTCCTTGTGGTTCTTGGCAGCGGAACGGACCATGGTCGGCCCGCCGATGTCGATGTTCTCGATCGCCGTGGGCAGGTCGCAACCAGGCTTGGCCACGGTCGCTTCGAAGGGGTAGAGGTTGACCGCCACCAGGTCGATCGGGCGGATGGCGTGTTCAGCCATCACAGCGTCGTCCATGCCGCGCCGTCCCAGGATCCCGCCGTGGATCTTCGGGTGCAGGGTTTTCACCCGGCCGTCCATCATTTCCGGGAAGCCGGTGTAGTCCGCTACCTCGATAGCGGCCACGCCGTTGTCGCGCAGCAGCTTGAAGGTGCCGCCGGTGGAGAGGATCTCCACCCCGAGGGCCTCCAGCTCACGGGCGAACTCCAGGATGCCGGTCTTGTCGGACACGCTGATCAGGGCGCGGCGGATCGGCAGGCGGGTGGTCTGGTCGGTCATTTCAGGTTCCATTCAGAGCGGTTAGCAAAAAAGGCGAGCTGCATGCAGTCGCCTTTTCGGAATGTCGTGGGCTCAGAGCAGGTCGTACTGCTTGAGCTTCTTGCGCAGGGTTCCCCGGTTCAGGCCAAGCATCTCGCTGGCCTTGGTCTGGTTGCCCTTGACGTAATTCATGACGGTTTCCAGCAGGGGGGCTTCCACTTCGGACAACACCAGGTTGTAGACGTCGGTGACCGAGGCGCCTTCAAGGTGAGCGAAATAATTGTGCAGCGCCTTTTCGACGCTCCCGCGTAGCGTCTGCCCTTCTTCGGAGGGCGTATTGAGGTGCTGCTTGAGGTTGACGTTGTCGCTCACGGGCGTTGTTCCACTCACTAAAGTCTCGGTCATCATCGTCATGCGGCCACCCCTTCTCCGTCCTCTGCAACAAGGCTCTCGTAGCGTTCGCGGAAGAATTCGCGAACGTTGGCGCACTGCGCTGCCGTCTCGTCCAAACAATTGAAGCTGGCGCGGAATTCCCTGGCGCCGGGCAGCGTCGCCAGATACCAGCCAACATGCTTGCGGGCGATGCGAACACCCATCACATCGCCGTAGAACGCGTGCAGCGCGGCCAGGTGGTCCAGCAGAATTCGTTCCACTTCTTCCAACTGCGGTGCCGGCAAGTGCTCGCCGGTGCGCAGGTAATGCTCGACCTCGCGGAAAATCCAAGGCCGCCCTTGAGCGGCCCGGCCAATCAGCAGGCCGTCGGCGCCGGTATGGCGCAGCACCTCGGCCGCCTTGGTTGGCGAGGTGATATCGCCGTTGGCGAACACCGGAATGGACACCGCCTGCTTGATAGCAGCGATGGTGTCGTACTCGGCGTCGCCCTTGTACAGGTCGGCGCGGGTGCGCCCATGCACCGCCAGGGCGCTGATGCCCGACTGCTCGGCAATCCTTGCCACTGTAAGGCCATTGCGGTTGTCGCGGTCCCAGCCTGTTCGAATCTTCAGGGTAACCGGCACCTCGACTGCCGCGACCACGGCCTCGAGAATCTCCGCCACCAGGGCTTCGTCGCGCAGCAGGGCGGACCCGGCCGCTTTGTTGCACACCTTTTTCGCCGGGCAGCCCATGTTGATGTCGATGATCTGCGCGCCCGCCTCGACGTTGGCCCGGGCCGCCGCCGCTAGCATCTGCGCATCGCCACCGGCGATCTGCACGGAACGCGGCTCCGGATCACCGGCATGGACCATCCGCAAGCGCGACTTGCGGCTGTTCCACAAGGACATGTCCGCGGTGACCATCTCGGATACCACGAGCCCGGCACCCAGGCGCCGGCAAAGCTGGCGAAATGGCTGGTCGGTGACACCCGCCATTGGGGCGAGGATCAGGCCATTGCTGAGTGTGTAGGGGCCGATGCGTACCGCCGACATAGGTGTGCTACCCGTGGTGAGGCCGGATTCGTACGAAGCCTGGAGTTCGAAAAAGGGATCGCATGATACCCGCTCTCGATGACCGGATAAAGGTCAAACTGGATAAAATCTGAACAGTGACAGGCTTGTACCGAAGCGATCGGATAACCGGCTTCACTCCGGCGAATGGAAGGACAAACTGTAGTTCACCGCGCGCTTGCCGGGGTCGAGAATATCCAGCGCGATGTGGATAGGGACCTGCGGTGGCATTTCGCTTTGCCCGGCGAGATCCCCGCTCAGGTACTCCGACGGCTTGAAGCGACGGCTGGCGATCAGTTTATTGTTGAGGTCGGCGAAGCGCAGCTCGAGCAAGGGGAAGGGCTGGCTGAACGAGGCGCGGTTATAGATGATCGCGTCCACCACCAGGGCGCCAGCGAATGTCGGGTGGCTGCGCACCACCAGGTTGCTGCTGCGAATGAGCTGGATATCCACTCGCGAGGGCACGCTGCACCCCAGGCTGGGGCATAGGCTGACAAACCATGGCCGGTAGCTGTCCTGGCGTGCCAGTTCATCGAAGTGGAACACCACGTACTGCGCCAGCAACGCCAATGCGGCGAGCAAGGTGAGCCCAGCCCATAGTAGGCGCTTGCCCGACGAGGCTTGCGGCTTTTGCCATTGCAGCTGGAGAGGATCGTCCTGCAGGTCCAGCAAGTGATCTTCGCGCAGCTCGGGTTCGCTGCGGCGAGTGCGGGCCGGCGCCGGGTCGGGCTCGTCATCGTCTTCAGCATGCTCGAGCGAAGCGTCATCTTCGCGCTCGGCGCTGAGCAGTTCCGGCGGCGCGGCAGGCGCGCGCTGAACCTTCAGCGGCTGGTGCAGATCTGCCAAGGGGTCTTCCTCGGCCAACGCTTCGCCTTCGGCCGCGCCCAAACGCGGCTCCTGGCGTGCATCCGCAGGCGCCTCGGGGGCTGCCGCATCCTCTGCATGTTGGTGATTGCCGAACAATTCGTCGAGCCAGTCTTCGGCTTGGTCGCGCTGGGCGCTCAAGATCGAGGGTGGCTCGCCACTGGTACGCGCCCCCCCTGGCCGGCGCTCGAGGCGGGCCAGTTCCTGATCGAGGTCCAGATGCTCCAGATGCTCGCCATGGGCAGGCCATTCGGGCGTGCTCGGCGGTTGCACAGCGACAGCCGTCGGGGCGACGGGTGCTTCATCACCAGGCTGAGCACTCACCGCAGTGCTTCGGCCGGCGCTTTGTTCGAGCAACTGGCGGGCGGCATTGAATACCTGCTTACAGGCGCCGCAGCGCACCGCGCCCCGGGCCACGCTCAGTTGGTTGTGGCTCACCTTGAAGCTGGTGCGACAGTGGGGGCACTGGGTAACGAAGCTTTCGGTCATGCGGGGGTCCGGTGTATTTCGTACCTAAAAGGTTGCCACGTTCGGGAGTAGGGCGGGTTATGCGCGGCGGCGGCCGCTGATCCGCACCCAGCCATCGCGCTCGGCGATGGGGTCCAGCTCGAACGCGTCGGCATAGGCTGCCGCGACTTCTTCACCCTGTTCGGCGAGGATGCCGGACAGCGCCAGCAACCCGCCGGGGCGCACATTCGAAGCCAGCTCTGGGGCGAGGCTGACCAACGGGCCCGCCAGAATATTTGCCACCAGCACGTCGGCTTGCATCGGTGGCAGGTCTTGGGGCAGGTACAGCGCCAGGCGTTGCTCGGCAATGCCATTGCGCCCGGCGTTGTCGCGCGAAGCCTCCAGTGCCTGTACGTCGATATCGGTGCCGACGGCCTCATCCGCGCCCAGCAAAAGCGCGGCGATCGCCAGGATGCCCGAGCCGCAGCCGAAGTCCAGCACGCGTGTACCAGCCAAGGCTTGGCCGTCAAGCCATTCCAGGCACAGCGCGGTGGTGGGATGCGTGCCCGTGCCGAAGGCAAGGCCTGGGTCGAGCAGCAGGTTCACTGCGCCTGGCTCCGGCGCTTCATGCCAGCTAGGAACGATCCACAGCCGCCGGCCGAAGCGCATCGGCTGGAAATTGTCCATCCAGCTGCGTTCCCAGTCTTGGTCCTCGATCACCTCGGCGTGATGCTCGGGCAGTTCGCTGCCGGTTAGCAGGCGCAGGTGCGCGAACACCGCGTCAGCTGCCGTGTCGGCTTCGAACAGGGCCAGCAGATGGGTGTGGCTCCACAGCGGGGTGGTGTTGAGGTCCGGCTCAAAGATCGGCTGGTCCTCGGCATCCATGAAGGTCACCGAAACCGCGCCGATTTCCAGCAGCGCGTCTTCATAGGTTTCGGCTTGTTCTGGGCCAATGGCCAGGCGGACTTGAAGCCAGGGCATGTTCTGTTCCTTTGCGCTTGCCGCGCGAAGGCGCGGCCGATAAAGCGCGCCAGTGTACTGCACCCGGCCGGCATTGGGGTATCGCCGGTGGGCGTGTGGTTTAGCTATCTATGACCTGGCTACCCATTGCCGGCGCCACTATCGCGACCTTTCAACCGAGGAGGGTGCATGGATGCAACCTTTAAAAGCCGCGATACAAAAAGCCGAAACCGCCACCCTGGGCCTTCTGGAAGGCACGGCCGATGCGGTGGGCCGTTATTACCAGTGGGCCCGCGTGTTGCACGAGCGCGGGAGCGGGCTGCCGACTTTCGAGGAGGTTATCCGCGCCACGTTGGTGCAAGCCCTGCGTGCGCACTATCCACAGGGCAGCCTACGCGACAGCTTCCTGGAGGAATTACTGCTGCTGCAGGTGCGGCGCGTGCTCAATGCCACGCCACTGGACGCCACGCTTCTGAGAGAAGGACCTTCCGGGCTGAGAGAAAGCCCAGGCCGGCAGGTGATGGATGAGCGGGCAGAGGTGCTGCTGGAGGTTACCGAGGCGGTCGCCCCACGCATGGTCGCCCTTTACCTGGCCGCAGTGCGTCGTCACTTGCTGGCCCCTTTGGCCGACGTAACTCAGGGCGAAGCGTTATTGGCATACATGACCGAGGCCCTTGAAGCCTGGGAGCCAACCTTGCATGCGCTGCTGTCTCCGCAGGCCACCACGCCTGCCCATGAAGCGCTGGATCAGATCGACCAGGCACGGCTGGCGCTGCAGGGCTCGCTCACGCTGAGTGCGTTGTTACACCCAGAGGAAGGCTCGAGGCTGGGGAAAGTGCTCTGCAATAACCTGCCTTACTGGCTCCGGCTGGCCTCAGAGCAGGACAAGGAACAGCTGGAACGGTTGGCGGATCGGCTGCTGGAGCTTGAACGGGTGTTCGCCCAGGCAGGCGAGGGCCTAGAGAGCCTGCTGCGCTACGTGGAAGGGCGCGTGGCTGACCATGTGGAGCACCGCTATGGGCTATTCGTGGACCCTAGTCAGGTTCGGATCGAGACCGCTCACCAGATCGAAGGCACCGAGGAGGTGGAGGTGTCGACCCTGGCAGAGCTGCTGGTCGCGGGCCCTTACGCCTCGGACCCCGGCGTGCGCCGTAGCCTGGTGCAGGTGCCCGAGAACTTAGAGGCGCAAGCGGTCGATTGGCCCGGCCTGCTTGAAAGTTTCGATGCGCGTGCCGGTTATGCTCGGGCCTTGAGGGAGTTCTATCAGCGTGAGGACATCCGTGCACTGCTCTTCGACCGCCTGGATGCGGCGCTGATGCACAGCGTTTTCGCTGCCCGTTTGCAGGGGCACCTCAGCGTGGCGGGTTACGAGGTGGTGATGCGCGCGCGAACCAGCACCGACAATGCCGCGCAGGCTCCATCGGCAGTGGGGCTGGGGCTGCCTGGCATCGGTGCACTGGCTTTGTTGCTGTTTGAAGATCGGGAGCCAAGTGCGGTGAGGCCGTTCGTGCTGTATGCGCCGGGTAAGTATGACGGCCAAGAGTGGATCGAATTGCCTAGCCTGCGCGCCCTGGCCCAGGAAATCGGTGGCTGGGTAAAGGACCCGCAAGGGCGCCTCTATCTGCTCGAGCAATTGCCGCTGGCCATGCGGGAGCGTGCCGAGCGTTATCTGGAAGCCGTGTTCCTCAAGCCCGTGCAGTGGATGGCCAACGTGGACTACCGCAGCGGCCCGGCCGGTTATCCACACGCGTTGTATGGCTTGGCCGAGCACCATACGGCTAACCAGCTCGAAGCCGCCGCGCGCACTGCTGCGCCTGGGTGGTATGTCAGGCAGCCGCTGGCAATACGGCAACAGCTCAACAGCCGCAACGCTCGGCTCAATGCGCTTCAATGCTACCTGCGGCGGGTGGGAATGAACCCAGAACCTTTCGCCGAGTTTGCCAAGCGCACCGTGAGCGCGGCGATCGCCCCCTACCTGGCAAGCCGCGGGGTCACCGAGCCGGTCGACCCAGACACCATCGTGTTCGAGTTTCGGCCCAGCATTTTCTTGAACCTCCCTTTCTCGGGGCCGGCTGCAAAGCAGACGGCAACGCTGATGGACCTGGCTGTCACGGGGTATAACGACAACGCCGGGTTGGACCATCCTGATATGCGGGTGCGTTCATCCATAGGCCAAGACCTGGGCCAGGTGAGGGCGGCCGATCTGGCCAGGTATATTCGCAGCGCTTACCTGGGCGACAAGTATGCGGCCTACATCAACGATGACTATCTCAATGCCGCTGCTGGGGGGGCCGGCTGGCGCGGCAAACTGTTCGCTCAGCTCACCGCGCTCACGATACAGCGCGATGCCCTCGCCGCCAGGCTCAAGGGCCAGCTCGATGAGCGGGCGCATAGCCAACTCGACTACGCCATCGAGCGCCTGAAGCAACGCGATGAAGCAGGCCCCGTTGTACTGTTCCGGGCGGTGGTGCGCGGCCAACCTATAGCCCAGGTATATGTGGTGCGCTTGCCCGGCGTGGCTCCTCAGGACGCACTGCTTTATACGCCCCAGGCCCCCGATGGCGTGGTTTTCAGGCCATACCGGAGCGCATTCGCCAGGGGGCTGCCGGTGGCGATGCAGCTCTACTACCTCAAGCGCGCGCGTCTTGCCGCCCAGGACGGCGTTCGTGAGCGCCTCGCCGCGATTGGCTTCGGTGAGGCGTCGGCAGACTCCGCTGGTGCCGGGGCAGCGGTGGGCAGCCTGTATGGTGAATTCTCGGTGATGGTGGCGAACGTGCTGGCGGATGTGGACCGGATCACCAAAAGCCGCCGCGAAGTCATCACCGAGCAAGTGCTCAAGGGAGTAGGGTTCGCGTCTATTCCTCTAGGGGTACTGTTTCCGCCCATAGGCTTTGTGCTGGATGCCGTGTTCATTGGCGTCGAGGCTGTGCGAGGCGTACAGGCCTATCGGGATGGGGACGTGTCCGCCGCGGTGGGGTTCTTCGTCAATGCCTATGTCGCCGGGCTGTTCCTGCTTGTGCCAGTCGGTATTCACCACGCACGGACTCTGAACGCATCGCGAGAGATGATTACGCGTTATGCCGGGATTTACCGTAGCGCCGGGGCGCGGCAGCCGATCGGGCGAGGCCGCGCCTTACGTGGCGGCGCCGACTCGCTGGACGTGCGGCAAGCGCTGACCTATCAGCCATCCGAGCTACAGGAGGTCTTCGAAGAAGGCTTGACGCAGGGGCTCTATCGCCAGCAGGCCAGCGCAACCCAGCCGCAGGCCCGATATTTCATCAAACAGGGAAAGCGGTACTTCGAAGTGGCGGTAGATCGGGATGCAGGCACGGTGCGGTTGATCGACCCGCGCCATCCACAGGCACAGTACAAGATGCCCGTGCGTCGAACGTCTGAGGGAGGCTGGAGCTTCAACCGCGAGGTCGGTTTGCGCGGTGGCGAGGCGCCAATCTATGTAGGTGCGGTTGCCGACATCGCCGAAGTGTTTCCAGCGGAGCTGGCACCCAAGGCGGAACGCATTGCGCTGGCGGGAGAGGCGCTCAGCGCAGGCTACAACCCTGCCCAGGCGGGCAACTACTTGATAGGCGTGGAGACGCAAGGCTCCGTTGTCGCCACGCTGTACAACCCGTCTACCCGGCGGGGCGCCGTCATCAATGTGGATCACGACATCTCGACGCCCATCCAGCGCAGCGTGGCCGAGGCCGTCAGATCACTGGGGCCGGTCGATTCAGCACTGCCTGTACAAGGCGGCCTCATCGGCGGCGACTGGCTGCAAGTGCCGGGCGACATTCTTACCAAGGTGAACCATGCCCTCGGCATAGAAGGGGTGCTGACCAGGCCGGCCCATTGGCTTGTAGGCGGTGGCTTGGGTGGCGTTATGGGGGTATTGCTCGACCTGAAGACCGGCGGCACGCTGGTTTGGCGGTTCACCAGCCAGGGGCTGCAGGCATTTTATGATCCACTGCGGGAGTACCCAGCATTTGGCGACGCTAACCTGCGCTCGCGCGCGCAGCGCTTCTGGCAGCGAATAAAGGAGGGGCGCTGGCGGAACACAGGAAAGGGGCGCTACGCCAATAACCTGCGCCAGATAGAGGCGCAGGCCAGCCACGAAGCGCTGGCCCTTCCTTTGCACATTCTCGACAGCTGATGACAGCGCAGTGCCGCGTGCCCAAGTTGCCGTGGGCATGCGGCGCAAAGCGTCAGCGGTTTTTCTCTTCCGCCAGCTTGTGCTCGAGGTAGTGGATGTTCACCCCACCCTTGCAGAAGCCTTCGTCACGGGTGAGGTCCCGGTGCAGCGGGATGTTGGTCTTGATGCCATCCACCACGATCTCGTCGAGCGCATTACGCATGCGCGCCATGGCCTCGTCGCGGTCCTTGCCATAGGTGATCAGCTTGCCGATCAGCGAGTCGTAGTTCGGCGGAACGGCATAACCGCTATACAGGTGCGAATCCACTCGCACACCGTTGCCGCCAGGCGCGTGGAAGTGTTTCACGGTCCCGGGGCTGGGGATGAAGGTGCGTGGATCTTCGGCATTGATCCGGCATTCCAGCGAATGGCCGCGGATGACCACGTCATCCTGGGTGAACGACAACTTGTTGCCAGCGGCAATGCTGAGCATTTCCTTGACGATGTCGATACCGGTGACCATCTCCGAAACCGGGTGCTCCACCTGCACGCGGGTGTTCATTTCGATGAAGTAGAAGCGGCCGTTCTCGTAGAGGAACTCGAAAGTGCCTGCCCCGCGGTAGCCGATCTCGATGCACGCCTTGACGCAGCGATCCAGCACTTCGGCGCGGGCGGCTTCGTCAATGCCAGGCGCTGGTGCTTCTTCCAAAACCTTCTGGTGGCGGCGTTGCAATGAGCAGTCCCGGTCGCCCAGGTGAATCGCATGGCCCTGGCCATCGGAGAGCACCTGAACTTCCACGTGACGTGGGTTGGTCAGGAATTTCTCCAGGTACACCATCGGGTTGCCGAACGCCGTACCTGCTTCGGTACGGGTCAGCTTGGCCGAAGCGATCAGGTCTTCTTCCTTGTGCACCACGCGCATCCCGCGACCACCGCCGCCGCCGGCAGCCTTGATGATCACTGGGTAACCCACCTCCCGGCCGATACGCAGCGCTTCGGCTTCGTCTTCCGGCAGCGGGCCGTCAGACCCCGGTACGGTTGGCACACCGGCGCGCTTCATGGCGTCCTTGGCCGATACCTTGTCGCCCATCAGGCGGATGGTGTCGGCCTTGGGGCCAATGAAAGCGAAGCCGGATTTTTCGACCTGCTCGGCGAAGTCGGCGTTTTCCGCCAGGAAGCCATAGCCGGGGTGAATGGCAGTGGCACCGGTCACCTCGGCCGCGGCGATGATGGCCGGAATATGCAGGTAGGACTTGGCGGCCGGCGCGGGGCCGATGCACACCGATTCATCGGCAAGGCCCAGGTGCATCAGCTCACGGTCGGCGGTGGAGTACACCGCAACGGTCTTGATGCCCAGTTCCTTGCAGGCGCGCAGGATACGCAGGGCGATCTCGCCGCGGTTGGCGATCAGAACTTTTTCCAGCATCGCAGGCTCTCCGCGGTTCAAACGATGGTGAACAGCGGCTGATCGAACTCAACCGGCTGCCCGTCTTCCACCAAGATGGACTCGATGACGCCACTGGTTTCGGCTTCGATGTGATTCATCATTTTCATGGCTTCGACGATGCAAAGGGTGTCACCCTTTTTCACGGTCTGCCCGACTTCGGCGAAGTTCGGCGAGGTCGGCGATGGCTTGCGATAGAAGGTGCCGACCATCGGCGAGCGAGCGACCGTGCCATTGAGCTTGGGCGCGGCGGCTTCGGCAACTGGAGCAGCGGCTGGGGCGGCTGCGGCCGCTGGGGCTGGAGCCGGTGCAACAGGAGGGGCCGCATAGAACTGTTGAGCTGGCTGCTTGCTGTGACGGCTGATCCGTACGGATTCTTCGCCTTCTTTGATTTCCAGCTCGTCGATACCGGATTCTTCCAGCAGCTCGATCAGTTTCTTGACTTTACGAATATCCATGAACTTCAACTCCCGCATGGGTCAGGGGTTTAAGGCAAAAGGGTTCAGGGGTTCCTGAATGGCCTGGCAGCCCGGTCGGCGACATCGGCACTGTTGGCCGCAAGCCCGCCAGCACGCCTGAAGCGTGCCGGGGCGAATACGTATGTCCTTGATCGCGCATCGATAAATGGCGCGTCAGAGTGTGGGATGCTCACTCGCGGCGCCGCGTCACTTCTGAATGTGACGCCATCCATATCGCCGCAGGGTGGGACGTTGCAGGTAGCACAGGCAAAACCGCCATCGGTAGACCCTTTCGAAGGTTCTTGTAATTACGTGCGGGGCCGACTATGCCCAAATGAAATCAGCCTGTCCAGTTTGGCGAAGCTGCCGGCACGATTGACGAGAATGCCGGCATTTATTTGACCGATGATCAGCATTTGGTCATGCACCACATCAGCCTGTGATTGTTTAGCGCGGCAACTTGGCGAGAAAACCTGCCTGGTCGATCTCGCCAACCACTCGCGAAGTGACCACTTCGCTGCCGTCTGCCGCAAAGAACTGGATCACCGGAGGCCCGAAAAGCCCATAGTGGTCCAGCAGGGCCCGCTGGGCTGCCGTGCTGGCGGTGATGTCGAAGCGCAACTTGCGGTAGCCGGCGAGCTTGCCGACGACAGCAGGTTGATTGAGCACCTCGCTTTCGATGACCTTGCAGCTGATGCACCAGTCGGCGTACCAGTCCAGCACAACGGGGTTGCCAGCCGCGGCGGCGTCGGCCAATGCGCGTTGCAGCTCGGGCACCTGGCTTACGGTTTGCCACTCGTCTTGCCGTGTGGCAGCTATCGATGCATCCGGAGCTCCTGCGCGCAGTGGCTGCAGGGGGCTGTCGGCGCCGCTGAAGGCGCCCACCCAGCAGGCGAGGCCATAGCACAAGCAGAGCAGGCCGATCAGTTGCCGCAGGCGAGCGGCCACGCCGAGGGATACCGAGAGGTTCAGTGCGCCCAGGAACAACCCCGTGCCTGCGCTCAGCAAGCCAACCAGCACGAGCGTGGCGGGCCCTGGCAATACGCGGCTTAGCAGGGCGATCGCCAACCCAAGCAGCAATACTCCGATGGCATTCTTTACGCTGACCAGCCAAGCGCCGCTCTTCGGTAGCCAAGCCGCGCCGCCTGCGCCGACCAGCACCAACGGCGCGCCCATGCCCAGCCCCAACGCCAGCAACTTCAGGCCTCCACCCACGGCATCACCGCTGGCGCTGATATACAGCAGCGCGCCGGCCAGGGGTGCGGAAACGCAAGGTGATACCAGCAGGCTGGACAGCACGCCCAGGGCGGCGGCGCCGAGCAGTGAGCCGCCTTGGGTGCGCCCGGCAAGGCGGTCCAGCCAGTCGTTCAGGCGGCGCGGCAGCTTGAGCTCGAACGCGCCGAACATGGCCAGGGCGAACAAACCGAAGAACAGCGAGAAGGGCACCAGCACCCACGCCGATTGCAGCCGCGCCTGCAGGTTGAGGCTTGCACCGAACAGGCCCATCAGCGCCCCCAGCAGCGCGAAGCAGGCCGCCATCGGCAACACGTAGGCCAGCGACAGGCTTAAACCGCGCAGGCCGCCGACCTGGCCACGCAAAACCACGCCGGAGAGAATGGGCAGCATCGGCAGCACGCACGGGGTAAAGGTCAGGCCGAGGCCAGCGAGGAAGAACAGGGCCAGCTCGCGCCAGGCCCAGCCAGCCGGGTGTTGGGGGGCAACAGTGACGGCTGGCTCGGCCCCGGCGGCGGAGGGTATGGCCAGGCGTTCGGTTTCAGGCGGGTAGCACAGGCCCTTGTCCGCGCAGCCTTGATAGGTCACCACCAGGGTAAACGGCTGGCTCGCCTGGGCCGGACGAGGGATCTCGACGTCCAGGATGTTGTGGTACACCTCGACGTCACCGAAGTATTCATCGTGCTTGCGCTCGCCGGTCGGCAACAGGGGCTGCCCCAGCGTCACGCCTTGGGGCTCGCTGCTGAAATGCAATCGATCTCGATAGAGGTAATACCCTTCGGCGGCAACGAAGCGTAAACGAATGGTATCGGGAGGGCTTTCGATCAGGCTCAGGCGGAAGGCTTCGCGCACCGGCAAGAAACGCTCGCCACCCACAGAGGCGGCCCCGATCACGGCATTCGGGCGCTCACCGAGCAGGTCGGCGGCAGCGGGCAAGGTGATCAATAACAGCAGGGCAAACAGCAGGCGGCGCATGGGAGGCTCGTAGAGGTAGGTCGGCCGGCATCATAACCAAGCAAGCCCTGAAGGCCGAAACGCTTGTGTTGCTAAATCAGAAAATACCTCAGTTATCGTCCCGCGCAATGCGATTGCGGCCTTCCTGCTTAGCCCGGTACAACGCGGCATCGGCGCGGGACGCCAAGGTATGCCCGCGCAGCCCCGGGGCCATCGCTACCACTCCGGCGCTGAACGTGCAGCTCACCCCGGTAGGGCGTGCCGGGTATTCGATCGCAGCGAAGCGCTGGCGGATGTCTTCAAGCACGGCGACGGCGGCGTCCACTGTGGTACCGGGCATTACGATCGCAAATTCCTCGCCGCCGTAACGCCCGATCAGGTCGGTACCGCGCAGCCGTTGCTTGAGAAACAGCGACAGGCTTTTGATTACCCGGTCGCCCATGGAGTGGCCGTGGCAGTCGTTGATCCGTTTGAAGTGGTCGATGTCCAGCATGGCAAACGCCAGTGGGCGGCCCTCGCGTTGGGCGCGGGCGCAGCTGTCTTCAAGCTCACGCAGGATGTGCGTGTGGTTATACAGCCCGGTGAGGCTGTCGCGGACCATCCGCGCGCGCAGGCCGCGGGCACGGGCGGCACGGTTGCGCACCACGGTCACCAGTTGGCGCGAGCGGATCGGCTTGGTGAGGAAGTCGTCACCGGCCTCGCTCATGGCGTCGAGCTGCTTGTTGGTGTCGCCCTCGGCGGACAAGTAAATGATCGGCACGCTGACGTAGCGGTCGTTCTGGTGGATGGCCCGGGCCAGCTCCGTACCGGTGCAGCCGGGCATGTACATGTCGAGAATGATCAGCTCTGGCTGGAAGTCAGCCAGTTCGGCCATGGCTTGCAGCGGGTCGTTAAGGCAGCGAGTGATCATGCCCACATCGTTGAGCATCCGTTCGGTATGCATGGCCTGGGCAGGTGAATCGTCGATGATCATCACGCGGAAGGGTTGCCAAGGCCCATCGCCCAATAGCGGCTCGAGGGTTTCCAGCACATTCCAGGCTTCCAGCGGGCCACTGACGAATGCCCGCGCGCCGGCCTGAACCGCTGCCAGCCGAGTGGTGGTATCTGCTTCGGCGGGGCTGTGAAAAACCAGCGGGATCGACTCGCCTACCGATTGCCGGATACTCGCCGCCAGGGTCAGGCCCTGGCCCTCGCCCGCGAAATTGACATCGATGACGATCGCCGCTGGCGGGTATTCGCGCAGGCAGGAATGCAAGGCCGCCGGGCTATCCAGCGGCTGCGCCGTGCAGCCGAAGAACTCCAGCTGGCGGGCCAGGTGCCGGCTAGCCTCCAGGTCCCCCAGCAGCAAGCCGACGGGGCGTCGCGGCGGCGGCAGTTGCGCAGGGTTGGCGGGGTCGTCCCAGGTGCGAAGGCCGCTGGCGGCGAGGCGTTGCATGATCTCGTTGACACGCCGCAGGGATGGGCTGTCAAGCCGGCCCCCTTCCAGCGTCATCGCGCTGATAGCCGTGCGTGCTTCCAGCGCCAATGCCAGGTGCACGCTATCCTCATAACGCTCGGCGAAGCGCTGCCAACGAAGCAGGGCATCGTCGATCTGATGCTGAGTCAGGGTGGTCCATAGCTGATACTGCAAGCGCTGCCAGAGCTGCAGCACATCGCGCGCCTGATGCACGACCCGTTGCGCGAAGTGCTGGCGCATTTGCTGTTCGCTGGCCGGTTCGAAAGGGCTCATGGGCGATGATCGAAAAAATAGTGGCGCTATGCTAGCAGTGATTGGCAACGCAAACTGTGTCGTACGTCGTAAATTTGTCGCCATCGGTCTGGCGCTTTTGCGTGCCCCCGTTGCACGGCGCATTAATTTATAGTGCGTGCTCGTGAACGCCTGGCGCTAGCCACAGGTTGGATGCTCGCCGGCACCATAGCGAGCCGGCGCGGTCGAACCGATGACTCGAAAGCATGAAAGGACAACCCGATGCTCGACTGGAAGAAACGCACAGACACCCCTGAGTCGCCCACCGCGGCGCCATCTGGCCAGCGTGCCGAGCCGGCCCCGCGGGGGCGGTGGAAGAGTCTGCTGCTCAGCCGGGCATTGATCAGCGTGGTTGCCATTTACCTGATCGTCACGGTAGTGCTGGGCATTTATTGGAGCCGCGAGCCCGACCTGTTCTCGGTCCAGCAGAACGCCCAGGCGGCAATCCAGCGGGACGGCCGCCAGATGGTCGTAGGCTTCACCACGGTCGAAACCCTTAAGCAAGTGGCCAGCACTTTGATGGACAAGCCTGGCGGGTATCTGTCCAACGACCGGCTGCTGCCCGGCGTGTGGCTGGACAACATGCCTAGCTGGGAATATGGCGTGCTGGTGCAGGTACGGGACCTCAGCCGCGCCCTGCGCAAGGATTTCGCCCGCTCACAGTCGCAGTCCACCGAAGATGGCGACCTGGCACGTGCCGAACCACGCTTCAACTTCGATAATAAAAGCTGGGTGCTGCCCTCGAGCGAATCGGAGTTCCAGGAAGGCCTGAAATCGCTGACCAATTATCAGCGGCGCCTGACCGATCCAAACCCCAACGCCTTCTTCTATGCCCGCGCCGATAACCTCAACAACTGGCTGGGCGACGTGTCCACTCGCTTGGGCTCGCTGTCGCAACGGCTTTCGGCCAGCGTTGGGCGGGTCAAGCTCGACACTACGGTCAAGGTCCAGACCTTCGCCCCGGGCAGTGCGCCGCAGCTCGAAGAACAGTTTGTGGAAACCCCGTGGCTGCAGATCGACAATGTGTTCTATGAGGCCCGCGGCGAGGCTTGGGCGCTGTCGCACTTGCTACGCGCCATCGAGGTGGACTTCGCCGACGTGTTGGCCAAGAAAAACGCCACGGTAAGCGTGCGCCAGATCATCCGTGAGCTGGAGGCCTCGCAAGAGCCGCTATGGAGCCCGGTGATTCTCAATGGCAGCGGGTTCGGCATTTTCGCCAACCATTCGCTGGTGATGGCCAACTACATCTCCCGTGCCAACGCCGCGGTGCTGGACCTGCGCCAGCTGCTGTCGCAGGGGTGAATAACGGGGCGATCTCGGCGGCTGAGGCGGCGCATCGCGCGGCCTCGGACCGCGAAGCCATCGCTTGGGTCGACGAGCAGGACTGCCTGCTCGGCGCCCTGCCACGGGCGCAACTGCGTGCGCGGGGGTTGATCGGGCGCGGCACCTTCATTCTCTTGTTCGATAGCCAAGGCCGCTTGTGCGCCCAGCGCCGCACGCTGAGCAAGGCGGTATACCCGGGATACTGGGATGCAGCCGCTGGAGGCATGGTGCAGGCCGATGAAAGCTATGCCCTCTCGGCAGAGCGGGAGCTGGCAGAAGAACTTGGCGTCAGCGGAGTTGAATTGCACGAGCATGGCAGATTTCTCTTCGACAGCCCGGGCAACCGGTTGTGGTGCGCGGTGTTTTCCGCGGTATGGGACGGCCCGCTACGTTTACAGCCCGAAGAGATCGCCGAGGTATGCTTCCTGCAGCCGCATGAGCTTGCCCAACGTTGCGTTACCGAGCCCTGGTGCCCGGATTCGCTTGAGGCATTGCGGCGGTACTTTCCGCATTTCCTAGCCGCATAAACTTGCCTGGCAGAGGCCGTGGGGCCTGCTTTGCCGCAGTCATCGCAGGGGCTGGCGATCGCCCGCGAGCCCGCGGCGCCAGGCCCGTTTGTCGAGCCCGTGCATTTTCTGCAAATTGCCTGCCCGCAGCCCTTAGCATGGGGTGTTTTTGCCGTTAAACTGCGCGACCTTTTCGGTCCTGCGCAGAGGAATTGCCAATGGCCAAGAAAGCTTCCTCGTTCGCCTCGTTGGGCGGCCTCGTTTATTCCACCGACAGCGGCCGGCATTGCCCAGGCTGCGGCAAGCCGGTGGACGAATGCGTGTGTGCCAACACAGTGCTACCGCAAGGCGACGGGATTGCCCGGGTGCGCCGCGAGAGCAAGGGGCGGGGCGGCAAGACGGTCACTACAGTGGCCGGCGTACCACTGCCGCTGGAGGAGCTCAAGGCGTTGGCCGGTACCCTCAAGCGCCGCTGCGGCACCGGCGGCGCCTTGAAGGAGGGGGTTATCGAAATCCAGGGCGATCACGTTGAGCTGCTGCTGGCTGAGCTGATTCGCCTGGGCTTCAAAGCGAAGAAGTCCGGCGGCTGAGCCGCTTCTTTCTAAACTCGGCGAACTGGCTGGGGTCTATCCGGCAGGCGCCGCTACTACCTTTTCTCCATTTTTCCGGCTGGTGGCGCACCCGCTGGGTTGGACCTATCACAGGGGACCTCGATGTCCGTACGACGCACTCGCAAAGACGATGGCAGCCAATGGACCGTTGCGGACAGCCGCGGTGTTTACGGGATCAGGCATTGGGGCGCGGGCTATTTCGCGATCAATGAAGCTGGGCGCGTGGAAGTACGCCCCAACGGGCCGGACAGCCCGGCCATCGACTTGTACGAGCAGGTGCAGCAGCTGCGCAAGAGCGGCCTTTCGTTGCCGCTGCTGGTGCGCTTCCCGGACATCCTCCAGCACCGCGTGCGCCAGCTTACCGGCGCGTTCGATGCCAACATCGAGCGCCTGGAGTACCAGGCCAGCTACACCGCGCTGTACCCGATCAAGGTCAACCAGCAGGAAGCGGTGGTCGAAAACATCATCGCTACCAAGGACGTGTCCATCGGCCTGGAGGCGGGGTCCAAGCCCGAGCTGATGGCGGTGCTGGCACTCGCCCCCAAGGGCGGAACCATCGTCTGCAACGGCTACAAGGATCGCGAATTCATTCGCCTGGCGCTGATCGGCCAGAAGCTCGGCCACAACGTGTTCATCGTGATCGAGAAAGAATCCGAGGTTCAACTGGTGATCGAGGAGGCGGCGGAGGTCAAGGTCAAGCCGCAGATCGGCTTGCGCGTGCGCCTGTCTTCGTTGGCGTCGAGCAAATGGGCGGACACCGGCGGCGAGAAATCCAAGTTCGGGCTCTCGGCGGCGCAGCTGATTTCCGTGGTGGAACGCTTCCGCGAGGCGGGCCTGGAGCAGGGCATTCGCCTGCTGCATTTCCATATGGGGTCGCAGATCGCCAACTTGGCCGACTACCAGCATGGCTTCAAGGAAGCGATCCGTTACTACGGCGAACTGCGCAACCTGGGCTTGCCGGTGGACCATATCGACGTGGGCGGTGGCCTGGGCGTGGACTACGACGGCACCCATTCGCGCAACGCCAGCTCGATCAACTACGACATGGATGACTACGCCGGCGTGGTGGTGGGCATGCTCAAGGAATTCTGCAACGCGCAGAACCTGCCGCACCCGCACATTTTCTCCGAGAGCGGCCGCTCGCTGACGGCTCACCACGCCATGCTGGTGGTGCAGGTGACCGACGTGGAGCGGCACAACGATGAAACCCCCGAGCTGCCAGACCGCGAGAGCCTGCCGGAGACCGTGCAGTGGCTGGCCGACCTGCTCGGCCCCACCGACCCGGAAATGGTTACCGAGATCTACTGGCGCGCGACTCACTACATCGGCGACATCGCCAACCAGTACGCCGACGGCAAGGTGACCCTGGCCCAGAAGGCCCTCGCCGAGCAGTGCTACTTCGCGGTATGCCGCAAGCTGCACAACCTGCTCAAGGCACGTCAGCGTAGCCACCGCGCCATTCTCGACGAGCTCAACGACAAGCTGGCCGACAAGTACATCTGCAACTTCTCGGTATTCCAGAGCCTGCCCGATACCTGGGCCATCGGCCAGGTATTGCCGATCCTGCCGCTGCAGCGCCTGGACGAAGAGCCCGTGCGCCGCGCCGTGTTGCAAGACCTGACCTGCGACTCCGACGGCAAGATCAAGCAGTACGTGGACGAACAGAGCATCGAGACCAGCCTGCCGGTGCACCCGGTGGCCAAGGGCGAGGACTACATGCTGGGCGTGTTCCTGGTGGGCGCTTACCAGGAAATTCTCGGCGACATGCACAACCTGTTCGGCGACACGGACTCGGTGAACATTTACCAGACCGCCAGCGGCAGCGTGTACCACGCCGGGATCGAGACCCACGACACCATCGAGGACATGCTGCGCTATGTGCACCTGTCACCCGAAGAGCTGATGACCCACTACCGGGACAAGGTCGCCAGCGCCAAGATCAGCGTGCGCGAGCGCACCACGTTCCTGGATGCGTTGCGGCTCGGCCTGACCCGTTCGTCCTACCTCTCCTCCTGACCTACCCAACGGTCACGGTGCGCTAGCCATAGGGCGATCCCTCCCAGGGTCATCGCCCTTATGGCCATGAACAGTAAAAAGCTCAACCACAGCCCCTGGTTGCCCCACCCGCGGGTCAACCAGGCGACCGGCAGGGCCAGCAGCAGGCTGGCAAGCATGCCGTCGCGCATCTCCCGCGCCCGAGTAGCGCCGATAAACAGCCCGTCCAGCAAGTAACTCCAGACCGCAATCAACGGCAGCACCGCCAGGTACGGCAAATAGGTGGCGGCCGTGGCCTGAACGCTGGGGATGTTTGTTTGCAGGCGGATGAACAGATCGCCGAAAGTGCCGAAAAAGCCCGCGAAGGCCAGGCTCGCCAGCAATGACCAGCCGGCGGCGACCACCAGTGCCCGGCGCAAGGCTTGCCTGTTTCGGGCGCCGATGGCATGCCCGCATAGGGCCTCC
Source organism: Pseudomonas sp. RIT-PI-S (assembly GCF_025642975.1). Classification (GTDB taxonomy): domain Bacteria; phylum Pseudomonadota; class Gammaproteobacteria; order Pseudomonadales; family Pseudomonadaceae; genus Aquipseudomonas. The sequence goes on from NZ_JANZKJ010000021.1 coordinate 33,654, forward strand.
ACCGCATGGGCCAAGCCATCGAGCGCATGGGCAGTGAGCAACAGGCCGTTGAGCAGCAGGGCATTGGCAGCGACGGTGGCGTCACCCAGCCGCGCGCCCTGCACGGTAATCATGAAAAACACTGCCTGCAGGGCGAGGCTGCGAATAAAAATATCTCGGTTCACACTCAACAACGGCCGCCAGCTCGCCCACTCCCGCAGCTTTTGCCACGGTACCTGCCCCGCATGCGCCCGCAACGCCGGCCGGGCCAGCGCCAGGCCCAGCGCCAAGGCGACCCATTCGGCGATCACCGAGGCGCCCGCGGAACCCAGCACACCCCAGCCCAGGCCGAGCACGAACCATAGGTTCAAGGCGATGTTCAAGGCATTGGTCAACAGCAGCATGGCGAAGGGCGCACGGGCGTTCTGCGTACCCAGGAACCAGCCGACCAGGGCAAATCCGCCCAGGGTGGCGGGCAAGGCGAACAGGCGTACATGGAAGAATGCGAGGGTGCTGTCTTCAAGTTCGGCGGAGGGTTGCATCCAACTCAGGGCCAAGTGACTGAACGGTGCTGCCAGCAGCCACAGCAACACCGAAAACCCCGCTGCCAGCAGCAACCCTTGGGCCAGTACCTGCCGCAGGCCATCTCCATCGCCGCGCCCAGCCGCCTGTGCGGCGAAGCCAGTGGCGCCCATACGCAAGAAACCCAGTGCCCAGGCCAGCAGGCTGAACAGGCTGGCGCCCACTGCAACGGCGCCCAACTGGTGGGCGTGTGGCAGATGGCCGATGACCGCGCTGTCGACCAGCGCCACCAAGGGAACAGAGATGTTGGACAGAATCATCGGCGCCGCCAGCGCCCACACCCGGCGATGGGTAGGGCGGTGGCGCCAATCTTTCAGGAAAGCGGTCATTGATAAGCCTACGCTGTGCGCTCCAGGCAAAGAGGCGTCACCTTAGCCCAAGCGGCACGAGGGCGCTGCTTAATGGATGATCCAGCTCAACAACCAAAGGCCTAGCAAGGCCCAGATAATGCCCAGCACGATGGACGCGCGCATAAACGCCCGCACGGCTGAATAAAGCAGGATCAGCCCCACGACCAGGGCGATGATGCTGATCAGCGAGGTGTCCATGCCCAGGGTGCGCGACAGGCCTTCGATGAAATTGCCGCCGGCGTGGGCCAGGCCGCCGAAGATCCAGTCCAGCCCGTCCACGATGAAACGAATGACCGCGCCGAGCGCTTGGCCCAGCCATTCGAAAAAGCCTTGTACCTGCATGGTGTGATTCCAGTGGCCGGCGTGCGCCGGGGTTCGAGCGTTGGTCAGCAAGCGTCGACGGTGGTTCCCGAACGGCCGAGCGCAGCGGCGTTTAGCGCACCCAGGTCAGCGCGGCGAGGAACCCCATGAGCAGAAAAGGCGCCAGCGGCGGCGCACTGGAAGGGTCTGGTGCAAGGTTGGCCAGGCGCGCGCGCAGCTTGCGGTCCAGTTGAATCCACACTCGATGGCCCAGCGTGAGCCACAGCAGCCCCACTATCAACGCGGCGCCCAGCGTGCCCAGCCAATGCACACGGTCCGTGGCCAGCGCCAGTGTTCCCAGTAGCTTGACCTCCGCCTCGGTAAGCCGGCCGAGCCAATAGGCAGGAAGGGTAAGCAGCATGCTCAAGGCCAGGGCGAAGGCGCCTTCGCTGGCAGCCGCGCCGAGCCAGGTGTGGCCCGTGGCAAACAGGTACCACAGGGCAAAGCAGCCACCGCCGAGGGTGAGGGTATCGGCAATGTGCCGCTGCCGCAGATGCTGCTCGGCGCACAAGGCGAACCAGATCAGTAATATCAAACCATGCATCCGGAGCATTCTTCCTTTCAGCGCCACTACCACGCCGGAGAACCCTTCCGGCAACCCGCGAATCGCTTACTTCTATTTATAGGTGGCGTGTGGGGGCTATGCCAGGCGAGGCGTGGCCATAGTTATGCGCAGCCGGTCAGCCTCGCCCGTGGGAGCCATGCGAACATGGCCAGCGCCTGGCTCACTGCGTCGCCTGCTCCTGATGCCCATCGCGTACCCCGTCCTTTCCGACGAAGCACCGCCTGCGCGCCCCTGCCGGGCTATTCTCCACAGTACCGTCAGCCCTAAGCCCGGAGCGCGCCATGTCTGCTATCTCGTCCGTTACCACACCGCACGGCGGTGCCACTCTCATAGGGGCAGGCGCCCCTCCAATAGTGGGCCAAGCCACTAACGACTTGTTGGTGGGCACGGTGGACGGCGAAACAATCTCCGGCCTTGGCGGCAAGGACTTGCTGGACGGTGGAGGGGGCCGTGACGTGCTGGTGGGTGGCGCACAGAACGACGTGTTTCGGTTTACCTCCCGAGAGGACAGCTACCGTACCGCCACCGAAAGCTTCAGTGATCATATTCGTGATCTCGACCCGCTTCGCGAGTCCCTGGACCTGACCGCCCTGGGTTTCACCGGCCTGGGTGATGGCTACGACAATACGCTGACGTTACGCGTGGACGCCGCTGCCAACCGGACCTACCTCAAGAGCCTAGAGCCCGACGCTGATGGCCATCGCTTCGAGGTGGTGCTCGAAGGGGTGGCGACTGAGCGGATAAGCCTTTTTTTCACGCGCCCCATCCTTAACGACGGCAATTACAGTGACACGCTCATTGCCGGCAACGTGGCGGGTGAATTACTGGGCAATGGAGGTGATGATCGGATCTACGGCGGCCTGGGTAACGATATTCTGGATGGCGGCACCGGCCGAGACAGGCTGTTTGGTTCCCTCGGAACGGATACCTACCGCTTCACCACTGTGCAAGACAGCTACCGCGATGCAAGCGAGGCCCACAGCGACCGCATCGTGCGCTTCGATGTATCCAACGACCGCATCGACGTTTCCGCTCTCGGCTTTACCGGGCTAGGCAATGGCCACGACGGCACACTGGCGTTGTCTGTCAACGAGGCGGGAACTGTTACTTATCTGAAGAACTACGATGCCAATGGCCGAGGTGAACGCTTCGAGTTGACCCTGTCGGGCGACCTGAGCCACACCCTGACCGCGGAGGCGTTTGTATTCGCGGATGCCATTAACGCCGCTGCGGTAGTGGAGCTGTTGGGCGTACCTAACGGGCATGATGGGAGTGTGCAGGTTTAGCCTGGCTGAGTAGCCTGCCGCCCGTTTGACTTTGCCACTTTTGGGGGCTGTGTCAGATCTCCCAAAGCCGGTTTTTGTTACGAAATGAGGTGCGCTGAACCGAGAATTTCCTACGGCCAGGAAGCCGACGGGCGACTGGAAATTGAATGGCTTGAAGCAAAACATTAAATAAAACTCAGCTACCGTTATGGATCCCAATAAGCCATTAACGGACTAAATCATGGCGACCCACAACGCTTCTACTGCCTCCCATATCGTTCGCAGCAGCCCCGGCACTGTCAGTGTCGATCTCACAGGGTTGCTGGATGACAACCAAAGCATCACCCTGCAGCTGGATGGCAAGATCCTTCTCGGGGGATATAGCCAGCACCTTGAATATGGCTATCAGGGCGCTCCGGGCGAAGAGAGCTACGCCTACGACCTCGACCATTCTGTGGTACGCCTGAATGCCGACGGCAGCCTGGACACAAGCTTTGCCCAAGGTGGGGTAGATATCGTGCCCGCAGGATTGCTGCCGGACTGGATGGACGAAACCATGACCGTTCAGGCCAATGGCAAGGTGCTTGCCGCCACCGCCGTGGATGACGGCTTGAGAGTCCAACGCTTCAACAGCGACGGCACCCTGGACACCACCTTCGGTACCGGTGGCGCCATCATCGTCAACGTTACCCATGACTATCGGGGCGTCGAAGTCACCGCCAATACCGATGGCACGCTGTACATCAGCGCGCGCGGGACAAGCCAAGCCACGGTCACCAAAGTCGACAGCAACGGCGCGCTGATCGGCGGCTTTGGCGACAACGGAGCGTTGATCCTCGACGTAGTGGACAGTGCACACGCCATCGGAGACATTTCTACTCACGTACAGGCCGACGGCAGCGTGCTGTTGGGCTCGATTTACGAGGTGCAGACCCCCACCGTGCCGCCCTCGGGTAACGTGCAGGTGACGCAGGTGTACACCTTGCAGCACTTCACCCCGGACGGCGAGCTGGATACCCGTTTCGGCGACAACGGTATCCTGTACTTCGATCCAGCTCTGGGCCTGAGATCGGACTCGGCAGTGACCATGCAAGCCGACGGCAAGATCATCGTGGTAGGCCATAGCCTCAGCGACCCATTCGGTGTGGTCATTCGGCTCAATGCCGACGGTTCCTACGACAGTTCCTTCGGCACTGGTGGCAAGGTCACCTTCGATTCCGATACCGCGGCGTCGGTCGCCGTGCTGCCCGATGGCAAGATCCTGGTGGCCGGCCTGCGCGACGGTGACTTCGGCATCACCCGCTTCAACGCCGATGGCAGCGTCGATACCAGCTTCGGTAGCCCAGACGGCAAGCATCACGTGGACGGCTACAACGGCGAGGACATTCTGCGCGGAACAGGTGCTGCGGAAATCATCCATGGGCTGGCCGGCGACGACGTATTGCAAGGCAATGGCGGCCGCGACGTGTTGCTGGGTGGCGATGGCGCAGACATCTTCCGCTTCACCCACGTGAGCGACAGTTACCGCACCGCCACGCAGAACGGCAGCGACCGCATCCAGGACTTCGACGCCAGCCATGACCGGATCGACCTCATTGGCCTGGGCTTCACCGGTATCGGCGATGGCCACCACGGCACCCTTGCCGTGCAAACCAGCGCAGACGGTACCCGCACCTACCTTAAAAGTTTCGATGCCGACGCCTCCGGTCAGCGGTTTGAGCTGGTGTTTGACGGCAACCTGGCGGGGCAGCTCAACAGCACCAATGTGGTATTCACCGCGCCTACTGTCGAAGGAACCGCCGGCCGGGATGTGATCGCCGGCTCTGCGCTGTCGGAGATCATCTTCGGGGGCGCGGGCAACGATCGCATCAATGGCGGCGCCGGGGCTGATGTACTGATAGGCGGCGCTGGTGCCGATGTATTGAACGGCGGTGACCGAGCGGACATCTCCCTGCGGACCGACCACGAGAACGGGGACATTTTCCGTTACACCTCTACCGACGATAGCTACCGGACCGATAGCCAGAGCTTCGTTGACCTGATCGTTAACTTCGCCACCCACAGCGATAAGCTCGATATTTCCGCCTTGGGCTACACGGGCTTCGGCGACGGTACAGGCACCACCCTCAAGGTGGCGTACAACAGGGAACTGGACCGTACCTACCTCAAGGACCTGGACGCGGATGCCCAGGGCCATCGGTTCGAAATCGCATTAACGGGGAACTGGGTCGGTGAGTTTGCTGACAATGACGTGGTATTCGCGCCCGCAGTGGACGTCAGCCTGGTAGGGGTAGCGACCGCCGACCCGGACCATCCAGTGGTGTGAGGTTTCGGCTACCTGTTTGTTGCATCTGGCAACGCCTGCGAACCGTGCCACCCCGGTTCGCGGGCGTTGCCCGTTCCCGTAGCCTTCAACGCGGTGGGTATTGCTGCAGCAGGCGGGCGACGGCCTGGCGCAGCTTTTGCGCGCGCTGTTCGGGGTCCGCGTTGTCATCGGTGACTACCTGCTCCTGGCTGGCCCGCCACACCAGTTTGCCATCGCGGCCATCGAGCAGGTCCAGCTGCAGTGTGGCGACCCGGTAATCCACGCTGCGGGTTTCATTCCAGCCCTGGCCGATCCAGGGCCCTCCCCAGGCCGGGCCCCAAGGGCCGCCATAGCTGGTGGTGATCTGCTGCTGGCGGTTGTCCACGATCAGCCAGGCTTGCACTTTCAGGTCTGGCTTGCCGCCCTGCGCCTGGCGCAGGCCGCGTTGGTCGAGCTGTTCGGCCACCGCCTGGCGCAGCCGCTGCTCGGTCAGGTCACTGCGCACGCGGGGATCATCCGGGCGGTACTGCAAGGCGGGCTCCTGCCAGCTCCAGCTGCGATAGGCAGCAAAATCCCGAGTGGTGTCGTAGTCGCGGTTGGGGCGTTCGGTCTGGCAACCGCCTAAGGCCACGGTCAGGGTGCAGATGAGCAGTAGCGGGGCACGCATGAAAACCTCCACTGAAGTCAGCTTGGGGGATAGGTGGCGAGCGCGCGGCCCACCGCGGCCCGTAGGGCGTCGACCTGTTGGCTTTGGCTGCCTTGGGCCGCGGTGTCTGCCGCGGCAGCCCAGACCTCCTGGCCGGTCACGCCGTCGAACAGGTGCAGCCGCACCACCATGACCTGGATCTCGTAGGTCCGCACCGTTGGCGGCCCGCCGTAATAGCCATAGGGGCCGTAAGGTCGGTAACCGGGCCCGTAATAAGGGTCGTAGTTATCTTGCACCTGCTGCAGGCGGCGCTCCTGGCGCAGCTCCACCGCCACTCGCAGGTCGGCCGGGGCGTTGCGGGCAGGGCGCAAGCCACGTTGATCAAGGGCGGTGCTTACGGCTTCGGCGATCTGTTCGGGGGCAGCCCAGGTAGTGCCGCTGGGTAGCTGATTGTTGACCCAGCTCCAGCTGCGATAACGGCCGTAGTCCCGCGGTGCGGCGGGGTAGGCGCTGATATCCAGCGTTTGCGCCGCGGCTGCTGGAGCCGGCGGCAGAGGCAGTGAGCTGGCCACGTAGGGGTTGGGCCCCTGGCAGGCGGCTAAAAGGAGGCAACTGAGCAAAGCGGCAAGGCGGCAGTGCATGAGGGGTTCTCCGGGCGTCGAGGCCCTTTCAGCAGGGCCTGCATATCCAGTGCAGGTAGCGCCCCAGCCCGGCAAAGGCCGGATGGCGCCGGTATTCGAGCTCCATGGACACCAGATCGGTACTGCTGGCCTTGGCCTGGAATTCGGCCGGCATGTAGTCATGAAATACCCGCACCCCACTACGGCATTCGACCCGCCAGGCATCGGCGAGTTGCGCTTCCAGTTCGCGCGGGTCAAGGGGCATCTGTGGGGTGAGGCTCTGCTTCTCGCCAGCCAGGTTGTTCTCTCTCAGCTTGCGAAAGTGGCCCTTGAGCAGGTTGCGGTACACCAGCGCATCGCGGTTATAGAACGCCAACGACAGCCAGCCTTCCGGCGCCACCCAACGGGCCAGGGCGGGGAAGATCGCGGTGGGGTCGGCCAGCCACTCCAGCACGGCGTGGCACAGCACCAGGTCATAGGGCTCACCGGGTTGTTCGGCAAGCTCTTGCCACGACGCTTGAATAAAGGTGCCTTCCAGGCCCGCTTCAAGGAAGCGCTCGCGGGCAGCGGCCAACATCGGCGCGGCCGGCTCGGCGAGGGTAACCCGATGCCCCTGGGCCGCCAGCCAGGCGCCCATGTGGCCCAGGCCGGCACCCACGTCCAGCACCCGCAGTGGCCGCGCGGGCAGGGCCTCGAGTAGGTCCGCTTGCAGCACGGCCAGGCGGATGGCTCCCTTGGCCCCGCCGTAGATCTTCTCGGCGAAGCGTACGGCCAGCTCGTCGAAATGGCGGTCTTTCATCGGGCGAACCGCCGTTCACTGTCGGCGAGCTTGGCGCTTACCACCTGGTTCATGTCCAACCCCAACTCGCTGCATAGCAGCAACAGGTAGAGCACCACGTCACCGATTTCTTGGCCGGCATGCGCCAACTGTTCAGCAGGCAGCTCGCGGGACTGCGCTTCGTTGAGCCATTGGAAGATCTCTACCAGTTCGGCCATCTCTACACTGGCGGCCATTACAAGGTTCTTGGGGCTGTGGAAGGGTTGCCATTGGTTGGCGTCGCGAATGCGGTGCAGGCGCGTGGTCAGTTCTTGCAGGTTCATAGGCCTCTCCTGGAGGCCCATAGCTTCAGCGGGTCGCGGCCTGGAATCAAGCACGCAGCAGTGCGGCGACGGATGAAATCGCCAGCAGCAGGGCCAGGCCACGGTTCAGCCAGCGCATTTGTGCTGGGCTGTCGAGCCAGCGCGAGGTACCCACGCCCAGCAGCGCCCAGGCGCTCATGCAGGGTAGCGACACCAGGAAAAACGCCAGGCAGAGCGCGTTCAACGGTTGCCCCTGCGCGGTGAACACGCCCACGACCGCCAGAGCCATCAGCCAGGTTTTCGGATTCACCCATTGCAGCAGGGCCGCGCCGAGCAGCCCGAGCTCTCGAGCGTTGTCCTGTTGCGCCGCCCTTGGCGTGACCGGGGCAGTGAAGATTTGCCAGGCGAGCCAGAGTATCCATGCCAGCCCCAGGGCACTCATTACCGGCCTCACCCCTGGCAGCACCAGCAAAGCGCTGCCGGCACCGGTCCCTGCCAGCCAGACGACCAATGCGGCGCCGGCACAGGCACCGAGGATGATCGGCACGCAGGCGCGCCAGCCGCGTCTCGCGCTGGTGCTCAGCACGATCAGGTTGGTTGGCCCGGGGGTGATCGAGGCCACGAAGGCAAAGAGGATAAAGGCAAGCATGGGACGGCCCTGAAGAAGAATCAGCAGCCAGTGTGAGGAGGCGCTAGTGCTGCGTCTCGAAGGCTTGTGCAGCCCTTGAAGCAGGGGGGTTAGGCGCCGAGCAGGTAGCGTTGATACGCGCCAGGGCTGATCCCGTAAGCCCGGCGGAACCAGCGGCCCAGGTGGCTCTGATCGGCAAAGCCCAAGCGGATGGCCACCTCCGAAGGCTGGGCCCCGGCGGCCAACAACCGCCGCCCGCGGCTCAGGCGTAGTTGGATCAGCCAGGCATGGGGCGCCAGGCCGTAAGCCGCCTTGAATGCCCGGGTCAGGCGAAAGCGGTCGGTGCCGCAGGCACTGGCCAGCGCCTGCAGGCTGATGTCTTGCTCATGGTGGTCAACCAGGTAATCCCGTGCCCGCCTGGCCACGACAGGGGCGCGCGCATCTACAGGCAGCCGTTGCGGCCAGCGTAAATGGCCGGCTAGGCGTTCGAGCAGGCCATCGAGGGCGATATCTCGCACCATGCGTACTTCTTTTTGATGCAGGGCATTGAACGCGAACAGCAGCGCTTGGGCCAGGCCGGGGTCGTCGTGGAGCACGCTGCCGATGCCAGGCAGCACCCCTCCTGGGCGGTCACCGAACAGCCCGCCCAGGGATTGCTCCAGCCAGGCGGGTTGCAGGTGCAGCATCCGGTAGGTGAAGCCGTCGGCGCTAGGGGCGTCGCCGTCATGAATGTCCCCCGGTTCCAGCATGAAGATCCTGCCGGGGGTGCTGTCGTGGCGAACCTTACGGCTGTTGAAGCGTTGCACGCCCTGCTCGGTGATCCCGATCAAGTAAGTGTCGTGCCAGTGCGGGTCATAGGCGTGCACATGCCCGGGGAAATGGGCATGCAGGGTTTCGATGCCGGTTTCCCGGTCGTGGGCGAGGTTGATCCAGTTGTTCATGATCGGCAAAGACAGCGGCGGCGTTGGCGCAGTTACCCACAGCCCGCCGCCGTTGGCTAGAAGGTTTGTGCAGTGCCTGGCGGCGACCATTCCCCAGACAGGTAGGTAGAACCGTCACGCCCCGCCAAGCGGAACTGCCCACTGGAGCCTGCCACGCTGGCGCTCAACACGGCTTCGGCAGGCAGTGGCAGGGGCTTGTCGAACGCCACGCGGATGTCCAGCGGCGCCGCCGGGAGATGCCCCTCGAGCCCCGCCAGTGCCCTGGCTTTCGTCCACATGCCCGGGGCAATGGCCTGATCGAAGCCAAACAGCCGAGCGGCCATGGCGCCCAGATGGATAGGGTTAAGGTCACCAGCGACCCGGGCATAGCGCCGGCCCACGTCGGCAGGCACCGGCCAGTGGCTCACCTCTTCTAGCGGCAGCAGGGTGTTTGGCACCAGCTCTGGCTCCGGCACGCCGTCCAGGTGCAAGTCGCGGCATAGCAGCAGGCTTCGCTCTTCCCATAGCGGGCCCAAGGCATCGTCCATTCGGGTGACGAGGGTGAAGGTCGCGCCCTGCGCATGAGGCTGCAACTGCTCGACGTGCACGCTAGCGCATACCCGGGCGATGCCGCCCAAGGGGCGCCACGTACGGATGTCGTTGCGCAGCTGCACCAGGCCCAGCAGGGGCAATGGGAAATCAGCGTCAGTCAGCAGCGCCAGCTGTAGCCCAAAGGCCATGACGTGTGGGTACGTCGGCGGCAGCAGGGGGCTATCGGCATAACCACAGAGCGCTCGGTAGGCTTTGACCTTTTGCGGGTTGGGCGACAGCCAGGCGCGTAGCCCTTGGCTGGGCAACAGGCGCCCTAATACTTTGTTGCGGCGCAGTGCGGCGCGGCTGTACAGGGCCGCCACCGGTGGTGGGGTATCAAGCAGTTGCCAGGCGAGGGTCATATCAAGCTCCCATAAAACTTTGGCCGCACACACGCAGCACTTGCCCGTTGAGCGCTGCCGCGCCGGGTTGGGCCAGCCAGGCCACGGCTTCGGCCACATCTTGGGGTTGGCCGCCTTGGCCGAGCGCACTCATGCGCCGGCCCGCTTCGCGCAAAGCGAACGGCATGCGGTCAGTCATGTTGGTTTCAATGAACCCCGGCGCCACCGTCACGATGCTGCCGCCCTGGGCAGCCAAGGGCTCGGCCATGGCCTCGGCGAATCCGATCAGCCCGGCCTTGGCGGCTGCATAGTTCGCTTGCCCGCGGTTGCCCGCGATGCCGGTGACCGAGCTCAATAGAACGATGCGGGGCGCCGGGCCAAGGGCCTTGTGCTCGATCAGAGCCTGAGTGAGGCGGAGTGGGGCCTCCAGGTTGACCGCGATGACCGGGTCCCAGAATTCAGGCGTCATATTGGCCAGGGTTTTATCCCGGGTGATGCCGGCGTTGTGCACCACGATGTCCACGCCTTCAGGCAGCGCGGCCAACAACTCGCTCGCCGCCTCGCTTGAGGTGATGTCGAGGTTGAGCGCGCTTGCGCCCAGCCGTGCCGCCAGCGCGGCCAACTCTGCGTGGGCCTGGGGCACATCGAGCAGCACAACCTTAGCGCCATCGCGGGCCAGGGTTTCGGCGATGGCGGCGCCAATACCCCGTGCTGCGCCAGTCACCAAGGCACGTTGCCCTTCGAGTGGGCGGGGCCATTGGGTGGTGTGGACAGCAGCAGGCCGTAGGGTCAGCACTTGGCCGCTTACATAGGCGCTTTTAGGCGACAACAAAAAGCGCAGCGCACCTTCGACCTGGTCCTTGGCTCCTTCGGCCACATACAACAACTGCGCGGTGCCGCCGTCGCGCAGCTCCTTGGCCAGGGAACGGCTGAACCCTTCGAGTGCCCGCTGAGTGACCCGGGCGATGGGGTCGCTCAGCGCTTCTTCTGCCGTGCCGAGGATGACCACCCGTGCGCAGGGCTCCAGCGCACGTAGCAAAGGCTGGAAGAACGCCATCAATTGCTGCAGCTCTGCAGGGGTGCGCAACGCGCTGGCATCGTAGACCACGGCCTTGGGCCGTTGCCCTTGGTCTTGCGACCAGGCCGGCGTGGCGGGGTCCAATGGCGGCACGCTATAAACCGCTTCGGCAAAGCCTGCGGCCCAGCCTGCGACGTCAATGGCCAACGGCCCGCCGCCTACCAGCAATGCCCCTTCGACTTCGCGTTGCCGCTGGCTATGCCATCGCTCCAGCCGGGCAGGGCTCGGCAGCCCCACCGCGCCGACGATGCGCCGGCCGAGTTCGGAGTTGGCGAAGCGGACATAGGGGTCGGCCATGGTGGTTCTCCATGCTGAGGTACAGCATCGGACACGATGCCCCGTTAGCCGTTCGATCCACCAAGCGAACCGCCGCACCCGTTGGTCGCGCGCTTCAGCCCGTGGTCGCGGTACCGGCAGCCTTGGCTTGCGCCGCTGCGTTGGCCCGCTGGCTATAGGCTTCGGCCATGACCGAGCACACAACTAGCTGCATCGGGTGATAGATCATGATCGGCAGCAAAATCAGCCCCAGGGCCGGATGCTGGCCGAAAATCAGCGCCGCCATGGGCGCACCGGCGGCCAAGGACTTCTTGCTGGCACAAAATACGCCAGCAACCTGATCACCGTGATCGAAGCCCAGCCAGCGGGTCACTTGGGTCGTGAGCAGCAGCACCACAGCCAACAACAGGGCGCTGCCGGCGAACGCTGCCAGGATCACAGCGCCGCTTTGCCGCTCCCACAAGCCCGACAGCATGGAATTACAGAACGCCGAGTACACCAGCAGCAGGATGACGGACTTGTCCAGGATGTTGGTGTACCGCTTGTGTCGGGCAAAGAAGCCCCCCAGCCATGGGCGTACCGCCTGCCCCAGCAGCAGGGGCGCCAGCAGCATCAGGCTCAGGTCCAGCAGCGTCGGCCCCAGGTCGATACCGCCTTGGCCGCTGCCCACCACCAGGCTGACCAGCCAGGGCGTGATGAAAATGCCCAGCACGCTGGACAGGCTGGCGTTAAGGATGGCGCCCGGCACGTTACCCCGGGCGCTGCCGGTGAGCGCCACGGAAGAGGAAATCGTCGACGGCAACGCGCAGAGGTATAAGAAGCCCAGCATCAACATGGGCGGCAATGCCTGAGCGCCTAGGTGGTCAGCCGCCAGCCAGAGCAACGGGAACACCACGAAGGTAAAGCCTTGCACCATCGCATGCAGGCGCCAGTTGCGCAGGCCTCGGCCGATCTGCTCGCTGGAAAGGTTGGCGCCGTGCAGGAAAAACACCAAAAACACCCCCGCGTTGATCACCTTGTCCAGATGCAACACCCCACCGCTACCACCGAAACTGGGAAAAACCCAGGCGAGCACGGTCGCGAGCACCATGCCGCAGAGGAACCAGTCGGTGAGCAGTTTTTTAAGATGTCGGAACAAAGCCATGGGGACCATCGGAGAGTGACGTAGCAGGCGTAGGAAGGTAACGTGTGTGGCTTTAGCCGTCTTGCGACAAAAAGCCAGCCTATGACGCCAAACGGACAGCTTCCACCTGCGCGGCAGATTCCCACCTTTACTCAACTTCCCAGGCCGTTGTTCGCCCGGGCGGAGCGGCTGGGCGCGGGCTCGTGGACGCCTCGGCACCGGCACCCCTGGGTACAGTTTTCTTATGCGATCAGCGGGGTGCTGGCGGTGCATACCGAACACGGCAGCTACTTCGCCCCACCCCAATGGGGCGTGTGGATACCCGCGGGCGTGGAGCACTGGGTCAATACGTCCGCCCAGGCGGAAATGCGCAGTTTGTACGTAGATGAAACCGTGGCGGGGCCGCCTTTTCCGCGCTGCCGCGTGCTGGAAGTGACGCCGCTGACACGGGAGCTGATCAAGGCGTTTTCCGCCTTTGCAGCGGATTACCCGCTCGGCGACAGCGCGCAGGCACGCCTGGCCACGGTGCTGGTGGACCAACTGCATGGGCTGGCAGAGGTGTCTTTTTCGGTGCCGCTGCCTCGGCATGCAGGGTTGCTCGGCCTGTGCGAGGCCTTGGTCGCGCGGCCCGACGATGCCAACTCGCTGACCGCCTGGGCGACGGAGCTAAATGTGTCGGAGAAAACCTTGGCCCGGCTGTTCCAACGGGAAACCGGCCTGACCTTCCGCACCTGGCGGCAGCGGGTAAGGCTGCTGGCGTCGCTTGGCGCCCTGCAAGGTGGCAGCAGCGTGACCCAAGCGGCGCTTGCGTGTGGCTATGAATCCACTTCGGCATTCATTGCGGCGTTCAAAACATTGTTTGGGACCACGCCGGGCGAGGTATTTCGCGGGAATTAGCCTGCTGCCGAGTGGGTCACTGGTTTTACGCACGCTGCAAAACTGGCGAGGCGTTTGCATTCGTAACGCCGCTGGGAGAGCATTCCGGCGCTGCGGCGCGACTTTCGCCTCACACCCTTTGCTGTTCGGTTAAAAAGGACCCATAAGCAACCGATGAAGACGCCAAAACGCCTTGAACCCTTGATCGAAGACGGCCTCATTGACGAGGTACTGCGCCCGCTGATGAGCGGCAAGGAAGCAGCGGTGTACGTGGTGCGCTGTGGCAATGCCTTACGCTGCGCCAAGGTATACAAGGAAGCGAACAAGCGCAGCTTCCGCCAGGCAGCGGAATACCAAGAGGGCCGCAAGACCCGCAACAGCCGGCAGGCCCGAGCAATGGCGAAGGGCACGCGCTACGGCCGCAAGGAGGCCGAGGACGCCTGGCAAAACGCCGAGGTCAGTGCGTTGTTTCGCCTGGCCGGGGCGGGGGTGCGAGTACCCAAGCCCTATGACTTCCTCGATGGCGTGTTGCTGATGGAAATGGTCACCGACGCCCATGGCGATGCCGCGCCCCGCCTCAATGACGTTGAGCTGGACGCCGACCAGGCTCGCGAATACCACGCCTTCGTGATTCGGCAGATCGTGCTGATGCTGTGCACCGGGCTGGTCCATGGCGACCTCTCCGAGTTCAACGTACTCCTTGGCCCGGACGGCCCGGTGATCATCGACCTGCCCCAGGCCGTGGATGCCGCCGCCAACAACCACGCGTTCAGCATGCTGGAACGCGATGTGAACAACATGGCCCAGTATTTCGGCCGCTTTGCACCGGAACTGAAGGCCACCCGCTACGCCAAGGAGATGTGGGCGCTATACAAGGCCGGCACCCTGGTCCCGGAAACGCCTCTCAGCGGTGTGTACCAAGAAGCCGAGGTCAGCGCGGACGTGCGTGCTGTGATGCGCGAAATCGAAGCGGTCAAGCGAGACGAGGCGCGCCGCCAGGCTGCCCGCGCCGAGCTGGACGCCCCCCCGGGCACCGGTGAGGAGCCGACCCCGCCCTGGATGCGTTAACGGCCAGCGGCCGCCGGCACGCTGCCAGCGGCCAACTCGTCGAGGATCGCGCACTGCGGTGAGTCGTTGCCTTGGCACTGGCTGACGAGCGTCCGCAGGCCGTCGCGCAGCGCCGTCAGCTCATAGATACGTTCGTCCAGCGCAGTGATATGACGCCTGGCGAGCGCTTGCACATCGGCGCTGGCCCGGCCCGGGTCACGCTTGAGCGCGAGCAGTTGACCCACGGCCTCCAGGCTAAAGCCCAGCGCCCGGGCGCTTTTGATGAACACCAGCGTATCCAGTGCCTCGGGCCCATAAAGGCGATAGCCGCTGGCGCTGCGCGAGGCTGGTGCAAGCAGGCCGATCTGCTCGTAGTGGCGGATCATTTTTGCGCTCAAGCCACTGCGTGCCGCGGCCTGGCCGATGTTTAGAGCTTGCATGGGCAAGTTATCCTCGCTGGTCAGTGGAAGGCGCCCACGTGTTGAGCATCAGGGCATTGCAGACCACGCTCACGCTCGACAGCGCCATGGCCGCCCCAGCGAACATCGGGCTGAGCACGCCGAACGCGGCCAAAGGAATGCCCACTAGGTTATAGGCGAAGGCCCAGAACAGATTCTGGTGGATCTTGCGTTGAATCCGCGCGGCGATTTCGAGCGTTGCCGGCACCAGGGCCAGGTCTGACCGGGCCAGCAGCACCGCGCCGGCCTGGGCCGCCACGTCGGTCGAACCGCCCATGGCAATGCCGATGTTGGCCGCGGCCAGTGCCGGGGCGTCGTTGATGCCATCGCCAACCATCACTACCGGCCCGCTCGCCCCCAGCTCAACGACCCTGGCTGCCTTTTGCCCTGGCAGCATGCGAGCCTCCACCTGGTCGATACCGACCGCTTGCGCGATTTGCCGTGCGCTGCCGGAGTTGTCGCCGGTGAGCAAATGGCAAGCGATGCCTTGGTGCTGTAGGCGCGCAATGGTGGCCGCTGCCTCGGGGCGCACCACATCGGCAAACGCCATGGCGCCGAGCACATGCACGCCTGGCGCCTGCTGCAGCAGCCAGGAAACGCTCATGCCTTCGGCCTCCCAGGCTGCGGCCTGCGCTTGCAGCGCTGGCGCCTCGGCCTGAAGCTCCTCCAACAGGCGGCTGCTGCCCAGGGTGAGTTGGCGGCCATCGACGTGCCCGGCGATGCCGCGGCCGGGAAGCGCGTTCACATCCCTGGCCACCGCCAAAGTGAGCCCCCGCGCCCCGCAGGCGCGTTGCAGCGCACGGGCCAACGGGTGTTCGCTGCCCTGGGAGAGCGCGCCAGCAAGCGCCAGCAAGGTATCCTCGCTGCCGCATTCGGCACTGGCAGCGGCGAGCTCTGGCGAACCTTGGGTGAGGGTGCCGGTTTTGTCGAAGGCCACAGCGCGAACACGGCTGGCTGTTTCTATGATGCCGATGTCCTTGATCAAGATCCCATGCCTGGCCGCAACGCCTGTTCCGGCGAGAATCGCTGCCGGGGTGGCCAGGCCGAGTGCACACGGGCAAGCGATCACCAGCACGCTGACGGCGGTTACCATCGCCTGTTCGAGGTGCCCGGTGGTCAGGTACCACCCAAGGAAAGTGGCGACTGCCAGCAGCAGAATCACCGGTACGAACACCCCACTGATGCGGTCGACGGTGCGTTGCACCGGCGCTTTCGCCGCCTGGGCACTTTCTACCAAGGCGATGATGCCCTCGAGCAGGGTTTGCGCGCCGGTAGCGGTGACCTCTAGCACCAGCACGCCTTCACCATTGAGCGCGCCGCCGCTGACGGCATCTCCAGGGTGTTTGGGCACCGGCAGCGACTCGCCGGTGAGCAGGGCCTCATCGACGTGGCTCTGGCCCTCGAGCACGCGGCCATCGGCGGCAAAGCGTTCACCGGGCCTTACTAGCAGGCGGTCCCCCTGGCGCAGGCTGGCCAGTGGAACCACCTGCGGTTGGCCCGCTTCGAGACGGGTAGCCGTTGCTGGCCGTAATGCTTGCAGCGCCCGGATGGCACCTGTGGCGCGGCGTTTGGCCTGGGATTCGAGGGTTTTGCCCAACAGCACCAAGGCAATCACCACCGCGGCGGTTTCGAAGTACAGGTGGGGCGCATGCCCGGGTTGAGCGCGGGCCCAGAGAAACAGGCTCAGGCCATACGCGGCGCTGGTACCCAAGGCAACCAGCAGGTCCATGTTCGCGGCTTTGGCGCGTAGGGCCCGCCATGCTGCCCGGTAAAAGCGCGCGCCGGCGAGGAACTGCACGGGTGTGGCCAGCGCGAATTGTACCCAAGCGGGAAACACCAACTGGATACCCAGGGGCATCAATACCATGGGTAGCACCAATGGCACCGCCAGGCACAGCGCCACCGCGAGCCACGCATGCTCGCGGGCGATATCCAGGCGTCTGGCGCGTTCATCCGCGGCCTGGTCTGCCGCCACGCGGGCGTGATAACCAGCCTGTTCCACCGCTTCGATCAAGCTTTCGGCTTCCAGGCCTCGATCCAGGCTGACCTGGGCTCGCTCGCTGGCGAGGTTCACGCTGGCGCTACGCACCCCGGCCACCTTAGCGAGCGCACGTTCCACGCGCCCGGCGCAGCTGGCGCAGGACATACCGTTGATGAGTAATTCTAGGGTTGCGGGCTCCGCCATGCTTCATGCCTCCTTCTGGACGCATCAAGCCTCAACCTTACCCCGCTGGCAAGGTCAAGGGGCGTAGTCGAGCGGCGCTGCCTTTAGGTACAGACCGTCCGGGCCGGTGGCGATGCGGTATTTCTGGATGTCCCCCGCGTGCAGCGTCAGGGTCATCGAGCGTTGCTCGCCGACGATGCCTGGGCTGCAGCCGACGGCGTTGCCAGGCAGGATCTGCAGGCGTACCACCAAAGGGCCAGGGGGAAGGTTGTAGGAAACCGTCTGTTCGGGGAACAGCCTGCCCACCAGTTGGTCTTGCATATACAGGCCGATTTCGCAGGGCGTGCCGACTTCGAGGCGCTCCCTCGAGATGATGAGCACCCCATACCCTTGCGGACCTTCGGCTAGCGCCGGGGCCAGGGGCAAAAAGCCAAGCAAAGCGAAAAGAAAGAGGACAGGCCGGCGCATCATGGTGGCTCCTGAGGAGAACGACCCTTCAAGCTTGGCGGAGCCCGTCATGGATTACCAGCCCGGCAGTTTGGCGAAAAACTTGACCTTGCCATGGCGGTAAGCTCGATCCTCGGGGCTTTACCCAGGAGACGACGATGCAATATTTCAGCGTACAAGGCATGACCTGCCAACACTGTGTGAAGGCCGTGGGCGAGGCGATCCGCAGCCAGGATGCCACCGCCCAGGTGGAAGTCGATCTCGCCGCCGGGCGCGTTGGCATCAATAGCGCATTGCCGGTGGAGCGGCTGCTGCTGGCCATACAGGACAGTGGCTACACGGCGCAGCCAGCGGGCGAGGTTCGCTAGGCCGTTGCTTCGGGGCGCGATGCCCAGGGTTTTTCGGAATCTTCCATCGCGCTCGCGCTACACTAAGTGGCTACGTTTGCCATCGATTTTCTCATGAACCTTCGAATCATCCTGATCCTCGGCGCGCTCAGCGCCTTTGGCCCGCTGGCCATCGACTTTTACCTTCCCGGTTTCCCTGCCATGGCAGCGGCGTTCGGCACCGACGAAACGCGCATCCAGAGCACCCTGGCGTCCTACTTTCTGGGCTTGTCTTTCGGCCAGTTGATCTACGGCCCGGTGGCTGATCGGTTCGGCCGGCGCGTGCCTTTGCTGGTGGGCGTTGCAGTGTTCACGCTGGCTTCGCTGGGGTGTGCGTTCGCGCCGAGCCTTGAGTCGCTAGTGATCCTGCGCTTCGTGCAGGCGCTGGGCGGTTGTGCTGGCATGGTGCTGGCGCGGGCGATCGTTACCGATAAATGCGACACCATCGGCGCGGCGAAGGTGTTCTCGCAGCTGATGCTGGTGATGGGCCTGGCGCCGATCCTTGCCCCGGTGCTGGGTGGCTTTCTGGTCAATACCAGCGGTTGGCAGTCGATTTTCCTGGCATTGACGCTCTTCAGCGGCTGCTGCGCGGCCGCGGTTTTCCTCGGCCTGCCAGAGAGCATGCCGGAGGATCGCCCCCGCTTGCCACTGAGCGGCGCCATGGGGCAGTACGCGCGGCTGCTGGGAGACTTGCCCTTCCTGGGGCATGCCCTGACCGGAGGGATCGCCATCGCTGGCATGTTTGCCTATATCGCCGGTTCCCCGTTCGTGGTGATCAAGCTCTACGGTATTCCCACCGAGCACTTTGGCTGGGTGTTCGGCGCTAACGCGGCGGGCTTCATTCTGGTGGCGCAGATCAACGCTCGATTATTAAGCCGCTTCGGCCCGCAAACGCTGTTGCGGCGAACGGTGTGGGTTTACCTCGGCGCAGGGGCGCTCCTGCTGGCAGTCACCGCCCTGCGGCCTGTTCACCTATGGCCGCTGCTCATACCTCTGTTTGCCTGTATCGCCAGCCTGGGCGCGATTCTTCCCAACGCCTCGGCTTGCGCCATGGCAGGGCAGGGCCCACGGGCTGGCAGCGCTTCAGCCATGCTCGGCTTCCTGCAGTTTGTGATCGCGGCGGTTTCGTCCAGCCTGGTGGGTGCGCTGGCTGACGGAACAGCGGTGCCCATGGCCATGGTTATCGCCGGCTGCGGCGTGTTCACCGTGCTGGCGGCGCTGCTGACAAAAAGAATCGCCGATGCCCGACCGCAACACTGAAATAGTCGCTGCGTAGGCTTTGGTTACCGGCGACCGCCCGACTGGCGGCGTAGGTATTCTTACCTCCTGCTGTCGGGCATTTCTGCCCTTTGATTGTCTTGTACCAAGGCAACCCCCCGTTATCGTTCAGCCGCTTCGGCCAGCGCCGGTCTACCCATGTGCTTGCCGGCAGCGCTGTTTTAGCCGAGCGCTGCAAGGGCACCCCGGCCCGCCTTCCCTCGGCCAATTTTCCCCCTGAAAGGCGTGCTTATAATGCGCTGGACCCGCTGGCGCCCGCGTGGTTGCCGGCCTTCATACAGGGAGTGAATGAACATGGAATACGTACCTCGCATCAGCCGGATCGCTACCCTGCTTGCCGATCCGAAGCGAAGCGCGATGCTGTGGGCCTTGATCGACGGCGCTACCCGAGGGGCCGATGAACTGGCCATCCTGGCGGGCCTGACGCCCTCGTCGGCCAGCGCTCACCTGTCGAAGCTCTCTGCCGCCGGTTTGCTCAAGCGCGAGGCACGGGGGCGGAAGCGGTTTTTCCGCCTGGCCGCGCCGGAAGTCGGGATGGCCGTGGAGGCGCTGGCGTCGGTCCCCGCCTTGAATCGTGGCCCCGAGCAAGCCTCACCATCCGCGGGTGTCTTGCCGGGCGCGGCTGGCGCGCTGCGCAAGGCGAGAATCTGCAAGGATCATCTAGGCGGTGAAGTGGCCAACCAACTCTATCAGCGCTTCGTTGAAGCTGGCTGGGTCGACGTCACCGAAGCCGGAGCGAGCCTTACCCCGCGTGGCGTGCTCGAGCTGGCGGCCAGCGGGATTTATGTGCAGGCATTCGCCCAGCGCCGCTGCCTGAGCGTCACGACCTGTTGTGACTGGTGCGATGGCCAGCCGCATCTGGGCGGAGCACTAGGCGCCAGCCTGTTGCAACTGTTCCTGCAAAAAGGGTGGGTCCAGCGTCAGGACGACAGCCGAGCGCTGCGGATGACCCGCGCCGGCCAGCGTGAACTGGGCCAGTTGGCCCGGCCGGTGGTAAACGCCGGAAACCGCCTTCTGCTCCCCGCCTGAGGCGAGGTGCAGAGTGCCTGGAACCGAGGGTTACTTGATCAGCCGCGCGTCCAGGCTGTTCTGGGCCAAGCGGCGGGCCTGATCTTCGGTCATCCCCAGGTGGGTATGCAGCGCATGGAAGTTTTCGGTGACGTAGCCGCCAAAATAGGCCGGATCGTCGGAGTTGACGGTCACCTTCACCCCCCGCTCCAGCATGTCGAGGATGTTGTGCTGCCCCATGTCGTTGAACACACAGAGCTTGATGTTCGACAACGGGCAAACGGTCAGCGGAATCTGCTCGTCGATGATCCGCTGCATCAGCCGCTCGTCTTCGATTGCCCTCACGCCGTGGTCGATGCGCTGGATGTGCAGCAGGTCGAGCGCCTCCCAGATGTATTCCGGCGGGCCTTCTTCCCCGGCGTGGGCCACAGTGAAGAAGCCTTCCGCGCGGGCCCTGTCGAAAACACGCTGGAATTTACGAGGCGGGTGGCCCTGCTCCGAGCTATCGAGCCCGACTGCCACGAAGGCGTCGCGGAATGGCAAGGCTTGATCCAGGGTGCGCTGCGCTTCGTCTTCGCTCAAGTGACGCAGGAAGCTCAGAATCAGCCCGCTGGTAACGCCGAGTTTTTCCCGGCCGTCCTTGAGCGCGGCGGTGATGCCGTTGAGTACCACCTCGAAGGCAACGCCCCGGTCGGTGTGCGTCTGCGGGTCGAAGAACGGCTCGGTGTGCACCACGTTCTGCGCCTTGCAGCGTTCCAGGTAGGCCCAAGTCAGGTCGTAGAAGTCCTGCTCGGTGCGCAGCACATCCGCGCCTCGGTAATAGAGGTCGAGAAATTCCTGCAGGTTGTTGAATGCATAAGCCGAGCGCAGGGCGTCCACATCTGCCCACGGCAACGCGATGCGGTTGCGCTCAGCCAGGGCGAACAGCAACTCAGGCTCCAGAGAGCCTTCCAGGTGCATATGCAATTCTGCCTTGGGAAGGGTGTTGAGCCAGTTGTACATAGGGAATTCTCTGAAAGTCATTGGCGCGTATTTTACTCTGCCCACGAGGTGTTCGCACGGGCGCCAATGTCGCGGCGAAACCATCGTTGCGCTGCGATAGTCAGTACTACTTCGATGCCGTTAATAAAGGATTGCCATGTTCAGGCAGATCGCCGAGGAAAAGTTCCTGTTGCTTGCGCTGGTAGCGGCCGTGGTGGCCTATCCGCTGGAGCCGACGATGGTCCATGGCGGGCATGGCGTGGCCCTGCTGAGTGCAGGGCTTTTGGTTGTAGCGATCATCTTTGCCTCGCTGCGCGTTGCGCACCATGCCGAGCTGCTCGCCGAAAAAGTGGGAGACCCGTATGGCACGATGATCCTCACCCTCGCCGCGGTGCTGGTGGAAGTGGTCATCCTGGCCATCATGATGAACAACTCACCGTCGCCGACCTTGGTGCGGGATACCATCTACTCAGCGGTGATGCTCGATATCAACGGCATACTCGGCTTGGCGGCGCTGATGGGTGGGATCAAGCATGGCGAGCAAAGCTATAACGATGACTCCGCGCGTACCTACAGCGTGATGATCCTTACGGCCATGGGCGTATCGATGGTGGTGCCGGAGTTCATTCCGCAGGGGCGCTGGGAGGTCTATTCCGCATTCACCATCGGTGCGATGGTCGTGCTGTATAGCGTTTTCCTACGCATGCAGGTGGGGCCGCACAGTTATTTCTTCAGCTACCACTACCCGGAAAAAAAGCGTAAGCACCCTACCAATGACGCCCATGAGGCTTCTGTGCCCAGCGGTGTATCGATCGCAGTGCTGGTGTTTGGTGTGGCGGTGATCGGTGCTTTGGCAGAGGTGATGTCCAAGGCCATGGACGTGGGCCTGGAGGGCAGCGGGGCGCCGCCGGTGGTGTCGGCGATTCTCGTCGCGGCAATCTCTGCCTCGCCAGAGATCCTCACGGCCCTGCGGGCGGCCCTGGCCAACCGTATGCAGTCCGTGGTCAACATTGCCCTTGGCGCCTCGCTGTCCACGGTGATCCTCACCGTCCCGGTAATGGAGGCCATGGCGCTCTACAGCGGTCAGCCCTTCCAGATGGCGATGACGCCAGTGCAATCGGTGATGGTTTTCATCACGCTGCTTATCTGTGCGATCAACCTCAACGATGGTGAAACCAATGCCATCGAGGGCATGACGCATTTCGTATTGTTCGGCACCTTCGTCATGCTCTCGTTGCTAGGGCTATAGGCCTACCAAGGCATGGTTTCCCCTTTGTAATTGATGAAGTGCAGGCCTGCCCGTCCGGCATAAGCCTGCAGCTGGCGGACCATACCCTCGGCGCTGGTAGCGACGTCGATGTCCGCCTGCGGCCCACCCATGTCGGTCTTCACCCAGCCCGGGTGCATGCACAACACCGCGGGCCGCGGTTCCGGCAGCTGGATCGCAAAGGTATTGACCATCGAGTTCAGTGCAGCTTTGCTCGCCTTGTAAAGCGGAGCCTCGACTGCGTCTGGCGAGGTGACCGTGCCGAGCGTCGAGCTCATGAAGGCCAATACGCCGGTACCGGGCCGCAAGTTACTCACAAGGCGTTTAGCCAGGCGCACCGGCGACAATACATTGGTGGTGAAGAGTGAAGAGAAGGCCTCGGGAGTAACCGCATCCAGAGAGCCCGTGGGGCCCATGACCCCGGCGTTGATGAAAACGATGTCGAATACCTGGCCAGCCAACGCCTTGGCCAAGGTGTCCTGGCTGGCCAGGTCATTCATTTCAAGCGGTTCGACCTGGATCTGTGCCTCTTCAAGTTGAGCCGGCGGGTTGCCGCGCACCGTCGCCGTGACTTGCCAGCCTTCGGTGCGCAGGCGCTGCGCCAGGCCCAGGCCGAGCCCTCTTGAGGCGCCTATGATCAGTGCATGCTTTTCGTTAGCCATCGTGAAGTTCCAGTCGGAAAAAGCTACAGCATAGGCCAAGCCGAGGGGTTGGCCTTGCCCGGGCGCTGTTCAAAAAATGATCAAGGTTGCCGAGGCCTTGTGACTCCTAGGGTGTAGAGGTTCACACACGGCTTATCCACAGGCAGGCTCACACGAACTGTGGGGAACCGGAATAAACACGCATCAAGGCGCTGTAGGGCGCGACTTAAGGTATTGACCTTAAAAGGTTTTGATGCGTACCAAACGGGTTGATCAAAAAACGAACAGCCGCGTTAAAGCCCCGGGTTTGTTGCTCGAAAAAGAGGTACCCATAGTTTATCCACAGCCACACGCACAGCAGATGTGAACAACATTACAAGGGGGAAAGCAGCAGGCGGCCCCTGCTTAAATGTGCAAGTTGCGCCGCAAGCTCGGGGATCGCTGCCGGTGGCAGAGCCAGGTCCAGGTGTACGCCGTTCGCCTCGAACACCTCCTTGAGCACTTCCCCGCCTGCCTCACCGATTCGCAGCCTCACCAGTGCCAGTTCGCTAAAGGTACATTCGCAACGGAAGGCCTCCCTGGCCACCAGCAGGTGCTTTTCGGCCTGCTGCAAGCACTTGTTGGCGCACCCGCCATAGGCCCGGGCAAGGCCGCCGGTACCGAGCTGGATACCGCCATACCAGCGCGTCACTACCACCATTACCCGATCGCAGTCTTGCGCTTCGATCGCGGCCAGGATCGGCCGCCCCGCGGTGCCGCCGGGTTCACCGTCGTCGCTGCTGCGGTACTGCATGCCCAGTTTCCATGCCCAGCAATTATGGGTCGCTTGCAGGTCGCTGTTTGCCTGGAGGAATGCCTGGGCCTGTTCCGGGCTGTCGATTGGCCCGGCGATCGCAAGAAAGCGGCTTTTGCGGATGTCTTCGCGGTATTGCGAAACGCCTGACAGGGTAAAAGTCATCAGGCTTGGCTGCCAGCCGGCACCTTGGGAAGAATGCCGCACCCGGTAAGGATAATGCGGATCAGGTTGTCCGCCGCTTGATCGAAGTCTGCCCGGGTAAGCCGCGACTTACCGGTAACCCGGCAGATCTGGCTAGCGAAGTCTGCGTAGTGTTGGGTACTGCTCCACAGCAGGAAGATCAGGTGTACTGGATCGACCGGGTCCATTTTGCCAGCGGCGATCCACTGCTCGAAGACTGCGGCGCGGCCTTTGAACCAGAGTTGATAGTCTTGGCTGAAATAATCGTTCAGGCATTCACCGCCGCTGATTATTTCCATGGCAAAGATGCGCGACGCCTGGGGGTTGCGCCGGGAAAATTCCATCTTCGCGCGGATGTAGCGGGTCAAGGCTTCGGCGGGATCGTCGTCACTGCTGAGATGATTGAAGGTGCTGTCCCACAGTTCGATGATGTTGCTCAACACTGCAATGTAGAGGCCCAGCTTGTTGGTAAAGTAGTAATGCAGGTTGGCCTTTGGCAGGTTCGCCTTGATGGCGATGGTGTTCATGCTGGTCCCCTTGAACCCATGCCGGGCGAACTCGTCTTCGGCGGCTTTGATGATCGCCTCTTCGTTCTTCTGGCGAATGCGGCTCGCGGGCTTGCCGTTCGGCTGGGCGCTGTGGGCGGGAACGAGAAAGGGCATAGGTTTTCCGGGAGGCTGTGGGGCGTTAAGCAGCGTTCATAACGCACCCACAGGCAACAGACAAGCCTAAACGTGCTTTTCCACAGGTGCCCCAGGCACGTTCGTAACCTCCACAGCGCGGGCTTCGCAGCGGCCCGGCAGAATCAGGTTCATCAGCAGCGCTGTCACCCCGCCGCTGGTAATGGCCGAATCGAACAGGCTCTGCACCACCTTGGGCATATGGTGCAGCAGCTCTGGTTGCGCGGCGATCCCGAGGCCGACCCCGAAGGCGGTGGCGATGATCAGCATATTGCGGCGGTCCAGCACGTTCTGCGCGATGATCCGCACACCCGCCGCCGCTACGCTGCCAAACATCACCAGGGTCGCGCCGCCGAGTACTGGTTTGGGAATCTGCTGCAGCACCGCCCCGATCGCTGGTACCAAGCCGAGCACGAACAGGATGGCGCCGATATATAAGCCCACATAGCGGCTAGCGACACCGGTCAGCTGGATAACCCCGTTGTTCTGGGCGAAGGTGGTGTTGGGAAAAGCGCTGAAGGTCGCGGCGATCATGCAACTGACGCCGTCGCCGAGCACGCCGCCTTTGAGCCGCGCCACATATGTAGGCCCCTGTAAGGGCTGATGCGACAGCATGCAGTTGGCGGTAAGGTCGCCGACAGTTTCGATACTGCTGATCAGGTAAATCAACGCTACGGGAAGGAATACGCCCCAGTCGAAGGCGAAGCCGAAGCGAAAGGGCACCGGCAACGTGATCAGGGGCACGTCGGGCATGGCCTGGGGGACCAACTTGCCGGTGAACCAGGCGGCCACGCTACCCGCGGCCAACCCGATGATGATCGCCGACAGGCGCAGCCAGGGCGACTCGGAGCGGCTCAGCGCGACTACCAGCACCAGCACGAAGGCACCGAGCCCAAGGTTTCCCGGCGCGCCGAAATCCGCGGCGCCGAACCCGCCGCCGAGATCGGTGATGCCGACCTTGATCAGGCTGATGCCGATCAGCGTGATCACGATGCCGGTCACCAGCGGGGTAAGCACGCGCCGCATCTGCCCGATGAACCGGCTCAGCACCACTTGTACCAGCGAGCCGAAAAAGCAAATGCCAAAGATCATCGCCAGGATGTCCTCCGGGCTGCCCCCCCGTTGCCGGACCATAAAGCCTGCGGAGAGGATTGCGCCGAGAAAGGCGAAGCTCGTGCCCTGCAGGCAGATCATTCCAGCGCCGATGCCCCAGGGACGGCGCGCCTGGATGAACGTCCCTACCCCTGAAACCATCAAGGCCATGCTGATCAGGTACGGCAGATAGGCGTTCAGGCCAAGCGCCGAGCCGATGATCAGTGGTGGCGTGATAATTCCAACGAAGCTGGCAAGCACATGTTGCAGTGCTGCGAGCATCGCCGGAAACGGAGCGGGGCGATCTTCCAGGTTGTAGAGCAGTTCCGGATTGGCGGATTGATCAGGGGGCATGCTGGCATTGCTCCGATGGCTGAGGACTCACGTCTGTAAGCGAATGTGCAAAGCGCGTTGCAAGAACTTGTCCAACTGCTCAGGTTTTGGGCTTCAGGCAAAGGCAGAGGGTCAACACTATTGGTTACACCAGCATAGGCGTTTTGTATACAAAGCTAGCGCGTGGAGGCCAGCTGTTCGAGAAAACTTTCCAGCACTAAATGGGGGCGCCGGCCCTTGCGGGTGACCCAGGAAAGGCCAAGGTCATAAAAGCGTTGTCTGGGTTTCAACGCGCGCAGCCGGCCCTGCTGCACCCAGGTATCGGCGTAGTGGTCTGGCAGATAGCCAATGTAGCGGCCGGTAAGAATCAAAAAGGCCATGCCTTCGCGGTCGGAAGCGCTGGCGCTGCAATTGAGCGCTTGATAGTGCGCCTGGATGTCACCCGGGAGCCTGAACGTAGGCGCGATGGCTTCTTGGCTGTTGAGGCGCTGATCATCTAGCGTGGCATCGTCTGCATAAAACAGCGGATGGCCTACCGCGCAATACAGCAGGGAACGTTCGCTGTACAGCGGCTGATATTCGAGACCCGACAACGCGCTTGCCTGCGGCACCACCCCTACATGCAGGCTGCCATCCAGCACGCCTTGCTCGACCTGGCTGGGCGCATTCATGCGGATATTGATGCGCACGTCTGGCCCTCGCTCCTTGAGCTGCGCCAGGGCGTGGGTAATACGCATGTGTGGCAGGGTGACCAGGTTATCGGTTAGGCCGATGTTGAGTTCCCCGCGCAGGTGTTGGTGCAGGCCATTGACCTCTGTGCGGAAGTTCTCCAACGCCCCCAGCAGTTGCAGCGAAGACTGGTACACCTCACGACCTTCCTCGGTCAGCGAGAACCCGGCCCGCCCGCGCTGACACAGGCGTAACCCTAGGCGTTGCTCCAGGTCGCTCATCTGCTGGCTGATAGCGGAGCGGCCAATGCCGAGTACGTTTTCAGCCGCGGAAAACCCGCCACATTCCACTACGCTGCGGAAGATGCGAAGCAGGCGGATGTCGAAGTCGCTCACTTGGGCAAGGGGATCGCGTCTGCTCATTGTTTAGTAAGGCTCGGTCTGAAGATTGGAAAAATAAGGTTTTACAGACTTTATGCCCATGCGAACTTAGCGGCAATCAGCAACCCACGCTGCCACCCATAAGAGGTTTCAGATGAACATGCCAGAGAATGCACCCGCCGGGCTGGCGAGCCAGCTCAAACTGGACGCGCATTGGATGCCCTACACGGCCAACCGCAATTTCCAGCGCGACCCGCGGATGATCGTGGCGGCGCAAGGGCGTTACCTGACCGACGACCGCGGCCGGCAGATCTACGACAGCCTCTCCGGGCTTTGGACCTGCGGCGCAGGCCACACTCGCAAAGAGATCCAAGAAGCGGTAGCCAAGCAGTTGGGCGTGCTGGATTACTCGCCAGCGTTCCAGTATGGCCACCCGCTGTCGTTCCAGCTGGCGGAGAAGATCGTTGCGCTGACCCCAGGTGAGCTGAACCACGTGTTCTTCACCAACTCCGGCTCCGAGTGCGCCGATACCGCCGTGAAAATGGTCCGCGCCTACTGGCGATTGAAAGGCCAGGCCACCAAGACCAAATTGATCGGCCGGGCCCGCGGCTATCACGGTGTGAACATCGCCGGTACCAGCCTCGGCGGCGTGAACGGTAACCGTAAACTGTTCGGCCAATTGCTAGATGTGGACCACCTGCCCCATACGCTGTTGCCAGCTAATGCTTACTCGCGTGGCATGCCGGAAGAAGGTGGGGTGGCCTTGGCCGATGATCTGCTGCGGCTGATCGAACTGCACGATGCGTCCAACATCGGCGCGGTCATCGTTGAGCCGGTCGCCGGTTCCGCAGGTGTATTGCCACCCCCTAAGGGCTACCTCAAGCGCCTGCGCGAAATCTGCGATCAGCACAACATCCTGCTGATCTTCGACGAGGTCATTACCGGTTTCGGCCGCACCGGCAGCATGTTCGGCGCCACCACCTTTGGCGTCACCCCAGACCTGATGTGTATCGCCAAGCAGCTGACTAACGGCGCGATCCCCATGGGTGCGGTCATCGCAAGCAGTGAGATCTACCAGACCTTCATGGCGCAGCCTACGCCTGAGTATGCGGTCGAGTTTCCCCATGGCTATACCTATTCGGCTCACCCTGTGGCATGCGCCGCGGGCATTGCTGCGCTGGACCTGTTGCTCAAGGAAAACCTGGTGCAAAGCGCGGCAGAGCTGGCGCCCAAATTCGAAGCGGCGCTGCATGGCGTAAAAGGTGCCAAGCACATTGTCGACCTTCGTAACTTCGGCCTGGCCGGGGCCATCCAGATCGCACCGCGTGACGGTGATGCCATCGTGCGCCCTTACGAGGCGGCGATGAAGCTGTGGCAGAAAGGCTTCTATGTTCGTTACGGCGGAGACACGTTGCAGTTCGGCCCGACCTTCAATGCGACCGCCGAAGAAATGGACCGCCTGTTCGACGCAGTGGGCGACGCCCTGAACCAGATCGACTGATAACCGGAGCATGCAATGAGCACCATCCAACACCTGA
Organism: Pseudomonas sp. RIT-PI-S; assembly: GCF_025642975.1. Classification (GTDB taxonomy): domain Bacteria; phylum Pseudomonadota; class Gammaproteobacteria; order Pseudomonadales; family Pseudomonadaceae; genus Aquipseudomonas. The sequence continues at coordinate 62,584 of NZ_JANZKJ010000021.1, forward strand.
TCAATGGCGACCTGGTTACTTCCGGTGATCGCACCGCAGAGGTTTTCAACCCGTCCACCGGTGCTGCCACCGGGCGGGTACAGCTGGCCGACACGGCCACCGTGCAGCGCGCCATCGATGCCGCCAAGGCTGCCTTCCCTGCATGGCGGCGCACCCCGGCAGCCAAGCGCGCGCAAGTCATGTTCCGCTTCAAGCAGTTGCTCGAACAGAACGAAGACAAGATCGCTCAGTTGATCAGCGAAGAGCATGGCAAAACCCTGGAAGATGCCGCCGGTGAGCTCAAGCGGGGGATTGAAAACGTGGAATTCGCCTGCGCCGCTCCTGAAATCCTCAAGGGTGAGTACAGCCGCAACGTGGGGCCGAACATCGACGGGTGGTCGGACTTCCAGCCACTGGGCGTAGTGGCCGGGATTACCCCGTTTAACTTCCCGGCCATGGTGCCGCTGTGGATGTACCCACTGGCCATCGTCTGCGGCAATTGCTTCATCCTCAAACCGTCCGAGCGCGATCCGAGCTCCACGCTTTATATCGCCCAATTGCTGCAGGAAGCTGGGTTGCCGCCAGGCGTGATGAACGTGGTGCATGGCGACAAGGTAGCGGTGGATGCATTGATCGAAGCCCCGGAAGTGAAGGCTATTAGCTTCGTGGGCTCCACGCCGATCGCCGAATACATCTATAAGGAAGGCGCGGCGCGCGGCAAGCGGGTTCAGGCGCTGGGTGGAGCGAAGAACCATGCAGTACTGATGCCCGATGCAGACCTCGATAATGCTGTGAGTGCCCTGATGGGCGCGGCTTACGGTTCCTGTGGCGAGCGCTGCATGGCGATCTCCGTTGCCGTTTGCGTGGGTGATCAAATTGCGGATGCGCTGGTGGCCCGCCTTACGCCCCAGATCAAAGCGCTTAAAATCGGCGCTGGCACCAGCTGTGGTCTAGACATGGGCCCGCTGGTCACCGCCCAGCATCGCGACAAAGTACGCGGGTATGTAGATGACGGCGTGCAGGCCGGTGCGCAGTTGGTGGTCGATGGGCGCGGCCTCAGTGTGAGCGGGCACGAAGAGGGGTTCTTCCTCGGTGGTTGCCTCTTCGATCGGGTTACCCCGCAAATGCGCATCTATAAAGAAGAGATCTTCGGCCCGGTGTTGTGCATCGTGCGCGTTGACAGCCTGGAAGAAGCCATGCAGCTGATCAACGATCATGAATACGGCAATGGCACCTGCATCTTCACCCGGGACGGTGAAGCGGCTCGGCTGTTCTGCGACGAGATAGAGGTAGGCATGGTTGGCGTCAACGTGCCACTGCCGGTGCCCGTGGCCTATCACAGCTTCGGCGGTTGGAAGCGCTCGCTGTTCGGCGACCTGCATGCCTATGGCCCGGACGGCGTGCGCTTCTACACCCGTCGCAAGGCGATTACCCAGCGTTGGCCGCAACGCGCTAGCCATGAGGCTTCGCAATTCGCCTTCCCTAGCCTATAAGGCGCTAAACGAGGGGATTCACCTAATTGAAACAAAAGTGTTGACGCCCCTT
>NZ_JANZKJ010000022.1 GCF_025642975.1 Pseudomonas sp. RIT-PI-S
ACGAGGTGTTCGGCCAACTTGAAGAACATCCCTCGGTACCGGGGCTGTTCGCGGGCAAGGTAACGGACGCCCGGGGTTACCGGCTGAAAATCCACTGGGCCACCGGGGTGCAGGTTTGCCACGACCCCTACAGCTTCGATGAACAGCTCGGCGAGATGGACCTCTACCTCTTCGCCGAGGGCAACCACCGCAACTTGAGCGATGCCATGGGCTCGCAGGTCATCAACGTCAATGGCGTGGAAGGCGTGCGTTTCTCGGTCTGGGCGCCCAATGCCCGGCGCGTTTCCGTGGTCGGCCATTTCAACGGCTGGGATGGCCGCCGTCATCCGATGCGCCTGCGCCACCCCAGTGGCGTGTGGGAGATCTTCATTCCCGCGTTGCAAGTGGGCGAGATCTACAAGTACGAAGTGCTGGGCCAGCACGGGATCCTGCCGCTCAAGGCCGACCCGCTTGCTCGCTGGACGGAGCTGCCGCCGGCCACCGGTTCTCGTGTCGCGACCCGGTTGCACCATCAGTGGGGCGACCAGGCCTGGATGGAGCAGCGCCAGACTAACGCTGGTGTGGACAAGCCGCTGTCGATCTACGAGCTGCATGCCGGTTCCTGGATGGTGGAAACGGACGAAGCCGGCGAAGTCAGCCGGCAATACCGCTGGGGTGAACTGGGGGGTCGGTTGATTCCCTATATCCAGCAACTGGGCTTTACCCACATCGAGTTGATGCCGGTGATGGAGCACCCCTTCGGTGGTTCCTGGGGCTATCAGCCGCTGTCGCAATTCGCACCCTCGGCGCGCTTTGGTGAGCCAGATGAATTCGCGGCGTTCGTGGACGCCTGCCACCGGGCGGGGATCGGGGTAATCCTAGACTGGGTTCCAGCGCATTTCCCCACCGACGAGCACGGCCTGGCCCGGTTCGACGGTACCGCGCTGTACGAATACGACAACCCGCTGGAAGGCTTCCATCAGGACTGGAATACCCTGATCTACAACCTGGGCCGCACCGAGGTCCATGGGTTCATGATCGCCTCGGCCCTGCACTGGCTGAAGCACTACCACATCGACGGCCTGCGTGTGGATGCGGTGGCCTCCATGCTGTACCGGGATTATTCCCGCAAGGCGGGTGAGTGGATACCGAACCAGTACGGTGGCCGAGAAAACATCGAAGCCATTGAATTCCTCCGCCACCTCAACGACGTGGTCGCACAGGAAACCCCCGGTGCGCTAGTGATTGCGGAAGAGTCCACGGCGTGGCCGGGCGTGAGCCAGACCACACAGCAAGGCGGCCTGGGCTTCTCGTACAAATGGAACATGGGCTGGATGCACGACACCCTGCATTACATCCAGAACGACCCGATCCATCGTCAGCATCACCATAACGAGCTGAGCTTTGGGTTGGTGTATGCCTACTCAGAGCGCTTCGTGCTGCCCATTTCCCATGACGAAGTGGTGCATGGCAAGAAGTCCCTCATCGACAAAATGCCCGGCGACCGCTGGCAGAAATTTGCCAACCTGCGGGCTTACCTGGCGTTCATGTGGACTCACCCGGGCAAGAAGTTGCTGTTCATGGGCTGCGAATTCGGCCAATGGCGGGAGTGGAACCACGATCACCAGCTGGACTGGTACCTGACCCAGTACTCGGAGCACAAGGGCGTTCAACAGGCGGTAAGCGACCTCAACCGCTTGTATCGCGAAGAGCCCGCGCTGCACGAGCAGGACAGCCTGCCGCAGGGCTTCCAGTGGCTGATCGGCGACGATTCGGTCAACAGCGTGTACGCCTGGCTGCGCTGGAGCCGGCAGGGTGAGCCGCTGCTGGTGGTCGCCAACTTCACCCCGGTGCCGCGCGAGGCCTACCGCATCGGCGTGCCGGCGCAAGGGTATTGGGGCGAAGTGTTCAACAGCGACGCGGAGGTGTATGCCGGTTCCAACTACGGCAACAGCGGCGGTGTGCTCGCCGAGGCTATTCAAAGCCATGGCCAGGCCCATTCGCTGACCCTCAACCTGCCGCCGCTGGGTGTGTTGATCATGCAGCCCGAGGTGGTCAAGCAGGCCCGCCTGGAGGGTTGATAGCCTGATACGCCGCGCTCGCGTTTCGCAGGCTGCGCCTGCTCCTATAGGCACACCGCAATGGCCGTAGGAGCGGGCAAAGCCCGCGAACCGTCCCCTTTTCTGTGGCAGGTGTACCGCATTAGCGAGCTGCGCCCGCTCCTACAAGCACGCCGCAATGGCCGTAGGAGCGGGCAAAGCCCGCGAACCATCCCCTTTCTTTGGCAGGTATACCGCATTAGCAAGCTGCACCTGCCCCTATAAGCACACTGCAATGGCTGTAGGAGCGGGCAAAGCCCGTGAACCGGCGCCCTTTTCTTCGGCAGGTGTGCCGCAGTAGCGAGCTGCGCCCGCTCCTACAGCACGCCGCAATGGCTGTAGGAGCGGGCAAAGCCCGCGAACCGGCGCCCTTTTCTTCGTTAGGTGTACCGCATTAGCGAGCGGCGCCTGCCCCTACAAGCACACTGCAATGGCTGTAGGAGCGGGCAGAGCCCGCGAACCGGCGCCCTTTTTCTTTGGCAGGTGTACCGCAGTAGCGAGCTGCGCCCGCTCCTACAAGCACGCCGCAATGGCTGTAGGAGCGGGCAAAGCCCGCGAACCGGCGCCCTTTTCTTTGGCAGGTGTACCGCGCTGGCGAGCTGCGCCCGCTCCTTGTAGCTACAAGCACGCGGTATGCAGGGTCAGAGATGGACTTCGACCGCCAGGGGCAGGTGGTCCGAGAGATGGGTCCAAGGCTTGGTGCCGAGTATCCGCGGCTCGTGGCTGGTGGCGTTGCGCAGGTAGATGCGGTCGAGCCGTAACATCGGAAAACGCGCGGGATAGGTTTTCGGCAACCGCCCCAGGTTGTGCTCGAAGGCCTCGTGCAGGTCCCCCTGGCGGGCGAGGGTAGCGTTGCCTTTGAGCTGCCAGTCGTTGAAATCCCCTGCGATGATTACCGGTGCATGTGCTGGCAAGGAATCCAGAAGCTGACGCAGCAACTGCAGCTGTTGTTGACGGTGATGCTCCAGCAGCGACAGGTGCACGCAGATGGCGTGCACCCCATCTTCATGCCCAGGCACTTGTAGCACGCAATGCAGGAAGCCGCGGCGTTCCGGCCCGGTGATGGACACGTCCAGGTTGCGATAATGCAGGATCGGGTATTTGGACAGCAGAGCGTTGCCATGATGCCCGTCCGGATATACCGCATTACGGCCATAGGCAAACTCAGGCCACATGCTGTCGGCCAGGAATTCGTATTGGGACATCTGCGGCCAGTTGGCGAACCGCGTGGCATGGCGGTCATGGCCGCCAAGCACTTCTTGGAGGAACACGATATCGGCGCTGGTGCTTCGCACCGCCTCGCGCAATTCCGGGAGGATGAAACGGCGGTTGAACGCTGTGAATCCCTTATGGGTATTGACCGTGAGCACCCGTATACGATGGACTTCACGGTCGCGTTTAGCGCCCCCATGCAGGTTGCTGGCACCCTCGGCTGGTTCGGCGTACACGGTCGCTCCTCGAAACGAAAAGGGTCATAGGCTAAGACTGGCCTTTGCAAAAGCAGTTCCGAGCGCCCTGCCAGCGGCTTTATCCGAGACAGGCGCCCAGATCCCTGGCACCTATGCCTCGAAAACGTAGCACCCGGCTTGCCGGCGACCGGGTGTGACGCGGTGGTCAGACCAGTAGCGGGCGAACCCGGCTGCTACAGACCCTTACGCTCGCTCTTCGTAGCGCCCGGCTTGCCGGCGACCGGGCGTTACACGGTGCCAGGCCCAGTCGTGGGCAAGCCCGGCCGCTACGTCACTACGCTTGTAAGTGGATCGGTCAATCCTCTTCTTCGCGATGCAGCTCGAACAACAGGAACGAGCGGCCGGTGACCATGAATTCGCTACCGAAGGTCAGCGGTTCATGCTCGCGCAGCGCGGGCCGGTTGGTGTCGACGAGGCAGTTCCAGTGCTTGCCCTGCGGGACTTCCGGCAGCTTGAAGTTGACCACGTCGTGGTGCGCGTTAACGATGATCAGCAAGGTGGCGTCGTCACCGCGCTTGCGGATGCCCGTGGGTTGCGCGCGGCCATCGAGCAGCATCGCCAGCGCGCGGCCGTGGCCTTCCTGCCACTGCTCGGAAGTCATCTCGTTGCCCTGCGGGTCCAGCCAGGTCACGTCCTTGACGCCGATTTCTTCGTTGTAGGTGCCCACCAGGAAGCGGTTGCGCCGCAGCATCGGGTAGGCCAGGCGCAGCTTGGTCAGGCGGCGCACGAACTTGAGCAGCTGGGTGCCGTCTTCGTCCAGGTCCCAATTCACCCAGCCGATTTCGCTGTCCTGGCAGTAAGCATTGTTATTGCCGTTTTGCGTGCGGGCGAACTCGTCACCGGCCACGATCATTGGCGTGCCTTGGGCGAAAAGCAGGGTCGCGAAGAAGTTACGCATTTGCCGCAGGCGCAGTTCAACGATGTTGCGATCGTCGGTGGGGCCTTCCACGCCATGGTTCCAGGACAGGTTGTTGCTGGTGCCGTCCTGGTTGTTTTCGTCGTTCTCTTCGTTGTGCTTCTCGTTGTAGGACACCAGGTCCCGGAGCGTGAAGCCGTCGTGGGCGGTGATGAAGTTGACCGAGCTGAACGGACGCCTGCCGCGCTGGTTGAACAGCTCGCCGGAGCCAGTCATGCGGGCTGCGAAGTCGGCCAGCTTGCCGTCGTCGCCTTTCCAGAACGCGCGCACAGTGTCGCGGAAGCGGTCGTTCCACTCGGCCCAGCCGGGTGCGAAGCCGCCCACCTGATAACCACCGGGGCCACAGTCCCACGGCTCGGCGATCAACTTGACCGAACGCAGCACCGGGTCCTGGCGGCAGGCCACGAGGAAGCTGTGGCGCTCGCTGAAACCGTCGTGATAGCGCCCCAGGATGGTGGCCAGGTCGAAGCGGAAGCCGTCCACGTGCATTTCCGAGGCCCAGTAGCGCAGCGAGTCGGTGACCATCTGCAACACGCAGGGGTGGCTCAGGTCGAGGGTGTTGCCGGTGCCGGAATCGTTAATGTAGAAGCGTTTGTTATCGGGCATCAGGCGGTAGTAGGACGCGTTGTCGATCCCCCGCATGGACAGGGTAGGGCCCTGTTCGTTGCCCTCGGCGGTGTGGTTGTAGACCACGTCGAGGATCACTTCCAGGCCGGCATCGTGCAGGTGCGCGACCATTTCCTTGAACTCGGCGATCTTGCCACTGGCCAGGTAACGGGCGTGGGGCGCGAAGAACGCAATGGAGTTGTAGCCCCAGTAGTTGTTCAGGCCCTTTTGCAGCAAATGCTGGTCGTTGACGAAACCGTGGATCGGCAACAGCTCGATAGAAGACACGCCCAGCTTTTTCAGGTGGTCGAGCACATCTGGGTTGCTCAAGCCGGCAAAGGTGCCGCGTACCGGCTCGGCCACCGAAGGGTGACGCATGGTCAGGCCACGCACATGCGCTTCGTAGATGACGGTCTTGTCCCATGGCACCCGCACTGGCTGGTCCTGGCCCCAGGTATAGGCCGGGTCGATCACCTTGCACTTGGGCACGAAGGGGGCGCTGTCGCGTTCGTCGAAGCTCAGGTCGCCGTCGGGGTGGCCGATGGTGTAGCCGAACAGCGCTTCGGACCACTTCAGTTCACCGACCAGCTGTTTGGCGTAGGGGTCGATCAGCAGCTTGTTTGGGTTGAAGCGATGACCGTTCTCCGGGTCATAGGGCCCGTACACGCGGTAGCCGTAGATCAGCCCCGGGTGGGCGTCTGGCAGGTAGCCGTGATAGATCTCATCGGTGTATTCAGGCAGCTCGATGCGGGCGACTTCATGTTCGCCACTGGGGTCGAACAGGCACAGCTCCACTTTGGTGGCATTGGCGGAAAAGAGCGCAAAGTTGACCCCCAGCCCGTCCCAGGTGGCGCCGAGCGGGAAGGGTAGGCCCTCGCGCATGCGCGTTGGATCGATAACAGAAGCAGGGATATTGGCGGAGCTGCTGTCCGCGGCGGGTTCGGGTTTGTTTTGCCGGCTCATGGGGTGTCCTTCACGTTTCAAACGCTAGAAAAAAGAAAGTGGTGTGGAGGCGGCTGGACCGCGGGAGTACGCAAGCCCGAACGACCGCTTGAAGCGGCCGGGGCACTACTTCGGTGTGACCCGGCGGCCGTCGTGTCGACGCGCCGGGTGCGGATCAACTGGCCGCGGGTTTTTTCGCAGCTCGAGGTTTTTTCTCGGCGGCTACTTTCGGAGCGGCCTTGGCAGGTGCCTTCGGCGCCTCCGCGGAGTTACTGGCGGCAGCCTTGCCCGAAGGCTTGCTGCTCTTGGCACGGGCTGGGGCGGCTGCCGGAGCCGGAGCCTTGGCAGCCGTTTGAACGGCGCTACCCTTGTTAGGGTTTTTAGGTGCCTTCTTTGGCAACTTGGCTGGGGCCTTGTCCTCGGCCTCGGCGAGCTTGCGCGCCATTTCCCAATGCCGCGAGGCATGGCCTTCCGGGCGCCCTTCGGACTCCCAGATATAGTAGGCAAACTCTTCAATGCGCTTATCGCTTACGCTCATATCCATGCTCCTGATCACGAGTCACTTTGTAGATAGAGATTGACGGGGAATTCCTTCAGCGCCGCGCTCATCCGCAAGTCCTTGTCCAATGTGACTGCCTGAGTTGCAAAAAGTCCCTTAAATTCAGGCTGCAAAAGGTTTTCAGGAAGCCGGACATAGGTATCCCCCCATTTTTCCGCGGGAATCAGCAGCTCCCCCTCGCTGAGCAAATCGCTGCATAGGCGCGGCACGACCACGATGGCATAGCGGCCCTGATAGTGACGAGCGAACGCCACGATCCGGTTCGCCTGCTCCCCGCCAGTTTCCAAAGGCAGATAGTCGCCTTGCAGAAACAGTGCCGGGTGCTGCGCCCTGGCGTGGAGCAGCGCCGCGATCAGCGCCTGTTTGACCCGGCCGTCCTGCCAATGGCCCAGCAGCGCGGGCGCCGCCTGCTCTTCCCCCAGGGCAACGCTGCGGGCAGTGTAGTCCACGGGCCGCCGGTTATCCGGGTCGACCAGGCTGAAATCCCAGTACTCGGTGCCCTGATACAGGTCGGGGATCCCTGGCGCGGTGGCCTTCAGGGTGCATTGCACAAGGCTGTTCAAGGCGCCGGCGGGTGCCAGTACCTGCACCGCAGAAACAATGGATTGACGCAGCGGCAGTGCGCTCGGTGCCGTCAGCAGGTTATGCAGGAAATCTCTGCAGGCGCCTTCGTACGCCTCGTTCGGCGCGCTCCAGCTGCTGACCAGCTTGGCCTCGCGCAGTGCCTTCTGCTGCCACTGGAGCATTCGTTCGGCGTACTGCTCAAGGGCCGTCGAATCCTCAGCGCCCAGGTCCAGCGGCCAACTGCCCAGCAGGGCCTGGTAGAGCATGGCTTCGTCGCCACCGGACGGCGCCGGGCCATCGGCATATTCGCCGCGCAGGCTGCTGGCCAGTGCCTGCCAATGGGTGATGAGTGCCCCATACCAGGTGCTGCGCTCGCTGATCACCGCCAGCCGCGCACGGGTGTCTTCGCCACGCTTGTGGTCGTGGGTGGCGGTCGCCAGCAGGTTGCGTGGGAACGCTTCGGCGCGGGCTTGGCAAGCTTGGTGGAAGGCTTCGGCCGGCGCGCTGAACACCTCTGGATCGAAGCCGACGTCGTTGCGCGACAGCAGCACCGCGCTGCGATAGAACGCGGTGTCTTCCATGGCCTTGGCAGCAGTGGGCGAACTCAGCTGCTGGAAGCGCACACAGGCCAGGCGCAACATCTGTCGACGGCGGCCGCGCGGCAGCGAGCGCCAGGGCTCCCCGCCAAGCCAGCGCACGAGGAAGTCCAGCACCGGCCAGTCGCCTTCGCTCATGCTGGCACGAGCGCCCTCCACGGCCTGGACGAAGAAGGGCTCATCCTGGGCCGGGCGGCCGCAAGGGGTGATGTAGGTCCGGTAAACGGTGTAGTGAACGATCAACGCTTCCAGGGCGCGGCGGATGCTGCCCAAGGTGAAGTCGCGGCTCATCAGGTCGCCCCGTGCGACCTGCAAGAGGGCCTGGGCAACCGATTCGAAATCGCCGGCGAGGGTGCCATGCAGCACGAAGCGGCGCCCTGCGCGCACCTCTTCCATGAAGTCGGCGCTGCGGCCGCTGAGCCGGACCCAAAGGTCGGTCAGCGATTGCTGGCCGCGGGGGTCGTGCTGCAACAGCGAGACCTGGTTCATGAATTCATATCCGGTAGTGCCGTCCACCTGCCACTCGCGGTGCAGCTGCTCGCCATTACCGAGGATCTTTTCCACGTAGATCGGGAAGTGCTCGACCTGCGCCTGGGCCGGTCGCGCTGCCAGCAGCCGCTGCACACGGCGACGAAGCTTGCGGCAATAAGCACGGGGGTTGGCCAGGCCATCGACGTGGTCGATGCGCAGACCGTCCACCAGCCCTTCGGCCACCATTTCGAAGATCTTCGCGTGGGTCGCTTCGAACACTTCCGCGCGCTCGACCCGCAGGCCGCCCAGTTCGTTGATGTCGAAGAAGCGCCGCCAATTGATGTCGTCCGCTGCGGTACGCCAGCTGGCCAGGCGGTAATGTTGCCGCTCCAACAGCCGATGCAGGCGCTCGAAGCCTTCCGGGGTCGTGGAGTCGTACAGCTTGAGCACGGTTTCCAGCGCGCGGAACACCGCGCCCTCGGCGGCCAGGTCAGCCAACGCCTGGCGCAGCGCCGGGGCGGCGGTATAGGCATCGGAAGCGTGGGCCAGCTCGCCGAATCGCTCGCCGAGCGCCTCCAGGCGGTTGTCCACGGCGATGCTGAGAATATTGGCGTAGTCGGGCGGGCTGATCGGGAAGCGGTGCTCGTAGTGCTCCACGAAGAAGCTGCCGGTCTCGGCGTCGAAACGCAGGGGGATTTCCCCCTTCTGCAGCGCGGTGCCGTAGTCGCTGCCCAGGAAGGGGATCAACAGCTGCCCTTCGAGCAGGGGATCCGGGGAATGCCATTGAATATCGAAGAAGCTGGCGTAAGGGCTGCGCCGGCCCCATTCGAGCAGGTCCAGCCACCAGGGGTTGGTCGAGCCGCCCACGGCCATGTGGTTGGACACGATATCCAGCACCAGGCCCATGCTGCGCTCGCGCAGCGCAGCGACCAGCCGGCGCAAGGCAGGCTCGCCACCGAGCTCGGGGTTGATCTGGGTGGGGTCGACTACGTCGTAGCCGTGCATGGAGCCAGCGCGGGCCTTGAGCAAGGGCGAGGCATACACATGGCTGATGCCAAGCCGCTCGAAGTAAGGTACCAACGGGACTGCATCATCGAGGGTGAAGCCTTTGTGGAACTGAAGCCGGATGCTGGCGGTAAATGGTTTCATCGGTCACGCTCATGAGCTTGGCGGCGGGCTACGGCAAGGAGTTCCAAGCGCCGCGCCGGGTCGGGCTGGTCAAGCAAGGCAGCGCCGGTTCCTGTCAGGCGGCGACGCCAGTTGGGGTGTTCGTCTATGGTGCCGGGCAGGTTGGGTTGCTCCACCAGGCCCAGGGCGTCTTCGATCGGCAACAGCACCAGCGGTGCGCGGGTATGGCCGATAAAGCGCACGCTGGCATCGATGATGTGGTCGGCGATGTCGTGCTCGTGATGCTCGTCGGCGAAGTTCTGCGGATCCTGCTTGAGGATATGCTCAAGCCCGTTCTTCTCGGCCACCCGGGTTTGCCGCCACTCCCGCTCGGTCTTTTCGTCGATCAGTTCCAGGCGGCGGTTCCAGTCGATCTCGTTGGTGCGCCACCAACCTTTGAGGGGGGGCAGGTCATGAGTGCTGGTGGTAGCCAGGGCATTGTCCGGCCATTCGAGCAAAGGCTTGAAGGCGCCGGAATGGTATTGCTCGAACAACAGCACACGCATGCCGAGGATGTCGCGCGCGGCGAGCTTTTCGCGCAGGCCGTCTGGCACGGTGCCCAGGTCTTCACCGAGCACGATCGCCTTGTGGCGGTACGACTCCAGCGCAAGCAACCGCAGCAGGTCATCGAGCGGGTAGTGCAGGTAGGCGCCTTCCGTGGGTTTTTCGCCCTGGGGGATGACCCATAGCCGGTTCAGGCCCAGCACATGGTCGATACGCAAGCCGCCGGCATGGGCGAAGTTCGCCCGCAGCATCTCGATAAAGGCGCGGAAGCCATGGCGCTTCAAGCCCTCGGGCGAAAACGCCGAGATGCCCCAGCTTTGCCCCGAGCGGTTGAGAATGTCTGGCGGTGCGCCCACGGTGAGCGCGGCCAGCAGCTCGTCCTGACGGCTCCAGGCCTGGCTGCCGGCACCGTCGGCGCCCACCGCCAGGTCAGCGATCAGGCCGATGCGCATGCCGCTGGCGCGGGCAGCGTCTTGGGCACGCTCCAGGCTCCGGGCGATCAGCCACTGGCCAAAGGCGTAGAACTCGATTTCCTGGGCATGGGCCTGGGCAAATTGGGCTACCTCCGCGCTGCGTGGGTCGCGCCAGGCGGGTGGCCACTGTCGCCAGTCCTGCGGCTCGCCGCGCCGCGCGCACTCAGCCTGCAAGGCTTCGAAACAGCAGTGGTCGGCGAGGGCCTCGCCACCACGATGACGGAAGCTGGCGAAGTCTTCCTGCATCGGGTGCTCACCCTGGCCGAAGTCTTCGTGCAGCGTTCGCAGTAGGCGCAGCTTGGCTTCAGCGGCCTTTGGCCAATCCACCAGCTCAAGGTTTTCCAACTCGGTGAAGGTGCTTTCCAGGTTGGCCCGCTCGATGGCCGCGCGCAGGGCCCGCTCACCCAGCACGGTACCGGGCGCTGCATAGAGGCTGTTGAGGAACAACCGGCTGGAAGGGGAGTAGGGGCTGTAGCGAGTGGTGTCGCTGCTGAACATCGCGTGCATCGGGCTGATCGCTACTGCGTCGGCACCGCGTTCTCCCGCGGCGCGAACCAGCGCTTCCAGCGCCTGGGTGTCGCCGAAGCCGCCATCGTGGGGGCGGCGCAGGGAATACAACTGAACACCGATCCCCCAAGCGCGCGGGGCGGCGGCTTCCAGGGCATCGGCCACGCCATAGCACCGCGCCGGGGCCACCGCTACCGTAAAGTGCTGGCCTTCCACCCGTACTTGCTGGTAACCCACCGGCAGCATGCCGGGCAACGCGCCCTGGCTGTCCAGGCGCAGTTCCAGGGTGGCGCCGTCTTCCAACAGCACCGTGCAGGCAGCGCCCGCGGGCAACCAACGCTGCAAAGACAGGGGTTGGCCGTAGTCGGCGGTCAACAGCGGCGCAAGCTCATGGCTGTCTGCTTGCTCTTGTGCATTCTTCACGCTGGCGGCGACGTCCTCGTCGGTACTCGCTGGATACCCAAGCGCGGTCAGGACCTTGCGCAGCACTTCTGGCGATACGCGCTGCGGGCGATTGTTGGCGTCGGTCCACTCAATGGCGATACCCGCGCGCTCGGCGAGTTGCTCCAGGGCCTGGTTACTCATGGGCTGCCTCCGGGGCATCAGCGGGAATCAGGCTGACCAGGGCGGTATAGCCAGGCAGCACGCTGGATGATTCCAGTGGAGCACCCGGGCCGCGACTGTCGAACAAGTGATAGGTTTCGAAGGGCAGTTGCGCTGGCACCGGTTGTTCGCCCAGGTTCAGGTCGATCTGCCACACCGTTGCGTCGCGCAGGCGCCATTTGGCAGAAACCGCCTTGTCGCCCAGCACCGTCACGCCCAGCGAGCGGCTACCTGCCAGGCGGTGGAACAGTTCGCGCCGGCGCAACGTGAGCAGGTGGAGGTAAAGCTCGACCCAGGGCCCGCGCTGGTGCTTGGCGAAATCCTCGAAGGCTGGCCGGGAGGCTTCGAAGGTGGCCGGGGCGTTGGGGTCCGGGATTTTCTCTCGCAGGTGCGGGTCCTGGAAGGCGTTGAACGCCTTGAACTCGGCACGGCGACCGTTGCGCACCGCCTCGGCCAACTCCCCATGGAAACTGGTGAAGAACTGGAACGGCTCGGAGGCGCCCCATTCATCCCCCATGAACATCAGTGGGATCATCGGCGAAGCCAGCAATAACGTGGTTGCCGCGCGCAAGGCCGGCTCCGGGCAGAGCTGCACCAGGCGTTCGCCGAATGCCCGGTTGCCGATCTGGTCATGGTTTTGCAGGAACAGCACAAAGGAAGAGGGATGCAGGTGGCCGCTGGGTTCGCCCCGCGCCACGCCCTGGGTGGTGGTGTGGCCTTGATACACGAAGCCCTCGCCCAGGCAGCGAGCCAGCTTGGCGGTGGTGTCCTCGGCGTATTCGGCGTAGTAGGCCTCATGCTCGCCGGTAAGCAGCACGTGCAGCGCATTGTGGCCGTCGTCGTTCCATTGGGCGTCGAAGCCCTGCTGTAGCAGATGCGCCTCGTTGTGCTCGTTTTCCAGGTTCAGCCAGATGTGCCGGCCCGAAGGGGTCGCCTTGCGAATGCGGCGGGCCATTTCCTGGAGGAAGTCTGGGTCTTCGATGGCATGCACGGCGTCGAAGCGCAGCCCGTCGAAGCGGTAGTCGAACAGCCACATCAAGGCGTTGCCAATGAAGAACTCACGCACCTGCGGCCGGCGGAAGTCGATCGCATCGCCCCAGGGCGTGTGCTTGTCATGGCGGAAGAAGCCCTTGGCGTATTGGCCGAGGAAATTGCCATCCGGGCCAAAGTGGTTGTAGACCACGTCCAGGATGACCATCAGCCCATGGCCGTGGGCCGTGTCGATCAGCGCCTTGAGTTGGTCCGGCGTGCCGTAGGCATGCTCCGGGGCATAAGGCAGCACGCCGTCGTAGCCCCAGTTACGGTCGCCGGGGAACTCGGCGATAGGCATCAGCTCGATGGCCGTGATGCCCAAGGCAGCCAGGCGCGGCAGTTGCTTGGCCACCCCTTCGAAGCCGCCCATCAGCCCTACATGCACTTCGTAGATCACCGCCTCGTGCCAGGGGCGGCCTTGCCATTGCGCCTGGCGCCAAGGGTAGCTCTGGTGGTCGACCACCACGCTGGCCGAATGCACGTCGCTTTGCTGGGCACGGGAGGCGGGGTCCGGCACTTGCAGCTCCCCGTCGATCTCGTAGCGGTAGGCGGTGCCCGCCGAGCAATCGCTTTCAGCGACGTACCAGCCGTCCGCTTCAGCGGACATCGCCAGAACCTCGCCGTCGTCGAATACCACGCTCACACGCTTGGCGTCGGGCGCCCACAGGGCGAAGCGGGTCAAGTCGTCGCCCAGGCGGGTTGCCCCGTGCGCCCAGGGAACCAGTTGTTGATCAGCCATTACGGCACTCCTCGATCAGTAGTGCCGCCCGGCCCGCCCATGGGCGCGATTTACCAGCTTGGTATAAAGCGCTGCATAGGGCTCGACGGCTTGCGACCAGTTAAACGGCTGAGTCATCGCGCGGCAGCGCATGGCATTGAGTAAGTCGGGCTTGCTGAACGCATAGAATGCTCGCTTCAAGGCAGCTTCATAGGCGCCCACGGAAGGTTCATCGAAGAGAAAACCGGTGACGCCATCCTCGATGGTGTCGGCCAGGCCGCCAGTCTTGCGTGCCACTGGCAGCGACCCGAAGCGTTGCGCATACATCTGGCTGAGGCCGCAGGGCTCGTAGCGGGACGGCATCAGCAGGAAATCACTGCCGGCGAACATGCGGCGTGCGTCGGTTTCGTTGAAGCCGATGCGGGCAGACACTTGGCCGGGGTAGCGCTTGGCGAGGTCGCGCATCGCCTGTTCTTCCTCTGGCTCGCCGCGGCCGATGATCGCGATCTGGCCGCCGGAGCGGACGATGAAATCAGTGACGCCTTCGGTCAGGTCCAGGCCTTTCTGGTACACCAGGCGCGATACAACCGCGAAGAGCGGGCCGTTCGACGGCTCTAGGCCAAAGAGGTTGCGCACGTGGTCGGCGTTCACCGCCTTGCCGTCCCAGTCGTTGAGGCTGAAGGGGCAAACCAGGTGTGGGTCCGTGGCGGAGTCCCAGCTTTCGTCGATGCCGTTGGGGATGCCGCTCAGCAGGCCTTGATGGGCCTTGCTAGTGAGGAAACCTTCCAGGCCGCAGCCGAAATCAGGCGTGGTGATTTCCTGGGCGTAGGTGGCGCTTACGGTCGTGATATGGCTCGCGTAGGCCATCCCCGCCTTGAGGAATGACAACTTGCCGTAGAATTCCATGCCTTCCTGCTGCAGGGCGTGCTCGGGAATGCCCAGCTCGGGGCAGCATGCCAGGCTCACCACACCCTGGTAGGCCAAGTTATGGATGGTGAACAGGGTGGGAACGTTGACCCCGCGCCAGTGCATGTAGGCCGGTGCCAGGCCGCTCGGCCAGTCGTGGGCATGCACCAGGTCGGGCTTCCAGTGGACCATGCCATGGCCGGCGGCGATGTCGCAGGCGGCAAGGCCCAGGCGGGCGAAGCGGATGTGGTTGTCTGGCCAGTCGCGGCCGTTGGTGGCGCCATAGGGGTTACCCGCACGGTCGTACAGCTCCGGGCAGATGAGCACATAGATCACCAGCCCGTCGGGGGTGTCCATGCGGCCGACCTTGCACGGCGGCAGCGCGGCATGGCCGCTCAACTCGCCAACGATATGGATCGGGTTATCGCTTTCCAACACTTGCGGATAGCCCGGTATCAGGATGCGCACGTCGTGCAGCTTGCTCATGGCCCGGGGCAATGCCGCCGAGACATCGCCAAGGCCGCCGGCCTTGATCAGATCCGCCATTTCGGACGTCACGAACAGCACTTTCTTGCGGTTCGGGTTCGCCATGTGATCTGGTTGCAGTACCTTGCTGGTCGAAGTAATGCCAGGCAACGAGGGGGCCTCGCTGACCTGCTGGTTGAAGCGCTCTCCGTGAGTTTCGACAGCGGCACTGATCATTAAACTTGCTCCCGTAGCGTAAATAACTTCTGGCAGATTTCTGGTTTTTCTAATCCGATCCCCATGGCCGGTCGACTACCGGCCCCACGGCTACGAAACCGGGGTGTTGCACGCTCCTGGAGGGGTGGGCGAGGGCCCGCCGCAAAGGTGCGCGCCGCTCACTGTAAAGCTGACCCGACGGCCCTTCAGAAGTTTCGGATTTCTTTGCATTTGCCTGCCTCGGACCGGCCCGTTTTGAGTGTAGGAGAGTTTCATTTCAACGGCGGGTTAAACGAAGCGGTAAGGGGCTACCGCAGGGCTTGGCCGCAGGTGAGGTGGTATTGGCCTTCCACCATTGACCGGAGCCTGTCATGCCTGTACTTCCAAGCCTTTCCATTGCGGTAAGCGACTTTTCTCCCCTGGCCGGGGAAGCGGTCAAACGTTTTCGCGACCAACCCAGCCTGCTCCTCACCGCCTCGGCCATGGTGGCCGAGGCCCTGGCCCGTCTTGACCCTCCGGTACGGTTGAACCCGCTGGACGTCGCCCTGGGCTGGCCAGCGGAGGTCTCGCCCACTGGCGAAGTGGAGTATCTGATCCTGCCGGAGCTGCTGATCGATCTGTTCGTGCGCGATGGGGTCCTGACTATCGTGCCCGGTTACCAGCAGGCGCTGCAGTGGCAGAACCAGCGATGGGTGCCGTTGCAGCTGCACCTGGGTCGCCTGGCCGAGGAGTTGGATGCGCTACGCCCCTCGTTGATCTCAGCGTTCAAACAGGAGCTTGTGCAGTTTTGGAGCGAAGCGGATACGCAGGGAAAAACCCATTGGGAGTGGATGGGCGACTACTTGCGTCGGGCTTTCGTGCATGCGCTGGAGGTGGCCCGGCTGGACCGGCGTATTGCCCCGCCGGTGTACCTGGGAGGGCTGACGGTTGCCGCCCGGGGCACCAGCGAAACGACGACGGAGGTGCTGCCAGGCAGGCGGATCGATACGTGCCTGCTGCAAGCCGAGCGCGGCAGCGCGGCCCTGCCGCTCGACGTGCGGCTTGACCCTTATCTATTGATCAGCCTGCCGTTGAGTGAACAAGTCGAGGGTTTCATGTTGTTTTCGCCCAGAACCGGGCTGAGGTATTTCGAGTCCACTCAAGCCCTGCTGACGGCCTTGAATACAGTCTTCGATAAGCACTCCCCGCAGAGCGTTTACATCCGCCGAGTGAAAGTGGAAGGTGACGTGTTCGATGCCTTGGCCCGCACACTATTGCAAACCCAGCTGATCCAGGTCACCACCCTAAGCGAGCGGCTGCAGAGCGCGGGAGATGGCCTGGCCCTCGAGCGGTTGAAGGCTGCCACCGAAGCGCTGACCGGGTTCTACGCACTGGATACGCAAATCGCGACCCGTGCCCGTGGGTGGCTGCAACGGAGCTTGCCGCTATGGTTGCGGCGGGCTCCTGCCGCTGATCGTTGGCATTTCGCCGGAGCCCTGGCGCAGATCGCGATTACCCGCAATCAAACCCCTCACCGTTGGTTTCTCGAGGATATTCCCACGCTGGAAACCTATGCGCTGACCCGTCTGCGTGAAGAGGCCGCACGCGCCCACCCCGACGGCCCAGCGCTGATGCCAGAGAATATCGAAGCGTCACTCGAGTATGTGGTGCAGGATCTGATCGCCATCACCGGCGGCCCGTGGGAGCCACAGTTTCGCGAGGACCCCGTCAGCATTACCGATCTCGCCATCGATAACCTCGCGGCACATAGCCATGGTTGGCTCAAGGTAAAAGCCAAGCCGGGCACGACGCTACCATCGTGGCTGGATGGCACGGAACTCAAGGCGCTGGTCCGGCAGATAAACGTGGGTGCGACCTACCCGGCGCTGCTGCGCGAACACCTGGTGGAGGGCCCAGAGGTAGCCGAGCGTTCGGCTTCCTTTTGTGACCAAGTGGCGACGCAACTGCCTCTGCTGGCATGGGAGCTGCTCATGCGGGGCGCGTACGGCATGGACCGTCACGGCTACCACCTGGTAGAAGCGGGAGTTGGAGCCAGGCCCGTTGAAGACACCACCCGCTTGATGAGCCTGGGTATCACTGCCGGGGCGGCCTATGGCGTGGACACGATCGCCGCGACCTATGTGTTTACCCGGCCAGACAAGACCGCCGGCCCCTGTGTGTTGTACCGGCCGATGCACACCGAGCAGCTACGGCAGTACGGTTCTCTCGACGAGCTATGGGAGGACCTCGCCGCGCCCGGGGATTTGCAGGACGAAGCCCTGCTTTGGATGACGGACCTGGGTCGCACGCGTTACAGCCACGGCGGTTGGCGGGCGCCTCGGGTAGCCCGGTTCGGCCAGGGCGACGAGTTCGCGCCGCTGGAGCAGCCGCAGCCGGCTCGGCCAGTGCTGACGCCCTTGGTGGGGCCCGTGTTGCCAACGCTTTACCGGGAAGTGGTCACCGCGCTGGTAGATATGGCAGAGCGGCGCACGGTGTCCAACGCCGAAGACCGCTGGGTATCGTTGGGAACGCTGGCCTGGACGCTGTTCAACGGCTTGCTTCCCGTATTCAGTGGGCCGCTGGCCACGGCCGGCTGGCTGATCCAGCTCAGCGACCAGTTCGGCGATTACCTTCAGGTCAGCGAGCAAACCGGCACAACCGCGCAAGACGCGCGCAACAGTTTGCTGTTCAGTGTGGTGATGCTGCTGATGAGCGAATCCTTCCACTGGCCGCTCGACGAGCAGGGCGGGCATGCGATCGAAAGCGAGGGGGAGGTCGAGCCGGGCGAGATAGCTGCTGGGCCAGGTGTGAACGGGCCCCTGGCTACGGGCGAGTCAGCGGTCCCGGCGCTGGGGGTGGGCACGAACGACCTGCCACGGTTGAGCGAGGAGCCGGTCGATGAACAAGCGGCGATGCGCCGGCCGCAGGATTTCAACCTGGCCTGGGCAAACGCCGCCCTGGCGCTCGAGCCTCGACAGGTGGCCGCGCTGGCGGCCTTGCGCGCCGAGCCGCCGTTGCGCGAACTGAGCCCCATACCCCATGGGCCAACCCAAGGCTTGTACCTGCATGACAACCGCTTGTTGTGGTCGTGGCAAGGCCAGTTCTTCGCGGTGAACTTCGCAGAGGGAGAGCCGAAAATCATCGGGCCCCAGGGAGAACCAGGCCCCTACCTACGCCGAGACGAGGTAGGTCGCTGGGCCCTCGACCTGCGTTTGCGCCTGCGCGGCGGCGGGCCTAAGAGCAGAATTGAAGTCCGTCGCCGCCAGAACCAGCGAGATCGCGAACAAGCCGAGAGGATTTACGCCCAGGCCATTCCGGCCTTCGACGCCCTGCGTGATCGCGCCAACCCGCTGGCTGAGGTGGTCGATGCAGCCGCCCGTGCCGACCAGCCGCAGATCGAGCGCCGGGCAGAGTTCGATAGGATCTTGCGTGAAGGCTACGAACAGTGCGCTGAGCTTATCGACCGCTACAAGGCGCTGCATGGGAGCTCGCCGCTGCCTAATTTTCCCGAGCGCATATGCGAGCTTTCCGCGCGGTTGATGCACTTGAGCAAAGTCATCACCGATAATTTGTCCACGCTCATCCGGGAGTATCTTGACGAGTCGCCTTACCTTGGCACGGGTGAAGCGGCCCTGCACCAAGCGGTTGCCGAGGATATCCAGCGCTGGCAGGCGTTCCTGCTGCACTTCGAAACGCTTACGGAACATGCGGTCACCTATCTTCAGAAGCACCAGCAGACCATCGAGGTGATCAACGCCTTCCCTGGCCTGGGCGCGAGAACACTGGAAGCCAATCGCAATAGCGTAGAGACGTTTAACTCAGTGCTGCAGCTGTGGTCGTCCCTGGTCTACTGCCGGTTGGGCCTTATGCTGGAGCCTCTGCGCGAAACACCGGCACTGGCCGAGCAGGTGCATTCTGTTCTTGAGCCGGTGCTGGTGCACTCGGCCTCACATGCTGATTCTGTTGAGAACACCGCGCTCACCCCGGAAGAAAGAACTCGTGTGTTCGACACCGCTATCGATCATTACCAGCGGGGCGAAGATGCGCTTCGGATGTTTGCGCAGACCCTCACGCCCGAGCAGCAATCACCGGCGATGCGCCGGTTGGAGGAGGTGATTGCGGCACTGCGCAAAGATGCCGAACAGCGTATGGGCGAATTGATACGCAGCACCGCGGCCGAGCCTGCGCGATCCACCCAGGCGGGGCGGCGTACCGGCCAGCCGCGTCCACGGCCGGCCACGAGGCCAGGCGGGTCGCGCGGCGGTGCCAGGCGCCCGGATGGAGGGCCTGGCCCAAGCGAGCAGCCGGCCACTGAGGGCAGGGGCGAGCTCCAGGTCATTCGCACGGCCGACGGCGGATCGGTCCTGGCGCACGTACGCACCGATCCACAAACGAAAATGATGATCGCGGAAGTCGTATCCAACGGTCGGGTATTAGCCAGTTGGCGTCAGGACGCTACCACCGGCCTCTGGAGCAAACCGGCACGTGAGCCGCTGCGCCCCTCCCCGGAGAGCAACCTGAGGCTCAATACGTTGGTGAGGGAGGCCGACCAGGCACTGAGGACTGCACGGCGCGAGGAAAGCCAGATCAACCGTTTCAAGCAAGCCACGCGTGTACCCGCCGACATCGAAGACCAGTACCACCTGCGTGCCGCCAGCCTGGAGGCGCTGGCTGAACGGGTAGAGCTGGCCCTGACCCGGATGAACCTCACCGATGCAGTCACTGAAGAGCATGGATCGGCAGAGGTGAAAGCGCGGGAGTTGCGAACCCAGGCGAGCACCGCCCGGCGCATCGGTACCGAGGCACGCATCGAGCTGAGCAAGAGCATGATGCCGACGGCAGGGCGGGTAAAGTTCCTGTTCGATGCCGGCGAGGTCAGCATTCGCCGCATCGGCCGCCGGGCTCCCATAGGGCGGCAGGGGCGCCGGGATTTCATACAGGAGTATGAGATCGTCGACCGTCAGCAACACCCCTTGTGGTATGCCCATTTTCACTACGACACCGCCAGCGCTGCGCCTGAGCACTACACCGTCGCGCACCTGAAGACGGTGACCCAACGTTTCGACGGCTACCAGCGACAGCTGCAGCAGGCACGCAATGATCAGGAAGTGGTGGGCATCTACCGCAGCCGGATCGACCCGGTGTTGGCCCGACAGTTGTTCCTGTCCCTGCCTTGACCCTCCGCAGGCCGAGGTAGTACCCCCGTACTGCCCCGGCCAGGGCACCCCAGACAAGACTGGGGCTCATCTTCGAAGGAGCCCTGACCTTGACTGACTCAGATGTGTTCATCCAACGCCTTTCAGGCCCAGTGGTGCAGCGTATGGCTGCCCAACCCACCCTCGCCATGGTGGCCTGTGACCTGTTGCGATCGACGGTCGCGATGGCGATCAAAGAAGCCGCTCAGCCAGAAGCCCTCACGCTTGGCACCAGCCTGTGGCGCACCTCTGGCGACGAGCAAACGTTCATTGGTTATGCGCTGCAGCCGCTAGCTCAAGTGGTGTATCAACGCTACCTGACCGGCGTGCCAATCGACCTCTATACGGAACTCAATTTCGTCACTGAGCACCCGGGTAGCGAATACCCCCGGCACCTCACCGCCAACCTCAGAGCGCTAGCTGAAGAAATTGACCTGATCGGACCTTTTATCGTGGATGCCTGGTGCGATCGGCTGGCGGCATTCTGGGGGCAGCCCGGGCCAGACGGGCAGAGCCCTTGGGCATGGCTCGCCGACGACCTGCGCCGAAGGGCTTCTCATGGGCTGCGGGCCGCCACGGTAGCTGGCACAGTAGACTCCGCGCATGCCCCGCACGTCGCGATGGCGCTTGGCCTTCGCCCGGTTGATCCGCAGGCCAGGCACCCCGAGGAACAGGCCTGGCAGGCGCGATTGGTGTTTGCAATAGAGTGGCCGGTGCCGATGCTGCTGATAGAGCGAAGCGGGCCAACACCGGCCTGGGTGCTATATTCGCCTAACCGGGGCTTTGCCAGCTTCGACCGCCTGGCAGCGCTTACCGCTTACCTGGGGCAAACGGACGCGGGTTTCGAGCCGGCCCAAGGGGAGGAGCATCCGCTCACGCAGGATATTTTCGGTGCCTGGGCTGGGGCAATACTCGACGGTCATCTGGCCCGGCAGCGCGCTCGAGCGGTGGAGATGCGCAACGCCCATGCCGACCCTGCTACGTTCGAAGCGGTGATGAATACGTTTCCCGCAGCCCTGCTGCTCGACAACGCCACGCATGCCCAACGCAGCGAGGCCATCTCGTCGCGCCTGCCCCAGTGGCTGTCACAAGCGAGCGACCCTGACCGGCTGCGTTATGGGCTGGCGTTGCGCCAAGTGCTGCAGGCGCAGCAGGCCAGTGCAGGAATGCCGTTCCTGGCAGGTATCCCGACAGTGCAAGCCTATGCACGACGGCGCTTGATCGAACAAGCCGCGATCGAGCATCCCGAAGCCCCCCTGCACGACCCCGATGACGTGGTTGTGAGTATTTTCTCTCGCTCCGATGATGCGCTTATCTCGATCGCCGGTGGCGGAGGCACGGTGACGCTGGAAGAACAGAAGATCAGCCTGGTCGACCTGAGCTTGCTGAATACCGGAGGAAGGCCCCCAGGCTGGATGGAGGTGGCTCCCCGGCCAGGCAAGACGTTGCCCGCCTGGCTGGACGACACTAGCGCCTTGGCACTTGTACAGGCCATCGACGTGGGCTCCAGCTACCTGGGCTTGCTACGGGGCGCGCTGAGCATCGGGCCACAGGCGGCCAGGCGCAGGCAGGTGTTCAAGGCGACCGTGGCGGCGCAGGTGCCGCTGTTGGCATTGGAACTCAAGCTCAGGGGCGAAAGCGGGGTGGATGAAGCGGGCATCGCTTTGGTGCGCAGGGCGTTTAGCGGTACCCCGCAGGGCGCTCGCCCGATGGTGGCTCGCCTGGCATTGGAAGCGACCCCAGGTGCGGCGCCCGATGTTGTAGCCGGCATGTTCGTGCTGTTCGATCCCGCCGTCGGTAGCACGACGGTTCTCTATACACCTCTGGGGCGAGAGCCGCTGCGTCAGTTCCCACAGCGCGCCGCGCTGATGGACGCTATCGTCGCCGAGCCTGAGCTGCGCCATACCGTGTTGACTTGGCTCAGCGATACGGCCCAGGCGCGCTATCGCGACGGCGGCCTGCAAGCGCCACACTGGCTGCGCTTCGGCCTGGGCGACGAATTCGCCCCGGCGCCGGCGATAGCACCAGCCAGGCTGATGCCGGTCGCGGTAGAGGGCGACCCGCTCGACGCGCTTTATGACGGTGTGGTTCAAGCCATCACCCTCGCCGCTGACCGGCAGAGCGTGTCTAACCGGGAAAGCTTCTGGATCTCGGCCCGGGAGTTGGGGTGGCTGTTGTTCAATCAAACCTTGCCGTTTATCAGCGGCACTGCTGCCACCGCGGCATGGCTGATCCAGCTCGGCCATTCACTGGATGAACATTACAACGCCGCCGACGCCACTGAAGTGAGCGACGCCTTCAGCAATGAGGAGCTGATCTTTGTCCTGATTCTCGCGCTCCTGACAGAAGGGGCTAACCGTGCGCTTACCCGCGGGTTGCCTGATATCGCGGCGGGCACCGAGCGGGCCCGGTCCCGCGCCTTGGTTCCTGAGTTGGATACGCGTTGGGCTACCGCGGTGCAGACGTTGACCCCGCAGCTGCGTGAGCGGTTGGAGGCTCTAGTGGTGCAAGGGCCCGCCGAGTTGCCCTCGCCGGTGCCCTCCGGTCCATTTCGCGGCCTGGTGCTGGTGGGCAAGCGCTGGCTGGCCCAGGTAGATGGCCGATTGTTCGAGGTCACCCCTGGCGACGGCGAAGCCGTGGTGCTGGACCCCGCCGCGGCAGACCGCCAGGGGCCCTGGCTGCGTCGGGACGAAAGCGGGCGCTGGCGCCTCGACTTACGCTTGCGCCTGCGGGGTGGCGGCCCCAAGCGCAGGTTGGAGCAGCAACGGCAGTTGAATGAGCAGCTACGCGCCCAGGCAGATCAGCATTTGCGAGACATCGAGCAAAACTACCGTCATTTCCGCCAGGGGGGAGAGGAGAGCGAGAGGGTAATCGATAACGCCGTGAAGGCTGGTGATCTGGCCACCGCCCGAGCGCGGCGGATTTCCGAGCAGCACCGCTTGGAGGAGGCTTTCGACAACGGCGTGCGCTTGCGCGACGCTTATGAGGCCATCGGCAAGAAAGTGGCGCTCAGTGACTACAGCCGCCACCTCAGCACCGCCTTGGGCGGGGAAATCAACATCTGCGGTTCCTACCTGTACCTAAGCCGGGAGCGCCTGCTGGATAACCTCAAAGCCCACTCGGCGTTTTCTTCGAGCGGGGAAGCGGGTTTCATGAACGCCCAGCAGGCTCGGGAGTGGTTTGCGTTTCTCCACGAACACATTGAAAGCGCTGAAGCGGCAGAGCTATGGCGAGCCCGGCTCGAAGAGCGGCTCTCGCGCCTGGCTGAAATACCCGTGTTCGGGCCGCGTCTGCTGGCGCAGTTCAAGCCTAAGTTTTCTTCGCTGCGCAGCAGGGTCGAATACCAGATACTCCGCCTGTACATTCAGCTGAGCCTGCTCGAAGAGCCGATGATTCATGACGACCAGGTGCGTGACGGGTGGCGTGAAGCAATGACACCTTTGGTTCTCGGCATGACCACGCACCGGGAAATCGCCCAGGACCCAACGCTGGCCGAAGGGCATGCCGTTGAGCTGCTGGACGGCCTTATCAGCACCTATCAAGCCGCTGAAGATACCGTGGCATGGCTTAAGCAAACGCTCGAGCCAAGGTATGTCAGCGCTGGCATGGACCAGCTAGTAGAAAGGATCGTGGCAGTCAGGGAGGAGGCAGAAGGGCGGCTCAGCAGCTTGATCAAGCAGACCGCCGAACAGGTTACGGCCCCGCCTACCAAGCAGCCGCCGCGCAAGGGTAGCGGGCCAAGGCTCATCCGTACTCGCAACCGCGGCGCTCTGGTTGCCAAGGTCCGCAAGGTAACGGGCCAGCCGACCGAGGAAGTGGCCGAGATCGTGTCGCCGCTGGGTGACACGGTAGTGGCGCGGTTTTCCCATGATCAGGCCCTTGGCGATTGGGTGCAGCAGCCCTTGGGTGGGCCGCGGCCAGACCCCGACAGCGATTCCGGCACCGCCGGCCAAGCCGATGTCGAGCGCCTGGTACAGGAAGCCGACCGCCGTTTGGAGAGCGCCAGGCGCCAACTGGAGCAGGCGCCTCGGCTGGCGCAGGTCACGCGGATTCCCCTGGAGCTAGAAGAACTGCTGAACAACGCTGCCCGGGATCTATCGAGCGTGGCCGAGCGTATCGACAGAGCCTTGACTCGCATCAATGAAACCGATGTAGGTGTGCGGGGCTATGGCAGCGCGGAGGCGAAGGCCAAGGCATTGCGCGAAATGGCTGTCAAGCTCAAGGAGGAGGGGCGCGCGCTGCGTATTCGCTTGACGAAAACCTCGCTACCGACCATTGCCCGGGTGCGTTATCTGGTGAACGAGGGCGAGGCGCGGATCCGCCGGCTTGGCAGTCGCATAGCGCTTAAAGGGCAAGGCAAGCGTAAGGATATCGTGCAGGAATATGCAGTGCAGGAGCTGAGTGGCGCCACATTGTGGTATGCGCATTTCCACTACCCCAACCTGGAGGCCGAAGATGGCCAATACCTGGCCGCGCATTTGAAAACCCCCAGCCAGCGATTCGTTGGGCTCAATACCCAAATGGCGCAGGCGGCGAGTAATGCTGAAGTGGTGAAGATCTATCGAAGCCGGATCGACCCGGTTAATGCGAGGGAGCTGTTCTTCGTTCTACCTTGAAAACCTGCAAGGCACGGCCGATGGGCCGCGCCTTGTGGTAGCCATCAGGCGAGGCGGGCGACCGGGGCGAAGTCGAGAACGCCCTGGTTGGCTCCGGCGAGCATGGTGGTGAGCTGGGCAACCTTGCGCTTGAGTTGATCGCGCTCGGCCTTGAGGTCGTGCAGTTCATCACGGCGGATAGTGACGTACAGCGTTTGAGGTTGTTTTGCTACGACTACGTTACCCATTGCACACCTCGAGATGGCGGACCACTACGTTAAGGATTACCTCGTGGGGGGTTCCCCGCCGGGTTACATCCTTGATCGGCTCCGATTCTGATTTCTTTAATGAGCTTTGGGAACTTTTTATTTTGAGGTTGTCGCCCTGCCCGGCAGGGAAATGGCGCCAAACCCACGTCGCACGTGGCTTTGAGCCATCTTGCCGTTTGTCGGGAAGATTTCCTGGGGCTGCTGAAACCTTCCGGAGGCGCTCCGGACTAACCTTCAGCGGCGGGCTGCTATAAGCTGTAACGGCTTTTCTTACATTTTCTGGAGTTACCGGCATGCAATTGGGAATCGTGGGCTTGGGTCGCATGGGTGGGAATATTTCACGACGCCTCATGCGTAACGGCCATCACACGGTGGTATACGACCGTAATGACCAAGCCGTACAGGCCCTGGTGCCGGATGGAGCCAAAGGCGCGAAGAGCCTGGGCGATCTTGTGGCTCAGCTCGAGCGGCCGCGCGCGGTATGGGTCATGCTGCCCGCTGGCGCCCCTACCGAAGACACCATCAACGAGCTGGCTAGCCTGCTGGAGCCGGACGACGTCATCATCGACGGCGGCAACACCTTCTACAAAGACGACGCCCGCCGCGCCAAGGCGCTGGCTGAGCAACAACTGCATTATGTAGACGTCGGCACCTCCGGCGGCGTATGGGGGCTGGACCGCGGCTACTGCATGATGATCGGTGCCGAAACCGCCGTCTTCGAGCGCCTGGAGCCGCTGTTCGAGACCCTCGCTCCTGGCGTGGGCGAGATCCCCCGTACCAAGGGTCGCGAAGCCGAGCACGTGCGCGCCGAAAAGGGCTACATCCACGCGGGGCCTGCCGGCGCTGGGCACTTCGTGAAGATGATTCACAACGGCATCGAGTACGGCATGATGCAGGCCTTCGCTGAAGGCTTCGACATCCTCAAGACCAAGAACTCCCCACAACTGCCTGAAGACCAGCGCTACGACCTGAACCTTGCGGAAATCGCCGAGGTGTGGCGCCGCGGCAGCGTGGTGTCCTCCTGGCTTCTGGACCTGACGGCCGATGCGCTGGTGTCCGATCCCGAGCTGGCGGGTTATTCCGGCTCGGTGTCCGACAGCGGCGAAGGTCGCTGGACCATCGATGCAGCGGTTGAGCAGGCCGTACCGGTGCCGGTACTGGCCAGCTCGCTGTTTGCGCGTTTCCGTTCCCGCCAGGAAGCCACCTATGGAGACAAGATGCTTTCGGCGATGCGCTTTGGTTTCGGCGGCCACATCGAAGTGAAGAAATAACCCTCAAGCCATGGCCCAGGCGGCGCGCCGGGCCATGGCGACTTGACGTTGCTCGCGCCACTGGCCGCGCAGCTATGCCCCCAACACTGGAGACACCAGTATGAAGCGAGGCAAAACCACGGCCGATCCGGCCCCACCGGCTACCCTCTTTCTTTTCGGCGCCCATGGCGACCTGGTAAAGCGCCTGCTGATGCCGGCGATCTATAACCTGGCGCGCGACGGCCTGCTCGATCCCCATTTGCATATCGTCGGTGTGGACCATAACCCGGTCGGCGACGCCGAATTCGCTGAGCGGCTCAAGGCGTTTATCGTCGAGCAGGTCCGCGCCAAGCATCCCGAACAAGCCGATACGGCTATCGACCCCGCGGTGTGGGGGCCCCTGGCCGAGCGGATCGGCTATGTGACCGGCGACTTCACCGACGACGAAACCTACCAGACGATTGCCCGCAAGCTACAGGCGAACGGGACGGGTAACGCGGTGTTTTACCTGGCGACGTCCCCGCGGTTTTTCACTGAAGTCTCGCAGCGGCTGAACCGCGCCGGCTTGCTTTACGAGCAGCCCCAGGCGTATCGCCGGGTAGTGGTGGAGAAGCCGTTCGGCTCTGACCTTGCCACCGCCCAGGAGCTGAACCGGCAATTGCTGGAGGTGATGGACGAGCGGCAGATCTACCGCATCGATCATTACCTGGGCAAGGAAACCGTGCAGAACATCATGGTCAACCGTTTCTCGAACGGCATCTTCGAAGCCTTCTGGAACAACCACTACATTGACCACGTGCAGATCACCGCCGCAGAAACCGTGGGCGTGGAAACCCGTGGTAACTTCTACGACCAGATCGGCGCGCTGCGTGACATGGTGCCCAATCACCTGTTCCAGCTGCTGGCAATGGTAGCGATGGAGCCGCCGGCCGCCTTCGGCGCCGATGCGGTACGCGGGGAGAAAGCCAAGGTCATAGGTGCGATCCGCCCGTGGTCGACGGAGGAGGCGCTGGCCAACTCCGTACGCGCGCAGTACCGCGCGGGGGAGCAGGGCATGCCGGGGTACCGGGAAGAGCAGCGGGTAGACCCGCAGAGCCAGACCGAAACCTACGTGGCACTCAAGGTGATGATCGATAACTGGCGCTGGATGGGCGTGCCGTTCTATCTGCGCACCGGCAAGCGGCTGAGCGTGCGGGACACGGAAATCGCCATTTGCTTCAAGCCGGCGCCCTATGCTCAGTTCCGCGACACCAACGTGGATTACATCAAGCCCAATTTCCTGCATATCCAGATTCAACCGGACGAAGGCATGTGGTTCGACCTGCAGGCCAAGCGGCCAGGGCCCGCGCTGGTGGTGGATAACGTCAAGCTGGGGTTCGCCTACAAGGACTTCTTCCAGATGCAGCCCTCCACCGGCTACGAGACCTTGCTCTACGATTGCTTCACCGGCGACCAGACCCTGTTCCAGCGGGCGGACAATATCGAGAACGGCTGGCGCGCCGTGCAGCCCTTCCTCGATGCCTGGGCCAGCAATGCGCAGGTGGAGGAGTACCCGGCGGGCACCGACGGCCCGGCAGGGGCGGACGAGCTGCTGGCCCGTGACGGCCGCGCCTGGCATTCGCTGGGATGAGCGCGCCGATCGAGCTGGTACTCAGCGACATGGACGGCACCCTGCTGCGCCGTGACCACAGCCTGGCGCCCGCGGTAGTGGCCGCGGTTGGCCGCTTGCATGACGCCGGCGTGCTGTTCACCCTGGCCAGCGCGCGACCGCCCCGGGCCATGCTGGAGCAGGCGCGAGCGTTGGGCATCACCGCACCGCTGGCAGGCTTCAACGGCGGCCGCCTGGTTTGCCCTGACGGGCGCGTCCTTGAGGCCCACACCATCGCGCCAGAGGCAGTCCGCACCGCATTGGCCTTCTTTGCCGAGCATCCGGTGGACGTGTGGCTGTTCGCCGACGGTGAATGGTTGCTCAAGGACTTTTCCGCCGCGCATTTGCAAACCGAACGCCACGCGCTGGGCTACGACGCGGTGCAGGTCAGCGACTTCAGCCCATGGTTGGGCCGGGTCGACAAGATCGTCGCTACCACGGCGGACCACGCGCTGCTGGAGCGGTTGGAAGCGGCGCTTCAGCCCTTGCTGGCGGGCCAAGCCCACGCGGCGCGGTCACAAGCCTACTACCTGGATGTGACTGCGCTAGAGGCGGACAAAGGCGAAGCGCTGGTTCGCCTGGCGAGGCACTTGAACATCGCGCTGGAGGCCACCGCGGTGCTCGGCGATGGCCATAACGACATCGCCATGTTCAAGCGCGCGGGCCTGGCTATCGCCATGGGGCAGGCCTCCAGTGAGGTGCGCGCCGCCGCCGACGAGGTCAGCGGCAGTAACGAGGAAGATGGGGTCGCCACGGCGATCGAGCGCTTTATCCTGCCCCGGGGGCTGCCCGCTGGCGAGCGATGACCCGGGCCGGGCGGCTTGGTATAGTCCGGCCTCAATAATAATCAGGGAGCTGGCGATGACCGAGTACAGTGCGTTTCGCGTGGAGCGGCAGGGGGCGGTGGCCCACGTGCAGATCAACCGGGCAGAAAAGCGCAATGCGATGAATGCGGCGTTCTGGACGGAAATCGAAGCCATTTTCACCGAGCTGGACACCGCTGACGACGTTCGCGCCGTGGTGCTCAGCGGCGCGGGCGAGCACTTCAGCGCCGGCATCGACCTTGCCTTGCTGGCAGGCGTGGCCGCTGAACTCGGCCCGGACGTAGGGCGCAACGCGCGCCTGCTGCGCCGCAAGATCCACTCCCTGCAGAACGCGCTGACGGCCGTGGAACGTTGCGGCAAGCCGGTGCTCGCGGCTATCCAGGGCTACTGCATCGGCGGGGCGGTGGACCTGATCGCCACCTGCGACATGCGCTATTGCAGCGAAGACGCACGGTTCTCCATCAAGGAAGTGGACATGGGCATGGCCGCTGACGTGGGCACCTTGCAGCGGCTACCGCGGATCATCGGCGACGGCATGCTGCGCGAGCTTGCCTATACCGGGCGCGAAGTGAGGGCCGCCGAGGCGCTGCGCCTGGGGCTGGTCAACCAGGTGTTCCCTACCTCTGAGGCGCTGTTGGAAGGAGTATTCGACCTGGCCGGCCAGATTGCCTGCAAGTCTCCCATCGCGGTAACTGGCACCAAGCGCATGCTCAGCTACATGCGCGACCATTCGGTAGCCGATGGCCTGGAGTACGTCGCTACCTGGAATGCCGCCATGCTGCAGTCGGCCGACCTCAAGCTGGCCATGATGGCAAGCATGAGCAAACAGACCGCGCGATTCGAAGACTGATCGCGTCTCTCGCAGGCCGGGTCTCGCAAACCGGGCATCGCAGGCTGGGCCTCGCAGATTGGTTCAACTGACCGCGCTCATTGGCAGGGTTTGAACATGGAACATCGCTGGAGCACTGCTGTACTCGATACCACGCCCACCGGCGGCTGGGCCGTGGCCCGTAGCCCGGAAGGCTTCATGCATGACAGCCAGGGCGTACTGTTCGCCCGCGACTGGCTCAAGGGCCTGGGGCTGCCGGTGTTGTTCGAGCATGGCATTGGCCGCCTCGATGACCAGCCGGTATACCTGGTGGAGTTCGAGGGGCCGGTGCATGTCGACAACTGCCAGTGGCAAGGGCTGCGCAAGTTTATGTTGCAGGCCGATTTTGCTCACTTCCGCATGTTGGCCTACGCCGCGCAGATCGGCACCTGGGCCCGGGAGCATCGGTTTTGTGGCAGCTGTGGCAAGCCTATGGTCCAAGTGCCCGGCGAGCGCGCCATGTACTGTGATCGCTGCGACCTGCGCAGCTACCCGCGCATTTCGCCGAGCATGATCGTGTTGATCACCCGTGGCGATGAAATACTGCTGGCGCGCTCGCCACGGTTCGTCACGGGGGTCTATAGCACCCTGGCGGGCTTCGCCGAGCCGGGCGAGTCCGCCGAGGAATGTGTGATCCGCGAAGTTCGCGAAGAGGTCAGCCTGGAGGTGCGCAACATCCAGTACATCGCCAGCCAGTGCTGGCCGTTCCCCCACTCGATGATGCTGGGCTTCCATGCCGAATACGCCAGTGGCGAGATCATCCCGCAGGTGGACGAAATCGAGGATGCGCGCTGGTTCCGCATCGATGCCTTGCCGCCTCTGCCAGCCGCTCGCTCGATCGCCCGCTATCTGATCGACCTTTATGTGGCTCGCCGCTCAGGCTTGGCCGAACCAGTGCTGCCAGGCTAGGCGCACCGTCAGCGCAAGCACCACGCAGATAAACACCGGGCGGATGAACGCCGCGCCACCGCTGATTGCGGTGCGCGCGCCGAGGAAGGCGCCCACCATCAGGCTCAAGCCCATGCTCAGGCCAATCAGCCAGTCCACTTGGTCGTTAGCAATGAACACCACCAAGGCAGCGATGTTGCTGACGAAGTTCATGCTGCGCGCCACGCCGCTGGCCTTGACCAGGTCGATGGGGTACAGCAGCAGTGTGCTGACGGTCCAGAAGGCACCGGTGCCTGGGCCGGCTACCCCGTCATAGAACCCCAGCCCCAGCCCTTGTGGCCCTTGCCAGGTTTTACGAATGAGCGCGTTGCTGTCCAGGGGGGCCTTCGGGGTGCCGCCGAACAACAGGTAAAGCCCACAGGCGAACACGATCACCGGCAGCATTTTGTTCAGCCATTGCGCCGGGAGGTAGTGGGCGACCACGGCGCCGATCAGTGAGCCTATGGCCGTGCATACCAGCGCGTTGCGCCATTGCCGGGGGTTGAACAGCTTGCGCCGGTAATAGGTGAAGCTGGCGGTTGCCGAACCGAAGGTTGAGCTGAGCTTGTTGGTGCCCAGCACCAAATGCGGCGGCAGGCCGGCGGTGAGCAGCGCCGGCGTGGTCAACAAGCCGCCTCCGCCTGCGATGGCGTCGATGAAACCGGCAAGGAAGGCAACAGCGGCGAGAATAGCGAGGGTGGTCGGCGCAACGCTGAGATCGAAAGGCATGGGGTGGGCTGCTTGGGAACGGTGCGGCATTCTACCCCATGTTCCGCGAGCGGGCGCCAGCCTGCGAACCAGGCGGCCGCCGTGTTCGCACGCGCCGCAGGTTCGCGGGCTTCACAGGCTCCGCCCTGTTCGATGGATTGAACCGGGTAGGTGCTGGCGCAGCCCGCGAATCACACGCGCACAGGTTAGGACAGGTAGCCCCCATCCACGTTTAGCGCGGTCCCGGTGGTGTAGCTCGAAGCCGCGCTGGCCAGGTACAGCACGGCGCCGGCCATTTCGTCTGGAGCGGCCACGCGGCCCAGCGGGATATGGGTCAAGGCGTGGGACAGGATTTTCTCGTTGCTGACCAGCGCCGAAGCGAACTTGGTGTCGGTCAGGCCCGGCAGCAGGGCATTGCAACGGATGCCCAGTGGCGCGCACTCCTTGGCGAACACCTTGGTCATGTTGATCACTGCCGCCTTGGTGACCGAATAAATGCCCTGGAAGGCCCCTGGGGTCACGCCGTTGATCGAGGCGACGTTGATGATGCTGCCGCCGCCATGGGTGCGCATGAGCTTGCCGGCTTCCACCGACATGAAGAAGTAGCCGCGGATGTTCACGTCGACAGTCTTCTGGAAGGCCGACACGTCAGTGTCCAGCACATGGCAGAACTGCGGGTTGGTCGCGGCATTGTTGACCAGTACATCGAGGCGGCCGAAGCGTTCCTTGATGGTTTCGAAGGTCGCTTGGATCTGCTCCAGCTCACCGATGTGGCAGGCAATGGCGGTGGCTTGGCCCCCTTCGGCGACGATGGCCTCGGCGACAGCCTGGCAGCCCTCCAGTTTGCGGCTGGATACGATCACATGGGCACCCTGGCGGGCCAACAGGCGGGCGATAGCCTCGCCGATGCCGCGGCTGGCGCCTGAAACGAAGGCGATCTTGCCGGAAAGGTCGAAAAGGTCGGTGGACATGAAACCTCCTGTCAAAGGGCCGAGCGGCCGATCGCCTGCAAGCTCATCTGTTCGAGCAAGGCGTTCATGCCAATGAACGGAGCGAAACGCGGGTCACGCGTTTGCCCGTGGTAGTAGCGGTAGTAGATCTGCTGCACGATGCCGGCGAGGCGGAACAGCCCCTGCACGTAGTAGAAGTCGAAGTTGCCGACGGCAATCCCGGAACGCTCCGCGTAATAGGCGACCATTTCGGCCCGGGTGAGCATGCCTGGCGCATTGCTCGGCTGGCGCCGGGTGAGCTGCACGGGTTGCGGGTCCCCGGCTTCGATCCAGTAGGCCAGGCAATTGCCCAAGTCCATCAAGGGGTCGCCAAGGGTGGCCAGCTCCCAGTCCAGCACGCCAGTGATGCGCGTGGGGTTGGCCGGGTCGAGTATCACGTTGTCGAAGCGGTAGTCGTTATGGATGAGGCTGGCATGACCGCTGTCGGCGGGCATCTTGTCACGCAACCAGGCCATGACGGTTTCCCAAGCCGGCGCATCCGGGGTGATGGCATTGGTGTAACGCTCGCACCAGCCGTCGATCTGCCGCTTCACGTAGCCTTCCGGGCGGCCCAGGTCGGCCAGGCCGAGGGCGGTGTAGTCGACCTGATGCAATTCGACCAGGCGGTCGATGAAGCTCTTGCACAAGGCCGTGGTCGCTTCGGCGTCGAGGCCAAGCTCGGGCGGAAGGTCCTTGCGCAGGATCACTCCACGCAGCCGCTCCATCACATAGAATTGCGCGCCAATCACGCTTTCATCGGTGCACAGCAGCACCGGCCGCGGGCAATAACCGAAGCCGCGGCTGAGCTTATCCAGAATGCGGTATTCGCGCGCCATGTCGTGGGCGCTGCGGGCTTTGTGGCCGAAGGGCGGGCGGCGCAGCACCAGCTCGCGGTCAGGGTAGGCGAGCAGGTAGGTCAGGTTGGAGGCGCCTCCGGGAAACTGGCGTATGGCCGGCGTACCGGTGAGGTTAGGCAGGTGTGCCTTGAGGCAGGCGTCGACGGCGTGGCCATCGAGTTCCTCGCCTTCGCGCAAGCTAATGGTCTGATCGTTGAGCGCCATGCGGGTCCCTTGGGTTGAATGGCTCATGGCTGGGCAATCTAATTGCCGAGCCGGGCCGGAACAAGGGTAGCAGGGGTGTTATCAAGCAGCGTGTTGGAGGGGCATACACGTTTGCAGGAGCAGGCTAAGCCCGAGAACCCGCTCGCAGCGGTTCTCGGGCCAGCGCCTGTGCCTGCACAGGCAAGGGCGCCGCGGCCTTAGTTCAGGCCCAGCTTGCCACGCAGGGTGGACAGGTCTTCGGCCAGGGTATTCACCGGGCCGATCAGCGCTTTGCGGTCGCGTTCCTTGACCTTGTCATAGGTTTCGAAGCCGCCGTCCTTGGTCTTGTACTTGGCCAGGATGTTCTCCACGGTGGCGAAGTTCTTGTCGACCTTGGCCGCGAAGGCTTTGTCCTGGGTTTCGATCTGCGGGCGGAACAGCTCGACGATTTTCTTCGCGCCGTCCACGTTGCCCTGGAAGTCATACAGGTCGGTGTGGCTGTAGCGGTCTTCTTCGCCGCTGACCTTGGTAGCGGCCACTTCTTCGAGCAGCGCGGCAGCGCCACCCACGACCTTCTCAGGCGGGAAGGTCAGGCCAGCGATGCGCCCTTGCAGGTCTTTGACGTCCTTGATCAGCTGGTCGGCGAAAGCTTCGGAGCCCTTGGTGGTGTTCTTGTCGAACAGGTAATACTCGATCCGATGGAAACCGGTGAAGTCTTCGGCGGTCACGCCTTTTTCATGATCATCCACGCGCGAGTCGATGGAGGCATCCAGGTCGCTAAACAGTTCGGCGATAGGCTCGATCGCCTCGTAGTGCACGCGGGTGGGGGCATAGAGTTTCTTGGCCTTGGCGACGTCGCCAGCCTTGACCGCGTCGGTGAAGGCCTGGGTCTCGGTGACCAGTTTGTCCACTTCCTCGGTCACGTAGATTTTGTAGTCGGAGATCGGCTGCACGAGGTCCAGGGCCGCTGGCGCCGCGGCGAACGCGGGTGCTGCGAGGGCGGTCATGGCAATCATGGACGCGAGCAAGGTCTGTTTCATATGGAGCATCCCCTAGGTCAAGTGGTGGTGTTGTTGGAAGGCGTAGCGAGTAGCAGTGTGCGGCCGATGAAGTCTTCGGGGCCGCGCACGCCGGGGAGGGTGAAGAAGTAGCCCCCGCCGGTGGGTTTGAGGTATTCCTCCAGCGGCTCGCCATTGAGGCGGCGCTGGACGGTAATGAAGCCTTGCTCCAGGTCGGCCTGGTAACAGATGAACAGCAAACCCATGTCCAGCTGGCCGTTCTTGTTCACGCCGTTGGAATAGTTAAAGGGGCGGCGCAGGATCAGGTTCGCCTCGCTGCCCGGCGTACGCGGGTTGGCCAGGCGGATGTGCGCGTCCAGCCGGGTCAGCTTGCCCTCGGCATCGTTCTGGTAATCGGGCAGGGTGAACTCGTTGCCGCCGTGCATGGGCGCGCCGCTGTCCTTACGGCGGCCGAAGATCCCCTCCTGCTCCTGCAAGGGCGTGCGGTCCCAGCGTTCGACGAAGTTACGGATGATCCGCACCGCCTGGTAGCTGCCATGCGCCGCCCAAGCGGGCTCGTCGCTGGCCGGTTGCACCCACACCAGGCGATCCATCTGGGCCAGATCGGTAGAGTCCGGGTTGGCGCTGCCGTCGCGAAAGCCCAGGAAGTTACGCGCGTTCTGTGCCGGCTCGCCCGGCTTGGTCGGCGCCTGCGGCGGCACCGTGCCTTCCTGCTTCCAGCGCACGAAGAGCAGGTCCGGAAGGTTCTTGATGATGTCGCGCAACGCATGGATGTTGGTGTCGGCGGTGTTCGAGCAAAACTGCAGGCTGAGATCGCCGTGGCAGCGGTCTTCTTCGAGCGCATCGTTGGGGAAGCCCACCATGCGGCTCAACCGGCGCGGCTTGAGCGCTTCCAGGCCGTAGCGGTCGTCGAACAGCGAAGCGCCCACGGAAACGGTGATGGTGAGGTTGTCCGGGCTCACCACCGGGCCGAGGATGCCGGAATCGGCGGGAGGTAGCTTCGGGTCCAGGGCCGGGGCAGGGCCGCCCTGGACTAGAAAACGGATGCGCTCGTCCAGGGTGCGGAACAGCCGCTCCAGATCGCCCCGGTCATTGGCGAGCACATCGAAGGCGACCACCATGCCCGCGGTTGGGCGTGGCGTGACGATACCGGCTTGATGCAGCCCTTCGTACGGATGACGGTCCCCAGTGCGCTCGCTTTTCGGCGCCTCGGTCACCTTGCCCTCGTTAGCCTGCGCCAGCATCGGGCAGCCCAGGCCACTCCCGGCCAGGGCTGCGCCCGCGGCACCCAGGCCAAGCAGCACGCGGCGACGTTCGGGGGAGGGGAGGATAGGTTTGTCAGTCATTGCATGCCTTCACAGATCGGACAGGCCGAGGGCCGGGTCGATGCCGTCCAGGGCGTCGGCCAGGGCGCGCGCGCGGTCGGCGATGGCTTGGCGCTGCGGCTGGGCCAGCTGGTCATAGGGGGGGTATTGGCCATTGGTGCGCTGGGCTTGCAGCTGCTCGGCGAGCGCGGCGCTGGCCTGGTCGATCCTGGCTTGCAGGTCGCCGGCGTTCTTCTCCACCAGGGGGCGCAGCAGCCCAATCACCTTGTTGGTGCCTTCGAGGTTGGCGGCGAAGCCATTGAGGTCCTGATGGCTGTAACGCTCCTCTTCGCCGTTGAACCGGTGCTCGGCCAGGGTGCGCAGATTGCGCGAAACCATGGCGACCAGCTGGTCCGGTGGGATGGGCTGAGCGAGAAGCTGGGCCCTGAGCTGGTTCACATCGGCTAGCAGCTTTTGCGCAACGGGTGCCAGCGCCTGCGCAGCACCTGCGTTCTGGCCGAACAGCCCGTATTCCAGGCGGTGGAAACCGGCGAAGGCTGGGTCTTGCTCGCGCTGCTCGTAGTAATCGGCACGGGCGTCGATGGCATTGTTCAGTTCCGCCAGGCGTTGCGCCGCGCCGGCGATGCGCTGGTAAGCGGCCCGGGCGGGCGCATAGAGTTCACGGGCGCGGGGCAGGTCGCCGGCGCTTAGCGCGGCTGTCAGCTCCCCCACGGCCTTGATCAATGCCGAGCCTTGTTGGCTGAGGTACACCCGGTATTCGGAGAGCGGGCCGATAAAGGTGGTCAGCGACGGGCGCGCCTTCGCGCGGGCGTCGGACTCGGCGGTGGCAGTCACCGTCAGGCTGCCACGTGGATTGCTGAGCAGCCCGCAGGTGATTGCATAGTGGCCGGGCTCAAGGCTGGCGTTGATCAGCTGGCTCATGCCGGGGGCGATGTTCTCGCGCTCCTCGAGCACCAGCACGCCATCGAGGATCTCCCATTCCACCGCACGGTCGGAGGCGTTGACGATGCGAAACGCCGCCTTGCCGGCGGGTACGCTCAACGCTGCGGGTTCACAGCTGTGATCAAGGATGGTAACCAGCGTTTCCTGGCCAGCGTGCGCCTTGCGCTTTTGCGTGGCGACGTTCGCGGCATAGTAGAACAGGCCGCCTGCGGCGATCATCAAGACCACCGAACCGGCAACCGCCACGCGCAGGAGGCGGGGCGGCCGAGGTGCAGAGTTGGGCATGAAAGACCCTTAAGGGTGACTGACAGAAGGTGCGGCGCCACGGCGCGCGCGATCCGGGGTAAAGAACAGCACGAGAGCGACCACCAGGTAGCCGGCCCAGGCGCCGAGAGTGCTTATGGTCGGGGTGTCCTGGTAGCCGAACATGCCGGCCAGGATTGCCCCGGTAGGGCTGTCGACTGGCAACTGGGCGCTCCAGTCGAATACCACTTGCTGCAAGCCATTCCACACGCCTGCTTCGTGCAGCGCCTGCACGGAATTAGCGAGGATGCCGGCCGCGACTACCAGAATGAACAGCCCTGTCCAACGGAAGAACCGCGACAGGTTGAGTTTCAGGCTCCCGCGATACAGGGCGACGCCTGCCAGTACCGCCGCGATCAGCCCCAGCAGCGCGCCCAACGGAGCGCTGGCACCGTCGCTCTGCTGGAACACCGCCAGCAGGAAGAACACGGTTTCCAAGCCTTCCCGCGCGACGGCGAAGAACACCATGGCGATAAGAGCGAACACCTGGTTGCGCGACCCCGCCAAGGCCTGGTCAAGGGAAGCGTGCAGCGACTGCTTGATCGACCGTGCGACCTTGCGCATCCAGAACACCATCGAACTGAGAATGCCCACCGCCGCCAGGCCGATCAGGCCCTCGAATAACTCTTGCTGCTTTTGCGGGAACTCGGCGCTGGCCAGCTCCAGCCCGCCCCCGGCCAGCAATGCCAGCGCGCAGGCAAGAAATACCCCTACCCAAACGGCGGGCATCCACTCGCCCCGGCCGGTCTGCTTGAGATAACTGGCAATAATGCCGACGATCAGCGCAGCTTCTATGCCTTCGCGCAGCATGATCAGGAACGGGACGAGCATCTGGCACCGCGGTAAAGGTAATGAGATTTCGTTTTGTAACATAATGAGACTCATTATTGAACTCGCTCGCCGGGAAGTTTCATGTTTCCAGCCGCTTCCCGACAGAGGGCACCTATGCACCCCACGGCGGCCAATTGCGCCAGCGGTATTGCTGCTTGCCCGTCGCGGCCGTAGACTCCCGCCCCTCATTTGACTATTACCGTCGCCCGGCCCTGCCAGGGTGACCGGCCACCGATCCGTCTCACCAGGTTTATCGAGATATCAATGACGAAGGAAAAGTTGCTGGCGATGC
The DNA here is from genome assembly GCF_025642975.1 of Pseudomonas sp. RIT-PI-S. Classification (GTDB taxonomy): domain Bacteria; phylum Pseudomonadota; class Gammaproteobacteria; order Pseudomonadales; family Pseudomonadaceae; genus Aquipseudomonas. Next base: position 37,797 of record NZ_JANZKJ010000022.1, read on the forward strand.
CGGCCGATGACTACATGAACGCCGACCAGCAGGCTTACTTCACCAAGCTGCTGCAGGCCATGAAGGTCGAAACCCAGGCGCGCATCGACGAGAGCCGTTCGGCCATCGAGAGCCTGGACTCCCCGGCAGACCCGGCAGATGCCGCTTCCGTGGAAGAAGAGCGCCACTGGTTGGTCAACGCCATCGAACGCGATCAGCGCCTGCTGCCGCAGCTTGAACAAGCGCTGGGCCGTATCGCCGAGGACACCTTCGGCTGGTGTGAAGACAGCGGCGAGCCAATCGGCCTCAAGCGCCTGTTGATCAGCCCGACCACCAAGTACTGCATCGAGGCCCAGGAGCGCCACGAGCAGATCGACCGCCACCAGCGCCAGGCCTGAGGCCCGACCTGCGACACCAGTCATCGCGTGCGACCAAGGCCGCATGGCTGCCTTCGCGACGATAGCCCAAGATGGGGGAAGACCAATAACAACGTCCCCCCGCTGGAGTCGCGAGCATGAACCTTCCTGGTGCAGTGCAGGGTTTACCTTCTTCCCATGACGTACCGGCCACCGCTGCTGCGCGGCATTGGTGGCGTGCGGTGCTGCAAAGCGTATTGGCGGTGGCCGCGGTGGCGGGTGCCACGCTGGCCGGATGGCCTCCACTCGCTACCGCGGCGCTGACCTTGCTGGCCGTATGGTTACCGATGGTGCCGAGGGGCAGGGCCGTTGTAGTCAATGCCGCAGCGGCAACAGCCATGACAGCCCTGACCCAGGACTTGTCCAAAGCTACCAGCCACAATGCGCTTTCCGCGGCCGGTGTCGCCTGGTCGGTTCGCCAGCTGGCCGGGAGGGTGCAGTCCCAGCTTGCCGCCGCTGCGCGCATCGTCGCCAACGCCGAGGCCATGATTCGCACCGAGGAAGTGGCGAGTTCCTTCAGTGCGCAAGCTCTGGAAGCAGCCTCCCAGGCCCGGCAGAGCAGCGCCCACGGCCGCGGTGTGCTGGCCGAATCCATCGGCCGGATGCAGCAGCTGAGCGAGCGTGCCAACCGCAGCCGTCAGTCCATTGAAGTGCTCAGCCAGCGTAGCGAGGACATTCAGCGAGTGGCGCTGGTGATTCAGTCCATCGCCAGCCAGACTAACCTGTTGGCGTTGAACGCAGCGATCGAGGCTGCTCGCGCTGGCGAGCACGGGCGCGGTTTCGCCGTCGTCGCCGATGAAGTACGCAGCCTGGCCGGGCGTACCGCGACCGCTACCGAGGAAGTAGGGCGCATGGTGCTGGAAATCCAGCAACGCACCGCCGAGGTGGTTGAGCAGATCGGCCTGCTCAGCGAGGATCTGGACCGCGGTCTGGAGCAGGTCGAGCATACCGGCGGCGAGCTGGAACGGATTGCCGGGTTGGCCGAGGGCGTAGAACAGCAGGTACAGACCATCGCCGAAGGCGCTCAGGGCAACCAGCAGCAGCTCGAAGAACTATTCTCGGCGGTTGCCGGCATGCGCGAGGATCTCGCCAGCAGTGACCAGCAAACCCGGGCATTGGCCGAGGCGGCGGCGCGGATGGAACGCCAGGCCGAGGTGATCAGCGAACGGTTGGCTGAGGTCGGGCTGGATGAGTATCACCAGCGTGTGTACAGCCTGGCCGTGGAGGGCGCGCAAGCGATAGAAGCGCGTTTCGAGCAGGACCTGGCAGCGGGCCGCATCACCCTGGAAGACCTCTTCGACCGGCAGTATCGGGTGATTGCCGGCACAGCGCCGGCCAAGTATCAGACCCGTTTCGATCGCTATACGGACGAGGTACTGCCCGCGATCCAGGAACCCCTGCTCAAACGCCATGAGGGCATGGTGTTTGCGATCGCCTGCACGCCCGAGGGCTACGTGCCCACGCACAACCAGGCATTCAGCCGCCCACCCAGCGGCGACCTTAAGCAGGACATGGTGTATTCAAGAAGCAAGCGCAAGTTCGACGATCGCACCGGCATCCGCTGCGGCAGCCACCAGAAGCCCTTGCTCTTGCAAACTTATACGCGCGATACCGGAGAGCTGATGCATGACCTCTCGGTGCCGATCATGCTCCGCGGGCGCCATTGGGGTGGCCTGCGCCTGGGCTACAAGCCCCAGGCGGCCGGCGGGTGAGCCAGCGTTAGCTGGCCTTGGCGTTACTTTCATGGTGAAGCCGGGTGTTGAGCTCATCTACCCAAGGCGCTTTTTCATCGTCGCCCTGGATCGCTTCTTTGAGGAAGCTGGCCTGGGATTCGCTCCAGAAGCTTGCTTCCGAAACCTTCACGTCCGCAGGAAGTTGATGTTCGTCGATAAACTTGTCGATTTCCTCCTCGGTCGTGCCCAGGCCTAGCTGTGCGAACAGACTTTCAAGGGTGAAGTGAACGTCTTCCATGGAGCCTCCGATTGAACGTTCCGTAAACAGGATTACATCGCTGGTTTGAGCCTCAGGGCGCGCCAGGAGTTCGCCGTTTTTCCTACAGATTTCCACAATGATCGGAAAGGGCTTTTCTTCGCGAGTGTTTTTGATGAGAATCCTTGATACCGGCGCCTGTCATGTGGCCGCGACCGTCTTCAGGTCGCTTTTTCTTTTCGCCGGCCCGTTGTTCAGACCAAGGGCTTTTTCCGCGGAGTCGCCGGCCAACTGCAAGGCGGCTGAAGCGGTGGCGACCGGTTCTTTCATCTGGTTGAGGATCTTTCGTTGGCAGTCAGCAATCTGGATATGCACGCGCTATTTGTGCTGGGCGATTTACGCGCAAAGTTGGTTAAGTTATTTCAATCACGTTTTGTCTACATTACCGAACAATCCGCAGACAGCTTGTACATGGCTGAAGTCGATACCGAAGCTGCACTGGTGGTCGACGACAAACCCGGCTTGCAACTGAAAGTAGGGGATCATTTTCGCGCTGCCGTGTTGCCCAGCCGGGAAGGCGGCAAGTTTGAAATCAAGTTTCGTGACCTTAAGTTCACCATCTATGGCCTGGGCGAATATGCCTTCGTGGAGACGCCGCTTGGCAGCGGCGTACTGTTCCGCCAAGGGCAGAGCGTGATGTTGATTTTCGCCGCCAACGAGCAACTTGTGGGCGGCTTGACCAAGCCGCTCAAGGCCGCGGTGGCAAAGGCGGCGAAGTGGCGTAATGGCGAGCTGACGTTCAAAGCAAGCGAACAGTAAGCGCAGCGCGCGGCGCAACCTCAACTAGGCTGTGGTCTGTCATTTGTCCAAGCCTGAGGTGCTCCAATGAAAAAACCTAGTATGTGGCTCGCGGCCGTGTGTGCCGCGGTCGGCCTGAGTGCCGCGGCGAACGCCAAGGCAGCCGAGACTGTTCGCTTCGCTGAACTGAACTGGGAAAGCGGCAGCCTGATCACCGAAATGCTTCGGTATATCGTTGAGAAGGGCTACGGCCTGCCCACTGAAACCCTGCCGGGGACCACCGTCACGCTCGAGTCCGCCTTGGCCAAGAATGATATTCAGGTCATTGGTGAGGAATGGGCGGGGCGCAGCCCGGTCTGGATCAACGCCGAAGCCAAGGGCCAGGTGAAGGGCCTTGGAGACATCGTCAAAGGTGCCACCGAGGGTTGGTGGGTCCCGGCCTATGTGATTCACGGTGATCCCGCCAAAGGCATCAAACCTTTGGCGCCGGACCTGCACAGCGTGACGGACCTGGCCAAATACAAGGACGTCTTCCGCGATCCTGAGTCCCCTGACAAGGGCCGGTTCCTCAACAGCCCTACCGGCTGGACCTCCGAGGTGGTCAATGGGCAGAAGCTCAAGGCCTACGGCCTGAACGACACCTTCACCAACTTCCGTGCGGGTTCCGGCGCTGCGTTGGATGCCGAGATCAGCTCTGCGGTGCAGCGCGGCAAGCCGGTGCTGTTCTACTACTGGAGCCCCACGCCGTTATTGGGCCGGTACGATTTCGTGCAGCTGCAAGAGCCTCCTTTCGATGCGCAAGCCTGGAACACCCTCACCGATGCCAATAATCCGAACCCCAGGCCAACCCGATCCCTGGCTTCACGGCTGTCAATCGGGGTGTCTCAGCCATTCGAGCAGGCGCATCCGGACATCACCGGCTTCTTTGCCAAGGTTGACCTGCCGATCGATCCCCTGAACCAAGCATTGGCGGGCATGAGCCAGAAGCATCAGGATCCCCGCACGGTGGCCGTCGAGTTGCTGCGCAGCCATCCGGAGTGGCTCAAGGCCTGGCTTCCCGCGGACGTGGCGGGCAAGGTTCAGGGCACCCTCTAGCCGCTCTTTCGTTAACGTGCTGCCCCGGCCCGTGCTCACGGCCGGGGTGAGCCGCTGCGGTACCTCGCTTGAGCAATAGCCACTATCAGACCCGGTGATTTCTCGGTGAACGAGCACGGCCTTAGCCTGTGTTCATTCCCGAAACGTAACCGCCCGATGGGGCTGGAGGTACCCATGAAACGCTCGATGCTGCTGCTTACCCTCATATCCGCCGCCGTGCTGGCGGGCTGCACCACCGCAGGGCCCGAAACCCGCCCCTATACCGCCGAAGAGCGTTTCGAGCTGTCCATGGAAGCGTTGAACCGGCAGGGGTTGCCCTATGACCAATACATGCAGGCGCGGGCGAAACTGATCCGCGGGCAGAACGTCAACGCCACTGGGCTGGCCCAGGACGCCGCCGCGCCCCAGGCAGGCCGCGACAGCTGATTCAGGAGTACAGCGCGGAATGATGCGGGTAGTTCTCAAGCCGCGAGCCGATGATCATTTCGCTGATCCAGCTGGTGAGCAGGGTGCTATAGGCTTTTTGGCAAGCTTCGCTGGTCAGGGCGTGGTCGCTGCCGTCAACCATCCTGTACGTGAGCGAGTGCGCACATACGAACGCCGAGCGATAACTCATCAACGTTGTATGCGGCACGTAGTCATCGTGTTCCGATTCAACCAGCAGGACGTCTCCGGAAAACTCCGCGCAGGCCGCTAGTGCCCGATTATCCGCCGGCGTGAGCACAGTCCGCCGATAATGGGCGAGCCCTTCCTTGTTCAGCGCAGACTTGGGCACGTCCCACTCTTTGTCCCAGTAAAGCGCGGGCACCCGCAGGCCCAGCCAGCGCACGCGACGCTGGGCAGTCAGCAGTGTGGCCAGGTAGCCACCGTAACTGCTGCCGACCACGGCGATGGATTCTGGATCGACATCAGGGTGGCTGACCAGCCGATCGTAGGCCGCCAGCACATCGGCCAGGTTCTGGTCGCGGGTAACCGTTTGCCGCTGGCTTTCGGTTCGCGCGTGGCCGCGCAGGTCGAACGTCAGGCATACGCAGCCAAGGCCGGTAATGCCCTTGGCACGCCCCAGGTCCCGTTGCTGGCTACCGCCCCAGCCATGTACGAACAGGATGCCGGGAAGTTTTGGGCTGGGGCTTATCAAGGTGCCGGCGATGGTCTGATCGTCCGTTGCCAGCTCGATAGGTTCACTCACTATGGCCATGGGTTTGAATCCGTGCGTACTTGGTGATTGGGCCAACCTCGGCGTCGTCACCTTCAAAGAACAGTTCAGCGCCCGGCGGAACCGTGGCAGCGCCGAACACTTCATGCGTCGAGGCATTCACTCGGCGTAAGGTCGGGTCATTCTTGAACGCTTGCAGGGCCAGCAGCTCGGCGCTGCTGGCGCCGCCCACTCGCCAGGATTGTTCCAGCACACCACTGAGTCGTTTTCCTTCATGCGTGGTGCCGATGGCGATGTCGTAATTGCGCCGGGAGGCGAAGAAGCCTGGATAGCTGCGCTCCACCGCCGCTTCATAGCTACGCGCCTGCTCGATGGCGGTGCGTACGGCCGGCGCCAGCTCCTGCTCCAGAATGGCGCTGTAGTCACCCCGATAAACCACCAGGTTAGAGCCGCCATACACCCATTCCCCTGCGTTGTCCTGGGTAAGGCGCTGGGTGCCATGGTAGCTGGCGATGTGGCTGCCCACCCTCACTTGGCCGACGCTGAAGGTCTCAACGTCGGCAAGATTTTCTTCAAGCACAAGCCCCCATTGGGCCAGCTCGGTATCGTCCATGGCGTCCAAGGCGGCATCGAGTGCTGGCAGTTGCGTAATTACCTGCTGGCCGCGCCCGGCCGTGGCACGTACTGGCTTTAGCCGCAATGGCGCCCGCTCGAGCATGGCCAAGCCGGCGCGGCGGGCGTCTGCCTTGCTGAACACCGTCCAGCCGGGGAGCAGTGCGTCACCGGCCAGGTCGGCGAAACCCGCATGCCAACTGCTGGGGGCGCCGCTGCCAGGGAATAAAGGATGGGAAATGGCTTTGGTGGCAATAAAGGGATCGCTGACCCAGCCCCCAAAGAAGTTCTGCTCGGAGCGGATGCCGAGCTGCTCGGCCACAATGCCGGTCAAGGTCCGCGCGGGAAGGTAATACGGGTGTTGGGCCTGAGTGTCACCCACCTCGATGAGCCGAGGCGGGCGGATTTCCAGCAAGTCACAGAGGATGATGCCCAGTTTCTCGTGAACCTTTTGCTCGTGCTCCGGGGTGGGGCGTTCTCCAGCGAGAAGCTGCACCCCGGCGTAGGCTGCGGCTGCAGTCATGGCGGGCTTCCGTTTCAAGAGGCTTTGTGTAGGGCGTTGATCAGCGCTTGCTTGTCCATGGTCGAGCGCCCGGCGATGCCCTTTGCCCGCGCTTCGGCCAGCAATGACGCCTTGGTCTGGCTTGCCAGAGCGTGGGTCGAAGAGCGGGACTCTCCCTTGCGGCTGGCTGCGGCGCGCTCCGCGCTGTCGTGCCGGGCGCGGGATTTCGCCTGTGGGCTGGTGGTGCGTCCACCGCCGGATTTCTCGCCGCCGCCGGACTGCTTGTTGACGGTGGCCCACGCTCGGGCTTCGGCGGTTTTGGCTGGCACACCCTTGGCCTCGTACTGTTTCTCGATGGCCGCGGCTTTGTCTTTTTGCTTGTCGGTGTACTTGTCTTTGCTTCCACGGGGCATGGTGAACCTCCAGCTTGGCGATGTGCGAGGTAGGGCGGCCGAGGCAAATAATGGGCTGCCCTCTTCACTTATGAAGAGCCACCTTTAGGTAAGTTCAGCCTTTTGACCACCGGCCGGTGACTTGCCGCTGCGGGCTCGGGTGCCGCATCATTACTCTTTATTCATGGTGCTGGAGTTCCGATGAACCCGTCTTCTCGTCCCCTGGCCTCGGTCGCTGACCGCATTGCCGCCGTCCGCGCCCTGATGGCGCGCGAGCAGCTCGACGCGCTTCTGGTGCCGTCCGCCGACCCTCACTTGTCCGAGTACCTGCCTGGGCACTGGCAGGCAAGGCGCTGGCTTTCAGGTTTCAACGGCTCCGTAGGCACGCTGGTGGTGGCCGGAAACTTCGCTGGGCTCTGGGCCGATAGCCGCTATTGGGAGCAAGCCGAGCGCGAACTCGCCGACACCGGCGTGGTGCTGATGAAGCTTCAGCCGGGGGAACCCGGCCCGCTGGAATGGTTGGCCGAGCAAGTACCCGAGGGCGGCCGCGTGGCCGTTGACGCACGGGTATTGGCATTGCAAACCGAACGCAGCCTGAAACAGAAGCTTGACCCGCGTGGCATCAAGTTGCTTGCTGAACGTGATTGGTTGGCTGACATCTGGACCGACCGGCCAGCGTTGCCGTGGCAGCCGGTGGTTGCGCATCTGGCTCCAGAAGCGACCGAGCCTGTGGCGAGCAAGCTGGCGCGGGTGCGCCAGGCCATGGCGAAAGCTGGGGCGAATGCTCATTTCATCGCCACCGTCGATGACATCGCGTGGCTGTTCAATCTCCGTGGCAGCGATGTCAGCTATAACCCGGTCTTCCTCTCCTTCGCCCTGGTCAAGGAGCAGGGCGCTGTGCTGTGGGTGGGGGAGGGGAAGCTCGCCCCGGCCTTGCAGCAGCAATTGGCGGCGGATGGCATCGAGGTGCGCGAGTACGCTCAGGTGACGGCTGACCTGGCGGCCGTGGATCCCGCTACTCGGCTGCTGATCGACCCGGCCCGGGTGACCGCGGGGCTGATCTCTGCATTGCCGGTTCCGGTGCAACTGATCGAGCAGATCAACCCGTCAACCCTGTTCAAAGCCAGCAAGAGTGAGGCGGAACTGGCCCATATTCGCCGCGCCATGGCGCATGACGGCGCCGCCCTTTGCGAATTCTTCGCCTGGCTGGAGGCTGCCCTGGGCCAGGAACGGGTGACTGAAGTGACCATCGATGAGCAGCTCCTCGCGGCCCGTGCGCGGCAGCCAGGTTATGTATGCCCGAGTTTTGCCACCATTGCAGCGTTCGCGGCGAACGGCGCACTGCCTCACTACCGTGCGACCGAGGAATCTCACTCGGTCATCGAAGGCAACGGTCTGCTGTTGATCGACTCAGGAGGGCAATACCTGGGCGGAACCACCGATATCACGCGGATGGTTCCGGTAGGCGAGCCCACGCAGGAGCAAAAGGAAGACTGCACCCGGGTGCTTCAGGGCATGATGGCCTTGTCTGCGGCACGATTCCCAGAAGGCATTCTCACGCCACTGCTCGATGCCATTGCCCGGGCGCCGCTGTGGGCGGGTAATGTCAACTACGGCCACGGCACTGGGCATGGCGTGGGTTACTTCCTTAATGTGCATGAAGGGCCTCAGGTCATCGCCTATCAAGCTGCGGCAGCGCCGCACACCGCGATGCGGGAGGGGATGATCACCTCCATCGAGCCCGGCACTTATCGGCCGGGGCGTTGGGGGGTACGTATCGAGAACCTGGTGGCCAGCCGGGCGGCGGGGCGCAGCGAGTTTGGTGAATTCCTCTGCTTTGAAACGCTGACGCTATGCCCTATCGATACGCGCTGCCTGCTTCCTGAGCGCTTGGCCCCGCATGAGCGGGACTGGCTCAATGGCTACCATTCTCTGGTTCGCGAGCGCATCGCCCCACTGGTTAGTGGAGCCGCCCTCGCCTGGCTGAACGAGCGCACCGCTGCCATATAAAAGCGGGCTAATCGGCAGCCACCGGGGCTGCCGGTTGCCGTGGCATGGTCAGGGTGGCACCTGCGGACGCGGCGATAATCGCGGCAATGGCGAGCCACTGGTTCAGCGTCAGTAGCTCGCCTAGGAAGAGCAGGCCGGACAGCGCACCAATGGCCGGCTCCATGCTCATCAGAATGCCAAAGGTACGCGCCGGTATGCGAGTAAGTGCGACCATCTCCAAGCTATAAGGCAGCGCGGTGGACAAGATTGCCACGCCGATAGCCGCCGGGAGAATGGCCGGGTTGAGCAGGGCACTGCCTGCCGACGCTACCCCGAATGGGGCTATGCACGCCGCGGCAATGGCGACGCCAATGCCGGCGGTTTGAATCCCATTCGCTTCGCCAGCCTTTTGCCCAAACAGGATATAGAGCGCCCAGCAGGCGCCCGCCCCGAGCGCGAACAACCCCCCGGTGGGATCGACCGCGCCGGCGCTGGTAGCGCCAGGGACCAGCAGCAGTAGCCCTGCCACCGCGAGCCCAACCCAGCAGAAATCCACCTTGCGCCTGGAAGAGAGTACCGCTACCGCCAGCGGCCCTGTGAATTCCAGCGCGACAGCGATCCCGATAGGAACCGTGCGCAGCGACATATAGAAGAGGAAATTCATGCCACCCAGTGCCATGCCATAGACCGCCACGTGACGCCACGCTTTGGAAGACATGCGCGCCTGCCAGGGGCGGAGCACGACCAAGAGTATGAACGACGCAAATACCAGGCGGATGGCTGTAGTGCCAGGTGCGCCAATCAAAGGAAACAACGACTTGGCCAGGGAGGCGCCGGACTGAATGGACGCCATTGCGATAACCAGGAGGCCGATGGGGAACAGGGAAGAACGCAGGAATGCCGGGGAAGCCATGATCAGCCTTGGATGTAGGTGCGAGGGGGCATGATCACGGAATGGCCGTGTCTCGGCAACGCAGGGAATTTGGTGCCGGCTTAAAATAACTGTTGACGCCCCTCCGAAAGCCCTTATAATGCGCCCCACTTCCAGCGACAACGGAACGGCAAACTCCTTGTAAATCAGAGGGTTAGCTTTCAAGAAGCGGTGGAAGTGGCTTCGGTCTGCGGATCGGCAGCGGTGAAAAAGGCAGTTGACAGCAGGTTGTAGTGCTGTAGAATTCGCCTCCCGCTTCGAGAGCTAGTGAAGCGGTCAAGTGTTTGAAGTTGAACGAGAAATTCTGAAAACTTCGAAATAAACGCTTGACAGGATGTGAGGTC
>NZ_JANZKJ010000023.1 GCF_025642975.1 Pseudomonas sp. RIT-PI-S
CGACACCAGCCAGGGCAAGGTGCTATCAGGCAACCGCGTCCAGGAACTTTGAGGTCGAGTGTCGACAATCTTTGAAAAAACCTTTGACTTGGCAGTGTTTCTGCCCAAGGATTGGCGAATTGCTTACTCAGGTGTCGACAATATGTGGGATGGCCCCGAGTTGCCCCTCGCCCTTGAGGCAGATTCTGAAACAATTGCGGAATCCGTGTTCCGCCGTATTCAGGCAGCCATTGTCAGCGGCGATATCGCTCCAGGCAGCAAGATCTCCGAACCGGAACTGGCCCGCACCTACGGCGTTAGCCGTGGCCCGCTGCGCGAGGCTATTCATCGGCTGGAAGGGCAGCGCTTGTTGGTCCGCGTGCCCCACGTCGGCGCGCGCGTGGTTTCCCTGAGCCAGGCTGAGCTGATCGAGCTGTACGACATCCGCGAATCGCTCGAAGGCATGGCCTGTCGGCTGGCGGCGGCGCGGATGAGCGCGGCTGAAGTAAATGAATTGCGACGGGTGCTCGAGACCCATGAGCGCGACGCAGGCTTCCAAGCTGGTGTTGGCTATTACCAGCAAGAAGGCGATTTCGACTTCCATTACCGGATCATCCAGGGCAGCGGCAATCGCACGCTTGCGCAGCTGCTGTGCGGTGAGCTGTACCAATTGGTGCGCATGTATCGCATCCGTTTCTCCACGACCCCAAACCGGCCCCATCAGGCGTTCGCCGAACACCATCGGATTCTCGACGCTATCGCCGACCGGGACGGCGAGCTGGCGGAGCTGCTGATGCGCCGCCACATCGCCGGGTCCCGGCGCAATGTCGAGCGGCATATGGCGGGGCAGGCCACAGAACAATCGCAACGAGGTGAGTCATGACCCAGCACAGCACTCCCGGCCAGCGTTTCCGCCAGGCCGTCGCCAGCGAACATCCCTTGCAAGTGGTTGGCACCATCAACGCCAACCACGCGCTGCTGGCCCAGCAGGCGGGGTTCAAGGCGATCTATCTGTCCGGTGGCGGTGTGGCCGCCGGCTCCCTCGGCTTGCCAGACCTGGGGATCAGCAACCTCGATGACGTGCTCACCGATGTGCGCCGCATCACCGACGTGTGCGAGTTGCCGCTGTTGGTAGACGTGGACACCGGTTTCGGCTCTTCGGCCTTCAATGTGGCGCGCACCGTTCGCTCGATGATCAAGTTCGGCGCTGCCGCCATGCATATCGAGGACCAGGTAGGCGCCAAGCGCTGCGGCCACCGCCCCAACAAGGAAATCGTGTCGCTCGGCGAGATGGTCGACCGTATCAAGGCCGCCGTGGATGCGCGCACCGATGACAGCTTCGTGATCATGGCGCGCACCGACGCCTTGGCCGTGGAAGGGCTCGAGGCCGCGTTGGAGCGGGCCGAGGCCTGTATCGAGGCCGGGGCGGACATGGTCTTCCCCGAAGCGATCACCGAGCTTGCGATGTACAAGACCTTCGCCGACCGGGTGCGCGCGCCGATCCTCGCCAATATCACCGAATTCGGCGCAACGCCGCTGTACACCACCGAGGAACTCGCCTCGGTGGACGTGGCGATGGTGCTGTACCCGCTGTCCGCCTTCCGCGCCATGAACAAGGCCGCGGAGAACGTCTATGGCGCGATCCGCCGGGACGGCACGCAAAAGAATGTGGTGGATACCATGCAAACCCGCATGGCGTTGTATGAATCCATCGGTTATCACGCGTTCGAACAAAAGCTCGACGCGCTGTTCGCTCAGAAGCGCTGAACGCTGCGGGCGGCTGATCCGAATAACAAATTCAAGAAGGAGAATCCAATGGCTGAAGCAAAAGTACTGAGCGGCGCCGGGCTGCGTGGCCAGGTCGCGGGGCAGACCGCTCTGTCCACGGTAGGCCAGGCAGGCGCCGGCCTCACCTATCGCGGGTACGACGTGCGCGAGCTCGCAGCCCACGCCGGGTTCGAGGAAGTTGCCTACCTGTTGCTCGAGGGCGACCTGCCCACTCGCCAGCAACTGGACACGTACCTGGCGCGGCTGCAAGGTATGCGCGACCTGCCGCAAGCGCTCAAGGACGTGCTGGAGCGCATTCCTGCCGACACCCACCCCATGGACGTCATGCGCACAGGCGCCTCGATGCTTGGCAATCTCGAGCCCGAGGGCGGCTTCGAGCGCCAGCGTGAAGTGACTGAGCGCTTGCTCGCCGCGTTCCCGGCGATCATGTGCTACTGGTACCACTTCAGCCGTAACGGCAAGCGCATCGAGTGCGCCAGCGACGAGCCTACCCTGGGCGGGCACTTCCTCCATCTGCTGCATGGCAAGGCGCCCAGCGAGCTGCACCGCAAGGTGATGGACGTGTCGCTGATTCTCTACGCCGAGCACGAATTCAACGCATCGACCTTCACCGCGCGGGTGTGCGCGTCCACCCTGTCGGACCTGTACTCCTGCGTGGTCGCGGCCATCGGTTCGTTGCGCGGGCCATTGCATGGCGGTGCCAACGAGGCGGCCATGGCGATGATCGAGAAATTCGCCTCCCCCGAGGAAGCGACCGCTGGCACCCGTGAGATGCTGGCTCGCAAAGACAAGATCATGGGCTTCGGCCACGCCATCTATAAAGAGTCTGACCCGCGTAACGAAGTGATCAAGCAGTGGTCGCGCAAGCTGGCCGACGAGGTGGGCGACACTGTGCTGTTCCCGGTGTCCGAGGCGATCGACAAGGTGATGTGGGACGAGAAAAAACTGTTCCCCAACGCCGACTTCTACCATGCCTCGGCGTATCACTTCATGGGCATCCCCACGCCGCTGTTCACGCCGATTTTCGTCTGCTCCCGGGTCACCGGCTGGGCCGCCCATGTGTTCGAGCAGCGTGCCAACAACCGCATCATCCGCCCGAGCGCCGAATACATCGGCGTCGAACAGCGCGCCTTTGTGCCATTAGCCGACCGTTGAAGAACGCTGGCGAAACAGCGCTGACCACAGGGTAGGGCCGCAGAGCCCTTCTTTGGCCCATACCGTGATCGAGCCCTTGCAACCATGAACACTGATTACCGTAAACCCCTTCCCGGCACGGCCTTGGACTTTTACGACGCCCGTGCCGCGGTCGAAGCCATCGCCCCTGGTGCCTACGCGGGCCTTCCCTACACCTCCCGCGTGCTGGCCGAGAACCTGGTGCGCCGCTGCGACCCGCACACGCTGCGCGCGTCCTTGTCGCAGTTGATCGAACGCAAGCGGGACCTGGACTTCCCCTGGTTCCCGGCGCGGGTGGTGTGTCATGACATCCTCGGCCAGACCGCATTGGTTGACCTGGCGGGCCTGCGCGACGCCATCGCCGAGCGCGGCGGCGACCCGGCGAAGGTCAACCCGGTGGTGCCGACCCAATTGATCGTCGACCATTCGTTGGCCGTGGAATGTGGCGGCTATGATCCAGACGCCTTCGCCAAGAACCGGGCAATCGAAGATCGGCGCAACGAAGACCGCTTCCATTTCATCGACTGGACCAAGCGCGCGTTCAAGAACGTGGACGTGATCCCGCCTGGCAACGGCATCCTGCACCAGATCAACCTGGAGCGGATGTCGCCGGTGATCCAGGCGCGGGACGGCGTGGCGTTCCCAGACACCCTGGTGGGCACCGATTCGCATACTCCGATGGTCGACGCGCTCGGGGTGATCGCCATCGGCGTGGGCGGGCTGGAAGCGGAGAGCGTGATGCTTGGCCGCGCCTCTTGGATGCGCCTGCCGGAAATCGTCGGGGTAAGCTTGAGCGGCCGCCCGGCCCCGGGCATCACCGCCACCGACGTGGTGCTGTCGCTGACGGAGTTTCTGCGCCAGCAGAAAGTGGTAGGGGCCTACCTGGAATTCTACGGAGAGGGCGCCAGCAACCTCACCCTCGGCGACCGCGCGACCATCGCCAACATGGCCCCCGAATACGGCGCTACCGCGGCGATGTTCGCCATCGACGAGCAGACCATCACCTACCTGCGCCTCACTGGCCGTGAAGACGAACAGGTCAAGCTGGTGGAAACCTACGCCCGCACTACAGGGCTGTGGGCGGACGACCTGGCGCAGGTGGAATACGAGCGTGTGCTGCACTTCGACCTCGGCACGGTGGTGCGTACCCTCGCCGGGCCGTCCAACCCGCACCGCCGCTTGCCGGTGAGCGAACTGGCCGCGCGCGGGGTGTCTGGGGTAGTGGAAAACGAACCCGGCAAGCTGCCCGATGGCGCGGTGATCATCGCCGCCATCACCAGCTGCACCAACACCAACAACCCACGCAATATGGTTGCCGCCGGCCTGCTGGCGCGTAACGCCAACCGCCTGGGCCTCACCCGCAAGCCGTGGGTGAAGACCTCCCTGGCGCCCGGCTCGAAAACCGTGGCGCTGTACCTGGAAGAGGGGCAATTGCTGCCGGAACTGGAACAACTGGGCTTCGGCGTGGTGGCGTTCGCCTGCACCACCTGCAACGGCATGAGCGGCGCGCTGGACCCCGTCATCCAGCAGGAAATCATCGCCCGCGACCTGTACGCCACCGCCGTGCTGTCCGGCAACCGCAACTTCGACGGGCGCATCCACCCCTATGCTCGCCAGGCGTTCCTGGCCTCGCCGCCGCTGGTGGTGGCCTACGCCATTGCCGGGACCATTCGTTTCGACATCGAGAAAGACGTACTCGGCCGTGGCCCCGGCGGAGAAGAAATCCGTCTCAAGGACATCTGGCCCAGCGATGAAGAGATCGACGCGGTGGTCAAGGCGTCGGTCAAGCCCGAGCAGTTCCGCCGGGTATATATCCCCATGTTCGCCGTGCAACCGGGCAGCACCGAGAGCATCAGCCCGCTTTATGCCTGGCGGCCTGCCAGCACCTATATCCGCCGCCCACCCTATTGGGAGGGTGCGCTCGCTGGCGAACGCAGCCTGACCGGCATGCGCCCGCTGGCGTTGCTGGGCGACAACATCACCACCGATCACCTGTCGCCGTCCAACGCCATCATGTTGGACTCCGCCGCCGGCGAGTACCTGGCGCGCATGGGCCTGCCCGAAGAAGACTTCAACTCCTACGCCACCCACCGTGGCGATCACCTCACCGCCCAGCGGGCGACCTTCGCCAACCCCAAGCTGTACAACGAAATGGTGCTCGACGCCACGGGGCAGGTGAAGCAGGGCTCCTTGGCCCGGGTGGAACCCGAAGGCCAGGAAATGCGCATGTGGGAGGCGATCGAAACCTACATGCAGCGCAAGCAGCCGCTGATCATCATCGCCGGCGCCGACTACGGCCAAGGCTCTTCGCGGGACTGGGCGGCCAAGGGCGTACGCCTGGCCGGGGTCGAGGCTATCGTGGCCGAAGGCTTCGAGCGCATCCACCGCACCAACCTGATCGGCATGGGCGTGCTGCCACTGGAGTTCATGGCCGGCACCAATCGCCTTACTTTAGGGCTCGATGGGACCGAAACCTATGACGTGGAAGGCGCACGCACGCCACGTTCGTTCCTGGTGCTGGTGATCCACCGGCGCAACGGCGAGCGCCTGGAAGTGCCGGTGATCTGCCGCCTGGACACCGCCGAAGAGGTGTCCATCTACGAGGCGGGTGGAGTGCTGCAGCGCTTTGCCACCGATTTTCTCGAATCCACCACCGCGGCGGCCTGAGCCGCGGTCTTCAGGAAGCTGCCATGGCACATCCAGCGCAACTACGCATTCTCGCCACCTACATGCGTGGCGGCACCAGCAAGGGGGTGTTCTTCCGCCTCCAGGACCTGCCGCCCGCCGCGCAAGCCCCTGGGCCGGCCCGTGACGCTCTGCTGCTACGGGTTATCGGCAGCCCGGACCCCTACGGCAAGCAAACGGACGGCATGGGCGGCGCGACCTCCAGCACCAGCAAGGTGGTGATCCTCTCGCCCAGCACCCGGCCGGAGCATGACGTCGACTACCTGTTCGGCCAGGTTTCCATCGATGCACCCTTCGTAGACTGGAGCGGTAACTGCGGCAACCTGTCTGCCGCCGTGGGCGCCTTCGCCATCAGCAGCGGCCTGGTCGATTCGCAATGGGTGCCCCGCGACGGCGTGGCGACGGTGCGCATCTGGCAGGCCAATATCGGCAAGACCATCATCAGCCATGTGCCCATGACCGCGGGCGCGGTGCAGGAAACCGGTGACTTCGAGCTGGATGGGGTCACCTTCCCGGCTGCCGAAGTGCGCCTGGAGTTCCTGGACCCAGCGGACGAAGGGGAGGGCGGTTCGATGTTCCCCACCGGCCGGCTGGTCGACGACCTGGAGGTGCCCGGTGTCGGCACCTTCAAGGCCACGATGATCAACGCGGGTATCCCGACGATCTTCCTTAACGCGGCGGACCTGGGTTACAGCGGTACCGAGCTGCAGGGGGCCATCAATGACAATCCCGAGGCCCTGTCGCGTTTCGAGCGCATTCGCACCGCCGGTGCGCTGCGCATGGGGCTGATTCGCGACCCCGCCGAAGCCGCTACCCGCCAGCACACGCCCAAGGTCGCTTTCGTGGCACCGCCGGCCAGCTACACGGCGTCCAGCGGCAAAGCGATAGCGGCGGGGGATGTGGATGTGCTGGTGCGGGCACTGTCCATGGGCAAGTTGCACCACGCCATGATGGGCACGGCAGCAGTGGCGATAGGCACGGCCGCGGCAGTGCCTGGCACGTTGGTGAACCTGGCGGCCGGCGGCGGCGAGCGGCAGTCGGTGCGTTTCGGGCACCCGTCCGGTGTGCTGCGGGTAGGGGCCGAGGCGCGGCAGGTCGATGGCGACTGGATCGTGACCAAGGCGATCATGAGCCGCAGTGCGCGGGTGTTGATGGAAGGGTGGGTGCGGGTGCCGGAGGTGTAGGCTATCCCGGGCTTTCGCCCGGTTCCACCCCATTCTGTGGGCGCTGGGGAGCCTGGGAACAGAGGGGCCGCCCAGGTTATTTGAAGCGCCGCTCAACGCCCATTTCCACGAGGATCTTCGCGGAGATTTCCTCCACGGAAAAATGCGTGGAATTGATGTGCAGGATGTTTTCCCGGCGGAACAGGTTTTCCACTTCGCGCACTTCGAACTCGCATTGGGCGAAGCTTGAGTAACGGCTGTTCGCCTTGCGCTCATGGCGAATGGCGGTGAGCCGGTCCGGGTCGATGGTCAGGCCGAAGAGCTTATGCCGGTGCGCGCGCAAGGCCTGGGGCAATTGTAACCGCTCCATGTCTTCTTCGGTGAGCGGGTAGTTCGCGGCGCGGATACCGAACTGCATGGCCATGTAAAGGCAGGTCGGCGTTTTGCCGGAACGCGAAACGCCCACGAGAATCAGGTCGGCCTTGTCGTAGTAATGGGTGCGCGCGCCGTCGTCGTTATCCAGCGCGAAGTTGACCGCCTCGATGCGGTCCATGTAGTTCGAATTGCGCGCGATGGAATGGGATTTGCCTACCGAATACGACGAATGCGAGCCCAGTTCCAGCTCCAACGGGGCGAGGAAGGTCGAGAAGATGTCGATCATGAACCCGTTGGAGGTGGCGAGTATTTCGCGGATGTCCTGGTTGACGATGGTATCGAAAATGATAGGGCGCACCCCGTCGCGTTCCGCTGCGGAGTTGATTTGCTGAACCATCGCCCGGGCTTTTTCCACACTGTCGATATAGGGGCGCGTGAACTTGTTGAAGGTTATGGTTTCGAACTGCGCGAGCAGACTCTGGCCGAGGGTTTCGGCAGTGATGCCGGTCCCATCGGAGATGAAAAAAGCAGATCGTTTCATGTGCGCCCTGGGCCTTAGGCTGTGGAAGGATCCTGAGATATCATAGGCCCGCTTCGCCGGCCGCTGAGCCTCGCATTCTCACGCATTTCGAAGGCTTGGGCCACTGTGCCCCGGAGGGCGCCAAGAAGGCGCCCGGTCTAACCCCTTTTGTGGAGACATCACCTTGGTAGAGTACGTAGTTTCCCTCGATAAGCTCGGCGTCCATGATGTGGAGCACGTGGGGGGCAAAAACGCATCCCTGGGCGAGATGATCAGCAACCTCGCTGGCGCCGGTGTGTCCGTGCCCGGCGGCTTTGCGACCACTGCCCAGGCCTATCGGGACTTCCTCGAGCAAAGCGGGCTCAATGCACAGATCCACGCCGCGCTCGACGCCCTCGATGTGGATGACGTCAATGCCCTGGCCCGAACCGGCGCACAGATCCGCCAATGGATCATGGAAGCCGAGCTGCCCGAGCAGCTCAACCAGGAGATCCGCGAGCATTTCGCCGAACTCTCCCATGGCAACCCCGACATCGCCGTCGCCGTGCGCTCCTCGGCCACCGCCGAAGACCTGCCCGATGCCTCCTTCGCCGGCCAGCAGGAAACATTCCTGAACATCCGTGGCGTGGACAACGTGATCCGCGCCGCCAAGGAAGTGTTCGCCTCCCTGTTCAATGACCGCGCCATCGCCTACCGGGTTCACCAGGGTTTCGACCACAAGCTGGTTGCCTTGTCCGCGGGCGTGCAGCGCATGGTTCGCTCCGAAACGGGTACCGCCGGGGTGATGTTCACCCTGGACACCGAATCGGGCTTCCGCGACGTGGTATTCATCACCGGTGCCTACGGCCTGGGCGAAACCGTGGTGCAGGGCGCGGTCAACCCGGATGAGTTCTACGTTCACAAAGCCACCCTCGAGGCGGGTCGCCCGGCGATCCTGCGCCGCAACCTGGGCAGCAAGGCGATCAAGATGATCTACGGCGACGAAGCCCGTGCCGGGCGTTCGGTGAAGACCGTAGACGTGGACAAGGCCGAGCGCGCGCGCTTCTGCCTGACCGACGCTGAAGTCAGCGAGCTGGCCAAGCAGGCAATGATCATCGAGAAACACTACGGCCGCCCGATGGATATCGAGTGGGCCAAGGACGGTGACGACGGCAAGCTGTACATCGTTCAGGCCCGCCCTGAAACCGTGAAAAGCCGCGCCAGCGCTAACGTCATGGAGCGCTATCTGCTCAAGGAAAAAGGCACCGTGCTGGTAGAGGGGCGCGCCATTGGCCAGCGCATCGGCGCCGGCAAGGTGCGGATCATCCGCGACGTGTCGGAAATGGACAAGGTCCAGCCGGGTGACGTGCTGGTATCGGACATGACCGACCCCGATTGGGAACCGGTGATGAAGCGCGCCAGCGCCATCGTCACCAACCGTGGCGGCCGTACCTGCCACGCGGCGATCATTGCCCGCGAGTTGGGCATCCCCGCGGTGGTCGGTTGCGGCAATGCCACCTCGCTGCTCAAGGATGGCCAGGGCGTGACGGTGAGCTGCGCCGAAGGCGATACCGGCTACATCTTCGAAGGCGAACTGGGCTTCGATATCAAGCAGAACTCGGTCGATGCCATGCCCGAGCTGCCGTTCAAGATCATGATGAACGTCGGTAACCCGGACCGCGCCTTCGACTTCGCCCAGTTGCCTAACGCAGGCGTGGGCCTGGCGCGGCTGGAGTTCATCATCAACCGCATGATCGGCGTGCACCCCAAGGCGCTGCTCAACTACGCGGACCTGCCGCCCGAAATCAAGGACAGCGTGGACAAGCGCATCGCGGGCTACAACGACCCGGTCGGCTTCTATGTGGAAAAGCTGGTCGAGGGCATCAGCACCCTGGCCGCGGCGTTCTACCCGAAGAAGGTCATCGTGCGGCTGTCGGACTTCAAGTCCAACGAGTACGCCAACCTCATCGGCGGCAAGCTGTACGAGCCGGACGAAGAAAACCCGATGCTGGGCTTCCGGGGCGCTTCGCGTTATATCAGCGAAGCGTTCCGTGACTGCTTCGAACTCGAATGCCGTGCGCTCAAGCGGGTGCGTAACGAGATGGGGCTGGATAACGTCGAGATCATGGTGCCGTTCGTGCGTACCCTCGGCGAAGCCAGCCAAGTGGTCGAGCTGCTGGCCAGCAATGGCCTCAAGCGTGGCGAGAACGGCCTGCGCGTGATCATGATGTGCGAGCTGCCCTCCAATGCATTGCTGGCCGACGAGTTCCTCGAATACTTCGACGGCTTCTCCATCGGCTCCAACGACCTGACCCAGCTCACCCTGGGGCTGGACCGGGACTCCGGGATCATCGCCCACCTGTTCGACGAGCGTAACCCCGCGGTCAAGAAACTGCTGGCCAATGCCATTCAGGCTTGCAACAAGGCTGGGAAGTACATCGGGATTTGCGGCCAGGGCCCTTCGGACCACCCGGACCTCGCCAAGTGGCTGATGGAGCAGGGCATCGAAAGCGTATCGCTCAACCCCGATTCGGTTCTCGAAACCTGGTTCTTCCTGGCAGAGGGGCAGGCTTGAGCAGATAATCCTCACCCCCGGTTCGCCGGGGGTGTGTTTTTTCTCTGATCGAAGCCTGTGAACCATGCAAAGCAGCAGCCGTTTATTTCCTGTCGCATTGCTCCGCGCGGAGCGATGTGGCGACCTCAGCGAAGACGTTTACCGGATCAAGGCGGGCAACAGCCCAGACTTCACCGTGGAGCTGGCCATCACCCGGCTGGGCCTGGCGGACAACAATGGCGCTGGCCGCGGCGCCCCGGTGGTGCTGCTGCATGGCAGCTTTTCCAACCGCCGCTTCTGGTACTCACCCAAGGGCATCGGCCTGGGCGCCACGTTGGCACGCGCCGGTTTCGACGTGTGGATTCCCGAGATGCGCGGCCACGGCCTGTCGCCTCGCAACCAGCAATACCGCCACAACACCGTGGCCGACTACGCCCGCTATGACCTTCCAGTGATCAATGCCTTCGTGACCGAGCTCAGCGGCCAGCGGCCGTGCTGGCTCGGTCATTCACTCGGCGGCATCACCCTGGCCATGGCGCTAGGCGCGCGTTACCTGGCGGCCGACGAGTTTGCTGGCGTGGCCTTGTTCGGCAGCCAGGTCAGCCGCACGGCCTGGCCGCTGCGGGTCGCGCCATTGAACTGGGCGGCGCGGCTGGTGCTGCGCGGCTTCGAACATCTCTCGGGCCCGCGCTTCAAGCGAGGGCCCGAGGATGAGCCAGCGGGCATCGGCCTGGAGTTACTGCGCTGGCATGGCTTGCGACGGCGGCTTGGCCGTGGCGGAGCGGACTGGCGCGACGGCCTGGCCGAAGTGAAGCTGCCGTTACTGGTCGTCGCTGGAGCCGGGGATCGCCAGGATCCGCCCTGGGCCTGCGAGCAGTTGTTCCTACGCTTCGGCGGGGACGGCCAGTTCCTGATGCTGGGGCAGGCTCAAGGGTTCAGCCAAGATTTCGGCCACGTCGATATGCTGGTCAGCAAGGCCGCGCAGGCACAGGTGTGGCCGCAGGTGGTGCGCTGGCTGTCGGCACCGGCGCGCGTGCTGCCCCAGGCCAGTGTGGCAGAGGGCCTGGCGGCCTTCGAGGGGCAGGCTAAGCTCTGACATTTGCCTTGGAGGCCCTCGCCCTGTGTTCGTAGCCCTGGAACGCCTGATCAACCTCGACGAAGGCTACAAGCGCGCTTTCGACGTAGCGGGGCGGCAGTTGCTGTTGATCGTCGATCAAGGCCAGCACTTGCTGTTCGAAAACCGCTGCCCTCATCAAGGCGCGCCGCTGCACGACGGTACCCTGGCAGGAGGGCTGCTGCGCTGCCGCCGGCATGGCATCGAGTTCGATGTGCACAGCGGCCGCCCCCGCCAGGCCCACTGTGGCTCGCTTATCCGCTGGCCAGTAGCCTATGATGGCGACCGTCTTGGCCTGGATGTGTAACAGGCCGTTCCCACGCGAAAAAGGAGTTCACCATGCACTACCTTACGCCAGACCTGTGTGATGCCTACCCTGAGCAAGTCCAGGTGCTCGAGCCGATGTTCAGCAACTTCGGCGGCCGTGATTCCTTCGGCGGGCAGATCGTGACCATCAAATGTCACGAAGATAATTCGCTGGTAAAGGAGCAGGTCGATACCGACGGCAAGGGCAAAGTGCTCGTCGTCGACGGCGGCGGCTCGCTGCGTCGGGCGTTGCTCGGCGACATGCTGGCGGAAAAAGCCGCGCACAATGGCTGGGAAGGGATCGTGATCTACGGCTGCATTCGCGATGTGGACGTGATCGCCCAGACCGACCTCGGCGTGCAGGCGCTGGCCACTCACCCAATGAAGACGGACAAGCGTGGGATCGGCGACCTCAACGTACCGGTGACCTTCGGCGGTGTGACCTTGCGCCCTGGGGATTACCTCTATGCCGACAACAACGGCGTGATCGTGTCGCCCGTTGCCCTGAGCATGCCCGAATAACCGCAGAGGATACGCAGTCGCTGATGGCGGAGAATGACAATGCACAGTGGGGGCTGGTGCATGCACTGGTTCTCGATGGCCAGGGCGGTGCCAGGACAGTAGCCCGCGCCGAGCTTGCCAGCCTGCGTCTGGGCGAGGCCGAAAGCTTGTGGTTGCACTGGGATCGCAGTCATCCCCAGACCCGCGCCTGGTTGCGCGAGCAGAGCGGCCTGAGCGAGTTCAGTTGCGATCTGCTGCTCGAAGAGAACACCCGGCCGCGGCTGGTGCCGTTGCCGGATTCGCAATTTCTGCTGTTTTTGCGCGGCATCAACCTCAACCCTGGCGCTCAGCCAGAAGACATGGTCTCGGTGCGCATTTTCGCCGAACAGCGGCGGGTGATCTCCCTGCGCCTGCGCTCGCTGCGAGCCACCGAGGATCTGGTCGCCCGCTTGGCAGCAGGGGATGGGCCACGCAATGCCGCTGACCTGGTGCTGTACCTGGCCGAGCGGCTGACCGTGCGCATTCAGGCGGTGGTGGACCAACTGACCGAAACCCTCGACGCCGAGGAGGAGCGCGTGGACGCCGAGGAAGGCTATGCCCCGGAACACTCGGTTCTTCTACATCTACGGCGCCGTGCGGCTGGGTTGCGGCGTTTTCTCGCACCTCAGCGCGACCTCTTCGCCTTGCTAGGGCGCAATTGCCCAGGCTGGTTCGCCGGGCAAGACAACGACTACTGGAATGAGCTGAACAACAGCTTGATCCGTTACCTCGAAGAGCTGGAATTGAGCCGTGAACGGGTCGCGCTGCTGCTCGAGGCCGAGCAGCGGCAACTCAGCGAGCGGATGAACCGCACCATGTACCGGTTTGGCGTGGTGACAGGCATCTTCCTGCCCATTACGTTCATTACCGGCCTGCTCGGCATGAACGTGGGAGGGCTGCCGGGGGGGAACGACCCTGAAGGCTTTTTCATTACCTGCGGGGTAATCCTGGCTGTAGCTTTAGGCCAATGGTTGCTGTATCGGCGGCTTCGCTGGTTGTGAAGTTGCTCAAGGATGTGACCTGCGCTCTGGGGGCTGCGTCTTTGAGTCAAATTCGTGAGGTGATCATGCACGATCCATTCGAACAGTCCCTGAAGGACATGCTCAACGCCACGCCCTCGGGCCGCGACGACGATGCGTGCCTGGACCGGGTGCTCAAGACCGCTAACCGTCAGGTCGGCGCCCAGGACCTGTTCGGCTTGATCGGGCGCTGCTTCCAGGCCAGCATGATCGCTGTGAGCAAGGGCGCGCCGCATGTCGCCCCGGCTACCCGTCGTTCCCGTACCGCGCAGCGCGCGGATAAGGCTGATTGAACATGGAACTCGACCTCTGGACCCAAAGCCTGGTCACCGCGATGACCGCACTGTGGACCAAAGTCGCCAACTTTATTCCCAACCTGTTTGGCGCCCTGGTGGTCGTGTTGTTGGGCTTCGTGGTAGCCAAGCTGCTCGATGCCTTGCTCTCGCGCGTGCTTGCCAAGCTCGGCCTGGATCGCCTGATGGCCGGGACCGGCTTGACCAAGCTAATGGGCCGCGCCGGTATTCGAGTGCCTATCTCCACGCTCGTGGGCAAGATCGTTTATTGGTTCGTGCTGCTGATCTTCTTCGTCTCGGCGGCCGAGTCGCTGGGCCTGCAGCGGGTTTCCGCGACCCTGGACGTGCTGGCGCTGTACCTACCGAAGGTCTTCGGCGCGGTGCTGGTGCTCTTGGTGGGGGTGCTGCTGGCGCAACTGGTCAACGGCATCGTCCGTAGCGCCGCGGAAGGCGTGGGTATCGAATATGCCGGTGGCCTGGGTCGCGTGGCTCAGTGGCTGGTGATCGTCATCAGTATCTCCGTGGCGATCAGCCAGCTCGAGATCAAGACCGACCTGCTCAACCATGTAATCGTGATTGCGCTCATTACCGTCGGTCTGGCTGTGGCACTGGCAATGGGCCTGGGCAGCCGGGAGATCGCCGGGCAGATTCTCGCTGGCATCTATGTGCGCGAGCTGTACCAAGTAGGCCAGCAGGTGCGCATTGGAGAGCTTGAGGGCCATATTGAAGAGATCGGCACCGTGAAAACCACAGTGCTCACGGATGATGGAGAGTTGGTGTCTTTGTCCAATCGGATCCTGCTTGCGGAGAAGGTCAGTAGCCGCTGAGCGTGCATATTCTGCTAGTATGCCCGCCGCGAAAAACCGCCTGGCCTGTCTGGGTGAGCGGTAGAACTGACCTGACCTGCGGCCCGAACCGTTTTGACTAAAGTGCAAACGCCTTCCTTGCGATACGACCCACGAGCGCTCTCTGACGAGGAACTGGTGGCACGTTCGCATGAAGAGCTTTTCCATGTGACCCGCGCGTATGAGGAGCTGATGCGCCGCTATCAGCGCACGCTCTTCAATGTATGCGCCCGTTATTTGGGGAACGATCGGGATGCTGATGATGTCTGTCAGGAAGTGATGTTGAAGGTGCTGTATGGGCTGAAGAACTTCGAAGGCAAATCGAAGTTCAAGACATGGCTCTACAGCATCACTTACAACGAATGCATCACGCAGTATCGGAAAGAGAGACGAAAGCGCAGATTGATGGATGCGTTGAGTCTCGATCCGGTCGAGGAGGCTTCGGAGGAGAAGGCGCCGAAGCCTGAGGAGCGCGGCGGTCTCGACCGCTGGCTGGTGTATGTGAACCCGATTGATCGTGAAATTCTGGTATTGCGCTTTGTCGCTGAACTGGAATTCCAAGAAATCGCGGACATCATGCACATGGGTCTGAGCGCAACCAAAATGCGCTACAAGCGCGCGCTCGACAAGCTGCGCGAGAAATTCGCGAACGTTTTGGAAACTTAACGGCACGTGATTCTCTCTAACTGGCGTGCAAGTTCTGCTAGAATTGCCGCCGAGTTGTCCCACGCAGTCCTGGTGGGATCGCTTAACAATCACCAGATGGGGATTTAACGGATGAAACTGAAAAACACCTTGGGCCTGGCCATTGGCTCTCTTGTTGCCGCAACCTCTTTCGGCGTATTGGCACAAGGCCAAGGCGCAGTCGAGGGTGAGCTGTTCACCAAGAAGTACTACACCGACAGTTCTCGCGACCTGGACGACGCCAACCTGTACGGCGGTTCGATCGGTTACTTCCTGACCGACGACGTCGAGCTGCGTTTGGGCTACGACGGCATCCACAACATTCGGTCGAACAATGGCACCGGCAACCAGAAGATCCACGGTGGCGACGCTGCCCTGGACGCTGTGTACCACTTCGGTACCCCAGGTGTAGGCCTGCGTCCTTACCTCTCCGCTGGCTTCTCGCAACAGAGCATCAGCAACGTCGAAGCTCATGGCCACAGCGGTCGTGACCACTCCACCTTCTTCAACGCAGGTGGCGGTGCCAAGTACTACTTCACCGAAAACGTCTATGCCCGTGCTGGCGTTGAAGCCATGTACAACATCGACCGCGGCGAAACCGAGTGGGCGCCAAGCGTAGGTGTTGGCGTGAACTTCGGTGGCGGCGCCAAGCAGCAGGAAGTGGCCGCAGCGCCGGCTCCGGTTGCTGAAGTGTGCTCCGATTCGGACAACGACGGCGTTTGCGACAACGTTGACAAGTGCCCGAACACCCCTGCCAACACCACCGTTGACGCTGATGGCTGCCCAGCCGTTGCCGAAACCGTACGTGTTGAGCTGGACGTGAAGTTCGACTTCAACAAGTCGGTCGTCAAGCCTAACAGCTATGCCGACATCAAGAACCTGGCCGACTTCATGAAGCAGTACCCGGCTACCAGCACCACCGTTGAAGGTCACACCGACTCCGTTGGTACCGACGCTTACAACCAGAAGCTGTCCGAGCGCCGTGCATCGGCCGTTCGTGACGTGCTGGTCAAGCAATACGGTGTTGAAGGTTCCCGCGTGAACTCCGTTGGCTACGGTGAAAGCCGTCCGGTTGCCGACAACGCAACCGACGCTGGCCGTGCGATCAACCGTCGCGTAGAAGCTGAAGTCGAAGCTCAAGCCAAGTAATTGGGCTGAGCATCGGAAGAGCCCGGGCAATCGCCCGGGCTTTTTTTTGCCCGTTTTCTGCCGCAGCCCTGCGGGATTCTCTATACTGCCGGCTGTTTTTCGACCCATGCCGAGCAAGCCGACCATGTACGACCTGGCCCGCCAGATGCTGTTCAAACTGTCCGCGGAAACTTCCCACGACCTGTCGCTGGACCTTATCGGCGCCGGCGGGCGGCTGGGCATCAACCGGCTGCTGACCAAGGCACCCGCGCGTTTGCCTACCACGGTGATGGGCTTGCAGTTCGCCAACCCAGTAGGGCTCGCTGCTGGGCTCGATAAAAATGGCGCTGCCATCGATGGCTTCGCCCAGTTGGGTTTCGGATTCGTGGAAATCGGCACCGTGACGCCGCGCCCGCAGCCCGGCAACCCACAGCCCCGGTTGTTCCGCCTGCCGCAGGCTACCGCGATCATCAACCGCATGGGGTTCAACAACCTCGGCGTCGATCATTTGGTAGAAAGAGTGAAAGCGGCGCGCTATGAGGGCGTGCTGGGGATCAATATCGGCAAGAATTTCGACACCCCGGTAGGGCGTGCTCAGGACGACTACCTGCTGTGCCTGGAAAAAGTCTATGCCCACGCCAGCTATGTCACGGTCAACGTAAGTTCGCCCAATACCCCGGGCCTGCGCAGCCTACAGTTCGGCGATTCACTCAAGGCGCTGCTCGACGCGCTAGCCACCCGCCGTGAGGCCTTGGCACTCGCCAGCGGGCGCCGGGTACCGCTGGCGATCAAGATCGCCCCCGACATGACCGACGAGGAAACCGCCCAAGTGGCCTCGGCGCTGATCGCGACGGGCATGGATGCGGTGATCGCCACCAACACCACGCTGTCCCGTGAGGGCGTGCAGGGCCTGCCTCACGGCGATGAGGCTGGCGGGCTCTCGGGAGCACCGGTGCGCGAAAAGAGCACACACACCGTTCGTGTGTTGGCGGCCGAGCTCAAGGGGGCTTTGCCGATCATCGCGGCGGGCGGGATCACCGAGGGGCGGCACGCGGCAGAGAAAATCGAAGCGGGCGCGAGCTTGGTGCAGATCTACTCTGGTTTCATTTACCGCGGCCCGGCGCTGATCCGTGAAGCTGTCGACGCGATTGCGGCCATGCCGGTAGGTGCCCGGGTGGGGTTCTGAAGCGGGGGCGCCGCGGGGCGGTGCCCCCGTTGAGGCCCGGCAACCGTGGTTGCATGGGCCGCCGCCGTTCAGGCGGCAAGGAGGAGAGAGCCTGTCGGGTGTCAGCCGACCGCGTGAAGCTCGTTGAGTCTATGGAGCCCGGCCGTACCGGTCATGCCATCCCAGTTGTCACCACGTCCTTCTCGCCAACCGTTGATCCACGCCTGACGAACCGAAGGTAGGGTAAAGGGGCAAAGCTCCCGGGATTTGCCATGGAGGCCGTTCTGATAGCCGCGAAGAAATGCTCGTTCCAACGGATCACGCTTGAGTCTTCTCATAGGGTGTAGCCCTCGTCTGTTGACTTATGTCCCGTCGGCCACTGCTGGGCCGGGCAGTATTCAACTGCCGGTGATGGAGCCTGCTGCCGGCGTCGCAGGCCAGGAAGACGCGCCGTTGCAGCGCGGCCTGAGGTCAGTTCTAAACAACCTTGAAGGCCGAGGGAATGAACGTTTTGTAATAACAACGTAATCTTTAGTGCATCCCGCCATATGAATGTACTGCACCCGGCGCTGTTGGAGGCGCCCAAGCCTTTGATTTGACTGGAAGGGAACCGCCTGGATTCGGCTTGGCTCAGCGAAGCGACCTTGCTGAGGCGTTGGGAAAAAGTACGACCAGAGGTCGTGGTAATTGTTTCTGGATGATTTTTCACACTGTCAGGGCGTCTAAACCCTTTTTACGCAAGGGGCGTTCTTGGCGGCAGGCACTCAGAGTGCCAAGGCAGCGCTGGCGGAAACAGCGCTCGATTAACCGGCCCGGCGGATGCGTTCGCGGGCACTTTACAGGCGTTATGCAATGTCGGATGTATTTGAGATCTACCTGACCTGCCCCAAGGGCCTCGAAGGGTTGTTAGCGGAGGAGGCTGCCACCCTAGGCCTAGCTGAGGTGCGTGAACATACCGCCGCCGTGCGAGGCCAGGCGAGCATGGAAACCGCCTACCGCCTGTGCCTGTGGTCGCGCCTGGCAAACCGGGTGCTGTTGGTGCTGAAGCGCTTTTCCATGGCCAATGCCGACGACCTGTACGCCGGAGTGCGCGAGGTAGAGTGGGCCGAGCACCTGGACCCAGCCGGTACCCTTGCGGTGGAGTTCAGCGGACATGGCTCGGGTATCGATAACACTCACTTCGGCGCCTTGAAGGTCAAGGATGCGATCGTCGACAGCCTCCGCGGCCCGGATGGCCAACGCCCCGGCGTAGACAAGTTGAATCCGGACCTGCGCATCCACCTGCGCCTGGATCGTGGCGAAGCCATTCTTTCTCTGGACCTGTCCGGCCACAGCCTGCATCAGCGCGGCTATCGGCTGCAGCAGGGGGCTGCGCCGCTCAAGGAAAACCTGGCGGCGGCCATTCTTATCCGCGCCGGATGGCCGCGGATCGCTGCCGAAGGCGGTGCCTTGGCAGACCCCATGTGCGGTGTGGGGACCTTCCTTGTAGAGGGGGCGATGATTGCCGCCGACCTTGCACCTAACCTGCGTCGGGAGCGCTGGGGCTTCAGTGGTTGGCTCGGGCATGTGCCGGCCGTATGGCGGAAGGTTCACGACGAGGCCAGCCAGCGAGCACGCGACGGCCTTGCGCGCAAGCCTGCCTGGATTCGCGGCTATGAAGCCGACCCTCGGCTGATTCAACCCGCCCGGAACAACATCGAGCGAGCTGGCTTGAGCGAGTGGGTGAAGATCTACCAAGGCGAGCTCGCCACCTTCGAGCCGCGGCCAGACCAGAACCAGAAAGGCTTGGTGGTGTGTAACCCACCTTATGGGGAGCGCCTGGGTGATGAAGCCAGCTTGGTGTATCTCTACCAGCATTTGGGTGAACGCCTGCGCCAGGCGTGCCTGAACTGGCACGCGGCGATCTTCACCGCTGCGCCGGACCTCGGTAAACGAATGGGCATTCGCAGCCACAAGCAATATGCATTCTGGAACGGTGCGCTCCCGTGCAAACTGCTGCTGCTCGATGTGCTCCCCCAGCAGTTCGTCACGGGCGAGCGCCGTGCTGCGCCGGCAGCCGATTCTGCCGCGGCGGAGCCCGAGCTGCCCGCAGTGGCCGGTGAAGCCGCGCAAAAGGCGCGCCTGAGCGAAGGTGCTCAGATGTTCGCCAACCGTTTACAGAAGAACCAGCGCCAGTTGGGCAAATGGGCCCGCCGCGAGCAGGTGCAGTGCTACCGGGTATATGACGCGGACATGCCTGAATATGCCTTCGCCATTGACCTCTATCAGGATTGGGTACACGTGCAGGAGTACGCCGCGCCCAAGTCGATAGACCCGCAGAAGGCTCAGGCGCGCCTGTTCGACGCGCTGGGGGCGATCCCTGTGGCCTTGGGCGTGGACTCGAAGAACGTGGTGCTCAAGCGCCGCGAGCGCCAAAGCGGCACCCGCCAGTATGAGCGTCAGGCGACCCAGGGGGCCTTCATGGAGGTTGCCGAGGGGGGCGTGCGCCTTCTGGTGAACCTCACCGACTACCTCGATACCGGGCTATTTCTAGACCACCGGCCGATGCGTCTGCGCATCCAGCGTGAAGCCAGCGGCAAGCGCTTCCTGAACCTGTTCTGCTATACCGGCGCCGCCACGCTGCACGCCGCAAAGGGCGGGGCGCGCGCCACTACCAGCGTGGACCTGTCGAAAACCTACCTGGACTGGGCACGCCGTAACCTTGCCCTCAACGGTTATTCCGAGCGCCACCAGTTGGTCCAGAGCGACGTGATGACGTGGCTGGAAGAGGACCGGGGGGAGTATGAGTTGATCTTCATCGATCCACCGACCTTCTCTAACTCCAAGCGCATGGAAGGGGTGTTCGACGTTCAACGTGACCACGTGCGTTTGCTCGACCTGGCCATAGCCCGCCTGGCGAAGGGTGGAGTGTTGTATTTCTCCAACAACTTCCGCCGGTTCCAGCTGGACGATAGCCTGATGGCCCGGTATGCCATCGAGGAGATCAGCCGGCAAACCGTGGACCCGGACTTCGCCCGGAACGAGCGCATTCACCGGGCCTGGCGCATTCAGGCCCAATAGAGTCACCTTTTATCTGATAGAAGCAGGGGAGGCCATTCGCCACTGGTTAAAATAGTGGCCAGTGGCTATAACTGCTCGTGCCGGTTATCTACACACCCCGGCATTCAGAGTAACGGGTATGTCTTCGCAAGCAGGCAAGCCGAAAATTCTCGGCTTTATCGATGAGGGGGCCTCGGCCTGGCGAGTCGCGCTCATGGGGCTGGCGTTGGGTACGGTCGTGACGTCGGCGCTGGCGATCACCGCCGATGTGCTCGCCAGGCAGCAGGTTCGCCAACGCTTTGAGCTATTGGCCAGCGAGCGTACCGCACGCATCGAGGAGCGGCTGCTCGATCAGGCACAGCGGCTCGATAGCCTGCGGCGATTCATTACCTGGTCGCAGGGCCTAACCGAACAAAGCTTCGAGGGCTTCGCCCGGCCGTTGCTGGTGCGCACCCGAGCGTTTTCCTGGATGCCGGAGGTTCGAGCGCAGGAGCGCGGCGAGTTCGAAGCCAGGGCAGGGTTGCTCATTCGAGCCCTGAGCCCTAAGGGCGAGCTGGTGGCGTCACCGCCCGCCGACACCTACTTCCCTATTCTTTTCAGCACGTTCGCCAGGGCGGGTAGCAGCCCGTATGGGTTAGACCTATGGTCTCATCCGCTGCGCCGCGCCACGCTCAACAGTGCGCTCAACACGCATGGGCTGGCGGTGTCTGCGCCGTTGGATCTGCTAGGGATAGAGCCCCCCTACAGCCGTGGGGTAGTGGTCGTGGCGCCGGTGTATGACCTGCCCACACCCTCGACGAGCGAGGGCGCTGAGCGGCTACGCGGCTTCGTCAGCGCTGTTATCAGCCTGCACGAACTGCTCGCCGACGGGCTGCCAGGCCCTGGTGAAGATAACCTGAGCGTGCGCATCCTCGACCTCTCCAGCCCTGGCGAGCATGAAGTGCTCTATGCCTCCGGCGGGGCCTCGGGGGATGCCTCGCTCAAGGTGAGGCGCCTGCTGCACCTGGCAGATCGCGGTTACCAGATCGAGCTGAGCCCCAATGATGTGTTCATCAGCAGCAACCGCTCTGTGGTGGGCGCGGTGATCGCTACCTTGGGCACCTTGCTGACCTTGCTGCTCTGTACGTTGCTCTACAGCCTGGTCACGCAACGCCAACGCGCCCTGCGCCTGGTCAACCAGCGAACCGCCGAGCTGAGCCATAGCGAACATCAGCTTCGGCAAACCCATGGGCAGCTGCGCAATGTGCTGGACGCCGCAACCGAGGTGGCCATCATCGCCACGGACCTGACCGGCCTCATAACCACCTTCAATGCCGGGGCGGAGCGGATGTTGGGCTATAGCCAGCATCAGGTGGTGGGACGCCTGCGCCTGGGGGACCTGCACCAGCACGCCGAGTTGCAGGCGCAGGCTGCCGAGCTGCAAACGCGGCTAGGGCGCGCGGTGCCTCCTGCCCACGCCATGCTTCTTGAAGGCGATGCGTTAGGCTCACCCCAGGCCCATCACTGGACGCTGCTACGGCGCAATGGCTCACACTTGACGGTGAACATGCTGGTTACCGCCGTTCGCGACGAGCATGGCGAGGCTATCGGTTATCTGGCGGTGTGCATCGATATCACCGAGAGCCTGCGCACGCTGGAGGCCCTTGCCGCGCGTGACCGCCAGCTGGAGCAGCTCAGCGCCGAGGTCCCGGGTGGGATCTACCAGTTTCGCCTCAACGCTGATGGTACCTGCGCGTTCGAGTACGCAAGCCTTGGGCTACGAGACATCTACGAAATCGACCTGCAAGTCCTCGCTTCAGACGCTTCCCCGGTATTCAAGCGCATACACCCTGACGACCTGGAGGCCGTGCTCGACTCTATCGAGGCCTCGGCGCGCCAGTTGACCCGTTGGCAGGCGGAGTACCGTGTATGCCTGCCGATCCGGGGCGAACGCTGGGTGCGTGGCGAGGCCACCCCCGAGCCGTTGGCGGAGGGTGGGGTACGCTGGCACGGTTACCTGTCAGATATCAGCGACCTCAAACACGTGGAGCAGGAGCTTCGCCGGTTATCGGTGACCGATTCGCTCACTGGCGCCTATAACCGCCGCTACTTCCAAGAGCGCCTGGGCGCGGAGCTGGAGCGAGCCTGCCGCGAGCCTTCGAGCCTGGCGCTGGTGATGCTGGATATCGACCACTTCAAATGGATCAACGACCGCTTCGGCCATCCGGTGGGTGACCGCGTACTGCAAACCATCTGCCGGATCCTCGCTCAGCGCCTGCGCCGCAACGATGTGCTGTGCCGCCTGGGCGGGGAGGAGTTCGTGGTCTTGTGCCCAGGCAGCAATGCCGAGCAGGCGCGGCACTTGGCCACGCAGCTATGGCAGGCACTGCGCAGTACGCCCATCGACGGCGTAGGTAACGTGACCGCCAGCTTCGGCGTGGCCGGATGGCGCGCCGATGACACCGCCGAAGCGCTGCTGGCGCGGGCAGACGCGGGGGTGTACCTGGCCAAGCAGAGCGGGCGTGACCAGGTGGCGGAAGGTTAAGGAAGCGCGGCAGTGCTTGCGGTGCGTGGCTGGTTGTACAGGTCCAGCAGCACCTGGTCGAGCACCGAACGCGCGCCCCACGGCTTGGGATCGTTGAGGATCGCCACGACCGCCCAGGTGTTGCCGTTGACGTCCCGGCTAAAGCCGGCGATGGCGCGGACGGTGTTCAAGGTGCCGGTCTTGATATGGCCCTCACCCGCCATGGCGGTGTGCTTGAGGCGTTTGCGCATGGTGCCATCCATGCCCACCAGCGGCATCGAGCTCATGAATTCGGCGGCGTAGGGGCTGCGCCAGGCCGCTTGCAGCAAGGTAGCCATCTCACGGGCGCTGACGCGCTCGTCACGTGACAGCCCACTGCCGTTTTCCATCACCAGGTGCGGTGCGGTAATGCCTTTTTTCGCCAGCCACTGACGGATCATCCGCTGGGCTGCCTTGGCGTCATCCGGGTCGGCATCGGTACGAAATTGCGCGCCTATGGTCAGGAACAACTGCTGGGCCATGGTGTTGTTGCTGTACTTATTGATGTCACGGATGATTTCGGCCAGGTCTGGAGAAAATGCGCGTGCCAGCAGGCGGGCGTTGCGCGGCACCGAGCCGTCGCGGTCGGCACCGCTGATGCTGCCGCCAAGCTCCGACCAGATGGCGCGGATGGCGCCTGCCGAGTAGGCAAAGTGATCGAGCAACGAGAGGTAGGTTTGCGAGCTGCAACCGTCAGCCAGTTGGCCGCTGACCACCACGCTGATTCCGTCGGGCTGGGGGACTGGGTTATAGCGCACTTCGCCCGTGCATTTGCTGCCCGGAATCGCCTTGACCTGGTTGTCCAGGTGGATGGTGCCCACGGGCGGTTCCACCGCCACGGTGACCTTGCCCGCATCGTTGCGCGCGACGAAGCGCAGGGCCTTGAGGTTGATCATCAACGCATCGGGGCGGACCAGGAAGGGCGCGTTCTCGTCGTTGCCGTCGTCGTTGAACACCGGCAACTGGGGCTGCTTGAAGAAGCTGCGGTCCAGCACCAGGTCGCCGGTCACCTGCTGGACGCCGTTGGCGCGCAGGTCGCGCATCAACAGCCAGAGTTTTTCCATGTTCAGCTTGGGGTCCCCACCGCCCTTGACGTAGAGGTTGCCGTGGAGCACGCCATTGCTCAGGGTGCCGTCGGTATAGAACTCGGTTTTCCATTGGAAGGTAGGGCCCAGCAGCTCCAGCGCGGCAAAGGTGGTCACCAGCTTCATGGTCGAGGCCGGGTTCACCGACACATCGGCATTGAACAACGTGGTGGAGCCCGGCCCGCTCAGGGGCACCAAGGCGAGTGACAGCGCATTATCGTCGAGCTTGCTCGCCTTGAGTGCCTGCTCAACCTTGGGCGTGAGGCTGGCAGGGGCGGCATGAAGGGGGGTGACGAGGGATAAAAGCAGGCTGGCGACAAACAACGGGCGCATGGTTTTGATCATGAACAGATAGCTCTATGGCACGCTTGGGAAAAGGAGCATGGAAAGATGAAGGCTCCCGCTAACGTTGCGCATTATGCATGATGCGCCGCCAGCCTGGGCGTCGCCCGGGACCGGCCGTAGGAAATTTTCTATGCGGTGCCACGCCGGCCAGTAATTGTCATGCTGAACTGGTAAAGTGCCGCGCTTGAAACTCATGAGGAATGACACAATGGCTACAAACCGCTCCCGCCGCCTGCGCAAGAAACTCTGCGTGGACGAATTCCAGGAACTGGGCTTCGAACTGAACCTGGAGTTCAAGGAAGACCTGAGCGAGGCCGAAATCGACGCCTTCCTCACTGCTTTCCTCGACGAAGCGATGAAGGCCAACGGTGTGGACTACGTTGGCGGAGACGACTTCGGCCTGGTGTGCCTGGCCAAGCGTGGCTCGGTCAGTGAAGAACAGCGCGCCGCCGTTGAAGCCTGGCTCAAGGGCCGCGCAGAGCTGACCAATGTCGAGGTCAGCCCGCTGTTGGACGTGTGGTACCCGGAAAAGCCGATCAACCCGGCTGCCTGAGGCACCCGGTGTGTCTGCAGGGGCGGCCCAGGCTGCCCCTGCATTGATCAGATCACCCCATTGCGCTTGGCGACTTCCAGCAGTTCGACCAGCGATTTCGCCTTGAGCTTGTGCATCAGGCGCTTCTTGTAAGTACTGACCGTCTTGTTGCTCAGGAACATGCCGTCAGCGATTTCCTTGTTCGTTCGGCCTTGGGCGAACAGTTGCAGCACCATCAGCTCCCGATCGTTCACTTGGCGAAACAGCCCTAGCTCCGCGCTGCGCTCAGGGTCGTCGCTGCTATCTAATGCCTGGCTGGGGAAGTAGTTATAACCGGCGAATACCGCCCGGACCGCGCTGAGCAGTTCGGTCAGGTCCTCCACCTTGCACACGTAACCGGCTGCGCCCAGCTGCATGCAGCGGATGGCGAACAGCTGCGGTGCCTGCGCGGTGAGCACTAGCACGCGGTAAGGCATGTCCATGGCCTGGAAGCGTGCCAACACCTCGAGGCCATCGAGCCTGGGCAAGCTGATGTCGAGGATGACCAGCCGCGGTGCGCATTCACGCACCAGGCGCATGCCGTCCACCCCGTTGTCGGTTTCCCCGACCACTTCGTAGCCTTCGTTTTCGAGCACCATCCGTACTGCTAAACGAATGACCGGATGATCTTCAATGATAAATACCGAGCCCATTCCCGCTTCCTTACTGCAATCAGGAGCGGGACATTAGCTCAGTTGGCCTCGGCAGCGGCAGGGAACCCGGGGCTGGCCCGGGTTTATCAGAGTTTTCCGCGCGGCGCGCTCATCACACCGGAATAGCGCGGCCAGTCATTTCACTGGCCATCTCGCTGGCGTAGCTGTCGGTCATGCCGGCGATGAAATCGATCATGCGCAAGAAGGCGGCATGCAGGGGCCAGCTAGGCTCTGGCGCATTGCCGCCCATG
Source organism: Pseudomonas sp. RIT-PI-S (assembly GCF_025642975.1). Classification (GTDB taxonomy): domain Bacteria; phylum Pseudomonadota; class Gammaproteobacteria; order Pseudomonadales; family Pseudomonadaceae; genus Aquipseudomonas. Next base: position 25,797 of record NZ_JANZKJ010000023.1, read on the forward strand.
AGGTCGAGAATGCGCCGGTTCTTGAACGACAGCTGCCGTCCGCCGTGCTGTTCCAGCGCGGCCCCGCAAAAGGCATTGAGCAGGACTTCAAGCGTGGTGTAGGCGCCGATTTCGTGGAGGGTCTTGCGCTTGTCCTGGAAGATCTTGTGCCGGGCGATCTCTTTGGCGCCCAGCACGCAGAGCTTGGCCGGCCCATCTATGTGTTCAACGAGATCGCCGATCAAGGTGCCGGCGAGCAGTGCGGGCTGCTGCTCGACGAACGCGCGTGCCGCGGCGTTGGTCAGGTGTTCGATCGCCTTGCCGCGAAGGATCGCCAGCTTGCGCCGGCGTGAGTCTTGTGGGCCGAGCTGGCGGTAGGTTTCCGGCAGGTCATCGCCCACCAGCCCGAGCAACAGCGCTTCAACCTCCGCATACTCGAGCAGTTCCATCTCGAGGCCGTCCTCAAGGTCGATCAGCGCATAGCAGATGTCGTCGGCCGCCTCCATCAGGTACACCAGGGGGTGGCGCGCCCAGCGCCCTGGCTCGAGCAGCGGCAGGCCGAGGCGCCCGGCAATTTGCTCGAGCAGTGGCAGCTCGCTCTGGTAACAGCCGAACTTATGCTTTTTATACCCCAGCGAGTCGGCATGCCGGGCCGTCCAGGGGTACTTGAGGTAAGTTCCGAGTGTGGCGTAGGTCAGCCGCATGCCACCTTCGAACTGGTGATATTCCAGTTGGGTCAGCACGCGCAGGCCCTGTGCGTTACCTTCGAAGTTAAGGAAATCCAGGCGCTCGGCCTCGTTCATGCTATCGAGCCAGCCGCGCCCGGCCGCTTGTTGAAACCAGGAGCGAATGGCGTCCTCGCCGGAATGGCCGAACGGCGGGTTGCCGATGTCGTGCGCCAGGCAGGCGGACTGCACCACCATGCCCAGATCCGCCGCGTCGCACCAGGCGGGCAACTCGCCGCGCAGGGTCTCGCCCACGCGCATGCCCAGTGAGCGCCCGACGCAGCTCACTTCGAGCGAGTGGGTCAGGCGGGTGTGGATGTGATCGTTACTCGAAACCGGGTGGACCTGGGTTTTACGGCCCAGGCGGCGAAAGGCACCGGAAAAGATGATCCGGTCGTGATCCTTGTGGAAAGGGGTGCGGCCGAGCTCTTCAGTGCTGAGCAGGGGTTTGCCCAGCCGCTCACGGGTGAGCAGTGTTTGCCAATCCAAGGCGCTTCTCCGTCATTGATCCAGGCTAGCTTCCCGCCATCCCGGTCACACCGCAACCGCTAAAGCGTTGCGGCGTCCACGTCGATCAACAGCAAGCGCTGGCCATGATCGAAAAACTGCCCGGCGGTGAGGCAGTATTGGTTGGTGGTGGCATCGCGATAGGTGTTGGACAGTATCAGCCGGCGCTCGTCCCAGCCTTCGGCGAGCAACTGGTAAAAATATGGCCGCCATGACCAGTTGTGGCCCACATAACTGTCATCCAGCTGCCAACCGCCTCGCCGCCAATCCAGGTTAGGGGTCAGCTGGGTGCCATGCCGGTCACACTGGTAAAACCGCAGCATCCACGGATAGGCCGTCATGTCTGGCAGTTGAGCCGCCACCCCACCTGCCTGAGCCCAGCCCTGCAGGCGAGCCATCAGCTCGACCAGTTCGCCGCGCAGTTGCATCAGCCGGCTGCGCTCGGCCAGCTTGTTTCGCACGTAGGTCTGGCGCAGCCTGGCGAAAGGCGCCACGAAGGCATCCGCCGCGAAGAATCCGGGCTCGGCCGCGGCAAACAGATAACCCTGCACGTAGCGTGCGCCGCACTCCAGGGCAAATTGCAGCTCCGCTTCGGTTTCCACGCCCTCGGCGATGATCCAGCAGCCGGTTTTCTCCGCCATCAGGGCCAGTGCCTTGACCACCTCGCTGCTTGGCCCGCCTTTCGCGGCTGCCTGAAACAAGCGCATGTCCAGCTTGAGGATGTCTGGCTGCAAGGCTAATACCCGATCCAGCTGGGAATAACCGGCGCCGAAATCATCCACGGCCACTCGCGCGCCTGCCTGCCGATAACCGTGCACCACCTCGGCCAGGCGTTGGTTGTCACCGCTCAATTCAACGATTTCAAATACGACCCGGGCGGGGTCCACGCGGTGCCGGGCGAGTTGCTCGAGGCTCGGCAACTGCTGCCCGGGTTTAAGCCGGGTCATCCAGCGCGGGGACATGTTCAGGCTCAGGAACCAGTCTGCTGGGGCTTCGGCGAAGCGGGCCAGCGCATTGTCGCGAATTTCTCGGTCTAGCTCGCGCAGCGCGGCCACTGGCAGTTGATGCTCGGCGAACAGTGGGCCTACGGAAGTGAGCGTACCGTCGTCGTGGCGCAGCCGGCCTAAAGCCTCAACGCCGGCGATGCGGCCGGTGGCGGTGTCGATAAAGGGCTGGAAGCAGGCCAGCGGCTGCCCGTTGAACACAAGGACTCCTCAAGAAGGGGGCCCTTCACACACTGCTCGGGGCCCATCCGGCTTGCGCTGCAAGAATGCAGCCAAGCCGGCTTGAGGTGGGTCAGCGCCTGCTGGCGCCCTGGAGCAGCTTGAGCAATGGCACCAGGCTCACTGCAAGCTTGGCCAGGCGCGCGGCCGCGCCGATCCCGCCCTTGCGGGCGCCTTTGCCGGAGAAGAACCCTAGCAGGCTGACAAGGCCAACCCCCCACAACGGCGCATGGCGCACACCCAGGTTCTTGTTCAGCCCCTGGCCCATCGTGCGCAGGCGCGAGAAGGGATTCACCAGTTGCCGGGACTCCTGGCGGATTTCCTGACGGTGCATTTCCATGCGCAGGCGTATCAAGGCCTTGCGCATTTCACGGCGGGTAGCCCCATTGGGCACGCTATGTCGGTTCATGGCAGCAGTCGCTCCCGATCATTGGCGAGCTCTTCAAGGGTTGCATGGAAGGGCGAAGACTCGTCGAAAATCGCGGCCTTGAGCCGCATCGCGCAGAACAGGCCCGCCAAAACATAGAACACGCACAGGCCAATCATCCCGGGAATGCGGTAGTTATCCCAGAGCAGGATCAGGATCAGCCCAGACAGTGCCACCAGCGCAAGCAAGGCAAACACCAGCGCCAGGCCCGCAAATAGCAGCAGGCTGAGGGTGCGGGCCTTTTGCTCCTGTAGCTCGATGCCAAGCAACTCGATATGGCTGTGCAGCCATCCGAGCAAGGCGCCCCCCAGCCGACGACCGTGGGAGCCAGTAGTTTCGCCCCCAGGTGGCAGCTGGGAGGTGGAGTCGCGATCCGGGTTCATATCAGCGCCTTGTAGCCAGCAGGCCTACGAGAAAACCTACCCCCGCGGCAATGCCGATGGCCGGAAGTGGATTCGCCTGAACATAGTCTTCAGCCACTACCAGCGCGGCCGCGCCTTGCTCGCGCAGCTGGGCTTGGGTTTCCCTGAGCCCGACCTTGGCCTTGGCCAGGCTTGCCTTGATCTGCTCGCGCAGTTCCTCTGCCTGCTCTCCAGCCAGGGTGGCGGTATGTTCCAACAGTTTCTCGGTGTCGCGGATGAGGGTCTGGAAGTCGGCGGTCAGCACGTCTTGCGCGGTGTTCACGATGTCGCGGGTCATGGGCGTCCTCCTTACATTGGCTTTGAGGTTCGAGTGCCGTTTCGTCGTCAAGGTTCAGCACGGTGGCGCTACATTTTTCCGCCTTGTGCTGGTGCACCGTGAGTGAACCGCCACGGTGCATGACCTCGGGCCTTGAACCATAGAAGGGCGCGGTCGTGCGCCGGTCGGCCGTGGCCGATAGGCCAACGGGGGGCTAAACTGTAAGCTTCGCGCCCAAGGTCCAGCGCCATGTGCCCTGAATGCCAGCTCTTCGTCATTCTCAATTGCCCTCGCTGTGCGCTGGCCGAGGCTGCGCTGCTGCCGCTGGTGGAGCATGGCCTGTGGGTGGAACTGATCGACCTGCATCAAGCGGGCGGCGTGCCTTCGAGCTACGAGGCCCGCGCGCCCCTGCTGCGCCGGGTAGACACCGGAGCTGTACTGGCCTGGCCGTTCAACCCCGATCAAGTGGTTCACTTTCTGAAATAACCTCCTCTGTGCCAAAGCGTTCAACCCCGTTGCACAATGCCTCCCGAACGGATTCGCGCAAGCCTGGCAGACGAGCGTTCGTTGCCTTTGTCCCCATGTGTTTATATGCTGTATAAAAATACAGTGGGCATGCGGCTTTGCGCCAGCACACTAAGGAAAGCAACGTGATCAACATTCAGCAGCTCAAAACCAGTGTGAACCGCATGACCCCAGAAACCGTCTTCGAAGCGGTGCTGGATCTCCGCTTGGACGGCCTGGTTATGGAAGGCAAAACTCCGTTCAGCAAACTCCATTTCAATACCTGCTTCGCTGAAATCGAAGCATTGTTCCAGCGCGCTGGATATCACCAGCGCCTGGACGTCGTCGGCCTTCAAGGCCAGGCCTATGCCTTGTTCGATCCCGCCCGTTGGGACGCGGTAGAGGTTTTGCGCTGGCTCGAAGCTCAAGCCAAGGCACTGGCTGCCGGGCACAAGCAAAGCGTGGTGCTTTGATCCACGGGCAGACAAGAGGATAATCCTGGCCCGCCCTGTGGAGCCTGCCGATGCCCGCGTCACCCTTCGATCCATCCCTGTCCCAGGCCAGCACCCTCTGCCTTCCGGTAGGATGCTGGGCTACCGTTCTGGATTGCCTTGCCGACCATTTTCCTGCGGTTGGCCGGGCCCAGTGGGCCGACCGCTTCGCTCGCGGTCGAGTACTGGACGCGCAGGGGCAGCCGTTGGGCTCGGAGCAGCCTTATCGCGCAGGGTTACGCGTGCATTACTACCGCGAAGTGCCTGTAGAGCGGCCAATACCCGTACAGGAGCGTGTGCTTTTTGAAGATGAGCACCTTCTGATAGCGGACAAGCCGCATTTTTTGCCGGTAACCCCAGCGGGCGAGTTCGTCGAGCAAACGCTGCTGCGCCGTTTGATACGGTCCACGGGCAATGCTCATTTGGTGCCGCTGCATCGGATCGACCGGCACACCGCGGGCTTGGTGATGTTTTCGACCAACCCGGCGACCCGTGGCCCTTATCAGCAGCTGTTTCCTACGCGGCGTATCGAAAAAACCTACGAAGCCGTGGCTTCCGCCTTACCCCACCTGGCCTTCCCGCACGTACGGCGCAGCCGCATCGCCCGAGGAGAGCCCTTCTTCTGCATGCGCGAGGTGGACGGGGAGCCTAACAGCGAAACCCGCATTGAAGTGGCCAGCGCGCAAGGGGCGGTGTGGCATTACCGCCTGTTTCCGGTGACCGGCCGCACTCACCAACTGCGCGTGCATATGGCCGGCCTGGGCGCGCCTATCTGCAACGACCCGTTCTACCCTTCCACTGCGCCGGCGGGCGAGCCGGACAACCTTGCTAGGCCGCTCCAGCTGCTGGCGCGTGCGCTGGCATTCAATGATCCCCTCACCGGCGAGGCGCGTAGCTTTCAAAGCCAGCTTGGCTTGCAGGTGCCCTAGCGCTCGCTGCCGGTAATAAATCGAAACTGGAAAAATCCTGATTTGATAGGTTTTTTTACCGCAGCTTTATCGCAGAGCGAAACGTTGAACTATTATCGCGGCCTTGTAACTTGGCTTGGAGGCCATATGCAATCTCGTCGAGTGTGGCGTCGTTACACGCTATATGGCGCCGCCTTGCTGGCCTTGGCCGCTTGCGATCAGCACCCCGCGCCGGCGGTTCCGGCCAAGCCGCGAGTGCAGATCGTCACTGTCAAGCCAGAGCCGCTGGCGCTGTTCGCGGAATTGCCAGGCCGTATCGAGGCTGTGCGGGTGGCGGAGGTACGCGCGCGGGTCGCCGGTGTAGTGCTTGAGCAGCGCTTCACCGAGGGCGCGGACGTTAAGGCCGGAGAGTTATTGTTCGTCATCGATCCGGCCCCGCTGCGGGCCGTCCTGGCGCGGGCCGAGGGTGAGCTGGCGCGCAGCGCAGCGCAGGTGCAGGACACCCAGGCCCGTTTGAAACGTGCCGAGGCCTTGGCCGGGGAGGGTGCGGTAAGTGGCCAGGACCTGGACAGCGCGCGGGTCAGTTTTTCCGCTGCCAAGGCGGCGCGACAAAGCGCCGAAGCCGACGTCGAGACCGCGCGCCTTAACCTTGCCTACGCGTCTGTGCGCGCGCCGATTTCCGGGCGCATCGGCCGGGCCCTGGTAACCGAGGGGGCGTTGGTCGGCCAAGGAGAGGCCACGCTGATGGCGCGCATTCAGCAACTCGACCCAGTCTACGCCGACTTCAACCAGCCCGTTGTGGACGCGTTGCGCTTGCGCGAAGGGCAAGGTACCGCTTCCGGCCAGGCTAAGCTCAGCCTGCAGGTTGAAGGGCTGCCCCGCCAGGTGGAGGGGACGCTGTTGTTCAGCGATGTGAGCGTCGATCGCCAGACCGGCCAGGTTAGCCTGCGCGGGCGCTTTCCTAACCCGGACCACTGGCTGTTGCCTGGCATGTATGTCCGTGTGCGGGTGCCGCAGGGTAACGACCCGGCGGCGATCATCATCCCCCAGCGGGCGGTACAGCGCGGCCAGGATGGCCAAGCGCAGGTATTGGCGGTGGCCGAGGACGGTACCGTCCAGGCCCGGGCAGTGGAAACCGGAGCGATGCTGCCTGACGGCTGGCGCATAACGTCCGGGCTTGCGGCCGGGGACAAGGTTATCGTTGGCGGCCAAGCCAACGTGCATCCCGGTGACAGCGTCGACGCTCAGTTGGCGGCGCAGCCATGAAGCTGCCTGCTTTCTTTATCGAGCGGCCCAATTTCGCTTGGGTCGTGGCGTTGTTCATCTGCTTGGCCGGCTTGCTGGCCATTCCTCTGTTGCCAGTGGCGCAATACCCGAGCGTGGCCCCGCCGCAGATCACCATTACCGCGACGTACCCCGGCGCCTCGGCCCAGGTGCTGGCCGATTCGGTCAGCAGCGTAATAGAGGAAGAGCTCAACGGCGCCACTGGCCTTTTGTATTTCGAATCCACCAGCAACTCCAATGGCATTGCCGAGATCGTGGTGACCTTCCGCCCGGGCACCGAGCCCGCGCTCGCTCAGGTGGATGTGCAGAACCGCATGAAAAAAGCCGAGGCGCGTATTCCCCAGGCGGTATTGAACCAGGGGATCGACGTTCAGCAGACCAGCGCAGGTTTTTTGCTGATCTATGCCATGAGCTATAAGGAAAGCGCAGCTCGCCAGGATCCGGTGGCATTGGCCGACTATGCCGCGCGTAACGTCAACAATGAAATACGCCGCTTGCCCGGGGTGGGCAAGGTGCAGTTCTTTGCCTCCGAGGCAGCGATGCGGATCTGGGTGGACCCGCAGGCGCTGATCGGCTATGGGCTTGGCATCGACGATGTACGCGCCGCCATCGCGGCGCAGAATATCCAAGTGCCCGCCGGTGCATTCGGCGCAGCCCCTGGCGCGCCGGGGCAGGAGCTTACGGCCACCCTGGCGGTTCAGGGCACCTTGGTGACACCCGAACAGTTCGGCAACATCGTGCTGCGGTCCAGCAGCAGTGGCGCCCAGGTCGCGCTCAAGGACGTAGCGCGCATTGAGCTGGGTAGCCAGGATTACAACTTCGCGACTCGGCTCAACGGCAGGCTGGCGGTCGGCGCGGCGATCCAGTTGGCGCCCCAGGCCAATGCCCTGGCGACCGCTGATGCCGTGCGCAAGCGCCTGGGTGAGCTTGAGGTCAACTTCCCGGCAGATATGGAATGGTCCATCCCCTACGACACGTCGTTGTTCGTGAACGTCGCTATTGGCAAGGTGATACAAACCCTGGTCGAAGCCATGGTGCTGGTGTTCCTGGTGATGTTCCTGTTCTTGCAGAACATCCGTTACACCCTGATCCCGGCCATCGTCGTGCCGGTCTGTTTGTTGGGCACGCTGGCGATCATGTATGCCCTGGGTTTCTCGGTGAACATGCTGACCATGTTCGGCATGGTGCTGGCGATCGGCATCCTGGTGGATGACGCCATCGTGGTAGTGGAGAACGTCGAGCGAATCATGGCGGAGGAGGGCGTGGGCCCAGCGGCCGCCACGGCCAAGGCGATGGGGCAGGTCGCAGGGGCTATCGTGGCGATTACCCTGGTGCTCGCCGCGGTATTCCTGCCGCTGGCCTTCATGTCCGGCTCGGTGGGGGTGATCTATCGGCAGTTCTCGTTGTCACTGGCGGTCTCGATTCTGTTCTCCGGGTTCGTCGCGCTTACCTTCACGCCCGCGCTCTGCGCTACGTTGCTCAAGCCTGTTGCTGCGGGCCATGCGGATAAAACCGGCTTCTTCGGCGCCTTCAACCGCGGCTTCGGCCGCCTGACCCAACGCTACAGTGCCTTGAACGAGGGGTTGTTCAGGCGCGGTGGCTGGGCAATGCTCGGCTACCTAACACTCGTTGCCCTGCTGGGGTATGGCTATCTACGCTTGCCGGAGTCCTTCGTGCCGGTCGAAGACCAGGGCTACCTGATCGTCGACGTGCAGCTCCCGGTAAACGCCACCCAGGCGCGGACCTCCGCGACTGGCCAGGAACTGGAGCGATTCCTGGCCCAGAATCCGGCGGTGGCCTCGACGTTCTTCATCCTTGGTTATAGTTTTTCTGGCATGGGCGAAAACGCCGCGCTGGCGTTTCCCACCTTGGTCGATTGGAGCCAGCGTGACGCAAGCAGCTCGGCCCAGGCGTTGAGTGCCAAGGTCAACGAGCGCTTCTCATCCAATATGGACGGTGCTCTGATGGCTGTGACCCCACCCCCGATCGACGGCCTCGGCAGCTCGGGCGGCTTTGCCTTGCGCCTGCAAGACCGCGCCGGCCTGGGACGCGAGGCCCTGCTGGCGGCACGGGACCAACTGCTCGGCAAGGTGGCGCAGAACCCGGCGTTCCTCTACGCGATGATGGAAGGGCTGGCCGATGCTCCGCAGCTGCGGCTGAACATCGACCGGGAAAAGGCGCGGGCGTTAGGCGTCGATTTCAATACCGTCAGTTCGGCGCTGGCCAGCGCCTTCGGCTCGGCTGCGGTTAACGACTTCACTAATGGCGGCCGGCAGCAGCGGGTGGTGATTCAGGCTGAACAGCGTTCGCGCATGACACCGGAACAAGTGTTGCAGTTGCAGGTGCCCGGCAGTTCCGGCGCACTGGTGCCTCTGGCGGCGTTCATCACAACCCGCTGGGAAGTCGGACCGGTGCAGATTGCGCGCTATAACGGTTACCCCAGTATTCGCATCAGTGGTGACGTGGCCCCGGGGGTCAGCAGTGGTCAAGCCATGGCGGAGCTCGAAACCGTCCTCGCCACGCTGCCGCCGGGCATCGGCTATGAATGGACCGGCCTGTCTTACCAGCAGCGCATTGCCAGTGGCCAGGCGGCTCAACTGTTCCTGTTGGCCATCGGCGTGGTGTTTCTGTTGCTGGTGGCGCTTTATGAGAGCTGGGCCGTGCCAGTGGCGGTGATGTTGATTGTGCCGGTTGGTGCCCTTGGAGCTGTAGCGGCGGTGTCGCTATTGGGTATGCCAAACGACGTGTACTTCAAGGTCGGCCTGATCACGATCATTGGCCTGGCGGCGAAGAACGCGATCCTGATCGTCGAGTTCGCCCGCTCTTTGCTCGCCGAAGGGCACAGCTTGCGCGAGGCGGCGCTGACCGCCGCGCGCCTGCGCTTGCGGCCAATCATGATGACGTCGCTGGCGTTCATGCTCGGCGTGGTGCCGCTGATGCTCGCCAATGGCGCCGGCGCAGCCAGCCAGCGGGCCATCGGTACCGGCGTATTCGGCGGGATGCTCAGCGCGACCCTGCTCGGCGTGTTGCTGGTGCCAAGTTTCTTTGTCTGGGTGATGAGGCGGCGGCGCTGACCGAGCATAAGGGGGCTCGGCACATCGAGGCCCCCTTGAGGGCAACGCCGCTCAGGATGAGCCAGACACAAGAAAGCCCGCGCAAGGCGGGCTTTCAGGGGGCGTTTCGGCAGCTGATAGATCAGCTCGAAACCGAGAGGTGGTCGGAGAGACAGGATTCGAACCTGCGGCCTTCTCGTCCCGAACGAGACGCGCTACCTGGCTGCGCTACACTCCGATGACACGAAGCATATCGCCGTCCGCCAGCCTCTGCAACCCTTTGATCCCGTGCCTTTTATGCCAGGAATCAAAGCTCTTTGACGGTACGCACTTGATCCTTGTTGACGCGAGTCTGCTTGCCATCGAGCTGCTCGATTTCATAGAAACCGGACTCTTCGTCATATTTAGGCGTGTCGACCGCCTGGATTTCACGGCCGTCATTCAAGGTGATGACCGTTGGCGTGGAGCATCCCGCCAGTGCGGCCAGGCCGGCTGCGAGCATCAGTGCGGGAAGGATCCTGTTGGACATTGCGAATCTCCGGAAAGTGTTCTTCTTGACCCTCGTAAGACGTAACGCACTCCTGCAAGTTCCTCACTCAAGTGCGCCGCCGTTGATCAGGGTCAATGTATTGAAGTTGCGCAACCGTGGATCGCCCTCCGGGCAGTCCAGCGCTTGCGGTTGCAAGGCCAGCAGCACCCTCCGCGGGCTGCGTTCGCCATTTGCCCATGCAGTTTCGAACGCTGCCCGCGCCGAGCACGGTAGCACACACAGCAGCGGCTCCCAGGCCCCGCCCTGGCGGATGATCAACGGGACCTCAGGCGCCTGGGCATGGAGTGCGAGCATGCGGGTTATTAACTCGGCATCCAGGCCAGGCACATCGCAGGGCAGCACCAGTAGCCTCGCGTATCGCGCCCGGGCCAGCCCGGCGCGAAGCCCCGCCATTGGCCCGGGAAACCCCGGTTCGCTGTCGGCGGCGAGTTGATCGGCATACGGGGCGTAGCAGTCGGCGTTGCGGTTGCACGAGATGATCAGGTCATCTGTGAGCAGGCGCACCAGGGCATGCAAGTGAGCGATCATCGGCGCGCCTTGCCAGGTCAGCAGGCCCTTGTCTTGGCCGCCCACCCGAGCGCCTTGGCCTCCGGC
>NZ_JANZKJ010000024.1 GCF_025642975.1 Pseudomonas sp. RIT-PI-S
CCCGACAGTGGTCGCGGTGCTGTTGTTAGCGGTTTCGACGGAAGTGCCGGTCACGGTCAGGGTGTACGAACCGCTGACGTTGCTGCCGGCACTGAAGGTGATGCCCGACAGGTTCCAGTTGCTTACGTCGACCGTGCCGTCACCACCTGGGATAGCGGTGTAGCTGTTGGTGCCATCGGTAATGGTGGCGCCGACCGGGATGCCGCTGATAACGGTGGTGTGGGTTTCCGAGCCGTCGTTGTCGGCGTAGGTGGCCACGGTCCCCAGGGCGATGGAGGTGTCCTCGTCGCCGGTGACTTCATGGGTAACCACAGCCGGCGCGTCGGCAACCGGGGTCACGTTCACAACGATATTGCCCACGGTAGTCGCAGTGTTGCCGTTGGCGCCTTCCACGGAAGTGCCGGTCACGGTCAGGGTGTACGAACCGCTGACGTTGCTGCCGGCGCTGAAGGTGATGCCCGACAGGTTCCAGCTGCTTACATCGACCGTGCCATCCCCACCTGGGATAGCGGTGTAGCTGTTGGTGCCATCGGTGATGGTAGCGCCGACCGGGATGCCGCTGATAACGGTCGTGTGGGTTTCCGAGCCGTCGTTGTCGGCGTAGGTGGCCACGGTGCCCAACGAAATGGCGGTGTCTTCGTCGCCGGTCACTTCGTGGGTGGTTACGGTAGGGGCGTCGGCCACCGGGGTGATTGTCAGGTCCAGCGTGCTGGAGGCACCGGTGTTGGTGGTGTAGGTGATCGTTGGAACGGTGCCGCTGTAATTGGCGGCAGGCGTGAAGCTGTAATCGCCATTGGCACTGATGACCAACGTGCCTACGCCCTGAAGGGTTACGCTTTGCCCGGCGGTGAAGGTACCGGTCACACCAGCGACGGTATAGCTGGTTACGGTGAGCGTGTTGTCGGCGTCGGTGTCGTTGCCCAACACGTTACCCGTGGCAACGGTGTCCTCGTTGAACGTAGCAGTGTCTGCACCAACGAGGGTCGGGCTGTCAGTCGGGCTGGTCTGCTCCGTAGCAAGGCTATCCCCGGAACTGATGCCAGCAGTGTCGAAGCCCACGGTGGGGTCCACCGACCCCCCAGTCTCTTGAAGCATCACAAAGCTGTGGCTGCCGCCGCCCGAGCCGCCGGTGTCCACGGTATTGCCAGCCGCGGTGGCTTCCAGGTCGGTGGTCGGGTCAGCGCCAGCGGCGATAGCCTTCTGCAATTCGGCCACTGACGGCGCTTGGTGAGCCGGCTCTTCCACCGCCACGGTTTGCGCAGGCGTGTTCGCGCTCCACTGGCTATCGCGGCCCACATCCAGGGTGCGACCGTCGTTCAGTGTGAGGGTCACTGCGCCCGAGGCACCGGTTTCCACTACTTCCCCCGCGAACAACCGATCCCCTTCAACAAGCACACGGCGGATGCCCTCAGGCGAAACGGCGACGACTTGGCCAACAATGCTTTTAACGATGGCGGCGACACTGCTCATGTGACTTCTCCGGGATTACCGATCTGGTCGCTTCCGTACGACTGGCAGGAAAAGGCCTGACATTTCAGAGGGGAGCGTGGGGTATTAATATTTATAGAGTTTGGCGTCATATATATGACGTTGTTTGTAGGAAATTAACTACCCGACAAACTATTGACCTATTGTGCGGCATCCTAAACAATCCGCTCCGTAATGTCACATTGATATTCACGTGGCTAACCGCCTGCATTGTGTGTTCCCAGTCTCTTGCAAGGACTTGCCAACATGCGCGCGCTTCGGTTGCCAAACTCGCGTGCTCCGACTCTTGGTCGTTGTCATTGTTCTTAAAGGATTTTTTGGGTAGCCCTGCTAATGCGTTCGCACTTCCTCGCTCTTCTTCCCCTCGCCATCGGTGCTACGTTCGCCCAGGCGGACACTTTGTCGGGTGCCATGCAACACGCGCTTGAAGTCCACCCAGAGGTCCAAGCTGGCGTCAATGCTCGGACGGCCGCCGACTATGCCGTTAAGGCCGCCAAGGGTGGCTATCTGCCACGTGTCGATGTTTTGGCGGGGTATGGTCGCGAGGGTACCGACAGCCCAACCACCCGCACTGCCACAGGCAACGACAAGTTCGACGTGTTAACTAGAGGCGAATCCAGCGTTCGTTTACAGCAAATGATCTTCGACGGTTTTGCGACGCAAAACGAAGTCGCTCGTCAACAAGCCACCGCCAATTCTCGGGCATATGCGCTGCTCGGAACGTCTGAACGCACCGGTCTGACCGTGGTTCAGGTTTACCTCGACGTGCTCACCCGTCGGGAATATGTTCGGCTGGCCGAAGAAAACCTTAAGAACCACGAGCGCATTTTCGACCAGATCAAACTGCGCACCTCCCGTGGCGTAGGCCGCACCGCAGACATGGATCAGGCCGAGGCCCGCCTCGCTCAGGCGCGCAACAACCTGCTCACCGAACAAACCAACCTCGCCGACGCAATCACCAACTACTACAGCGCCGTGGGCCAGATGCCCGACGAGCTAACGGCGCCAGCACCGCTGGTAGAGGGCATGCCGGGCAGCCTGGAACAGGCACGTGAGCAGCTGGTAGCGGACAGCCCGGTGCTGCGCTCGGCCGAAGCGGACATCGCCGCGACCGAAAAGCAATATTCTTCAGCCCGTTCGTCGTTCTATCCGAAATTCGATGCAGAACTCGCGCGCAGCGCCGATAACAACATCAGCGGCGAAGAAGGCCATTACAACGGCTGGTCGGCGATGGTACGCATGACTTTCAACCTGTACGCTGGCGGCGCCAACAAGGCTGACCTGGAGTCCAAGAGCTACCTGGCTGGCCAGGCGCTGGATATCCGTAACAACGCCCTGCGCCAGCTGAACGAAGAGCTGGGCCTGGCGTGGAACGCCTATAACAACGCCTCCGCCCAATTGCCGATCGCGCAGCAGTACGTTGACCGCAGCAACCGTGTGCGCACGGCTTACCAATCGCAGTTCAGCCTTGGCGAGCGCACCCTGCTTGACCTGCTCGACAGCGAAAACGAAACCTTCACCGCCGAACGTCGCCTGGCCGAGGTACAGAACCTCAAGCTGTTCAGCCAGTACCGGATCAAGGCGGTCATGGGCCAGTTACTCAAGAGCCAAGGTGTTGTCGCTCCGCTGGCATCGGTTGTGCAGCAGGACATCAAGCCGGAGGTTAAACTGCCCGGCATGAACTGATTCTTGACGGATCAGCCCCCCGTAACCTTAAAAAAACAGAGAGCGCAGCGTGGAATCAGAAGCCGGTCGAAACCTACCCACTCATGATCCACGCAGCCTGCACGACGATCCGCTGCTGGACGGCTTGCTGTCGCTCTGTTACCTGCATCAAAAGCCTGCCAGCCGAGCCATGCTCACCACTGGCCTGCCTCTGCCAGACCAGCGCCTGTCGCCCAGCCTGCTCAGCCGCGCCGCCGCGCGTGCCGGGCTACAGGGGCGGCTGTTGACCCGCCGCCTGGGGCAAATCCCTGCCATCGCCATGCCGGTGCTGCTGTTGTTGAAAGACGACCGCAGCGCCGTACTGGTGGGCTGGGAAGGCGACCAAGCTCGGCTGTTGCTGAGCGAAAGCGATGGCGGCGAAGTGCGGGTCAGCCGCGAGCTGCTCGAAGAGGATTACAGCGGGCGGGTGTTCTTCGCCCAGCCGCAGCACAAATTCGATGTAAGCCATGGTTCGCTCATTCCACGGGCGAAGTCTTGGTTCAAAGACACCCTCAAGCGTTCGCGCTGGCTATACATGGACGCCATCGCCGCCAGCCTGGTGATCAACCTGATCGCCATGGCAGCCCCACTGTTCGTGATGAACGTGTATGACCGGGTGGTCCCCAACCAGGCCACGGCAACGCTCTGGGTGCTGGCCGCCGGCATCACCGGCGCTTACTTGTTCGACTTGCTGCTCAAAGGCCTGCGCGGGTTGTGCCTGGACCTGGCCGGCAAGAAAACCGACCTGATCATTTCCGCCACGCTGTTCGAGCGAGTGGTGGGCATGGCGATGAAAATGCGCCCGGCGCGGGTAGGCAGCTACGCCCAGAACATCCATGAATTCCAGGGCATGCGGGACTTTCTTACCTCGCTGACACTGACCAGCCTGATCGACCTCCCCTTTACCCTGCTCATTCTGCTGGTGATCGCGATCCTCGGCGGGCACTTGGTGTGGATCCCGGTGGTAGCCTTCCCGCTGGCATTGACCCTCGGCCATGTGCTGCAAAAGCCACTGACTGCCACCCTCGAACGCACCATGGCGTTGGCATCTGAACGCCAGTCGGCGCTGATCGAAACCCTCGCGGGGCTGGATGGGATCAAGGTGAACAACGCCGAGAGCGAACGCCAGTACCAGTGGGAACAGACTATCGGCACCCTGAGCCGGCTCGAGCTGCGGGTGAAGGTGCTGTCCAGCCTGGCCATGAACCTGACGCTGATGATCCAGCAGCTGGCCGGCGTGGCGATGATCATCTTCGGTGTGTACCAGATCATCGACGGCAACCTCAGCATGGGCGGCCTGATCGCCTGCTACATGCTCAATACCCGGGCACTTGGCCCGTTGGCCCAGCTTTCCGGCCTGCTGACCCGCTACCAGCAAACCAAGGTCACCATGGCCTCGGTCAACCAGATGATGGAACTGCCGCAAGAGCGCAACTTCGAGGAGCGGCCGCTGAGCCGGCCAATCCTCCAAGGCGCCGTGGAGTTCCGCAACCTGGGCTTCACCTACCCGAACCAACAAAACGTAGCCCTGCGCAACATTAACCTGTCGATCCGCCCGGGCGAGAAAATCGGCATCATCGGCCGCAGCGGCTCGGGCAAGAGCTCCCTGGCCAAGCTGATCGTAGGCCTTTACGAAGCGGACGAAGGCGCCCTGCTGGTCGACGGCGTGGACATCCGCCAGATCGATGTCAGCGAGTTGCGCCACAACATCGGCTACGTGCCCCAGGACATCCAGCTGCTGGCCGGTACCCTGCGCGACAACCTGGTATCGGGCGCGCGTTATGTGGAAGACGAGATGGTGCTGCAGGCAGCCGAGCTCAGCGGTGTGCATGAGTTCGCCCGCTTGCATCCACAAGGTTATGAACTGCAGGTTGGCGAACGCGGCCAAAACCTTTCCGGCGGGCAACGGCAAAACGTCGCTCTGGCGCGAGCCCTGCTACTCAACCCGCAGATCCTCTTGCTGGACGAACCCACCAGCGCCATGGACAACAGCGGTGAAGAACGCCTCAAACAACGCCTGCTGCCTGTGATCGGCGACAAGACCATGGTGCTGGTAACCCACCGTGCCTCGCTGCTCTCGCTGGTGGACCGGCTGATCGTGATAGACCGCGGGCAGATCGTCGCCGACGGCCCGAAAGCCGCTGTGATGGAAGCGCTCAAGAAGGGGCAAATCAATGTCGCTTAACGTAGACCAGGGCGGTGTCGGCGCCTATTTCAAAGGCCGGGACAACCTCTCCGGCCAACCGCTGCCGGAGGTGAACAAGGCGCTGATCGACGACGCGCCACGCATCGTTCGCCTGACCATCTGGGGCGTGATCCTGTTCTTCGCGTTCCTGCTCGGCTGGGCGCATTTCGCGATCATCGACGAGGTCACCAAGGGCGAGGGCAAAGCGATTCCCTCATCGAAAATCCAAAAGATCCAGAACCTCGAGGGCGGTATCGTCGCCCAGATCTACGTGAAGGAAGGCGAGATCGTTGACGCCGGCGCCCCGCTGATTCGCCTCGACGACACCCGCTTCGCCTCCAACGTGGGTGAAACCGAGGCAGATCGGATCGGCATGGCCCTGCGGGTCGAGCGCTTGAGCGCCGAGGTGGACGACCGTCCGCTGAACATCGCCGATGATTTGCGCAAGGCGGCGCCCAAGCAGGCGTCCAACGAAGAGCAGCTGTACCGCAGCCGGCGCCAGCAGCTGGCGGACGAAGTCGGCGGCTTGCAGGCGCAGTTGCAGCAAAAGCAACAGGAACTGCGCGAATTCGCTTCCAAGCAGGAGCAATACCGTAACAGCCTGAACCTGCTGCGCCAGGAGATCGGGATGTCCGAACCGCTGGTCAAGCAGGGCGCGGTATCGCCGGTCGAGGTGTTGCGGCTCAAGCGCTCGGAAGTCGAGACCCGTGGCCAGCTGGACGCCACCACCTTAGCGATCCCTCGTGCGCAAGCCGCCATTTCCGAGGTGCAGCGCAAGATCGATGAAACCCGCGGCAAATTCCGCAGCGATGCCCTCACCCAACTGAACGAGGCACGCACCGACCTGAGCAAATACACCGCCACCGCCAAAGGCCTGGAAGACCGAGTCAGCCGTACCATGGTGTCTTCGCCTGTGCGCGGGATCATCAAGCAAGTGCTGGTCAATACCGTGGGCGGGGTTATCCAGCCAGGCAGCGATATCGTTGAAATCGTTCCGCTGGACGACACCCTGATCGTGGAAGCGAAGATCCGCCCGCAGGATATCGCCTTCCTCCACCCGGGCCAGGAAGCGATGATCAAGTTCACTGCCTATGACTACACCATCTACGGCGGCCTGAAGGGGCAGCTGGAGCAGATCGGCGCGGACACCATCACCGAAGAAGACAAGAAGCAGACCTACTACCTGATTCGCCTGCGCACTGACCGCAACCACCTTGGCACCGATGACAAGCCGCTGCTGATCATCCCCGGGATGGTGGCTTCGGTGGATATCATCACCGGCCACAAGAGCATCCTTAGCTACCTGCTCAAACCTATCCTCCGGGCCAAGGCCGAGGCGCTGCACGAACGGTAATTCCACCTGTGGGGAGCGGGCGCCAGCCCGCGAACCTGGGCTTCAGATGCAAACCCGAACGGCGATAACCTTATCGCCCTTCGGTATTTAAAGTCCCTTTCTTATTCCCATATATTGATCCCCGCGTACCTGCCGGCTCACCGGCGCGCCGCACGAACAGAACGAACACGGTCGTCCCCCGTGAGTTTCTTGTACATGCGTATTCTGCGCATGCGTGGAGTGTCAATATGCCCTCGGCCACTTACGCTGCCACCGCTCCCCGCGGGCAGGCGTTCGAGATTCACCCCTTCGATGGCGCGGTCGGCGCTGAAATTATCGGCCTGGATCTCGCCCAGCCGCTGAACGACACAGACTTTGCCCGTATCCATCGGGCGCACCTGGATCACCATGTGGTGGTGTTCCGCGACCAGCGCATCACCCCCGAACAACAGATCGCCTTCAGCCGCCGGTTCGGCGAACTGCAGATCCACGTGCTCAAGCAGTTCCTGTTGGCCGGTCACCCAGAAGTCCTGATCGTTTCCAACATCATCGAACAGGGCGCCCCCATCGGTTTGGGGGATGCGGGCAAGTTCTGGCACTCGGACCTGTCCTATAAACCGCTGCCCAGCCTGGGCTCGATGTTGCATGCGCAGGAATTGCCCAGCGAGGGCGGCGATACCCTGTTCGCCGATATGCACAAGGCCCTGGACGCTCTGCCAGCTGAATTGCGCAAGGCCATTGAAGGGCGGCAGGCGGCGCACTCCTATACCGCGCGCTACAGCGAACCGAAATTCGAAGGCGACTGGCGGCCAAGGCTGAACGCCGAACAGCTGGCGCAAGTGCAGGAAGTGATTCACCCCATTGTTCGCACGCATCCTGAGAGCGGCCGTAAGGCGCTATTCGTGAGCGAAGGCTTCACTACCCGCATCGTCGACCTACCCGAAGACGAAAGCCGCGAGCTGTTGGCCGAGCTGTATCGCTACAGCGTGCTGCCACAGCACATCTACCGACACCAATGGCAGCCCCACGACTTGGTGTTCTGGGACAACCGTTCGTTGATTCACCTGGCAGCAGGTTGCCCGGGGCATTTGCGGCGTAAGTTGTACCGGACCACCATACAGGGCGACGCTCCCTTCTAAGCCTGGTGTAACGCCATTCCCACCGCGCAGCCCGCCCCCTGGCGGCTGCCGGCGTTCCTTGCCCTGCCACGCCGCTTTATGCGCGGCTGTGCCTCACAGGTAGCCAACCCTCATGAACATGCCTATGGCCAACACGCCTCTGCTGGCGGTGGATAACGTGACCCTGGAATACCGAACGGCCCGGCAAATCGTGCGCGCCACCCACCAGGTCAGCTTCGAAGTGGACGTGCACGACCGCTTCGTGCTGCTTGGCCCCTCGGGTTGTGGCAAAAGCTCATTACTCAAGGCCATAGCCGGGTTCCTGCATCCGGCGCAAGGCAATATCAACCTCGCCGGACATCGCATCACCGGACCAGGCCCCGACCGGCTGGTGGTGTTCCAGGAATTCGATCAGCTGCCACCGTGGAAAACGGTCAAACAAAACGTGATGTTTCCCCTGCTCGCCTCCCGCGCCGCAAGCCGCGCCGAAGCCCAAGAGCGGGCGATGCACTACTTGAACAAGGTGGGCTTGGCCAGGTTCGCCGATGCCTATCCGCATACGCTTTCTGGCGGGATGAAAGCCCGGGTGGCCATTGCCCGCGCGCTGGCGACGCAGCCGAAGGTGTTGTTGATGGATGAGCCGTTCGCCGCCCTGGATGCCCTGACCCGGCGCAAGATGCAGGAGGAATTGCTCGAGCTCTGGGACGAGGTGCGCTTCACCCTGCTGTTCGTGACCCACTCCATCGAAGAAGCACTGGTGGTGGGCAATCGCATCCTCTTGCTCTCGCCACACCCGGGCAGGGTGCGCGCCGAGGTGCACAGCCATCATTACGGCCTGCACAGCCTGGGCAGCGACGCCTTCCAGGCCTCGGCCCAGCGGATCCACCAACTGCTGTTCGATGAAGCCCCTCATGCACCACGAGAGCAAAACCCGTCCTTCAACGACATCCGTATTGCCTATTAAGGAGCGCCGCATGAGACACGAATACGAAATCGCGCCGGCGCCTCTGCTCGACGTCCCATTGCAGCGAACGCTCTCGTTGCCGCGCCGCTTGTGGCAACAAGGCTGGCTGCGCAAAGCGTTGATACTGCTGGTGCTCGGGTTGTTGTGGCAGGCCGCGGCAACCTATACCGCCAACGACCTGCTGCTGCCCAGCGTTTCGCAGATTGGCGCGGCGCTCATCGAAGACACCGCCAGCGGTGAGCTGCCGGCCAAGGTCATGGTGTCGATGGGGGTGCTGCTCAAAGGGTATGTGCTGGGCATCGTGCTGGCTTTCGTACTGACCACGCTTGCGGTCACCACTCAGCTGGGCCGCGACCTGCTGGGCACTCTCACCTCGATGCTCAACCCATTACCGCCCATTGCCTTGCTGCCGCTGGCATTGCTGTGGTTCGGGCTGGGCGAGAAAAGCCTGGTGTTCGTGCTGGTGCATTCGGTGCTGTGGCCGCTGGCGCTCAATACCTACGCAGGCTTCATGGGGGTATCGGACACCCTGCGCATGGCGGGGCGCAATTACGGCCTACGCGGCTTGCGTCTGGTGGCGTCGATCCTGATACCCGCAGCGCTGCCGTCGATTCTGTCCGGCCTCAAAATCGGCTGGGCGTTTGCCTGGCGCACCCTGATCGCGGCGGAACTGGTGTTCGGCGCCACCAATGGCAAGGGCGGCCTGGGCTGGTACATCTATCAGAACCGCAACGAGCTGTTCACCGACAAGGTGTTCGCCGGCCTGGCCGTGGTGATCGTGATCGGCCTGCTGGTGGAGAACCTGGTGTTCGACACCCTGGAGCGAGTGACGGTCAAGCGCTGGGGCATGCTGCGCTAGCCCCTAGGTTTATTGCCAAGGTCCCGGCTCGCCGATCAGCCGGCCTTGCACGCCCTCGATGCCCATCTCACGGATCACCGCCAGCTCGCCTTCGGTTTCCACCCGCTCGGCAATCAGCGGCAGGTCGATGCTGTGTGCGGCGCGCTGGATGGCCTCGATGAACAGCCGCTTGTGGTTTTCCTGGTCAATGGCGCGAATGTAGCTGCCATCCACCTTCAAGTAGGCCAGGCCTAAATGGGCCAGGTTGCCGATCATGCTGAAGCGGCCGCCAAAGTGCTGCAGGGCCAGGCCAAAGCCAAGCGCATGCAAGCGCCGGGTGACTTGCTCGAGCACCTGTTGCTCTGGCAACTGCTCTTCGCCGATTTCAAAGATCAGCCGTGGGCCGAGGCTGGCGTGCTGGGTCAGCAGGTCGAAAATATGGCTCAGGGCTTGAGGGTCATCGAGCGTGGCGGCGGACAGGTTCAATGCCAACACACCCGGCCGCGCCTGCAAGTGCGCCAATACCAAGCGCAGCATCACCTGGTCGAGGCGGCTGGACCAACCGAACCGCTCGATCCACGGCAGGAAGCGCCCGGCAGGCACGGCCAACCCCTGGGCGTCCAGCACCCGTGACAGCACTTTGTGGTGCAGCGCGGTGTTGTCTTGCGCGTTGACCACCGGCTGGAAGAACAGCTGGAAGCGCGACCCCTGCAGGGCCTGATCGAGCAAGCTATGCCAGGCATGATGGTCGTCGCCGCCGGGCTGCACCGACTGCTGGTCCAGGCATACCCAGTGCTCCTCGTCCGGGCCCTCGGCTTCGGCCTGCGCCAATGCCTGGTCGGCGAGCTTGAGCAGGTCGTGCGGAGCCTCACCCGCCACGTAGGGGGCCAGGCCCATCCAGGCCACGGGGAAGACATCCGAAGCGCCGGTTTCGTAGAGGCTGTGCAAAGCGGTATCAAGGGCCTGCGCCAGCTGCCGCGCTTCGTCCAAGGTCAGCCCCGGCGCCAGCACCGAGAACTCACCGCCGCGGCTTCGGCAGATCAGGTTGCTGGTTTCCGGGTGGTGCGCGCATTGGCGTACCAGCATTGCGCCCACTTCCTTGAGCAAGGCGTCGGCGGCCGCGGCGCCCATGCGCAGGTTGAGGCCAGCCAGATCGTTGACTCGAAGCAGCAAGAGGTAGCCGGCGCGGTTCTCTTCCCCATGGCTGACCCGGGCTTGCAGTTGCATGTCGAAGTAACGCCGGTTCGCAAGGCCCGTGAGGCTGTCCTGGTACGACTCCACCCGCAGCCGTTCGCTGCGCTCGGCTTGCTCCATGAACAGCGCCTTGAGCTTCTCGACCATCTGATTCATCGCTTGCACCACCCGGCGCAACTCCGGCGTGCGCGGCAGCTCGGGCAGGCTGAGGAACTCACGACGGGCAATGGCATGGGACTGTTCGACCATGTAATCGAGCGGCCGCAGCTGGCGTTTGAGCAAGAGCGCGCCTAGCAGGCCGCTGATGGCCCCGCACAACACCAGCCAACCCAGGCTGCCCAGGGCGCTCTGCCATAGCTTGGCCAAGGCGAACATCGGGTGGCTGACGACTTCGACCCGGGCAGCCTGTTGCCACCCGCGGCTGACGATGGCATCGCCGCCTGCAGCCTCCAGGCCAATCAGCCGAACGAACCAATGCGGCACTTCGGTGCTATCGGGCTCGGCGCTGCGCTCGACCATCACTTTGTTGTCGGTCAGGTCGACCACCCGGATGCTTGCATAATAACCACTGTCGAAGATGGAGCTGACCATCAACTCGACCATGGCCGGATCGTCGATATTAGGCGTGAGCGAAAGCGCCAGGGCCGTGGCGGCGTCCTGAGCGTGCGAACGCAGTTGGTTGACGTACTGAGCCCGGGAGCTTTCCAGGCTGACCATAAAACTGCCGCCGAACGCCACGATCAGGAACAGGCAAATGGCTATCAGAAGTTGCTTGAACAGAGACATCAGGGCTCCTGGTTAATTGGTGGGCTCGGCCGGAAAGCCTTCGGCAGCCATTTTTTTCAACAGATCCTGCCAGCGCGACAGCCGTTTCGTATCGCCAACCCGCTTGTTACCACCCGCGCCGGTGAGCCATAAACCCTCGCCATTGAAGGCATACACCGGCAACAGGTCGGTCCGTTGGCTGGCTGGCTGGATACCGTCGACCAGGCTGTCGAGTACCAACGGCATCGCCTCGGGCGTGGCGTAGTACGTCAGCACCATGTGCGCCCGGTTCTGCCGCAGCGCCTTGACGTAGGTGATGCGCAGCTTGTCACCGGAAACGCCGAGATGGCGCAGGCTGAAATACTTGGCGATGGCATAGTCCTCGCAATCCCCAGCCCCTTTCCACAAGGACTGGATCGGCGTGGCCCAATAATCCACCTCGTGCCAGAGGTCGATGTCTTCCTGGTACTGCAATTGGTGGTTGAAGAACAGGTTCACCACATTGAGCTGTTGCGCCTCGGGCACTTGTTGCTGCGTGGCCAATAACCGCTGCCAGGCATCGATACGCTGCTGCCCCGCGCCCAGCGGCCCATACAAGGCCTGAGCCCGACGGCTGATCAGGGAGAAGTCCCAATCGGCCTGCAAAACGCCAAGCAAGCTGAAGCTCACCGCCAACGCGAACGCAAGGCGGCGCAGCAGCATACTTACGCGTTGACCCTTCACCACTACGGGCAACCTGACGAACACTGGAAAGAATTGAATGGTGCGGGTACATTCGGCAAAAGACAATGGCAACTTGCAATCACTTTATCGACGCACATCCGCTGCTGTCCAAACGAGGCTTGTAACGTTCTGAGCGGCAATGATAAGTGCTGAAAACCTGTGGTAAAGGACGTAAGCTCCTTTTCATCGCAGCGGCACGGGTAGGCGCGCCATAATCCTGCCCAGTAGTCGACCGGCAAGTAGGTTGGCTTGCTTGAACCGCGATTTAAAACATTTGATCGTTTCACCATTATCAAGGTAGTCAAAGTGCCCAGAAAACCCAGCCCCTTGAGTGTCGTGCTGGCGGCGGAGCAGCTGCCTCCTCACCTTGCTCGCTCGATCATCGAAGAAAAACTGCGCGCGGCTATTCTCGACGGCAGCCTGCCCACAGGTACGGCAGTTCGCCAACAAGAGTTGGCAACCATGTTCGGGGTCAGCCGCATGCCGGTACGCGAGGCCCTACGGCAGCTGGAGGCTCAGGGCCTGCTAGCGGTCGAGCAGCATAAGGGCGCGGTCGTGGCCCCGTTGATTACCTGGGATGCGACAGAAACTTACGAGTTGCGCATCCTGCTCGAAACCGAGGCGCTGCGCCAGTCGGTCCCTGCGCTCACCGAGGAAGACTTCAATGAAGCTGACCGGGTGATCGACCAAATGGTGACCGAAAAAAACTATTCGGTAATGGGGGAATTAAACAAACAGTTCCACCTTGCTCTGTATCGAAAAGCACACAATCGTCGGTTGATGACGCTGGTATCCGTAGGCCTGGACGAAGAGGAGCGCTTCCTGCGTTTTAACCTCGAAGCCATGGGCCTGGGTGAAGTGTCTCAGGACGATCACCGAGAACTGGTCGCGGCCGCTCGTGAAGGCAACGTCGACTTGGCCGTGGAGCTCCTCACCCAGCACCTGCGACGCGGCATACAAGCCATCACCGAATACCTGGAAAAAAAACGCGAAAAGTGACCGGCGCGCCGGCCCGCCGGCGCGCAGCTTTCCCCGCCTGATTTCGCCTCTCCTGCTGCCCTCTTCCCCCCTCTGCGCCTAGCCACTTGGGCCGGCCCTGCTCGCCCACGCTTTGCTGACCCTAACGTGCTGGCTGCCTTCGGGTGCGCCAACCCATGGCGTTATCAAGCCAAAGCGCACACTCTTTACCCCGATCGACCAGGGGCCTTTGCATAAGGTACCGGCAGGGAAGGAGCAGGAGGATCGACTAAGGCCAGGATGTAAGGCCAATAAAAAACAACCCACTCTTGAATGTTCGCCCCCACGCGTAACGCGCCTTTAATGCGCAATACTTTATTTTGATCGGATTTGATCGAAAGAAGTATTCCTACGCCTTTTAAAACTTTTATAGAAGTTTTAAAGAGCAAACTCGTGCTTACGAAAGTGCAATTAATAATTTTCCCAAAATAACTTGCAAAGTGCTTTTGGCCTGAACTAAGTTTAATTGGCCGAAGCAAATTTTTCGCCGCAGCCCTGCAAGGCTTTCACTGAGCCTACAGCTGCCAGGTACTTATCTGCGGCATGACAAAGTGCCAACTACGCCTGGATGTTGCGTTCTAGAGCGCCTGATACCACTTTGCCGGATTTCGGCTAGCCGACCAAACTTACACTTGAGCAGAAAGGATCCCGACTATGCAATTTCTTGAGAACTTGCTGGAACAACGCAAGGACGTACTTGGGCGCCATCCTATATTTGCCGAAATCACCACGCTCGCGGATTTGCGCTTGTTTATGCAGACGCATGTCTATGCGGTATGGGACTTCATGTCATTAACCAAGCGTTTACAAATCGAGCTGACCTCGGTGTCCCTGCCTTGGCTGCCACCTGCGCAACCTGACTCTGCGCGGTTAATCAACGAAATCGTATTAGGGGAAGAGTCCGACCTGCGCCTGTCGGGTGGCCACTACAGTCATTTCGAACTGTACCTGGATGCGATGCGGGAAGTGGGTGCCGATACCGCTCCGGTTGAAACCTTTATTGCACTTCAGCGCCAGGGGGTGAACTACCAAGCTGCGCTGATGAAGGTCGGCGCGGATGAAGCCGCCGTCCATTTCGTTGGCCATACTCTGGAGATCGCCCGACAGGCGCCCGCGCATCAGGTGGCGGCGGCTTTCCTGCATGGCCGAGAGAGCGTCATTCCCGGCATGTTCCAGCAACTGCTGGACGACCTTGGGGTAGCACACGAGCAGGCCCCTACCTTCCGTTACTACCTGCAGCGGCATATCGAAGTAGACAGCGACGACCATGGGCCCGCAGCGGAGCAGTTGCTGCACCGCTTGACCGGTGACGATCAAGTGATGCGCCGTGAAGTGCTGGAAGCCGCCATTGCCGCGGTCGAAAGCCGGCTGGCGCTTTGGGATCGGCTGCGTGCCAGCCTGCGCGCCGCGCGTGGGGAGGTGGCCGCATGAATGCCCTGACCTATGTATCGTTCGCCGAACAATGGGAGCGCCGCGCAACCATCCGCACTCGCCCTCGACGCCAATTGGAGCACGATGATCGGCTGATCTACCCGTTAAGCCGCCAACCGCTGGCGGTCAGCGCGGTGCTTCAGCGTGAGTGCCCTGAGCAGCGCGATTTCGTACTGCTGCAAACGCTGTACAAATTCATCAACGACATCGTGATATTCGAGACGGAGATCGTCGATAAGACTGCACGCAGCATTGCCAAGGGGCACTTTCCCGTAGCCTTTCCGCTGCCCTGCCGCTATGACGCCATGACCGTGGTCGTCGATGAGGATTACCACGCGCTGGTGGCAATGGACTTTTTGCAGCAGACCATCGCCAGCACTGGCATTCAGCCAATCGCCATGCCAGAAGAGATCGAACTGAGCCGAGCCATTCCCGCCGCGATGGAACAGGCGCCGACCAGGCTCCGGGCCGCCATCGAACTGATCTGTGTCTCCATCGCCGAAAACACGGTAACCAATGACGTTGCGGCCTTTGCCAAGGACGATACTGTCAAACCCTCCATCAAGGGCCTGATGGCCGACCACCTGGCAGATGAAGGCCGTCATTCCGCCTTTTGGACGGACCTCACTCGTCTGTATTGGACCAGCGCCAGTGAAGCGGACCGGGCGGCGATCGCCGAGCAGCTTCCAGTGTTCATTGAGCAGTACCTGACCAACGACATCCAGAAACGCTTCGATACGCAGCTGATCGAGGCGCTGCCCGTGCCGCCCGCGGTAGCCGAGGCGCTCAAGCGAGAGATCGTTGGCCTGGCGTTTCCTATCGGCCCACAGCACCCGCTGGTGATGAACATCATCAGGTTCTTCAGGCGCAGCACGCTGTTGGACACGCCCTGCGTACGGGCAGCCTTGGCGCCCTACCTCAGCTGAATAGCCGGAGCACCCTATGAAACAGCTAACCATCTGGCTCCTGGGCCGTAGCGCACTGCTAGAGGCCGTGAGCCAAGAACTCCAAGCGTATGGCCATGAATGCCACCTGCAGCGGGAGGCGGCGCTGTGCTTGCCCGCCCCGCGCGTTGATTTACTGCTGGAAGATGGCAGCCTACCCTTGGACCCCGCCCTGCGCCGGGACTTGGCCGACTCACCGCAGCTATGGCTGGCCGTGACCCTGGGCGAGCAGGACGAACATGGATTGCCCAAGGTTGCGCTGAAGGTGCGCCATCAAGACCAAGCGGTTTTGTCCAGCCCGGTAGCCGCCGAGCACGCTGGCAATGGTCGATGGCTTCATCAGGAAGCGATACACCAATGGGTTGAAGCATTGGCGGACCTGGTCGGGCAACTGGCGCGGGATAATGCGGCTCTTGTTGAGCTTCATACCCCATGGCAGCCCAGTCCACACCTGCTGACGCCGTTAGCCTTCGATGCGGTGGCCTACCGGCACCGATACAACCAAACCTCCCGCCCGGCCTTGCTCGAGATCGCCGAACACCCCCTGGGCCTGCGCCTGGAAGCGAGCTTTGCCCAACACGCGGACCTTACGGCCCTGCGCTGGAATGGTCAGGCTTGGACGTATGCACAACTGCGAGAGGCTGCCGAGCCTGTACGCCAACGCATCTTGGCCGACGGCAGCCATCAGCCGGTGGTCGGGGTGTGCATGGATAAAGGGCTCGAGCTGTTCGCTTGCGTGATAGGCATTGTATTGGCCGGCGCCGTGTATTTGCCCCTTGAGCCCAGCCACCCCGCTCAGCGTCGGCGTTTCATTCTGGAAAACAGCGGCGCCCGGCTGCTGTTTCAGCGCAACGACGACGTGACGCTGGAAGGCCCTTGGCAGGCGCTCGACCCAACGCGGCTGACTGTCGCGCCCCAGTGCCCGCCCTCACCGGATTGGCAAGCCGAAGCCCCCTGCATGGCCTTGTACACCTCCGGCACTACCGGGCAACCGAAGGGTGTACTGCTCAGCCAGCGCAACCTGAGTCATTTCACTGCCTGGTACGCGGAGCATACCGGGCTAGGCCCCGACTCACGGGTGCTGCAGTTCTCTACACTAAGCTTCGATTCGGCCACCATCGACCTCTTCCCGACCTGGCTCAGTGGTGCCACGCTGATTGTCGCCAACGAGGACGAACGCCGCGATCCAGCCCTGCTCGCCGCGCTGGTCGTTCGCGAAGAAGTCAGCCATGGCTTCCTGCCTCCGGCGCTGCTGAGCATCCTGCCATTGGATTCCCTGGCAGGCGTCGACTGCATCGCTACCGGCGGCGACGTGTGCGAACCCTGGGTCATCGAGCGGCTCGCCAGGCAATGCCGCTTCCTGAACCTGTATGGCCCTACCGAGGCCACCGTACTGGTCACCGCGCGGGATTTCCAACCCCACAGCTCTAATCGAAGCCTCGGCTCGCCGATTGCCAACAGCCAAGTGTGGCTGATAGGTGAAGACGGGCGCCCGGTGCTCCCGGGCGAAACGGGGGAGCTTTACATCATTGGCCCAGGCGTGGGCCTGGGCTACATCGGCAATCCAGAACAAACCCTTCGGCGCTATGTCGAGTTGGCGCTGCCCGATGGCGACACAGTGCGCGCGTACCGTACCGGTGATCTCGGCCGGTGGGGTAACGAGGGGCTTGAGCTGGTCGGGCGCAAAGACAACCAAGTAAAGATCCGTGGGTTCAGGGTCGAGCTTGAAGAGATCGAATGCTGCCTGCGCGATGCCCGACTCTATGGGCAGGTCGCTGTGGTCATCGGTGAAGGACGGCGCATCCTTGCCTTCGTCGCTCACCCTACGGGTTGCGCTGAAGCGTTGCCTGACGCCCTTCGCCAGTATGTGGCACAGCACCTACCTGCCTACATGCATCCAAGCGCGTATGTGGAGTTGCCCACGCTGCCTGCCGCCCCCAACGGCAAGGTCGACCGCCAGGCACTGCTTGCGATGCCCGTCAGCGCTCCGCCCGCTGACGGAAACACCCCACTGACCGAGCAGCAATCTCAACTTCAAGCGCTATGGGGAGAACTACTCGAACTTGCACCTGAGGAGATATCCACAGACGAAAGCTTCTTCAACCTGGGCGGTCATTCCATTGTGCTGTCCAAGATGCTGCTGAGCCTGCGTGAACGCTTCGGGCGAAGCGTGTCTATCAATCGGTTTATCGAGCTGCCCACTATCGAGCGGTTAGAGCAATTACTGGCCGCGGACACGGGAAACAGTAATGGCATCATCGATACCCAAGCCCTGATTGATGCCAACCGCCCCATAGACATAACGCCGCTACCCCTCGCAGAGGTCGGTGATGTGCATAAAGTACTGGTAACGGGCGCGAACAGTTTCGTGGGAGTGCATATTGTAGCGGCGCTGCTGGGCTGGGGCGCAAGCGAAGTCACCTGCCTGGTGCGGCCTGGTAAAACGATCACCGCCGAAGACCGCTTCGCCGCAGCGCTTGTGGATAATCATCTATCAATAGACATGACTCGGGTTAAGGTCCTGCCAGCTGACCTCACCCAGCCCCGATTGGGCTTGAGCGAAGCCGATTACGAACGCATAGATCAAACCTACGGTGCGGTTATCCACAACGCGGCCAACGTCAATCACGTACTGGACTATTCATCACTCGCCGCGGAGAACGTCGAACCGTTGTTCGAGCTCCTTAGGTTATGCGAGGGCCGACGTAAAAAAATCCTGAACTTCGTTTCTACCTTATCTGCATGCAGTGCTGTGGATAGCTCCGGGGCCGTTTTAGAAGGCGGTCCGGCTGCTACCCCACCCATTTACATACGCAACGGCTACAACCTGTCCAAATGGGTCGGCGAGCGGATTTTGCAACGGGCCGCCGAGGCCGGCTGCTTTGTGAATATCTTCCGCCCCGGGAATATCAGCTTTAACAGCGTTACTGGGGTATGCCAGCCACATAAGAACCGGCTCATGCTCATGCTTAAGGGGTCGCTCCAACTCGGCGCATTACCCGCCCTGGATCTGAATTTCGATCTGATGCCCGTCGACTTCCTGGCAAAACTGATTGCCTTCCAAGCCAGCCGCCATAGCACTACGGCGACGGCGTTCAATCTGCATAACCCACAACCGTTGAGCTGGGCCGACTATGTGGCGTCGTTCGCCGCAGTAGGCCGGAGTTTTGATGTGATACCGGTGCCCGCCTGGCAGGAACGGCTCAAGGACGTGGATAAAAACAACGCACTCTTTGGCGTGCTGGGTTTTTACCTCAATGGGTTTGAGGAAGACATAGGCGACATCTCCCAAATTCATCACGTGAACGCCGCCGCTGTTGTCGCGCGGATGGGAGAAACCTACCCCGCTAAAGACCCCGCGCTACTGGCTCGAGGCAGTGCCTATCTGAACACCATCGGCTTTATCTAATCACCCAAGAGGAGCTACACCATGAGCGATTTACAGCCTAACACCCGCATCCATAACCCAACCGGCGTACGGATCGAATCCACGGTCGAGGTTCCCGCCTCTCCCCAAGCTACCTGGGAACTGGTAGGAGACTTCGGCGGCTTCCAACGCTTCATTACGGCATTGGAATGTACGCAGGTCACAGGCAACGGCCCAGGCAGCGTCCGCCATAAGACCTTCAAGGACGGTAACTTCGCTATCGAGCAGCTCAACACCTACGATGCGCAGGCCATGAGTATGACTTGGACACTTATCCATACCTCCCTCCCGGTGGGTAACCTGTGGGCGGCGATGGAGGTTATACCTGCAGGTATTGGCCGCTCCCGCGCTACGTGGACCATCCAGGCAGAACCAGCGGCAGTTGGGGAGCTTCAGAACCTGAAAGCCTTTGGCGAGTTTTTGCAGGGCTTTGCCGACGGCGCAATGGCCGAAGTGCAGCGGCTACTAGCCTGAGTACCGCTGCTGCTCGTAAAAAACCCTAGAAAGACAAAAGCCCTGGTCGCGTAAGCGGCCAGGGCTTTTGAT
>NZ_JANZKJ010000025.1 GCF_025642975.1 Pseudomonas sp. RIT-PI-S
ATCTATCGCTACCAAAACCTGGCGGAAAGCTATCGCCAGGGCGCCCAGGCGTTCGCCGATACCCTCACTGATTTCTCGGTATACAACGATCGCCTCGACGTCTCCGCGCTGGGGTTCACCGGCTTGGGCGACGGCCACCACGGCACCTTGCAGTTGGTCAGCACGGGCAATCCAGACCGCACCATTGCGCGCAGCCTGGACGAAGACAGCCAGGGCCGGCGGTTCGAGGTGCGCATCGAGGGCGACCTCAAAGGCATGCTCGATGCCGGCAACTTCATTTTCGCCGCCGACGCCACCCACGGCGCCCCGGTAGACCTGCTGGGGGTGAGCCACGACCCCGTCGGCTGAACACGCGTTCGCAGGCTGCGCCAGCTCCTGCCGGCGCGCTAGTGAGCCCAGCCAGGAGCAGCGATGCTCAGCGCTGGGCCACTAGGGTCTTGGGCTCCAGGTACGCAGTCATGCCCCACTTGCCCATTTCGCGCCCGAGCCCTGAGTGCTTGAAGCCGCCAAAGGGCGCGCGTGGCTCATGCGCCAGCGTATTGATGAGCACCCGGCCTGAGTCGAGCTTGCGTGCCATACGCTCGCAGCGCTCCAGGTCTTGGCCAAGGATCAAAGCGCTGAGGCCGTAGCGCGTATCGTTGGCAATGTCGATCGCATCGGCGTCGTCGTCGTAGGCGATGATGGTCAGCACGGGGCCGAAGATTTCTTCACGCGCGATGCGCATCTGGTTGCTGGCATTAGTAAAGAGGGTAGGTTTCACGAACCAGCCAGCCGATAAGCCCTCGGGCCGGCCTTCGCCCCCTGCCAGCAGCCGCGCGCCTTCCTCTATGCCGATACGGATGTAGTTCTGCACGCGCGCCCATTGCCTGGCGCTCACCATCGGCCCGATGGCTGTGCCTGCATCCCGCGGATCGCCTGCCTTGATGTGAGAGACGGCTTCCTGGGCGGCCCGCTCGAACTCGGCTAGCCGGTGGCGCGGCACCAGGATGCGTGTGCCGGCGATGCAGGCCTGGCCGCTGTTGAGGAATCCGGCCTGGAGCACCAACGGCATGATGGCGGGGAAGTCCGCGTCGTCCAGCACCACCGTAGGCGACTTGCCGCCTAGCTCCAGGGTCAGGCGCTTCATGGTGGCGGCACCTGCGCTCAGCAAATGTTGACCTACCGCGCTAGAGCCGGTGAACGAGAGCTTGGCGACGTGGGGATGGCGCGCTATTTCTTCACCCACCACCGCGCCCGCGCCGTTGACGAGATTGAACACGCCGGGTGGCAGCCCGGCTTCGTGCAGGGCTTCGACCACGATCTGCGTCTGCAACGCGCTCATTTCACTGGGCTTGACGACTGCGGTGCAGCCCGACGCCAGCGCAGTGGCGAGCTTGCTGCAGATGAAGCCGGCATTACTGTTCCAAGGCGTGATCAGGCCGGCGACTCCAACGGGCGTCAGGATTACCCGCGCGCTGCCCACCTGCTCCTCGAATTCGAAAGCCTCCAGTGTGTCGATAGCCAGCGCGATCGCTTGGGCTGGATAGGCGGCCATCCAGCGTGCGCGTTCGAGCGGTGCGCCATATTCCAAGACGATGGCGTCCGTCAGCGCGTCCTCGCGCACGGCCATGGCCGTGCGCATGCGGCCGAGGGCGGCGATGCGCTCCTCACGGGTGGTGCCGGACCAGGCCGCAAATGCATCCTTGGCCGCGGCGATGGCACGTTGAGCGTCCTGGGCGTCGCCGAGGCGCACCTGACCGATGACGTCTTCAGTGCTGGGGTTGTGGAGGTCGAACCATTCCTGGCCATGAGGCGTCACGAATTCGCCGTTGATGTAGAGGTGCTCGATACGTTGCATGGGGGTTCCCTCAGGGTCGCTACGCCGCGCAGTCTAGGCAGGGTTTGTCATGCTGATAAGCTGTGCCTATCGTTATGGCCTATCCTGAAAACAGGGACAATCGATGCATCGCACAGGATTGACCGAGCTGGAGGTGGTTCTAGCGGTCGCACGCCGCAGCAGCTTTCGCCAGGCGGCGCTGGAACTGGGCATGTCTACCACTGCGGTCAGCCATGCCGTGGCAGGGTTGGAGGCCCGGCTGAAGGTGCGCTTGTTCAACCGCTCGACACGCAGCGTGGGGCTGACCGACGCGGGGCAGCGTTACGTGGAGCGCATCGCGCCCGCTCTCGCTGAAATAAAGAGCGCCGGCGAGCAAGCCAGCACCGGCCCTGACATGCCCAGTGGTACGCTGCGCATCAATGTGCCGCAGGGTGTGGCGACCCTCCTGCTAGGCCCCTTGTTCAGCCAGTACGCGCAACGCTATCCCGGGGTGCGCCTCGACATCGTGAGCGAGCCTCGCCTGATCGACATCGTTGCGCAGGGTTTCGATGCGGGCATCCGCTTGGCCGAATCAGTGCCCCAGGACATGATCGCCGTGCCTCTGTCGCGAGACCTGCGCATGCTCGTGGTGGCCACGCCGGAGTACCTGGCGCGCCACGGTACGCCCAAGCACCCGCGCGACCTGCTCAAGCATCAGAGCATCAGCATGTGCATGGCGCACGGCGGCCTCTATCACTGGGAGCTGGAGCGAAATGGCCAGAAGCTGCGATTGGAGCTGCCCGTGCGTATGGCGCTCAATGAAGCACCGGCAATCAAGCAAGCGGTGCTGCTTGGGTTGGGCATCGGTTTTATCGCCGAATCGCTCATTTCCGAGGAATTGAACGCCGGCACGCTCAGGCCTGTGCTGACCCAATGGTGCCCGTCGTTCGGCGGGCTGCGCCTTTATTACTCAGGCCATCGCTTCGTGCCGGCGCGGCTGCGGGCGCTTATCGACCTGATCCGCGAGCTGGGCCTGGCGCTGTAACGCCTGGGCGAGGTCAAAACGCGCTGCTGCGGGAGTTGCGCCTGTGGGGCCGGCGGGCTGGGCCCCGGCAACGTCCAGCAACGCCCAGGACTGACCTACGCACCTGCGCGCACATCCGACAACCGGCCCTGAAGCTTTACGGCGCAGCGGCCGATACCTCTCATGAGCGTCGAATTATTGAGCTGGAGAGAGGGCCGGGCATGACGACCGCAGCGATCAACAAACAGAACACCCATGAACCGGCTCCGGAGGAGCGCACCATGGCGGTGGTGGGCTTTGGCATGCCGTTCAACGAAGTGCTGGGCCACCCCCGCGAGTTCCTCGTGGCCGACCTGCCGCGCCGGTTGGCGCCGAGCATGAAAGGCGGCCGCATCGCGGTGCGCGTACGGCCCTGAACGGCTAGATACACTCCGCTCGCCACCGCCGCGTCGGCGCCAGGCTCTACCTGCGCCGGGTGTGCAAGCGGCTGCGCTGCATTGCGCCGGTGAGCGCCATCAGCCGCGCCCGGCTGTACGCCGTCGAGCATTACCGCGCCACCTCCCGTACCTGCAAAGGCTTAGGCAACAGGTGCGCGGCGTAGAACAGGTCTGCGGTTCGTTGCTGCGTGGCCAGCACCTCATCGGTTACCGGCCCCACCGGCGAGGGTGGACGGTTGTCGATGTAGCGAGCGACCACCTCGTGGTCCAGGCCCATGCTGCGGGTGAGAATTTCCAGGCTCTGCTCGCGCTCACTGCGGGTGAGTGCCTCGGCGGAGCTGAGGGTGTCCAGCAGCGCCTGGACAAAAGCCGGGTTTGCCTTGGCGAATTCGCGGCGGGCGGTGTAAAGCGGCCCGTTGAGCCCAAGCCCTTCGCCATTGGCCAGCAGCCGCGCCTTGCCTTCGACCAGGGCCAGGGATGCGTAAGGGTCCCAGATCGCCCAGGCCTCTACGCTGCCTTGCTCGAACGCGGCATGGGCATCGGCGGGGCTCAGGTACACCGGGATGATGTCGGTGAACGCCAGCCCAGCCTTGGCCAGCGCCCGCAACACCAGGTTGTGGGCGCTGGAGCCCTTTTGCAGCGCCACTTTATGCCCCTTGAGCTCGGCCACGCTGTGGATCGAACTGCCTTCGGGCACCAGCAAGGTTTCCGCCGCCGGCTTGGCCGGCTCCGCGCCTATATACAGCAGGTCAGCACCGGCCGCTTGAGCGAACAGCGGTGGAATGTCCCCGGTGGAGGCAACATCCAGGCTCCCGATGTTGAGCGCTTCGAGCATCTGTGGGCCGGCGGGGAACTCCAGCCATTGCACCTGGGTGTGGCTGAAGCGGTCTTCGAGCAGGTGATGCTCCTTGGCCAACACCAGGGCGATCGAGCCTTTCTGATAGCCGATCCGCAGCGTTTGCGGCGCTGCGGCCTCTGCCGTCGCCTGGGAGTCAGCGCTGGCCAGGCTGAGCGTAAGAGCCAGCAGCGAGTGGATGAGCAGGTTAAGTTTCATTCGGCGGTCGATGGCTTTTCCCAGAGGTTGATCTTGCCTTCCACGGCGAAACGGTCGATCTGCGCGAGCTCCTCGGCGGTGAAGTCCAAGCGGGCCAGCGCGGCGACGTTTTCGATGATCTGCTCCGGCCGGCTGGCGCCGATCAGTGCGCTGGTCACCCGTGGATCGCGCAGGGTCCAGGCCAGGGCCAACTGGGCCAGGCTCTGGCCGCGAGCCTTGGCGATGTCGTTAAGCGCACGCACGTGGGCGAGGTTGTCCTCGGACAGGTGATCGGCACGCAGCGATTGGCCGCCCGGCTGGTTGACCCGGGCATCGGCGGGGATGCCGTTGAGGTATTTGTCGGTCAACAGGCCCTGAGCCAGGGGCGTGAAGGCGATGACCCCGGCGCCGAGCTCGTCGGTCGCCTCCAGCAGGTCTTTTTCTATCCAGCGGTTCAGCAGGTTATAGGCCGGCTGGTGAATCAACAGCGGCACCTTCCACTGCGCCAGTAGCGCGGCCATTTCGCGGGTTTTGCTGCCTGAGTACGAGCTGATCCCCACATACAAGGCCTTGCCTTGCTGCACCGCGGTGGCCAGGGCGCTGGCGGTTTCTTCCAGCGGGGTGTCGGGATCGAAGCGGTGCGAATAGAAGATGTCGACGTAGTCCAGGCCCATCCGCGCCAGGCTCTGGTCCAGGCTTGCCAGCACGTATTTGCGCGAGCCGCCGCCTTGGCCATAAGGGCCAGGCCACATGTCCCAGCCGGCCTTGGTGGAGATGATCAGCTCGTCGCGGTAGGTGGCGAAGTCTTCGCGCAGCAGCCGGCCGAAGTTGATTTCAGCACTGCCGTAGGGCGGGCCATAGTTGTTGGCCAGGTCGAAATGGTTGATGCCCAGGTCGAACGCGGTGCGCAGCAAGGCGCGCTGGCGGTCGATGGGCGTGCTGTCGCCGAAGTTGTGCCACAGGCCCAGGGACAGGGCGGGCAGCACCAGCCCGCTGCGGCCCACGCGGCGATAGGGGATGCGCTCGTAGCGTTCGGTGTTGGCGGTGTAGGTCATTACAGGTCCTTATGCTCAGGCGAAGTGGCGGTTGGCCGGGCGTTCCAGCCCCAGGTGATCGCGCAGCGTACGCCCCGTATAGGCACGGCGGAACAGCCCGCGCCGTTGTAGTTCGGGCACCAGCAGCCGGGCAATGTCTTCCAGGCCCGCTGGCAGGTGGGGCAGCAGGATATTGAAACCATCGGCCGCGTCTTGTTCAAACCAGGCTTGCATTTGGTCCGCCACTTGGTTGGGGGTGCCGATCAGGCTCAGGTGCCCGCGCCCGCCGGCAATGCGCTGGCCCAGCTGCGCCAGGGTCAGGCGCTCGTCGCCGGCCAGCTGGGTCAACAGCTGTTGCCGGCTGCGCTGGCCGGAGTCGGTCAGCGGCAATGCCGGCAGCGGGCCGTCGGGCGGGTAGCCAGAGAGGTCGAAGTTACCCAGCATGCGGCCGAGCAGGGCAATGCCCACTTCGGGCTGCACCAGCGCCTGCAATTGCGCGTGGGTGTCCTGGGCCTGGGCTTCACTGGCCGCCACGATCACGTAGGCGCCGGGCATGATCTTCAACGCAGCGGCCTCGCGCCCATGTGCAGCCAGCCGGCCCTTGAGGTCGGCATAGAAGCGCTGCGCCGAGGGCAGGTCTGGCTGGGCGGTGAACACCACCTCGGCTGTACGCGCCGCCAGCGCGCGGCCCGCTTCGGACGCCCCAGCCTGCACCACCACCGGCCAGCCCTGAGGCGGCCGTGCCACGTTCAGCGGCCCGCGCACACGAAAGTGCTCGCCGCCATGGCCAAGCACCCGGGCGCCCTCGGGGCGGTAGTACTGGCCGCTGTGTTTATCGCGGCTGAAGGCGTCATCTGCCCAGCTGTCCCACAGGCCGGTGACCACCTGGTAGAACTCCTCGGCGCGGGCGTAGCGCTCGGCATGCCCCAGGTGCTGCTCGCGGCCGAAGTTGTACGCTTCGGCGGCCGCGTCGGAGGTCACCAGGTTCCAGCCAGCGCGGCCGCCGGAGAGGTGATCGAGCGAGGCGAACGTACGCGCCACGTGGTAGGGCTCGTTGTAGCTGGTGGTCACCGTGGCGACCAAGCCGATGTGCTCGGTGGCGCCGCTTAAGGCAGCCAGCAGCGTGAGTGGCTCGAAGTGGTCCGAGCGGGCCATGCGGCTGGCGAGCTCGCCGGTGGGCGCGGCCACGCTGTCGGCCACGAA
Source organism: Pseudomonas sp. RIT-PI-S (assembly GCF_025642975.1). Taxonomy (GTDB): domain Bacteria; phylum Pseudomonadota; class Gammaproteobacteria; order Pseudomonadales; family Pseudomonadaceae; genus Aquipseudomonas. Next base: position 6,527 of record NZ_JANZKJ010000025.1, read on the forward strand.
CAGCAGGTCCAGGCAGGCTTGCTCGGCCACTCGGGCCAGGTGGCGGTAATGGGCGATATCCAGGCCGGCATCGGCCGGTACCGAGGGGTGGCGCCAGGCTGCCACGTGGTGCCCGGTGGCCATGAGAAATGCGCCCAGGCTCAGTTGCCGGTTAGCGGTCGCCATGGGTCAGAAGTCCTTGCGTACTTGAATGCCGAAATAACGGCTGTCGTCCCGAGGCACGGCGCGGTAGATGTAGCCGCTACCGCTGGCCAGCAGCGGCGAGTAGGACCTGTCCGCGAGGTTCTTGCCCAGCAGAGCCACGCGCCAGCCGTTGGCGTAGTCGGCCAGGGCCACGCTGGCGTTCCAGACGCCATAGGCGCCTTGTTTGGTGTCCGGGTTCTGGCTGATGTCGTACTGCACCTCGCTCTGCCAGCTGTAGTCGCTGCTGAGTTCCACATCCAGGCCGTTGTCCAGGGAAATGCTGTAATCGGCGCGGGCGTAGCTTTTCCAGTCCGGGCTGAACGGCAGCGGCTTGCCGTCGACGTTGCACGAAGCGGCTGCGCCAGCCGGGCAGGCAAAGGTGTCGATGCGTGCGTGGGTATAGGCCAGCGCCGCGGAAAGCTTCAATTGGCGGGTGGCTTGCAGTGCCAGGTCCAGCTCCGCGCCCTGGGTGGTCACGCTGCCGGCATTGATCAGCCGGGTCACCACCTGGCCGGCGACGGTGTCGTAAAAGTTGGCCTGGTAGTTGTCGTAGGCGCTGTGGAACAGCGCGGCGTTGGCGGTCAGGCGCTCGTCCCAGGCACTGGCCTTGATGCCCAGCTCCCAGGTGTTGGAGGTTTCTGGCTTGAGCGCGTCGGTGTCGCGCGGCTGCATGTTGAAGAACACGTTATACGCCGGGCCTTTATAGCCGCGGGAGTAGGTGAGGTAGGTCATCACCGAGTTCGTGAGGTCGTACTGCAGGCCCAGCCGCCCGGACCAGCCGTCTTCATCCACTGAGCCGCTGCTGGCGGTGCTGGGTTGAATCCCGCTGACCGCGGTGGCTGAAGTCGAGGCGCGGCGGTGGTCGTAGGCCAGGTAGTCGTGGGTAAAGCGCAGCCCGGCGATCCCGCGCAGGCGCGGGCTGAAGTTGAGGGTGGTTTCGCCAAACGCCGCCACGCTGTCGCTGGTCGTGCCGTAGTCGGCGACGCCCCGCTGGGGCGTGGTCGTGGTGACCAGGGTGCGCCGGTAGGTCTCGTCGTCCTTGGCGTGCATGTAGTACAGCCCCGTCACGTACTCGGCGAACTGCCCTTTCGGTGAAGCCAGGCGCAGCTCCTGGCTGTATTGGTCGTAGCTCAGCTCGCCTTTGTCCTCGATACCGGGGTAGGCAGCGCTGACCGTAGCCAGGCGGTCACCGTCCTGCCACTGGGTGTTGTCCCAGCCGCGCCAGGCACTGATGGAGGTGAGGGTGTAGTCGCCCAGTGCCCAGTCCACCTGGGCGGACAGGCCCTTGTTGGTGTCTTCGACGTGGCTGCGGTAGTCGCTGACGATGTTCTGGTTGTGGCCGCTGGCGCTGACCGGCGCCAGGGCGTTGCCGAATGCTGGGGTGAGCACCTGGCTGATCACGCCGTTGGGGGTGTCGTCGTGGGCGGTCATGTAGTCTGCCGCGACGGTCACGGTCAGCGCCTCGTTCGGCGTGAACTGCAGCTTGCCGCGGGCGCCGCGGTGGTTGTAGCCGTTCACTTCCTGGCCGTTGGCGTTGTTATCGACGTTGCCGTCGTAGCTGCTCACCAGCGTGGTGAGCGAGCCCTTGAGCACACCGGGGATGAGCGCGCCGCCGATGCCGAAGCGCGTGCGGCTTTCGTTGCCGGTGTACCAGCCTTGGTCGATATAGCCGTGGAAAGCTTCCTCGGGGTTCTTGGTCACGATGTTCAGCACGCCCGCCGAGGCGTTCTTGCCGAACAGCGTGCCCTGGGGGCCGCGCAACACCTCCACCCGCTCCAGGTCGAGCAGGTCCAGCGTGGCTTGCCCGGGGCGGCCATAGACCACGCCGTCGATCACCGTGGCCACCGTGGGCTCAACCCCAGGGGAGGTGGAAATGGTGCCCACGCCGCGAATGAACAGGGCGGTGTCTTTGTTGGAGGCGTTGGTGCGGAAATTAAGCGTGGGCACCTGTTGCGCCAATGCGGCCACGCCGTTGCGGTTGTCGCGCTCCAGCTGTTCGCCGTCGACCACGCTGACCGCCACGGGGACCGTTTGCAAGGTTGCCTCGCGGCGGGTGGCGGTAACGGTGACCGCTTGCAGCTTGGCGGTGGCCGTGGTCGCGCTGGAGTCGGTGGTGCTCTCGGCGGCGACACTGGCCAGGGGCAGGGTGCCGAACGCCAGCAGGGCGCAGATGGCTTGAGCCAGCTGGCTCGGACGCGAGGGTGCTGTGGGAATGTAATGCATGCTCTATCGCTCAAGTGGGGGCCAGGCGCAGCTGCGGCATTCGCTCGAGCGAGTAGCTGGTTAGCGCTAACATCGCTATGCTGAAGCGGCTTGGTTAGAGCGTCCAATACTTAAGGCTTATCTGCTTATAACTTTTAAGGAGCGAACCGTGTCTCGACAGCGACGTGGTGCTGGCAGGGTCACGCTGGCCACCGTGGCCGCCCTGGCTGAAGTGTCGGCGATGACCGTCTCGAGGTATTTCAACGAGCCCGCGCGGGTCTCTGAGGTTCATCGCGAGCGGATCGCCGCGGCAATAGCGGCCACCGGCTACGTTCCCAACCAGGTCGCGGGGGGGTTGGCCTCCAGCAAGAACCGCATCGTCGGGCTGGTGGTGCCGAACATTTCCGGGCCGATCTTCGCCAGCACCATCCAGGCGTTTCACGACACCCTTGGCGCCCAGGGCTATCAGGTGCTGATGGCCTCGAGTTATTTCTCCGCCCAGCAGGAAGAAAACGCGGTGCGGGCGTTTCTCGGCTGGGCGCCGGCCGCGCTAGTGGTGACCAGCCACTTCCATACCCCGGCAACCGAACGCATGCTCGCCAGCGCCTCGGTGCCGGTGCTGGAGGTGTGGGACTACCAGCCCCAGCGGCAACCGATACAAGTGGGCTTCGACCATACCGAGGTTGGCCGCATGGCGGTGGAACACCTGCATGGCCGCGGCTATCGACGCATTGCCTTTGTCGCCAACAGTGCCACCGGCGACCACAGCGCACTGGAGCGGCGTGACGGTTATGTGCAGGCGCTGGCACGGCACGGGCTGGCGCCGATCCTGTACCAGCCCGACGCCGCGCTACCGCCGTTCGAAGCGGGCAAGCAAGCGCTGGAGGCCTTGATGGCCCAGGCCACCCGGCCAGACGCGATTTTCTTCGCCAACGACAACCTCGCCGCCGGGGGGCTGCTCGCCGCCCAGCGGGCGGGGGTGCGAATACCGGGCGATTGCGCGGTGCTGGGCTTCGGCGACTACCCCTTCGCGCAAATGCTGATGCCCAGCCTTAGCACCCTTCGCCCGCCCGCACGGGAGATCGGCGAGCAAGCCGCCGCCTACCTGCTTGCCAGCTTCAATGCCGTGCCTGACCGGCCTGCACCGCCTGCCGCGCTGCATTGCACGCTGGTGCAGCGGGAGAGCACCTGAGCTGTTGGAGCTGGCGTAGCCTGCGAACCACCCGTGCCACAGGGCCAAAGTTTCCCGGGCTGGTACCCGGTCCCACAGGATGCTCAATCAGTTGGAGCTGGCGCCAGCCTGCGAACCGGGGCTGCCATAGGCCAAGGTTTTCCCGGGCTGGTGCCCGGTCCCACAGGGCGCTCACGCTGTTGGAGCTGGCGTTAGCCTGCGAATCGCTGCTGCTACAGGGCCAGGGTTTTCCCGGGCTGGCGCCCGGTCCCACAGGATGCTCCCGCTGTTGGAGCTGGCGCCAGCCTGCGAACCGGGGCTGCCATAGGCCAGGGTTTTCCCGGGCTGGTGCCCGGTCCCACGAGGTGCTCACGCTGTTGGAGCTGGCGTAGCCTGCGAACCGGGGCTGCCATAAGGCTAGGGTTTTCCCGGGCTGGCGCCCGGTCCCACAGGGTGCTCCCGCTGTTGGAGCTGGCGCCAGCCTGCGAACCACCGGTGCCACAGGGCCAAAGTTTCCCGGGCTGGTGCCCGGTCCCACGGGGTATTCACGCTGTTGGAGCTGGCGTCAGCCTGCGAACCACCGTGCTACAGGGCCAAAGTTTCCCGGGCTGGTGCCCGGTCCCACAAGGTGCTCCCGCTGTTGGAGCTGGCGTTAGCCTGCGAACCGGACCCCTTTCATGCCCGCAAGGTATTTTTTTCATGCCTGGACGGCATGGCGGCCGTAAGGGAAGGGCCGCCAGGCGCGAATTTATTGGCCGGAACCGGAATTACATTTAGCGTTTATGCTTAAAAGTTATGGAAACAGCCTATCTCGTTCCTTCAGGAGATAAAGCCGCCCCCGGCATGATCGCACCGCAAGCCTGATGCCTCTGCGCCACTGTGAAGTGGCCGAGCGCAGGGCTTATGACGATCAAGGAGCCTTCCTATGGCGAACGTTCATTCAGCCGCCCGCGCCGCGCCGGTTCTTCCCTTGCCCGAGGCCACCCTACCTGTTCAGGGCGGGAGCCGTGTGGCGCCGGCCGCATTGGCACACTCGGCGCTACATGCCGTGCCGCGCTCGCCCACCAGCCGTCGTGAGGCCTGGTTGCTCGCCGGCCTGGCGGCCGCGCTGCACGGCGGGGTGCTGTATTGGGCGCTGCAAACGCCAACGCCCGTGTTACCGGTGGTGCCAC
>NZ_JANZKJ010000026.1 GCF_025642975.1 Pseudomonas sp. RIT-PI-S
GGCGTTTTCACGTCGTCGCGAATCTGGGTATGTGTGTGTGATGATGCGAATTTTCGGTGGTGTCTTCACCCGCGTTCTGCCGTTGGCAGATTGCTTGGGTGTTATATGGTCAAGCCTCACGGGCAATTAGTATGGGTTAGCTCAACGCCTCACAGCGCTTACACACCCCACCTATCAACGTCGTAGTCTTCGACGGCCCTTCAGGGAGCTCAAGGCTCCAGTGAGATCTCATCTTGAGGCAAGTTTCCCGCTTAGATGCTTTCAGCGGTTATCTCTTCCGAACATAGCTACCCGGCAATGCCACTGGCGTGACAACCGGAACACCAGAGGTTCGTCCACTCCGGTCCTCTCGTACTAGGAGCAGCCCCTCTCAAATCTCAAACGTCCACGGCAGATAGGGACCGAACTGTCTCACGACGTTCTAAACCCAGCTCGCGTACCACTTTAAATGGCGAACAGCCATACCCTTGGGACCGGCTTCAGCCCCAGGATGTGATGAGCCGACATCGAGGTGCCAAACACCGCCGTCGATATGAACTCTTGGGCGGTATCAGCCTGTTATCCCCGGAGTACCTTTTATCCGTTGAGCGATGGCCCTTCCATACAGAACCACCGGATCACTAAGACCTACTTTCGTACCTGCTCGACGTGTCTGTCTCGCAGTCAAGCGCGCTTTTGCCTTTATACTCTACGACCGATTTCCGACCGGTCTGAGCGCACCTTCGTACTCCTCCGTTACTCTTTGGGAGGAGACCGCCCCAGTCAAACTACCCACCATACACTGTCCTCGATCCGGATAACGGACCTGAGTTAGAACCTCAAGGTTGCCAGGGTGGTATTTCAAGGATGGCTCCACGCAGACTGGCGTCCACGCTTCAAAGCCTCCCACCTATCCTACACAAGCAAGCTCAAAGTCCAGTGCAAAGCTATAGTAAAGGTTCACGGGGTCTTTCCGTCTAGCCGCGGATACACTGCATCTTCACAGCGATTTCAATTTCACTGAGTCTCGGGTGGAGACAGCGCCGCCATCGTTACGCCATTCGTGCAGGTCGGAACTTACCCGACAAGGAATTTCGCTACCTTAGGACCGTTATAGTTACGGCCGCCGTTTACCGGGGCTTCGATCAAGAGCTTCGCTTGCGCTAACCCCATCAATTAACCTTCCGGCACCGGGCAGGCGTCACACCCTATACGTCCACTTTCGTGTTTGCAGAGTGCTGTGTTTTTAATAAACAGTCGCAGCGGCCTGGTATCTTCGACCGGCATAAGCTTACGGGGCAAGCCCTTCACCTTCGCCGGCGCACCTTCTCCCGAAGTTACGGTGCCATTTTGCCTAGTTCCTTCACCCGAGTTCTCTCAAGCGCCTTGGTATTCTCTACCCAACCACCTGTGTCGGTTTGGGGTACGGTTCCTGGTTACCTGAAGCTTAGAAGCTTTTCCTGGAAGCATGGCATCGACCACTTCGTGCCCGAGGGCACTCGTCATCAGCTCTCGGCCTTAGGATCCCGGATTTACCTAAGATCCCAGCCTACCACCTTAAACTTGGACAACCAACGCCAAGCTGGCCTAGCCTTCTCCGTCCCTCCATCGCAGTAACCAGAAGTACAGGAATATTAACCTGTTTTCCATCGACTACGCTTTTCAGCCTCGCCTTAGGGACCGACTAACCCTGCGTCGATTAACGTTGCGCAGGAAACCTTGGTTTTTCGGCGTGCGAGTTTTTCACTCGCATTGTCGTTACTCATGTCAGCATTCGCACTTCTGATACCTCCAGCAAGCTTCTCAACTCACCTTCACAGGCTTACAGAACGCTCCTCTACCGCGTCACTTGCGTGACACCCGTAGCTTCGGTGTATGGTTTGAGCCCCGTTACATCTTCCGCGCAGGCCGACTCGACTAGTGAGCTATTACGCTTTCTTTAAAGGGTGGCTGCTTCTAAGCCAACCTCCTAGCTGTCTAAGCCTTCCCACATCGTTTCCCACTTAACCATAACTTTGGGACCTTAGCTGACGGTCTGGGTTGTTTCCCTTTTCACGACGGACGTTAGCACCCGCCGTGTGTCTCCCATGCTCGGCACTTGTAGGTATTCGGAGTTTGCATCGGTTTGGTAAGTCGGGATGACCCCCTAGCCGAAACAGTGCTCTACCCCCTACAGTGATACATGAGGCGCTACCTAAATAGCTTTCGAGGAGAACCAGCTATCTCCGAGCTTGATTAGCCTTTCACTCCGATCCACAGGTCATCCGCTAACTTTTCAACGGTAGTCGGTTCGGTCCTCCAGTCAGTGTTACCTAACCTTCAACCTGCCCATGGATAGATCGCCCGGTTTCGGGTCTATACCCAGCGACTAAACGCCCTATTAAGACTCGCTTTCGCTACGCCTCCCCTATTCGGTTAAGCTCGCCACTGAATATAAGTCGCTGACCCATTATACAAAAGGTACGCAGTCACAGAACAAGTCTGCTCCCACTGCTTGTACGCATACGGTTTCAGGTTCTATTTCACTCCCCTCTCCGGGGTTCTTTTCGCCTTTCCCTCACGGTACTGGTTCACTATCGGTCAGTCAGTAGTATTTAGCCTTGGAGGATGGTCCCCCCATGTTCAGACAAAGTTTCTCGTGCTCCGTCCTACTCGATTTCATTGACAAGAGATTTTCGCGTACAGGGCTATCACCCACTATGGCCGCACTTTCCAGAGCGTTCCGCTAATCTCAAATCAACTTAAGGGCTGGTCCCCGTTCGCTCGCCACTACTAAGGGAATCTCGGTTGATTTCTTTTCCTCAGGGTACTTAGATGTTTCAGTTCCCCTGGTTCGCCTCTTGCACCTATGGATTCAGTACAAGATACCTGGCTTGTGCCAGGTGGGTTCCCCCATTCAGAGATCTCCGGATCAAAGTCTGTTTGCCGACTCCCCGAAGCTTATCGCAGGCTACCACGTCTTTCATCGCCTCTGACTGCCAAGGCATCCACCGTATGCGCTTATTCACTTGACCATATAACCCCAAGCAATCTCAGGGTTACGGTTGTGAAGACAACATTCGCCGAAAATTCGCGATCAACTCACAAATTTTACCTTAGCCTGATCACACCAGCAGTGAAACTGGTCTGAACAGTCTATCTTCTATCACATACCCAAATTTTTAAAGAACGATTCTGGAAAAGACCAGAAATCAACATTCATGCCTCGTGCCGAGGGAATGCTCATTTCTAAGCTTTCGAACAGATAAGGTGGTGGAGCCAAGCGGGATCGAACCGCTGACCTCCTGCGTGCAAGGCAGGCGCTCTCCCAGCTGAGCTATGGCCCCGCAATCGTGCCAACCGAAGTTGGTGGGTCTGGGCAGATTCGAACTGCCGACCTCACCCTTATCAGGGGTGCGCTCTAACCAACTGAGCTACAGACCCAATACAGGGCTTGCATCACAAAATCGTCTTTACAAGGAATCAAGCAATTCGTGTGGGTGCTTATGGGCGGCTGTGTCGTCGATTAAGGAGGTGATCCAGCCGCAGGTTCCCCTACGGCTACCTTGTTACGACTTCACCCCAGTCATGAATCACACCGTGGTAACCGTCCTCCCGAAGGTTAGACTAGCTACTTCTGGTGCAACCCACTCCCATGGTGTGACGGGCGGTGTGTACAAGGCCCGGGAACGTATTCACCGCGACGTTCTGATTCGCGATTACTAGCGATTCCGACTTCACGCAGTCGAGTTGCAGACTGCGATCCGGACTACGATCGGTTTTGTGAGATTAGCTCCGCCTCGCGGCTTGGCGACCCTCTGTACCGACCATTGTAGCACGTGTGTAGCCCAGGCCGTAAGGGCCATGATGACTTGACGTCATCCCCACCTTCCTCCGGTTTGTCACCGGCAGTCTCCTTAGAGTGCCCACCTTAACGTGCTGGTAACTAAGGACAAGGGTTGCGCTCGTTACGGGACTTAACCCAACATCTCACGACACGAGCTGACGACAGCCATGCAGCACCTGTCTCAATGTTCCCGAAGGCACCAATCCATCTCTGGAAAGTTCATTGGATGTCAAGGCCTGGTAAGGTTCTTCGCGTTGCTTCGAATTAAACCACATGCTCCACCGCTTGTGCGGGCCCCCGTCAATTCATTTGAGTTTTAACCTTGCGGCCGTACTCCCCAGGCGGTCAACTTAATGCGTTAGCTGCGCCACTAAGCGCTCAAGGCGCCCAACGGCTAGTTGACATCGTTTACGGCGTGGACTACCAGGGTATCTAATCCTGTTTGCTCCCCACGCTTTCGCACCTCAGTGTCAGTATCAGTCCAGGTGGTCGCCTTCGCCACTGATGTTCCTTCCTATATCTACGCATTTCACCGCTACACAGGAAATTCCACCACCCTCTACCATACTCTAGCTTGCCAGTTTTGGATGCAGTTCCCAGGTTGAGCCCGGGGATTTCACATCCAACTTAACAAACCACCTACGCGCGCTTTACGCCCAGTAATTCCGATTAACGCTTGCACCCTCTGTATTACCGCGGCTGCTGGCACAGAGTTAGCCGGTGCTTATTCTGTCGGTAACGTCAAAATCGTCACGTATTAGGTAACGACCCTTCCTCCCAACTTAAAGTGCTTTACAATCCGAAGACCTTCTTCACACACGCGGCATGGCTGGATCAGGCTTTCGCCCATTGTCCAATATTCCCCACTGCTGCCTCCCGTAGGAGTCTGGACCGTGTCTCAGTTCCAGTGTGACTGATCATCCTCTCAGACCAGTTACGGATCGTCGCCTTGGTAGGCCTTTACCCTACCAACTAGCTAATCCGACCTAGGCTCATCTGATAGCGTGAGGCCCGAGGGTCCCCCACTTTCTCCCGTAGGACGTATGCGGTATTAGCAACCGTTTCCGGTTGTTATCCCCCACTACCAGGCAGATTCCTAGGCATTACTCACCCGTCCGCCGCTCGCCACCAGGAGCAAGCTCCCGTGCTGCCGCTCGACTTGCATGTGTTAGGCCTGCCGCCAGCGTTCAATCTGAGCCATGATCAAACTCTTCAGTTCAATACTGCTTGGGTTTTGAGAAAACCCTAAACTTGGCTCAGCAATCGCAAAACTTCCCGAAGGAAGCCACTCAATTCGAATTTCTTCGTCCGAGTATTTGTGATGCTGATAATCATTGTGACAATCAGTCCAACTCACAAGCACCCACACGAATTGCTTGATTCATTTGTTAAAGAGCGGTTGGTTGAGCCTTTCGCTTCAACCGAGGCGCGCATTCTACGCT
>NZ_JANZKJ010000027.1 GCF_025642975.1 Pseudomonas sp. RIT-PI-S
TGTGACTGGCACTTCCGTCGAAACCGCTAACAACAGCACCGCGACCACTGTTGGGAATATTGTGGTCAACGTAACCCCAGTAGCCGATGCGCCGACTGTGGTTACCCATGAAGTCACCGGCGACGAAGACACCTCGATCGCCTTGGGCACCGTGGCTACCTACGCCGATAACGATGGCTCGGAAACCCATACCACCGTTATCAGCGGCATCCCGGTCGGCGCCACCATCACTGACGGCACCCACAGCTACACCGCCGTGGCGGGTGGCGACGGTACGGCCGACGTAAGCGACTGGAACCTCTCTGGGATCAGCTTCACCGCACCGGCCAACGCCAGCGGCAGCTATACCCTAACCGTTACTGGCACCGCCGCTGAATCCGCCAACAGCAGCACCGGCATTACCTCCGGCAACATCGTGGTCAATGTCACCCCGGTCGCTGATGCACCGCACTTGTCGATCACCCCCGACAACGTCGTTTCCACCGGCCTGGTCAAGCAGACCTGGACCGGCCTCACCGGCATGGAAGGTAGCGGTGGCGGTGCGCCGGCGGCATCGTTGGTCAGCAGCATTGGCGGCGCGGACAAGTCCGTTCCAGGTACCGTGGTACAGGGCGTAAGCGATGCTGACGTGGCCCAGGGCGTGGCCAGCAAAACCTCCGGGGTGATCTTCCTCGAAGCGGGCCACACCTACAGCTTCAGCGGCGCTGTCGATGACAGCATGGCCGTTACCGTCGGTGGCAACCTGGTGGCTTCGGGCACCTGGAACGGCGGTTTCAGTGGCAGCGTCACGCCAAGCGTGACCGGTTTCTACACGCTGGACGTTTATCACTACAACCAGAACGGCCCGGGTAACTACAACGTGCTGCTGGCGGTGGATGGTGGCGCGGCCAAGCCGTTGAACGGAGAAAACTACCCGATCTACGGCAACATCGCCGACATCATCACCCCGGGCCTGGACGTGATCGCGCATGTGGATGCCAATGGCGAGGGTTACTACGCTGGCTATGCCCTTAACCACGGTGCCGAAGACAGCAGCATCAAGCTGAGCACCATCAACGCTTCGCTGGTTGACACCGACGGCTCCGAGACGCTGAAAACCACTATCTCGGGCATCCCCGAAGGCGTGACCCTCACGGATGGCAAAAACAGCTATACCGCCGTGGCCGGTGGAGATGGCACCGTTGATGTCAGCACTTGGGACCTGAGCACCCTGAGCCTGACTCCGCCGCAGAACTACAGCGGCACTATCAGCTTGAGCGTCACGGCGACCTCTACTGAAATTGCCAATGGCAGCAGCGCCAGCAGCACCGCCACGCTCAATGTGACGGTAGTGCCGGTTGCCGATGCCGCGGTAATTGTCGAAGCCCGCGCGGTATCGGGTGACGAAGACACCTCGATCGCGCTGGGCACTGTTGCCAGCTACACCGACAACGACGGTTCGGAGACCCATACCACAGTCATCAGCGGCATCCCGCTGGGCGCCACCCTGACCGACGGCACTCACAGCTACACCGCCGTGGCCGGTGGCGACGGCACCGTGGACGTGAGTGCGTGGAACCTCAAGAACATCAGCTTCACCGCCACCAAGGATGCCAGCGGCACCTACACCCTGACGGTTACCGGCACCTCCACCGAGACCGCCAACGGCAACACCATCACCAGCAGCGGCAATATCGTGGTGACCGTCAACCCGGTCACCGATATCCCCACCTTGAGCCTGATCGGCCAGAGCACCCTGGCGTCCACCAACTTCCAGGAAGTGGCCACCGGTGGCCATGGCAAGGTCGACGCGAGCAAGCTGGGCAGTGGTGAATGGCATACCGACAACAGCGGCAACACCGTTGAAATCGGCTCGGGCACTACCTACGGCGCGCAAACCACCAGCCAAGTCATCGAGCTGGAGCGCGATGCAGGGGACCCAAGCAACCTGTACACCAGTGTGAGCACCCAGGCGGGCGCCACCTACACCGTGTCCTTCGACTACTCCCCTCGCAGCAGCAATCTGGGCGATTCGAAGATTAATGTCTTCTGGGGCGGCCAGCTGATCACCACGCTGAACGCCAGCAGCGCCGGCATGACCCATTACACGCTGACCCTGCCGGTCAGCACCGACGGCAGCCAGAAGCTGGAATTCGTGGCTGTGGACAAAAACAGCACCGGTGGTGTGCTGGACAACATCCAGGTAGTGGAAACCCGCAACAGCGGCGTGGAAGACCAGCCGATCCTGTTGTCCACCATCAAGGCGGCCACCACCGACGTGGACGGCTCGGAAACCCTGACGGTGAAAATCAGCAAGGTGCCGCAAGGCTCTGTGCTCACCGACGGCACCAGCGCGCACACGGTCACCGTTGGTGCCGACGGCACCGTCGACGTGACCGGTTGGAACCTGTCGGCGGTGAAGTTCACCGCCCCAACCAACGTTAACGGCGACTTCACCCTGACCGTTACCGCGACGGCCCAGGACGGCAATGCCGCCCCGCAAAGCGTGAGCCAGGACCTGGTCGTCCATGTGGCCGCCGTCAACGACGCGCCGACCATTGCGGTAACTGCCAACAACTTCGTCGAGAACACCGCCAAGGCGGGCGACACCGCCGCGACCTACACCACCGCAGACGTAGATAGCAGCAACCTCACCGTCAGCTTTACCGGCAGCAGCAACGCCGCGGGTTACTACGCCCTGGTCGGTGGCAAGGTGGTTCTGACCCAAACCGGCGCCGATTACGTCAACGGTGGCCATGCCCTGCCGAAGGTGGACCTGACCGTCAGCGACGGCAGCCTGACCGGCTCGGCCAGCGCCACGCCGGGTGTGACCCTGGTGAACGATGCGCCAACCATCAGCGTGTCGCCGACCACTATCGTCGAGAACACCGCCACGGCCGGTACCGTTGCCGCGAACTTCAAAACCGCCGACGAAGAGGGCGACGCCCTTACCGTGAAATTCACCGGCAGCAGCAACTCCGCCGGCTACTACACCCTCTCCGGCAACCAGGTGGTGCTGACTGATAAAGGCGCGGCATACGTCAACGCCGGCAACCAACTGCCGAAGATCGACCTGACCGTCTCCGATGGTCAACTGACCAGCCACGCCACCGGTACGCCTACGGTGACTCTGGTCAACGATGCGCCAACCATCAGCGTCACCGGCCTTCCACTGATTGAAAATCTGACCTTCAAAGGCATGGCCGCAGCCGTGTTCAGCACCGCCGACGAAGAAGGCGACAAGCTGACGGTCAGCTTCACCGGCAACAGCAACGCCGACGGGTACTACAGCATCGTGGGCAACCTCGTATTGCTGACCCAGAAGGGCGCCGACTACGTCAACAGCGGGCATACGCTGCCGCAGGTTCAACTGACGGTGTCTGATGGCCAACTGACCGGGACTGACGCAGCGACTCCGAAGGTCACCCTCGTCAACGACGCGCCGACTATCGACGTCAGTGCCACCAACATCGTTGAAAACACCGCCCATGCAGGCACGGTCGCCGGCAACTTTGTGATTGCCGACGAGGAGGGCGACGCCCTTACTGTGAAATTCCTCGGCAACAGCAACTCGGCCGGCTACTACGCCATCGATGGCCTTACCGTAGTGCTGACCGAAAAAGGCGCTGCCTATGTAAATGGTGGGCATCAACTGCCTGCCATCCAATTGACCGTCAGCGATGGCAGTGCCAGCGGCTACGACAGCGCCACGCCGACCGTGACCTTGGTCAACGACGCACCGACCCTGGCGATCACCCC
>NZ_JANZKJ010000028.1 GCF_025642975.1 Pseudomonas sp. RIT-PI-S
CGCCAGCACCGCGCGCAGCAGCGGGCCTTCGCTCAGGGTGAGGCTGCGCTGGGCGTCTTCGCAGAGCGCTTCCAAGGCTGCACTGTCACTGACTTCCACCTGCCACAGCAGGTTGGGCCGCGCCGCAGGCTGGTGCTCGCCCTGCCAGCCTTCGGGGCCCTCGCGGAACACCAGGCGCAGGGCGTCGTGGTGCGCCACCAACGCATCCAGGGCCACGGCCAGCGCCTCACCGCGCAGCACCTCGCGCGGTTGCAGCAGCAGCGCCTGGTTCCAGTGCTGACGGTTGGGGATGGGCTGCTCGAAGAAGTACTGCTGGAACGGCAGCAACGGCGTGATGCCGCTTACCGGGCCCTGGTCGACCTGCCGCGCTTCGCCGCGTTGGGCAACCCGCGCCAGGGCTTGCACGGTGGGATGTTGGAACAGGTCCTTGGGGGTGAACTGGATGCCGGCGGCGCGCGCGCGGCTCACCAGCTGGATGGAGATGATCGAATCCCCGCCTAGGGCGAAGAAGTCGTCCGTCACCCCCAGTGCCGGCTGGCCCAGCACCGCTTGCCACAGCGGCAACAGCATCGCTTCCATGGGCGTAGCCGGCGCCCGATAGGCTTGCCGGCGTTCGGCCAGGTCCGGCGCGGGCAGGGCCTTGCGGTCCACCTTGCCGTTGGGGGTCAGCGGAAGCGTGTCAAGCAGCACCAGCGCGGCAGGCACCATGTAAGCGGGCAATTGCTCGCGCAGCGCGGCGAACGCCGCCTCGCGCGGATCCTCGCCGGGCCAGTTGGGGGTGAGGTAGCCCACCAGCTGGCGCCCCTGCTCGGTGGCGCGGGCCACGGCAACCGCCTCGCGTACCCCCGGCTGGCGCAACAGGCTGGCTTCCACTTCGCCCAGCTCGATACGGAAACCGCGAATTTTCACTTGGTGGTCGACCCGGCCCTGGTATTCGAAGCTGCCGTCGGCGCGCAGCCGCACCAGGTCGCCGGTGCGGTACAGGCGCCCGCCCGCGCTGAAGGGGTCCGCCACGAAGCGCTCGGCGGTCAGGCCCGGGCGGTCCAGGTACCCCCGGGCCAGCCCTTGGCCGCCCAGGTACAGCTCGCCGATGGCGCCCGTGGGCAGTGGGTTGAGTTGCGCATCGAGCACGTAGGCGCTGCGGTCGCCGATGCGGCTGCCGATGGGCGCATAAGGGGCGTCGCACTGGGTCTCGCGGTCGGCCTTCCAGATCAACGGCGTGACCACGGTTTCGGTGGGGCCATAGCCGTTGATGATGGCGTCTGGGCGAAGGGCGTTGCGGGTGCGCTCGTAGCTGGCGCGTGGCACCGCATCGCCGCCGAAGCAATAGATGCGCACCGGCGGTGGGTTGCCCACGCGCTCGGCATGCTCGGTCAACTGCTGCAAATAGGCCGGCGGGAAGGCGACCACGGTCACCCCATGCTCATGCATCGCCTGGTAGGTGTGCTCGGCGGTCCACAGCTGGTCGTCGCGCACCAGCAGGCGGGCGCCGTGGGTCAGGGCGGTCAGCCAACGCTCATGGGCGCCGTCGAAGGCGAACGACATGAAGTGCAGCTCGCAGTCGGCCTCGCGCATTTCGTAGCGCTCGCCAATGGCCTGGCAATGCATCGCCAGCGGCCCGTGCGCCACCGCCACGCCCTTGGGCTGGCCGGTGGAGCCGGAGGTGTAGATCACATACGCCAGGGTGTCCGCGCTTACCGTCACCTGCGGCGGTTGCGCCGGCCAGGTGGCCAGGTCGAGGCTGTCCAGCGCCAGCAGCCGCCCGCCCAGCGGCAACGGCAACTGCTCGGCCAGGCTGGCCACGCTGAGCAGCAAGGCACTGCCGGAATCTTCCAGCAGGTAGGCCAGGCGCTCGCGGGGGTATTGGGTGTCCAGCGGCACATAGGCGCCGCCGGCCTTGAGCACCGCCAGCAGTGCGCACAGCTGCAACTCACCACGCGGCAGCGCCACCGCCACCCGCACTTCCGGGCCCACGCCTTCGGCCACCAGCCAGTTGGCCAGGCGGTTGGCCTGCGCCTCCAAGGCGCCACGGGAGGTCGTCTGACCGTTGCAGATCAGCGCGGTGCGCTCGGGCGCGGCCATGGCCCAGGCAGCGATGCGCTGGTGCACCGCCTGCTCGAAGGGATAAGGCCGTGGCGCGTTGGCCGCCAGCACAGCGCCCAGCGCCTCGCTATCCAGCAGGCCCAGGGTAGCCACCGGCTGTTCCAGGTGCTGCTCGAAGCGCTGCAACAACGAGCACAGCTGCGCTGCCAGGGCCTGCACGCCCTGGGTACTGAACGCGGCGCAGGGGTAGGCCAGGTGCAGGTCCAGGCACTCGCCAAGGTTCACCCCCAGGGTCAACGCATAGTTGGTCTGTTCGCGGGTGATCACCTCGCCGAAGCGCAAGCCGGCCGGCGCCTGGGCCAAGGCCTCGGCCACGGGGTAGTTCTCGAACACCAGCAGGCTGTCGAACAAGGGCTCGCCGCCCTGCCCGGCCCAGCGCTGGATCTCATACAACGGGGTGTGTTCATGCTCGCGCATGGCCAGGTTGTCTTGCTGCAACGCCTGCAGCCAGCCCTTCAAGGCTTGGGTCAGTGGCGGCTCGGTGATCACCGGCAGCGTGTTGATGAACAGGCCGATCTGTTCTTCGGCGCCGGGCAAGTCTGTGGGCCGGCCAGCGACCGTGGCACCGAAGCACACCGTCGCCTGACCGCTGTAACGTTGCAGCAGCAAGGCCCAGGCACCCTGCACCAAGGTGTTGAGGGTGACCTGGCAGCGCCGCGCCACGGCGTGCAGCCGGTCGGTGGCGGCGCGCTCCAGGCGGCAGCTGTGCGCGGCTTGGCCGCTGGCACCCGCCGGGCCGGCCGGCAACGCCTGGGCCAGCCGCGTGGGGCTTTCCAGTTGCGCCAGGCGGCGCTTCCAGAACGCCTCAGCGGCGGCACCGTTTTGGCGCTGCAACCAGGCAATGTAGTCGCGGTATTGCCCGCTGGCGGCGGCCGGCGCTTCGCCGGCGTAACGCTGCAGCACCTCGCCGAGCAGGCGCGAGGTGCTCCAGCCGTCGAGCAACAGGTGATGGCTGGTGAAAATCAGCCAATGGCGATCTTCGCCCAGGCGCACCAGCAGCAAGCGCAACAGCGGCGCGGCCTGTACGTTGAAGCCTTGGCTGCGCTCGGCCTCGGCCAGCTCGTGCAACTGCGCGGCATTGCCGTCGACTACCCTCACCGGCAGCGGCGCCTGGCGCTGCACGGCCTGCACCGGCGTGGGCAGGCTATCGGTCCAGAAGAACGCACTGCGCAGGGCGGCGTGTGCCGCCAGCGCCTGCTGCCAGGCCTGCTCGAAGCGCGCCGGGTCCAGCCCGTCGATGCTCACTTGCAGCTGGTTCACATAATCGCCACTGCCCTGCTCGTAGAGGCTATGGAACAGCATGCCCTGCTGCATCGGCGACAGCGGGTAAAGGTCCTCCAGCTCGGCCGCGGCGATGGGTAGCGCATCCAGTTGGGCTTGGCTCAGCTTCGCCAGCGGGAAGTCGGACGGCGTCACCCCGGCATTGCCAGGCGCCACACAGTGCGTCACCAGCGCCGCCAGC
>NZ_JANZKJ010000029.1 GCF_025642975.1 Pseudomonas sp. RIT-PI-S
GCCCATCGCCAACCTGGCGTGTTACGTGCTGGACGCACACCTCGAACCGGTGCCGATTGGCGTGCTGGGCGAGCTGTACCTGGGCGGCGCGGGCCTGGCGCGGGGTTACCACCGCCGGCCCGCCCTCAGTGCCGAGCGTTTCGTCGCCAGCCCGTTCACAGCAGGGCAGCGGCTGTACCGCACGGGGGACCTGGCCCGTTACCGCGCCGATGGCGTGATCGAATACGCCGGCCGGGTGGACCACCAGATCAAGCTGCGCGGCCTGCGCATCGAGCTGGGCGAGATCGAAGCGCGGCTGCTGGAGCACGGCAACGTCCGCGAGGCCGCGGTGCTCGCCGTGGATGGCAAGCAGCTGGTCGGCTATGTGGTGCTGGCCAGCGAGCCGGACGGCTGGCAAGGCGAACTGGCCACTCACCTGGCCGCGCAACTGCCGGACTACATGGTCCCCGCGCAATGGCTGGCCTTGGCCGCCATGCCGCTGAGCCCCAACGGCAAGCTGGAGCGCCGGGCCCTGCCACGCCCTGCCGCGCAAGCCGAGCAAGCCCACTACCAAGCCCCGCACAACGAAGCCGAACAAGCCCTGGCCGGTATCTGGCAAGCCCTGCTGGGGGTAGAGCAGGTAGGGCTGGGTGATAACTTCTTCGCCCTCGGCGGGGATTCGATCATCTCCATCCAGCTGGTGAGCCGCGCCCGCCAAGCGGGCTGGCAACTCAGCCCACGGGATGTGTTCCAGTACCAGAGCCTCGGCGCGCTGGCGCAGGCCGCCAAGGCCGTGGCGCATAGCGTGATCGACCAAAGCCCGGTAACCGGCGAAACCCCGCTGCTGCCGTTCCAGCGGCAGTTCTTCGAACAAGCGATCCCCAACCGCCAGCACTGGAACCAATCCGTGCTGTTGCAGCCTCGCGAGCCGCTGAACGCCGAGGCGCTGGAAGCCGCCGTGGCCGCGCTGCTGGCGCACCACGACGCCCTGCGCCTGCGCTTCAGTGCCGGGCAAGGCGGCTGTCGGGCGGCCCACGCGGCCCCGTCTGGCCAAGCGGTGCTGTGGCAACGCGGCGCGGCAACCACTGATGAGCTGCTGGCCCTGTGCGAGGCGGCCCAGCGCAGCCTCAACCTCAACGAAGGCCCGTTGCTGCGCGCCATGCTGGTAAGCCTGGCGGACGGGACCCAGCGTTTGTTGCTGGTGGTCCATCACCTGGTGGTGGATGGGGTGAGCTGGCGCATCCTCCTGGAGGACCTGCACAGTGCCTACAGCGCGGCGGTTAACGGCCGCGAGGCGGCGTTGCCGGCAAAAACCAGCGCCTTCAAAACCTGGGCGGAGCGCCTGGGCGCCTATGCCCTGAGCGACAGCCTGGCAGCCGAGCAGGCGTTCTGGCAGGCGCACCTGGCTGGCGAAGCCGTGGACCTGCCGTGCCTGGACGCCAGCCTTGAACCCACCCAGGGCGAGGCGGTGCGGGTGCAAACCCGGCTGGATCGTGCCACCACCCAAGCGCTGTTGGGCCAGGCTGGGCAGGCCTATCGCACCCAGGTCAATGACCTGCTGCTCACCGCCCTGGCGCGGGTGATCTGCCGCTGGAGCAACACCGCCAGCCTGCGGGTGCAGCTGGAGGGCCATGGCCGCGAAGACCTCTTCGAGGGCGTCGACCTCAGCCGCACCGTGGGTTGGTTCACCAGCCTGTACCCGGTGCGGCTGACCCCGGCGTTGGAGCTGGGCGCCTCGATCAAGGCGATCAAGGAGCAACTGCGCGCCATCCCTCACAAAGGCCTAGGCTTCGGCGTGCTGCGCTACCTGGCCGGGCCCCACGTGGCCGCCGCCATGGCGCAGCTGCCGCCGGCACGGGTCACCTTCAACTACCTGGGCCAGTTCGACAGCCAGTTCGACCCGCAGGCGTTGCTGCGCCCGGCGCTGGAAGCGGCTGGCGCCGAGACAGACCCGCAAGCGCTACTGGCCAACTGGCTCAACCTGGACGGCCAGGTGTATGGCGGCGAGCTGGTGGTGGACTGGACCTTCAGCGAGCGCCAGTTCGAGCTCGCCCAGGTGCGCACCCTGGCCGAGGCTTATGCCAGCGAGCTGCGGGCGCTGGTGGCCCATTGTGCCAACCCCGGCGAACAGCGCCTGACCCCGTCCGATGTGCCCCTGGCCGGGCTGGACCAAGCCCGGCTGGATGCGCTGGCATCGAGCGCCGGGGCGCTGGAGGACCTCTACCCGCTGTCGCCGATGCAGCAAGGCATGCTGTTCCACAGCTGGATGGCGCCCGGCAATGGCGATTACATCAACCAGCTGCGGCTGGACGTGCAAGGGCTGGACCCGCTGCGCTTCGAACGGGCCTGGCAGGCCGCGCTCGACGCCCACGGCAACCTGCGGGCGAGCTTCCATTGGCCGCAGGGCCAGGGCACGCCACTGCAATGGGTGCATCGCCAGGTCAAACTGCCGTTCACCGTTGAGCCGGCGCAAGCCACCTACGACGAGAACGCCCTCAACGCGATCGCCCAAGCCCAGCGCGAGGCCGGTTTCGACCTGGAACAGGCGCCGTTGCTGCGGCTGCACCTGGTGCCGATGGGGGCGGCGCGGCACCACTTGATCTTCACCTGCCACCACTTGCTGCTCGACGGCTGGAGCACCTCGCGCCTGCTGGGCGAGGTATTGCAGCGTTACGCGGGGCAGCCGCCGGCGCCTGTAGCGGGCACTTACCGGGACTATATCGGCTGGTTGCAACAGCGCGATCAGGCCGCCAGCGAGGCGTTCTGGCGCGAGCAACTGGCCCGGCTGGACGCACCCACGCGGCTGGCCCGGGCGTTCCCGGCCGAACAGGGCAGCGAAGCGGGCCAGGGCGAGCTGTGCCTGCGCCTGCCCAAGGCCGCCAGTGCCGGGGTGCAGGCCCTGGCGCGGCGTTGCCGGGTGACGGCCAACACCGTGGTGCAAGCGGCCTGGGCGCTGCTGTTGCAGCGCTATACCGGCCAGGCCACGGTGTGCTTCGGCGCGACCGTGGCGGGGCGGCCCGGCGACCTGCCGGGCGTGCAAGAGCAGGTCGGGCTGTTTATCAACACGCTGCCGGTGATCGCCCAGCCGCGCCCCGAGCAAGCGCTGGGCGCCTGGCTGCAGCGCCTGCAGGCCGACAACGTGGCGCTGCGTGAGCATGAACACACGCCGCTGTATGACATCCAGCGTTGGGCCGGGCAGGGCGGCGAGGCCCTGTTCGACAGCCTGCTGGTGTTCGAGAACTACCCGGTCGCCGAAGCGCTGCAACAGGCGCCGGCAGGCTTGAGCTTTGGCCCGGTCATGGCTCACGAACAGACCAGCTACCCACTCACCGCGGTGGTGGACCTGGGTGCCGAGCTGGTGATGCGCCTAGGCTTCTCCCACGCGGCCTTTGCACCGGCGCGGATCGCCGAGCTGGGCGAGCACTGGTTGCAGCTGCTCACCGCTATGAGCGAGGCCGAGCAGCGGCCCGTGGGCGAGCTGTGTCGCCTGCCAGGGCTGGCGCGCGCAGCGTTGGTGGACGGCTTTAACGCCACCGCCGTTG
>NZ_JANZKJ010000003.1 GCF_025642975.1 Pseudomonas sp. RIT-PI-S
TGCCATCGCTCGTGCCTGAACGCTCATTCCGTGGGAAAACCATGCCTGCCTTTCTTTCTGCACTCCGCTCCCCCCGCTCCGCCGCGCTGCTGCTAGGTGCCTTGGCCAGCCCAACGGCATTGGCCGCCGAAGACCTGCGCCCCGGCCGCCCCGAGGACGTTGAACTGGCGCCGACCGTAGTCACCGCCGTAGCGCCTACTTCTCCGCTGACCATCACCACCGATCCCAAGGCCCCAAGGCAGCCGCTCCCGGCCACTGATGGCGCCGATTACCTCAAGACCATTCCCGGCTTCAGCGCCATCCGCAATGGCGGCAGCAATGGCGACCCGGTGTTGCGCGGCATGTTCGGCTCCAGGCTGAATATCCTCGCCAACGGCGGGCAGATCGTCGGCGCCTGCCCCGGCCGCATGGACGCACCCACCTCGTATATCGCGCCCCAGAGCTACGACCGCCTGGTAGTGGTCAAGGGCCCGCAGACGGTGCAATGGGGCCCTGGAGCTTCCGCCGGCACGGTGCGTTTCGAGCGGGACCCGGAGGCCTTTGAAGAGCCAGGCGCCAGGGCCGACGCCACCTTGCTGGCCGGCTCCAACGGCCGCTTCGAGCGCCGGCTGGATACTGCCGCCGGCAGCCGCGAGGGCTATGCGCGTTTCATCGCCAACGAGGCCTTTGCCGATGACTACTCCGACGGCAGCGGCAACACTGTCCCCTCGCGCTGGCGCAAGTGGAATGGCGACCTCGCCCTGGGCTGGACACCCGACCCCGACAGCCTGGTCGAGCTGTCTGCCGGCAAAGGCGACGGTGAGGCGCGCTATGCCGGGCGTGGCATGGACGGCGCCAGCTTCAAGCGCGAAAGCCTGGGCCTGCGGATGGAGCGCCACGGCCTGGGCGAGGTATGGCAGGGGATAGAAGCCCAGCTGTATTACAACTACGCCGACCACGTGATGGATAACTACAGCCTGCGCACGCCGCCAAGCGGCGGCATGATGGCCGGCCCCATGGCCAGTAACGTGGACCGGCGCACCCTCGGAGGGCGGCTCAAGGGCACGTGGGAATGGCAGGACGTGGAACTGGTGGCCGGGGTGGATGCGCAAACCAGCGAGCACCGCAAGCGGTCCGCGATGGGGGAAGGCGCCTACAAAGAGGTGCCTCGCAGTAAAGACGCGGAGATGACCGACCTGGGGGCCTTTGCCGAGCTGACCTGGCACGCCAGCGAGCAAGGCCGCTGGATCGGCGGCGCCCGGCTGGACCGGGCCAGCGCCAAGGACTACCGCACCACCCTTGGCTCGGGGATGGCCGCTCGGCCAAACCCTACCGCCGGCCACGAGCGCAACGACACCCTGCCCAGCGGCTTCGTGCGCTATGAACACGACCTGCAGGGCCTACCACTGACGGCCTATGCCGGCCTGGGCCATGCGCAGCGCTTCCCGGACTACTGGGAGCTGTATTCAGCCACCAGCGGGCCAGCGGGCAGTGCCAACGCGTTCGCCGCGATCCGCCCGGAAAAAACCACCCAGCTGGACACCGGCTTGCAGTACCAAGGCGAGCAACTGGAAGCCTGGGTGTCGGCCTACGCCGGGGAAGTGCGCGATTACATCCTGTTCGACTACACCGGCGGCCAGTCCATGGCGCGCAATATCAATGCGCACATCGCGGGCGGCGAACTGGGCAGCGCCTGGCGTTTCAACGACCACTGGAAGGCCGATGCCACCCTCGCCTACGCCTGGGGCGAAAACCGCAGCGATGGCACCGCCCTGGCGCAGATGCCCCCATTGGAAACCCGTCTGGGCCTGACCTACCTCCACGATCGCTGGAGCGCCGGGGCGCTTTGGCGGCTGGCCAGCGCGCAGCACCGCACCGACCCCGGCCGCGGCAATGTGGTGGGCAAGGACTACCGCGACACGCCCGGTTTCGGGGTGTTTTCCCTTAACGGCGCGGTGCGCCTGAACAAGCACCTGAAAGTCAGCGCCGGGGTGGACAACCTCTTCGGCAAAACCTACGCCGAACACCTCAACCTCGCGGGCAATGCCGGCTTCGGCTATCCAGGCGATGGCACCCGCCCCGTCAACGAACCGGGGCGTACGCTCTGGACCCAAGTGGACTTGAGCTTCTAGGAGGCCCCATGCGCAGCAACAGCGTTTCGTTCTACAACCTGGCGTGGCGGTGGCACTTCTATGCCGGCCTGCTGGTCGCCCCGGTGCTGATCCTGCTGGCCATCACCGGCATCGTTTACCTGTTCAAGCCGCAACTGGACCCGTTGCTTTATCCACACCTGATGCGAGTAGAGGCCGCGGGGCAGGAATTGCCGGCAGATACCCTGCTTGCCCAGGTGCGTGAACGATACCCGAGCGCCAGCATCGACCAATACCTGCCGCCGGCTACGCCAGAGAGCAGCGGGCAGTTCGTGCTGCAGGCCGGCGGCACCACACTCAACCTGTTTATCGACCCCTACCGCGGGCAGGTGCTGGGCACTCAAGACGCCACCTATAACCTCCAAGCCATTGCCCGCAAGCTGCACGGCGAATTGATGATCGGCAAGGTTGGCGATGCCGCGGTGGAACTGGCCGCCGGCTGGGGCATTGTGCTGGTGGTGTCTGGGCTGTACCTGTGGTGGCCCCGCGGCAGCAAGGGGGCCGGGGTGTTCTGGCCGCGCCTGCGCAGCCGCGGCCGGCTGTTCTGGCGAGACCTGCACGCGGTGGTCGGTTTCTGGGGCTCGCTAACGCTGCTGTTCATGCTGCTCACCGGCATGACTTGGACCGGTATCTGGGGCAAGCAATACGCCGAGCTGTGGAATCGCTTTCCAGTGGGCATGTTCAGCGATATCCCGCTTTCGGATGTAAAGGCCCGCAGCCTGAACGAGAACGCCAGCCAACAGACCGTGCCCTGGGCCCTGGAAACCACGCCCATGCCCATGAGCAGCGGCGCCCATGCCGAGCATATGGGCCACGCCACTGCGGGCAACGACCCGGCAGCGCCGCAAGTGGGCCTACAGGCGGTGATTGAAACCGCTGAGCGCGCTGGCGTTCACCCAGGCTACAGCATCACCCTGCCGAAAACCGGCAGCGGCGTTTACACGGTTTCGGTGTTCGCCGACGACCCGCGCAACGACGCAACCCTGCACATCGACCAGTACACCGGTAAGGTGCTGGTGGACGTGCGCTGGGCACAGTACGGCCCGGTCGCCCGGGCTACGGAGCTGGCGGTGATGCTGCACGAAGGGCGTATGTTCGGCCTGGCCAACCAACTGATCGTGCTGGTGATCTGCCTGATGGTGCTGCTCAGCGCCCTCAGCGGCCTGGTGATCTGGTGGAAACGCCGGCCCACGGGCCAGTTGGGCGTACCGCCACTGCGCCACGGCCTGCCGCTGTGGAAAACCGCCGTGGGCGTGATGGTGATGTTGGGCGTGGCCTTCCCGCTGGTAGGTGCGTCGCTGGTGCTGGTCGCGCTGCTGGAATACGGCGTGCTGCGCTGGATGCGTAACCCAGCCCTCCGATAATTACAGGGGCGGGTGACGCCCCGCGGGCCCACATTCGCAACCCGATCTCTCTTGTGAGTCCGTTGCATCGGGTTCGCGGGCTGCGCCCGCTCCCACACGCGTCGGCTCCCAGTCCGTTAGCGGTAGCAGCACCACAAACAGGCACAACCGCGCACCACCCCCCGCTTCGAGCCCCACCCTGGCGCAACGCCGGGGTTGACCGATCCGTCAGGATCCCCGCCCCAGGCCCGTTCCGCTCTTTCGGCATACCCCTTGCAATGACCCGTTCAGGAGCATGCCGTCTGCCCATCCAAAGACCAAAAACCAAAGCACTGGAGATAGCACATGAAGCGCCGCAGTTTGCTAAAGGCTTTTACCCTCTCGGCTTCCGTTGCCGCGATGGGCTTGACCTGGACCGTCCAGGCCGCGGAAACCATCAAGGTTGGCATTCTGCATTCGCTCTCCGGGACCATGGCGATCTCCGAAACGTCCCTCAAGGACATGGCCCTGATGACCATCGACGAGATCAACAAAGCCGGCGGGGTCAACGGTAAGCAGCTTGAGCCAGTGGTGGTGGACCCAGCTTCCAACTGGCCGCTGTTCGCGGAAAAAGGCCGTCAGCTGCTGACCCAGGACAAGGTCGCGGTGGTGTTCGGCTGCTGGACCTCCGTGTCGCGCAAATCCGTGCTGCCGGTGTTCGAGGAACTCAACGGGCTGCTCTTCTACCCGGTGCAGTACGAAGGCGAGGAAATGAGCCCCAACGTGTTCTACACCGGCGCAGCCCCCAACCAGCAGGCCATTCCCGCGGTGGAATACCTGATGAGTGAAGACGGCGGCGCGGCCAAGCGCTTCTTCCTCCTGGGCACGGACTACGTGTATCCACGCACCACCAACAAGATCTTGCGTGCCTTCCTGCACAGCAAGGGCGTGGCCGACAAAGACATCGAAGAGGTGTACACCCCTTTCGGCCACAGCGATTACCAAACCATCGTTGCCAACATCAAGAAGTTCTCCGCCGGCGGCAAAACCGCGGTCATCTCGACCGTCAACGGCGACTCCAACGTGCCGTTCTACAAAGAGCTGGCCAACCAGGGGCTGAAGGCGACCGAGGTGCCAGTGGTGGCCTTCTCGGTGGGCGAAGAAGAATTGCGCGGTATCGATACCAAGCCGCTGGTGGGCAACCTCGCCGCCTGGAACTACTTCGAATCGGTGGAGAACGACGTCAACAAGAAATTCGTCGCGGATTGGAAGGCCTATGCCCAGGCCCACAACCTGCCTAATGCCAACACCACCGTGACCAACGACCCGATGGAAGCCACCTACGTGGGCATCCACATGTGGGC
Organism: Pseudomonas sp. RIT-PI-S; assembly: GCF_025642975.1. Taxonomy (GTDB): domain Bacteria; phylum Pseudomonadota; class Gammaproteobacteria; order Pseudomonadales; family Pseudomonadaceae; genus Aquipseudomonas. Next base: position 4,816 of record NZ_JANZKJ010000003.1, read on the forward strand.
GCAGGCAGTGGAGAAGGCCAAGAGCACCGATGTGGACAAAGTGCGTGAAGCCATGGCCGGGCAGACCTTCAAGGCGCCCTCGGGCTTTACCCTGACCATGGACAACACCAACCACCACCTGCACAAGCCGGTGATGATCGGTGAAATCCAGGACGACGGTCAGTTCAACGTGGTGTGGCAAACCAAAGAGCCCATCCGCGCCCAGCCGTGGAGCCCGTTCATCCCCGGCAACGACAAAAAGCCTGACCACCCGGTGAAGAGCAACTGACCCACCGCCTCCATGGGCCGCGGCCCTGCGCTCGAGCAGGTGCCGCCAAGGCGTGAGGAAAGCCTGATGCGTATTGACCGCCTGCTGTTGCTTTTCGCCCTGCTGCTGCCGCTGGCCGCCCACGCCAGTGATGCTGGAGATTTCGTGGCAAGCGATGCCACGGGCCAGGCCAAGTTGCTGGAAACCTGGGCTGCGCAGCCGGTGCCTGAACGCCTTGGCCTGCTCCAGGCACTGCAAGATGGCCGGCTGGCCGCCGACAGCGAGAAGCACCCCTTTATCGACACCGACGGCAAGTTGCAAGGCATTGATACCCCCGTGCCCAGCGACGAGCCGCGCAAGCTGCGCCTCAATAACCGATTACGCGGCCTGGTCAACAATGCCCTGGCCAGCCATCAATTACTCTCCAATGACAACCCCACGCGCCTGGCTGCCGCGCAGCAGTTACAGCGCAGCGCTTTGCCCGGCCAGGTCGGCGCCTTGCAGCATCAGTTCGAGGGTGAACAGGTGCCCGTGGTGAAGGCCGCCCTGGGGCTGGCGTTGGCCAACCTGCAACTCACCGACCCCGCCGCCGAGGTGCGCCTGCGGGCAGTGCGGTTGCTCGGCGAGACGGGTGACCCGGTGGCCCGTACGCGCCTGCAAGCGCTGCTCGAGCCCGGCGCCGAGGCCGACGCGGGGGTGCGCACCGCCGCCCAGACCAGCCTGGTGCAGATCAACCGTCAGCTGAGGATCGGCGAGCTGCTCGGGCAGGCGTTCAGCGGGCTTTCCCTAGGCTCGATCCTGTTGCTGGCCGCCCTCGGCCTGGCCATCACCTTCGGCCTGCTCGGGGTCATCAACATGGCTCACGGCGAGATGCTGATGCTCGGCGCCTACACCACCTATGTGGTGCAGTCGTTGCTTCAGCACTATGCCCCCGCTGCGCTGGCGTGGTACCCGCTGGTGGCACTGCCGGCGGCGTTCTTCGTGACCGCGGCCATCGGCATGGCGTTGGAGCGCACGGTGATCCGCCACCTGTATGGGCGCCCGCTGGAAACCCTGCTGGCAACCTGGGGCATCAGCCTGATCCTGATCCAGTTGATCCGCCTGTTGTTCGGCGCGCAAAACGTCGAGGTCGCCAACCCCGCGTGGCTCTCCGGCGGGGTTCAACTGCTGCCCAACCTGGTGCTGCCGTACAACCGCCTGGTGATCATCGGTTTCTCACTGTTCGTGGTGGGGCTCACCTGGCTGCTCCTGAACAAAACCCGGCTGGGCCTCAACGTGCGCGCAGTCACTCAGAACCGCAACATGGCCGCCTGCTGCGGGGTGCCTACCGGGCGGGTCGACATGCTCGCCTTCGGCCTGGGCTCGGGCATCGCCGGGCTGGGCGGGGTAGCGCTGAGCCAGATCGGCAACGTCGGCCCGGACCTGGGCCAGAGCTACATCATCGACTCCTTCCTGGTGGTGGTGCTAGGCGGCGTGGGGCAATTGGCGGGGAGTATCTGCGCGGCCTTCGGCCTGGGCATCGCCAACAAGTTCCTTGAGCCGCAGATCGGCGCGGTGCTGGGCAAGATCCTTATCCTGGCGTTGATCATCCTGTTCATCCAGAAACGCCCGCAGGGGCTTTTCGCACTCAAAGGGCGGGTGATCGACTGATGAACCAACCCCTGATGGTTTCCGTTGCACGCAAGGCCGGGCCGCGCCTGTCCATTGCCGTGGGCATGGTAGGCCTGGCCGTCCTGCTGGCGTTGCCGCTGCTGTCGCTGTTGCCAGAAGGCAGCAGCCTGCAAGTGTCGGCCTATACGCTCACCCTGGTGGGCAAGATCCTCTGCTACGCCATAGTCGCGTTAGCGCTGGACCTGGTATGGGGCTATGCCGGGCTGTTGTCCCTCGGCCACGGGTTGTTCTTCGCGCTGGGCGGCTACGCCATGGGCATGTACCTGATGCGCGAGGCGGCCGGCGACGGGCTGCCGGCGTTCATGACCTTCCTGTCGTGGAGCGAGCTGCCGTGGTATTGGGTGGGCACCGAGCATTTTCTCTGGGCGCTGTGCCTGGTGGTGCTGGCGCCGGGGTTGCTGGCGCTGGTGTTCGGCTTCTTCGCCTTCCGCTCACGAATCAAGGGCGTGTACTTCTCGATCATGACCCAAGCGCTGACCTTCGCCGGCACGCTGCTGTTCTTTCGCAACGAAACCGGCTTCGGCGGTAACAACGGCTTCACTAACTTTCGCACGCTGCTCGGGTTTTCGGTCACGTCCCAAGGCACCCGCGCGGTGTTGTTCCTGCTCACGGTGGCGCTGCTGCTGGCTAGCCTTTTGCTCGGCTGGCGCCTGGCGCGGAGCAAGTTCGGGCGCGTCCTCACGGCCCTGCGCGACGCGGAAAACCGCCTGATGTTCTGCGGCTACGATCCGCGTGGCTTCAAGCTGTTCGTATGGGTGCTCAGCGCCGTGCTGTGCGGCCTGGCCGGCGCGCTGTACGTGCCTCAAGTGGGCATCATCAACCCAAGCGAAATGTCTCCGACCAACTCCATCGAAGCGGCCGTCTGGGTCGCCCTTGGCGGCCGTGGCACCTTGATCGGCCCGCTGTTGGGCGCGGGCCTGGTCAATGGCATGAAGAGCTGGTTCACCGTGGCGTTCCCCGAATACTGGCTGTTCTTCCTTGGCGCACTGTTTATCGTGGTAACCCTTTACCTGCCCAAGGGCGTGATCGGCCTGCTGAACAAGCGAGGTGACGTGTGAGAAGCGTGCCCAGCCTGATGCTCGAACCTGCGCTGAACCCTAACCAAGACGCCGGCACCAGCCGTGACGCCCTCGGCCTGGGCGGCGCCAGCACCGGTGGCCTGGATACCCGCCACGGCACCATCCTCACCCTGGAAGACATCAGCGTCAGCTTCGACGGCTTCAAGGCGCTCAATAACCTGAACCTCTACATCGGCGTGGGCGAGCTGCGCTGCATCATCGGCCCCAACGGCGCCGGCAAGACCACCTTGATGGACGTGATCACCGGCAAAACCCGGCCCACCGCCGGCAAGGCCTGGTTCGGCGAAACCCTGGACCTGACCCAGATGAGCGAAGTGCAGATTGCCCAGGCCGGGATTGGCCGCAAATTCCAGAAGCCCACGGTATTCGAAGCACTGACTGTGTTCGAAAACCTTGAGCTGGCGCAGAAAACCGACAAGTCGGTATGGGCTAGCCTGCGGGCGCGGCTGAACGGCGAACAGCGCGACCACATCGAGCGAACCCTTGGCACTATTCGCCTGGACGCCTTCGCTCAGCGGCCGGCGGGGCTGCTGTCTCACGGGCAAAAGCAGTTTTTGGAAATCGGCATGCTGCTGATGCAGGATCCCCAGCTACTGTTGCTGGATGAGCCCGTGGCAGGCATGACCGACGCGGAAACCGAATTCACCGCCGAGCTGTTCAAGGGCCTGGCCGGCCAGCGTTCGCTGATGGTGGTCGAGCACGACATGGGCTTTGTGGGCACCATCGCCGACCACGTAACGGTGCTGCACCAAGGCAGCGTATTGGCCGAGGGCTCGCTGGAAGACGTGCAGGCGGATGAACGGGTTATCGAGGTGTACCTGGGGCGCTAAGGCGCCCCTTCGGGGAGCGGCAAGTTGAAGGGCTGCAAGCGGCAATGCCGGGCGCAACACCACTGTGAAGCTCGTCGCCGCGCACGATCGCCGGCAAGCCGTGCTGCTACGGGTTTAATAAGGACGTAACCATGCTTGAAGTTTCAGACCTTCACCAGTTCTACGGCGGCAGCCACATCCTGCGGGGCCTTTCCTTCGAGGCGCGGGTGGGCGAGGTTACGTGCCTGCTTGGGCGCAATGGCGTGGGCAAGACCACCCTGCTGCGTTGCCTGATGGGGCTGCTGCCGGCCAAGGAAGGCCAAGTGCGCTGGGATGGCCAGGCGGTTACCGGGTTCAAGCCGCATCAGCGGGTGCAGGCCGGTATCGCCTATGTGCCCCAGGGGCGGGAAATCTTCCCGCGGCTCACCGTGGAGGAGAACCTGCTGATGGGCCTGTCTCGCTTCCCCGCTCGCGAGGCGCGAGAGGTGCCTGGGTTTATCTACGAGCTGTTCCCGGTGCTGCTGCAGATGAAACACCGCCGTGGCGGCGACCTTTCCGGTGGCCAGCAGCAACAGCTCGCTATCGGCCGGGCGCTGGCCAGCCGGCCGCGGCTGCTGATTCTCGACGAGCCCACCGAGGGCATTCAGCCCTCAGTGATCAAGGAGATCGGGGCGGTGATCCGCAAGCTGGCGGCACGAGGCGACATGGCCATCCTGCTGGTGGAACAGTTCTATGACTTTGCCGCGGAGCTTGCCGACCATTACATGGTGATGGCCCGTGGCGAGATCATCCGCGAAGGCCGTGGCGCCGACATGGAAGCCGACGGCGTTCGCGGCCTGGTGACGATCTGACCCCATGACCTTGCCCGCGTTGTTCATCCCCCATTGGCATGCCGAACTGGAGCTGGCCTACGCCCGCAGCGATGGCTGCACGCGGCCGGTGCGCCGCCGTCACCTGGGCCCGCTGCGGGTGCAGAAGCACCTCTATCCGGAAGGCCCGCAGGTGTGCCAGCACATCATCATCCACCCGCCCGCTGGCATCGCCGGCGGTGATCGCCTGGCCCTCTCGGCCAGCGTGGGCGAACACGCCTGGGCGCAGCTGACCAGCCCTGGCGCGGCCAAGTGGTACCGGGCGGGATCACCGGCCCGGCAAACCCTCGAGCTTCACGCGGCGGCTGGCGCGACGCTGGAATGGCTGCCGCAGGAAACCATCGTGTTCAGCGGCGCCCAGGCCGAGCTGCACACGAACATCAACCTGGAAGGCGATGCCCGCCTGTGTTACTGGGATGTAGTCGCCCTGGGCCGCCCGGCCAGTGGCGAGGCTTTCAGCACTGGCTGCTTCCAGGCCGCGCTGGATGTACGCCGCGACGGCCAGCTGCTGTGGCACGAGCACCAGCGCCTGGTGGGCGGCGACCGCCTGCTGGCCTCACCGATTGGCTTGCGCGGCCAGCCGGTGTTCGCCACCCTGCTGGTCACCGGCGAGGCCGGCCCAGCGCTGCTGGAACAATGCCGCGCGCTACCCTGCCAGGGGCAGGGTGACCTCAGCCAGTTGCCGGGGCTGTTGATCGCGCGCTGCCTCGCCAGCGAAGCCCTGCATGCCCGCGACTGGCTGATCAGCCTGTGGCGGTTGCTGCGCCCGGCTTTATTAGGCCGGGAAGCGGTCGTGCCGCGCATCTGGACCACTTGAACCTAACGGAACCGCCATGGACCTGACCCCACGCGAGAAAGACAAGCTGCTGATTTTCACCGCCGGCCTGGTCGCCGAACGGCGCCTGGCCCGGGGGTTGAAACTCAACTATCCCGAAGCGATGGCGTACATTTCCGCCGCGCTGCTCGAAGGCGCGCGCGATGGCCGAACGGTCGCCGAGCTGATGCACTACGGCACTACCCTGCTCAGCCGCGACCAAGTGATGGACGGCATCGCCGAGATGATCCCGGAGATCCAGGTCGAGGCCACCTTCCCGGACGGCACCAAACTTGTGACCGTTCACCAGCCCATCGTTTGAGGCCCTGATGAGTATCGACATTCGAGATGCTACCCCGGCGGACCTGCCCACTATTCTGAGCATCTATAACGATGCGGTGGCCAACACCACGGCGATCTGGAACGACAGCCAAGTCGACCTCGCTAACCGCCAGGCGTGGTTCGAACTGCGCCAGCAACAGGGCTATCCGATCCTGGTCGCGGTGGATGGCGCCGGGCAGGTGCTGGGTTACGCCTCCTTTGGCGACTGGCGCCCTTTCGACGGCTTCCGCCACAGCGTCGAGAACTCGATATACGTGCGTGATGGTCAACGCGGCCAGGGGCTAGGCTCAAAGCTGCTGCAACCCTTGCTCGAGCGTGCCCGTGCCTGTGGCAAGCACGTGGTGGTGGCGGCGATCGAAAGCGGCAACGCCTCGTCGATCCGGCTGCACCAGCGCCACGGCTTCAGCATCACCGGGCAGATGCCCCAGGTAGGGCTCAAGTTCGGGCGCTGGCTCGACCTGACCTTCATGCAATTGATTCTCGCCCCTGGCGCCATGCCGCCACAGGAGTAATACGATGAACTCGGCCCAGCTGCGCCGCGTGACCGTCGAAAGTTTCGCCCATTACCGTCCCGGGCTGGTCGAGCTGCTGCTCGATGCCGTAGCGGATGGCGCCTCCATCGGCTTTCTGAACGACGTGGATGCTGCCGCGGCCACGGAATATTTCAACACCGTACACGCCGAAGTCAGGCAAGGCAGCCGCCTGCTCTGGGTAGTGGTGAAGGACGAACACGTGGTGGCCAGCGCGCAACTGGGCCTGTGCCAAAAGCCCAATGGGCTCAACCGTGCCGAAGTGCAGAAGCTGCTGGTGCGTACCGATGCCCGCCGCCATGGGCTGGGCGCGCAACTGATGGGCGCCCTGGAAAGCGAGGCCCTCTACCTGGGCCGAGGGCTGCTTTACCTGGACACCGAAACCGGCTCGGCGGCGGAGCCCTTCTATGAGGGCCTGGGCTACCAGCGGGCCGGGCAGATACCTGATTACGCCTGCTCGCCGAGTGGTGTGTACCGGCCGACTTCCCTGTACTACAAAATCCTCCAAGGACCGCGCGCATGATTCCTGGGCAATACCGCATCGACGATGGCGAGATCGAACTCAACGCCGGCCGCCGTACCCTCAGCTTGACCGTGGCGAACAGCGGCGACCGGCCGATCCAGGTCGGCTCGCACTTTCACTTCTTCGAAACCAACGACGCCCTCACCTTCGATCGCGCCGCCGCCCGCGGCATGCGCCTGAACATCCCGGCCGGCACCGCGGTGCGATTCGAGCCTGGGCAGGCTCGGGAGGTGGAGCTGGTGGACCTGGCCGGGCTGCGCCGGGTGTTCGGGTTTGCAGGCAGAGTGATGGGGGGCCTTGAAGAATGAAGATCAGCAAACAGGCCTATGCCGACATGTTCGGCCCCACCGTCGGTGACCGGGTGCGGCTGGCCGATACGGAGTTGTGGATCGAGGTGGAGCGGGACTTCACCTGTTACGGCGAAGAAGTGAAGTTCGGCGGCGGCAAGGTGATTCGCGACGGCATGGGCCAGGGCCAACTGCTGGCCGCCGAGGTGGTGGACACGGTGATCACCAATGCGCTGATCCTGGACCACTGGGGCATCGTCAAGGCCGACGTGGGCCTGAAGAACGGCCGCATTGCCGCCATTGGCAAGGCCGGTAACCCTGATATCCAACCCGAGGTGACGATCGCCTTGGGGGCTAGCACCGAGGTCATTGCCGGGGAAGGGATGATCCTCACCGCCGGTGGCATCGACACGCACATTCACTTCATCGCCCCACAGCAGATCGAAGAAGCCCTGATGAGCGGGGTGACCACCATGATCGGCGGCGGCACCGGCCCTGCGACCGGCACCAACGCCACCACCTGCACGCCCGGCCCCTGGCACATGGCGCGCATGCTTCAGGCGGCGGATGCGTTCCCGATGAACATGGGCTTTACCGGCAAGGGCAACGCCAGCCTGCCCGGCCCACTGATCGAGCAGGTCGAAGCCGGCGCCATCGGCCTGAAGCTGCATGAGGACTGGGGCACCACGCCAGCGGCTATCGACAACTGCCTGGCAGTCGCCGACCAGTACGACGTGCAGGTGGCGATCCACACCGACACCTTGAATGAATCTGGCTTCGTCGAAACCACGCTGGGCGCTTTCAAGGGCCGCACCATTCACACCTATCACACCGAAGGCGCCGGCGGCGGCCACGCGCCAGACATCATCAAGGCCTGCGGGCTGCCCAACGTGCTGCCCAGCTCGACCAACCCGACGCGGCCGTTCACCCGCAACACCATCGACGAGCACCTGGACATGCTCATGGTCTGCCATCACCTGGACCCGAGCATCGCCGAAGACGTGGCCTTTGCCGAAAGCCGCATCCGCCGCGAAACCATCGCCGCCGAGGACATCCTCCACGACCTCGGTGCATTCTCGATGATCAGCTCCGACAGCCAGGCCATGGGCCGGGTGGGCGAGGTCATTACCCGTACCTGGCAGACCGCCGATAAGATGCGCAAGCAACGCGGGCCGCTGCCCGAGGACAGCGAGCGCAACGACAACTTCCGCGCCAGGCGCTACATCGCCAAATACACCATCAACCCTGCCATCACCCACGGGATCAGCCATGAAGTGGGCTCGATCGAAGTAGGGAAATTTGCCGACCTGGTGCTTTGGCGGCCGGCGTTCTTCGGGGTCAAGCCGAGCTTGATCCTAAAAGGCGGGACCATCGCCGCCAGCTTGATGGGCGACGCCAACGCGTCCATCCCCACGCCGCAGCCCGTGCATTACCGGCCCATGTTCGGCAGCTTCGCCGGAGCCCGCCACGCCACCAGCTTGACCTTCATCAGCCAGGCGGCCCTGGCTGCTGGCGTTCCTGAACGGTTGGGGCTGAAGAAAGCCATTGGCGTGGTAAAAGGTTGCCGGGCGTTGGGCAAGGCGGACTTGATCCACAACAACTACCAGCCCGCCATCGAGGTGGATCCGCAGACCTACCAGGTCAAGGCCGACGGCGTGCTGCTGTGGTGCGAGCCCGCCGAGGAACTGCCGATGGCGCAGCGGTATTTCCTGTTCTAGCCCGCTGGCCCTTTCGTTGTGGGAGCAGACGACCTTTGTGAGAGTAGGCGACAGCCCGCGAACCGGGCGTGCAGGCAGAGGTTCGCAGGCCGGCGCCAGCGTGTACGAGCGCCCAGCTCAACATCGGCCTAGGGCCGGTCGCGAGCTCGGCTGCTACGAGTGCCTCTTTGGTTCCCCGTTCAAGCCCTAGGGTCGAACGCTGCCTTGTGAGCCAGTTTCTCCCACAGCTCACGGGTGGCTTCGGTGTGTGGCGGCATCACTACCTTCAGTTGCACCAGCAGATCTCCACGGCTGCCACCCTTGACCGGCAGGCCGTTGTCTTTAACCCGCAGGCGCTGGCCGTTCTGGCTGCCGGGGCGTACGGTCAGGTTGATCTTGCCGGTCAGAGTGGGCACCTGCACCTTTGCCCCCAGCGCCAGCTCCCAGGGTGCCACCGGCACCTCTACTACCAAGTCCTGCCCTTCCACGCTGAAGCGTGGGTGGGGCGCATAGCGGATGGTTAAGTACAGGTCCCCGGCCTCGCCACCGGCGTACCCGGGCCCGCCCTGCCCCTTCAAGCGCACGCGCTCGCCATCGGCCACACCGGCCGGGATCTTCACGTTCAGGGTCTTGGTGGCGCTGCCGGTGGGCTGGCCAGCGGGGTTGTATTGCGGCACGCGGAAGCTGACCTGCTTGGACTCCCCGGCCAGGGTTTCCTCCAGGAACAGCGCCAGCTCCAGGTCGACGTCCTTGCCGCGCCGGCCCGCATTGCGCGAAGGCCCACGGGCGCTGCCAAAGGGGTTGCCGGCGCGGCTCTGATTGCCAAAGATCGAACTGAAGAACTCGGAAAAATCGACGCTCTCGGCCTGGCCGAAATCCGCGCCACCGCGATACCCAGGCGGGGCCTGGAACGGCCTGCCGTGCACGCCATATTTACGCAGCTCGTCGTACTCGGCGCGCTTTTCCGGGTTGCTCAGGGCGTCATAGGCCTCGGATGCCTCCTTGAAGTGCGCCTCGGCGTTCGGCTCCTTGCTCACATCGGGGTGATACTTGCGCGCGAGCTTGCGGTAGGCGGTCTTGATCGCCTTGTCATCCGCGGTGGGCTCGACCCCAAGTATCTTGTAGTAGTCTTTGAAATCCATCTGTGGGTACCACCTGGAAAAGGAAAGGCGCGAGGGCGTCTATCAATCAGACGTTGCCAGTGGCAAATGTTCGCGCGGGTAATGGCCTGAAGATTGGGGGGCATGGGCTGCCTTTCAAGGCAAACAGGCGGTAAAAAATAACTGATGACTGCCCTTCGGTTCCGGCCAATGCTGGCATACACTGCGCGGCCGTTTTCCCCCAGGGCCGATACATGACCTCCGCTACCTTCGCGCGCGCCTGCGGCATCGACTTTGGTACGTCCAACTCCACCGTGGGCTGGTACCGCCCCGGCGAGGAAACCCTCCTGCCTTTGGAAGACGGCAAGATCACCTTGCCGTCCGTGGTGTTCTTCAATGCCGAAGAACGCCGCCCGGTGTATGGCCGGCTTGCGCTCAAGGAATACCTGGACGGTTATGAAGGCCGGCTGATGCGCTCGCTCAAGAGCCTGCTGGGCTCACGCCTGATCAAGCACGATACCAGCGTGCTGGGCAGCGCCCTGCCCTTCAAAGACCTGCTCGGCCTGTTCATCGCCCAGCTCAAGCAACGGGCGGAACACGCGGGCGGGCGCGATTTCGACCAGGTGGTGCTGGGCCGCCCGGTGTACTTCGTGGACGAAGACCCGGCCGCCGACCAGGAAGCCGAAGACACCCTCGCCGCAGTGGCCCGCAAGATTGGCTTCAAGGACGTGTCATTCCAGTACGAGCCCATTGCGGCCGCGTTCGACTACGAGTCGAACATAGAGCGTGAAGAGCTGGTGCTGATCGTCGACATCGGCGGCGGCACCTCGGACTTCTCCCTGGTACGCCTGGCGCCCGAGCGGCGAGCCCTGACCGACCGCCAGCAGGACATCCTCGCCACAGGCGGCGTGCACGTGGGCGGGACGGACTTCGACAAACAGCTGAGCCTGCAAGGGGTGATGCCGTTGTTCGGCTACGGCAGCCGGATGAAGAGCCAGGCACTGATGCCTACCAGCTATCACCTGAGCTTGGCCACTTGGCACACCATTAACTCGGTGTACTCGCAGAAGTCGCAGATTGCCTTGGGCAACATGCGCTATGACATCGAGGACACCCTGGGCATCGACCGCCTGTTCCGGCTGATCGAGCAACGCGCCGGGCATTGGCTGGCCATGGAAGTAGAAGAAACGAAGATCCAGCTCACCGAAGCGCCGAACCGCCTGCTGGCGCTGGACCGGATCGAACCCGGCTTGAACGTCGACCTCACCCGTGCGCTGTTCCAGGCGGCTATCGAGGGCTTGCTCGAACGCGTCCGCGCCAGCGTGACCGAAACCCTCACCCGGGCCGGTGTGAGTGAAGCGCAAGTCGATACGGTGTTCTTCACCGGCGGCTCCAGCGGCATCCCGGCCCTGCGTGACAGCGTGGCGGCCATGCTCCCTAACGCCCGCCACGTGGAAGGCAACCGTTTCGGCAGCATCGGCAGTGGCCTGGCCATCGAGGCGTGGCGGCGCTATGGCGCCTGAGCCGGGGAGGATCTTGAGGGAGACTCCATGGCCGCCCGCAAGCCCTAACGCGTAGCAGCGCGGCTTGCCGGCGGCAGACGTTACACGCAGCCGGGGCTGATCGCGGGCCTGCCTGGCTGCTATGGCCCTGGCACCGGGCGACAGCCTGCGAACCTGGAGAACTCCCGGGCTCCGCCCTCACGGGGTTCGGTTCCGCCCAGGCTCGCGATATCGACTACACCAACCCCGCCTCACGCAGCTCGCTTTTCAAGTAGGCGTAATAGATCGGCCCGGCGACTACCCCGGGCAGGCCGAAGGCTGCTTCGCACACCAGCATCGCCAGGAGCAACTCCCAGGATTTGGCGCGGATCTGCCCGCCGACGATGCGCGCGTTGAGGAAGTATTCCACTTTGTGGATCAGGATCAGGTAACCCAACGCGGCCACCGCCACCCAGACGGACAGCGACAGCCCGACGATGGTGATCAGGGTATTGGACATCAGGTTGCCGATCACTGGCAGCAAGCCCAGCAGGAAGGTCACCACGACGAGGGTTTTGGTCAGCGGTAGCTTGATGCCGAATAACGGCAATACCACCATCAAAAAGATTGCAGTGAAGGTGGTGTTGAGCAGAGAGATCTTGATCTGCGCGAACACGATATTGCGAAACGCTTGCACCAGCAGCGTCAGGCGATGGTACAGCGCCGCGGCCAGCGGGCGTCGATCAGCGTCTTCCGGGGCTCGTTGCAAGGCGATGATCGCCCCTAGCACCATGCCGATCAGCAGGGTCACGAACGTGTGCACCGCATCCTTGCCCATCAGCTGCAGATCAGTGACATGCTTGCCGAGCCAAGCGCCGATGGCTACCCGAAACTCCGCCGCGCTGGCCGGCAGGTAGGCGTCGATGGCAGGTGGCAGTTGCCCGCGCGCACGGTCTACCACGCCCATGAACTTATCCAGCGAGGCCCCGGGGTTTTCCACTTCGTGCAGCACCAGGCTAAAGGCGCCGAAGAAAATCAGTGCCAGGGCACTGACCACCAACGTGCCCAGCAAGGCCACCGCCACCCAGCGCGCGCGCGGGCCGGCGATCAGCCGTTGCAGCTGCGGGGTCAGTGCGTTGACCAGCTCGAACACCAGCAGCCCCGCGAGCAGGCTGGGCAACAGATGCAGCGGTAACACCAGCAGCAACCCGCCGATAACCATCAGCCAGCTAGCAATCAGAACATGACGCGATGAAAAGACGGGCATACGGCCTCGAACAAACGACCCAGGAAGGATGGGCAGTCTGCCAGCGAACCAGCCGCTCCACCAGCGCTAACAGGGCGGGCCAAGCTCGCGGCGCGCTTGCCCCGACTTAACCGCTGAAAGTTCGAACTCTTGCGCACAAGCGAAGCTCCAAAAAACGTAGCCACTTTGGCTTTTCGAGGAGTTAACCCATGTATAGGCATACCCTGACCGCTGCCTGCGCGCTGGCCATGCTCGCCGGTTGCCAGACCACCCCGGAGAACCCGGTCGACTTCGTCACCTACCGTAACGAGCCTTTGGTCAAGCAAGTGGAAAAAGGCATGACCATGCAGCAAGTGCTCACCGTTGCCGGCCCACCTTCGACTGTCATCGACGGCACCGCAGGCTCAACCAATGGCACCTGCAACAATTACATCCTCAACCGCGATGGCCACCAGCAGGCCTATTACGTGAGCTTCAACAACGCAGGCCTGGTGGACACCAAGGGCTTCATGACCTGCGAACAGCGCAAACAGAACGAACAGGCCAAGTGAGGGCAAGCGCGGCTCGCTCAAGGGTTGAAACCTTCGGAGCGGCCGCCACTCACAGCTAAACCTGAGCCTGCCGGGCGCTGTAGCGCTGAACAGAGCGGGCCAGGGCACCGTGAACCAGCCTGGAGAACGCTATGCTTAACCTGCAACTGACAGACAAGCTCGCCCTGCGCGAGCGAGCTCGCCAAAACGTGGACAACGGCGCGGTAACCGAAGGCTACTCCGCCGACCGCGAAGAAGTGATCCGCCTGCTCAATGAATCTTTAGCAACGGAGTTGGTGTGTACGTTGCGCTACAAGCGCCACTACTTCATGGCCACTGGGCTCAAGGCCAGCGTGGCCGCCGACGAGTTCCTGGAGCACGCGCAACAGGAAGCCGAACACGCCGACCGCCTGGCCGAGCGCATCGTGCAACTCGGTGGAGAGCCAGAGTTCAACCCAGACAAACTGTCTGCGCTGTCCCACGCCGAATACAAAGCCGGCAAGAACCTCAAGGAAATGGTCTACGAAGACCTCGTGGCCGAACGCATCGCTATCGACTCCTACCGTGAGATCGTGCAGTACATCGGCGACAAAGACCCCACCACGCGGCGCATCTTCGAAGACATCCTGGCCCAGGAAGAGGAACACGCCGACGATATGGCAGACATCCTCAAAGACCTGCCGTAACTCCCCGTCGTAGCTCGTAAACCAGGCGCTTGCCTGGTTTTTTTTTGGCCTGGACCTCGACAGCTCATTTAGGCGCGCCTTACATCCGTAGCAGCGCGGCTTGCCGGCGACTGGGCTTTACACGGTGCTAAGCCCTTTCGCGAGCAAGCTCGGCTGCTACAGCGTCCGGGCGCTACACAGTGCTAAGCCCTCCCCCAAACAGGCTCGGCTGCTACCGCATCCGGCCTTACACACTGCCAAGCCCTCTCGCGAGCAAGCTCGGCTGCTACTGGACCGTCTTCGGCACCTTGCCTTGCTGCATCTGTTCGAGCAGCGGACGGCACTGGTTGGGCTCTTCACCGCTCGGCGCCACCAGCGCCAGCAGGCCGGCCGCCGGGGCAACCACCGCACCAAGCGCGACCATACCGGCGCCGCGCAGTAACAGCGGCACGGTTTGCACGCCCGCGTTGGGCTTGGCGAAGGTGCCCCGCACGTACAATGGCGAGCGCAGCGACAGCAAACGCAGGCCCTTGGATTCAGGCGTGACCTTGAAGTCCATTCGTTCGGTTTTGAAGTTAGCGTCGCCGTCGATGTAGATGGCCGCGTTCTCGGTATCGAACACAAACAGGTTGGTGCTGGCCAGGCCATCCTTGATGCCAATGTCTGCGGCGGCGCAGTTGATCTTCACCTCCCGGTCGCCAAAGATTTTGCCCATCACATAGTTGCCCACGTTAAGGCCGGCAATTTCCATCAGGTCGCGGCTGACCGCACCGTCATTGACCAGCATCTTCAAGCTGCCGTTGGACGAGCCCAGCAGGGCGGCCACCGAGTTGCCAGTGCCGGAGAACTGGGCGTCCCCGTTCAATTCACCGAAACTGGTGCGCATAGGCTCGAAGGTCGGAAACAGTTGTTTGAGCTTGAACCCGCGCGCGCTCAGCTTGACCTGGCCCTGCAACGGCGCGGCCTGGCCATTGAGGTTTATTTGCGAATTCAATTGGCCGCCAGCCACGCCGAACCGCAGCGGATTCAGGCTCAAACGGCCGTCATCGAGCACCACATGCGTGTTGAGGTCAGACACCGGCAGGCTCTCGCTCTTGACGATGCGCTTGCCGGCAAATTCCACGTCGGCGTCCATGGCTCGCCAGCGATCCGTGCGGAAGGCTTCCACCGGCAGCACCTTGCCCTCTGGCTGCTGGCTTGCACCGCCGCGGGCCTTTTGTTCCGCATTGGAATCCGCGCCGATCAATGGCGCCAGGTCGGCGAACAGCAATTGGTTGGACACCAGCTTGCCGGTCAGCTTCGGCCGTGGCTGGCTTGCAGCGAAGGCCAGGTCGCCATGGATATCGCTATCGCCAATGCGGCCGTTGAAGCCTTCGTAATGGAAGGTGGCGCCGCTGGGCTCGTGCAGGCGCGCAACCAGGTGGCCGTCGGTGCTATAGGGCGGCGAATCCGGCAGGGTTACGCCGGTCAGCGGGTAAAGGTTGCCCAAGCTGGTACCGGAGAGCTTCAGGTGCAGGTCCAGCGCGCCGAGGTTGCGCGGGTCCGTCAGGGTGCCCACCGCCGCAGCGCGGGTATCGCCCGCGGTCAGGTCAACCTGTACCGGGAACGGCCGGGCAGCGTCCTGCAGAGCCAGCAAGCCGCCAATCTTGCCTTCGCCACGCACTGGCAGGCCTTTATAGCGCCCATCCGCCTTCAGGCCGAAGGCGTAGTCCTGGGTATCGTTACCCTGTTTATCCAGTGCCTTGGCCGCCTCGCTCTGGCCGGCCAAGGCCTTGAACGGAATTGGCTTGCCCAACGGGTCGATCAAGACCCGTACCTGAGCATCGAGGGTGGCATCGTTGAAATTCACCTGCCCCTTGTCGAACCCGATGGCACCGATGTCCAGCACCCAGCTCGACGGCTCGGCTTTGTCATCCTTCGGCCCGAGGTCGAAGTTCCAGTTGGCGCGGCCGTCCTTGAGCCGTTGCAGGTCGGCGCTTGGCTCGGTGAGGTCGATGCGTGGGATCACTATCCGCTGCGCCAGCAATGGCAGCGGAGACAAGCGAAACTCGATCCGCTTGAGGCCAGCCATGCGCGGTTGCTCGGACCACTGCGGGTTGCCTAGGGTGATGTCTTCGGCGCTAAACACCGGCCATGGCACCCAGGCTCGCCAACCGCCCTCGTCGCGCTGCCGGGCCCAGGCCACGGCAAGGTTGCCGTTGATCGCAAAGGGGCGGTGCAGGGCCGCGGACACTTTTTCGTTGAGGGTCGGCTTTACCCGGTTCCAGTCGAAGGTGGCGATGAACACCACGAGGGCGAGGATCAGCGCCGCAAAAATAGCGGCGATCCAGGCAGTGATACGAAGCGGGCGCGACATTTCGGTCTCTCCTTACAGCGGCCATCCCCGGGCATAAACGCGCTATTGATGGTCTTGGGTGTGACTACAGCGAGGCGGCGCTGGTTCGAGCCATCGCGCCGGAGCAGGTTTCCAAACACGTTCCTCAGGGTTAAAAATTGCTGTAGGTGGCTGATTTAAAAAGACTTCTAAAGCATCAATCTGATCAATTGTTAACATTCCCACGATCGACTTCCGCCAGCCGAGGCGCGGCGTAGCATTGGCCCCGTAAACAACTTCTCAGCCAATTTGGAGCCACCATCATGAAAAGCCAAATCCTCGCCGCCGCCCTTTCCCTTGTTACCGTCAGCGCCTTCGCTCTGCCTGTTTCCGAACAAGACCTAGCCGCCCAGGCCAAGCCCACCGCAGCCGTGTTCATCCATCACAGCGTTGAGGTCGCCCGGGACAATGCCGAACGTACACTCGACCGAGTCGCCCAAGACGGCGCTGACCGCGGCTTGAACAGCGTGGCCCAAGACGGTGCCGACCGTGGCCTGAACAGCGTGGCCCAGGACGGTGCCGACCGTGACCTGAACAGCGTGGCTCAAGACGGTGCCGACCGTGGCCTGAACAGCGTGGCCCAAGATGGTGCCGATCGTGGCCTGAACAGCGTGGCCCAAGACGGCGCTGACCGCGGCCTGAACAGCGTGACCCAGGACGGTGCCGACCGTGGCCTGAACAGCGTGGCCCAGGACGGTGCCGACCGTGGCTTGAACAGCGTGGCCCAAGATGGTGCCGACCGTAGCCTGACCGCCGTAGTTTGAGATCAGACCATGACCGACCTTTAAAGCCCGGCTTATTCCAGCGGGCTTGCTCTATTCACTGAAACGGCAAGCACTACAAAGGTGCACGGCAGCTAGCAACGCACCAACGTTACCCAGCAAGCGCCCCCTGGCGGCCTCTCGTATTTCTGCTCCCCTTCTGGTTTGGCATTCTTTCCTGCTTGGCAAGGCACTTGCTCTAAGCTTGGGTACCGGTCCCGCTGGAAGCTTGAACATGCTTGTGATCCACCGCCGTATTGCCCCTCAGGCCATCTGGGCCGCTGAAATCCATTTGAATTTCGATGCCCGCAGCAAAAGCCGGCTGCGCTGCTTTGCAGCCGACGGTGAAGACGTCGGGCTATTTCTGGAGCGTGGCCAGCCCCCGCTTCATGACGGGGACTGCCTTCAGGCTGAGGACGGCCGCGTGGTGCGGGTTTGCGCACGCCCTGAGCGGCTGCTGCAAGTCACCTGCGCCAATGCGCTGGAGCTGAACCGCGCGGCCTATCACTTGGGCAACCGCCATGTGGCCTTGCAGATCGGTGACGGCTGGTTGCGCCTGCTGGACGACCACGTACTGCTGGCCATGCTCGAGCAGCTCGGCGCGACCGTCGAGGCGCTTGAAGCGCCGTTTCAGCCAGAGCACGGCGCTTATGGCGGCGGTCACCACCACTCGCACCAAGGCGAGGAAGGCTTCAATTACGCACCGCGCCTACATCAATTCGGCACTGCGCGGTGAATCGCGCCTGGGCGTTACTACGCATTGCCAGCCCGCAGCTACCTATCGGCGGTTACAGCTATTCGCAAGGGCTGGAGATGGCGGTGGAAGCAGGCTGGGTGAAATGCCGAGCCAGCGCCGCCGCTTGGCTGCGCGACCAGCTGGAACTCAACTTGCCGCGCTTCGAAGCGCCTCTGCTGCTCGCCCATTGCACGCTGGCCATGGCGAACGATTGGGCCGCGCTGCGCCTGCGCTGTGAGCAACACCGCGCAAGCCGGGAAACCCGCGAGCTGCACCAGGAGAGCCGGCAGATGGGCTACTCGCTCAAGCAGCTGCTGTTAGGCCTGACCGAGCTTGACCAAGCCGCTCGCGGCTTTCTGCAAGACCACGAGGAGCCCCACCTGGCCCTGGGTTGGGCATTGGCGGCGCGGGCCTGGGGGATCAGCCCCGGCGACGCGCTGGCCGCTTGGTTGTGGAGCTGGCTGGAAAACCAGCTTGCGGTGCTGATGAAAACGTTACCGCTGGGCCAGCAAGCGGCCCAGCAGTTAACCAGCGAACTGCTGCCCGCGCTCGAGCAAGCCCACCGCGCCAGCTGCGCGCTGGACCCCGCTCACCTCGGCAGTGCCCCCTTCGGCCTGGCATTGGCCAGCATGGCCCATGAACGCCAATACAGCCGCCTGTTTCGATCCTAGGAGAACCTATGAACAGCCAACCCCTACGCGTCGGTATCGGCGGCCCTGTCGGCTCCGGCAAAACCGCGCTTACCCTGGCCCTCTGCCTGGCGCTGCGCGAGCGCTACAACCTGGCCGTGGTCACCAATGACATTTACACCCGCGAAGACGCTGATTTCCTGGTGCGCAACGAGGCCCTGGCGCCGGAGCGGATCATCGGGGTAGAAACCGGCGGCTGCCCGCACACAGCCATTCGCGAGGACGCCTCGATCAACCTCGAGGCCGTGGACCAGCTCAACCGGCGCTTCCCCGGCCTGGACCTGATCTTGGTGGAATCGGGCGGCGATAACCTGTCCGCCACCTTCAGCCCGGAGTTGTCGGACCTAACCCTTTATGTGATCGACGTGTCCGCCGGGGACAAGCTGCCCCGCAAGGGCGGCCCCGGCATTTGCAAGTCCGACCTGCTGGTGATCAACAAGATCGACCTTGCCGAGCAAGTCGGCGCATCGCTGGAAAGCATGGATCGCGACACCCGCAAGATGCGTGGTGAAAAGCCTTTCGTGTTCAGCAACCAGAAAACCGGCCAGGGTCTGGAACAGATCATTGCCTTTATCGAACGCCAAGGCCTGCTCAGCGCAGCCTGAACCCAAGGAAGCCTCTATGACCCGCAAGCATGTGTTCACTACCGTCGCCCTGCTGCTTCTCCCAGCACTGGCCTCGGCGCACCCAGGCCATGGCGATGGTGTACTGGCAGGTGCAAGCCACCCTTTGAGCGGGCTGGACCACTTGTTAGCCATGGTCGCGGTGGGATTGTGGGCCGCCCAGCAACAGGGCCGTGGCCGCTGGGCCCTGCCATGCACCTTCCTGGCCGCCATGCTGCTCGGCGGCGTGCTGGGCTTCGCCGGTGTGAGCCTGCCTGGGCTTGAAAGCGGCATCGCAGCCTCGGTGCTCGCTCTGGGCCTGGCCGTCGCGCTGGCGATCCGCCCGCCGCTGCCGTTGGCGATGCTCGCCACGGCCGGGTTTGCCCTATGCCATGGGCTGGCACATGGCTTGGAACTCCCCGCCATGGCCAGCGCCTGGACCTACGCCCTCGGGTTTATTGGCGCGACCGCTCTGCTGCATGGCGCAGGCTTCGCCTTGGCGCGCTGGATGCCCAGGGCGGCGGCGCCCCTGGTACGCCTCGCCGGCCTCGGCGCGGCCATTGCCGGTGGGTATCTGTTGGCGGTGTGATTCAAGGCGCCAAGGCCAGGTTCGAAGGCTCGCGCCATCTTGTGCGAGCTTGGACGCCACAACCACAACCTGTGGGACCGGGCCGTATCGCTTAAGTGAAGGCCGTCGTAAGCAAGCTTGGCGCGTTACCTGTAGCAGCCGGGCTTGCCGCGATCAAACGCAGCGCCGTGTAGCGCCTGTCTTCAGCAAGCCGCGCTGCTACGCGTTAGCGTGTGCGGGCACCATAGAATCTCCTACCAGCACCTGCCCGGCCCGCGAACCTGGGCATGGCCCCGGCGAAGGATGCGTGGTTTTCTGCTAGAGTGGCGCGCATTTACCGCCCCATGAAGCCGTCCATGCCTGCCTCCCTGCCCTCCCAACTTGCCGAAACCTTCGCCACGGTGTGGCAGCACTTTCTCCAAGGCATCGTGCCACTTTGGGAGGGCCCGGGGTGGAATGCCGCGCTCGGCTTGCCTTATGAGGCACTGGATGCTGCCCAACAGCCGTTGCCGGTGCAGCGCTATCGGGCCATGGCCTGTGCCAGGCAACTGTTCGTGTTCACCTCGCTGGGGGATCGCCCCGGTGCCGCCGAGCGCGCCGCGGCGTTGTTCGCTTCGCTGAACCGCCATTTCGCCGACCCGGAGCATGGCGGCTGGTTCTACAGCGTCGATGCCCTGGGCGCGCCGCTCGATACCCGCAAGGACCTGTACACCCACGCGTTCATCCTGTTCGCCTGCGCTCATTATTTGCGCCGGGCGCCAGCCGCGGCCGCTAGCCTGGATGACGCGCTGCAGGCAATACAGCGCTTCGCTATTGGCGACGGGCTATACACCGCCTGCCTGGACGGTAACTGGGCCAGCTTGGGCCAAGGGCCGTTGCAAAATCCTCTGATGCACCTGGCCGAGGCCTTCCTTGCTGCCTTGGATTCGCGCCCGGACGCAGCTACCGAAGGCGCGCTGCAGGCACTGTGCGACGGCATGCGGCAGCACTTCTTCGATGCCGAACATCAGGTGCTGCTGGAAATGCCATGCGCCAGCGCGGGCAACTGGTACGAGCCCGGGCATCAGTTCGAGTGGTTTTACCTGCTGGCGTCTTCGCCGCGCCTGGCGGCGCACCCGCTGACGGCAGGTATGCGCTTGGCCCTGGCGCGTTCCGAAGCGCAAGGCCTGCGCGATGGCGCGGTGTGCGCCACCTTGACCGCAGACGGCAACCTGCTCGACGGCACCCGCCGGATATGGGCTCAGGCGGAGTACCTGCGCGCCTTGAGCCTGCTACCGGAACGCGCGAGCGCCCTGATGGCGGGGCTGCAACAGCTGCGGGCGCAGTTCCTGCGCGCCGAAGGATGGTTCGAATGCCGTGACGCGGCTGGGGCAGTGAGCCGGCAAGACATGCCGTCCACTACCCCTTATCACCTCTACACCTGCTTCGAAGCCTTGGCCGCGGCGTTCAGCCCTTCTGCTGCCGATTCACGGCAAAGCCCGCCCACGATTGATTGACCGGCATCAGCTCCAGCCGGTTGATGTTGATGTGGGCCGGCTGAGTGAGAATCCAGAAGATAGTGTCGGCGATGTCATGTGGTTGAATCGGCTCCACGCCGGCATAAGTGGCGTCATAGCGCGCCTGATCACCACCGAAGCGGACCAATGAAAACTCGCTCTCGCACATGCCTGGCTCGAGGTCGGTGACCCGCACCCCAGTGTTCTGCAGGTCGCAGCGCAGGCTCAGCGAGAACTGCTTCACGAACGCCTTGGTGCCGCCGTACACGTGGCTACCAGGATAGGGATAGCTGCCAGCGACCGAACCCAGGTTGACGATACCCGCTCCCCTGCCATGGGCAATCAACCGTGGCAGCAGCAGCCGGGTGGTGTAGATCAGGCCTTTGATGTTGGTGTCGACCATGGTGTCCCAATCGTCGAGGTCGCATTGGGGCGCAGGGTCCGCCCCCAGGGCCAGCCCGGCATTGTTCACCAATGCAGTGAGGGTGGCGAAACGTTCAGGCAGGCCTGCGATCGCCGCTTCCATGGCCTTGCGGTCGCGTACGTCCACCGTCAGCGGCAGCACATCTACCTGGGCGGACAATTCCTCGGCGAGCGCCTGCAGGCGGTCCTCGCGGCGCCCGGTGATGATCAGCGACCAGCCAGCCTGGGCAAAGCGCCGTGCGCAAGCCTCGCCAAAGCCGGACGTAGCGCCAGTGATAAACACGGTGGAGGTCATCGGGTGCTCCTCGTTGTGGCGGCCAAGGCTGCCAGTGGTGGGTTCGAGCGTCAGCATGCCCGTGGCGCCTGGCCGGTACAATCTCCGGCGCTGTGTTTTTCCCGACGCGGACCGTTCAGCGGCAATCCAGACGGCCCGGCCCAGTGGGTGCGAGCCGTGCTCCAGGGCTGTTCAAGGGTAGCTTTCCAAGGGTTTCACACAGACTTATCCACAGGCCACTTACTCGGCGCGCCCCCTCCTGTCAAGGCTTGACATCCTGATAGCACCTGGGAACAGGTGACCATGATCAATTAATAGTCAAACCCCTGGAGCCCACGAAGCACAAAGCGCATAGCGTTATGCCAGCAGGTTATTCACAGGCTGGTCCACTGAATTTGGGGCTAAGAACAGTTGGGGATAAGTAAAGTCGGAATGCGACCTGAAGTCGCATTCCGAAGGTGCCCGGAAAATGTTTTCCACATTTGCCGGGCAAAGGGGAAATGCACTGGGATTGTCAATGGCCGCCAAGGTAAGCGTTGCGTACATCGTCGTTGGCAAGCAGCTCCTGGCCCGTGCCGCTCATGCGAATCTGCCCATTGACCATTACGTAGGCACGGTCCGAAAGCCTGAGCGCATGGTTTGCGTTCTGCTCCACCAAGAAGATCGTCATGCCCGATTGAGCCAACTCGCGCAGGGTTGAGAAGATCTGCTTGACCACGATAGGGGCAAGGCCTAGCGAGGGCTCATCGAGCAGCAGCAGCTTGGGTCGGCTCATCAGCGCTCGGGCAATGGCCAGCATCTGCTGCTCCCCGCCCGACATGGTCATTGCCCGCTGGTTGCGCCGCTCCTTGAGCCGCGGGAACAGCTCGAACATCCGCTGCATGTCTTCGCCCGAATGCTTGTCGCCAATGGGGATGGTCCCCATCATCAGGTTTTCTTCCACAGACATGTCCGGGAACACCCGCCGCCCTTCCGGCGACTGGGCAATCCCGTTGGACGCGATGTAGTGGGACGACTTCTGGCTGATGTCCGTACCTTGGTAAAGGATCTGGCCGCTGGCCACCCTTGGCTGGCCGAAAATGGACATCAACAGGGTGGACTTGCCCGCACCGTTGGAGCCGATCAGGCTGACCGTCTCACCCGGGTTGATGTGCAAGGAAACCTGCTTGAGCGCATGGATAGGGCCGTAATAGACATCGATGGCCTTGACGTCGAGGATAGGCGCAGTCATACCAGCTCCTCCTCGTCCGCGCCCAGGTAAGCGGCAATGACTTTCGGGTCGTTACGGATCTGTTCGGGCTTGCCCATGGCGATCACGTTGCCGTGGTCCAGCACCACGATGTCGTCGGAAATACTCATCACCATGCCCATATCGTGCTCGATCAACACCACCGTCATGTCGTGGTGGTCGCGCAAGTGGCGGATCATGCCACTGAGCGCTTCGGTTTCCTGAGGGTTGAGGCCGGCGGCGGGCTCGTCCAGGCAAATCACCTGCGGCCGCGTACACATGGCCCGGGCAATCTCCAGCCGCCGTTGCTGGCCATAGGAGAGCTCGCCGGCCAGCCGGTTGGCGCAGTCCACCAGGTCGACCACTTCCAGCCAATAGAAAGCGGTGGCCAGGGCACGCTCCTCAGCCTTGCGATAGCCAGGGGTGTTGAGGATGCCGGCGAGCATGTTGCGGTTCACCCACATGTGCTGGGCTACCAGCAGGTTTTCCACCACCGACATTTCCTTGAACAGACGAATGTTCTGGAAGGTACGCGCCAGGCCGGCGCGGTTGACCAAGTGGGTGCCGCCGAACATTTTGTAGTACAGCCGGCTGAAGAAGCGCCGCGGCGAAACGAAATCCGTGGCCTTGAACGGCTCGCCGAGCAGTTTGATCACTTCCACGCTGCCATGGCGGGCATTGAGCTGGATGCGCCCGCCGCTGGCCCGGTAGAAGCCGGTAAGGCAGTTGAACACCGTGGTCTTGCCGGCGCCGTTAGGGCCAATCAGGGCAAAGATAGAGTTGCGCTTGACCTGCAGGTTGACGTCGCTCAACGCCTTGATGCCGCCGAACTGCATCATCAAGTGCTCGACGGACAGAATGATATCGTCGCTCATGGCGCCACTCCTTTACGCGGGGTCACCCCGGTGCGGCTGATGCGGATAAGCCCGCGCGGCCGCCAGATCATCATCAACACCATAAGAATGCCGAACAGCAATACCCGGTATTCGGAGAAGCTGCGCAGCAACTCCGGCGCCACCGTCAGCACGAAGGCGGCGATGACCACCCCCACGGTGGAGCCCATGCCACCGAGCACCACGATCGCCAGGATCAGCGCGGACTCGAAGAACGTGAAGGACGTAGGATTGACGAAGCCCTGGTAGCTGGCGAAGAACACACCTGCCAGGCCCGCGGTGGATGCACCCAGCGTGAACGCCGACAGTTTGACCAGTACATGGTTGAGGCCCATGGCGCGGCAAGCGATCTCGTCCTCGCGCAACGCTTCCCAGGCCCTGCCCACTGGCATGCGGGTAAGCCGGTGCTTGATGTACAGCACCAGCATGACCACGATGAACAGCACGCCGTAGATGAACAGGAATTTGAGGTCGGGGTTGTAATCGAAGCCGAAGAACTCATGGATAGGCACCCCCCCATCCTTGGCCCGGCGTCCGAATTCAAGGCCGAAAATGGTCGGCGACGGCACGGGTACGCCGTTTGGCCCGCCGGTGAAATCCAGCCAGTTATTGAGCACCAGGCGGATGATTTCCCCGAAGCCCAGGGTCACGATGGCCAGATAGTCGCCATGCATGCGCAGCACCGGGAAGCCCAGGATGCAACCCGCCAGTGCCGCGGCTATCGCTGCCAGCGGCAGCGCCGACCAGAAGCCAAGGCCCAGGTACTGATAGCCCAACGCCAAGCCATAGGCGCCAATGGCATAGAAGGCTACATAGCCCAGGTCGAGCAGGCCGGCCAGCCCCACCACGATGTTCAGGCCCAGGCCCAGCAGCACGTAGATCAAGCCGAGGATCACGACCGTCAACATGTACTTGTTGGCGAACACTGGGAACACCAGGGCGATCACGATCAGCAGCGGGATGATCCAGCGCAGCCGAGACTTGTAGTCTGGCGCCAGCACATGCACACCGCTGCCGCCGCCCTCGAAGCCCTGGAGAATGCGCAGGCCCTTGGGGGTTTGCAGGAACAGGCTGAGCAGGAAGCGCCCCGCCATGACCACGGTGATGAGCACGGCGGTGCGCGCGGGCTGCAGGTTGAAGCCGTAGCCATCGAGCACGATGCCCACGATCGGGCCAAACACGATCAGCGCCAGCAGGCCAGCGACGATCGCGTCGATAACGCTCTTCTTCAGGTTTACAGGTTTGTTGTTCGCAGGAGACATGGTTACACCTTCGCCACAAGTGGGCGACCCAGCAGGCCTTGGGGACGGAAGATCAGAATCAGCACCAGCAGGCCGAAGCTGAATACATCCTTGTAGTCGGAGTTCACCAGGCCGGAGAACTGGGATTCGGCAACGCCCAGGATCAACCCGCCGAGCATGGCGCCCGGCAGCGAGCCAATGCCGCCAAGCACTGCCGCAGTGAAGGCCTTGATGCCGATGATGAAGCCTGCATAGAAGTCGAAGGTGCCGTAGTTCATGGTCACCAGTACACCGGCCAGCGCGGCCATGGATGCACCGATCACGAACACATAGGAAATGACCCGATCGGTGTTGATGCCCAGGATCGAAGCCATCTTGCGGTCTTGCTGAGTCGCGCGGCACATGCGGCCAAGCTTGGTGTATTTGATGATGTAGGTCAGCACGCCCATGCCGACGAAGGCCGCCACGATGATGAACAGCTTGGTGTAGCTCAGCTGCACAAAGCCTGTGCCCACGTCGAAGCGCCAGCCGCCTTCGAGCAAGGTCGGTACGCCCTGCTGGCGAGAGCCCTGGCTGATCTGCACGTAGTTTTGCAGGATCAGCGAAATACCGATGGCGCTGATCAACGGCGCCAGGCGGGTGGAGTTACGCAGTGGCTTGTAGGCCACCCGTTCGATCACGAACCCGTATACGCCGGTCACCACGATGCTGAAGATCAAGGTGCCGAGTATCAGGAACGGAAAGGATTCGATGCCGAAGAAGGACAGTACCGCCAGGCCGATGGCGGAAAGATAACAAGACACCATGTACACGTCGCCGTGGGCGAAGTTGATCATGCCAATGATGCCGTAGACCATCGTGTAACCGATGGCTATCAGCCCGTAGACCGACCCCAGGGTCAGCCCGTTGACCATTTGCTGCAGGAAAATACCGTCCATCATGCACTCTCGTGAACGTGTTGGGGCGCCATTGCACCTGCCCAGCCGAACGGCTGGAGTGTTGCAGTGGCAATGTTGCGAGGCAGGGTAAAGCACGAACGGGGCGTGCCGGCACGATCACCGGAACGCCCCGCCGTCAGGCTTATTTTTGTTTTTCGAGTTGCTTGTACTTGCCGTCGGAACCCCACTGGTACACGACGTAGTCGGAAACCTTCAGGTCGCCCTTGGTATCCCAGGCCTTCTCACCCATGACGGTCTTCACCGAGTTGGCTTTAAGCCACTTGGCCGCGTCTTCACCCTTGTTGGACTTGGCGCCGTTGAAGCCTGCGGCGATGGCTTGCAGCGAGGCGTAGGCATACAGCGTATAGCCTTCCGGCTCGTAGCCCGATTTGCGGAACTCGTCCACCACAGCCTTGGAGTCGGCGATCAAGCGTGGGTCTGCACCGAAGGTCATGTAGACGCCGTCTACGTATTGAGGGCCGCCAGCGGTGGTGACCAGTTCGTCGGTGACGATGCCGTCATCGGACACGAATTTCACATCCTTCAGGCCCTGCTCGCGCAGTTGACGTACCAGGGGACCTGCTTCTGGGTGCAGGCCGCCGAAGAACACGACTTCGGCGCCGGTGCCGCGAATCTTGGTCACCAAGGCGCTAAAGTCTTTCTCGCCGCGGGTCAGGCCTTCTTCCAGCACGGGGGTCACGCCACGGGACTTCAGCTGTTTGGACGTAGCATCCGCCAGGCCCTTGCCATAGGTGTCCTTGTCGTTGATGACCGCTACTTTCTTGGCCTTCAACACGTCGACGATATAGTTACCCGCGACGATCCCTTGCTGGTCGTCACGGCCACACATGCGCAGCATGGTCGCCAAACCGCGCTCGGTCACGGTCGGATTGGTGGACGCCGGGGTGATCGCCAGGACGCCAGCGTCGGCATAAACCTCAGAAGCAGGAATGGTCGAGGAGGAGCAGAAGTGACCTACCACGGCGATGACCTTGTCCTGGTCGACCAACTTGTTCGCCACCGCCACCGCCTGCTTGGGCTCGCACGCATCGTCGCCCTGAACCAGCACGATCTTCTCACCGTTGATACCGCCCGCCGCGTTGATCGCCGCGGCCGCGGCCTCAGCGCCTTTCACGAACTGTTGGCCGAACGAAGCATTCGCACCGGTCATGGGGCCAGCGACGGCGATCTTGACATCAGCCTGAGCATAAGACGCAACGCCCATTGCGGTGGCGACTGCAAGGGCCAGAAAGCCTTTCTTGTAAAACGTCTGCGACATGAGGTGGTGCTCCTGAGCTTTTTTTAGTTGGCACAACGACTTCAGCGTCATGCTCTGAGCAAGCGTCGTGCCATCACCTTTTCGCTACGCTAAACGGCGTAAACATAAGCCCACAGGCTAAGGCTCGGGGGGCGGCCTAACGGGACGTGCAACCGTCTATCCCAACCTTAGTAGCACCATGTTACAGATAAAGTGCAACCACTATGAGGGCGAAGGAGCAACCAAGACCTGCAAGCCAGGGCAACCTGTACGTAACAACTAGCGTAACGGAACTGCACAGTTTGAGTGCGCGTGCGCTACGGCGCGCACCATCTAAGGTGTGGCACGAGCGCCCGATCCAACGTCAGGTTAGCGGTTGTTCCCCGTCGAAACAGGAGTGCGCCAAGAAGCGCACCCTATGGCAGCCGAGCCGGCTTACTTTTCGCTCGACCTGTTGTCTGAACGCCGTCGATAGCCCTGGAGCCCCTGATGATCGATTCGCCGTTTGGCACCCGCGTTATCCAATCTGTGCTGGACACCGACCTGTACAAGCTCTCGATGATGCAGGCGGTGCTGCACAATTACCCCAACACAGACGTGGAGTGGGAGTTCCGCTGCCGCAACGGTGAGGACCTGCGCCCTTGGCTGCCTTACCTGCGTGAAGAATTGGAACGGCTCTGCGAGCTCGGCCTGAGCGACGACGAAAGCGCATTCCTCGAAAACATCAACTTCATGAAGCCAGATTTCCTGCGCTTTCTCGGGTTGTTCCGTTTCAACCTGCGCTACGTGCAGCTGGGCATAGAGAACGACGAGCTGTACATCCGGCTTCATGGCCCCTGGCTGCACGTCATTCTGTTCGAGGTGCCGCTGTTGGCGATGGTCAGCGAGGTGCGCAACCGTAACCTTAACCCGCAAGTAACGCTGCAGCAGGCCCGAGATCAGCTCTATCGCAAGTTCGACTGGCTGGTCGCCAACGCCTCGGTGGATGAGCTGGCAGGTTTGCAGGTCGCGGATTTCGGCACGCGTCGGCGGTTCTCTTACGGCGTGCAAGATGAAGTGGTTCGCCTGCTCAAGGCTGAATTCCCTGGTCGGTTCGTGGGCACCAGCAACGTGTACCTGGCGCGTAAATATGACCTCAAACCGCTGGGGACCATGGCGCACGAATGGGTGATGGCCCACCAGCAGCTTGGGCCTCGGCTGATCGACAGCCAGATCGCCGCGCTGGACTGTTGGGTCCGCGAATACCGCGGCCTGCTGGGCATTGCACTGACCGATACCATCACCATGGATGCCTTCCTGCGCGACTTCGATCTGTTCTTCGCCAAACTATTCGATGGCCTGCGCCACGACTCAGGCGACCCCGTGGCCTGGGCAGAAAAAGCCATCGCCCACTACCGCAAACTGGGCATCGACCCCATGACCAAGACCTTGGTGTTCTCCGATGGCCTGGACTTGCCCAGGGCCTTGAACCTGTACCGGGCGCTGCGTGGACGTATCAATGTCAGCTTCGGCATTGGCACCAACCTGACGTGCGACATCAACGGTGTGGCGCCCATGAGCATGGTGCTGAAGATGACCAGCTGCAATGGTCAGCCGGTGGCGAAGATTTCCGACGAGGCTGCCAAGACCCAATGCCGGGACCCGAACTTTGCGTCCTACCTGCGGCATGTGTTCAAGGTGGTGTAGTAGGGCCGGCCGTTGGCGCCCAGGGCTCGCAAGCTGTTGCCTGCCCCCTGGGATTGCGCAACCGGAAGCGTGCGAGGCCTGCGAACCGGTGCCTCAATCCACCAATTTGATCGCCCCTTGCATCATTGCGATATGCCCCGGAAAGGTGCAGAAGAACGCATAGGCCGTGGCAGGGTCCAGGGCTGAGGCGTCGAAGGTGACGCTGTCTTGCTCACCCGCGCCTATCAGCTTGGTGTGGGCGATCACTCGCGTATCCCCAGGCTTAAGGTAATCGCTTGCCTGCCCGGCGCTCATGCCGTCACTGGCGACCTCGCGCATGTCGCCCTCCTTGCTCAGCACCCAGTTATGGCCCATGACTTGTGCCGGCAGGGTACCCGAATGGGTCAGGGTGAGGGTGAACGCCTTGCAGCTCTTGCTGACCTCGATGGCCTTCTGGTCGAAGGTCATCTGGTCCGTGGAGTCGATGGTCGCCTGGCATTGCGCCGCCAGCGCGGGCGCCGCAACCAGGCCAAGCAAACTTGCAGCTAGGGCTTTGAGCAACATGCATTCACTCCGAGTGATGGGCCAACGCTTCGTCTATCGCGCCCATGGAAAAGATCAACGGGCCCATCTTGCCCGCCGGGCGTAGCCTTCTCAACACTTGAGGAGAACCACCATGAACTTCAACAGCATCCTGCGCAGCCTGCTTGCGGCCTACGCCTGTGGCGCCAGCGGCACCGAGCCGGCTGACGACCTCCTGCGCTGATCACGACGCGGGCAGCGGCAGCACTGTAACCCGCACCTCCGGGTCATGGCTGCCGCCGCCGAGAATGACCCCGCGAAGAGGCGACACATCAGAGAAATCCCGCCCCCATGCCAGGGTCACGTGGCCCAAGCCCGGGCGCAGGTCGTTGGTAGGGTCGAATTCCACCCAGCCGTTGACCGGGCAATACACGGCCACCCAAGCGTGCGAAGCGTCGGCGCCGATCAGCCGGGGTTGCCCCGGGGGCGGCTCGGTCAGCAGGTAGCCACTTACATACCGGGCCGCCAGCCCGCGCGAACGCAGGCAAGCGATCATCAAGTGGGCGAAGTCCTGGCACACGCCCCGGCGACGTTCCAGCACCTCCAGCAGGGGCGTGGCCACATGGGTGGCACTGGCGTCGTAGGTGAATTCGCGGAAGATCTTGCCCATCAGCGCGGTAACGCATTCGAGCAATGGCCGGCCCGGGGCGAAGCAGCTATCGGCAAAGGCCACGAAATGCTTTTTCAGCCGTACATAGGGTGACTCGAAGCGAAAGCGGCAGGCCTTGAGCAGGTCGCGAGGCATCGGCTGGCCGCTATAGCACAGGCTGTCGCGGGCGCTTTCCCAAGGCGCTGACCCGGCGATATCCGCCACCGGCCGCGGCAGCACTTCCACTTCCAGTTTAGCCTTGACCGTCAAAGCGTCATGAGGCCGCTCGAACGCTAACCGGGTCAACGGGTTGCCGAACACATCGTGCTCGTCGATGCGCTGGGTCGGTGCCGGGGTGATCTCCAGCGCCTGGCTGCGGCATAGCTGCCAGGCACAAGGCCGGGGCCACAGGTGCGCCAGCTGCTTGGCCAGCGAGACTGGGGCATCGTAGCCGTAATGGGTGTCATGCAATACCCGGTAGCGTGCGCCGCTCATACCGACACCGTGCGCTGGCTGATGTCATCCACGTGGGCGAAGTGACGCAAGGCAAGGCGGTCAGACACCGTGGCGCTGGCAGCGCCGATGTCGTCGAGCAAGCCCGCCAGGCCACTGAGCACGGCGCGCACGCTGCCAACGCCGAACAGCGAGTACTCCAGCGCGCCCAGGTCGAACGCGGTGAGGCGCTCGATCAGCCCGGTGAAGCACGGGTCGCGCGGGATGCGCAGGTCGTCATGCAGGCGGCGCAGCGAGCGCGCCACCTGCTTGAGCTGGAACAGCACCGCATGGGGGTTTTGCGGGTCCAGCAGCAGCAAATCGAGCACTGGAATCAACTGAGCCTCGGCCAAGTAGCGGGAGCGATAAGTGATGCTGCTGTTGGCCAGCTCGAGCAGCCACTCCAGCGCCGCGTGTTCGAACACCTGCTCGCTACGCAGGCAGGCGGCAAGGCTCACGCACAGGAACTGCAAGCGTTCCAGGCGCCGGCCGATCATCAGAAAGCGCCAGCCCTCATCACGGGTCATGTCGTCCAGGGCGAAACCGGACAGCGCTGCAAGCGAGACGACCAAACCGTTGAGCAGGTCCAGCGCTTCCCCCAGGTCCGGCCCAACCGCGTCGAGCCTGGCCGACTCACGCTGTAGTTCGACCAGCGCGTGCCAGTTTTCCCGAGAAAGCTTGCCCCGCACCTGGGATGCCGCCCACTGCAACCGCTGCAGGTTGTTGCGCAGGCTGAAGGCCCAGTCTTCGGCGACCAGCGCGGTCAGCAGGCGGGCTTCGAGGTCGCCTTCCTCGGGCATCACATTGAGCGACTGCGCCAGCGCCACTGCGGCGTGCAGGGCCTGGGCGTCGTCGCCTTCCACCTGCCGGGCGAGGATGATGCGCAGCAGCCTGGCGCTGTCATCGCAACGCTCACAGTAACGGCCGAACCAGAACAGGTTCTCGACCACCCGCGAGGGCAGGTAAGGGTCCTGGCGCACCACGTCCTGAACGCCGAGTGCGCGCTGGGCACGCCATTGCTCGGCGCTCGGCGCCGGCTCGCCAAGGATCCAGGTGTCTTTGCTGGCGCCGCCGCGCTGCATCGCGATGACCTGCGCGTCCGCGTGCGCAGCCACCCGGGTCAGGCCGCCGGGCAACACCCGGTAACCCACTGCCGTGCCGACCACCGTGGCCGGTGCTTCAGCCACTGCATACATGCGCATGCCGATAGCGCGCGGCTGCAGGCCTTGGCTCGGCCCGTGCCACACCGGCGCCTGGGACAACTGTGCGATGGCCTGGCCCACATAAGCGTAGGGGCGCGTTCGAATCCGCTCCGCCAGGGCACAGCGCTGCGCGGCGTCGAGGTCACGGCCGAACACCGGGCCAAAGCTTTGCGAGGGAAATGCCGGCTTGAACACCAGTTCAGCCATGCGCTCCAGGGCATCGGCCAGGACCGGCGGCTCACCGCACCACCAAGTAGCGATAGACGGCAACAACAGCTTTTCACCGAACAAATGCTCGTTGATCGCCGGCAGGAAGCCCAGCAGGCCTGGGGACTCCAGCACTCCGCTGCCCAAGGCGTTCGCCACCAGCACCCGGCCTTCGCGGACCGCCTGCAGCAGGCCTGGCACACCCAGCGCGGAATCGGTGCGCAGCTCCAGCGGGTCGCAGAAGTCGTCATCGAGCCGGCGCAGTATCGCGTGCACTCGGCGCAGGCCGCTCAAGGTCTTGAGGTAAACCGTGGCATCGCGCACCGTGAGGTCGGTGCCCTCCACCAGCGGGTAGCCCAATTGGCGAGCCAGGTATAGATGCTCGAAATAACTCTCGTTGAAGCGCCCCGGGGTCAGCACCACCACCAGTGGCGTTTCGCTGGCGTCGGGGGCGAGCCGCGCGAGGGTTTCTTGCAGGGTGCGGAAAAAGCCCGCCAGGTGCCGTGCCTGCATGTCGCGGTACAGGTCCGGGAAGGCGCGGGACACGATCATTCGGTTTTCCAGCGCATAACCGGCGCCGGAGGGGGCCTGGGTGCGGTCGGCGGTGACCCACCAACGGCCGTCCGGGCTGCGCGCCAAGTCCACGGCATAGAGGTGCAGGAAAGTGCTTGCCGGAGGCCGAATGCCCTGGCACGGCCACAGGAAGTTGTTGTGGCCGTACACCAGTTCAGTCGGCAACAGCCCCTCGTGCATCAGCGTTTGCGGGCCGTAGATATCGGCCAGCACGGCATTGAGCAGCCGGGCGCGCTGGGCGATGCCGGCCTCCAGGTATTGCCATTCGGCGGGCCCGATCAGGTTGGGCAGCAGGTCCAGCTCCCAGGGGCGGTCTGCGCCCTTGGGGTCGGCGTACACGTTATAGGTCACGCCGTTCTCGTGGATCTGCCGGTTGAGCATGTCTTGGCGCTGCCCCAATTGGGCCGGCGTGCTGCGCCGCAGGTGCTCGTACAGGCGCCGCCAGTGGGGCCTCACCGCCCCGGCAGGGTCGAGCATCTCGTGATAGCTACCCGCGGCGTGCGGGTAGTGGTCAAGCAGGTCTGGCATGCGATGCTCGGCTACAGATGATTTGCCTCTCTTAACGGAACTGGCGCATATCCAGGGTCAACGGAAACTCGTCGTCAACGTGCAGAGGCGGCAGCTCGATCGTCCCGGGAGTGTGGCCGAGCCGGAAGAAACGCGCCAGCCGGCGGCTTTCGGCTTCGTTGGCGTTGACGGGGAAGGTGTCGTAGGTCCGCCCGCCGGGGTGCGTCACATGGTATTGGCAACCACCCATGGAGTGCTGGGTCCAGGTGTCTACCAGGTCGAACACCAGCGGCGCATGCACGGCGATGGTCGGCTGCAGTGCGTTGGCCGGCTGCCAGGCACGGTAACGCACCCCGGCCACGAACTCGCCCACGCGCCCGGTCGAGCGCAGCGGTACCGGCACGCCGTTGCAAGTCAGCACATACCGCTGCGGCGCTATGCCACTGACCTTGACCTGCAAGCGCTCCAGTGATGAATCCACGTAGCGCACAGTGCCGCCGGCCGTGCCCTCCTCGCCCAGCACGTGCCAAGGCTCCAGCGCCTGGCGCAGCTCCAGCTCGATGCCGGCCACGGCGTAATCGCCGACTTTGGGAAAGCGGAACTCCATGTGTGGGGCGAACCATTCGGGCGCGAAGGCATACCCGGCCAACGACAGCTCGCCGAGCACATCGGTGAAGTCCTGGGCGATAAAGTGCGGCAACAGAAAGCGGTCGTGCAGCTCGGTCCCCCAGCGGGTCAACCGCGCCGGTGCGTAGGGCTCGCGCCAGAAGCGCGCCACCAATGCCCGTAGCAACAGTTGCTGGGCCAGGCTCATGCGGGCGTGCGGTGGCATCTCGAAGGCACGCAGCTCCAGCAGGCCCAGGCGGCCGCTAGCGCTGTCAGGGGAGTAAAGCTTGTCGATGCAAAACTCGGCCCGATGGGTGTTGCCACTCACATCGACCAACAGGTTGCGCAGCAACCGATCGACTGTCCACGGCGCTACTGCCTCGCCCGGGGCGGGCATCAGGGAGAAGGCGATTTCCAGTTCATAGAGCGCATCGTTGCGCGCCTCGTCCACCCGTGGTGCCTGCGAGGTAGGGCCGATGAACAGCCCGGAGAACAGGTAAGACAGCGAAGGGTGATCGTGCCAGTAGCTGATCAGGCTGCGCAGCAGGTCTGGCCGCCGCAGGAAGGGTGAGTCGCCCGGGGTGGCGCCGCCGAGCACCAAGTGGTTGCCGCCGCCGGTGCCGGTGTGACGGCCATCGACCATGAATTTTTCACTGGTCAGGCGGGTAAGCCGTGCCTGCTCATAGAGAAATTCGGTGCGCTCGACCAGCTCTGCCCAGGTGGCCGATGGCTGTACGTTCACTTCGATCACACCGGGGTCTGGCGTAATGCGCAGGTTGCACAGCCGTGGGTCCTGCGGTGGCTCGTAGCCTTCGAGCAGCACCGGGCAACGCAGCGCCTCGGCGACCGCTTCTATCTCGGCCACCAGTTCGAGGTAGTCTTCCAGCCGCTCCAGCGGTGGCATGAACAGATATAGCCGGCCCTCCCGGGCTTCGGCGCACAGGGCGGTACGAGCGATCCAGCCGGCCGATTCACCCGCCTGTGGAGCGCTGCCGCGAAGTTGGCTGTACGCAGCGGGGGCGGATGGCTGCATGGCCAAGGGCGGGAAGCTCTGGTTAGGGTCCGCGGCATGGACAAACGGATAATCGCTTTCCGCTGCCCAGGGCAACGAGCCGAGCGGCAGCCGGTAGCCCAGCGCCGAGTCGCCAGGCAGCAGCCGGCACTGCTCGTCGCGCAGGAACCAGCGGCTACTGTGCCAGCGGTCTTGGGTAGCGGTGCGGGCCAGGGGCAGTACATGGCCGATCACCTTGTCCAGCCCCTGAGTGAATACCTTGCGCAGGCGATGGCGTTCCAGTTCGTCGGCCAGGCGGGCATCGGTGGCGGTCAAGTTGGCCGGCAGGGTGCCCTCTCGCCAGAGGTAATAGAGGCTGTCTTCCACCGCGGGGAACACATAGTCCCCAGGCAAGCCCAGGCGCTCAGCCACCTGCACCAGAAAACGCGCGGCAAGTTCGGCGTCGGCGGCATAGTTTTCCTGCTCGCTGACGATTAACTGCGGGTTACGCCAGATCGGCTGCCCATCGGCCCGCCAAAAGGCGTTGAGCGACCAGCGCGGAAGTTGTTCGCCGGGGTACCACTTACCCTGGCCGAAGTGGGCCAGGCCGTCAGGCGCATAGCGTTCACGCAGGCGCTGGTAGAGCTCGCAGGCGAGGTGGCGCTTGTTCGGGCCGAGCGCTGCGGTGTTCCACTCCGCGCCGTCCGGATGGTCGATCGACACAAAGGTCGGCTCGCCGCCCATGGTCAAGCGCACGTCGCCGGCTTGCAGGTCGCCATCGATGCGCTCGCCCAAGGCAACAATCGCCTGCCACTGCTCATCGCTGTAAGGCCGAGTCACCCTGGGCGCTTCCCAGATACGCCGCACCGACATGGCATGGGCGAAGTCGCATTCGCAGGGCTCCACCTTGCCAGTGATGGGCGCCGCAGAGGTTGGGTCCGGGCTGCAGGCCAACGGAATATGGCCCTCGCCGGCGAACAGCCCCGAAGTCGCATCCAGGCCAATCCAGCCGGCGCCTGGCAGGTAAACCTCGCACCAGGCGTGCAGGTCGGTGAAGTCCACGTCGGTACCAGCGGGGCCGTCCAGCGCCTTGACGTCTGCCGTCAGTTGGATGAGGTAGCCAGAGACGAAGCGCGCCGCCAGGCCCAGGTTGCGCAGCACTTGCACCAGCAGCCAGGCTGAGTCCCGGCATGAGCCTCGGCCCAGTTCAAGCGTTTGCTCGGGCGGCTGTACCCCCGGCTCCATGCGGATCAGGTACTCCACATCCTGGCTGATGCGCTGGTTGAGCTGCACCAGAAACTCCACGGTTGGCAGCGGCTCGCGCTCGATACTTTCGATATAGGCGGCCAGGCGCGGCGACAGCGGCAGCTTTTCCAGGTAGGGCGCTAGCTCGCGGCGCTCATCGCCTGCGTAGCTGAACGGGACGGTGTCGGCATAGGGTTCAAGGAAGAAGTCGAAGGGGTTGAACACCGCCATTTCCGCGACCAGATCCACCTCGATGCGCAGCCGCTCGGTTTTTTCCGGGAAGACCAGCCGCGCCAGGTAGTTGCCTTGGGGGTCCTGTTGCCAATTGATGAAGTGGTTTTCCGGCTGGACCTTGAGTGAGTACGAGAGGATCCGCGTGCGGCTGTGGGGCGCGGGGCGTAGGCGAACGATCTGCGGCCCAAGCTCTACCGCCCGGTCGTAGCGGTAATCCGTGACGTGGTTCAACGCAACATGAATCGACACAGCGTGCCTCCTGCAAGGTAAAGCGGTTCAAGAACAGCGCAAGAGTTGTGCCATGCACAACCGCCCTTATTGCTCGGCGCCACCACACCTCACGCACCCTTTCTGGCGACACCGGCCCTGCATTGGGTTCGCGGTACTGCACCGCAACGGCGCAGCCGATAGATATGCGCCTCAAGACCGGAGCTGTCCGGTGCTGTGCTCGGCTCTCCTGAATCGAGAGGTCCTTGCAATGAACGCCATACCGCCGTACCAGCCATCTCCTTTAGCGCCCTGGGCCGATGCCAAACTGACCCGCCTGGACCGCTTCATCACCTTTGGCCACCGCTTGCTGAAAACACCGCGGGCCCACCTTCGACTCGGCGAACCCTTGTTCTATCCACAGGCGCCTGACCCTGATGACCCGAGCGCAGTACAACGGGTGTCGGTCACCGACTATCTGCAGCAGCAAGGGCTGAATAACGTTATCGATCATGCAGGACTCAGGGTTGCCTTGGACAGGCTAGAACAACAACGAGAAGAGCGGCTGGCCGCGCTTGATGCCCAAGCGCCCAATATCGACTGCTGGCTTGGGCCCGTGGACGAGCAAGCCATAAAGGCAGTATGCGCCGAGTACACCGAAGGTGAACGCCATGACCTGCTCAGCCTGCTGGCGGACGAAGTGCTGGAAAATTACAGCACAGCGCGCATTGCACGGCTGCCAGCCACTTTGATGGCCTACGTGACCGCTCGCGCATTGGACGGTTCGTTCGTTCGGCATTTGCTGGACCAGCTGGGATGGTATGCCGGAGACGCCAGGTCGCCGACCTCTCCTCGGGTGATTTCACGGCTGTTGCGCAAGGCCGTTGCGTTGCACCTGGACCCTCACCGCAACCTTGCCGGCTTCAAGATCTACAGCCCGGCCTACCGTGGCAAGACCTTCCCTCACATCCTGCAGGCGCTAGCGGCGTACTGGGTGGAAGCCGGCATCGTGGCGGACAGGAGCGTGGCCACCTTCGCGCTGTATTGCTTGCGCGCGAACATGCCACCTGAACTGCGCTGCCCGACCTTGCCAGCCTCCCTGCCCTTTTTGAGCAGCAGCGCTTGGGTAGAAATCGCGCAGGCCGCCAGGCTGGTGAATGTACTAGCGCCGGCGGCATTGGAGCGGTTGCCCTACCAGCAGTTACTGAAGGCAGCCCAACGCGTGGCCGCCTTTGACCACACGACCGCCCGCGCCCAGTACTTGAGTTGCCTGGCCGAGCCGGCGTGGCATTGGGCCAATGCACAGGTCAATAGCGGCGGCACCGTGCTCCCAACGCTGGAAGGTTACGCCCGCGCGGTCGAGGCCTACCTAAGCTGGCACGCGCGGCTCCATTCAGCCGCGCAGGCGCTGTCTCGTCCCATGCCCAAACGGTTGGAGCTGGTCGACCTGTACCTTTACGAGCACGCGCTGGATCCGGATGAACTGTGCATACCCAACAGCTTGGCGGTGGGTTTTTTCAACCGCTCGCTGCGGGACTTGGTAGCTACCGGGGCGTTGCTGGAAGATCCTCTGGCATGGACCCCCTTCAGTACTCGGCCATTCTTTGGAAGCCGTTGGCCGAAGCAGTTCGAAGATATCTCTGCTCAGTTCGACAGCGCATTCACCCGCTGGGCTGACCAGCAAGTGCTTGCGATTCGGGATTTGGCCAGCGCTTTACTGGATGAGCTGGATGCCGAAAACCGCTCGATTCTTACCCACGGCGTTGTGCAGATGTACTCGGTACGGGAGGAAGCCTTAAGCGTTGAGGCCTATAACGATGCGGCCCATCCGCTGATCATCGCCTCCACCGGCCGAGGCGGCGTTGTCATGACCAGTGACTTCGAAGGCCGCCGATATGTTTATGAATGGCTCCCAGGCGCGGGTTGGCTGGGGCGTCGCGATGACATCAATGATCTGGTCATAGGGGGCGAGGTGTATGACACCGGCAAAGGCAGTGGCCCCGTCTATGGCAACCACTACAGCTTTGTCTATCGGCTGGCGACTGACCTACCGCTTGACTGGCAAGCGTACTCGACCGGCGTACCGCCACGGCCAGAAGCCCACGGCCAGCTTATCCTCACCCGCGTTGCAACGTTCGATGCGCACCAAAGCGAATCACGGCCTCGGCTGGAGGCTTTGGCGCACACCTTCGCTCACACCTTCTTCGCCGCAGGCATGCCCGCCCTGCGCGACACCGCAAGAGGCCAAGTACCTTCGGAGCGACCGAGCCGGCTGCTAGGTATCGTCAAGGCGTTGGTACCCTTCTGGTCCTCGATCGAAAACATCCAGCAGTGGCGCGAAACCGGCGACTATGGCGCTTTGAAGGATGGGCTGTATGGCCTGACGTTCGATGCCTTCACCACTGCACTTCCTGCTGCGAAGTTGGTGGCGACCACCGCCCGGCTGGCAAAAACAACATTCCATACCACCGCAAAGTGGGCCATCCGCAAGTTAGGGGGCCTTTCCGCTACAGCTCGAAGTAGCCTTGCAGCTTCCGCGCCTTCATCGGCAGAAGAACTTTCACGGCTGTTCGCGTTGGCCGGTGACGCCGCAAACACTGCCTTGGCCCGATCGCTGCGAGCCCAGGACGGCCTCGCCAGGCAAGTTTTACCTACGTCGACCCAGGTATTGGGCGGGGTAATCACCGAGGCGTCGGGTGAGTCTTTAAAAGCCGCCCGGTTAGGAATGCAACTTGAAATCGCAGTATCTACGGCGCTCGGTGATTCGAAGGGCCTGCTTTTGGTCGATGCCCAAAACCTGCTTCCCTTTGGCCCCGCCCTTCCTCTGTCCGCGCCTGGGGATCGGTTATTCGTCGCGCCGGACGTATTGCCCATCGTCACGAAATTCGGCCGGCCCGCTATCGAGCTGGATCATTCGGGGCTGGCGATACAGTGGTTTCGCCAGGATGACGAGCTGACGCTAATGCTTGGCGGCACGCCCTATCGTCAAGGGCGGGCGGCGAGCGGTGAAATAGCCTTGATACGTCAGCGTGAATGGGCGCCCGAGCCTCAGCTCTGGCCATTGCCGTGCCGACGCGCCCGCACACCTGGGCTGGATTGCGTCGCAAACAACACCTTCGCCACCCGCAACTATCATGGGCTTGAAGCCGTGACGGCGACCGAAGCAGGCCCAGTCAGCTGGTTCGAGCACTTCAAGATAAACGCCCAGGGAGGCCGGCTCGTTCATGGCCGCCAGGTTCATCGCATTGTCGGCAACGAACTACGCATCGAACGCCGGGTTGTCCGCTATGGCGATTACAAGCCCAGGCTGGCTGCGCGGTTGCTTGGCGGAAACCAGATCTTCAAGCGCATCCGTATTGAAGAGGGCCTGATACCAGGTGTTAGCGATAGCCGCGAAGTGTCTGCCGTGGTCGTGCGCCACCGACCCAGCGCTACGCTGCGCCTGGTTACCCGGGTGGACAAAGACTTGTTCTATGCCGCGAGCCTGGCCGATGGAGATGCCCTGCAACTTGAAAAGCTGTCGCTGACGCGCGAGCCTGAAAACGTAACGACGTACACCGACGACGACCACCTTGCCAATATCTATGTGGGCTCACTGGATGCCAACAGGCTGATCGCGCGGCAAGGCGAGGCACGGATGAACGAAGCACTGGCCAACCTCAGTGATGAGGTGGTGGCCGCGCGGGAGGAAGCAATCGCGCCCTTCTTCACTGAGCGCTTCGAGCTGGCCACCACGCGGAAAATGGCCGTGCTGTATAACCGCTATGCCAGGCGAGCGGTGGTCGAGGCTATCCGTGAAAACGCTACTTACATCCATGCACTCACGCCGCATACGCCCCTGCAGCAGTTGGAGGCGATTGCGGCTCAGGTCAATGAGCTATTCGTTCGACCTGGGCAGTTCGGCGTCGCCGACCTCTACGATCCGGCACGGCTGCGCGCCGCGCTCGGCACTCGCAACCTGGCATACCTGGCCGTGGAATTGGTCAAGGATGGGCAGCCATTGAAAGAGGTCTATTTCAGCCTGTCGGGGCTCAGGAGAAGCGAGAGTGCCCTGCCTCTGGCTAATACCCTGCCAGCGGGATGGCGCGAAGAAGGGCTGGCGAAGGTTTCCCCTGGGGGCGTGCGGTATATCGATTGCCAACCCAGAACCATCCAGTACACCTCGGTGGTGTGGCTACCCGACCTGAATAAACGCAGCACTTTCATGCACTATCTGGAAAACCCCCGGACATTGGATTCGGAGCGCAACATCCTGGTGCACCTGACCAATCACCCCATCGACCACCAAGCGGTACGGCGAGCCGTCCTTTATACGCAACGGCCGGCCTGCCCCTCTTGCTTGACCGGCATCGAAGCGTTCCAGCATGCGCTCGCGCCCGGCAGCTTCACCTTGTTCGAAGGGCCGTGATCAGCGTGGGATCACCGGTTGCCGGCTGGGCTTCTTCTTGCCGTTGCCATTCCCCTTGCCAGCCCGGGCCGCCTGATCGCGGCGCGCCTGGGCCGCGGCCTTGGCTTCCTCGCGCTTGTCCCAAGGCTTGCTGCCATCGCTGGCACGGGGCGGCAGGCCGGTATGCTGGGTAAGGATCCGCTGCTCGCGGCCAACCTTGTGACTGCCCGCCGGGGTAGAGTTCTTGCGCCGCGCACTGGTGTAGGTATCCACCTCAGGCTGATGCGCCGGAATCAACTGATGCTTGCCTGGGCCGATCAGGTCGGCGCGGCCCATGCGCTCAAGCGCCTCGCGCAGCATCGGCCAGCCCTTGGGGTCGTGATAACGCAAGAAGGCCTTGTGCAAGCGGCGCTGGGCCTCGCTCTTGACGATGCTCACTGCGGGGCTCTTGTAGGTCACCTTGCGCAGCGGGTTCTTGCCCGAGTGGT
This sequence comes from Pseudomonas sp. RIT-PI-S, assembly GCF_025642975.1. Classification (GTDB taxonomy): domain Bacteria; phylum Pseudomonadota; class Gammaproteobacteria; order Pseudomonadales; family Pseudomonadaceae; genus Aquipseudomonas. The sequence continues at coordinate 46,162 of NZ_JANZKJ010000003.1, forward strand.
ACATCGCCGTAGCCGAGGCCATGGGCGAGGGGTAGAACGCCTGCACCTGGTCCGCGCGGAAGCCGTTGCCCTTGAGCCACAGCGCCAGGTTCATCATGTCTTCATCGGTGGTGCCGGGGTGTGCCGCGATGAAGTACGGGATCAGGTACTGCTCCTTGCCCGCCTCTTTCGAGTACTTCTCGAACATGCGCTTGAAGCGGTCATAGCTGCCGATGCCCGGCTTCATCATCTGGTTGAGCGGGCCTTCCTCGGTATGCTCCGGGGCGATCTTCAGGTAGCCGCCCACATGGTGGGTGACCAGCTCCTTGACGTATTCCGGCGACTCGACCGCCAGGTCGTAGCGCAGCCCCGAGGCGATGAGGATTTTCTTCACGCCCGGCAAGGCCCGGGCGCTTCGGTATAGCTGGATCAGCGCCGAATGGTCGGTATTGAGGTTCGGGCAAATGCCTGGGAACACGCAAGACGGCTTGCGGCAGGCGGATTCGATTTCCGGGCTTTTGCAGGCGATGCGGTACATGTTGGCGGTCGGGCCGCCCAGGTCGGAAATCACCCCAGTGAAGCCCGGGACCTTGTCACGGATTTCTTCGATTTCACGAATGATCGATTCTTCGGAGCGGTTCTGGATGATGCGGCCTTCATGCTCGGTGATGGAGCAGAAGGTGCAGCCACCAAAGCAGCCGCGCATGATATTCACCGAGAAACGGATCATCTCGTAGGCCGGGATCTTTTCCTTGCCATACGCAGGGTGTGGAATGCGCGCATACGGCATGCCGAACACGTAGTCCATTTCCTCGGTGGTCATGGGAATGGGCGGCGGGTTGAACCACACATCCACCTCGCCGTGTTTCTGCACCAACGCCCGCGCGTTGCCGGGGTTGGTTTCCAAATGCAGCACGCGGTTGGCGTGGGCGTAGAGCACCGCATCGTTACGCACTTTCTCGTACGACGGCAGGCGGATCACCGTTTTGTCGCGGGTCATGCGCGGGCTTTCGAGGATCTGCACGACCTTGGCTTCGGTTGGGTCTTCTACCGGCCCCTTTTCCTGCTCGATGGCGCAGGCCTGGGTGTCCTGGGTGTTCACATAGGGGTTGATGATCTTATCGACCTTGCCGGGGCGGTCGATCCGGGTGGAGTCCACCTCATACCAGCCCTGCGGCGTATCGCGGCGCACGAAGGCGGTGCCACGAATGTCGGTGATGCTCTCGACCTTTTCGCCCGCCGCCAACCGCTGGGCCACTTCGACCACGGCACGCTCGGCGTTGCCGTACAGCAGGATATCGGCGCAGGCGTCGATCAGGATCGAATGGCGAACCTTGTCCTGCCAGTAGTCATAGTGCGCGATGCGCCGCAGCGAGGCCTCGATGCCGCCCAGCACGATGGGCACATGGCGGTAGGCTTCCTTGCAGCGCTGGCTATACACCAGGCTGGCACGGTCAGGCCGCTTGCCCGCCAGGCCGCCGGGGGTATAGGCGTCGTCGGAGCGGATTTTCTTGTCCGCGGTGTAGCGGTTGATCATCGAGTCCATGTTGCCAGCGGCCACGCCGAAGAACAGGTTCGGCTCGCCCAGCTTCATGAAGTCGGCTTTGTTGGTCCAGTCTGGCTGGGCAATGATGCCCACGCGGAAACCCTGGGACTCGAGCAGACGGCCGATGATCGCCATGCCAAACGATGGGTGGTCTACATACGCATCGCCGCTGACAATGATGATGTCGCAGGAGTCCCAGCCAAGCTGATCCATTTCTTCCCGGCTCATAGGCAGGAAAGGCGCCGGCCCGAAACATTCGGCCCAGTACTTTGGATAGTCGAATAGCGGCTTGGCTGCTTGCATGGCGATAACCGAGGTTGTGGCGGATGGCCCGCGTGAATTCGCGGCCGCGGAGATTAGCACAAAAATTAACCAAATCCGACCACTCTTGTCGGATTTACCGGCCGAATCGTTCCCGGGTTTCACCCGGCCCTACAGCGTGGGCGCGGGCGAAGCCACAATTGCCGGTTACTCGTCGTCGAACTGGTAGCTGCCCGGCGCCAGGTTCTCAAACCGCGTGTACTTGCCGATAAACGCCAGGCGCACGGTGCCGATGGGGCCGTTCCGCTGCTTGCCGATGATGATCTCGGCAATGCCCTTGTGTTCGGTTTCGGGGTGATAGACCTCGTCCCGGTACACGAACATGATCACGTCGGCGTCCTGCTCGATCGCTCCGGATTCCCGCAGGTCCGAGTTGACCGGCCGCTTGTTCGGGCGCTGTTCGAGGGAGCGGTTGAGCTGCGACAAGGCGATCACTGGGCAGCCGAATTCCTTGGCCAGGGCCTTGAGCGAGCGAGAGATCTCGGAAATCTCGTTGGTACGGTTGTCGCCACTGGAGCCGGGAATCTGCATCAACTGCAGGTAGTCGATCATGATCATGGCGATTTCGCCGTGCTCGCGAACGATACGCCGTGTACGGGCGCGCATTTCCGAGGGGCTGATGCCAGCGGTGTCGTCGATGAACAGCTTGCGGTCGTTGAGCAGGTTCACCGCGGAGGTGAGCCGCGGCCAATCGTCGTCGTCCAGCCGGCCGCTACGGACCTTGGTCTGATCGATACGGCCCAGCGACGACAGCATACGCATTACCAGGGAATCGCCGGGCATCTCCAGGGAATACACCAGCACCACCTTGTCGCTGCGCAGTACCGCGTTCTCCACCAGGTTCATGGCGAAGGTGGTCTTACCCATGGACGGTCGTCCGGCCACGATCACCAGGTCCGCCGGTTGCAGGCCGCTGGTCTTGTCATCGAGGTCGGCATAGCCGGTGGACAGGCCGGTGATGGCCTGGTCGGTATTGAACAGGGTGTCGATGCGGTCGATGGCCTTGGTCAGCAGGTCGTTCACGCCCACGGGGCCGCCTGTTTTCGGCCGCGCTTCGGCGATCTGGAAGATCTGCCGCTCGGCTTCATCGAGAATCTCCGCTGCGTTACGCCCTTGCGGGTTGAATGCGCTGTCGGCGATGTCGCTGCTGATGCTGATCAACTGGCGCAGGGTCGCCCGCTCTCGCACGATCTGCGCATAAGCCTTGATGTTGGCGACCGAGGGGATGTTCTTGGCCAGCTCGCCCAGGTAAGCCAAACCACCTACCTGGTTGGCTTGACCTTCCTTGTCCAGTTGCTCATGCAGGGTAACCACGTCGAAGGGGACGTTCTGGTCGGCCAGGCGAGCGATGGCACGGAAGATCAGGCGGTGGTCATGCCGATAGAAGTCGCCGTCCGATACCTGGTCTAGCACCCGCTCCCAGGCATTGTTGTCCAGCATCAAGCCACCGAGCACGGCCTGTTCGGCCTCGATGGAATGCGGCGGGACCTTGAGCGCGGCGGTTTGCAGGTCGTATTGCTCGGGCGTCGAAATCTCGTTCATAACCGGCGGAATCTTGAGTGTGGTTCGGTAAAAACAAAGGGCACGGCCTGCAATGCAGGACCGTGCCCAATGTTAACTGGCTGGCAAACGCCAACCAACAGCTTAGGCAGCTACAACCACAACGCGAACGGTGGCTTCGACGTCGCTGTGCAGGTGCACGGCAACGTCGTATTCACCGACGTTACGGATGGTGCCGTTCGGCAGACGTACTTCAGCCTTGGCCACTTCCACGCCAGAGGCGGTCAGTGCGTCAGCGATGTCGTGGGTGCCGATCGAACCGAACAGCTTGCCTTCATCGCCAGCGGTGGCGGTGATGGTGACTTCCAGTTCGGCCAGTTGAGCAGCGCGGCTTTCAGCCGAAGCCTTCTTGTCGGCAGCTGCTTTTTCCAGGTCGGCGCGGCGAGCTTCGAACGCAGCCAGGTTGGCTTCGGTCGCGGCAGTGGCCTTGCCTTGTGGCAGCAGGTAGTTACGGCCGTAACCAGCCTTTACGCTTACCTTGTCGCCCAGGTTGCCCAGGTTGGCGATTTTTTCCAGCAGGATCAGTTCCATTTGGTATTAACCTCTTAACTTTTAACCTTCACCGTTCGCGGATCCCTGGTCATCTCCCTGTTCGGGAGCCAGGCGGCCGCGAAAATCAATCAGGCTGTCGACAATGGCCAAGACCACGAGCAACAGATAGGCCAGCTGCATAAACAGCAGGAACGTGACGTACAACCCTACCAGCCAGAATCGGCCGAGCTTGCCGCGCGCGGCCAGCCCATGCACCAGGGCGAAGCCCGCGAACACCAGCGGCACGCTGCAGATGGGCGTCAACATCGCCACCCGCGGGCCAAACTGCGGCCCAACCAGCATGCACGCCAGCAGCGCTAGCGCCATGGCGCCGGGAATCCTCGCGGCGCGGAACTCGCGCCCGAAACCTCCCGGGTTGTACAACACGGCCTGCCAGTAGCGCCCCAACATCAGGGCCAACAAGCTGACGGCCTGCAACAGTGCTGCTATCAGTCCGATCAGTACCGGGGCGATCAACGCCTCCAGGTGGGCCTGCTCTTCCAGCGACAAGCGCTGGTAGATATCACCGAGCAGGTTGGGCAAGTGGCTGTTCATCGCCACCGCCAGCTGGTTCAGGGCCTCGCCAAAGACAGCGCCCAGCACCACGCCATACACCACACCCAGGCCGATACTCGCCAGCAGCAACCTGTCCCAGGTCCACCCCGCGCGCAACAACGCCGCGAGGCCCAGTGAACCGAGCAGCACCAGCAAGGTGCGAGGTTCACCGAAGTACCACCAGACCAACGCCGGCAGCACCCCCCAGGCAAGCACGCCAATGGCGTCGCTCAGCCCCCGCCGCAGCAGCACTAGGCAACCCGCGGCAGCACTCAACCAGAACAACAGCGGCAACGCCGCACATCCAGCCACCACCAGGGTGGCTTGCATACGACCCCGCATGATGAAATCAGCCAAGGCACGCATGCGCTCTATCCTTTACTGCTTGTCGACAAAGCCCGTATCAGCGGCCGTGGCTGTCGGTGTAAGGCAGCAGGGCCAGGAAGCGGGCGCGCTTGATAGCGGTAGCCAGCTGACGCTGATAACGAGCCTTGGTACCCGTGATGCGGCTAGGAACGATCTTGCCGGTTTCAGATACGTAAGCTTTCAGGGTGTTGAGATCTTTGTAGTCGATCTCTTTAACGTTTTCTGCGGTGAAGCGGCAGAATTTACGACGACGGAAGAAACGTGCCATTTAACAGGCTCCTCTAAAGATCCGTGGATTACTCGTCAGCGTTGTCGCTGTTGTCGCTGTTGTCGCTGCTGTCGCTGTCATCGCCGTCGGCGTTTTCAGCTTGCTCAGGACGGTCACGACGCTCACGGCGCTCGCTGCGGTTCTCTTCAGCCTTGAGCATTTCGGACGGGCCGGTAACGGCTTCGTCGCGACGGATCACAAGGTTACGGATCACGGCATCGTTGTAGCGGAAGCTGTCTTCCAGCTCGGCCAGGGCCTTGCCAGTGCACTCGACGTTCAGCATCACGTAGTGAGCCTTGTGAACGTTGTTGATTGCATAGGCCAGTTGACGACGGCCCCAGTCTTCCAGGCGGTGAATCTTGCCACCGTCTTCTTCGATCAGCTTGGTGTAACGCTCGACCATGCCGCCGACTTGCTCGCTCTGGTCCGGGTGGACCAGGAAGATGATTTCGTAATGACGCATGAATGCTCCTTACGGGTTGTAGCCTGCCGGGATACCGGTCAGACAAGGAGTTAATGTTTCTGATGCTTGCCTCGGCCGGGCGCAAATACGCCTGCCACCTGGGCAAGGGGCGCAATTGTAGAGAAGGGGCTGGGCTTAAGCAAGGCAATTGGCGAATATTTGACCAGCCCCATAAACAAGCCAACAGGTGCTGCCCGCGAACCTTGAGCGCTCATTCCGGGCCCCGCCCGGCCCCAAAGAGTTCGGCGCGGGGCCGGGGGCTGCTGCAGGAGATTCTACGGTTGGCCCGCAAACGCTAACGCGCAGCAGCACGGCTTGCCGGCGATAGGGATTACGCGGAGCTGCATCTGATCGCGGGCAAGCCTGGCTGCTACGGCCTTGGCGTGCAGGAGCTGGCGCCTGCCCACGAACCCCGAGGCCGTGGCTCGCAGGTTTTGCCCGCTTCTACATTCAGCGGCCCTTGCGCTGGCGCACGGCTTCGAACAGGCATACGCCGGTGGCTACGGAGACGTTCAGGCTGCTGACACTGCCGCCCATGGGCAGCTTCACCAGATGGTCGCAATGCTCGCGGGTCAAGCGCCGCATGCCCTTGCCTTCGGCCCCCATCACCAGCACCAGTGGGCCGGTGAGGTCTTGCTGGTAGATTTCTTTGTCCGCCTCGCCGGCGGTGCCGACGATCCATAGCCCACGCTGCTGGAGTTTTTCCAGGCTACGGGCCAGGTTGGTCACGGCCACCAGCGGAATGACTTCCGCCGCGCCGCAGGCGACCTTACGCACCACCGGGGTGAGCGTGGCGGCTTTGTCCTTAGGGATGATCACCGCCAGAGCGCCGGCAGCATCGGCGGTGCGCAGGCAGGCGCCAAGGTTATGTGGGTCGGTCACGCCGTCGAGCACCAGCAGCAGCGGTGGCCCGTCGTGGCGGTCGAGTAACTCCTCGAGCATGGCTTCGCCCCACACTTGGCTGGGGCTCACATCCGCCACCACGCCTTGATGCACGCCCTCGACCCAGGCATCGAGCTCTTTGCGTTCAGCGGCACCGATCGCCACCCGATGTTGCCCGGCCAGCTCCAACAGCGCTTGCAGGCGAGGCTCGCTACGCCCCTCGGACAGCCAGATCTGCTTGACCCGGCGAGGATGGTGGCGCAGCAATGCTTCGACGGCATGTACGCCGTAGATTTTTTCCAGCTGACTCATGTTCTTGCCTTGGTCTTGCGCGAGCCGGCTTTAGGCGGCCCCTTGCGGTGCTTGGTCGGCTTGGCGGCGTCGGCCTTGGCCGGGTTGCCATGCCGGGCTTCGCTCATCAGCGCCTTTTTCATTTCGCGGCTCTTGCGCACTTCGGCGTTGTTGGCCGTGGCATGAGAGGCGCGATAGGCGTCGTCGACGGCCGGGTCCTTCCCTGCCTTGCGCTTGCGCGGGCGGGCCGGCTCGGCCGGTGGCACGGCAGCGGCCGGCGCGGAGGCGGAAGCCGCAGGCCCTTTATCGGCAGGCTTGCGAGACTTGCGCGAATTGCTATCGGAGCCCTTCTCAGGGGTTTTGTCAGCCAACTCGAAGTCGATCTTGCGCTCATCAAGGTCAACCCGCATCACCCGCACCGCGATAGTGTCGCCGAGGCGGAAACTGCGGCCGGTCCGCTCGCCGGTAAGGCGATGGTGGACCTGGTCGTAGTGGTAGTAGTCCCCCGGCAAGGCCGAAACATGCACCAGGCCTTCGACGTAGATGTCGGTGAGTTCCACGAACAGGCCAAAACCGGTGGTCGCGGTAATCACGCCTGGGAACACTTCGCCCACGCGGTCTTTCATGTACTCGCACTTGAGCCAGTTCACCACATCACGGGTGGCTTCATCGGCCCGGCGCTCGGTCATCGAGCACTGCTCGCCGAGCTGTTCGAGCGCGGCCTCGTCGTACGGGTAGATGCGCGCCTTGGGCATTGCAGCGGCGCCGGCACGCACCACATGCGGGGTTTCGCGCTTGGAACGGATCACGCTGCGTATGGCCCGGTGCACAAGCAGGTCCGGGTAGCGGCGGATCGGCGAAGTGAAGTGGGTGTAGGCGGGATAGTTGAGGCCAAAGTGGCCGTGGTTGTCCGAGGTATACACCGCCTGGCTCAGGGAGCGCAGCATGACGGTCTGGATCAGGTGGAAGTCCGGGCGATCCTTGATGGTTTCCAGCAGCGCCTGGTAATCCTTCGGGCTCGGCCCCTCCTTGCCCTTGTGCAGCGACAGGCCAAGCTCGCCGAGAAAGGCGCGCAGTTTTTCCAGGCGCTCCGGCGGCGGGCCATCGTGCACCCGGTACAACGCAGGCACTTCGTGCTTCTTGAGGAATTCGGCGGTGGCCACGTTGGCGGCCAGCATGCACTCCTCGATCAGCTTGTGGGCATCGTTGCGGGTGGTGGGGCGAATCTCGGCGATCTTGCGCTCGGTGCCGAAGATAATGCGGGTTTCCTGGGTTTCGAAGTCGATGGCGCCGCGCACATGGCGCCCGGCAAGCAGCACCTGGTACAGCGCATACAGCTGCTTGAGGTGCGGCAACACTTCGCCATATTCCCCGCGAAGCGCCTTCGCCTCGGTGCTGCGGGAATGCTCGAGCATGGTGCTGACCTTGTTGTAGGTCAGGCGAGCATGGGAATGGATAACCGCTTCGTAGAACTTGTAGTCGACCATCTGCCCGCTTTTGGAAATGGTCATTTCGCAGACCATTGCCAGGCGGTCGACGTGGGGGTTCAGGGAGCACAGGCCGTTTGACAGCTCTTCGGGCAACATCGGCACTACCCGCTCGGGGAAGTACACCGAGTTGCCCCGTACCTGGGCTTCCGCGTCCAGTGCGGAGTCGATCTTCACATAGCTGGACACATCGGCGATGGCCACGAACAACCGCCAGCCGCCAGAAAACATCTTGATGCGGCCCTTGGGCTCGCAATACACCGCGTCGTCGAAGTCTCGCGCATCTTCACCGTCGATGGTGACAAACGGCAGGTGACGCAGGTCCACCCGGTTCTGCTTGTGCTTTTCTTCCACCTCGGGCTTGAGCCGCGCGGCTTCTTTTTCCACCGCCTCGGGCCACACATGGGGGATATCGTAGCTGCGCAGGGCAACGTCGATTTCCATGCCGGGGGCCATATAGTTGCCCAGCACTTCGATCACATCGCCCTGAGGCTGGAAGCGCGCGGTCGGCCAGTGGGTGATCTTGATCTCGACGAACTGGCCAACGCGCGCTCCACCATTACGGCCCGGCGTGACCAGTACTTCCTGCTGCACCTTGGGATTATCGGCCTGAACGAAGCCGATACCGCCCTCTTCGAAATAACGGCCCACGATGCTTTCATGGGCACGGCTGACCACCTCGACCAACGCGCCTTCACGGCGGCCACGACGGTCCAGGCCGGATACCCGCGCCAGCGCACGGTCGCCGTCGAATACCAGGCGCATCTGCGCCGGGCTCAGGAACAGATCATCACTGCCGTCATCGGGAATAAGGAAGCCGAACCCATCACGGTGACCGCTGACCCGGCCGGCGATCAGGTCGAGCTTGTCTACCGGGGCGTAGGTGCCACGGCGGGTATAAATAAGCTGAGCATCGCGCTCCATCGCCCGCAGGCGGCGGCGCAATGCTTCGATCTGGTCCTCGGTCCCCAGGCCGAACTCCTCTACCAGCTGCTCGCGGCTCGCAGGGGAACCACGCTCGGCGAGGTGGTGCAGAATCAGTTCACGGCTGGGGATAGGATTTTCGTATTTTTCCGCTTCACGAGCGGCCTCGGGATCGAGGGACTGCCAATCGGCCATTAGAGAGTGTTCACCTTGTGTGATATGCAAGTTAGTTTGGCATACCCCTGTTGAAACGGGAAATTCCGACCGTTAAAGCCTGGTCGTGGCATTGCCTCGTTACTCGCTTCAAAGGGCTGCAAAGGGCGCCCGACCGGTGGGAAATATTTTTGGGGTCAGGGGTTTACACTGCAATACGGCAACCGTATAGTGCGCGCCATCGACGACGCAAGTAGTCGATTTGCCCAGATGGTGAAATTGGTAGACACGCCAGCTTCAGGTGTTGGTGGCCTTACGGCCGTGGAAGTTCGAGTCTTCTTCTGGGCACCATATTCAAACGCGAGACTACCTCAGTCCACTGCGTTCCAAAAGCCCGCGAAAGCGGGCTTTTGCATTTTTGCGCAGATGTATTTCTCCGTCATATTCATGCCCAGCCCCTGTTGGCAGCTTTTTTCAGGGAGGGGGCTTTACAGCCCGATATGACCGCCGTATAGTGCGCGCCATCGACGACGTGAGTCTTCGATATGCCCAGGTGGTGAAATTGGTAGACACGCCAGCTTCAGGTGTTGGTGGCTTTACGGCCGTGGAAGTTCGAGTCTTCTCCTGGGCACCAAATTCAGCGTCATCGCTACAAAGAGCCCGCAAATAGCGGGCTTTTTTGTGCGCGCTAGTAAAGTACCTAACCTTCACTGCAACCGCATTCGAAAAGCGATCTCCTTTATAATCGCCGCACTTTTGTATCGAGGAGATATGCCCGGATGTCGATGCGACGTGCCCTCTTGCGCCTATGCGCCTTGCCTGCTCTGGCGCTGGCCTTGTTCGCCAGCTGCGCCCAAGGCGCAGATATCCCAGAACTCACCTTGTATAACGGCCAGCACAAAGAGCTGGGTGAAGCCATTGCGAAAGCGTTCGAGGCAAGCACCGGTATTCATGTGAACGTGCGCAAGGGCAGCAGCAACCAGTTGGCCAGCCAGATTATGGAAGAGGGTGAGCGCTCCCCGGCCGACGTGATCTACAGCGAAGAATCTCCGCCACTCAATGCGCTGGGCGAAAAAGGCTTTCTGGCGGCCACTGACAAAACCACTCTCGACGCCCTGCCCGCCGACTATGTAGCCAAGGATGGCACCTGGATCGGCATCACGGCCCGGGTTCGAGTCGTCGCCTATAACCCCAGCCTGGTGGCTGAAAAGGATCTGCCGGCCTCGGTCATGGACTTCGCCCGCCCTGAATGGAACGGCAAGATCGGCTTTGTGCCCAGTAGCGGCGCCTTCCAGGAACAAGCCGTTGCCGTGCTGAGGCTTAAAGGCGAAGACGCCGCCGAAGAATGGCTGACGGGCCTGAAGGCTTACGGCAAGACCTACGCCAACAACATGGTGGCGATCAAGGCCGTGGAACGCGGCGAAATTGCCGCGGTACTGGTGAACAACTACTACTGGTATGCACTCAAGCGCGAAAAAGGCGAGCTGCAATCGCGCCTGTATTACTTCAAGAACAAAGACCCCGGCGCCCTGGTAAGCATCTCCAGTGCGGCAGTCGTCAAGGCCAGCAAGCATCCGCAACAGGCTCAACAACTGTTGGCGTGGATGACCAGTGAAGAAGGCCAGCGGGTGATCACTCGCGCCCAGGCGGAATACCCGCTGCGCAAGGGCATGGTTTCCGATCAAGGCCTCAAGCCCTTCGAGGAACTGCAAGCACCGGATATCACCCCAGCCGACATCGGCAATGCCGAGGAAGCGCTGGACATGCAGCGTGATGTCGGGCTGAACTGATGACCGCCCAGGCACAGATTTCGCAGCTGCCGCACAAGGCCTGGCAGGCGAAGGGCAAGCGGCCCTCCGCCTGGCTGGTGGCTCCGGTGCTGCTGTTGGTGGGCTTGAGCCTGCTGCCGCTGGCCTACGTGAGCATCCGCACCGCGGAGGCCGGCTGGCATGACATCTCGCGCCTGTTGCTGCGCCCCTATGTGTATGGGCTGTTGCTCAACACGCTCACGTTGCTCGCCGGGGTGACCGTAGCCTGCGCCGTCGCCGGAACCTTGCTGGCTTGGTTGCTCGAACGTACCAACTTGCAAGGCAGGCGCACCTGGGGCGTGATCTTGTGCCTGCCGTTCGCAGTGCCTTCATTCGTGGCCAGCTTTACCTGGATTTCGTTGAGCGCGGGGTTCGAGGGCCTGGGCGGCGCCATTCTGGTGATGAGCTTGTCCAAATACCCGCTGGTTTTCCTACCCGTAGCGGCAACCTTGCGTGGCCTGGACCACTCGCTGGAAGAATCCGCGCGCCTGCTGGGCGCTAGCCGCCGCAAACTGTTTTTCCGCGTGACCCTGCCGTTGCTATGGCCGGCCATTCTCGCCGGCAGCTTGCTGATCGCCCTGCACATGCTGGTGGAATTCGGCGCACTGTCGATACTCAACGTGCGCACTTTCACCACCGCTATCTACCAGCAATTCGAGCTTGAGTTCAGCAACGCCAACGCAGCCATGCTTTCAGCCGTGCTGCTGGTGCTATGCCTAGGCTTTCTTTGGTTGGAACTGAAGGTCCGCGGCCGCGCTCGCCACGTGCGCACCGGCCAGGGGGTCGCGCGGCGAGCCCCGCCCATGCGCTTGCCGCCGTGGGCGGGGCTCGCCGCGCAGGTTTTTTGCCTGACGCTGGCGGTGCTGGGCAGCGGCGTGCCGCTGGTGATGCTTGGCTATTGGCTGGTACAGGGTAGCTCCGCGGCGTTCCCTTTGGCCGCCATCGGCCAGGCGCTGCTGTCGTCGCTGGGGCTGTCACTGGCCGGGGCGGCCGTGTCGCTGTTGCTGGCACTGCCCGTGGGCCTGCTGGTGGTGCGCTATCGCGGCCCGCTGGCGATCTGGGCCGAGCGCCTGCCCTATCTGCTGCACGCCCTGCCCGGCCTAGTGATCGCGCTGACGCTGGTGTACTTCGCCTTGCATTATGTGCCGGCGCTATACCAAACCACCGCCCTGCTGATTGCGGCCTACGCACTGTTGTTCCTGCCCCTAGCCCAAGGGCCGGTGCGCACCGCGCTTACCAAAGCCGCGCCACAACTCGAAGAGGCCGCGCGTACACTGGGCGCCAGCGCGTTCAAGGCATTCTGCAAGGTGACCTTGCCGATCATTTTCCCAGCCCTGGCTGCAGCTTTCGCCCTGGTGTTCCTAGACACCATGAAAGAACTCACCGCTACCCTGGTGCTGAGCCCGACCGGTACGACGACCCTGGCGACAGAAGTGTGGGCGCATACCTCGAACATGGAGTTCGCCGCCGCCGCGCCCTTCGCCGCCCTGCTTATCCTGGTTTCCGGTCTGCCGGTTTACCTGATAACTACGCGGATGTACCTCAACAAGCGCTAGCTTAGGCGCGGAACTGCCCCAGGCTCGCCCGCAGCTGGTGAGCCAGGCGGTCCAGCACTTTACTGCTCGCCGTGGTTTCCAATACCACCTGGGCCGACTGCTCGGCCTGGGCATGGATTACCTCCACCCGGCCCTTAACCGCCTGCGCCCCTTGTGCCTGATGTTGAGCGGCGCGGGTGGCCAGGTCGATCGCCGCATGCACCTGCTCCACTGAGCTCTGTACAGTTTGTTGCAGCCGGGCGCTCTCACGCAGCACCAACAGCCCTTCACTCGCCTGGCGCCCCGCCTGGCCGATGGCACTGACCGCTTCACGCGCCCCAGCTTGTAAGGCGCCGATATGCGCCTGGATATCGCCAGTAGAACTCTGGGTCTTGCTGGCCAGCGCGCGCACTTCGTCGGCCACCACAGCGAAGCCGCGGCCGGTTTCCCCGGCGCGGGCGGCTTCAATAGCCGCGTTGAGGGCAAGCAGGTTGGTCTGCTCGGCGATGCCATGGATGACCGTCAGCACAACCTCGATCTGCTGGCTTTGCTCAGCCAGCCGCTCGATCACTCGTGAACCCGTTTCCACCTGGCCCGCCAACGCTTCGATGAGGTGCCCTACCTGGGCCGAGGCTTTGGTGTTGGCATCCGTCGCTTGCCGAATTTCGATGACCTGCTTGAGGGCCGCCTGCATCGCCACGCTCTCCGCCTGGGCTTCATCGGCCATTGTGGCCAATGCCTGGAGGCTGGCAGCCACTTCGTCACGCTGGCGTTCTGCAGCTTTATCGGCGCCGGCACTGCGCTGGGTCATGGCTCCGATTTCCTGCCCAGTACGCTGGGCGACATCGCCGGCCTCGCGCACGATCGGCTGCAACTTGGCGACAAAGCGGTTCACCGCGCCAGCCATGTCGCCAATTTCGTCGTTGCTGGACAGCTCGACCCGTTTTGTCAGGTCACCCTCACCCGCCGCCAGGTCATCCAGCGCGCCGATCAGTAAACGCAATTTGCTGACTACGCGATGCCCGAGCACTACCGCCAGCGCGAGCAACACCCCCAGCGCCACGACCGCAAGGCCGGCGCCAATGCGCCAGCGCAGAATGCCCGCTGCCTCGCTGACAGCCTGATGGGTATTAGCCTGCATGGCTTGGGCCGCGGCTTGAGCGCTTTGCAGGCGATCGCGCAGTACACGCGAGCTTTCGGCAGAAGCGCCGGCCACGCTGTCGGCAACCAATTGGTCCCCGCTGGCGATCAGGTCAGTGAAACGCTTGTCGAGCGCTGCAAGCTGGGCATCGACGCTGGCCGTAGAAACACCCATGCGCACCTTGCCAATCTCGGTGCCATTAGGGCTGATAGAGGCTTCGACGTAATACACAGCCGGATCATTGCGGGCGGCATCGAGTACTTTGTCCAAAGGTCGTTCGCCCTGGCCTTTTTCGATCAGCGCTTGGTTGATCGGGTTATCGCGGTTCAGGTAACGGGTAAGGTGTTGGCCGTTCGCATCGTCATAGATGACGAACAGCACGTTCGGATTGCGCTGGGCACGCCGGGCAAATTCGGAAAGGGTTGGAATGTCGCTGTCCCACATGGCCCTCGGGGCTACCGACGCCAAGAGCTCGGCCATGTCGTTGGCAGACTCCTTGATGCTGTGCTCGAGGGTCGCGCGCACCTGCTTCTGTTCATCGGTAAGGCGGCTGGACAGCCCGGCCCCCAGGCGCTGGCGCGTACTGGAAGAGAGCTTGTCCAAGCTGCTGGTCAAGTCTTGCCCGGCTTGGGCCAGCTCACCTCCCAGGCGTTGGCTGTCCGCACCCAAGCGCACCCCAAGATCGGCCTCGAGCGCACTGACCGTGCTTCGAGTAAGAGCCAACGCAACCAACACCTGCACCAAAAGGGCAACGCCCAGGGCAAGGAATACGGGGCGTAACAACCGGCTACGGAAAAGCGAAAGAATGGCCGACACGGGGAAATCCTCTGATCCAGTGCCATTAAAACAATGGCGCACACGCTGTCAGAACTTCCCAGCAAACTACGTGCCGTTCAACAGGCAAAAACGACAAAGGGCCCGATCAGGGCCCTTTGGTCAAGCAAAGCAACGACTTACGCGAAGGGATGGCGCAGCACGATGGTTTCGATGCGATCCGGGCCCGTCGAAATAATGTCAATCGGCGCGCCGACCAGCTCTTCTACCCGCTTGATGTAAGCACGGGCATTGGCAGGCAGCTCCTCAAGGCTCTTGGCGCCGACCGTGGACTCGGTCCACCCGGGCACGTCCTCGTACACCGGCTGCAAGCCAATGTAGCTGTCCGCGTCGGTCGGAGCATCGATCACAGCGCCAGCGTCGTTCTTGTAACCCACACAAATGCGGATGGTTTCAAGGCCGTCGAGGACGTCCAGCTTGGTCAGGCACAGGCCAGAGATACTGTTGATCTCGATGGCGCGACGCAGAATCACCGCATCGAACCAACCGCAGCGGCGCGCACGCCCAGTGGTAGCACCGAACTCATGGCCGCGCTTGGCCAGGTAGGCACCAACGTCGTCGAACAACTCGGTCGGGAACGGGCCGGACCCTACGCGCGTGGTGTATGCCTTGGTGATACCCAGGATGTAGTCCAGGTACATCGGGCCGAAACCAGAGCCCGTAGCGATACCGCCCGCCGTGGTGTTGGAGCTGGTAACGAAGGGGTAGGTGCCGTGGTCGATGTCCAGCAACGAACCCTGCGCGCCTTCGAACATGATGTCTTTGCCGGCTTTGCGCAGGCCATGTAGCTCGGCCGTAACGTCCTGCATCATCGGTTTGAGCAGTTCGGCATAACCCATGCACTCATCCAGCGTCTGCTGGAAGTCGATGGCAGGCTCTTTGTAATAGTTGACCAGCACGAAGTTGTGGTAGTCGAGCAGTTCACCAAGCTTGGCGGCGAAGCGCTCGCGATGGAACAGGTCACCGACGCGCAGGCCACGGCGAGCAACCTTGTCTTCATAGGCCGGGCCGATACCACGCCCGGTGGTGCCAATTTTTTGTTCGCCACGCGCTTTTTCTCGCGCCTGGTCCAGCGCCACGTGGTACGACAGAATCAACGGGCACGACGGGCTGATGCGTAGGCGCTCACGCACTGGCACGCCCTTTTCTTCGAGCTTGGTGATTTCACGCATCAACGCGTCTGGCGCGACCACCACGCCGTTGCCGATCAGGCACTGCACGCCGTCGCGCAGAATGCCGGACGGGATCAGGTGCAATACGGTTTTCTCGCCGTCAATTACCAGCGTGTGGCCGGCATTGTGCCCGCCTTGGTAACGGACGACCGCGGCGGCATGTTCGGTGAGCAGATCGACGATCTTGCCTTTGCCCTCATCACCCCATTGGGTGCCCAGGACGACGACATTCTTACCCATAACACTTGTCCTCATTGGCGCAAACTTGGTGCCGGCCGCGGCCGGCGTGAACTCAGGAAACCAGCGGTGCTACTTGCCAGCAGCCGCTTTGAAGAATGAGCTGGCGGTCGCAGCCAGCCTCGTGGGCGGCAGCCGCAGCCTGGCCAGGCAACGCCTGAACGACCCGTTCGCCCGCTGCACGCAGGCGGCAAACCGCTTGCCACAGCGTAGTGTCCGAACTGTCAGGCATCCATATGCCGCCCTCGGGCAATTCGACCTCGGCACGGCCGAGAGTGACCAGGCTCTTGAGGTCGGTGGAGAAACCAGTGGCCGGGCGTGCTCGGCCAAAGTCGGCGCCGAAGTCATCATAGCGGCCGCCCTGAGCGATGGACTGCCCAACGCCAGACACGAACGCCGCGAACACAACGCCGGTGTGGTAGTGATACCCGCGCAGCTCGCCCAGGTCGAAATACAACGGGAGCCCAGGGAACCGCGCGGTCAGCCGCTCGGCCAACTCTAGCAGTTCGTCCAACGCCGCCAGCACCGGAGCCGGCGCACCGCCAAGGATTTCCCGCGCCTGGCCCAACACCGAACGGTCGCCGCACAGGTTTACCAACGCTCGCAACATACGCGCTGGGCCCGCGGCCAGGCCGGCAGTCAGGTCGAACACCTCATCCGTGGCCTTGCGCTGCAGGGCATCGAACAAGCGCTGCTCGGTTTCACCCGACAGCCCGGCCGCACGGGCCAGGCCGCGGTAGATACCGACATGCCCTAGGTCCATGTGTACATCGGGGACCTGCCATAGCTCGAGCATCGCCAGCATCAGGCTGATTACTTCGAGATCGCTGCCAATGCTGGCATCACCGTACAACTCGGCGCCCAGCTGAATCGGGCTACGCGACGTGGACAAGGCGCGGGGGTTGGCATGCAACACGCTGCCGGCATAGCACAGGCGGCTCGGCCCTTCACGGCGCAGGGAATGAGCGTCGATGCGCGCCACCTGCGGCGTGATGTCTGCGCGGAAGCCCATTTGCCGCCCGGAAAGCGGGTCGACGACCTTGAAGGTGCGCAGGTCCAGGTCTTGGGAGGCACCTACCAACAGCGACTCCAGGTATTCGATGTGTGGCGTTACAACGAATTCGTAGCCCCAGCTCTGGAACAGATCCAGCACCTGGCGCCGCGCCACTTCGATGCGTGCCGCCTCAGGTGGCAGTACTTCCTCGATACCATCCGGCAAAAGCCAGCGGTCTACCGTTGCCATTACCCCATCCCCTTTGTCCGGGCAGCAGGCCCATCCAGGCCCGCCCTTGAGTGAAGCAGATACTGCCGCGCAGGCGCGAAAACCATAGCGCTTGCCGCGCCACGGGGCAGTGTCCTCGAAAAACTGTGGGGCCCACGCTGGGACCATCGCAGACGCAAAAAAGCCGGGAATTTCCCGGCTGCCGCATGATACACAGGTTTGGCCGGAGGATCACCCCGCCAGGCAACGAGCTGCCCAGCGGGGCATGCCCTCAAGGCTTGGCGCGCTCCATGAAACGGAAGAAATCGCTGCTCGGATCGAGCACCAACACATCACCCTTGCTGGAGAAGCCCTGCTTGTAGGCTTGCAAGCTCCGGTAGAACGCGTAGAACTCAGGGTCCTGGCTGTAGGCCTTGGCATAGATGGAGGCTGCCTGGGCATCCCCGTCACCCCGCACTTCTTCAGACTCCCGATAGGCCTCGGCTAGCAGCACTCGGCGCTGACGGTCGGCGTCGGCACGGATGCCCTCTGCCAGCTCGTTACCCTTGGCACGGTGTTCCCTGGCCTCGCGCTCACGCTCGGTGCTCATGCGCTCGAATACGCTGCGGTTGACTTCCTTGGGCAGATCGATGGCCTTGACCCGAACGTCGACGACCTCGATACCGAGTTCCTGGTCCGCCATGCGGTTGAGCGAGGCGGTGATGTCGGCCATCAACGCGTCGCGTTCGCCCGATACCACCTCGTGCAGGGTGCGCTTGCCGAACTGGTCGCGCAGGCCGGATTCCAGCCGCCGCGCCAGGCGCTCGTCCGCCGTGGCCTTGAGGCCCGCGGTTGCCGTGTAGAAGCGGTCTGCATCCTTGACCCGCCACTTGGCGTAGGCGTCCACCATCACTGCTTTCTTTTCCAAAGTAAGGAAGCGCTGGGTCGGCGCGTCCAGGGTCATCAACCGGGCATCGAAGCGGCGCACCTGGTTCACATAGGGCACTTTCATATGCAGACCAGGCTGTACATCGGCCTCCACCACCCGGCCGAAGCGCAGCAACACTGCCCGCTCGGTCTGGGACACGATATAGAAGCTGTTCCACAACGCCACTGCGACAACGACGCCGACGATAAGCGCGATTACGGATCTATTGCCCATCAGCGGCTCTCCCTGGTACGCATTTCTCGCTGCTGCTGTTGCAGGTCGGCGGCACTATGGCCGGCGGAGTCCGAAGGCGCGACCGTAGGTTGCGCCGGGGCCGGGGCGCGGCCTTTTTCAAGTAGTTTGTCCAGCGGCAGGTAGAGCATGTTGTTCTGCCCCTTGCCCGACACCAGCACCTTGCTGGTGTTGCTGTACACCTCTTGCATGGTTTCGAGGTACAGGCGCTCACGGGTCACATCCGGCGCCTTGCGATACTCGGCCAACAGCTTGCTGAAGCGGTCCGCTTCACCCTTGGCGCGTGACACCGTCTCGTCGCGGTAGCCGTTGGCATCCTCGATGATCCGCTGGGCTTGGCCACGGGCCTCAGGCACTACGCCATTGGCATAGGTTTCGGCCTGGTTCCGCGCACGCTGTTCGTCCTCGCGGGCACGAATCACGTCGTCGAAGGCTTCCTGAACCTCACGCGGCGCCGCGGCGCTTTGTACGTTAACCTGGGTCACGCTGATACCGGTACGGTAGGTGTCGAGGAACCGTTGCAGGCGCTCCTTGATCTCACCGGCCATCTGTACCCGGCCCTCGGTCAACACCTGGTCCATGGCCGTGGAGCCGACCACATGGCGCAAAGCGCTATCGGTCGCATGCTGCAGGCTGACCTCGGGCTGGTCGACGTTGAGCACGAAGTCGCGCAGGTTGACGATCTTGTACTGGACCGTCAGCGGGACCTCGACGATGTTTTCGTCCTCCGTGAGCATCTGCCCCTGCTTGCTGTAGGCACGCTCACGGGTGACGTTCTCCAGGTACTTGCGGTCGATGGGTGGGAAATAGATGTTGAGGCCCGGCCCCACGGTTTCGTAGTACTTGCCGAACCGAAGGATCACTGCCTGCTCTTGTTCGTCCACCACATAAACGGCGCTGTACAGCCAGATGGCCGCCAGCACGGCGAGGCCGATACCCAGCAACCCCAGCCCACCGCCCTTGGACCCTGTCGGCTCGCCGCCGCGGCGCTTACCGCCGCCGAACAGACCGTTCAGGCTCTCTTGCAGCTTGCGGAAGGCTTCGTCCAGGTCTGGTGGGCCCTTGCGATCGCCACCCCGGCGCCCGCCCCAAGGATCCTGGTTGTTCGAGTTGCCACCCGGCTCATTCCAAGCCATAGCGCTCTCCATCAGATAAAGCTAAGACGCGCCCACGGCGCGTCGGCCAATGCTACAGAATGCCGCCCCTCCCGACCAAACCAACACGGAGGGCTTTTATTGCAAAGTGTGTTCGCGGATGAAATCCAATGGTTTCAAGCCTTCACGGCTGACCAAACGGTTAAGTTCCACCCGGGGCAGGCGTACATCGAGCAGGCTCGCCCCGCTTTCGTCGTGAGCCTCGCCCTGCACGGCGCCCGAAGAGAAAAATTGCGCACGTAAGCGGCCAAGACCCTGGGGCAGGCGCAAGGTAGCCACGAACAAGTCTTCACTTAGTAATTCGGCGACTGCCTTGCCGACCAGCTCCAGGCCGCGCCCATCACGGGCGGAAACCCATACCCGCTGCGGCTTGCCGTCTTGGCCGCGCTGAATGTGCGGCTCCACGTTTTCGAGCAGGTCTAGCTTGTTATACACCTCGAGGATCGGCAGGCCCTGCGCGCCGATCTCGGTAAGCACCGCCATGACCTGTTCCACCTGGGCCATGCGCTCTGGCTCGTGCGCGTCTATCACGTGGAGCAGAAGGTCGGAGCTGGCCGATTCTTCCAACGTGGCGCGGAAAGCTTCCACCAACTTGTGTGGCAGGTGGCGGATGAAGCCCACGGTATCGGCCAGCACGATCGGACCGATATCGGCCAATTCGAGCCGGCGCAAGGTAGGGTCGAGGGTCGCGAACAGCTGGTCCGCCGCGTATACGTCAGACTGAGTGATCGCGTTGAAGAGTGTCGATTTACCCGCGTTGGTATAGCCTACCAACGAAACCGAAGGGATATCCGCCCGCTTGCGTCCACGCCGAGCTTGCTCACGCTGGCTCCGGACCTTTTCCAGACGCGCCTTGATTTGCCGCAGGCGAACCCGTAGCAGGCGGCGGTCGGTTTCAAGCTGGGTTTCACCCGGGCCGCGCAGACCGATACCGCCCTTCTGGCGCTCCAGGTGGGTCCAGCCGCGAACCAGCCTTGTGCTCATATGCTCGAGCTGGGCCAGTTCGACCTGCAGCTTGCCTTCATGAGTACGTGCCCGTTGGGCGAAGATATCGAGGATCAACCCCGTACGATCCAGCACCCGGCACTCGAAGGCACGTTCGAGGTTGCGCTCTTGGCTGGGAGTCAAGGTGTGATTGAAGATGACCAGGTCGACTTCACCGGCCTTGACCTGCTCTCGCAGTTCGTCGACCTTGCCGGTGCCGATCAAGTATTTTGCCGTCGGCTGATGCCGCGAGACGCTCACGAAAGCGACCGTCTCCGCGCCAGCCGATGCTGCCAGCTCCTGAAACTCCTGCGGGTCTTCGCGCGCCTCAGGGTCTTGTCCATCAAGATGAACGAGAATGGCCCGTTCACCACCACCGTGGCGCTCAAAGAACAAAGGAGGCTCCTATCAGGCGTTGCCAGGCTCGGAGTCGCTGTGTTCGGCATCGCCAGCGCTAGGCAGGCGGATCGGGCGAACAGGTACGACGGTAGAGATAGCGTGCTTGTAGACCATCTGGCTGACGGTGTTCTTCAGCAGTATGACGAACTGGTCGAAGGACTCGATAGTGCCTTGCAGCTTGATGCCGTTGACAAGATAAATCGAAACCCCCACTTTTTCTTTACGCAATGTGTTCAGGTAAGGGTCTTGTAGCGAATGCCCTTTTGACATGTGCCGCACTCCTTTAAGGATCTATAAAAAACTGCAAAAAATGGTCGCTGACCGACTTCCCCCAAGGATAGACGGCAACGCAAGACTCAGCTCAATATGGAGATCGAACCAAGGTATTTCAAGGACTGCGTCAGATTGTCGCGAGCGAGGCTATCCAGCCACTTTAGGCCATCCCAGCCCCGCAGCCATGTGAACTGCCGCTTGGCCAACTGACGAGTCGCAATGATCCCTCGCTCTTTCATTTCGGTGGCAGACAACTTGCCATCGAGATGATCCCACACCTGCCGGTAGCCAACCGCCCGGATCGAGGGCAGACCTGGGTGCAGGTCTCCTCTATCGCGCAACTGTCTGACCTCACCGATGAAACCCTGTTCAAGCATTTGCTCGAACCTCTGGGCGATTCGCGCATGTAGCAGCGACCGCTCTGCCGGGGCAATGGCCAGGCTGGCGACAGTATAGGGTAATTGGACATCGCCCGATGCGCCTGCCACACCCTTTTGCACATTTTGCCGCTGACGCAGTTCGGTCATGCTGACGCCACCGGCCTGGTATACCTCCAGGGCGCGAATGATCCGTTGGGGATCATTGGGATGAATGCGCGCCGCGGACACAGGGTCGATCCGCGCAAGCTCGGCATGCAGCGCTTGCAGCCCCTCCGTGTTCGCCTGCGCCTCCAGGGCCTGGCGAATGCCGGGGTCGGCGCTGGGCATGTCTGCCAGGCCTTCGAGCAATGCCTTGAAGTACAGCATGGTGCCGCCCACCAGCAGCGGGATGCGTCCACGCGCGGTGATCTCGGCCATGGCCTGCAGCGCATCGCGGCGGAAATCGGCGGCCGAGTAACTCTCGGCAGGGTCGAGGATATCCACCAGCCGATGCGGAAACTCCGCCAGCAGTGCCTTGGACGGCTTGGCCGTGCCGATGTCCATCCCCTTGTACACCAGGGCCGAGTCGACGCTGATCAGTTCGCACGGGAGCGTTCGGGCCAGCTCCAGGGCCAGGTCTGTCTTGCCCGAAGCAGTAGGCCCCATCAGGAAGATGGCCGGCGGAAGGCTGGGCATTTCAGCGGCCCCGCAGAAATAGTTTGTCGAGTTCGTCCAGGCCCAGCTGAGTCCAGGTCGGCCGACCGTGGTTGCATTGGCCGCTGCGCTCGGTGGTTTCCATGTCGCGCAACAACGCATTCATCTCTGGGACGGCAAGGCGCCGGTTGGCCCTTACGGCGCCGTGGCAAGCCATGGTACCGAGCAGCTCGTTCAGGTGCGCCTGGATGCGATCGCTGGTGCCGTACTCCATGAGATCAGCCAGCACGTCGGCAACCAGCCGATTCGCTTCTGCCTGCTTGAGCAAGGCCGGGATTTGCCGGATCGCCAGGGTCTCCGGCCCCAGCCGCTGCAATTCGAAGCCCAGTCGGGAAAACCAGGCGACATGCTCTTCAGCGCAATCAGCCTCGCGCTGGCTCAGCGACAACGACTCCGGCACCAGCAACGGCTGGCCGCTCAAACCTTCGCTAGCCATGGCCAACTTGAGCCGCTCATACATGATGCGTTCGTGGGCGGCGTGCATGTCTACCAGAACCAACCCCTGAGCGTTTTCCGCCAGGATATAGATGCCCTTGAGCTGCGCCAGGGCAAAGCCCAGCGGTGGGATTTCCCCCTGCTGCTCGGGCAGCACCGGCGCAGCTGCAGCGCCAGTCGGCAAGGGCGCGAAGAAGGCACGGTAGGCGCCCTCTGCTTCAGCCAGCGGCAGCGCCTGCGGGCGCCGCTCAGTGTTACCCGAGTAACTGCCGTAACTGCCGCCGCCGGCGTAGCCATGAGCAGCCTGCGGCTGCGCCTGAAATTGCTGTTGCTGTGCCTGCAACGGTCGCGCCGCCAGGGCTATTTCCCCTTGCGGGCCGAATTCGCCGGCATCCGGGCCCGACGGGCGAACCATGGCCGTAGTGGCTGCGGGGGCCAGCTGATCTTCGGGCCGTACCTCGGCCAGGGCGCGGTGCAGCGTGCCATAGAGGAAATCGTGCACCATGCGCCCATCGCGGAAGCGCACCTCGTGCTTGGTGGGGTGCACATTCACGTCCACCACCGCTGGGTCGACTTCCAGGAACAGCACGAAAGTCGGATGGCGACCGTTGAACAGCACGTCTCGGTATGCCTGGCGTACGGCATGGGCGACCAGCTTGTCGCGCACGGTACGGCCGTTGACGAAGAAGTACTGCATGTCTGCCTGGCTGCGCGAGAAGGTCGGCAGGCCAACCCAGCCCCATAGCCGCACACCGCTGCGCTCCACGTCGATGGGCATCGCCTGCTCGAGGAAGCCCGGCCCACAGATCGCGCCGACCCGGCGAGCGCGCGTCAACTCATCGTGCGCCTCGTGCAGGCTGAGTACGCTCTTGCCATTGTGGCGCAGATGGAATGCCACATCGAAGCGAGCCAAGGCAAGGCGCCGGATCACTTCCTGAAGGTGGTCGAACTCGGTCTTTTCGCTCTTGAGGAATTTGCGGCGCGCGGGAGTATTGAAGAACAGGTCGCGCACCTCGACCGAGGTCCCAACCGGGTGGGCCGCTGGCTGTACCCGGGGGGCCATGTCTCGACCTTCGGTTTCCACCTGCCAGGCTTGCTGTGCCTCGGCAGTGCGAGAAGTGAGCACCAGGCGCGCCACCGAGCTGATCGAAGCCAGCGCTTCGCCGCGAAAGCCCAGGCTCATCACCCGCTCCAAGTCCTCGAGGTCGC
Organism: Pseudomonas sp. RIT-PI-S; assembly: GCF_025642975.1. Lineage (GTDB taxonomy): Bacteria > Pseudomonadota > Gammaproteobacteria > Pseudomonadales > Pseudomonadaceae > Aquipseudomonas. The sequence goes on from NZ_JANZKJ010000003.1 coordinate 70,123, forward strand.
GGATCTTGCTGGTGGCATGACGGGCCAACGCCAGCGGCAGGTCATCGGAGGCTATACCGGAACCATCATCACGTACCTTGAGCAGCTTCACGCCACCCTGCTCGACCTCCACATCCACGCGCCGGGCGCCGGAGTCCAGGCTGTTTTCAAGCAGCTCCTTGATAACCGAAGCGGGCCGCTCGACCACTTCGCCAGCAGCGATCTGGTTGGCCAGCCGTGGGCTGAGCAATTCAATGCGGGCGGCGCCGGTCATGGTTGGGCTGCCACTGCGGCGGATGGGATGACCAGCAGTTGGCCAATCTTCAGCTCGTCTGTTTTCAAGTCATTGGCGCTGCGCAATGCACTAACGGACACCTGGTAGCGGGTCGCAACCATCGGCAGGGTTTCGCCACTGCGAACGGTGTGCTCGCTCTCGGCACGGGCCAGCTTGCCCGAATCACGCAGCCACGCGATGTATGTACCAGGCGGCGGGTTTTGCTCGAAGAACTGCTTCACACCCGCCCGGATCGACCGCGCCAGCGCCTGCTGGTGAGCGGCGGACTGGAGCTTGCTGGCCTCTCCAGAGTTAGAGATGAAACCCGTTTCTACGAGAATCGAGGGAATATCCGGGGACTTGAGCACCATAAAGGCGGCCTGCTCCACGCGAGCCTTGTGCAGCGTGGTCACCCGGCCGATGTTGCTGAGCACCTTCTGGCCCACATTCAGGCTGGAGCTGAGCGAAGCGGTCATGGACAGGTCCAGCAGCACGCCGGCGAGCATACGATCCTTGTCATCGAGGCTGACGTTGCCCGCGCCGCCGATCAGGTCGGAGCGGTTTTCACTGTCGGCCAGCCAGCGCGCAGTCTCCGAGGTGGCGCCTCGTTCGGAGAGGGCGAACACCGAGGCACCGTAGGCGGCGGAAGAAGGCGCGGCGTCGGCGTGGATGGATACGAACAGATCGGCGCCCTTCTTGCGAGCGATCTCGGTACGCCCGCGAAGGGGGATGAAATAGTCGCCAGTGCGCGTGAGTTCAGCGCGGAAGCCTTTTTCCTGGTTGATCTGCCGCTGCAGTTCACGGGCGATGGACAGCACCACGTCTTTCTCATGCTCGCCTCGCGAACCCGAAGCGCCCGGATCCTCGCCGCCATGCCCGGCGTCGATGGCGATGATAATGTCACGCTTGCCATTGGGTACCGGCGCCAGCTTGATTTCCGGCTTGGACGGCGTCACTGGCAGGGCTGGCGTGGTGGCGAGCGTTGGCGGCGGCGCGGGTGGCTCGGCGTCGGCGGGCTGGTCGTAGAGGTCCACTACCAGGCGGTTGCCGTACTGCTGGTTGGGCGCGAGGATAAAGCTCTTGGGGGTCAGTGGTTTTTTCAGGTCCACGACCACGCGCAGGTCCGTAGGGGTGCGTTGGGCGGTGCGCACGCTGGTGATCGGCGTGTTGGCCGTAGACACCTTCAGCGGCGTGGCCAGGTTCGCGCCATTGATGTCGATCACCAGGCGATCGGGCGCCGTGAGCGTGAACACACTATGCTCCACCGGGCCGGACAGGTCGAAGACCAGGCGGGTGTTATCGGGGGCTCGCCACAAGCGCATGCTTTTGACTTGCGTGACGGCCACAGCGTCGACCGCGAATGCCGTAAGCCAAAGTCCCACGACTGCGATCAGCGCGCGAATGCGCATACGTCCCTACCCCTTCATTGATCAACCGGCGCCAGTGCGCCCAACCACGTTTCACCACTTGAGCTGCCGGCGCGCAATTCAACAAGGCGCCCCTGCTCGTGGGCGCTTATGGTAATGGTCAGGTCAGGCTTTGGCAAAACGCCCTCACCCTTGCGCGGCCACTCCACCAGGCACAAGGCATTGCCGTCGAAATAATCCCGGATACCCATGAATTCAAGTTCTTCGGGGTCTGCAAGGCGGTAAAGGTCAAAGTGATAAAGGGTTATCGCGCCCAGCTCGTATGGCTCTACGAGGGTAAACGTAGGGCTCTTCACCGCCCCGACATGCCCAAAACCGCGAACGATGCCACGGGACAAGGTGGTTTTGCCCGCGCCCAGGTCTCCTTCCAGAAAGACCGTGCCGTGGCCGCGCGAGGCGGTGGCCAATTGGGCACCCAAAGCGGTCATCGCCGTTTCATCAGGCACGAACAGGGTCAGGCTTTGCATGGGGCCAGCTCCTCGAGCAACTGACGAATGGCGGGAATCAGATCGACGGCGGCTAGCCCGCGGCCTTTGGCCCCTTCCTGTTCACCGGCGGTAGCATGCAGCCACACACCCAGGCAGGCTGCCTCGAATGCCGCCATGTGCTGCGCCAGTAAGGCGCCGATCAGCCCGGAGAGCACATCCCCCAGTCCCCCAGTGGCCATGGCCGGATGGCCACGGTCGCAGAGCGCCAGGCGCCCATCGGCTGAAGCGATCAAGCTACCGGCGCCCTTGAGCACACAGACACAGTGATACTTGCTCGCAAGGGCGCGCACGGCCGCAGGCCGGTCTGCCTGCACCTGCGCAGTGCTGATGCCAAGCAGGCGGGCGGCCTCGCCTGGGTGTGGCGTGATCACCGCCCCTTCAGGGAGAGAGACCAGGCCTTCGGCGAGAAGGTTAAGCGCATCGGCGTCCCAAACTTGTGCCTTGTTTTGGCTGGCGGCCACAGAAAGCAGGCTCCGGGCCCAAGCACTGGTGCCCATGCCAGGGCCCACTACCACTACCGAGGCAGGTTCGATCAGCCGTGGCAGCTGATTCGCTGACTCTACGGCAGCTGTCATTACCTCCGGCAGGCGGGTCAGCGCTGGGGCTAGGTGAACGTCCCGGGTCGCCAGCGAAACCATGCCAGCGCCACTGCGCAAGGCGGCCTCCGCTGCCATGATCGCGGCGCCGCCCGTGCCACGTTCGCCACCGATGACCAGTACCCGGCCGAATTGCCCTTTATGCGCGGTCGCTGGGCGGGGCGCTGGAAGCGGCAGGCGCGGCGGTGAAAGCCGGGTGGCCTCCGCGCGCACGGGGGTGACGACAGCGGCATCGGCCTGCAGGTCGTCGAAGATAAGCGCGCCGACACACGCTGGGGCCTCGCCGGTGAACAAACCCAGCTTGAGCCCGATAAATGTGACGGTGAGGTCGGCATGCACCGCTTCGCCCAGTACATGGCCGGTATCAGCGCTCAACCCGGAGGGGATATCCACTGCCAGTATGGGCAGGTCGCTGGCGTTGATGGTGGCAATGGCCTGTTTGTAGGCGCCTTCAACCGCTCGGGACAGGCCAGTGCCGAGCAATGCATCGACCACCACGCCTTGCAGCGGGCTACCTTCGACCCAGGGCTGGCTGGCTACGCCCTGCTCGCGCGCCTGGGCGAAGGCCGCTGCGGCATCCCCGACCAGGGCCGTGGTATCGGCCAGGGTGTAAACCTGAACCGCCCAACGGGCCTGATGCGCGAGTGCCGCCAGCAGGTAGCCATCCGCGCCATTGTTGCCCGCACCGGCGAATACCGTGAGCGCGTCCGCCTGCGGCCAGCGCAAGCGCAGCGCCTGCCAGCAGGCCGCTGCGGCACGGTGCATCAATTCCAGCCCCGGAGTGCCAGCGGCGATCAACCGGGCATCGAGGTCGCGGACCTGGGCCGCGGTATACAGTACGTCGGGTAAAAGGGTATGAGGCTGTGCCATCGTTCAACCATCAGCGTGGATGTCTGGCAGAATTATACGCACCTATGCCTGGGTTTCTCCCTTCTCATGTCCGCCGCCGTTATCGACCTTACTGAACTCGTCTCGTCCATCAAGGCCTGGGGCCGCGAGCTGGGCTTCCAGCAAGTGGGCATCAGCGGCTTGACCCTGGGCGAACATGAGCAGCACCTGCAGCGCTGGCTGGAGGCAGGCCACCATGGCGAAATGGACTATATGGCGGCCCATGGCAGCAAGCGCTGGCGCCCGGACGAGCTGGTGCCTGGCACCTTGCGGGTGGTGTCGGTGCGCATGGATTACCTGCCAGGCGACACTCGCATGGCTGAGCGCCTGGCGCAGCGGGAAACGGCGTATATCTCCCGCTATGCCCTGGGCCGCGACTATCACAAGCTGGTGCGCAAGCGCCTGCAGCAGCTTTCCGAGCGCATCAGCGCGGTGATCGGCCCGTTTGGCTATCGCGCCTTCGTCGACAGCGCGCCGGTGCTGGAAAAAGCCATCGCCCAGCAAGCGGGCTTGGGCTGGATCGGCAAGAACACTCTGGTGCTCAACCGCAAGGCCGGTAGCTACTTCTTTCTGGGCGAGCTGTTCGTGGACCTGCCGTTGCCCGAGGATGCTCCCCACGCCAGCGAACACTGCGGCAGCTGCCGCGCCTGCTTGGAAATCTGCCCCACCAACGCCTTCGTTGGCCCCTATCAGCTGGATGCGCGGCGTTGCATTTCCTACCTGACCATCGAATACAAAGGGTCGATCCCCGAAGCGCTGCGGCCAATGATCGGGAATCGGGTATTTGGTTGCGACGACTGCCAACTGGTATGCCCATGGAACCGCTTTGCGCGGCCCACCGCCGAGGGGGACTTCAGCCCCCGCCACGGCCTGGACAACGCCGAGCTGGCGGCGCTGTTTCGCTGGGATGAGCAGCAGTTCCTGGCTAACACCGAAGGCTCGCCGTTACGCCGCGCCGGCTATGAGCGCTGGCTGCGCAACCTGGCAGTGGGGCTAGGCAATGCCCCCACCACCATTGCGGTGGTCGAGGCCCTGCAGGCGCGCAGAACCTACCCCTCGGAACTTGTCCGTGAACATGTGGAATGGGCCCTGGCGCAACATGGCCACGGCTCCCCCGTCACGCCTTGATGAAGTGCTTGCGGTAATGCTGCAGCTCGGCAATGGACTCGCGGATGTCGTCCAGGGCCAGGTGGCTGCCACCTTTCTTCAGGCTGGCGAGCACGTCGGGGGCCCAGAGGCCGGCGAGGATCTTGAGCGTGGACACATCCAGGTTGCGATAGTGGAAATAGCCTTCGAGGGCTGGCATGTGGCGATAGAGGAAGCGACGGTCCTGGCAGATGCTATTGCCGCAGATCGGCGACTTGCCCTTGGGTACCCATTGCTCCACGAACGCCAGTGTCTGGCGCTCGGCATCAGCCATGCTCACGGTGCTCTCGCGCACTCGCTGGGTCAGCCCCGAACCGCCATGCTGGCGGGTATTCCACTCGTCCATGCGCGCCAGCACTTCATCGCTATGGTGAATGGCGATGACCGGGCCCTCGGCCAGGGTATTGAGCTGGCTATCGGTGATGATCGTCGCCATTTCGATGATGACGTCGTTGTCCGGATCCAGCCCGGTCATTTCCAGATCGATCCAGATCAGGTTGGTGGGGTTGAGCATTGAAATCTCCTCGACAAGACTGCGCAGTGTAGCCTACCGGCGCGTGCTAGACTCGCGCCTCGACCCACTGGCGGCTGTTTGCGCGCCTATTTTTCAGGACTTTCATGGCCAAACGCCAGCTCAATCGTCGCCAGGCCTGGCGTATCGACAAAATCCAGAACGAACGCGCTGCGCGCGCCGCCAAGCGCGAGTCGCAGGCCGTCGATGTACTCGAAGGCGGGGACCTGGGCCCGGAGGAAACCGGCCTGGTCATCGCCCACTATGGGGTGCAGATCGAAGTCGAAGCCCAGCAGGGTGAGCGGGCGGGCGAGGTGTTCCGCTGCCACTTGCGGGCAAACCTGCCGGCGATGGTTACCGGCGATCGGGTGGTCTGGCGCGCGGGCAACCAAGGTATCGGCGTGATCGTCGCGCAACTGCCGCGCAGTACCGAATTATGCCGGCCCGACACTCGCGGGCAGCTCAAGCCGGTTGCGGCCAACGTCGATTTGATCGTGATCGTGTTCGCGCCAGCACCCGAACCCCAGGCCAACCTCATCGACCGCTACCTGGTCGCCGCTGAACATGCGGGCATTCGCCCGTTGTTGTTGCTGAACAAGGCCGACCTGATCAACCCGGGCAACGAAGCTGCCCTCAACGACCTGCTGGAGGCTTACCGTCAGCTGGGCTACCCGCTGCTGGAGGTATCTGCCCATGAGGGCGATGGCATGCAGCAGCTCAAGGAGCGGCTCAAGGGGCACACCAGTGTGTTCGTGGGGCAGTCCGGGGTGGGCAAGTCTTCGCTGGTCAACAAACTGCTGCCTGAAGCACAGGCCAGGGTAGGCGCATTGTCGGAATGGTCGGGCCAGGGCACTCACACCACGACCACCGCCAAGCTGTTCCACTTCCCCGAAGGCGGCGACCTGATCGACTCCCCCGGGATTCGTGAGTTTGGCCTGGTGCACGTGAGCCGGGATGACGTGGAAGCGGGCTTTATCGAGTTCGCCGGCCTGCTCGGGCGTTGCCGCTTCCGCGACTGCAAGCATGACCGCGAGCCAGGCTGCGCCCTGCTTCAGGCCTTGGAGGATGGGCGCATCCATCCGCAGCGCATGCACAGCTACCGGGCAATCATCGCCAGCTTGCCCGAAGAGCGGTATTGACCACCTGCCAGGGAGAGTCGCCCGCGCTTACGGAATCGGGCGACTTGCGGGAGCCGGCACCACCCTGCGAGCTTTGAGCGCCCCGGTTTGCGGGCTCCTACAGTTGTTTCCCTGGCGCTTCCATCTTCAACGCACCGCTGTCGAAGATATTAAGCTTCTCCCGTAGGTCGCGAGGCTGCACTGCCGCGCTCGGCCCAGCCGTGGGCTTGGCCGCCGGCACCGCAGGCCCAGGCTGCCCTGGAGCCGGCGCAGGAGCAGCAGGTGCGGGCGCGCCTGGGCTGGCAGGCGGAGCGGCCTGATCGGCACCGTCTGGCTGCTCGCCTTCGATATCGCGCTGGGCCTTTTTGGTCAACACGATGATATCGATGCGGCGGTTGACCGGGTTGAGCGGGTTCTTGCGGTCGAACAGCGAGGACGATCCGTAGCCCACTACCCGAGCGATCTGCGTCTCAGGGTAGCTGCCCGCTACCAGCGCGCGCCTCGCGGCGTTAGCGCGGTTGGAAGACAGCTCCCAGTTGCCGAAGTCTGCGCTCGCCGCGTATGGCTTGGCGTCGGTATGGCCGCTGATGCTGACCTTGTTCGGCACTTCCTTGATGGTGTCAGCCATCGCCAGAAGGATGTCCTCGAAGTACGGCTTGAGCCGCGCGCTACCAAGGTCGAACATCGGCCGGTTTTCCGCGTCCATGATCTGGATGCGCAAGCCGTCCTGGGTAATCTCGAACAGGATCTGGTCCTTGAACTTCTGCAACTGCGGGTTCTCGTCGACCTTGTTCTGCAGCTCTTGCAGCAACAGCTCGAGGCGGTCTTTTTCGACCTTCTCGGCAATATTTTCTGCTTCGTCCGGCGTCACCTGGTTCTGGGCCTCAGGCTTGGGCGGAGCGTCCTTGGTTTCCGGGTTCAGGGTGTGGTCCGGCGCCAGCTGTGGAGACCCGCCAAGGTCGATCACATAAGGCGAGCCGCTTTCTGTAAAGCCGATCGGGTCCTTGAAGTAACCAGCGATGGCGAGCTTCTGTTCAGGGGTGGCTTCAGACAACAGCCACAACACCAGAAAGAAGGCCATCATCGCGGTCGCGAAGTCGGCGAAGGCAATTTTCCAGGCACCACCGTGGTGCCCGCCGCCGAAGCGCTTTACGCGCTTGACGATGATCGGCTGATTATTTTCCATGGCTTAGCGACCGCGAACCGCTTGTTCAAGCTCGGAGAAGCTCGGACGGTGTGCCGGGTAGAGCACCTTGCGGCCGAATTCGACCGCCAGGGTAGGCGGCATGCCGGACGCCGAGGCAACCAGCGAAGCCTTGATAGCTTCAAACACGTTCATCTCTTCCTTGGCGTCATGCGCCAGGGTGGCCGACAGCGGGCCGAAGAAACCGTATGCCGCCAGAATACCGAAGAAGGTACCCACCAGCGCCGCACCTACGTGGCCACCGATGGCTGCCTTGTCGCCGTCGCCGAGCGAGGCCATGGTGACCACGATGCCCAACACCGCCGCCACGATACCGAAGCCTGGCAAGCCGTCGGCGATACCCTGCACCGCGTGCGATGGGTGCTCGAGTTCTTCCTTCATGCTCAGCAGCTCCATGTCGAACAAGCCCTCGAGCTCGTGCGGGGCCATGTTGCCCGACGACATGATGCGCAGGTAATCGCAGATGAACGCGGTCATCCGGGTATCGTTCAACACCGCCGGGTACTTGGCGAAGATGGGGCTGGCCGCGGCATCTTCGATGTCGCTCTCGATCGCCATCATGCCTTCGCGCCGGCTCTTGTTGAGGATCTCGTAGACAAGCCCCAGCACTTCTAGATAGAAGGCGTGAGTGAAGCGAGACTTGAACATCTTCAAAGACTTCTTGAGGACGTGCATAGTCATCGATCCAGGGTTGGCCTGGAGGAATGCGCCGAGAACGGCCCCACCGATGATCATCACCTCGAAAGGCTGGATCAGGGCCGCGATCTGCCCGTGGGAAAGAACGTATCCGCCGAGCACGCTCGCAAATACGACAATGATGCCGATAATTTTAGCCATAGGTCAGGACACTTCGAAACGTGGAAAAACTGGCGCGGGGCCGTTTCAATCTCTGCTTCTACCTATCGGCAGAACTGCGCCAGACTATAGTCATCATTCGTTAGGTTCTGTACGAAAACTCGGCGAGCGATAGCCAGGCAGGGAGAAAAAACGGCAAGGGCGCGGAGTTTACAGATTGTAAATGAGCATTCCGAGCCTGTTTTGAAGCCTGGGCCAACGTAGCTTCTTTACGTATAAAACCTAAATCAGTTCGAGCGAGCAGCGCGCCCTATGTCAGCAGTCCGGCAGCAGAACATCGAAGCATGGGTCCAGTCGCTCGGGAACGCCCGTATTCCAATACCCCGGGCCAGCCACGAGCGCGTATGCGCCATCCTCAACGATAGCCGCAGTTCGCTGCGCGACATCGCCGAATGCATGCAGGACAGCCCGGCGCTGGTGCTCAACGTCATTCGTGAAGCCAACCTGCAGGCCAGCGGGACCCTGGTAGAGCCGGCCGAAAGCCTGGAAATCGCCCTTAACCGGCTGGGCCTCAAACGTATTGGGGAGTTGCTGGAGCGGGTGCCCGCGCTGGAGCCGGAGAGCATTCCAGCGCCGTTGCGTCAGCTGCAGTTGATCAGCCAGCACGCCACCGCCCAGGCCAGCGGCTTCTTCGGTGCCCGGCTGGCGCGGCTATGGCAGGAAGTTCATTGGGGCAGCCTGTTGTTCCTCGCGCCGCTCTGGCCATTGGCGATGACCGAGCCCAAGCTCTTCGAGGAGTGGGACCTGCGGGTACTGCACAAAGGCGAGAACCCCGCCCGCGTGGAACGCGAGCTGTTCGGCGTACGTGTGTTCGACCTGTGCGAGGCACTGGCCGAGTACTGGCGGCTGCCGGCCTGGGTGCGCCAGGGCTACCGCACCCTGACCCAGGAGCGTCGCTGGCTGGCCAAGGCCATGCTGATCGCTCGTGACCAGGACGACCCGCTCGGGCAACAGCATCAGCTCGACGCCAACCCCGAGCTGTACCGCTGGCTGAACCAGCCCGCCAATACCGTGTTGCTGGCCAACGGGCTGGCCCTGGCCTGCGAACAAGGTTGGGGCACTGCGCATGTACTGCGCTGGCAACAGCTCCTTGCGCTTTACACTCAGGCGCCACTGGACCAGGTACAACAACAAACGCATACCCTTGCGGTGCAGAGCGCGCATGCCCACGCCGGCCCCCAGCTGTGGCACCCGGCAGTGGCGCTGCTGTGGCCAGCCAACGAGCGGCGGCTCCATGCAGGCCTGCTGCCAGCGCCCGGCCCTACACCTGAGGCACTGGCGCTATGGCGGCAGCACTGCACTGCCCTGCGTGCCGAACCGAGCCCCTTCAACAATGTCATGCACCTTGCCGGCGTTGCCATCCAAGCCTTGCAAGCGTGCGGCATGCAGCGCATTGCTTTGCTGATGGTCGACAAGGCGCAGGCCAACCTGCGGGTCCAGCAGCTTGCCGGCCTGCCCAAGGCCGCCGCCGAACTGAGCATGGTGCTTGCTCACGCGCCCTTGCTGCAGCGGCTGGTCGAGCGCCCAGGGCAATTGCGGCTTACGCCAGAAAACAATGCGTCGCTATCGCGGCTGATCCCGGCGAGCTTGCGAGTGATGTTCCGTGGCGAGCATTTGCTGCTGCGCTCCATTGCCGGCCAGGACCGCGTGCTGATGCTATTGCTGGCCGACCAAGGCGGCTTGCCCATGGCCGAGATGAGCGTGCAGGCGTTCGGCAAGACCGCCCAGTGCATCGAGCGGGCCCTGGCGGTGTTCAGTAACCGCAGCCGCTAACGGTTGCGCTACAATCCGGCTTTTGATCACCCCGAGGGGACGCTTGGATGGCTGATTTTTCTGGCCTTGGGCTGGTAATCGAACCTGTGGACCTGGCGGCGCGGCTAGGCGCGCCCGGGCTTGTGGTGGTCGACCTCACCAGCCAGGCGCGCTATGCCGCCGGGCATATTCCTGGCGCTCACTTCGTTGCGCCCGCCCGCACCCAACTGGGAACGCCTCCGGCGCCAGGGCTGCTGCCAAGCGTCGACAGCCTGAGCCAGTTGTTCGGCGAACTCGGTCATGGCCCGGACGTCACCTACGTGGTGTACGACGACGAAGGCGGCGGCTGGGCTGGGCGTTTCATCTGGCTGCTCGATGTGCTCGACCACAGCCGCTATCACTACCTCGATGGTGGCCTGCTCGCCTGGCAGGCCGAGGGGCACCCGCTGAGCACCGAGGTTCCAGCGGCCCACGCGGGCCTTGCCAGCATCACCCTGAGCGATGAGCCCACCGCCACGCTCGATTACCTGCGGGGGCGCCTGGGCGCCGCAGACCTGGCCATCTGGGATGCCCGCGGGCCGCTGGAGTACTCTGGCGAAAAACGCGTGGCCGCGCGCGGCGGGCACATTCCCGGGGCGGTGAATTTCGAATGGACCGCAGGCATGGATGCTGCCCGCAGCTTGCGCATCCGTCGCGATCTGCCGCAAGTGCTGGAACGCCTGGGCATCACGCCCGACAAAGAAATCATCACTCACTGCCAGACCCACCACAGGTCCGGCTTCACCTATCTGGCTGCAAAGGCACTTGGTTACCCTCGGGTCAAAGCCTACGCCGGTTCCTGGGGCGAATGGGGCAACCTGCCTGATACCCCTGTCGAAGTTTAAGGGTTCCTTGATGAAAGATCGGTTGTTTATTCTCTCCCAGTACCTCCTACCCCATCACCTGCTGTCGCGGCTGGCCGGCTGCGTGGCAGAGTGTCGCGTGCGCTGGCTGAAGAACGCCTTCACCGGCTGGTTCGCCCGGCGCTTCAACGTGGACATGAGCGAGGCGCAGGTCGAAGACCTTACCGCCTACGAGCACTTCAATGCCTTCTTCACCCGTGCGCTCAAGCCTGGGGCTCGCCCGCTGGACCCAACGCCTGGTGCCATTCTCTCGCCCGCCGACGGTGCAATCAGCCAGATGGGCCCCATCGAGCATGGCCGCGTGTTCCAGGCCAAGGGCCACAGCTTCAGCGTGCTGGAGCTGCTCGGGGGCGATCCGGCGCACGCGGCGGCGTTCATGGGCGGCCAGTTCGCCACCGTCTACCTCTCGCCACGCGATTACCACCGCGTCCACATGCCGCTGGCCGGCACCCTGCGTGAAATGATCTACGTGCCGGGGCGTATCTTCTCGGTAAACCAGACCACCGCCGAAAACGTGCCCGAGCTGTTCGCCCGTAACGAGCGGGTCGTTTGCCTGTTCGACACCGAACGTGGGCCGATGGCCATGGTGTTGGTGGGTGCGATGATCGTCGCCTCCATCGAGACGGTATGGGCAGGGCTGGTCACTCCGCCGAAGCGCACGTTGAAGAACTGGCGTTACGACGAAGCCGCGCGTGGGCCGATCCATCTGGAAAAAGGCGCCGAAATGGGTCGCTTCAAGTTGGGTTCTACCGTGATCATGCTGTTCGGGCCGGACCAGGTCACCTGGGGCGCCGAACTCGCCGCGGTGTCGCCGGTGCGCATGGGGCAAGCCCTGGGCGTGCCCGCCATGGCGCAATGATATATTTTGCGTCAACGTGCGACGTAATCACGATGCTGTTAGAGTCCGATAGACGTCACCCCGATAATGGCCATGCGTTTCCGGACCGAAGCCGCGCACGCTTCGTACGATGATCAGGAATCACTGGATGCTTCGCCCCAGCCCCCATCTCTCGTTACGCGCTCCGAGCCCTTCGCAGAACACGTTGTCGTTCTGCGAGGCGAACCCGCGTGACCTGAAGCGATGGATCTCCGAGCTGCCCAAGGCGAACATCGGTGAAACCGCGCGGCTGCTGTACCAGGGCCTTACCGAGCTGAACCAGCTGGTGACCCCAAGCGAAAACCGCTTGCAACTGCTCGAGCTGCTGCGCCCGGAAGTGTATTACGTGTGCAAGCAGCTGGAACGGCACTTCCTCAACCAGGCCATCGTGCTGGATGAGCGCGCGCGCAAGGTCGCCAACCTGTGCCAGGCGTTACAGAACCACCTCGCCGCCGGCTACAAGATCATCGTGGTGCGAGTGGCTTCGGCGAGCCGCGAGCATTCGACCGCGCTGGCGATTTCCGTGCAGCGCGCTGTCCACTGCCTGTACGGCCCGCTGGTGCGCTCATGCCTGCTGTATTGCCCTGTGCCAGAACGGCTATGGCTGGAGATGCACCACCTGTACCTGGTGGCGTGCGAGCATAAGGTCCAGCACACCTCGGTAGCCGATGGCCTGGCCCACGGCGTAAAAGCCCTGACGCCCGAGCAGGCCTACGTAGCGGCACTGCTGCTGGGTAGCTCACGATGTAACCAGATGCGCCAGAGCGCGATCATGCGCCTGGCTGAAATGCTCGAAGGCTGGAGCCAATACGCCCGGGTACAGCCGGCGCTGGCTGCCAGCAGCCTGTTCGCCGTGGCACCGGCCACCGACGGCCCGCCGCGCTACAAGACCCTCTTCGAAGAAGCGCAGTTGCCCGATCTATTGGGGCTCGATACCACGCTGCTCGCCCACCAGATCAAGGAATACCTGGCGCTGCCGATCGAGCAACGCCCCCAGGCTCGCCTGCAGGTGCCGGTAGGCGTAAGCACCGACCTGCTGCAACACGTGGCTGCGGCCTGGGGCAATGTGGCCGAGCGCACGTTCGAGCGCACGCCAGGGCAAGGCAATCTCACGGTGTGTATCGGCATGAGCGCGATGCACTATTACCTGGGCGGAGAGCGTACCTTCGGCGAGCAGCTCGGCCTGCCGGGGAGCAGCACGTCGGCGCAGTTCAGTGCGCTGGGCAAGCAAGGCGTGTGGGGGCCGGTGATAGAGGTGCCGGCCCTGGAAGAGATCGAATACCAGCCTGAGCGCCCCGCTGCCCAAGGCCAGGGCCGTGAATTTCCGACCTACAGCCTGCAAATCGTCAACCACAGCCCGGGCGGTTACTGCCTGGCATGGCGCAAAGAGGTGCCATCCCAGCTGCAGGCGGGCGAACTGGTGGGCATTCAGGACGCCCCGTCACAGGGCTGGAGCGTGGCGGTGGTGCGCTGGATCCGCCAGGTGCGCGACGGTGGCACGCAGATGGGCATCGAACTGATCGCGCCCCACGCCCAGCCCTGCGGCCTGCAACTGGTGCGCGGTGACGACCCTCACAGTGAGTACCTCAGAGGCCTGGTGCTGCCGGAGATCCGTGCTATCGACATCCCCGCGACCCTGCTGGCGCCGCGCCTGCCGTTCCAGGTGGGCCACAAGATCATCCTCAACACCAATGGCGAAGAGCACCGTGCGCAGCTGCTGAAGGGGCTTGCCAGCACGGGCAGCTTCAATCAGTTCGAATATCGCTTCGCCGAACAAGCGGCGCCTGCCCCGGCCAAACCCGCCAGCCCAGATGCGGCCAGCCGCGACGAAGACTTCGACTCGCTCTGGCGCGATCTTTAGCGGCAAGCGCTGCTGCTACAACGATTCAGCCCCCGTTAAGCCAATGATTGGCGAGCGCTTGCGGTGTACTGCGGGGCGGGCCTAAGCTTGTTGATCCTAAAGAACAGTTACCCCGTTACGCTGGCACAGGCCAGCCCGAGGCTCCCCATGTTTGATGTCGTTTCTTCGAGCAAATGGCCCGCCGGCTACATGATCAACCCTAACGTCGAGCCCCTCGACCCGAAATGGCTGGGCGAGTTTTCCAAGATCCCCGCCGCGGCGGTAAGCGACTGCCTCGGCCGCAACGTTGGCGGCCTGGGCCTCAAGGCCTTCCACGGCAACAAGCCGATGCTCGGAAGTGCGCTGACGGTGCGGGTACGCCCGGGCGATAACCTGATGATCCTCAAGGCCATGCAAATGGCCCGCCCCGGCGACGTGCTGGTTATCGACGGCAGCGCCGACCTCACCCGCGCCGTGTTCGGCGGCATCATGCGAGCCATGGCCTTGAAGGCCGGTATCGCCGGAGTGGTGATCAACGGCGCGCTGCGCGATGTGGACGAATGGCAAACCGGCGAGCTGCCGGTGTATGCGATTGGCGCGGTACACCGTGGCCCCAGCACCGATGGCGGGGGCGAGATCAACGTACCGATCTCTTGCGCGGGGATGCTGGTGATGCCCGGCGACCTGATGATCGGCGACGGCGACGGCGTGGTGGCCGCGGCACGCGCAGAGCTGCCGGAGCTGGTTCAGCGCTGCAACGACCTTCTGGCCCGGGAGCGCGCGACCCTCGAAGGCATTGCCAACGGAACCCTCGACCCAAACCGCTTCGACGCTATCCTGCGAGCTAAAGGGTGCCCGATCTGAGCGGTTCGTTGTTTGCCCTCACGGCGACCCTGCGTCAGCGTTTCGCTGCGCTGAGCACGGCGGCGGACGCCCACGTTCTGCGCCATGTACGCCAGGCCAGCCAATACCTGTGCGTACGCCGGAATGTGGCGCAGCCGCCCCAGCTCGCGCTGGATGAAGGCGCCATGCTCGTTGCAAGGGTCGGCGGCTGCGAAGCCTATGCAGCTACCAGCGACCTGTCCCAAACGGGGTTGCAGCGCGCCCTCGACCGTGCCGAGGCGCTCGCCCGCGACCTGGCCCGCTTCAACCTGGTAAACACCACCGCGCTGGCGCCGGCCGAGGGCTGCCACGACTACCTCGCCCCCGGGGTAACGCAGCCTTTTGCCAGCGTGCGCGATTGCCTTGGGGTGCTGCTGGCAGAAGCTGGGCAGGTGCCGACGGATCCTCGTTTTGCCAGCTGGGAGACCGGCCTTGGCGTAACCGAGCTGGAACAGCTGTATTTCAATAGCGCGGGTGCCGAGCTGCGCCAGGCGTTTCGCTTCGTGTACCCAGGTGTGAGCGTAACTGCCGCCGATGCTAGCGACAGCCAAACCCGCACCCTGGGCCGGGAAAACTTCGGCCAGCAAGGCGGCATGGACGTGCTCGAACGCATTGCCATGACGGGTAGTGCCGCGCGGGTGGCCGACGAAGCGCTGCAGCTGCTGCTCGCCCCCAATGCGCCAGCGGGAGTGCGCGATCTTTTACTGATGCCAGACCAAATGACCCTGCAGATTCACGAGTCCATCGGCCACCCGTTGGAGCTGGACCGCATTCTGGGGGACGAGCGCAATTACGCCGGCACCAGCTTCGTGCGCGCAGAAGACTTCGGCAACCTGCGCTACGGTTCCCCCCTGTTGAATGTCACCTTCGATCCCTCGCTGCCGGAACAGCTTGCCAGCTATGGCTTCGACGACGAGGGCACCGCCGCGAGCAAGGCCTGGCTGATCCGCGATGGCATTCTTCAGCGGCCGCTGGGCAGCGCTTTGTCTGCCCTGCGCAGCGGCCTGCCTGGCGTGGCCAATAGCCGGGCCTCGAGCTGGAACCGCCCGCCCATCGACCGTATGGCTAACCTTAATATCGAGCCTGGCAATGAATCGCTCCAAGCGATGATCGGCCGGGTGGAGCGCGGCATCCTGATGCAAACCAACCGCTCCTGGTCCATCGACGATGCTCGCAACAAGTTCCAGTTCGGTTGCCAATGGGGCCAGTTGATTGAGAACGGAGCCTTGGGCGCGGTGGTGAAGAACCCAAATTACCGAGGCATTTCCGCTAACTTCTGGCGCAGCCTCAAAGGCGTGGGCGACCGGCATACCTTCGAGGTGCTCGGCACGCCTTACTGTGGCAAGGGGGAACCTAACCAGGTGATCCGAGTGGGCCATGCCTCGCCGGCTTGCCTGTTTGCCGACATCGACGTGTTTGGCGGGCGGGAAGCATGAACGCAGACCGTTTCGAGCAGATTGCCCACGCCGCCTTCGCTGGCCTCGGCAGTGGCGAGCACCTGAGCCTTTCTCTGGCAGCGGAAACCTCGGAATTCATCCGCTTCAACCAAGCCTTGGTTCGCCAGGCGGGGCACGTGCGCCAAGCGGTGCTGACCCTCGTGCTGGACGATGGCGAGCGAGAGGCCAGCCTGCAATTGACCTTGGCCGGGGGCCGCGAGGACGTGGAGCACGTGCAGAACGGGGTCTCGCGGCTGCGGCAACTGCTGCCGCTGTTGCCGGCTGATCCCTGGCTGGCGCTGAACCGTGAGCGCTGGGAAGTGCGCGGCACGGTGCACGCAGCCCCAGCCGAGGTGCAGGCGGCAGCGGTAGCGCGGGAGGTGTGCGACGCCGCCAAAGGGCTGGACCTGGTCGGCGTTCTGGCCAGCGGGCCGATCTACAGGGGTTTTGCCAGCAGCGCTGGTGCATTCGGCTGGCACCAGGCTAGCAACCTGCACCTGGACTGGAGCCTGTTCCACCGCAACGGCCAGGCGGTTAAGAGCACATTGGCAACCTCCGCCTGGAACCCCGAAGTCTTCCACCAACGGCTCAGCCAGGGGCGTGAGCAACTGAGCTACCTTGGCTTGCCCGCGATCACGGTCAAGCCTGGCGACCACCGCGCGTACCTCGCCCCCGCCGCCATGGCCGAATTGTTCGGCATGTTGGCTGAGGGCGGCTTTTCCGCTCAGGCGCTCGCCAGCCAGGCAAGCCCTTTGCAAAAGCTGTATGCCGGCCAGGCGCGGCTCAGCCCTCAAATTACGTTGAACGAGCAGGTCACCGGCTCGCTTAGCCCGGCCTTCAGCGACGAAGGGCGCGAACGGCAAAACCTGGCGCTGATCGTAGCCGGCCAGGCCGGTGAGCGGCTCACCAATAGCCGCAGCGCCGTTGAATACTCGCTGCCCTGCAACGGCGCGGACCCGCGTGAAACCCCCGTCGCGCTTGACCTGGCGGCGGGCGAACTGGCGCAGGCCAGCGTGCTGTCCGCCCTTGGCCGCGGGCTGTACATCAACAACCTGTGGTACCTGAACTACTCCGACCTGCCGGCGGCCCGCCTGACCGGCCTCACCCGCTTCGCCACTTTTTGGGTGGAAGACGGTCAGATCCTGGGCCCGGTCGATACCATGCGCTTCGATGACAGCGCCTATGACCTGCTGGGAGACCAACTGCTGGCGCTGACCCAAGAGCGCGAGCTGATCGTTTCCACCGATACGTACGAGCAACGCCATACCGCTTCAAGCCACTTGCCCGGCGCACTGGTCAGCCGCCTGCGGTTGACGCTCTGATGCCCTGGGGAGCGGCCATCATCCGCAGTGCTCCCCACTCAGAGAGGTGCCATGCCTAGCTCCGCCCCCCTTGACCCCGCCACAGCCCGCTGGATCCCCTGGGTCGTAGCGATTGCCTTCTTCATGCAATCGCTCGACGGCACCATTCTCAACACCGCGCTGCCAGCCATGGCCCGTGACTTGGCCGAGGACCCCCTGCGCATGCAGTCGGTGGTGATCGCCTACATGTTGACCGTGGCGTTGTTGATCCCGGCATCGGGGTGGGTCGCCGACCGCTTCGGGATCAAGCGGGTGTTCTTCAGCGCGATCGCTTTGTTCACCTTTGGCTCGCTGGTGTGTGCGGTGTCGCCCAGCCTGCCGATGCTGGTCGCCGCGCGCGTGTTGCAAGGCCTGGGCGGTGCCCTGCTGCTGCCGGTGGGTAGGCTGGTGGTCTTGCGGGCCTATCCCCGCTCAGAGCTGGTGCGCATCATGAGCTTCATCACCGTGCCCGGGCTGCTAGGCCCGCTGATGGGGCCAACGCTAGGCGGCTGGATGGTGGAATACCTCACCTGGCACTGGATCTTCCTGATCAACCTGCCAGTGGGCATTCTGGGTTGCATGGCGGTGCACCGCTTGCTGCCGGAGCTGCCCGGTGGCGGTCGAACGCGCTTCGACGGCTTGGGCTTTGGCCTGTTCGGCGCGGCCATGGTGCTGATCACCATTGCCATGGAAGGCCTGGGCGAGCTCAACCTGCCCCATTTGCGGGTGATGCTGCTGCTCTTCGCCGGCATGGCCTGTCTGGCCGCTTACTGGCTGCGCGCAGTGCATATGGAAGCGCCGTTGTTCTCCGCCCGCCTGTTCCGCACCCGCAGCTTCGCCGTAGGCATCCTGGGCAACCTTTTCGCCCGGCTTGGCTCGGGCGCACTGCCCTTCCTGGTGCCCTTGCTGTTGCAAGTGGGTATGGGTTATTCGCCCTCCCAGGCCGGGATGAGCATGATCCCCTTGGCTGCGGCGGCAATGCTTGCCAAATCTCTGGCGCGCCCGCTGATCGAGCGCTTTGGCTATCGAGGAATTCTCACCGCCAACACCCTGGCCCTGGGCGTGCTACTGGCCAGCCTGGGCCTGGTGGACGCCGACACGCCTTACCCTTTGCTGCTAGCGCACCTGGCCGTATTGGGCGCGATCAACTCCATGCAGTTCACCGCCATGAACACCGTCACCCTCATCGACCTGGGCGACCAGGAGGCCAGCAGCGGCAACAGCTTGCTCTCGGTGGTGGCGCAGCTGTCCATGAGCCTGGGCGTCGCCTGCGCCGGTGCTCTGTTGGGCGGCTTCGAGTCCTCCATCGGGCGCGACGGCGTGGACAACATCCTAGGGGCGTTCCATCTCACCTTCCTGACCATCGGCTTGATGGCCATGTTCGCGGCGACCATCTTCGTTCAGCTGTCACCCGACGTCGGCCGCCGCGCTGTTCGTCCGCCTCCAGGGCCAGACGCATAGGGAGTTCGGCCACGGGCTGCTAAACTGCGCCACATTTTTTTTGCAGGACCGCTCCGTGACCGCCACCGCCTTCGAAACCCTGCCGCTGTCGCCAGCGATGCTCGCCAATCTGGCATCGCTGGGCTACACGCAAATGACACCGATCCAGGCGCATAGCCTGCCGGTCATCCTCGAGGGCGCCGACCTGATCGCCCAGGCCAGCACCGGCAGCGGCAAAACCGCCGCCTTCGGCATCGGCCTGCTCAACCCGATCAACCCGCGCTACTTCGGCTGCCAGGCCTTGGTGCTGTGCCCTACACGGGAGTTGGCCGACCAGGTGGCCAAAGAGCTGCGCCGGCTGGCCCGCGCCGAGGACAACATCAAGGTGCTGACGCTGTGCGGCGGCGTGCCCTTCGGCCCGCAAGTGGGTTCGCTGGAGCATGGCGCGCACATCATCGTCGGCACCCCCGGGCGGGTGCAGCAGCACCTGGATAAAGGCACCCTGGTGTTGAGCGGCCTCAATACGCTGGTGCTCGACGAAGCCGATCGCATGCTGGACATGGGTTTCGTCGACGCCATCTCGGCGATCATCGAGCAAACCCCCAGCCGGCGGCAAACGCTGCTGTTTTCGGCGACCTACCCGAGCGGTATCGAGGCGCTGGCAGCGCGGTTCATGCGCAACCCACGCACGGTCAAGGTGGCGGCCCTGCACGACGATCGCAAGATCGAACAGCGCTTCTATGAAGTGGATGCCGAGCAACGCCTGAGCTCGGTGCTCAAAGTGCTGGGGCACTTCCGGCCCCAGAGCTGCGTGGCGTTCTGCTTCACCCGCCAGCAGTGCCAGGAGCTTACCGACCTGCTGACCAGCAAAGGCATCAGCGCCAGCGCCCTGCATGGCGACATGGAACAGCGGGATCGCGACCAGGTACTGGCGCTGTTCGCCAACCGCTCGACCACGGTCATGGTCGCCACGGACGTGGCCGCGCGCGGTATCGACATCGAAGGCCTGGACCTGGTCATCAACGTGGAGCTGGCCCGGGATGCGGAGATTCATATTCACCGCATCGGCCGCACCGGCCGTGCCGGCGAAAGCGGCATAGCGGTGAGCCTGGTGGCGCCGGCCGAGGCGCACCGCGCCCAAGCCATCGAAGCGCTGCAGAAGGCCCAGGTGAACTGGCGCCCGCTGGAAGAGCTGAAAAACCGTGGCGACGGCCCGCTGGTGCCACCGATGGCGACCTTGTGCATCGCTGGTGGGCGCAAGGACAAGGTGCGCCCTGGAGACATCCTGGGCGCGCTCACAGGTGACGCCGGCATTCCAGGCGCCCAGGTCGGCAAGATCGCCATCTTCGACTACCAGGCGTTCGTGGCGGTGGAGCGCGGGGTCGCCAAGCAAGCCCTGGACCGCCTCAACAAGGGCAAGATCAAAGGCCGCTCCCTGCGGGTGCGCCTGCTGTGACCCTAGACGTCATCGTTCTTGGCGCTGGCGCCGCCGGGCTAATGTGCGCCGCCACCGCGGCCGCGCGTGGGCGTAGGGTGCTGGTGCTGGACCACGCCAACAAAGCCGGGAAGAAGATCCTGATGTCTGGCGGCGGCCGCTGCAATTTCACCAACCTGTATACGGAGCCTGCCAACTTCCTTTCGCAGAACCCGCACTTCTGCAAGTCGGCCCTGGCGCGCTATACGCAGTGGGATTTCATCGGCCTGGTAGCGGGGTATGGCGTGCCTTACCACGAGAAGAAACTCGGCCAGCTGTTCTGCGACAACAAGGCCAGCGACATCCTCGGCCTGCTGCTGGCTGAATGCGAACGCACCGGCGCCGAGGTGCGCTTGAACACCAGTGTGCAGGAGGTGGCCACAGTAGCCGGGGGCTATCGCCTGCTCACCAGTGGTGGGGCCCTGAATTGCCAATCGCTGGTGGTGGCCACCGGCGGGCTGTCCATTCCTACCCTGGGCGCCACCGGCTTCGGCTATCAGCTGGCACGGCAATTTGGCCACAACGTGCTGCCCACCCGTGCCGGGCTGGTGCCCTTCACTATCACCGACCAGCTCAAGGCACTGTGCACCGAGCTGAGCGGTACTTCGGTAGACTGCATCGCCAGTTGTAACGGGCA
This sequence comes from Pseudomonas sp. RIT-PI-S, assembly GCF_025642975.1. GTDB lineage: Bacteria > Pseudomonadota > Gammaproteobacteria > Pseudomonadales > Pseudomonadaceae > Aquipseudomonas. Next base: position 91,189 of record NZ_JANZKJ010000003.1, read on the forward strand.
GAGTTTCCGAGAAAACCTGTTGTTCACCCATCGCGGGCTGAGTGGCCCAGCGATTTTGCAGGTGTCGTCGTTCTGGGCGCCGGGCGATACGGTCAGCATCAACCTGTTGCCGGACCATAACGCCCTGGATTGGCTACAGGCCCAGCAGGCAGAACGGCCCAATGCAGAGCTGCGCACCGTGCTGGGCGACCTGTTCACCCGCAAGATGGCGCAATTGTTGTGCGAGCAGTGGTTCGAATCCCGCCCGATGAAGCAATACACCCCGCCGCAGTTGCAGGCACTGGCAGCCCAGCTCAGCGAGTGGCAACTGGTGCCAGCCGGTACCGAAGGCTATCGCACCGCCGAGGTCACCCTGGGCGGCGTCGATACGCGCGAAGTGTCGTCCAAGACGCTCGAATCCCTGAAAAGCCCAGGGCTGTATTTCATCGGCGAAGTGCTGGACGTCACCGGGCACCTGGGTGGTTTTAACTTCCAGTGGGCCTGGGCATCGGGGCATGCGGCGGGTGAGGTGTGTTGAGGCGGGCGGACGTTTGACGGTTAGCGGGCCTTGCCCGCCCTTACAGTTGAACGGTGCTGGCCCGGGCACACCCCGCGAAACTCACGCAATGCCGTGCCCGAGCAACCATTCCAGCCCCGCTTGCACGTGCGCCTCAGTGCTGTCCACCAACGGCAACGAGGTAGCATCGGCGGTCACCAGCAGGCCAATCTCGGTGCAGCCCAGGATCGCCGCCTCAGCGCCGGCGCCTTGTAGCTTCGCCAGGCACCCCAGATAGAAAGCCCTGGATTCCGGCCGGATTTCTCCGCGGCACAGCTCGGCGAAAATGATCCGGTCGATCTCGTCCATTTCGCCGTCGTCGGGCAGCAAGACCTGCACCCCAAAACGTTCTGCCAAACGCTCCCGATAGAAGGGTTCGCGCATGGTAAAGCGGGTACCGAGCAGGGCCGCCTTCGTCACGCCCCGTGCCTGGAGTTGCCCACCGACGGCATCGCCGATGTGCAGCAAGGGAATGCGAACCGCGCTTTGGATGCTAGCTGCTACCTTATGCATGGTGTTGGTTGCCAGCAACAACGCACCAGCCCCGGCCCGCTCCAGGCCTTGTGCCACCTCGGCCAACAGTGCCCCAGCGGCTTCCCACTCGCCGGCCTTCTGCATGGCCGCGACTTGGGCAAAATTCACCGAATGTAACAGCAGCGGCGCAGAGTGCAGGCCACCGAGCCGCTCGCGGGCGCCTTCGTTGAGCAGGCGGTAATAAGTGGCGGTGGACTCCCAGCTCATCCCGCCGATGATTCCAAGGGTTCGCATGCCGATGCTCCGTATCAGTGGCCTTCCAGCAAATCGTGCAGTTCCACGAATTGCTGGGTCAGTTTATGGCGCGGGTCGAAGTGAATCAGCGGCATGTTGGCTTCGTGGGACTCGCGCATTCGTATTGAAGCGCCAAGGTAAACCGGCAGAACCGGCAAGCCTTCGGCAAGCAGGCTGTCGAGCATTTTCTGCGGCAGGCTCGCCCGGGGCTGAAATTGGTTAACCACGATACCCTCGATGCTTAGGGCTTCGTTGTGGTCGTCACGCAGCTCGCCAATCTCAGCTATCAGCCCATAGAGCGCCTGACGTGAGAAGCTGTCGCAATCGAAAGGAATCAGCACCCGGTCGGCAGCGATCAATGCCGAAACCGCATAGAAGTTCAGCGCCGGCGGCGTATCCAAGTAGATCCGCTCATACTCGCCATCCAAGGTGTCGAGCAATTTACGCAGCTTGTTGATCTTGTGCTTGGCCTCGAGTTTGGGTTGCAGGTCTGCCAGCTCGGCCGTGGCAGTGATCACATGCAGGTTATCGAACGCGGTCTCATAGATATCGACCGCGTGCTTCTTGCCGAACCCGCTCGATGCGAGGGTATTGCGAAAGAAGGCTGCGATACCGGCCGGCACGTCGTCCGCCGCCAGGCCGGTCAAGTACTGCGTGGCGTTAGCCTGGGCATCGAGGTCGACCAGTAGCGTCCGGTAGCCGGCGCTGGCGCTGACCGCAGCCAAGTTGCAGGCGATGCTGGACTTGCCCACCCCGCCCTTCTGGTTGAACACCACACGTCGCATTCCCGCCTCACTTTTTGCGCCTGAGCCCTGCGTTAGATATGTACAGGGTCTGCGTGGCAAACGCTACCTTCGCCTTCAGCGGTGCCCGAGCAATAACTGAGTGAAGGCCTCAGCCATGGCCGAGCCGGGCTCCTTGCGGCGAACCAGCCATACCGCCGACTGCGCCGCGGCATCGAGCAGGGGCCGATACACCACGCCGCCGATACGGATAGCGCGGAACGAGGCCGGTAGCACCGACACGCCGAGCCCAGCCGAGACCAGGCCAATAATGGTCATGGTCTCGGTGGCTTCCTGCGCAAAGTGCGGGCTGAACCCCGCTTCGCGCGCTAGCCCCAACAGCTGGGCATACAGCCCGCTGCCATAGCTGCGAGGGAAAAACACAAAAGGCTCTTGCGCCAGTGCCGCCATCGGCAGGCCCTCCCCGGGCGCCGTGGCCAGGGGGTGGCTAGCGTTGATCACTGCCACCAACGGTTCCTTGAATAGCTCGACGGGGTGCAATGTTTCAGCGAGCGGCAAGGGCCGCATGAGGCCAACATCCAAACGCTTGTCCACGAGCGCGTCGGCCACCTCCTGGCTGCTCATTTCGCGCAAATGCAGGTGCACCGCCGGAAACGCACGGCGAAAAGCATGGATCGCCGTGGAAATGCTGGAATTGAACGGTGCGGAGGAGGTAAAGCCGACTTTCAATTCACCCAACTCGCCCAGCTGTGCACGCCGCGCCACGTCTGCGGCCTTATCGACCTGGGCCAGCACCTGCCGCGCTTCATCGAGAAACAACCGGCCCGCTTCGCTCAACATTACCCGGCGGTTGGTGCGGTCGAACAAGCGGGCGCCCAGCTCCTGCTCCAAGGCTTGTATCTGCTGGCTCAGCGGCGGCTGGCTGATGCCCAGGGCCTGCGCCGCCCGGCCGAAGTGGAGGCTTTCAGCTACGGCAATAAAATAACGAAGGTGACGGAGCTCCATAACCATACTCAATGCATATCAAACGGGTCGAACAATATATTGGAAGTCATGTTTTGCTAGCTATATGATTTTTTCGTTCCCCTTCTTCGCCGAGGCTTCCCTTGAAGACCATGATGGCCGAACCCTCACGGGCAGAACCTGCATTACCAAGTGAGCCCGGCACCGAGCGCTGGATCGAAAAAGGCACGCCGCTGTTCCTGCGCACCGTCCTGGCATTGTTTTGCGGCGGTTTTGCGACCTTTGCCTTGCTGTATTGCGTGCAGCCGATGATGCCGATCCTTTCTAGGGAGTTTTCCATCAATGCGGCGCAAAGCAGCTTGGTGCTGTCGGTGTCTACCGCCATGCTCGCGGTGGGGCTGCTGATCACTGGGCCGATTTCCGACCGGTTCGGGCGCAAACCCGTCATGGTCACCGCGCTGTTCGGCGCCGCCCTCTGCACCCTGGCCAGCGCGCTGATGCCAAGCTGGCCGGCGATCCTACTGATGCGTGCCTTGCTTGGCTTGTCATTGAGCGGCGTGGCGGCCGTGGCGATGACCTACCTGAGCGAAGAAATCCACCCAGAGCACATTGGCCTGGCAATGGGCCTGTACATCGGTGGCAACGCCATCGGCGGGATGTCTGGCCGTTTGATTCTGGGCGTACTGATCGACTACGTCAGCTGGCACACCGCAACGCTGGTGATCGGTGCCCTCGCGTTGGCGGCGGCAGTGGTGTTCGTGAAGGTGCTGCCACCGTCGCGTAATTTCCGCAGCCGGACGCTCAACCCGCGCAGTTTGCTCGACGGCTTTATGGTGCACTTTCGGGATGCCGGCTTGCCCTGGCTGTTTCTGGAGGCCTTTCTGTTGATGGGCGGCTTCGTCACCTTGTTCAACTACATCGGCTATCGGCTGCTCGCCGCGCCTTATGCCCTGAGCCAGGCCTTGGTGGGGCTGCTATCGGTGGTGTACCTGGCGGGCATCTACAGCTCAGCGCAGGTCGGTGCGCTCGCTGACAAATACGGCCGACGCAAGGTTTTCTGGGTAGCTATCGCCGTCATGCTGCTGGGCTTGCTGCTGACGCTGCTGCCTGCGCTGGGGACAATCCTCTGCGGCATGTTGGTGTTCACCTTTGGCTTTTTCGGGGCGCATTCCGTGGCCAGCAGCTGGATCGGCCGTCGCGCCATTCATGCCAAGGGCCAGGCATCTTCGCTCTACCTGTTCAGTTACTACCTGGGCTCCAGCCTCGCCGGCACGCTAGGCGGCATCGCCTGGCATTACGGCGGCTGGAATGGCATTGGCCTGTTTATCGGCAGCCTGCTGGTAGCCGCCCTCGCCGTCGCGGTGAAGCTGGCGCGATTACCAGTGCTGCCGGGGAATAAGAAGCCGGTATAGAACAGAAACACCGGGAGCCGGCAAAAAGGGCTCCCGAAGGTCTCATTCAGGCGCCAAGGCCTGCTCCCACAGGAATCATTTCACCAGCTGAATGCGATCCACATCGACTTCCACACCCTTGGCGTCCCGGTCCACTTCGCCGACCAGCCGCACCTTCTGCGTCTCACTCACGGTCACACCCGCCGGCCACTTGTCATGGTCGATCTCGACCTTCACTTCCCCGGTGGCGTCACGGAACTCGTAGTCATCTTCCCCGACCTGCCTGGTGATCTGCCCTTCGAGGATCACTGGCGTATCGTCAGCGGCCTCCAAGGCAGCTTTTACCGTTTCAACCTGTTGGGGGGCCGTGCCCTTCGTTTGGCCGGAATTCGGCCCGGTGTAGGCGGCGAAGGCGCTGACAGACATCAGCGAGGCGAGGCAGGCGGCGGTAATTGCAGCTTTCATGGGCGTCTCCGGTTGGCTACTTGAGTGCAACCAGCGTAACGCCCATGGCTGAAGCCAAACTTAAGCCGGGGTGTGATATCCGGCCGACAGTTCGTGTACCGCTTCGATAAAGGCGCCGGCGTGGGCGGGGTCCACCTCAGGGGTGATGCCATGGCCAAGGTTGAACACGTGGCCGCTGCCTTGGCCATAGCTCGCCAGGATGCGAGCGACTTCTGCACGGATCGCCTCCGGCTTGGCATACAACACGGCGGGGTCCATGTTGCCTTGCAGCGCTACCTTGGCGCCCACGCGCCGGCGTGCCTCGCCGATGTCGCAGGTCCAGTCCAGGCCCAGCGCATCCGCCCCGGCCTCGGCAATCGACTCCAGCCACTGGCCGCCATTCTTGGTGAAGAGAATCACGGGCACTTTGCGCCCGTCGTGCTCACGGATCAGCCCACTGACGATCTGCTTCATATAGGCCAGCGAGAAGGTTTGGTAGGCAGCCGAAGACAAGTTGCCCCCCCAGGTATCGAAGATCTGCACTGCCTGGGCGCCAGCCTGGATCTGCCCGTTAAGGTAGGCGGTGACCGCTTGAGCGAGCTTGCCCAGCAGCAAGTGCATGGCCTCGGGCTGGTCATAGAGCATGGCTTTGATCTTGCGAAAATCCTTTGAAGAACCCCCTTCGACCATGTAGGTCGCGAGCGTCCAAGGGCTGCCGGAGAAGCCGATCAGCGGAACGCGGCCGTTCAGCTCGCGGCGGATGGTGCTGACGGCATCCATCACGTAACCCAGGTCTTGATGCGGGTCCGGGATCGGCAGCGCCTCGATGTCGGCGACCGTGCTGATCACCTTGCGAAAACGCGGGCCCTCGCCGGTTTCGAAATACAGGCCCTGGCCCATGGCATCGGGGATGGTGAGGATGTCCGAGAAGAGGATGGCGGCATCGAGCGGGTAACGCTCCAGCGGTTGCAGGGTCACCTCACAGGCGAACGCAGGGTTCATGCACAGGCTCATGAAATCGCCGGCCTTGGCCCGGCTGGCGCGGTACTCAGGCAGGTAGCGCCCGGCCTGACGCATCATCCATACCGGCGTAACGTCTACCGGTTGCTTGAGCAGGGCGCGCAGGAAACGGTCGTTCTTCAGGGCAGTCATGGGGGCATCCGCGGAAAAAGTGCGGGCATTTTCTCAGACACCACGGCAAAAGGCACGGCGTTGCGCCGTGCCTTTCATCTATCGCCTCGATTGAGCGCTCCCGCGGTTACAGCTGCAGGTAGTCCATGATCCCTTCGGCGGCAGTGCGACCTTCGAAGATGGCCGTCACTACTAGGTCCGAACCGCGCACCATGTCGCCGCCGGCGAAGATCTTCGGGTTGCTGGTCTGATGACGGAACTGCCCACCCTCCGCCGGTGCGACCACCCGGCCCTGGCTGTCCAGCTGAATCTGGTGCTGCTCGAACCAGGCCGCCGGGCTGGGGCGGAAACCGAACGCGATCACCACCGCATCGGCGGGCAGGATCTCCTCGGAGCCCGGAATCGGCTCGGGGCTACGCCGGCCACGGGCATCGGGTTCGCCGAGGCGCGTTTCCACCACCTTGACACCCTCGACCCGGTCCTCGCCGACGATGGCGATGGGTTGGCGGTTATAGAGGAACTTCACCCCTTCCTCCTTGGCGTTTTTAACCTCGCGGCGCGAGCCCGGCATGTTCGCCTCGTCGCGGCGATAGGCGCAGGTCACCGTATGCGCGCCTTGGCGAATAGACGTGCGATTGCAGTCCATGGCGGTGTCCCCGCCACCGAGCACAACCACGCGCTTGCCCTTCATGTCGACGAAGTCTTCCGGGGCCTTTTCGAAGCCCAGGTTGCGGTTGACGTTGGCGATCAAGAAGTCCAGCGCATCGTGCACGCCGGGCAGGTCTTCACCGGGGAAGCCGCCTTTCATGTAGGTATAGGTACCCATGCCCATGAACACTGCGTCGTACTCGGCGAGCAACTGCTCCATGGTGATGTCCGTGCCCACCTCGGTGTTGAGGCGGAACTCGATGCCCATGCCGGTGAAGATCTCTCGGCGGTTGCTCAGCACCGTTTTTTCAAGCTTGAACTCCGGGATGCCAAACGTGAGCAGCCCGCCGATTTCCGGGTTGCGGTCGAACACCACCGGTGTCACCCCGCCACGCACCAGCACGTCCGCACAGCCAAGGCCCGCCGGGCCTGCACCAATGATCGCCACGCGCTTGCCGGTGGGCTTGACCTTGGACATGTCTGGGCGCCATCCCATGGCGAAGGCGGTGTCGGCGATGTATTTCTCCACCGAACCGATGGTCACCGCGCCAAAGCCATCGTTGAGGGTGCATGCCCCTTCGCAGAGCCGGTCTTGCGGGCAAACGCGGCCGCATACCTCCGGCAAGGTGTTGGTTTGATGAGACAGCTCGGCAGCGGCGAGGATGTTGCCTTCCGACACCAGCTTGAGCCAGTTGGGAATGAAGTTGTGCACAGGGCACTTCCATTCACAGTACGGGTTGCCGCAGCCCAGGCAGCGGTGGGCCTGCTCGCCGGCCTGCTGCGGCTTCAGCGGTTCGTAGATTTCCACGAAAGCTTTCTTGCGCTGGCGCAGCTGTTTTTTCTTCGGATCCTTGCGGCCGACATCGATGAACTGGAAGTCGTTACTCAAGCGGTCAGACATTTCGGGTCGCCTCACGGCGCAGCTTCAAGCGACAGCTTCAAGCTGCAAGCAAAATTCTGGTTACCGCGGGCAGCTCGAAGCTTATGGCTTGAAGCTTGCCCGCTAGGGCTCTTACTGTGGGTTGGCAATGGTGCTGGACAGCAGCGACTTGAGGCTGGCGGCCTTGGGCTTGACCAACCAGAAGCGGCGCAGGTAATCGTCCAGGTTCTCCCAGAGGTTACGCCCCCATTCGCTGTCGGTTTCGGTTACATACTCGGCCAGCACCCCTTCCAGATGGCTGCGGTAGGCTTCCATCGCCTCGCCGCTAATCCGTTGGATCTCCACCAGCTCATGGTTGACCCGGTCAACGAAGGTGTTGTCCTGGTCCAGCACATAGGCGAAGCCGCCGGTCATCCCGGAGCCGAAGTTGTAGCCGGTTTTGCCCAATACGCAGACGAACCCGCCGGTCATGTATTCGCAGCAATGGTCACCGGTGCCTTCCACCACGGTATGCGCGCCGGAGTTACGCACAGCGAAACGCTCGCCGGCGGTGCCGGTGGCAAACAGCTTGCCGCCAGTGGCGCCATATAGGCAGGTGTTGCCAATGATGGCGCTGTCCTGGGTTTTGAACGGGCTGCCCTTGGGCGGCACGATGACCAGCTTGCCGCCGGTCATGCCCTTGCCCACGTAGTCGTTGGCGTCGCCTTCGAGGTACATGTTCAGGCCGCCGGCGTTCCACACGCCGAAGCTCTGCCCGGCGGTTCCGATGAAGCGGAAGGTCACGGGGGCATCAGCCATGCCTTGGTTGCCGTAGCGCTTGGCGATCTCGCCAGACACCCGGGCGCCGATGGAGCGGTCGCAGTTGCACAGGTCCATGGCGTATTCACCACCGCTGCGGGTCTCGATCGCGCCGAGGGCCAGCTCGACCATCTTCTCGGCCAGCAATCCTTTGTCGAACGGCGGGTTGCGCTCGGCCTCGCAGAACTGCGGCTTGTCGGCTGGCACATGGTCGCTGCCCAGCAGCGGCGTGAGGTCCAGGTGCGCCTGCTTGGCAGTGTCCCCGGCGATCACGTCGAGCAGGTCGGTGCGCCCGATCAGCTCACCGAGGCTGCGAACGCCCAGGCGCGCCAGCCACTCGCGGGTTTCTTCGGCCACGAAGGTGAAGAAGTTCACCACCATGTCCACGGTGCCGATGTAGTGGTCCTTGCGCAGCTTTTCGTTCTGAGTGGCCACGCCTGTGGCGCAGTTGTTCAGGTGGCAGATGCGCAGGTACTTGCAGCCCAGGGCAATCATTGGCGCGGTGCCGAAACCGAAGCTTTCGGCGCCGAGGATCGCGGCCTTGATCACGTCCAGGCCGGTTTTCAAGCCGCCGTCGGTCTGCACGCGTACCTTGCCGCGCAGGTCGTTGCCACGCAGGGTCTGGTGCGTTTCCGCCAGGCCCAATTCCCACGGGCTGCCGGCGTACTTGATGGAGGTCAGTGGCGAGGCGCCAGTGCCGCCGTCGTAGCCCGAGATAGTGATCAGGTCTGCGTAGGCCTTGGCCACGCCGGCGGCAATGGTGCCAACGCCGGCTTCGGACACCAGCTTGACCGATACCAGCGCGGCCGGGTTGACCTGCTTGAGGTCGAAAATCAGCTGCGACAAGTCTTCGATCGAATAGATGTCATGGTGCGGCGGCGGCGAGATCAAGGTAACGCCCGGCACCGCATAACGCAGCTTGGCGATCAGCCCGTTGACCTTGCCGCCAGGCAGTTGGCCGCCTTCACCTGGCTTGGCCCCCTGGGCGACCTTGATCTGCAACACCTCGGCGTTCACCAGGTACTCGGGTGTCACGCCGAAGCGGCCGGTCGCTACCTGTTTGATCTTGGAGCTGCGGATGGTCCCGTAGCGGGCCGGGTCTTCGCCGCCCTCGCCGGAGTTGGAGCGCGCGCCCAGGCGGTTCATTGCCTCGGCAAGCGCTTCGTGAGCTTCCGGAGAGAGCGCACCGAGGGAAATACCGGCCGAGTCGAAGCGCTTGAGGATCGCCTCTAGCGGCTCCACTTCTGCCAGCGCCAGCGGTTGCGCGGTTTCACGCACCTTGAGCAGGTCACGCAGCATGGACACCGGGCGGTTGTCCACGATCGCGGTGTACTCCTTGAACCGGGCGTAGTCGCCTAGCTGTACAGCGGCCTGCAACGAGTTGACCACGTCTGGGTTGTAGGCGTGGTATTCGCCGCCATACACAAATTTCAACAGGCCACCCTGCTGGATCGGTTTGCGCGGGCTCCAGGCCTCCAGGGCCAGTGCCTTCTGCTCGGCTTCCAGGTGGCTGAACCGCGCGCCCTTGATGCGGCTGGCAACGCCACGGAAGCACAGCCCGGTGACCTCGTCGGCCAAGCCAATGGCTTCGAACAGCTGCGCGCCACGGTAAGAGGCGACGGTAGAGATGCCCATCTTCGAGAGGATCTTGAGCAACCCCTTGGTGATGCCCTTGCGGTAATTCTTGAACACCTCGTAGAGGTCGCCCAGCACTTCGCCCGTGCGGATCAGATCGCCCAGCACTTCGTAGGCCAGGAAGGGGTAAACGGCTGAGGCGCCGAAGCCGATCAGCACGGCGAAGTGATGCGGATCGCGCGCGGTAGCGGTCTCTACCAGGATGTTGCTGTCGCAGCGAAGGCCCTTTTCCACCAGCCGGTGGTGAACGGCGCCGGTCGCGAGTGCGGCGTGCGCTGGCAGCTTGCCCGGGGCAATGGCACGGTCGCTAAGTACGATCTGGGTCTTGCCGCCCCGTACCGCTTCCTCGGCCTGGTCGGCGATGTTGCGAATGGCGGCCTCGAGACCAAGGCTTTCATCGTAGTTGAGGTCGATCAGCTGGCGCTCGAAGCCTGGGCGCTCGAGGTTCATCAGCGCTCGCCACTTGGCCGGCGAAATCACCGGGGAGCTGAGAATCACCCGGGAAGCGTGTTCCGGGGATTCCTGGAAGATATTGCGCTCGGCGCCCAGGCAGATTTCTAGCGACATCACGATCGCTTCCCGCAGCGGGTCGATCGGCGGGTTGGTGACCTGCGCGAACTGCTGGCGGAAATAATCGTAGGGGGTGCGCACCCGCTGAGACAGCACCGCCATCGGCGTGTCGTCGCCCATCGAGCCCACGGCTTCATAGCCCTGCTCGCCCAGCGGGCGCAGCACTTGGTCACGCTCCTCGAAGGTCACCTGATACATCTTCATGTACTGCTTCAGGCGATCGGGATCGTAGAAGTCCGAGCCGTGGTCGTGGTCGTCCATCTTCGCCTGGATGCGCAGTGCATGCTTGCGCAACCACTGCTTGTACGGATGCCGCGACTTGAGGCGATCGTCCAGGGCATTGGTGTCGAGGATCTGCCCGGTCTGGGTGTCCACGGCGAAGATCTGCCCCGGCCCCACGCGGCCCTTGGCGATGACGTCCTCGGGTTTGTAGTTCCACACGCCGATTTCCGACGCCAGGGTAATGTAACCATTGCGCGTGGTGACCCAACGCGCAGGCCGCAGGCCGTTGCGGTCAAGCAGGCACACCGCGTGACGGCCTTCGGTCATCACCACGCCCGCTGGCCCGTCCCACGGCTCCATGTGCATGGAGTTGTATTCGTAGAAGGCGCGCAGGTCTGGGTCCATGGTTTCGACGTTCTGCCACGCCGGCGGGATCAGCATGCGCACGCCGCGGAACAAGTCGATGCCACCGGTGACCATCAGCTCGAGCATGTTGTCCATGCTGGAGGAGTCCGAACCTACCCGGTTGACCAGCGGGCCGAGCTCTTCAAGGTCCGGGATCAACTCGTTGGCGAACTTGGCGCGGCGTGCCTGCGCCCAGTTACGGTTGCCGGTGATGGTGTTGATTTCCCCGTTGTGGGCCAGGAAACGGAACGGTTGGGCCAACGGCCACTTTGGCAGGGTGTTGGTCGAGAACCGCTGGTGGAACACGCAAATGGCCGTTTGCAGGCGTTCATCGCCAAGGTCCGGGAAGAAGGCCGCCAGGTCGGCGGGCATCATCAAGCCTTTATAGATGATGGTCTTCTGCGAAAAGCTGCAGATGTAGTGGTCGGTGTCCTCGGCATTGGCAACCGAGGAGCGCCGCCGGGCGCTGAACAGCTTGATCGCGAACTCTTGGTCGCTCAAGCCTTCGCCACCGACGAACACTTGCTCGATCTTCGGCAACCGCTCCAAAGCCAGGCGGCCGAGCACGCTGGTGTTGATCGGTACTTGCCGCCAGCCGATCAGCTGCAGGCCAGCCGCGATGATCTCGCGGTTCATGTTTTCCCGAGCCGCCTCGGCACGGGCGTCATCCTGGTTCAGGAACACCATGCCCACGGCATATTGGCGGGGCAGCTCAGCGCCAAAATGCTCCTTGGCGATCGCTCGCAGGAACAGGTCGGGCTTTTGCATCAGCAGGCCGCAGCCGTCACCAGTCTTGCCGTCGGCATTGATGCCGCCGCGGTGGGTCATGCAGGTCAAGGCCTCGATGGCCGTCTGCAACAGGTTGTGGCTGGGCTCGCCCGTCATATGGGCAATGAGGCCAAAGCCGCAGTTGTCCTTGAATTCCTCGGGATGGTACAGACCTGTTTTCATAGACACTTTCTCACCAGGCTGCCTCTCTTGGAGGCAAATGCTCTTTAATTCAACCACTTACCATCCACGCCGAACGAACGCCAGCTTTGCGGGGGCAAAAGGGCAGTCATTGTACACAGCGGTGCTGTGTGCCACAAATTTGATGACGATTTAATGTATTTACTTGTCGCCAATTTGAAAGCAATTAGCAGCCTTTATGGAGTAGCCGGGCTGCTTGAGTCAATGATTATCGGCCTCGCGACAGGGGCTCGTGGCCTGCGGGCACTTTGGAGGGACACAAAAGCCCGCAGCGTGGTGCGCCGCGGGCTTTTGTGCAATCGACTCGGGGAACGTCAGGAGGTGGCGAGGATGGCGCCACCGGGCCCTCAGTGGGCTGAGGCCAGCTCTTGTTGGACGCTGGCGACAGTTCTAGGCCATGGTTTACCAGCCTGGACCTTCGCTGGCAAGTTCTTGATCGCGGCAACCGCGGCTGCGCGGTTGGCGAAGCTGCCGTAAGTCACCACGAACAGGGGTTTGCCCTGAAGGGTTTTCTTGAAGTACCGATACTCGCCACCCTGCTCATTGACGTAGGACTGCGCCGCACTCTCCGAGCTGGTGCCAAAGATCTGCACCACATAGTTACCAGGCGACTGGGCGGTGTACCAACCGGAGCCGGCAGCCTTGGCAGTGGCCTTATCGGCTGGCTTTTCCGTGGGCTTGACTGGAGCAGGCTTGGCCATCGCCAACTGCTGGCCTTGGGCTGGCGCCGGTGCTGGCTTGGCGGGCGCCGGGGTGGGCTTGCTGGCAGCTACCGGCGCGGCTGGCTGAGGCGCGGCGTTAGCAGGAACAGGCACCGGGGTAACGGCAGGGCCCGCAGGCGCGCCCACAGGCGGCGCGGTGGTGGTGACCATTGGCGGCTGGCCGGCACCACTGTTGTCGGCCACCGAAGGTGCGCCGTCATCGTCCTCGGAGCCTGCTGCCGAGGCCAGCGGCTCACGCATCACGGGCTGGCCGTTGAGCGGCAGCGGCTTGGAGTTGCCGGCGAATTCAATGGAAGGGTTACCGTCCTGGTTAGGCTGAGCACTGCCCGGCTGCCCCTGCCCCAGTGGCAGCTGCGCCTGTTCGCTTGCAGGGCTCGGCGGCCTGTGGCCCGAAAGCAAGCCCGCGGCGGCGACGACTACAACCACCACGGCGGAAAGGGCCAGTACGTATTTATTCGGCATTTTAAATCCTATGGAAGGGCGCTTACCCGCGGAGCGACTGGCGATCATCGCCTCGATCATCGAGTCCCGCGCGACCTGGTTGATCGGCCCGGGCCAGCCAGCGGAAGACTCATGAATGTCCGCGATCTGCTCGTTGCTGAACAACGCGATACCCTTGCCGGCACCTTCCAGGCGCTGGGCCAGGTATTCGCGGGTTTCCTCGAGTGTGTACGGCTGCAACTCGATAATGTGATAACGCTCTGGCCCGCATTCGAGCTGCTCGAGGGTCGCTATCAGCGACGGCTCGCCGAACAGGAACACGTGCGGCCGCCCTTCGGGCGCCCCTCCGGCCAGTTCCAGCAGGGCTTCGAGCGCCGATTCGTCGAGTTGTTCCGCGTCGTCCACCAACAGGTAGACTTCCTGGCCGGTCAGCCCCAGCTGAACCACCCGCGCCAGGATGTTGCCGACGGAGGCTTCGCTGGCTCCCACGCCCAGGGCGACCTGACCAAGCATGCCAGCGGCTTCGCCAGCGCCCCGCGCCGATACCACCACGCTCATCACCGACTGCTTGTTGGTGCTAGCGACCAGGGCCTGACGCAACAGGGTTTTCCCGCTACCAAGAGGCCCGGTGACCACCAGCATCAGCTGGCTGTAGCGCGCAAGGTGGTGCAGTTGGCCGAGCACCGGCTTGCGCTGCGCGGGGAAAAACTTGAACCCCGGCACGCGAGCGGCGAAGGGGTCGTGTTCCAGTTGGTAGTGGCCGAGGAAGGCCTCATCGGCATGCAAACTTGTCATCGAACTCTCGTTAACCTCGAAGCTGATCCACGATAGCGCGGTAATCCGCCTTCAGCGTGGCCTGGAGTATCTCGGGTGCATAATCGTCGGTCACGACCGCTTCGCCCAAACGGCGCAGAAGCACCAGGCGCATGCGGCCATCGACCACTTTCTTGTCGACGGCCATATGGCGAAGGAAGTCATCCGCGCTCATTTCAGCCGGCGGCACAACGGGCAGCCCAGCACGCAGCAACAAGCCGATCCCGCGATCGCGCGCGGCCCGGTCGATCCAGCCCAGGCGCATGGACATTTCCAATGCCATGGCCGTGCCTGCCGCCACTGCCTCGCCGTGCAGCCACACACCATAACCCATCTGGGTTTCGATGGCGTGGCCAAAGGTGTGCCCCAGGTTGAGCGTGGCGCGCACGCCGGACTCACGTTCGTCGGCATTCACCACCACGGCCTTGGCCGCGCAGGAACGGCGAATGGCTTCGGTCAGCGCGACCTGATCTACGCTCATCAACGCGTCGATGTTCTGCTCCAGCCAAGTCAGGAAGGGCTCGTCGCAAATCAGCCCGTACTTGATCACCTCCGCCATCCCCGCGGACAGCTCCCGCCGCGGCAGCGAACGCAGGGTAGCCGTGTCGATCAACACCGCCTTGGGCTGGTAGAAAGCACCGACCATGTTCTTGCCCAGCGGATGGTTGATCCCGGTCTTACCCCCCACGGAGGAATCCACCTGGGACAACAGCGTGGTCGGCACCTGGATGAAGTCGACCCCCCGCTGATAGCAGGCGGCAGCGAAGCCCGCCATGTCGCCGACCACGCCGCCACCCAGGGCGACCACCGTAGTGCGACGGTCATGACGCGCCCCCAGCAGGGCATCGAAAATCCGCTGCAGGGTCTCCCAGTTCTTGTAGGCCTCGCCATCGGGCAGCACCACCGGCAGCACTGACCGCCCTTCGAGCGCCTTGCTGAGCTGCGCAAGGTAAAGTGGCGCCACCGTCTCGTTGGTGACCACCGCCACCTGCCGGCCCGCCAGGTAGGGCTGCAGAAGCTCCGGATCGCCGAGCAGGTTCTCGCCAATGTGAATGGGGTAGCTGCGTTCGGCCAGTTCGACCTTGAGTGTTTGCATCGTTTCGCAAGTCCGGGCGCGGTGGCCGTTGGTCATGTTTGCCGCGGGCTTCACCGAGGAGTCAGGTGACGCAGGCGGTCGAGAATGTCGAGTACTACCATCCGGGGCGGCCGCTCGTCCGTTTCCACCACCAGGTCGGCGATCTCCCGATAGAGAGGATCACGAACCTGCAACAGTGCGCGAAGGGTGGCCTCGGGGTTGCCGGTCCGCAAGAGGGGCCGGTTGCGGTCGCGAGCTGTGCGCCCCACCTGCTGTTCCACCGACGCGTGTAGATACACTACCCGGCCGCCGGCACGCAGGACCTGCCGGTTGGTATCGCGCAAGACCGCACCGCCACCGGTGGCCAGCACCACGCCATCATAGGCGCACAGCTCAGCCAGCATGGCATGCTCACGGTCGCGGAAGCCCGCCTCGCCTTCGCGGTCGAAAATCCATGGGATGTTCGCGCCGCAGCGTGTCTCAATTTCCTTGTCGGAGTCCCGGAAGGGCAGACGTAACTCTTTGGCTAACAAACGGCCGATGGTGCTTTTCCCCGCGCCCATCGGCCCAACGAGTATCAGATTTCGCACAGAATCAATGACTCACAGCAATCGCCTGGTTGTTCATGATACGCGGAGTCAAGAACACCAACAGCTCGGATTTGGCTTCCGAGACCACGTCCCGGCGGAATAGGCGCCCAACATACGGCACATCGCCAAGAAATGGCACCTTGTCCGTCGTTTTGGTCTGCGTGTTGGAGAACACCCCACCGATCACGATGGTTTCGCCATCGTTGACCAAAACCTTGGCGTTGACCTCGTTCTTCTGGATCGGCGGAACACCCAGCACCTCATTGAGGTAGTCGGGTTCGTCCTTGGTGACCTTCACTTCCATGATGATGCGGTTATCCGGCGTGATCTGCGGAGTAACCTCCAGCGACAAC
Source organism: Pseudomonas sp. RIT-PI-S (assembly GCF_025642975.1). Taxonomy (GTDB): domain Bacteria; phylum Pseudomonadota; class Gammaproteobacteria; order Pseudomonadales; family Pseudomonadaceae; genus Aquipseudomonas. The sequence goes on from NZ_JANZKJ010000003.1 coordinate 107,285, forward strand.
GATGCTTCTTTGAAGGACACCGTGGTTGCGCCGCTGGAACTGGACTCCTGGTAAGGAATTTCCGTGCCCTTGAGGATTTTCGCCGTTTCTTTGTCCGAAGTGACGACCTTGGGTTGCGATACCACCTCGCCGTTGCCGGTTTTTTCCATGGCGCTGAGCTCAAGGTCGATCAGGGTATTGTTGGTAACGAAGCCCAGGCCGATGCCGGAGGTAGCGTCGGCGGCGCCCAGATCGACGAATGGCACGTTCTTGCCAATGTCGTCGCCCGTGTTGCCCGCCTCGTCGCCGTTGTCGTCCAGGCCGTAAACGGTGCCCTTGCCCCGGGTAGACGTACCGCCCCAGCGAACGCCCAAGGCCTTGTCGTAGCCCACGTTCGCTTCGACGATCCGCGCTTCGATCATCACCTGGCGCACTGGGATGTCCAGTTGAGCAACGATCCGCCGCAGTTCATCGAGGCTGTCCTGGGTTTGATAGGCAATGATGCTGTTGGTGCGGTCGTCCACGGTGATCGAGCCACGAGCATCGGCATTGTCCTTGGAACCGGTCACGGACTGGAACAGCTTGGCGATATCCGTTGCCTTGGCGTAGTTCACCTGGATCAAGTCACGCCGCAGCGGGGCCAGCTCCTGCAATTGCTTCTGCGATTCGAGTTCCTGGCGCTCGCGGGCAGCGATTTCATCGGCCGGGGCCACCAGCAGCACGTTGCCCACCTTGCGTTTGTCCAGGCCCTTGGTCTTGAGCACCAGGTCCAGGGCCTGGTCCCAGGGAACATTCTGCAGGCGCAGGGTAATGCCGCCTTGAACCGTATCGCTGGCCACCAGGTTGAGGTTGGTGAAGTCAGCGATCAGCTGCAGTACCGAGCGCACGTCAATGTCCTGGAAGTTGAGCGAGAGCTTGTCCCCGGTGTAAACATTGCGGTCAGCGTTGCGCCGCTGCAGGTCTTCGTTGGTCAACGGCCGTACGCTCAGGGTCAGCTTGTTATCTGCCTGGTAGGCCGAATAGTCGAAGGCCCCAGAAGGCTCGATGGTCACCGTGGCGCTATCACCCGCGACGGTAGAATTGACGAACTGAACCGGCGTGGCGAAGTCTTTTACGTCCAGGCGCAGGCGCAGCGGGTCCGGCAGAGCCGTCTTGGCGAAGCTGACTATGATCTTGCCGCCCTGCTCCTTGATGTCAGGGCTGATAGTGGGATCGCTCAATTCGATTACCACGTTTCCTTCACCCAGCGGCCCGCGCTGGAAATCCACGCTGCGGATGGCTTTGCCCACCGGAGCGGCCATCACAGGGCGGGGAGCGACCGGCGCCGGGGCCCGCGTGGGTGAGCCGGCAGCATTGCCGGGCGCGGCGGGCGGCGTGGGGCCCGAGGCCTGGACGGCGCTGGCGCCCTGACCGATGAGTACGAATACGTTGTTGCCTTCGACCCGGGTGCTATAGGAAACCAGGGTCGTAAGGTTGACGATCAGCCGGGTACGGTCCTTAGCCTCGATCAGCACGAGGCTACGCGCATTGCCCACGCCTAGGTCCCGGCTGCGAGTAGCGACTTGGGCGACCACACCCGGGAAGTCCAGCGCGATACGGGCCGGATCCTCGGTGGTGTAGCCCCGAGGCGCTGTCACTGGGCTGTCGAACGACAGCTTCAGTTCGATGCGGTCACCCGGAAGCGCCGCGACATCGAGCGTCTTTAACGTGGCGGCCAGCAGGGCCGGGGACGCCAGCAACGCGACCAGCGCGACACCGAGGGCGGAGAGAATCCTGTTCATTGTTTGGTTCCACTGAGCATGCTTGACCGACCCGTCAGGAGGGTTCCTTGAGCAAAATGGTGCGTGGCCGTTCCAGCCACCCGCCTTCGCCGTCTGGAACGAGTTCCACGACATCGACTTCTGTGTCGCTGATGGCAACTATCTTGCCGTCGTTCTGGCCAATATAGTCGCCTACCTTGACCCGGTGGACCCCCCCACCGCCCTTGAGCAAGGCGTACCTGCCCGTAGCGTTGGCCAGGATGCCGACCATTTCGAAATCCCCGATACCGAATCCTTCGAGGAACTGCTTCACCCGGTTCGGATCGGGATGCACGTCCCGCGATCCCTTTTCCCGCTTCGCCTGCTCTACCCGGATCGGCGGCTGGAACGGGCTACGCATGTCGGTCGCCTGGTAAGTGAAAGCCTGGTAGGTCTGGAAGCGTGGAATGGGCTCGATAGTACCCTTGGGCGCCTCGTTCACCTGCTTGAGAAAAGCGTCGATATCGGAAAAGTCATCGGAACTGCCGCAGCCGGAGAGCGCCAGCAACACCAGCAGCATGCCTGCGTTGACCCAGCCCCTCATTGCGTCAGCCCCTTGTCGTTGTAACGATAGGTTTTGGCGAGGATCTGCATGCGTAATTGCGAGGTGCTTCCCTCGCTGACCGGTTTAACGTCGAAATCATGCAGCGTAACGATCCGCGGCAAGCTGGCCACGCCGCTGACGAAGCTTGCCAGGTCGTGGTAATTGCCAGTTACGGTGATTTGAATGGGCAACTCGATGTAGAACTGCTGGGCGGTCTCCGGCAGCAGTTTGATCTCTTCGAATTCAAGGCCGGCACCAAGCCCTGTCCGGGTAATGTCTTCCAGCAGGCCAGGAACCTCCGTGTCGCTCGGCAATTGGCGCAGCATGGCGCCAAACGAAGTTTCCATTTCTTTCATTTGCACGGTGTAGGCTTCGAGGTTCGCCGCTTGAAAAGCGTTGTTGGAATATTGCTCGCGCAGGACCTGCTCCTGGGCGATGTTGGTATTAAGGTCAGCCTCCAGGTCTTGGAGGTGAAAATAATAGCCCAGCCCCAACAGCAACAGCGCAAGCAGAACGGCGGCAACGCCTTTGACCGCCGCGGGCCATGAGCCCACGTTATTGATGTCGAGTTCGCTTAGCTCAACCTTTTGTAGGCTATCCAGCCATCCTGCCATGTTCATTTGTCATCCTCCTCCACCGTCGGCGCGGTCTGCCTTACGGACAACTGGAACAGGTTGGTCTGGTCGGTATCGGCGTCGGTCTTGGCCTTGACCTCGGTAAGGGCAGGCGCCTCGAGCCAGGGTGAAGCATCGAGGTTACGCATCAGGTCTGATACCCGATTGTTGGACTCTGCCGCGCCGGTGATGTCGATTTGCTTGCCGGCCATCTTCACCTCAGTGAAGTACACGCCATCGGGCAGGGTGCGCGCCAGCTGATCGAACACCCGCCCGATGATCGGCCGGTTGCCTTGCAGGTCTTGGATGATCCGCATCCTGGCGAGCAATTGCTTGCGCCTGGTTTTCAGCTCGCTGATGGCCTTGATACGCTGATCGAGGTTGGCGTTCTGGGTTTGCAAATAGTTGTTGCGCGCTGCTTGGCGGTCGATCTGGCCCTTGATGTACTGATCCGCCAGAAAGATGATCCCGCCGCAAAACAGCACTACCACTGCCAGCAGCAGCAAAAAGTGTTTTTTCCGTTCCTCGCGCTGCTGGTCGCGCCAAGGCAGCAGGTTGATGCGTGCCATCAGTCGAAGCTCCTGAGCGCCAACCCGCAGGCGATCATCAGCGCCGGGGCATCACTGGCCAGCGCGCCGGCGTTTACCTTGCTGTTAAGGGCCATGTCCGCGAAGGGATTGGCGACCAACGTAGGCGTGCCGATGCGTTGCTGGATCAATTGATCCAGGCCCGCGAGCGAGGCCGTACCGCCAGCGAGCACGATATAGTCAACCTGATTGAACTGCCCGGCGGCAAAAAAGAACTGTAACGAACGCGACACTTGCTGCACCACCGCCTCGCGGAACGGTTGCAGCACCTCGGCAACGTAGTCGTCCGGAAGCCCGCCCTGTTTCTTGGCCAGGCCCGCCTCCTCGACGCTCAGGCCGTAGCGGCGCTGGATTTCCTCGGTCAGCTGGCGGCCGCCGAACAACTGCTCGCGGGTATAGATGATCCGCCCGCCGTGGATCACGCTGAGCGTCGTCATGGTCGCGCCAACATCGACCACCGCTACGGTCAGCAGTTGGTCGCCGTTGCGCAATTGCGGGGCAAGCAAACCGAAAGCCCGCTCCAGGGCGTAGGCCTCTACGTCAACCACCCGCGCATTGAGACCGGCGACTGCCAACGCGGCCTCGCGCACTTCGACGTTTTCCTTGCGGCAAGCGGCCAGCAGCACCTCCACGCGTTCAGGATTACGCGCGGACGGCCCCTGGACTTCGAAGTCGATCGCGACTTCTTCAAGCGGGTAAGGAATGTATTGGTCTGCTTCGAGCTTGAGCTGGTTTTCCATTTCATCGTCGGTCATCCCGGCGTCCATTTCTATGGACTTGGTGATGACCGCCGAACCCGAGACGGCGAGCGCTACGCCGCGGGTGCTGGTACGGGCCTTGGCGACCACGCGAAGCAAGGCGTTGCCGACCCCTTCGAGCTCGGCGATGTTCTTTTCTACCACGGCATTGGCCGGCAACGGCTCGACGGCGTACGACTCGACCTTGAAACGGTCGCCTGCCCGGCTCAGCTCCAGCAGCTTGACTGATGTGGAGCTGATGTCGATCCCCAGAAGCGAGTTCGCTTTCTTGCTGAAGAGTCCTAGCACTACCGATTCCCTAGCACTATCCGAGACTTACGGACCGTTTATGGTACAAGGCATTTAATAGCAGTCTTGACAGAAGCGCAAATGACGCTCTCCCCCAAATTGCTTATAATGCCGAGCGTTTTTTTGCCTTGGCCCGCCCCTGCGGCTAAGCCCTTATTCTTACTGGAAATCCGAAAGCCTTGATCCGCCTGCTCAAGTTTTTCTGCTGGTCCATCCTCGCTGTGGTGTGCGGGCTTCTGCTCGGCCTGAGCGGCGCGTATCTGTATCTTAGCCCTGGCCTGCCCTCCGTGGAGGCCCTCAAAAGCGTTCAGTTGCAAATTCCTTTACGGGTATACAGCAGCGACGGCAAATTGATAGCAGAATTCGGCGAGATGCGCCGGTCGCCGATCAAGTTTTCCGATATCCCACCCCACTTCATCCAGGCACTGCTCTCGGCCGAGGATGACAACTTCGAAAACCACTACGGCGTGGACCCATCCAGCCTGGTGCGTGCCGCCAGCCAACTGCTGCGCAGCGGGCATATCCAGACAGGCGGTAGCACCATCACCATGCAGGTGGCGAAGAACTATTTCCTCAGCAGCGAGCGCAGTTTCTCGCGCAAAACAAACGAGATCCTGCTGGCGTTGCAGATTGAACGGCAGCTGAGCAAGGATGAAATCCTCGAGCTGTATGTGAACAAGATTTACCTGGGTAACCGCGCCTACGGCATCGAAGCCGCGGCGCAGGTGTACTACGGCAAATCCATCCGTGATTGCAGCCTGGCGCAAATGGCGATGATCGCCGGCCTACCCAAGGCGCCTTCGCGCTTCAACCCCCTGGCCAACCCCGCGCGGGCCAAGGAGCGCCGCGACTGGATTCTCGGGCGCATGTACAAGCTGGGCAAGATCGACGACGCCAGCTACCAGACCGCCCTGGCCGAGCCGATCAACGCCAGCTATCACGTGCCCACCCCGGAGCTGAACGCCCCTTACATCGCTGAAATGGCCCGCGCGGAAATGGTTGGCCGTTACGGCAGCGACGCGTATACCGAGGGCTTCAGGGTCACCACCACGGTTCCGGCAGACCTCCAGGAGCACGCCAACAAGGCGGTGCTTGATGGGCTTGTCACCTACGACCAGCGCCACGGCTACCGTGGGCCGGAATCGCGCCTGCCTGGCAAGACTCATGAAGCCTGGCTCGCCGAGCTGGCTCGCCAACGCACCCTGAATACCCTGGACCCGGCAATCGTTACCCGGGTGGACAAGGCCGGCATCACTGTACTGACCCGTGAAGACAAGCAAGAGCAGGTGTCTTGGGACAGCATGAAATGGGCCCGGCCGTTCCTCAATACCAATAGTCAGGGCCGCGCGCCGAGCCAGCCGGGCGACGTGGCGCAGATCGGAGACCTGGTGCGGGTTCAACGCCAGCCCGACGGCAGCTTGAAATTCAGCCAAGTGCCCACTGCCCAGAGCGCTTTGGTTTCGCTGGACCCTCACGACGGCGCGATCAAGGCGCTGGTTGGCGGCTTCGCTTTCGAACAGAGCAATTACAACCGCGCCATGCAGGCCAAGCGGCAACCGGGATCGAGCTTCAAGCCGTTCATTTACAGTGCCGCGCTGGACAACGGCTACACCCCGGCGAGCCTGGTCAACGACGCCCCCATCGTGTTCGTGGACGAATTCCTCGATAAGGTCTGGCGACCGAAAAACGACACCAATACCTTCCTTGGCCCGATCCGCCTGCGCGAAGCGCTGTACAAGTCGCGCAACCTGGTTTCCATCCGTGTGCTGCAAAGCCTGGGCGTCGATCACACCATCGACTACATCACCCGCTTTGGCTTCAACCGCCAGGACCTGCCGCGCAACCTTTCGCTGGCGCTGGGCACCGCCACCCTCACGCCGATGGAAATCGCCACGGGCTGGAGCGCCTTCGCCAACGGCGGCTTCAAGGTAACGCCCTATCTGATCCAGAAAATCGAAAGCCGCAGCGGCGACGTGCTCTTCACCGCGGCGCCGCCCGCGGTACCGACCGAAGAACAGGAAGCCGCCGAGCCGCCTGCCCAGCCGGCGCCTGCGGCCAATGGCAACGACGTGCAAGCTGGCAGTGCCGCTCCGGCCGCTTCGGCGCCGGCCTTCGCTCCACGGATCATCGATGGCCGCACCACCTTCATCCTGACCAGCATGCTCGAGGACGTGATCAAGAAAGGCACCGGCCGGCGGGCCCTGGCGCTGAATCGCCCGGATATCGCCGGCAAGACGGGTACCACGAACGACTCCAAAGACGCTTGGTTCTCCGGCTACAACGCGGACTACATGACCACGGTATGGACAGGTTTCGACCAGCCCGAAACGCTTGGCCACAAGGAATTCGGCGGTACCGTTGCGCTGCCGATCTGGATGGACTACATGGGCGCGGCGCTCAAAGGCAAGCCAGCGCATACCCAGGCCGAGCCTGAGGGTATCGTCAGCTTGCGCGTAGACCCGGTGACCGGCCGCGCCGCTACCCCTGCTACGCCCAACGCCTATTTCGAGCTGTTCAAGAGCGAAGACACACCGCCCTCGATCAACGAATTGGGCAACGGCAGTGCCCCGGGCAGCCCACTGCCGGCTGACGAGGCAGCGCCGATGGACCTGTTCTGACCGGCTCCCGGGCATGCCTGGCTGACCCGTAGCAGCACGGCGTGCCCAGGGCCGACCATCCGGCGATCAGGAGCACTCCGTTCCGGGCCATGGCCGCTCTCATAGCCGCCGACAGCATCGACGAGGCAATAAAAAACCGGCCATCAGGCCGGTTTTTTATTGCAGGCTAATCAACCCTTGAACACGTCGTCCACGCTCTTGAGCGGATAGTTGGACGGGTATGGCAGGGTTGCCACGCCGGACTTGATGGCCGCTTTGGCGACAGCGTCGCAGACCACGTCGATCAGGCGTACATCCAGCGGCTTTGGAATGATGTATTCGCGGCCGAAGCTCAGGCTTTCGACGTTATAGGCCTTGCACACTTCCTGGGGTACCGGCAGCTTGGCCAGGTCGCGCAGGGCATAGGCCGCGGCGATTTTCATGTCTTCGTTGATGCGCTTGGCGCGAACGTCCAAGGCACCGCGGAAGATGAATGGGAAGCCCAGCACGTTGTTCACTTGGTTGGGGTAATCCGAACGGCCGGTGGCCATGATCACGTCGTCGCGGGTCGCGTGAGCCAGCTCCGGGGAAATCTCCGGGTCCGGGTTGGAGCAGGCGAACACGATCGGGTTGGCCGCCATGCTCTTCAAGCCTTCAGGGCTCAGCAAGTTAGGGCCAGACAAACCAACGAACACATCGGCACCGTCCAGGGCATCAGCCAAGGTGCGCTTGTCGGTCTCGTGGGCGAACACAGCCTTGTACTGGTTGAGGTCGTCACGGCCAGCGTGGATCACGCCGACGCGGTCGATCATGAAGATGTTCTCGACCTTCGCGCCCATGCTGATCAGCAGCTTCATGCAGGAAATAGCTGCCGCGCCCGCGCCGAGGCATACGATCTTGGCCGCATCCAGCTGCTTGCCGGCGATTTCCAGCGCATTGAGCATGCCCGCGGCGGTCACGATGGCGGTGCCGTGCTGGTCGTCATGGAATACCGGGATATCGCACTGCTCGATCAGCGCCCGCTCGATCTCGAAGCACTCAGGTGCCTTGATGTCTTCCAGGTTGATGCCGCCGAAGGTGATGGAGATACGCTTGACGGTATCGATGAAGGCCTGCGGGCTTTCAGCGTCGACTTCGATGTCGAATACGTCCACGCCAGCGAAGCGCTTGAACAGAACGCCCTTGCCTTCCATCACTGGCTTGGAAGCCAAGGGGCCGAGATTACCCAGGCCGAGGATGGCGGTGCCGTCAGAGATCACTGCTACCAGGTTGCCCTTGCCCGTGTATTTGTAGGCGAGTTCGGCGTCACGGGCGATCTCGCGCACAGGCTCTGCAACACCCGGGCTGTAGGCCAGCGACAGGTCGCGAGCGGTAGCGGTCGCCTTGGTGAGTTCGACGCTCAATTTCCCCGGGCGGGGATGGGCATGGTATTCGAGAGCGGCAGTTTTCAAATCTGACATGATGGCGTTCCGCTTGACTGTTGAACTTTTCGGAGCGCCGAGGATACGCACAAAGGAAAGTCGCGACAAGACTACCCAGTCACCGCTGTCAAGGCTTTGAGCCTACGACTTTGGGCTCAGATGGCACCGTCACGAGCATCGCCGGATGCGTCAGCCGAAGTACCCAGCGAGCCCGGGCGGAACGGCGCGCCGACCGACGGCCGCGGTCCGTTATCCAGCCCCGCGCCTCGACTACCTGGCCCGGTAGCCCTTGTAGCAGGGCCAGGTCGAAGCGCTCGCTGTCGCGCTGCGCCACCTGCAGGGCTAAGCCGCCTTCGAGTTCGAGCCATAAGCCGCCACCGTTGCGCTCGACCTTCAGCACCCTGCCTTCCACTATCGCAAAGCCGCTGCGGTCGATCGCCGTCGAAGGGCGCGGGCTGAACCGTCGCCATACGCCAAGCCCGGCCCGCCGCGCAGTCAGTTCGGCGGCACCGTGGCATAGGCGCAGCGCGTCATTGGGTGGGACCACTACCTGATAGCCGAGGCCTTCTTCGAGCAGCCGCGCCTCGAGGTTGCGCCCATCGGGGCTATAAACGTTTGCCAGGGCGCGCCCGTAACGGTCACGAGGCTGTGCGCCAGGAAGGATCGCCACTTGGCCGCCAGCTTCATCGACCAAGGCGTGCAAGCGACGCCGGGCCGCCTCGGCGTAGGGCTCACTCGGGCGGCCCTTATCAGCCAATTCCGGCGCATTAAGGCCGATCAGCCGCACGCTGCGGCCATCGGCCAAGCGCAGGGTATCGCCGTCTATCACCCGTGCGACCTTGCTCAGCGCCACGCTGGGGGGCGACGGGCAGCCAGCCTGGGCGCTGCCGAGGTAAACCGTGGACAATAAAAAAGCGCCCACTAGGGGCGCCTTTCCGATCAGCCTGGATAAGCCGCGATGGCTCTCCAACGCAAAAACCCTTAGTTGGTTTTTGCGGCGCCGAACACGCCGAAGCGCTGCTTGAAGCGATCAACACGGCCGCCGGTATCCAGCATTTTTTGCTTGCCGGTGTAGAACGGGTGGCACTCGTTGCACACGTCCAGGCTCAGCGAGTGGCCCAGGGTAGAACGGGTTTTGATGACGTTACCGCAGCTGCAGGTAGCTTCGATAGCTTCGTATTTCGGATGAATTTCAGGCTTCATGGGTAATTCCTCTGTCGTCGCGCCGCCACCCGGCACCATTGCCGGATACCGCACGTACTGGGGCCCGGCATATTACCAGAGCCGCCGCGCGACGCAAGCGCAGCCGTCTACCGATGGTCGTTGCCAGATGTTAGGCTTCCCGGCCTGCATTGCCTTCCGCCGTGGAACCCACCGTGCCCGACGTCATCTTGCGCCTCGCCTTGCCCTCGCCCCTGCGCCGCCTGTTCGATTACCGCGCGCCGGCGGGCATACAAGTGGCAGCGCTACAGCCAGGCATGCGCCTGCGGGTGCCTTTTGGCCGACGCGAAATCATCGGCGTGCTGGTGGAGGTCACCGACCGCAGCGACCTGCCCAAGGAAAAGCTCAAGGCCGCCATTGCCCTGCTCGATGAGGCTTCCCCCATCCCCCCGGGCATGTTCAACCTGTGCCTGTGGACGGCTCAGTATTATCAGCACAGCCTGGGGGACACCTTGGCCTGGGCGTTACCGAGCCTATTGCGCCAGGGGGAGCCGGCCGAGGCCCGCCAGGAACGCTTCTGGAGCGTCACCGCCGGCGCCCGTAGCGATGACCCTCGGCTAGCCCGAGCGCCACGCCAGCGCGACGCTTTCATGGCACTGGCGCAGCATCCTCATGGCGTAGCGCACACCCTGCTGGCACGCCTGGGCCTGACCAAAGACTCCCTAGACGCCTTGCTGGCCAAGGGGCTGGCGAGCGTGGAAGTGCGGGGCCATGCGCCAGCCAAGCGCCACGCCCACTGGCTGGCGCAACCGGAGCTGCCGCTCAACCCTGAACAACGCAGCGCCTTCGAAGCGGTCAAGGCCGGCTTCGGGCACTTCCATGCGTTCCTGCTGGCGGGCGTGACCGGCAGTGGCAAGACCGAGGTTTACCTGCAACTGATCCATCAAGCCTTGGAAGCGGGCAAGCAGGCGTTGGTGCTCATCCCGGAGATCAACCTGGGCCCGCAGACCCTGCTGCGCTTCGAGCAGCGTTTCAATGCACGCATCGCGCTGGTGCATTCGGCGGTCAATGATCGCGACCGCCTGGACGCCTGGCTTGCCGCGCGCGACGGCGACGCGGACATCATCATCGGTACCCGCTCGGCGCTGTTCACCCCCATGCGCAACCCTGGGCTGATCATCGTCGACGAAGAACACGACAGCTCTTATAAACAGCAGGAAGGCTTGCGCTACCACGCTCGGGACCTGGCGATTGTGCGTGCCCGCCAGGACAACATCCCGGTGGTGCTGGGTTCTGCCACGCCTTCGCTGGAAAGCCTGCATAACGCCCACAGTGGCCGCTACGGGCTGCTGCGCATGGAGCAACGCGCCGGGGGCGCCTTCCCGCCCCGCTACCTGCGCCTGGATGTAAAAAGCCGGCCACTGGACAGCGGCCTCAGCCCGCCGCTGCAGCAGGCTATTAGCCAGGTGCTCGCTCAGGGTCAGCAGGTACTGGTGTTCCTCAACCGGCGCGGTTATGCGCCCACGCTGCTTTGCCATGACTGCGGCTGGCTGTCTGAGTGCCCCCGCTGTGATGCGCGCATGACCGTACACCTGCGCTCCGGCGAGCTGCGTTGCCATCACTGCGGTTACGCTGCGCCGCGTCCCCGGCAGTGCCCGGCGTGCCAATCGGTGGACCTGCGCCCCGTGGGCGCGGGCACCGAACGCGCCGAGGACCGCCTGAAAACCCTGTTCCCTGACGTGCCGGTATGGCGGGTGGATCGGGACAGCACTTCACGCAAGGATGCGATGGCGCAGTTGTTCACCCGGGTGCAACGCGGGGAGCCGTGCATCCTGGTGGGCACGCAGATGTTGGCCAAGGGGCATCACTTCCCGCGGGTAACCCTGGTGGCGATCCTGGACGCCGACGGCGGGCTGTTTTCAGCGGATTTTCGCGCTGCCGAGCGTATGGCGCAGCTCATCGTGCAGGTTGCCGGCCGCGCCGGCCGGGCGGAAGAGCCTGGGCGCACCATCATCCAGAGCCACATGGCTGACCACCCGCTGCTGGTGCAACTCACCGAGGAAGGCTATCCGGCCTTCGCCACGCAAGCGTTGAGCGAACGCCGTGCTGCCGGCCTGCCGCCCTTCAGCCACCTGGCGTTGCTGCGCGCCGAGGCGCACAAACCCGGCCAGGCCGAGGCCTTCCTGGAACAGGCGTGCGTGGAGGCCGAGCGCCTGCGCGACACCCTGCAAGTGCTTGGGGTGGAATTGCTGGGGCCGGTGCCGGCGCCCATGGAGCGCCGCGCCGGCCGATACCGCGCCCAACTGCTGTTGCAGGCCAATGCCCGCGCACCGCTGCACCGTTTGCTCAGTTTGTGGGTGCTGCAGCTGGAACAGCTTCCTGGAGGCCGGCAGGTCCGCTGGGCACTGGACGTAGACCCCATCGACCTCTATTGAGTGGCCGCGAAGGTTGGCAAGGCCGGCCCATGAACGGATAATGCCCAGTTTTTCCACCCGCGCATCATGCGCCGCCGCCCTCGCGGCACACGAGACGATCATGAAAGACACCATTCGCCTGCTGATCCAACACGCCCTCACCCGCCTCATGGAAGACGGCGTGCTGCCCGCGGGCCTGACCCCGGCGATCCAGGTCGAAAACACCCGGGACAAGACCCACGGGGACTTCGCCAGCAACATTGCGATGATGCTGGCCAAGCCCGCCGGCATGAAACCGCGCGACCTGGCGGAAAAGATCATCGCCGCGCTGCCCACCGATGCGCAGGTGAGCAAGGCTGAAATCGCCGGCCCCGGCTTTATCAACTTCTTCCAGAACACCCAGGCCCTCGCCAGCCGCCTGGACGCCGCCCTGGCCGACCGCAAGCTCGGCGTGCGCAAGGCCAGCCCCGCGCAGCGGGTAGTGGTGGACCTCTCCGCGCCCAACCTGGCCAAGGAAATGCACGTTGGCCACCTGCGCTCGACCATCATCGGCGACGCGGTGGCCAACGTGCTGGAGTACCTCGGTGACACGGTGATCCGCCAGAACCACGTGGGCGACTGGGGCACCCAGTTCGGCATGTTGCTGGCCTACCTGGAAGAAAACCCGGCGGACAGCGACCAGCTTTCAGACCTGGAGAACTTCTACCGCGCTGCGAAGAAACGCTTCGATGAGTCCGAAGCCTTCGCCGAGCACGCCCGTAGCCTGGTGGTCAAGTTGCAAGCCGGCGATCCGGACTGCCTCACGCTGTGGAAGCGCTTCAACGAGATATCGCTGTCGCACTGCCAGAAGACCTACGAACGCCTGAACGTGCGGCTCACGCCTAACGATGTAATGGGCGAGAGCGCCTATAACGACGACCTGCCCAGTGTGGTCGCCGACCTGCGTGCCAAGGGCCTGCTGGTTGAAAGCGAGGGCGCCCAATGCGTATTCCTCGAAGAGTTCAAGAACGCCGAGGGCAACCCGCTACCGGTGATCGTGCAGAAGGCAGGCGGCGGTTACCTTTATGCCACCACCGACTTGGCTGCCGTGCGCTATCGCAGCAATGTGCTCAAGGCCGACCGTGCCCTGTATTTCGTCGACCAGCGGCAGGCCCTGCACTTCCAGCAGGTGTTCGAGGTGGCACGGCGCGCAGGTTTCATCACCAATGGCATGAGCCCCGAGCACATGGGCTTCGGCACCATGAACGGCGCCGATGGCCGGCCCTTCAAAACCCGCGACGGCGGCACCGTCAAGCTGATCGACCTGCTCGACGAAGCCGAGCAACGAGCCTATGCCCTGGTGAAGGAAAAGAACCCTGAGCTGGAAGAAAGCCGCCTGCGCGACATCGCCCGGGTGGTCGGCATAGGCGCCGTGAAATACGCAGACCTGTCCAAGCACCGCACCAGCGACTACAGCTTCAATTTCGAGCTGATGCTCAATTTCGAAGGCAACACCGCTCCGTACCTGTTGTACGCCTATACACGGGTCGCCGGGGTGTTCCGCAAACGTGGCCTGGGGTTTGGCGAAGCCCAGGGCGAGATCGTGCTGCAAGCCGCGCATGAGCAAGATCTCGCCGCTCGCCTGGCGCAGTTTGGAGAAACCCTTAACACCGTGGCGGAAAAGGGCACTCCGCATGTGCTGTGCGCCTACCTGTACGACGTTGCCGGGTTGTTCTCGAGCTTCTATGAAAACTGCCCGATCCTTGGCGCCGATACCCCTGAACAGCAACAAAGCCGGCTGCGGCTGGCGGCCCTGACCGGCCTGACCCTCAAGCAGGGCCTGGAACTGCTGGGCCTGGAAACTCTGGAGCGTATGTAAGTTGGCGGCGAAAAAACCTGCACCCAAGCGTGGCGCCAGCCGCAACCAAGCCCCCGCGAAGAAACCCGTCCCTGGCTGGCTGTGGCTGGCTATCGGGCTGTCCGTTGGCGCCTTCATCGTATTCCTGATGAAGCTCGAGCCGGGGCGCAACGACGTCAAGCGGGTCAAGCCAGAGGAACAAAAGGCTGCGAAGGTCGCCGAGGCGGAGAAAACCCCGCCTAGCCCGGAAAAGATCAAGCCCAAGTACGACTTTTACACCTTGCTGCCGGAGTCCGAAGTGATAGTGCCGCCCGATGCGGTACCGGAGAAAACCCCACCCGTGCCGGCACAACCGGTGACCCCCGCGGAAGCTGCGAAGATCGACACCGCCCGCGCCCAGGCCGCATTGTCGGGCCAGGTCCCGCCACCGCCACCGCCGGTAGTCAAGCCTGCGGCGACCACCCAGTACTACCTGCAAGCCGGTTCGTTCCGCAAGCAGACGGATGCCGACAAGGTCCGTGCGCAGATCATCCTGCTCGGCCAGGCCGTGCAAGTGGAGTCTGGCATGGTGAAGGACGAAACCTGGTACCGCGTGTTGGTCGGCCCGTTCAGCAACCGCGAGCAGTTAACCTCGGCGCAGAAAATGCTCGCCGGCAGCGGTTTCAACAACCTGCTGCTGCAACAGCGGCAGACGCGGTAAATCTGCGATCCATTCCCGGGCTCCGCCCGATCCCGCAGGGTCGATCCGACCGTTACCCTGCAGGACCGGGCAGAGCCTGGGAATGACGCCAACCCCGGTTGAAATCCTTCCACCCCATCCCCACATCAGTCTGCATTGGGCAGTTTCGCCCCGCAGCGTGAGGACGTTCCCTTGACCACCATCGTTTCAGTCCGCCGCCATGGCAAAGTCGTCATGGGCGGGGATGGCCAGGTTTCCCTCGGCAACACCGTGATGAAAGGCAACGCCAAGAAAGTCCGCCGCCTCTACCACGGGCAAGTGATCGCCGGCTTCGCCGGTGCCACCGCCGATGCCTTTACCCTCTTCGAACGCTTCGAGGCCCAACTTGAGAAACACCAGGGTCACTTGGTGCGCGCTGCCGTCGAACTGGCCAAGGACTGGCGTACGGATCGCTCCCTGAGCCGTCTCGAGGCCATGCTGGCGGTAGCCAACAAGGACGCCTCGTTGATCATCACCGGCAACGGCGATGTGGTCGAGCCTGAAGATGGCCTCATCGCCATGGGTTCCGGCGGCGCCTTCGCCCAGGCCGCAGCCCGCGCGCTGCTGAACAAGACCGATCTGTCGGCACGGGAAATCGCCGAGTCCGCGCTCAACATCGCCGCGGACATCTGCGTCTTCACCAATCATCACCTGACCATCGAGGAGCAGGACCTCGCGCAGTGACATGCCCGAGGCCGCTAACGCCATGTCCATGACCCCCCGCGAGATCGTCCACGAACTCAACCGCCATATCATCGGCCAGGACGATGCCAAGCGCGCCGTCGCTATCGCCCTGCGCAACCGTTGGCGCCGCATGCAGCTGCCCGCAGAGCTGCGCGTTGAAGTCACCCCCAAGAACATCCTGATGATCGGCCCAACGGGCGTGGGCAAGACCGAAATCGCCCGGCGCCTGGCGAAGCTCGCCAATGCGCCCTTTATCAAGGTCGAAGCTACCAAGTTCACCGAAGTGGGTTACGTAGGCCGCGACGTGGAGTCGATCATCCGGGATCTGGCCGACGCGGCGATCAAGCTGCTGCGCGAGCAGGAGATGGTCAAGGTTCGCCACCGCGCCGAGGACGCCGCGGAAGATCGCATCCTGGATGCACTGCTGCCGCCAGCGCGGGTAGGCTTCAACGAAGACCCCTCCCCGAGCAACGATTCGAATACCCGCCAGCTGTTCCGCAAGCGCCTGCGTGAAGGCCAGCTCGACGACAAGGAAATCGAGATCGAAGTGGCCGAGGCCGTGGGTGTCGACATCTCCGCTCCGCCGGGCATGGAGGAGATGACCAACCAGCTGCAAAGCCTCTTCGCCAACATGGGCAAGGGCCGGCGCAAGGCGCGCAAGCTCAAGGTCAAGGAAGCGCTCAAGCTGGTGCGCGACGAAGAAGCCGGGCGACTGGTCAACGAGGAAGAACTCAAGGCCCAGGCGCTCGAAGCGGTCGAGCAACACGGCATCGTCTTCATCGATGAGATCGACAAGGTGGCCAAGCGCGGCAATGTCGGCGGCGCCGACGTTTCCCGCGAGGGCGTACAACGTGACCTGCTGCCGCTGATCGAAGGCTGCACCGTGAACACCAAGCTGGGCATGGTCAAGACCGACCATATCCTGTTCATTGCCTCGGGCGCCTTCCACTTGAGCAAGCCCAGCGACCTGGTCCCTGAGTTGCAAGGCCGCTTGCCGATCCGGGTGGAGCTCAAGGCACTGACGCCGGGCGACTTCGAACGCATCCTGAGCGAGCCGCACGCCTCCCTGACCGAGCAATACCGCGAGTTGCTCAAGACCGAAGGGCTGGAAATCGAGTTCCTCGCCGACGGCATCAAGCGCTTGGCGGAGATTGCCTGGCAGGTGAACGAAAAGACCGAAAACATTGGCGCACGCCGCTTGCATACCTTGCTCGAGCGGCTGCTCGAAGAGGTGTCTTTCAGCGCTGGCGACCTTGCCGGATCACAGAACGGCGAGGCGATACGTATCGACGCGGCCTATGTGAACAGCCATCTGGGCGAGCTGGCCGAAAACGAAGACCTGTCGCGCTATATTCTGTAGCTGCACAACAGCTGTCATCGCGGGCCCTTCGGGGCCCTTCTCGTTTAACTTCGCAGGCTGCCCTCCATGCCCAAAATCCCCAGCGCGATCAACCTGCACAAGGCCTCGAAAACCCTCACCCTGGCCTACGGCCCGGGCGAGGTCTATGCGCTGTCGGCGGAGTTCTTGCGGGTGCATTCACCTTCTGCCGAGGTACAAGGCCACGGTAACCCCGTGCTCCAGCACGGCAAGCTCAAGGTAGGGCTGGTTGGCCTGGAGCCTGCCGGCCAGTATGCGCTCAAGCTCACCTTCGACGACGGCCATGACAGCGGGCTGTACACGTGGGATTACCTCTACGAATTGGCCACCCGTCATGACGCGCTCTGGCAGGAGTACCTGAACACCCTGAACGCCGCTGGTAAATCCCGCGACCCTCTGGAAGCCGTGGTGAAATTCATCCCTTAGCCCGCTACCTGGCCCTGCATGCCTTCAAGCCTGGGATGACGGTTCCGGGGTCGCGGCTGCCGTAGGGCTGCTCGCCGCCGCTTTGCGTGCCCGGGGCTTTTTCTCCGTGGGAGCCGCCTTAACTTTGCTAGAAGCCTCGGCGGCGCTCTTGCCCGCAACCTTGGCTGATGCAGGCTTGGCTGCCGTAGGTTTGGCGATCGCCGACTTGGCCGTGGCCTTGCCGGGCACGCTAGCGCTGGCCTTGGCCGTAACGGGTTTGGCGGAACTGGCGGTGGGCGAGGCTGCGCGGCGGGTAGCGCTGGCCAATGGCTTGGCCGCGGCCTGCGGTGGAGCCTGTAGCGAAGCCTGGGGCTGAGGCGCTGCCGTACCAGTCAGGCGCTCCAGCTCCCGCATCAGCACATCGACCTTATCGTGCAGTGCCGCCACTTCATTA
This sequence comes from Pseudomonas sp. RIT-PI-S, assembly GCF_025642975.1. Lineage (GTDB taxonomy): Bacteria > Pseudomonadota > Gammaproteobacteria > Pseudomonadales > Pseudomonadaceae > Aquipseudomonas. Next base: position 124,923 of record NZ_JANZKJ010000003.1, read on the forward strand.
CGGCTGGGTACGCCCAAGCGGGAGATCGCACTGTTGAGGCGCTGATCGAAGGCCTCCTCGAGTTCGCCCCATTTACCCAGTGCCTTTTCCTTGAGGCCGCCCGCTTTTGGTCGCGCGACAGCCTTCACGGTATTGACCTGCTTGTCTATCTCCCCCTTGGCCTGTTTTTCAGCCCTCTCGCCCTCTTTGACCAGGCTGTCGAACAACTTGCCGCCGTCGGCCGCTGTCTTGGCATAGGCCCCAAGGCCAGCCAGCCAGATCTGACGGGAATACTTCTCGATGCCGCCCGCCCAGGAAGCGGTTTCTTTTTCTACCTTTTTCTTGCTTGCCATGACGCGTTCCTCGTTGCCCGCGGGCGGCATATTCCACCAGCTACTGCCATTGGTCGAATTTGACGGGCATTTGTTCCGCAAGGTGGGGCGATTCGCGGGGCTTCGGCCCACCTACGATGGCTTAAGCCGTCACGCCAGGGCTTTGTCCAGCGCCCGGTCGATTTCCGACTCGATCATCCCGCTCATCATCGACAGCATCATTCCCAGCTTCAGCTCGACCACCACGTTGTCTTCGCCCACCGCCACCTGCCCGGTGATGCCGCTGCGCTTGAGGTCGACGACGTCGCCGTTCCACTCGGCGGTCATGTCATATTTGCTCACCAGTTTATCCACCAGACGCTCGGCCTTCTCTTTGGCGACCTGCTTGCCCAACTGGTGCTTGCGTTCTACCCGGATATTGCTCATCGAAGACCCCGATCGCTGAAAAATGGCCGGTATATTAACGCGGATCGCGCCCTGTTCCATACGCCAAGACAAACGCTACTCGTGCCTATTAGAATGGCCGGTAATTTTCCTGGTGACAGCGATATGACCGATCAGCGCAAAGGCAACGATGCCGAACCTACCACTCACTTCGGCTACCAGAATGTCCCTGAAAGCCAGAAGGCGAAAAAGGTCGCAGAGGTATTCCACTCGGTCGCGGCCAAGTACGACGTAATGAATGACCTGCTGTCCGGCGGCATGCATCGGCTGTGGAAACGCTTCACCATCGAGTTGTCTGGCGTGCGCATGGGCAACCGGGTGCTTGATATTGCCGGCGGCACCGGCGACCTGACCCGTAAATTCTCCCAGTTGGTAGGCCCGTCCGGTGAAGTGGTGCTGGCAGACATCAACGCCTCGATGCTCAAGGTTGGCCGCGATCGCCTGCTGGACCTGGGTGTGGCTAGCAACGTGCAGTTCGTTCAGGCGGATGCGGAAAAACTGCCCTTCCCCGACAACCATTTCGACTGCGTGACCATCGCTTTCGGGCTGCGTAACGTGACCCACAAGGAAGACGCCCTGCGCTCGATGCTGCGCGTGCTCAAGCCGGGCGGCCGGCTGCTGGTGCTGGAGTTCTCCAAGCCCACCAGCAAGGTGATGTCCAAGGCTTACGACGCCTATTCGTTCGCGTTCATGCCGCTGATGGGCAAACTCATCGCCGGCGACTCGGAGAGCTATCGCTACCTGGCCGAATCCATCCGCATGCATCCCGACCAAGAGATGCTCAAGGCCATGATGGTCGACGCAGGCTTCGACCGCGTGACCTATCACAACATGACCTCCGGCATCGTCGCGTTGCACCGGGGCATCAAGCCCTGATGTTCAGCGACAGCCTGCTTGCCGCAGCGGAGGGTGGGCTCAATGCCGCCCTGCGCCTGGACAGCACTGCCTTGCCGAGGCTGGCGAAGCAGGCCGGGCAGGTGATCCTGGTCGATTGCCCGCAACCTCGGCAACAGCTGTATATCGTTTTAGGCCCCGCGGGGATCACCCTCGCCCGGCGCTGGGAAGCGCCTGCCACCTGCACCTTGCGCGCGCCGTTGGGCACCTTGGCGCAACTGGCATTGCGCAAAGACAAGACCCGGGTGCTACACGCCCCTGAAGTGACCCTGAGCGGGGACAGCGCGGCGCTGATGGAGCTCGCCGCGGTGTTGCAGAACCTGGAGCTGGATTGGGAATATGAAGTTTCCCGCTGGCTCGGGCCGGTTCCGACGGCGCTGCTTGGGGGCCATCTGCGCCTGCGCACGCGCTGGGCCAAGCGCGGCGGCGAGCGGCTGCTCAACACCGTTGCGGATTACTTGAACGAAGAAACCCGAACCCTGGTCGGAAAGGCAGAAGCCGAGGCGCGCCTGCGCGAGCTCGATCAGCTCAAGCTCGACACCGACCGCCTGCAGGCGCGCCTCGACCGCCTGCTCCGAACCCTTGAAGCCAGCGATAACGCATGAAGCTGCTCGCCGCCGTACGTCGTTTGTTCCGCATCCTGCGCGTTGCCATCCGTTTCCGCCTCGATGATCTCATCCTCGCGCTGCCGTTGCCCTGGTGGTTGCGCGCACTGCGCTACGGCATGCCATGGCGCTGGCTCCCGCGCAGCAACCGCCACCTCAGCCGCGGCGCCTGCCTGCGCCTGGCGCTGCAGGACCTGGGGCCGATTTTCATCAAGTTCGGCCAGTTGCTGTCCACACGCCGAGACCTGCTGCCCGAAGACATCGCCGATGAGTTGATGCTCCTGCAAGACCGGGTCCCCCCGTTCGACCCACAGCAATCCATGCAACTGATCGAATCCCAGCTGGGCGCGAAGATTACCAGCGTGTTCAGCCGCTTCGACGTCGAGCCCATGGCCTCCGCGTCCGTCGCCCAGGTGCATGCGGCGCGGCTGAAAACCGGTGAAGAAGTCGTGGTCAAGGTGGTGCGCCCCGGCTTGCGGCCGATCATCAGCCAGGACATCGCCTGGCTGTTCATCCTGGCCCGCAGTGCCGAGCGGCTGTCCGCCGATGCGCGCCTGCTGCACCCGGTCGACGTGGTGGCCGATTATGAGAAAACCATCTACGACGAGCTCGACCTGTTGCGCGAGGCGGCCAACGCCAGCCAACTGCGCCGCAACTTCGAAGACTCTTCCCTGCTCTACGTGCCACAGATCTACTGGGACTGGTGCCGCCCCAAAGTGCTGGTGATGGAACGCATCCATGGTGTTCAGGTGAACGACATGGCAACCCTGGCCGACCAGCGCACCGATATGAAATTGCTGGCCGAGCGTGGCGTAGAAATCTTCTTTACCCAAGTGTTTCGCGACAGCTTCTTCCATGCGGACATGCATCCGGGAAATATCTTCGTCAGCACGGTCTCGCCGTGGAACCCGAGCTATATCGCTATCGACTGTGGCATCGTCGGCAGCCTGACCCCTGAAGATCAGGATTACCTCGCGCGCAACCTCTTTGCTTTCTTCAAGCGTGACTACCGCCGGGTGGCGCAGCTGCATATCGATTCTGGTTGGGTGCCGGCGGAAACCAAGCTCAACGAATTCGAGGCGGCCATCCGCACCGTGTGCGAACCGATCTTCGAAAAGCCGCTCAAGGATATTTCCTTTGGTCAGGTGCTGATGCGCCTGTTCCAGACCGCAAGGCGGTTCAATATGGAGGTGCAGCCGCAGTTGGTGCTGCTGCAAAAAACCCTTCTCAATATCGAAGGCCTGGGCCGCCAGCTGTACCCAGATCTGGACCTGTGGGCGACTGCGCAGCCATTCCTGGAGCGATGGATGCGCGAACGCATGAGCCCGCGCACCGTGTTGCGCAATGTACAGGCGCAGGTTGAGCAATTGCCGCACCTGGCCAACATGACCCGCGACCTGCTTGAGCGCATGTCCCAGCCACACCGCAAGGACCCGCCACCGCCTTGGCGAAACCACACCGATCAAGCCGGCCTGCGGCTGGTTGGCGGCCTCCTGCTGGCCGGCGGGGCCTTCATGGCGGCCACCGCTGGCGCGGTAAACAGCCTGGAAGGCTGGCCGGCCTGGCTGATGCTGGTGTGCGGGGTGTACCTGGTGGTGCGCCGATAGCCAGTCAACGGCGAGGCTGGCACACTAGATGAACCTGCAGTGGAGCAAACGATGGAAGACTGGCTGGACGAGATCAACTGGAACAGCGATGGCCTGGTACCGGCCATCGCCCAGGATCACCGAACCGGGCGGATACTGATGATGGCCTGGATGAACCGCGAATCCCTGGCCCTGACCGCTCAGGAAAACCGCGCCATCTACTGGTCGCGCTCACGTGGCCGGCTGTGGCGCAAGGGTGAGGAGTCTGGCCACGTGCAGAAGGTTCACGAACTGCGCCTGGACTGCGACGCCGACGTGGTCGTGCTAGCTGTCGAGCAGCTCGGCGGCATCGCCTGTCATACCGGCCGCGAAAGCTGCTTCTACCGGGTGTTCGAAAACGGCGCCTGGAAGACCGTCGAGCCGGTGCTCAAGGATCCCGCCGCCATTTATCAGGGGCACAACCATGAATGACACCCTCGCCCGCGTGGCGGAGGTCCTCGAAGCCCGCAAGGGCGCCTCGGCGGACAGCTCCTACGTGGCCAGCCTTTATCACAAGGGCTTGAACAAGATTCTCGAAAAAGTCGGCGAAGAGTCCGTAGAGACTATCCTCGCTGCCAAGGACGCCGAACGCAGTGGCGATTGCAGCGATGTCATCTACGAAACCGCAGATTTGTGGTTCCATAGCCTGGTAATGCTCGCGGCGCTCGGCCAACACCCGCAAGCCGTACTGGACGAGCTCGACCGCCGCTTCGGGCTGTCGGGGCATGCGGAAAAAGCGGCTCGCCAGCCGTCCTGAACCTTATTCTTTCACGGAGCTGCCCATGGGTATCTTTGACTGGAAACACTGGATCGTCATTCTCATCGTGGTCGTGCTGGTGTTCGGCACCAAGAAGCTGAAGAACCTCGGCACCGATGTGGGCGAGTCCATCAAGGGCTTCCGCAAGGCCATGAGCGACGAAGAAAAGCCCACCGAGCCTCCACAGCCGGTGCATCCGCAGGCCACTTCGCCGATTACCCCGCCGCCGACCACCTTCGAAGGCCAGCACCAGAGGGTCGAAGACCCCGTGCGCAAAGACGCGACCCGGGACTGACCCGTGTTCGGGATCAGTTTCAGCGAATTGCTGCTAGTTGGCTTGGTGGCGCTGCTGGTGCTTGGGCCGGAGCGCCTGCCCGGCGCGGCGCGAACCGCCGGGCTGTGGGTTGGCCGGCTAAAGCGCAGCTTCAACTCCATCAAGACCGAGATCGAGCGGGAATTGGGCGCGGATGAAATCCGCCGCCAGCTGCATAACGAGCACATCCTCTCGCTCGAGCAAGAAGCGCGCAAACTGGTCGACCCCCACGGCGGGCAGGCGCAGCCCTCGATCCATCCGCCTACTCCGCCGGTGCAACCTGCCCAACCAAACCCGGCTAGCGTTGAGCGTCCTGGCGCTCACTCGATGGCCCACGGCGAGCAGGCCAACGACCACGCGCCACAGGTGCCAACGGCCCGGCCGGCTGTCGAGCCCGAACCCGCGGGCCCTGCACCGCGCCCGCCCCAGGACCCTACCTCAGCACCATGAGTGAAATACCCGAAGACGACCAGCCGATGCCGCTGGTTTCGCACCTGACCGAGCTGCGCACCCGCCTGCTGCGCTGTGTTGCGGTGATTTTCCTGGTGTTCGCAGGGCTGTTCTCCTTCGCCCAGCAGATTTACACCCTGGTGTCCGCGCCGCTGCGGGCGTACCTGCCGCCAGGCGCGACCATGATCGCCACCGACGTGGCCTCGCCGTTCCTCACGCCCTTCAAGCTGACGATGACCGTATCGCTGTTCCTGGCGATCCCGGTAATCCTGCACCAGGTCTGGGGGTTCGTTGCGCCCGGGCTGTACCGTCACGAGAAACGCGTTGCCATTCCACTGCTGGTGTCGAGCATCCTGCTGTTCTACGCCGGCATGGCGTTCGCTTACTTCGTGGTGTTCCCGCTGATGTTCAAGTTCTTCGCGGCGGCGACCCCCGATGGGGTGACCATGGCAACAGACATCGCCAGCTACCTTGATTTCGTGATGACCTTGTTCTTTGCCTTTGGGGTCGCCTTTGAGATTCCCGTGGCGGTGGTGCTGCTGGTATGGATCGGCGTGGTGGAAGTCAAGGCGCTGAGAAAGGCCCGCCCCTATGTGGTCATCGCCTGCTTCGTAGTGGGCATGATCCTGACCCCGCCCGATATTTTTTCGCAGACCCTGCTTGCGGTGCCGATGTGGCTGCTCTTTGAAGTAGGCGTGCTGTTCGGCGCCCTGGTGCGTAAACGCAGCGACGAAGCGACTGCCGAGGCCGATCACGACGACCAGCCTCCAGCGACCCGCCTGTGAACCTGCTGTTGCTCGAAGCCGCGGACTTCGTCGGCGAAGGTCAGGTTCAACTCAGCGGCCGGCGCCTGACCCACTTGCACGAAGTGCATCGCGCCGAAGTCGGCGACACCTTGAGGGTCGGCTACGTCGACGGCTTGGTCGGCGAGGGGCATATCGAGGCCCTGAGCCGCGAACATGCGCAACTTCGGGTGACCTTTGACCGACCTCCTCCGGCCAAGCTACCGCTCACCCTGGTGCTGGCACTGCCACGCCCGAAAATGCTCCGTCGGGTGTTCCAGACCGTCGCCACCCTTGGCGTACCGCGGCTGATTCTGGTCAACAGCTATCGGGTCGAGAAGAGCTTCTGGCAGAGCCCGTTCCTGCAACCCGAGGCCATCCGTGAGCAACTGGTACTGGGGCTGGAGCAAGCTCGGGATACGGTGCTCCCCGAGGTCATCATCGAGAAGCGCTTCAAGCCATTCGTGGAAGACCGCCTTGGCGCGCTCGCAGAGGGCACGCGGGGGTTGGTTGCTCATCCAGGGGACTTCCCCGCCTGCCCACGCGCGGTTGCCGAACCGGTGACCCTGGCGATCGGCCCAGAAGGCGGGTGGATTCCTTACGAAGTGGAACTGCTCAAGCTGGCGGGCCTTGCGCCCGTGCAGATGGGTGAACGCATTTTGCGGGTGGAAACCGCCGTCACGGCGTTGGTTTCAAGGTTGTTCTAAAGCCCCGGTTCGCACGCCTTGCCCGCTCCTACGTGTTGTAGGAGCGGGCAAGGCGTGTGCTGTCAGGCGTTGGCCAGCGTACCGCCAGCCAAAGGCTGCAAAGGCAGCGCTGGCGCATGCGGATCGGCCGCAACCGAAGCTCGCCATGCTGCCAACCAGGCTTCACTGCGCGATTCCCACACTTCCTGATGCAGGCGCGCCAAGGCTACCGGATCGCTTAGCAGGTACAGGCGGGCGTTGCTATCCAGAGCACTGGGCCCTCCTGCCAATGCCTTGCCCACCATCGAGTCGCGCATGGCTTCAACCGGCGCCGCCTGGCCATGGCGCGACGTCGCCAGCGCACAGGCCAAGGCATTCTGGCGTGGATCGACCACCGCCCGAACAAAGCCTTCGCGCAGGGCGTGCCAGCGGTTCTCGTGGGTGTAGGCGTCGGTGGAAATCAGTTCCTGCGGCGTATCGTATTCCTCAGGAATCAAGAACAGCCGTTCATCCTTGGCGCGCAGGCCCAGGTTGGTGCGGCTGGAAATCACTGACACCGGGATCGACAACATCAGCGACACCACGATCGGCGCCAGCCACCACAAGAAGCTGGGGTTGAGCGAGGCTACGATCAGGGACCAGAACACCCCTAGCAGGGTTTGCGGGCCATGGCGACGCACCGCTTCGCTCCACGGAGTGGAGTCATCGTCACGCTGCGGGGAGTTCCAGGTCGCTGCCCAGCCAAGGAATGCGGCCAGAACGAAGCGGGTGTGGAAGATCATCCGCACGGGCGCCAGCAGCATGGAGAAGAGCATTTCCATCAGCATCGACAAGGTAACGCGGATGCGACCGCCGTATTCCTTCGCGCCCTTGGCCCAGATCAGGATGATGCTCAGCAGCTTGGGCAGGAACAGCAACACCACCGTGGTCGAGAACAATGCGATGGCTTTGTCTGGATGCCATTGCGGCCACAGCGGATACAACTGCCGGGGCTCCAGGAAGTAGGTCGGCTCCATCAGGGTATTGACCGCAAGCAACGCGGTGGACAACACCAGGAAGAAGAACCACAAGGGCGCGGACAGGTAAGACATCACCCCGGTGAGGAACACCGCCCGGTGAACCGGATGCATGCCCTTGACCAGGAACAGCCGGAAGTTCATCAGGTTGCCGTGGCACCAACGGCGGTCCCGCTTGAGCTCGTCGAGCAGGTTCGGCGGGAGCTCTTCGTAGCTTCCGGGCAGGTCGTAGGCAATCCACACGCCCCAGCCGGCTCGCCGCATCAACGCCGCCTCCACGAAGTCGTGGGAGAGGATGGCACCCGCGAAGGCCCCCTTGCCGGGCAGCGGCGCCAAGGCGCAGTGCTCGATAAAAGGCTTCATCCGGATGATCGCGTTATGGCCCCAATAATGGGATTCGCCCAACTGCCAGAAGTGCAGGCCGGCGGTGAACAGCGGCCCATATACGCGCGTGGCGAATTGCTGCATGCGCGCATACAGGGTGTCCATGCCGGACGCCTTGGGCGCGGTCTGGATGATCCCTGCGTCCGGGGTCGCTTCCATCAAGCGAACCAGGGACGTGAGGCATTCGCCACTCATCACGCTGTCGGCGTCGAGCACTACCATGTAGCGGTAGTCGCTGCCCCAGCGACGGCAAAAGTCGTCCAGGTTGCCGCTCTTACGCTTCACGCGGCGGCGCCGGCGACGGTAGAAGATTTTGCCGAAACCTTTGGTTTCCTGACACACATCCAGCCAGGCCTGCTGTTCAGCTACCGCGATATCCGTGTTGTAGGTATCGCTGAGGATGAAGAAGTCGAAGCGATCCAGATCCCCGGTGGCCGCGACGGACTCAAAGGTCGCGCGCAAGCCGGCGAACACCCGCGGCACGTCTTCGTTGCATATCGGCATGACCAGGGCGGTACGGGCGCCGGGCTCGATGGGCTCGTTTCCAGCACTGGCACCGGAAATCCGGTACTTGTCATGCCCGGTGAGCAGCTCGAGGAACCCCATCAAGGCAGTCCAGAAACCCGCCGACACCCAGCAGAACAGTATTCCGAAGAGGATGAGGATGGTCGTTTGCAATGCATACGGCAGGACCTGCTGCGCGGTTTGCAGCAACGGCTGGTGCGAGACCTCCTCGAGATCGACCATGCCCCAGCCTTGATACGGCAGGATGCCCTTCATGTAGTAACCGGCGACGATGGTCTGCCCAATCATCAACAGCAACAGAATGTAGCGGCGGATCGAGCCGACCGTGCGCCAGCGCGCCTTGGGCAGGTCCCGCCGGTCATCCTTGGGCTGAGGCGGAGTGCCCCGGCCATGCAGGCGGTTCCAGATGCGCCCCAGGATGTTGGTTTTCCAAGGCTCGGGCACCATCTTCGTGCGGCGGATCGGCGGCGTCGCCTTCAGGCGCACACGCCCCGCGGCATCGACGCCTAGCATCTCGTGCGCTTCAAGCTCCGCGGCGGAGGTGAAGGTCAGGCGCGGCCCCACGGTGGCCTGGGCCCCCTCCCCGGCCAGGTCGGCCGGAGAAAGGCGCTGGTGCAGCTCGGCGAAAGAGCCGCTCTGCGCAAGTTCCGCGCGCTGCTCCTCGCTCAGAGGCAGGTGTGCCAGATACTCGTGGAGCGTCTCTGGTCGTTCGGCTGGCTTACTCATCGGCAGGCAACTGGTAGCTCCAGGTTTCAGTCAACACTTCTTCAGTTTTGACCGGTTCAGCAGGCTCGGCGGGTGCCGCAGGGGTGGCTGCAGGTTCAGCGGCAGGGGCGACCTTGTCATGCTTGCCACCTTTTTTGTGGCCATGGGACGGTTCCTCTGCCTTGGCTTCCACAACAGGCTTGGGCGGGTCGACCGGCAGGATGTCTTGCACCAGCGCCGCGCGCATTTCCACCGGCTTGCTACCGTCCTTCACCTTAATCCGCAAGGTCAGGCGCCAGCCCTGGGTTTCCGGGTTATAGCGCACGCTGTTTTCGACCAGGTCGGCGTTGTCGCCCACGCTTACCTGGCTGCGGACGCCAGCATCATCGAGCAGCGACTTGAGCTTGGGCCCTTCGAAATCAATGAGGAACGCCAGGCTGCCGTCGGGCTGACGGACCAGGTTGGCCTGCTTCACGTCGCCGATCGAACGCAGGGTCTGCTTGACCCAGGCGATGTCTGGCGAGTGCAGCTCGGCCTCGTCCATGGTCCAGTGAATGCGGTAATTATGCTCGAGAGGCTCACCTGGCTCCGGCATTTTCTCCGGGCTCCAGAACGCAACGATGTTGTCGTTGGTTTCATCGGCGGTCGGGATCTCCACCAGGTCTACGGTGCCCTTGCCCCAATCCCCGCGTGGCTCTACCCAGGCGCTCGGGCGACGGTCGTAACGGTCGTCGAGGTCTTCGAAGCGGTCAAATTCGCGGCCGCGCTGCAACAGGCCAAAGCCTTGTGGGTTTTCCACGGTGAAGCTGCTGACAGCCAGGTGCTTGGGGTTATTGAGGGGGCGCCAGATCCATTCGCCGTTGCCGGCGTGGATCGACAGGCCGTTGGAATCGTGCAGCTCGCGGCGGTAGTTGAGCGAGCGAGACGGCTGGTTGGCGCCGAACAGGAACATGCTGGTCAGCGGCGCCACGCCAAGGCGGCTAACGTGGTCACGCATGAACACGCGGGACTGAACGTCTACCACACTGTCGGTGCCGGGGCGCAGCACCAGGCGGTAGGCACCGGTGGAGCGCGGCGAATCGAGCAACGCGTAGATGATCAGCTGTTTGTCTTGTGGGTCGGGCTTTTCGATCCAGAACTCGGTGAAGCGCGGGAATTCTTCGCCGGAAGGCAAGGCGGTATCGATGGCCAGGCCACGGGCGGACAAGCCGTAGTTCTGGCCTTTGCCCAGCACCCGGAAATAGCTGGCGCCCAAGAGGGTCATGACTTCGTCCTGCTTGTCCGCCTTGTTCAGCGGATAGAGCACACGGAAGCCCGCCCAGCCGAGGTTCTCGGTGGTCTTGGGATCGAACTGCAGGTCACCGTACTCGAAGCGGGAGGCGTCGTACTTGATTTCCTCGACCGAGGTAGCGGTGACTTCGTTGATCTTCACCGGCACGTCGAAGTGCATGCCCTGGTGATAGAAGGAAAGCTTGAACGGGGTTTTGTCGTCAGCCCACTCGACCTTGTCGGCGCGGAACTGGATCTTTTGGTAGTCCGCGAACTTCATGTCACGGAACAGCGGTGGCAGGTTACTTTTTGGCGCTTCGTATTTCTGCGCGGCAAGGTCTTTGGCCTTGGCGGTAACGTCGTCCAGGCTGAACGCCCACAGTTGCCCAGCGCCAAGCAGGCAGAACAGCGCGGAACTCGCCATCAGCGCCTGGCGAAAGCGTTTGCCGGTTGTTCTTGGTGTGTTACACGGACTAACAATCACGAGCTACCCTCGCCGAAAAACAGATCATTGAACCAACGGCCAGCTGCGTTTGCCGGGTTGGCGAGCATTGTTCCGACTCCGAAAGGGCTCAATGATTCCCTAAGCGGCGCCGGCCCAGCACTCAAGTTAGAACAAAACCGGGGACAGTACCTGCGGTCCCCCCGGCGCGCGATTATCTAGCACGCCGCGAAACAACGCATCAGGGGCACGGAAGAATTTCTGCTACAAAATAGGATTTTTCATCGCCCGATGGGGTTTTTCCAGGGGCTGGGTGTGTTTCAGGCCTGCAACATGAAGGTCACAGGGCCGTCGTTGACCAAATGAACCTGCATGTCTGCGCCAAAACGCCCGCTCTGCACCCCAGGGTGAGCCGCCTGGGCCTGGCGCAGCAGGTACTCGAACAGCTCGCGGGCGAGCTCCGGTGGCGCGGCGGTGGAAAAGCTCGGGCGCATGCCGCTGCGGGTGTCGGCCGCTAGGGTGAACTGCGATACCAGCAGCAGCCCGCCCTGCACATCGACGAGGGAGCGGTTCATACGCCCTTCGGCGTCGCTGAACACCCGGTAGTTAAGCAGCTTGTGCAAAAGCCTGTCGGCCTGGGCCCCGGTGTCGCCTGGCTCTACCGCGACCAACACCAAAAGGCCCTGGTCGATTGCCCCGATGGTTGCGCCAGCCACCTCGACACGGGCGCTGGTCACCCGCTGCAACAGGCCCTTCATGCCTCTTCAAGGGGCAGGTCGAGCAGGCGCCGCGCCATCTCGTCGGCGGCACGGACCAAGGCGTCGATGATGCCCGGTTCGGAGCTGGCGTGCCCGGCATCGCGGATGACCTTGAGCTCACTGTTCGGCCAGGCGTGGTGCAGCTCCCAGGCGTTGTCCAACGGGCAGATCACGTCGTAGCGGCCATGGATGATCACCGCCGGCAGGTGGGCGATCTTGTGAACGTCACGAATCAGTTGGTCTGGTTCGAGGAACGCGTTGTTGACGAAGTAATGGGTCTCGATACGTGCGATGGATAGCGCCCGCTGCGGCTCGGAGAAACGATCGACGATCAACGGATTGGGCCGCAGGGTGGCGGTGCGGCCTTCCCAGATCGACCAGGCCTTGGCGGCGTGCATCTGCGCGATCTGGTCGCTGCCGGTCAGCCGCTTGTGGAACGCCTTGAGCAAATCGCCACGCTCGTCTTGAGGGATGGGCGCGAGGTAATCCTGCCAGTAATCCGGGAACATCCGGTTGGCGCCTTCCTGGTAGAACCAGCGGAATTCCTGCGGGCGGCAGAGGAAGATCCCACGCAGGATCAGCCCATGCACGCGATCAGGATGAGCCTGGGCGTAGGCCAGTGCCAGCGTGGAACCCCAGGACCCACCGAACAGCACCCACTTGTCGATGCCCAGGTGTTCGCGGATGCGCTCGATATCGCGCACCAAGTCCCAGGTGGTGTTGTTTTCCAGGCTGGCGTGCGGCGTGGAGCGGCCGCAACCGCGCTGATCGAAGGTCACGATGCGGTAAAGATTAGGGTCGAAGTAGCAACGGCTGGCGGCGTCGCAACCCGAGCCAGGCCCACCGTGTATGAACAGGACCGGCAGACCCTCGGGGGAACCACTCTCGTCGACATAAAGCACATGCGGCTCATCCACGGCCAGATCGTGCCGTGCATAGGGTTTGATCTGCGGGTACAAGGTCAGCATCAGGCGCTCCGTAAGGGTTTGGTCAGCCGTGAGCCATCATAAACCCGATTCGCCTGTATGTGCTTGCCTAAACGCTGCGCTTGTCGTAGCCGGGCCTGTTCGCAAAGGAGCTATTCGCTGGCTGGGGTCACCGGGGATAGGTCTCCCGCCCCCACGCCAGCGCCGCTTCGAGCAACCGCCGCAATACCTCGCGGGTAGGCTCGGCCAAAGCCGGGCGGTAATCGAACGGAGGCTGTTCGTTCATATAAGTCGCCTGGCCCAGCTCTAGCTGCACCGCATGAATGTCGTGTGCCGGATCGCCGTAATGCCGGGTGATATGCCCACCCTTGAAGCGCCCATTGAGCACATGGCTGTACCCTTGAGCTTCGGCGCACACTTGTTCGAGCCGGCCGGCCAGTTCGGGCGCGCAGCTGGCGTTGTTGAAGGTGCCTAGGTTGAAGTCCGGTAGCTTGCCATCGAACAACCGAGGCACGTGGGAGCAGATCGAGTGGGCGTCCCACAGCAGGGCGTAGCCGTGGATTTCACGCAGGCGTGCCAGCTCACTGGCGATTTGCTGGTGGTACGGCCGCCATACGCGCTCCAGGTAGTGGGCCCGCTGCTGCGCGGCAGGCACCTGCCCTGGCTGGAACAGCGGCGTGCCGTCGAACAGGGTGTCCGGGTACAACCCTGTGGTGGCGCCGGCGTACAAGGGTTTGTCATCGTCGGGGCGGTTGAGGTCGATGACGAAGCGCGAGTATTCAGCTACCAACACGCTGGCGCCAAGCGCTTGGGCAAAATCGTACAGCCGTGGGATATGCCAATCCGTATCTGGCAGGCCGCGCGCCGGCTCTACCAAGCCGCGCCCCACGGCTTCGGTCAACCGCAGCCCGGCGTGGGGGACGCTGATCAGCAGCGGTACGCTGCCCTGGCTGAAGGTAAAGGTATCGTTCATGGGGTTTCCTGCTTGAAGGTCAATTCCGCGCCATGGCGGATGATGCGCTTGTCCAGGTCACCGCCCAGCCAGTACGCCAGGTCGGCCGGGCGTTCGATGTCCCAGGCCACAAAGTCGGCCACCTTGCCCACCTCCAATGAGCCATGGCTGTCGCCCAGCCCCAGCGCTCGCGCAGCGTGCAAGGTTACGCCGGCCAAGGCTTGCTCGGGGGTAAGGCGGAACAGCGTGCAGGCCATGTTCATCATCAGCCGCAGCGAGAGCACCGGCGAGGTGCCTGGGTTGCTGTCGGTCGAGATTGCGATGGCCACGTTGTTGTCGTGCAGGGCCTGCATCGGTGGCAAACGGGTTTCGCGCAGGAAATAGAACGCGCCAGGCAGCAGCACCGCCACGGTACCGGCGGCCCCCATGGCCACGGCATCCTGCTCGCTCATGAACTCCAGATGATCGGCCGATAGCGCCTGGTATTTCGCTGCCAGGCTGGAACCACCGAGCGAGGACAACTGCTCGGCGTGTAGTTTTACCGGCAGCCCCAACCGGCTAGCGGCCTGGAACACTCGCTCGACCTGCGCCGGGGAAAACGCCAGGTATTCGCAGAAGGCGTCCACCGCATCCACCAGCCCTTCACTGGCCAGGGCCGGCAGCAGCTCTTCGCAGATGAAGCTGATATAGCCATCGGCATTGTCTTTGTAGGCGTCCGGCACCGCATGCGCCGCCAGGCAGGTTGCCCGCACGGTCACTGGCAACTCATCGCCCAGGCGGCGAATGACCCGCAGCATCTTGCGTTCGCTGGGAAGGTCCAGCCCATAGCCAGACTTGATCTCCACCGTGGTCACCCCTTCCTTTAGCAGGCAGGCCAAGCGGCGGCGGGCACTCTCGAACAAGGCGTCTTCACTGGCGGCTCGGGTCGCGCGCACGGTATTGGCGATGCCGCCACCCTGGGCGGCGATTTCGGCATAGCTCACGCCTTGCAGCCGCTGTTCGAACTCGCCGCTGCGGTTGCCGCCGTAAACCAAATGCGTATGGCAGTCGATCAGCCCTGGGGTTACCCAGCGCCCCTGCAGGTCGACTTGCTCGCAACCGGGGTTCGTCGGGGCTTCGCCCTGCGGCCCGACCCACTGGATTTTCCCCTCATCAGTGATCATCGCGGCGTTCTCGATGATCGAATAGCGCCCCTCTGCAAGGGTTGCCAGGTGGCAGTTGTGCCAGAGCGTGGGCATGTCAAAAGCTCCGAAAGCGTGTGTCAGGTACCAGCACGACGCTGGACGAAACGGCTCACGTAATCGTCTGCGGGGTGCTGAAGAATATGTTGTGGCGTACCCACTTGAACCAAGCGGCCGTCGCGCAGGATGGCAATGCGGTCGCCGAGGCGCAGCGCTTCGTCGAGGTCGTGGGTGATGAACACAATGGTTTTGTGCAATCGCGCCTGCAGCTCGCGCAGTTGCGCTTGCAGGTCCGCGCGGATGAGTGGGTCGAGGGCGCTGAAGGCTTCATCGAGCAGCAGGATGGGCGTATCGCAGGCCAAGGCGCGCGCCAGGCCAACCCGTTGGCGCATGCCACCGCTCAACTGCTCGGGCCAATGCGCGGCATAGCCATCGAGGCCTACTTGCTCGATCCAGTGCTGGGCCCGCTCGAGGCTGGCCGCCCGGGTGTCGCCACGCAAGCGCAGGCCATAGGCGACGTTATCCAGCACATTCTTGTGGGGCAGCAGGCCAAAGCCCTGGAAGACCATGCTGATGTCACGCCGGCGAAATTCCCGCAAGCGCGCGGGCCGGTAGTCCAGGACGTTCTCGCCCTGAATGATGATCTCGCCTCTGGACGGATCGATCAGCCGGTTGAAGTGGCGCACCAGGGTGGACTTGCCCGAGCCCGACAAGCCCATGATCACGAACACTTCGCCCGCGTCGATGCTCAGCGACACGTCCGCTACCCCCAGTACACAGCCGGTTTGCGCAAGGATGTCCGCCTTGCTCGCCCCTTGGTCCAGCAGTGCCAGCGCCTGCCCTGGGCGGCGCCCGAAAACCTTGGTGACATGCCGCAGCTCGATCACGCTCATTTGCCAGCCCTGCGCCGTGGCTGACCGTAGGCCTGGGTAATCCGGTCGATGACAATGGCCAGCGCGACGATTGCCAGCCCTGCTTCCAGGCCCTTGCCTACGTTGAGGGTCTGGATACCGGCGAGTACGTCTTCTCCCAGCCCGCGGGCGCCGATCATCGAGGCGATCACCACCATGGAAAGCGCCATCATGGTTGTTTGGTTGATGCCCGCCATGATACTCGGCAACGCCAGCGGCAATTGCACGCCGAGCAGCTGCTGCCAGGGGCTGGCGCCGAAGGCGTTGACCGCCTCCATCACTTCCCGGTCTACCTGGCGGATGCCCAGGTCCGTCAGGCGAATCACCGGCGCGATGGCGTAGACCACGGTGGCGAAGATCGCCGGCACCTTGCCCAGGCCAAACAACATCAGCACGGGAATCAAGTACACGAAGCTGGGTAGGGTTTGCATCACATCGAGCAGTGGCAACAGCACCGCCCGCACCCGGGGGAAGCGCGCCGCCACCATCCCCAGCGGCACCCCCAGCACGATCGCCAGGGTGGTGGCGACCAGTACCAGGGCCAGTGTTTGCAGAAGTTTGTCCCACAGGCCCACCGCACCGACCATGAACAGCAAGCCTGCCATCAGCACCGCCATGTACCAGCGCCGGCTGGCATGCCAGGCCAGGGCGCCAACGATCAGCAGCAACAGCCACCAGGGCGTGGCCCGCAGCACGCTTTCGAGCCCCACCAGCACAGCCAGCAAGGACTCGGAAACCTGTCGCAAGGCATCGCCATAGCGGCCGACCAACTGGTCGACCCAGGCATTGACGCCATTGGCGATGGAAAACGTCAGGCTGTCGGGAAACATAGGCGGCTCTCGTCATGGGCATTCACCAGCCTAGGACAGCCAACGCAGCGCAGCGGCTCAAATCGGATTCGCTTGAGTGAACGCCGGGGTTGCCACAGACTCGGCGTCGGGCAGGATCAACTGCGCCGGGATCGGGCGCGGCCAGCGGCGCGCGGCCCAGTAGTACACCAGCGCCGGCAACACCAAGCCGATGATCCAGGAGATATCCGTGTCCCCCAGGCGCTCCACCAGCGGCCCGGTATAAAAATGGGTAGAGATGAACGGCAGCTGGATAAGCACTCCGAACACGTACACGCTGATGCCCACCGGATTCCAGGCGCCGTAGCGGCCATTGGGATCGTTCAGGGCCGGCAGGTCGTAGCGCTCTTTGCTGATGCAGTAGTAATCCACCAGGTTGATGGCGCTCCACGGCGTGAAGAACGCCAGCAGGAAGAGAATGAAGGCGGAGAAGTCCTTGAGGAACGAATCCTTGCCTAACAGGGCCAGGCTGGTGGACACCGCGACCATGGCCAGGATGCACAGCATGCGTGTGGCGGAGCCGATTCGCCGCTGCCCGGACAGGCCGCTGAAGATCGTCGCCATCGACATGAAGCTGCCGTAGGCGTTGAGAATGGTGATGGTCAGCTTGCCGAAGGCGATGCTGAAGTACAGCAGCGCCGCTACGGCGCCGGTCCCGCCCAGGCCGACGATGAACGCCACCTCGTGATGGGCGAAGCCTTTGCCGGCCAACGCGGCCGCGAACACCCCGAACACCATCGCCGCTTGCGCGCCGATCACCGAGCCCAGGCCCACCGCCCAGAACGTGCCGGCCGCCGGCGTCGACCGCGGCAGGTACCGCGAGTAGTCCGCCACATAGGGCCCGAAGGCAATCTGCCAGGAGGCTGACAGCGACACCGCCAGCAAGAAGCTGCTCAAGGAGAAGTTACGGTTGCCCAGCAGCGCGGGAATGTCGTTGCCGGCCAGCAAGGCATAGAAGAGGTAGGCGAAGGCCAGCACCCCGAGCACGCTGGCTACCCGGCCAACCAGGTGGATCACCCGGTAACCAAACACCGTCAGCAGCACGATAACGGCGGCGAACACCAGGATGCCTTGCCAGTCCGCCGTGCCGAGAAGCTGAGCCACGGCCTGCCCCGCGAGCACCGAGCCGCTGGCGGAAAAGCCGATGTACATCAGGCATACCAGCACCAGCGGTATCACCGCCCCATACACCCCGAACTGAACCCGGCTGGAGATCATCTGCGGCAAGCCCAGGCGCGGGCCCTGCGCTGCGTGCAGGGCCATTACCGCACCGCCTAGCACTTGCCCCAGGAACAGGCCGACCAGCGACCAGAACACATCGCCGCCCAGCACCACCGCCAGGGCACCGGTAACGATGGCAGTGATCTGCAGGTTAGCGCTGAGCCAGAGCGAAAACTGGCTGGCGAGACGGCCATGGCGCTCGGCGTCCGGAATGTAATCAATGGAGCGCCGTTCGATCAAAGGCTTGTTTGCAGTGCTGTGCGTATTTATCGCCATGCCAGTCTCCATCCAGGGGGTGAACCCCCTGGCGGCTGCCAAGGGGCAGTGCTTTTTTCAGTCAAGCATCGGCAGGTTCAGCCCCTGCTCCCGGGCACAGTCAATTGCGATTTCGTAGCCCGCATCGGCGTGGCGCATCACGCCGGTGGCCGGGTCGTTGTGCAGCACGCGGGCAATACGCTCGGCGGCCTCGTCGGTGCCGTCGCAGACGATCACCATCCCGGAATGCTGCGAGAAGCCCATGCCTACGCCGCCGCCGTGGTGCAATGACACCCAGGTGGCGCCGCTGGCGGTGTTGAGCAGGGCATTGAGCAGCGGCCAGTCGGATACGGCGTCGGAGCCATCACGCATGGCTTCGGTTTCGCGGTTAGGGCTGGCCACGGAACCGGAATCCAGATGATCGCGCCCGATCACCACAGGCGCGGACAACTCGCCACTTCGTACCATTTCGTTGAACGCCAGGCCCAACTTGGCGCGCTGCCCCAGGCCAACCCAGCAGATACGTGCTGGCAAACCTTGGAAACTGATGCGCTCGCGGGCCATGTTCAGCCAGTTGTGCAGGTGGGCGTCGTCCGGGATCAGCTCCTTGACCTTGGCGTCGGTCTTATAGATGTCTTCGGCGTTGCCGGACAGCGCGGCCCAGCGGAATGGCCCCACGCCACGGCAGAACAGCGGGCGAATATAGGCCGGTACGAAGCCTGGGAAGTCGAATGCGTTGTGCACGCCCTCTTCCTTGGCCATCTGCCGGATGTTGTTGCCGTAGTCGAAGGTGGGCACGCCCTGCTTCTGGAATTCCAGCATGGCTTTTACATGCACGGCCATGGACTGCTTGGCCGCTTTGACCACCGCGGCCGGCTCGGCCAGCGCGCGCTGGCGGTACTGCTCCCAGGTCCAACCGGCCGGCAGGTAGCCGTTGAGTGGGTCGTGGGCGCTGGTCTGGTCGGTGACCATGTCTGGGCGCACGCCACGCTTGACCAGTTCCGGCAGAACCTCTGCAGCATTACCCAGCAGCGCAATGGAGATGGCCTTGCCCTCGCCGGTGTACTTGGCGATGCGCGCCAGGGCGTCGTCCAGGTCTGTGGCTTGCTCGTCGACGTAACGGCTGGCCAGGCGGAAATCGATACGGCTTTGCTGGCACTCGATGTTCAGCGAACAGGCGCCGGCGAGAGTCGCCGCCAATGGCTGCGCGCCGCCCATTCCGCCAAGGCCTGCGGTGAGCACCCACTTACCGCTGAGGTTGCCGTTGTAATGCTGGCGGCCGGCTTCCACGAAGGTTTCGTAAGTGCCCTGCACGATGCCCTGGCTGCCGATGTAGATCCAGCTGCCGGCGGTCATCTGCCCATACATCGCCAGGCCCTTGGCATCCAGCTCGTTGAAGTGTTCCCAGTTAGCCCAGTGCGGCACCAGGTTGGAGTTGGCTATCAGCACTCGAGGCGCATTGGCGTGGGTTTTGAACACCCCCACAGGCTTGCCCGATTGCACCAGCAGGGTTTCGTCGGCCTCCAGGTTTTTCAGGCTTTCGACGATGCGGTCATAGCATTCCCAGTTGCGCGCAGCACGGCCGATCCCGCCGTAGACCACCAACTCCTTGGGGTTTTCGGCCACCTCTGGGTCGAGATTGTTCATCAGCATGCGCAGCGGGGCTTCGGTCAGCCAGCTCTTGGCGTTCAACTGGGTGCCACGGGGCGCGCGGATGTTTACGTCACGGAAGGTGGTCATGGCAGTGGTCCTCTGAAAAGTCGCGGGTGTTTCGTCCGCACACATATTTACTTGTATGTACAAGCATATGCAATCCAGGGGCCACTTTTTTTCTTCGCCGGCTAAGGGCCAGATCGCGGGCGTTACCCGCTCCTATAGCCTCTGCGAATGAACAAAAAGGGCGCACGGCCGTTAAGCCGTGCACCCTTTGGGTGTGAGGAAACGTTAGAGAGGCTGGAGCTGGATGAGCGCGCAGCGCCCCGTAACCACCGCTGCTTGCTCGTTGAGCAGCAAGGTGTCGTGTTGGCCGAGCGTAACGCTGTTACCGGCCAACTCAACCCGCACTGTCGGCACTGCGGCGAAGATGATCCGCGTGCCGGCGTCGGCCTTCAGCGAAACCCGGGCGGCGGCATCCAGCCATTGCAGCTGTGCCTGATAACGCACTGGAGCGTAAATCAGATTGAAGTCCCGGATAGGCCCGTCGATCAGCTCGCAGCTCACCTCGCTGGCACCGGAAAATTCGAACGGCTGATAGGGGCGCAGCGGGCCGGAGCTACGGCCATCGACCTGCAGCACCATGCCCTGGCCTTCGAGCACGGTGATCACCCGCTCGTAGCCCGCAAAGGACGAAAACGGCCCGGGCTGGGCGATGTCCGCGATAGACAGCCGCCAACCGAATTCGTCCAGGCCAGCGCCTTGGTCCCGGCATACCTCCAGGGTGCTGCCGCCACCGTTCTTCCACGGCGTACGCAGGTAATCGGCAGCGCGCAGCAGCTTCATTTGCTGAACCGCCCTTCCAGCCTATGACGGGAGCCGGGGTGAATCAGCCGCGCGGCGGTAACTGCCTCGCGGCCAGACCAAGTGCGCCGGCGGATCAACAGGCACGGCTCGCTGCGCTCGATCTGCAACAGCTGGCAGGCTTGCTCGTCGGCTAGGATCGCCTCTACCACATGCTCGCCCTCGGTCAGCGGGGCTACACGATTAAGGTAGGCATAGGGGGTTTCGCGGGTGAAATCCTGCAGCAGGTAATCCGGCGCTACCTGGGCGTTGACGTAGCGATCTTCGATCTGCACGGGAATATCGTTCTCGTAATGCACCAGGATGGAGTGAAAGATCCGCTGGCCTTCGCGCACGTCTAGCGACACGGCGCGGCTGGCCCCGGCTGCCTCCTCGACCAACCTGACCACCTGGCAGCGGTGGCGATGGCCGCGCGAGGCGATCTCGTCGGCGATGTTGTGCACTTCGAACAACGCCGACTGCGTCTTGGGCTCCGCCACGAAGGTGCCTACCCCCTGCATGCGCACCAGCAGCCCCTCGGCGGTGAGCTCGCGCAGGGCCCGGTTGATGGTCATGCGGCTAAAGCCCAGCTGGCTGACCAGCTCGCTTTCGGAAGGCACACGGTAATGCGGCGGCCAGCTGCCGGTCTGGATCTGCTGGGCGATCATCTGTTTGACCCGCGCATAAAGCGGCGCGGGGCTTTCGCCCAGCTGGTCGGCCAAGGAGGAAACAACGGGCGGCGTGGGCACGAGGGGCACCTGTGAAAGGTTAAAACGGGGTATAGCTTGCCGGAGTTTACCCGGCACGCAAACAGCTGTATATGTATATACAACCGAAGCCCGAAGAGATTCCTTGCCCATGCCTGCCTATTTCGCCGACCGCGCACTTTTACCCGACGGCTGGGCTTCTCAGGTGCGCCTCGAGGTCGATGCCCGCGGGTTTATCACGTCCGTTCAAGCGGGTGCCTCGCCTGACGGCGCCGAGGCGCTGCCGGGCGCATTGCTGCCGGGCATGCCCAACCTTCATTCGCACGCCTTTCAGCGCGCCATGGCCGGGTTGGCGGAGGTCGCTGGTAATCCCAACGACAGCTTCTGGACCTGGCGTGAGCTGATGTATCGGCTGGTCGGCAAGATCAGCCCGGATGACCTCGAAACCATCGCCCGTCAGCTTTACATCGAGATGCTCAAGGCCGGCTACACCTCGGTGGCGGAGTTTCATTACCTGCACCACACCGCTGACGGCACGCCCTACGCGGACCCGGCCGAGCTGGCCATGCGCATCAGCCGCGCCGCCGCCAGTGCTGGCATAGGCCTTACCCTGGTGCCGGTGCTGTACAGCCACAGCGGCTTCGGTGGCCAGGCACCTAGCGCCGGCCAGCGCCGTTTCATTAACTCCACCGAGGCTTACCTGCGCTTGCAGCAACGCTTGGCGCCTGAACTTCAGGCCCAGCCCTCACAGCACCTGGGCGTGTGTTTCCACTCGCTACGCGCAGTCACGCCGGGGCAGATCGACGAAGTGTTGGCAGCCAGCTCGAGCACCGCTCCCGTTCACATTCATATCGCTGAACAACAGAAGGAGGTGGACGACTGCCTTGCCTGGAGCGGCAGCCGGCCCCTGCAATGGCTGTTCGATCACGCGCCGGTAGACGAGCGCTGGTGCCTGGTGCACGCCACCCATGCGGACCCCAGCGAAGTGCAGCGCATGGCCGCCAGCGGCGCGGTTGCCGGCTTGTGCTTGACGACCGAAGCCAACTTGGGCGATGGGTTGTTCCCGGCAGTGGACTATTTCGTCGCGGGTGGGCGCTGGGGGATTGGCTCCGACAGCCACGTGTCACTGAGTGTGGTCGAGGAGCTGCGCTGGCTGGAATACGGCCAACGGCTGCGAGATCAGCGGCGCAACCGCCTACATGCCCCGCGCAACCCCCAGGTTGGGCAAGCCCTTTACCTGGGCGCCCTGGCCGGCGGCGCCCAGGCATTGGGCCAACCGATCGGGCGGCTCGAAGCGGGTGCCCGCGCCGACTGGCTGATGCTGGACTCCGCCGACCCCTACCTGGCCACTGCCAGCGACGATGCCCTGCTTGGCCGCTGGCTGTTCGCCGGGGGCGACCGCCAGGTACGCGACGTGATGGTAGGCGGGCGCTGGGTCGTACGCGCCGGCCAGCACCCCGGGGAGGCCGAAAGCCTGCCGGCCTTCGCCCGGACCCTGCGGTCGCTATTGGGATAGAAGCCGCGGGGCACGAGGCTTTAGTCGGCTGAGCGCCAGATCAGCCGGGAGGTGTCATAACCCTGCTGGCGAGCGTGAGCCAGCATCCGCTGCTTCACCTCCTCGCTGACCGTAGGAGTGCGCGACAACAGCCACAGGTATTTGCGGTCGGGGTCGCCCACCACCGCTTCGGTATACGTACCGTTCAGGTCGATGATCCAGTAGTCGCCCTTGGCAATGCTGGGCGCCAGCCTGGAGAACCAGTTGTCGAACACCACCCACAACTTGTCCGCCTGCCCCGCAACTTGCTCGGTCGCAGTGCCGTGGGCTTCTTCCCAACTACCATCCTGCGTCTTGCAGCGGTTGAGCACATCGACGGTTCCATCGGGCTTGAGGCTGTAATGCGCCTCGGACTGCACACAGTGGCGCTGGAAGAACATCGGCATGCGCGCCAGCTCGTACCACGTGCCCTGGTAACGCTTGAGGTCGACCTTGCCCACCGTCTTGGGCGCCATATCAGCCGTGCCGGCATTACTGCAAGCGCTCAGCATCCAGCCACAGGCCAGCAGCGCCAGTGCCACGCCAGCGCGGCGAAATATCGGTTGTCCAAGGATTGCCATGCTCAGGTGCTCCATGTAAGAAGCGGATCATTCGACCGCTTCGGCAGGCTCCAACGCTTGCACTCGCCGTTCAAGGGCCAGGCGCAGCTCGGGGTCGATCACGCCGGCATCATAGAGCGCGGCTATATAACCCAGCGCCATGCCCGTCATCAGTACCGTCTCCGGCCCTTTGGCAGCCCGAGTAATGGCCGCAGTGCGCCGGTCAATGGCGCGCCCGATCTTTTCGGGGAGGTCCTGTTCGGTCATTGCCGTTCCTGTTGTGTGCCTGATCGCGG
The DNA here is from genome assembly GCF_025642975.1 of Pseudomonas sp. RIT-PI-S. Classification (GTDB taxonomy): domain Bacteria; phylum Pseudomonadota; class Gammaproteobacteria; order Pseudomonadales; family Pseudomonadaceae; genus Aquipseudomonas. The sequence goes on from NZ_JANZKJ010000003.1 coordinate 148,776, forward strand.
TTGGACGGCCGTCACTGGCGGAGGTTCCGGAGGCCAGCGCAATGTCAGCGAAGCGACAGTTTCGGATATCACTACCGCGGGGGCTCAATTTTTCCGCCGCCTGGTCGACTGAATAGCAGCGGGAAATCCGTACAATCGGCGCCCTTTTCTTACTTGCACTACTGTTCGAGCAACGACCGCCATGAGCAATAACATGAAATTCAGCCACAAGATCCTGCTGGTGGCGGGGCTTATCGTGGCCCTTGCGTTTGCCTGCTTCACTCTGTTCAACGACTACCGCCAGCGCCAGACGCTGCGCGCGCAGACCGAGACTTCCCTCGCCCAGCTCGGCGCACTCACCGCGAGCAACGTGCAGACCTGGCTCACCGGCCGTATACAGCTGGTGGAGTCCATGGCGCAGCAGGTAGCGGTCAACGGCGCGGCTACCGAAGCCCTGCCGCAGATCATCGGCCTGCCGGTATACCCGGCCAATTTCCAACTCAGCTATTTCGGCGGCCGCGATGGCGTGATGTTCTCGGTGCCGGCCGGCAACCGCGCGGCCGATTACGACCCGCGCGCCCGCGGCTGGTACAAGGCGGCCGACGCCGCCGGCCAGACCGTGGTCACCGAGCCCTACATCGCCGCGTCTTCGGGCAAGCTGGTCATCACCGTTGCCTCGCCGGTACAGCGTAGCGGCCAGATGCTGGGCGTCGCCGGCGCGGACATGGACCTGAACCAAGTCAGCGATATCATCAACTCGCTGAATTTCGGCGGCCACGGCCTTGCTTTCATCGTCAGCGCCCAAGGCAAGGTGTTGATCCATCCAGACACCAAGCTGGCCCTCAAGTCTCTGGCCGAAGCCTACCCCCAAGGTGCCCCGGCGCTCACCGGCGGGCTGCAGGAGATCGAGGTGAATGGTAAGGACCAGTTCATCAGCTTTACTCGCCTCAAGGGCATTCCCTCCGCGGACTGGTATGTGGCTACCGTGCTGGATAAATCCGCGGCCTTCGCCATGCTTGGCGAATTCCGCGCCTCGGCACTGATCGCCATGGTGATCGCAGTGGTCGCCATCATCGCCCTGCTCGGCCTGCTGATCCGCGTGCTGATGGCGCCGCTGCATGTGATGAACCGCGCGCTGCAGGACATCGCCGCGGGCGAAGGTGACCTGACCCGGCGCCTGGTCATTCATGGCCGCGACGAGTTCGGCACCCTTGGGGAATCGTTCAACCGGTTCGTTGAGCGCATCCACGAGTCCATCCGCGAAGTGGCTTCGGCCACCGCCCAGGTCAATCAGGTGGCCTCGCGGGTGCTGGAAACCTCCAACGCCTCGATGCTCAACTCCGACCAGCAGGCCGGCCGTACCAGCAGTGTGGCCGCGGCCATCAACGAGCTGGGCGCCGCCGCCCAGGAGATCGCGCAGAACGCCGCCCTCGCCTCGCAGCACTCCAGCGCGGCCCGTGGCCTGGCGGAGGAAGGTCAGCAGGTGGTGCATCGCACGATCAACAGCCTTGGTCAGCTCTCGGCGAACATCAGTGACTCGTGCGGCAACATCGAGACCCTCAACACCAACACGGTGAATATCGGGCAGATCCTCGAGGTCATCAGCGGCATCTCCCAGCAAACCAACCTGCTGGCGTTGAACGCCGCCATCGAAGCAGCGCGTGCGGGCGAAGCCGGGCGCGGTTTTGCCGTGGTCGCCGATGAGGTGCGCAACCTGGCCCACCGGACCCAGGAATCGGCGCGCCAGGTTCAGGCAATCATCGAAGACCTGCAGCAGGGTGCACGCCAGGCGGTCGACACCATGACCGAGAGCCAGCGCCAGAGCTCGGAAAGCGTGGAGGTGGCCAACCAGGCCGGTGATCGCCTCAACAGCGTGACCCAGCGCATCGGCGAGATCGACGGCATGAACCAGTCGGTGGCTACGGCTACGGAAGAGCAGACCGCGGTCGTGGAAGCCATCAACCAGGACATCACCGAAATCAACCTGCTGAACCAGGAAGGGGTAGAAAACCTGCAATCGACGTTGCAGGCCTGCGGCGATCTGGAAAGCCAGGTCAGCCGCCTGAAGCAACTGGTAGGCAGCTTCAGGATCTAAAGCGCGAGCCCCCGCCCTTTCCAAGGCGGGGGCCCATAGCGGCGGAAATTACTGGTGGTAACCGGTAACCCGTTCGACTTCCTCTTTCGAGCCCAGGAACACCGCCACGCGCTGGTGCAGGCCCTCCGGCTTGATATCCAGGATGCGCTGGTGGCCATCGGTGGACGCGCCGCCGGCCTGCTCGATCAAGAACGACATCGGGTTGGCTTCGTACATCAGCCGCAGCTTGCCGGGCTTGGACGGCTCGCGGGAATCGCGCGGGTACATGAAGATGCCGCCGCGGGTCAGAATACGGTGCACGTCCGCGACCATCGAAGCGATCCAGCGCATGTTATAGTTCTTCGCCAGCGGGCCTTCCTCACCGGTCAATAATTCGTCCACATAGCGCTTGACCGGGGCTTCCCAGTGGCGCTGGTTGGACATGTTGATCGCGAATTCGGCGGTGCTCTGCGGAACCTGGATGTTCTCATGGGTCAGCACGAAGCTGCCCAGTTCGCGGTCCAGGGTGAAACCGATCACGCCGCTGCCCAAGGTGAGCACCAGCATGGTCTGCGGCCCATAGATGGCGTAGCCCGCGGCGACCTGCGAGGTGCCTGGCTGCAGGAAAGCCTGCTCGTTCAGCGCGTCGTTCTGGCTCAGGTATTGGTCCGGGCAGCGCAGCACCGAGAAGATGGTGCCGACCGATACGTTCACGTCGATGTTCGAAGAGCCGTCCAGCGGATCGAACACCAACAGGTAAGCCCCTTTCGGGTACTTGCCGGGGATCTGATAAGCGTTGTCCATTTCCTCGGAAGCCATGCCGGCCAAGTGGCCGCCCCACTCGTTGGCTTCGAGCAGAATGTCGTTGGAGAGCACGTCCAGCTTCTTCTGGACCTCGCCCTGCACGTTTTCGGTGCCCATGCTGCCCAGCACCCCACCAAGGGCGCCTTTTTGTACCTGATGGGCGATGGCCTTGCACGCACGGGCGACAACCTCGATGAGGAAGCGCAGATCGGCAGGGGTATTGTTGCTGCGCGTCTGCTCGATCAGGTAGCGACTCAGGGTAACGGGCGACATGGAAAAAGCTCCGGATCCAGGGAGGGGGGATAAAACCCGCGCAGTCTACAGGGCGAACGAGGGTAAACCTAGCGAGCCATGGGCGCGACTGCCCTCAGACCCCCATAATCCGGGCGAGTTCACCGCTCCGCGAGGGGGCCCGGATCACCAGCAGCTCACCGGCTCCGGGAAAGCTTGCGGGGCCTGCGAACCGCCTCGCTACACACCGACGATGGGACCTGGTTCGCAGGCTTCGCCAGCTCCCACAAGCCAGATCCCATTGCAGCCGCCGCCAGCGATTGGCCAACCGGTCAGAGCGCTTTCCAGATCTGCTGGGCATACTCGCGGATGGTCCGGTCCGACGAGAACCATGCCATCCGCGCAGTGTTGAGGATCGCCGAGCGCCACCACTGTTTCGGGTGACGCCACAGCTCCTCCACCTTCATTTGCGCCGCCCAGTAGGACTCGAAGTCCGCGCATACCAGGAAGTGGTCGTAGCTCTGCAGGCCATCGATCAACCCGGCGTAACGCGAAGGATCATCCGGCGAGAAGACGCCCCCTCGGATAGCTTGCAGCACGTCGTTGAGCCGGTGCGAATTGGCGACGTCCTGATGCGCGCTGTAGTCGCCCGCATGCTTGCGCGCTTCCACCTCATCGGCTTTAAGGCCAAAGATGAACATGTGCTCCTGGCCCACATGGCTGCACATTTCCACGTTCGCACCGTCCAGGGTCCCGATGGTGAGCGCGCCATTGAGGCCGAACTTCATGTTGCTGGTGCCGGAGGCTTCATAGCCGGCGGTGGAGATCTGCTCGGACAGGTCTGCCGCCGGAATGATGCTTTCGGCCAGGCTCACGTTGTAGTTCGGGAGGAACGCGACCTTGAGCAGGCCGCGCACCGTTGGGTCGTGGTTGACCGTGCGGGCGATGTCGTTGGCCAGCTTGATGATCAGCTTGGCCTGGTGATAACTGGCCGCGGCCTTACCGGCGAAAATCTTCACCCGAGGTGCCCAAGGCTTCTCCGGGGTGGCACGGATCGCCTGGTACAACGCCACGGTATGCAAGAGGTTGAGCAGCTGCCGCTTGTACTCGTGGATGCGCTTGACCTGCACGTCGAACAGCGCCTTGGGATCGACGGCAACGCCTAGGCGGTCCTGAATCACCCTGGCCAGTACTTCCTTGCTGTGCAGCCGCTGCTCGGCGAAGCGGCGCTGGAACACGGCGTCATCGGCGAACGCTTCCAGCCCTTTAAGCAACCCTTCAGGATCGTCCAGCACCGCCTCGCCCAGTTTGTCCACCAGCATGGCGGTGAGCTTAGGGTTGGCCTGGTACAACCAGCGGCGGAAGGTGATGCCGTTGGTTTTGTTGTTGATGCGCTCGGGGTAGAGCTTGTTCAGGTCCGAGAACACGGTGCTGCGCATCAGGTCGGTATGCAGAGCCGATACCCCGTTGATGCTGTGGGAGCCCAGGAACGCCAGGTTACCCATGCGCACCCGGCGCCCATGCTCTTCTTCAATCAGCGAAACGGTGCGTAGCAACGCCACATCATGCATGCCTTTCTCGCGCAGGCCGTCGATGTGTTGAGCGTTAATCAGATAGATGATCTGCATGTGACGCGGCAGCATGCGTTCCATCAGGCCCACTGGCCAGGTTTCCAGTGCCTCTGGCAGCAGCGTGTGGTTGGTGTAGCAAAGAGTGTCGACGGTAACCTTCCAGGCTTCGTCCCAGGACAGCTGGTGAATGTCCACTAACAGGCGCATCAGCTCGGCCACGGCGATGGACGGGTGGGTGTCGTTCATCTGGATGGCGGCATGCTCGCCGAGGGAGTTGACCTTCTCGTGCATGTTCACGTGACGACGTAGCAAGTCTTGCAGCGAAGCCGACACGAAGAAATATTCCTGGCGAAGGCGCAGCTCCTGGCCGGCCTCGGTGCTGTCGGCAGGGTATAGCACGCGTGAAATACTCTCTGCCCGGGCCACATCGGCAACCGCGCCAAGGTGGTCGCCGGCGTTGAACCGCTCAAGGTGCAGGTCTTCCATAGCGCGTGCGCGCCATAGCCGCAGGGTGTTCACGCTAGCTCCGCGCCAGCCCACCACGGGTGTGTCGTACGCTACCGCGCGAACGGTCTCGCCCGGGCGCCAGACCTGGCGCGCCGTGCCGTCGCTCTCGACGGTCGCCTCCACATGGCCACCAAAGCTGATCGGGTAGATCACCTCGGGGCGTTCGAACTCCCAAGGGTTGCCGAAGTCCAGCCAGTTCTCCGTCTGCTCCTGCTGCCAGCCGTCGATGATCGCCTGTCGGAACAGCCCGTGTTCGTAACGGATGCCATAACCGTGGGCGGCAACGCCAAGGGTGGACATGCTCTCCATGAAGCACGCCGCCAGCCGGCCCAAGCCACCGTTGCCCAAGGCAGCGTCGGGCTCGAGCAGGCGGATCTTGTCCAGATCCACCCCCAATCCGTCCAGCGCCTCGCGGGCGATGTCGAGGATGCCCATGTTGCTCAGGCTATCGACGAGCAAACGGCCGATCAGGAACTCCAGCGAGAGGTAGTACACCCGCTTCTGCTGGCTGCGGTAGATCTGCCGGGTGTGGTCCATCCAATGGTCGACCATGTGGTCGCGAGCAGCCAATGCGATGGCCTCGAACCAGTCGTGATCGAACGCATGTTCCGGGTCCTTGCCAACCGCGTAGGTCAGTTTGGCGAGTACTGCGGCACGAAATTCGTCCACATCGACTTTGACTTTTCGGGTGAGCGGTTCCTGAGACATTTGAAGCCCTCAATGGCGTAAAAAATTCTGCGCAAGTGCAATCAGCCTAGACGTTTCGACCGAGGGTGGTAGGGCAGGTTCGAGAAACTCGTGGCACAAAAGGCACGAACGGCGATTGAACCCGGGCGCGGTGCAGGTATCATCGCGCGCCCTGCACCTTTTAGATGCCCCACCATGAAGCCCACCCTGATTGCCGCGGCCGAGATCGACCGCCTCGAAACCTGGCAGAAATACGCCAGCCACATGTGTGGCGGCTGTGTCTCCAGCTGCTGTACCTTGCCGGTCGAAGTGCGCATCAAGGACCTGATCCGCATTGGCGTGGTGGATGAGTTCGAAAAGGACGAGCCGCCCAAAAACGTAGCCAAGCGGCTGCAGAAAGAAGGCATCGTCGAGCGCTTCAATCAGAAAAGCGGCATCTTCACCCTGGCCCGGATGAGCAACGATGACTGTCTTTATCTGGACCGTAAAAGCCGCCTGTGCACGATCTACGACAAACGCCCGGATACCTGCCGCAATCACCCCAAGATCGGCCCGCGCCCGGGCTACTGCGCCTACAAGCCCAAGCCGCTGGCCCGCTGAGCAGCAGGCCCATATCATCCTTGTGCGCCGTGCGATACATACACTGATACTTCGCCAGCCTTCCTAAACGGCCGCTCAAGCGGCACCATCGCTAGTCTGTTTCAACCGGCGGAACCTATGGACATTCAATGGTGGTACTGGGCAGTGGGCGGGGTAGCGTTAGTGCTGCTGGAGCTGCTGCTTGCCTCGTTCTTTATCGTCTGGTTTGGCCTCGGCGCGCTTTTGGTGGCTGGTTTGGTATGGCTCGCGCCTGCCATCAGCCCCGGCGTGCAGCTACTGGCATGGGGCCTGGCGTCGGTAGCGCTTACCCTCCTTTGGTTCAAGGTATTACGCGCAAGCGTGCAGCGGGGGCCGCAATGGTCCGGCGAGGACGCGCTTGGCGAAGTAGGCCTGCTAACCGTCGACGTCACTTCTTTTCAACGCGGCAAGGTGCGCTTCCAGAAGCCGTTGATGGGCGCTGATGAATGGCCCTGCGTAGCGGACACCGCCATACCCGCTGGCGAACGCGTGCGGGTGTTGGCAGTAGAAGGCAACCTGGTTCGCGTGGGCCTTGCAATGCCAAATGAACGCTCTTCCCTGAGCTAAGGAAATCTCATGAACGCTGCATTCATTATCCCTCTCGTTCTATTCATTTTCATCGTGGTTACCATCGCCAAGGGCGTACGCCTGGTGCCCCAAGGCCAGGAGTGGATCGTCGAGCGCCTGGGGCGCTATCGGGTCACGCTCAAGCCTGGGCTGAACTTCTTGATCCCGTACATGGATGCGGTGGGCTACAAGATGAGCACCAAGGATCTGATCCTGGATATTCAGCAGCAGGAAGTCATTACCCGGGATAACGCGGTGCTGCTGGCCAATGCCCTGTGTTTCGCCAAGATCACCGACCCGACCAAGGCTGCCTACGGCATCGAGAACTACGACCAGGCCGTGCGTAGCCTGACCATGACCAGCCTGCGTTCGATCATCGGCGGCATGGACCTGGACGAAGCCCTCTCCTCCCGGGACAAGATCAAGGCACTGCTGCGCGACGCCATGGCCGAACAGACGATCGACTGGGGCATCACCATCCGCTCGGTAGAGATCCAGGACATCAAGCCATCCGAATCCATGCAGCGCGCCATGGAATTGCAGGCCGCCGCGGAGCGTGAACGGAAGGCTACGGTAACCCGTGCCGAGGGGGCTAAAACCGCCGCCATTCTCGAGGCCGAAGCCCGGCTGGAGTCCGCAAAGCGTGACGGGGATGCGCAGGTCACCCTGGCCAATGCGTCCGCACAGGCCATCGAACGGGTAAAGGCCGCCATCGGCAGCGACACCGGGCCGATGATTTACCTCTTGGGCGAGAAGTACATCGGCGCAATGGAAAAGCTATCCACCAGCAACAATGCCAAGACCATCGTGTTGCCCGCGGATATCCAGGACACCATTGGTGGGTTGATGGGGCGGGCGAAGCGCTAGCGCCGTTTTGTACGGGTGCGGGAGTGGGCGCCAACCCGCGAATAGCGGCGATGCAAAGGTTCGCGGGCTCCGCCCACTCCCACAGGGAACGGCCGGGTGAACGCCCAAACCAAAGCCCTATCACCTGTAGGAGCGGGCGCCAGCCCGCGAATAGGGCAATGCAAAAGTTCGCGAGCTCCGCCCCCCACAGGAAACGGCCGGATGAACGCCCAAACCAAAGCCCCCATCACCTGTAGGAGCGGGCGCCAGCCCGCGAATAGGGCGATGCAAAGGTTCGCGGGCTTCGCCCACTCCCACAGGGAACGGCCGGATGAACGCCCAAACCAAAGCCCCTGTCACCTGTAGGAGCGGGCGCCAGCCCGCGAATAGCGGCATTGCAAAAGTTCGCGAGCTCCGCCCCGCCCACAGGAAACGCCCGGATGAACGCCCAAACCAAAGCCCCTGTCACCTGTAGGAGCGGGCGCCAGCCCGCGAATAGCGGCGACGCAAAGGTTCGCGAGCTTCGCCCACTCCTACAGGAAACGGCCGGATGAACGCCCAAACCAAAGCCCTATCACCTGTAGGAGCGGGCGCCAGCCCGCGAATAGGGCGATGCAAAGGTTCGCGAGCTTCGCCCACTCCCACAGGGAACGGCCGGATGAACGCCCAAACCAAAGCCCCTGTCACCTGTAGGAGCGGGCGCCAGCCCGCGAATAGCGGCGATGCAAAGGTTCGCGGGCTCCGCCCACTCCTACAGGAAACGGCCGGATGGGCACCCAAAGAAAAAGCCCCTGTCACCTTACGATGGCAGGGGCTTTTCTTATTGCCTGATGCTTACTTCGAAGCGCGCTTACGCTCGTTTTCGTTCAGCACTTTCTTACGCAGGCGGATCGACTTCGGCGTTACTTCCACCAACTCGTCGTCATCGATGAATTCCAGGGCCTGTTCAAGGGTGAACTTGATCGGCGGAACCAGGGCGATGGTTTCGTCCTTGCCGGAAGCGCGCATGTTGTCGAGCTTCTTGCCCTTGGTGGGGTTGATCACCAGGTCGTTGTCGCGGCTGTTGATACCTGCCAGCTGGCCTTCGTAGATTTCCTGGCCAGGCTCGAGGAACAGCTTGCCACGGTCTTGCAGGGTTTCCAGCGAGTAGGTCAGCGCCTTGCCGGTCGCCATGGACACCAATACGCCGTTCTGGCGGTGGCTCACTTCGCCAGCCTTGATCGGGCCATAGTGGCTGAAAGTACCGGTGAGGATACCGCTGCCGGAGGTCATGGTCAGGAAGGCGTTACGGAAGCCGATCAGGCCACGGGCCGGGATGGTGTATTCCAGGCGGATACGCCCTTTACCGTCCGGCACCATGTTGCTCAGGTCGCCCTTACGCAGACCCATCTGCTCCATCACCGCACCTTGGTGCTGTTCTTCGATGTCGATGGTGACCGCTTCGTAGGGTTCCTGCTTCTCGCCGTCCACTTCCTTGATAACCACTTCAGGGCGCGAGATGGCCAGCTCGAAGCCTTCGCGGCGCATGGTTTCGATCAGCACCGAGAGGTGCAGTTCGCCACGGCCAGAGACCTTGAACTTGTCGGCGCTGTCGGTTTCTTCAACACGCAGGGCCACGTTGTGCAGCAGTTCCTTCTCCAGGCGCTCCTTGATGTTGCGGCTGGTGACGAACTTGCCTTCCTTACCGCAGAACGGCGAGTCGTTAACCTGGAAGGTCATGCTCACGGTCGGCTCGTCCACGCTCAGCGGCGGCAGGGCTTCGACGTTCTGCGGATCGCACAGGGTGTCGGAGATGAACAGTTGGTCCATGCCGCTGATGCAGACGATATCGCCTGCTTCAGCTTCTGCTACCTCAACGCGCTGCAGGCCATGGTGGCCCATCAGCTTGAGGATGCGGCCGTTGCGCTTCTTGCCTTCGGCATCGATGGCCACGACCGGGCTGTTGGCCTTGATACGGCCACGGGTGATACGGCCAATGCCGATCACGCCCAGGAAGCTGTTGTAGTCCAGTGCAGAGATCTGCATCTGGAACGGGCCTTCCAGGTCGACCTTAGGCGCCGGCACGTGGTCCAGGATGGCCTGGAACAGCGGGTCCATGTTGTCGGCCATGTCCTGGTAGTCCAGGCCAGCGATACCGTTCAGGGCGCTGGCGTAGACGATCGGGAAGTCCAGCTGCTCTTCGGTAGCGCCGAGGTTGTCGAACAGGTCGAAAATCAAGCCCGCGACTTTGTCTGGGTCCGCGCCTGGGCGGTCAACCTTGTTCACGACCACGATTGGGCGCAGACCAGCCTTGAAGGCCTTCTGGGTGACGAAGCGGGTTTGTGGCATCGGGCCATCTTGGGCGTCGACCAGCAGCAGAACCGAGTCCACCATGGACATCACGCGCTCTACTTCACCGCCGAAGTCGGCGTGGCCGGGGGTGTCCACGATGTTGATGTCGTAGCCGTTCCATTTGATCGCGGTGTTTTTCGCCAGGATGGTAATGCCGCGCTCTTTTTCCTGGTCGTTGCTGTCCATCACGCGCTCGTCGTTCAGCTCTTTGCGGTCCAGGGTGCCGGACAGTTTCAAGAGCTTGTCGACCAGGGTGGTTTTGCCATGGTCAACGTGGGCGATGATGGCGATGTTACGAAGCTTATCTCTCACAGGGCATATCTCGATGATGAATTCGGTGGGGCCGGCTCAAGGCAACGGCCAATCTACAGGCGCGATCACGCCGCGCGGTCGGGAGGGCGATGGCGGATGCTCCCGCCATTGAGCCCCGGGACTCTATGCCGGACGATAAACGCGCACATTGGCGTGCCCCTCGCTGAGCAGGTGATGAGCATGCAGCCGGCTCATGACACCTTTGTCGCAATACAGCAGGTATTGCCGGGCAGGATCGAGATCCTTGAACCGGCTGTTCAACGCATAGAACGGCAGGGTACGCACTTCCACGCCGTCAATCAGCAACGGCTCGTCTTCTTGTGCGTCGGGGTGACGAATGTCCAGCACCACATGGTTGGCAAGGGCTTCGGCGACTTCCTCGATCTCCACTTGCTGGCCCAGTTCATCGATCACATTGTCGATGGACACTAGCCGGGCGCGCTCGAGGGCGCTTTCCAGCACGGCCATGTCGAAGCGCTGTTCTTCTCGCTCGATGCGATAGCCGCGGGCGCTGGTGGTCGGGTTTACCGAGATCACGCCGCAGTATTCGGGCATGTGCTTGGCGAAATCCGCCGTGCCGATGGCCGTGGCCGTGTCGATGATGTCCTGCTTGTGGGTAGCAAGCAATGGCCGCAACACCAGGGTGGGGGTGACCGAGTCGATCACCGCCAGGTTGGTGAGCGTCTGGCTGGATACCTGGGAGATTGCCTCGCCAGTGACGAGCGCGTTGATTTCCAGGCGCTCAGCCATGCGGCTCGCGGCGCGCAGCATCATCCGCTTGAGGATCACGCCCATCTGGCTGTCGTCCACCTTGGCGAGAATCTCCCCGACAACTTCCTCGAATGGCACGCTGATAAACAGCACGCGATGGGAGCTGCCGTATTTTTTCCACAGGTAGTGGGCGACTTCCATCACCCCCAGCTCATGGGCGCGGCCACCCAGGTTGAAGAAGCAGAAATGAGTCATCAGGCCGCGGCGCATCATCTGGTAAGCCGCCACGGTGGAATCGAAACCGCCGGACATCAGCACCAGGGTCTGCTCCAGGGCGCCCAGCGGGTAGCCGCCGATGCCCTGGTGCTGGCCGTGGATCACGAACAACCGCTTGTCGCGGATTTCCATCCGCACTACCACTTCCGGGTGCTTGAGATCGATGCCCGCGGCGCCGCACTGCTGGCGCAGTTGGCTGCCAACGTAGCGGTCCACGTCCATGGAGCTGAACTCATGCCGGCCACCGCGCTTGCAGCGCACGGCGAAGCGCTTGCCTGGCAGCAGGTCGCCGAAGTGGGCCTTGCATTTGGCCACGATGTCGTCGAAGTCGCCCAGGGGGTATTCATCCACTTCCAGGAAATGGGTAATACCGGGGGTGTAGCACAGCCGCTCGGTCAGCTCTCTGAGCACCTTGGCATCGGTGACGCGCGTCTGCACCTCGAGGTTGTCCCATACGCCGTTCACCACGAGATTGGGGTCCAGGTCACGGGCCACCACGCGGATATTCTTGGCGAGCTGGCGGATGAACTGCTTGCGCACCGGCCGGCTTTTAATGGTGATCTCGGGGAAGACTTTAACGATGAGTTTCATGGACAGCGCGCGCGATGGCCCAGCTGGAAAAAAGGGGCGGCATTATAGCGGAAATTGTTCAAGGTTTGACCAACTATCTGTCGAAACCCTCGAAAGCACCAAAATGGATCATGCCCGGCGGGCGGTGCGCCGTTAAAGTGCAGCACGTACAGCGCCGCCTGCCGTAAGTCTCGCAAAACCGGGCGTTTTTCCGCGGCTGCCCATCTCAGGGCACTGGCATGCAAATTGCTCCCTTGTGAGGCAGGTTGCCTTGACCGAGTATTCGGCGGCAGCACCGAATCTCGGGGCGCACAGCACGCTCCAATCCACCCGGAGGACAACATGTCGAAGTCGGTTCAACTCATCAAAGATCATGACGTTAAGTGGATTGATCTGCGCTTCACCGATACCAAAGGCAAGCAGCAGCACGTCACCATGCCGGCGCGTGATGCACTGGACGACGACTTCTTCGAAGTCGGCAAAATGTTCGACGGTTCCTCCATCGCTGGCTGGAAAGGCATCGAAGCGTCCGACATGATCCTGCTGCCGGATGACGAAACCGCTGTTCTGGATCCGTTCACCGAAGAGCCGACGCTCATCCTGGTGTGCGACATCATCGAACCTTCGACCATGCAGGGTTACGACCGCGACCCACGTGCCATCGCTCACCGTGCCGAGGAATACCTCAAGTCCACCGGCATTGGCGACACCGTATTCGTGGGCCCGGAGCCTGAGTTCTTCATCTTCGACGAAGTGAAGTTCAAGTCCGACATCTCCGGCTCCATGTTCAAAATCTTCTCCGAGCAAGCTTCCTGGATGACCGACCAGGACGTGGACGGCGGCAACAAGGGCCACCGCCCAGGCGTGAAAGGCGGCTACTTCCCGGTGCCGCCGGTCGACCACGACCACGAAATCCGTACCGCCATGTGCAATGCACTGGAAGAAATGGGCCTGACCGTCGAAGTTCACCACCACGAAGTGGCGACCGCTGGCCAGAACGAGATCGGCGTCAAGTTCAACACCCTGGTGAAGAAGGCGGACGAAACCCAGACCCTCAAGTACGTGGTGCACAACGTTGCCGACGCCTACGGCCGCACCGCGACCTTCATGCCCAAGCCGCTGTACGGCGACAACGGCTCGGGTATGCACGTGCACATGTCCATCTCCAAGGATGGCAAGAACACCTTCGCGGGTGAAGGCTACGCCGGCTTGTCGGAAACCGCCCTGTACTTCATCGGCGGCATCATCAAGCACGGCAAGGCGCTGAACGGCTTCACCAACCCGTCGACCAACTCCTACAAGCGTTTGGTTCCAGGCTTTGAAGCTCCGGTAATGCTGGCCTACTCGGCACGCAACCGCTCGGCGTCCATCCGCATTCCGTACGTCAACAGCCCTAAAGGCCGTCGTATCGAAGCCCGCTTCCCGGACCCGGCCGCCAACCCCTACCTGGCCTTCGCCGCGCTGCTGATGGCCGGCCTGGACGGTATCCAGAACAAGATCCACCCAGGCGATGCCGCCGACAAGAACCTGTACGACCTGCCGCCTGAAGAGGCCAAGGAAATCCCGCAGGTTTGCGGCAGCTTGAAAGAAGCGCTGGAAGAACTGGACAAGGGCCGCGCCTTCCTGACCAAAGGCGGCGTGTTCTCCGACGACTTCATCGATGCTTACATCGAGCTGAAGTCCGAGGAAGAGATCAAGGTCCGTACCTTCGTGCACCCGCTTGAATACGACCTGTACTACAGCGTCTGATTTCGCCCCGGCTGTACTGAAAAGGCCTCCTTCGGGAGGCTTTTTTTATGGGTGATCAAACGAATGCCTCAAAGCCCGCAGCAGCCGAGATCGCTCGCGATAAGGCCCACAGACACCGCAAGTCTCAAAACAGCGCAAGCGACACCCCCCGGCCGCTAGCCCCAACGCAGCTTTGCTGGCATAACGGAGCGCCCATCACAGCGGAGCCCCGCCATGCTTAGATCTTTCGTGCCCTGCCTGGTGCTCGCCGCCAGCCTCGTCGGCAGCAGTGCCTGGGCCGCAGAACCCGCTCCCGCAGCCTTCGAGCCACTGCTCGCCAGCATCGAGCAACGTTTGAACATTGCCGACCAGGTAGCGCTGAGCAAATGGGATAGCAAGAAGGCCGTTGAAGATCGCGCCCGGGAGCGCGAGGTGATTGCTGCGGCGGTACTGCTGGCGCCGCAATACAAACTCGAGCCGGCCTTCGTCGAGCAGTTCTTCGCCGCCCAGATCGAAGCCAACAAGCTCGTGCAATACGGGCACCTGGCGGAGTGGCGCCTGGCTGGCGCGGCACCGGACACCCCCCGCCCTGACTTGGTCGGGCAGATCCGCCCACAACTCGATACCCTGCAAAAAACTCTGATGGAGCAGTTAGCCGCCTTCGCCGGGTATCGGAATAACGCCGCTTGCCCCCTGTGGGTCGCCCAGGCCAGCAACAGCGGCGAGCGCGATGAGCTCCATCGGCTGGCGCTGATCCGCGCCACCGGTGAACTCTGCGTGACCCCGCATTAACCAGTGATCGGCGAGGCGGTCTGATCTATGCTGATCAGGCCGCCGAAGCCCTGTCGAGTAGTTCTCATGCGTCGCGCCATCGTCTTGCTCCTGCCTCTGTTCTGCGCCCCCGCCTGGGGCGAGATCTACAAATACACGGATGCCAACGGCAATACGGTCTATTCCGAGCATGCGCCGGCCGGGCAGCCCTCGCAGACAGTCAAGCTGCCCCCGCTCAACAGCGTCGAGATGCCCAAGGGCAAAGCCCCCGAACCTACGCCGCAGCCTGCGCCGCAGCCGCCGCCGACCGCAGTCACGGCTTATGCCGCGCTAGGGCTGACGGGCATTCCTCCGGACGGCGCCATTCGCGCCAACAACGGCACCTTTGACGTGGGTGTGAACATCCAGCCCCGCCTGGTCGAGGGCCAGCTGCTGCAGCTGTTGCTGGACGGCGTCGCCTATGGCACGCCCGGCAACGTGCCGCGCCTGCAATTGGTCAATGTCGACCGCGGCCAGCATAGCCTGGCGGTGCAGGTGCTCGACGGGCCTCGGGTTGTCCAGGCAAGCCCCCCGGTGACCATCTACGTGATGAGAGTCAGCGCTCCATGAGGCCACTGCTGTTGGCGATGCTGCTCTGCCTGAGCGGGCTCTGCCAGGCGCAGGTCTATACCTACGTCGATGCGCAAGGGAACCGGGTGTACACCGATCAGCCGCGCAAGGGGGCCAAATCCGTTCAGGTCCCTGAGGGCAACCGCATCAATCTCTCGCCCGCCAGCACTCAGAACACGCCCCAGGCCAAACCCAAACCCAAGCCAAAGGCCCCCGCGGTGCATCGGGTGACCCACTATGAAATGTTCCGGATTCTAGTGCCGTTGCCAGACGCCGGTGTCAGCCATGCCAGCGGTGAACTCATCGTCACCCTGACCAGCGACCCCGCGCTGGCCGAAGGCGACGTCTATCGCGTGCTGCTCGATGGCCAACCGTTCGGCGAGCCAGGGCCCAGCCCTGTGGTCGCGCTGCAAAACGTGGATCGAGGCACCCACCAACTGGCGGCGGAAATCCTCGACAGCCAAGGCAATGTGATCGAGCGAACCCCTTCGCAGCCCGTGCACATGCAGCGTATATCGCTGGCCCAGAAACGCCGTGTGCACCCGTGCAAGAAAGCCGACTATGGCGTTCGCCCTGAATGCCCCATCGGTGACAAGCCTCCGGACGACGACGATGACGACGAGTAGGCGCAGGTAGCCCACGCAGCGCTGCACCGTTATAGTGCGCCAAGTGCACCTGCAGCCTCACAATGAGCCGAATTGGCGCAATTGGCTGCGAAGCCGCCTTTCCTCCTTGCCCCAAACCGCCCTTTCACGCTTCTTTTCGGAGCTTGGTTTGGATTTTGCATTTTGCCTGCATCCGCGGGGCGCAAGCCGTGGCCCGACCCGCACCGAGACCGCGCCTTTTGGGTCGCGACGTGCCAAGAGAGGTCAAGGATACGCATGACCATCAGCGATGCGCTGCACCGACTGTTACTGGACAACCTTACGACCGCCACCATTCTTCTCAACGCCGAGCTGCGCCTGGAGTACATGAACCCAGCCGCGGAAATGCTGCTGGCCATCAGCGGCCAACGCAGCCACGGGCAGTTCATCAGCGAGCTGTTTACCGAATCCGCGGAAGCGCTTAACTCGCTGCGCCAGGCAGTCGAGCAAGCTCACCCTTTCACCAAGCGCGAGGCGATGCTCACCGCGCTCACAGGGCAATCCCTGACCGTCGATTACGCGGTGACACCCATTCTCAGCAAGGGCGAAACCCTGCTGTTGCTCGAAGTGCACCCGCGTGACCGGCTGCTGCGCATCACCAAGGAAGAAGCGCAGATCTCCAAGCAGGAAACCACCAAGATGCTGGTGCGGGGCCTTGCCCATGAAATCAAGAATCCCCTCGGAGGGATTCGCGGCGCGGCGCAGTTGCTGGCCCGGGAGCTTCCCGAAGAAAGCCTTCGCGACTACACCAACGTGATCATCGAGGAAGCCGACCGTCTGCGTAACTTGGTGGACCGCATGCTGGGCTCGAACAAGCTGCCATCGCTGGCCATGACCAATATCCATGAAGTGCTGGAGCGCGTGTGCAGCCTGGTAGACGCGGAAAGCCAGGGTGGTATTTCGCTGTTGCGCGACTATGACCCAAGCATTCCGGATGTGCTGATCGACCGCGAACAGATGATCCAGGCCGTGCTTAATATCGTGCGTAATGCGATGCAGGCCATCAGCGGCCAGAACGAGCTTCGCCTGGGGCGCATCACCCTGCGTACCCGCACCATGCGCCAGTTCACCATCGGCCACACCCGCCACCGGCTGGTCGCGAAGATCGAAATCACCGACAACGGCCCGGGCATTCCTGCCGAACTTCAAGAAACGATCTTTTATCCAATGGTCAGCGGGCGCCCAGACGGTACGGGCCTTGGGCTGGCCATTACCCAGAACATCATCAGCCAGCACCAGGGGCTGATCGAATGTGACAGCCATCCTGGCCACACCACTTTCTCGATCTTCCTGCCGCTGGAACAAGGAGCTGCTTCGTCATGAGCCGTAGTGAAACTGTTTGGATCGTCGATGACGACCGTTCCATCCGCTGGGTGTTGGAGAAAGCGCTACAACAGGAAGGCATGACTACCCAAAGCTTCGACAGTGCCGACGGCGTGATGAGCCGCCTCGCCCGCCAGCAGCCGGACGTGATTATCTCCGACATCCGTATGCCCGGTGCCAGCGGCCTGGACCTCCTGGCGAGGATTCGCGAGCAGCATCCACGATTGCCAGTCATCATCATGACCGCCCATTCCGACCTGGACAGCGCCGTGGCGTCTTACCAAGGCGGCGCCTTCGAATACCTGCCCAAGCCCTTCGATGTGGACGAAGCGGTGTCTTTGGTAAAACGTGCCAACCAGCACGCGCAGGAACAGCAGGGCATGGACACGCCGCCGGCATTGACCCGCACGCCAGAGATCATTGGTGAAGCCCCTGCCATGCAGGAGGTTTTCCGCGCGATCGGCCGGCTGAGCCATTCGAACATTACGGTGTTGATCAACGGCGAATCTGGCACCGGTAAAGAGCTGGTCGCCCACGCTTTGCATCGGCACAGCCCGCGAGCCGCCGCGCCTTTTATCGCACTGAACATGGCGGCCATCCCGAAAGACCTGATGGAATCCGAGCTGTTCGGCCATGAGAAAGGCGCCTTCACTGGCGCGGCGAACCTGCGGCGAGGGCGCTTCGAGCAGGCCGACGGTGGCACCCTGTTCCTCGACGAAATCGGCGACATGCCTGCCGACACCCAAACACGCCTGCTGCGAGTGCTGGCCGATGGCGAGTTCTACCGAGTGGGTGGCCACACACCGGTCAAAGTGGACGTGCGGATCATTGCCGCGACCCACCAGAACCTGGAAAACCTGGTCCATGCGGGCAAGTTCCGCGAAGACCTCTTCCACCGCTTGAACGTCATCCGCATTCATATCCCACGGCTGTCTGATCGCCGAGAAGACATCCCCACGCTCGCCCGGCACTTCCTTGGGCGAGCGGCCCAGGAGCTGGCGGTGGAGCCCAAACTGCTCAAGGCCGAGACGGAG
Organism: Pseudomonas sp. RIT-PI-S; assembly: GCF_025642975.1. GTDB lineage: Bacteria > Pseudomonadota > Gammaproteobacteria > Pseudomonadales > Pseudomonadaceae > Aquipseudomonas. The sequence goes on from NZ_JANZKJ010000003.1 coordinate 166,969, forward strand.
GACTACCTCAAGAACCTTCCGTGGCCCGGCAACGTGCGCCAACTGGAGAACACCTGCCGCTGGATTACCGTGATGGCTTCCGGCCGTGAAGTGCACATTTCCGATCTGCCGCCGGAGCTGCTGAGCCTGCCTCAAGACGCAGCGCCGGTGACCAACTGGGAGCAGGCCCTGCGGCAATGGGCCGACCAGGCGCTTGCTCGCGGCCAGTCCAACCTGCTGGACAGCGCCGTGCCGAGCTTCGAGCGGATCATGATCGAAACAGCGCTCAAGCACACCGCGGGCCGTCGCCGCGATGCCGCAGTGCTGCTGGGCTGGGGCCGCAACACCCTGACCCGGAAGATCAAGGAGCTGGGCATGAAGGTGGACGGCGGCGAAGAAGACGACAGCGACGACGCTTGACGGCCTCAGGCGCGAGGCGCTGCTCGCGCTGAGGCTCGTAGGCGCACGCGGAGCGTTGCGCCTACGAAAACCCACTGCCTATGTTGCAACCCCCTGCCCCAAGGCATCGCATTTGTGCACCGCCACCCAACTTTGCACCGCACCAATGCGTTCCAACGGTGCCCCTTCGCTTCCTTCTCAAATGCCGAGCCAGGCGGCCCGGCCGCTCCGCTCAAAGAAAAACAAGCAATTTCAAAGCGTTAGAGATAATCCCGGCTTTCCGCAGGGCTTGCATAAGAATTGGCACGCCCCCTGCAATACCTGTTGTACGAACGGTTTCGGGAATTCTGGTACAGGCAGGCCAGAGTTCCCCTCTTTACAGCCGGGGCAGGTCACTTCAGCCGCCCCACCCTTTCAGGGGCTTCGGTACAGGCAGGCCGGAGCTCCTTCTTTACACCGGGCACGGCATTGCGCCAGCGCCCACCCTTTTTGGGGACCTTGGTACAGGCAGGCCGGGGTTTCCCTCTTTTATTCGTCGCGCAGGCTCACATGCAGCCGCCAGTGACCCGCTTCTTCCGCCCCTTCCCACTGCGCGTGCAACTGCCGTGCAGCAATGACGTTAAGCAGTAGCCCCTTGTCCGTATGACGCAGCGTCCACTTCGCCTGGCGGCCATTGAGCTCCAACTGGCCCTGGAGCTGCGGACCGCTGGCGTCGAACAGAATCGCCACCGTGCCGTCGACCATCTCGCCATGCACCTGTGGCGCATGGTCGAACCACACATTCATTTCCCCGCCCGGCAGCAACTCGATCCGGTCGAATATGCTGCGCTCGGGGTCCATCAGCTTGCCGATCATCAACCCCATCAGCAGCCCGAACAATGCCAGCGAACCGAGAAAGCGGGGCCAGTAGGAAGATCGTGGTGGCAGCACTTCGGCGTTAGAATGCTGCCCGTCGTTCGTATCGGAGCCGCGCATGTTTCACGTCATCCTGTTTCAACCGGAAATTCCGCCCAATACGGGCAACGTTATCAGGCTCTGCGCCAATAGCGGCTGCCATCTTCATCTGATCGAGCCACTGGGCTTCGAGCTGGACGACAAGCGCCTGCGCCGGGCGGGCCTCGATTACCACGAGTATGCGCCACTCAAGCGCTATCCGGACCTCCCAAGCTGCCTGGAAAGCCTTGGCCACCCGCGCCTGTTCGCCTTCACCACCAAAGGCTCGCAGCCCTTTCACGACGTGCGCTTCGAACCGGGCGATGCGTTCTTGTTCGGCCCCGAGAGCCGCGGCTTGCCAGCTGAGGTGCTAGACGCCCTCCCCGCCAGCCAGCGCTTGCGGCTGCCCATGCGGCCCAACAGCCGCAGCCTGAACCTATCGAACACCGTAGCGATCGCGGTGTACGAGGCGTGGCGGCAGCACGGGTTTGCCTGAACGCGACACATAAAAAAAACGCCCCTCGGGGCGTTTTTCTTCAAGCATTGGCTCAGGCCTGAGGCGCCTCGCCGGCTTCCTGCATGCGCTGCAGCTCTTGCGCATACAAGGCATCGAAGTTCACCGGAGCGAGCATCAGTGCCGGGAACGAACCGCGGGTGACCAGGCTGTCCAGGGTCTCGCGCGCGTACGGGAAGAGGATGTTCGGGCAGAAAGCGCCCAGCGTGTGGCTCATCGCGCCAGCGTCCAGGCCTTTGATCATGAAGATACCGGCTTGCTGTACTTCTGCGATGAAGGCCACTTCCTCACCGTTCTTTACGGTAACGGAGAGGGTCAGCACCACCTCGTGGAAGTCGCTGTCCAGCTCCTTCTGGCGGGTGTTCAGGTCCAGCGAAACGCTCGGCTCCCACTGCTGGCGGAAGATCGCCGGGCTTTTCGGCGCTTCGAACGACAGGTCGCGAACATAAATGCGCTGCAGGGAGAACTGAGGCGCTTCGGCTTCTTCGTTGGCCGTGCCGTTGGTAGCTTGATCGGTCATGACAGATCCTTCTTGTAGCGTTCGGTAGGGTTATGTTCAGCGCAGCAGCGGGTCTAGCTTGCCCGCCCGCTCCAACGCGTAGAGGTCATCGCAACCGCCCACGTGATAGTCGTCGATCCAGATCTGCGGAACGGAGGTACGCCCGGCTTTTTTGGCCATTTCGGCACGCAGCAGCGGCTGACCGTCCACACGCACTTCTTCGAAAGCCACGCCCTTCTTGGCCAGCAGCGCCTTGGCGCGGCTGCAGTAAGGGCACCAATCGCTGGAGTAAACGACTATTCGCGGCATATCACTTCACCAAGGGCAGGTTATCGGCACGCCAGCTGGAGATGCCGCCGCCCAACTTGGCGGCGGTATGACCGCCCTTGAGCAGGTCGCGGCAAACAGCACCAGCGTGCTGGCCCATGGCGTCGACGATGATCAAGGTCTTGCCCTTGTGCTTTTCAAGTTCCGCGGCACGCGCCTGAAGCTTGTCCTGCGGGATGTTCAGGGCATCCACGATATGCCCGCCGGCGAAGTCTTTCTTGGCGCGGATGTCGATCACCACCGCCTTGTCGGCATTTACCAGGGCGGTGAGCTCACGCGGGCTGAGGCTGCGGCCGCCACGGCTGCTCTCGAGCAGCAACAGCAGAACCAGAAGAATGACGAAAAGACCAACGAGCAGGTAGTGATTGGTGGCGAATTCCAGCAAGTGAGCGACCATCGACAGCTTCCAGAGCGTGAAAAATGGCGGCCAGTATACACAGCGGCAGACCGCGGCCAAAGCCCACCGGGCGCCTGTTTCACGGAACCGGAACCGCCTTGGCGGGTCTGCTGGAACACGCCTGGGTACTCAACCCGGCGCAATTTACCCTAAGATATGTTTCTTATTCTCTTACAGCCGCGAGTGGGAACCATGACAGCCACGCCGAAACCTCTGGTCCTGATCATCCTGGACGGATTTGGGCACAGCGACAGCCATGAATACAACGCCGTCTATTCAGCGAAGAAGCCGAATCTTGACCGGTTGTTGCAAACCCACGCGAATGGGCTGATTTCCGGCTCTGGCATGGACGTTGGCTTGCCAGACGGACAGATGGGCAACTCCGAGGTGGGCCATATGAACCTCGGCGCGGGCCGAGTGGTTTACCAGGACTTCACCCGGGTCACCAAGGCGATCCGCGACGGCGAGTTCTTCGAGAACCCGACCATTTGCGCTGCGGTAGATAAGGCCGTGGCCGCCGGCAAGGCAGTCCACGTCATGGGACTGCTGTCCGACGGCGGCGTGCATAGCCACCAGGACCACATCGTTGCCATGGTCGAGCTGGCTGCCCGCCGTGGCGCCGAGCACATTTACCTGCATGCTTTCCTCGACGGCCGCGACACGCCGCCCAAGAGCGCCCATGGCTCGCTCGAGCTACTGGAAGGCATCTTCAGCCGCCTGGGCAAGGGCCGCTTCGCCAGCCTGATCGGCCGCTACTTCGCCATGGACCGCGACAACCGCTGGGACCGTGTGAGCGCCGCCTACAACCTGATCGTCGAAGGTGCCGCCGAATACCACGCTTCCAATGCCTCCGAAGGCCTGGAAGCGGCCTACGCTCGTGGCGAAAGCGATGAGTTTGTCAAGGCCACCACCGTCGGCGAGCCGGTGAAGGTGGAAGACGGCGACGCCGTGGTGTTCATGAACTTCCGCGCCGACCGCGCTCGCGAGCTGTCCCGCCCATTCGTAGAAAACGACTTCGCGGAGTTCGCCCGCGCCCGCCAGCCGAAACTGGCAGGTTACGTCGGCCTTACCCAATATTCCGCGAAGATCCCCGCACCGGCCGCGTTCCACCCCAGCAGCCTGGAAAACGTGCTGGGCGAATACCTGGCCAAGAACGGCAAAACCCAGCTGCGTATCGCCGAAACCGAGAAGTATGCCCACGTGACCTTCTTCTTCTCCGGCGGCCGCGAAGAGCCCTTCGAAGGGGAAGAGCGCATTCTGATCCCGTCGCCGAAGGTCGCTACCTACGACTTGCAGCCAGAGATGAGCGCGCCGGAAGTCACCGACAGGATCGTCGACGCCATCGAGCACCAGCGCTATGACGTGATCATCGTCAACTACGCCAACGGCGATATGGTCGGCCATAGCGGCATCATGGAGGCTGCAATCAAGGCAGTGGAATGCCTGGACACTTGCGTTGGCCGCATCGCCACGGCACTGGAAAAAGTGGGCGGCGAGGCCTTGATCACTGCCGACCACGGTAACGTCGAACAGATGGAAGACGTGGCCACCGGCCAGGCTCACACTGCGCACACCACGGAGCCGGTGCCTTTCATCTATGTGGGCAAGGGCCCATACAAGGTGCGCGAAGGCGGTGTGCTGGCAGATGTCGCGCCTACCATGCTGATGCTGCTGGGCCTGGAAAAGCCAGCCGAGATGACGGGCCACTCCATCCTGGTCGATGCCTGACTACTTGGGCAAAAGGGCGCACATGCGCCCTTTTGATTGGCGGTGCTGCCGGGCATACTAGCCCCATTATTTTTTCGGTAACGACCCACTCAATGCTCCGCGCCCTCGCCTTCCTTGCCCTCGCGGCCCTGACGCTTCCGGCCCACGCCGACGACCGCGCCCAGACCCAACAGCAGATCGAAGCCACCCGGCAAGATATCGCCGAGTTGAAAAAGGTGCTCACGCAGCTGCAGCAGGAACGCGCCGATGTACAGAAGGACCTGCGCGGCACTGAAACCGAAATGGGTAACCTGCAGAAGCAGGTCGATGCGCTACAGCAACAGCTTAAGAAGGCCGAGAGCGAGCTGCAACGCCTCGAAACAGAGAAAAAAAAACTCCAAAGTTCGCGCGCTGAACAGCAAAAGCTGATCGGCATCCAGGCGCGGGCTGCCTACCAGAGCGGTCGCCAGGAATACCTCAAGCTGCTGCTTAACCAGCAGAACCCAGAGCAGTTCGCCCGCACCCTGACTTATTACGACTACCTCAGCCAGGCACGCCTGGAGCAGCTCAAGGCATTCAACGAAACGCTGCGCCAACTGGCGGGTGTGGAGAAAGATATCCAGCTGCAGCAAGCCCAGTTGCTGGTACAGCAGGGCACCCTTGACGAGCAGCGCGGGGCACTGGAGCAGGTCCGCAAGGAACGCGAGGCTGCGCTGGCCAAGCTCAACGGCGACTACAAGGCACGCGACCAGAAGCTACAACAGCGCCAGCAGGATCAAGCCGACCTGCAAAAGGTGCTCGCTACCATCGAGGAAACCCTGGCCCGTCAGGCCCGGGAGGCTGAAGAGGCAAGGCGCAAGGCCCTGCTCGCCCAGCAGGAAGAAGAACGCCGCCAGCGAGAAGCCGCCGCCGCGAACGACACGCCGCCCCCTGCGCGAAAGCCAGCTGCGGAGGTCCGCGTGAGCACGGGCGAAACCTTTGGCGGAGCATTCGCTGCAGCCCGCGGAAAACTTCCATGGCCGGTCGATGGTCGACTATTGGCGCGCTTTGGTGAATCCCGCGGTGATGAACGTACCCGCTGGGACGGCGTCATGATCGGCGCGTCCGCTGGAAGCGCCGTGCATGCCGTCCACGGGGGCCGAGTGGTGTTCGCTGACTGGTTGCGTGGCGCCGGCCTCCTGGTGATCCTCGACCATGGGGACGGCTATCTCAGCCTGTACGGGCATAACCAAACGCTGCTTAAAAGTGCCGGAGACGTGGTCAAGGCTGGTGAAGCGATCTCCACGGTCGGCACCAGCGGTGGGCAGGACACACCAGCATTGTATTTCGCCATTCGCCAGCAAGGTCGGGCCACCGACCCTGCACAGTGGTGCCGCGGCTGACGCTGCACCGGTCAAACAGGATCAGGAGTTCGTTCGACATGCTGCATTCCTCCCGCCTTTCCATGCTGGCCCTGGCTCTGCTGATGGCGGCGCCCTTGGCGAACGCCGCCGACCCGGCGCCTTCCAAACCGGCGCCCGCACCTGCAGCATCGCCGGTCACCGCGCCAGCCGCCAAGGCACCGCTACCACTGCCGCTGGACGAGCTGCGTACCTTCGCCGAGGTGATGGACCGCATCAAGGCCGCCTACGTTGAGCCGGTCGACGACAAGACGCTCCTCGAGAACGCGATCAAGGGCATGCTGAGCAACCTCGACCCGCACTCGGCCTACCTGGGCCCAGAGGACTTCGCCGAACTGCAAGAAAGCACCAGCGGGGAATTCGGCGGGCTGGGTATCGAAGTAGGCGTGGAGGATAACTTCGTCAAGGTGGTGTCGCCCATCGACGACACGCCCGCCAGCCGCGCTGGCATCGAGGCCGGTGACCTGATCGTCAAGATCAACGGCCAGCCGACCCGCGGCCAGACCATGAACGAAGCCGTGGACAAGATGCGCGGCAAGGTGGGCGAGAAGATCACCCTCACGCTGGTGCGGGATGGCGGCAACCCCTTCGACGTGACCCTGGCCAGGGCGATCATCCAGGTCAAGAGCGTGAAAGCCCAGCTGCTGGAAGATGGCTACGGCTACATCCGCGTGACCCAGTTCCAGGTCAAGACCGGCGAAGAGGTCGGGGCCGCCTTGGCCAAGCTGCGCAAGGACAACGGCAAGAAGCTCAACGGGTTGGTACTCGACCTGCGCAACAACCCCGGCGGCGTGCTGCAAGCGGCGGTGGAAGTGGCCGACCATTTCCTGACCCATGGGCTGATCGTGTACACCAAAGGCCGCATCGCCAACTCGGAGCTGCGCTTCAACGCCGACCCGGCGGACGCCAGCGAGGGCGTGCCGCTGGTGGTGCTGATCAACGGCGGCAGTGCGTCGGCTTCGGAAATCGTCGCCGGCGCCCTGCAAGACCAAAAGCGCGGCGTGCTCATGGGCACCGACAGCTTCGGCAAAGGCTCGGTGCAGACCGTGCTGCCGCTGAACAATGACCGCGCGCTCAAGCTCACCACCGCGCTGTATTTCACCCCCAACGGGCGCTCCATCCAGGCCCAAGGGATCATTCCGGACGTGGAAGTGCGCCGCGCCAAGATCACCCGCGAGCAGGATCCGGAAAGCTTCAAAGAAGCCGACCTGCAGGGGCATCTGGGTAATGGCAATGGTGGCGCCGAACGGCCCACTGGCTCCGGCGTTGCGGACAAGAAAGCCCGCCCACAGGATGATGACTTCCAGCTCAGCCAGGCGCTTAGCCTGCTGAAGGGCCTGAAGGTCACCCGCGGCAACTGACCCTATGCGTGCGTGGTTACTGGCGGGCCTGCTCGCCTTGCATTGGGCGGGGCAGGCAATGGCCCAGGAGGGGGCAGCGGGTTCGCCTGCTTACCTGAGCCTGATCATCGACGACCTGGGCCAGAACCCTACCCGCGATAGCCGCGCCTTGGCCTTGCCGGGGCCAGTGACCTTGGCGGTGATGCCAGATACCCCGCATGCGGCGGAATTTGCCCGCGAAGCCCACAAGGTCGGCAGAACGGTGATCGTGCACATGCCTATGGACCCCGCCACTGGGCCGTTTGCCTGGCAACCAGGAATGCCCGAGGCGCAGCTGCGCGAGCGCCTGGCGGCGGCCTTCAAGGCAGTGCCCTACGCCGCTGGCCTGAACAACCATGAAGGCAGCCGCATGACCACCCAGGCCGATGCCATGGCAGTGCTCGCCAGTGAGCTGCAGCAGCGGCGGCTGTTCCTGGTCGACAGCCGCACTAGCCCCGGCACCCAGGCCGCCGCCCAAGCGCAAGCCATTGGCCTGGCAAGCGTGTCCAGGGATGTGTTCCTCGATGATGTGCGAACCCCGGAGGCCATTGCCGAACAGCTAGCCAAGGCCGTGGCGCTGGCCCATCAGCAAGGCTCTGCCGTGGTGATCGGCCACCCTTACCCGCAAACCCTGGCGCTGCTGGAGCAGGCCCTGCCCGGTTTGAAAGCCCAAGGCGTGGAGATGATCAGCATTCGGCAGATGATCGCGGAGCGGAGCAACCAGGCCATGCGCGGGCATGGCCGGAAGGGGACATATGCGCCCTCCAGAGAGTGAGGGCAGGTCCGGGCCCTGTGAGCCCATTTCGCGGGCAACGCCCGCTCCCACAGAGCTTCACCGCGAGCCCGAGACCGACTAACGCACGCAAATCCCTTGCGCGGCCATAAAGGCCTTGGCCTCTGGCACGGTGTATTCACCAAAATGGAAGATGCTGGCTGCCAGCACCGCGCTGGCGTGGCCTTGGGTAATGCCGTCCGCCAGGTGTTGCAGGTTGCCCACGCCGCCAGAGGCGATCACCGGGATGCCCAAGGCATCGCTGATGGCGCGGGTGACGCCCAGGTCGAAGCCGTTTTTCATGCCGTCCTGGTCCATGCTGGTGAGCAGAATTTCGCCGGCGCCCAGGCCTTCCATCTTTTTGGCCCACTCCACCGCATCCAGCCCGGTGGGTTTGCGCCCTCCATGGGTGAATATCTCCCACCGGGGCGCCTCGCCCGGCCCAGAGACCTTCTTGGCGTCGATAGCGACCACGATGCATTGGGAGCCGAAGCGCGCGGCAGCCTCGCCCACGAACTCTGGGTTGAACACCGCCGCGGTGTTGATCGACACCTTGTCCGCGCCGGCGTTGAGCAGGTTGCGAATGTCCTGCACGGTACGCACGCCGCCGCCCACGGTCAGTGGAATGAACACTTGGCTGGCCATGCGCTCCACGGTATGCAGGGTGGTGTCGCGCCCGTCCACACTGGCGGTGATGTCCAGGAAGGTGATTTCGTCCGCGCCCTGCTCGTCGTAACGACGGGCGATCTCTACCGGGTCCCCGGCATCGCGGATGTTCTCGAACTTCACGCCCTTCACCACTCGGCCGTTGTCCACGTCCAGGCAAGGGATGATGCGTTTGGCTAAAGCCATGGGGCCTCCTTCGGCGGAGCTGCAGGTTCTAAGCTTCAAGCGGCAAGAAAAGGCGGATCGCGATACGCTTCTTCTTGTGGCATGCCGCTTATGCCTTGCCGCTCGTGTATTGGTCACAGAACGCCTGGGCTTCAGCCACGTCCAGGGTGCCTTCGTAGATGGCCCGGCCGGTGATGGCGCCGATGATGCCAGGGGCCTTGGCAGCCAATAGGGCCTTGATGTCGCCCAGGTTGTGAATGCCGCCAGAGGCGATCACCGGAATGCGGGTGGCCTCGGCCAGGGCCGCAGTGAAGGGCACGTTGCAGCCCTGCATCATCCCGTCCTTGGCGATATCGGTATAAACGATGGCCGAGACGCCGTCGGCCTCGAAGCGCCTGGCCAGGTCGATCACCTGCACGGTGCTGACCTCGGCCCAACCATCGGTGGCGACGAAGCCATCCTTGGCATCCAGGCCAACGATGACCTTGCCGGGGAATGCCTTGCACGCTTGAGCCACGAACTCCGGCTCTTTCACAGCCTTGGTGCCGATGATCACGTAGCTCACGCCGGCCTTTACATAATGCTCGATGGTTTCCAGCGAGCGGATGCCGCCGCCAATCTGGATCGGCAAACCGGGATAACGGCGTGCAATGGCGGTCACCACTTCACCGTTGACCGGCTGGCCTTCGAAGGCGCCATTGAGGTCCACCAGGTGCAGCCGGCGGCAGCCACCATCTACCCATTTGGCGGCCATGCTCACCGGATCGTCGGAGAACACCGTGGAATCTTCCATGCGGCCCTGGCGCAAGCGCACACAGGCACCGTCTTTGAGATCGATAGCGGGGATGATCAGCATCTGTGAAACCTTTGAAATCGGTGAACAGCGAAGCCCGGAAGTCAGTGCTTTTCGAGCGCCCACAGGTCGCTTTCGATGCTTTCGAACCTCTCCTTGAGGTGCGCCTGCGCATCGAAAATCGCCCTGTTGTAATAATGTGGAGCTATTTCACGGGTAAACAGCTCGAGAACTTCAAGCGCCTCGAACGAGCCCAGGTCCAAGTCGAAGCGGTCTTGCAGGAGCCGCTTGATATGGGCCACCGCCTCGCGCTCCTGCTCGGGTGTAAGCGTGAGAATCGGCGACTTTTTGGCCTTGTTCATTACCAGCGCCCGTCCCAGGCGGCGAAGTTCTGCAGCAGTTGCAGGCCGTGGGTGTGGCTTTTCTCGGGATGGAATTGCACGGCGAAGCGTGGGCCCTCTGCCAGTGCGGCGGCGAAGTCCTTGCCGTAATGGCCGCGGCCGACCACCTGCGAAGCCTTGCCTGCCTCGATGTAGTAGCTGTGCACGAAGTAAAAGCGGGCGCGGTCCGGAATGCTGTGCCACAGCGGGTGGTCCACCGGCATGCTGATTTCGTTCCAGCCCATGTGCGGCACCTTCAAGTGCTCGCCGTCTTCGTGCAGGGCCTTGCCGAAGAAGCGCACCTGGCCCGGGAACACGCCAATGCAATCGACGCCATCGTTCTCTTCGCTGCGCTCCATCAGCGCCTGCATGCCCACGCAAATGCCGAGGAAGGGACGGTCCTTGCTCACTTCATGCACCAAGGCATCGAAGCCAAGCCTGCGGATCTCGGCCATGCAGTCGCGGATCGCGCCAACGCCGGGGAACACTACCCGGTCCGCCTCGCGGATCACCGCCGCATCGCTGGTCACCAGCACCTTACCGGCCCCCACGTGCTCCAAAGCCTTGGCCACGGAGTGCAGGTTACCCATGCCGTAGTCGATCACCGCTACCGTTTGCATCAGAGTACGCCCTTGGTGGAAGGCATTTGCCCGGCCATGCGCTCGTCCAGCTCTACAGCCATGCGCAGCGCGCGGCCGAAGGCCTTGAACACGGTTTCGATCTGGTGGTGGGTGTTGATACCGCGCAGGTTATCGATGTGCAGGGTCACCTGGGCATGGTTGACGAAGCCCTGGAAGAACTCCTGGAACAGGTCCACATCGAACCGGCCCACCACCGCGCGAGTGTAGGGCACATGCATTTGCAGGCCGGGGCGGCCGGAGAAGTCGATGACCACCCGCGACAAGGCTTCATCCAGTGGCACATAGGCATGGCCATAGCGGCGGATGCCTTTTTTGTCCCCCACGGCGCGGGCAAAGGCCTGGCCAAGGGTAATGCCCACGTCTTCGACGGTATGGTGATCGTCGATGGCGAGGTCACCCTTGCACTCGATATCCAGGTCGATCAGCCCATGGCGGGCGATCTGGTCGAGCATATGCTCGAGGAACGGCACGCCGATATCGAACCGGGCCTTGCCGGTGCCATCCAGGTTGATCGAGGCTTTGATCTGGGTTTCCAGGGTATTGCGCTCGACGAACGCCTTACGTTCGGCCATCACCAACTCCGCACACATTCATTCAGCGAAAAAGGGGCACATTATAGGCCCATAGCGGCAGCGGCATGAAGCGAACGCGACGAAGAAACGCAAAACCCCGCGCAGCCGAAGCAACGCGGGGTTTTGGTTAAAGCGGTTCTGTGCCTGAAGGCGGCTCAGCGCTTAAAAGAGCACGGCAACCTTCTGGATGGTGATCATCACCCCCCACGCCAGCGGGATGCCGACCGCCAGCCAGGCGGCAATCACCCATGGCAGAGTGTCCGAAGCGGCGCGCCATTCCAGGACTGTCGAGCCATTGCTGCTCTTGTCGTGGCTGATAGCGCGCTCTGCGGCCAGCTGCTCGGGGGTCATGAAGTACTTGCTGGCAACCGGGCGGATCAGCGCGTTGCAGATAAAGCCCAAGACCAGCAAGCCGGCCAGGATGTACAGGGTAATGTCGTAAACCGCCGCGCGTTCAACGCCGATGCTCAGCTGATATTCGCGCAGGTAGTTGACCAACACCGGGCCCAGCACGCCAGCCGCTGCCCAGGCAGTCAGCAGGCGGCCGTGGATCGCGCCGACCATCTGGGTGCCGAACAGGTCCGCCAGGTAAGCCGGAACGGTCGCGAAGCCGCCGCCGTACATGGACAGGATGATGCAGAATGCCGCCACGAAGAGCACGACGTTACCCAGGTGCCCAAGGTTCGGCACCAGCGCGTAGAGCGCCACGCCCAGGGTGAAGAACACGAAGTAGGTGTATTTGCGGCCGATGTAGTCCGAGAACGACGCCCAGAAGAAGCGGCCGCCGATGTTGAACAGGCTCAGCAGGCCGGTGAAGCCCGCGGCGATCGCAGCGATCTGCGCCAGTTGCGCCGGCGCCAGTTCACCGAAGGTCTGGTTGGTGCCCAGCAGCTTGCCGGCGAACACTTCCTGCAGCAGCGGCGACGCCATGCCCAGAATGCCGATGCCCGCCGAAACGTTCAGGCACAGCACCAGCCACACCAATACGAACTGAGGGGTTTTCCAGGCCACGCTTACATGCACATGGCGGTCGGTGATCATCGCGTTGCCAGACTTCTTCGCCGGCGCGGTCCAGCCCTCGGGTTTCCACCCGGTTGGCGGCACTCGGTAGGTCAGGGCACCACCGATCATGAATACGAAGTAAATGGCGGCCATCACCAGGAAGCTCTGCCATACGCCTACACCGGCAGGCGACGCGAAGTGCGACATCAACGCCGTGGCCAGAGGGGCGCCGACCATCGCGCCACCACCAAAGCCCATGATCGCCATGCCGGTAGCCATGCCGCGCTTATCCGGGAACCACTTGATCAGGGTCGATACCGGCGAGATGTAGCCCAACCCAAGGCCAATGCCGCCGATCACCCCGGAGCCGATCCACATGAGCCAGATCTGGTGGGTGTACACACCCATCGCGGAAATCACCAAGCCACCGCACCAGCAGATCGCCGACACCACACCGGCCTTGCGCGGGCCGGCATGTTCGAGCCAACCGCCCCATGCAGCCGCCGAGCAGCCCAGGAAGATGAAGAACAGGGTGTAGATCCAGCCGAGCATGGAAATCGGCCAGTCGCAGTCAGAAGAGAACACCTGGCTGACAAAGCCCATATCGGCTGGGCAAGCGACCGCGGCGGTTACGCCCAGCGCCTTGGACAATGGCAACCAGAACACCGAAAAGCCATAGGCCATGCCGATGCACAAGTGAATGGCCAATGCCGCTGGCGGGACCAGCCAGCGGTTGAAGCCCGGCTTGGCGATGATGCGTTCCTTGGCGAGGAAACCCGGCCGGCCGGCCGCGCCCGCCGCATGAGTGCTTTGAGTCATTTACTACCCCTGGTTGTGGTTAGGCTCGCGGTCGCAACTTCGAATCATGTTTCGAAGTCAGAGGACCGCCACGATCTTTCAGGCAAGGCGTGCTGATCGTTTTATAGGCGATCGTCCCGCAAGCGACAAACTGCCGCACAAGGGCCGACGACGCGCGAAGGTTAACATTTGTTTAAGCGAGTGGAAGCAAACTGCTATCGTGTTTTTCTCGCCTTGTGGCCTGTCGCACATCGGGCCATATCAAGACTGCCGAACGCATGCCTTGCGCTTATGCCCAGCTGAGGCGGCCGTGAGCCACCCAAGCGCAACGTTGGCCGCTTGCGGGGAAGCAAAACGTTATACTCGCGCCCATCGACGAATCGGACTAAAAGGACCCTGCCCATGAAAGCGTTCGGCAAAATCCTGGGGCTCTCCATACTCGGGCTGTTGCTGATCATCGTGGCTCTGGGCTTCGCCCTGACCCATTTTTTCGATCCCAACGACTACAAGGGGCAGATCCGCAAGCTGGCCCGAGAAAAAGCGCATGTGGAGCTGACCCTCAACGGCGACATTGGCTGGAGCCTGTTCCCCTGGCTGGGGCTTGAGCTGCACGACGCCAGCATCGCCACGTTGGCCCAGCCGCAAACGCCCTTCGCCAACCTGCAAATGCTCGGCCTGTCTGTGCGGGTGCTCCCCCTGCTGCGGCGCGAAGTGCAGATGAGCGACGTGCGCGTGGACGGTCTCGAACTGAACCTCCAGCGCGACGCTCAGGGCCACGGCAACTGGGAGGATTTCGGCAAGCCGCTGCCGGGCGATGCCGCCCAGCCCGGCGTGGCCAGTGCCGACGCCAGCCCGGATTCGCCGCCGCCCCCGGAGCGTGGCCGTGCCCTCAAGCTGGATATCGACAGCCTTACCCTGAACAACGGGCGAGTCAGCTACCTGGACGAACAGAGCGGGCGTAGCTTCAGCGCCGAGAGCATTCAGCTGAGCACCGGCGCCGTGCATGCCGCCACGGACATCCCTGTTACGCTCACTGCATTCCTCGGCACCAACCAGCCAGAACTGCGTGCGCGCACCGAACTCAAGGGCACGCTGCGCTTCGACCCTGGCGTGCAGCGTTATCAGTTCGAAGACATGCGCCTGGGTGGCGAGCTCACAGGGGCGCCCCTGCAGGGCCAGACGCTTACCTTCTCCGCGCAAGGCCAGCTCTTGGCGGACCTAGGCGCGCAGGTAGCGGACTGGAACAACCTCAAGCTCTCCGCCAACCAGCTGCGCGCCCTCGGCGAGCTTCACCTGCGCGACCTCGATAGCGCACCGCAACTCAGCGGCGCGCTCTCTATCGCCCAATTCGACCTGCGCGCGTTCCTCGAAGGTATCGCCCAGCCAGTGCCAGCCACCGCGGACAGCTCGGCGCTGACCCAGATCGAACTGGTAAGCCGGGTAACGGGCGACCGTAATGCCCTGGCGCTGGAAGACCTCAACGTCAAGCTAGACGGCAGCACCCTCAACGGGCGCCTGGCCGTGGAGGATATTGCCCATCAGGCCCTGCGCGTGCGGCTGCAGGGCGACAAGCTCGACCTGGACCGTTACCTGCCCGCCGACAGCGAGCAGGCCAAAGGCACTGCCGCCGCGCGCCAGGCCGAGGTGCAAGGCAGCGAGGCGGCCGCGGTCGCGGCGGGCGGTAACTCCCCATTGCCCGATGCTCCCGGCCGGCAGGCCTGGAGCGACGACCGCCTGTTCCCGATCGAGCGCCTGCGTGCCATCGACCTGCAAGCTGAGCTCAGCGTGGGCCGGTTGACGCTGCAAAAGCTGCCTATCGATAGCGCCCGCCTGACCGTGGCAGGCGCGGGCGGCCTGCTCAACCTTCAAGGCCTGAGCGGGCAGGTTGGCGAGGGCGAATTCAACGCCAACGGCAGCCTGGACGTGCGCCCCGACACCCCGCTGCTCAACCTGCAAACCCGGCTGAACCGGGTACCGGTGGAAGCGGTACTCGCCGGCCACGTCGCCAGCCCGCCCGTGCGCGGCCTGCTGACCCTGGACGCTACCCTGAAGGGCAGCGGTAACAGCCAGAAATCACTGGTAGACAGCCTCGACGGCAACGGCCACTTCGCCCTGGACAACGGCGTGCTGGTAGATGCCAACCTCGAACAGCAGCTGTGCCAGGGCATTGCATTGCTTAACCGTAAAACCCTGAGCAGCGAGCCACGCGGCCGCGATACGCCCTTCCAGCGCCTGGACGGCAGCCTGACCTTGCGTGACGGCGTTGCCAACAACCCTGACCTGAACGCCAGCATCCCCGGCCTGCGGGTAAGCGGCAACGGCGACATCGACCTGCGCGTGCTGGGCATGGACTACCGCGTAGGCGTGGTGGTGCAAGGCGAAAGCGGCAACATGGCAGACCCTGCCTGCCAGGTGAACGATCGCTTCGCCAACCTGGAATTGCCAATCCGCTGCCGCGGCCCGCTGGAGCTGGGC
The DNA here is from genome assembly GCF_025642975.1 of Pseudomonas sp. RIT-PI-S. Taxonomy (GTDB): domain Bacteria; phylum Pseudomonadota; class Gammaproteobacteria; order Pseudomonadales; family Pseudomonadaceae; genus Aquipseudomonas. The sequence goes on from NZ_JANZKJ010000003.1 coordinate 182,767, forward strand.
GCCCGCGCCTGCCGGGTGGACCGCGAAGGCCTGGGCCAGGTCGCCGTGCAAGCGGTACGCAACCGGGTGGAAGAGAAGATCGAAGATAAACTGGGTGACAAGGTCAGCCCCGAACTGAAGGACGCCCTCAAGGGCCTGCTGAAACGATGACCCCAGAGCAATTTTCCGGCGCCGTGCTGAGCTGGTTCGACCGGCACGGCAGGCACGACCTGCCGTGGCAGCAACAGATCAACCCGTACCGCGTGTGGGTATCGGAAATCATGCTGCAACAGACCCAGGTGAGCACCGTGCTCAACTACTTCGACCGCTTCATGGCGGCGCTGCCTACCGTTCGCGACCTGGCCGAAGCACCTGAAGACGAAGTGCTGCACCTATGGACCGGCCTTGGCTACTACACCCGCGCGCGCAACCTGCAGAAAGCCGCGCGAATGGTGATGGCGAACTACCAAGGCGAATTCCCACGCGACCCTGCCCTGCTGGAAACGCTACCCGGCATCGGCCGCTCCACCGCCGGTGCCATCGCCAGCATCAGCATGGGGTTGCGCGCGCCCATCCTGGACGGCAACGTGAAGCGCGTGCTGGCACGCTATACCGCCCAAAGCGGCTACCCAGGCGAACCCAAAGTAGCCAAGGCATTGTGGGACGCCGCTGAGCGCTTCACCCCGCATGCCAGGGTGAACGACTACACCCAGGCGATGATGGACCTGGGCGCCACCCTCTGCACCCGCAGCCGCCCTAGCTGCCTGCTGTGCCCGCTGCGAGAAGGTTGCCGCGCGCACCTGCTCGGCGAAGAAACCCGCTACCCCGCGCCCAAGCCGCGCAAGGCCCTGCCGCAGCGGCAAACGCTGATGCCGCTGGTCGCCAATGGCCAAGGCGAGATCTTGCTGTACCGCCGCCCGTCCAGCGGCTTATGGGGCGGATTGTGGAGCCTGCCTGAGCTCGACGGCTTCGGCGACATCGAACATCTGGTGGCCCAGCACGACCTGACCTTGCGCGGCACCCATGAACTCCCCGGCCTGACCCACACCTTCAGCCATTTTCAGCTGACCATCGAGCCCTGGCTGGTGCGGGTAGATGCCCAGGCCGCCCACGTGGCCGAGGCCGACTGGCTCTGGTATAACCTCGCCACCCCGCCGCGCCTGGGCCTTGCCGCCCCGGTGAAAACCTTGCTCGAGCGCGCGGCCGTTGCCTTGCACGCAGGAGAACCCGAATGACTCGCACCGTGATGTGCCGCAAATACAAAGAAGAACTGCCAGCCCTGGACCGCCCGCCCTACCCCGGCGCCAAGGGTGAAGACATCTTCCAGCACGTTTCGCAGAAAGCCTGGGCCGACTGGCAGAAACACCAGACCCTGCTGATCAACGAACGCCGCTTGAACATGATGAATGCCGAGGACCGTAAGTTCCTGATGGCCGAAATGGACAAGTTCCTCTCTGGCGAGGACTACGCCAAGGCCGAAGGCTATGTGCCGCCCGCGGAATGAACCCGCTTTCGCGTAAGCGACGGTAATGATTAAAAAAATTTTGCACCAGCGCTTGACGCCCCCCTGAAAAACCCGTTTAATGCGCCCCGTTGCCCAGGTAGCTCAGTTGGTAGAGCAGGGGATTGAAAATCCCCGTGTCGGCGGTTCGATTCCGTCCCTGGGCACCACTAATACCGAAACCCCTGAATCGAAAGATTCAGGGGTTTTTTGTTGATGGCTGCGTGAAAGGCGCCTGCCTTCATGTGCTGCGCTACGCTGATAGCGCTTCGTTCCGCGCCGGCAAAGGAGCCCGCTGATGTCCTCCCCTCGCAAGCAGCAGAAGAAAAACAAGCGCGCCTCGGCCAAGGCTCGGCAAAACCGCATTCTGCGCAACAATGTGCCCGATGCGCCAGCGCCGAAAAACCCGGACGCTCTCGCCCCAGACACCATCAGCATGGAAGACTTCTTCGAAGGCGGGATGGAAGCGCAGGTGTTCGATGAAATGTTCGACGCCATGAAGCACGCCGAAGAGCATGGGCTGCAGGCGGTATGCGAGGTGTTCCATGAGGAGTCCCCGCTGCCATTGGTAGTCGACAACTATTCGGCCGAAGACATCGAAAACCTGATCGTTTCCCTATGGGTGGCTTACTACGAACTCCAGGGCATGGCCGAAGACGATGCCGTGGCCAAGGTCAGTTCCGACGAGTTCATGCAAGCGTATATAGCCGCCAGCGAGGCGGTGGTCGCCCGGGCGGCTGAATAACGCCTTACCGAACCTTTACCGTCGCTAGACAGCGCTTTACACAGGCATGGTGTTTCATAGGCTCATGGCGCAACCCAAACCGGCGCCTTGAGGAGACACCATGTTTGCGAAGTTGACCAAAGCCCTGCTTCTTTCCACTTGCCTGGTGGCCGCTGGAGTCGCCGGTACAGCGTCGGCGGACGAACGTGATCTGATCGTGCCAGTGATCGCCGGTGCCGCGGTAGGCGCCTTGATCGCCGGCAACTGGGACAACGGCGGCCATCATCATTACCACGAGCCACGCTACGCCCCGCAGCCCCGGCCGGTGATGTATGTACCCGCACCACAGCCTGTGTACTACCAGCCAGCACCACAGCCTGTGTATTACCGCCCAGCGCCACCACCACGGCATTGGGAGCACCAGCGCTTCGATGGCCCCCGCTGGTAAGCCCGCGGGCAACAAAAAAGGCCGCTACCTTCGCAGGTAGCGGCCTTTTGCATTTGCGTCGCTAACTCAGCTACCCAAGGCGACCCGGGCGTGGCCAGCAGCCTTGCGGCGGCGGTCAACGATAAGGCCGGCAGCCACCACGGCGATGGTCAGCAAGCCCGTGGCGATGATCTCGATGCGGTGATCGTCGCGCAGGAACATCACGCCCAGCACCGCAATGATGAACACAATCACCAGGTAGGTGAGGCCCGGGAAGGCCCACATCTTGAAGGTCAACTGTTCGCCACGCGCTTCGGCCTTGCGGCGCATGCGTAGCTGCGAGAACGCGATCACCAGGTACACCAGCAACGCGATGGCGCCGGAGGTGGCCAGCAAGAAGTCGAACACCGCGGCAGGGGCTGCGTAGTTGGCGAAAGTAGCCAGGAACGCGGCAGCGGTAGACAGGATAACCGCGGCATAAGGGGTGCCGGCGCGGGAAGTGCGCTGTGCCGCCTTGGGTGCGTCGCCGCGCTTGCTCAGGGAGAACAGCATGCGCGAAGAGGTATAGAGCGCGGAGTTCAGGCAGCTGGTCACAGCGACCAACACCACGATATCCACGATCATCTTGGCATTAGGCACGCCAACCAGGTTGAGCACGGTTTGGTAGGAGCCAAGCTGCGGCAGCGCTGGGTCGTTCCAAGGCACCAGGGCCACCACCAGGAAGATCGACACCAGATAGAACAGGCAGATGCGCCAAATGACCGAATTGGTAGCCTTGGAGATCTGGCGGCCCGGATCACGCGACTCGGCGGCGGCGATGGTTACGATTTCGGTACCCATGAACGAGAACATGGTGGTCAGCATGGCCGCCACCACAGCGCCCAAGCCGTTGGGCATGAAGCCTTGGGTATCGGTCACATGGCTGAAGCCGCTGACCTGGCTGCCCGGCACGAAGCCAAAGGCGGCGCCCAGGCCCACCACGATAAAGGCCACGATGGCGATGACCTTCAGCAGCGCGAACCAGAACTCGAACTCGCCGTAGTTCTTCACGCTGAACAGGTTGGTGACGGTAAGCACTGCGGTAATGATCAGCGCGAACACCCAGACCTGCACGTCTGGAATCCATTGATGCAGGATGCCGGCGGCGGCGTTGGCCTCCAGCGGGATCACCAGTACCCAGAACCACCAGTAAAGCCAACCGATGGTGAAACCGGCCCAGTGGCCAATGGCACGGTCGGCATAGGTGGAAAACGAGCCAGTGTCCGGCGAGGCTACCGCCATCTCACCCAGCATGCGCATCACCAGCACCACCAGGGTACCCGCGGCTGCATAAGCCAGAAGCACGGCAGGCCCTGCTTCTGCAATAGCGTGGCCAGAACCGACGAACAGGCCGGCACCGATTACTCCCGCAATGGACAGCATGGTCACATGGCGGGTTTTCAGCCCTTGGGCAAGCCCACCGGCGTTTTGAATACTGCTCATAGGTTTACCCTTCCGAGAAAGCGATTGACCGGCGCTGCGCTCAAATGACCGCTGTTTGAGACGAGCAACACGCCGTTGCAATAATTTTACGCAAGAAGCGCGCCAAATTGATGCAAAATAGTTCAAGGCCGCCCCACAGTAAGGCCTAGCGGCATAACTGCAAGGGCTTGAACAATATGACTTTTTGTCGCAGGGGCCAAAAAGTATTACCGGATTACCCAGGCAAAGATCACTTTTTGCTCTGTTTCCGAGCAGCAAGTAACACCCCCGCCCTGCCTCGGTGCAACTTTGGGGCCCTCAGGCGCTGGGGGCGGGGTACAACCGCCCGCCAAGGCTTAGGCTTGCCTGGGATAAGAAAATGTCACAAGCAGCCATACCTGAGCGGTGATGTTTCTGCCATAAACGTTGTCGAAGCGAGTACACCTCGCTGCCCCTGGCTATTGGAGTTTCGCTACATGGCTCGATTTTTCGGTTCGCTACTGGGTTGCGTACTGGCCCTTTCCTGCGTTTCTTCAACGTACGCCGCGGACAAACTACGGATGGGCATGGAAGGTGGGCACCCCCCGTTCAACGACACCGACGCCAGCGGGCAGGTCGTCGGCTTTGACGCGGACATCGGTGCCGCCTTGTGCGCGAAGATGAAGGTGGAGTGCGAGATCGTCACCGCAGACTTCGAGAACCTCATCCCGGCACTCAACGACAACCAGTTCGACTTCCTTATTTCGTCGCTTTCGGTGACGGATGAGCGCAAACAGCTGGTGGACTTCACCGACCCTTACTACATCAACAAGCTGCAGTTCCTCGCTGCTGAAAGCAGTGACCTGGACGGCACGCCGGGCAGCTGGATGGGCAAGACCCTGGGCGCCCAAGAGGGCACCTTGGCGGCGAACTGGCTTCAGGAAAAGGCCGCCAACGTCGCGATCGTGCAAACCTTCCAGACCCAGGACGAACTCTATGTCGCCCTTTCCACCGGGCAAATCGACGGTGCGCTGGCCGACAAGTACACCGGCTACGAGTGGCTGCGCACCGATGGCGGAAAAGGCTTCGAACTCAAGGGCGAGCCGGTTGAAGATGGCGACCGCATCGCCATCGCCACGCGGCTGAACGACCCGCTGCGCACCCGCCTCAATGTGGCGCTCAAAGACATCCTCCTCGATGGCACCTACAAGAAGATCAACGACAAGTACTTCCCCTTCAGCATTCGTTGAACATGCTTGAAAGCACACAACTGGCGAGCCGCTTCAGCGCCCTGAGTCATTTCCTGGATGACCACCAGGCGCTGTGGCGGCCACGGCCCTTCACCTACCTCGAACTTCCCTGGGAACGCAGTTACCCACAATTGGCCGGGTGGTTGCGCACCCGTACATTGGCGCAGGCCGAGAGCGCCCTGCAGGCGCCGCTGGAGCTGGCGGCTCCTGCTCCTTTCTCGACACTGGCCACTGAGGCTGCAACGCTGTGCAACATCGGCGCGCTCCCCGAACGACCACTTACCCCGGCACCCGCTCGGCTTGACCGGGACGTACCCGGGCGCAAATGGACGCAAATCGAAGCGTTCGCCCGCCACCTGCGCTTCGAACACGCCCCAAGCCACTGGCTGGACTGGTGTGCGGGTAAAGGCCACCTCGGCCGCCGCCTGGCCAGTGAAGGGCAATCACTGACCTGCTGGGAGCACGACCCGGCGCTGGTAGCCGCCGGGCAAGCCCTAAGCGAACACCATGGCCTGCAAGCCGAGCATTGCCTTACGGATGTGCTGGCAAGCGGCTTGCGCATTCCCGCAGGGGTTACGCCGGTGGCGCTGCATGCCTGTGGCGACCTGCACATACGCTTGCTAACGCTGGCGCTGGCGCAAGGCTGCACGCAATTGGCGATCGCGCCCTGCTGTTACAACCGCACCCGCGCCTCTCTCTATGTGCCGCTGTCACGCCAAGGTAACCGCGAAAACCCAGAGCTGACCCTTGAGGACCTCGCCCTGCCCGCCAGCGAAGCCGTGACCGCCGGCACCCGCGAGCGGCGCCAGCGCGACCTGTCCATGGCCCGGCGCCTGGGCTTCGACCTGCTGCAACGGCGGCTGCGCAACAGCGACAGCTACCTGCCTACGCCTTCGCTGCCCGTCAGCTGGCTCGGGCGCCCGTTCGAGGACTACTGCCGGCACCTGGCGCAACTCAAAGGTTTGCCAGCGATACCGCCCTGCGACTGGGCCAGCCTGGAAGCGCAAGGTTGGGCGCGCCTCGCCCAGGTGCGCAACCTTGAACTGCCGCGGGCATTGTTTCGCAGGCCATTGGAGCTATGGCTGGTGCTGGATCGTGCCTTATGGCTTCACGAACAGGGTTACCAGGTGCGCGTGGGCACCTTTTGCGAGGCGGCCGTCACCCCTCGCAACCTGATGATCATCGCGGAACGCGCTGCCCAACAACCTGTGGATAACTCTGTGTAAAACCTTTGGGTTGCGCTTACCTTCTCACGGTTTGGCGAGCGCGACGCTTACTTTCTGAGTTGTGAATAGACGTTCACACTAAGTTGTGGCGCCGGGCAAGTTCGGCCAGGCAAACGACTGACTTCACCTTAAGCTTGGCAACCAGGCGAGACTTGTAAGAGCTGACGGTTTTGTTACTAAGCAGTAGTGCTTCGCCAATTTGAATATTGGTAAAGCCCACGGCCAGATAACGCAGCACCGACAACTCCCGAGCGGACAAACCAGCAATGCGCTCGGTTTCGGCGGCGTCGCCGAGCGTGGGGCCGTCCACGTTCGCTTGCCAGTTGGGAAAAAAAATAAACCCGGAGGTAATAGTGCGCACGGCATTACGAAAATCTTCGGGGCGGTTGGTCTTGGAAAGAAAACCTGCCGCGCCTGCCTTCAGGCAACGCTCGGCGCCGTATTCAGGCGGGTAACTGGTTAACACCAGCATTTGAGTGGGAAAGCCCAGCGCTTTGATCCGCTGGATAACGCTAAGGCCATCAAGCCGGGGAAGTGCAATTTCCAGCACAACCAACGCCGGCCGAACCTGGCGCGCCAGCGCCACGGCCTGCACGCCATCAGCGGCATGGGCAAAGGAATCGAAGCCCTCTTCCTTGAGCATTTCTTCGACAGTCGCTCGAATATACGGTTGGTCATCCACAATCAGCGCGGTTCGCATAGGCGTCTCCTTTCAGTGCAATACAGCCGCCCCGCCTACGGCGTATACCGGCGGCGATCCTTGCCTTCAATGAGCGTAAAAAGAAACCGCTGGGGCTTTTCACCCTTCAACGTGAATGTTTTGCCGGGCCGCACGTGCACAGTCTTGCCCTGCCCACACTCACCAGGCCCCTGGCACAGGGCGAGGCCCTCCAGCACCACCGTGGTATTGCCACGATTGGCGACTCGTAACTGGTTATCGTGCTGCTCGACGCTCGTTTGGAACAGCGCCGGCCGAGGGCTTACCAACACGACCCCGCCGATAGCCTTGAGCACGCCTACATCAGCGACGATGGCTTGCTGGTATTCCTCCCGCGCCTCCTGCGCCAAGCCAAAGGCTTCTTCTGCTCGCGGCACCACGGGTACGAAGCGCAGGCGAAAGTAACGCTCCGCCGCTCTACCCCCGCGATAAACCACACGGATCTCTCGATAACTGCCTGGAGGAATGATCAAGCGGGACGGGCTAGCGATCAGGGGTCGTTCGGTGCCTTCAAGGGCGCGCTCCTGCGGCTTGCCGTCCGGGCCATAGGTAAGCTCGGCCACCTCGACCCTTACAAACGCCGTGGCGTCCCCCACGTTGCCGATGCGCTTGGTAAAGGTAGTTCGGCCTGCCGCCAAGTAATCGTAGAGCGCGCCAGAATCCAAGGCTGGCGTGGCCATGGCCGGCGCGCTAAACAAGAGGGCTGTTACCAAGCCCCAACAGCGTGCCCAGGGCAAGCCGTTAAATCTGCGCATCGAACACCAACGTAAAACTCCCACGGAACGGATGGCCTGGGTTCTTGAGCATTATTCGTTGGAAGTCCATGGTTTCCGAGGCGATCTCAAGCAACCCTGGTTCATCTACCACGGGATAGTTGGGCTCAACTTCAAATACCCAATCGTGCTGCATCAAAGCGTCTTTGACCGGAGTGCCTCGATAGGTGATAGAGGCAGGCAAGGTCAGGAAAAGGCTTATTTTCGCAATCCGTTGGTTACTGACATTTCGTACCCCGCAGGCTGACCCTACAGGCTCATCGCAGCGTAGTTGGATCGAGAAAGGCCCGGATGCGGACATGCGGAAGGGCAGAAACTTTTCGATTCGGCTCGGTGGCGGCTTAAGCCCGGTCAGGTATTGATGCCAGCCGCCGTAGCGTGCGGGTGGTTGCAGGTCGACGTTTTCGTAACCGGCGGGGAAGTCCACGCTGAGCTGATGTTGCACATCCACGGTGAAGTTGAAGGTAACGCTGCTATCGCTCAGTTGGCTGACCTGGCTGCCCAGGCTGAAATCCCCGGCTTCGCCCACGCTGTAAGTCACGCTGCCGTAATACAAGCCACTGCGCACCCCATGCGGCTTGGGCAGCTTTAGCCGATAACCGACCGACATCGAACGCGCCGTGACGTCGATTTCTCGAGGGGTTTGGGCCCCGCTGCTGGCCGGATAGCACAGCCCAGGCGACACCGGGTCGGCGATTCTCCAGATAAAGCCCACACGGTTACCGCTGCTTCCGTACGCGGAGACATACGCGCAGTTGCCTCCAGTACTCGAATGCGAGGCGGGGTTTTCAGGGCGGTCCACGCCCTGGCCTCCCAGCACTTGCGCCACATGGGTAATGTCGAAATCCGCCGCGATGGAGCTGCCATTGGCGGAGAGCAGCGTCACCTTGGCCTGAGGCGGGGTGCGCAGCGACCAACGTCGCGCGATAGGCGGCAGGCCGCTGAGCACGCGGCGCTCATATTCCACGGGCACGGCAACCGAGGCAATCTGCTCGCCGCAGCCGCCGTACTCTTGGCAGAACCCGGACGGCGGCGTGGTGTTCTTGAAGCCCGAACCATCAGACGAAGGCCGGAACTGTAGGCTGATATCCACACTGGCTGCGCTGGCCAGCGAAGTGCACGCCCACAAGGCCAAAAGCGGCCAGGCCCGGCGCAGGCCGCTGCGCCCCAACCGGTTGAATAGCGGCTTATACATCAGGCTGACCTCCCTCGGCGGCGCCAGCGACGGTGGTCTGGCTGCAGGTCAGCTTGCCGACCATCAGCACGTCCTGTTCCCGTTTTGCCCGTGCTGGGTCCACATTGACCAGGCAGCGGCGCTTGCCGTGATGGCGGACCTCCAGGCTCGGGTTGGAATGGCTCATCTCCACCGCGAAAAACCCATCCGCCTCGCTGACGCCACGGCTGGCATGGTTGATGACCATGGCGCCGGGCAGTGGCTTGCCGCGCTCGTCCAGCAGTTGGCCGATCACCGTCACGGTGCGCATCACCTGCACCTTGTGGTAACTCACCGCACCTTTATTCAGGTGATAGTCCGCCACCTGCGGGACCACCACCGCGGGGTGCGCGCCTTCCCCGCGAAAATCGAAACGCACGCGCCCCGGCTCGTAGGGGGTCACGGGGATTACATTGCGCCCCGGCACCAAACGGCCGCTGATGCCGTGCTCGTCGTAAGTGCGCAGCTCGACGTCGGCCAGGTCACTGTCCACGTCGACGATCATCCCAGCGCCATAAGCATTGAAATCGCCGCTAGAGGCGAGATGGCCCTCGCCGAGCGCCAAGGTGTTGCTGAGGTTGAGCCCACCACCAAGCTCGCCGTTATAAGACGACGTTTGCAGGTACAGGTCGCCAGCGGCGGCCTGGCTTAGGAATTCCGCGCGCCCGCCCACGCCCAAGCCGTAGCTGTCGCTGTTGAGCGTGCCGGTTACGCTGCGCAGGAAAGGCCCGGCAAGCTGATGGCGGTAGTTCAAGGTCGCGGTCTGCTCCCGGCTGCCGTCGCGGTCGGTACGGGTGCCCACGGTACCGGTTAGCTGGTCCCCGCTGCTGCCTAGCGCCAGCGTCAGGCTCACGTCCACGCCACGGCTGCGACGGTTGCCGCTGCTGTCGCTGCCCGGCCGGTCGAACACTGAGAAGCGCCAATAACCCTCGGAGCCAAACAGGATGCTGCGCTGAATCCAGGACAGGTCCAGCCCGGTGCCGGCCGCCGGCCCAGTGTCATGCGTGAGCCGGGCGGTGCCGGCGCCCCGCGCGGTAAAACGGTGCTGCCAGGTCAGCGCGGTTTGTGTGTTCTCGCGCACCTGCCAGCGCCGCCGCGCCGAGAAAAACGCGGGCACGCGGTCGTCCCAGGCCTCGTAGTAGAGCCAGGAGCGGTTGTGGGTCAGCATCAGATTGCCCGCACGGTAGGTGTAGATCGCCTGCGCATCGATGCCGTCGCCGCGATCCTCGGTGCGGTACAGGTTGCCGAACAGGCGCAGGCCTTGGCTTAGCTCTGTGTCCAGGGACAGGCCGTATTGCATCCGCGCATCCACATGCTCGGCCGACAGCCCAAGGATTGCCTGCGGGTGCAGCATGTAGTTGGCGATCACGCCGGCATTCATGCCTTCGCCCTGGCGATCGTCCCAGTCGCTGAGCAGCTCTCGCCCCTGGCCGAGGTAGGCGTTGTAGCGCCAGCGTTGCTCAGGGTTCTTCCAGCCGCTGGGCTTGTAGATGAATTCGTTGGTGGTGGCGGTGACCTGGCCGTCCTCGACCACGCGCACTTCTACCTCATAGATACCCCCAGGCAGCGGCCGGGTGTCGATGGCCTGCAAGCCGGGCTGCACGGGCTGGCTGTAGATAAGCGAGCCGTCGCGGTACACCTGTACCGTGGCAGGGCGATTGGGGGTCACATACACCGGGCTGGCGCTTGGCTGGGCGTTGTCGACGGCCAGGCTGTCACTGCTGCCGAACATCACCCCCAAGGTGCCTTCGGGGCGCCCGCTCAACGTGCGGGGCTGGCGGCTAAGGCCCTGCACGGCCGGGGAGAAATAGCCCAGGCGAAAGAACCTGTCGCCCTGCAAGTGATCGGCATACAGGCTGCGTAGGCGATGCCGGTCGAGGCTCACGCCTTCGTAGCGGCTGTTGTCCACCTGCCCTTCGGCGACGGTGGTCCATTGCCCTATGCTGCCGGTGGCGGCGGCAACCCAGGTGCCATAGCGCTGGGATTCGCTGCCCGCCAGGTTCAATTGATTACGCAATAGCAGCCCGCCGCTGCGCTCGGGCAATTGATGGAAACGAGGCGTTTCGCTGTCGCGCTCAACCTCCCCGGTCAGAATGGATAGCGTCGAACGCTCGAGGCTGTAGTGCAGCGCCACCAAGCCGTTGGGGCAGTCACGGGCGCAGTCGCCTAGCGTGCGCGGTTCGCTCAAGGCCTGGAGCCAGGCTTGGCGTTGTTCGGCCGAGGCCTCGGTCTGGCCAATGTCGGAGTATTTGAGTAACTGCACGGTTTCGTCGCGGCCTAGCAGGAGCATGGCATCCCCTAGATAACGGCCGTTAAGGTCTACCCGCACCACCACCGGCACATCGAAGAAATGGTCCCTGAATTCAGCGGGCAGCCCTCGCGCCTGGCTCAGCAAGTCAAGGCTGGCTGGCCCGGCTGCGCTGGCTTGAGCCATGAACAGGCTTAGGGCGGCCGCCCCGGCAAGCACAGGCTTGAGGAGATGGTTTTCAAACACAGCGTGTGTCCACTTCCGGAATAGGGAATGAAGCGGGCCAGCGCGGCCCGCTCGGGGTGGCGCTTAGGGGGTAACGTTGCCCAGCGGGGTTTCGAAGGTCACGTCCACGAACGCCATGTAATTGCCCGGCGCGTAAGGGCCATCCGCGGCGGAAATGTCCATGTTCATGTAGAAGCGGTTAGCGGCGTCCGCAGCGGACACCACTTCTTGCGAGGTATTGCTCAGGTCCACGCCGTTGGCGGTGATGGTCAGCGGGATGCGATCCCCACGGCTGGTGAGCACGGCTTCGCTTTCCAGGCGGGCGGAGATGGCGCCAGTGGTGCTGCGGACCAGTACCCGCTTGCCAACGATGCCTTCAAGGTTGCCGTTAGAGCCCAAGGCCATCTTCTGCGTTTCGTTCATCCAGCCGTGCTCGTCGAGGAACGAGAAGACCGCGGTGGGCACCAAAGCGGTGACCTGAATGCGCTTGGAGACAGTGTTATCGGCGGCCACGGCCTGGCCGGCGAGAAGCAAGGCCAACGGAAGGGCGAGGTATTTCATGGGGCAGGTGCTCCTGTTGCTTTCGTTAAGGTTGGTGCCGGTGGTTAAAGGGCCCGGCTAGCCCTTGATTTCGTAAGGCAGGGGCGCCAATGCACCACGCCGATGCTCGAAGGCGTAAGTGGAGTTGGGGGTTTTCGCGAAGGCGCGGGTGCTGCCGGGCGGCAGGTGATGCACCACGGCAGGGTCGCAGTCGATGCCAGATGCATCGCAGCGGCGGAAGCGCTCCAGCACCGCGGTGGCATTGCCCACATTGCGCACCACGAAGCGCCCGAGTTGGTCGTCGATTTCAAGCTGGTGCATGACGTCGCGCGGCCGCACATACAACAGCGAGCCAAACCCGGCGAGCATCTGCACCCCACCGGCGATGGACACCTCATAGGCTTCGGCCTCTTGCTCGGTCAGCTCGAAGCCATCCCCGGCGCTAGGCAGCACCGGGTTGAAGCGCAATCGAAAATAGCGCTCGCGGTCACGCTGGCCGTCGAACAGCAAGCGCACCGTTTGCATGCCACTGGCCGGGATAATCAGGCGGGTTGGGCTTACCACCAGCTCACGCTCGCCGCCCCCGGCCTCGATATCCAGCGCAACCTCCTCCACGGTACCGTCGGCTTTGCGCAGCAGTTCCCAGGCACGCACCTTTACAAAGGCAGTAGCGTCGCCGCCGTTGAACACGCGCTTGACCAGCACGCCTTTGTCCGCCTGCAAATAATCACTGAGCGACCCGATACTGATTTTCGGCCCCGCCACCGCGACGGCAGGCAACCACGCCAACAAGGCAACAATGAAAGTGAACCGCATGAAACACAGGCCTCCGACAGCAACCGAAGCGGCGATAAGGAGGCAACATTGTTGCGGCGCGGGTACGCCGGGCCTGTAGGTGCTTTCCGCCCAGGCTGGTCGAAGAATCCGTCTCGGATGTGGGAAATTTCTGAGGACACGTGCGCCAGCGCAGCGCGGGCTTTACACCCCGCCGCTAATCGCTATAATCAGCGCCCTCACCGCCGGTATAGCTCAGCTGGTAGAGCAACTGACTTGTAATCAGTAGGTCCCGGGTTCGATTCCTGGTGCCGGCACCACATTAGGTCCCAGAGAAGGCTTTCAAAATCTCTGGAATCGTTGAAAAACCCGCCTTCTGGCGGGTTTTTTCGTTTTGGCGTTCCATCGGTTTCCGTCAGAAACTGGTGGATTCCAACCGTTTTAAGGGTAGAGTTTGGGATACAGGTCACTTCGATAAAAGGGAGTACCCTTATGTCGCGCACCACAGCTCCACTCCCCGACGCAGCTTGCCGCTTGGCAAAACCTACAGACCGCGCCTACAAGCTTTTCGACGGCTATGGCCTCTATCTCCTAGTCCAATCCAATGGCCGCAAAGGCTGGCGGCTCCGTTACGTCAAACCTGACGGACGGGAAGGACTGACCTCGTTCGGCAACTACCCCGTCATTGGCCTCGCCGATGCTCGCCGCAAGCGCTTGGACGTCGAGCGAATGCTGGCGGATGGCATTGATCCTATAGAAACCAAGCACCAAGCCAAGGCGGAACCTTTGAAAGCGTTGCGCTCGACTGGCATACGGAAATGTCGGCCAAGTGGGCTTTAGGCCATTCCAAGACAGTGATGAGCCGCCTCAAAACCCATGTGTTCCCGCTGATCGGCGCCCGCGCCATTGTCGACCTCGACACCCATGATCTCATGCAGCCCCTGGAAGCGATCAAGAAGCGCGGAACGATCGACGTTGCTTTAAGGGTAAAAAACTATCTGCAGAGCATCATGCGCAAGGCAAAGCGCCTCCGGCTTATCACCGCAAACCCTGCTTACGACCTCGAAGGTTTAATCAAAGCCCCAAGGGTGGTTCACCGCCCTGCTCTACCCTTATCGCGTTTGCCTGAATTGCAGGAACGTATCGACACCTACAAAGGCCGCGCACTTACTCGGCTGACGGTCATGCTCTCGCTGCATGTGTTCGTATGCTCCAGCGAACTGCGCTTCGCCCGCTGGAACGAGTTCGACCTCAAGCGCGATACCTGACACTCGTCCAGCGTTGGACGGGGTTAACCTTTTCAACAAGAGGGACGAAGATGGCCGGAGACATCCACCTTGTACCCTTATCGCCGCAAGCCATGACCCTGCTTGAACAGATTCACGCCCGCAGCGGTAAATTCGACCTGGTGTTTGCAGGCGATGCCAAGCCCTGGAAACCCATGTCTGAAAACACGGTGAACAGTGCACTCAGAAAAATGGGCTATGACACCAAAACCGAAATCTGCGGGCATGGGTTTCGTTCGATGGCCTGTAGTGCGCTGATTGAATCAGGACTGTGGTCCGAGACCGCCATTGAAAGGCAGATGAGCCACAAAGAGCGGAACAACGTCCGCGCCGCTTACATCCACAAGGCAGAGTTCATTGAGGAGCGCAAGCTGATCATGAACTGGCGGAGCCGGTACCTTGAGGCGAATAGACAAGAGCATGTCACGCCGCATGAGTTTGCGGACTGTAGCGGCGCTACAGTTACACCCTTAAGTCGGCGAAAAGTCCCAAACGCGGGCTCGGTCCGCTGCGTATCGGGTAGGCTCCTGTAGGGATGAACCCGCGAAGGGATGGCACAGTACTGGCCACCAGCGCATCCCAAGGCTATGATCCCAAAACCCCTTCAGTCGGAATGAGGCAAATGAAGGCTTTAGATTGAAACGAAAAATCTAAATGTTATAAAGAGCATTAAATATCCGTAAAAAGGTCTTAACGAATCAAGGAAGAATATAATTGAGCAGCCTAGAAGATTCGTCGCTTTATGTTTCAGTAGATGAGTTAGACTATCAATCATGCATCGACGTAATTGAGCATACCGAAACAATAGATGAAGCAAACGCAAATATTCGAATACATCATCTAAAGTTTGACGGGAACGGTAGGCCAATGTCCAAGGCCCTAGCCGAGCTACTTTACCAATACATAATTGACTATTGCATAGCCTCGAAAAACAGGCCAGAAACCCTAACAAATAGACAATCTGCACAACTAACAAAAGAGGCACGAAAGTTATTTAGACATCCAGAAATATCAGAGGATGATCCTGACAAAACTGGAGAGGCTGGCGAAACACTTCTTTTCTTCCTAACAGAAGCAATTCTTAGAGCACCTCAAATCGTTGCAAAAATGGAATTAAAGACGAATAGGCGTTTGGAGTCAAACGGGTCTGACGGTATCCATATGCGCTGGTGCGAAAAAGATCAATTAGTGGACTTTTACTTTGGCGAGTCAAAACTATACAGTTCGATTGATGGAGCCATTACATCCGCACTGAAAAGCATTAACGAATTCCACGATAAAGAAATATATAAGCACGAATTTACAATGATAACAAAGCATTTCAAATATGCTGATGAAAACACAAAAAATGCAGTTATTGATCTAATTAAGCTTGGCGAACCTGGTCCTGGGGCTCGCATCAACCACGCATGCCTAATCGGCTACAATTGGAAAGAATATCAAAACATCCATAAAATCAAACAAAGCGATCTTTCTAGTCAATTCCGCCAAATGCTACTTACCGAAAGCAAGAACATATCTAAAGCACTAAACTCAAGGTTTGGCGATTTTGAAAAAAAACATCTTAATTTTGAAGTTTTTTTCCTCCCATTTCCATCTGTCCAGCAGTTTCGTGATGAATTCAACGCAGCCCTAGACTAAACCATGAATATCGCCGAAGAATTTCAACCCCAGATAGCAAAGCTTTACAAGCTAAACATAGAGTCGCTACTCCCAATTCCAATAAACGCTGCCTCGATTACAGAAGCCGAAATTAAAGGCCTTATTGGGGTGTCCTCGGCGCTTTCCCTATCCGAAGAGCCCAGCGATTTAATTCTGTCTTACGAAATAATGAGTAGACTTATAGAGTCTACCGAAGAATCCGCCATAGATATAACTTCTGCAGCAGACATCATACTTTCTAGGCTAGGGAATTTTCCAGGACGCACACTATTGCGCAGTCGTTACACGCAAGATGAACGACCCAGCATTCCTATTTCTCTTGCATTGGAAAGAGTTGCACGCGAGGCCGAAAATTCCACCAACGAGGGAATTCTTCTAACGGATTTTCAATATAAGCTTTTAGAAGCCTTACAAAAGCAAACATCCTTAAGTGTCTCCGCACCTACTTCAGCAGGAAAATCATTTATCCTGAACATAGACCTAGTGCGCCGATTAAAGTCTTGTACAGAAAAGGTCGTTGTATACATAGTACCAACACGCGCTCTAATAAGTGAAGTTTCAAACCGAATCCGGCAAACACTTCAGCGTGAAAACATAAATGACACGACGGTTCGAACCGCGCCATTTCCGCTGGAAACAGAATCGAAATTCAAAAGCATTGTATATATTCTCACACCTGAAAGACTTCTTACCCTTTTAAAGCCAAAAAATAACACGCAACAGATCTCCACACTCATCGTGGATGAAGCGCATGAAATTCAAAAAGGGAATCGAGGGATAGTACTACACAATGCAGTTGAAATCGCACTTTCGAAACATCCAAAAACGTCGCTTATGTTTGCCAGCCCTCTCATAAAGAACCCTGGATACTTACTAAATTTATTTAAACGCAGTGATAATGGGCAGTTCTTCACCGAAACAGTTTCACCCGTATCACAGAATATTTTATTAATCTCCGAAGTTAACAAAAAGCCTAACATGGTTAACGTTTCGCTGCTCACGAATAAATTTGACATCACAATCGGGGAGCGCCATGTAAATTTCCGCTTTAGAGACAGCATCTTCAAGCAAAGAGCAAATCTAGCCTACGCGATAACAAAGAACGATGACTCTACAATAATATTTGCAAACGACCCCAGTGACGCCGAAAAAATAGCTAGCGAGCTTTCCTCACTCAATAAAAATTTCGAACCAAGCAACAACATTAAAGAATTTGTCAGTTTTATTAGAAGCGAGATCCACGAAGAGCACGGATTGGTAAAAAGCCTGCAAAGCGGCGTAGCTTTCCATTATGGAGACATTCCTTCCATTGTAAGGGCTGGTATCGAAGATTTATTCCGATCTGGAGAAATCAAATACATATGTTGTACCAGCACCCTATTGCAGGGTGTCAATCTTCCCGCAAAGCATATTGTTATTGACAACCCGTACAGCGGCAAAAATCCAATGCTGCGATCGGACTTCTTAAATCTAGCAGGAAGAGCCGGCAGACTTCTCCAGGAGTTCCATGGCAACATATGGTGTATAAGACCAGGAAGTTGGGAGGACGAATCGTACAAGGGCGATACTCTACAAGAAATAAAATCATCCATGGATAAAATTATGGGTGACGGGGGAAAAATTATTCAGGAGCTTATAAACGAGTCTCTAACTGATGAAAAAGAAAAGGAGATAGCCGAAGCTGGATTTAGTAAGCTTTTTCATGAAAGCATGACGTCAACTGATACGGAACTAACAGCGAAGTACAGCATCTCTGACACCGCCGAAATTTTCAACGATAACTTAATCCATATAAGATCACTTGAGGTTACGCTTCCTTATGATATTCTTGAGGCCCATCGATCATTGAGACCAGACCACCTCCAACATATTTATAACCATATGATTGGAGTGCTGAGCATTGACCATCTTTCGCTTTTGCATCCGTTCGAGGTTGGCGGAAAAGAAAGAATGTCAAATGCTGTGGATCTCGTTTGTGAGTATTTTTCTTGGGATGCACCAGTAAACTCTATAAAATATAGAAATCTTATATGTAATCTCGCACACGACTGGGTTACCGGTAAATCCATCGGATCTATACTCAAAGATCGCGTAAATTACATCCGCAGAGACGACGATAATAAATTAAGCGCCTCCTCAATAATTCGACAAGTGTTGAAAGTTATCGAAAGCGCAATAAGGTTTAGGCTCGTTAAATATCTTAGCGCATACGAAGATCTTCTAGAGCTAGCTTTATTAGAAAGAGGATTCTCCAAAGAAGACGCTCAACAGGCTCCCTACCACACCTTCCTAGAGTTCGGCTCATGTAACAAAGTTGAATTAGGGCTGATGTCAGTAGGCTTTTCAAGATTTACTGCGCTTAGACTGAAGAAAATCATCGGGAACACAGACGCCGTAGATGTAGAAGATTATTTGGAAGCTCTTTCGAAACTCAATATCAACTCAATCGACCTCCCGAAATTATGCCTGAACGAGCTAAAAAGTATTTTGGGACGATAATAACAGTAACGCCCATCCTGAATTGCCCTAGACCTCTTCAATCAGGGTCCATTTCAGCATGGCTGCAAAGCCGCCCTGCTGAAATGGACCTCACTTAAAAATCTAAAGCCCAAGCAACTATCTGTGGAAAACCACTGATTTCCACCAGTGCATAATTTTCATCCACAGCCGCAGAACTCTCCAAAATTCGAGCCTTGACCCGAATTATCAACAGGCGTAAAAAAGATCGGGCAAAGCGCTGTCGCTGACAGCAACCCCAGGTAGTCAGAACCTTTAAGGCTACGCCACACCGTGGTGGTTCTCCCAAAGTGCGATTAGCGTCCGGCGGCTCGTACGGTTACAGCGATGTGATGGATGCCTAGTTTTACCAGTGTAACTACTGCGGCAACTCATCCCCTTTCATAGCTGCCCTGCAGCAACCTATCCGCTTGGCCGGCCTCCTGAGCACTTCCTGGGAAATGGGCGGGTGGAGGCTGCACAGGCTGCTCGATAAACAGCCCGCAATCAAGGTCCGGCACTTTGTGACCTATGCAAACTTGCAATCGCAGTTGCGCTCGAATGCGCTCCTCACCGCGTTCACCGGCCCGATTGGCGTAGCGCTTTTGGCGCGCAAGGATCTGCCCGCAGGAGACGTGCTGACCACGCCGATAGACAGTAGTGTGCTGGATGAAACCGCGGGCGACAAAGAGTACACGCGGGCATATTTTACCGAACAGGAAAACCCGCATAAATCCCCAGTCAACGTTATTTATATCGACACTGAAATGCTAGGGAAGCGGGTTGCCAGCCGTTGCGTTGTGCCTCCAATCGCCAACAAGCCTAATCTGTTTCTGATCGAGGCGATGGACATGTGCATTACCAATCACTTGGCGCTCTATAGCGGTGCTCAAGCAGCGGTTGCCAAATAGAAATCCGTAAAGGGGAATAGCGTTTAGGCGCTACCTCTTTTGACCTCCGCATTGCCCTGCAGCCGGCGCCAGGCGAGTTGTGACGGCTGTAACGGGCTGAGGTGAATTTCAACGCTAGCGCCGTTCGGCGTACTTGTCTCCCACATGGCGGCTGATATAAGTCGCTAGCCCCTTGCCTGCCCTTGCCAGCCGCTGCATCTCCTCCACTGCCTCCGGCCCTGGCCGGTCAGCGTTGTAGAGGTAGCAAGGCGAGCCATCGCCTGCGAACTTGATGGTGATCGAGCCTTCACCCAGCTCATACGCGACCACGCCTGAATGGCCGCTGAGGTTGCCGTAGCGTTGCATGCTGCTCTCCTCTGCTATATCCGGTAGACCGCCCACCCCAAGCTAGGGTTGCGGGCGGCTACGCTGAGTGGGTCGAAAGCCAGCAACCGGGGGGTTTATGAATTATTTCCTTGCGCAGGCGCTGAACAATCAATGGGCCAATCGGCGACTGCTGCGCGCTTGCGCTGGGCTGAGTGAAGCCGAATATATTGCCGACCGAACCGGGTTTTTCCCGTCCATCCAGCGCACGCTAAGCCACATTCTTGATGTGGATCTCTACTATCTGGCGGCGCTGGAGGAGGACCTGCAGGCACAGACCAGCGAGCCAGCACCCGCGCTTGGCTTCGCGGAGTTAGTGGCTGGCCAGGCGGCAAGCGACCAACGCCTGGTGACGTTCTGTGAGGCGCTGCGGGTCGAGGATCTGTCGCGCGAAGTGGGTTTGCTGAGGCCGGTGGGGTTGCTGCACGAGCGCATCGATCGGGTGCTGCTGCACCTGTTCGAGCACCAGATTCACCACCGTGGGCAGGTACATGCGATGTTGAGCGGCACGCCGATCAAGCCGCCGCAATTGGACGAGTTTTTCCTGGATCAGGACCGAGAGGCACGGGAGCCGGAAGCCAGCGCCTTGGGCGTGGACGAGCCGCGGGTGTGGCGGCGCTATGTTGGGCGTTGATGCCGGGGCTGTTCGCGGGCTAAGCCCACTCCCACAAAGCGCAGCTTTCGTATCACCCGCAAGCGCGGCCGGGGATCTACGGCGATCCCACGGCGACCCTACGCAGCCGTAGCGGTGACTGACCCGGCAACCGCCTGCATGAACCGCTGCGGGTCTTCGAGCATCATCATGTGCCCGCCGGGCAGCAGGGTATAGCTGGCAGCCTGTTGCCTCGCCCAGAGGGGCAGGTCCCAGCCGGAGGCGGATCGCTCGCCTGCCATCAGGTGTACTGGCGGGCCGCTATCGAATACTGCCTTGAGGCTGGTGGTGTAATCGGAATTTCCCGTCACTTCGACCACGGAGCCAGCGGTAGCGTGTACGGTGCTAGCCGGCTGGTTGGCCAACAGCATCCTGGCCTGGGCGAGCTGGCCAGGGGTGGCAGTTATGCCGGCGCCCCCGAGCCAACCGGCGGGGTCGGCCGCGTAACCGGCGAGCAGCGCGCTCGCTTCGCCCGCGCTCATGGCCGCGACTTTGGCGGACCAAAAGGCGTCGTTGAGGCTGAAGTTGCCCTCCACGTTGATGATCGAGGCGACGCGCGGGGGATAGCGATGTGCAAACAGCATGGCGACCGCGCCACCCACCGAATGACCCAGCAGGTGAACCCGCTCCAGTCCGTGCTGGGTGAGCCAGCGCTCCAAGTGCTCAACCTGTTGCCATAGGCCCACATCCGCCGGGGAAACCTGGGCGTGCGCCCCGTAGCCAAGCAGGTCCGGCGCATGTGCCGTAATGCCCCACTGATGAAACAACGGCGGCAGATCGCGCAAGGTGCCGATCAGCCCGTGGATAAGTACCAAGTCGGTCACGCGGATGTCCTTTTGTCAGGCGATCAAGGCTGGGGGCGATAACGCCCGTTGAAGGGGTGCCCAGCATCGACGATCAATTCCGGCGAGAGCCTGCGGATGCGCGCCTCGCTGTGGTAGGCACCGTCGTCGTTGTAGCGCAAAAATGCGCGCTGGCAGCGGTTGCACTGCCATAGCCCGCATTGGTTGTAGGGATAAAAACGCGGGGCAATGGGCGCCCCGGGTGACCAATAATAGGTGCCGTCCGGGTGAAATTCGTCCAGGGTGGCGTCTTCTTCCTCGAACTGGGCCAGGGTACCGATTTGCACCAGTTGGTTTTCGCGCAGGCTAACTGGCCAGCCCGCCCAACCGGGCGGTAGGGCGCTGCAATTGCAAGGCAGTTCGATCGTTGCGCAGTGCTGGGCAATCTCCAGCAAGGCGGCGGCGCTTAGCAGCGGTAGCATCGGTAACCTTCCTTGGTTGGAAAACGGCGTCAGGGCTGCTGCGCCCCGCAGAACAGGAAGAAGCTTTCGCGTTCGGCCAGCCGCGCGTAGTAGGCGTTGACGGCCGGCAGGTCCGGGCGTTCGAAGGGAGTACCAAACCAGCGGTTCACAGACAGCCCAATAACGATATCGGCCAGGCTGAACTGCTCGCCGCTCACAAATCCGCCGGTGCGTTGCAGTTGCTGTTCAAGAATGGCCATAGCCGCGCACCAACGCTGCTGGCCCTCGCGCAGTGCTGTCGCGTCTTGATAAGCCGGGTTCTTGCGCACCAGCGAATGGAACACGTACCCCCAGGAAGGGTTCAGTTCACTCGCTTGCCAATCCAGCCACTGGTCCACCCTCGCGCGCTCGCGGGCAGCCTGGGGATACAGCCGCTCGCCGCCATAGGCGTTGGCCAGGTAGCGAACAATGCTGTTGGATTCCCACAGCACGAAATCCTTATCAATCAATACCGGGATCTGCGCGTTTGGATTAAGCGCGAGGAATTCCGGCGCGGTGGGTGAGCGAAAGCCCGCGCCCCAGTCTTCCTCGCGGGTTGTGGGCAACTGCAGCTCAGTGCAGGCCCACAGCACCTTGCGCACGTTGATCGATGAAGTTCGGCCGAGAACCTTCAGCATTGGGACGCCCTGCGGTGGCTGGCAAAGTGGGCCTATTACAGCACCAGAGCCGCTAGACCGGCCAGGGGTTATATCGGCGCCGAGGCTGGCGGACTTCGAAGCCAAGCCCTCGATGGAAATAAGCCCGCATCATGACGCGGGCTTAAAGCCCTACTTAGAGCAGGCTGAGAGGGTATTCCACGAACAGCCGTACCTCGCTGCCGTCATCGTTATAGCCGGCATCGCGAACGTTCGTAGACGTGCGCAGGAAAGAGTTGCGCAAGCGCACTGTCAGGTCCTTGGCCGCCCCTGCTTGTACGACGTATTGCAGCTGGTTGAACCATTCACGCTCGGTTCCGGAGCCGTCGTTGGTGCGGATGTTATCCCCGCGCACGTAGGCAACGTTGTAGCTCAAGCCAGGAACGCCAAGGGAGGCGAAGTTCAGCCCATAGGCCAACTGCCATGAACGCTCGTCCTCGGCATTGAAATCGGACCAGTAGGAGTTAGCCAGCAAGATGCTTGAGCCACCGTCGCCAATCCCGTCGTGCTTGGCATAACCGCCATAGTTATAGCCCGTGCTGCCGCTGCTGCGCTGGTGGGCGAGGGTCAGCGAATGCGGGCCCGTGGCGTAGGTGGCAGCTAAGCTCCAGATCTTGTTGTTTTGCCCGGTTTCAAGGCGGTTGGCGTATGCCTGGTCCAGATGCGAACGGTAGCCGTTGAAGTCCAACGCCAGCGAACGGTCCATGGCCAACGGCATTACATAGGTCATGCCCAGGTATTGCTTTTTCACCCGGTCCTGAACATCGGAGGTGTAGAGCGAGGCGTTGAAGTTCTCGTTGAAACGGTAGCTGCCCCCGAAGACATCGACCCGCTTTAACCCGCCACTGTCAGTGCCTTCGGCGCTTTCGCGGGTTTGCGCAGTGAAATGGCCAGCATTGAGCTCCAGCCCTTCCAGCTCCCGAGACGTCACTAGGTACCCTGTAAAGCTTTCAGGCAGCAGCCGGGTGTCTTCATGGTTGAGTACCGGCAGCGCGGGCATCATCTCGCCGTACCGCAGTTCGGTGTTGGACACACGGAACTTGATCGCGGCGCCCATGCGCGCCAGGTCGTGCTTGGCATTGCCGTGGCTGTCTTGCTTGAAGAAATCGATACCGCCCGAGCCGCTGCGCCCGCTACCCCCGTCCAAACGCAAGGCATACAGGCCAAAGGCATCGACACCTACGCCCACGGTGCCTTGAGTGAAGCCGGAGCTGAAGTTGGCAATAACCCCCTGCCCCCACTCGGCGCGATCCTCAATGCCGTGTTTGTAGTCGCGGTTCATGTAGGCGTTACGCAGCAGCAAGTTAAGGCGGCTGTCTTCTATAAAACCCTGTGCTTGGGATTGCTCGCTGGCCATGGCGTGGGTAGCGGTGCAAAGCCCGAGTGCAAGTGCGCTGACGCGGTAATTCAACATCTTGCGTTCCTTATGCCGTAGTAAAGACGCGCTACAGCCCCGGTAGCCAGGCAAGCAAGGCCACCAGGAAAGCTCGCGACGCAGGCGCGGGCTCTGGCGTGCCAGCCGCAGCGGGCCGGATGCTAGGGAGCGATAACGGAGGGCGTCAAACTACGAAAAGGAGTAAAGCGGGCGATAGCGGAGGATTTCACCCGGGCGTCCTGCCCGAAGCGAACGGCCAATGGCCGATGGAGTTCAAGCTTTAGGAAGGCCTAACAGCGCTTCAAGTTCATCATCGCTGATTAGGCCCGCAGGGTAGCGGTCAGCGATGACTCGCCGTGGATCTACCCCCCTGCCGCCCCCGCTCCCCTTGGTTTTGGAGTGCTGGGCCGGTAATTGCGGCGACGTATCGTTGTTACCTTGGGGCACTACCTCTCTGACTGCATTCATCACAACATCCCCGGTTCAACGTAGGGCACAAGCCAGGTTTTTTTCACTACAGAAAGGCGAACCTGCGCTGCCATTCCTGCTGAACATAATGATACAAAACCTATGCCAGCGCACCGAAGAGTAGCGTTGTGGATACAGAAAAGCCCAACGGCAAGCCGCTGGGCTTTTTCACTGGGCAGCGCTTAGTAATGGCTAGCGATGGCTCGGGGCAGGTTGCTGCTGGGTCAAGCAATGGATGTTGCCACCACCAAGCAACAGCTCTCGGCCGGGCACCATGACCACTTCGTGCTGCGGGAACACCTGCTGCAATATCTCCCGGGCCGCGTCATCCGTGGCTTCGGAGAAACTAGGAGCGATGATCCCGCCATTGACGATCAGGAAGTTCACGTAGGAACCAGCCAACCGCACCGAGGGGTCCCGGTGCTGGCTACCCGCGGCGATATCCACCCCTTCGCACTCTTCTGCTGTCGCAAATAGCGGCCCTGGAATAGGCATTTTATGCACTACAAAGGAGCGGCCTTGGGCGTCCGTTGTGTTCTCCAAT
Source organism: Pseudomonas sp. RIT-PI-S (assembly GCF_025642975.1). Classification (GTDB taxonomy): domain Bacteria; phylum Pseudomonadota; class Gammaproteobacteria; order Pseudomonadales; family Pseudomonadaceae; genus Aquipseudomonas. Next base: position 207,500 of record NZ_JANZKJ010000003.1, read on the forward strand.
ACCTGCAAGGCTTCCTGGCAGCGGCTGTAGTTAGGATTTTGTGGGTCGTCTGTCCACGCCAGTAACACTTCACCGGGGCGGACGTAACAACAGAAGTTATCCACATGGCCGTCGGTTTCGTCATTGAACAAGCCGTGGGGAAGCCACACAACCTTGCTGACGTTGAGGTAGTCCGCCAGCAGCGCTTCGATTTCGGCACGATCAAGGTGCGGGTTGCGGTTGGCGTTGAGCAAGCACTCCTCGGTGGTGATCACCGTGCCTTCGCCATCGACATGGATAGAGCCGCCTTCGAGCACGAAGCCTTCAGTGCGATAGCGCGCGTAGCGTTCAAGCTCCAATACCTTGCTGGCGACCTGGTCATCCCGGTTCCAAGGGCTATACAGCCCGCCATTAAAGCCACCCCAAGCGTTGAAGGTCCAATCCACGCCACGCACTTCGCCGCTGTCATTGATCACGAAGGTGGGGCCGGTGTCGCGCATCCAGGCGTCGTCGCTGCTCATTTCGACGATGCGGATATTGGGCACGTCCAGGCGAGCACGCGCATTTTCGTATTGTGCCGCCGAGACGGCTACGGTCACCGGCTCGAAGCGTGCGATAGCACGCGCCAAGGCCACGTGGGCCGCCTGCGCGGCCTTGCCACCGAGCCGCCAGTTATCTGCGCGCTCCGGCCAGATCATCCAGATCTGGCTGTGCGGCGCCCATTCGGCGGGCATATGGAAGCCATCTGCGCGGGGTGTGCTAGCGAGGGTTGTCATAGTCAGGACTCCAGCGATCCATCGAAGGTTTTGATCGGGCCAGAAATTAGGCCTGCGATCGCGGAAGGTGCCCCAGGCACTGCAGGTGTGCTCAGGCTTATCCAGGTCAAAGCTTTGAACCAGGACGCCTTCCTCGGTTTCATCGAGCTTGGCACTTTGGCGCCAGATCGGCCTTGTACGTTGGGTGATCTTTATAGCCGATATTAATCGGATTTGAAAGCAGACATAGGCGAGCTGACAGCATACCATAGGATTTAAATGCCGATAAAAATCGGTTTAAATCCGAACGTAATTCCCTGGCTCGCCCGCGTTCGGCCTCATACCAGCGTGCGCCTGGTCGCGAGCAAGCCTGCGGCTACAGGTCTTCCGCCAACACCTTGGCCACGCTGTCGATAAAGAAGTCCACGCTCTGGCGCGTGGTGCACATCGGTGGCTTGATCTTGAGGATGTTGAGGTAATCACCCGTTGGCTGCATGAAAATACCCAACTCACGCAGGCGCTCGCACAACAGCGCGGTTTCCTCCGTGGCAGGCTCTAGCGTGGCGCGATCTCGCACCAGCTCGAGGCCCAGGTAAAAGCCCGAGCCATGGGCCGCGCCGGCAAGCGGGAAGCGCGCCACGAGTTCGTCCAACCGCTGGCGGAAATAGCCCCCTGTTACCCGGGCGTTCTCCCACAAACCCTCCTCTTGCATCACGTCCAGCACGGCCATGCCGATCTGGCAACTGACTGGGCTGCCGCCTGCCGAGGAGAAGAAATAGCCTTCGGCCTCTAGCGCTTCGGCGATCTCTCGCCGGGTGATGACCGCCCCCAACGGGTGGCCGTTACCCATGCCTTTGGCCATGGTGATGATGTCCGGGACCACACCTTGCTCCTCGAACCCCCAGAAGTGCGTACCCAGGCGCCCGTAGCCCACTTGCACTTCGTCGGCGATGCACACGCCGCCACGAGCCCGCACTTGCGCGTAAACCTGCTCTAGGTAACCGGGCGGCAAAGCGATACCGCCGGCATTGCCATACACCGGCTCGCAGATGAACCCCGCTACCTGCCGCTTTTGAGCGCCGAGGCGCATTAGCGTATCGGTTACGCTGCGCAGGTAATCGGCAGTGCTGCCTGGGCCCCGGAAGGCGCCTCGATAGGTATTGGGCGCCACCACGGGATGTACCCATTCCGGGCGGGTTTCCAGGGCCTTGGGGTTATCGGCGATGGAAGTGGAGATCGCATCCGTGGCGACTGTCCAGCCGTGGTATGCCTCCAGCACACTGAGCAGGTCTCGGCCGCCGCTGTAGGCCCAGGCCAGGCGGATCGCCAGGTCATTGGCCTCGCTGCCGCTATTGACCAGGAACACCCGATCCATCGAAGGGGGCGCCAGCTCCAGCAGCCGCTCGGAGAATTCCGCCAGCGCAGCGTAATGAAAGCGTGAGTTGGTATTGAGCAGCGACCACTGGCGGCCCGCGACCTGCGCCATCCGCGGATGGCCATGGCCGAGCACCGCCACGTTGTTGAGCATGTCCAGGTAAGAACGCCCTTGCATGTCGATCAAGTGGTTGCGCCAGCCCCGCTCGATGCGCGGCGGCGCTTGGTAATAGTGCTTCTGCGAGCGGGCGAAGCTGGCGTTTCGGCGCGCCAGCAAGGCCTGCGGATCCTGCTGGGGCGGTGCGTCACAGGCCCAGCCGAGTAAGCCAGCCGGCGACGGGCACAAGGTTTGCCACGCGGCTGCTCGGGAAGGCGTGGTGAATAGCGGTGCACAGGTGCCGGCCTGCATGAGCTGCACCCGCAAGCGGCCACTGGCCTGGCCCAGTGGTTGGCCGGCGGCAAACTGACCCGCCTGTGCGGTGATCCCAGGGCCGTCCAGGTGCAGCATCCAAGCGTCACCACGCAACACCCACGCACCGCTCTCAGCGGCCCACGCCCCGTCGAAAGGCGCGACCAGCGCCTGCTCGGCAGCGAGGAGCAACTCCACATGCAAGGCGAAGGTCTCCGGCTCGGCAGGAGTGTCTGGGCGAGTCTGCGCCAGGCAGTACTCTCCGTAGCGCGTGGAGGCGGCGCCATGACCTGGCAGGGCCGCCGCCAGTTGCTGTTCAACCGCATCAGCTTTTTGCCAGTTGCCTGCCTGCCAAAGCGGGCTGAGCACACCCAGGTCGAGACAGTTCACGTCCTCCGCCGCAAGCCCGGGCAACAGCCGCTCCAACGCGCCTATGCGGGCAGGCGGCGGGGCGAACCCGGCTGCCGCCAGAATGGCGCTTTCCATCAATTGCAGCGGCGCGCTGAGCGCAACATCGAAGACCTCCCACTCGTGGGCGGCGTTGTTCAGCAGATAGCTGTTGTTCGGGTTCAGCTTCAACTGCCGGGCGGTGCTCAGCACCAGTACTGCCGCCCGGTTGACGATCAGCGGCCACAGTGCACGCAGTTCGGCCTCGGTCAGTGGGTTGGCCTGCTGGTAAGCGATAACCGCGGGCAGGATGCCAAAGGGATCGCCTTCGCAATGGTGCAACAGCCCTGCGCAGGTCACGCTAAGGTCAGCGATCCGCCAGGTGTGGGTAAGGTCGCCGAAGTCGATGATGCCTTTAAGGGCCCAGCCGCGCTGCGCATTGCGCTGCCATAAGGTGTTGTCATCGGTCAGGTCCAGATGCACAGCCTGGCTGGGCAGCTCGGCTATCAGCTCGGCCAGGCGCTCTTGCGCCTGCTCGGCTGCATGACGTACCTGAGCCAGGCGCTCGGGCTGTTCGGCCAATACCGGCAGCAGCTGCTCGATCAAGGCCGCAGCGTAGCGTGGGTCCCATTGCAGTGTGCGTTCGAGCCCAGGGTGGCTGAAGCCAGCCAGCGCGCGGCCCACCTGGGCACATAGGCGCCCCATGGCAGACCGAAGCTCCCGCCCCAGGTGCGGCCGCCGCGTGAGCGGTTCGCCATCTAGATACTCAAGCACACGCAGGTGAAGCGCCTGCCCGCTGATCGTCAAGCTCAGCAGCTGCTCGCCAGCGAGGGTCGGTACCACCTTCGGTACGGCCAACCCTTCAAGGGCCAGGTGCTCAAGCGCGGCATGCTGGGCTTGCAGCTCATCGAAGCCGTAACTACCGTGGCACGCCTTGAGCACAAAGCGCCCGGCAGCGCTCTCAACGCGAAAATTCAGGTCTTGCTGGCTGCCGAGGGGCTGCAATTCGCCTTCGATGGCGTAATGCTCGAGGAGTACGCGACGGGCATCGGTCGCAGACAGCTCAGGGTTAGGCAGGCTGGAACGCTGGATCAACTCATGGAGCGACATCAGGGGGCCCTCGGCTTTTTAGGCGCCAATATCGCCACGATGCCGATGGATTAGCAACCCCGTCTGCGCCGCCTACACTGCAAGCGATGAAGGCACGGCGAAGTAATGCGCTTCAGGGCTTGCGCCAGGCCGCCGATGCCCACACAGTACCCCATTTATCCGCAGCGACTTAAGGAAAAAAGGCGCACACACATGCGAATTCTCATCACTGGCGGCGCCGGCTTTATCGGGTCTGCCCTCGTGCGGCACCTCATTGCACACACTGACCACGAGGTGCTCAACGTCGATAAGTTGACCTACGCGGGCAACCTCGAATCCCTGGCGAGCATCGCTACCAACACGCGCTATGAATTCGTTCAGGCAGACATCGCCGACCAACCTGCCATCGCCAAGGTGCTGGCCCGCTTCGAGCCCGAGGCGATCATGCACCTGGCGGCGGAATCCCACGTAGACCGTTCCATCGACGGCCCCTCGGCGTTTATCCAGACCAACATCGTGGGCACCTACGCGCTGCTGGAAGCGACACGCGCTTTTTGGGCAGGGCTCAGCGCCCCAGTGCGGGAAGCGTTTCGCTTCCACCACATCTCGACCGACGAGGTCTACGGCGACCTGCACGGGGTGGACGACCTGTTCACCGAGACAACGCCCTATGCGCCGAGCTCGCCTTATTCGGCCAGCAAGGCGGCCTCCGATCACCTGGTGCGCGCCTGGCACCGCACCTATGGCCTACCAGTGGTAGTCACCAACTGCTCGAACAACTACGGCCCGTACCACTTCCCCGAGAAGCTCATTCCCTTGGTGATCCTCAACGCCCTGGAAGGCAAGCCCTTGCCAGTGTATGGGGATGGCCAGCAGGTGCGGGATTGGCTATTCGTGGAAGACCATGCGCGCGCTCTGCTCGAAGTGGTGACCCGTGGCGAAGTGGGCGAAACCTACAATATTGGCGGACACAACGAACAAAAGAACATTGACGTGGTACGTGGCATCTGCGCGTTGCTCGAAGAGCTGGCGCCCGCCAGGCCCGAAGGTGTTGCCCACTATGCCGACCTCATTACCTTCGTGAAGGACCGCCCCGGCCACGACCTGCGCTACGCCATCGACGCTGGCAAGATCGAACGCGAACTGGGCTGGGTGCCACAGGAAACGTTCCAGACCGGCTTGCGCAAGACGGTGCAGTGGTACCTGGATAACCTCGACTGGTGCCGCCGCGTGCAGGATGGCAGCTATCAGCGCGAGCGCTTGGGCTTCAGCGAACACAAGGACCTGATTGCATGAAAGGGATCGTACTGGCAGGGGGGTCCGGCACGCGCTTGCACCCGATCACCCTAGGCGTGTCCAAGCAACTGCTGCCGATCTACGACAAGCCGATGATCTATTACCCCATTTCGGTGCTGATGCTCGCCGGCATCCGCGAAGTGCTGGTCATCTCCACCCCGCTGGACCTGCCTCAATACCGCCAACTGCTCGGTGACGGCAGCCAGTTTGGCATCCATATCAGTTATGCCGAGCAGCCTTCGCCGGATGGCCTTGCCCAGGCATTCCTGATTGGCGAGGAGTTCATCGGGCAAAGCCCGGTGTGCCTGATCCTGGGCGACAACATCTTCCACGGCCAGCACTTCTCCGACCAGCTGCAACGGGCGGTAGCCCGGCCTAGCGGGGCAACGGTATTTGGCTACTGGGTCAAGGACCCAGAGCGCTTCGGGGTGATCGACTTCGACGAAGCCGGGCGTGCGCTGTCCATCGAGGAAAAGCCTGCGGTTCCAAAGTCCAGCTATGCGGTGACCGGGTTGTACTTCTACGACAACGACGTGGTGCGGATAGCCCGCGAGGTGAAACCCTCGCCGCGCGGCGAGCTGGAAATCACTGACGTGAACAATGCCTACCTGGCCCGCGGCGATCTCCATGTGGAGCGCTTCGGCCGAGGCTTCGCCTGGCTCGATACCGGCACCCACGACAGCCTGCTCGAAGCGTCGCAATATGTGCAGACGGTCGAACACCGCCAAGGGCTTAAGGTCGCTTGCCTGGAAGAGATCGCCTACATGAACGGCTGGATCGATCAGCAACAATTGCTGGTGCGTGCCAATGCCTTTGGCAAGACCGGCTATGGCCAATACCTGTTTGCTCTGGCAAGAGAAGCCCGATGAATGTAGTAACGACCAACGTCCCTGATGTACTGATTCTCGACCCCAAAGTGTTCGGGGATGACCGCGGGTTCTTCCTTGAAAGCTTCAACGAGCGCCAGTTCCAGCAGATCACCGGCCGCCAGGTGGCCTTCGTGCAGGACAACCACTCACGCTCGCAACGGGGCGTGCTGCGCGGCTTGCATTATCAGCTGCAAAACCCCCAAGGCAAGCTGGTGCGAGTGACCAGCGGCGAGGTGCTGGATATCGCCGTGGACATCCGCCGCAGCTCACCGACTTTCGGCCAGAGCGTGGCGGTGATCCTGTCGGAAGAAAACAAGCGCCAGCTGTGGATACCCGAAGGCTTTGCCCACGGCTTTGTGGTGCTCAGCGAGTCGGCGGATTTTCTCTACAAGACCACTGACTACTACAACCCGGCCGCCGAACGCTGCATTGCTTGGGACGACCCAACCCTTGCCATCGACTGGCAGTTGGGCGGCCTCGAGCCGAAGCTGTCCGCCAAAGACCAGCAGGGCAAGGCATTGGCAGAGGCGGACCTGTTCCCATGAGCGGCCCGCTGAACGTGCTGCTGATCGGCGCCAACGGGCAGGTAAGCACCGAATTGCAACGTCGCCTGGGGCCTAAGGTTAACCTGCAGGTCCTGGGTAGCAGCACCCTGGACCTGACCCAGCCCCACGCCATTCGCGAGCAGGTACAGGCGCTGCGCCCCGGGCTGATCATCAACCCGGCGGCGCACACCGCCGTGGACAAGGCCGAAGCCGAGCCGGACCTGGCCTTCGCCATCAACGCCATCGCCCCTGGCGTGCTTGCTGAAGAAGCCGCGCGCCTGCAGGTGCCGCTGATTCACTACTCCACCGACTACGTGTTCGACGGCAGCAAAGCCACGCCCTATGTCGAGACCGACCCTACCGGGCCGCTTGGCGTTTATGGCCAGAGCAAGCTGGCCGGTGAGCAGGCAATTGAAGCGGTCGGGGGCGAACACCTCATTTTGCGCACCAGCTGGGTCTATGCGGCCCATGGGCGCAACTTTCTACTGACCATGCAGCGGCTGCTGCAGGAAAAGCCCGAGCTCAAGGTCGTTGCCGACCAGTTGGGCGCGCCCACCTGGGCCGGCGCCATTGCCGAGAGCACGGTGCAGTTGATAGAGCGCTGGCGGGCCGGGCAAGCGGGAGACTGGGGCGTGTACCACCTGACTTCCAGCGGCGAAACCTCCTGGTTCGGCTTCGCTCAGGCCATCGGCGAGCAACTGCTCGCCGCCGGTAAACCCTGCGCCAACCTGATACCGATCCCCTCAAGCGACTATCCGACCCCCGCCAAGCGGCCGCTGAACTCGCGGCTCGACTGCAGCAAGCTGGAACAACAGTGGGGCGTGCATCAGGCGGCCTGGCACAGCGCGCTGCTGGCCTGCCTGGCCGAAGCGTAACCGCCGTGCGGCGGGTGGAGTAAGATGCCGGGATGATCAAACCCGCCCTTCCCCGCCGCCCACGCTGGCGCAACCTCGCGCTCCTGGCCCTATGCCTGGCCCCACTGCTGCTCCCCTTGCAGCAGCTGGCGGACCGTTATTACCGCAGCGAACTGGTCGGCCAGAACCGACAGACCCTCGACCTGTATGTAGCCAACCTGCTCGGCACACTGCGCCGCTACGAGGTGCTGCCGCCGATCCTCGGCGACCTGCCCGCACTGCGCCAGCTATTGGCCCACCCGGAAGACCCACAGCTGCAAAGCGCGGCCAACCACTTGCTGAAAAACATCTGCGAGCAGACCGGCGCCGAAGTAATGTACCTGATGGACCCTGCGGGCAATACGTTGGCGGCTTCGAACTGGGACCATAAAGACAGCTTCGTAGGGCGCAACTTCGCCTTCAGGCCGTATTTCAACGACGCCATCGCCGGGCATCTAGGGCGCTTCTTTGGTCTGGGTACTACCTCGGGCAAGCGCGGTTACTTCTTCGCGGCCGGGGTGCGAGACGGCGACGAAACCCTGGGCGCGCTAGTGGTGAAGGTCGACCTGGACCACACCGAGACCCTTTGGGGGCGTACGCCCGAGCAACTGGTGGTGACCGACCAATACGGGGTAGTGATCCTCACCTCGAGGCCAGAGTGGCGCTACCGCACAACTCGCCAACTGAGCGAGGTAGAGCGCGCGGCCATCGCGGCCAACCAGCCATACCCTGCCGGGAGCCGCGGCATGCTTGACCTGGGCAGCGCCGGCTGGCTCAGCCAAAGCCGCTTCATTGGTGAAACCGGTTGGACGGTCAATCTGTTGGCCCCGCGTAGCCTTATCGACCGCCCGGTACGCACTGTGGTCGCCGTGGGCGGAGCAGCCTTGCTTGCACTGATCCTGATGCTTGGCCTGATGATGCAACGACGGCGCAACTACCTGGACCGCATTGATTTCGAGGCACGGGCGCGCCAGCAGCTAGAGGTCCGGGTAAGCGAGCGCACCAGCGCCTTGGAAAAGCTCAACAGCCGGCTGCGCCAGGAAGTGCTCGAGCGTGAACAGGCCCAGCAAAAGCTGGTGCAGGCCCAGGACGAGTTAGTGCAGGCCAGCAAGCTGTCAGCGCTGGGCACCATGAGCGCGAGCATCAGTCACGAATTGAACCAGCCCCTGGCGGCCATCCGCAGCTACGCCGACAATGCCGGCGTGCTGCTCGACCACCAACGCACCGAAGACGCCCGCGGCAACCTCAAGGCGATCAGCGAGCTGACCGCGCGCATGGCGTCGATCATTGCCCACTTGCGGGCCTTCGCCCGGCGCGACCGTCACGCCCCAGAGAGTGTGGCCCTGCAACCGGCCCTGGAGGACGCCTTGGCGCTGCTGGCCAAACGCCGCCGAGCGATGGATGTGGAACTGATCCGCGACCTGCCGGACGCCCCTCTTTGGGTGCAGGCCGGGGAAACACGGCTGCGCCAGGTGCTGGGAAACCTGTTGGCCAATGCGCTGGATGCGCTGACCGAGAAAGCCAACCCCAGGCGAATCTGGTTGAGCGCAGAAAAGTCCGCCGAAGGGATAAGCCTGTTTATCCGCGACAACGGCCCGGGGTTCAGCAGCGAGGCGCTGGCCCATGCGCGGGAGCCTTTTTTCACCACCAAAACCCGCACCCAAGGGCTTGGCCTGGGCCTGGCAATCTGCGATACGCTGATGCGCGCGCTCGGCGGCGAGCTGCTGCTGGCTAACCACCCGCAGGGCGGAGCGCTGCTGACCCTGCGGCTGAGGCCCGCGACACCCGGCGTAAGCCCGCAACCTCCCGAGGACCTGGCATGACAAGCCCAGCTGTACTGGATGCGCGCACCGACGTAGTGCTGATTGACGATGACCCACACTTGCGCCAGGCCCTCGGTCAAACCCTGGACCTGGCCGGGCTCAAGGTACTGGCGCTCGAAGATGCCAGTGGCCTTCCGGCGCGCATTGGCCGCGACTGGCATGGGGTGGTGGTGTCGGACATCCGCATGCCGAACGTCGATGGCCTGACGCTGTTGCGCCAGTTGCACGCTGCCGATCCAGAGCTGCCCGTGTTGTTGATCACCGGCCACGGTGACGTCCCCCTCGCGGTGGAGGCCATGCGCGCCGGAGCGTATGACTTCCTGGAAAAACCTTTTCCCAGTGATGCCCTGCTCGACGGCGTGCGCCGTGCCCTTAGCCATCGCCAGCTGGTGCTGGATAACCGCAGCCTGCGCCTGGCGCTGAGCGATCGTCAGGCGCTGGGTGCTCGGCTGGTGGGGCAAAGCCCTTCCATGACGCGGCTGCGGGAGCAGATCGGCGCCCTCGCGGCCACTCGCGCCGATGTGCTGATCCTCGGGGAAACCGGGGCGGGCAAGGAAGTGGTGGCCAGGGCACTGCATGACCTTTCCAGCCGGCGCAGCGGCCCGTTCGTGGCTATCAACGCCGGGGCCCTGGCCGAATCGGTGGTCGAAAGCGAGTTGTTCGGCCACGAGCCCGGAGCTTTCACCGGCGCGCAGAAGCGCCGCATCGGCAAGTTCGAGTTTGCCAACGGCGGCACCTTGTTCCTCGATGAAATCGAAAGCATGAGCCTGGACGTACAGGTCAAGCTGCTGCGCCTGTTGCAGGAGCGGGTGGTGGAGCGGCTGGGCGGCAACCAGCAGATCCCGCTGGATATCCGCGTGATCGCCGCCACCAAGGAAGACCTGCGCCAGGCAGCCGACCAGGGCCGCTTCCGCGCTGACCTCTATTACCGCCTGAACGTCGCGCCTCTACGCATCCCCGCGCTGCGGGAACGAGGCGAAGATATCGTCACCCTGTTCGAGCACTTCAGTGGGGCCGCCGCCGAACGCCACGGGTTGCCGGCGCAAGCCCTGCAACCTGCCCAGCGCGGCGCGCTGCTGCGCCATGGCTGGCCAGGCAACGTGCGCGAACTGCAAAACGCCGCCGAGCGCTTCGCCCTAGGCCTGGACCTGGCGCTGGATGCCCCCGGGGGCGATCCGAGCCTCGCACTGGGCACCACCGAAACCACCGCCAGCGGCCCTTTGAGCGAACAGGTCGAGGCATTCGAGCGGCAGCTGATCAGTGCTGAAATGGCCCGCGGCCATACCTCATTGCGCAGCCTGGCCGAAGCACTGGGCATTCCCCGCAAGACGCTGCACGACAAGCTGCGCAAGCATGGGTTGAGCGTGGGCAGCGGCGAGGAGAATGACTGACCCCGTGATGCTGCTACCGCCCACCACTCCAATGACCCGACCGTTCCCGGGCTCTGCCCGGTCCCACAGGGTTTGGTGCGGGACTTTGGGCTGCTAGGAGGGGATAGCGTCAGCGCACAACGCCAACAGCGCAGCACGCCATGGCGCTTCGGCCGGCAACGCCAGAAAATGCCCATTCAGCAAGCTTTCCCGGGCGGGGTACTCGAAGGGTTGCCCTTGGGTATCTACCACTTCGCCGCCAGCGCCCTCCAGCACACCCTGGGCGGCGGCGGTATCCCATTGGGAGGTTGGCGCCAGGCGCGGGTAACAATCGGCCGCGCCTTCGGCAACGAGGCAGAACTTGAGCGAGCTACCTACGCTAGTCAATTGCAGGTCCCCTACCGCTTCCCCCAGGCCGACCAGCAGACGCTCCTGTTGCGGGCTAGAGTGCCGCCGGCTCGCTACCACCGTAAAGGCTTCGCCCGCCGGTGGGGCCGAACGCACTTGGATCGGCAGCGCCTCCTGGCCCGTGTCGCAGCGCCAAGCACCGAGCCCCGCCCCGCCCCACCAGCAACGGCCGGTGACCGGCATGGCCACCACGCCGAAGACCACCTTGCCTGCGGCCACCAATGCGATGTTCACGGTGAATTCGTCGCTGCCGGAAATAAACTCCTTGGTGCCGTCCAGTGGGTCGACCAGCCACCATTGTTGCCAGCCTTCGCGTTGGGCCAACGGAAGGTCGCAGTCTTCTTCCGATAGGATCGGGATGGCCGGTGCCAGACGCGTGAGCCCGGCGACTATCACATCATGGGCGGCCAGGTCGGCGGCAGTCACCGGTGAGTCATCCGCCTTGGCGGTCACCGCAACCCCGGCGCGCCAGAACGGCAGAATGGCGGCGCCGGCGTCGCGGGCGACGGCCAGCACGCCTTCCATCAGTGGATGGGGAAAGGTCACAGGCTCAATACCCCACGCTGAATCAACAGATCACGCGCCAGGTACAGCGCAGCCAACGCCCGCCCTTCGGTGAAGTCTGGATTACGGGCCAGCTCGGCCAGCTCGCGCAGGTTGACCCTATCCACCCGCATGGGTTCAGGCTCATCGCCTTCAAGGCGTTCCTCGAAGAGGTCGGTGGCCAGCACCACATGGATTTTCTGGCTCATGTAACCCGGCGACAAGGACAGCTCGGTGAGGTGTTCCAGCTGGCGCGCGCCGAAGCCGGCTTCTTCCTTCAGCTCGCGGTTCGCGGCCGCCAGCACGTCCTCCCCCGGCTCGATCAACCCCTTGGGCAGCGAACGCTCGTAGGTTTCGGTGCCGCCGCAGTACTCCTCCACCAACAGCGCATGTTCGGCATCAGCCATCGCCACGATCATCACCGCCCCATGGCCACCGCCATGCCCTACCAGCCGTTCGTAGGTGCGTTCGGCACCGTTGGCGAAGCGCAATTGCACTTGCTCGACCCGGAAGATACGGCTGCTGGCGACGATCTCACGAGCCAGTACGGTGGGTTTGTGGCGCATAGGGGCGGCTCCTTGGCTTGAACGGGTTACTATACCTTGGCTTGCGCCCACGCTGAGCTTGTTTTCCGCTGCCCGGGAGCCCTCCGATGCCTGCTTTAGCCTGGCCCGAAATAGACACCGTCCTGCTCGACATGGACGGCACGTTGCTGGACCTGTATTTCGACAATCACTTCTGGCTGCACCATCTGCCGCAGCGCTACGCCGACGTGCACGGGGTAAGCCTGGCCATGGCGGAGCTGGAGCTGCGGCCGTTATTCGAAACGCATGCCGGCCAGCTCAACTGGTATTGCCTGGACTTCTGGAGCCGCGAGCTGAACCTGCCGATCCTCGAGCTCAAGCACGAGATTGCCGAGCTGATCGCCCTGCGGCCGCATGCCGATACCTTCCTTGAGGCGGTCAAGGGCGCTGGCAAGCGCCTGGTGCTGATCACCAACGCCCATCGCGATTCGCTGTCGCTCAAGCTCGAGCGGATTGCCCTGGCACCCTGGTTCGACCGGCTGATCACCTCTCACGACTACGGCTATCCGAAGGAAGCGGCGCAGTTCTGGGACGCGCTGCAGGCCGACCTGGCCTTCGACCCTGCCCGTGCCCTGTTCATCGACGATACCTTGCCCATCCTGCGCAGCGCGCGCGCCTATGGCATTGGCCACCTGCTGGCGGTAAGCGAACCGGACAGCCGCAAAGGGCGCAAGAACACCGAGGAGTTCGAAGCGGTCGAGGACTTTCGTGAGCTGCTGGCTGGCCTGGCCGGCGTGGCGCGCCAACAAGGGGCCTGAATGGACATCAAGCAGCTCAAGTTCCTGGTGGCACTGGATGAAACACGGCATTTCGGCCAGGCCGCGGCCCGCTGCCACATTACCCAGCCCACATTGTCCATGCGCCTGCGCAACCTCGAGGAAGAACTCGACCTCCCGCTGGTAAACCGTGGCCAGCGCTTTGAAGGCTTCACCCCGCCGGGCGAGCGCATTCTGGCCTGGGCGCGCACGGTGCTGGCTGCCTACGACGGCCTGCAGGCCGAAGCCGCCGCCTGCCGCGGGCACTTGGTAGGGACGCTGCGCCTGGGGGTGGTGCCGTTGTCGAGTTTCGACCCGGTGCCCTTGCTGCGCGGCTTGCATAGCTTGCACCCTGAGTTGCGCTTCGAACTGAGCTCGCTGAGTTCGGACCAACTGCTTGAACAGCTGGCCAGCAACCAGCTGGATTTGGGCGTGTCTTACCTGGATCGGCTCGACCCGTCCCAGTTCGAATCGCTGCCGCTCAGCGAAACCCGCATGGGCTTGCTCCATGACCAACGCCATTACCAGTTCGGCGAGGCGCCGTTGAGCTGGGAGGCGATCAACGAGCTGCCCTTGGGCCTGCTCACCAGCGGAATGCATTTTCGCCAGTCCATCGACCATGCATTCCATAGCCGAGGCCTGCGCCCCCGGCCGCTGCTGCAAACGGACGCCGTGCACCAGCTGTTGCAGGCGGTGCATGGGGGCCTGTGTTGCGCAATCATGCCCCTGCATGGCGGCCTGGAAGCGCTCACCGAGCACTTGCGCCTACAGCCGATCGAACAGGCGCAAACGCTCGCCAGCCTGGGTCTGATCATGCGCCGGACGGCGCCCCGTTCACCTCTGGCACAAGCTTGCTTCACCTATTGCCAGAGCATGAGCGCCGGAGGCTGATCGACGCCATCTATCAGCGAATCGGAATAAGCGATTAGACGGCCAGTCCCACCCGGCATAGGCTCCATGAACCAAACTGCCGGTACCTACACATGCCCGCCCCGCACTCAGCGCCCTTGGCGACTGCCGACGCCGTGCCGTCCGCCAGCCAGGACTACGGCTATGCAGCCCTGGACGGTAGCGAGCCTGCTCGTGCCGCGCTGGCCGAGGAGGTGGCCCTGGCGGTGGCGTACAACGGAGTCAGCCAGGCGGTGATGTTGGTCAGCCCCCGAGACCTGGAAGACTTCGTGGTCGGCTTCAGCGTCGCCAGCGGCATCGTCTCCGGCATCGAAGACGTTTTCGACATTCAGATCCAGGGCGATGACGCCGCCCGGCACGCCCACGTCGAGATTTCCAGCCGAGCCTTCTGGGCCCTCAAGGACCACCGCCGGCAGCTTGCGGGCACCAGCGGCTGCGGCCTGTGTGGTGTGGAAGCAGTAGACCAGGCACTGCCCGAGCTGCCAGTGCTCGCCCCGGCACCCTTGCCGCCGGCGGCCTGGCTGGAAGGGCTGCGCCAGCGCATCAGCGACCTCCAACCCTTGGCGCAACATTCAGGTGCCGTTCACGCCGCAGGCTTCATGAACGGCCAAGGCGAACTGCTGCTGGCTCGCGAAGACATCGGCCGTCACAACGCCTTGGACAAACTGATCGGTGCCCTGCTGCGCCAACGCATCGATACCCGTGGCGGATTAGTGGTGATGACCAGCCGTTGCAGCCTGGAACTCATCCAGAAAATGCTGCGCGCGGGGATTCACACCCTCGTCAGCTTCTCGGCCCCCACCGGCCTCGCCTGCCAGTGGGCGCGCCAGCACCATTTGAACCTCATACATTTGCCGCACCACAGTGCCCCGCGGGTGTACAGCCCCGCGATGGAGATTTGACCGTGACTACCCGACTCAAGGCCGAGACAGCCCCCGCCTCCCCTGCGCGTTACAAGCCCTACACTGGCCCAGCCGCTGGCTGGGGCGCGCTACAAAGCGTGACGCGTTTCTGGCTGGGCAGCGGTAATGCCTTGAAGAACATTCGCGCCTTGCTCAAGACCAACCAGAACGGCGGCTTCGATTGCCCGGGCTGCGCTTGGGGCGAGTCGCCAGAAGACGGCATGGTGAAGTTTTGCGAAAACGGCGCCAAGGCCGTCAACTGGGAGGCGACCAAGCGCCGGGTAGACGCCGCCTTTTTCGCCCGCCATAGCGTGCGCTCGCTGCTTGAGCAGAGCGATTACTGGCTTGAGTACCAAGGGCGATTGACCGAGCCCATGGTGTATGACCCCGAAACCGACCGCTACAAACCCATCGCCTGGGACGATGCCTTCGCCCTGATCGCCAGCCATCTGAACAGCCTCGAAAGCCCCGATCAGGCTGAGTTCTACACCTCTGGCCGTGCCAGTAACGAAGCGGCCTACCTCTACCAGCTGTTCGTGCGGGCCTTCGGGACCAACAACTTCCCCGACTGCTCCAACATGTGCCACGAAGCCAGTGGCGTGGCTTTGTCGCAAAGCGTGGGGGTGGGCAAAGGCACGGTGACATTCGAGGACTTCGAGCACGCTGATGCGATTTTTGTGTGGGGCCAGAACCCTGGCACCAACCATCCGCGCATGCTCGAGCCTTTGCGCGAGGCTGTGGAGCGAGGCGCGCAGGTGGTGTGTGTCAACCCGCTCAAGGAGCGCGGCCTGGAGCGTTTCCAGCACCCGCAACATCCGCTGGAAATGCTCACCAACGGTGACCGCCCGACCAACACCGCTTACTTCCGCCCGGCGTTGGGTGGCGACATGGCCATCGCTCGCGGCATGGCCAAGTTCCTGCTGCAGTGGGAGCGAGATGCCCAGGCCAGCGGCGGCCCAGCGGTGTTCGACCATGAGTTCATCAACGCCCACACCGCCGAGGTCCATGAGTACCTGGCTATGGTGGATGCCACCAGCTGGGAGCAGATCGTAGAGCAGTCCGGCCTGCCCTTGGTGGAGGTGGAGCGCGCCGCGCGTATGTACGCCAAAGGCACCAAGGTGATTATGTGCTGGGCCATGGGCATTACCCAGCACCGCCATTCGGTACCTACCATCCAGGAGCTGGCCAACCTGATGCTGCTGCGCGGCAATATCGGCCGCCCAGGCGCCGGGCTCTGTCCTGTGCGGGGCCATAGCAACGTTCAGGGTGACCGGACCATGGGCATCAACGAACGCCCGCCGGTGTTCCTGCTCGATGCCATGGAAAAGCGCTTCGGCTTTTCGGTGCCGCGCCAGCAGGGGCACAACACCGTGGAGGCCATACACGCCATGCTCGACGGGCGTGCCAAGGTGTTCATCGGCCTGGGTGGCAACTTTGCCCAAGCCACGCCGGATACCCCGCGGACCGCCGAAGCGCTGCGCAATTGCCAGCTGACCGTGCACATCAGTACCAAGCTCAACCGCAGCCATCTGATCCACGGCGAACAGGCACTGATCCTGCCCTGCCTCGGCCGCACCGATATCGACCGCCAGGCAGAGGGGCCGCAAGCGGTGACCGTAGAGGATTCGTTCTCCATGGTTCACGCCTCCTTCGGTCAGCTGCAACCGCTGTCGCCCCTGATGCGCTCCGAGCCGGCGATCATCGCTGGTATCGCTCATGCAACGCTGGGCCCGCGGCCCGTGGACTGGCACTGGCTGATCGCTGATTATCGGCGCGTGCGCGAGCTGATTGCCGACACCATTCCAGGCTTCACCGACTTCAACACCCGGCTAGACCACCCCGGCGGCTTTTATCTGGGAAACACGGCCGCAGCCCGGCGCTGGAACACTGCGAGTGGCCGCGCCAATTTCAAGGCCAACGCGCTCCCGGCCGACCTGCTCCACGACAAAGTGCACGCGGCTGGTGCGGCACCGGATCTGATCCTGCAAACCATGCGCTCCCACGACCAGTACAACACCACCATCTACAGCCTGGACGACCGCTACCGGGGTGTGCGCGGGCAGCGCGAGGTGGTGTTCGCGAACGAAGCAGACATCATCCGCCTGGGCTATCAGCCGGGGCAGAAGGTGGACATGGTGTCGGTCTGGGCAGATGGGCGCGAGCGGCGGGTGAGCGGGTTCACCTTGCTGCCGTTCGATATCCCGGCGGGTCAGGCGGCGGCCTATTATCCCGAAACCAACCCGCTGGTTCCGCTGGAAAGCGTGGGCGACGGCAGCCATACCCCTACTTCGAAGTTCGTGGCTATACGCTTCGAGCGTGCCCGCGAAAGCGCGCGTATTCTCTGACCCTGCACGCTTCGGTGAAGCGGGCCGGATAGGTTCCGACCCGCTTTTCCTTCTCAAGTTTCATAGTTAAAACAATAAGTTAGCTATTTGTGACGAAGTCGTGCGATTGATCGGTTTTCGGTTGTAAGCCAGGGCTCGCCGCAGCAGGATCGCGCCGTCCTAAGCCTGAGATTCCTTACATGAAGCTTGCCTCCGTTATTGCGTTGTCCCTCAGCCTGGTCAGCGGCGCGGCGTTTGCCGGCGGCACTACCGAAGCTGGCGTTGGAGGCGCCTTGGGTGGGGTTCTGGGTTCGGTGGTTGGCCAACAGCTAGGTGGCAGCACCGGCTCAGCCATCGGCGCTGGCCTAGGCGGCGCGGCCGGGAGTGCCGTGGGCGCCGACAAGCACAGCCGTGGCCAAGCGGCCATTGGCGGCGCCTTGGGCGCAGCCGGCGGTAACGTGATCGGCCGCAGCGTAGGGGGCAGCACCGGCAGCCTGATCGGCGCCGCGGCGGGGGGTGGCGCCGGAGGTGCCCTTGGCAACTATATGGGCGCGGACGACGACCATGAGCGTGGCGGCAATTACCGTGGCCGCGCCGACCGCCGCTGGGAACACGACCATGGGCGGCATTACGGGCATCGCAAGCACTGGCGCCATCGCTAAGCCGCTCTGCACCCCGGGCGGCTTGCGCCGCCCTTCCTGCTCGGATCCATTCCGACCAAATGCTCGCGCCCCCTCTGTTCATTTTCTGAAGTCACGTTTACTCTGCCGCGCAAATGTAACAGCATTGCGACATCATCCTGCTCGATAGCCAGCGCAGTGGTGTCGGCACGCCAGGAAACCCGCGATGACTTCAGCCAATGACGACGGCCTCACTCACTTCCAGCGCCTGGACCCCAGCCAGATAGACGTGGTGCTGGGGAGCGCGCGCTCGGCCCGCCCTGCACCGCCTGCGCGTGAAGGGCGGGGTACCGTATGGTTGTTGGCAGTGGTGGCGATTGCGATCGCCGGCTGGGGGTTGAGTAACCGCGGCGGTGCGGGTGACGTAGCAGCCGTGGCTGCAACGAACCCACCTACGCCGGTGGTGACTGAGCCCGAGGTCCGTCCAGTAGCGGTAGTGAATACCGCCGTCGCCAATCAAGTGGTCAACCAGGCGACCGTAGTGATCATCAATGCCCCCGCCAGGGCGGGGTCGCCTAAAGCGGCCGCGCCTACCGAGCAGGCTGCCCCGCCAACAACCCCACAGGGCTTGGTGTCCGCGCAATATCTGGCTCAGTTCAAAGCTGGAGCCAACAGACCCGCGGCGACCGCTCCGCGGCAGGTACAGATTGCATCTGTCACTATCCGCGAGTGGGACGGCCCGAACCGTTATGTCGCCCGCTGGCGGATCGAAGATAACGAGATCGACCAGAACTCAGTGTGCTTCAACTTTCCGGACGACAGCATCGAGCATCGCGAATGCCGCCGCGCCGCCCAGCAGTACTTCCGCGATCAGTGTAAAGACTGGACCCGCCGCGCTGAAAAGGCCCACGATCGCGAAACCCGCGATGCACGCAGCCAGTTTTGTGCCGTCGCGCAGGGCTTTGCGCCCTAAAGGGCCGTGTAGGACCGGGCGGCAGCTCGCAAATATCGGTTGCCCCCGTTCGCAACACCCTCCAAAAAAAACCCCGCACACAGGCGGGGTTTTTCGTTACGCCGGGCTAATTACAGCTGAGGACCGGCGGCACGGATAGCGTCGGAAACTTCGAATTTCTTGAAGTTTTCCACGAAGAGCGCGGCGAGGCCTTTCGCGGCTTCGTCGTAAGCTGCCGGGTCAGCCCACGTGGTGCGCGGCTTGAGCAGGCCGGTGTCAACACCGGGAACGGCTTTTGGCACGTCCAGGTTGATGATGTCCAGATGCTCGGTTTCAGCGCCAACCAACGCGCCGCTTTGAATAGCAGCAATCACGCCACGAGTAGTGGGGATGTTGAAACGCTTGCCCACGCCGTAGCCACCGCCGGTCCAGCCGGTGTTAACCAGGTATACCTTGGAACCGAAGGCACGGATGCGCTTGATCAGCAGCTCAGCGTAAACGCCAGCCGGGCGCGGGAAGAACGGCGCACCGAAACAGGTGGAGAAGGTCGACTTGATGCCGGCACCGGAACCCATTTCAGTGGAGCCAACCAGTGCGGTATAGCCGGACAGGAAGTGGTAAGCGGCCTGTTCTTCGTTGAGGATCGACACTGGCGGCAGCACACCGGTCAGGTCGCAGGTCAGGAAGATAACGGCATTGGGCTCGCCACCGAGGTTCTTCGGTGCGATCTTGTCGATGAGTTCGCGAGGATAAGCCGCACGGCTGTTCTGGGTCAGGCTATCGTCGGTGTAGTCCGGTAGGCGGGTTTCCGGGTTCAGCACCACGTTTTCCAGCACCGCGCCGAACTGGATGGCTTTCCAGATCACCGGCTCGTTCTTCTGGGTCAGGTCGATGCACTTCGCGTAGCAGCCACCTTCGATATTGAAGACTACGCCTTCGCCCCAACCGTGTTCGTCGTCGCCGATCAAGTAGCGGCTTTCATCCGCCGAGAGGGTGGTCTTGCCGGTGCCGGACAGGCCGAAGAACAGGGTAACGTCGCCATCCTCGCCCATGTTCGCCG
The DNA here is from genome assembly GCF_025642975.1 of Pseudomonas sp. RIT-PI-S. Classification (GTDB taxonomy): domain Bacteria; phylum Pseudomonadota; class Gammaproteobacteria; order Pseudomonadales; family Pseudomonadaceae; genus Aquipseudomonas. The sequence continues at coordinate 227,346 of NZ_JANZKJ010000003.1, forward strand.
CGCAGTGCATCGGCAGAACGTCAGCGGCCGGCAGCAGGAAGTTCTGTACGGAGAACATGGCCTTTTTCATCTCGCCGGCGTAACGCATGCCAGCGATCAGGACCTTCTTGGCGGCGAAGTTGATGATCACACAGCCGTCGGAGTTGGTGCCGTCACGCTCTGGTTCACAGGTGAACCAAGGAGCGTTGAGTACCTGCCATTCTTGCCGGGAGGCAGGGTTGTACTGCTCCGGGTTGATGAACAGGCAACGGCCGAACAGGTTGTGCCAGGCAGTTTCGGTGGTCATCTTCACGGCCAGGTAGTGGCTGGCGTCGGAGCCTACGTGAACATGGGAAACGAAGTGATCGCGCTCGGCAACGTAGGCGCTGACACGATCCCACAAGGCGTCGAACTTGTCCGCCGCAAACTTGCGGTTGATCGGGCCCCAGGCAATGTCGTCCTGGCTGGACGGCTCTTCCACGATGAAGCGGTCGACTGGCGAACGGCCGGTGCGGTGCCCGGTTTTCACGACCAGCGAGCCATTGGCGGCAAGCTCACCTTCACCGCGACGGATGGCCTCTTCGACCAGTTGAGCGATGCTGATATCGGTATACACGGCGTTTTTGGCTTGCGTCATGAGAATCCCCGTCGGCGATTTAGCCGAGTGCTCCAAACGTTTGTAGTAGAAAACCGCACCCTACTACAGCTAAAAAGTGGCCGGATTATGCCTAGAACCGAGGGAAAAGAGTAGCTCTCTCCGCTCGAAACGGCGCTATTCCGGCGCTTGCAGCCTTATTTACGTTGCTGAAACTGTTCAGTGACGGCTATCTGACGGTGCATCGACTCCACCGCCCGCAAAGAGTTGCGCAACATCTGCGGCGTCGAACAGGTAGCGCTGGTTACAGAACTGGCAATCGATTTCCACGGTGCCGCCTTCTTCCTTGAGCAACGCTTGTGCGTCGTCCTCGCCGAGGCTGATCAACGCCCGCGCCGAGCGCTCCCGCGAGCAACTGCACTGGAACTCCACCGGCTGCCGATCGAAAAGCCGCACCTGCTCCTCGTGATAGAGGCGGTGCAGGATCGTCTCGTTGTCCAGGCTCAGCAATTCTTGCGTGCTCAAGGTACCGGCCAGCGCCAGCAAATGCTGCCAGTTATCGTCACGTTCTTGTGGATCCTTGCGTTTTTCCGCAGGCAACTGCTGCAGCAACATGCCCCGTGCCCGGTGGCCGTCCGCCTCGAGCCGGAAACGAGTACCCAATTGCTCCGACAGGGCAAAGTAGTTCGAGAAGCACGCCGAGAGATTTTCCCCATCAAGCGAAACGATGCCCTGGTACCGCTGCCCCTGGGTGGGGTCAATGGTCATTGCCAGAGTGCCATTGGGCATCAGCGCCTGCAAGCCGTCTTCCGCACCGATCAGCGCTTGGTCGTAGCGGGCGAGCCCACGCACTTGCAGCGTGTTGGAGCACTCGACCATCAGCAGGGGAATAGGCCCGTCGGACCGCGCCTGCAGTATCAACAAGCCGTCGAACTTGAGTGTCCCGGCAAGCAACGCGGCAGCGGCGACGAACTCACCTAGCAACTTCGCCACAGGTGCGGGATAGGGATGCTTAGCCAAGACTTCGGCATAGCTGCGCTCTAGCGAGACCATTTCGCCGCGCACGTCGGCGTCGTCGAAGATGAAACGTTGGGTGAAATCATTGTTCGGCAGATCGTGCATAGGTTCGGCTATCACAAAAAGATGACAAAATATGTATCGGCGCTGATAAAAGCCCGACTCGATGCACCAGCAGGGGTGCGATAGGACGTCGCTGACAGAGGTATATATGAACAAACCGGCACTGTTCCGGGCAAGCTGGAATCCGCGCGGGCTGCTCCTGTGCAACTTGATTGCGATTGCGTTGTTGTGCGCTTGGGTATGGCCTGCCGGCCATACGGCCTTCACCGCCTTTGACGAGGCACTGTTCACTCAGCTTAACCAGCCCTTGGCGACCAACGTGGGTTGGCGTTATGTATGGACTGTGGGCAGCCTGCGGCCGTTCGACGCACTGGTCGGCCTCATTCTACTGCTGCTGTTGATCCGCGGCGACTGGGTATTTAAGGCGGCTCAGGTACGTCAAGCGTTCTGGGGCTTCATCGCCACCTTGGTACTGCTATTGGTGGTGCGTGCGCTGTTTTCGAAGGTGTGCGACGCGATGGGCTGGCAACATGACAGCCCTACCCTGGTGCTGCCGGGGGCGGTTCACCTGAGCGACTGGTATCCCTACCTAGAGAAGAAATGGGAACTCAAGGATCAATCCAGTTCCAGCTTTCCGGGCGACCATGCCTCGGTACTGCTGATCTGGGCCTTTTATATGAGCTATAACAGCCGTCGCGCCGGCCAGTGGCTGGTGGTGTGGGCTTTAACACTGCTGTTCATGATGCCGCGCCTGGTTGCTGGCGCGCACTGGGGCCAGGATGACTACATCGGCGGCATGATCATGGCGCTGTTAGCGCTGGGGTGGTCTTGCTACACGCCCTTTGTGGCACATGCCAGCACCTGGCTCGTGGAGTTGACCAACCCCGTGTTCAACCTGCTTACCAAGCTGCCGGGGATTCGCCGCCTGAGCGTGGTCAGCGCCTCGTAGAGGCGCGGCTCCCGACCACCGGCCATTACGAACCCTCGGAACGGAACTGGAACAGCTGCCGGCGCTGCTTCTTGGTAGGTTTGCCGTCGCTGGCAACACCTAAAGCGCCGGCCTTGCGCAACGCCGCGGCCTGTTCGCGGCGGGCAATGCTCTGCTCGGTTTCGGCATAAAGCTGCTGGGCTTCGGGGGCACCACGGCGCACGTCTGACAATGCCATCACGACCACTGTCCGCTCGTCGAAGCCGGTCCGCAATTGGAACTCGTCGCCGATTTTCGGCTCCTTGCCGGGTTTGCAGCGCTCGCCGCGGCAGTGCACCTTGCCGCTCTCGATAGCCGCCTTGGCTAGGGCGCGGGTCTTGTAGAACCGCGCAGCCCAGAGCCATTTGTCCAGCCGGACCTTTTCGTCGTGCTCAGCCTGCTGTGCCACTGCCTGACCTCATTTGGAAACATCCATCCACTCTACTACCGTCGCGGATGGATGCAACGCGCCCTTGCTTTGTTTACAGTGCGGCACAAGCGCAACCGCTGACGCAATCTGCGCGGTGCCGCGGTCTATGCAAAGGCGGGTCTGTCGTGATGGCCGCCGCTGCGCGTCTGGGTGAATTATTTCGGGCGATTTTTTGTTGAAGACTTTCGACCACCTTACCGTCATTGGCCTGCGCGAATGGATCGCCCTACCTGAACTAGGCGTAGCGGGGCTGCGCGCCAAAATAGACACTGGCGCCAGCACGTCCAGCCTGCATGCCAGTGAAATCGAGCCCTTCGAGCGCAACGGGGAACCTTGGGTGCGCTTCAACGCTCACCTGGGCTCGGTCGTCCAGTTGCGTCATCGGCGCTGCGAAGCGCCGCTGGTGGCGATGAAAACCATCAAAAGCTCCAACGGCCTAGCGCAAACGCGCTATGTCATAAGCACGTTGCTGGCGCTCGGCGATCGGGTCTGGCAGGTCGAGTTCACCCTCGCTTGCCGTAGGGCCATGCGCTATCGGCTGTTGCTGGGGTCCAAGGCGCTGATAGACGGCCAGTTGGTAGTGAACCCCGGCAAGACTTACCTGCAGGACAAACCGCTATCCCCGGCCTCCCTTTCCACTGCCCCAGGTGTTCAATGAAAATCGCTGTGCTATCGCGCAACCCGCGCCTGTATTCCACCCGCCGGCTGGTCGAGGCCGGCATCGAGCGCGGTCACGAAGTGGTCGTAGTGGATACGCTCCGGGCGTACATGAACATCGCCAGCCACAAGCCGCAGATTCACTATCGGGGCAAGCCGCTAGAGGGCTTCGACGCGGTCATCCCGCGTATCGGTGCCTCTGTAACCTTTTATGGTTGTGCCGTGCTGCGCCAGTTCGAGATGATGGGCGTGTTCCCGCTCAATGAATCCGTGGCCATCGCTCGCTCGCGGGACAAGCTCCGATCGTTGCAACTACTGTCGCGCAAAGGGGTTGGCCTGCCGGTAACCGGCTTTGCGCACTCCCCGGACGATATTCCGGATTTGATCCGCATGGTCAATGGCGCCCCCCTGGTGATCAAGGTACTCGAAGGCACTCAGGGCATTGGTGTAGTGCTGTGTGAAACGACCAAGGCGGCTGAGTCTGTGATCGAAGCGTTCATGGGCCTGAAGCAGAACATCATGGTGCAGGAATATATTCAGGAAGCCGGTGGTGCCGATATCCGCTGCTTCGTGGTCGGCGACAGAGTGATCGCCTCGATGAAGCGGCAGGCCAAACCGGGCGAATTCCGCTCCAACCTCCACCGAGGCGGCAGTGCAAGCCTGATCAAGATCACCCCGGAAGAGCGCATGACAGCCATTCGCGCCGCCAAGGTAATGGGCTTGAGCGTGGCAGGGGTAGATATCCTGCGTTCCAATCATGGGCCGCTGGTCATGGAGGTCAACTCCTCACCGGGGCTGGAAGGGATCGAGTCCACCACTGGTAAGAACGTCGCCAGCATGATCATCGAGCATTTGGAAAAAAACGGCGGCCCCAACCTTACGCGCACCAAAGGCAAGGGCTGAGGGCCCACCGCCAGGCTTACAGTGGCGGTTAATGCGGCGGAATATCTCGCAGGCTAGGCCGTCTGCTGCATCGCTCGCCGTAGCGGCCGGGCTTGGCCCGCAGCGGGCGACACGCCACTCGACATGCCGCTAAACCGCGTCTCGCGGCAACATCAGGTTCAGTGGCAGCCGTACTCGCGCTTCCAGCCCGCCACCGGCGCGATTGCGCAGCTCTACATTGCCCCCATGCATCGAGGCGATCCGCTTGACGATCGCCAAGCCTAGCCCGGTACCCTTGCTGCGCGCCCGATCCCCACGGGTAAAGGGATTGAAAATGCCCTCGAACTCCAGCGGGTCTATTCCTTCACCTCGGTCCAGCACGCTGAGCACTACATAAGGGGCGCTGGAATCGCCCGATACGAAGGCCGCCACTTCAACCCCGGTGCCGGCGTGATACAAGGCGTTGCCAATGAGGTTGTTCAGCAGCCGCTTGATCGAAACACGCCGCAGCGGAAAGGGCGGGATAGGTTCCAGGCACAGCCGAACTTGCGGCTCGGGCTGGTTGAACGGAGCGACCACCTCCTCAACCAGCGCACCGAGGTCGACCTCCTCGACGGTTTCGTCGCGACCATCGCGGATAAAGGCCATGAACTGGTCGAGGATGGCGTCCATGTCTTCGATGTCACGGACCATTTCCTCGGCGAATTCACTGTCGCTGCTCATCAGCTCCAATGACAATCTCAGGCGCGTCAGCGGTGTTCGAAGGTCATGAGAAACCCCGGCCAGCATTAGCTCTCGCTCGCGGCCAGCTTGCTCGACATCCTCTGCCATCTGGTTGAAGGCGCTGTAGACCTCGGTCATCTCACTGGGCGTGTCGCTGATCGGCAAGCGCACGCTACGTCCCTGACCAAGCTGGCGCGCAGCGAACACCAGGTGCTTCAAGGGCTGGTTGAGTTGCCGGACGAAGATCCAGGCCGAGGCAGTGGACAACAGGCCGATAGCCAGGAACCAACCTAGCACGCTCCAGATTTTCTGACCCCGCAAAGGGTGGGGGTAGAGCGGGACCTTGAGCCAGTCCGGCCCGATGCTCGGCGCTCGTACCCACAGCGCTGGTGGTGCATGCACCCGCAATCGCACCTCGGTGTCGTCGCCAAGTTCCGCCTGCATCTGCCGCTGGTAGATTTCGCTGTACGGCCAGTGCTGCTCGCCCTCCGGCACAGCCTCGCCGGAAACTCGCAACAAACCCGCGGCTTCGGCAATCTTGCCCTGGTTGGCTTCGTCAGCCGCCCAATAAGCCCGCAGTGTTAAGGCAACGCCGTGGCTGTATTGCCGGTCCACCAGCACGTCTTCGTTCATCAGCAGGTACACCAAGGTCAGCGCCTTGGAAAACAGCACGACGATAAGCACCAGCCACAATGTGCGAGCGAAGAAGCTTTGGGGGAACCACAACGGGGTTTTCATAGGTGCCAGCATACCTCGGAGTAACGAGCCGAGCGCCCCGGCAATACAAGAACAAGCAGGCGTTGCCGCGAGGGCACCACCTGTCAAAAAGGTGAGTCACTTGCTGGGGTTGCCGTCCGGCACGAAGACATAGCCGACACCCCAGACCGTCTGGATATAGCGAGGCTTGGAAGGGTCGGGTTCGATCATCCGGCGCAGCCGGGAAATCTGCACGTCGATGGAACGCTCGAGCGCATCCCATTCGCGGCCGCGGGCAAGGTTCATGAGCTTGTCTCGGGTTAGTGGCTCGCGAGCGTGCATAACCAGTGCTTTGAGCACCGCGAACTCACCCGTGGTCAGCATATGTACTTCTTCGCCGCGCTTGAGCTCCCGCGTGGCCAGCGACAACTCGTAATCGCCAAAGGAAACGGTTTCGTCGCTTGCCGCAGGCGCGCCGGGTACTGGCGTGGCCTGGCGGCGTAATACCGCTTTCACTCGTGCGGCCAGTTCATCGGGGTTGAACGGTTTGGCCAGGTAATCGTCGGCGCCGAGCTCCAGCCCCTTGATACGGCTCAATTCGTCACCCTTCGCCGTGAGCATGATGATCGGGATCTGGTTATTGGCGGCGCGCAACCGACGGCACGCGGAGAGGCCATCTTCGCCGGGCAGCATCAGGTCGAGCACCACCAGGTTGAACACCTCGCGGCTGAGCAGGCGGTCCATTTGCTCGACGTTGGGTACGGCGCGAGCGCGGTAGCCCTTGCTGACGAAGAAGCGCTCCAGCAGGCTGCTCAAGCCGGGGTCGTCATCCACGATAAGGATTTTTTCGCCTTCGGTGATCTGGGCGGTGCTGCTCATGAAAGACTCCTTTGCTGTCGGCGCGCATTATGTCGCAGCGGCCATGGGACGTGCTTTGCGCATTGTTAGCAGATTTTTCCTGGGCACGTCTCGGACAGTCGGAAATGCACCGGCGAGGCCCCTTGCCACGTTTCGCTGGTTATAATGCGACGCTTTTTCCGCCGGCGAGTGCCCGGCCCGGTTTGCCGCCTGCTTGCAGCGGGCACAGGCATTACAGTATTCAGGTGGTTTTATGGAAAGCATCAATAGCCGCATCGCAGAAGAACTGGGCGTGCGCCCGCAACAGGTCGCAGCCGCGGTTGCCCTGCTCGATGAAGGCTCTACCGTGCCCTTCATCGCCCGCTACCGTAAGGAAGTGACCGGTAGCCTGGACGATACCCAACTGCGCCATCTTGAAGAACGCCTGCGCTACCTTCGCGAACTCGACGAGCGCCGCGCGAGCATCCTGGCCAGCATCGAAGAGCAAGGCAAGCTGACCCCGGAACTCGCCCGCGAAATCAACCTGGCGGATACCAAGACCCGCCTCGAAGACCTCTACCTGCCATACAAGCAAAAACGCCGCACCAAGGGCCAGATCGCTCTCGAAGCCGGCCTCGGTGAGCTGGCCGACGCCCTGCTCGGCGACCCGCAGCTAGCCCCCGAGGCAGAAGCTGCGCGCTTCGTCGATGCCGAAAAAGGCTATGCCGATGTGCGTGCGGTTCTTGAAGGCGCCAAATACATTCTCATGGAACGCTTCGCCGAGGACGCCACCTTGCTCGGCAGGCTGCGCGGGTTTCTCAACGAGCAGGCGACCCTGGCCGCACGCATCGTGCCCGGCAAAGAAGAGGAAGGGGCGAAATTCCGTGACTACTTCGAGCACGACGAGCCCCTCAAGAACGTACCCTCGCACCGGGCCCTGGCGATCTTTCGCGGGCGCAACGAAGGCATCCTCAGCGTTTCGCTGAAAGTCGGCGAGGAATTGCCCGGCACTCTCCATCCTTGCGAGCTGATGGTGGCAGAGCATTTCGGGCTGAAGAACCAGAACCGCGCAGCGGACAAATGGCTGGGCGAGGTGGTGCGCTGGACCTGGAAGGTCAAGCTCTATACTTCGCTGGAAAATGACCTGCTTGGCGAGCTGCGCGAGCAGGCCGAAGCCGAAGCGATCAATGTATTCGCCCACAACCTTCATGACCTGCTGCTGGCTGCCCCCGCCGGCCCTCGCGCGACCCTGGGGCTGGACCCCGGCCTGCGCACCGGCTGCAAGGTGGCGGTGGTCGATGCCACCGGCAAGCTGCTGGACACCGCCACCGTGTACCCGCACGTTCCGAAAAACCAGTGGGACCAGACCCTTGCCGTCCTAGGCGCACTTTGCGCCCGGCATAACGTGGACCTGATCGCCATCGGAAACGGCACTGCGAGCCGGGAAACGGATAAGCTCGCTGCCGAGCTGATCAAAAAATACCCAGCCCTCAAGCTCACCAAGGTCATGGTGTCCGAAGCGGGTGCGTCGGTGTACTCAGCCTCGGAGCTGGCGGCCAAAGAGTTTCCGGAGCTGGATGTATCGCTGCGTGGCGCCGTGTCCATCGCCCGACGCCTGCAGGACCCGCTCGCCGAGCTGGTCAAGATCGATCCCAAGTCCATCGGCGTGGGCCAGTACCAGCACGACGTCTCTCAGCTGAAGCTGGCGCGGGGCCTGGACGCGGTAGTGGAGGACTGCGTGAACGCTGTGGGGGTGGACGTGAACACCGCGTCCGTAGCCTTGTTGTCACGCATCTCGGGCCTTAATGCGACCCTGGCGCAGAACATCGTTGCCCACCGGGACGCCAATGGCGCCTTCCGCACCCGCGCCGAGCTGAAAAAAGTCAGCCGTCTCGGGGAAAAGACCTTCGAGCAGGCCGCGGGCTTTCTGCGGGTGATGAATGGCGACAACCCGCTGGACGCCTCGGCGGTTCACCCGGAAGCCTACCCTCTCGTGCAGCGCATCGCCGCCCAGACCGATCGCGACATCCGTTCGCTGATCGGCGACAGCACCTTTTTGCGCCGCCTCGATCCGGCCCGCTATACCGACGAGACCTTCGGCTTGCCCACCGTGACCGACATCCTTAAGGAACTGGACAAACCCGGCCGCGACCCGCGCCCTGAATTCAAGACCGCCGCCTTCCAAGACGGCGTCGAGGACTTGAAGGACCTCCAACCGGGCATGATGCTGGAAGGCGTAGTTACCAACGTGACCAACTTTGGGGCTTTCGTCGACATTGGAGTGCATCAGGACGGCCTGGTCCATATTTCGGCCTTGTCTGAGAAATTCGTCAAAGATCCTCGCGAGGCGGTAAAAGCCGGCGACGTGGTCAAGGTCAAGGTGATGGAAGTGGATATCCCCCGTAAGCGCATCGGGCTGTCCATGCGCATGAGCGATACACCTGGGGAGAAAGTGGAAGGTCACCGTGGCAGCAGCCGCCCGGCTGGCAACCGTCCCGCCCCCGCCGCCAAGGCACGCGAGACTGCGACCGCAGCGCCGGCCAACGGAGCGATGGCAAGCCTGTTCGCCAACGCTAAGCCATTGAAGAAACGCTGATGGACATCCCGGCGGACGTCGCGCAAAGCGCCTTCAGCCAACTCTTGGGCTGCAAAGTCGTCCGCCTGGACGAAGGCGCAGCCGAAGTGGCCCTCGCGCTGACCCCACCGCTGCGTAACCGCGGCGGGGTTCTGCATGGCGGCGCCTTGTTCAGCCTGGTCGATATCGCCATGGGCCTGGCCTGCTCCACATCCCATGGCTTCGACAAGCAGAGCGTGACCCTGGAGTGCAAGATCAACTACCTGCGGGCGGTGGCCGATGGCGAAGTGAGCTGTGTTGCCAAGGTGATCCACGCCGGCCGCCGCACCCTGGTAGTCGAAGCGGAGGTGATGCAAGGCAGCAAAATGGTGGCCAAGGCCCAAGGGACCTTCGCCGCTCTATAGCCCGGCCAAGCGAACTGGGGTAAGTTCGGCAGGTAAGAAGCAATGCCGAATGGCAAACCTGACGCGGCCGAACACCGGCTCCAAACGATCGGGCGCCCGCTTCGACCTTGCATAACGTCACGGCCATCCCCATATCGGGGCGATCGACGCGTAAGGACATCAACTTGAGCGAACTTCTCAACCGCCGCCTGCAATTGCTCGGCGCGCCTGCCAACCTGTCCCTGCTCAAGCAGTGCCTGCACGGTATCGAGCGCGAATGCCTGCGCGTCACCCAGGATGGCCGGCTGGCACAAACGCCTCATCCCGAAGCGCTTGGCTCGGCCCTGACTCACGAACAGATCACCACGGATTATTCCGAGGCGCTGCTCGAGTTCATCACCCCGGCGTTGGCCGATCCTGTGCAAACTCTTGAAAGCCTGGACACCATTCATCGCTTCGCCTATACCGCGCTAGGCGACGAAATGCTGTGGGGGCCCTCGATGCCTTGCGCCCTTCCCGCCGAGGAAGACATCCCCATTGCCTGGTACGGCACCTCGAATATCGGCCAACTCAAGCACGTGTACCGCAAGGGCCTGGCCGTGCGTTACGGGCGGACCATGCAGTGCATTGCAGGGATTCATTACAACTTCTCGCTGCCCGAGGCCCTGTGGCCGTTGCTGCGAACGGCTGAAGACAGCGAAGCCACCGACCGGGACTACCAATCCGCGGCCTATATAGGGATGATCCGCAACTTCCGCCGCTACAGCTGGTTGCTGATGTACCTGTTCGGCGCATCGCCGGCCCTTGATACAGGCTTCCTCCGTGGGCGCTCGCACCGCCTGGAGACCCTGGACGCCACTACCCTCTACCTGCCTTATGCCACCAGCCTGCGCATGAGCGACCTGGGGTACCAGAACAACGCCCAGGCAGGCCTTACCCCCTGCTACAACGACCTGCACAGCTATACCGAAAGCCTGCGCCAGGCGGTGGCCACGCCCTACCCACCCTACGTGGAGATCGGCACCCATAAAGATGGTGAGTGGGTACAGCTCAACACCAACGTGCTGCAGATCGAAAATGAGTACTACTCGAGCATCCGCCCCAAACGAGTTACCTATACCGGCGAGCGGCCGATCCAGGCGCTGATGGCCCGTGGCGTGCAGTATGTGGAAGTGCGCTGCCTCGACATAAACCCGTTCCTGCCAACCGGAGTCGACCTGGCGCAAGCTCGATTCCTCGACGCCTTCCTGCTGTACTGCGCGATGGAAAGCAGCCCGCTGCTCGACGGGCGCGACTGCGGTCACTGCACGGACAATTTCCTCAAGGTGGTCAAGGAAGGTCGCCGTCCTGGCCTGGAGCTGCAGCGCGATGGCCAAGCCATCAGCCTGCGGCAATGGGCCGATGAGCTGCTCTCGGCGATCGAGCCGGTGGCGCAATTGCTCGACCGCAGCCACGGGCTGGAGGAGCACAGCAAGGCGCTGGCAGACCAGCGAGCCAAGGTGGCCGACCCCTCCCTCACGCCTTCGGCGCAAGTGCTGGCGAGCATGGCGGCACACAAGGAAAGCTTCAGCCAGTTTTCCCTGCGCCAGACCCAAGCCCACGCGGACTATTTCCGCGCCACGCCCTTGCCTAGCGAGGTACGACAGGAGTTCGAGGCACAGGCCCAGGCATCACTTGCCCGGCAAAGCGAGCTTGAACGCACCGAGGTGGGTGAGTTCGACCTGTTCGTGGCCGCATACCAAGCCAGCATTCTAGGGATTAGCCAATAAGGTTCGCACGCACGCCCCGTAAAGGGCGTGCGAAGCCCCGAACAGGCCTACAGCGGTTTTTCAAAGATCTTGGAATTGCGTTGGTAGTTGTACAGTGAAGCCCTAGCGGCTGGGAGCCGCTCCACGCCGCTGGGGCTGAAGCCCCGCTCACGGAACCAATGCGCAGTGCGGGTGGTAAGCACGAAGAGGGTTTTGAGGCCCTGTTCACGCGCCCGAGCCTCGATCCGCTCAAGCAGCTCATCGCCTCGCCCGCCGTGGCGGTATTCCGGGTTCACCGCCAGGCACGCCAGCTCGCCGGTGTCGGAACCCGCGATGGGATAGAGCGCGGCACAGGCGATGATCATGCCCTCGCGTTCCACCACGCTGAACTGCTCGATCTCGCGTTCGAGCACCTCACGAGAGCGGCGTACCAGAATGCCCTGCTCTTCCAGCGGGCTGATCAGCTCGATCAGGCCACCCACGTCATCGATGTTCGCTTCGCGCACCTGCTCGAACTGCTCCTGGGCGACCAGCGTGCCGCCACCGTTGCGGGTAAAGAGTTCGGTAAGCAGCGCGCCGTTTTCCGCATAACTGACGATATGGCTTCGGGCAACGCCGCCGCGACAAGCCTCGGCGGCGGCATCGAGCAACTCGGCCTGATAGTCGCTGCCCAAGCGCTCCAAATGCGCAGGGACTTGCTGTGGGCGCAGCTCACGTACCAACTGGCCGCGGGCATCCAGCAAACCCGGCGCGGCGCCAAACAGGAGTAGCTTGTCTGCGCCCAGTTCGATAGCGGCGCGCGTGGCTACGTCTTCACAGGCGATATTGAAGATCTCCCCGGTAGGCGAATAACCCAACGGCGACAGCAGCACGATGGTGCGCTCATCCAGCAGCCGATTGATGCCCTTGCGGTCGATCCGTCGCACCTCGCCGGTGTGATGGTAGTCCACGCCCTCAACCACGCCGATGGGCCGCGCGGTCACCAGGTTGCCGCTGGCCACGCGCAGGCGGGCGCCCTGCATGGGGGACGAGGCCATGTCCATTGAAAGCCGCGCTTCGATGGCCACGCGCAAAGCGCCCACGGCATCGATCACGCATTCCAAAGTAGGGCCGTCGGTGATTCGCAACCCGCGATGGTAGTGCGGCGTCAGCCCGCGCGCGGCAAGCCGGCTTTCGATCTGCGGGCGGGATCCGTGCACCAGCACCAGGCGTACGCCAAGGCTGTGCAGCAGCACCAGATCATGGACGATATTGCCGAAGTTCGGGTCTTCGATGCCGTCCCCGGGCAGCATCACCACAAAGGTGCAGTCCCGGTGGGCATTGATATAGGGCGAGGCGTGGCGAAGCCAATTGACGTATTCGGGCATAAGTAGGCCTGTAGGGAAAAAAGACGAAGCGAGGGTGCAAACGCGAGACGGTTATCGTCGTAACAGGCCTGGCAACACGCGCGCCTCTCCTTCTTCCAGACAATTCGCCCGGCAGCCCGGGTGCCTCAGCTATACGGGCCGCAGGCAATAATATTCAACGAGATCTTGTATCAGACTCAGCGTAGGGTTCAGCCGGGACATTTCGAGAAACTCGCCTGGCTGATGCGCACAGGCAATGTCTCCAGGGCCCAGCACCAGGGTCTGGCAACCCAGCTGCTGAAGATACGGCGCCTCCGTGCCGAATGCCACTGCTTCTGCCCTGTGCCCGGTGAGTTTTTCGGCGACACGCACCAGCTCGCTGTCTGCGGGCTGTTCGAAAGGCGGTACTTCGGCGAACAGCGGCCGGTAATCGATCTCCACCTCATGCCGCTGCGCGATTGGGCGCAACTTCCGGGTGATCGCCTCGCGCAGAACCGCAGGGTCCATGCCGGGGAGCGGGCGTAGATCGAACTCCAGCGAGCATTGGCCGCAGATCCGGTTGGGGTTGTCCCCGCCATGGATGCAACCGAAGTTCAGCGTCGGTTGCGGCACGCTGAATTGTGGATTGTGGTAAAGCCCCTGCCATTCGCGGCGCAGCCCCATCAGCTCGCTGATCGACTCGTGCATGGCCTCCAGCGCGCTGTGCCCCAGGCTGGGGTCGGAGGAATGACCGCTGCGCCCAAGGATGTCGATACGCTCCATCATCACCCCTTTGTGCAGGCGGATCGGCCGCAGCCCGGTAGGCTCGCCAATCACCGCGGCACGCCCAAGCGGAGCGCCCTCCCGGGCCAGTGCCTTGGCACCTGCCATGGAGCTTTCCTCGTCACAGGTGGCGAGGATCAGCAGTGGCTGCCGAAACGGTTGGCTTAACAATGGCCGCACCGCTTCGATCACCAGCGCGAAGAACCCTTTCATGTCACAGCTACCCAACCCGACCCAGCGGCCGTCCACCTCGGTCAACTTCAGCGGGTCGGTTGCCCACAACTGTTCGTTGAACGGCACCGTATCGCTATGGCCAGCCAGCACCAAGCCGCCAGGGCCGCTGCCATAGGAAGCCAGCAGGTTGAACTTGCCCGGCGACACCTCGCGCAGATCGCACGCGAACCCAAGTTCCGACAGCCAGCTGGCCAGCAGATCGATCACCGGGCCGTTGCTCTGATCCAGGCTGGCCTGGGTGCAACTGACCGACGGAGAGGCAATAAGCGCGGCGAAGCGGTCTTTTAAGGTAAGCGCAGGCATCGAAGGCTTCCTGGGGCAGCGATTGACAGAGCACTGTTGTACCACAGCTGGCGCATCCGGCCAGTAAGGGTAAACGCCGGTGCGCGACTCCTGTACACTGCCCGGCTCTTCGCGTCTACGCTACGCCTTGTCTGCGTCCGGATATACCCGCCATGCACAAAGAAACCGAAATCAAACTGCGCGTTAGCCGCGAGACCCTGGCCGCGCTGCGCGAGCACCCGCTGCTCAAAAAACGCAACAAAAGCGGCTGGTCTAGCCACGAGCTGTTCAACCAGTACTTCGACACCCCTGAGCGCGACCTTGCCCAGGCGCGGGTTGCACTGCGCCTGCGCCGGGACGGCGACGAGGTCATCCAGACCCTCAAGACCCGCGGCCAAAGCGTTGCTGGGCTGTCGGAACGCAACGAGTACGATTGGCCGCTGGCCAAGGCGAAACTGGACCTGAAGAAGCTCGACGACAGCTGTTGGCCCGCGTCACTGGCCGAGCTAGACAAAAAAACCATCAAACCACTGTTCACCACCGACTTCGTTCGCGAGAAAGCCGAAATCGCCTGGGGCCGCGGCAAGGCCAAGGTGGTGCTGGAAGCAGCGTTGGACCTGGGCAAGGTCACCGCCGGCAAACTCTCCGAAGAGATCTGCGAACTCGAGCTCGAACTGCGCGAAGGCGACCCCGCCGGCTTGTTGGAACTTGCCTGTGAGCTGGCCGCCAGCTTGCCGCTGATGCCTTGCGACATCAGCAAGGCCGAGCGCGGGTACCGCCTGCTCGACCAAGCCAGCTATAACTTGGCCGTCCCTGCCCCCACGCTTGAAGCCGAACAGCCACTGGACGATGCCTTCAGCGCCATCGCCTGGCATCTGCTGGGCGGCAGCCAGCGTCTGGCCGAGCAATACCGTTTCACCGGCCAATGGCGCCTGCTGCAAGACTGGGTACAGCGGCTGATCGAACTGCGGGCGCTATTGGGCAGCTTAGGCCAGGCAGCACCGCGGCCGACGACCCGCGAGCTACGTGCCAACCTGGATGCACTGCTGGAAGACTGGCGCCCGTTGCTTGAGGCTGGCCAAGAAGACGAGGACGTGCGGGCGGCAGCCCCGGAGCAGTTCATTGAAGAACTGAGCGACCCCCGCTGGGGCCACTTCTCGCTCAGCCTGTCGCGCTGGCTGTTGGAGCGCAGCTGGACGGTGGACCGTGCTAACCGTGGCAACCGCCAGGGCCTGGCCCCGCTGGCCAGCTGGCTACAGCATTTCTTCGCCGAAGAAACCGTGGCCCTGCAACTGGACCGTTACCAGCGCCAACCCGAAGACCTGGCCGAGCAATTGCCGCGCCTGGAACGGGTGCAGGTGTGGTTGCACCATGCACGCGACCTGTTGCCGATCGAAGAAGCCGACCGTCTCTATGGCGAGCTCAACAAGCTGCACGACCTGGCCAGCGCCCAGATCAGCGATGAAGTGCTGGCGGCGCGTGCCGAGCAAGCCTTGACGGTAACGCGCACCCGGGCCTGGAAGGCCCTGTCCCGCTGATCCAGCGTTCGTACATACGCGCTGACAGTTGCGGCCCCGCTTCGCGGGAACATCCGGGGTAGGATTTCCCCGCCGGGCAAGGATGCCCAAAAACACCGCAAGGACGCACCTGCATGGTTACTGTCAGCCCCGTTACTGCTAGCCACGCCGCAGATCGCCCACTCGACCTTGGCGAACTGCTTCAGGCGCTGGTTCGCCAGCAGCGAATCACCCCTACCGCCGCAGAGCTCGCGCTCGCCCACAACGGCGAAGCGCCCCACGCTCATCCCCTCGAAGTCATCGCCGCGCTCGGCACCAGCGACCTCGCCACGCCTGGCCAGCCTTTAGAGCTAGAAGCCCTTTGTATCTGGCTGGCCGATCGCCTTGGCCTGCCTTACCAACGGCTTGATCCGCTCAAGCTGGACCCGCGCCTGGCAACCAAGGCGATGTCGGCGGCTTTCGCTCGCCACCACCAGATCCTCGTGATCGCGGCAGACGATCGCTCCCTGACCGTCGCCTGCGCCCAGCCCGGGATGCGTGGGTGGGAAGCCGACCTCGCCCAGACATGCCACAAGACGATCCGCCGAGTCATGGCCAACCCCGTCGTGCTGCGGCGGCTGATCGAAGAGTTCTTCCGCCTGGCGCAGTCGGTGCGGGGCGCCTATGGCCCCGCGGGCATCACTGGCAAGCCAGAGAACTTCGAGCAACTAGTGCGCCTGCAAGGTGTCGAGGAAAGCGCGAGCAGTTATGAAGCGCCGGTGGTGCAAATCGTCGACTGGCTGTTCAAATATGCGTTCGAACAGGGGGCGAGCGACGTTCATATCGAGCCTAGGCGCGAGCACGGAGACATCCGCCTGCGTATCGACGGAATTCTGCGTGACGCCTATCAGCTTCCGGCGCAGGTCACCCTGGCGGTCATCAGCAGGCTTAAATCACTTGGCCGCATGAACGTCGCCGAAAAACGCAAACCCCAGGACGGTCGGGTGAAGACCCAGGCACCAGGCGGCGCGACCATCGAGCTGCGCCTGGCTACCTTGCCGACGGCCTTTGGCGAAAAGCTGGTGATGCGCATCTTCGATCCGGCGGTCCTTAGGCAGGGGCTGGAGGCACTTGGGCTCGACAGCGAGGACTTGCGCCGCTGGCGAGGGCTGCTTGCACGGCCTCACGGCATCATCCTGGTAACCGGGCCAACGGGCTCCGGCAAAACTACCACGCTGTATGCCAGCCTTCACCGCGTGGCCAAACGGGGCGTCAACCTCTGTACCATCGAGGACCCGATCGAGATGGTCGAACCGGCCTTCAATCAGATGCAGGTGCGGCCCGCAATCGACCTAGGCTTCGCCGAAGGCGTGCGGGCGTTGCTCCGCCAGGATCCAGACATCATCATGATTGGGGAAATTCGTGACACCGAGACCGCCACCATGGCTGTTCAGGCTGCGCTTACCGGCCACCTCGTGCTTTCTACCTTGCATACCAACGATGCACCCGGCGCGCTGACTCGCCTGCTGGAACTCGGCGTGCCTGGGTACCTGGTGAAAGCAACTCTGCTAGGCGTAATGGCCCAGCGATTGCTGCGCCTGCTATGCGACCACTGCAAGGTGGAGCAGGCGTTTGTGCCGGAGGATTGGCAGGGCCTGGCAGACGCGGCCACCGGCCCGCTTCCCAAAGCGGGCTACAAGGCGACCGGTTGCGAATTATGCGGCGGCTCGGGTTACAAAGGCCGGGCGGGGATCTACGAATTGATGGTGATGAACGCGGCGCTGGCGGCAAAGATCGATTCAACGCCGGACCTAAGCACCGTGCGGCGCCTTGCTTGTGAAAACGGCATGCGCACATTGGGGCTCGCCGCGGCACGCCTAGTGATGGCTGGTCGCACTAGCCTCGCGGAGGCTTTGCGAGTCGCCCCGGCGCAGCAGGATTAGGCCGTATCGCCGGCCTGTGTGGGGGGAACTCCGTTATGGCCAGGCCGCTCAAAGAGGTTGAACAACACACACTCGGAGTACGCTGTCATGCGCCTCAAACTCGTTGTAGCAACCCTTGCGCTGGCCTCCTTGCCGTTGGCCCCGGCTGTTGCGGATAGCTTCTGGCGCAACGTGCTGTCTTCAGGCGCGACCACTGGCTCCACATACCTGACCTCCAGGGACCACAAACTGGTGGTGGCCACTCAAGACGACGCCGGTAGTTTCGTTGCCAGCAATGGCGCGATTCGCGGCCCTTACCTGGAAGCCGCAATTGCTCAGCTGAGGGCTGAAAACCCAACCATGCAAGCCTCCGACATGGATTTGGCGAACGCCATTCTGGCGAAGAACGCTCTATAGCTTGAGTGGGGCCCCGGCCATTCGGCGAAGCCTGCGAACAACGCACAAGCCCGCGACCCTCGTGATTTCACGGGTTCGCGGGCTTGTGCCGACTCCTACAATTTACTCGCCGATTGCAGCCTTATAGCCTTCAGCGTCGAGCAGCTTGTCCAGTTCGGCGCTGTTGCTGGGCTTGAGTTTGAATAGCCAGGTTTCATAGGGGGCGGAATTGAGGGCCTCCGGGGCGTCGGCCACGCTGTCGTTCACGGCGATCACTTCGCCGCCCACGGGGGCGTAGATATCCGAAGCCGCCTTGACCGACTCCACCACCGCGATCGTGTCACTGGCTGCTACCACTTTGCCCACTTCCGGCAACTCGACGAACACCACGTCCCCTAGCGCCTCCTGGGCATGGTCAGAGATACCGACGGTAATGGTGCCGTCCGCTTCCGGGCGCGCCCATTCGTGGCTTTCAGCGTAGCGCAGGTTGTCAGGGATATTGCTCATGGGTAGTCCTCAAAAAGGTCGGTGGGATTGCCACGGTTGGCGGGTCAGATCAGAATTTTGCCGTGTCGCACGAAGGTAGGTTTCACCACGCGCACAGGGTACCACTTGCCCCGGATTTCCACTTCGGCGCGTTCCGGCGCATCACGTGGCACGCGGGCCAGAGCGATGGACTTGTTCAGCGTAGGCGAAAACCCACCGCTGGTGATTTCACCTTCTTGTTTGTCCATCCGCACTACTTGGTGGGCCCGCAATACCCCGCGCTCTTCAAGCACCAGCCCAACCAGGCGCGAAACAGGGCCGGCGGCCAGTTCCGTTTCCAGCGCTGAGCGACCATTGAATTCACGGCCAGGCGGATCAAGAGCTACTGTCCAGCCCAAGTTGGACACCCAAGGAGAGTGCGCTTCATCCAGCTCTTGCCCATACAGGTTCAAGCCAGCTTCAAGGCGTAACGTGTCGCGGGCACCAAGGCCAATTGGCGAAATACCTGCTCCCAGCAAGTCGTTGAACAGCTCGCAAACTTCTACGCCCGGCAGCAGTATTTCTATGCCGTCCTCACCGGTATAACCCGTGCGCGCGATCAGCCAACCGTTGTCTTCGCCGGCTTCGAAGGGTTTCAACCGCCGGATCAGCGCCGCTCGCGATCCACCGAGCAGCTCTGCTACCCGTTCCCGTGCCGCAGGGCCTTGAATTGCGAGGGTGGCGGTGGTCGCCTGCTCGGTAATCAGAATCTCGAAACCTTGCGCCTGCCCACATAGCCAGGTGAGATCCTTGTCACGGGTAGAGGCGTTGACTACCAGGCGGTAGCCCTGCTCGCGGCGATAGATGATCAGATCGTCGACCACGCCGCCCTCGGTGTTCAGCATGGCGCTGTAAAGCGCCTGCCCGGGGCTCGCAAGCCGGTCGATATCGTTGGCCAACAACCGCCGTAACCAGCTGTGGGCGTCGGCGCCGGCGACATCGATCACAGCCATATGGGAGACATCGAACACACCACAAGCCCGTCGCACTTCATGGTGCTCTTCGACTTGTGAACCGTAATGCAAAGGCATTTCCCAACCGCCAAAATCGACCATCTTGGCGCCTAGCGCCAGATGCTGGTCGTACAGCGGTGTGCGCAATCCCATGGGGTTCTCCTTCCCGGCGCTCCGAATGCGCCGCATTGTAGCCTTCATGCCGAGCCCTGGCACCTTGCACGCGGATCCACCGGGCCCTGCCAGCGCCGCCAGGGATGGAGAACTTGCCTAGGCCGGTGCTTCGGCAACCCTGGCGAGCTCTGGCAAATCGCCTCCCAGGCCCAATGCTTGGCGCACAAAAGCAGCCTTGGCATCGGGTAGCTCATTCACCAGTGCCAGGCCGGTATTGCGTAACCAACGCAGTGGTAGCGGGTCAGCCTGGAACAGCCGTTCGAAGCCTTCCATGGCCGCCATAAGGGCAAGGTTATGCGGCATTCGCCGCCGCTCGTAGCGGCTGAGTACGCGCACCTCTGCCAAGCGCTCGCCACGCCGCCTCGCGCGCAGCAGCTCCTCGGCGAGCACAGCAGCATCCAGCAACCCCAGGTTCACGCCCTGGCCTGCCAAGGGATGAATGGTATGAGCAGCGTCGCCAATCAGCGCCAGCCCCGGCTCTATGTAGCGCCGGGCATGCCGTTGGCGGAGCGGAATGCACAGGCGCGCATCAGCGGCCAGCACCTGCCCCAAGCGGTGCTCGAAGCGGCCGCCGAGCGCGGCACAGAAGTCAGGTGTATCCAAGGCCATCAGGCGCCTCGCTTCTTCCGGCGTGGTCGACCACACAATCGACGACCAATGCTGGCCGGGTTCACCTTGCAGCGGCAGGAAAGCCAGCGGGCCGTCATCGCCAAAACGCTGCCAGGCCGTCGCGCGGTGGCTGTGCTCGGTGCGAACGCTGGTGACGATGGCGTGGTGCAGGTAATCCCACTCGCGGGTGGCGCAACCGGCGAGCTGGCGAATGGCTGAGTTGGCGCCGTCGGCTGCGATCACCAGCGGAGCGCGAACCTGCGAACCGTCGGCCAGGCTCAGCAGGCGGTCGTCACCCGAATGACGCATCTGCTCGACCCGAGTGCCGCCCAGTAGGCGGGTATCGGCCTGGTGCAGGGCCTGAAGCAAGGCGTCCTGCACCACGCCGTTTTCAACGATGTGGCCCAGCACCTGGGCATGCACATGGGCCGCGCTGAAGTGCACCGCGCCGGTTCCGCTGCCATCCCATACCCGCATGTCGGTGTAGGGGTTCACCCGCTGCGCGCGCATGGCTTCCCATACACCCAGGCGCTGGAAGATCCGCTGGCTCGCGGCCGATAGCGCACTCACCCGAGGCTCGAACGCACTGCCCGGATTGAAGGGCCGTGGCGCAAGATCACTGCCGTCGATGAGCAGCACCTTCAGGCCATTGCCTGCCAAGGCCAGCGCCAATGTGCTACCGACCATGCCCGCGCCCACGATGGCGATATCTGCTGTGATTTCCATGGGCTGCCCGCCTTTGCCGTAATTCACCGCGCTCATCGAGCGCTCCCTGGGCCTGCGCCGCTGCCCAACCCCATGGCTTGGCGAGCAAACCAATGCCGCGCAGGAGGTAATAAGTCCAAGCCGAGCAGGCCGAGGTTGCGGCCGTGGGCAACCCATTTGCCAGGCTGGGAAAACAGCCGTGTGACCTGGTCTGAAAACCCTACGGTCCATTGCTGGTCACGCTGCTGGGCGGCCACGTAGCCACGTAGTGCCCGCAGCTCGCCTGGAGGGCTATCGCTGGCCTGCAGCGCCTGGGCCAGGGCCTGAACGTCACGCAGCGAAAGGTTGAAACCCTGGCCGGCGATAGGGTGCAAGCTATGTGCGGCATTGCCTAGGACTACGAGGTTGCTGCGCACCTGTTCGCGTGCCTCGGCCAACGCCAGCGGGTACAGGCTGCGCGCGCCTACCTGAAGCAGCGTTCCCAGGCGATAGCCGAAGCTGCGCTGCAATTGCGCCAGGAAGTCGGCGTCCGGGAGATCGCGCAAGCGCTGTGCATCAGCCGGTTTGCGCGTCCATACCAGCGCACAGCGGTTGTCCGCCAGCGGCAGCAGGGCGAGGGGACCCTCGTCGGTGAATCGCTCGAAGGCCTGGCCGCCGTGAGGTTGGTTGAAACTGACATTGGCGATGAGCGCGGTCTGGTCATACTCGCGCAGCCGCACATCGATACCAAGCTGGTCGCGCAGGCCCGAGCGCCCGCCGTCGGCGAGCACCGCCAAGGAACAGTCGAGCTGGCTGTCGTCACCCAGGGTCAGCCGGTAGCCCTCGGGATTGGCGCGCATCGCGACGACCTCGGCCGGACACCGCCAGGTGACTACGTCGGCATCCAGCGCCGCCCACAGGGATTGCCCCAGCCAGGCGTTTTCGACCACGTAGCCCAACGCCGGAACGCCTTCTTCGGCGGCGTCGAGGAGGGTCGCGCCGAAGCGGCCACGGTCAGAGACGTGGATCTGCCGGATCGGCTCGGCGCGGCGGGCAATCGCCGGCCATACGCCGAGATGCTCGTAGATCAGCCGTGTGCCATAGGACAGCGCCGAGCTGCGGGCATCGTAACTAGGCTGGTAACCGTCGCCAGGGGCAAAGGGTTCGATCAGCAGAATCCGCCAGCCGCGCTCCCGGGCCAGTGGCTGCAGTGCCAACGCCAGGCTGGCGCCCACCAGCCCGCCGCCGATGATGGCGATATCGAAGCGGCTCACGCTAGCGCTGCCCGAGCAGACGCCATTAGCGCTTCGATTTCTTCAACACCCTTGGGCACGCCGCCTGTGAGAATCTCGCAACCGTTCCGGGTCACCACCACGTCGTCTTCGATGCGCACGCCAATGCCGCGCCATTTCTTCGCGACCTGGTCGTTGTGCGGCGAAATATAGATGCCCGGTTCGACCGTAAGCGCCATGCCCGGCTCCAGCACGCGCCATTCGCCGCCAACCTTGTATTCGCCTACATCATGCACGTCCAGCCCAAGCCAGTGGCCGGCGCGGTGCATGTAAAAACCACGATGGGCCTCTGTAGCAATGAGCTCATCCACATCGCCCACCAGCAGGCCGAGACGTACAAGCCCTTCGGTAATGACCCGCACCGTGGCTTCGTGGGCGCGGTTCCAGTGCTTGCCCGGTGCGATCTCGGCGAAAGCCGCTTGCTGGGCCTGGAGCACGATCTCGTAGATGGCGCGCTGCTCCGGGGAAAATTTGCCGTTGACGGGGAAGGTGCGAGTGATGTCACTGGCATAGCAGTCGATCTCGCAGCCAGCATCGATCAGCACCAGGTCGCCATCGCGCAGCGGCGCATTGTTGTCCTGGTAATGCAGGATGCAAGTGTTACGCCCCGCAGCGACTATCGAACCATAGGCGGGCATGCGGGCCCCGCCGCGGCGGAATTCGTAATCCAACTCAGCTTCGAGGCTGTATTCATGCAGCCCAGGGCGAGCGGCCTGCATGGCCCGAACGTGTGCCCGCGCAGAGATGGCCGCGGCCTCGCGCATGACCTTCACTTCGGCGGCGGACTTATACAACCGCATGTCATGCAGCAGGTGGTCGAGGGCCACGAACTCCTTTGGAGGCTGCGCGCCGAGGTTCGCCTTGGAGCGAATCTGGTTGACCCATTCCATCAGGTGCCGATCGAACTCGGGATGGCTACCCATGGCGGTGTAGACCCGGTCCCGCCCTTCGATCAGCCCGGGCAGGATGTCGTCGATATCGTTGATAGGAAAGGCATCGTCGGCGCCGTAGTCGTTCACCGCGCCTTCCTGCCCGGCGCGCTTGCCATCCCACAGCTCGCGCAGCGGATCGCGCTCCCGGCAGAACAGCACATATTCGCCATGCTCACGCCCTGGAATCAGGGCAATCACGGCCTCGGGTTCGCCGAAGCCGCTCAGGTACTGGAAGTCGCTGTCCTGGCGATAGGTGTGTTCCACGTCGCGATTGCGGATGGTCACCGCCGCTGCAGGCAAGATGGCGATGCTGTTGGGCACCATCTCGGCCATCAGGGCCTTGCGCCGACGCGCATATTCGGACTTCGGAATCTGGACCATCGGCGCGGCTCCTTTTGCAATCAGTGCAGGGACGGCTTGGGCGCAGGCTCCACCGGCAAGGCCCGCTCCGAATACAGCAGCAACGGCGCCACGCGAAGGTATTCCATCACTTCCATGTAGTCGCTTTCGCCGTCTTCGGACTCTTCCAACGCGTCCTGCACCTGAGCGATCGCCGACAGGTCTTGCAGCACCTCCCGCGCCTCGGTGCTGAGGGCGGTGCCGCCCGCTGCTAGGCCGAAACCGGTCAAAAAGCCCTGGCACCACTGGCCCAAGGCGGCGGCCCGTTCGGCCAAAGGCAAGTCATCGCCCGGCAACAGCAGCACCACGGTAACGTCGTCGCCGGTCAGTTCAGCCTTGACCATTTCCTGCAGGCCGATCAGCGCCTGGCGCACATTGCCGTCGGCAGGAGCGCCAAGCACTTCGACAGCGTCCTCCAGCCACGGCTCGGCGTCGAAGCCGACACCGGCACAACTGCGGCCCAGCAACAGGCCGTGCAGTTCAGCGGGGGACACTGGGTAGCCGTTATCGGCGAGCAGGGTGGCAAAAGCGGTGTACGGGGAGCTTGGGTTGGGCATGGGCAGCTAGGCGCCGAGCAGCGCAATGTCTAGAATGAAGGCTTCGTATCCTACACCGGCAGGTAAGCCAAGACCATCGACGCAACCGCCGGCCCGCGTTGTGGTCTGCATTCGTTCACACCGCCCCATTACCAGGACATCGTAACCGCCCACCCATGGAACAGAACGACCTGCAAGCGCTGATGGGCAAGATCGAACTATTGATCGAACGCGTCGAGCAACTGAACCGGCAAAATGCCCTCCTCCATGCCCAGGAAAGAAGCTGGCGCGAGGAGCGTGCCCATCTGATCGAGAAAAACGAAGTCGCCCGCCGCAAGGTCGAGTCGATGATTTCGCGCCTCAAGGCCCTGGAGCAAGATTGATGAGTTCGAGCAATAGCGTGACCGTGCACATCCTCGACAAGGAATACTCGATCATTTGCCCGCCGGAAGAGCGCGGCAACCTGATCAGCGCGGCGCGCTACCTGGATGGCAAGATGCGCGAGATCCGCAGTGGCGGCAAAGTCATCGGTGCCGACCGCATCGCCGTCATGGCGGCGCTCAACATCACCCACGACCTGCTCAACCGCAAGGACACGGCCGAAGCGCAACCAAGCGGGGCAACCCGCGAACAGGTACGCAACCTGCTGGAGCGCGTGGACCTGGCGCTTGCCACTAGTCAGGTCACAACCAAGGGCTGATCCGTACATATGGTTTGGGGTATACTCGAGTCCGCTCCCTGGAGTGCGCGCCAGTCGGTCATGTCCCTGAGCCGATACGCACAACCACGGAAGTTGCACGTTGGGGCTGGTGTGCATGTCCGCTCGACGGAAAGCCTGAAAGCCTCCTGCAATCTCCACCTTGAACTTTCGGGTTCAAGGGCTACACCGACAGCGGTTCGTCGGGGAGCGCCCTTCCTTGCCCCACGCCTTGGGCTCCGTCGAAACGCGTGGAGCCTTCCAGCATGATCGAATCTTCCAACCTCAGCCGCACCCAGCTGCGCAAACGCCTGCGCGAAGCGCGTAACGCCCTTGCGCCAGCCCAACGCCGAGCCGCAGCGCGCGGCCTCTATCGCCAACTCAGCCAGCACCCGTTGTTCCGCCGCGCCCGCACCATTGCCTTGTACCTACCCAACGACGGGGAAATCGACCCTCGCCTCCTGCTCCGTTGCGCACAAAGGCGTGGCAAGCATACCTACCTTCCCGTGCTCAGCCCCTGGCCGAGAACCAAGATGGTGTTCCAACGGGTACGCGCGGGCGAACGCCTAAGGCACAACCGCTTCAAGATCGCTGAGCCGGTGACCTGTGCGCGCCGGCAACGGCGAATCTGGACGCTGGACCTGGTACTGCTGCCGCTGGTGGGCTTCGATGAACAGGGAGGGCGGCTCGGGATGGGAGGCGGCTTTTACGATCGCAGCCTGGCCTACCGGGCGCGCCGAGTGACCTGGCGCAAGCCAACGCTGCTGGGCTTGGCCCATGAATGCCAAAAGGTGGATCGGTTGCAACAAGCCAGCTGGGACGTACCCTTGCAGGGAACGGTGACGGACCGGCGCTGGTACCTGGCCTGACCTGAAATCAGCGAAGAGGGACGGCGTAAGTAGCTTCCACCGGCTCGCTCGCCTTGCGATCCCAGAGGCTTTGGGCATAACCGGTGGTGACCACGCCCAGGCCGAACAGGAATACGAGGACCCACAGCAAATCCGGTTTACGTCGCATCGTTGGCCCCCCTAAAGGCGCGCTGCTGGGTGAATACTGGCTCAAGGCCCCGCCTGGCGGGCCGCTGGCTTAAAGTGCGCGCATTCTCCGACAGCTACTCGCTACATGCAAATGTTGATTTGAACCAGCCGTCGGGATAATCAACCATGTAACATTTCCATGCTATCGAGCCCTTGAAGGACTGCCGACATGGCCTACTGGCTAATGAAATCCGAGCCCGACGAACTGTCCATCGAAAGCCTCGCCCACTTGGGCGAAGCCCGCTGGGACGGTGTGCGCAATTACCAGGCCCGCAACTTCATCCGCGCCATGCAGCCGGGCGACCAATTCTTCTTCTACCACTCCAGCTGCCCGGAACCGGGGATTGCCGGCATCGCCCGCATCCTCGGCGAGCCCTATGCCGACCCTACCGCCCTGGACCCGCAAAGCCATTACCACGACCCCAAGGCCAGCGAAAGCAAAAACCCCTGGCTGGCCTTGAATGTAGCCTGCGAACGGGTATTTCCCAAGGTGCTCAGCCTGGGCCTGCTTAAGCAACAGGCAGCGCTGGAAGACCTGGCACTGGTGAAAAAAGGAAGCCGGCTTTCGGTGATGCCAGTGACTGAAGAGCAGTGGCAGGCAGTGTTAGGGTTGGGCTCAGCTGGGTCAGTGTAATCCACAGCCAGGCGGTGCTCGGCGCGCATCAGCGCTCGCATTGCCCGCTGATCGTTGCGCCTACACCGTTGTGCTCACTGCACAATCAAATTGTTAAACAGCAAATCTTCTACAACCGGTTTCCCTTCTTCGTCATTGAGCACCTGCTGAGTTTGCTTGAGCGCTTCCTGACGCAACGCCTCTTTGGACTCGCCGCTGCTCAGCGCTTCCAGGCTTTGTTGGTTGAACAGCTGCACCATTTGGTTGCGAATCAGCGGCTCATGGTGCTTCACCGCCGCCAGGGCTTCGGGGCCGGTGACTTTGAGGGCGATATCGGCCTTGTAAACGTGCAAGCGCGGGCCGCCATCCATGCCGTAATTACCCACCAGCGGCGGGTTGAGGGAGTAATACACCACCTTGGGCGGGCCCTCCTTCGACTCGCCACCTTCGTTCGCCACGGCGGCGAAAGGAATACAGGCAGCCAGCAGTACAGCGATCCAGGGTTTCACAGGTTCGATTCCTCGTTCAGTTGCGCGGCGGGCGAGGCGGTTATAAGCCGCTATCAGGCGGCACCATCATCGTTGCCCGGCCGGGGGGCTTGCCTACACTTATCGGCCACTACCCGGAAAGGAATAGCCCATGAAAGCGTTATTGTGCAAAGCCTTTGGCCCCGCGCAAAGCCTGGTTGTCGAACAGGTGGCCGATTTGCAACCCAAGCGCAACGAGGTGGTGATCGAGGTTCACAGCGCCAGCGTGAATTTTCCGGACACGCTGATCATTGAGGGTAAGTATCAGTTCAAGCCGCCCTTCCCGTTCTCCCCGGGCGGTGAAGCTGCCGGTTTGATCACCGCGGTTGGCGAGGGCGTCAGCGCGCTGCGGCCTGGTGATCGAGTAATGGCGCTCACCGGCTGGGGCAGCTTTGCCGAGCAGGTGGCGGTTGCCGCGTATAACGTACTGCCGGTGCCGCCGGCGATGGCCTTCGATGACGCCGCCGCGTTCGCCATGACCTATGGCACCTCGATGCATGCGCTCAAGCAACGGGCGGAACTCAAGGCCGGTGAAACGCTGTTGGTGCTGGGCGCCGCTGGCGGCGTTGGCCTCGCCGCGGTGGAAATCGGCAAGGCCATGGGTGCCAGGGTGATCGCCGCTGCCAGCAGCACCGCCAAGTTGGAAGCCGCCAAGGCCGCCGGGGCAGACGAACTGATCGACTACACCACTGGCAACCTTAAGGAGCAGGTATTGAAGCTCACCGGCGGCCAGGGCGCGGATGTGATCTACGACCCCGTGGGCGGCGACGCTTTCGACGCCGCGATACGCTGCATCGCCTGGAATGGGCGATTGCTGGTGATCGGTTTTGCCAGCGGGCGAATCCCGCAGTTGCCGGCTAACCTGGCGCTGCTCAAAGGTGCAGCCGTGGTAGGCGTGTTCTGGGGGGCGTTCGCGCAGCGCCAACCCCACGATAATGCTGCTAATTTCCGGCAGCTGTTCGGCTGGTACGAGGAGGGCCGGCTGCGGCCGCATATTTCTGGCCGCTACAGCCTGGAAGATGCGCCCCAGGCGATTCAGGCGCTTGCGGATCGGCAGGTGGTGGGCAAGTTGGTCGTCCAGGTGCGGCAGGCTTAGGCGCTGTCACTCCGAGCCTGCTTTAACCCAGCATCGCTGGGCGTAGCCACTTCCGGTACGGTGCCTAGCTTCCAGGCACCAGCTCCGGCGGGATCGCGCTGGCGGGTGTAAGCGACAACGCCAGGCACCGTTTGAAGCGTGCCTCCAGGTTGCGGTCAGGCATGGCGTGTGACCGCAGCGCTTCGATGGTCTGTTCGACGTAATCCCTGCACGTGCCAGACCGGCCGCAAGCACTGGCCAGTACCTGAACTAGCAGATCGTCGGGCAGATTTCCGGCATAGGTGGGCAGGTGCCGCTCCAACACGAACCCCAGCGCCTGGATCTTGCTGCCGTCTTCAAGGCGGCAGCTGAGCCAGTGGGGGCGATACGAAGGATAGGGCATTTCTCGCTTCCACAACGCCATCAGCGAGGCCTGCAAATGTTCCTCGTGCAGGCGATAGGCGAAACCGGTGCAGGAGCCGCCCCTGTCCAACCCGAATACCAGCCCCGGATTTTGCGGAGTGCCGCGGTGCTCCTGAGACCACAAGTACAGGCCGCGATGGTAGCCGTGCACACGGGCGCGCCTGCGCTCTACGCTGTGGCACTCGGGGCGCCAGATCAGCGAGCCATAGGCGAACAGCCACACTGGCCCACCCTTGTGCAGCCGCATGGTGTCGGCCAGCGAGCAGGCAAGCTGTTCATCGCTCAGTTGCGGAGTATTGAGAACAGGCGGATAGGCTACCTGTTTAGAGGGGGCGGGTTCGATTGCCGACATACTGAAACCCCGAGTGTTACGAAATGCTTCATCGCCACTCTAACCGAAGCATGCCGGCCCGGGGCTACCGGTTATCGCGACGGCTCAAGGCCGCGGCGCATAGGCGAACACATCAGCACGCATCTGGTGGGCGTCCATACCCGCTTCGACCAAGGCATCGAGGGTGGCATAGACCATGGCTGGGGAGCCGCTGGCATAGACGTGCACCGCGGACAGGTCGGCGATGTCCTCACGCACGGCTTCATGCAACAGGCCACAGCGCCCTTCCCAACCACAAAGGTCGCTGACCACTTGGTGTAGATACAGGTTCGGCAGCTGCTTCCACTCCTCCCAGTGCTCGATCTGGTAGAAATCGCTGGGTCGGCGCACGCCCCAGTAAAGGTGTACCGGGTGCCTGAAACCCTGGGCGCGGCAGTGCTCGATCAAACTGTGCATCTGCGCCATGCCTGTACCGGCGGCGATTAGCACCAGTGGGCCCTCCGGCAGTTCAGCCAGATGAGCATCGCCATAGGGCAACTCGACTCGAGCGATGCCCTGTTGGCGAAGCTGTGCCAGCAATTTAAGGGCGCTCTCTTCACGGCCGAGGATATGCATTTCCAGGTCACGCCCGCTGTGGGGCGCCGATGCCAGAGAGAAAGCCGCTTTGTCAGCGCCGTCTCGCTCGATCAACAGGTACTGCCCCGCGTGATAACGCGGCGGCCTGCCCGCTGGCGCGCGGAGCCTGACCCGCCAAACGTCGCCGCCAACCTCGGTGCATTCGCTCACCTGGCAGGCGAAATGCTTAACCGGCAACTCACCCCGGGATAGCACGCTATCCCAGAGCAACACGCAGTCTTCCAGCGGCTCGGCCACACAGGTGTATAGCTCGCCGTGGTCGCGCACCTGCCCTTCCTGCTGCACACGCCCCTCCACCAGGAGGGCGGTGCACACATGGCAATTGCCGTTGCGGCAACTGTGCGGGCAGTCATAACCTAACCGCCGGGCTGCATCGAGAATCTTCTCGCCGGGCTGCACATCCAGTACCGCGCCCGAAGGTTGCAAGGTTACGCGCATCAGTCTATTCCCAGCTGGTTCCAGAGTTCATCCACGCGGCGGGTGATGGCCGGGTCGCGTTCAATCACGCGGCCCCACTCGCGGGTGGTTTCGCCAGGCCACTTGTGGGTGGCATCCAGCCCCATTTTCGAGCCCAGCCCAGACACCGGCGAGGCAAAATCCAGGTAGTCGATCGGCGTGTTGTCGATCATCACGGTGTCCCGCTTGGGGTCCATACGGGTAGTCACCGCCCAGATGACATCGTTCCAATCCCGGGCGTTGATGTCATCGTCGGTAACGATCACGAACTTCGTATACATGAACTGCCGCAGGAACGACCAGACCCCAAGCATCACCCGCTTGGCATGCCCTGGGTACTGTTTCTTGATAGTGACCACGGCCATGCGGTAGGAGCACCCCTCCGGCGGGAGATAGAAATCGATGATTTCCGGAAACTGCTTCTGCAAGATGGGAACGAACACCTCGTTCAAGGCTACGCCAAGGATCGCCGGCTCATCCGGTGGCCGGCCGGTGTAGGTGCTGTGGTAGATAGGCTTGGTGCGGTGGGTGATGCGCTCCACCGTGAACACCGGGAAACGGTCCACTTCGTTGTAGTACCCGGTGTGGTCGCCGTAGGGCCCCTCGTCCGCCAGCTCGCCAGGGTGGATAACCCCTTCGAGCACGATCTCGGCACTGGCCGGAACTTGTAGCGCGTTGCCGCGGCACTTCACCAGTTCAGTACGGTGGCCGCGCAGCAGGCCGGCAAAGGCATATTCGGAGAGCGAATCCGGCACGGGGGTTACCGCACCGAGGATAGTGGCCGGGTCCGCGCCAAGGGCGACCGCCACGGGGAAAGGCTGGCCGGGGTGCTTCTCGCACCATTCACGGTAATCCAGTGCACCGCCACGGTGGCTTAGCCAGCGCATGATGACCTTGTTACGGCCAATCACCTGTTGGCGATAGATGCCCAGGTTCTGCCGATCCTTGTTCGGCCCGCGGGTCACCGTCAGCCCCCAGGTGATCAGCGGGGCCACATCGCCCGGCCAACAGTGCTGGATCGGCAAACGAGAAAGGTCGACGTCATCACCCTCGAGCACCACTTCCTGGCAGGGGGCATCCTTGAGCACCTTCGGCGCCATGGAGATGATTTTTTTGAAAATCGGCAGCTTGGACCAGGCGTCCTTGAGCCCTTTGGGTGGCTCCGGCTCCTTGAGAAAAGCCAGCAGCTTGCCGATCTCGCGTAGCTCGCTCACGTCTTCGGCGCCCATGCCCAGGGCTACCCGCCCTGGCGTGCCGAACAGATTGCCCAGCACGGGGATGTCAAAACCGGTCGGCCGCTCGAACAGCAACGCGGGGCCTTGCTTGCGCAGAGTGCGGTCGCAGATTTCAGTCATTTCCAGCACCGGCGAAACCGGCACCGCGATGCGTTTCAACTCGCCGCGCCATTCCAGCTGCTGCACGAAGTCTCGCAGATCCTTGAATTCCATCGCCCAAGTCACAAGTGGAAAAACAGACGCCTAGCTTACCTGCTCCGCCTCGCCCGTGCCCAACTGCGCGCAGGCCAGCAGATGCTCTATCACAACCGACTGCCTCGCCGGGCACGTGGCCAGGCCCAGAATCGCCTTCGGCTGCTCCAATGCAAGTTCGCGGAACACAAGGCCAGGCCGCTGCATCCTTTGCATCGAGGCAGGAACGATCGCGATCCCCATACCAGCGGACACCAGGTTCACTGCCGAGGAAACCTGCGGGGCCTGCTGGTGAATGCTGGGGTTGAATCCCCGACGTCGACATTCGGCGACTATATCGGCGCTCAGGCCGTACCCGGATTTGCGTGAATAGAGCACGAAGCGTTCGTCGCGCAGGTCTTCAAGGCGCAAGCGCTTTCTGCGGACAAGCCGATGGCTGCTGGGGAGGACGACCATGAGTGGTTCCTCGCTCAAAACCTGAAGGGCGATGTCGCCAGTACTGGCAAACGGCGGCCGTACGATCGCGGCATCCAGCTCGCCTCGGCTCAGCCGTTTGATAAGGGTTTCACTGTTGCCTTCCAGCAGTGTGATCCCTACCTCCGGGTATTGTTGTTGATAACGGCTTATCAGCGACGTCACCACCTCATTGAACGAGGCCGACTCGGTAAAACCGAGCGTCAGCGTGCCAAGCTCACCGCCCGCCGCCCTCAGGGCGTCTTTTTTGGCAGCCTCGACGCGGGCCAGGATGTCCAGCGCCGAGGTCAGGAATACCGCCCCTGCATCACTGAGCACGATGCCCCGCCCCTGCCGGAGGAACAGCGGCGTGCCGATTTCCTCTTCCAGCGCGCGGATCTGCTGCCCTAACGGCGGCTGTGCGATGTGAAGGGCCTGGGCCGCCTTGGTAAAGCTTTGCGCTTGTGCCGTGGCGACGAAGTACCGTAAGTGTCGAAGCTCCATAGAACTTTAAACATTCCAATATCGAATATTTAGAATATTAGACATCTCTTCCGACGCCCGCCAAGCTTTCTGCTTGGTCAACCTGTAGGTCTGAGGGGCGTTATGAACACCACGACAAAATTACGCAAACTGCTCGCGACCGGTACCAGCCTGGTAGCTCCCGGCGCCTATGATGGGCTCTCGGCGCGCCTGGTGGAGCTGGCCGGCTTCCAGGCGATTTATGCCAGCGGCGGCGCGATCGCCCGCTCGACCGCGCTGCCGGATATCGGCTTGCTGAGTTTCAGCGAAGTGCTGGAACGCATCGAGAAGATCGTCGATGCCACCCCGCTCCCAGTGATTGCAGACGCCGACACCGGTTTTGGCGGCGGCCCCAACGTTGAGCGAACCGTGCGTGCATTCGAGCGCGCAGGTGTGGCGGCGCTGCATCTGGAAGACCAAACGTTTCCGAAACGCTGCGGGCACCTGAACGATAAAACGTTGATCGACGCCGCTGAGATGTGCACCAAGATCCGCATCGCCCGCCAGGCCTTACGCGACCCGGACTTCGTATTGATTGCGCGCACTGATGCTATTGCGGTCGAAGGCTTCGAGGCCGCGCTGTCCCGTGCCCAGGCCTATATCGACGCCGGCGCGGATATGATCTTCGTGGAAGCCCCGGAAACCCTGGCGCAAATCCAGGAAATCGCCCGTCGCCTGCCCGGCCCGAAGTTGATGAACATGTTCTACGGCGGCAAAACACCGATGGTGCCTGTCCAGGAACTTGCGTCGATGGGCTACCAACTGGTGATCATTCCGTCGGATCTACAACGCGCTGCGATTCATGCGATGCAACAGACCCTGGCGCAGATCGCACGCACGGGTGACAGCGAAGCGCTGGCCAGCCAGCTCACCAGCTTCAATGAGCGCGAAATGATCGTGCGAACCAGCCGGTACCTGGCCCTGGAAAAAAGCTGAGGCACCTTTGCGCAGTAGGTGCACGCAAAGGCCTGGGGTTGACGCCAATGGATCCAATGGCTGTTACAAAACGCCAAGCCCAGCTAACCTCTGGCATCGCTCCTCAACAGGGTCAGGTATGAAACGTCGCAGCCCAGGAAATGAGTTAGTAGCCGCCATCGAGCAGGCTGCCCAGGCCAAGGGTTATAGGCTCGACACTTATCAAGCCGCTGCCACCGAGCGCCTGGGCGAACTCGCCCAAGGGCTGCTCAGCCCTTCGCTGTTGATGCAGCTGGGGTACGGCACGCCCCGGAGCCTGTACCTGTGGGGGCCGGTCGGCCGCGGCAAGAGCTTTCTGCTGGACACCTTCTTTGCGGCCATTCCCCTACAGCAAAAGCGTCGGGTGCATTTCCACGCGTTCTTCCGGGAGCTGCACCAGCGGATGTTCGATCACGCCGCTACCCACGACGCCATGGGTGCTGCGCTCGATAGCCTGCTAGGCAATTGTCGGCTGCTCTGTTTCGACGAATTCCACCTGCATGACATCGGCGACGCCATGTTGATCAGTCGCTTGTTCAAGGCGTTGTTCAAGCGCCACTGCGTACTGGTCGTGACCTCTAACTATCCGCCACAAGGGCTGCTCCCCAACCCGCTTTACCATGAGCGCTTCCTGCCCACGATCGAGTTGATCGAGCAACACATGGATATCCAGTCCATTGCCGGCGACGTGGATTACCGCACGTCCACGAATGCCTCGGCGGACGCCTTCAACCAAGGTGCTTTCATCTGCCCAGGAAACGCTGAACAGAGGCGAAGCCTAGGCCTTCCCCCCGGGGCGGTGGCAACGGAAGCAATCACCGTCAACCACCGCGCACTAACCGGCCTGGTGCTAGACGAAACCACTGTGTACTTCACGTTTGCGCAGCTGTGTGAAGCGGCTTCAGCGACGATGGACTACCTGGCCCTGGTTGATCGTTACGACTGCTGGATCCTGGATGCCGTACCTCGGCTGTCCTCCGCCAGCCCTGCCGGGCAGCAGCGGTTCTTGAACCTGATCGACGTGCTCTACGACCGGCGATGCACCCTTTTTCTGATAAGCGAAGTCGAGTTCTCACAAATGATGGACGCCTGCGAAGCGGGTGACCTGGCTCGGACCCGTAGCCGTGTCAGCCAGCTTCGCTGGACCCTCCCCACCCTGCAAAAAGCAACGCACTAAGCCAAGCGGTATTGCGACCAAAGGCATATACGCTGGATCCAACTCGTTTGTATAATCCCGTCGCGATGGGTTGGGATCCAAAAAGGCCCAGCGATACAACAAGAAAGGATTCGCGTGATGAGTGATGTGCTGACCATTGGTTGGGCGCCCTATGCCCTGATTTTCGCCACACTGCTGTGCGCTTATGTAATCTTCGGCATCGCGGGCTTTGGTACCGCGCTCGTTGCCAGCCCCATCCTGGCTGTATTTATCCCCGTGGCTAAAATCGTCCCGCTGCTGGCCCTGATGGACCTGTTCGCCGCTGTGGTGAACGTCAGCCGCGATGGCCGTAACGCTGACTGGCGCGAACTACGCCGCCTGGTGCCGATGATGATCCTGGGCAGCCTGGTAGGCGCAGCGATTCTTCTGACAACGCGCCCCGAATTTCTCCTGCCGGCGTTAGGCATCTTCGTGACAGGCTACGCGCTTTATTCCCTAAGTGGGCTCAAACCCCAGCGTGCCTTCAGTTCCACGGCGGCCTACCCCTTTGGCTCGGTCGGCGGTGTGTTCAGCGCCCTGTTCGGCAGTGGCGGGTTCATCTATGCGATCTACCTCAGCGGCCGGCTTCCCAGCAAGGAAGCCATGCGCATTACCCAAACCACCCTCATCGGCCTGAGTACCTTGACCCGCGTGGTGCTGTTTGCACTGGCAGGCGTGTACCTGGACTCCAGCCTGCTATGGCTGGCCCTCTTCCTCGCCCCGGGCATGTTGATCGGCGTTACCGTCGGCCGGCGAATCACCTTGACCATGTCTCGAGAGCAATTTCTCAAAGTGATCAATGTGGTTGTGCTCGTTTCTGGCGTTGCCCTGATTGTTCGGTATTACCTCTGATGCATCGGCCGCGCCAGACGTAGCCGCTTCGTACTGTAGTTTTCCCAGCAAAAACAAGGACGATCTGATGGAAACTGGCACGCATAACGAGATGATGACAGGGCCGCAATTTCTCGACAGTTTGGATGACGGGCGCGAAATCTATATCTACGGGGAGCGAGTTAAAAACGTTGGCGAGCATCCGGCGTTCCGCAACAGCGCCTATTCGCTCTCCCGCCTCTACGACGCGCTGCATGCGCCCGAAACCCAGACGGTGATGACGGACATCGACCCGGATGGCTATCGCACGCACCGCTACTTCATGCCTTCGCGCTCCTCCGAAGACCTGCTGCGGGCGCGCGATGCCATCGCCCATTGGTCGAGGCTCTCTTATGGCTTCATGGGCCGTACGCCTGACTACAAGGCCGGGTTCACTGCAACGCTGCGCTCAGATCCTCACCTGTATGCGCCGTTCCACGACAACGCCCTGGCGTGGTATCAAAAAAGCGCGCGCAAGGTGCTGTTCCTCAATCACGTACTGGTGAACCCGCCAATAGGTCGCGCCCGCAGCGTGGCCGAGATGCGCGACATCTACCTTCACGTGGAGAAAGAAACCGACGCAGGCATCATCGTGCGCGGCGTGAAGATGGTTGCAACCAGCGCAGCGTTGTCCAACGCCACCTTCGTGGCGCAAAACAGTGCCACGCAATACCAGGCTGGGTCCGAAGAGGACTTCGCGTTGTGCTTTATCCTGCCAATGAACGCGCCGAACCTTAAGGTCATGTGCCGGCGGTCCTATGAAGCCTCGGCCTTGAGCCCATTCGACAACCCGCTGTCGAGCCGCTTCGACGAGAACGACTCGGTGCTGATCTTCGACGGTGTGCTGGTGCCGTGGGAAAACGTACTGATCTACAGAGACATCGAGCGCGCCCGTAGCTTCTATGCCGCCTCCGGGTTCTTGAACCGTTATCCCTTGCAGTCCGGCACGCGCTTGGCAGTCAAGATGGACTTCATCTGCGGCTTGCTGGCCAAGGTTCTGGCGTCCAATGGCTCTTCGGAGTTTCGCGGAATCCGGGCCCGCCTGGCGGATATAGTCGCATTGCGCAACATGCTATGGGCCTTGACCGAAAACCTGTGCCAGGCCCCGGAAGTCAGGAAGGACGGTTCGGTCGTTCCACGGCTCGAAGCCGCGGCGACCGTGCGGTATTTCGGAACGCAAATGATGAGCCAGCTCAAGCCGGTGTTTAACACCATCCTGGGGGGCGCGCCAATCATGCAGGTCGCCAGTTGGCTGGACATGGCCAACCCGCAAACCCGCCCCTTGATCGACGACTATTACCAGGGCACCCACCAAACCGCATCGGAGCGCATGAAGCTGATCAAGTTGCTGTGGGACGCACTCGGCAGTGAGTTCGCCGGCCGCCACGAACTCTACGAAAACAACTACGCAGGCAACAACGAACAGGTTCGCCTGGACATGCTGCGCCACTGCGAAACGGCAGGCGTGATGGACCAGTGCACCTCGCTGGTCGACCAGTGCCTGGGCGATTACGACGAAGCAGGCTGGAAAGCACCCGGCTGGCAGTTCGACCCTCGACAAGCCGAAATCCGCTGACATTGAACTTTGAAAACGATGCCTGCGCGCATCGCTGGTTTTCCTTTGCCTGAAAACAGGAGATACCGATGTTCTACACCGGTGAATGGAATCGTGACGAGCTCGACTACAAGGCGCTTGCGGGGCAATGGCATGTGCTGTGCCTGAGTTCGGATGTGAGCACGCAACAACCCACGGCTGCCCGCCTGCTCGGCGAAGACTTAGTGCTGTGGCGAGACGAAACGGGCAAGGTGCAGGCTTGGAAAGACTACTGCGGGCACCGCGGCGCGCGGCTCTCCCTGGGCTGCGTCAAGCAGGGGGAGATCGAGTGCCCTTATCACGGCTGGCGCTACAACGCCCAAGGGCAATGCACCCGAGTGCCTGCGCACCCTGAGCGAAGCGGGCCGTCCTCGCAGCGCTTGATCTACCGGCATTACGCGCAAGAGCGCTATGGCTATGTGTGGGTTAGCCTCGAAGCACCGCAACGGCCGCTGCCCGAGCTGCCTCAGTGGGAAGATGCCAGCTATCGCAAGGTCTACGCCGGGCCCTATCACTACAAGGCCAACGCGCTACGGTCTTTGGAAAACTTCATTGACGCTTCGCACTTCCCCTTCGTGCACGCGCACCTCAATGGGCTGCCAGATGCCCCCGAACCACTGAAGAAATACAGCGTGCACGAAGACGAACACGGCCTGCATTCCTCGGAAATCGCCGTGTTCCAGCCTTATGGTGATCACCGAGGCATCCCCGTTAACGCCCGCTACACCTATTCGGTGCTTAACCCGACAACGGCCTACTTCATGAAGAAGACCGGCGACACTGAGCGTTTTTGCACCTTCTTCAACGCCACGCCCATAGACGAAGCGCAGTGCATCATCTGGCTGATCGTGGCCATCAACTTCGGGCCGGAGCTGACCCTCGAACAAATCCTGGCACGCCAGAACACAGTGTTCGAACAAGACCGGCGCATCGTTGAGTCCCAACGCCCCGCGCGCTTGCCGCTCGACCCTCACGCGGAAATGCATGTCGTCAGCGACCGCATGGGGCTCGAATATCGCCGTTGGATTCGAGCCTTGGGCGAGGCGGCCCTTGCCAAGAAGCAGGAGCACACCATCGCCTCGGTTTCCATTTGACAAAGGACTGTCCCATGACCCTGAACCCCCTACAAATGCTGGCGGATCGCGAATCCAGCGCTCGCACCTACGCCAGAAACATTCCCAAAGTATTGAGCCACGGCAATGGCGCCGAAGTGATCGATAGCGACGGCCGACACTATTTAGATTGCCTAGCCTGCGCTGGCGCACTGCCCCTGGGCCACAACCACACTTTCATTCGTGACCGGGTCATCGCCTTTTTGGAGTCCGGGCAGTTGCAACAAGCCCTGGATATCGCAACGCCCGCCAAGGTGCGGTTCGTAGAGGCGCTGTACCAAGCGCTACCGGCAGCCTTCGCTGCCCGGGCCAAGTTTCAGTTATGCGGCCCAACCGGCGCGGACGCCGCCGAGGCGGCGCTCAAACTCTTCAAGACCGCCACGGGGCGCCGTCCCGTCGTTGTGTTTCAGGGCGCCTATCACGGCATGACCCACGCCACGTTGGGCATGATGGGTAACCTGGCGCCCAAGCAAGCGATCAGCGGCCTGCCTGGAGAAGTGCACTTCTTGCCCTACCCGTATGCGTTCCGCAGCCCTTTCGGTGCGGGTACGAGTGCCGAGGAGACCGACCGGCTGAGTCTCGCTTGCCTGGAAAACCTGCTCAGTGATCCCGAAAGCGGAGTTGGCAAGCCTGCCATGGTGCTGCTCGAGGCCATCCAGGGCGAAGGCGGCTGCATCCCCGCGAGCGCCCATTGGCTACGCCGAGTGCGGGAAATCACCACGCGCCACCAGGTACCGTTGGTGATCGATGAGATTCAGAGTGGCATTGGCCGCAGCGGCGATATGTTCGCCTTCGAGCATGCCGGCATCACGCCAGACGCTATCTTGTTATCGAAAGCCATCGGCGGTGGCTACCCCCTCTCCGTCCTGCTTTATCAGGACCAGTACGACCTGTGGAAGCCCGGCGCGCATGCGGGCACCTTCCGGGGCAATCAGATTGCGCTGGTCAGTGGCGCGGCGACCCTTGAGTTCATCGGCGAAGAAGATCTGCTCGCCCATGTGCGCGCAGTGGGGAACCAATTGCGTGAGGGATTGCTACGGCTCCAGCAAACCCACGCCTGTATCGGCGACGTTCGCGGCCGCGGCCTGATGCTGGGAATGGAGCTGGTAGACCCGGATGGCAAACTAGATGCCCAGGGCCACCGGCTCGCAGCGGGCGAGCTTGCCAGCAGGGTAAAACGGGCGTGTCTCGAAGAAGGGCTGCTGATCGAAACAGGCGGCCGTCATGGCGCCGTACTGCGATTCTTGCCACCCCTGGTTGTGACTCATGCGCAGGTCGAGCAAATACTCCAACGCCTGGGCCGTGCCCTCGAGCGGCAGCATCTGTTGGCCCTCCCATTGGCTGAAGCCCTGGAGGCGCAGGCATGAGCGCCCTTACTCCCATGGTCGACGTGTTGGGCATTGGCTTTGGCCCAGCCAACCTGGCGGTGGCAATCGCCCTCGAAGAACTGGCGCCGCACTTGAGCGTTGCGTTCCTGGAAAAGCGCTTGGGGCCCTTCTGGCAACCCAACATGCTGCTGCCCGGTTCGGACATCCAGAACCACCCATTGCGCGACCTCGTTACGCCGCGCAACCCGCGTAGCCGCTACAGCTTCACCAACTTTCTGTTCGAGCAGGGCCGGCTTTACGAGCATTTGAACCTACCGCTGCATTACCCGTTACGCGCGGAGTACGCCCAATACGTAAGCTGGGTGGCGGGCCTGTTTTCCGACCGTGTGAGCTATGGCTGTGAAGCAAAAGCGGTGGAACTGGTCCAGCCCAGCGAAGGCATGGAGAGCCACTACAAAGTAACGTGTGCCGATGGCCGAGTTCGCTTGGCCCGCGCACTGATTCTCGCGCCAGGCCGCACGCCTCATATTCCGGCGCCCTTCGACGGCTTGGCCGACCCACGCGTGCGGCACCTCAACGACTACCTGCCGGCATTGGCTGAAAGCGTGGCGGCAACGGCGGGCCAGTGCCGAGTCGCAGTGATTGGCGGTAGCCAGAGCGCCGTTGAAATTGTGCTCCATGCCAGCGAGCAATCTGGCGTGCGCGACGTGGTGGGATTCACCCGCAACTTTGGCTATCGGCAGAAAGACACCAGCCCGTTCTCCGATGAGGTTTATTTCCCCGCGTTCGTCGATACCTTTTACCGCGCAAGCCCCGAGCACAAGGCACGCCTGCGTCGGGAGCTGGTACACACCAATTACTCGGCCGCCGACATCGACGTGCTCAACCAGCTGTACGTACGGCGTTACGAGCAGTCGTTACTGGGTGAAAGCCGGCTACAGCTGCGCACCTGCGAGGAAATCCAAGCCTGTCGGCCATCACCCTCTGGGGTAGAGATAGAAAGCCGTCACTACCTCGAAGGCAGCCACCATCGGCAAAGCTTCGACCTGGTCATTCTGGCCACCGGCTTTCTCGACCTGGGCCAAGGGGATCGGCAAGAGCCCTTCCCGCCCTTGCTGGCACCACTGGTGGGCGAACAGCATCGCGGCGAGCTCGCCATCGGGCGCGATTACCAAATAGACCTGGCCAACGGGGTACCGGTCTATCTCAACGGCTTGTGTGAGTCTTCCCACGGGATGGGGGACGCTGGGTCGTTCAGCCTCCTGGCACTGCGCTCGAAGGCCATCGTCGAATCGCTCGCCGCGCAGCTCGCCGCCTCGGAGCACCGACATGATGCATAGGCGCGGCTTGCGTGAACTCCTCGCGGCGCCGTCCTACTGGCAGGCTCGCATAGCGTGCCGGCGGGTGTATGCCGCGCCACTGCCACTTGAAAGCGACGTCGTGATCATTGGTGCTGGGCTCAGCGGCCTGGCTGCCGCGCAGAGGGCATTGGAAGCAGGTTTATCGGTCACCGTATTAGAGGCCGGTGAAGTAGGCGGCGGCGCCAGTGGCCGCAACTCGGGGTTCGTGGTGCCAGTGCCGGCCCGGCATACACCCGACTCGCTGCGTCACTTGCTGGGGGGCGCCGCACCGGCACTGATCGCGGCGTTGCAGCAAACCGT
Organism: Pseudomonas sp. RIT-PI-S; assembly: GCF_025642975.1. GTDB lineage: Bacteria > Pseudomonadota > Gammaproteobacteria > Pseudomonadales > Pseudomonadaceae > Aquipseudomonas. The sequence goes on from NZ_JANZKJ010000003.1 coordinate 268,351, forward strand.
GAACCATGTTTTTGCGATGGCGCGGCCGGAAAGCACGGTGCGCGGTTGGGTGCAGCCTTTGGCACAGCCGCCAACCCGAGACATCAGCGCCTTGATCCAGGGGTGGCAACGCCTCGGCGTAGAGGCCGAGCAGCTCGAAAGCGATTCCCTGGAGCACGCGATTGGCACGGCCCGGTATACCAGTGGCGTACATTTTCCAGGCGGCGGCGCGATCGACCCTCTGGCGTTGGTTCAACAGCTGGCAAATGTGATTTACCACCAGGGCGGCTCGATCATCGAGCACTGCCGGGTGACCCAGCTTAAACCCAGCGACCGCGGTATTACCGTCGATACGCCCGCGGGCCAGCTCCGTGCGGGCAGGGTCCTCATTGCGGGCAATGCCTATGGCATAGGCGCTAGCCGCTCGACTCGGCGCGCGGTGGGGCCGATCCCGTTGGCGCTGGCCACCTTCACAGCCCATGGCACAACTGGGTTTTTACCCTTTTCCGATAACAACAAAGATATGTGGTTTGCCCGCCGGCTCGATACCCACACCGTATTGACCGGCTGTTTTGCCTTGCCCTTGCAACGCTCGGCCCGCGCATGCACTGAGTTGTTACAGGCCCGGATAGAGCACTTGTATGGCTACAGGCCCGAGGCGGCAAACCGGCAGTGGGCGGGCTGGGTCGGCCTCACGGCCAATGGCATGCCCAGCGTTCATTACGAGGATGAGCGGATCATTAGCTGGAGCGGCTGCAACGGCCGTGGCATTGCGCTCTCGGTGATGATGGGTCAAGCCTTGATCGACCGCCTATGCGGGCTAACGGGGCGGCATGTGCCGCTTTCCAGCGGCGCACGTTGGCAACAGGGAAGCGTACTGGCGTGGCTGGCTCAGATGGTCATTGCCCGGGACCGTCACAAACAACAGCGAACGTTGGCCACTTCTTGAAGACGTTAATTGCATGAGGATCCGCCATGAGCGCCTGCCCCTTTCATTATTCGCAGTACCGCTCCAGCGCCCCGGAGCTGATCGATCGCTTTATCGATGCATTTCCCCTGGCCACGCTTACGTCCCAGGTAGAGGGCCGGTTCTTCTCCAGCCATATACCTCTGTTACGCGACGCAGACGGTTCGTTGTTCGGTCACGTGGACGGCAACAACCCCCAGTTTCGAGGAATATCGGTGTTGGATTGCCAGATCATCTTCATGGGGCCATCTGCTTATATCCCGCCAAAAGGGTACGTTAGTGCCCAGTTGCCGACCTGGAATTATCTGGCCGTGCACATGCAGGCGCAGGTTCGGGTATCTGCTGAGGCCAGCCGCAACCTTGAGATTTTGCGGCGAACTGCCCAGCGCCTGGCAACGGATGAAGCAGACTATCAAGTCGATTCTGCAGACCCCAGAGTGGTCGCCAACCTCTCTCATATCCTCGGCTTAAGCGTCCATCCACAAACCACAGAGGGGCGGTTCAAGCTCTCACAGGACAAAACAGCCCAAGACGCGCTATCCGCGCTGGAATGGTTGCAGTCTCAGCGCCTGGAAAAACACCACGCCTTGATGGCCGACCTGCTATCCGCAGCTTTCACCCCCCTATCCCACTGAGGCCTGCCATGCCCATTGTCCGAATAGAAGACCCGGTACGCCGCGATGCCGCGACGCGCCACGCCGTGACCGAGACGGTTTACCGCTGCTTAAGAGAGGTGTTCAAGGTCAGCGATGAGGAGTTACAAGCACGCTATCACACATATGATCCGCAGGATTTTCGTGCCCCAGGAGACCGCGACGAATTTATACAAGTGGAAATCACAGTCTTCAAAGGCCGAAAACTCGAAACCAAGCGCCAACTTTATCAAGCCATCAGCCAAGCGCTGTCGGAGCAGCTTCGCATCTCGGCAACGTCTGTGCTGATCCTGCTCAAGGAGCATGACGCCGAAAACTGGGGCATGCGCGGTGGCCAGCCGGCGTGCGAGATCGACTTCGGTTATGCGATCGATATCTGAAAGAAGCAGAACGGGGCATCCCATTCGCAGGCTGGGCAGCCACTGGCTTTAAATAAAACGGCGCCCGAAGGCGCCGTTGATGCATCGGAAGCGAAACTTACTTGCGCTTCATCGACAAGAAGAACTCGTCGTTGGTCTTGGTCTGCTTGAGTTTGTCCACCAGGAATTCGATGGCGGCGATTTCGTCCATCGGGTGCAGCAACTTGCGCAGAATCCACATCCGCTGCAGCTCATCGTCGGCCGTCAGCAACTCTTCGCGGCGGGTGCCGGAGCGGTTGATGTTGATGGCTGGGAATACACGCTTCTCAGCGATGCGACGGTCCAGGGGCAGCTCCATGTTGCCAGTGCCCTTGAATTCTTCGTAGATGACTTCGTCCATCTTCGAACCGGTTTCCACCAGTGCGGTAGCGATGATGGTCAGCGAACCACCTTCCTCGATGTTCCGAGCGGCACCGAAGAAGCGCTTGGGCTTTTCCAGCGCATGGGCGTCCACACCACCGGTGAGTACCTTGCCGGAGCTCGGGATCACGGTGTTGTAGGCACGGGCCAGCCGGGTGATGGAGTCGAGCAGGATGACCACGTCCTTCTTGTGCTCGACCAGGCGTTTGGCCTTCTCGATGACCATTTCAGCCACTTGCACGTGACGGGTTGGCGGCTCGTCGAAGGTAGAGGCGACCACTTCGCCGCGCACGGTACGCTGCATTTCGGTCACTTCTTCCGGACGCTCGTCGATCAACAGAACGATCAGGTGGCACTCGGGGTTGTTACGGGTGATGTTCGCGGCGATGTTCTGCAGCATGATGGTCTTGCCCGCTTTCGGCGGGGCGACGATCAGGCCACGCTGGCCTTTGCCGATCGGGGCGCACAGGTCGATGACACGACCGGTGAGGTCTTCGGTGGAACCGTTGCCGGCTTCCATCTTCAGGCGCTTGTTCGGGAACAGCGGCGTCAGGTTTTCGAAGAGAATCTTGTTCTTCGCGTTTTCCGGCCGGTCGTAGTTGATGGTGTCGACCTTGAGCAGGGCGAAGTAACGCTCGCCTTCCTTCGGTGGGCGAATCTTGCCCACGATGGTGTCGCCGGTGCGCAGGTTGAACCGGCGGATCTGGCTCGGGGAGACGTAGATGTCATCCGGGCCGGCCAGATAGGAAGCATCGGCGGAGCGCAGGAAGCCGAAACCGTCCTGGAGGATCTCCAGCACGCCGTCCCCAGAGATTTCCTCGCCGCTTTTCGCGTGCTTCTTCAGCAGGGAGAAAATCACATCCTGCTTGCGCGAGCGGGCCATGTTTTCGATGCCCATCTGTTCGGCCATTTCGAGCAGGTCGGTGATCGGCTTTTGCTTGAGTTCAGTCAGGTTCATAGAGGGAATGACGTGTTCTGTATGGAGGGAATAAGCATTTGGGCTTAGAGAGGCCGCGCCGGGAGGAGGCGATAGGATCGCGCACAAATTCGAATTGGAATGCGTCGGCGACGACTTGCAGGGGGCACCGGAGAGGCCAGTGCGAGGCCGAATTTAACACCTGAGCACAGGGCCGTCTAGTCGGTAAAAATAAAAAACCCCGCTAAATGCGGGGCTTTGAAACGCGACTTTGACAATCAGATATTGGCGTCAAGGAAAGCTTGCAGCTGGGACTTCGACAGTGCGCCTACCTTGGTAGCCTCGACATTGCCATTCTTGAACAGCATCAGCGTAGGAATGCCACGCACGTTGTGCTTGGCGGGGGTTTCCTGGTTTTCGTCGATATTGAGCTTGGCGATGGTGAGTTTGCCGTCGTAGGTATTGGCAATTTCATCCAGCACTGGAGCGATCATCTTGCAGGGGCCGCACCATTCGGCCCAGTAATCCACCAGCACCGGGCCTTGCGCCTTAAGCACATCAGCTTCGAAGCTCGCGTCAGTCACATGTTTGATCTTTTCGCTGCTCATGAACATCTCCCGGTCGAAACTTGAAAAATTGCGCCCATCATAACGTTCCGCGTTTATAACCGGAAGCGTAGGGCCATTGAGTCTAGCTATGGCGCTGTACCATTTTTCATATGACCAAGCGACAGACGAAAAATGCACTGAAGCTCATAGACAGTGCATTACCAGGCCCCGGAACAGGGCGCGAGCGAGGTATACGCAACCGCTACAAAGCCCTTATCGGCCCAATATGCCGCAACCTCGGGTGCCTGAGGGCGGATGGCATGGCCCGTGCACAGCGTTGCAACCTTGGCCTACATTGGAGCGCCTCATGCTGAAACGTTGTGTTGCCCTACTGACCGCTACGCTAATGGCTGCTTCGCTCATACAACCCGCCAATGCCGATGCGCTCAGCGACATCACCCAACGTGGCACCCTGCGTGTCGCCGTGCCGCAGGATTTTCCGCCTTTCGGCTCCGTGGGCCCTGACCTCAAGCCGCGCGGGTTGGATATCGACACGGCGCAGCTGTTGGCCCAGCGCCTGAACCTCAAGCTGGAGCTGACGCCAGTCAACAGCACCAACCGCATCCCATTCCTGACCACCGGCAAGGTAGACCTGGTGATCTCGAGCCTGGGCAAGAACCCCGAGCGCGAACAGGTGATCGACTTCTCTAGCGCTTATGCCCCCTTTTACCTGGCCGTGTTCGGCCCGCCTGAAACAGTGATCGCCGGCCCCCAAGACCTTAATGGAAAGACGATCAGCGTCACCCGCGGAGCGATCGAAGATATCGAACTGAGCAAGGTTGCGCCTGAAGGGGTAACGATCAAGCGCTTCGAGGACAACAACTCGACCATTGCCGCCTACCTCGCCGGGCAGACCGACTTGATCGCCAGCGGCAACGTGGTGATGACCGCCATCTCCGAGCACAATCCCAAGCGTCTGCCGACGCTGAAGTTCAAGCTCAAAGATTCCCCTGTCTATGTGGGCTTGAACAAGAACGAGCCTGCGCTGCTGGCCAAGGTCAACGAGATCATCGCGGCGGCAAAGGCAGATGGCAGCCTCGGCAAGAACGCCATGACGTGGTTGAAGCAGCCGCTGCCGACAGACCTTTGAGGCTTGCCGCAACGCCCGATCAAGGATGCAGCAATGGCCTACCACTTCGACTTCACCCCGGTGCTCCAGGCGGCGCCCCTGCTGCTGCGAGGCGCCTGCTTTACCTTGGCGCTCACTGCCACAGGAGCCCTGCTGGGGCTCGCTCTTGGCATAGTGGGTGGCGTAGCCCGGGCCTGGGCATTGCGCCCGCTGGCAGGAATATTCACGGTTTATGTGGAGCTGGTCCGCAATACCCCATTTCTTGTGCAGCTGTTTTTCATTTTCTTCGGCCTGCCTTCGCTCGGTGTCCAACTCAGCGAATGGCAAGCCGCGGTATTGGCGATGGTGATCAATCTCGGGGCCTATAGCACTGAGATCATCCGTGCCGGCATTCAAGCTATCCCCAATGGCCAGCTGGAAGCGGCCGCGGCTCTCGCCATGAGCCGCGCCGAAGCATTCTGCCACGTGGTGCTGCGGCCAGCGCTCGCCAAGGTATGGCCGGCATTAAGCAGCCAGATCATTATTGTGATGCTGGGCTCGGCGGTGTGCTCGCAGATCGCCACAGAGGAACTGAGCTTCGCTGCCAACTTTATCCAGTCCCGCAATTTCCGGGCATTCGAAACCTACCTGCTGACCACGCTGCTTTATCTGCTGATGGCCATAGCGGTACGTTGGGCGCTGACCTGGATCGGCCGCCGTTTGTTTCGAGGGGCGCGCTGATGGACTTCACCCTCTGGGATATCGTCCGTAACCTACTCAGTGGGTTGCAGTGGAGCCTGCTGCTGTCACTGCTGGCTTTCCTCGGCGGCGGTGCGCTGGGCTGGCTGGTGCTCCTGGCGCGGGTATCCACGCGCAGCCTGCCCCAAGGGCTGGCGAAGGTGTTTATCGAACTGTTCCAAGGCACGCCGCTGCTGATGCAGCTGTTTCTGGTGTTCTTTGGGGTAGCGCTGCTGGGCGCGGACATTTCCCCGTGGCTGGCCGCGGCCATCGCACTCACGTTATTTACCGCAGCCTATCTTGCGGAGATCTGGCGCGGCTGCGTGGAGGCAATCCCCGAAGGCCAGTGGGAAGCGTCCGCAAGCCTTGCCCTCACCCGCTATGAACAGCTGCGCCATGTGATTCTGCCGCAGGCGTTGCGCATCGCCGTGGCCCCAACGGTGGGGTTTTCGGTGCAAGTCGTCAAAGGCACCGCGGTGACTTCGATCATCGGCTTCACCGAGCTGACCAAGACCGGCAGCATGCTGGCCAACGCGACCTTCGAACCGTTTCTGGTCTATGGCCTGGTCGCCCTTGGCTACTTCTGCCTGTGCTACCCCCTCTCGTTGTTCGCCCGTTATCTAGAAAGGAGGCTGCATGCCGCTGCTTAGAGTGACCGCCCTGCACAAGTACTACGGCGACCATCACGTGCTCAAAGGCATCGACCTGAGCGTGGAAGAGGGCCAGGTGGTGGCGATCATCGGCCGCAGTGGCTCGGGCAAGAGCACACTGCTGCGCACGCTCAATGGCCTGGAAACGATCAACGACGGCGTGATCGAGGTAGACGGCCAGTACTTGGATGCTGCCCGCGCGGATCTGCGGGCGCTGCGGCAGACGGTGGGCATGGTTTTCCAACAGTTCAACCTCTTCCCTCACCTGAGCGTGGGGGAGAATGTGATGCTGGCGCCGCAGGTTGTGCGCAAGGTGCCTGTCGATGAAGCGAAAGCCCTGGCCCGGCGCATGCTGGAACGTGTTGGCCTGGCCGAGAAATTCGACGCCTTTCCCGAACGGCTGTCGGGGGGCCAACAGCAGCGGGTGGCGATTGCCAGAGCCTTGGCGATGTCGCCCAAGGTCCTGTTGTGCGATGAAATCACCTCCGCGCTGGACCCCGAATTGGTCAATGAGGTGCTCAGCGTGGTACGCCAGCTAGCCCGGGAGGGTATGACGCTGATCATGGTGACCCACGAGATGCGCTTCGCCCGGGAGGTAGGCGATAAGCTGGTGTTCATGCATCAGGGGCGGGTACACGAAAGCGGCGATCCGCGGCAGCTGTTCGCCTCCCCCGGCACGCCAGAGCTGGCCAACTTCCTGGGTATGGCCGAGGCCTGACGACTAGGCGTGCGGCGCCGGTAACGTTGGCGAAGCGCCCGGATCGTGGCAGGATGTTCAGGTTATCGACCGAGAACCTCGAAAATGCCGCCACTCAAGCCGACGAATCTGTCCCTTATCGCTGCAATCGACCTGGGGTCCAACAGCTTCCATATGGTCGTGGCCAAGACCAACCAGGGTGAGATACGCATCCTCGAACGTCTCGGCGAGAAAGTGCAGCTGGCTGCCGGCATCGACGAGCAGCGACAACTGAACGAAGAGTCCATGCAGCGCGGGCTCGATTGCCTCAAGCGCTTTGCCCAGTTGATCAATGGCCTGCCGCTGGGCGCGGTGCGCATCGTGGGCACCAACGCCCTGCGCGAGGCGCGCAACCGCGCTGAATTCATCCGCCGCGCTGAAGCGTTGCTCGGCCATCCGGTGGAAGTGATTTCCGGCCGTGAAGAAGCCCGCTTGATCTACCTCGGGGTCTCCCACACCCTAGCGGACACTCCCGGCAAGCGACTGGTCACGGACATTGGCGGCGGCAGCACCGAGTTCATCATCGGCCACCGCTTCGAACCATTGATGCGCGAAAGCCTGCAAATGGGCTGCGTGAGCTTTACCCAACGTTATTTCCGCGACGGCAAGATTACCCCGGCCCGCTATGCCCAGGCTTATACCGCGGCACGGCTGGAGATCATGAGCATCGAGAACGCCCTGCGCCGGCTTGGTTGGGACGAGGCTATCGGGTCTTCGGGCACCATCCGCGCCATTGGCGCCGCGCTCAAGGCCGGCGGCCAAGGCTCTGGCGAGGTCAATGCCGAAGGCTTGGCCTGGCTCAAGCGCAAACTGTTCAAACTCGGCGATACTGACAAGATCGACTTCGAAGGCATCAAACCGGACCGCCGCGCGATCTTCCCGGCGGGGCTGGCGATCCTCGAAGCGATTTTCGATGCCCTCGAACTACAGCGCATGGACCACTGCGAAGGCGCTCTGCGTGAAGGGGTGCTTTACGATCTGATGGGCCGCCATGGCCACGAAGATGTGCGCGAACGCACCCTCAGCTCGCTGATGGAGCGCTACCACGTGGACCTGGACCAAGCCGCGCGGGTCGAGGAGAAAGCCCTGAGCGCGTTCGACAAGGTAGCCGCGTCCTGGGACCTGGACGACGGCGTGTGGCGTGACCTGCTGAGCTGGGCGGCGAAGGTGCATGAAGTGGGGCTGGACATCGCCCACTATCACTACCACAAGCATGGCGCCTACCTCATCGAACACTCGGACCTCGCCGGCTTCTCCCGGGAAGATCAGCACATGCTCGCGCTTCTGGTGCGCGGCCATCGTCGCAATATTCCCCGGGAGCGCTTCGCCGAGTTCGGTGAAAACGGCGGCAAGTTGATCCGCCTGTGCGTGCTGTTGCGCTTTGCGATCCTGTTCCACCACATCCGTGGCATCCAGGAGATGCCCCAGGTTCAGCTGCATGCCAATGGTGACGCGCTGGACGTAGTTTTCCCGGATGGCTGGCTGGAAAACAACCCGCTGACCCAGGCCGACTTCGCGCTCGAGGCGGAGTGGCTGACCCGGGTCGGCTTTACCCTTACCGTACGGTAAGGGGCTGGTTGCTGAGCCGGTCGAGCAAGATAGCCTGCGCGTTGCGTGGGTTCTGATTGCCGGTCGGGCTCAAGCGCACGTAAGTGCCATCCGGTTGCAGTATCCATGCATGGGTATTGTCGGTCAGGTACGCCTCTACCTCTTTCTTCACCCGCGTGATCAGCTTCTTGCCTTCGACCGGGAAGCAGGTTTCTACTCGCCGGTCGAGATTGCGCTCCATCCAGTCGGCACTGGAAAGGAACAGCTGCTCTTCGCCGCCGTTTAGGAAGTAGAAGATCCGCGTGTGCTCCAGGAAGCGGCCGATGATCGAGCGCACATGGATGTTGTGCGACACCCCAGGCACACCAGGGCGCAGGCAGCACATGCCGCGGACGATCAGGTCGATGCGGACCCCCGCCTGGCTCGCCTTGTAGAGTGCACGAATGATCTTGGGGTCGGTCAGGGCGTTGAACTTGGCCACGATATGCGCGGGCTTGCCGTCCACCGCGAACTGGGTTTCCCGGGCGATCATGTCCAGCATGCCCTTCTTCAGCGTGAAAGGTGCATGGAGCAGTTTCTTCATGCGCAGGGTTTTACCCATGCCGATTAACTGAGTGAACAGCTTGCCCACGTCCTCGCACAACGCGTCGTCTGAAGTCAGCAGGCTGTAGTCGGTATATAGCCGAGCGTTGCTGGCGTGGTAGTTCCCAGTACCCAAGTGCGCATAGCGGACGATCTCGCCGCCCTCCCGCCGCAAAATCAGCATCATCTTGGCGTGAGTCTTGAACCCGACAACGCCATAGATCACCACCGCGCCGGCGGCCTGTAGGCGGCTGGCCATCTGCAGGTTGGACTCTTCATCGAAGCGAGCGCGCAGCTCGATCACCGCGGTCACTTCCTTGCCGTTGCGCGCCGCATCGACCAACGCATCGACGATCTCCGAGTTGCTGCCGCTGCGGTACAAAGTTTGCCGGATGGCGAGCACGTGCGGGTCCTTCGCGGCCTGGCGCAGCAGGTCGATCACCGGGGTGAACGACTCGAAGGGGTGCAGCAGTAGGATGTCCTGCTTGCTGATCACGCTGAAGATGTTATCGGCGTTCTGCAGCAGCTTGGGAATCGCCGGCGTGAACGGCATGTGCTGCAGTTCCGGGTGGCTATCCAGCCCGGTGATGCTGAACAGGCGCGTGAGGTTAACCGGGCCATTGACCTGGTACAGCTCCGACTCGGCCAGGTTGAACTGCTTGAGCAGGTAGTCCGACAGGTGTTTGGGGCAGGTGTCAGCGACTTCCAGGCGCACCGCGTCGCCATAACGGCGCGAGAACAGCTCGCCGCGCAGGGCGCGGGCAAGGTCTTCGACGTCTTCGGAATCCAGCGAAAGGTCGGCGTTGCGGGTCAGGCGGAATTGATAGCAACCCTTGACCTTCATGCCTTGGAACAGGTCGTCGGCATGGGCGTGGATCATCGAGGACAGGAACACGAAATTATCACCGGCCCCGCCCACGTCCTCGGGAACCTTGATCACCCTAGGCAACAGGCGCGGTGCTGGAATGATCGCCAAGCCCGAGTCGCGACCGAAGGCATCGACGCCCTCGAGTTCGACGATGAAGTTCAGGCTCTTGTTGACCAGCAGGGGGAACGGGTGGGTCGGGTCCAGGCCGATGGGCGTGACAATCGGTGCTATTTCATCGCGGAAATACCGCCGCACCCAGGCCTTGAGCTTGGGTGTCCAGTGCCGCCGCCGAATGAACCGCACCTGGTGCTTTTCCAGCTCCGGTAACAGGATGTCATTGAGAATGGCGTACTGCCGATCGACCTGCACATGCACCAGCTCACTGATCCGCGCCAGGGCCTGATGCGGCTGCAGCCCATCGGCGCCAGCTTGTTCGCGGGCAAAGGTGATCTGTTTCTTGAGCCCGGCCACGCGGATCTCGAAGAACTCATCCAGGTTGCTGGAGAAGATCAGCAGGAACTTCAGCCGCTCCAACAAGGGATAGCTTTCATCCAGCGCTTGTTCGAGCACGCGGATATTGAATTGCAGCTGCGACAGCTCGCGGTGGCTGTACAGCACGGCGTCGTCGAGGCCGGGAATGGCCACGGCAGGCACCGGCGGGGCGTCCGGCGGCGTTTCGGCTACCACTTCGTGGATGGGTTCCAGCACGGGTTGAGCCTCTTCTACGACGATATCGGGGAGCGCTTCATTATTCATCTGAACATCCTGAAGGGCCAGAGGCCCTGGGTGCAATGGGCGGCACGCACGGCAAGGTCGGTCAGCCACAGTGACGCCGGCCCGGGAGGCGAGGTCACGCCACTCAAGGTCGAGCCGTTCGGGTCACCGGGACAGAAACGCCGTCGAAGACGGGCCCGGCTGTTATAAGGTCAACATGTGACAGCCGCGTGACAGCTACAGCGGGTTCAAGCCAGCAGGAGGTAGCATCAATGTTCACGTTGAGACACATATCGACACTTTCATGAATTTCTCTTAAGGGTTAGGCTGCGCGTTCATTTCGCCAGCATCTTGAAAATGCTCCATCAATTTCTCAACGATTTCGGTTACCTGGCCCTTTTCCTGGGGACCTTCTTCGAAGGCGAAACCATCTTGGTCCTCGCCGGGTTTCTTGCGTTCCGTGGATACATGGACATCAACATGGTGATGTTGGTCGCTTTTCTTGGCAGCTATGCCGGCGATCAACTCTGGTATTTCCTCGGTCGCCGCCATGGCCGGCGCCTGCTGGCGCGTAAACCACGCTGGCAAACCATGGGCGACCGGGCACTTGAGCACATTCGCAAGCACCCCGACCTATGGGTCCTGTCCTTCCGCTTCGTGTATGGGCTGCGCACGGTAATGCCCGTGGCTATCGGCCTCTCGGGCTATCCTCCCCGCCGCTATCTATTGCTCAATGGCATAGGCGCGATGGTATGGGCGATCGCCCTTGGGCAGGCGGCTTACCATTTTGGAGCGGTATTAGAGGGAATGCTGGGCAACATCAAGAAGTACGAGCTCTGGGTGTTAGGTGGCCTGCTGCTGCTCGGCGTGTTGTTGTGGATCAGCCGGCGCATCAAGGCTGCCCGCATCGCCCGCAAGGCCGAGCAGGAAGGAAAGCTGCCCGAGCCGCCTGCACAGTGAACACACGCGCCTCATCGCGTTCACAGTGAAACACATCGATCAACGGGGCATGTGCCATGACCGCACGCATCGCTGTCATTCTCTCTGGCTGCGGCTTTCAAGACGGCGCGGAAATCCACGAAAGCGTACTGACGCTGCTGCGGTTGGATCAACTGGGCTGCGAGGTCCAATGCTTCGCGCCGGATATTGAATTCGACGTGACAGACCATTTGACCGGCAAACCCACTGGGGAGCGGCGGCGCGCGTTGGTGGAAGCCGCGCGCATTGCCCGAGGCGCTATCAAGCCACTCGCTGAAGCACAAGTGCAGGCGTTCGACGCCCTTATCGTTCCCGGCGGGTTCGGCTCGGCGTGCAACCTCTCCAATTTCGCCACCCAAGGCAGCCAATGCACGCTTGATACCGGCTTTCTGGCGCTGGCCGAAGCTTTTGCCGAAGACCGCAAGCCGGTGGGGCTTATCTGCATTTCCCCAGCGCTGGCCGCGAAAATCTACGGGCCGACGGTGATCTGCAGCATCGGCAAGGATCGCGACACGGCGGCTGCTATCGAGAAAATGGGAGGCACACACGTGCCCTGTGAAGTCGATGCAATCGTTGAAGACCCGCACCGCCGGTTGGTGTGCACACCCGCCTACATGAGCGCGCGCTCGATTGCAGAGGTCGCCGTGGGCATCAACAAGCTGGTGGAGCGGGTGGTGGAGATGGTCGCGGCACCAAGCTAAGCCCGAAGGCTAGAGCGTTGCCCTGCGCAGGCTGGCCAGAAACGTCGCCGCGCCAACGAACAGCCCCGCGAAAGTGCGGTTCAGCCGCCGCTGCTGCTGAGGGCTGCGCAACAGCCGCAATACCCTGGAAGCCAAGCCCGTATAACCAGCCATGACGATCATGTCCACGCTGACCATGGTTGTCCCGATGATCAGGTATTGCGCCAGCAAAGGCGCCTTGGGATCAATGAATTGCGGCAAGACCGCCAGCATGAACACCAACGCCTTGGGGTTGCTGAGGTTGACCAGCAATCCACGCACAACCAGCCCCAGGCGGCTGCCAGTCTGAGGTTGAGCCTGCTCCTGCAATTGCATGGGCGCCGCCCGCCATTGGCGAACCGCGAGGTACAGCAGATAAAACACGCCGAACCACTTGATGAGGGTAAATGCCGTGGCCGACGCTGCGAGGATAGCGCCCACCCCCGCAGCCACCACGGCGATCTGTAGCGCCAGGCCCACCTGCAAGCCTGCCGCGTTCCAGTACCCCCGGGCGAAGCCATAACGCAGCCCGGAAGACATCGAAGCGATCGCCCCCGCCCCCGGCGACAGGCTGATCACCCAACTTGCAGCAAGAAACGCCAGCCACGTATGCCACGCCATTGTTCAACCCTCCGTCGAGTCAGACGGCTACGTTAAGCTGCCGCGGCAGCAATGTCACGACGCGAGGGCTTCGAGCTCAGCCTGGAGGTTTTCAAGCAGCTCGAGCGCTACCATCCAGTCGTCTTCAAGCTTGCCCTCCTCGCCCTTGAGCACCGCCTGACGCGCCAGCAGGTCGCGCAGCTCGTCCTTCCGGGCGGCCTCATACAGCGCGCTATCCGCCAGGCGCGCCTCAATACGCGCCAACTCCTCATGCACCTTGCCTAGGGCACTCTCCAGCCGCTCGGCTTCGCGCTTGTGCGGGGCCAGTTGCTGGCGCAGGGCAGCGGCTGCCTGACGCTGAGCCTTTTTGTCATTACGCTCGCCGCCCGCCGAAGGGGCTGTGGTGGGCGCGTTACGCTGACGATAATCGACCAGCCAGCGCGCATAGTCGTCCAGATCGCCGTCGAACGCTTCGATCTTGCCATTAGCCACCAATAGGAAATCATCCGTGGTGCTTTTGAGCAGGTGACGATCGTGAGATACCACCAACACCGCGCCACTGAATTCCTGCAGCGCCATGGTCAGCGCCAGGCGCATTTCCAAATCCAGGTGGTTGGTCGGTTCGTCGAGCAGCAGCAGGTTGGGCCTGCCCCAGGCGATCAAGGCCAGCGCCAGGCGCGCCTTTTCACCGCCCGAGAAATTCAGCACTGGCTCATCGAGCCGAGCGCCGCGAAAATCAAAGCCGCCAAGGAAATCCTTGAGGGTCTGTTCCCGCTCGGCAGGCGCCAGCCGCTGCAAATGCAGCAAAGGGCTGGCCTTGCCATCGAGGGAGTCGAGTTGGTGTTGTGCGAAGTAACCCACCTCCAGGTTCTCGCCACGGCGCAAGGTACCCGCCAAGGGCTCAAGTTCGCCGGCGAGGTTCTTGATAAGCGTCGATTTACCCGCCCCGTTTGGGCCCAGCAGGCCGATCCGTGCACCGGGAGTGAGCTGCAGCTTGACCTTCTCCAGAATCACTTTGCTGCCATAGCCCAGGCGCCCCTCGGAAATATCCAGCAGTGGGCTAGATAGCTTTTGCGCCTCTCGAAACACGAATTCGAATGGCGAATCCACATGGGCGGCGGAAATTTCCTCCATCCGCTCCAACGCTTTGATCCGGCTCTGCGCTTGACGGGCCTTGGTCGCCTGCGCTTTGAACCGGGCGATGTACTTTTCCATATGGGCACGACGCGCCTGCTGCTTGTCGTAGGCTTGCTGTTGCTGGGCCAGGCGCTCGGCCCGGGCCCGCTCGAAGGCCGTATAACCACCACGGTAGAGCACCAGCTTGCGCTGATCCACATGGGCGATATGGTCCACCACGGCGTCGAGGAAATCCCGGTCGTGGGAAATCAGCAGCAGAGTGCCGGGGTAGCCCTTGAGCCAGTCCTCGAGCCAGATGATCGCATCCAGGTCCAGATGGTTGGTGGGCTCGTCGAGCAACAACAGGTCTGAGGGGCACATCAAGGCTTGCGCCAGGTTCAGGCGCATCCGCCAGCCACCGGAGAAGTCCCCGACGGGCAGGTCCATCTGTGCATTGCTAAAGCCCAGCCCGGCAAGGAGCTTGCGCGCCCGGGCATCGGCCGTGTAGCCGTCGGCCGCGTCGAGTTCGGCATGCAGGCGAGCCAACGCGGTACCGTCATGGGCCGCTTCGGCAGCGGCCAGGTCCTGCTGGATGGCTCGCAGCCGCTGATCGCCGTCGAGCACGTAATCTACCGCGATACGCTCCAGCGTATCGACCTCCTGGCGCATATGAGCGATACGCCAGTCGGGCGGAAGGTCGCACGCCCCCGCGTCTGGGGTGAGCTCGCCGCGAAGCAAGGCAAACAGGCTGGATTTTCCGGCGCCGTTGGCACCGATCAGGCCGGCTTTTTGACCGGCGTGCAGCGTCAGCTCGGCGTCTTCTAGCAGACGCTGTGGGCCACGCTGTAAAGTGAGGTTTTGAATTCGAATCATAATGGCGGCGGAGTTTACCAGCTTCCCTGCCGGCTGGCGTGGGGGCTTGATGCACAACGATCTGTGGCGCTATGCCTGTGAATTCTATGCCCGGCGGGGGGTTGAAGCCGCTTGCCTGGCGGCCCAGGCCCAAGGCAGCAACGTCTGCCTAGCGCTATGCGCCCTTTGGCTGGAGCAGCGGCAAGTTACGTGGGAGGCAGTGCGAGCCGAGGTTTTGAGCGAGATCGCCCTTCCATGGGAGCGTACGGTAGTGCAGCCGCTGCGGGAGCTGCGTGAACAGTGGCGGCCAGCGGCCGCGGGCGACATCCGCCTGGGCCAGCTCAGAGAAAGCGTTAAAAGGCTGGAGCTGGAAGCCGAACAGACGCTGCTCGCCCGGTTACAATCGGCCGCTCAAGCTTGGCCAGCGACCTGCACAACACAGCCAGGGTGGCTGGACTGGGCCGTCCCGGACGCGACCGCGCGAGCAGCGCTGCGCGCGGCTTCGAGCCAGGCTTAAGACCCGCTGGCGGGCGCTACCGCTCCGTTGGCGGGAGCCTCGCTGCTGGCTGTCGCGGGCTTGGTGGTAACGCGGGGTTTGCGGGGAGCGCGAGGTGCTGCCGGCGCGGTTGCTTGTGCCTCAGGTGCTTGGGCACCGCCATCGGCGACGGGGCTGACCTTGCGCGTGGCGGGCTTGCGCGGCGCAGCCTTGGCCGAGGTGGCCGTTGGCTTGGCGACAGGCGCGCTGGCGCGGGCACTACGTGCACGTGGGGTAGCGGGTTTCTGCGCCGCGCTAGTCGAGGCGGTAGTAGCTGTTGCCAATGCCTTGGCAGGCGCTTTGGTAGAACCCGGCTTGCGCGCGGGCTTGGCGGCAGGTTGGGTAGCACTATTGTTCTGACGCTGGTCGAGAGCCTTGGCGGTGGCCTCGCGGACCTTCCCTACCCCCTGCACGAGCGCCATGCTGGCCTGGATGTCATTCTTCAACTCACCAATGTACTGGCGGGTCTCGCCCTGGCGCCGTTGCAG
Source organism: Pseudomonas sp. RIT-PI-S (assembly GCF_025642975.1). Lineage (GTDB taxonomy): Bacteria > Pseudomonadota > Gammaproteobacteria > Pseudomonadales > Pseudomonadaceae > Aquipseudomonas. The sequence continues at coordinate 284,425 of NZ_JANZKJ010000003.1, forward strand.
CTCCTCCAGCGAACTTTCGAGGCTATCGACATTGGCGCGGGCCTTGGTTTGGGCCTTGGCCTTGCCGGCAGTGGCGGCCGCTTCGATCCGCGCACGCTGCTTATGCAGCTTTTCCTGCACCTTCACTCGCTGCTTTTCCAGCTTGGCGAGGATCTTTTCCGCATCAGTGAGGGCCTGGGCGCAGGCTTGCTCGAAATGCTCTAGCAAGCTCCCGGTCAGTTGCTGAAGCAGATGCAACGGGGTACTTACGGGCTTCTTTTTAGCCGACATGACGTTCCTCCTCGCTGAATGGTCTTTTATGGTATGCCGAGCGCCCCCGGCTCGCTAGCGAGCACTCCATAAATTTGCATTCTCGCGCCGAGGGATGGGTTGGATCAGGTTTGAAAGGTCCGGGCGTGCCAGCGATAATCCGTGCTTATCTCAGGAGCCTTCATATGTCGCGTCGTCTGCTGTTCACGCTGTGCCTGGTGGCACCCTTCAGCCTGGCCGAGGACGCTGCCACTTCGCCACACGACCTCGGTTACAGCCTGGGCGCCAGCATTGGCGAGCGCTTACGAGAAGATCAGCCCGGCCTGGACGTAGAAGCACTCATCGATGGGTTGCGGCAGGCCTACCATGACCAGCCGCTAGCCTTGGACGAGAAGCGCATCAGGCAAATCCTGGCCGCACACGAGGCCGAGATGGGCGGGGCGCAACAAAGCTCAAGTACCGAGGCAGCGCTTATGGCGGAACGACGCTTCATGGCAGGGGAGCGCGCCAAGGCCAACATGCATGAGCTGTCGAACGGCGTGCTGTATACGGAGCTGGCGCCGGGCCAGGGCGAAAAACCTACCGCCAACTCGCGGGTGGAGGTCAGCTACAAAGGGCAGCTGCCCGAGGGCACGATCTTCGATCAGAACGACCAGCCGCAATGGTTTCGGCTGGATAGCGTGATTGAAGGGTGGAAGATCGCCCTGCAGCAAATGCCCAAAGGAGCGCGCTGGCGCGTGGTCATACCTTCGGATCAAGCCTATGGCGCCGAAGGCGCGGGTGAGCTGATCCCACCCTATACGCCGCTGATCTTCGAGATCGAATTGCGAAACCTCGCCAACTGAGCAAGGCTCAGGCTTGGGCGGCTTCCTCGCGGTGCGAGGTATGCAACACCTCGATCAGGCAGTCCTCAAGCTCGAACCGCTCATGCAGCACCCCGCCCAGTTCCTTGAGGCGCGCGGAAAGGTCAGCGAAATCGGAGCAGTCGCCGCTGTCGCAGTGATCGTTGAATTTGAGGCAGCCCTCGGTCAGGACATCGAGGCGAGGGCAGATCTGCTTGGCCAACTCTAGCCCGCGATCGTCGCCAAAAGCCTTGGCTTCCTGGGTGAGTTGCTCATACACACCGAAATGGCCGGCGGATACGTAATCCACAAGAATGCCGCAGAAGTCCTGAAGACCGGAGCGTCGCAGACGACCCTCTTCCGAAGCTTCTTCGATGGCACCGAAGGCTACGATCAGACGCTGGCGATCCTGTAGCCAACGGTCGATGATCAGGTGGACTCCACCCCAACGTTCCTGTGCATTCTGACAACTTTCCAGCATGGTCTGTTCTTCCCTTGAGGTTCACGTTGAAGACGGAACGCAAACCAGCCAATGGCCAGCGAACCAGCACTGTACGTCCCATCGGACGTAGCAAAGGGCCACGATCCGGTGCGTTTAACGAGATTATGCCCCCGCGTTGACGGCAGCAAGACATGCGCTCACTAACTTCATACAAATGTTTGATGCCAGCGAAACGCTGATCAGCGCTCAAACAGCTGGAGGCAGGTGATCAAGCCCAGGCCTGCGAGTGTCAGCAGGCTCCATTCGGGCAGGCTCAGGTCCAGCAGCGTCCAGTTGACGATGGCGCAGTCGGGGGAACCCAATGCAAACACCTTCAATGTTTCGAGCAGAGCCTCAGACTGGTCGAGGTGAAAAAGGTTCGTCGAGGCCGTAGGGTGGGGCAAAGGATGGGCTTGCAGCCAAAGTTGGCGGATGGCCGAAGCAGCCCCCAAGGTCGAAAGCAGCAAAGCGAGCGCCGCATACGCTCGCGTGCCGTTCACCTTGGGCCGGAAGCCCCAGGCCAGGGCGTTCAACACTGCAATCAGCGCTACACAACCACGCTGAACGATACACAGCGAGCAAGGATGCAGCAGGGCCACCTTTTCGAGGTAAACCGACGCGCTCAATGCCAGCATGGCCAAGATAAAGGCCAACACAAACAGATGACGCGAACGGGCCGAAGGCATGAGCGATCCAGATGCGCGATTAACAGGCAGCAACGTTAGTGGAAAGGCTCAAGCCGTTTCAAGACAGCCGGTGCAAGAACTGCTCTGAAATCAGGGCCCCGCCAAAGGCGTCGGGCCCCATGCACGCTCAAACGCCTACCGGCCCAGGCAAGGGCAGCGCCAACAAGCGTTCGTCCAGCAGGCCCAGGCCTTCCTGGAACAACTCATTGCTGCGCCGCGTATCGCCCAGTTGCGCCAGCAAGCGCGCCAGCTCGGCGCACGCTTCGGCGTTACGCTGGTGCCGCAAGCTGGCTTCGAAATAATCCCGCGCCTTGCCCCACAGGCGGTTCTGAAGGCAGAGCCGCCCAAGGGTCAACAGCAGGCTTGGGTCTTGCGGATGCTCACGCAGCAGCCCTTCGGCGAAGGCCAGTGACTTGCCAGGCTCTTCGCCAGGCACCAGCCCATAAAGCCGCGCCAGGTGACTGTCAAAGCTGCGTTTGAGCGCGCCGCGCAGCACCACTTCCGCCTTCGCCGATGCCCCCAGCCGGCGCAGCCTTTCGGCATAGTTGAGCAGCAAGGCCGGCTCTTGCCGTTGGCCAGGGCTCAGCTGTTGCCAGGCGCGGTCCAAGGAAGCCTCATCGCTGCCCTGGCCGTCGAGATCTCCCAGCAGCAGACGCTCTCCTACCGCCCGTTGTTCGAGTGCGGCGATGTCTTCGGCGGCCATCACCTTGTGCTTGCGCAGCTCCGGCAGCAAGCGCGCCACCGAGGCCCACTCGTTACGCTGCGCGCATAGGCCGGCCAGCTGCCGCAGGACCTGGGTGTTACCCGGATAGCGTTCGTGCATGACCTCTAGGGTAGCGAGCGCGCCAGCACCATCGCCGCGATCGGCTTGCAGTTGGGCATGGCTCAATGCAACGGCAAGCTCCGCCTTGGGCTGACGCTGCAGCGCCCGCTCTAGCAAACTATCGCTTTCTTCGTGCAAACCCTGTTCGTTGGCCGCCCGGGCGGCGCCTAAGTAATAGAACAGCGGGTAGCGCTCATTTTCCGCGGCGACCTTCAAGTGCTTTTGCGCGCTTGCCCAGCGACCTTCAGCCAGGTCTACCTGGCCGCGGGCAATGGCGGCCTGCAAACGTCGCCGGCGATTGCGGCGAGACCAAGGGTTAACCACTCCCGTGGAAGTGAGCAGCAGGCGGGCCAGCCCAACGAACAATAGCCCCAGCAACACCAGCGCCAACACGGCGGCGAGGGTTGTCCAAAGGCCGGATTCGTACCGGAACACGTGGGGGTAGTCGATCAGCACGTACCCCGGATGCAACGAAATCCCCAGGCCAACTACCAGCGCCAGCGCGATAGTGACGAACAGCACCACATACAGGCGCTTCATGGCTGGCGCTCCTGCTCGCCGCCGGGCCCGCCCCCTGGCTGATGCCGCCGCGCCATATAGGCCTGCAGTGCCGCAAGGCTGTTGGCCAGGTCTGGCGTTGCCACAGTTACCCGGCTACTGGCGAGCTTATCCAGGCTGGCCAGCAGGCTGCTGCTTTGCGTGTTGTCCTGATTGAAGTTGCGGATGAGTATTTCCCGGGCCTGCCCCAACGCTTGCTTGAACACCGCCTGCTCGCCATTGAGCGCAGCCCATTGTGCCTGCTCCAAGGCCAGCCGCAGGGCCAGCCGCACCTGATTCAAACCTTGCCCGGCCAGCAATGGCCGCACATTGGCGTCAGGGTTGAAATCGATGCGGAAGAAGCTGGAAATGCGCGCCCACCACTGGCGCCAATGCAGGGTGCTGTCGTCGCTGGCGGTGCTGACCGCTTCACGGTCGGCTTCGAACTGCGGCGCCAGCGCAGACAGCTGCGCCGCCTGCTCTCGCAACGCTGCCAGTTGCAGGAACAGCCCGGTGCGGTCCGGCTGCTCAGTGGCCTGCAGCGCGGCCAAGCTGCGGGCCAGTTGCTCGCGGGCGGCGAAGGCATTGGGGTCATCCTGTTCGCGCAGGATGTCATCCGCGCCTTGAACCAACGCGCGAGCGCTGTTGACGTCCTGCAGCGCGGAGAGCCGCAAGCTGGCAAGCCGTACCAGGTGTTCGGCTTCGGCCAGGCGCCAATCCTGGCGGCTGGCGCCGAGCACGGTTTCCAGGCGCTGGCCCAGGCGTTGCTGGTCGCTTTGCAGTTGCGCCACCAGGCGCCGGCGATCTTCCAATTCGTCAGCGGCTGGCAGCTGCGACAGCCTTGCGTCGAGGCTACGCGCCTGCTCGCCGATGGCCTGGTTGGCTGAGGCAAGGCTTTGCACTTGAGCGCCCTGCTGCCGCTGACCAGCATCCAGCTGCCTCAGCTGCCAAGCCGCCCAGCCTCCTACGCCTAATCCGCAGGCGCCAATCAGCAAGGCCAGCACTGCGAGGCCCTGGCTGGTGCGCGAGCGAACCGGCACCGCAGGGCCTGTGGCGGCCGCGGTCGAATGGGCAGGTTGGGCGGGCTTACCTAAAGGCTCCCGAACGGGTTCCCGAATGGGTTCCCGGACGGGTTCTCGAACCGGTTCCCGGATGGGGTCTTTCAACGGGTCCGTCGCCGGCTTGCGGGGCGGCTCCTGAGGGTCATGGGGCGGGGCTGTTTCGCTCACGTATCCTTCCTTTGTCGGGGGGCGCGGTTCACGGGCCCTGGGTAGCCAGCGCGGCGATCAAGGCAGCGCTGCTTGCACCGCGGCAATTGACGGGGTGGCGGCAGCCGAGCGCTTGGGCGAGGCCCGCTACGCGGGCGCTCGGCACGAAGAGCGGCAGCGCTGCCAGCGCCGGCCAGGCCGCGCCGGCGAGGCGGTGCAAATGCTCCAGCCCCTGACCACTGCTGACCACCGCGCCATTCAAGCGTTCCGCCTGCAACCGTTCGGCTACAGCGCTGGCAGGATAGTCAGGAACGCCGCGCCGGTACAGTTCCAGGTATTCAACCTCAGCGCCGCGCTCGGCCAGGCGCTCGCCCAGCCACTCCCGGCCGCCCTGCCCACGGACGATTAGCACTCGAGGCTTGGGGCCCGCCAGCACCGCCGCCAACGATGGAAGCTGCCACAGGGCTTCGCTATCGTCGCCGTTGCGCGGGAAGCTCACCGCCAAGCCATGCTGTTCGAGGACGGCCGCGGTGGCGGCACCTACCGCAAACCAGCGCGGCCCAGGCGTTGCTAGCTGATGCTCAAGCCCCCGCAGGCATAAATGGGCGGCGGGCTTGCTGACCACCACCACCGCGGCAAAGCCTTGCAGCCAGCCGGGCGGGCGAACAGGCGGGGGTAATGGCTCGATAACCAGCATGGGCAGGCAGCTGCCGTAATGTCCGTGGCTGGCGAGCTCGCAGGCCAGTGCCCGGGACTCGCCCTCGGGGCGGGTCAGCAGCAGCCGCCAGTGGCTCAATGAGGATCGCCTTCTGCGTACACCTCGTTAAGAATCACCTGAGCGCCCTTTTCCAGTAGCTCATCGGCCACGCGCTGGCCAAGGCCCACGGCATCGTCGCGGCTGGCACGGGCTTGGGCATGCAACAGCACGCTGCCATCAGGCCGCCCGACCAGCCCACGCAACCACAACTGGTCACCTTCAAGCACCGCGTACGCTGCGATGGGCACCTGGCAACCGCCGTTCAGGCGCCGGTTCAGTGCCCGCTCTGCCTCCACCCGCGCCGCGGTAGGGCCGTGATTGAGAGGCGCCAACAGGGCGTGCAACTCGGCATCGATCGTACGGCACTCGATACCTACCGCGCCCTGGCCGCCCGCGGGCAGGCAATCCTCGGCCGTGAGCGTATCGCGAATACGCGCTTCGAAACCGAGGCGGATCAGCCCGGCGGCGGCGAGGATGATGGCGTCGTACTCACCTGCATCGAGCTTGGCCAGGCGCGTATTGACGTTGCCACGCAAAAAATGGATTTTCAGGTCGGGCCGACTGGCCAACAGCTGGGCTTGGCGACGCAAACTGGAGGTGCCCACCACGCTGCCCGAAGGCAGGCTTGCCAGGTTAGCGAAGGCGTTGGAAACGAAGGCGTCGCGCGGATCTTCACGCTCACAGATGCAGTAAAGGCCTAGCCCCTCCGGGAAATCCATGGGCACGTCTTTCATCGAGTGCACCGCGATGTCGGCTTCGTTTTCCAGCAGCGCGGTTTCCAGCTCCTTCACGAACAGGCCCTTGCCACCGATCTTCGCCAGGGGCGAGTCGAGAAGCTTGTCACCCCGGCTGACCATGGGCACCAGGCTGACTTGCAGTCCGGGATGGGCTTGTTCCAGGCAAGCCTTTACATAATTGGCCTGCCAGAGGGCCAGGGCGCTTTTGCGCGTGGCGATGCGAACCGTGCGAGCGTACATGGAGTGTTACCAAAGCCGAGATGCGGGCGATCATACCAGCTGACCAGGGCTTCGGACCGCCAGGCGCGCCTATCAGGAAGATAGAAGCGCCCTAGGGCGGTTGCGTCAGAGTTGCTGCATCATCTTGCGCACGCCCGCCACATGGCGCCGGCTGACGATCAGCGCATCGCCATTGAGCCCAGTCAGGTACAGTTGGAAATGCCCCAGGGGCGTACGTTGCAGGCGCTCGATGCGGGCACGTGCCACCAGTGCATTACGGTGAATGCGCACGAAGCGGTCACCGAACTCGGTCTCGAGGGCCTTGAGCGGCTCGTCGAGCAGCACTTCGCCGTGCTCATGGCGCAAGGTGACGTACTTGTGGTCGGCAATGAAATAGATCACTTGGTCGAGCGGAATCAACTCGATGCCTTTACGGGTGCGGGCGCTGATGTGCGTGCGGGGGGTGCTGCCATTGTTCGCAGCCGGGCGGGTCAGCGCGGCGAGGGTGGCGCGGTTCGGCCGCTCGGCGCGCCTGAGCGCGTCGGACAACTTATCCGAGCTCACTGGCTTCATCAGAAAACGCACGGCGTTGCTTTCGAAGGCGTTGACGGCAAACTCGTCTTGCCCGGTGCAGAACACCACGGCGGGAGGAGTATCGCGTTCGCACAATTTGGCGGCGACTTGCAGGCCGTCCAGGCCTGGCATGCGCACGTCCAGCAACACAACATCAGGCTTGAGGCTGTCGATCAGCGTCAGGGCCTCGTCGCCGCTGCCGGCACCGGGTTCCAAGACGCTATACCCTTCGAGGTCGCTGACCATTCGGCTCAGTTTCTCGCGGGCCATGGGTTCGTCATCAACGATCAGGACATTCATAGAGTGCCGGATTCCTGCGTGAGTCTCGCGGATAGATAGCGTAGACAGGTGAACTGACGGCCGTGGCGGCGTTCCTCGCTGAGACTGGCGGCAGTATCGAAAAGTGCCCGAGAGCGAAGCGATGAGACGTTTCGCTTGCGTGAAACGAGCACTGACGCCGTTGCTAGAGGGGGTGCCGCACAGTGATTGAGGCGCAACTGAACTCTCCCTTTGGTCGCCCGCCGCCGCCCCACTCCGGGGCTCGCTTCTTGCCCATGACACACAGGCCTTGCCGCATGGCCGTTGCACGAGGTCGCGGCTTTCATTCACTGTAGACGCTTGCCGGCGCGACATTGCTCAATCGGCGTATATCGTTTCGCCAGTTATCCTACATCCCCTCCGGCAACAGCCTACGGGCAGACCCCGCCGCCGTCCCGCGCGCGCGGCCCGCTCGCCGGGCGACCCTGCTATGATGGGGCCATTTCCCGTTCGAACCTCCAACGAGCCAGTCATGAGCACCGACAAGACCAACCAGTCCTGGGGCGGCCGCTTCAGCGAACCCGTCGACGCCTTCGTCGCCCGCTTCACCGCTTCGGTTACCTTCGACCGTCGCCTTTACCGCCACGACATCATGGGCTCGGTTGCCCATGCGACCATGCTGGCCCAGGTTGGCGTACTCACCGAGGCCGAGCGTGATGCCATCGTCGAGGGGCTTCATACCATCCAGGGCGAGATCGAGGCCGGCACCTTCGAATGGCGTGTGGACCTCGAAGACGTGCACATGAACATCGAGGCGCGGCTTACCGATCGCATCGGCGTCACCGGCAAAAAGCTGCACACCGGGCGCAGCCGCAACGACCAGGTCGCTACGGATATCCGCTTGTGGCTGCGGGATGAGATCGACACCATCCTCGGCGAAATCACCCGCCTGCAAAAGGGCCTGCTCGAAGTCGCGGAGCGCGAAGCGGGCACCATCATGCCGGGTTTCACGCACCTGCAAACCGCCCAGCCGGTCACGTTCGGGCACCACTTGCTGGCCTGGTTCGAAATGCTTGGCCGCGACTACGAGCGCCTCGTCGACTGCCGCAAGCGCACCAACCGCATGCCGCTTGGCAGCGCGGCACTGGCCGGCACCACCTACCCGATCGACCGCGAAACCACCTGCGCGCTGCTGGGCTTCGAGGCCGTGGGCGGCAACTCGCTGGATGGGGTATCGGATCGAGACTTCGCCATTGAATTCTGTGCCGCAGCGAGCCTGGCGATGATGCACCTGTCGCGGTTCTCCGAAGAGCTGGTGCTTTGGACCAGCGCGCAGTTCCAGTTCATCGACCTGCCAGATCGCTTCTGCACCGGCAGCTCGATCATGCCGCAAAAGAAAAACCCGGACGTCCCGGAGTTGGTCCGGGGCAAGAGTGGCCGGGTGTTCGGTGCCCTCACCGGCCTGCTGACCTTGATGAAGGGCCAGCCGCTGGCCTACAACAAGGACAACCAAGAGGACAAGGAGCCGCTATTCGACGCTGCTGACACCCTGCGCGATTCGCTGCGCGCGTTCGCCGACATGATCCCGGCGATCAAGCCGCGCCATGCGGTGATGCGCGAGGCGGCGCTGCGCGGCTTCTCCACTGCCACGGACCTGGCCGACTACCTGGTGCGCCGTGGCCTGCCTTTCCGCGATTGCCACGAAATCGTCGGTCATGCGGTCAAGTACGGTGTGGAAACCGGCAAGGACCTGGCCGAAATGAGCTTGGATGAGCTGCGTCGCTTCAGCGACCAGATCGACGCCGACGTGTTTGAAGTGCTCACCCTCGAAGGCTCGGTCAACGCCCGCGACCATATCGGCGGCACGGCTCCGGCCCAGGTGCAGGCGGCGGTCATCCGCGGCCAGGCACTGTTGGCACAACGCTGAGGCATACCCATGACCGATGAACTCAACGACGAGGATTTCGCTGAAGCGACCCTCACCGAAGCAATCCGGAACCAGCTTGAAAGCGGCGAGCCGCCAGCGGCGCAGGCGACTTTTAATAAACTCAAGCTGGTGGGATACGAAGAAGCGGATATTCTCAACCTCATGGCCCACGTGCTGGCGATTGAAATCGACAACATGCTCAAGGCCGACCGCCCCTTCGATGGGCAGTGGTACGAGGCCGCGCTACGGGCTCTCCCGGAGCTTCCCGACGAAGAAGCCTGAGGCCGTCGCGGCAGCGGAGCATGGCCAGGTCGGCCATGCCCCTCCAACAATAACAACAGCGAGGCCGCTCCATGACCTACAGCCCAGAACTGATCGCCGAAATCGAGCTCCTGTCCCTGTTCAACCTTGGCAATACCCTCGAAGGTTTGAAAGTCCACCAGACCGCAACCCCTGCGGCCATCGCCGCCGCCGCTCGGCTGCACGAGAAAGAACTGATCACACTACCCGACGGCGGCTATCTCACCAGCCTCGGGCTTGAGGCGGCCCAGCATGCCCAGGCCCTGCTGACCATTCTGCGCACCACAGAAACCGCCTGACGGTCCTCAACCTCAGGCCAGGGCGGCCGATAACGCCAATAACCCGTTATCGGCCTGGCCGCCCGAGCTTGAGATGACCCGCACCCCTGAAATCCGTCCTGACCTGGGCGCTGGCATCGACCGCAAGGTGCTGGCCCAGCTGCGCCAGCGCTTTCTTACGGTGAACCAGGGGCGCCTGGAGCGAGCCACCGAAGGCTTCGCCAGCCGCCAACAATCCGTGTTGCGGCTGCTGCCGCTGCTGTTTCATGTGAACCACCCCCTGCTGCCCGGCTACGTATCCGGGTTCACTCCCGCGGGGGTGAGCGCTTACGAGCCAGACGACGACGTGCTCGCCGAAGCGCAGCGCCTCACCCGCTCCTTCACTTACAAACCACGACGCGGAAACGCCCCGGCGCCGATACTGGGGTTGTTCCTGATGGGCAGCCTCGGCAGCCTGGCGCAGGATGAAGGCAGCGACATGGACGTGTGGGTCTGCCATGCCGCCGGGTTGCCAGAAGAAGCGCTCGATGAGCTGCAACGCAAGTGCCAGGCCATCGAAGCCTGGGCGGCGAGCCTCGGGGCGGAGGCGCATTTCTTCCTGATCGACTGCGAGCGCTTCGTGCGCGAAGACCGCGACAACAAGCTCAGCTCCGACGACAGCGGCACCACCCAGCACTACCTGTTGCTGGACGAATTTTATCGAACGGCGATCTGGCTGGCCGGGCGCACGCCGTTATGGTGGCTGGTCCCGGTGTACGAGGAGGCTAATTACGCGGCCTTTACCGAGACGCTGCTGAGCAAGCGGTTCATTCGCGAGCAAGATGTGCTCGACCTGGGCAACCTGTCGCGCATTCCCCCGGGAGAATATCTCGGCGCCGGCCTTTGGCAGTTGTTCAAAGGGCTGGAGTCTCCGTACAAATCCTTGCTCAAGTTGCTGCTTGCCGAGGTCTATGCCGACCAGCACCCGGCCGTGCAATGCGTGAGCCTGCAACTCAAGCAGGCGGTCTATGCCGGCCAGCTCAACCTGGACGAGCTGGACCCTTACATGATGGTGTATCGGCGGATCGAAGCCTATCTGCTGGCCAGGGGCGAGCATGGGCGGCTGGAGCTGGTGCGCCGCAGCTTCTACCTGAAGGTCAACCGCAAGGTCAGCCTGGTAAGGGCCGGGCGCTCTATCGGTTGGCAGCTACAGGCCATGCAGCGGCTGACGGCCGAGTGGGGCTGGAGCGAGCAACAACTGCGGCTGCTGGACAACCGTGGCCTATGGAAGGTCGGCCAGGTCACCACCGAACGTCAGGCGCTGGTCAGCGAGCTCAACAGCAGCTACCGCTTCCTCACCCGCTTCTCTCGCGCCAACCACACCGACAACCCCGCCAGCCGCAAGGACCTCAATGTTCTAGGCCGCCGCTTGTATGCGGCCTTCGAGCGCCGTGCCGGCAAAGTCGAAATCATCAACCCAGGCATCGCGCCCAACCTGGCCGAAGACACCGTTACCCTGCTTCAAGGCCCAAACCGTCGCGAGCCGGGCAAGCGCCTATGGTACCTGTACCGCGGCAACCACAGCGCGGTGGATTGCGAGCCATACACACCGCTGACCCGCAGCCACGAGTTGATCGAGCTGCTCGCCTGGTGCCACCGCAACGGCGTGATCGACGCCAGCACTCGCCTGGCTTTGCATCCGGGCGAATCCGACCTGTCTGAATTCGAGCTGTTCAACCTGCTTGGGGCCTTGCAGCGCGCGGTGGTTCTACCCATGGAGGCGGTAAGCGAAGCCCAGCTGCTGCAACCGGCCATTCCCACCGAAGTGTTGCTGTTGGTCAACGCTGGGGTAGATCCGCTCAAACACCACCGCGAACAGAACATCCTGATGACCACGGAGCGCACCGACTCACTGAGCTATGCCGGCATGCGCGATAACCTGGTGCTGACGCTGGACCAGGTAACGGTCAACAGCTGGAACGAGGTCATGTTCAACCGCTATGACGGCCGCCATGCGCTGCTCGACTGCCTGCGCGACTATCTCAACGTACTGCCCCTGCAGCGGCCGGCGCCGCAGCTGCGAGTGTGCTGCTTTTGCCACAACCGGGCCCAGGCGATCAGCGCCCGGGTGCAGGAGCTGTTCGACACCGCCACCGAGCTGCTTACCCGGGAGCTCGGCCACCGCTACCTGATCCAGGTCGAGCAGCAGTACCACGTGCTAGAGCTCAACGCCGGCAATGTGCGCCATGTGCCGCTCCCCGGGTTGCCAGTGCTGCTGGATTACCTTGCGCGGCCCTTGAAGAGCTATAGCCCGCTGCATCTGGATGCCTATGCGCTGGCCGGGCATGAGCTGGCGCTGATCCTTCCACACGCCCATCCGGACTGCGTGCAGGTGTTCTACAGCCGCCAAGGCGATGAGGCCCTGGTGTACGTGCTGGATGAGTTCAACGGCCTATGGCGCCAGCTGTTGCCCTTCTTCAACGAAGCCAGCCTGCTGTTGCCCCTTCAGCGCTTTCTGCAGTCGGTCGCGTACCGGCGTGAAGCGCGCATGGAGATGGACCGCCCGGCCACCCTGGGCACGCTCTTTTACCGCATCACCAGCTCCGCCGGGCAGCCGCGGGCCGTCGAGCGTCGACAACCGCCGCGAGGCGATGGCGCGGAGCCGTTCTTCGAAGTGCAGGCGATCCTCAAGAAGACTGCCGACGGGCCGCCGCGGGTAACCTTGTTCTGCAACCAGAGGGAGTTCAGCGAGCTGGAGTACGGCGACCGGCTTTACGCGGAGGTCGCCCGGGAGATTCTCGCGCAGCGCCGGAACAATGCTGGCTATCGGTGCTACATCACCGACCTGGACCTCTCCGGGCTGGGCGGCGACCAGGTGCTGGCGAGTAACACTTACCTGCGCTACAAAACGGGGTTGGAAGGATCGCTCAATACCGCCCTGGCCCTGCTGTAGCAGCACGACGCCAGGCGAATGCCGCTCGGGCATTACGCTGCGTGGTCATCGAGCAACCTCGGCTGCTACGGGCGGTGTGTATTCAGGCGCTGCGCGGTGCTTGGGTTGCGACCTTCATTCACCGGCCGTTCGGCGCTGCTCGGCCAGGGCGCGGATTTCACGCCGGCGCTCGTCACTGGCGGCGCGCCATTCGCGGATGTGCTCCACATGGCGGAAGCACCCTAGGCAATAGCGCTCTTCGTCCAGTTTGCACAGGCTGACGCACGGTGATTTCACGGCAGTGCTGATGTTGCTGTACAGCGGCTTGCTGGCCATCAGAATTCTTCGAAGTCCAGTTTATCGCCAGCCTGCTCGAACACGATGCGCTCGAGCATTTCGCCCAGCAGCTCATCCGAGGAGTCGCACATCCACTTTTTGTTTTCTTCGTCGTAATCGAAATGAAAGCCGCCAGAGCGAGCGGCCAACCACAGCTGACGCAGCGGGGCCTGCCGGCTGAAGATCAACTGGCTGCCGTTGTCGAAGCGCACGGTCAAGGTGCCGCTGGAGTTTTCCACGTCAACATCCAGGCCGCTCTCTTCGAACACCACGTCCAGCGCTTCCTGGGTGGCATCTACCAGATCGTGAAAACGCGCTTCGGTCAAACTCATCGGCAACCTCGGTATCGGACGGGGCGAACAACTGCGGCACGATACGAGCAGATCCCGGTGAATGCAAAGACTATCGGCCGCAGCGGCGACCGCCCGGCGGGGTGGTCATTTCGTAGGCAAGTTGCCCCCCCGCCGGTATACTCGGCCGCAACTGACGGTTTATACAAAGGATTTCGCCATGAAGCGCCTGATCGCCTCATTCGCTGCGCTTGTCGCGGTTGCCTGCCTCGTTTCCGCCTGTGGTCAAAAGGGCCCGCTGTTCCTTCCTGACGACAGCAAACACGATGGCCACAGCCAATCGCACCAACACGAATAAGGGCCGATATGAACGCTTTCCAATACCGTGACGGCGAGCTGTTCGCCGAAGGGGTAGCGCTGTCGGCCGTGGCCGAGCGCTTTGGCACGCCTGTCTACGTTTACTCCCGCGCCCACATCGAAGCCCAGTACCACGCCTACGCCGACGCCCTGCAAGGGGTGGATCACCTGGTGTGTTACGCGGTAAAGGCCAACTCCAACTTGGCGGTACTCAATGTGCTGGCGCGCCTTGGCGCGGGGTTTGACATCGTCTCGGGTGGCGAACTGGAACGCGTTCTGGCCGCTGGCGGCCGTGCCGACCGCGTGGTGTTTTCAGGGGTTGGCAAAACCCGTGCAGACATGCGCCGGGCCCTTGAAGTGGGCGTGCACTGCTTCAATGTCGAGTCTACCGACGAACTTGAACGGCTACAGGCCGTGGCGGCCGAGCTTGGCCTTCGGGCGCCGGTTTCGCTGCGCGTCAACCCGGATGTCGACGCCGGCACCCATCCGTACATCTCCACGGGCCTGAAGGAAAACAAGTTCGGGATCTCCATCGAGCAAGCCGAGAGCGTGTACCTGCGCGCGGCGCAACTGCCGAACCTAGACGTGATCGGCGTGGACTGCCACATCGGCTCGCAGCTCACCACCCTGCCGCCCTTCCTCGATGCGCTGGACCGCCTGCTCGCCCTGATAGACCGTCTAGGCGACTGCGGCATCCACCTGCGCCACATTGACCTCGGCGGCGGCGTTGGCGTGCGCTATCGCGACGAGGAACCGCCGCAGGTCAGCGAGTACATCCAGGCCGTGCGCGAGCGCACCGAAGGCCGTGATCTGGCGCTGTTGTTCGAGCCCGGTCGATTCATCGTCGCCAACGGCGGTGTGCTGGTCACCCGCGTCGAATACCTCAAGCACACCGAATACAAGGACTTCGCTATCGTCGACGCTGCCATGAACGACCTGATCCGCCCGGCGCTGTACCAGGCCTGGATGGATGTGGCGGCCGTGCGCCCACGAGACGGCGCTGGCCGTGCCTACGACATCGTCGGCCCGATCTGCGAAACCGGTGATTTCCTGGCCAAGGATCGCCAACTGGCCTTGGCCGAGGGCGACCTGCTGGCCGTGCATTCGGCAGGCGCCTATGGCTTTGTGATGAGCTCCAACTACAACACCCGGGGCCGCTGCGCCGAGGTGCTGGTGGACGGCAGCGATGCCCACGAGGTTCGCCGTCGCGAAACCATCGCCGAGCTCTATGCGGGCGAAAGCCTGCTGCCGGAGTAATGCCCATGCTGTTGCGCTTCACTAAAATGCACGGCCTGGGCAACGACTTCATGGTGATAGACCTGGTCAGCCAGCACGCCCACATCACCCCCAAACACGCCCGTCAGTGGGGCGACCGCAACACTGGCATCGGTTTTGACCAACTATTGTTGGTGGAGGCGCCGACCAACCCCGACGTGGACTTCCGCTACCGGATTTTCAACGCGGACGGCTCGGAGGTCGAACAGTGCGGCAATGGCGCCCGCTGCTTTGCCCGCTTTGTGCTGGACAAACGCCTCACGGCGAAGAAGAAGATCCGCGTACAGGTGGCCAAGGGCATCATCGAGCTGGACGTGCGCAACGACGGCCAGGTACGCGTAGACATGGGCCCGCCTAGGCTGTCACCCGCCGAGGTACCTTTCCAGGCAGACCTCGATCAACTTACCCACGTACTCGAAGTCGAGGATGTGGCCTATGACATCGCCGCCCTTTCGATGGGCAATCCGCATGCGGTGACGCGGGTCGATGATGTCGACACCGCCCCCGTACAAACCCTCGGGCCGAAGATCGAGCACCACCCACGGTTCCCGGAGCGGGTCAACGCAGGCTTTTTGCAAGTGCTCGACCGCCAGCGCGGCAAGCTACGGGTATGGGAGCGCGGCGCGGGAGAGACTCGCGCCTGTGGTACCGGCGCCTGCGCGGCGGCGGTGGCGGCCATTGCCCAGGGCTGGATGGACTCGCCGCTGACCCTGGATCTGCCTGGCGGGCGGATCACGCTGGAGTGGGACGGGCCAGGGCGCCCGGTGATGATGACCGGCCCAGCGGTTCGGGTATACGAAGGCCAAGTGCGTTTGTAAGCATCGGAGAGCAGCGACAATGAGCGACGAGCACCTTCTTCCCGGTTCAGCAACCTGCGAGCTGGACGAACCGAATGCCGAGGCGGTCGTGGCTTACTTGCAACGGCATCCGGACTTCTTTACCGGCCAGGAAGAGCTGCTCGCCAGCTTGCGCATACCGCACAAGCGGGGCGACACCGTGTCTTTGGTCGAGCACCAGCTCAAGCTGCTGCGAGAACGCAACAGTGAGCTCAGGCAACGGCTGAGCCAATTGATGGACGTGGCCCGCGACAACGACCGGCTGTTCGACAAAACCCGCCGGTTGATGCTCGACTTGCTCGATGCGAGCAGCCTCGAAGAAGTGGTCATGGCCGTGGAAGACAGCCTGCGCCAGTCTTTCAAGGTGCCGTTCGTTAGCCTGATTCTGTTCACTGAAACACCCACGCCCGTCGGCCGCTCGGTCACCCCGGGGGAAGCCCACCATGCGATCGGCGCGCTGCTCGCCGAACCCAGGCCAGTGACCGGTGCGCTACGCCAGCTCGAACTGGAATTCCTGTTTGGCGCCGAACAACATGAGCAGGTGGGTTCCACCGCGCTGGCGCCGTTGGTTCATCACGGGGTGCAAGGAGTGTTGGCCATCGGCAGCCCCGACCCGGACCACTATCGCAGCTCCGTAGGCACTCTGTTCCTGGCTCATATCGCCGAGGTGCTTGGCCGCGTGTTACCTCGCTTTACCGGCGCCTTGCGCTCGGTGCGCTGAGCATGCAAGCGCAACTGGGCGGTTACTACCACCATCTGCGCACCGAGCGCCAGGCGTCTGCCCATACCGTGCACGCCTACCAGAATGACCTGGCTAAGGTCCTGGCGTACTGCGAGCAAGCGGGCATTGCCACCTGGCCCGAACTTACCGCGCCAAAACTGCGCCGCCTGGTTGGCCGCCTGCATCAGCACGGCCAGGCCCCCCGCAGCCTCGCTCGCCTGCTTTCGGCGGTCCGTGGCTTCTATGGCTGGCTGCTGCGCGAAGGGCTGTGTGAGCACAACCCGGCGGTAGGCCTGTCGGCGCCCAAGGGCGAGCGGCGCCTACCTAAGGTGCTGGACACCGACCGTGCCAAGCAATTGCTCGACGGCGCCGTTGAGGACGACTTTATCGGCCGACGCGACCAAGCCATGCTCGAACTGTTCTACTCCTCCGGCCTGCGCCTTTCGGAGCTGGCGGGGCTCGACCTGGGCTCGCTGGACTTGGCCGATGGCCTGGTGCAGGTGCAGGGCAAGCGCAACAAGGCGCGGCTGGTACCCGTTGGCACCAAGGCGCGTGAAGCGATCCGCGAGTGGTTGACCTTCCGTGGGCTGGCCAGCCCGGTCGACAGTGCCTTATTCATCAGCAAACGCGGCGAGCGCCTAGGGCAGCAGGCCATTCGGCTGAGGGTGCAAGCCGCTGGCCAACGCGAACTGGGCCAGCGGCTGCATCCACACATGCTGCGGCACTCTTTCGCCAGCCACGTGCTCGAATCCTCGCAGGACCTGCGCGCAGTCCAGGAAATGCTCGGCCATGCCGACATTTCCACCACGCAGATCTACACCCATCTGGATTTCCAGCACCTGGCCAAGGTGTACGACAGCGCCCACCCCCGCGCCAAGCGCCACAAGGACGGTGAACAGCCATGAGCATCACATTGGTGACCTTCGACCTGGACGACACCCTCTGGCATACCGCCCCGGTCATCCAGAGCGCCGAAATCGCACTGCGAGAATGGTTAGCGAGCCATGCGCCCAAGCTTGGGCCCTTCCCGCCGGAGCGGCTGTTCGAGATCCGCCAGCGTTTGATCGACGCCGACCCAGGCCTTGCCCACCGCATCAGTCATTTGCGGCGCCAGGTGCTCCAAGTTGCCTTGGAAGAAGCGGGCTACCCCCGCTCGGAAGCCCTGACGCTGGCACACGAAGGCTTTGAAGCGTTCCTCGAAGCCCGGCACCAGGTGAGTTTTTTCCCTGACGCGGCGGCGACGCTCGAAGCCTTGGCACAGCGCTATACCCTGGGTGCACTGACCAATGGCAACGCGGATGTCCGAAGGCTAGGCGTGGCAGACTACTTCAGCTTTGCGCTGTGTGCTGAAGACCTGGGCATAGGCAAGCCTGACCCACGCCCGTTCGAAGAAGCACTGCGCTTGGGCAGCGCCAACGCCGCCGACGCCGTGCATGTGGGGGACAACCCCCGCGACGACATTGCCGGGGCCAAGCAGGCAGGCTTTCGAGCGGTCTGGTACAACCCGGGGCGCCTGACCTGGGCCGGAGGTGCCATGCCGGACGGCGAAATTTCCGCCTTGGGGCAGCTGCCGGCGCTGCTGGAGAGCTGGGGGTAACCTGGCCGCGTGCTCTTGAAGGAGCGGGCGAAGCCCGCGAACCCAGACAGAGCGAACCGACGTACAGATAGACCCCGTAACACGAGGCTCGCAGGCCTGCGCCTAAAGCCACAAGGCTCAGCTTCCGGGCAGGCGGCTTAGATAGGCCGGCTACCGTATTTGTTGTCCGGCTTGCGGGGTGGGTCGGCCACTACATTGGGCTCGACTTCCTGGACTTTCCCGCCTCTGGAGAGAAACTCCTCCATGGCCTTGGCCAGCGCATCGCGCTCCTTCTGCTTGGCTTCGATGCTGGGCAGTTCGTCCACGCTAACGGCGGCTTTCTTGCCTTTGCCTGCAGGGGCAGGGCTGTCACCAACCTCGGCATCATCCTCGGCGACGTCTTCGGCAGCCGTCTCCAGGCCTTCCTCGGTGTCGTCCTCGTCACCTACTTCCAGCTCGTCGTTTTCCAGATCGTCGTCGCTCATCGTCCTACCTCATGTGTTGCCGGAGCAGTTGTTTATAGCCCGATGTGCCGCGAGTTCGGCACATTCGGAAAAAATACCGAGGGCCTGCGACCCTCACTCTTCGCCATGCAGCGTGACAATCAAACGCCTGGGCCCGCCGTGATCACGGTGTTCGCCCAGGTACACCCCCTGCCAGGTACCCAGGGCCAGGCGACCCGAGCGCACCGGCAAACTGAGTTGGCAGCCCAGCAGGCTGGCCTTGAAATGCGCGGGGAGATCGTCGTCGCCCTCGTCGTTGTGCTCGTATCCACGCTCACGCTCGGGGATCAGACGGTCGAAGAACCGCTCGAAGTCCCGGCGGACCGCCGGATCTGCATTCTCATTGACCGTCAGTGAAGCCGAGGTATGTTGCAACCAGATGTGCAGCAGGCCGACCCGGCACCCCTCGAGCGCCGGAACCCCCGCAAGGATTTCTTCGGTCACCAGATGAAACCCACGGGGCCGCGCCGCGAGGGTGATGGTCGTCTGCTGCCACATGGCGTTCTCCGCGCATTTCGGGCGCATTCTAGCGCGCCGGAAAAAAAAGCAAAGTGCTGTATCTGTATAGGCTTTTCCTACAAATGGAAAAATCCCTGGCCCCGACCAATTCAGCCGGTGGGCTGTTGATGAGGGAGTCCAAGCAGTGACAAACCTGGAATAAAAAAATGCCCGGCAAACCGGGCATTTTTTCGCGAGTGGCTCGCCGAACGGCTTGCCGAACGGCTTGCCGAACGGCTTGCCGAACGGCTTGCCGATGGCTTTAGAGGTTGTAGCCACGCTCGTTGTGCTGGGCCAGATCCAGCCCTACGGCTTCTTCTTCCTCGGATACGCGCAAGCCCATGAGCATGTCCAGCACCTTGAGGATGATGAAGGTCACTACCGCCGTGTAGATCACTGTGAAGCCCACGCCCTTGGCCTGAATCCACAGTTGCGCGGCGATGTCTTCAACGGTGCCGAAGCCGCCCAGAGCGGGCGCGGCGAACACACCGGTAAGCAGTGCGCCGATGATGCCACCGATGCCGTGCACGCCGAACGCGTCCAAGGAGTCGTCGTAGCCCAGCTTGCGCTTGAGCGTGGTCGCGCTGAAGAAGCACAGCACGCCGGCCGCCAGCCCGATGATCAAGGCGCCCATTGGGCCCACGGTGCCAGCTGCGGGAGTAATGGCAACCAAGCCGGCGACCACGCCCGAAGCGATACCTAGCGCGCTCGGCTTACCGTGGCTGATCCACTCGGCGAACATCCAGCCCAACGCAGCGGCGCCAGTGGCGATCTGGGTAACCAGCATAGCCATGCCGGCGGTACCGTTCGCCGCTGCGGCCGAGCCTGCGTTGAAGCCGAACCAGCCTACCCACAGCATGGCGGCACCAACCAGGGTGTAACCCAGGTTGTGCGGGGCCATCGGGGTGGTTGGATAGCCCTTGCGCTTGCCCAACACCAGGCAGGTCACCAAACCGGCGATACCGGCGTTGATGTGCACCACGGTGCCGCCAGCGAAGTCCAGCACGCCCCAGTCCCACAGCAGGCCGCCGTTACCGCTCCAGACCATGTGCGCGATCGGGGCATACACCAGGGTGAACCAGACGCCCATGAACACGAGCATGGCGGAGAACTTCATACGCTCGGCGAAGGCACCGACGATCAGCGCCGGGGTGATGATCGCGAAGGTCATCTGGAAGGTCACGAACACGGCTTCCGGGAACAGCGCGGTCGCCGACGTCAGGCTGGCAGGGGTAATACCGGCCAGGAAGGCCTTGCCCATGCTGCCCACGAAGGAATTGAGGTTGATGACGCCTTGTTCCATGCCAGTGGTGTCGAACGCCAGGCTATAGCCGTAGATGAACCACAGCACGGTTACCAGCCCTGTAATCGCAAAACACTGCATCATCACCGACAGCACGTTCTTGGAGCGGACCATGCCGCCGTAGAACAACGCCAAGCCTGGAACCGTCATGAACAGCACCAGCGCGGTAGAGGTAAGCATCCAGGCGGTGTCGCCGGAATTGAGCACAGGGGCCGCCGCCTCGTCGGCCAAGGCCAGGCCTGGCATTACGAGAGACAACAGGGCTCCTAGCCCTGCGAATTGACGCAGAGTCATATTGTTTACTCCTGGGGCTTTTTTTATGGGGCGGCTTAGATGGCGTCGGTATCGGTTTCGCCGGTACGGATGCGGATCGCCTGTTCCAGATTGACCACAAAGATCTTGCCGTCACCGATCTTGCCGGTGTTTGCGGCCTTGGTGATCGCTTCGATCACGCGGTCCAGATCCTTGTCGTCGATGGCCACGTCGATTTTTACTTTCGGCAGAAAATCCACCACGTATTCCGCGCCACGGTACAGCTCGGTGTGGCCCTTCTGCCGACCGAAGCCCTTGACCTCAGTGACGGTGATGCCCTGCACGCCGATTTCCGACAGCGACTCGCGAACGTCGTCCAGTTTGAACGGCTTGATGATGGCAGTGACTAGCTTCATGAAACTCTCTCCCGAATTGGTGGACTTGCCCCAGGAAAACAAACCCAGCTCAAGTCTAAGCGCAGTGTCCGGCTTTGTAACGCACCGCCGGCCTAGCCGGCCCGGCCTCGAACACCGCTCCTGACGAAACATTTCCCGCTCCGCCTGCGCACTGCATCCGCCTGTCTGGCCGCCATCAGTGCATGGGTCGGATGGCTCCAAGCAGAAACCTTGCCATCTCGTGCTGGGGCCATGTTTTCGCGTAAGAGCGCCCCCGGAATTGGCGCCTATCGAGCCCCGCGCCTCGCTGATCGCACAGCAATGGTGCGGGGGTGCCCTCAGCGGCGCCCAACAACTGTGCAGGCGAGAGCTGCGGCTGCGTTGACCGACCGTGATACACTTTCGCGACTTATTTGCCATGGAAACCGCCGCCCATGCTTGCGCCTAAAGCGTTCCTCGAAGCCTTGACCGACCAAGCCAGCCGCTTGCTCGGGGGCGATACGCTGCCGCCTCGGCAAGAATTCGAAAGCCAGTTGCGTACGCTGCTACAAAGCGCGTTCGCCCGCCTCGATCTGGTCAGCCGCGAGGAGTTCGATAGCCAAATGACCGTGCTGGCGCGCACGCGGGCCAAGGTCGATGCTCTTGAGGCGAAACTGGCGGAGCTCGAAGCGCGCTTGCCAGCCGTTTCGGCTGAAGCGAACCCGCCCCGGCAGGGCTGATTCCCAGGCGCACGCCGATGAACCGCAATGAATTGCGCAAAGCCGACATCAACCTGATGGTGGTGTTCGAAGCGCTGATGCTCGAACGCAACGTGACCCGCGTTGCGGAAAAACTTTTTCTTGGCCAACCCACAATCAGCGCCGCGCTGAATCGGCTGCGGGCAATGTTCAACGACCCGCTGTTTATCCGAGTGGGCCACCGCATGGAGCCTACCGCCCGCGCGGAAGAGTTGATCAAGCACCTTTCCCCAGCCCTGGACGCGATGTCCGTGGCGCTCAGTTTGAGCCACGACTTCGAACCGGCCACCAGCAAGATGACCTTCCGCATCGGTTTGTCTGACGACGTCGAATTCGGCCTGCTGCCACCCCTGCTGCGGGCGCTGCGCCAGGAAGCACCCGATGTGATCGTGGTGGTGCAGCATGTGGACTACTGGCGCATTCCCGACCTGCTCGCCGCTGGCGATATCACCGTAGGGATCAGCCAGACCCGTGGCTTGCCAGCCAACGCCAAACGTAAACTGCTGCGCAGGATGCATGCTCGCGTGCTGCGCGCGGACCCGTCGCCACACCGGCTGACCCTGGATGAATACTGCAGCCGCCCTCACGTGGTGGTGTCTCACACTGCCAACACACGCGGCGTGGCGGACGAATGGCTGGACGAAATCGGCCGCACCCGCAAAGTGGTGCTGTCGGTGCCCCAATTCAGTTCACTGCCAGCGATCCTCGCGGGCACCGACCTGCTGGCCGGCTGCCCTGACTACGCCGCTACCGCGATGGAAGCTTGGGGCACCTTGCATGCCGAGCCGCTGCCTTTTGAGTCACCCGCGCTGGAATTGTCCATGGTGTGGCTGAGCATTACCGACACCGACCCGGCTGAACGCTGGCTGCGCGCACGGCTAGAGGAGCATATGGGCGACGGTGGCCTGGGGCTCGCGCCTTAGGCGTCAGGCCAGGTACTTGGTGAACCAGGCCAAGGTCCGCTCCCACGCCAGTTTCGCCGAGGCTTCGTCGTAGCGGGGGGTCGAGTCGTTATGAAAGCCGTGGTTGGCGCCGGTGTAGATGTACGCTTCGTAGGTTTTGCCGTTGGCTTTCAGGGCCTGCTCATACGCAGGCCACCCTTCATTGATGGCAGTGTCCAGCTCGCCGTAATGCAGCAGTAGTGGGGCCTTGATGCGCGGCACGTCCTCGGCCTTGGGCTGGCGGCCATAGAACGGAACCGCCGCGGCCAGCTCGGGATAGGCCACGGCGGCGGCGTTGGCGACTCCGCCGCCATAGCAGAACCCCGTGATACCGACCTTTCCCGTAGCCGCCGGGTGCGTTTTGATCCACTCGATGGCGGCGAAGAAATCGTTCATCAGCTTTTGCGGGTCGACCTTCTGCTGCAATTCACGGCCTTTATCGTCATTGCCTGGATAGCCGCCCACCGAAGTGAGGCCGTCTGGCGCCAAAGCCACGAAGCCCGCCTTGGCGAGCCGCCGGGCAACGTCTTCGATATAAGGGTTCAGGCCACGGTTTTCATGGACAACCACCACGGCCGGCGCCTTGCTCGCGGCCTTCGCAGGCCGCACCAGGTAAGCCCGCACCTGGCCATGGCCCTGTGGCGAGGGGTAAGTCACGTATTCAGGAAGGATGTCTGGGTCGGTGAATTCCACCTGCTGCGCCAGAGCGTAGTTGGGGCTCAACGACGCCAGCAAGGCTGAAGCCGACAAGCCTGCCACAGTAAAAGCCGCCGCCCGATCGAGAAAATCGCGGCGGCTGATTCGCCCGTGGGCGTAGTAGTCATAGAGCTCGAGCAGCTCAGGGGCAAAGTCTTTGGCGGTAAGGCGTTCCATGCGGCGCTCCTTCGACGGTAGGCGGGCGTCGAAAGACTATAGCCGAGCGTTGCGGTTGCGGCCGCCCAGCCGCCGGGTTCGCAGGCTGGCCCCATGGACGCAACTCGCGAACTGGCGCGCCTGCCTTATGGGTCAAGTGTGCGCAAAAAACCGTGGCAGTATCGAATCCCGGGTCAACGGCGCCAGGTTCAACGCCTGCGCCTGCTGCGCATCGACCCACAGCGCTTCCTCGATCTCCGCGGCGGGCTGCACATCGGCATCGATCACCACCTCAAAGAGTTCGCAGTGCACTTCGAACCCTGGCTCATTGGCGGCAGGCGCGCTGAAGCAACCGACATAAGCCGCCTGCGCTGGCTGGATGCGCACGCCCAGTTCTTCCTCCAGCTCCCGCGCCAAGGCCTGCACGGGTAGTTCATGGGGCTCGATCTTGCCGCCAGGTTGCATGAAAAAGGCAGTGCCGCGCTTGCGGACCAGAAGGGTGCGGCCTTGAGCATCGAGCAACAGGGCCGCGGCAATTACGATAGGTTTTTTCATGGGCGCAAGGATACCAAAGGTCGCTAACCGATCTATCGTTCTTGCGCTCGGCTCGCTCGGTAAACCAGGCTTGGCGGCTCCCCGGGAACATCGTCAAGGGTATCGATACATCGCATGCCTACCTTTTCAAGCACCCGAATGGATGCACCATGGCCAGGCCGTACCATCGCGAACACTTCTGGCACGTCCAGCTCGGCAAAGCCGAAATCGAGCGAAGCCTGGCTCAGCTCTGTGGCATAGCCCTTCCCCCAGGCCGCCACGGCGAAGCGATAGCCGAGATTCAGCCGCTCCACGGGCCCATAGGGCCGCTTGTCCAGCCCGCCGAAACCGATGATCACATCGGGCGCATCGCGCTCGGCAATCGCCCACTGGCCATATCCTGCGCTCTGCCAGTGAACCATCCAGCGCTTCAGCATAGCGGCGGCATGATGTTGGGTTTTCAGCGGGCCGGCAGGATTGAAGCGGTGAGTGGCAGGGTCCCCGTAAATGGCGAATACGCTGTGTACGTCGTCTTGAGTCGGCGGCCTTAAGGTCAGCCTGCGCGTTGACCTGTGCATGAGGAGCTGATGACGATTCAACGGATTCCCCTATATATATGGGGTAGGTAAGGGCTCAGCAGGCGGGGAGCCGCTGAGCCGGGGAATGAGCCAAAGATACACCGATTTACTTGTACGGTTACTTAGACGGTGACCGCCAACGCATCATCGCCGCTACACATTTAGCCCAACACCTGCCCCGCTGCCGCCACACCGCTCGGCTAAGCTCAGGCCATCGCAAGGAAGCGTATCCTCCGGAGCCAACATGTCCCTCGCTATCGTTCATAGCCGTGCCCAGGTCGGGGTCGGCGCGCCCGCTGTGTTGGTGGAAGCGCATCTGGCCAATGGGTTGCCCGCGCTCACTCTGGTTGGCCTGCCGGAAGCCTCGGTGAAGGAAAGCAAGGACCGCGTCCGCAGTGCCATCGTCAATTCCGGCCTGAATTTTCCGCCACGACGCATCACCCTGAACCTGGCCCCGGCGGACCTGCCCAAGGATGGCGGCCGCTTCGACCTGGCCATCGCACTGGGGATTCTCGCCGGCAGCGGGCAGGTGCCGGTCGATGCCCTGCGCGAGGTGGAATGCCTCGGCGAACTGGCGTTATCTGGCGCGGTGCGCTCGGTGCAGGGTGTGCTACCAGCCGCCCTGGCGGCGCGGGATGCCGGCCGTGCCTTGATCGTGCCCCACGCCAATGCCGAGGAGGCGGCGCTGGCCAATGGGCTGACGGTGATCGCCGTGGGGAACCTGCTCGAACTGGTCGGGCATTTAAACGCGCAGGCCCCCCTAACCCCGTTCAGGGCACAAGGCCTGTGCCTGCAACCCCGGCCGTACCCGGATCTGAACGAGGTGCAAGGCCAGGCGGCGGCGAAGCGGGCATTGCTGGTGGCCGCCGCCGGCTCGCACAACCTGCTATCATTGTGGCCCAATCCACCAATAGCTAAAGCAGACGTAGATGCAGCCCAAAGCATACAGTTACATACGATTCAGCAGTCCGGAGCAGGCTAAGGGTGACAGCCAGAGGCGGCAACGGGACGCAGCGACTGCCTACTGCAAGGAGCACGGCCTAGAACTGGCGAAGGCCAAGGAATACACCTTTTTCGATGCGGGACGAAGTGCCTATAAAGGCGAGCATGTTGACGATTCGGGTGAGCTTGCCAGGTTTCTGACCTACGTGAACGACGGGACCGTTCCTTCAGGTAGCTACCTACTAGTTGAATCGCTTGATCGCCTAAGCCGAGACGAGGTGATGGTCGCACTGAACCAGTTCACTAACCTACTCCGCAAGGGTATCAAGATTGTCACTCTCTGCGACAAGCGGGTCTACTCCGAGGACTCGCCGAGTATCGCTGTGGAGCTGATCGTCAGTATCACAGTAATGATGAGGGCACACGAAGAAAGCGCGACTAAGGGGAAGCGTGTGTCGGCGGCCTGGCAGCACAAGCGGAATCTCGCACGCGACAGCAAAGTGCCCCTGGGTAATGCGTGCCCAGCGTGGCTGGTGCTGGAGAATGGTGCGTATAGGCCAATCAAAGAACGGGTAGATGTCATCCACAGAATTTTCGATATGGCCATCCACGGGCATGGGCAAACATCCATACTGCGGCGGCTAAACGAGGATGGCATCCCGGTATTTGGCACTGTGGGAGAGACAGGGCGGAACCGAAGTGGCGCTTGGGGAACCAGTTCGGTAGGGAAGATCCTGAACAATCGTTCCCTTCTTGGCGAATACCAGCCTATGCATATCGTGGATGGCGTGAGGTGTAATGACGGGGATGCTGTTATAGGCTACTACCCGACTGTTATAGATGAAGGCATTTTCCTGCGGGCGAGAGCTGCTCGTACTCAGCGCCGCAACAGCCAAGCCACCCGACAGACGAAGAACTTCAATATTTGGCAAGGTCTTGCAAAATGCCGTATCTGCGGTGATGCCATGCATTTAGTTAACAAAGGTAAGCCCCCAAAGGGCTATACCTATCTTCAGTGCCACACCGTCAGGAAGGGAAAATGTAATAACGGCCTCATCCGAATCGAACATGCCGGGTCGGTCTTCCCGGAAGTGCTGGCGAAGGTAGACAGTATGTCCCTAGTGCACGGAAAAAACGCAGAAATACGGAAGGGTCTGGAGATCGCTGAGGGCAAGCTCGTAGAGGTCGCAAAGAGGCTCAAGCAGGCAGAAGAAGCCTACACAGCTTGGACAAGTGTTGCTGGCGCGAAGCTCTTGCACACCCTTGAAGCGGAGCACGAGAAATGCTCAGCAACACGCGATGAATTTAGAGAGCAGCTTGCCTCAACCCAAGTGATCAGCAAGGAAGACTTTTTCCAAAAAGTGGACCTTGTTACCTACGAAGGCAGGGCAGCAGCCAACAGCTTACTGAAACGTCTGGGGATACAGGTGCAGTTTAGGCGGTACAGTCCTACTCGCTTCAGGTGCTGGGTTCTGGACAAATCGGACGATGCTATCACTGGAGCAAATGAGCAAATGCTATTCGGCATCGCCTATGAGCAAGGGACTTTAACCACGCAAGCGTTCGATGACGATATCTATGAAAGGCAGCTCAGGCAGGGCGAACTAACCCCAGAAGACGTTTGGCGGGATCAGAACTCAGGTATCGGCGGAGAATGGTTCATGTAGATGTCCCCAAAATTGGGGCCAGATCCCACTCTCCCCAAATTTTCCAAAACGGCATCTGGCTTGCCTAATATCTGTTTTTGGTTAGGACAGGAAATATCCAAGGGTACGGGATCAGCGCTTGACTTCACAGCCGTTGCTGGCGAGGGGTTTAACCCCTTGGCTTTCTGCCAGGCTATATCAATGGTGGATTTTGAAATATGGCGGGCACGAGAAAGCCGCCCAAAGGCGGCTAGTGTCCCTTCAAAGTATCAGACAAGGTTCAGTTCACGCTTGATCCGGTAGACAGTGGCTACTCCGCAATCAGCCAGCTTGGCGATCATGTCGGCAGACATAGTAGGGTGAGCCTTCATCAGCGCCTCCACCTCTTTCCATTTAGCTACGTTCTTGCCCTTGCCTGCAGGCTTCCAATCTGGCTCAGCAGCCCGTTTGTTCTCCAGGCCCTGCCGGATGCGTTCTACCCGCTTCTCTTGATCCAAACGGGCCATGGTAGCCATAAGGTCGATGAGCATGTCGTTAATTACTCTCATCACCTCTCCTGTAACGCCCGAAGTAGCCATTTCCCAACTCGTAGGCAGGTCGGCCACGACCAAACGCAGCCCCTTGCCCTTGATGGTCGCCTTGAGCGTGTCCCAGTCGGTTTGTGATAGGCGGCTGAGGCGATCCACGGATTCGACCAGCAACACTTCGCCAGGAGCGGCATTGTTTAGCAAGTTGAGCAACTCGGGGCGGATGAGCTTGGTCCCTGAAATATTCTCGGCGTAGTAGCCGATGATGCCCAACCCTTTTTCCTCAGCAAACTGCTTCAAGGCGAGTCGGGCACGGTTAGCATCCTGATCTTTGGTGCTGGCACGCAGATAAAGATGGGCGTTCATAGACTCTACCTTTTGCTCTCGATTTCGATAGAGCTATGATAATACGATCAGATATCTATCATCAATAGCTATTTGATAGTGGTTTTGCCTAGGCTATCCAGCTACCAGACGTGTCTACTGCTTTGATAGAGGGCGATTGGATTTCGGAGCTATTGGCAGGTTGTGGGCTGCTCAAGCATTAGTAGGAGTTCTTTGCCTAGGTCTGTCAGTGCTGGCCACAGCTTCGATGGGGTTTCCTCAACGACGGCTATGTACCTATTAGGAGAAGCGACGCCAGCAAATGCCCATGCTCATGTGGCAAATGATACGCCCTTCCTTCAGCGGCCGGCCGCAGGAGATTGAGCGTCGTAAGCGAATGTAAGGTCACGGGGAAGGTTCCATCTCAGGATGGTATTCGATATCGGATCAGTTTGATGGCTCGGGCCGAAGCCTTCATTTCCTACCAACCGGGCGAATTCCAGGGCTGCAATGCGGTTTCATGCGAAATCAGCGTAGCTTACTGAGTGCCTGGGAATCATGGTTGGCCGACGGTTCGACGGCCCCGTCAGGTGAAGTGGATGATCCTCTCTACGTCAGCGATGAGGTCTGATGGACGACATCTCAATGCAGCGGCGAGTTTGAAGACGATGACAACCGTCGGCTGATTCTTGCCTCGCTCGATCAGGCTCACGTAATTCCGCTGAATATCGGCTTCTAACGCGAGTTGTTCTTGGGTGAGCCCCGCCCGCTTACGCCGCTCACGTAGAACTTTACCGAATGCCAACCCTGCGTCCAAACCGAAGCCCCTCTGATCGAGGCTGCACTGTCGGCGGGCAGAGGACATACGTCTTCACAGTATATTGTGAATTCCGTAGCTCCATGGCACCATCCGCCCTGTACGGTTGATGGCATGGAGCCATCCTTCCGGCACGCTTTTGATCGTGACAGATGCGCCATTGGATAGAGGAGCGGTACTCGTGAAGGGAAGATTGCAGGGCTTACTGGTAGCAAACGCTTTCGTGTTGTTAGGTGGGTGTGCCGCTCAAGGCCATTTGGAATTCTCGAAGCCTGATATAACCCAGCAGGGGTTTGCCCAAGACAAGGCAGCTTGCCAGGTGGAGTCTCAGTACGTGCAAGTGGCCGATTACGCATATCGGGGCACCTTCATGGAGGGGGTGAACATCCAGCAGAAGCAGAATCAAACGTTTGTCCTATGCATGACCAGTAAGGGTTATTCAAACCGGATGGTGCAGTGAACCTAGTGGAGTGATCTCCCGCACCCGCATACTGGCTGATCTTCATCAATGTATTGGAATAGGATAATGAACAACGCGCTTCGCTGTATGTTGGTTACTGGAATGTTTGGGTTAGTTGGAGGATGTGCTCAACAGCGATATGAGCCCACGGTGGCACCTAGGCCTGCACCTGCCGAGCGATGGACGTTTACCCCAGTTGAAGCCAAGTATCTCGATACCCAGTCCCCCGCTCGAAACTTTCAGTACGTTCTTGAGCAAACCGCTAGGCAATGTCGCCCACAAGCTGATATGGGTTACATTCTCTATAACCAATTGCGAGGCTATGGGTCCAGTAAGCGACCTGACGATAATGCCCAAGCGCTGGCTGACTGTCAGGCATATGCCACCCGCCAAGGTGATGCGGCCATTGCACGCTTAATGCAAAGCAAGGTATCCGCTAAAACCATGGAGTTGAGCAAAGACCTATATTCAAAGTGGTCCGTTTACGTGAGTGGCATGACGATCTACGCTCCCAAAGATAGCTTCGCTCAGGATCAGTACGAAACGAGCAGTCGTGCCCTGCTGGCGGAAGACAAGTTCGCAAAATAAGGCATACGCGATACACCTGAGCGTTTATTAAATTCTCTCGTCGATGTGGAACGAGAATTGTCCTCACACGCGGCCACGAAACTAGCTGGTTCTGGCAGCATGCCCTTTCAAGGGAAGGCGATGACCCGCTTCAGCTATGAAAGCTGGCCTCGTACAAAATCGCCGAAGCCGCCCTTTGTCCAGAAAGAAATATCGATAATTCTCCCGGCCCGCTTAAAGTCCTTCACATTTCGAGTAACTAAAGGAAAAGCCATCGACCACTCTCCATAATCTACATCTGTCTGATTCTGAAGTAGGCCGGTTGGACGTAAGCTTTCTCCGGTTTCGCCACCTACTTTCTTATGCCGGGTAGGATCCTCTATAAAATCCCGCCCTTCCACCGATGTGAGGAAACCTCCCCCAAGTACGGTACCGTCTGACTGTAGGTCCCCAAGACCGCCGCCCCCTTGCCGTGCTTCTCCGTCTGACAAGCGAAACCATTCAACTGGTCTGGAGGCAAGGCGTTCAAGTTGCTCTCTTGCATATATTCCGGTCGCTACCGCTTCTGCCCTCGCATGATCGGGGGACGGGACCTCAATAATCCCAAGATCGCTAACCCGGAAATCCAGGTCTGAACCGGCTTCCACTAACAGGTCGCAGCCCTTTTTCCGCAGTATGTCCCAAACGTTATTGTCAAGTAAGACAATCTGTTTTACCACGGTAACCTCCTTCGACACCAATGCTATTAGCAGCAGCCATCAGTGTGGACTAAGATTTCGAATTTTGCTGCGACGGCCATGAAAAAAAAACTTGGCTGGTAGCGGCTACCTTAGATCTCAATGAAATGGCAGGGCAGGACGGTAAATAAACGACGCAGTGGGATCAACGGCTTAACCCTGCTACCGCAATTCTCCTAAATTCAGGGGGTGAGTAAGTGCAGGGCTATGCGACGCCGTGAACCGTCGCCGTCATAAATAAGTTATTGAATAGATAGATAATTAGTAACCAAGGGAAGATCTTTATAAGGAATCGGCTCAGTCATTCACTAGAAGAGCTATGCCGTTGTCGCTTTTTGGTGTACAAGCGAAACTCTTCCATAGTGAGCTGTGGCAGTCCACCTATCCGTTGAAAGGCGTTATGCCATTTCAGTTCCTGCTCTTCCGGAGTGCCTTTATACTTAAGAATCATTGCTTCGAGATCAAGACTGGCAGGCCAGTACTCCTTCCTGTTTTGGCTATATCCCCGGTCAATACACCCGGTCTCGCCTGAAACGTCTACCGAAGCAGTACGGCACCTGACAAGTCCCTCGTCTGCTAGGCCTTTCAATGTTCGGGTAAGGTTAGCTATGTCGAACCAACCATACTCAAGGTCCTCAGCGAGAATGCGTTGTACCCTCGCGGCTGAGTGTGGTGGATACAAGTTTTCAAAGCTGTCAATAAATGCGAGGGCCTGGAGGACCCTCGTCTTGTTTTGTGTCATTCTCATGAAACTACCTTCAATGGGCGGCACAGGTGCTGCGTCTTTATTGACAACTAGCGTGCGCCATACCCCTATACTTGTCGAAATGCATTGCTACGCTGCCAACGTTATGGCAGGTTCGTAAGCTACGGGAGGAAACTCCAGATACGATGGGTACCGTTTGAACGGTGCACCAAGTCTGTAGTAGATTTGTGTTTTGTAGAGCTGGCGTGCTTTCTGCACCGCCGCTTCAAGGTTGAATAGCAGGTCGGCACGAGCAACGAATAACTGCTCCTCGGTGCACATGTGGAGGTCCAGCATGGCCTGCCAAGATTTTTCTACCGATGCGTACAGGCTGTCTATATAAGCAAGCCAATTTGAACCGCAGGCTTTCCAGCTGTACTGATCCGGCGCCAGAACGGACGGTATCATGTTCAAGCTCGTCAGGCGCTTCAGTAACCTGTTCCGCACGTAGCCATGATCAATGTCGTTTCCTTGAAGCGCGTCTTGGGCAGATGGAATTACCCCCGGTTTCAACGCCTTGCCTTTACGGTCGAACTCGCCGTGTAACAGCGACTCTAGATCGGGATCGCGTACGCTGGCCGGGGTGTTCCACGGCCGTTCATGGTGCAAGTACTGTAGCGGCGACCACGTAACATTGGAGAAACTGAAGCGGTTACGGGCCGTGCCTTGCGAATTGCGAATCTGGGCAAGATAGAGACCGAGCACTCGCACCACTGACAGCATGAACCGGCAGTTTTCCTTGTGCTTGCCGTCTGGAAGGACATCGGAGAAACGGGCAAGCTCGTCATGAAGCACCCCCAATAGGGAATCTGGCGGACAATTGGGGAGGAGAAAGTCCTTTTTACTGGTACGTCCTCGCTGAATCATGTCCAGAGATTCCAGCTGCTCAAGCTTCAAGGATTGTAGCTCTGCCAGCGTATAGCGGCGCTCCAACGGCTCGTATCGATCCTCCCCCTGATGCTTGAATACGGACCTGGCAAGGCGTAGGCGTGCTGTCCGTTGAGGGATCCTGTCTAACTCTACAAGGTATGCATCAAATTCTTTGCCAAGGAAGTCAGCAATCTTCTGCAAGACCTCGCCCCGTGTCATGTTGTCAGTGATGTTCCACTTGCGTTTACGGTCCGATACGGGAACCGAAGCGCCAGCCCATTGGCTAACTGGCTTGTCACTTTGCTTCTGGTTGAGCGTCGCAACACCGGTAAATAGGTTTTCAGGTGTGGTCAGGCCTATGCTGCCATCGCGGCCTACAAGGGGCTGAACGTGGCAAAGGCTAAACTCGTCCTT
The DNA here is from genome assembly GCF_025642975.1 of Pseudomonas sp. RIT-PI-S. GTDB lineage: Bacteria > Pseudomonadota > Gammaproteobacteria > Pseudomonadales > Pseudomonadaceae > Aquipseudomonas. The sequence continues at coordinate 317,244 of NZ_JANZKJ010000003.1, forward strand.
GCCATGCCCTTTGTTCACCCAGCCGAATCGCTTCTTGGTGTAGGTGTATTGGGCATCCAAGAGATGGAGAACCTGGGCATCAACACCTCGGAATGTCTGCACCGTTCCAGCCCGAATGGCCTGGTCAATCAACCATCCTCCGAAAGCACTTTCATTCTGTCGTTCTTTGCGGCGCTCGACCATCCTTTGCTTAGCGGTAAGTTTGGGCGCTTTCTTCTGGCGCTCCACTGCCTTGGCACAAGCGGGACTGCACGTCTGTCGTCCGCCTGGTCTACGTTGGAACATGGTGTCGCATTTAACGCATGGGTACTCAGATTGCACGTTCTTGCTTGGTGTTGCTGTGGTCATGCACATCCTCGGAAATTGGGATCGGTTGTTGCGGTAGTGCTTCGGCTAGAAGCAGATTAATCATGTGAGTGGGACTTTCCACGCCACGCCACGACATGATTCGTAGCAGGCGAGACATAGATGTTGCGTTCAGGGTTATTCGCATCGAGTTGTCTCCTTCGATGGCGGAATTGGTAGATTGAATCCAGCGGAGGCCGCGTGGCAGTAGGGCTAGAGCCGGAAATGACGACAAATCCGTACCTACCCTCACCGAAATTTGTTTTTCTAGAGACAGCACGAAACCGACGAACCCAGCGGCCTTGTTGGCTTGGTTGTCGGTCTGGGAGCTTGCTGGTGATAGCCCTGAAGCTCAGGGAGAGTTCACAATACTAAACTTTTTTCATTCGTCAAGCCCCCTTGGAAAACTTTATCCTTTATGAAGCGGGATGCGTTTATCACCGCTTTAGAGAAGGCTTATTGGCTAGGGTATCAGGGCCTTGAGTGCATCTTGGGTGGTACTGTCGTTTTTGCCTTGGAAAGGTCGCGTCGACGCCAGATGGAACTCTCCATCCACAATTGGACTAAATACATCTCCGGTGATGTTTATCGCAAACTCAGAAAGTTGATTGCCAAACTTTCCAATAGCAACCCCGTGAACTGAGCTTGCTCCGGCCGCTTTCAAAAAGGCGGCTGCAACCCCGAAAGAAAGCCCATAAGTCGTGCAATCATCTATGACCACGACGTTTCGCCCCTTAATCTTTCCTTTATAAAAGGGATTAAGATGCAGGGTCATGATTTGGTCAGTTGCGTCATTGCGATCTATGCCCTTCGCAGTTGAACGTTTAACTGATGGGGAGTGTCGAATGAATAGGGGCTCCCCATCCGTTGCGTAACGAACCAAAGATGTCGTAGTTCTAAGTCGACGAGTGAATTCGGTTAGAACCTCAGGTGACTTACTCACATTACTAGAAGAGGGGTAAACTCCCCAAAGCAGATTGGCGGTCTGATCTATGTTACTAAGCAACATGGATCTAGCTATAATAGCCAATAGTGCTGCAAGCCGTGCACCACCTCCTTTGGCAGTTGCTGTCAGCTTTCTAGCGAATTCTTGCTGACTAATATTTTTACCGTATGTAGAAAGATCGACCAAGGCCCGTACAGAATAGTTCGCTCCATGGCCTTCAAACCACCATTGCCCTTGCCAACCAGCCGTCAAATTTACTAAATCTTCCAGCTCCCCAGGAGAGGCTATCAGTAGCCCAAGATCGCGAACTCTTACTTCCCTTGACCATGCAGCAGGCACCAAAACCGCACGGCCGTTCTTAGCCATTGCTATGTCATCGGCTTTAACTGCCAGCACCAATATGTCATGCGGACTTATTTTCTTTAACTTCGCTATCTCGCTGATTATCTTACCGTTCTGGCGTACCGCTATTTCGAAAAACTTAACTCTCTTCTGCTGCCCGAAATGATAGTCAAACCAAGACGGCTTAGCATGATTTGAGATAACAGCCACCAGATTGTCTGCCTGATTGGCAATCCGAATCATAGCCTGAATCAGACCAACGTCAAGCTGACCATTACTCATTAAACCATCGGGTGAGATCGCTAAGATAAGCATCCTTACTTACATCCGTAATCAAATTAAAGAGAGCTGCCCAAAAGCGTCAGGATCGGTCTGCTTAACCGAGCCTTCGCCGCTCAAGTTTGAATTTTTGACCGATTCATTCTCAAGGCTTAAAGGGCTTGAAGAAGTCTTTTCAGCAACAGGAAAGTTCGGCAAAGCCAGCCTATCTTTCAAATAGTCTATTAAATCGCTGGTCCTTACAGGAACCTCATACACTTTTGCGTTATATTCTGCCCATGCATATGCTATCTCAGGCCTGCTAGCCTTAGTGCCAGGCAAACATAAGTTAACTATGGATTTTCCATATTTGAATGCAAATCTAACAGTGTGTGCAGTACCGCTTTTGATATCCCATTGGGTAGGGACTAACACATCACAAAGTGCGGCTTGCAGCCTGTTACGCCGAACGAAATTTTCGGCGCTATACGACTGGCTTGGTAAATACTCAGAAATTATCGTACCTCCCGCCCTCAGGATCTCGGTTCTCATTAGCTCCGAACCCTTTGGATAATCCTGCAGGATGCCTGTTCCAAGTACGGCGATAGTGGGTAATTTATAGCGGATTGATTCCGCATGTGCGGCTTGATCTATGCCCACAGCTAAACCACTCACTGTGGAGCACGGTAAGCCCGCTAACGCGGCTAGAATGTATCTCGTTAAGAATAGACCATCATCACTCGGCTTTCTTGTGCCGACGATGGCAACAGAAGGTGTTTGCAGATTTTCCTGCGAGCCTTGGATAAAGATCCACTCCGGGGCATCGTGAATGCTCCGTAGCTTAGAAGGAAACTCTGGTTCGTCTTTGAAGATGAGGCGAATTCCCTCACCTGTTAGTATTCTTGCTAAAGCCAGTCCGGCACTCCATAGTTCTTCCTGACCGCTATCACCTCGGTATCCAGCGGCGTCGAGATGCTTTTGAATACCTAGTTCACTGGGCGCCCTTAGCACCTCCTTGAAACCGCGGCCTTCAGTTGCAATTTTGCGTAGCGACCAAAAACCTACGCCTTTCACGAGACATAAGCCCAGAAAAGCCACTCGTTCGTTTCGCCAGAAATCCCTCAAATCCATATCCCCGCCTCAGCTTCCACCTCAGCTTCAGCCTTAACCATATGGCTATCCGAAAACCCATCGCGCAGGCTGGCCGGTATGGAGGATGCCCGATGAATCCTTTCCAAGCTACGGCCTCCCGAACCATGACATTTGCAAATGATTGTAACGGGGTAAGGCGAGCACCACCACTTTCGACCCTAGAAGAATCTCACGGTCAAGACGGTATTGGTGTTTTCGCTTACAACCTCCTGTTCAGCGGCCCACCTGGTACGGGGAAAACCCTACTGGCCAGCCGCCTGCCAGGGCTGCTGCCGCCCTTGAGCGAGGCCGAAGCGTTGGAGGTCGCCGCCATCCATTCGGTGGCCAGCCATGTGCCCTTGACCAGTTGGCCGCAGCGGCCGTTTCGTCATCCGCATCATTCTGCGTCGAGCGCGGCCTTGGTCGGTGGTGGCGGGCGCCCGCAACCGGGAGAAATCACGCTTGCCCACCACGGAGTGCTGTTTCTCGACGAACTGCCTGAATTCGACCGCAAGGTGCTGGAAGTGCTGCGCGAGCCGCTGGAATCCGGGGAAATCGTGATTGCCCGCGCCAGGGACAAAATCCGCTTCCCGGCCCGTTTTCAGCTGGTCGCCGCGATGAACCCCTGCCCTTGTGGCTACCTGGGCGACAGCACCGGGCGCTGCCGCTGCAGCACCGAACAGATCGACCGCTACCGCAACAAACTCTCCGGCCCCCTGTTGGACCGTATCGATCTGCATGTAACGGTCGCCCGGGAAACCACCACCCTCAACCCGGCAGGGCCCCGGGGCGACTCCACCCTCACGATAGCTACCCAGGTAGCACGGGCGAGGGAGCTACAACTGGAGCGCCAGGGCTGCCCCAACGCCTTTCTCGACCTGAACGACTTGCGCACCCATTGCCTGTTGGCCAAAGCAGATGAGCTATGGCTGGAACAGGCTTGCGAACGGTTGACCTTATCGCTGCGCGCCGCACACCGCCTGCTGAAAGTGGCCCGAACGTTGGCAGACCTGGACGAGCAGGCGGGCATCGGGCGAGAACACCTGGCCGAAGCGCTGCAATATCGGCCAGCGGCAGGCTGACGTCTGCGAGCCAGCCCCTGCTGCCGCACGCCTCCCCTTTACAACACCACCCGCAAACACTGCCCGGCGTGGTACAGCGAAAACCCCGCTTCGTACAGCCCGGTGCGCAAGCCAGGCACACTGACTGGCCGGCTGCGCGAGAAGGGCATGGGCAGGTCGGCAACGCAGTCGTCGATCACAAAGTCCGCCATGGCTGCGCCCAGCACGGTGCCAGTGGTGTTACCACGGCCGTTGTAGCCGGTCACTGCTATCAGCCCAGGGGCTGGCTCGTACAGCCGCATCAAGTGGTCCGGGGTGAAGTCGATGGCGCCGGTCCAGTGGCACTCCCACTCCACCGTGCCGAGCTCAGGGAAGTAATGCCGCTGGATGCGGTCGGCCCAGCTGCGCACGAACCAGGCGGGCTTGTTGTCCAGCCGGCCCATGCTGCCGAGCAGCAGCCGGCCATCGTCGTCACGGCGAATGCTGCTGAGCACGGTGCGGGTATCCCAGGAGCCTCGGGCACGTGGCAGGATCGCCTCAGCCGCCGGGCCACCAAGGGGTACCGAAGCCACCTGCAGGTAGTAGCCGCGAAAGTAGTCATTCTTGACGCTGTTCCAATCGCCTTCGGTGTAAGCCCCGGTGGCGATCACCACCTTGTCTGCCTCCACGCTGCCATCGGCGGTGGTTACTCGCCAGGCATCGCCCTCGCGTTGCAAGCCGGTGACGGGGGTGTCCTGATACAGAGCACCGCCTAAGCGTTCGACGGCAGCGGCCAGGCCGCGGGTATAGGCCATGGGGTTGATGGTGCCGGCGCGATGGTCCAGCAAGGCCAGCGATACCTTATCCGTGCCGCAGTATTCGCGGCAGCGGGCGCCGGTGAGCAGTTCGATGTTGGCCCCACGCCGGCGCCACTGGTCGTGGCGCGCCTGAAGGTCCGCCTCGCCGTGGGCGTTGTGAGCCATGTGCAACGTGCCTTCATTGTGCGCCTGGCAGTCGATGCCATGCCGCGCAATGATCTCGAACACCCGCGCCGGCGCTTCGCCGAGTACCCGGTTAAGGCGTTCGCCAACGGCGTTGCCGAGCGTGGCTTGAACGTCGTCCGGCCTGATCCAGGTACCGGCATTGACCAAGCCTACATTGCGCCCCGAACCGCCGTGGCCCACCCGATGAGCATCGAGCAACACCACCTGGTAGCCACGCTCTAGCAGGCGAATTGCCGCGCACAAGCCGGTAATCCCGCCACCAATCACGCATACCTGAGTGCGCAACGACGCGCCCAGGCGGCTGGCGGGCGGTGCCGGGGGTAATACACGTTCCCACAAACATTCCTGGCGCAATTGGCGGGGCGGCATCGCAAGTTCTCTGCTAGTGGATGGAAACCCAGGGGTCAGTCGAAGACGATGCCTTGGGCCAACGGCAATTCCCGCGAGTAGTTCACGGTGTTCGTTTGCCGACGCATATACGCACGCCAGGCATCGGAGCCGGACTCACGGCCGCCACCGGTTTCTTTTTCGCCGCCGAATGCCCCACCGATTTCCGCGCCGCTGGTGCCGATGTTGACGTTAGCGATGCCGCAGTCGCTGCCCGCCGCACTCTGGAAGCGCTCGGCTTCGCGCAGGTCGGTGGTGAAAATGCAGGAACTGAGCCCCTGCGGCACGTCGTTGTTCATGGCCAGCGCTTGCTCGAATTCGTCATAGGCCATTACGTAGAGGATGGGCGCAAAGGTTTCATGGCGCACCACGCCCGTTTGCCCTGGCATTTCCACCAAGGCGGGGGAAACGTAGTACGCGTTGGGGTATTGGCCCTGAAGCTGGCGCTCGCCGCCATGCACCTGGCCGCCCTCGTCACGCGCCCGGGCCAGAGCATCCTGCATGCCCTGGAAGGATTGCTGATCGATCAGTGGGCCCACCAGGTTGTTTTCCCGTGGGTCGCCGATGCGCACCTTGGCGTAGGCCGCTTTCACCCGCGCCACCACCTCGTCCTTGATGGAGCGGTGAACGATCAACCGGCGCAAGGTGGTGCAGCGCTGGCCAGCGGTACCTACGGCAGCGAAGAGAATGCCGCGCACGGCCAGGTCCAGGTCGGCGCTTGGGGCCAGGATCATCGCGTTGTTGCCGCCCAGTTCAAGCAGGCTGCGGCCGAAGCGCGCGGCTACACGTGGGCCCACTTCGCGGCCCATGCGGGTGCTGCCGGTTGCGCTCACCAGGGCCACGCGGGGGTCGTCCACCATTGCCTCGCCAGCTTCTCGGTCGCCCAGCAGCAGCTGCGCCAACCCCTCCGGGGCATCGCCGAAGCGCTTGAGCGCCTCATCCAGCAGCGCTTGGGAAGCGAGCGCGGTGAGCGGGGTTTTTTCAGAGGGCTTCCATACCACAGCGTTGCCGCATACCAGCGCCAGCGCGGTGTTCCACGCCCACACCGCCACTGGGAAGTTGAAGGCGCTGATCACCCCGACCACGCCCAACGGGTGCCAGGTTTCGCGCATATGGTGCCCCGGGCGCTCGGAGGCGATGGTCAGGCCATACAACTGGCGCGACAAGCCCACGGCGAAATCGCAGATGTCGATCATCTCCTGCACCTCGCCCAAGCCTTCCTGGGTGATCTTGCCGGCTTCCACCGACACCAGTTCGCCCAACGCAGCCTTGTGCTCGCGCAGCACTTCGGCAAACAGGCGGACCAGCTCGCCCCGACGTGGCGCTGGCACGTTGCGCCAGGCCAGGAATGCTTCCTGGGCGGCACCGATGCGTGCCTGCACGTCGGCCTTGCTTTGCAGCGTTACCGCGCCGATCTGGCTGCCGTCGATGGGGGTATGCACCGGGTGAGTACCGTCGCGATACGCCGCGGCGGGCACGCCCAAGCGTTCTAGCAGGCCGTCGATCATGTGATTTCTCCGAAAAAATAAGCAGCGATAGCTCGATATTCGCCGCGCGCGGCGCTCCACCTCAAGCGATCATTTGGCAGCACATCATTCCGCTTGGGAATGATCGGTAGTAACCCGGCTTTGTTTAAGGGCCCGTGTTCGCCTTCGGGAAAATAAGGAATGAAGCGAGGACTTTTTTTCGCTTGCCTGGGCTACCAGCCCCCCGGTTATATAAGCCTGCCCAACCTAGCCACGGAGCCCTGCCATGCCTACTACCGGATTCGCCAACCCGGACGACATCCGCGCACGCTTCTCCCAAGCGATGTCTGCCATGTACCAGGCGGAGGTTCCGCTCTACGGCGACCTGCTGGAGCTGGTCGCCGAGGTGAATCGCGAAACCCTCGCGGCGCAGCCGGCGTTGGCCGAGGCCTTGCGATCCGGTGGCGAACTGGAGCGCCTCGACGAAGAACGACACGGGGCGATCCGCGTGGGCAGCGCCGAAGAGCTAGCCACCCTCGCCCGCCTGTTCGCGGTCATGGGCATGCAACCGGTCGGTTATTACGACCTGGCATCAGCGGGGGTTCCAGTGCATTCCACGGCCTTCCGCGCGGTGCATGAAGACAGCCTGCGCATCAGCCCTTTCCGCGTATTCACCTCCCTATTGCGGCTCGAACTGATCGATGACCTCGAGCTGCGTGCCCTCGCCGCCGACCTGCTGGCCAAGCGGCAGATCTTCACGGCCCGGGCCTTGGCGCTGATTGAGCGACACGAAACCCAGGGCGGCCTGACCGACAGCGAGGCGCAAGCCTTCGTGACCGAGGCGCTGGAAACCTTCCGCTGGCACCGACAGGCCACGGTCAGCGGCGATCAGTATCGGCAATTACATGGGCAACACCGGCTGATCGCCGACGTGGTGGCGTTCAAGGGCCCGCACATCAATCACCTGACGCCCCGTACCCTGGACATCGACCGAGTGCAGCAACTGATGCCCACCCGCGGCATCGAGCCCAAGGCAGTGATCGAAGGCCCACCGGCGCGGCGTCAGCCCATCCTGCTGCGCCAGACCAGCTTCAAAGCGTTGGAAGAACAGGTGGCGTTTAACGACCCACAGGGGCTGAGCACCGGTTCCCACACCGCCCGCTTCGGCGAGATCGAGCAGCGCGGCGCCGCCCTGACCCCGGCCGGGCGGGCGCTCTACGATCAATTACTGGCCAAGGCGCAGGCCGACCTTGCCGGTGTACCCGCCGAGCGTGACCCGCACAGGTACAGCGCGCTATTACAAGCAGCCTTTGCAAGCTTCCCGGACGACGTCGAGCAACTGCGCGCTCAGGGCTTGGCCTGGTTCCGCTATGCCCCAACGGCGCAGGGCCTGGCGCGCGCTGGCCGGGGGCGCGAGGACTTGGAGAGCTTGTTGGCGCAAGGGGACCTGCGTTGTGAACCGGTGGTGTATGAGGACTTTCTGCCGGTCAGTGCTGCTGGAATCTTTCAATCCAACCTGGGAAGCGAAGCGCGCGGCGACTACGGCAGCCACGCCAACCGCGCCCAGTTCGAACAGGCCCTGGGGCGGCCGGTAGTGGATGAAATGGAGCTGTATGCCCTGACTCAGTTGCGCTCGCTGCAAGCGTGCGAGGCGCAACTGGGAGTCCGGTTGCTGTAAGGGCCGGGCTTTATGGGTTCGCGGCCTTTACTCACCTCTACCCGCGCACGCGGAAGCGGTCCACTTCGCTGGTGAGTTCCGCGGCGAGGTTTTCCAGGTCGCGGGCGGTGATCGCCAGGTTGGAGACCACTTCGCGCTGATCGCTGTTGGCGTGCGCAATGCTTTGCAGGTTGCTGCTCAGCAAGGTAGCGGTTTCGCTCTGCTCTTGGGTAGCGGCGGCAATAGCAGCGAATTGCTGGCCCGCCATACGGCTTTGCTCGTCGATGTGCGACAGTGCATCGGCCACCTTGGCATTGCGCGACAGCCCTTCCTGCATCAGCTGTTTACCTTGCTCCATGGTCTGGACGGCCTGCCCGGTCTGCTGCTGGATGCTGGCGATCATTGTGGAAATTTCGTCCGTGGCCTGGCGGGTGCGCGACGCCAGGCTGCGCACTTCGTCGGCGACCACGGCAAAGCCCCGGCCTTGCTCGCCCGCCCGCGCCGCTTCGATGGCAGCGTTGAGTGCCAGCAGGTTGGTTTGTTCGGCAATGGACGTAATCACGCCGACAATCCCGCCGATCTCTTGAGAACGTTGCCCCAGGGTATCGATCACCTTGGCGGTGTCGTTCAAGGCGCCCGCGATTTGCCCCAGCGAAGACGATGCCTGGTCCATCGAGGTCCGCCCAGTGCGAGTGTGTTCGGCATTCTGCTGGGCGACCCGCTCGGTTTCGCTCATGTTGTCGGCGATGTTCAGCGAGGTGGCGCTGAACTCTTCCACGGCGCCGGCCATGCTGGTGATTTCGCCGCTTTGCTGCTCCATGCCCTCGTAGGCCCCAGCCGATAGCCCAGACAACGCCTGAGCACGGCTGCTTACCTGCTCAGCGGCAGTGCGGATGTGTCTAACCATGGTGGCCAGGGCTTCACCCATATGGTTGAAGCTGCGTGCCAGCTGGGCAATCTCATCGTTGCCAGCAACCGTCAGGCGGGCTTCCAGATCACCCGCGCCCAGCGCTTCGGCTTGGCGTACCAGGTCACCCAGCGGCTTGAGCCGGCGGCGCAGCAAGAGGATGGCAGCGGCGACTGCCAGCAAGGTGGCCAGCAGGCTGCCTAGCACCAGCCGGGTGCCGACGCTCCAAGTGACGGCGCGCAGTTCTTGCAGCGGCATGCTGGCGATCACGCTCCAGGGACCCTGGGCGAAGGGAACGGCCACTGAGTAATACTCGGCGTCGCCATCGCTCCAGAAACGCCCTTTGCGTGGCTCGCCCTGGGCTGCCTTTGCGGCGGCCTCCAGGTTCTTCACGCCAGCGGGCGGCACCAGCCATTGACCTTGGGCATCCAGCAGCGCGAGCGAGCCGCTCTTGCCAATGCGGAACTGAGCGAGGTTAGAGAACTGGGCCTTTTGTGCGTCGGTGTAATCGAAACCGACGAACAGCACGGCGATCACCTTGCCGGCGGCATCGCGCACGGGGGTGTATTGGGTCATGTAGGAACGGCCGAACAGCGCAGCAGCGCCCACGTAGTTCTGCCCGGCCAGCAGGCGCTGGTATGCCGGGTGGGCATGATCGAGCTGGGTGCCGATGGCCCGGGTACCGTCCTGCTTGGTGAGCGAAGTGCTGATGCGCACGAAGTCCTCGCCGCTGCGCACGAATACCGTGGCCACACCGGCGGTCATCTTGCGAAAGTCGTCCACTTCCCGGAAATCGTTATTGAGCACGGCATCGCCCAGCCACAGGCCAGGCGTGGAAGCCCCGGCCACGCTCACCGGCTGCTCTGGGTGAAGGCTCAGGCCGGCGGCGAAGCGGGACTCGAACAGCCCACTCAGGCGCTGGGTGCTTTCGCGCAGGGTGTTATGGAAGGTGTCGAGCTGGTCGGACAGCAGGCGCGCTTCGCTGGCCATGTGCTCCTCGCGGGTGGCGAGGTTGGCCTGGTCCAGCGAGCGCAGGGCGAACGCAGTACTGGCGCTGATCAGCACGATCAGAACGAAGGCCAGGGCAGTGCCGAGCTGCCTGGCGATTAAAGCACGGGGTTGAGTCATTCTCGCTCCTGTTGGAAGTGCCGGATGGCCCGGTCTTGAGGCTTCCAAGGGTGTATTCGGATAGTGTTGGATCCTGCCCGCCGGATCTCTGAAAGGAGTTCGGCGGCGCCTTCGCTTACTTGAGCGTCAGGCGCGGTTTTTCGATCACTTTGCGGTCAGCGCAGCACGGTAACGTCCGGCAAGGGTGTGTTCGCCGCTTCCATGCGAAGGAAATCGCTCAGCCTGTGGATGCGTTCGTTGCCCGGGCGCGTACCTGGCCAAACAAGGTAATAACCCTCGCCGCTGGCCACGGCGGTGGGCCAGGGCAGGCTCAAGCGGGCAGCGGCAACGTCCTCGGCGACCATCAGCAGGTCGCCGATAGACACGCCATAACCGCGAGCGGCGGCAATCATACCCAATTCGAGCGTGTCGAATACCTGGCCGCCGCGAATCGATACTTTTGTCTCCAGCCCCATGCGCCGTAGCCAGGCGCGCCAGTCGCGTCTATCCGGGGTTGGGTGGAGCAGTTCCGCCTGAGCCAGCCGAGCGGCGGTCCAAGGGGCCTGGCCGGCCAGCTCGGGCCCGCCCACGGGAATCAACAGCTCGTCGAACAGCCAGGTCGCTTCCCAGTCGGCCGGGAAGTTACCGTTGCCGATCAGCACCGCGCAGTCAAACGGCTCGAGGTTGAAATCCACTGAATCCACATCCATCCAGGCGCTGGTCAACTGCACCTCGTTGCCGCTCTGCAGGTGACGAAAGCGGCTCAGCCGCGCCAGCAGCCAGCGCATGGTCAAGGTGGAGGGGGCCTTCATGCGCAGAATGCCGTCTTCGCCCAACAAGGTGGCGCAGGCGCGCTCCAGGGACGAAAACCCTTCCCTTACCCCCGGCAACAGCAGCCGGCCGGATTCGCTCAATTGCAGGCTGCGGCCGGAGCGCAAGAACAACCGGCAGGCGAAATGCTCCTCCAGCGTGCGCACATGCCGGCTTACGGCACTTTGAGTGATCGACAGCTCCTCCGCGGCACGGGTGAACGAGCAGTGCCGCGCGGCCGCTTCGAAGGCGCGCAGGGCATAGAGCGGCGGCAAGCGGCGGTTCATGGCGGTTCCTTTCTGAGGTTAAGCATCCATGCATGAGTCAAACTCATGCCAGCGATCGCTATTATCCTTTTGTCGCTGCGCCGGGCAAGGCGCAGAATCACCCTTTCGGTCAACTTTTCTGCCCTGCCCATGCCACTGACTGCACGCTCTGAACTCAATGCTCTGCTGCGCCTTGCCGGGCCGCTGATCGCCTCGCAGTTGGCGCATATGCTGATGATCCTTACGGACACAGTAATGATGGCGCGCATCGGCCCCCAGGCGTTAGCCGGCGGCAGCCTGGGGGCCGCCAGTTATTCATTCGTGTCGATCTTCTGCATCGGTGTGATAGCGGCCGTCGGCACCTTGGTGTCGATCCGCCACGGCGCCACAGACCCAGCAGGGGTTACCCGGCTGACCCAGGCCGGGCTCTGGCTCGGTTGGTGCCTGGCGCTGGTTGGGGGGCTGCTGCTGTGGAACCTGCCGCCGGTGCTGCTGCACCTGGGGCAAACGCCGGAAAACGTCGCGGCGGCCAGCGAGTTCCTCAAGGTACTGGCCTTCGCCCTCCCCGGCTCGCTCAGTTTCATGGCGCTGCGCGGCTTCACCAGCGCAGTAGGCAAGGCGGCGCCGGTAATGGTTATCAGCGTGTGCGCCACGCTGCTCAACCTGGTACTCAACCTGGCTGTGCTGGATGGTTGGTTCGGCCTGCCGCCGATGGGGCTGGCGGGTATCGGTATGGTGACCGCGACGGTTTCCACCACCATGGGCCTGGCCCTGGGCTATTACGTCAGCCACCAGCGCAGTTATGCGGCTTATCCATTCCTGAAAGGGCTGTCGCGGCCGTCTACCGCCGCGCTCAAAGAGCTGTGGCGGCTAGGGTTGCCCATTGGTGGCACCTACGCGGTAGAAGTCGGGCTCTTCGCCTTTGCCGCCCTGTGCATGGGCAATATGGGGCAGACCCAATTGGGCGCGCATCAAATCGCCCTGCAAATCGTTTCCGTGGCCTTCATGGTCCCAGCGGGGCTGTCCTACGCAGTAACGCTGCGCATTGGCCGCCACTACGGCGCAGGCCAGCCGGGTCACGTTCATTACGCCGGGCGCCTGGGTATCGGTTTCGGCGCGGCCGTCATGCTCAGCTTCTCGCTGGTGCTGTGGTTCATGCCTGGGCAGTTGGTGGGATTGTTCATCGACGCCCAAGACCCGGCCTTCGCCGAGATCTTCAAGCTGGCCTTGCAACTGCTGGCGGTGGCCGCTTGGTTTGAATTGTTCGATGGTGTGCAAACCATCGCCATGGGCGCGATCCGCGGCCTGAAGGATGCCCGCCTGACTTTCCTGGTAGGCCTGGCTTGCTATTGGCTGGTAGGCGCCCCAGCCGCTTGGCTGCTCGCGTTCCATGCGGGCTTTGGCGCGGTCGGTGTGTGGTGGGGGCTGGCGCTAGGCCTGGCCTGCGCCGCCATCAGCCTGACCCTGGCGTTCGAAGTGAAAATGAAACGGCTGCGCCCGCTGCTCGCGGACGGGCAAGCTGTCGCCGCCCAAACAGCCCAGTGACGGCTTAACGCAGGCGTGCGTTGCTCCGCTGGCTCAGCCCACCCTGCAGGTACGCCAGCAAGGCCGGCAGCGGCATTGGCCGGCTGATCAGAAACCCCTGTACCTGGTCGCAGCCGTAGGCCCGCAACTCGTTAAGTTGCTCGATCGTCTCCACGCCCTCGGCCACCACCTGCAAATGCAGGTTGTGCGCAAGGTTGACCATCGCCCGTACCAGTTGCCGGCTTTCGGCGCGATCCTCGATGCCGGCAACGAAACTGCGGTCGATCTTCAGCAAGGTGATCGGCAGGCTGCTCAGGTGCACGAAGGATGAGAACCCCGTGCCGAAGTCGTCCAGCGAGAAGCGCACCCCCAATTGCCCGAGGGCATCCATGGTATGGCGCACCTGATCGTTGCGCCGCATCACTGCGGTTTCGGTCAGCTCGAACTCCAACCAGCTGGCGTCGATCCCGCGCTCGCTGATCAAGCGGCTGAGGGTGCCGAGCAACTGGCTGTCCTGGAACTGCCGGAACGACAGGTTCACCGCCATGTGCAGCGGCGCGATCCCGGCCTTTTGCAGCAGCTGCATGTCCTCAAGCGCGCGGGCCAGCACCCAGTAACCCAGGGGCACGATCAGCCCACTCTGTTCGGCCAGCGGCACGAACTCGCTGGGCGCTAGCAGGCCGCGTTCCGTATGGCGCCAGCGCACCAGCGCTTCGAGGCCGACGATCTTCCCGCCGGGCAGGTCCAGCCTTGGCTGGTAATGCATCTCCAGTTCATCGCGGCGCAACGCCCGGCGCAGTTCACCTTCAAGGTCGGCCACGCTGCGCGCATGGCGGTTGATGCGTTCGTTGAACACATGGAAAGTGCAGCCTTGTACGCTCTTGGCCTGGCGCATGGCGATGTGGGCATGCCACATCAGCGGGTCGGGATCGGTTCGTAGGCGCCCGTGGGCAATGCCCAGGCTACAGCCGATCAGCAGGCTTTCGCCGTCGACCCAATAAGGTTCGCCCAAAGCCTCGACGATCCGCTCGGCCAGCCGCTCGGCGCGTTGGGAGTCGCGGCGGGTGTCGATGAGCAAGGCAAATTCATCGCTGCCCAGGCGGGCGAGCCGGTCTCCAGGCTCAAGCTGCGCCTTGAGCCTGGCCACAACCTGGAGGATGAGCCGGTCGCCTGCCTGATAACCGAGGCAATCGTTAGCATGGCGGAAATTGTCCAGGTCCAGATGGCCCAGCGCCAGGCCTCGCCCGTCGCCGCCCGCCAAGCTGGTGGCGAGCATCGTCAGGAACCCTTGGCGGTTGGCGATGCCGGTGAGGGTATCCTCCTCTGCCAACCGCTGCAGCGTGCCTTGCAACAGGCTGCGCTCGCGAACGTGGCGCAGGCAGCGCCGTAGCGCATCGGTGCTGAGCTCTGGCAATACCAGCCAGTCGCTGGCCCCTACCGGCGGCTCCGGAGGTTCGTGCTCCAGCAGCAGCACCTGGGGCCAGGCGCAGCGCCCTGCCGGCGGCTGGCAGTCCGGTGTGGCAAGCACCACGAGCAGCCCATCGGCCTCTGCCTGGGGCGCATCCCAGGGCGCGCTCCATTGAAAGGCTCGCGCCAATGCGCACTGCTCGCCCAACGCGGCGAGGCACTTTCGCAACGCGGCCTCCCAGACATCCTGGTGCGCGAGAAGCAGCAGCCGCATGGGTTCGATGAGCGTGGACACGCAAGCTCCTTAAGGGCATGACTAGGCAACAAGCAGGGGGACGCCGAGCGGCGCTAACCGAGGATGATAATGATTTACAAGAGCGCGAGCACCATCATCAACGGCATGCTGTACAAGCTAGTAGGCACGTATAACCAAAGTAACAAAATCTACAAAAAAACATAGAGGGTCGAGAGACGGTCACGGCAGATCACGGCTGGCCTGTTAAAATGCGCGACCTTTTTTCAGCAAGCCCTCTGGAATCTATGTCCCGGCTCAACCCCAGGCAACAAGAAGCCGTGAATTACGTCGGTGGCCCCCTGCTGGTATTGGCGGGCGCAGGCTCCGGCAAAACCAGCGTGATCACCCGTAAAATTGCCTACCTTGTGCAGCAATGCGGCGTGCGCGCTCAATACATCGTGGCGGTGACCTTCACCAACAAGGCCGCCCGGGAGATGAAGGAGCGCGTCAGCAGCCTGTTGCGCGGTGGCGAGGGCCGCGGGCTGACGGTCTCGACCTTCCATAACCTAGGGCTGAACATCATCCGCAAGGAGTACGCCCGGCTAGGCTACAAGCCGGGGTTCTCGATCTTCGATGAAGGCGACATCAAGGCGCTGCTGACCGACATCATGCAGAAGGAGTATTCCGGCGACGACGGTGCGGACGAGATCAAGCACATGATCGGCAACTGGAAGAACGACCTGGTGCTGCCGCCGGAAGCCCTGGCCAATGCGCGCAACCCGCGCGAGCAAACGGCGGCCATCGTGTATGCCGCCTACCAGCGCACGCTCAAGGCCTATAACGCCCTGGACTTCGATGACCTGATCCTGCTGCCGGTCAAGCTGTTCCAAGAGCACGCCGACATCCTCGAAAAATGGCAGAACCGCGTGCGTTACCTGCTGGTGGATGAGTATCAGGACACCAACGCCAGCCAGTACCTGCTGGTGAAGCAGCTGATAGGCACGCGCAACCAATTCACCGTGGTCGGGGACGATGACCAGTCCATCTATGCCTGGCGCGGGGCGCGGCCGGAAAACCTGATGCTGCTCAAGGAGGATTACCCGTCGCTGAAGGTGGTGATGCTTGAGCAGAACTACCGCTCCACCAGCCGCATACTGCGATGTGCCAACACGTTGATCGCCAACAACCCGCACGCCTTCGAAAAGCAGCTATGGAGCGAAATGGGCCATGGCGACGAGATCCGGGTGATCCGCTGCAAGAACGAGGACGCCGAAGCCGAACGGGTGGCGATGGAGATCCTTACGCTGCACCTGCGCACCGACCGCCCCTATCGGGACTTCGCCATCCTTTACCGCGGCAACTACCAGGCCAAGCTGATTGAGCTCAAGCTACAGCACCATCAAGTGCCGTATAGGCTCAGTGGCGGCACCAGCTTCTTCGCCCGCCAGGAAGTGAAGGACCTGATGTCCTACTTCCGCCTGCTGGTGAACCCGGACGACGACAATGCCTACCTGCGCGTGATCAATGTCCCGCGACGGGAAATCGGCTCCACCACCCTGGAGAAGCTCGGCAACTACGCTACCGAGCGCAAGACGTCCATGTACACCGCCAGCGCCGAACTGGGGCTGGGAGAACACTTGGACAGCCGCTTCGTCGACCGCCTGCAACGCTTCAAGCGCTGGATGGACGGCGTGCGCCAGCAGGTATCGCAGGATGACCCTATCGCCGCATTGCGCAGCATGGTGGCGGACATCGACTACGAAAACTGGATTCGCCAAAACAGCTCCAGCGACAAGGCCGCCGAGTACCGCATCGGTAACGTCTGGTTCTTGATCGATGCGTTGAAGAACACGCTGGAAAAAGATGAAGACGGCGACATGACCATCGAGGACGCGATCGGCAAGCTGGTGCTGCGCGATATGCTCGAGCGTCAGCAAGAGGAAGAAGAAGGCGCCGATGGCGTGCAGATGATGACCCTGCATGCGTCCAAGGGCCTGGAATTTCCTTATGTGTTCATCATGGGCATGGAAGAAGAAATTCTTCCTCACCGCTCCAGCATCGAGGCCGATACCATCGAAGAGGAACGCCGGCTCGCCTATGTGGGCATCACCCGGGCCCGGCAAACGCTGGCGTTCACCTTTGCCGCCAAGCGCAAGCAGTATGGTGAAATCATCGACTGCTCGCCCAGCCGTTTCCTTGATGAACTTCCCGCCGATGACTTGGCTTGGGAAGGTTTGCAAGACACCCCCGTGGAGGTGAAGGCCGCCAGGGGCAACCATGCATTGGCCGACATCCGTGCCATGCTCAAGCGCTGATCCGAGGAACCTCAGTGGAAGCCCTGCATAACAAGATCCGCGAAGAAGGTATCGTGCTGTCCGACCAGGTACTGAAGGTCGATGCCTTCCTCAACCACCAGATCGACCCCGCATTGATGCAGGCCATCGGCGAGGAATTCGCCCGCCGCTTCGCCGGCTTAGGCATCAACAAGATCGTCACTATCGAGGCGTCGGGCATCGCGCCAGCGGTCATGACCGGGCTGTGCCTGGGCGTGCCGGTGATCTTCGCGCGCAAGCATGCCTCGCTGACGCTCACCGAACACCTCCTGACCGCCTCCGTGTATTCGTTCACCAAGCAGACCGAAAGCACGGTGGCGATTTCCCCTCGGCATCTCGCCAAGGACGACCAGGTGCTGATCATCGATGATTTTCTCGCCAATGGCCGGGCGTCCCAGGCACTGATTTCGATCATCCACCAGGCTGGCGCCCATGTGGCCGGCCTTGGCATCGTGATTGAAAAATCCTTCCAGACCGGCCGCGCTCAGCTCGACAAGCAAGGCTACCGGGTGGAGTCGCTGGCACGCGTGGCTTCACTTGCCGGGGGCGAGGTCAGCTTCTTGCCGGAGTGAGCACACCAACCGCCGCAAATGCTGTAGCTCTTGGGCGCAGGCGTGGGGGCCGGCCCTCCGGCGGGGCTCGCGAACTGACGTGACGCTAGGTTCGCGGGCTGCCGCCTGCGCCTACAAGGTCGCCTGCAGCCCCGCCAGCAGCAGGCGTTGCTCTAGCTGCTCACGCAGGCCGCCGGGGCTGGCCAGGCGCATGCGCTCCAAGTGCTCCGGGTACAGCGAAGGGTCGGGCGCGTCCAACGCAGCGCGGCCGAGGTCCAGCAGCTCGCTGAGGTGAAACTTGCTCTTGACCCAGTTCATCGCCCGCAGCAGGTCTTTCTCGGTGGCGGAAAAGTCACTGCCCAAGGGGTATTCGGGGAACAGGTGCGCATGCCGTGTGCGCAGTTCCTCCAGCCACTGCGGAGTGTTGTTGGTGAACCGTGGCGCCAGGCGGAAATCGCGCGGGAGCTTGCCGGCCAGTTGCGCCTGATCGAGCAAAGCGGGCTGGAAGCGTGAATCGGTGATGTTGAGCAGCGCCTCGATCACTTGGGCGTCGTTTTTGCCGCGCAAGTCGGCGATACCGTATTCGGTGATCACGATATCGCGCAGGTGGCGTGGCACTGTGCATTGGTTCTGCTCCCACACGATATTGGAGCTGACCACCCCGCCGCTTTCCCGCCAGCTGCGCACCAGCAGAATCGAACGAGCGCCTTCCAGCTCCTGACCCTGCACCACGAAATCGAACTGGCCGCCCACGCCGCTGAGAATTCGGCCATCGGGCAGTTGATCCGAGGCGGCTGCCCCCAGCAGGCTCACGCTTAGCGCGGTATTGATAAACCGCGCGTGCTGGCGCTGCTCACGCTTGAGCGCCTCGTCGCCGTATAGCCGGTTCACATAACTGATAGCGGTCATGGCGAAGCGCGCTCGCGCCTGTAGGGGTATTTCGCGCAACCGTGCGTAGAAGGACTCCGGGCCAAGGAAGAACCCGCCATGCAACACCGCCCCTTCGCTATCGAGCGCTGGCCCCGGCCCTTGCGGCCCGCCGAGCACACGCCGACGCAAGATCCCGGCGTCGGCCAGCACCAGCAAGCCGTTGACGAACATCTCGCTGCAGCCATACAGCCCTTCGGCGAAGGGTTCAACGCCACCTTCCCGTGTGACCAACGGCGCCCATTGGCGCAGTTGGGCATCCTCGACCAGCGCCCGGTAGCCTGGGTTATCTGCCTGGCGTGCAAGCAGGGCAGCAGTGATAGCGTCGCCCAAGGCGCCAATGCCGATTTGCAGAGTGCCGCCGTCGCGCACCAAGGTGCTGGCGTGCAACCCGATGAAATGCTCGCGAGCACCAACCGGCTGGTTCGGGGTTGAGAACAGACGGCTCTGCTCGGGCGTATCGATCAGCAGGTCGAAACGCTCCCGAGGCAACTCCGCCGCCCCCGGCATGTAGGGCAACTGCACATGCACCTGGCCTAGCACGAGTACGGCTTCGCCCTCGGCCCGCCGGCGCTCCAGCAGAGGCAACAGGTCCAGGGTGATATCAGGATTACAGCTGAGGCTGAGCAGCCCAGGGCGCTGCCGGTCCTCGGCTACCAGTTGAGCAATGAGGTTCAACCCTTGGGCGTTGATGTCCCGAGCGGCATGGCTGTAATTGCTGCTTGAGTACCCTTGTTGGGCCAGGTGGCTGCCGCCGAGGGCGCCGGGCTGCATGAAAAACTGTTCGACCCGCACGTTAGGCGGCAGGGCATCGGCCGCCAGGTCCGCGAGAAAATCCAGCTCCGGATAATCGCCATAAACCTGCTCTAGAAACGGCTCGAGGAATCGCCGTTGCAGCCCGTCACCCAAAGGAGGGCGGCCCAGGCATAGGGCCGTATAGATCGTCAGCTGCCGCTGCGGCAGCCCCTTGATGCGCGCATACAGCGCATTGGCAAACCGGTTAGGCTTGCCCAAGCCGAGGGGAAGGCCCAATCGGATATGCGCGGGCAAACGTTCCAATACCACATCGACCGCGCCTTCCAGGCTCAGCACATCGGTCATTACAACCCCCGTTTCGGATGCTCTGCTGACTAGACCCCTGGGCGACGACAAATGTTCGGTGGCATGGCGACGGCACGCGGTGGCAGGGCCCTACCTGCAGGAGCTGGGGGGCCGGCCATCTGCCTACAGCCCGCGAACCAGGCCTGACCGGCCCGCGGGATTCGCCCAGCGCCTACACGCTTTGCGACCCGCCGAGCCCAGGCTTAGAAGTTCGCCGGCGTAGCTGCGCTGATCAATCGCGCGGGGGTGTCGAAAGGGTTGCGGAAGCGATGCGGGCGGGTGCTTTCGAAGTAATAGCTGTCGCCGGCTTCGAGCACGAAGGTTTCCAGGCCCACCACGAGTTCTAACCGACCCTCGATAAGGATGCCGGTTTCCTCACCGTCATGAGTGAGCATTTCTTCGCCGGTATCGGCGCCTGGGGGATAGATCTCGGTCAAGAAGGCGATCGCTCGGCTGACATGCCCGCGGCCGACCAGTTTCATGGTCACCTCGCCGTCGGAAATGTCGATCAGCTCGTTCGCTTTGTAGACGATTTGCGCCGTGCTTTCCGGCGCCAGTTCCTCGGAGAAGAATTCCACCATGGACATGGGTATCCCGCTCAGCACCTTGCGCAGGGAGCTGATCGAAGGGCTTACGCTGTTTTTCTCGATCATCGAGATGGTGCTGTTGGTCACCCCCGCGCGTTTGGCCAGCTCACGCTGAGACAGGCCCTTGAGCTTGCGGATGGCTTGCAATCGTTCACCGACGTCCAATGGTGGAGTCCTCCTGGGGCAGCTGCTGGAAATAACGAACGGTATGATGGCAACAGCGTTCAGTATTTACAACAGCCGCACCCGCCGGAGGGTTATTCAGTGTAGTGGCGCGGCACTCGCTTGAGGTTGCAGAACAGCTGGTAAGGAATGCTCTGCGCCAGGCTCGCCACATCACTGGCCAGCACGTTCTGGCCCCATAGCTCGACGGGGCTCCCGAGGTTGGCTTCGGGCACGTCGGTCAGGTCGATGCACAGCATGTCCATGGACACCCGCCCGACCAGGCGGCTGCGCTTGCCGGCTACCATCACCGGCGTCCCGGTGGGTGCATGCCGGGGGTAGCCGTCCGCATAACCCATGGCGACCACGCCAATCCGCATCGGGCGGTCAGTCATGAATTTCTGCCCATACCCCACGGGTTCCCCTGCGGGAAGCTCGCGAACGCTGATCACCCGGGATTCAAGCGTCATCACCGGTTGTAACCGCTCCGCCTGTGGGTGCGGTTGTTCGAAGGGGCTCGCGCCGTAGAGCATGATGCCCGGGCGTACCCAGTCGCTGGGCACCTGGGGCCAGCCCAGCACTGCCGGTGAGTTGCGCAGGCTGACCTCAGCGCTCAAGCCTTGGCAGGTAGAGGTGAACTGCGCTACTTGCTCACTGCTGCGGGGGTTATCCAGCTCATCGGCGCTGGAGAAGTGGCTCATCAGCACCACCTTCGCCACTTTGCCGCTCGCCAGCAGGCGTTGATAAGCCTGGGCGTAGTCGGCCGGGTGAACGCCAACCCGGTGCATGCCCGAGTCCATTTTCAGCCACACCGTAAGCGGCGCAGCCAGCCTGGCCTGTTCGATGGCCTCGACCTGCCACAGCGAATGCGCCACGCACCAGAGGTTATGCTCGACGATCAGCGCCAGCTCTGCCGCCTCGAAGAACCCTTCGAGCAACAGGATCGGCGCCTGAATGCCCGCTTCGCGCA
This sequence comes from Pseudomonas sp. RIT-PI-S, assembly GCF_025642975.1. Lineage (GTDB taxonomy): Bacteria > Pseudomonadota > Gammaproteobacteria > Pseudomonadales > Pseudomonadaceae > Aquipseudomonas. Next base: position 338,707 of record NZ_JANZKJ010000003.1, read on the forward strand.
GCTCCAGCGCCTCCTCGATGCAGGCGACAGCGAACCCATCGGCCACCTCGGCCAAGGCATTGGCACAGCGCACGGCACCATGGCCATAGGCGTCGGCCTTGATCACGGCCAACGCGCGGGCGCCGGTCAGCTCTTGGGCAAGGCGGTAGTTGTCACGCAGGGCTTGCAAATCGATGACGGCACGAGCGGGGCGCATGAAAGTGCTCTTCAAGTTGAAATGCGGGCGAAAAAAACCCGGCTGCCGTAAGCGGCGCGCCGGGCGAGGAATCGTTTACTTCAGGGCAGCGGTGACCGACAGCTCCACCAGAATCTCCGGCTCGCACAGCTTGGCCTCGACGGTGGCCCGGGCGGGCGCGACGCCCTTGGGCAACCATTGATCCCAAACAGCGTTCATGCCTTCGAAATGCGCGTCGATGTCTTTCAGGTAAATGGTTACCGACAGCACGTGCTCTTTGCTCGAACCGGCCAGGTCCAGCAAGCGCTCGATGTTAGCCAGGGTTTCGCGAGTTTGCTGCTCGATACCGGCGGCCATGTCGTCGCCGACTTGACCGGCCAGATACACCACCCCGTTATGGGTAACGATCTGGCTCATGCGTTCATTGGTGAGCTGGCGCTGGATTGCCATGCCTGGAGTTCTCCTGGTGATTGCCGTAGCGGGAAATGTCGAGGCCCTGGGCACTGATTTGCGGCTTCTTGCGCGCCATCAGGTCCGCGAGCAGGCGACCGGAGCCGCAAGCCATGGTCCAGCCGAGGGTGCCGTGGCCGGTATTGAGGAACAGGTTGCGCAGCGCAGTGGCACCGACGATAGGCGTGCCATCCGGCGTGGTTGGGCGCAAACCGGTCCAGAAGCTGGCTCGGGCGAGGTCGCCGCCGCGAGGATAAAGATCATTGACGATCATCTCCAGCGTTTCACGGCGGCGCGGGTTCAGCGACAAGTCGAAGCCCGCGATCTCGGCCATGCCGCCAACGCGAATACGGTCGTCGAAGCGGGTGATCGCAACTTTGTAGGTTTCATCGAGGATGGTCGACACCGGCGCCATGGCGGCATCGGTGATCGGCACGGTCAGCGAGTAACCCTTGAGCGGGTATACCGGTGCCTTGATGCCAAGCGGCTTGAGCAGTGCCGGCGAGTAACTGCCGAGGGCGAGCACATAGCGGTCGGCGGTTTCCAGCTTGCCATCGATGTACACACCATTGATGCGGTCACCGGCGAAGTCCAGCCGCTCGATGTTCTGCCCGAAGCGGAACTCCACCCCCAGGTCCCGCGCCATCTCGGCCAGGCGGGTGGTGAACATCTGGCAGTCGCCAGTCTGGTCGTTAGGCAGACGCAAGGCGCCCACCAGGAGGTCGCCGGTCGCGGCCAGCGCCGGCTCTACCCTGGCGATACCGGCTCGGTCGAGCACTTCGTACGGCACGCCGGACTGCTCCAGCACGGAGATATCCTTGGCGGCGTTGTCCAGCTGCTCTTGGGTCCGGAACACCTGGGTGGTGCCCAGGGTACGGCCTTCGTAGGCGATGCCGGTTTCGGCGCGCAACTCGTCCAGGCAGTCCCGGCTGTACTCGCTCAGCCGCACCATGCGCTCTTTGTTGATGGCGTAACGGCTGGCGGTGCAGTTGCGCAGCATCTGCGCCATCCACAGGTACTGGTCCAGGCTGCCAGTGGCTTTGATCGCCAACGGGGCATGACGCTGCGCCAGCCACTTCAAGGCTTTGAGCGGAACGCCCGGGGCAGCCCAGGGCGATGCATAGCCGGGCGACACTTGGCCAGCGTTGGCGAAACTGGTTTCCATGGCGACCGCCGGCTGGCGATCGACGACTACCACTTCGAACCCTTGGCGGGCGAGGTAATACGCGGTGGTGGTACCGATTACCCCGCTCCCCAAAACCAGGACTCGCATGTTCAACCCCTTGACGCGGCTAGCCCGCAGTTCGAATGTGTATGGCGAAATGGCGGCAGTATAGGGATTCGAAACCAGTGCTTTTCACTGTATGTAAGGCTATATTTGGAGAGAATTCTCGGCAGTAATGGCTTTTTCGGAGGGGCATCGCCTATGCGCACCCAACATCAGACCAAACGCGAACTCGACAGGATCGACCGCAATATCTTGCGCCTGCTGCAGGCGGATGGGCGTCTGTCGTTCACCGAACTGGGCGAGAAGGTCGGCCTCTCCACCACGCCCTGCACCGAGCGGGTGCGCCGCCTGGAGCGCGAAGGAATCATCATGGGCTACTACGCCCGGCTCAACCCGCAACACCTCAAGGGTAGCCTGCTGGTGTTCGTGGAGATCAGCCTGGACTACAAATCTGGCGATACCTTCGAAGAGTTCCGCCGAGCGGTACTAAAGCTACCCCATGTGCTGGAGTGCCACCTGGTATCGGGGGATTTTGACTACCTAGTGAAAGCACGTATTTCGGAGATGGCGTCTTACCGCAAGCTGCTGGGCGACATCCTGCTCAAGCTCCCTCATGTCCGAGAATCCAAGAGCTATATCGTGATGGAGGAGGTAAAGGAGAGCCTGACCCTGCCGGTGCCTGATTGAGGCGAGCGCTCCCTATAAAGGCCGAACACTGTTAAATTTACCTAACACACCCCACGATATCGCAGGACGTTTTATGGTCGCCGCGGCCCGGCATTATCCCCAGTTTGATTCACAGCCCGCCTCCTACTACGAGGCCAGCTGTGTACGCCGCCCGGAGTATTCATCGCTACGGGGCCCGGTCAAGGTGGATGTATGCATCGTTGGCGGCGGCTTCAGCGGCTTGAATACGGCTATCGAACTGGCCGAACGTGGGCTGAGCGTTGCCCTGCTGGAGGCGCGCACCATGGGTTGGGGTGCCTCTGGGCGCAACGGCGGCCAGTTGATCCGCGGCGTTGGCCACGATGTAGAACAGTTTGAGCCGGTCATCGGCCACGACGGAGTGCGCCAGCTCAAGCGGATGGGCCTGGAGGCCGTGGAAATCGTTCGCCAGCGGATCGAGAAATACAGCCTGGCGTGCGACCTCACCTGGGGCTATTGCGACCTGGCCAACAAGCCGGGCCAATTCGAAGCCTTCGCCGAAGAGATCGCCGAGTTGCGCGGCTTGGGATATCGCCATGCGATGGAACTGATCACCCCCGAGCAGTTGCCCACGGTCATTGCCTCCGATCGCTACGCTGGGGGTTTGGTGGACATGGGCTCAGGCCATCTGCATCCCCTGAACCTCGCCTTGGGCGAAGCGGCGGTAGCCGCGCAGCTGGGCGCGCAGCTGTTCGAACACTCGCCAGTAACCCGTATCGACTATGGCCAACGGGTGAAAGTCCACACCCTGGAAGGCTCCGTGGACGCAGCTACGCTGGTGCTGGCCTGCAATGCCTACCTCAATGACCTGAACCCCGAACTGGGAGGCAAGGTGCTGCCTGCCGGCAGCTATATCATCGCCACCGAACCGCTCTCCGAGGCGCGAGCACTCGGGCTGTTGCCGCGCAATCTGGCGATGTGCGACCAACGCGTGACGGTGGACTATTTCCGGTTGTCGGCCGACCGCCGCCTACTGTTCGGCGGCGCCTGCCATTATTCCGGCCGCGACCCGCGCGACATTGCCGCGTACATGCGGCCCAAGATGCTCAAGGTTTTCCCGCAATTGCAGAACGCGCGCATCGAGTTCCAGTGGGCTGGGATGATCGGCATAGGCGCCAACCGCCTGCCGCAGATCGGCCGGCTCGCCAGCCACCCCAACGTGTTTTATGCCCAGGCCTATGCCGGCCACGGCCTGAATGCCACTCACCTGGCGGCAAAGCTGCTGGGCGAAGCCATTGCCGGCCAAGTGGGTGGCGGCTTCGAGCTCTTTGCCAAGGTGCCTCACATGACCTTCCCCGGCGGCAAACACCTGCGCTCGCCGTTGCTGGCCATGGGCATGCTCTGGCATCGCCTCAAGGAGCTTTTGCCGTTGTAGGAAGCGGGTGCCAGCCCGCGAGCCGCAGTGTGTTCGCGCCTGCAGTGCTCGGCCTACACCCGCCAGAAAGGCTTTAGCCCTTCCTCGCGCTGCTGCTGCGGGGTCAGCCCGATGTCTGCGAGCTGGTCGGCGTCGAGCTCGAGCAGCTGCCGCCGGGTAGCCCAGCGGTGACGCAACAATGCCCAGTGGCTCAACCCAGAAGGCGGGGCTTTGGCTGGCGCAGTTACATCTACGCCATGCATGTTCAGATCCTGTGGTTTCAAAAACAGCCGGACATCAGTGAAGCCGTTCATGGCGTACCTCCTCGCTTAGCACCTAGGTACACAGGATGCAGCGGCTCGCCATCACATTACAGATTCAAAAATCACTTATCTTTTTCATACAGATGGCCTTTAAAGCACACTGACTGCTATATTTTGAGCCAATCTGTATCGTTCCTGCTTCTGCCAGCGCTGGGGAGTATGCCAATGACGCTCTATATGAACCTGGCCCGGCTACTGGAAGACCGCATCGAGCAAGGGCTCTATCGCCCTGGTGATCGGCTGCCTTCGGTACGCGCCCTCAGCACAGAACACGGCGTAAGCCTAAGCACCGTACAACAGGCATACAGGCTGCTCGAAGACAGCGGCCTGGCGGCACCTAAGCCGAAATCCGGTTACTTCGTGTCGAGCAAAACCCTGCCGGCATTGCCTGAAGTCGGCCGCCCGGCGCAGCGCCCGGTCGATATTTCTCAGTGGGACCAAGTCATCGAACTGGTGCGTATGCCGCCGCGCAAGGACATCGTCCAGCTCGGCCGCGGCATGCCGGACGTCACCAGCGCTACCCTCAAGCCGCTGCTGCGCAGCCTGGCGCATCTCAGCCGGAGGCAAGACATGCCTGGCCTGTATTACGACACGGTGTATGGTACCGAACCGCTGCGCGAGCAGATCGCTCGGCTGCTGGTGGATTCGGGCTGCCGCCTGAGCGCCGCCGACCTGGTCGTCACTACCGGTTGTCATGAGGCACTGTCCAGCAGCGTGCGCGCCATCTGCCAGCCTGGGGATATCGTGGCGGTGGACTCGCCCAGCTTTTTCGGCGCCATGCAAACCTTGAAGGGTTTGGGCATGAAGGCGCTGGAAATCCCTACCGACCCGGTTACCGGGATCAGCCTGGAGGCTCTGGAGCTGGCGCTGGAACAGTGGCCGGTGAAGGTCATCCAGCTGACTCCCAACTGCAACAACCCCTTCGGCTACATCATGCCCGAAGCACGCAAGCGGCAGCTTTTGACGCTGGCGCAGCGTTTCGACGTGGCAATCATCGAAGACGACGTGTATGGCGACCTGGCCTACACCTACCCTCGCCCCCGCACGATCAAGTCGTTCGACGTGGATGGTCGGGTGCTGTTGTGCAGCTCGTTCTCGAAAACCCTGGCACCTGGCCTGCGGATCGGCTGGGTAGCGCCGGGGCGGTACCTGGAGCGTGTGCTGCATATGAAATACATCAGCACTGGTAGCACCGCGCCCCAGCCCCAGCTTGCCATCGCCGACTTCATTGAAGGCGGCCACTACGAACCTCATTTGCGCCGCATGCGGGCGCAGTATCAGCGAGGCCGCGACCAGATGACCGACTGGGTACGGCGGTATTTCCCCGCTGGCACGCGCGTCAGCCGGCCCCAGGGCGGTTTCATGCTCTGGCTGGAGCTGCCCGAAGGGTTCGATACCTTGCGCCTGAACCAGGCGCTGCTGGCGCAAGGCGTACAGATCGCCGTGGGAAGCATCTTTTCCGCCTCAGGGAAGTTTCGCAACTGTCTGCGCATGAACTTCGCGTCGCGGCCCACCCCGGCGCTCGAGGCCGCGGTACGCCAGGTGGGCGAAACCGCAAGGGACCTGCTGGCGAAGATGCAGGCCGTGCATGCGTAACTTTCCAAGCGCAACGGCGGTCAGATAGGCATCCTTTGATCGTAGCGAGATCTCCATGGCCGTGAATGCCCGCCTGCTGGCTGCGTTGCTGCTCAGCCTTGCCTTAGGCGGTTGCGCCAACCCTGCACCGCAGCCGATCGCCAGCCAGCGTATCCCTGCCGAACAATCGGCCTTCGGGCGAGCGATCCAGGCACAGGCCAGCACCCATCCCGGTATGTCGGGGTTTCGCCTGCTTCCAGACAGCGGCGAAGCGTTCCGCGCCCGCGCTGAATTGATCCGCAACGCCCGCAGCAGCCTGGACCTGCAGTACTACATCGTGCACGACGGCCTCAGCACCCGAGCGCTCATGCGCGAGGTGCTGGATGCCGCCGACCGGGGCGTGCGCGTGCGTATCCTGCTCGACGATACCGCCAGCGACGACCTCGAAGACTTGCTCGGCACGGTGGCCAGCCACCCCAACATCAAGGTGCGGCTCTTCAACCCTACACACCTGGGGCGTGGCACCGGGGTGACCCGCAGCATTGGCCGGTTGCTGGACCTGTCCCAGCAGCACCGGCGAATGCACAACAAAGTGTGGATCGCCGATGACAGCGCGGCCATCGTGGGCGGGCGCAACCTGGGCGATGAGTACTTCGATGCCAAGCCCAACCTGAACTTCACCGATATCGACCTGCTTGGCTTCGGCCCGGTGGCGCGCGACCTGGGCTATAGCTTCGACCAATACTGGAACCACCGGCTTAGCCGGCCGTTGCGCGAGCTGTACGATGTGCCCGCCGCACGCAAGGCGTTGCCGGCGTTCCGCGAGGCACTTGAGAAATCGCTACGCAAGGCAAGCGTGAAGCAGAAGCCGCTCTACGACAGCCTGATGAGCTATCGGGACGCTCCCCGCCTGGACACCTGGCGACAGGAGCTGATCTGGGCGCCAAGCACAGTGATGTGGGATGCACCGGCAAAGGTGTTGGCCAGCGCGGAACCGGACCCACACCTGCTGCTGACTACACAGCTGGCCCCCGAGCTGCTAGGCGTGCACGAGGAGCTGCTGCTGATTTCGGCCTACTTCGTGCCGCGGGAACCTGGGCTGCTTTACCTCACGGGACGGGCCGACCAAGGTGTGGCAGTGTCGTTGCTGACCAATTCGCTGGAGGCCACCGACGTACCCGCCGTTCATGGCGGGTACGCACCTTACCGCAAGGCGCTGCTCGAACACGGGGTCAAGCTATACGAACTGCGCCGGCAGCCTGGGGACGACGCGGGGTTCACCTATCATCTGCGCGGCAGCTCCGCATCCAGCCTGCACAGCAAGGCGATGGTCTTCGATCGGCGCAAGGTATTCATCGGCTCGTTCAACTTCGACCCCCGCTCCGTGCTATGGAATACCGAGGTCGGGGTGCTGGTCGACAGCAGCGCGCTGGCGAGTTATACGCGGGATCTGGCCTTGCAGGGGATGTCCCCGGCGCTCAGCTATCAGGTGGAGCTGCAAGGCGGCGCGCTGCAATGGGTCACCGAAGACAACCATCACCTTCACGTGCTGCGCCAGGAGCCCGGCGACTGGTGGCGCCGCTTCAACGCCTGGGTCAGCCAGCGAATCGGCCTGGAGAAGATGCTGTAGCCGGGAGACGGCCGGGCGTCAGGAGTCGCGGGCTTCACCTACCGTTGCCAGTGCAGGCTGCCGGCTGGCGATCAGCACCAACCCGGCCGCACCCGCCGCCATCATCAACGGCAATGCATGACCCGTCAGCCACTGATTGCCTGCGCCGGCGATCAGCGGCCCGATCAGGCAGCCAACGCCCCACAGCTGTGCCACGTGAGCATTGGCGCGAACCAGTTCGTCGTGGCGGTAGCGTTCGCCGATGAACACCAGCGACAGGGTAAACAAACCGCCAGCGCTTGCGCCGAAGAGCACCCATAGCAGCCAGATGATCGGATGGTGGATGGCCACCGGGATCGACACGCTGCTGATCGCCAGCAGGCCCGCGCAGCCGAGAAACAGCCCACGCCGGGGCAACCGGTCCGCCAGGGCGCCAATCGGCAGCTGCAAAACCGCATCGCCCAGTACAACGGCACTGACCATGTACAGGGCGATGCGGGGGTCATATCCCTGTTGCAGGCAATAAACCGGCAACAGGGACAGTATCAGGGCTTCAAAACCGGCGAACAACGCAATGGCGTAGGCGATCACCGGCAAACGCCGGCAAAACACCCACAGGTCTGCCAGGGTGACCGTCACCGCCTCGGTGATCGGCGCGCCGCCACGCCCGAGCAACAACAACGGTGACACCAGCAGCAGGCCAGTCGCCAGCCAGAAACCATGATCCTGTTCAGTGCCGATGCCCCCAAGCAGCAAGGGGCCGGCCAATTGACTCAGCGCGTAGCAACATCCATACAGCGCAACCAGGCGGCCGCGCCACTGCTCCACGACGAGTTGGTTGATCCAGCTCTCGCCGAGCACGAACACAATCGTGAGCACGCTGCCAATCACCAGACGCAGCATGACCCACAGGGCATAGCTAGGCCACAGCGCCAACAAGCCGATGGAAACGGCCCCAGCCCATAGGCATATCTGCATTGCCCGGCTGGTACCGAAGCGCGCGGCCAGGCGGCTGGAGACCCGGGCGCCCAACAACACGCCCACTGCCGGCATCGCCGACATGATGCCGATGGCGAAATTGCCATAGCCCCATGCCTCGAGCCGCAGCGATACCAGGGGCATGCTCATGCCCAGCGCCAAGCCAACGCTTAGCACCGAAGACAGCACGGCGAAGTAGGTTCCCCACGGCATTGGGCGCTCCTGCGAGTAGCGAAACAGCCCCCCGGCCACTCCCGGCCGGGGAACCTTGAGCGGCGTTACAGCTTGATCCAGGTGGCCTTGAGCTCGGTGTACTTGTCGAAGGCGTGCAAGGATTTGTCACGGCCGTTGCCAGACTGCTTGAAGCCACCGAACGGCGCGGTCATGTCGCCGCCATCGTACTGGTTGACCCACACGCTGCCGGCACGCAGGGCGCGAGCGGTGTTGTGCGCCTTGGAAATGTCGGAAGTCCAGACGCCCGCCGCCAGGCCATAAGGCGTGTCGTTGGCGATGGCCACCGCTTCCTCGGCGGTGTCGAAGGTGATCACCGACAGTACCGGGCCGAAGATTTCTTCCTTGGCGATGCGCATGGCATTGCTCACGCCATCGAAGATGGTCGGCTCAACGTAAGTGCCACCCGTTTCTTCAAGGATGCGCTTGCCGCCCGCCACCAAAGAGGCACCTTCGCTGTGGCCAGCTTCGATGTAACCCAACACGGTGTTGAGCTGCTGGGTGTCCACCAGCGCACCGACCGTGGTTGCCGGGTCCAGCGGGTTGCCGGGTTTCCAAGCCTTGAGCGCCTCGACCACGAGGGGCAGGAAACGCTCTTTGATCGAACGCTCCACCAGCAGGCGCGAGCCCGCAGTGCACACTTCACCCTGGTTGAAGGCGATGGCGCTGGCGGCGGATTCGGCCGCGGCTTGCAGGTCTGGAGCATCGGCGAAAACGATGTTCGGGCTCTTGCCGCCCGCTTCCAGCCATACCCGCTTCATATTGGACTCGCCGGCGTAGACCATCAGCTGCTTGGCAATGCGGGTGGAACCGGTGAACACCACGGTATCCACGTCCATGTGCAGGGCCAGCGCCTTGCCCACGGTATGGCCATAGCCAGGCAGTACGTTCAGCACGCCGGCAGGAATCCCCGCTTCGATGGCCAACTGAGCGATGCGGATGGCGGTCAGCGGAGATTTTTCCGAAGGCTTGAGCACCACCGAGTTACCGGTGGACAGCGCAGGGCCCAGCTTCCAGCAAGCCATCATCAGGGGGAAGTTCCAGGGCACGATAGCCCCGACGACGCCCACAGGCTCACGCGTTACCAGGCCCAATTGATCATGGGGGGTAGCGGCGACTTCGTCGTAGATCTTGTCAATCGCTTCGCCGCTCCAGCTCAGCGCGCCGGCCGCGCCCGGAACGTCGATGTGCAGCGAGTCGCTGATAGGTTTGCCCATGTCGAGGGTTTCGAGCAGGGCCAGTTCTTCGGCGTTGGCCTTGAGCAGCGAAGCGAAGCGGATCATCGTGGCCTTGCGCTTGGCCGGCGCAAGGCGCGACCAGGCGCCAGACTCGAACACTTGGCGAGCATTGGCCACCGCCAGGTTGGCGTCGGCTTCGTCACAGCTGGCCACCAGGCCAAGCAGCCGCCCATCCACCGGGCTTACGCACTCGAAGGTAGCGCCAGCCACCGCGTCGGTGTATTGACCGTTGATAAAAGCACGGCCTTCGATTTTCAGGTCCTGAGCACGCGCTTGCCAGTCGGCAAAGGTCAAGTTAGGCATAACGAAACTCCTCTTATAGATTTCAAGCGTCGTGGGAAGCTCGTGTCGAACAGCCACCGGACCCAAGCTTGGCCAAAGGCGTTCACCCTAAACCACTGCCGCGCAGCTTTCAATATATTTGACAGCGACGAGCATTCGGCAGTCTCATGTGCGTTTTATTGAACAACGACAGGACACCGTTATGAGCGTCGAGCAGATCGTGGATTTCGCCTTGGCCACCCCAGACCCGGTTCGCTATCGCCCGGATGCTGAAAAAATCCTCGCAGGCGCACCTGACCAAGCGGTGTTCAACCACTACAGCAGCCCCTGCGAGCAATTTTCCGCCGGCGTATGGGAAGGGGCGGTCGGGCAATGGACCGTGAGCTACAGCGAGCATGAATATTGCGAGATCGTGCAGGGGGTGTCGGTGATCCGTGACGAAGCCGGCAATGCCCGCACGGTACGCGCTGGCGACCGGTTCGTGATCCCTGCGGGCTTCAAAGGCACTTGGGAAGTGGTCGAACCTTGCCGGAAGATCTACGTAGTGTTCGAGGCAAACAAGTAACGCAGCCGGCGGACGCCCTCTGGAGATGATCGATACGCCGCCAACGAGGCGGTGTTTCCCTCTATAGGAGCAGCCCCATGACTAATGAACAAATCATCGAAACCCTGCAGCCTTTCGTCGGCACGCCCTATGCACCTGGCGTGAAGGCGGCGATCGGCGATCTTACGGGGCGCTCGCGCGTGGTAGGGCCAAGGGAATTCACTACCCGGGAATTCGACCCGCAGCGTATTCATATCCTTGTAGATGCCAGCGGTACCATTACCGGCTTCACCTTCAACTAAGCCGCTTCAGCCTCCAGGCCAAAGGCAAAAAAAACCCGCATCCAAGATGCGGGTTTTTTTGTCGGCGAAGATCAATTACTTGATCTTGGCTTCCTTGTAGATCACGTGCTTGCGAACCACCGGATCGAATTTCTTGATTTCGATCTTATCGGGGGTAGTACGTTTGTTCTTGTCGGTGGTGTAGAAGTGGCCAGTACCGGCGCTCGACACCAAACGGATCAATTCACGCATGATTTTCTCCCTTAAACCTTGATGCCATCGCGGCGGATATCGGCCAGGACGGCGTCAATGCCACGCTTGTCGATGATACGCATGCCTTTGGCGGATACGCGCAGACGCACGAAACGCTTCTCGGACTCGACCCAGAAGCGATGGTGCTGCAGGTTCGGCAGGAAACGACGACGGGTTTTGTTGTTTGCGTGGGAAATGTTATTCCCGGTTACCGGACCCTTACCGGTAACTTGACAGACTCTCGACATGCCTCAGCCCTCTAAACCACATGCCCAACCCGGCATGGGTTGGCCGCTTTATCTCTCAGTCAAAATTGGCGCGAAGGCTCGAAACCCTTCAAACACCGTGTTTCGCAGGAGCAGACGAGCTCGGCCGGATAGGTCGGCCCGCGAGCGAAACGCTCTGCCCCTAGAAAAGAGCGCTGCTTTATATCAGAAACCCCGCGCCACAACAACAGGCAGCGCCGGCCGCCTGTCCTGGCCGGCCGCGCGATGCAGGGCCTGCAACAGCCTCAGCGCAGCTGCCGTCCGTCGAGCCGGAGCGAAAATTTGAATGGCGAAAACGAAACGAGATCTCTAGGGTAGGATTTTCCAGACTGCACCGGCAGATGGCCCACTCCCGAAAGCCAAGGAATCGACCATGCGTCTTGCGTTCACTCCACTGCTGCTCGCAGTACTCGGCGCCTGCGCCACTGCTCAGGCAAACCCGCTTTCCGTTTGCACCGAGGCCAGCCCGGAAGGCTTCGATGTGGTGCAGTATAACTCCCTGACCACGACGAACGCATCGGCCGACGTGCTCATGAACCGCCTGGTGGACTTCGACGCCAAGGCAGGCAAGGTGGTACCTAGCCTCGCGGACCGGTGGGAGGTCAGCGCCGACGGCCTTACCTACACCTTTATCCTACGCAAGGGCGTGCATTTCCATACCACGGAATACTTCACCCCTACCCGCGAGTTATCAGCGGAGGACGTAGCGTTCAGCTTCAAGCGCATGCTCGACCCCGCCAACCCATGGCACAAGGTGGCGCAAAGCGGCTTTCCCCATGCGCAGTCCATGCAGCTGCCCAGCCTGGTCAAACAGATCGACACGCCTGACGCATCCACCGTGCGCTTTGTGCTCGACCACCCGGATGCAACCTTCCTGGCGACGCTGAGCATGGGCTTCGCTTCTATCTATTCGGCCGAATATGCCGACCAGCTGATGAAGGCCGACACTCCTGAAAAACTGAACAGCCAGCCTATCGGTACCGGCCCGTTCGTCTTCGTGCGCTATCAGAAAGACGCTCAGGTGCGCTTCAAGGCGAACCCGGATTATTTCGCTGGCAAACCCGCGGTCGACCCGCTGATCTATGCCATCAGCCCGGACCCGAGCGTGCGGATGCAGCGTTTGCGTGCCGGCGAGTGCCAACTGACGCTTTCCCCCAAGCCGCAGGATATCGCCACAGCCAAGGCTGATCCCAAGCTGCAAGTGTTCAGCACCGCCGCTTTCATGACCGCTTTTGTGGCGATCAACACCCAACATCCACCGCTGGACAAGCCGCAGGTGCGGCAAGCTATCAACTTCGCTTTCGATAAGGCCAATTACCTCAAGGCGGTCTTCGAGGGTACGGCTCAACCCGCCAATGGCATCTACCCGGCCAATACCTGGGGTTACGCCGGTGATTCGCACCTGTATGACCATGACCCAGCCAAGGCGCGCAAGCTGCTTGCCGACGCCGGCCTCAAAGAGGGTTTCAGCACCACGCTCTGGACCCGACCCAGTGGTAGCCTGCTCAACCCCAACCCGACGGCAGGCGCTCAGGCGTTGCAGGCCGACCTCGCTCAAGTGGGCATCAAGGCTGAGATCCGCATCCTCGAATGGGGCGAGCTGATCCGCCGCGCCAAGGCCGGCGAGCACGATCTGCTGTTCATGGGCTGGGCCGGCGACAACGGCGATCCGGATAACTTCCTTACCCCACAGTTTTCCTGTGCGGCGGTCACGTCTGGGACAAACTTCGCACGCTATTGCGACCCGACCCTGGACGGGTTTATTACCAAGGGCAAGGCCGGCGCGACCCAGGCAGACCGCAGCGAGCTGTATCGCCAGGCCCAGGGGCTGATCCAGCAGCAGGCGTTGTGGCTGCCCTTGGCACACCCAGAGGTCACAGTGCTGGCCGCAAAAGGGTTGAAAGGCTACCAGCCCAGCCCCTTCGGCCGGCAAGACTTCTCCCATGTGAGCGTTGACTGATCGCCAACGCCGGCTCCCCCTGTGGGAGTAGGCAAAGCCCGCGAAGCCGTAACCGCGGGCTCACATCAACCCAAGCTCCGCCATGGACAGCGGCTCCCCCTCGCCCACGATGAAATGGTCCAGCACTCGCACATCGATATAGGCCAATGCCTCCTTTATACGCTGGGTGAGGCGGCAATCCGCCTGGCTGGGCTCGGTCACGCCTGACGGATGGTTGTGACAGAGGATGAGCGCCGCGGCATTGTGCGCGAGCGCCCGTTTGACCACCTGCCGGGGATACACGCTGGCGCTGTCGATGGAGCCTTGGAACAGCGCTTCGAACCCCAAGACTCGATGGCGCGCATCCAGATAAAGACAGGCAAAAACTTCATGTGGCTCGTGGCGCAGCATGGCCTTCAGGTAGTCGCGCACTGCAGTGGAGTTTTCCAGCGCCGAGTCCCGGCGTAGCTGTTCAGCCAGGTGACGCCGAGCGATCTCGAGCACTGCCTGCAATTGGGCATATTTGGCTTCGCCCAGGCCGAGGTGACCGCTGAACGTGGGCAGATCGGCCTGCAACAAGCCACGCAGCCCGCCCAGCTCATCAAGCAGCCGCCGGGCCAGCTCGACGGCGTTACAGCCCTTGACCCCAGTACGCAGAAAAATCGCGAGTAACTCTGCATCGGAGAGCGTCTGCGCTCCCCGGCTGAGCAGTTTTTCCCGCGGGCGCTCCGCCGCGGGCCAGTCTCGAATGGCCATATCCTCTCCTTGTCAGCCTTGGGCGCCGCTGTTCCATCGCAGGCGCTGTGCTATCTTAGCCCAACTTTTTTTGCACGATGGCCGGCGCCGTCATGGCCGGGGGCTAACACCGGCGGCGGTGACACCCATAACCCGTGGGCGGCCTATGGGCCGGCGCTTCTAGCCCTGCGTGGCTGTCGCGCGAAGGTTCATTTCCGATCGTTACACACCCAATCAAGCGGACTAAGGCAGGCCCCATGCAGCGGCTGTATCGAAAACGCATCGTTCTCGGCGTCGGCGGCGGCATAGCCGCATACAAAAGCGCCGAGCTGGTTCGTCGGCTCCTCGAGCAGGGCGCAGAAGTACGGGTGGTCATGACCCGTGGCGGCAGTGAATTCATCACCCCGCTGACCATGCAAGCGCTTTCGGGGCACCCGGTGCACCTGGACCTGCTCGACCCGGCGGCCGAAGCTGCCATGGGCCATATCGAACTGGCGCGCTGGGCTGACTTGGTACTGGTCGCCCCGGCAACGGCCGACCTGATCGCCCGGCTAGCCCAAGGGCTGGCCAATGACCTGTTGACCACCCTGGTGCTGGCGACCGACGCCACGGTCGCGCTGGCCCCGGCGATGAACCAGGCCATGTGGCGCGACCCTGCTACCCAGGCCAACCTGGCGACCGTGCAGGGGCGTGGGCTTAAGGTCTTCGGCCCAGCGTCGGGAAGCCAGGCCTGTGGCGACGTGGGGCTGGGCCGAATGCTCGAGCCCGCGGACCTCGCACAGCTTGCCGCGGATTGCTTCCAACGCCAGGCGCTGTCCGGCAAGCATGTGTTGATCACCGCTGGCCCGACCCAGGAAAACATCGATCCGGTGCGTTACATCACCAACCACAGCTCCGGAAAAATGGGCTTTGCTCTGGCTGAGGCGGCGGTCGAGGCCGGCGCCCGAGTTACCTTGGTCACAGGCCCGGTGCACCTGCCCACGCCTGATCGGGTCAGCCGCATCGATGTGGTCAGCGCCCGCGATATGCTAGCTGCATGCGAAGCCGCGATGCCCTGCGACATTCTCATTGCTTCGGCGGCGGTGGCGGATTACCGACCGGAAGTGATCGCCGCGCAGAAACTCAAAAAAGACCCAACCACGGGCGATGGCCTGCTGCTGCGCATGGTGCGCAACCCAGACATCCTCGCCACGCTCTCGGGGCGCGCAGACCGCCCGTTCAGCGTCGGTTTCGCCGCCGAGACTGAAAATCTGCTGGACTACGCCGCGCGCAAGCTGCGCGACAAGAACCTCGACCTGATCGTGGCCAACGACGTTGCCAACCCCAGCATCGGCTTCAACAGCGAGGAAAACGCCTGTAGCGTGATCGATCGCCAACTCACTGAAACACTGCTTCCCCAGACCAGCAAAGGCAAGATCGCGCGACAATTGATCGCGCTTATCGCCACCCGCATCCATCAGGTTCAATAGCCCATGCACGCCCTGCAAGCCCGAATTCTCGATCCACGCCTGGGCAGCGATTTTCCGCTGCCCGACTATGCCACCCCTGGCTCCGCCGGCCTTGATCTGCGGGCCATGCTGCCGGCCGACACTACCCTGGAGCCGGGCCAGACCCTGCTGATACCCACCGGCCTGTCGATTTTCATCGCCGACCCAGGGCTGGCGGCGCTGGTCCTGCCTCGCTCCGGCCTGGGCCATAAGCATGGGATCGTGCTCGGCAACCTCGTAGGGCTGATCGACTCCGATTACCAAGGCGAGCTGATGGTGTCCTGCTGGAACCGCGGCAATACTTCATTTGAAATAAAGGTCGGAGAACGTATCGCCCAGCTGGTGCTGGTACCTGTGGTGCAGGCGCGCTTCGAAGTGGTCGAAGCGTTTGATCAAAGTCAGCGTGGCGCCGGCGGGTTCGGGCATTCAGGGAGCCACTGACAGCGTTTAGGCAGGCCTTCAGGACAATACAAGGAGTAATTGTGAAAGGCATTACTGGACAAGCCCCCAAGGCGCCCTCCGACACCGACGGCGCTACTGACCTGCAACTGCTACGCCCTGGCCTCATAGCCGCTGCGGCGGGGCTGCTGGTAGCCGCGCTACTGTTGTGGATCGGCCAGCCCGGCCCGTCGCAGCAGGCCTGGCGCTGGCAGCTGGCGCAATCGGCCGCCTCGGCGCAGGCCGCCACCCTCCGCCAGGCCTTCGCCCAGATCACCGCTGACACCCAGGCCGCTGCCAACGACCCCGCCTTGGCGGCGGCATTGCAAAGCGGCGACAACGCCCGCTTGCGCAATGCCGAAGCGGGCTTGCGCTACCGCGACGCAGTGGTCGATGCATTCCTTACCCCAGTGGGCCAAGGGGAACCCACCGACACCCGCGCCGCGCCTTTCACCTTCGCCGCGCTGGACCTGCTGCGGCGCAGCGAGGCCGGCGCCATGCCACCGATCGAGGCCCAGCGGGCCGGCCAGCGCTGGCTGATCTACAGCGTGGCCGCGGTGCGTGCACCCGGTAGCCAGCAGGTAGTGGGTACCGTGCTGATGGCCCTGGACCTGCAACGCGCCCTGCGTGGGCTACCCGAGCTGCCAGCGCAAGCAGGCGAGCTGGTACTGCAGCAGCGCTTCGGCGATGGCCCGGTACAAGTCCTTTACCAAGGCGGCACGCCTGGTTCCGCGCGCCCATACGCACTGGATATCGCAAACCCCAACTGGACCCTTCGCTTCACCCCAGGCAGCGCTTACGACGCTCCTTTACCATGGGTGTCGATTGGCCTGGCGCTGGCGGCATTGGTAATCGCCGGCGCGGCCTTCTGGGCGGCAATGCTGATGGTAGTTCGCGGCCTGCGCGGGCGCCTGCGAGACGACGCCCGACAATTGAACCAACTGGTTCAAGAACTCTCGAGCGGAAAAACCGTCAAAGCGTTCAGTTTGAGCCTTGCGGAGCTGAACGGGTTGGCCCAGGCCCTGGCCCGTTTCTCGCTGCGAGACCGCCAAGCTGACCCCGGCGCACTGGTGGCGCCTGACCCCAACGGCATTACGACTCGCAGTGCCCCGGCAGCCGAACCTTACCGCTCAGCCGAGCCAGACGGTACACGGCCGCCGTTTCAACAGACTGACGTACTCGGCGTTGGCATTCTCGACGCCGACCAGGACTTCCTGCGAATGGAGCATACCCCCGCTATGAACAGCATTGCACAAGTCGCACCCAAGGTTCCCGCCAGCATTTTCCGCGCGTATGACATCCGCGGCATCCATAACGAGACGCTGACCGCCGAAACCGCCTATTGGATCGGCCGTGCCATTGGTACGCAAAGCCTGGCGCAAGGCGAACCCAACGTCTCGGTAGGCCGTGACGGCCGCCTGTCCGGCCCCGAGCTGGTTGCCCAACTGATCCAGGGCATTGCCGACAGCGGCTGCCATGTCAGCGACGTGGACATGGTTCCCACTGGCGCGCTCTACTTTGCTGCGAACGTGCTCAAGGGCAAATCCGGTGTAATGCTCACCGGTAGCCACAACCCAGCCAACTACAACGGTTTCAAGATCATCATCGCTGGCGACACCCTGGCCAATGAACAGATCCAGAAGCTGTATGAACGTATTCGTGACAACGACCTGGCCAGCGGCCAAGGCAGCATCGAGAAGGTCGATATCCTCACTCGATACAACGATTACATCCAGAAAGACATCGCTGTCCCCCGCAAGCTCAAAGTCGTCGTCGACTGCGGTAACGGCGTGGGCGGTGTGATTGCACCCCAGCTGATCGAGCAGTTGAACTGCGAAGTGATCCCGCTGTTCTGCGATGTCGACGGTAATTTCCCCAACCATCACCCGGACCCGGGCAAGCTGGAAAACCTTGAAGACCTGATCGCCAAGGTAAAGGAAACCGGGGCGGACCTGGGCCTGGCCTTCGATGGCGACGCCGACCGCGTGGGCGTGGTGACCAACGAAGGCAATGTGGTGTACCCAGATCGCCTGCTGATGCTGTTCGCGCAGGATGTGCTGTCGCGCAATCCCGGCGCAGATATCATCTACGACGTTAAATGCAGCCGCCGCCTCAAGCCTCTGATCGAGAGCTATCAGGGCCGCCCTGTCATGTACAAGACCGGCCATTCGCTGATCAAGAAAGAAATGAAGCGAACCGGCGCCCAGTTGGCCGGCGAAATGAGCGGCCATGTGTTCTTCAAGGAGCGCTGGTTCGGCTTTGATGACGGCATTTACAGCGCCGCTCGCCTGCTGGAAATCCTGAGCCAGAAGCAAGAAAGCGCCGAAGCCGTATTCGCTCGCTTCCCGAACGACATCTCCACCCCAGAAATCAACATCAATGTGACTGAAGAGACTAAATTCAGCATCATTGAAGCGCTGACAAAAGACGCGCAATGGGGCGATGCCAGCCTGAACAAGATCGACGGTGTTCGGGTGGATTACCCCAAAGGCTGGGGCCTGGTTCGTGCCTCCAACACAACCCCGGTGCTGGTGCTGCGTTTCGAGGCTGAAGATGAAGCCGAGCTGGAGCGCATCAAGGCCGTATTCCGCGAGCAACTGATCCGGGTATCCCCGGACTTAAAAATACCGTTCTAACCCACAGGAGCCCTGCATGACCCTCGAACGTGATGCCGCCACCAACGTCGCCAAGGTACTGTCCGAAGCCTTGCCGTATATCCGACGCTTCGTCGGCAAGACGTTGGTGATCAAGTACGGCGGCAACGCTATGGAAAGCGAGGAGTTGAAAACCGGCTTTGCCCGCGATGTGGTCCTGATGAAGGCCGTGGGCATCAACCCGGTGGTCGTGCATGGCGGTGGGCCGCAGATCGGCGATCTGCTCAAGCGCCTGGATATCGAAAGCCACTTCATCGATGGTATGCGCGTAACCGACGCGCAAACCATGGACGTGGTGGAGATGGTTCTCGGTGGCCAGGTCAACAAGAGCATTGTCAATCTGATCAACCGGCACGGTGGCAGTGCCATCGGCCTGACCGGCAAGGATGCCGAACTGATCCGCGCTCGCAAGCTGACGGTGACGCGGCAGACACCCGGCATGGACAAGCCGGAAATCATCGATATCGGCCTGGTTGGCGAGGTCAGCGGGGTCAATACCGGCCTGCTGAACATGCTGGTCAAGGGCGATTTCATTCCCGTTATCGCGCCAATCGGTGTGGGCGTGGATGGCGAGTCCTACAACATCAACGCTGATTTGGTTGCCGGCAAGGTGGCTGAGGCGCTCAAGGCCGAAAAGCTGATCCTGCTGACCAATATCGCTGGCTTGATGGACAAGAGCGGCAACGTCTTGACTGGTCTCACTACCGAACAGGTCAACGATCTCATCGCCGACGGCACCATCTACGGCGGCATGTTGCCGAAGATCCGCTGCGCACTGGAAGCGGTGCAAGGCGGGGTGAACAGCTCGCACATCATCGATGGCCGAGTGCCCAATGCCGTGTTGCTGGAGATCTTCACCGACAGCGGTGTGGGTACCTTGATCAGTAACCGCAAGCGTCACTGACCCGCGGCGTTACCGGCTCGCAGGCTCCACGGGGCATGCGAGCTGTCGGGCTTCAAGGCTCAATCAATTGCTGTAGCCGCGCCCTGTCCGTGTCGAATGAACGGTTGGCATCTGCACGCATCTGCTGATATCGCTCGATCTGAGCGTTGATCTCTGCCCGGCGCTGGCGTATCGCTTCGAGCTGGTCGAGCACCATCGGAGCGACGGCCACCCCATTGCGCTCTTGATTGGCAGCCTCGCCCTGCAAGGAGGCCTGCTGAGCTTGCAGGGTCTGCAAGTTGCCATTGGCCTGGGCGATCATCCCGTCGATTTCTCCCAGCTGGCGCTGACGCGCCCGTTCCAGGTCGTCCACACTGCTGTACATCGCGCGTAGCTTGGCATCGGCCTGAGCCTGGGCGCGCTTGGCCGAGCTGGCCTGTTGCTCCTGCGCCGTGGGCGCCGGCGGAACGGTTTGCAGTACACGCCCCTGAGCGTTGAGGATCTGATAACCCTTTGAAACGAACTCTGGCGGTACGCCCTGGCGGTCCAGCACCACCACGCCTCGGTCATCCGTGTAACGGTACAGCTGCACGGGCAACGATGGTTGCGCAGCCACGGCGGCAATGGGGACCAATAGCCCCAAAACACCTGCAAGGCTGCGTGTCATGGTCAGATTCCGTACTGTGCGCGATAGGCTTCGACGGCCGGCAGGTGCTGTTTGAGCTGCGCGTCCTCGGCAAGGTATTCGAGCACTTGATCCAGCGACACGATGCTGACTACCGGAATGCCGTAGTCACGCTCCACTTCCTGGATGGCCGATAGCTCCCCTTTCCCACGCTCCTGGCGGTTGAGCGCGATAAGTACCGCCGCAGCGCGGGCGTTCTCGGCCTGGATGATGGTCATGACTTCACGAATGGCGGTCCCTGCGGTGATCACGTCGTCGATGATCAGTACATCGCCCTTGAGCGGAGCACCCACAAGGCTGCCCCCTTCGCCGTGGTCCTTGGCCTCTTTGCGGTTGAAGCACCAGGGCACGTCCCGCGCGTGTTTGTCCGCCAGGGCCACCGCCGTTGCCGAGGCCAACGGGATGCCTTTGTATGCGGGGCCGAACAGCACGTCGAAGTTCAGGCCGCTGTCGACGATCGCCGATGCATAGCATTGGCCCAGTCGAGCCAGCGCGGAGCCGGTATTGAACAAGCCGGCATTGAAGAAGTAAGGACTGGTGCGCCCAGACTTCAAAGTAAACTCACCGAAGCGCAGCACGCCCCGCTCGATGGCAAAACGAATGAAGTCACGCTGGTAGGCTTGCATGTAAAAGTCCTGAATACCACGGATTTAGCTAAATAACTTGACCTCGGGTATCATACACGCACGAGATTTTTGGGGCCATTTATGCGGATCATCAGTGTGAACGTCAATGGGATTCAGGCGGCTGTCGAGCGAGGCTTGCTCAGCTGGCTGCAAGCCCAGAATGCCGACGTGATCTGCTTGCAGGATACCCGCGCCTCGGCGTTCGAACTGGACGATTCCGCTTATCAGCTCGATGGCTATTTCCTTTATGCGGCCGACGCTGAAGTCCCGGCCCAAGGTGGCGTCGCGCTTTATTCGCGGTTGCAGCCCAAGGCGATCATCAGCGGCCTGGGGTTCGAAACGTCGGACCGTTTCGGCCGTTACCTGCAAGCGGATTTCGACAAGGTCAGTATCGCTACCCTGCTGTTCCCTTCCGGGCGCGGCGGCGATGAAGAGCTGAACCAAAAATTCAAGTTGATGGACGACTTCGCCCGCTATCTGGATAAACAACGCCGTAAGCGGCGCGAATATATCTATTGCGGCTCGCTCTACGTAGCCCAGCAGAAACTAGACATCAAAAACTGGCGCGACAGCCAGCAGTCCCCAGGCTTCCTGGCGCCAGAACGCGCCTGGATGGACGAGATCGTCGGCAACATGGGTTATGTGGACGCGCTGCGGGAAGTCAGCCGCGAAGGGGACCAGTACAGCTGGTGGCCTGATAGCGAACAAGCCGAGATGCTCAACCTGGGCTGGCGTTTCGACTATCAATTGCTGACACCCGGCCTTCGCCGTTTCGTGCGCAGCGCCCGGCTGCCCCGCCAGCCCCGGTTCTCGCAGCACGCACCGTTCATTGTCGACTACGACTGGACGCTGACCATCTAAGCAGGGCCGCTTCGTTCGCGGGCTTCGCCCGCTCCTGCACCTCGAACATGTGGGAGCGGGCGAAGCCCGCGAGCTGCCGTTTACAGCCCGCGAATAACTTCCGCCCGGCTCAGTCTTCCAGCGCGGTTTTCTGGATTTCGAACAGGTCGACCATACCCTTGCGGGCCAAGGTCAGCATGGCATTGAGATCCTCGGGCTGGAATGGCGCACCCTCGGCGGTACCTTGCACCTCGATGAAGCCGCCAGTGCTGGTCATCACCACGTTGAGGTCGGTTTCAGCGGCGGAATCCTCGGGGTAGTCCAAGTCCAGCACAGGCGTGCCTTGGTACATGCCCACCGAAACGGCGGCGATCATCTGCTTGAGCGGGTCGCCTGCCTTGAGCCCACCGCGCTTCTTGATCACTTTCAACGCGTCGACCAGCGCGACCATGGCGCCAGTGATCGAGGCAGTGCGGGTACCACCGTCGGCCTGGATCACGTCGCAGTCCACATAGAGGGTAATATCGCCCAGCTTGGTCATGTCCAGTGCAGCCCGCAGCGAACGGCCGATCAACCGTTGGATCTCTAGCGTGCGCCCCCCTTGCTTGCCTCGGCTGGCCTCGCGCTGATTACGGTCCCCAGTGGCGCGCGGCAGCATCCCGTATTCGGCGGTCAGCCAACCCTGGCCTTGGCCCTTGAGGAAGCGCGGCACGCCGTTCTCGACGCTCACCGTGCAAATCACCCGGGTATCACCGAATTCAACCAGCACCGAACCCTCGGCGTGCCGGGTGTAATTGCGGGTGATGCGGATCGGGCGGAGCTGATCGGCGGCGCGACCACTAGGACGTTTCATCTGGGCTACCTGTACGGATTGAAAAACTGCCGGACAGTATAAAGCCCTACCGCCCACGCAGGTATTTAAATAGCCCGGGGCGACACGCGGGGCACCGCCGCCTGGTGGTCGCGCGATGGGAGCCGGGCCCGGGTTGAGGTACACTCTTGCGCCTTTACCGTTCCAAGGCGCGCAAGCTCCGCCGCCACCACGAGGTTTCGCTTCCATGGTTCACAGCATGACCGCCTTTGCCCGGGCTGAACGCGCCGGGGCCCACGGCACCCTTTCTTGGGAGCTGCGTTCGGTCAATCATCGCTACCTGGAGCCTCACCTCCGCCTTCCGGATGCCTTCCGCGACCTCGAAGGCGCGGTACGCGAAGCGCTGCGCTCAAGCTTCTCGCGGGGCAAGGTAGAGTGCACGCTGCGCCTTGACGAGGAGCCCAGCAGCCAAGCGCCGAGGCTCGACCTGGCCCGTGCCGGCGAGCTCATCCAGGCAGCCGAGGCAGTGGCGGCATTGATCGCCCAGCCCGCTCAGATCGACCCTTTACGCGTGCTGGGCTGGCCAGGCGTGATGGTCAGCGAAAGCGTCGACACACAGGCGCTGCAAGCCAGCGCGCTGGCGCTGTTCACCGAAGCAGTTGAGGAAATGAAAGCCGGCAGAGCACGCGAAGGCGCGGAACTGGCCCGCCTGATCAACGACCGGCTCGACGCCATGGCTGAAGACATCAGCGCACTGCGCGAACAGGTACCGCAAATGCTTGCCACCCAGCGCCAGAAGATTCTCGACCGCTTTGCCGAGCTGCGGGCAGAGCTGGACCCGGCACGGCTGGAGCAGGAAATGGTGATGCTGGCGCAGAAAAGTGACGTGGCCGAAGAACTCGATCGCCTCACCACGCATGTGCGAGAAGTGCGGCGGGTGCTCGCCAGCCCAGGCGCGGCGGGGCGCCGTCTGGATTTCCTGATGCAGGAACTCAACCGCGAAGCCAATACCCTCGGCTCCAAGGCTTTCGATCCGCGCAGCACTCAAGCCGCGGTGAACCTGAAGGTGCTGATCGAACAAATGCGCGAACAAGTGCAAAACATTGAGTAAGGCTATTTCCATGAAACCGACACCCGGCACCCTCTATATCGTTTCCGCGCCCTCTGGCGCTGGCAAGACCAGCCTGGTCAAGGCGCTGATCGACGCCGAAGCCGACATTCGCGTGTCGGTTTCTCATACCACTCGCGCCATGCGCCCCGGTGAAACCGATGGGGTGAACTACCACTTCGTCGACCGCGCGACCTTCATGGCGAAGATCGAACATGGCGACTTCCTCGAGCAGGCCGAAGTGTTCGGCAACCTCTATGGCACCTCGAAAACCAGCCTGCAGCAAACATTGGATGCTGGCCAGGACCTGATCCTGGAAATTGATTGGCAGGGCGGCGAGCAAGTGCGCCGGCTGATGCCTGGCATGCGGTCGATCTTTATCCTGCCGCCGTCCCAGCAAGCCTTGCGCCAGCGCTTGAAAAACCGCGGCCAGGACAGCGACGAGATCATCGAAGGGCGCATGCGCGAAGCGGTCAACGAAATGCGCCATTACGTCGAATACGATTACCTGGTGATCAACGATGACTTCGCCACGGCCCTGAGCGACCTAAAGGCCATCTTCCGCTCCAACCGGTTGAGCCAGCGCTTGCAGCAAACTCGCCATGAGGCACTGCTGCAAGGATTGCTCGCCTAGGCGATCACAACGGACCAGCGGGTGAAGAAAACCCCGTTCATATCGCAGCGGGCCTTCCATTCAGGCTGGTGATTTTTTAAACTGTCGAGTCCGCTACCCCGCTCAGGCGGGCGCTCACTGTATTTGTACGAGGAAGACCATGGCCCGCGTGACCGTTGAAGACTGCCTGGAACATGTCGATAACCGCTTCGAGCTGGTCATGCTCGCTACCAAGCGCTCCCGTCAGCTGGCAACCGGCGGCAAGGAGCCCAAGGTAGGCTGGGAAAACGACAAGCCCACCGTGGTAGCCCTGCGCGAGATCGCCGCTGGCCTGGTCGATTACGATGTAATCGCTGAGGCTGAGATCGTCGATGAAGAGCCGCTGTTCACTGCGTTCGAGGACGAGGCCAACGAGGCCGTTTAAGCGCATGCCCTGTCGACCCCCCGCGGCGAAGGCGCCATCCTGGCTGGAGGTTTTTCCTTGCTAGGCATAGATGTCCTCGCCGAACGCTTGTCGACCTATCTCGGCAAGGACCAGGTCAATCTGGTCCGCCGAGCGTACTATTACGCCGAACAGGCTCACGACGGCCAGCGCCGCCGTAGCGGTGAGCCTTATGTGACCCACCCACTGGCGGTGGCGAACATTCTCGCGGACATGCACATGGACCATCAGAGCCTGATGGCCGCCATGCTCCATGACGTAATCGAAGATACCGGCATCGCCAAGGAAGCGCTCTGCGCACAGTTTGGCGAAACCGTGGCCGAACTCGTCGATGGTGTCAGCAAACTGACCCAGATGAACTTCGAGACCAAGGCCGAGGCCCAGGCCGAGAACTTCCAGAAGATGGCCATGGCCATGGCCCGGGACATCCGGGTGATTCTGGTCAAGCTGGCCGACCGCCTGCACAACATGCGCACCCTCGAAGTGCTGTCCGGTGAAAAGCGCCGACGCATTGCCAAGGAAACCCTGGAAATCTACGCTCCCATCGCCAACCGGCTGGGGATGCACAATGTGCGCGTGGAATTCGAGGACCTGGGGTTCAAGGCAATGCACCCGATGCGCTCGGAGCGCATCCACCAGGCGGTGAAACGCGCCCGGGGCAATCGCAAGGAGCTGGTCGCCAAGATCGAACATTCCCTCGCCAATTGCCTGGCCGTGGACGGCATTGCCGGCGACGTGAGCGGCCGCCAGAAGCACCTCTACGGCATCTACAAGAAGATGCGCGGCAAGCGTCGCGCCTTCAACGAGATCATGGACGTTTACGCGTTCCGTATCGTGGTCGACAAGGTCGACACCTGCTACCGCGTGCTCGGCGCCGTGCACAACCTGTATAAGCCGCTACCCGGTCGTTTCAAGGATTACATCGCGATTCCCAAGGCGAACGGCTACCAGTCCCTGCACACCACGCTGTTTGGCATGCACGGTGTGCCGATCGAAATCCAGATTCGTACCCGCGAGATGGAAGAGATGGCCAATAACGGCATCGCCGCCCACTGGCTGTACAAATCCAACGACGACGAGCTCCCGAAAGGCACCCATGCCCGGGCACGCCAATGGGTCAAAGGTGTGCTGGAGCTGCAGCAGCGCGCGGGTAACTCCCTGGAATTCATCGAGAGCGTGAAGATCGACCTCTTCCCTGACGAGGTCTACGTGTTCACGCCCAAGGGCAAGATCATGGAGCTGCCCAAAGGCTCCACCGCGGTGGACTTCGCCTATGCGGTTCATACCGACGTGGGCAACAGCTGCATCGCTTGCCGAATCAATCGCCGCCTGGCGCCGTTGTCCGAACCGCTGCAAAGCGGCTCGACGGTGGAAATCGTCAGCGCGCCGGGGGCCAGGCCAAACCCTGCGTGGCTGAACTTCGTGGTGACTGGCAAGGCGCGTACGCACATCCGGCATGCACTCAAACTGCAACGCCGCTCCGAATCCGTCAGCCTGGGTGAGCGCCTGCTCAACAAAGTGCTCAATGGTTTCGAGACGTCCCTCGACCGAATCCCTGCCGAACGCGTGCAGCATCTGCTGGCCGAATACCGGCTGGAGGTCATCGAGGACCTACTCGAGGACATCGGCCTAGGCAACCGTATGGCCTACGTGGTCGCCCGCCGGCTGCAGGCCAGTGAAGGTGAGGCGTCGCCCAGCAGCGAAAGCCCACTGGCGATTCGCGGCACCGAAGGGTTGGTGCTCAGCTACGCCAAGTGCTGTACGCCCATCCCCGGCGACCCCATCGTTGGCCACCTGTCCGCCGGCAAGGGCATGGTCGTGCATTTGGAGAGTTGCCGGAACATCAGTGAAGTACGCCATAACCCAGAAAAGTGCATCCAGCTGGCCTGGGCCAAGGATGTCAGCGGCGAATTCAACGTGGAGCTTCGCGTGGAGCTTGAGCATCAGCGCGGCCTCATCGCCTTGCTGGCGAGCAGCGTGAATGCGGCCGACGGCAATATCGAGAAAATCAGCATGGACGAGCGCGACGGACGCACCAGCGTCGTTCAATTGGTGGTCAGCGTTCACGACCGGGTTCACTTGGCCCGCGTGATCCGCAAGTTGCGCGCGCTCAACGGCGTTATTCGTATCACCCGCATGCGAGCTTAAGGCCGCGGCGTCTCGTAAAATTCAAGGAGCATTTCATGACCAAGAGCGTCATTCACAGCGACAAGGCCCCAGCGGCCATCGGCACCTACTCCCAGGCCATCAAGGCGGGCAATACCGTCTACATGTCGGGCCAGATCCCGCTGGACCCTAGCACCATGGAGCTGGTTGAAGGTTTCGAAGCGCAGACCATCCAGGTGTTCGAAAACCTCAAGTCCGTGGCTGAAGCCGCTGGCGGCTCCTTCAAGGACATCGTCAAACTGAACATCTTCCTCACCGACCTGAGCAACTTCGCCACGGTGAACGAAATCATGGGCCGTTACTTCCAGCAACCTTACCCTGCACGCGCCGCTATCGGCGTTGCTGCCCTGCCCAAGGGCTCGCAGGTGGAAATGGACGCCATCTTGGTTCTGGAGTGAACCTGTGGCGGCGGCCAGCCGGCTTGCCGCCGCCCTCATCTGCAAGGATCTTTCATGCGCACCCTGTTAGTGGCGATCCCCATGCTGGCCGCACTGCTGAGTGGCTGCGCCAGCCATTCCGCTGACGTGGCCGGGGTGTGGATCAACGAAAGCGCCATCGAGGCGGCAGTAAAGGGCGGCAACCTGCGCCAGGCATTGCTGGGCATGGGCCCGACACTGGAATGGCAGATCGATTCGGCCGCCGGCAAGGCGACGTCCAGCAACGGCTTCGAGGTCGCCGAGGGTAGCCTGACGGCCACCGGGAAAGGCCAGTGGCAGGTCAGCTTCTACGGCAACGGTACAGAATCACTAGCCCTCGACGGGAAAACTCTCGTACAAGCCGCCAGCGATACCGCTGCGCAACAAAGCTTTGTTCGTACCGAGGCAGGGCAGCCCGCTTCGGCGCCAGGCGCTAGTTTCGAACACCGCTTGTATGAGGCCTATATGGGCGGCGATTGGAATATCGACGAAGGTGAAGGTACCGGTGCCAAGGTGCATTTTCTGCCCGACGGCCGCGTCGAGGGCCTACCCGGCATTGACCGCTACGCACTTTGCCTCGGCGGGGATTGCGCCGCCATGAGCGGTGCCTTCGACAGCATCTGGCTGCAAAGCGGCACGCAAGGTAATGCGTACATCCTGCAACGCGGCGACGGTCAGCTGGATATTTTCCAGGCAGCCAACCAAGCCGCGGCTGATGAAATGCCCAGCCTTCGCCCAGGGCCTGTCGTCTGGCGTTTACACCGCTAGGCCATACCCTGTAGCAACTCGGCGTACCCTTCACGGAAACTGGGGTAACGCGGCGCCCAGCCAATGGCCCGCGCGCGCGCATTGCTGCAGCGTTTGCTGCCGGTACGGCGCAGCGGAGCCTGATGGGACGTTTGCGCCACACCTAACTGCCCGCACAACCATTCCAGCACCTCATGCAGCGCCGCTGGGCAGTCATCCACCCCCAGGTAGCAACCCGCAAGCTCGGTGCCTGCCCAGTCGGCACGCAGCAAGTGCGCGATCAACCCTGCAGCATCATCGGCATGTATGCGGTTGCCGTATTGAGGTGGCTGTTGCGCTGCATAAACTCCCTGCCGAGCCTGGTTGATCAGCCGCTCGCGGCCTGGGCCGTAAATGCCTGTGAGCCTCACCACCGTAGCCGGGGCCTGGCTTGATGCAGCCAATGCTTCGGCTTCGAGCATTACTTGGCCGGAATATCCCGCCGGTTGTGTCGCCGAGGTCTCGTCTACCCATTCGCCGTCTGTCTGGCCATACACGCTGCTGCTGGATACGAATATCAGCCGCCGCGGGGTCTGGCCATGCTGCTTGAGCCAGCCCATCACATTCGCCAAACCGTCGAGATAGGCCCGGCGGTAGCCGTCTTCATCGTGCTGGTCAGCAGCGACGGCATAGACGAGATAGTCCGGCGCCACCACTGGCCAACCGTCCGGGCAGCCCGGCTGGCTGAAATCGGCACACACCCCACGGACACCTTCGGGCAACCGGGAGACGGTGCGACGGGCTCCTGTAACTTCCCAGCCAGCGCCTTGGAGTTGCCGGGCCACCCGGCCGCCAATGTCGCCACAGCCGGCAATCAATATCCTAGGAACTGTCATATCCCACCTCGTTTGCAGCTTCGCCGCCCGGAAACAATGAAAAATCCGACGCAATCGCTTCTGCTATTAAGAATTACTTGCAATAATGACGCACCATTTGCCCCGGCGCCCATCAGCCTGCATGGACCGCCACCGTCATTATTCAGGTTCGGCCAGCATGAATTCTACCCAGCTACAGGTTTCGCTCCCTACGCTTCGCCTCCTGCCCCGTGCCCTGTGCGCTCTCGCTATGCTGCTAAGCCTTGCCGTGTCGCCAGCGATTTTCGCTGATACGCCGGCTGCCGAAGGCACTTCAACTGCCGCCTCCGCCCCCCTGGGGAGCGAACCGGTGGTAACGGAAGACTTGCCAGTAGCAGGAGACCCCACCCTGGGCCTTGGCCATGATTTATCGCCGTGGGGCATGTACCAGCACGCCGACATCGTCGTCAAAGCGGTCATGATCGGGCTGGCCATCGCCTCCATCATCACCTGGACGCTGTGGATTGCCAAAGGGCTGGAAGTACTGGGTGCCAAACGCCGCCTCCGCCGCGAGATCGAACTCCTCAAGCGGGCCAGCAGCCTCAAGGCCGCCGCCGATACCACCAACAAGCCAGGCACTCTCGCTCACTTGCTGGTGCAGGACGCCTTGGAAGAGCTACAGCTATCGGCTAACGCCCGTGATAAGGATGGCATCAAAGAGCGGGTGAGCTTCCGGCTCGAACGCCTGGTCGCCGCCTGCGGCCGAAAAATGAGCAGCGGCACTGGGGTGCTGGCAACCATCGGTTCGACTGCGCCCTTCGTGGGGCTGTTCGGCACTGTATGGGGCATCATGAACAGTTTCATCGGCATCGCCAAAACCCAGACTACCAACCTTGCGGTAGTGGCTCCCGGTATCGCCGAGGCCTTGTTGGCCACCGCGCTGGGCTTGGTTGCGGCAATCCCCGCGGTCGTCATCTACAACGTGTTCGCCCGTTCCATCACCGGCTACAAGGCGCAGGTCGCCGATGCTAGCGCGCAAGTGCTTCTGATGGTCAGCCGCGACCTGGACCATCAGCCTGTTGAGCGTGCAAGCCAGACCCATATGGTCAAAGCAGGTTAAGCATGGGCCTGCATCTTAAGGAAGGCGCGGACGAACTCGCCGAAAACCACGAAATCAACGTCACCCCGTTTATCGACGTGATGTTGGTCCTGCTCATCATCTTCATGGTAGCGGCGCCCCTGGCTACCGTGGACATCAAGGTCGACCTACCCGCCTCCACGGCCAAACCCGCGCCGCGGCCGGAGAAGCCGGTGTTCCTGAGCGTAAAGGCAGACAAGCACCTCTACCTGGGCGACGACCCGGTGGAGCGCGACGCGCTGGGCCAGGTGCTCGACGCCCGTACCCACGGCAAGAAAGACACCACGATCTTCTTCCAGGCCGACAAGGGCGTGGACTATGGCGACCTGATGGAAGTGATGGACGCCCTGCGCGGCGCCGGCTACCTGAAGGTCGGGCTGGTAGGCCTCGAGACGGCAGGCAAGCAATGATTGCAGCGAGTCGTCCCTTGCCGGTTGTGACCCGGTACGGCGGCAGCCTGGCCGTGGTGCTCGCGATCCATGCGTTGGCCATCGTGGTAGCGCTCAACTGGAAAAGCACCCAGCCTGTGCCGCCACCGCCCCCGGCCATGATGATGGAGCTGGCACCGTTGCCAGAGCCAGTGCCCGTCCCGCCGCCACCTGTGGTCCAGCCGCCACGGCCGGTAGAGGAGCAGCCATTGCCTAAGCTGGTAGAAGCGCCCAAGCCGGTTATCGAGGTGCCCAAACCCAAGCCTAAGCCAAAGCCGCAGCCTCCTAAGCCGCAGCCCAAGCCAGACCCGGAGCCCCCT
>NZ_JANZKJ010000030.1 GCF_025642975.1 Pseudomonas sp. RIT-PI-S
GGCGTCGGTGCGGTTTAGCGTGCCATTTTGATCCCGCCCGCCACCCCTTCAGGGCATCGCGGGCGTCGCCCGCTCCTACAGTTCAGACCGGCGCCGGTCCGTAGGAGCGGGCAAAGCCCGCGAACTTGGCCCACCAGCCAGGTGCCAGGCCGATACACGGCTTTTACCGCCCCGCCCGCCTGCCAGCAACGTGCGGCCTAGCCGCCATTTGATCTAGCCTGTCACCGCCAGGGCATCGCGGGCGTCGCCCGCTCCTACAGTTCAGACCGGCGCCGGTCTGTAGGAGCGGGCAAAGCCCGCGAACTTGGCCTCACTGATCCCGCCCACCACCTTCAGGGCGCCGCAAGCTTCGCCCGCTCCTACAGTTCAGACCGGCGCCGGTCCGTAGGAGCGGGCAAAGCCCGCGAACTTGGCCTCACCAGCCGGGTGCCAGGCCGATGCACGGCTTTGACAGCCCCGCCCGCCTGCCAGCAACGTGCGGCCTAGCCTGCCGTTTGATCCCTCCTCTTCAGTAACAGGGTTCAAATAGGAGTGCGCATACTTGCTGAACGCGCTATCGTGTATGTACAAAAGTAAATACAGGATAGCCCATGCGCTTCGAGTGGGACGAGGCCAAGAACCTGGCCAATATCCGCAAGCACGGCATCGACTTCACTGACGTACCGGATATGTTCCAGCACCCAATGCTGACCCTGCGTGACGACCGACAGGATTACGGCGAAGAGCGCTGGGTCAGCATCGGCTGGATAAATATTGATTGGCGTAGTCGTGTATACCGAGCGGCGGGGCGAGACGATTCGCATCATTTCCGCTCGAAAAGCTACCAAACAGGAGGCCAAACACTATGTCGAAACCATCGAAAACTGACTGGGAACGCCTGGCCAAACTGCAAGACCAAGACATCGATACCAGCGATAGCCCCGAGCTGGGCGAGGACTTCTTTCGCAGCGCCGAACTGCGCGTGCCGGTAAAGCAGACGGTAACCATCCGCCTGGATGCTGACGTGCTGGAGTGGTTCAAGGCCCAAGGCACAGGCTACCAAACACGCATCAATCAACTGCTACGCCACTATATGCAGGCCCATCAGAGCTGATACCCCAATGATCGCTAGCCAATAGCGGGCAAAGCCGCGAACAGCCGCGCCAGCGTTTACCCTGTGGCGCCTTCGGTTCGCAGGCTTCGCCAACTCCTACACATTCAGGCCGGCGCCGGCCCCGTGGGAGAGGGCAAAGCCCGCAAACATGGCCACCGCCGGGGTTCGCAACTGCGCCAACCCACAGGGCGAGCCCTGGATTGCCTCACGAGCGGGGTGCCAGGCCGATACACGGCTTTGACAGCCCCCGCCCGCCTGCCTATACCAAGCAAAACCAACAAGGCAGGGGTGCACCATGGATAACCGCAACCCTGGTCAGCAATGGCAGTCGACCACTTCCCGCTCTAGCGTTACCTCACACAAACTCATCGGCCACGCCCCTCACCACCTCGCGGTGGCGGTAGTGCTGGCCATCGGCGCGCTAGGAACCGAAAGCGCCGAGGCTGGAGGCAGTTGCGCCACCACCAACACGGTGATCGATAGCCGCACCACCGCAGCCTGCACGCTCGACACCGGCAGCAGCGTGCGGCTCACCGAGGAAGGCGCCATCACTGTAAGCGACGTTGCCGCGATCAGCGCGGTCGGGGTGGCGGCCGGGCAGATCGTCAATGGCGGCAGCCTGGAGGGGGCGGTGGGCATCAGCCTCTCTGGTAGCAGCCTGGGCGGCAGTAGCCTGAGCGGCAAGCTGTACAACAGCGCCACGGGCACTATTCATGCAAACACGGGCATTAGCCTGCGGGATTCACAGTTCGGCGGCAGCGTGATCAACGCGGGCGTTATCACTGCTGATCAAGGCGCGGCGATCCATGCCGACAACGTCGGCATCGCTGGCAACCTGAGTAACTCGGGCACCCTGCAAGCAGGCTATAACGACGCGGTGGTCGCCGTGCTCAACAGCGCGATCGGCGGCAGCATTCTCAACAGTGGCGACATCAGTGGCGGCACCTCCGGGATCCGGGTGGACAATTCGGTGATCAATGGGTCGATCCGCAACAGCGGCAAGATCGACAGTGGCAGCAATCCCCTATTGCTTACAGGCGGCCTGGTGTATGGCGATATCGTCAATACCGGTACGCTGCGTGGCGCCACCTACCTCAATGGCAGCTATGTGGCAGGGCGCTTTATCAACACCGGCCGCCTGTCCGACGGGATCACCGCGCTACGAATCGTAGACATGACCATCAAGGGTGGCGTGGTCAACACCGGCACCATCAATTCCGGCTCTGGCGTGTTCATCAGCAACAGCCGGCTGGGCAGCATCCGCAACAGCGGCACCCTGTACGTGAGCAGCGGCGACCTGGGCCTGGTGGATAACATCATCACCGGCAGCGTTACCAACTCGGGCTGGATCGGCCCTGGTACCGACGGCTACGGCGGCCTTTCCCTGTACGGCGGCCTGGTGGGTGGCGATGTGAAAAACACTGGCACCTTGGAGGGCGGCAACTTCGGCGTTGCCCTGCGTGGTGATCGCGACGCCTTTATCTTCGGCAGCATCATCAACAGCGGGCAGATGTTGGCCAAGACCGCAGTGCTGCTCAACACTACCCACATTGGCGGTAGCTTCTCAAACAGCGGCAGCATCATCGGTAACCGGGACAGCGAAGAGCACCGAGGCCGCGGCGTGGTGATGACCTCTACGACCATCGACGATGACTTTATCAACCGGGGCAGCATCAGCGGGCTGACCCGGGCCGTTCAGCTGACCGGCGTGACCCTCGACGGCAACCTGGTCAACCGCGGCTCGCTGGTCGCGGCCAAGGGCGCGGTGGAACTGAGCGACACTACGGTGGGCGGAACCTTCAGCAACTATGGGCACATTGGCACCGAATTGGCGGCCGACACCGACCCAGACGATTACGACCCCAATAGCCGTGGGCTGCAGATCAGCAGTTCCACGCTCGAAGGGCCGCTCACCAACCCAGGCAGCATCGTGGGCAGCAGCATTGGCGTGGAGGTCCTCGGCAGCACCTTGAGCCAGGGCCTGGTCAACGCCGGCCTGCTCAAGGGCGATGCCTATTCGCTCTACATCAGCCCAGACAGCCAGGTGAATGGGCTGTATATCGCGGGCAACAACACC
>NZ_JANZKJ010000031.1 GCF_025642975.1 Pseudomonas sp. RIT-PI-S
ATGGTTCAGGTGTTGGCCGGAGGGCAGGGCCAGCTTGGTTGAGTTGTTCAGCAGCCCCTAACCGTAGTCTGGGCACTCTAGTACCTAAGTTTCTCTGGTCAACTAGCCCAGAAATCCGCAAGGACATCTTGAAACAGACTGTGCCTTTAAACCAATACAACAGCAGTATCGCAGTCCGCCCCCCTATATCGATTTCAACCACAATTCAAACTCAGTAGATTCATGCTTATTATTAATTGATTTTATCCAGGCACACTCAGTCTCTAGATCACGAAAATCCGTGACTGAGAAAATAAATATCGCATTGGAAAAGTGGTTGATCCTTAGTTTGTTCAACACTCTCACACAAATTTCGGGAATAGAAAGTTTGAAAGCGTTATATTCATCCCCTTTCAAGTTCTCGCCGAGACTAATAATTTCCCTTGAAATATCTCCAAAATATTCTGCACCAAAGAACTCATGACTCCACTCCGCAGGAGACCACTTGTAATACAAACTATCATCAGGATCTTCGATCTGCATCGCCTGCAAGTGCTTTTTAGTGTTGAAAGCAGGCGCTAAACTTTCTATATCTATATCCGAATACAGTGCAAACCCGCAGACATCAGATTCTGGCACTATCGATAGGATATTTTTTATCGTCTTCAAAGATGCCAAGCGGAGATTTTCCTCTAAAGCATCCAAGTCAAAATTATTCATATACCTTCCTTAAGGAAGCAAATCAATAGTCTCATCATCAAAGTGCCGCCCCATTCTTCTTAGCGCTGAACAACTTCCGAAGTCGATCCATTTCCATCTCTGTCAGCTTTCGTCAGCGTGTCATAAAATTTTACCTTTGCAGTACTATGCCCTTTGTAGGAGCCTATATCAGATTTTCTTTCCCCTTGTACCAATCGATATCGTGACGTTCTAAAATTTCTTTACTTTTTGAAAGGTAGCTCTTCATTAATTTACCGCTTCCCTTTAAACACAATGGGTGCGCATGAGGATTGCGCATACCGGCCAGAGCTCCTCCTCCACCAATCTTTTTAATGAACTCCCATTTGAAGTTATCACCGCGCGACCCACAAGGGCTTGACCCACGATAAGGGATTAACTGCGTAACTATAGAGATTTCTCACCCAATAACTCTATCGGATCTTGCGTTACAAACCGCCTACCTACGGATCGTAATACCGGAGCGTATTGTAGTGTGGCCGTCTCGGCATCTAAGCATTGCCCCTGAAACCGAAAGTTCTACTCGATGGCATTCATGGTAAAATCTCATGAGGAAAATTCTCTATTGCTGTCATGATATTATTTTCGGCGGCATGTCCAACAAATATTGCTGAGTATTATTCTTACTCTTACTCTTGACCTTAAATAACAGCCACATAAAACTCGACTTCAATATTAAACCTTTCTTTCTGGATAATCCCTGTAGCAATCCCCAGATGCAACACTCAGGGCTGATGCCATTACATCCTCATTTCAGGCAGCTGCGTTTACCGATCAAGTTAATTTGGATTATAGCGATACTTCAACACTCAGGGCGGTGCCCTTCAAGCTAACGAATGGTGGAGTGTCGAGTTCAGACAGTTGCGGCCCAATGCCCGACTACGATGCCGGGCTTAATGGAGCTAAAAAATCTCCTATCTATAGCTATGATATTCAATGCAAAAAAAATTAGCTGATCAGAAAAATAATTCATACTGAAATCGCAGAATAAATATTTGCAGCTTATAAAACATTAGTACAACTACTAAAAAGCAAATCTTGAGATAAAATAATTATATACTTCTTCATCGTTGATTAATTTTGCAGTTAGGTTTTCCACGGCTTCCGACTCATCACTATCTGTAACAGTGACAAACACAGTGACCACTTCATCTTCACTTTTCTGACGAAATTTCTTAAAAAATCCCTCTTTGACCAATGAGACCAAGACTTTGGCCATAGTAATAAGAGCATTCTCTTTGAAGCTGGAAAAATTTGTTCTTTCGCTGTCTTCTCTGAGATCGCGATTTATCACTTCAAATTCCTCGCCAGCATATCCTTCAAAACCCCACTCTGACGAGGTCCATTTATAATATGCAATATTTTCTTCAGTTCTGTTCTCTTCATCCTCAAAATCGATTTTTTGTTTAAGTCTTTGTAAGGAATTTGCTGCGGGAGCAATCGACATGACGCTGCTATCTACATATAAGACAAAAACATAAAAATGCTCATTTTCGTTGGCTTTACGAATTTCAGTAAAAGCCTTCTTTGCTGCCATGTAAACGCGCGTTTCGAGTATATTCCAATCCATACCGCCCTCTTATGCTAATTCCCAAACACCTCAAATCCCATTTTTTGCAGCTCAACCTTCATAGCCGAAACAGCATCCCCATATGGCAAATCCTTTCTTGTAATTACATTAGCAGCTGCTTCCAGCTTAGAAGCAGCCAGTATTGCATTGGCTATGTTGTGGCCTTGGTTTTCAGCCCACATCATGGCCACTGGATCTATATTGTACCGGCCCAACACTGTCCGGCTTCTTCCAACGCTTTCTGCATCAGTGGAGACTTTCCAAACGATCCCTTAAATACAATGTGGTGCGCATGCGGCCTAACCATCGAACTTGGAGGAGCCGTTCCTGTAGCTTTGGAATAATAAGCCCCCCAATCCTTATCGGCGCAAAGGTCCCAAGGTCTATCCAAGCAGCCGGGTTGGTTGCATACTCATAAAGATTATCCCCACCCAACAACCCTATCGGATCTTGCGTTACAGACCGCCCTACCTGTGGATCGTAATACCGG
>NZ_JANZKJ010000032.1 GCF_025642975.1 Pseudomonas sp. RIT-PI-S
GAGGCTGCTGCTTCCAGGGCGTTCCTCGCGCAGCATCCGCAGCCTTTGCCAGAGGAAGCGTTTGTATTCGGTGTGGCCTTGGCGCCCGGCTTGTTTGGCAACTCGCCGTCCCAAGCTGTCGTAGCGGTAACTTCCGGTGCTTTCGCGCTTGCCGTTGGCCCAGGTCTCGGCACGGACCAAACGGTTTTCGCAGTCGTAGCTAAAGGTTTGCAGTTTGCCGACACCAACAGACTTCTCGACCAAATTACCCCAGGCGTCATAGCGGTATTCCTGGTCTTGCCACGTCTTGAGGCGGTTGTCCTTCACGTGGTCGAACTGGCGGTTGTTGAAGTTCAGCCGGTTGGCGGCGGGGTCGTAGCGGATGGCTTCGTTGTCGGCCAGCCGGCCGGTGTCGCGGCGGTACAGTTGGCCGTTGGCCTCGTATTCGTAGCGGACTTCACCGCGCAGCTTGTCCAGGGTGCGGATAAGTTCGCCCGCGGCGTCGTACTGGTAGCGGCGGTGGCTCGGGTTATGCGGGTGGTCCACGTACAGCTCGGGGTGGATGCCGGGGTTGTGGACTTGTGAAAGCCTTGCGGCCCAGAGTATGGGCTCCGTCTAACGTTAGGCAAGCCAGGGAAAAGCGAAGCCGCAAGTGGGTTAATATAGCCGCGCATGCGCGAGTCGGGGCAAAGCCAATAGTTGATTCCGCCGAAAACTCATCACATACGCTTTAGAGTTCGAATGCGGAACCATTCCACTTAAATTAATTTATTTCCACCTCATATCTTAATCCGCAGATAAAAATAAAATTCTATCTTAGACCTTGCACATAATATTGTTAAATCACATCTCCGAACATAGGAATTTTCCCGTATTTTGCGGTTCTCGCAGCACTTCCCAACTCTCAAATCCGCCACACACTTAAGGTAATCTCTTTTGAGGCTCTACGGACTAAAAATACAAAAATAAATCCACTAAAATACTCATCCATCTCTGACTAATCGTTACTTACAGACAACCCAAGTTAGCAACCTAACATAATCCCTAGAAATTATGACCCCTCATAAAAATCATCATTTTCCAGGTAATAATTAATAGCAAAGATATATTCATCCAGTCCCGACTCCGGATTGCATTTTGCTTGCAACTCAATCACATTCTGAAAAATCTCTACATCAAGAAAATACTTGGCATTATTAATAGTAGCTAAGATTGGATTCCCATTCCCATCCAGCTCCTCAAGCTCGTCATCACCAACCAGCAATAAAAATTCCACCTTAAAAGGATCACCCAACCACTTCTGCCGGTTTGCATACAGAGTACCAAATTTATCGAGACCCTCTACATCGCTTAGTAGCGAGCTGAAATTTTTATAGATAACCATAGCCACTCTCTCATAGTTTATCTGCAGGGACCACCGCCGCCCCATCGTTTACGACCACCGACTCCCTTAGCGTGATAGTCTAGGTGCCTTGATTTATGGTCCTTCATATCTACTAACTGTAGCAGCCCTCCAACTTGACCGTGGTGATGCCAAGTTGTTCCAGGGAAAGCTTTACCTCTAAAGGTCCCTTTCGTAGTCGGTGATACATGCGCCTCAATTCCAGGATATTTTCCCTCCAAGCGAGATCTTAACACCTCATCATTCTTCATCGCATAATGTAGCTGTCTATTTGATTCACTGAAATGTACTGGGTCTGACAACTTATACATTTCTTGAGTCGGCAATCTTGCCTCAAAGAAGACATCATATACACCGGGATTCGAGCTAGCCAAACCCAAAGCATCGGTCCAGCTAAATGTATTGGGAGCATAACGGTATAAATTATCCCCACCCAACAACCCAATCGGGTCCTGCGTTACAAACCGCCCTACCTCCGGATCGTAATACCGAAACGTATTGTAGTGCAGCCCCGTCTCGGCATCGAAGTATTGACCCTGGAACCGCAGGTTCTGCTCGACCCCGTTCACGGTCAAATCTTCTACCGAACCCCAGGCCCGATAGGTCGCCTGCCACACAATATCGCCAGCGGCGTCGGTCATTTCCAGGGGCGTGCCGATCTGGTCGGTGTGGAAGTAGTAAAGCTTCTGCTCCTCACCCTCCGCCTGATCGATGCGGGCCAGCGGCGCATAGCTGGCGGGTTCATACACATAGAGGCTGCTGCTTCCAGGGCGTTCCTCGCGCAGCATTCGCAGCCCTTGCCAAAGGAAGCTTTTG
Source organism: Pseudomonas sp. RIT-PI-S (assembly GCF_025642975.1). Taxonomy (GTDB): domain Bacteria; phylum Pseudomonadota; class Gammaproteobacteria; order Pseudomonadales; family Pseudomonadaceae; genus Aquipseudomonas. Next base: position 2,198 of record NZ_JANZKJ010000032.1, read on the forward strand.
TATTCGGTATGGCCTTGGCGCTCGGCTTGTTTGGCAACTCGCCGTCCCAAGCTGTCGTAGCGGTAACTTCCTGTGCTTTCGCGCTTGCCGTTGACCCAGGTCTCGGCACGAACCAAACAGTTTTCGCAGTCGTAGCTAAAGGTTTGAAGCTTGCCGACACCAACAGATTTCTCGACCAAATTGCCCCAGGCGTCGTAGCGGTATTCCTGGTCTTGCCACGTCTTGAGGCGGTTGTCCTTCACGTGGTCGAACTGGCGGTTGTTGAAGTTCAGCCGGTTGGCGGCGGGGTCGTAGCGGAAGACTTCGTTGTCGGCCAGCCGGCCGGTGTCGCGGCGGTGCAGTTGGCCGTTGGCCTCGTATTCGTAGCGGACTTCACCGCGCAGCTTGTCCAGGGTGCGGATAAGTTCGCCCGCGGCGTCGTACTGGTAGCGGCGGTGGCTTGGGTTATGCGG
>NZ_JANZKJ010000033.1 GCF_025642975.1 Pseudomonas sp. RIT-PI-S
AGTGTTGTTGCCCGCGATGTAGAGCGACTCCAGATGGCTGGCATCATCCACATAGAGCGAATATTGCTCACCGGCCAACACCCCGCTATTGACCAGCCCGCCGTTGACCGTTGCCCCGGTGAGGCGCAGCCCGGTATCGGTACCGCGCACGCTGCCCTGGTTATCGATTCCGCCCAGGCTGCTTTTGATCAGGGCGATCCCGGTCACGCCGCTGACGCTGCCGCGATTGAGCAATTGGCCGGTCAGAGTGGTGTCGTTGAGATAGAGCGGGTAGGCGCCCCCGCGGATCACGCCGTCGTTGACCAGGTTACCGGCGATCTTGTCGCTACCCAGGATCAAGCCGCCCACCGGTGCGCTGATGCGCCCAGTGTTGAGCAGGTCGCCGCCCAGGCTGGAGCCGGCGATGACCACTGCGCTGCTGTCGGCAGTGAGGCTGCCGCTGTTGACCAGGCTGCCGCCGAGCGTGACCGCTGCCCACACTGTGGCGTAGGTGGCGCCGCGAATCTGCCCGCTGTTGCGAAAGTCCCCGCGGATTTCGGTGTCTCCGAGCCCCAGGCCGCTGCCGGGGGTGTCCTCGCTGATCCCTCCGGTGATGCTGCCGGTGTTGATCAGGCTGCCGCCGATGTGACTGTTTTTCAGCTCGATGCCGGTGGCGCCGGTGACCTTGCCGGTGTTGATCAGGCTACCGAGGATCGCTGCGTTTTGGTCCGCGCGCAGCGCCGTCGCCGCAGGGCCACCGCTCAGGGTGCCGACGTTGAGGAGGTTGCCGACGATGGTGCCGCCTTGCAAGGTAAGCCCGGCCGAGCCACTGGAGCCGGTAGTGATGGTGCCGCGGTTGATCACGTCGCCCCTGATCGTGGTATCCCACAGCTGGAAGTCGCTGCTGCCGCTGTCGATGGTGCCGGTGTTGAGGAGGTTGCCCAAGGTGCTTTCCCGGATCAGCAGCCCAGAGCTTGCATAGATGGAGCCCTCGTTGGTCAGCCCACCGACCAGGGTGCTGCCATGAATCACCATCCCGGTGTAGCCGCTGGACAGGCGCCCGCCGTTGAAAAACTGGCCCTGCACCAAGCTATCGATCACCTGGATGGTGCCGTTGAGCTGGCCGGTGTTGACGATGCTGCCACCAATCACACTGTTGTTGACCGCCAGCGAGGCGCTGCCACTTCTGATAGTGCCGGAGTTGAGCACCGAACCGCTCACCTGGCTGTCGTCGAGCAGCAGCGTTTGCGAGGTGGAACCGAGCGTGCCGCTGTTCTTGATGTCGCCGGTGACCGTGCTGCCGGTCAAGGCAATGGCATGGGCACCGGAGGCTGCGACGATGCTGCCGCTGTTGTTCAGGCCGCCATAGAGGGTCGAATCGGACACTTCGATAGCCGCCCCCGAGCCGCTTACCAGGATGCTGCCGGCATTGCTCAATGCCCCGCCGATGCTGCCATTGCTCAAGTGCAGCCCAGCCAGGCTGCCTTCGAGGGTGCTGTCGGCACCGTTGATGACTTTGCCGGTGATCTGCCCACCATCGATATACAGCCCATAGTTGCCGCTGACCCTCCCGCTATTGACGAACTGTCGTGCCGCCGTGCCTTCCCGCACGCTCACCGCCGAACCGTCGGCCAGGTCAAGCGCGCCGCCGGCGGTCACTGTCAGGCTTTCTTGATTAGCCAGCTCGCAGGCGCTGGAGGTGGGGGCGGAGATCACCGTGTGGGTGCGGTTGCAGCTGCCGCTGCCTTCAGCGTGTTGCGCTACCAACACGCCCAAGGCCAGGACCACAGCCACGGCGAGACGATGAGGAGTATGGGCGGGATGGGGTTGCATGAGGGAATTGGCCGACTGCCAGCGCTGGCCAGGGTTGCGGTTATCCATGGTGCACCCTGCCTCTGTTGTTTTGCTTGGTATAGGCAGGCGGGCGGGGGCTGTCAAAGCCGTGTATCGGCCTGGCACCCGGCTGGTGAAGCCAAGTTCGCGGGCTTTGCCCGCTCCTACGGACCGACGCCGGTCTGAATTGTAGGAGCGGGCGAAGCCCGCGGCGCCCTGGAGGTGGTGGGCGGGATCAAAACGGCAGGCTAGGCCGCACGTTGCTGGCAGGCGGGCGGGCTGTCAAAGCCGTGTATCGGCCTGGCACCTAGCTGGTGAGCCCAAGTTCGCGGGCTTTGCCCGCTCCTACGGATCGACGCCGGTCTGAACTGTAGGAGCGGGCGAAGCCCGCGATGCCCTGGCGGTAACAGGCTAGATCAAATGGCAGGCTAGGCCGCACGTTGCTGGCAGGCGGGCGGGGGCTGTCAAAGCCGTGTATCGGCCTGGCACCCGGCTGGTGAAGCCAAGTTCGCGGGCTTTGCCCGCTCCTACGGACCGACGCCGGTCTGAATTGTAGGAGCGGGCGAAGCTTGCGGCGCCCTGGAGGTGGTGGGCGGGATCAGTGAGGCCAAGTTCGCGGGCTTTGCCCGCTCCTACGGACCGACGCCGGTCTGAACTGTAGGAGCGGGCGAAGCCCGCGATGCCCTGAAGGGGTGGCGGGCGGGGATCAAAACGGCAG
>NZ_JANZKJ010000034.1 GCF_025642975.1 Pseudomonas sp. RIT-PI-S
AAGGCTGCTGCTTCCAGGGCGTTCCTCGCGCAGCATCCGCAGCCTTTGCCAGAGGAAGCGTTTGTATTCGGTGTGGCCTTGGCGCCCGGCTTGTTTGGCAACTCGCCGCCCCAAGCTGTCGTAGCGGTAACTTCCGGTGCTTTCGCGCTTGCCGTTGGCCCAGGTCTCGGTACGGACCAAACGGTTTTCGCAGTCGTAGCTAAAGGCTTGAAGCTTGCCGACACCAACAGACTTCTCGACCAATCACGTGATCGAACTGGGGACTGTTGAAGTTCATCAGGTTAGCGGCATGGTCGTAGTGGACTTCACCGCGCCCCTCTATATAACAAACGATTATTCCTATTCCAAATTAGGATTTTTTGTATATTTCGGTATGACTTTCGCCATTTAAAAAATATAAACGCGCAAGCTCTGAATCCGTATTATATTCGGTAAAGATACTTACCCCTAACAAACCATTACTAGCAAACGAGATTATACTTTCCACTTTATTAGAGACCCAGTTATATGAAAACACCCAAAAATCCCCATCAACGTCAACACGACACGCCTTTGAAACGACACCACCTTCCCGGGAGGCATATTTCAACCAAACAATCTCATTGTGAACATTAACCTTTACCGACCTTACCAATTCCTCAGTATAAGAGAACAATTCAATCCAAACTAAATCTCCTTGTGCTCCATAGCTTTCCATTTTTACGGGATTTCCATTTAAGGAAAAGCACTTGGTTTTATTTTTTTTTTGAGATGGCTCTTTCTTCATAGGTGCTAACGGCTCTACTCCCGAAAGCTCTAGCTCAAAAGGAACTATCGATTGAGGAGACCCATTGAACCATAGGACCTGATCAAAGGCGACATCATGTTTAAAGCCTTCCAATAGGCGAGAATTTTTTATGTCTTTAAAGGCTTTTTCTTTAAAATTTACGAACTGATCTAATTCCACGCTATTAACCTTTAAAATTTATACCGTTATTTAGGGCCTGTTTAATTTCACTCAAGCCATTAAGGAAATCCTCTCTGGTGCTCAGGCCAGACAGTTTATCAAATACAAATTGCTTGTAATTATTTCCATGAATACCCGCTCCCTTATGAGGCGTGACGGTGCTGCCGGGTACTCGAGCAGCTGAAGTATTAGGAAGCCAAATTCCGTTTCGCTTGTCATTTATATCAATCCCTAGCTCTTTCATCTTGTCACGAACAGCGTTCATTCTGACATCTTTAGAGTTAGACATAATTATGTGGTGAGCGTCGTATTGCCCTCCTCCGACTGGGCTCGGGCCTAATTCTCTTCTAAGGATCTTGGCGTCAGAACTACACGATAGTCCATGTGGATCAATCCACCCCACCGCATTCGGCGCATACTGATAAAGATTATCCCCACCCAACAACCCAATCGGATCCTGCGTTACAAACCGCCCTACCTCCGGATCGTAATACCGGAACGTATTGTAGTGCAGCCCCGTCTCGGCATCGAAGTATTGCCCCTGGAACCGCAGGTTCTGCTCGACCCCGTTCACGGTCAAATCTTCTACCGTGCCCCAGGCCCGATAGGTCGCCTGCCACACAATATCGCCAGCGACGTCGGTCATTTCCAGGGGCGTGCCGATCTGGTCGGTGTGGAAGTAGTAAAGCTTCTGCTCCTCACCCTCCGCCTGATCGATGCGGGCCAGCGGCGCATAGCTGGTGGGTTCATACACATAGAGGCTGCTGCTTCCAGGGCGTTCCTCGCGCGCCATTCGCAGCCCTTGCCAAAGGAAGCGTTTGTATTCGGTATGGCCTTGGCGCTCGGCTTGTTTGGCAACTCGCCGTCCCAAGCTGTCGTAGCGGTAACTTCCTGTGCTTTCGCGCTCGCCGTTGACCCAGGTCTCGGCACGGACCAAACGGTTTTCGCAGTCGTAGCTAAAGGTTTGAAGCTTGCCGACACCAACAGACTTCTCGACCAAATTACCCCAGGCGTCATAGCGGTATTCCTGGTCTTGCCACGTCTTGAGGCGGTTGTCCTTCACGTGGTCGAACTGGCGGTTGTCGAAGTTCAGCCGGTTGGCGGCAGGGTCGTAGCGGAAGGCTTCGTTGTCGGCCAGTTGGCCGGTGTCGCGGCGGTGCAGCTGGCCGTTGGCCTCGTATTCGTAGCGGACTTCACCGCGCAGCTTGTCCAGGGTGCGGATAAGTTCGCCCGCGGCGTCGTACTGGTAGCGGCGATGGCTTGGGTTGTTCGA
>NZ_JANZKJ010000035.1 GCF_025642975.1 Pseudomonas sp. RIT-PI-S
TAACGGCCGTGGCGTTGAATCCCTCCACCAGTTGCGACCGCTCGCTGGCGCTCAGCAGCGGCAGGTCCGCCAGCGGCGTATCCGGTGCATTGACCATGGCCTGCAACAGCTGCTGCCAATGGCCGGCCAGGCGTTCGACGGTAGCGGCGTCGAACAGGTCCGTGGCGTAGGTAAAGGCCGCCTCCAACCCGCCCGGGTGCTCGGCGGTGTTGAGGGTCAGGTCGAACTGGGCGTTGCGGTTTTCCCACGCCACCGCCTCGATACGTAAACCCGCCTGCTCCAGCTGCCGGGCCTGCCCCTGCACCTGATGGTTGAACATCACCTGGAACAAAGGGTTGTGGCTCAGGCTGCGCTCGGGCTGCAGCACTTCCACCAGTTGCTCGAAGGGCAGGTCTTGATATTCCTGCGCTTCCAGCGCCGCCTGGCGTACCTGGCGCCACAGCGCCCGCGCGCCAAGGGCGTCGTCAACCTCAGCCTTGAGCACTTGGGTGTTGACGAAGAAGCCGATCAGCCCTTCGGTCTCGGCGCGATGGCGGTTGGCGATCGGCACCCCCACGCGGATGTCGGCCTGGCCGGTATAGCGCTGCAGCAGCGCCTGGAAACTGCCCAGCAGCAGCATGAACAGGGTGAGGTTCTCGCCTTGGGCGAAGGCTTTCAGGCGCGTTAGCGCGGGTGGGTCCAGGGTCACCTGCAAGGTGGCGCCAGCGAAGCTTTGCTGTGCCGGCCGCGGACGGTCGGCGGGCAATGCCAGCACCTGGGGCTCGCCACGCAGCCGTTCGGCCCAATAGGCGAGCTGCCGTTCACGCTCGCCGGCGTCCATCCACTGCCGTTGCCACAGGGCGTAGTCCGGGTATTGCACGGTCAGCGCCGGAGGCTGCGCGCCGGCGCCTTCGCGGCAGGCGCTATAAAGGCCCACCAGCTCATCGACCATCACTTGCAGCGACACGCCATCGGCGATGCTGTGGTGCAGCACCAGCGAGAGCCCATGCTCCTGCTCGCCCAGGCGCCACACCGCCACCCGGAACAGCGGCCCAGTGGCCAGGTCGAACGGCTGCGCGACCTCCTCGGCCAATGCCGCCTGCCAGGCTTCGCCGGTCGATTCGCGAACGTCCAGCATGGGCGCCCAAGGCTCCAGCAGCATCACCTGCAACTGCCCGGCCACCTCCTCGAAGCGCGTGCGCAGGCTCTCGTGCCGCGCCACCAGCGCGGTCAGCGCCCGTTGCAGGGCGGGAAGGTCCAACGCGCCGTGCAAATGCAGCGCGGTGGGCAGGTGATAGGCGCTGCTGGTGGGGTCCAGCTGCCAGAGGAACCATTGCCGCTGCTGCGCATAGGAGGGCAACAGCGGCTCACCCGGTTCACGCCGAAAAATCGGCGCGATGCCGTAGAGGTTGATCCCCTTCTGCTTGAGCATCACCGCCAGGGCTTTACGCTCCCGGGCAGACAGTGAACCCACCGAATCGATCAGGTTTTGCAAGCCGTGTTCCCTCGTTAAGAAAGCAGTTTCTCGAGATCGTCGGCAGTTAAACGTTTAAGAGCCTCCAGCGATTTAGCCAATTCATCCTGCAAGGGCTGCACGGCCTGGGTGAGCAGCGCAACCTCGGCGCAGAAGCCCCGTAAGCTGCTGTGGGTGAACAGCAACTTGAGCGGCACCTCCACCGCGCAGTGTTCGCGCACCTGCATCACCACCTGGGTGGCGAGCAGCGAGTGGCCACCGAGGGCGAAGAAGTCGTCGCCCAAGCCCACCTGGGCCACGTCCAGGGCGCCGGCCCAGATGCGCGCCAGCGCCTGCTCCAGCTCGGTCACCGGTGCTTGATACGCCACCTGGCTGGCCGCCTCGGGCCGTGGCAAAGCGCGGCGTTCCAGCTTGCCGTTGGGGCTCAGGGGCATGGCGGCCAGGGCGACCCATTGGGCGGGCACCATGTAGTCCGGCAGTTGCGCGGCCAGGTGAGTGGCCAGTTCGCCTTGCCAGCCATTCGGCTCGCTGGCCAGCACCACATAGCCGACCAGCTGCTTGCC
>NZ_JANZKJ010000036.1 GCF_025642975.1 Pseudomonas sp. RIT-PI-S
TGGCCGCCGGCGACAGCTGGACGGTTGACAGCCTGGTCAACCGCGGCACCCTGGTGCTGGGCCGGCCGGCCATCCGCGGCACGGTTGCCAGCGTGACGGGCGACTATGTGCAGGGCAGCGGCGCCGTGTTGCGCACTCAAGTCAAGGACAACACCCACTACGGCCAGCTGGTGGTCAGCGGCACCGCTACCCTGCCCAGCCAGGCACGCATCGATGTGGACGTGGCCAACGCCAGCCAGCCGTTTACCGTCAGCCGCTTGCAGAACGTGCTGAGCGCCGGCAGCCTGCAGTCCGACGGCACCTTTGCGGTCACCAGCAACTCGGCGCTGTTCGACTTCGGTGCGGTGAAGGACGCCAACACCGTGGACCTGACGCTGTCGGCCAAGTCCACCCGCGGGGTGAGTGCGGCGGCCAATGCTGCCGGGTTAAGCCAGGCTAAAGGCGCGGCGCAGGTGCTCGACCAGCAGTTGGCCTTAGGCAGCGCCAGCGCCCTCACGCCCTACTTCGTCAGCGCCACCAGCAACGCCGAGGTCGCCAGCAGCCTGGCGCAAACCCTGCCGCAGAACAACGACTCGCTGCGCGCCAGCCAGGCGGCGCTGTCGGCCATTGGCTTGGCGGTGCAGGAGCGGATGGGGATTGCCAACGGCCTGCTCGGTGCCGATGGGTTGGCCAACCAGGCCAGCTTCTGGAGCAAACCGTTCAGTTATGCCAGCGGCCACGGTGGCGGCAGCCAGGGCTCGGTGATGGGCATGGACACCCGCCTCTCGCCCACTTCCCGGGCAGGCTTTGCCTTCGCCTATGCCAACGGCGAGAACGCCAATCCGCAGGGCCAGAGCAGCCAGCTGGACCTGTGGCAGTTCCTCGGCTACCGCAGCTACGCGCTGGCCCCTAACACCGAGCTGATGCTCTACGCCGGTGCCGGCAACAACACGGTGGAAGGCGAGCGCACGCTGAACCTGGCGGGTGCCAGCGGTACCGCCAAGGGCAGCTACGACAGCGTCACCGCCACCGTCGGCGCCAGCCTGGGCCACAGCTTCCAGCTGAGCGAGCAGACCCGGCTGCTGCCCGCGCTGCGCCTGGACTTCAACCATATCCGCGATGAGGCCTATCGGGAGCATGGCGCGGATAGCCTTTCGCCACTGCTGTTGGAGGTGGACGCACGGCGCAGCAACCAGTTGATCGCCGGGCTGGACGGCACCCTGGGCCATCAGTTCACGCCCCGCACCGCGTTGAAGCTGAACCTGGGCGTGGGCTACGACCTGATCAACGACGACGGTGCGGTTCGCGCGGCCTTCGCCGGCGCACCCGGCCAACGCTTCACCGTGGCCGGCGAACAGGCCAGCCCCTGGCTGTTGCGCAGCGGCGCCGGGCTCGCCACCACCTTCAGCAACGGCGCCGAGCTGTCGGTGAACTACGACGCGCAAACCCGCAGCGACTTCACTGACCAAAC
>NZ_JANZKJ010000037.1 GCF_025642975.1 Pseudomonas sp. RIT-PI-S
TCCTCGGCATAGGCGTCGGCCAGGGCTTGCACGGTGGTGCGGTCGTATTGTTCGCGGCTGAAGGTCCAGTCGATCTGCAGCGTGCCGTCGTACACCTGGCCGTTCAGGCTCAGCCAGTTGCCCAACGGGGCCTGGGCGTCCATCTCGGCGCCGGCGGGCTCGGTGGCCGGACGCAGCAAGGCCTGTTCGTCGAACTGGCCGTCGAACTGCCCCAGGTAGTTGAAGGTGATGCGCGGCTGCGCCCACCTGGCCAGCTGGCTGGCCACGTCCGGGGCGGCCATGTAGCGCAGCAGGCCGTAGGTCAGGCCCTTGCCGGGCACCGAGCGCAGCTGTTCCTTGACCGCTTTGATCGAAGTGCTTAAGTCATCCGCAGGTTGCAGATGCACCGGATACAGGCTGGTGAACCAACCGACGGTGCGGCTCAGGTCCAGGTCGTCGAACAGCTGCTCGCGGCCATGGCCTTCCAGTTGCAGCAAGGCGCTCGGCTCGCCGCTCCAGCGGCAGATCACCCGCGCCAGTGCGGTAAGCAGCAGGTCGTTGACCTGGGTGCGGTAGGCGGCGGGCGCCTGCTGCAACAGTTGCCGGGTCACCGCAGGCGGCAGCGAGGTGCGCACGCTGTCCGCCAGGCTGACCAGGGCGCGACCGGCCGGGCGGTCGCAGGGCAGCGTTGCCGGGGCGCCACGCAGGTGGGCTTCCCAGGCTGCCAGCTCATCGAGCATGGCCGGGCTTTGGGCGTGGGCCTGCAAGCGTTCCGCCCAGGCTTTGAAGGCGCTGGTTTTGGCCGGCAGTTTCGGCGGCTGGCCGGCAACGGCGGCCTGATAAGCGCTGTGCAGGTCTTCCAGCAGAATTCGCCAGCTCACCCCGTCCACCACCAAGTGATGGATCGCCAGCAGCAGCCGCTGGCTGCCATCGGGCAGGCG
>NZ_JANZKJ010000038.1 GCF_025642975.1 Pseudomonas sp. RIT-PI-S
AGTCCCCCGTGCGGTACAGCCGCTGCCCGGCCTTGAACGGGCTGGCAACGAAACGCTCGGCACTGAGGGCGGGCCGGCGGTGGTAACCCCGCGCCAGGCCCGCGCCGCCCAGGTACAGTTCGCCCAGCACGCCAACCGGCACCGGTTCGAGGTGCGCATCCAGCACGTAACACGCCAGGTTGGCGATGGGCTGGCCGATGGGCACGCTGTCACGGCCTTCGTCGACACAGGTCCAATGGGTGACGTCGATGGCCGCTTCGGTGGGGCCGTAGAGGTTGTAGAGGCTGGCCTTCGGCAGCTTGGCGAAGACCTGCTGCTGGGCATCCGCTTGTAATGCCTCACCGGAGCAGACGATGCGGCTGAGTGAAGTGCAGCGGCTGACCTGCTCATCCTGGAGGAACACCTGCAGCATCGACGGCACGAAGTGCAGCGTGGTGATCTGCTGTGCCTGGATCACCTCGATCAGCTGCGCCGGGTCCCGGTGCGCGCCGGGCGCCGCGACCACCAGCCGAGCGCCGGTCATCAACGGCCAGAAGAACTCCCACACCGACACGTCGAAGCTGAACGGGGTTTTTTGCAGTACCGAATCATTTGCCGTGAGCTGATAAGCGGCCTGCATCCAGCACAGCCGGTTGGTCAACGCCGAATGGCGGTTGCCGGCGCCCTTGGGCTTGCCGGTAGAACCGGAGGTGTAGATCAGATAAGCAAGGTGCTCGCCGGTCAGCGCTACGTTGGGGTTCTGGTCGCCAAACGCCGACGTATCGAAGCCATCCAGGTCGATCCGCTCGACCGCTGGCAGCGCGATGGCCGAGTGGCTCAGCACCAGCCCCACGCCGCTGTCTTCGAGCATGTAGGCCAGGCGT
>NZ_JANZKJ010000039.1 GCF_025642975.1 Pseudomonas sp. RIT-PI-S
TGCCAGCACCGCGCGCAGCAGCGGGCCTTCGCTCAGGGTGAGGCTGCGCTGGGCGTCTTCGCAGAGCGCTTCCAAGGCTGCACTGTCACTGACTTCCACCTGCCACAGCAGGTTGGGCCGCGCCGTGGGCTGGTGCTCGCCCTGCCAGCCCTCGGGGCCCTCGCGGAACATCAGGCGCAGGGCGTCGTGGTGCCCCACCAACGCATCCAGGGCCACGGCCAGCGCCTCACCGCGCAGCACCTCGCGCGGTTGCAGCAGCAGCGCCTGGTTCCAGTGCTGGCGGTTAGGGATGGGCTGCTCGAAAAAGTACTGCTGGAACGGCAGCAACGGCGTGATGCCGCTTACCGAGCCCTGGTCGACCTGCCGCGCTTCGCCGCGCTGGGCAACCCGCGCCAGGGCTTGCACTGTTTGGTGCTGGAACAGGTCCCTGGGGGTGAACTGGATGCCGGCGGCGCGCGCGCGGCTCACCAGCTGGATGGAGATGATCGAATCCCCGCCCAAGGCAAAGAAGTTATCGGTAACCCCCACGGCCTCGCGCTTGAGCAGGTCCGCCCAGAGCGAGGCCAGCGCCTGCTCCATCGCCGTGGAAGGCGCCACGAAACGTTCGACCAGGGCATCCGAGGCGGGCCGTGGCAGCGCGCGCCGTTCCAGCTTGCCGTTGGGGCTCAGCGGCATGGCGGCCAGGGCGACCCATTGCGCCGGCACCATGTAGTCCGGCAACTGCGCGGCCAGGTGAGTGGCCAGTTCGCCTTGCCAGCCATCCGGCTCGCTGGTCAGCACCACGTAGCCGACCAGTTGCTTGCT
>NZ_JANZKJ010000004.1 GCF_025642975.1 Pseudomonas sp. RIT-PI-S
CCAGCCGACCCTGCGCCTATCAGCCCTGAAGCGCCCACCGAGCCCGCCCCAGCCCCGTAGCGGCCTGGCCCGGCGCTACGAGATGAACTGCGGCTTGCAGCCTCGCCGATACGCCCCCGGCGGCTGGCCGGCCCAACGCTTGAAGGCCCGCTGGAACGCCTCGGTGGAAGTGAAACCCAGCAGGTAGGCAATCTCCCCAAGGCTCAGTTCGGTGTCCCGGATATACGCCAGGGCCAGGTCGCGGCGGGTCTGGTTGAGGATGTCGCGAAACCCTGTGCCTTCCTCGGCCAGCTTGCGGCGCAGCGTCCAGGGCGGCATTTTCAACCGCGCCGCGACTTGCTCCAGGTCGGGCTCCCGGCGGCCCTCCAGCAGCGGGCCGAGCAGCCCGGCTATGCGCTCGGTCAGGCTGCGGGTGCGGGTTTGCCGTGCCAGAGCCTCTTCGCAAAGCCCCAGCAACTGCTGCCAGGTGCCTGGGCAGTGTTCCGGATTGCGCAGGCCAAGCGCGCTCTGGCCTAGCCGCAGGCGGTTGGCGCTGGCGGCGAACTGCACCGGCGCTTCGCTTAGCTCCACATAGGCCGTGGCGTAATTCGGTTCGGGGAATTCCATCTGCAGCTGCTCGGCCCTCAGCGGCTGGCCGGCCACTGCGGACAACTGCCGCAGCCAACCGCTGAGCAGTGAGTCCACCACGAAGCGGTTGAAGTCGTTGTAGGGGCTGATGGAGTAAAAATTCAGCCAGGCGCCGCGCGGGTCTTCCTCGAAGCTCGATTGCCCGCGGTAGTTGGTGGCGTATAGCGGCTCGAAGCGGATCAATGCCCGCGCGGCCTCGCGCACATTGGGCGCCTGGGCCGCCGTCACGCCGGCCAGGCCGGCCTGGGCGAGGCGGGCGGCGCGGCCCATGGCCAGGCCCAAGGCCGGGTTACCGGTGAGCTGGATGGCCGCATGGCCCAGGCGCATGTAGCGGGCAATCGACAGCGTGGCGCCGGGTTGGGCCAGGCGGGCGCTGTCGAAACCGTACTGTTCCAACAGCTGCTCCGGGCTGTGGCTATGCTCGCGCAGGGCGCCGGCCAGCGCCTGTAGCAGGCCCACCGACACCTCGCCGAGGCGCAGATGGGCGGCCTTCACAGCCACAGGTTGAACATCCCGGCAGCGTCGCCCGCGGTTCTGCCTTGCAGCGGCGCCTGCAGCCGTTGCCCAGCCTGCCAGGTATAGCCCTCGCCGAAGCCCAGGTGGCTCCAGAAGCGCCCGTGCAGGTACACCACCATGCCCGCCGGCGCCACGTCGGTCAGCGGCGCCAGGCTAACCGAAGGCGCTGGTTTGCCCACCCTGCGGGCCATGAACGCCGGGACTGCCAGCACCCGCGCGCCACCCGCGTGCAGCTCGGCCTGTGCCGGCAGCGCCCAGGCATCCTCGCCCACCGCCACGCCCACGGCGCCGGCGGGGGTTTGCAGGACTTGCACCGCCGGCGCCGGCCCCGCGCTGAGAAAGCGCCGGAAGCGAACCTGATGCTGGCGCAGGGGTTCGGCCAGCGGGCGGCCATCGCTGCCGAAGGTAACCGCGACGTTGTACAGCGGGCCATCGCCCACCACCAGGCGACCCTCTCGCAGGCTCGGCTCCGGCAACACGATGGAACCGGCAATCAAGGTGATCCCGAACTGCCGCGCCAGCCCGCCGAACACCCGCTGGTAGTCGTCGGCCATGCGTGCCGCCTTCATCCGCAGTTGCGCCTCGCTGAAGCGGTTGTGCCCATGGCCGCCGACCCAGGCGCGCAGGAAGGGCAGCGGGTTGCTCAAGGTCAGCCAGCCGCTGGCGGCACTCAGGTGGTCGGCCTGGTATACCTCGTCTTTTTCGCCGCTCAGCCACAGCCAGGTGCCGATGTGTTCGGGCAGCACCACGATGGTTCGGGGCCCCAGCAGGCCCTGGGCACGGGCCTGGCGCAGATAGGCCTCGAACTTCATTTGCAGGCGGCGGGCATCCTGGTAATCGGCCGGCGCCATGCGCGGCTGCAGGCCCAGCAGGTTGCCGGCCGCGCCAGCGCTGCCTTGGTTGACCAGCAGTTGAATGCGCAGGTCCGACAGGTAGTGGGCAACGGGGCGCTGGGTAGTCCACCAGGCATAGGCGGCAACGCCGGCCAGCAGGACGGTGGAACACAGCAGCAGGGCGATTTTGCGCATAACGGGCCAGGCAGGGCGGACAATGGCCCACAGGGTAGCACCCTGTGCATTTGGATCAACGACTTGTTAGTTGTGATCATTGAGCGACTGCGCCGTGCTCTTTACTGTCGCAGCCATAACCGTAGGCGCCGTATTGAGCTGCCGCGGACCTGATGCGGAGTAACCGATGACCACCGAACGCTATCCCCACCTGCTGGCCCCACTTGACCTGGGCTTCACCACCCTGCGCAACCGCACCCTGATGGGTTCGATGCACACCGGGCTCGAGGAAGTGAAGGGCGGCTTCGAGCGCATGGCGGCGTACTTCGCCGAGCGCGCCCGCGGCGGCGTTGGCCTGATGGTCACCGGTGGCATCGCGCCGAACCAGGAAGGCGGGGTGTACAAGGGCGCGGCCAAGTTGACCACCCCGGAGGAGGCCGAGCACCACCGGGTGGTCACCGAGGCGGTGCACGCCGAAGGCGGCAAGATCTGCCTGCAGATCCTCCACGCCGGGCGTTACGCCTACAGCCCCAGCCTGGTGGCGCCGAGCGCGATCCAGGCGCCGATCAACCCGTTCAAGCCCCACGAGCTGGACGAAGCTGGCATCGAGAAGCAGATCGCCGATTTCGTCAATTGCGCGCGCCTGGCCCAGCAAGCCGGCTACGACGGCGTCGAGATCATGGGCTCGGAAGGGTACTTCATCAACCAGTTCCTGGTCGCCTGGACCAACCACCGCACCGACAAATGGGGCGGCAGCTACGAAAACCGCATGCGCCTGGCAGTGGAAATCGTGCGCCAGGTGCGCGCGGCGGTGGGCGAGAAGTTCATCATCATCTTCCGCCTGTCCATGCTGGACCTGATCGAAGGCGGCAGCGACTGGCCGGAAGTGGTACAGCTGGCCCAGGCGGTGGAGGCGGCCGGCGCGACCATCATCAACACGGGCATCGGCTGGCACGAGGCGCGTATCCCCACCATCGCCACCAAGGTGCCACGTGCTGCCTTCGCCCGGGTGACCGCCAAGCTGCGCGGGGCTGTGAAGGTGCCGCTGATCACCACCAACCGCATCAACACCCCGGAAGTGGCCGAGCAGATCCTGGCCGAGGGTGAGGCGGACATGGTGTCCATGGCGCGGCCGTTCCTGGCCGACCCCGAGTTCGTGGCCAAGGCCGCGCAAGGCCGCGCGGACGAAATCAACACCTGCATCGCCTGCAACCAGGCCTGCCTGGACCACACCTTCGCCGGCAAGCTGACCAGTTGCCTGGTGAACCCGCGGGCGTGCCACGAAACCGAACTGCTGTACCTGCCGGCCCAGGCGGTGCGCCGCGTCGCAGTGGTGGGCGCTGGCCCCGCGGGCCTGGCGGCAGCCACCGTGGCGGCCGAACGTGGGCACAAGGTCACCCTGTTCGATTCCTCCAGCGAGGTCGGCGGCCAGTTCAACGTCGCCAAGCGCATTCCCGGCAAGGAAGAGTTCAACGAAACCCTGCGCTACTTCCGCCGCAAGCTGGACACCACCGGGGTGGACGTTGTGCTGGGCCAGCGCGTGGGCGTCGAGGAACTGGTCGCGGGTGGCTTCGACGAAGTGATCCTGGCCACCGGCATCGTTCCGCGCGTGCCGCCGATCAGCGGGATCGACCACCCCATGGTGCTGACCTACCTGGACGTGTTGCTCGGCCGGCGCCCCGTGGGGCAGCGCGTGGCGGTGATCGGCGCCGGTGGCATCGGCTTCGACGTCAGCGAGTTCCTGGTTCACCAGGGCACCGTCAGCAGCCTGAACCCGGAGGCCTTCTGGCGTGAATGGGGTATCGACCCGGCGCTGGAGGCCCGCGGTGGCGTGGCCGGGGTGCGCGGTGAAGTGAGCCCGCCGGCGCGCCAGGTATGGCTGCTGCAACGCAAGGCGAGCAAGGTCGGTGACGGCCTGGGCAAGACCACCGGCTGGATTCACCGCGCCGGGCTCAAGAGCAAGCGGGTGCAGATGCTCAACTCGGTGGAATACCTGAAAGTCGATGACCAGGGCTTGCATATCCGCGTAGGCGAGGGCGAGCCGCAGCTGCTGGCCGTCGATAACGTGGTGGTGTGCGCCGGGCAAGACCCGTTGCGCGAACTGGAGCAAGGCCTGCGCGACGCCGGCATCTCCGTGCACCTGATCGGCGGCGCCGACGTGGCCGCCGAGCTGGACGCCAAGCGCGCCATCAACCAAGGGTCGCGCCTCGCCGCCGCGCTGTGATCGCCACCGGCCTCGCCCAGCCACCGCTGCAACCGCTGCGCCTGCCCTGGCTGGCCGCGGCGGGGGTAGAAGTGGCGGTGTTGCGGCTGGACCTGATCGACCCGCTGGTCAGCGGCAACAAGTGGTTCAAGCTGCGGCCCTGGCTGGAGCAGGCCCGGCAGAGCGGCGCCGCCGGCCTGATCAGCCTCGGTGGGCCGTGGTCGAACCACTTGCACGCCCTGGCCGCCGCGGGCGCCCGCGAGGGCCTGCACACCGTAGGGCTGCTGCGTGGCGAGCCGCGACACACGGCGACCACCGATGACCTGCACGCCATGGGCATGCGCCTGCATTGGCTGGGCTACGGCGGGTATCGAGCGCGCCACCAGCCCGGTTTTTGGGCGCCGTGGCTGGCACGTTACCCTGGCATGCTGGCCGTCCCGGAAGGCGGCGCCTGCGAGCCGGGCATGCAAGGCTGTTCACAACTGCTGAGCCTGACCGAGGCGCGACTGGCCGAACTCGGCTGGGAGGGTTTCGACGCCTGGTGGCTGGCCGCAGGCACCGGTACCACCCTGGCCGGGCTGGTGCACGCCGAGCGCGGGCGGCGGCCAGTGCACGGTGCCCTGGCCGTGCGTTCCGGCCAGGGTGCCGAACGCAACGTTGAGGCACTGGTAGGCCAGTTTGGCTACCACTGGCATGAGGCTAGCCGCGGGGGCTTCGGTAAAGCCGATGCCGCCTTGCTGGCTTTCATGCAGGCCACCGAGGCCCAAAGCGGCCTGCCGCTGGAACCGCTCTACACTGCCAAGGCCCTGATGGCTTTGCATGATCACACCCTCGCCGGGCACCTGAGCCCCGGTACTCGCCTGGTGTTTGTCCATACCGGCGGCCTGCAAGGGCGTCGCGGCTTCCTACAAACCCAGGATCTGTAGGCGCGAGCGCCCGCTCGCGAACCTCGTTTACCCGGCTGATTCTGATGCGCAATAGGTTCGCGAGTTGGCGGATGTCTTCTCCACATTGATTCCCACAATGTGGGACTAAAATCTATATGTTGAGATATCTGCCGCGCGAGCGTTATAGTCTGACTTTTCAACTCACACAAAAATAACAGGTGAGGCGATGCAGGCACGTTTGATCGGGCTGGACTGGGGCACCTCATCGCTGCGCGCCTACCGCTTTGGCGCCGGCGGCCGGGTTTTGGAAACGCGCGAGCGGCCGCTGGGCATCATGCAAGTGCCTAGCGGCGGCTTTGACCAAGCCCTGGACGAAGCCTGCGGGGACTGGCGGCGGGATGAGCCGGGGTTGCCGTTGATCGCCTGCGGGATGATCGGCAGCGCTCAGGGCTGGCACGAAGTGCCTTATTGCCTGGCCCCAGCCAGTGCTGGGGACCTCGCCCAGCGCATGCTCGCAGTGTCGCTCCAGGGCGGCGGGGCCCTGCATATCGTGCCGGGCGTGCTGCAGCAGGGCGCGCTGCCCAATGTGATGCGCGGGGAAGAGACCCAGGTGCTTGGGCTGCTTCAAGCGTTCGCCAATAGCGCTGACCGCCAGCCGCCGCTGATTGGCCTGCCCGGTACCCATAGCAAATGGGTGCGCGCGGACGAAGGCTGCATCCGCCATTTCGACACCTTCATGACCGGCGAGCTGTATGCCGCCGCCTGTGCCCATACCATACTGGGCCGCACCCAGCAGCGGCCGGACAGCTTCCAGGCCCATGCCTTCGACCGAGGCGTCGCGGTGGCGACGTCTGCCGAAGGGCGCTTGGGGGTGCTGGCCACGCTGTTCAGTGCCCGCACTCTAGGGCTGACTGGTGCCCTGGCACCCACCGAACAACCCGATTACCTCTCCGGCCTGATGATCGGCCATGAAATCGCCGCCCTGGCCGGAGCCGTCGGCAAAAGCGGAGCACCCTTGCCGGGCATTGTGCTGATCGGCAGCGCGCCGCTGTGCCAGCGCTACCAACGTGCGCTGCATGCCTGTGGCTTTGCCCACGTGCAGGTGGCCGAGCAAGCGACCGAGCGTGGCCTGTGGCTGCTGGCGACCACCGCTGGGCTGGTTCAACCCTGATCGAGGAGCTTTTGCATGTTGCTTAAAGACGCCATGGCCAACAACGGCCTGATCGCTATCTTGCGTGGGGTACGGCCTGACGAAGCGCTGGCCGTGGGGCAGCAGCTGTATGCCAGCGGCCTGCGGGTGATCGAAGTACCTCTTAACTCCCCAGATCCGCTGCGCAGCATCCGCGCACTGCGCGACGGGCTGCCCGCCGATTGCCTGATCGGGGCCGGCACGGTGCTCAGCGAGCAGGCCGTGCTGGAGGTGCGCGACGCGGGAGGCGAGCTGATCGTGATGCCCCATAGCGATCGCAAAGTGATGCGTGCGGCCAAGGCGGCGGGCCTACAACTGTCGCCGGGCGTGGTCACGCCGACCGAGGCATTCGCCGCGCTCGAGGAGGGCGCCGACGTACTCAAGCTGTTCCCGGCCGAAGCGCTTACCCCGGCGGTGGTCCGTGCACTGCTGGCGGTGTTGCCCAAGGGCACTGCACTGGTGCCGGTAGGTGGCATCACGCCGAGCAACATGGGGCCTTTTCTCGAGGCCGGTGTAGCGGGCTTCGGCCTGGGGTCAGGGCTGTTCAAACCGGGCATGACGGCCGCCGCGGTGCGCGAGCGCGCGGATGCCTATATGCAGGGTTGGCGACAGGCACACTGACCGGCCCCGGTTTTGGTTTCTCCTTCCATCGATATAAAAGAGACACCCGATGAAAATCACCCGACTGAGCACCTTTATCGTTCCTCCGCGCTGGTTGTTCCTCAAGATCGAAACCGATGAAGGCATCTGTGGCTGGGGCGAGCCAGTGGTGGAAGGGCGCGCGCATACCGTTGCCGCCGCCGTGGAAGAGCTCGCCGACTATCTGGTGGGCAAGGACCCACGCAACATCGAAGACCACTGGCAGGTGCTCTACCGCGGTGGGTTCTACCGGGGCGGGGCGGTGCATATGAGCGCCCTGGCCGGCATCGACCAGGCGCTCTGGGATATCAAGGGCAAGGCCTTGGGCGTTTCTGTCAGCGCCCTGCTCGGCGGCCAGGTGCGCGAGC
The DNA here is from genome assembly GCF_025642975.1 of Pseudomonas sp. RIT-PI-S. Taxonomy (GTDB): domain Bacteria; phylum Pseudomonadota; class Gammaproteobacteria; order Pseudomonadales; family Pseudomonadaceae; genus Aquipseudomonas. The sequence continues at coordinate 7,437 of NZ_JANZKJ010000004.1, forward strand.
GCATCCGCGTGTACTCGTGGATCGGCGGCGATCGCCCGGCGGAAACCGCCAAGGCCGCGCAAGAGGCCGTGGCCCGGGGGTTCACCGCGGTGAAAATGAACGGCACCGAGGAAATGCAGTTCGTCGACAGCTTCGAGAAAGTGGACCGCGCCTTGGCCAGCGTGGCGGCAGTACGTGACGCGGTCGGCCCTAACGTGGGCATCGGCGTGGACTTCCACGGGCGGGTGCACAAGCCCATGGCCAAGGTGCTGATCAAGGAACTGGACCCCTACAAGCTGATGTTCATCGAAGAGCCGGTGCTCAGCGAAAACTACGAGGCCCTCAAGGAGCTGGCGCCGCTGACCAGCACGCCGATCGCCCTCGGTGAGCGCCTGTACTCGCGCTGGGACTTCAAGCGGGTGCTCAGCGAAGGCTACGTGGACATCATCCAGCCGGACGCCTCCCATGCGGGCGGCATCACCGAAACCCGCAAGATCGCCGCCATGGCCGAGGCCTATGACGTAGCGCTGGCGCTGCACTGCCCCCTGGGGCCCATCGCGCTGGCTGCCTGCCTGCAGCTCGACGCGGTTTGCTACAACGCTTTCATCCAGGAGCAGAGCCTGGGCATCCATTACAACGAAAGCAACGACCTGCTCGATTACATCCGCCAGCCGGAGGTGTTCGACTACGACAACGGCTTCGTGAAGATCCCCAATGGCCCGGGCCTGGGCATCGAGATCAACGAGGAGTACGTGCGTGAGCGCGCGGCCGTCGGTCACCGCTGGCGCAACCCGATCTGGCGCCACGCCGACGGCAGCTTCGCCGAATGGTGAGTGCGGCTTGCCCCTGGCGGTGATCCCAACGTCCACCCCTATAAAAACAAGAGGCCCAAGCCATGCAAACCCACACAGCAAACCCCGCGGCCACCCGCGCCGCACTGGCCAGCCCGAGCCATAAGCGGTTCTTTATCATGGTGCTGCTGTTCATCACAGTGGTGATCAACTACCTGGACCGCTCCAACTTGTCGATCGCCGCGCCGGCGCTCACCAGCGAGTTAGGGCTGGACCCCGCCCATGTGGGGTTGGTGTTCTCGGCGTTCGGCTGGACCTACGCCGCCATGCAGATTCCCGGCGGTTGGCTGGTGGACCGGGTACCGCCGCGCATCCTCTATAGCGTGGCCCTGGCCTTGTGGTCCGTGGCCACCCTGGCGCTGGGCTTCGTTGGCAGCTTCGTCGGCCTGTTCATGCTGCGCATGGCGGTGGGCGCGCTGGAGGCCCCGGCTTATCCCATCAACAGCCGCGTGGTCACCACCTGGTTCCCGGAGCGCGAGCGGGCTACCGCCATCGGCTTTTATACCTCCGGCCAGTTCGTGGGCCTGGCGTTCCTCACCCCGGTGCTGGCGTGGCTGCAGCAAGCCTATGGCTGGCACATGGTGTTCGTGATCACCGGCGGTGTAGGTGTTGCCTGGGCACTGGCCTGGTATGCCTTGTACCGCGAGCCCCGCGCCTTCCGTGGCGCCAATGCCGCCGAGGTGGCCTTGATCGAGCAGGGCGGCGGCCTGGTGGATATCGCCGGCAAACCCAAGGCGCGTGGCATCGACCTGGGCGAACTGAAGATCGTGCTCACCCAGCGCAAGTTGTGGGGGATCTACATTGGCCAGTTCTGTTTGAATTCCACTTTGTGGTTCTTCCTCACCTGGTTCCCGACCTACCTGGTGAAATACCGCGGGATGGACTTTATCAAGTCTGGCTTGCTGGCCTCGGTGCCGTTCCTGGCAGCGTTCGTTGGCGTGTTGTGCTCGGGGCTGTTTTCGGATTGGATGATCCGCCGCGGCGCCAGCGTCGGGCTGGCGCGTAAGGTGCCGATCATTGGCGGGCTGCTGATTTCCACCAGCATCATCGGCGCCAACTGGTTCGACTCCACTCCCATGGTCATCGCCTGCCTGGCGTTGGCGTTCTTCGGCAACGGCCTGGCGTCGATCACCTGGTCGCTGGTGTCCACCCTGGCGCCGGCGCGGCTGCTTGGCTTGACCGGCGGAGTGTTCAACTTCATCGGCAACCTGGCGGCGATCGTCACCCCGATCATCATCGGCTTGCTCGCCACCGGCGACTCCTTCGCGCCGGCCATCACCTACGTGGCCGCCACGGCCCTGGTGGGCGCGCTCTGCTATGTGGTGCTGGTGGGCAAGGTCGAGCGAATCGAAGCCCCATGATGACGGCACACCCTGTGCGCCGGATAATGCGCGCTGTTTTTTGCCCAGGTTGAACCGATGATGCCAAGCGACTCGCCCGCCACCCCGCCCACGGGCACCCAGACACTGCTGCGGGGCTTGGCCGTCATCCAGGCGGTGGCCGCCGGGGCCCGCGACCTCAAGGCCATCGCCGCGCATATTGGCACCACGCGCAGCACAACGCATCGGCTGGCCAGCGCCCTGGTCGAAGAGCGTTATCTGCGGGTCAGCGCCACTATCGGCTACCGGCTCGGCCCGCGCTTGATCGAGCTGGGTTTTCAGGCCCGGGATGAGCTGCCGCTGGCAGTCCTCGCCGGCCCTTGGCTGGACGAGCTGTCGGCGCTCAGCGGAGACACGGTCCACCTGGCGATGCGCGACGGCGACCAGGTGCTGTACCTGCACAAGAACCCCGGCCGCAACGGCCCGGAAATGCGCTCGCGGGTAGGCCAGCGCATGCCCCTGACCCGTACCGGGATCGGCAAGGCCCTGTTGCTCGACAGCCCGCAAGCGGAGTGGCGGCGGCTGTTCGACGGGCAACCGCCGCCCGCGGCGGTCTGGGCGGGCAGGGAGGAGCCGGGCTGGGAAGCCTTCCATGAGCGGATGCAGGTTTATGTGGCGGGCCAGTACGCGTTCGACCTGGAAGACAACGAACCGTCGATCCGTTGCGTGGCCGCGCCGGTACGTGATGCGAGCAAGCGGATAGTCGCGGCCATCAGCGTGGCAAGCACCGTGCCCTACATGTCACTGGAGCGAATGCATGCATTGACCCCGGCGGTGCAGGCGGCCGCCCTTGCCTTGAGCCACGAACTCGGCGGCTGAACCAAGCGGTACGGCTGGCAGTCACACCAGCAAAATGCCCGTACAAGAAGGCCGAATCATGGAACGACGCTGGCTGCTTTTTCTCCTGCTGTGTGGGCTGGCCTCGGGCGTGCGGGCTGAAACGCCGCTGCGCCTGGAGCGCCTGGAACGTTGCCGCGATCTGCTCGATACCCAGCATCAGGTGTTCTGCCTCAAGGCCAGCGGCTTGTCGAGCGGGCCGGTGCAGGTGTGGCTCGGCGGCGCGGCCAAAAGCAGCGAGCGAGAGGGCGACCATCTGCGGCTGACCCTGGAAACCGGCAAGGACGCCAGTGGGCCGGTCCGCTTGGAGGAGGGCGGGCGCAGTAGCAACAGCGTGTGGCTGAGCATGGCCGGCAACCATGTATTGGCGGCCAAGCCCAACGAACTGGCGACCAACGCCGAAGGCCTTAGCACTTATTTGAACTTGGTGAGCGTGATCATCGAGGAACGTTACGACGGCCTCGACCAGGCCCGTCAACTGGCGCAGAAGTACGGCGCCAGCGTGGTCGGCGGCATACCCGCGCTCAATACCTGGCAGCTGCGCCTGCCAGTGAAGAACCTGATCGAACGCGATGCGCTGCTGCTGCGGTTGGGCCATGAGCTGAGCGTGGACGCGGTGGTGATCGAGGAGACCGAGGCTGAAGAGGGCGAGCGCGAGGTGCCGGCCGATGACCGCAGCCACGATGAGTGGGCCGCTAACCGCTTTGCCGATGCGGTCAACTACTATCGGCGGCGGGTGGCGGCCCGTGGCGCGCCGGTCGAGCCCAGCGCGGTGAGAATCGGGGTGATCGAGCGCAACGTGGACTTCGACTCGGCGGACTTCGCCGAATACGTTGGCCCCTGCGCGCTGCCCCGCACCTGTTTGTATGCCCGCGATGCTCAGGGCCCTGCCGCGCACGGTTCGACGGTGGCCGCGGTGTTGCTGGCGCATTGGCAGAAGGGCGGCAATACCGGCTTCTTGCGCGGCCTGGATGGCGTGAGCAAGGGCTTTGAGGTAATCGTGGACCGGGATTCGGACGCGGGCATTACCGCCAACGTGGCGGCATCGGTCAACCTGGTGGAAGACGGCGCGCGCATCCTCAACTGGAGCTGGGGCCTGCACCGGGTCGGTACCCAGACGGTGCAAGGCGCCGAGGCCGATACCCAGGTGCGTTCCGGCATCGCCATGGCAGGCTATGAAGAATTGCTCGAAGAGTTCTTCCGCTGGCTCAAGGCCAAACACCCTGATGTGGTGGTGATCAATTCCGCAGGCAACGCCGCGGCGGCCGCTGGCCAGGATGAATACCGGCTGCCGTCGTCTTTCGTGACCGACCAATTGCTGGTTGTGGGCGGGCATCAGCGCGGCGAGCAGCCGGAGCTGCCCGTGGACAGCCCCGATTACGCCGTGCGTCGTGAGTCGTCCAACCTCGACCGGCGTGTGGACATCTCCGCCGCCGCCTGCACCCACGGCGCGGACCCGGGCGCCGAGGGCGAAGGCTCGGTCCATTGCGGGACCTCGTTCGCCACGCCAATGGTAGCGGGTACCGTAGCCGCGATGCTGTCGATCAACCCCCACCTTACGCCCCGGCAGCTGCGCACGCTGCTGCGGCGCAGCGCCATGCCGATCGGCGCCGAAGACGATTTCGAACCGATGGACGGCGAAGACCTGACCGCGCCCATTTTGCCGTCGGAACGCAACTTCGACCTCAACCACCCAGACGTCGGCCGTTCAGCACGCCTGGACATGCAAAAGGCCTTGGAGTTGACGGTGCAGAGCCGCGATCGGCGGCGGTGAAGGATTCCCGGGGTTCCAGGCTAGCGTCATGCGGTCAGTTGGAGGAGCGGGCAAAGCCCGCGAGCCAGCGGTAGCGGAAGGGGCGCTGGCTGGCGGCAGCGCCCGTCCTGTCCATCACATATTGGGATACGTCGGCCCGCCCGAGCCTTCCGGTGCCACCCAGGTGATGTTCTGGGCGGGGTCCTTGATGTCGCAGGTCTTGCAATGCACACAGTTCTGCGCGTTGATCTGGAAGCGCTTTTCGCCGTCTTCCTTGGTCACCACTTCATATACCCCGGCCGGGCAGTAGCGCTGTGCCGGCTCGTCATAGAGCGGCAGGTTCTTGGCGATCGGAATGCTTGGGTCGGCCAGCTTGAGATGGCACGGCTGCTCTTCTTCATGGTTGGTCCCGGAGAGGAACACCGAGCTCAGCTTGTCGAAGCTCAGCTTGCCATCGGGCTTGGGATAATCGATTTTCTTCGAGTCTGCCGCCAGCTTGAGGCAAGCGTAGTCCGGCTTGTTGTCACGCAGGGTGAAGGGCAGCTTGCCGCCGAAGATGTTCTGGTCGATGAAGTTGAAAGCACCGCCCTTGACCGCGCCGAACTTGTGAATGGCAGCGCCGAAGTTACGGCTGGTGAACAGCTCGTCGTATACCCAGCTGGCCTTGAAGCTTTCCGGGTAGCTGGTAAGCACATCGCCGCCTTCGCTACCGGCGAGCAGGCGCTCGACCGCCGCGTCCGCTGCCAGCATGCCGGATTTCATCGCGGTATGGCTGCCCTTGATCTTGGCGAAGTTCAGCGTGCCCAGGTCGCAGCCGATCAGCGCGCCGCCAGCGAACACCATCTTGGGCAGCGAGTTCAGCCCGCCCTTGCAGATCGCTCGGGCACCGTAGGACACACGTTTGCCGCCTTCGAGGTATTGCTTGACCACCGGATGGTGCTTGTAGCGCTGGAACTCGTCGAAAGGCGACAGGTACGGGTTGCTGTAGGAGAGGTCGACGATCAGGCCCACCACGACCTGGTTGTTCTCCAGGTGATAGAGGAAGGAGCCGCCTGGGTTGGCATCGTCCAGCGGCCAGCCAGCGGTGTGCACCACCAGGCCCTGCTCATGACGGGCGGGGTCGATATCCCAGATCTCCTTCAGGCCGATGGCGTAATGCTGCGCGTCGGCGTCACTGTCCAGGTTGTAGCGCTTGATCAGCTGTTTGCCGATGTGACCGCGGCAGCCTTCGGCGAAGAGGGTGTACTTGCCGCGCAGCTCCATGCCAGGGGTGAACATGCCTTCCTTGGGATGGCCTTCACGGTCCACGCCCATGTCGCCGGTGAGGATGCCGCGAACCACGCCCTGTTCGTCGATGAGCGCTTCCTGGGCGGCGAAGCCTGGGTACACCTCCACGCCGAGGTTTTCTGCCTGTTGGCCAAGCCAGCGGCAGAGGTTGCCCAGGGAAATGATGTAGTTGCCATGGTTGTGCATGGTCTTGGGCACGAAAGCGTCGGGAATCTTGCGCGCGCCCTCGGCGTCTTTGAGCAGGTAGATGTCATCGCGCTTGACCGGGGTGTTCAGCGGCGCGCCGAGCTCCCGCCAGTTCGGGAAGAGCTCATTGAGCGCGCGCGGTTCGAACACCGCGCCGGAGAGAATGTGGGCGCCGACCTCGGAGCCTTTTTCTACCACGCAGACGCTGATTTCCTTACCGGCTTCGGCGGCCTTCTGCTTGATACGGCAGGCAGCGGACAGGCCCGCGGGGCCAGCCCCGACGATGACCACGTCGAATTCCATGTATTCGCGTTCCACAGGTTCTCTCCTAACACAGGCAAGTACGGTTTTTTTCTAATAAGGGCAGGACGGCACGTTGGCCAGGCCTGTAGCGATCGCACGGTTTGCACTACACGGCGGGCGACACAAGCGCTCGCCGCTGGTGGCGCATTATATCTACACCATGCGGGTGGTCCAAATCAAACGTTTGTTTGAATTCTCCGTGGCCCCATAAAATCGCCGCGGCGCCCCGCGTGACTGGCCAGTTCCGCGTATTGACCGGGTTTTGCTATACGGTCAAGATACGGGCGGTTTCAAGCCAGCTGTCGCCCGCGATGGCTGGCTTCGCGCTGTGTGACGGCTTCCGGGCCCAAGGCTTTGGGACGGGCGATCCGCAGTGGCCTGCTACGCTGCTGGTCAGTGCCTGCGAGAGGCGCCACCGGTCAGCTTGCGGGTTTCGGCTGTCGCGGCAATGCCGCCGCCGGACTGCGGGCCGTGCCAAGAGCGATCGCATGGCCTGCCCTGCGACATTTTATTCACCGGAGAGTAACGAGGAATCCATGAAGGTTCTTGTAGCTGTCAAACGAGTGGTCGATTACAACGTCAAGGTCCGCGTGAAAGCGGACAACTCCGGGGTCGATCTTGCCAACGTCAAGATGTCCATGAACCCCTTCTGCGAGATCGCCGTGGAAGAGGCCGTACGCCTGAAGGAAAAAGGGGTTGCCACTGAAGTCGTCGTGGTCACCGTGGGCCCGGCCACCGCTCAGGAACAACTGCGTACTGCCCTGGCACTGGGCGCCGATCGCGCCGTGCTGGTAGACACCGCCGAAGAGCTGGGCTCGCTGGCGATCGCCAAAGCCCTCAAGGCCGTGGTCGATAAAGAGCAGCCGCAGCTGGTCATCCTTGGCAAGCAGGCCATCGACAGCGATAACAACCAGACCGGCCAGATGCTCGCCGCGCTGACCGGTTACGCCCAGGGGACCTTCGCCTCCAAGGTCGAGCTGGCCGGTGACAAGGTCAACGTCACCCGCGAGATCGACGGCGGCCTGCAAACCGTCGCGCTCAACCTGCCGGCGATCGTTACCACCGACCTGCGCCTCAACGAGCCGCGCTACGCGTCGCTGCCCAACATCATGAAGGCCAAGAAGAAGCCGCTGGAGACCCTCACTCCCGAGGCCCTGGGCGTGTCGACGACCTCCACCAACAAGACCGTCAAGGTCGAAGCGCCGGCGACCCGCAGCGCTGGGGTCAAGGTCAAGTCGGTAGCCGAACTGGTCGAAAAACTGAAGAACGAGGCGAAGGTAATCTAAATGGCTATCCTGGTTATCGCTGAACACGAAAACGGCGCACTGGCTGGCGCCACTCTTAATACCGTCGCCGCGGCTCAGAAAATCGGTGGCGATGTCCACGTACTGGTGGCCGGGCAGGGCGCTGGCGCCGTGGCCGAAGCCGCCGCGAAAGTTACCGGCGTGGCCAAGGTGCTGGTTGCCGATAACGCGGCCTACGCGCACCAGCTACCGGAGAACGTTGCTCCGTTGATCGTTTCCCTGGCCTCGGGCTATAGCCACGTGCTGGCGCCCGCCACCACCAACGGCAAGAACTTCCTGCCACGCGTGGCCGCCCAGCTGGACGTCGATCAGATCTCTGAAATCATCGCCGTTGAAAGCGCAGATACCTTCAAGCGCCCGATCTACGCCGGCAACGCCATCGCGACCGTGCAATCGAGCGCAGCCGTGAAGGTTATCACCGTGCGTACCACCGGTTTTGATCCGGTTGCCGCCGAGGGCGGTTCGGCCGCCATCGAGAACGTGGCCGAGGTCAAGGACGCGGGCCTCTCGGCTTTCGTCAGCGAAGAACTGGCCAAGTCTGACCGGCCTGAGCTGACTGCTGCCAAGATCGTCGTATCCGGCGGCCGCGGCATGCAGAACGGCGACAACTTCAAGCACTTGTACGCCTTGGCCGACAAGCTCGGTGCTGCCGTCGGTGCCTCGCGCGCCGCGGTCGACGCAGGCTTCGTGCCCAACGACATGCAGGTCGGCCAGACCGGCAAGATCGTCGCGCCGCAGCTGTACATTGCCGTCGGTATCTCCGGTGCGATCCAGCACCTGGCCGGCATGAAGGATTCGAAAGTCATCGTCGCCATCAACAAGGACGAAGAGGCTCCGATCTTCCAGGTAGCCGATTACGGCCTGGTGGGTGATCTGTTCGAAATCATTCCAGAATTCGAAAAACTGGTTTGATCCCACGCTGTCGCAGTCATGAGCCCGGGCTATTGCCCGGGCTTTTTTTTGCCGCGGCTGCCGCGTAGCCACCCCAGGCTTGCGTCTGTACACTCGGCGGCAGTCCAACCCTGGAGCCTGGTCTGAACATGTTTTCTGTGTCGCGCTGGTTCGTATGCCTTGCATTATTGCCCTCGCTCGGCTGGGCAGCAGGCAGCTGTGAGCGCCTGGTGGCGACCGCCAGCCCGGACGCACCGCCCTACGCCTGGCGCGACCCGGCCGACCCCGGCAGATTGATTGGCGCCAGCGTGGACGTGCTGCACGAAGTCGCCACCCAGCTTGGCCTCAAGATCAGCGTGGTGTATGCCGGCCGCCGCTCCCAGGCCATGGACGAAGTGCGCACCGGCCGCATGGATATCCTGGCCGATGCAGTGTTGAGCACGGCCGACCTGGAACACTTCGATTACATATACCCTCCGTTGGCGTTCAATGATTATCTCGTCTGGTCCCGGCAGGGCGCTTCGATGAGCGTCGGCACTCTGGCCGACCTAGCGGGGCATCCCGGCCTGATCTCGGCAAAAGCTCGGTTGAGCCCTGGTTTCAGCAACTTTGCCACCACCCACCTGGACCTACACCCGGCGGAGAACCTCACCCGGACCCTTCAGCAACTGATGCTCGGCCAGGCCGAATACGCTATCGCGCCCCGTTATGCCGGCGCGGCGGCCGTGGCGGCATTGGGCCTGACAGGTCAGTTGATCCCCCATGAGCTGGCAGTGGATCGCCCCGGCATTCACCTGGCACTCGCTCAAGACTCAGCCTGTAACGATGGCTGGCTGCGCGGACAGCTCTCAAAAAAAATGACAGAATTGGCCGCCTCCGGCGGGATCCAGGCGATCCTGCAGCGCAATGCCGAGCGCTGGAAGCTCCAGCAGCAGGCTGCCGCCGGCGCCGGAGCGGTCAAACCATAGGAAACACTGCGTGAATAAACGATTTATCTTCGCCGGCGCTTTGCTGGCCCTGTCTGGCTGCGCCACTGCTCCCGCCCCCGACGAACAGCTGCGGCTGACCGAGCAGGCGATCGAGCAAGCCCGAGCGGTAGGCGCGGCCGATGACAGCGAGCCCCTGGCTGGCGCGCTGAGCAAGACGGTGCAAGCCAGGGCAGACATCGCCGGCCACCACAATAAGGCAGCCCGCATGGCGCTGGAGCAGGCGGAGCTGGACGCTCGGCTGGCTGAAGCCAACGAGTTGACCCGCAAGAGCCGCGAGCAGTTGGCCCAGGTCAATGCACGCATCCAGCGGTTGCACAAACAGCTGGGGGACGTGCAATGACCCGGCTGCGCCAAACCGTGAGCCCCTTGCTGGCGGGATGCCTGGCCCTTGGCCTGGCAGGCTGCGCTACCCATGCCGCCGACGACGCGCTGGCGCAGGCCTCGAGCCACTTCCAGGGCGTGCGGGACAACACTGAAGTCCTGCGTTATGCGCCCAAGGACGTGATCCGCGCGGGGGAATCGCTGGCCCGCGCTGAACGGCTGTCCGGCTACTGGGGGGCGAACGATGATGTGCGTCACTACGCGTACCTCAGCAGCCGCTACAGCGAGATAGCGCTCGCCCATAGCGAAGCTGCCGCCAATCAGGACAAGCTGCAAAAGCAGCAGCTCGAGCGCGAGCGCTTGCAGCTGGCATTGCGTGAATCGAAGCTGCTGAGTGTGCAGCGCCAAGGGCAATGGTTGGAGGACCAGTTGCTTGCGCTGGCCACGACCGATGCGGACCGCGGCCTGGTGCTGACCCTCGGCGATGTACTGTTCGACACGGGAGAAGCGGACCTCAAGCCTTCGGCCAACCGCACCCTGCTCAAGCTGGTGCAGTTTCTGCAAGTGAACCCAAAGCGCGTCATTCGCATCGAGGGGTATACCGACAGCACGGGGGCGGCGGAGGAAAACCTCAAGCTTTCCAGGGATCGTGCGCAGGCGGTGGCGGACATGCTGGTCGACCTGGGCATCGAAGAGAAGCGCATCGAAGTCGAAGGCTATGGCGACCAGTATCCAGTGGAAGCCAATGCAACGGAGCGGGGCAGGGCCCTGAACCGCCGCGTCGAAATCGTGATCTCCGACCGTCAGGGCGCTCTCGGGCAGAAGCGCTGAGGCCTGCACTGCTTCCAAAGATCGGCGTGCCCGGTTAGGCGTTGCCAATTTGCTTGCGAAGCGGCATGGCTGCCGCAACCTGAGCGTTGTGGCAGCGTCGCGGGCCGCCCCGCTACAAGTAGTGGCCCGGGCGCTCGCGCTGGATGCCCGCTGGCGTTATTCTTTGCGGGCGAGGGGAACTGTTCCCGTACAGTTCCATACTGTTCCAGTGCCGAAGACCTGCGCCATGACCAACCTCTTGCTTTACCAGCGTATCGCCCAACAGTTGGCAGAAGACATCCGCAAAGGTGTGTACCAGCCAGGAGAGCGCGTGCCGTCGGTGCGCAAGATGAGCGCTCAGCTCAACGTCAGCCACGCCACGGTGCTGCAGGCGTACGCTAACCTCGAAGACCAAGGCCTGATTCGCGCTCGCCCTCAATCGGGTTACTACGTGCACCAGACGCCAGCGTTGACGGCGCCCACGCCCGATATCGCACGGGTCGAGCGGCCAGGCCTGGTGACCCGCAGCAGCATCATCCAGCAAGTGCTGGATGAATCCCGCCGTGATGGCGTGTTCGCCCTCGGCGCGGCGGTTCCTCACGTGGAATACCTGCCGGTCCGCGCCCTGCATCAGCAGATCGCCAAGGTCACCCGGTTCCAGAGCCCGCGGGCGTTCAGCTATATGTTCAGCCCTGGTTACGAGCCCTTGCGCCGGCAGATTGCCATTCGCATGCGCGACGCCGGCGTGGTCGTGGACCCATCCGAGCTGGTGATCACTCACGGCTGCGTGGACGCTCTGCAAATGGCGCTGCGCACCGTTACCCGGCCCGGCGACCTGATCGCCGCCGAGTCGCCGACCTATTACGGCCTGCTACAGCTGGCGGATCTGCTGGGGCTTAAGGTCATCGAGATTCCCAGTGACCCGACCGCGGGCATCAGCCTGGAAGCGCTGCAGCTGGCCGCTAACCAGTGGTCGATCAAGGCCCTGATGATGACCTCGCGCCTGAGCAATCCGCTGGGTGGGATAGTCCCGGAAGAGCGACAGAAGCAACTGCTGCGCCTGGTGGCCGAGTTCAACATTCAGGTGATCGAGGACGACATTCATGGCGAGCTGATGTTCGATCAGGGGCACCACAAGGCGCTCAAGGCCTATGACCGTCACGGCCACGTGATCTATTGTTCCAGCTTCTCGAAAACCCTTTCCCCTGGCGTACGCATCGGTTGGATGATCGCCGGCAAGCATCAGGCGGAAATCCAGCGCCTGCAAACCTTCAGCACCCATTCGGCGTGCAGCGTTACTCAGATGGCAATCGCCAGCTACCTCGAAAACGGTGGGTACGACCGGCATCTCCGGCATATTCGCCAGGAATACCGCAAGAACCTCACCGCCTATCAGCTGGCGGTGCAACAGCATTTCCCCCAGGGCACCCAAATGACCCGCCCACATGGCGGCTTTATCCTGTGGGTCAGCCTGCCCGGCCGGGTCAACACCCAGGAGCTGCACGTGCGGGCGCTGGAGCAGGGCATCAGTATCGCGCCGGGGCTGATCTTCAGTAACACCGAGCAATTCAACCACTGCATCCGCCTTAACTGCGGCATTCCCTGGAATCGCGAGGCTGAGCGGGCGTTGATGACACTGGGTGTGCTGGCGACCCAGCTGTGCGAAGAGACCGGGAACGGCGGTTGGTTCTGAAAGGTCAAATCCTGCGTACGCTCCTCTTGCCAAGGCCCTTGGCCGGGGCGAGCATAAGGTGTCTGAACGTGGGTGGCGTAATCGTCATGAACTGCATAAAGCCTGTGCTCTGCCTATTGGGTATGCTCGTGCCGTTACTCGGCGCTGCGCCGGTGCTCGCGGGTACGGCGGAGCAGTTCAGCCTCGGGAACCAGGTTGCCGACCCTGCGTCACTTCCTGCCAAGCCGGTCACGGCGAGTGGTGGCAAAGCTGCTGGTAAGAGCTCCGTCAAGGCAACGAGCAAGGCAGGGGGCGCGGCGCCAGCAAAAGCAACGGCCAAGGGTTCAGCGCCGGCCAGGAAGGTGGCGACCAAGAACAAGTCTCGCAAGTCTGCCGACGTGATCGCCACGGACATTCCTCCGGCGAAGCTCGACCTTACCCTGCCCAAGGATATGGTCGGCCAGTTGCAGCCGCCGGGGAAGGAGGGCACCCAGCCGCAAGCTCCGAGCGCGCAGGCTGCGCCCGATGGCAAGGCCGATGGCAAGCCCATCCTGCCTTCTTTGTTTGCCCCCAAGGAGGGGGCAGGGGAGCCCTTCCAGCTCAATGGCCGGCTGCTCACCAATGAAATGGACCTACAGCTGCGTAACGACGCCCGCCGGGACGTTGAAGGCGCAGCGCTGGACTTCAAGTTCAGGCAGTGAGCCCGCTTGGGCGAACAGTGGTTTCAAACGAGCGTTTAGGCGGTTACTATCGACCGGCGTCATCCCATTGCCCTGCTTGGAGCCGTCCTGTCATGTTGTGCCGTGCTGGTTGTGGTGCTTGCTGTATCGCCCCTTCCATTTCATCCGCCATTCCTGGCATGCCTGCGGGCAAGCCGGCGGGGGAGCGCTGCGTGCAACTTGGGCTGGACAACCTTTGCATGATCTTTGGCCGGCCTGAGCGGCCAGCGGTCTGCAGTGCCTTCCAGGCGGATCAGGCCTTCTGCGGCAGCGATAACGCCGAGGCCGTACGAATTCTGACCTGGCTCGAGGGTGAAACCCGTAGCCAGGGGGCAGCGAACAGCATCTCGTGAACAAAAAGGAAAACCTATGAGAGCGATGTATCGAGTGGCCGCCTTTTGCGTGCTGCCCTGGATTGCGGCGCAAGCCACTGCCGAGGACTGGCAGCAAGCCAAGCAAGAGGACGGTATCACTGTCTCTCTGAGCGCCGTCCCGGGGTCCGATTACAAGGCCTACAAAGGCGTTACCACGATCAATGCCAGCGTCGCCAAGGTGCGGGCGCTGCAGGAAGATGTCACGGGCGCCTGTGCCTGGATTCACGAATGCAAGGCGCAAAAGCTGCTTAAGCATGAAGGTGCCGATAGCTGGACCTACACTCAGTTCAACACGCCCTGGCCGGTAACGCCGCGGGACTCGGTGTTGCAGGTCACCACCGTGGAAGGGGTCGACGGCAGCGTCACGCGTAAACTCAAGGGCGTGCCTACGTATATGCCGGAAGAGAAGGGCTTCGTTCGGGTAGCGCAGGTCGACGGTTTCTGGAAGTTGGAGCCCAAGGGGCCTAATACTACCGTGGTGACTTATCAAGTCCACACCGAGCCGGGTGGTAGTGTCCCGTCTTTCGTTGCCAACAAGTTTGTGATCGATGCGCCTTTCAATACGCTCAAGGGTCTGAAGGCCCGCGCGGAACAGCCTTGATCATTGCGCGATGAATAAAAAAGGCCGCCTTTGAGGCGGCCTTTTTTATTTGCTCGGATCAGCGAGTTTCGAGTGTTTTCACATCGCGCTGAGTTTCGCCGGTATACAACTGGCGAGGGCGGCCGATCTTGTAAGGGCTGGAAAGCATTTCTTTCCAGTGAGAGATCCAGCCAACGGTGCGAGCCAGGGCAAAGATTACCGTGAACATGCTGGTTGGAATGCCGATGGCTTTCAGGATGATGCCCGAGTAGAAGTCTACGTTCGGGTACAGATTGCGTTCCTTGAAGTAAGGATCGTTGCGCGCGATCTCATCCAGACGCATCGCCAGTTCCAGTTGCGGATCGTTCTTGATTCCCAGTTCGGCAAGTACTTCGTCGCAGGTCTTCTTCATTACCGTGGCGCGTGGATCGAAGTTCTTATAAACACGGTGGCCGAAGCCCATGAGTTTGAATGGGTCGTCCTTGTCCTTGGCCTTGGCGATGTACTTGTCGATGTTCGACACGTCACCGATTTCATCGAGCATGGACAATACCGCTTCGTTCGCGCCGCCGTGCGCTGGGCCCCACAGCGCAGCGATACCGGCCGCGATACAGGCAAACGGGTTGGCTCCGGAGGAGCCAGCCAGCCGTACGGTGGAGGTCGATGCGTTCTGTTCGTGGTCGGCATGGAGGATGAAGATCTTATCCATCGCGCGGGCCAGCACCGGGCTGATCGGTTTGATCTCGCACGGGGTGTTGAACATCATATGCAGGAAGTTTTCGGCATATGACAGGTCGTTGCGCGGGTACATCATGGGTTGCCCCATGGAGTATTTGTAAACCATGGCCGCGAGCGTCGGCATCTTCGCGATCAGGCGAATCGCGGAAATTTCCCGGTGTTGCGGGTTCTTGATGTCGAGCGAGTCGTGGTAGAACGCCGAGAGCGCACCCACTACGCCGCACATGATGGCCATGGGATGGGCGTCACGACGGAAACCGTTGAAGAATGTCTTCAACTGTTCGTGCACCATGGTGTGGTTCTTCACGGTGCCGACGAACTTGGCTTTCTGCTCGGCATTAGGCAGTTCGCCATTGAGCAGCAGATAGCAAGTTTCGAGGTAGTCGGATTTCTCGGCGAGCTGTTCGATGGGGTAGCCGCGGTGGAGCAGTATGCCCTGGTCACCGTCGATGTAAGTGATCTTCGACTCGCACGAGGCGGTGGACATGAAGCCGGGGTCGAACGTAAAACGACCCGTCGCGGTGAGGGACCGCACGTCGATAACTTCGGGACCAACGGTGCCGGTTAAAATCGGCAGCTCGACGGGGGCTGCGCCCTCGATGATCAACTGCGCTTTTTTGTCAGCCATGTGGCCTCCTATTAATGCTTCAAATCATCAGACAGACCCCCCACGCAGGGCCCGCACCACTATAGTGTGATAAATCCTAAAGTCAATTTGCCAGAGGCCCGCCGCGCAGTGCCCGCGCCAGCGGCATTCGAGGCTCTTTTGTTTGCCATTTACGCCTTTTGCGCAGGCCTTGCAACGCGTGTTGCGAAACAGTCCTTTACGTTGTCATTAGTATCCTAACTGTCTATACTCGGCGTCCGACCGTCAGGGGCTTTTTGGCCCGTTCCGCTGTCGTGTCACTCCCCGGGTGGTGGGTACCTGACCAGTACACTTCCCTACAACTTTGCCCTGCTTGCTAGGGGCTCTTCAGTGTGAAAAAAGCCGTGAATAGCCAACGACCTGTAAACCTAGACCTAAGGACCATCAAACTCCCCGTCACTGCTTACACGTCCATTCTCCATCGCATTTCCGGTGTCATCCTCTTTGTCGGCATTGCCATAGCGCTGTACGCGCTGGGTAAATCGCTGGGTTCCGAGGAAGGCTTTGGCGAGGTGAAGGCGTATCTGACCAGTCCGCTGGCCAAGCTCGTGATGTGGGGCCTGCTCTCCGCCCTGCTTTATCATCTGGTGGCCGGCGTGCGCCACCTGATCATGGACACCGGCGTGGGCGAGACGCTCGAGGGCGGCAAGCTGGGCTCCAAGATCGTCATCGTTGTTTCTGTAGTGCTGATCGTTCTGGCGGGAGTCTGGATATGGTAACCAACGTCACTAACCTGTCCCGTTCGGGCCTCTACGACTGGATGGCGCAGCGGGTTTCAGCCGTCGTTCTCGCGGTTTACTTCGTTTTCCTGATTGGCTACCTGGTGGCTCACCCCGGGCTCGACTTCGCCCAGTGGCACGCCCTGTTCTCCAGTAACTGGATGCGCATCTTCAGCCTGCTGGCCCTGGTCGCCCTCAGCGCCCACGCCTGGGTTGGCATGTGGACCATCTCCACCGACTACCTCACGCCCATGGCGCTGGGCAAGTCGGCCACTGTTGTGCGTTTCCTGTTCCAGGCGGTATGTGGCGTCGCAATGTTCGCCTACTTCGTCTGGGGTGTGCAGATCCTCTGGGGTATTTGATCCATGTCCAACATCCGTACGCTCAATTACGACGCCATCATCATCGGTGGCGGCGGCGCTGGCATGCGCGCCGCGCTGCAATTGGCTCAAGGCGGCCATAAGACCGCCGTAGTCACCAAGGTATTCCCAACCCGCTCGCACACCGTTTCCGCCCAGGGCGGCATCACCTGTGCAATCGCCTCGGCCGACCCGAACGACGACTGGCGCTGGCACATGTACGACACCGTCAAAGGGTCGGACTACATCGGCGACCAGGACGCGATCGAATACATGTGTCAGGAAGGTCCTGCCGCTGTTTTCGAGCTGGACCACATGGGCCTGCCGTTCTCGCGGACCGAAACCGGCCGTATCTACCAGCGCCCATTCGGCGGCCAGTCGAAAGACTTCGGCAAGGGCGGCCAGGCCGCGCGCACCTGCGCTGCCTCCGACCGTACCGGCCACGCCCTGCTGCACACCCTCTATCAGGGCAACCTGAAGGCGGGCACCACCTTCCTGAACGAGTGGTACGCCGTTGACCTGGTTAAGAACCAGGACGGTGCGTTCGTAGGTGTGATCGCCATCTGCATCGAAACCGGCGAAACCGTCTATATCCGCTCCAAGGCCACCGTGCTGGCCACCGGTGGCGCGGGTCGCATCTATGCGTCCACCACCAACGCCCTGATCAATACCGGGGACGGCGTGGGCATGGCGCTGCGCGCGGGCGTGCCGGTACAAGACATCGAAATGTGGCAGTTCCACCCCACCGGCATCGCCGGCGCCGGTGTACTGGTCACTGAAGGCTGCCGCGGCGAAGGCGGCTACCTGATCAACAAGCATGGCGAGCGTTTCATGGAGCGCTATGCGCCCAACGCCAAGGACCTGGCCGGTCGCGACGTGGTTGCCCGTTCCATGGTCAAGGAAATCATCGCCGGCAACGGCTGTGGCCCGAACGGCGATCATGTGATGCTCAAGCTCGATCACCTTGGCGAGGAAGTGCTGCATAGCCGCCTGCCAGGCATCTGCGAGCTGTCCAAGACCTTCGCTCACGTCGATCCAGTGGTCGCGCCGGTGCCGGTCGTTCCTACCTGCCACTACATGATGGGCGGCGTTGCCACCAACATCCACGGCCAGGCGATCACCCAGGACGCCAACGGCGTCGATACCATCATCCCGGGCCTGTTCGCGGTCGGCGAAGTGGCCTGCGTATCCGTGCATGGCGCCAACCGCCTGGGTGGCAACTCGCTGCTCGACCTGGTGGTCTTCGGCCGCGCCGCTGGCTTGCACCTGGAAAAAGCCCTGAGCGACGGTATCGAATACCGTAATGCCAGCTCTACCGATGTCGACGTTGCCTTGGCGCGCCTCAGCGGCTTGAACGAGCGCACTACTGGCGAAGACGTCGCGACCTTGCGTCGCGAGCTGCAGAACTGCATGCAGAACTACTTCGGCGTATTCCGCACCGGCGAGTACATGCAGAAGGGTATTGCCCAGTTGGCCACCCTGCGTGAACGAATCGCCAACGTGAAGATCAACGACAAGAGCCAGGGGTTCAACACCGCCCGTATCGAGGCGCTGGAATTGCAGAACCTGCTGGAAGTCGCCGAGGCCACCGCTGTCGCGGCCGAGGAGCGCAAGGAGTCGCGCGGGGCGCATGCCCGTGAAGACTACGAAGACCGTGACGACGAGAACTGGCTGTGCCACACCCTGTACTTCCCGGGTGAGAAGCGCGTCGCCAAGCGTGCCGTGAACTTCGCGCCGAAAACCGTGCCGGCTTTCGAACCTAAAGTCCGGACCTACTAAGGGTGATGACCGCTATGTTGCAAGTCAGTGTTTATCGTTACAACCCGGACCAGGACGCCGCGCCAAAGATGGTGGACTTCCAGGTCGACACCGGCGGCAAGGACCTGATGGTTCTGGATGTGCTCGCGTTGATCAAGGAACAGGACGAAGGTTTCTCCTATCGTCGTTCCTGCCGCGAGGGCGTTTGCGGCTCCGACGGCATGAACATCAATGGCAAGAACGGCCTGGCCTGCATCACGCCGCTGTCGGCCGTGGTCAAGGGCAACAAGCTGGTTCTGCGTCCGCTGCCTGGGCTGCCGGTCATTCGTGACCTGGTCGTCGATATGAGCATCTTCTATAAGCAATACGAGAAGGTGAAGCCGTACCTGCAGAACGATACGCCGGCCCCGGCCATCGAGCGCCTGCAAACGCCCGAAGACCGCGAGAAACTGGACGGCCTGTACGAGTGCATCCTGTGCGCTTGCTGCTCTACGTCCTGCCCGTCGTTCTGGTGGAACCCAGACAAGTTCCTCGGCCCCGCCGCGCTGTTGCAGGCTTATCGGTTCCTTGCCGATAGCCGCGATACACGCACCAGCGAGCGTCTGGCAGCGATGGATGACCCGTTCAGCGTCTTCCGTTGCCGTGGGATCATGAACTGCGTGAATGTGTGCCCCAAAGGCCTGAACCCAACAAAAGCCATCGGTCACGTGCGTAACATGCTGCTGCAAAGCGGCATCTGATACAAACTGCTGCACCAGAAGCACGCCGTATCCAGGCCCGCCAGTCTGGCTGCGGCGAAAACTTGAGCGGCGGCCCAAAAGGCCGGTGCTTTTACTTTGAAGAAATGAGACCAGCAGGGGCATCCGGGCTGGTACCCGGACTATCTGCCAGACCCTTGGTGCCTTTGTTCAAGTCGCTGCACTGGACGTGTTCAGGCTAACCGTGGTTCGCGCCGGTAGCGGCCCCTAACCGAGGGTGACCAAGCATGCAAGAAAGCGTGATGCAGCGCATGTGGGACAGCGCCTACCTTTCAGGTGGTAACGCTGCCTATGTGGAAGAGCTCTATGAGCTTTACCTGCACGACCCTAACGCTGTGCCAGAAGAGTGGCGCACCTACTTCCAGAAGTTGCCCGCCGAAGGCAGCACCGCCCCCGATGTTTCGCACTCGACCGTTCGCGATCACTTCGTCTTGTTGGCCAAGAACCAGCGTCGCGCTCAGCCGGTTTCCGCCGGGAGCGTGAGCAGTGAGCACGAGAAGAAGCAGGTAGAAGTGTTGCGCATGATCCATGCGTACCGGATGCAGGGCCACCAGGCGGCCCAGCTGGACCCGCTGGGCTTGTGGCAACGGCCCGCCCCGGCAGACCTGTCGATCAATCATTACGGCTTGACCAATGCCGACCTTGATACGACCTTCCGTACCGGCGACCTGTTCATCGGCAAGGAAGAAGCGAGCCTACGCGAGATCCAGGAAGCCTTACAGCTGACATATTGCCGCACCATTGGCGCGGAGTTCACCCACATCGTCGATTCCGATCAGCGCGCCTGGTTCCAGCAGCGCCTCGAAAGCGTACGTGGCCGCCCGGCGTATTCGCCTGAGGTGCAGGCCCACGTGCTCGAGCGCGTGACCGCGGCCGAGGGCTTGGAAAAGTACCTGGGCACCAAGTACCCGGGAACCAAGCGTTTCGGTCTGGAAGGCGGCGAAAGCCTGATCCCGATGCTGGACGAAATCATCCAGCGCTCCGGATCCTACGGCACCAAGGAAATCGTCATCGGCATGGCTCACCGTGGGCGCCTCAACGTGTTGGTCAACACGTTCGGCAAGAACCCGCGGGACCTGTTCGACGAGTTCGAGGGCAAGAAGAAGGTCGAGCTGGGTTCCGGTGACGTGAAATACCACCAGGGCTTCTCGTCCAACGTGATGACCTCCGGCGGCGAAATGCACCTGGCCCTGGCGTTCAACCCTTCGCACTTGGAAATCGTTTCTCCAGTGGTGGAAGGTTCGGTGCGCGCCCGCCAGGATCGCCGTAACGATGCCATTGGCGACAAGGTCGTGCCGATTTCGATCCACGGCGACGCGGCCTTCGCCGGCCAGGGCGTGGTGCTCGAAACCTTCCAGATGTCGCAGACCCGCGGTTTCAAGACCGGCGGTACTGTGCACATCGTGATCAACAACCAGGTCGGCTTCACCATCAGCAACCCGCGCGACGCTCGCTCGACCGAGTATTGCACCGACGTTGCCAAGATGATCCAGGCGCCGATCCTGCACGTGAACGGCGACGATCCGGAAGCGGTGCTGTTCGTGACCCAGTTGGCCATCGATTACCGCATGCAGTACAAGCGTGACGTGGTCATCGACCTCGTCTGCTACCGTCGTCGGGGCCATAACGAAGCCGACGAACCAAGCGGCACCCAGCCGCTCATGTACCAGCAGATCGCCAAGCAGCGCACCACTCGCGAGCTCTATGCCGAGCGCCTGGTCCAGAGCAACGCCCTGACTGCCGAGACCGCGCAGGCCCAGGTGGACGAATACCGCAGCGCGCTGGACAACGGCCTGCACGTGGTGAAAAGCCTGGTCAAGGAGCCGAACAAGGAACTGTTCGTCGACTGGCGCCCTTACCTGGGCCATGCCTGGACCGCCCGCCACGACACCCGTTTCGACCTCAAGACCTTGCAAGAGCTGTCGGCCAAGCTGCTCGAACTCCCAGAAGGCCTGGTGGTTCAGCGTCAGGTGGCGAAGATCTACGAAGATCGCCAGAAGATGCAAGCGGGCGGCCTGCCGATCAACTGGGGCTACGCCGAAACCATGGCCTACGCGACCTTGCTGTTCGAAGGCCATCCGGTGCGCATGACCGGCCAGGACATCGGTCGCGGGACCTTCTCGCACCGTCACGCGGTCCTGCACAACCAGAAAGACGCCACCAGCTACGTGCCGATGCGTCATCTGTTCGCCGGCCAGCCAAGCTTCGAGCTGTATGACTCCTTCCTTTCCGAAGAAGCCGTACTGGCGTTCGAATATGGCTACGCAACCACTTCGCCCAACTCCCTGGTTATCTGGGAAGCGCAGTTCGGTGACTTCGCCAACGGCGCCCAGGTCGTGATCGACCAGTTCATCACCAGTGGCGAGAACAAGTGGGGGCGCCTGTGCGGCCTGACCATGTTGTTGCCGCACGGTTATGAAGGGCAGGGGCCTGAGCACTCGTCCGCGCGCTTGGAGCGTTACCTGCAATTGTGTGCCGAGCACAACATCCAGGTGTGCGTGCCCACGACCCCCGCGCAGATCTATCACTTGCTGCGTCGCCAGGTCATTCGGCCGCTGCGCAAGCCGCTCGTGGTGCTTACGCCCAAGTCTCTGCTGCGTCACAAGCTAGCCGTGTCGACCCTGGAAGACCTCTCCGAAGGTTCGTTCCAGACCGTGATCCCGGAGCTCGACAACCTCGATCCGGCCAAGGTGACTCGCCTGGTCCTGTGCAGCGGCAAGGTGTACTACGACCTGTTGGAAAAGCGCCGCGCCGAAGGCCGCGAAGACACCATCATCCTGCGTCTGGAACAGCTGTACCCGTTCCCGGACAACGACCTGGCGGAGATCCTCGCACCCTACACCAACCTGCAGAATGTGGTCTGGTGCCAGGAAGAACCGATGAACCAGGGCGCCTGGTACAGCAGCCAGCATCATATGCGCCGCATCATCGGCAACCACAACAAGGCGCTGGTTCTGGAATACGCCGGCCGCGAGGCGTCCGCCGCGCCTGCCTGTGGTTATGCTTCGATGCACGCCGAGCAGCAGGAAAAACTGCTGCACGATGCCTTCACTGTCTAACGCCAACGCGCACTGAAACCGAATTAAGGAACCACTGATAATGGCTATCGAGATCAAAGCCCCCACTTTCCCGGAATCGGTCGCCGACGGTACCGTTGCCACCTGGCACAAGAAGCCAGGGGAGGCCGTCAAGCGTGACGAGTTGATCGTCGACATCGAAACCGACAAGGTCGTGCTGGAAGTTCTCGCCACCGCCGATGGCGTGCTGGGCGCTATCGTCAAGAACGAAGGCGACACCGTTCTCTCCGACGAGCTGCTTGGCTCGATCGAAGCAGGCGGTGCCGCTGCTGCCGCGCCCGCCGCGGCACCCGCTGCTGCCGCGCCCGCCGCGGCACCCGCTACTGCCGCCGCTGCTCCAGCCGCGGCGCCTGCCAATGCCGACGAAGATCCGCTGGGCGGCCCTGCCGCTCGCAAGCTGGCGGAAGAAAACGGCATCGCCCTGGGCAGCATCAAGGGCACTGGTAAAGACGGTCGCATCACCAAGGAAGACGTCGTCGCCGCGGTAGAAGCGAAGAAGAACGCTCCAGCGCAAGCACCGGCGGCCAAGCCCGCCGCTGCCGCCGCCGCGCCGGTTACCGCCGCCGGCGACCGCGTCGAGAAGCGCGTGCCGATGACCCGCCTGCGGGCCAAGGTTGCCGAGCGCCTGGTCGAAGCACAGTCCAACATGGCCATGCTGACCACCTTCAACGAAGTCGACATGACCGAAGTCATGGCGCTGCGTTCGAAGTACAAGGACCTGTTCGAGAAGACCCACAACGGCGTGCGCCTCGGCTTCATGTCGTTCTTCGTCAAGGCTGCGACCGAAGCCCTCAAGCGCTTCCCGGCAGTGAATGCCTCCATCGACGGTTCCGACATCGTTTACCACGGCTACGCTGATGTTGGCGTCGCCGTGTCCAGCGACCGTGGCCTGGTAGTCCCCGTACTGCGTAACGCCGAGCAGATGAGCCTGGCCGAGATTGAAAACGGCATCGCCACCTTCGGCAAGAAGGCGCGCGACGGCAAGCTGTCCATCGAAGAGATGACTGGCGGTACCTTCACCATTACCAACGGTGGTACGTTCGGTTCGATGATGTCGACCCCGATCGTGAACCCGCCGCAGGCGGCGATCCTGGGGATGCACAACATCCTGCAACGGCCGATGGCGATCAACGGTCAAGTGGTTATCCGCCCGATGATGTACCTGGCGCTGTCGTACGATCACCGTCTGATCGATGGCAAGGAAGCCGTAACCTTCCTGGTCACCATCAAGAACCTGCTGGAAGATCCGGCTCGCCTGCTCCTCGACATCTAAAACCAGCAGCAAGCTGCAGACGTCAAACTGCAAGTGGAATGGCGATGGTGCGACGAGTGCCATCGCCAGGTCTCACCGCTCTGACTTGACGCTTGTAGCTTGAAGCTTGTAGCTCAAAGGAATTCTTATGACCCAGAAATTCGACGTCGTTGTGATCGGTGCCGGCCCTGGCGGCTACGTGGCTGCCATCAAGGCGGCACAGCTCGGCCTGAAAACCGCTTGCATCGAAAAATACCAGGACAAGGAAGGCAAGACCGCGCTGGGTGGTACCTGCCTGAACGTCGGCTGCATTCCCTCCAAGGCCCTGCTGGACAGCTCGTGGAAGTTCCACGAAGCCGAAGTGGGCTTCAAGGCGCACGGCATCAACCACGCTGGCGTGACCATGGACGTGCCGGCGATGGTTGGCCGCAAGTCGCAGATCGTCAAGAACCTCACTTCCGGCGTTGCGACCCTGTTCAAGGCCAACGGTGTGACCCTGCTCGAGGGCCACGGCAAGTTGCTGGCCGGCAAGAAAGTCGAAGTGACCGGTTCGGACGGCAAGGTTGAAGTCGTCGAGGCCGAGAACGTGATTCTGGCTTCCGGCTCTCGCCCGATCGATATCCCCCCGGCGCCAGTCAACCAGCAAACCATCGTGGACTCTACCGGCGCCCTGGAATTCCAGAGCGTACCCAAGCGCCTGGGCGTCATCGGCGCTGGCGTGATCGGCTTGGAGCTGGGTTCGGTGTGGTCGCGTCTGGGCGCGGAAGTCACCGTGCTCGAAGCACTGGAAAAATTCCTCCCCGCCGCTGACGAAGCAGTGTCCAAGGAAGCCTACAAGACCCTCACCAAGCAGGGCTTGAACATCCGCCTGGGTGCTCGTGTCACTGGCTCGAAGGTCAATGGCGAAGAAGTCGAAGTCACCTTCACCGACGCCAATGGCGAACAGAAAATCGTCTTCGACAAACTGATCGTCGCGGTCGGCCGTCGTCCGGTCACCACCGAACTGCTGGCAGCTGACAGCGGCGTGGACATCGACGAACGTGGGTTCATCTTCGTCGACGACTACTGCGCCACCAGCGTACCGGGCGTATATGCCATCGGTGACGTGGTACGTGGCCTGATGTTGGCGCACAAGGCGTCGGAAGAGGGCATCATGGTCGTCGAGCGCATCAAGGGCCACAAGGCCACGATGAGCTACGACCTGATCCCATCAGTGATCTACACTCACCCGGAAATCGCATGGGTGGGCAAGACCGAACAGACCCTCAAGGCCGAAGGCGTTGAAGTCAACGTCGGCACCTTCCCGTTCGCCGCCAGCGGCCGCGCGATGGCTGCCAACGACACCGGCGGTTTCGTCAAGGTCATCGCCGATGCCAAGACCGACCGCGTGCTGGGTGTGCATGTCATCGGCCCAAGCGCCGCTGAACTGGTACAGCAGGGCGCCATCGGCATGGAATTCGGCACCAGTGCCGAAGACCTGGGCATGATGGTGTTCTCGCACCCGACTCTCTCCGAGGCGCTGCATGAAGCCGCGCTGGCAGTCAATGGCGGCGCCATTCACATCGCCAATCGCAAGAAGCGTTAACAACAAGAAACCACGTCGTGCTGCCCGTCGTTCGCCTTCACAGGCTTGCCGCGGAACGCACGGCGGACTCATCCTTGCAGCCCGGCGCCCCGGCGCAGAGAAGCCTGCTTCTTTCGACCGGGCGCGGCTGCAAGCAGTGGTCACAGGTGGCGCGGCACTCCAACGAGCGCAGCGCCGAGAGCGCAGTACCTAACGAAGACGGTAATAAGCATGAACCTTCACGAGTATCAGGGTAAGCAGCTGTTCGCTGAGTACGGCCTGCCGGTATCCAAGGGCTTCGCGGTAGACACTCCAGAAGCCGCCGCAGAAGCGTGCGACAAGATTGGTGGCACCGAGTGGGTCGTAAAAGCCCAGGTCCACGCTGGCGGCCGCGGTAAAGCGGGCGGCGTAAAGCTGGTCAAGAGCCGCGAAGACGCCAAGGCGTTCGCAGCACAGTGGCTGGGCAAGCGCCTGGTCACTTATCAAACTGATGCCAACGGTCAGCCAGTGACCAAGATCCTGGTCGAGTCCTGCACCGACATCGCCAAGGAGCTGTACCTGGGCGCCGTCGTCGACCGCTCCAGCCGTCGCATCGTGTTCATGGCCTCCACCGAAGGTGGCGTGGACATCGAGAAAATCGCGCACGACACCCCGGAAAAAATCCTCAAGGCGACCATCGACCCGCTGGTCGGCGCTCAGCCGTTCCAAGGCCGTGAACTGGCGTTCCAGCTGGGCCTGGAAGGCAAGCAGGTTTCTCAGTTCGCCAAGATCTTCACCGGCCTGGCTCAGCTGTTCCAGGACCACGACCTGGCCCTGCTGGAAGTGAACCCGCTGGTCATCAAGGCCGACGGCGACCTGCACTGCCTCGATGCGAAGATCAACATCGACGCCAACGCCATGTACCGTCAGCCGAAGCTCAAGACCTTCCACGACCCGTCCCAGGACGACCCGCGCGAAGCCCACGCCGCCAAGTTCGAACTGAACTACGTTGCCCTCGACGGCAACATCGGCTGCATGGTCAACGGCGCTGGCCTGGCCATGGGTACCATGGACATCGTCAACCTGCACGGCGGCAAGCCTGCTAACTTCCTGGACGTTGGCGGCGGCGCAACCAAAGAGCGTGTGACCGAAGCGTTCAAGATCATCCTGTCCGACTCCAATGTGGCCGCGGTTCTGGTCAACATCTTCGGCGGTATCGTTCGTTGCGACATGATTGCCGAAGGCATCATCGGCGCGGTGAAGGAAGTTGGCGTGAAAATTCCGGTGGTCGTCCGCCTGGAAGGTAACAACGCTGAACTCGGTGCCAAGGTTCTCGCAGAAAGTGGTTTGAATATCATCGCGGCTACCAGCCTGACCGACGCTGCGCAACAAGTCGTCAAAGCCGCGGAGGGCAAGTAATGAGCGTCCTGATCAATAAAGACACCAAAGTCATCTGCCAGGGCTTCACCGGCTCCCAGGGCACTTTCCACTCCGAACAAGCCATCGCCTACGGCACCAAGATGGTCGGCGGCGTGACCCCGGGCAAGGGTGGCACTACCCACCTGAACCTGCCCGTGTTCAACACGGTCAAGGAAGCGGTAGAAGCTACCGGCGCTGAAGCATCGGTCATCTACGTACCCGCTCCGTTCTGCAAGGACTCCATCCTTGAAGCGGCCTTCGCCGGTATCAAGCTGATCGTCTGCATCACCGAAGGTATCCCTACCCTCGACATGCTGGATGCCAAGGTCAAGTGCGACGAGCTGGGCGTACGCCTGATCGGCCCGAACTGCCCGGGCGTGATCACCCCCGGCGAGTGCAAGATAGGCATCATGCCCGGTCACATCCACCTGCCAGGCAAGGTCGGCATCGTCTCCCGTTCCGGCACTCTGACCTACGAAGCGGTCAAGCAGACCACCGACGCAGGCTTCGGCCAGTCCACCTGCGTGGGTATCGGCGGTGACCCGATTCCGGGTTCGACCTTCATCGACATCCTGAAGCTGTTCCAGGAAGACCCTCAGACCGAGGCGATCGTGATGATCGGCGAGATCGGTGGTTCGGCCGAAGAAGAAGCTGCTGCTTTCATCAAGGCCAACGTCACCAAGCCGGTGGTGTCTTACATCGCTGGCGTAACCGCGCCTCCCGGCAAGCGCATGGGCCACGCGGGCGCAATCATCTCCGGCGGTAAAGGCACCGCTGACGAGAAATTCGCTGCCCTGCAAGACGCCGGCGTTAAAACCGTGCGTTCCCTGGCTGACATCGGCAAGGCCCTGGCCGAGCTGACCGGTTGGGCCGTGAAGTAATTCACCGCCTACCGAGCGTCTAGCTGCCAGCAAAGGCCACCTTCGGGTGGCCTTTGTTTTTTTAAGCAAAGCCAATCGTATAAACTCAGCGCAATCCGCGTCGGCTAACTGGGCCGGCGTTTGAAGCACGCGAAAAAGAGAATAGTCATGGGCGCACAGTGGAAAGCTAAACACAAAGAAGCAGCGGCCAACGCCAAGGGGCGGATTTTCGGCAAGCTGGCCAAGGAGCTTCAGATTGCCGCCCGCGCCGGCGCCGATCCGGACATGAACCCGCGCCTGCGCCTGGCGGTGGAGCAAGCGAAAAAAGCCTCGATGCCCCGGGATACGCTGGAGCGCGCCATCAACAAAGGTGCGGGTTTGAGCGGGGAGGTGGTGCAATACACCTTGGTCAAATACGAAGGCTTTGCGCCGCATCGGGTGCCGGTGATCGTCGAATGCCTGACTGACAACGTAAACCGTACCGTGGCGGAGATCCGCGTGCTCTTCCGCAAAGGGCAACTGGGCGCGGAAGGCTCGGTGTCCTGGGATTTCAGCCACCTGGGCATGATCGAAGCCGCACCAGCGAGTGCTGATGCGGACCCTGAACTGGCCGCCATCGAAGCGGGCGCTCAAGACTTCGAGCCCGCCGATGAAGGCGCAACCCTATTCCTGACCGAAACCACTGACCTGGACGCCGTTCAGAAAGCGCTGCCTGAACAGGGTTTTACCGTGCTGTCCGCCAAGATCGGTTACGTGGCCAAAAACCCGGTCACGCTCACCGACGAGGCCGAGCTGGCCGAAGTGGAGGCCTTTCTCGACGCCATCGATGGCCATGACGATGTGCAAAACGTCTATGTGGGCCTCGCGGGCTGAGATGCCCGTGTCCCGGTTCGCGGGCTAACGCCCGCTTCCAGGATTATGGGAAGAGCGCGGGAGCAGCATGTGGGCGCTTGTGCAGGTACCCCGGTTCATGATGCCAGCGCCGCCTCCAGCGCCGTGAAGCGTGGCCGCGCTTCTAGGTCCGGCTGCTGGCAGGCTTCGCTCAGGGCGCGCCAGTGGGGCGGTGGCATCTCGCAGCGCGCCCACACTTCCTCCAGCAGAATGCCGAATGCTCGTACCTCGATGGCTTCCAGCGCCCTTGCCGTATGGCCTCCATCAGCACGGTAAAGGCTGGCGGCGCCAAAATCTCCGATCAGCGCATGCCCGTCATCACGGCGCAGTATGTTATGGGCATATAGGTCGCCGTGCATCACGCCATAGCGGTGAAAGTGAGCGGCGGCGCTGGCGATTCCGGCCAGCAGCGTCCGCGCGGTGCTGGCGCTGAAGCGGGTGGCAGGGGCGTACTGGTCACGTGTGCAGCTCTGTAGGCTCGGTGGCCCTGCCAGCACTTGGTAACTCGGCTCGATCAGGCCCATCACCAGCCCCGGCAAACTTTCCGGATGCCCCTCTAGCCGGCCACGCATGGGTACCAGGTTAGGGTGGCGCCCTACCTGCAAGGCTGCGGCGATTTCATCCTCGGGCGAGCCGTCGCTGGTCTGGGTGCCTTTGAAACACTTCACGGCTACCGATTCACCTTCGGCCAGACGTGCCTGGTATACCTGCCCAGAAGCGCCTTCTCCCAGCTTGTGCTCTAGCGTCAGCGCCTGCCACTCGATGGATGCAGCGCTTGTTGGGCAAACGTCCGTCGATGTGCACAAGGGATTGCCCGCGTAAGCCAGCCAAGCCAAGCGTGGCAGTTGCAGCAACCACGGCGGCAAGGCGCCCAGCTGGTTGCTGGAGATTCGCAGCAGCTCCAACCGACGGCACTCGGCAAGGCTCGGCGGCAACTCGCGCAGGTCGTTCGCGGCCAGCATCAGTTTTTGCAGCCTGGTGTAGCGCTCGAAGGTGTCAGGTAGTCGCGCAATGCGGTTGTCGGTGAGGATCAACCAACGCAGGCCAGGCGGCAGCGCCTGCGACGGAACGTGTGTGAGCTCGCAAGCCTTGAAGCCAATCATCTCCAGCGCCGGGCAGGCGCCCAGCACCTCCGGCAAGGCGCTGAAGGGGTTATTCGAACAGAACAGGACTTTCAGCCGCTTCAAGCGGGGCATCTCGGCTGGCAAGGCACTCAGGCGGTTGCCACTGAGGTTGAGCACTTCGAGGGTATCTGCCAGCGAGAATACCTCCGGTGGCAACTCGCTCAGGCCCAGGCTGAGGTCCAGCCGAGTGGCGCCGGCCAGTTTGCCGCTACGCAGCTTCTCCAGAGTGTTCACTCATGCCCCCCAGGCTGCCGCAACTGGCCGAGGCGGCTCTGGCTGCGCATCAGGTCGATCGCGGTCGCGGCGAGGGCCTCGGCGAGCGGGTACTGGCTCAGGACGGTGAGTCGTTTGTCTCGGTCGTAGAGCACATCCACCAGGTTGATGAAGCGCTGTTGAACCGCGATGGAACAGCCGGCCAGTAACGGTAGGTCCGTGATGACCCATTCATCGTAGCGCTCACAGAGCGTCAAGTAGTCCATGACCGCGGTGGGCGCTTCGCATAGCTGAGCGAAACTGAAAGCCACCCGGCCACCCTCGCTCATTCGCGCTTGAAGTGGGCGGTTGCCCACCTGCAGCAAGATCGCCAGGGCGTGTTCGCTAAGCCCCAATGCTCGGTAGTGTTGCTCGGTGGGGTTCACCACATAGGCACCTGTGACGAAGCGCTGGAGGCTACCGGAGCCGGGTTGGGCGCGGTAGTCCTGCTCGCCACCCACCTCCAGCACTTCCATCTCGGCTTCGATCAAACGGATCACCGGCAGGAAGCGCTCGTGATAAAGCGGGTTCGGTAGCAGGCCCTCGGGTGAGTAGTTGGACGTGACGATCAACAGCACGCCGCGGGCAAAGAGCGCGGCGAACAGGCGCCGGATAAGCATGGCGTCGCCGATGTCGTGTACATGGAATTCGTCGAAGCACAGCAGGCGGCAGCCGCTGAGGAGTTCGTCCAGGGTGCGTTCCAGTGCGTCCTCCTGCCCCTGATGTCGAAACATGCCGGCATGCAGGTCGTTGAAGAAGCCATGGAAATGCAAGCGGCGCTTGCCCTTGAGTTCGACCGCTTCATAGAAGCCGTCCAGCAGCCAGCTCTTGCCGCGCCCTACCTTGCCGTAGAGATAGAGGCTGGGCGGGCCTTCGAGTCGCGACCGCGGATCGTTCAGCAGTGGGGCGCGCACGGCGAGCCGGTCGATCACACGAACCTGGCTGTCACCGAGGGTGTAGCCCTGGCGTTCGGCGCGGGCGCTGAAAAACGCCTTAACGTCCAGCGCCTCTTCCGGAGCCACCGGTGGGCCGTTGAAGGCTGCCGAACCGAAGCTGAACCAGGAGCGTTTCGAAGCCAAGGGGCGGTCTCGTCTAAGCGTTGAATGGCGCAGAGTATATACATACCGCCCGCTAGATGCCGCCGCCCATGGCACGTTCCAGCAAGGCTTGAGGCGGGGTGCCGACCGCGCTCACCATGGCGTAGTTGTAGGTGGGGTCTGACCAGTAGTCGGCCTGCAATTCACCCTCGCGCCGGCTGCCCCTTGGCAACATGTGGAAGCCCGGCCCGGGCGGTCGCACGTAGAAGCTCGCGCGCTGGCCCTCAGCATTTTCGTAGACGACCATCACGGCAGGGCCCTGGTCGGTGTTGAGCAGGCGCGCGCTCCGTGGCTCGAAGCCGGCGGCGTGTAGGTCGGGCAGTCGCTGCGCGCGGCTGAAGTAGCGGTCAAGCCAGGCCTGCAGGTCTGCGTTCCCCCGGGGGGTATAGTCGGCTGGCAAAATGCCCTGAACCGCGAACATTCGGTAGGCCTGCAAGGCATCGGCCATCGGCGCCGCAACAAGCCCTGGGGCCTGAGGCCCACGCGCTTGCCAGCCCCCCAGCGCGCCTGCGCCTACCGCCAGCATCAGCACGGCTGCCCGGGCCAGGTTGCCGAGGCGGCGCCGGCGCCGGCGCTGGTTTATCATGGCGGGGTCCAGGTCCGGATTGGGCGGCAATTGCAAGGCGCCGACCCAGGCTGCGCGAAGCTGCTGGGCATTGTGTTGCCAGGCGCGTACCTGCGCTGCTGCCTCTGGGTGGGTGGCCAGCCAAACTTCCAGACGCTGCCGATCCTCAGGCGGCAGGCGCTGATCCACATAGGCATTGAGATCGTGTTCGGACGGGGGCAGGGCAATCATTTGAGCATCCGCAGAGGGGGCGTGATTTCGCCTTCGGTGAGATGGTGCAGCGCCTTACGCGCGCGCGAAAGCCGAGACATCACCGTGCCAATAGGGATGCCCAGCATGTCTGCGGCCTGTTGATAGCTCAAGCCTTCTACGGTGATCGCGAACAGCAAAGCGCGTTGTTCCGGCTTGAGTAGGTCGAACGCGCCCAAGGCGGCCTCGGCCATCACTGTACGTTCGGCCGACGGTTGGGCATCTTCTCGGCCGCTGAACAGCTCGAGCATCCGTGCGTAGCGACGGGCGCTACGATGGCCGTCGATAAAGCGGCGGTACAGGATGGAAAACAGCCAGGCACGCAGGTCGCCGTCGGCGCGCTTGCCTTTCCATCGGGCGAGCGCGCGCTCAAGCGTTGCCTGCACCAGGTCGTCTGCGTTGTTGACGTCGCGCGTCAGTGACAAGGCAAAGCGCCTCAGCCGGGGCAACAGGTCGCGCAGTTGGTCGTTGAGCTCTGTCATGGGGATCAGTTTAGAGGGCGAACCAGCAAGACGACGGCACCCTGCTGGTTATTCCCCTCGGCACTAACCCATTAGCGGAGCTGAGGCACCATTTGGGCCACGACCTGGAGCAGGTCCTGAGCCAGCTGGCGCGAACGCGCACCCGACCAGCCGGTGCGCGGGTCGGGCGCATCCAGGTGGTCCTTGAAGGGCATTTCCAGGGTCAGGGACAGGCAATCGAAACGCTGCCCTATGGCATTGCACGCCAGGCGCATGTTGGCTTGGCCGGGGAGGTCGCGGTTGTAGCCATGGGTTTGCTGGAAGTCAGCGGTCTGCTCGCACAGCGCCTGGCAGAACGCCGACTCCAGCCCAGCGATGCGGGGGCTATAGCCAGGGTTGCCCTCGCATGCGGCGGTGAACACGTGAGGGATTTCTTCATCGCCATGCACGTCAACGAAGAGATCGACACCATATCGGTCCATCTGCTCCAGAACGAAGTGCACTTCTGGCGTTTCCTCTCGCGTGGCGTCTTGCCATGCACGGTTGAGGTCGCGGCCAGCGGCGTTGGTGCGCAGATGGCCATGGAAGGCGCCGTCCGGGTTCACGTTCAGTACCAGGTACAGCTCCGCCTGCTGCAGCAATGCCTGCATCCAGGGCTTGGATTGCTCCAGTGCGTCGACAACACCCTCCATGAACCATTCAGCCATGTGTTCGCCAGGATGCTGCTGGGCGATCAACCAAAGCTTGCGCTTGCCCGCTGTACCGTCACCCATGCGGAACAATGGAATCTCGCGGCCTTCGAGGCTGCTGCCCTGTGCCAGCAACTGCATCCCTGGCAGCGCCTGGGCTCGCGCGAGCAGCTGTAGATGACGCGCTTCGCGATAAGGCTCGAAGTAAGCGAAGGAGATCTCCGAATGTTCAGGGGCTATGGAGAATCGCAGCGCTTGGCCATCGTACTCGCTAGGTACGCGGAACCAGTTGAACTGGTCGTAGGAGGCCACGGTGTCATAGCCTGCCCATGCGTTGGGGTACGACGACTGCCCGGCGTTGTCGAGTACGAAGGTGTAGCGTTGCTGTGGCTGTAGGCCTTTTGCCCGGAAGTGGAACCATTGGAAGTGCCCGCTCCGGGTATCCGGGCGTATGGCGAGGCGGATGTCGGTGGGGTCGCTGGCATCGAGTACCTGAATGTTTCCGGTGTCGAAGTCCGCGCGAATGTCAACGATAGGGGCCGTGGCGTGCATTGAAGGTTTCGCTTGAGAACAAAAAGAAAAGTGTACACCTTGATACCGTATTGGCCCCAGTCTTGGGCTGATCAGTCGTCGGCTTCGGCGGCTTTGGTATCCCCCGGCGCCGGATCCGCCTCCAGCCCGTGAACCACCAGCACGCGGGCCATATCGACCAGGTGCACCACCGTTAGGGCCAAGTGCCGAGCTTGCCCTTTATGCTGGTCGGCGCTTTCATACGCGACCGCCGAAGCGCAATGCAACAGGGCGTCTGCATGAGCGAGCGCCTGCGCTGTTCGTAACGCCCTGGCAGGCTGGAAGGAGAGAGGCAAAGGGGGGGTTGGGAAGTCAATCATGGGGGGAGGCTCCTTGCGCGAGATGTCGTCGCTCGACGATTCGAAGCGTCAGTATAATTACGCCCCGTATTTCATGGGCTTTGGATATATTACGCAGTATGTATGGTTCGAGCCGTTTCGCTCGGTAAGGTACGCGGCATGGAAACCTGGATCGAACTCGTCAAACAGAAAATGCGCGAGCGCAGGCTCACTCAGGAGCAATTGGCCGAACGCATCGGCCGCTCCCAAGGCGCGCTCAATCACTGGCTCAGCGGGCGGCGGCGCCCAGACCTCGAAACCATGAACGATGTACTCCGCGAGCTGGGCGAAGTGGACCTTGAAGTGGTCCAGATCCTCCGGGTCAACGAACAACGTGGTCAATACAACCCCGCGCAGGTGGCATCCGGCCCGGAATGGGCGATCAGTGGGCCGGGCTTCAGCTACCCGCTGCTGGAATGGGCCGCGGCGGCTGACGAGAAGCCCTCGATTGCCCACTACAGTACCGGGGTAAGCCATTTCTCCGACTACCATGCAAGAGGGCCTGCCTTCTGGCTCACGGTCGAGGGCGAAAGCATGAGTGCGGCGTTTGGCCGTAGCGTTCCCGCCGGCTCGCTTATTCTGGTCGACCCCTATGCGCAAGCCCACACCGGCAGCCTGGTGATCGTCAGTGCGCCTGAGCACCAGCAAGCGGTGTTTCGGGAGTTGTTGGAAGAGGGCGGCCGCCGTTACCTCCGGGCGCTTAACCCGACGTGGCCGGTATTGGGCTGGGAGCCTGGGTGGCAGATCAAGGGCGTGGTGGTGAGAGCGATGCTCATGCTGGATTGAAGGCGAAATGCACAGAGGGGAGCCGAAGCTCCCCTCAAGGTATGTAGCATTTGCTCTTCTTATTGGTCTCAGGCCGCCTGTTGTTGTTATTGGCAGCGAACCTGTGCACGTATCGGGGCCCCCATTCAGGGCCAAGAGCAAACGTATTTTTTTGAGCGCTGATCCATTCTCACCTCAGGTCCAACCGTACACCTGCTGCCTCGGGGCAGTTTTATTCTTGTGTGTTCAGTTGCGGGTAATACCCTGGAAAACGCACCTTCCTCAAAAAAATCTGTTGGCTTCGCCTCTGCCGCGGTTGTTCTTGTTATGTCAGAGTCGTTTGTATTGTTGTTATTGGGTGAAGCATCGTTTTTGTTGTTCTTGTGCGAATCAACATAGCAGGCCGCGTGCCAACTTATAAAAAATCAATATTATCAATGATTTAGCGTTTTCGCGGTTTGCTTTCAGGGTTGCATTGCCCCGTTTGTGTTTCCCCGTTACCCGCTTCGGTGGGGGGAGCGCCGCGGCTGGTAACACTTTTTTCACACAGCCTGCGCTTCAGCCGCCATTGCCTCCCGTTCACGGCTGACGATCGTTGCACACAGTTCTATCAGCTGCTCGCGCATCCAGCGGTTCGCTGGGTCCTGATCGGTGCTTTCATGCCAATAAAGATGAGTTTCCACCCTGTTCACACCGGTGACCGGCAAAGGGCTGCATGGCAGTTCGTGGCGGCGAGCGAAACGCTCGGGCACTGTCATGACCATGTCCGTTTGCTGTAACACCTGCGAGGCCATCATGTAATGCTGGGAGCGAAGGGTGACTTTGCGCTGCAGGCCCATTTTGCCCAGCGCCAGGTCGACCTCGCCCAGGCCGTTACGGCGGCTGGAAATGTGGATATGGGCCTGGGCGAGGTAGCTGTCCAGGGTCAGCGGCTTGCCTTCGAGCGGGTGGCCACGACGCATCGCGCACACATAGCGGTCTTCCATCAGCTTGACGTGGCGAACCTGGGGGTCGGTATTGAGCGGGGCATCCACGGCGAAATCCAGCCGTCCTGCCGCCAGTTCCTTGGTGGTTTCCCGCCGCTTGCACAGAAAGCTTTCGATCACCAGCGCGGGCGCCTGGCGCCGGAGGCGGCGCAGCAGCGGAGGTAACATCACCGCCTCGAGCAAGTCAGTCATGCTGATGCGGAACGTCTTGCTCGCCTGGGCAGGGTTGAACAACCGGCTTTCCTGCACGGAAACGCGCAGCAGCGACAACGCGTTACGCACCGGCCCGACGATGTTCTGCGCCATGGGAGTAGGGACCATGCCCTGGGCGGTGCGCACGAAGAGCGGATCGTTGAAGGTTTCGCGTAGGCGTGCCAGCGCATTGGACACCGCGGGTTGGGTAATGCCGACGATCTGCCCGGCCCGGGTGAGGTTGGCCTCGGTATAAATAGCGTCGAAGACAACAAACAGGTTCAGGTCTACCTTGTTGAGGTTCATCGGCGGCGCGCTCCTTTTGTTGTAGATGAAGTGGGCGTATAGAGCTTATGAATGTTTATACACGAGGATAATAGGCTCGCCAAATACTCACCGCGCTTCTAGGATCTTCTCGTCGGGCCGCCGGCCCCTTGGAGCATCGGACTTCCTATGGATTTCGCCTATTCGCCGCGGGTTGAAGCGCTGCGCGCCCGCATCAATGCCTTCATGGAAGCCGAGGTCTTTCCGGCTGAAGCACGCTTTGCCGAGGAGCTCGCCCAGGGTGACCGCTGGCGCCCTACCGGGACCATGGAAGAGCTCAAGCGGCGGGCACGGGCCGAGGGTTTGTGGAACCTGTTCCTGCCAGAGTCCGAGCTGGGCGCTGGCCTTACCAACCTTGAGTATGCTCCGCTGGCCGAGCTGATGGGCCGCTCGATGCTCGGCTCCGAGCCCTTCAACTGTTCGGCGCCTGATACCGGGAACATGGAAGTGCTGGTGCGTTATGGCACGCCAGAGCAGAAGAAACAGTGGCTCGAGCCTCTGCTCGAAGGTGAGATTCGCTCCGCCTTTGCCATGACCGAGCCGGACGTGGCTTCGTCCGACGCAACCAACATGCAAGCCACGGCCGTGCGCGACGGCAATCAATGGGTCATCAACGGTCGCAAGTGGTGGACCTCCGGCGCCTGTGACCCACGCTGCCGCGTCATGATCTTCATGGGCCTGACCGATCCCGGCGCTCACCGGCACCGCCAGCATTCCATGGTACTGGTGCCTATGGACGCGCCAGGTGTGAAGGTCGTGCGGCCGCTGACCGTATTTGGCTACGACGACGCCCCCCACGGCCATGCCGAAGTGCATTTCGAGGACGTGCGGGTGCCCTTGGATAACGTCATTCTCGGGCCCGGCCGCGGCTTCGAGATCGCCCAGGGGCGGCTTGGCCCAGGCCGGATCCATCACTGCATGCGTTCGCTTGGCATGGCGGAGCGGGCGCTCGAGCTGGCCTGCCGCCGCGCGCTGGACCGCGAGGCCTTCGGCAAACCGTTGGCCCGGCTGGGCGGCAATGGAGACGTGATCGCCGACTCGCGAATGGAGATTGATATGGCTCGCCTGCTCACCCTGCGCGCCGCCTATATGATGGACACGGTGGGTAACAAGGTCGCACGCAGCGAGATCGCCCAGATCAAGGTGGTGGCGCCCAATGTGGCGCTGCGCGTCATCGACCGCGCCATCCAGCTGCATGGTGGGGCAGGGGTCAGCGGCGATACGCCCCTGGCGTATATGTATGCCATGCAGCGCACGCTGCGCCTGGCCGATGGCCCCGATGAGGTGCATCGCGCGGCAATCGCCAAATGCGAGCTGGACCGCCACCGCCTCGCTCAGTGAACCCAGACCTCTACTCGCCGGTTGCGCATCCGCCCGCTTTCATAGGCGTTACTCGCCACCGGCAGTTGTTCCCCCAGCCCCACCACTTCACGTGGTGTGATGCCACGCCGAGTCAGCTCGCGCCGAACGGTCATCGCCCGCAGGTGTGACAGCAGCTGAGCGCGCCCGGGTTCGCTCTTGGTATCGCCAAACCCAACAAGCACCACTTGCTGACGCTCTGTCGGATGATCTTGCAAATAGCCGGCCAAGCGTTCGATATCTGCCATGGCCTTGCTGTCGAGGCTGGCGCTCGCTCCGGCGAAGCGGAAATTCACGGTTAATCGGCGCCCTTCGCGCGCCAGCGCAAGGTAGCGCTCCGGCATGCCCGCGGCTGGTTGCACCGCCACGGCATGGATCTGTTGGGCTACGAAGCCTTGCTCGGCGACGATGCGCTGACCGGCCTCGCTCTGGGCGAACCGGCCAAGGGCGGTGGCCCAGGCGTTGGCTGCGACAGGGGCGGTATATAGGTAGAGCCTGCGCGATAACAGGTAGTCCTCGGTTGCGATGGCGTCTGTGGTCGGTGCCAGCGGCCTCGCTTCGTTATCGCCAATGGCCAGGGCCCGGCTGCTCAGCACATAAGGCAGGCCAATGAAGCCGATGGCCTGCGGGTCCTGGCTCACTGCCGAGCTAAGCTGGGCGCTGGATTCCAGCCGTTGGGCGCTGTCCACCAGCGTGAGGCCGCGCGGGGCCAGCACCAGGTCGCGGAAGGTTTCCCAAGTGCCGGACCGGTTATCGCGGGCATATAGATGGATCGGGCCCAGGGGTACAACCAGTTGCTCCCAGCGGGTGACGGTACCGGAGAATACGTTCGCCAGTTGCCCGGCATCCAGGCTGCGTAGAGGGTTGCCGGGATGGACGATAATCGCCAAGCCGTCGATTCCGATCACCTGTTCGGTGCCAGTGGCCGCCGGGTCGGCCGCGCCATACAGCTCCGCTTGCTCCTGGGGATGGATCGGCCGCGACGCCGCGGCGAGGTCGGCGCTGCCTGTCGCGAGCGCGGCGAACCCGGTGGCGGTACCGTGGGCGTCGATTTCGGCTTGCAGCGCCGGGCCTTGAGGCGCATGGCCGATCACCTGCCACTCGTTATCCGCGCCTAGCGGTGTGGTACGGACCTCGCTCAGGCCGCGGCTGACAAACAGCCCCTGCACCAGCGCTGGCAACAGCTCGGTGCCCATGGTGTTCGACCCTTGGATGCGCAGCACCGGCAACGGAGCAGCACCTGCCTCGGGGGCTGTTATAAGGCTAGCCAGGCAAGCGAACAGCAGATGTCGGGCCCTGAATGAGAGCATGGCGAACCCTGCGCAATGAGGCTGGCAGAATAAGACGGCGTCATGACCGCCAGATGACAGCGGTCAGCCCAGCTCAAGCCAGATAGGTGCGTGGTCCGAAGGCTTTTCCATCCCTCGCAGCTGGTAGTCCACGCCTGCCGCCCGCACGCGTGGCAGGAGGCCGGTCGAGGCCATGATCAGGTCGATACGCAGCCCGCGGCGAGGGGTATCCTCGAAGCCGCGGCTACGGTAATCGAACCAGCTGAATACATCGTTGACCTCTGGGTGCAGGTGGCGCCAGGTATCCACCAGGCCCCATTGCTTGAGCCGGCCGAGCCATTCCCGCTCCTCGGGCAGGAAGCTGCACTTGCCCGTGCGCAGCCAGCGCTTCATGTTTTCCGGGCCTATTCCTATATCGCTGTCTTCGGGGGAAATGTTCATATCGCCCATCACCACCACCGGCATCGCCTGTTGGTGATGGCGCTCGAGCAATTGCTGGAGGTCGGCGTAGAAACGCTCCTTGGCGGGGAACTTGGTGGGGTGGTCGCGGCTTTCGCCCTGGGGGAAATAGCCGTTCATGATGGTGATCGGCTGGCCGTCGTGATCAGCGTACTGCCCGCAGATAAACCGCCGTTGAGCGTCTTCCTCGTCGCCCTCGAAGCCCTTTTCCAAGCGCAGCGGTGGTTTCAGCGACAGCAGGGCGACGCCGTAATGGCCCTTCTGCCCGTGGTAATGCACTTCATAACCCAGCGAGCGTACCGCCTCGAGTGGGAACTGATCATCTGCGACCTTGGTTTCCTGCAGGCCGATCACATCGGGGCGGTGTTTTTCGATCAACGCCTCCAACTGGTGCGGTCGCGCGCGAAGGCCGTTGATATTGAACGAAACGATTTTCATGACGCGACAACCTTGCAGGAAAAACGCTGATCCTAACGGAGCTGCTTCGGTCAGGCCAGCCGGACGCGCCAGGAACCAGTTCAGGGGCAGAACCGTGCTAGGATCGCGTGCATGAAGCATTCAGGACGAACAAGCGGCGGGCTGTTGCTCGCCTGCCTTGCGGCGAACGCCGCGGCACAAAGCCGCCTTCAGGTAGAGCTGAGCCCCCCCAATCCGGCGTTGCGAGCCAATATCGAAGCCTATGTAGGCAATGTTGCCGACCGCGACGAGCATGCGCTGCAACAGCTTCGCCGGATCGCCGAGGCTCAGGCACGCGATGCCGTGGAAGCGCTGGGGTTTTATCACGCAGTCATTCATGCCGACGTCCGCGGCGGCGCTGAGCCGGCGCTGCGCGTACGAGTGCAACCCGGTGAGCCGGTGCGCTTGCGCGAGGTGTCGGTGCGCATTGACGGCCCCGCTGCGGCCATGCCTGAGTTCCGCGTGCCCCGCAGCCCGGCGCTGGCGCCCGGCATGCCGCTCAATCATGGCCATTATGAGGATGCCAAGCGGCTGATCCTCAACCAGGCCTCACGCTTCGGCTTTTTCGACGGGCACTTCGAGCAACAGCAGTTGCGGGTCGATCCCGCCGCCGGCACGGCTGATATCGCCTTGCATTACCTGAGCGGGCCGCGCTATCACTTTGGCGAAGTGGCCTTCAAAGGCGACTCGATCATCGATACGCGGCTGCTGCAGCGCATGGTGCCCTTCAAGGCGGGCGATCCATACAACGCCGACCTGGTGGCCCAGCTGAACCACGACCTGCAATCGAGCGGTTATTTCCAGGGCGTTACCGTGGAAGCGTCGCCACAGCCGGCGGAAGGGCAACGGGTCCCGGTTCAGGTAGACCTGGCCGCCCGCGCACCTCGTACCTTGGGCCTGGGCGGGGGGTTCTCCACCGATGTAGGCCCGCGGCTGAAGGCCAACTGGACCCGGCATTGGGTCAACGCCCAGGGCCACAGCTACGGTGCCGAGGCGGAGCTGTCCGCCCCCCGCCAGAATGTGGGGCTGTGGTATGACGTGCCGCTGGCCTCGCCCCTGACCGACAAGCTGCGCTATGCCGCGGGCTACCAGTACGAAGAGATCGCCGACACGGACAGCCTGAGCAAGCTGCTGACCGTAGGCCCCGAGTGGCACAGCAAGCTGCCCGGTGGCTGGCAGCGGGTGATCTCGCTCAAATGGCAACGCGAGGAATACCGGCTGGGCGACGACGCTGGCCTGAGCAACCTGGTGATGCCGGGCATCAGCTATAGCTACCTGCACAGCGACAGCCGGGTGGACCCCAACAACGGCTATCGCCTTCAGTTCGACGCCCAGGTTGCCAAGGAGGGGTTGCTGTCGGATGCCAACCTGCTCCATGCCGACGTGCAATTGCGCGGTCTGACGACGCTGTTCGAACGCCATCGGTTTCTTGCCCGGTTGCAGGTCGGGGGGAGCGCAACGAATGGCTACAAGGCGATTCCGCCGTCATTGCGCTTCTTTGCCGGCGGCGACCAGACGGTCCGCGGCTACGACTACCAGAGCCTGTCTCCGGAAAACAGCGACGGCGACCGTATCGGCGGCCGCTATATGGTCGCTGGAACCGCGGAATATCAATACAGCTTCGCCCCTAAATGGCGGGTGGCGACGTTTATCGACCAGGGCAATGCCTTCAACAGCCTTGACCTCCCTAGCCTGAAAACCGGTGTGGGCGTAGGGTTGCGCTGGGTATCGCCGGTGGGCCCGATCCGTGTGGACGTGGCGCGCGGGCTCGATGACGGGGGAGGGTTTCGCTTGCACTTTTCCATGGGGCCGGAGCTATGACTCGGCGTTGGCGCTGGGCGCTGATTGTCGCAGGTACGCTGGTGGGCATGTTAATGGCCCTGGTCGGTATCATCACCGTGGGGCTTGGCACCGAGCGCGGCAGCCGTTGGCTGCTGGACCATGCGCCTGGGGTTCAAGCCGAAGGCTTCGAAGGGCGGCTCGGCGGAAGCTGGCAAGCCCGGCAGCTCAGCTGGGCCGATTCCAGCGGCCTGCGCATAAGCGTCCAGGAGCCCCGGTTGAGTTGGGCGCCGTCTTGCTTGCTGCGCCTGACGCTCTGTGTTCGGCAGCTCGCGGCAGGCACCGTGGCCATCGAGACAGGGCCTGCGACCGAGGCCGCACCTTCGACCGGCCCTCTGCAGTTGCCGGGGCTGCGCTTGCCGATCGGCCTGGAACTGGGCGACGTCGATGTGGGAGAGGTGCGTTATGGCGGCCAGCCGTTGCTCACCGACGTGCACCTGGCCGGGCTATGGAACGCCTCCGGCCTGCAAGTTGGCACGCTGCGCCTGGCCTATGCCGGCATGCATCTGGACCTGAGCGGGCAAGTGCGCCCCGAAGGTGAGTGGCCGCTGGATGCCCAGCTTGCTCTGGCGCTGCCTAGCGTAGATGGCCGGCCCTGGGAGGTGAAAGGCGCGCTCAAAGGTGATGTCGCCGGCACGCTCGAACTGGCCGCGCGCAGTTCCGGCTACCTCGAGGCTGCCCTCAACGGTTCGCTGCAGCCTTTGGCCGAACATCTGCCGGCGAAACTTCAACTGCACGCCGATAGCTTTGTCGCCGAGCAAGCGCTACCCACTACCTTGACGCTGCAAGGGCTCCGGTTGCGAGCCGAGGGGGACCTGCAGCAGGGGTACGCGATTCAAGGCGACGCCAGCCTGCCGGGCGAGCAAGGAGCGGTTGCGCTGGCCCTGCGCGGCAAGGCAGACGCCAATGGGGCGCAGCTGAATGAGCTGAGCTTGACGGCGGACGCGCAGCATCGTGCGAGTGTCATCGGCACGCTCAGCTGGGCAGGAGACTTGACGGCCGAGGCCAACCTGGACTGGCAGGATTTTCCTTGGACCAGCCTGTATCCCCAAGCCGAGCCACCGCCTGTTACTGCTCGTTCCCTCAAGGCACTGGTGCGATACGGCAGCGGCCATTACCTCGGTAACCTGGCCGGTGAGTTCCAGGGGCCCGCCGGGCCGTTCAGCCTGACTACGCCGTTCAGCGGAGATAGCACGCAACTGGTATTGCCCCAACTGCAGCTGGTCGCGGGTCAGGGGCAAGTGGCTGGGCAGCTAAAGCTTGGGTTCGAAACGTATATCCAGTGGGCTGCGGACTTGACCCTGGCCAATGTAAACCCTGCTTACTGGCTGGCGGCACTGCCGGGCAAGCTGGCGGGCACCGTAACCAGTGAGGGGCGCGTGCAGGGCGGTGTACTCAGCCTCGATGCGCGGCTTGGGATCACCGGCCAACTGCGGGGGCAACCCGCGCGGTTGCAAGGCGCGGTCCATGGCGGTGGTGCCCGCTGGCAAGTGGCCGGGTTGGACGTTGCGCTGGGTGCCAACCACCTGACTGGCAGCGGCAGCAGTGACGAGCGGCTGGATGCCGTCTTCGCCCTGGATGCACCCCGCCTGGATCAACTATGGCCAGGGCTGGCGGGCACGCTCAAAGGGCGCTTGAAGCTGGCGGGCAGCCCCGCTCGGCCGCAAGGGGACGTGCAGTTGGACGGGCAACGCCTGGCCTGGGAAACCAGCCGCCTGGGCAGCCTCGCCGTGCTTGGCCGCATTGATGACCGGCAACAGGCGACGCTTTCACTCAAAGGCGCGGGGCTGAACTTCGCCGATACCGACCTGGGCACCTTCACCGGCAAGGGCGGCGGCGATCTCAAGCACCACAACGTGCAGTTCAACCTCGACGGCCCGCGCCTGGCGCTTGCCCTTGGCGTGGATGGCAATTGGGCCGACGGCGCCTGGAAGGGGCGCCTGGCGAGCGGAAACGTTGCCAGCAGCGGGCAAGCGTGGGCGCTGCAGGCGCCAGCGAGCCTTCGCCGGCTGGCCGATGGGACGGTAGAGCTGGGCGCACACTGCTGGAGGTCTGGCGTCGCCAGCCTATGCGCCGATGACCAGCGCCTGGCCCCAGATCCGCGGCTGCGGTTGCGGCTGCGGGGTTTCCCGATGGCGAGCCTTAAACCTTGGCTGCCGCCGGAACTTGGCTGGGAGGGGACTGCCAGCGCTGATGTGCAGCTGGACCTTGGCGGAGTGGGCACTCGTGGCGCGTTATCGCTGGATGTCAGTAATGGCACGTTATCGCTGCGCCAAGGCGAACAGCAGGTGAGGTTCCCCTACGGCACATTGCGGGTAGCCAGCAAGGTCGAGCCGCGCCAGGTGAACACCGAAGTGACGTTCGACGGGCGTGGGCTAGGGCAATTGCACCTGCAGGCCAGCATCGATCCGTTCGGCCCGCAAAAGCCGTTGTCCGGTAACTTCCGTCTCGACGGCCTGGACGTCGCCTTGCTGCGCCCTTTGATCGAACAGGCCGAGCGAGTTGCAGGGCACTTGCAGGGCAACGGCCAGCTCGGTGGCACTTTGCTCGACCCGCGCGTGGATGGCGCCTTTTCGCTTACGGGCGGCAGCGTCTCTGCACCCGACTTGCCGCTGAGCGTGGAAGACCTCAGCCTACAGGCACGCATGAACGGCAGCCACCTGCAGCTCGACGGCGGTTGGCGCAGTGGCGCGCAGGGGCAGGGCAAGGTCAGCGGATACCTGGATTGGGCTGGCCCGCTCAAGCTGGACCTGGCTGTGGTGGCGACCCAGCTACCGGTGGCGGTTCAGCCGTATGCCCAGGTGGAGGCAGGCGCTGACCTGCACCTTACCCTGATAGAACAGCAGCTGGCGCTCAGTGGGCAGGTGACGGTACCTAGGGGCAGCATCACCGTTCGCCAGCTGCCGCCTTCGACGGTAAAGGTGTCCAGCGATGCGATCGTGGTGGGGCGTGAGGCGCCCACGCGGGGGCAACTGGGAATCAAGATGGACGTGAACGTCGATGTGGGCCAGGACAAGCTCACCTTCACAG
This sequence comes from Pseudomonas sp. RIT-PI-S, assembly GCF_025642975.1. GTDB lineage: Bacteria > Pseudomonadota > Gammaproteobacteria > Pseudomonadales > Pseudomonadaceae > Aquipseudomonas. The sequence goes on from NZ_JANZKJ010000004.1 coordinate 51,736, forward strand.
GGTTCGGCTTACAGTCTGACATCGCCGGGCATTTGCACATTGGCGATGATCTCGATACGCGTGGCTCGCTGGAATTGCGCAACGGCCGGTATCGCGCGTATGGCCAGCGGCTGACGTTGCGCCGCGCCAGGCTGTTTTTCACCGGGCCCGTGGATCAGCCTTACCTGGATGTGGAAGCGATCCGCCAGACCGGCGATGTGACCGCTGGCATCCGCCTTAGCGGCAGCGCTCAGCAGCCCACCAGCGAGGTGTTCGCCGAACCTGCGATGAGCCAGGAGCAGGCGCTGTCCTGGCTGATTCTGGGGCGACCTTTGAGCACCGATGGCGAGGACAGCAACCTGCTTGCGCAAGCGGCACTGGGCCTGGGATTGATGGGCAGTGCCTCGACTACTGGCAAGCTGGCCAAGAGCCTGGGCGTGCAGGACTTCGAGCTCGATACCGAAGGCAGCGGCAATGCCACCAGCGTGGTAGCCAGCGGCAACCTGACCGACCGCTTGACCCTGCGCTACGGGGTGGGGGTCTTCGAGCCTGCCAGCACTGTGGCGCTGCGTTATGCCCTGACCCGCCAGTTGTATCTAGAAGCCGCCAGTGGCGTGGCCAGCTCCCTGGACCTGTTCTACAAGAAGGATTTCTAGCCGCCGGTGGCGTCTGTGGAAGGCCCGCCCCGCGGCGCCCGCAGGGGCGAGATGAGCTGGGTGTATTCCTCGATAAGCCGGTGCACTGCTTCCGGGGGCTCACAGGCCTTGAAGCTCAGGCTGATCTGAATCTCATCGGCATTGCGCTGCGCGGGATCCGGGCGGGCACCGCCGAGCGTGACGTAGAACCGCTCGCAGCTGAGCTCACCATTTTCCAAGGCGTGGCTCACGGCCTCGGCTTCGGTCCCGGCCACCTTCACCGACAGGTCGACGTTCATCGTCTCCAAGGCCAGCCCTCGGGGTGAAACCAGGGTAATCAGTGGCACCCGCATACTGTGATGGTCGTCCAGGGCGACCTCGACCATCTTGGCCTTCATGGGTGTGCCAAGGTCGTCAGGGTCGTAGTCGAAGAATTGGTCGAACAGTTTGATGTACTGCTGGGCAATCAAATTGTTGGCGCTGCTGGCGGCTTCATGAAGGCCGCGGGTGATGTCCCGCAAGTCGCTGGGGATCATGGGTTCCTTTCGGGAAAAAAATCCCACGTGAGCAGTCTCCTTGGCACGGTGTCGCCCCCGGCGCGGGGGGCGACAGCTTCAACGGTAAAGGTTAAGAAAGCCGGGCGTGTCAGACCACGGTGCCGGGCCGTACAGAGGCGCCGGGGCCAATGGACGATGCCGGTGCGGAGGAGCCCTGCGGGCCAGGGAGCGCCGAGGCCGTCAAGGCAGCCTCTTCTGTATTAAGTGTGGAGTTGCCCAGGCGCACCGGTTTCACCGCTGCGTCGGTAAGCATATCGATAACGCGCATCAGGGCTTCGGGCGGATCTTGGCGAACGACCTTGGTGTTGAAGGCGTAGCGCGCACGGGTGTCTGTCTTGCGGGTTTGCGCCTTGCTGTGAGAAACCTGGGCCTTTACCGATAGTTTGAAAGGCCCCCAGCCCAACTCACTCTGGATATCAGCGCTTGAAGCCGTTTGGCTAGTGTCCTCCGCCGCTTGTGTGATGTTGAGCTCGAACTCGATCGTACCCTCGCTGATAGAAATGTTCGGGTGAGTGACCGCAGCGAGCAGAGGGATCTGCATGGACTTAGCCACGGTGCCTTTGTAGGTGCCGTTTTCGTCGGTGATGGTTTCGTCATAGTCGAACTTTACCGAAACAGCCTTGCCGTCCTGGACGCATACGCCGAGAAGGAAGTCAGCATAGGATTTGCTGGCGGCGGTTTGTGCCTGGATCATCGCTTGCAGGGGGCCGGCGATCATGCGGTCGAGCGGCAGTGCGTTGATGACCGAGCCAATCAGGTCGTTGTGTTCATTAGCCATGTTGGATATCCCTTCCGTACGTTATCAGCGCGGCATGCGCCGCGCGGTCGACTATGCCGCCGCCCAGGCAGATGGCGAATAGGGAAACTCAGGCCTGGGCCGTGGTCTGGCTGCGACGGATGTTGCCGATCTGGCGCAAGCTCAGCCCATAGCGGTTCGCCAGCTCCGCGCGCGAAAGGCCCTGCGTGCTTTCTTCAAGGATCCGTCGGTCCCGTAGCTGACGCTCGAAATGGTCGGGCTTGGGGATTTCCAGCGAAGTACCGGCGAAACGGGCGGTCAGCGCTTCCAGGGCCGCGGCGGGCAGCAGCTGGGCGAGGGCCGAGCGGGCAGGGTTCTTGGGAATGTAGCGTGGGCGGCCGCCATATAGGCAGGTGAGGCGGTAGGCTTGTTCGACGCCGATGCAGTCGATCAGCGCGCGTAGGGAATGGGGCAGTCTGGCGGTATCGACCTGGCTCAGATCAAGGGTGTCCATGCTGAAATCCTTTCATTGCGAAGTGTCCGTTTTGCCAAGTGGCGCCGGCATTGTGCGCAGGCAACGCCGGCACTGCATGGGCAGGGTGCACGTGGGCGGCAACGGAAATTTCGGCCTGGCGTGTGCGCAACATCCGCTTCAGCGGTGGGGCGAATCGACAAAAATTGTCGCGGAAGGCTCTGTTATGCGGCTGCCCGTTTTCTAACACGGTTCAGCTTTGGCAAAGCTGACATAGAACAGGTCCGCGGCGCGCAGTGGTTTCTGGGTAGTTTTCTCTGGAGCCCCTCGCCAGTCCACCAGCAGGCAAATCGCGGTCAAGGGGCGCTCAGCGACCTGGCCGGTCACCCTGGGGCTGAAGTCTCGGCGCAGCCGAGTGAGCGTGGGCGTTTGAATACGTAGCTGGTGAGGCTCGGCGAGCGTTTGCCGGACCATCCCCGGGATGTCCCGCAAGGGGAGGGTGAACCGAGGCTGGGCGCCGGCGGAGTCGAAATGCCCTGCGCGGCGGCTGTGATGCCAAAGCTGCTGCCAACGCGAGCTGCTCGTTTGTTCGGCAAGGGCCGCGGTATACCCGCGTAATTCGGCTTCGCTGATGTGTTCGACCGTCAGGGCTGCGGCCGGTGCGCTAAGTACGTTGATAAAGGCTAACAGGCGCGGAGAGATAAGCATGATCAGATTCCTTCCAAGGGGAGCTGGCAAGCTTGCTGGCCCCTTGGAAGGTTGTTAAGCGGGAACGGCTTGAGCCGGAAAACTCGCCGTTCCCGTGGACGCCGCTCACCGCGGGTTCATGAACCCAGGGCCACCGCCGCCGCCAGGGCCGCCACCGTGACCGCCACCTCCGTGGCCACCACCGCCCGGGCCGCCTGGCGGCATGAACAACCAGCAGCCGCTAAGGCTGGCGGTGAGCAGAACTGGAATCAGCCAAGCGATTCGACGCAACATCGGGTACTCCTCGTGGTTTAAAGCACCGCACCACATGAGTGGGCGCGGTAATATGACGCCGGTACGGCGTGAATATTGCCGTGCGTTCGTTTCCACTTGGTATGCACACCGATACACACAGAGCCTCGTATGACACAAATGCAGCGTTTGAAATATTCCCTCCTTCTGTCGATGGTCATCGTCGCCATCATGCTTGGGCTGTCTTGGTTGCAGGCGCAGGGGCGCCTGGACGAGAAGACTTTCCAGTACCTGGCTATCGGCGTGGCGGTCCTCGCGGTGGTGATCAACGGCGTAATGCGCCGCAAGGTCCAGCGTTGACACTCCAGTGCCCGCGGTGTGATTAATACCGGCTGGTTCCAAAAGTCGAGGAAAGGGCATGTCTGCAGCAGTGGGCGCGAACGCGCCGAGCGAAACCATAAGCTTCACCGAGCTGAGTGCGTTGCTGGAGCGAATATTCGTCACCCATGGCGCTTCTGCGGAGGTCGCCGCGGTGCTGGCGCACAATTGCGCCACGGCCCAGCGTGATGGGGCGCAAAGCCACGGCGTGTTTCGCATGGCCGGCTACCTTTCGACCCTGGCCAGTGGCTGGGTGAACGGGGCGGCGGTGCCACAGGTGGAAGACGTCGCCAGCGGTTACATCGCCGTGGATGCAGGGAACGGTTTTGCGCAACCGGCACTGAGCGCCGCGCGCCCGCTGCTGGTACGCAAGGCCCGCGAGGCAGGGATCGCCGTATTGGCCATCCGCAACTCCCACCACTTCGCCGCCCTCTGGCCGGACGTCGAGCCCTTCGCTGAGGAAGGGATGATCGCCCTGAGCGTGGTGAACAGCATGACCTGCGTGGTGCCCCACGGGGCCAGTCGCCCGGTCTTCGGCACCAACCCGATCGCTTTCGCCGCGCCTTGCGCCGGCCGCCCGCCCCTGGTGTTCGACATGGCCACCAGCGCATTGGCCCACGGGGATGTGCAGATAGCAGCGCGTGAAGGCCATTCGTTGCCTAGCGGCGCCGGGGTAGACCGGCATGGCCAGCCAACCACCGATCCCAAGGCTGTACTGGATGGCGGGGCCTTGCTTCCGTTCGGCGGGCACAAGGGCTCGGCGCTGTCGATGATGGTCGAGCTGTTGGCCGCTGGGCTGACGGGCGGGAATTTCTCGTTCGAATTCGATTGGTCTCGCCACCCTGGCGCACAGACGCCCTGGACTGGCCAGCTATTGATCGTTATCGATCCCGCCAGGGCGGCGGGCAACGATTTTGCCGAGCGGGCACGGGAACTGGTCGACCGTATGGCGCAGGCCGGTGTCAGCCGGCTGGCCGGTGAGCGGCGTTACCAGAACCGCGCCCAAGCGCAGCAGCAGGGCATTGCCCTGGCCCCTGAGCACTTGGCGCAGTTGCGGCAGTGGGCGGAGGGCTGATCAATCGCTGCGATTGATCAGCAAGGCCACGAGCACGCCCACCCCAGCGGCGATTCCCAATGCCTTGAGCGGATTCTCGCTCACATAGCGTTCCGTGCTGCGCAAGGCCGGTGCGGCCTGATCGCCCAGTTCCTGAACCAAGCCGGTCGCGCGCTGCAGCGCGCGGTCGAACTGGCGTTTTGCCGCGCGGCGACGCCCGAACCCAAGGCGACCGCCGAGCAAGCCCTCGGATTCTTCCACCAATGCCGCCAGTTCGCTGAAGGCTTGGTCCATGATCTGCTCGTCAATCAAGGGGTTAGAAGGTTTTCGGGCCATGGCGGCTTCCTCGTTCGCGACTGTGGTCAATGGGATTGCCCGTGACCCTGAAAGTTGCAGGGCGGTGTAAACTACGGCACTTGAAACAATCACCGCAGGTGGGGTGCATGAGTCTGAATCTTGCCAACAAAACATTCGCCGAACGCCAGGCCATCGAAGCCGAAAAAGCTCGGCATTTCGAAAGCTGGAAAGCCAACCTTGGCCGCGCCAAGGCCGAGGCCGCCCGGCTTATCGCGGAAAAGCCCCGGCGCAAGGGCAAATGGGCTGAGTGGGTGCGCACGGAGCTCGAACAGCTCTCCCCGCCGGACTACGCCAACCTGGTTCGTGGCGAAGTCAACAAGCTGATGGCCGCCGCCCGCTGATCTTCACGGCAGGGTCCCCGGCGGGGCCAACGTGAGCGGGTCCAGGCGACCGCTGTCGCTGAAGCGTACCGCGCCCATCAGCCCGGGCGTATCCAGTTTGCCGTTGAGCCGATAGGCCACCCCCTTGCTCGCTTGCAGGTCGGCCAAGGCCCAGGCTTGGCGCAGCACGGAAAACGCCGAAACCGTCACCGGGATGGTCAGCAGCGCCTCGCTATAGCCGCCCAGGGTGCCCTTTTCGGCACTTACACCACTGGCTAACGGCTGGCCATTGACCTCCAGCGCAAGGGCGACCCCGGCATAGTCCACCGGTTCGCGATTAGGGTTTTGCACTCTAAGCTTTACCTGAGCGCGCCACTCAAGGTCAGCGCCAGGTGCGGGCTCCAAGCCCGCTACCTGTACGATCAGCGGATCCCGCGGGCTGAACACTGCACAGGCGCCGAGGCTCCCGCAGAGCATGAATAGCAAGGCGCGGCGAAGCAAAACAACCATGGCAAACTCCGTAGGGCTCAGTGTTGCGACACCACAGGGCAGGCGGGGTTCGCGAGGACGGCCCTATGTCGAGACTTTCAACCGCGTTTTGCCTGCTGGTTTTGATGATGACCGCAGCCCCGCAGGCTACGTCCGCACCGACGGCAGCGGCCAACGCGGGGGTGAACGCAAACCCGCTGAGTAGCCCGATACGGCGGGCGAACCCTAATAGCCGCCAAGGCAGCGTGCCCAGCAATCCAGCTCAGCGCCAGGGCCTGCAAGCAATGCCAGGTGGCCGGCCGCCTACGCTGGAGAACGGTGGCATTGGCAATGGGCAGCGTTTTCCTGCCCCAGCGCCAGCGCCTATGCCAGCCAAGCCCGGCGAGCGGCGCTAAGCGCTGCCCGGCCTTGGCCCGAGCAGGCGAATCGGTTGGCCTGCATGCCAGGCGAGAATGTCTTCGATCATGGCGCTGAAAAAGGCTCGGTAGTTGTTCTCGCTGACGTAACCGATGTGTGGTGTGGCGAGGACGTTCGGCAGGCGCCGGAAGGGATGGTCCAAGCCAAGCGGCTCCTGGTCGAACACGTCCAGCGCCGCTCCGCCCAGCCGGCCGCTTTCCAAGGCCGCCAACAGCGCCTGCTCGTTCACGATCGGGCCCCGCGAAGTGTTGACCAGCAGCGCGCCGCGCTTCATCCAGGCCAGCGCCTGGGCGTCGACCAAGTGCTGGGTGCGCTCACTCAGCACCAGGTGCACGCTGAGGATATCCGCTTGTTCGAACAGCGCCTGTTTGTCTACCAGGCGGGCGCCTGCTGCGGCAGCGCGCTCCGGGGTCAAGTTCTGGCTCCAGGCGATCACCTGCATGCCAAAGGCCTTGGCATAGCCCGCAAGGGTGCCGCCGATGTTACCTAACCCTAGGAGGCCAAGGGTCTTACCGTGCAAGTCACCGCCCAAGCCAACCTGCCAGCCGCCACTGCGTAGCGAAAGCGCCTCCTGCACCAGGTTGCGATTGAGCGCCATCAGCAACGCCCAGGTCAGCTCCGGCGTGGCGTGCCGATAACTGTCGCCACCGCACACGGTAATGCCTTGGGCTTCGGCTGCCGCCAGGTCGATCGCGGCGTTGCGCATGCCGCCGGTCACAATCAGCTTGAGCCTGGGCAGGCGGCGCAGCAGTTCGGCGTTGAACGAAGTTCGCTCACGCATCACGCAGATCACGGCATAGGGCGCCAGGCGCTCTGCCAAGGTGTCAACGCCCGCCGGGTACTGATGTAAAAACTCCACCTGGCCCACCTGGGCCAAAGCCGTCCAATCCACCACGCCTTGGGCAACGCCTTGCCAGTCGTCCAGCACGGCAATCCGCAGTTCGCTCATCCGTTTTACTCCTGCTTGGTAGGGGGCGTGGCCGGCTGCCCGAGCCAGTCCAGCACCGCTTTGTGGAAGCGCTTCGGTTCTTCCATCTGCGGGGCGTGGCCCAGGCCCGGGAATTCGACTAGGGTGGCCCCAGGAATTCGCTGGCTGGCCTGCTTGCCCAACACATCGTAGTGCCCCAGCCTGGCTTTGACCTCCGGTGGCGCTACATCGCTGCCGATGGCCGTGGTGTCGGCGGTCCCGATCAGCAGCAGTGTGGGCACCTTGATGTTGCCGAATTCGTAGTACACCGGCTGGGTGAAAATCATGTCGTAGATCAGCGCCGAGTTCCACGCCACCACGTTGTGACCGGGGCCTTGGTTGAGCCCGGCAAGCATGGTCACCCAACGTTCGTAGGCCGGCGCCCAGCGGCCGCTGTAATACGTTTTGCGCTCGTATTCGCGAATGCTGTCGACATTGAGTTTGACCTCCCGGGCAAACCACTCATCCACGCTACGGTAGGGCACGCCAAGGGCCTTCCAGTCCTCCAGGCCGATGGGGTTCACCAACAGCAGGCGCTCGGTTTCCTCGGGATAGAGCAGCGCGTAACGGGCTGCGAGCATGCCGCCGGTGGAGTGGCCCAGGACGATCGCATCCTTGATGCCCAATTCCAGCAGCAGGTTGTGGGTATTGTTCGCCAGTTGCTGGAAGCTGTACTGATAGTGCTCGGGCTTGCTGGACGTGCAGAAGCCAACCTGGTCCGGCGCGATAACCCGGTAGCCGGCGTCGCTCAGCACCTTGATGGTGGCCTCCCAAGTCGCGGCGCAGAAGTTCTTGCCATGCAGCAGCACCACCGTATGGCCGTTGGCCCTGCCGCCGGCGGCCACGTCCATGTAGCCCATCTCCAGCGAGGCGCCCTGGGATTCGAAGCGGTAGTGTTGCAGGGTGTAGGGGTAATCGAACCCCTCGAGTTGTGGCCCATACAGGGGCTGCTGGTCGGCGTGGAGCGAAGGGGCGAGCAGCGCGGCGAGGGCGAAAGCGATGAGGCGCAGGCGCATGGCGGTTTTCCTTGAACGAAAGTATTGGCCAAGCCCGCGGAACGGCGAGGGGGCGGTCCGCTGACTTTCCCGCCGCGGCACTCTACCATGGGTCGCCAAAAGCCAGCGCGGACGGCCATGATCAAAGACAGCATTTCCATCGAGTTGGTGCGCCAGGCGCTGCACGCGATTGCTCCCGGCTGCGCCGCACAGGCGCTGGCCCAGGCCCACATCCCGGCAGCGGCCCTCGCTGACGACAGCGCGCGGGTATCGGCCAGTACGTACGCCGGCCTGTGGCGGGAGCTGGCCGTTGCCATCGACGACGAATTCTTCAACATGGCGCCTCGCCCCCTGAGAGCCGGCAGCCTGGCTTTTTTGTGGCGCAGCGCCATGGGCCAGGCCAGTGTGGCCGACGGCTTGGGCCTGGGGCTGGAGTTTCTTCGGCTGATGCTTGGCGGCTTTTGCGCCAGCCTGGAACGCCAGCGCAGCGTGGCGGTGATCAGCCTCGAGGAAGCCGCGCAGCCAGCGCCTGCGTTCACGTACTTTACGTTCTGGATGATCGTGCATGGGCTTACCTGCTGGCTGGCGGGGCGGCGGGTGCCGATCCTGGCCGTGGAGCTGCGTGGCCCGGCGCCGGAATATTGCGAGGACTACCGGCGGTTTTTCGGCACCAACCTGCGCTTCGATCAGCCCTGCACACGCCTGATCTTCGCAGCTGATTGCCTGGACCTGCCCGTGCGTCGCACCGAGGCCGACCTTCAGGCCGTGTGCGCCGAGCTGCCAGGCAACCTATTGGTGAAATATCGAGACCCGGGCGGGTTGGCACGCAGGGTGCGCGACCGCCTGCGCACAACGCCACCCGCCGCCTGGCCAGAAGCGAGCCAGCTGGCAGTGGACTACGGCATGTCGGTGGCCACCTTACGCCGGCGGCTGGCGGCCGAGGGCCAGAGCTTGCAGCAGGTGAAGGCCAGCGTGCGCAAGGAGCGCGCGGTCACCTGGCTGGCCGAGGAGGGCGTAAGCATGGCGCAGATCGCCGAGCGCCTGGGCTTCGCCGATGAAAGCTCGTTCTACCGCGCCTTCCGCCAGTGGTTCGGCTCCAACCCCGGGCATTACCGCAGCCTGGTACTGGGCACTGGCGAAAACGCTCACCGCGATTGACCGGCCACGCCATTGCCGAACTCCGCGCGAGCGCGGAGCATGCGGCGTGACGGTGTTTCCCAGGAGCTGAGCATGAACATTCAAAACAATAACTTTGTGGTCAGCGGTGCCGCCTCAGGATTGGGCGCAGCGACCGCGACGGCGCTGGTCCACGCCGGTGCCCGAGTGTTACTGGTCGACCTCAACGCCGCAGGCGTGGCGGCTACCGCCGACGCTTTGGGCATGCCGTCGGCGGTGGCCGACATCACCGACGTGGCCCAGGCTCAGGCGGCCATCGACGCCGGCATCGAGGCCTTTGGCTCCTTGCACGGCCTGGTCAATTGCGCGGGCGTGGTGCTCGGTGAACGCATTCTTGGGCGCGACGGGCCCCATGGGCTGGAAGCGTTCAAGCGGGTGATCGACGTCAACCTGATCGGCAGCTTCAACTTGCTGCGCCTGGCCGCTGCGGCCATGGCCAATAATTCCCCCGATGCCAGCGGCAGCCGTGGAGTGATCATCAATACTGCCTCGGTGGCGGCCTACGACGGGCAGATCGGCCAGGCCGCCTATGCGGCGTCCAAGGGCGCGATCGCCAGCCTGACCTTGCCGGCGGCGCGAGAGCTGGCGCGCCATGGCATTCGCGTGATGACCATCGCGCCAGGGCTGTTCGAAACGCCGATGATGGCTGGGATGACCGATGACGTGCGCGCGTCCTTGGCCGCGGCCGTGCCCTTTCCCCCCAGGCTCGGCAAGCCTGCCGAATATGCCGCCTTGGCGTTGCACATCATTACCAACGACATGCTCAACGGCGAAGTGATCCGCCTCGACGGCGCCTTGCGCATGGCCGCTCGCTAGGAGAACCAACATGAATGATCCAGTAGTCATCGTAGGCGCCGCCCGCACCCCCATGGGCGGCCTGCAAGGCGCGCTCAGCGGCTTGAGCGCCACCCGCTTGGGCAGCGCGGCCATAGCCGCCGCGGTGGAGCGTGCCGGTGTGGCGCCCGGCGCGGTGGATGAAGTGCTGATGGGCTGCGTGTTGCCTGCCGGGCTCGGTCAGGCGCCCGCGCGCCAGGCGGCCCTGGGCGCCGGGCTGGCGAAGAGTACGCCCTGCACCACGCTCAACAAGATGTGCGGCTCGGGTATGCAGGCGGTCATCCTCGGCCATGACCTGTTGCTCGCCGGCAGCGCCGATACCGTGGTCGCCGGCGGCATGGAGAGCATGTCCAATGCGCCGTACCTGCTGGACAAGGCCCGCAACGGCTACCGCATGGGCCATGGCAAGGTCATCGACCACATGTTCCTAGACGGCCTCGAAGATGCCTACACCCCGGGGCGGCTGATGGGGACCTTCGCAGAAGACTGCGCTGCCAGCGAGGGTATCGATCGCCAGGCCCAGGATGACTACGCCGTGGCATCCCTGGAACGCGCGATGCGGGCCATCAGTGACGGCAGCTTCGAGGAGGAGATTGTCGCCGTCACCGCGCCAGCCGGCCGCGAAACGCGCTCGGTAAGCCAGGATGAGCAGCCACCCAAGGCCCGGCCGGAAAAAATCCCCACGCTCAAGCCCGCCTTCCGCGAAGGCGGAAGCGTGACCGCGGCCAACGCCAGCTCTATCTCGGACGGCGCCGCCGCGCTGGTGCTCATGCGCCAGAGCCAGGCCCAGGCCCGTGGGCTGCAACCGCTGGCGGTGATTCATGGGCACGCCGCCTTCGCTGACGAGCCAGCCTTGTTCCCCTTGGCCCCTGTGGGCGCCATCAAGCGGCTGCTGACCCGTACCGGCTGGGCGCTGGAAGACGTGGACCTGTTCGAGATCAACGAAGCCTTCGCCGTGGTCGCGCTGGCGTGCATGCGCCGCCTGGAGCTGCCCCACGAGAAGGTGAACGTCAACGGTGGCGCCTGCGCGTTGGGCCACCCGATCGGTGCTTCCGGCGCGCGCATCGTGGTGAGCCTGCTGGCCGCCCTGCGCCAGCGCGGCCTGAAGCGCGGGATCGCCGCCATTTGTATCGGTGGCGGCGAAGCGACCGCGATCGCCATTGAATGCCTCGGCTAAGCCTCATAAGGAGCTACAAATGCCCGAATTCGAAACCATAGTGCTGACCTTTCACCAGCGCGTAGCGCTGATCACCCTGAACCGGCCGCAGGCGCTGAATGCCCTGAACGCCCAGGTGATCAGTGAACTGAATCGAGTGCTGGATCAGGTCGAGCGCGACCCCGGCATCGGCTGCGTGGTCATCACCGGCTCGGAGAAAGCCTTCGCCGCCGGCGCCGATATCAAGGAAATGGCCACGCTGGACTACCCCGGCATCTACATGGACGACCTCTTCCACGAGGCGGACCGTATTGCCGCTCGCCGCAAGCCGATCATCGCCGCGGTGGCGGGTTACGCCCTGGGCGGTGGCTGTGAGCTGGCCATGATGTGCGATTTCATTCTCGCGGCAGACAACGCCCGCTTCGGCCAGCCGGAAATCAACCTCGGGGTGCTGCCGGGCATGGGCGGCACCCAGCGCTTGACCCGCGCCATCGGCAAGGCCAAAGCCATGGAGCTGTGCCTCACTGGCCGGCTGATGGACGCCGAGGAAGCCGAGCGGGCTGGCTTGGTCGCGCGGATCGTGCCGAAGGCGTCGCTGGTGGAAGAGGCGCTGGCGGTGGCCGCGGTCATCGCTGAAAAATCCTTGCCGGTAGCGATGATGGTCAAGGAGAGCGTGAACCGCGCCATGGAACTGGGCCTGGCCGAAGGGGTGCGCTTCGAGCGGCGGGTGTTCCATGCCGCCTTCGCCACCCAGGATCAAAAAGAGGGCATGGCCGCTTTCATCGACAAACGCTCACCCGGCTTCGTGCACGGCTGAGTGGCTCAATCGATGCGTAGGCGCAGCGCCTCGTTGAGGCAATAGCCGTAGCCACGCAGGGTTTGCAGCGCATAGGGCAAGCCCAGCTCGGCCAGTTTGCGCCGCAGGTTGCAGATATGCCGTTCGATCAGCGGGCCCCGAGAAGGCTGGGTGGCGCCCCAGAGGTGGTCTTCGATCATTTGCCGGCTGATCGGCTCGTCATGGGCCGCGAGCAATGCCAGCAACCGTTGCTCGGTAACGGTGACGCTTTGCTGGCAATTGCCCCGGCCCAGCAACAGGCGGTTGCTGGACAACCACAGCCCTGGCGCGGGCTCGGGCGCTGGCGCCGCATACTGGCGGCTGAGGGCCTGCATGCGCGCTTGCAACTCCTCGGCGCTCAGCGGCCGAGGCAGGCACAAGTCGGCGCCGGCTTTAAGCACGCGGGCGCGGGTGCTCGAATCGCTCTGGTCGAGCACTACCAACAATCGGGCATGCCCACGCCGGCCCACCGCCTTGGTCAGCAGATCCTGTCGGGCCTGGGGCAGGTCCAGCACGATGAACCGGTAGCGCCCTTGCCAGTGCCGGTCGGCGTGCTCTGGCGCGGTGCTGACGATAGCCCCGGCATGGTCGGCGAACACCTGCATCAGCGCCTGATCAGGTTGTTCGGCAATGTAGAGGACGTTCATGTGGCAACCAGTGCATTGGTGGGGCGGCAGTCCAGCACCAGGCTGGCCCCGCCAAGGGTGCTGTCGGTCACTTCCAGGCCGAAGCCATGCAGGTTCACCACCGCCCCCACAATCGACAACCCCAGGCCGAAGCCGCCTTGGGCGGAATCATCGCTGCGGTAGAAGCGCTGGAAGATCGCCTGGCGTTCGCCTTGTGGGATGCCAGGGCCGGAATCCTCGACGCTGAGGCGGGTACTGCCATTGTGCAGCTCGGCGCGCAGCAGCACGCGGCCACCGGCAGGGGTGAACTTGATCGAATTGCTCAGCAGGTTGCCGATCGCCTCGAACAGCAGGGCACGGTCGCCAACGATAGGCGGTAGCGTCGCAGGGGTTTCGAGGTCTAGCGTCAGCTCGCCTTCCTCGGCCAGTGGCAGGTAGAAGTCATGCAGCTCACGCAGCAGTTCCAGCGGGTCCAGTTCCACGAAGCCGGAACGGCGGCGATGGTCCTCGATCTCGGAAATCCGCAGCAGGCCGCGAAACCGCGCCATCAGGGTATCGGTGTCGGCAATGGCCTGGTCGAGCTGCTGCGCCTGGGCGGAGCTGTCGTCAGTCTGTTGCTTGATCCGATAGAGCTGGGCCCGAAGGCGGGTGAGGGGCGTGCGCAAGTCGTGAGCGATGTTATCGCACACCCCTTTGACCTCGAGCATTAATTTCTCGATACGGTCGAGCATGGCGTTGACGATCGCCGCCAGCATGTCCAGTTCGTCGCGGCGGTTGGACAGCGGCAGGCGCCCGGCGAGGTCGCCAGCCATGATCGCTTCGGCGCTGGCCTGGATTTTTCGAATTCGCCGCAGTGGGCGGCGACGCAACAGGTGCCAGCCTGCGGCACCCGGCAGGATGGTCAGCGACACGCCCCATAGCAGGGCTCGCAGAATGATGTGGGTGACCGCGAACACCGAGCCATTGTCCCGCACCAGCACCAGCCAGCGGCCGTCCCGGGTGGGCATGGCGACGGCGGCGCAGCTGTCCTGCGGCAGTTTGGGGTCATTGGTGTCGATGCAGTCGTCCAGCTCGTAGATCTCGCCGTCCAGCGCCAGGCCACGGGGAATGCGCCGAAGTTCACCGGCCACCGGGTAGAGTTCGTCGTCGAACAGGCCGTAGGCATCGAAAGCGCGGTCGTCGAAGGCCTGGCTCGCCGCCAGGGCGTCTTCCAGGTCACGCCCGGCAAAGCGGGCAAACAGATGCTGGCGCTCCATCAGCGACTGCCGCGCCAGGCTGTTGAGGTAGTCCGATACTTCGAAATACAGCACGCCGAGCAAGATGCTGCTCCAGGCGACGAAAAGAAAGCTGTATAGCGCCAGCAGCCGGCTGCTGGAAGATCGCCAACCCTTAGACGGGTTCGGCAATGACATAGCCGGAGCCCCGCACGGTCTTGATCAGCGGCGGTGTGCCGGCAGGGTCGATTTTCTTGCGCAGGCGGCCGATGTGCACGTCGATCAGGTTGGTCCCCGGATCGAAGTGATAGCCCCACACCTCTTCGAAGATCATCATTCGGGTCAGCACCTGGCCGGCGTTACGCATTAGAAATTCCAGCAGCTTGAACTCGGTGGGCAACAGGTTCAGTGGCTGGCCGCCGCGCCGGGCCTCGCGGGTGATCAAGTCCAGCTCCAGGTCAGCCACCCTGAGGGTGTTGTCCTGGGCAGCGCTGGCCTGCTTGCGGCGCAGCAGGACTTCCACACGGGCGGCCATTTCGTCCGAAGCGAATGGCTTGGTCAGGTAATCGTCGCCGCCGGCGCGCAGGCCGCGCACACGCTCATCTACGTCGGATAACGCGCTGATCATCAGCACCGGGGTGGACACGCCGATGGTGCGCAGCGTGGTGACGATCGCCAGGCCATCGAGCTCCGGAAGCATGCGATCCAGGGTGATCACGTCATACACGCCGCTGACCGCCTTGACCAAGCCCTCGCGGCCGTTGTCGACCCAATCCACTTCCAGGCCATGGTTGCTCAGTTCCGCCACTATTTCCCGGGCGGTAACGGCATCGTCTTCGATGGTCAATACACGTGTCATGGAAGGTACCTGCAGGTCGAAAGCGGACCGTGGCATTGTGCCAAGTTTCGGTTAAGCGCTATTTGAAGATTATTTCATCTGCTCGCCACGCCGCTCGGGCGAGTAAGCGTGTTGATACACGGGCGATACCAATCTGTTCTAAAGCCTGCGCGGTTGCTGCCGATCAAAGGTAGGCCCATAAACCGTCTACAGGGTTCCCGTATGACCAGCATTTCAGCCATCGCTTCGAACATCAACATCCAGACCGTGAGCAGCGGCACCAAGGCTGCCACCTCTACCACGACGGCCGCGACCGACGATACCACGGCGAGCGCCGCCGCTACGGCGACCGCCAGCAGCCAGGCCGCTGTCAAGACCGCTGGGCCCGCGCCCGTGGCGGGTGGGGCGGCAGGCAGCGCCAGCTCCAGCGATAGCTCCGACACCAAGATTACCAAGCTGCAAAAGCAGATCGCCGAGTTGCGCAAGGAATTGGCCCAAGAGCAGCAGGCCTTGCAGAAGGCCATGAGTGGCAATGGCAGCGAAGAGCAGAAGGCGGCGGCGGTGGCCGCGGCCCAGGCCCAGGTGACGGCCACCAACTCGCAGTTGCAAACCGCGACCGCGGAACTTGTTCAGGCCTTGGCCGAAGAGGGTAGCGGCACCAGCGGCACGGGTGTCAGCACCACGGCCTGATCCAGTCACGGCTAGGCCCAGCCTGTGGGAGATTCCAGGGTTCGGCGCAGGCTCGGTTATGAACGCCGAAGGCGCCATGCCTGGCCTGCGCCCCCGCAGGCTGAGCCTGGTGGCTACGGCCTACCCAGGCCGTGGCTGCTTCAATCCGCCAGCTGGCGGTGCTTCTCGGCCTTGTATTGCATGGCCACCGCCGGCGCCTTGGTGCTACGGCCGGTCTCGACCCAGCTGCGCAAACGGCTGGCATCGGCGAAGTGGGTGTACTTGCCAAACGCGTCAAGGATCACCATGGCCACGGGCCGGCCGCCCATGCTGGTCACCAGCACCAGGCAATGACCGGCTTTGTCGGTAAAGCCAGTCTTGGTGATCTGGATGTCCCAGTTCTTTTGATTCAGCAAATGGTCGGTGTTATGGAAGCCCAGGGTGTAATTAGGCTTCTTGAACGCGACCGTCTTTTCCTTGGTCGTGCTCAATTCCGACAACATGGGGTAGCGCCGCGCAGCTATCAGCAACTTGCTGAGGTCGCGAGCGGTGGAGACGTTCTGCTCGGATAATCCCGTCGGTTCCACGTAGCGAGTGTGGCTCATCCCAAGGGCCTTGGCCTTGGCGTTCATCGCCGCGATAAAGGCGCTGTAACCGCCCGGGTAGTGATGTGCAAGGCTCGCTGCGGCGCGGTTTTCCGAGGACATCAGCGCGATCAGCAACATGTCGTGGCGGTTAAGGGTGCTGCCAAGCTTTACCCGGGAAAACACACCTTTCATTTCTTTGGTCTGGCTGATATCGACAGTGATGTCTTCCGTCATCGACTGCTTGGCATCAAGCACTACCATGGCCGTCATCAACTTGGTGACCGAAGCGATAGGCACTACTTGGTCCGGCTTGTTTTCATAGATGACCTGGTTGGTTTGCAGGTCTACCAGCAAGGCACTGTGCGAGGCCAGGTGCAGTTGGGACGGATCCCGTGCCAGCGTGGTTTCGCCGGCCGACACATTCGACGAGATGCAAGCGCCTGCGAGCACGAGGCATAGGCTGAGTATCGAAAGAGGGGTTTTCACGAAGATCGCTCGCAAGAAAGGGAGAAGTATGGCAGCCATGCCATCGAAAGTAGCCGCATTGTAAATTTATGGCCAAGTGCCTGTCGATTGCCCAGGCGGCTAAATGTTTCTTCATCTCGGGCGAGCGGTTGGTGCTCAATTGCGTGATACCGCGACCGGCGGCGTAGAAAATCAGCGCGTCGGCCGATCAGGCGGCAATGCCTTTACGAAGGTCGGAACGGTACTGTTCGGCATCCTTGCGAGACATCAATGGCGGGCTGATGACGTGCCCGTCCAGCACTACATACCAGCACGCGAGCAGGCCGAGGTCGCGCAGGCGCTCAGGCACGGCGCTACCGATAACGTTCATGATGCGATAACCAAACATGCAAGGAACCTCGCGGACTCAATGCGCTCAATGTAGGCCTGAGCGAGCCGGCGACAGGGGCGCCCTCGATAGTGGCCATTTTACATCATTGGCCATTCGAGGGCGAGAGATTCTACCAGCGTGGCGGGCCGTAATAGGGGCGCGGCGCATAGTAGCCAGGCGGCGGTGGCGGTGCGACATAGACCGGCGCGGGTTGGTAATAAACCGGCGGTAGGGGCGCCTGCACGTACACGGGCTGCGGCGCGACATACACCGGCTGCTGCACATATACCGGAGCTGGTCGGGCCACGACCGCGCCTACGACCGCGGCGCCGAGCACCGCGCCAAGTACACCTGGGCCAACGCCGCCGCCGTGTGCGGACGCCTGGCCAGCGAGGCTCAAAGCGCCGACGAGAAGGGCGATCTTGGGTAGATGACGAATCATGATGGTTCCTCGTAATACGACGGAGCCTGGAGCCCGCCCTCGGGTCCTGGGACTGCCGTAAACACTATGACAGCTAAAGGGGTCAAACTTGCGGGCGCGAACGGTAAAGGTTCTGTAAGTTCACGTATCGTATTCTTTAACTATCCACCCTCTGCCGGATCTTCAATGGCTATTTACCCGAATAAACACACTCAGCTCTGCATGTCTCTAGCGGCGCGCCCTGGCAACTTCGGTACTCGCTTCCATAACTTCCTGTACCGTGCCCTGGACCTGGACTTTT
Organism: Pseudomonas sp. RIT-PI-S; assembly: GCF_025642975.1. Lineage (GTDB taxonomy): Bacteria > Pseudomonadota > Gammaproteobacteria > Pseudomonadales > Pseudomonadaceae > Aquipseudomonas. The sequence goes on from NZ_JANZKJ010000004.1 coordinate 69,523, forward strand.
TCTACAAGGCATTCACTACCACCGACCTGCCGGCGGCTATTTCCGGTATTCGCGCGCTTGGCATTCGCGGTTGCGCGGTATCCATGCCGTTCAAGCAGGCCTGCATTCCTCTAGTGGATGAGTTGGACGCCTCAGCGGCAGCCATCGACTCTATTAACACTATCGTCAACGACGCCGGCTACTTGAAAGCCTACAACACCGATTACCTGGCCATCCGTCAGCTCATCGACCGTCATGCCTTGGCGCCCACCCTGCGCTTGGCCCTGCGCGGCAGTGGGGGCATGGCCCAGGCGGTGGCCTGCGCCTTTCGTGATGCGGGCTTTCGCAATGGCGTGCTGATCGCTCGTAACGCTGATGCCGGCAAAGCCCTGGCCGAGCGTTGCGGCTTTACATGGCAGGCGGACGAAAGCGGGCTGCAGGCAGACTTGCTGGTTAACGTAACCCCCCTTGGCATGGCCGGCGGGCCTGAAGCCGATACCCTGGCGTTCAGCCAACAAGCCATCGACCGCGCCACGGTGGTATTCGACGTGGTGGCGATCCCGGCGCGGACCCCGCTCATTGTCGCGGCAGAGGCTGCGGGCAAGCCTGTGATCAACGGGCAGGATGTAGTAGCGCTGCAGGCGCTGGAGCAGTTCGTGCTTTACACCGGAGTGCGCCCGGAATTGGCCTTGGTGGAAGAGGCGACTGCTTTCGCCGCTGCTGAGTGATCGTCTGGCTGCTCACGCTCAGGAAGGCTCGGCGCGCCGACAATGGCACTTCCAGCGCCAGAGCCTTCCAATGAAGCAACAATGCCCGTTGCTGCTCCGGTCATGGGTACGTTTTTCCGCTAAGGCTGCTTGAGCTGCCCTTTCGTTTGGTGTTGCAAGACGGTGAGGGTAGTGGGGTGCATGCCGCGCCAATCGTCAGGTGCCGCCAACCGGGCCCAGGCAGTGGCGCCACGCTTCTTTGCAAACAGGCCCTGGTCCGACAGCGCGAACCAGCTACCCTGATCTGCGGGATCGGCCGCCAGCACGGGCACCAGGCTCTGCTCGCGCGCAAAGCCGTCGCCGTCCTCCACCCACCTCTGCGCTTCGCGTCGCCATATGGATGATCCGCCACCGGCATGCGCTGCTTGCGGATTCCGGGAGGCAGCGACCCGGATGTCATCCGGATCTTCCGGATTGATCGCCAACCCATAGAGATACGGCATCGACTCCAGGCCCTGGCCGGAATAACTCCAACTGTCGCCATCATCGAAGCTTTCGGCGAAGGACCGCCCGGCCGTGAACAGGGCATCGCCAAGCGCCGCATAGAGCCTGCCCGGGGCCTTTGGATGCGTGAGTAGCACGTGTGCGTCGATCGGGCTGTCTGGGAGGCGATCGTGGAAGGTCCGCCCGCCGTCGCAGCTGCGCAACATTGCACCGGCCTCGATCGCCACATGCAACCAGCCGTTCGCCCCCTGCGCAATGCGTTGTACATGATGCGTGGCGGGCCGCGGCGGGAATGACCACTGTGCGCGGGAAGGCAGCTCGAGCGGCGACACGCAGGTAAACGTCTGACCATGATCGGTCGAGCAGTAAAGCCGGCTTGGCTCCGTGCCGACCCAAACCGCATGCCGACCGTCCGCCTCAGGTATGGAACAAACCGAGACATAGGTCGTTGCGCGCGGCTCTATGCTCCCCGGCGCAGGTGGCCCGAAGTAATCTTGCGGCGTGCCGACCGGAACCCAGGTTCTACCGAAGTCCTCGCTCCGCCATAGGCCGCGGTCATAGGTGGCGCAGTAGAGCCGCGCAGGTTGCCCGGGGTCGACGGCGACCGACAGTGGCTGGATTCCCGGGAATAGCGACACGGGGGCGCCACCGGTCTCGGAGTCGTACCCGAACAGGCCGTGCTTGAGCCCGATCAGCAGTCTTGTCATCTCGCTTCGCCTCGCTGGGTGCTGCGCTGCACGCACAGAAGTCCAATGGTGCTCAGCGCCGCGCGCATGCACCTTAGTGCATGCATCCTAGATCACTGACGCTGGCGGGTGATGCCAGCGACGTGCAACGTGCAAACCTTGAAACCCTCTGCTTCAGGTACGGCCCTTTCGACCTGGCGCTGACACGCGCCGCCGCTCACCGGGATGCGCTGCCGGAAAACGATCGCGAAGCGTATCGCGGCGTTAGACGCGATGATCGAACAACGCAGTGTGATTATCGACCAGGCCTGAACTAATCCAGCCCCAGCCCAGCCAGCCGCGCTTCCAGAGCAGCCACCCGGGCTTCCAGGGCTTCGATCCGGCTATCAGCCGCGCTTTCGATGGATTCAGCGGGGCCGTTGGCGGCGGGTATCTGCGCAAGGTCCGCCCAGCCATGTGTGTAACGTACTTCCCGCTGCCCGGCCTGGCGCGGCAGTTGATGCGCGTAACCCCGGGCGATCAGCCGCTCGAGCTGATGACGCACTTGTTCGGCGTCATCGAATGCATGCAGGCGGCTGCTGCGGGTCAGCAAATCGCCGATGGTCTGGGCGCCGCGCAGAAACAGCAAGCCGATGAGCGCCACCTGTGCCGGGACCAATTCCAGGGCTTTATCCAGCCGATGCTCCCAGCGGTCGGCGCGGTTACCCATGACCAGCCGCGTCAGCCCTGCGCCTTCTAGCGACCTCAAGCGTTGGCCCACTTCGCCTGGCGAGAGCTGCATCAGTGGATCGCGGCTGGTTTTCTGGTTACACGCCAGCACCAGTGCGTTGAGGGTTAGTGGGTAGGTTTCCGGGTTGCTCGCCTGCTTTTCCACCAGGCAGCCGAGGATGCGCACATCCGCAGCGTTCAATTCCGGCAGTTGCGGCTCGGGGTGTTCTTCAGTCATCACGCAGTTCCTGTTCGGGCCGGGTTCATAGAGTAGGGTCTTGCCTACGGTTGCGGTAGGGGGAGGCGACTATTGCTGGAAAAGGCCCAGCCGCGCGCCTTCAGCGACGGCCAGGATGCCCGGATGATTCACCCGGCGTTCCACGGAAATGGCATAGAAAGCCTCGGCAACCGCATCGGTTTCACCCAACAGGTGAAGATCGCCCTGGCGCAGCAGGTCATCGGCGATAACCCGCGGGGCCACGAAAACCCCGCTCCCCGCCAAGCCAAAGGCTTGCATCAGGGCGCTGTCGTCGAACTCGCCGACCACCCGGTAATTGACCTGGCAATCCTCCAGCCACCGCAGCAGACGACCACGCACCACGCTTTGCGATCCGGGAATCAATAGCGGGGCATTCTCCAGGCAGGCGGGGAAGGGGCCGGTGCAAGCCTTGGCCAGGCGTTGGGTGGCAAAAAAACCGATGCCACATTCCCCTAGCTTGAGCGTACGGCTTTTGATGTCCAACTGCGGCGGCACAGGGCTGTCGGAAATCACCAGGTCAAGCCGCTGGATCGCCAGGTCCGCCAGAAGCCGCTCGAGCTTGTCCTCCCGGCAGGTCAGGCGTAGCGGCAAGGCATCGGGCGCCATGGTCGGGGCCAATAGCCGATAAACGATGGATTTAGGCACCACATCGGCAACCCCTACTCGAAACATCAACGGCTGCTGGCCGGGTTGCGCGCGAATCATCGCTTCCAAGGCGGCCCCGGCTTCGAACATCGGCTCGGCGTAGGTCAGCACTCGCCGGCCGTCTTCGGTCAACTCCAGGTGCCGGCCAACTTTCTGAAACAAACGCAGACCCAGGCTACCCTCGAGCAGTGACAATTGCCCGCTGATCGTCGGTGCCGTCAGGTTCAGTTGCTCACAGGCGCGGGTGATGCTTCCGGTGCGGGCAACCATCCAGAAATAGTGCAACTGACGGTAATTGAGCATGAGCCTATACTTCGTTATTAACGAACAATTGAAGTTAGAAATACGAATTTTCCGGAAGTATAGGCCGAACTAGAATGAGCGTCATTCATCCCCGGCCTGGAGTCGCGTTATGGAATACCTGATGGACCTGTTGGCAAGCCCGGCCGCCTGGGCGGCGCTGGCTACGCTGATCGTGATGGAAGTGGTGTTGGGCATCGACAACCTGATTTTCATTTCCATCCTTACCAACAAGCTGCCCGAGGCGCACCGCACCAAGGCGCGGCGCCTAGGGATCGGCATGGCACTGGTGCTGCGCCTGGGGCTGCTGAGCACCGTTGCCTTCATCGTCACCCTCACCACGCCGGTGATCGAGATAGCAGGGCATGGGCTGTCCTGGAAGGACATGATCCTGATCGCAGGTGGCCTGTTCCTGCTCTGGAAGGCCACCACCGAGATCCACCATAGTGTGGACCCCGAGGCGCAGGCAGACGCCAGCGCCAGCGCAAAGGTTGGGATAGGCTTCGCTGCCGCGATCGGGCAGATTCTAATGCTGGACTTGGTATTTTCCGTCGACAGCATCATTACGGCGGTGGGCATGACCCAGCACCTGCCTATCATGGTCGTGGCAGTCGTGGTGGCCGTTCTGGTGATGCTGCTGGCTTCCGAGCCCCTGGCCCGGTTTATAAATCACAACCCGACCGTGGTCATGCTGGCGCTGGGCTTTTTGATCATGATCGGCATGATCCTGATCGCCGAGGGCTTCGGCGCGCATGTGCCCAAGGGTTACGTTTATACCGCCATGGCCTTTGCCGCCGGGGTCGAGTGCCTCAACCTGTGGGCCCGCCGGGCCCGTCGCAGGGCCAGCAGCGCGAACTGAACAGGCGCTGCCTAGTGAGCGCTCGCGAGACGGTGCCGCCCTGCTGCCCGGTTAGGCTGGGCAGCCTTGGCCCGTGATTTGGGCGCGGCGGTGGAGTGGTGACGGCGAGCAATCCGCAGCACTCCCCAGAGCATGGCGGCTGCCACCAGCAACCAAGCCGTTATCATCATGAGTATCGCCACTGTCAGGCTCATCAGCGTACCTCCTTCTGGCTTAACAAACGCAGGCGTTTGTTATAGGAGCAGTCTAGTGGCCACTATGTTTCCGGGGTGTGACGAGCGGTTGCCACCGGGCAGTAGCGCAGCGCATTGCAGACCATTCGAACAGGCTTCGCCTGGCCTGTACCTCAAGCGTGGGTCCACCTATGATGCGGGCTGGCCGGAAACGGGTTTCCGGTATGGGTTCGAGGACGTCATGCCGTCAGATATTTTAAACCGCTCGTTCAAACGTGGTGCCTTGGCGTTGGCTTTGGCGACTTTGCTGTCGAGTTGCGCGGACCTACCGGCGCCGCGCATTGGCCAGTTGCCGGACCGTGTAGAGCTGACCGCGGTGCCGTTTTATCGCGGGGATGACGATCAGGGCGCGCCGACCGCCTTGGCTGCATTGCTTCGCGAGCGAGGTGTGAGCGTCACGCCCGGCCTGGTCGCACCCTATTTGAAGCTGCCCGCCAAGCCTCCTGCCTTGGACCGGAGCATGGAACAGGCGGCGCGCGCCTACGGGATGGTCGTGTATTCCCTCGATGATCAATTCCAGGCACTGCTCGCCCAGGTGGCCGCCGGTAACCCCGTGCTATTGCGGTATCGCGGCGGAGCGGCGTTCTGGGGCACGGACCGCTATGCGCTGCTGGTCGGCTACGATCGTTTCAAGAGCCATGTGCTGCTGCGCTCTGGGGAAGAGCGCCGGCAACTCATGACTTTCTCAGACTTCGTTTCGGCGTGGCAGGCAGCGGGGAATTGGGCCGTACTGGTGCAAGGGCCAACGCAATTGCCGGCAGATGTCGATCCGGCTCGCTGGCGAGAGGCCGCCGCCCGGCTAGGCCAGGCGGGGCAAGAGCAGGCAGCGGCGAAAGCGCTCAATGCCCTGGGCGGGCGCTGAGGTCAGACGCCCAGCTTGTCGCGAAGGCTGTAGTACCAGGCGCCCAACGCCGACAACGGCACTCGCAGCGCGTGGCCACCAGGGAAGGGATAGTGCGGCAGCGCGGCGAAGGCATCGAAGCGCTCGGCCTGGCCACGCAGGGCCTCGGCCAGCACCTTGCCCGCCAAGTGGGTATAGGTCACGCCGTGCCCACTGCACCCTTGGGAATAATAGATACTGTCGCCGATACGGCCGACCTGGGGCAGGCGCGACAGCGTCAGCAGGAAGTTGCCGGTCCAGGCGAAGTCGATCTTCACATTCTTGAGCTGGGGAAACGCCTTGAGCATTTTCGGCCGGATGATCGCCTCGATGTTGGCCGGATCCCGCGCGCCGTAGACTACGCCGCCGCCGAAGATCAGCCGTTTGTCCGAGGTCAGGCGGTAGTAATCGAGCAGGTAGTTGCAGTCTTCTACGCAGTAGTCCTGTGGCAACAGGCTGTGCGCCAGCTCATCGCTCAGCGGCTCGGTAGTGACGACCTGGGTGCCGCAGGGCATGGATTTGGCGCTTAGTTCCGGAACCAGGTTGCCAAGGTAGGCGTTGCCGGCGACGATCACGAACTTGGCCTTCACCTGCCCTTGAGGCGTATGCACCACAGGGTTAGGGCCGCGATCGATCCGCGTGGCCGGGGTTTGTTCGAAGATTCGCCCGCCGAGGGACTCGACCGCAGCGGCCTCGCCCAGCGCCAGGTTCAACGGGTGGATGTGCCCGCCGCTCATATCCAGCATCCCGCCCAGGTATTGGTCGCAGGCGACGACCTCACGGATGCGGCGTTGGTCCATCAGCTCCAGCTGAGTATGGCCGTAGCGCTCCCAGAGGCGCTTCTGCGCTTCGAGGTGGCCCATCTGCTTGCTGGTGATGGCCGCGAATACACCGCCATCCTTCAGGTCGCAGTCGATGTTGTAACGGGCAACGCGCTCACGGATGATCCGCCCGCCTTCGAACGCCATCGCACCTAGCAACTCGGCCTGACGTTGGCCGACGGTGCGTTCGATGACGTCGATGTCGCGGCTATAGCTGTTGACGATCTGGCCGCCATTACGGCCCGAAGCGCCGAAACCTACTTTGGCGGCTTCAACGATGACTACGCTAAAGCCCTGCTCGAGCAGGTGCAATGCGCTAGACAACCCGGTGTAACCGGCGCCAACCACGCACACGTCGGCTTCGATGGTTTCCTGCAGGGCAGGGCGCGCGGGGGCGGCATTAGCCGACGCGGCGTAGTAGGAGGGCGGGTAAGCGGTGTTCGCCATTTCAGCAACCTTTTGTTTAATATTCTTGACGACGGCCGAATCCTACCCCAATTTTTTAATCACCGCTAGCGGGCCGAGATGGAACCAGACCGGCAGCCTGCTGCAATTTACCTTCATTATTTCAGCAGCTTACGTAAAAACGCATTGACAGGCTCGCAAGCAGGGGTAGAATGCGCACCCACAGCAGGCACATAGCTCAGTTGGTTAGAGCACCACCTTGACATGGTGGGGGTCGTTGGTTCGAGTCCAATTGTGCCTACCAGCTTCGTCGCAAGGCGCACAAAAAGGGCGATCCGCAAGGGTCGCCCTTTTTGCTGTGCGATACTGGAGCAGCCCGGCGAGAAGCGCGCGAGCCCGCCGCCAGTCACAGCCCATTGAGCTCGCGATAGTCGTCCCAGCTCATGCCCAGTGCCTCGGCGACTTCCCGGTGCACTTCCTCGCGCATGGCGGCAAGGGCCTCGGGGCTCTCGGCAGTCAGCTCCAGGACGTATTCCCACGGTTCCAGCCCCGCGTTCTGGGCGGCATCCTCGAAAGCCCACTGCACTTGCTGCTGTTGTTCGCGTGCGTCGAGGTCGCGGATTTCCTCGGCGAGCTCAGGGTTCAAGGCCAGGAAGCGGTCGTAGGCCAACTGCTGGCGGGCGTCTGTAGGAAGCATGGATGTCTCGGTCAGAACGTTATCGGAGCGACATGATGCCACAGCGTGCCGCGCAAGCCGACAGCCGGGCGAGGGTGGTAGAATGCGCGCCATCGAACGATGGAGGTGGGCGCGTGCGCAAACTGATAGGTGTGGCGGTGGTGTTGGCCTTGGCTGGCTGTGGTAGTGCGGTGGAAGAAGGGCACAAGGCAGTGGCAGCTCAACTGGAAAACCCCGGCTCGGCAAAATTCACCAACGTGCGCACCACTCCTCAGGGCAATGTGTGCGGGCAGGTAAAGGGCAAGGACGCCAGCGGCAACTATGGCAGCTTCCAGAGCTATGCGGCCATCAAGACCGACAGTGGCTATCAGGCCGTGCTGGATCGGGACGGCACCAACATAGTGGTACGTGCAGCTTGCGGCGCCCCGGTGGCCGAGACGCCTGAGGTTGCGCCGGGCGACGCCGCGAACGGGTGGGATGTGCGCATTGCCGACAACAACCGCGGCGCATTGAGCGACATGACCTCGCGGCTGGTGGAGCATGGCTTCATGGCGAGCGTGGTTAGCCAGAATGGCCAGCCGCGGATATTCCTCGGCCCCTTCACCAGCCGTGCTGAGGCCGACTCCACGCGAGACCGGCTGATGGCGACCCAGGGCATCGAGTCGGTGGTGGAGCCCCATCCGGCACCCTGATTCAGCCGCACGCCTTGAGGTTGACCGGGCCGACGAACTCGTTGCCATGGCCCATCACGCAGGCCACCCGCTGGTTGCGCTGGCGCTCCCAGGCCTGCACCGGATAGGTCTTGTTCCAGGCTTGATAAAGCTGGATGTCTTGGCGTGAAAGTTTAAGGTTGTAGCGCTTGCTCATATAGAAGTACGTACGAGCGATCATCCCGCGGATAGTGGGGCGCGGCATGACCTTACGCGCCTTGAAGTCCACTTGGGTCAGGCAGCTGCCGTACTGCCCGGGCTGTTCGGGCAGCCAACCGAAGCTGAAGTTATTTCGATCGCCGTTGACCTCGCCGATGCTCGGCACCAAGTTGTGCAAGTCGGCTTCAGCTTGTTGATAGAGCTTGTCGTTACGGGTGCAGTTCTTCCGGCCGCCATCCTGCCAACAGCGCAATTGATGGCCGATCTGCCAGGCAGGCACGATATGCTCCCATTCGATGCGGGAGGCGCGTACGAGGTTTTTCCTCGGTACGTAGCCGCAGCCTTTGAGGTCCACCTTGTTACCGGTGTATTTGCAGCCGCAATAAAACTCGGTCGATTGCGGTGCATAAAGGCGCCAGCCGATCTTCTTTGCCTCCGAGAACGTGCGCGGTGCCTCGGCTTGAACGGGTAGGGCCAACATCAGGCACAGGCCAGCGAGGCCTGCCAGTAAACGCCGCTCAATCATCGCTCTGCACCACCCAGAACAGCTGGATACCGCCATCGTCGCGCCAGGCCAGCGTCACGTTGTCGTTTTCGGCGATTTCATCCAGCAGCCGCTGGAAGTCCTCCGATGTTTCCTGAGGCTGGCGGAACAACAGTGCAGAGCGCGAGCGCTGAGCGGCTGGGGCGTTAATGATTTTTTGAACGCGCTGGGCAAGTTGTTCGTAAGCCGTTGCTGGTAAAGCAGAAGCTGCAGGGGAGGGCACTGGGCATTTCCTTTTGTTGCTGTATGCGCATACAGTATTATCAGCGAATGTTTTTCGCAACCTATCACGTGCATCCGCTTACCTATGGCGTGGACGGTTCCTACATGTCGCGCGCAGGTTGACAGCAGCCGAATCCCCTTCCATATTTGTTGCGCAAACGTTTGCCTCCTCTGGCAACGAGCCCAATAATCATAAAAAGGGACGCCCCATGCACAAGCTGCCGTTTCTCCGCTGCCTTTCCGTATCTCTTCTCACTGCCGCCTGCCTCGCCGGCGCGCCTGCCTACGCGGCGGACAAGCCTCAAGTCGCCCTGGTAATGAAATCCCTCGCCAATGAGTTTTTCCTGACCATGGAAAACGGCGCGAAGGATTATCAAAAGGAGCACGCCGCTGAATTCGACCTGATTTCTAATGGCATCAAGGATGAATCCGACACGGCCGCGCAAATTCGCATCGTCGAGCAGATGATCAACTCGAAAGTCGATGCGCTGGTCATCGCCCCGGCGGACTCCAAGGCCTTGGTTTCTGTGCTCAAGAAAGCGACGGATGCCGGCATCAAGGTGGTGAACATCGATAACCAGCTCGACGCCACCGTGCTCAAGGGCAAAGGCCTGGAAGTGCCTTTCGTGGGCCCCGATAACCGTGCCGGTGCGCGTAAGGTCGGTGAATACCTGGCCAGTCGCCTGACGAAGGGGGATGAGGTAGGCATTATCGAAGGCGTGCCTACCACTACCAACGCCCGGCAGCGCACCGCTGGCTTCCAGGATGCCATGGGCAGCGCTGGCATGAAGGTGGTGTCGGTGCAGTCGGGCAATTGGGAGATCGACAAGGGCAATGCGGTCGCCACTGCCATGCTCAATGAATACCCGGATCTCAAGGCCCTGTTGGCTGGCAACGACAGCATGGCCTTGGGTGCTGTCTCGGCGGTCCGCGCGGCCGGCAAGACGGGCAAGGTGCAGGTGGTGGGCTACGACAATATCAAGGCGATCGCGCCCATGCTCAAAGACGGGCGAGTGCTGGCTACCGCCGACCAATATGCGGCGCGCCAGGCGGTGTTCGGCATCGAAGAAGCGTTGCGTCGGGTGAAGGGTGAGAAAACCGAAAGCGGCGGCAATGTGCAAACGCCCGTTGACCTGGTTACCCAGGCCGCGCAATGAGTGCCAATGTGCCGCTGCTGCGGCTGCAGGGGATCGGCAAGACCTACAACCAGCCGGTGCTGGGGGGTGTGGACCTGGAGCTGATCGGTGGTGAGGTACTTGCCCTCACCGGCGAAAACGGTGCAGGCAAGAGTACCTTGTCGCGCATCATCGCCGGTTTGGAAACACCGACCACCGGGCACATGAGTTTTCTGGATCAGCCCTGGCTCCCCGGTAGCCGCCGCGAGGCGGAGCGCCAGGGCGTGCGCATGGTGCTGCAGGAGCTGAACCTGCTGCCAACCTTGAGCATCGCTGAAAACCTGTTCCTCGAGCGCCTGCCCCGGCGCTTGGGCTGGGTGGATCGCCCGCGCCTGCGTGAGCAGGCCCTCCAGGCCATGGCCAAGGTCGGGCTGGAGGGGCTCGACCCTGACACATTGGTGGCAGAGCTGGGCATCGGCCATCAGCAGATGGTGGAAATCGCCCGCAACCTGATCGGGGACTGCCGGGTACTGATCCTCGATGAGCCTACGGCCATGCTGACGGGCCGTGAGGTCGAGCTGCTGTTCGCCCAGATCGAGCGCCTGCGTGCGGCGGGCGTGGCCCTGGTGTACATCTCTCACCGCCTGGAAGAGATCGCCCGCATCACCCAGCGCGTGGCGGTGTTGCGTGATGGGCGCTTGGTGTCCGTGGCGCGCACCGGCGACCTCAGTGAAGCGCAGATGGTCAACCTTATGGTGGGCCGTGAGCTGGGCGAGCGCATCGACCTGGGCGAGCGGCGCATAGGCGCTCCCCTGTTGAGCGTGCAGCGGCTGGGCCGTGGGCAGAAGGTGCGCGAGGTCAGCTTCGAGGTCCGGAAGGGGGAAATCTTCGGCATCTCCGGGCTGATCGGCGCCGGCCGCACTGAGCTGTTGCGGCTGATCTTCGCCGCGGACCAGGCCGACACCGGTCAGGTCTGCCTGGGGAGCCCATCTCGGCCGCTGACGCTCGGTTCCCCGGCCGAGGCTGTGCGCCAGGGCATCGCTCTGATCAGTGAAGACCGTAAGGGTGAGGGCCTGCTGCTCAACCAGCCGATCAGCGCCAACCTGGCGCTGGGCAATATGCCGCGGGTGTCTTCGCTGGGCTGGATGAACAGTGCCAAGGAGCATGCGTTGGCGCGGCGACAGATCGACGCCATGCGTATTCGCACTGCCGGGCCTGAACAGGCGGTGGGGGAACTCTCCGGTGGCAACCAGCAGAAGGTGGTGATCGGGCGCTGGTTGGAGCGCGATTGCCAGGTGTTGCTGTTCGATGAGCCTACGCGAGGCATCGACGTGGGCGCCAAGTTCGATATCTATCGCTTGCTTGGCGACCTAACCCGGCAGGGCAAGGCGCTGGTCGTGGTGTCCAGCGACCTGCGCGAGCTGATGCTGCTGTGCGACAGGATCGGCGTGATGTGCGAGGGCGCCATGACCGGCATCTTCGACCGGGCCGAGTGGAGCCAAGAACAACTGATGGCCGCGGCGCTTGCCGGCGGCCGTCCTTATCAAGCCCCTGTGGGGGCGAAGGAATACTCATGAAAACGACCGTTGCTCCCACGCCAAGGCCTGGCCGCCTTCGCCACGCGCCAGCGGCCCTGCGCACCTACCTGGGGCTGGGCGGCGCACTGCTAGCGCTGGTGGTGCTGTTTTCGCTGCTCAGCAGCCATTTTTTGTCGTATAGCACTTTCAGCATGCTGGCTAACCAGATCCCTGACCTGATGGTCCTGGCCGTAGGCATGACCTTCGTGCTGATCATCGGCGGCATCGATCTTTCGGTCGGCTCCGTGCTGGCCCTGGCCGCTGGGGCGGTCAGCGTGGCGATGCTGGGCTGGGGTTGGGGCGCATTGCCTTCGGCGGCCCTGGGCCTGGCCTGTGCCACCTTGGCCGGCACTGTTACCGGCGCCGTCACGGTAGCCTGGAGAATCCCCTCGTTCATCGTGTCCCTCGGCGTGCTGGAAATGGCCCGGGGCGCGGCTTATCAACTGACGGACTCGCGCACGGCCTATATCGGCGATGCCTATAGCGCGTTATCCGAGCCCCTGCTGTGGGGGATTTCGCCGTCCTTCTTGATTGCCCTGGCGGTCGTGGTGGGCGCTCAACTGGTACTGAGCCGTAGCGTGTTCGGCCGTTATCTGGTCGGGATCGGCACCAATGAAGAGGCGGTCCGCTTGGTGGGTGTGGATCCGCGGCCCTACAAAGTACTGGTGTTTTCGTTCATGGGCCTGCTGGCGGGGCTGGCGGCGTTATTCCAGGTCTCGCGTCTGGAGGCCGCGGACCCTAACGCCGGCGCTGGCCTGGAGTTGCAGGTGATTGCCGCGGTCGTCATCGGCGGCACCAGCTTGATGGGGGGCCGCGGTTCGGTGGTCAGCACCCTGTTCGGCGTGTTGATCATTTCCGTTTTAGCGGCGGGCCTTGCCCAGATCGGCGCGAGCGAGCCCACCAAGCGCTTGATTACCGGCGCGGTGATCGTGGTGGCGGTCATTCTCGACACCTACCGCAGCCGTCGCGCCAGGCAGCGCGGTTGACATGGCCACGATCAAGGACGTCGCGGCACTGGCTGGCATTTCCTATACCACCGTGTCCCATGTATTGAACAAGAGCCGGCCGGTGAGCGATGCCGTGCGCTTGAAAGTCGAGGCTGCCATCGCCCAGCTGGACTACGTGCCCAGCGGCGTTGCGCGCTCGCTCAAGGCACGCGCTACCGCGACCATCGGGCTGGTGTTGCCAAACAATATGAACCCGTATTTCGCTGAGCTCGCTCGCGGCATCGAAGACTTCTGCGAGCGCAACGGCTACTGCGTGATCCTGTGCAACTCCGACGACAACCCGGTCAAGCAGCGCAACTATCTGCGCATGCTCCAGGAAAAACGCATCGATGGCCTGGTGTTGGCCGCCGTCGACGACGCCAGCCCCAGCGAAGGAGCGTGGCTCAGCACGCCGCTGGTGGTGGTCGACCGCGAAATGCCGGGTGTGGAAGCAGACCTGGTGTGCATCGACCACACTGAAGGCGCGTACCTCGCCACTCGCCATTTGCTGGAGTTGGGGCATCGCCGCATCGCTTGCGTCAATGGGCCTGCTCGCGCGTCCGTAGCGCGCTTGCGCCAGGCGGGCTTCGATCGCGCCATGGCCGAAGCCGGGCTCAGTGTGCCCGCGCACTGGCGCTTGGGCAGTGACTTCAGCGCAGACGGGGGGTACCGGGCTGGCGCGGCCTTGTTCAACGATTCGCGGCCGACCGCGGTGTTCGCCGCCAACGATATGTTGGGCATGGGCGTATTGCGAGCCGCGGCCGAGCGGGGGCTGCAGGTGCCTGGAGACCTGTCGGTCATAGGGTTTGACGATATACAGATGTGCCGTTACGTGTACCCCGCGTTGACCACCGTGGGCCAGTCGATCCGTGAGCTCGGTGAGCTGGCCGCGGACCGTCTGCTGCAGCGGGTGCAGGGCAAAGCAACCGGCGCGCCACGGCGGCAGGTGATAAGCCCGCGTATCGTGAGGCGGGAATCCACCGCGCCACTGCCCGGTGGGCAGGCAGCGCGCGAACATAGTCAGGAAGAAGTGAACCGATGAGCGTCGAAGAAAATACCCCGGCTCAAGCCGTTGTGGTCGTAGTGGGCAGCCTGAATATGGACTTGATCGTGCGCGCCGCTGACTTGCCGCGGCCAGGCCAGACCATTTCTGGGTCCAGCTTCGCCACGGCGGCGGGCGGGAAGGGCGCTAACCAGGCGGTAGCGGCAGCCCGGTTGGGGGCTCAGGTGAGCATGATCGGCTGTGTCGGGGACGATCCTAACGGGCGCGCCCTGCGCCAGGCCTTGTTGGATGATGGGGTGGATTGCGATGGCCTGCGTGTCATCCCGGATGCCCCCACCGGCGTTGCATTGATCACCGTAGACGCCGCTGGCCAGAACACCATTGTGATTGTGCCGGGCGCCAATGCCGCGCTGGCGCCTGGGCAGGTGGACGCGCTGGAGAGCGCCTTGCAGGCGGCCAAGGTGGTGGTTTGCCAGCTGGAGGTGCCTGAACACGTCGTGGGCCATACCTTGGCCCGGGCAAAAGCCTTGGGTAAGACCGTGATACTGAACCCCGCGCCTGCCACCGGCCCGTTGCCGGCTCAATGGTTACCCTGGATTGACTATCTGGTGCCTAACGAAAGCGAGGCGCAGCTGCTTTCCGGCGTGGCGGTGGCCGGGCGGGAGGGGGCGGAAGCGGCGGCGCAGGTGTTGCTTGAGCGCGGCGCCGGCAAGGTATTGCTCACCCTGGGCGAGGCCGGGGCCGCACTGGCCGGGCCTGAAGGGGTGCAACACTTCCCGGCGTTCCAGGTGAGCGCCGTTGACGCAACCGCAGCCGGCGATACTTTTATTGGCGCCTTCGCCGCCGCGCTGGCACAGGGCTGCGCCGAGGTCGAAGCCATCCGCTTCGCGCAGCAAGCCGCGGCGCTCTCAGTGACCCGCGAGGGCGCTCAGCCTTCCATTCCGAATCGCCAGCAGGTGCTGGCGTGGCCCTGGTGACCCCTATGCTTAACCTGATCATCGATACCGATCCAGGCGTGGACGACATGGTCGCACTGCTGCTGGCCATGGCCCATCCTGAAGCGCTGAACCTGATGGCGATCACTACGGTTGCCGGCAATGTCACGCTGGAAAAAACCACCCGTAACGCCTGCCTGATCCGCGAATGGGCGCGCCGCGGCGATGTACCTGTGTATGCCGGTGCGGACCGCCCCCTACAGCGGGCACCTTTGTATGCCGAACACGTTCATGGCAGCGAGGGCCTGCCCGAATTTGCCGTGCACCCTCCGGCAGAGGGTGCGGCCGCCGAGCCTGCGGTGGATTACCTGGTGCGCACGCTCGGGGGCGCGGCCCCCGCTAGCATCACCCTGGCGATGCTTGGGCCTCAGACCAACCTGGCCCTGGCGTTGCGGCGCGCTCCGGAGATCGCTCGTGCGCTGCGCCAGGTAGTGATCATGGGTGGCGCCTGGTTCAATGCGGGCAACGTTACCCCCACAGCTGAATTCAACCTGTTCGCCGACCCTCACGCTGCGGCCGAAGTCCTGGCCAGCGATGTTCCGCTGGTTTATATCCCGCTGGATGTCACCCATAAGGTGCTCACCAGTCATCAGCGCCTCGAGCACATTGGGGCGCTGGGCACTCGGGCGAGTGAGCGGGTAGCGGCCGTGGTAGCTCCCTATATCCAACATGACATCGAACGCTATGGCTTGCCCGGTGGGCCGGTGCACGACGCCAATGTCATCGGATGGCTGCTCGACCCGGGGCTCTATGAGGGCATTGCTGCGAGTGTTGAAGTGACCTGCGAGGAAGGCGAGGATTTTGGCAGGAGCGTGCTGCGCGAAGAGGCGATGGGGGCGGGGAGCGTGACCTGGCTGACGGGCGCCGATAGCGAGGGCTTCTTCAGCCTGCTGGAGGCGGCCTTGTCACGCCTGCCTTGATTACACTGCCTGCATGGGCTCCGGCGCGGGGCAGCGTGGTTCGTGGGCGAAGCGCTCGAAAACCTGGTCGATGAATGCCCGCGCCGCTTCGGTGCCCAGCTCGCGCACCAGCAGGTCTACGCTGATGATCGCGAGCTCTTCTGGATTTCCCGGGCTGTAAGAGCACTGCCCGTCGGGCCATTTGGCCTTGATGTCGGTGACAAGGGTCAGGTTCATGGCAGGTCCGCCGCGAGGATGAGCGCATTAGTTAATCACTTTGTACGGCATTTGACACTGATACTTAGGCATAAGCCAAGCGCCGTGGCACACTGGCCAGGTATAAAACAGCGCGTTTTCCCCATGCCTATAGATCTCACCCTGCCCGGCGAACCCTCCCTTGTGTCCGTGCGCCGCTTGCTTGCCGAAGGCAGCGATCGAGCCCACAGCCAACTGCGGGTAAACGAAGCCGGCATCGCTTGGCTCTCGACCTCGGCAATCGGTGGCCAAGCCCTCGCGGGCCTACGCTTTCGACTCGAAACCTGGGCAGCCGGCTCGGGCTGCGTAGGGCCGGCCGCTGCCCAGGACGATGCCTGGGTTGCCAAGATCCAGGCCGTCCTGCAGAGCAACTGGCCCCATCCGCGCTCGGATTATCTCGATATCTATTGAGCCTCGTCTTGCATCGCCACCGCGTAACATTCTGTCACCTTTCCTCGAGCGCGCTCCGGGCCTTAACAGGCACACTTGGGCGCTGCAACCTCCCCGCCACGATGTGGTCGCAGGGTGGCAATGCTTTAATTCTGAGGAGGCTACATGGGTTATGTGGGTAAAGCCGGGTGGGCATTGGCCCTGACCGCGCTACTGGGCGGCTGTTCCAATTCTGCACCGAAAGCACCAGCAAGCGCGGAGGCCACTCCGGTCGTGGAGGCGGGACGCTGCAATGCCGAGGGCGCGCAGTTCGCGGTAGGGCAGCAGGCGTCCGCAGCGTTGCTCGAGCAAGCCAAGGCCCGTTCGGGTTCGCTGATGGGGCGAATCCTCGGCCCGCACGATGCGGTGACCATGGATTACCGTTCTGAGCGGTTGAACCTCAACGCCGATGACAGCGGCAAGATCATCCGCGCCAATTGCGGCTGACCGTTCGCTCAGGCAAAGAAAAACCCGCCAGGTCGACCGCATCTTGCGGTTCCCCTGACGGGTTCTTCAAGCACTGGAGCCCGCGAGCTTACTCGGGACGAACCTGCGCGGCCTGCATCCCTTTCTGGCCTTTCTCAGCCACGAAAGAAACGTTCTGACCTTCTTTCAGGCTTTTGAAACCGTCAGATTCGATCGCCTTGAAATGGACGAACAGGTCATCGCCACCGCCAGTAGGGGTGATGAAGCCGAAGCCCTTCTCATCGTTGAACCACTTGACGGTGCCGGTTTGGCGATTGGACATGGGGTGTATCTCCAGGAAACAAAAGTATCTAGTGCGGGTGCGTTCTGCTGAACAGCACTCAGCCATCATAGACACAAACGGGGCTTTGGGAACCCCGTGGAAGGTAAAAAAGCTGAAATTAAGCGAAAAAGCTCCAAACGGCATTCTGGCATTGGGCCAGCTCGCAAGGCGCCATCGCTAGGCAAGTTTCCGGATTCGCTCTGTGCAGATGCGTCCTGGCCCATGCGGTAGAGCAGTTGGGAACAATCCAAGCCAGCACTTGGAGCCAACTATGGTAGGATGGCCGCCCGCTTATAAAGCGGCTACTTAATCCATTTCCAGTCACTCCGGTTCGGTTTCCTGGTTGGCCATTGGCTCCTGCCACTGTGAGGCAGGCATACCGCCGAATCCTGTACTGGCTCATCCCAACCCACGTGACCTTTGGTAGGGGTCACCACTAGGAGAGGAGGCGCCATGCCCATCATCACTCTTCCTGACGGCAGTCAGCGTTCGTTCGATCATCCTGTATCCGTAGCCGAAGTCGCCGCATCCATCGGCGCTGGCCTGGCCAAGGCCACGGTCGCCGGCAAAGTCGATGGCAAACTGGTCGATGCCTGCGACCTGATCGACAGCGACGCCACCCTTCAGATCATTACGCCAAAGGATCAGGACGGGCTGGAAATCATTCGCCACTCCTGTGCGCACCTTGTCGGTCATGCGGTGAAACAGCTGTATCCCACCGCTAAAATGGTCATCGGGCCGGTCATCGACGACGGCTTTTACTACGATATTGCCTATGAGCGCCCCTTCACCCCAGACGACATGGCCGCTATCGAAGCTCGCATGCGTGAGCTGATCGATACCGAGTATGACGTCATCAAGAAGGTGACCCCTCGCGCAGAAGTGATCGAAGTGTTCCAAGGGCGTGGCGAGGACTACAAGCTGCGGCTGGTCGAAGACATGCCGGGTGAAACCGCCATGGGCCTGTATTATCACGAAGAGTACGTGGACATGTGTCGTGGGCCGCACGTGCCCAATACCCGCTTCCTGAAGGCCTTCAAGCTGACCAAGTTGTCTGGGGCTTACTGGCGCGGCGACGCGAAGAACGAGCAGTTGCAGCGCGTCTACGGCACTGCCTGGGCAGATAAAAAGCAGCTGGCGGCTTATATCCAGCGCATCGAAGAAGCCGAAAAACGCGACCACCGTCGTATCGGCAAGCAACTGGACCTCTTCCATCTCCAGGAAGAAGCACCGGGCATGGTGTTCTGGCATCCCAATGGCTGGACCATCTACCAGGTGCTCGAACAGTACATGCGCCAGGTGCAGCGTGAGAGCGGTTATGTTGAGGTGCGCACGCCGCAGGTAGTGGATCGTGTGCTCTGGGAGCGCTCTGGGCATTGGTCCAACTACGCCGAGAACATGTTCACCACGGCGTCGGAAAACCGCGACTATGCGGTCAAGCCTATGAACTGCCCCTGTCATGTGCAGATCTTCAACCAGGGGCTCAAGTCCTATCGCGACTTGCCGCTGCGCATGGCCGAGTTCGGCTCTTGCCACCGCAACGAGGCCTCGGGCGCACTGCACGGCATCATGCGGGTACGTGGCTTTACCCAGGACGACGCACATATTTTCTGCACCGAGGATCAAGTGCAGCGCGAGTCGGCCGATTTCATCCGGTTGACCCTGCAGGTCTACAAGGACTTCGGCTTCCATGACGTCACCATGAAACTCTCCACTCGTCCCGCCAAGCGCGTGGGCTCCGAAGAGCTGTGGGACCGTGCCGAGAAAGCCTTGGCCGATGCCCTGACCGAGTCCGGCTTGCCGTGGGAATATCTCCCGGGCGAAGGCGCGTTTTATGGGCCGAAGATCGAATTCACCCTCAAGGATTGCCTTGGCCGTAGCTGGCAGTGCGGTACCTTGCAGTACGATCCGAACCTTCCGGACCGCCTCGACGCCAGCTATATCGCCGAAGACAATGGCCGCAAGCGCCCAGTGATGCTGCATCGGGCAATCCTCGGCTCGTTCGAGCGCTTCATCGGCATGCTCATCGAGCACTACGCTGGCGCCTTCCCTGCATGGCTGGCACCGACTCAAGCGGTGATCATGAATATCACCGACAACCAGGCCGATTTTGCTCGCCAAGTGGAAGGAATGCTCAATGGAAGCGGGTTCCGTGCCAAGTCGGACTTGAGAAACGAGAAAATTGGCTTTAAAATCCGCGAGCATACTCTGCTCAAGGTCCCGTTCTTGCTCGTTATCGGGGATCGTGAGGTGGAGACGCAAACTGTCGCCGTGCGTACCCGTGAAGGTGCTGACCTTGGCTCGATGCCGGTCGCCCAGTTCCAGGAGTACCTCGCACAGGCGGTTTCCCGGCGTGGTCGCCAAGATTTGGAGTAATCATTATTAAGCGTGAAATGAGACAGGATAAACGAACTGCACCGAAGGCCCCGATCAACGAGAATATCTCGGCCCGCGAGGTTCGGTTAATCGGTGCTGACGGTGAGCAGGTTGGCATCGTCTCTATTGATGAAGCGCTTCGTATCGCTGAAGAAGCGAAGCTGGATCTGGTTGAGATCTCCGCGGACGCGCAACCGCCCGTCTGCAAGGTCATGGACTACGGCAAGCACCTCTTCGAAAAGAAGAAGCAGGCTAACGAAGCCAAGAAGAACCAGAAGCAGATCCAGATTAAAGAAATCAAGTTTCGTCCAGGGACGGAAGAAGGGGATTACCAGGTAAAACTGCGCAACCTGGTACGTTTCCTGAGTGATGGGGACAGGGCCAAGATTTCCTTGAGATTTCGTGGTCGTGAGATGGCCCACCAGGAGCTGGGCATGGATCTGTTGAAGCGGGTCGAAGGTGACCTCGCGGAATACGGCGCCGTTGAACAGCATCCTAAGATGGAAGGACGCCAGCTGATCATGGTCATCGCCCCCAAACGCAAGAAATAACCTCCAGGGCACGGCAGGCCTTGTGGTTATGTTTATTCACTGAATGCGGAGTATCCGAACATGCCAAAAATGAAAACCAAAAGTGGCGCCGCGAAGCGTTTCCTGAAAACCGCTTCCGGCTTCAAACACAAACACGCTTTCAAGAGCCACATCCTGACCAAGATGTCCACCAAGCGTAAGCGTCAACTGCGTGGTAGCAGCCTGCTGCACCCGTCTGACGTGGCAAAAGTGGAGCGCATGCTGCGCGTTCGTTGATTCCGTTTTCGGTCAAAGATAGAGGATATAACTCATGGCTCGTGTTAAGCGTGGCGTCATTGCCCGTAAGCGTCACAAGAAAATTCTGAAACTTGCTAAAGGCTACTACGGTGCGCGTTCGCGCGTATTCCGCGTTGCCAAGCAGGCTGTCATCAAGGCAGGCCAGTACGCCTACCGAGATCGTCGTCAGAAGAAACGCCAGTTCCGCGCTCTGTGGATCGCTCGTATCAACGCTGGTGCTCGTACCAACGGCTTGTCCTACAGCCGCTTGATCGCTGGCCTGAAAAAGGCAGCCATCGAGATCGACCGTAAGGTACTGGCCGATCTGGCAGTGAACGAAAAAGCGGCGTTTGCTGCGATTGTCGAGAAAGCTAAAGCCTCGCTGGCTTGAGTACCCCCGACAATCACCGTTGCGTACCAGTGTAGGTAGCGGTGTAGAACGTCTTTGAATAGGGGAAGGGCCTGCGCTCTTCCCCTATTTCGTATCTGGAGCCTGTACATGGAAAACCTGGATGCGCTGGTCAGCCAAGCTTTGGAGGCCGTGCACAATGCGCAAGACATCAACGCCCTGGAGCAGATCCGGGTTCAATACCTCGGCAAGAAAGGCGAACTGACCCAGGTCATGAAGACCTTGGGCAACCTGCCCGCTGAGGACCGGCCTAAGGTCGGTGCGCTGATCAACGAAGCCAAGGAGCGTGTCACCGAAGTGCTCAACGCCCGCATGACGGCGTTCGAGCAAGCTGAACTGAACGCCCGGCTGGCGGCAGAGCAGATCGACGTGACCCTTCCGGGGCGCGGCCAGGCCAGTGGCGGCCTGCACCCGATCACTCGCACCCTGGAGCGCATCGAGCAGTTTTTCACCCATATAGGCTATGGCATTGCGGAAGGGCCGGAAGTCGAGGACGACTATCACAACTTCGAAGCCCTTAACATTCCGGGTCATCATCCCGCGCGTGCAATGCACGACACCTTCTATTTCAACGCGAACATGCTGCTGCGCACCCATACCTCGCCTGTACAGGTGCGGACGATGGAGTCCAGCCAGCCGCCTATTCGTATCGTGTGCCCGGGGCGTGTTTACCGCTGCGACTCGGACCTGACCCATTCGCCTATGTTCCATCAAGTCGAAGGGCTGTTGATTGACCGTGATATCAACTTCGCGGACCTCAAGGGCACGATCGAAGAGTTTCTTCGGGTGTTCTTCGAGAAAGAATTAGCGGTACGTTTCCGTCCCTCGTTCTTCCCCTTCACCGAGCCGTCGGCTGAGGTGGATATCCAATGCGTGATCTGCAGCGGTGGCGGTTGCCGCGTCTGCAAGCAGACCGGCTGGCTGGAAGTGATGGGATGCGGCATGGTTCACCCTAACGTGCTGCGGATGTCCGGCATCGATCCGGAGGTGTTTTCCGGATTTGCCTTTGGCATGGGCGCCGAGCGCCTGGCCATGCTGCGTTACGGTGTGAATGATCTGCGCTTGTTCTTCGACAATGACTTGCGATTCCTTGCGCAATTTCGCTAGCCATAACGACATTTTCAGGAGAACAGGATGAAATTCAGTGAACAATGGCTGCGCGGCTGGGTGAGCCCGCAGGTTTCCCGCGATGACCTAGTAGCGCGTCTGTCCATGGCCGGCCTTGAGGTCGACAGTGTGTCCCCGGTCGCCGGTGCCTTCAGCGGTGTAGTAGTTGGCGAGGTGCTAAGCACCGAGCAACATCCCGATGCGGACAAACTGCGCGTATGCCAGGTCAGCGATGGCAGCGAAACTTTTCAGGTAGTGTGCGGCGCCCCTAACGTGCGCCCCGGCCTGAAAATTCCGTTCGCCATGATCGGCGCCCAATTGCCCGGCGACTTCAAGATCAAGAAAGCCAAGCTGCGGGGCGTGGAGTCCAATGGCATGCTCTGCTCGCAGGCCGAGTTGCAAGTGGGCGAGGGCAATGACGGGCTGTTCGAGTTGCCAGCCGACGCGCCGGTCGGCAAGGACATGCGCGAATACCTCGACTTCGACGATGTGATCATCGAGTTGGGCCTGACCCCCAACCGTGGGGACTGCCTGTCCTTGGCCGGCCTGGCTCGGGAAGTGGGCGCGCTTTACGCTGCGCCTGTCACTCGCCCACAGATCAAGCCGGTGGCGCCCGCCATCGACGACGTTCGCCCGGTCGAAGTGCTCGCAGCGGCGGCCTGCCCACGCTATCTGGGCCGCGTCATCCGCAATGTGGACCTCAGCCGCCCAACGCCGTTGTGGATGGTCGAGCGCCTGCGCCGTGCTGAAGTGCGCAGCATCGACGCCGCCGTGGACATTACCAACTATGTGATGCTCGAGTTGGGCCAGCCGATGCACGCGTTCGACCTTGCCCAGATCAACGGTGGCATCCGCGTACGCATGGCCGAAGAAGGCGAGAAGCTGGTATTGCTGGACGGCCAGGAAGTCGCTCTGCGCAGCGATACCCTGGTCATTGCCGACCATGAGCGCGCCCTGGCGATCGCCGGCGTGATGGGTGGCGAGCACAGCGGCGTGAGCACGGCCACCACCCGCGACCTGTTCCTGGAAAGCGCTTTCTTCGAACCGATTTCCGTGGCTGGCAAAGCGCGCTCCTATGGCCTGCATACTGATGCCTCGCATCGCTACGAGCGGGGCGTGGACTTCAACCTGGCCCGCGAAGCCATGGAGCGCGCCACTGCACTGCTGCTGGAAATCACCGGCGGCGAAGCCGGGCCCATCATCGACGCCAGCAGCGAAACGCACCTGCCCAAGGTCGCCCCGATCACCCTGCGTGCGGAGCGGGTGGAGCAGATGCTTGGCCTGGACATGGGCGTGGCTACTATCGAAGGGTTGCTCAAGGGCCTCGATCTGGGCGTGAGCGCTGAAGGGGCCGGGCAGTGGAACGTCACCGTCCCCAGCCACCGCTTCGACATCAGCCTGGAAGTGGACCTGATCGAGGAACTCGGCCGCCTGTATGGCTACAACCGTTTGCCAGTGCGCTACCCCCAGGCACGCCTCGCCCCGCAGTTGCGCACCGAGGCCAAGGCAGAGTTGCCAGCGCTGCGGCGGTTGCTGGTTGCGCGTGGTTATCAGGAAGCAATTACCTATAGCTTCATCGATCCTAAGCTGTTCGAGCTGTTCAGCCCGGGCGTACAGCCGTTGACGCTGGCAAACCCTATTTCCTCGGACATGGCCGCCATGCGGGTATCGTTGTGGCCAGGGCTGATCCAGGCACTGCAACACAACCTCAACCGCCAACAGAACCGTGTGCGCCTGTTCGAAAGCGGGCTGCGTTTCGTGGGCCAGCTGGGCGACTTGAAGCAGGAACCGATGCTGGCTGGCGTGGTGTGCGGTAGCCGCCTACCCGAAGGCTGGGCTCAAGGCGACGCGAAGGTGGACTTCTTCGATATCAAGGCGGACGTAGAAGCGGTGCTGGGGCATGCCGGCGCATTGGCGGCGTTTACCTTCGTACCGGGCAGCCACCCCGCGCTGCATCCTGGCCAAACTGCGCGTATCGAGCGGGACGGTCAGAACGTGGGCTACCTTGGCGCTCTGCATCCCGAGTTGCAAAAGAAACTGGGCCTCGACCGTGCTGTCTATGTGTTCGAGCTGTTGCTGGAAACGGTAGTGGAAGGACGCCTGCCCAAGTTCAAGGAGCTATCGCGCTTCCCTGAAGTGCGTCGGGACATCGCCCTTGTAGTCGATCAAACCGTGGCAAGCGAGGCGGTTTTGGCAGTGATCCGCGAAAATGCGGGGGAGTGGCTGGCCGACCTCAGGCTGTTTGACGTGTACCAAGGTAAAGGTATTGATCCGCATAGAAAAAGCCTGGCAGTTGGCTTGACCTGGCAGCATCCATCGCGCACTCTTACCGACGATGAGGTGAACTCGACCACTTCGCAAATCCTCACCTCGCTCGAACAAAGGTTGAACGCCACGTTAAGGAAGTGACGTATGGGGGCTCTGACGAAAGCTGAGATGGCAGAACGTCTTTATGAGGAGCTGGGCCTGAACAAGCGCGAAGCCAAGGAATTGGTAGAGCTCTTCTTCGAGGAAATCCGGCATGCGCTCGAAGACAACGAACAGGTCAAGTTATCCGGGTTCGGCAACTTCGACCTCCGAGACAAGCGCCAGCGGCCGGGCCGCAACCCGAAAACGGGTGAGGAAATCCCGATCACCGCGCGCCGCGTCGTCACCTTTCGTCCAGGGCAGAAACTAAAGGCCCGAGTGGAAGCCTATGCTGGAACCAAGTCATAACGACGAGCTCCCGCCCATTCCTGGCAAGCGCTACTTCACCATTGGTGAGGTTAGCGACTTGTGTGCCGTCAAGCCGCACGTGCTGCGGTATTGGGAACAGGAATTTCCCCAGCTCAACCCCGTAAAGCGTCGTGGCAACCGCCGTTACTATCAGCGCCAGGATGTGTTGATGATCCGGCAGATCCGCGCGCTGCTTTACGACCAAGGCTTTACCATCGGCGGGGCGCGCCTACGCCTTTCCGGCGACGAAGCCAAGGAAGACACGACCCAGTACAAGCAGCTCATTCGCCAGATGATCAGCGAGTTGGAAGATGTGTTGCAGGTGCTGAAGAAGTAAGCAAAAAATATCGGAGAAAAAGCTTCCATAATTCAAAAGGTTAAGGTATCTTCCTCTCCGTTCTCGCTGCTAACGAGAGCAGGTTTAAACGCCTAGTCGGGGCGTAGCGCAGCCCGGTAGCGCACTTGCATGGGGTGCAAGGGGTCGAGTGTTCGAATCACTCCGTCCCGACCATTTATTCAATGACTTAGCCACCTTCGGGTGGCTTTGTTGTTTCTGAAGTCAGTGAATTTCCAAGCGGCTTCTTTTTTCCTTGCCGCGTTGCTCTTCAATTGCCAGTACGGGAACGCTTGGGTTTGTGGGCAAAACACTTTGCCGAGAAACCTGTGCCTTCGGAAGATATCCCTGCGCTTAGAGAATCCCGATTTCCATTCGATAGTGGCGAGCCGTGCGCCGGAACCTTATTCGCCGCTTCGGTTCATATGGCGCGGCCTGTGTAATCGGTTGTCACTGCGAAGCCCGTGAACAGCTATGCGCCGTTCTGTATCGGTATTGCTGGCTCCGCCCAATCGGCAAAGCTAGCATTGCCATGTCAAATGGCGCCCGTGCTTTAACCGTCGCCAAGGCCCGTCAGACGTTAACTTGGGCTTATAACCTCTTCTCTCAGTGTGATCCGCTGTTTGGCTGCCTTTCGCGTCTCGTGTGCAGTGGATGCCGCGCGCTGCCTGCAGCCTGACTCTAAGTCATCGGAGCAATCATGCAAGCCTTGAACGCTGTTATTACCGAAGAGCTTCCCGAGAGTGCCAACGCCTCAGATGGCGAGATTTCTGATATTGAGCTGCTGCATAACATCAGTATCGCGCTCATTGGGGAGCATGACCGGGAAGCGCTTTACGGCAAGATCGTCGATGCCGCAGTGGCTATCACAGGCTCTCAGTTCGGGACGATGCAACTGCTCTGCCCTAAAGGGCATAGCTCGGGGCATGGCGGTGAGCTTCAGCTTCTTTGCTCCCGAGGGTTGCCACCCGAGGCGGTGACGTTCTGGCAGTGGGTAAGCCCGACGGCATACAGCAGTTGCACCATGGCGCTGAAGTTCGGGCGCCGGGCCGTCATCCCGGATTTCGAGCGCTGGCCGGACATCGCCGGCAGCGAGGACTTGCTTGCCTTTCGACGCGCGGGGTCCGCTCTGCTCAGACCACGCCACTGCTGTCACGTAACGGCAACCTACTCGGCATGATCTCGACCCATTGGCGTACGCCTCATCAGCCTTCCGACCGGGATCTGCGGTTGCTCGATATCCTCGCACGGCAGGCTGCCGACCTGCTTGAGCGCACGATAGGGGAGGAGACGCTGCGGGCTAGGGAACAGGAACTCGACCGCACCTGCACCCAGTTGCTGAAGATCGAAGAGCAGCAGCGCCTGGCCGAAGCGCGGTTGCTCAAGCTCAATGAGACCCTTGAACAACGTGTGAGCGAGCGCACGGCAAAGCTCATGCAAGCAGAAGAGAAGTTGCGGCAGTCGCAGAAGATGGAAGCGGTTGGTCAACTGACCGGTGGCCTTGCCCATGACTTCAACAACCTGGTCGCAGGGATTTCAGGCGCGCTCGAACTGTTGGAGCGGCGCATTGGTCAAGGGCGATTGAACGACATAGATAAGTACGTGGTTGCGGCCCAGAGCGCTGCGAAGCGTGCGGGGTCTTTGACACATCGGCTGTTGGCGTTCTCGCGCCAGCAGACGCTCGACGCACGCCCTACCGATATAAACGCACTCATGTACGGAATGATCGAGCTTATCCAGCGTACGGTCGGGCCTGGCATTCAAATCGAGACCAGGGCTGCAGCTGATCTATGGCCCGCATTCGTGGACGCCAGCCAGCTCGAAAACGCTTTGCTCAACCTGTGCATCAACGCCCGCGATGCGATGCCCGATGCAGGCCGGATCAACCTTGAAACGGCTAACCAGTGGTTCGATGAAGCAGCGGCCCAGGCATTGGATATTCCCCCAGGGCAGTACCTGTGTCTCAGCGTCAGTGATACCGGCCAAGGCATGTCGCCGGAGATCATGGCCCATGTGTTCGAGCCCTTTTTCACCACCAAGCCTATTGGCCAGGGAACCGGGCTCGGGCTGTCAATGATCTATGGTTTTGCGCAACAGTCTGGGGGCCAGGTGCGCATTCGCTCCAAGGTGGGCGAAGGCACGTCGGTGACTATCTATCTCCCCCGGCATCACGGCCGCGTGCTGCTGGAGGAGCCTACGCTCGAAAAGCCAGAGTCAGCGGCCACCCGCCATAACGAAACCGTGCTGCTGGTGGACGACGAGCCTACGGTTCGCATGCTGCTCGCAGACACCTTGGGCGACCTTGGCTACACCGTCATCGAGGCGGCCGATAGCGCCGCAGGCCTCAAGCTGTTGCGCTCGGACATACACATAGACTTGCTGATCACCGACGTAGGCTTGCCCGGAGGCATGAATGGCAGGCAAATGGCCGACGCAGGATCGGCGCACCGGCCCAGCCTCAAGACGCTCTTCATTACGGGTTATGCGCAGAGCGCTGACTTAATCAGCGGCCAGCAGCCACCCGGGATGCGGGTGCTAACTAAACCGTTCGCGGTTGAAACACTTGAAAGCCGTGTGCGCGAATTGCTGGCCATGCGTTAACAGCAACCTCGTTTGAGCATTCCCAGGTCGTGGCGGCCGGCAGGCCGCTATGATCAGCCTTCCGCAAGCGACTACTCGCTGAGCAATGTCGCCCACAAGCGCCTGCACGCCTCCCGCTATGCACTCATGCCCTAGCAACCGCGGGCCTTCATTGCCCTGGTCGGCTGTCATCTGGTCGTCCATGAGCCGCCGCTGCACATGGAGCAGCGTTGGCAGTTCCTCTCCCGTGCTTAGTGATTGGCGAACGAATATGCCGCCAACAATCAATCTACCCATTGACAGCGGTGAAAACTATTTTCATATTGGTGAGGTATTTAAGGCTTTATTTAAATAAAAATTTCATCGCCGGAGATATCGCCCAATGCCCGCCCTGTATTCCCCCGCTGAGTCGCCCCTGTCTCCCCTTGGCAAAGGCCTAGGCCCGTTGCCCGACCCCACGCCATGCGAGCAGGTGGGTGCCCTGGGCTGGAACCTGCTGGCCGAAGATGTGGCGTTGCCCACCGCAGTGCTGCGCGAAAGCCGCATGGTTCACAACCTTCAATGGATGCAGGCATTTATCGAGCGCTACGGCGTGAAGCTGGCACCCCACGGTAAAACCACCTTGAGCCCGCAACTGTTTGCGCGGCAACTGGCGGCGGGCGCTTGGGGCATCACGCTAGGCACTGCCGGGCAGGTGCGTATCGCCCACGCCCATGGCGTGCGCCGAGTGATCCTAGCCAACCAAGTGGTGGGCAAGGCCAATATGGCGATCCTCGCTGACCTGCTGGCGGCGGACCCGACCTTCGAATGTTGCTGTCTGGTGGACTCGGTCGCCAATGTCGAGGCTCTGGGCGCGTTCTTCCAACGCCGTGGGCTGGCCCTGCGCGTGTTGCTGGAGTACGGCGTGATGGGCGGGCGCACCGGGGTGCGCGACGAAGCTGGCGAGCAGGCGCTGCTGGCGGCTCTGTCGCGCTGGCCGCAAGCCCTCAAGCTGGTGGGGGTGGAGCTTTACGAAGGGGTGCTGCAAACCGCTGACGCGGTGGATGGCTTTCTTCAGCACGCCCTGGCCCGCACCCGCGCGTTGCACGCCCAAGGCGCTTTCGCCGAACCGCAGGTGATCCTCTCTGGCGCCGGGTCAGCCTGGTATGACCGGGTCGCCGCGGTCTGGGGCCCGGCGCGGGACGAGCTGCCGCTGGACATCGTGCTGCGGCCCGGCTGCTACCTGACCCACGACGTGGGCATCTACAAGGCCGCCCAGGCGCGCATCGACCGCGACAACCCCATCGCGGCCAGTTTGCAGGGCAGCCTGTTGCCGGCCTTGCAAGTATGGGCCTACGTGCAGAGCCGACCGGAGCCTACGCGGGTGATCGTTGCCTTGGGCAAGCGTGACGCGGCGTTCGATGCCGGCCTGCCGGTGCCGTCCATGCACTACCGCCCTGGGGCCGAGGCGCCTGGCGACGTTCCGGATGGCTGGGCGCTGACCGCGATGATGGACCAACACGCGTTCCTGCAAGTACCCGCCGAGGCGGACGTGCAGGTAGGCGACCTGCTGGGGTTCGAAATCTCGCATCCGTGCCTGACCTTCGACAAATGGAAGCACCTGCTGCTGGTGGACGACGCGTATCGGGTCACCGGTGCGATCACCACGTTTTTCTAAGCCGGTCACGCGGCCATTAACGCGCCACACCACCCCGACCGGTTTTGATCGCCACCCTTTCGCAGGAGCTTGCCATGCCCAGCAACGGTACCGTTCTGCTCATCTACGCCGCTGTCGCCATCGTGCTGCTGATCGTGTTGATCGCGCGCTATCGGCTCAACCCTTTTATCGTCATCACGCTGGTGTCCGTGGGCCTGGCCGCCGTCGCCGGTATGCCCACCAACACCATCATCGCCAGTTATGAGGCGGGCGTAGGCAAGACCCTCGGCCACATCGCGCTGGTAGTGGCCCTGGGCACCATGCTTGGCAAGATGATGGCCGAGTCCGGTGGCGCCGAGCAGGTAGCGCGCACGCTGTTGCGGGTGTTCGGCGAGCGCAATGCGCACTGGGCGATGGTCTGCATCGCCTTCTTGGTGGGCCTGCCATTGTTCTTCGAAGTGGGCTTCGTGCTCTTGGTGCCGATCGCTTTCACCGTGGCCAAGCGTGCCGGGGTGCCGCTGTTGATGGTCGGCCTGCCGATGGTCGCGGGGCTGTCGGTGGTTCACGCGCTGGTGCCGCCGCACCCGGCAGCGATGCTGGCCGTGCAGGCCTACCACGCCTCGGTGGGCAAAACCCTTGCCTATGCGGTGCTGGTCGGCATTCCGACCGCGCTGATCGCAGGGCCGCTGTTCGCCAAGGTGATCGTGCCGCGGGTGTTTCTGCCTGACCAGAACCCCTTGGAAGCGCAGTTTTTGCGCCACAGCGAGCGCCAGCGCCTGCCGGGCTTCGGCATCACCTTGGCGACTATCCTCCTGCCAGTGGCGCTGATGTTGATCGGTGGCTGGGCCGACACCTTCGCCACCAAGGGCACGGGCCTGCATAGCTTCTTGCAGTTCATCGGCAACTCGGTGATGGCGCTGTTGATCGCTACCGTGGTCAGCTTCTGGACCCTAGGCCTGGCCCAAGGCTTCAACCGCGCGGCGATTCTGAAGTTCACCACCGAGTGCCTGGCGCCCACCGCCAGCATTACTTTGCTGGTCGGCGCCGGCGGCGGGCTCAATAAAATCCTGGTGGACGCCGGCATCACCGACCAAGTAGTGGCGCTGGCCCAGGCGTTCCAGCTCTCGCCGCTGTGGATGGGCTGGCTGTTCGCCGCGGCCATGCGCATCGCCACGGGCTCGGCAACCGTGGCCATGACCACCGCCGCCGGCATCGTCGCACCGGTGGCCATGAGCGTCGGCTACCCGCACCTGGAGCTGCTGGTGCTGGCCACCGGGGCCGGCTCGGTGATCTTCTCCCACGTCAACGATGGCGGTTTCTGGCTGATCAAAGAGTACTTTAACCTTACCGTTGGCCAGACCTTCAAAACCTGGTCCGTGCTGGAGACGCTGATCTCCGTGGGCGGCCTGGGCTTCACCTTGTTACTCGCGAGCGTCGTTTAATGGATGTGTTGTACAAACTACGGACCCAGCAAGGCGACTTCAGCGCAGGGGAAGGCCGCATCGCGCGGTTGATCCTCGATGATGTGGCCTGGGCGGCGGCCGCCAGCCTGGATGACCTGGCCGAGCGCGCCGAGGTGAGTGGCGCCACGCTGTCGCGTTTCGCCCGCCGGGTGGGCTGCAAGGACCTGCGCGATCTGCGCTTGCAACTGGCCCAGGCGGGCGGGGTGGGTGCGCGCTTTCTGGAAGAGGCCGAGCAGCCGCCGTCGGCGTTTTTCGGGCAGATCGTGGCGGACATCGAAACCACGCTGCGCCAGCACCTGGCGGGGTTCGACGAGGCCTCGTTCAAGGCGGTGGCCGAGTGCCTGGCCAGTGCTGAGATGATCCATGCCTTCGGCATGGGCGGCGCGTCAAGCCTGTGTGCCAGTGAGCTGCAAGTGCGCCTGGTGCGCCTGGGCTTGCCGATCGCCGCCTGCCACGACCCGATCCTGATGCGCGTGACGGCCGCGACCTTGGGCCCGCGCCAAGCGCTGATGCTGTTTTCCTTGAGCGGGCATAACCCCGACCTGTTGCCTGTGGCGCGGCTGGCGCGCGATTACGGCGTGCCGGTGCTGGCGGTGACTGCACCTGGCTCACCCCTGGCGGCCCTGGCCACCCTGACCCTGCCGCTGGTACAGGCCGAGACCGATTTCATCTTCAAACCCACCGCGGCGCGCTACGGCATGCTGCTGGCGGTGGACCTGCTAGCGACCGAGCTTGCCTTGCGCGCGCCCGCGCGCAGCCGCGAGCACCTGCGGCGCATCAAACTGGCGCTGGACGAACATCGCGGCGGCGGCGACCGCCAACCGCTGGGAGACTGAACATGGCTGTACCTTTCGATTGGCTGATCAGCGGCGCCCTGGTAATCGACGGCACTGACCGCCCCGGGGTGCACACCGACGTGGGCGTGCGCGCCGGCCGCATAGAGGCCATCGGCGACCTCAGCGGCGCCAGCGCCACACGGCGCCTGGAGGGCACTGGCCGGGTGCTGGCCCCAGGTTTTATCGACGCCCACACCCACGACGACACCGTGGTGATCCGCGCCCCGGACATGATTGCCAAGGTCAGCCAAGGGGTCACCACGGTCATCGTTGGCAACTGCGGCATCAGCGCCAGCCCGGTGCGGCTCACCGGCGCACCACCGGACCCGATGAACCTGCTGGGCGATGCCAGCGCCTTCGCCTACCCTGATTTCGCCAGCTACCGCCGCGCGGTGGACCAGGCCCGCCCGGCAGTGAACGTGGCGGCCCTGGTGGGCCACACGGCGCTGCGCAGCAACCACTTGAGCGACCTCTACCGCAGCGCCAGCGCCGAGGAGATCACCGCGATGCGCGCCGAGTTGCGGCAGAGCCTGGCCGACGGCGCCTTGGGCTTGTCCACCGGGCTGGCCTACGCCACCGCGTTCGCCGCTGAAACCGATGAGGTCAAGGCCCTGGCCGCCGAGTTGGAGGCGGTAGGCGGGTTGTACGCTACCCACCTGCGCAGCGAATTCGAGCCGGTGCTGGAGGCAATGGATGAGGCTTTCGACATCGGCCGCAGCGCCCGCGCGCCGGTGATCATCTCTCACTTGAAATGCGCCGGTGCCGGCAACTGGGGGAGAGCGGGGCAGTTGCTTGCGGCCTTGGAGCAGGCGGCCCATGGGCATCCGGTGGGTTGTGATTGCTACCCTTATTCAGCCAGTTCTTCGACCCTGGATCTGAAGCAGGTCACGGGTGAGTACCGCATCACCATCACCTGGTCCACGCCGCATCCGCACATGGGCGGCCGTGACCTGGCGGACATCGCCAGCGAGTGGGGCATTAGCCAGCAGGAGGCCGCGCGCCGCCTGCAACCGGCCGGGGCGATCTACTACGGCATGGATGAAAACGATGTGCAGCGCATCCTCGCCCACCCCCTGAGCATGGTCGGCTCCGACGGCCTGCCCGAAGACCCGCACCCGCACCCACGCTTGTGGGGCGCGTTCGCCCGGGTGCTGGGCCATTACAGCCGAGACCTGGCGCTGTTCCCGCTGCACACGGCCGTCCACAAGATGACCGGCCTCACCGCCGCGCGCTTTGGCCTCGTCGACCGCGGCCGCATTGCCTTGGGCCAGGCGGCGGACCTGGTGTTGTTCGACCCGCGGCGCATCCACGACGTGGCCACCTTTTTAGACCCTTGCCGCCCAGCCGAGGGCATCGACGCGGTATGGGTCAACGGCGCGCTGGCCTACCGTCCGGCGCAGCCTCCGGCAAGCAGCCGACACGGGCGCTTCCTGCCGCGCGCCGGCGACCTGCGCACAACGTTCAATTCCCAACCCAACGGAGACCTTCCTTTATGAGCATCAAACGATACGGCGTCGAAGGCGGCAGCGGCACCGGCGGCCAACACCTGCCCTTCGCCCGTGCAACCGAGGCCGATGGCTGGCTGTATGTGTCTGGGCAAACCCCTATGGTCAACGGCGAGGTGGTGGAGGGTGGCATCGTCACCCAGACCCGCCAGTGCCTGGACAACGTCATGGCGATCCTGGCTGAAGCCGGCTATGGTCCCGAGCATGTGGTGCGCTGCGGCGTGTGGCTGGATGATCCGCGGGACTTCATGTCCTTCAACCGGATCTTCAAGGAGTACTTCGGCGAGCATCCACCCGCGCGCGCCTGCGTGCAGGCAAGCATGGTCATCGACTGCAAGGTCGAGGTAGATTGCATCGCCTACAAAAAGGCCTGAGGTCTCCGACTGCGGTGAGGGGGCTTTCGTCCGCAACGCGGTGCATCTCGCGGCCGCCCCCGCACCTCTGAGAACTGAGCCAAGGATAAGGAAATGATTGCCCGCCTGCTGCTGTTGAGCGTGTTACTGCTGCCGATCCACGCGGCTGAAGCCGCTAAAAAGACCCATCCGCCCAAGCACGCCACCCCCACGAAGGCGCTCGAGCTGACGCCTGAAGGGCTGCAAACCGGCATGAAGAAATACATCCAGGAAGAAGCGGATTGCCGTTCTACCGATTTTGGGAAAATCGTCCCGTTGAAGGGTGCAAGGATACGGCAGCAACTCGAACGTGAAGGGGCGAAGGTCAATATGGTGCTTGACGTCGCCCAGTCAGGACAGCTAACGAACATCAGGTTCGCGGCTGAGGTGAAGGATCAGGCGCATTTGACGCTGATGCTGTGCGCGACGTACGCCACCATGAGAACGCTGCAACCCACGGCCCAACCACCAGGCACTGTGAAAAGCACGGTGCTCCAGCTTTGGCAGGATGCGCAACAGAAGCCCTCTGCCAAGCCGTTCTACTCCAGCACACTCAAAGCTCAGATGACGCCGTTCGAGTTGAACGTCTACTGAAGTGCTGGCATGCCAGGGGGCTGGGCACGCTACACCAGCGGGGCCACCAGCGGCGCTACGAAAATGGTCACGATCATTAAGAGGGCGAGGATCTGCTTCATGTCGACTCCAGGGTGGTCAGTGGGCATGACAGAAGTCGGCGCCGTGGGCACAAGTTTGAACCCGCGCTGACGGGCGGTATCCCACCCGAGAACGCAGGCACTTCATCTTTTGAGCTGCCCTGAACCCGTACAGAGGAGGCTGTGATGCCAGCTACTGCAGACCAACCTGGCGCCATTGGCGCGCATTTCTTCCACCGAACCAACTTCTGGGAAACCTTTCACCACAAGGGTGTGCGCCTCAACGAGGTAAACCTCCACTACGTGGAAGGTGGGGAGGGGCCCGTGGTGCTCCTTATCCCGGGCTGGCCACAAAGCTGGTACGCCTGGCGCTATGTGATGCCGCAGCTGGTGAGCGCGGGCTATCGGGTGGTGGCCCTCGACCCCCGCGGCATGGGCGAGAGCGATGCGCCAGACGGCGCTTACGACCTGACGACCGTGGCGGCCGAGGTCCATGCCTTCGCCCGGCTTGCAGGCCTGCTCGACAGCGGGCCCATCCATGTGGCGGGCCATGATGTGGGTGCCTGGATTGCCTATGCGCTGGCCGCGGACTCGCCCGAGGCGGTCAGCCGGTTGGCGCTGTTCGACGCTGCGATTCCCGGGCTGTCGTCACCGCGGACTGACTTGGAGCACCGTGAGGCGAACCTGCGCAGTTGGCACTTTGCGTTCAACCAATTGGACGGCCTGCCGGAGGTGCTGATCGCTGGCCGTGAGCACGCCTTCATCACTTGGCTGTTGCGCGCCAAGGCCGTTCATCCCTGGACCATCACCGCCGAAGACATCGATGTCTATGCCCGGCAACTGGCCGCCCCCGGTGCCATACGCGCGGCGGGGCGCTACTACCAAAGCGCGCTATCGCCCGAAGGTGTCGCCGCCAACCGTCGACGTTCCGAGACTCAGCTCGCCATCCCCGTGATGGCATGGGGCGCGGAGCGGGGGATGGGAGAGCACATCCTCAAGGCCCTGGAGCCCTTGGCTACCCAGGTGGAGGGTGGGGTGATCGAAGGGGCCGGGCATTATCTGCCCGAAGAAGCGTCGGAGCGGGTCGCTGCTGAATTAGCCCGTTTCTTCGCGTCGTAGCCGCCCTGGCGGCCGTGCCAGGCCCTCGCGTCGGCTGGCACGGCTGGCAGGGGCCATCAGGCCGCCTGGATCAAACCCCGCAAGCGGTTACTCAACGCCTGGGCGGTGTCGCCTACAAGCACATGCCAAACGCCACCCCCCATGCTGCTCACGCCCTGGCAGCCCAGGGTCTCCAGTTCGCTGGTAGCCGCAAGCTGACCATCCTTTAGCCGCACCCGCAAACGGGTCAGTGCCACGCATTCCACTTCTGCCACCCTCGCGCCGCCCAACGCTTGGAGCCAGCGCGCGGCGTCATTGGCATCGACCTCGGGCTGCGTGTCCTGCGTCGAGGCGGCAGGGGCGGGCGCAGCGCAGTGGTCGGCGGTGCGGGGCAGGGCATTGCGTAGTTCGTCCGCCAGGCTGTCCGCCATGGGCCCAACCACCACCTGCAGGCTGCCGCCGTTGCCCGGGCGCACGACCGCCAAGGCGCCCAGGGCTTTGAGGGCAGCGTCTTGTGCCTTGCTACGGTCGACCACTTGGAGGCGCAGGCGCGTGGTGCAGGCGTCGATCCCGAGCAGGTTTTGCGCGCCGCCCAACGCCTGGATGTACGCGGCCGCGCGGTCGCTCTGCGCGACCTCGGCCGTGCTGGTGGCGGCGCGCTCGCGCCCAGGGGTCTTGAGGTTGAAGCGTTTGATGCACTGGTCGAACGCCACGTAGTAGATGAGCGCGTAAGCGGCGCCCAGTGGCAGTATCCGCCAGCCGTGGGTCGATTTGCCCCAGCCCAGGACCATATCGATGGCGCCGCCGGAGAAGGTGAAACCCAGGTGTATGTCCAGCAGGTTGGCCAGTGCCATGGAAAGCCCGGTGAGCAATGCATGCACCACATACAGCAGCGGTGCCAGGAACATAAAGGCGAACTCGATGGGCTCGGTGACCCCGGTCAGGGCCGAGGTCAGTGCCATGGACAGAAGCAAGCCGCCGATGAGCTTGCGCTGGTCGGGCAAGGCATTGCGGTACATGGCCAGGCACGCTGCTGGCAGGCCGAACACCATCATGGGGAACATACCGGTCATGAACTGGCCCGCCTGCCGGTCGCCTGCAAAATAGCGGGCCAGGTCCCCGGTAACGACCTGGCCGGTGCTGGGGTCGGTAAAGGTGCCGAACACAAACCACACCAGGTTATTGAGGATATGGTGCAGGCCCGTAACGATCAGGATGCGGTTGAGCACCCCGAAGAAGAACGCGCCCACGCTGCCGCTTTCCAGCATCAGCTGGCCAAGTACGTTGATCCCGTGCTGCACGGGCAGCCAGATCCATCCAAACAGCACGCCCAGGATCAAGGCGCAAAGCCCCGTCGCGATCGGTACGAAACGCCGCCCGCCGAAGAACGCCAGGTACGCGGGCAGGGCAATGTCCTTGAAGCGGTTGTAAAGCGCGCCGCCTAGCAGGCCGGCGATGATCCCGGCCAGCATGCCCATGTTGATCTGCTCGTCCATCACCTTGAGCGTCGAGGTCAGCACCAGGTAACCGATGGCGCCGGCCAGGCCCGCCGTGCCGTTGTTATCCCGCGCGAACCCGACCGAGATGCCGATGGCGAAAATCAGCGGCAGGTTGCTGAAGATCGCGCCGCCCGCCGAATGGATGAGGGCGATGTTCAGCAGGTCAGTGTCCCCCAGCCGCAACAACAGCCCGGCAATGGGAAGAATGGCCACTGGCAGCATCAATGCGCGCCCCAGCCGTTGCAAGCCTTCTATGAAGTGTTGATACACGGCGATTCTCCTTGCTGCTCTCGTTATTTTTATTCATGGCTGCCCGTGGAAAGCCCTAGGGGGCGCATCACGGGCGGCGCTCGAAGGCAGCGCATGCCACTCGGGCTTGCGCTGCGCTGCCCAAGGCCTGGAGCTGACTTGCCAAAGCTTGGCAACGTGCTGAATCGAGCTCACGCACACGGGCTTTGATCTGGCCGATTTGCGGCGGGCTTACCGACAACTCGCGCACACCCAGGCCGATCAACGCGGCCGTGGCCAAAGGGTCCGACGCCAGCGCACCGCAGACACCTACCCAGCAACCGTGGGCCTCTGCCGCCCGGCAAGTCATCCCGATCAACCGCAACACTGCCGGATGCAAGGCGTCGACCCGCTCGGCGAGCCCGGTGTGGTCTCTGTCCATGGCCAGCGTGTACTGCGTGAGGTCATTGGTGCCGATGGAGAGA
Source organism: Pseudomonas sp. RIT-PI-S (assembly GCF_025642975.1). Lineage (GTDB taxonomy): Bacteria > Pseudomonadota > Gammaproteobacteria > Pseudomonadales > Pseudomonadaceae > Aquipseudomonas. The sequence goes on from NZ_JANZKJ010000004.1 coordinate 106,949, forward strand.
AAATCCGCATGTTCGGCCAGTTGTTCTGCCATCAACGCCGCGGACGGCACTTCGATCATCACGCCCAGCTCCGGGCGCTCTTGCAGGCCCAGCTCGCTCGCCAGGTGATCGATGCGGGCGCGCACGGCGAGCAGTTCATCGATCTCGCTGATCATCGGCAGGAGTATCCGGCAGCGGGCCAGGGGCTTGACCTGTAGCAAGGCGCGCAGCTGCTCGTCGAGCAGCTCCGGGCGGGCCTGGCCCAGGCGGATGCCGCGCAGGCCCAGGACCGGATTGGCTTCGGCGGGCAGCGGCAGGTAGTCCAGTTGCTTGTCACCGCCGATGTCGATGGTCCGGATGATCACTGGCTGATCGACCATCGCATCGAGAACGGCCTGGTACGCCAGGGTTTGCTCCGCCTGAGTCGGTGCGGTGGCGCGGTCAACGAAGAGAAATTCGCTGCGCAACAGCCCCACGCTGTCTGCGCCATTGCCGCGGGCACGTTGCGCATCCTCGGCCGAGGCAACGTTCGCTGCCACTTCTATGCGCACACCGTCGCAGGTGGCGGCCGGCGAGTGGGCGTGCTGTTGCTCACGCTGGCGGATGTGCGCTCGTTCCTGCATCTGGGCGCGCACCAGGGCCAAGCGTTCGGCACCAGGCTTGAGCTCCAGGCGGCCGGCATCGGCGTCCAATACAACCTCTGGGTGAGTGGCCGCGGCGAGGGGCTCGAGTACCGCAGCCCCAAGCGCCACCACACAGGGTATGCCGGCGCCCCTGGCGAGAATGGCGACATGCGAGGTAGGGCCGCCGAGCGCCATGCAGATCCCGCCGACCCCGCGACTGCTCAGCATCACCAGGTCCGAAGGGGTCAGCTCTTGGGCCAGTACGATCGCCCCGGGCGGAATCTCGGGCGCCCGTGCGTCTCCCAGCAGGTTCAGCAGCACGCGTTGGCGCAGGTCGCGCAGGTCACCGGCGCGCTCGCCAAGCAAGGGGTTGCCGAGGGTTTCCAGTACCTCGCATTGGGCCAGCACCGAGTGGCTCCAGGCATGGGCGGCGCCATGCCCTTGCTCGATGTGGGCATAGGCGGCGCTCAGCAAGGCTGGATCTTCGAGCATCGCCATGTGGGTCGCGAAGATCGCGTTGTGTTCACCAGGGTGCGAGTCAAGCGATGCATTGATGTCCGCACGAACCTGCGCCAGAGCCTGGGTCAGTTGGTGCCGCTGCTGGTTGGCGCAGTGGCCGCCCGGATCCTTGGGCAATTCAAGGGCATCCAACCGGACCAACGGTCCGCTTACCAGCCCAGGAGATGCCGGAACGCCATTGAACATCCCGTTTTCCCTGTCGCCAGCACGGTGCGGGGCGGGCGTCGATACCGCCATGCCGGCGGCTTCGTGCACCGTGGGCGTGGCCAGCGCCGCAAGCACGGCTTCTAAAGCCCTGTCGCAATCGGGCCCCTCGCACCTCACCTCGACTTCATCCTGTTCGCGGGTACCAAGCGCCATCAGGGCAGTAACGCTGTCGGCAGAAGCGCTGGCGCCAGCGAAATGCACATGAACGCGGCTCTCGAACTGCCGCGCGGCCTCGCGCACGAGCGCCGCCGGGCGTGCATGCAGCCCACCGCCATGGGCGATCCGGGCCCTGCCGCGGGCTTCGCCGGCAGGCCCTGCGTTCAGCGTCGAGGGCGCGCCTGCCGCGGCCGACAGCGGGATGACTTCCAGCAGGGCGTCGCCAACGTTTACCGAGCGCGGGCCGGCAATCGGCGTGAGTTTGAACTGGTCCCCGTTGAGCAGGATGAAGGCGCTGACAAGGCTGCGGCTGTGACGGGCGACCTGGTCCAGATCCATGCGCAGCAGCGGTTCGCCTTGGCTCACGCGCTGGCCTTCGGTCACTAGCGCGTGGAAGCCCTCGCCATTGAGTTCCACTGTGTCGATGCCCACGTGCAGCAGCCATTCACTGCCGTTGTGCGCTCGCAGGTTGATCGCGTGCCGGGTGCGCGCGACGTTGATCACCTGGCCGGAGAAGGGCGCATGCAAAACATCGCCCAGGGGGTCGATCGCCATCCCGTCGCCCAGGGCGCCGCTGGCGAACACCGGATCGGGGATATTGTTCAGCGTAATCACCGGGCCGCTGAACGGCGCGTTTAGCGTCATGTAATTGTTATTGGGCATGACATTGTCCTTGCAGTAGCCCGCCAGAGCGGGACGGGTCAACGGGTTCGGGTCACTTTGCTCAGGTGCCGCGGCTGGTCAGGATCCAGCCCTCGCGCCTGGGCAAGGGCTGCGGCCATGACATAAAACGACTGGATGGCCAGGAGCGGGTCCAGGGCGGGGTGATCGGCGCAGCTCAGCGTCAGGTCACGGTCAGCGATGTCGTCCGGCGCCGCCAGCAACACCTTCGCGCCGCGTTGCCGCATGTCGGCGGCCAGCGCCAGCAGCCCGGCTTGTTCAGGGCCCCGAAGGGCGAAAATCAGCAAGGGGTATTGATCGTCGACCAGCGCCATGGGGCCATGTCGCACCTCCGCACTGCTGAACGCTTCGGCCTGTATGGCCGAGGTTTCCTTGAATTTCAGCGCGGCTTCCTGGGCCACGGCAAACCCCAGGCCGCGGCCAATGACCATCAGGCGCTCACAGCTTCTCAAGGCGTTCACTGCAGCGGACCACTCTTGCTGTGTCGCCGCCAGCAGGCGTTCGGGCAACGTTCTGCCTGCATCCAGCAAAGGCTTGTCCTGTTGCCAGTGGGCGAGCAGCCGCGCGCTGGCGCTAAGGGTGCAGATAAAGCTCTTGGTGGCGGCGACACTCAGTTCAGGGCCTGCGCCGAGCGGCAACAGGTACTCGCAAGCCTGTTCGAGAGGGGAGCCTTGTGCGTTCACTACGGCGATGCTCAGGGCGCCATGGTCGCGCAGCTTATGCATCGTGCCCACCAGGTCTGGGCTCTGGCCAGACTGCGAGAACGCGAACGCCGGCTGGCCTTCGACCTTGAGCGGGGAGGCATGCAGCGTTGCCACAGACATCGGCAACGACGCCACCGGGATGCCAGTCATTTGCGTCGTTAGATAGGCAAAATAGCTCGCCGCGTGATCAGAACTGCCACGGGCGACCGTCAACACCACGCTTGGCGCCGCGTGCCGCAGACGCTCACCCAGCGTGATCAGGCCCGGCTCGAGCAGGTCCAGTTGACGGCGCACGCTTTCCTCGGAGGACAGGGCCTCTTCAAGCATTTTCGATTTCAACGGCTTCTCCTTCGACCATCACGGCGGTCAGCTTCAGATCACGGTCCAGGTACACGGCATCCGCCCAACTGCCCGGTTGCAGGCGGCCGCGCTCCTTGATTCCCAGATAGTCGGCGGGAAACTGCGACAGCCGCTGCGAGGCTTCAGCCAGGGGCACGCCGATCTTCACCAGGTTGCGCAGCGCCTGATCCATGGTCAGGGTGCTGCCCGCCAGGGTTCCATCCGCCAGGCGCACGCCACCCAGGCACTTGGTCACCGTGTGGCTGCCGAGTTTGTAGTGGCCGTCCGGCATGCCCGTGGCGGCGGTCGAGTCAGTGACGCAGTACAGGCAAGGGATGGCGCGCAGCGCCACGCGGATGGCGCCGGGATGCACGTGCAGCAGGTCGGGGATCACTTCGGCGTAGCGCGCGTGAGCCAGCGCTGCCCCGACGATGCCAGGCTCGCGGTGGTGCAGTGGGCTCATGGCGTTATACAGGTGGGTGAAGCTGGTGGCGCCGGCGGCCAGCGCCGCGACGCCGTCTTCATAGCTGCCGAGTGTGTGGCCGATCTGCACACAGACCTTGCGCTGCACCAGTGCTTGAATCAGATCCAGGTGCCCAGCGATCTCAGGCGCGAGGGTAATCACCTTGATCGGCGCCAGGCGCAGGTAGTCCTCGACCTGCGCCAGTACTGCGCCGTGGGCATGATTGGGCTGTGCACCGAGTTTGCCGGGGTTGATATAAGGGCCTTCCAAGTGCACGCCCAGCACCCGGGCGGTGTTGGCCTGCCGGCCCTCGCAGTACTGGCCCAGTTGCTCCAGCACCTGGCGTATTTGCGCCGCAGGCGCGGTCATCGTGGTGGCCAGCAAGGCCGTGGTACCGAACCGCAGATGGGTTCGGGCGATGGTGGCGAAACCGGCGGTGCCTTCCATGATGTCGCTGCCACCGCCGCCATGAACATGCAGGTCGATGAAGCCCGGCAACACGTAGGGCAGGTCGTTGTCGTCGGGATTGCACGGCGTGCCGACGACGTTCAGCACGCGGCCAGCGCGATGTTGCAACTGGCCCCGGACCCAGCCGGCCGGGGTAAGGATGTTGAAGTCGGGCATGCAGTCTCCCTAAGCACGACCATTGAGAAAAAGTGGTGCTGTTCAGATCGTTCGAAGCGAGGGCTCAGCGACGCAGTTCGGCAACGAAGTCGTAGTAGTCGTCGCGGCAATAGGTGTCGGTCAGCTCAATGGGCGTTTTGTCGGCAAGAAAGCCGATCCGGGTCATTCGTAGCATGGCGGTGCCCGGCGCGATCCCAACCAGCGCTGCCATCTCCGTGGAAGCGTTGATCGCTCGAATGTGTTGGAGCGCACGCACCACCGGGCGGCCGATGGCTTCAAGATGGGCGTAGAGCGAATCCCCGATGGCTCGCGGCTCAGGCAGCAGCGCTGCGGGCAAGGTGCTGAGCTCAACGGCCATGACCACCCCGTCGGCTTTGCGCAGGCGCTTGAGGCGTGCCACTTGGTCAGAGGGGGAGAGGCTCAGCCGTGTCAGCTCATCGAGAGTAGGCAGGGCAATTTCACGCTCGAGCCACTGCGAGCTGGGGGTCAGCCCCTTTGACCGAAGCATTTCGGTGAAGCTGGAAAGGCGCGAAAGTGGCTGCTCCAAGCGAGGCGTGATGAACGTGCCCGAGCCCTGATTGCGGCGGATCAAGCCTTGCTCCACCAGCACATCCAGTGCTTTGCGGGCAGTCACGCGGGAGATATTCAAGTCTTCGCTAAGGCTGCGCTCGGACGGCAAGGCCTGGTCGGCTTTCCATTGGCCAGCCTGGATGGCCGCCTCAAGGTTGCGCGCAAGCTGCAGGTACAGAGGCGTGGGCTGGCTGCTATCGGGTCGCAGGGTGATGATCGAATCCATCGTCGGCTTCCAGGTGGCACTTTATTGGTATCTTTGTGGTATTGGAAAATAATACCACTTGGATACCACGTCAACAGGCTTTTGCTAGGGCCGTGTTTCTGCCTTGCTGATAGCTGTCAGCGGCGCCGGGTTAATCAGTCAGCGCTTTCATCGTTTTTTATAAAGGTTTCGTATACGTTACCTGCGCGTTGGTCTGAGGCCACCGCGCTTCAGTTCGAGCCGAGCAAGTTCGCCCATATCGACAGCGGCGCGCGCCTGGAAGACCGGCCGATCAGCGTGATCCTGATCACCACGGTACCGCCCTCAGCAAGCATCACAGACATGGAGTGGCGCAAGGGCAGCGGCACTGGATCAAGGTGCTGCGCACCGGCGCCACCAGCGTGGGCGTGACCGGGATTTACGCCGGTGCTACGCGCCGCCGGATGCCGCGCACTGGTCAGATATAAGCAAGATGGTCGAGATGGGTAATGGCTTGGCGGTTCCAATCCAGCAGCACACCGCGAGCATCGAGGAGCTGGATGGTGTGATCACCGCCACCGCCTCGCCGATGAAGCGACGCTAAGCGGATCATCCAGGCCCAGGCGAGCATCACTGCCGAAATCGGCACGAAAAGCACCGACATCCACAGGGTGATCGCGAAAACGAACTGGCTCCGCACTTCCAAGATCTGGAAGCCAGGTGGGGCGACGTTAAGCAGCAGTCGCCCAGGCTATGGCTAACTTGGAAGGGAAGTTGGAGGCCATGTGGTCGGGACGGTGAAGATGCAGCTCACCACCAATGGCCGTTACGTTGCTGCTGGCATCGAGACCCCGGTTGCAGGGCTACAGAGCCGATTCTTGGTGTCAGCCCACCGTTTCGCGGTGGTTGGTATCCAAGCCGGACCTGGTGTTCCGCCTCTTATCTGGCGCGCATACTCCCAGGCCCATCATCAGCCTCATTCCTTCTGGTCCAGATACTCTTCGGCCAGCTTGTCGAAATTCTCATAGACCCATCGTGTAACCGTGGCCCGGCTTGGCGCCGTGGACTTGAAATGCACCTTGATCATCCACTCGGCGGCGATCCGCTCCTCCCGAGTGAAGTCCCTGCCGTCTTGCCATTTAAGAGAGTTGAGATAGGGCAGCATCTCGTACCCTTGGCTTCGGCTCAGATGATAAGCATCTTGCTTCGTCTTGGTCGGATCATCTCCGTTTCCAGCGCTCCAAGCATAGGTAAACCGCAGGTCCCTTCGGGTGAGTTTGGACATTTTCGACTCTCCTTCAAATAACCAAAGGATCGATCAGTTGATCGCTCTACCCTAGAGGGCAGGGTCCGAAAACGTCGAAGATGACCATCTGGGTGATAAGTTGGAAAACCGCATGGCTTGATTTAAGCCTGTCCAGGACCGCGCAGCGATGGACGTTCCTGATGGGGAATGGACCAGGAGGAGGGTAGTACCCTGGAAGAAATGGGTTCCTGCACTCGAATGGAACGGCCGGTACGTCCAAGGGGCCAGGCGTGGCCCATCCGAAACAAGCATAAACCCAGCGTCAAAAGCCCCTGACTACTCCCCCAGGCGTGCCCGCGCTTGTTGCGCCGCATGCCGCTCCAACTGATCGAGCCGGTAGTCGCGCTGTTTCTCCGCCTCGATCATCGCCTTGCGGCCGTGTTGCTTGAGCAGGTAGGCATGAATCTGCTGCACCTCTACCGTGCGGTAGATGGGGGCGACGTCCAGGAGCCTGGTGTTCCCCAAGGTGCGGGTATGTCGGGTGTTCATCAGCACCTGCGGCCCTCGCGCGCCCAGCACGTGCCAGCCCTGGGCCTCGAACCAGCCGAGAACGCTCACCGCGCACGCCGCTTCGGTATGCGGGTAGCGGGCAATCACGCCGCCCAGCAGTGCGCGGCCGATGCCTTGGCAGCGATGGCTGGGGAGCACGGCCAGGTATAACAGCGTGCAGGCATCGGCCGCGCCCACCACAGGCAGGTAAAGGGCAAAGCCCAGCACTTTCGAGGGGTCGAGCGCATCGAGGGCGAGCAACAGCTCGACCTCAAGGCCCTGTTCGCCGCCCATGGCCTGCAGGTACCGATGCACTTCAAGGCCAAGGCCATACTGGTACAAGGGATACAGCGGGTTGCTCGGCGCTAGCGCCGCACTGCTCAAGGCCGTCAGGTGGTTGATGGCCAACTGCTGCACTTGGCTGGCAAAGGCGTCCGGAGGTGGGGTGAGCTGTAGGCTGAGCTGGAACATGGGCGTCTGAGGAAGGTGGGGGCCGGGCATCATACCCCAGCACTGCATGGGCGAAAAAACACCGCAGTGGGCGCGCTGGGGTAGATGAGGCTGCCGCTGGCACCGCGGCACCGATGGCGGGGCTTAACGGTAGCGTTCAAGCCAATGGGCATAGGGCGCGGGGAGGGTCCAGGAGGCCTTGTCGACGTTCAGCTCCTTGGCCGCAAAGTAGGCCCAGTGCGGGTCCGCCAAGTGGGCGCGCCCCACCGATACCAGGTCCAGCTGGCCGGCCTGGATCGCCTCATGGGCGAGCTGCGGAGTGCCAAAGCCCCAAGCGGACGTTACCGGCAGGCCGGCCTCGCGCCGCACGCGCTCGGCGATCGGGGCCAGGAAGGCAGGGCCCCAGGGAATATGGGTATCCGGAATGGTGAAACCTACGCTCACGCTCAGCAGGTCGAGGCCGCCTTGCTTGAAGCGACGTGCCAGCTCGATGGATTCGCCAAGCGTCTGCTCGTCGCGCCCGTCGTATTCGATCACCCCGAAGCGGGCGGTCAACGGCAGGTGCTCTGGCCAAACTTCACGAACGGCCGCGAGGGTTTCCAGCAGGAAACGGCTGCGGTTCTCGAAGCTGCCGCCGTAGGCGTCGGTACGCTGGTTGGAGTGCTCCGAGAAGAAGCTCTGGCCCAGATAACCATGCGCGAAGTGCAGCTCGATCCATTCGAAACCGGCTTCATGGGCCCGGCGCGCCGCATTGACGAAGTCTTGGCGCACACGGGCAATGTCGTCCAGCGTCATCTCCTGGGGCACTTTGGGCAGGTTGGCGCCGAAGGCGATCGGGGAGGGCGCGAGGGTCTTCCAGCCGTTGGGGTCCGTATCGGCCATATGATCATCGCCTTCCCAGGGGCGATTGGCACTCGCTTTGCGGCCAGCATGCGCGATCTGGATACCCGGCACGGCGCCCGCGGCCTTGATCGCTTTCACCGCAGGCACGAAGGCCTGTGCGTGTTCATCGCTCCAGATGCCCGCGCACCCCGGGGTAATACGGCCCTCCGGAGAAACGGCAGTCGCCTCGACCACCACGAGGCCCGCGCCACCGCGGGCCATGCTCGCCAGATGCACGTGGTGCCAGTCGTTGATCACACCGTTTTCGGCCATGTACTGGCACATCGGAGGAATGGCTATGCGATTGCGCAAGGTGACGTCCTTGAGCGAGAACGGTTCGAACAGGGCTGACATAAAAGCTCCGGGTCATTTGATTCGGTAGTTCGATAGTATTCGAAATATGGCGTAAATAGAAACCCCCCGTTATCATCAGCCTATGCGTGCCTTTAAACATCCCCTCCCTGCCGACTTCGTCCTCGAGCGTGTGCTATACGCCCTGAGCGACCCCGTTCGCATGGAAATCGTCCGCTACCTCGCCGGCGTGCCCGAGGCGTCGTGCAGTGAACTGGACGGTGGGCGCCCCAAATCCAGCATGTCCCATCACTTCCGGGTGTTGCGCGACGCAGGGCTCGTTCAAACCCGGAATGTTGGCACCACGCACATGAACTCGCTGCGTTCAGATGAGCTCAATCAGCGGTTTCCGGGCTTGCTCGAATGCATCGTGACCCAGGCCTGATCTCCCTGGGTTCTGGATTCTGGATTCTGGTTGCAGGGCCAGGGGCGAGGTTAACCGCCCCAGTCACATCACCCCTCAACGCCTCCCAACACCTCCCGAATCCGCCGCGCGATGTGCTCGGCATGGGTTTCCAGTGCAAAGTGCCCGGTGTCGAGCAGCTCTACCACGGCTGCGGGGTTGTCGCGCTTATAGGCGTGTGCGCCCGGCGGAATGAAGAACGGGTCATGCTCGCCCCAGATCACCAGGGTCGGCACCAGGTAGTCCCGGAAGAACTGCTGAAACTGCGGGTACAGCGTGAGGTTGTTTTGGTAATCGAGGAACAGGTCGAGCTGGATGTCCTTGTTGCCCGGGCGCTCCATCAGCAGCGTGTCGAGCATGTAGCCCTCGGGCGCGACCAAGGTTTCGTCACTCACCCCATGGGTGTATTGCCAGCGAATGCCTTCGAGGTTGAGCGCGGCATCGAGCACCCCCTGGCGGTGCTCGGCGGTAGGCGCGGCCCAGTAGGTTCTGATCGGCGCCCAGGCGTCTCCCAACCCCTCGAGGTACGCGTTGCCGTTCTGTGAAACCAACCCTGTGATGCGCTCCGGATGCGCAACTGCCAGCCTTAGGCCGGTGGGCGCGCCGTAGTCGAACACATACAGGGCGTAACGGGTGAGGCCTACCGCTGTAACGAAAGCTTCCAAGGTAGTGGCGAGTGCGTCGAAGGTGTAACGGTAACCGCGCTCACCGGGAACTTCGGTGAAGCCAAAGCCTGGCAAGTCAGGAGCGACGATGTGAAAGCGGTCGGCGAGCAGCGGGATCAGGTTTCGGAACTGGTAGGACCCCGTGGGAAAGCCATGCAGCAGCAATAGCGTGGGCAGGGCAGGGTCGCCTGCTTCGCGATAGAAAACCCGTACGCCGTCGGCGTCGGCGAACCGGTAGTGTATCGGGCTTGCGGAAGTGGACATGGTGAGGTCTCCTGTAACCGTTCAAATTACCTAATGGGGTTACAGACGAGGCTAGATGGGCTTTCGTAACCTGTCAAACAAGATTTAACGGTTTCTGTTTCTCGTGTTGGATCGATTGAAGCCCGCAAAAATAGATGTGCAAGCGAGGCGTAACAGGGCGAATGTGTAACCGAAATATATGATAGTGTGGTTACATCTAGCAGGATTCTGGTGACCCACATGCCCGATAACACCCACGACGGCACCGCGCCGCCCCCGCTTATCGCGGACCATCCCGCCCTGGAAATGCTCAATACCGTCAGCATCGTCGAGGGGCAGCCTCGCGATCATTGGCAAACGGATGAAGACGTACGCGCATGGCTGGCCCGCATGGAACTGCCCTTGCCGCGTGACGCAACCGCGGCCAGCGGGCAGTTGCTTGACACAGCCCGCCGCTTGCGCGAGGCGATCCGCTACTTGGTACAGCAGCGCAAAGCCAGTGCCCTTGGCGACCCTGGCGTGCTCAATGACTTTCTTCGGGACGGCGCCAGCTATGTCCAGCTGGTGTGGCCGAGCGGTGCCAGCCCCCAGGTCGTGCGCCACGGTTTGCATCATTCCCTGGCGGCGGCTTTGTACCCTTTGGCGAGCCAAGCGGCGGAGCTATTGAGCCAAGGCGACTTTGAACGGGTTCGCGCCTGTGAACACCCCGAATGCGTGCTGTGGTTCTACGACCGAACCAAATCCCACCGCCGCCGTTGGTGCAGCATGGCCGTGTGCGGTAACCGTTTCAAAGTGACCGAGCATCGCAAGCGGGTTGCTCTGAAATAGGCAGCCGGTGCCTGCGTATGGGCAAACGTGAACTTGAAGAGTGTGATGTCACGCCACTGATACTAATTTAATATCATTTTGCTGCAATTCGCTCCGGCCGCACGAGCCAAGCCAATGAAGGCGACAAGGAGCAGTTATGAAAATAGAAAAACAGGCGTGGCGCTGGCTATGTCGTTGGGGCTTGCCGGTTGCGCAAGCATTTTGGGGGAATCGAAGTATCCGGTCACCGTTACGAGCGCACCGCCGGGCGCTTCGTTTGAAATCGTTAATAAAAGCGGGGAAGTCGTTCATTCCGGCAACACGCCTAGCACCGTCACGCTCAAGTCTGGCCGGGGCTATTTCACCGGCCAAACTTACACGCTGCGTTTCAAGAAAAACGGTTATCCAGACAAGACCGTTACCCTTAACTCGAGCCTAAGCGGCTGGTACTGGGGGAACATCCTGTTCGGCGGCGTGATCGGCATGCTGATCGTCGATCCAGCTACCGGGGCAATGTATAAACTGCCTGAGCATGTCTCGGCAGACATGGGCACACCCGCGGCGAAGGCTGATAATCACGACCTTACAGTGGCGCTGATCGATTCACTCTCCATGGCTCAGCGTGAACAGTTGATTCCGCTCAACTGAAGGCGCTGCTAAGCAGTCGCCTCTCGGGCTGCCCGTCCAGCACTGGCAGCCCGAACCCCACGGCTTTCCATCACGTTTCTTTCACATTCGGTCCTTTATCGTTCGCCCCGCTTTGGGGAGTAGCCTGGGCCTGGCGTCGATGCCGGCTCGTTCGTGTCAACATTCTCGGCAACGTGCCGTGGTACGAACACCGTTGTGGTTGGCGAGACCAACGATACCTTCGCGGCCAGTCGGGCCCGCGGCGGGTCGTTGTCTTCGTCGCCCGGCTGGAGCAGTGCCTTGAACCCCATTTCGCTTTTCCTTCTTGCCATGGCGATGTCAACGGACGCCTTCGCTGCCGCTGTCGCCAAGGGCTCTGCCTTGCAAAAGCCGCGCTTGTCGCAGGCCCTCCGCACGGGCGTCATCTTTGGTGTGATCGAGGGGATTACCCCGATCCTCGGCTGGCTGCTGGGCCAGGCTGCGTCGAAGTTCGTCGCCAACTGGGATCACTGGATCGCCTTCACGCTGTTGCTGATGCTCGGCTTGCACATGATCTACAACGGCTTGAAACCGGAGCATGAAGAGGAAGAAAAAGCGACCCATCACACCTTCATGGTGCTGGCGATAACCGCAGTCGCCACCAGCATCGACGCACTGGCGGTGGGGGTAGGGCTTGCGTTCATTAACGTGAATATCTTCGTCGCCGCCACGGCCATCGGTGTGGCCACGCTGACGATGGTCACCCTCGGCACCATGCTTGGCCGGGTGCTCGGGACTCTCGTCGGGCGGCGCGCGGAAATCGCCGGGGGCGTGGTGCTGATACTGATCGGCGCGACCATCCTCTACGAACACCTGTCCGCCGGCTGACATCGGTGGTCCCCATAAACCCGCTTCGGCGGGTTTTTTTATTTCCAGGCTATAAGCGTGCCGGCCGTAAAAAAAGCGCTTGCACTCAGCCCATCCGCTGCTACATTCGTATCAATACGTTATATATCGTTATGTTCAAAATATCGCGTATCGAGCACTGCTTTGCGTAGTCATCCGCCGCTCCTGCGGCGGCCCCCAAATCCAATGAAAACAAACGGGTGGGCGTATGCAAGTCAACGAAGGGCAAGCAAAAGAACTGCAACGAAAACTGGGCTTCTGGGCGGTGTTGGCCATCGCAGTGGGCACCACGGTGGGGTCGGGCATTTTCGTGTCCGTGGGGGAGGTGGCTAAGGCCGCGGGGTCCCCACTGTTGACGATTCTCGCCTTCGTGATCGGCGGGCTGATCGTGATACCACAGATGTGCGTGTACGCCGAGCTGTCCACGGCCTACCCGGAGAACGGCGCGGATTACATCTACCTGAAAAAAGCCGGCAGCCGCCCATTGGCGTTCCTGTCCGGCTGGACCACCTTCTGGGCGAACGACGCACCTTCGCTATCGATCATGGCCTTGGCCATCGTCAGCACCTCCACTTCATCGTGCCCATCGGCCCGTTGTCCGGAAAACTGATCGCGACCTTGCTGGTGCTGAGTTTCATGCTCTTGCATCTGCGTTCGGTGGAAGGCGGGGCGACCTTCCAGACCCTCATCACCATTGCCAAGATCATTCCGTTCACCCTGGTGATCGGGCTGGGCATCTTTTACATCCGCGGTGAGAACTTCGCGGCGCCGGCGTCTTCGCTGCCCAGCCTGGGGCTCGGTGCCGGCTTGATGGCGTTGCTGGCAGGGGTGTCCGCGACCAGTTGGTCCTACACGGGCATGGCTTCCATCTGCTACATGACCGGCGAAATCAAACAGCCCGGCAAAACCATGCCCCGGGCCCTGATCGGTTCCTGCCTGCTGGTGCTGGCGCTCTATTCGCTGCTGGCGCTGGTGATCACCGGGATGATGCCCTTCGAGCGGCTGCTCGCGTCTGAAACACCGATTTCCGATGCCCTGACCTACCTTCCGGCCTTGGGCAGCGTCGCCGGCGTGTTCGTGGCGCTCACGGCCATCGTGGTAATCCTCGGCTCGCTGTCCAGTTGCGTGATGTACCAGCCGCGGCTCGAATACGCCATGGCCAAGGACCAGCTCTTCTTCAAGTGCTTCGCCCACGTGCACCCGCGCTTTCAAACGCCGGACTATTCCATCGTGCTGCAGTGCGCCCTGGGCATCGTGTTCATTTACGCGTCGGACCTCACTGCCTTGCTCGGCTACTTCACCCTGGTGATGTGCTTCAAGAACACCCTGACCTTCGGTTCGATCATCTGGTGTCGCCGCCGCCCGGACTACAACCCCCTTTGGCGCACCCCCGCCTTTGGCCTGATGACCTTCCTGGCGCTGGCGTCGAGCCTGATCCTGGTGGCATCGACCTTCATCTGGGCACCGGTGCCCGGGCTGGTGTGCGCGGTCATCGTGATCGCCACCGGCTTGCCCGCCTACGCGTATTGGGAGCGCCGCAACAAGCGCATCGCTGCCTTGCACACTCAACCGACCTAATGCCCTGGAGTGACGACATGCTGGATATTGACAAGAGCACCGTGGATTTCCTGGTGACCGAGAACATGGTTCAAGAGGTGCAAAAGGTGCTTGAGCGGGATGTGCCCAAGGTCAAGGCCATCGTCAAGCAGATGCTTGCCCGAGGCGTGGACCGCTTCTATTTCGTGGCCTGTGGTTCCCCGCTCAACGCCGCGCAGACCGCCAAGCACCTGGTGGAGCGCTACTCGGGCTTGCAGTGCATGGCCTACTCGGGCTGGGAGTTCTGCGACAACACCCCCCATCGACTGGATGACCGCTGCGCGGTGATCGGTGTGTCCGACTATGGCAAAACCGAGGAAGTCATCCAGGCCCTTCGCCTGGCCGGCGAGCGCGGCGCCCTGACCGCGGCCTTCACCAAGCGCCCAGACAGCCCCATCGTTGCGGCGGCCGAACATGTGGTTGCCTACGAGGCGGACTGCATCTGGGAAATCCACTTGCTGCTCTGTTACACCGTGGCGCTGGAAATGATCAGCCAGCGCGAACCCAACCCGCACCCGGACGTAGCCCGTATCAGCCGCGAGCTGCACCAGCTGCCCACGGCGCTGGGAGAGTTGGTGCGCGGCTGGGAAGACAAAGGCCGTGCCCTGGGTGAGCAGGCCTCGGCCTGGCCGATGATCTACACCGTGGCGGCCGGCCCGCTGCGGCCTCTGGCCTACAAAGAGGGGATCGTCACCCTGATGGAGTTCACCTGGACCCACGGCAGCGTGCTGGAAAGCGGTGAATTCCGCCACGGCCCGCTGGAAGTGGTGGAGCCCGGCGTGCCCTTTCTGTTCCTGCTGGGCACGGATGAAAGCCGGCATACCACCGAGCGCGCTATCCGTTTCGTGAAGCAACGCACCAACAACGTGATCGTGGTGGACTACGCCGACATCAGCCATGGCCTGCACCCTTGGCTGGCGCCCTTCCTGATGTTCGTGCCGATGGAATGGCTGTGCTACTACCTCTCGATCTACAAGGACCACAACCCGGATGATCGCCGTTACTACGGCGGGCTGGTCGAGTATTGAGCCAGGCAAAAGGGGCGCTGGCGGTCGCCCCTTCGTTCACGGGAAGGAGCGTTCAGCATGAAGAAACTGGTCACGTTGGGTGACAACTGCATCGATGTGTACCCGGCGCTGGGCCGTGGGTTTTCCGGCGGCAATGCGGTCAACGTGGCCGTGTACAGCACCCGTTATGGCATGCGCCCCGCCTATGTCGGTTGGGTCGGAAGCGACGCCTATGGGCAGCAGTTGCAGGGCGAGCTGGCAGCCAAGGGGGTGGACGTCAGCCACGTTCATCGCAGGCCTGGGCTCACCGCGCAAACCATCGTTGAACTGCGCGGCAATGACCGGGTGCTGGGTGATTACACCGAAGGCGTGATGGCTGATTTCCGTCTCAGCGAGGCGGACCTGGCCTGGCTCGGCCAGTTCGACCTCATCCACGCTGGGATCTGGGGCCACGTCGACCCCTACCTCGCCGCGCTCAAGGCGCAGGGAAAGCTGATCAGCTTCGATTTCGCAGACAAATGGAGCAGTCCCTTGTGGCAAACGCTGCCGGCTAGCCTGGCCTACGCCTTCGCCTCAGCGCCCGCGGACACTCCCGAGCTGCGTGGGCGCCTGCGGGAAGTGGTGCAGATGGGCGCCGACGCAGCCGTGGCGACCCTCGGCGAACATGGCAGCCTGGCCTACGATGGCCAACGGTTTCACCATCAGAGCGCGCTGCCGGTGGAGATCGTCGACACCATGGGCGCCGGTGACGCCTTCATCGCCGGCTTTCTGTGCGCCGTGGCGCGCGGCCTGGGCATCGCGCCGGCCATGGCACAAGGCGCCGCGGGCGCGGCCCTGACCTTGCAGCACCACGGTGCCTGGGGCTAACGCCCCGCGCCTGGGAAAAGCTGGAAGCACCGCCAACTGCCCTTATACTGGCTGCCGTGTTCGTCCTCCCCACAAGGTTGGTTCATGCCCGGCTTGCAGCGCAATACCTCCCAGCGGCTCTATGCGGTGGTCCGCCAGCGGATCCTCGACGCCATCGAGCAGGGCGTGTACCAGGTGGATCAGCAGATCCCCACCGAGCCGGACCTGTGCGAACTTTATGGCGTTAGCCGGATCACCGTGCGCAAGGCCATAACGGACCTGGTCAAGGACGGCGTGCTCACCCGCCTGCAAGGCAAGGGCACTTTCGTGCAGGGGCGCAAGGTGGAGAATGCCTTGCTCACGGTCAGCGGCTTCACCGACTTCGGCATCGCCCAGGGCAAGAACACCCGGGAGGAGGTGATCAAGCAGGAACTGATCGGCGTCGACGATTACCAGCAACGGCTGGACGTGCCCCCAGAGAGCCGGATCTTCAAGCTGGTGCGGGTGATGTACCTCGAGGACGAGCCGCTGTTCATCGACTACTCCTATATCCCCCTGGCCCGTTACCCCGAATTCGACCAGCGTTACGAGCCTGGGCGCTCGACCTATCAACTGCTGCAAGACCAATACGAAACGCGGGTGCTCAGCGACCGCAAGGTGATCGATGTGTACACCGCCACCAAGGCCGAAGCCAAGTGGCTCACCTGCGAGCTGGGCGAGCCGTTGTTCCGTATCGGCAAGATCGCCTACGACCAGGACGGCCGCCCCGTGCACTGCTCAGAGCTGTACTGCCGGGCCAACCGCATCAGCCTGACCATCGATAACACGCACAAATAGGCATTGGCCTAGCCTGCGACCCCCGCTCAGCACCGGTCGCGGGCTAGGCCTGCGCCCGCAGGCTTATTTTACGTTCGCCACGTCACCTTTCAACGCAACACCGGCGATAACCGCACCGGCGTGGCATTCGTATTGGCTGGCGTCACGGCGTTCGATGCGCTTGTAGAAGCTCACGATGTTGGTCACCGCGTTAGCCCCGGCTTGCTTGGCGGCGTCTTGCAGCGTCAGCAGGGCTGACTGCAGCGCCCACTCGCAGGCTTGCGCATCCGTCTTGTTGAAGGCGTTGGTTTTCTTGTTGGTAACCGCGTCGGGGCTGACCACGCTGACCTTGCCCTTGGGCGTGGTGCCGGCCAGGTAGAATTTGACGGTGCCGTCGAGTTTCTTCTCCTTCAGCATCTGCTGCACCACGTTGTCGAACGGCAGCATCAGCGTCGTGTCACGCGCCTGGCTGATCGCAGGCAGGCTGCCCAGCAGCAGGGCAGTGGCGGCGGCCAAGGTTTTCAGTGTCATCGGGTCACTCCTTTGGTGGGTTCAGATCCAGCGTTTGAAAATCAGCGAGGTGTTGACCCCGCCGAAGGCGAAATTGTTGTTCATCACATAGTCATGGCGCATCTGCACCGGGGCGCCTCGCAAGTAGTCGAGCTCGCCGCAGCGGCTATCGACCTCATCCAGGTTCAGGGTGTGGATATAACGATCGCTGTTCATCATTTCGATGCTGAACCAGGATTCGAGCGCGCCACAGGCACCGAGGGTATGGCCGAGGAAGCTCTTCTGCGAGCTGATCGGCATGCGCGGGCCGAACAGGCTGCTGGTGGCCAGGGTTTCGGCGATATCGCCCTGCTCGGTGGCGGTGCCATGGCCATTTACGTAGCCGATCGCCTCCGGGGCCAGCCCTGCGTCCTCCAGGGCCAGCTCCATGGCCCGGCGCATGGTCGCCTGTTCTGGGCGGGTGCTGTGCTGGCCGTCGGCGTTGCTGCCAAAGCCCACCACCTCGGCATAGATGGTCGCGCCACGGGCCTGGGCGTGCTCCAGTGCTTCGAGCACCAACATGCCAGCCCCTTCGCCGATCACCAGGCCGTCACGGCCGGCGTCATAAGGTCGCGGGCTGGTGTGTGGCGCGTCATTGCGCAGGCTGGTGGCATAGAGGGCATCGAACACCATGGCTTCGCTGGGGCACAGCTCTTCGGCGCCGCCGGCGAGCATCAGCGGCAGGCGGCCGAACTTGATCGCCTCATAGGCATAGCCGATGCCCTGGCTGCCGCTGGTGCAGGCGCTGGAGGTCGGGATCAGGCGCCCGGTAAGGCCAAAGAAAATGCTGATATTGGCGGCGGTGGTGTGCGGCATCATCCGCACGTAAGAGTTGGCGTTGAGGCCATCGGCCACCGAGTTGAGCAACATGTTGCCGAACGCCTTGATCTCCTCGGTGCTGCCCGTGGACGAACCGCAGGCTACGCCCATGCGGCCGTCGGTGATCATCGGGTCGCCCAGCAGCCCGGCGTTCGCCAGGGCTCGCTCCGAAGCCGCCACTGCCAGGCGCGATACCCGGCCCATGCTGCGCAGCTGCTTGCGGGTCCAGTGCCTGGGCACCTGGAAATCGTCGATGGGGCCGGCCAGGCGGGTGTTGAGCTCTTCGAAGCGGTTCCATTCGTCCATGCGGCGGATGCCGCTGCGCTGAGCGGCGAAGTTGGCCGAAATGCTGGCCCAGTCGTTACCCAGTGAGGTAAGGCCGGCCATGCCAGTGACTACCACGCGCTGCATCAGCACAGCCCTCCATTGACTGCCAGCACCTGGCGGGTGATGTAGGACGCCTCCGCCGACATCAGGAAATTCACCGCGCCGGCCACCTCTTCAGGGGTGCCCATGCGTTGCGCGGGGATCATCTTCAGCAACTCCTCCACCGGCACGTGCTCATCGAGCATGGCGGTGTCGATCAGCCCGGGGGCCACGCAGTTAACGGTGATCTTGCGCTTGGCCAGCTCGATGGCCAGCGCTTTGGCCGCGCCGATGATCCCAGCCTTGGAGGCGCTGTAGTTGACCTGGCCGCGGTTGCCGATCAGCCCAGACACCGAGGTGATGCACACGATGCGCCCGGCGGCGCGGCGGCGGATCATCGGCAAGGTCAGCGGATGCAGCACGTTGTAGAAGCCATCGAGGTTGGTGCGCAGCACCAGGTCCCAGTCTTCGCCTTCCAGCGCCGGGAAGGCGCCGTCGCGGGTCAGGCCGGCGTTGCACACCACTCCGTAGTAGGCGCCGTGGGTTTCTACGTCCAGGGTCAATTCGCGCGCGCAGGCTTCACGGTCGGCCACGTCGAACTGCAATACCCGGGCTCGGCGGCCCAGGGCGTGGACCTCTTGGGCCACGGCATCGGCCTCGGCGCGGCCGCTGCGGCAATGCAGGATGATGTCGAAGCCCGCCTGGGCAAGGCGCAGGGCGATGGCCCGGCCGATACCGCGGCTGGAGCCGGTCACCAGGATGGAATCAGTCATGGGAACAATCCTGTGGAGTTGCCAGGTAGTCGGCGGCGCGGGGCGGGCGGTACACGTTCAAGCGTGCCTGCGCCTGGATCCCCGGGCCGTCGAGGTGGCATTCGAACACACCCATGCCGCTCTCGTCTTCGAGCGAGCGCAGGGCGCGTACTGTAAGAAGGGTGCCGGCGGCAAAGCGCTCGACGTTGCAGCTGTATTTGCGGGTGCCGAGCAGAAAGCCCATTTCCACCGGCTGGCCGAGCTGGCGCGAGCGGCAGCCGGCATAGGCGGCCACGGCCTGAGCCATCAGTTCCACGCCGACCCAAGCCGGCAGGCTACCGTCGGCTTCGCTGAACACCGGGTGAGGGCGCACCTGCGCGAGGGTTTCGATCGAATCGTCGTCAAAGCGCACAACCCGGTCGAGCAGCACCATGTCCCCGGCGTGGGGCAGCAGTTCGGCGATGGGCCATTCAGGCATGGAGTTCTCCCAGGATCAGGCTGACATTGTTGCCGCCAAAGGCGAAAGCGTTGCTCATCAAGCAGGTGCCGGGGGCCAGGCGGGCGCCGGGCCCGGTGAAGTTCAGCGCCGGCAACTGCGGGTCTGGCTGGCCGTCCCACAGGTGCGGCGGCAAGCGCCCATGTTGCAGGCTCAGCCAGCAGAACGCAGCCTCCAGCGCCGCGGCCGCGCCCAGGGTGTGGCCGGTCATGCTTTTGCTCGACGAACACGGCACCCCGGCCGGGAACAGCGCCGCCACGGCGAGGCTTTCCATGGCGTCGTTGTGAACGGTGGCGGTGCCATGCAGGTTGAGGTAGCCAATCTGCTCGGCTCCCAGCCCGGCCTGAGCCAGTGCCTGGCGCATGGCCGCCAGCGCGCCGCCGCCGGTGGGGTCTGGCGCGGAAATATGGTGGGCGTCCGAACTGGCCCCGGCGCCCAGCAGGGCGATGGCCTTGCCGGTGGGACCGGGCTCGCGGGTCATCAGGAACAGCGCCGCGCCTTCGCCGATGTTGATTCCGTCCCGGTTGCCGGAAAACGGGTTGCAGGGCATGGCCGAGACCGCCGCCAGCGCGCTGAAACCGTTCAGGGTCAAGGCGCAGAGGCTGTCCACGCCGCCGCACACCACCGCGTCGCAAGCGCCGAGGTCGAGCAGGCGCCGGGCGCTCATCAGCGCCCGCCCGCTGGAGGTACAGGCGGTGGAAATCACATAGCCGGGCCCGCTGCTGCCCAGCCATTGAGCCAGGCATTCGGCGGGCGCTTCCAATAGCTGTTGGCTGTAGTTGTAGCCGTCGGCCAGGTGCCCATCGCGCAAATACGCCTGGAACCCCGCGGTCGCTTCACCGATCCCTGAGGTGCTGGTGCCGAGCACCACGGCAACCCGGTGCGCGCCATAGCGGGCCACCGCGCCACGCAGCTCGGCCTCGATCTGCCCGGCGGCCTGCAACAGCAAACGGTTGTTGCGGCTGTCGTGGCAGGCGAGGGCCACCGGCAGCGGCGCCAGCTCGCCGGGCACCGGCGCCACCAGTACGTCGGCGCCTGGCAGCCAGCCTCCTTGGCGGCGCAGGCCACTGCGGTCGCCGGCGAACAGGCCCTGGGCGACGGCAGTGGTGTTCAGGCCCAGTGCGCAGTTCAGGCCCAGCGCGTTCAAATAGGCAGTCATGGCGGCGAAGCCTCGCTGGGCAACGGGCTCACCTGATAGCGCAGCCCTTGGCCCAGCTCCAGGGTGAAGTCCATTGGCTGGCGATACCGGACGGCCCAGCGGCTGCCGAGCGAGCGTCCTTGCACCGTTGCCTGGGCGTTGGGGTACAGCGTGGGCAGCTCGCTGCTCGGGGTCAGCGCGAACAGCAGCGCGGCGAACAATTCCCGCGCCGCCGGGTTAGGCGCAAGGAAGCCATCGGTCTGCCATTGACTGTCTTGCAGGCGTAACCGGGCCAGCGGCATGCCGATCAGGTCCAGCTGCGACCAGCGCAGCGCCGGGCCTTCCTGCTGGATCACCAGCAAGGAATCATCGCTGAGCTCGGCCTGAGTGCGTTGCAGGTGCAACTGCAGGGGCAGGCCCAACGTCGGCATCTGTGCCGGCAGCGGGGCTCGTGCGGCGCAGGCGCTGAGCAAGAGCAGCCCACCTAGCAATAAGGCTCGCAGGTTCACTTACAACGCCTCCAAAGGCTTGCGCACCACCGCATTGACCAGGGTTTCAGCGCGCTGGCCCGGCGGTGGCGGGCGCTTGAGGCCTAGGCGCTCGAGCAGGCCGAAGTCCTTGGCGCGGCTCCACCACAGGTACGGGAAGGAAAGGTTCTGCGGGCCGAACTCAAAGCCTTGCTCGCGCAGCATGGCTAGGTACTGCTCGGCGGTCTTCTGCACGTGCATGGGGTGGCGGAAGAACCAGCGGATGACCCAGGTATCGATATACGCCTCGGTGGATTCGGCGAACAACAGGTAGCCTCCTGGCTTGAGCACCCGGTAGAACTCGGCCAGCGCCTGTTCCTGCTCCACCAAATGATGGAAGGTCTGGTGGCAGAAGATCAGGTCCACGCTGGCCGAAGGCACCGGCAGCTTGGCGCAGTCGCCGCCCAGCAGCTCCACGGCCAGGCCTAGCCGGCCTGCTTCCTGGGCGCTGAGTTCGAGGCTCAACGGGTCCGCGTCCACGCCGATCAGCCTGGCCGGGGCGAAGGCCTGGGCCAGGTAACGGAACGACTTGCCCTGGCCGCAGCCCACGTCCAGCAGGGTCGGCGCCTCGGGCAGGGGCGTGGTGAACAGGCCGCGCAGGTCGTTGATCGCCACCCGCAACACGTGATGGCTCCAAGTGTGGCTACGCAGGAACCAGAACCCTATGCGGGTTTCCTCGACGTAGGTCGGGCTATGGAACGGGTTCAAGCGCTCGCTCCCTGGCACAGCTCGGCAAGGGCGCGCAGCCGCCGCTGAGGCTCATTCACGAAGGGGTTGCGGGTGTCCCAGGCGTAGCCGGCGAGGATCGAGCAGATCATCGCGCGCACGTCCGGCTGGGCGTTGGGGTAGAACACCACGTCCTGGAAGTCCCCGCTGTACCACCCTTCCACGTAGGCGCGGAAGGCATCCACGCCTTTTTTCAGCGGCGTGGCGAACTCGGCCTGCCAGTCCACGGGCTCGCCTTGCAGCTGACGATGCAGCACTGCGGCGGCCATGCTCGCCGAACGCATGGCGATGGTCACCCCTGAGGAAAACACCGGGTCGAGGAACTCCGCCGCGTTGCCCAGCAGCGCAAAGCCCGGGCCGTGCAAGGTTTTCACGTTGGCGGCGTAGCCACCGATGGTGCGCGCCGGGGTATCCCACACCGCGTTGGCCAGCACGTCGCGCAGGTGCGGGGTCTGCTGGATGAAGCCCTTGAGGCAGGCGTCCAGGTCGCCGAGCTTGCCCTCGAAGTGGTGGTCGGCGGCCACCACCCCTTGGGAACAACGGCCATTGCTGAAGGGGATGGTCCAGAACCAGATGTCGCGATGCTCGGGGTGCACGCTGACGAGGATCTTGTTGCGATCGAAGGTTGGGTGGTCGATACGATCTTCCACATGGGTGAACACTGCCCGGCGCACCGGGAACTGGCTTGGGGCCTCCAGGTCGAGCAGGCGCGGCAGCACCCGCCCGTAGCCGCTGGCGTCGAGCACGAAGCGCGCTTGGATCGAATACACCTGGCCGTCCGCCCGGCGCACCTGCAGCGTCGCTTGCGGTTGCGCGTGGGGCTGCTCGCTGAAGGCCGCGGCGACGATCTCTTCTTCATACCGCACTGTCACGCCCTGAGCCGCGGCCTGGTCTGCCAGCACCTGGTCGAACTGCGCCCGCTGCACCTGGAAGGTGGTCGGCCGGCCCTGGCTTGAGGTGTGGCCGAAGTCGAAGGCGCTGTAGCGCTCACCGCAGGCGAAGGCCGCGCCGTTCTTGAGCTGGAAACCGGCCGCTTGCACCGCTTCGAGCATGCCGGCTTCTTCGACGAAATCCAGGCAATGGGACAGCAGGCTCTCGCCGATGGAAAACCGCGGGAAGCGCTGGCGCTCGATGATCAGCACGTCATGGCCGCGGCGCTTGAGCAGCGCGGCGGCGATAGCGCCGGCAGGGCCTGCGCCGATCACCACGATGGCGTGCTGCTGGGTTTCAACGTTGGGCACGTCAGTGTTCGGCACGGGGCCTCCTTGCCTCTGGGTAATGGTTCTGGGGAATACGGTGGAAACCGGCCAGGGCCGGCAGCAGGGTGGCGACCAGGCTCATCAGCATCAGCGCCAGATACACCGCCGGGCTGATCAACTGTTGCTTGAGCAACAGGTTGAGGAACACGATCTCGCTCAGCCCGCGAATGTTCAGCAGGATCGCCGCGCTCAAGCGGGGGCGCGGGCCCTGGCCCCAGGCGTTACTGCCCAGGCCGCTCCAGGCCACGCCCAACCAGCTGCCCAGCACTTTGGCGGCCATGGGCGCCAGGAGCAGGCCTAGCCACTGTTCGGGGCGCAACTCGGTCAGGGCGCCATGCAGGTCGATCTTCAAGATGCCGCAGCCCAGCAGCAAGGGAATCGCGACCCCGTTCTGCAGCGGGCCCAGCCATCGCGCCGGCAGCGGTGCCACCACCGGGATCTTCAGCCACGCGAGGTTGAGCACGAAACCCACCCCAAGCAGCAGGGCGTTCAAGGCAAAGTGTTCAGCCAGCGCCAGCAGAACGAACAGGCACAGGCTATAGCCCAGCGGCCGGCGCAGGCCAAGCCGGTGCAGCAGCCAGGGGGTGAAGGCGGCCACCAGCGGTAGCAACACGGCGTCCAGCCGGCCCAAGCCGTTGGCCACGCCAAACAGGCTCCAGCACGTGAGGTCGATCAGCATCGCCGTTTGCAGCAAGCGGCGGCTGGCTTCGGGCGGGTAGTCAATGTGCTTGAGGTACAGGTACAGCACCGGGATCGCGGTGATCGCAAACACCAGCCCTAGGGAAAACTGGCCCAGCCCGCTCATCTGCGGCAGCAGCCACAGGGCGCAGCCGATGCCCACCGCGAACGGCACGGCGAAGCTGGGCAGGGCGATCAGCAAGGTGCGGCGGTCCAGCTCCAGGTCCACGGCTTCGCCGATGATCTGCTGCAACAGCAAGGCGAAAGCCAGGCTGTACAACCCATGCACCCAGGCGGGGGAGGTGAGCGCGCTGACGCCTGGTTGCCAGTGGGGCTCGATGGCGAACAACACCAGCAAGGGCAGCCCGACCCCCGCCATCAGCAGCTGGCTGATGATCGGCAGCAAGCCCACCCGCGCCCCCAGGCGCACGCTCAGGGCGAACAGGGCCAGTAACAGCGCCCAAATCAACAACACGATCATGCGGCGTTCTCCCGCCCGGCGGTGCGTGAGGCAGGTGCGGCCCAGGGGGCGAGGAGGAAGCTGAACACCAGGCCGAAGGTCACGGCCAGGCCGAAATTGCTCACAGCCGGCGTGCTCGACACCCACAACAGCCCGAATGACAGCCAGGTGGTGGTCGCCGCCAACAATGTACCGAGCAGGCTGACGGCGGCACCGCCCACTTGCTCGCGCATCAAAATGGCGTAGTCCACGCCAATGGCGGTGGCCAGCAGCAGGCCGAACACGCTGAACAGGGTCAAGGGCTGGCCGAGCCAACCCATGGTCGCCAGGCTGCACAGCGCGGCCAGCAGTGGCAGGGCCACCAGCTTTACCGCGCCGCCCAGGCCGAACGGCAGGATCAGCAGCAGCAGAATCAGCCCGCAGCTCGCCAGCTTCAGCTCGAAAGCGCTCACCTGGGTAGCGGCAAACACCCGGTTCAGCTCGCCGAGGCGGTCCACTTGCTGCACGCCCGGCAAGCCGCTGTCCAAGCCTTGCAACACCGAGGCGCTGGCCAGCCCCTGAAGGCTGACCATCGACGCCACGCCGTCGCCCACTTCACCCAGCCACAGCGGCCGCCACGGTTCACCCAAGGGGCCGGCCAGGGCCTGTTCGATGCTCTGCGGGGCGAGCGCCTGCAACTGGGCCACTTCCTGCGCCAGCGCAGCGGCCGGTACGCCGAGGGCGGTCAGGCCCTGCCAGTGATCGGGCAGCCTGCCCAGGGCATCGCGGGCGCGGGTTTGCTCGCTCGCAGGCGCCACCCACTGGCTCAGCGCCATGAAGCCATGCAGCTGCTGTTGTTGCACCAGCGGAGCCAGCCGGGCGACCAGGGCCTGTTCGCGCTGCAGCAGCTGCTCGGTGTTCGCGCCGCGTACCAGGAAGAACTGGCTGGTGGGCTGATAGCCGGTGATCCGCGCCACAGCTTGGGCATCGGCCAGCAGTTCCGGCGGTGCGCCTACCCACTGGCGCAGGTCGTTCTTGACCTGCAATTGCCACACCCCGCCAAGGCACAGCAACAGCAGCACGGCAAGCCACGCGCGGCTCGGCACGCGCACAAGCAGCGCTTGGCGCAACGCCAGCAACCGTTCGGCCACGCGCAGCGGCCAGGCAGCCGGGCGGGGGGCCGCGCCGCGCAGCAGTGCGGGCAGCAAGCACACGGAGGTCAGCCAGGCGCCGAACAGCCCGGCAGCGGAGAATGCGGCGATCTGGGTCAGCGCCGGGAAGGGCGTGAACGCCAATGCCAGGTAACCGATGCAAGTCGTCACCAGGCTCAAGCCCAGGCCGGCGAAGGTCAGCCGCAATGCAGGCCAGCTGTGCCAAGGGCGCAGGCTCCAGGCCTTGCTCAAGTAATGCAACGGGTAATCCACCGCCACGCCGATCAGGCTCGAACCCAGCACCAGGGTGATCACGTGGATGCGCCCAAACAATGCCACGCATGCCACCGTGCCAAAGAGCATCCCCACCAGCACCGGGGTAAACGCCAGCAGTACCCGCCAGCGGCGGAAAGCCGCCAACAGCAACACGAGGATGGCCACGCTCGCGCTGCCGCCCACCCAGGTCATCTCGCGGGTGGCTTGGCGCTGGGCGCTGGCGGCGTACAGCAAACCGCTGGCGGCCCGCAGCTGGCCCTGGTCGCCGGCCAGTTGGGCGCGGGCCTGGTCCACCAGGGTCGCAACCGCCATCGGCAGGTTGAAGTCGAACGCCCCTTGGGTAGCCCGGGCCCGGATCAGTACCCAGCTCTGGCCGTCGGCCTCGGCCACCAGGGCGCCGCTGGCGAGATCCAGCTGGACAGCGCCGTGCTGTGGCTGTCCGGCTTGCACCCGTTGCGCCAGGCCTAGCCAGTCCGCCTCGCTGGGCACCAGGCTGAAGCCCCCAAAGGGGTCGAACAAGCTTTGCACCCGTTGCGCGACAAAGCCTTGCGGGTCGTTCACCAGTTGTTCGCGGTCGTGGGCCGGCAACAGCGCCAGGCGGCCGTCGAGCAGTTGCTGGCGCAGGGCCAGCAGGTCGGCTTGCAGGTTCCACTGCACTGAGGTGAACAGCCCGCTGCCTTGCCAGCGTTCGGCCAGGGTGCGCGCGAGCGCTATGGCCCGGGCCTTGTCGGCGTGCCCCACCAGCACCAGTAGTTCACGGTTGAGGGCGTCTTGCATGCGTGCTTCGGCACGCTCGCGCAAGGGGTCGGGCTTGGTGCCGGGCACCAGCTCCATCAGGTCCGCCGACACCGGTGCCGGCCCGCGCCATTGCCAACAGGCGAGCCCGACCACGGCCAGCAGCACCAGCAGGAACAGCCTTGGAATCAAACGCTCACTCGGCAAAGTCGCGGCGCTCCGGCTCAGTGAGTTCGTTGCCGCCGGTGCTCGCTGGCAGGGTCAGCACGGTGCGATCGCCTTGGGTTTCGAACAGCTCGATACGCTGCACATAGGCGCCGCCGCGGATTTCGATGCGCTGGAAGACCTGCTTGAGCAAGGCCGAGCGCGGCGTCAATTGCACTGCCCAGGCTTGGCTATCGCCGCTCACCGCCAGCTCGAAGTCGCGCTCCAGCGCGCTGCTGTCGCCTTGCAACACGGCGAAGAACAAGCGGTTCTGTTGCGCCCCGGCATGGCTGCCGGGCAGGGCTTGCCAGCCCGAGGCATCGCGGCGGGCAATGCCATCGGCGTTGATGCGGATATCCTGGCGCAGCGGCCGTTGCAATTGCCACAGCAGCCCGTGCGCCTTGGCCAGCACGAACTGCCCCTGGCTGGTCAGCGGCTGGGGCAGGGCGCGGAGGAATTTTTCTTGGATGAACGGTCCACGTACCACCTGCGGCTGGCCCAGTTGAGCGCTCAGCTCGGGCAGGCCGAAGGCGTTGGCCAGGCCCGGGAGCAGGCAGAGCAGGAGCAGCAGGCGCTTGAGCGCGGTCATCATGGCAAGCACCTTTGCACGGCGTCGATAAACACTTGGGGGGAGGCCAGCTGCATCTCGCGGCTGGCGATCTCTACGGCCACCTGCACAGAACTGCCGCGGGTCAGCCGTTCGCCGCTGGCGGCGTCGCTGATCAAGTAATGCAGCTTCAGGCGGTTTTCCCATTCGATCAGGTCGGCGCGCACGCTCAGCCGCTGGCCGAACACCGCCGGGCGCATATAGCGCACTTGCAGGTCGATCACAGGCCAGGCATAGCCCGAGTCACGCATCTGCGTGTAGTTGTGGCCAAGCTTGTCCAACAGCGCGCAGCGCGCCACTTCGAAGTATTTGACGTAGTGGCCGTGCCACACCACATCCATGCTGTCGACGTCGAAGAACGGCACCAGCACCTCGGCCTGGGCCTGGATCACCCCAGTGCTACGCATGCTGCAGCTCCCAGCGCTGCTCGGCGATGGCCGCCAGGCAGTGGCGCAGTTCGCCTTCCAGGGCGCGGTCTTCCAACACCGGCGCATAGTGCTGCAACAGGTGCTCGTGCATGGCCGCCAGCGCTGGCGGCAAGGGGCGGGCGTCCGCCGCCTGGCCGCGCAGCCACACGCCCTGGTTGGCCGCCAGCAAGGTGGCGGCGGCAACCTGTTCGGTCAGCTCCAGTACCCGCAACGCATCGCGGGCGGCGATGGTGCCCATGCTTACTTTGTCCTGGTTATGGCACTCGGTAGAGCGGGAGAACACGCTGGCTGGCATGGTGTGTTTGAGGGCCTCGGCAGTCCAGGCGCTGGCGCCGATCTGCACGGCCTTGAAGCCATGGTTGAGCATCGTCCGCGCCGCCGGTGCGCCGGACAAGTTGCTCGGCAGCCCATGGTTGTAGCGCACGTCCACCAGCAGCGCGAGCTGACGGTCGAGCAGGTCCGCTACGTTGGCCACCAGGGTCTTGAGGCTGTCCATGGCGAACGCGATATGGCCACCATAGAAGTGCCCGCCGTGCAGCACCCGCTCGTTGTCGGCGTCGATGATGGGGTTGTCGTTGGCGCTGTTGAGTTCGGTTTCGATAAACCCGCGCAGCCAGCCCAGGCTGTCCGCCAGCACGCCCAGCACATGGGGCGCGCAGCGCAGCGAATAGCGGTCTTGCAGGCGATGCAGGGGCGCGGCGGGCGCAGTGATCGCCAGGTCCTGGCGCAGCCATGCGGCGACCTGCGCCTGGCCCGGGTGCGGTTTGGCGGCGAACAGGCGCTCGTCGAAATGCTCCGGGTTGCCCTGCAGCGCCACCACGTTAAGGGCGGTAATGCGGGTGGCCAGGCGCAACAGGTATTCGGCGCGGCTGAACGCCAGGCAGGCAAGGCCGGTCATCACCGCGGTGCCGTTCATCAGCGCCAGGGCTTCCTTGGGCCGCAGCACCAGCGGCGCCCAGCCCAGTTCACGGTGCACCTCGGCGGCGCTGCAGCGCACGCCCTGGTAAATCACCTCGCGTTCGCCGGCCAGGGTGGCGGCCACGTAAGAGAGCGGCGTGAGGTCGCCGCTGGCGCCCACCGAGCCCTCTTGCGGAATGACCGGCAGGATGTCGTGTTCAATGAAGGCGTGCAGCCGTTCCAGCAGCGCTAGGCGCACGCCAGACATCCCGTAGCACAGCGACTGCAGGCGAGCGGCGAGCACCGCGCGGGTGGCGGCTGGGTCGAGCACCTGGCCCAGGCCGCAGCCATGGAAGGTGAACAGGTGACGCGGCAGTGCCTCCACGTGTTCCAGCGGCACAGCGACCACGCAGGAGTCGCCGTAGCCGGTGGTGACGCCATAGATCACGCCTTCTTTGTCTAGCAGCGAATCGAGAAAGCGCGCGCCGGCGTCGATACGCTCGCGCCACTGCGGGTCGCTCGCCAATTGGCTGGGGGCGCGGCTTCGGGCCAAGGCCACCACCTGCTCGATGCTCAGCGGGCCAGGGCCGAAGGTCACAGGCTCAGTCATGTTGGGTATTCCAGAAGGGATAGAAGTTGAACCACTGCAGCGGCGCCCCCACGGCGTACTCGCCAAGGCGTTCGGCGTAGCGGCCGGCCCAATGGGCGAGAACCTGGTCGCGCTCGTTGCGGCGCCAGCTCACTTCAGTGGCGAAGGGCTCCAGGGTGACCCGATAGCGGCCCTCGTGCTTGAGGCAGAACATCAGGTTGGCCGGGCACTTGAGCAAGCCGGCCAGCAGCCACGGCCCTTGGGCGAACGCGGCGGGGCGGCCGAGGAAGTCCACCGTGACCGTGCGCCCGCCGTGCAGGGGAATACGGTCGCCGGCGATCGCCAGCCATTCGCCGCGGTCCAGGCGTTGGCTCAGTTGCAGCATGATGGCCGGGTCCAGCTCGCTCACCTGGATCAGCCGCAGGTGGCTGGCGCCGGCCTGGCCCAGCAGCCGATTGAAGCGTTCGGCGTGGCGGGTGTGCACCAGCACGTTCATGGTGACGCGTTCGCCCAGCTCGGCCAGGGCCCGGCACACCTCCAGGTTGCCCAGGTGCGCGCCCACCAGCAATTGCCCACGAGTGCCGCGCAATTGATTGCGCAGGCCGGCGGGGTCGTCGATTTCGATCTGGTCCAGGCCCAGCTTGCCGTTCCACACGTCGAGCTTGTCCAGCAGGGCGTCGGCGAACGCCATGAACTGCCGAAACACCCGCCAGGTAGTGGGTTGCAGCTCCGCGCGGGCGGCCCAGTCGGCCAGGTTGCGCTGGTATTCCCAGGCGGCGTGGCGAGCGCGACGGCCAAACAGGAAGAAATACAGCACGATCGCATACAGCACCGGGCTCAGCACACGGCGCCCCAGCACACGCACGCCCAAAGCGGTGAGTTTCATCAGCCAGAAGCTGCCGCGCTCCTTGCGTTCGGCCCAGTGGGCGTGGTTATGGCTCATGCCGCCCACCGCCGCCAAAGGATCAGCGGAA
Source organism: Pseudomonas sp. RIT-PI-S (assembly GCF_025642975.1). Lineage (GTDB taxonomy): Bacteria > Pseudomonadota > Gammaproteobacteria > Pseudomonadales > Pseudomonadaceae > Aquipseudomonas. Next base: position 136,981 of record NZ_JANZKJ010000004.1, read on the forward strand.
CGCGCAGCAGCATGCCGAAGAACAGCCGTGCGTGCATGCGCGAGATCAGCACGTTGTCTTCGAATGCGCGAAAGTGCGACACGCCGTCGGCGGGGTAATGCACGCGGGTGTGCAGCCAGTGCATGGGCTGGTTGCGCCAATGCAGGCGCACCAGCACCTCGGGGTCGAAGTCCATGCGCTTGCCCAGCCGGGCGCCCTGGATCACCGGCAGCACCGCGGCCAGGGGGTACACGCGAAAGCCGCACATGGAGTCGCGGATGCCCAGCGACAGCGTGTTGATCCACACCCACACGTGGGTCAGGTAGCGCGCATACAAGCGGCCCTTGGGCACGCTGGCGTCATAGCGCGGATAACCGCAGATCAGCGCCACCGGGCATTGCCGCGAGGCCTCGAGAAAGCGGGCGACGTCGGCGAGGTCGTGCTGGCCGTCGGCGTCTACCTGCAAGGCATGGCTGAAACCCAGCCGGTGCGCTTCGGCCAGCCCGGCCATGACCGCGCCGCCCTTGCCCTGGTTGCGCGCCAGGCGCACCAGCCACACCTGCTCGCGCTCGGCCAGGGCATCGAGCACAGCGGCGCAACCGGGCCGGCTGGCGTCGTCCACCAGCACACAAGGCAGGCCCTGGGCGAGCAGCGCATCGACCACCGCGCCGACCGCGTGCTCGTGGTTGTACACCGGGATCACCGCGCAAGGCTTATGCATCCGCCGCCTCCAGCAAGATGCGGCCGCTGGAGCAGGGCTGCTCGCCGGCACGATAGGTGAAATACAGTTTTGCCCGCTCGACATCGAAGCGCAGGCTAAGGCTGAGCAGGTCGCCTGGGCGCACCAGTTGCTGGAACTTGAGCACCTCCATGCCTGCGAAGCGCGGAGGCAGGTCAAGCAGGGCGCGGCCCAGTTGTAGCGCCCACCCCACCTGCACCACCCCCGGCAGCACCGGGGCGCTGGGGAAATGCCCACTGAAGCAGGCCAGGTCATAAGGCACCCGCAGCCGTACGTGCCATTCGCCCTCGGTTGATGTTTCGCCCAGCACCTCTGGCGCATTGGGCCGTGGGGCTTGCAGCAGCGCTTCGATAACGGCTTGGGGCAGCTTGCCCTGGCTGTTCAGCGGCAACTGATGCAGCAGGCGCCAGCGGCGCGGTAGCGCCAAGGCTTCACAATGCTGTGCCAAGGCCGCGCGCAGGGCGTCGGTAAGGGCCTTGCGGCCACCCTGGCATAGCGCCTGCACCCCGGCTTCGGTCAATACCACCAAGGCCCCGAGGCTGGCGCGGTTACCCTGCACGACCCCAAGGCGAGCCTCGGCGACCCAGGGGTGCGCCGCCAGGGCGTTCTCCAGCAGCGCCAGAGAGATGCGCTTTTCCTCCAGCTTGACGATGCGGTCCAGCCGGCCCAGCAAGCGCAAGCGCCCGTCTTCGGCGAACTCCACGGCATCCTGGGTCACCTCGGTATGGCCGGCGGGCAGGTACGGGGAGGCCACCTGCAAGGCTTGGTCCTGCCCCTGGCTCAACTGCAGGCCCGCAAATGGATGCCACCACTGGTCAGCCTGGCGCCAGGCGATGCCGCCGGTTTCCGAGCTGCCGAAGATCTCCGTCGGGCGTTGGCCCAGGCGTTGTTCCAGGGCCTCGGCGGCGTCGGCGGGCAGCGCGCCGCCGGAGGAGAACACCCGCTTGACCGCGGCCAGGGCAGGCCAGTCCAGGTTATCGCCCATGCGCTTGAGCAGGGCCGGGCTGGCCACCCAGGCAAACGCCGGGTGCTCGCGGCTGGCGCGTTGCATGTCTTCAGCGAAGGGCAACTGCCGGCGCAGGAACGGCCGGCCCGCGCACAACGGCCAGAGTATGCGGAACAGCAAGCCATAGATGTGCTGGCTGGCCACGCTGGCGATCACCGTCGCCGCGCCGAGGTCCGCGCCCCACAGGCGTTCCAGCGCATCGACCTCGTTGGCGAGCTGGCGCAGCGTCTTATCGATGCGCTTGGGCTCGCCACTGGAACCGGAGGTGCACAGGCTGAGGCCAGCATGGTCCAGGTTGAGCGGGGCCAGTGGCAGGGGGGCGGCGGCGGGCGGAACGGGGTCTTCCTCGGTCAGCCAGCAATCGACCTGGCCGGCCCAGCGCAGCCGGGTTTCCGGGCGCAGGTCGGCGGGTAGCATCACGCTGGCGCCGGCCAGCCAGGCGGCGAACAAACCAGTGGCGAAGGTGCCGGCGTCCTCGTGATACAGCGCCACCCGGTGCGCGCCGCTGGCCTGCAACGCCCCGGCCAGGGCCGCGACCTCGGCGCACCAATGGGCGTGCTGCAGCGGTGGGTCGAAGGCGACCGGGCGCTTGCCGTCGGGCCCCAGGAGCAGCTTGTGTAGCGGTAACCAATTCATGGGCGAGCCCTTACCCGTTGCCGAATCATCCATTCACCGGCGAACAGCACACCCATCAGCAGGTAGGCGATCACCCCGGTGTAGAGCGCCCACCAGGCCAGCGGCGCCCAGAGCGCCAGGCTCGCGGCGGCTAGCCCGTTGAGCAGAAAGAACAGGCACCACGCCTGGGTCACTTGCCGCGTATAGCGGATAGCCTTTGGCGGCAGCTCCGGATCCGTCAGCCGGGCGAGCCGCTCGGCCACGGGCATGCCATGGCGCAAGCTGAGGCTGAAGATCACCAGCAACCCGGCGCTGAGCAGTACCGGGTACCAGCGCAGCAGTTGCGTGTCGCCCAGGCCAGCCATGGCCACGCAGAACGCCAGGGCGCTCCATGCCAGGCCCTTGTGGCCGTGGCCGGTCAGCGCCCGGGCCAGCCACAGGGCGCCGAGCAACAGGCCGAACTGGCGCGCGCTGTAATGTGGCGCGCCGAAGTACACGGCGAACGGATATAGCACGCCAGCCAGCAGCAGGCCGGCGCCGAACAGCCGGCTCATGCGGCGGCCGTGACCGTGCGGTGAACCGCCTCGACCACATCGCCGACGGTGCGCACCGCCTTGAATTCCTCGGCGGCGATGCGGGTGCCGGTCTGGCGCTTGAGGTGGTCGATCAGGTCGACCGCGTCGATGCTGTCGATCTCCAGGTGTTCATAGAGGTTGGCGTCCAGGGTGACGCGCTCCGGTTCGAGTTCGAACAGTTCGACCAAGGCAGCCTTGAGGGTCTGGAAAATGTCTTCACGGGTTTGCATGTCGGGCGTCTCAGGCTGCCTGCTTGGCGGTGACGAATGCCGCCAGGCTGGCCACGTTGTTGAAGTGGGAACGCGTGTCCTTGGCGTCTGCGTCGATCTTGAAGCCGTAGCGCTTCTGCACGGCCAGGCCCAGTTCCAGGGCGTCGACCGAATCCAGGCCCAGGCCCTCGCCGAACAAAGCCATCTGGTCGTCTATGTCGTTGGCAGCGACGTCCTCGAGGCCCAGGGCGTCGATGATCAGCTGTTTGATCTCGGTGTGAAGATCAGGGTGCGGTGCGCTCATCGAGGGGTGAGCTCCTTCATGAAGTAGTGGTGCAAGTGGTCGTTGAGCAAGCGCGAGGCCTTGGGCGCCGCGCCGAGGGCGTTATACGCCTCTGGGTCTATATCGGCCCCGACGTGAAAACTGAAGTGCACGCGGCGGCAGGGGATGCGATACCACGGCTCGGCCTTGGTCAGGGTGGTGGGGTGCACGCGGATGGTGACCGGGGTGAGCACGCGGGCGCCGCGCAAGGCGATGGCCGCGGCGCCACGATGCAGCACCGGGGCGTGGCCCGGGGTGGTGCGAGTGCCTTCAGGGAAGACGATCAGCGACTGCCCGGCGGCCAGGGCCGTGACAGCGGTGTCGAGCATCTCCAGGCTGCCGTCGTTGCTGATGTACTGCGCCGCGCGCACCGGGCCGCGGGTGAACGGGTTGCGCCAGAGGCTGTCCTTGACCACGCAGTTGGCGTCGCGCATCAGGCTGATGAGGAACACCACATCGATCAGCGATGGATGGTTGGCAATGACCATCTGCCCAGGGCGACCAAGCCGCTCGGCGCCGTGCACTTCGAAGGTGAGCACGCCGGTCCGGCGCATGAAGCCGATGAACACGCTGAACAGCCAGCTCACCGTGCGCCGGGCGCGTTGCCGTTGGCGCACGGGGCCGCCGGGCAGCAAACGCAGCAGTGGGAACACCAGCACGCGCAGGCTCAAGCCGCCCAGCCCGAACAGCGCGAAGCTGGCGAACGTGGCGATCAGGCGCAGGTAGTAATGGTCATTGCGCGGCGTTATCACTGGTTGCTCTGCCAGGTCCATGCACGGTGCTTCCAGCGGTGATGAAGGGTGGTATGGCCCGCGGCCAGGGCGCTCAACAGGCTCAGGCCGTGGGGCAGGCCGCTCGTGGCGGTGGCTTGCCCGGCGGGCGCCTGGTTCAGGCACCAGCCATTGCCCGGGGTGACCAGCAACCCAATCGCATAGGCGAAGGGCACGTCGTCGACCCAGGGTTCGTAAGGCGCGGGAGGCTGTTCCTCGGCCAGCACCAGCAGCACCGCGGGCGCGCCCTCGGCGAGCAGGGCGGCGGCCTCGAGCATGCCGTGCTCGAGGCCATCCCCCTGGGCGGCCAGTGCGGTCATTTCGCTGGTTTCGCCGCGCAGGATCGACCACAGGCCGATCACCGCGTTGTGCACGGACAGGCTGAACTGGGTAGGGGACAGCGGCTCGTTCCGGGCCAGGTCGGCCAGCATCTCGAACGTGCGCGGTGTTTCACCGTGGCGTGAAACAAAAATGAACGGAAGGCGGTCATAGCCTTCTGCCAAAGGCCAGCCTACGTGAAACACCATGCGTGCCAGGCGGCTCAGGCGACGGCGCTGCATGGCTGGCAGGAACGACACATCGGGCGCCGCGCCTTCGTCTGCGGGCGCTTGCCGGTCGGCGCTCCAACGCAGCCAGTCTTCGGCGGACGAGAGGCCCGGGGCCCAGGCTCGCCAATGCGCGATATCGAATGAGAACACAGCATCCATCCCGCCCTTTAACAGGCTTCCAATCCGTTGTAGGGCGTATCGGGCTGTAAAAGCCAGGCCGCTAGGTTTTAGAGGCGCGCATTATCCAGATGAATCTTATTTGTAGCAAATAATGTCTGGGTTATTGACGAAAATGGAGCTGGGTCAGTGCGCCCTCACTTCAGCCCGCCAAAGCGCTTGTAAAAGCTCTCGCTGGCATCGGGCAGCGGCCCATCGGCGGTTTCCATGGCGCCGGTCAGCCACTGTTCGGCATCGGCGCAGGTGAGCCGGTAAAGGTTGCGGCACAGTTGCCGGGCGGCGCGGCCCTCCCAGTCGCTGGGCAGCAGTTCGTCGGGCAAATGCGGGTCGCGCAGCAGCAGCTTGCGATATTCGTGGATCAACAGCAGGCGGACCATGAAGCAGTCTTGCGGCTGCAACCGTTCCTGCTCGCGCAGCGCCTGCCACACAGGGCGGAACAGCTGGATGAACTCGCTGTAGTGCGCGCCCAGCTCGTCGATCCGCCAGCTTTCCCGAGCCTGCGCGCGCAGCGCTCGGGAGGTCATCACGTCCTGCCCGGTGGTTTCGAAGATGATGGTGTCTTCCAGCGCATCGAGGTCCACCAGGGTGGCATTGACATCGCTGCGATCAGCGCGCGGGCTGGCCAGCACAGTGGGCGCGATGGCGCCGAAGCCCTGCCATTCGAGCTCTTCGCGTACGCGCTTGCGCTGGTCGGCGGCAAGCTGCGTGAGCATCACCAGGCACCAGGAGCCGTCCCATTGCGGCACCACCGAGTTGTACACGCGCTTGAAGGCTTTATCGAAGCGCCGGCGGCCGGTGCCGGTCAGGCTGTAATAGCTGCGCCGGCCAACTTTTTCCGCAGTCAACCAGCCTTCCTTGGTGAGCCGGAAGATGGACGTGCGGATCAGCCGTTCATTGATACCAAAGGGTTCCAGCAACTGGATCAGGCTGCCCAGCCAGACCGCCCCGCCATGGGGTTCGATCGCATCGCCATATAGGGTGACGATCAACGAACTGGCGCGGATCGGGATCTGTTCCTGAAAACGGCGGACGAGGTTGTTCAGCGGCGCAATGGACGACATGGGTGATCCGGCGGATAAAAGCCCGGAATATAAACCCCGCACGGTATGCAGTGCCAGCACTGGCTTCTAACAGTGCCCCAGGTTTTGGCATGGGTTGCTGATCGTGTATCCCTTTAATGACGGACATTCCGGCCCAGGCTCGTGCTTTACCCAAGCGGTTTGCTGGGTTGCGGCCCAGGGCGGCTGCCATAGGTCGCCTAAAAGGGACACTAAAAAGTAAATTACAGGTTGATTTGCTGTATCGCTTTTGATTTATACTCACTGCAACCGGCCTTGCCCTAACAATAACAGCCAGCTTGCACTGGCCAGCGCGGTGACCGAGATGCCTGACACCTTGTTGCTGGATGCGCCTGAAGCGGGCGTTCGCCTGATAACCCTCAATCGACCGGCGGCGCTCAATGCCCTCAACACTCAGCTGCTGGGCGAACTGGCGGCGCTGTTGGATGAGCTTGAAGCGGACGACGGTTGCCGCGCGGTGGTACTTACCGGCAGCCAGAAAGCCTTCGCCGCCGGCGCCGACATCAATGAAATGGCCGAGCGCGACGCTGTTGGCATTCTCAATGACCCGCGTGTGGCGCACTGGCAGCGCATTGGCCGTTTCCCCAAGCCGCTGATCGCGGCAGTCAATGGCTTCGCCCTCGGCGGCGGCTGCGAGCTGGCGATGCAGGCAGACATCATCATCGCGGGGGAGGGCGCCCGTTTCGGCCAGCCGGAAATCAACCTGGGCATCATGCCCGGCGCTGGCGGCACGCAGCGGTTGTTGCGCGCGGTGGGTAAGGCCATGGCCATGCAGATGGTGCTCACTGGCGAAGCCATCGATGCCCGCCACGCTCAGCGCCTGGGGCTGGTAAGCGAGGTCACCCAGCCTGAGTTCACCGTGGAGCGCGCCCTTGCCATCGGCCGCGTTATCGCCAGCAAGGCGCCACTGGCGGTGCGCCTGGCCAAAGAGGCGCTGCTCAAGGCCATGGATTGCGACCTGGCCACCGGCCTGCGCCTGGAGCGCCACGCCTTCACCGTGCTTGCCGCGAGCCGAGACCGCGCCGAAGGCATTCGTGCTTTCCAGGAAAAACGCGCGCCTGTTTTCACCGGCAATTGAGCGCGTTCACGCCTTCATTCCATTTCCCTTATGAGCGATACGGCCATGACCTTCGAACACATCCTGTTTTCCATCGATGACGGCGTGGCCTTTCTGCGCCTGAACCGCCCGGACCAGCTCAACAGCTTCAACGCGCACATGCACGGTGAGGTCAAGGAAGCGCTCAAGCAGGCCCGCGCCGACGCCAGCGTTCGCGTGCTACTGCTGACCGGCGAAGGCCGTGGTTTTTGCGCGGGCCAGGACCTGGCCGATCGCAACGTAGCGCCCGGCGCGGACGCGCCGGACCTGGGCGATTCCCTGGAGCGCTTCTATAACCCGCTCATCCGCCAGCTGCGCGAATTGCCGATCCCGGTGATCTGTGCGGTGAACGGCGTGGCCGCAGGCGCCGGGGCGAACATACCCCTGGCCTGCGACCTGGTGCTGGCCGCGCGCTCGGCGAGCTTTATCCAGGCGTTCTGCAAGCTGGGGCTGGTGCCAGACTCCGGCGGCACCTGGTTCCTGCCCCGCCTGGTAGGCGTGGCGCGGGCCAAGGCATTGGCGCTGCTGGGTAATAGGCTGTCCGCCGAGCAGGCCGAGCAGTGGGGCTTGATCTACCGCTGCGTAGAGGACAGCGAGCTGCGCGATGAAGCGCTCAAGCTGGCGCGACACTTGGCAGCCCAGCCCACAGCGGGGTTGGCGCTGATCAAGCGGGCCCTCAACGCCAGCCTGGACAACAGCCTTGATGAGCAACTGACCCTGGAGCGCGACCTGCAACGGCTAGCGGGGCGCAGCGCGGATTATCGCGAGGGGGTGACCGCTTTCATGGAAAAACGCACCCCCGTGTTCAAGGGGTGCTGAGCATGACCACATTGGATACGCGAGCCCTGGTCGCGGTGATCGGCGCCGGTGCCATGGGCAGCGGCATCGCCCAGGTGGTGGCCCAGGCCGGGCACCGAGTGCTGCTGCTCGACAACCGCCCGGGCGCCGCCGCTCAAGCCATCGAAGCCTTGGCCCGCCAGCTCGCTGGCTTGCAAGAGAAAGGCAAGCTCACTGCCGAGCAGCGCGAGCAGACCCTCGCGCGGCTGCAGGCGGTGGACACGTTGGAGCAACTGGCCGAGGCCGGGCTGGTGATCGAGGCGATCGTCGAAAACCTTCAGGTCAAGCAAGAGCTGTTCGCTCGATTGGAGCGCCTGTGCGCGCCTGGCTGCGTGCTCGCCAGCAACACCTCTTCGTTATCGATTACCAGCATCGCTGCCGGGCTGAGCCGGCCAGAGCGCTTCCTCGGTGTGCACTTTTTCAATCCGGCGCCAGTGATGGCCTTGGTAGAGATCGTCAGCGGCCTGGCCACCGATCCTGCGGTGGCCAGCGCCCTTTACGAGGCGGCCAAGGCGTGGGGCAAGGCGCCTGTGCACACCCGCTCCACCCCGGGCTTTATCGTCAACCGGGTGGCGCGGCCTTTCTATGCCGAGAGCCTGCGCCTGCTGCAGGAAGGCGCTGCCGACTGCGCCACGCTGGATGCGCTGATGCGCGACGCTGGCGGCTTTCGCATGGGCGCGTTCGAGCTGATGGACCTGATCGGCCATGACGTGAACTACGCCGTGACCTGCTCGGTGTTCGAGGCCTACTACGGCGATCCCCGTTTCCAGCCTTCGCTGCTGCAAAAAGAACTGGTCGATGCTGGGCGCCTGGGGCGCAAGAGCGGGCGCGGATTTTACGACTGCAGCCCGAACGCGGTGCGCCCGGCGGCTGCCGAGGCGCAGAGCGCACAAGCGGTCGACCGGTGCATCGTCGAAGGCGACCTGGGGGTCGCGCAAACCCTTTTGCCCCGCTTGGAGGCCGCTGGCATACGCGTGGAGCGCAGGCCAGGCAACGGGTTGATCCGGGTGGGCGAGGCGGTGCTGGCGCTGAGCGACGGCCGCATGGCCAGCGAGCGTGCCCAGGCTGATGGCCTGGATAACCTGCTGTTGTTCGACCTCGCGCTGGATTACGCCAAGGCGACACGCATCGCCCTCAGTTGCTGCGCCGGCGCCAGCGTGCAGGCCCGCGACCAGGCCGTTACCTTGTTCCAGCGCATGGGCCTGGTGCCCAGCCTGCTGGCGGACCTGCCCGGCCTGCTGGTGTTGCGCACCGTGGCCATGCTGGCCAACGAAGCGGCCGACGCCGTGCTGCAAGGTGTTGCCAGCACTGCGGATGTGGACCTGGCCATGCGCAAGGGGGTGAATTACCCGCAGGGCCCGCTGGCCTGGGCGGGCGCGGTGGGGTTGCCAGCGGTGCTCAAGGCACTGGAGCACCTGCAGGCCAGCTACGGTGAACCGCGCTACCGGCCTTCGCTCTTGCTGCGGCGGCGGGTGGCCGAGGGCAGGGGGTTTTATGACTGAATTCGAACCCGTGGAGCTGGCCCGGCTGTGCGCCGCGGCCATGCTCGACCGCGACCGCGCCAGCCTGGGCCTGGGCATGGAACTGCTGGCGGTGGCACCGGGCTCGGCGACGCTCGCCATGCCGGTGCGCGCCGACATGATCCAGGGCCATGGTACGTGCCATGGCGGCTTTATCTTCACCCTGGCGGACTCGGCCTTCGCCGTGGCCAGCAACACCTACAACCAGGTCACCATCGGCCTGGGCTGCACCATCGACTACATCGCCCCGGCGCGCCAGGGCGACCGGCTCGTCGCCAGCTGCATCGAGCAGAGCCGCGGCGGGCGCACCGGCAACTACGACGTGCGCGTGGAAAACCAGAACGGCCAACTGGTCGCGCTGTTCCACGGCAAATCCTACAAAGTTCAAGGCAGCGTGCTTGCCGCGGAGACTCCCCATGACTGACGCCCTGATCATCGACGCCATTCGCACGCCCATCGGCCGCTATGCCGGCGCCCTCAGCTCAGTACGCGCCGACGACCTTGGCGCGGTGCCGCTGCGTGCCCTGATCGAACGCCACCCGCAGGTGAACTGGGCGGCCGTGGACGACGTGTTCTACGGCTGTGCCAACCAGGCGGGGGAGGACAACCGCAACGTAGCGCGCATGGCTGCCCTGCTGGCCGGCCTGCCGGTGGACGTACCCGGTACCACCATCAACCGCCTGTGCGGTTCGGGCATGGATGCCGTAGGCCTGGCCGCGCGCTCCATTCGCAGCGGCGAAGCCGGCCTGATGCTCGCTGGGGGCGTGGAGTCCATGTCGCGCGCGCCCCTGGTGATGGGCAAGGCCGAGCAGGCGTTTTCGCGCCAGGCACAGCTGTACGACACCACCATTGGCTGGCGCTTCGTCAACCAGGCGATGGAACAGGCCTACGGCATCGACTCGATGCCGGAAACCGCCGAGAACGTTGCCGCGCAGTTCGGCATCTCCCGGGAAGATCAAGACGCCTTCGCCGTGCGCAGCCAGCAACGCGCCGCCGCCGCGCAAGCCAGTGGCAGGCTCGCCCGGGAAATCGCCGCGGTGACCATTGCCCAGCGCAAGGGCGAGCCGCGCCGGGTAGAGCACGACGAGCATCCTCGCGGCGACACTACCCTGGAGATGCTCCAGCGCTTGCCCACGCCGTTCCGCCAGGGCGGCAGCGTCACCGCCGGCAACGCCTCCGGGGTCAACGACGGTGCCTGCGCGCTGCTGCTGGCGAGCCCGGCCCAGGCCCAGCGCTACGGGCTCAAGGCCCGCGGCAGGGTGGTCGCCATGGCCACCGCCGGCGTGGAACCCCGGATCATGGGCATCGGCCCGGTGCCGGCCACCCGCAAGGTGCTGGAGCTGGCCAACCTGGGCCTTGGGCAAATGGATGTGATCGAGCTCAACGAAGCCTTCGCCGCCCAAGGGCTGGCGGTGCTGCGCGAGCTGGGCCTGGCTGACGACGACCCACGGGTCAACCCTAATGGCGGCGCCATCGCGCTGGGGCATCCGTTGGGCATGAGTGGCGCGCGGCTGATCACCACGGCGCTCAACGAGCTGGAAGTGCGCCAGGGCCGCTACGCGTTGTGCACCATGTGCATCGGCGTGGGGCAGGGCATCGCGATGATCATCGAACGTGTCTGAAGCATCGCCTGCGCAGCCACTTTTCGTACAGATCCTAACAAGAACAATCAGAGTGAAAGCATGAACATGGCCGCCTTGAATACCGCTGGGCTTGACCCGCTGGAAACCGCCAGCATCGACGAGCTGCGCCAGCACCAGCTCGAACGCCTGCGCTGGAGCCTCAGCCACGCTTATCGGAACGTGCCGCTGTACCGCCGCCGTTTCGACGAGCAAGGCGTTCACCCGGAGGACGTCCGCTCGCTCCAAGACCTAGCGAAGTTCCCGTTCACCACCAAGGCGGACCTGCGTGACAACTACCCCTACGGCATGTTTGCCGTGCCCATGCACGAGGTAGTGCGGGTGCACGCCTCCAGCGGCACCACCGGCAAGCCGACGGTGGTCGGCTATACCCAGAACGACATCGACACCTGGGCCAACGTGGTCGCCCGCTCGATCCGCGCCGCCGGTGGGCGCAAGGGCGACAAGGTCCATGTGGCTTATGGCTATGGGCTGTTCACGGGCGGCCTGGGCGCCCATTACGGCGCCGAGCGCCTGGGTTGCACGGTGATCCCGATGTCTGGCGGGCAGACCGAGAAGCAGGTGCAGCTGATCCGGGATTTGCGCCCGGACATCATCATGGTCACGCCGTCCTACATGCTCAACCTGGCCGACGAGATGGAACGCCAGGGCCTCTCGGCCGAGCAACTGTCCTTGCGCCTGGGCATTTTCGGTGCCGAGCCCTGGACCGACGAGCTGCGCCGCTCCATCGAGCAGCGCCTGGGCATCACCGCGCTGGACATCTACGGGTTGTCAGAAATCATGGGGCCGGGCGTGGCCATGGAGTGCGCCGAAAGCAAGGACGGGCCGACCATCTGGGAAGATCACTTCTACCCCGAGATCATCGACCCGGTCACCGGCGCGGTGCTGCCGGACGGGCAGATGGGCGAGCTGGTGTTCACTTCGCTGAGCAAGGAAGCGCTGCCGATGATCCGCTACCGCACCCGCGACCTCACCCGGCTGCTGCCCGGCACGGCGCGGCCGATGCGGCGCATGGACAAGATCACCGGGCGCAGTGACGACATGCTGATCGTGCGCGGCGTCAACCTGTTCCCCACCCAGGTGGAAGAACAGGTGCTCAAAATAAAACAATTCTCTGAGTGTTATGAGATTCATCTGTATCGCAACGGCAATCTAGATTCGGTCGACATTCACGTCGAGCTGCGCCCCGAATGCCAGCATGCCGATGAACCCCGGCGCACTGCGCTGATCGCTGAACTCAGCCGGCACATCAAGACCCATATCGGCCTCAGCACCCGTGTGCTGCTGCAGCCGCCTGGCTCGCTGAAGCGCTCGGAAGGCAAGGCGTGCCACGTGTACGACAATCGCCGGGCTGGGTAAAGCGATACACGATTATATTAGATACGTTAAATCATGTTTGATATTTGATTGTGTATCGCTTATAAAGGATGCATTGCATCGCATGGCTCGCGGGCTTCGCCCGCTCCAACAGGAGTTTTCACATGTACGCACAATTGGTGGAAACCGGCGTCAAGCGCATCAAGTCGCTGGAGGAGATGAGCCCCCAGGAGCGCGAATTCCAGGAAAAGATCGACGCCGAGATCAAGATCGAGGCCAAGAACTGGATGCCGGAGGCGTACCGGCAAACGCTGATCCGGCAGATCTCCCAGCACGCCCACTCGGAAATCGTCGGCATGCTGCCCGAAGGCAACTGGGTCACCCGCGCGCCGAGCTTCAAGCGCAAGCTGCAACTGATGGCCAAGATCCAGGACGAAGCCGGCCATGGCCTGTACCTGTACAGCGCCATGGAAACCCTGGGCGCCGACCGCGACGTGGAAATCGACAAGCTGCACAGCGGCAAAGCCAAGTACTCGAGCATCTTCAACTACCCCACCTTGAGCTGGGCAGACATGGGCGCGGTGGGCTGGCTGGTGGACGGCGCGGCCATCGTCAACCAGGTGGTGCTGCAGCGCACATCCTATGGGCCGTACTCCCGGGCCATGGTGCGCATCTGCAAGGAAGAGAGCTTCCATCAGCGCCAAGGCTACGAAATTCTGCTGACCATGATGCGCCACGGCACCCAGGCCCAGAAAGACATGGTCCAGGATGCGATCAACCGGCTGTGGTGGCCGTCGCTGATGATGTTCGGCCCCAGCGATGAAAGCTCGCCCAACAGTGCCCAGTCCATGGCCTGGAAGATCAAGCGCCAGAGCAACGACGAGCTGCGCCAGCGCTTCATCGACCAGACCGTGCCGCAGCTGGAGCTGCTGGGCTGCACCGCCCCAGACCCGGACCTGAAATGGAACGCCGAGCGCGGCCATTACGACTTCGGCGAAATCCAGTGGCAGGAGTTCTACGAAGTGCTCAAGGGCAACGGGCCCTGCAACAAGGAGCGGGTGGCGGCACGGCGCAAGGCAATCGAAGAGGGCGCCTGGGTGCGCGAAGCGGCCGTGGCATATGCCCGCAAACAACAGAACAAGAACGTCGCCTGAGCGGGAGAGCACACCATGTCTGAGTGGACGCTGTATGAAGTTTTCGTGCGCAGCAAGCACGGCCTGAATCACAAACATGTGGGCAGCGTGCACGCCGCCGACGCCGCCATGGCCATTGAGAACGCCCGCGAGCTGTACACCCGGCGCAGCGAAGGGGTGAGCCTGTGGGTAGTGCCTTCGGCACTGATCGTGGCGTCCTCGCCGGACGAAAAAGACCCGCTGTTCGACCCGGCCGACGACAAGATCTACCGGCATGCCAGTTTCTATGAGCTTCCCGACGAAGTCGGGCACATGTGAGGCCGGCCATGAACACTGAGCAAGACCTTATCCAATACCTGCTGCTGCTCGGCGACAGCGCCTTGATCCAGGGCCAGCGCCTGTGCGAATGGTGCGGCAAGGCCCCGGCCATTGAAGAAGAGCTGGCGTTGATGAACGTGGGCCTGGACCTGGTGGGCCAAGCGCGTAACTGGCTCGAATACGCCGCCGAACTGATCGGCGACGGCCAAGACGCCGATCACCTGGCGTTCCGCCGCGACCAGCGCGAGTTCCGCAACCTGTTGCTGGTCGAGCAGCCCAACGGCGACTTCGCCGTGACCATGACCAAACAGTTTCTCTACGACGCCTGGCACCTGCAGGTGCTAACCGGGTTGAGCCAGTCGCGCGATGAGCGCCTTGCCGGCATTGCCGCCAAGGCCGTGAAAGAAGTGACTTACCACCTGCGCCGTTCCAGCGAATGGGTGCAACGCCTGGGCGGCGGCACCGAGGAGAGCCGTCGGCGCATGCTGGCGGCCATCGCTGATGTGTGGCGTTTCACCGTCGAGCTGACCGCGGGCAGCGATGGTGAGCAGCGCCTTTTCGAGGCGGGCACTGCCGCGAACCCAGCCCAGGTGGGCGCCGCCTGGCTGCACCAAGTGACCGCCACCTTCGCCAGCGTGGAATTGCCCGTGCCCGAGGCGGCCAACTATTTCTACCTCAGTGGCCGGCAGGGGCTGCACACCGAGCATCTGGGGTTGGTGTTGGCGGAAATGCAATTCCTGCCCAGGGCATACCCCGATGCAACCTGGTGAGCTGATCAGCAGCGACCGCGGCGCTCGCCAGGTACAGCCGGTGGACCTGCCCAGGGCCTGGGCGGTGCTCGAGCAGGTGATGGACCCGGAAGTCCCGGTAGTGAGCGTGGTCGACCTGGGCATCGTCCGCGACCTGACCTGGGAGGCTGGGCATCTGCACCTGGTGGTAACCCCAACGTACTCAGGCTGCCCGGCGACCGAAGTGATCGAAGGGGATATCCGCCAGGCATTGGAGGGGGCGGGCTTCGCCGCGCCCCGGCTGGAGCGTCGGCTGACCCCGGCCTGGAGCACCGACTGGATTACCGAACAAGGCCGCGAGCGGCTGCGCGCCTACGGCATCGCGCCGCCGGAGGGCAGCGGCAGCAAGCGCAGCCTGCTTGGCGGCGAGCCACCTCAGGTGTGCTGCCCGCTCTGCGGCAGCGCCCATACCGAGCTGCTTAGCCAGTTCGGCTCGACCGCCTGCAAGGCGCTGTATCGGTGCCGCGACTGCCTCGAACCCTTCGACTATTTCAAATGCCTCTGAGCGCGCCGCGCCGGTAGAGGGAGATCCGCATGAGCCATTTCCATAGCCTGACCATCAAGCAGGTGCGCGCCGAAACCCGGGACGCGGTGTCGGTCGCGTTCGAGGTACCGCCTGAGCTGCAGCATGATTTTCGTTTTACCCAGGGCCAGTATTTGGTGATGCGTACCTGGCTGGGCGGCGAAGAGGTACGGCGTTCGTATTCGATCTGCAGCGGTGTCGACGAGGGCGAGCTGCGGGTGGCCATCAAACGGGTGCCCGGCGGGCGCTTCTCGGCCTTCGCCAACGAAGTGCTCAAGCCCGGCCATGCCATTGAGGTGATGCCGCCGTCGGGGTCCTTCTATGTGCCGCTGGACCCGTCGCGCCACGGCAATTACCTGGCCGTGGCCGCGGGCAGCGGCATTACCCCGATCCTTTCGATCATCACCACCACCCTGGAGCGCGAGCCCCACAGCCGTTTCACCTTGCTGTACGGCAACCGCTCCAGCTCCGGTGCCTTGTTCCGCGACAAGCTCGAAGACCTGAAAAACCGCTATTTGCAGCGGCTGAACCTGATCTTCGTGTTCAGCCGTGAGCAGCAGGACGTGGACCTCTACAACGGGCGCATAGACGCCGACAAATGCGGGCAGCTGTTCTCGCGCTGGATAGACGTGCCCCGGCTGGATGCGGCGTTCATCTGCGGCCCCCACGCGATGACCGAAACCGTGCGCGATAGCCTGAAGGTCAACGGCATGCGCCCGGAGCGGATTCATTTCGAGCTGTTCGCCGCCGAAGGCAACCCGCAGAAGCGCGATGCCCGCGAGGCGGCGCGCCAGCGGGGCTCGGCCATCAGCCATATCACCGTGATCAGCGATGGCCGCGCCCTGGCGTTCGACCTGCCGCGCAACACCGTCAGCGTGCTCGACGCCGGCAACGCCCAGGGCGCGGAACTGCCGTACTCGTGCAAGGCCGGTGTGTGCTCCACCTGCAAGTGCAAGGTAATCGAAGGCGAGGTAGAAATGGACAGCAACCACGCCCTGGAGGACTACGAAGTGGCGGCCGGCTATGTGCTCTCCTGCCAGACCTTCCCCGTCAGCGACAACGTGGTGCTCGATTTCGACCAGCTTTGAACGGCCTGCTGTCCGCGGCCTTATGGAAAATTCGTAGTTCACCGCAAGTTTTTTCGTAGCAGCAGGGCTTGCCCTCGACCGGCCGGATCGCCAAGACCTGCGGGACGCGGGGAGGCCTCGCTGCGCAGGCTTCGTTTTCAATTCAGGAGAACAACAATGCCCACCGCACATGTCTTGCAGAGCTTCATCGGCGGCCAGTGGATCGGCCAGCATGCGGCGCAGCCCTTGCGCAGCGCCTTGAACGGCGAGGTGATTGCCCACGCCCACGATGAGGCGCCTGACTTCGCCCAGGCGCTGGCCCACGCGCGCCAGCAGGGCCTGGGCGGCCTGGCGGCGATGGATTTCCAGACCCGCGCCGCCTGCCTCAAGGCGTTGGCCAAGTACCTGGCCGAGCGCAAGGAGCAGCTGTATGAGATCTCCCGCCACAGCGGAGCGACCCGGGCCGACAGCTGGATCGACATCGAGGGCGGCAACGCCACCCTGTTCAGCTATGCCGGCCTGGGCGCGCGTGAGCTCCCCTCCGGCAACCTGCTGCACGAAGGGCCGGCGATCCCGCTGAGCAAAGGCGGCACTTTCTCCGGCACGCACATCCTGGTGCCCCGCAGTGGGGTGGCCGTGCACATCAATGCGTTCAACTTCCCCATCTGGGGCATGTTGGAAAAATTTGCCCCCACCTTCCTCGCTGGCATGCCCTGCATCATCAAGCCGGCCACTGCCACCAGCTACATCACCGAGGCGGCCGTGCGCCTGATCGAGGAGTCCGGCCTGTTGCCAGCGGGTAGCCTGCAGTTGGTGATCGGCAGCACCGGCGACCTGCTCGACCGGCTGCAGGGCCAGGATGTGGTCACGTTCACAGGCTCTGCCGACACCGCCGCCAAGCTGCGGGTCAATGCCAACCTGATTCGCCACTCGGTGCCGTTCAACGCCGAGGCAGACTCGCTCAACTGCGCGATCCTTGCGCCGGACGTGACCCCGGACGACGAAGAGTTCGACCTGTTCGTGAAAGAAGTGGTGCGCGAGATGACGGTCAAGGCCGGGCAAAAGTGCACGGCCATCCGCCGCGCCATCGTGCCGGCCAACCTGATGGACGCCGTGGCCACCCGCATGCAGGAGCGCCTGCGCAAGGTGGTGGTGGGCGACCCAGCCCTTGAAGGTGTGCGCATGGGGGCACTGGCCTCTCATGCGCAGCAGGCCGACGTCGCCGAGCGCGTGCAGAGCCTGCTCGAAGGCAGCGACCTGCTGTTCGGCGCCCGTGACGGCTTCGAACCGCGCGGCGAGGGCGTGGCCGAAGGCGCGTTCTTCGCCCCTACCTTGCTGCTGGCCCGGGATCCCCACGCCGACGGCGGCGCCCACGACATCGAAGCCTTTGGCCCGGTCAGCACGCTGATGGCCTATACCGACATCGACGAAGCACTGGCCCTGGCCGCGCGAGGCAAGGGTAGCCTGGTGGCCACCTTGGTCACCCGCGATCCGCGCATTGCCGCCAAGGCCATTCCCGCCGCGGCAGCCTGGCACGGCCGCCTGCTGGTGCTGGACCGCGAGGCTGCCGCGGAGTCCACCGGTCATGGCTCGCCCTTGCCGGTGCTCAAGCATGGCGGCCCTGGGCGCGCTGGCGGTGGCGAAGAGCTGGGCGGCCTGCGCGCGGTGAAACACTACCTGCAGCGGGCAGCGGTGCAAGGTTCGCCGACCATGCTCGCGGCGGTCACCGGTGAGCACGTGCGCGGTGCCAAGGTTTTCGAGAGCGACGTGCACCCCTTCCGTCGTTACTTCGAAGACCTGCGCATCAGCGAGTCGCTGCTCACCCACCGGCGTACCGTGACCGAGGCGGACCTGGTCAACTTCGGGTGCTTGTCGGGCGATCATTTCTACATGCATTTCGACGACATCGCCGCCAAGCAATCGCAATTCGGCAAGCGCATCGCCCACGGTTACTTCGTGCTGTCCGCCGCCGCTGGCCTGTTCGTGTCCCCCGGGCAGGGGCCAGTGCTGGCCAACTACGGCTTAGATACCCTGCGCTTCGTCAACCCGGTGGGCATCGGCGACACCATCCAGGCGCGCCTGACCTGCAAGCGCAAGATCGACCAGGGCAAAACCAGCCCACTCGGCCAACCCCAGGGCGTGGTGGCCTGGGACGTGGAAGTGACCAACCAGCACGGCGAGCTGGTGGCCAGTTACGACATCCTGACCCTGGTATTGAAGCGCAGCTGACGGCCAGGCACGCAGGCCATCGCCCACCCGGTGGGAGCGTGCGAAGCCCGCGAACAGGGCCGCTGCCGGCGTCTCCGAGCCGTTCCCCAACGCATGGACCGAATGTTCGCAGGCTTCGCCAGCGCCTACCCCAAGGCCCATTCCCACCCCGCCCGGGTGGGAGCGTGCGAAGCCCGCGAACAGGGCCGCTGCGGGCCTACCCGGGCCGTTCCCCAACGCACGCACCGGAGGTTCGCAGGCTTCCCCGGCGCCTACCCAAAGCCCATTCCCACCCCGCCTCGGTGGGAGCGTGCGAAGCCCGCGAACAGGGCCGCTGCGGACGTCCTCCGGCCGTTTCCCAACGCACGCACCGAAGGTGCGCAGGCTTCGCCAGCGCCTACCCTAAATGCTCCAACGGCAGCGGCGAGGGGCTTTTGATTTCCCGCAGCACCACCGCCGAGCGGATCTCGCTCACCCCTGGCAGCTTGAATACCACGCTGTGCAGGAAGGCGTCGTAGCTGGCGATGTCTGGGGTAACGACCTTGAGCAGGTAGTCCCCCTGGCCAGTGGTGCTGTAGCACTCAATGATCGCCGCGCAGCGCTGCACGGCCTGTTCGAACTCCTCCACCACGTTTTCCACGTGGCGCGCCAGGTTGACCTCCGCCATCACGCAATTGCCCAGGCCTACCTGGTGGCGGTCGAGCACGGTGGTGTAGTGGCGGATGATCCCGTTCTGCTCCAGCGCCTTGAGGCGCTTCCAGGTGGGCGTGGTGGACAGGCCGATCTTGTTGGCCAGGTCCTGCACGGACAAGCGCCCGTCAGCCTGCAGCGCTTCAAGGATTTTCACGGAGTAGGCGTCGAGAGAAGGAACCGTCTTCATTATTGTTATCCGGAGAATGTTCGTTACCGGATTCTACGAGAATGGAGAAAAGCGAGAAGCACTTTTTCGGCCCCGGCTTTTACTATCGCTGCATGGACCGGCATGCCCGATGGCCGGAAAAGCTGGCTGCGACAAGGACAATAATAAGATGACCGCGATACAGAAAAAGCCCCGGCAAACGAGCTTCGCCAACAGCACGGCGGCCGCCTACGATTGGCGCGAAGTCGCGCGGCTGATCATGATTTCCCGTGGGCTGGATGAGTTGGAGGAGAAAACCCTCGTTCCGCAGAAAAAAGTGCTTTATCAGTTTTCTGCCCGCGGCCATGACCTGGCGCAAATCCTTCTTGGCCTGCAACTGACCAACCCGCACGATGCCGCCTGCGGCTACTACCGTTCGCGGCCCATGCTGCTGGCATTGGGCGTGGACCTGGCCGACGCGCTCGGCTCATCCATGGCCCGCGCTGGCGGCTACTCCGACGGGCGCGACATCGGCGTGGTGTTCAACTACCCCAACCCCGGCGGCCCCGCCGCGCTGCCCATGTGTGGCGGCGTGGGCGCGCAATACACCCCCACCGCGGGTTGGGCCAGCGCCATCGACTACCGCACCCGGGTGCTGAAAGACGCCAGCTATAGCCAAGCCATCAGCGTGGTGCTGGGCGGCGACGGGTCGGTGGCCACCAACGGCTTCTGGGCGGCACTCACCCTGGCCACCACGCAAAAGCTGCCAATGTTGTTCTACATCGAAGACAACGGCTTCGGCATTTCCGTACCCTCGACCTTCCAGACCCCCGGTGGCGATATCGCCGCCAACCTGGCCAGCTTCCAGAACCTGCACATCCTTACCGGCGACGGCTACAACCCGAACGAAAGCGCGACCTTGATCAGCCAGGCGGTGGACCACGTGCGCAGCCGCAAAGGCCCCTGCCTGCTGCGCCTGAAGGTGCCGCGCCTGCAGGGCCATAGCTTCCAGGACACCCAAACGTACAAGTCCGAGGCGACCGTCAAACGCGAGTGGTCCCTCGACCCTTTGCCAAAGCTGCGCGAATTCCTGGTGCCGAGCCAGCTCAGCGCCGGGGAGTGGGACCAGCTCGAAGAGCAGGCCCGCGCCGAGGTCGAGCAAGCCCGGGCCGCCGCCGAAGCACGCCCGGTCAGCGATCCTGCCCGGGTCACGCATCACGTGTTTTTCGAAGGCGAACTGCAACAGCGCGGTGGGCAGTGGCCGGAGGGCTACCAGGCGCCGGCGGCCGACAGTGTGCCCAAGCCCGAAGGGCAACGGTTGAACATGGTGGCGGCGATCCGCCGTACGCTGGACCACGAGCTGGCGGTCAATCCACGGGTAGCGGTGTTCGGCGAGGATGTGGGCCCCAAGGGCGGGGTGCATGCGGTAACCCTCGGGCTGCAGGAGAAGTACGGCGACGGCCGGGTGTTCGACACCAGCTTGTCCGAAGAGGGAATCATCGGCCGCGCCGTGGGCATGGCGCTTGCGGGGCTGATGCCGGTGCCCGAGATCCAGTTCCGCAAGTACGCCGACCCTGCCATGGAGCAGATCAACGACTGCGGCACCATGCGCTGGCGCACCAATAACCGCTTCGCAGCGCCCATGGTGGTGCGTATTCCTGGGGGCTTCTTCAAGTGTGGGGACCCCTGGCACAGCCAGACCAACGAGGTGCAGTTCGTGCATTCGCCGGGCTGGAAAGTCGCCGTGCCCTCCAATGCCGAGGACGCCGTCGGCCTGCTGCGTGGCGCCTTGCGCGGTAACGATCCGGTGATCTTCTTCGAACACCGCGCCATGCTCGACGCTACCTCCGCGCGGCGCCCATATCCGGGGGATGACTACGTGCTGCCCTTTGGCAAGGCGCGGACGGTGGTGCAAGGCAACGACATCACCGTGGTTACCTGGGGCGCGATGGTCGAGCGCTGCGAGCAAGCCGCTCAGGGCCGCTCGGTGGAGGTGATCGACCTGCGCACCCTGATGCCGTGGGACAGCGACGCGGTGCTCAAATCCGTTAGCCGCACCCATCGCTGCCTCATCGTGCATGAAGACCTCGGCACCGCGGGCTTCGGCGCGGAGATCGCCGCAGTGGTGGCCGACAAAGCCTTCATCGAACTCGACGCACCGGTGGCGCGCCTGACCATGCCAGACATCCCTAGCCCGCATCATCCGCTGCTGATGGAGCACGCGCTGCCATCGGTGGAAGACATCGCGGCGAAGATCGACGAGTTGGTGGGGTTCTGAGATGAATGACATGACTGCGATAAACCCTGGCACTTCCGACATCATCGCCCCGCTCGAACAGGAGGGCACCAAGGCCGTGTTGCGCACCTGGCTGAAACAGCACGGCGATGCGGTGCGCAGGGATGAGCCTATCGTCGAGCTTGAAACCGACAAGGTAGTGGTCGAGGTGTCGGCGCCCTGCGACGGCATTCTCCAGGTGGTGATGAACGAAGGCAGCGATGCCGAGCCCGGGGCGCTCCTGGGCCGTGTGAGCCAGGGCAGCGCCGAGCCCGCGCCGGCGCGCCCGCCGCAACAGCCGGCTGTGGATGCTCAGGGGGCAGAGCCGACCTTCAGCCCGGAAATGCGCCTGTCACCCGCTGTGCGCCGGTTGCTGGCCGAGCACCAGATGAGCCCCGAAGGGCTGGCCGGCACGGGCCGAGGAGGGCGCCTGACCCGCGAAGATGTGGTAGCCGCCATCGCCGAGCGGGAACAGCGCGCCAAGGTGCCTCCCCAGCTGCCGCTACCTGCCATGGCACAGCCTTCGGCCAGCGCGCCTGGCGGGCCCGCTGTCGCAGCCCACGTTCCCCACAGCAGCATGCGCCGTAAGATCGCCGAGCATATGCAGCATTCGGTCAGCACGGCGCCTCACGTGACCGCTGTGTTCGAGGCGGACTTCAGCGCGATCATCGCCCACCGTAACCAACACCGCGCGGCCTTCGCCGAGCAGGGCGTGAACCTCACCTTCACCGCCTATTTCGTAGCAGCCGCGACAGCCGCGATGAAAGCCGCGCCGGAGGTTAACAGCCGCTGGCATGCCGATCACCTGGAGCTGTTCAAGGACGTCAACATCGGCGTGGGCGCCGCGCTGGGCGACAAGGGCCTGATCGTTCCGGTGATCCGCCAGGCCCAGAACCTCTCGCTGATGGGCATTGCCGCCCGCCTGCACGAACTGACCGACGCCGCGCGCGGCGGCAAGCTCAAGCCCGCGGATGTGCAAGGCGGCACCTTTACCATCTCCAACCATGGAGTGTCTGGCTCGTTGTTCGCGTCGCCGATCATCATCAACCAGCCGCAGTCAGCCATTCTCGGCATCGGCGCCCTGGAAAAACGCGTGGTGGTGCGTGAGCTGGACGGCGCCGACGTGTTCCAGGCGCGCCCCTTGGCTTATGTGTCATTGACCATCGACCACCGCGTGCTCGATGGCAGCCAAACCAATGCCTGGCTCAGCCGGTTCGTTGAGGTGATCGAGGGGTGGCCGTTAGGGGAGTGAGTTTTGTCGTAGGGGCAATGCGCTGGCGCCGGAAGGCCCCCTAGGCGCACGCGGCGCGCTGCGCCTAGGGTGATTGCCAGCGCGTCGTCAGTGGGTTGTGCAAACCGTCTTGATAGGCAAACCGTCCTTGTACGAGCAATATTCCTGGCATCGCTGAGGGTTTATGGCTGCCGGCCGTTTTCCGATATCGCTGGCGGCGATAACGTCCCAGGGCGTGGTATAGCCTTTTTGCGCCCAGTCCATTTCTGCCCATAAATAGCCTTGGCGGTAGCCGGCGAACACAATCGAAATGAAACAGACCAACGACAGCGCTAAGCCAGCGACCGATAGAACCACTAGCCTGCTTGCTATGTTCATCCAAATGGCCCTGCGCTGGATGGGACGTTTATCCGCATTCGATCAGGCCCGCCTTTGCGCCATTCCCAGGTAAAACCCCGTTATGTGGTGGCTATCTCGGAGGCTAGATCGGGGGCAGCCTTCAGCTTGGCCATTTTATGAATGGAAAGCCAAAGACACCAACGAGCGCGGCCCGAACAAGCATTCGGAGAAATGGCCTGGCTCTGTTTTCATCAAGTCGACTTGGGAACGGAATGAACGAAATACGGATGTTAGTCGCCGCGCTGCTTGTATTCACACTGATGTCGGCGCACGCCACCGAATGCGCGCGCGTGTCCTCATCACCTTCGACGGCGAGCTGTACAGGCCTGAAAGCGAAGCCAGCATCCGGGACAAAGCCTTCGAGATCAAATACGCCCCGGAGGGCGAGTTCTTACCGCTTTTGCGCAAAGGCAACGCCGCCGCGCACAGCTATGACCCCCGCAATACCAGAGCGCTGGTCGAATACAAGGGGCAGGTTTATTTCATTGACCGCTTTGGCAACGTGCGGCACGACAAGGCGTTTTCCACCATCGATGCCCATGCCTTCGAGCATCGTTTGGTGAGCGCCTGTACGGATCGAAAACCCTCACGATGATCTACGCTTCCCGCTGCCCCGCCCAACCCTCGAAGCAGGCCCCCATGCATACCCTGGAAAAAGCGCTGTTGTTTCAAGCCCTGCACGCCCGCCCGCATCCGTTCATCCTGCCCAACCCGTGGGATGCCGGCACGGCGAAAATATTGGCTGCCATGGGCTTCGAGGCGCTGGCCACCACCAGCGCGGGCTTGGCGTTCAGCCTGGGCCGCCGGGATGCGGAGGGGGCGCTGTCGCGTAACGAGGTGCTGACGAACGCCCGAAGTATCGTTGAAGCGACGCAATTGCCCGTGAGCGCTGATCTGGAAAACGGCTTTGGCGATGCTCCGGAGGACGTGGCCAAGACCATCAGGATGGCGGCCGAAACCGGGTTGGTCGGTGGGTCGATCGAAGATGCCACCGGTAACCCGGCTTCGCCGATCTATGAGTTCAACCATGCGCTGGAGCGAGTTATTGCCGGCGTTGAAGCGGCTCGTAGCCTGGCGTTCCCCTTCACCTTCGTGGCGCGGGCGGAGAACTTCGGTTGTGGGGTCCAGGATGTGGACGACACCCTCCATAGGCTTATGGCTTTCGAGAACGCTGGCGCCGACGTGCTGTTTGCGCCGGGGTTGCCCAGCCTCGAGGCCATCCGTTTGGTATGCGCTTCAGTGCATAAACCGGTCAATGTGGTGATGGGCCTTTCCGGCTGCGCTTTCACCCTCGACGAGCTTGCAGCAGCCGGGGTTCGAAGGGTTAGCGTAGGCAGTTCTTTTGCGAGAGCTGCATTGGGCGCGTTTATCCGTGCGGCGCGGGAAGTACAGGTAACCGGTACATTCAACTACGCGGCAGATGCCGTCAGCTTCCAGAAGGCCAATTCGTTCATGGAATAAAACCGCCAGGCGAATCGGATAGCCCGGCGTGGGCTTCGATATAGGCGCGATCCTCCGCATGCGCCCAGCGGCCCCAAGCGCAGGCAGAGCGTTGCGCCTACGAGGATGGAGTGCTGGCCCCCTACTAGAGGGTCGCGAGTAAGAGAACGTTGACGGCCCCTTAACCCTGGCAGAAACGAAGCCGATTGCCGAAGGGATCATGAACCTCCAGCACTTTGCCCCACCCCTGCTGAACGATATCCGGGCGGCCATATCCGTAGCGCTTGGCGAGTAGCTCATCATGCAGGGGCTCGATATTCCGCATCGGGATGAATATCGTCGAGCCTGGGCAAGCATCGCCGTGGTGCTCGGAAAGGTGCAGCTGCAGGCCATTTCGGCTGATGCCCAGGTACAGCGGTAAGTCGGCTTCGAAGCGGTGCTCGAACTCTACGCTGAACCCGAGAAAGCCTAGATAAAATTCCCGCGCCTTGGCCTCGTCGAACATTCGCAATATGGGAATGGCCTTCTCGAAGGTAATGGCCGGCTGAGGGCTTTCCGTGACGGGGTCAAGCGAGGTCATGCTCGTTCCTTTTGCATGGCGGTATAGGGGCACTCATTCGCCCAGGCGGGCGGTGAGCGGTAGCAGTGTGGACCATGGTCCACGCCTCACCGCCTCGCCTGAGGTGGGTGTGAGGTGATCGGGCACAGGGTACATGAACTGCTCCCCCGTCGTTGGAACTTGGGCCAGCACCGAGCTCGCGCAACGTTGCAATAGGCCGTAGCTACACTTGCTGCTCCTGAACACTGCACAGGAGCACAACAATGACAACTTTCCAGGCAAGCGACTATGGCGCGCTCGGTGACGGGCACAGCAACGACACCCAGGCCATTCAGGCTGCCATCGATGCGGCCTCGGCGGCCGGCGGCGGGACGGTCAAGCTGGCGGCCGGCACTTTTATCATCAGCGGGGAGAACGGCGGCGCCGCGCTCACACTGCCCGCGAACGTCACCCTCGAAGGCCCCGCTGGCTTTGGCGGCGATGCGATCCTCAAGCTGGCGGACGGCGCGGACGATACCAGCGCCATGCTCAGCAGCACCGGCGACCATACCGGCGCGCGATTCCTCACGCTCGACGGCAATAGCGCCCACACCACCGGCCAGGTGAGCGGGTGGGTGAATGGGGCCAGCAGTGGCGTGGTGCTGGACCGGGTGATAGTGGATCAGATGTCCGGCTACGGGTTGGACCTGCGAGGCGAAGGCGGCCAGGTGAGCGTTAGCCGCGCCTATGTGGAGAACTGCGGCATCGATGGAATCATCGCTTCCGGCCTGGTGAATAGCGAACTGAGCGACACCACCGTGCACCACAACGCCGGAAATGGCCTTACCGTGACCGGACCGCTGCAAGTGCTCGACCTCACCAGCGATGAGAACACCGGCCATGGGGTATTGCTGCAGGGGGAAGGCGCCAGCCTGATCGGCGGGAGCATCAGCGCCACCGGGCTGGGCGGCGTTCAACTGAGCGGCACCCAGGGCGCGCAGCTGGAGTACGTCAGCTTCACCAATTGGCAAGCCGGGCAGGTGCAGGTGCAAGCCGATGGCGCCAAGGGCACGTTGCTTGAGCATAACCAGTTCTTGCTGGGCAACAGCTCCACCGCCTTGGTGCTCAACGACAGCACCGGCACCGAGGTACGCGGCAACACCTTCAACAATTGGCTGTCGGACGGCGGCCCACAAACCTTGGTGAGCGTAGTCGAGGCCGGCCAGAGCGATAGCACCCGTGTGGAGGGCAATTACATCGAACACGGCATAGACGCCCCGGCGCTCTCTGGCGCCGCCAGTGTCCAGCTCACCAATGCCACCGCCCTGATCAGCCACGGCACGGCGCAGAACGACAAAATCTTCTACTACACCTCGATACTGCCGGTGGACCGGGTCATCTATGGCGGCGCCGGTAACGACGAGATCATCGCCGGGGTGGGTGACCACACGCTGATCGGGGGCGCGGGCCGGGATGTGTTCTGGGGCACCCGGGCCGACCAAGGCAGCGTCACCTTCCGCTACGACAGCCTGGACGACAGCTACCGCACCGCGACCACCAGCCAGGCCGACCAGATCCGCTTCTTCAATGCCCAAACCGACAAGCTCGACCTGGTAAGCCTGGGCTTCACCGGCCTGGGCGATGGCCACCATGGCACCCTGGCGTTGGTTTACAACGAAGGCAAAGGCGTGACCTACCTGAAGAACTATGACGCCGACGCCGCCGGGCACCGCTTCGAGCTTGGCTTGCTGGGGGATTACCGCGGGCAGTTGACCGAGGCCAACTTCCAGACGTGGGTCGATGGTACCCGCTACGCCGATACTCTCTATGGCACCACGGGCGAAGACACCCTGCTCGGCGAAGCGGGGCGAGACAAACTGCACGCCGGCGACGGCAATGATCGCCTCGACGGCGGGACATATGGCGACCGGCTGAATGGCGACGCGGGGGCGGACACCTTCGTGTTCAGCCACCTTTCCGACAGCCAGATCGGCGCCACGGGCAGCACGCTCGGGCGCGACCTGGTCGTCGATTTCAACAGCAATGAGGGTGACCGCCTGGATGTGTCCAAGCTCGGCTTCACCGCCTTGGGCGACGGCACCGGCACCACCCTGGCGCTGAGCTATTACAGCGAGGCCAACCTCACGCGGCTGTATTCCACACAAACCGACGCCAGTGGCGCGCATTTCGAAGTGGCGCTCAGCGGTAACCAGGTGGCGGCCCTGCGCTTGGGCGGTATTGATTTCGCTTGGGCCGACCAGGGCCGGGTGGTGGACAGCTCTCCCGTGCAGCGCTTGTACCAGACCGGCACCAGCGGCGCCGATAACCTTCACGGCGGCAACGGCGAGGACACCATCAGCGGCGGCGCCGGCAATGACCGGCTCGACGGTGGCGCCAGCTCGGACCGCCTCACTGGAGGAGCGGGGGCGGACCGCCTCACGGGCGGCAGCGGTTATGACGGTTTCATCTTCACGGCCATCACCGACAGCTACCGCACGGCGACCAGTAACCAGAGCGACCTGATCACCGACTTTGGCCATGGCCGGGACTGGGTCGACGTAGCCGCACTAGGCTATACCAACCTGGGGGACGGCACTCACGGCACCTTGAAAGTGAGCTACAACGCGGCCTCCGACCGCACCTACTTGCGGGACCTCACCGTGGATGCTCAAGGGCGCTCGTTCCAAGTCACCTTCGCCGGGGACCAGACCTATTACCTGACCTACAACCACTTCAACTGGGCGAACAGCCATGACACGGCGTTGACCCTGCTGGGGCAAAGCGCTGAGCACGCCGACACCGTATCGACCCCAGCGGCGGCAACCTAGGCGCCGAGGGCAGTGAGGGGTACCTGCGAGAGGGGCAAGCGCACACCGCAGTGAGCGCTTGCCGCGCTTGGCAACGGCCCGGCCTTAGTGAAGGCCGCCCGCCGCCAACAGGTGCTCACCCGTGACCCAGCGTGCGGCGTCCGAGGCGAGGAAGGCGGCGATGTCGGCGATATCGTCGGGGTACCCGGCCCTGCCCAGGGGCGTCATGGCGACGAAGTTTTTTTCCATATCGGAACCGGTGATCCCGCCGCTATGGGTGCCCTCGGTCTCGACGTAACCGGGGTTGATGGCGTTGACGCGGATCTTGCGCGGGGCCAGTTCAGCGGCAAGTACGCCGGTGATTGCATCCACGGCGCCCTTGGTGGCGCTGTACACAACCGTGCCCGCAGGGGTTAGGGTAGTGACCCCGGAACTGATGTTGATCACGCTCGAGCCCTCGCCAAGGTGCTTGGCCGCGGCCTTGGTGACCAGCAGCAGCCCGAGCACGTTGGTGTTGAACTGGCGGTGGAACTCCTCCTCGGTGACGTCTTCGATGGGAGCGAACGCATACACACCAGAGTTGTTCACCAGGATATCCAGGCGGCCATACGCGTCGATGGCCGTTTGCACGAACTTTTCCGTATCCGCCGCTTTGGTGACGTCGCCGCCGACCACGGTGGCGCGGCCGCCGGCTTCGATGATCGTTGCCGCCACGGCCTCGGCGCCCGCCTGGGCACTGGCATAGGTGAGCACGACCGCCGCGCCTTCGGCCGCGAGCGCTTTGGCTATACCGGCGCCGATACCTTTGGATGCGCCGGTGACCAGTGCAACTTTTCCTTCTAGCTTAGCCATGATGACCTCACAGGTGGATGGAGCGTTTCAGGGTTAATGTGATAGTAAAAACAACAATTTAGGGCAGAAAAATATCAGCTGCCGTCTCGTACCCGTTCAACGACGCTTGCCAGCGACTGCTCGGCCAGGCCCTGCTCGAAGGCATGCTGCGCTTGGCACAAGATGCTTTCCATGCAGCCCTTGATGTTCCTGCTCACCAGGCAGCTTTCGGACACCGGGTAGCGGTGTACCGAAAAAGACTCCGGCGCTTCGCTCGCCCTGTAGATATCCAGCAGGGTAATCTCCGCTGGCGGCCTGGAGAGCGCGCAGGCGCCGTTTTTTCCGCGGGTAGTGGTCACCAGGCCTGCCTTGGCAAGCTTGGATATCACCCGGCGCACGAAGCTGGCATCGGCGTTTACGCTCATTGCCAGCACCGTGGAGCGCAGGGCTTCTCCATGATTCACGCCGAGGGCTGCCATGATGTGGGCAGCGACAGCGAATTGGACATTGGTCTGCGACATATTGTGAAACTAAACCTCACAATTAGCATTGTCAACTCCCTTGACATCCCGGCTGGCGGCTGCCTGCGCCAGGCTGCCTTCAAATGACACTCATAGGCGCCAGCTGGCAAGGCGAAGCCTCGTTGCCTCGTTCTACCTGGATGGTCGCGTGGCCGATGCCAAAGCGTTCCTCCAGTTCCACCGTAAGGTGCTGCAGAAAAGCGTCATCGTGATCGGCTTGCGGAAGCACCAGGTGAGCGGTGAGGGCCGTGTGGGTCGTGCTGAGGGGCCAGATGTGCAGGTCATGGACTTCACTCACCCCGGGCAGGGCGGCCAGAAAGGCCTGGACCTGCGACGCATCGATGCCCTCGGGCACTTTATCCAGGGCCAGGTTCACGCTGTCGCGCAGCAGCCCCCAGGTGGACACCAGGATCAGCGCGGCAATGGCCAGGCTAGTGACCGGGTCCACCCAGGTCCAGCCGGTCAGCAACACCACCAGCCCGGCGATCACCACCCCGGCGGACACCGCCGCGTCGGCCGCCATATGAAGGAAGGCGCCCTTCACGTTCAGGTCGCCTTTTCGCCCCCGCGCGAACAGCATCGCGGTCAGGCCATTGATCGCTATACCGATGGCGGCGACCACCATCACCGTTTTGCCTCCGACCTCACCTGCGGGAACGCCTTCGACCAAACGCTGGACGGCTTCAAGGGTGATGCCGCCTACGCCGACCAGCAGCACCACGGCGTTGGCCAGCGACGCCAGGATCGAGCTTCGGCCATAGCCGTAGGTTCGGGTTGCCGTGGGCGTTCTACGCCCCAACCACACGGCAAGCCAGGCGAGCAGCAAGCCCAACACGTCGCCGAGGTTGTGCGCGGCATCAGCCAACAGCGCGACGGAGTGCGCGGTCAGGCCAAAGGTTATTTCGGCGATCACGAACGTGGCGTTCAGCGCCGATCCCAGGGCGAACGCACTGTCGAACGTGGCGGGAGGGCTTGCATGGTGATGCCCCGCATGGCTGTGGCCCTCGTGGCCGTGATGGTGATCGTGTGCGCTCATTGTGTTCCCGCTGAAGACCTGAGAGGTACCTGGACAGCGCCGACGCTGACGTGCGTGGCAGTTTGGGGTAGGACAACAATCGGGCCCGGTTTATTGCGTCAGTGGCTATGCCTGTGGTGAACGTCCGGAAAGTGGGAGTGGCTATGCCGCATCGCCTGATGTTCGTGAGGGTGGCTGTGGGGTTCTGCACCCTCCCACTCGAAGTCGTGCTCATGTTGATGATGTTCGTCGTGAACATGGCGGTGGCTGTGCGCCAACGGCTCGTGTGTGTGCTCGTGGGCATGCCGCTCGGTGAGGTGCAACACCACGCCGATTGCCATCAGCCCCGCCGCGATCCAGAACGACAGCCGCACCGGCTCGCCTAACGCAAGGACCGAAATCGCCGCGCCCATGAACGGCGCCGTGGAAAAGTAAGCGCCGGTGCGCGCCGAGCCGAGGCCCCTGAGCGCCAGCACGAACAACACCAGGCTCACCCCATAACCCAGGAAGCCCACGAGCAGGGTGGGCGCCAGGGCACCGAAGCCGGGAAGCTGGGCGCCGCCCAACAGGGCGAGGCACGTGTTCACCGCTCCGGCAAAGAGCCCTTTGGCGCATGCCAGGTAGAGGGCGTCCGAGGCGGACACCTTACGCGTCAGGTTGTTATCGATCGCCCAGCCAAGGCACGCCAGCGCAACGGTCATCGGGCCGAGCATGTCGTGATCATCCAGAGCCTCGGCTGGCCACGCCAGAACAACCCCTCCGGCCACGATGGCGATCATTCCCAGGACAACGCGCCGGTCGGCATTCTCTTTAAAAACAAGCCATGCCAACAGCGCGGTCAGTACTGCCTCAAGGTTCAGCATCAATGACGCGGTTGCCCCCGAGGTCCGCGTTAGCCCAAACATAAGCGCGGCCGGCGCCAGGATGCCACCGAAGGCGATCGCTCCGAGCAACCATGGCCACTCACCAGCCGCCAGGCCACTGGCGCGCCATCCCCGATCCCGGATCACTCGGGTAGCCGCCAGGCCGACGCCACTTCCCAGGTACAGAAGGCCCGCGAGCAGCAGCGGCGACACCGTCACCCCCAGCATTTTCGCAAGGGGCGTGCTGGCCCCGAACAAAGCGGCGGCCGCCAAGGCGAACAACATGCTTGCATACATTTCCGGTTTACCTTCTTGAAGTGCCAGGCTTTGGAGTCACCCCGCCAGCTCGAGCTCGGGCCATGGCCCGCACTGCCCACCCGCCCAGGTGGCGCCTGCCTGGGCTGGCCCCATTCAGCCCTCAAGCAGCCTGCGCAGCGACACCCAGCAGGGTCACACTTTCCTCGGGAACGGGCGCCGGCGCAAACACGAAATTGCTGGCGCTCAGGGTATCGGCGATCTCCCCCATCCAGCGCACTTCGAACAAGCGCCCCTGGGCGTCGGCGTCCAGGCTGCGCAGGAAGGTCCGGCCTGAATCCTCCACCAATTTGAGCGTGCCGCCATGGCCATCGCCCAGCCCGGTATAGCCCAGGGCAGACACATCCACACGGTCGTTATGGGCGGAGAAATCGAACAGCGTGTCGGCGAACACCTGGCCCAGGCGGTAGCTGTCGCTGACCTGCGTGTACATGAAGATATCGTCGCCGGTGCCGCCATACAGCGCATCGGAACCGGCGCCGCCCGCCAGCCTGTCGTTGCCCACGTTGCCGTAGAGATGGTCTTTGCCGTCGCCGCCGCGCAGCTGGTTGTCCGCCCAATCACCCACCAGGGTATCCGCGCCCGAGGTACCGAACCGGTTGGTGTCCAGCCAGTCGGGGACGGTGCTGGGCGTGGTGCCGAA
Organism: Pseudomonas sp. RIT-PI-S; assembly: GCF_025642975.1. Classification (GTDB taxonomy): domain Bacteria; phylum Pseudomonadota; class Gammaproteobacteria; order Pseudomonadales; family Pseudomonadaceae; genus Aquipseudomonas. Next base: position 169,163 of record NZ_JANZKJ010000004.1, read on the forward strand.
CGCATGGGCGAAGATGATGCTGGTGTCGGCGATGGTCGCCTTCTGGTCGCCCTGCAGGAGGATCTCGAAGTGGAAGCCGGCAGCGTCCGCGTCCAGGGACTTCAACACAGTTTTCTCGCCATCGGCGCTGGTCACCAGCGTCAGGGTAGTGCCGTGGCCGTTGCCAAGGCCAGTGAAGCCCAGCGCGGAAACGTCGATCTGGTCGCCAGCCGTGGCGCTGAAATCCACCAGCGTGTCTCGCCCCTGGGTGCCGTTGGCCACGTTGGCGCGCAGGCTGTCGCTGAGCTGGGTATAGACGAAGGTGTCCGCGCCAGCCCCGCCGGTGAGGGTATCCCCGCCGGCATCGCCATACAGGCGGTCGTCACCGCCGAGGCCGTCGATGTGGTCCAGGCCGAGGTCGCCGTGGAAGGTCTCGGCGACACTGCTGCCGTTCATGTTGTCGCGGCTGCCGGTACCGGTGTGCAGGGCTTGCAGATTACTGGCGGAGAACCCGGCCAGGTTGCCTTGCAGCACCAGTTCGAAGCGATTGCCGTCGATGTCCGCGTCCAGGTGCTTAAGGTAGGTCACATCGCGCGTGGCGTCGTACACCAGGCGCAGGGTGTCGCCATGGCCGTTGCCCAGGGTGGTCAAGCCCAGGGCGGTGAGGTCAAGACGGTCTTCGTTCACATTGAAATCGGTGATGCGGTCGGTGTGGCTTTGGATGTCGTCCCGGTAACTGTCATTGAGCGAGCCGAAGCGGAACACGTCGGCGCCAGCTCCGCCGGTGAGCAGGTCCACACCGCGGCCGCCATCCAGCACATCGTCGGCCATGGCGCCGTCGAGCCGGTCATTACCCTGGCCGCCGTGCAACTGGTCGCGCACGATAGTGCCGGCCATGCGGTCGGCGCTGTCGGTGCCGTAACGGATCGCGAAAGGGGCATTGTTGCGCGCCACGCTGTTGGGCCCGGCCGCCACCACGGGGGTTACCACATGGGTGACCAGGTTGTCTGCGATGAGGTTGTTGTGGCCGACGTCGTAGCCTTCGACGATCCCGTAGTAGGCATACTGCCCGCCATACACCAGGTTGTGCGTCGCTGACACGTTGATGGCAGTGATATCGGGGTTGCCCACCCAGCCCTGGATGTTGATCTCTATGGAAGAGAACTCATCCTGGGCATTCTCATGAACGGTGTTTGCGTCGATGCGCCCATTACGCGCGGTGTCGCTGTCGATGCCGTAATTGATATTGTCGAAGGCCTCCACGCCCCGCACCGTAAAGCCGTCCACCCCCAATATGTGCACACCTTCGCTATTGCCCTCGGAGCGGCCACCGCCCACCACCAGCGCATCCGTCGCGCCGTCGGTTTCGTACAGCAGAATGCCGTCCTGGGCGTTGCGCACGGCGTCGCTGTCCAGCAGTTGCAGGGTGCCGCCGAGGTGAAAGCCTGCTTCGCCATTGGCGGTCGCCAGCGAATCCTGGATCACCCCTTCGGCCTGGCCGCTGGCGATAAAGCCGTCGTGGCGGTTATGGCGGGCCACGCAGTCAGCCACGGCGAACGTTTGGCCCGTGGTGCGCAGGTCAAAGCCATTGCCACTCGCTTCGCGCACTTCTACCGCGCTCAGCACCACACCGTCATGGTTGCCGCTGACCCAGCCGTCGACGGTGCCGAGGGTGCCGGTTTGGTTACCGTCGAGGGTCAGTTCGCGGGCCCCGGTGTCATCGCCCTCGGCGACGAGCAGGGCGGTGGCATCGTTCACGCCATCGGCCAGCTTGATGATGCTGTTCCCAATGCCCGCGCCCACCAAATGCGTACCTGCGGCCAGCGTGAGGCAGTGGCCGTCGGCGGCGGGTGTCACCACGTAGGTGCCCGGCCCCACGTACACGTCGCCGCCCGCCATGGCGGCGGCGTCGATGGCCGCCTGGATCGCGGCGGTGTCATCGCTCACGCCATCGCCCTGTGCCCCGTAATCTTTCACGTTGAACGTAGCCATAGGCTTCTCCCGTTGCGCATGGCGTTCATGGTGAAGGGTCGGAATGCAAGGCGAACGGTGCGCGTGGGTTTACGGTAGCTGACGCGCGCCGTTGCGTTGCTCGCCTGGGGCCGCTTACGCCGCTTCCTGGAAATCCATTTCCGGTGGCTGGCGACGGAAGCCCCCGGTAAGCCAGGCCAGATAAACGCAACCAAGCACCAGCCAGCTTACTCCCAGGATGATCGCGGCGTTGTCCAGGCTGACCATCAACCACAGGTCCGCGAGCAGCCCGACCAACGGGCAGGCCAGGAACAGCAGCAGCTCGCGAGGGCCGCGCCGCTGGGCGCCGATCCAGTAGTGGAAGATCACCGACAGGTTGACCAGGCTGAACGCCAGGAACGCGCCGAAGTTGATGAACGAGGTGGAGGTGGTGACGTCCAGCTTGAGCGCCAGCAGCGCTACCACGGCGCACAACAGGATGCTGTTCACCGGTGTGCCGAAGCGTTCGTTCAGCCCACCGAAGAACGGCTTGGGCAGCACCCCGTCCCGGCCCATGGCGTAGAGCAGGCGCGAGCCGCTGGCCTGGGCGGACAGCCCCGAGGCGAACTGGCCGACCACCAGGCCGATGAGGAAGATGGACACGAACACGTCGCCGCCGATGTTGCGGGCGATCTCATAGGCGGCCGCGTCGATGTTTTCGAACTGGGCGCCGGGGTGTGCCAGCTGCACGAAATACGACACCCCCACGAAGATCAACCCGCCCAGCAGCGTGATCAGCATGATTGCCTTGGGGATGGTGCGCCGCGGGTCGCGGGTTTCTTCGGTCAAGGTGCTGACCGCGTCGAAGCCCAGGAAGGAATAACAGGCGATGGCGGCCCCGCTCATGATCATTGGCATCTGCACGCCGCCATCGAAGAACGGCGCCAGCGACCACAGCGGGGTGCGGGCATCGCCGCCAATGTAGTGAATGCAGAGCGCCACGAAGGCCGCCAGCACCAGGAACTGCACCACCATCAACAGGCCGTTGACCGTGTTTGCCAGTTTCAGGCCCACGATATTGATGGCGCTGGTGATCACGATAAATGCCAGCACCCACACCGGCTGCGGCACCGAGGGGAAGGCAGAGCCGAGGTAGGCGGCGCCGATCAGCCAGATCGCCATGGGCAGGAACAGGTAATCGAGCAGCACGGCCCAGCCGGCGATAAAGCCGAGCTTGGGGCTGATGGCCTTGCGCACGTAGCTGTAGGCCGAGCCGGCTACCGGGAAGGCCGCGGCCATGCGGCCATAGCTCATGGCCGTGAAAAACATCGCCACCAACGCCGCCAGGTAGGCGGCCGGGACCTTGCCGTCGGTGGATTGCGCCAGGATGCCAAAGGTCCCCAGCACGATGATGGGAGTCATATAGGCGATGCCGAACAGCACCACCGACCCCAGTGAAAGGGTGCGTTGCAATTGAGCCATGAGCGACCACTCCGAATTTATAGGTTTTATGGCAGAGGTAAGTGCGGTGGAACCAAAGCTTATTGTTCTAGGGTTTGAAGCAGCTGGCTGGTCGGGCAGGGGAAGCCGGTTCGCACCTCCCGCGGGGCCTGCGCCGCCGGCCTGATAAACCCGGGCCGGTTCAGGGAATCAGCAACTCCCGCAGGCCGTTGGCATGCTCGACTACCTCACCAGGCAAACGCAGCCGCTGATCTTCGAGATAGCGGTAATCGCGTCGCGCCGCGTGGAGTTGGGCCAGGTCCAGCTCCACGCTGAATTGCCCAGGCTCGCGCCCGGCTTCGAACAGCTGGGCGCCGAACGGGTCCACCAAGGCGCTGCCGCCGGCGAACACCAGCCCGCCGTCGCCGCCGCCCACGCGGTTGACCATCAGCGCAAACGCCTGGTTTTCCTGGGCGCGCGCCATGATGGCGGTACGGTGGGTGGGGCCGTAGGGGTCCATGTTGCCGTTGGTGACGATGATCAGTTCGGCCCCCAGTTGCGCCAGGGCGCGGGCGCTTTCAGGGAATTCGATGTCGTAGCAAATCAACAGGCCCACGCGCACGCCGTTCCATACGCAGGTGGCATAGCGATCGCCCGCGCTGAATACGCCACGGTCAGAGGCCCACAAATGGGTCTTGCGGTAGCGCAGGGCCAGGCCCTGGGGTGTGATCAACAGGGTGGTGTTGTAGAAGCGACCGCCGTCGTTTTCCGCCACGCCAATCACCACCGCGATGTTCTTCGCCTGTGCGGCCGCCAGCACGGCGGCCACCGTGGGGCCGGTGAGCGGCTCGGCGACCTGGGCTACGGTTTCGCTGGAAGGAAAGCCCATCAGGTGTGTTTCCGGGAACACGATCAGCGCCGTGTCGTCGGCACAAGCGGCGATCGCTTGCAGGGCGCTGTCCAGGTTTTGCGCAGTGCCGTTGTCCTGGCCTGGCAGTTGGGCGAGTTCGACCTTCATGAAGTTCCTTATGACTGTTGCGGCCCGCCGGCCACTAAAAGGCTGGCCGGCATGTCGGCTGTGCGGGCAGTATGCGCATCAGCGAGGGTTAGCGGGTATTCCGCAGCTGGGGTAACCCATTTGGGGTAGAGCGATGACAATCACACTCGAGGACATGGCCTGGCATCGGGCGATCGCACAGTTGATCGAAGCGCTGGACCGGCCCAACTTCTGGGCGCAACTGGTGCGCCTGATCCACCAGCATGTGAGTTTCGATAGCTGGGTAGTGCTGGAATTCAGCAGCGCCGAGCGGCCCCTGGTGTTCGCCGAATGCCCGGCGCAGGACGGCAGCCCGGATCAATTGTTCCAGGACTACCTCAATGGCCTTTACCTGCTGGACCCGTTCTACATCGCCAGCCGCGAACGGCCGCAGAGCGGGCTGTTCCGCCTGGCCGAAGTGGCCCCGGAACACTTCGAGCTGACCGAGTATTACCAGCGCTACTTCCGCCTCAACGTCGTCGCCGATGAGGTCCAGTTCAACTGCCAGGTAGACCCGGATCGCACGCTGTGCCTGTCGCTGGGGGCCACCCGGCGCTTCAGCGTGGAGCAGATTGCCCTCTTGGCGATGATCCAGCCGTGGGTGATCGCACTGCTGCGCCAGCGCCTGCCACTGGAGAGGGCCGAGCCAGTGCCCGGCCAGGCACTCGTGGCGCCGCAACCCGGGCCCAATGATTGGCGCGCGCAACTGGAAGCCTCGGTCAAGCAAAGCCGCGGCGCTCAGCTCACGGCCCGGGAACTGGACGTTGGCCGCTTGATGCTCAGCGGCTGCTCCAGCAAGGAAATCGCCCGCAAGCTGCACATCTCCGCCGAAACGGTCCGCGTACACAAGAAACACATGTACAGCAAGCTGGGCATCAAGTCGCAGCATGAGCTGTTTTCGATCTTCCTCCAGGCCCAGAGCGCCGGCAATGAAACAAGCCTGGCGCTGTGAGCCATTGCGGATCAGCCCGACAGTTCGGAGAAATCCGGCGCTTTCAGCACGGCCTGGCCAGAGGGCCGTTGCCGCAGGCGCTCCAGGTAGACGGCAAGCGGCTGGCCCGGCGCCAGCCAGCCTTGGCCTGGCATCCGCTGCAGGTAGTCCAACATCGGTGCCAGCAGGGCATCGGCCAGGCTGAAGCGAGCCCCGCAGAGAAACGCCTGCGCACCTAGCTGGGCCTGCAAGATGCCGAGGGTGGCTTCAACGCGGCTTTGCGCGTGGGCGAGGGCAGCCTCGCTGAGGGTTTTATCGGGTCGTGGGCCCGCCACCTTGAGCAGGTAATGACGCACCAGGCAGCTGTCCACCCCGGTGGCCAAGGCGCTGGCCCATTGGTCTACCAAGGGCGCTGGGTCCTCGGCGGCCTCGGGCGGCGCCGGAGGAAATGCCCGGTCCAGATAGCGGCAGATCGCGAGTGTCTCGAAGACGCGCCGCTCGCCATGGATCAGCACCGGAACCTGGCCAAAGGGGTGCAGGGCGCGGTGCGCTTCGCCGTGCAGCGCTATGGGCTGCCCATAGGCAGACATGCCGTAGGTTGCCTCGAGCCCTTTCTCCAGGCAGTAAAGGCGCACGGTGCGCACCAGGGAGCTGAAGCCTGGGCCAACGATGTGTAGAGCCATCCATACTTCTCCTTGTAAGAAGCCTGCATGCTGGCAACAATCACCGTATGTTCAAGAACATAATCTGAGGAACGTTATGCCCTGGCCCGAAGAGCAACGTGACCACACCCGGCAGCGCATCCTGGACAGCGCGGCGCGGCTGTTTGCCTTGCACGGTTTCGATGCGATCAGCCTGGATGACCTGATGGCCGACGCCGGGCTTACCCGAGGCGCGTTCTATCATCACTTTCGCACCAAGACCGAGCTGTATGGCGAAGCCATCATCCATGCCGGCAAAGCGGGCAGCGCTTACCTCGACACGCTGGGCGATGCCGGCCTGGCGCTGTTGGTGGAACACTATCTGCGCGTCAGCCATTGCGAAGGGGAGAATTTACGCTGCCCCCTTGCGTTCATGGCAACCGATGTCACCCATCGTGAACAGAAGATCCGGCGCAGTTATACCCGCACTTTCGAGGCCTTCGTGAAGCGCCTGCAAGCCGGCCTGGCAGGCGCATCGCCAAGGGTGCGTGAGCGGGCGTTTCAGCTGGCAGCGACGCTTATCGGCGGCGTGGCCATCGCCAGGGCGTTGGATGACCCCGAACTGGCTCAAGAACTATTGGCGGCGTGCCGCGAAGGCGGCCAGGCGCTGGTGGATGAGGGCTCCTGAAGCGCAGCCCGGTGATGCGAGCTTGAGGTCAGATCGAGAGGAGGAGGCGACGTTCGTTCGTGCTCAGGTCCATAGCCGCGGTGTCTGCCCGGAACCCGCACCGCTCAAGCACCTTTCTCGAGCCGATATTGGTGGTGTAGACATGCGCGCAAAGTTGCGTGAGGCCCCAGCGGGCTTTCGCTTCGTGGATCAAACGTTGCAGCGCCAGCGTGGCCAGCCCCTGTCCGCAGTAGCGTTGGTCGATCCGGTAGCCCACTTGTGCTGAGCCCTTCGGCGCGTTGATATTTTTCAGATTGGCCCGGCCCACGATGGCTGCGTTTGAATGTTCGATAACAAAGGGATGCCAGGCGCCGTTGGCGAAAGCCGACAAGTAGCCCTCGATATGGTCTGTCACGCCGGGTATCGAATAGAAAGACTGCGGGCGCGCGTCGATGTGGGATTCAAACCATAGGTGGTTATAGGTTTCGAAGGTCAGCAACGCCTCGCCATCATGGGCTGTCATCGTGCGGACGGTAAATGTGCTCATGGCGCGCACCTCCCTGCGGACACTGCCTTGTTTATCAAAGCGCTGCCAAACGAGTATTGCCAGCCCGCTTTGGATAATCGATGCGCTTGCGCACCGGCAGCAGCGCAGCCAATTCACCGAAAGAAGGTGTGCCCCTCGACCAGCGGTGCCAAATTCGCCGCGCCGCGGCCGATACAGGGGCGGGTTGCCTCGGAAGCGGGGCGCTCCCCGGAAAGGATGGTGCACCGCATCATCCGTTTCCGTCTCTCGTTTCGTGACTTATCGCCCGGTGCCGCATGCTTGCTCCCGATATCGATCGCCCCCGCCCCGACGACCCGCAAACGCTTGCCGAGGTCGAGCGAACGATTGCCTCCGGCGCGCGCACGCTGCGTTTTGGCGGCGACCTTGAGCGCCGTTACCAGGCGGACACTCACCAGCAGCGGCTCGCTTTCATCACCACGGTCGGTATCGGCGGGGGGCTGGTTTATAACCTGTTCTTGATCAGCGACTGGTTGATGCTGCGCGACATGTTCGTCTACGTAGCGCTGGGCCGTCTGTGTCTGATCACCCCGATGTTCATCGGCGCTCTGGCATTGGGCCGGCGCGTGACATCGCGGTGGGCATTGGAGGCGATCGCGGCGGCGGCGACCGTGCTGTGCTCGGTGATGCCGCTGATAGTGATGATCTACAGCGACAGCCCGTATCAGCTGCATTACCAGCTGGGCATGCTGCTGATCATGGTCTACTGCACGATGATTCAGCAGCTCCCTCTGGGTTTCGCAGCGGCGGCCATGATGAGCATGTTGGTCATCCAGCTTGTGACCACCTACATCGCCGAGTTCGCAGACGTCCTGGCCTGGCAGGCCAATGCCATGTTCTATGCATCCGCGGTGGCGCTGCTGCTGATGGCGTCTTACTTCCTGGAGCGGGGCACCCGCCTGAGTTACCTGTTCGCCCTGCGCGGGCGCCTTTTGCACGTGCAGCTGACCGAGATCGCCCGCACCGACGCCCTGACCCAGCTGTTCAACAGGCGTTATCAAGGCGAGGTCATGGCCTTGATCTGGGACGGCGCCGCAGGCTCGCCGACGCGCGTGGCGGTCATCCTGCTCGATATCGACCACTTCAAGGCCTACAACGACAGCTATGGCCACCTGCAGGGGGATCAATGCTTGAAGCAGTTGAGCCGGGTGGTTCAGCAGGCCGCGCAAAAACGCGGCGCCCTGGCGTTTCGCTTCGGCGGTGAAGAGATGCTGATTTTGCTGACCAATGCCGATACCCGCCGCGCCGGGGCGCTCGCCGAAGAACTGCGCCAGGCGGTGACAGCGCTGGCGGTGCCGCACCCGGTCTTGGGCGAGGGCGCTTGCGTCACCATCAGCCTGGGCCTGGCCGCGGCAATCGCGCCCCACACCAGCGCCGATGCCCTGATCGCCAGCGCGGACAGCGCGCTGTATGCAGCCAAGCATGCCGGGCGCGACTGCTTGCGTTGCGCGCCGTTGGAGGCGGTGAAGGGGTAGGGGCGGCCGTCGAAACGCCGCCGTTTACTTCGCCAGTATCACCAGCGGCGCTTCTTTTTTCACGATGTAGGTTGCCAGTTCCGAGCCAGTGGTGGCCCCGATGTTCTTCGCGATATGTGCGGTGCCCTCTGGTATGTACAGTGAGTCCCCTGCTTTGAGCGTTACCGCTGGCTGTCCTTCCAGTTCATAGGTAAAGGTGCCGCTGATCACGTAAGCGACTTCCACGCCAGGGTGCGAATGCTTGGGTGCCGCGACTCCGGGGTCGAAATCAACCCGAACTTGGAGCACTTCCCGGTCAGCGCCGAGATCATGGCGTAGTAGATCCGTGCGATGCAGGCCTGTTTGCCAGCTGTTTGCGGGGGCTGTTTGCGGTGCGGTTTCAGCCTGGGTAAGGCCGGCGAAGGAAGCGAGTGCGATGGCAGCCGCAAGCGTAGCGCCACGGCTGAAGGTGTAACGTGCATTGAAACGAAGCATGGGCGTTCTCCAACTAAGGTACCGGAAAGGGCGTAGCGACTGCGGTGCGGTGCTCATTTCAAACTTGTGGTGTATCTCCCATGTGTCCGGGAAGCCTGCACCTTGTATCCCCGGATAGCGTGTGGGGGAGTGGGTACATTGAGATACATGGCGGGGTCTCCGAGAACAGCCGGGCCAGGCTAAAGATCATGCAGGGGGACGCCTACTCCATGAGTGGCTGCATCGATTTTTCTAAAGATACGTGTCGCTCCGCCGACTACCCTCTGAGGCGATCCGGTTATCGGGTAGCTGTTCTGTTGAAGTTGCCGCCACCCTAGGCCGTATAAAGTGCCTGCGCTTGGTCATGCTGCGTTAAAGCCGGCTCGGAATGCTCATTTACAATCAGTAAACCCCGCTTCCTCGCCGGTTTTGCCTTGCCTGACCGTCGCTCGCCGGCTTTTCGTACAGAGCCTAAATATCAATCCAACAAGGAATCGTGATCTTGCGCAGAGAATTAATAACTGTCGGCATCCTGTTAACGCTGGCCGGGTGCACCTTTACGGGCGCAGATGCCATTGCACCAGACCAATACATGATCAAAAGCTATGGCAGCATCTTCAATTCCAGGGCTGGGATGTTAGAGAACATCAATCAAAAAGCCGCCAAGGTCTGTGGGGGGAAGAAATACCATTTGGTTGGCGATTCTGACGCTGACATGGTTGTTAGCACGCGAACTCAGATCGGTAACACACCCACCACAGTTTTAGGCTTGATAGCCGTGTGCGAAGGTAGTGGCGCTTAGCGTGTCCTGACTTCGGTGCATGCCAATCACTCACTGCCTCACCCAGCTGGTTCCGATATGTTTGCGCGCGGATGAGAATTGGGCCCGCGAGAATGCTCGTTACTCTATTTTTTTGAGATCACGCCACTCGCGCCTACCGATGTCTTCGTTAGCAAGGTGGCGCCTGCAATCAAATTTGTAGGTTAACTCTCGCAAGCGGGAGGAGGGGCGCAAATACTTGGTTCCGAATCGAAAGGAATGGTTAGCGGCCAAGCTCATTGGTGAAATAGATAAATAGGAATAAAATGAATATTTTTTCTTTGAAAAGCCGTAATAAGGCGCGGAAGCAATTGGATTTTTATAAGCCTACAAATCCTGCAGCAATGGCTCTATGGTCAGCTTGAAGATTTGATCAAGGCGACGGAAAGCGGTGGCATCAGAAAATGGAAGCAAGGGAAATTCCAGCTCACCGAATAACGGAAAAATTAAATCTTCGTAATCATCGAGAGCTCTCGGAAGGCTATGGCAATTTTTTTGTTGAGCTCAGTGGAGGTTAGGATACTGAAGAATTTAAATGATGCAGAAAATGATAAGTAAACGGAGGCCCAGCCGGTCAAGAGAGTTGGGTAACCAAGAAGACCTGGAGAATCCAGCTTCAGTGGTTTTTGTTTTTTGCTTTATGGATATTGCCATGAGGTTCGGTTGGAAAATCTGTCTAGCGCCAGTTAGTTAGCGTTTCTTGCAGGTCTACCGGCCTCTAGTCTTCACCTCCGCGTCTTAGAAGGGGCAATGTCGGTCGAAAGCAGCCGACCCTAACCGCGCCGCCGACCCAATCAAATGTCGTAGACGGCGCAGCGCGGGGTAGCACCGTAGCGCCTGCGGTGGAGGGGCGCTGTTGCGCCTAACGTTCCTCGGCGGCCAAGCCGGTCGCTGAATTGGCAGCGACGCCCGGAGATAGAGAGCGTAGGTGAGGAGTGCAGGGGCTGAAGCGCGCATTGCGGCCGCGCGTTCAATCACAGCAACCCCTGCCGCCCCGCTCACATCCGCCAACCGGCGCATAGGGCAATCCCTCCCCATTCCAAGGACCGCCGCGTGCATATGTTTATGCCTTTACGATATTTAGGAAACTAACTTAATTTCAGCAAGATATAGCCATGATTCACCGGGCTGAGGCTAACCGCTGGCGGCCAGGTCGTCCCCTTTTCCTTGGCAATCCTGAGCCCTCTCCATGATACGCACCCACGCTATGTCCCTTCCCGCACTTCTTGGCACCGCATTGCTGCTCACAGGGCTCGGGGCAGCGCCCGCCACAGCGGGCCTGCTGGAAAAAGGCCGTGCCAGCGGCTTGACCGCCGGGATCGCCAACGAGCAACCCTATGCCTACCTAGACACCAGCGGCCAGGTCACCGGCGCCAACATCGAAATCCTCAAGGCGGTGCTCGCGCCTCTTGGGATCAGCAAGGTAGATACCCCGATCAGCGATTTCGGCTCGCTGGTGCCGGGCCTTGCGGCCAAACGCTTCGATCTGATCGGGGCTGGCCTGTTCATCAACCCGCAGCGCTGCAAGGTCATCGGTTATTCCAACCCGGTCACTCGTTCCGGCGGGGCCTTCATCGTCAAGGCCGGCAACCCGTTGAACCTGCATAGCCTCAAGGATGTGGCCAGCCACCCTGAGGCGCGCCTGGCGACCCAACCGGGCAGCAACCAGGTGCAGGAGGCCACGGCCAGCGGCATTGCCAGCGCCAACTTGGCGTTGTTTGACAAAGACACCGAAGCCCTGGCCGCGCTGGAGGCTGGCCGGGTGGACGTGGTGTATTTCCCCGATGCCGAGGTCATCAGCCTGATCAAGAAAGCCAGCAGCGCCTCGGTCGAGCGCGCGCTGCCTTTCGAACAGATCCCGGACGCCCAGGGCAAGCCCTCCTGGAATTACCACGCCTACGGCCTGCCGAAGAATGATCCGGCGTTCATCGCGGCGTTCAACGAGCAGTTGGCGAAGTTGCGGGCCTCTGGCGAGTTGTTGAAGATCCTTGAGAAGTACGGGTATACCGAGAACGAGCTGGCGCCCGCCGACGTCACCGCCGACCAACGCTGCGCGCTCTAGGTACAACCATGCTCGCTGACCTGCCCGCCGTGCCGGCCGCCCTGTTCATTGGCGGCCAGCTTGCCAAGGGCGCGGCTGTGACCCTGGAGATCACCGTGCTCGCCGAGGCGCTGGTGCTGGTGATGGCCCTGCTGATCGCGCTCATGCGCTTGTCGCCGTGGCGGGCGCTGCGCTGGGCGGCCACCCTGTACGTTGAGGTGCTGCGGGGGATTTCCGCCCTGGTGCTGCTGTTCTACTTGTATTTCATCCTGCCACTGTTCGATATCACCTTGTCGCCGATGGCCACTGGGGTGATCGGCTTGGGCCTGACGTTCTCCGCATACGGGTCCGAGATCGTGCGCTCGGCGCTGGTCAACGTCAGCCAGGGGCAGCGTGATGCGCTGCGCGCGCTGGACTTCCCGCCAGGGGTGGGCCTGCGCCGGATCATCTTGCCCCAAGCCTTGCCGGTGATGCTGCCACCCTTGGGCAATCAGTTGGTGGAGTTGATGAAAACGACCTCGCTGGTGTCCCTCATTACCTTGACCGACCTGACGTTCGCGGGCGGCCAACTGATCACGACCCTTGGCCAGCAGGCCCTGATCTGGAGCCTCGTGCTGCTGTGCTATTTCGCCATGGCCTGGCCGCTGACCGTGCTGGTGCGCCGCTACGAGTCTCACCTCACGGCATGGCGCAGGCCCAAGGAGTGACCCATGGATTTTGATTTCGCCTTTGCATGGTCGATTGTTCCGGACCTGCTGCGTGGCCTTCTGGTGACCGTTCAGGTGGTGCTGCTGGGGTTTGCCCTGGCCGTCGCCATCGGCTTGCTGATGGCCATGGCCGAGCGTGCGCCCAGCAAGGCGCTGCACCGGGCGGTGCGTGCCTACCTGGGCTTTTTCCGCAGCACGCCGCTGATGGTCCAGCTGTACTTGTTGTTCTTCGCCCTCCCGCTGGCCGGGCTCACCCTGCCGGCGATCGCGACCGGTGTGATCGGCCTTGGCCTTTATTACGGTGCTTATATCGCCGAAGCCTTTCGTGGCGCGATCGACGACGTGCCTCCGGGGCAGTGGGAAGCGGCCAAGGCCCTGGATTTCAGCCGCGGCGTGACGTGGCGGCGGCTGATCCTGCCTCAGGCGCTCAAGCCGATGCTGCCGGTGCTGGGTAATTACCTTATTGGCATGTTCAAGGAAACGCCGCTGCTGGCGGTGATCACCATTCCCGAGCTGTTCCTGGCCGCCAAGCAGGTGGCCGGGATGAGCTACCGCTACACCGAACCCTACACGCTGATGGCGCTGATGTTCCTGGCGATCAGTGTGCCTACCTCACTGGCGTTCAAATACCTGGAGCACCGTCGTCATGCCTGAAGTGGCTGTACCCTCGACGCCGCACATCGTGCTCAAGGATGTGGTCAAGGCATTCGGCAACACCCGGGTGCTGGATCGGCTGAGCCTGAGCATACCCCTGGGGCAGAAGGTGGCGCTGATCGGCCCAAGTGGTTCGGGCAAGTCCACGGTGTTGCGGCTGATCAAAGGGCTGGAGCGTTACCAGGCCGGCAGCATCGAAGTGGCGGGGGAGCCGGTGCCGGCCAGGCGTGGTGGCTGGCGCTGGCCGGGCTCGCCCAGGCCTGCCTTCGTTCACCGGGTAGGCATGGTGTTCCAGCAGTTCAACTTGTTCCCTCACCTCACCGTGCTGGAAAACATCACCGAGGCCCCCCTGCGGGTGCTCAGGCTCACCGCCGAAGAGGCCCGTGCCAGGGCGCTGAGCTACCTGGACCAGGTCGGCCTAGTGGGCAAAGCCAACGCCTATCCGGGGCAGCTGTCAGGCGGGCAGCAGCAACGGGTAGCCATCGCCCGGGCCTTGGCGATGCACCCGCAGGTGTTGCTGTTCGACGAGGTGACCTCCGCCCTGGACCCGGAACTGGTAGGGGAGGTGCTGGCGGTGATCCGCGCCATCGCCGATGAGCAACGGACCACCATGCTGCTAGTTACCCACGAAATGACCTTCGCTCGGGACGTGGCCGACCGGGTGCTGTTCATGGAAGGCGGCAAGATCATCGCCGACGGCACGCCCGAGCAGATCCTGGTCGCCCCGACCAACACCCGCACCCAGCGCTTTCTGAGGGCGGTAAGCGTGCGCTGAGCCCATGCCGTAGTCGTTGACCGGACCGCCTATTCCCCGGGGCTCACCGCCGAGCCCGCCAGCAGCCCGCCATCGAGGTTCAACTCTGCTCCTGTCATATACGCCGCCTCGTCCGAGGCCAGCAGCAACGCCACGGCTGCCACTTCGGCCGGAGTACCGAAGCGTTTGAGCGGTGTTTGCGCGGTGAGGGCGGCCAGGCGCGCTTCGCGGCCGGGGCCGTCGCCGAGCATGGCTTCCCACATGGGCGTGAGGATGGCGCCGGGGTGGATGGAGTTGCAGCGGATGGCCCAGCCCTGCTGAGCGCAGTACAGCGCCACGGTTTTGCTGTGGTTGCGGATGGCGGCTTTCGAAGAGGCATAGGCGGCCGCGCCGGGGATGCCCACCAGGGCGGAGCGCGAGGAGAGGTTGATGATCGAGCCGGTGCCCTTGGCCTTCATGGCGCCGATGGCATAGCGGCAGCCGAAGAAGGTACCGTCCAGGTTCACCCGGTGCACCGCGTGCCAGGCCTCCAGGGTGGCGTGTTCGGGATCCTGCGGGGTGGTGCCGCTTTCCAGGCCGGTGATGCCCGCGTTGTTCACCAGCACATCCAAGGCCGGCACCTGCTCGGCCAGCCGCCGCCAGTCGCTTTCCTGGCTGACGTCGAGCTGGATAAAGCGTGCGCCGAGTTCGCGCGCTGCGTTGGCGCCGGCTACCTCGTCCAAGTCGGTGAGGATGACCTCGGCGCCTTCCTCGATGAAGCGCGTGGCGATGGCCAGGCCGATGCCACGGGCGGCACCGGTGATCAGGCAGGTTTTTGCGGCTAGCTTGGGCATGGTTCCTCCGGGGCGGTAAGGCAGGGTTTCAGGGCCCGAAGGGGGATAGCGTAGCAGCTCGCTTACCGGGCCCCTCTCTGTATGCGACGCCAGGGTTGGCTCCGCATTCGGGGAGGGGCCCGGGCGAGCCATGTTGCTACGCCCGTGCCGAGAACTGGTCGTTCAAACCGGTAAATACCTCCTGGTAACCGCCGCTCGCCTCTGCAAAACGCAGCGGCTTCACCCGCTCTACCAGAATTTCCTCGGCCTCCGGCGAGTGCTGGAAGATCCCCATCACCTCTTCGATAAAGTCCTTCAGCGGCATGGCATGCGGGTCGTTGGCCTGGTGTTCGCCCATCAGTTCGGTCTGCACGTAGGGTGGCGCCAGTTCATGGACCTTCACCGAGGTGCCCTTGAGCTGGTAGCGCAGGGCTTGGCTGTAAGAGTGGACCGCCGCCTTGGTCGCGCTATAACTCGGGGTGAGGGCCAACGGCACGAATGCCAGGCCGGAGCTCACGGTGACGATGGCCGCGTGGGGCTGCTTGAGGAAATGCGACAGCAGGGCTTCGTCCAGGCGGATGGGCCCCAGCAGGTTGGTGCCCACGGTCGCTTCCAACTCGCTCGCTCCGGCGCGCAGGTCTTCCTGGCGCATGATGCCCGCGCTGTGGATCACCGCATTCAAGCTGGGGTAGGTGGCGATCAGGTCGCTGGCGACGCGCTTGATGTCGGCAGCGTCGCTGGTGTCCAGCACCACGTAGCGCATGCCGGGGTTGGCCTCGGTCACCTCCTTGAGCAGGGCTTCGCGTCGCCCGGCGATGATGACCTGGTTACCCAGTGCCAGGAAGGCTTCGGCCAGGCCGCGCCCGATGCCGCTGCCGCCGCCGGTGATCAGAAGCGTATTACCTGTGGTGTGCATGGTGCTCTCCTGTTTAGTCAGAATTTGCCACGCCATTTGGCGTGTCTGAACTACCATAGGGCCCATGGGCGCCATCGGGAAGTAGGCGCCGGAAAGTGCTCTACTTACCCAACGGAAACCATGACCCATGACCCACCCATTGCAACCTGCCTCCCGCGCGCCCCAGTGGCCCCACGGTGCGAATGCTAACGACCCGGAACTGGAGGCACTGGTGCGCGAGATCATCGGCCGCATTGCCGATAAATGGACCATGTTGGTGATCGAGGCGTTGGCGGAGCGGGGCTGCCTGCGCTTCACCCAACTGGCCGCGGCGGTGGGTGGCGTCAGCCAGAAAATGCTCACCAAGACCGTGCGCCAGATGGAAGCGGACGGCTTGCTGGTGCGCACGGTCTACCCAGTCGTTCCGCCACGGGTGGAGTACCGCCTTACGGAAATGGGCATGAGCCTGGCAGAAGCTTTCTGCGGTGTTTGGCTGTGGGCCGAGCAGCACCGGCACGTCATCGAGGCCTCTCGGCGGGCATACCAGGCGCAGGCCGAGGGGGAAGGGGAATCAACGCCGTAGGGCCACGCCGAGCTTGCCCTGGCCAGCGCCGAACATGGCGCTTATCCCATCGGGCTGAACGATGAAGCGGCGGAACAATAGCGGCGGCTTTCGGCCGTATCGGTTTCCTCTATCCGCCGGCACTGGTTTCTGAACCATTGCTTGGCAGCTTTGCGGCATTCCCGATACTCGATCGAGCCTCGGCGATAGTTAAGGCACACGCTGGCGTGGTCGATGTCGTTGCCATTCACCTGCCAGCTCGCCAGGTAGCGGCCTGTGCCGTCCCAACCGGGTATCGAGTACTGCTCGTAACCTACGCCTTGGGCAGCATCGGCGCCGGCTGACCTCTGGGAACGCTCCGCACGGTATTGGGCCAGATAGGCCGCCGAGACCATGCCGCGAGCGGGTTCGGCATCGGGCTTCGTATGCGGCACCTCGCCGAAGCGACAGCGCAATACGTGGTCATCAATGGTGGTACCGCCGGCCAGGCAGTCAGCCAGCGGCTTGGCGGTTGACCGCGCCGGTTGCGCAGGAGAGGGCCTGGCCGGCTGTTCCAACTGATCGGCGAGGCGAGGGGACGCGACTGGCACAGGCAATGTGACCGGCGCCGGGCGTAGGTAATAGCTCACTTTTTGCCAGTTCAAACCGAGCAGAGCGATGGGGACCAGCAGCCAGATCAGCAGCACTGGCGCCGGGCGGCGCATTTTCCGCGGCCGCGGCGCAAGAGCGCCGGGCGTGGCGCTCAGAGGCGTTTGATCCTGCCGGAACGGTTTGCGAACGGGGGTGCGAAGGGGCATGACGTGCACTTCAATACTGGCGCAAGCAGGGTGAGGGCTGGCCGACGGCTATTGGATGGCTTGCCAGGCGGCCCTGGAGCCCCGGTTGCCGCTGCAACTGTCGCGGGCGCCAGCAACGCATGGCCTGGAGCGCTGCATGTTGTGTGGAATGCTGCTGCTTGGCAACTGCTGTTCGAACACTCGACAGCCATCTGCGAAAAACAACCGCAACCGCCTAAAGATTCCCCGCCGCGGGCCGACACCAACAGGTCAGGGACTGGATTGATTTGATACTTCGCCCCCGAGGGGCAAGCGTAAGCACTAAGGACAGGGTCTAGTGAGCAGAACAGGTGCGGGCCGTTTGAAGGTTTTGATACTGGGCGGCTATGGCGTTTTTGGTAGCCGATTGGCGGAGCTTCTGGCCGACGTTCCGGAGCTCGATCTGCTTATCTGCGGTCGCCACTATGATCGCGCCGAAGCGTTCTGCACAGGTTACCGAGGGCAGGCCCAGGTCAGCCCTGTGGCGCTCGACCGTGCCGATATCGTAGCGGGGCTTGGGGCGCAGCGACCCGATCTGGTGGTCGATGCGTCCGGCCCGTTCCAGGCATACGGCACCGACCGCTATCGGGTCATCTCGGCCTGCATCAGTGCAGGCGTGGATTATCTGGACTTCGCCGATGCCGCCGATTTCGTGTTCGGCGTGTCTCGGTTCGATGCCGAGGCAAAGGCGGCCGGCGTGTTCGTGCTGTCCGGCGTCAGCAGCTTTCCGGTGCTGACGGCGGCGGTGTTGCGAGAGATGGCCAAGACCATGACCATCACCTCGGTGGAGGGCGGCATCGCCCCTTCGCCTTATGCCGGCATCGGCCTCAATGTGATGCGGGCCGTGGTGGGTTATGCCGGCGCGCCGGTGAAATTGCGCCGTCATGGCATCGACGCCCACGGCATCGGGTTGGCCGAAAGCAAGCGCTTTACCGTCGCGGTTCCGGGCCGGATGCCGCTGCGCAACATTCATTTTTCCTTGGTCGACGTGCCGGACCTGCAAGTCATTGCACCCGAACATCCCGCGTTGACCGATATCTGGATGGGCGCCGGGCCAGTTCCGGAAGCGCTGCACCGGGTTCTTAACCTGCTGGCGAAAGCGCGCGCCAGGTTCAAACTGCCTTCGTTCGAGCCGTTCTCCCCGCTCTTCTATGCGGTACTCAATCGCATGCGCTTCGGCGAGCACCGTGGCGGCATGGTGATTCGTGCGCAAGGGCATGCCAGCGGCAGGACCACCGAGCGAAGCTGGCATCTGCTCGCCGAGGGAGACGACGGCCCTTACATCCCGTCGATGGCAATCGAGGCGCTTATCCGCAAGCTATTGGCCGGTGAGCGTCCCTCGGCTGGAGCGAGGCCAGCCGTTGGAGCACTTGAGCTGGAGGACTACGCTGCGCTGTTCAAGGGGCGGCAGATCTTCACCGGGTTTCGAGACGGCGAGGCGAATGGGCCGCTTTATCGAAACATCCTAGGGGCCGCGTTCAGCGCGCTTCCCACCCGTCTTCAGGAACTGCACGGCAATACCCGCGCCCGGCGCTGGACTGGCCTGGCGCAGGTGCGCCGCGGTCAAAACCCGATCGCCGCGATGGTGGCGGCGATCATTGGCTTTCCGAAGGCTGCGGCCCAGGTGCCGGTGACGGTCACTTTCTCGCCAGAGGCGGGCGTGGAGCGCTGGACGCGGAGCTTCGATGGCAAGCGGTTCACGTCAGTGCAATCCGCGGGCACCGGCAAGAATGAGCACCTTCTGATTGAGCGGTTCGGCATCGCGTCCTTCGCGCTCGCCCTGGTGATCGAGGGTGACCGGCTATACCTGGTGCCCCGGCGCTGGTCGCTCCTGGGCGTACCCATGCCGCGTTGTCTGTTGCCCGCCGGGCGAAGTTTCGAGACCGAGCAGGACGGGTATTTCTGCTTCGACATCGAGATCGCGATGCCGCTGATTGGCCTTATCGTCGGCTACCGAGGCAGGCTGGGCCCAGCCAGCTGCGGCGAAGAATAGGGTCGTTCGGTCGAAGGCGGCGCATCGGGGGCGCTCGGCCGCGCTAACCCGGGTAGTACTTGTTCCACAGCGTGTTCCGAAGGCGGTTGCCGGGGTCCCGTTGCGCTTTGAGGGCGAACAGCCGTTGGGCGTCGGCGTAACCCCGCGAGAATTGTTCGGGTGCCGCGTGCAGCTGTTAGGGCAGGTAATAGGTGCCGCCCGGTGACAGGGCTCGCAAGATGAGCGTTTGGGCGCGTGATACGCGATGTATTTGCCCGGAAGGTCTTTAAACAGCCTCCTGGTGTCGGGTTTTGATGCCTTAAAGTCGGCTGCGCAGGAGATAGGCGCGATTGCCTGGGGGTCTGCAGCTATCACGCCGATTGTGCCCAACCGCTGTAGCGATTGGGCGCAAGTTCGTGCCGTTTGCCTTCGCTGCAGAGGGGGCAGCGTCGCCCGGTTGGCGCGCAGGGGGCAGCTCAACCGGGGTCGGGTAACGCCCCTCGTCTAGATCCAGACGTCATTATCGGCCGTGCGCTCACCACCCTCATGACCGGTATTCAATATTCCGCCAGGCTCGATAATCATCAGTTTGGCTTCGCCTTCGGCAGCTGTTCTGTGCGCGACGCCGCGCGGCACCACATAAAGCTCGCCCGGGGCGACGTATATGCTGCCTTGGGGCAAATCGATACGAAGTTTTCCCTCTATAACGAAAAACGCTTCATCGGTTTCCGGATGGGAGTGCCAAATGAATTCCCCCTCGATGCGCACCACCTTGAATTGGTAGTCGTTCATTTCGGCAACAACTCGCGGGCTCCAGTGCTGATCAATGAGTGAAGCCTTCTGGGCCAGGTTGACGGCATGCATGCTTGCTTGTTGCTGAGTAGTTGGCATGTCGAGCTCTCCAAACAGGGGGGAGATAACAGCCTAACGAATTGGTGTGAGTACGGGCTTGTACGATCCTGCAACTTCACGCGGGGCTCGAATACGCTCCAGCCAGCGCAGCGGAGACACCCCGTAACAAGCGCTGAAATGCCGAGTCACGTGGCTCTGGTCATGAAAGCCTGCCGCCAGCGCGGCGTCTACGAGGGTGAATTGATCGAGGATCAGCGTGCGAAAAAGATCCAGGCGCCGCAGGGTTACAAAACGATAGGGGCTCGTGCCAAACAACGCCCTGAAGTCTCGCGAAAGGCTCCACCGCTCTCGGCCGCTAGCGTGTTCAAGCATCTCCAGGGTAATCCCGCTCTGAAGATTAGCAATGATGAAGTCCCGTGCCCGCAGGGCCGCTTGGTAGTCCACCCGCTTCCGCCCGCGCGGCTTCCCCGCGACCGCCCGCAGCGCCATGGCGAGTTCGAACAAAGCGTCCTGCTCTTCCAGCGGGTCGAGTGGATGGTCCAATGCCTGCATGAAAGGTTGGCTGGCGTTATATAAGCGCAAGTCGTTGGACAGCCCGCCAGCGACATAGGGCAGTGATTCTCCACCAAGGACTTGCTGGATCATGGCAGGGTCCACATAGGCCATGCGATATCTGAAGCCCGCTTCGGTCCCAGCCATGCCGTCATGCAGCTCGTCCGGATGCAGCACTAACGTATTCCCAGGTATACCGTGGCGCAGAGTGCCTCTGTAGTGGAAGCTCTGTATGCCCGATATTGTGCGGCCAATGGAGTACGTATCATGGCGGTGCGGGTCGTAGCCATGCCCACTGAACCATGCCTCGATTCGCTCTATCCGTCCTGGTGCGGCATCTCGAGCGATCCAGTCCTGGGGTGATGGGAAGTCGTTTTGATCCATGAATGGTTAGTCAGAATGGCTAAGAGCTACCTAGGCCGCGATCGCCCGTGGATAAAAGACTATACCCGTAAGTTCATTGGGGTGGGGCCCGGGAGAGGGGCATGCACTCCCAAGGTTGGGTAACCGAGCCCAAACCCCCTGCGCACCGGCTAAGCTCACACCACCCCAGAAAACGACCCAGCGAGGCCCCCTATGAACCCAATCACCGGTGGTTGCTTGTGCGGCGATGTGCGCATCGTGGCGGTAGGGCGCCCGTATCGCGTTGGGCTTTGCCACTGCCTGGACTGCCGCAAGCACCATGGCGCGCTGTTCCATGCGTTTGCGATCTTCCCCCAGGATGCAGTCACTCTCGAGGGCGAGACGCGTGAATACGAAGGGCGTTGTTTTTGCCCGCGCTGCGGCTCGTCGGTGTTTGCCCGCAGTGAGGACGAGATCGAAATCGCCCTGGGCACGCTGGATGCGCCGGATCAGTTTGCACCAACCTACGAAAGCTGGACGGTGCGCCGGGAGGGCTGGTTGCCGGCGTTTCCGCTCGCCCGGCGGTATGAGCACAATCGGGCGTCCACCGGGCGCTCCGAAGCGTAGGCGCTGGCCAGGTTCAGGTTTGGCACCGGTGGGTACTGGCGCGGGCCACCAGCCCCAGTAGTTCGTCGATGTCCGCGGGTTTGGTGAGGTGCGTATCGAAGCCTGCATCCAAGGCCTTGCGAATGTCTTCGGCATGGCCCCAGCCAGACACGGCGATCAAGAAAACCGCATCGCCACCCGGCAGCGCGCGGATCGCGCGGGTGGCCTGGTAGCCGTCCATGTGCGGCATGCCGATGTCGAGTATGGCCACTTCGGGCATGTCCTCGCGGCACCGGGCCACGGCCTGTTCGCCATCGGCGGCCAGCCGCACCTGATGGCCCTCCAGCTCCAATAGCGCCTGCAAGGTAAAAGCGATGTCGCCGTTGTCGTCGGCCACCAGTACGCGGCGTGGCATGCCCTCGGCCGCAGCGGTGGCCACGGGTGGTGGCGCAGGGGGCACCTGGTCGGCTGCCAGGGCCAGGGTCACGGTGAAGCGGCTGCCTTGGCCGAGCCCGGGGCTACTGACGCGCAGCTCGCCTTGATGCAACTCGACCAGGCTCTTGGCCAGGGCCAGGCCCACCCCGAGGCCGCCCGCGTCCACGCCGGGGCTAGCGACCCGCGCGAACATCCGGAAGATGTCCTCCATCTGCTCCGGCGCCAGGCCGATGCCGTCGTCCGCCACTTCAATTTCCACCCCGGCGCCCAACCGGCGCAGCGCCACGGTGATATGCCCCAAGGCGGGGGTGTACTTGACGGCGTTATCCAGCAGGTTGACGAACAACTGCTGCAGGCGCAGCCCGTCACCGTCCACGAAGAGCGGGGCGGTGGGCAGCGAGGCGCGAACCTCCAGGTGCTTGTCCCGCGCCCGCGCCGAGACGAAGTCCAGTGCATCGCGTAGCACGGCAACCAGGTCCAGGTGCTCCAGGCGCAAGTGGATCTTGCCGAAGCTTATGCGCGAGGCGTCCAGCAGGTCGTCGAGCAGCCGGCTCATATGGCTCATCTGGCGCTCGATCACCGCCAGGTGGTGCTCGGTGTGCGCGCCGCCAGCCGCGGATGCGCGGAGCAGGGCGGCGGCCTGGCCGACTGGCACCAACGGGTTGCGTAGTTCATGGGCAAGGGTGGCGATGAATTCATCCTTGCGCCGGTCGGCTTCGACCAAGCCTTGGTGGGCCGCGGCGAGTTTGGCCAAGGCCTCGCTGCGGGCCTCTTCGCTGGCCCGCAAAGCCTTGGCCGATTGGCCCAGGGCCACGGCGACCTCTTGGATTTCGGCGATGCGCGTGTCGGGCAGCGCCGGAACTTCCGCGCGGCCGACCGCCAGCGCGGCGTTACGCAGTTCACGCATCGGCGCGCTGATACGGCGCGCGGCAATCAGCGCCCCGAAGCTTGCGAACAGCAACGACAGTGCCAGGCCGCCGCCGTAGAACGCCAGCGCCCGGTGCACCTTGGTGGTGACCTCGGCGGTGGGAATGCCCGTGGCCACCGTCCAGCCTATGCCTGGCAGGCGCATATAGGCCGTGTAGACCTCCTTTCCATCCGCGGTCGTGGTCACGCCGCTGCCTTCGTTGCCCCCGGCGTTTACCAGGTCGGTCAGCTGCGATGACACCTGCCCCCCCACGGGGAGGCCTATCGAGGGCGTGCGTGCGATCCGTTTGCCGGCACTGTCGAATACCACCACTGTCCAGCCGCTCGGCAACTGCGAGAGCGTAAGCACTTGCGAAACGCTTTCCGGCAGCAGGGGCGCGGTGAGTACATAGCGGAGCTTGCCATCGCGCATTACCGGCACGCGTAGCGGTATCGCCCATGTACCCGAGGGGCCTTTGCCTAACTGGCCGACCATGGGCCCTGGCTGTTCGAGCATGCGGGCAAAGCTCAGCGGCTCTACCGGGCCGGTAAGCGGCCCACCGGCCCCTGGCGCCACCCGCGAAACCACCCGGCCATCCGGCGAGGCGATCAACAGCGCATGCCACCCAGGCATCAACGGCAGCACCCGCTCCAGCACGTTGGTATAAGGCGCCAGGTCGTCGCTATCGAGCAGCGGCGACTGCGCCACGGCCTCGAGGACGGCAAAGGAACGGTTGAGCGTGACTTGCAGCGCGGTAGCGGTTTGGCGGTTGGCTTCCAGCGCGCGGGAAACCGCCTGGCTTTCCTCGTTGCGCAACAGCATCAGCAGCGCGATGCAGGCGCAGAGCGCGACCGGAAGGGTGCTGACCAGCACTATGGTCAGCAAGCGGCGGTGCAAGGAGGATCGAGGATGGCGCACAGCGGGGAGCTCCGGAGCAAGCGGCGAGGATATCAAATTGAAGCGCGCGCAACGACGCCGCCTGATGCGCTTATTGCCTCGGCAAAAGCGTCATCGCCATTGGCGCGCCCTTGGCCGTTACCTGGTAAGGCCCAACTACGGCAGTGACTTCGTTCTGGCCGGTGTGCCACACATGATCTATTTCAGTGCGCAGCGCCTGCGTGTCCTCCTCGGGTTGAACGGTAAGCAGCAATGCTTGTGTCGCGCAGAGCATCGCGTGAATTTGCTGCTCCTTTTCCGTGAATTGATCCCAGGCCACCAGATGGACCTTCTCTATGTCGCCACTGGCGCCAACGTACAACTGCATGTCCGCGCTGCCGTGGGGCACGAACAACGACTGCACAGCGAAGGGCTGGCCCGGTGAATAAGCGCCAAGCCGGGCGTCCGTGCAATCGGCTTGTTCGCGCAGATGCCTGTCCAGGGCCTTACCGAAAAGCTGGGGGCCGAGGCCCAGTGACTGCGGCTTGGACAGCTCACAGGCATATTCGTACTCGATCTTCTCCGGCCATTCGAAACCCTGCTCATGAACCCGGCGCGCCACCGCCAGCACGAACGGCTTGTTGTCCATGGCGCCGCAGCTGCGCGTCACGTGCAACGTGCGGGTAACGGCGCCCGCCTGGTCGAAAGCGACGGCATAGTCAAAGCTTACGTTGTCGCCGAATTCAGCTTTTAGCTGCTTCAAGAGCTTGCCGTTCGCGTGGGCGGGCTCCATTATTTTCTGAGCTTGCCGATAACCTCTGTAGAGGTTGGCTGGGGCCGCCCAGTCGACTTCAACGATCAGATAGACGACTACCAGCATGAGCAGGGTGATGAATAAAGCGCGTGTCCTAGGGGGCATATCAGAAACTCAAGCGGGCATATCGACGTATCGGCCGCCGGTCTTCAGCCTTGAGGCCAGGGCCGTCAATATGGAGAGCAAGCGTGGTCGATAAATACCGCAAACCAAACTCGCTAACGTGGGGCTTGGTCTTGCTTGCCGTGGCTTTCTGGGGCTTGGCCTTGTTAATGCTGAGTGTCCACTTCATGGCCGCGGCCGCGGCGTTGTTTCTGCTGGGCCTGTCGATGATCTGGCCTGGGCCGTTCTATGGAAGGCGCGGCGCGGACAGGTTCCACTGCTGGTTCCACGACCTCTGGGACCTCTTCCGGTTTTGGCGGTGACCGGGCTGCATCACCGAAGCCGCTACACCGCGATCCTCACCGTGAACCTCACCTCACCCTCGCCCTGTTCGGCGCGGATGCTGCCGCCGTGCGCACGGGCGATGGCATCGGAGATATAAAGCCCCAAGCCCAGCCCGTCGCGGTTGCCTTGCTGGCTGGTAGTGCCCTTGAACGGCGCGAACAGGTTCTGCAAACGGTGCTCGCTCATCGGCGGCGCAGGGTTGGCCACGGTCAGCAGCACTTCCTTCGGGCCCGCGCTCAGGCTGAGGCGAGCGCGGTTGCCCACGCCATGCTGGCTGGCATTGCCGATGAGGTTAATGACCACCTGGGCGAGGCGGTCGGGGTCCACGTTCGCCTGTATGCCAGGGGTGATATCCCGCTCCAGGCTCAGCCCCGGGTAAGCCAGTTCGGCCTCGTTGGCGAGGTCGCCCAATAACGCCGACACATCGGTCGGCACCCGGGCCAGGGCCATGCCCAGCCCGGCCTGAAGGCGGCTCAACTCCATCACATGGCTTACCAGCCGGCTCATGCGCCCGGTCGAGGTGGCGATGGCTTGGCGCAGGCGTGCGGTGCGTTGTTCGTTATCGGACAGCATGGACGCAGCCATGGTGATCGACTGCAGCGGCGTGCGCAGGTCATGGCCCAATGCGGCGATAAGCATCTGGCGCATGCTGTCGGTGTTGCTCACCCGATGGAACATCACGTTGGCGATCGCCTGGCGCAGCCGCTCGGCCACGTTGCGTTCGATACGCGACCACGGCACGGCCTGGCCGCGAACCACTTCCTCCCAGGCTTCGAACGAGCCCCGCGGCGTCAGCCGGGGCCCGGAGGGGCCAGTGTCGACGATCTTCTCGGGCTTGCCACCCCAGCGCACGTTTTCCACTTGTTCGGGGCGAAACCACATGATCCAGCCGTTTTTCCGGCGGTCGAAGCGCACGGCCAATACGCCGCACAGCCCGTTGACCGGCGCGGAGCCCGGCCAGCGATTGACCGCGTAGAGGTCGTGATCGCTGAGCATCGACAGATGGCTCTGCATCTGGCGGGCCGCGTCGTCGGCGATTCCATTGAGCGTTTGCACCCGCCCCTTGAGACAGACGGCGACGTCCTCGCACTCCACCAGTTGATCCAGCCCGGGGCTGGCCTGGCACAGCGCCGCGATCAGGTCGCCTGCATCGTGCAGCCCTTCCTCGAGCGCATGGATGCGGGTTTGCGCCAGGTTGATCGCTTCGCCTTCCTGGATCTGCTCCAGCCGCTCGACCAGAGCGGCGCAGATCTGCGACACCATCTGGAAGGACAACCGCACCGAATAGGCCAGTTGCTTGCTGGTCTGGTGGTGGCAGGAAAACAGCCCCCAGAGCTTGCCGCCGACCACGATGGACACGCTCATCGAGCCACGAACCCCCATGTTGTTGAGGTATTCACAGTGGATCGGGGACACGCTGCGCAGCTCGCAGTAGCTCAGGTCGAAGGGCTGCCCGGTCTCGGGGTGCATCGCCGGTATCAGTGGGGAGGGGTCATAGGTCACTTCGGCAATCAGCCGGGTGGGGTTCTGGATATACAGGCGCCTGGCCTGGCTGGGAATATCCGAAGCGGGGTAGCGTTGGCCCAGGTACGACACCAGGCCGGGGCGATGGGCTTCGGCGACCACTTCGCCGGAGTCGTCCGGCCGAAAGCGGTACGCCATCACCCGGTCGTAGCCGGTCAGCTCATGAATGCCAGCGGTCACCCGTCGCAGCAGCGCCTCGGTGTCACGGGCGTGGCGAATCCGAGAAATGATCCGCTGAGCGTCCCCGGCCAGGTGGTGGAAGGCGTTCTCGGGCAAGGGCTGGGGCTCGAATTCCAGATAGATCACGTTCTTGAAGCGGTGCGCAATCACATCGAAACTCGCCTCGCCCTCACCGCACCGTGCGCTGTCGCCCCAGCCTTCACTGGCGCCCAGGCCGGCCTCTACCAGCTCGCCCAGTTGGCTCAGCAATACCGCAGGCAGCGGGTGCCCAGGCTGGGCGTCGGTACCCAAGTGCTCAGCGAAATTCTGGCTGCGGCTGAGCACTCGCCCGTCAGCCGCCAGCGCGACCAAGGCACCGTGGGGCTGGATGGAGCCTGGGGTGTGGATAGGTTCGTTTTCGCAGTTGGCCAAAGTGACCTGATCGGGTGAAGCATTGTGCATAGCGGGCCCTGTTTGGCTGCGAAAGGCGTGACAACGCTCACTTTACTCGCTGTGGGTAGGACATCCAAACGCCCTGCGGGTGCCCGGGGCACCGTTGACAGTCTTTGGCTGTACGTTTACGTTAACGTAAAGCAACCTTGGAAACGCCTTCCGTGAGCACGACCTACAGCATCTCCGAACTCGCCCGTGCACTGGACGTCACTCCCCGCACCATCCGCTTCTACGAGGAGCAGGGCATGCTCGCGCCGGAGCGGCGGGGCCAGGAGCGGATCTTCTACCCGCGGGACCTGGTCACGCTCAAGCTGATCCTGCGCGGCAAGCGCATCGGCTTTTCCCTCGCCGAATGCAAGGAACTGATCGACCTCTACGACCCCGCGGGCAATCGAAAGCAGCTGGCGCGCTTCCTGGAAAAGATCGAAGAGCGCCGCAGCCAGCTGCGTCAGCAGATGCTGGACATCGAACAGATGCACCTTGAGCTGGATACCGCCGAAGAGCGTTGCCGGCTGGCACTCGAGCAGGTCGCCACGCCGTAGTCGCTGGATCAGCCAAGCCGCCCCCTCGAACAATTACAAAAGAGAGAACAGTGATGACCCCATTGCCAGGCCTCAATTTCTTCCTCGGTGAAGAGATCGACATGTTGCGCGATTCGGTGGCGGCTTTCGTCGCGGACCAGGTCGCCCCCCTCGCGGAAAAAGCCGACCGCGACGACGTCTTCCCCATGCACCTGTGGAAGCAGTTCGGCGACATGGGCCTGCTTGGGCTCACGGTACCCGAGCAGTACGGCGGTGCTGGCATGGGCTACCTCGCCCACATGGTGGCCATGGAGGAAATTTCCCGTGGCGCCGGCGGCATCGGCCTGTCCTACGGGGCGCATTCCAACCTGTGCGTCAACCAGATCAACCGTAACGGCACCCATGAACAGAAGCTTCGCTTCCTGCCCAAGCTGATTTCTGGCGAGCACGTGGGCGCGCTGGCCATGAGCGAGCCCAATGCGGGGTCGGACGTGGTGTCCATGCGGCTGCGCGCCGAGCGCGTGGGCGACCGTTATGTACTCAACGGCACCAAGATGTGGATCACCAACGGCCCGGATTGCAACGTACTGGTGGTGTACGCGAAAACCGAGCCGGCCGCGGGCGCCAAGGGCATTACCGCCTTTATCCTCGACACCGACACCCCTGGCTTCTCGGTCGCGCAGAAGCTCGACAAGCTGGGCATGCGCGGTTCGCACACCGGCGAGCTGGTGTTCGATAACGTCGAGGTGCCGCTCGAGAACGTGTTGGGCGAGGTCAACCAGGGCACGAGCGTATTGATGAGCGGCCTGGACTATGAGCGCGCGGTGCTCTCCGGTGGGCCGTTAGGGCTGATGCAGGCGGCCATGGACGCCGTGGTGCCGTACCTGCACGACCGCAAGCAGTTCGGCCAGAGCATCGGCGAGTTTCAGCTGATCCAGGGCAAGGTCGCGGACATGTACACCACCCATCAGGCTTGCCGGGCCTATCTCTACGCAGTGGGCAAGCACCTGGATGCCCAGGGCGGCGGCCATGCCCGGCAGGTGCGCAAGGACTGCGCTGGGGTCATCCTCTACGCGGCCGAGAAAGCCACCTGGCTGGCTGGGGAGGCGATCCAGATCCTCGGTGGCAATGGCTATATCAACGAGTTCCCGGTGGGGCGCATCTGGCGGGACGCAAAACTCTACGAGATCGGCGCGGGCACCAGTGAAATCCGCCGCATGTTGATCGGCCGCGAGCTGTTCAACGAAACGCGTTAACGCGCCTTCATTCTGTGGAGAGGACGTTCAGGTGAGCATTTTACAAAGCAACACCAGCAGCCAGGCGCCGGAATTCGAAGCCAATCGCGCGGCCATGCTTGAGCAGGTCCACGCCTTGCGGCGGTTGCTCGACAGCGCGCGCCAGGGGGGCGGTGAAGCGGCGCAGGCCCGCCACACCGACAAGGGCAAGCTGCTGCCGCGCATGCGCATCAACCTGCTGCTCGACCCCGGCTCGCCGTTCCTGGAAATCGGCCAGTTGGCCGCGCACCAGGTGTATGACGAGCCGGTGGCCGCGGCCGGGTTGATCGCGGGCATCGGCCGGGTCGAGGGCGTGGAATGCATGATCATCGCCAACGACGCCACGGTGAAAGGCGGCAGTTACTACCCGCTGACCGTCAAGAAGCACCTTCGCGCCCAGGCCATCGCAAAACAGAACCGCCTGCCCTGCATCTACCTAGTGGACTCCGGCGGCGCCAACCTGCCGCGCCAGGATGAAGTATTCCCGGACCGCGAGCACTTCGGCCGCATCTTCTTCAACCAGGCCAACATGAGCGCCCAGGGCATCTCCCAGATCGCCGTGGTGATGGGCTCGTGCACCGCCGGCGGGGCTTACGTGCCGGCCATGAGCGACGAAACCATCATGGTTCGCGAGCAGGCGACGATCTTCCTTGCCGGGCCGCCGCTGGTAAAAGCCGCCACCGGCGAAGTGGTCACTGCCGAGGACCTGGGCGGTGCCGACGTGCACTGTCGCACCTCGGGGGTGGCCGACCATTATGCCGAGAACGACGAACACGCCCTGGCCATCGCCCGCCGCTGCGTGGCCAACCTCAACCATCAGCGCGCCGGTGACCTGCTGCCGGTGGCGCCTATCCCGCCGCGCTACGCCGCTGAAGAGCTGTACGGGCTAGTGCCCGCGGACCCGCGCCAGCCCTTCGAGGTGCGCGAGGTGATCGCCCGCCTGGTGGACGATTCGCGCCTGGACGAATTCAAGGCGCTGTTCGGCACTACCCTGGTGTGCGGCTTCGCCCGCATCAATGGCTACCCGGTGGCGATCCTGGCGAACAACGGCATCCTGTTCGCGGAGGCTGCGCAAAAGGGCGCGCACTTCATCGAGCTGGCCTGCCAGCGCAAGATCCCGCTGCTGTTCTTGCAGAACATCACGGGCTTCATGGTGGGGCAGAAGTACGAAGCCGGGGGCATCGCCAAGCACGGCGCCAAGCTCGTTACCGCCGTGGCCTGCGCCCAGGTGCCGAAGTTCACCGTGATCATCGGCGGCAGCTTCGGCGCCGGTAACTACGGCATGTGCGGCCGTGCCTATGACCCCAACTTCCTGTGGATGTGGCCCAACGCCAAGATCGGCGTGATGGGCGCCGCGCAAGCCGCCGGCGTGCTGGTGCAGGTCAAGCAGGAACAGGCCCGCCGTGCGGGGCAGCAGTTCAGCGAAGACGACGCCGACGCCCTGAAGAAGCCGCTGCTCGAGCAATACGAGCAACAGGCCCACGCGTTTTATTCCAGCGCGCGATTGTGGGACGACGGCGTGATCGACCCGGCGCAAACCCGCGAGGTGCTGGCGCTCGCCCTGGCGGTCGCGGCCAACGCGCCCATTCCTGAAACGCGCTTTGGCGTGTTCCGCATGTAGCCCGCCGCCCCTGGCCTTCGAAGAGCACACAACAATGACAAACTTTTCGACCATCGAACTCGAGCAGGATGCCCAGGGCGTGGTCACGCTCTGGCTGAACCGCCCCGACAAGAACAACGCCTTCAATGCCCTGATGATCGCCGAGCTCAGCGAAGCGCTGGCGCAGGTCAGCTCGGACGCCCGCGCGCGCTTGCTGCTGCTGCGCGGCCGCGGCAAGCACTTCAGCGCCGGCGCGGACCTGACCTGGATGCAAGCCAGTGTCGACCTCGGCTACCAAGACAACCTCGCCGACGCCCGCAAGCTCAGTGACCTGCTGCATACGCTGCACACCTTGCCCTTGCCGACCCTGGCAGTGGTCAACGGCGCGGCCTTCGCCGGCGCCCTGGGGCTGGTGAGCTGCTGCGACATGGCGATCGGCGCCGAGGATTCGCTCTTCAGCCTTTCGGAAGTGCGCCTGGGGCTGGCCCCCGCGGTCATCAGCCCCTACGTGGCGCAGGCCATCGGCGCCCGCGCCACCCGGCGTTACACCCTCACCGCCGACCGCTTCGACGCCCAGCGTGCTCGCGAGCTGGGGCTGTTGGCCGAGCTGTACCCGGAACCGGCGCTGGACAGCGCGGCAGTGCAGTGGGCCACCACCCTGTTGAAAAACGGCCCGGCGGCCATGCGCGCCAGCAAGGCGCTGTTGTTGCGGGTAGGCGAAGGGCCCATTACCGAAGCGCTGCGCCGGGCCACCGAGCAGGTGATCGCCGAGCTGCGCAGTGGGGAGGAGGGCCAAGAAGGGATCAAGGCGTTCCTGGAAAAACGCACGCCCAACTGGCTGGGAGCGAATGCATGAACATCCTTTCGAAGCTACTGATCGCCAATCGCGGCGAAATCGCCTGCCGCATCATGCGCACGGCCAAATCCCTGGGCCTTGAGTGCGTGGCGGTTTACAGCGACGCGGACCGCCATGCCCGCCACGTGCGCGAGGCGGACCTCGCCATCGCCCTGGGCGGCGCCAAGCCCGGCGAGAGCTACCTGAACATCGACAAGATCATCGCCGCGGCCAAGGCCAGCGGCGCTCAGGCCGTGCACCCTGGTTATGGTTTTCTGTCGGAAAACGCTCAGTTCGCCCAGCGGCTGACCGACGAGGGCCTGGTGTTCATCGGGCCACCGGCCTCGGCCATCGAAGCCATGGGCAGTAAGGCGGCGGCCAAGGCGCTGATGGAAACCGCGCAGGTGCCACTGGTGCCTGGCTACCACGGTGAAGACCAAGGCTACGAAACCTTCCGCGCCGCGGCCCAGCGCATGGGATACCCCGTGCTGCTTAAGCCCAGCGCCGGCGGTGGCGGCAAGGGTATGAAGGTGGTGGAGGAGGAGGCGGCGTTGGCCCAGGCGCTGGAGTCGGCTCAGCGCGAGGCGCTCTCGGCGTTCGGCGACGCCCGCATGTTGGTAGAGAAATACGTGCTCGAGCCGCGCCACGTGGAGATTCAGGTGTTCGCCGACCAGCACGGCAACTGCGTGTACCTGCACGAACGGGATTGTTCGATCCAGCGCCGCCACCAGAAGGTGATCGAAGAGGCGCCAGCGCCGGGCCTGCCCGCCGAGCTGCGCCTGGCCATGGGTGAAGCGGCGGTGCGCGCCGCCCAGGCCATCGGCTATGTGGGCGCGGGCACCGTGGAGTTCTTGCTCGATGCGCGGGGCTCGTTCTACTTCATGGAAATGAACACCCGGCTGCAGGTGGAGCATCCGGTCACCGAAGCCATCACCGGCCTGGATCTGGTCGCCTGGCAGTTGCGGGTAGCCCGTGGCGAACGCTTGCCGCTGACCCAGGCGCAGGTGCCGATGCACGGGCATGCCATCGAGGCGCGGTTGTATGCCGAAGACCCGGACAAAGGCTTTTTGCCCGCCAGTGGGCGCCTTGCGCTGTATAAAGAGCCCGCTGGCGGCGACGGCCGCCGGGTGGATAGCGGTGTGCAGGAAGGCGATGAGGTGTCGCCGTTCTACGACCCCATGCTCGCCAAGCTGATCGCTTGGGGCGAAAACCGCGAAGAAGCGCGGCTGCGGTTGCTGGCGATGCTGGCGCAGACCACCGTCGCCGGGGTGAAAACCAACCGGCACTTCCTTCAGCGGCTGCTCGGCCACCCGCACTTCGCCGAGGCGCGGTTGGATACCGGTTTCATCGGGCGCCATGAGCACGAACTGCTGCAGCCCGCCGAACCGCTGGGCGACGAATTCTGGCAGCAGGCGGCGCGTTTGTACCTCCACACCACCGCAGCGCCCACCCAGCCCTCGCCATGGGCCAGCGGCACGGGTTGGCGTAGCGCTGGGCCCTCCGAGGCGGTGCTCGAGCTGCACTGCGGTGACGAGCGCCGCCGCGTGGCGTTCGACCCCGCGGCGGGCGACGGGCTGACGATCACCGGGGTGCGCCGCGGCGACGCGCTGTATGTGCAATGGCAAGGCGCACAGTACGAGGTGCGCGCGGTCGACCCGCTGGCCCTGGCAGGCGCCGCGCAGGCGGCGCCGGGCAGCCTGGCCGCGCCCATGAATGGCAGCGTGGTGAAAGTGCTGGTCGAGGTGGGCGACGTGGTAGACGCCGGCGCCAGCCTGGTGGTGCTCGAAGCCATGAAGATGGAACACACCCTGCGCGCGCCAAGCAAGGGCCGGGTAACGGCCATCGCCTGTCGCACGGGCGACCTGGTCAACGAAGGCGCGGTGCTGGTGGCAGTGGAAGAGGAGAGCGACGATGTTGCCTGAACGGGTGCGGGTGGTTGAAGTAGGGCCTCGCGATGGCTTGCAGAACGAGCCGCTCACGGTGCCGGCCGAGGAGAAAGTGCGCCTGGTGAACGGGCTGGCCGGCGCTGGGCTTGGCTACATCGAGGTGGGTAGCTTCGTCGCGCCCAAGTGGGTGCCACAAATGGCCGATACCGCCTCGGTGTTCGCCGCCATCGAGCACCTGCCGGGGGTGGTATATGCGGCGTTGACCCCCAACCTGCGAGGGCTGGAGAGCGCCATGGCGAGCGGGGTGCGCGAGGTTGCGGTGTTCGCCGCCGCATCCGAAGGGTTCTCCCAGCGCAATATCAACTGCTCGATTGCCCAGAGCCTGGAGCGCTTCGAGCCGGTGCTGGCGCTCGCCTTGAAGCAGGGCATGCGGGTTCGCGGTTATGTGTCCTGCGTGCTGGGCTGCCCCTACGACGGCGACATCCGGCCCGAGCAGGTCCGGGATGTGGCGCAGGCGCTTTTGGACATGGGTTGCTACGAGGTGTCCTTGGGCGACACCATCGGGGTCGGCACCGCAGGCAGCACCCGCAAGTTGATCGACGTGGTGAGCCAGCGGGTGCCGCGTCACCAGCTCGCTGGGCACTTCCACAACACCTATGGCCAAGCCCTGGCCAACGTCTACGCCAGCCTGCTCGAAGGCGTTGCCGTGTTCGACAGCGCCATTGGCGGCCTGGGCGGATGCCCTTATGCCAAGGGCGCCAGCGGCAACCTGGCCACCGAAGACCTGCTCTACCTGCTCCACGGCCTGGGCATCCACACCGGGGTGGACCTGGAAGCCGTGGTTCGGCTCAGCCAGCAGTTCAACGCCACCTTGGGCCGCCTGCCGGATTCGCGTGTAACACGCGCCGCGATGGGCAGTTCGCACGCTTACCCCGCCCCCCCGTAGCAGCCGAGCCCGCCCGCGACCAGGCTCTCAACGCACCTGCAATGGGCTCAGGCCAGGAACACTGATATCAACAACGGCGCCAGCATGGACAACACGAAGCCGCTGGCCAAGGCGTAGCGCAAGGTGTCGGGTGGGCAGGTCTGGCGCACGATCGGCAAGGTGGCGTCCATCGCCGTGGCGCCGGTGGCGCCGATGCAAGCCATGGGGAGCGTGGCGCCCGCCACGAACAGCAGCACGATGGCGATCAGCTCGCGAAACAGGTCCGTGACCATGGCCACGGCGCCGTAATCGCTGCCCAAGGCGGCGCTGATCATGCCGCTGGAGAGCGACATCCAGCCGAACCCTGAGCTCAGGGCGAGGGCGGTTTTCCAGGTGGTGGAGGTCAATGCCGCGGCGGCCAGCCCGCCGATATAGCTACCCGCCAGGGCGAGCAGCGGCAGTGTCAGCTGGGCCCGGCCCATGCGCAATGTGCTCAGCGGGCGTTTGGCCAGCTCCATGCCGACCAGGAACACCAGCAGGTCGATCAGTTGAGCGATGTTCGGCAAAGGTAGGTAGTGAGCGAAGGCAGGGCCCATGTAGCGTGCGGCGGCCGCCCCCACAGCCACCCAGGCCAAGGTGGCGAACGCGGCGCGAAGGCTGCCCCAGGCGCTGGCCGTGCCGTTACGTTCCGCCCTCGGCGCGGCGTGCCGACGACCGAGGCAGGCCCAGATCAACAACCAGGCCCCCAGCGTGGCGCAGAAGGCGAAGGTCAACCCCACTACCAGCACCCGCCCCGCCATGCCTGGCTTGGCCAGCGTGTCGGCGCAGGTCCAGCCTACGGCGAACAGCAACGCCCAGATGCACAGGGTGAGCGCCGTTGGCACCGCCGCGAGCCAGCGCGAGGGCAGGGCGCGGCCCAGCAACCAGCCGAGGGCCAGGGCGATGACGATCGGTACCAAGGCGGAGAGCGCGTTGAGCATGGCCTTCCTTAGCGGCAATGGGCGTGAACCGGGCCACGGCATTCTGCCATGGGGCCCCGGGCGGGCAACTTACCACGCCCGGGCACCGCTCAATAACGCACGTCCACCTGCACGGGATGGGCGGCGGGATCTTGTTCCACGAAGCACACGATCCGCTTGCCCACCCGCTGGAAGATGATGTCCGCGCGGCATTCGCCAAAGGTGATATGCCTGACCTCCAGGCGCGAGATGCCCACCGGCAGTTGCGGGCGGGTGATGGTGATCTTGCTGCGCTGCGCGTCGATGGCGATGCCAAGGCATGCCTGCAGCAGCATGAACACCGAACCTGCTGCCCATGCTTGCGGCAGGCAGGCCACCGGATAAGCGATCGGCGCTTCGCCTGGCGCCCGTTCGAACCCGCAGAAGAGTTCTGGCAGGCGCATGTCGAACTGACTGGCGGCCTCGAAGATGCCCGCCAACAGGCGCACCACGCCTTCGTGATAGCCGTAGCGGCCGATGCCTAGCGCGCACATCGCCACGTCGTGCGGCCATACCGAGCCATTGTGGTAGGACATCGGGTTGAAGCGCGCCGCTTCCCGGGCCAGGGTCCGCACGCCCCAGCCATTGTGCAGTGCGCTGCCCAGCAGCTGTGGCGCCACCAGCCGGCCCCGTTCCGGTGCGGGCAGGCCGCTGGCGAGCAGGTGGCCCACGTTGGAGCCGCGCACCCGGCACGGCTTGTTCTCACCGTCCAGCGCCATGGCGTAGAAATGCTCGTCCTCGAGCCAGAAGTGCTTCTCCACCGCTTGTTGCATCCGCTGCGCCTGTTGCGTCCAGCCCACCGCGGCGATCGGATCGCCACGGCCCTCTGCCATGAACGCCAGGCTCTGGTAGGCCTCGTAGGCATAGCCCTGCACCTCGACCAGGGAAATCGGCCCAACCGGGGAGTCGCCGTTTTCGTGGAAGATCGAATCGTGGCTGTCCTTCCAGCCTTGGTTGGCCAAGCCTGTGGTTTCGCCACGGGCGTAGCTGATAAAACCGTCGGCGTTGCGCTGGGCGTTCTGGGTCAGCCAGCCCGCGGCGGCTTCCAGGTTCGGCCACAGCTTGTCGATCAGCGCCCAGTCATCCACCCGGCGCACATAGGCGCCCGCCAACGCGATGAACAAGGGCGTGGTGTCTACCCCGCCGTAGTAGCGGCCAAAGGGCAGCTCGTTGAGCCGGGACATCTCGCCCTGCCGGGTCTCGTGCATGATCTTGCCGGGCTCGGCGTCACGGAACGCCGAAGTTTCGTGCGCCTGATGCGCCGCCAGGTAGCACAGCACCCCTTTGGCCAGCTCAGGGTTGAGCCACAGCAGTTGCCGGGCGGTGATGATCGCGTCGCGGCCGAAGGGGGTCGAATACCAAGGCACGCCCGCGTACGGGTAAGGGCCGGTGGGAAACTCCGCCGTCAGCAGGGCAACGTCCGCGCGGGATTTGTCCACCCAGTTCTGGAACAGCCGGCCCGAGGCCAGGATGCTCGCGCCATGCCGTTGTTTCTTGCGCATGGCCCAGCGCGCCCTCGCCGCGCAGGCGCGGAAGTGCTCCCGCCCGGGCGTCTGGGCGCCGGGGCCGGCGGACACATACAGCTCATGGTAGGTGTGGGCTTCGAGGGTCAGGGAAAACTCGGCCTTGTCTTCGGTGAGGCTGGCGGGGGTCTGGGAAAACGCGATCACGGTGCGGCGCTCCTGATCGTCCAGGCCCTTGTAGCTGATGGCCACCTGATCGCTGCCTACCACGGTGGGTTCCAGGGTGCCCCGGTGAGGGCGGGGCGATCCGCGTACCTCGAACATGTCGCGGAAGTCCCCGCTGAACTGCAGGCTCAGCGACAGCCCAGCCGACGCTTCGCCGTAGTTGGTGACCACGATGCATTCATGCATGCTGCCGCCCCACAGCAGCCGGCGCCGCTCGATGTGCAGCACGCCTTGGGGCGCGGACGTCTCGCCGATCACAGGCAAGGGATGGTTGGTGAAGTGCGCGGTGAAATAAACGTTGTCCTGGCTGACCGCCGCCGACAGCAGGCAAGGCTGCTGGTCGCCCAGGCTGAGCCGATAATCCGACAACAAACGAGTGTCCTGATAAAACAACCCGTCGCCGGCACCGGTAATGTCGCCGAACGAATTGGTCACGAGAAACATGTCGCCCTCTACCAGGACGTAATCCTTCTGGCTTGTGCTAGTCATTTTCGTGCGCCTGTGTTTTACGGTCAGGAAGCGGTCAAGCCCAGCCCAGCGGTGGTCAGCCGCTCACTACGGTCCCCGGCGAGCGCCTCGGCGCGGGGGTCTGCCGACCGCTCGGCCAGCAATTGTTCATACAGCTCCACGTACTGCCGGGCCATGGCGTGGGAGGAAAAACGTTGGTCGAACTCCCGGCGGATCGCCCGGCGATCGAGCAGGCCTACCGCCTTGACGGCCTGTATGGCTTCGTCCATCGAATCGACGATGAACCCGGTGCGCATGTGGTCGATCACTTCGGGTACCGAGCCGCGGCGCCAGGCGATCACCGGCGTGCCGCAGGCCATGGCCTCGATCATCACCAGCCCGAACGGTTCGGGCCAGTCGATGGGGAACAACAACGCACGGGCGTTACCGAGAAACTCGCCTTTTTCGTGATCGCCAATCTCGCCCAGGAACTCGATCAATGGGTGATCGAGCATCGGTTCTATTACTTGATGAAAGTAGGCGCGGTCGGTGGGGTCAACCTTAGCGGCGATTTTTAGTGGCATTCCCGCCGCTATGGCAATCTGGATGGCCCGGTCCGGGCTCTTTTCAACCGAAATCCGTCCCAGGAATGCAAGGTATTCGCCCGAACCCAGGGTGAGCGGATAGTGCCGATCGGCCAGGCCGTGGTGAATCATTCCGTACCAGTAGGCCGCCGGCAGCGGTAGCCGCTGGTTGTGCGAAATGGACACCAGGGGAAAGTTGTTCCACAGCCGATACGCCTGGGGCAGGTCGGCGATATCCAGCCGGCCATGCAGGGTGGTCAAGGATTTCGAGGCATGGGCTTCGAAGAAAGGAAAGTGCAGCAGGTCGATATGAAAGTGGAGGATGTCGAACTCGTCGGCTCGTGAGCGAATGCGGTGAAGCATGCTCAGGTGGCTGGCGAAGTCTGATTTCAAGGGTGTGTCATCCAAACGCAGCGCCTGCTCTCGACACGGCACTTCGGTGGCCAGCGTGGCTGCGCCACCGGCGGAAAACAGCGTCACTTCATGCCCCAGTTCCACCAGGGCGTCCGTGAGGTGGGCTACGACTCGCTCCGTGCCACCGTAAAGCTTGGGCGGCACGGACTCATACAATGGAGCGATCTGCGCGATCTTCATACCTGTCTCCGACGTATGCTGCTAAGGGCACGCCGGAGCAAGGGCCGAAAACCGAATACCAACAAACAACACGCGGCTATTGCGCTGACGTGGAGGGTGGACTCCCTCGCCGCGCTTATCGTTCAGGCCGAACGGATCAGCGGCGCTCAGTGGTCCGGTCAGGGTTTTGGAAGAAGTCGGCGCCCAGCCAGGGCGCGATGGACGGGTTTGCGTCGTAGGGCTGGATCAGCCGCGATGCCGTGATTGGCGCGGCGTTGCCGCTGCCCGGCAGTCGCCCGGGGCGTGGAGCAGGGCCAGCCGGCCGGTGTTCTGGCCCTGGCCCGTTCACCTCCGGGCCATGCTCCCTGGGGCGATCTCCCGGCGGCGGGCCGAGCGGGGCGCCGAAGCCTGGGGCGTCATCGCTTGCGCCGGTGGCCAGCAATGCGCCTGGCGCCTGGCGAGTTTCGACCCAGGCCAGCAGGGGAGTCAGCAGGTCGATGGCGCCTGGCCCTTCTCCGCCACCGCAGTGGCTCACCCCCGGTAACAGATACAGCCGCTCGAAACCCTTGGTGCGGGCATCCCCGAGCGTTGCCTTCAGCGCCTGGTGGTAAGCCAGCGTGTTCATCGGCGAAATATGCGGGTCTGCCCAGCCGTGCCAGAGGATCAGCTTGCCGCCCGCCCCGGAGAATGCGGACAGGTCCGGGTTGGTAGCGTCATACAGCCCGTGCATGGGCCGGAGCAGGTCGAAGCCGGCCTGGTCGAAGCGCAGGTCGGCGAGGCTGAAGGCAGCCGTGGGGTTGTGTGGATAGAGCACCGTGCGCAACGCTTCGAGGGCAATCTTTTCGCTGAAGATAGGCTGCCCAGCGGCCATGGGCACGAACACGCCCGCCCAATTCAGCTCCGAGCCGGGGAGCACGCTGCCCACCAGCAGCGGCCGGCCGCTGGCGGGATCGCTGGGCCCGGCATAGAAGCGGCGTACCGCCTCGAGCTGAGCGGCGCTCAGGCATTGGTCCGCGTTCTGCCCGGGGCGGCAAGCCAGCGGTGTTAGGTCCAGGTGACACGCCAAGGGGTCGGCGATCAGCCCGTCCGTTGCGCCGTCCAAGGCATCGCACTGCTTGAGCACCTCGCGATGGATCAGCGGCAACTGGCTCGCCAGCACGATGGCGGTGCCGTCCGCGGCAGTGTTCGCCCTGGCGAGCCAGGGATGGTAAATGCCGTTCTGCACCTGGAAATCGAGCGCGGCGGCGCCTGCGATGATGCCGTTGAAGTCCTGCGGGTACCGTTGCGCCTCCATCAGGGCCTCGCGGCCGCCATCCGAACACCCGTTGAAATAGGCATAACGCGGTGCTCGGCCGTAGAAGGTTTCGATGAGCTGTTTGGAGGCCAGCGCGGTCAGGTGGACCGCGCGATAAGCGAAGTCCACGCGCTTTTGCGGGTCGTCGCCGAAACGCGCGTCCTGACCCTGATGGCCCATGTCGGTGGAAGCCATCGCGAACGAGCCATCGGTCAGTGGCTTGCACCCGTGCGCGGCACCGGCGCGCAACTCCACCCGCCCGCACAAGCCACCGCAGCCTACTTGCAGGTAGCGTTGGGTCCAGGTCTGGGTCGGTAACACGGCCTTGAAGCTGATACTCGGCGCCAGGCGGCCTTCCACCACACAGGCAGGCGCGCCGTTCTCGGTGCCTAGGGTTGCCGTCAGCACGTGGCTGCCGGCGCCGCCCACAGCGGTGAGGTCCATGGCCGCGAGGCTCGCACAACTGCGCTCGGGCAACACCACCTGCGCCTCGGGCACAGCCACGGGCTCAGCTGGAGCCGCGGCCATGACGTGCAGCGCCGTCAGCCATAGCGTGGAAATGCACAACAGGTTCAGCCGAAAACCACGGGAAAATCCAAACATCAGGCAGTCCAGGTCAGTGAGTCATCGCTGCCGCCCTGTGTGGCGGGCGGCCTCGGGTAACACACAGATATAGCGCCGCGTTACGGGATTCTTACATACAGCGTGTATCAGGCGTGTAACGGCCCTGGTGAGTGGCGTGCCGCGAGCCCGTGCAGTGCCGGCCTAGGGCTCCAGAGGGTGGTCAGCCTGTACCGGGGCCGGGACGTCGCGCCGGCCCCGGCGGTACCTCGGGCCATGCGTCACGTGCGTGTCCGGGCTGCTGGCAGCGTGTTCGGAGGTCTCCCACTCGGGGCCTTCCGGCAGGGGCGCCGGGCGCGGCGGGGGCGGGGCCGCCATCTTGCTCAAGCGGTTGCGGCGCAACTCCCCGAACAGCGCCATGCTGCCAAGCACCGCCACCATTACCAGCGCCACCATTATGCCGCCGCCGACCTTGTAACCCCGATGGT
The DNA here is from genome assembly GCF_025642975.1 of Pseudomonas sp. RIT-PI-S. Lineage (GTDB taxonomy): Bacteria > Pseudomonadota > Gammaproteobacteria > Pseudomonadales > Pseudomonadaceae > Aquipseudomonas. Next base: position 209,973 of record NZ_JANZKJ010000004.1, read on the forward strand.
GCGGCCGCGGCGCCGGGCCCTCATGGCCTTCGCCGCCGCTGGCCAGGGCACGCCCGGTCACCATTACAAGGCCCAGGGTGAACAGCGCCCGCCGGGTTAAAGCCTGCTTATTCATAAGAAACCGATGACCACGCCAAACCGAACTAATAGTAACGAGCCACCATGCTACCCCTGTCTGGCCTGCTTGTATTGCCGCACGGACGAAGCGCACCGGTGCGTGGGAAAAACAAACAACGCTTGTCGAGCACAGCGGCCACGGGCTAAATGACCGGCCGCCTGCAATAGCCGAGGAGCTGCCCTTGTCCCGTTCCCCCGTTTCCGAAGCCCCCTACGCGGCCGCTACCACAGCCGATCGCCGTGAGCGGCCCAAGCCGGCGCTGATCGTGTCGCTGCTGCTGGCCATGGTTCTCGCCGCGCTGGACCAAAGCATCCTGGCTACCGCGCTGCCGGCGATTGCCAGCGACCTGCATGGCATCGAAAGCCTCAGCTGGGTGGTTACGGCCTTCATGCTCACTTCGACCATCAGCGCGCCCCTGTATGGCAAGCTTTCGGACCTCTACGGTCAGCGGCCGCTGTTCATGCTCAGCATTGGTGTGTTCGTGGGTGCGTCAGTGCTGTGCGGCGGCTGTACCAGCATGTGGCAGCTGATCGCCGCTCGCGGCCTTCAGGGGCTGGGGGCGGGCGGGTTGATGACCCTGTCGCAGATCGTCATCGGGCGCTCGGTCAAGCCCAATGAGCGCGGGCGCTATCAAGGGTTGTTCTCCGGCGCGTTCGCCGTGAGCAGCGCGGCAGGCCCTCTGTTGGGGGGCTTTATCACGTCCAACCTCAGCTGGCGCTGGATTTTCTTCATCAACCTGCCGCTGGGCTTGCTGGCCATGAGCGGCTTGTTCCGCAACCTGCCCGCGCTGCGGCGCGAGGCTAGCGTGAGCATCGACTATGCCGGCGCGCTGGTGCTCGGCGTTGCCACCTCGGCGCTGTTGTTGCTGACCCATGCCTATTCGTTTTCCGCTGCTGGCGACCTGTGGCTCCCGGTGGGCCTGGGGGTGGTCGCCTTCGTCGGCTTTGGCCTGTTGTACCGGGTCGAGCGGGCAGCCAAGGCGCCGATCATCGACCCCGCGCTGTTCGCCAATCGCCGCTTCACCGTGGCCATCTGCGCCATGGCGGCCATGGCGTTCGCGATGATGGGTTCGCTGGTGTTCATGCCCCTCTACTACCAGGCCGTGTTGCACCAAACGCCCACCGAGTCGGGGTTCATGACCCTGCCTCAGGTGGTGATGATGGTGATCAGCTCTTTCGCAGGCGGGGCGATTTCCTCGCGCCGGCAGAACTTCGTCACGCTGCTGTTGCTGGGCGTGGCCCTCGAGTGCCTGGGCCTGTGCCTGCTGCTGGCGTTCACCTCGGCGGGGCTGGGTGCGCCCTGGTTCTTCCTGACCATGGGCATACTCGGCCTGGGCATGGGCATAGGCATGCCCAACGCCACCGTGCTGGTGCAGAACGCCGTGCAACCGGCGGTGATGGGCGCGGCCACGGCGGCGTTGGCGTTCTGCCGGTCCCTGGGCGCCGCGGTCGGGGTCGCCACCGCAGGCGGCATCATGAGCTATGTGCTCAGCCGTGGCGCCGCCCAGCTGCCGGTCTCGCTCGGCAGCTTCCAGCTCGGCAACGCCGAGGCGCTGGCCCAGGTGCCCGCCGCCCAGCTCGCGCAGGTGACCGAGTTGTACCGCAGCGCGATCAATGCCAGCCTGTTCGCTGGTGCATTGGTCATGGGGCTGGCCGTGGTGCTCGTGGCCTACCTGGCCAAGCGCGGCAATCGCTAACCCACCACCGAACGGCTCTGGGCCACGTGAGAGTCGCCGCGCCCGGGCCGAGGCTGCTAGGCTTGGGTGGATCGTAAGCCTCCTAAGGATTAGCCGTTCAATGCTCGCAACCGATGGCCTGCCCCGCAACAGACTCATCCCTGCCGTTATCGCCGTTTGCCTGGCCGTGGGCATGGCCACGCTGGATACCGCCATCATCAACACCGCGTTGCCGACCGTGGCGGCGGGTATTGGCGCCGATTCGGCTTCGGTGATCTGGGTAGTGAACGCCTACCAGCTGGCGATGGTGGCGACGCTGCTGCCGTTTGCCTCGCTCGGCGAGGTGCTCGGCCCTCGCCGGGTGTACCTGGGCGGCCTGCTGGTGTTCGTGGTGGCCTCGTTGTTCTGCGGGTTGGCCTGGTCGTTGCCCAGCCTGGCGCTGGCGCGGGTGATCCAGGGCCTGGGCGCCGCGGCGCTGATGAGTGTGAATGCCGTACTGCTGCGGCACATCTACCCCTCGGCGCGGCTGGGGCGGGGCATGGGCATCAACTCGCTGGTGGTAGGCCTGGCGTTCACCCTCGGGCCCACCCTGGCCTCGGCGATCCTGTCCTTCACCAGCTGGCACTGGCTGTTCTTGATCAATGTGCCGCTGGGCGTGCTGGCCATGTGGATGGCCGGGCGCAACCTGCCCTTGATCGAGCCGGCCAGCCACCCTTACGACCGCACCGCCGCGGTGCTCTGTGCCGGCCTGTTCGGGTGCGCCGTGCTGGCGCTCAGTTCCGGGGTGCACGGTGGCAACGCGCTGCTCACCGCCGCCGAGTTGGTGTTCGCGCTGGCCTGCGGGGTGCTGCTGGGCCGGCGGCAAGCAGGCCATCCGGCGCCCATGCTGGCCGTTGACCTCTATCGCCTGCCCGTGTTCGCGCTGTCGTCCCTGACCGCGGTCTGTGCGTTCTGTACCCAGGGCCTGGCATTCGTGGCGTTGCCCTTCCTGCTGCAAGAACAATTGGGCCATAGCCAGGTCGCCACCGGTTACCTGATCACCCCTTGGCCGGCGGTGGTCGCGGTCATGGCGCTGATCGCCGGCCGGCTCTCCGACCGCGTGGCGCCGGGCTTGCTCGGAGGCCTTGGGCTGTTGGTACTGAGCTCGGGCATGGCCGCGCTGGCGCTGCTCGAACCGGGCGCCAGCGCCGTGGACATCGGCTGGCGCATGGCGCTGTGCGGGGCGGGCTTCGGCTTTTTCCAGTCGCCCAACCTCAAGGCGCTGATGACCAGCGCGCCGGTGTCGCGCAGCAGCGGGGCGAGCGGCGTCGTGGCATCGTCACGGCTGGTGGGGCAAACCCTGGGCGCGGCGTTGGTTGCGCTGTGCTTCCACCTGCTCGGCTCGGTCGGCGCGCAGCTGTGCCTGTGGCTCGGCTGCGGCTTCGCCTTGGTGGGTGCGCTGGCCAGTGGCGCGCGGCTATATGCCCGGGCCGGCGCCTGAGGCAGCCGCCAGGCGGTCGCGCTCGGCCACCAGGCCGCGCAGGATCAGCCGGGCCTGAGTGAACAACAGCTCACGTACCGTGAGCATGCGTGCCTGATCGATGCTGTTCCAACCCAGCGCACTCAGCACCTGCCGGCGCAGCACGCGGAACACCATGCCCTGGCTGATGATGGAGAACGAATGCAGGATGGTTCGTTCATCGTCCACGGCGTAGCCGGTGAGGCGGGCGATGATCTGCCGGCTGAGCCCGCCGATGCGCTGGTTGAAGCTGTGGTCGAGGGTCTGGAAGGCCTGCGGCGGCCCTTGCCCAGCTTGCTCGCGGGCCATGAACAAGCGCCAGTCGACCGCCCGTGGGCTGTCCTGGATAAACGAAATAAACCCGCCGAGTATTCCAAGCAGTGCATCGATCAACGCCTCGTCGCTGCTGTGCGGGTTGGCCAGGGCCGCATCGGCGCCGGCGACCGCATCGCCAAGCTGCTCCCACATGCGGCCGAGGATGAACTCCACGCAGGCCAGGTATAGGCCTTCTTTGTTATCGAAGTAGTACTGCAACGCAGGGGCGTTGACCCCGGCTTCGCTGGCGATGTCGCGTGTGGAAGCGCCTTCGAAGCCACGCTCACCGAACACTTTCAAGGCGGCGAAAATCACCCGCGCGCGGGTTTCCTCGCCTCGTTGGTAGCCGCCTTGCGCGGCTGGTTTGTGTCGTGCCATTTGCCGGGCCTATAGCTGCTGTGGGCTCAAAAATATATCAGTTGACAAAAAAATGCCCGCCGAGGATTTTATTCCGATTGGAATAATTTGGAGTCGAACATGTCCGCCGAGCAGCCCGTGGGCCCGCACCACCGCCTGGAGAGCGCCAGCCCCAGCGCCGCGCCGCCTCGCGCCGCCCGGGGTAGGCGAGTGTTGCTGGGCTTGGCCTTGCTGGCGCTGTTGGCAGCGGCCGTGTGGGCAGGGCATTGGTGGCTGGTGGGGCGCTTTATCGAAACCACCGACGATGCCTACCTTCAGGCCGACAGCCTGACCATCGCGCCGAAGATCAGCGGCTACGTCGCCGAGGTACTGGTGGCCGACAACCAGGCGGTGCATGCCGGGGACCTGCTGGCCCGGCTCGATGCGCGCAAATACCACGCCGCCCTGGACGAGCGCCAGGCCACGGTCGCCGCACGTCAGGCCGACGTGGCCCGTGCCGAAGCCGAGCTGACCCAACAGCAAGCCAGCATCGGCGAAAGCCAGGCACAACTGGCCGGCGCCCAAGCGGACCTGCACCATGCGCGAGCCCAGGTGGAGCGCTACGCACCGCTGACCCGCTCGGGTGCCGAAACCGAAGAGCGGCTGGCCGAACTCAACAACGAGCAAGCCCGCGCCGTCACCAGCGTTGCCGCGCGGCAAGCTGCCTTGCGCTCGGCCCAGGCGCGCATCGGCACCCTTCAGGCGCAGCTCAAGCAGGCCCGGGCACAACTGGCGGTGGCCGCGGCCAGTGGTGAACAGAGCGGGCTGGACCTGGCCGACGCTGAACTGCGCAGCCCGGTGGAGGGCCGCGTGGCGGACCGTGCGGTACGCGTGGGGCAGTTCGCCCAGCCCGGTACCCGCTTGATGACCATCGTGCCCTTGCAGGCGCTGTACCTCACCGCCAATTTCAAGGAAACCCAGGTCGGCCAGATGCGCCCCGGGCAAACCGTGGTCGTGCATGTGGACGCGCTGCCGGGGCAGGCGCTGCAAGGCCATGTCGACAGCCTGGCGCCCGGCACCGGCGCCCAGTTCGCCTTGCTGCCGGCCAGCAACGCCACGGGTAACTTCACCAAGATCGTGCAGCGGGTGCCGGTGCGCATCCAGTTGGAGATCCCAGACGCCCTGCGCGATGTGCTGGTGCCGGGGTTGTCCGCCACGGTCGACGTGGACCTGCGCAGCGGCGCCCGCCATGGCTGAGCCCGCACCGGCGCCGGCCAATGCCACGCTCACCGACTGGATCGCCGTGACGGCCGGCTCCCTCGGCGCGCTGCTGGCAACGCTGGACATCTCCATCACCAACTCGGCGCTGCCGCAGATTCAGGGCCAGATCGGCGCCACCGGCACCGAAGGCACCTGGATCTCCACCGGCTACCTGATGTCGGAGATTGTGATGATCCCGCTCGCCGCCTGGCTGACGCGGGTGTTCGGGCTGCGGCGCTTTCTGATCTCCACCGCGGCGCTGTTCACGTTGTTTTCCATGTACTGCGGCTTCTCCAGCAGCCTGGCCATGATGATCATCGGCCGCATCGGCCAGGGTTTCGTGGGCGGGGCGATGATCCCCACGGCGCAAACCATCATCCGCACGCGCTTGCCGGCCCATCAATTGCCCATCGGCACCACCCTGTTCGGCCTGACGGTTTTGCTCGGGCCCTTGCTTGGGCCGGTGATCGGGGGCTGGCTCACGGAGAACATCGATTGGCGCTGGTGCTTCTTCCTGAACCTGCCGATCAGCGCGGCGCTGATCGCGCTGTTGTGGTCCGGGCTGGCGCCGGAGCCGGCCGACATGCGCCAGTTTGTCGAGGCCGACTGGCGCGGCATCGCGGGCCTGGCGCTGGGCCTGAGTTCTCTTACGGTGGTGTTGGAGGAAGGGCAGCGCGAGCACTGGTTCGACTCGGCCATGATCTGCTGGCTCAGCGTGCTCACGGTGCTGGGTTTCGCATTGATCGCCTGGGGCCAATTCGGCGCCCGCCGGCCAATTCTGCGGCTGCAACTGTTGGCCAATCGCAGCTTTGCCAGCGTGCTGCTGATCGGCACCATCATCGGCGCCGGGCTGTATGGCACGGCCTACCTGGTGCCGCAGTTCCTCGCCACGTTGTCGGGCTACAACGCCCAGCAGGCCGGGGGCATCATGCTGCTTTCCGGGCTGCCGGCGTTCCTGCTGATGCCGCTGCTGCCGCGCATGCTCAAGCGCATCGACCTGCGCTTGTTGGTGGGCCTGGGGCTGCTGATGTACTGCGCCAGCTGCCTGTGCGACATCAGCCTTACCGCCGACAGCGTCGGCCATGATTTCTACGCCTCGCAGCTGCTGCGCGGCTTCGCTCAGATCATGGTGATGATGCCCCTGAGCCAGTTGTCCATGGGGAGCGTCGAGCCGCGGGATGCCGGCGACGCGGCTGGGCTCTACAACATGGCGCGCAACCTGGGCGGCACCATTGGCCTGGCGCTGATCGGCGTGTTGGTGGACCGCCGCAATCATTTCCACGACGCGGTGATCCGCAGTTCGGTCAGTGCCAACAGCCCCCTGGCCCAGGAGCGCCTTGCCGCCGACGCGGCCGGTTTCGTCGCCCAGGGTGGCGATCCGGCGTTCGCCCAACTCCAGGCGCTGGGGCGGTTCGCCAACAGCATCGCCCGGCAAGCCTCGGTGATGACCTTCAACGATGCCTTTCTGCTGCTGGGCCTGGCCATGCTGGCCTGCGTGCCACTGGCGTTCATTCTCAAGCGGCGCCCGGCGCCGAGGGTTGCCCACTGATGATCCGACGCCTGCTGTTGCCAATGACCTTGATCGCCCTGGCCGGCTGCACGGTAGGCCCGGATTATCAAGGCCCGCCGCAGGTGGCTGCGCCAAGCCTCGCTGCCGGGCGCTTGCCCCACGCGCCCCTGGCGTTGCCCACCGCACCCGCGCCCGCACGCTGGTGGCAGGCGCTGGGGGACGCGCAACTGGACGCACTGATCGACACGGCCTTGACCTCCAGCCCGGACCTGGCCTCGGCCGAAGCCCGCCTGCGCCAGAGCCGTGCCGGCTTGCACAGCGAGCAGGCCAGCGGCCGGCCCAAGGTCGATGCGGGCGCGACCTTGCTGCGCATGCGCTCGCCCAACACCAGCGCCCTCGGCTACGACAGCGGCCGCGGCCCGCTTAGCCTGTACCTGGCCAGCTTCGACGCCAGCTGGGAGGTGGACCTGTTCGGCGGCACTCGGCGTGCGGTCGAAGCCGCCAGCGCCAGTGCCGATGCCAGCGCTGCGCAGCTTGCCGACAGCCAGGTACGGCTGGCCGCCGAGGTGGTGCAGGCCTATGTGGACCTGCGCGACCGCCAGGCGCGGCTGGCCCTGGTGGAGGCGTCGGCTGCCACCGAAGACCAGGCCCTCGATTTGACCCAGCAGCGGCGGGCGCGCGGCGTGGCCTCGCAACTGCAGCTCGAACAGGTGCTCACCCAGGCCGATACCACCCGGGCCCGGCGCCTGCCGCTGCAGGCCGAGATCATTCAGGCGCTGGACCAACTGGCGGCGCTCAGCGGCCTGGCGCCGGGGGAGCTGGATGCACGCTTGGCGGCGCCTCAGCCCTTGCCGCAGGTGCCGGCGACCGTACCGCTAGCGGACCCCGCCGCGCTGCTCAAGGCGCGCCCGGATGTACGCGTGGCCGAACGGCAACTGGCCTCCAGCCAGGCCCGCATCGGCGAACAGACCGCTGGCTGGTTCCCTAAGCTGAGCCTCTACGGCAGCCTGGGTTTCAGTGCTGGCGACCCGTCGCACCTGGCCCGGTCAGACAACGCCACCTGGCTGGCGGTGCCGCGGCTGACCTGGAACGCGCTGGATTTTGGCCGCGTCGCCGCCTCGGTCAACAGTGCCGAAGCCGGCCGTGACGAGGCGCTGGCGCACTATCAGGCGGTAGTGCTAGAGGCGCTGCGCGACGCTGATACTGCCCTGGCCCGCTATGGGCATCAGCGTGAGAACGTGGTGTTGCTGCGTGATATCGAAGCCTCGGCCACCCGCGCCGCCAGCCTGACCGGCCAACGCTACCGCGCCGGCACCGCCAGCACCCTGGACTGGCTCGACGCCGAGCGCACCCGCTTCGAAGCCGAGCAGAACCGCATCGCCGGCGATGCTCAGTTGCTCAAGGATTTCACTTCCCTGCACAAAGCGCTCGGCTTGGGCTGGGCGCTTTGAGTGCATGCCTGGCGGCTTGCTGCGACCTTCTGACGCCGTGGCTGGTTGGCTCGCTGGGTTTCTCTTATGCTGCGGCTTCGTTTCCTGGCGGCCGTGATCATGCTCTATACCGCGACGGTTCTTTTGCCTGTGCTGCGTGCCATAAGCCTGCTGCTGACGTTGCTGGCGGCCACGGCGGCCATTGCGCTACCGCTGGACCCGGCGCAGCGCGAATGGCTGGCGCAACATCCACAGTGGCGCGCCGGCGTAGTGCTTCAGAGCCCTTATGCGCAGCTCGATCGCCGTTCCGGGCGGCTCACAGGGCTGAATATCGATCTGATCAATGCACTCGCCCAGCGGCTGGAGGTGGAGGTGCAATGGCGGCCGTTCAACGATCAGCCGGCGCTCGAGCAAGCGCTGCGCAAAGGTGACATCGACCTTGCCCCCGGCCTGCTGCAAACCCCGGCGGGGCTGCGTTTATGGGATTTTTCCGATCCTTACCTGCGTAACCCACAGCGTTTGATCGCAGAGCGCGGCGCCCAAGGCACCGTGGACCTTGAAACCGTCGCGGTGGGCACCCGGGTAGCGGTACGCGGCCCAGGGGCGGTCGCCGACTACCTACGCTCGACCTATCCGAACCTCGATGTGGTGGAAGTGCCACAGGAGCGCCGTGCGTTGGAGCAGTTGGAGGCACAGCGGGTCGCCTACGCAGTGCTCGACGACGCCCAGCTGGGGAGGCTGTCGCGGGAGGCCGAGTTCGCCTCCCTGGCGGTGGTTGGCGACATCGGCCTGCCGCAACTGCTGCGCATCGGCACCCCGCTGGAACGGCCGCGGCTGCGCGAGTTGGTACAGGCCGGTTTGCAGGCGATCCCCGCCAAGGCATTGGAACAGTGGCGCGAGCGCTGGCTTCAACCCGGTTTCGCTACCGCCGGCACGCCGGCGGGATTCTGGCGAGGGCTGGGGATACTGGCGTCGGTGCTGCTCGTGGGGCTCGCTGTCGCTTTCGGCTGGCAACGCCGGCAGTTGCGCCATCTGGAGCAGCGCCTGAGCCACGCCCGGGAAGCCTTCAGCGCGCAGCAGGCGCGCGAGGCGGCCTTGCGCCTGACGCAGTTTTCCATCGATCAAAGCACGGTCGGAATCTTTTGGGTCAACTGGGACAGCCATCTGCGCTACGCCAATGGCGCCGCTGAACGTTTGCTCGGCTACGCGCCCGGCGCATTGGTCGACCGGCCGCTGGCGCAGGTCGAGCCCGGCTTGAGCATGGATCGCTGGCTAGACCTGTGGAAGCGTGCGCGGGCGGGCGAGGAGGCTCCGGTGCTGGAAACCCGTTGCCGGCACGCCGACGGCAGCTGGGTGCACGTGGATGTGGCTTTGAGCTTCCTGCGTCACGACCAGGAAGAATACCTGGTGGTGTTTCTCACCGATGTGAGCGAGCGCCGCCGCGCCCAGGCGCAGCTCCGCGAGCTGGCGGCCCACCTTGAAAGCGTGCGAGAGGAAGAGAAAGCCCGCATCGCTCGGGAAGTGCATGACGAACTCGGCCAAGTGCTGACGGTGCTCAAGCTTGAAGTGTCCATGTGCGAGCTTGGCTATGCCGAGTTGGATGCGCCTCAGCGGCAACGCTTACAGCCGCGCCTGGATAGCATGAAGCGGCTGATCGCCCAGCTATTCAAGCAGGTGCGGGATGTCGCCACCGCGCTGCGCCCGCCGATCCTCGATGCGGGGTTGGCGTCGGCCATCGAATGGCAGGCGACCCGGTTCGAAGGGCGCACCGGCATTCCGTGCCTGGTGCAATTGCCCGAGCATCTGCCCGCACTGAGCGATGCCAAGGCCACAGGGTTGTTCCGCATCCTGCAGGAAGCCCTGACTAACGTGATGCGTCACGCCAACGCCCATAGCGTAGAGGTAAGATTGAGCGTCCACAGCGGCACCCTGCGGTTATCGATCACCGACGACGGCAGCGGTTTCGAGCCGGACGTTCATCGTCCGGCATCGTTTGGCCTGGTGGGAATGCGCGAGCGGGTCATGCTGCTGGGTGGCCAGCTGGCCCTGCAAAGCCGGCCAGGGGAGGGCACCTCCCTGTACGTCAGGGTGCCGTTGAACAGGAAGGTGGCAGGTTGATCCAGGTATTCGTGGCAGAAGACCACGCCATCGTTCGCGAAGGCATCAAGCAACTGATCGGTATGGCCAGCGACCTTGCGGTGTGCGGCGAGGCGGCCAACGGCGAGCAGTTGCTCGAACAACTGCGTCAACGTACCTGCGACGTGGTACTGCTGGATATTTCCATGCCTGGCGTGAACGGGCTGGAAGCCATTGCGCGGATTCGCGCGCTGGCCGCGCCCCCGGCAATCCTGATGTTGTCCATGCACGATGAAGCCCAGATGGCCGCTCGCGCGCTCAAGGCGGGCGCTGCCGGGTATGCCACCAAGGACAGCGACCCGGCGCTGCTGCTCACGGCGATTCGCCGGGTTGCCGCCGGGGGCCGTTATATCGACCCTAAACTGGCCGACCGGCTGATCTTCGAGGTAGGGCTGACCGATTCACGGCCGCTTCATTCGCTGCTGTCGGAGCGGGAATTCTCCGTGTTCGAGCGCCTGGCCCAGGGCGCCAATGTGAACGATATCGCCGAGCAGCTGGCCTTGAGCAACAAGACCATCAGCACCCACAAGGCGCGCTTGATGCAAAAGCTGCGCGTGAATTCCCTGGCCGAGCTGGTGAAGTATGCGATGGAGCATCGCTTGATCTAACCCGATGCTGTGGCATACGCCGCTCCCCCTGGGGGCTCATGCCTGTGCGCGACACTCCGGCGCCCGCAGCACGTGCGGGTCGGATTGAAAATCATGCCCATGCCCGCCATCGCTGTAGGGCAATCCTTACCCCGCGCCTTCGTGAACGCTCAGGCCAATCTCTCCAAACCACCGATTTTCCGGTGGTTTGCCCTTGGGTAGAGTGCGTCGGGCATTCTTCAACTGGGGTACGGAACATGAGCGAGGCGAAACCTGGCGCGGCCGAGGTTCTGGTCAGTTTTCGGGGCGTACAGAAGAGCTATGACGGTGAGTCACTCATTGTCAAAGACCTCAACCTGGATATCCGCAAGGGCGAGTTTCTGACCCTGCTGGGCCCCTCCGGTTCCGGCAAAACCACCAGCCTGATGATGTTGGCCGGTTTCGAAACCCCCACCGCGGGTGAGATCCAGCTGGCGGGTCGGGCCATCAACCACCTGCCGCCACACAAGCGCGACATTGGCATGGTGTTCCAGAACTACGCGCTCTTTCCGCACATGACCGTAGCGCAGAACCTGGCGTTTCCCCTAAGCGTGCGGGGCATGCCCAAGGCAGACATCGCCGACAAGGTGAAACGCGCGCTGGGCATGGTCCAGCTTGACGCCTTCGCCCAGCGTTATCCGGCGCAGCTTTCCGGCGGCCAGCAGCAGCGGGTAGCCCTGGCCCGGGCACTGGTGTTCGAGCCGCAGCTGGTGCTGATGGACGAACCTCTCGGCGCGCTGGACAAGCAGCTGCGCGAGCATATGCAGATGGAAATCAAGCACCTGCATCAACGCCTGGGGGTGACCGTGGTGTATGTGACCCACGACCAGGGCGAGGCGCTGACCATGTCGGACCGGGTAGCGGTGTTCCATCAAGGCGAGATCCAGCAGATCGACCATCCCCGCGCACTGTATGAACATCCCGGGAACAACTTCGTCGCCAACTTCATCGGCGAGAACAATCGGCTGCCCGGGCGCCTGCTGAGCCGAAGCGGGAAGCAGTGCATCGTGGAGCTGCCGCGCGGCGAGCAGATCCAGGCGTTGGCGGTGAACGTCGGCCAGCCGGGCGATCCGGTGACGTTGTCGGTCCGCCCTGAGCGGGTACGCCTCAATGGCAGCGTCGACCAATACGCGAACCGGTTTACCGGTCGCGTCACAGAGTTCATTTACCTCGGTGACCATGTTCGAGTGCGCCTGGACGTCGCCGGCAACAGTGATTTCTTCGTCAAACAACCCATCGCTGAGCTCGACCCTGCCCTGGCGGTGGGGGATGTGGTCCCGCTGGGCTGGCACGTGGAGCACGCGCGCGCGCTCGATGCGCTGACCGAATGAGAAAAAGAAGAAGGCTGCACCTACCTGCACACTTGGAGGAATGATTCATGCTCAAGCATCTAAAACTCGGCGCGATTGCCCTGGGGATGATGGTCGCGGCCGATGCCATGGCCGCGGACCTGACTGTGGTGTCGTTCGGCGGTGCCAACAAGGCCGCCCAGGCCAAGGCGTTCTACGCGCCTTGGGAGGCAAAGGGGAATGGCAAGATCATCGCCGGCGAATACAACGGCGAAATGGCCAAGATCAAGGCTATGGTGGACACCAAGAGCGTGTCCTGGGACCTGGTTGAAGTCGAGTCTCCGGAGCTGTCACGAGGCTGCGATGAGGACATGTTCGAACCCCTTGACCCCAAACTCTTCGGCGATGCCGCGAACTATGTCAAAGGCGCTATTCAGCCCTGCGGCGTAGGCTTTTTCGTGTGGTCCACGGTGCTGGCGTATAACGCTGACAAGCTTAAGACCGCGCCCACCAGCTGGGCCGATTTCTGGGACGTCAAGCGTTTCCCGGGCAAGCGCGGCCTGCGCAAGGGCGCCAAGTACACCCTGGAATTCGCCCTGATGGCCGACGGCGTGGCACCCAAGGACGTGTACAAGGTGCTGGCTAGCAAGGACGGCCAGAGCCGAGCCTTCGCCAAGCTCGATGAGCTTAAGCCGTACATTCAGTGGTGGGAGGCTGGCGCCCAGCCGCCGCAATATCTAGCTTCCGGCGACGTGGTGATGAGTTCCGCTTACAACGGCCGGATCGCCGCGGTGCAGAAGGAGAGCAACTTGAAAGTGGTGTGGAACGGCGGCGTGTATGACTTCGATGCCTGGGCCATTCCGCGCGGTGCCAAGAACGCCGAGGCGGCTAAGGCCTTCATTGCCTTCTCGGTTCAACCTGAACAGCAGAAGGTGTACTCCGAGAACATCGCCTATGGCCCGGCGAACAGCAAGGCCGTACCGCTGCTGGACAAAGCCCTGCTGGTGGACATGCCCACCACGCCGGAAAACATCGCCAGCCAGGTGCAGATCGACGTGGGCTTCTGGGCCGACAACGGCGAGCAACTGGAACAGCGCTTCAACGCCTGGGCGGCTAAGTAAGCGCCTTGCGCCGATAGGGCGCTCCCCTGCGGGAGCGCCATTTTTTCAACCTGACGCGGAGTGCTAGATGGCCCTTTCCGTTCCCCAGGCCGAGGCGCCCAGCCCCTCGTTGAAGCAGCGGCTGGCGCGCGCCGAGCGCTTGAATCGCTGGAAGGCCCAGGCGCTGATCGCGCCGCTGGTGGTGTTCTTGCTCGTCGTGTTCCTGCTGCCGATTGTCACCCTGTTGCAACGCAGCGTCGCTAACCCGGAAGTGGTCGGCAGTCTGCCGCGAACGGTGGAGGCGGTGCGCGCCTGGGACGGTAAAGGCCTGCCAGGCGAAGCCGCCTATCAAGCGTTAAGCCAGGACCTGGCCCAGGCCCGGGTCAACCAGCAACTGGGCGATTTGTCCAAGCGCCTGAACATGGAATCGGCCGGCTATCGCAGCCTGCTGATGAAGACCGCCAAGGCATTGCCCGCCGACGACATGCCAGGGCCCTACAAGCAGGCGCTCGAAGCCATCGACGAGCGCTGGGGCGACCCTGCCTATTGGCAGGTTATCCGCCGCAACACATCTGCCGTCACACCCTATTACTTGCTGGCGGCGCTGGATCATCGGATCGATGACCTCGGCGAGTTGGCGCCCGCCACACCGGACCAGGCGATCTACCTCGACATCTTCGGCCGTACCTTATGGATGGGCTTGGTCATCACCGGCATCTGCCTGCTGCTGGCCTACCCGTTGGCGTACCTGCTCGCCAACCTGCCAGCCCGGCAGAGCAATTTGCTGATGATCCTGGTGCTGCTGCCGTTCTGGACGTCCATCCTGGTTCGGGTGGCGGCGTGGATCGTGTTGCTGCAGTCCGGCGGGCTGATCAACAGTGCGTTATTGGCCATGGGCATCATCGACAAGCCCCTGGAGTTGGTGTTCAACCGCACTGGCGTCTACATCTCCATGGTGCACATCCTGCTGCCGTTCATGATCCTGCCGATTTACAGCGTCATGAAGGGCATTTCGCCCACTTACATGCGCGCGGCCATCTCCCTGGGCTGTCACCCGTTTGCGAGCTTCTGGCGGGTGTACTTCCCGCAGACCTGGGCGGGGGTAGGCGCCGGTTGCCTGTTGGTGTTCATCCTGGCCATCGGTTACTACATCACCCCGGCACTGCTGGGCAGCCCGAACGACCAGATGGTCAGCTACTTCGTTGCCTTCTACACCAACGTCAGCATCAACTGGGGCATGGCTACCGCACTGGGCGGGCTGCTGCTGCTCGCGACCGTGGTGCTGTACCTGATCTACAACCGGCTGGTGAGCGTCAGCCGCCTGCGTCTGAGTTAAGGAACCCCGATGATCCATTCCTACCAGTCCCCAGTCGAACGCCTATGGTTCTATACCTTGCGGGTGTTGTGCGCCCTGGTGCTGCTGTTTTTGATCCTGCCGGTGCTGGTGATCGTGCCCCTGTCGTTCAACAGCGGCAGCTTTCTGGTGTACCCGCTGCAAGGCTTCTCGTTGCACTGGTATCAGGATTTTTTCGCCTCCGCCGAATGGATGCGCGCGCTGCGCAATAGCCTGGTAGTGGCGCCCGCGGCAACATTGTTGGCAATGGGCTTTGGCACGCTGGCGGCCATCGGCCTGGTACGCGGAGAGTTCCCCGGTAAGCCTTTGGTAATGGCGCTGGTGATTTCTCCCATGGTGGTGCCGGTAGTGATCGTCGGCGTGGCCAGCTATCTGTTCTTCGCTCCACTGGGGTTGGGTAACAGCTACCTGTCGCTGATCCTGGTGCACGCTGTGCTGGGCGTGCCGTTCGTGATCATTACCGTGTCCGCTACGCTCCAGGGCTTTAACTACAACCTGGTGCGCGCAGCGGCGAACCTTGGTGCGTCCCCGTTGGTGGCGTTTCGCAGGGTAACCCTGCCGCTGATCGCGCCTGGTGTTATCAGCGGCGCCTTGTTCGCCTTCGCCACCTCGTTCGACGAAGTCGTGGTCACGCTGTTCCTGGCAGGCCCGGAGCAGGCTACCTTGCCCCGGCAGATGTTCAGCGGCATCCGGGAAAACCTAAGCCCCACCATCGCTGCCGCCGCCACGCTGCTGATTGGCTTCTCGGTGGTGTTGTTGCTGGTGTTGGAATGGCTGCGCGGGCGCGGGGAGCGCTTGCGCACGAGCGCGCCATGAAGGCCTGGGCTGAGATTCCGGGTAGGCGCCAGGCTTTGCCTGTGCGGGCGCACGCGCAGCAGGGCGCCTACCCGGAGGGCAGTGGTCAGGCCAGCGCCGGCCGGCGTGCGTACCAGCCGTAGCTGGCGATCACTGCGTAGCACACCGCGGGCACTGCCAGGGCAAGGGCGAGGGTGCTGTGGTCGGCGGCAAGGCCGGTCAGCGGTGGCACCACGGCGCCGCCCACGATGGCGCAGCAGATCAGCCCGGAGCCTTCCGCGGCGCGCTTGCCAAGGCCTTCACAGGCCAGCGCGAAAATGGTCGGGAACATCACGGAGTTGAACAGGCCGATGGCCAGGATCGACCAACCGGCGACGGCGCCGTGGCTGTTGGCGGCGCTGGCGATCAGCACGATCGCCATCAGGGCCGCGCAGGCCAGTACCTTGCCGGGCGCGAAGGCGCGCAACAGGCCCGCGCCGATGAAGCGGCCGATCATCGCGCCGCCCCAGTAGTACGCCACGTGCTTGCCCGCCAGTTCGGCGCCGAAGCCGAAGGTCGACTCCTGCATCAGGAAGTTGGTCAGCAGGCTGCCGATCGCCACCTCAGCGCCCACGTAGCAGAATATGCAGGCAGCGCCGAAAGCGAAGCGCGGTTGCTTGAGCAGGTTCAGGGCGGTCAGCGGGTTAGCGCCTTCACTGGCGCCCGAGCTTGGCAGCTGCTTGCGTTGCTGCCACACCAACAGCGCGACCGCCACCAGCGCCACGGCGATGCCGGCGTAGGTATTGCTGATCACTTTGGCTTCCTCGGCGAGGAATGCGGCCAATGCCGAGCCAGACAACGTGGCCGGGTCCACCTGGCTGAGCGAGCCGAGAATCAGCATCGCACCCAGGTAAGGCGCGACCGTGGTGCCGAGCGAGTTGAATGCCTGGGCAAAGGTCACCCGACTGTGGGCGGTTTGCTTGGCCCCCAACAGTGAGATCAGCGGGTTAGCGACCACCTGCACCACCGTCACGCCGATGGCCAGCACGAACAGCGCCACCAGGAACGCGGCGAACAACCCCACCAACGCGGCTGGAATGAACAGCACACAGCCCACCGCCATGGTCAGCAGGCCGAATGCCGCGGCACGCATGTAGCCAACCCGGGTAATCAGCAGCGCGGCCGGGATAGAGGCGATGGCGTAAGCCAGGAAGAAAGACGATTGCACCAGCATTGCCTCGGCATAGCTGAGGCTGAACAGGCTTTTGAGCTTGGGGATGAGGATGTCATTGAGGCTGGTGATGCCGCCAAAAATGAAAAACAGCGCGAAAACGAACAGGCTTAACCGCTGGACGTTGGCGATGCCTGGTGAGGTCTGTTCCGGTGATACTGCAACGGTGCTATCCGTCATAACCGCGGTCCTGTTTTTGTCATGCAATAGGTCAGTTTTCGATTCGACGCCCTCCAGTGCCTGGCACCGAGCCCTCGCTTAGCGATGGCTGGAGCGTCTTGAGATGAACTGAAACCAGCGAAGCGGGAAAGTTCAGGCATGGCCGGCTGCGACGCGCTTTGGAATGCGGCTTTCGGCCGAGCGGCAGGAGCCGGCAGCGGGCACGGGCTACCAGGGGGCGAATTCGCGGCGGGGTTATAACAGCCGACCCAAGGCGGGTCAAATGAACGAGGGGGAGGGCACGAGGGTTGCTCGGAGGGCGTTTGCGCAGAAGGGCGGCTAGGCCGCCCTCCGTGCGTATGCGGGGTTAGCTCTTACGGTTGCTGCCGCTGGAGCCGCCTTTGCGGCTGGAGTCGGAGCTTTTGCTGTTGCTTTGGTTCGTATTGCCGCTGGAGGCTTGTCCGCCCTTCCTGCCCGCCTCGGAGGCTTTCTCACGATCGTTTGCAAAGTTGCCAGAGTTGCCAGAGCCTTTTTGGGTGTTAGCCATGATGCACTCCTAGTCTTTAGTTCGGATGCCCCACAAGCGGGACATAACTTCTGACCAACTAAGCGGGGGTGTTTGTTCCGCTGCTATTTTAATGCCCGATGAGCGGTATATATACCTAGGTTATTGTTTTATAGCCATTTATTTCACAAAACGATTTTGTTCGGCGGCGTTTTGCGTACCAACTAATGCAGGGCGATAATGTTATCGCGGCATGTTATTGAAGTGCCGTTTCGCTTATTGCCGTTTCGTTAATGCCAGCGCAACGCTGTTCTTTCGCATAGGCAGTGCCAGCGTTTACGCACTTCAGCCAATGCCCGGTGCTTTGCCGGCCAAAAAAAAAGCCCGCCGAAGCGGCGGGCAACAGGGATGCGGTTGCAAGCTCAGGCGGTTTGCAGTGCCTGGCTGATGGCCTGGTTGAAGGCTGGCAGGTCTTTCGGCGTCCGGGAGGTGATCAGCGTCCAGCCATTTGCGCCGCAATTGAACACTTCGGTGTCCTGCCAGCCCGCAGCCTTGGCATTGAGCAGGTCGGTGCGCACGCTCGGGTAAGAGGTCAGCGTCTTGCCCTCGACCACGCCAGCATCGATCAGCACCCAGGGCCCGTGGCAGATCGCCGCAATGGGCTTGCCGGCGTCGGCGAAGGCCTTGACCAGCCGCTGGGCGTCGGCGTCCTGACGCAGCGTATCGGCGTTCACCGTGCCGCCGGGGATCACCAGCACATCGAAGCCAGCGGCGTCGAGCCCGGCCAGTTTGCCGTTGGATTCAACCGTACGGTCCTTCTCCGTGTCTTGGAGGAAGGTCTGGGTGGTGCCACCTTCGATGGAGGCGTGGGTCACAGTGGCGCCTTCGCCACTCAGGGCTTCCAGAGGCTTGAGCAGTTCATCGCGCTCGATGCCGGTGTTGGAGGTGATGATCAGCACCTTCTTGCCTTGCAAACGGTCACTCATGATGGCTCCTTCTAAGCGGTTTCGACCAAGGCCCTTGATTGGGCGACATGATTCTGGGAGCCAAAGCGCGCCGGCAAAGTTCAGTGAAGTTGCCGGATCGCACTGGGCGGCACCACCGTGGTACCCGGTTGTTCGGCCCGGGCCCAGGAGGTCAGCGCGATCAGCACCAGAAGGAAAGCCACAGCGACAGTAGAGACGGGATCGATTCTGCTCATGGCAGTTACCTGCGTGTTCTGCGGGGGGGAAAACTCTACACCCGCTACCGGTAAAAGGTCTGTAAAGGGGAGTAAAGGTCGGCGATACGAGGCGCCGTTCATCCGCTGTCTTCCAGCGAGGCCAGCAGTACGCGCATGCGCTTCCAGTGCGAGCCTTCCCAGTACAGCCGTTGGCATTGCCCGCATGTCATGAACCGCTGCTGTTGCTCGCGCACGCGCGGGGGCAGGCGCTCGAGCACCTGCTCACGGGCCACCTCGTACAGGGCCGCGTTGCAGTTCAGGCACAGGCTGAAGGGGTGCGCGCTGGGGCGCAGGTCCAGGCGGTCGTACAGCTCGCGCAGCTGCGCCACCGGCTTGAGCGTGTGCACGTAACAGCCGTGGGTCACCGCGCGGTGCTTGAGCAGGTCGCGGTCCCGGGTCAGCAGGATGCGCGCTTCTCGCCGGGCCATGGCCGCCAGTGCCGGGTCGGCGCAGGCATTGTCGAACAGGGTATCGAAGCCCGCCATCCGCAGCAGCCGCGCCAGGCCGCCCAGGTGAGCGTCCGCGACGAAACGCGGGATGCCCGCCGGAAATTGATGCAGCCGGCTGATGGGGCTGATGTCCAGGCGCTCGAATTTGGGGTACACGGCGACCCGGTCTTCGCCTTCGAGCCGCTGGTCTAGCCCCACGGATTGGCCATTGACCAGCAGCAGCGCTACCTCAGTATGCGGCACGCCCAAGGCCTCGATCATGTGCCGGGTGGTCGCCCGCGGCGGGCAGGCGCAAGCGAACGCACGGCCCCGCCGCTGGCTGGGCAGGAAGCCTTCGAGGTTGGCGTAGAAGCGGAAGGTGACGGTAGCCATGCCCTCACTATAGCCGCTGGTGCGCTCGACCCCGGGGCGGCGATGCCATACTGCGCCCTTTGACCTTTGGAGCGATGCCCATGGAGCTGCTGTTTCTAGGCACGTCGTCTGGAACCCCGACCCGAGCACGCAATGTCAGCGGCCTGGCCTTGTTGGCGGGGCAGGGCAAAGGGTGGTACCTGATCGACTGCGGCGAGGGGAGCCAGCATCGCTTGCTGCGAACCACGCTGTCGCTGCATGGGCTGGCGGGCATCTTCATCACCCATGTGCACGGCGACCACTGCTACGGGTTGCCTGGCTTGTTGGCCAGCGCAGGCCTGCAGGGCCGCACGGCGCCGTTGGATATCATCGCGCCGGCGGGCATCGAGCGTTGGTTGCTGACCACCCTGGAGCTGACCCACACCACGCTGCCCTACACGCTGCGGTTCCATGCCACCGAGGCCCTGGCGCAGGGGGGGCTGTGGGGCGACGGCAGGATGACGGTGAGCGCCACCGCACTGAGCCACCGGGTGCCTTCCTACGCCTACCGCTTCGACGCCACCGCCGCGCAGCCGCGGCTGGACTTCGCCCGGCTCGAACGCGACGGCGTCGAGCGCGGCCCCGCCTGGGGCGCGTTGGTGCGCGGGGAGGACGTGCAACAAGGGGAACGGCTATTGCGCAGCGCCGACTACGTGCGCCATGACACCCCCGCGCAGTGCATCGTGGTGGGCGGCGACAACAGCCAGCCGGACCTCCTGATGCAGGCCTGCCAGGGCGCGCAGGTGCTGGTGCACGAAGCCACCTACACCGCCGCGGTCGCCGAAGGCAAGGCCCACCACGGGCACAGCAGCGCAGCGGCAGTGGCCGAGTTCGCCGCGGTCGCCGGCTTGCCGAACCTGGTATTGACCCACTTCAGCCCGCGTTACCAGGCGACACCCCAGCGCGGGTTGTCCATCGAGGACCTGCGCAGCGAGGCTGCGGCGCGTTATGCCGGGCATCTGGTACTGGCGGCGGATTTCGATCATTTCCGCTTGACCCGTGAGGGGTTATTGGTACGCGCTGCCGACTAGGCCCTGTACGAAAGGCGGCGAGCGAAGGCCAGGGCCTTGCACGCTCCCCGAATGCCCCGTCGACCTTGAGGATCCGACGTGCGGGTTTGCGTCTGCAGACGAATAAGCGTTAGATATGAGTCTACAGATTAAAGAGGTTCGTTCATGTCTTCTGTGATTGCCCTGTCCGTTGCCACGTTCTCCAAGGCCGAATGCGCGGCAGGTTTGCGCGCGGCCGTGGCAATTCTGGACAAGTGGCAGGCATCGATCGACCAGGCCTGCCGCATCTTGCGGATTTCGCGCAGCACCCATGCCCGTGCCAAGCAACCGGACCCCGCCTGGGCGGTGACGCTCGACGGCGATCAGATGCAGCGTGTGAGCCTGGTGCTGAACATCCATGCCGCGTTGCGGCTGGTGTTCGATAACCCGGAAAACGTCTACGGCTTCGTCCGCATGGCCAACCATCATGAATACTTCAACGGCCGCTCGCCGCTGGAAATCATGGCCCAGGGCGACATGATCTCGCTCTACGAAACCTTCCGCCGCATCGATGCGCTCCGGGGCGGCCTGTGGTAAGTGCAGGGGAGCTACCCGAGCGTCCAGGGGCGGCGGGGCAGGCGTGGCGGCTGGTCAACTCCCGGTTCCCGCCCATCGCCCTGTTCGACGACGTGGCAGATGCTGCCGCCTTCGAGGCGCTGTACCAGATCCAGGCCCTGACCAACCCGCGCCTGCAGAACGAGGCCGGCCGCCTGGAATTGATTGCCCGCACGGAAATCCCCTTCGGCATTCCGGGATGTTCCTACGCAACCGCTCCCTTCACCCACGTGAACCCCGCCGGCTCGCGGTTCAGCGATGGCACCTTCGGCGTGCTCTACCTGGCCGCGAGCATGGAAACCGCGCTGGCCGAGGTGACCCATCACCAGAACCGCTACTGGGCAGCGGTCGATGGCCTCAACTATGAGCGCTTCGTGTTCCGCGGCCTGGCGTGCCAGTTCAGCGAGAGGCACATGCTCGACGCCATAGGGTTGCCGCTCACCGACCCGATCTACGATCCCGAGGATTACAGCGCCTCCCGGCGCCTAGGCCATGCGCTTCGCAAGGCCGGGCGGCCGGGGCTACGCTATCACTCGGTCCGCGACCCCGGCCGGGATTGCTGGGCGCTGATGACCCCGCGCCCGGTGACCTCCATCGTTCAGGCCGCTCATTACGAAATGGTCTGGAACGGTGGGATCACCAGCGTGAGCCGCATCAGCGAGGTGTGAAGGGCTGCGCTACAAAATGAACCGCGCCACCTTACCGTTCAGGTCGCCGGCGCGTTCCTGCAGGTTGCGCGCCTGGTGCTCGGCGCTTTGCGCGCTGTCCACCAGTTCCTCGCCCAACGACTTGATGGTCACCACGTTGCGGGTGATTTCTTCGGTCACCGAAGACTGCTCCTCGGCGGCCGAAGCGATCTGCTGAGACATCCCGGAAATTTCGTCCGCCGAGGCCGTGATGGCTTCCAGCGAGGCGCACGCCTGCTGGGCATCGCCCACACTGCGCTGGGCCAGGCCGGTGCTGGTGGCCATGCGGTTCACCGCGTCCTGGGTGATGCGCTGGATGTTGGACACCGTGCTCTGGATAGACTTGGTCGACTCCTGGGTGCGCTGGGACAGCATGCGCACTTCGTCGGCTACCACGGCAAAGCCGCGACCCTGCTCGCCGGCGCGGGCCGCTTCGATGGCTGCGTTGAGGGCCAGCAGGTTGGTTTGCTCGGCAATCCCCTGGATGCTGGTGAGCACGCTGGTGATCGACTGCGAGTATTCGCTCAGCTCGTTGACCACGGTGGTGGCCGCGCAGATCTCCCCAGACAGGTCGGCGATCGAGCCTTGGGTCTTGCGCACCAGCTCCAGACCTTGAAGGCTGCTCACCGACGACTGTTGCGCCGAGGCCGCGGTGCGCTCGGCATTGCCGGCGATTTCCTGGGTCGCGCTGGCCATTTCGGTCACCGCGGTCGCCACCAGCGTCAGCTCTTGCTGCAACTGTTCGAGGCTTTTCGCCGAGTCGCTGCTGCGATCGAGCACCTTGCTCGACTCCTGGTCGATGTCCACGGCCTGCTGGCGCACATGGCCGATCAGCGTATGCAGGCTACCAACGAACTGGTTGAAGTGGCGGCCCAGTTCACCGACTTCGTCACGCGATTGCTCGGCGATACGCTGAGTCAGGTCACCATCGCCGTTGGCGATCACCTGCAGGCTCTCGGACATCGCCCCCAATGGCCGCAGCAGCCACACGCAGAGGGCGTTCACCAGCAACAGCGACACCACCAGAATGGCCACCAGAGTGCCAAGGCTGACCCACAGGCTGGTGCGCAGCGGTGCCAGCAGCTCGTCGTGATCCAGCACCATCACCAGCTTCTGCTGTTGATGATTGATCGGCACCACATACAGCCGCTCGCCCTGCTCGGTGAGCAGGAAGTTCGCGCCTTCGCTGGCCGCGAGGGACTGCAGGGCGTTCGCGGTCAAGGCCGGATACAGGCTGTCGACTGGCTTGTCCAGCACGCTTTGATCGTTGTGGCCGAGCACCACGCCGTTGCGATCGACGAAGAACGCCGAGCCGTTGCCCGGAAGCTTGATCTGTTTAAGCTGGCCGAGGATCTCCTTCATGCTTACGTCCGCGCCGAGCACACCGACGGTGGAGCCGTTATAGGCCAGCACCTTGCCCAGCGAGAGCACGAAGCTTTGCGTGGCGGCGGCCACGGAGGGGGTGGAGAAGTACACGTCGCCGGGGGCGGCCAATGCTTGCTGGTACCACTTCCAGCGGCGCGGATCGTTGTTATCCGCTGGCAGGCTAACGCCGTTGGCGTTGATCTGGGTGCCGTCCGGGCGGGCCAGGAACACGTTATCGAAGCCTCCGGCCACCTTCGCTTGCTGGATTTGCAGCGGCAGGTCGGCGGGGTTGGCGGTGGCGGCCACCGAGGCCATGGCCAGCTGCTTGCTGGTCAGCCAGTAGCTCACATTGGCGGCGAATACCTTACCGGTATTGCTGACCTGGCTGGCGATGTCCGCTTCCAGGGTGTTTTTGCTTTCAACGTAATGGGTTGCGGTCAGGCTGATGCCCACCAATAGCAATGCAGCACTGGCCGACAACGCCAGCTTCTTGCCTAGAGTCAACTTCATCGAACACCTTGCGGGGCAGTAGGAGCCGGCTGCAAAACGCAGCCGAAAAGGCTCGGTGCCGGCGTATCGGCCTGGCTGAGTAGAACTCGAGCCGTTTTGTCGAGCGCTCACACACTCGCGGGCAACTTCGCACCGCCACACTGTAAAGCCCGGTAAATTTTTGACGACGTTTGCGTACAACTCCTGCGCTTGCAGTCGAGTGGTATCCACGGTGCTCTATCGCGGCGCTATTTGTAACGGCCCCGGCTTATTTACACATAATGTGCAGATAGTTATTGCCCATCTCCCATGTTCTTATCCGGCCGTTATTGGTTTCCATGGCGTTGTGGGTGGGGCAACTATGTTTCTGGTGCATAAAAAAGGCTTCGTGCCTGGCAGCAAGATGATGGGCGGGCTGTTGCCCTACGACTTTTTCTGTGAAGACGACCC
Organism: Pseudomonas sp. RIT-PI-S; assembly: GCF_025642975.1. Lineage (GTDB taxonomy): Bacteria > Pseudomonadota > Gammaproteobacteria > Pseudomonadales > Pseudomonadaceae > Aquipseudomonas. Next base: position 233,944 of record NZ_JANZKJ010000004.1, read on the forward strand.
CTCCATAAACCTGTTCGTGTTCACCGGCTCCGATTCGAACGACGGGGCCAGGGGCGAGCAGACGCTCTGGGCGTTTTCCCGCCTGGAGCGGTTCGAAGCCATGCTCGGTTCCTTCGGCGCCGGCGCCGCGGGCACGGGCTGGTTCCAGCGGGTGAACGTACTCACCGGCCCCTCTCACAACGGCACCGGCGCGCTGCGCTTTCAAGAGGTGGCCCGGGTGGTGAAGCACGAGGGCATGGAGCACGGCAAGCCCTGCAAGCCTGAATATGAAATTCATACATGCGAGGGCGACCGTTATTTCACTCGCCCCGTAACGCAGTGGCAGTCGCGGGTTATTTATGAATATTGATTCATTGTTGGTGAGTGTTTTGCGCTTTGTACCACGGCCAACAATGCCGGCAACGTTCTCGCTTGCGGCCGTGCTGTTTGCCGGTACCGCTTACGCCGAGTCCTTCACCATCTCCGATATTCGTGTCAATGGCCTGCAGCGGGTGTCCGCCGGCAGCGTCTTCGGCGCCCTGCCCCTGAACGTGGGCGAAGAGGCCGATGACCGCAAGCTGGTGGACTCCACGCGTGCGCTGTTCAAGACCGGGTTCTTCCAGGACATTCAACTGGGGCGCGACGGTAACGTCCTGGTGATCAACGTAGTGGAGCGGCCGTCGGTCGCCAGCATCGAGATCGAAGGCAACAAGGCCATTTCCACCGAAGACCTGCTCAAGGGCCTGAAACAATCGGGCCTGGCCGAAGGGGAAATCTTCCAGCGCGCCACCCTCGAAGGCGTGCGTAACGAACTTCAGCGCCAGTACGTCGCCCAGGGCCGCTACTCGGCCACGGTAGATACCGAGGTGGTGACCCAGCCGCGCAACCGCGTGGGCCTGAAGATCAAGATCAACGAAGGCACGGTCGCGGCGATCCAGCACATCAACGTGGTGGGCAACACCGTGTTCCCCGAGCAGGACCTGGTCGACCTGTTCGAGCTGAAAACCACCAACTGGCTGTCGTTCTTCAAGAACGACGACAAGTACGCCCGCGAGAAACTGTCCGGTGACCTGGAGCGGCTGCGTTCCTATTACCTGGACCGCGGCTACATCAACATGGACATCGCTTCCACCCAGGTGTCGATCACCCCGGACAAGAAACATGTCTACATCACCGTCAACGTGAACGAAGGCGAGAAGTACAAGGTCCGCGACGTCAAGCTCAGCGGCGACCTGAAGGTGCCCGAGCAGCAGATCCAGGACCTGATGCTGGTCAAGCCCGGCCAGGTGTTCTCGCGCAAGGTGATGACGTCCACCTCGGACCTGATCACCCGTCGCCTGGGCAACGAAGGCTACACCTTCGCCAACGTCAACGGCGTGCCGCAGCCGCACAACGAAGACCACACCGTGGACATCACCTTCGTGGTGGACCCCGGCAAGCGTGCCTACGTAAACCGCGTGAACTTCCGCGGCAACACCAAGACCGAAGACGAAGTGCTGCGCCGTGAAATGCGCCAGATGGAAGGCGGCTGGGCGTCGACCTACCTGATCGACCAGTCCAAGACGCGCCTGGAGCGCCTGGGCTACTTCAAGGAAGTGAACGTCGAAACCCCGGCGGTGCCTGGCACCGACGACCAGGTGGACGTGAACTACACCGTGGAAGAGCAACCCTCGGGCTCGATCACCGCCAGCGTGGGCTTCGCCCAGAGCGCGGGGCTGATCCTCGGTGGCTCGATCAGCCAGAGCAACTTCCTGGGCACGGGTAACCAGGTGAGCATCGGCCTCACCCGTTCCGAATACCAAAGCAGCTACAACTTCGGCTTCACCAATCCGTATTTCACCCCAGACGGGGTGAGCCTCGGATACAACGTGTTCTACAAGAGCACCGACTACAGCAAGCTCTACGACGATGACGATGTTTCCTATTACGCCATCAACAGCCTGGGCACCGGCATCACCCTGGGCTACCCCATCAGCGAAACCTCGCGGCTGACCTACGGGGTGTCCGTGCAGCACGATTCCCTCGACCTGGGCACCTATAGCGCAGACGAGCTGTACGATTTCGTGCAACGCGAGGGCAGCGAGTTCACCAACTTCAAGGCCACCGTCGGCTGGTCGCAGTCGGCGCTCAATCGCGGCACGCTGCCAACCAAGGGTTATTCGCAGAACCTGAGTTTGATGAGCACCATCCCCGGCAGCGACCTGCAGTTCTATAAGCTCGATTACGCAGGGCAGGTGTTCGCGCCCCTGGGCGACAACCAGGCGCTGCGCTTCCATACCAAGCTGGGCTACGGTAACGGCTACGGCGGCACCGACGGGCTGCCGTTCTATGAAAACTACCTGGCCGGCGGCCTGAACTCAGTGCGCGGCTTCAAGGACAGCACCCTCGGCGCGCGCAGCACTCCGGCCACCGGCAACTACAGCAGCATGGGCCAGGCTTACTACAGCGACCGCGACACCGATGCCTTGGGCGGCAACATCATGATCACCGGCGGGGTGGAGTACCTCTTCCCGCTGCCGTTCATCAAGGATCAGAAATCGGTCCGCACCAGCCTGTTCTGGGATGCCGGCACTGTGTACAGCAGCAAGTGCTACCTTTCCACCACCGAGAATTGCGGCGGCGTGGACCTCAGCGAAATGGCCAGCTCGCTGGGGGTAGGCGTGACCTGGTATTCAGCCCTTGGCCCGTTGAGCTTCAGCCTGGCCCTGCCGGTGAAAAAGCCCTCCGGCGCCGAAACCCAGGTGTTCCAGTTCTCGCTGGGGCAAACGTTCTGATCGCGTGTTCCCGTGGCTCGCGCTCGGCCCCACGTGGATGAACCGGGGGCGCGGGCGTTGGCCCGCGAACCGGCGCGCTACCGCAATGGGCGGAAAAACGCTCGTATTTCCTCGGCCAACGCCTGCGGCTGTTCCATCGCAGCGAAGTGGCCGCCTTTGCTCATGCGGGTGAAGCGCTGCACGTTGAAGCACCGCTGTACCCAACTGCGCGGCGGCATGGACAGCTCCTTGGGAAACTGGGCCATGCCCAGCGGCGGCTGCACGCGCTCCCCGGGGGCGAAGTGCAGCGGGCGCTTGCGGCTTTCGAGGTACAGCCGTATGGACGAACCGATGCAGCCGGTGAACCAGTAGATCGAGAGGTTGGTGAGCAGGTCGTCGAGGGCGATGGCGTTGGCAATGTCGCCCTCGCAGTCACTCCAGGCATAGAATTTTTCCGCGATCCAGGCCGCCAGCCCGGCGGGGGAGTCGTTCAAGCCCACGGCGAGGCTCTGCGGCTTGGTGCCCTGGATCTTGCTGTAGGCCCCTTCCTGCTCTGCCCACGTGGCCAGCGTGTCGAGAAACCGCTGCTCCTCCTCGCTGAGCGGCGGTTGGCCATCGCCCAGGGGAGGGCGGTAAGCGCCCGGCAGGTAATTCAAATGCAGCCCCAGCACGTGCGCTGGGTAACGGTAGGCCAGCCAGCTGGACACCGCCGCGCCCCAGTCGCCGCCTTGGGCGCCGAAGCGCTGATACCCCAGCCCGGCCATCAGCTCGGCCCAAAGCCCAGCCACTTCGAACGGGCCGGTGCCCGGTTGCGCCGGGGCGGGCGAAAAACCGTAGCCGGGCAACGAGGGCACCACCACATCGAAGGCATCGGCGGCGTCGGCGCCATGGCTGGCGGGGTCTGTGAGCAGTGGGATAATCGCCTGCATCTCGATGAACGAGCCTGGCCAGCCATGGGTGAGGATCAGCGGCAACGGTGCCGGGCCCACGCCACGTTGGTGTACGAAATGCACGGTCTGCCCGCTTATCTCGGCGGTGAACTGGGGCAGGGCGTTGAGCCGTGCTTCCTGGGTGCGCCAGTCGAATTCGGTACCCCAGTAGGTCAGCAGCGAGCGTAGCCAGGGGAGGCTGGTGCCTTCCTGCCAGCCCTCACCGGGCATGCCCTCGACCCACCGGGTCCGCGCCAGGCGCTGTTGCAGATCCGCCAAGGCGGCATCGTCGATGGCGATAGCGAAAGGTTGAATGTTCAGGGGCCACCTCTAGCTTTCAGGGCAATGAAAGCCGTCAGTGTAGTAGTGCTATCGGGCAAGGGAGGGCTTGCCGGGTCACACCTGGGCGGCAACGCTGCGCCAGAGCTCGGCGTCCATGAACAGGAACAGGCAAACCCCCAGTGCCAGCATCAGCCACTGGACCCGCGACGGGCGCATGCTCATGCTACCCACAACCAAGCGAGGGACAGGGCCCAGCCGCAGATGGCCGCGCAAGCCGCGGCAAGCAGGCAGCGATCCGCGTAGAAGCGCGAGGCAGGTAAGTGGGTTGGAGCGGTGTGATTGTGATTGCTTGGCATGGCTTATGTCCCCTTTTGCTATGAGGCGTATCGGCGTAACCAAGCGGTTCTTTATTAAAAAATCGACCATTAGTTCAACTATTAATGGATCCGTTAATTCGGCCTTAGTTGGATCCTTAATGGTGGCTGAACGAATAATGGATCCGCGTAACCTGCTGGCAGCGAAAGAAAATTTTCATTGTTGGATCCGTTTCGCGCACGCCCTATGGGCGTGGAGTTACCCGCGAATAATCCACGCCGCTTCACGTCCAGGCGTGGCCTTTTCCCTTCGCCGATAACACCCGTTAAAAGACCGCCTACCAAGGATCGGAACTGATCGAGGCAGCGTTGCGCAGGGCTTCGAGGCGATGGCGGGAGACGGTGCTGATGCGCTCGGCCATGGCTTTGCGCTGGCCCAGGTTGACCAGGCCAAAATCCGTCAGGCAATTGAGGTAGCCAGTGGCCTTGGCGGCGTTTTCGCGGATTTCCATGTAATCCGCGGCTTTATCTACGCCATCGAGCATGTGCCGCCAGGTAGGCGCGTGAATGTCGTCGAGACGGGAAGTCGGCATGGCCCAGGCTCCTCTTCATCGTATGCGTGAGCAGGGGGCCGTTGCCCCCCAGCGATTGGATGTACCCGTAATGACCATAGACCAATGGCCTTTAGGATGATTCCATCGCCGCGCTGAAGGTCAGCGGCGCCAGACGACGGCGGCAGGTGGGCGCGCGTGGGTCAGCAGCTGCGCCGCCAGGCCCATGCCCAGGGCGAACGCCAGTAACAGGCCGAGTACGATCTTCCACCGTTGGCGCGTCGCGGGCCCGATGGAAGCCGCCTTGGCGGGCGCGCCAAGCTGTTGAAGCTGCGCCCGCAGCCGGCTTTCTTTCTGCTTGGCGATCCAGAGGTCGTGGCGGGCCCGTTGCGCCGGATCGTTGAGCACCGCATAGGCGTCGTTGAGCAGCTTGACGATGCGCTCAGCCTCCTGATTGCCCGGGTTACGGTCGGGGTGGTGCTTTTGCATCAGCGCCTTGTAGGCGGCGCGAATCACCTCCGGCGGCGCATTGCGCGCCACGCGCAGGTTGGCGTAATGAGTGGGGACTTCTGGCATTTATAGTGATCCGTCCGGGCTGGCCGCGCCGCTACCTGCCACGCCTGAAGGGCGGGCGAGCGGCGGCCTGCGAGGGTATCGGCGCTGATACAAAAAACTTTACGCTCCAGCGCGTTGGCTGGAGTTTGAAGCGAACCACGCCTAGTCTCTGTAGACCTCTAAGCACGTTTAGCAACCGCCAGGACTCACCCAAATGCGTGGTAGCCGTTGTACCCTCGCGCTGCTGTTCGCTTTGGCTACCGGCATCGCCGGCGCCGTCACTACCAGCGAGACCACGCCGACCGTGCGCTGGTTGACCCTCGATTTCCCCCCGCTGTTCATCCTGTCAGGCCCCGAGCACGGGGTGGGCGACTACGCCCAAGGCATTGCCGTGGCCAACCTCAGTGGTTACGAGCATGTGTCACAGGCGGTCCCGCCGAACTACCAGCGCATCGAACAGGAAATGAAAAGCCACGGCGACGTTTGCTTCGCCGGCTTTCTAAAAACCCCGGAGCGCGAGCGCTTCATGGTTTTTAGCGAGCCTTACCTGATGATGCTGCCGGTGCAGCTCTACGTACCGGCCGGCCGCGCCCAGCCGCCGGCGGTCTTGGACGGCCAGGTGGACCTGCAGCAGTTGCTTGCCACAGGTACCTTTCGCCTGGGCTTGCTCGGCGGGCGCCGCTATGGCGCAACGGTCGACCCGGTGGTGGAGGCCTACAAAGACAGCACTGCGGTGTACCGGCGCTTTTCCAAGGACCAGCTAGGCGGCCTGCTCACCCTTCTGGCGGCGCACGAGCATAGCCTCGACGGGGTGTTGTCGTACTCGAACGAAATCACCTACCTGGCGGCCCAGCCCGGGGCGAAGTTGATTGACTTGCGCGCCTATCCCCTCAAAGGCGCCCCGGCCTTCGTATTCGGCTACTTCGCCTGCTCCAGCAGTGAGCTGGGCCGTACGGTGATCGCCCGGATCAACCAGACCATCCCCACTATCCGCGCCCAGGTGGCGCAGATCTACGCGCGCCACCTGGCCCCTGGCGCGCGGGCGGCGTATTCCGCCCTTCTGCAACATCAGTGGGGTTTCGGCCTGAAGCCGGAATAGGTCGTGGTGCCGTCGGCACCGTTCAAGTTAACGAAGCGGCCGCCGATGCAGTGAAACCCATATCCACCGTTGCGCCTGCCTCAACCTGGACGTCGCCATGCTAAGAAGAATAAAGATTGCCCACCGCACCTTCCTGTTCTTTGCCCTGGTGGCATTGCTGCTGATCGCGGTGGGGCTGTTCAGCCTGACCCAGATGGCGGCGATACGCGCCTCGGGCGCGACCGTGGAAAGCCATTGGATGCACAGCCAGGCCATGGCCGACGACATTGCCTTGAGCTTTGCCCGGATTCGCGTTGAATCCTTGCGCCAACTCGCTTTCAAGGACCCTGACACGTTCCGCAAGAGCGACGAACTGGTCACGGGCTCGATCCAGGACATCAAGCGCGCCCTGAGTGACTACGAAGCGCTTATCGCCAGCCCTGAGGAACGGCAAGTCTTCAATGCCGCACGCGACACCTTCGGCCAGTACGCCAACACCTTGGCCGAGCGCCAGCGGGCCATTGCCGGCAGCGCAGCGGAGGCTGTCACCGGGCCGATCAACCAGGCCCTGGCCGCTCTGGGGCCGCAACTCAATGAAAAGCTGTCTGCCCTGCGGGATTTCAACCAGGCGGGCGCGACCAGGGCCGCAGCGTTTTCCGACGCCACCTATAGCAGCGCGCGCGGTGTGATTTGCGCGGTAATCCTGGTGGCACTGGCCGTCACCCTGATACTGGCGCTGACCCTAACCCGCAGCATCATTGCGCCAATCCGCCAGGCGGTAGGCTTCGCCAACGGGATTGCCCAGGGGAGCCTGAACCGCGCCATCGAGCCCGATGGCGATGACGAGGCCACGCAACTGTTCGCCGCCCTGGGCACCATGCAGGGCAACCTGCGCCAGACCATCGGCCAGATCGGCGATTCCTCGCGGCAACTTTCGGCAGCCGCCGAGCAGATGAGCGCGGTGATGGAAGAAAGCACCCGTGGCCTGCAGCGGCAGAATGCCGAGATCGAGCAGGCCGCCACCGCGGTCAACCAGATGACCGCCGCCGTTGAAGAGGTGGCTACCAATGCGGTGTCTACCTCCGAGGCTTCCCAGGCGTCCAGCCGCTCGGCCGCTGACGGCCGGGCGCAGCTCGCCGATGCGATTGCCTCGATCCAGGCGCTGAGCGACGACGTGATGAGCGCCTCGGACCGCGCCACCGCGCTGGCCGCGCAAACGCGCAACATCAGCACGGTGCTGGACGTGATTCGCGCCGTGGCTGAACAAACCAACCTGCTGGCGCTCAATGCCGCCATCGAAGCCGCCCGCGCTGGCGATGCCGGGCGCGGCTTTGCCGTGGTGGCCGACGAAGTGCGCGCGCTGGCGCATCGTACGGGTGAGTCCACCCGGGAGATCGAAAGCATGATCGGCAGCATTCAGCAGGGCACCGGCCTCACCGTCGAGGCCCTGCAGCACAGCGCCGAGCGCGCCCGCACCACCATGGGCAAGGCCAACGCCGCCGGCCAGGCCCTGGGCACCATTACCCAGGCGGTCGCCAGCATCAATGACCGCAACCTGTTGATCGCCAGCGCCTCCGAGGAACAGGCCCAGGTGGCTCGGGAAGTCGACCGCAGCCTGGTCAGCATCCGCGACCTGTCCGTGCAGACCGCCGCCGGCGCTCAGCAAACCAGCGAAGCCACCGATGAGCTGGCGCGCCTGGCCAACGACCTCAACGGGTTGGTCAAGCGCTTTACGCTGTGATCCGCTAGCGCGTAGCGGTGGGCGCGGGCGCCACCCGCGGGCCGCGCTCGCCGGCCAGGGTCCAGGCGTCGGCAAACGGCGCCGAGCCTTTGTCGTAGGGCTTGAACAGCAGCATGTAGGCCAGGCCGAGGGCGATCACGATCACTGCCGTGACGATGATCCCGTAGTTGCTATACCAAGGCGCATCCGGCGTGCGTGGCCAGGACATGTTGGCGATTGCCAACAGCCCATAGGCCAGTGCCAGCACGTTCACCGGCCAGGCCCAGGCGCCCAGCTTGAAATGCCCCGACGGCTGCCAGCCGCGAGCGCGGGCGTAGAGCGCGCCGCCGACGATCATCTGGAAGGCCAGGTAAATGCCGATGGCGGCGAAGCTGACGATGATCGCCAAGGCGTTTTCCAGCACCAGCCCGGCGGCGATGATCAGCGCCGGGATGATGCCGCACACCAGCAGTGCGGCCGTGGGCACCCGCGTATGGGGCGAGAGTTTTTTCAGCACGGTGCTGCCCATGACCATTTCGTCCCGAGCGAACGAGTACAGCAAGCGGCTGGCGGCGGCTTGCAGGCTGAGCACGCAGGAGATGAACGACACCGCGATGACGGTGGTGACTACGCGCCAGCCGGTGGCGCCGAAGGCATTGCTCATCACTGTGAACACGGGGTCGGTATCTTCTCCGGCGATCACCTTGCCGATGTCCGGCACGGCGAGGATCAGCGCCAGCGCGGCGAAAACGGCCGCGCCACCGCCGATGTAGAGGGTCATGCGCATGGCCCGAGGGATTTGCCGGCCAGGGTTGGGGGTTTCCTCGGCGACGTCGCCGCAGGCTTCGAAGCCGTAATACAGGAACATCCCGGCCAGCGACGCGGTGAGGAATGCGGGCCAATAGCTGCCGTCTATGCGGATGTCGAAGGTGTTCCAGAGCACAGCCACGGGCTGATGGCGCTCGAACAGCAATAGGTAGCCGCCGATCACCAGGGCCCCGAGCAGCTCGCAGATGAATCCGAACATGGCGACCCGCGCCAGCAGCCGCGTGCCGCTGAGGTTGAGCAGCGTTGCCAGGGCGGTCAGCGCCAACGCCACTAGGGTGTTGGTGACCACGCTCGGGGCGAAGCCGAGCATGGCGGCAATATACGGCCCGGCGCCCAACGCCACGGCGGCGATGGTCACGCACAGCGAGCAGGAATAGATCCAGCCGACCATCCACGCCCAGCGCTTGCCCACCAGGCGCCGCGCCCAAGGATAAATGCCGCCGGAAATCGGGAACTGCGACACCACTTCACAGAAGATCAGGCACACCAGGAATTGCCCGATCCCCACCAACAGGTAAGACCAGAACATCGGCGGGCCACCAGCGGCGAGGCAGATGCCGAACAGCGTATACACCCCCACCACCGGCGACAGGTAGGTGAAGCCCAGAGCGAAGTTTTCCCAGGCGCTCATCTTGCGCTCGAAGTTGGAGCTGTAACCCAAGGCTGCCAGCTGCGCGGCGTCTCCGCCCGCTGTGGAACTGTCTGTTTTATTCATAGCCACCCCCCAAAAGTAGGTCCGAGGGGCCATGCGCCGGCTACGGGCGTTGGGCCTTCGGCTGGCCGGCACTGGCCCAAGGGGAACGGTAGCTTAATAAATTTGACAGGCAGAGCCGGGAGGTCGCTTTTGGTTCAAAGCGCCGTTTTTGATGAGGTTAACAGGGCCCGTGGCCGTCATACCGCGCCGCGAATGGCCTCGAGCAACATCAGGCAGGCGGGGTTGTCGGTATCGGCCCGCCAGATCAGATGCAGCTCGCTCTGCACGCCTTCGTCCAGATCCAGTTCGCGGAACACCACGTTCCTGAACACCACGTTGGTGGCGCAGCGGGGCACCAGCGCCAGGCCCAGCCCGGCATTCACCAGGGCCAGGATGGTCAAGGATGACCCCAGCCACTGCACGTAGTCTGGGGTCACCCCCGCGGAGCGGAACATGCCGGTGAGCAGCTCGTTGAAAGGCGCGTAGGCGGCATGTGAGTACATCAGGAACGGCTCGCCGTGCAGGTCGGCCACGCTCGGTCGCGCGGCGTGGGCCAGTGGGTGAGCGGCGCCGACCGCCAGCACGAAGGGTTCGCGCACCAGCCGCTCGCTGGCAAAACCCGGCGCATGCAATGGTGCCCGGGCGATGCCCAGGTCGATGCGGCGCGCGCGCAAGGCTTCCTGCTGCTGTGCGGTGTTCATTTCGGTGAGTGCGATGTTCACGTTCGGCTGCTGCTCGCGGGCCTCGGCGATGACCCGGGGGAGGAATTCATACACCGCGCTGCCAACGAAGCCGATGGTTACCGAGCCAATGTCCCCTGCAGCGAAACGCCGCGCCGCAACGGCGGCCATCTCCGCCCGTTCCAGCAGGTTCTGCGCCTCCACGAAGAACGCCCGGCCTGCGGCGGTCAACGCCACGCTGCGGGTGCTGCGGGTGAGCAGGGCCACGCCCAACTGATGCTCAAGCAGCTGGATTTGCCGGCTCAGCGGCGGCTGGGTCATGTTCAGGCGCTCGGCCGCGCGGCGAAAGTTGAGTTCGCTGGCCACGGTGGTGAAGCAACGGAGCTGCGCGAGTTCAAACACTGATTCATTCCGGGTATCAATCGACACCCAATCTAGATTAGACCGCAACAATGCTCAGGTCCATCATCCGTGAAGTGCCCGGGTTCACCCCGAGCCTGTAGGCCTGGCAAAGCCCGCTAACCCTGTGCCCCCACAAAAACAAAACCGGGAGACACCCTGTGAACCAGCCCCATAGCCCTGTCCACGTGGACGTGCTCGCCCGGGCGGCGAGCAAGGTCAAACGCCATGTGCTGCCGCTGTTCGTAGTGATGTTCATCGTCAATTACATCGACCGGGTGAACATCGGCTTCGTCCGCGCCCACATGGAAGCCGACCTGGGCATTGGCGCCGCCGCCTACGGCCTGGGCGCCGGGTTGTTCTTCATTGGCTACGCGTTGTTCGAGGTGCCGTCGAACCTCTTATTGCAGCGCTATGGTGCGCGCGCCTGGCTGGCGCGGATCATGCTCACCTGGGGCGTGGCGGCGATGGCCATGGCCTTCGTGCGCGGCGAAATCAGCTTCTATGTGTTGCGCTTCGTGCTCGGCGCGGCCGAAGCCGGGTTCTTCCCAGGCATCATTTATTACTTCACCCAGTGGTTGCCGGCCGCCGAGCGCGGCAAGGCCATGGCGGTGTTCCTCAGCGGCTCGGCCATCGCCTCGGTGATCTCCGGCCCTGTGTCCGGGGGGGTGCTTAGCCTGAACCTGCCTGGCCTGCATGCCTGGCAGTGGATGTTCTTGATCGAAGGCCTGGCCTCGGTGGTGCTCTGCGGTTTCGTGTGGCTGCACCTGCAGTCGCACCCCGAGCAAGCCAAGTGGCTGACGGTGGAGGAGCGCCAGGCACTGATTGGCACCATCGCCACCGAGCAGGCGGCGCGTGAGGCGGAGCGAGGCGGGCGGCCGTCACTGCTAAGGCTGCTGGCGGACCGACAGATCCTGCTGTTCTGCTTCATCTACTTCTCAGTGGCCCTGACCATTTACGGCGCGACCTTCTGGCTGCCCAGCATGATCAAGCAAATGGGCAACCTGGGGGATTTCCAGGTGGGCTTGCTCAACGCCGTTCCCTGGCTGATCTCTATCGCTGCCATGTACGGCTTCGCCGCCCTGGCCGCCAAGTGGCGTCATCAGCAGGCCTGGTGCGCGCTGACCCTGCTGATCGCCGCGCTGGGGATGTTCATGTCCACCACCGGTGGGCCGGTGTTCGCCTTCGTTGCCATCTGCTTTGCCGCCATCGGCTTCAAGGCCGCCTCGGCACTGTTCTGGCCGTTGCCGCAGGGGTATCTGGATGCGCGCATCGCCGCGGCGGTGATCGCCTTGATCAACTCCATTGGCAACCTTGGCGGTTTTGTGGCGCCCACCGCGTTTGGCTTTCTGGAACAAACCACGGGTTCGATCCAGGGCGGGCTGTATGGCCTGGCGATCACTTCGGTGCTGGCGGCGGTGGTGGTGATGTTTGCCCGCGGCAAGCCCGGCGCTGGCGAACGCTTGTCGGGCGGCGGCAAGCGCGAGCCGGTGGCTGTTTGAAGCTGTTTTTCTGTTTTTTTCACCCAGGAGTTTTGACGTGAAGATCATCCGCGTGACCGTTACCCCGATTGCCTTCCGCGACCCGCCGCTGCTCAATGCCAGTGGCATCCACGAGCCCTATGCGCTGCGCTCGATCATCGAGGTGGAAAGCGACAACGGCTACATCGGCCTGGGCGAAAGCTACGGTGACGCGCCGGCGCTGGCGATCCAGCAAGCATTGCAGGCGCCCTTGATCGGCCTGGACCCCTTCAACCTCAACGGCCTGCGCCAGGTGGTGCAGGCCACGGTTGCCGCGCACAAACCCGCCAGCGTGCAAGGGGCCGAGCTAGCCCCCGGTTCCCACGCCAGCAAGGCGGTGAGCAATGCCTATTCGGCGTTCGAAGTGGCCTTCCTGGACCTGCAGGCGCGCTCGTTGAACGTGCCCCTGGTGGACCTGCTCGGCGGCGCGGTGCGCGAGCGCGTACCGTTCAGCGCCTATCTGTTCTTCAAGTATGCGCAGCACGTGGGCGCGCCTTATCCGGCGGATACCTGGGGCGAGGCCCTGAGCGAAGCGCAGATCGTCGCCCAGGCCGCGCGGATGATCGAGGCGCATGGGTTCCAGAGCATCAAGCTCAAGGCCGGTGCGCTGACGCCCGAGCACGAAGTGGCCTGTATCAAGGCGCTCAAGCGCGCCTTCCCTGAGCACCCGCTGCGCATCGATCCCAACGGCAACTGGTCGCTGGAAACCGCCTTGCGCATGGCGCAACTGCTGGGCGACGACCTTCAATACTACGAAGACCCCACCCCTGGGCTAGAGGGCATGGCCGAGCTACACCGGCACACCGGGCTGTCGCTGGCGACCAACATGGTGGTGACGGACTTCGACGAATTCCGCCGCAGCGTGGCGTTGAACAGTGTGCAGATCGTGCTGGCGGACCATCACTATTGGGGCGGCCTGCGCGATACCCAGGTGCTGGCGAAGATGTGCGACACCTTCGGCCTGGGCGTGTCCATGCACTCCAACTCGCATTTGGGCATCAGCCTGATGGCCATGGCCCACGTGGCCGCCGCCGTGCCTAACCTGGGCTACGCCTGCGACACCCATTACCCATGGCAGGAGCCGGACGAAGAGGTGATCAAGGGCGGCAAGCTGACGATCCAGGGCGGCTGCGTGGCCGTTACCCGCGCGCCCGGGTTGGGCGTTGAACTGGACTACGAGCAACTGGCCAAGCTGCACGAGCAATTCCTGCGCTGCGGCATCCGCCAGCGCGACGACGTACGCCAGATGCAGCGCTACCAGCCGGAATGGAAGGCGATAAAGCCCAGGTATTGAGCGGCACATCGGTCCCGTAGCAGCAGGCCTTGGCCGCGACCGAGCGCTGCGCCCACAACGCCGAGCGGGCAAATCTTCTACATACCCACTACCATGTGATCGCTTGACTGACCTCTATAAAAACAACGCAGGAGTGTTCGATGCAGCCGATTCGTCTTGGCCTGGTGGGGTACGGCAAGATCGCCCAGGACCAGCATGTGCCCGCGATCCAGGCCGACCCCGGGTTCGAGCTGGTCGCCGTGGCGACCCAAGGCTCGCCGTGCCCGGGCGTGGCAAACTTCAGCTCGCTGACCGACATGCTCCGCGAGCTTCCCCAGTTGCAAGCCATCGCCTTCTGCACCCCGCCCCAAGGCCGCTACGCGCTGGTGAGTGAAGCACTTGCCGCAGGCAAGCATGTGCTGGTGGAGAAGCCTCCTTGTGCCAGCCTGGGCGAAGCCATGGCGTTGGTCGACCAGGCAGCCCAGGCCGGGGTGACCGGCGTGTTTGCCTGGCACTCGCGTTTTGCCCCGGGCGTGCAGGCGGCGCGGGCCTGGCTCGCGGAAGGCGAGTTGCAGGCCGTGCGCGTGGAATGGAAAGAAAGCGTGCGCAAATGGCACCCTGGGCAAACCTGGATCTGGCAAGCCGGCGGGCTCGGGGTGTTCGACCCCGGCATCAACGCGCTGTCCATCGTTACGGCACTGCTGCCCGCGCCGCTGTTCGTCGACAAGGCGCAGCTGCAAATGCCCGCGAACTGCCAGTCCCCCATCGCCGCCACGCTCGCGCTGCGCAGCGAACAAGGCCTACCCATCAGCGCTGAGCTGGACTTCGACCACGGCCACGATGAACTCTGGCGCATCGAGCTGCAGGCCGAGCACGGCGTGCTGCGCCTGGATCACGGCGGCGCCACCCTGAGTGTCGACGGCGTTGCCCGCACCGTGCCGGAAGAGGGTGAATACCCGGCGCTGTACCGGCACTTCCGGCAGCTGATCGAGGCGGGCGCCAGTGACATGGACGTGCAACCGCTGCGGCTGGTGGCCGACAGCTTCTTCGCCGGGGAACGGGTGACCGTCGAGCCGTTTTACGAGTAATGCGGCGGTGGCCGCCGAACTCTCATGCCTCTGGCGTTTTCGAACCCTTACTGCTCGAACAACCCAGAGGAGAGCGAGATGAAACCGACACCGACCACCGATACCTGGCCGACCCGCGATTCCCAGGAAGATGCCCGAGGCTTGCCTGGCCGCCCGGACGACGCCCACAGCGGCATCACCGGCGCGGCCGGTGGCAAGCCAGGCAGCCAGCCCAGCGCCGAGAAGAAGCCGACCCGCAGCGGGGATACCCTGAGTAGCGAAGACGACAACCTCGGCGCCGACTGACCCCGGCCTAACTGGCCACCTTGAGCACGATCTTGCCTTCCACGTGCTCAGTGGCCAGGTAGTGCAATGCCTCCACGGCGTTTTCCAGCTCGAAGGTGCGGTGCACGTACGGTTTCACCTGGCGGGCGACGATCAAGGCCGCGATTTCATGCAGCTGCTTGCCGTTGGGTTTGACGGTAAAGCGCAGCCCTCGCTTGCCCTGGGCCTGGGGCAGGCTGGTGTCCGGCGCTTGCAGCGTAGACACCAGGCGCCCGCCGTCAACCAGCACGTCCCAGGAGCGCTTTTGCGTCTCGCCGCCAATCAGGTCGATCACCAGGTCCACCTCAGGGCATTCGTCCTCGAAGCGGCCGGCCTTGTAGTCGATCACGTGGTGCGCGCCAAGCTCCTTCATGAAGTTCAGGCTGGCCTTGGAGCCGGTGGCGAACACTTCTGCGCCGCACACTCGGGCGAACTGAATAGCGAAATGCCCAACCCCACCGGAGCCGCCATGGATCAGCACGCGCTCGTTCGGCTGCAACTGGCCCTGGTCATACAGCGCCTGCCATGCCGTGAGCGCGGCCAGTGGAATCGCCGCCGCGGTCACCGCGTCCATGGTGGAGGGAATGCGGTCGACGTTGCTCGCCTTCACGCGGGCGTACTCGGCGTAGCCGCCGTCGGCGCCGATCATCGCGAACACTTTGTCGCCCGGCTTGTAGGCGCTCACCTGGCTGCCCACCTCGACCACGGTGCCGGCGATTTCGCGACCCAGGGTCAGCGGCAGGGCATCGGCTTTCACCGCCGGGTACTGGCCCTCGCGGATCTTGTAGTCCACCGGGTTCACCCCGGCGGCGGCAACCTTGACTAACAACTCGTCTGCCTTGGGCGTGGGCCTGGGCACGTCTTCAAGGTGCATGGTGTCTTCATGTCCAAAATGGTCGATGCGGATCGCTTTCACGGGGACTTCCTCACGATGGGCCGGCCATTGGTTGAGGGGCAGGCGGGCGAGTTGGTTCGCCGCAGCGACTGCTCGCTCGACAAATGGCGTCGGCCCCCGTAGCGTTGACCTCGCCAGCTTCGTTGGCGTGACCTGGATCAGCCGCTGCAGAGTTCCTTTTTTATGAAAACATCGGGCGCCCCCTGGGCTGACCGTATTCGCGACCTTCGGGTGCTGGTGGTCGAGGATGACACCTTGGTTGGCCTGTTTCTCGAGGCCTTGTTCGAATCCATCGGGGTGGGGCAAACCATCGAGGTCGCCCATTCCCTGGACTCCGCCCGTTGGCTGGCACAAAGCGGCACCTTCGACGTCGCGCTGCTGGACGTTAACCTAGGCGGCGTGCCCAGTTTTCCCGTTGCCGAGGTGTTGCAGCAACGCGGCATACCCTTCGCCTTCGCCTCAGGCTTTGCCGGCGATGAAGTGCAGGCGCGTTTCCCTGGCGTGCCGGTGCTGGCCAAGCCATTTCAGGCGGCTGAACTGGCGGCGGTGCTCGGCGGCTTGTTGGGCTAGGCTGCCCGCCACCGCTTCGCCTACGGCAGCTGCCATTTATACCCCACCCCATACAGCGACTGGATCGGGTCTTGCGTGGCGTTGGCCAAGGCAAGCTTGCGGCGCAGGTTGCGCACGTGGCTGTCGACCGTGCGGTCGGTGACCACGCGCCGGTCCGGGTAAAGCCGGTCAAGCAGTTGGTCCCGAGAAAACACGCGGCCCGGCGCTCCTGCCAGGGTGTCGAGCAGGCGCAGCTCCACGCGGGTCAGGTCCAGGGCGATGCCGTCGAAGCTTGCAGTGTAAGTGTCATGGTCGATCATCAGCCGTGGCGCCGCTTCGCTGGCGGCCGCGTCGGGCTGCGGCGCCCGGCGTAACACGGCCTTGACCCGCGCGACCACTTCGCGCGGGCTGAACGGTTTGCAGATGTAGTCATCGGCGCCCAGGTCCAGGCCTTGCAGGCGGTCGCTTTCCTCTACCCGGGCGGTGAGCATGATGATCGGCACTGGGCTGAAGGCCCGCACTTCGCGGCACACTTCCAGGCCGTCGCGGCCGGGCAGCATCAGGTCGAGCAGCAACAGCCGCGGCTGATGCGCGCGAACGGCAGGCGCGACGTCCAGGCCATTGTTCAGGCACAGCGTGGGGTAGCCCGCCGCGTGCAGGTAGTCGCGCAGCAAGGCCGCAAGCTTCGGTTCGTCTTCCACGATCAGGATCGGCGGTTCCATGCCTTATGCCTCCCGCGGCAGGCGCAGGGTCAGCCATAACCCGCCCAAGGGCGAAAGCGCGGCGCCCAGGCTACCGCCATGAGCCTGGGCGATGCTGCTGCAGATCGCCAGGCCCAGGCCCGCGCCGCCACCGGCGCGGCTGCGCGAGCCCTCGGCCCGATAGAAGCGTTCGAACAACCGGTCCAGCTGGGCCGGCTCAACGCCTGGGGCGGAGTCGAGAAAGTCCAGCCGTACCCAGCCGTTGTCCGCCCGGGCGCTGATGCGCAGTTCACCGCCGGGGTCGGTATAGCGCAGGGTGTTTTCCAGCAGGTTGGTGAACAGCTGCTGCAAACGCCGGGCATCGGCGTGGACCACCAGCCCGCCAGCGGGCAGGGCCAGGTCCAGGCGCAGCCCGCGCTCGGTATAACGGTCGTTGAAGGTCGCCACGCAGTCGGCCAGCAGTTCGCTCGGGTCGCAGGGCAACTTGCGGTAGGCGAGGGCGCCGACGTCCGCCAGCGACAGCTCGTAAAGGTCGTCCACCAGCTTGCTGAGCATTCTGACCTCGCCCTGTAGCGACTTCACCGAGCCTTGGTCCAGGGTGCGCACGCCATCCTCGATGGCCTCCAGTTCCCCACGCAGGATAGACAGGGGCGTGCGCAGCTCGTGGGACACATCGGCCATGAACTCGCGGCGTACTTGCTCGTTGCGCTCCAGGGTGTGCGCCAGGTGGTTGAAGTCCGTGGCCAGCTGGCCCACTTCGTCCTGGGCCGTGACCGCTACCCGGCTGCGGTAATCGCCTGCCGCCAGCCGATGGGTCGCCGCGGCTACCCGCTTGACCGGGTCGAGCAGGGTACGGGAGATCCATAGCGCGATCAGCATCGCCAGCAGCAGCGACACGGCGCCCATGGCCAGGCTGGTGCGCAGCTGGTACTGCTGGAAACGTTCGCCGCCCGCTTCGCTCACGCTCTGGAACGGGCTCACAGCGATCCAGCCGACGGTGTGCCCGCCCACGTCGATGGGCCGCAGCAGGGCATCGGCGCCGATGGCCGGGTAGCCCGCGATACGGTGGTGTTGTTCGTCCAGCAGCGCGGTGCGAAACACCGTGCCGGTGAGGTCCGAAGCCGGCGGCACGCGCAGGTCGTGCTCCTCCAGTGTCAGGGGTGGGTCCGGCCGCAGCAGGTCGAACCAGCGTTGCGGGTGGTTGCGGATGAACTCCCAGCCGCCGTCGCGCTGGTAGGCCTCGGCCATGCGCGGCACCAGCGCGCTGACGCGTTGCAGCGCCAGCTCGTTCAGATACCCCAGAAACCCGCGGCCGAAGCTCCAGTTGCTGGCCGCGCCCATGCTGATGATCACCAGCAGCACGCTGGCGAGCACGGCGAGGAACAGCTTGCTGGAAATACTGAGCTTCATCGGGAATACACCGGGTGGAGGGCCTGGCTATTTAGGCCGTAGCCGGGCGGCGATTCAAGCGCTGGGGGCAAACTCCATTTTCCCTGCACATTTGCACGCGAACATGCAGCTCGTTTCCTGCGCACCGGCGCAGGCTTGAACCGATGAGCAGTGATCAGCAGATGGCACACGATTCCAGGCGCACCCTTCGCATCCTCTTCGCCGTGGCAGCCCTCATGGTGGTGATCGCCGCCGCCGCCGGCGTATGGCATTCCCTCAAGCGTAGCCCCACCGGCGCCGGCGGGCCGGGGCGCCCTGGCGAGGTTGGCGGGGCTGGCCCGGGACAGCCCGAGGGTGGCGGCAACAGCGTCACCGTGGCGGTGGGCCAGGCGAGCCGGCAGGATGTGCCGGTGTACCAGCAGGCGCTGGGCACGGTGGTAGCCAACGCTTCGGTCACCGTCACCAGCCGGGTGGATGGCCAGTTGCAGGCGGTGTATTTCACCGAAGGCCAGCACGTGAAGAAAGGCCAGTTGCTTGCGCAGATCGACCCGCGCGGCTACCAGGCCACCCTGGATCAATACCAAGGCGAACTCGCCCAGAACACCGCCTTGCTCAAAAGCGCCGAGCTTACGCTGGCCCGCTACCAGCGGTTGTTCGAGAAGGATTCGCTCGCCCGCCAGGATCTGGACACCCAAGTCGCCACGGTGGGCCAGTACAAGGGCGCCGTGCAGGCGGACCAGGCGCAGATCGCCGCTGCCCGGCTGAGCCTGGACTACGCCCGCATCGTTTCGCCCATCGACGGTTACGTGGGCTTGCGCCTGGTGGATGCAGGCAACATGGTGCATGCCAGCGACACCACCGGCATCGTCACGGTGACCCAGACTGACCCGATAGCAGTCACGTTCAGCCTTCCCCAGGGCCAATTGGCCGGCCTGCTGCCAAAGATCCGCCAAGGCCAGGCCCTGCCGGTGCAGGCGCTGGATGCGCAGCAAAACACCGAGCTGGCCAGCGGCGAGCTCAAATTCATCAGCAACGAAATCGACACCACCACCGGCAGCATCAAGCTCAAGGCACAGTTCGCCAACCCGGCGGAGCGGCTGTACCCCAACCAGTTCGTCAACGTGAAGGTGCAAACCAGCCTGCTGGCCCAGGCGGTGACAGTGCCGTCGGCGGCGGTGCAGCTCGGCGCCAGCGGCAACTTTGTGTATGTGATCAAGGCCGATGCCAGCGTTGAGCGGCGCGCCGTCACCAGCGGCCCGGTGCTGGGCGAGCGCACCGCGATCCTCAGTGGGGTGAGCGCGGATGAACGCGTGGTCACCCGTGGCATCGACCACCTGCGTGACGGCATCAAGGTCAGTGTGGAGAAGGGCACCGAGGTCGCCAGCGGCGGGGCAGCGCAATGAACCCGTCGCGGCTGTTCATCCAGCGGCCGGTGGCCACCGTGCTGTTGATGCTGGCGGTGCTGTTCGCCGGTGCCTTCGCCTACCGGCTGCTGTCGACCTCGGCGCTGCCGGAAGTCGAGTACCCCACCATCGAAGTCACCGCCTTGTACCCCGGCGCCAGCGCGACCGTGCTGGCGACCTCGGTGACCGCGCCGCTGGAGCGCCAGCTGGGCCAGATGGCCGGCTTGTCGCAGATGTACTCCACCAGCTCGGCGGGCGCCTCGGTGATTACCCTCACGTTCGCCCTGAGCCTTTCGCTGGATGAAGCCGAGCAGGAGGTGCAGGCCGCGATCAACGCCGCCGACAGCCTGCTGCCCAGCGACCTGCCCAACCCGCCGACCTACAAGAAGGTCAACCCGGCGGACACGGCGGTGATCAGCCTGGCGGCCACCTCGAGCAGCCTGCCGCTGACCCAGGTGCAGGACCTGCTCAACACCCGGGTGGCGCTCAAACTGTCGCAGATCAACGGCGTGGGGCTGGTGAGCCTGGCCGGTGGCAACCAGCCGGCGGTGCGCATCAATGCCGACCCGGCGGCGCTGGCCGCCCACGGCCTGACCCTCGAAGACGTTTACGACACCATCAACAGCGCCAACGTCAATGGTTCCAAGGGCGGCTTCGACGGCCCGGATCATTCGATCACCATTGACGCCAACGACCAACTGCGCGATGCCGAGCAATACGGCGCCCTGGTGCTCAAGTACGAGAACGGCGCGGCGCTGTACCTGCGGGACGTGGCCGCCACCGAGGACGGCAGCGAGAACGCCTACCTGGCGGCCACCGCCAACGGCAAGCCGGCCATCGTGATCAACGTGCAGCGCCAGCCCGGGGCGAACGTGATCCAGGTGGTGGATGCCATCCAGGCCCAGCTGCCGGCATTGCAACAGGCATTGCCTGACAGCGTGCGGTTGGAGGTGCTGGCCGACCGCACCCAGACCATCCGTGCCTCGATCAGCGACGTGCAGTTCGAGCTGGTGCTGTCCATCGCCCTGGTGGTGATGGTGACCTTCGTATTCCTCGGCAACCTCACCGCTACGTTGATTCCCAGCGCGGCTGTGCCGCTGTCGTTGGTCGGCACCTTTGGCGTGATGTACCTGGCAGGCTTCAGCCTCAACAACCTGAGCCTGATGGCGCTGACCATCGCCACCGGCTTTGTGGTCGACGACGCGATCGTGGTGGTGGAAAACATTTCCCGGCACCTGGAGGAGGGCGACAGCCCGATGCAGGCGGCGCTCAAGGGGGCGGGCGAAATTGGCTTCACCATCATTTCGTTGACCTTCTCGTTGGTGGCGGTGCTGATCCCGCTGCTGTTCATGGGCGACCTGGTAGGCCGGCTGTTCCGCGAGTTCGCCATCACCCTGGCGGTGGCCATTGTGGTGTCCATGGTGGTTTCACTCACCCTCACACCCATGCTCTGCGCCTACTTGCTCAAACACCTGGAGCCGCAGCAGCAGGGGCGTTTTGCCCGCTGGAGCGAGCGGCAATTCGAACGGCTGACCGTGGCTTACGAACGGGGGCTGAACTGGGTGCTGGAGCACCAGCGGCTGACCCTGCTGCTGGCGCTGGCCACCTTCGTGTTGACCGCATTGCTTTACCTGGCGGTGCCCAAGGGCTTCTTCCCCGCCCAGGACACCGGCTTGATCCAGGGCTTCACTCGCGCCTCGCAGGACGTGTCGTTCAACGAAATGGCGCGGCGTCAGGCGGCGCTGGTGCAGGTAGTGCTGCAAGACCCGGCGGTGGCGTCGGTGGCCTCCACCTTGGGCGTGGATGGCAGCAACGCCACGCTGAACAATGGCCGCTTGCAGATCCAGCTCAAGCCGTTCGATGAGCGCAGCGATCGCGCCAGCGCGGTGATCCAACGGCTGAGTGCCGCCAGCCAGGCGGCCGCCGGGATCACCTTGAACATGGTCGCCGCCCAGGACCTGACCGTGGACGATCAACTGACCCCCAGCCAGTACCAGTTCACCCTGGACGACGCCGACAGCAGCCGGCTCGCCGCGCTGCTGCCCACGCTCATGGCCCGGCTGCAGCACCGTGCCGAACTGCGCAACGTGATCGACAACCTGCAGGACCAGGGCCTGATCGCCTACGTGGAGCTGGATCGCCAGGCGGCCGCGCGCTATGGCATCACCGCCGCGGACGTGGACACGGCCCTGTACAACGCCTTCGGCCAGCGGCTGGTTTCGACCATCTTCACCCAGGCCAACCAGTACCGCGTGGTGTTGCAGGTGCCGGGCAAGTTCCAGCAGTCCATGGCGGCGTTCGAGCAGATCTACCTGGCGCCGGCGAGCACCAGCACCAGCACCAGCACCACAGCCAGCTCAAGCAGTACCGCCACGAGCACCGCCAGCACCAGCACGAGCGGCCTGGTGCGCCTGAGCACTATCGCCAGGATCAGCCAGCGCACCGGTGCGCTGTCGTTGAACCGGCTGGGGCAGTTCCCGGCGGTGACGGTATCGTTCAACGTCGCCGAGGGTTATGCCCTGGAAGATGCCCAGCGCGCCATCGGCGAGGTTATGCAGCAGGTGCAGGCGCCCAGCTCGGTGACCCTGCGGTACCAGGGCGCGGCGGCCAGCTTCCAGCAGGCGTCGGGCAATACGCTGTGGTTGATCCTGGCCGCGCTGTTGACCATGTACATCGTGCTGGGCGTGCTCTACGAGAGCTACATTCACCCCCTGACCATCCTCTCCACGCTGCCATCGGCGGCCATTGGCGCCTTGCTGGCATTGTTGCTGACCGGCAACGACTTCTCGTTGATCGCGCTGATCGGGGTCATCCTGCTGATCGGTATCGTCAAAAAGAACGCCATCATGATGGTGGACTTCGCCTTGCAGGGCAGGGCCGAGGGCCGGCCCGCGCGGGAGGCGATCCACCGCGCCTGCCTGCTGCGCTTGCGGCCCATCCTGATGACCACCATGGCCGCGCTGCTGGGGGCCGTGCCGCTGATGCTGGCCACCGGTGCCGGGGCCGAATTGCGCCGGCCGCTGGGGCTGGTGATCGTGGGTGGCTTGCTGTTGAGCCAGCTGCTCACGCTGTTCACCACGCCGGTGATCTACCTGGCCTTCGATGGCCTGGCCGAGCGCCTGCGCCGGCGGCTTGCTCGCAGGGGCCTGGCATGAACCTGAGCCGCGTGTTCATCGCACGGCCGGTGGCCACGGTGCTGCTCACCCTGGCCATGCTGCTGCTTGGCGCGCTCGGCTACAGCTTGCTGCCGGTGGCGCCGTTGCCCCAGGTGGACTTCCCTACGGTGATGGTCGAGGCCAGCCTCTCAGGCGCCAGCCCGGAAACCATGGCGGCCACGGTGGCCACGCCGCTGGAGCGAACCCTGGGGCAGATCGCCGGGGTCACCGAGATGACCTCCACCAGCAGCCAGGGCTCGACCAACATCGTTTTGCAGTTCGACCTGGACCGCGACATCAACGGTGCCGCCCGCGATGTGCAGGCGGCGATCAACGCCGCGCGCAGCCTGCTGCCCAGCGCGATGAAGTCTTTGCCTACCTATCGCAAGGCCAACCCCGCCGACGGCCCGGTGGTGATGCTGGCGCTGACTTCGGCCAGCCGCGACCCCGGGCAGTTGTATGACCTGGCCTCCAGCCTGCTGCAGCAGAAGATCGCGCAGGTGCAGGGGGTAGGGCAGGTGTCGGTGCGCGGTGGCTCGCTGCCAGCGGTGCGGGTCGACGTACAGCCGCAGCAGCTCAGCCATGCCGGCATCGGCCTGGACAGCGTGCGCGACAGCATCGACAACGCCACCCGTAACAAACCCCTCGGGGCCTTGCAGATGACTGGGCAAAGCTGGGCCATCGAGAGCAACCAGCAGTTGGAGACGGCCGCCGACTACCGCGACCTGGTGGTGGGTTACCACGACGGCGCGGCGGTGGCCCTCAAGGACGTAGCCAGCGTGTACGACGCGGTCGAAGACGTGTACGTCAGCGGCTACTACAACGGCCAGCCTTCGGTGACGCTGGGCGTGACCCGCTCGGCCGGGGCCAACATGCTCGAAACCATCGACGCGGTGACAGCGCTGATGCCGCAGCTGCAAGCCATGCTCCCTGGCGACGTGCAGCTGGTGAAGGTGATCGACCGTTCGCCGACCATTCGCGCTTCATTGCGCGATACCGAGAAAACCCTGCTGCTGGCGGTGCTGCTGGTGGTCGCGGTGGTGTTCGTGTTCCTGCGCAACCTGCGCGCCACCTTGATTCCCGCCGTGGCTTTGCCGGTGTCCTTGGTGGGCACCTGCGCCGCCATGTACCTGCTGGGCTACAGCCTCGATAACCTGTCGCTGATGGCCCTGATCATCGCCACCGGCTTCGTGGTGGACGACGCCATCGTGGTGCTGGAAAACATCGCCACTTACCAGGAACGCGGCATGCGGCCGTTGCGCGCGGCACTGTACGGCACCCGCGAAGTGGGCTTTACCGTGCTGTCCATGACCATATCGCTGGTGGCGGTGTTCATCCCGTTGCTGTTGATGGGCGGCATCGTTGGCCGGCTGTTCCGTGAGTTCGCCGTCACCCTGAGCATCGCCCTGGGCATTTCCATGCTGGTGTCGTTGAGCATCACACCGGTGTTGTGCGTCGCGCTGTTGCGCCCCGCCGACCCCGCGCGGCCGGTGCCATGGGTATATCGGATGATCGAGCGGCTGTTGGACGACCTGCAGGCGCTCTACCTCGATGCCTTGGCCTGGGTGATGCGCCACCGCCTGTTGACCGTGTTCAGCCTGCTGCTCACCGTGGCGCTGAACCTGTACCTGTACACCGTGGTGCCCAAGGGGTTTTTCCCCGCCCAGGACACCGGGGTGTTGATGGGCGCGATCCGCGCAGACCAAAACACCTCGTACCAGGCGCTCAAGCCATACATCCTGGAAGTGTCCCAGGCCATGGCCAAGGACCCGGACGTCGCCGCGGTCATGGCCTCCACCGGCGGGGGCGGCTTCGGTTCGCGCAATACCGCGCAGTTGTTCATCCGCCTCAAAAGCACCAGCGAGCGCACCGCCACCGCGCAGCAGATCGCCAATCGCCTGGGCAAGACCTACAGCCAGCACGCCGGTATCCAGCTGTTCGCCATGCCGGCCGAAGACCTGCACATTGGCGGGCGCAGCGCCAACGCCACTTACCAGTTCAGCCTGCAAGCCGACGACCTGGCCGTGCTGCGCACCTGGACCCCCAAGGTCGAGCAGGCCCTACGGCAACTGCCGCAGCTGACCTCGGTGGACTCGGACGCGCAGACCGGCGGCCAGGAGGTGATGCTGCAAATCGACCGCGCCGCCGCCACCCGGGTGGGCCTGTCCGTGGATGACCTCGATACCTTTCTGGGCAACGCCTTCAGCCAGGCCAACGTCGCCACCCTGTACCGGACGTTGAACCAGTACTACGTGATCATGGACGTGGACGCCCGTTACGCCCAGGACCCGGCCGTGCTGAACCAGTTGTACGTGCTCAACGCCGAGGGCGAACCGGTGCCGCTGTCGGCCATCGCCCGCTTCAGCAGCGCCGAAGCGCCGCTGTCCGTGGCCCATGAGGGCCAGGCAGCGACCACCACCGTGGCCTTCAACCTGGCCGACGGGGTGACGCTTGAACAGGGGCAGAATGCGGTCAAGGCCGCGCTCAAGGCGATCAACCTGCCCAGCACGGTCCACGGCAGTTACTCCGGGACCGCCGCGGCCAGCGCATCGCTGGCCAGCAGCATGCCCTGGCTGATCCTTGCGGCGTTTGTGGCGGTGTACATCGTGCTGGGCGTGCTGTACGAAAGCTACATCCACCCGCTGACCATCCTGACCACGCTACCGTCCGCCGGCCTGGGGGCCCTGTTGCTGTTGCAGATCACCGGCACCCAGCTGACCGTGATCGCGCTGATCGGCATCCTGTTGCTGATCGGCATCGTCAAGAAGAACGCCATCATGCTCATCGACTTCGCGCTGATCGCCGAGCGCCAGCGGCACATGGCCCCGGAGCAAGCGATCCTCGAAGCCTGCCGCCAGCGCCTGCGGCCGATCCTGATGACCTCGTTGGCGGCTTTTTTCGGCGCACTGCCCATGGCCCTGGCCAGCGGCGGCGACGCCGACCTGCGCCGCCCGCTGGGGCTGGCGATCTGCGGCGGCCTGGCGCTGAGCCAACTGCTCACACTGTTCACCACCCCGGTGCTGTACCTCTATTTCGACCGCGCAAGCCACGCTACCCGCCGCCTGTGGAATCTGCGTGTGCGCCGCCTGGCCCCTGAGAGTTCACCATGACGTTGCCTGCCCCGTGCCGTTTCGCCCCCTCGTTGCTGTTGCTGGCGTTGCTCGCCGGTTGCACGGTGGGCCCTGATTACCAGCGCCCGGCGACTGCCGCCCCGGTCGCCTTCAAGGAAGCGGCCGGCTGGACCGCCGCCGCGCCCAAGGATGCCCAGGCCAAGGGGCGTTGGTGGGCAGCCTATGCCGACCCGCACCTCGATACGCTGATGGACCAAGTGGCGCTGACCAACCAGACTGTCGCCCAATACCAAGCCCAGTACCGCCAGGCACTGGCGCTCGCCCGCGCCTCTCGGGCGGACCTGTATCCCACCGTAAGCGCAAGCCTTGAGAGCACTCGCAGCCAGACCGCTAGCAGCTCGACCGGCAGCTATGCCGGCACGGCGGTCAGCGGCCAGGGCGGTGCCAGCAATACCCACGTGGCGACCCTCAGCGCCAGCTGGGAACTGGACCTATGGGGCAAGCTGCGCCGCACCCTTGAAGAGAACCGTGCCAGCGCCCAGGCCAGCGCCGCGGACCTGGCCGCGGCCACCTTGAGCGCGCAATCGGAGCTCGCCCAGGATTACTTCAAGCTGCGCCTGCTCGACCAGCAATTGGCGCTGTACCGCGACACGGTGGGTGCATACCAACGCTACCTGACGGTGATCGAGAACAAGTACGCCGAACAGGTGGCCTCCCGCGCCGACCTCGCCCAGGCGCAAACCCAACTGGAAAGCGCCAAGGCCACGCTGCTCGACGATCAATGGCAGCGCGCCCAGTACGAACACGCCATCGCCCTGCTCATCGGCAAAGCCCCGGTGGACTTCAACCTGCCCGCGCTACCTGCCAGCGGCCCGGACGCCTGGGCCTGGAAAATCCCCGCCATCCCCGTGGGCGTGCCGAGCCAACTGCTCGAACGCCGTCCAGACATCGCCGCCGCCGAGCGCCAGGTCGCCGCCGCCAACGCCGCCATCGGCGTTGCCACCGCTGCCTATTACCCCGACATCACCCTCAGCGCCAGCGGCGGTTACCAGGCCTCAAGCCTGGCCAGCCTGCTCAACGCCCCCACGCGCTTCTGGTCCATCGGCCCGTCGCTGAGCAGCACCCTGCTGGACTTCGGCGCTACCCGCGCCAGCGTCGACCAGGCCAGTGCCAGCTACGACGCCCAGGTGGCCAACTACCGCCAGACCGTGCTTACCGGCATCGGCGAGGTAGAAGACTACCTCGTGCAATTGCGCACCCAGGCCCCTGAACTCACCGCCCGCGGCAACGCCGCCGCCGCCGCGGCTGAATCGGCCCGAGTCACGGCTGACCAGTACGAAGCGGGCAAGATCGACTACCTGGACGTAGCCACCACACAGGCCACATTGCTCAGCGAGCAGCAGAGCTTGCTGAGCCTGGTGAGCGCTCAGTTGGTGGCGAGCGTGGAGTTGATGGTGGCGTTGGGGGGGAGTTGGTAGTCGGGTTTGCCGGGGCCTTGAGGTCAATGGCAAGCGGCTTGGTCAGCCTCGGTGGCGAGGCGGTAAGGCGGGCCCGGCGCTTGTCGTGCAACCCTCGCGTGGCCTGATCCGCAGCGTGGCCTGACCCCACCATGAGCGCCGTACTGCCCGACAGCGAACAAGGCTTGTGGCAACGCTGGCTCGCCGAGCGCGGCCAAGCCGTGCGTAACCAACTGTTCTTTTTCTACAGCGCTTGGGTACGGGTGCGGACGGGCCACTTCTACCGCAAATACCCCCATCCACTCGCCGAATGGGGCGACTACGTCAACCTCGCCTCGATTGGGTTGCTGCAAGCCATCGACCGCTTCAACCCTGCCCGCGGTTCCAGTTTCAAGGCCTACGCCGAGCCCTATATCAAGGGCAATATCCTTAAAGGCCTGGCCTGCTATATCCAGGACAAACCCTCGCCCCTACAAGACCGGCTAGATAGCTTGCGCGATGCGAAAGAGGACAGCAGTGCCGATGAGCTGGAACGATTGGCCAATTTAGCTATCGGGCTGGCGTTCGGGTGTTTTTTGGAGCTGGGAATCGAAGGAGCAGGGGAGGAGGCGGATCCGCTGAACATCTACGAGGCGCAGCGGGACGTGGAGGACTTGTCGGTGCTGGTCGGCAGGCTATCGGAGAACGAGCAACAGGTGATTCGCGGGCATTATTTCCAGCACTTGAGTTTTGTGGAGATTGCCGAGGCGATGGGCGTGACCAAGGGTAGGGTGTCGCAGATTCATGGGAAGGCGGTTAGACGGTTGAGGGAGGTTTATAGGAAAGGATGAGGGCTCCCGCTAGAGAGCGACATCCGATCATATATTCCCTTTAAAGGTCATGGTTGCTGTTCAAATCTGTCGCGCTTCTATTACGTCAAAGCTCATCTGCAAATAACTCTTTTCCGGAACGTCCAGGTTCCCTGAGAGGTAACGCTGACCCACCTTTAGCTCCCACGTTTCTTTTGTGCTGGAAATAATGTGGAATCTCATCAAAAAATTAATCTTGAATTCTTTTAAAATACCTTGGTCGGTGTGCCCCTGTTGTACGGCCTTTGACTCAACCTCAGACACTTCAAGCAATTCAGCTGAAAGTAATCTGGACCCTTCATCTTGCAAATAGAGTTCTTTCTCGGAATCTTGCGTAAGGAAAGTATTGATATTCTTTCCTCTGCCAAGCCATTCGATCATGTGCAAATATGATTCAGCTTTTTCAAAGCCATGGACCTCTATCGAAAAGCCGGTTTTGATAGACGGGACTTTATGCAAGTTCATTAAATAATCCTTGGTACGCCGGGTATACGGTCATCTGGTGATTCGCCAGCAAGTATTAAGTCGAAAGTGTTTTCTATGCGCGCTGCGAGCTGCAAAAGCTTTGAGCTCTCTTCGCCTCTATCGGGCGCCTCATTTTGCAAGGTTGTAATTAATTTTCTATAGATAACCAGAGTTTTTCGTGGCAGATACTCCTCTCCTTTAAGATGGCGAGCTACCTGTAGAGCGTATTCTTCTACTTTCAATAGCTCGCTGCTTCGAACCGAATCTTGCGTTTGCAGCGGGATTAATACATCAGATGCCGCTAAGTAAAATTCTTCAAATAAATAGCTGTTTTCATTCATTTGGAGCATGCCGAAAATGGCGCTTTGTGGAATTGAATGGTGGGTTGTAACTTCTTGGGCCCATATAGATCTATGATATGACGTGCCAGCTTCTCCGTTGACTCTAGGGGCCGTCCGCCATACCTAAACTTTTGCATTATTTACCTTAGAAAGGTCAATTGCAATTATCCCATGACCACTATCCTAGCCCCTGGCGACATCGAGCAGCCAAGTGGTAGAGATCCAAGGGCTATTGTCCATAGCTTTGCCTTCAGATTGCCCTCTGTTAGCAACATGTTCAGCGGCAGTCCAGCTACCCTCCGGAGCCTTAGAAAGCAATCCTTCGCCTCTTTCAAGTGACAAGGCATCCTCCTTGGTCAAAGCTCGATAAACGATGTCGGGCTTGATTTCCTCCGGTGCTTTTGCGGATGCCAGGTTTTTTTCAAATGCAGTTGCGTTTGAAAGTGCATTGTACCCTTTTGCAGAATCCCCTATTGCAGATAGGTATTCAAGCCATTTTGTTGGAAGCTCAAATTGAATGGCTCCCCCAGATATATTTTGTGACGCCATAGGTGTTTCCGTATTTAAAGTCTTCATACGTTTCGATAGCTCTTTGCTTGGCTGCGTCTATTGCAACGGATGCGTAGAGTCTATTCGTTGCTTCAAAGCCCATGGTCTGAGCGGCTTTAAAGTAGTCAGTCTGCAAATAGGCTGACGTGTCCATGCCGGTAAATTTTTGAACTCTATAAAGTGAATAGTCGTTTAGCAGGTTTACTGCTCCGACAACAGTATCTTTTAGGCTTTCGACAAGTTCATATCCGCTGTCTATAGTGGCTGTGTAAGCTGCGTTGAAGTTATTCACGCTAACATTTGCGTCCATTGTCTGGCCGATGCCGCGTTCAATAACTCGGTCTAAAGCGCTTCCGGGCGAATACTCATCATAGGGATCATCGGTTTGGATGACGCCAAAGGAGCCAAGACCCCCGTCCGCGTCATTGGAGGCTAAAAGCTCGTGAGCCGTACTTCCCCAAAGTCGATCAACGCTGTCACTGATTCCGAAAGGAGCCGCGAGATCGGGCAGCCCAATCAAGTTCGGATTCAGCTTGAAGGACGCATCCGGCTTATCCGCAGGCTTACCCATCGTCCCAACCAAATAGTCTGCCAACGCATTCCCAAACGCATCAGCCGCAACTTGCGCATAGTCCGGCTTGCCACCGCCAAACCATTTATCGCGGATATAAAGCCGAGCTGGCTGCGCTACCGATCCCTCGGATGATCGAGCCGGAGAGGTTAGTTTTGGTATT
This sequence comes from Pseudomonas sp. RIT-PI-S, assembly GCF_025642975.1. Classification (GTDB taxonomy): domain Bacteria; phylum Pseudomonadota; class Gammaproteobacteria; order Pseudomonadales; family Pseudomonadaceae; genus Aquipseudomonas. The sequence goes on from NZ_JANZKJ010000004.1 coordinate 264,447, forward strand.
GAGGTTGCCCGCAATCACACTGCTAATAGCAGAGGCGGCGACGTTTTTCCAAGAGAAAGCGGTATCGAGGCCGACCACCTTGCTGGCGGCGTAATTGACCGAGTAATTGAACACACCTTGGGCCGCATAACCCGCCGTGCCGCTTTTCATCAACGCCTGCGCGGATTCTCCCAAACTGCCGGCGGCGACTGCATTGCTCAGGCCAAGCGTCGCTGCGCCGCTGATGCCGGCTACGGCTACTTGGCTCCAGGAGAACTTGTCCTGCACACCCAGCGCCATGCCCGTGAGTTGGGAGGCTGCGCTGCCTATCGCTGCCCCCGCCAAGGTACCTGCAACGGTTGCGTAACCTATCGCCCCCGCCGTCAGTGCGGTGCCTGAAGCGGCGGCGCTGAGTGCCGCGCTTCCTGCTGCAAAGGCACCTGCCGACCCGGTGAACCCGGCCCCCGCGAACAGCGCCGACGCCGCGCCCGCCGTATAAATCGTCGCCACCACCGCCACGACCACCATCACCACCGAAGCCACACCACCACATTTCTTCTTCTTGGGCTTGGGTGGTGGCGGCGACGCCGGGCTTGGCGTGGTGTCGCCGATAATATCGGTCGGATCGTAGGGTTTGAAGGTAGTGAAGTATTGCGATTGCTGGTAACCACGTTGGGGATGGTCAGGCTATCGCCAATGGTCAGAGTGGAGCTGGCGTCCAGGCCGTTGGCATCGGCGATCACGTACCACATGCTGGCATCGCCCCACAGGCTTTGAGCGATACTTTGCAGTGTGTCGCCACTGTTGATCACGTAGCCGGTGGGGTACGGCCCGGGTAGGACGTAGAGATCGGGTCGATGGTGTCGATGATCTGCGGCGCGGCGGCGTTGCCGACGCTGGCCAGTTGTTGGCCTTGGTTGTAGAGATAATTCTGGACGGTGCCGTTGGCCTCCTGGCGGGCAAGCAATTGGCCGTCGATAGTGGAGGCGAAGCGGCGGGTGAAGGGGTTGCCGCCGGTGGCGACGGTTTGCAGCAGTTCACCCCGGTCGGAGTAGGTGGAGGTGATCACACCCGCGGTGCCTGGCAGGGTCCAGGTGGCGGTGGTGGTCAGATCCTTGTAGGTCTCGAAGGCGGCGTAGGTTTTGCTGTAGTTGCCGCGGTAGTTGATGCTGCCGTTGGTGTTGTACAGCACATAGCGATAGGCCAACTGACGGCCAGCGGCATCGATCATGCCTGTTTCGCCGAAGTAGGTGGCTTGGGACAGGGCCTGTGCGCCACCGACGATCTTGTAGTCAAGCTGGCTGAGTTGGGTGCCGTCACCGCGGTAACTGTACTTGCTGACGGTACTGGCATTGCCGTTGGCGTCGTAGTCGATTTCCTGAATGCGGTTGCCCACCGCGTTGTAGGTTTCGCTAAACAGCTGCAGCGCGCCGCCATCAGCGATCACTGCGCCCCGGTTGTTGGCGCCAGCGGCGCGGTACAGGGTGCGGTTGGTGGTGTAGGTCAGCTGCCCGAGGTTGTTGTAGTAGTACTCGCTTTTCTTGCATAGCTCGTTGCTGCCACTGGCGGCGCTCCACTGCTCAGAGGAAATACGCTGGCCGGCGGCGTCGTAGGAGAGGGGATAGCCTTTGGCAGTCGTACCGAGCTTGCCCGCTACGATCTGGCCGTTGCTCAACCAACCATCTACCACCAACGCGTGACCCTCGGCGTCGTAGGTGCTAGTAGTTTTTTATGTTAATGGTTTTTGTATAAGTTTATGGTTTTATATTTTACGTGATCCTGCAATTTTTAAATTCATTGGAAACAGCTATGAAGCAGAACTCGATTTTTCAAGCATGCTCAAAGCTAACTATTGCTTCAGATTTCCATACATGGCTTTGCTTGACATAATTACGCTTCCTTGCAGAGTTTTTTGACTGATGGGTCTTGAGCCATTCCGGGATTAACCTCAATGTATGCAGCCATTGAAGTGCGAACATAATTCATAAAAATTTCACGTGTCATGTAAATTTCCGGATGCCCCAGCTCATAGCCTTGCTCGTCTACGACGGCGTAAAAACATGCGTCCGCAGGCCATCTTGGATATTTTTTTTCGTCACCTATATCGACTAAATCGCGACGCTCTAGTAGCCACCCTGGATCGCCTTCCATTCCGCCAATTCTATTTTCATCACTAATAAGTTCCGCTAGTGTTTTGGTTCTATGATCCATAAGGATGATGTTAATTATGAACTTTATAGCGGCATCTTCATCTGCTTGCGGGTTGAAAGTTCCGAAAGCTTTTATTAGATAATTCATGTCGTCTCTCAACGGGTTGGATGCACATTGCCGATGAATTGGTTGCCATATTTATCAGAATTAATATAGACGCGGAAATTTATGCCTCCATGATTAACGTCGAAAGGGGGTGCAATTGCAGTGTTCCTGTACTTTTGCCAACCTATTTTCCCCGCCTCAAGTGAGTATTCAAAAATTTTGCCATCAGCGTGAATGGCCGGACTGTATACGGTTTTGCTACCTTCTACAGCTTTTCCGGAAGCTTTTGTGTATATATAACTAAGGTTTAGGATTCCATTGGTTGAAGTTTTCTCGAGGGCGTAAGTGGCATTTTTTTCTTCAAGGAGCGAAATTGCTTCCTCCATGTTATGCGTACCAGACAATTGTCCGGTTTTTGTGAAACCATCAGGGCCTTTTAAATGTCCTGGTAGGTCAATCCGATAGGCTAAACCTTCGACAAGCTCCTCAACAGGTTTTAATCCTCAGATTTTAAACGCTTCAGCTGCCTTTGCAAGCTCGGGCAGAGCTTTGATCCCCGAAGTGACTGCAAGCGTTACCTCTGCGGCCGTAGCGACTTTTTCATTGCTGACGCCTAAAGGTGACCGGCTTTCGTAGGCTTCTATGTCAGCCTTATTCTGAATCGCGTCATCCGTGCCTATAAGACCCCGCACAGCTTCGAAGAGGCTACCTTCTTCGCCAGGAATGGACTTCGTAGGTATGAGGAGGTTGCCTGCAATAGGTATCATCTGACCTAAACGTTTGGCGAAGCCCCATCCAGATGAGCCTTCTATCGCCTCGAAGGACTGAGGCAAACTATTGGGGTGACCGATGCCTAACGAGTACTGATCAACAAGATTTCCATAGGGGTTCGATGGATTAGTCTCGGTAGACATCTGACCTAGATAGCGGTCCGTGTCAACATCAGCAATATAAGCACCTGAAGAGTAATCTGGGCCTGATTCATAGGTACCCAGTTCCGACGTGTCTAAAGAAAAGGGTGATTCTGTAGCTGAAGAGTCAATGCTATTGCCAGAATACGAGAACGAGTCCAGTGGTTCGCCTGAGCCAATTTGGAAGAATGAACCCGGCTTATCCGCAGGCTTACCCATCGTCCCAACCAAATAATCTGCCAGCGCATTCCCAAACGCATCCGCCGCAATTTGCGCATAGTCCGGCTTGTCACCGCCAAACCATTTATCGCGAATATAAGCCGAGCTGGCCGCGCTACCGATCCCTCGGATGATCGAGCCGGAGAGGTCCGTTTTAGTATTGAGGTTGCCCGCGATCACACTGCTGATGGCAGCGCCGGCGACGTTTTTCCATGAAAATGCTGTGTCAAGGCCAACGACCTTGCTTGCTGCGTAGTTTACTGAATAGTCGAATATGCCCTGCGCGGCCAACCGCTGCGTGGTGCTGAGAAGGTTGGTCGCGCCGTTGCCTATGCCACTTACCGCTTGGCCGACCGTTGCTCCTGCCGCGCCGGTAATGCCCGCTACTGCCACTTGGCGCCACGAAAACTTGACTTGCGCACCAAGGGCTATGCCGGTCAGTTGCGACGCGGCACTGCCGAGCGCAGCCCCTACGATGGCGCCGCCAAGTGAGATGGAGCCTATCCCCGCTGCAATGGCGGTGCCGGGAGCTGCAGCGCCCAATGCAGCACTGGAGATCGGGTCGATCGTGTCGATGATCTGCGGCACGGCGGACTTGGCCTAAGGTGTTGTAGCTATAGACCTCCACGGGTCAGCCACCGGTCTGCAACTGCGTGGTTGCGCTATGGAGGGTTGAGCCTGATGCACGGCCAACACCCGTGGGCCGCACGCTACGCAGACGCTGCCTTGGCCACGGGCAATGAGCACCCGCTAGTGCTGCACAACGCCGCGTTGGCCCACTTCTATAGCGAGGAGTTCACCGGTGCCATCCCGCTGTTGGCCCGGCTGACGGCTGAAGAGGGCTGCTGGCCCACTCGCGTTCGCTGTACCAGGACGAATCGACCGGGGACGCCGAGCCCCTGGCAAGAAGGGCGGCTGAGGCCGACCCCGCTAATGTTGAAGTACAGATGTCTACCTGGCCCTGCTCAACGATGACGCCACCCAGACGGCATTGCATTTCGAACAAGGGCTGCGGGAATGCAGCAATCCTGCCTTGGCCGCCGACATGCGTAAGGTGCTCGCCGGCTCTAACGACACCGTTCCCACTGGGCAAGGACCAGCTGACACCTCCGCACTGATGTGCCTCGACGCCTACCGGCAGTTTCTCGAGCCCAACTGATAGACCCCATCGACCCCGCCCGGCTGGGCCGTGTACTCGGCGCCTTGCGCGAGCTGCCCCAGCAAGGCCAACTCGGTCTCCTCGTCGAAACAGCCCAGCGCCAACGCCAAGGTTCGGCCACGTGGTGCGGAAGCATGGTGGGGGCATTGATGGGACTGTGCGTGGCGGGGGGATGCGGAAGGTGTTGGTGGGGATTGTGACGAAGTGAGGCGGGGTGACGGTCAGGCGTTGGAGTTGTCTGCGTTGACGGTTCAATGTTTATGACTTCAGCAGCGTCTGCTGCTTCTGGATAAAGTTGCCGAATGAAGTTACGAGCTCGGGTTGCCTTATCAAGTCAGGGCATAGTTCAAAAAATGAATCCGGCTCGTCCGCCTTTTTAGCTATTTTCCTCCGCGACATGACCCGCCAGCACATTTTCAAAAGGCATCTATAGTAGCTAGGCCGGAGTTACGGATTTTCACCTCCGCACTGAGCTTTAAATCCTTTTTTGCGAATGTAATTTTGTACAACCTTGATATTTATTTTTGATAAGTTTCCAACATCCCAAGCAACATCGTCATTTACATCTTCTTCATAAACGAAATTTTTAGGGCACCCCCAAAAAATTTGCATGAAGCTATAGTCACCTTTTGCAGTTAACCGTTGGCCAAGCACGGTTACGTCGTGCCTGCCGTCACCATCGAGGTCATTAAATGACACTGCCAATATTTTCAGATCCTGGAGGGGATCACTTGACAAATCTGCTCCTGCCTCAACAAGAGGGAGTGGTGTGATAAGCTTGCTATCACGAAATATTCCAAATCTATAAAGGCCGTCTTCAAAAGTTTCATTTTCCGGAAGATATCCCGTGAAGCAGCCATTGAGCGGCTGCTGGAAATTTACATTGAAAGTCGTTTTTGCTAGCAACCGTAATTTTGTCTCGCGCAATGTTTCGCACTGGTCTTGGGCATGCAGGGTGCCCATGATAAAAAATAATGCTATGAATAAAACGCGATTTCTCATTGCTTCCCTACCTTTTGTTGAGCACGTTCAATGCTTGCCGAGTGATTGTTAAATGGGACTGAAAGGTATTTATAAAAGCTAAACTCGTTTTATGGATTTTCACCTCCGCACTTAGCTTTAAATCCTTTTTTGCGAATGTAGTTTTTTATTGCCTTGATATTTATTTTTGATAAGTTACCAACATCCCAATCAACATCGCTATTTACCTTGTTATCATAAACGAAATTTTCAGGGCACCCCCAAAAAACCTGCATGAAAATACGGTCACTTTTTGCACCTGACCGTTGGCCAAGCACGGTTACGTCGTGCCTGCCGTCACGATCAAGGTCATCAAATGAAACTGCTAAAATTTTCAGATCATCGAGGGGATGACTTGACAAATCTGCTCCTGCCTCAACAACAGGGAGTGGTGTAATAAGCTTACTGTCGCGAAATATTCCAAATCTATAAAGGCCGTCTTCAAAATTTTCGTTTTCCGGAAGATACCCCGTGAAGCAGCCATTGAGCGGCTGCTGGAAATTTACGTTGAATGTTGTTTTTGGTAGTAAGCGCAAATCTGTCCTGAGCACGGTCTCGCATTGCTCTTGGGCATGCAGGGCGCCCATGATAAAAAATAATGCTATAAATAAAACGCGATTTCTCATTGCTTTCCTACCTTGTTGTTGAGTACGTTCATTGCTTGCCGAGTGATTGCTAAATGGGGACTCAAAGGTATTTATAACAGCTAGGCTCGTTTTATGGATTTTCACCTCCGCACCTAGCTTTAAATCCATTTCTGCGAACGTAGTTTTGTACGACCTCGATGCGTACTTTTGACAGGTTCCTAACGTCCCGGCTAATGTCGGAATTTACTTTGTCTTCGTAAGCGAAGTTATCAGTGCATCCCCAATAGACTTGTGTAAAGGTGCGATAACCATTTGCTATTAAAACTTTACCAATTACAGTGATGTCGTGCCTGTCGTCGCTATTGAGATCGTTAAATGAAACTGCCAAGATCTTCATCTCATTAAAGGGGTTGCTTGACAAGTCTGCTCCGGCCTCAACAGCAGGAAGTTTAGTAATAAGCTCACTATCGTGAAATATTCCAAATCTATAAAGAGCGTTTTGCGATGTTTCATTTTTTGGAAGATATCCCGTGAAGCAGCCAACGAGCGGCGGTTGAAAGTTTACATTGAATGTCGTTTTTGGTAATAGTAGAAATTTTGCTTTGCTCAAGGTTCCCACTGGTCTTGAGCATAGAGATTGTTTGCAATGAAAGTTAGTGTCATGAATAATATAATATTTCTCATTATCTTCATGCCTATTTTTGAGCACATGCAATGCTTGCTGAGTGATCGCTGCACGGAACTAGTAATCTAGACTGTCGTTGTTTTTGATAATGGAAGTTATAGTAGCATAATCTCCATTGTCTGCATATTTATTGAGTTTGTGATCTTCCAATATTGCAAGGCGATGAGGACAGCTACTTTAGGGTCATTTCTAACCAAATTGGGATTCTTGACCAATCCAGTCCTAACTCATTTCCAATCGTAGCTTACGTGGATTTTAAGGTTATCTGCATTAATCCGCCGCCGCGGTGGTTCCAGCCGCCCTCATGTCAGGCCAACCGTTCCGAACTTATCGGCATATAAGAATTTGAAATTTTTTCTGATGCGCGTAAAGTAGCCGGTTTCAGCTTCCAAGGTGGGGAACAGCATACGCCAATGGCGATGCAGGCTTCCAGGGCGTTTATAGTACGTATCTTCTGATATTTTTGCAAAGCCGGCACTTTCAACGCTGGCTTTCCCTAAGAGCGCTGTAGTTTGACTTGGGATTGTAATGTCATATGCGGTAGGTGACGATTTAAAGCTGGAAGATAAAGTTACTTATTAGCCTCTTTCGTATGGGGAATGCCGGGAGAACAATAGCCTGTGATTTTAATTTAAATCAGGTCGTCCGTATCTGCTATCGGAGCCGACGTTGCCCTATTGACTCAACTGAACTAGGGGGAGTCGATGTCTGAAGCGTACGGATCAACAAGATTTTCATAGGGGTTCGATGGATTAGTGTCGGTAGACATCTGAGCCAGATAGCAATCCGTGTCAATGCCAGCAACATAAGCAGCTGAAGAATAATCTGAGTCCGAGGCGTAGGTACCAAGCTCTGAAGTTTCTAAAAAGTAGGGTGATTCTGTAGTCGAAGAGTCAATGCTATTGCCAGAATACGAGAAGTATTCTACTGGTTCGCCTGAGCCAATTTGGAAGAATGAATCTAGCTTATCCGCAGGTTTATCCGTCGCCCCAATAAAATAATCCGCCAGCGCATTCCCAAACGCATCTGCCGCGACTTGCGCATAGTTTGGCTTGCCACCCCAAACCACTTATCGCGAATGTAAGCCGAGTTGGCCGCGCTGCCGATCCCTCGGATAATCGAGCCGGAGAGATCCATTTTAGTATTGAGGTTGCTCGCGATCACGCTGCTAATCGCAGCGCCGGCGACGTTTTTCCAAGAGAACGCGGTGTCGAGGTCGACCACCTTGCTGACGACGTAATTGACTGAATAATCGAATACACTTTGGGCTGCGAGGCGTTGAGTCGTACATAAGATACCGGGGCTATTGCCGCCTTTCCCGCTCAGGCTGCTGCCCAAGGTTGAGGATGCGCCGGCGGCGAAGCTGGCGACCGCTACCTGACCCCCACGATGCGCCCCAAGGGCCATGCCGGTAGTTGCAACGCGGCACTGCGCAGCCCCTACGATGGCGCCGCCGAGTGAGATGGATCCCCGCTGCAATTGCGGTGGCTGAAGCTGCAGCGCCCAATGCGGCACCGCGCCTGCCATTGCGGCGGAGAGGCCAGAGAAGGCGATTGAGAACAAAGCAGTCGCCGCCCCAGCCGTATAGATAGTCGCCACCACCGCCACCATCACTACCGACGCCACACCACCGCATTTCTTTTTCTTCGGCTTGGGCGGTGGTGGCGAAGCGGGGCTTGTCTTGGTGTCGACGATAATTCCGGTGGGGTCGTAGGGCGTGAAGATGGCGGCGTCGTTGCGGTTGCTGCTGACCACGTTGGAGATGGTCAGGCTGTCGCCGATGGTGAGGGTAGAGCTGGCGTCCCGGCCGTTGGCGTCGGCGATCACGTAGGGGACCGTCAGCGCACGCGAAGCGTTGCGCCTACGGTTTAATCCAGCGCTGCGGTCGGAGCCTGAAGGCGATATTCAGGGAGTCCAGGCACGGTAGGAGCGGGTCGAAGCCCGCGAACCAACCGTCAAAACCTCATCCCTCCATCCGCTGGTACAAATCCATCAACGTCATCCCGAACAGGATCACGAACCAGAACAGCGTGCCGAGGGCGAACAGCTTGACCAGCGGGCTGCTGCGTTGCAGCTCGATAAAGCAGCCCAGCACCAGCGCGGCTTCGAGGGTAGCGCAGCTGAACATCCACAGCGGCCGCCAGGGCAGGGGCGAGACGCTGATGGCGATGGTTGCCACCAGCAGCACCAGGCCGGCGCCATAGGCCAACAGCAAACGAGGCACAGGCATGCTGGCTTCGGTGTTCATAGGGGCCTTCCGATCAAGTACAGCGTGGGGTAAACGAAGATCCAGATGATGTCCACCACGTGCCAATACAGCGCGAAGGTTTCCAGCACCAGAAAGCGTTCGGGCATGTGCAGCCGGCCCACCTGCAGGCGCCAATGGATGGCCAGGGCGAACAGGATCGCGACGGTCACATGCACCGCATGCACGCCGGTGATCACCAGGTACAGCCCCACGAACATCTTCGCCGGCGGTGCGCTCAGCGGGTTATCCGCCTGGCCGGGCAGCAGCTTTTCCTCGAACTCGCTGTGGTATTCGAACCCCTTGAGCACTAGGAACGCTCCGGCCAAGGCGCTGGCCAGCAGCAGCCAGCGCTGCACGCCACGGTGGTTGCCCACGCGGCCCGCGTTCAGGGCCAGGGTCACCACCAGGCTGCTGGTCAGCAGCAGGGCGCTGTTGACCCCGGCCAGCAGGTAATGGAAATGCCCCACCGCCTCGGCGACCGCTCCGGGGTGGGCCATGCGAAAGTAGGTGGCAGCGAACAGCAGCACGCCGAACATCATGGTTTCGGTGGCGAGGAACAGCCACATGCCTTGGTGTACCGCCTCGCGCTGCTGCGCGTAGCTGACGAATTGATCAGTGATCGCGCGTTCAATCCCGGCCATGGGTCGCCTCCGGGGGGTAGTCGTAGGCTTCGAAGTCCACGATCGGGATCTGCTCGAAGTTATGCTCTGGCGGCGGCGAGGCCACTTTCCACTCGAGCCCGGCGGCGCCCCATGGGTTGGGCGGGGCAATCGGGCCACGGAACCAGGACCACAACAGGTAACAGAAGGGCATCAGGTAGGCCACGGCCAGCACCGCGGCGCCGGCCGTGGACAGCACGTTGAGCACCTGGAATTCCGGCAGGTAGTGGTGGTAGCGGCGCGGCATGCCCTCGTAGCCAAGCACGAACTGCGGCAAAAAGGTCAGGTTGAAGCCCAGGAAGATCAGGATCGCCGCCAGCTTGCCGAGGGTTTGCGGGTACATGCGCCCGGTGATCTTCGGCCACCAGAAATGCAGCCCGCCAAAGAACGCCGACACCGCCGCGCCCACCATGATGTAGTGGAAGTGCGCCACCACGAAGTAGGTATCGTGCACGTGCAGGTCCGCGGCCAGCAGCGCCACGAACAGCCCGGCGCAGCCGCCCAGCAGGAACAGGGCGATAAAGGTGCAGCCATAGAGGAAGTGCGCGGTGATCACCAGGCGGCTTTTGTAGAGGGTGGCGGTCCAGTTGTAGACCTTGATCGCCGAGGGAATGGCGATCAGAAAACTCAGCAGCGAAAACAGCAGGCTGGCGTACATGGACTGCCCTGCTACGAACATATGGTGCCCCCAGACCATGAAGCCGAGGATGGCGATGGCGATGCTGGAGAACGCGATAAAACCGTAGCCGAACACCCGCTTGTGCGCGGCCGCGGTGATCAGCTCGTTGATCACGCCCATGCCTGGCAGCAGCATGATGTATACCGCCGGGTGGCTGTAGAACCAGAACAGGTGCTGGAACAGCAACGGATCCCCGCCCAGGGCTGGGTCGAAGATGCCGATCTTGAACAGGTGCTCGGCGGCAATCAGCACCAGGGTGATCGCCAGCACCGGCGTAGCCAGGATCAGGATCACCGAGGTGGCGTAAAGCGCCCAGATGAACAGCGGCAAGCGAAACCAGGTCATGCCCGGTGCGCGCATGGTGTGCACTGTGACCACGATATTGATGCCGGTGAAGATCGAGGAAAAACCGGTGATGAACACGCCCACGATCACCGCCACCACATGGCCGTTGCTGAACATGGTCGACAGCGGGGTGTAGAAGGTCCAGCCGGTGTCCACGCCCCCGGCCAGCAGCGCGAACAGGGTGAACAACCCGCCGCCCATCAGCAGGTACCAACTGGCCAGGTTCATCCGTGGCAGGGCCATGTCTTTGGCGCCGATCATCAGCGGCACCAGGAAGTTGCCCAGCACCGAGGGGATGGACGGGATCAGGAAGAACCACACCATGATCACCCCGTGCAGGGTAAAGGCGCGGTTGTAGCCGTCCGAGGACAGTACGTCGCCGTCGGGGGTGAGCAGCTCCACCCGGATCAGCGCCGCCGCCATGCCACCGATAAAGAAAAAGAAGGTCACGGCGATCATGTAGAGCACGCCGATGCGCTTGTGGTCGGTGGTCAGCAGCCACGAGCGCAGGCTGTGGCCCGCCTCCAGGTAGCTTGGGGCCGGCGCGCTGGGCAGGGGGGGCTGGGCGTTCATCGGGGCGGCTCCGCGTTACCAAGGGATTGAATGAAAGCGACCAGGCGCACCACGGCGTCCTCGTCCAGCACGTTGCTGTAGGTGGGCATGATCGGCGCGTAGCCGGCGGCCACCTGTTTTTGCGGCAGCAGGATCGAATCCCGCAGGTAGCTGGCGTCCGCCGTGGCCGTGCTGCCATCGGCCAACGGCACCGGCCGCCCATACAACCCTTCGAGCTTGGGCGCGTGCACCACTGCCGAGGCGCCATGGCAACCGCTGCAACCCATTTGCTGGTAAAGGGCTTCGCCTTGCTCGGCCAGGCTGCCTGGCGCGTCTGCCACGCCCAGCCAGCGGGTGTAGTCCGCTGGGGTCTGCACCACCAACTTGGCCAGCATGGCGGAGTGGTCGGTGCCGCAGAACTCGGCGCAGAACACCTGGTAGGTGCCGGGCTGGTCGGCCTGGAACCACATCTGCGAATAACGCCCCGGGAGCACGTCCTGTTTCACCCGCATCACCGGAATGTAGAAACTGTGGATCACGTCTTCGGAAATCATGTTCAGCTTGATCGGCCTGCCAGCGGGCACGTGCAACGCGTTGAGCTCGCGCTGGCCGCTGGCGTGCTGGAATTTCCACATCCACTGCTTGCCCGTGAGCTGGATCTCCAGCGCATCCACCGGCGGCGTGCGGGCCTCGAAAAACAGCCGGGCGGAGAGCCAGAACAGCACCATGGCGGCGATGAAGGGCACCACGATCCAGGCGATTTCCAGCTTGTGATTGCCGATGGCGGTGCTGTTGCGCAGCACCTTGGTGCCGTCCCGGTAGCGCACGCTGAACACCACCAGGCAGATCACCACCGGCAGCACGAACAGCAGCATCACGCCGGTGAAGGTCATCACCATCCAGTCCACCCGGCTGGCGTAGGCTGAGCCTGCCATCGGCCATAGCTGCGCGAAGAACCCGTTCACTTAGGCGACCCTCCTGCGTTCACGCACCACCGCCAGGGCGATGCCGCCGCCCAGCAGCAGGCAGGTGAGCACGCCGCCGGCCTGCAGCATACGGATCACCAGGTTGTCGTAGCCGCCGGTGCGGGGGTCGTAGTGGAAGCACAGCAACAGCAAGCGATCCCCCAGGCTGCCCACCTTGCCCTGGCCCGCTTCGGTGACGGCCAGGCGCAGGTCGCTGGCCTGGTAACCGAGCCCATACAGCCAGCGCGCCAAGGTACCGTTGGCCGTCACGGTGGCGATGGCCGAGGTGTGCGCGTACTCACCCACCTGCGGGTCGAAGCGGTAGCGAAAGCCCATGGCTTTGGCCAGGCCCGCGCTGGACCCCTGCGGCCCCACCAGAAAGTGCACCGCCGGGTTGTGCGCCAGTTCCGGCCAGCGCCGCGCCAGGGCCGCCAGTTGGGCGGCGGCGTCGGTCGGGGTTTCCTCAGGCTTGAAGCTGAAGGCAACCAGCTGGTAGTCCCGCCCGGGCTGATAGTTGAGCGCGGCCAGCAGCATGAACAGTGTGGCCAACTGCGCCGAGCACACGTTGGGGCAGGTGAAATACACCGGCACCACGATCATTGGCAGCGTGCCGCTGTACTGGCGCAGGGTCGCGGCGTCGCCGTGCTGGTCGGTGAAGGGTGCGTCCAGCGGCAGGGCCGCGCCCAGGCGGTCGTCGATTCCGGCGCCGGCAAAGGGCGAGAGGTTCTTGCCGTCTACCGCGCCCGCCGCGATGGGAAGCAGCAGGGCCAATGCCAGCCCGCAGGCAGAAAGATAACGCGCCCGGCTCATGGCGCACCGCCCACGTTCTGCGCCGGCCAGCCACGCTCGCCCAGCAGCTGCATGGCCCGCTCGATGGGAATATGCGCCACGCCTTGCTCGCCAGGTACCCAGCCATAGCCTTGCAACTTGGCGCGGCCGGCGCTGAGCGCCTGTTCGCCTTCGGCCGGGCTGTTCACTTCCAGGTGGGGGCGCGGCGGCGGCTCACGCTGCTGTTCTACCTGCGTCAGCGGTGGCTGCCGGCGCTGGTAGATGATCGGGTAGTAGTGCATCAGTAGGGCGATCACGCTGCCACTGGCCAGCAGCATCACCAACAGGCCGGCGCCGGTGTAGAGAATGCCCCGCACCGAGATTGCATCCGGCTCCACGCCAGGCGCGGCGGGCGGCTGCTTATCGTTCATGGCGGCGCCTCCAGAGGGTGAGCGAAGCAATGGCCCCGGCCCAGGCCAGCCAGGCCAGTGGAAGCCACAGCGAGGGGGCCAGCCCAAGCGAGGGCAGGCCGAGCCAGCTGCTTTCAACGAAGCCACTCAATAGCGTTAGCCCGCAGGCCCAGTGCAGCACCCTTGGCCGCTTGCCCCAGGGCAGGGCCAGGAGCATCAGCGGCAGCACCGCCTGGGTCAGCGCCAGCACCCCAGCCACCGCTCCCCAACCGTGCGTCGAACGCTCCAGGTACCAGTGAATCTCGCGCGGCAGGTTGCCGGCCCACACGATCAGGTACTGCATGAACTGCAAGTACAGCCAGAAGATGCACGCCCCCAGCAGCAGGCCGCGAACGATGCGCTGGCTGTGCGGCCCGCCGGTGAGCCCCGCGAAGGCCAGCCCCATCAGCAAGGCACGCAGCACATAGAACAGGCCGAAGAGGGTCGAGGCCAGGTGCGCGTCCAGGCTCATCAACCAGTCGATGCCAGCGGCGGACAGGCTCAGCACCAGCTCGATCACGCCAATGCCCGCGCGCACCTGGCCCATGCCCACGCGCAGCCAGCTGCTCAACCACAGCCACAGGCCGGCATAGATCAGCGCGCGGAACACAAAGGTGATCGGTTGCAGCCAGAAGCCTCTGAAGCCCTCGGTGGGGTGTTCGCTCCAGGGGTAGAGCAGCCAGGCCGCTGGCAACAGTATCAGCAGGCCCAGCAGGGCCCACGGCAGGCTAGCCAGCCCCACCGCCAGGCTGGGGCCCAGCGCCGCCCGCCACTGGCCTCGCACCAGCGGCAGCAAAAAGCCCCAGAACAGGCAACCCAGGGCCAGGGTCACGCAGGTGACCGCTGCGCTCAAACCCGCGGCCATCACCGCGCGGCCATCGAGCAAGGCGCCGATCAACAGCGTCAGCACCATCGCCGCCAAGGCAAGCAAGGGCGTGCGGTTCATGGCGCGTGCTCCAGGGCTTGGCGGTCCTCGGCGGGCAATTGGCCCACCGGCGCATGGCGGCTGAGCTGCAACGCGCGGATATACGCGGCGATGGCCCAGCGGTCGACCGGCGCCACCCGCGCCGCGTAGCTGTACATCTGCCCGTAGCCGTTGCTGATCACGTTGACGAAATAGCCCTCCGGGGCGGCCCGCAGCCGGGGCTCGGTGAAGTCTGGCGGCGCCGGAAAACCGCGCGCGACCACGGTGCCGTGGCCGTCGCCCGCAAGCCCGTGGCAGGGGGTGCAATATACCTGGTAGCGGTCCTGGCCCCGCTGCAGCAGTTCGGCGGTGAGCGCCGGCCGCTGCCGCAATTCGGCTTCGCGGGCAGCTGCGCCACGTGGCACGGTGCCGGGGGGCGGGGCCTGCTGCACCTGGCCGTTGGGGAAGAAGTCGCTGGCGGCCTGGTCACGGGCCTTGCGCTGGCGCTCCAGGTTGTCGCAGGCCACCAGGGCCACGACCATTGCCGCTATCAACAGCGCCCGCGCTCCGGTAGTCATTGCCACACCTCGGTCACTGAGTCCGCCCGTTCGGCGAGCCACTCGCGGGTGGCGTTGAGCTCGAAGTGCGGGTCTTCGGCCAATAGGCACAGCAAGAAGCGGTCATCGGAGGCACCGGCAAAGCTGCTGGCATCGAACAGCGGATGGTGCAGCCGCGGCAGGCGACAAAGGATGAACAGCCCCAGCACCGTGGCCAGGCATGCGAACAGCACCGCTAGCAGGAAGGTCACGATCATGAACGCTGGCAGGGCCAGCAGCGGGCGCGCGCCGATGTTCAGCGGGTAGTCGAGGTTGGCATACACCTGCAGGCCAAAGCCGCAGAGGGCGCCGAGCACCCCGCCAGCGATGCCGAAGGCTTGCACGCGGCGGTCGGTAAGGCCCAGCGGCGCGTCGAGTTCCTCCAGGGGGAAGGGGCTGAAAGCCTCCATGCGGCGAAAGCCTGCGGCCCGGGCATTTTCGCAGGCGGCGATCAAGGCATCGGCCTGGGAGAATTCAGCGAGCAGCCCATAGGGCGCGGGTGCGGCTTTCATCGGCCCTCCCGGCTGCGATGCAGCGCCTGCTTGACCTCGAACGCCGACACCATCGGCACGAAGCGCAGGAACAGGCAGAAGGGCACCCCAAAGATGCCGAAGGTGCCGATGAACAACGCCACTTCCCAGAAGGTCGGGCTGTAGGCGTCGCTCCAGGCGGAGGGCATGAAGTCCCGGGTTTGCGGGGTCACTAGCAGCATGAAGCGCTCGCACCACATGCCGATCAGCACGGCCAGCGCCACCGCGCTCAGCCAGCCGGCGTGGCGCCGCACCCACGGCCACCACAGCGCTTGCAGCAGCACCACGTTGCACACGATCGCCAGCCAGAAGCTCCAGGCGGTAGGGCCGGTCATCCGCGCCAGGGTGACCACCCGCTCTTGAGGCTCGCCGGAATAGAACGCCATGAAGATGTCTGCCAGGTAGCCATAGGCGGTGAGCCAGCCGGTGACCAGGATCAGCCGCCCGAGCATGTCCAGGTGGCGCGCGGTGATCAGGTTGTCCAGCAGCAACAGGCGGCGCACGCCGCAGGCCAACAGGGCGACCAGGGCGAACCCGGAGAACACCGCGCCGGCCACGAAGTACGGCGGGAACACTGTGGAGTGCCAGCCGGCGGCAAGCCCCAGGTCGAGCAGGAAGGAGTAGCCGCTGCTTACCGAGAACACCAGCGGCACCGCCAGGATCGCGATCAACCGGTAGGCTTGGTGCCAATACGCCCAGTGGCTGGCCGCATTGCGCCAGCCCAGCGCCAGCACGCCGTAGAACAGCTGCTGGCCACGGCGCTGAGCGCGGTCGCGGGCGGCGGCGAAGTCTGGGATGGCGCCGATGTAAAGGAACAGCACCGACACCAGCAGGTAGCTGAGCACGGCGAAGAAGTCCCAGGCGGTGGGGCTCTTGAATTGCGGCCACAAGCCCAGGGTGCTGGGGTAGGGCGCGATCCAATAGAAGTACTGCGGCCTGCCCAGGTGCATGATCGGGTACAGCCCGGCGCAACACACCGCCATCAGCGTCATCAGCTCGGCCAGGCGGTTGAGGGAATTGCGCCACGGCCGCTCCAGCAACAGCAGCAGCGCGGAGATAAAGGTGCCGGCGTGGCCGATGCCCAGCCACCAGATGTAGTTGAGGATGTCGAAGGCCCAGTTCACCGGGGTGTTGCTGCCCCACACGCCCACGCCCCGGCTGAACAGCACGATCACCGCCACCAGGTACACGCCCAGCAGCGCCGAGCAGGCGCCCAGCAGCATCCACCAGCGGCGGCGCTGGGCGAAGTGCAGGGGAATGTCCATCACCTGGGCGGTCACCGCGCTGGCGGGAAGGTCCAGCGGCAGGAAATGCGGCGTGTTGGCCATCAGCTGTCCTCCGGGTTCAGCGGGCCATCCATCAGCTCGCCCAGGTAGGTGGTTTTGGGCCGGGTGTTGAGTTCTTCGAGCAACCCATAATGACGGACCGAGGCCCGGCCCTGGCTGACCCGGCTGGCGCTGTCGGCGAGGTTGCCGAAGGTGATCGCCTGGGTGGGGCAGGTCTGCTGGCAGGCGGTGACCACTTCGCCGTCGGCGATGGCGCGGCCTTCCTTGCGCGCGGTGATCCGCGCCTCGCTGATGCGCTGCACGCAGTACGTGCATTTTTCCATCACGCCGCGGGCGCGCACGGTGACGTTGGGGTTACGTTGCGCCTTGACCGAGGCGGCGTCGTCGGCGGTCCAGTCCAGCCAGTTGAAGCGGCGCACCTTGTATGGGCAGAACGAGGAACAGGTGCGGGTGCCGATGCAGCGGTTGTAGACCATCTCGTTCAGCCCGCCGGTGCCATGCACCGTGGCGTTGACCGGGCAGCCGGCCTCGCAGGGGGCTTGCTCGCAGTGCATGCAGGGCACTGGCAAGAAGTGCGAGGTCGGTGCCTTGGGCGGCCCCTTGTAGTAGTGGTCCACCCGCAGCCAGTGCATCTGCCGGCCCTTGAGCACCTGTTCCTCGCCTACCACCGGGATGTTGTTCTCCGCCTGGCAGGCAACCACGCAGGCGTTGCAACCGATGCATTGGTCCAGGTCGATCAGCATGCCCCAGGAGGTGTCGCGGGCAGGGATCGGCGGGTACAGCGAGGGCTGGTCGGGCGCGGGGGTGGGCGCTGGGCCCGCCGCTTGCGCACGGCTGAACTGGCGGATCAGCTCGCTCTGGCCCAGGTCATGGTGCATCTGCGTGCTGGCCAGCCGCTGCCGCTCGCCGGTAGCCGTCACCTGCACGCCGTCGCGCTGGAAAGGTAACAGCGCGGTTTGCAGCGGGGTGATGGAAAAGCCCACGCCGTCGGCCACCTTGCCGGCGCGGTGGCGGCCGTGGCCGCCGTACACCATCAGGGTGTCTTCCTGCTGGCCGGGCATGACCCACAACGGCCCGACCAGCGCCTGGCCGTCGGCCTCCACCCGCACTCGGTCGCCGCTGCCCAGGCCCAGGCGCTCAGCCAATGCAGGGGCGATGGCAACCACGTTGGTCCAAGTGAGCTGGCTGATGGGCTTGGGCAGTTCCTGCAACCAGCCAAGGTTGGCGAAGCGGCCGTCCCAGAGGGTGGGGTCCGGCCGCACGACCAGCTGCAGGCCTGCAACGGGTGGCGCTTCGGCCAGCCGCACCGGCGCTGCGTCGGCCTGCACCGCCGGCAGGGCGCTGCCTTCCACGTAGCCGAGCTCCAGCGCCTTGCGCCAGGCCGCCTCGCTCAGGCCGGAGAAGGTCTTGCGTACCTCGGTGTAGGCATCGGCGCTCAGTTCGCCAGCGAACAGCGGGAGGATGTCCGCCAGCGCCTTGCTGCTGTAGAAGGGCGCGACCAGCGGTTGCTGCAGGCAGACGCTGCCGTCCACGGCGCGGGCGTCGCTCCAGTTGTCCAGGGCGTCGCTGAGCGGCAGGTGCCAATGGCAGAGCGCGGCGGTCTCGTCGTAATACAGGCTGGCGCACAGGCGCAGTGGCACCTTGGCCATGCGGGTGGCGAAGTCCAGCTCGCCGGGGGCATCGAAGGCCGGGTTGCTGTCCAGCACCAGCAGGGCCTGCACGTTGCCTGCGTCCATGGCCTGCACCAGCGCGGGCAAGCCTTCCAGTGGCGCGCCGGCGAGGCTCAGCAGCGGCACCGGCTCGCTGTAGGTCAAGGTGTGGCCCACATTGCCCAGGCGGGCATTGAGGCGGTGCACCGCGGCTTGTACGTCCACCGGCGCATAGGCCCCGGCGGTGATCAGGCAGCGGCCTGGGCGCGCCTTCAGGCCATCGGCCAACTGTTGCACCCAGCGTTGGTCGGCTTCAGCCAGCGTTGGCGCCTCGGTGGCTTCGCCAAGGGCGGCGGCCAGCGCCTGCACGTAGGCGCGCTGTTGCCCCGGCGCGACACGCCGGCGCTCGCTGGCATTGGCCCCAGTGAGGCTGCTGCCGGGTTCGAGCACGACCAGCCGCGCCTCGCCGTTGCCCGCGGCCGCTGCCTGCCGGCGTTGCCCCCAGCCCAGGCCGTTGGCGGTCTGCCAGGGGCCGGGGCCGAGCAGGTCGTCATCCAGGGCTACGATCCATTCGGCGGCGTCCAGCCGTGGGCGGGTCTCCAGCGGGCGGCCAAATGCGATGCGCGCGGCTTCGTAGCGCAGGCCCTCGAAAGGCTCATGGCGATACGCTCGCAGCCCAGGCCAGCGCTTCTTGAAGGCTTCCAGCTGACGCGCCAGGGTGGCCGAGCTGTTGGCGCCGATCAGCACATGCAAGCCGTCGCCCTGGTGGGCATCCAGTTGTTTGACCAGCCCCTGCTGGTGCTGCTGGAAGGCCTGCCAGCTGCTTTCCTGGCCATTGTTGCGCGGCGCCGGGGCGCGGTCGGGGTCGTACAGGCGCAGGATCGCTGCCTGGGTGAAGGCGTCGCAGCGGCCAAGGCTGGCGGGGTGATCCGGGTTGCCTTCGAGCTTGGTCGGCCGGCCCACGTGTGTGCGGCCGAGCACCGGTTGGGCGTAACCGCCCAGGGCCACGGCGGTGGCGTACCAGCGGGGAATGCCGGGCACGCTGTTCTCGGGCTGGGACACATAAGGCACGGCGGTGTCCGGCGCGGGGCCGCAGGCCGCCAGCCCACCCAGGGCCAGCGAAGCGCCCATCAGTTGCAGGAAGCGGCGCCGGTCCATGCCTTCGGGGGTGGCCACTTCAGCGAACTCGGCCTCCAGTGCTTCCAGGCCGGCTGGCTGCGCCAGCGCCTCCAGGCTGCGCCAGTAGCCATGACCGCCTGCGTCGTTCGGCGGATCGCCTGGGGCTTGAGGGTCGAAGGTGCGCACGCTCATGGCTTCACCTGTGGCAAACGCTGCAAGAGGTCAGGTCGCGGGTATCGATGTGGTACTCGCGCAGCAAACGCTGGCCCAGCTCGCGGCGGTCTTCGCGGGTTTGCCAGTCCATCTGGGTCACGGCTTCGCGCGGCCGCAGGCGCGGCGCCGGGTCGCGGTGGCAGTCCAGGCACCATTGCATCTGGAAGGGTTCGGCACGGCGCATCAGCGGCATGGTGTCTACCCGGCCGTGGCACTCCACGCAGCCGACCCCGGCGGTCACGTGCACGTCGTGATGGAAGTACACGTAGTCGGGCAGCTGCGCGACCCGGTTCCAGTGCAGCGGCTGGTTGCGCGCCAGGCTCTGGCGCAGCGGCTCGAGCAGGTCGGCGTTGGTCCAGATCTGCGAATGGCAAGTCATGCAGGTCTCGGTCGGCGGCAGGCTGGCCTGGGCGCTGGTGGCCACGCTGGTGTGGCAGTACTGGCAATCGAGCTTGAGGCCGCCCACATGGTGCTGGTGGGAAAAAGGCACTGGCTGGTCGATGGTCCAGCCGCGCAGGGTGGCGTAGTCCGAACGGGCCAGGAGGGAGGCACTGAGAAACACCACGGCCAGGCCACCGAACAGCCCGAGCAACGCCAGCCGAAGCCAGAGGTCGGCGTTGCGCGAGAAGATCTGTCCCATGGCCGCGGCCGGTCACGGTGCGTTGCGCAGCAGCAGGGGCCGTGGCTGCCAGCGCGCGAGCGCTGCACCTCGGCTGGCTGCGCGCGGGGCAAGGGTCAAGCGGTGATTCACCTCCACCAGTACCAGCGCCAACAGGGCGGCGCCGCCGGTGTGCGCCAACGCCAGCGGCAGGGGCGTGGCCCATACCGCGCTGGCCATCCCCAACAGGGCTTGGCCGAACCCACCGAGCGCCAGCACGCTGGCATGCCGGCGCAGGCCTCGGCGATACAAACGCCAGGCCAGCACCGCCAGCACCCCCAGCAGCACGAGCGCGCCCAGGCGGTGCGCCATGTGCAGGGCCGCGCGGGCATTGAGGCTCAGCGAGCCGGCGAGGTAGCTAGGCCCCACGGGCTGGGCCACTTGCAGCCCCTCGGAGAAATCCAACGCTTGCCAACTCACGCTGCCGCAACCGGGGAGGGCCGGGCATACCGCGCCGGCGTGGTTGGTGCTCGTCCAGCCCCCAAGCGCCACCTGCAGGGCAAAGGCCAGCAGGCCGAGCCGTGCCAGCCGGCGTGGCCCGGCCGTTCCCGGCGCGAGCCGTGTTCCCCTGGCCAGCCGGCGCCAGTGCAGGTAGGCAAGGCACAGGGTGCCCAAGCCGCCCAGCAGGTGCAGCGTCACCACTTGCGGCCACACCTTGAAGGTCACCGTCCACATGCCGAGCAGGGCCTGCAGGCTGACCAGCGCCAACAGCGCCAAGGCGGCGGGCTGGCGCCAACCGTGGCGGCGCCAGCTCAACCCGGCTTGCAGGGTCACCAGCAACACCAGGCTGCCAGCGGCGTAGCGGTGGATCATCTCGGTCCAGGCCTTGCTGGCTTCGGGCAGGCCGACGGGTACGCTTAACTGGCCGTAGCAGCCCGGCCAGTCGGGGCAGCCGAGGCCGGAACCGGTCAGCCGTGTGTAAGCCCCGAGCAGGACGACAACGGCGGCCAGTAGCGTAATACCGAGGGCAAGCAAGCGTTGTATGGGCGGCATTGTTTTACCTTATGTTTCATACGGTATTCATGCTAGACCACGAAACGGGGAATGCTTGGGCTGGGGCAAGGAACGGCTGGCACAGGGCAGGGTCTGGTGAAAATACCGTTACGGAGCGCGCTACCATGCCAGATCCAGTCAAACCCTCCAGTGAACCCGCTGCGGTGCCGGGTAACCCTGGCCCCTCGGTGCCTGCGCAAGCGCCGGTGCCGAGGGGCCCTTCAGAGGGCGAAAAGCGCCCGGAAGGCTGGGTAGACCCGATTGCCGACCCTAATGTGCTGCCTCACGGTTAAAGCGGTGGGCTGGGGCCGACGGGGCGAGAAAGCGAAAGGCTGGGCCGCCTCGCCCTGGGCGGCCCTCTTCACAGCTTAGTTGCCTTTTTTCTTGGTTCTGTCGGTTTCGTACTGGCTGTCGTACATTTTTTCCGCCTTGCCCGCCTTTTGATCCTCCGGGCGCACCTTGACCGGCCCTGTGCCGAGGATGCCAGTGCCTTCGCCCTTCACGTCAGCGGGGGTTTCAGCCGCGCCAGTGCGGGTTTCCACGTGCACTCCCGTGTCTTTCTTGTTTGTGCTGGTGTCGGCCGCCATTGCCTGGGCGGCCAGCAGGGCGGTCGCCAGGCCCAGGCCGGCCATGGCGTGTCGATAAAGGCTCATCGCAATTCTCCTCAAGGCTTCACGCTAACGGTGTGGCCCGGTTGGCCCAGGCCATGACGGGTCAGGGTTTCGCCGGCGTTTGCCCGGTGCTTTTTCCATTGGTGGTGTTGGTGTGGCGCTTGTGCACATGCTTGTTGTGAGGCGTTTTGCTGGCAGCCTTTTTGTCCACGTGTTGCATGTCCAGGGCACCATTGGCACCGGCAGGGTCGGTGGCTTGCGGGGCACTCTTGCTTGGAGCGCCGGGGGTGTCAGCGGATGGCGGCGAACCCAGGCCCGGTGTGGCAGGCGCGGTGTCGTCGGCGGTGCTGCCGGAGGCGGCCCAGCCCGCGCCTGAGGCAACGGCCAGGGACAGGCAGAGGTAGCGGAGGGTCTGAGGCAGTTTCATTGTTCTTCTCCTGTGGGTGCGCTACTTCAACCGACCCGCGATCGTCCCTTGGCGTTCCATATGCTTTGGATGACCACCGGTCCGCCGCGCTCAGCGTTTTTTCAAACTTGCGCGGCGAGCCCCGCCTCTATGCTGGTAGCTAGCCGGCACCGGGCCATGTCTGCCGCGGGGGGCCAGCGCTTTCCCACACCCGACCTACCTTGGAGGTGACAGATGAAAGCAGTGGTTTTTCACGGGCAAGGCGATATCCGCGTCGATGACGTCCCGGACCCAACGATCGAAGCGCCCACGGACGCCATCGTGCGGCTGACCGCTTCGGCAATCTGCGGCACCGACCTGCACTTTATTCGCGGCAGTTTCCCAGACATGCAGCCGGGGACGATCCTCGGCCATGAAGGGGTAGGGGTGGTCGAGGCCCTTGGCGCGGACGTGCGTAACCTCAAGGTCGGCGACCGCGTGGTGATTCCCTCGACCATCGCCTGCGGCAACTGCTCGTACTGCCGCGCCGGCTACTTTTCCCAATGCGACGTGGCCAACCCCAACGGCAAGGCGGCGGGCACCTCGTTCTTCGGCGGGCCAAAGGGCACTGGGCCCTTCCACGGCCTGCAGGCGGAGAAGGCGCGCATCCCCTACGCCAACATCGGCTTGATCAAGTTGCCGGACGCGATCAGCGACGACCAGGCCATCGCCATGTCGGATATCTTCCCTACCGCCTGGTTCGGCGCGGAGATGGCCGAGATCAAGGATGGCGATAGCGTGGCGGTGTTCGGTTGTGGCCCGGTCGGGCTGTTCACCATCGTCAGCGCCAAGCTGATGGGCGCCGGCAGGGTGTTCGCCATCGACGGCTTGCCTGATCGGCTGGAGCGGGCACGGGCGTTGGGCGCCGAATGCATCGACTTCGAACAGGAAGACCCGGTCGAAACCCTGCAACGGCTGACCGCAGGCATTGGGGTGGACCGCGCCATCGACGCGGTGGGCATCGATGCCAACCATCAGCATGGCGGGCACAGCCACAGCCATGCCCAGTGGCAGCCCGGGGATGCCCCGGCGCAAGCGCTGCAATGGGCGATCCAGGCCCTGGCCAAGGCCGGCACGCTGTCGATCATCGGCGTGTACCCGCCCGGCTTCGACAGCTTCCCCATCGGCGCGGCGATGAACAAGAACCTGACGATCAACATGGGCAACTGCCATCACCGCAAGTACATCCCCAAGTTGATCGACCTGACCCTCGCCGGCCGGGTCGACCCGGCCAAGGTGCTGACCCAGGCCGAGCCGCTGAGCGATGCGGTCGCCGCCTTCGAAGCGTTCGACCGCCACGACACGGGCTGGATCAAGGTCAAGTTGCAGCCGGGCGCATGAGGCCACCAAAGCGCTCGCGGTAGGCGGACGGCGCCAGGCCGCTGTGCTTGCGAAAGGCCAGGCGAAAGCTCTCTACCGAGCCGAAGCCACAGCGCTCGGCAAGGCGGTCGATGGGCAGGGCGCTGGCTTCCAGCAGTTCCCGCGCCAAGGCCAGCCGCGCCTGTTGCAGCCAGGCCTTGGGCCCAAGGCCGGTGGCTTCGGTGAACCGCCGCAGGAAGGTCCGCTCGCTCATCAGGGCGCGCTCGGCCATCGCGGCGACGCTCAACGGCCGATGCAGCCGCTGGCGGGCCCAGTCCAGCACCTGGGCGAGGTCGTGGCGGCTGTCCCGGGCCACCGGCGCGGGAATGAACTGCAGCTGGCCGCCCGAGCGTTGCGGCGCCATCACCAGCCTGCGCGCCACGCTGTTGGCCACGGCGGTGCCGAAGTCCCGTGCGACCAGGTGCAGGCAAGCGTCGATACCGGCCGCGCTGCCGGCCGAGGTGATGATTTGCCCGGCGTCCACGTAGAGCACGCCGGGGTCTACGTCGATCGAGGGAAAACGTTCGGCCAGTTCATCGGTATAGCGCCAGTGGGTAGTGGCGCGCTTGCCGTCGAGCAGCCCGGCCGCGGCCAGCACGAACACACCGGAGCAGATCGACACCAGCCGCGCCCCGCGCTGGTAGGCGGTGCGCAGGGCGTCGAGCAGCGCGGGTGGCGGCGGCAGGTCACGGTCTCGCCAACCGGGAATGACCACCGTGCCGGCCTCCGCCAGGCCTTCGAGGCCGGCGTCCGCCATGATCTGGAACCCGCCCATGGCGCGCATCGGGCCCGCGTCGGCGGCCACGATCCGGTGCCGGTACCAGGGAAAGTCGAACTCCGGCCGCGCCAAGCCAAAGATCTCCACGGCAATACCGAATTCGAAGGTGCACAGGCCATCGTAGGCAACGATGGCAACGGCGTTGATGTTTGGCTGCATTTGGCGGAAACCTGCCGGTGCTTGGCAAAGCAGCCACTGTAGCCGGGGCGCCAAGGCAAATACAGTACTTCGGCGCCGCGGGAGCGGGCGAAGCCTACGACCTACAGCCTTGCCGCCCTACGAAACGGCCCCGACTGTTTTTGCAGGCCCCGCCTCAGCGATCGGCTCGCAACGCCCCCAAGCCTTCAACCAAGGAAACCGCCATGCCCAGCCTCGTTAGCCAGACCCCAGCCGCACTCGCCGCCGATGCCCTGGCCCACTTCAGCCGGCGCCTGAGCTTCGAAACCGATTGCTCGGACGTGTATCACAGCCAGCGCGAAGGCGAGGTGGACTATCTGCTGGTGGACGTTCGCGGCGCCGAGGCCTTCGCCGCCGGGCATATCCCCGGGGCCATCAACTTGCCCCAACGCACCCTCACCGCCGAGCGATTGGCGGCTTATCCGGCGTCTACCTTATTCGTGGTCTATTGCGCCGGCCCCCACTGCAACGGCGTGCACCGGGCCGCCGTGCGCCTGGCCGGGCTCGGGTTCGCGGTCAAGGAGATGCTCGGCGGGGTCACCGGCTGGCTGGACGAGGGCTTTACTCTGACGGCGAACGAAGGTGTGAACCTGGGGTGTGGGTGCGCGTGAGGTGTTAGGGGCTCACCTCGACCCCAGCGGGGCATATGAACGCCCGTTCTCGTACCTATTCCGCCCAGCGAAAGCACTGCTTGCCGGCGTTTTTCGCCATGTACATGGCGCCGTCGGCGGCGTGGGTGAGGGCCCGGCGGTCTTCGCCGTGGCGGGGGAATTCGGCCATGCCGATGCTCACCCCTATGCGGGCGTCGGGCAGGTCCTCGAGCACGGTGCCTTGAGCAAGGTCGATCAGCCGCTGGGCAAGCACCTCCACGCCTTCGCCGCCGCCGTAGGCCAGCAGGGCGAATTCATCGCCGCCCAGGCGGGCCAGGGCTTCGTCATCGCGCACGGTGTCTTGCCAGCGTTCGCCGAGCATTCGCAGCAGCCGGTCGCCCGTGGCGTGGCCGTGCTGGTCATTGATCGCCTTGAAGCCATCCAGGTCCAGGTACAGCAGGGTCAGCGGGCGTTGCTCGCGGCGCGCGTGGGCCACGGCCAGCTCCAGGTGCAAGTTGAAGCCGCGGCGGTTGATCAGCCCGGTGAGCGGGTCGTGCTCGGCTTCGAAGGCATAGCGGTTGAGCTGTTCGGAGCGCTGCATGAGCGCGCGGCGCAGCGTGAGAAACAGGTACACCAGGCCCAGCAGCAACAACATGCACACCGCGGCGCCGCCGTGCAGCCAGTAACGGGCAGAGGGGCCCAGCGCGTCGGCCCGGGCCCAGCCGTAGCCAACGGCGACGGCCATGCCGGCCCAGGTGAGGGCGGAAAATCCAAGCAAGGCGAAGAACTTCTGGCGAACCGGGTTCTGGGTGGCGGGCAACGGGACAACCTCCAAGGCGGCAGGGCCTGAGCAAGTGGCGCCGACGATAGCATAGCCAACCTTGCGGTTGACCC
Organism: Pseudomonas sp. RIT-PI-S; assembly: GCF_025642975.1. Taxonomy (GTDB): domain Bacteria; phylum Pseudomonadota; class Gammaproteobacteria; order Pseudomonadales; family Pseudomonadaceae; genus Aquipseudomonas. Next base: position 290,730 of record NZ_JANZKJ010000004.1, read on the forward strand.
CTCGCACGCCAGCGCCAATGGCTTGCCCAGGCGGCTGTCAGCGGCGGTACACCGGATAATCCGCGCACAACTGGGCGACCTGGCGGGCGATCAATGCTTCGACCTCGGCGTCGCCCAAATGGTCGAGAATATCGCAGACCCACCCGGCCAGCCGTGTGCAGGCCGCCGCATCGAAGCCGCGGGTGGTCACCGCCGCCGAACCGATGCGCAAGCCGGAGGTGACGAAGGGTGACTGCGGGTCATTGGGCACCGCGTTCTTGTTCACGGTAATGCCCGCGCGGCCCAGGGCGGCGTCGGCGTCCTTGCCGGTGATGCCCTGGCGTACGAGGCTCAGCAAGAACAGGTGATTGTCGGTGCCGCCGCTGATCACGTCGTAGCCGCGCTGCACGAACACCGCGGCCATGGCCCTGGCATTGGCCACCACCTGCTGCTGGTAGTGGACGAAGCCTGGCTCGGCCGCTTCCTTGAAGCACACGGCCTTGGCCGCGATCACATGCATCAGCGGCCCGCCCTGGATGCCGGGGAACACTGCACTGTTGAGCTTCTTTTCGAGGGCGTCGTTGGCCCGCGCCAGGATCAACCCGCCGCGCGGCCCGCGCAGGGTCTTGTGGGTGGTGCTGGTCACCACGTCGGCGTACGGCACCGGGTTGGGATACAGGCCCGCGGCAACCAGCCCGGCCACATGGGCCATGTCCACGAGCAGCAGCGCACCCACGCTGTCGGCAATCTGCCGCAGGCGCGGGAAGTCCAGGTAGCGGGAGTAGGCCGAGAACCCCGCCACCAGCATCTTCGGGCGATGTTCCTGGGCCAGGCGGGCGACCTCGTCGTAGTCGATCAGCCCCTGGTCGTTCACTCCGTAATGCACGGCGTTATACAACTTGCCCGAAGCGCTGACCGCGGCGCCGTGGGTCAGGTGCCCGCCGTGGGCCAGGCTCATGCCCAGCAGGGTGTCGCCCGGTTGCAGCAGCGCCAGATACACCGCGGCATTGGCTTGCGACCCGGAGTGCGGCTGGACATTGGCATAGGCGGCGCCGAACAGTGCCTTGGCGCGCTCGATAGCCAGCTGCTCGACCTTGTCTACCTCGGCGCAGCCACCGTAATAGCGCTTGCCTGGGTAGCCCTCGGCATATTTGTTGGTCAGCAGGCTGCCTTGGGCCTGCATCACCCGCGGGCTGGCATAGTTCTCCGAAGCGATCAGCTCGATGTGGGCCTCCTGGCGCTGGCCTTCGGCGTCGATCATCGCCATCAGCTCGTCGTCGTAGCCTGCAATTCGATCGTGGGTGCTAAACATTGGGCGTCGTCCTGTTCCAAATCCCGGGTGAAAGCCAATCCTTCACCCGGGGGATGGAGCAGGGAGCGTGCCACCCGTGGTTAGCTCGGAAAATCAATGAGTTGCGCTAAAAGCGACTGAGCAGGCGTGTAACATTTTCGTTACAGCAAAGGGCGCGCGGAAACGCGCCAGTGAGAGCGAAGCGGTCCGGCAGGCCCTACCGCAAGGCGCGCAGCCACCGTGGCGGTTTCGTTACAGCGTACGGGTTTCGTTCCAGGACGGCGGGGAGTTGCTGGCCATCTCGCCAGGGCCGTGGATCGCTTCATTGTCGGGGCCGAGGGGCCGCCGCCTTTGCTGGCTGAATCTTCCAAGGGTCAGGCTGCCTGGGCCCAACGCCGCTATTGGCCACAACAGCAGCAGCGACATCCAGCCCAGGCCGCCGCCCTGGCCGAAGGCGAATGCCGCGCCCAGCCCAAGCACAATGGGCAGGCACGCCAACCGCGCCCATATGCCCGCGGCCACCAGCAGGGGGCAAACGAGCAGGCTGAACAGGCCAAGGCCCAGCGTCAAGGCGTCGCCCAAGAGGAGGGAGGTATCGTCCGCCTGTACCAACCGGTACCACCGACTCAGCAGCGGCATGCCATGGCAAGCCAGCAGCAAACATGCGCCACTCACCCGCGTGGCAAGCAGCGACCAGGCGACAGCCGACATGGTGAACCTCCTTGAACCGACCCATGCGGATATGGTCGCACCTGCCGCGCTGGCGGCAATTGCCGAGAAGGGCGCGAAACTGCCAAAGAGGAGCCATCGACGGCCATCGTCCCGCGGGTGCCGCCCCGCCCAGGTTCAGCCGAACTGGCGCCGATACTGATCCGGGGTCAGCCCCAACCGCTCGCTGAACGACAGCCGCATATGCCGGGCGCTGCCAAAACCGCTGCGAAACGCGACGGTCTTGAGCGGCAGGTCGCTGTTTTCGAGCAGCTCGCGGGCGCGGTCTACCCGGGCCCGCTGCACGAACTCCATGGGCGTGGTGCTGGTTTCGCGGCTGAACAGGCGGGCGAAATGGCGCGGGCTCATGGCCGCCAGCCCAGCGAGGCGGTCGACGCTGAAGGGCTCTTCGAGGTGATCGAGCACGTAGTTCTGCACCCGGCCGATGGCGGAGTCTTCCTTGGCCATGGCCGCCACCAGCGGGCTGAACTGCGCCTGGCCGCCCTGGCGTTGCATCACCACCAGCAAGACCTTGGCGACGTCCAGGGCGATCTGGCGACCGTGGTCTTCACTGACCACCGACAGCGCCATGTCGATGCCGGCGGTGACGCCGCCGGAAGTGAACAGGTTGTCGTCCTTGATGAAAATCTTGTCCGTTTCGATCTGGGCACTGGGGAAGCGCTGGCGCAAGCGGCTGATGTAGTGCCAGTGGGTGGTGACATGGCGATGGTCGAGCAGCCCGGCCTCACCCAGCACGAAGGCGCCGGTGCAGATCGAACCGAAGCGCCGGGACTGTTTCGCTGCCGCTTGCAGCCAGGGCAAGGCGTCGTCGTGGCGGTCGTTGTAGGCGCCCGGCCCGCCAGGCACGAGGAGAAAATCCCAGCTCGGCGACGCTTCGCTCAGGAGCAGGTCCGCGTGCAGGGTGATGCCATTGGACGCCCGCACGCTGGGGCCGGCGGTGCTGATGGTGGAAATGCGGTAATGCTGGCTGGGCTCCAGGTAGCGGTTGGCAATGGAAAACACTTCCACCGGCCCGGCCATGTCCAGCATGAGGATGTCTGGATAGAGCAGGATGGCGATGTCTTTCATGGTGCGGTCCCCGGATGCGCCAAGCCGGCGCAGGCGGGGCCACTATAACAAGGCCCATGGCGCAGGCAAGGCCATGCAGGCCTGGGTGCCGGCAACCCGGCGGCCGGCGTTAGCCCGGGGTGTGCGCCAGGGCGTCGGCGAGGCGGGTCCAGTCGAAGGGTTCCAGCGCCGCGTAGGCCAGGCCCTGCGCCGCCATGGCGTCGACCAGGCCGCGCTGGGCGTGCACCGTGGCTTGGCTCATGTGGGGAATCACGCCCACGTCGCCAGCGGTCTTGGCCACTTCTTCCATTTCCTCGGCACGGCGGCGGCCGTGTTCGGCGATGCGGCTGATCAGGTAGTGGGGCTGCGCGCCGTCCCAGCCCATCTCCGGGAAGCTCTGGTGCAGCGAGCGCAGCACCTCGGCCTCGGCGCCATAGCGGCGCGCCGTGGTCATGGCTTCGGCCGTCAAGGCTTCGAGCCCCTTGATCAGGATGCTGCGGCACATCTTGATCGCCGACGCCACGCCGACCTCTTCACTGACTGCCCGCACATTCATGCCCAGCGCGGCCAGCTCCGGCAGCAGGGCCGCCGCCCGCCGCCCGCCGAGCAGGATCGGGGTTTGCAGCCGCTTGGGTGGTACCGGGGCCATCACCGCGGCGTCGATGTAACTGGCCCCTGCCGCTTCGATGGCATCCCGGGCGCTGCGCTTGGTGTTGGGCGCCACGGAGTTGATGTCGATGAACAACTGGCCGGCCTGCAGGTGCGGCGCCAGTTGCCGCGCCACGTCGAGGGCCGAACCTGCAGTGACCGCCGAGATCACCCAGTCAGCCCCTTCGGCGGCCGCGGCGGCGCTATCGGCCAGGCGCACGCCGGCTTCACCGGCACGGGCCTCGAGCGGCGCGCGGCTGGCGGCTTGCGCCAGCAGCCGGTCATAGGTGCTGACGGCCAGCCCCTGGGCGGCCAGGTCGGTGGCCAGAATGCCGCCGGCTTCGCCGAAGCCAATCAGGGCGACGCGGGGTGGCGTAGGGGTGTTAGCGCTCATTTGAGGTCCTCTTGCAGGGGCTGGGGCGTTTCGGCGGGGCTGCTCAGGCGCGGCGCGCCGGCATCGCGGGCGCAGGCGTCGAAGCGTTCGCGGTCGAGCAGGCCCTCCCAGCGGCTGATCACGAACACCGCCACACTGTTGCCGATCACGTTGACCGTGGATGTGGCGATCGCCAGCACCCGGTCGATGCCGAACAGCAGGCCGATAGCGCCGTCGGGCAGCAGCTTCACCGATTGCAGCGTGGCCGCCAGCTTGATCACCGCGCCACCTGCGGCGCCGGCGCCGCCCTTGCTGGTGAGCAGCATGACCCCCAGCAGGCTCAGCTGCTGGCCGAGCGACAGCGGCGTGTCCGTGGCCTGCGCCAGGAACCCCAGCCCGCAGGCCATGTAGAGGCAAGCGCCGTCGATATTGAAGCTGTAGCCCGCCGGCAGCACGAAACCCACTACCGCTTCGTCGCAGCCGGCTTTCTCCAGCTTGGTCACCAGGCGCGGGAAGGCTGCCTCGCTGGACGCGGTGCCCATGGCGATGATGGCTTCCTCTTTGATGATCTTGAGGATCTTGAGCAGCGACAGCCCGGCCAGGGCAGCGACGCTGCCGAGCACCAGGAAGATGAAGATCAGCACACTGGCGTAGTAGGTAAGGATGTAGCGCAGCAGGTACAGCAACGTCGAATGGCCGTAGCTGCCCACCGCGGCGGCCATGGCACCGAAGGCGCCAATGGGGGACAGCCGCATGATGTAGCTCAGCAGCTTGAACACCACGGTCTGCCCTTCATCGAGCAGGCGCAGGCCGATCCAGTCGGGCTTGGCACAAGCGGCCAGGGCGATGCCTACCAGCAGTGATACGAACAGGGCGGGGAGTATCTGGTCGCCCACGAACGCCGACACCAGGGTTTTGGGGATGATCGCCAGCAGGAACTCCACGGTATCGAACTGGCTGTCGGCGAGCTTAGGCACCGGGTGGGAGAGGTTGCCATCGAGGTTGGCGTGCAAGCCCGCGCCGGGTTGCACCAGGCTCACCACCACGAAGCCCACCAGCATGGCCAGGGTGCTGACCACTTCGAAGTAGACCAGGGTTTTCACGCCGATCCGCCCCAGCCGGCGGAAGTCGCCGATATGGGCGATGCCGCGCACCACGGTGAAGAAGATGATCGGGCCGAGCAGCATCTTGAGCAGGGCGATGAACGCGGTGCCAAGGGGTTGCATCTTTACCGCGACGGCGGGCGCCGCCAACCCCAGGGCGATCGCCAGGGCCATGGCGATCAGTACCTGGATGTACAGTTTGCCGAGCATTTTCATGAAAGGACCTCGCGTATTGTTTTTGTGCGTCGCGTGGGTACTGCATGTGCGCTGTACGGCCCTGCCTGGCCTTGAGGCCGGGCAGGGCCTGGGCTGGGTCAGGGCCAGAGGCTTCCTGGCACCTGCACCTTGCCGTCGAACAGCAACCTCGCGGTGCGCAGCAGCCCGCAGCCGGCGATCTGGCCGTTGTCCAGGCGCAGCTCCACGGAAAACTCCCCGGTAGGGTGTTCCACCGACAGCAGCGGGCGGTCGCCTGGGGGGATGGAGGCCAGCCCGCGGGCCACGCCGCCTTCGAGCAGGCACGCTGACGCCACGCTCACGGCCGCGAACACGCCGATGGAGGCATGGCAGCGGTGCGGGATAAAACTGCGGGTGTGGATCGCGCCGCCGTCGCGTGGCTCGGCCACCAGGCACATCTTTGGCACGCTGCGTTGGGAGACATCGCCCAGGTTCATCCGCGGCCCCGCCTGCAGCCGTATGGCTTCCACCCGCTGCTTGAGCGCAGCGTCGGCGTCCAGCTCGGCGGGGGTTTCATAGCCGGTCACGCCAAGGTCGCTGGCGCGCATTACGATCACTGGCATGCCATTGTCGATGCAGGTCACCTGCACCCCATCGAAGGTGTCGATGGCATTGCCAGTGGGCAGCAGGCTGCCGCAACTGGAGCCCGCCACGTCGGTGAATTCCACCAGCAGCGGGGCGGCGGTGCCAGGCACGCCGTCGATTCTGGCGGCGCCTTCGTAGCGAACGTTACCGCCTTGCACCGGCACCTGGGCGACGGCGATCTGCCCAGTGTTGACCATGTGAATGCGCACGGTGGTCATCTCGCCGGTGGCGGCCACCAGCCCGCGTTCGATGGCGAAGGGGCCGACCCCGGCGAGAATATTGCCGCAGTTCTGCCCGTAATCCACGCGGGGTTCGGCCACCACTACTTGGGCGAAGAGGTAATCCACATCGGCGTCGGCGCGCGGCGAGGGGCTGATGATCGCCACCTTGCTGGTGAGCGAGTCGGCGCCGCCGATGCCGTCGATCTGCCGTGGGTCTGGCGAACCCATCGCTGCCAGCAGCACGCGGTCACGCTGAGCGGGGGCCGCGGGCAGGTCGCTGGCAAGAAAATAGGCACCCTTGGAGGTGCCGCCGCGCATCATCAGGCAAGGAATGGCGCGTTGGGCCATGGCCTAGGCCTCCAGGTCGTCGAGGCGGTCCACGTAGCGCAGGCCCTTTTCGGCCAGCCGTGGGCGCATGTCGTAGATGTCCAGCCCCAGCTCACCGTCCGCCAGGCGCACGCGCTTGTGCTCTTCCACCTCGGCGCGCCTGCGGCTGGCGTCCAGCACCGAAGCCACTTCGCCACGGCGCACCACGACCACGCCATCGTCGTCGGCGACGATAGCGTCGCCGGGATGGATCAGCTGATCGCCGCACACCAGGGGGATATTCACCGAGCCGAGGGTTTCCTTCACGGTGCCTTGGGCGCTGATTGCCCGCGACCACACCGGGAAGCCCATCTCGCGTAGGGTGCGGGTGTCGCGCACGCCGGCATCGATCACCAGCGCGGCCACGCCACGGGCCTTGAGCGAGGTCGCCAGCAGGTCGCCGAAGTACCCGTCGGCGCAAGGCGAGGAGGGCGCCACTACCAGGATGTCGCCGGGTTGGCATAGCTCCACGGCCACATGGAACATCCAGTTGTCGCCAGGGGCCACCAGCACGGTGACGGCGCTGCCGGCAGTGCCGAAGTCCTGTTGGATGGGCCGGATGTCCCGCCGCAGCAGGCCCTTGCGCCCCTGGGCCTCATGCACGGTGGCAACGCCCAGGGTGGCCAGTTCATTGAGGGCGGTGGCGTCTGCGCGGTCGATCTGGCGGACCACAACGCCGGTTTTACCGATCAGCGCGCTCATCCCAGGTTCTCCGTCACGCGGGGGAACACGCTCTGATAGCCCTCGCCGTACTGGATGTTCTTGCTCGAGGTGATGCCCACGTTGCGCTTAGCTTGCACGCCACGTTGCAGGGCCACGCGGGTGTAGTACTCCCACAGGTGTTCCTGGCCGGCCATGCACTGGATGGCGGCGTACTTCTGCTCCCATACCGAGGTGATGTCCAGCAGCACGTCCGGGCACCAGCTGCATTGCTCGGGCTGATGCGGCTCGAAGCTATACACCGGCGGCGCGCCGATGATCTTCTGGCCAGGCTCGAAGCCTTCGGCCTGGGCGATGATTCGCGCTTCCTCGGCGAGGGCCAGCGCGCGCGGGTGGTCGTAGTTGTACGGGTCCAGGCGGGAATGGCTGAGCACGAACTCCGGCTGTACCCGGCGATACACCCGCGCCAGGCGCAACAAGGCGTCGTGGTCGATGCGCAGCGGGTAGTCGCCCAGGTCGAAGAACTCCACGGTGGCGCCAAGGATGGCCGCGGCCGCCTCGGCCTCGCGCTGGCGAGACTCCTTGACCAGGGCTTCAGTCATCTCGGCGCCTTTGCGCCACAGCTTGGCCGACTCGCCGCGCTCGCCATACGAGAGGCAAACGATGTGCACGTCATAGCCCTGCTGCGCATGCAGGGCGATGGCGCCGCCTGCGCGCCACACGAAGTCGGCGGAATGCGCACTGACCACCAGCGCTGTTTTCTTGTTGGGTTCAGACATGGACGGCTCCTTATTCGATACAGCAGGTTTGCATGCGGCGCCGCGCTGGCATAATGCGATGGCTTGCAGCAGGTATGCGTTTTAATTATCGAAGTTCAAAGGCCGGTGTAGGCCGCCAGGGTGATCGATGGACGTGCCGAATCTCATGCAAATTCGCGCCTTCGTGCGGGTGGCCGAGCTGGGAAGTATCTCCCGGGCGTGCGAAACGCTGTTCCGGGCGCAGTCCGTGGTGACCCGCGCCATCGCGGACCTGGAACAGCGCCTGGGCGCGGTGCTGTTCGAGCGCCGGGCCAATGGCATGCTCCTCACCGACCACGGCAAGCGGGTAATGCCCCGCGCCCGCGCTGCGCTCAGCGAACTGGCGCGGGTGCCGGCGATCGTCGGCGACAGCTCCGGGGCCGAACCGCTGTACCTGCTCAACGCCCGCCGGTTGCAGGTGTTCGTGCGCTTGTGTGCCAGCCGCCACATGCAAACCGTGGCCAGCCACTTCGGCTTGACCCAGCCAGCGGTGAGCTCGGCGCTGAAAGTGTTGGAAAACGGCAGCGGCCAGGTGCTGTTCGAGCGAACGCCACGGGGGCTGCTGCCTACCCGCATCGCCACCGACATGCTGGTGCCGATCCGCCGCGCCCTGAACGAGCTGCGCCACATCGACGCCGACCTCGCCGCGCTGCGCGGCAACCTGCAGGGCGTGGTGACCATCGGCGCCTTGCCGCTGTGCCGCACACGCATCCTGCCGCAAGCGATCACCGCCCTCTTGCAGGCCCACCCACAGGTGCGCATCGCCACCCATGAAAGCCCCTTCGAATGGCTGGCCAGCGAACTGCGCGCCGGCGACCTGGACTTCATCCTCGGCGCCCTGCGGCCGAGCGAATACGCGTCCGACCTGCACGGCGAAGCCTTGCTCAACGAAGAAATGGTGGTGCTGGCGCAGCGCGGCCACCCCTTGCTCGACCAAGGCGTGAGCCCGGCAGACCTGGCCAACGCGCGCTGGGTCCTGCCGCGCGCGGCAACGCCGGCGCGGCAGCTGCTGGAGGGGTTTTTCGAAGCCATGGGGCTGGAGCCGCCGGTACCGGTGGTGGAAACCGGCGACCTGGCGCTGATCCGCGGGTTGCTGTTGCAGTCGGACATGCTCACGGCCGTGTCGGCGCACCAGCTGGAATACGAGATCGCCAACGGCAGCCTGCAACGGCTGCCCTTGCAACTGCGCCATACCAGCCGCGCAATCGGCCTGATCCACCGCGCCAATGCGCTGCATTCGCCAGCGGCGCAGGCGCTGATGGAGGAAATCCGGCGAGTGGTCAGCCGCCCGGCGGAGCGACTCTAGACGTTGGCACCCTGTCACGGCCGCGCGCCGACAAGCCGTGCCGCAACGGATTCAGGCGCTAAAGCCCACAGGAACGAGGCTTAGGACTTGGCTGGCTCCTTGCCCGCCACCGAATACAGCACCTTCTGGTTACGGGTGGCCTGGAAGTCTTCCAGGCTCTGCCCGCGCATGTGCGCGTAGATGTGCAGATTGCTCACCCCCACCACTGCACCGAGCTTCTCCAGCAGGAAGAAAATCACCCCGTAGTGGATCAGCCCGCGCCAGTCGCGGCGGCGTACCAGCTCGCGTTCTTCCTCGGTCAGGGCATGCTCGGCGAACAGCGTTTCCGGCTCGCCGCGGAAGCGTTCGCGGAACGCCGGGGCGATCAGCTGGTGCAGGAAGCGGTTGAGGCGATAGCCCTTGGCGCTGCGGGCCAGGTCGAAGGGGTAGGTGCCTTCCAGCGCCTCGATACCCTTGAGTTGCTCGCCGGCCTTGGCGCGGTAGCGCTCGGCCAGGTCGACCGGCAGCGGCCGGGCCTGGTTTTCCAGGATCAGCGTGGCGATCCCGGTCATGGACGGCAGGTAGTAGCCATGGTGGAGCAGGTCTACGTTGGCCGAGAGCGCGCCGCGCATGATCAGCCAGGTCACCACTTCAGCGCCTTCCAGGCCGCCGAGGGTGGCGAACTCGGCGATGGTCATCTGCGTCAGCGGCTCGGGGTCATGCACCAGCGAGCTCAAAAATTGCGCGTCCCACTCGGTGTTGTTGAACCCACAGCGCTCACCGTGCACCTGGTGCGACACGCCGCCGGTGGCCACGATGGCCACGTCGATGTCTTCGGGGAAGCTCTCGATGGCCCGGCGCAGTGCCTTGCCCAGCTTGTAGCAGCGGCTGGCGCTGGGGATCGGGAACTGCAACACGCCCATCTGCAGCGGCACCACCTTCACCGGCCAGCCATCGCTGTGCGGCAGCAAGGCCGACATCGGCGAAAACAGGCCGTGGTCGATGGGCTTGTCGCGGAAGAACGCCATGTCGAATTCTTCGGCCATCAGGCTTTGCCCGATGTGCCGGCTCAACGCCGCGTGGCCTTCGATCGCCGGCAGGTCACGCGGGCCACCGCCTTCGTCGGCAACTTCATAGCGCTCGTCCACACCCAGTGCAAAGGCTGAGTAATGGTCGAAGAAGAAGGATGTCACGTGGTCGTTGTAGATGTAGAACAGCACATCTGGCTTGCGCTCCTGGAGCCAGGTGCAGATCGGGCCGAAATTCTCGAAGATCGGCGCCCACGCCGGGTCTTGCTGCTTGTTGTGATCCACGGCAAAGCCGATGGTGGGCGTGTGGGAGACCGCGAGGCCGCCGATGATTCGTGCCATGTCTATTTCCTTACTTCAATGGGTTGCTACAGCCTGCGGAGCGCTTGCCGAGGCGCGTCGCGCGGCCTTGGCGTTGGCAAGAATCGCCAGCGCCGCGATCAGCGCCGGTACCGCAAGCAGGATGAACAAGGTGACCAGGCTCAGGCCCATGGCCAAAACGACCCCGCCGATGATCGACCCGAAGATCGCACCGAAGCGCCCCACGCCCAGCATCCAGCTTACGCCGGTGGCGCGGGCTTCGGTGGGGTAGTAGCTAGGGGCGAAGGCGTTGAGGCCGGTTTGCGCGCCGCTCATGAAGAACCCGGCGGCCGCCACGCCGACGATCATCAGGGTCGATTCCAACCCGGCGAAGCCCAGCGAAGCGATGCATAGCGCACCCAGCGTGTAGGCACCGGCAATCACCCGGTTCGGCTGGCGCCGGTCCATGGTCCAGCCCACGACCAGCGCGCCAATGGTGCCGCCGATCTGGAACAGGCCCGTGGTGCGAGCGGCCTGCTCGACCGAAATGCCCGATTCCTTCATCAAGGTAGGCAGCCAGCCCATGGTCAGGTAGATGACCATCAGGCCCATGAAATATGTAGCCCATAGCGCCAGGGTGCCCATGCGGAAGCGCTCGTTGAACAGAGTGCTCAGCGGCATGCGGCGAACGATGGACGGCTCCGGCGAGGTGAACTGTTCGCTGCCGTTGAAGCGGCCGCCCATGCGGTTGAGCAGCCTGGCGATGGCGCTGGCAGGGGCGCCCTTGACCACCAGGAAGCGCGCCGATTCAGGCAGGAACAACCACAGGAACGGCACCAGCAGCAGCGGCAGGATGCCGCCGACCATCAACACCGAGTGCCAGCCGTGGGCGCCCAACAGCCAGGCGGCGACGAAGCCACCCGCGCCCGAGCCCAGGTTGAAGCCGGTGAACATCAGCGTGATCAGCACCGAGCGGTAACGTTCGGGCAGGTACTCAGAGAGCAGGGTGGTGGTGTTGGGCATGGCCGCGCCCAGGCCAATGCCCGTAAGGAAGCGCAGGATGGCCAGTTCATAGGGGTTACGGGCGAAGGCGCAGGCCAGGCTGAGCACGGCGAAGCAGGTCACCGCCAGCAGCAACACTTTCTTGCGGCCGAAGCGGTCGGCGTAAGGGCCGGCGAGCATGGCGCCGGCGGCCAGGCCGAACATCGCAGCGCTCATCACCGGGCCGAAGGCGGCCTTGCTCAGGCCCCAGTCCTGCATCAGCGCCGGAGCGATAAAGCCCATCACCGCGACGTCGACGCCGTCGAATAGCACAATGAAGAAGCAGAGCGCGAGGATGAGCCATTGTTGCGGTGAAACGGGACGCTCGTCGATCCACTGTTTCACGTCCACGCGTGTGTTCGTTTGCATGAAAGCCACCCTGAATTGTCATTGTTGTGCTGTCGGTCGATGCGCCGACATGGCGTGCCGTTCGAATGCCCAGCGTTCGCCGGGCAGGCGGTCCAGAGCAAAGTAATGGCCAAACGCAGGCGTTGTC
>NZ_JANZKJ010000040.1 GCF_025642975.1 Pseudomonas sp. RIT-PI-S
TACCGTTATCAGCGGCATCCCGGTCGGCGCCACCATCACCGATGGCACCAACAGCTACACCGCTATCCCGGGTGGTGACGGCACGGTCGACGTAAGCAGCTGGAACCTGTCGGGCATCACCTTCAGCGCCGGCAGCAACGTCAGCGGCAGCTACACCCTGACCGTGACCGGCACTTCCGTTGAAACCGCTAACAACAGCACCGCGACCACCGTGGGCAATATCGTTGTAAACGTAACCCCAGTGGCCGACGCGCCGGCTGTGGTTACCCATGAAGTGACTGGCGACGAAGACACCTCCATCGCATTGGGCTCCGTGGCCACCTACGCCGACAACGACGGT
>NZ_JANZKJ010000041.1 GCF_025642975.1 Pseudomonas sp. RIT-PI-S
GTCCAATGGGTGACGTCGATGGCCGCTTCGGTGGGGCCATAGAGGTTGTAGAGGCTGGCCTTCGGCAGCTTGGCGAACACCTGCTGCTGGGCATCCGCTTGTAATGCCTCACCGGAGCAGACGATGCGGCTCAGCGAAGTGCATTGAGCCACGTGTTCGCTCTGCATAAACACCTGCAGCATCGACGGCACGAAGTGCAGCGTGGTGATCTGCTGTGCCTGGATCACCTCGATCAGCTGCGCCGGGTCCCGGTGCGCGCCGGGCGCCGCAACCACCAGCCGAGCGCCGGTCATCAACGGCCAGAAGAACTCCCAGACCGACACATCGAAGCT
>NZ_JANZKJ010000042.1 GCF_025642975.1 Pseudomonas sp. RIT-PI-S
CTTGGACCCGGATTACCCAGCCGAGCGCCTGGCCTACATGCTCGAAGACAGCGGCGTAGCGCTGGTGCTGAGCCACTCGGCCATCGCGCTGCCGGCGGTCGAGCGGATCGACCTGGATGGCTTCGATACGTCGGCCTATGGCGATCAGAACCTTGATGTGGAACTGACCGGCGAGCACTTGGCCTACCTGATTTATACGTCGGGCTCCACCGGTAAACCGAAAGGCGCGGGCAACCGCCATTCGGCGTTAACCAACCGGCTGTGCTGGATGCAGCAGGCGTATCAGCTGACGGCCAACGATTCGGTACTGCAAAAAACCCCGTTC
>NZ_JANZKJ010000043.1 GCF_025642975.1 Pseudomonas sp. RIT-PI-S
GCTGTGGTTACCCATGAAGTCACCGGCGACGAGGACACCTCCATCGCCCTGGGGACCGTGGCCACCTACGCCGACAACGACGGCTCGGAAACCCACACGACCGTTATCAGCGGCATCCCAGTCGGCGCCACCATTACCGATGGCACCAACAGCTACACCGCTATCCCAGGTGGTGACGGCACGGTCGATGTAAGCAGCTGGAACCTGTCGGGCATCACCTTCAGCGCCGGCAGCAACGTCAGCGGCAGCTACACCCTGACCGTGACCGGCACCTCCGTCGAAACCGCTAACAACAGCACCGCGACTACTGTCGGC
>NZ_JANZKJ010000044.1 GCF_025642975.1 Pseudomonas sp. RIT-PI-S
AAACGGGGTTTTTTGCAGCACGCTGTCACTGGCGGTGAGTTGATATGCCTGCTGCATCCAGCACAGTCGGTTGGTCAGCGCTGAGTGGCGGTTGCCGGCGCCTTTCGGTTTGCCAGTAGAGCCAGAGGTGTAGATCAGATAAGCGAGGTGCTCGCCGGTCAATTCCACATCAAGGTTCTGATCGCGATAGGTCGACGTATCGAAGCCATCCAGATCGATCCGCTCGACCGCCGGCAGCGCGATAGCCGAGTGGCTCAGCACCAGCGCCACGCCGCTGTCTTCGAGCATGTAGGCCAGGCGC
>NZ_JANZKJ010000045.1 GCF_025642975.1 Pseudomonas sp. RIT-PI-S
AACCACCATCGTTGAGAACACTGCCGAGAAAGGCACCGTCGCCGCCAACTTCAGCACCACCGACGAAGAAGGTGACGTGGTCACTGTTGGCTTCAAGCCGGGCAGCAATGGCGATGGCTACTACGCCATCGACGGCAACACCGTGGTGCTGACCGACAAAGGCGCTGCCTTCGTCAACGCCGGCAACCCGCTACCGCAGATCGACCTGGTGGCCACCGACGGCACCACGCCGGTTCCGGGCAGTGCCACGCCGACCGTGACCTTGGTCAACGACGCACCGACCCTGGCGATCACCCC
>NZ_JANZKJ010000046.1 GCF_025642975.1 Pseudomonas sp. RIT-PI-S
AACGTATTGTAGTGCAGCCCCGTCTCGGCATCGAAGTATTGCCCCTGGAACCGCAGGTTCTGCTCGACCCAATTTACGGTCAAAATCTTCTACCGAACCCCAGGCCCGATAGGTCGCCTGCCACACAATATCGCCAGCGACGTCGGTCATTTCCAGGGGCGTGCCGATCTGGTCGGTGTGGAAGTAGTAAAGCTTCTGCTCCTCACCCTCCGCCTGATCGATACGGGCCAGCGGCGCATAGCTGGCGGGTTCATACACATA
>NZ_JANZKJ010000047.1 GCF_025642975.1 Pseudomonas sp. RIT-PI-S
CTGTACTACGGCAGCGGCCACCTGCACCAACTCAACCTCGACGGCCAACTGATCAGCGACATGGAGCGCGACGACCTGCACCGCGAGGTGTTGCGCACCCAGGGCGCGCTCACCAGTTGCTTCGGCTACGACGCCATGGGCCGCAAGGCCTGGCAGTACGCCTCGAAGCTGGCCGCCGATAAGCTCTCGCGCATCCACAACCCCGGCATCCACCCCGAGCTGTACGTGGACCAC
>NZ_JANZKJ010000048.1 GCF_025642975.1 Pseudomonas sp. RIT-PI-S
GGTCCCCCGTGCGGTACAACCGCTGCCCGGCCTTGAACGGGCTGGCGACGAAGCGCTCGGAGGTCAGGGCGGGCCGGCGGTGGTAACCGCGCGCCAAGCCCTCGCCACCCAGGTACAGCTCGCCCAGCACGCCAACCGGCACCGGTTCGAGGTGCGCGTCCAGCACGTAACACGCCAGGTTGGCGATGGGTTGGCCGATGGGCACGCTGTCACGGCCTTCGTCGACACAG
>NZ_JANZKJ010000049.1 GCF_025642975.1 Pseudomonas sp. RIT-PI-S
ACTGAAGGTGATGCCTGACAGGTTCCAGTTGCTTACATCGACCGTGCCGTCACCACCTGGGATAGCGGTGTAGCTGTTGGTGCCATCGGTGATGGTGGCGCCCAAAGGAATGCCGCTGATAACGGTGGTGTGGGTTTCCGAGCCATCGTTGTCAGCGTAGGTCGCCACGGTGCCCAGGGCGATGGAAGTGTCTTCGTCGCCAGTCACTTCGTGGGTAACCACAGT
>NZ_JANZKJ010000005.1 GCF_025642975.1 Pseudomonas sp. RIT-PI-S
CAAGGCTCGGTTGTGGCTGCGTATTCCGGGGCAGGGGGGCAGGGCTGTCAAGTAAAAGGTGACGGTTAAATTTCCTCCGGCGGCGGTCGTTCCTGCTGGATATTTCGCTCGAAGGTGCCGCTGACGTGAACAACCTGCCCACTCGCCTTGGCATCGCTGCCCTCACCCTCCTGGCATTGCAGGGCGCCCAGGCGACGCCGCGGCTGGCCGCCGACATCCGCTGGACCGCCTACGGTGTGCCGCATATCCGCGCCGCCGACGAGCGCGGGCTGGGCTTCGGCATCGGCTATGCGTACGCCTGGGACAACGCCTGCCTGCTGCTGGAAGAAGCCTTGACGGCGCGGGGCGAGCGCTCGCGGTACTTTGGCGGGCAAGGGCAAACCTCGGCGCAGGTGAGCAACCTCGCCTCAGACCTGTTCTACACCTGGCTCAACCGGGCCGATGCGCTGGCCGCCTTCGACCAGGCACAGCCCAGCGTCATCAGCGATCGGCTGGAGGGCTATGTGGCCGGGTTCAACCGGTACCTCAACGAAGCGCCAGGTGCCTTGAGCTGTGCCGGCCAGCCTTGGGTGCGGCCGCTGCAACGCGCGGACCTGCTCAGCCTGGCGCGGCGCCTGTTGGTGGAAGGCGGCCTTGGCCAGTTCATCGACGCCGTTGCCGGCGCCGCGCCCCCCGGTGAGGCAGCCGCCGGGGTGACGATGGCTTCGGCTAGCGTGGCCGCGCGGGCCGAGCGGCTGCGCCTGGAGCGTGGCAGCAATGCGGTGGCTGTGGGCGACCAGCGCGCCGCGGGAGCACGCAGCCTGCTGCTGGCCAACCCGCATTTTCCCTGGAGCGGCGCGATGCGCTTCTACCAGCTGCACCTGACCATCCCCGGGCAACTGGACGTGATGGGCGCGGCCTTGCCCGGCTTGCCCTTGGTCAATATCGGTTTCAACCAGCACCTGGCGTGGACCCATACCGTAGACACCTCCAGCCATTTCACCCTGTACCGCCTCGCGCTGGACCCCGCCCGCCCGGACCACTACCTGGTGGACGGCCGCTCGGTGGCGCTGCGGCGGGAGCCGGTGAGCGTCAGTGTGAAGGGCGAGGATGGCCAGGTCCGCAGCTTGCTCCACACGCTGTACGTCTCCGAGTACGGGCCCCTGCTCAACTGGCCAGGGCGGTTGGGCTGGACCGGCACGCAAGCCTGGGCCATCCGCGATGCCAACCTGGAGAACACCCGAGTGCTGGGCCAGTGGGACGCCATCAACCGGGCCGACAGCACCGCTACGCTGCAGCGGGTGGTCAGCGCCCAGCAGGGCATCCCGTGGGTGAACACCTTGGCCGCGGACGACAACGGCCGGGTGCTGTACCTGAACCGTTCGGTGGTGCCAAACCTCAGCGATGAACAATTGCGGCGCTGTGGCTTGCCGCAGTTGATCGCCCAGGGCTTACCGGGGCTGCGCGGGGACCTCGCCGCCTGTGCCTGGCGCCAGGACCCCCGCGCCGCGCAGCCCGGCATTGTGCCGGCCGAGCAGCTGCCGGCGCTGGCCCGCCGGGACCTGGTGCAAAACAGCAATGACAGCGCCTGGCTGACCCAGCCGGCGCAGCCGTTGGAGGGCTATTCGCCGCTGGTCTCGCGCAGCGGCGGGCCGCTGGGTGCCCGCGCCCGCTTCGCCCTGGGCCAGCTGGAAGCCGCCCGGTCGATCGATGCGGACGCGTTGCGCAACCTGGTCACCGGCAACCGGGTGGCTAGCGCCGACTGGGTGCTGCCGGACCTGTTGGCGTTCTGTGCGCAGCAGGGCTCGGCTGCCGAGGCGGGGGTGAAAGACGCCTGCGCCGAACTGGCCGCCTGGGACCGTACCGCTAACCTCAGCGCCGGGCCGGGCTTGCAGGTGTTCGCAGGCTTCATGGCGCGGTTCGCCGACAACGCCAGCCTATGGCGCTACCCCTTCGACCCGGCCGACCCGCTGCACACACCGCGCGGTATCGACCTGGCCAACCCTGCGTCCGCTCAGCTGCTGCGGCAGTGGCTGGCGCAGAGCCTGGGCGAACGGATCGACGCCCCTTGGGGCCAGATCCAAGTGAGCGGGCAGGGCGCCGACGCGATTCCGGTTCCGGGCGCCGATGGGCACCTGGGTGTGTACAACGCCATCCAGAGCGTGCCGGAGGGTAGCCGCCGTCAGGTGATCTCCGGCAGCAGTTACCTGCAACTGGTGCGCTTCACCGCCCAAGGTCCCGAGGCCAGCGGGTTGCTGGCGTTTTCCCAGGCGAGCGAGCCGGCCTCGCCCCAGCATCAGGACCAGACCCGGTTGTTTTCCGCCGGGCACTGGCCAGCTTTGCCCTTCACCGAACGGCAAATCGCCGACGACCCGGCGCTGCGCCAGCTTCATATCGAGCAATGAGAGCCACCATGGAGTTCACGATGTTACGCAACGCCGCTGTTTTAGCCGCACTGGCCTTGGCCAGCACACACGCCCTGGGGGCCAGCTGTGAAGCCACGGTCGATGGCACCGACCTGATGACCTACAGTGTGCAAAGCCTGGACGTCAGCCGGGGCTGCGAGCGCTTCACCCTGCACTTGACCCATACCGGGACCATGCCCAAGACAGTGATGGGGCATAACTGGGTGCTGACCACCGCCGACGACCAGCCCGGGGTCGCCGAGGACGGTGCCCAGGCTGGCGCCGAGCACGATTACCTCAAGCCCGGGGATGCGCGGGTGATCGCACATACCCGCCTGATCGGCGGTGGCGAGGCCGACTCCACCACCTTCGAGCTCAGCCGCCTCGATCCCGCCCAGCGCTACGTGTTTTTCTGCACCTATCCAGGCCACCAGGTTTTGATGAAGGGCACGGTCGCGCTGGTGCCCTGATCCTCGGGAGGTTCCGGGGTCCAGCGCAAGCTCGGCTACAGTAAGGCCAGCTCCGGGTGGGGCAGATTCCGGGGCCTCGCCTAGCCCTACAGGGTCAGCCATCTACCTTGCCAAGGCTGGCGCCTACGGCGCGAAAGGGGGTGCCTGGTTCACTTCGATCAGCAGCGGCCGGTCACTCGGCGCATTTCCCAGGAGCTGGCTCAGGTGTGCATGGTCGCGGGCCTTTTCTGCCTGGCAGCCGAAGCCCCGGGCGATCGCGATGAAGTCTGGCGTATAGATGTCCACGCCCAGCGGGGTGATGTCGCGGCTCTCCATGTAGCGCTTGATCTCGCCGTAGCCCTGGTTGTTCCACAGCAGCACGACCACCCCCACCCCGGCTTCCACAGCGCTGGCCAACTCCGGCAGGGTGAACTGCAAGCCGCCGTCGCCGATCAGGCACACCACCGGCCGGGCCGGTTCAGCGAGTTTCGCGCCGATGGCCGCGGGCAGCCCGTAGCCCAGGGTGCCGTAGCCGGTGGAGGCGTTGAACCAGCGCCGCGGGCCGTCTAGCTCCACCAGGTGGTTGCCGCTGTAAACGGTTTGAGTGGAGTCGCCAACGAAGCGCGCCTGAGGCAGCGCCCTCAGGATGCAATCGAACAGCTGGCGATAGTGGCTCCAGCCTGCGAACTCTTGCGCCAACCGCGCCCGCGCCTGGGCGGCTCGCTGGGCGCCAGGGCTGTCGGCATTGGCCTCGCGCGGCGGCAACTCGTCGAGCAGCGCCCGCATGGCGAGGCGGGCATCGCCCTGGATGGCCAGCGTCGCCGGGTGATTACGGTTGAGCTGCTGGGGGTCGATATCCACGCGGATCAGTTCACCGGCGATGCGGAAATGGCCATCGAACACTACGTCATAGTCGGTTTCGCCCAGCTCGGTGCCAATGGCCAGCACCACGTCGGCCTCCAGCGCCAACTGGCGCACCGGCGGCAGCGACTGGTTGCTGCCCAGCAGCAGCGGGTGGTCGGGTGGTAGCAGCCCCTTGGCGTTGATGGTCAGCGCGGTGGGCGCATCCAGGGCCGTGGCCAGCGCCTGGGCTTCGGCCGCGGCCTCAACGCAGCCGCCGCCGAGCAACAGCAGCGGGCGCCGGGCCTGGCTTAGGCGGCGAGCGGCTGCTTGGAGCGGGCCCGGCGCCGGCGTGGGGCGTGGCGATATGACGCGCGGCAGCACCGGCAGGTGGCCGGCCGCGGCAGTGATCACGTCCAGCGGCAGCGCGATATGCACCGGGCGCGGCCGCTGGCTGTCGAACACGGCGAAGGCGCGGGCAAGCACCTCGGGCAGCTCATCCACGCTCATGAGGGTATGGCTGAAGGCACTGACCCCGGCAACCAACGCGCGCTGGTCTGGCAGCTCGTGCAAGTACCCGTTGCCCAGACCCAGCCGCGCGCGCTCATTCACGCTGGAGATCACCAGCATGGGAATCGAGTCGGCATAGGCCTGGCCCATGGCGGTGGCGATATTGGTCATGCCCGGCCCGGTGATGATGAAGCACACCCCAGGCTTGCCGCTGACCCGCGCATAGCCGTCAGCCATGAACCCGGCCCCTTGCTCGTGGCGTGGCGTCACATGGCGGATGCCGCTGTGGGGCAGGCCCCGGTACAACTCAACGGTGTGCACGCCGGGAATACCGAACACCGTGTCCACGCCCCAGGCGCGCAGTTGCTTGACGAGGAATTCACCGCAGGTAGTCATGGCAGTCCTTTATGGAAATTGTATTGAGCGTCGCGTTGCCCGTTCTACAGCGTCGTGGCCTGGGCGATCCCCACGGCCCTCCGTGGCGACAGCAGGCTGACCAGCACGAAACTGACCAAGCCAATGCCCAGGCTGTAGTAGATCGGCGTGTTGGCTTCCAGGCCATCCTTGAACATGAACACCAGCGCGGTGAGGCAACCCAGGGTCATGCTGCTGATTGCACCGGCGGTGCTGGCGCGCTTCCAGTAGATGGCCCCAAGCAAGGGGATGAGCATGCCGCCCACCAGCAGGTTATAGGCCAGGGTCAGGGCGCCGAGCACGTCGCTGACTACCATCGCGATGGCCAGCACCGCCAGGCCGGTCAGCAGGGTGAACAACCGCGCCAGCTTGAGGCTCGAGGGCTGGCCGTTGCGCAGCCTGGGCAGCAGGTCTTCGGTGATGGTGGTGGAAGCGGCGAGCAGGCCGGCGCTGGCGGTGGACATCATCGCCGCCAGGGCGGCAGCGATCACCAGGCCGCGGATGCCATCGGGCAAGGCGGCCTGAACGATGGCGGCGAACGCATTGTTGGCGTTAGGCAGCTCAGGCAGCAGAACTTTCGCGCACATGCCGATCAACGCCCCCACCAGGCCATAGAGCACGCAGTACACGCCGGCGATGGAGCCTGCGTATTTGGCCACCCCTTCGCTGCGGGCGGTGAATACCCGCTGCCAGATGTCCTGGCCGATCAAAATGCCGAAGAAGTAAATCAGGAAGTACGTGAGGATGGTGTCGTAGCCGATGGTGGTGAAGTTGAACGCCGTGGCCGGCAGCTTGGCCACCAGTTCATCCCAACCCCCCACCCGGTACAGGCAGATGGGCAACAGCACGAACATCAGCCCAACCGTCTTGATGATGAACTGCACGATGTCGGTGAGGGTCAGCGACCACATGCCGCCAATGGTGGAGTAGATCACCACCACGCCGCCGCCTAGCAGTACCGAGGCCAGGAACGGCAGGCCGAACAGCACTTGCATCACCGTGCCGATGGCCAGGGTGGACACCACGCCAATCATCAGCGCGTAGGCGAACATGATCACCGCGCTGGCCTGGCGCGCCATGGGGGTGTAGCGGCGCTCCAGCACTTGGGTGACGGTGAAGATGCGCAACTTGAGCAACGGTTTGGCGAGGAACAGGTTGAGCACGATGATGCCGGCGCCCAGCGCGGCGCACAGCCAGAAGCCAGAAATGCCGTGCACGTAGCCCAGGCGCACGGTGCCGACCGTGGACGCGCCCCCGAGCACCGTGGCGGCCATGGTGCCCATGTAGAACGCCGGCCCCAGGTTGCGGCCGGCGACCAGGAACTGCTCATGGTTCCTTGCCCGGCGCATGCCGTACCAACCGAGCAGCAGCATGCCGGCGCCATAGATGAATACCACGAAGATGTCCAAGGCCATTTTTAGCGCTCTCTTATTGTTTGTTTTATTCAGCTGGGTGTCTGTCGCTTACCGCTCAGCCCTGAGGCTGGGGTTCCGGCATGGGGGACAGGTGTTCATGGCAGGCCAGCCAGCCGCCGTTGGGAGCGGTTTGCCGAAACACGATGGTTTCCCGTTCCAGGCTTTCGATCTCTTGCCCGTTGAGCCTCAGGTGGGTGGCGACGTCGTGGGTGAAGATCGCCACATCCCCCTGTAGGCTTACCCTTGGGTTGCGTGACTGGCAGCCGAGCACTCGAAAACCTTCACGCTGCCAGCTGTCCCACAGCTGGCGGTAGGCGGCGCGGTTTTCCAGCACTTCAGGGGTGGTGTGAAAGACAAAGGTGGCGTCTTCGCTGAACGCGGCGAAGTAGGCGTCGGTTTGGTTGCCGGCGAACGCGGCCACGAGGGCTTCGGCGGCGGCCAGCACCTGGCGGTGGGTGCTGTCGGGAGGGGTGGGCTGGGTGCGGTCCATCGTGGGCATCGCCTTTTATTGTGCTTGTGATGCGCCGATTCTGGTCACCTCGCCCGGTGGGACCAATCCCGACGGGCAAATAATTACTTCATAAAACCCTGAAGTGATTGTGCCGCTAATTTAACGGCGTCGGGTTTCGTCTGGCCTGTAGCGCAACCCCACGTTTGGCCCTGCGTGATGGTTGCAACGAACCCAATTCGCAGGACCAGGAGGTTTCATGATCCAGCTCCACCCCAAGCCCGCCTTGCTGGGCATGCTCATGCTGACTGCCAGCTACCTCAGCGGATGCGCCGCGCTGAGCCAGGCACCGACGCCTGCTCTGGCGAACGCGCCGGCGCTGCGCCAGGACGGCTTCCAGGGATTGTACGAAGTGGTCGGGGACTTCTCCGCCGGCTCGTTGTTCGTGGCCTCCGCGCCCTCGTTCGAGCCCAAGACCGCGGGCTTTATCTACCGCCTTGATCCCCGCACGCTGCGGCCGGAACAGACCGTCCAGCTGGCGGACAAGCCCTTCGGCCTGGCCATGAACCACAAGACCCACACCCTTTACGCCGGCAATGCCTTCGACGGCGCCCTGACGGAGATCGACGCCAACACCGGCCTGGTCAAGCGAACCCTGGCCCTGGCAACCCCTGTTCGCGAAGAAGACGGCACCCTGAGCATGCCTCACGTGCGCAAGCTGGTGGTAGATGAGCAGCACAACCTGATCTTCGCCAGCAGCCCGGGGGAGAGCGGCAAGGTGTGGATCGTCGACGGCGAGCGGTTCGCCCTGCTGCACACGCTGGACACCGGCATGTGGACGGCCGGCATGGCCTACGACGCACAGGCCAACGTGCTGTACGCGGGGCAGGGCGGCAAAGACGAGCTGCTGGCCATCGACCCGGTGAGCGGCAAAGTGGTGCAGCGCTTCTCCACCGGCGAAACACCGGCCGATGATCCCAAGGCCTCCAAGCACTTCTTCATCAACCTCTCACTGGACAAGCCCGCCGGCAGGCTCTACATCACCGACGCCAACTCCGAGCAGGTGTTCGTGTTCGACCTGGCCAGCAAAACCTTCATCAAGCGCCTGCCTACCAATGGCAAAGGCCTGCTGGACGTGAAGGCGCTGCCGCTGACCCACCAGTTCGCGGTCACCTACCGTGGCAGCCGTCATGGCGAGCACAGCGGCCAGGGCGGGGTGATGGTGTTCGATGCCAACACCTATGCATTGGTCAAGCACGTGCCGCTGCCAGTGCACCCCAACAGCCTGGAGGCGTCCCCGGACAACAAGACCCTGTTCGTCACGGTGAAAGCGCCGGTGGACGAGCAACATGAGCTGTGGCGCACGAACGGCAGCGATGGGGTGGTGCGGATCGATCTGTAGAACTGTGCTGCGGACGATCCTGAGCTAAAGTTTGCGGTCCTTCTGCCGATTCAGGTGGGTTTATCCCTCCCAGAATCGCTACGAAGGACCGTTCATGCATTACCTCCCGAAGCCGACCCTGCTGGCCGCTGCCGCCGTTGCTGTCTCCTTGGCCGGCTGCGCCCTGCGTGGCAATGATGATACCGAGGCCAGGCGGGCTGCAGCCGAGCGGCAAGCACGGCAGCAGGCGATGGCGATGCGCGTGCTGGCCCAGCCGCGGCCGCTGGATACGGCATTGAAGATGGCGCCGAACGCCATGGCGCTGATCGACGTGCCCGCGCAAGGCGCCGAACCGGCCACCCAGGCGCGGCTATTCGCTAACTGCGATACGCAGACGTTGAGCATGGACTACCGCAGCGCGAGCGGCTGGACTGCAGTGTTTGCCGTGGCAGCACCTGCTCCCACGGCGCAAGCCACGGCCCGAGAGTTATGCCAGGCCGTTGGTAGTGGCGGCTGGCGGCACCTTCCAGGCGAAGACAAAGACGTATTGATGATCGACCCCAGCAGCCTGATCGTGAAAGGCGGTCAACGTTTGGCGTGGGTGGGCATCGACTACGAACGCATTCGGTTGAGCGAGGCTCAGGATAACGACTACAGCGGCCAGATCGAGCGTATCGCAGTGGACTGCTCCACCCGCCAAGCGAGTGCCCGGCAGGTTTATCGGATGGATGAGTCCAGCTTGCTGCCACCGCCCGCCCAGCCGCTTGGCAGCGCGCTGACTGCCGCGCAACGCGGCCGGCTGATCGATGCGCTGTGCGCAGCACCTGCAACCCTGGACCAGCTCGCCAAAGCCGTGGTGCGGCGCAAGTTGCCGCCCAATCTTGCGACGCCGCAGGTGCCGCCTGCGCTGTTGGCCCAGGTTGGTACGTTGCCGCAAGGGCAACCGATCGGCACGCTCAGCCACCTGCAGTTCAGCTCCAACGCGACCTTGCCTATCAGGCCTGATGTGAAAGTCACCGACAGCCCGCTGGACCTTTATCTGGAGAAGGGCCCCGGCCCTGGCCTGTGGCGGGTGCAAACGGCTGACGTATTGACCGGCGATCAGGTGAGCATTCGCTGGCGCGGGCTCATCGACCTCGCCACCGTGGCCAGGCAGGAGCCCGCTGGCAAGCTGGAGCAGGGGCGCAGCCCCGCAGGCGTCGAACTGATCGGCGACTGGCAAAACATCAAGGCTGGAAGCGATATCAGCTATATCGAGCGTTCCGCGGGCAGAGACGGCAAAGCCTTGGCAGACACCTTTGCCTGCAAGGTGGGTGACTCCGCCCCTGCCGCGCAAACCGTCGCCTCGCTGCAAGGCGCGGCGCGCAGGGTGGTGTGCCGCCAGAGCGCCGGGTTGGAAAAGACCCGCGCCTACCTGTACCTGGAGGCCTATGACCTCTTCGTGCAAACCGCGGATATTTCCATGCTGATCGTCAGGCTCAACACGCTCAAGGTGGCGCAATAAGCCGGCCGTTCATGGCGCGGGCCGCTAAGGCTGGGCAGGTGCCAGGGCGGGCAGAGCCTGGCGCCCAGGGTGCATACAGGGCCGGGTATCCCCGGGCGTTGCCCGGCCCCACAAACGCAGCCGCGCCCCGGCTGCTGGGGTGACCTGGTCGACTGAAGCATCGCGCTCGCGGCAGGATCGCGCTAAGGCTTTCGATCCTCGAGCCGATTTGAATGAGCCTTACACTTTCCATGAAACGCTACGAAGGACCGTTTATGTATTACCCCCGCGAAGCTGAGCGCGACAATCTCTATACGCGCGTCATTTTGCTGACCCTGGCGTGCATCGTGCTATTGGGCATCGCCGCCATGGCCAGGCGCGACGGTAGCCTTTACAGCGCGCTGCAACTGAGCGCCGTCGATGCTGCCGGCACCGTTACCCGTATCGAATGGCTGCCGCGAAACAGCCGGGCGGCGATCATCCAGTACCGCTATAGCGACAGCGCCGGCGAGGCGCATGAGGGCGAGTACGTGGATGCGTTCTACAGCGAAGATACCCAGTACACCCAAGGTGGGCCGGTCCAACTGGTGTATTCAGGTTGGTTTCCCTCGATGAGTAGCATCGCCGAACACGAGCATCGCCTGCGCCCTGGTTTCTACATCATGGCCGGCGGGGTGCTGACGGCACTGGTGCTGTTGGGCATTTGCGGGTACACCCTTGGCCGCATCGGGCGAATGACGGCTGAAGATGTGCGCTACTAACCTTTGGCTAAACTGCAGCGTCTACGGCTCTCAGGGCTAATGACAGCCTCGACGCGCCGTTGAATAAGGACATTTATCCCATGCTGTGTTCTCTGGTATCGAACGGTGTTGCGCTACACCGTGAGCAACCTGATGCTGTCGTTCCCTGGTGGAGCTTTACCAAGACGGTGTTGGCCGCCGCGGCCTTGTCCTTGGTGCGCGACGGCCTGATCGGCCTCGACGATCTGGTGGCGGAAGGCCCCTTCAGCTTGCGTCAGCTGCTCCAGCACCAGGCGGGCCTGGCGGATTACAGCGAGCTGGCCGACTACCCTGCCGCAGTGGCGGCGGGTGACGCGCCATGGGCGGCCGAGGCCATGTTGCAGCGGCTCGACGCCGCCCGGTTGCGTTATCGCCCCGGTACCCAATGGCGCTATTCCAATGTGGGCTATCTGTTCGTGGCCCAGTTGATCGAACGCCTGACTGGGCTTCCCCTCGAGCAGGCAGTTGAGCAGCGTGTCTTGGCGCCGTTGGCCGTGCCCGGCGTTTTCTTTGCGCGAAGCCGTGCAGACCTGGAGAACGTAAGCCGGGGCGTGGCGCCGGGTTATGACCCTGGCTGGGTCTACCATGGCTTGCTGGTCGGCCCGCTGTCCGGCGCGGCCCTGCTGCTGGATCGGTTGCTGGGCGGGCCGCTGCTGCCACCGGCGCTGCGCGAGGAAATGCAGCGGCCGCTTGTGCTCAGCGGCCCGATACCAGGCCGGCCCTGGGTGGCGCCCGGGTATGCCTTGGGCTTGATGGTGGGGGTGGCGGAAGGCGGCTTGACGCTGTGCGGGCACAGGGGGTGCGGGCCGGGCAGTACCGTGGCGATTTACCGAGCGACCCAGGGTGCCCATACGGCCAGCTGCGCAGTGTTTATCGACGGCGACGATCAGATCGGCGCGGAGGCGCACGCCCTGCGCCTGCTATCGGCCAGCCTGGCCAGCATTGGCTGAGCATGCGGTCGGCGGGGCGCGGCAGTCAGGCCAGCCGCGCCATGCTGAGGGCATCCACGTACACGCCGTCGCGCACGGCGTAGTCGCGCAGACGGCCTTCGGTCTCGAAGCCGAATTTGCGGTAAAGGGCGATGGCGGCTTCGTTGTCCGCGTACACCGTCAGTTCCACCCGGCGCAGTTTCATCCAATTGTCGGCGACGTCCAGCACGGCACCGATCAGCATCGACCCCACGCCCTTGCCTTGCCAGGCGCTGGCCACGCCCATGCCGACCGTACCCACATGCCGTTGGCGGATACGCGAATACTGTTCCAGGCCAATGTTGCCGATGACTTCGCCGCCGTGCACGGCGACCAGTTTCACGTTCCGGTCGGTGGCCGCAGCCAGGCGTTGGCGCCATACCTCGATGGGCTGGCAAGGCATCTGCAGCACCTGGCGGCACACCGCCGGTTCGTTATAAAGCGCGGTGATGCCTTCGAGATGGCGCTCGGCGAGGGGCTCGATGATGATCTGGGGGAGGGCGGCGCTCACTGTGTTTCGTCCTTTGAAATACCGGGGGCGAACCAGTGTAAGGGCGGTGCTAGGGGTTGGCTACCTGCCTGGCGTGGGGCCCTGGGCGCCGGGCTTGCCTGCGCTGGCGTTTTTCCGGCACCCGCGCCCAGGGGATCATAAGATTGAACCAAGGGCAAAATGCCAGGCTCCATTTTGCACTGCCGTTAAATCACAACATCGCGGAGTGCTTATGAACCTACGAGCGAATTTTGTCCCCTTCGCCCTCGCGGCCTTATTGGCCAGCATGACGGTCGCACAGAGCGCGGTGGCCGAGCCGAGCTACAGCCTGAAAAAGGTCGCCAGCTTCGACCATCAGGTCACGGGGGTAACGGCCAGCGAATCCGGCCGGCTGTTCGTGAACTTCCCACGCTGGACCGAAGACTCCGAGGTGTCCGTGGCCGAGCTGCTGCCCAACGGCGACCTCAAGACCTACCCCGACGCCAACTGGAACGCCTGGCGCAACGCCAAGCAGGACAGCCTCAGCGCGGGCGATCATTGGGTGTGCGTGCAGTCCGTGGTGGCGGACAAGAAGGGCAGCCTCTGGGTGATCGACGCCGGTGCGCCCGCGCAAGCCCAAGTGGTGGCCGGCGCGCCCAAGCTGGTGAAGATAGACCTGGCCAGCAACCGCGTGGCGAAGGTGTACCCGTTCGGGCTGGACGTGGCGCCGCAGGGCAGCTACCTGAACGACGTGCGTTTGAGCCCGGACGGCAAGTTCGCCTACATCACCGACTCCGGCACCAGCGGGGCCATCGTGGTGGTCAACCTGGAGACCGGCAAGGCCCGCCGGGCGCTGGACGGCGCGTCAAGCACGCAGTTCGAGAAAGGCGTGATGGTCAAGGCCGACGGCAAGCCGTTGCAGCGCCCCGATGGGCGAGGGGTGCAGTTCTCCGCGGACGGCATCGCGCTGTCACCCAACGGCGATACGCTGTATTGGCAAGCGGTGAAGGGCAACACCCTCTACAAGATCGGCACCGCGGATTTGCAATCCGCCGCATTGGGCGAGCTGCCTGGCAAGGTGCAGAAGGTGGGCGAGAACGGCCCGGCGGACGGCCTGTTGATCGACGACAAAGGCACGATGTACGTCAGCTCGGTGGAGGATCACGCCATCAAGGTTCGCCAAGGTGAGGACCTCAAGGTGCTGCTCCAGGACAAGGACATGCGCTGGCCGGACACCTTCACCCAAGGCCCGGATGGCACCGTTTATGTGACCGATTCGCGCATCCCGGACATGAACTTCTACGATCCCAAACAGGGCCCGGCGCTGAAGACCACGCTGTACAAGATCGAGGTCAAAGACTGATCGTCGCTCCTGAGCGACCTTCCAAGGTGCCGATCGGTTTTTCCATCAGCCGCAGCCTTAGGGCCGGTTGATCGCGGCGAGGCCCGATGTCTACCCAGCCGTGACGCAGGTAGAACATCCGGGCCCGGGGGTTGGTTTCGCTCACTGATAATCGCAGCCGCGTACAGCCGGCTCGCCACAGGAAGCCTGCGGCATGGGCTTCCAGCAGCGGCCCAGCGCCTTTTGAACGCCATTCTGGCACCACGTAAAACAGGTGGATGTAGCCAATGGTTGCATCGCCCTCGTGCCGTGACATCTCCACCTGCCCCACGATGCAGTCCGCTCTCCACGCGTGCACGACGCTGCCGGGCAATTCGCTTTCCCGCCTGTGCAGCAGCTGCAGGTAGCGGTGAGCGTCCTCGGCGCTTATCCCTGGGCGCGCGGAGCCAAAGGCGCAACGCAGCATGTCCTCCCGGAAGCGAACGCACAGCCCGCCATGCCTATTAAGGTCGACCGGCCGGAAGTCCAGGCAGTGGGCACGCATGCCTTGGTTCACGGGGTACTCAATCCAGGTCGCTGGCCTGGTGCCGTTCCGCCAGCTGCTCGGCTTCATCGCCCCAGGTGCGATTCACCCGCCTGCCGCGCTTGACCGCGGGGCGTTCGGCGATGGTGTTGGCCCAGCGAACCACGTTCGTGTACTCGTGAACGGAGAGGAATTCCCCTGCCGAATAAAGGTTGCCGCGCACCAGCTCGCCATACCACGGCCATACCGCGATGTCGGCGATGCTGTAGCTGCTGCCGGCCAGCCAGTGCTGTTCGCCGAGGCGGCGGTTGAGCACGTCCAGTTGCCGCTTGGCTTCCATGGCGAAGCGGTCGATGGGGTATTGGAGCTTCTCTGGCGCATAGGCATAGAAGTGCCCAAAGCCGCCGCCCAGGTACGGTGCCGCGCCCATTTGCCAAAACAGCCAGTTGAGTGTTTCGGTGCGCCCGGCTGCGTCTGCGGGCAGGAAGGCGCCGAACTTTTCCGCCAGGTAGAGCAGGATAGAGCCGGACTCGAACACCCGGATCGGGGTGGCTGCGCTGCGGTCCAGCAGCGCCGGGATCTTCGAGTTGGGATTGACCTCCACGAAACCGCTGGAGAATTGATCGCCGTCTGAAATGCGGATGGGCCAGGCGTCGTATTCGGCCTCCTTGCCTAGCGCCAGCAGCTCTTCGAGCAGGATGGTGACCTTCACCCCGTTGGGTGTGGCCAGTGAATAGAGCTGCAGCGGCTGCTTGCCCACCGGCAATGCTTTTTCATGGGTAGCGCCGGCAACGGGGCGGTTGATCCCGGCGAAATGCCCGCCGGACGGCGCCAGGTGCTGCCAGACCTTGGGCGGAACGTATGCTGCGTCACTCATTGCAAAGCCCTCGATAGTTCGACCGATCCAGTGTAGCCCCGCGCTGCGCCTATGCCTGCGCACCGCCGAGTTCATGCTTGAGAAAATCCAGGAAGGCGCGGGTTTTCATGGGCACGCGGCGGGCAGTGGGGTACACCGCGTTGATCGAGATCGGCGGTGCCTGCCACTCGCACATCACCGCGATCAGGCCGCCGTTGGCGAGTGCCTTTTCCACGATGAACGTCGGCAGCAGGGCAATGCCCATGCCGGCTTCGGCCGCCTGGGCGAGCAGGTCGCCATTGTTGGCGTGCAGCGGGCCGGTCACGTGGACGTTCTGGGTTTCCCGGCCGTTGCTCAATTGCAAGGTCGCGCCGCTTTGCAGGTAGCCGTAGTTGAGGAAGGCATGCTGGGCCAGGTCCCGGGGGTGTTGGGGGTGGCCGGCGCGCTCCAGGTAGGAAGGGGCAGCGACCAGTACGCGAGGCGCGGGGGCCAGTTGCCGGGCAACCAGGGAGGAGTCAGCGAGGCTGGCAATGCGGATGGTCACATCGAAGCCGCCTTTGATCGGGTCCACCTGCTGGTCGCTGAACACCAGTTGTAATTCCAGCCTGGGGTGCAGGCTGTGGAATTTGGGCAGCAGCGGCCCCAGTTGGCTCAGGCCGAAGGACATGGGCGCATTCACCCGTAGCACCCCCTGGACCTCCGCCAGGCCGCTCCGCGCCCGCTGCTCGGCTTCGTCCAGAGAGGCCAGCAGTTCGCGGCAGGCTTCGTAGTACTCGGTGCCGGCTTCGGTCAGGTGCAGGCTGCGAGTAGTGCGCAACAGCAACTGCACGCCGAGGCTTTCTTCCAACGCCTGAATCTGTTTGCTCACCTTCGAACGCGGTACTCGCATGGCGCGCGCGGCGGCGGCAAAGCCGTTGGCATCCACGGTAGCGACGAAGGCGCGCATGCAGTCGATCCGGTCCATTCGCAATTGTCCCTTTTCTAGAATCAATAAGTCTCGATTCTAGGTAATTGTTGCATTGATTGGCTAGCCCTACAGTACACCCATGCCGCGGCGAACACAGACAACCGCCCAGCAGACCTGCTTTCACACCCACTCAAAAGGAAATGAACCATGTCCAACCGCGAACTGCTCAATCCTGCGAACTCCGCGCTGATCCTGATCGACCATCAGCCTCAGATGGCCTTCGGCGTGCAGTCGATCGACCGCCAGACCCTCAAGAACAATGTTGTGGGCCTGGCCAAGGCGGCCAAGCTGTTCAACGTGCCGACCCTGCTGACGTCTGTGGAAACCGAAAGCTTCAGTGGCTACATCTGGCCGGAATTGCTTGGCGTGTTCCCAACCCAGCGGCCGATCGAACGGACCTCCATGAACTCCTGGGAAGACGCCAAGCTGGTAGAAGCCGTCAAGGCCACGGGGCGCAAGAAGCTGATTATCGCGGCGCTGTGGACAGAGGTGTGCTTGACTTTCCCGGCGCTGGAAGCCCTCGCCGAGGGTTATGAGGTGTACATCGTCACCGATGCTTCCGGCGGCACCACCAAGGAAGCCCATGACATGTCGGTGCTGCGCATGGTGCAAGCGGGCGCGATCCCGGTGACCTGGCAGCAGGTGTTGCTTGAGTACCAACGTGACTGGGCCCACAAAGACACCTACGAAGCGGTGAT
The DNA here is from genome assembly GCF_025642975.1 of Pseudomonas sp. RIT-PI-S. Taxonomy (GTDB): domain Bacteria; phylum Pseudomonadota; class Gammaproteobacteria; order Pseudomonadales; family Pseudomonadaceae; genus Aquipseudomonas. The sequence continues at coordinate 15,927 of NZ_JANZKJ010000005.1, forward strand.
GAAACTGGTGCTGGAGCACAGCGGCGCTTACGGGATGGGCGTGGATTACGCCTACACCATGGTGCACAAGGCGCCGCAACGCACTTTGGGCTGAGTGTTCAAAGCCTGCCTTTCACGTCTGCCATATACCCTTGCCACGGGCATCTAAAGCGATGCCCCCTTGAATGAGATGACGGAACATGACCTCCTTGCGCAAAACCCTGACCGCTACGCTGCTTGCCCTGTCCGTTGGCAGCGCCTTCGCCGACACCGACGCTGCCGCCGAGCACCGCACCCAGGCCTTCCTCAACGCCCTCAACAGCGGCGGCGGCAAGCCGCTGGAACAACTCTCGCCCAAAGACGCCCGGGCGGTGCTCACCGGGGCACAGAACTCGGTAAAAGTTAACCTTGGCGGCACTGAAGTGAGCGAGCAACGCATCGAGCCCGACGGCCAACCGATCAAGCTGACGGTAGTGCGCCCGGCCGGCGTGAAAGGCCAACTGCCGGTGTTCATGTTCTTCCATGGCGGCGGCTGGGTGCTGGGCGACTACCCCACCCATGCACGGTTGATCCACGACCTGGTAGTGAGTTCCGGCGCGGTGGCGGTGTATGTGGACTACACGCCGTCCCCTGAAGCGCATTACCCCACGGCGATCAACCAGGCCTACGCGGCCACTCGCTGGGTAGCCGAGCATGGCAAGAGCATCGGCGTGGACGGCACCCGCCTGGCCGTGGCTGGTAACAGTGTTGGCGGCAACATGGCGGCGGTGGTCAGCCTGATGGCGAAAGAGAAAGGCACGCCACGGCTGCGCTTCCAGGCCCTGCTGTGGCCAGTGACCGATGCCAGCTTCGACACCGCCTCCTATCAGCAGTACGCGGAAGGGCACTTCTTGACCCGCAACATGATGAAGTGGTTCTGGGACAACTACACCACCGACGCCGCCCAGCGCGCCGACATCCACGCCTCGCCGCTGCGCGCCACGACCGAGCAGCTGCAGGGCCTGCCGCCGGCGCTGGTGCAGACCGCCGCCCTCGACGTGCTGCGTGACGAAGGCGAGGCCTATGCCCGCAAGCTGGACGCCGCCGGCGTATCGGTGACCGCTGTGCGCTACAACGGCATGATCCATGACTACGGCCTGCTCAACCCACTGAGCGACGTGCCGGAAGTCCAGGCTGCGCTGCGCCAGGCAGCGGGGGAGCTCAAGGCTCATCTCAACTAAGACGTGTGCCGGTAATGAAGCCGCCGCCAGCCTGTGCTGGCGGCGGTTTTGCCGTTGCGCCACAGCGATAAAAGCTTACGCTGCGGCGCACCACGTGTTAGTAGTTGTTGCATTGACCCCAGGCAACCCTGGTTCCCTGCCACCCGCGCTAAGGCGGAGTTCTGCCATGACGAACGAGCCCTACCAACCCAACCCCGACCTGCTGGCCTTCGCCAAGCAAGGCCGCAACAGCTACCGTTCGATGATATCCAAGGCGGGCACCCCGGACCCGGTGGCGGACGTGTTCGATATAGAGATCGCGGCCAACGATCCGGAGCGGACCTTGCAAGCACGGGTGTATGTGCCACTCCCGGCCGCCGAGGGGCAGCCGTTGCCGGTGGTGTTGTTCATGCACGGCGGCGGGTTCATCGCCGGCGACCTGGACACCCACGATGTGATGATCCGTGCCTTGGCCAATCGCAGCGGCGCGCTGGTGGTGTCGCTGAACTATCGCCTGGCCCCGGAGGCGCCGTTCCCGGCCGGCCTGGACGATACCTTCACTGCCTTGGAATGGCTGGCCAGCTACGCCGGGCAATTGGGCGGTGACCCGCAGCGCATCACGGTCTGTGGCGACAGCGCGGGCGGCAACCTGGCCGCGGCCGCCTGCCTGCGAGCCCGTGAACGCGGCGGGCCGCGCATCGCAGGCCAGGTGTTGTTCTATGCCAATGTCGACGGCAACGGCGAAACCCAGTCGTGGCAGGCACTGGCCGACACGTACTTTCCCACCCGCGACGCCATGGCGCTGACCTTCAACTGCTACGTACCCGGGAGCCCTGAGCGCCGCCGGGACCCTTTAGTCGCACCGCTGCGCGCGCAGTTGCATGCGCTGCCGCCGGCGCTGGTGATCACCGCGGCGCTGGACCCGCTCAAGGACGAGGGCCTGGCGTATGCCGAAAAACTGCGTCAAGCCGGTGTCGACGCGCAGTACACGCTGTACCCGGACGTGGAGCATGGTTTCGTTCAGTTCTTCAAGGAGCCGCGCAACCAGGCCATGGGCGAGCGGGCCCTGGACGAGGCCGCGGCGTTTATCCAGGGCCTGGGCACGTAGCGCCCGGTTGAATGGTGCTCAAACCCCGGGATATACCGCCCCCCGAGAAGCGGCCATGCTCCGCTAGCCTACTTGCTCGAGAGAAGCGGGCGCCGCATAGAAGCATGCCGTGAAGGTTGTCCCCTCGGCCTCGCTGGAGTCGACCGTTACACGGCCGCCGTGTGCCTCGACCACCTCGCGCACGATAAACAGCCCCAGGCCCACGCTGCGCCGGTCGCCGCCGGTGATGCCGCGCACCATCGGCTCGAACAGCCGGTCGCGGATGTTTTCCGGGATCGGCCGCCCAGTGTTGTGGACCGAAAGGCTGGCGCGGGTGCCCTCGATCCTGGAGGTGACAGTGATGGCCTGGCCGGGCTCGCCATAGGCGATGCTGTTGGCGATCAGGTTGGCGGCCACCTGCTGCGCACGGTCGCTGTCCAGCGGGGCCAGGCCACTGCCGTGCGCGTGATGGCGCAACACAGCGGCGGGGAACGCCACCTGTATCTCCTCCACGCAGCGGCCGATCACCGTATGCAGGTCCGTAGGCTCGGGGACGATACGAATGCCCCGGCCGACCCGCACGAGGGTGAAGTCCAGCAGGTCGCGGATCATTCGCTCGGCGCGCTGCGCCGAATGCCTGATGTGCCCCAGTATCCGAGACTCCTTGGCGTCCCGGTTGCCCCGGCCAAGCACCTCGCTGGCCAGCCCGATGGCGGTCAGCGGCGTTTTCAGGTCGTGGCTGACGATGGCGACCATTTGCTCGGCGAACGAGGCCCGATCCTTGGCGGCTTCGTAGTCCAAGCTCAGCTTGCGCTGGGCGTCGAGCAAGGCCGCCTCGGCGGCGGTCTTTTCCCGCAGCGCCGCTTCGGCCAACTTGCGCGAGGCAAGAATTTCGCGTTCGTAGCGGTCCCGGTCAGCGGTGCCGAACACCGCCAATTGATGGAAGAAAGCCCCGCCTTGCTCGCAGCGAACGCCATTGATCAGCACCGCTACGGTTTGCCTGTGTTGGCCAAGCAACTCCAGCTTCACCTCTCGCACCGAACCTTGCATGCGCATCAAGGGCAGCCAGTGCGTTTGATGAAAAATGCGCCCGCCCATGGTGAGCAGGTCCTGGAAGCGCCGGCCGGCCAGCTCGTGCTGCTGGTAACCCAGCCAGGCGCAGAAGGTGGCGTTGGCACGGAGGATCAGCCCGTCCTCGGAGGTGACCAGCAGGCCGCAGGCGGCGCTCTCGAACAATATTTCGGCACCAAGCGGTGCCTGGCCAACGGTCATCTCACGCAAACGCCCATGTGGAGAAAAACGTGCTCATGGCGGCCGCGCAGGGGCTAGGTGCACTGAGGTGAGGGCAGTGCCCCACATTGTCGATGATGCACAACGTGCTGTTGGGCATTGCCTGGTTCAGGTACTCGCCAACGGCGGTGGGGGCGATGATGTCGTCTGTGGACTGAAGAATCAGCGCGGGGGTGGCAAGGCCCTCGACGTCCCTACGGTTATCGGAAAGGAAGGTCACCCTGGCAAACTGGCGGGCGATCTCAGGGTCGGTCTGGCAAAAGCTATTGGTCAGCTCTTCGCCGAGCGCAGGTTGCCCAGGCGCCCCCATGATCACCGGGGCCATGTTGCTCGACCAGCCCAGGTAGTTGCTTTCCAGGGTTTCGAGCAGCGAAGCGATGTCCTGCGGTTCGAACCCGCCGACGTAACCGGCACTGTTCATGTAGCAAGGCGAGGGCCCCACCATCACGTGGCCGGCGATCTGCCCGGGCCGACGCCGGTCGGCGAGCACGCCGATCATGGCGCTGACCGAGTGGCCCACGAAAACCACCGGGCCCTGGCCGTAGTGTTCGATCAGTTCGTTGACGTCCTCGGCATAGCCGGCGAGCTGATCATATTTAACCGGGTCGTACGCCGTGAGGTCTGACTTGCCCGCCCCGACCAGGTCATAGGAAACAGTGCGGAACCGCTCGCTGAAGGCGGGGACCAGATGGCGCCACATGGTCTGGTCACAACCAAAACCATGGGAGAACACCAGGGTCGCGGGCCCGTCGCCAGTGACGCGTACATTGTTGCGGCGTTGCAGATCCATGATCACTCCTCCGTGGGTGCGGCGGAGTCTGGCCCGTTGCGCTGGCTTAAACAAGCAGGAGCCGCCAAACGCGCGGCCCGGCGTGCCCGGCGCCACCTAAAAAGGAATGACGAGCCGCACGGCAGTGATCTGCTCGCTGAAATCGCTACGACGTTGCACTTCGTGATTCACCGACAGTTCGGTGCCGTTCTGCCAGCGGGATACTAGCCCCAGCCCACTGTTGAGCAGCCAGGGCTGGCTGGCCTCGCCGCGTACGCTGAAGCGCTCGCCGGGTGCGGCGGCGTAGGCCGCCGAGGTCGATGGGTTTTCGTTGAGCAGGTCATAGCCCACCCCGAGGTCCAGGCGCAGCCGGGTCAATGGCGTGAGCGCATGCTCGAGCGCGCCGTCGAGGCCGGCGACCAGTTGGTTGCTGTCACGTTCGGCCACGCTCAGCAGCAAAGGCTGCACGCTGGCAGGGCCGCGCTCTTTATAGGCACCTTCATGTACGTGGTTGTACTCCAGCCGCGCCGAGGGCATGAATCGCGTGCCCTCACCAAGGGCAATCACCTGGCCGATGCTGCTGCCGACGGTGGCGATCAGGCTGTTGTAATCGGCGTTGACCGCGCCGCCACTGCCCGAGAGTTCCAGGTCGCGCCGTGCGCTTATGCGGTTGTTGCCGGCGCCGGCATACAGCCGCGCGTCGGTGTGGTCATCCAAGGGGTGGCTGCCGTAGGCCATGAATTGCCACAGGTCCAGGCGTGACCCTTGGGCGGTGGTGCCTCCAGCCGAGGCGCTGCCCTCACTGTAGGCGAAGGCCATGCCTACCCGATTGCCGCTGGCGAGGCGGGTATCCATGCCGATGACGGTGCCCGCTGCGTTCTCGCTTGCCTCTGGGCGAGCGCCGCCATAGCTGAAGGACTGCGCCCACAAAGGCGAGCCCGGCTGCCCCGGCCCGCCCAGCGCCGTCGTGGTGGCCAGGTGCTGGTTGACCACGCGGTTGATCGACGTTAGCGCCGTCTGGCTGGCCCGCAGCGCCTGGTTGCCCATCGGCAGCGTTGCGGCCACGGCGCCGGCCACCTGAGCCTCACTGGTGGCCGTGGCGAAATAAGGGGCCAGCGCGCTGGCACTGCCTTTGGCCAACTCCCGGTCGACAACCTGTGCGGCGTGGGCGGCCTGGCCGAGCCCAGCGGCGGTGACGGCGCTTTGCACGCCCGTGGGGGAGCGGGCGGCGAGCAGCAGGTCCAGGGTGTTGCCATCCTTCACGGCGCTGAAAGCGAACAAGGTCGAGTTGCTGCTGACGTTGAAGGTGCCGTCCGACACCAGCGTGCCCGCGCTGAGCACGTTCTGCAGCCGGCCCACATCCAGGGGCTGGCCGGCGGCGGCCACGTCCACCTCGATGCGCGCCTGCGAGGGCAGGGAAGCAGTGCCGGTGACGACCACCTGGCCATACCGGCTGGAATCGGCCACTTCGGTGCGCAACACGCCGCCACTGGCCTGGACGAAATCTCCGTCGATGATCGAATGCTCTCCAAATGCCGTACTGGGTGCGCCTAGAACCAGCCTCCCCTGGTTGGCCAGCGATTTGACCTGCAGCTGGTCGCCGGGTAGCAGCTGATAGGTCGCGCCTGTGTCGATGAAGAAGGGGGTCGCTGGCGCCTGGACCAAGCCAGCGAACCGGGCCCGGTTGCCTGTAATGTGCACATCGCCGACCGCTGCATCGGCATCGATCACCAGGGCCCGCTGGTCGCCCTCGATGATCCCGCTGTTGACCAGGTGGCCGATCACTGCGCCGGTACCGATATACAAACCGGTGGCAGAGCCGCTGATATAGCCGGAGTTCACCAGCTCTGGCGTTTGCGCATTGATGACGGCGCCGGTGCCGCCGCCCAAGCCGCCGACGATGGAGCCGCTGTTGAAGATGCCCCCACCGATGGCGCCATCGATGCCGAAGGCGCCAATACCGCTGTACATCGCCCCTTTATTGATGAGGCTGCCCTGGATGTCTGCCGTGATGTCTGCGCCGGAACCACCGTAGATGCCGCCGGTATTGATCAGGTTGCCGCCGATATGGGCATCTGTAATGACGGCGAAGTCCGAGCCATCGATCACGCCGGTGTTGATGAAGTCCCGGCCGATGCTCGTTCGGCTCAACGAAAAGGTGCTGCTGACCACGCCGCTGTTGATGAAGTCCTGGCCGATCGTGCTGTTGGAGATGAACAGCGCGCCGCCACCGGTGATGGTGCCGCTGTTGTTGAATGAGCCGGCGATGGCGGTGTTTTCGATCGACATCCCAACGTAGTGGCCGTTGATTTCACCGCTGTTCTTCACGTCTCCCCCGACCTGGTCCGCGCGCAGCACCACGGCCGAATAAGCCGAGTTGGCGGTGATCGTGCCGGCATTGTTGACATTGCCTTTGACTGTACTGTGGTCGATCTGCACGGCGGCGGAATCCCCTTGCGGCCGGCCGGTCACCAGCACCTCGCCTGCATTGGCAAATGCTCCCAGGGTGCCATTGGCCACGCGCACCGCGCCTTGCTCGCCGCTGAGCAGGGCGCCCGCCGTGTTCAGCAGCTTGCCGGCCAAGGTGGCATCGGTGATGTCTACGCCGTAGGCCCCGGCGAGGTGGCCGCTGCTGAGCACCTGCCGGGCCGTGGCCCCAGGGCTTACGGCAACGGCGGCCGCGCCAGTGACGGCCAGCTCACCGCCTTGAGTCACCTGCAACTGCTCGCCCGTGCCCAATACGCAAGGCCCGCTGGCGACGCCAGCGAGCACGGTGGTGCGCCGCTCGCAGCTGTCGGCGCGAGCGCTCTCGGAGGGCAGGGCAAGAATGGCGAACATCACCGCGAGGCTGAGCCCGCAGAGGGGTGGGAGCGGGGTGGTAGGGGTGCGTGTTTTGGCCGACTGCCAGCGCTGACCAGGGCGGAAGTTATCCATGGAGGAACCCTGTGTCCGGTGTATGAGCACTTGGGTATAGCCCGCTGGTACGGGAAGTCAACGCTGCGCGAAATTGCGCGGCTGAAGAATAAAGGTGGCTATTGACTACATTGTTATAACATAACATTATCTATGCCCCGCAGATTATGCCCGGAGCGCAGAGATGACCCTTTCGCAAAATCCCGCCGCCACACCAGACCCACGCTTGCCCGTCACTGTGCTGTCCGGCTTTCTCGGTGCGGGCAAGACCACCTTGCTCAACCATATCCTCGCCAACCGGGAAGGGCGCCGGATTGCGGTGATCGTCAACGACATGTCCGAGGTGAACATCGACTCGGCGCTAATCCGCAAGGGCAACCTGGCACTGTCGCGCACCGAAGCCTCCCTGGTAGAAATGAGCAACGGCTGCATCTGCTGCACCCTGCGTGAGGATCTGCTGCTAGAGGTTGGCAAGCTGGCGCGGGCGGGGCGCTTCGATCAGTTGGTAATCGAGTCGACGGGCATTTCCGAGCCCCTGCCGGTCGCCGAAACCTTCACCTTTGCCGGGGACGATGGCGTGTCTCTCTCTGACGTCGCCCGCCTCGACACCCTGGTCACGGTGGTAGACGCGTTCAACTTCCTGCGCGATTACGGCAGCGAGGACAGCCTGCACACCCGCGGCGAGTCCTTGGGCGAGGACGATACCCGCTGCGTGGTGGACCTGCTGGTCGAGCAGGTGGAGTTCTGTGATGTGATCGTGCTCAACAAACTGGACCTGATCAGCGACCTGGAGCGTGAACAACTGCACGCCATCCTCAGGCGCCTGAACCCCCGGGCGCGCATCGAAACCGCGCGGTTTGGGCAGGTGCCGCTCGCCAGGCTGCTCGATACCCAGCTGTTCGACTTCGAGCAAGCGGCCAACGCACCCGGGTGGCTCAGCGAGCTGCGCGGTGAGCACGTGCCGGAAACAGCCGCCTATGGCATTGGCAGCTTCGTCTACCGGGCTCGCCGGCCGTTCCATCCCGGGCGCTTTCATGCCGCGATAAGCACGGAGTGGCCGGGGGTGGTGCGCTCAAAAGGCTTGTTCTGGCTCGCCAGCCGCCCGGCCGAGGCCTTCGACTGGTCCCAGGCCGGTGCGTTATGCAGGCACAGCCAGGCGGGGGTGTGGTGGACCGCCGTAGCGCCGCAGCAATGGCCGGAGGACCCACAACAACGAGCCGAGATCCTCGCCCAGTGGGACCCCACGGTAGGCGATGCCCGCCAGGAGTTGGTGCTGATCGGCATCGACATGGACCGCCAGGGCCTTGAAGCGATGCTGGATGGCTGCCTGCTGACCGACAGTGAAATGAAGGCAGGGCCGCAGGTCTGGGCGGCGATGGCTGATCCGTTCAACCCCGCCTGAACCGGCCAGCGGCCAGGAGGGCGGTTATCCCGTAGCGCAACCGCGGGTGCTCAGAAGCGCGCCAGCTGATACGGGTCAAGCGCGGGTAGCGAGTGGGGCATGGCCCCAGGGCAGGCCGCCTGGGCGATCAGCTCGGCGGTGATCGCCGCCTGGGTCAGCCCCAGGTGCTGATGGCCGAAGGCGAGCAACACTCGGCCCTCGCACACCTGGTCGATGATGGGCAGCGAATCCGGCAGAGAAGGGCGAAAGCCCATCCATGGCGTGGCTCCCTCGGCGCTCAACGCCTCGCGGAACAGCCCCTGGCTCAACCGGTGCAGCTGCCAGGCGCGCTGCATGTTCGCCGGCCGTTGCAATCCGGCGAACTCCACCGTGCCGGCCAGGCGCAGGCCGTCCGCCATGGGCGTCATGATGAATTTGCGCTCCAACGATGTCACCGCGAACGGCAACCGCCCGTGCTCCCGGGGCAGCATCAAGTGGTAGCCGCGTTCGGTGTCCAAGGGCACCCGCTTGCCGGTGAGTGCGGCGGTCAGCTCGGCCGAATGCGCCCCGCAGGCGATCAGCACCTGGCGCGCGGCAACACGGGCTTGGTCGGCCACCAGCGTTACGCCTTGCGGCTGCAGATGCCCGCCTGTGACCCGCTGCTGGATGAACTGCACGCCGCTGGCCTTGGCCACCTGCACCAGCTCGAGGACCACCCGGTAAGGGTCGAGAAAATGCCCGGTAAGTGGAAAGAACAGCCCGCCCTGGAGGGTATCGCTCAGTTGCGGCGCCGCCTCGCGCAGGGCTGCGGCGGGCCACAGGTCTACCGCTACCGCGTGCTGCCGCAGGCGGCCGAGCAGCGCCTCGATCGCCTGCCGCGATTCGGCCCGTTCGAACACCAGCACCGAGCCTGCTTCCTGCAGCAAGCCAGGCTGATCAATGCTCCGCAACAGGCGCTGCCAGGCGCCCAGGCTGCTCTCGTTGAGGGCACGCAGGCCCGCCACGGTGCGCTGCAAAGAGGCCGGGCGCAGGCTCCACAAAAGCCGCCCGAACCAGGGCAGGGCGCGTGGCAGGTAGTTCCAGTCCAGGCGCAAGGGGCCGAGAGGGTCCATCAACATTGCGGGCAAGCGCTTGAGGATGGACAAGTCGGCGATGGGGAACACCTGCTCGGTGGCCAGGTGCCCGGCATTGCCGAACGAGGCGCCACGCCCCGGTGGCTGCCGATCAATCACCACCACTCGCCGGCCCCGGCGTGATAGCTGCACGGCACACGCCACACCGATGATCCCCGCGCCGACGATGGCCACATCCGCCTCCACCGGCGCGCTGGAGCTCAAGGCCTCTGTCATTTGTGGTATCCCCTGGCGAAAAATCAGGCAGCGCTATGCTGCGCCGTCCAGCTGGCGTACCACTGGCGGAACAGCGCGTATTGCGTTTCGGCGTAACGGCGCTGAGCGTCGCTGAGCACGTCGGTGACGTTGAAGTGCAGGTGGTATTGGCTGTCGCCGTTGAGCACCATCAGGTGCTTGTAATACAGCACCAGGTCGCACCCCTCGTCGAAGGACGAGAGCACCGCGAGGGCCGTCTCCAGCTCGGTGGCCAGGCGCCGCGCCTTGGCGTCTCCGGCCGCCGCCTGCTTGCTCAGCGCCACCAGGTGCAGCACCTCCCGGGGCAAGGCATTCCCGATGCCCGTGATGGCGCCGGTGGCGTTGCAGTTGACGAAGCCGTGCACTACCTGGGTATCCACGCCCACCATCAGCGTAACGGCGTCGTCCTGGGAAGTGATGTGTTCGGCAGCGTAGCGCAGGTCGGCGGCACCGCCGAACTCCTTGAAACCGATCAGGTTCGGGTGCTGGCTGCGCAGCTCGAAGAACAGGTCGGCGCGGGTGGCGAAGCCGTAGTAGGGGCTGTTGTAGATCACCGCGGGCAAGCCTGGGGCCGCGGCGAGGATAGCTGCGAAGTGGGCCCTTTGCGCCGCGGCCGAAGCACCCCGTGACAGCACCCGTGGAATGACCATCAGACCTTGGGCGCCCACCTGGGCCGCATGCGCCGCATGAGCCACCGCCTCCCGGGTGTTGACCGCGCCGGTGCCGACGATGGTCGGCACGCCAGCGGCGACCAGCCGCGCCACGCCTTCTTGGCGCTGCGCTTCGGTGAGCAGCGGCCAGTCGCCCATGGACCCGCAATACACCACGGCGGTCATGCCGATATCCACCAATTCACGGCCTTTGGCGACCAAGGCGTCGAAGTCGGGTGTGCGCTCAGCGGTGCAAGGGGTCATCAGCGCGGGAATACAGCCGGTGAAGATGTTGGTGGTCATCGGTGTCACTCCTGGATGGTCGCCACTGGAATGCCCCAGGCGAAGGGGTCGTGTTCATCGATCAGCAAGGTGCTGTCGGCGGTCATGTGGGCGCGGCCAGTGATAGAGGGGCGGATTCGCCCGCCTTCCCACTGGTAGCTGGCTTCGAACTGGCTACCGGTGATGCTTGCCTGCACCCAGCGCTCCCCGGGCGCCAGCTTGCCGTCGACCGCCAGGCAGGCCAGCTTGGCGCTGGTACCGGTGCCGCAGGGTGAGCGGTCGTATGCCTTGCCGGGGCACATCACAAAGTTGCGGCTGTGCGCATGTGCATCGGCGGCGAACAATTCCACGTGGTCGATGAGGGCTCCGTTTTCACCGTAGATACCCTGGGCCGGCAACGCCTTCAGCACCGCCCAGGTGAACTCGATCAAGGCTTCGACGTTGCTCAGCTCCAGTGCGTGCGGGTGCTCGCTCACCAGAAAGAACCAATTGCCACCCCAGGCAATGTCTCCGGTCACCTGCCCGTGGCCCGGCACCTCGACCGGCACCCGCTGGCGATACCGCCAGGACGGCACATTGAGCACGGTCACTGCGCCGTCCTCGTGCAGGGTGGCGCTGACCTGGCCAACTGGCGTGTCCACCGCATGCACGCCAGGGCTGATCCGCCCGAGGTGATGCAAGGACGCGATAAGGCCGATGGTGCCGTGGCCACACATGTTCAAATAGCCGGCGTTGTTGAAGAAGATCACCCCGCAGGTGGCGCCCGGCGACACAGGTTCACAATAAAGGGCGCCCACCAGCACATCGTTGCCGCGCGGCTCCAGCAAGCAGGCGCGCCGCCACTGGTCGTGGTGCTCACGCAAGGCGTCGCGGCGTTCGGCCATGCTGCCGCCCACTAATGGGGGGAAACCGCTAAGCACCAGGCGGGTAGGCTCGCCGCCGGTATGGGAGTCGATCACCTGCACTGTTTTCATCAGGCCTCCGGGTCAAGGCTGCGCTTGGGATGGCAATAGCTTGGCCCGGCCGACGCCGACAGGCTTGATGGTTTTGCAATCCCGCGATGACGAAATCAGCACAATGGCCGGCTTAGATCCGGGTTAACCTCGCACCACCTCGAGCGGAGAGTGCCCAGCCATGACCCCCACCGCATTGTCATCCTTGTTCCAGGCGCCCGACCGGGCGCTGCCCGAGACTATGGACGCTCTGCTGACCGGTGCGGCGCTGTTGCTGCCGCTGCTGGACCTGATCGCCAACGCTGCGATATTCCTCAAGGACCATCACGCGCGGTACTTGCTGGCCAACCGCACGCTGGTTCAACGCTGTGGGGTGAAGCAGCAACAAGCGTTGCTGGGCAAAACCAGCGCTGAGGTATTTCCCGCGCAATTCGGCCCGGGTTATACCGAACAAGACCTGCGCGTATTGAAACAGGGCACGACTCTGGAAGGCCAACTGGAGTTGCATTTATATGGAAGCCGAGAACCCGGCTGGTGCCTGACGCATAAATGGCCCTTATATAACCGCAGCGGCGAAATCATCGGCCTGGCGGGCATTTCCCTTGATGTGCAGGCGGCTTCTGATACTCACCCGGCGTATCAGCGCCTGGCCGCTGTGGATGATTTTATCCGCAGCCACTTTCATACCGGCGTGAGCCTGGCGCAGTTGACGGAAATTGCAGATATGTCAGCAGCCCAACTTGAGCGTTACTGCAAGCGAGTGTTTCATCTGACGCCCAGGCAACTCATTCAAAAAGCTCGCCTGGAGCAGGCCCACCGCCTGCTGCAGGGCCCGCTTCCTGTCACCGAAGTGGCGTTGCAGTGCGGCTACACCGACCACAGCGCCTTCAGCCGGCAGTTCAAGGCTGCCACTGGATTCACCCCTCGCGATTATCGGGCAACTATTGCGGGCAAACTACCGTACGTCAGGTAATCAACTAGCCAAGAGCGGTAAAGATGGAATTTCTGCAAAAACTCGATGGTCGAGATTTATGAATGCAGTAAATTCCACGAGGCAACCGCAATGACTATCGAAGCCGATACACTCGTTCAACTGACCCGGACTCTGCAACAGCACGGAATGAAATTAGTTTCGGATATTTCCTTCACTCGTGCGCCGTATCGCTACAACCACAAGTGGGTGTGCATTGTAGAAGGGTAGTTCCCTGTTCTGCACGGCTTACTTGGATCCCAAGCCAGTCTCAAGCTGTACGTACCCTTGCCGCTAACGCGGCTCACGTTTCGGTGATTAGCTCATAGGCTTTGCGTACTAGCGGATTCAGCGAGCCTGGGCGCACCCACAGGTAATAGGTCACGTCCGGCAAGCGGGGTAGCCCGTCATGCTCACCCAGCACCCGCATGTCTGGCCCTAGCAGCTCCATGCTGCGCGGCGTAATCCCTAACCCGGCGCGGACTGCGGCCTTGATGCCGATAAGGTTCGAAGCAACATAAGCCTGGCGCCAGGCGATGCCGTGTTGCTCCAAGGCTTGAAGGGCGTGGCGCCGATAAATGCTGGGTTCGTCCACCAACACCAGCGGCAGGGGTTGGCTGGGGTCATGCCGATAATGTGCCGCACAGATCCACCAGACTGGTGAGGTTCGCAACGCAACGCCCTGCAAGCGCTCATCCTGGCGGGTGGAAATCACCATGTCGACCTTGCCACGGTGAAGGTCCTCCATCAGGAAGGGGCTGCGGCCCACGTCGATTTCCAAGCGCACGTTGGGCGCCGCACGGGCGATGCGTGTAAGCAGCGGCGGCAGGATGGTATCCGCCACGTCATGGGGCGAGCCCACCCGGAGCACGCCACTGGGCCCGTCCTGGCGCAGTGCACCCACAACCTCGTCGTTCAGCGCAAGCATTTGCCTCGCGTGGCGCAGCAACTGCTGGCCGGCCTCGGTCAGCTGCTTGTTACGGCCCTGCTTGCGCAGCAACGCTACCCCTACGTGCTGTTCCAGGCGTTGCAGGTGTTGTGTGACCGATCCTTGGGTGCGCCCGAGCAGCTGGCCCGCCTCGGCAAAGCTGCTGGCATCGGCAACGGTGACGAACGTGCGTAGAAGGGCAAGGTCCAGGGTAGGGCTCATATCACACTCGGCAAGCAATTCATTACAAGCACTAATGTATAGATTCCTATTCCTAGCGCAAAGTGGCTAGAAATGGCATTTCTTCTAGGCGGCAACCTGTAAAGGCCGCCGAAGTTATAACGATAGGCAATATTTTCATTTCCCTTACCCTTTGCCCCTCCCTAGCATCGCGGCCTCTACCAACGGTTTTGAGGAATACCCATGGGCTTGTGTCGAGCGATGAAAACGACCGTTGGCATGCTGGCTGCGCTGTGCGCGGCCCAAGCCTGCGCCGATGCCACCCTGGATCGGGCCCAGGCGCGTGCAGAGCTGAGGGTAGGGGTAATGCTGTCGGGTGGGCCCTTCGGCGCCCTGGACCCGGCCACTCAGCAACCCGTGGGGTTCAACGTGGACCTCGCCGAGGAACTCGGGCGCCAATTGAAGCTGAAAGTGGAGCTGGTGCCGGTGCTGCCGGCTAACCGCGTACAGTTCCTGCAGCAGGGCAAGGTGGATCTGCTGATCGCCAACATGGAGTGGAATACCGAGCGCGACACCCTGCTCGGCCATGTGCCCACGCCGTTCTACAAGGTAGGCGGCACCGCCGCATTGCCGCCGGGCAGCGCGGTGAAAGCCTGGGCGGATCTCGCCGGAAAACCGGTATGCACCTCTCAGGGCAGCAGCTACATCAAGCCGCTGACCGAAATCGGCGCCGATATCAAGGCGTTCAAAAGCTCGGCGGAATCCCTGCTGGCGCTGCAAGGCCGCAATTGCGTGGCCGCCGTGCATGACGCCACCCTGATCAAGCCGCTGCTCGGGAGTAACCCGGAGTGGAGCGGCTATACCGCGCTAGCGCCGGAGCTGAACCCGGCGCCCTCGGTGATCTGGACCCGCCCAGGCGAAGGCGATACCCAGGCCCGCCTGGACCCCATCGTGCAAGGCCTGCACCGGAGCGGCTGGCTGGTACAGGCCGAACAGCGCCATCACATCGAACCCCTGGCGGCCGATCAATTCGGCCTCTGATACGCCCGCCCTTCCATACAAGGCGCTCCACATGAACCTGAATATCGCCGGGCTCGCCTTAGTGCCGCTGCTCGCCCTCCACGTACTGAACGCAAGCGCCGACGCCACCCTCGACAAACTCAACGAACGCCACCGCGTGAGCGTTGGCGTGATGCTCACCGGGTTGCCATTCGGCACGCTCGATCCCAAGACGCAACAACCGGTGGGCTATAACGTCGAGCTCGCCAACGAACTGGGCAAACGCCTGGGCGTTGCGGTGGAAACGGTCGCAGTATTGCCACCTAATCGCGTGCAGTTCTTGCAGCAGGGCAAGGTGGACGTGCTGATCGCCAACATGCAATACACCGACGAACGCGCACAGATCCTGGACTATCCGCCCACCCCCTACGAGCAGGTCGGTGGGGCAGCGGTGATCCGCAAAGGCGCCGGCATCAAGCAATGGGCAGACCTCGCCGGTAAGCCTGTTTGCGTGTCCCAAGGCAGTAATTTCATCGAGCCGCTGCAACAATATGGCGCGCAGATCAAAGCCTTCCGCAGCCAGGCGGAGTCTTTATTGAGCCTGCGTGGCAATGGCTGCGTGGCGGCGGTGCACGTGGCGCCCACCATGCGCGCACTGCTGAACCAGGATGAATGGGCCGGCTACGAAAGCCCCTTGCCCACTGAGTTGATCCCTTCGGACTCGGTGATGTGGGTGCGCAAGGGCGAGCATGATTTCCAGGCCCGGGTGGACGCGATCATCCGTGACTGGCACCGCAGCGGCTGGCTGATTGACCTGGGCAAGCGCACCGGCATGGAACCCTCGCAGGCGCTGTATGCGTTACACGACAGGTTCAAGGATTCCGCGCCGCTGCAGGCCCTGCCATGACCGATCCCTTATTGCAGGCCCTGGTGGCCGTGCTGGGTGAACGCCACGCCGAGCCGGGCGCTGCCGCAGGTAGCCGCTTGAGCGATAAGCACCAGCATTACCACGGCAAGGCACGTGCTTTCGTGCGGCCCGCCAGCACCGAACAGGTCGCCGCGGTGGTGCGACTGTGCGCGGAACATGGCGCCTGCGTGGTGGTACAGGGCGGCAACACTGGGCTGATGGCCGCCGCCACGCCGGATGACAGCGGGCGCGCAGTGCTGATGAGCCTTGAGCGGATGAATGCGATCCGTGAAGTGGACACCGCCAACGACACGCTCACCGCCGAAGCCGGCTGCATCCTGCGCCAGGTGCAACTGGCCGCCGAGGGCGCCGGCCGGTTATTCCCCTTGAGCCTGGGCGCGGAGGGCAGTTGTACCCTTGGCGGCAACCTGGGCACCAATGCCGGGGGAACCGCGGTGCTGCGCTATGGCAACACCCGCGACCTTACCCTCGGGCTGGAAGTGGTGACGGCCGAAGGCGAGATCTGGCACGGCCTGCGTGGGCTGCGCAAAGACAACACCGGCTACGCCCTGCGAGACCTGTACATCGGTAGCGAAGGCACGCTGGGGATCATCACCGCCGCCACGCTCAAGCTGTTCCCGTTGCCCGCCAGCCGCGCCACCGCTTATGTAAGTTTCAACAGTTTGGGCGACGGCGTGGCGCTGCTGGCACACGCCCGTGCCGGCCTTAGCGCTGGGCTGACTGGCTTCGAACTGATGTCCGCTGGCTGCCTGGCGCTGGTTGCCGAGCAGTTTCCCGGCAGCGTGCTGCCCTTCGATCGCCTGGAGCAGCCTTGGTACGCCTTGTTGGAACTGTCTTATCACGGCGAACACCACGAGGCCTTGGAATGCATGGAGCGGATGCTGGAAGGCGCCTTGGCCCAGGGCCTGATCGTCGATGCAAGCCTTGCCCAGAGCCTGGCGCAGAGCCAGGCGATGTGGCAGCTGCGCGAGAACATGAGCGAGGCCCAGGCCCGTGAAGGGCGCAACATGAAGCACGACATTTCGCTGCCGCTTGCCCGCATGGAAGCCTTCGTAGCCAGCACCGCCGAGCGACTGCAGGCGCGGTTCCCAGGGGTACGGCACTACACCTTCGGCCATTTGGGCGATGGCAACCTGCATTACAACGTGGCCAGCCCCTTGGGCATGAGCGTGGCCGAGCATATGGCCCGGTACTCGGCGCTGAGCCGCGTGGTGCACGACAACGTGCACGCCCACGGCGGGTCGATCAGCGCCGAGCATGGCATTGGCCTGCGCAAGCGCGATGAGCTGCCGCGCTATAAAAGCTCGGTGGAACTGAACCTGATGCGCCGCCTCAAGCGTGCGCTCGACCCGCTTAACGTGCTCAACCCTGGCAAGGTCGTTGCCCTGGAGGCTATGCCCGAATGACCCTGCGCCTCTCCCAACGCGTTCAGCGCGTAAGCCTTTCACCCAACGCCGCGGCCAAGGCGCGTGCCAATGATCTGCGTGGTGAGGGCCGCGACGTTTTGGACCTCACCACCGGCGAGCCGGATTTCGACACTCCGGCACACATCAAGGCCGCGGCATGGGCGGCGATTCAAGCCGGCGATACCAAATACACCGCCACCCCCGGAGTGAGAGCCCTTCGCGCAGCGGTAGTGGCCAAACTGGAGCGTGAGAACCAGCTGCGTTACACCCTGCCCGAAGTGGTGATCGCTAACGGCGCCAAGCAGGTTATCTTCAACGCCTTTGCTGCCACCCTCGACGAGGGCGACGAAGTGATCGTTCCCGTGCCGTGCTGGCCTACCTTTCCAGACGCGGTGCGCTTCAACGGGGGTGTGCCCAGGCTGCTTGAGTGCTCGTTGGAGCAGGGCTGCAAACTGCTGCCGCAGCAGTTGGAGGCCGCCATCGGCCCGCGCACCCGCTGGCTGATCCTGAACAGCCCCGGCAATCCTAGCGGCGCGCTCTACAGCGATGCGGAGCTGAGCGCGTTGGCCGAGGTGTTGCGCAGGTACCCCCACGTGTGGGTGTTGCTCGACGAACTGTACGAACACATCCGCTTCGACGGCGCCCCGCCGCGCAGCGTGCTCAACCTGGCTCCGGACCTGCAAGCCCGCGCCTTGTTGGTAGGTGGGGTGTCCAAGACCTACGCAATGACCGGCTGGCGCATCGGTTTTGGCGCCGGCCCGCACGCGCTGGCCCAGGCCATGACGGTGGTGCAGTCTCAGGCTGCTTCTGGCGCCAGCTCGGTCAGCCAGGCGGCGGCCCTGGCCGCGTTCGAAGGCGGGCTGGGGTTCTTGCCTGCGCAGGTGGCTGCCTATCGTGAACGCCGCGACTTGCTGGTGGAGGCGTTGAGCGAGGTGCCAGGCCTTGAGGTGCTGGTGCCCCAGGGCGGTTTCTTCGTGTTCGTGCGCTGCGCCGGGTTGCTGGGCCGCTATCGCCCGGATGGGCTGCGCATCGACACCGACGCGGACCTCGCGGCCTGGCTGCTTGAGCAGGGCGTAGCCGCCATCGCCGGCAGCGCCTATGGCCTGTCGCCGTGGCTGCGGTTTTCCATCGCCACCGCCACCGGAACCGTAGCCCAAGCGGGCCCGCGTATCGCGGCGGCTTGCGCGCTGTTACGCGACGGCGATGCCGATGAGGGCCGGCCATGAACGAGTTGATACAGGCGTTGAGCAGGGTAGGGCTCAACTACCAGTTTTTGCTCGACGCCTACAGCCGCGGCAACCTGGTGGACGGCGCGTTGACCACCCTAGCGCTGTGCCTGTGCAGCGCGGTGGGCAGCCTGGTGGTCGGCCTGGCCTTGGCGTGCGCGTTGGTGAGCCGCCGCCGTGCGCTGGCCTTGCCAGCCAGGGCGTTCGTGGAGCTCACACGCAATACCCCAACCTTGGTGCAGCTCTACTGCGCCTTTCTTGTGTTGAACATGCTGCTCACCCAGGCATTAGGTGCGGGCAACCCCTTTACGCCATTCGCCTGGGTCGTGATGGTGATCTCGCTGCACAAGGGCGCGTTTCATGCCGAAGCACTGCGCGCCGGGCTGCAAGCGGTGCCCGCCACCACCGTGGAGGCGGCGGGCTCGCTGGCATTGAGCACGCCCCAGCGGTTGTTCTATGTGCAACTTCCGCTCGCCCTGCGCTTTGCCTTGCCCGCCCTGGTGAACAACTTGATCGACCTGGTGAAGATGACCGCCATTGCCTCAGCCATCGCGGTGAACGACGTGACTTACGCCTCGATCATGATCTGGACGCAGAGCGACAATGTGATTGAGCTGATGATCTTGCTGCTGGTCTTCTATGGCGTGCTGGGTTTACTGGTCAATGCCGCTGGCCGCGCCCTCGAAACCCGCCTGAGGATGCCCGGCTATGGCCAATGACACGCTCGCCGCGTTGGTGGAGTGGACGCCGGCATTACTGGTGGGCCTGGGCCAGAATGTATTGATCAGCCTCACCGCCATGGCCGCTGGCAGTCTCGCCGGTGTGCTGATCGGTGCGTTGAATTTCTCACCGCTACGGCCGCTGGCCCGGCTCTGGGTGCAGGTTTTTCGAAACGCGCCCTGGCTGGTGTTGATCTATTTCACCACTTATGTATTTCCCTTCGAGCTGCGCTTGTTCGGCCATTACGTGGCCTTCCCCGACTGGCTGAAGGTGACCCTGGGGCTGGCATTGCCGGCGAGCGCCAACGTGGCGGAGATCCTTCGGGGGGCGGTCGGTTCAATCCCCGCCACACAGTGGGAGGCCGCGCGGTCGTTGGCGTTCAGCCGCGCCCAGGTGTTCACCCAAGTAATCCTGCCGCAGTGCTTTACGCGCATGTTGCCGCCGTGGATGAACCTTTACGCGATCATCACCATGGGCACCGCTCTGGCGTCCCTCGTAGGCGTGCACGACGTGATCGACACGGCGCAGATCGCCAGTAACACGGTCAACCGTATCCCCTTCACTGTGCTGATCTACCTCAGCTTGCTGGCGCTGTTTTTCGCCTGGTGCTTTCCGATCTCCCGCCTGACCCAACGCCTGGAGCGCCGTTATGCCTTCTATTGACAGCCACCTGGTGCGCTTGCGCGATGTGCACCTGGCCTTTGACGACACGCCCGTGCTCAAGGGCATCGACCTGGATGTAGGCAAGGGCGAGGCGGTGTCGATCATCGGCCCGTCTGGCTCGGGCAAGTCCACTATCCTGCGCTGCCTGACAGGGCTGCTCAAACCCCAGCGGGGCGAGCTGACAGTGGCCGGCACTGCGGTGCATGAGTTGCACGGCGAGGCGGATTACCGCCAGCTGCGCCAGCGGGTGGGGTTCGTGTTCCAGCAATACAACCTGTTCCCGCACCTTTCGGTGCTCGACAACCTCACCCTGGCGCCGCGCAAGGTGCTGGGCATGCCAGCCCGGCAAGCGCAAGAACAGGCCCTGGCATTGCTGGCCAAAGTGCGCATGCAACACAAGGCCCAGGCGTTCCCTGGCGAGCTTTCCGGTGGACAACAGCAGCGGATAGCGATTGCCCGCGCCCTGGCGATGCAGCCAGAGCTGATCCTGTTCGACGAGGTCACCTCCGCGCTGGACCCGGAAATGGTCGGCGAAGTGCTCAACGTGATTGGCGAGCTGACCGAAGAGGGCATGACCTGTGTGCTGGTCACCCACGAAATGCGCTTTGCCGAAGACATCAGCGACCAGGTGTATTTCACCGAGCACGGGGTGATCGTCGAGCACGGCAATGCCGAGCGGCTGTTCAACCAGCCCACCCAGGCGCGCACCCAGGCCTTCCTGCGCCATGCCGGGGGTGAATCCGCCCGCCGACGCGCCCCGCAGGGCTACGTGCTGCGCAACCTCAGCCCTTATCACCTGAGCGTGTGAACGCGCTCCTGTCACAGAGGAACCCCAACATGAGCCATCCCCGTGTCGCCGTGGTCCAGGCCCTGCTCGATGAGGTCCGCTTGATCAACGCGGACGCTGTCGACCGCGCCGCCCTTGAACGCATCACGGCCCTGCTCGAAGGTCTGACTGCCCACACCCAGCTGTTCAACTTCGACGAATTCCCGCCGCCGGTGCCAGGGCAGGGCAAGACTGCTTTTCGCTACCGCCTGAACGACGATGGCGAAGGCCCCACCCTGTATTTGAATGCATTGCTGCCGGGCAAACGCACCGTGGCGCATAACCACGAAACCTGGGCGGTGATCGTTGCCGTTGAAGGCGAGGAGCTCAACACCGTGTATCGCCGCGAGGACGACGGCCGCGATCCGGCCCGAGCACGCCTGGCGGTGGAACGCGAAGTGGTGGTGCAGCCAGGCACCCCCATCAGCTTTCTCGGCGAAGACCTGCACAGCATCCAGGTCAGCGGCGAGCGGCCAACCCTGCACTTCCACTTATATGGCCGGCCACTCGAATCCCTCGAGGGCCGTTATGGGGTGCAGGACGACGGTCGAGTGCTGGCGTATAACAAGTCCCAGATGGAACCGTCCATCGAGGCGTACGGGCTATGATCGACCTTTATTACTGGCCCACCGCCAACGGCCTCAAACTGGGCATCCTGGTTGAGGAGCTGGGGCTGGAGCATCGCCTGGTGCCGGTGAACATCCGCGCTGGCGAGCAGCACGCGCCGGCCTTCAGGGCGATCAGCGCCGACGGCCGCATCCCGGCCATCGTTGACCACACCGTGGGCCTGTCGCTGTTTGAATCCGGCGCCATCCTCAATTACCTGGCGGGCCAGCAGCAGCGCTTGTTGCCACCGGCAGGCAGCGTTGCGTACCTGCAGGTGCAGCAGTGGCTGTTCTGGCAGGTAGGGCAGGTGGCCCCTTACCTGAGCCAGTTGCAGGTGTTCCGCGAAAAAGCCCCCGAGCCGATCCCCTTCGCCCTGGAGCTGCTCCAGGGGCAGGCCGCGCGCATATACGGCGTGCTCGAACAGGCATTGACGGGCCAGCCCTACATCGCCGGCGATTACTCGATCGCCGACATCGCGCTGTTCCCCTGGATACAACCGGCGCGCCAGGGCATCGACCTGGCGCAGTACCCGGCCATCGCGGCCTGGCGCGAACGCATCAAGGCGCGGCCAGCGGTGAGCACGGCGTATGAACGGGCGCGTGCGTTGGCGCCCACGGAACAATCCCTGGTAGTGGAGTGAACATGAGCGCAACCCTTAGCAGCGATCAACTCGAGCAGTGGCTGTTCGATCAGGAGGAGCTGGCGCTGTTCGACGTGCGAGAGCATGGCCAGTACGGCGAGGCGCATTTGTTTTTCGCCGTGCACCTGCCTTACAGCCGCCTGGAGCTGGACGCGCCACGGTTAGCGCCGAACCGCCAGGTGCGGGTGGTGCTGTATGACCATGGTGAAGAAGGGCTGGCCAGCCGCGCGGCGCAACATTTGAATGCTCAGGGCTATGCCTGCGTGTGGGTGCTGCAGGGCGGCGCTCAGGCCTGGCAAGCCAGCGGCCGTGAGCTGTTCGCCGGCGTGCATGTGCCGTCCAAGGCGTTTGGCGAGCTGATCGAACAGGCCTGCCATACGCCGCGCCTGAGCGCCACGGAGCTGGCCGCCTGGCAAGCCAACGGCCGCCCGCTGGCCCTGCTCGATGGCCGCCCGCTGGATGAATTCAACAAGATGAGCATTCCGGGCGCGGCCTGTTGCCCCAACGGCGAATTGGGCCTGCGCGCGCAAACCATGGTGGCCGATAACAACACGCCCATCGTTATCAACTGCGCTGGCCGCACCCGGAGCATCATCGGCGCGCAAACCCTGATCAACCTCGGCGTACCTAACCCGGTGTTCGCCCTGGAGAACGGCACCCAAGGCTGGTTTCTCGCCGACTTGGCGTTGGAACATGGCCAAAGCCGCCAATACCCCACGGCCCCCGACGAGCGCGGTGCCTTGCAACTGGCCGCGCAACGCCTCGCCCAACGTGCCGGCGTGGCCAGCGTGAGCGCCGCCCAGGTCAGGCAGTGGGCGGGCGATGCCATGCGCAGCCTGTTCCTCTGCGACGTGCGCACCCCCGAGGAATTCGCCCAAGGCTCGCTGCCCGGCGCCCAGCATACGCCCGGCGGGCAGTTGATCCAGGCCACCGACCTGTACGTAGGCGTTCGCCGTGCGCGGATAGTGGTGTTCGACGATGACGGCGTACGCGCGCCCGTGGTTGCCAGTTGGCTGCGCCAGCTAGGCCATGAGGCCTATGTGCTGTTAGAAGGTTTGCACAGCGGGCTAGCGCTGGCCCCCGTGCCGGAGTTGTCGGTGGCGCTGGCCCAGGCCAACCTTGACGAAAGGCCGGCCGCGGTTTTTGACCTGCGCGCCAGCGCTGCGTTTATCGCACGCCGGTTGCGTGGCTCCCGCTGGGCCACACGCAGCACGCTCGCCGCACTCGCCGAGGGCACCGCTGGGCCCTTGTGGTTGTTCACGCCAGAGCCGGGCGTGGCGCAACTGGCCGCCAACGAGCTGCCACCGGCGCTGCGCGCCAACGTCCGCTGGCTGGCTAGCCTGGAGGGCTTGCCGGTGGAAGAGGGCGGTGCACCGTTGAGCGACGCCGAGCGCATTGATTTCCTGTTCTTCGTGCACGACCGCCATGCAGGCAACAAAGCCGCGGCGCGCCAGTACCTGGCATGGGAAACTGGCCTGCTGGGCCAGATGACCGCACAGGAACGCGCCAGCTTTCGCCCACTAGGCGCGGCCCCGGCAGTGCACACGCAACTGGTGCACAGCGGCCGTACCCTGGCCGGCAGCGGCCCGCGCGGGGTGAACGCACCGGTGTCACGGCTGAGCACGGTGCTGTTCGACAGCGTGGCACAGATGCGTGAAGCGCGCGCTCGCCGGGAGCATGAGCGGGTGCTCAGCTACGGCGCCCGCGGCAACCCCAGCGCCCATGCGCTCGAAGACCTGATCACCGAGCTAGAGGGCGGTTACCGCAGCAAGCTGTTCGCCACCGGGCTTGCCGCGGCCGCCCACGTGTTCCAGGCCTACCTGCGCCCAGGCGACCACGTGTTGATCACCAGCGCGGTGTATGCGCCTGTGCGCCGGCTCGCCGAGCAGTTTCTGGCGGCGTTCGGTATCGCCTACGACTATTACCCGGCCAATGGCGAAAACCTCGTGGCGCTAATCCGCGATAACACACGCATGGTTTACGCCGAAGTACCAGGGTCTTCACTGTTCGAGCTGATCGACCTGCCAGCCGTGGCAGCCTTGTGCAAGCCTCGCGGCATTCTGCTGGCCGTGGACAACACCTGGGGCTCGGGCTACCTGTACCGCCCACTGGCCTTGGGCGCGGATATCTCGATCATGGCCCTGACCAAGTACGTGGCTGGCCACAGCGATGTGATGATGGGCAGCGTGTGTACCCGGCGGGGCGCCTTCGCGCCTTTGTCGGCCATGAGCGACACCTTCGGCAACACGGTCAGCCCCGACGATGCCTGGCTGGTGCTGCGAGGCGCCCGAAGCCTGGCGGCACGGCTGGCTGTTCACCAGCGCCAGGCATTGGAAGTGGCCCAGTGGCTGCAGGTGCAACCAGCGATAGCCCGGGTGTTTCATCCCGCCTTGCCCACCCATCCGGGCCATCGCCTGTGGAAGCGCGACTTCAGCGGCAGTAACGGCTTGTTCTCGGTAGAGTTCCAGCCGGGCTTCAATGCTGACCGCTTTGTCGATGCACTCGTACTGTTCGGCATCGGCGCCTCCTGGGGCGGCTTCGAGAGCCTGGCGGTGGTAGTGGACGGCGATCGTCACGGCGAGCAACGCCTGGCCGGCCCGGTGGTGCGTTTGCATATAGGGCTTGAAGCGACGGCATCATTGCTGGCAGACCTAGCCCAGGCGTTGGCCCAGACAGGGTGATTGAGTCAAGCGTGCAACTGGTGCCTCTTGGCAAGCTCGAGAAACGCCAGCAGCGCCTGATTCACCTGTTCAGCCGCTTCTTGCTGCACCCAGTGTCCCGCCTGTGCAATGACCGTGGTACCCAAATGGCCCGGCACCGTGTGCGGTAGCGCTTCGACCAAGGGTTTGAACAACGGGTAGATCGGGTCCTTGGCCCCGGTGATGAACCAGGCCGGTTGCTTGATCGCCAGCCCTTGGAAGGCCGCGCCCAGCTCCCAGTTTCGTTCGAGGTTGCGGTACCAATTCATGGCACCGGTAAAGCCCGTGGCTTCGAATGCGGTGTAGTACACGCTCAATTCGGCGTCGCTGATCCAAGCCATCGGCCGCTCCGGTTCATGGAAGGCATCCAGCGCGCCTTCCGCGCCGATCAGCCCAGGCCAAGGCTTGGCGGGCCCGCCCGAGAGCGTCCACATCATGCGCCGGATCGCCGCCGTGCGGTCCTTGTCAAAATCCCGCTCGGCCACGCCTGGGCGCTGGAAATACAGCTGGTAGTAGTTGTCCCGACCCGCACGGCGTGCGGCTTCCAGGGCACTGTACGGGCCGCGTGGGGCAAACGGCACGCTCATGCCCACCACGCTGTGGAACAGGTCCGGCCGCAGCTGCGCGGCCGTCCAGGCAACCGGCGCACCCCAGTCGTGGCCAACGATGGTCGCCTGGGCAATGCCCAGTTCTCCCAACAGGCCGACCATGTCGCCGACTAGATGCAGAATGCTGTACTGGCTGCTATCGGTCGGCGCATCGGTAGCGCCATAGCCACGCATGTCCGGGGCAATAGCCCGGTAGCCAGCCACAGCCAACGTCTGGAGTTGGTGCCGCCATGAAAAGCCAAGCTCAGGAAAACCATGACAGAACAGCACCACAGGGCCGGTACCAGCTTCAGTGATGTGCTGGCGAATGCCGTTGGCCACAACGTGGTGCTGCTTGAGTTCGGTCATTTGCGGTTCCTTGGGGATGTGGGGGGGATGAGCGATGGATTGCTTATCGAATGTTCTGGGTGCGAGGCTCATCCCCCCTTAAAAGTGGCTGAATACTCAAAGCTTGGCAGACCGGGGCTTCCAGCGTTTTCAACTTCAAAAAATGACTGAACATGTGGCCCCCCCGGGGAATGGTCACTTTAGGAACGATTATCCGATACCCAACAAATTGGGCATTCGGGCAGTACCAAGGGTGATCCTCTGTATCAAGCGGATCAAGTCTTGGGTCAGCTACAGCTCACCTGCGGTACAAAGCACCGGTGGATCTCAGGCTATCCCGCCACGCTCTGAGACTACATTCCCAACCCGCCCACCGAGAAAAGGTTGAGAAACCAGCGCAAACAGCAGGAGAGCAGAGCTTGCGACCAGTAAGGGGTTCCAGCTGATGGCCCCGCACGTAACAAATAGCAAACTGATGCCTGTCTGGCCCAGAGCTGCGCCCCTGATTTTTTTGCCAGACAGAAACCACACGCCCAGTGCGAGCTCCATCGATGGTATGACAACGTTGATCACAGAAATGCCCGTCTTCCCAGCCCATTCAATCGCAGGAGTGAGCAGGCCAGAGTAGGGTGTCGAAAGCACTGCATGGTTTGCCAAGGCACTTTGCAAGAACGCTGCGGCATCGAAGCCGTAGATCCATTTACTCAGTCCCGCCCAAAACCAGAAAACACCGAGCACCACTCTCAGAATAATAACCATCGCCATCATGCGAGCGCCGTCCTATGGGCCTGGCGAAGGGTCAGCATGCCCGTCAGTGATATGAGGAACAGCACAAAGAACACTGCTGCGATTCCAAGGTTTGTGTGCAAAGGCAACGTGCTCGCTGCGGCTGAAGCGGCTGAGCCGAACGCGAGCATCAGGCAACCTTGAAGGCTCGCAGCAACTCCAGCCCGATCCGAAAAAAGAGACATAGATCGCGCCATGGCATTGGAGAAAATAAAGCCTTGGCCAAAGGCAATCAGCATGATGCCAACTAATACGTTGAGCAGGCTGAGCTCATTGGGCGATGAAGCGATCATCGCTGCCCCCGCGATGAACATTGCAGCGCCGGCCCACATTAAGGTGCCTGGTGATACAATCCGTATCAGGAAGCGATTGAGCAGCGTTCCCGCAAGGTAGCAAGCTCCCACCCCCAGAGCCGTTGTTCCGAAGTATTGGGCGCTATAACCCAGACGATCCTGCACGATGTAGGGCCCTATGACATTCCAAAGCAAGAATGCGGAAAAGCTGGCACCCAAAATGGTGACCGAAGACCGAAACCGGGTATCTGCGAGGATCACGCCGTAACCCGCCAATGTTTGGAGAGGACTTCTCCTGCACTTAGGCGCGAGCGACTCTTTAAGCCCTGCCAATACAAAAGCCAACACCACCAACCCGTAAACGGCATACAGGACGAAGTTGTATCGCCAGCCCAAATGCACCTCGATTGCACCGCCGACGTATGGAGCTACAACCGGCCCCAATCCAAAGGCCAAACTCAGATAGATGATCGCTACTGCAAAGCGAGGCCCCTTGACGTTGTCTACGAGGAGCGCCCGCGCCACGACCTGGCACGCTCCAATGGCAAAACCTTGAAGAGCCCTAGCGATCAGAAGCATTTCGATAGACCACGACGTGGCAGCCATGATGCTCCCCGCCAGGAACACCGATAGCCCCAGCAGTACAGCAGGCTTACGCCCCCACGCATCGGCCATAATTCCGAAGAAGAGCTGGCCCACCGCGTAGCACAACAGCGTAATCGTGATCGTGTTTTGCATGAGCATTGGACTGGCCGCCAATTCTCGGCCTATCGAGGGAATGCTCGGTGCATAAAGATCGATAGCGATGCCCCCGACGCTGTTGATCAGTGGTGCGAGAAAAACAATGAAATTCTCGTAACGCTTATTTGTGTTCATAGATAAGCCTCAAATGCCCGGGCGAGCACTGTCCCCCGGGCATAACTACGTTAAGCGGATGCTGGTAGCGCGAAGGTTCGCGGGCGTACCAAGGTGCAGGGTTTATGAGCCCAAGACGCTGGTGAGGTCAGCCGGGATACAACCACGCGAGGAGCGTGGGCGTAATAGGTGCCCCAATTGCCCCCCGGATCCTTCACACGACTGGGCTCGGCATCCCCAAGGTCATCCAGATTCGTGACGATCTGGCCGAGAATATGCCGAACCTGCTCGGTGGCGGTGAGTACCATCAACCCATAGTTATGCAAAGCCAGCGTTTTGATGACAGTGTTAAGCAGGTATTTGCCGGCACCACTTCCATTTTGAATAGCTTTGAGCCCCAAAAATACGACGTGAAGGATCATCAAGCCGCCGGCGTCCGTGCATCACCCGCGTATTATCAATTACGACAATGTCGCCCTTGTTCCAGAAATGGCTGTAGGTGTTGCGGGAAGTCACATCTTTCACTTCATCCCAGATGTCGAGTGAGATCTCATCTCCATTTTCCGAAGTGATGCGAGGTGGCTCGTAATTAACGCTCGGGCCCAGCATAGAGTTGCAAAACGCTTTTCTACCACTGAAGCAGCTGATCTCAACAGCGGGGATAATCAGCTGAGAATGAATTAAATTTTGGTCAACTCGGCGGTGGGTTTGCCCCGGCACCTCGCGGTTGACCACCTCCAGATGCTCATCGGTAATTTTTTCAAATGGGATCTGAAGCTCGACGCTCAGAAAGCGCTTTACATTGCTCCATGGGATTCGGCGCGAGTATTTTATATCCCGCGATTCGAACAACTTACGGGTCTTTGCCGAGAGGTCGAACAAAACTTTCTGACCATCACACATGGTAGTTTCAGACCCTACAGCAGCAGCCTCAAGGCAGAAAAACCATTGAATATCCGGGTTGAACGGTAAATTTCCATTCTCTCGATGCAAGCCCATTTCATGGAAACCAGCGTCGATTTCGGCAGTATTAGCCGTTGATGTTTTACGAGCTGGGTCAAAGGTCACTCTGGATGAATGTGCACTGACGAAGTCATTGAAATCTTGAAGGGTGTCACCGAAGTCTCGGTAAATTACCACGCCACTGTGGGCAAGATCGCCATACAGTTCATCAGTGGTCACTGAAGTGAGTACCCGGATATCCGCATCAACGGCATAAATGCACTCAAAGCCGTAGCCTGGAGTAGGTTGGCGGTAGAACGGGAAAACTAATGATTGAGCTTGAGCCAGCATCGAACATTCCTTCTTGAGCGTGAGTTCTGGTAGCGATGGTTGCTACCGGCTGAACACACACAGTAAGAAAAAATCGATTGATACTGGTTTTAAGAATTAGAACTGGTCTCGGAAAATTTAAAACCGTATTTCACTAAATCTTCAAAATATCCTCTGAAGCGCTCTGGATCAGCCTTCTTAGGCTTGCGATATCCTGGCTTTGGCTACGTTCCTTAGCCCAGATCATGTCCAAAGTAAATCTCGGGAATCCCATGGGTGGCTCACAGACCACTACGTTTTCAGGAACACGAAGCAGAGGAAGTAGTTTGGCCGGTAGGGCCAAGGTTGCGGGTACCGCCGAGATGATATTTACGCACGCTTGATACCCGTTGGCCCTTACCAAAACCCGTCGAGATCTCCCGATTTTTTCGAGCCAGCCATCGACCATGTTTTTCTCAGAGAGCCAAGGTGTCGGGTAGACATGCGGTGAGGCACAGAACTCATCAAGGCTCATAACGCCCCCAGCACCTGGCTTGAGATAACTAGTTAGACAGAAGAACTCGTCGTTCAAAATGGATTGCCACTCAAGTTCAGGATGTAGTTGGTGATACCCGGGACCGAAGCCTATGGCGATGTCGACATCACCAGAAATCAATCGATCGATGGGCAGGTCTCGGCTCAGCCGCTCTAAATGAAGTGACACATTCGTATGTGTTTTGGCTAGGGACTGCAAGCAACGCGGCAGGAGCAACAACTCGAAATGCTCAGGGGCGCAGACCTGCCACACCTTATTGACTGCCGCCGTCGGCCAACCCGTTTCCTCTTCCGCACAGCGGTTCACAGACTCGACGACCACGCGCAGATAAGGGGCGATCTTTTCGGCCTTCGTTGTTGGGAGCAATGCCCCCTGAGCAGAAGCAAACAGCGTGTCATCGAAACACCCACGTAATCTTTTCAGGCAGTAGCTCACGGTAGGTTGGCTGATGTTCATCAGCTCAGCGGTTCGCTTGGCGCTACGCTGCTCAAGGAGATTCAAAAAAACGACGATGTCTTGCAGATCCAGTTGCTTGAGATAATTGCTGTGCAGCATTGGAAATTCCTCCTGAATTATCCATGGTTATTTGGTGGGAGCACCCTCGCCGGGTAGGCTCGACAGAACGGTCTTGAGAAGCTCGGCTAGTCCCTGACGCTGCTCAAACGTCAATGGTGCAAGAACGAGATTTTGAACCTCTGTATGTGTCCCGACCGCATCCTCAATCAGGGCTCTTCCCTTTACAGTAAGCGACACCTGCACGCTACGCCTGTCCTGAGCATCGACAATTCGCTCGACCATACCCGCGCCTTCTAGTCTGGCTAAGCGGTTGGTCATCGCACCCGAAGTGACTAACAAAGATCGATACAGCTCAGTTGGAGTGAGTCGATAAGGCTCTCCGGATCGACGAAGAGTGGCCAGCACATCGAATTCTCCTTCCTTGAACCCGTACTGGGTCAAAGCCTCTGCCCTCAGACGCTCCAGGTGCTTCTGGATACGTACCATCCTCCCGAAGATCTCCATTGAGGATGTATCCACGCTGGGCATCGCTTTTGCCCACTGGGCCACCACAAAATCTACGTGATCTCTCATAGCTCCTCCGTCCTTTGCTGGTAGACGCAATGCCATTTCCCAAGTCACTTGGACCATACTGCTTTCCAGGTATCTTAACGTTAAGCTATCCTGTCGCTGAATGCAGTTTTACGAGAGAGCACTTATGGCATTTTTCGATCACTGTGGAGACCGCTATTACTACTTCGATGCCGGATCTGGAGCACCGGTGTTGCTTCTCCATGGACTGAGTAACACTGGACGCGCATGGACGCCTCAAGTCGCTGAAATGGTGCGCCTGGGCCACCGCGTCATTGTTCCAGATCTACTTGGGCATGGCGCATCAGGGCCGGTTGGAAGGAGGTTTACCGCGTACGAACAAGGCCAAGCGACATTAGCTCTGTTAGAGTTTTTAGGGTTGGAGAGCGCGGCCCTTGTCGGGTTGTCACTCGGAGGAATGGTCGCCTTGGAGGTGGCAACAATGTCCCCGGAGGCTGTCGACAAACTGATAGTTGCGGGGACATTCAGAACAATGGCCACGCCCAACCGACAACAAATGCTGAATGCTTGGATTGAGGCTCTTCGTCAATCTGATGGGTGTCTCAAGCGCTTTAAATCGAGCTGGACTGATCTGGTCGGCAAGGCCTTCGCTGTCTCCCCACTGGGTATGGCCTGGTACCAGGCATGGCATGCACAAGCAGCGATCCAAGACTCGCGTAACCAAATCAACTGGTGTGAGGGAATGAAGTTTTACGACGTAGGCCAGAAGCTTGGACTCGTCAACGCGCCAACCCTTGTGCTGGCCGGAGCGGAAGACCCAATGAGCCCTATATCCGAATCCCGGGGAATTGCAGATCAGATCAGATGTGCAGTAGTCGGCGTGGTGCCTGGCAGTGGACATGTCTTCAACGTTTCCAGCGCTCATGAATTCAACCGTCGTACTAATGATTTTCTGCGAGGAAAATGACATGGATAGTCGCCCATCGAGAACGCTGATTGCTGCGTTGGCTCTATTAATAGGCATCAATCTGCGACCAATCATGGCCTCTATTGGCCCCCTACTTGGTATCCTCCAAAAAGACCTAGCCTTGACAAATACGCAAGCAAGCCTGCTGACCGCGCTTCCGGTGATGATGATGGGAGTGTTTGCGTTGGGAGGGCCTTGGCTACAAAGGCGGATAGGCGAAAATAAAGGCGTAGCCATTGGCTTGCTGCTTATTGCCGCTGCAAGTGGGATAAGGGCTTGTGTCGACCACTCCTCGAGCCTGATCGCTACTGCTGCCTTGGGTGGGATAGGTATCGCTATCACACAAGCTTTGATGCCCGCATATATCA
This sequence comes from Pseudomonas sp. RIT-PI-S, assembly GCF_025642975.1. Classification (GTDB taxonomy): domain Bacteria; phylum Pseudomonadota; class Gammaproteobacteria; order Pseudomonadales; family Pseudomonadaceae; genus Aquipseudomonas. Next base: position 47,646 of record NZ_JANZKJ010000005.1, read on the forward strand.
AGCGTATGTACCCGGAGAGCGCAGGTACGTTGATGGGACTCTTTACCACCGGTATCATGGCAGGCGCGGCCATAGCATCCGCTGCCTCAGCACCAATTGCCGATCATGTCGGCTGGAGATTGACACTTGGCGTCCCGGCAATTCCCGCGATGATCACCCTCGCCATTTGGGTGGGCTTTGCTGGCGACAAGCGAGCTCAGTGCAATCCCATGGCATTGCCAGCTAGAAATGTTCGAGCTTGGCTCCTCATGGCGTTTTTCGGCGTAGGAACTGGTGCATACACGTTGGTTCTAGCCTGGCTTCCACCCTACTACATCGAATTGGGCTGGCCAGCTGCCAATGCCGGGTATCTCTTGGGAGCACTTACGCTTACTGAGGTCGTTGCAGGTTTCATGGTTTCATCTTTGATCCATCGATTTCCTGATCGAAGAGCCCCGCTCGCCCTGGCCATATTTCTGGTGATCTTAGGACTAGGATGTTTGATCGGCGCGCCTCGTGAACTGGCAACACTTGCCACCATTCTTCTCGGGCTGGGAATTGGGGCATTGTTCCCGCTTTCCCTCATCGTGACTCTAGATCATGCTAAGTCCCCCGGGGAAGCCGGTTCATTGTTAGCATTCGTCCAAGGGGGAGGATATCTCATCGCTGGAACAATGCCTTTCTTCGCCGGCGTTCTGCGAGATGAGATGGCTTCGCTTCGCCTTGTATGGGCAGGTATGGCCATCGGAGTAGCAGTACTTCTAATCCTCTGTAGGCGTTTCTCCCCAAAGAGAGCAGTGGCGCAGGCCTGACGCTGCCCTGGTGATCAAGGCATTGGATATGCCTATAAGCAGCGTGGCCGGCGTCAGAATGTGCTGTTTCACAGCGATTAGAGCAGCCAATACGGCAGCCGGAGTTTCCGCCAGGGACTATAGCGATACCGTTTCACACAGAGCATCAGTCGGCGGGGTAACTGCCATGACCACGCGCCAATGAGCGGTTTCGAAGCTTGAAAACTGAATGGATACCGACGGAGGTCTACATGAGCGCTTCGCCAGCTCAACAGGATATCGGCCGGTTCCTGATGGAACGATACAACTGGCGGCGACCGCATCAGTTCAATGTAGGCTTGGCGCCTGCCGTTCCTAAGAAAAACTTAACGCAGTAGTTGACCAACATACTTTGGTGGACGAGGAGGGTGCCGAGCATCGCTGGATTGGGCGAGCTTCGTAGACGTCATTCTGACCGCAGAGTCCATTCTCAATGGCTGGACGTGATGTCAAGCTGAGGTGGGTAGTGACTGCTGTGATCAGGCTCGAGCAATGGAGGCGGATGAAAGCCCGGGCTGCACCCAACAGTAGGCGCATGCCATAGAGTTGGTTGGCGCTCTGCGTCAAGCTCGTGCCGGCCATGACCAGCTCCCAGGTAATCATGATCCGAGCAATCCATCTCCGAGACCGTCAACAGACGAGTTATTTGACATTTAGAGGACTGTTCAATCGCATCGCCCGTGGCAGCAGATTTTCGGATGAGCTTGTAGAGGTCGAGATCCTTCGAATCAAATTTGGCGCAGGCCTTTTGCAGGCTGTTCTGGATAGGGGAGAGATTACAAAGAAAGAATTGGTAATTCGTAAGGCGGCTTTAAAACCATAGCGCGAAGCTCAAGCACCGGAACGACTGCGTTGTGCTTGCCTCTGGTGCATTGGGTGTGTACGGATTGACTTCTTTGAGTTCAACGGAACACTCATCAGTGTTGCTTCAGTGTTGCTGGATGTGTTTCCCAGCCTTTCGGCTACCGCGCTCGGTCAAGTCCCGTCGTTTTTTGTCCTATCAATGCTCGTCTTAACAGGGGTACTGTTGATCGAGAGGGCGGCGATGCTTTTCGCCGTTGCAAGAAACGAGGAAATTGTGAACGTCATCGATTCGCTGTGACGCGACGCCGTGAATGCATCTCCTTCAGAGCAGGTAGGCATGATACCTAGTCGATGATCAGCCACGGATTCACCACCAGTCATCCAGCCCGCGATGCGTGTCGCCGGCTGAGACTTCTGCTAATTAGCGGAGCGTATGCCTACCCTAGATTGGTGACTAGCTTGGACTTTAACCAATCACGAGTCAGATCAGGCACGCAGGCATTTCATCCACTGGCACCATTCGCGTGGCGGTTGCGAAGACTACCCGTTTCACGGAATTGGGCCATGGGGTTAGGCATATGCAAATAGCACTAACATGTACGCCTTAGCTATGGATTATCCCTGAACCCGTGTGACGCTTTATGCAAGTGAGGAGAATTCGTTCGTCTAGCGCATCCCTGTTAAAGCTTGCTTGTGATCGTTCGTTGTCTGGCGATCCACTACGCTGAGGCAATTATGAGTCTGTATCTCCTACGGCGGGGATTGTTTCATCACCGAGTAGGGATTCGTTAGGCGCAGCGAAATCAGGTCGGGAGACGGCAGGGTTACCATAGCTTCGGTGTCCGGCCAGAGCCCAGGGTAGAGCTGCGGTGATAATTTCCAGGGTAGTTCTAGGCCTGTCCAGGACCGGCGCCGTGTAAGGCTTTTGTGGGGTGCTTGATCTGGTACCGGAGATCAACCTCGGCATGATCACTTAAGCGTAATAGCGAGACAACGGCCAGCCAAAGAACGCGTCATCACCTCCGAAGATCCGATCATGCAAAACCCTAGATAGTCGACTCACCTGTTCAGGGTTACGATTCACGACCCGTGCATCGGGCTTTGCTGCCCTAGCTGTCGCCCGGCGCAGGACTGCGTTGGGAAACATATTCGACGCATGCTTCCGATTGTTGGCGATTTTTTCATCAAAAGCTCTGCGTGAGGATTTTGCCGCCTCCCAAGAAGAGGCAAGGGTGCTTTCCAATGGAGTGGTTTCTATTAGGGATCGCATTACCTCCCGCGTTTTGGCTTCAGCTGTCATGTCCATGTTGTGGCGATACAATTGGTCCTCAGCGTACTGAATGGCCTCGTCCTCTGCATTCTCTCGAATAATGGTGACGAGCGTTTCCTCATCACCAATACCAACTTCTGTGTCCAAGTCGGCTTCGAAGCTGTTCGAGTAGTTCCTTGGTGGGCATGGGGGTGGGATGAAGCTCATCTGCAGCAACGTTGGCCGACCACTTTGTGGCTTCTAACATATAGCGCACAGCGTCTTTGATATCTGATTTCCAGCGTTCAGTCCTGACCAACTTGATCACACCGCTTTTCCGTAACTGCGCGATGTAGCGAGCACATCCGTAACGGCTGTTGCTGAACTGCCCAACTCGGGCAAGTGCACCTATCGAGGCAGCTGCGTGATCCTCGGACCATACGAGGGCAAGGAGCAAGATTTTTTCCCGCAAGCTCAGCCTGTCGTAGGGTAGCGCGGTGATCGCCCACTTGCCGTTGTAAGCGCTAATGCGCCTGCCATGGCATACCTTGCAAGGTAAGCGTACGGTAAATACGTCTTGCAAGCAGCCGCCGTGAGACAAGTGACGATGTCACATGTTGCCCACTCTAGCGGCTAATCAAAATAGGGTTCCAATACACTCTCAATCCAAGTCATGAAGGCCCGGACGCGCTTGGAAAGGTTACGCCGATGCGCGACTACGAGCGAAGCCGACAGTGGCTCTGGTCGTAGATCGGGCAGAATTTCCACCAGATCGCCGCTTTTGATGTGGTGCGCAAGGGCCAAATAACCGGCCTGAATCAGTCCAATCCCCGCTAGGCCCGCAGCATGATAGGTCTGCACGTTATTCACTTGAATCGCCCCTGGCAATGCAAGTGATGCGTAGCTATCACCCTCCGGATATTCCCAACCAGCGAGTCGGGCGCCGAGTGTCGGCGTGTAGTGAACCATCTGGTGACCCTGGATGAGGAGGTCGTCGAGTGTTTGCGGTACGCCGTACTTTGCCAGATAGCCTGGACTCGCCACGTTCATCATGCGCAGTTTGCCGAGCGAGCGGGCGATCAGTCTGTCGTCCAAGATCGGCCCGAGACGAATCACGCAATCAAACCCTTCTTGAACCAGATCGACACGGCGATCCGTGCTGGATAGTTCCAGCTCCAACTCAGGATTGGCCTTGATTAGTTGCGGCAGAGCGGGAATCACGACGGTCTTTGCCAACTCAGTCGGCATATCTACGCGCAACCTTCCCCTCAGAGGGGCACCGCTGTTCGCGAACATGGACTGCACGTCCTGAGCTTCGGCCAGCAGGTCACGAGCACGTGCATAGAAACTACGACCGTCTTCGGTCAATTGCACGCTGCGTGTTGTTCTGTGCAGGAGGGTCGCGCCCATCTCCCGTTCCAGCTCACGAATCACCGTCGACACCCGCCCCTTCTGGATTCCCAGGCTTTCAGCGGCCCGCGTGAAACTCATCATTTCCGCAACGCGGGCAAAAATCATAAGTGCCTGAAGATTGGGCATTGTTCACCAATTAGATAACAGTGCGTTCAGATTCGGATGATTTATAACTCATTTTTGACTCAGTAGAGTAGCTCTCAGGTTGTCCACAACTCCAGAACATGTAAGGGAGCGCTCATGAACTCAACTTCCACGCCAATCCGAACTGTCATCATTTATCACTCAGGCTACGGCCACACCTTACGAATGGCAGCTGCCGTCGCCGAAGGTGCTGGCACCGACTCTGTATTGGTTGCAATCGACCCCGAGGGCAATATCCCCGACGATGCCTGGCAAATACTCGCAGGCGCAGACGCAATCGTCTTCGGTTCGCCTACCTACATGGGCGGCCCTAGCTGGCAGTTCAAGAAATTTGCAGACGCCTCTTCCAAGCCCTGGTTCGAAGGCGCATGGCAAAACAAAATCTTTGGCGGCTTCACCAATAGCGCGAGCATCAACGGCGACAAGCTCAATACACTTGAGTATTTCTTCCTGCTCTCTGGGCAGCACGCCGGGATCTGGGTTGGTCTGGACATCAAACCCGCGAACGTCAAGGCGTCGAAACGCGACGATTTGAACCGCATGGGTTCTTACATCGCACCCATGGCGCAGACGCCTGCGGATGCCTCTCCCGAAGAGATGTCATCGGGAGATCTGGAGACAGCGCGTCTGTATGGCGCGCGCGTCGCATTGATTGCCGGACAGTTCCGAGCTGGTAAATCTCAGTCTGTCTGAAGTCCACTCGCGCCGACGATACTGGCCCGCTGCTGTGCTCATTTTCATCCATCGATCTCGGAGGAGAAGTCATGAAATACAAGCGACTTGGCCGTACGGGCCTGTATGTATCCGAGCTGTGCCTGGGCACGATGACACTCGGTGGTAATGCTGACGCGGGTATGTGGGCTGCAATCGGCGCGGTTGAACAGGGCGAAGCCAACAGGTTGATCGCCCACGCTCTGGCGCAAGGGATCAACTTCATAGACACCGCCGATATTTATTCTTTCGGTCAGTCGGAGCGCATCTTGGGCCAGGCATTGAGAGATCTCGGCGTGCCACGCAGAGAGGTTGTGCTGGCTACCAAAACTGCGGGCGTAATGGGCTCTAATCCCAACGATCAAGGGGCATCGCGCGGTCATATCATGGATTCTGTGCAGCGAAGCCTAGAACGCCTTCAGGTCGATCATATTGACCTTTACCAGATTCACGCCAGTGATCCTGTGACCCCTATAGAAGAAACGCTGCGGGCCCTGGACGACCTAACGCGTCAAGGGCTAGTCCGTTATGTCGGCGTTTCAAATTGGCACGCGGGCAAGATCGGCAAAGCGCTAGGGCTGAGCGCAGCACTTAATGCCACACGCTTTGAGACGCTTCAGGCCTATTACTCCATTGCCGGACGTGACGTGGAGCGCGAATTGGTGCCGCTTGTCATTGAAGAGCAGATGGGGCTACTCGTGTGGTCGCCTCTTGCGGGGGGACTGCTTTCGGGGAAGTTCGGCCCTGGAGCATCAACCGAGGAGGGGGCGCGGCGCAGTAATTTCGACTTTCCACCCGTCGATCTGAATCGGGCTTGGGCCTGCGTCGCAGAAATGCGCGCCATCGGCGATGCGCGCGGTATTTCCGTCGCAAGAGTGGCGCTCGCTTGGTTGCTGGCCAAACCCCATGTCACGAGCGTCATCATCGGCGCCAAAAGGATTGACCAGTTGGAAGATAACCTGGATGCAGTCAATGTCGTTCTTAAGGACGAGGAGCTGGCGCGTCTGGAGGCAGTAAGTGCTTTACCTCCCTACTACCCCGGTTGGATGGTCGATCACCAGGATGCCAGCAGGCGACCTGTACCTTTCAGGCCGTTGGCGTCGAAGCAGAGCCAGTAGCTATAACCCAATAGCCGCGACGCAGGCGGCTGTATTGAACGCCCTGCGTTGAATTGAATATACCCATTGAAAGAGAGGCAAGCATGCCAAAAGGATACCTGATCGGGCACGTGAGCATTTCGGATGCAACGGCCTACGCCGCTTATGCAAAAGCCGCAGGCGATGCAATGCGACCTTTCAACCCGAAGGTTATTGCAGGAGGACAGTATGAAAACCTCGAAGGTGCAGCCCATGAGCGGCATATGATATTCGAGTTCGATTCGTTCGCCGACGCTAAACGCTTCTATGAAAGCGCAGAATACCAAGCGGCCAAGGCCCTGCGCGTGGGTGTTGCGACTGGAACATTTGTCATACTCGAAGGGGTTTCTTAACGTACGCCCGATTCACTTAGCCTAAGCAAGGCTGGCACCCACTTATGCGGCAACAACTGATCGATTTCACTCGCCCGCTGCGTCGGCAGGCGTGTGAGGACATCCTTCAGATAGGCGTACGGATCATGACCATTCAACCGCGCAGACTGGATCAAGCTCATGATCGCCGCCGCCCGTTTGCCGCTGCGTAGCGATCCTGCGAAGAGCCAGTTCTTGCGCCCAAGAGCCATGGTCTGATTTGGTTTTCAGCCCAATTGTTGTCTATCGGCACAGCCCCGCCCTCAAGATAACGCGACAGTGCTTCCCAGCGTTTCAGGCTGTAATCCAACGCTTTGCTGATAGCCGAACCTTCGGGCACGACGTTGCGCTGGGCGATCATCCAGGCATGCAGCATCTCCATCACTGGTACGGCTTTTTCTTGCCGTATTCGGCGCCGTAAATCCTGTTCCAGATCGCGCAATTCGCTCTCGATTTCGTATAACAACTGGATAAAGCGCAGGGCTTGCTCGGCGAGCGTGCTCTTATTCGTCGCGTGCAGTTCGAAAAACTTGCGCCGTGCATGGGCCATGCAGCCGATTTCGGTCACGCCGAGTTCGAAACTGGCTTTGTAACCGCCAAAATCGTTACATTCCAGCTTGCCCCTCCAGCCTTGCAGGAAGTTGCGAGCATGCTCTCCGGCAAGGCTGGGGCTGAAGTCATAAACCACCGCTGCCAAGTCCGAGAACTGGTTGGTGGCGTAGGCCCACACATAGGAACGGTGAGTTTTCTTTGTTCCCGGCATGAGCATCTGCACCGGTGTTTCATCTGCGTGGATGACTTGTTGCCCAAGGACTACTTCGCGCAGTGCATCGACCAGCGGCTGCAACTGCACGCCGGTCATGCCCACTCATTGAGCCAAGGTCGAACGTGGAATCGCCAGGCCCGCCCGACCGAAGATTGATTCCTGACGGTAAAGCGGTAAATGGTCAGCAAACTTGGCAATCATGACGTGGGCCAGCAGCCCGGCAGTCGGGATGCCCTTGTCGATGATCTGAGCCGGAACCGGTGCCTGGATCAGCGTTTCGCAGTCATCACAGACCCATTTGCCACGGACATGACGCTCGACGGTGAAGACGCCCGGTGTGTAATCCAGCTTCTCACTGATATCTTCACCGATGCGTTTCAGCGCGCAGCCACATGGGCAGTGAGTGTTATCCGGTTCGTGATGGATCAGTGTGCGTGTAAACTCCGGTGGCAAGGCAGTGCGTTTGGGCTTCTGCTTTTTCTCGGTTGCCGCTGGCACCGTTTGCAAAGCCTGAAGCTCTGCTTCAATCGCGGCTATGTCGGTGTCGATCAGATCATCAAGCAAGCTGGCCTGCTCAGGACTCATCTGCTCGCTGCGCTTGGCAAACTTCAAGCGTTTGAGCTGTGCAATCTCGAAGGTCAGTTTCTCGATGACTGTTTGATCACGGTTGATTTTCTTGCCCATCGTGTCGACTTGCGACAGCAACTGCGCTGCCAAAGCACGCAGTTGGTCGGGGGACAATTGGTCGAGATTGGGCGAAGAAGTCATGCGCCGAATTTTGCCAGAGCAGTCGCGTCGTAGCGATAGACCGATAGGCTAATGGCAGCCGTTAAAGCAGTGTGATCGAGCCTCCAGAACCTGCACGTTGCCATGGCAGACCCAGCACCAAAGCCTGAAGTTGCTCGTGATTCAGTTCCATCTCAGAACCACGGCGAATACCAGGCCAGTGGAACTTGCCTTGGTTCAACCGGCGTGCCGCCAGCCAGACGCCGAACCCGTCATGCACCAGGACTTTCATGCGTGTGGCGCGGCGGTTGGCGAAGAGGTAAGCACAGTGCGGCTTCGCCGCACCGAACACCGCTATCACCCTGGCTAATGCAGTCTCGGTGCCTGCACGCATGTCCATCGGCTCGGTGGCGAGCCAGATGGAGTCGATGCGGATCATCGCAGCAGGTCTCGAAGAAAGGTCGCGCAGGCAGCGGTGTTGTCGGTTGGCCAGTTCACTTTGACGATGCCAAGCGGGTGCTGGATCTCAACGCAGATGTTCGACGATGTCGCTTGAGAATTTGCTCCGGCTGACGGTAGGGGTAGCGGAACAAATGCAGGTTGAAGCGCGGTACTGTTCTTCTGCGTGTGTACTCGAATCCATTTATGGACAAGGTTTTCGTTGAGGCTATGGCCAAGTGCGATGCTGGCAATCGAAGCGCCGGGCTGGCCACACTCTTGAATAACTTGGGCCTTGAAGGATTTTGAATAGTAACGGCGTGTTGGCTGCATGAAATACCCGCTTAAAAGGCTAAAACTGGTGCCCACTTAAATTTAAGTGCACACCATGTCTTGGCTCTGCGGTGGCGGGTAGATGCCTTGGCCAGACGCATACCTTGCAAGAGCAGCTTAGGGTCTCGACATGGTTGCAAGGCTTACAGAAGGGAGCTGAATCGCCACCCGTTTTGGTCTTCCATCTCTGCTGGAGTAGGTCTCCACACGCCGGACACCTTGCGTCAATATATATCAGGGGGAGGAGAACCTCGAGGCTGTTCCGTGTCGATTGAACGCTGTATTCAGAGAAGAGAACAGGGAGCTTTTCACCCGCAAGGTAGCGAGTGTGTAGCTCTTGGAGCTGGGAGATTGATAGATGTGCTACTTCGGGATGCAGGTCGGCATGCTTCAAGATTTCTGGCATCGGGTAATTTTTCTTGTATGCAAGTAAACGTGGCGTTCTAAAAATGGATACGGATCCAATGGCAAACACTGGATCTGGACGGCTCGGAAAACGCCCGATGAGCTGCAGGGCCTTTTGATTCTTGATCCTGGCTGAGGATATGAACGTCTGGCAGCGTATCTCACACCACTTGCACTCGTGAAGATGTCCGCCAGACTCATCTTGAATGCAATGGCAAACCATCCATTGATGAAAAGACCTGAGCAGAAAACGGATCGACAGTGGTCAGGTAATTCGAATTCTTGCGATTGCCCCTACCCCAGTGACTCAAACCGGGCCAAGCACGAACCGTACGTACCTGCGAAACGACCATTCCCGAGTGAGGGATGGGAGAAGCCTGCGGCGGTGATATCTGCCTGCCAAGCACGTGCCAGATTGCAAGACCCATAGGGAAAATATTTCCGGATAGGGGTAGTCTTTTCCGGGCGCGCTGATCACGCCTCATCAAGTTTCCACATCACCTGGCCGTGGCCGATTGCCCGATATGCCTATGACCAGGCTGATTTTTTGTAGCGCTTACGAGATACAGGTCATTGCAATGCCTGTCGCCGTCGTCTAGCTCACGATAGAAGCGCCCAAAACGTGCAAATTCGCCTATAAACAAATTCCCAACCACTGATTACTCATGGACTATAGGCGTCATTTGGCGGCCTCTTCATGAGGCCAGCGCTCGCAGCAGTAGGAGCCCGTGAATGAACATCAAGATTGAGGCGCTGATCGCCCGTAAAATCGGCTTCGCCTCTCACCAGAATGCCGTACCACTCATACGTGAGTTGAGCGTCTGGAATCAGCAAGAGACAAATCTTGAAAATCTGGTCCTGACCCTTAGCACTGATCCGGAGTTTGTTGAGAGCCGGACCTGGCATATTGATCGACTCAATGTCGGTGATCGTCTCGGCATCAATGACCGCGATATCAAGCTCAACGCCGGCTACCTTTCAGGACTGAGCGAAAGTCTGACCGCTGATGTCGTGGTGCGTCTGTCCCAAGATGACAACCTTCTCGTTGAGCAGCGCTTTCCCACTGAGCTGTTGGCTCGTGCAGAGTGGGGTGGTTTGAGTGCAATGCCGGAGTTGCTGGCTGCCTTCTGCATGCCAAACGACCCAGCCGTAGACCGTGTGCTCAAAGCTGCGTCTCAAGTGCTGCGCCGAGCAGGCAAGAAAGACGGCATTGACGGCTATGAGAGCAAGTCCCGCACGCGCACATGGGAGCTGGCCTCAGCGATATGGTCAGGGGTGTGCAGCTTCCAACTGAGCTACGCGCTACCTCCAGCCAGCTTCGAACAACAGGGCCAGAAGATCCGGCCTCCAAGTGTGGTCCTGGACAACGGCGTGGCGACTTGTCTCGATACAGCGCTGCTCTTCGCTGCGGCGCTGGAGCAAGCTGGATTGAATCCGTTGCTTTTGATGACAAAAGGGCACGCGTTTGCCGGTATCTGGCTACAGCCTCAAGAGTTCTCACAACTGCTGACGGATGAAGCCTCGGCAGTGCGCAAACGCTTGGACTTGAAGGAGATGGTCGTCTTCGAGACCACGTTGGCGACACAGGCAAACCCTCCAAGTTTTAGTCAGGCAATGGCGGTTGCCGAAAGGCAGCTGGATGATGAACAGTTCATCATGGCCATCGATCTGCATCGCGCCCGAATGCAGAAAATCCGGCCGATGGCGCTGGTTTCAGCGGTAGAGACATCAGGCACCACCACCGATGCTGTGCCCGTTGCTGAAGGATTGGAAGATGCTCCAGCGCTTCCAGGCTTTGATGTCGAAATCAACAGTGAGAATGAAGGCCCGGCCGGCAAGCTAACACTCTGGCAACGCAAGCTTCTCGATCTAACTACTCGTAACCGACTGCTGCATCTGCCAGACAGCGCCAAGGGCGTGCGTCTTCTTTGCCCAGATCCAGCTGCTCTTGAGGATGTGCTTGCCAGCGGCGGGCGTATCCGTGTCGTGCCGGTACCCGACTTGAAGAGCAGCGGCCGCGACGTAGCTCTCTATGAGCAACAGAACAACGAAAGCTTGGTCGACGAGGTCGCACGTCAGGCGCTTGGCCGCGGCGAAGTCCTCGCTAGCTTAGAGAAGGCCAAGCTTGAATCAACGCTGATCGAATTGTTCCGCAAGGCACGGAGCGATCTGGAGGAGGGGGGTGCAAATACACTCTTCTTGGCCATCGGTTTCCTTAAGTGGAAGAAAGCCGCCGACGATCCGAAGACATATTCAGCACCGCTGATCTTGCTGCCAGTGAAGCTTGACCGAAAAAGTGCGCTGTCCGGTGTGACGCTGAGCCTGCTCGATGAGGAGCCACGCTTTAACCTGACGCTGCTCGAACTGCTTCGCCATGACTTCGAGTTGGTGATCCCCGGCCTTGATGGTGAGCTACCAACTGATGAGAGCGGCATTGATGTCACCGGCGTCTGGAACATGGTACGGCGTGCTGTTCGCGACATACCGGGTTTCGAGGTAAGCACAGAGCTGGTGCTCGGCACATTCTCGTTTGCCAAATACCTGATGTGGAAAGACCTGAACGCCAACTCTGCGCAGTTGCTGCAAAGCCCGCTGGTCAGGCATCTGCTGGAGCCTGATCAAACCGGTGAGGGGGTCTCCAGCTCAGAAGATTTCCCTCGGCCTGAGCGATTGGATTCAACCGTAACACCTGCTCAGATGTTTGCCCCGTTGCCTTCTGACTCTTCTCAGCTTGCTGCGGTGGTGGCCTCAGGTAGCACTCGCAGCTTTGTCATGGACGGGCCCCCTGGTACCGGCAAGTCGCAAACCATCGCGAACATGATTGCTCACAATCTGGCGCTGGGGCGTCGCGTACTTTTCGTGGCAGAAAAGCGTGCTGCACTTGATGTGGTTTATCGTCGCTTGGCAGAGAAAGGCCTGGGTGAGTTCTGCCTGGAGCTGCACTCAAGCAAAGCGTCCAAGGTAGAGGTCCTCAAGCAACTGGACCGCGCATGGGACGTGAGCGACGCATTGAGCGCCGAGGAGTGGGAGCGTGAAGCCTCTCGGCTTCAAACCCTGCGTTCAAGGCTCAACGGCTTGGTCGAGGTCCTTCATCGACGTTGGGATAACGACCTTTCCTTGCATCAGTCGATTGGCCGAGTCGTTCGAGACCACGGTCCTCATACGCCCAAACTCACCTGGCCTTCGACCACTCAGCACAGTGCTGCTGAATACAATCAGTTGCTCGATATCGCGCGCCGACTTGGCCTCAACGGCACTGCCGCAAGAGATCTGTCAGGCAAGTTCGGCGCTCTAATTCAGACCGAATGGTCGAATGCATGGCAATCCCAGATTGCAAGTACATCGCGGGAGCTGCCACAGGCCCTGGATGCATTGAACGCCGCGAGCGAAAGGGTACTCAGCCTTACGCATCTCGCATTGCCCGTCGCTGAAATCCTTCAGATCCAACAGCTCAACGAGCTGGTGACTCTAATCACGCAGTCCCACGGCATAAACCTCTCATTCGCGTTTGCTCCCGATGCCGTTGCGCGTATCGAGGCTGCTCGCCGTGCGTGCGAGTTGATCGTGAGCTACCGGGAGCTAGAGGAAAGCCTGTCCCTGAACTATGCCAACGAAGCTTGCCGTCGCATTCAATTCGAGGCGATGAAAGCAGAGTGGCAAAAGGCAGAAGGCAAGTTCTGGTTCCTGGCGACGTTCGCGAAGAAGAAAGTGGGCAAGAAGCTTGCCTCATTGGGTGGCGCAGCAGGTATCCCAGACACCCTCGGTGATCTCGCTATTTTGCAGCGGCTGAATACCCACCTGGTGGAGCTGGATGCATTGTCTGGAGACATGCAATCGATTCCGGGTTGGCAAGGGCTGTCCAGCGACACGACCAAAACACAACGCGCTGTCGCCCTCGCTGAGATTCTGCGCAGCCTGTTGAGTGCGCTAGCTGAGTCACCCGACCACTTGGTTACATTGCGCGGCGCAGTCGCGCGTCTGGTTGTCGATGCAAATGAGATGCTAGCGCCAAGCGGACAAATCGGTACCGCGCTGACGGCATTGCAGCAGGCCATTTCCCGCTACGACGATTCAGCTCGGCAATTTGCTGGGTTGGCAGGAACCAACCCAGACGAAAACGTGAGTGTCGCCGCATTGCGAGCTACTTCACTGTCCATCCAGCAGCAAAAGGAGCAGCTCAAGGCGTGGTGTGATTGGTGCCGCGTTCGAGAGCAGGCCACTGAGGTTGGGTTGGCTAATCTGGCTCTGGCATTGGAAGCGGGTAGTCTATTACCAACCGCAACCGAGGAAACCTTCGTCACAGCCTATGCCCATTGGTTCGCGACCCACGGCATCGACAGCGAGCCGCTTCTGCGGAACTTCGTCGCCGCCGAGCACATGAGCGACATAGGTTCATTCATTCGTCTGGACGATGAACTCGCGAAACTGACCGTACGCTACATCCGGGCCAAATTGTGTGGTTTCATCCCGTCTAAGAATGACATTCCCAAAGGCAGCGGCTTCGCCACGCTGAAGCATGAATTGCAGAAGTCGCGTAGGCATAAGCCAGTACGCCAATTGGCTATTGAAATGGGGGATGCGCTGAACCGCCTGGCGCCGTGCATGCTCATGAGCCCGTTGTCGATCGCGCAATTCCTGCCAGCAGATCAGCCTCCATTCGATCTGGTCATCTTCGACGAGGCCTCTCAAATTGCCCCATGGGATGCAATAGGTTCGATTGCCCGCGGTAAACAGGTTGTGATCGCCGGCGACCCGCGCCAAATGCCGCCTACAAACTTCTTCAGCCGCGGTCCGAATGCTGGTGACGATGACACCGCGGAAGACATGGAGAGCATCCTGGATGAATGCCTCGGGGCAGGGGTGCCGAGCCATAGCTTGAGCTGGCATTACCGGAGTCGCCATGAGAGCCTGATTGCGTTCTCGAACCACCGTTACTACGACAGCAATCTGATTACCTTCCCGGCAGCAGAGACCCGGGCGAGCGCTGTCGAGTGGCGTAGGGTTGAGGGCGTGTATGCGAAAGGGAAAGGGCGCCACAATCAGGCTGAAGCCGAGGCCATCGTCAGCGAGACCGTTAAGCGTTTAACGGATCCAGCGTTTATTGCAGCGGGTCATTCGATTGGGATCATCACGCTCAACTCTGATCAGCAGAAGCTGATCAACGACCTGCTGGATGCTGCGCGTAAGCAGTACCCACAAATCGAGCCTTTCTTTCAGGACACCCAGACTGAACCCGTTGTGGTTAAAAATCTGGAAACTGTCCAGGGTGATGAGCGCGATTTGATCATGCTTGGGATCGGATATGGCCCGACTGAGCCTGGTGCCCAAGTCATGTCGATGAACTTCGGTCCACTCAACAGAGATGGTGGATGGCGCCGACTGAACGTTGCGATTACCCGGTCTCGCCGAGAGATGCTGGTGTTCTCGTCCTTCGATCCGTCGATGATTGATTTGAATAGAACTAATGCTCGAGCAGTTCGCGATCTGAAGCATTTCCTCGAGTTCGCTCAAAGGGGTCCAAGAGCCTTGGCCGAAGCGGTACATGGCTCGGTCGGCGGTTACGACTCGCCGTTCGAAGAAGCGATAGCTCAGGGCTTGCGGCGCCTTGGCTGGCAGGTGGTTCCGCAGATCGGTGTATCGCGCTTCCGTATCGATCTGGGAATTGTTCACCCTGATCGCCCGGGTGATTACCTGGCGGGTGTCGAGTGCGATGGCGCGACTTACCACAGTGCTGCCACTGCTCGTGATCGTGACAAGGTGAGGGGAGCGATCCTGAAAGGTCTGGGGTGGAACCTGGTACGCCTATGGTCTACGGAATGGTGGATAGACAAGGAGGACGCTCTCCAGAAGCTACACGCAGCTCTCAACGACCTTCTGGCTGCATCACGATCGGCAGTCGCCTCAATTCCGGTGGAAGAATCGATACCTGCGGCAGTGATTATTGACTTTGCCCGCCCGGCAGAGACCGCTGAGATCCTTGATGCGCTGGATGAAACACCCATAACTACCGACGATGAGGCAACGGAGGATATCGCGAAAGTTCGCATGGCGCGGGCTTACAGCGTGGAGACACCGCTAGGTCGCCAAGCTGAATATCGAGTCGCGGATCTATCGTCTCTCACACCATTGATCCAAGCCGAGCAGTTTCATGTGCCGGAATACACGCCAGTGCTGCGTCAGATCATCGAAGAGATACTACGCCAGGAAGCGCCGATTCTGGATGCGCTTCTGGTACAGCGTGTGGCGCGTGCGCATGGCTTCCAACGGTCAGGTCGACTCATTCGGGATCGAGTCTTGGAATTGGCTGATCGGCACCATCACGTTCAACAGGCCGGCTTTGAAGAAGTCTTCGTCTGGCATGCCGAAGGTGATGTGATGGAGTGGTCGACATACCGCGTTCCGGCATCTGCCAATGATGCGCGTTCGATCGAGGAGATAGCGGCAGAGGAGCTGCGCATTGCGGCGAGCATCATTGACGCGGCTGACCCTGCGTTGGAGGTTGCGCGGTTACTCGGCGTCAAGCGACTCACGGGGACTGCGCGGCAGCGAATAGAGAGGATTTTGAATGCGTAGAACAGGCGCTGGATAATTCATTAGATCGCTGCCAGTCAGCTTGCTCAGCTTGCAATATACAATTACTGATAATGCACATTATGTTAAATTAAATAACTGAAGGGATCTGAAGAGCCGGTGCGCAGATCAGCATCCTGGAAGAGTCCGAGCTGATGCTTGTCCAAGCACAACGATTCGCCTCCAAAACCGATGCTTATCGCGGGAAAACGCAGCGTGAGATACTGAAATATCAGAGCCTCACCAAGTCTAAACTTGCCACCCTTCGTGGAAAGCGGACAAAACTTTCGAACGCACCATGACCTAGCCTTCCTCACGAGAAGCCACGAGACTCGACTGGCTTCTCATTTGCTAAGCCGCAAGAAACGCTGGCCACCTCATCACATTGCCCCTGCGAAGGCCGCGACATGGACGAGCCGAAACTTTGTCTACAGCCGCAGCCCCTAAAAGTGTGGCCAGTGCTAACCCTATAGCGGATGCCCTTTGCGTAGACGAAAGACGGCTATGTAGTATCATTCGCCAATCTTCACTCACACCATCAAAGGATTGTTGAAATGATCTGGGTCATTCTGATTGCCGTCGTAGTCATCGCAGTTTGGTGGGCTCACACCCAGGAAAAGGCAAAGACAGAAGCACGAGAGGCCTACCAGTGCTCACTGGCGAATCTCAAAGCCGACCCTCGCAACGCAGATTTACGCCAGCAGACCTTGGCACTAGGGCGCGCATATTCGAACCTTATGCGCGACAAGAAAGGCCAAACGGTCTTTGACGAAGTCGCGTTGATGAACGACATCAATGCCGCATGTGCTGGCGCCAGTGAGCGCTCCCTGGATGTCCATGTAGCAGCGCCGCCTGTGAACGACATCGAAGCGCGTCTACAAAAGCTGTTGTCTCTTAAGGAGCGCAATCTCATTGACGAGGACGAATACAGCAGTCGTCGTAGAGAGATCCTTGAGTCGATCTGAGTCAGGATTTGTTATTGCACTGTATTAAGGACGGGCGGCGATTAGATTTCAGAATCATGGCCGCCTATCCCGTGCCGATCAGCTTCGGTCTGACTCACTAGACGCCATTCTTCAGGCCCTATGCAGCATTCCCCCAGGGCAGCGAAAGGTTGCAGGCTTCCAATCGCGATGCTGTATGAAATTCCGGAAAACCATATGAATGCAGAGCATCACACCGGCAACGACGCTAAAGCCGTCGCTTCAGGACTAGCATCGGGAATTATAGAAAAGATATGGGACTTCAACTGGTGCTTGAAAGCAGTCTACGTGGGCCTGTTTGCTGATATCTCATTGATTGTCTTAACGGGCCACGACCTAGCCAGTTCCTCTTTTGACACCGAAACCGTCCTCACCAACGCCGGCAAAATACTGTGTGCGTCACTCGTATTCATGTGCTTCGTTTCACTAGTTGTACCGGCCATCGTCCACGTTCTTAATGTCTTGGCGCAGCCTACCTCGGAGCACCATCCGCTCCCACCGGACTGCGTGCGGCCGAGGGACTTGAAAAGGCTGGCGCTTGAAGAGAAAAGTGATTTCCTGCTCAAACTCTGCGTACAGCACAGTTTGGACGTCAGGGAGGGTCAAGTTAAAAAAACCGATGCAAGAACTCTGCTCACAGGGCTGACGATACTGGTCGCGAGTGACTACATTTTGGGCTACCTGCATCACACCCCATCAATCATGAGGCTGCTCCAATCGTACCTGACCTGGGGGGGAGTTGTGGTATCTCTGCTTGCTCTGTACTACGGGATTGTCTGGACGTATGAACAAGAAGTGAAGGATCGATGGATTTGGTATCCGCCCCTCGCCGAGCAACAACGCCAAGCCCAGAAGGAAACTGAAGATCGCCAGCATGACGCTCATAGAAAGTATCAGGAGCTGCAGCGTGCCTTGCACCAGTCTGATGATTGATCCAGATTGCAACTTTGACTATCCCGTATAGTATTTACGCTAGCCGACTGGCGTTTTGCCATATCCGCACCGTCGGTTTTGGGCTTAGCACCCTTGTTTGAGTTTGGCGACGTTAGCAGTCACTGGATCGACTTAACAGACTGAAAAATCCATTCACGATGCCAGGTAAGATAGTACTCATGCCGCTTCTCGATTTGGGATAGCCGCTGGCGTACGTCAAGATTGAGAAGTTGGGCGTCCTCAACGCTCAGCATCGGACTGATGACTAGTTCCCCCGACGCCCCGAAAGTAATCAATCCTTGATCGAAGGCAATGTCTAAGTGAGGAGCAAGCAGCAAGCCATTGAAAGGATCTAGCCGCTCTTCATCATTGGCTCTACTCCAAGGCCTAATATGGGACGCCCGCAGTAGGGATACCTCGAGACAACCTGTGACCGCGCAACCTTTCCAGTAGCTCAGGAGGGCATTCCAATACCCGCCTTGCCCTATACGCGCCTTAATTAGCGCATTACGCTCAATGTCATCCGGGCAACCGGGTCTTCAATAGATTGCTGGTCTAAATTTGACGCTAGCTGTGGAGCGCCAGCTTCTGGCCCCGCTGCATTAGCCGGAGACTCCAGCAAGACTTCGAGAAATTGTTTTAGAGCCCCTTCTTGGTGAAAACCGAGCGCAATCCCATACGGTATTTCCTTTAGGCCTTCATGGAATCGGGTAGGAAACTTCGATAATCCAGAGTTGTGGTACAAGGCCTGAGTCCCAATTTCCAGTCCGTCTATTTCAAGCCATGAACTCGTGAGATCTTGGTAATCCGGATGGACTATCAACGGAGCTCGTATCTTGGGCGCGTTAGCAGTGCTAGTTTTGACATACACCGGATGCTCGAGCGCAGCGTGTCGAAAAAGACTCGCTTTGCCTCCGGGAGGTTCACCGCCAATGAAGCCTGCCTTCCTCAACTCAGCGATAAGGGCGACAATACCGATCACGCCTGGTTTCTTCGGCCCCT
Organism: Pseudomonas sp. RIT-PI-S; assembly: GCF_025642975.1. Taxonomy (GTDB): domain Bacteria; phylum Pseudomonadota; class Gammaproteobacteria; order Pseudomonadales; family Pseudomonadaceae; genus Aquipseudomonas. Next base: position 66,439 of record NZ_JANZKJ010000005.1, read on the forward strand.
TTGCGGCATCAGATTCCCGTCTACGGGCAGTGCTGTGTCGACCAACCAGCCTAGCGCCGTCAATGCCTCTAGTAGCGGAGGATGAATCAGGCCCCGCCGCCGGCGCTCATCTGGATGTTCGTCAAAGCTGGCCAAAGTGTGGACTTGCCATTTCGGGGAGGGAATAGCGAGAGCTTTGGTCAGTAACGACCCCAAAGCTCCGTAGTGGATGTTTGCAAACCCAAATGTCGCCTGGCCAGCCGCTGCTGCGACCTCTTTCATCGTCAACGCTCAGGGTGGGCATTGGCGTGATGTATCAGCATTGCCGTCGACCTTCGGCCCAAACGTACTTGATGTCACCGCACCAGACCTTGTTGGGGATGCTACGCTGAACTCTCGATCAAGTACGTTCGATATCAGGTCGCTCCACGGTGGCCTTTTTGTAGGCATGGGAGCCCAGTTGTTGCTGATCAGGTTCATCTCGCGCATCAACTTACGGACCTTGAATCGCCCGATTTGCGCGCCGTCCTCTTTCATCATCAGCATGATGCTTCGACTGCCCGCAGCGCTTCGGCTTTGGGTAAACAGTTCGTTCACATGGCGGCACAAAATCACCCGTTCGGCATCAGTGGACCGGCGTTTTCTACAGTACGCGTAGTAGCAAGATCGGGTGACTTAAAATACCGAGCACAACAGATCAACCGGCTCCTCGGAGCGAGGCTGATCGACTAACGCGAGCGCTCGTGCTCCTCGGCCATCAAGAGCGCGGTAGCCTTTTTTAGGATCGAATTTTCTCGTTCCAGACGATTGATTCGGGCTACCAGTTCTTGGATTTTTGCTGCTCAGGTGTTAACACCTTGCTGGTCGGGGTGACACCGCCACGCTCCTGCTGGAGCTGGCTGACCCGCCGACGCCATACTGATTCAACTAACCCGAGCGACTGGGCTGCCTCAATGTAGCTATAGCCCTGGTCGAGCACCAGGCTGGCGGCTTCACGTTTTAATTCGGGGGTAAAGGTACGCCGTTGCTTGGTCATTGGACGCCTCTCTATGGCGAGCATTCTCCCCTAAATGGGTGTCCGGTCTCATTAGACCACTACAAACTGCTTCAATGCTGCCATCATCCCGATGACCAAAACGGCTAGCCCAATCGCAGACGTCCATTGGGCTGAAGGGCTTTCTGAAAACCAAGAACCTTTAACGGGGTACTTCCCCAGGGTGAGGGCCTTCATAAAAGGCCAGCCGATAGGAAAGCAAATCGCCTGGAAAACAAAGTCAGCCAATACATCCAATAGTTCACTCAAAGCCCGGCCCCCACTGAATTACCAGCCTTAAAGCTTAATCATGCTATTCCAGCTTGGCGATGACAAAGGGAATCGACGGGCAAGAACGCGTATCACCCATCGCCTGGCGACAGCGTACTGGCCCGCAAGAACGTACGTCACAAAAGTGTTTTCGAGGGCTTCAGAGAATGGCTCTGAGAAGCTCCTAGACCCCCTTGCTTTGAATCAGTCAGATCCGCCTTGACGCCATGCTCTCGGGCTAAATTTTTTGCGAGTCAATTGTCGGGTAAGTAAGTCCCATAAGAGTTGTCTATTGCACATAGCCACTTTCCTAGGCTCTGCCGAAATACATAGGTCGCCAGGCGCGTAATCTCGGTTTTTGTACCGGCATCATCGGTGGCTTAGCCGTGTCTCCAGGATAGCCAGCGCTACATCACCGGCCGGTATAACCTGCATCTCCCTGCGTGACGACTATGCGGTGATTAAAGTGCTCTGCAATGGCGATAAAGGCGAGGTGAATAGTGTTCTTGCCTGTCACGGTCAACCCGGGCTTGACCACGAGACATGCATCCTCAGCATAAAACCCCATCAGTTCATCAAAACCTTCAGCAGTAATGGCCGGTCAGCCGCTTCAATTGTCTCTTTTAGAATCTGGGTAAGTGCTTCCATTCCTGTCTTCCTGATCAAGCCCGGGGCTCAGGAGCGCCCAGGTGTTTCCATAACTGCGGCTTACCCGCCCCCACTATCGCCTCCAACAATAGCCACTATCACCCATCGCACATTCTCTTCACCGGCTCGGCTATCGAAAATAGCGGCTACTTCCCTGCCCTCCGGCACACGCCGCTATAAGGTAAACGTCCATGCGCTTCACATGCTTTCCCATAAGCTTGATCGCGTTATCACTCCTGGCGGGCTGTGCAACAGCCCCCAACGAACCGACCCTCACGTTGGAAACGGCAAAATCCCCGGAGTCTTACGCCGCGTGCCTGATGCCCAAGCTGCAAGGCAATGCGCTGCGGCCGGAGTTGTCCCAAACCCAGCGAAATTACCGGATCGTGGTGCCGAGTTCGATTGCGGCAGACAACGTCATCGATGCCTACAAGGCGGCCCGCGGTGGCAAGGTGTTCGTGTACGAACGCAGCCTGATCGGCTCTGGCTTTTCGCAGGCGGCCAAAGAATGTGCGTGAGGCGTGGCCCGTAACTCAATTGCTCTGCTTCCACGCCTGACTGCCATTCTGCATATACCATGGCATTCCCCTGCACCACTGGGCACGCAAGGAGTGCTTCTGGATGACCTTTAACGGCCCCACCCAAGTCATCACGCGTATTGCCTCACCCGAAGACGCCTTGTCCCTCGGGCTGCTTGGCATACAGGTTTTTCTCGATACTTATGCCACTGAAGGCGTTCGCGACTCGATCGCCCAGGCAGCATTGGATGCCTTCTCGCCCGCCACTCTTTCAAACGTCATGGCCACGCCTGGCACCTTACTGGTGGTCGCGGAGATCAATCATCATCTTGTAGGTTTCGCGCAGATCGCCCTGCATACCGAACATAACCTGATTGCCAATTCGAACGCCGCGCAGCTGCAACGTTTATATGTTCAGGAGCGGTTCACCGGCAAAGGTATTGGGTTCGCATTACTTCAAAGTGCTGAGCGCCACGCCCGGCTAGGCGGCGCGCCCCTGCTTTGGGCCACGGTCTGGGTTGGGAACCCGCGGGCGCTCGGCTTTTATCCTCGGCAGGGCTATGAGTACCTGGGCCCTACCTCCTACACCCTTCAAAACGAGACGCATGAGAACGCGCTGTTTGCCAAGTTTTTTGAATGACTTGGCGCCCTGTAGCGCGTAAACCTGCTTGGCTATGTCGAAGGCGGCGGTTCAGGCTCCCAGGTATCGAAGCACTTTATGGATCTCGGAAACCACCTGCATCGTTGCGTCTTCGACCGTGCCTTCATTACGGCAAAGCACCCAGCCATGCTCTGCCACCGCACGCTCGAACGCTTGGGTACAAGCGACATGCTCTTCCAGCGTATGCATCACCGTACTGCTAAGCCCACGCGTGCGTGCCGCTGCCCTCCTCCATGAAATATCTGGAGCGGTGACGACCCCAACATGCAGGTCTGGCACTTGCACGTTCCGCTCAATGTTCAACTTCAAGATGTCTGCGAACGGGATTATCCGGCGAAAGGCGGCATCCGACGGGTACCAGCGATCGATCAAAATGATGCTGCCCGGTGGTTGTTTAGCCACCACGTGTTGGGAAATCCAAGTGCGGCTATCCGCTAAGCGCTCGCAAACCCCCAGCTCCAAATCCCGGCTGGGGTTTCTAACGAGTGTGTTAACGAGGGCCATCGTTTGGCCCCGGCAAGGGTCACTTTTCTTCTCGCAAAGGCGGATTACCTTCCTGCTGTCGGCCCTCAGCACTTTGGTGACGGCCTCCAACAGGGTGGTTTTTCCGGTGCCTTTGGGGCCATCCACAGAAATGAACAAAGAACGATTCATCGTTCAGATGATGCCAGCCCAGCCACCCTCCCCCTGGCCGCGTGCAACTTCTTATAACTCTCGATCAACCGCAGATGCCTATCCAGCCCCTCGAGCTTCATGCTGGTGGGGGTCAGGCCGTGGAAGCGTACGCTGCCGTCCAGCGAGCCCAGCGCCGCATCCATGCGTGCGTCGCCGAACATCCGGCGGAAATTGGCCTCGTAGTCGGCGATATCCAACTCGTCGTCCAGCTTCACTTCCAGCACCACGTTCAACGCCTGGTAGAACAGCCCGCGCTCGACGGTGTTGTCGTTGAACTGCAGGAAGGTTTCCACCAGTTCTTTGGCGTCCTCGAAGCGCTTCAAGGCCAGCTGGATCAGCAGTTTGAGTTCAAGCAGGGTCAACTGGCCCCAGACGGTGTTGTCGTCGAACTCCACCCCGATCAGCGTGGTGATGGTGGTGTAGTCATCCACGTCGCAGTTTTCCAGGCGCTTGAGCAAGGCCTTGAGGCGTGCATCGTTAAGGCTGTGCAGGGTCAGGATGTCTTCGCGGAACCGCAACGCCTTGTTGGTGTTGTCCCAGATGAGGTCTTCCACCGGGTAGATTTCCGAATAACCCGGCACCAGGATGCGGCAGGCGGTGGCGCCCAGGTGCTCGTACACCGCCATGTACACTTCATGGCCCAGGCTTTCGAGGATGCCGAACAGGGCGGCGGCTTCCTCTGCGTTGGAATCTTCGCCGTGGCTGGAGAAGTCCCACTCCACGAACTCGAAATCGGCCTTGGCGCTGAAGAAACGCCACGACACGACCCCGCTGGAGTCGATGAAGTGCTCCACGAAGTTGTTCGGCTCGGTCAGCGCGTGGCTTTCGAAGGTGGGCTGAGGCAGGTCGTTCAGGCCTTCGAAACTGCGGCCTTGCAGCAGCTCGGTCAGGCTGCGCTCCAGCGCCACTTCAAGGCTCGGGTGCGCGCCGAAGGACGCGAACACGCCGCCGGTGCGCGGGTTCATCAGGGTCACGCACATCACCGGGAACTCGCCGCCCAGGGACGCGTCCTTCACCAGCACTGGGAAGCCCTGCGCTTCGAGCCCTTGAATGCCAGCGAGGATGCCGGGGTATTTCGCCAGCACCGCCTGTGGCACGTCCGGCAGGCAGAGTTCGCCTTCGAGGATCTCGCGTTTCACCGCCCGCTCGAAGATTTCCGACAAGCACTGCACCTGCGCCTCGGCGAGCGTATTGCCGGCGCTCATGCCATTGCTCAGGTACAGGTTCTCGATCAGGTTGGAAGGGAAATACACCACCTCGCCGTCGGATTGGCGCACGAATGGCAACGAGCAAATGCCCCGCTGCACGTTACCGGAGTTGGTGTCGTACAGGTGGGAGCCACGCAGTTCCTCATCCGGGTTGTAGATGCCCAGGCAGTGGGCATCGAGTATCTCGGCGGGCAAGGCGTCTCTCGGGCCCGGCTTGAACCAGCGTTCATCCGGGTAATGCACGAAGTCGGCATTGGCGAGTTCTTCGCCCCAGTACTGGTCGTTATAGAAGAAGTTGCAGTTCAAGCGCTCGATGAACTCGCCCAAGGCCGAGGCCAGCGCGCTTTCCTTGGTCGAGCCCTTGCCGTTGGTGAAGCACATCGGCGACTGCGCGTCGCGTACATGCAGCGACCACACATTGGGCACGATATTGCGCCACGACGCGATTTCGATCTTCATGCCCAGGCCCGCCAGGATCTGCGACATGTTGGCGATGGTCTGTTCCAGGGGCAGGTCCTTGCCCGGGATATAAGTGCTGGCGCCGGCGTCCGTGTCGAGCATCAACAGTGCCTGGGCGTCGGCATCGAGGTTTTCCACCTCCTCGATCACGAACTCGGGCCCGGTTTGCACGACCTTCTTCACCGTGCAACGGTCGATGGAGCGCAAGATGCCTTGGCGGTCTTTTTCCGAGATGTCCGCGGGCAACTCCACCTGGATCTTGAAGATCTGGTTGTAACGGTTTTCCGGGTCCACGATGTTGTTCTGCGACAGCCGAATGTGCTCGGTGGGGATATCGCGGGTCTGGCAGTACAGCTTCACGAAGTACGCCGCGCACAGCGCCGAAGACGCCAGGAAATAATCGAAGGGGCCCGGGGCGGAGCCGTCGCCCTTGTAGCGGATAGGCTGATCGGCGATGACGGTGAAGTCATCGAACTTGGCTTCCAGGCGAAGGTTATCGAGGAAGTTAACTTTTATTTCCATGCGGGGTTACCACGAAAAGGGTCAAGAGCTTGCCGGCCATTATCCATCATCTGCGCAGAACGCGGACGGGCATTTGCCTGAGGGTGACCGAAGCGATCATTCGCGTTGAACGTCAGTCATAAGTGAGGATGATCCACGGCACTCATGCGCCTGCCCGAACTCCATCCCACACTCCGCTTGTCATTCCGAGGCTTTCCCATGACTGCTGCCAAGATTCCCCCCCAGATGACCGCCATTGAGATCCGCCAGCCGGGCGGGCCGGAGGCATTGACCGCGACCCAGCGCCCTACCCCTCAACCGGGCGCGCGGGAGGTGCTGATCCATGTACGCGCCGCCGGCGTGAATGGCCCGGACGTGCTTCAGCGCAAGGGCCTGTACGACCCGCCGCCGGGCGCTTCGGACATCCCCGGGCTGGAGATCGCCGGCGAGGTGGTCGCCGTGGGCACACAGGTGAGTGAATTCACCATTGGCGATAGCGTCATGGCACTGGTGCCGGGCGGCGGTTACGCCGAATACGCCGTGGCCGACGAGCGCACTACCCTGCACGTGCCGGAGGGCCTGAGCCTGGTGGAAGCCGCCGCGGTGCCGGAATCCTTCATGACGGTATGGGCCAACCTGTTCCAGCGCGGGCAGTTCAAGGCAGGCGAAACGGTGCTGATTCACGGTGGCGCTTCGGGGATCGGTACCAGTGCGACGATGCTCGCCAAAGCGTTCGGCGCCTCGACGATCTTCACCACAGTCAAGAACGAGCAGCAGCAAGCCGCCAGCAAGCGCCTCGGGGCGGACCACGCCATCAACTACACCGAGCAGGATTTCGTTGCCGAAGTGATGCGGCTGACCGATAAGCGCGGCGTGGACGTGGTGGTCGACATCATCGCCGGGGACTACGTCGCTCGTAACTTCCAAGCCGCCGCCATGAATGGCCGCATCGTGCAGATCGGCGTGGCCAAGGGGCCTGCGACCAACGTCGACCTGTTCCCGATGTTGGCCAAGCGCCTGACGCACATTGGCTCGACCCTGCGCTCGCGCAGCCACGACGAGAAAAAGCTCATCATCGACGAGCTCGAAGCCCAGGTTTGGCCGCACATCCGCAAGGGTGAGGTGAAGCCGCTGATCTTCAAGACCTTCGACCTGAAAAACGCGCGGGCCGCCCATGAATTGATGGACTCGCGCGGGCATATCGGCAAGATCGTGCTGGTGAACGAGGCCTGACGGGTGGGCCGGCTCGCCACCAACGGTGGCGGGCCGCCTGGCTGCGGGCTCGATCTTGCGATTGCGCCACCGCTATCACTCGAGATTTTCCGAAGGCGGCAGATAACCTGTCGTAGCCCCTCCGACCTCTTCGGGAATGCCCCTTCGATGAATCTCCGCTCATTACGCATCGCTCCTCGTGCCGCATTGTGCTTTGGCACCATTACGTTGTTCCTGATGCTGCTGGGCGCGTTTGCCTTCGAGCAGATCAAGGAGCTGCGCTCGACCGAACAAACGATGGAATCCGACTGGCTGGCCAGCATCCAGACGGCGGACGATATTCAAGTAGCGCTGCTGCACACCCGCCTCGAAAGCCTCAGGCTGCTGGCCAGCAATGACCCGGCGGCGGAGAGCACGGCGATCCAGCAGATCCAGCTCAACCGCGACCTGATGAATGACCGCACCACCTTCTACCGCGATCATTTGATTTCCAATGAAGCCGAACGCGCCGGCTTCGAGCACGCCGCGCAGTTGATGAAGGCGTACCTGGATGGGCTGGACCACGTGGTGGCCCTGGCGCAAACCAGCCGCGACCAGGCCATCGCCCTGGCCAACAGCGACCAGCGCCAGCGCGCTCAGGCTTACCAGGAGACGCTCAGTGCCCTGCGCGAAGCCAATGCCAACGGTGCCAAGCAAGCTGGCCAGTACGCCGCGGGCATCTACCAACACAGCATCCAGGTGATGCTGATGATCATGCTGTTGGCCGTGGCCAGTACCCTGGTTCTGGCCTGGCGCCTGACCCGCAGCCTGTCCCAACCGATCAACGCCTCGCTGAAGGTGGCCAACGCCATCGCCACCGGAGAGTTGACCGCAACTATCGACCAGGCAGGTGCCGACGAAGCGGCCGGCCTGATGCGCGCACTGGCACAGATGCAAGGCAACCTCAAAGACACCCTCCACGGGATTTCCAGTTCTTCGGCCCGCCTGAACGCCGCGGCCGGAACCATGAACGGCGTGACTCACCAGACCAGCCAGACGCTTTCCCGGCAGAACGCCGAGATCGATCAGGCAGCCACGGCGGTTACCCAGATGAGCGCCGCGGTCGAAGAAGTGGCGCGCAACGCGGCCTCGACCTCCGAATCCGCGCGGCAGTCCTGCAGTGCGGCGGTCGCCGGTAACGAAGAGGTGAAAAAGACCCTCGGCGCCATGCAGCGGCTGACTCAACAGGTACAGAAAACCTCGACGCAGGTCGAAGGCCTGGCCAGCCAGGCCCAGGGCATCAGCAAGGTCCTCGGGGTAATCGGCGCCATCGCCGAGCAAACCAACTTGCTGGCGCTCAACGCCGCTATCGAGGCGGCCCGTGCGGGTGAGCAAGGCCGGGGCTTCGCGGTGGTGGCGGATGAGGTGCGGGCGCTGGCGCATCGTACCCAGGCGTCGACGCGGGAAATCGAACAGATGATCGGTGCCATCCAGGCGGGCTCGTCCGATGCGGTCGGGGCCATGCAGGACAGCACGGCACAGGTCCATGAAACCTTTGAGATCGCACAAGCCGCGGGCACCGCGCTCAACGATATCCTGCAGGCGGTGAAGTTGATCGAAGACCGCAACTCGCAGATCGCCGCGGCCTCCGAGCAGCAGGCCCATGTGTCCCGCGAAGTCGACCGCAACCTGGTGAGCATCCGCGACCTGTCGCTGGCAACCGAAAGCGGCAACAAACAAACGGTGGACGCCGGCCAGCAACTTTCCAGCCTCGCTGGCGAGCTGGAAACCCTGGTGCGGCGCTTCAAGTTTGCGTAGCGGCGCCGCTCCTTGGTAGGGCGGCGCGGTCAAGCAAGGGGCGCTAGCCCGCTCTCTTCAGCGGGTGCGCCCTGCCGCTGCCCGCCACAGCCGGGCAATGTCCGCCGCCCGCGCACGCAGCAACCCGGCGGCCTCGCCGCAAGCCTGCTCCAGGCTCAGCGGGCCCGACGGCAAGGCGAACGCCGCATCCACGCCGTGGGCATACATCTGCTCGTAGCCCTCGCCCAAGGTGCCGGCGATGACCACCACCGGCACCTGATGCCGTTGGGCAATGCGGGCCACGCCGAAGGGGGTTTTACCGCGCAGGGTCTGGGCGTCGAAACGGCCCTCGCCGGTGATCACCAAATCGGCACCCTGCACGGCGCGGTCAAGGCCAACCAACTCCGCGACCACCTCTACCCCCGGCCGGAACTGCGCCGCCAGAAACGCCTTGGCGGCAAAGCCCAGGCCGCCTGCCGCGCCGCTGCCGGGCTCGTCCCGCACATCCCGGGGAAGAACACTAGCGCAGTGCTCGGCGAAGTGCCCCAGGGCGGCATCGAGCTGGGCGACCTGCGTAGGGGTCGCCCCTTTCTGCGGGCCGAAAATGGCTGAGGCGCCGTGGGGCCCGCACAGCGGATTATTCACGTCCGCGGCGATCTCGAAACGCACCTGGGCCAGGCGAGGGTCCATGTGCGTGAGGTCGATGCGCGCCAAATCCGCCAACGCCAAGCCGCCCCGGGCCAACGGCTCCCCCTGGGCGTCCAGCAAGCGTACCCCCAGCGCCTGCATGGCCCCGGCGCCGCCGTCATTGGTAGCGCTGCCGCCGATGGCCAGGATGATCCGCCGCGCCCCGGCATCCAGGGCTGCGCGGATCAATTCCCCGGTGCCGAAGGTGCTGCTCGCGCAGGCGTCGCGGCGGCCTGGGGCGACCAGCTGCAAGCCGCTGGCCTCGGCCATTTCGATGATCGCGGTGTGGCTTTCGGCCAACCAGCCCCAGCGTGCCTCCACCGAGCTGCCCAGCGGCCCCTGCACGCGATGGCTGCGCACTGTGCCTTGGCAAGCGGCCAATACGGCGTCTACCGTCCCCTCCCCGCCGTCTGCCATCGGGCACTGGAGCAACCGCGCATCCGGCCAAACCTGCGCCAGGCCTTGGGCGATCGCCGCGGCGGCTGCGGCGGCGCTCAGGCTGTCCTTGAAGGAGTCTGGTGCGATAACGATGTTCATGGGCGTTCTCCGGTTTTTATGGTGCCCATGCTGCCAGCTGGTCGCGGCAATGACGCCTGTCCGATGCACAAGCGTGAGTGGGGTTCGTTGGTCATTTCTACAAAACGCCGGGCAATAGCTGCACGCCCAGGTACAGCGCGAGCATGCCGTCGAGGGTCAGCGGGTCCACCGCGCTGAGTTCGGCAATGCGCTCCATGCGATAACGCAGGCTGTTGCGGTGGATGCCCAGGGCATCCGCGCAGGCCTGGCTCTGGCCATCATGCGCGCACCAACTGCGCAGGGTAGCCAGCAGTTGGCCGTTGCTGTCCTTGGCCAACACCCGGCGTAATGGGTCGAGCAGTTCCTCGACGGCGTCGTTGTCGCGGTGGGGCCACAGCAGCACCGGCAAGCGATAGCGCGTAAGGCTCAGCAGGCGCGTGTGCGGCAGCACTTCGCGGCCATAGGCAAGCAGGTCCCCTACCCTGCGATAACCCCGGCGCAGCCCCGCCAGCCCGTGGGCAGGCACGCCTACCGCAACCCGCAGAACGTTCCAGCTGAGGGCCTCGAGCTTGTCCAACAGGCGCGGGTCGTCCACGGTGCTGGACGCGGGCCGGCACCACAGCAAGGACATCGGCGCGGAGCTCACGCACCAGCTGTCTGGGTAACGCGCCGTCAACCAGGCGGCCAGGGCATCGGCCGCCTGCCCGGGCCCCAGCTCGAACAGGTAGGGGATGCGCGGCAGCTGCGGCTTGAGCCCCAGCTGCTGCGCTTCGTCCACCAGGCGCGGCGAATCTCCCTGCTCCGCCAGCAGCAGCGCCAGCAGGTCAGCGCAGCGCTGGCGCCGCCAGTGCTGCTCGGCCTGCTGGTGGCGCTGGCTCACCAGCATCTCGGCAGTCATGCGCACCAGCTCGGCGTAGGTGCGCAACTGTGCTGGTTCTCCGGTGATCCCCAGCACGCCGATCAACCGCTGGTCGTGCAACAGCGGCAGGTTGATACCCGGCTGCACGCCTTTGAGGTGCTTGGCCGTGTGGCCGTCGATCTCCACCACACGGCCGTTGGCGAGTACCAGCTGCGCCCCTTCATGGCGGGTGTTGATGCGCCCAGGCTCGCCACTGCCAAGGATCAGCCCCTGGCTGTCCATCACGTTGACGTTGTACGGAAGAATGGCCATCGTTCGATCAACGATCTCCTGCGCCAAGTCGTTATCCAGCTCGAACATGGACCCTAATCCCTTCGAAAACGGCTAGTTGTAAGGTTGTTCAACGGCACAACCGCAATCATTGGCCACTGTGCGCGGGCACAAAGACAGGGCTGCCCCAATGGCCGAGACTCAACGGGCGAGCATCGCAACCCTCGCCGCGCCAAAAATCATAATAAAGAGAGAATGCCATGTTACAGAGTGCCGCCGCTCCGCTGGCCAATGAGAACGGTAAACACGCCGTCTACAAGCGCATCACCCTGCGCCTGATCCCGTTCATTTTCGTGTGTTACCTGTTCAACTACCTGGACCGCGTCAACGTCGGCTTCGCCAAGCTGCAAATGCTCGACGCCTTGAAGTTCAGCGAGACGGTGTACGGCCTGGGTGCCGGCATTTTCTTTATCGGTTACGTGCTGTGCGGCGTGCCGAGCAACCTGGCGTTGACCCGCTTCGGGCCGCGGCGCTGGATCGCCCTGATGATGATAGCCTGGGGCACCTTGTCCACCTGCCTGCTGTTCGTGACCACGCCCACGCACTTCTACGTGCTGCGGCTGTTCACCGGCGCCGCCGAGGCTGGGTTCTTCCCTGGCGTGGTGCTGTACCTCTCGCAGTGGTTCCCGACCTTCCGCCGCGGGCGAATCATGGCGCTGTTCATGTCGGCGATTCCGGTGTCCGGCTTGCTCGGCAGCCCGCTGTCGGGGTGGATCTTGAACCACTTCGCCGTAGGCCAGGGCGGGCTGGCCGGCTGGCAGTGGATGTTCCTGCTGCAAGGTGTGCCTACGGTCATCCTCGGTGCTCTGGCGTACTTCCTGCTCAGCGATAACTTCGCCGCCGCCAAATGGCTCACCGCCCACGAGCGTTCAGTGCTGGAGGCCGACCAGGCCACAGACCTGGCCAACACGCCCAAAACCACCAGCGACTCCCTGCTACAAGTGTTCAAGAACCCGGCGATCTGGGCCTTCGGCCTGGTCTACTTCTGCATCCAGAGCGGGGTATATGCGATCAACTTCTGGTTGCCCTCGATCATCAAGAACATGGGCTTCGCGGATAACCTGGTGATCGGCTGGCTGAGCGCGATCCCTTACCTGTTGGCCGCGGTGTTCATGCTGCTGGTGGGCCGCTCGGCGGACCTGCGCAAGGAGCGCCGCTGGCACCTGGTGGTGCCCATGCTGATGGGCGCCGTTGGGCTGGTGATCGCGGTGAGCTTCGCCAGCACCCCGGCCATTGCGATCCTCGGCCTGACCATCGCCACCATGGGTGCCCTCACCGGCCTGCCGATGTTCTGGCCGGTGCCCACGGCGCTGCTCAGCGCCAGCGCGGCGGCCGGTGGCCTGGCGTTGATCAACTCCATGGGGCAGCTGGCAGGCTTTCTCAGCCCGTATATCGTGGGGTTCGTGAAGGACGCCACCGGGTCGACGGACATGGCGCTGTACCTGCTGGCGGGGGTGATCGTGGCGGGTAGCGGGCTGGCCTTGCGCATGACGCGGCGGTTGCGGGTGTAGTGGCCCGATGGGAGGGAATGAGCTCGCCGCCTGGCGCGCTCGGTCGAGCACCACGGTGCCTATCGTCCTCACCGTATGGGTGGTTGCTAGTTGCCATGGGTTAGTCGTTTAAGGGTGCACCGAAGCCGTTAAATGCAGTGCACGGTCGGTGTTGCACGCCATCGCACACCCGCTCGCACCCCATGCGAACAATCCTCCGGCGCCTCCAACAAACCGCCAGGGCCCAGGCGCCCGCGTGCAGCGGCACGCGCCCGGTGTTAACGTCCACCCGTGGCACCGAGCGGTGCTCAGCACTTTCAATCGCCAGGAACAGCACGCCCATGCCTCGTTTCGCCGCCAACCTCAGCATGCTGTACCCCGAATACGACTTTCTCGAGCGTTTCGCCGCGGCCGCCGCCGATGGCTTCGAAGCCGTGGAGTACTTGTTCCCTTATGCCTATAGCGCCCGTGAATTGAAGCAGCGCCTGGACGACCACGGCTTGGCGCAGGTGCTGTTCAACGCGCCGCCTGGCGAGCTGGCCGCGAATGAACGCGGCACGGCCTCGCTGCCTGGGCGTGAGGCGGAATTTCGCGCCGGGTTCGAGCAGGCACTGGACTATGCCGCCGTGCTAGGCAACGACCGTATCCATGTGATGGCCGGCCTACTGCCGCCTGGCGCAGACCGCGCCCGTCATCACGCCACCTACCTGGAAAACCTCGGTTTCGCCGCCGCGGCCGCCGCCAAGGCGGGCGTTACCGTGTTGATCGAGCCCATCAACACCCGGGACATCCCGGGCTTTTTCCTCAACCATCAGGCACAGGCCCAAGCGGTGTGCAACGAGGTGGGCCAGCCCAATCTCAAGGTCCAGTTCGACATTTACCACTGTCAGATCATGGAGGGCGACGTCGCGACCACGCTGCGCCGCGGCTTCACCGATGTGGGCCACATCCAGATTGCGGGCGTGCCTGACCGGCAGGAACCGGACGCACAGAACGAAGTGAACTACCCCTTTATGTTTCAGCTCATCGATCAGCTGGGCTACAGCGGCTGGGTCGGTTGCGAATACCGCCCTCGCGGCAACACCAGCGAGGGCTTGCAGTGGTTGCGCGGCTGGCAGGCCCTGGCCCGCGGCCCTGGGCGTTAAGCCGCCGCGCCCGGGCCTGTCGGGCAATCGCCAGGCCGCCCCCCTTCGTCGGATAGCGCGTTGATCTTTGCTGCCGCGCCGCCTACAACAATTCGTTTCTCCCATTGAGCCGGAGTACCGAATGCTGGAGCTGCACACCGAACGCCTCAGTTTCCGCACGCTGGTCGAGGCCGACTGGCCGTTGTTCTACCGCCTTCATCGTGAACCCAAGACCATGCGCTACGTGTTCGGCGAGCTGGCCGACGCTGAGATACGTCGTGGCTTCGAACACCGGCTGCCCGCGTGGACCCCGCACGCCGAGCATTGGCTGTGCCTGGTGGCCAGCGAACGGGGTAGCGGCCAGGCGGTGGGCGTGACTGGGTTTCGCATCATGGCGCCGGGCCACGCCGAGGTCGGCACCTTGCTGGTGCCTGAGCACCAGGGGCGCGGCTACGGCACCGATTGCCGCCAGGCGATCATTGGCTATGCCCGGGACATCGGCTTGGAGTCGCTGGAGTCCACCGTGACCGATGGCAACGTGGCGTCCTGCCGGGTGTTGGAGAAGTGCGGGTTCGTGTTCGAACGGCGCGTAACCCATGCCCACCAGATCGATGGGCAGTGGTTCGACGACCTGATCTACCGCTACCGCATCGCTGCGGTATGAGGGTACTCCCCAACTGGTCCGTTGATCTTTGCCCCGATCCCCCTTACAACGGTCCATCCTCTTTCGCACCCGCAGGAGCGCTGGATGCTGGAACTGCACACAGAACGCCTCAGTTTCCGCACGCTGGTCGAGGCCGACTGGCCGCTGTTCTCAAGGCTTCACCGCGAACCACAGACCATGCAGTTCGTGTTCGGTGAAATCGCCGAGGCTGACGTGCGCCGCGGCTTCGAGCACCGCCTGCCGGCCTGGAGCCCGCAGGCCGAGCATTGGCTGTGCCTGGTGGTCACGGAGCTCGCCCGCGGCGAGGCGGTGGGGGTTTCCGGCCTGCGCATCCTGACGCCGGGCCACGCCGAACTGGGCACGCTGCTGCTGCCGGAATACCAGGGCCGCGGCTATGGCGCCGAGTGCTGCCAGGCGATGATCGACTACGCCCACGCCATTGGGCTTAGCTCGCTGGAGTCCACGGTGACGGATGGCAACGTGGCGTCCTGCCGGGTCATGGAAAAGTGTGGGTTCGTCTTCGAGCGCCGGGTGCCCCAGGCCTATCGAATTGGCGAGCAGTGGTTCGACGATCTGGTCTACCAATACGCCCTGGGCGCGGCGCGATGAGCCCGCCGCCCACGCCTAGCACCTGGGCTGCCCTGCGCGCCCTGCCCCGGATCACCCATTGGCTACTGCTGGGCATGGCCGGGGCGCGGGTCGCCTCCTTTATGATCTGGCCCTTTATCGCCGTGGCCATGAACAAACGCTTCGGCACCCCTATCACCGAGATCGGCGCGCAGTTGGCCATCGGCGCGCTGGTCACCATCGCCTTGTCGCCGCTCAGCGGCTGGCTGGGGGACCGCTTCGATGCGCGCAACCTGATGCTGGCAGGCTGCGCGTTGTGCATGGGGGGTTATGCACTGATGGGCCTGCTCCCCAGCCAGAGCAGTTACTTCGTAGCGATCGTCGTCTTTGCGGTGGCCCAGAGCATCCTTGAGCCGTTGCTACGGATGCTGTTGAGCGACACCGCCAGCAGCGACGCGCAACGTACCTTCCTGTTCCATATTCGCTATTACCTGATCAACTGCGCGGCGGCCATCGGCCCGCTGCTGGGGCTGTGGTTCGCCAACTGTGCCAGCGACGCGGTGTTCGCTGTCGCCGTCTGTGCCAACCTGGGCCTGGCGCTGGTGATCGCCAACGCCACCCGAGGGCGACACGCGCGGGCCGCGAAGGTGGTTTCACCGCCCCTGGCCACGGTGTTTCGCGCCCTGCTGGGGAGCAAGCTGCTGCTGACCGTCATCGTGATGAATTTCTTTCTGGTACTGCTCTATGCCCAGATCGACGAGCCGCTGACCTTCTACCTGCTGCAATTGCAGGTCCAGGACATCAACCACCTGATCGCCATGATGAGCGTTACCAACGCCGCGGTGGTGCTGGCGGTGCACCTGCTGCTCATGCCCCGGCTGATCGCCCTGGCGGACAAAACCGCGTACCTGGCGGCGCTGGCATGCATGATGGTTGCCCACGGGATCATTGCCGCCAACGTTCATGCCTGGTGGTTCGGCTGGCTGCTGGCGGTGATGTTCGCCACCTTCGCCGAGATCGTAGTCATGCCACTGTTCGGCACCCTGGTAGACCGCCTGGCGCCACCAGGCATGCGCGGCAGCTTCATCGGCATTTCCATGCTTGCCGGGCTGGGATCGGCGCTGTCGCCGTGGCTCGGTGCACTGGCCATCGCCAAGGTCGGCGGCGTGGGCTGGTTCTCGCTGTTGGCCATCGCCTGCGTGCCCATCGGCGTGCTCGGCTACCGCGCTCTGCAAGGTAGCCAACCGCAGGCACTGGCCGAGCCTGCGCCCTAAAGCGAACAGTTACCGGGCAACGTAGCGGTGGATGGTCTTTACTGGGTAGCGCCTCGACCAGGAGCCGTGCCGTGAACCCCTATCAATGCCTGCCGCCGCGCGCCTTCTGGCGCAGCGCGGTCGCCGACCAGCCCGCGATGAATATCGGCGAGCTGTGGCAACCTGCCTTCGCCATCGACCCCAAGGACGCCATCGTCACTGCCGGTTCGTGTTTCGCCCAGCACATCGGCCGCGCGTTGGTGGAGCGCGGCATGCACTGGCTGGATGCCGAGCCGGCGCCGGCCGAGCTGTCGCCAGCGGCCTGCAAAGCCCACCACTACGGCGTGTTCTCCTTCCGCACCGGCAACCTGTACACCCCCGCGATGCTGCGCCAGTGGCTGGAATGGGCACTGGGTGCGAAGGCTGTGCCTGAAGAGGTATGGCACCAGGGCGGGCGCTGTTTCGACCCGTTCCGCCCGGCGATAGCACCTGATGGCTTCGCCAGCGAAGACGCGCTGCGGGCCGACCGCGCGCGCACCCTCGCCGCCATTGGCGATGCCGTACGCCGCGCCAAGGTGTTCGTGTTTACCCTCGGCTTGACCGAGGCCTGGGTCGACCGCCACAGCGGCCTGTTCTATCCGCTGTGCCCGGGGACGGTGCGCGGGACCTTCAACCCGCAGGTCCATGAATTCCACAACTTCGGCTTCGCCAACACCTACCGCGAGATGACGGCTGCCCTGGCGCTGATGCGCTCGGTCAACCCAGGGCTGCGCCTGCTGCTGACCGTGTCGCCGGTGCCCCTGACCGCCACCGCCACGGGCCAGCATGCGCTGGTGGCGACCACCTATTCGAAATCGGTGTTGCGCGCGGTGGCCGGGGAACTCTGCGAAAGCCACCCCAACGTGGATTACTTCCCCTCTTACGAGATCATCACCGGCACGCCGTTCAAGGGCGCCTTTTACCAACCCAACCAGCGCGAGGTCACCGCCGAGGGCGTGGCGTTCGTGATGCGGCAGTTCTTCGCGGGCCTGGACGCCACCCAGGCGTTCAGCTCCACCCCTACCCCCGGCAATCGCCTGCCCAGTGAGGACCTCGCGTGTGAAGACGCCCTGCTCGATTACTACGCCAAGCCCTAGGTTCCTGTTGCTGGGCGATTCCCACGCCGGCGTGATCGGCAACGCTGCCAAGGTCCGAGGCGTGCCGTGCGGCGGCGGCCCGCTGGGCGCAGGGCGGGATTTCGCCACGGACTTCTTCCGCCTGGCACCGGGGGACATCATGTTCCGCGAGGCTGAAATGGATCGCCTGTACCGCCAGGCCTTGGCCGAAGCCAATGCCCCGGCATTGGGCGAGCTCGACGTACCCTTGGTCAGCACCGTGGGGTTGAGCCTGCATTTTCTGGCCACGGCGCATAACTG
Source organism: Pseudomonas sp. RIT-PI-S (assembly GCF_025642975.1). Classification (GTDB taxonomy): domain Bacteria; phylum Pseudomonadota; class Gammaproteobacteria; order Pseudomonadales; family Pseudomonadaceae; genus Aquipseudomonas. Next base: position 84,284 of record NZ_JANZKJ010000005.1, read on the forward strand.
GCTGTGCTATCAGGGCCCCGATGGCGAATTCGACCCTGGCTTTCTCGACGGCACGCTGTTCGCCGCGCTGATGGCCACCGTCTCGGCGCCGGCCCTGGCGTTCTATGAACAGGCGTTAGCGCTCGAGCTCCGGGTGCTGGCGGTGCTGCCGCCGCAACGGGTGCCAGACACCGCGGACCCACGGGTGTTCATGGCCGCGCAGCGATGGCTGATCGATCGTTTGCAAGGGCTGGGCGTGGAAGTGATCGACGTACGCGCGGCCGCCAACGACGACAGCGGCCTGCAGCATCCCAACTTCTGCGAAGCGAACGACCCCCTGCACGGCAACCAGGCGTTCGGCGACTTGATCGTCGAACGGCTGTTGCAGGCCGGCCTGTAACCGCGCACGCCGTCCATTCGCGGGCTCCGCCCGCTCCCACAGACGCCGCACCTGCCCACAGAGCGCACCCCCCCACTGTGGGACCGGGCAAAGCCCGGGAACCTGACAGCCATGCAAGCCAACCCCTACAACCTCCCACACAAGCCACACCCAGCCCCACAGAGCGCACCCCCCACTGTGGGACCGGGCAAAGCCCGGGAACCTGACAGCCATCAAGCCAACCCCTAAGGTCTCCCACACAAGCCACACCCAGCCCCACAGAGCGCACCCCCCCTGTGGGACCGGGCAAAGCCCGGGAACCTGCCAGCCATGCAAGCCAACCCCCTACAATCTCCCACACAAGCCACACCCAGGCCCACAGAGCGCGCGCCCCCACTGTGGGACCGGGCAAAGCCCGGGAACCTGCCAGCCAGGCAAGCCAAGCCCCAAGGTCTCCCACAAAAGCCACACCCAGCCCCACAGAGCGCACCCCCCCCCCACTGTGGGACCGGGCAAAGCCCGGGAACGGCTACGAACCCTGGGGTCGGGTGCCGAGGATTGTCACCCGTTCGCCGTAGCGCGAGTGCGGGAAGTAGTCCCACACCGCATGGTGCTGGGTGCAGCGGTTGTCCCAGAACACCAGGGTGTTGGGCGCCCAGCGCACACGGCAATGCAGGATCGGTTCGCGTGCCACCAGGTCGAACAGCATGTTCAACAGCGCCTGGCTCTCACCGCCGGCCAACTGAACGATATGCGAGGTGAAGCCGGGGTTCACGAAGAGGCTCTTGCGCCCGGTATCAGGGTGGCGCACCACCACCGGGTGTTCGGTTTTCGGCAGGCCGGGCGGCGTTTCGAAGCCCTTCCAGGGCATCGCCCCGTCATGGATCGCCGTCAGCCCACCGAGAAACCCTTGCATGGCCGGCGACAGCATCTCCAGCGCCAGGTGCATGTTGGCGAACAGCGTGTCGCCGCCGCAGCCGATGGCCGGTGTTTCCTTCACGTATAACAGCGAACCCATGGAGGGTTCCGGGTCGGCAGTGCCGTCGGTGTGCCAGGCCTCACCGGCAACGTAGCGCGACTGCGCGTTGGCGCGGATCACCACCAGCTCCGGGTCGTCGCCGTCGATGTCCTCCAGCGGCAAAGCGCGCAAGGTGCCGAACAGCCGCCCGAACGCCTTGTGCTCCTCCACGCTCAACTGCTGGTCGCGGAACACCAGCACATGGTTTTCCAGCAGCGCGCGGCGGATCTCCGCCAGTTGTGAGTCGCTCAATGGCCGGGCCAGGTCGACGCCGGTGATTTCGGCGCCGATCACCGGGGTCAGGCGCTCCACCCTGAGGCTGCGATAGGGTGCGCGCTGCTCGCCGGCGATGCGTTCGATTGCGTCAAGTGCTGATTGATCCATGTTCCCTCACCTATTGGTTAGCCGAACCTGCCCCTGGCGCTTCGCGCAGTGAGCGCGGGCGCATGTCGGTCCAGTGCTGGTCGATGTAACGCAGGCAGGCCTGGCGTTCGCCGCGCATACCTGCCGCGCGCCAGCCGAGCGCCATCGGCTTGCCCGCCGGCCACACGGAATACTGGCCCTGGTCATTGATCACCACATCGAAGGTCGTCTCGGTCATGTCGTGTTCCGCGGTCGAATTGAAAGGGTCAGGCAGCCCAGCAAGCCGGCCGCCAGGTGCTGGTAGAGCAGCAGCCGTTGCGCGGGCTCCCGCGCGCAGGCGCATACGCATACCCGGGCCATGGCGCTGGCGATCGCCGCGTAGGCATCGCCATCGCGCTGAGCGAAAGCGCTGGCGGCCAGTTCCAGGGTGGCCGCGGCATGAGCGCTGGCGAACGCGCCGGCATTAGCCTCGGTGCTCAGGTGGGCGTAATACCGGGCAAAGCTTTCGGCCGAGTCGAAGTCCTCGGCAAGGCTCTCGGCGTTGGCCGTCGCCGCGGCGTAGTGCAGCGCGCTCTGGTACGCCTGGGCGTAGGCCGCCTCGTACGCATAGGCGCGCCGATACAGCGGCTGCAACACGGGTGCGAGGGCGGCCCGCCATTCGCCGCGGCCGCCGTACACCCCCAGTGCGGCGCGGCGGTGCAGGCTTTGCAGGCGATCCAATGCCGGCCGCTGGTCTGCCAGGGCGTCACCGAGCAACGGCACCACAACGTCCGCATACCAGGCATGCAGCCCACACCACGCCAGCGGGTCGGCGAGCCCTTCGCAAGCCAGCACGCTTGGGTGCTCGCCTTCGGCGCCTGCCTGGGCGCCCTCCTCGGCCAATACGCGCGCCAATACCGCCAGCCAGTGCGGGTCGCTCATTGCCGCCTGCTCAGGACGCATGCCGCGCGCCCTCCCGGCCTTGCGTGGCAGCGCTAATGGCGGCGGCGATGTCGCGTGCCCAGCGGCCGCTGACGATGCCGTAATGGTCGGTGTCCATCGGCTGCCAGCTTTCCAGGCAGCCCAGCTTGCCCTGCCAGGCGCGTTTCAGCTCGTCCAGCTGCCAGCTCGTGCCAAACCCATAAGGGTTCGCCTGGCGAGCGATGAACAGCTGCGTCGGCGTGGCCGCAAGGCTGGGTGGCTCGAACGCCGCCATGCTGGCGATGTTGTTGCGGCAGCAGTGGGTCAGCCGTTGCAGGTAGGCTTGCAGGTCCGCGGGCAACGCGCCGTCGATGGCGCCGGGCCAACGCTGGGCGAACTCGCGCTGGAACACCTGGGTGATGGCCTGCTCGTCGATAGCCGCCAGCGCCTTGCCGGCGTCGGGCGCTGGCGGGTCGATCAAGTACAGCCGTGGCGGCGCCAGCCCTGCGGCGGGTGCCAGGGCGCACAGGGCTTGTGCCACCCAGGCGCCAAACGACCAGCCCGCCACCTGCCATTCGGCGCCTTGCGGATGACGCGCCTGGATGGCTTGCAGGTAGGCTGCCGCGCGTTCGTCGAGGCTGATCGGCGGCAGGTCTGGCAGGCGCAGGGCCGGGTCGGCGATCACGCACACGCCGATGTCCGGGTGCAGCGCCGCCACCAGTTCCCGATAGGCCTGCACATCGCCGCCCACCGGGTGAATCAGGTACAGCCACTGGCGGCCAGCGCCGGCATGCCAGGGATCGAGCAACACCGCGTTGGCCCAGCCGTCCCGCGCCGAGGGCCGGGCCCGCTCGCTGCTGGCCCTGACCAGGGCGAGGACTTCGCCCAGGCTGACCTGATGGCTGAACTGCGACAACTGGAACACCTCGCCGGTGGCCGCCTGCAGTTCGTCGATGAGGTCGAGCAGGGTCAACGAGTCCGCGCCCAGGTCGTAGAGGTTGTCGTCGTCGGCCAGTGCTTCCACGCCGAGCCACTTGCACAGGCACCCGTGCAGGCGTTGGCGCAGGCTGGGCTCGATGGCTTGTGGCGCAGCGGGTTCGGCCTGCGCCGGCGCCATTGCGACCCCCTGCCGCCGCGGATAGAAACGCCGGGCGCTGTCCAGGGCAGTGGTGCTGACCAGCAGTTGCGGCAAACGCACCGCCATGGCCCGCTCGAACACCTGGCAGCCCTCGTCCACCGTCAAGCCCACCGTAAGGTGCTGCTGGTGCGCGGCGTCTCCACTGCTGGCCCCTACCGCCATGCCAACCTCGCGCCAGATGTCCCAGTCGATGCACAAGCGCTGGCAACCGTTGCTCGCGCCGCCGGCGTAAAAAGTGAAGCCGTCGAGCATGGCGTTGCTCGCCGCGTAGTCCAGGTGGCCGGCGCCGCCGAACATCGCCGACATGGACGAGCAATACAACACGAAGCCCGGCGTCATCCGCGCGATCAGCGCTTCCACCGCGAGCAGGCCGCGGGTCTTGGCGGCCATCGCCTCGCCGAGTTGCCGAGGGTCCCGCAGGCGGATCAGGCTGCCGGCACCCATGCCCGCAGCGTGGATCACCCCAGCGAACGGGCCATGGCGTTCGGCCAGGTCGTCCAGCACCCGGGGCCAGCGCGCCAGGTCGCCGAGATCGGCGGCAACAGCCTGCACGCGCACGCCATGGTGGGCCAGGGCCGCCGGCACTTCGCCCTGGCGCGAGAGCAACACCACGCGCCGTTGCGGAGCCCGCAACAGGTATTCGCCCAAACTGCGGCCGATCCCGCCGCTGCCTCCCAGCACCAGGAACGTGCCGCCCGCGGGCAAGGCATCCGTGCTTGGCGGCACCGCCGGCAGGGGGCTGGGCAGCAACCGCGGTTGCCACAGGTAGCCGCCGCGCACGGCCATGCGCCTCGGCGCCACGCTCGGCTCGGCCAACAAGGCCGTGAGTTCAGCCGCGTGGTCGGCCAGGCGGGGCGACGGCCAGTCCAGCCAATGGCAGCGCACCGGGTATTCCTGCGGCGCCACTTCGTTCACCCCGGCCAGCGCCGCTAGCTCCGGCCGCGCCACGTGGCCGTCGACCGGGCAGGCCTGCCACGACACCAGCCACAGCCGCAACGCTGCGGTTCGCGCGCGCTGCCCCCAGCCTTGCAACAGCGCGCAGGGGGTATCCAGGCAGGCCCATTGCGCCGCCGCCAGGCTGCGCTCATCCACCGCACCGGTGACCGCCAGCGGCAAGGCGTGCAGCCAGTCCAGCTCGCCCAAGGCCGGGGTGTGCAGCACGTCGAGCAATCGCGCGAGGGCTTGCGCATCCAATGGGTCCAGTTCATAGCGGTCGGCGTCCAGCTCGCGCCAGCCGCTGCCGGCGCGCACCTGAACCACCCGCTGGTAAGCGCCTTGCAGTTGCACCAGCAGCGCCGGCTCGATCACCTCGTGAGTGCACACCACCAACAGCTCGCGACGCACCAGTGGAGCCAGCGCGTTTAGCCGGCGCGTGCGCAGCCATTGCCGCTGATAGAACCACTCGGCCAACGGTTTCCGTTCGATGGCCTCATCGTCCGACGCCACCGCGGCCGCCGACGGGGGCGTGGCAATGGCCTGGAAGCGGTAACTGTCCAGGTCGAACGCCGAGGGCGGGAAGTCCCAGGGAGGCGGCGCCGCGCGCCCTGGCCAGCCCAGGTTCGCCCCCTGGTACCAGGCGCTCAGCAGCTCGGCTGGGGCCTGCCCGGTGGCATCCAGGCGCGGGGCTGAATTGATGATGCTCTGGGCGACTTCGTGCACCACCGGCGCGGTTGGCAAGCGTTCGCCCGGCGGCAGCAGCATCGCGAAGCGCCAACGTTGTTGCGGCCGGCCGGATTGCAAGTAGCGCAGCAGCGCGCCGTGGTGTTCGGGAAACGCTTGCAAGTAGGCATCGACCGCCTCCAGGTCGCGCAGCAGCGCCGAGCGGCTATGGGCCGAGACCATCAGCAACTGCGTGTCGTCCTCAACCTCTGCATGTGCTGGCGCCAACGGTGCCTGGCCGATGACCACGTGGGCGTTGGTGCCGCCGATGCCGAAGCTGCTCACCCCTGCCAGGCGCCGCTGGCCAGCGGGCCATGGCCTCGCTTGGGTGGGCACATAGAACGGCGAGCGCTCCAGGTCGATCTGCGGGTTGGCCCGAGAGAACCCCAGGTTTGGAGGGATGACGCCATGGAACACCGCGAGCGCGGCGCGAATCAGCCCCACCACGCCCGCTGCCGCGCCCAGATGGCCGATCTGGCTCTTCACCGAGGCCAGTGCACAGGCACCGGCTGGCGCGTCGCCGAAGGCTGCGCTCAGCGCGGCCACCTCCACCGGGTCGCCGAGCAAGGTGCCAGTGCCGTGGGCCTCCACATAACCGATGTCGGCGCCGCGCACTCCGGCGCGGTTCAGCGCATCGGCGATCACCCCGCGCTGGCCGGCCACCGAGGGCGCCGTATAGCTCAGCTTGTCGTGGCCGTCATTGTTGAGCGCAGACCCTTCCAGCAGCGCATAGATACGGTCGCCGTCGGCCTGTGCCCGGGCCAGCGGCTTGAGCACCACCACGCCATAGCCGCTGGCACCGATGGTGCCGCTGGCGTCCTCGCTGAACGGTCGGCACAAGCCATCCTTGGAGAAAATATGCTGCGAGCGGTAGCGGTAGCCCTCTGTAAGGGTGGGGTCGATCAACACCCCGGCGGCCAGCATCACGTCGCTGTCGCCCTGCCGCAGCAAGGCGCTGGCCAGGTGCGTGGCGATCAGCGAACTGCCGCAGGCGGCCTGGGCGCTCATCGCCGGGCCAGTCAGGCCCAGATGGTAAGCGGCCTTGGTGGCGAGAAAGTCCTTGTCGTGGTGCAACGCCAGCTGGAAGCCATCCGGCAGGTCGCCCTCGGCGCTGGCGCGCAGCAACTGCTGGAAATAAGTGGTTTCGCCACAGCTGGCGATCAAGCCGATGCGCTGGCCGTCCCCAGGGACGATGGCCGCATGTTCCAGTGCCTGCACGCAGGCCATCAGCAGGTGCCGTTGCTGCGGATCCATCAGCCGGGCCTCCTGCCGGCTGATGCCAAAGTAATCGGGGTCGAAGGCCAGCAGGCCGTCGAGCTGGCTGCGCGCGCCCACCAGGCCGTCGGCGGCGCTGAAGCGTTCGATGCCCAGTTCGCCCCCGCTCACCAACCGCCAGAACGCCCCCAAGTCGCTTGCGCCGGCAACGTTCACGGCCATGCCGATGATCGCCATGGGCTGGTGATCCAGCCCGGCCGGCACGCCCGCCCGTGGCGCCGTGGCCGCTGGTGCGGCGCTCAGGTGCGCGGCCAGGCGGCGGATGCTGACCTGCTCGAACAGGTCTGCCATGCTCACAGGCGTGGCCAGGGCCTGGTTATAGCGCGCGTGCAAACGCATCAGCCCAAGGCTGGTGGCACCGGCGTCGAAGAAGGTTTCGTCCGGGCCTATGTCGTGGCCGATCACCTCGCGGAACAGCTCGCTCAGTTGCTGCTCCAGGGGGCTCAAGCCCATCGCCTGGGGTTCCCGCTGCCGGCTCAGCGCCTCGCCCGCGCCCGCCAGGGCCTTGCGGTCGATCTTGCCGCTGGGCGTGCGCGGCCACTGCTCGATGCGCCGGTACTGGTCGATGCGCACCTGCGCCGGCAGGTGCTGGGCCACTTGGCGGTCCAGCGCCTGCACGGGCACCGCCGTGCCGTCCAATTGCACATAGGCGGTCAGCCGCGGCGGCTCGGCTTCGAACGTCACCACCGCGTTGACCACCTGCGGCAGCTGCAACAGCGCCGTTTCCACCTGCCCCAGTTCCAGGCGGTGCCCGCTGAGCTTGATTTGCTGGTCGTCGCGGCCCAGGTAGTGCAAGCAGCCGTGGCCATCGGCCCAGGCCAGGTCGCCGGTGCGGTAGTACAGCTGGCGGCCGCCGCCAGCCGTAGCCCGTTCGACGAAGCGCGCCGCGTTCAACGCCGGGTCGCCCAGGTAGCAGCGCTGGACCATCGGCCCCGCGACCAACAGGCGGCCCTGACTGCCCGCCGGTACGGGGCGGTCATGGGCGTCCACCAGCAGCAAGCGGGCATTGCTCACCGCCTGGCCGATGGGCGCGCGCAGCGGCCAGCTCGCCGGCGCTGGCGGCAAGCGGTAGGCGCTCACCACGTGAGTTTCGGTGGGGCCGTAATGGTTGAACAGGCTCGCCTGCGGCATGCCCTCGAACCACCGGCGCAGCGCCTCGCTGCACAGCAGCTGCTCGCCGGCGGTGATCACCTCGCGCAGCTCGGCGGGATAAACGCCACGGGCGACGGCGGTCTGCGCCAGGTGCTGCAAGGCCACACAGGGCAGGAACAACCGTTCGATACGGGCCTCCACCAGGTAGCCCAGCAGCGCCTCGGCGTCTTGCCGCCACCCTGGGGTGATCAAGTGATAGCAGCCACCGCCACACAGGGTGCTGAACACTTCCTGGAACGACACGTCGAACGCCAGCATGGAGAACTGTAAGGTGCTGGCCCTCGCCGCCAACCCGCCCTCGCGCCGCTGCCACTGCAACAGGTTGCACAGGGTTAGGTCCATCACCTGCACCCCTTTGGGCGTGCCAGTGGAGCCTGAGGTGAACAGCGTGTAGAGCGGCCGCTCGCCGCCATGGCGCGGGCGTTGCCATGGCTCGGCGACAGCCGTGTGGCCCAGCACTACTTCCAGGCAATTGCAGTGGCCAGCGCCGAGGCGTTCCAGCGCGGCTTCGGTGGCCCGGGCGAACAACAAACAATGCGGTTGCGCCAGCGCCAGCACTTGCCGTTGCACCGCCAGCGGGTAGGCGGGGTCCAGCGGCACCGCGGTGATGTTCAGCTTGGCCAGCGCCAACAGCGCCACCACATGCTCCAGCGACGCCTCCAGCAACAACACCACCTGCACCGGCCCGTTCTGGTCGGGCCAGGGCTGTTCGCGCAGCAGGCGTGCAGCCAGGCCGTCGGCCAGGGCGTCGAGTTCGGCATAGCTCACCTGCCGCTGGCGGTCCATCATTGCGGCGGCCGCCGGCGTGCTGCGGGCCTGGTGCTCGAACCAATCGGCCAGGATGGCAAACGGCGCCTCGTCGCGGGCGCCTTCGCTGGCCGGCGGCAAGGCGCGGCGGTACGGCGCCAGCCAGTCGCCCAGCGGCAGGGTCGGCTGCGCCAGCAAACGGTCGAGGCCGCTGCGCAGCAGCTCATCCAGCGCCTGCACCTGGGCCTCGTTGAAGTACCCCCGGTGGAATTCCCACCAGCTTTCCACTTCCGCGCCCTCGCCCACCACTGTCAGCGTTAGCGCACATTTGGCCTGCGTCGCTGGCGCCAGCTCGACGGTGGCGCCCAGGGCCGAGCGGGCCAACGCGGCGTAGTCGGTGTTCTCCAGCACGAACATAAAGTCGAACAAGGGCGCGCTGGAGGACAGCCGCAGGTCTTGCACCAGGTCTTCCAGGGCAACGTCCTGCAATGCCAGCACCTGGCGCGCCGCCGCTACCTGCTGACGCAGCTGCGCGTCCAGGCTCAGGGCCGGGTCGAGGTCGGTGGGAATCAGCACGGTGTTGGCAAGCATGCCTACGGTGCGTTCGAAGGCCGCCAACGGCCGGTTGGACACCGGGCTGGCGATACGCGGGCGCTCGCACCCTGTCAGCGCATAGACGCCCCAGGTGAACACGCCCAACAGCACTTCGAAGCGGGTCAGCCGCTGCTGGGTACAGAAGCGTTCCAGGCCGCCGGCGCGCTCCGCGCCCAGGGCCTGACGGTAAAGCCCGGCCTGCGCGCCGCCGCCTTGCAGCGGCAGCAGCGCGGGCGATGGCGCGGGCTGCCGTTGGTGCCAGAGGGCCAGGGCCTGACGCTGGCCCTGGTACGCGGCGCTGCCACGCCATTGCCGTTGCCAGTTCGCGAAGTCGACGGTGGTCAGGCGCGGCGCTGGCTCGTCGTCGCCACGGCCTTGCACAGCCTCGCGGTACAGCCGGTCGAGGTCGTCGAACAGCAGGTTCAGCGACCAGCCGTCGACAATGATGTGGTGCAGGTGCAGCAACAGCCGGCTGCTGCCCTCGGCGAGCGGCAACAGGTAGGCCTGGAACAGGCTAGGCACGGCCAGCTCGAAGGGCGTGGCGAACAGCAGCTCGGCGAAGGCCGGCCAGCTGGCCTCGGTGAACTGGCCGGCGGCGAACACCTGGCAGGCCGCGCCATGCTCGGCGATCACTTGGTCGAGCCCCTCCGGCCCCTGCACGAAGGCAGTGCGCAGGGCTGGGTGGCGCGCCACCAACTGCGTCAGCGCCTGCTCCACGGCGGCCAGGTCTGCATCCTGCGGCAGGTGCAGGGTCAGCGGCACGTTGTAGGCGGTCGATTCTGGCGTGCGCTGCTGGATCAACCACAAGCGCTGTTGCTCTGCACTGGCCGGCGCGCGTTGGGCGGTGGAGCATGAGGGCACGGGATAAACCGCCGCGCCCTGACCATCGACCAGCCTTGCCGCCAGCGCGGCGAAGGGCTCGGCCAACACGGCGGCCGCGCTGACTTCACAGTTCCAGCGATCACGGATAGCCGAGCGCAGGCGCATGGCGTTGAGCGAACTGCCGCCGCTGCCGAGCCAGTCGTCCTGCGCGCCCACGGCGGGTTGGGCCAGCAGGGTACGGGCCTGGGCCAGCAACCATTGCAGCGGCGACGCGGGGTCATCGTCGGCCGCCTGCTCCGCCGGCCCATGCCAGGGCGCCAACGGCCCATGCCAGGGCGCCAACGGCCCTGCCAGCAGCGCCTGGCGGTCCACCTTGCCATTGGCGGTCAGCGGCAGCCGCTCCACCAGGAACAATCGCTGAGGCCGCATGTAGGGCGCCAGCTGTTCGCGCAGGTAGGCGCTGAAGGCCAGGTACTCAAGCCCCGGGCGCGGCACGATGAACGCCAGCAACTGGTGGTCTTCGGCCGCTTGGCGCTGCGTACACACATACGCCTGCGCCACCCCGGGGTGCGTCAATAGCGTTTGTTCCACCTCGCCCGGCTCTACCCGAAAGCCACGGATCTTCACCTGGCGGTCGACCCTGCCGACGTATTCGATCAGGCCATTGGCGCCCTGGCGCACGCGGTCCCCACTGCGGTAGTGCACCTGGGCGCCACCGTCGAGCGCGGGCAGCCGCACGAAGGCGCGTGCGCTGGCCTCGGGGCGTTGCCGGTAACCGCGGGCAACGCCGCTGCCAGACAAGTACAGCTCCCCGACCTCACCCGTTGCCACTGGCCGCTGCCGTTCGTCCAGCACCTGCGCGCCGGTGTCCGGCAAGGGTCGGCCAATCGGCACTACTGCCGCGGCGAAGTCCCGGGGGATCGGGTAGCACAGGGCAAAGGTGGTGCACTCGGTGGGGCCATACACGTTGAAGAGGCGGCAGTCACTGTGCGGGTTCGCCGCATACCAGGCGCGCACCGCGGCAGCGCTCAGTTGCTCGCCGCCAATCAGCACTTGGCGCAGGCTGGCGAAACACCCCGGCCACTCGGCACTGAGGGTGTTGAACAATGCCACGGTCATGAACAGGCTATCCACGCCCTGCTCCTCGAGCACCTTGGCCAGGCGGCGGCCTTCGAGCACGTCTTGCTCGGCGAGCATCACGCAGCAGCCGCCGTTGAGCAGCGGCGCCCACAGCTCGAAGCTACAGGCGTCGAACGCGGGGTTGGAGAGGCAGGCGAAGCGGTCGCCGGGGCGGATGTCGATATAACCCCTGGGCTCCGCCAGGCGCAGCAGGCCGCGCTCACCCACCTCCACCGCTTTCGGCGTGCCGGTGCTGCCTGAGGTGTAGAACAGGAACATCACCTCGGCGAACCCTTCGGGCATCGGCTGCGGCGGCTGTGCCGGGTGGTCCAGCAAGGCATCGATGCCGGCGTACCACAGCGGCGCCGGCAGCGCCCAGCCAGGGCTTTCCTCCAGCCCCAGCAGGCCGACGCAACCGGCGTCGATGAGCATTTGCTCGCGCCGCCTGAGCGGGCTGGCGCGGTCCAGCGGCACCACGGTGGCGCCGGCCTTCAAGGCGCCCAGCAGGGTGGCCACCCACTGCCAGCCACGGGGCATGCACAGCGCCACGGCCTGGCCGCGAGTAACGCCCTGCGCTTGCACGCCCCGGGCGATGCATTCGCTGGCCTCGGCCAGTTCGGCATAGCTCAGGTTGCGCGCCGGGTCGACCACCGCCAGGGCTTGCGGCGCGCGCCGCACCTGTTCGGCGAACCGTGCCAGCAGGGTCGAAGGCTGGCCTGGGAATGCTGCGTACGAACCGATCATTTCGCCTCCTGCGGCAATGCTTGCGAGGTTTCGGCGGTGCCCATACGTTGCAGCTCGCGCCCGATGATGTCTGCCACCCGCTGGATTTCCGCGCTTTCGAGCATGTCCCAGTGGCCGCCGTTAACCAATTTCGCCAGGTAGCCACTGGCGCGTCGGCGCCAAAAGCCACGCAGCGCGCGCAATTGCTCCCGGCTGAAATCTTCCCGCGCCTGGATCAGCACCACCCGGCCGGCGGCGGGCTCACAGGGGTAGGCGGCCATGGCCAGGCGGTTGTGGTTGTAGAGGTGGAAATAACGCTCGACCTGGGCGTCTTCGATGCCGGGGTACATGCCGTTGAAGCGCACCAGCTTGTCGCGGAACTCGGCCATGTCCACCGTGCCGATCTGTTCGCGGAACCCTGGGTCGTCGGAGCCCCGCGTGTCCAGCAGCACCAGGCTCAGCCGGGGGTAGCCGGCGGCGTTGAGCCGGCGCGCCATCTCATAGGCCACCAAGCCGCCGAAGGACAACCCGGTGAGCACCAACGGCCGCCCCAACAATGGTTCGATCAAGCGCAGGTACGCCGCGGCCATGGCCTCGACCGTGGGCTCGGTGGCTTCCCCTGGGTTCAGCCCCGGCGCTTGCACGCCATACACACCGGCGCTTTCAGGCAGCACTTTGGCCAAGGACAGGTAGCAGAAGGCGGTGCCGCCGGCGGGGTGGATGCACACCACCGCGGGGCCATTGCCGCCCGCGCGGAATTCGATCAGGTTGCTGTGCGCCGCCGGTGGCCGCGCACCAGCGCGCAGCCAGCCGCCGAGGGCCTCGATGGTCGGGTGGCTGAGCACCACGCGCACCGGCATTTGCACGGCGAACGCCTGGCCGATGTGATGGGCCATCTTGATCGCGGCGATGGAGGTGCCGCCCACGCTGAAGAAGTTGTCGCGGATGCCGATCTGCGGCGCCAGCAGCAGTTCCTTCCAGATCCCGTACAGGGTCAGTTCGATATGGTCGCGCGGGCTGGCCAGGTTGACCGGGCGGTTGGCCTGGTCCTGCTCGGCTAATGCCGCCAGCGCGGTACGGTCGACCTTGCCATTGGGAGTCAGCGGCAGGGTGTTCAGCCACAGGTAGGCATTGGGCAACACGCCCAGGGGCAGCGTTTCGGCCAGGTGCGCCTGCACCGCCGGTTCCTGCACCGGGGTGGCCAGCGCACAGCAGGCGACCAGGCGTTGCTGCTCGGCGGTATCGCCCAGCATCAGCACCACGGCCGCGCGAATGCCGGGGTACGCCTCCAGCCGCGCTTCGATTTCCCCCAACTCCAGGCGCACGCCACGCAACTTGACCTGGAAGTCGTCGCGGCCGAGGAACACCAGTTGGCCATCGGGCCGGTAGCGCGCCAGGTCGCCGCTGCGGTACAGGCGATCCCCTGGCACGAAGGGGCTGTCGATAAAGCGCTCGGCGGTCAGCTGCGGCAGCCCCAGGTAACCCCTTGCCACCCCCACGCCACCGATGTGCAGGTGCCCGGCGACCCCGGCCGGCACGGGCGCGCCTTGCGCGTCCAGTACATAAAAGCAGTTGTTGGCGATGGGCCGGCCGATGGGCACATGGGTGGCCGGCACTTCGGCGCCCGGTTCCAGCGTCCACACGCTGTTGATCACAGTGGTTTCGGTAGGGCCATACACGTTATGCAGGCGCGCCTGCGGCAACCGCTCGCGCAAGCGCCGGGCCAAGGCCGGCGGCAGTTCACCCCCGCCACAGAACACGTCGCGCAGGCTGGTGCAGCCGCTCACGGCGGGCTCTTCGAGGAACAGTTGCAGCATGGCCGGCACGAACACCAGGGTGGTGACCTCGCGCTCGCGCACCACTTCGGCCAGGTAGGCCGGCTCGAAGTGGCCCCCGGGCCGGGCAATCACCAGCCGGCCGCCGGTGGCCAGCGGCCAGAAGGTTTCCCAGGCGGAGGCGTCGAAGCCAAAGGGGATCTTGTGCAGCATTGCCCCGGCCTCCCCGCACACTTGCAGGCACCACAGCAGCAAGTTGCTCAGGCCGCGATGGGCCACCATGACGCCCTTGGGCAAACCGGTGGTGCCGGAGGTGTAGATCACGTACGCCAGGTCATCGGGGCTGTGCACCCGCTCATCCGCGCCCAGGTTGCCGTCGGCGAGCCCGGCCCAGGCCTGGGCATCGGCCTCCAGGCACAGCACCGGCGCGGCGCAGCCGGTGCCGTCCAGCGCCTGCGCGAGCACCTCCCGGGCCGGGCCGAGGGTGAGCAGCACGGCGGGCGCGCTGTCGCTGAGCATGTGGCGCAGGCGCCCGGCCGGGTAGTTCGGGTCCAGCGGCACATAAGCGCCACCGGCCTTGAGCACCGCCAGCAGCGCCACCGGCAGCGAAAGCGAGCGCTCGATGCACACGCCCACGCGCACATCCGGGCCCACGCCCAGCCCGCACAGGTGCCGCGCCAGGCGGTTGGCCTGGGCGTTGAGCTGCGCATAGCTCAAGCGCTGCCCTTCGAATTCCACCGCCGTGGCCTGTGGCCGCCGCGCCACTTGCGCCTCTATCAGGTGGTGCAGGCCTCCGGCGGGCTGGTTCAAGGCCGCGCTGCGGTTCCACTCCACCAGGATCTGCTCGCGTTCACCGTCGCCCAATAGCGGCAGCGCGGCAATCGGTTGCTTGGCGTCGCTGGCCACCTGCGCCAGCAGGTGCCGGTAATGGCCGCTGAGGCGCTCGATGGTCGCGGCGTCGTAGAGGTCGGTGTTGTACTCCACCAGCAGGTTCAGCTGGCCGTCCCGCTCGGCCCACTCGAAGGCCAGGTCGAACTTGGCAGTGGCGCTGCTGGTAGCGTAAGGGGCGATGCTTAGCCCCGGCATGCGCACCGCGCCGCCCGGGGTGTTCTGCAGCACCAGCATCACTTGGAACAGCGGCGAATGGCCGGTGTGGCGGCTGGGGTTGACCGCCTCCACCACGCGCTCGAAAGGCACGTCCTGGTGGGCATGCACCTCGAGCATCTGCTCGCGCAGGCCACGCAGCAGCTCGGCGAAGGTGCGCTGTGGCTCCAGCCGTTGGCGCACCACCAGGGTGTTGACGAAGTGGCCGATCAACGGCTCGAGTTCCTCGCGGCCGCGGTTGGCGAAGGGCGTGCCGATGCACAGGTCGGCCTGGCCGCTGTGGCGCCACAACAGCACCGCCAGGGCCCCGAGCAGCACATTGAACAAGGTGCTCTGGCTGTGCCGGGCCAAGGCTTGCAGGTCGCGCAGGGTGGCGCCGCTGAGCGCGCTGCTGAAGGTCGCGCCCTGGTACCGTTGCACCGCCGGCCGCGGGCGGTCGCCGGGCAGGGTCGAAAGCGTGGGTGCGCCGGCCAGGGCTCCCCGCCAATAGTCGAGCTGGCGTTCGAGGGCCGCGCCGCTCAAGCGCTGTTGTTGCCAACAGGCGTAGTCCGCGTATTGCACCGGCAGCGGTGGCAGGCTGGCGGGTTCTCCGGCAAGGAAATCCCCATACAGCTGGGCCACTTCCTGCAGCACGATGCCCATCGACCAGCCGTCGGCGATGATGTGGTGCACGCTGTACAGCCATAGGTGGCGGTCGTCGGCCAGGCGCAGCACCGACGCCCGCAGCAACGGGCCACTGCTCAGGTCGAAGGGCGCGCGGGCCTCGTGGGCCACCCGTGCCTTCACTTCTTGCTCCCGCGCCGCGGGCGCCAGCCCTCGTAGGTCGACCACCGGCAGCGGCAACGGTGTGGCGGGGTGAATCACCTGGCGCGGCTCGCCGTCGATGTCGCAAAAGGTCGCGCGCAGTACGTCATGGCGTTGCACCAGGGCATTGAGCGCCCGCTCCAGCATGGGCACTTGCAACGCGCCCTCGAGCATCACCGCCGAGGGCACGTTATAGAAGGCGTTGCCGGGCTCCAGGCGGTCCAGGAACCACAGTTGCCGCTGCGAAAACGAC
Organism: Pseudomonas sp. RIT-PI-S; assembly: GCF_025642975.1. Lineage (GTDB taxonomy): Bacteria > Pseudomonadota > Gammaproteobacteria > Pseudomonadales > Pseudomonadaceae > Aquipseudomonas. The sequence goes on from NZ_JANZKJ010000005.1 coordinate 100,088, forward strand.
AGCGGGCATGGCGCGGCGGGGTCGGCCCGGCGCGGCAGCGCCTTGCCCTGGTCGTGCCCGGCCAACAGCTCGATCAGCGCCGTCTTGTGCTGCTTGAGCGCCGCGAGCATGGCCTCGTCGAGAAAGCCGCGCGGGGCCTTGCAGCGCAGCTTGTCGCCATCCACTTCGAGGGTCACGCCATGGCGCGCGAACCGGTCCAGCAGTTCATGGGCATTCATAGTTCGATCTCTTCCATGTCGGGGTCGTCGGCGGGGGCGGCGGTAAAGGCTTCGAGCGGCACCTCGCGCACTTCGCCGGCATCGCGCAGGCCACCCACCATCGAGTAAATCAACTGGTGGCCAGGGCCGAGGTCGAACAGCGCGGTCAACGCCTGGTCTTCCAGGGTGCCCACCCCGCACAGGCCCAGGCCGTGTTCCGCGGCGCTCATGGTCAGCAATTGGGCCATGGCACCCGCCTCGATATGGCAAAAGTCGCGGCTGCGTTCGCCGTACAGCGGGCGGATCGCCGCCATGTCGGCGATCAGGAACAGCGCGAAGGCGGCGCCGTCGTACAGCGGCCGGTTAACGAAGTAGTCGTAGGCATCCGCGCTCAGCGAGCCCTGCCCCACGGCCAGCAGGCGGTGCTGGCAAGGGTCGTAGTAATAGGCCCCCGCCGCCACGCCACGCACTCGCCCAGGCTTGACCGACAGGTACGCCTGGATTGGGTAGAGCCCGCCCGCCGAGGCGAACTGGTACTTCACTTGCCCCTCCAGCCGCCCTTGGGCCAGGGCCGCCAACAGCTGGGCGAGCGCCTGGGTGTCCATGGGCTGCGCGCTGTACTGGCGCACCGAGCGGTAGTCGCTGTAACGTCGGGCAAAGGCTGGGCTGGAGGGCAACTCGAGGGCCACTTGCGCCGCAGCCGAGGGGAATGCACGCCGGCCGCGCTGCTCGGCCTTGAATTGCGCGCGTTGCTGCGGATCTTCGATCACCGCCACGGCGTCGGCCGGCGCCGCGACTGGGGCGGCCAGCCCCACAGGGCGTGCCCGGTACAGGCCGAGCAAGTTACGCAGGGTCGGCTGCGCCAGCAGCTGCGCCACATGCGGGCGGAAGCCCAGGGCACTGGAGAGCGCATTGCTGATGCGCACGATGTCGATGGAGGTGGCGCCCAGGCTGAGGAGGTTGGCATCGCCGGCGATGGGCTCGCGCTTGAGCACCGTTTGCACGATCGCCACCAGTTGCGCTTCCTCCGGCCCCTGTACCTCCACGGCGTCGCCGGCCCCCATGGCCTCGGCGGCTGGCGTCACAGGCTCAGGCAGGCGCTTCTTGTCCACCTTGCCGTTGGCCGACAGCGGCCAGGCATCCACGAAGGTGAAAGAGCCCGGCACCATGTAAGGCGGCAGTTTGTCAGCCAGGTAATGGCCGATGTCGCTCGCTTGCAGTTGCGCGTCGGCCTTGAGCACATAGCCGGCCAGGCGTTTTTCTTCCAGCGCGGCGCCAAGCACCCGCACCACCGCGCTGTCCACGCCGGGATGGCGGTTGAGCACCGCCTCGATCTCACCCAGTTCGATGCGGTAGCCCTGCACCTTGACCTGATTGTCTTCACGGCCGAGGAATTCGATGTTGCCGTCGGGCAGCAAGCGCCCCAGGTCGCCGGTGCGGTACAGCCGCTCACCCGTCACCGGGTGTGGGAAGAAGCTCGCCGCACTCAGCGCCTCGTCTCGCCAATAGCCCTGCGCCAGGCCGATGCCGCCGATGTACAGCTGCCCAGGCACCCAAGCCGGGCGCACCTGCAGGGCGTCGTCCAGCACATAGAAGCGTTGCCGGTCGAGGGCGCGGCCGTAGGGGATGCTGCGCCAGCCGGGGTCCACCTGCTGGATCGGGTAGCAGATCGACCAGATCGACGCTTCGGTGGCGCCGCCCAGGCTGATCAACTGCACCTCGGGCTGCAACGCCCAGGCGCGCTCGGGCAGGTTCAGGGGAATCCAGTCACCGGAGAGCATGGCCAGGCGCAAGCTGGGCGGCATCACCCTACCCTCGCCCTCCAGGTATTCCAGCCACATGCCAAACAGCGCCGGCACCGAGTTCCACAGGCTCACGCCGTGGCGTTCCACCAGCGCCTGCCAATGGGCCGGGTCCAGCGCCTGTTGCGGTTCGAGGATGACCACAGCGGCGCCCGCGGCCAGGGTGCCGAAGAAGTCGTACACCGAGAGGTCGAAGCTCAGCGAGGAAATGGCCAGCACGCGGTCCGCCGGGCCAACGCGCAAGCGGCGGTTGATGTCGAGCAGGGTATTGACCGCGCCCCGGTGGTCGATGGCCACCCCCTTGGGCTGGCCAGTGGACCCCGAGGTGTAGATGACATAGGCCAGGGCCTCGGGGGCCACCGCCACCGGCCGCAACGGCAACGGCTCGCCCCCCGCCCAGGCGGTGACCGCCAGCACGCGAAGCTGGGCCGGCCACTCCAGGCTGTCGAGCAGCGCGGGTTGGGTTAACGCCAGGGCAACACCGGCCCGCTCGCAAATATGCCGCTTGCGTTCGGCCGGCAGGCTGGGGTCCAGCGGCAGGTAGGCGCCACCGGCATACAAAATGCCGAGGGTTGCCACCAGTTGCTGCCAGCCCCGGGCCATGGTCACCGCCACCAGTTGGCCGGGCTCCAGCCCCAGGGTTTGCAAGCGAGCGCCGAGCTGGCGCGCCTCGCTGCGTAACTGGCTGTAGCTCAGTTGCCGCTCGTGGTCCACCAGGGCCAGGGCGTTCGGGCTGGCGTGGGCCTGGCGCTCGAACAATTCGTGCAGCAGCGGCCAGTCGGCCGGGCTGTTCACCGGGGCCGGCAGGCGCGCCAACGGCAGCAGGTCGGCGGTGCTCGCGGCCCAGCTGGCAGGCTCGGCCAGGCGGTCGAGCAGGCTGTTGTAGGCGTCGAACATCGCGTCCATAAGCCCTGCCGGGAACAGGTCGTCGATGCTGTCCCAGTTGAACAGCAGGCAGCCGTCCAGCTCCAGCAGGGTGTGGTCGAGCCACACTTGCGGGGTTTGCGTGATGCTGTGCTCGTGGCTGGCGTTCAAGGCGTGGGCCAGGTTGAACTCGGCCAGCTCCGGTGCCGCCTCGGACAACGTGCTGTTGAACACGATCGGCATCGCGGTTTGCTGCACCCCGCGAGCCTGGGACAGCTCGCGCAGCACCCGCACGCCGCTGACCTGCGAATGGTCGATGGCCTGCCACAGCCGCGCCTGCACAGCGCGGGCATTGTGGTGGAAGCTGGCGGCGCCGTCGATGGCGACCTCTAGCAGCACCACCGACGTGAAGTCGCCGATGATCGCGTCCACGTCCGGGTGCAACGGCAGGCGGTTGAACAGCGGCAGGCTCAGGGTAAAGCGCGGCTGCCGGCTCCACAGTGCGAGCACCTGGCTGAAGGCGGTGAGCAGCAGCACCGAAGGGGTGATGGCGAAGTCCTTGGCCACCGCCTTGAGTTGGTCCCACTGCGCCACGCCCAACACCCGGTCGCGGCGGGTGAAGTGCGGGTTGCCCAAGGCTTGCGGCTGGCGTGCCAGCGGCAGTTCCGGCGCCGGTGCCAACTCGGCGGCGCGTTCGCGCCAGAAACGCAGCGCGCGCTCGTAGCCATGACCCTGGCGCAGTTGCTGTTCGGCCAGCACGTAGTCCCGGAAGGTCAACTCCGGCTCGGGCAGGGCCAGGTTGGGGTCGGCATAGAACGCCATCAGCTCGCGGGTGAGGATCTGCGTGCTGGCGGCGTCGACGATCAGGGCGTCCAGGCTGATGTGCAAATGGCTGATGCCATCGTCCAGCTGGCTTACGGCGAACTCGAACAGCGGCCAGCGGCTCGCGTCCAGCACCTGGTGGGACTGCCGCTCGCGGGTGGCCTCCAGGCTCTGCCGGGCCAGCCCGGCGGGCAACCCGCGCAGGTCGTGCACCGGCATGCGGTAGGTCGGCACCTGCGCCAGCACCTGCTGGGTGCCATCGCTACGGAACACCACGCGGAGCATGCCGTGGCGCTGGATCATGCGGTTCAGCGCCTGCTCGAAGCGCGCCAGGTCGAAGTCTGGAATGCGCAGCTCTTCGTAGCCATGGGCGCTGACGCCGCCCAGCCCCACCGTCGCCTCCCGGCCGAACCAGTAGGCTTGCTGGATATCGGTCAGGGGGAACGGCTCATGCCGCGCGGCCCGATCCGGCACCAGCTCGAAGGCCGGCTCCGCGTCGCCCTTCCCGGCGGTTTCGCCCAGCCGCGCGGCCAGGTCTTGCAGGCGCGGCGCCTCAAACAGGTCACCCAGCGACAGCTGCCCGCCCAGACGCTGGTTGAGCGCGTAGATCATTCGCGTGGCCAACAAGGAGTGGCCGCCGAGCTCGAAGAAATGATCGTCGCGGCCGACCCGCTCGCGTTTGAGCACCTCGGCCCACACGTGGGCCATCTGTCGCTCGCGCTCATCCACAGGCGCTACATAGGCCGCGCCGGCGGCACGCTCCGGCGCCGGCAACGCGCGACGGTCCAGCTTGCCGTTGCCGGTCAATGGCAGGTGCGCCAGGAACACCCAGGCGCCGGGCAGCATGTGCTCCGGCAGGTGGCGTTTGAGCGCGGCGCGCAGTGCGCCCTCCCGGGCCTCGCCGGCCACGTAGGCCACCAGCCGCGGGTCACCGGGCGCGTCTTCGCGCAGCAACACGGCGGCTTCACGTACGCCGGGCTGCTGATGCAACAGGCTGTCGATCTCGCCCAGCTCCACGCGAAAGCCGCGCAGCTTGACCTGCTGGTCGCTTCGCCCCAGGTACTCGATGTTGCCGTCGGCGCGGAACCGCGCCAGGTCACCGCTGCGGTACAGCCGGGCGCCCGGGGCCGTGCTGAAGGGGTCGGGCAGGAAGCGCTCGGCGGTGAGCCCCGGCCGGTTCAGGTAGCCCCGGGCCAGGCAGGCGCCGGCGATGTACAGCTCTCCGGTCACGCCCACTGGCACGGGGTTCATGCTCGCGTCGAGCACGTATAACCGCGCGTTGTCGATGGGCCGGCCAATGGGCGGCGCCTCCGGCCACTGCCCGGCGGTGGCGCAGGCCAGGCTGAACTGGCTGACCACGTGGGTCTCGGTAGGCCCGTATTGGTTGTGCAGCTGGCTGCCGCCAAGGCCGCGGACAAAGGCGCGCAGCTCATCGTTGACCTGTAACGCTTCCCCGGCGGTGACGATCTCGCAGCCCCCGGCGGGTGCGGGCGCCTGCGCCTGCGGCTCACTGAAGCCGGCAAGCTGTTGCAGCACGGCGAACGGCAGGAAGGCCCGCTGCACACCCTCGGCGACCAAGGTCGCGCGCAGGCTGGCGAGGTCCTTGCGGCTGTTCTCGTTCAGCAGCAGCAGGCTGCCGCCGCTGCACAGGGTGCTGAAGATTTCCTGGAACGACACGTCGAAGTTCAGCGAGGCGAACTGCAGGGCACGCCGGGGCGCCTGGCCTTGGTAGGCCGGCTGTTCGAGCTGCCAGGCGATGAGGTTATCCAGCGCGGCACGGCTGTGCGCCACGCCCTTGGGGCGGCCGGTGGAGCCGGAGGTATAGAGCACGTAGGCCAGGTGATCAGGGCTGACCGCGACCTGCGGGTCTGTGCTGGCAGCCTGCGCCCAGGCTGGCGTGTCGCTGTCCAGGCAGCGCACCTGGACGCCCTCGTTCAACGGCAGTTCGTCACGCAGGCTGGCCTGGGTCAACAGCACCCGCGGCGCGGCGTCGGCGAACATAAAGGCCAGCCGCTCGCGCGGATAGGCCGGGTCGAACGGCACATAGGCCGCCCCCGCCTTGAGAATGGCCAGCACGCCGAGCACCATCGCTGGCGAGCGCGAAAGGCTAACCCCCACCCGTTGCTCCGGGCCCACGCCCAGGCTGATCAGGTGGTGGGCCAGGCGGTTGGCGGCCTGGTTGAGCTGGGCGTAGGTCCAGCGCTCGCTGCCCGCCACCAGTGCCAGCGCCTCGGGGGCTCGCCGCGCCATGGCTTCGAAACGGGTGACGAAGCCGGGCAATGGGCCGTGGTCACGGGCGCTCTGGTTGAACCCTTCGACCACCTGGTAGCGCTGCTCGACACTGAGCAGGTCGAGCGCCGCCAGGGGCTGCTCCGCCTGCTCGGCCATCTGCCCCAGCACGCGGCGCAAGTACTCGCCAAAACCTTCCACGCTGGCGCGCTCGAACAGGCTGGAAGCGTATTCCAACCCACCAACGATCTGCCCTTCTCGCTCGCTGAGGGCCAGTTGCAGGTCGAACTTGGCCACCCTGTGGTTGCCCGTCACCGGGCTGACCTCAAGGCCGGCCAGGGCCAGGTCTGGGCCTTGGTCTTGCTCCCAGGCGAACAGCACCTGGAACAACGGGCTGTGGGCCAGGCTGCGCGGCGGGTTAAGGGCCTCTACCACCTGCTCGAAGGGGAGGTCTTGATGTTCCTGGGCATGCAGCGCCACCTGGCGGGCCTGGCCCAGCCAATCGGCCACGGTAGGTGCGCCGGTAACGGTCATGCGCAGGGCCAGGGTGTTGACGAAGAAGCCGAGCAAGCCTTCCAGCTCCGGCTGCGCCCGGTTGGCCGAAGGCACGCCGATGACCACGTCCGCCTGCCCGGACAGCCGCGCCAACACCAGTGCCCAGCCTGCCAGCAGGGTCATGAACAGGGTCACGCCCTGCTCCCGACTCAACGCTTTGAGGCGGGCGGTCAGGGTGGTGTCGAACACCAGCGGCACGAAGCCACCCTGGTAGGTCTGCACCGGCGGGCGCTTATGGTCGGTGGGCAGTTCCAACAGCACCGGCGCGCCGCTCAAGGTGCGCTGCCAGAACCCCACCTGCCGGGCCAGTTCATCACCGGCCAGCCACTGCCGCTGCCAGGCGGCGTAGTCCACATAACGCACTGGTAACGGCGGCAGCGCGGCGTCGCGGCCCTGGCAGGCGGCGGCATACAGTTCGCCCAGTTCGCGGGTGAGCACGCCCACCGACCAGCCATCGGAGACGATGTGGTGCTGGGTCAGCAACAGCACGTGGTGGTCGTGGCCCAGCCGCGCCAGGCGGGCGCGCAGCAAGGGGCCGTGTTCGAGGTCGAAGGGCGCGTGGCTTTCCTCGTCGATCAGCGCGGCCAAACGTGCTTCGGCATCGGCGTGGCCTTGCAGGTCGAGCAGCGCCAGCGTGAACGCTTGCCCCGGCGGCGCCACGTGCTGCCGCCCTTCCCCTTCCACAGCGCTGAAGGTGGTGCGCAGGGCGTCATGCCTGGCCACCAGCTGAGTGAAGGCGTGTTCCAGCGCAGCCGGCTGCAATGGCCCGCGCACGCGCAGGTTCAGCGGCATGTGGTAGGCCGCGTTGCCACCCTTCATCTGCGCCAGGAACCACAGCCGTTGCTGCGCCGACGACAGCGGCTGCGGGCCATGGCGTTCGGCGGTAACGATCCCCGCCCGCGGGCGGCCCTGGCTGCCTTCGAGCACATGGGCAAAGCCGGCCAAGGTCGGCGCGGCGAACAGCGCGGAGGGCGCCACGTGCAGGTGCAAACCCTGGCGCACTTGGGCCAGCACCCGCATTACCAGCAGCGAGTGGCCGCCCAGGTCGAAAAAGTGATCCTCGCGGCCGACCCGCTCGGCCCCCAGCACCTCGGCCCAGATCTTGGCCAGCGCGGTTTCCAGCGGGCCCTGCGGGGCCTGGTAGTGCCGCTGGCCGAACGCCTCGGCGCTGGGTGCGGGTAATGCCGTGCGGTCGAGCTTGCCATTGGCAGTCACTGGCAGCGCGGCCAGGCACACGAATGCGCTGGGCACCATGTAGCCGGGCAACTGGGCGGCCAGGTGTTCGCGCAGCTCGCCGGGGGTTAGGGCTGCGCCATCACGCGGGCGGTAGTAGGCCACCAGACGTGGCTCGCCGGGGGCGTCCTGGCGCAGCAACACCAGGCTCTGCGCCACGCCCGGCACGGCGGCCAGTTGCGCTTCGATGTCCCCCAGCTCCAGGCGCAATCCGCGCAATTTCGCCTGGAAGTCATTACGGCCGAGGAACTCCAGGTTGCCATCTGGCCGGTAGCGCGCCAGGTCGCCGCTGCGGTAAAGGCGTTCGCCCGCCACGAAGGGGCTGTCGATAAAGCGTTCGGCGGTGAGCGCGGGCAGGTTCAGGTAGCCCCGTGCGACGCCAGCGCCGCCGAGGTGCAACTCGCCAGCTACGCCAGTGGGCACTGGCGCGCCCAGCGGGTCGAGCAGGTACAGCCGGGTATTGGCCAGGGGCCGGCCAATCGGCAGCACGTTGTCGATGGCGTCGGCGCTGCCCAGTTCGTAGCAGGTGCTGTCGATGCTTGCCTCGGTCACCCCATAGGCCTGCACCAGTTGCACGCTGTCGCCACAACGCAGGCGCAGGCGCCGCGCGCTCTGGCCGCTCCAGATGTCGGAACCGCACACCAACGTGCGCAGGAACGTCAGGTGCTGCCCGGTTTCCTCCAGCCATGCCAACAGGGGGTCGAGCACCGCGGGTACGAAGTCGGCGAAGCCGATGCGCTGTTCTTGCAGCAAGCGGTAGAGGCTGGGCGGGTCGAGCAAGGCGGCCTGGGGGCACAACACCAGGGTGCCACCAAAGCCCAGGGCGCGGATCAGGTCCGCGCTAAACACGTCGAAGGAGAACCCGGCCATTTGCAAGTGGTTGAGCGGGCCGCCCAGGCGGTAGAGGGTTTCCCAGGCAGCGCTCACCGCCAGCAGGCCGCGGTGTTCCACCATCACCCCTTTGGGCGTGCCGGTGGAACCGGAGGTGTAGATCACGTAAGCCAGGTGGCGCGGGGTCAGCCCTAGCGCGCTCGGGTCCGGATCACAGGCGGGTTGCGCCGCCCAGGCCTCGGGCTGGCCCAGGTCAAGCAGGGCCGGCTGCCGCGGCAGGTCCTCCAGCGCGGCGCTCAAGGCGGCCTGCGCCGGGCCGTGGGTCAGCACCACCGGCGGCGCGCTGTCCACCAGCATGTGCGCCAGGCGCGCCCGTGGGTAGGTCGGGTCCAGCGGCACATAGGCCGCGCCGGCCTTGAGCACGGCCAGCACGCTCACCGGCATGGCCAACGAGCGCTCCAGGCACACCCCCACCCGCGCGTCCGGCCCAACCCCAAGGCCGCGCAGGTGATGGGCCAGGCGGTTGGCCTGGGCATTGAGCTGGCCATAACTGAGCGCCTCGCCCGCATAGCGCACGGCCACCGCCTCGGGGTTGGCGGCGGCCTGGGCTTCAAACAACTGATGCACACAGCGGTCGTTATCGAAGGGCCGCTGCGTTGCGTTCCAGGTGTGCACCAGGCGCTGGTGCTCGGCCTCGCCTAGCAGGTTCAGGGCCAGTACCGACCGCTCAGGCTGAGCGACCATGCCGGCCAGCAGTTGGCAGAGGTAGCCGGCGAAGCGCTGAGCACTGGATTCGTCGAACAACGCGGTGGCGTAGTGCAGGTGGCCGCTGACCGTGCCCTGCGTGTCGGCCAGTTCCAGGGCCAGCTCGAACGCCGACGGCTCAGGGGCCGCCGCGTTCCAGGCGAACAGCACCTGGGCCAAGGGTGGATAGGCTGCGCTGCGCTCGATGCCAAGGTCCTGTGCCAGTTGCTCGAGCGGCAGGTGTGAGTGTTGGCTCGCCTGCCCCAGCGCCTCGCTGGCTCGGCCAAGCAAGCGGGCCGTGTCAGGGCCATCATCCACGGCAAGGTGCAGCGCCAGCGGGTGTTCAAGGGGGCCAGCCTGCACGGCGATCACCACTTCGCCTTGCCCAGCCAAGCGCGCCAGCAGCACCCCCCAGGCAGCGAGCAGCACGGTGCCCAGATCGGCGGCATGGCGCTGCGCCAAGGCGTGAAGCTGCCGGCTGAGCTCTGCTTCCACACCGAGGGCCAAGGCGGCACAGCCCGGGCTTCGGCGGGCGGCGCGCGGCCTGTCACCGGGCAAGGCCAACAGCACGGGTGCCGCGCTCAGGCTTGCCCGCCAGCGAACGGCTTCGTTCGAAGGAGCGTTGGATCCAGCGTCAACGTGGGGCGCGGTGGTGCCACGCAAGGAAATACGGTCGAACATCGGCGTTCCCGTCCAGGACTTGTTGTTGTTTTGGGGAGGCGTGAGTCGGGGTCAGGCAGCGGCGCCGAGGGGCGGGCATTGCCCTCTGGCGGGTGGCGCGCCGCGAGCGCGGGCGCTCACGGTGGTGGACGTGCTCAAGCCGATCAGGGAGGCCCAAGGCTGGTGGGCGCGATACGCCACACTGCTCAAGGCGCATACGGTGGGGGGAGCGCTTGCATACCGCTTGATCAATTGAAACCTCACCTTTCGTTTGAGGATCAACGACGGGGTACGGCCCGCGCGGGGTGTCAGCGCTAGGGTGGACCCGATCGGCTGTGGTCGCCGCGTGGGTGGGCGCAGGCGACCGCTTGGCACCGGGCTTATGGCCCGGCGCGCCGCGGATAATAACCATGAAGTTTGCGGATGACGCAAACGAAAAGTGGGAAGTTAGTTCAAAAACCGATCAGAAAAATCTGACTGAATAAGGAACTACTAATTTGCCACTATCGTTCTAAGCAAATGATTTTATTGTTCTTTCAGTAACCCAGCCTGTAGCTGATCCTTTATTCAGCCTTGATAAATTTTTTTCGCGGTGCCGGGGGTTGACGCAGCGCGGTTGGCATGCAGTTTACGGCGACATGGCGTTTTGAGATGGCTGCTATGGGCTTGGAATGGGCGATGTTACACCTCGAGCATTACGTTAATTAACCGTAACGTTACTTATTGGAAATGGAGTGGTTTGGGATTCTCGAAGCGTCGCCCTTGAACACAGCGACAGCGGACCGGTGCGTATATATGACGCGTCGGCTGAGCGTACTTTCAGGAGATCCCGGCAATGAGCAACGACCTTAAACAAACCGTTCTAGAGCAACTTCAAACCGCCGCCAAGCCCGTCGCCACGGCGCTTGGCATGCAGCAGTTGATTCCGGTGGATTTAACGGGCCTCGGCAATCTGCCCTGGTTCTGGCAAAACGGCTTGCGCTTCAACGCTAAAACGTTCAACTGGTTGAACCACCTGTTCGCTTTCAAGGAAGGCACTTATGCAGCTCGTTTAGCACCTGCAAGATGCTGTTCTTCCATGCCGTCGGGTCAGTGATCTCTGTCTCGCCTCCACTTTGGGTAATCCATTGATCTGCTTGGTCATCGGGCTGAAAGGTCATTCTGATTCGCACTCTTCCTGAGTTAACCCGCTCGCAGAAGCGACCGCGTCCAGGCGCGCCTCTGCCCTTGCGGGAGTGAAGCAAGGGGCGAGATAGACGGGGACAAAGCCGAGGGGTGACCAGACCAGAGGCGGCGCTGGGTCTTCACCAGCGCCTAGTGGACATAGAAGAGTGTGTCGGGAGGATGTGTATTGAGCACGAGGGCGCTGACACGTACGCGTACGCCCAGGCCGCTGGCAGCAGCGTCATCGTGCTGGCCAAGAGGGGGTGGTGCCGCGCATCCGGGCAACGGGGCCCGGATGGCTTATCTGCATGTTACGCCGGCAACGGCGCTTTCTTCCGGGCCGGGGCGGTAGCGCGACGGCCTTCAATCCGCTCGATGTCTTCTACCGGGATGTAATAGCCGGGGTCATCCTTGGCCGCGTGCAACACGAAGGCACCGATGGTGCACACCACCCCGGCCAGGGCCAGCCACCAGATGTGCCACACCAACGCGAAGCCCATGGCGGTGATGAACGCGCCCATGAACACGCCGGTGCTGGTGTTGTTAGGCATATGGATCGGGCGGTAGCGTGGCGGCGTGTGCTGCCCCTGGCGTTTATGCCCATGGTAGGTGTCGATGCCGCTGACCTGCGGCAGCACGGCGAAGTTGTATATTGGCGGCGGCGAGCTGGTCGCCCATTCCAGGGTGCGGCCATCCCAGGGGTCGCCGGTCAAGTCGCGCCGGGCGTCGCGGTCGCGGATGCTCACGTACAGCTGGATCAGCTGGCAGGCGATCCCCAGGGCGATCAGCACCGCGCCGACCATCGCCAGGTGCAGCCAGGGTGTCCATAGCGGGTTGTCGGTGGCGTTCAGGCGGCGCGTCATGCCCATGAAGCCCAGCACGTACAGCGGCATGAAGGCCAGGTAGAAGCCGACCGTCCACAGCACGATGGCGGCCTTGCCCCAACCCTCTTGCAGGCGGAAGCCGAACACTTTCGGGAACCAGAAGGTCATCCCGGCCAGGTAGCCGAACACCGCGCCGCCGATGATCACGTTATGAAAATGCGCCACCACGAACAGGCTGTTGTGCAGCACGAAGTCTGCCCCTGGGATGGACAGCAACACCCCGGTGATGCCGCCGATGGAGAAGGTCACCAGGAAGCTCAGGGTCCACCACATGGGCGTGGTAAAGCGCAGGCGCCCGCGGTACATGGTGAACAGCCAGTTGAACAGCTTCACCCCGGTGGGCACGGAAATCAGCGCCGTGGCCATGCCGAAGAAGGCGTTCACGTTCGCCCCGGAACCCATGGTGAAGAAGTGGTGCAGCCATACCATGAAGCCCAGGAAGGTGATCGCGCCACTGGCGTAGATCATCGACTTGTGGCCGAACAACGCCTTGCCGGAGAAGGTCGACACCACTTCCGAATAAATCCCGAACGCCGGCAGCACCAGGATGTACACCTCCGGGTGGCCCCAGGCCCAGAACAGGTTCACGTACATCATCGGGTTGCCGCCCAACTCGTTGGTGAACAGGTGGAAGCCCAGGTAGCGGTCCAGGGTGAGCATGAACAGCGCGGCGGTGAGGATCGGGAAGGAGCTGACGATCAGTACGTTCGCCCAGGAACAGGTCCAGGTGAAGATCGGCATGTCCATCAGCTTCATGCCGGGGGCGCGCATCTTCAGCACGGTGACCAGGAAGTTGATGCCGGTGAGGGTAGTGCCGATGCCGGAGATCTGCAGCGCCCAGATGTAATAGTCCACGCCGACACCGGGGCTGAAGCTCAGCTCCGACAACGGCGGGTACGCGACCCAGCCGGTCTTGGCGAATTCGCCCAGGCCCAGCGATACGTTTACCAGCGCCGCGCCGGACACCAGCAACCAGAAGCTCAGCGAGTTCAGGAACGGGAAGGCGACGTCACGGGCGCCGATCTGCAACGGCAGGATGATGTTCATCAAGCCCGTGAAGAACGGCATCGCCATGAAGATGATCATGATCACGCCGTGGGCGGAGAATATCTGGTCGTAGTGCTCCGGCGGCAGGTAGCCGGGGCTGCCATCGGTGGCCAGGGCCAGCTGGCTGCGCATCATGATGGCGTCGGCGAAGCCGCGCAGCAGCATCACCAGCGCCACCACGATATACATCACGCCAATGCGCTTGTGATCGACGCTGGTCAGCCATTCGCGCCACAAGTAGCCCCATTTTCGGTAATACGTCAGCGCGGCCGCCAGGGCGATGCCCAAGAGGGCCACGCAGGCCAGCGTGATCATGACGATCGGCTCATGCCAAGGCACGGCCGACAAGGTGAGTTTTCCAAACATCTGCTGTCCCCGGTGGGTTCATTTCCGCCCCGTTTGGGGGCGCGCGCATGATGAACCCTGGGAACTGATACCGTCAGTTCCAGTTGTTGTTAAAAAAAACGGATCAGTTTCCTTTGCGCTGGCCCCTCCGGCAGTTGCCCGGGAGGTGCACTGAACCCGCGCACCCTCCTCCGAGTCGGTTGTAGATCGCTTACCTTCCGAGGAGTCGCTTATGCAGCCCTATGTCATCTGCCACATGATGTCGTCTGTGGACGGCCATGCCCTTACCGACGGCTGGGATCGTTCGTTCAAGAACGCCGCCGGCGAGCGCTACGAAAAGCTGGCGCAGACCTTCGCCTTCGATGCCTGGGTCTGCGGCCGGGTGACGATGCAGGAGATCGCTCACGACGAAGGCTATCCAACCGGCCTGGCGAAGGGGCCGATCCCGCGCACGCATCACTTCGCCAAGCGCGACGCCAAGCTTTACGCGGTTTCGATCGACCCACAGGGCAAGGTGGGCTGGAAGCGCAACGAGGTAGAGGGCGCCCATGTGGTGGAAGTGCTCACCGAAGGCGTTTGCGATGACTACCTGGCCTACCTGCAATCGGTAGGCGTGTCCTACCTGTTCGCCGGCAAGGACGACGTCGACCTCAAGCAGGCACTGGGCATTTTGGGTACGGAGCTGGGCTGCAAGCGCGTGATCGTCGAAGGCGGCCCACATGTGAGCGGGTCATTCGTGAATGCGGGCCTGGTGAACGAACTGAGCGTGCTGATCCTGCCGCTGGTGGATGGCCGTGGTGAACACCCGGCGTCATTCGAAATCGCCCCGGCCGCCTGGAAGCAACCTACTTACCTCAAGTTGAGCAATGCCGAGGCGCAGGAGGACGGCTCGGTTTGGCTGCGGTACACCCAGGCGTAGCGCGCCGTGGCTACTGATCCGCTATAGTGGCGTGTTTTCCTTGCCAGGCGGATCAGATGCACAAGCTCAAGCGCTACGAAAAACTGGCCGACGAGATCGCCGCGCTGATCCGTTCCGGCATTCTCGCGCCCAACCAACGGGTGCCCTCGGTGCGGCTCGCCTGCCGCAACTACGACGTTAGCCCCGCCACGGTGTTCAAGGCCTATTACCTGCTCGAAGACCGCGGCCTGATCCAGGCCAGGGCCCGCTCCGGCTATTACGTACGCGAGCATGCCCGTGGCAGCCTGGCCGAGCCGAAGATGAGCAAGCGCGAGACCGCGGTGCAAGAGGTGGACGTCAGCGAGTTGGTGTTCTCCGTGCTCGGCTCCCTGAAAGACCCGCACACGGTGCCCTTCGGTTCGGCGTTCCCGAGCGCCGACGCGTTTCCCCTGGCCCGTCTGGCCAAGTCCATGGGGCAAGGGCTGCGGGCGCTCTCGCCGCATCAGATCATCGCTGACCAAACCGCTGGCAACGACCCCCTCAAACGGCAGATCGCGTTGCGCTACACCCTGGCCGGGGTGATGCTGCCCATGGACGAATTGGTGATTACCAACGGTGCCATGGAGGCGCTGAACCTGTGCCTGCAGGCGGTGACCGCGCCGGGCGACCTGGTGGCGATCGAAGCCCCGGCCTTCTATGCCTGCCTGCAGGTGCTCGAACGGCTCAAGCTCAAGGCGGTGGAAATCCCGGTGCACCCGCGCGACGGTATCGACCTCGACGGCCTGGCCGACAGCCTGGCCAGGCTGCCGATCAAGGCCTGCTGGTTCATGAGCAGTTTCCAGAACCCCATGGGCGCCAGCCTCACCGCCGAGCGCAAGCAGCGGCTGATCGAGCTGGTGCACCAGCACCAGGTGCCGCTGATCGAGGACGACGTGTATTCGGAGCTGTACTTCGACAGCCAGCCCCCTCGCCCGCTGAAAAGTCATGACCGGGACGGGCTGGTGATGCACTGCGGTTCGTTCTCCAAAAGCCTTGCGCCCGGCTACCGCATCGGTTGGGTGGCGGGTGGGCGCTTCGCCGAGAAGATCGCCCAGCTCAAGCTAATGACCACCATTTCCCCTTCGGTGCCGGCACAGGTGGCCATCGCCGACTACCTGCAACACGGCGGCTATGACCGCCACCTGCGTAAGTTGCGGCACAGCCTGGAAAGCCAGCAGCAAGCCATGCTCGCCGCGGCGGAGCGCTATTTCCCCGCCGAAACCAAAGTCACCCGCCCCCATGGCGGGTACTTCCTGTGGTTCGAATTCCCTGAGCGGGTAGACTCGCTCACCCTGTTCAAGGTGGCCCTCGCCCAAGGGATCAGCCTGGCGCCAGGGCCGATCTTCTCCGCCTCCCGCTCGTTCCGGCACTGCGCCCGGCTCAACTACGGGCATGCCTGGGGCGAGGACAGCGAGCGGGCGATGGCCTTGCTAGGGCAGGTTCTCGCGGCGTTCTGACAGGTTCGCAGGCTTCGGCCGCGCGCCCGCGCCGGGCTGCGAACCACGGCTCGCACCTTCAACTCATCCAGTTCCCGCCATCGACGTTATACGTCTGCGCCACGACGTACTCGCTGTCGCTCGAAGCCAGGAACACCGCCATGCCGGTGAGGTCCTGGGCGGTGCCCATGCGCCCGAACGGGACCGCCTGGCCGACCAGGGCCTTCTTTTCGCCCCTGGGGCGGTTTTCGTAGCGGGCGAACAGGGCATCCACGCCGTCCCAGTGCTCGCCGTCCACCACCCCCGGGGCGATGGCATTGACGTTGATGCCGTGCTTGATCAGGTCCAGCCCCGCCGACTGGGTGAGGCTGATCACCGCCGCCTTGGTGGCGCAATAGACCCCCACCAGCGCCTCGCCACGGCGCCCGGCCTGGCTGGCCATGTTGATGATCTTGCCGCCGTGGCCCTGGGCGATCATCTGTCGCGCCGCGGCCTGCAGGGTGAACAGGGTGCCGGCGACGTTGATCGAGAACAGCCGGTCAACGCTTTCGCGGCTGATCTCGACGATGGGGGCCAGGTCGAACAATGCGGCGTTGTTGACCAGGATGTCGAGCTTCCCCACCTGCCGGATCACTGTGGCGATGGCTTGGTCGATCGAGCCTTGCGTGGTGACGTCCATCGCCACCGCGTAAGCGCCCTGGCCGAGTTCGGCGGCGGTGGCCCGGGCGCGTTCGAGGTCGATATCGGCAATGGCCACGCTGGCGCCCTCCGCCAGGTAAGCCTGGGCGAAGGCCCGGCCGATGCCCCGCGCCGAACCTGTGATGAGCGCGCTTTTACCTTCAAGTCGTTTCATGTGCTGATCCTCGGTATTGGGCATGGCCGGTTATTTCGGATAGCCCGCTCGTTTCATTTCACGTTCGGTGCTGCTTTGCGCGGCCGCCAACGCTTGCTGCACGGTCATCTGCCCCGTCAGCGCGGCGGAGAACAGCTTGCCTACGGAGGTGCCGATGGCCTGGAATTCGGGGATGGTCACGTACTGGATGCCGGTGTATGGCACCGGTTGCGCCGAAGGGTGGGACGGATCGGCATGCTGCATCATGTTGAGGGTGACCTGGGCGAAGGGCGCGGCCTGGAGATAGGCCGGGCTGTAGGTGGACCGACGCGTGCCCGGCGGCACGTTGGTGATGCCGTCCTGCTCGGTGACCAGCTGCACGTAGGGCTTGGACGTGGCCCAGGCGATGAAGGCCTTGGCCGCCGCCTTGTGCTGGGAGGTGACTGGAATCGCCAGCGACCAGGCATAGAGCCACGAGCTGCCTTTATCGGTCGCCTGCACCGGCGCGGCGGCGAAGCCGACGTTGTCTGCCACCGAGCTTTGCGTTTTGTCGGTGGTGAACGAGCCGGCGACGCTGGCGTCCACCCAGATGGCGCACTTGCCGCTGTTGAACAGCGCCAGTGTTTCGTTGAAGCCGTTGCTGGTCACGCCCGGCGGGCCATAGTGCTGCAAAGCGTTCACATAAAAGTTCGCGGCCGCCGCCCACTCCGGGCTGGTCAGCTGCGGCTGCCAGCGCTCGTCGAACCAGCGGGCGCCGAAGGCGTTGGCCATGGTGCTCAGCAGCGCCATGTTTTCCCCCCACCCCGCCTTGCCGCGCAGGCACAGCCCGTATTGGCCCTTGCTCTTGTCGGTGAGCCTGGCGGCAAACTCGCCCAGCTGCGTCCAGGTAGGCGCTGCCGGCATGCTCAGCCCCGCAGCCTTGAACAGGTCGGTGCGGTAATACGTCACCGTGCTTTCGCCATAGAACGGCAGGGCGTAAAGGCTGCCGTTGACCGACAGCCCCTGGCGCACTGCTGGGAACAGGTCGTCCACATCGTAGTCGGCGGGCAGGTCGGCCAACGGCTCGAGCCAGTGCTTGGCGCCCCACAAGGGCGTTTCGTAGGTGCCAATGGTCAGCACATCGAACTGCCCGCCGGCGGTGGCGATATCTGTCGTCAGGCGCTGGCGCAGCACGTTCTCCTCGAGCACCACCCAGTTGAGGCTGACCTCGGGGTGCTGCTGCTCGAAGAACCTGGACAGCCGCTGCATGCGGATCATGTCGCCATTGTTCACGGTGGCGATGGTGAGGGTTTCGGCCGCCGGGCTGGCGAGTGTCACGCCCAGGCCGGCAGCGAGGATCAACGCAGGGGTACGCTTCATGGAGGCTCTCCGCTCCGGGCCAGGCCCGCTGGAGCTGTTGTTTTTGTTATTGCCAACCGCACATCGGTGGCGGACGCGCCGATTAGAGCAGCGCCGGGCTGCCACGAACAAACGAATCCAGTACGCCCGTTCGATGCTTTTTTTACCCAGGGCGCACCCTGGCATGCCGGGCAAAAAAGTATCGAAACCCCGCACCACCGAGGCTAGCCGGGCCGGGCGGTTTCAACGTAGGGTTAGCCGGCCACACCGCCTAACAACGATAAGAAGGGGCAGCAGATGCCGATCAAGCGCAGCGCACTCCTGGAGCATCCGCCGGCCGAGCTCGAAGTGATCCTGCCGCCGCCGGATCAGTTCTTTCGCTGGTACGAGCACGGCTACCCTTACCCACTGGCCCGCTGGAACCACCATCCGGAGTTTGAGATTCACCTGATCCGCCAGGGCAGCGGCAGGTTGGTGGCCGGCGACTACATCGGCGCCTTCGGCCCTGGGCACGTGGCGCTGATCGGGCCGGGGCTGCCCCATGACTGGATCGGTGACCTGGCCGCCGGGGAATACTTGCCCAACCGCGACGTGGTGCTGCAATTCGATGGCGCGGCGCTGTTGGCGTTGCGCAATACCTTCCCCGAATTCGGCGAACTGAAAACCCTGTTCGACCTGGCCCGGCGCGGCCTGGAGTACAGCGGCGACACTGCTGCACAGGCCGCCTGCTTGCTCGAACGCATCGGCGCCGCCCAGGGCCTGGCGCGGCTGGCCCTGTTGCTGCAACTGCTGGCTACCCTGGCCCAGGCGCCCTCCCCTGAGGTGCACACCCTGGCCAGCCCCTGCTATGCGCCGTCCCTGGACGCACGCAGCGCCGAACGGGTGCATCAGGCCTTCGACTACCTGCTGGCCGAGTTGACCGCCGACCCTCGCCTGTCGGTGATCGCCGAGCGCCTGGGAATGAGCGAGCCCGGCTTCTCGCGCTTCTTCAAACGCATCACCGGCCACGGCTTCATCGACCTGATGCGCAAACTGCGCATCCAGCGCGCCTGCCGCCTGCTGGCGCAAACCGAACTGTCCGTCACCGAGATCTGCTTCGACGTCGGTTATAGCAACGTCTCCAACTTCAACCGCCAGTTTCGTTGCGAGATGAAGCAGACGCCTAGGGAGTATCGGCGGGGCAGCGGGCTGGCACCGATAAACCCCACGCAAGCTCATTCGTCGGGTTAAGCCCGAGGGCCGTGGTTGGACGCATCCTAGGGTTTCTGCTTTGCTAAGCCGCAACTGACAGAACCTCTTTCGCCCTATAAGGCATGCCTGTGATTTCACCTACTGATGAAGAACGCCAGCGGCTGCGTTTAGCCTGCAGCGCGGAATTGAATGGGTTCGCTGAACCTACGCCAGCACAATGGTTTGAGGAGATGGCGCAGTGGGCGCGGGCCAATGAGGTGAACCATGATCGCTACGGCAGCGGCGCGCTCATCAATGACTTCGAAGCGAAAGTCGCCGAGGTGCTGGGTAAAGCGTCCGCGCTATTCCTCCCCAGCGGTGTCATGGCCCAGCTGATTGCGCTACAGATCTGGGCCGAGCGTCGGCGCTTGCCACGCATAGGCCTGCACGCAACTTCACATTTGCTGATTCACGAGGAGCAGGCCTATCAGGCGCTATTCCAACTGCAGGCAGTGACAGTCGGCAATCGTCTAAGGCCCATACTCGCCAGTGATCTTTTGGCCATTGCCGAGCCACTCAGTTGCCTGGTAACCGAGTTGCCCGCACGCGAGATAGGCGGTCAACTTCCAGATTGGGACGAGCTGCAAGCCCTTAAATCGGCTGCCAAAGACACTGACACGCCGCTGCATATGGACGGTGCCCGGTTGTGGGAAACCCGTGCGTTTTATCAGCGCTCTTACGCTCAGATTGCCGAAGGCTTCGCATCAGTATACGTCTCGGCTTATAAGGGGCTCGGTGGTATCGCCGGCGCCCTGTTGGCGGGCGATGCGGACTTTATCGAACAAGCCCGGGTATGGCGCAGGCGGCTTGGAGGCACGTTGATCAAGCAGGGCCCAATGGTGATGAGCGCCGCCATGGGTTTCGACCGTCGCCTGGCGATGCTAGAGGCCTGCTACCAAAGAGCATTGAGTGCAGCGGGATGTCTGTCCACTATCTGCGGTATCCGCGTGCTGCCGCGAATACCGCAGGTAAACATGTTCCACCTGTACATCGACGCAGATCGGCAAACGCTACTCGAAGCGCGGGACCAAATTGCCCGCCAGGAAGGCTATTGGTTGTTCAACGACGTGCAGGCCTGCGATGTTCCCGGCTGGAGCAAAACCGAATACTACGTTGGGGACCGGTTGCTGGCGGTCAGCGATGAGCAGCTTACCGCGCTGTTTCGGCGGTTGATGGGTTTGGTAAAAGAGCCTCCTACGCACGGCACCGTGGGAGCGGATTTATCCGCGAATACACCCTGATTGACAGGTTGTCATCGGCAGCGTTTCGGTTCGCGGATAAATCCGCTCCTACGCAATCGGCGCTCAGCCGTCTTGCAGTGCCGGCGCCACCCCTCTGCCCTCGTATGCACTCGCAGGCCGCGATGATGGTTGGGTAAGAGAGCCTCTGGCGCACGGCACTGTGGGAGCGGATTTATCCGCGAATACACCCTGATCGGCAGGTCGTCATCGGCGGCGTTTTCGGTTCGCGGATAAATCCGCTCCTACGCAATCGGCGCCCAGCGTTATTGCAAGGCCGGCGCCACACCTCTGGCTTCGTGCTCACTCGCAGGCGCGATGATGGGTTGATCCGGCGCACGGCACTGTGGGAGCGGATTTATCCGCGAATACACCCTGATCGGCAGGTCACCATCGGCGGCGTTTCCGGTTCGCGGATAAATCCGCTCCTACGCACCCGGCGGTCAGCTTCCTTGCAAGGCCGGCTCCAAGCCTTCGCTCTCTTGCTCGCCCTCGAGGGAGATGCGATAGGTCTCGGGCAGCGCGAGGCCGCCGGCCAGGGCCAGCACTGCAATCAGGACCAGGTAGAACGCCGGTGCGAGGTTGCTGCCGGTCAGGTCGATCAGCCAAGTGGCCATCAGCGGCGCGGTGCCGCCGAAGAGCGTGTACGCCAGGTTGTAGGTGATCGCCGAGGCGGTGTAGCGGGTGCGGGTGGGGAAGGTTTCGGCCAGCAGCGCGGCGGTGACCACGCCGCACAGCACCGCGCCCACGGCGAGCAGCAGCACCCCCGCGATCGCTGGGCCTACCGCGCCCGTGCCTGCCAGCCAGTATGCGGGGAAAACCGTCAGCATGAGCCAGAGGCAGGTGAAGCCGATGGTTCTGCGCCGGCCCACCTTGTCTGAAAACGCCCCGGCCACCGGGCAGGCGCCGGCGGCGAAGAGCAGCGCAACGGTCGACACCAGCAACGACTGCGCGCGGCTCAGGTGGCCGGCGACCTGCAGGTAGGTGGCGAAGTAGGTGGTGAACATATAGAACGACAGCGCGGTGAGGGAGATAAACGCTCCGAGGCAGCATATGGCGGCGCCGTGGTCGCGCAGGGTCTGGCGCAGCGGCGAGTGGCCGTGGACGTCTGCCGCTCGCCGGGCGGCCCTGAACGCCGGCGTTTCTTCCATGCGCCAGCGCAGCACCAGCCCGACGATGCCCAGCGGCGCGGCCAGCAGGAACGGCACGCGCCAGCCCCAGCTGGCCATGGCGTCGGCGGTCAAGCTGGCCTCCAGGGCGTAAGCGAGCACCGCGGCCAGGGCAAAGGCCGAAAAGGTCGACACTGGCACGAAGCTGCCGTACCAGGCGCGCTTGTGCCTGGGAGCATGCTCCATAAGGTACGCCACGGCCCCCGCGTACTCGCCGCCGGCGGAAAAGCCCTGGACGCACCTGGCCAAGGTCAGCAGCACTGGCGCCAGCACACCGATGCTGGCGTAGGTGGGGAGCAAGCCGATAGCGGTGGTAGCCCCGGCCATCATCAGGATGGTCGCCGCCAGGATACGCTTGCGCCCCAGGCGGTCGCCCAACGCGCCGAACACCACGCCGCCCAGCGGGCGCAGGGCAAAGGCCACGGCGAAAACCGCAAAGGTTTTGAGCAGTGCAACCCCAGGGCTGCTGCTGGCGAAGAATTGCGCCGCAATGACCGTGGCGAGGAAGCCATACACCGCGAAATCGAACCACTCCACGAAGTTGCCGATGGCCGAAGCCGCGATCACCTTGCGTAAGGTGGCCGGTGGAACCTGCCCTGGGATATGCATAGCCATGCGCGCGCTCCTGAATCGTGATTCAGGGATTATCGGCAGTGGCACAACCCTCGATGTTCAAGAAACGCCTCTGGCATAGCCATTAGCGCGGTGTGCGCTGATCCCCGAGCAGCCCGCTTACCTGCGTCATCAGCGCATCCAACGCGAATGGCTTGGTGAGCAACTCGGTGGCGGGCTCCAGATGGCACTGGTCGAGCACATGGCTTTGCGCATACCCGGTCATGAACAGCACCGGCAGGCCCGGCCGGGCCAGGCGCCCCGCATCGGCCATCTGGCGGCCGTTCATGCCGCCCGGGAGGCCAACGTCGGTCACCAGCAGATCGATGCGCACATCCGAGCGCAACAACTGCAGCCCGGCATGGCCGTCGGCCGCCTCGATCACCACGTAGCCCTGGCCGGTCAACAGCTCGGTCAGCAGCACGCGCATCGACGCCTCGTCATCTACCACCAGCACGGTAACGCCACTGACCGTGCGGTGGGCGCCGGCGAAGGATGGAAGCGCGTTGCGCGACACCACGGGCGCGGCATGGTGCGGCAGGTGAAGGTAAACCTGGGTGCCGACGCCTGGCTCGGAATGGATTCTGATCTGCCCGCCAGACTGCCGCGCAAAGCCGTAGACCATGGACAGCCCGAGGCCGGTGCCCGCCCCCGCCGGCTTGGTGGTGAAGAAAGGCTCGCAGGCCCGGGCCAGGACGTGCGCCCCCATGCCCACGCCGGTGTCGCTCACGCAAATCGTCAGGTATTCGCCAGGGGCCAGCTCGGGTGCCAGGTCGGCACCGGCCGCAAGGTGGGTATTGTAGGTCTGGATGACGATACTGCCGCCGCCGGGCATGGCATCGCGGGCATTGATGCACAGGTTCAACAGGGCGTTCTCTACCTGCGCCGGGTCGACCAGCGCAGGCCAGAGTTCCGCTGCCAAGTCCACGCTGATGCCCACCGCCGGGCCCACGGAACGGCGGATCAGTTCTTCCATGCCGCGGATCAGGCCATTGACGTCGGTGGGCACCGGGGCGAGGGTTTGCTGGCGAGAGAACGCCAGCAACCGGTGGGTCAAGGCCGCCGCTCGCTGCACCGCGCCCTGGGCCACGGACAGGTACCGGTCGATTTCCGCCCCGCGCCCCTGGGCAAGGCGCATCTGCATCATTTCCAGGCTGCCGCTGATCCCGGCCAGCAGGTTGTTGAAATCATGCGCGATCCCGCCGGTGAGCTGCCCCACCGCTTCCATTTTCTGCGCCTGGCGAAGGGCTGCCTCGGCCGCTTCCCGTTCACTGATGGCGGCGGCGACGCGTGCTTCGAGGGTGTGGTTGAGGTCCTGCAGTGCCGCCTCGGCGGTCTTGCGCGCGGTCACGTCGATGGAGGAGCCGATCAGCCCGATCACCTCCCCCGCATCATTGAACAGCGGCGCCTTGACCGAGAGCCACACCACCGCCGAACCGTCGGGCATATCGACCCGCTCCTCGATCTGCTCGGCCTTGCCGCCGCGCATGATTCGCTGGTCGGTGGCCATGATCTGCCGGGCCTGGGCCTTGTCTTCGAGGAACTCGACGTCCGTTTTACCCAGGTAGAACGCCGGGGGCTTGCCGATCAGCTCGGTGGTGCCATGGTTGGCCACGAGCATCCGCCCCGCCACGTCCTTGGCGTACACCACGCCCGGAACCGCGGCGGTGAAGGTGCTGAGCAGGGCCGTGAGCCGGTCGCGCTCGGCTTCGGCGGCGCGGCGCATCTCGATGTCCAGCAGCACGCCGGGAAACCGCACCGGCTGGCCGGTGCTGTCCAGCTCCACCCGGCCATTGGCCTCGATCCAGCGATACACGCCGTCGGTTTGCAGCACGCGGTATTCGCAGCGATAGGGCCCGCCACGGCCGAGGGCTTCGGCGATGGCGGCCGCAACCCGGGCGCTATCCTCGGGGTGGATCGAAGCCATCACCTCGTCCAGCGACAGCCCGTCGACGCACCGCTGGGCAGACAGCCCGAACGACCGAGCGAAGCGCTCGTCGGCGCTGAAGTGGTCGTTGGGTACGTCCCAGACCCAGGTACCGACGATCGCGCCGGCATCCAGCGCCAATTGCAGGCGCTCGGCGGCATCGCTGGCCGTCGCGGCCTGCGTCGCTTGCGTGGGCCCAGGGCCGGTCGAGGGGGGATTCATGAGGGGACTCACCTGGTGCAGCCATGATCTGTCAGAAAGGGCGCGGGGGCAGGCGACAACGCGCCCGTACGCCGCGAACTGGCTGCGTTAGTGGGCGAGATGGTGCCCGCGTGCAAGCTTGTTTTCAAGAGGCATCCGTCCGCGGTGCGCGGCGCCCGCCGAACGCTTCGGGCCGCAAGAAAGTATCGGAACCCAAGGGTCGCCGTGCTAGCCGCCTGGAAGGTTTCCCCTTATGTTAGGCCGCTAAAACCCAAGCCAAGGAGAATCAAACATGGCAATGCCCCGCGCAGTGGTCTTCGGCGAAGCCTTGACCGACATCGTGCAAGGCGCGCCGGGCCACTGGCAAGGCTATCCAGGCGGCGCCCCGTGGAACGTGGCCCGCGGCCTGAGCCTGCTGGGCGTGCCCAGCGCCTTCGCCGGTTCGATCAGCCGCGACTCGCTCGGAGACGAAATCGCCTGGCAATCGGAAGCCGCCGGGCTGGACATGGCGTTCATCCAGCGCGCGGATACCGACCCGCTGGTGGCCATCGTGGCGTCCAGCCGCCCTCCCCGGTACTTTTTCGCTGGCGAGTCCGACCTGCATTTCGATGCCGCTGCGTTGCCAACCGGCTGGCTCGACGCTGCGCAACTGTGCCACTTCAGTTGTATCAGCCTGGCGCGCCAGCCACTGGGCGAGCGCTTGGTGGCGATCGCCCGGCAGGCGCGGGCCGCCGGCAAGTGCATCAGCTACGACCCCAACTGGCGCAACCTGATGGATGACGCCTATCGGCAGCGGACCTTCCCGACCATGGTGGCCCTGGCGGACGTGATCAAGCTCTCGGACGAAGACCTGCGGCAGATCTACCCGGGCCTGGATGAGCAGCACGCCTTGGCCGAACTGCGCGGTTTGAATGCCACCGCGCAGATCCTGTTCACCCGAGGTGAACACGGCATGGTGCTGCATACCACCGACGGCTGCTTCGAACAGCCGGCCATTCGCGTGCAGGTCGCCGACACTGTAGGCGCCGGCGACGCCAGCATGGCCGGTTGGTTGGCGTCGGGGTTGCTGGGCATCAGCGACCTGCAGGAGCGCCTGCGTTTTTCCGCCGCCTGCGCCTCGGTGTCGTGCAGCCATGCCGGGGCGCATGCCCCAACCATGGCAGAGGTGCAAGCGCTACTGGCGGCCAATGGCTGATCAGAACCAGCGGTCCTGCATGTCGAACGTCAGGCTGTTGCCCTCGATCAACAGCCTGGCAAGGCCGGGCAGTGGCGCCAGCTCCCAGGTCATGAAATAACGCGCCGCCTGGAGCTTGCCGTTGTAGAAGTCGGCCTCGCTGCCGTTGGCGCCCTCGCCCAGCGCGCGGCTTGCCACCAGCGCCTGGCGCAGCCACAGCCAACCCACCAACACGCGGCCGAACAGGTCCAGGTATGCGCTGGCATTGGCCAGGCCGCGGTCGATATCGGCCGCTATCTGCTGCTGCAGCGCTGTCGTCACCTGTTCGAGCACCCCCAGGGCGTCTTCCAGCGCCGCGGCCAACGCCTGGCAACCGGTGTCGTTGCCGGCCTCGGTGAGCGTGTGCCGGGCGTGGGTCAGGAACAGCCCATAGCCGGCGCCGCCCCGCGAGCCGAGCTTGCGCCCAAGCAGGTCCAACGCCTGGATGCCTTCGGTTCCCTCATGGATGGGGTTCAAGCGGTTGTCGCGGTAGTACTGCTCCAGCGGGTATTCGCGGGTGTAGCCGGCGCCTCCCAGCACCTGCAAGCCGATATCCGAAGCCAGCACGCCATAACGCGAGGGCCAGGACTTGACCATGGGGGTGATGAGGTCCAACAGCTCGGCGGCATCGCGCCGAGCCTGTTCGCCGGCCGCGGTGCGCGCGTCTTCCACCAGGCTGCTGGCATACAGGCACAAAGCCAGGCTGCCTTCGGCGTAGACCTTCTGTTGCAGCAACATGCGCCTTACATCGGCGTGCTCGATGATCCGCACCTGTGCGGTGGCGGGGTCCTTGGCGCCCGGCAAGCGGCCTTGCGGGCGTTCGCGGGCATACGCCAGGGCATGGATATAGCTCTGGTAACCGAGGCTGGCGGCACCGAGGCCAACGCCGATACGGGCCTCGTTCATCATCTGGAACATGTACGCCAGCCCATGGCCAGGCTCGCCGACCAGGTAACCGTGGGCACCCTCGCCTTCGCCGAAACTGAGCACCGTGGAGGTGGTGTTGCGATAGCCCATCTTGTGCAGCAGGCCCGCCAGGGCCACGTCGTTGCGCGCACCCAGCTGGCCATCGGCGTTCACCAGGTACTTGGGTACCAGGAACAGCGAAATGCCCCGGGCGCCCGCCGGCGCGCCGTCGATCCGGGCCAGCACCATGTGCACGATGTTCTCGGTCAGCTCGTGGTCGCCACCGGAGATGAACATCTTCTGCCCGAACACCCGGTAGGTGCCGTCCGCTGCCGGCCGGGCACTGGTGCGCAGATCTCCCAGGGCGGAGCCCTGCCCCGGCTCGGTCAGGGCCATGGTGCCGCTGAACCTGCCATCAAGCATGGGCGGCAAGAAGCGCTCGCGCAGCTCCGGGCTGGCGAAGCTTTTCACCAGGTTGGCGGCACCGATGCTCAGGAACGAGTACGCCACCATGGAGATGTTGGCGGCGTTGAAATAGGCCATGCAGGCACGCAGCAGCACTTCTGGCAGCTGCAGGCCGCCCTCTTCGTAATCGTGCTGGGCGGCGAGGAAACCTGCCTGGGCA
This sequence comes from Pseudomonas sp. RIT-PI-S, assembly GCF_025642975.1. Taxonomy (GTDB): domain Bacteria; phylum Pseudomonadota; class Gammaproteobacteria; order Pseudomonadales; family Pseudomonadaceae; genus Aquipseudomonas. The sequence goes on from NZ_JANZKJ010000005.1 coordinate 127,129, forward strand.
AACGCATCCCAGGCCTGTTTCGTTTCGTCGATCAAGGTGACCCGCTCGCCATCGAACGTGGGCTCGTGGGTATCGCCCTTGCGGTTGTGGGGCGCGTAGAAGTCCGCGGCCAGCTGCCGGGCGGTGTCGAGGATGGCATCGAACACGCCACGGTCATGCTCGGCATAGCGCGGCCGCTCCAGCAGCGCTTGGGTATCGAGCAACTCATACAGCGCAAAGCGCAGTTCCCGTTCGTTGAGCAGCAGGTCAGTCATGGAGGCTCTCTAGGCGGCAAGCGTGGATGGCGGCAACGGAGGCAGAGCCTAGCAGGGGGACCCCGCTGGGATACATGAGGATGTTGGTGGTGTATGGGCAGGATTCACGCAGTGAATTGCAACTGCACCCAAAAGCGGCGGGTGCCACGGCCGCCCGGCTGCGCGCTCATGCCGATGTATAAAGCGCGCGGCCGACAGGCTGGGGGTTATGAAGGAAAAGGAATGTGCCCCTGGCGGGCTCGAGCCCAGCCCGCAGATGGGGGTTTACATCCAGCCACGCCCGGTGAAGTCGCGGATCAGTTCAGTGAAGCGGCTTACCTGGTTGGCATTGAGCGCGCCGGCGACCGCCAGCCCGCTGAGGTAGCCCAACAACTCGTCACGCGGATAAGCCGCGCCTTGGGCCGCCAGCGCAGTTGCGCGAAATTCCTCGACCTGGGTCTGATGCCCCCAAGCGATGCCGTGGGGCATGCGTACCTGCGCCAGTTCGTCGAAAAATGCATTGATTGCCTGCTCGGCCGCGGCGTCGTTGTCGTGCTCGCACATGTCACCCCCCTTTGGTGCTTATAGGCCACGACAACGGACAGGCAACAACCATGGCAATGAAGGCAATGTACTCCCGATCAGTTCCGTGGCAAAGCGCCACTTCCGCTGGGCTGACCAATGCCCGCCACGGCTGCGCTCAGGGCTTGGCGGAATGAGCATTCTTGGCCGGATCGGGCGCTGCCGTGCCGCCGCTGGAGGGCATTGCATCATGCTGCTGGCCGGTCGGGTCGGCGAGCTGCACCACCTTGCCGTGCTGCCATGCGTCGGCTGCCGGGTTCACCGGCGGTGCGACGATATCGGCTCGGCTGCGTTTCTCCTCGGCGCTGTCGATGCCCAGGCGGCTGTCGCGCTGGCTGACCATGGCGGGGTCGGCCTGGCCGTCCGCGGTGAAGCCCATCATCAGCTGGGGCACGCCCAGCGGCAGGGTCTTGTCCAGGTCGGTGTGCCAGGTGTGCCAGGTTTTCCCGTAGGTGTGCACCAGCTTGTCCATCAGCGCGTGCTCGGCAGGCCCCGGGATGCCAGGCGCCACCAGTTGGCCGGATTTCACCTCATGCATATGGCTGTGCCACAGGGCCTGCTCCTGGGGAGGAAGGCCGGCGTACAGCCGCTCGCTGATGATGTATTCGACCCCCATCAGCTTGGCATCCTTGACGTTGCCGTCGTAGATCACGCACTGGATCACCTCCTCGTTAAGGATCGAGCAGTAATGGTGCGCTTCCATTTGCGAATGGATATGCCCGTTATAGAAATGAAACCCGTCCAGGTAGGCGTTGAGCGCGTCGATCGGCGGCCGGCTTTGCAACAGCGCGGCGCCGCTGTCCAGGGCCACGGTATCGGCTTTCTTCGCGGCGCCCGGCGCGGTGACGTCGGAGTGGGTGTTGTTGGCGCTGCAACCGGCGATGACGCCAGCGGCCAGGAGCAGCACTAACGGGTTGCTAGGGATCATGACGGACCTCGAGATAGGCGGGGGTCCGCATAGCGTAGCTTGGCAAACCCACGCGGCACGGTTCGCAGGCCGGCGCCAGCGCCTACCCGAACACAGCCGCCTGCGGGAACGGGCAAAAGCCCGCGAACCTTCTCCCACTGGGTTCGCGGGCTGGCGCCAGTGCCTACAGCCCCGACTTCAACCGGGTGAAGGCCCGGGTCATGGCCTGGTTGAAGGCTTTGCTGTTGTCGTTCTTGCTGTACAAGGTGGCGCGCACCTCGGCGGGTGGATAGGTGGCAGGGTCGTTGCGGATGGCCGGGGCCACCAGGGCATCGGCGGCAGTGATCGCGTTGGCGTAGTGGATGGTGTCGGTAATCGGGGCGATCACCTCCGGGGTCATCAGGTAGTCCATCAGCGCGTGGGCCTCGGCCGGGTGCGGCGCATCGGCGGGGATCACCATGGCATCGAACCAGATCAGCGTGCCTTCCTTGGGGATCTTGTACACCAGGCTGAACGGCTTGTTGGCGGCCGCGGCCTGGGTCGCGGCCATGGCGATGTTGCCGTTCCAGGACATCGACAGGCAGGTGTTGCCGTTAGCCATGTCGTTGAGGTTCAGGTCGTTGTCGAAGTACCGCACGTAGGGGCGGATTTTCGCCAGTTGCTGCTCGGCCAGCTTGAGGTCGTCCAGGCTCTGGCGGTTGATGTCCAGGCCCATGTAGCGCATCACCGCAGCGAAAACCTCGTTGGGGTCGTTCAGCAGGCTCACCCCGCAGTCGGCGAATTTGGACACCACCGCCGGGTCGAACAGCATGGCCCAGCTGTCCGTGGGCGCATTCGGCAGGCGGCTGGCGATCGCCTGCTGCTGGTAGCCGAAGCCGGTGGTGCCCCAACCATAGATGCCGGCATAGCGGTTACCCGGGTCGAACACCGCCATCTCGCGGCGGAAGGCTTCGCCAATGCCGCTGTAATGGGGCAGCTGTTGTTTGTCCAGCGGCTGGATCGCCTTGGCGGCGATGGCCCGTGACAGGTGCTGGCCGGCGGTAAGGACCAGGTCGTAGCCGCTGCGGCCGGTCATCAGCTTGGTTTCGACGATCTCCAGGTTATCGAAGTGGTCGGCGACCACCCGGATGCCCGTTTGCTTCTCGAAGTTGGCGAGGGTGTCTGGGGCCAGGTATTCGCCCCAGATGTACAGGTTGACCGTGGGCCTGGGTGGGTCTGCCGCCTGGCTGGCCCAGGGCACCAACAACCACAGCAGGCCTAGCCCCAGATAGGTTTTCTTCATGCCGCCCCTCCTTGGCTACCCTGCCGCGCGCCGGCGTATTGCGGCATGGTGATGCAGGCGACGTTGCCCCCGCCGAGAAGAATCTCCCGAGAATTCTCGATCCCGATGATCCGATGGCGTGGGAACAGTTCGGTGAGGGTCGCCAGCGCCTGGCGGTCTTCCGGCACACCGAACAGCGGCACCACGATGGCGCTGTTGCCGGCGTAGTAGTTGATATAGGAGGCGCAAATCCGCGTGCCCGCCTCGCGGGTGTGGGTCGTGTCCAGTTGGTCCAGCCCGGCGGCTTCGGCGGCGGTCCACTCGAGTGGGTCTGGCTGCGCCAGTTTGTGCACCTTGAGCTCACGGCCACGGCTGTCGCGGGTGCTGCGCAGTACGTCATAGGCCTCTTGATAGATCTCCCACTGCGGGTCGTCGCGGTTGTCGGTCCATTGCAGCACCACTTCGCCGGGGCGCACGAAGCACGCGAGGTCGTCCACATGGCCGTCGGTTTCATCGAATTTGCAGCCGCGCGGCAACCAGATCACCTGCTCGGCGCCCAGGTAATCGGTCAGCCGTTGGGTGACCTCGGCCTTGCCCAGGTGCTGGTTCCGGTTGCGGTTGAGCAGGCACTGCTCGGTGGTGAGGATGCTGCCCTGGCCATCGCTCTGGATGCCGCCCAGTTCGGCGATCAGTGGCGCGCGATAGCGGTCGAGGTTCTCGATCTCGAGGATCTTCGCGGCGATCTGGTCGTCGCGGTCCCAGGGGAAGTACAGGCCGCCATCCAGGCCACCGTAGGCGTTGAACTCGAAGTCCACGCCGCGTACCTCGCCGCTGTGGTCGTTGACCACGAAGCACGGGCCGCTGTCGCGGAACCAGGTGTCGTTGCAGGTCATCTCCACCACCCGCACCTGGGGCGGCAGCAGGCGGCGGGCATTGGCGAATTGCGCGGCGGAGGCGCACACGGTCACCGGCTCGCTGCTGGCGATGGCCGTAACGATTTCCACCCACACGTGCTGCGCGGGCTTGCCGCCGTTGCGCCACACGTCTGGGCGCTCGGGCCAGCCGAGCCAGCAGCCGGCCTTGGGTTCGAACTCGCCGGGCAGGCGGAAACCGTCGTGCTTGGGAAGGGTGTCGAGCAAGCGTGCCATGGGAACCTCGTTAGCGGGCGGGAATAGCTCAACCCTACGGCTTCAAAGCCCAACGGCGCCAACGAGCAATATTGCACAACCCTTGAGCTGGATTCATCAATCGCCCAACTGCTCGGCAAACCAGCCCAGTAACTGCGCGACCGCGGGGCGGTCCTGGCGCACCCGCTCGCACACCAACGCGTACTGGCCCAGGGCAGTGATCGAGGCCGCGAACGGCCTGACCAGGCGGCCGCTGTGCAGGTCCTCCTGGGCGGTCAGGTTGTCGCCCATGGCGATCCCCTGCCCCTGGATCGCCGCCTCCAGGGTGAGCCCGGCGTGGGGCAGGTAGAGGTGCCGCGCGGGCCGCAGGTCGCCGCCGTGACGGGCCAGCCAGGCGGTCCAGGTCTTGCCGTCCTGGTCGTCGTGCAGCAGGCAATGGCGGGCGAGGTCTTTCGGCACCTTGAGGGTGCCCTGGTTGAACAGCCCCGGGCTGCACACCGGAAAGAACTCCAGCGCCGGCAGCGGGCGCACGAAATAGGCGCTGCTGTCCGCCGGGCCGCCGCCATAGGTGATGGCCACGTCGATGTCCTGGCCGGGCACCGTCGCTTCGATGGGCTGCTCATACAGGTGCAAGGTGATGTGAGGGTAACGGTAGGAGAAATCGCTCAACCGGCTGATCAACCACTTCTGCGCCAGCTCCGTGGTCACGGCCAGGCGCAACACGGCCAGCGACGATGGGTCGCGCAGTTGGTCGCAGGCCTCGCCAATCAGTTCGAATGCCTGCTGCAAGCGCTGCATCAACCGCCCGGCGGCTGGCGTGGGGCGCACCTGCCGCCCCTCCCGCACGAACAGCGCCACCCCCAGTTGCTCCTCCAACTGGCGAATCTGATGGCTCACCGCGCTGTCAGTGACGCACAGCTCGGTGGCGGCGCGGCCGAAGTGGGCATGACGGGCCGCGCACTCGAAGGTTTTCAACGCACCCAGGGACGGCAGACGTCGCATGGCACAGCCTCTTGAGCAAAACGGCCATGCTGCCTAGGTACGCGGCTGGGGTAAAGCCAGGCGTGTTCGGTGAGGCATCAGAGCTCAGGGGTGTATTTCACGCTGAACATCAGGTTGCGCGGGTCCCCGTAGTAGTTGTTGTACTCACTCGTGCTGTAGGCCGGCACGTAGTACTTCTTGTCGAACAGGTTGTTCATGTTGGCTGCCACGGTGATTTCATCGCTGACCTTGTACGCCACCCGGGCATCCCAGATGGCATAGCCCGGCAAGTCGAACGAGGGATCGCGGCCATAGGAGGTGGTGCCGGTCACGGCCGTCACCCCTGCTCCCAGAGACACCCGTTCGAGGGCGCCCGGCAGGGTGTAGTCCGCCCACGCCTTGAGTTGATGCTTGGGCGACCAGGTACTGAACACCTGGCCTTGGTAACGGGTGTCCTTGAGGTACTGGGTGGTGTTGTAGACGTAGCCCGCCATCAGTTGCAGGCCACTGAGCACCTCCCCGCTGATCTGCGCTTCAAGGCCCTGGCTGCGGACCTCACCTGCCGCCCGGGAGCAATAGCACGTGCCGTTGTTGCTCTCGGTGTCCGGGGTGGCGAGGTTCTGCTGGTCGTAGCGGAACAACGCAATGGAGGTGTTCACCGCGCCGTCGAACAGCTCGCCCTTCAACCCCAGCTCGTAGTTCTTGCCGGTGACCGGCTCGATAACAGTCCCCTGCGCGCTCTGGTTGGTCTGCGGCTGGAAGATATCGGTGTAGCTCAGGTACGTGGACCATTGCGGCGTGAGCGCGTAGACGAGGCCCGCATAGGGTGTGAACTCGCCCGAGGTGGTGGTGGTCGACGGCTCGCCTATCGCAGCCCCGGTGAAATCCCGGGCGGTATAGGTCAGGTCATACCAACTGGTGCGCGCACCGAGGATCAGCTTGAGCGGGTCGGTGAGGTTGACCGACCATCGGCTATAGAGGCCCTTCTGGATGATGTCGTAGTCGGTCAGGCGGCCCAGGCCGTTGCCCGCTGCGTCCCGGCGAGTGGCCAGCTCGTAGATGCTTGGCATCGGCCGGTGATGGTCCACGTCGAAGGAGTCCGCGCCCGCCATGGGCGCCCGGGCATAGCGGTCGTCGGTCTTGATCTGCGAGTAGTTGGCCCCCACCAGGAACGTCTGCTCGAAACCGAACCCGGTAAACTGCCCATCCAGGTAGAGGTCCAGCCCCTTGTTGCGCGTGGTGAAGTCGGTGGCCCAGTCGATGTAATCGTTGGCGGCGCCATTGTTGGGCACCGCGTTCCACAACGCTTGGTAGGTGGCACCGTTGTGCTCGCTCATATACACGGCGGCAGCCTTGGCATGCCAGTCGTCGTTGAGGCGGTAGGTGGCGTCGAGGAAAGCGGTGGTCTGGTCGTTGTCTGCACGGTTCCAGGCAGCGCCGACGTAGCTCGATCGGCTCCAGTGTGGATCGCTGCCATCGGCATAACGCGGCAGGCCAAGCATGGCCGGGCGGGAGTGGCCTTTTTGATTGGACACCCCTACCCCTACGGTCAGGTCGGGTGTGAAGTCGATGTCCAGCGCGCCGTAGGCGGTCTGTTTCCACCCCCGCACGTAGTCGATGAAAGAGCCCCCTTCGTTCTGGCTGACCACCGTACGCCCCCGCACCGTGCCGCTCTGGTTCAGCGGCCCGCCAGCGTCCACGCTCAGGCCGTAGCGGTCCCAGGTGCCCGCGGTGCCGGTCACGGTAACGGCGGGCTTGTCCTGGCCGCGCTTGCGCACCAGGTTCAGCGCGCCACCCGGGCTGTCCCCGCCCTGCAGCAGCGCTGCCGGCCCACGCAACACTTCGGCACGGTCGTAAATGCCCAGGTCTTCGGTAAGGTAGCTGCCCAACGAGTAGGTGTTACGGGGCAGCGGCACACCGTCGTACTGCACGGTATCGATGCTAAAACCGCGGGAATAGATAAACAGCCCGGCACCGGGAGACTTGGCCGCGGTCAGCCCCGGCGCGCGATTGACGAGGTCGGAAATGCTGTTGGTGTTCTGGTCATCCATCTGCTGACGGGTGATCACCGTGATCGACTGCGGGATGTCTTTCACCGCCTGAACGCCCTTGTCTACGGTCACCGCGCCGGAGGTATAAGACCGGCTGCCCTCGGTGGTGACGGCGGACCCCACCGAAGCGGAACTCACCGCGGTGACCCCCAGGTCGACCACCCCCACTTTGGCGCGGGTAACCGTCAGCAGGCTGCCGTCCATGCGATAACTGATGCCCCCCTGCCCATTAAGCAGGCGATTGACCGCCTCATCCGTGCCCATCCGCCCCTTCACCGTGCCGCCACTCACACCCTCGAGGTCCGCTGCGTTGTAGAGCACCTGAAGACCGCTCTGCTCGCTGAATTGCTCGAGCGCGGAGCGCAGTGGCTGGGGGGCGATGTTGAAATTGACCTCCGCGGCGCATACCTGCGCCGATAGCGGCAGCAGGCAGGCCACGCCCAGGCGGGCGAAGCGCCCGGGGCCCCGGGCCGCCCCTGCGGCCGCCAGGGCACTGACCAGGGGTTTGAATGAATGGATTGCTGGCATCATGCCCTCTACGTACGGTGTAGCCGGGGCAGGTCGCCATCGAGCGGACCAGGCAGCGCCGGCAGATGTTTGCCGGTAGAACGCAGCGGCAGCTCAGAAAATTACAGCTGGGTTAACACCCGATTCATTGGTGCTGGCCCTGGCTTTGCTGCGACCATAGGCGCCGGTGTGCCTCATGTATGGAAATCTCAGATGCTCGTGATTACGCAGCGGCGCTTTGCCGCTTTGTTGTTGGTGGCCTTGGCTCGGAGCGCGTTTGCCGAAGGCGACGCCGAGGCCGGTCGCACGGTGTTCCAGGCCAAGTGCAGCGGCTGCCACAACATCGGCCCCGGCGCCCAGGCCGCCTTCGGCCCCCAACTGACCGGGGTGGTCGGCCGCCAGGCGGGCACTACCGCCGATTACCAGTACTCCGACGCCATGCGTAACGCCGGGGTGGTGTGGTCCGAAGACAAGCTCAAGGCCTATATCGACGACCCAAAGGGCGTAGTTCCTGGCACGCGGATGAATTTCTGGTGGATCGGCAGCGATCAGAAGCTCAGCGACCTGGTGGCCTTCCTGGCTTCGCAGACGGGCCAATAGCGCTCCGTAACGCGATAATAGCGACGGGCCATATCAAGGATTAACCGTTTCAGCCGATACTAGCGGGATCCACAATCAAGGGGTCTCTGCAATGTTTTTACGCCGCATGCGCATCGCGCAGCGCTCGCTGCTGTGTTTTGGTTTCTTCGCCGTGCTGGTCGCGGCCTTTGGCCTGTTCTCGCTGAGCCAGGTCTCCGCCATCAGGGCCTCGCAGACCCTCCTGCAACAGAACGTGCTCCCCAGCGTGCAAACCATCGACCAGGTGCGGAACGACCTGCTGTCGATCCGCTTGTACAACGGCAGCTTGCGCCTGGCCAAGGACGGCGACAGCGTGACCATGGCCGAACAGCGCATCGACAAGGCACGTGGCGCCCTCGCCAGTGACCTGGAGACCCTGCGCCCGCTGATGATCAGCGAGCAGGGCCAAGCGACCTACGCCGAGCTGCGCCAGGCGACCCAGGCCTACCTTGACGTGCATACGCGTTACCTCACGGCGGTGCGCGCCGGGCACGAGAACGAGGTCACTGCCCTTACCGCCAGCAGCGGCGAGATGACCCGCGCCGCGGAACAGGTGCAGGCGCTGATCGACAAGCTCAACGGGCTGATCGATGGCAAGGTCAAGCGCGAGGACGCCAATGCCAGCGCGACCTATACCCAGGCCCAGGAGGTCACCTGGGTAGTGATAGTGCTGGCACTGGCGGCGACCGTCGCCCTGGCCACCCTCTTCACCCGCAGCTTGGTGGCCCCGCTCAACCGCGCCGTCGGCGTTGCCGAGCGTATCGCCGCCAACGACTTCAGCCAGCCGGTGCCCCACGACGGCAGCGACGAGCCCGGCCGTTTGCTCAGCGCCCTGGGCCAGATGCAAGCGAACCTGCGCGCCACCCTTGCCGAGCTGGGCGAATCCTCTACCTCGCTCGCGTCGACTTCCGAGGAAATGGCGGCGGTGACCGACGATGCCCTGCGCGGCATCCAGCGGCAGAACGACGAGATCGCGCAATCGGCCACTGCGATGAACGAGATGTCGGCGGCGGTGGATGAAGTCGCCAGCAACGCGGTATTGGCCGCCGAAGCGGCCCAGGCGTCCAGCGCGGCGGCAGAGCACGGCCAGCGGCAAGTGGCGCGCACGGTGACCTCGATCAACGACCTGCAAGGCGCGGTCGATCGTGCCGCAGGCGAGCTCAATGCCCTGGCGGGGCAGGTGCGCAGCATTGGCGGCGTGCTGGAAGTGATCCGCGGCGTGGCCGAACAGACCAACCTGCTGGCGCTCAACGCGGCCATCGAGGCGGCGCGCGCCGGAGAGGCCGGGCGTGGCTTCGCCGTGGTCGCCGATGAGGTACGCGCCCTGGCACACCGCACTCAGCAGTCCACCGCGCAGATCGAGCAGATGATGGTGGCGATCCAGGCCGGGGCCGACCAAGCCGTCAGCTCCATGGCCGACAGCAGCGACCGCGCCAAGGTCAGCGTAGAAGTGGCCCAAGCCGCCGGCGCGGCCCTGGCGGACATCACCGCGGCGATCGGGCAGATCAACGCCCGCAACCTCAACATTGCCTCTGCCACCGAAGAGCAGGCCGAAGTCGCCCGCGAGGTGGACCGCAGCCTGGTGAGCATCCGTGATCTCTCCACGCAGACCGCCGCGGGCGCGCAACAGACCGCGGCCGCCGGCAATGACCTGTCGCGCCTGGCAGTCGGCCTTAACAACACGGTGCTGCGCTTCAAGCTCTGACAAAGGCCGGCGCCGGGCGGTCAGCCCAGCGCCGACGAGTGCTGCCGCAGCGCGGCCCGCAGCCCGTGCACTTGCTCGGCGCCGGGCCACTGTGGCGGCTCCCGGCTGAGCTGTTCTTCCAGCGCACCCGCCAGGGCGGCGACTTCTCCTGCCCCGACCATCAACGCGGCGCCGTGAATCCTGTGCGCCCAGTGCACCACTCGGCTGGCGTCGCCCATCTTGAGCGCGGCGTCGATTTCCAGCAGGTCCGCTTCGGTGCTGCTGACGAAAATCGCTTGCAGCTGCTGGTGCGGGCTCGGCGCTTGCGCCGCGGGCGCCGCCGACACCCACAGGCCCAACAGCGCTTCAAGCTCCGCCAGGCGCAGCGGCTTGCTCAGGCTGGCGTCCATGTCGCTGGTGAACACCCGCTCATGGTGGGCGTCGTCGTTGGCGGCAGAGATCGCCAGTAGTGCCAGGCGCGGCAGGCCGAGCTCGCGCTCGCGCAGGCGAATCCTGCGGGCGACTTCATAGCCGTCCATGCCTGGGAGTTGGCAATCGAGCAGCACCGCCGCCAACTCGCCCCGGTCATCGCTGGCCAGCTTCGCCAAGGCAGCGGGCCCGTCCGGCGCCACTTCACAGCGATAGCCCAGGGCTTCCAGCTGCAGGCCGATCGCCTGCTGGTTGACCGGGTGATCTTCCACCAGCAACAGGCACGGGCGTAGGTCTGCCGCCGCTGCGGCCGAAGGTTCCGGCGGCGAGGCCAGGGCGGGTTCGGTGGCCCATTGCAGCGGCATGCGTAACCAGACCGTGGTCCCCTGCCCTGGCGTGCTGTGCAGGCCGATGTCCGCGCCCATCAGCGTTGCCAGGTCCTTGCAGATGGCCAGGCCAAGGCCACTGCCACCGTAGCGCCGGCTGGTGGAATTGTCGGCCTGGACGAATGGCTGGAACAGCTGCGCCTGGCGCTCCGGCGCGATGCCCACACCGGTGTCGACCACTTCCAGGTGGAGCATCGCCGGCTCGCCTTCAGTCAGGCTCAGGCGCAGGTCGACCTGCCCCTCGGCGGTGAATTTCACCGCATTGGACAGCAGATTGGTCAAGATCTGCCGCAGGCGCACGGCATCGACCATCACCGTTGGTGCCGGCGGGCCCTCGCAATGCAGGTGCAAGGCAACACCCTTGGCCTGAGCCGCCAGGCGGTGGATATCGGCCACGGCTTCGGCCAACGCCCAGAGCTGGGTAGGCTGCGGCGCCAGTTCCACGCGGCGCGCCTCGAGCCGGGAGAGATCCAACACGTTATCGAGCAGTTCGAGCAGGTTGCCGGCGGAGTTACCGGCCAAAGCCGCCAGTTGCTCCTGGCGCGGCTCCAGCGGCGTGCGCCGGAGCAGCTCGATGGAAGACAGAATGGCGTTCATCGGTGTGCGGATTTCATGGCTCATCATCGCCAGAAACGCCGTTTTCACGCTTTCGCTCTGCTGCGCGGCCTTGCGCGCACGGGTGGCGTTACGGGCGAAGGCCACCAGCAGCAGGACGCACGCGCAGAGGCCGAGCAGCTCCCAGCCGTAGTAGCGCAGCAGGCTCGCCCACGACGGTACGCCGAAGTCGCTCTGCGCCACCCACCGGGCATCCATCTGATCGGTGGCCCGGGACGTCAGCGTGCCGAGGGCCTTGTCGATGACGCTTTTGAGAACCGGCTGGGTGGGCGCGATGCCCATGGCGATCACTGCCGGCATATCGGAAATCACCCCGGAGAGGTGCAGTTGATCGAAGTACTTGCGCCGCACCAGCGGCCGCAATGCCTGGTCCAGCCCGATCACCGCGTCGGCGCGGCCTTCATCGAGCGCAGCCAGCGCCTCTTCCGGGTCGTTGAGCAGCAGCAGGTGGATGCCGGGGTAATTGCGGCTCAGGTAGCGTTCGTAGCCCCCGCCACCCTTTACCGCCACCACCTGCCCATCCAGCTTGCCAGGGTTGTAAGCGATCGGGCTGGCGGCCTTGGTGATGATGACCGAGGCCCCGACGAAATAAGGATCGGTGAACAGCAGCCGGTGGTGAAGATCATCTTCGAGCAGCCGCGCCGACACGGCTGACACGGCATCGAGCTCACCTCGCTCGATCATTTTCAGGCTTTGCTGCAGGTTTGCGCTGGGTACCTGTTCAAAGACGAGCCCGGTAACCTTGGCGATGTAATCCACATATTCGCGGGTCAGCCCGCGATGCTGCCCGTGCTCGTCGCGGTACTCCATGGGCCAATAGGGGTCGATGGCGTAGCGGACCACCGGATGGGCCTGCATCCAGGCCCGTTCCTGCTCGGTGAAAACTTCGCTGTGGAGTTGGGTCAAGGGATCGCTGACCGGCTGGGCCAGCACCGGCAGGCTGCAAAACGTGGCGAGCAGCAGGACAGCCCCGCGCAACACCACCTTACCAACCTTCCAGCTGGGCACGCAGCTTGAACAACTCGTTATCGGTGCGTAACCCGAGCTTGCGGTAGGCCGATTGCTTCTGGGCGCTGATGGTCTTGATGCTGCGGGAGAACTTGCGGGCAATTTCGGTCACCGAGAGGCCGTCGAGGCAGCAGCGTAATACTTCCCGCTCACGCAGGGTCAGCCCCTGGGTGCTGACCAGCGCGGCCACCGGCTCGGCGTCGTCGGCATCGGCCGGGCCCAGCGGATGGGTAGCCACATTGTTGCGGTGCAGTTCGCCTTCCATGTCTGGGTGCAGGTAGATCCTCCCGGCCGCGACGGTGCGCACTGCCTTGAGCAACTCCTCGGCGCCCAGCTCCTTGCCCACGAAGCCCACCGCTCCGCAGCGCAGGCTGAGGGCAACGGTGGCCGGGGTGTGCAGAGACGAAATGACGATCACACGGGTATTGGGATAGCGGGTGCCAATGGCCTTGATCAGGTTCAGCCCATCCACCTCGCCGGGGCTCAGCGAGTAATCGATGACCACGATATTGACGTCGGTATTGCGCAAGGCATCGAGCAACGAACGGCTGGTGTGGTGCGTGCTGACCACCTGGATATCGGCCTGATTCGCCAGCACGTGGGACATGCCATGGAGAATGAATTCGTGGTCATCTAGGAGCATCAGCCGCAGGGGCGCGGCGGTAGCCCTCACAGTGCATCTGCCTGGTTGGGAGACAGAGGCTGGGACAGCGCCCAAGCCGTGGGCAGGAAGGGGAAAAATGCGAAATCGGTTTTCATGGTGCCAAGCCTCGAAACTTTCGGTTCATGGCGCGCCCCTGGGCGCCCCTGGAGGGAGTTCGCCGGAAGGCTTGGCTCGGGAGGTCTCCCGTTTTCAGAGCTTAGCCTGAAGACTTTCCGGGGGAAACCCCGGAATATGCTGCCCGGCCAAAAATGCCGCCGTTGAACTGGCCGCGCACTTTAGGGGCTGGAAGAGGGGTTTAGTATCGGAATATTCCGAATTCAAACCAACGGTAACAATCTGGCCCTTGCGCCGAACCCCGCCCAGCCTCTTATCTATTTATGCATTTGAGCAATAATCGCTATTAATTGGGCTGATTCATCAATGGATTAGGACGGTGCTAACGTTGGCCTCGAAGTAAAGACGCCGCCGGGTGGCCAGACACCCCCCGCCGCCTGGTCCGCCCGGCGTGTCTCCACTTCGTCCTTTGGTGAGAAACAGTTCGCCACCGCGCCTCCCCGGAGCGGTGGCTTTTTTTTGCCTGGGCTCAGGCAGGGTTTTCATCGGAGTGATGGGCCGTTTGCGTAGCCTTGGCCTCTGCCAGTGCCTGCTCGAGCAAGCGCCCACGTGCAGTGGCTTCGGCCAGCTCTTGCGCTTGCCGGGCCGCGGCGTCGCCCACCTGAGCCAGGTTGGCGCGCAGCTCGCCCAGTTGCGTCTCCAGCACCTCGCGCGCGCCCTGCGCCTGCCCATACGCGGTGGTCAATCGGGCGACGTCTTTTTGCAAGACGACGCCCTGCTCCGCCGCCTTCGCCTGCTGTTGCTCGCTTTGCGCCAGGGCGGACAACAGGCGCTCGTTGTCGCGATTGAGGCGAGTGAGTTCGTCCTGGCGTACCACCAGCGCCTGCTGCGCCTGGCGCAGCTCCGCTTGTGCCTGTTGCAGTTGCCCCTCGTGACGGCGTTGCTCTTGCTCCCTTTGCTCGCGGCTTGCGGCGCGGTAGTGCTCGAGCGCATCGCGGGCATGGCGGTGCTTCTCTTCCAGCGAAACCACCTGCTGCTGTTTGTCTGCCAGTCGCGCTTCCAAATCCTCGCAGGCCTGGGCCAGCCGCGCGTTGCGGGTTTGCTCTACCTGGGCGCTGGCCCGGGTTTCAGTCAGTTGCTCCAGCGCCTGGGCCAGCGCCTCCTCGCTACGGGTAAGCGCCTGTTGCAGCCCTTCGGCACGGTTGGCATGCCCGGCAGCCTCCACTTGTAACTGACCAAGCCGCTCATCGAAGGCCTTTTGAGCCGCATCGATGCGCGCTTGTGCCTCGTCATGCAGCCGCTGCGCAAGGGTGTGCACCAGCGTGGTCAATTCGTCGCTGATAGAACCCATGCCTTCGGCAAGCGTGCCCTGGGCCTGCTCCAGCTCTCTGAGATAGCGGTGGATGGTGCTCTTGGACCCGGTATTGCCCATCTCCACCCGGATCGCATCAATGCTGGGGTTCTGCCCTCGTGCGAGCAGCGCATCACGTGCCTTTTCTACCAGCGCCTTGTTGATGCCACCTCGTGCCATTTGCCGCCTCGATTTCGTTCTGTGGTACGTACGGTGTAATTACATATGGGTAGAACGCAAATAACAAGATTTTTTAAGAATTTCTGATAAAGGATAATGGCGCGTTATCACGGGCTAGCCACTTAAATGGCCATGGCGGTGCAGTGGGAGCACCGGCTGGTACGCCTGAACCGCGCGCTCCGGACCAACTATCGAGGGGTCGGCACACCGCACCGGCGCGGGTATTGCCATCGGCAATACTGGCCAAAAGCTATCAAGGTAGGATTGGAGGCGTGCGCGCTGGAGGCGCGGGGATGCTGAGTGCGATCGAACAGCGATCAAGGCGTTTGGTTTGGAACCAAACGCCCATCGAACTCAATCATGCAAACCTCGCCAGGGCATCTGCCTTATGAGATGCCTGGCGTAGGTCTGAGGATGCGGAGAAGGGCCGTCAGATTGAGATGCCGCCGTCGATCACTAGGACTTGACCCGTGGTCATGGCCGCGCCAAAGCCCAGGTAGAGAATCGCCTCGGCGACATCGCCCGGTGTAGCCCAGCGCTTGAGCGGGGTAGCGGCTTCGGAGGTGGAGCGGTGCTGCTCGGTCCACTGGATCGCCCAACTGCTGTCTACCGCGCCCGGCGCCACGCCATTGACTCGCACCTCGGGCGCCAACCCTCGGGCAAGGTTCTTGGTGAGATTGATCGCCGCCGCTTTCGAGGCGCTGTAGCAGATGCTACTGCTCACCGCGCTGAACCCGGCGATCGATACCGTATTGACGATGGCACCGCGGCTAGCCTTCAACGCGCTGGCGGCGGCTTTGGAGCAACGAAATACACTCATCAGGTTGACGTTGAGCAACGTGGCCCATAGCGCCTCGCTGATGCCGTCCAAGTCGCCCACCGGTACGGGTTTACTCAAGCCAGGGGTGCCGGCGTTATTGACCAAGAGGTCGAGCCCGCCGAGGTCGGCAATGGCTTGTTCGACCATGGCCTGAGCAGCAGCCGCGTCGGCCAGGTCGCCAGGGGCGGCGATCACCCGGCCTTTGTATTGGGCCAGGCTTTCCAGCGCTTGCTCGGCGCGGGTATCGCCAGGCAGAAAGTTAATGGCCACGTCGGCGCCCGCTTCGGCGAGCCGGCGCGCGGTTTCCAGGCCGATACCAGAAGCGCCGCCGGTGACCAGAACCCGGCGGTTAGTGAGTTCGAAGCGAATCATGAAAGTATCCTGTTCAGTTGCCATTGGTTTAGAAATCGACGCCGGAAACCTTCAGGCTCGGCGGTTCGGTGCTGCTGATGTACTGCTGGTACAACTGCCCGAAACGGCCGGACGACACCTGGTTCCACACGAACAATTTCGCCCAGCCAAGCATTTGTTGGTCATCACGGCGCACGGCGATGGAAACGAGGTCCGGCGGAAATGGCGCCTGCCCTGCCATCTCGAAGGTGGGGAACTGCCCGCTCTTGATCAGCGCGGAGGCGACCGCGGTGGCCTGCAGCAGAGCGTCGACCTTGCCTTGCTGCAGGGCGAGGAACGCCTCGGTATCGCTGCCGTAGGCGGTGTATTGGGTTTTGCCATCGTTCCAGGCAGCGATGTCGCGCTTGAGCAGCTGCTCGGTCGAGGTGCCGGTGACCCCGCCCAGCGTGTGACCCTTAAGGTCCCCGTAGCTTTTGATGCCGCTGTCCTTGCGAGTGATCACCGCGGTGGTGTAGTTCATGTAGGGCTGGGTGAAGGCCACCGACAGCCCACGAGCGACAGTGCTGGTCGTCGAGGCTACCAGCACGTCGATGCGATTGGATACCAGCGCCGGGATGCGGTCGGCCGAGGGCGTTTCGACGATTTCCGCCGTGGCGCCCAGGGCCTGGGCCATGTCCTTGCAATAGGCCACATCGAAGCCATCGGGCTGGTTGTCCGGGGTGCGGTAGCCTGAAGGCGGTGAGTCCAGCATTACGCCGCAGCGTAGCTTCTTGGCCTGTACGACGCGGTCGAGGGTGGACTCGGCATGAGCCTGGGTGGCGAAAGCCCCGGCAACAGCCAGCGTCAGGGGCAACAACGCTTTCAGAGGTGAATGTTGCATGGCACGCTCCATCGATGGTGAGTGAAGAAGAATCCGCTATTCAGTAATTCACGCTGCTAGCGCTCAACGACGACGCCTCGCGCGGCGCTCAATACTGGTTGATGAAACAACGCAGGCTCAGCAATGCTCACGCCGCAAAAAACGCTGCGTGTGCTCGTTACGGGGTTGGCCCAGTACCTCGGCCACGGTGCCGATTTCGGCCACGTTGCCCTGATGCAGAAAGGCCACGCGGTCGCTGGAGTTGCGCGCAAAGGTGATGTCGTGGGTGACCACCACCATGGTCATGCCCTCCTGGCGCAACTGACGCATGGTGTCGAGCACCTCGCCCACCAGTTCGGGATCCAGCGCGGAGGTCACTTCGTCAAACAGCATGTAAGTAGGCTGCATGGCCAGCGCCCGGGCGATGGCCAGGCGCTGTTGCTGGCCACCGGAGAGGCGCGAAGGCAATAGCTCGGCTTTTTCCGCCAAGCCCACATGGGCCAGGTAATGCAAGGCAACCTCGCGGGCCTCCCGGCGGGTTTTGCCTTGTACCAGACGCGGCGCCAGCGCCACGTTTTCCCACGCCTTCAGGTGTGGGAAAGCGTTGAATTGCTGGAACACAATGCCCAGCCGCTGGCGCAGGCCGTTCAGGTCGGTAGAAGCGGCATGCACCTCGATGCCGTCTACCTTGATGCTGCCGCCCTGGATCGGCTCCAGACCATTGATGCATTGCAGCAAAGTCGACTTGCCTGAGCCGCTGGCACCTAGCAGGCACAGCAGCTCGCCTTTGTTTACCTCCAGATCGATCCCCTTGAGGATCTCGATGTTGCCGAACTGCTTACGAACGCCACGGATCTCGATCACAGGGCCATCCTCCTTTCCAGCCTCGCGCTGTAGCGCGACACCGGGTAACAGATCACAAAATAGAAAAGCCCTACGCCGAGTAGCAGCAGCAGGGCTTCATGGGTGCGGGTGATGAGGATCTGTGTGGACTTCATGTACTCGACATAGCCGACCACGCTGACCAGCGCGCTGTCCTTGGCCAGCCCTAACAACAGGCCGACCCACGCGGCGAAGCTGGTGCGCAGCGCGAGTGGCGCGCTGATGTGGCAGAACTCCTGCAGCCAGCTGATGCCCAGCGAGCGGGCAGCGCGGCGGTAGGTAGGGGGCACCGCTTCGAGGCCGGCGCGCACCACTTCGCCGGTAACCACTGCCATCGACGAGCTGAGCACTACCACCGACAACCAGAAGGCATTTACGCCTAGCCCGGACAACGCCAAAAAGCTGTTGGCGAGAATCAGCTGGATGATCATCGGCACGCTGCGCACCACATCCACATAGGGCGCGGTGAGCCAGCGCAGCCATACCGAGCCGAAGCGCATCCAGCCCAGCACAATGCCCCCCAGGGTGCCGAACAGGCCAGCCACCAGCGTGACCCATAACGTGCTTCCGGCGCCCTGGAGCAGGAACCACAGGTCACGCCAGTGCAAGGATGGGTCTGCAAGTACGAATTGCATGCTCAGGTCCTCAGCCAGCGCCAGAACACTGCGCGCGCGCCGAACTCAATGAGCTTGGCGATCACGTAGTAGATCAAGGCGGTTATCAAGAAAAACTCGAAGCTGCGAAAGCTCACTGACTGCGCCGACTGTGCCGCGCCGCTGAGCTCATGCAGGCCCACCAACATGCCCAGCGAGGTGTTGAGCATCGCCCACACCGCCTGGGTCACGTAGCCCGGGAAGACGATGCGAAACAGCTGCGGGAAGATCACATGCAGGTAGCCCTGGCGCGCGGTCAGCCCCAGCGAACGCGCCGCCGCCAGTTGTTGGCGAGCGATGGCGCCTAGCCCGCCGCGGAAGATCTCCGCCAGGTAGCCGGCATTGTTGAAGGTCAAGGCGATGAGCACTGCCCAGTAGCTGCTGATCTGGATGCCCAGCGAGCCCAGGCCAAAGTACATCATGTAAATCTGGAACAACGTGGGGGTGTTGCGCGCCAGTTCCACCCACGCCGTGGCCAGGCGGTAGCTTCGGCCCTCGCCGCTTCGGCGCGCCACCGCCAGCGGCAGGCCGAGCACGGTACCCAGCAGCATCGACAGGGCCGCCAGTTGCACCGTGAGCCAGGCACCGCCGAGCAGCTCGGGGATCGCATCCCAGACCAGAGACCAATAGAAGGTATAACCGAACATGGCGTGCCACTCTGATACAGCCGCCCTTTACGGGCCGTTCAGGTATGCGTGCACACATACCCATCAAGTGGCAGTAGTAAGGAGTTGCAAGGCGTAGGCCGCCCACGCTGTTCCGCGTGGTGCGGGGGCGAACCCATCAGCGTTTGCCGATGTTCTCCAGTGGGCCCAGCTCGCGCTCGACCAGCGGTAACACTTCAGTGGTGAACCGCTCCAGCGAACGGCGGGCGCGCGCCAGCGGCATGCAGCCGAACTGGAAGTTGCAGGCAAAGTGCGCGGGGTCGAGGCGTTGGAGATTGTCGATCAGCTTCGCGGCAACCTCTTCCACGCTGCCGCAAACGATGTTGTCGGCGTACTGCTCGACGCTCTGCTCGCCCTCCACGGCCTGGTCGCGAATGAAGCTGCCATCCATGGGCAAGACGTTATGACGCAAATGGTGGGCCAACCTGCCCACATAACGTGCGCGCTCGCCGGCCTCCAAGGCTTCGCTGCGGCTATCGGTGATGTGCACGTACTGCATGATCGACAGCGGCTTGCTCTTGGGCGCTACACCGACTTTTTCCCAGTTGGCGTTCAAGCCGTCGATCATCTTGTACAGCACCGGTGAGCCCAGCGTGCTGGCGGCCAGAAACGGCACCGCGTCGGTATGCTTGAAACGCTCGAGCAGCGCCGGGCCGGTGGAGGTGTAGTACACCGGTGGCAGCGGCTTCTGGATCGGGCTGACCGAGAAGGTGGTACGCGGCACCTGGATGTGCTTGCCGTGAAATTCGACTACGCCTTGGGTGAGCGCCTGTTCGATCACTTCCCAGTACTCCAGGAAGATATCGACCTTGTCGTCGATGTTTACGCCGAAGCGCTCAAACTCGAACGCCTGATAGCCAGTGCCCAGGCCGATCACCGCGCGGCCCTGGGACTGCACATCGAGCAGGGCGATCTCCTGCGCCACCCGCAGCGGGTTGTACAGCGGCAGCACCAGCACGCCGGCGCCGAGCTTGATCTTGGAGGTCCAACCCGCGGCGTAGCTGGCCATCATGAGCGGTGAGGGCGAGGAGGAGTAGTTGCAGAAGTGATGCTCGGCGAACCAGGCGATGTCGAAGCCCGCCTGTTCGGCGGCCTGCACCATTTCACGGGTATCGGCCATTACGCCGGCGGCGCCTTGCGGGTGGTCGCGCAGGGTCATGAGGCTGAAAATACCGAACTTCATGGGTTGTACTCCTAATCAAAAAGAGGCGGCCAGCGGCGCGGTGCCCGCGTAGCTGCCGTTCTGGTAAATGAGCGGGGCCACGGTTTCGGCGAAATGCACCTGAGTAACCCGTCCGATCACGATCAGGTGGGTGCCGTAGGCGATGCTATGGTCCAGCTCGCAAAACAGGTTGGCCTGGGCGCCCGCCAGGAACGGCACACCGCCCTCGCCTACTTCCCATTGGCCTTCGCTGAAGCGCTCGGCGCCCTTGAGGCGGCCGCCGAAATTGTTCGAGATGGCGTGCTGCTCGGTGTTTAGCAGGTTCACGCAAAAGCGTCGTGAACCGTTAAGGGCAGGCAACACCGAAGAGGCGCTATTGATGCAGGCAATGATCGACGCCGGCTCTGCGCACAATGAGGTGACCGCCGTGGCCGTCAGGCCGAACCAC
The DNA here is from genome assembly GCF_025642975.1 of Pseudomonas sp. RIT-PI-S. Taxonomy (GTDB): domain Bacteria; phylum Pseudomonadota; class Gammaproteobacteria; order Pseudomonadales; family Pseudomonadaceae; genus Aquipseudomonas. The sequence continues at coordinate 147,607 of NZ_JANZKJ010000005.1, forward strand.
TGCTGCCCCTCGGAGCAGGTGATCACGCTCACGGTCGCCGCTAGCCGGCGCATGGCGTGCTTGAAGCTATCTGGCAGAGCAGGGAGAACGGCGGGATGAACCATGGTGAAGAACCCACTGTGGCGTGAAGACAGTTTTAAAATTGCAGATTGTCAACAATCGGTCAAGCGCTGATCTGAAATTGTTGATCATCTTCATCATGGCCTGCCCTGTGGTAAGCTCGGGGCATTACTTGTCACGAGCCAGGACTATGGTTTCCAACATAAAAAAAACAGCGTCGATCCTCGCCCCGATGAGCAATATGGAAAGCGCTGAATACGCCGCGTCGCAAATCCGCTCTGCAATCATTCAGGGCGGGTTCAAGCCTGGTGAGCGTCTGATCGAGAAGCAGCTCACCGACCAGTTGGGTATCTCCCGCCATCCGGTGCGCGAAGCGTTGCGACTCCTCAGCCGGGAGGGGTTGGTAGAAATGCGAGTGAACCGCGGCGCAATCGTCGCCGAACTCAAGGTCGAGATGATCCTGGAGGTGTATAGCCTGCGGTCAGCCTTGGGCAAGCTGGCGTTGAAAGCACTCCTGAGCGGGCACGCAACACCCGCGCCGGGGACGCTCAAGCACTTGGAGGGCATGGCCAACAAGGCCCTGAAGCTCGCGCGCCAGGCTGACCAGGCGGCTTCCGTGGCCAATGACCTGGCGTTCCAGCAAGCCATCGTCGAAGCGAGCGGGCTGGAGCGCTGCGAGCGGTACTTCGCCGAACTGACGGCTGAGATACACCGGTTCAACAACCTCTCGCGCATTGCCTATACCGATCGTGAAAGCGATGCGACCAATTACGTACTGGCGCTTTATGAAGCCATCAAAGCCGCCGACCTGCCGCGGGCTGAGCACATCTGGCAGGCAAAATTCGACCGCGCCGTAGAGCGTTACCTGGCTCACGTGGGGGCCGGTGAGACAGGCCAGGAAGCGCCGCCGGTACTTACGCGTTAAGCGTTCGCACTGCTGGCACGGTGTGTCATCGCACCCGTGCCAGCTTGGAAAAATCTAGATTATTTTATGCCCCGTTCAGGTGCGCGAACGGGCTGTCACCCCTAAAGCCTGCCCCGTCGGCGCACACAAATCCCGCTTTCCCCAAGCGAGCGACCAGGCCCGGCCCGCCGTCATTTAACGCGTTTGTGCCACGCAAACCCATCTAATTCAGCCAGTTAAGCTCCCTCAAAAATCAATTCCGAACGCTAAGCGCATCCTGGCACGGGCTTGCGTGCCCGCCTTCAGGCGCCAATCTGGCGGAATCAAGCCCGATTGACAGGCCAAGGATTGTTGATAATCATCAAAAGGCAATATTCTCGATACCCGTCGCAGCCGGTGATTAACCGCCGACCCCGAGCCTGTTCAAGTCACTTGCTATCGCGATACCCAGCGCAAGAGCTGCCTGGCACTTACCATGAACCGAAGGAAGTACAACGCCCATGGCTACTATCGTTAAACTCAAATCTGGCAGCATCCTGGAAGAAAAAGAAAGCTTCTCCCGCGCCGTATGTGTGGACAACTGGATCTTTATGTCGCTCACGTCGGGGCGCGACTACAAGAGCCGGGTGATGCCCGAAACTGCCTTGGGCCAGGCTGAGAACGCCCTGCGCAATGTGGAAGGCGCCCTGCTGGCCCTGGGGTCAGAGCTGGCCGATGTGGTGCGCTCACGCATTTTCATTCCCAACCAGGCCGACGTGCCGGCGGTAATGGCTTTCATCGGTGAGCGGTTTCGTGGCATCGACCACGCCCACTGCGTAAGCTGCGGGCCGCTGGGCGGGCCAGAGTACCTGTTCGAGATCGAGGTCACTGCCTATAAAGGCGCGGCCAGGGGCCCTCAGGAGCGAGTGACCATCAGCCTCTAGCAATGGCGCACGAGGCCACGGGGCGCTTGCCAATGCCTAGCAGGCGCGACCAGTGGTTTCTAGGCACCGATGCCCCTGGAGGAAGGCCTTTGCGCTCGATAGTGGCTTTGGACGTCCTTCCGGGCCTTTGCGCTCCAGTGCGTAGCTGGGGTCGCCAGTGACTGGTGGGTGAATCGGCAAGGCCACTCTTGCCATACATCAGCAATGCTCCCCGGTTGTATCAAACAAGTTGTATCAAACAACGAGGCAACTGCGCGGGTAACATCTGTTTTTAACCGAAACCCGCGGACCCGCGTATCATCACGCGGCCCTTCTGCAGATATCTAAGGCTATTTCAACCGCATTTGGGCAAGCCGAACTCATCATCGGGAGCGTAAGCTCGCCGCGCAAAAAGACCGCCCAGGGTTGCGCACTGATATGAAGGCCAAGGTTTTTCCCTGGAGAGAGGCTTATTCCTGAAGTATCCGGCATTTCGCGGATCACGGGGGCGAAGAAGGCAGCATGAATCGCGTAGATCAGTACATTCAGGCGGCTACCCGCGCCAATACCCGGCGCAGCTATAAAGCGGCGCTGGAGCATTTCGAGGTGAGCTGGGGCGGGTTGTTGCCAGCCACGGCGGAAAGCGTCGCCCGTTACCTGGCGGACCACGCCGGGAGCCATGCGGTGAGCACCCTGCGCCAGCGCCTCGCCGCCATCGCCCAATGGCACATCAGCCAAGGCTTTCCAGACCCTACCAAGGCGCCCATGGTGCGCCAGGTGCTGCGCGGCATCCGTACCCTGCACCCGGCCCCACCGCGGCAAGCGATACCCCTGCCGCTGTTGCATTTGCAGCAGGTTTGCGAACGGCTCGAGGTGCAGGCGCAGCACGCTCGCGAACTGCAAAACCTGCCTGACCTGCTGCGCGCGCGGCGCGACCTGGCCCTGCTCTTGCTCGGCTTCTGGAAGGGCCTGCGCAGTGACGAGCTGGCCCGCTTGCGGGTGGAGCACATCCAGGTCGAGCCCGGTGCGGCGCTCACGTTCTTCCTTGCCCACAGCAAGGGCGACCGCCAGGCGCTGGGGCAGCAAGCGCGTATCCCCGCCCTGCGCACCCTATGCCCGGTCAAGGCTTATAGCGCCTGGATCGAAGCCGCAGGCATCGCTCATGGCCCGGTGTTTCGCCGCCTCGACCGCTGGGGCAACCTCGGGGAAGCGGGCCTGCATGCCAGCAGCTTCATCCCCTTGATCCGTGGCGCGTTCGCCCGCGCAGGCCTAGACGGCGACGCCCTGACCAGCCATTCGCTGCGCCGCGGCTTCGCTACCTGGGCGGTGAGCAATGGCTGGGATATGAAGTCGTTGATGAATTACGTGGGCTGGAAGGACATCAAGTCAGCCATGCGCTACATCGACCCAGCTGACTCCTTTGGTGGGCTGGCGCTGGGGCATCTAGCGCAGTCATAGAGCAGCGGCCGCGCCCACAACGGGCCGCGAGGTCAGTCGGCCCGCTCCAGCCACAATACCAACCCTTGCCGGGTGCGCCCGCGAAAATGGCCGCCGCCCACCGGCGTGAGCATCAGCAACGTATGCAGGTCGCCCCTGGACAACGCGATGCCGTCTGGCTTGCTGGCCCAGGCGGCGATCGGGTGGCTGAGCCAGGCCGCTCCGCAATGTGGATCGTGACTGCTCGCCCGGTTGTCCGGGGCCAGGCTGAGCACGCAACCCTCCCCCCTGCGGCCATCAGGAAACAACACCCAATTGCCGACCAACGCCTGGGAGCTGGCCGGCGCCAGGCTGCTGGCGAGTGCGGGCGCCACCGCCGCACCCGCGCACAACCACAGCAGTGGCCGCGCCAGGCTGCGGGGGCTAAACGAGAAAATCACTGGTGTGCGCATCGCCAAGGATCTTGATCACGAAGTCCGCGGTGTGGTCGCCATTGAAGTCGATCGACAAGTTGGTCCCGTAGCTGGCATCGCGCAGTACCGCAGCCCCGGCCGTGCCGTCGAGGGTTCTGCTGAAGTGGATGATATCGTTGCCGGCGGTGGACAATGCGGAGAGGTCAATGCGGTCGTGGCCGGTGGCAAAGTCCATCAGCCGGTCGGCCGCGGCGGCGGTGGAATCGGACCGGGCGAAATAAATGAAGGTGTCGTCGCCGACGCCTCCCCACAGTTTGTCTGCCCCGCGGCCGCCAGCGAGCAGGTCGTTGCCCGCGTTCCCTGTCAGCTCGTTGGCAGCGTCGTTACCGAGCAGGTAGTCGTTGCCACGCCCGCCGATGGCCTTTTCGATGGTCACCCCTTGGGCAATGGATACGTTCCCCACCAAGCCCCCCACGTCCGAGAAGCTGGCGTCATGCAGGTTGATGCGCTGGTTCATGCTGTAGCCGGAAAAGTCCAGGGTATCGACCCCGCCGCCATCCCATACCGAGAAGATCAAGGTGCTGTGCGCCGAGGTCGCCGTGGTTTCGGCGCGGTTGCTGTTGGAATGGAAGCCATAGATGGTGCCGCCGGAACGGGTGTCCAGGTTGGCGCCGTACAGGCGCTGGATAGCGGCGATATCGTCCATGAGGGGCGCCGAGGCATAGGCATTGGCGAAGTTCTGATCGGTGAAGTATTCGTCCCAGTAGCTCATCACGCTGTAGCCGCGCGAATCCTCGGCGTAAACGGCGTCGTCGTCATAGCTCAGCACCCCGTTCCAGGCGTCATAGTCGCCTGGATGCGCCAGGCCCAGGTTATGGCCGAGTTCATGTACCAGGGTCTGCCCGCCGTAGTTGTTCAGGCCCGCTTCGGCGTTGTAGCGGTAGTCATCGCTGACCCAATACCAGGACTGGCCATCGTGGCTGCTGCCGCTGGGGTAATAGGCAAACGCGGCTTCACCATGGGACACCGAATAGCTGGCCAGCGCCAGGTGCCCCTCACCTCCGCTGGCGGCCTGGGTGAAGGTGATGTTGGCGACGTCCGCCCAGCCGCGCATGGCCAGCTTCGCCTGGGCCTGCTGCTGGGCATTGAACGCGATGAAGTCGCCCAGGTTGCTGTCGAAGTCCGCCGGCTTGGCCTGGGTGAAGCTATAGGTGAGCGCGACCGTGCCGTCGCCGTTGGTGTCGTTGAAGTGGTAGCCGTAGCGGTCGATCTGCGCGGCGGCCTGGTCGACCGTGTAGGACGGGTGGCCATTGATATAGCCCGTGCCTCGGTCGTATTGATGAAGGTAACTGTTAAGGCGGTCGTAGGCCTTGCTGGTTTGGGAAAGGTCGACAGCGGCAGTGACAGGCTCAAGGTCAGACATCTAGGTAACCCTACTTGGAGGAATAGCGAGCATGCTCGGGCGCGCTCCAGGGTCCAGGCAACAGCGGCCGCACCTTGAGAGCCTCGCCTTCTATATGAAAGCTGGCACAGGTCTGCAGCGCCCGCCATCCCGCTCACAGGCTTTACCCGGGCAGGCGACGAAAGGCGAAAGCCCGTTGGTTCAACTGCGCTGGTGGCGCAGGCGCCCGCCGGTTACGCTCAGGGCAAAACCTTCGCAAGGAGCCCTCATGACTGACCGCGCCGCGGCCTTACCTCGCAGTGCTTTTCCCCACTGGCAGCCAATCCAGACCCGCTGGGCAGACAACGACAGCTACGGGCACGTCAACAACGTAGTGTATTACGCCTGGTTCGATACGGCAGTGAACCGTTTCCTGCTCGAGCGTGGCCTGCTGGGGCCCGCCGTCGACTGGTTGGGGCTGGTAGTGCATACCCATTGCGATTATTTCGAGTCGGTGGCTTTCCCGCAGGCGCTGGAGGTCGGCCTTCGGGTCGCCAACCTGGGCCGGAGCAGCGTGCGTTACGAGTTGGGCATCTTCGCGGAAGGTAGCGACCGGGCCGCGGCGCAGGGGCAGTTTGTGCACGTGTACGTGCAAGCCTCCGACCGCCGCCCACTGCCCGCGTTGCCAGAGCCGTTGCGGGCCGCCCTGGCGCCGTTGGCCAGCCCTGGCCTGACATGAGCGGCGTATGAGGCGCTGGGTAAATGACACGCCTGGCGCTGGCGCGAACCACGCCGTGTAAGCCAAAAGCGCCTTGAAATGCAGTATTGTCGGACAATATGTAGTGCTTAAAAATTTACACTACAAAACCGTTGACGGCAGCGTTTCCCCCTTGCATGATGCAGACGTCTCCCCGATCGGGAGAGCTTGTAAACGACTCTGTGCCTGTCCGGCGAGCCGCCGGGCTGTTCCTGATGTACCTGCCCACAAGGCAGATTGACACGGCTGACGCTTCATCCGAACAAGGGTTGGGCAGTCGGCGCAATATCGAGCGACTTGTGGGTGTACCTCGCGTCATCCCCTTCCGCATCCCGATTGCGCCCTACCCCATGCCTGCGATTTGTGTGTAGTGCCTACCTGTCATTGCTACATCGGGTTCATACCAACCACCAGACAGACCAACGAGCGGTCAAGGGACTTATGAACATGAACCTGAACAACGAACCAACGATCGACCAACTGGCGCAACTGCTGGCCATCCGCAAAGACCGTAACGACAGCCATATCCTGTGGGTTTGCGAGTCGGGCCAGGTCCATGTCGAAGGGCTGGCGCCCCACTCCGAGGAAGCCGAGTTCGAAAGCACCCGCCCGAACATGCGGGCCCGCTTGCGCACCTACCGCCGGGGCCTGGGCTACGTCGGCAAGAAGGCCGCCGCCGACCGTGAATTCGTCAGCCGAGTGCTGCATACCCTCAAGCAGGAATGGCAAGCCGCGCAACACGCCGCCGGCGTTCATGTCATCGACCGCTACTACTGATCGACCCGAGCTACCCCCTCTGAAGCCCGCTTGCCGGGCTTCTTTTTTTTGCGCGCGCTGGCGGCCCCCGAGGCAAGCCTGCACAATGGCCCCTGCCATCGACAGGAGCCCCGGCATGAATGCAACAGCGCACCGTATCGCCGTAATCGCCGGCGACGGCATCGGTACCGAGGTCATGCCTGAGGGCATTCGGGCGCTGCAAGCCGTTGCCGAGGTGTTCGGGCTCCAGCTGCAGTGGGATCACTTCGATTTCGCCTGCGCCGACTACTACCTGGCCCACGGCAAAATGCTCCCGGACGACTGGTTCGACCTTCTCAAAGGCTACGACGCTCTGTACTTCGGCGCCGTGGGTTGGCCGGCGGTGGTCCCCGACCATGTGTCGCTCTGGGAATCGCTGCTGCAGTTTCGCCGTGGCTTCGACCAATACGTGAACTTGCGCCCGTGCAGGCTGATGCCTGGCGTGCGCTCCCCCCTGGCCGGGCGTCAACCGGGTGAAATCGACTTCTATGTGGTGCGGGAGAACACCGAGGGGGAATATTCGAGCGTCGGCGGGCGCATGTTCCCCGGCACCGAGCGGGAGATCGTGCTGCAGGAAACCGTGATGACGCGCGTGGGCGTGGACCGCATCCTGCGCTTCGCCTTCGAACTCGCCAATCGCCGGCCGCGTCGCCAACTCACCTCCGCCACCAAGTCCAACGGCATCGCCATCACCATGCCGTACTGGGACGAGCGGGTGCGAGCGATGCAGGTGGCGTACCCCGACGTGCGCGTGGACAGTTTTCATATCGATATCCTCGCCGCGCATTTCGTGCTGCACCCCGACTGGTTCGACGTAGTGGTGGCCAGCAACCTGTTCGGCGATATCCTTTCCGACCTCGGCCCAGCGTGCACCGGCACCATCGGCATCGCACCGTCGGCCAACATCAACCCTGAGCGCACCTTTCCGAGCCTGTTCGAGCCGGTCCATGGTTCAGCCCCGGACATCGCCGGCCGCGGCATTGCCAACCCGATCGGGCAGATCTGGTGCGGGGCGATGATGCTCGAGCATCTCGGCCATGCGCAGGCGGGCGCGGCGCTACTGCGGGCGATCGAGGCGGTGTTGGCCCGAGGGCCGGAACAGGCCCCGCTCACACCGGACCTCGGCGGCACCGGCACTACGCTAGAGCTGGGCGCGGCGATCGTCGAGCAGATCCGCCACGCCGGCCGCGCCTGAAGCGAACGGCAACCTGGCGGCATTTCTGAACTAGCGGCGCAAGCCTCTCTCGAATAATCAAGTACCCAAACCAGAGGAATCAGCATGAAGGTCGAAGATCTTGCCGGCAACGTGAAGGCTGGAGGCGTAACCGAGCTGAACCTTGTGTCCGTCGAAGGCGGCTCCTACACGCTCCACGCGGTCGTTGAAGGTGAATCGCAACGGGTGCTCGACGCCACGGGCGAAACGCTGCATGTGGCATCGGTCGATCAGGCACGCAAACTGTTGGTGGACGTGCCGGACAGCGTGCCGCTCTTTCTGGTGCAGCCTGCCGTTTATGACGAGATGATCGGCCAAGACCACGCGCTGACGGATTCGCGCGAACGGATTCCACTTCACAGCAGCCACTGAATTCTCATGGACGTTCGCGCAGCGCAGGGCACTCGAGACCAACTTCTGGCGGAAAACGCGACCTTGCGGGCTGAACTCAGTGCCCTCAAGGGCGATGTGTTCGACGCCAGCGACATCGGCTTTTGCATCATCGAGGTGCGCTTCGATGCCAGCGGCATGGCGGACAACTACCGCTTCCTGAGCGTGAACCGCGCCTTCGAAAAGCACACCGGGCTGGCCCACGCCGAGGGCCGCTGGATACGCGAGATGGTGCCTGACCACGACGAGCACTGGTTCGACGTCTATGGCCAGGTCGCGCGCACCGGGGAACCGGTGCAATTCGAAAGCGAGGCCCGGGCACTGGGCCGCTACTTCATGGTTCAGGCGGCGCGTATCGGCGCCCCGGAGTTACACCGGATCTCTGTGCTGTTCACCGACATCACCGAGCGGCGCGCGGCTGAACGCGCACTGGAGCAGAGCGAGCGGCACTGGCGTGGCTTGTTCGAGCATTTCGATGAAGCCTTCGCCCTGGCCGAAGTGATACGCGACGAAGACGGCCAAGCGGTGGACTGGCGTTTCCTCGACGTGAACCCCGCCTGCTGCCGCGTGTTCGAGCGCCCCGCCGAGGCCGTACGTGCGCGCACGTTGCGCGAACTGTTCCCGAACCTGGCGCCGGGCTGGGTCACCGATGCCGCGCGCGTCGCCGAGAGCGGGCAGTCCATGCCGTTCATTCGGCCCCTTGACGATGTGCGGCGCTGGTATGAGGGGCGCCTGCATCCCCTACCGGCCGACCGCTTCATGGTCATCTTCCAAGACGTCAGCGAGTTACGCCGCGCCGCGCAACGGCGCGAGGGGCTGCTGCACTTGAGTGACCGCCTGCGGGTGATGGAGGAGCCGGATGACATCGCCGCGGTCGCCGCGGAGATCCTGGGCAACGTGCTGGAAGCCAACCGCGCCGGTTATTGCCTGATCGGCGGTGCGCCCGGCCGGGTCGAGGTGCAGCGGGACTGGACCAGCGACGGCCGTACCTCCCTGGTGGGCCTGCATGACCTGCGCCAGTTGGGCACTTTCGTCGACGACCTGTTCGCAGGCGAAACCATCGCCGTCAGCGACGTGCAGGCGGAGCCGCGAATCCCTCTGCCAGGCCGTTTCGAGCCCTTCCAGGTGCGCGCCTTCCTCAACGTTCCGCTGATGGAGGGCGATCACCTGGTGGCGCTGATGTTCGCTGACAGCCGCCACCCCCGTGGCTGGAGCCGCGAGGACATCGAATTTACCCGGGAATTGGGCGAAAGAACCCGCACTGCCATCGAACGCCGCCGCGCCGAGCATCAGCTTCAGCAGCTCAACGCGCGGCTGGAGCAACTGGTGGCCGAGCGCACCCGCGAGCTGCTGCGCTCCGAAGAGCAACTGCGCCAGTCACAAAAGATGGAAGCCGTCGGCCAGTTGACGGGCGGCATCGCCCACGATTTCAACAACCTGCTCACCGGCATCTCCGGCAGCCTCGAACTGCTGCAAAGCCGGATCGCCCAAGGCCGGACCCAAGACCTGGACCGCTACATCAACGCCGCACAAGGCGCCTCCAGGCGTGCCGCTGCCCTCACCCACCGGCTGCTGGCGTTCTCACGACGGCAGACCCTGGCGCCCAAGCCGACCCGGGTCAATCGCCTGGTCAAAGGCATGGAAGAGCTGATCTCGCGCACCGTGGGGCCTTCGGTGTCGATCATCAGCGACCTGAGCACCGACCTCTGGAGCGTGTTGATAGACCCGCACCAGCTGGAGAATGCGCTGCTCAACCTGTGCATCAACGCTCGCGACGCCATGCCCGATGGCGGCACGCTGACGATCAGCAGCCGCAACCGGCAGATCGACGAGCGGGGTGCCAAGGCATTCGACCTGGCGGCCGGTGAGTACGTGGCGCTCGCGGTCTCGGACACCGGCACCGGCATGGCACCTGAAGTGGCGGCCAAGGCGTTCGAACCCTTCTTCACCACCAAGCCCATCGGCATGGGCACCGGCCTTGGGCTGTCGATGATCTATGGGTTCATTCGCCAGTCCGGTGGGCAGGCGCGAATTCATTCCGAGCCGGGGCGCGGTTGCGTGGTGACGCTATACCTGCCCCGCCACCTGGGCGAGGTTCATGACACGCCCACCGTACCCACCGGGGCGCCGCCACGGGCCGAACTGGGTGAGACCGTGCTGATCGTCGACGACGAGCCGACGGTGCGCATCATGGTCACCGAGGTGTTGGAGGACCTGGGCTACCACGCAGTGGAAGCGGGCGACGGCCGTGCAGGTTTGCAGATCCTCAACTCAAGCCTTGAGATCGACCTGCTGATTACCGACGTTGGCCTGCCTGGGGGCATGAACGGCCGGCAAATGGCCGATGCGGCGCGGGTTCGCCGCCCCGACCTCAAGGTGCTGTTCATCACCGGGTATGCCGAGTCCAGCGTATTCGAAAACGGGCCGGTGCAGGATGGCATGCATGTGCTGACCAAACCGTTCTCGGTCGATAGCCTGGCGCGGCGGATAAGGGATTTGATCGAAACAACGGTGCCCTAGCCTTCAGGCGACCGTTCGCGGGCTTCGCCCGCTCCTACAGCGCTGGTGTAGGAGCGGGGCGAAGCCCACGATTCACGGCGTGGCCTACGCGGTATGGTCGGTAGGAGCCGCCACGCCGAGCGCTTGCACTTCAGTGGCGTGATCCGCGGTGGCGAATACGAACTGGTCATTGGTCAAGGTGTGGCTGTAATCGCCTACCAGGGTGACCTGGAACTTGTGCCCCGCAGTATCGGCTTCGTTGCTGCGGATATAGGTGCGATCGGCGCTGGCGTTGTAGCTCACCTTCAGCGTGCCATCGGTGCCATCGCCCAGGCCGGTGAAGCCCAATGCGGAGACGTCCAGGTGGTCGCGCTCGCTGGAGAAGTCCGTGATCAGGTCAGCCGAGCCCACGAAACTGTCGCCGATGCTGTTGTAGCGGAAGGTGTCCGCGCCGGAGCCTCCGGTCAGGCGGTCGCTGCCCGCCCCGCCCACCAGCAGATCATCGCCCACGCTGCCTGCCAGCGTATCGTTGCCCGCCAGGCCCGTCAGGGTGTCGTTGCCCCAGTCGCCGTAGAGGGTATCTGCCCCTGAAGTCCCGGCCAGATCCAGATGGGTGATGGGCTGCGACGAGTCGCTATGGGTAGGGTCAGGATTGGCGAACAGCACGTTGGTGGCGGTCAAGTCGTAGAGGTGATTGCCCTTGAGCAGGATCTCGAACCGGTTGCCGTTGGCGTCTGGGTCCAAGGACTTCAAGGCGGTGTAGTCCCCAGCCAGGTTCAACACCACCTTCAGCGTTCCGTCATGGCCGTTACCCAGGCCGGTGAAGCCCAGGGCGGTCAGGTCGATACGGTCGTGGCCATTGCTGTTGAAGTCTACGATCAAGTCGCGCTGGGCATAGCTGCCGCTGGCGTCGTTACGATAGCTGTCGCTGACATTGGTGTAGACGAAGGTGTCGGCGCCCGCACCGCCGGTGAGGGTGTCGCCGCCGCTGCCGCCCAGCAGGCGATCCGCGCCGCCGTCGCCCAGCAATGCATCGCGCCCGGCATTGCCTACCAAGGTGTCGTCGGCGGTGGTGCCGACCAGCCGATCGTTATGACCGGTACCGGTGGTGAGCGAGAAGAAATTGTCCGCGCCCAGGGTGGTCAGGTGGTTGCCGCTCAGCGCCAGCTGAAAGCGATTGCCCTGGCTGTCTGCATCCAGGCTGGAGAGGTAGGTGGTGTCGGTGCTGGCGTTATAGGTGACCTTGAGCGTGCCATGGTGGCCATTGCCGAGGCCTACCAGCCCGAGCGCGGTGAGGTCGAGGCGGTCGGTGGAGTCGTTGAAGTCCGTGATGCGGTCCGTGTGCGAGCTGGACGCGGTACGGTAGCTGTCGCTGACCTGGGTGAAGCGGAACACGTCGCTGCCGCTGCCGCCGGTGAGTTGGTCGGCACCCGCGCCGCCAACGATCACGTCATTCCCCGACGCCCCGTCGATGCGGTCGTTGCCAGCCCCGCCACTGATCAACTCGTCGGCACGGCTGCCCGCGATGTCATCGGCCGCGGCGCTGCCCCGCAGGATCAGTACATCACTGTTATTGGTGACCTGAGTGTCGGTGCCCACGGCGTTGATGTCGCCCAGTTGGGTGCCGTTGACCACGTTGCCGAAGATCAGGCTGCCGTCGACGCCAGCGGTGTCCGAAGGGATCTCGGCCACGCCCCAGGTGGAGTTGGCCCCACCGGTGATGAGGTTGTCGTAAACGAAGTTCTGGCTGCCGTTGTTCGAACCCAGGCTGCGGATCGCGACTTCGGCCGTGTCGCTGGTCTGGGAGTTGCCGTGGATGACGTTGCTGGCGACCTCTACGTGAGTGGTCCCTTGCAAGTCGACGCCCGAGCCGCCGTTGCCGTGGATGTCCAGGCGATACACGCCGCCGTATTCGATGCCGCGCACCCGCACGCCGTCGCCAGCATTGTCGTACACATCGCCACCGATCACGCTGAAGTAGCCGGTATCCACGCCGCTTTCGTTGTGCACGTAGATGCCATCGGCACCGTTGCCCGACGCCACGTTGTCGGTCAGGGTCAGGGCTTCGCCGCCCAGATTCACATTGATGCCGTTACGGCCGTTATCGACGCCGCGGTTGTCCTGGAACGTGGCCGCCGGCAGCGAACCACCGAGGCTGAAGCCGTCGAGGGTATTGCCGCTGGCGGTGCTGTTGCGCACGGTCAGGTTGACCGCCGGGTCGGTCAGGTCGAAGCCGCTGCCGCTGAAATGAGTGGCCGTCACGCCGTCGATCACCAGGTTGGTGACCGTACCGGCGCCAACCTGTGACCAGCCATTGATCTGGCCACTGGCGTGAGCCTGGTTACCGTCTAGGGTCAGGTTGCTGACCGAGGCGTCCTGCACGGTGGCACCGGCAGCCACGCCCAGCAGCGAATGGGTGCTTGCGGTGGCGCCGTCGGCCAGTTTGAGGGTGGTCGCCCCCGCGCCGTCGCCGCTGAGCGTCACGTTACTTTTGAGCGCCAGCGCGTTGCCCGAGCCATCGCCATCGGACACTACCCAGGTACCGCTTGGCACATACACCTTGCCGCCGCCAGCCGCGGCCGCGGCGTCGATGGCTTTCTGGATGGCGGCGGTATCGTCGGCGCCATTGCCTTTGGCGCCATAGTCACGGATGTCAAATACTTCGGTCATGCATTGCTCCTGTCTGGTACTGGAGGCCGCGAGGCCTGCCCGGTCGGGCCCGATGGCCATGCCTGGCGGATGCGAATCAGGGATGTATGAAAAGTCTTTCAGCGTAGACAACATTTCGTACATCGCCCGGCGAAACCATGTGACCCCCTGCGGGCTCTATAGTTGGTTGAGCATAGGCCAGATCCGACGGAACGATGCCTGACTTGGACGGCAACGCTTCCTGCTATGATCGCCAGGCCTTTGGGCATGTGCCCGCCTTACTGCCATATAACGGACCCTCGCTTCGATGATCCAGGACCCTGCCGCGGCGTCTTCCGCGGATAGCCCACAACTTCTCCATGGTGGGGAGCTCGGCGAGCTCATCCGCCGGCATGACTGGACCCCCAGCGGCCTGGGCCCATTGGCCGGGTGGCCGCAGAGCCTGAAGACCGTCACCGCCCTGCTGCTGGCTTCGCCGGTGCCCATGGTGCTGCTGTGGGGGGTCAAGGGCATCATGATCTACAACGACGCCTACTCGGCCTTCGCCGGTGGCCGTCACCCCCGCCTGCTCGGCTCCGAGGTGCGCAAGGGCTGGCCGGAAGTGGCCGACTTCAACGACAACGTGATGCGTGTGGTATTGACCGGGCAAACCCTGGCGTACAAGGATCAGGAGCTGACCCTGTATCGCAACGGGCAGTCCGAACAGGTGTGGATGAACCTGGACTACTCGCCGGTGTATGACGAACTCGGCCAGCCCGCCGGAGTGATCGCAGTGGTGGTGGAAACCACCGAGCAGGTGCTCACTCGGCGCAACCTGCAGCACAGCGAGCAACGCTTCCGCGCACTGGTGAATGCCACCGCCGATGTGATCTATCGCCTTTCGCCAGACTGGAACGAGCTGCATCAGCTCGAAGGCCGCGGCGTTGTGCATGACAACACCCGCCCTACCCGCGGTTGGCTGGACACCTACATCCAGCCCGCCGAGCAGCCTCGGGTAAGGCTAGCCATCGAACAGGCCATCCGCGATAAAACCAGCTTCTATCTGGAACACCGCATCAAGCGCATGGACGGCAGCTTCGGCTGGGCGGTGTCCCGCGCGGTGCCATTGATGAACGAAGATGGCGAGATCCTCGAATGGTTCGGCGCCGCCACCGACATCACGGCCCGCCGCGAGGCCGAGGAAACCGTTCGCGCCAACGAACGGCGGCTGCACTTCCTCGACGCCCTCGGCAAAGAGACCGCGCGCAGCACCGACGCGGACGTGATCATGGCGGTCACCATGCAGATGCTTGGCCAGCACCTGGGCGTCGCGGTGTGTGCCTACGCTGACATGGACGCAGACCAAGACGGATTCACCATCCGTGGAGACTGGAACGCGCCGGGATCGCGCAGCATCGTTGGCCATTACCGGTTGGCCAGTTTCGGCCAGCTGGCGATGAAGAACCTGCACGCCGGCCTGCCGCTGATTCTCCACGACAACGCGCGCCAGCTGGCTCCGCACGAGGCCGAGGCGTTCTCGAGCCTGGGCCTGGCGGCGACCATCTGCATGCCGCTGGTCAAAGAGGACCGTTTGACCGCGCTGATGGCGATCCACGACCGGCAGCCACGGCAGTGGACGCCTCAAGAGCTGTCATTGCTCACGGAAGTCACCGAGCGCTCCTGGGCGCATATCGAGCGGGTGCGGGCCGAAGCCCAGCGACGCGAAAGCGAGGAGCGCTTCCGCCAGGACCTGGAAGCCCGGGTCGCCGAGCGCACCGAAGCCTTGCGGGTGAGCGAAGCGAACATCCGCCGTACCGAGCAGGCGCTGCAGCAAGCGCAGAAGATGGAAGCGCTGGGCAACCTTACCGGCGGCATCGCCCACGACTTCAACAACCTGCTGATGGCCGTGCTTGGCAGCCTCGAGCTGCTGCGCCGGCGTCTGCCCGCGGACCCGCCACTGCTGCGCCTGCTGGACAACGCCAAGGCTGGCGCCGAACGTGGAGCATCGTTGATCGCGCGCATGCTCGCCTTCGCTCGCCGCCAGGAGCTGCGCGCCGAAACGGTGGAGCTCAGCCAACTGGTGGCTGGCATGAGCGAGCTGTTGCAGCGCTCGCTCGGCCCGACCATCGAGCTGGAAACCGCGTTCGCCTTGGTGCCGGCATGGGTCCGGACCGATCCCAACCAACTGGAAGCGGCACTGCTCAACCTGGCGGTCAACGCCCGTGACGCCATGGGCGGCCAGGGCCGGATCATCATCGGCGCGCGCCTGCAGCACGTGCCGGCCCACGATCCCCAGCTCAAACCAGGGGATTATTGGTGCCTGTGCGTGGCCGACACCGGCGAAGGCATGGACGACGCTACGCTCAAGCGCGCCACCGAACCGTTTTTCACTACCAAGGGGGTTGGCAAAGGCACGGGGCTGGGCTTGTCCATGGCGCTCGGCCTGGCCGAGCAGTGCGGCGGAACCTTGCGGCTGCGTAGCAATCCAGGGGTTGGCACCACCGCCGAGATCTGGTTACCGGTGACCGCCGCACCCGAGGACAGGCCAGCCGCCCCGGTGGAAAGCGCCGACGACGTGGCCAGCGTGAGTTCGCCGCTCAGCATTCTCACGGTGGACGACGATGAACTGGTGCTCACCAACACCGTGGAAATGCTCAAGGAACTGGGGCACCGGGTCCGCACGGCAACGTCGGCGCGCGAGGCCATGGCGTGGCTGGAACGGGAAGACTTCGACCTGTTGATCACCGACCACGCGATGCCGCACATGACCGGCGCCCAACTGGCGGCGCGGGTGCGCGAACAGCGCCCGCGGTTGCCGGTGATCCTGGTCTCTGGCTATGCCGACGTAACGGCCGACCCCATCGCGGACCTTCCGCGCCTGGCCAAGCCATTCTCCCAGGCCCGGTTGATAGCGTTGGTGAACGAGGTCACGGCGGAGCGGTAGCGCCGGTTCCCGGGCGTTGCCCGGTCCTACAGGTTCGCCCGCCCTACAAAAACCTCTGTAGGAGCTGGCGCCAGCCAGCGAACGCATCCCCCGGCCTTTGTACCTACCGCTGCTTGAGGCGGTCGATGATCACTGCCAGCAGCAGGATGCTGTGGCGGATCACGGACTGGTAGCGTGGGTGAACGCGGTCACGCCGGGGGCGGTAGGGCCGGTTCCCGGGCGTTGCCCGGTCCCACAGGTCCCACAGGTTCGCCGGCTTCGCCTGCTCCTACAACCACCTCTGTGGGAGCTGGCGCCAGCCAGCGAACGCATCCTCCGGCCTTTGCACCTACCGCTGCTTGAGGCGGTCGTTGGTCACTGCCAGCGATAGGATGCTGCCGCGGATCGCGTACTGGTAGCGTGGGTGAACGCGGTCAGGGCGGGGGGCGGTAGTGCCGGTTCCCGGGCATTGCCCGGTCCCACAGGTCCCTCAGGTTCGCCGGCTTCGCCCGCCCCTACAACAACCTCTGTGGGAGCTGGCGCCAGCCAGCGAACGCATCCCGGCCTTTATACTTACCGCTGCTTGAGGCGGTCGATGATCACTGCCGGCAATAGGATGCTGCCGCGGATCACGTACTGGTAGCGTGGGTGAACGCGGTGACGGCGGGGGCGGTAGGGGCCGGTTCCCGGGCGTTGCCCGGTCCCACAGGCCCCACAGGTCGCCGGCTTCGCCTGCTCCTACAACTACCTCTGTAGGAGCTGGCGCCAGCCAGCGAACGCATCCCGGCCTTTGTACCTACCGCTGCTTGAGGCGGTCGATGATCACTGCCGGCAACAGGATGCTGTCGCGGATCACGTGCTGATAGCGTGGGTGAACGTGGTCACGGCGGGGGCGGTAGGGGCCGGTTCCCGGGCGTTGCCCGGTCCCACAGGTTCAACAGGTCCAACAGGTCCAACAGGTCCAACAGGTCCAACAGGTTCGCCGGCTTCGCCTGCCCCTACAACAACCTCTGTGGGAGCTGGCGCCAGCGAACGCATCCCCCGGCCTTTGCACCTACCGTTGCTTGAGGCGGTCGATGATCACTGCCAGCAACAGGATGCTGCCGCGGATCACGTACTGGTAGAAGGTATCGATGTTCTTCAGGTTCATGGCGTTTTCGATGATCGCCAGGATCAATACCCCAGCGATCACGTGGCGCATCATGCCGATGCCGCCGGCGAGCGACACCCCGCCCAACACGCAGGCGGAAATCACCGTCAGCTCGAAGCCTTGGCCGATCATGGGCTGGCCGGAGGTCATCCGCGAGGCCAGCACCACGCCAGCCAGCGCGCCGACCACGCCATGCACCGCGAAGATCACGATCTTGGTGCGGTCCACTGCCACACCGGCCAGCCGTGCGGCCTCCTGGTTACCGCCAATGGCCATGGTGTTGCGCCCATAGGTGGTGTAGTTGAGCAGCCAGCCGAAGAAGAGGAAGCACAACAGCGTGATCACGATCGGCACCGGCACTCCATACAGCTGGCCGTTGCCGAAGATCGAGAAGTCCTCTTGCATCACGCCCACGGCTTTGCCGTTGGAAAAGATGTAGGCAAGGCCGCGGACGATCTGCATGGTCGCCAGCGTGGTGATCAAGGCGTTGATCCGCAGCTTGGCGATCACGATGCCGTTGATCAGGCCAACCACCAGCCCCATTCCCAACGCCGCGCCCACGCCGTAGACCACGCTGTCGGTGTCGCGCATCACCACCGCGGCGATGACCCCGGCGCAGGCGATGACCGAGCCTACCGAGAGGTCGAAGTGCCCGGACGCCAGGCAGAACAGCATGGTGCAGGCGGCGATCCCGGTGGTGGAGATCGCCAGCCCCAGGCCGCGCATGTTCAGCGGCGAGAGGAAGTTGTCGATGAAGATGGCGGAGCCAGCGAAGATCGCGATGGCCGCCAGCAACATGACCCAGTCGTCGAGGAACCGCCGCAGGTTCAACCGGTGGGCAGACATCAACGGGGTGTGGGGTACGCTAGCCATGTTTCACCTCTTGTTCTGAAGCCACACGGGCGCCGGGCAGGGCCAGTTGCAGCAGGCTGGATTCATTGGCATCGGCACGGGGCAGTTGGCCGGTGACAGCGCCTTCGCACATCACCACCACCCGGTCGGAGATACCGATCACCTCCATCAGGTCGCTGGACA
This sequence comes from Pseudomonas sp. RIT-PI-S, assembly GCF_025642975.1. GTDB lineage: Bacteria > Pseudomonadota > Gammaproteobacteria > Pseudomonadales > Pseudomonadaceae > Aquipseudomonas. Next base: position 166,094 of record NZ_JANZKJ010000005.1, read on the forward strand.
CCACGATGACCGCCACGCCATTGGCCGCCAGGTTATGGATGATCTGGTAGATCTCGGACTTGGCGCCGATGTCTATGCCGCGGGTGGGCTCATCGAGCAGCAGCACCTTCATCGGCAAAGACAGCCAGCGGCCCAAAATAGCCTTCTGCTGGTTACCGCCGGAGAGGTAGAGCATCGCTTGGTCCGCCGAAGGCGTTTTTACGTTCAACGCACGGATCTGCTTTTCGGCGTTGTCGCGCTCCCAACGGCCACGCAGCAGGCACCCCAGGCGCACGTGCAACGGCCGCGCGCCGATGTTGATGTTCTCGCCCACGCTGGCCAACGGCACGATGCCCTCTTTCTTGCGATCCTCGGGGCACAGCAGAATGCCCGCGGCGATGGCATCGCGCGGGGTGGCCAGTTTCAGCCGGTGACCATCGAGGTGCACGTCGCCGGCGGTCGCCGGGGTCAGGCCCGAAAGCAGCCGCAGCAGCTCGGTGCGCCCGGCCCCGACCAGGCCGAAGAAGCCCAGCACTTCGCCCTGGCGCACCACGAAGCTGGCCGGCGAGCGCACCCCGGGGCCCTGCAGGCCATTGACTTCCAGCGCGATATCGCCGTGAGGCCGGGCGCGGTAGTTGTAAATGTCCTGGATGTCGCGGCCAACCATGCAGGTCACCAGCTTGTCATGGCTGAGCACGGCCATGTCTTCGAAAGTCTGCACGTAGCGGCCATCCTTGAAGACCGTCACCGCATCGCAGATGCGGAAGATTTCCTCCATCCGGTGCGACACGTACAGCACCACTCTGCCCTCGTCGCGCAGGTGGCCGATGATCCCCATCAGGCGGTCGATTTCCCGCGCCGACAAGCTGCTGGTGGGCTCGTCGAACGCGATCACCCGGGCGTCGTGAGACAACGCCTTGGCGATTTCCACCAGCTGCCGCTGCCCGAGCGACAGGTCGCCCAGGCGCGTTTGTGGATGGATCTCCTCCGCCAGCCCGTGCAGCAGCTCGCGGGCGCGCTTGTGCATCGCGCGCCGGTTGACGATCCCCAGGCGCGACGGGAAGTGCCCTAGCAGGAGGTTCTCCGCCACGGTCATCTCTGGCACCAGGTGCAGCTCCTGGTGAATGACCGCGATGCCGCTGGCCAGGCTGTCCGCGGCATTGCGGAACTTCAGCACGCGCTCGCCCAGTTGCAGCTCGCCCTCCGACGGCGTGTAGGCGCCGCCGAGGATTTTCAGCAGCGTGGATTTACCCGCGCCGTTCTCGCCCATCAGGGCATGCACTTGCCCGGGGTACGCGGTGAAACTGATATCGGCCAGGGCGCGCACGCCCGGAAACTGCTTGCCAATGCCCCTGAATGAAAGCGCCTCGGGGGCTCGGGGTTGCGAAACGGTCGACAACATCGGGGAATTCCTCGCGGACGGGCTCAATTCCACAGGCCGATTTTCTCAAGCTCTTGCTTGAAGTTGGCGCGGGTGATGAGGGTCACTTCGTCCATGGCGGTGTACTTGGGCGGCTCCTTGCCAGTGGTTACCCACTCATAGACCAGGGTCGCGGTCCGCTCGCCTTCGATGTGGGGGCTAGGCAGCATCGAACCGAAGAAGCCACTGTCCGGCTTTTTCAGCTCACCGATGGCATCGGTGCCGTTGATGCCGATGCCGATGACGTTGGCCGGCTTGAAGCCCGCGCTCTCGGTGGCCCTTACCCCGCCCAGCACCGTGTTGTCGTTCATGCCGCCCACGATCAGGTTCTTGGCAGCCGACGGCAGCTTCACCAGGGCCGAGTTAGTGGCGTCCATGCTGCCGGGCACGTCCAGGGTTTTCTGCGGGGCGTACACGATATGGTCTTCGGGCAAACCGGCTTTCTTCAGTGCGTCCACCGAGCCGTCGGTGCGCTTCTTGCCGGTGTCCAGTTCGTTATAGGTGTTGATCACCGCCCAAGTGTCTTTCCAGTCCCAGCCACGGTTCTTCGCCTCGCCGGCCATGGCCGCGCCCTGCTTCTGGCCCACTTCGAACGCAGCCATGCCGAGGTACGGCACGTCTTCCATGAAGTTGCCCTTGGCGTCGACGAAGCGGTCGTCCACGGCCATGACCTTGAGGTCGTTGGCCTTGGCCTTGGCCACGATGGCAGGGCCTAGGGAAACGTCTGGCGCGCAGATCACGAAGCCCTTGGCCCCGTTGGCGGCCAGGCTGTCGATGGCAGCGAGGGTTTTTTCGCCATCTGGCACGGCGATCTTCAGCAGGGTGAAGCCTTTGGCCTTGGCGGCTTTCTCGGCGAAAGCCCATTCGGTCTGGAACCAGGGCTCCTCCGCTTGCTTGACCAGAAAACCGATCTTCACCTCGTCGGCGGCAGGCGCCTGTGCCGCCCACCCCAGCGCGGCGGTGGTTGCTACGGCGCCACAAAAGACGCGGAACCCTTTGGATAGGGGCATGGCTCACTCCTTGTTCTTGTTAGAAAGCCGAACGGTACCGGCGGGGCCGATTACCGCGAGTTCAGTCAAGCACAGCGCTGTGGGCAATATGTAACGAAGTGTCACTCAAGCCCACGTGCGCAGGTCCATCAGCCGGCGAAGCGATGGCACGGCCTGCCGGCTACCTCCACTGTTGCCTTGAACAAACCACCGTCGAGGGCGCTCTGCCCTGCCGCTGGCGTTGCCGAAGTCAGATAAAGCGTGCGCAGGTCCGGGCCGCCGAAGACACAACTGGTGGGGTGGCTCACCGGCACTTCGATGCGCTGGGCGATGCGCCCTTCTGGGTCGAAGCGCAACAGGCAGCCGGCACCCCAGCGGGCGTTCCAGAGATAGCCCTGGCTATCCAGCGCGGACCCGTCCGGGGCGCCAGGCCCATCGGCGGCCCAGGCCTCACGCTCACCCAGGCTGCCGTCGGGCCGAAGGCCGTAGCGGTAGAGCTGGCCGGCACGGCTGTCGGCGAAATACAGATAGCGGCCGTCCGCGCTCCATTCCAGGGTATTGGGGATGCCCAGGCCTTCGAGCAACGGCGTGACCTGGGGCGCGCCTGCTCCGGGGCTGATCAGGAACAGCCCGCCGCTGTCGCGGGTCACGGGCAGGTCACCGCCGCTGGGGGTAAGGTTGTTTTGCATGGTGCCGAGCCACAGCCGGCCCTGGGGATCGCAGCGGCTTTCGTTGGGGCGATTTCCGGCAACCGGATCCACCTCGGTGAACAAGCGCAGGCTGGGGCGGTCTGTGGGAGAGGTCAGGTCAAGCCGATACAGGCCGCTGGCCAAGGCCACCAGGGCATCACCGCGGGTGGTGGGGATAAATGCCGACACCGGTTCGCTCAGCGCCCAACGGGTCAAGCCCCCAGCATCGAGGCGACAGGCCAGATGCCCTGCGATGTCGACGAAATACAACGCTTGGGTCGGCGGGTCCCAGAAAGGCCCTTCACCCAGCTTGAAGCGTTCGGGCAAAACAGGCTGCCAGTGCATGGCGCCTCCGCTTTTAATTGTTGTTGTACGTTCGAGCCAACCGCGGCTGACAGGACTGAGGCATTAAATAATATTACTATTTAGACTTCAAGCCCTCGGTTGCGAGGCATGTGACCTCAACCATGACCAAACCTGCACCGCTTGCCGTTGAAATTGGTATGACTATATTCAAGAGGTCGCGATCGCGGCTACCCGTTTATCCATAACAACAACCGTACGGAGAACGCCCATGAAACCCTTCCTCGCACGCAGCGGCCAGGCGGCCGGCCTGGCCCTGGCCATCAGCCTGGCGGCAGGTACCGTGCAAGCCGCTGGCCTGACCCGTGAACACGCCAGCTTCGCGACCCTCGACGATGGCACCCCAGTGGAGCGCTATCTGTTGCGCAACAGCCACGGGGTACAGGCAAGCATCCTGACCTACGGCGCAACGCTACAATCGCTGCTGGTGCCCGACCGCAACGGCCAATTGGCAGACGTGGTGCTGGGCTTCGATGACGTGCAGGGCTACCAGGCACACGGGGACGTATACTTCGGCGCCACCATCGGGCGCTTCGGCAATCGCTTGGCCAAGGGCCAGTTCACCCTCGACGGCAAGCAGTACCAGGTGCCGGTAAATGATGGCCCGAACGCGCTGCACGGCGGCCCGAAGGGCTTCGACAAGCATGTGTGGAAGGCCCGCGAAACCGATGAGAAGGGCTGGGTCGGGGTAACGCTGAGCTACCACTCCGCCGACGGCGAAATGGGCTTCCCCGGCAACTTGAACGTGGAGGTCGAATACAGCCTCAACGAGGACAACGTGCTGCGCATCCGCTACAAAGCCACCACCGACCGCAGCACGGTGCTCAACCTCACCAACCACAGTTACTTCAACCTCGCTGGCGCGGGCGAAGGCGACATCCTCAACCAGGTCGCGACCCTGCATGCGGCGCGCTACACCCCCATCGACAAAACCCTGATCCCGACCGGCGAACTGGCGCCGGTGGCCGGCACGCCCATGGACTTCACCCATCCCGTGGCCTTTGGCAAGCACATCCGCGATGACCATGAGCAGCTGAAATTCGCCGAACCTCAACAAGGCGGCTTCGACTTCAACTGGGTACTGGATAGCGCCGGCGACCTGGGCAAGCTTGCCGCGGAGGTGACCGATCCGGGCTCCGGCCGGCGCCTGCAGCTGTATACCACCGAGCCTGGAGTGCAGCTGTACACCGGCAACTTCCTCAAGGGCTTTGCTGGCAAAGGCGGCAAGACCTACCCTCACTGGGGCGCGTTCACCCTGGAAACCCAGCATTATCCGGATGCGCCCAACCAGCCCAATTTCGCCAGCACCCGCCTGGACCCAGGGAAGACCTACACCCAGACCACGCTGTTCCGCTTCAGCGCGCAGTAACCATGGACGCCGGGGAGATCAGCGCCTGCTTGCTGGCGCTACTGGCCCAGCGGGACCCCGGCGCATCCATTTGCCCGTCAGACGTCGCCCGTGCGCTTGGCGACGCCGATACCTGGCGGGCACTGATGGACCCGGTGCGCGCCCAGGCACAGGCCTTGGCGCGCACCGGCAAGGTGGTCATCACCCAAGGCTCTCGGCAACTTCCCGCCGAGGGCCCCTTCCACGGGCCGATTCGCCTGCGCCGCGGGCCGAACTTCAGCAGCTGACACAACCGAGAGATTCCTTTAAAGAATCCAATACATTCTCAACATGAATTTTATTTATGCCAAGCCTGAGGGTAACGTAGCCGGATTCCCCTGGCGAGGCATCTGAACATGGCCGGCTTCGAACCCCATTGGCAACGCAACCTATGGGTTTGCGTGTTCGGTTCATTCACCAACATCGTAGCCATGACCCTGCTACTGCCTTTCCTGCCCCTGTACGTGGAGCATCTGAGGGTCAACGAACCTGCCGCCATCGTCCAGTGGTCGGGCGCTGCCTATGCGGCGACTTTTTTGTCCGCCGCGCTGACCGCACCGCTATGGGGCCGCCTGGGGGATCGCTATGGGCGCAAGTTGATGCTCATCCGCGCCAGCCTGGGCATGGCCGTGGCCATGGCGCTGATCGGCCTGGCGCAAACGCCCTGGCAGCTGGTAGCGCTGCGGCTGCTGGCCGGGCTGCTGGGCGGCTATACCTCGGGTTCGACCATCCTGGTAGCCACCCAAGCGCCCAAGGCGCGCTCGGGCTGGGCGCTCGGGGTGCTCTCCTCGGGCATCATGGCGGGTAACCTCGCCGGCCCACTGCTGGGCGGCGCGCTGCCGCCACTGGTGGGCATCCGCAATACCTTCTTTCTCTGTGGGGCGGTGATCTTCGTGGCCTTCCTGGCGACTGCCCTGCTGATCAAGGAAACGCCCCGCCCGCGAAACGCCGCCGGCCATGCCACGGACAGCCCGCCACTGGTGCTCGGCCGGCAGGTGGTGGTGATGCTGGTCACCGCCGGCGCACTGATGTTCGCCACCATGTCCATCGAGCCGATCATCACCGTGTATTTTCAGCAGTTGCAGGTCAGCGAGGTCACCTGGATGGCCGGGTTGGCGATGTCAGCGACTGCGCTGGGCAGCATCGTGTCTGCTTCGCGGCTGGGTAAGCTGGCCGATCGGGTTGGGCCTTGGACGGTACTCAGCGGCTGCCTCGGTGTGGCGGCGCTGTTGTTGATCCCCCAGGCCGTGGTGACCAACGGCTGGCAGCTGGTGTTGCTGCGCCTGGCCATGGGCCTGGCGCTGGGCGGGCTGCTGCCGTGCATTGCTAGCATCATCCGTCACGCCGTGGCGGACCGGGTCGCCGGTCGCGTGCTGGGTTATTCGACCTCCTGCCAATATGCAGGCCAGGTGCTTGGGCCACTGGCTGGCGGATACATGGGCGGCCATTACGGCATGCCCTCGGTGTTCTGGATGACCTGCCTGCTGCTGGCGGCCCTGGCAGCTTTCACCTGGCGCTGCCGGCCCTGCTCAACTGCCGAGGTGCTCGAGCACCCATAGCGCGTCGGGGACCGCGGCACCGGCGGCGGTGTTGTCGAAGATGCACCACGTGGGCACGGCCGCGGCGGCCAGGCGAGCTGCCAGGGCTTGCAGTACGGGTTCTGCATAAGCCGAGTAATAGATTTTCGGCGAGCCATGCAAGCGCACATAGGCGACCCCTTCCCAGCCTTGGGGCGCCGCTTCCCCTAGCGGGGCCGGGTCTGCCTCGACCCAGCCAATGCGCTGCGCCTGCAGCAGTTCGCGCGCCTGTAGCCAACTGGGATGACGCGGCTCCAACACCACCGGCCCGGAATAGCGCTGGCGCAACGCGGCAAAGAACGCGCAGGCAGTCGGCGGGTCGTAGGCCAAGGACGGGGGCAACTGCACCAGCAGGCAGCCAAGGCGGTCGCCCAAGGCCATGCATTGGTCCAGAAACTCAGCCAGGGCTGGCTCGCACGCGTTGAGCCGGGCGTCGTGGGTGATCTGGCGCGGGACCTTGACCGAAAAGCGAAAACCCGGTGGCACCGCCGCTGCCCAACGCGCGTAGGTACTGGCGCGGTGCGGGCGGTAGAAGGAGCTGTTGATCTCCACTGCATTGAAGCGGCTGGCGTAGCGTTCGAGGTGGCTGCCATCCGGCTGGAACCGCGGCCACTGCTCGCGCGGCAGGCTCCAGCCGGCGCAGCCCAGGTAGAGCGAAGAAAAGAGATTGACCGTCATGCAGGTGGGACCGGCTCGCTGACGCAGCGTTCCGTCGGCACCCGTTGTGGCTGGCCAGCGCGGCCTTTAGAATGCTCCGCCGTTCACCTTCTGGAACCGTCTATGCGCCTCGGCCTGCTGCTCGCCCTCGCCTGCTTCGCCCCCTGCGCGCTGGCCGATGCCTATAAGTGCATCGGTGACGATGGCCGGGTGAGCTATAGCTTCGTGCCCTGCCCGGTGGCCAAGGGCGATACGGAATGGGCGCGCAAGGTCCAGCAGGCTCAGTGGGTCAGCGTGAACCCCGAAGACGCCAAGCCTGATGTGATCAACAAGCGGGCGACCGACATCCTGCGCGCCAGCTACCGCACCAAGGTGCACTACACCGTGCACTACCTGCCGGGCGTGGTGGTGCCGCCGCCGAAAAAACACCTGCCCAGGCCAAAGCCCATGCGCTGCCTCCAGCAAAGCGGGCAAACCCAGTGCGACGGGCTTGCCCGCCCCTGATCAGCCCACCACGGCCGCGCGCGCGGTATGCCGGCGCAGTAGCAGCATCGACAGCGCGGCGACCAGGCACAGCGCACCGGCTATGAAGAACGCCGGCAGATAACTGGCCAACAGCGTGCGTGAAAGCCCTGCCCCATAGGCCGCGCTGGCGGCGCCCAGTTGATGGGCAGCGAAGATCCAGCCGAACACTAGCCCTGCCCGTTCCTTGCCAAAGCGCTCGGCCACCAGCTTGACCGTAGGCGGCACCGTGGCGATCCAGTCCAGGCCATAGAACACCGCGAACACGGACAGGCCGTAGAAGCTGAAGCCGGTATTCGGCAGCAAGAGCAACGAGAGCCCGCGCAGGCCGTAGTACCAGAACAGCAGCCAGCGGTTGTCGTAGCGGTCCGACAGCCAGCCGGAGCCGACCGTGCCGATGAAATCGAAGATACCCATCAACGCCAGCACGCTGGCCGCGCCCACGGCGGGCAGGCCGAAGTCCGCGCACAGGCTGATGAAGTGGGTCTGGATCAGCCCATTGGTGCTCGCCCCGCATATGAAGAAGCTCAGCGCCAGCACCCAGAAGGTCGCATCCCCGCTGGCGTCGTGCAGGGCCACCAGGGGCGAGCGTAAATGCGTCAGGAAGTTGGCCGAGGGAACCTTCGGCGCCACCGCGTCTTCGCCATACGCAGGCAAGCCCAGGTCCGCCGGGCGATCGCGCATGAGCAGCAAGGCCACGAACGAAGTCGCCAGCAACAGTAGGCAAACGAACAACAACGCAGTGCGCCAGCCGTAGCGGGTGGTCAGCTGCGCCATCAGCGGCAAGAACACCAGTTGCCCGGTGGCCGAACTGGCAGACAGCAGCCCTAGCACCAGGCCTCGACGGTGGCTGAACCAGCGGGTAGCGACTGTGGCCGCCAGCACCATGGCGACCATGCCGGTGCCGATGCCCACCACCACGCCCCAGAACAGCAGCAGTTGCCAGAGCTCGGTCATCATCCGCGAACCCAGATACCCCGCGGCGATCAGCCCCATGGCAGTGACTACCACCGGGCGCAGCCCGAAGTGGTTGATCAAGGCCGCGGCGAAAGGGCCAAGCAGGCCGAACAGCACCAGGCGCAGCGCCAGCGCCATGGAGATCTGCGAAGTGCTCCAGCCGAATTCTTCCTGCAGCGGAACGATCAATACCCCAGGGGCGCCCATCGCCGCGGCGGCGACCAGCATCACCAAGAACGTGGCGGCGACCACGACCCAACCGTAATGCACATTGCGCCGGGCAAGAGCCGCCGCCAGCGTGCCAGAAACCATCGACGCCTCCCGTTTCCAGGTCTTATATGATGGCCGTCATAATCCGCACAGGAAGGTTGGTTGTCAAATTTGGAAACACATGGGGTGCAATGGTGGAGATTAGCAGGCTACCGCCAGTGCCAACACACCGGCCCCGCGCAGGAACGGGCAAGCCCGCGAACCCGATCCTGCGCGGGTTCGCGGGCTGGCGCGAGGGCCAACGATTAGAGGCGGAAACTGCCCACCAATTGCTTCAACCGGCCCGCTTGCTGCTCCAGGTCCGTGCAAGCGCGCAAGGTCGCCTGAAGGTTTTCCACGCCTTCCTGGTTGAGCGTGTTGATTTCGCTGATGTCCACGTTGATGGCCTCCACCACCGCGGTCTGCTCCTCGGTGGCGGTGGCGACCGACTGGTTCATGCCGTCGATTTCACCAATGCGCTGGGTCACGCTGCCCAGGCGCTCACCGGCCTGGTTGGCAATGCTTACGTTCTGGTCACTTTCACGCTGGCTTTCGTTCATGATGGCCACCGCTTCGCGGGCGCCCACCTGCAGCTCCTCGATCATGCCCTGTACCTGCTGGGCCGATTCCTGGGTACGGTGCGCCAGGTTACGAACTTCGTCGGCCACCACGGCGAAGCCGCGGCCCGCTTCGCCCGCCCGGGCGGCTTCGATAGCGGCGTTGAGCGCCAGCAGGTTGGTTTGCTGGGAGATGCCGGTGATCACCTCGAGGATCTGCCCGATATTGGCGGTCTTGAGGTTCAGTTGTTCGATCTTCTCGCAGGCCCCGCTGATCTTCGTGCCCAGGCGGTTCATCGCTTCGATGCTCTGCTGCACCACCGCCTGGCCGTTGGCCGCGAGGTTGCTGGCGTCGCTCGAATGGCCAGAGGCCAACGCGGCGTTCTGAGCGATCTCTTGCGCCGCGGCGCCCAACTCGTTGATTGCCGCCGCCACGCTGTTGGTCCGGCTGGCCTGCTGGTCGGAGTTGAGCATCGAGGAGTTCGAAGCGCTCACTACCCGCAGGGCGACTTCATTGAGTTGCACGGTCGAGGACGACACTTCCCGCATGGAGTCGTGAATACGCTGCACGAAGCGGTTGAAGGCGTTGCCCAGGTGGCCGAACTCGTCCTGGTTCTGCACGTCGAGGCGGCGGGTCAGATCGCCTTCGCCGGCGGCGATATCCTGCATGGCGCGGCCCATCACGTTGAGCGGGCGCATCAGCACGGCGATCAGCATGCCCAGGAGGGTGATGATCACCACCACCGCTACCGTGGTCGCCACGACCGCGGAGGTCCGGAACTCGCTCAAGGTGGCGTAGGCTTTTTCCTTGTCTACGGCCAGGCCGATGGACCAGTTCACCGAGGGCAGGCCATCGACATGGGCGAAGGTCAGCACTTCAGTGCGGCCGTTACGCTCGCTCTCGCTGATATCGCGGCCCAGGCGCGGGGTGCCTTGAGGGTAGGCATCTTTAAGGGTTTTGTTGACCAGGGCCTTGTCCGGGTGCACCAGGATCTGGCCGTTGCCGTCCACCAGGAAGGCGTAGCCGTTGCCGTGGAAGTCGAGCGAGTTGATGGTCTTGACCAGGGTGTCCAGGGTCATGTCACCCCCGACCACACCCGCCGTCTGGCCGTTCGCACCCTTGAGTGGGGTGGCGATGGTGATGATCAGGGATTTGGTCACGGCGTCGGTGTAGGGTTCGGTCAGGGTCGTTTTGCCCGCCTCCACCGCGCCCTTGTACCAAGGCCGGGTGCGCGCGTCGTAGCCAGCCGGCATGTCATCCGGCGGCTGCATCACGAAGGCACCGTTGGCACGGCCCACATACACGTTCATGAAGGTGGCCAGGAGGGTCTTCTGCTTCATCCATTGGCTGGCAGCGTCGTCATCCGGCACCGTGGCGAGGCCCTCGGCCATGCCTTCGATCAACAGGATGCGCCCAGACAACCAGTTCTTGACGTTGTCCGCGGCGCTTTCGCCGGTTTCGGCCAGGTAGCTGTCGAGCTGCGACTCGATAGCGTGCCGTTGCAAATAGTCGTTGTAGAGCGAGAACAGGCTGAATGCGAGCACGACCACAAGCGAGGCGGCGAGCAGGATCTTATGGCTGAACTTGAGGTTTTTGGTCATGACGAGCGCTATCCAGAGAAGGCTTTGTAGCTCTTCTATCGGCCTGGCGGCGCGCTTGTTAAGGGTGGCCCTGAAAAAATGTATTCAGCTCGTCGGAACTTTTTCGCGCGGCGACCCTGGGCCGGTTATCGCCTTGCCCGGGCGCACGGCAACCGCCGCCGCCTGACCGTCGCGCTGCTTGCCGTGACGGGCCTGCACCACCAGCCGGGGAATCAGGTCGCCTTCGGGCAACAGCTTCCAGAAGCGCGCTGGCATATGCCCCTGCATGATCGCAGGGTTCACCCGCGCCGGGTTGAAGGTGTGGGCGTAGTAAGCGCGCCACAGTGCATGGGTGGCATCGCCCTGCCCTTGGGCCAACTCCCGCCAGGCCGGTGGGCACGGCCGCTGGTAGTGCAGTTCGCTGCCGTCGAAATACACCCCGTCCCGTGGCGTGGCGATCAACCAGCGCTGGCGGCCCATGCGGCCGACGAAGTGCTCCGCGGCGCGCTCGAGAATATCGTGAGCCGGCTCATGCCAGGCAACGAACGCCGGGCCTTCGTCGGCCCCGGGCCGCTCCACGAAGCGCAAAAAGGCGTGCAGGTGGTGGGCCTCACGGCTGACCTGCTTGATCCGCCGGTGCAGTTCGCTGCCGGCCACATCGCCAGCGAGCATGGCGGTACGGTCGCCATGGGTCACGCGCCAGAGCACTTCATAGAGCAAACTCCAGCGCTGGTCGCCCAGGTATTGCGCGGCCGCTTCCAGCAGCGCCGGCAACGCCTGGGGAATACGCGACTGGAAGGGCCCGGGTTCGGGCGGCAGCCCATGGGGCGCACTGAACAGGTCCACCTCGCGCTCGCCGTTCCAGCTCACCTCGCACGGGTCTACCTGGTGGCTGAGCAGCCAGCGCGCCTGTTGCCGCCACTGGCTGAACTGCCCCTGGCACTCCAGGCAGATCATCCCCACAGCCCTAACTGCTGCGGCTGCGGCCGCTCGACCATGGCCAGGCGCAGCGCCTGGCTGCTGCTGTCGGCCAGCGGCGGGTGGTAATCGGCGGTCACCACGAACGGCCGGGCCTTGGCCAGCACACAGCGCAAGCGCGCCAGGTCGGCGTAGCGAATGCGCCGCTGGCGGCGCAACTCGACGATTCGTTTGGTGGTACGCAGGCCGATGCCCGGCACCCGGGCGATCATCGCGGGCTCGGCACGGTTGAGGTCCAGCGGGAACACCTCGCGGTGCTCCAGGGCCCAGGCCAGCTTCGGGTCGATGTCCAGCGCCAGGTTGCCGGGCCCGCCGAGCAATTCGCGAGCCTGGTAGCCATACCCTCGCAGGAGGAAATCTGCCTGGTACAGGCGATGCTCGCGCAGCAACGGCGGCGGCGCCAGGGGCACGCTACCGGGGCTGTCGGGGATTGGGCTAAAGGCTGAGTAATAGACCCTGCGCAGGCGGAAGTCGCCATAGAGGGCTTCAGCGCTGCGCAAGATGGTGCTGTCGTCGGTAGCGTCGGCGCCGATGATCATCTGCGTGCTCTGCCCCGCCGGGGTGAACGCCGGCGCCTTCGCCTCGCCCGCGACCGCCTGCTGGCCGTGGTGGATGGTCCCCATGGCCTGGTGAATGGTCGCCAGCTGCTTCTCCGGCGCGAGGAGCCGCAAGCTTTCGCCGGTGGGCAGCTCCACATTGACGCTGAGGCGGTCGGCATAACGGCCGGCCTGCTCGATCAAGGCAGGGTCCGCGTCGGGAATCGTCTTCAGGTGGATATAGCCCCGGAACTCGTGGTCTTCGCGCAGGCTGCGCGCCACCGCTACCAGTTGCTCCATGGTGTAGTCGGCCGAACGGATGATGCCGGAGCTGAGGAACAGCCCGCTGACGTAATTGCGCCGGTAAAAATCCAGCGTCAGGCTCACCACTTCCTCGGGGTTGAAGCGCGCGCGCGGTACGTTGCTGGAGCGGCGGTTGACGCAGTATTGGCAGTCGTAGAGGCAGAAGTTGGTCAGCAGTACCTTGAGCAGGGATACACAGCGGCCGTCCGGTGTATAGCTGTGGCAGATGCCCATGCCGTTGGTGGACCCCAACCCGCCCTTGCCTTGCGAGCTGCGCTTGGGCGCGCCGCTGCTGGCGCAGGAGGCGTCGTACTTGGCGGCGTCGGCAAGAATGCTCAACTTATCGATCAACTGCATGAGGGCTGCCCGCTTACTGTTTGCATGTACAGTAACTGGTTAAATGTACAACCTCAAGCGCCCTTGGTCGCAGCGTTTCCCCGCCCGCAGAAAAACAAAAACCCGCCGAAGCGGGTTTTTTTCAGTGCCATTCCAGCGTCCTGCCGGTAGCCGTCCGGGCCATGGCGATCATCCTTGATCCCTGAAGCACTCCCTGCGCTTCAGTTGATAGGTTCAGAATACGCGCCCCGCTACGGTTGGGCGAGAGCCAATCGCTGCGCTGTGGTGTAAGACATTGGCTATAGCGCCAGCTCGCTCTGGCTGACAGCTCAGGTTTGCTGCAACGGCGCGTCGGGCAGGTTGCGGGCATACCAAGGTCGTTGATCGGCCTGCTCCAGTGCGTTGCCCAAGCTACCGCGGGGCTCGATGGCAATGCGCAAGGCAATCTTCATCAGCTCCAGGTCGTTATCCACCGCATTGCCCATCCAGATGCCCGGGCCGTTGGCGCAGGCATGGCTGACTGGCCCCATCCAAGGATCGTCCTGCTCTACCCACCGCCCCTTGCTGAACCAGCGCACGCCACGTATCTCGGTGTCCTGCACTTCGCCAGGATGGAACAGCTGGTGCGCTGCTCGCCAGTCGTCGATGCGGGCGTCGATCCAGCCATGAAACCCCCAGAACAACGGATGCACGTGGGATGAGAACGGGTCGGCGAGGAAGTCGTTGCCCGCCGCGAACCAGGCCTCGGAAAAATCCGTGGGCTGCCGCGCCATGGGGATCGGCCGGCCGTCACCCGGGCCTCGCGCCACGCTTGCCCAGCACATGTGCAGCCAGTCGTGCAGGCTCAGTTCCAGCTCTGAACCGAATTGCCCCAGGGTCATCCGTGCGAGGTAGTCCGGGTCACGGTAGCGCGACTCCCACACCTGGAAATTCCCATCGTAGGTGTCGCGGCTTTTGATCGTCGCCATGCCTTTGCTGTAGCTCTCATCGCCGGGGGCCAGCCAGGTGGGCGGGATGGAGCGGCCGTCACGGTTTTCGAAATAGTGCAAAAAGGCAACCCGATCGGTTTCAACCGCGGGCCGCGGCAGCGGGAAAAACTGCCAGGGCTCGGGTGCGCCCAGCTTGGCCGCTTCGCCGAGCATGTAGCGATGCATATAAAGGAAGTCGATGCCCGAGCCATTGCGGTCCTTGTAGCGGCCGCGCGAATCGCGCTCCTGCCCCTGCGGCCCCGGTTGCCACCCCAGGCCGCGCAGCGCCTGGCGGCGATCGTCACTGACCAAGTGCCATTTGTCGCGCACCGTGTGCCAGAGTTGATGGGCCAGGCGATGTTGGGGTGTGGCCAGCCATTGCACGAACGCGGGCTGCAACGGCACCCGATCACGTGCTTCGGGAAAGGCCATCTTGCGCGCGGTCACCGGCGCGGTGGTCTTGCTGCCGTCGGCGTGCAGCTCGGTGACGTTGCCGCTGAGCAGGTCGTTGTCCGCCACGCCCACCCCGCCCCACAGGTCGGTCAGCGACATCTTCAGACAATACGTGGCAGCCCCGGCCCGCGAACCGGCCGCCATCAGCCGCCAGCGGACCTGCGCCGCCGTTGCGCCGACCAGGTCGCCGATCACCTGAAAGCGCGGGGTCTCGCCACTGGCCAGGCGGTCGTAGGTGTCCACGTAGCCGCGCAACCCGCGGCCGCGCTCGCCCGCGTCGAGCAACAGGGTGGTGCCCTGCAGGGCTGCCACGCCGGGCGCCTCGATCTGCCACACGCCGCGCAGCAAATCGGCCAGGCGCTGGGTCGACAGGTCCGCCAGCTCTACATGGGCTTCGCTCGGTGTGCCGCCCTCGGCCCACCATTTTTTGAATCGCCTCGCCCCTTCGTACCCCAGCGGAATCATCGCACCGCCTAAAGCAGCCCCGCCGAGTATCGTGCGCCGTGTAATTCGCATCGCTTGGTATCCCTGCTAAACGCTGTCGAATACATCCTTACAAATCAACCAGTTACCTAAGCATCCAGCAAAAAAGCAGGAAAACAGCCAGTCGATTGACATGAACCCTAGCAGATTCGGGCTGTCTGGTGGGAGGTTTGCGCGAGGCGGGAAGATGAAATTTCATCTTCGGGAATGGGCTCCAACCCCTGTATCCAGGGCGTTACAGAGAATATTTTTCACTTTTGGGGCACCTTTCTGAAAACTTCCCCCGTTGCGCTCTGTCACAGGGTCAGGGCGCGCCAAGCACCTCGCATTTTTCTCAACGACAAAACATTGACACTCAGGATTGACAGCGGACCCCTTCTCGGTGCCCGCCGCTCAGCGATGGATGAAGGAGCTAGCGATGATCTTCAACGTAAAAGACTACGGCGCCGTAGGTGATGGCGTAACCGACGACACCGCCGCCATTCAGGCCGCGGTCGACGCAGCGGCAGCTGCCGGTGGCGGCCAGGTGTATGTTCCGTCGGGGACCTATATCGTTTCCGGCGGCGAAGAAGCCTCAGACGGCTGCATCATGTTGAAGAGCAACGTGTACATGTACGGCGACGGCATGGGTGAAACCACGCTCAAGCTCGCCGACGGCTCCAACCAGGAAATCACCGGCATCGTGCGTTCGGCCTATGGTGAAGAGACCCACGACTTCGGCCTGAGCAACCTGACCATCGACGGCAACCGCGACAACACCACCGGCAAGGTCGATGGTTGGTTCAACGGTTATATCCCAGGTGCCGAGGGGCAGGATTCGAACGTCACCCTCGACGGCGTGGAGATCCTCAACTGCTCCGGCTACGGTTTCGACCCGCACGAGCAGACCGTGAACATGGTCATCGAAAACTGCGTGTCGCATGGCAATGGCCTGGACGGCTTCGTGGCCGACTACCTGATCGACAGCACCTTCATCAATAACGTGGCCTACGACAACGACCGCCACGGCTTCAATATCGTTACCAGCACCAACAGCTTCAGCCTGGTGGACAACGTTGCCTACGGCAACTCCGGTGGCGGCATCGTGGTGCAGCGCGGCAGCGAAGACATCCCCTCGCCTACCGATATCACCATCACCGGCGGCGCGGTGTACGACAACGCAGCCGAAGGCATCCTGATCAAGATGTCCAATGACGTCACCATCAGCGGCGTGGACATCCACAACAACGGCAGCGCAGGCATTCGCCTGTACGGCTCTTCCGATGTGACGGTGGTGGACAACACCCTGACCGCCAACGGCCAGAGCAACCCGGTGCCGGAAATCATCATCCAGTCCTATGACGACAGCACTGGCGTGTCCGGCGACTTCTATGCCGGCAGTGGCAACGTGATTGAAAGCAACACCATCACCGGCGGCAGCAACTCCACCTACGGCGTGGCCGAGCGCAACGAAGACGGCACCGACGGCAACGTGGTAGTGGGCAACACCATCACCGGCACCACCAAGGGCAGCACCCTGCTCTATGGCGACGGCAGCTATGCCAGCCCGCAAATTCCGCTGCAACAGATCGACGGCACCGCGGGCAACGACACGATCACCGGCACCGCCCTGGCGGACCTGATCCTCGGCGGCGACGGCAAGGACACCATCAATGGTGGCGGCGGTAACGACGTGATCGTCGGTGGCGCCGCCGCCGACAAGCTCAGCGGCGGCGACGGCGCGGACACTTTCCGCTTCGACGCAATCACTGACAGCTACCGCTCCAGCACCACGTCCTACACAGACCTGATCAGCGACTTCAATACCAGCCAGGACAAACTGGACCTCGCCGCCCTGGGCTTCAAAGGGCTGGGCGACGGCACCAGCGGCACGCTGACCATCGTCTACAACAGCACCACCGACCGCACCTACATCAAGAGCCTCGACGCAGACGCCTCCGGCAACCGCTTCGAACTGGCACTGGCCGGTAACCTGGTGTCGAGCCTGAGCGCGAGCAACTTCATCTTCAAGTACGAGCTCACGGGCACCGACCAGGCCGACACCCTGACCGGCACCTCGGCCAACGAAACCCTCTACGGCTTCGGCGGCGCGGACACCATCAACGGCGGTGCCGGCAACGACATCATCTACGGTGGCGCTGGCGCGGATAACCTCACCGGCGGCCTGGGCTCGGACACCTTCGTGTATACCGCGGTGAGCGACAGCTTCCGCAACTACAACACCGGAGGCACCGACCAGGGCGACGAAATCCTCGACTTCGACGTGTCCACCGACAAGATCGACCTGTCCGCGCTGGGCATCACCGGGCTGGGCAGTGGCTACGACGATACCGTGCAGATCGTGCTCAACAGCGCTGGCACCCGCACCTACATCAAGAGCCGGGACGTGGATGCCAACGGCAATCGCTTCGAAGTGTCCATCGAAGGCAACCACGTCAGCGACCTCACCTCCGCCAACTTCGTATTCGCGACCGCGGTGGTCGGCACTACACTGCATGGCACCACGGGCAACGACGTGCTCACCGGGACCACGGGCAACGACATCCTGATCGGCGGCGCCGGCCTGGATAAGCTCACCGGCGGGGCGGGCGCGGACACCTTCCGCTTCGAAGCCTTGACCGACAGCTATCGCACCGCCAGCACCAGCTCGGACGACCTGATCCTGGACTTCAACGCCAGCGAGGACAAGATCGACGTCTCTGCCCTGGGCTTCACCGCGCTGGGCGATGGCCACGCCAACACCCTGTCGCTGGTGTACAACGCCAGCACCGACCGCACCTACATCAAAGACCTGGACGCCGACGCCAACGGCAACCGCTTCGAAGTAGCGCTGTCGGGCAACCACACCACCGACCTGACCGCGGCCAACTTCGTGTTCGCCAGCACCACCCCGGCCAGCACCACGACCACCGATACCAGCACCGCCACCACCAGCACCGCGGCCACTGAAGTGGTGATCCTGGGCACCACCACCGATACCGAACACCACACCACCACGGCCTAAGGCCAGGCCCCGCCTTCACTGGCGGGGCTCCTCTTCCAGGCAAGCCGCCTCATTGCGAGGCGGCTTTGCCCGTTACCTTGAACAACCACTTCGCCAAGTCGTCCACTTCCGTCCGGCTCACACCGTGGCCCATTCCCGGGTAGGCGTGGAAGTCAGCCTTTATCCCCACCTTGAGCAAGGCATCGTTGGCCGTCGTGGCATCTGAATACGGCAGGATCGGGTCCGCCGTGCCGTGGCCGATAAACACTGGCAGGCGATCAAGCCCTGGCACCGGCGCGAGCTGCTCACGCAACCCCGCATTGAGCTTGCCGCTCAGCGCCGCGATGCCGCCGACCGCTTGCGGGTGCTGCAACGCCAATTGGTAACTCATCATCGCACCCTGGCTGAAACCCACCAGGTAGATGCGCTCCGGGGCCACCTGATACTTGCGCCCGGCCTGCTCCACGAAACTGCGCAACCGCTCGAGGCTGCGATCGATATCCTCTTGCACGCCCTCGTACGGTCCGTTGCCGGCCGTCTTGTTGAACCACTGGTAGCGGCCCTCGTCCAGTGACAGCGGGGCGCGAACCGAGAGGTAGGTGAAGTCCGGGAACAACCGCCCGTGCAGCTCGAACAGGTCCTCCTCGTTGGCACCATAGCCATGCAAGAAGATCACCAGCGGCTCGGCCCTGGGGTTGGCCCCGGCCTGGGCAAGGTATTTGAGCGGCAGGTCGGTTTGCAGCACCGGCTGGGCATGGGCGAAGGTCGCCAGCAAAGGCAGTAACAGAACAGCTAACCATTTCACGGCAATAGGCTCCTCGTGCGGGATTGTCGGCACAGAGGGTAGCACTACCGCCTCGGGCCTATCGCTGCCGCTGGCCAGTAGTACCCAGAAGCGTAGCGCTATATAGTTCACTGCATAACGCCAACCGATACAGGACGTCTCATGCGCTCACCTCGCCTCTTCCCCCTTTCTTTGCTCACCCTGGCCAGCCTGCTCAGCGCCAACGCCTTCGCCGATGACGTGCAGGTGGCCGTGGCGGCGAACTTCACCGCCCCGCTGCAGGCCATCGCCACGGCTTTCGAGCAAGACACCGGGCACCATGTGCTGGCGTCACCCGGGGCCACCGGCCAGCTCTATGCCCAGATCAAGAACGGCGCGCCCTACGAGGTGTTCCTGTCGGCGGATGACACCACCCCGGCCAAGCTGGAAAGCGAAGGCGATGTGGCCAAAGGTTCGCGCTTCACCTACGCCATCGGCACCCTGGCGCTGTGGTCGGCCAAAGAGGGGTATGTCGACGACAAGGGCAAGGTGCTCGAGGGCGGCAGCTACCAGCACCTGGCGATCGCCAACCCGAAAGCCGCGCCCTATGGCCTGGCCGCGACCCAGGTGCTGGCGCATCTGGACCTCACCGCCGCCACGGCCGGCAAGATCGTCGAAGGGCAGAACATCACCCAGGCGTTCCAGTTCGCCCAAACCGGCAACGCCGAACTCGGCTTCGTAGCGCTGAGCCAGGTATACAAAGACGGCAAGATCACCTCCGGCTCCGCCTGGGTGGTCCCGCAAAACCTGTATGACCCCATCCGCCAGGACGCGGTAGTGCTGACCAAAGGCGAGCACAGCGCCGCGGCCAAGGCATTCGTCGATTACCTGCGCGCGCCAAAGGCCGCCGCGATCATCAAGTCTTACGGCTACACCCTCGATGCTCAGCGCCAGTGACTATGGCGCGATCTGGCTGACCCTCCAGCTGGCCAGCCTCACCACCTTGCTGTTGTTACTGGTCGGGCTGCCCATTGCCTGGTGGTTGGCCCATACGCGCTCGGCCTGGCGCGCGCCGGTCAGCGCGGTGGTCGCCTTGCCGCTGGTGCTGCCGCCCACGGTGATTGGCTTTTATCTCTTGCTGCTGATGGGGCCACACGGCTGGCTTGGCCAGCTTGCCAGCACCGTGGGGCTGGGCACTCTGGTGTTCACCTTCCCTGGCCTGGTGCTGGGGTCGGTGGTGTACTCGCTGCCCTTCGTGGTGCAGCCCTTGCAGAATGCCTTCGAAGCCATCGGCGATCGCCCGCTCGAGGTGGCCGCCACCCTCGGCGCCTCGCCGCTGGATCGCTTTTTCACCATCGCCCTGCCCCTGGCCCGGCCCGGCATCTTGACCGCGAGCGTGCTGGGCTTCGCTCACACGGTGGGCGAATTTGGCGTGGTGCTGATGATCGGCGGCAATATCCCCGATAAAACCCGGGTGGTTTCGGTGCAGCTGTTCGATCACGTGGAAGCGCTGGAATACACCCAGGCCCATGGCCTGGCGGCGCTGATGGTGGTGTTTTCGTTTGCCGTGCTGCTGGCGCTGTACCGCCGCCGCGCGCAGCCTCGGAGGGGCGCTGAATGAGCCAGGCCATAACGCTGCGCCTGCGCCTGGCCCGCCAGGGCTTTTCCTTGGGCTTGCACCTGAACCTGCCCGGCGAAGGCGTGAGCGCGATCAGCGGGCCCTCCGGCTCCGGCAAAACTACCGTGCTGCGTTGGCTGGCCGGGCTGGAGCGCGCCGATGAGGGATTGATCGAGGTGGCCGGGGAAACCTGGGAAAACACCACCCTTGGCCACTCGTTGGCGCCGCATCGGCGGCCGATCGGCTACGTGTTCCAAGAGCCGAGCCTGTTCCCGCACCTGAGCGTGCGGCAGAACCTGGTATACGGCTGGCGCAGGCTACCCACGAAGCAACGCACGCTGAACATGGACAACCTGTGCCGCACCCTAGGTATCGAGCAGTTGCTGGATCGGCGCCCGGCGGGGTTGTCCGGTGGCGAGCGGCAACGGGTCGGCATTGCCCGCGCCTTGCTCCGCGCGCCGCGGCTGCTGCTGATGGACGAACCGCTGGCGGCGCTGGATAGCGAGCGCAAGGCGGAGATCCTGCCCTACCTGGAGCGCCTGCGCGAAAGCCTGGCGATACCGATGATCTACGTCAGCCACTCCACCGACGAGATCGCCCGCCTAGCCGATCACCTGGTACTGCTCGATAGCGGCACGGTCACTGCCAGCGGCCCGCTGAACCAGCTGCTGGCCCGCCTGGACCTGCCCTTGGCGCGCAGTCTCGATGCGGGGGTGGCCATCGAGGGCGAGGTGGTGGGGTTTGACCCTCGCTGGCAATTGCTGCACCTGAGCCTGGGGCTGGGCCGCGCCACACTTCGCGTGGCCCACGCCGAACGGCCCCTGGGCAGCCGCCTGCGGGTACGGATACAAGCACGGGATGTGAGCCTGAGCCTCGACCCACACAGCCAGAGCAGCATCCTTAACCGCTTGCCGGCGGTGGTCGTCGAGCAAACCGGAGACGACACCTGCGCAGACGTCATGCTCGCCCTGGATTGCCAAGGCATACCGCTACTGGCCCGGCTCACCCGTTACTCGCTGGCACAGCTAGGGCTGCGCCCGGGCTCGGCAGTGTGGGCGCAGATCAAGAGTGTGGCGGTGCTGGCCTAACGTGAACCCCTGTTGTTGCAACCCTCCAGAACCGCAACTGACGAGCTTTACCGGCCCGACGAGAGTCGTAGGAGCTGGCGCTAGCCTGCGAACCCCAGGCTGGCCTAACGTAAACCCCTGTTATTGCAACCCTCCAGGACTGCAAATTGACGGGCTTTGCCCGCCCGACGAGGGTCGTTGGAGCTGGCGCTAGCCTGCGAACCCAAGGCGGGCCCGACGTAAACCCCCGTTGTTGCAACCCTCCAGAACCGCAAATTGACGGGCTTTGCCGGCCCGATGAGAGTCGTAGGAGCTGGCGCTAGCCTGCGAACCCCGGGCGGGCCCGACGTAAACCCCCGTTGTTGCAACCCCCCAGGACCGCAAATTGCCGGGCTTTGCCGGCCCGATGAGAGTCGTAGGAGCTGGCGCTAGCCTGCGAACCCCAGGCTGGCCTAACGTAAACCCCCGTTGTTGCAACCCTCCAGAACCGCAAATTGCCGGGCTTTGCCGGCCAGACGAGGCTCGTAGGAGCTGGCGCTAGCCTGCGAACCCAAGGCGGGCCCGACGTAAACCCCCGTTGTTGCAACCCCCCAGAACCGCAAATTGCTAGGCTTTACCCGCCCGACCAGGCTCGTTGGAGCTGGCGCTAGCCTGCGAACCCCCAAGCATGGCGGGGTTGCGAACTGGCAGGCCTCTTACGAAGGTTCACTCAACTCAGGGTCCAGCTCGCTGTCATCGGCACCGGCTTCGTCCAGCGGGTCCTTCGCCGGATCGAAGCCGGTGTCGTTCAACTCCACTGGATCGCTGGGCGCATTGAGGGGCCATTCGGGGGTTGGGTTGGGGTCTGCTTCATTCGCTGACATCGTGGATTTCCCTGCCGGTGCTCTGGATTTCAATGGTAGTGATGCCCATCAGCTGGGCCTGGTCCATCACCTCTTGCGGCGAGGCATCGGCCGCGGGCATCAACATGCTGTTCTCGCCGTCGCCGTAATGAATCAGCAGCAACCTGAGCGCGGCCACTTCAGGAGGAAGCTGAGCCTGGTCGTACTCCAACTCCTGCTGCCGGGGCTGCTCGTTGTACAAGTAGCTGACCCGATGACGGAACAACCGCTCGCCGGAGGCGGCCTGCGCCTGCGGCGGGTTGGCGTCCGCGCTGGGCTGGCCGTCGGGTACGGACAGGTCAGGGGTCTGCACACCGCCCTTGTAGTGCGGGTTGATATCCATGCTGCGGCTCCGGTTCGGTAGCGATTGCCAATGGACCGCCCGCTTCTCCCGCAGTGCCCTCGGCGGGACCGATGGCATTCACCCCTGGCGCAGCTGCACCCAGGTCGGCGCGTGGTCGCTGGCGTGGGGCTGGTCGCGCACCCAGCGGTCGACGCCTGCGGCTTCCAGCCGCGGTGCCAGGTCCTGGCTGAGCAACAGGTGGTCAATGCGCAAGCCGGAATTGCGCTGCCAATGCTGGCGGAAGTAATCCCAGAAGGTGAACACCGGCTCGTCCGGGAATTGTGCACGCAAGGCATCAGCCCAGCCCTGATCGAGCAGGCGTTGGTAACAGGCGCGGGTTTCGGGCTGGAGCAGTGCGTCCTTGCGCCAGGACTTGGGGTTATAGATGTCGGCATCCGTAGGCACCACGTTGTAATCGCCCGCCAGCACCACCGGGTGGCCGCTGTCGTAAAGCCCTTGGGCATGGGCGATGAAGTGCTCGAACCAGCGCAGCTTGTAGTCGAACTTCGGCCCTGGTTGCGGGTTGCCATTGGGCAGGTACAAGCAGCCGACCACGATGCCCTGCACGGCTGCCTCCAGGTAGCGGCTATGGGTGTCGTCCTCGAACCCGGGCAAGCCCCGGCGGATCTCCAGCGGTTCGCTGCCACGAGAGAGAATCGCCACCCCATTCCAACTGGCCTGGCCATGCCAGATAGCCGAATACCCCGCCGCTTCGATGGCTTCCCGCGGAAAGGCCTGGTCGGCCGCCTTCAGCTCCTGTAGGCAAACGATATCCGGCGCTTCCTTGGCCAGCCAGGCAAGCAAGGCGTCCAACCGAGCGCGGATGCCGTTGATGTTGAAGGTGGCGATTTTCATAGGCGGGCTCCTTGGGCTTTCCAATGGGACCGGCACCCTGCCATGAGGTTTTATATATAGATGAAAATGCTATTTCCCTCGCTGCTTATTCCTCAATATCGTGGCGCCACCGGTCCACCGGACATCGTTTTCCTTTTTCTTTCGATGCCGGGGCGTGCCTCGTCATCGCCTGCGAGGTCAGTGTGACTACCCCTAACACACCCTTATTGCCGCCTGGGCTGGACACAGCCCCTGCGCTACTACCCGCTCGCGTACTCAAAGATGACGCCGAGGCCTTACAAGTGGCCCGTGAGTTCGCCGCCTATGCCGCCCACGAGGCGTCACTGCGGGATCGTCAACGCCGCCTGCCCTGGGCGGAACTCGAACGCTTCACCGCCAGTGGCCTGGGCAGCATCAGCGTGCCCAAGGCCTTCGGTGGGCCGGGCGTCAGCCATGTGACCATCGCTGAGGTATTCAAGATCATCTGCGCGGCGGACCCCGCGCTCGGGCAGATCCCCCAGAACCACTTTGGCATCCTGCGGGTGCTGGAATTGACCGGAACGCGCGAGCAACAGCAGCACCTGCTGCGCACGGTGGTCGATGGCTGGCGCATCGGCAATGCCGGCCCCGAGCGCAATAGCCGGCATACCCTGGAACTCAAGGCACGCGCTCACCGCGAAGGCGACCATTACCGGATCACCGGCGAGAAGTTCTATTCCACCGGCGCCCTCTTCGCCCATTGGATCACCGTGAAGGCCTTGGACGACGAGGGCCAGCAGGTCCTGGCGTTCGTGCCCCGTGGCACCCCGGGCCTGCGGGTGATCGACGATTGGTCCGGCTTCGGCCAGCGCACCACGGCCAGTGGTACGGTGCTGCTGGATAACGTGGCCGTGCCTGCGCAGAACGTGGTGCACAACGGCGTGCTCAGCCAGCGGCCCAATACTCAGGGCGCCTACGCACAATTGATTCAAGCGGCGATCGACGCCGGCATCGCCCACGCCGCGGTCGCCGACACCATTGCCTTCGTTCGCGAGCGCGCGCGCCCCTGGCCCGACGCGCAGGTTGAAGCAGCGCGGCTGGAGCCCTATGTGATCGCCGAGGTAGGCCGCTTGCAGGTCGAGCTGCAAGCCGCCGATGCCTTGCTTGAGCGTGCCGCCAGAACCCTGGATGAAGCAGCCCTTGCGCCGGTGGATGCCGAAACCGCCGCCCGGGTATCGATCGCCGTGGCCGAGGCCAAGGTGCTGACCACCGACATTGCCCTGCAGGCCAGCGAGAAGCTTTTCGAGCTGGGCGGCAGCCGCGCCACCCTGGCCGAGCACAACCTCGACCGCCACTGGCGCAACGCCCGTGTGCATACCCTGCATGACCCGGTGCGCTGGAAGGTCCACGCCGTAGGCAACTACCACCTCAACGGCACCCACCCTGCCCGCCATTCCTGGATCTGACCCATGACCACCGCAACCCTTGCACCTCCCGCGGCGCCCGTCGAGGCAGCGCTGATCCGTACCGATGCCCAGGCCCTGGAAGTGGCCGACGCCCTGGCCCGCGAGTTCGCCACGGGCGCCGCCCAACGTGACCGCGAGCGGCAACTGCCGAACGCGGAACTGGAGCGTTTTTCCGCATCCGGCCTATGGGGCATCACCGTGCCCCGCCGCTTCGGCGGCGCGGACGTTTCCAGCGCGACGCTGGCCAAGGTCATCGCCCGTATCGCCCAAGCCGACGGCTCGCTGGGGCAGATCCCGCAGAACCATTTCTATGCCCTCGAAGTGCTACGGGTGAACGGCAGCGAGGCCCAGCAACGGCGGCTGTTCGCCGAAGTGCTGCAAGGGCGCCGGTTTGGTAACGCCCTGGCCGAATTCACCACCCGCGACAGCGCCCAGCGCACCACACGGCTGCGCCAGAGCCCCAGCGGCTGGTCCGTGCAGGGGCAGAAGTTCTACGCCACCGGCGCGTTGTTCGCCCAGCGCGTACCCACCTCGGTGGTGGACGACCAGGGGGTGCAGCAGCTCGCCTTCCTGCCCCGCGAGGCCCATGGCTTGCGCGTGATCGACGACTGGTCCGGCTTTGGCCAGCGCACCACCGGCAGCGGCAGCGTGGTGCTCGACAACGTGCAGGTGTCGCCCGAGGACGTGGTGCCCTTCCAGGCATCGTTCGAGCGGCCGACCAGCGTGGGCCCTTTCGCGCAGATTCTTCACGCCGCCATCGACATCGGTATCGCCCGCGGGGCCTATGAGGCGACCCTGGCCTTCGTGCGGGAACGTGCACGGCCCTGGCCGGACTCAGGCGTGGATGCAGCCCACGAAGACCCGCTGACGATCAGTGAGATCGGCCGCGTGGCGATCCGGCTGCATGCCGCCGAAGCGTTGCTCGAACGCGCCGGCGGGCACCTGGACATCGCCCGTGCCGCCGCCGATGCCCAGAGCGTGGCCGACGCGTCTCTGGCCGTGGCGGCTGCCCGCGCGCTGGGCACGGACGTGTCCCTGCTGGCTGGCAACAAGCTGATCGAACTTGGCGGCGCGCGCGCCAGCCTGACCGAGGATGGCCTGGACCGCTTCTGGCGCAATGCGCGGGTGCACACCCTGCACGACCCGGTGCGCTGGAAATACCACGCCATCGGCAACTACCACCTCAATGACCAGTTGCCGCCGCGCAAGGGTTACCTCTAAAAGGAGCCTTCGATGGCACTCAAGCAGGTTTTGCTCAACGCGTTCAACATGAACTGCGTGGGCCACATCAATCATGGGCTGTGGGCCCACCCCCGGGATCGCTCCAGCGAGTATCACAGCGTGGAGTACTGGACCGACCTGGCGCGCCTGCTCGAACGCGGCCTGTTCGATGGCTTGTTCCTGGCCGATATCGTGGGCGTGTACGACGTTTACCAGGGCAACGTGGACCTTACCCTGCGCGAGAGCATCCAGTTGCCGGTCAACGACCCTCTGCTGCTGGTATCGGCCATGGCCGCGACCACCCGGCACCTGGGCTTTGGCGTGACCGCCAACCTCAGCTACGAGGCGCCCTACCTGTTCGCCCGGCGCATGTCCACGCTAGACCACCTGAGCCGTGGCCGCATCGGCTGGAACATTGTCACCGGGTATCTGGACAGCGCCGCCCGTGCCATGGGCCGCGCCGGGCAGGTCGATCACGACCGGCGTTACGACCAGGCGGACGAATATCTGCAAGTGCTCTACAAGCTGTGGGAAGGCAGCTGGGCCGATGACGCCGTGGTGGTAGACCGTGAACGCCGGGTGTATGCGCGCCCCGAGCGTGTACGCCCGGTGCATCACAAGGGCGAGTTCTACCAGGTGGACGGCTATCACCTGAGCGAGCCCTCGCCGCAGCGCACCCCAGTACTGTTCCAGGCTGGGGCTTCGGCGCGCGGCTCGCGCTTCGCCGGCGAGCACGCCGAGTGCGTGTTCATCATGGGCCAGGACCGGGACAGCGTGCGCAAACAAGTGGCGGCCATCCGCGCCGCTGCCGCCGAGGCTGGGCGCGATCCGGCGCAGGTGAAGATTTTCATGGGCATCACGGTGGTGGTGGGGGCCACCGACCAGGAAGCCCGCGCCAAGCACGCCGAATACCTAAGCTATGCCAGCCCAGAGGCCGGCCTGGCCCACTACGCGGCTTCCACCGGGATCGACCTGTCGCGCTACGGGCCGGACGAGCCGATCCGCCCCCAGCAGACCAACGCGATCGAGTCCGCCGCCAAGGCACTCACCCGCAACGGGGACTGGACGGTGCGGCGGATACTCGAACAGAACGCCTTGGGCGGCCGCTATCCGGCGCTGGTCGGCGGGCCATCGAGCGTGGCCGAACAACTGCTGGCCTGGATCGACGATACCGGGCTGGATGGCTTCAACCTCACCCGCACGGTGACCCCGGAAAGCTATGAGGACTTCATTCGCTGGGTGATCCCGGAGCTGCAAAGCCGCGGCCGCTATAAAACCGCCTATAGCGAAGGTAGCCTGCGGCACAAGCTGTTCGCCGCCGGGGACCGCCTCGCGCCAAGCCATCCCGGGGCCGGCTATCGGTTCGCTTAGTGCTGGTTCGCAAGCGACCGCTGGCTTCTACATGGGTCGCGCCGTTAAACGCGCCGCGGCCCTTGCCACGCATTCGGCCCTGCGCACCACCGCCGGCGCCACTGCCTTGCGTTGTGCGGCCAGCACTGCGGCAGGGGCCGTGTGGGGATGGCCGGCGTCGAACGGGGGCGCGGGGGCGTATTCCAGGGCGAGCTGTGCCCGCTGCGCCTGCTCCGGCCCCAGCCACTCGGCGGCAATCGTCAGGGCAAAGTCGATGCCTGCCGTAACGCCGCCGCCGGTAATCAGCGCGCCGTCCATCACCACCCGCTCATGCGAGGGCACAGCGCCGAATGCGCCCAGCAACTCGTGGTAAGCCCAATGGGTGGTCGCGCGACGCCCCTTCAAAAGCCCGGCAGCACCTAGCAGCAGTGCACCCGTGCACACGGAGGTCACGTAGTGCGCGGTGGCGGCCTGCCCGCGAATGAACGCCAGGGTCTGCTCGTCTTCGAGCAAAGGTTCCACGCCACTGCCGCCAGGCACGCACAGTACGTCCAGGGGCGGGCAATGGGTAAAGGTCGTGGTGGGTTGCAGCGTCAGGCCGCCGCTTCCAACGACTGGGGTCAAGTCCTTCCACACCAAGTGTTGCTGGACGGTGCCGAGGGTAGCGAACACGTCGAAAGGGCCTACAAGGTCCAGCGGCTGGACCCCAGGGAACACAATGAAGCCAACCGTCATAGCCATGGGGGTGCTCGTTCAAGGAGATGGAAGCACCACCCTATCGCGTTCACCCACCGGCCCCACGCCAGCAGCCGGCAGAAATCCGCCAAACGCCCCAGCGCATCGCTAGCTGCGTTCCCCCCCTGGATCAGCGGGCTGCGTTGCAACCTTTAGGGGTGGTGGCCTGGATGGCCTGGTCGATCAGTGCTGTCGGCGGCCACGGCTTGGGCATGAAGGCGATGCCTTCGAGGCCTTCCGGGGCCTCCGTGTAGTGGCCAGACATCACGATGATCGGCAATTCCGGGGAGGCGTCGCGGACCTTCATGGTCAATTGCGCGCCATCGATCTGGCCCGGCATCCGAACATCGGTGATCAGCAGGTTCACTTTCAAGCCGTTGTCGAAAGCCTTCCAAGCATCATCGGCCGTTGCATAGTCGACGGTTTCAAAGCCCACCTCGTGCATGAGCTCACACACGAACTCTCTGATAAGGGGCTCATCCTCGACGACCATGACCAAGGTACGGCGCTCGGTTGGGCTGGCAGCGTTGGATTGAAATGGGGCGTTGAGCATCGTTCATGTCCTTGGCGTTGATCTGGGCACTACCGCCCATATCTCCTTCGTCAACCAGAAGCCAGGATGATTCGTACCTGGGGTTACACGATTCGACGGACGGTAGTTGTTCCGTTCACTTCAGCATTCCTTGCGTACCAATTACTTATGGCGGTTTCGGCCGCTTGAAGCGCAGCGCAACAAAAGCCTGACGTGCGCCGCCAGCGGAGCCGGCGCGGTTCCTGCACATCCTCGGTTGTGACCAGGGCCAGCTGCAGGCCATTCAGGCATCCGCTGCTCAGTTTCATCACATTAAAGGTTTCAGCCCGCTATGCTTTGGTGTTTGCCTTACCCGCTGCGGAGAACTTCAGCATGACCAAGACCTTTACCTATGCCGCGCAACACGCAACGGACGCGCTCAAGCCCTACATGATCGAGCGCCGGGCGCCCGGCGCGGATGACGTGCAGATAGAAATCCTTTACTGCGGCGTGTGCCATTCAGACCTGCACACCGCCCGCAACGAGTGGAAAAACAGCCTGTATCCGTCGGTGCCCGGCCATGAAATCGTGGGCAGGGTCAGCGCGGTGGGCGGCAGCGTCACCCGCTTCAAGGTGGGCGACCTGGCAGGCGTGGGCTGCATGGTCGACAGCTGTCAGCACTGCGCGGCCTGCGCCGAAGGCGACGAGCAGTACTGCGAGAACGGCTTCACCGGTACCTACAACGGGCCGGTGTTCGGCGGCGAGAACACTTACGGGGGCTATAGCGAACGCATCGTGGTGAAGGAGGCTTTCGTGCTGCGTATCAGCCACACTGAAGCGGACCTCGCCGCCGTCGCTCCATTGCTGTGCGCGGGCATCACCACGTATTCACCCCTGAGCCACTGGAAGGTTGGGCCCGGCAAAAAGGTCGGCATCGTCGGCCTGGGCGGGCTTGGCCACATGGGGGTGAAGATCGCCGCGGCCATGGGCGCCCACGTGGTGCTCTTCACGACCTCCGAGAGCAAGCGCGAAGACGGCCTGCGCCTGGGCGCCAAGGAGGTGGTGGTGTCGCGCAACGGCGAGGAGATGGCCGCTCAGGCCAACAGCCTGGATTTCATCCTCAACACCGTGGCCGCTCAGCACGACCTGGACCCGTTCCTCAACCTGCTCAAGCGCGACGGCACCATGACCCTGGTGGGCGCGCCGGAGCACCCTCATCCGGCGCCGACGGTGTTCAACCTGATCTTCAAGCGCCGCAGCCTTGCCGGTTCGCTGATCGGGGGCATCCGCGAAACCCAGGACATGCTCGACTTCTGCGCCAAGCACGGCATCGTTTCGGACATCGAAATGATCGACATCCAATACATCAACGAGGCCTACACCCGAATGCTCAAAAGCGACGTGAAGTACCGCTTCGTCATCGACATGGCAAGCTTGGCCAAGGACGCCGCCGCCTGATCCACCGCTGGTGAACACCCACGGCCCGGCGCTGTTGCAGGGCCGTTCTTTTCCGGAGGCCGCCCATGAAGATCATCAACGCCCGCTTGCGCCACCTGCCAGGGCTGCACACCGTGGCATGCGCCGCTGAGCGCATACACAGCATCACCGCGCAGGCAGCGCAGGCCCTGGCCCAGCCTGGCGACCTCGACGC
This sequence comes from Pseudomonas sp. RIT-PI-S, assembly GCF_025642975.1. GTDB lineage: Bacteria > Pseudomonadota > Gammaproteobacteria > Pseudomonadales > Pseudomonadaceae > Aquipseudomonas. Next base: position 196,480 of record NZ_JANZKJ010000005.1, read on the forward strand.
TCAGGGCCTGCTGCTGATCCCGCCGCTGGTAGAGCCGCACATTCACCTGGATGCGGTGCATACCGCCGGGCAGCCGCGCTGGAACCAGAGCGGCACGCTGTTCGAAGGCATCGAATGCTGGAGCGAACGCAAGGCCACCATCACCCATGAGGACACCAAGGCCCGCGCCCATCGAGCCATCCGCCTGCTGGCCGAGCATGGCATCCAACACGTGCGGACCCACGTGGACGTGACCGACCCCAGCCTCGCCGCCTTGGGAGCGCTGCTGGAGGTGCAGGACGAAGCACGCGAGCTGATAGACCTGCAGATCGTGGCCTTCCCCCAGGAAGGGATCGACTCGTTCACCAATGGCCGGGCCCTGATGGAGCGAGCGATCGACATGGGCGCCAACGTGGTGGGCGGCATCCCCCATTACGAACACACCCGTGAGCAGGGTGTGAGCTCGATCCGCTTTTTGATGGACCTGGCCGAGCGCCGGGGCTGCCTGGTGGATGTGCACTGTGACGAAACCGACGACCCGCACTCGCGCTTTCTTGAAGTGCTGGCGGAGGAAACCCGCGCCCGCGGCATGGGCGCCCGGGTCACCGCCAGCCATACCACGGCGATGGGCTCCTATGACAATGCCTATTGCTCGAAACTGTTCCGCCTGCTGAGGCTGGCCGGCTTGAGCTTTGTGTCGTGCCCAACGGAAAGCATTCACCTGCAGGGGCGTTTCGATACCTTCCCCAAGCGCCGCGGCATCACCCGCATCGCCGAACTGGACCGCGCCGGGCTGAATGTCTGCCTCGGCCAGGATTCGATCCAGGACCCCTGGTACCCGCTGGGCAACGGCAACATCTTGCGGGTGTTGGACGCGGGCCTGCACATCGGCCACATGATGGGCTACGAAGACCTGCAACGCTGCCTGGACCTGGTGACCGACAACAGCGCCCGCGCGCTGGCCCTGGGCGAGGGCTACGGCATCGCCCCTGGACGGCCCGCCAACCTGGTGCTGCTCGATGCCGAGAACGACTACGAAGCCGTCCGCCGGCAGGTGAAGGCGCGCTGGTCGATCCGCCAGGGGCGGCTACTGATGCAGCGCGAGCCCGAACGCGTGACGTTCATGTAGGCGCCTTCGGTTCCCGGGCGATGCCCGGTCCCACAGGGTTCTGCGCGGCGCTCTAGCTCGCTGTAGGAGCTGGCGAAGCCTGCGAACCGAGGGCGCAACTGGGTGCCTCCGTGGCGCCTCCGGTTCCCGGGCGATGCCCGGTCCCACAGGGTTCGGCGCGGCGCTCTAGCTCATTGTAGGAGCTGGCGAAGCCAGCGAACCGAGGGCGTAACTGGGTGCCTCCGAGGGCCTCCGGTTCCCGGGCGATGCCCGGTCCCACAGGGTTCGGTGTGGCGCTCTAGGTGCGCTGTAGGAGCTGGCGAAGCCTGCGAATCGACGGCGTAACCGGGTGCCTCCGAGGGCCTCCGGTTCCCGGGCGATGCCCGGTCCCACAGGGTTCGGCGTGGCGTTCTAGCTCATTGTAGGAGCTGGCGAAGCCGGCGAACCGAGGGCGTAACTGGGTGCCTCCGAGGGCCTCCGGTTCCCGGGCGATGCCCGGTCCCACAGGGTTCGGCGTAGCGTTCTAGGTCCGCTGTAGGAGCTGGCGAAGCCAGCGAACCCGAGGGCGCAACTGGGCGCCTCCGTGGCGCCTCCGGTTCCCGGGCGGTGCCCGGTCCCACAGGGTTCAGCGCGGCGCTCTAGCTCTTTGTAGGAGCTGGCGAAGCCTGCGAACCGAGGTCCAATTGGGTGCCTCCATGGGGCCTTCGGTTCCCGGGCGATGCCCGGTCCCACAGGGTTCGGCGCGGCGCTCTAACTCATTGTAGGAGCTGGCGAAGCCAGCGAGCCCGAGGGCGCAACTGGGTGCCTCCGTAGCGACTCCGGTTCCCGGGCGGTGCCCGGTCCCACAGGGTTCGGCGTAGCGTTCTAGGTCCGCTGTAGGAGCTGGCGAAGCCTGCGAACCCGAGGGCGCAACTGGGCGCCTCCGTAGCGCCTCCGGTTCCCGGGCGGTGCCCGGTCCCACAGGGTTCTGCGCGGCGCTCTAGCTCTTTGTAGGAGCTGGCGAAGCCTGCGAACCGAGGTGCAATTGGGTGCCTCCGAGGGCCTCCGGCTCCTGGGCGATGCCCGGTCCCACAGGGTTCGGCGTAGCGTTCTAGCACTTGAAGCGCCCGACCAATGCATTCAACTCATCGGAAATCCCATTCAAGCGGTCAGCATCAGCCTGGGCGGAGTGGGCCAGGCGTTCCACCAGCTGGGCATCGTTGTGAATCTGCGCGATGTGCCGGTTGATGTCTTCGGCCACGTGGTGTTGTTCCTCGGCGGCAGTAGCGATCTGGGTGTTCTGGTCGCGGATCGAGTCCACCGAGCCGCGGATTTTCTCGAAACTGTCCTTGGCCTGGTGGATGCGCGCCACGCTCGCCTGGGACATCTCCAGGCTGCTTTGCATCTGCCGGGTGACGTCCTGGGTGCGCCTGGCGAGATTGCCCAGCAGGCTGTCGATTTCTCCAGTGGAGTCGGCGGTGCGCCTGGCCAGGGCCCGCACCTCGTCCGCCACCACCGCGAAACCGCGCCCCTGGTCGCCCGCCCGGGCCGCTTCGATGGCCGCGTTGAGCGCCAGCAAGTTGGTTTGCTCGGCGATCGACCGAATGGTGTCCAGGATGGTGTTGATGTTCTTGCTGTCCTGCTCCAGCACCTGCATGGTCTGGGTGGATTGCTGCAGGTTCTCGCTCAGGTGCATCACGCTGCCGGTGGCTTCGCCGATGTACTGCTGGCCCTCGTGCACGTCCCGGTAGCCGGCGTCGGCGCTGGCTGCCGCCTGGCTGCAGGAGCGGGCCACTTCGTTGGCGGTGGCGACCATTTCGTTGAAGGCGGTGCTTACCAGCTCTACCGCTTCGCGCTGGCGGCCGGCGGCGTCGTTGATGTTATGGGCGACTTCCGTGGTGTCCACGGCGGCCTTCTGCAACGCCGAGGACGCGGTACCGATGCGCCGCACCAGCTGCGCGATCATGGTCAGGAACTGGTTGAACCAGCGCGCCAGGGTAGCGGTTTCGTCCTTGCCCTGGATGGCCAGGCTGCGGGTAAGGTCGCCCTCGCCTTCGGCGATTTCCTGCAGGCCGCCGGCAACACCGCGGATCGGCCGCACGATCATTCCGGCGAAGCTGGCGCCGATCACCGCGAACACCCCGGCGAGCACGGCGGCAATCACGGCGATCAGCCACGTCAGGTGCGAGGCTTTGTTCATCACTTCGTCACGTTTGATCAGCCCGATAAAGCGCCAGCCCAGCGCTTCGGAGGTGAGGGTATTGGCCATGTAGGGCACGCCGTTGATCTCGACCTCCGACACCCCATTGCCGCCGTTGGCCAGGGGCACGTATTCCGGGCCCAGGTCTGCCAGGGACTTGAAGTTGTGCTTGGCGTCGCTGGGGTCCACCAACACGTTGCCATTGGCTTCGGCCAGCATCAGGTAGCCGCTTTCACCCAGCTTGATGCGCTTCACCAGCTCGGTGAGTTGTTTGAGCGATACGTCCAGCCCGACCACGCCGAGCAGCTTGCCATTGGCATCGTTGACCGTGTGAACGCTGCAGATCAGCACCACGTCGTCTGGCGCCCAATAGTAGGCGGCCGTACGGGCGCCCCTGCCGGGAGCTTCCAATGCGGCCTTGTACCAAGGGCGCACCCGCGGGTCGTAATTGGCGAGCTTGGTGTCATCCGGCCAGCTGGCATACCCGCCGTCCTGCGTGGCAAAGGACAGGTAGGCGGTGGTGGGATGGCTCTTGGCGAAATCGTCGAATATCTGCAACAGCTGCTTGTTGGTTTCCGTGAGGGGAACCTGGGCGGCATCCGCGCCCATGTAATGCTTGAGGTCCTTGGCCGCCACGATGCGTGGATCCTTGGCCAGGTATTCAACGTTCTGGCTGATGGCGTCGAAGAATTGCTTCATGCCGTTGTCGATCTGGCGGATTTCTCGGCCGCTGCTGTCGACGAAATCGGCCAGCGCCGCCTCGCGCAGGTTCAATACGATGATCACCGCCACCAGCACAACCGGCAGGCACGCCACGATGGCGAAGGCCCAGGTCAACTTCTGTCTGATATTCATGGCTCGTCCCGCAGGTTTTTTATACGTGTTGAGTTCGGCACAACGCGCACGCCAGGTTTAGCGACAAAGGGATGAGGCCTACGCGTACTGCCCGGTTTATCGGCGGCCGGCGCAGCCACTAAAGAGCGTAGCGTTAGGATGTCGTTTTGGGAGGGTTGGATGTCGTTTCGTAGCAGCCCGGCTTGCCGGCGACCGTAAGGGTGTCGGCCCGCGAACTTGCCGGCCGATTGGCAATCTAGTAGGTGAACCGTTTTCGGAGCCCTGCCCCTGTGCCTCGCCTTGTAACCCTCTTGCTAGCCGCCCTGCTCGCCTTTCCCGCCTTCGCTGACACCCCCGCCGCCGAGCAACAACCGGCGGAAAAGGAAGTATTGGTGCAAGGTGGCTTGCTCGGCACCCTGACCTCCAGCCTCGACGACGTGCAAGACAAGCTCGACATCAACGAGCACCTGGTCGACACCTGGCGCACCCGTACCGATCGCGCCGCGGTCGAGGCCGGGCGCTTGTTCGACCAACAGTCGACCGCCTCGGGCTGGGCCATGACCGGGGACTTCCTGATCCTTACCCTATGCTGGATCGGCACGTTCTTCCTGCTCTACAGCCTGGCCCGGTTGGCTTGGTCGCGGGTGGGCCGGCGCGGGTTCTTGCACCGCAGGGCCCGTTTGCGGGAGGTCATGGGTTACCTGTTGCGCTTCACCGCGCCCGCCCTGCTGTGCTTCGGCCTGACCCTGTTGGTCAGCCATCACCTGGCGCCATCGGACGCCCGAGCGCTGGCGTTATGCCTGGCCTATGCGACCAGCAGCGGTATCTTCTCCACCACCATCATCTTGTGCGTGATCACCCTGTTCAACGTGGGCTACAAGCGTGCCGCGGTGCGGGTGCTGCGCCGTGCGGCCCCGGCGCCGCTGTTCGTCATAGGCTTTCTGGCTGCGCTGGGCGACGCCTTGACCAGTGGGCAGATCGCGCGCCAGCTGGGCAGCAACCTTACCGGCAGCATCGCGGTGGTCAGCGGCCTGGTGGCGACCTTTACCTTCGCCGCGCTGGTGTTGCGCATGCGCCGGCCGGTGGCGCACCTGATCCGCAACCGCGGCTATCACCAGCGCCATGAGCACCGCGCCGTGCAAGAAACCCTGCGGGTGTTCTCGGCGGTCTGGTACTTCCCCATCCTGTTGATGATCCTGGTCTCGGCGATCCACCTGATCGGCGCCGGCGAGCAGAGCCAGCAAGCCTTGCAACGTGCACTGATGAGCTCGGTGCTGCTGATCGCGGCGGTGTTCTCCAGCACCGTGATGCACCACGTGCTCAAGCCGCAGAACGGCGCCGACCCCGATCACGCCCGCCCCTATGTGGAGCTGCTGCGCAGCCTGGGCCATGCGCTATCGCGAATCGTGATCGCAGTGGCGTTCATCGAACTGTTCGCGCGGATCTGGGGCGTTTCAGTGCTGGAGTTCGCCGCGCGCAACAGCGTGGGCCGTGCCATCAGCAATTCGCTGAGCAGCATCGGGCTGATCCTGCTGGTGACCTGGCTGGTGTGGGTGGTGATCGACACCGCCATCCAACAAGCGCTGAAACCGGCCGTGGGCAGGCGCGCCAGCCGTCAGCCCAGCACCCGGGTGAAAACCATCCTGCCGATGCTGCGCAATGCCACCAAGATCGTGCTCGTGGTCATCGGCACCATCACTACCATGGCCAACCTGGGCATCAATGTCGCGCCCTTGCTCGCCGGTGCCGGGGTGGTCGGCCTGGCCATCGGCTTCGGCTCGCAGCAGCTGGTTCAGGACGTGATCACCGGGCTGTTCATCCTGATCGAAGACACCATCGCCATCGGCGACTGGGTAGTGCTGGACTCCGGCCACGCCGGCACCGTGGAAAGCCTGACCATCCGCACCCTGCGCCTGCGCGACGGCAAGGGCTTCGTGCACTCGGTGCCGTTCGGCCAGATCAAGGCGGTCACCAACCAGTCGCGGCAGTTCGCCAACGCGTTCTTCTCGGTGCAGGTCACCTATGACAGCGATATCGACACTGCCCTGGCGCTGATCCAGCAAGCGGCCGACCAAATTGCCGGCGACCTTTTGCTCAAGACCAACCTGCAAGGGCCGTTGCAGGTCTTTGGGGTGGACAAGATGGACCTCAATGGCATCACCCTGACTGCCCAGTTCCGCACCACCTCCGGTGGCCAATACGCCGTGGGCCGCGCCTTCAACGAGAAGCTCAAGAAGCTGGTAGACGGGGTGGATAACGTTCGCTTCGCTCAGTACTACCTGCCGCCGGTGCCGGCAACGGTCTAACGCGAGCCAAACACAACCCCTGGCAGGCGGGCCACTCGGCTATTACCATGGCAGCCCGCCCGCCCACAGAGACGCACTTCATGGCAAAGACCCTGCTGGTCCTCAATGGCCCCAATCTCAACATGCTCGGCACCCGGGAGCCCGCCGTGTATGGCAAGGAGACCCTCGCCGACGTCGAGGCCCAATGCCGCGCGGCCGGCGAAGGTCACGGGCTGCTGGTCGAGTGCCAGCAAACCAACCACGAAGGGCAGATGATCGACTGGATACACCAGGCCCGTGGCCGCGTGGCCGGTATCGTGATCAACCCCGGCGCCTGGACCCACACTTCGATCGCGCTGCACGACGCGCTGGTGGCCGCAGAAGTGCCGGTGCTGGAAGTGCACATTTCCAATGTGCACAAACGCGAAGCTTTCCGTCATCACTCCTACGTATCCCTGGTGGCGGTCGGCGTGATCGCGGGCTTCGGCACCCATGGGTACACCTTGGCCATCGAGCATTTCGCCAAGCTGCTTGGAAAATAAGCGCATCGGGCGGCATGATGGCCTTCGACACAGGCGCCCTGATCTAGCGGCGCCATCGGCTCGAAGTAGCGCTACGCTCTCGCTTACCCGTCCACGGGATCGACTCATGAACCAGCCCCCTGCTCCGCCGCCTCGCCCATCGCTTCGGCACAAAGTGCTCGGCGGCGGCACCGAACCGGACCCGCGCTTCACCCTCGCCAACGAACGGACCTTCCTGGCCTGGATACGCACTGCCTTGGCGCTGATGGCCGGAGGCATCGCGGTAGAGGCCTTCACCGCCCAAGTCTTCGCCGCCGATGCGCGCAAGCTGCTGGCGATCCTGCTGCTGTCGCTGGGGTTGATCCTCAGTGCCTGCGCCGGGCTACGCTGGCTCAAGGTCGAGCGCGCCATGCGCCACGGCCGCCCATTGCCGCTGCCTTGGCTGGTGCCTCTGCTGGCCATGGGCGGTGCGCTGGCGACCGCCGTGCTGTTGGTTTTCGTCGCGACGCACCCGGCATGAGCCCATCGGCCGGGCACCACAAGGACCTTGGCCTGCAGCCGGAGCGCACCTGGCTCGCCTGGCGGCGCACCCTGTTATCGCTGGTGGCTGTGAGTTTGCTGTTCCTGCGCTGGCTACCGCAGCACGGCCGCTTGGCTTTGGCGTTGGTAGCCCTGGCGTTGTCGGCGGCCGGGATGATCGCCGCCGGCCAACAACGCCGCTATCGGTACGGGGTCAGGGCCATCAACCAAGGCCGCGCGCGGCCGCCGGTCACAGAGGTGTGCGCGCTGGCACTGGCGTGTACAGGGCTAGGGGCATTGGGGCTTTACGTGGTTATCGCGTTCTAACGCTCCACCTCGGCCGGCTCGTTGGCCTCCCGCTCCGCATCCGCTTCGAATAGCCGCGCCAGTTCCGCCCGGGCTTCCTGGTTGCTCTGGATGACCTTGGCGGCGTCGTCATACACCCGGTGTTGGGCGCGCAGCACCGTCTCGTCGTGGGTTTTGAAGCGGCGGATGCGGGTTTGCGCCTGCGCTTCGCTCAAGCCCAGGCCGATCAACGCACGACGGCTCATTTCCAGGCTGGAGTAGAAGGTCTCGCGCACAGGCTCCGCGCCCAGGTCGGTCAGCTTGTGCACATGCTGGCGGTTGCGCGCCCTGGCGATGATCTTCATGTGGGGATACAGCCGCCGAACCAGCTCGGCGGTCTTGATGTTGGTGTCTGGATCGTTGGTGGCGATCACGAAGTACTCGGCCTGGTCCACCTTGGCGGCCCGCAAGATCTCCGCTCGCAGTGGGTCTCCATAGAACACCGGCAGGTCCGAGAAGCTGCGCGACAGCTCGATGCTTTCCACCGAGGTGTCCAGCGCGACGAAGGGAATTTTCTGCGCCCGCAGGATACGTGCCACGATCTGGCCCATGCGGCCCATCCCGGCGATCACCACCCGGGGCGCGTCCGCGTCGATCTGCCGATACTCCTCGGGCACCGGCACCGGGTGTTCGGCGCGCGCCAGCAGGCGGCCGGCCAGCAACAGCAGCAAGGGGGTCAACGCCATGGACAGGGTGATCGCCAGCACCAGCAGGTCGTGCAGGCGGTCGTCGAACAGGCCGCTGTCACGCCCCAGCTTGAACACCACGAAGGCGAACTCACCGCCGGTGGCCAGCACCAGCCCCAGGCGCAGTGCCGAGATGCCCGAGAGCCCGCCGGCATAGCGGCCGAGCAGCGCCAGCAACGGCAGCTTGAGCCCCAGCAGCAGCAGGGTGAGCCCAACCACGGTGACCGGCTCGGCCAGCAACAGCCCCAGGTTGGCGCCCATGCCCACGCTGATGAAGAACAGCCCGAGCAACAGGCCCTTGAACGGCTCAATCTGCGCCTCGAGTTCGTGCCGGTATTCCGAATCGGCCAGCAGCAGCCCGGCGAGAAACGCGCCCAAGGCCATGGACACCCCGACCTGGTCCATCAGCCAGGCGGTTCCGATCACCACCAGCAAGGCCGTGGCGGTGGACACTTCCTGTATCCCTGTACGGGCCACCGCGCGGAATACCGGCCGCAGCAGGTAGCGCCCGCCCACCACCACCACGGCGATACTGCCCAGCACCTGCAAGCCGTGCTCCAGGCTAGGCGCCGGGCGGCTGGCGGAGCCCCCGGCGAGCAGCGGCACCATGGCGATCAATGGAATGGCGGCGATGTCCTGGAACAGCAGGATGGCGAATGCCAGGCGGCCGTGAGGCGTATGCAGCTCACGCCGTTCGGCGAGGCTTTGCAGGCCGAAGGCGGTCGACGACAGCGCCAGGCCGAGGCCGAGCACCACGGCGCTGTTCCACGGTTGGGAGAAGGCGAACATGGCGACCGCACCGATCACGCAGCCCGTGAGGGCGACCTGGGCCAGGCCAATGCCGAACACGGCCCTGCGCATGACCCAGAGCCGCTTCGGCGACAGCTCCAGCCCGATGATGAACAGCAGCAGCACCACGCCCAGTTCGGACAAGTGATTGAGCGTCTGGCTGTTGCCCACCAGGCCGAGCACGGCCGGGCCGATGGCCACGCCGGCCAGCAGGTAACCCAGCACCGCGCCCAGCTGCAGCCGGCGCGCCAGCGGAACCGCCAGCACGGCCGCCAGTAGAAAGACCACGGCCGCGCCGAGCAGATTACCGTCATGCGGCATGGCGAATTTCTATCATCAGTCCCCTGGGCGCCCTATGGAAGAAATCACATGACGGATGACCGTCTCTATATCAAAGGGCTTGTCGAACACGGCCGTGAACAGTTCCGGGCTGGCGCGGCCGATACTGCCTTGTGCGCCGCTCATCAGGAACAGCGGCAAGCTGGCGAAGGCCGGCCTTTCGCGCACGGCACGGGCAAATTCCAGGCCGTCCATGACTGGCATCATGAAGTCGGTGATCACCAGGCTAGGGCGCTCGCGGTCCAGGACCTCGAGCGCCTTTCGACCGTTGCTGGCCTTGACCACCATGTACCCCTCGTCCTCGAGGGCAAACCCAAGGATATCGGCGATCAAATACTCGTCGTCGACTATCAGGATGGTCGTCATTTCAGATTGGCTCGATCAACATCAGTAGTGGCTTGTCGACGAGGCGCTGCCCGTCAGCACCGCCTCTGCCTGTTTGAATGCTTTTTTGAAGTCCAGCCCCCGTGCCCCGATCACGACCTCCAGAAGTGAAGGGTCGTAGACGCTGTCCCTGACCTTAAGAATGGTCATCATTCGCTTAAGTTCAGACGCGTATTCAACGAAACGCATGACGAAGATATTGTCCACCACACTGGACATATCCGGCATCGGCGAGTTGATTTCCGGGCCGATCAACCCGCGCATTTCACAGGTGACCAGAACCGTCACGCCGCGAGCGCGCAATTCGCCGGTGAGGCTGGCGAAGAAGTCGCTCAAGCGCGCCGGGTTGGTGGTCACCCGGGTCATGCCGCCAAGGCTGTCGATCAACACCCGCTTGATCCCATAGGTTTCCACCTGCTCGAGCAAGCGAGCCCCCAGGCCGTCGAGCAGCCCTTCGGTGGTCGGCTGCCAGCACAGGTGCAAGGCGCCGCTACGTTGCAACGGTTCCAGGTCGAAGCCCAGTGCGGCGGCCTTGAGCAGCAGCCGCTGGGGGCTTTCATAGAAGCCGAAATGCAAGGCCGGCGCTTCGGGCGTGCCCTGGGCGAGGAACTGGATACCCAGGGAGGTCTTGCCGACCCCCGCAGGGCCCATGGCCAGGGTCGCCGAAGCGCGGGCCAGGCCGCCGCCGATAAGGGCGTCCAGGCCTGGCACGCCGCTGCTGACCAGGGTTCGGTCGGCCGGGTCCTGGCGCGAAGGGTGGCTGTAGAGGCTTTCGAGGCGCGGGTAGACCACCAGGCCCTCGTCAGTGATCTCGCAGTCGTGCAGGCCGGACAGCGCTCCGCTGCCGCGGGTTTTGCGCAGCTGGATGCGGCGCACCGAGCGCGCGCCGATCAGCTCCTCGCCCATTTCGATCACGCCATCGACCATGGTGTGTTCCGGGCTGCCGTCGTCCAGGCGGGCGCTGGTCAGGAACAGCACGGTGCAGCCGGCGAAGGCGGCGTGGCCCTGCAACTCGGAAATGAATTTCTTGGTGTCGATCTGCGACTCGGCCTTGGTACGGGCATTGAGCAGGCCGTCCACCACCAGCACGGTAGCCTTCTGGCGGGCAATCTCCCGGCGCAGCAGCTTGACCACTTCATCGAGCCCATCGCTTTGCAGGGTGTCGAAAGCACTGACGAACTGGATCTGCTCCCCAATGCGCGATGGATCGAAGAAGCGCAAGGTGGACAGGTACTGGAACAGCCGTTCGTGGGACTCGGACAACAGCGTGGCGACCAGCACCTTGCCGCCATTGCGGGCATGGTTGAAGCTCAGCTGGTTGGCCAGGATGGTCTTGCCCGAGCCTGGCCGGCCCTGCACGATGTAGGAAGCCCCAGCCACCAGCCCCCCCTTGAGCAGTGCGTCAAGGCCCGCTATTCCAGTCGCAAGGCGTTTTAGCTGTTCCAAGATCAAACCTGCCTGTATGTAGTGAACGCGGTTCCGGCCAGGCACAGGTGCCTACCGGCCGATAGAGATGCGTGAATTCTATACCGAGCCGGGCGGGAACACACTAATACCACCCTTTCGCGCAAGAAACGGAGTGCGGGCGACGGTCGCCCCGGGCATGCTTGAGCGCATGAACTTTGCCAGCCATGAGCCTTTGACATGAGCACATCGCCTACCCCCGCCGTGCAGCGGCAGCGTCACCTGGAGACGGTGACCCAGGCCTGCCGACAGATCGAAACCAGCGAGCAGCCGCCCCGCCTGGACCAGTTGGCCGCCCAGGCAGGGCTCAGCCCGGGGCATTTCCAGCGGGTGTTCAAGGCCGTAACCGGGCTTTCACCCAAGGCCTATAGCATTGCCGCGCGAGCCCGCCGGGCCCAGGCCGAACTGGAAGCGGCCAGCAACGTGACCGATGCCATCTACGCGGCAGGGTTCAGCTCCAATGGGCGCTTTTATGAAACCGCACCGGCGCGCCTGGGAATGACCCCCAGCGCCTGGCGCAACGGCGGCGTCGGCACGGACATTCACTTCGCCCTTGGCCAGTGCAGCCTTGGCGCCATCCTGGTGGCGCAGAGCCCGCGTGGGCTATGCGCGATCCTGCTGGGGGACGAGCCGCAAGCCTTGCTCGACCAATTCCAGGACCGCTTTCCCCAGGCGCGGCTGATCGGCGCGGACCCCGCCTTCGAGGCGCTGGTGGCGCAAGTGGTGGGCTTCGTCGAGGCCCCTGGGCTGGGCCTGGGGTTGCCGCTGGACCTGCGCGGCACCTTGTTCCAGGAGCGGGTATGGCGGGCATTGCAGGAAATCGCCCTCGGCGAAACGGTCAGCTATGCCGAGCTGGCGCGGCGCATCGGCATGCCGACGGCGGTCCGCGCCGTGGCCCGTGCCTGTGCCGCCAACAGCCTGGCGGTGGCTATCCCTTGTCATCGGGTGGTGCGCAGCGACGGCGGCCTGTCGGGGTATCGCTGGGGCGTGGAACGTAAACAAGCCCTGCTGGCGCTGGAGGCGGCGATCCGGCCCAACTAACAGCGCCCACCGCAGTCACAAACGTACATCCCGTTGCGAACGAGCACTGATGAGTTTCATAACTGCGATCGCTATCCTCGGGGCCGTGCTGATGCTCCTGGCCCTGGCTTCGGCCTACCTTCGCTGGTTGCCGGTCACCACCTCGGCCGTGTGCCTGTTCCTGGGGCTGGGCATCGGCCCGCTGGGCCTGGGCCTGGTAAGCCTGGACATCCGTGAGTCCACCCACTGGCTGGAGCGCCTGACCGAGGGCGCGGTGTTGTTTTCGCTGTTCGGCACGGGCATCAAGTTGCGGCTGTCCTTCGGCCGCAGCGCCTGGCGCTGCGCCTACCTGCTCGCCGGGCCGGTGATGGTGGCCTCGATCGTTGGCGTTGCGGCGGTGGCGCATTATGCCTTGCACCTCGGCTGGGGGCCGGCGGTGCTGTTGGGCGCGATGCTGGCCCCGACAGACCCGGTGCTGGCCAACATGGTGCAAGTGAACAGCGCCCAGGATTTCGACCGGGTGCGCTTTGGGCTGTCCGGCGAAGCCGGGCTCAACGATGGCACCGCGTTCCCCTTCGTATTGTTTGCTCTGTTGCTGATCGAACATGGTGGGCTCGGTGGAAACTGGCTCGGCCATTGGGCGCTCAAGGACGTGGTATGGGGCGTGGCGGGCGGCCTGCTGATCGGTTATGGCCTGGGGCGGCTGCTGGGCCAGTTGATGATCTTCCTGCGCGTGCGCCATCAGGACAGCACGCTCTCCCCCAATGACTTTCTGGCCCTGGCATTGATCGCCCTGGCGTATTCGCTTGCCTGGTACCTGGGCGCCTTTGGCTTTCTCGCGGTGTTCGCCGCAGGGCTCGGGCTGCGCCAGGCAGAGGCGCACTCAACGCATTCAGACGTGCCGGCCGAGCACCTGACCCACCCGGTGATTGGCCATCACGAACTGCCCCCCGAACATGCGGTGGCGGGCCCTTTGGATGAACTCGAACCGCCGCAACTGGCCGCGGGCGTGATGATGGGCGACATCATGGCGTTCGGCAGCCTGGTGGAACGGTCCATGGAGGTGCTGCTGATCACCTTGCTCGGCGCCCTTCTCTGGGGGTATTGGGACTGGCGTGGCGTGGGCCTGGGGCTGGCACTGTTCTGTGTGATACGGCCGCTGGCGGTCTGGGCCCTGGGCGGCAGCCGTGCCCTGCTAAGCGGCCATCAAAGCGCCTTGCTGGGCTGGTTCGGCATTCGTGGCATCGGCTCGATCTACTATCTCTGCTTCGCCCTCCAGCACGGCTTGCCCGAGGAGATCTCGCGCACCTGCACCAGCATCACCCTGACCGTGGTAGCCCTGAGCATCGTGCTGCACGGGGTCAGCACCCAGCCCTTGCTGGACCACTATGAACGTCGCAACAGCGCCAAGGTGGATTGAACACCTGTTCGCGGGCTTCGCACGCGCTGCAGAGAACATGACGCAGTGCCCTTGGCCTGCTGTTGTGGGAGTTCCATGGTTGCTCGCAAGCGCTAACCCGTAGCGGCACGGCTTGCCGGCGACAGGCGTTAACCGGAGCGGCGTCTGGTCGCGGGCGAGCCCGGCTATGGCGCCAGCCCGCGAACCCTGCCGCACAACGCCATGCCTAACGCGCGGCCCGTTCCAACAATCGTGAAAGATCCTCATAGGTGGGCACGCAGTGGAAACGCGGCTCCTGGGCATAGGCACTGAAGTCCTCCTCGCCAAAGCCCGCCACCCAACTCCCGGCGGCCAGGCCTGCTTCCACGCCGGCATGGCTATCGTCCACCAACAGGCATTCATGAGGCGAAAGCTGGAGCACCCTTGCCGCTTCCAGGATCAGCCCCGGTGCGGGCTTCCAGGCGTTCACCTCGTAGGCGCTGACGATCCTTTCGGCAAAGTGCTCGAGCAGGCCGGCGCTGCCCAGGCAGGTTTCGATCTTGTTGCGCGGGCCGTTGGAGGCCACGCATTTGGGCAGGCGCAAGGTGCTGACGAACGCCAGCGCCCCTGGCATGGGCTGCATGCCGCGAGCGAACAGGGTCAGGCTCTGGCTGCGAAACGCTTGCATGAAGGGCTCGGCGTCGAGCCAGGGATATTGCTGGGCCAGGCTGGCGATGAACACCGCGAACTGCACACCGCGAAAGCGTTGCAGCACTTCTTCCCGGGGCAGATGAATATCCCGTTGGCCGAGCATCTCCCACAGCAGGCCCGCGGCGATGCGCTCGCTGTCGACGAGGGTGCCGTCTGAATCGAAAATAACGCCTTTGATGTTCACTGCCTGTTTCCCACCTGTATGCCAGCCTTCTGTGACCGCCACTTAGGCTACAGGTTGCCGCCTGGCAAATCACGGCCTAGAGTGGCGGCGTTCACAGGAGCCCGCCCATGATTGTCCGCGACCAGAAACCCTCCGTTGCCGTGCTGTTATTCGCCGTCAAGGGGTCGATCATCCCGGCGATCTGGCCAAAGGTGCTGTTCACGGTGCTGGTGAGCACGCTGGTGTTGCTCACCCACGGCACCGTCTTCAACTTCCATATGGTGCTAACCCCGGTGCCGTTCACCCTATGGGGGCTCACCCTGGCGATCTGCCTTGGGTTTCGTAATACGGTCGCCTATCAGCGCTTCTGGGAAGCTCGCACCTTTTTAGGCGAGCTAGCGATGGCCAGCCGCAACCTGGCTCGCCAGCTGGGCTCGTTGCTGCCTCGCGCCACACCTTCCCAGAGGCTGGCGGTGGCTGGGCAGTTGCTCGGTTTTATCCATCTGGTGCGCGACCAACTGCGCGGCCTCGCGCCAGGGGCGGATGCGCAACGTTGGCTGGAGGTGGGCACCCTGGCCCCGGTTGACCCACCGCAGGGCGCAAACGTTGCCCTGAGGCGCCTGGCCGAAGGGGTGATGAACCTGGCAACCGAGACAGGCGCCAGCGACATGGTCAAGGTCCAGCTGGACCAGCAGCTGTGCACGCTGACCCACGCGCTCAGCGGCTGCGAAAAGATCAAGCTCACGCCCATCCCGTTTCCGTACATCCTGATGATGCACCGCGTGGTGCATATCTATTGCCTGCTGCTGCCGTTCTGCCTGGTGGACAGCATTGGCTGGTTCACGCCCTTCGCGGTGTGCGTGCTGGCGTATATGTTCTTCGGCCTGGACGCCTTGGGTGACCAGATCGCCAACCCTTTCGACACCCAGCCCAACGCGCTGCCGCTGGATGCCATTTGCCGGCAAGTGGAAATCAACGTGCTGGAATTGCTCGGCGAACCCGCCCCGGCGCCCTTGCAGCCGGTTGCCGGCGTGCTGTTATAAGGGCGGCCGTTCGGCGCTGTGCCGCCAGCGGCGGGCCTGAACCAGCAGCGCCGGGGCAAAGTGCAGGATGAGCAGGCGCACCAGGTGATGGCACAGGATGAACACCACGTTCAGCCCGCCACCGAACGCGACCATGGCGATGGTTTCAATGGCGCCGGGCATATAGGCCAGCCAGGTGACCACCGGGTCGTTGCCCAGCGCCAGCTTGGCCGCTTCGGCAAACACCGCCGCGATCAACAGCATCAGCGTCACGCAGGCGACCCCGGTGCGGCCGTGGCGAACGAGGTCCCGCAGGGTGATGTCACTGAACTTCGAGCCGATCAATACCCCGAGAATCAAAGCCGCCGAATCGATGCTCCATTCAGGCATCTGGAAGCCATGGAGATAACCGGTTTTCATGAACACACCGGTCACGACGATTGCCGTGAGCATAAAGGGCGCCGGCACGCCAATGCGTAACAGCAAGCGCCCGATCAGCAGGCACAGGCCAACCAGCAGGCACACCGGCCACAGGTAACCCAAGGCGGCGGGCGCGATGGCCGTTACTACAGGAGCAGCCTGGCTGGGGGGAATGTAAAAGCTGACCAGCACGGTGATCGACAGCAGCCTCACCAAGTGGACCACGATCACTTTGGCGGAGGCGCCTTCGGACTCCAGCAGGTCGAACACCGCAGCCAGGGCGCCGGGATAAACCGCGATGAGTGAATCCGTGCGGTTCCACTTCGCCACCTTCAACAACCACACGGCGGCAGCGCTGATCTGCAGCACCAGAGCTATCAGCAGCAAACCCAGGCTGGGCAACACCGCCGCTACCGTCTGGTTGTCCCAGGACTCGAACATCAGGCCGGTGGCAATCCCCAGGACCACCTGCACGTACCCCAGGCCGAAGGGCAGCGCGGGCGAATGGCCCAACTTGCCCGCGATAAGCGCGCTGGCGAGTATCGCGCCCAGCAACAGGCCATGAGGAATGCCAAGCCGTTGGAAGGCAAGGCCGAGCACGGCAGCGGCTACAAGGCACAGCAATGATTTCATGGGATTCTCGCACTGGCGGGAAGAAGGCTCATGGCGCCTGCGAGCAATACAGCACTATTGGATCCTAATCAAGTGCCGGGCTTTGGGGGCTGATAGCCCGGTGGACGGGCGGGATCCCTAAACGAACGCAACCGGGCAGGCAAAACGCCAGGCCCTAGCAGCCGGGCTTGCTCGCGATCAAACGCAGCTCCGCGTAGCATCTGCCGCCGGCAAGCCGCGCTGCTACTCAATAGAGGGCAAACCAACCATAGAATCCTTTCCAGCCGGCCAACCGCCAAGCCGAGCCTGGTCAGCGAAAATCCCGGCTGCGTACGTCCAGGCCGGTCAACAGCGAGGTCATGTCCACCAGGTTGCGAGCGACCACGTGGCACACCTCCCCTTGCCGCTCGAGGCGGCCCTGCACCTGCAACAGGCGAGCGCCGATAAAGGCTTTGCGCTGGCGCTCGGCAAGGTCACGCCAGACGATCACATTGACCATGCCGAATTCGTCTTCCAAGGTCACGAAGGTCACCCCGCTCGCAGTCGCCGGGCGTTGCCGGCTGGTGACCAGCCCGGTCACGTTGACCGGCCGGCCATGCTCGATGCCTGCCAGCTCCCGCGAGCTTCGGCAACGCCACTTGCCCAAGGCTCGGCGCAGCAACGCCAATGGATGGCTGCCCAGGGTGGTGCCGAGCACCGCATAGTCGGCGTGCAGGTCTTCTCCCACGGTGGGCACTGGCAGGCTGACGGCGCATTCCGGCGCAGCTTCGATGCCGGCGAACAGCGGCAATTGCCGCTCCACGCTGGCCACCTCCCAGCGTGCGCGATAGCGATGCCCGGCCAGGCCGCGCAAGGCGCCGGCGTCCGCCAGTAATTCACGGGCGCGGCTATCGAGGTTCGCCCGCAAGGCCATGTCCTGCACGCTCCGGAAGGGCGCCCCGTGGCGCGCCTGGGTCAGCCGCGCAGCCGCGTCCTCGGCCAGCCCGCGAATCATCCGCAGGCCGAGGCGGATCGCCGGCTGCACCTCACCAGCAGGTTCCAGGGCGCAGTCCCAGGCGCTATGGCGCACATCCACGGGGCGCACCTCGATGCCGTGGCGACGGGCATCCTGCAGCACCTGGTCGGGGCTGTAGAACCCCATCGGCCAGCTGTTCACCAGCGCGCACGCGAAGGCCGCGGGCTCGTGGCATTTCAGCCAGCTGCTGGCATAGGTGAGCAAGGCGAAACTGGCTGCATGGGATTCGGGAAAGCCATAACTGCCGAAGCCTTTGATCTGTTCGAAAATACGTTGGGCGAAGTCTTCGCTGTAACCGTTGCGCAGCATGCCCTCCCGCAGGCGCTTCTGGTGCGGGCCCAGGCCGCCATGGCGTTTCCAGGCGGCCATGGAGCGGCGCAACTGGTCGGCTTCGCCCGGGGTGTAGTCGGCCGCCACTATCGCCACCTGCATCACCTGTTCCTGGAACAGCGGAACGCCCAGGGTGCGCTCGAACACCGCCTTCAAGGCCTCGGAGGGGTAAGTGGCCTCCTCCTCTTTATTCCGCCGCCGCAGGTAAGGGTGCACCATGTCGCCCTGGATCGGCCCCGGCCGCACGATAGCGACCTCGATCACCAGGTCATAGAAGTTCCGGGGCTTGAGCCGCGGCAGCATGGCCATCTGTGCCCGCGACTCGATCTGGAACACGCCTACCGTGTCGGCGCGGCAGATCATGTCGTAGGTGGCCGGGCAATCCGGGGGCACGGTGGCGAGGGTCAGGTGGCGCCCGCGGTAGTCGCGCACGAGGTCGAAGCAGCGCCGGATGGCACTGAGCATGCCCAGGGCGAGGATGTCCACCTTGAGCAAGCCCACCGCGTCCAGGTCGTCCTTGTCCCACTGGATCACGGTGCGCTCGTCCATGGCGGCGTTCTCCACCGGCACCAGCGTTTGCAAGGGGTGTTCGGAAATCACGAAGCCACCTGGATGCTGGGACAGGTGCCGGGGAAAGCCAATCAGCTCGCCGGTAAGGGCCAGTACCCGGCGCAACACCGGGCTGGCAGGGTCGAAACCCGCCTCGGCCAGCCGTTCAGGGGATGGCAGCTCGTCGCTGTAGCGGCCCACGCAATCGGCCAGGGCACTGACCTGGTCTGGCGGCAGCCCGAGCGCCTTGGCCACGTCCCGCACCGCGCCAGCCGCCCGGTAGGTGCTGGCGATGGCCGTGAGGGCGGCGCGGTGGCGGCCATAGCGTTGGAACACGTACTGGATGACCTCCTCGCGCCGCTCGTGCTCGAAATCCACGTCGATGTCCGGCGGCTCGTTTCGCTCGCGAGAAATGAACCGCTCGAACAGCATGCTGGTGTGAGCCGGGTCGATCGAGGTGATGCCCAGTGCATAGCACACTGCTGAGTTGGCGGCCGAACCGCGGCCCTGGCAGAGGATGCCGCGCCGGCGGGCGAAATCGACGATGTCCTGAACCGTAAGGAAGTACGACTCGTAGCCGAGCTCGGCGATGATCTGCAGTTCGCGCTCGATCAGCGTGTGCACCGTCGGCGGCGTGCCCTCTGGCCAGCGCTCACGCATGCCACGCGTGGTCAGCTCGCGCAGCCAGGCACTGGGCGTTTGCCCGGCGGGCACGAGTTCATGGGGGTATTGATAGCGCAGCTGGCCGAGGTCGAAGCGGCACTGTTCGGCGATCCGCAGGGTTTGCGCCAGCATGGCAGGCGGGTACAGCTGGGTCAGTTGCTCCAGGCTGCGCAGGTGCCGTTCGCCGTTGGCGAACAGCCAGGGCCCGGCTTCGGCCACGCTCAGGTGATGGCGCACGGCGGTCAGGGTGTCTTGCAGGGCTCGGCGGCCGCGGGCGTGCATGTGCACATCCCCACTGGCCACGCAGGCAATGCCCATCCCGGCGGCCGCGGCCTGCAACGCCGCCAGCCGCTCGGCGTCATTCACCCCGCGATGCAGCTCGACCGCCAGCCACAGGCGTTCGCCGAACAGCCCCTTGAGCCACTGGCCGTGTTGCGTGTCCACCGGGTGGGACGGCAACCACAGGGCCAGCAGCCCTGCGCGATCGATGGCCAGGAAGTCCTCGGCCAGCAGCTGGTAGCTGCCCTTTTTAGCTCGCCGCCGGGCCACGGTGATCAATTGGCACAGCGCCTGGTAGCCGGCAAGGTCACGTACCAGCAACACCAGGCGGGCGCCATTGCCTACGAGCAGTTCGCTGCCGACCACCAAGGGAACGGCGCACTCTTTGGCGGCTTGCCAGGCCCGCACGATGCCCGCCAGGGTGCACTCGTCGGTGATCGCCAGGGCCCGGTAACCCTGCCGGCTGGCCCGGGTGAACAGCTCTAGGGCGCTGGAGGCGCCGCGCTGGAAGCTGAAGTTGGATAGGCAATGCAGCTCGGCATAGGCGCTCATCCGAACCACCCCTGCAACCACCAGTGGTCCTCGCCCACGGTGCGGTACACCCATGCCTGGCGGCCCGAGGGCAGGCCCAGGCGGAAGTAGTCGCGGCGCACGTCGCCGCCATCCCACCAACCGCTTTCGATTCGCTCGGGCCCGGCCAGCCACTGCCAGCCTGCCGTGGGCAAGGGTTGGGCCTCGGGCAACAGCCAGCCCGGGCGTAACAGCGGCGTACCACCTGGCTGCCGCGGCGCCAGGTAGTCATCCACTGCCCAGGCCCGCTCCGGGCGATGGTCGGCCTGGTAGCGCAGGTTGCCCACGGCGTCATCGCCCAGGCGGGCGCGCAACCGCTCGCGCAATTGCTCCCAGCCCTGCCCCGCCGCCGCCCGTGCCTCGAACAAACCTTGGGCGACTGGCACGTAGGCCGGGAGTTCGGCGGCCAGTAGGCGCACATTGCGCACCGGGCGAGTCACCTGCACGGGCTCCAGGCGGCCCCGGGCCAGTTCGAACAGCAGGCTGGGGTCCCGTTCAGCCGCCAGCAGCCCGATGGGCACCTGGGTATCGGCGCCCTCGGCGTGCTCAAGGTGAATCACGAAGCGTTGCACCCCGCCGTCGCGGCCCGTGAGGAACACGCCAAGGTCGTTGATCAGCCGGCGCAGGGGAAACAGCAGCGCCTGGGTCGACTCCACATCGAAGTTAAGCTCGATCCGGCTGTCGAAGCGCTCCGGTGGATTGAAGAAGGTCAATGCCTGCGCCCGCGCCCCTTGCAGCAGATCCAGCTGGGCCAGCAGCGGCGGCGAGAAACGCCGAGCCAACGCGGCGCGTTCCAGCTGCAGCAACTGCCCTACCTGGCGCAGGCCCATGCGCATCAGGGCAG
Source organism: Pseudomonas sp. RIT-PI-S (assembly GCF_025642975.1). Taxonomy (GTDB): domain Bacteria; phylum Pseudomonadota; class Gammaproteobacteria; order Pseudomonadales; family Pseudomonadaceae; genus Aquipseudomonas. Next base: position 217,488 of record NZ_JANZKJ010000005.1, read on the forward strand.
TGGCCTGCTCCTTGGCCAGGCCGATGCGGTCCACCGGCATTTTCGCCAGCACGCTGTGCAGCTGCGCCGGCGTGGTGATCGCCAGCCCATCGTGAACGTTGGCCAGCATGCGGGCGGCCACCGGGTTGGTCGCCAGCACGATGCGATGAGCGAAGCCCAGGGCCGTCAGTTCATGGCGCAGCCGAGCCTCGAATGCCGGCCAGGGCCCGAACAGGCCCATGCCGGAAGCCACTTCCAGCAGCACCGCCCGGGGGTAATGCAGGCTTACCTGGGAGCTGAAACCATAGGCCCAGGCGGCCAGCAGCTGCTGGGCCTGCTCGGCCTGGGCAAGGTCGTATTCGAGGGTGATGAAGTCCCGGCTCAGGGCATGCGCCGCACTCAGGCTCTGCCCTGGCCTGAGCCCAAGCGCCCGTGCAGCCGGGTTGACCGCACGCAATTGACGCCGCTGCGCCGGCCCGGTAACCAGCGCCAGCGGCGCGTCAGGGTCCGGCTGGCGGCGCCGGGCCACATCCATGGCCAACTGCGGCAGGAGGATACACGCCCAAAGCATCGCAACCTCAACCCAGCGCCGGCCAAGGGACCGGCCGCGCCGGGGGCAGGCCGCCACGGCATTTGAGGATGTGCCAGCCGGCGGGGTCGAGGGCGATGCGCAGCGCCGCCGGCGACGGGTTGGCCGCCGCCTCGTTACCGCGTACGGCGAACGCCAGGGCCTGCCCGGCTTCGGCGGCCACCTGCAACCGGCGCAGGGCACGGTCGTCCGCATTGCCGGGCCAGCACACCACCGCGGCGCAGCTGCCCGAGCGCAGGCACTGCTCGGCGGCCCAGAGGGCATCGTTGCCCTTGGCCCGTACCAGGGCCATCCAGTGCAGGTCTACGCCGGCCGCCTCCCACGCCTGGGGGTAAGGAATAAAGGGCGGCGCCACCAGCACCACCCGCTGGCTGGCGGTGCTCAGCCGGGCCAGGGTTGGCCACAGCAGCCGCAGTTCGCCACTGCCATGGGCGCCAACCAGTACCTCGCTCAGCGCGCCCGCTGGCCAGCCGCCCGTGGGCAAGGCGCGGTCGAGCTGCGCATGGCCAGTGGGCTGGGCCTCGCGCGGGGTGGCCTCGTCCTGAACGTTGCGGCCCCTCCACACCCGGCGGGTGCCGAGCAGGCCTTCGAGGCTGACGACCGCCGCGCTCATCGCCGCACCAGCCCGCAGAACACGCCTTCGATGACCAGGTCGCGGTCCGGGCCCACTTCGATTGGCTGGTAAGCCGGGTTACGTGGCAGCAGGCGAATACCCTCGCGCCCCTGTTCGAAGCGCTTGATGGTCACTTCGCCATCCAGCCGGGCCACCACGATCTGCCCGTTACGGGCGTCGGGCAGGCGCTGCACGCCCACCAGGTCGCCATCGAGGATGCCCTCTTCGAGCATCGAGTCACCCTGGACCTCCAGCAGGTAATCCGGCACCCGGGAAAACAGCCGCACATCCAACGCCAGGTGGTCATGCAGGCCGACGTCTGGATCTATCGGCACGCCAGCGGCCACTCTTCCGAGCAACGGCACCTGGACCAGCTCGGCGCGGCCAGCCTGGGCCACCAGCCGGATGCCGCGAGCCTGGTGGGCCTGCACTTCGATATGGCCCGCTTCGGTGAGCGCCAGGATGTGCTTGCGCGCCACGCTGCGCGACGCGAAGCCAAAGGCCTGGCTGATCTCCGCCAGGCTGGGGGGTTGGCCATGCAGGGCAATGCGCTCGCGGATGAACGCGAGGATGGCACGGCGACGGGGGGTGAGGATGTCTGTAGTCATGGAGTACATTTGTACTCCAGGGAGGCATTTGTGGCTAGCCCCTTCGGTCGAGCGGCGCCAGCAGCAGGTCACGCAGCTGCTGCTCGCTCCATCCGTAACGTTGCTCCACATGCCGCTGCAAGCGATACGCCTGGCCTGCCTGTTCCCCTAGCCACAGAGAGCGCAGCGCGGCAAGCCTGCGCACCGGCACCCCTTCCCGGCGCAGGCGCTCGAAGCAAGGCCGCAAGTAACCAGCCAGCCCTGCCGCATAGTCATCATCCTCCAGGTAACGTGCCTTCACCCCGGCCAGGTGTGCACCCAGCAGCGGGTCCTCACAGGCCAGTGGATCGTGCCGAAGCGAAAAGGGATCGATCTGCATGCCCAGGCCGTTCATGGCCAGGGCCCAACGCCGTTTGGGGCTGCGCGGCAGCAACGTGTGCAAGGCCAGGGGCGGCGCCATCCGGGGAGCAGGCGTGGCGCTATCGCAGGAGCGCTCATGCAGCGCGGCCAGCAGCGGCAGCCAGGTAACGCTGGGCGCGTTTGTCTCGGCGCCAGGCCCATAAGCCCTGCGCAGTAGCCGGCGCGCCAGGGCGAATGAGCGCAACAGCGCGGCCGGTGCTTGCGCCATCACCCACTGGCTTTCGCTGGCAATGTCTTCCATGGCCCGCCAGGCCAGGTGGGCCGCGGCCAGCAAGCAGGCGTCTGGCGACCGACTGCCGCACTGCGTGGTAGGCAGCAGGCCAGTGCCGCTGGCGGGCTCGGCGCCGGTGAGCGTCGTGCCTTCATACGGCGCCAGCCCCTGATGGGTGACCGCAAGCACTTCCACCCTGGCGTCTCCCATCAGGAACAACGCCGCGATACCGCGCCGCAGGTTGGCATGGTCGGTCGAGCTCAGGCCGGGCAGCATCGGCACTGCCACCCGCAGGTTGAAGGTGGAGCCCTGCGCGGCTGCCAGCAACAGTTGCGCCCCGCGCAGCATTGCCATGGCCAGCAGGCCGTCACGCTCACCGGAGCACAGCAGCACCAACCGTGCCTGGCTCGGCCGCGGATAGCGGCGGCTCACCCGTTCGGCCAGGTGAATCATCGCCTGCCGTTCGGTGTGGGCATGCATATTCACCAGGCGTTGCAGCACCTGCCGGTGAATACCCGCCAGGGCTTGCTCGTGTAGGTTGATCATGCGTCCTCCGATGGCCCTCGCCTTGAATTTTGGAAGCGAGTTCAGCGCGGCGAAGGATAAGGGGCAGGACAGCCAAGGGAGTTGGCAGAATGGCGAAGGAAAACTCGTAAGCTCTCGTAGGAAAGCCCTGGAATCATTGGCAATTCCAGGGCTTTTGCGGCACCGGGGTGGTCAGTCGGTGGCCAGTTGCAGCACTGCGCGGCCCTCGCAGGGGCAGGCGTCCATGTAGCGGTGTGCTTCAACGAATTGCTCGAAGGGGAACAGCCGTATCATCTGGGGCGACAGTACGCGATCAGCGGTCAGCTGGTTGATCTGGGTGAGGGCCTGGCGTACCGCGTCGGTGTCCTGGCAGATGCCCAGTTCAGGCTTGCCGGTGAAATTGCCCAGGCAGTGCACATGGAACTGGATGTTCTTTTGAAACGCCGCGCAGGCCGGGAAAGGCGTCTGGTTGCCACCTTGCAGGCCGTAGAGCACCAGGCTGCCACGTGGGGCGAGCACATCGCCGAGCAGCGACATCTGCGGCCCGCCCAAACCGTCGAACACCACGTTGACGCCTTTGCCATCGGTGTACTTGTTCACCTGCATGAGCAGGTCCTGCTCTTCGGTCACGATGACTTTGTCCGCGCCCAGCGCCAGCAAGGGCTCGCGCTGTTCCTGGCCGCGCGTTGCAGCCAGCACCTTGATGCCCAACGCTCTGCCCATTTGCACGAACGCCGGCCCCGCGCAATGGCTGGCATCGGTGATCAGCGCCGTTTGCCCAGGCTGGGTATGCGCCAGCTTCACATAGGCGAACCAGGCCATCAGCAACGGGGTGTAGTGCACGGCGGCCTGGGCCGGGGTGAGCAACTCGGGATAACGGGTCAGCGCCGCCGCGGGCATGAGGATCAGCTCGCCACAGGCGGGATAGTCATTGGCGCTGGCCACAGGGAAGCTGGCAACCCGGTCGCCGGGCTTGAACTCGGCAACGTCATCGCCCACGGCAGTGACCACACCGGCCATTTCCTGGCCAATACCGGCCGGCAAGCGCGCCTGGGAGGGCGCCAGGTTCTGCCGCCAGAGCACGTCGAACCAGGAAATGCCGATGGCTGCGACACGTACCTGCACCTCGCCTGGCCCGGGTAGCCTCGTCTCGTGCGTTTCGCACGTGAGGACCTCGGCGGGGCCGAACTTGTGAAAGCGGATTGTGCGCGACATCGCAAACCTCGTCTGATGACTGCTATTACCCCGTAGGTTATCCGGGCTTTGCCCGGTACACCACCGAGGGGAATTAATAGTCAACATGCCCAAGATTGATCCCCGATTCAATCTCTATGCACCCTATTTGATAATTGGAGTGCACCCGGGCGACCATTGCCCTTAATATCCCAGCGCACGAATACCCAGCCTGGGCGATCCAGATGAATCGTAACGACCTTCGCCGTGTCGATCTGAACTTGCTGATTGTGTTTGAAACGCTGATGCACGAACGCAGCGTGACCCGCGCCGCCGAGAAGCTGTTCCTCGGCCAGCCGGCCATCAGCGCGGCGTTGTCACGCTTGCGCAACCTGTTCGACGACCCGCTGTTCGTGCGCACCGGGCGCAGCATGGAACCCACCGCCCGCGCCGCGGAAATCTTCGGCCTGCTCTCCCCGGCCCTGGACTCGATCTCCACCGCGGTGAGCCGTGCGGCGGAGTTCGACCCCGCCACCAGCACGGCAGTGTTTCGCATCGGGCTGTCCGACGACGTGGAATTCGCCTTGCTGCCGCAGCTGCTCAAGCGCCTGCGCGCCGAAGCCCCTGGCATCGTGCTCGTGGTGCGCCGCGCCAACTACATTCTGATGCCCGCGCTGCTGGCCTCCGGCGAGATCTCCGTAGGCGTTGCCTATACCAGCGAGTTACCGGCCAATGCCAAGCGCAAGGTATTGCGCCGCAGCCGCCCTCGCCTGCTGCGCGCCGACAGCATGCCCGGCGTCATGACCCTGGACGATTTCTGCGAGCGCCCGCATGCGCTGGTGTCTTATGCCGGCGACCTCACCGGCTACATCGACACTGCCCTGGAACAGCTCGAGCGCAAGCGTCACGTGGTCTTGGCGGTGCCGCAGTTCAACGGCCTGGGCACCATCCTCGCAGGCACGGACATCATCGCCACCGTGCCGGACTACACCGCCGACGCCCTCACTGCCGCCGGCGGCCTGCGCGCCGAAGAATTGCCCATGGAGATCCAGGCCTTCGAACTGCACATGGCCTGGCGCGGCTCCCAAGACAACGACCCCAGCGAGCGCTGGCTGCGCTCGCGGCTGCAGATGTTCTTTGGGGACCCTGACAGCCTCTGACCTGTGCGTGGGCTTGTGGGCCTGTCCCATGCGCCCTTCTCCATAAGTCAGTGCTCCGCCTCCGCCCGCTCAAGCCCGCCACGGTGGCTCATCTGCCCGCCATGAGCCCGGCCAGTATCGGCTGCTCCAGCAGCCACCGCACGATCGCCTGGCTACCTTCACGCCCAGGATGCAAATGGTCGCCCGAATCATACGAGGCCAACAGCCGCTGCGGATGCTGCGGATCACGCAGCAATGCGTCGATGTCCAGCACCGCGTCGAAGCAACCGGCCTCGCGGATCCAGCGATTCAGCCGCTGGCGCAGGCGCTCTTTCGCCGGTTGATGAAACGCCGAGAAGGGCGTGCCGGCGAATGCCCCTTCGAACGGGGTCAGCGTCATGGCCAATACCTGAACGCCCCGTTCATGGGCCGCCTGGACCAACGAGGCGTAACCGGCGGTCAGCGCTTCGAAACTCGGCAGCGCGCCGCCCGGGTCGACCACCGAGTCGGCCCAGCCCAGGTCGTTCAAGCCTGCCTGAAGGATTGCCAGCGCAACGCCGGGCTGCTGTAGCACGTCACGCTCGAAACGATCGAGCACGCTGATGCCGAGCTTGTCACACAGCAGGCGGCCACCCGATTGCCCGGCATTGACCAGAGCGACTCCCCGGGGGGCCAGGTGACAGGCCAGCAGGTCTGCCCAGCAGCCATGGGTGTTCTTTTCCAAGCCATGGCCATTGACCAGCGAATCACCGATCGCCACCAGGGTCGCACCTTCAGCCTGGACCTCGATGGCATGGACCAGTACCCGCACATGCAACGGCTGGGCGTCGGCCAATGCATTGTCGTTGACCGTGCGATCGCCAGGTTCAAGGCTGCCCGTCTGGCGCGCATCCCAGTGAAAGGTTCCGATCTCGAAGGCCTCGGGCAAATGCAGGGTCACCTCCAGGTCTGCAAGGTCCGGGATGTCCAGCATGAGGGGATCGCTACGCAGACGCTGGCCGGGGGCAAGGACTGCCTGGGGCCGGCCGGCGAAGGTGACATCTTTCCAGGCGCGGGCCTGCCCGTGCTCACGCAAAGCCAGCTGGCAACGTTCAAAGCCCAATGGTGCAGAGCCATATTCGTTGGAGAACAGCAGGCGCACCGCCCTGCCCCCTTTGCTGATACGCATGGGTTGGCGCACGGTACAGGGGCCGGTCAGCACAGGAAGCTGGGTGGGGAATGGCAATTCGGCCCCCCACACAGGTTGAGGCGGAGCGGTCCAGGTGCACAGCCAGGAGGAAGCGCCCACGCCCTCGCATGGGCCAAGAACAGAAGAAACAGACACGCGAAATAATCCCTTCGAAAAAGAGCAGGCATCCTGGCCAACGGTGCCGTATGCAACCGCGGCTCGAGGCTACTGCAACAGCCACCAAAGCGGTAATGAGGCCGCTTGCACGCCTATTAGGCACTGACGTGCGCAGCGGCGCCCATTCTCTTGCAGCCGCTCGGCCACGCTGTTTGCCAACATGGCCTGAGAGGCGTCAGGCAATCAATGCCTTCACCACATCGTCATCGGCTGCCGCGGCAATGGATGCCAGGTATCGCCCGTAGCTCGTCTTCTTCAGCGCCGAGGCGCGTGCCAGCAGTTGCGCCTGATTGATCCAGCCGTTCTGGAAGGCAACTTCCTCAAGGCAGGCCACCTTCAGGCCCTGGCGGCTTTCGATGGCCTGGACGAAGTTGCTAGCCTCGAGCAGCGAATCATGGGTTCCCGTATCGAGCCAAGCGAAACCACGCCCCAGGACATTGACATTCAGCGTGCCGCTTTCCAGGTAGGCATTGTTGATGTCGGTGATCTCCAGCTCGCCACGGGCCGACGGCTTGACCTGCGCGGCGATATCGAGCACGCGGTTGTCGTAGAAGTACAGGCCGGTCACCGCGTAGTTGGACTTCGGTGCCGTAGGCTTTTCCTCGATGCTGATCGCCTTGCCTTGCACATCGAATTCGACCACCCCGAAGTGCTGCGGCTCGGCCACATAGTAGCCAAATACGGTGGCACCGCTGGCGCGGCTGGCGGCCTGGCGCAGGGTTTCGCTGAACTGGGTGCCGTAGAAGATGTTGTCGCCCAGTACCAGGCAGACGTTGTCGTCGCCAACGAACTCCTTGCCGATGATGAACGCCTGGGCCAACCCGTCCGGGCTGGGTTGCTCGGCATAGCTGAGCTTGATGCCGAACTGGCTACCATCGCCCAGCATGCGCTGGAAGCCCGGCAAATCGGTCGGCGTGGAGATCACCAGGATTTCACTGATACCCGCCAGCATCAGGACCGACAGCGGATAGTAGATCATCGGCTTGTCGTAGATCGGCAGGGACTGCTTGGAGACCCCCAGGGTGATCGGGTGCAGGCGGGTGCCCGAACCACCGGCCAGCAGGATGCCTTTGTACGTAGTCTTGTTCATGAACCAGCTCCCTTGAAACATGAATGAAGGTGTAAGGTCAGGCGGCGTTACCCAGGCGTTCCAGGCGGTAGGCACCGTTGAGCACGCGCTGCCACCAGCCGCGGTTGTCCAGGTACCACTGCACGGTCTTGCGCAGGCCGGTGTCGAAGGTTTCCTGGGGAATCCATCCCAGCTCGTTGGCGATCTTGCTCGCATCGATCGCGTACCGCCGGTCATGCCCCGGGCGATCGCTGACGAACTCGATCAGGTCGCTGTAGGCCCTCACGCCTTCCGGCTTGTTGGGCTGCAGCTCCTCCAGCAGGGCGCAGATGCCCTGCACCACCTTGAGGTTGCTTTGCTCGTTGTGGCCGCCGATGTTGTAGGTCTGCCCCACCGCGCCACGGGTCAGCACGGTGTACAGGGCGCGGGCATGGTCTTCGACATGCAGCCAATCCCGGATCTGCGACCCGTTGCCGTAGACCGGCAGCGGCTTTCCATGCAGCGCGTTGAGGATGACATGCGGGATAAGCTTTTCCGGGAAATGGCAGGGGCCATAGTTGTTCGAGCAGTTGGTCACCAGCACCGGCAGGCCGTAGGTACGCCCCCAGGCACGAACCAGGTGATCGCTGCCGGCCTTGCTCGCCGAATAAGGTGAGCTGGGCGCATAGGGCGTGTGCTCGGTGAAGTAATCGGCAGTCCCTTCCAGGTCGCCGAACACTTCGTCGGTGGACACATGGTGGAAGCGAAACGCCGCGCGAGCCTGTGGCGCCAAGCCACTCCAATAGGCCCGGGTGGCTTCCAGCAGGGTCGCGGTTCCCAACACGTTGGTCCGCACGAATGCATCCGGGCCCTCGATGGAGCGGTCCACATGGGACTCAGCCGCCAGGTGCATGACCGCCTCGGGCTGGAACTCGCTGAAAATCTGCTGCAACCGGGCCTTGTCACAAATGTCGGCCTGGTAGAAACGATAGCGCTCACAATCGCGGACGCTCGCCAGCGACTCGAGGTTGCCGGCATAGGTCAGGGCATCGATGTTGGCCACCTGGCAATCGGTCTGTTCGATCAGGTGACGGATCACAGCCGAGCCGATGAAGCCCGCACCTCCGGTAATCAAGATCTTCACGCAAGTACTCCTGTAATGAATATGACGCGTCCGTTCAGCGGGTTCAGTTGACCAAGGCCACCCAGTATTTGCTGAGCGCCCCTTTGAGGATCAGCAGCGACTGGATGCAGGTGAAGCTTTCATCGGTGGTCGCCGACGTCGTGCTCAGTGGGCCGAAACCGCCATCTTGCTTCTGGTGCTGGGTGATCCAGGCCTCGATGCCCTGCATGTCGCGCGGGTGAGCGTCGAGCAGGTACAGGGCGGCAATGGCCATGTAGCTGCCGACCAGGCTGACCGCCTTGCCCGGGCGATAGAGGAACGCCCCTTGTGGTTGTTGCAGCCCTTGCAGCCAGGCCACGGTAGCGGAAGGGTCGACCAGCTCGCGATCCAGCGCATGCAGCAGCGAAAGGGCCCGGTAGGTGGAGAAGGTATCCGGCGGGTTGCCCGGGCGGTTAGCGAAGCCCCCGTCGCCGTGACGGCACGCCAGGATGAAGTCCAGCAGCGCTTGCGGCTCGCTGGCCTGCGCCCCCAGCACATGCAGCGACAGCGCCGCCAGGTTGCTGTGCCAGATGTCCGACTGGTAGCCCGGCACGTTGCCGAAGCCACCATCAGCTTGCTGGCACTGGCGAAGGTAGCCCACGCAGGCTTGCACCGCTCGCGGCTCGCTGCCCAGCAAGCGCAGGGAAATCACAGCACAGTAGGTGGCGAAAACATCACTGAGCTGGCCAGGCTGCTCGGAGAACCCACCGTCGGCATTCTGCGAAGCCTGGATACAAGCGACCAGGCTAGCCGCGTCGTCGATCTCCACCTCGAGGGCGTACAGGTCGGAGATCACATGCAGCGCGGAGAACACCTGCCAGCAACGGTCCGCGCGGAACCCCTGGGGCGCCATTTCAGCGGTCAGGCCATACGGCACCGCCAGGGAGGCACGCGCCTGGCGCAGCCAGGCGAGATAGGCAGGCAGATCGACATCCAGCACCGGCAATTGGCCAAGGTGAGGCTGCTCCAGCGGGCGACGGTTGTTCGATATACGCAAGATGCTGGCGTCGACCTTCACTGGCGCCGAGGCTTGCGGCAAAACCGCAGCCTGTGCCTGCAGTGCACCCAGGCAGGCCAACTGCCCTTCGAGGCTCTTGATATGCAGCGGCAGGTACGAAAGGTTGCCAATGTGGAACACACCTAGCTGCCGAGGCGGCGCCCAGAACTGGCGAATGAACGGCACGGTCGGATCGACCGGCGTCGACCAGAAATACCCCTTGCCGAGGAAGAACCCGCCCTGGCGGCTGTCATGGAAATCGGCCAATGCCTTGAGCAGTTGCTCGCGGCGCGCGCTGCTTTCGTGTGGCTGCGCAAGCTCCAGCGCCTCGAGCAGCAAGGCCACATCCAGGCTGGTCTTGATCGGGAACGGTGATTCATTGCGTTTGAAGGATGTCAGCCAGTCGGCGCCGACGCGTTGGTCGTAACGCAGGCGATCCCAGTAGCCGCCATAGGCGCTGTCATGCAGGCGCTCGAGCGTGTCGTCGAGCAGCTTGCGCGCCAGTTGTAGCATCTCCTGATGGCTGTTGGCCCGGGCCCAGCGTGCGAGGGCCGATACGGCACGGGCACGGCTGGAAGTCTGGCGCAGCGGGCCGGCACCCAACCCGTCAAGCTCGGCCCGCACCTCGTCCTCGAGCTTCCATACATGCTGCTGCAGATGTGCAGGCAAAGGGGTTTCGCCCCAGGTACACAGGCTGCACAACAGGTTGACCGCGGCAATGTCCAGCTCCAACGGCATATGCGCATCGACGACGGTCGTCCAGTCGCTGCCTAGCACGCCGCCGAAAAGGCGACCCTCATAGACCTGCCGCAAGCGCAGCAGCATTCCTTCGGTCACCGCCTGCAGTTGGGCATCGTCACGCCGCTGGCGGCGAAACTCGAGTAGCGCGCGCAGGGCATCGAACTGAAGCGCCAGGGTCCGGCAGCGACCGGACCCGTGCGCATTCCAATGCCGGTCGGCCAGCTCGGTGAAGCCTTCCTGGCCGCCGTCGCGCAGCGCCAGTAGCCCGGCCAGGGCGAATTCGGCCTGCTGTTCGTCGCCATGCTGGGCGAAGAACAAGGTTGCCGCCACTTGATCTTCCAAGCGTTTGTCGCTGCTGATGCGCAACGCGCCTGTGGCGTCGGTGATGGCGAGAAAGCCACCCACTTCCCTGTCCATCAAGGCGTCGGCCAAGAAGGTAAATGCGGTGCTGTCCATGGCACCCTCCCTGAAAATACTGTGGATGTTCACGCTTACTGCGCCAGGCTGAGAATCCGGCTGGCCGCCCGATGGGCGCCGAGCCCGTCCGGCGCGGCCACACGCTGGTGCGCGCCAAAGTAGCTGGCGGCGCCAGTGTCCTTGTCCAGCTCGACATCGATCAGCTCGGCGATGGCCGCGGCCTGGAACCCGAGATAAGTCGGGAAGCCGAGGCGTGCCAGGCGCTCGAGCGCTTCGGCTTCGTGGTACTCGGATTTGGACGGCAGCACGAACAGGGTCGGGATGTTCAGTGCCGCAATCTCGGTGACGGTGATCCACCCGGGAGCCGACACCAGCAGGCTGGCCTCACGCAGCAGGCCCATCCAGTCCGGGTAGTACGGCACGCTAACGACACCTTCCCGTGGAGCGATGTCCTGGCGCCCCAGCAGCACCATCTTCAGTTCAGGACGTTCGGCGCGCAGGCTCTCGAACGCCTCCAGGTAAGCGTCGAGCAGGCTCTGCTTGCTCTCGGCGAACATGGTGGTGCCACTGATGGAAGCGACGATGAACGGCCCGTCGCCCAGGCCAAGGTCAGCCCGCACGGTGGAGGCGTTGGTTTGGCTGAAGTCGCGGATCATCGGCCCAACGAAGTGCGCCTTGCCGTTCTGCAGTGCGCTGGCCACCGGCGTGCCGTTATCCATCTCGGGAATATAGGGTTTGTCGGTCAGCACCAGCTGGCTGTGTTCGATCATCCACGAGAACTGCTTGTGCAGGGCCTTGCGTGCACGCTTGAGGTCTTCGGCGTTGAGTTCGAAACCACCTTCCCTCAGGTCCTCGTCGGTCAGTTGGCACAGGGTGAAGTCATATCGCTCGGTGACGAACACCAGGGGCGTGCCACTGAAAATAGCCGCTAGGCACGCTGCCATGTTGAAGTCGGAGATCACCACGCGCGGCTTGTGTTCCTCGATGATCGCCAGGTACGCCAGCATGCGTTCGCTGGACAGGAAGGTATTGGAAATGTAGCCGGCGATGTAGCTGCCCCAGTCGAGCTGGCGCGACAGGTTGCTCTTTTTCGAATAGTCCATCAGTTGCCCGGCCACATCGATTACATCGATGCCGGTGCTTTCGAACATTGGGGTGAACACGTCCTGCAAGGACGCCAGGGCCACCTTCAGTTCGATATCGGGATTGCGCTCGCGCAGGGCACGACCGATCGACAGCACACGCATGTTGTGACCAGATCCAGTGGGAGCGGGGGCGAACAGAATCATGCGACTTCCTCCTTGAGTTGAATGATGCCTTTGACGACGGATTTTGCGGGTACATCGCGGATGACGACGGCGTAGGGTTCGACCCTCACGTCGTCGCCCAGAGCAACCGGACCCACGATCAACGCGCCGGTACCAATGCGGCAACGCTTGCCGATGCGGATCGGCGCAGCCTTCCAGGGCAGCGACCGGAAGCCGTGATCATGGGACGAGGAAACCAGCGTGACATGGTCGCCGAGCCAGCTGTGCGCGCCGATGCTCACACCGCCAGCACCTTCGATCACTACCCCGCGCCCAAGCACGGCCTGCTCGCCAAGGGTGATGCCACCAAGCTCATGCATTCCGCCGAGCCGGGTGCTGCGCCCGATCAGTATGCAGTTCGCACCGACCTGCACCGAAGGGCCGCCGTGAAGCTCGGCATCGATCAGCGCTCCTTCTTCGATCTGCCAGGCGGCCAGGTGGGGATTGAGCTGGCGCACACGGCCTATGGCGCAGGATTCAGGATCCAGGAAAGAAGGCAACCCTTCACGCTGGCGCTTGAGCACCTTATCCAGCACAGGAGCGGGGTCCGGCCAGCCATCCTCATGGACCTGGCGACGGGCAATGATTCGCGCGGGGCGGCCCACGACGATGCAATCTTGTTCGACGTCTTCGTTCACCAGGGCGCCAGCGGCCACAACCGCACCGGCGCCGATACGCACACCGGGCGCGAGCGTGGCCCGGGCGCCAACCCAGGCGCCACGCCCGATGCTGATGGGCCGCTCACGGGTACCGCGGGCAACGACGCCGGTGGCGAGCATGCCCCGATCGGCCACGTCCAAGTGCTCGAGGCGGCAATTGAAGCCAATGAAGCAACCTTGACCGAGCGTCACTGCTTCCAGTTGGTTGCCAGCGCGAACCCAAGTCGCCACGCCGATACGGCTGTTAGGCGAGACACGCGTTCCTGTTTCGACAAGCCATGTTGCCTGCATACACACTCCCTTGCGTGTTCGGACAGCGTCATCGCTACCGCCTGAGCGGTGCGCCTGCCAGCGTCCCGTTTACCAGTCCTTGGTAGGGCTTGCCCGGCTGACCGGGAAAATCGAGCGACCCTGCAAAGAAAATAATGTACTAGTCAATTAGTACTGTTCGCACATCCTAGTACATACAAATTGCCGAGGCAACACGTTTTCTGTGCTGGGCATTAGAAATTTACGCGAAGGGAAAAACCCACAAAAATGTTTCGATTGCATGAAAAAAAGCAGAATTTAGCGAGTAGCCTGCACACAATTGATAAACGTGACAAAGACGACGCCAGCCACTCGAGCCTCTCAATCGCGGGAGGATAAACATAAGGGCCGCCACAGGCAGCTGCAAAGAAACGTCAGTGCGCCACGTGATCAGGAACGATGGTGCCCCATGTGCCCATGGCATGGCCTGCCACTTTTTCCAGCGCATCTCGTGGCGACCCATCACGGGCGACCATCGCCATCCCGCGCTGGACCACGCCATAGTAATTAGCAACGCTCTCGCAATCGACGTGCTCGCCGATTTCCCGGCTGGCCTGACCAAGGCGCAAGCGATTCCTCAGCATCTCGAACGGTTTGCAGCGCAACACTTTTAGCCCAACCCGCAGGTTGGGCAACGGTGACTTGAGTTCGGTTTGAGTAACGAAACAGCCGTGCGGTCGGCCCTCACGGGTCAGGCTTCTCGCGGTTGCCAGCAGCATGGCCTGGATCGAGTCCTGTGCCCGCTCGTGCTTGTACAATTCACTCCAGATCTCCTCGCCAACTGTCGCCCAATAGAGGTCCAGCGCTTCCAGAAACAGGTCCTCCTTGGAGCCGAAGGCAGCATAAAGGCTGGGGGACTTGATACCCATCGCCACCATCAGCTCATTCAGCGACGCCCCATCGTAGCCCTTGTCCCAAAACAACAGCATGGCTTTGACCAGCGCCTGGTGACGATCGAATTCCCGAGGTCTTCCACGACCACTCATATTCACTTCTCCACAGCGAGAGGACCATGACCAAGGCTGTCATGACCCGGATTCCACAGCTCCATTCACGCCCCCTGTGGCTCGCAGGCCTCAGGTCATGCAGGTTTCACAGGCAATAGATAAACTGCGCTACAAAAAGATTTGTATTGTACTAAGACATGCGTACAATCAATGATATGCGTCCGCCTGCGGGGTCCGTCAACCCCGGCTTGCAAAGTAACGGCAATGGCGCACATGCAGGCAGCCAAAGGCTTGTCGCAAAGGACTGCCCCACCCCCAATACTGGAGCGTTTCAACAATGGATGTTGCTACTTACAGGAATGCCATGGCCCGCCTCGGCGGCGCCGTTTCGATCATCAGCACCGATGGCCCCAGCGGCCGGCATGGCTTCACTGCCTCGGCGGTCTGCAGTGTCACTGATACCCCGCCTACCCTCCTGGTGTGCATGAACAACCAGTCACGCCAGCGCAGCAGCTTCGAAGACAACGGCGTGCTCTGTGTAAACGTGCTGCGTGGCGACCATCAGCACCTCTCGGGTATTTTCGCCAACAAACACCTGGACATGGAGCAGCGCTTCCTCGCCACCAAGTGGTCTACCGGCCACAGCGGCGCACCCACGATGGACGAGGCACTGGTGTGCTTCGACTGCCGGATCACCGACATCCACAGTGTGGGCAGCCACAGCATTTTCTACTGCCAGGTACTGAATATCGACAGTGCCCAGCACCCGGAGGGGCTGATCTATTTCGACCGGGCTTATCACCGGGTCGCCGTAGCCAGCCAGCCAATCGCCTGAGTTGTCTGGAGAGCACGCGTTATGGACGACTTCTGGTCTTCATTACCCCTGCCTGGCCTCTGCGACGATCAGCTCCACTGGCTGTTCGCCCCCGGCTCATTGACCCTGCGCCTCAAGGCCTTGGGCCAGTTTGGGCTGGAAGTGGCCGGGCAACGGGCCGCGCTTCCCACCCAAGGTGAGGCCCATGCCCTGGGCATGCCCCCGGGCTCGCTGGTCTGGGTCCGAGAAGTAGGATTGACGGTGGATGGCCAGGTCATGGTCTGCGCACGCAGCCTGACCCCCATGCACAATGACCTGCCGGCCTGGCCGGAACTGGCGGGCTATGGCAACCAACCGCTTGGCAGCCTGCTGTACACCTCGACCACGATCCATCGAGGTGCCTTCGAGTGCCAGCGCCCACCGGGCGACTCGCCTTTGTCGCGCCTGGCCCGGTCACTGGGCCAGCCTGGCATGGGCCTGCTGGCCCGTCGCTCTCGCTTTACGCGTGATGACCAGCCTCTGCTGATTGCGGAATGCTTTGTGCCTGGGTTCTGGAAGCGGCTGCAAGAAACGGGCGCACCGCTCAAGCTGGCTATCTGAGCCAGGGGCGCCACCTGGAAGGAAGGCTGCTCAGCCTTCCTCCAGACGCACTTCATTGTCGCGAATGACCTGCGCGGTGTGCGGATCCTTCTCCACGGCCTGAAGCAGAGAACTCAACAGCCCGGGGAAACGGCTCTCCAAGTCTTCGCTGCGGATCGACAGCAGGTTCTCGCGGCCATAAGGGCGTTGCCAGATCACACCGCTGTCACGCAGCACCCGCCAGTGGTGGGTCATGGTCGATTTCGACGCCCCCTTGAGAATGCGCCCGCAAGGGTGCTCTTCACCATCGGAAAGTACCTTCAGCACGGTCAGGCGCAACGGATTGCCAAGTGCTGTCAGGACGTTTTCCAGGCGGATCTGTTCAATGCTGGGATGGTTGGCAGTGTACATTCGATTACCTCAATAGCCTTACAAGGATCACCCTGGGCTGAAGCGTGGATACGCGTCGGCGCGGGGTTTCCTCGTATTGAACAGGCACGATTCCATGTCGCGCCCACGGGAATCAGAATCCGAACCTGGCAGCACCCTTGGGAAAGCAAATTCCCAGCGACCTTGGCCATCAGCCGATGGCTGCCTGCATCTGGAATCACGACTGTTTGTTAGTACGAGCAGTGTAGAACTATACATCACTGTTAACGCGCTCCGCGAGCCAAACACGGCCAGGGCGCTACCTGCCCTTCTTGGAGTGCAGCCCACTGGGCCTTGCAAAACAACGGGTTGAAAGCAGCCGGGGCGGATGAATGGAATGTTGCAAGTTGTAAGGCCGGCGCCAGGCTTTCAACCCGGCGCCGGAAAGGCAGCCGTCTACCGAACGCTCACGGCCTCGGGCTGGTAGCCACCGCCCAGGGCCGTCACCAGGCCCACCGCCGAATCGATCTGCTTGCTGCTCAACAGGGCCAGGCGCATTTCGTCCTCGATCAGTTGCTCTTCGATATTGAGCGAATCCAGGAAGTTGTTTTCCCCGATTTCGAACCGCTCCACAGCCAGGTCAAAAGACGACTGAGCCGTGTCGCGGGCCGTCCGCTGCAGCCCGATCTGCCGGTTGACGGCCTGCAGTTCGGTCACCGACGTCGCGACCTGGTGCAACGCTGCGCTCAAGGTGGCGTTGTAGCGCGCGATCGCCAGGTCCAGGTCGGCGTTGCTCTGCTTGAGGTCGGCACGCAGGCGGCCGGCATCGAACAACGGCACGGTCACGGTGGGCGTGATGTTCCAGAATCGGCTGACGGTGGCGTTGAAACTGTCGCCGGACATGGCATCGATACCGCCTGCGGCACGCAGGTTGATGTTGGGATAGAAGCGAGTTTTCACCGAGGCCACCGTGCGGGACTCCGCCTCGACCCGCCAACGGGCCGCGACGATATCCGGACGTCGCCCCAGCAATTCGGCCGGCAGGTTCTCCGGCAGGGCCGCTTCGGTGCTTTTCAGCGGCTTGGGCCGAACGATATCGCGGGCACCATCAACGCCAGCGCCGAGCAGGGCCGAAAGCTGCAGGCGAGCAATTTCCACATCGCTGCGCGCCCCCAGCAGACTCGCCTCGCCGCGCGCTACCAGGCCATCGACCCGCTGCAGCTGGGACCGGTTGTCCAAACCGTTATGGAAGCGGTCACCGGTCAGGCCCTGCAAGTTGCGCAAACGCTTTAGATCCCGTTCGCTCAGGTCGACTACGTCCCAGGCATAAGTCAGCTGGTTGTAGGCCTTGACCACGTTGGCGGCCAGCAGCAAGCGCGCTGACCGCAGCTCGACCTCCGCGGCCCGGCCCTGGTCGACCGAAGCCTCCCAGGCACTGCGCTTGCCGCCCCACAAGTCGAGGTCGTAGTCGAAGGTCACGCCCAGGTTGCGCACACTCACATAGCGATTGCCCCGCCCGGAGAAATCCTCGCTGCGCGACAGCCGCGAGCGAGACAGGCCGCCCGAGGCATCGACCTGTGGAGCACGGTCGGCGTCGTAGTATTCCTGGTAGGCGTTGGCTTTGTCCGCCCTCGCCCGCACTTCCTGCAACCCGGGGTTATTCGCCCACGCCTCTGCCACCAGCCGGTCGAGCTGGGCATCGGCATACTGCTGCCACCAGTTGTCGGCTGGCCAGGGCGCGGCCGGTAGCCGTGCATCGGCCAGGGACGTCGAAGGCGCCCCCTTGGGGGTCAGCAGGGTCTGGCGATGGTCGATGCCCGCGTAGTTCACGCAACCACTCATGACCACCAGGGCCGCCAGCGACAGCGGCCGTGCACATCGTGTCATTTTCAACATTGGATTATCCCCGCGCCGCGGCATCGATGGCCTGGCCGTCGTGCTCCGCGACGGGCAGCGCCTTTGGCTGCCGGGCGGTGCTCAGCAGGCTGTAGACCGTCGGCAGGATGAACAGAGTGAACAAGGTGCCGATCAACATGCCGACGACAATCACCAGGCCCAGGCCGAAGCGGCTGTTGGCACCCGCGCCGGAAGCGAAGATCAATGGCGCGAGCCCCACCACCATGGCTGCGGTGGTCATCAGGATCGGGCGCAGGCGCACCTCGGCCGCATGCCGGATCGCCTCGAGCTTGCTCATGCCGTGGCGCATCTGCAGTTCGTTGGCGAACGCCACCATGAGAATGCCGTGCTTGCTGATCAGCCCTATGAGCGTGATCAGGCCGATCTGCGTATAGATGTTCAGCGAGGTGTAGCCCAGCGCCAGCGGCAGCAGCGCCCCGCAGATCGATAACGGCACGCTGATCAGGATGATGAACGGGTCGATGAAGCTTTCATACTGGACTGCCAGCACCAGGTAGATGATCACCAGGGCGAAGGCGAAGGTCAGCATCAACGTATTGCCTTCCTGCACGTATTGCCGGGTGTCGGACTGCCAGTCATAGGTGTAGCCCGCCGGGAACTGTTTGGCCTGATCGCTCAGGAAGGCCACGGCATCGCCGAGGGTCACGCCGGGCAGCGGGATGGCCTGGAAGGTCGCGGCATTCTGCTGGTTGAACTGCGGGCGCAGGTTTGGCTCGACCTTGACTTGGACGGTGGCCAAGGTCGACAGCGGCACCAGGTTGCCCTGCTGGTCTTTGACGTAATA
The DNA here is from genome assembly GCF_025642975.1 of Pseudomonas sp. RIT-PI-S. Classification (GTDB taxonomy): domain Bacteria; phylum Pseudomonadota; class Gammaproteobacteria; order Pseudomonadales; family Pseudomonadaceae; genus Aquipseudomonas. The sequence continues at coordinate 236,119 of NZ_JANZKJ010000005.1, forward strand.
GCGATTGAGCGCCTCGGGGGTCAGCCGGTCCTGGGGCACTGCCTGGGGAATCACGTCATAGGAACGGCCATGGTAGGCGAACCGATTGACGTACTTCTCGCCGATCAAGCTGTTGAGGGTCTTGCCGATGTCGCTCATGCGAATGCCCATGGCATTGGCCTTGGCCCTGTCCACCTGGACCTCGACCACCGGGTTGTTGAAGTCCAGGTCGCTGTCGACCACGGCGAACAGGCCGCTGCTGCGAGCGCTGGCCTTGAGCTTGTCCATCCTGTCGAACAGCGCTTGGTAGTCCTGGTCGCTGCGCACCACCATCTGCACCGGCAGGCCGCCCGTGGAACCTGGCAACGGTGGCATCTGGAAGACGAAAATGCTGGTGCCTTCGATCTGGCCCACCCGTTGCTGTAGCAATGGCTGGATCTGGTTGGCACTGCGCTGGCGCTTGTCCCAATCCACCAGGTTGATGCCGCCCACACTGTTGGACAAGCCGTCCGTGCCGTTGGCGACCCAATCGCTGTAGCCTTCGGGGAATTCCTGGAAGACCTCGTGGAGCTTGCGGGAAAACGCCTCGACGTAATTGATGTTGGCGTGCTGCGGCGCCTTGATCGCAGTCAATAGGATGTTCTGGTCTTCCAGCGGGGCGAGTTCGCGCTGCGCCGACTTGTACAGCACTGGCAGGCTGACGAGGATCACCACGGCGATGGCCAGGCTGATCCAGCGCACGGACAACGACAGGCCCAGCAACTTGCCATAACGCTCGGCCAGCCAGCTGAAGAAAGCCTCGGCCTTGCGTGCCATGTAGCCTTCGCTCGACTTGGCATCGAGCAGGCGGGTGCTCATGATCGGGGACAGCGTGAGGGCGACGATGCCTGACACCACCACCGAGCCGGCCAGGGTCAGCGCGAATTCCTTGAACAGTGTCCCGGTCAGCCCCCCCATCAGCCCGATAGGCGCATACACCGCCGCCAGGGTGAAGGTCATCGCCAGCACCGGCCCGGCCACTTCGCGGGCGCCGAGCAAGGCCGCCTCGAACGGTGTCTTGCCCTCCTCGATGTGGCGGTGGACGTTCTCCACCACCACGATGGCGTCATCCACCACCAGGCCGATCGCAAGCACCATCGCCAGCAAGGTCAGCAGGTTCAGGCTGAAACCGAACATTTGCATCAGCACGGCCGCACCGAGCATCGACAGGGGAATGGTCACCAGGGGGATCAGCACGGTGCGGAAATTGCCCAGGCACAGGTAGATGACCAGAACAACGATCACCAGTGCCTCGACCAGGGTATGGGTCACCTCGTCGATGGACGACTGGATGAAGTGCGCTACCTCGAACGGGATCTGCACCTTGACGCCTGGCGGCAAGGTCTTCTCGATCTCCGGGATCAGGGCCTTGACCGCATTCACGATGGTCAGCGGGTTGCCGGTGGGAGCCGCGTCGAGGCCCAGGAACATCGCCGGGACCGCGCTCATCGCGCCGCTGGTGTCGAACGAGGCGGCGTTCAGCTCCACGGTACCGACGTCGCGCACCCGGATGATGTTGCCGTTGTCGTTGCGCAGGACCATGTCCTTGAAGTCGTCGACGCTGGTCAGGTCGGTGTTCACCCGCAAGTTGCTGACCACGTACAAGCCCTTGACCTGGCCAGGCGCGGCCTGAAAGTTGTTTTCCTTGATCGCGTCCGCCACGTCCTGGCCGGTGATGCCGTAGCCGGCCAGCAGGTCCGGGTCGAGCCACAAGCGCATGGACAGGGTCTGCCCGCCCAGCACGTTGATCTTGGCGACACCGTCGATCCCCGAGAACATCGGCTCGACCACTCGCGAGATGTAGTCGGCCACTTCGGGCATCGGCAACTGTTCGCTGGAAAACGCCACGTAGGCGACACTGGTGAAGCCGCCCGAGGTGCGCTCGATCACCGGGTCATACGCTTCTTCGGGCAGCTTGTAGCGGATCTGGTTGACCTTGGCCATCACCTCGGTCAGGGCATTGATCGAGTTGCTGTTGAGCTGCATGCGCACGGTCACCAGGCTCTTGCCCTGGGTAGAGGTGGACGACAGGTAGTCGATGCCCTCCACCGAGGCCACGGCCTGGCTGATCGGTTGCGTCACGAAGCCTTGCATCAGTTCCGACGAGGCGCCGGGGTACTGCGTGGTGATGGTGATGGTAGAGGTTTCCAGCATCGGGTACTGACGCACCGGAAGCTTGCTGAACGCCATGACCCCGAACAGCAGGATCAGCGTGCTGACTACCAGCGCAAGCACCGGCCGACGCAGGAAAATATCAGTGAAATGCATGATCGTTCCTCAGCGCTGGACGTTCAGTCGAACAGTGTCGGCCACAGGTTCGATGGCAACGCCGTCCTGCAGCTTGATCTGCCCGGACGTCACCACCTCTTCACCGGCCTGCAGCCCCTTGAGCACCACCGCCAAGCCATCGCGACGCTCACCGATGCTGATGTTCTTGCGCCGCACCTTCTTCAGGCCGTTTTCCTCGTAGGTGACGAACACGCTTTCGCCATAGGCGTTGTAGGTGATCGCGGTCTCCGGTACGACCAGCTCATCCTTGCCAGGCAGTTGCACCTTGACCTTGGCGTACATGCCCGGGCGCAGTTTGTCCTGCTGATCCTTGACCAGGGCCTGGACGCGAATCACATGGGAGTTGTTGACCTGTGGATCGATGGCGCTGACCACGCCTTCGAACTTCATACCGCTCCAGGCGTCGACCGCCACTTCCACGGCCTGCCCCTTGACGATGTTGGCACTGTCACGCTCGGACACGGTGAAGTTGACCCGCAGGCCGTTGAGGTCGGTGAGCGTGGCCAGCGGCCGGCCAGCCTGCACGTAGTCGCCCAAGTGCACTTGGCGTATGCCCAGTTCGCCGGTAAACGGAGCCCGGATGGTCTTCTGCGCGATCTGCGCCTGGATGTTCTCCAGGTTGCCCTTGGCCGCGTCGAACTGCGCCCGCGCGCTGTCCAGCGCCCGCTGACTCTCGGCGCCATTGCGCGCCAGTGCCTGCAACCGTGCGAAATGGGCCTTGGCGGCTTCGAACTCACCGCGCAGGCGAGTGAGTTCACCCTCCTCCGGCGAAGTGTTGAGCCTGACCACCACATTGCCCGCCTTGACCCGGTCGCCCGAGTCGAAGGCCAGCGCCACCACCTGGCCACTGACCTCGGCGGACAGCAGCACCTGCTGACGCGCCTCGATCTGGCCGATGGCGACCTGGTAATAGGTGTACGGTACCTGCCTGACCTGCGCCAGCGCCGCGGGTACCAGTGCATGGGCGGGCGCCGGCTCCTCTGCGTGAGCCATGTAACGCAGCGTCAAGCCGCCCAGCACAGCAAGCGTGGCCACCGACGCCGTGACCTTCCCTAGATAGTGTTCCGCGCGCATGACTTACCCCTTGTCGCCTCTGACGGCGACCGCATGGAAATTCAACATTCAAACAACCCCAACCCGCGTCAGCCCGTGCCCGCCCGGGTGCACCGGGAACCACACGAACTGACTGCCACGGATGGGCGGCCTATGCCGCCCGATCAATAGATCTTGCTGGTCTGCGCCTTGCCCAGGTACAGCTTGCCCAGGCCGAACAGGTTCAACGGCGACAGCACGAAATGCTTGGACCCCACATGGATGTCGCGCAGGCTGCGCTCCAGCGCGCACGCCTTGTACACCGCCTTGGAGCCGGTCAGCCCATGGAGCTGGTTGACGGCGTTGACGGCATGCTCGTTGAGCATCGACCCGGCCAGCGCGACGCGCACGTTCAGGCCATCGCCATCGGCCTGCTGGGCGTGGGTGATGGCGTCCTCGAGCAACAACTGGGCGGTGTGCAGTTGCGCCAGCACGATGCCGGTCTTCTCGCAGGTCAGGGCCGCCACGCCGTCATCGGCCGGCACGGTGCGCTCGTCACGGAAATACTCCAGCGCGGCCTTGGCCACGCCCAGCACGGTTCCCATCGCGGCGAGAGTGCCGAAGTCGTAATAGCCCACCTTGTAGGCCAAAGAATCACGCGCGGCCGGCGCTTTTTTCAGCGCCTCGGTGTCGACGCAGTAATGGGCCGGCACCCAGGCATTGCTGCACTCGAAGTGGTTGCTGCCAGTGCCACGCATGCCCAATACATCCCAGGTCTTGATGATGCGGCACTCGCCGCGCGGCACGAAGAACATGCGCACCTGGGGTTGCGAACCGTCGGCGACTTCCTGTTTGAGCGTCGCGGTGCACACCAGCCAGTCGGCGTGCGCCGAGCCGCTGGCAAAGCCCCACTTGCCGCTCACCCGGTAGCCATCCTCGACCTCGATGGCTTCGCCGCCCGAATGGATCGCGCCCACCACGAAGCCGTGGCTGGAACTGTAGATTTCGCGCGCGGCCTGCTCAGGCAGGTAGTCGGCCAGGCGGCCCATGGCGACCTGCACCATGACCTGCCACGAGACCGAGGCATCCAGGGCGGCCAGGCGCTGTACGATCTGCGAAATAACGCGGATATCCAGTTGCTGGCCACCAAAGGCCTTGCTCACGCACAGGCGGGAAAAGCCGAGCCTGAACAGCTCAGCCATGACCTCGGGATGGGTGACGCCTTGTTCTTCGGCGTAATCGCGATGCTGCAAGATCAGCGGCCGGACCGCCTCGATGCGTGCCATCCATTCTTCTGCCTCGGCCGGTAGATCACGCCATTGCATCAATGTCTTCATGTTCAGCTCCTTGCTGGGTGGGATGAATCCTGGGGTCCGCTTCGACATCGAACGAGGCCAATGTACGCATACAATCGTACTGTTGCAAGCCATTCGTACAGTCTTCTGTAAAGGGCCGGCGGCAAAGGCCACTCACTGAAAGCAGGTTCAACACACCGTGAAACTTCAGCTCGCACAGGGCACTGCCTGGATTTCTGTAAGGCAGTGCATAGAAAGGCAGGCGGCTCATACCGCCCCGTGGATGACGTCAACGCTCGTCGAAGGGGATCCCGCCCTTGGCCTTGTCGCCGGGCTGCGCCTCTACGATCTGCACCACTATGTGCTCGCGGGCAATTTCAAAACTGCTGGCAACGGCCTCGGTGACCGAACGCAGCAACTTCTTCTTTTGCTGCTCGGAACGGCCGGCGGTTGCGTAGACGATGACTTCTGGCATGACGGGTGTCCTTGTCTGCTAATCCATGACGTCGCGGGCACGGTGCCGGCGATGGAACGATCATACGCCGGAGAAAAGGAGTTGAACAGTTCGCGTACAGGCGTACAATTCAAAAAAACTCGACCTCAGGAGGCAAGGATGCAATTCGGAATCTACAGCGTCGGCGACGTGACCTGCGACCCGACCACCGGACGTACCCCGAGCGAAGCCGAACGGCTGCAGGCCATGGTGCGCATCGCCCTCAAGGCCGAGGAAATCGGCCTCGACGTGTTTGCAACCGGCGAACACCACAACCCGCCGTTCGTGACCTCATCGCCCACGACGCTGCTGGCATTCATCGCCGCACAGACCTCCCGCCTGATCCTTTCCACATCGACCACGTTGATCACCACCAACGATCCGGTGCGGCTGGCCGAGGAATATGCCGTGCTGCAACATCTTTCGGGTGGGCGCATGGACCTGATGCTCGGCCGCGGCAACACCGCGCCGGTGTACCCTTGGTTTGGCAAGGACATCATGCAGGGGCTCCCTTTGGCCCTGGACAACTACGACCTGCTGCACCGGCTCTGGCGGGAGGAAAACATCGACTGGGAGGGGCGCTTCCGCACGCCATTGCGTGGTTTCACCTCGATCCCGCGCCCCCTGGACGGCCTGCCCCCGTTCGTCTGGCATGGCTCGATCCGCACCCCGGAGATCGCCGAACAAGCGGCGCGCTACGGGGACGGTTTCTTTGCCAGCCATATCCTCTGGCCCAAAGGCCACTTCCAACGCCTGGTAGCCTTCTATCGCTCTCGCTATGCCTACTATGGCCACGGCACGCCCCAGGAGGCCATCGTCGGCCTGGGCGGGCACATCTATATCAACCGCCAGTCGCAAGTTGCCCGGGAACGCTTCCGCCCGTTCTTCGACAACGCGCCGGTGTATGGCCACGGCCCTACGCTGGAAGCGTTCATGCACGAAACTCCTTTGTCGGTCGGCAGCCCTCAGGAAATCATCGACAAGACCCTGACCTTCCGCGAGCAGTTCGGGGACTACCAGCGCCAGCTGTTTCTCTTCGACCATGCCGGCATCCCACTGCACGAAGTGCAGGAGATGCTCGAGCTGTTCGGTAGCGAAGTCCTGCCCGTACTGCGCCGTGAAACCGCCAAGGTACGCCACCCAGGCGCTGCCCCGGCGCCCACCCATGCTGGCCGGCTGGCGCGACGTGTTCCGCTCGAGGCCTGAGCAGAAAACCGATGCCTTGGGCCCAACGCACATACATCCGCTCCCGGCACTTAACCGGCCTCCCTGACATCCAAGCGCTGTTCAATGGCAGAATTCCCTGACCTTTGATGTCTAGGAGACCCTCATGCTCCGTTCATTCGAACGTCGGCTAGACCCCTTCCCGCCGGACGAGGTACCGCCACCACCCTTGGGCCTGGCGCGGTTCCTGTGGGCCTGCACGCGCGGTGCCCGTGGTTATATCCTCGCGCTGGCGCTGCTCAGCGCCGGTGTGTCGATCTACGAAGCCTGGCTGTTTTCCTTCCTCGGCCAGGTGGTGGACCTGCTCCCCACCTGGCAGGCCGGCGGCCCGGCTGCCGCGCAGGAGCGCCGTGTGCTGTGGGGTATCGGCATCGTGCTGGTGGCCAGCGTGGGCTTGGTGGCGCTGCGCACCCTGATTCAACATCAGGTGTTGGCGATCAATTTGCCGTTGCGGCTGCGCTGGGACTTCCACCGGCTGATGCTGCGCCAGAGCCTGTCGTTCTTTTCCGATGAGTTCTCTGGCCGCGTGACCACCAAGGTGATGCAGACGGCACTCTCCGTGCGGGAGGTCCTGTTCACCCTGATCGAAATCATCCCCGGCATCGGCGTGTATTTCATCGCGATCATCGCGCTCGCCGGCGGCTTCGCTCTGAAACTGATGCTGCCCTTCATTGCCTGGCTCACGTTGTTCGGGCTGGCCATGCTGTATTTCGTGCCCCGCCTGGGCAAGGTTGGCCAGGAACAGGCCCACGCCCGCTCGTCGATGACGGGCCGTATCTCGGACGCCTACACCAACATCACCACCGTCAAACTGTTCTCCCACTCCAAGCGCGAGGCCCAGTTCGCCCGCGCCGCAATGGAGGACTTCAAGCACACCGGCTTTCGCCAGATGCGCCTGGTCAGCCAGTTCGAAATCGTCAACCAGGCGCTGGTGGTGGGGCTGATCCTGGGCGCGGGCGGTTATGCCCTGTGGCTCTGGCACCAGGGCAGCGTCGGCACCGGCGCGGTGGCGGCGATCACCGCCATGGCCCTGCGCATCAATGGCATGTCGCATTGGATCATGTGGGAAATGACCACGCTGTTCGAGAACATCGGCACCGTCCAGGACGGCATGCAGACCCTCACTCGCGGGCCCAAGGTGAAGGACGCGCCAGATGCGCGCTCGCTGGTGACAACAGGGGGCGCGGTCACGTTCAGCAACGTGGGCTTCAACTACAACGGCGAACGACAAGTGCTCGATGGCCTGACCCTGGCCATCCGCCCAGGCGAGAAAATCGGCCTGGTGGGCCGTTCCGGCGCAGGCAAATCCACGCTGATCAACCTGCTGCTGCGCTTCTACGATGTAGACAGCGGCGAGATTCGCATCGACGGTCAGAACATCGCCCATGTCACCCAGGACAGCCTGCGCAGCGCCATCGGCATGGTGACCCAAGACACCTCCCTGCTGCACCGCTCCATCCGCGACAACATCGCCTATGGCCGCCCGGATGCGACCGACGCGCAAATCCGCGCCGCGGCGGTCAACGCCCAGGCCGATGGGTTCATCAGCCAGTTGAGCGACAAGCAGGGCCACAGCGGTTACGACACGCTCGTGGGGGAGCGCGGCATCAAGCTCTCCGGCGGCCAACGCCAGCGCATCGCGATCGCCCGGGTGATGCTCAAGAACGCTCCGATCCTGCTACTGGACGAAGCCACAAGCGCCCTGGATTCGGAAGTGGAAGTGGCCATCCAGGAAAGCCTCGATGAAATGATGCAAGGCAAAACCGTGATCGCTATCGCCCACCGGCTGTCCACCATCGCCGCCATGGACCGGCTGATCGTGATGGACCACGGGCGTATCGTCGAGCAAGGGACTCATGCTGAGTTGCTTGAGCGCAACGGCACCTATGCGCGGCTTTGGCGGCACCAGAGCGGCGGGTTCCTGGGCGAGGACCAAGGGGTGGTCGAGGCGGTGGAATGAGGGGGCTGGCTACCCCAAAGGCGCACGGATGAACGGGCACCGTTCGGCTTATCCGTGACGCCTTTGAAGGTGATGCCCGCGCGAAGGCTACGAAACCCAGGAGCGTCATATTTCCAGCGCTACACTGAGCGCTCGGATCCAAAAATACCCTCCTGCAGCCCTCAACGGAATGAACCATGAACGCCTTCAACCCTTTTGAAACTGCCAGCTATTCCACCCGCACCGCCCCTGGAAGCATCGTCATCGATGTCGCCGGCCTCGAGGACCTCAACCAGAGCATCACCGTGCAACCCGACGGCAAAATACTGGTCGGTGGGTTTAGTTTCTCAGGCACCAACCACACGGACTACGACTATTCGGTGGTGCGCCTCAATGCCGATGGCAGCCTGGATCGCGACTTCGGCGTGGATGGCCGCAGCATCATCAGTGCCCAGATGCCTGTTTACGAAGGCTACAGCCTGGCCGTGCAGCCCGACGGTGCCATCGTTGTGCAACAGCCGGCCACGGCGGATGGCAGCCAAACCTTCAGCCTTACCCGGCTGAAGCCGGACGGCACTCCGGACACCGACTTCAACGCCAACGCGCAGGCCAGCATCCCCGAGGGCATCGGCTACCGCGACGGGCACCTCAGTGTGAACGCCAACGGCAGCCTTCTCTTCAGCCGAGCAGCCGGCGTCGCCGATGGCGGCGCAGTGCTGGTGCAGCTCAACGCCGACGGCACCCTGGATTCCGCCTTCGGCAACGGTGGGGTGGCGCGCCTGGCCGATGGCGTGTTCTTCACCCGCGAGGTGCATGCCACTCAACTTGGCAATGGCCAGTTTTTGCTGGCGGGGGACTTCGGCACCAGTGAGGATTATCACTACGGCGTGGTGCGGGTTAACGCAGACGGCTCGCTGGACCCCACGTTCGGTGAGGCAGGCCGAGTGGTGTTCGACGACAGCGTGCTGTCGGATAACCGCTGCGACCTCACCGTGCAGGCTGACGGCAAGATCGTGTTGGCCGGCGCCAATGACACCTATAAAGATTTCCAGGTGGTGCGCCTCAATGCCGACGGCAGTTACGACCACGGCTTCGGCCACGCCGGCGTAGCGTCTGTCGATGCCCAAGGCCTCTACGATTCGGCGCGTTCGGTGACCGTGGCGGCCGATGGCAAGATCCTTGTGGCCGGCCTGAGCGACGTGGGCGACGGCGAGCGGGTCGAGCACAGCGCCGATTACAGCGTGGTGCGCCTGAACCCGGATGGCAGCCTGGACAGCAGCTTCACCGGCACGCGAGACCACCGGGTTGAAGGCTCGAGCAACGGCGACCTGCTCCAAGGCGCCGCCGTGGCCGAGTACATCGACGGTGCCGGCGGCGACGATGTGCTTCAAGGTAATGGCGGCCAAGATAGCCTCTTCGGTGGGCAAGGCGCAGACGTGTTTCGCTTCGTCTCCATCGACGACAGCTATCGCTCTAACACCCAGCGCGCCAGCGACACCGTCCTTGATTTCAACCCCGCTCAGGACCGCATCGACCTCATCGGCCTTGGCTTCAGCGGGATCGGCGACGGCTACGACGGGACCCTGGCCGTGCGGTACAGCGCTGCGGATAACCAAACGTTTCTTACCAGCTACACGTTCGACGCCAACGGCCACGCATTCGAGCTGGCATTGAGCGGCAACGTTGCGGCGCAGCTCGATGACCACAGGGTGCTTTTCACGCCCGCAGTGCTAACAGGTACCGACGGCAAGGACACGCTCGACGGGACGGCGGTGCAGGACGTACTGCGGGGGCTCGGGGGCGACGACCGACTCAACGGTGGCGCCGGCAACGACGTACTGGCAGGCGGCAGCGGGCGCGACCTGCTCACCGGTGGCGCAGGTGCGGACGTGTTCCTGTTCAACGCCACCAGCGACAGCTATCGCACGGCCAGCAGCAGCTTCGCCGACGTGATCAAGGATTTCGAGGTGTTCCAGGACACGATAGACGTCTCGGCCCTGGGTTACACGGGCCTGGGCAATGGCACGCACGGCACGCTCGACGTCAAATGGAACGAGGCCCTGAACCGCACCTACATCAAGGATTTGCAACCGGATCAGGACGGCCACCGTTTCGAGGTTTCGCTGGTGGGCAACTACGAACAGGAGCTGGGCGAGTCGAACTTCATCTTCGCCACCCAGCCTCCGGCTATCGAGCTTGTGCCGCTAGGGGCGGACCACACCTCAGGGGCCTAAGCCCTACCCCTGCGCAGGGCTTATGTGAAGAGGCGCAGACGTGGACCGCCCGAAAGAGCGGCCACGTCTGGCGTTGGCCCACTACTCCGCCGCCATGCGCCGGCGATACTGTCGGGCCCGCAAGGCATTCCCCACCTGCTGCACCATCAGTGCCCACCACGGCGCTACGCGAGGGTTGGGCGTCTTGTCTTCGCTCAACCTGCGCAGCTGAAACTTGACCACGGCCATATTGCCCAGCGAGGCGAGGGCCTTGTTCTTCCAGATGATCGGCGGAAGTTGAGGGGCGGTGTCCTTGCCGTTACGCCAGTCACGTGGCAAGCACGGGTCGATCGCCAACGCGGTGCCAATCCCTACCATGTCCACGCCGCTGCTGACGACCTGCTCGGCGATCGGCCGCCGACGGATACCGCCGGTGACCATCACCGGCATCTTCGCGACCGCCCGAATGTCCCGCGCGAACTCCAAGAAGTACGCTTCCTACACCCGCTTGAGCTTCCTGAACCCTTGCGGCTCCCAAACGCGCATCGCCAGCAATAGCGCCGTTCCTCGCTTCTCGGACAGCGGCGCGCTCAATGATTCGTTGTGCAGCACGGCCAGCCTGCTGCGCAACCGGTGCATTTCGGCTTGCAACTGGGCGTATGCGGCCTGCGTCAGCATACCGTGGGTAAAGTCGAGGGTCTCGTCGGCCGCGGCGAACTGGCTGGCCATGAAGTCGGGTAAGCCGTGACGCAGGAAGAATTGCCGGATGGGGCCACCCGGCAGCCAGTCGAAGTCTCGTGCCACCAGAAGCCGGATGCGGTTCCCCGGTTTCAGGTCTGCCAGGCCCATCCTCTCCAGCACCAGCAAATGCTTGATGCACTCGGCCTTCGTCAGCTGGTAGGCCGCCACCATGTTGTCCATCGGCCAATGGTTGAGCGCACAGACCGCCACGAGCAATAACTTCTCGTTCGACACCAGCTGTGCCTCCTGCTCCCGCGTGAGCATCCGCAAGCGCGGCGCTGACGCCTCCGCCTCCTGCAGCAATTCAGCCATCGTCAGGCCCAGCAGGTCACAAAACTGGGCCAGGCGCTCGACCGTCAGGCGCCCGCTGGCCAACAGGCGCTTCACGCTCGGTTCAGACAACCCGAGTTCCTTAGCGGCGTCGCGGTAGGTCAAGCCGGCAGCCTTGAGGCGCTGCTTGAGGGTGGTGATCAACTGGGGGATCTGGGTCATAAGGTGTTGGAATCCGATACTTATCAGCTCACTTTAACGAAAACACGAGCAATAGGTTGTGGATTATGCGCCCCCGCCGCACCCTGACCGTGCTCGTTCGTCGAGGTCAGCCTAGGCGCGACCTTCAGCCACCGCGGCCCCGACCATGAAGCGGTAACGCCTGGACCTGAACGGGCACGGTTATCGAGGTGTTTACATCTTGATATAACATTGGCCCAAGGCTTGGCTGGATTTTCCTCCAAAGCGATCACTGCCGCTTAAGAGGGCCGCATTCGCCATGGCCACTTTCGTCAAACGGATCTTGAATGCACAACTCCCCGTCTTTCTTCAGGCCCGTGTCCATTCTGGGCACGGGGCACGCCCTGCCCCAGCGGATGCTCACAAGCGCTGAACTCGACGCCACCCTGCACCTTGCAGCCGGTACGGTGGAGCGCATCAGCGGCGTGCGTCATCGCCCGCTGGCAGGCCCCGATGACACCGCCGCAAGCCTTGGCGCGGCGGCGGCGAGAAACGCACTGGATGCGGCGGGCGTGACGCTGCGGCAGATCGACCTGGTCGTGTGTGCCAGTGGCACCCAAGACCAAGGCATGCCCTGCAATGCCGCCCTGCTGCACCGTGAACTCGGCCTGGGCGGCTCGGGGGTACCCGCCATGGACATCAATGCCAGCTGCCTGAGCTTTATCGCGGCACTCGACACCCTGTCGTGGCCGCTGGCCGCAGGGCGTTACCAGCGCGTGTTGCTGGTGTGCTCGGACATCGCGTCCTGTGGGCTCGACTGGCAGCAGGTGGGTGTGAGCGGGATATTCGGCGATGGCGCCGCGGCAGTGGTGCTCGCGCCCGGTGAACGCCGGGGCGCGGGGATCATTGCCTCTAGCCTGAAAACCTATTCCGAGGGCGCTGGGTACTGTGAGATTCGCGCCGGGGGATCGCGCTACCACCCAAGCCGGATCAGCGAGCCGTTCGCCCCGCTGACCCGCTTCGCCATGCACGGCAAGCCGGTTTTCCGCTTGACCGCGCAATACCTTCCCGGCCTGGTGGACAGCGTGCTCGCCCAGGCCGGCATGACCTTGGCCGAGGTGGACTGGATCGTGCCGCATCAGGCCAGCCGGCAAAGCCTGGACCACGCATTCAAGCGGCTGGGCTTCGACGTGAACAAGGTCGTCGATATTTTCGCGGGCCACGGCAACCAGATCGCCGCGTCGCTGCCCACGGCGCTGGACATCGCCATCCGAGATCAACGCATCCGCCGCGGCCACCGTGTGCTGCTGGTAGGCACGGGCGCCGGGCTGTCGCTGGGCGGCATGATTCTGGAGTACTGATGAACATCATGGTTACCGGAGGTACCGGGTTCATCGGCCGGCATATCGTGTGGCGGCTGGCGGCAAAGGGCTGCAACGTGCTGTTCAGCGGGCGGGACGCCCGCGCCGCCGCGCAGGTGATGCACCACAGCCCGGCGCCGGTGCTTTGGGTGCCGCTGGCACACGGCACACCCGCAGCGGCGCACGCGCTGGCTGACGCCACCCGCGGCTGTGAGGCGATCGTGCACTGTGCCGCGCTGTCCTCGCCCTGGGGCCAAGCCCAGGCCTTCACCCAGGCGAACGTGACCTCTACCGAGGAAGTGCTGGGGGCTTGCCGAACCAACGCGGTGCGGCGGCTCGTGCACTTGTCTACGCCCAGCCTGTACTTCGACTTCTGCGACCGCATCGGCATCGGCGAAAACGAGCCGCTGCCGCCCCCAGTCAACACTTACGCCCGCACCAAAGCCCTGGCCGAAGCGCGCATCCGCGACGCCTGCCTGGAGCAAGCGGTTATCCTGCGGCCCCGTGCGGTGTTCGGCCCGTGGGACCAGACCCTCATGCCGCGCCTGTTGCGGGTGATGCAAAAAGGGCCCATTCCACTGATGCGCGGCGGCCGCGCGCTGCTGGACCTGACCTGCATCGGCAACCTGGTCCACGCGGTAGAGCTGAGCCTGACCCAGGCGCTGCCACGAAGCCTGTGCACCTACAACGTCAGCAACGGCACACCGGTGACGGTCGAACAACTGTTGCGCCAGGTGGCCGAGGAGTTCCGCCTGCCCTTGCACACCCGGAAATTGCCCTGGCGGCTGGTGGATACCCTCGCCCGGGGGCTGGAGCTCATTGCCCGAGCGCGTGGCGATCATGAGCCGCGGCTCACCCGCTACAGCGCGGGCGTGCTCGCCTTCAGCCAGACCCTGGACCTGCGCGCCATCACCCACGAGCTGGGCTACCGCCCCGTCATCAGCCAGGACGAGGGCATCCGCCAGTACGCCCAGTGGTGGCTGGCCCGCGAAGGAGCGCCAACATGAGCCGTACGGTGACCCTGCAAGTGCTGCGCGCCGGCTGGTGTCGGCACCTGGAATGCATGGCAGACCGCGGCGGCCGCTGGGCGAGCACGCCGTTCCCTGCCCTGTGTGGCCTGATTCGCCACCCGGACGCCGGCTGGATACTCTACGACACCGGGTATTCCGAGCATCTGTTCCACGCGACCCAAGCCTTCCCTGAGCGCCTGTACCGCACGGCGGTACCAGTGCAGTTGCCTGCGCAGGAGCCGATGCACCGGCAGATCAAGGCATTGGGCATCTCCCCGGGCGACATCCGCACCGTCATCATTTCGCACTTCCATGGCGACCATATCGCCGGCCTCAAGGATTTTCCCGAGGCTGACTTCATTGCACTGGGCGCCGACCATCAGCACATCGAGCGCCTGCGTGGCCACCGCTGGCGCGCCACCCTGGGCGGCCACCTGCCGGCCTTGCTGCCGGCTGACTTCAGCGCGCGCTTGCGCGTGGCAGACCCTTGCAAGCACATACCCCTGCCTGCCTGGATGGCGCCTTTCGAATACGGCCTGGACCTGTTGGGCGATGGCAGCCTGCTGGGCGTACCGCTACCCGGGCACAGCGAGGGCCAGCTTGGCCTGTTCATCCCCGATGCCCAGGGCCGCCCGGCCTTTCTGGTGGCCGATGCCTGTTGGTCGGCGCCAGCCTGCCGGGCTGGCCGGCTGCCGGCCTCGCTGGCAATGTGGTTTTCCACGCACCATGCCGGGCAGTATCGGCAAACCTACCAGCACGTGGGCGCGGTGCTGCGTCGCGAACCCGCCGTGGCCGTCCTGCCTTCGCATTGCACCCACGCCTGGGAGGCCTTCGTCGATGAGCAGTGATCGCTTGTGTGGCCTGCTGCGCAGTGCCCTGAGCTTCATCCAGGCTCGCTACCGGCTGCGCTTTACCTCCCGCGAGCAACTGGAAGGCTGGCAGGCGCGGCGCCTGAGGTATTTTCTGCGTCACGTAGTGCCAAGGGCCGAGCGCTTTCGGCAGTCGCAGGCCACCCGCCTGGCGGACCTGCCGATAATGGACAAAACGACCCTGATGGCAGACTTCGCCGGGTTCAACACCTTGGGGCTGAGCCTGGACAACGTGCTGGCGCTCGCCCGCCAGGCGGAGGCCTCACGGGACTTCAGCACCACCCTGAACGGCGTCACCGTGGGCTTATCCAGCGGCACCTCGGGCAACCAGGGGGTGTTCCTGGTCAGCCCGGCCGAGCGCCAGCGCTGGGCCGGGATCCTCCTGGCACGTGCCCTGCCGTCCCGCTTGCTCGGGCGCCTGCTGTGCCCATGGCGGGCGCCCCTGCGCATTGCGTTTTTCCTGCGGGCCAATAGCCGTCTCTACGAGACCCTGGCCAGCCGCCGCATCGACTTTGCCTACTACGACCTCACGCTGGGATTGCAGGCCTCGCTGGCCCGCCTGGCCGCGCAGCGCCCGGATGTGCTGGTGGCCCCGGCGACGGTGCTGCGCGGCCTGGCCGAAGCCGCGCTGGCCGGGCGCCTGGCGATCGCGCCGTCGCACATCCTGTCGGTGGCCGAAGTGCTGGAGGCCGACGATGCACGCAGAGTGCATCAGGCGTTCGGCGTCGCGCCCCGGCAGCTCTACCAGGCCAGCGAGGGTTTTCTCGGCTACACCTGCGAACGGGGGACCTTGCACCTCAATGAAGCGCACCTGCATATCGAGCCCGACTGGCTGGACCCGGAGCGCACACGCTTCCAACCGATCATCACGGACTTTTCCCGGCACACCCAATTGATCGTGCGCTACCGGCTCAATGACGTGCTGCGAATAGCGGCCAGCCCCTGCGCCTGCGGCCGTGCCGAACGGGCGATCGCGGCAGTGGAAGGCCGCATGGATGACATCCTCTGGCTGGTGGACCGCGACGGCCCGCGCCTGCGCGCGCTCTACCCCGATGTGGTGCGCCGTGCGCTGCTGTTGCAAGGCGACGCCTTGCAAGAATATTCCATTGAGCAACGCGGCTTGCGCTGGCACGTTGGCGTGCAAGGCGCTGGCGACCACATGGCCCTCTGCCAAGGGCTCACCGCCGCCATATACCAGCTGTGCGATCAACATGGCCTGTGCCCGCCCGAGCTGAGCTTTGGCCAGTGGCAGGCACCTCCACCACAGGCCAAGCGCCGGCGCCTGAAAGTGCTCGAGCGACCCCAAGGATTACCATGCACGTATTGATACTCGGCGCCCGCGCGCCGGCCTGCCTGGAATGGGCGCGGGCATTCAACGAAGCCGGCTGGCAGGTCAGCGTGGGGGATTCCCTGCGCCAGCCATTGAGCCGTTTCAGCCGCGCGGCGCACCACTTCGTGCGCTTGCCCGAGCCCCGCGACAACCCCGCGCGTTGGATCGATGCCCTGGCCAGCCTGATCACCGCACGGCAAATCGACCTGGTGCTGCCAACCTGTGAAGAGGTGTTCTACCTGGCCCACGGCCTTGAACGGCTGGCGCCCTTGTGTCGGGTGCTGACCAGCGATTTCGCGCTGCTGCACCGCTTGCATCACAAGGGCCATTTTGCCGCGATGTCCCAAGGCTGGACGGCCGCCGCCCCTGAAACGCAGCTGCTGGAAGACCACCAGGCCGTGCACGCGCTGGCCGAGCACTGCCACCAGTGGGTATTCAAGCCCGCTTACTCGCGCTTCGCGTCGCGAACGTTGATCCGCCCTTCTCGCGAACAGCTCGCCAAGGTCCGGCCCAGCGCCGCCGCGCCGTGGGTCGCCCAGCGTTTCGTTCAGGGGCGAGAGCTTTGCAGTTACAGCGTGCTGGTGGGCGGTGAGCTACGTGCCCACAGCTGTTATCACCCGCGGTATCGCGTTGGCCGAGGGTCAGGCATCTACTTTCAGCCTGAGGCACCGCCGCCGGTGCTTGAATTTCTCGAGCAGTTCGGCCGGGCCACCGGCTACACCGGCCAGGTCGGCTTCGATTTCATCGAGGACGCCAGCGGGTGCTTTCATGTGCTGGAATGCAACCCTCGGGCTACCAGCGGCGTGCACCTGTTCAGCGGCCAGCGCCAACCGTTGGTGGCGAGCCTGGGCACCGCCCCCGCGCCCCTGCTCCAGGCCGGGGCGCAGCCTCACATGATCGGCCTGGCGATGCTGTTACTGGCGGCGCCCTCCCACGCCTTGCTGCCGGGCTTTTGGCGAGACGTTCGCGCGGCACGTGATGTGATAGTCGCCCCAGGCGATGCCCGGCCGCTCACCGCACAGCTCTTGAGCCTGGGCGAAATTCTGCTGCGTGCGGCGTTTCGGCGCTGCAGCGTGCTGGCGGCGTCCACCGCCGACATCGAGTGGAATGGCCAGCCCCTCGAGGCCGTGCCCCAATGAAGCTGAGTTTCACCGAACAACTGCTCAGCACCCCGGCCAGCACTGGCGACAGCCCGGCCCTGCGGTATGTTCGGGGCTATGCCCGGCACAGCGAGATCGCTAACGTCAGCACGCGCCTGGCGCTGCTCGAAACCGCCAGCCAGCAGTGGGTGGTCAGCGTCAACGAAGGCGCCGAGCACGCAGGCAACTGCTACGTGGTGTCGCCGTTGGCGGCGTACGGCGGCTATGCGCTGGCTGAGCTCGAGCGGCTGCGGCGCCCCTGGCTGACGTGGCCGTTGAAAGCCGTGGTGGCGGCTATGCAGGCCCTGTTACACCGCGCCAGGCTGGACAGGGTGGTGTGGGTCAACAACTGGTTGCTCTCCACCAACCTCTACCCGGCACGCCTTGACGGCGCCGAGCTTGCCCAGCTCACCACTTTCCTGCGAACGCGCTTCAGCGACCATGCCCTGGGGTTTCGCTCGCTCAACGACTTCAGCAACCCTGGGTTGCGCGATGCGTTGCACGCCTTGGGCTACCGCAGCGTTCCTAGCCGCCAGGTTTATTTGTTCGACGGGCGCGACGGGGCGCAAGCGGCGTTTCTGCGCCATCACAACACCCGCCTGGACGCCACGCTATTGCGCCGCAGCCCCTACCAGGTGGTGCCGGGTGAGGCGCTCGACGATGCCGACTTCCAGCGCATCGAGCACCTTTACAACCTGCTTTACCTGCACAAGTACAGCCGGTTGAACCCCCATTACCGGGCGCAATGGATCCGCCGCGGCCAGCGCGAGGGCTGGCTGGAGTTGCGCGCCCTGCGCAACCTCGAGGGCCGTGTCGATGGCGTGGTGGGGTGGTTTACCAATGCAGTAGGGCTCAGCGCGCCCATAGTGGGCTACAACACTTCCCTGCCCCAGCGCAGCGGGCTGTACCGCCAACTCACCAGCTTGTGCCTGCAGGAGGCAACCCGGCGTCGTGAACTGCTGAACTTCAGCGCTGGGGCCTCACGCTTCAAACGCTTGCGCGGCGGCCAGCCTCAGATCGAATACAGCCTGGTGTACGTAGCGCACCTGCCCTGGGCGCGGCGCTGCGCCTGGGCCGTGCTCAGCCGGTTATTGCACACCCTCGCGGTGCCCTTGATGAAGAGGTTCGAACTATGAAGGCACCCGCTCGCTGGTGGCCGGTGGCGCTCAGCCAGGCCCTGCGTAACAAACCCTTGGCCGTGCAATTGTTCGACCAGCCACTGGTGCTGTTCCGGGGCGAAACGGGCGAACCGACGGCACTGCCCGACCGCTGCCCGCACCGGTTTGCGCCCCTGAGCGCGGGCACTGTGCACCGCGGGCAGATCCAATGCCCCTACCACGGTTGGCGTTTTGCCGATGATGGTCGCTGCACCCGGGTACCCGGCACCGAACGGCCGCCTGGCAGCACGCCACTGCTCGACCGCTACCCCACGTACGAAGCCCATGGGCTGGTTTGGGCCAGCACGCTCCCCCAGCCTCCGGCGACGGCACCGGTCGCCCCAGCGGAGCAGTCTGGCGTTGTGGACGCCTTCTGGATGACCGAGCAGTTGCAGTGTTCCTTGACGGATGCCGCGGAAAACTTTCTCGACGGCTTCCACACCCACTTCGTCCACCGTGGCTGGGTACGCCATGACCGGCAGCGGCAACGGGTCACGGCCCGGGTTCGCCCGCTCGACGATGGCGTGGAGGCGATTTACAGCGAAGAAGCGAACCAGGCCGGCCTGATCTCGAAGCTGCTGGAGCCCACGCGCGGCATCAGCATGGGCCGCTTTCGCCTGCCCTGCCTGGCAGAGATCGAATACCGCGACCGCAAAGGCGCACTCACATTGCTGGCCAGCGCCTGGCTGACCCCGTGCGGTGAGCAACACCTGCAAGTGTTCATCAGGGTTGCCACACCTCGCGGCCGCTTGCCCTCGGTGCTCAAGCATTTCGTGCTGCGGCGGTTGTTCGGCGTGATCCTGCGCCAGGACCGGCAGATCCTCGAACGTGTGAGCGCTAATCGGTCCAGGTTTGCCCACTCGCCAGCCGCCCCGCTGGATGCCCCGCAAGACCTGCTTGGGCCCAGCATTCGGGCGCTGGTTGAGTGCGGGCAGCAGCTAGTGCTGGACGAAAGGGAAATCGAGCTGTCGCTGTGAGCGAGGGCGGCGGCGCCCCGGCCCACCCCAGGAGCGGCCACCCGGCCCGGTTCCCGCCCGCTGAACCATCGCGAGCCCGGCAAGTCCGACTATCAGGACTTTTAACCGAGAGCTTTGGGGAGCTTGGCCGATGGCGACACAGGATTTCCGGCCCTTGGATGAGCAGGTCACGGCAGCGGATGTGCTTCCCGAGCAAGCCCCGCCGGTGCACTCGCTGCGGATTCTTACCGTCAACACCCACAAGGGCTTCAGCGCGCTGAACCGCCGCTTCGTGCTGCCCGAGCTGCGTGAAGCCGTGCGCGCCACGTCGGCGGATGTGGTGTTCCTGCAGGAAGTGCTGGGGGTTCATCGCAAGCACGGCGAGCGCTACGACAACTGGAGCGATGTGCCCCAGTATGAGTTTCTTGCCGACAGCATCTGGCCGGTGTTCGCCTACGGGCGTAATGCGGTTTACCCGGATGGCGACCACGGTAATGCGTTGTTGTCCAAGTTCCCCATTCTTCACCACCAGAACCACGACGTGAGCGTGGAAGGCCAGGAAGAGCGCGGCCTGCTGCATTCGGTGCTGGCGGTCCCGGGGCAGCCGCCGGTGCATACCATTTGCGTGCACCTGGGCCTGCGCGAGCAACAGCGGCACAAGCAGTTGCAGCTGCTGTGCAAGCTGCTCGAAGGCCTGCCAGCGAACGAGCCAGTGATCGTCGCCGGGGATTTCAACGACTGGCGCCAGCGCGCCGATAAACTCCTGGCCGGCTGCGGCCTGCACGAAGCCTTCGTGGAGGCCTATGGCGCACCGGCACGCAGCTTCCCGGCGCGCTTGCCGCTGCTGCGCCTCGATCGCATCTACCTGCGCAACGCCATCGCTCACGGCCCTCGCGCCCTTGCCCGTAAACCCTGGACTCACCTCTCTGACCATGTGCCGCTCGCGGTGGAGGTTCGCCTATGAACGAGCAGTGGCGAAGCGACAACCAGATCCAGCTGCTGATCAATGGCGAGGAGTTCTACCCAAGCGTCTTCGAGGCCATCGCCCAGGCGCGCGAAGAGGTCTTGCTGGAAACCTTCATCCTGCGCGACGACCAGGTCGGCAGCCAGCTCCAAGAAGTGCTGGCGGCAGCCGCCGGGCGTGGGGTGCGGGTGGAGGTATTGGTAGACGGCTATGGCAGCGCGGAATTGTCGGCCGACACCTTGCGTGCGTTGTCTGAGGCGGGCGTGAGGGTGCTGGCCTTCGACCCAAGCAAGCCCATGCTGGGCATGCGCACCAACCTGTTCCGCCGGCTGCACCGCAAGATCGTAGTGGTGGACGGCGAAATCGGCTTCGTCGGTGGCATCAACTTTTGCGCCGACCACCTCGGGGACTTCGGCCCCATGGCCAAGCAGGACTACGCCGTGCAGGTGCGCGGACCGATCGTGGCTGACCTGCACAAGGCCACCCTGGAGCTGATGGACCAGACCAGCCAGGTAGACCGCCAACACAAACCGTGGCTGACCGAGCGGGTGCCGCTGCAAGCGGACAGCGCGCACGCCAAGATCCTGTTGAGCGTGCGCGACAACAACCGCCACACCGCGGACATCGAAGCGCACTACCTCAACGCGATCCGCGGCGCGCGCGAGCGGATCCTGATCGCCAATGCCTATTTCTTCCCCGGCTACCGTCTGTTGCGCGAACTGCGCAATGCCGCCCGACGCGGGGTGAAGGTCACCCTGATCCTCCAGGGCATGCCAGACATGCCTTTGGTGCGGCTGTGCTCGCGGCTGCTGTACAACTACCTGCTGCGCGACGGCGTGGTGATCCGCGAATACAAGACGCGGCCGCTGCACGGCAAGGTGGCCCTGGTGGACCGGCATTGGTCCACGGTCGGCTCGAGCAACCTCGACCCTCTGAGCCTGTCGCTGAACCTGGAAGCCAACCTGGTTATCGACGACCCCACCTTCAACGCCAAGCTTTACGACCACCTCGCCGAGCTGGCGCAGAAGGAATGCAAGAGCATCCCCCTGCAGCGGGTGCTGCGGGGCTACTGGTGGCGTGCGCCGCTGATTTTCCTGAGCTTTCACTTCCTCCGCCACTTCCCTGCCTGGATCGGCTTGCTTCCTGCCCATTCCCCGCGCCTCAAGCCCTGGACCACGGTCAATGAGGAGACAGCCAGCGCCCCCCACCTGAACCCGGAAAAAAGCCTATGAACTGCCCCGTGGACCCCGCCGCCGACCCCAAGGGCACCGGCCGGCCCGCCAAGCCCCGCTCACGCAAATGGCTGTGGGCCCGGCGCCTGATGACCTGGAGCTGCTTCATCCTGGTGCCGGTGCTGCTGTTCATGCTGGTGCGCAACCTGGATTGGCAGGAAGTGACCCATGCGCTGCGCTCTTACAAACCTGCCACGCTGCTGCTGGGCGGCGGGCTGGCGCTGGCCAGCTACCTGGTATTCAGCTCCTACGACCTGCTTTCCCGGCGCTACACCGGGCATCGCCTGCCCGTGACCAAGGTGCTGCCGCTGGCGTTCGTGTGCTATGCGTTCAACCTCAACCTCAGCTCCTGGGTCGGGGGGATCGCCCTGCGCTACCGGCTGTATGGCAAGCTGGGCCTAAGCGTGGCCACTATCACTAAAATCCTCAGCCTGGGGTTGATCACCAACTGGCTCGGTTACCTGCTGCTCGGTGGTGTGGTGTTCGCCATGGGCCTGCCGGACTTGCCCGACAGCGTGAAAATCGGCTCCACCGGCCTGCGCCTGATCGGTGTGGCAATGGTGGCCGCGGGTGTGGCTTATCTGCTCGCCTGCCGCTTCGCCAAGCGCCGCACCTGGACGATCCGCAAACAGGAAATCACCTTGCCCTCCTTCCGCCTGGCGGCGCTGCAGGCCACTCTCGGCGCCTGCAACTGGGCGCTGATGGGGGCGTTGATCTTCACCTTGCTGCCGGAAAAAGTCGGTTATCTCACTGTGCTCGCGATCCTGCTCATCAGCAGTATCGCTGGGGTGATCACGCACATTCCCGCAGGCTTGGGGGTACTGGAGACGATCTTTATTTCCCTGCTGCAAGGCCAGTACAGCAAGGGCGCGCTGCTCGCCGCGCTTATCGGCTACCGCGCGCTGTACTTCCTGCTGCCGTTGGGTATCGCCTGCGTGCTTTACCTGGTGCTGGAACGCAAGGCGCGCAAAGGCGCCGGTCAACAACCCGGCGGTGGTGCGGATGCCGCCACCGTGCAGCCGCCCGGCGGGGCCGAGGCCGCAACCGGCAACAGCGAAACCAAGCGCTATCCTGCCGCGGGTTGACGCAGCATCTGGGCGACGCGCCGGGCAAAGGTGTTCAGGGCAAAGGGCTTGGTGAGAATCTCCATCCCTGGCCGCAGGAACGCCGGAGCCAGCTCGCCCTGCTCCGCGTAGCCGGTGATGAACAGCACCGGCAAGCTGGGCTTGATCGCGCGGATCGCCTCCGCCACCTGGCGCCCGTTGAGCCCCCCGGGCAGGCCGATATCGGTGATCAGCAGGTCCACCCGTGGCGCTCGGCCAAGGGCCGCCAAGCCGCTGGCGCCGTCTTCGGCACCGATCACCCCATACCCCAGCCCTTCGAGGGTTTCCGTCACCAGCTCGCGGATGGTCGCTTCGTCGTCGATCAACAACACGCACTGGCCGCCGCTGGCCGGCTCCGCCGCTTCCGCGGGCGACTCTGCGACCACAGGCACAATCGCCTCGGTATGCCGTGGCAGGAAGATACTGACCCGGGTGCCTTGCCCCGGCGTCGACTCGATTCGCACGGCGCCGCCAGATTGCCGGGCGAACCCGTACACCATCGACAGCCCCAGGCCAGTGCCCTGGCCGAGCGGCTTGGTGGTGAAGAAGGGATCGAACACCCGCGAGAGAACGTCCTGGGCCATGCCATGGCCATTGTCGCTCACGCTGATCACCACGTACTCGCCCGGCGCCAGGTCATCCGCGCCGCGCCCGGCGCTCGACTGCATGTGGCTGGAGCAGGCAAGCTTGAGCGTGCCCCCTTGCGGCATGGCATCGCGGCCATTGATGCACAGGTTCAGCAGCGCGCTTTCCAGCTGGTTGGCATCGGCGAGCACGCACCAGCTTGGGTTGCCCAACGACCGCTCACAGTGAATGTTCGGCCCTAGGGTCTGCCGGATCAGTTCCTCGAGGCCTTCGATCAAGGCAGTGACCGCCACCGGGCGGGCGTCCAGGGTCTGCCGGCGGGCGAAGGCCAGCAGGCGGTGAGTGAGGATCGCCGCGCGATCCGCGGCGCCCCGGGCTGCGGTGATGTAGCGTTCGAGCTGGTCGATACGGCCCTGCTCGATACGCCGGTGCATCAGCTCGAGGCTGCCGGAGATGGCCGTCAGCAGATTATTGAAATCATGCGCCAGGCCGCCGGTGAGCTGCCCCACTGCTTCCATCTTCTGGCTATGGCGCAGCAGCTCCTCGGTCTGCTCCAACGCCGCGGCGCGTTCTCGCTCGACGGTCACGTCACGCCCCACGGCGTTGAAAAACCCACCCCCGGGCACGGCTGCCCAGTTGATCCAGCGATAGCCGCCGCGCTTGTGCCGCAGGCGGCAGTCCATGTCGCGCAGCGGATGCCCGGCGGCCAGGTCGCGCGCGGCTTGCTCGCACGTCGCAACGTCATCAGGGTGCAATAACTCCAGCACGCTGATCCCGAGCAGCTCGGCTTCCGGCAAGCCCAGCACGGTCTCCCAGGCAGGGTTGACCGCGGTGATCGTAAGGTCGGCGCGGGTCACCAGCATGATGTCGGTCGACAACTGCCAAAGCCGGTTGCGGTCGGCGGTGCGCTCGGCCACCTCGCGCTCGAAGCGGCTCGCCAGGCCCTTGAGTTCCCGTTCGGCCTCCACGGTGGCGGTGGTTTCGATCACCGTACCCACCACCCCCACCACCGCGCCCAGGCTGTCGCGCAACGGGCTGAAGCAGAAGGTGTACCAGGCAGGTTCTCGCCGGCCATTGCGCTCGGCCGGCAGGCAGTGGTTCTCGCCATGGCAGGCAACGCCGTCGAAGGCGCGGCGCACCACTGGTGCCAGGCGGGGCCCGGCATGCGGCCACAAGCGCTCGAACGCCTCGCCCACCACAGGCGCGCCCTGCCCCAGCAGGTCGGCGAAGGCGTCGTTGTAGAGTGTGCGCTGCTGCGTACCCCAGATCAGGCACTGGGGGAATTTCGACTCCAGCAGGTTCACCAGGCAGCAGCGCAGTGCCTCGGGCCACTGCTGCCAGGGGCCCAGCTCGCTGTGGTGCCACGGGTACGCGCGAATGCGATCGCTCATAACCCCTGACGAATACGGGAACGACAACGGCTCTGTGTAGGGCATGGCTGGGCTCTAAACGCAACGACTCCCCATTCTTGACCATCCCGGGGGTATCCGCAACGAATGGGATCCTTTTAACCGGTCTGGGCTTTGCTCGCCCCTCAGGGCGGCGCACCGGCAAGCCCGGCCTACAAGTTTCCCATCCCACGTTCAGCCTCTTCACACACCACCCCTAGACATTTCCCCGCGCCTGGAACCATTTGCCGGCCCTGCCGCGTAGCCACGGTGGCCCTACCCTTTCCGGCGGCGATACCTACAGGAGTGGTTTATGTCACGGATAGGCAAACAAGGTTCAACCACCTTAACGACGCTTCTGTCGCTAGGTGCAGCGGCAATCCCACTGGTGGCGGGGGTGGGCCTGACCCTGACGCTGGCGGTCAAGTCAATGCATCAGGAGAACCTGCGCGTTGGCACCCAAGCCGTGGAGCAGATGGACCGGCTGCTCAGCGCCGCGCTGGCGACCGCCGACACCCTGCTGCCGATGATCGGCAAGCGCTGCGAAAGCGTATTGCCAGACATGCGCATGGCAGTCGCCAGCAACCCCTGGGTGCGATCTGCATCGGTGATGCATAAGGATGAGCCTTATTGCAGCACGCTCCTAGGCAGAATCGGCAAGGCACCTGCGCCCAACACCGCCCCCCAGAACACCCTGTTGATGACCCCCAACCTCAAGCTGCAAGGCCCGGACAACCTTGCCGAGGATTTTGGTTCACTGAGCCTGACCAAGGCCGGCGCAGCCTCCGGGGTAAGGGTCATGCTGGACAACCGGCTGCTGGTCGATCGCCTGGATTTGCTCAGCGGGCCCACCGACGTTGCCTTGCACGTAGGTGGCGTATACCTCTGGGACGACGGCTCGCTGCTGCGCGGAGAGTTGCGGCAGAACCCCAAGTACCGCACCAGCGTCCCCTCCAGCCAATTCGACTACGCCATGCATAGCAGCGTCTCCGCCGAGGATGTGCTCAACCTGTTGACCGAAAAACTGGTGACCGTGCTGGGCACCCTGAGCGTGGTGGCCATTCTCACCGGCGGCCTGTGCCACTGGGTGCTGACCCGCCCCCGCCGCGAACCCTGACGCGCAACGCATAAAAGGGGCCGCCGCAGCCGCCATGCGTTTGCATTCGCTGGCAATTCCAGAGCGCATGCAGGGCACGGCGGCAACAGGTCATTCGAAAGCCTTGGCCAAGGCTCCGCTCAGTTGCGCATAGATTTCTTCCACATCTGCCGTCACCAGGCGCATACGCAGAAAATCATGGGTAAAGGGATATTCGTAGCGCTCCACCGGCACGCCGGCCGCCGCCAGGTGATCGGCATAGGCGCGGCCCTCATCGAGCAGCGGATCAAAGCCGGCCAGCGCCACCACAGCCGGCGCGGTGCCGGGCGCCACCGGCCCAAGCAACGGCGAGCAGCGCGGGTCCGCACGTTGCTCCGGTGCCGGCGCGTAGTGCTGGTAGAACCACTCCAGGGTCAAGTCATCGAGCAAGTAGCCCTCGCCGAACAGTTCGCGGGACGGATGGCGCCGGGTGGCGTCCGTCGTCGGATAGCACAGCACTTGCAGGCGCGGCGCCGGCAACTGGGGAAAGGCACCTTCGGCGGCACGCTGGGCCAGCACCGTAGCCAGGTTCGCCCCGGCACTGTCACCGCCCAAGGCGAGCCGGGCCAGGTCCAGCCCATAGGTTTCAGCCAGCGCAGGTAGGCCTGCGAGCACATCCTCTACATCGTGCACCGCCGTGGGAAATGGGTATTCCGGCGCCAGGCGGTAGTCCACCGCCAACACCGCGCACGGGGTTCGGCTGGCGAACTCCCGGCATACGCCGTCGTGGGTCTCCAGGTCCCCCACCACGAAGCCGCCGCCGTGCAGATATACCAGCAAGGGCCAGGGCCCTTTCCCGTTGGGCCGATAGAGGCGCAACGGCAGGGCGGCCCCATCGCGCGCGGGCACGCTGCAGTTCAATACGTCCAGGTCCTGGGGCGCGGCCCAGCGCATGCGCTGGCTACTGACAACGAACTGGCGTCGCGCTGCCTCGGCCGTATCCTCGTAAAACGGCAGCAGGGGTACGCCTAGCCCGCCCTGTTCGACCAGGTCCAGAAATGCCTCGACTTCCGGGTGTAGCTGCATGGGTCAGGTCTCCGGCCGGGCGAACCCGGCCACACAAAAAAGGTTAAAGGGGCAGGCCGCTCAGCGCTGTGGGTTCCACCAACGCCTGCAACTCGGCTTCCAGGGCCTGCACCAGCGCTTCCACGGTGGCGGCGCGGTAGCGGCGGGTGCTGTACAAACAGCGGAAGGTTAGCCGGCCGTCGTACACCTGGCCGACGATTTCCAGCCAGTTGCCCAACGGCGCCTGCGGCCCATAGGCCTCGCCGTGGCTTTCGTTGGCGGGCACCAGCAGCGCCTGTTCGTCGAAGGCCTGGTCGAACTGGCCCAGGTAGTTGAAGGTCACCCGCGCTTGGGGCAACGCCGCCAGGCGCTCCGCCACCGGCCGCCCGGCCAGGTAGCGCAACACCCCATAACCCACCCCCTTGTCTGGCACCGTCGCCAGTTGCTCGCGAACCACCGTGACCGACGCCCGCAGGCTCGCACCCGCGCCCGGTGCCAGGCGCACCGGATACAAGGTGGTGAACCAGCCACTGGTGCGGCTCAGCTCCAGGCCGTCGAACACGTCTTCGCGGCCATGCCCTTCGAGTTGCACCAGCGTCGACGCCTCGCCCGTCCAGCGGCACAGCACCCGCGCCAGCGCGGCCAGTAGCAGGTCGTTGATCTGCGCGCCGTACGCCTTGGGTGCCTGTTTGAGCAGGCGCTCGGTGGCGCCGGCATCCAGCCCCAGGGTGGCATAGGCCAGGTGACGAACCTGATCGCGGCCTCGCGGGTTGTCGCAAGGGAAACCTGCGGGCGCATCGCCCAGGGTGCGCAGCCAATACTCCAGCTCGCGCTCGACCCGCGCCGGCGCATCCGCCGCCAGCTGTTCAGCCCAGGCCCGGTAGGCGCTTCCCGTATCGGCGAGTTGCGCCATGCTGCCCGCGCAGCGCGCCTCGTAGGCCATGCGCAGGTCTTCCAGCAGCACCCGCCAACTCACCGCGTCCACCGCCAGGTGATGGATCACCAACAACAGCCGCGCCTCGCCGTCGGGCAGCTTGGCGTGTACCGCCCGCAGCAACGGGCCGTCGGCCAGGTCGAGGCTGCCTTGGGCACGCTCGGCCAATGCCTCCAGCGCTTCGGCGTCGGCCACTTCGGCCTGCCACAGCAACGGCTGCGGCGGCAATACCCCATAGGCCTGGCGCCAGGCGCCGGCTTCCTCGAAAAAGCACAAGCGCAGGCTGGAGTGGTGCGCCAGCAGGTCACGCAGCGCTGCCTCCAGCGCGTCGGCCGCCAGCGGCACCCGTGCCCGCAACATCAGCGCCTGATTGAAGTGGTGCGGGTCGACCATCGCCTGCTCGAAGAACCAGGCTTGCACCGGCACCAGGCCGAAGTTGCCTGCGCTCGCGCGCGGCTCGGGCGCCACCACCGGCGCCGCTGGCTCAGCCAACGCGCGTTCGCACAGCTGCGCGATGGTGGGGAACTGCATCAGGTCGCGCAGCTTGATCACCCGCCCACCCTTGGGATGGTTGCGCAGGCGTGAGACCACTTGCAGGCTCAGGATCGAGTCCCCGCCCAGCTCGAAGAAGTTGTCATGAATGCCCACCCGCTCCAGTTGCAACACCTGCGCCCACACCTCGGCCAGCAGCGCTTCATCGGTGGTGCGCGGCGCGGTGCCGTCCACGGCCGTGGCCTGCGGTGCAGGCAGTGCCTTGCGGTCGAGCTTGCCATTGGGAGACAACGGCAGGCGCTCCAGGTGAACGAACTGCGCGGGCACCATGTAGGCCGGCAGTCGCTCGCGCAGCTGTTCGCGCAGCGTCTCGCTGTCTGCTTGCCCGCCCACCACATAGGCCACCAGTTGCTTGCCTGCCGTGCCGTCACGGGCGACCACTGCCGCCTCGGCGATGCCCGGCAGGCGGCGCAGGCGCGCCTCGATCTCACCCAATTCGATCCGGAAGCCGCGCACCTTGACCTGCTGGTCCACGCGGCCGAGGTAATCCATCACCCCATCGTCGCGCAGGCGTACCCGATCGCCGGTGCGGTATAGCCGCGCGCCAGGCTCGCCGGCGGGGTCTGGCACGAAGCGCTCGGCGGTCAGCCCCGGCCGCCCGTGGTAACCCCGGGCCAGGCCATAGCCGCCGATGTACAGCTCGCCCGCCACGCCAGGGGGCAGCGGCTCCAGCGCATCGTCCAGCACCCAGAGCGCGCGCTGGCCAACCGCTCGGCCAATGGGCGCACAAGCCGCGCCACAGGGGGTACCCAATGGCACCTTCCACAGCATGGGGGTGACCACCGTTTCGGTGGGGCCGTAGCCGTTGGTGAAGTATTGCGGCCGTAGCGCTTGGCCTACCTGCTCGAGCAAGGGCTCGGGCACCGCGTCGCCACCGAAGCAATAGATCCGCACCGGTGGCGGTGGCTCGGCGCAGGCCTGGGCATAGCTGGCCAGCTGTTGCAGGTAGGCCGGAGGGAAGCAGGCGATGTCGATGCGTTGCTCGCCCAGGGCGCGGAAGGTCCGCTCCGGGGTCCACAGTTCGTCGTCGCGCAGCACCAGCGTGCCGCCGGCTAGCAAGGTGCTCAGCCAACGCTCGTGAGCACCGTCGAAGGCGAAGGACATGAAGTGCAGCTCGCGGGTGCCCGGCACCATCTCGTACAGCTCGATGATCGCCTGGCAATGCATGCTCAACGGGCCGTGCTCCACCGCCACGGCCTTGGGCAGGCCGGTGGAGCCGGAGGTGTAGATCAAGTACGCCAGGCCTTCGTGGGGTGGCGGCAATGCCTGTGCCGGCACCGGCTGCGCCAGCAGCGTGGCCGGAGCCAGGCAGGCCAGCCCGGGCGGCAGTGCGACCCTGGCGCTTAGCTCGTCGCCCGCCAACACCAGGCACAGGTCTGCGTCGGCCAGCATGAAGGCCAGCCGCTCGGCCGGGTAGTCCAGGTCCAGCGGCACATAGGCAGCGCCGCTCAATAGCACTGCCAGCAGTGCCACCGGCAACTCCACCGTGCGCCGCAAGGCCACGCCCACTCGGCGCTCCGGGCCGGCGCCATGGGCCAGCAGGTGGCGCGCCAGCTGTTCGGCCTGCGCCAGCAGTTGCCCGTAGCTGAGCGTTTGCCCCGCACAGTTCAGCGCCGTGGCGTCTGGCTGGGCCTTGGCCCGTTCGCTGAGCAACGCCGCCACGCTCAGCCTACGATGCCGTGGCGCCGGTGCCGGCGCATGGGCCTGAAGCCAGGCGCACTGCTCCGGCGCCAGCCGTTGCAGGTTGCCTAGGTAACCCTCCGGCGCGTCCAGCAGCGCCTGCAGGGTCGCTTCGAATGCCAGGCGGATGCCGTCCACGGCCTCGTCGCTGAAGGAGGCACGCAGGTAGAGGAACTCGATGCTCAGCTCGTCCCCCAAGTGCACCGCCAGGTCCATGGGTACGTTGGTCACGTCGCGGTTGCTGGACGCGCCGAATTGCGGCCCGCTGTCGTTGGCCTCCTGCAAACGGGCATCGATGGGGTAGTTCTCGAACACGATGATGCTGTCGAACAGGGCCTGGCCGCCCTGCCCCGACCACCGCTGTACCTCGGCCAGCGGCACATGGGCTTGCTCGCGCAGGTCCAGGTTCTGCGCCTGCAAACGCGGCAGCCAGTCGGCCACCCGCGCATGCTGCGCCGGAGCCTCGATCACCGGCAGGGTGTTGATGAACAGCCCCAGCATGTCGTGGGCGCCGGGCAGGTCATCCGGCCGGCCCGCCACCGTGGCACCGAAGCACACCGCAGCCTGCCCGGTGTAGCGCTGCAGCAGCAACAGCCACGCCGCCTGAATCAAGGTGTTGGGCGTGATGCCCCGCGCCCGGGCGAAGTGCAACAGCGCGCCGGTGCGTGCCGCGTCCCAGTGGGTGTAGCGCGCCGCGTGGCCGCTCAACCCGGCCTGCGGCCGTGGCCAGCAGGCCGGGGCAAGCAGGCACGGGCCTTCCAGCGGCGCCAGGCGTTCGCGCCACCAGGCTTGGGCGGCGTTGCGGTCCTGGGCCAGCAGCCAACCCACAAAGTCTCGGTAGCGGGCACCCGCGCTGGGCACCGGGGCGCCGCCGTAGTGCTGCATCACCTCGCCGAACAGCCGCGAGCTGCTCCAGCCATCCATCAAAATATGGTGGCTGGTCCATACCAGGCACTGCTGGCGGCCGCCATCGGTGACCAGCCGCAAGCGTTGCAGCGGCAAGCGGGTGAGGTCGAACCCCTCCTTCAGCTGCGCCTCGCAGAGGGCATCGATCCAGGCTGGGTCGGCCGGCCAATCGGCCTGCTCGATCACCTCCACCGCCAGCGGCGCGTGGCGGTGCACCCGTTGCAAGGGCTCGCTGCTGTGCCACTGGAAGCTGGTGCGCAGGATGGGATGGCGCTGGCACGCCGCCTGCCACGCGTCGATAAAGCGAGGGATATCCAGCCCGTCCACCGGCAGGCGCAGCTGGTTTACATACAGGCCGTCGCCGTCGTCAGACAAACTGTGGAACAACATGCCCTGCTGCATCGGCGACAACGGGTAAAGGTCCTCCAGCTCGGCTGCGGCGATGGGCAACGCGTCCAGCTGGGCTTGGCTCAGCTTCGCCAGCGGGAAGTCGGACGGCGTCACCCCGGCATTGCCAGGCGCCACACAGTGCATCACCAGCGCCGCCAGT
>NZ_JANZKJ010000050.1 GCF_025642975.1 Pseudomonas sp. RIT-PI-S
GACCACCATCGTTGAGAACACCGCCGAGAAAGGCACCGTTGCCGCCAACTTCAGCACCACCGACGAAGAAGGTGACGTGGTCACTGTCGGCTTCAAGCCGGGCAGCAATGGCGACGGCTACTACGCCATCGACGGCAACACCGTGGTGCTGACCGACAAAGGCGCTGCCTTCGTCAACGCCGGCAACCCGCTGCCGCAGATCGAC
>NZ_JANZKJ010000006.1 GCF_025642975.1 Pseudomonas sp. RIT-PI-S
GAGCGACATCAGGCAGCGGCGCCTTATGCTGCTGGATAAGCCACCAAGCGCCACCGTGGATCAATACCGAAACGGCTACTAATAACAGTACCTGCTGTTTCTTCAGCACCGGGCTTGAAGTGTTCGGCTTATAAGCAATTGCCGGCCAGATAGGCGACTGCGCGCCAACCAATGCAAACTGGGGCGGCTGTTTCTTTACCGCGTCATTCATTAAAGCTCCCTCGGGTATATGAAGGGCAATAACAGTCCGTTCAAACATATTTTAAATGTTCGAATGCCTGGCACATCGTTGAATTCGGGCACGAGCTGGCCCCGGGGCCTACGCCCAGCATTCAGCGAATTCGGTTCAACGCTTCAGAACTATGGGCAGCGTGTCATGTGGCGTCCTGTTCAATAAGACAAAGTTCGATGTACGGATCTGTTGCCTGCCTGTTACAGAGCAACCGCTATGCCAAAAGCCGCACCATAGAGGCGTTCGCTTGAGCAGCCCCTATGAATGTCGCATTTTTATAACTTTGTTGTTTTCAGCAGGCGAAGCAGGGCTGAACAGGCCACTATTCCTCTTTCAAGTACCAGATACCCAGGCGTGAAAGTTCGTGACCGTACGGTCATTCAAACCCATGATCATGTAGCTTTATCAAGGTATTTTCAGATGCACCAAACTCGTCGGGCGCGAATTGCTTTGGTGCATAAACAAGGAAGGCTCAATCCATAAGGTTATTATCCAAGCACTTCTAGTTATCGATGCTCAACCAGGCGCACGGTACGCCCGTTTGTTACTTCAACGTAAACCAAGAAAAAACAGTAATGGCTTATCGCCAATTATCGAAAAAAAGGGGTGCGCAGGCTGCTCTAGCGCAGCGGCGCAAAGGAACGAGCGAGTGGAGGTGCAGGAGGGGGTAGCGCCAGCGCTGGCCCGCGGCGCGGCGCAGGGGAGCTGAAGCGAGACGGCAACGGCTTGAACAAGGAGGGCACTTCGAGCATTGGCCAGGTTCCATTTACTGCAGGCGCCCGCTTGTGGCAGGTTCTGCACCGCTAATGAACAGGGTGACTGTCCGTTGGTGGCAATTGGTGCGGGGTGGCACCGGCTGGCCCCTGGTTCGGGCCCAGCTCCTTTGCGCCCCATTGCGGTAGGAAGAATTGTGCCAACTTGGTAACTTCGTACCAGATTGAATGCATGAGCATGGGCCGGCGTCAGGATGCAGACGGCCCCCGCCCTCCTTTAAGGTAAACCCGATGCTTGACGATTTTCACTATTACGAGCCCAAGCAGGGCCACGGCCTGCCCCATGACCCCTTCAATGCCATCGTCGGCCCCAGGCCGATTGGCTGGATCTCCTCGCAAAGCGCCAGCGGCGTTTTGAACCTTGCGCCTTACAGCTTCTTCAATGCCTTCAACTACATTCCGCCCATCGTTGGCTTTTGCAGCATCGGCCGCAAAGACAGCCTCAACAATATCGAAGCCACCGGCGAGTTCGCCTGGAACCTGGCGACCTTCGAGTTGGCGGCGCCGATGAATCAAAGCTGCGCACCAGTGGGGCCAGAGGTAGACGAGTTTTCTCTGAGCGGGTTGACACCGGCGCCTTCGAAGGTGATTTCAGTTCCGCGGGTAGCGCAAACGCCGGTTTCGTTCGAATGCAAGCTGACGCAGGTCCTGCAACTGCAGCGGGCAGACGGCCAGACCGTGCCGAGTTGGCTGGTGCTTGGTGAAGTGGTCGCTGTGTATATTCGCCGCGATCTGCTCAAGGACGGGGTGTACGACACGGCGGCGGCGCGACCGATCTTGCGCGGTGGCGGGCCGGCGGATTATTTCGAGCTGGGCAACCTGTTCAAGATGACCCGCCCGCAAGCCTGATCAACCGGCGCGGCGCAGGCCCGCTTCGGAGGCTATCGGGGCGCCAGGCTGGATATCGATATGCATCACCCAATACTGGTTGACCCAGGCGGCGAACAATTCCGCCACCGGGTTGCCCAGCCAGGCCGCCATGGCACTGCGGTCCGCCCAGCACATGCGCAAGTGCCATACCCCCGGGTCATCGGCCTGGCGGTCCGCCTCGATAGCCAGGCACTCGGGCAGCATCCTGCTCGTTTCCACCAACCGGGCCAATGCCTGCCCTACAGCGACAGAGCGGCCGGGCCAGGTGCGGATAATGGCATGGTGACTGATCAACGGCTGTTGAGTCATGGTTACGCTCCCTGGTTTCGGTATTTCTGATCAAGGTAACGTTACTGCTCGGCCCGCAATGGGCGGTAGACCGATCCTGCCAGGGGATTGCCTGATCCTGCGAAACCTTCTCTATCATCCACCCATCGCGCTCGCGCCAGCGGCTGGAATAGCGCATCGTTTTAAGCAAGGCGCCTTCCGGCCCGCTCATTAACCGGTGTTCCTTTATCGCACCCACGGGGCGATGGTTCGCAGGATTGGGCAAGGATCGGGCAGAATCCGCCTAACCCCGACCCTTGCTTGTTTATAGGCTAGCTATTCACCTGACGGGAGCATGCCCCATGACGCCATTCGATGCTGTGCCGGAGCCGCTGAACGCGCCCATAGAACTACAACGCGCAGAACTGGCGGGCATCATCGGGCGGCACACCGAAAGCCAGCTGCTGTGCCCCAGTGCCGTGCCCGGGCTTGTTCTGGTTCGCTATAACCACTGCGCGCGTTCGTTCCCGGCGCTGGCCCAGCCGGCCTTGTGCGTGTTGGCCCATGGCAGCAAGGAAGTGAGCCTGGGAGAAGAGCGCTATGTCTATGACTCGCTCAATTACATGGTTGTGTCGGTGGCCATGCCGATGAGCGGGCGCATTCTCGATGCGTCGGTGGAGAACCCCAGCCTGTCGCTTCGCCTGGACATCGACCCAGCGGAGATCACTGCGTTGATCGCCGACGCCGGCCCCTTGAGCGTCCCGGCCCGCCCGGCTGGCCGCGGCTTGTATGTGGATCGGTTGTCCGCCGATCTCCTCGACGCGATCTTGCGCCTGACCCGGCTGAGCGACACACCTCGCGACGTGGCCGTGCTCGCGCCGCTGATTCGCCGCGAAGTGCTCTATCGGTTGCTGCGCAGCCCCCAGGGCCACCGCCTGTATGAGATTGCCCAGGCCAACAGCCAGGCGCACCGCGTCACCCAAGCGATCCATTGGCTCAATGACAACTATGGCGAACCGCTGCGCATCGAGGACCTCGCCCGCCGGGTCAACCTGAGCGCCTCTACCCTGCACCACCGGTTCAAGGCGCTGACCTCCATGAGCCCGCTGCAGTATCAGAAGCAGTTGCGCTTGCAGGAGGCTCGTCGCCTGATGCTCGCCGACGGCCTGGACGTGTCAGTCGCCAGCTACCGCGTGGGATATGAAAGCCCTTCGCAGTTCAGCCGCGAATACAGCCGCCTGTTCGGCGCGCCCCCAAGCCGGGACATGGCACGCTTGCGCCTGGCACCAATGGGCAGCGCCGCCCTGTAAAACCAGCGCGGCAAGCCCGCCGAGCGCGGCGCCACGCCATGGCACCGGGCGGCGGCCAACAACTGTCGCAAAGTTCATAGAAGCCTCACGGTCGCTTTAGTAGACTCATCGCCCAACCCGGCCTGCCCGGCCCACGGTGCTATCAGCGAACCCGGCCAGCCTGTGAACGACTCAAGCCCTTCCGCCCCCGCGCTGCGCGACATACTCGTTGCGCTGATGAGCGCGATATTCCTCGGCGCGCTAGACCAAACCATCGTCGCGGTGTCCATGCCGGCGATCTCAGCGCAATTCGCCGACGTCGAACTGCTTGCCTGGGTGATTTCCGGCTACATGGTCGCCATGACGATTGCCACGCCGATCTACGGCAAGCTCGGGGACCTTTTCGGCCGCCGGCGGATGATTCTCATCGGCATGGGGCTGTTTACCGTGGCGTCGCTGTTCTGCGGGCTGGCGCAGAGCATGGAGCAGCTGGTGCTGGCGCGAATCCTTCAGGGCATCGGCGCGGGCGGCATGGTTTCGGTGAGCCAGGCGATCATCGGCGACGTGGTACCTCCGCGTGAGCGCGGCAAGTACCAGGGCTATTTCAGCAGCATGTACGCCGCAGCCAGCGTCGCCGGCCCAGTGCTTGGCGGGCTGATGACCGAGTACCTGTCGTGGCGCTGGGTGTTCTGGCTCAACCTGCCGCTGGGCCTGGGCGCGTGGCTGTTTATCCGCCGGACCCTGGCCGGCCTGCGCACGCCGCAGCGCCAGGCACGCATCGATTACCTGGGCACCGTGCTGTTGATCGTCGGCCTGGGCGCGGTGCTGCTGGCCATCACCGATGTGGGCCAGGGCCAGGCATGGCACAGCTCGCCGGTGATAGCCCAGTTCGCCAGTGGCGTGCTGGCGCTGGCGGTGTTCGCCTGGCACGAGCGGCGTACTGCCGAGCCGATCCTGCCGCCACGGCTGTTCGCGGACCGCTCGGCGGTGCTCTGCTGGGTCACTATCTTCTTTACCAGCTTCCAGGCCATTTCCATGTCCGCGCTCGCCCCCCTGCGCTTCCAGAGCGTGACTGGCGGCGGGGCGGACAGCGCGGCCTTGTTCTTGCTGCCGCTGGCGTTCGGCTTGCCCATTGGTGCCTTCTTCGGCGGCCGCCATACGGCGCGCAGCGGTCGCTTCAAGCCAGTCATCCTCTCGGGCGCGCTGCTGGTGCCGGTAGGCGTGTTGGGCATGGCTTTCACACCCATCAGCAACCTGTGGTTGAGCTGCCTGTTCATGCTGCTCACCGGCATAGCCTGCGGGTTGCAGTTCCCCACCTCGTTGGTGGGCGCACAGAACGCTGCCGAGCCCAAGGACATTGGCGTGAGCACCAGCACCACCAACCTGTTCCGGTCGCTCGGCGGCGCCATGGGGGTGGCGTTGATGTCTGCATTGCTGCTGGCCCTGCTCGGCGCGGAGCCGGCGCAAGGGCTGAGCGAAGCGGGCCGCGGTAACCTGCTGCTGCAGAGCCTGGCCGCGGCCAACGCCCCGGCCGGGGGTGGCCGCGCGCAGCTGGCGGGGGTGTTCCAAGAACTGTTCTGGATCAGCGCGGGGCTTTCCCTGCTGGGGCTGGCCGCCGCGCTGGCGATGCCTGACCGCCTTTTACGCGGCCGTACTTGAGGCCACCTGAGCGGTTCGCAACGCCGGGCTGAGCCTAAGCATGTCGAACAGGCAGCCGACCAGCCGCGCCGCTTCTTCATCCAGGCGCTGGCTGTCCGGCAGCAAGAGCCACATGCTGATATGGCCGTCGATGAAGGCATGCAAGGTAAGGGCAGCGCGGCGGGTGTCGAGGTCGGCAGGCAGTTGGCCACGGTTCACGGCGTTGCGCAGGGTGCACTCGATGCGTTCGTTGCACTCGGCGGTGACAGCCTGCCGCTGCTGGCGCAGGTCGCACATCTCGTTGGTGAATTCACATTTGTGAAAGAGGATTTCATTGATGCGCCGGGTTTTCGGGTCGAGAGAAACGCCTTGAAACAGTTTGATCAGCAGGGCCTGCATGCACCCCAGTGGGTCGGGTTCGTCTTCGCTTTCACTGGCCCGGGCGAGGTCTTCCAGCGGTTCGCTGAGGGTGTCGAGCAGCGCTTGCAGCACATCGGCCTTGTTGCTGAAGTGCCAGTAAATGGCGCCCCGGGTGACCCCGGCCCGGGCAGCAATATCGGCAAGGGTCGTGCTGGCCACGCCGCGTTCATAGAAGGCGTGCTCGGCGGCCTCTACGATCTGCTTGCGGGTTTCCAGCGCTTCTTCTTTGGTGCGGCGAACCATGGCAGTGACCTCATGGGGCGCTTCGCCACAGGCGAAGCGAACCGGCGCTTTTATTATGGTGACGGCGCCAGTGGCTGATCGGTACGGGGCTGAGTGCAGGCGAAACGCCTATTTACAAACAGCCGCGAACGTAAGTATATTCGTTAGTAAGCTATTTATCTAGATGTTACAAATCCGTCCGTTCCATTACTCTTGAGCGTCTTCCGCGTTCCGCCCCGAGGATCTTCATGCAATTCAAGCCAGCTGTTACCGCATTGGTATCCGCCGTCGCCCTGGCCACACTGCTCAGTGGCTGCGAGAAGCAACAGGCGGCTCCTCCCGCCGCCCAGGCTCCTCAGGTAGGCGTGGTTACCCTGCAACCGCAGACCGTTACCCTGACCAACGAACTGCCCGGCCGCACCAGTGCGTTCCGCATGGCCGAAGTGCGCCCACAGGTAGACGGCATCATTCTCAAACGCTTGTTCCAGGAAGGCGCGGACGTCAAGGCTGGCCAGCAGCTGTATCAGATCGACCCTTCCGTTTACGAAGCCACCCTGGCCAATGCCCAGGCGAGCGTCGAGCAGTACCGCTCGCTGACCAACCGCTATAAGCAACTGATCGACGAGCAAGCGGTCAGCCGGCAGGAATACGACACGGCTCGCGCCCAGCAACTGCAAGCCGAAGCCACCCTCAAGAGCGCCCAGATCAACCTGCGCTACACCAAGGTGCTGGCGCCGATCTCCGGGCGTATCGGCCGCTCCGCGGTGACCGAAGGTGCGTTGGTGACCAACGGCCAAACCACGGCCATGGCGACCATCTCCCAGCTGGACCCGATCTACGTGGACGTCACCCAGTCCACCGCAGACATGCTCAAGCTGCGCCGCGCGCTGGATAACGGCCAACTGCAGAAGGCCGGCAACAACGCCGCCAAGGTGCAGCTCACATTGGAAGACGGCACCCCTTACGGCAAGGAAGGCAAGCTTGAGTTTTCCGAAGTGTCCGTGGACGAAACCACCGGCTCGGTGACCCTTCGCGCCGTGTTCCCCAACCCCGATCACACGCTGCTGCCGGGCATGTTCGTGCATGCGCAGCTGATGGCCGGCGTTGCCCAGGCGGCGATCCTCGCGCCCCAGCGTGGCGTGACCCGCGACCTGAAAGGCACGCCGACCGCACTGGTGGTCAACGCCGAGAACAAGGTAGAGCAGCGTCAACTCAAGACCAGCCGTACCGTTGGCGATGCCTGGTTGATCGAAGATGGCCTGAAGGCCGGCGACAAGGTCATCGTCGACGGCCTGCAATACGTCAAGCCCGGTGCGCAGGTTCAGGCGCACGAGGCAGCGGCCAACGCGCCCGCCAATGCGCCCGCCGCTGGCGCGGCACCCGGACAAGCCTCCGGGGGCCAGAAGGAGTAAACCATGTCGAAGTTCTTTATTGATCGACCGATCTTCGCCTGGGTGATCGCGCTGGTGATCATGCTGGTGGGCGGCCTGTCGATCCTCAAGCTACCGATCAACCAGTATCCGGCCATCGCGCCGCCGGCCATCGCCATCCAGGTGAGCTACCCAGGCGCGTCCGCGCAGACCGTGCAGGATACGGTGGTGCAGGTCATCGAGCAGCAGATGAACGGCATCGATAACCTGCGCTACATCTCCTCGGAAAGTAACTCCGACGGCAGCATGACCATCACGGTGACCTTCAACCAGGGCACCAACCCGGACATCGCCCAGGTGCAGGTGCAGAACAAGCTCAACCTGGCGACCCCCCTGCTGCCGCAGGAAGTGCAACAACAGGGCTTGCGCGTCACCAAGGCGGTGAAGAACTTCCTGCTGGTGATCGGCCTGGTGTCTACCGACGGCGCCATGACCAAGGATGACCTGGCCAACTACATCGTTTCCAACCTGCAGGACCCGATCTCACGGACCTCCGGCGTGGGCGACTTCCAGGTGTTCGGTGCCCAGTACGCCATGCGCATCTGGCTCGACCCGGCCAAGCTGAACAACTTCCAGCTCACCCCGCTGGACGTAACCTCGGCCATTACCGCGCAGAACGTGCAGATATCCTCCGGCCAGCTCGGCGGCCTGCCTGCCCTGCCGGGTACCCAGCTGAACGCGACCATCATCGGCAAGACCCGCCTGCAGACCTCCGAGCAGTTCGGCAACATTTTGCTCAAGGTCAATACCGATGGCTCCCAGGTGCGCCTGCGTGACGTCGCGAACATCTCGCTGGGCGGCGAAAACTACAGCATCAACGCGCAGTTCAACGGCAAGCCGGCGTCTGGCCTGGCGATCAAGCTGGCCACCGGGGCCAACGCCCTGGATACCGCCAAGGCGATCCGCGCCACCATCGACAGCCTCAAGCCGTTCTTCCCGCCGGGTGTGGAAGCGGTATTCCCGTACGACACCACCCCGGTAGTGACTGAGTCGATCTCCGGGGTGGTGCACACCCTGATCGAAGCGATCGTGCTGGTGTTCCTGGTGATGTACCTGTTCCTGCAAAACTTCCGCGCCACGGTCATCACGACCATGACCGTGCCGGTGGTATTGCTGGGCACCTTCGGCATCCTTGCCGCGGCGGGCTTCACCATCAACACCTTGACCATGTTCGGGATGATCCTGGCCATCGGCTTGCTGGTGGATGACGCCATCGTGGTGGTGGAGAACGTCGAGCGGGTGATGGCCGAGGAGCACCTGTCGCCCAAGGAGGCCACGCGCAAATCCATGGGGCAGATCCAGGGCGCGCTGGTGGGTATCGCCCTGGTGCTTTCGGCGGTATTGCTGCCGATGGCCTTCTTTGGCGGCTCCACCGGGGTGATCTACCGGCAGTTCTCGATCACCATCGTGTCGGCGATGGCGCTGTCGGTGTTCGTCGCCCTGGTGTTCACCCCGGCGCTGTGCGCCACCTTGCTCAAGCCGATCGACGAACAGAAACACGGGCAGCCCAAGCGCGGTTTCTTTGGCTGGTTCAACCGGACCTTCGACAGCGGCGTGGTCCGCTACGAGCGTGGCGTGGGCGCGATGATCCGCCACCGCTTGCCGGCCTTCCTGGTGTACTTGGTGATCGTGGCCATCATGGCCTGGATGTTCACCCGCATTCCCGCCGCCTTCCTTCCCGAGGAAGACCAAGGGGTGATCTTCACCCAGGTGCAAACCCCGCCCAATACCTCGGCCGAGAACACCCAGAAGGTCCTGGACCGCGCCCGCGAATACCTGCTCGATGCCGATAATGGCGAGGGCAAGGCCGTGAAGTCGGTATTCACCGTCAGCGGCTTCAACTTCGCAGGCCGTGGCCAGAGCTCGGGCCTCGCCTTCGTGATGCTCAAGCCTTGGGACGAGCGTGACGCCAGCATGAGCGTGTTCGAAGTGGCCAAGCGCGCCCAGCAGCACTTCTTCGGCTACAACGACGCCATGACCTTCGCCGTGGTCCCCCCTTCGGTGCTGGAACTGGGTAACGCCACAGGCTTCGACTTCTTCCTGCAAGACCAGGGCGGGGTTGGCCACACCAAGCTGATGGAAGCGCGCAACCAGTTCCTGGGCCTGGCCGCGCAAAGCAAGATCCTCGCCGGCGTACGCCCCAACGGCCTTACCGACGAGCCGCAGTACCAGCTGACCATCGACGACGAACGCGCCCGCGCCCTGGGCCTGAGCCTTTCGGATATCAACAGCACGCTGTCGGTAGCGCTGGGGGGCAGCTACGTCAACGACTTCATCGACCGTGGTCGAGTGAAGAAGGTGTATGTGCAAGGCGACGCCAGCGGCCGCATGCGCCCCGAAGACCTGGAAAAATGGTACGTGCGCAACAGCGGCGGGAAAATGGTGCCGTTCTCGGCCTTCGCCAGCGGTACCTGGACCTACGGCTCGCCCAAGCTGTCACGCTACAACGGCGTGGCCGCCGAAGAGATCCTCGGCACCCCGGCCCCCGGCTACAGTACCGGCCAGGCGATGGAAGAGGTAGAACGGCTGGCCAAGCAGCTGCCGGCAGGCATCGGCTACAGCTTCACGGGCTTGTCGTTCGAGGAGCGGCTGTCCGGGTCCCAGGCCCCTGCCCTCTACGCACTGTCGGTGCTGGTGGTGTTCCTTTGCCTGGCGGCACTGTATGAAAGCTGGTCGATCCCTATCGCGGTAATCCTGGTGGTGCCTCTGGGGGTGATCGGTGCCTTGATCGCTACCAGCCTGCGTGGGCTGTCCAACGACGTGTTCTTCCAGGTGGGGCTGCTGGTAACGGTGGGCCTGGCGGCGAAGAACGCGATCCTGATCGTCGAATTCGCCAAGGAATTGCACGAGCAGGGCAAGAGCCTGCTGGACGCCGCTGTCGAGGCCTGCCGGATGCGTTTGCGCCCGATCATCATGACGTCCATGGCGTTCATCCTCGGCGTGGTACCGCTGGCGATTTCCAGCGGCGCCGGTTCGGGGAGCCAGCATGCCATCGGCACGGGCGTTATCGGCGGGATGATTACTGCGACCATCCTGGCGATTTTCTGGGTGCCGATGTTCTTCGTTGCCGTATCTTCTGTCTTCCATGGTCGCAAAAAGCCCAGCGACCCTACACCTGACGAGGCTGGCCAATGAGCAAGTCCCTGATTTCCCTCGCGGTGGCCGCAGCCCTGCTCAGCGGCTGCTCGCTGATCCCCGACTATAAGCAACCGGCCGCCCCGGTGGCCGCGCAGTACCCGCAAGGGCCTGCGTATGCACCGGCGGATGCGGCCCAGGTCGCGGCGGCTGAACAGGGCTGGCGGGAATTCTTCCGCGACCCGGCGCTGCAACGCTTGATCGAGATGTCCTTGCAGAACAACCGCGACCTGCGGGTCGCGGCACTTAACGTCGACGCCTATGCCGCGCAATTCCGCATCCAGCGCGCCGACCTGCTGCCGGCGATCAGCGCCGATGCCGCCGGCACCCGCCAGCGCACCCCGGCGGACCTGTCCACCAGCGGCCGCTCGGGCATCTCCAGCAGTTACTCGGCGACCCTGGGTATTTCCGCCTACGAGCTGGACCTGTTCGGGCGCATCCGCAGCCTCAGCCAGCAAGCCTTGGAAAGCTACCTGTCGACCGAGGAAGCGCGCCGCTCCACCCAGATCAGCCTGGTGGCGAGCGTGGCCAACGCCTACCTCACCTGGCAGGCAGACCAGGCGCTGTACCAGCTCACCC
Organism: Pseudomonas sp. RIT-PI-S; assembly: GCF_025642975.1. Classification (GTDB taxonomy): domain Bacteria; phylum Pseudomonadota; class Gammaproteobacteria; order Pseudomonadales; family Pseudomonadaceae; genus Aquipseudomonas. The sequence goes on from NZ_JANZKJ010000006.1 coordinate 10,856, forward strand.
AGGACACCCTCAAGACCTACGAAGAAAGCCTGCGCCTGACCACCCGTAGCAGCGAGGTAGGCGTGGCGTCCGCGCTGGACCTGAGCCAGGCGCGCACCGCCGTGGAGGGCGCGCGGGCCAACCTGGCGCAATACCAGCGGCAAGTCGCCCAGGACCTGAACAGCCTGACCGTGCTAGTAGGCGCCAGCCTGCCCAACGACCTCGCACCGGGGCAGCCGCTCGACGGCGATCTGCTCAGCGAAGTGCCCGCTGGGTTGCCTTCGGACCTGCTGACGCGGCGGCCCGATATTCTCCAGGCCGAGCACAACCTCAAGGCCGCCAATGCCAACATCGGCGCCGCCCGGGCCGCGTTCTTCCCCAGCATCAGCCTCACCGCCAGCGCCGGCACCGCCAGCGCCGACCTCGACGGGTTGTTCAAGGGGGGCTCCGGCCGTTGGATCTTCAGCCCGGCGATCAGCCTGCCGATCTTCAACGCAGGCGCGCTCCAGGCCAGCCTGGACTACTCGAAGATCCAGAAGGACATCAACGTCGCCAACTACGAGAAGGCCATCCAGACGGCGTTCCAGGAAGTGTCCGACGGGCTCAGCGCGCGCAAGACCTATACCGATCAACTGCAAGCGCAGCGTGACCTAGTGAAGTCCAGCGAGGATTACTACCGGCTCGCCGATCGGCGCTATCGCATCGGTGTGGACAGCCACCTCACCCTGCTCGACGCGCAACGTTCACTGTTCAGCGCGCAGCAGTCGCTGATCAGTGATCGCCTGGCGCAGCTCACCGCCGAGGTCAATCTGTACAAAGCCCTTGGCGGCGGCTGGTACGAACGCAGCGGGCAGGCGAACAACGCCGAGCCAAGACCGCCCCAAGGTTAACCACGCCACCCACAACCCCGGCCTCTGCGCCGGGGTTTTCGCATCTGCCCCTTACCGTTCTTGGTTTCACTGTTCACCACCGGCGACCTGCTCGTCGGGCTGGCCATCGCGCGTCACATTCCTGTCATCGAACCGTTTCACACTAGTGGCTCGGCGCCAGCTATCTTGCCAGTTGTCTGCTGAAACCTGCTTAAACGAAACGCATGGCTCAATTTAATAAAGCGATAGCTCCGGCCGCTTTGCCGCGTCCTTGAGCGGTTCAGGGCTTGACGGCAGCACTGAATTAGACAAAAGTCATAGCGCATTAACGAAATTTTTACTTACAATGAAATCGGACATCACAAGACTGATGTCTTGAATTAACCGAGTAGTTAGTGTTCGCCTATCGCCCGTATTAGGTGATAGCGAATTGACCCAACGGAAGGGAAATTTGCAACATTCGCTCGGCGTGAATCGCTCGGCGAGGCTACCCGCGCACACGGGCCGGCCCTGACTAAACCAATAACAATAGGTTGGCCACTATGCATGTCACCAGCACCCGTCCCAGCTGAACCCAGACCCAACGCTTGATACCCCGCGATGACAGCCGGAGCCCGTGCCCCGTGCCGTCGAAGTGGCCCGCTATTGCCAACGCTCAGCAGAGAACACAATAAGAATGAACGCCATCCACTCGAGTTTTGCCCGCAACAAAGGTTTCGGCCTGGCCCTTCTTGGCCTTGCAGTTTCAGCTGCCGCGCTGCCCACGGCTGCCGCCGAGTCGGGCTTCCTGGAAGACACCAAGGCCACCCTTAACCTCCGCAACTTCTACTTCGACCGCAACTTCGTCGACAACGGCCCATCGGTGGCAGTGCCCGGCGCAACCAAGCGCGGCGCAGCGTCGGAATGGACCCAGAGCTTCATCCTGGATGCCAAGTCGGGCTTTACCCAAGGGACGGTCGGCTTCGGCGTCGACGTGCTAGGTATGTTCTCGGTCAAGCTGGACGGCGGCCGCGGCACCTACGGCACCCAGCTGCTGCCGGTGCACGACGGCAACGTCCCGGCTGACGATTTCGGTCGCCTGGGCGTGGCGGGCAAGGTCAAGTTCTCCAAGACCGAGCTGAAAGTGGGCGAATGGATGCCGGTTCTGCCGATTCTTCGCTCGGATGATGGCCGCTCTCTGCCGCAAACCTTCCAAGGTGCCCAGCTCACCTCGAAGGACATCGACAACACCACGCTGTATGCCGGCTCGTTCAACCGCAACAGCCAGCGTAACGATGCCAGCATGGAGCGCATGTCGCTGAACAACGCCGGCACCACCGTCCGCGGCAAGCCGACCATCAGCGGTGACGCCTTCAACTTCGTAGGCGCGGAATACACCTTCAACGAAAAACGCACCATGGTCGGCGCTTGGTACGACCAGCTGGAAGACGTCTACAACCAGAAGTACTTCCAGCTGCTGCATTCGCAACCGATTGCCCAAGGCATTACCGCGGGCGCCAACCTTGGCTACTTCATGGGCGAGTCCGACGGCGATGGCCTGGCAGACAACCTGGCCGGTGTGAAAAACCAGCAGAACCGCACCATGTCTGGCCTGTTCTCGCTCAAGGTAGGTTTCAACACCTTCTATGTGGGCCTGCAGAAAGTCACCGGCAATGCTGGCTGGCAGCGCGTCACCGGTACCAGCGGCGGCACCCTGGCGAACGACAGCTATGGCTGGAGCTATGAGCTCGAAGGCGAGAAGTCCTGGCAAGTACGTCATGACTACGACTTCGCGGGCCTTGGCGTTCCTGGCCTGACCCTGATGAACCGCTTCATCGAAGGCAGCAACGTTCACTCCGGCACAACCGTTACCGACGGTGAAGACCGCGGCCGCGAGACCGAAGTGGCCTACGTGGTGCAGAGCGGTACGTTCAAGTCGTTGAGCGTGAGATGGCGTAACTCGACCCTGCGTCGTAACTACGGCAACACCAACAGCTTCAACGAAAACCGGCTGATCTTTAACTACCCGATCAGCCTGCTGTAATACGGCCTGGCCCGCAGGCTCCTACCCGGTTCGAAACGACGGGACAGGAGCCTGCGAAGCCGCGAACACGCAGGGTGCTCGGGCTGGCACCGGATTACCCTTCCCTGGACTCCACGCCCAACTCATCCCAAACCGACTCGGCCAGGTGGAAGGTCGCATTCGCCGCGGGAATGCCGCAATAGATCGCGCTCTGCATGAGCACTTCCTTGATTTCGTCCCGAGTCACCCCGTTGCTGGCGGCGGCACGCAGGTGCAGCTTGAGCTCTTCACTGCGGTTCATGCCGATAAGCATGGCAATGGTGATCAGGCTGCGGGTATGACGAGGCAAGCCGGGGCGTGTCCAGATATCACCCCAGGCGTGGCGGGTGATCATCTCCTGGAACTCACCGTTGAACTCGGTAATGTTCTTCAGGCTGCGGTCCACATGGGCGTCACCGAGCACAGCGCGGCGGACCTTCATGCCTTCGTCGTAACGTTGTTGTTCATCCATGGTCGTCATCCCTTTCTGGCAAGCAAAAAATCCAGCACGCGCTGGCTGAACGGTTCGCCCACTTCCACGTTGGACAGGTGCGCGGCTGGGAACACTTGATGCTCCGCCCCCGACACACGGGCCTGGATGTAATCTCCACCGGACGGTGGCGTGACCGCATCCTCGCTACCGGAAACGATCAGCAGCGGTGCCTTGATAGCGCTGACCTGCTCACGGAAATCGGCATCGCGCACGGCGCCGCAGCCGGCGGCGTAACCGTCCGGCGAGGTGGCCGTGAGCATCTGGGTGATGCGCTGCACCTGGGCAGGCTCGCGCTCCACGAAGCCTGGAGTAAACCAGCGGGCAACGGAGGCGTCGCGCAAACCGACCATGGCCGCTTGGCGGTCGCGCAGCACTGTTTCGATTCGCGTGTTCCACACTTCGGCAGTGGCGATTTTCGCCGCCGTGTTGCAGATCACCAGGCGGTTTAGCCGGTCGCCGGCATTGATACCCAGCCACTGACCGACCAGCCCGCCCATGGACAGCCCACAGAAATGCACCTGCCCCAGCTCGAGCGCGTCGAGCAGTGCGAGCACGTCCTGGCCAAGCTGTGCGACGCTGTAAGGTCCTTCGGTTACCAAAGACTTGCCGTGACCCCGGGTGTCATAACGCAGCACCCGGAAATGCTGGGTGAAAGCAGGAATCTGCGCGTCCCACATGCCCAGGTCGGTCCCCAGGGAATTGGACAGCACCAGCACCGGGGCGCCTTCAGGGCCTTCGAGCTGATAATTGAGTTCGCCATCGGCGAGTTTGACGCTAGCCACGTGGGCCTCCTTTCAAGCATCCAGACGGTTATGTTCGGCCACTGCACGCTCGACCCAGCGCTGGGCCTGGCCAAGGTAGTGGGCAGGGTCGAGCAGGCGGTCGAGCTCGGCCGGCGAGAGTTCGGCGGCCACTCGAGGGTCTTCGCCCAGCACCGCGCGCAGGTGTCGCTGCTCGGCCACCGCGCGTTTGCAGCACTGCTCGATCAGATGATGGGCGGTGTCCCGGCCCAGCCGCTGTGCCAGCACGATGCTGACCGCCTCGGCCAGCACCAGCCCATGGGTCAATTGCAGGTTGCGGCCCATGCGCTCGGCGTCTACCTCCATGCCACCGGCAAAGCCGATGGCCTGCTCCAGCGCCCCGGATACCAGGCAGCACAGCTCAGGCAGGGTGTCCCATTCGGCGTGCCACAGGCCTAGGCTGCGTTCGTGCTCTTGCGGCATGGCTGCCAATAGCGTTGCCACCAGGCCCGGGGCGCGGGTGGCGGTAGCGATCAGCACGGCCGCGCCCACCGGGTTGCGCTTGTGCGGCATGGTGGAGGAGCCGCCCTTGCCCGGTGCTGAGGGTTCGAACAGCTCGGCTGCCTCGGTCTGCATCAGCAAGCTGATGTCGCGGCCCATCTTGCCGAGCGTTCCCGCCAGCATGCCGAGCACAGTGGCGAACTCCACCAGGCGGTCGCGGTGGGTATGCCAGGGTTGCTCGGGCAGGCTCAGTTGCAGCTCCCGCGCCAGTGCCTCGGCCACCGGCCACGCCTGTTCACCGAGGGCCGCAAGGGTGCCCGACGCGCCCCCGAACTGCACCGCCAGCAAACGCGGCTTGAGCTCGCGCAGGCGCTGCCGGTGGCGATCCAGCGCGCCAAGCCAGCCGGCGAGTTTCATGCCCAGGGTCACCGGGGTGGCATGCTGCAGCCAGGTCCGCCCGGGCATCGGCACGGCTTGGTAGCGCTGGGCCTGCTCGGCCAGGCGCTCGGTCAAGGTGGCGAGGGTGTGCTCGAGCCAGGCCAGAGCGTCGCGCAGTTGCAGCACCAGGCCGCTGTCCATCACATCCTGGCTGGTGGCGCCCAGATGAACGTAGCGCTCGGCCTCCGGGTCGTGGCTGGCGACCTGCTTGCCCAGCATCTTCACCAAAGGGATGGCCGAATTGCCCCCGCTACTCACCGCCTGGGCCAAGGCATCGAAGTCATACAGGCTTGCCTTGCACGCCGCTTCGATCACCGCCGGCACATGCTGGGGGATCAGCCCGGTACGCGCCTGAGCACGGGCCAGGGCCGCTTCGAAATCCAGCATGCCCTGCACCCGGCCCGCGTCTGAGAAGATCTCGCGCATCTGGGTCGCGCTGAAATAGGCGTCGAACAGGCTATTGCTCAGGTATTGGCTCATAAACCCCCACACCCCGCGCGGCAACCCTAACGCGGCGGCTCAATCAATGGTCGTGATGCAGGTAGGCCGCCTGCCTGGGCAGCCGGAAGCTGAACAGGAAGGCAATCACCATCATCACCGTGACATACCAGTAAAAAGCGTTCTCATTGCCGGCGCTCTTCAGGCTCAAGGCCACGAATTCGGCAGACCCGCCAAAGATGGCGTTGGCCACCGCATAGCTCAGCCCCACTCCCAGCGCGCGCACCTGCGGCGGGAACATCTCGGCCTTCACCAGGCCGCTGATCGAGGTGTAAAAGCTCACGATCGCCAGCGCCAGAGTGATGAGCGCGAAGGCGATATAGGGGCTGGTAACGGTTTTCAGCGCCATCAGGATCGGCACCGTGCACAGCGCACCCAGGGCGCCGAACCACAACATGGAGTTGCGCCGGCCAATGCGGTCGGACAGCGCGCCGAACAGCGGCTGCATGCACATGTACACGAACAGCGCGCCAGTCATGACGAAGCTCGCCGTCTCCGTGCTCATCTTGGCGGTGTTCACCAGGTACTTCTGCATGTAGGTGGTGAACGTATAGAAAATCAGCGACCCGCCCGCGGTGTACCCCAGCACTGTGACAAAGGCCAGGCTGTGGTGGGTGAACAGGCTTTTCAGGCTACCGGCGTCTTTGTCGGCGCGGGTTTGCGCGGTGCTGGTTTCTTCCAGCGAGCGGCGCAGCAGCAGGGAGATAAAGGCCGCCAAAGCGCCAATGACAAAGGGAATGCGCCAGCCCCAGGCCATCAGTTCTTGCTTGTCGAACAGCTGTTGCAGGATGACCACTACCAACACCGCCAGCAGTTGCCCACCGATCAGGGTCACGTACTGGAACGAAGCGAAGAACCCGCGCTGCCCGCGCAACGCCACCTCGCTCATATAAGTGGCGGTGGTGCCGTATTCCCCGCCCACCGACAGCCCTTGGAACATCCGCGCTAGCAGCAACAGCAGCGGTGCGGCCAGCCCAATGCTCTGGTAGGTGGGCAGGAAAGCGATCACCAGCGAGCCCGCGCACATCATCAGCACGGAAATCATCATCGAGGTACGGCGGCCATAGCGGTCTGCCACCCGTCCAAACAGCCAGCCGCCGATGGGCCGCATCAGAAACCCTGCGGCAAACACCCCGGCGCTCTGCACCAGCTGCACGGTCGGGTCTTGGGAAGGGAAGAACGCCGGCGCGAAATACAGCGCGAAAAAGGCGTAGATATAGAAGTCGAACCATTCGACCAAGTTGCCGGAGGACGCGCCGACAATGGCGAAAATCCGCTTGCGCCGCTCTTCGCCCGTGTAATGAGTCGTTGTCATTTGTTGTTCTCGTCAGGGGGTACGGAAGCCATACCGTAGCACCCCAGGCATGCGCTCGGCGAAAGGTTCGCGGGCTGGCGCCCGCTCCCGCAAGGCCAGGCGACGTCGATCAGACGCGTTCAAGCGCTAGCGCCACGCCCTGCCCTACGCCCACGCACATGGTCGCGAGGGCCTTTTTGCCGCCGCTGCGCTCAAGCTGATGGACCGCGGTGAGCACCAGGCGAGCACCGCTCATGCCCAGTGGATGGCCCAGTGCGATGCCACCACCATTAGGGTTGACCTGCGGGGCATCGTCCGCCACGCCAAGGTCGCGCAACACTGCCAAGCCTTGGGCGGCGAAGGCTTCGTTGAGCTCGATCACATCGAAGTCGGCCACCGCCAACCCCAACCGCTCGGTCAGCTTGCGCACCGCCGGCACCGGGCCGATCCCCATCACCCGCGGTTCAACCCCTGCGCTGGCAACACCCAGCACCCGCGCGCGGGGGGTCAGGCCGTGTTTTTTCACGGCGGCGGCGGAGGCGAGAATCAACGCCGCGGCGCCGTCGTTGACGCCCGAGGCGTTCCCGGCGGTGACCGTCTTGTCGGCGCCATTGACCGGCTTGAGCCGGGCCAGGGCTTCAAGGGTGGTATCGGCGCGCGGGTGCTCATCGGTGTCGACTACGGTATCGCCCTTCTTGCCGGCGATACGCACCGGCACGATCTCTTCGGCGTAGAAGCCCGCGGCCTGGGCGGTCGCGGCGCGCTGCTGGCTGCGCAAGGCGAAGGCGTCCTGGTCGGCGCGTGAGATGTTGTAGTCATCGGCGACGTTATCCGCGGTTTGCGGCATCGAATCGATACCGTACTCGGCCTTCATCGCCGGGTTGACGAAACGCCAGCCGATGGTGGTGTCCTCGATTTTCATGTTGCGCGAATACGCTGTGTCTGCCTTGCCCATCACGAAGGGCGCACGGGACATGGATTCGACGCCACCGGCAATCGCCAGCTCGATTTCACCGGTGGCAATGGCGCGGAAGGCGCTGCCCACTGCATCCAGGCCTGAAGCGCACAGCCGATTGAGAGTGATGCCGGGCACGCTTGGCGGCAGCCCGGCCAGCAGCAGCGCCATGCGCGCCACGTTGCGGTTGTCTTCGCCAGCCTGGTTGGCGCAACCCATGAACACTTCGTCGACGGCGTTCCAGTTCACCTGCGGGTTACGCTCGATCAACGCCTTGATCGGGATGGCTGCCAGGTCGTCGGCGCGAACCGAAGCCAGCGCCCCGCCGAAGCGGCCGATGGGGGTACGGATGGCATCGCAAATAAAGACGTCTTGCATCAGGCTTCTCCTGGTGCCTGGCCATGGGCCTTGGCGGTACGGGCTTCGAGGTCGCGCAGGGCAGTCAGCTCGGTGTCGGTCGGCTCGACCGTGTTCAGCACCTGTTCGGCGAAGCGGATCGGCCAGCCAGTGGCGGCAACGATCTGCTCGCGGGTCACCCCGGGATGAATGGACGTCACCACGAATTCGTTGCTCTCGGCCTCCGGTTCCATGATGCACAGGTCGGTGATGATCCCGACCGGGCCTGCCCCTGGGAGGCCAAGGCGCTTGCGCGAGTCCCCGCCCTCGCCATGCCCCACGGACGTGATGAAGTCCAGTTTCTCGACGAAGCTACGGTGTGACTGCTTGAGAATGATCAGCACGCTTTTCGCAGAACCGGCGATTTCCGGCGCGCCGCCGGCACCCGGCAGGCGGACCTTGGGCGCGTGGTAATCACCGACCACGGTGGTGTTGATATTACCGAAGCGGTCAACCTGAGCCGCGCCCAGGAAGCCCACGTCGATGCGCCCGCCTTGCAGCCAATAGCGGAAGATTTCCCCTGTGGGCACCACGGTGTCAGCGGTTTCCGCCAACTCACCGTCGCCAATCGACAGCGGCAGCACGCTGGGCTTGGCGCCAATGGGGCCGGATTCGTAGATCAGCACTACGTCGGGCGAGGAGGTCAGCCGCGCCAGGTTCGCTGCCTTCGAGGGCAGGCCGATCCCCACGAAGCACACCGCACCATTCTTCAGGCGCCGGGCGGCGGCCACGGTCATCATTTCGGAGGTGGTGTAAGTCATCAGGCGTGCTCCCCGGCTTGGCTGAGTTTGCTGCGGTATTCGGCGAAGTCGCGGGTGCCACGCACATACTCGTCGATCCACGCAGTGAAGGTATCGCGCCCGCGGGCGATCGGGTCCCAATCCTGGTAGAAGCGGTTATCGCGCTCGGTATAGCCGTGGGCGTACGACGGATGCGCACCGCCGGGCACCAGGCACACGGCGCTCAATGCCCAGGTAGGCAGCACGCAGGCGTTCATGGGCGCTTGCAGGTCGTCGACGATTTCCTCGACGGTGACGATGCAACGCTTGGCCGCCAGCGCGGCTTCTTTCTGCACGCCCAAAATGCCCCACAGCAGCACGTTGCCCTTGCGGTCGGCCTTTTGCGCGTGAATCACCGTAACGTCTGGGCGCACTGAAGGGACCGCAGCCAACACCTCGCCAGTGAATGGGCAGGTCACGGTCTTGATCAGCGGGTTGACCTTGGGCAGGTCGGAGCCCGCATAAGCGCGCAGCACCGCGAACGGCAGGCCCGACGCGCCGGCAACGTAAGCGTTGGCGAGGTCCGCATGGCTGTGTTCTTCGATCTCGATCGGCTGCGGCCACTGTTTTTCGACCGCATCGCGCAAGCGGTGCAGTGAACCCACCCCTGGGTTGCCTCCCCAAGAGAAGATGAGCTTGCGCACACAGCCAGCGCCAATGAGCTGGTCGTAGATCAGGTCCGGAGTCATCCGCACCAAGGTCAGGTTTTTTTTGCCCTGGCGAATGATCTCGTGGCCGGCAGCCGTGGGAATAAGGTGGGTAAAACCTTCGAGGGCGACCATATCGCCATCGTTGACGAACTGCTTCACGGCGTCGTGGAGCGAGAGAAGTTCGGCCATGTCGCGTGAGCTCCTTCTAACGATGAGACTAGAGGCCGCCAGCGGCGGCCCGGGTGCAAAGCGTGGCGCAAGATTAAGACGCACCACCGAACGAAACAATCCGATTATCGAGTATGCGTTCGATAATCGAACGCTACCCTGACACCGTTAAGTCGCGTCTGCGTGGCTGACCCTGCCTTTGATCAATACCGCTGCGGTGGCCAGCACCGCGGGCACCAGCAGCGCTGTGAGCACTTGGGCGAAGGTCCAACCAGCACCCAGCAAGGCCGCCCCACTGGAGGCGCCGAGGATCGCCCCGAAGCGGCCGATGCCCAGCATCCAGGACACCCCGGTGGCGCGCCCTTGGGTAGGGTAGTAGCGAGCGGCGAGCGACGGCATTGCCGATTGCGCCCCGTTCACACACATGCCGGCGATCAATACCAGCGTGGCGAGCAGGGTGATGTTGCCGAGGCTTTGGCCCACGGCGTAGGCGAACACGCCGGCGAGCAGGTAGAACGTACCGATCACCTTGTGAGGGTTGAAACGGTCCATCGCCCAACCTACAGCGACCGCGCTGAGCACGCCGCCAAATTGGAACAGCCCACCGATGAATGCCGCTTGCTCCATGCTAGCGCCGCTGTCGCGCATCAAGGTCGGGAGCCAACTGGTCAGCAGGTACACGATCACCAGCCCCATGAAGTAAGTCAGCCACAGCAGCAGAGTGCCGGCCTTGTAGGTGCGGGAGAAAATCACCGCGAACACGTTGCGCGCTTTTACCGTGGTCAGCTCCGGCACGCTGAAGCTGCCCGCCTGCGCCACCACCGCAGGGTTGATCGGCGCCAGCACCTTGCGTACCCGCTCCAGGCCGCGGTGACGGACCACCAGGAAGCGCGCGGACTCTGGCAGCCAGACCATCAGCACGACCAGCAGCACCATCGGCAAAATGCCACCTAGCAATAGCAGGCTATGCCAGCCAAAGGCCGGGATCAGCTTGGCGGAAATAAACCCGCCGCCGGCCATGCCTAAGTTGAAACCGCAGAACATGCTGGTGACCAACAACGACTTCAGCCGCTCAGGGGTGTATTCGGACAGCAACGTGGTGGCGTTGGGCATGCCCGCGCCCAGCCCCAACCCCGTGAGCAGGCGCAGCAACATTAGCTGATCCAGGTTAGTGCTGAAGGCCGAGGCCAGGCTGAACACGCCGAACACCATCACGGCACCGACCAGCACCACCTTACGACCGAAGCGGTCGGCCAGCGGGCCGGACCCCAAGGCACCGAACACCATGCCTACCAGCGCGGCACTCATCACCGGGCCAAGGCTACCTTTGGCCAGCCCCCACTCCTGGGACAGCGCCGGTGCGATAAAACCCATCGCCGCGGTGTCCAGGCCGTCGAGGAATACGATCAGAAAACAGAGAATCACCACCCGCCATTGAAAGCGGGACAAGGGCTGGCTATTGATAAACGACTGGACGTCGAGGCAATTGCCGATTGCATCTAAGGGACGGTTCATTATTTTTATCCATCGAGAACACGCACCCAGGCCCCGCACGCATTCATTCTCGAACCCGTGGCAGTTGCGCGGTTACGTTGAGTGTTGGTCAGGCCGAAGCTCAGCCGTTTTGATGCCAGCGCGTGGTACGCGGGAGGAGAGTGTCGATCATGGGGGCAGCGCCTCTCTCTTTATTATGGCCAGCAGGAAGGCCCCGGCTGGTCAGTCGACATTAAGAGCGGCGTGCCAGAAGCGTCAATTCGATAAACGCATATGCGTGCGTTTATCGAACGAATCCCGTTGTTCAGCTGAACAGCTGGGCACTCAGATCTCGGCTGGCAGCTAGCATGATCGGCAAGAAACGTTGCTCCAACTCGCCCCGGCTGACTCGCCCAGCATGGGTGCTCACATTAAGCGCCGCCAACACTTGCCCCGAGGCGTCGTATACCGGCACTGCTATGGAACGCAGGCCCTGCTCCAGCTCTTGATCGACGATACACCAGCCTTGCTGACGAACCTGCTGCAGGCACTGGGACAGCTCTTCTCGGTCGGTCAGGGTCTTGCTCGTCTTCGGTTGCAGGTCCACGTGGTCCAGGTATTCACGCAGGGTGGCGTCGTCCAGCGCTGATAGCAGGATCCGCCCCATGGACGTGCAATACGCGGGCAGGCGCCCTCCTACTGACAGGTCCACGGAGATCAGCCGCTGGGTGGTAGCGCTGCGGGCGATATAAAGGATGTCTTCGCCTTCCAGCGTAGCCATGTTGCAGGCCTCGTGGAGCTGTTCGCTCATGCGGTCCAGGTAAGGCTGCGCGGACACCGCCAGGGGCGTGGAAGACAGATAGGCATGCCCCAGGGTCAATACTTTGGGCAGCAAAGAATAGGTACGGCCATCGGTGGTGGCGTAACCGAGCTTGATCAAGGTATGCAGGCATCGCCTCACCGCCGCCCGCGGGATTTCCGTGCGGTGGCTAATCTGCGCAATGGTCAAATGGCGCTTGCGTTCTTGAAACGCCTGCACCACGGCGAGCCCACGCGCCAAGGAGGTCATGAAATCCGGATCCCCAGTGAACGCCTGAATACGTTTGGCCGGAGACGCCACGATGGGCGGGGCGAGAGAGCTGAAGGCGGTGCGCAGCTGATCGTTCATGGTCAAGCCTCAAGGTAGCGCAAGCATAGGCCGATTATCGAACGGTTGGCCGATAATCGCAATTATCCCTTTCACTTTCCTCCATACGGTGGTGCTTTGGTCCGCGACCTCATGGTCAAGGTAACGGAGGCGAGACTTAAACTTTTTAGAAACTTACGGATCCAACATAGGCATTGGCTGAATCAATACCGATGAGTGCTGTTCAGTTTTAGCGTATTTCTTGTATATTTCGAAACCAAGAGCAAATTGACCGCTCTTAAGTTGTAGCGCTAACGTTGCGCCGCACATTCGATAGTCTTCGGAGTATTGTCAGCCGGTCTCGATAGTGCCCCCGCCAGGCAACGCTCGGCGAATAATCCATTTTCAGATTTCCAAAGGTATTCATGTGACCAAAGACGAACTGCGCGCTGAACTTGAGCGCCAGGAGAAACGCTACAAGGATGTTTACGGTGGTGAAGTCACCACCTATGCTGCGCAACCCGAACCTGAACGCAAACCTTGGCGAAAACGCGCCAGCCTGCTGGACCAGGCATTCCAGCAAGAACTCGAGAAAATCGAAAAGGAATTGCACAGCCCCGAAGTGTCATAACGGTTCCTGCCCATATCCGCTCCCGATATCGGGGCTATGCTGGAAACAGATTACCGCGCCCGCCCCACCGCCAAGCGCCGTTGTCGTCCGTTGCCCCGCTGCACGGAACCGGGCCAGCCGATCAGCAGTCAAGGCATCGTGATCCGAAAATTTCTGTCATAATCGCGCCCCCTTATCGGCTGGTCACAAAACCTTCATGATCGATCTATTCAGCGGACTGGATGCCTGGGTCCTTATAAGCCTGTTCCTGGCTTTGGCCTTCGTCCTCGCCTTTGAGTTCATCAACGGCTTTCATGACACTGCCAACGCAGTGGCGACCGTCATCTACACCAAGGCCATGCCGCCACACCTGGCCGTGCTGCTTTCCGGCTTCTTCAACTTCCTCGGCGTATTGCTGGGCGGGGTTGGCGTGGCCTATGCCATCGTCCACTTGCTTCCGGTGGAGTTGTTGATCAACGTGAACACCAGCCACGGCCTGGTGATGGTGTTTTCACTGCTCGCCGCGGCCATTGCCTGGAACCTGGGCACTTGGTACTTCGGCATTCCGGCGTCCAGCTCGCATACATTGATCGGCTCGATCCTGGGCGTGGGCCTGGCCAATGCGCTGATCAACGATATTCCTCTGGGTGAAGGGGTGAACTGGCAGAAGGCGATCGACATCGGCGCTTCGCTGGTGGTTTCGCCCATGGTTGGCTTCGGCGTGGCCGCCTTGATGCTGTTGGCGCTCAAGCGCTGGCGGCCGCTGTCGAAGATGCACAAAACCCCAGACCAACGCCGCAAGCTCGATGACAAGAAGCACCCGCCTTTCTGGAACCGCCTGGTACTGGTGCTTTCCGCGCTGGGCGTGAGCTTCGTGCATGGTTCCAATGACGGCCAGAAGGGCATCGGCCTGATCATGCTGGTGCTGATCGGTATCGTGCCCAGCCAGTTCGTGCTCAACCTCACCAGCAGCACCTATGAGATCGAACGCACCCGTGACGCCACAGTGCACCTGGCCCAGTTCTACCAGCGCAACAGCGCAGCCCTTGGCGATTACCTTGCGCTGGGCAAGAGCCAGGCCGGGGACCTGCCAGAGCAGTTCGAGTGCAACCCGCAACAGACCGAACCCACCATCAATGCCCTGCAGGAAAACCTGCGCGGCATCGCCGACTACCACAGCCTGCCTGCCGATAAGCGCATCGAAACCCGCCGCTTCCTGCTCTGCCTGGATGACACCGCGCGCAAGGTGAGCAAGCTGCCAGAGCTCAACCCGCGCGAAAAAGCCGACTTGGACAAACTGCGCAAAGACCTCACCAGCACCACTGAATACGCCCCATTCTGGGTGATCTTCGCCGTGGCGCTCGCCCTTGGCGTGGGCACCATGGTGGGCTGGAAACGCGTGGTGCTGACGATCGGTGAGAAGATCGGCAAGCAAGGCATGACCTACGCTCAGGGGATGTCCGCGCAGATCACCGCCGCCTTCGCCATCGGCCTGGCCAACGTGTTCAGCCTGCCGGTGTCGACCACGCATGTGCTGTCCTCGGGCGTGGCCGGTACCATGGTAGCGAACCGCAGCGGCCTGCAAGGCAGCACCGTCAAGAACATTCTGCTGGCCTGGGTACTTACCCTGCCCGCAGCCATGGGCATGGCCGCCGGCCTATTCTGGTTGGCCTCGCGGCTGGTCGCCTGACCCCCTCCAAGAGCAAGCGCCTGCCCCGCAAACCGGTTTATTCAAGCCAGGTTCGCGGGCTGGCGCCCTCTTCCAGAAACCTTCGCACCCGCCCTAAACGAAGCCGCCGATCGAACATCTAAAGGTCCGAAGGGTCCATGGTAAGGACCACGGCCCGGAAGGAAGCTGATCGTGCACATCGCTGACATCACCATGTTCTACGCCCCTGCTAGTGGGGGGGTGAGGACTTACCTTGATGCCAAACATCGTCGTCTGGCCGGCAAGGCCGGCATCCGTCACAGCCTGTTGATCCCCGGCGCTAACTTCAGCGAAGAAAACGGCGTTTACCGCGTTCCCGCGCCTGCCCTGCCCTTTGGCAATGGCTACCGATTTCCTCTGCGCCTGGCACCCTGGCGCAATGTATTGAAGGACCTGCAACCGGACTTGATCGAAGTCGGCGACCCGTACCTTACCGCCTGGGCAGCCCTGGATGCCCGACGCCAGCTGGACGTCCCCGTCATAGGCTTTTATCACTCGGACTTGCCACTGTTGGTGAGCAACCGCATGGGCAACTGGTTTACCCCGAATGTGGAAGCCTATGTAAGCAAATTGTATGGAAACTTTGACAGAGTACTTGCACCCAGCCGGGTGATGGCGGACAAACTTCGCCGGCTCGGTATTCGCGATGTCCACGTACAGCGCCTGGGCGTGGACCTTAAACAATTCAACCCGGAACGGCGTGACCCATCTTTGCGAAAGGAGCTGGGCATCGACGAAGATGCGCGCTTGTTGATCTTTGCCGGCCGCGGCTCTAAGGAAAAGAATATTCCCGTGCTGCTTGAATGCATGCGGCACCTAGGGCCCGGCTACCACTTGCTGTTGGTGGGCTCATACATGCCGGCCAATGTTCCGGCCAATGTGACCGTGATCAACCACTTCTGCCCCACCCACGAAGTTGCCAGATTGATGGCCAGTGCCGACGCGCTGCTGCATGCAGGTAACCAGGAGACCTTTGGGCTGGTTATCCTTGAAGCCATGGCCAGCGGTATACCCGTGGTCGCGGTGGATGCCGGGGCTTTCAAGGAATTGATCAACGATGAGGGCGGGCTGCGTTGCCCACCGAACGACGCCGGTGCCATGGCTGAATGTGTGCGCCAGCTGTTCAGCGCCGACCCGGCTGCCTGGGGCCAGCGCGCCCGGGCCTACGTTGAACGCGAATATGCCTGGGATTCGGTCGTTAATGGCCTGCTTGGCCATTATCGGGCGGTCCAGAACGCTTACGGCGTGCCGGTGGTGGCTCATGGGTGACACGGGCTTCGCCTCCGGCCAGCGCAGCGTGATGCTGGTGTTGCACGACGTAGCGCCTCAAACCTGGCCCGACTACCAACCCTTCGTCGAAGCAGTGGACGCATTAGGCAATGTGCCCATGACCCTGTTGGTGGTGCCGGACTTCCATCACCGCAACCCATTGGACAAGCATCCCGAATTCCGCCAAGTGCTCGAACGGCGCATTGTCGCCGGGGACGAGCTGGCCTTGCATGGTTACTACCACGCTGACGATGCACCGTCGCCGCGCACGCCCAGGCAATGGTTCATGCGCCGGGTGTACACCTGGGAAGGGGAGTTCTACACCCTGGCCGAGCAACAAGCCTTGGAACGCATCCGCCGCGGCATCGAACTGTTCCATCGACACCAATGGCCGCTGGACGGGTTCGTCGCGCCGGCCTGGCTGATGAGCGAGGGCACCCGCCAGGCATTGCGGCAACTGCCACTGTCCTACACCAGCGACCCCCAGCATTTCTATCGCCTGCCCAGCTTCGAAAAGATCCAGGCACCGGGGCTGGTGTGGAGCGCCGGTAGCGCCTGGCGCCGTGGGGTTTCCAAGTTGATCAGTGAGTGGCAGTTGCACCAGTGGCGCCAAGCGCCCACGGTGCGCCTGGGCTTGCATCCCGTGGACATGCGCCACGCGCAGTCCCGTAATTACTGGCTGGCGACACTGCGCCGGCTGCTGGAAGAAGGGCGAGTAGCGCAGACCAAACGGTGCTGGCTCGCTGATCGCGGCGCCTTGGCCGAGGCGGCATGAAACGCCTAGCGTGGCTGGCGGTAGCGCTGCTGGCCGCCATCGTGCTGCCATGGGCCCTAGGTGGCGGCGAACTACTGGCTCGACTGCGTGGCTTTCCACTGCCGCTGCTGCTGGGTTTGTTCGCCATGATCGGCCTGTGCTGGACGCTCAATGCCTTGCGCTTGCGGTTGCTGCTGCAGGCCCAAGGCAAAACCCTAGGGCTCGCCCGCACCATCGGCATGGTCATGGCCACTGAGTTTGCCATCTGCGCCACGCCTGGCGGCAGCGGCGGGCCGCTGACCCTGGTGGCGCTGCTGGATCGTCAAGGCGTGCCGCCGGCGCGCAGCGGCGCGGTGTTCGCCATGGACCAACTGAGCGACTTGCTGTTCTTTTGCTTGGCGGTGGCGGGGGTGTTGCTGTACGCGCTGTTTCACAACCTCAACAGCCGCCTGGAATGGTTACTGGCCGGCAGCGCCGTGCTCATGAGCCTGGCGCTGCTGGCATGCTGGGGCGTGGCCAGGCACCAACGGCGCTTCGTCGCCTTGACGGGCTACTTGTTCATGCGCGCGCGCATGTCGCGCCCGCGCCGCTGGCGCTGGGCCCGTCGCTGGTTGCACTTTGTGCATGCGTTCAAAGACACCCTGGGCATGCCTAAAAGCTTGCTGGCACTGGCCTTTTTTCTCACCTGCTCGCACTGGGGCCTGCGCTTCAGCGTGCTCTGGCTTGCCCTGCGCGGCCTGGGTTCGGACCTCGCCTGGGCGTGGAGTTTGCTGGTACAGATTCTGTCCCTGAGCGCTGGGCAATTCAGCCTGCTACCGGGCGGCGCGGGCGCGGCGGAGCTGACCAGCGCGGCGCTGCTGGCCCCCATGGTCGGCAAGCCCACCGCGGCGGCGGCGATTCTGATCTGGCGTGTAGTGACGTATTACTTTTACTTGCTGGCGGGCGCACCGGTGTTCGTGCTGATGGTAGGCAAGCCGCTGCTACGCCGGCTGATGGCGCTGCGTTCGTAGCGGGGAGGCTTGCGGCCAGACACGTTGCGCGACCGCCTCGAATCGCCGCCGCGTGCCTGGTCGCGAGCAAGTTCAGCTGCTACGGGTTTCTGGGGCGGCCACGGGTGCACCCTTTTCAACCGCGGGGGGCTCGTTGAGCGTTTCCCACAAGCGTTCGGCGCCCGGAAAATCGGTGCCGTCCGCCTCGTTCAGTGCTTCGGGATCGTACCGGGCGGTGCAGCCCTCGCCCACCGTGGGCGGCGGCGTGGAGGTGGCACGGTCGAAGGGGTCGTTCATGATGCCTCCCGCTGCTGCCGTGGCTCAGTCGAACACGACGGTCTTGTTCCCGTGCACCAGCACACGGTCTTCCAGATGGTAGCGCAGGCCCCGGGCAAGGACCATTTTCTCCACGTCGCGGCCCAGCCTCACCATGTCTTCTGTGCTATGGCTGTGGCTGATGCGCACAACGTCCTGCTCGATGATCGGGCCGGCGTCCAGTTCCTCCGTGACGTAGTGGCAGGTCGCGCCGATCAGCTTCACGCCACGGGCAGCGGCTTGATGATAGGGCTTGGCACCTACGAAGGACGGCAGGAAGCTGTGGTGGATGTTGATCACCCGCTGGGCATAGGCGCTGCACAGCTGGGGCGGGAGGATCTGCATGTAACGGGCGAGCACTACCACGTCAGCGGCATGCTCGCTCACCAACCGCGACACCTCGGCGAATGCCGGCTGTTTGTCCTGAGGGTTAACCGGAACGTGATGGTAGGGAATGCCATGCCACTCGACCATGCTACGCAGGTCGTCGTGGTTGGAGATCACGCAGGCGATATCGCAGTCCAGCTCCTGGCTGTGCCAGCGGTGCAGAAGATCGGCCAAACAGTGGGACTCGCGGCTTGCCATCAACGCTACGCGCTTTTTGCAGGCCGAGTCGGTGATTTGCCACACCATCGAAAAAGCTTCGGCGATGGGCGTGAAGGCGGCGCGAAATTCGTCCAGGCCAAACGGCAGGCTATCGGCGCGAATCTCATGGCGCATGAAGAACCAGCCGCTTTGCTCATCGGAGTGGTGGCTGGCTTCAGTGATCCAGCCATTGTGCGAAGCCAGGAAATGACTGACCTTGGCGACAATGCCAACGCCGTCGGGGCAGGCAATCACCAGCCGGAAAGTGCGCATCGGTAAAGCTCCAGAAACATCGGAAAAGAGCGACATTCTAACGAGTACGACAAAATTCTGCAGTAGCCATAATGCCGCTGCCACGAGGGCAGCGAGGCAGCAAGCGCCGCCTTTCGGATTTCCAATCGCCAGCCATCGAAAACATGAAGAAATAAAAATACAGTCGCCTGGTTTATCCAGTAATAGCAATAGATGCAGGTTAAATCTTTACTCGTTTTATCGCAGTGTTTATTATCGACGCAGATCGCCAACCCATTCATAGGTAGTGTCATGTCGCTTATCAACGAATACCGCTCCACAGAAGAAACCATCAAAGAACTCCAGGCTCGCCTGCAAAGCCTGTCCCAGGACAAGAACCTGCAGACCGAGCTGGAATTCGAAGGCAAATTGCGCGACCTGATGGGCGAATACCAGAAGTCCCTGCGTGACATCATCGCCCTGCTCGACCCTGAGTCGCGCAATACTAAGCCCGGCCGCACTGCTCCGGTTAAAACCACCGGCACCAAGCGCGCGCGCAAGGTCAAGCAGTACAAAAACCCGCACAATGGTGAAATCGTCGAAACCAAGGGCGGCAACCACAAAACTCTGAAAGAGTGGAAAGCCAAGTGGGGCGGTGACGAAGTCGAAAGCTGGGCAACGCTGCTGGGCTAATTCCCGGCGCTGCCCTCGAACGCCAGCATTGCTGGCGTTTTTTTATATCTGCAGTTTCATTCGCACGCCGTTCACATACTGTTGCCAAGCCGTTAGCAATGCGCGCTGGGCATCGTTGGCGCCCACCAATGCCTGCGCCAGAGCCTCGTCGAAGCTGGCCAGCGTATGCGGCGCACCGAACGCCGGGTTCCCAAGCCTGCTCCGGCAGAACCCCAGCCAACGCTCTCGCTCCGCTTCATCCAAGGTGTGCGGATAATTTCTCGCCCGATAACGGAAGAGTAGTTCCGGCAAGCGCGGGTCCTCGAACATCCAGGTTTCCCGGGCGAGCGCTTCGGGCGCCGCGCTTACAACTTTATGGCACAGGCGACGGTCGCGTTCACCGATAAAACCGTCGTACAGCTGTTGTTCTGGATCCTCATTTGGAAGGAACTCGTCACTGGCGTAAATGCGCTCGAGTTTTTCCGCCCATACATGCTGCGCCTGATGCAGGCCCTTAACCCTACTTTCATAAAGTGCAAAATCCAATTGCAGCCGTTCCCGATCTTCTGCGGCGATCACCCCCAATGGCGCAATGACTGGGCAACGGTTCACGTGGATCAACTTCAAGGGCACCGGCAACTGCCCGGCCTCGAGTTGATCGCGGCGCGTATATAACCGGCGCGACAAGACTTCGCTGTCTTCTTCCCAAAGTACCTGCGGGTCATGGCTCAAATCGCAAACGATCAGCGCATTACGGTTACGTGGGTGCCATCCCAACGGCAGAACGATGCCTAGATAGTTTCGATGCGCGCCGAACCGCCCGGAAACATGCACCATCGGGCGCATCAATTGAATGCGTTCGATCACCTTGTGCTTATTGCGCAGTTCGAACGCCCAGTCATATAGCCGCGGCTGGCGTTCACGCAATAGCCGCGCCAGGGCAATGGTCGCACGCACATCGGACAGCGCGTCATGAGCCTGGCCGTGCTCGATGCCATTGGCGGCGGTGAGTAGCTCGAGCTTGAGCGACACCTGGCCGTCTACCCTAGGCCACTCGATGCCGTCCGGGCGCAGGGCATAGGCGGTGCGCACCAGGTCGATCAAATCCCAGCGGCTGTTACCACCCTGCCACTCCCGGGCGTAGGGGTCATGGAAGTTGCGATAAAGGCTATAGCGGGTGACTTCATCGTCGAAACGCAGGGAGTTGTAGCCTGCGCCACAGGTACCGGGCTGGCCCAACTCCGCCTGCACCCGGCTCATGAACTCCGCCTCGGACAGCCCGCGCTCGCGCAAGCGGGCCGGGTCGATACCCGTTACCAGGCAGGCGGCCGGATGCGGCAGGATGTCGTCGGAGAGGCGGCAGTACAGGTTGACCGGCGTGTCGATTTCGTTGAGCTGCGCATCGGTGCGGATACCGGCGACCTGCAAGGGACGATCACGGCTGGGGACGATGCCGGTGGTCTCGTAGTCATACCAGAACAAGCTTGTGGTCACGGGATGTTCCTGGCGTGGTCAATGGATCAGTTTACGGCTAGCGTGCCGCCCCGGCCACCCGCACGCGCCAGCACGGAGCCCGGTTGCCTGAACGGCCGCGCATGGCTAGCATCGTTGCCAACCCCCTGCCGTGAACGGCTACGCTGATTCCAGGATTATCCGTGCCCCGCCGCCTCGCTGCTCCCCCCCTCACCCGTTTGATCGCCCTGGCCGCCGGCTCGAGTTGCGCTGCGCTGCCTTGGCTGGCGCAGGCCTCGCCGCCGGGGCCCACGCTCACCGCCCAGGAGGCGCATGCGGCGATCATTCAAGTGCTGGCCGTGCCCGCGCTCACCGGGCGGCTGCCGACGCTGGAGCTGCTGACCGCCATTACGGCCATGGCCACGTTAGCCGCGCTGGCCCTGGTTATGCGTCATCTGGCCAGCAGGCGGCCGCTTGGGGCTGTGTACACGCCGCTGCCGGAGCATTCGTTGGGGCGGGTAATCGATGAGGCGGAGAGCCTTTGGCCCCAGGCCCCCTCAGAGGCCATCGGCCTGCTGTTTCGCGGCTTGCTGGCGCGACTGGCAATGGACTATCAATTGCTCGTACCGCCCGGCGCGACCGAGCCAGAGCTGGTCGAGCAGGTCGCGAGCCTACGCCTGAGCGGCCTAGAGGATTTCACCCGGCGGCTGGCGGAACATTGGCAGCAGGCCCGCTATGCCGGCGCTCTGCCGAGCGACGCTGCCTGGGCCGGCCTTTGCGTCAGCTGGCGGCGGTTGTTCCCCACCGATGTGGCAGCATGAGCCAGCTGCGGCTTGGGGGCATCGTCGTATTGCTGGTAGCGACAACAGCGCTGCTGGGCATTACCTGGGCGAGCCGCGCAGACGATCCGTATTGGGCCGCGGAGCGATTCCTGCGCAGCCGAGGCCTGGAGGTCATCCGTAGCCAGGACTTGCGCCCGCTGAACCAGCTGCCGGCTACCGAAGTAAGCCTGATGCTGCTCGGCGAGCGTGAACAGATGAGCGCCACCCAGGCGCAGACGCTGCTGGCCTGGGTGTATGCCGGGGGCAGGTTGCTGGTCGCCGCGCAGGGTTATTGGGCACCGGGCGGCGCCTCGGATCCGCTCCTTGATCCTCTGAACATCCGCCTGCTCAACGCTTACGCCAGCGCGGGCGGCCGTTTGACCGCGGCGCGCAGCACGCTTACGGAGCTGTACCTTGAAACCGATACCGCCCCATTGCTGATGGGCTTCGCTCCCGGGCGGCACCTCGAAGACGCGGACGACCTGGCGCAATCCTGGGCAAATAGCCCACAAGGTACCCATATGTTGCAGCTCAACATGGGTGCAGGAACGCTGACAGTGGTCAGCGATACCGGCCTGTGGCGCAACCGGGCGGTGGGCCAGTTCGACAATGCCTGGCTGCTCTGGTACCTCAACCAGGGGCGCCAGGTGGTCATGCAGTACCGTGAACCGGCGCCAGCCACGCTGCAACAACTGGCCGCCTACCCCGCGACCCTCGCGAGCACCCTGGTGGTGTTGTCGCTGTTGGCGTGGTGGGGCGCAACCCACTGGCCCCAACGGCGGCCCAAGCCAGCACCCGCCCTGGGCACGCCAGCCGAAGGCTATCGACGCGCTGGCCGCGAGCAGCTGCTACGGGGGCTGCGCGAAGACATCCAGCGCTGCGCCAGGCGCCGCCACCCCGGCTTTGGCCAGTTGCCCGTGGCCGGCCAATGGCAGCTCTTGGCCAAACTGGCCGCAACTTCCACCTCCACTATCGCCCAAGCGCTGCGCCCACATCCTGGCGAGCACTTGTCGGCGGCCGCCTTTCGCCAACAGGTGGCGCAGCTTCAAGCCATCAGGAATGCCCTATGACCGATCTTCCCGTCGCCGCTGCGGCCGAGCCTGACAGCGCCAAACCTGGCGAGCCTGCGCCGGCAGCCCCATTGGCCGAATGGAGCACCGAGCTCAACACCGTGCTCATCGGCCAGCCTGCCGTCACCGAAGCGCTGCTGATCGCGCTGCTGGCCGGTGGCCATGTGCTGCTGGAAGGCCCGCCGGGGGTGGGCAAACGTCTTGCTGGCCGCGCCCTGGCGGCCTCTTTCGGCGCCCACTTCGCTCAACTGCAATGCCTGCCACCTGCACCGGGCACAGCGCTCCACCCTTGCCTTGCCAGGGCCGGTGCGCAAGGCCAGGTGCTGCTGCTGACCGGCCTAGAGCAGGCTTCGCTGGCGGCCCAGGCTGCCTTGGGCGAGGCGCTGCAGGCCACCGAAGTAAGCTGGGCCGACGGCCAACCGCCCGAGCAGGCCCCGGTGATGTTGATCGCCAGCCGCAACCCGTTCGACCCCGCAGGGGTAGTACCTCTGGGCGAAGCCTTGCTCGACCGGTTCCTGCTCGCCATGCCAGTTGCGTTCCCGACGGTGGAAGACGAGACCCGCATGGTTCGCGAAGTCAGCCTGTCGACCGCCCCGGACATGCTGGCCATCGCCGCTCCGCAGCGGCTGTTCAGCGGTGAAGACGTCGCCCGCTTACAAGCCAGGCGCGGGGCCGTGAAGGTAGACGACGCGCTAGTGAACTACGCAGTGCGCATCGTCCGCGCAACCCGCTTTGGCGCCCAGTTCAGCACCGGCGCCGGGCCGCGGGCAGCCATCGCGCTGGTGCGGTGTGCTCAGGCCCGGGCCCTGCTGCACGGGCGCGAATACGCCGTTGCCGCGGATATCAAAGCCTGCGCGCCGGGGGTGCTGCGTCATCGGGTGCGCCTTGCCATGGCGCAACGGCTGGATGGCGTTGCGCTTGAGCACGTGCTGGCCGACCAACTCGATCAAGTGGGCGCCCCTCGCCCATGAGCTGCCTGCGTTGATCCGCCCACGCTACCCTGCCCTGCTGCTGGCCGCGGGGCTGCTAGCCGTGGCTTTCGCCTGCGAGGCCCAAGCCGATCTCGGGGCCCTGCCGTGGGTGATGCTGGTAGCTTTTGTGCTGGCCAGTGCGCTGGATATCCGCGCTGCTCGGCGCCTGCGCCTTGGCGAGCCGCACCGCGCCCTGCCGCAGCGGTTGTCGGCAGGCCAGGAAAATACCGTGGAGGTGACGCTGGAAAACCCTCACGGGCGAGCGCTACGCCTCCAATATGACGAGCGCCTCGGCGACCGCCTTGGCTTTTCCCACGCGGTTGAGGTGCAGGGCCTACCGCGAAGGCTAAAGATCCCTCCCCGGCATGCCGCCCGCTTCAGCTACCAACTGCGGCCGCTGAACCGAGGCGCGTTGATGATGGGCGAGGCATGGCTATATGTGAGCGGCCCGCTCGGGCTGTGGGAAGCCAGGCAGCGCTTTGCCTTGCCACAGCGAGCAAGGGCCGGCACCAACCTGCCAGTGCTAACGCGGCTGACGCAGGAAGCTAGCAACCAGTGGCGGGCACAACGGCTGGCGGCGGACGCGAACGGGCAGGCGGATTTGGCGCGACCGGGTGGGCTGCTGATCTGGCTCGACACTGCGCCTGTCATGGGCAGCGTTCAGGGGGAAGCAAGGGCCTTGGACTACGCCATGGATGCTGCCTTGGCGCTGGCTTGCGCGGCGCAGGCCAGCGGCGCCCGGGTAGCCCTGCATCTGAGCGCCGGTGACAGCCGCAGGCAGCTCGCCTCAGCCGCGGGAGAACGCCAGCTAGAGGCGCTGCATCAGGTGTTGGAAGAGCTGCAACTGAGTACGCACCCGACCGATTACACGGCCGAAGCCGCCAGCTTGCTACAGCGCCACCCGGGGGGCGATTGGGTAGTGTTGATCACGCGCTTGCCCGCCGACGGCGCGGCACTGGTCGGGCCGCTTGCGGAAGTCGCCCGCCAGCACCGGCTGGTGATCGCAGACATCGCCGAACAGCGCCTGCTCGAGACCTGTCACAGGCCCATCCGCACCGACGCCGACGCCCGCGCCTACTGCATGGCCATACCTGCGCTGGGGCATCGCGAGCACGTGTGTGCGCAGCTTGCAGCCGCCGGGCTCGAAGTGATGCAAGCCCCAGGCGAGCACCTGGCCAGTGAGCTGGTGGAGCGTTATACAAAAGGTTGCCGATAATCCAAGACTATCGGCAACGAGCGCTTCAGGCGGAAGCGCTGAGCGGGAGAAAACTGAAGTAGCGGCGAAGCGCGTCCACCAACTGCTCGTACTCGACCGGCGCCTGCAGCAGCATGAAGCCCGAGTCGTAAAAGCCCGGCGTCGCGTCTTCCTGGCACCATAGGCAGCTGCCAGTCAGGTTGATCAGTTGAATCTCACCGTCATGCGCGGGAACCTTGAGCTGGAGTTCAAAATCCGGCCCAACCAGCAACGGAACCGTGCTGATCAGCATCAACCCCGCTTCGGACACGTTCCCCAGATAACCGATCGGCCGATCGGTATACCGGTTGTACACCTTAAGGTAGTACGGCAGCTGGTGCCGCTCTATGCATCGTTCGATATACATGGCTTCTTCACTGTTTCGTAGCCCTATGATTCGGACTGGCACAGGGCGAGTAAAGTGCCTTCCGATCCTCAGCTTAACGCAAGGCTAGCAATCTGCCAGCTCCTTTGCATCCGCTTGTCGCTCAATTGCCCGCCGGCCGGGGGATTGCAGCTCCTTCCGTCGGGTAACGCCCCAGCTGTTCAAGGGTTTGCAGGCGTGCCTTGGCACGGAATGCATACTCGCTGTCGGGGTATTGATAAATGATGAACTGGTAGGTCTGCATGGCGTCCGGCATCAGGTTCTGGCGCTCCAGGCATTGCCCCCGCAGCAGGGCGCTTTCAGGCCGGATATAAGGGCGGGCGCGGCTCTTGCGGTCCACCTGGGACAATTCCAGCATGACCTTCTGACAATCGCCGTCGTCATACGCTCGATAAGCGCTGTTGAGATGCTGGTCCATCGACCAGCGGGTGCAGCCGGCCACAGCGGCCAGCATCGTCAATACAATGAGCGTTCGCATGGAGATCTCCTTTACGTCTGAAGTGTATCGGCCCCGCGCCGGAATTCTTCAGCCCGGCCTGCGCAACGCGCTCGCGCTCAGGTAGTGCAAACCCATCAATGACTACAGCGGGATTGAGGAGTAGCCTTTCACCGCGTGTCAATAAAGGAGCCAGTGCATGACCGTACGCCGTACAAAAATCGTCGCCACCCTCGGCCCAGCCAGCAATTCGCCCGAGGTCCTGGAGCAACTGATCCTCGCCGGGCTCGATGTGGCTCGCCTCAATTTCTCCCATGGCACGCCGGATGAACACAAGGCGCGCGCGCGCCTGATCCGCGACATCGCCGCTCGCCACGGCCGCCACGTGGCGCTGCTGGGCGACCTGCAAGGGCCGAAGATCCGCATTGCCAAGTTTGCCGGCAAGCGCATCGAACTCAAGGTCGGCGACCCCTTCACCTTCTCCACCACGCACCCTTTGACCGAAGGCAACCAGCAGGTGGTGGGCATCGATTACCCAGACCTGGTCAAGGACTGCGGCGTGGGCGATGAACTGCTGCTCGATGATGGCCGCGTGGTGATGCGTGTGGAACGCGCCGACGCCGACGCGCTACATTGCGTGGTGCTGATCGGCGGTCCGCTGTCCGACCATAAAGGTATCAACCGTCGCGGCGGCGGCCTCACCGCCCCGGCCCTGACCGAAAAAGACAAGGCTGACATCAAGCTGGCCGCCGAGATGGAGCTGGACTACCTGGCGGTATCGTTCCCGCGCGACGCCTCGGACATGGAATATGCCCGCGAACTGCGTGACGCCGCCGGTGGCACCGCTTGGCTGGTCGCCAAGATCGAGCGCGCCGAAGCGGTCGCCGATGACGAGAGCCTCGACGGCTTGATCCGCGCCAGCGATGCGGTAATGGTAGCCCGCGGTGATCTGGGCGTGGAAATCGGCGACGCCGAACTGGTGGCCATCCAGAAGAAAATCATCCAGCACGCCCGCCGCAATAACAAAGCGGTGATCGTCGCGACCCAGATGATGGAGTCGATGATTCAGAACCCCATGCCGACTCGTGCCGAAGTCTCTGACGTGGCCAACGCCGTGCTGGACTACACCGATGCGGTGATGCTTTCGGCCGAAAGCGCCGCCGGCGCCTACCCGATCGAGGCCGTGCAGGCCATGGCGCGGATTTGCGTGGGTGCCGAGAAACACCCCACCAGCAAGAAGTCCAGCCACCGGCTATACACGCAGTTTTCCCGCTGCGACGAGAGCATTGCCCTGGCGGCCATGTACACGGCCAACCACTTCCCCGGCGTGAAGGCGATCATCGCCTTGACCGAAAGCGGCTATACCCCGCTGATCATGTCGAGAATCCGCTCCTCGGTGCCGATCTTCGCGTTCTCACCGCACCGCGAGACTCAAGCCCGGGTGGCGATGATGCGTGGCGTCTACACCGTGCCGTTCGACCCGTCGGCGCTGGAAGTCGGCAAGGTCAGCCAGGCGGCGGTGGATGAGCTGCTCAAGCGCGGCGTGGTCGAGCCAGGCGATTGGGTGATCCTCACCAAGGGCGACAGCTACCACACCATCGGCGGCACCAACGGGATGAAAATCCTCCACGTCGGCGACCAGCTCGTCTGATATCACGCTTAGGGGGAACAGGTTTCGCCATTCCCCTTCAGTTTGCGCGGCCTTCTTGATACTGTGGCTCGTTTTTTCAGACGACTCCCTACAGGAAGGCCTCATGACCGTCGCTGCGCTTGCTGAAATTTTCAAACAAAACGAAAGCGCCATACTTGAACAATGGATCGAGATCCAGCGCAAGGCTGGTATCCGCTCGGACCTGATCGACGATCGCACCATGGTCGACAACTCCCGTGACCTGCTTAAAGCGTTCATCCGTGCGCTGAGCGAGAGCGGCGACGACCTGGCCCTGCCGGGCTGGAGCCCGGTCAAGTCTTTCCTGGAGCGTCTTTCCCAGGCACAAAGCCGCCAGGGCTTCACCCCCTCGGAAACCGCCACGTTCATCTTCTCGCTCAAAGAACCGCTGTTCGCCCTGCTGCAACAAGACGGCACCCAGGCCAATGCCGAACTGCTGGCGGCCAGCCAGTTGATCGACAAGCTCGGGCTCTACAGCATGGAGCGCTTCGTCGCAGGCCGCGAGGAAGTCATCCGTGAGCAGCAAGAGAGCATGCTCGAGCTGTCTACCCCAGTCGTGCAGCTGTGGGCAGGCGTGCTGGCCGTGCCGCTGATCGGCTCGCTGGACAGCAACCGCACCCAGGTGGTGATGGAAGCCCTGCTGCAGAAGATCGTGGAAACCGAATCGGACATCGCCATCATCGACATCACTGGCGTACCGACCGTGGATACCATGGTTGCCCAGCACCTGCTCAAGACCATCACTGCGGCCAAGCTGATGGGCGCACGTTGCATCATCAGCGGCATTCGCCCGCAGATCGCCGCAACCATCGTGCATCTGGGCGTGGAACTGGGCGATGTTGTCACTAAGGCCTCGCTTTCCGACGCCTTCCAAATGGCCCTTAAAGAGCTGAACGTTCGCCTCGTCAGCGCTAACCCTCGCTAAGGTCGCGACAATGGTCGACAAGATTCCAATTCTTAAAATGGGTCGCTACCTGCTGCTGAGCATCCAGGTAGACATGCATGACCAATTGGCCATGGACCTGCAGGAGGACCTGACCGAACAGATCGTTCGGCACAGTGCCAAGGGCGTGCTGATCGATATCTCTTCGCTGGAGATCGTCGACTCCTTTATCGGTCGCATGCTGTCGCACATCGCCAACGTGTCCCGGATTCTCGACGCCAAGGTAATCGTTGTCGGTATGCAGCCGGCAGTCGCGATCACCCTGGTGGAACTCGGGCTGTCGTTGTCTGGAATCGCCACCGCGCTCAATGTCGAGAAAGGCATGCGCTGGCTGGAAAAAAACGTGAACGATGATCTAGTCGCCGAGGTCGAGAGTGACGAACACAGAGACACTCCCGCTGAAACAGGAAACTGACATCGTCATTATCCGCCAACGGGTCCGCAAGGCCGCCGAGGAAGCGCGGCTGGGCCTGGTATCGCAGACCAAGATCGTTACCGCGGCCAGCGAGATCGCGCGTAACGCGTTGATCTACGGCGGCGGTGGCGAGTGTCTGCTTGAACGCACATTGCGCGATGGCCGCGCGGCAGTCCGGCTGGTGGTCGCTGACCAAGGCCAGGGCATCGCCGACCTGGATCAAGCGATGGTCGATGGCTACACCTCAGGCAGCGGCCTGGGCCTCGGCCTGAGCGGCGCCCGTCGGCTAGTGGATCACTTCAGCATTCAGAGCGCCGCAGGCGCGGGTACCACCGTGGAACTGTGGAAATGGAAGTAGATAGCCGGGTTTGCAGCCTGGTGATCCCTGTCGGTGACCTGGCCCATGTGGATGCGGCTCGCCGGGCGATCGTGCGTCAGGCGAGCCAGCTGACCGACGACGAAGAACGCCTCGGCAAACTCACCATCGTGGTTCAAGAGCTGGGGCGCAACCTGGTGCTGCACGCAGGCCACGGCCAGCTGATCTATCGCCAGGGGCCGGATAGCATCAGCCTGCTGGCCGTGGACAGCGGCCCCGGCATGGCCAACGTAGGGCAATGCCTGGCCGACCATTACTCCTCCATCGGTACCATGGGCGTTGGGCTGGGGTCGGTCCGGCGCCTGGCGGATCAGTTCGATATTTTCTCCCAGCCAGAGCAGGGCACCGTGGTGTTCGCCGGCTTCGAGCTGGCCCCACCTTCTACAGGCTTGCGCCATGGCGCCGTGTGCGTGCCGTATCCGGGCGAGAACGTGGCCGGCGATGCCTGGGCGGTGGTGGGTAATCGAGTGATGATCTGTGATGGCCTGGGCCATGGCCACGCCGCGAGCGCCGCCAGCACGCGCGCTCGCGAAGTGTTTGAGGAGCACGACGCGCGTCACTCGCTGGAACAGCTGATGGACAAGTTGCACCGCGCGTTGATGCCCACCCGCGGCGGGGCGGTCGGTATTGCCGAAATAAAACCGGAAACACGCCAGGTGCTGTATTGCGGCATGGGTAATATCGCCGGGCTGGTGCTCGGGGAAAAAAACCGCGGCATGGTGTCCAGCAATGGCACGGTTGGCTACAGAATTGGTCGAATCCATACCTTTTCTTATCCATGGGACCCAGGCTCCGTGCTCATTATGACCAGCGATGGCATCAAGACCCGTCTCGACACCGACAGCTACCCAGGGCTGCGCGTTCGCCATCCGGAAGTCATCGCCGGGTTGTTGCACCGGGACTTCCACCGTCAGAACGACGACTCCACCGTGGTGGTGGCGCGAATTGACTGACCTCCGGCGCCTGACAAGCCTGCTCATCCAGGCTGAAACCGATGTGGTCATGTGCCGCCAATGTGCCAAGCAGATCGCCGGCTGGCTGGGCTTGCCCACGCTCGACCAGATCCGCCTGGCCACGGCGGTCTCGGAACTCGCGCGCAATATCTACCAGTACGCCGGTAGCGGCACCTTCCATTTTTATCTGGATCGCGACCCGCTGGGCAAAGCGGCCGGCATCATGTTCGAGGCCATCGATCAGGGCCCCGGTATCGCCGAGCTGCAGGATATCCTCAACGGCAGCTACATCTCGCCCACCGGCATGGGCGTAGGCTTGCTGGGCGCTCGGCGGCTGCTGGAGCACTGGACTATCGAAACCGGCCCGACCGGTACCCGTATCCGGGCGGGCAAAGCCGTGCACCCGCCCCTGCCCTTCCCCGACGACCGCAAGATCGAGGGGCTACGCCGTACGCTTGCCAGCGCGGGCCTGGCTGACCCCTTCATCGCGCTGCAAGAGCAAGGCTCGGAGCTACTGCTCACTGCTTCGGAATTGGAGAGCAAGCAGCGCGAGCTTGAAGCCACCAACCTGGAATTGGAAACCACCAACAAAGGGGTGGTCGCGCTTTATTCGGAACTGGAAAAAACCGCTCACGAACTGACTGCAGCCAGCGAGTCCAAGAGCCGTTTCTTTTCCAACATGACTCATGAGTTCCGCACCCCGATCAACATCATCGAGAACATCTCCA
Organism: Pseudomonas sp. RIT-PI-S; assembly: GCF_025642975.1. Classification (GTDB taxonomy): domain Bacteria; phylum Pseudomonadota; class Gammaproteobacteria; order Pseudomonadales; family Pseudomonadaceae; genus Aquipseudomonas. The sequence goes on from NZ_JANZKJ010000006.1 coordinate 41,842, forward strand.
AGCTGTTGCTCAACGGTACCGATGGCCACCTCAATCCCGAGCAGCTCAAGCAAGTAGGCTTTATCAGCGCGGCAGCCGGTGAGCTGGCCGAGATGGTCAATGAACTGCTGGACCTCGCCGAAGCCGAGTCCGGGCGCATGGAGGTGGTGGCCTCGGCCTTCCCCCTGGAGACCTTCGTCGAACAGCTGCGGCAGTTCACCGCCGCGCTGGCGCTGCGTTACCCGCGCCTGACTTGGGAAGTCATCCCGCTCGAACACCCTGTGGTACTGGAAACCGACCGTAACCGGCTGTTCCAGATCATGCGCAACCTGATCAGCAATGCCTTCAAATACACCCCCGAAGGCTCAGTGACGGTACGGGTGTTCCAGCCTAGCGAGAAAACCATCGAACTGGTCGTCGAAGACACCGGGGTCGGGATTTCCGAGGATAACCTGGGGCGGATATTCGAAGAATTCGCCCGGGTACGCATGCCTGGCCTGACCCAGGTCCAAGGCAATGGCCTTGGCTTGCCCCTGGCACAACGGCTGGCGGTTCTGCTGCACGGCGAGATTCGCGTGCGCAGTGTGCCTGGCCAGGGCAGCCAGTTCAGCGTGGACATCGCCAGGCGGCTTCACGAGGAAGACGATGACGACCTGCGCAGCTTGAGCCTTGAAGGGCTGACAGTGCTGATCATCGACGACAACGACGGCGATCGCTACCTGCTACGGCATCTGCTCGAGCCCTACAAACCGCTGATCATCGAAGCAGCGTCCGCCGGCGACAGCATCGACAAGCTGCACGCGGTACGTCCCGACATCATCTTCCTGGACCTTGAATTGCCCGACATTTATGGTGCAGACCTGCTCGAAAGCATGGACTGGGCGATGCACGCACGCGTGCTGATCAACACTGCCAAGCCGCTAGAAGAGGCCGAGCGGCTGGCGCTGGCAAGCCAATGCGCGGGCGTGCTGCTCAAAGGCCAGCCCAATTACACGGATTCGGTGCTGCGGCAACTGCGGCAGCTCTCGGGGAGTTTCCGCGATGCGCACTAGGCGGATTCTTATCATCGATGACATGCACGCCAACCGTTATGTGTTGCGCAAGATCCTGTCCAACGAGCAGAACTACGAAGTACTCGAAGCTAGCAACGGCGCCGACGGCCTGGCGTTGATGGACACCACTGTCGACCTGGTGATCCTGGACATCAACCTGCCCGACATGAGCGGCTTCGAGCTGATTCGCGAAGCCGAGCGCAAGCTTGGCAGCGATCACGTACCGGCGATCATAAACATATCCGCGACCTTCATCAGTGGCGCGGACAAGGCCATGGGCCTGAACAAGGGTGCCCGGGCCTACCTGACCCACCCGATCGACGCCGAGGAAATGCTTGCCACCATCGCCAGCCTGGTCAAATCCGATAACCGTCTGGAGCGGATCGAGCGGCGGCGACAGGTTGCGGTAGCACGCAGCGAAAGCCTTCGGGCAGAAAAAATCATGCTTGAGCGCTTCATGCGCTCGTTCAGCCATGACCTGCGCTCCCCTCTGGCGGCGGCCACCATGGTCACCGGGCTGATGAAGAAAAACCCCGCCCGGCGCACCGAGGAGCTGTTGCAGATCCTTGAAGACAACTTGCGGCGCATAGACCGTATGATCGGCAACGTGCTGGACATCTCGCACGTTGCCATGGGAGGCGGTATCAAGCTGGCTGCCGAGCCTCTGGTGGTCGGCCCCCTGTTCGAAGACGCACTGAACAACCTTCGGCTGCAAGTGCCGCAGGTGATCGAAGCGCAGCTGAACGCCACGGATGTAGTGGTCAGCTGGGATCGAAACGCGTTCCTGCGTATTCTCGACAACCTGGTCATCAATGCCAGCAAACATGGCGACCACGAAGCGCCTATCCGGGTAACCCAGTGGCTGGATGGCAGCGATATCCGCTTCAGCGTGGCGAACCTTGGCAGCTTCCCCGAAGAAGTGCTGACCAACCTGGCCACGCCTTACTTTATTTCAACCCGTAGCGAAACCAAGGGCTGGGGCCTGGGGCTGCCTATCGTCAAGGCGTTGTGCGAAAGCTGCGGCGGGCATGTGGCCTTCGATAACCACGACGGCGGAGCGAAGGTAGAGGTGCGGCTGCCGTTGAGCCTGCAAGGGGTTGGCGAGCGGCCCTGAGGCGTGGCGGAGGTCAGGGGCTGTAGGAAGCGCCAGACGTTCGCAGGCTGGCGCCAGCTCCTACAAGAGCAGGGATCAAATCCCGTCGCGCGCAATATCCATGGCGAAGTAGGTCAGGATGAGGTCCGCGCCAGCTCGCTTGATCGCCCCCAGGCTCTCACGCATGACTCGCGCTTCATCGATCGCGCCGGCGGCCGCGCCGAACTTGATCATCGCGTATTCGCCACTCACCTGATATGCCGCCAGCGGTAGTCGCGAGGCCTCGCGAATGTCGCGGATGATGTCCAGGTAGGCCCCGGCTGGTTTCACCATCAAGGCATCGGCCCCTTCCTGCTCGTCGAGCAACGACTCGCGGATCGCCTCGCGGCGGTTCATCGGGTTCATCTGGTAAGCCTTGCGATCGCCCTTCAAGGCTGTGCCGCCAGCCTCCCGGAATGGGCCGTAGAGTGACGAGGCGAACTTGGTGGAGTACGCCATGATCGAGGTCTGGTGAAACCCGGCTGCGTCCAACGCGCCACGGATCGCCTGCACCTGGCCGTCCATCGCAGCGGAAGGGGCAATGAAATCAGCGCCTGCCTGAGCCGCAACCACCGCCTGCTTGCCGAGATTGATCAGGGTCGCGTCATTATCGACTTCATGCCCGTGCAGCACGCCACAATGCCCGTGGGAGGTGTACTCACAGAAACAGGTGTCGGACATCACCAGCAGCTCGGGCGCGGTGTCCTTGCAAATGCGCGCCATGCGCGCCACCAGCCCATTTTCGTTCCAGGTGTCGCTGCCGGTAGCATCCAGGTGATGGGACACCCCGAAGGTCATCACCGAACGGATGCCCGCGCGGGCATAGCGCTCGATTTCGCCCGCCAGGCGGGACTCGGGAATACGGTTCACCCCCGGCATGCTGGTGATCGGCACGAAGTCGTCGATGCCCTCTTCCACGAAGATCGGCAGCACCAGGTCCTCTAGCCGAAACTCCGTCTCCTGGAACACCGAGCGCAGGGCCGGCGATTGCCGAAGGCGGCGTGGGCGGCTGACGGGAAACATATTGCTCATTTCAATACCTTTAAGTGATCAACTGACGCGCTCATAGCCGCCGAGCACGCCCTTCTTGGACAATACCCACTGCCAGAGCTGAATGTCTCGCGCCCTGAACGCTCCTGCGCAGGACAACAGATAGTAACGCCACATGCGGAAGAACCGCTCGCCCATGCGCTCGGCGAAACTGGGCCACGCGGCTTCGAAGTTCTTGCACCATGCCATGAGCGTCTTGTCATAGTCCGCCCCGAAGTTATGCATGTCCTCGGCGACGAACAACCCGTCGATGGCATCCCCCACCTGGCCGATGGAGGGCAGGTCGCCGTTGCGGAATATATATTTATCGATCCAGCGGTCAGGCGTGCTGTGACGGCGGTTCTTGCCGATGGTATGCAACAGGAACAGGCCGTCATCTTTGAGGCAGCGATGGGCGGTTTCCATGTACACCCGATGATTCTTGCGCCCTACGTGCTCGAACATGCCAACGCTGACGATATGGTCGAATTGTTCATCGATATCGCGGTAATCCTGCAGCCGGAAATCCAGTGGCAGGTCAGGATAACGCGCCTTGGCCCAATCGCACTGCTCGCGGGAAATGGTTACTCCCACGCACTCGACGCCATAGTGCTGGGCAGCATACGACATGAAACTGCCCCAGCCACAGCCGATGTCCAGCACCCGCTGGCCGGGTGTGAGGCGCAACTTGCGGCAGATGAGGTCCAGCTTGGCCGTCTGTGCTTCGGCAAGATCACTCGCGTCCTTCCAGTAGCCGCAGGTATAGGTCATGCGGGGATCGAGCATGCTTTCATAGAACTCGTTGCCCAGGTCGTAATGCTGCTCACCCACTTGCCAGGCGCGATCCTTGTTCTGCAAGTTAAGGAACTTGGCCTTGACCGCATGAAACAGTAACGCAGCGGGGTTGACCATATCCGCCACTCCGGCGCGCAATAGCCGGGCAAAGAACTCGTCGAGGTGTTCCGCCTCCCAGTCGCCATTCATGTACGCCTCGCCTAGGCCAAGGTTGCCTTCAGCCAGTGCCCGGGCAGGTACGCCAGGGTCCTTGAGGGTCATATCCCAGGGTTGCACGCCATGCATGCCGATTCCGGCTCTGGTCAACAGTTCCTGAGCAAAGCGCAAGGAGCCTGACGCGTTGTCGACGGAAGCGGAAGCGGAAGAAGCAGGTGAACCAGAAAGCTTGGTGTGCATAGCTATCCCCTGTTCAAGACGTGCGATTTAACTGGCGGTTTCGAAGTACCTATGGAGGGCAGTGGCGTAATGTGTACAGTCTAGTAGCGCATCATGGTCGCTGTGATCAGCGCAACGGCAACAGCAAGCGTAACAGCGACGGGCGCGCCCTGCCTGTAGACGGAAGCTAATGAAGCGATGGATTTTATTTATCACTCAAGAGTAAGCCGGCACTTGGCCGGCCAACAATGGGGGCTTGGGAAAAGTCCGTTACCGCAGCGGCAATAATGTTCGCCTGCCACACCCTGCAAGAGCGTGCGACAGGCGCCGAACTTGACCAGAACAGCGTGGCGCCTAGACCGTAGCCTTACCCGGCTTGGCCAGCAGGCCGTCGGCGCGGAACATCTGGCGAATGCCCCGCACGGCTTGTCGAATACGATCGTGGTTTTCAATCAGGGCAAAGCGCACGTGGTCGTCGCCGTAGTCCCCGAAGCCAATGCCGGGCGATACGCATACCTTCGCTTCAGCCAGCAACTTCTTGGCGAACTCCAGAGAGCCCAGCGCGGCATAGGGTTCGGGGATCTTCGCCCAGACATACATCGACGCCTTGGGGTTTTCGACCATCCAGCCGATCTCATGCAAGCCCTTGACCAAGGTGTTGCGACGCTGGCGATACTGCTCGGCGATGTCCCGCACGCATTGCTGGTCGCCTTCCAGCGCCGCAATGGCCGCGACCTGCAGCGGCGTGAAGGTGCCGTAGTCATGGTAGCTCTTGATCCGCGCCAGCGCCGACACCAGCTCGGGGTTACCGACCATGAAGCCAATCCGCCAGCCAGCCATGTTGTAGCTTTTGGAGAGGGTGAAGAACTCCACGGCGATGTCTTTCGCCCCTGGCACCTGCATGATCGATGGAGCTTTCCAGCCGTCGTAGACGATGTCCGCGTAAGCCAGGTCGTGCACGACCAGCACGTCATAACGCTTGGCGAGCTCAACCACCCGCTCGAAGAAGTCCAGCTCCACGCACTGTGCAGTCGGGTTGGAGGGGAAGCCCAGGATCATCATCTTCGGCTTGGGGATCGACTCGCGGATCGCCCGTTCCAGCTCATTGAAGAAGTCCACCCCCGGCACCAAAGGTACGGAGCGCACTTGGGCGCCTGCGATCACAGCGCCGTAAATGTGGATCGGGTAGCTGGGGTTGGGCACCAGCACAGTGTCGCCCTGGTCCAGGGTTGCCAGCATCAAGTGCGCCAACCCTTCCTTGGAGCCGATAGTAACGATTGCTTCGCTTTCAGGGTCGATCTCGACTCCATAGCGGTCACCATACCAGCGGGAAATCGCCCGGCGCAGGCGCGGAATGCCTCGGGAAGTGGAATAGCCATGGGTGTCTTCGCGCTGAGCGACGTTGACCAGCTTTTCCACGATATGCGGCGGCGTGGCCCCGTCCGGGTTGCCCATGCTCAGGTCGATGATGTCTTCGCCGCGACGGCGCGCGGCCATCTTGAGTTCGGCAGTGATATTGAAAACGTAGGGGGGAAGGCGATCAATGCGCGCGAAGCGGCGCGGCGAACGGAGTTCGGCCATGGTGTCCTCGATGTACGTAAGCGCCCGGAACCGTCCGAGCGACGTAGGCCAGATCATTGGCCTGCGCCGAAGATACGGTGGCCGGCGCATGGCTGTCCAGCGGCGCCCATAAAAAAACCGGGCAAGGCCCGGTTAGTCAGGATCGCGGCTCATCGCCGGCAATGGCGGCTGCTACGGCAGCGCCGAGGTCAGCAACAAGTCCGCCGATGCCTTGAAGTCCACCGACATCATCACGCTAAGGGCCGTGATGGTGAAGATGGAAAAAACGAACAGCTTGCGCGCCCATACACGGTCGTCAGCGGCCTTGTAGCCGGTCCACGCCATGTACAGCCAATACATCCCCATCGCTGCGGCAACTGCCATGTAGCTCAGGCCCGCATAGCCTCCCAAAGTAAGCATCAGGGTGGCTAGCACGAAGGCGAGGATGTAATACAGGATGTGCCGTTTGGCCACCGAGATACCCCGCTCCACCGGCAGCACCGGGATGGAAGCAGCGCGGTAGTCATTGAAGCGGAAGATGGCGATCGCATACGAATGCGGCATTTGCCACAGGCTGAACATCACCAGCAAGGTCATTGCGGCCATGTCGAAACGCCCAGTGACCGCCACATAGCCGATCACCGGCGGCATGGCCCCGGACAAACTCCCGACCAGCGTGCCGTGCACGGACTTGCGCTTCAGGTACAGGCTATACAGCCCGACATAAATGGCAAAGCCGATAAAGCCGCAGAACGCAGCCAGGGGGTTGGCCAGCTTGTAGAGCATGCCAAGCCCCAGCACCCCAAGCACCGTGGCATACGCTAGGGCTACCTTGACCGAAATCAGGCCCTGGACGATGGCCCGGTTCTTGGTGCGCTCCATCTTCACGTCAATGTCGCGGTCGATGCAGTTGTTGAACGCGCAACCGGACGCGACGACCAGCGAAGTACCGATCACCGTGGCAAGGAACAGGCCGAGATCGACATGCCCTTGCGCGGCAAGGAAGAAGCCGCCTGCCACTGAAAGCACGTTACCGAAAATGATCCCCGGTTTGGTGATTTGGATAAAGTGCTTCACAGACATGCGAGCTACCTCACTTCGCCAGCATGAAGTGATGGATGCTGAACATGATCCACAGCGACAGGCCAACCAGGAACGCGATGATCACCGCCGAGAAGATAAAGGCGATGACGTTCCAGCGTTGCTCGGAAGAGCGGTCCAGGTGCAGGAAGTACACCAGGTGAACGATCACCTGGATAACCGCGAACACCAATACGATCGCCAGGATGGCGTCCTTGGACATCGACTGGAACATGACCAGGCCGAACGGAATCACCGTCAGGATCACCGACAGGACGAAGCCGACCATGTACGACTTGAAGCTACCGTGGCTTGCGCCGCCGGCGGAATGGTTGTTAGCCATTACAGGGCCCCCATCAGGTATACAACGGTGAACACGCAGATCCAGACCACGTCCAGGAAGTGCCAGAACAAGCTAAGGCAGCTCATGCGGGTCTGGTTGGTCGCGGTCAGGCCGTTCTTGCTGATTTGCGCCATCAGCACCGCCATCCACAGCAGACCGCTGGACACGTGCAGGCCGTGAGTACCGACCAGCGTGAAGAATGCGGACAGGAAACCGCTTTTATCCGGACCGTGACCTTCTTCGATCAGCTTGTGGAACTCGTTAATCTCCATGCCGATGAAGCCCAGGCCAAAGAGGAAGGTGATGAACAGCCAGGTCATCACACCGCTCTTGTTGCCTTTGTGCATCGCCAGCATGGAGAAGCCGAACGTGATCGAGCTGAACAACAGCAGGAAGGTTTCGACCAGCACATAGCCCAGTTCGAAGATGTCGTGGCCCGAAGGCCCGCCTGCCACGTTCCCTACCAGCACCGCATACGCGGCGAACAGGCAGGAGAACAGAATGCAGTCCGTCATCAGGTAGATCCAGAAGCCGAAGACAGTCATGCCCCCGGCGTCGTGGTGATCGTCGTGCCCATGCTCGTGGCTATGGGCGACTTCACCGTGCAGAACGGTATTTACCATGGTTCAAACCTTCTCCAACGTGGAGTTCACACGGGTACCACCGGCAAAGCCTGCTTGGGCGTTGGCCAGGGCGCGCTGACGCTCGCCTTCGATACGGGCCACTTCGGCGGCCGGAACGTAGTAGTCGATGTCATCGTCGTAGCTGCGGATGATCAAGGTAACGATCATGCCGACGAAGCCGACGATGGCAGCCCACCAGATGTGCCAGATGAGCGCGAAGCCAAGCACCAGGCTGAATGCAGCCATGATGACGCCCATGCCGGTATTGCGAGGCATGTGGATCTGTTTGTAATCAGCGGCGTTGGCGGTGGCCTCGGCACGTTCTTTCATGCCCCAGTAGGCGTCCAGGTCGGAAACCACGGGTACTTCAGCGAAGTTGTAGAACGGCGGTGGCGAGGAGGTGGACCATTCCAGGGTACGGCCATCCCATGGGTCGCCAGTGACGTCGACGTTCTTGTGGCGATCGCGGATCGACACGTACAACTGAATCAGCTGGCAGGCGATACCGACGGCAACCAGCAGGGCGCCGAACATCGCGATGTACAGCCATGGCGTCCACTCCGGGTTATCGGTGTGGTTCAGGCGACGGGTCATGCCCATGAAACCCAGCACGTACAGCGGCATGAAGGCGAAGTAGAAGCCCAGCAGCCAGAACCAGAAGCTGGCCTTGCCCCAACGCTCGTTCAGGGTGAAACCGAAGGCTTTCGGGAACCAGAAGGCGAAGCCCGCCAGGTAGCCGAACACTGCGCCGCCGATGATCACGTTATGGAAGTGAGCGATCAGGAACAGGCTGTTGTGGAGCACGAAGTCCGCGCCCGGAACGGCCAGCAGAACGCCGGTCATGCCACCGATACTGAAGGTGACGATGAAACCTATCGTCCATAGCATCGGCGATTTGAACTCGATGCGGCCGCGGTACATGGTGAACAGCCAGGTGAAGATTTTCACCCCTGTGGGTACCGCGATGACCATCGTCATGATGCCGAAGAAGGCGTTGACGTTGGCGCCCGAACCCATGGTGAAGAAGTGGTGCAGCCAAACGATGAACGACAGGACGGTGATCGCCACTGTTGCGTATACCAGCGAGACGTACCCGAACAGGCGCTTCTTCGAGAAGGTGGAAGTCACCTCCGAGAACACACCGAAGGCCGGGAGAATCAGGATATAAACTTCAGGGTGGCCCCATGCCCAGAACAGGTTGACGTACATCATCGGGTTGCCACCAAGCTCGTTGGTGAAGAAGTGCATACCCAGATAACGGTCAAGCGTCAGCAGGAACAGCGTAGCGGTGAGGATCGGGAACGAGGCGGCGATCAGGATCGCGGTGCACAGGCAGTTCCAGGTGAACACCGGCATTTTCATCAAGGTCATGCCGGGGGCACGCATCTTGAGGATGGTCACGATGAAGTTCACACCGGTCAGCAAGGTACCCAAACCGGATATCTGCAGTGCCCAGATGTAGTAGTCCACGCCCACGCCAGGGCTGTACTGGATGCCAGCCAGTGGCGGATACGCGACCCAGCCGGTCTTGCCGAACTCGCCAACCCCCAGGGAGATGTTGACCAGCAGCACGCCAACCACGAAGAACCAGAAGCTGATGGAGTTCAGGAACGGGAACGCCACATCGCGTGCACCGATCTGCAGCGGAACCACGATGTTCATCAGGCCAATCATGAACGGCATGGCCATGAAGATGATCATGATCGTACCGTGGGCGGTGAAGATCTGATCGTAGTGTTCCGGTGGCAGGTAGCCGGTGGACCCAGCGACGGCGACCGCTTGCTGCGACCGCATCATGATGGCGTCGGCAAAGCCACGCAGCAGCATGACCACGGCAACGGCGATATACATCACGCCGATCTTTTTATGGTCGACAGAGGTGAACCACTCTTTCCAGAGATAGCCCCACTTCTTGTAGTAGGTGATCGCCGCGAATGCGCCTGCCCCGAGCACCGCAACGATGGCAAGGGTCACCATCACTATCGGCTCGTGGAAGGGTATCGCTTCCAGCGTTAATTTACCGAACATCTTTTACTCCTCTGCCCCAGCAGCTGAATTCTCACTTACTTCCTTACCTTCCTTGCCAAGCACACCCTTCTCGTGCATCCCATGGTGGCCTGGGTTCATGCCTTCATACTTATCGATGATGGACTGGAACAGGTTAGGCGTGGCCGAGGAATACAGCGCGACGGGGTTCTTTTCGCTTGGTTTGGCCAGTGCGGCGTATTCGGCCGAATCAAGCTTCTTCGGTGAATTGCGAACTTCGTTGACCCAGGTATCGAACGCTTCCTGGGTGGTGGCTTGAGCCTGGAAGGTCATGCCGGTAAAGCCGGCGCCACTATAGTTAGCGGAGATGCCCTGGAAGTCGCCGTTCTGGTTGGCGATCAGGTGAAGCTTGGTTTGCATGCCGGCCATGGCATAGATCTGGCCACCCAGTGCCGGAATGAAGAACGAGTTCATTACCGCGTCAGAGGTGATTTCGAAACTAAGCGGGGTATGTGCCGGGAAGACGATCTTGTTGACCGTCGCAATGCCTTGTTCCGGGTAAATGAACAGCCATTTCCAGTCCAGCGCGACGACCTGAATGCGCACCGGCTTCACGTCCGAATCCAATGGGCGATACGGGTCGAGGTGGTGGGTGGAAACGTAGGTCACATAGCCCAGGACCGCGATGATGATCAGCGGGACGCCCCACACGATCGCTTCGATTTTAGTGGAGTGGGCCCACTCGGGCGCGTAGGTGGCGCTCCGGTTCGACGCGCGATATCTCCAGGCGAACAGGAAGGTCATGACGATCACCGGAATGACCACCGTGAGCATCAGTGCGAAAGCGAGGAGAATCAGGTTTCTCTCGTCGATGCCTACCTGCCCCTTGGGGTTGAGCAGGGTCCAGTCGCACCCACTGAGAAAAAGCATGCCGAAAAAGGGCAATATGCCAAACAGTCTGGGGTAACGCTTTTTACTCATCTCACGACCTCTAAAGCTTGCTTCAATGCAATGTGTGTTGTGATCGCCAACACTTCGTCCTGCCAAGCGTCAGCATTTTTTCGGGATCGTCCACGGAATGCCTGGTAACCAGCCGCGGCTGAAGTAGGCAACCAGTGTCGTGCAGTGCTCAAATTGCTTTGACTCGTCCGATTATAGGCAAGTCGCCCGATCGCGCCCCATTCCTTTGGGCCGGACAATCGTGAAGGGTAGACAACCGGATACCGCAAGCGCCTCGCAACGCCCGAAAAAAAAGGCTTATGCCTTGATTTCCAAGGGCCTGAGGGGTGGGCTATGCAGAAATTGCCGCGATTGTAGTGAGCTAGCCCCACGATGAATATGACTTATATAGCAACAGTACATTACGGATTATGCAACAATGCGTCACCGTTTCAACCCCTTGCGACACGATGTCGCACCGCCGTCGCAGCGGCTGTAGGCCTTGTGCTGTAAGGGTTTCAGAAGGTTCAGCAGTTGCATGGTGGCCAGGAGGGGCTGGCCGCACATTAGCGGCCGGCATGATTCATGACGAGCGTCGGTTGCGCCAGACACCGAGCGGAACCAATACCACGGTCAGGGTGAATGCCACTAGCGCCCACTGTGCCAGCGACAGGCCCAGGATTGGCGGATAGGGCGTGGTGCAAAAACCTTGGACTTCGAATACCGAAGGCAGGAGCTTCGCCAGTGGCAGGCCATCGACGATCGGTTGGAGGGTATCCACGCCACAGCTGGACAACGGATGCGCCAATACCCAGGCATGCTGCCCAGCGGCGGCGAGCCCCGCTACCGCGCTGATCACCACCAGGGCCTCGAACACCGTTACGCCGCGCTGGCCAGGCATGGCCGCTCCAATGAAGGCGAACAGTGCGATCAGGACGAAGGCATAGCGCTGCAGGATGCACAGTGGACACGGCGCCTCTTCGAGGACGACCTGCAGATAGAGCGCGCCGCCCAGCATTGCCAGGCAGATAACACCTAAAAGAAGAAGAAAGCGCCGCTCGCGGGCGAGTCGCGGTTGAATCTGGTTCATTGAGGGTCCTGTAGTGCAGAGCGGCCCGGAATTGCAAGGCCGCTAGAGGTTTGTACGAAAGGTTGGCGCGCGAAGACCGGGCAAGGCGGGCGTAGCCACTTTCCGTACAAAGCCTAAGGTAGCACCGTTGATCGGGGTGAGAGTAAAGGGAGGGCGGATTAAACCTCGGTTAACCCGAAAAAGATATGCCACCAAGCCATGCCGTTCGGGGACCGGCACGGCGAGCGCTCACTGAAGTGCCGACGCAGGCCCGAAGAATTCATAGCGGGTTTGCTCGGCAGGAACGCCAAGCGCCTGCAGGCTGCGCTTGACTGCCGCCATGAACGGCTTAGGGCCAAGCAAATAGGCGTCGACGTTGCGGTCAACCGGCAGCCAGCGGGTCAGGTGCTCTTCGCCTAACAGCCCAGTGGCATCCGGCGCTGCCCTCCCCTCTTCGGCCTGGGCATAGCAATAGAAACGGGTAAGCTGTGGATGCAGCCCGGCTTGCTCGTCCAGCCATTGCCGAAACGCATGGACCTCGCCATTACGTGCACTGTGGATAAACACTATCGGCCGCCCGGTCGGCAACGCCGCCTCAAGCATCGCCAAGGTAGGTGTGATTCCTACGCCGCCGCTGATCAACACCAGAGGGCGGTCGCTGCTCTGCAGCACGAAGTCCCCGGCCGGCGGGTACAGATCGATAGGGTCGCCTACCGCGAAACGCTCGTGGAGGAACGTCGAAACCACGCCACCGCAGGCATGCTTCACGCTGATGCGATAGCCATCGCCCGCGCTCAACGCAGACAGCGAGTAATTACGGCGGTGCTCCACGCCATCGATAAGTAAGCGAACACCGACGTACTGCCCTGGCCGCGCGGGCATTACGGGGCCGCCATCCGCCGGTGTCAGGTAGAAAGAGACGATCTCGGCACTTTCACGAACCCTGCGTTGCAGAATGAACGGCCGACCGCCCCGCCAGCCGCCCTTGGCCATTGCTTTTTCGCTGTAGAGATTTTCCTCGGCACTTATAAGAATGTCGGCGAGCTGCTGGTAGGCCGCAGCCCAGGCTTCCACCACCTGCGCGGTTGCGAGCTCGGCACCCAGCACTTCGGAAATGGCCCGCAGCAAGCAGCTGCCTACGAGGGGGTAATGCTCGGGCAGCACTTGTAATGTCACGTGCTTGTTGATGATCTGCCCAACAAGGTCACCCAGGGCCTCCAGGCGGTCGATGTGCCGGGCGTACATCAGCACACCATTAGCCAGTGCCCGCGGCTGCTCGCCATTGGCCTGATGCGCCTGGTTGAAGAGCGGCCGCACTTCGGGGTATTCGCTGAGCAGCAGGTTGTAGAAATGCGTGGTAAGCGCCTCGCCACCGCTCTCGAGCAGTGGAACGGTCGCTTTGACAATGGCGCGGTGTTGAGCACTGAGCATGGTATTCTCCAGCTGATTGGTAAAGTTACCCGTTTGGCTTTACAGAAACCGTGCCAGATAAAAATTCTCTATTATTCAGCAACTTGTAAAGTTAAGAGTCTATATGACACATGTAGATTGCGCGTCTTTATGACCCACACAAAGTCAATATGACCTCAACGCCGTTGCTCCAGGCTTTGCTCGGGCTGGTGTCCGACCTCTCCCAAGCCCTTCCTGAAACCGAGCGGTATCGGCGCCTGCTGCAGGCGATGCGCCGGCTGTTGCCATGCGATGCTGCGGCCCTGCTACGGCTGGACGGCGAGTGGCTGGTGCCGTTGGCCGTGGACGGTTTGAGCGAGGACACCCTAGGCCGACGCTTCAAGGTAAGCGAGCATCCGCGCTTCGAAGCCTTGCTAAGCCAAGCGGGCCCTACCCGCTTTGCTGCCGATAGCCCACTGCCCGATCCATATGACGGTCTGATTGCAGGCCTTCATGAGCAACTGCACGTACACGACTGCCTCGGTTGCCCATTGCTGATAAACCAACAGCCCTGGGGCTTGCTTACCCTAGACGCGCTTGACCCCCGGCGCTTCGATCGTATCGAGCCCGGCATGCTGGAAGCGTTCGCCAGCTTGGCGGCCGCCATCGTGACGGTAGAGCAACACATTACCCACCTGGCCCTGACTGCGCAGGCCGAGCGTGAGCGCGCGGAGGGTTTTCAACAGGCCAGCCGTGCCCCCCAGGAAATCATCGGGCAGAGCCCTGCGGTGCGCCATCTGCTCGAACAGATAGCCTTGGTCGGGCCGAGCGAGCTGACCGTGCTGGTGACCGGCGAAACCGGCGTGGGCAAAGAGCTGGTTGCACAGGCATTGCACCGCGCATCGGCACGGGCGGCCAAGCCGATGGTCAGCCTCAATTGCGCAGCACTGCCCGAGTCGCTGGTGGAAAGCGAGTTGTTCGGCCACGTCAAAGGGGCCTTCACCGGCGCGAGCATGGACAGGCGTGGGAAATTCGAATTGGCCGATGGCGGCACCTTGTTCTTGGACGAAGTCGGCGAGCTGCCCCTGGCGGTGCAGGCGAAACTGCTGCGCGTGCTGCAAACCGGGCAATTGCAGCGCCTGGGGTCAGACCAGGAGCACCGGGTAGACGTGCGCCTGATTGCCGCGACCAACCGCGACCTCGCTGCTGAAGTCGCCGCAGGCCGCTGCCGGGCGGATTTCTACCATCGCTTAAGCGTTTACCCGTTGCCGGTGCCCCCCTTGCGTGAGCGGCGCAAGGACGTCCTGTTGCTGGCGGGCTTCTTTCTTGAGCAGAATCGCACCCGCCTGGGTGTAGGCAGCCTGCGCCTGGCGGCGGATGCTCAGGCCGCCCTGCTGGCCTATGCTTGGCCAGGTAACGTACGGGAACTGGAGCATCTGATCGGCCGCTCGGCCCTGCGAGCGCTAGGCAAGCTGGCAGTGCGGCCACGAATCCTGACCCTGACCGGGCAGGATCTGGACCTTGGCCCGCCGGGCGCCCCAGTCGCGCCGCCTACCCCGACTGCCGTGCCTGCTGGCCCCGCCGACGCCCAAGGAGGCGACTTGCGGCAAGCCGTGGATCGTTTCCAGCGCGAAATGATCGAGGACTGCCTGCGCCGGCACGACTGGCATTGGTCCAATGCCGCCCGTGAACTCGGCCTGGACCGAGCCAACCTCAGCCGCCTCGCTCGCCGCCTGGGCATTCGCTGAGCGTCTGGCTCAAGCCGCCCGTAGGCTGGCCGATAACACCTGTGTATTTCTCTGCGGTCACGCCGCATTCGCTTCAGAAGGTCGATATGTCCAAAGCACGCGCCGAGTCTCTTTCGCTTTTATTGTTTACCTTGCGCAGCGGCAAGTTGATGGCAATCAATCTTCTCAAGGTGAGCGAGATCATCCCTTGCCCTGCGCTGACCCGCCTGCCCGATTCGCACCCGCATGTACGTGGCGTGGCCACACTGCGGGGCACCTCCCTGTCGGTGATCGACCTTAGCCGTGCCATTGGCGAGCGCCCGTTGGTCGATCCTTCTGGCGGCTGCCTTATCGTCACTGACATCAGCCGCTCCCGGCAGGGTTTGCACGTTCAGGCCGTGAGCAAAATCATTCACTGCCGCTCCACCGATATTCGACCGCCACCCTTTGCCTCTGGAGGGCGCTCGTTCATCACGGGAGTGACTGATGTGGACGGCACTTTGGTCCAGGTGCTGGATATTGAAAAGGTCATCCACGGCATTACCCCGCCGAGGCAGCAAGTTGAAACAGGGGAGTTGAGCCCTGACCAGGCAGAGCTGCTTTCGCACGCGCGAATTTTGGTGGTGGACGACAGCCAGGTGGCGCTGCAACAGTCTGTGCTGGCGCTGCGCAGCCTAGGCATCGAATGCCACACGGCCCGCAACGCCAAGGACGCCATGACCTGCCTGCTCGATCTGCAAGGGACTGCCGCCGAGATCAACATCGTGGTTTCGGATATCGAAATGCCTGAAATGGACGGTTATGCGCTGACTCGCGCCCTTCGTGAGACCCAGGACTTCAACAAGCTGTATATCTTGCTGCACACCTCGCTGGACAGCGCCATGAACAGCCGGCGGGCCGCGGAGGCAGGAGCCGACGCGGTATTGACCAAGTTTTCATCGCCCGAGCTGACCGAGTGCCTTATCCGCGCTGCTGGCGCTGTCGCCAATAGGCCTGCCTGAGCCGCAGCAGGTTCATAGCTGGATAATCAAAGCGCCAATGCGGACCAGCCAGCCCACAAACGATGGCCCGGCCTGGGGAAACAGCAATTGAACAGCGGCGGCAGCGCCTATAAACAGCAAGCTGGGAACGACACTGTGGGCGATGGACATAAGAAGGCTCTGTTTTGCGTTCGGGCGCTAGTGTCCTTGCCCACCACCGACGAAATCTATCAGCCCTTTCTGCGTCTTCTGTAGGAAAAATAACCGTGGCGGGAGGGGTTCGATTACAGAAAGACCAGGCCGCAGTGACTATTTTCAAACAAGCGTTTGTAACAAGTCCTCGACAAAAGTGTACCTTTACAGATACAACCTATTGAAATACATGAATTTTTTTTGATGATACAGCGGCCTACGTAACATGTTGCCAGCGGCATGGCACTTAGCCGGCGAAACGCGTCTTGTGACCCCCTCCCCCCCTCCATAGAATGACCGCGCCCTGCCGTCGAGCCCGCGTTTCATGCCCAACCATTCTGCCCGCCTTGCCGCCAAAGCCGAGCGCACCCTGGTTATGGGAAGCGCGGCGGCCATCATGACGATCCTCGGGATCGTGCTGTTCCTGCTCAGCGAAGAGTACGACAGCGCCCGCGAAGTGGCTCTGCGCAGCGCCAAGAACATGGCTCAACTCATCGACAGCGACATTCAACGCAACGTTGAACTGTACGATCTTTCGCTCCAGGGGCTTATCGATGCGTCACAAAACCCCGACCTTGCCCGGGTGCCCCCTTCGCTGCAGCGCCAGGTGCTGTTCGGCCGCGCCATCTCCGCCCCCCTGCGTGGCGACATTTTATGGATTAACGAAAGCGGCCAGATCGTAGCCGACTCCTTGGCCGTCGTCCCTCGGCACTTCGACTTCAGCCAGCGGGAAAACTTCCTGTTCCACCAAGCGTCGAGCGCTGACGGCCTACGCATCAGCCGGCCCATTAGGGATCAGCTCGGCGACTTGAAGTGGTGCATCGCCTTTAGCCGCAGGATATCCGGCCCCGATGGCGGCTTTCATGGCATGGCATCCGGAGTATTGCGCCTCGAGTATTTCAGCGACCTGTTCAAGACCCTGAACATCGGCGCCGGTAGCACAGTCAGCCTGATCAACACCGATGGCGATATCCTCGCGCACGAGC
Organism: Pseudomonas sp. RIT-PI-S; assembly: GCF_025642975.1. Lineage (GTDB taxonomy): Bacteria > Pseudomonadota > Gammaproteobacteria > Pseudomonadales > Pseudomonadaceae > Aquipseudomonas. Next base: position 59,078 of record NZ_JANZKJ010000006.1, read on the forward strand.
CGGAAACGCAGCAAAACTCACTCATCGGGCTCAACCTGGCGGACCGCCCGAACATGCGGCGGATATTAGGAGGTGGCCAGAACGGTTACTTCACCGCCATCTCCAGCTTGCACGGAGGCCGGCTGCTTTATAGCTACACCCGGGTTGAGGGCCTGCCGCTGCTGGTGGTTGTCGCGCTGGCGTACGACGACGTCTTCGGCCCTTGGCAGCGCACTGCCGCGGTCATCTGCATGGCAACGCTCGGGCTATGCCTAGGCATTGCCTGGCTCACCCTGATGTTCCGTCGGGAGCTACGCCGGGGCCGGCGTTCGGAAAGCAACCTGGCCACGCTTGCAGCTACCGATCCGCTGACAGGCCTGGCCAACCGCCGTCGCTTGGACCAAACCCTTGAGTTGGAGTGGGCGCGTGCGCAACGCAGCGGTCGTGGCATGGCGGTGTTGATGATCGACGTCGATCATTTTGGCGCATTCAATGAGCTGCACGGCCACCACGGCGGCGACGAAGCGCTGCGCAATGTGGCCAGGGTCGTCGGCCAGAGTGCGCAACGCCCAGGTGACCTGGCCGCCCGCTACGGCGGCGAGGAATTCGTGGTGCTGTTGGTAGAAACCGGCTTGAGCGGCGCGCTGCAGCTTGCCCAGGCCATTCGCGAACAGATAGAAACCCTTCCCCCATTGAGCAAGGCTACAACGCCATTGACTGTTAGCATCGGCGTGGCGGTCAAGGCGAATGCAGCCTCGCCGCCTGCGACCTTGACCGCCCTGCTCTGCGAAGCGGATGCCGCGCTGTATCGAGCCAAGCACGAAGGCCGCAACCGGGTGTGCCATGCCGACCCGGCACAGCAGTCAAAAAAAACGCCGGCAACGCCGGCGTAAGTGGGAATCCATGCGTTAGCTGGCCCGTGCGATATTGCGTAGCGCCTTGATCTGGTCGTGGTTGCGCTGCACGCCGTGGAACTGGCGTTCGACGATAGCGTAGACATTGGCAGGCAGCGGTTGGGCCAGGGCTTCTTTGTAAGCCTTGATAGCCACGTCTTCGCCGCGCTCGGCTTCATTCAAAACGGCTTCTTCGCTTTTACCAGTGAAGATAGATTTCACATCGACCCAGCGGCGATGCAGGTCGCCCGCCACGCTGGTGGAATCTTCCGGGCTGCCACCCAGAGCGGTAACCTCGGCTTGCAGTTCGCCAGCGGCCGAACCACACTCCTGCGCATGCTTGACGAACAGCGCCTTGAGTTCAGGGTTCTTTACGTCGTCTGCGCAGGCCTTGAAACCTTCCTGGCCATCCTTGCAAGTCTGGATAAGCTCGTTCAGCGTTTTTACTACTTCTTTACCGGAATTGGTCATTTTGTCTTCCTCCTAGTGGATAAGGTCTGCCAGTAATAGAGCATTCACCGTGCCAACTTAGGGATAATGGCAAATACCTTTATATAACAACGACTTGAATATGTAACTGATTTTACCTTACCGTTCCAAATGCAATAAGCACGGCCCTATGCATTGCAAAATGCACGTGCAATTCATCCATCTCGAAAGGCTTATGCGTTAAACAATGGACTTCCAAAAACTAGAGTCACTGGTAACTATGAAAATGCCTTACGGCAAATATCAGGGTCGGTTGCTTGCAGATTTGCCAGGAGACTATCTGGGCTGGTTCGCTCGCCAAGGCTTCCCCCATGGGGAGTTGGGCGCCTTACTGGCGCTGATGCACGAGATCGACCACAACGGTTTGGGGGATCTGTTGCAGCCACTCCGGGCCAAGCACCGCGCCACGTAGCTAAAGCGCGGGCAAAAAAAAAGGTGCGCCGACCAAGCGCACCCTAAAGCCATGAAACGACAACAGTAACTTAGAACAACGCGACAGCCTCCCGGCTGCACTGCTCGACCAGATCCCACTGGCCAGCGCGAATCCATTCTTTATCCAGCATCCACGTCCCACCCACGCACATCACATTGGGCAAGCTGGTGTATGCCTTGACATTGCCCGTGTTCACGCCGCCTGTGGGGCAGAAGCGCACATCACCGAACGGCCCGGCAAACGCCTTGATCGCCTGCACGCCGCCGCATATTTCCGCGGGGAACAGCTTGAAACGGCGATAGCCCAACGCATAGGCCAGCATGATCTCTGACGCCGTGGCCACGCCCGGCAGCAACGGGATGGCGCTTTCCACGCCCGCCTGGAGCATGTCTGGCGTGGCCCCGGGGGTAACCACGAATTGCGCGCCGGCGTCTTCAACCGCGGCGAACATCTGTCGGTCCAATACAGTACCGGCCCCAACCGTCAGTTGCGGGCGGTGCTCACGCAACATCTTGATCGCCTTGAGCCCATATTGGGAGCGCAAGGTGACTTCCAGGCAGGTGAGCCCGCCGGCAGCCAGTGCGTCGGCCAGCGGCAGGATCTCGCTTTCGGAATTGATGACGATCACCGGGAGAATGCGCGCCCGTTGGGCGATCTCGTCGATGAGTTTGACCTTGTCCGCCATGCGGGATTGTTGTTCAGGCGTCATAACGGCTGATCCTTGGCTCAGAGGCACCGGGGCATCTCCGGTGAACGGTGAAGAAATACATGGCCTTGGGCACTACCCCGGCCGGATTCAAATATCGCCATACCAAGACCTGCCATCGCGGGTGATGAGCGCGATAGAGCTCATCGGCCCCCATGAGCCGGCAGCGTAGGGCTTGGGTGCATCCCCGGATTTTTTCCAACCAGCGATCAACTGGTCACACCAGCGCCAGGCATATTCGATCTCATCCTTGCGCACGAACAGGTTCTGGTTGCCCTGCATCACTTCAAGCAGAAGACGTTCATAAGCATCGGGGATCCGCGAACTGCGGTAGGTGTCGGAGAAGTTCAGCTGCAACGGGCCGCTACGCAAATGCATGCCTTTGTCCAGGCCCTGTTCCTTGGTCATCACCCGCAAAGAGATGCTCTCGTCCGGCTGCAGACGAATGATCAGCTTGTTGCTGATTTGCAGGCGCTGCTCCGGGGCGAAGATATAGTGCGGCGGCTCTTTGAAGTGGATAACGATCTGCGAAAGCTTTTGCGGCATGCGCTTGCCGGTTCGCAGGTAGAACGGCACACCAGCCCAGCGCCAGTTACGGATGTCTGCCCGCAGCGCTACGAAGGTTTCGGTGTCGCTCTGGGTGTTGGAATTTTCTTCTTCCAGGTACCCCGGGACCGCGCGCCCTTCGCTGTAGCCGGCGATGTATTGCCCGCGCACCACGTGCGTGCTTAGCCCCTCGCCAGTGATGGGCGCAAGGGCTTTGAGCACCTTGACCTTTTCATCCCGGATCGCGTCCGCCGACAAGTCCGCCGGTGGGTCCATGGCGATCAGGCACAGCAGCTGCAATAGGTGGTTTTGGACCATGTCGCGCAATTGGCCGGCCTTGTCGAAGTAGCCCCAGCGACCCTCGATGCCCACTTTCTCGGCGACGGTGATTTCCACGTGAGAGATGTAATTCTGGTTCCACTGCGTTTCGAACAGGCTGTTGGCAAAACGCAGCGCGATCAGGTTCTGGACGGTTTCCTTGCCCAGGTAGTGGTCGATCCGGTACACGCGGTTTTCCGGGAAATAATGCGCGACCGCATCGTTGACCCGGCGCGAGGAGTCCAGGTCATGGCCAATGGGCTTTTCCAGTACCACGCGGGTGCGCTCGGCCAGCCCGACCTTGGCCAGGTTTTCACAGATCGCGCCGTACACCGCCGCAGGCGTGGCGAAGTAGGCAATGACCTGCGCCGCCGGGCCGATGCGCTCAGCGAGCACGGCGTAATCTTCAGCCAGGAGGAAATCCACATGCAGGTATTCCAGCCGCGCCTTGAAACGCGCCAGATGGTCTGCGTCCAATTCGGCCGCAGGCACGAACTCGTGCAAGTGTTCGTCGATTTCCGCCAAGTGCGTAGCGGCATCGCCCGGCTCACGGGCCAGGGCGAACAGGCGAGTGTCCGGGTGCAACAGGCCGGCGCGTTCGAGCTGGTACAGCGCCGGGAACAGCTTGCGCAAGGCCAGGTCGCCAAGGGCGCCGAAGAGAGCGAAGGTGCAAGGTTCGGAAATCGACAGCATGATATGGGTTCTTTTATCAAGTTGGACGAGTATTACGGGTTTTCACCCCGTCGATCAAGTCGGAATGTAGTAATAAAACAACAACCTTCCGGCTCGCCACGGTGGCGCTGGTGATCGTCGTGGCCCATCAGTACGATAGACCACCCTTCACAGCAGCCGTGCCGGGAATCGACCCGCGGTGCGGGGCGTGTGGCCCATACGAGGCCACTCACTACTTCAGGAGACTACATGGATCGCATGCGCAACCTTCTGGAACAGATCCAGGGGCGCCTCGATGAGCTGAACAAGGCGGAGCGCAAGGTGGCCGAGGTGATCCTCGGCAATCCGCAACAGGCCACCCGTTTCAGTATCGCCGCGCTGGCCCAGGCCGCCAAGGTCAGCGAGCCCACGGTGAACCGCTTCTGCCGTTCCTTCGGGGTGAGCGGCTACCCGGAGCTGAAGCTGCAACTGGCCCAAAGCCTGGCCAGCGGCGCGGCTTATGTCAGCCGTGCGGTGGCACCGGACGATGACCCCGCGGCCTATACCCAGAAGATTTTTTCCAGCGCGATCGCGTCGCTGGACAGCGCCTGCCAGCAGCTCGATCCCCAGCTGGTCAGCCGCGCCGTCGACCTGATGATCCAGGCCCGGCAGATTCACTTCTTCGGCCTTGGCGCCTCGGCGCCCGTCGCGCTGGACGCCCAGCACAAGTTCTTCCGCTTCAACCTGGCTGTTTCCGCCCACGCCGACGTGCTCATGCAGCGGATGCTGGCCTCGGTGGCGCATACCGGCGAGCTGTTCGTGATGATTTCCTATACGGGGCGTACCCGAGAGCTGGTGGAAGTCGCGCGCATCGCGCGGGAAAACGGCGCCTCGGTGCTGGGGCTGACCGCCGCCGGCTCGCCACTGGCCCAGGCCAGCAGCTTGAGCCTGAACATACCGCTACCCGAAGACACTGACATTTACATGCCAATGACCTCGCGCATCATTCAGTTGACGGTGCTGGACGTGCTTGCCACTGGCATGACCCTGCGCCGCGGCGTGGACTTCCAGCCGCATCTGCGCAAGATCAAGGAAAGCCTCAACGCCAGCCGCTATCCCCTCGAAGAGGGTTGAGCCGGCTGGAGGTCTCCGGCAAGCCGTGCTGCTGCCGTGTGGGGCCGGTAGCAGCACGGCCCGCCGGCGATAGGGCGGGCCGTTTTTACGCTTAGAACTTAGCCTGTACCTTCAAGCCGGCAACCAGGGCGTTATCCACCTCATCCACGCCACCTGGGCGCTTGATGTATTGCAGGTTTGGACGCACGGTCAGCCAGTTGGTGAAGTGCACGCCGTAGTAGATCTCGGCGTCGTACTCACTGCTACGTACCGGCACGAAGCCAGGGTTGTCGTAGTCGTCGATACCGCTCAAGGCGTTGGCCAGGCGAGCACGGTCGCTGACGTCGTCGTTCACGTGGATGCGCGCAACGCCTACCCCGATGTCATCCTGAGGACGGGCATCGAACAAGCCCTTGTACACGAAGCCAACCTGCTGGTAGTTGTCCACGACGTTGGTCGCTTTGTCGTGCACGGTGGCGTTGGCGAAGATGCTCAGGCCGCGGCTGGCGTCGCCGTTATGGCTGGTCAGCTGCTGCTGGGCAACCACCCACCAACCATGCTTGCTGCTGTGGCTCTTGTAGGTGCCACCGGTAGCGGCCTGGGCATCGCCGTTCTCGTCTTCGTAAACGTCGTTGGCCTTGGCGGTGCTGTAGTAGTAACCCAGGCGGTATTCGCCCGGCAGGCTGTTGATCGAAGGCGACCAGACCAGTTCGACCGGAATGATCGCGCCCTTGGTGCCGCTGCCGCTGAGTTTCCAGGCGTTGCCGGTTTCCAGGTAGGACGGGTTCTGCTCGTAGGCACCGATCTGCGCATACAGTTCAGGCGTGAGGTTGTACTTCACGCGCAAGGCCCACTGGGCGACTGGCCAGTTGTACCAGATGTCGCCGATCCAGTTGCCCACCTGAGAGCCGCAGAACGCCAGGTTCTGGAAATCGCAAGGGAAGCTGTTGAAGTCTTCGCCCTCGCCGAAGCGGCCGAATTTCACGTCCAGCTTGTCGTCCATGAAGGTCTGCTTGACCCACATCTGGGTCAGCCGCCAGGTTTGGCCGCGGCCCCAGACTTCTTGAGGCGAGCTGAACATGCCGGCGCGCGGGTCGCTGATGCGGTCGTTGCCCAGGTTACGGCCGCTACGCTCGGTGATCGCAAGCTTGGCTTCAGCACCGTGCCAGCCGAACAGTTTTTCCAGGTCCAGCTGCACGCCCAGGGCGAACTGGTCGGAGTAGCGCGCCGTGCGATCGTCGTTGTAGCCGCCATTGAGGTTGGTGGCTGCTTCGCCAACGTATTCGAAGGTGAAGTCGTAGCCTTTGTCGTAGAGCTCGTGACGCAGGCCGCCCCAGTCGCCGGTCATGTACTGGGAGGCGTCGTAGGGCTTGGCCGCGTAGGCAGTTGTCGCCAACCCCATCGCCCCGAGTACCGACAGCTGGCGAGCCAGCCGCAGCGTGTTCACTTTAGTGGTTTTTTGCTTGTTCATTCCCTGGCTACCCTCGTTTTATTGTTATTGGAACTCATTGTAATACCGCGGGTGGCAGCCACCCGTGGCGATCAGCGGCCGGTGAACCGAGCCACGTTGTCACTGCGTTGTGCTGGCGCCGCGGCCGCCAGGCCCAGTCGTTCGCCGCTGGCGGCGTCGAACAGCAGCACCTTGCTCGGGTCGAAGCGCACGTCAAGCGTTTCTCCTACCGCCGGCGCCTCATCCGGGGCCACCCGGCAGCACACCTTGGTGTCGTTCAAGGTCACGAACACGAGTGTGTCCGGCCCGGTGGGCTCGGTTACCTGAACCTCGGCACGCACGCCTGGGAAGGCGCTGCCCGCCTCCTTGGCCACGATCAATTGCTCCGGCCGCACACCCAGGATCACTTCACGGTCTTCCAGGCCTGGCGTCTGCACCCCGAGCGGCAGCTCGAAGCGCGCCAGGCCGCTGTCCAGTACGGCGACCAAGCCGCTGTCCCGACGCTGCAAACGCAGTGGGATGAAGTTCATCGGCGGCGAGCCGATGAAGCTGGCCACGAACAGGTTCGTCGGATCGTTGTAGATATCCTTCGGCGTGCCGAATTGCTGGATGATGCCGTCCTTCATCACCGCGACCTTGTCGCCCAGGGTCATGGCTTCGATCTGGTCATGGGTGACATAGACGGTAGTGGTGCGCAGCCGTTGGTGCATCAATTTGATTTCGGTGCGCATCTCTACCCGCAGCTTGGCGTCCAGGTTCGACAGCGGCTCGTCGAACAGGTAGATCTTCGGCCGCCGTGCCAATGCACGCCCCATCGCTACCCGCTGTTGTTGCCCACCGGACAGTTGCCCGGGCTTGCGAGTGAGCAGATGTTCGATCTGCAGCAGCTTGGCCACCCGAGCGACTTCCTGGTCGATTTCCGCGGTGGGCATCTTACGGATCTTCAGGCCAAAGGCGATGTTTTCCCGCACGGTCATGGTCGGGTACAGCGCGTAGGACTGGAACACCATGGCGATGTCGCGATCTTTCGGGCTCATGCCACTGATGTCGACCCCATCGACCAGGATCGCCCCGCCGGTGATGTTTTCCAGCCCGGCGATGCTGTTCATGAGCGTGGATTTACCGCAGCCCGAGGGCCCTACCAAGATCAGGAATTCCCCGGAGTCGATCGACAGCTGGATGTCCTTGAGCGTGTCCGGCAGGCCACTGCCGTAGCTCTTGATTACGTTACGCAGTTCGAGCGTTGCCATGTTGTTACCCCTTGACCGCGCCGGCAGTGAGCCCGCGCAGGAAATACTTGCCCGCCAGTACATAAACCAGCAGCGTCGGTAGCCCGGCGATCATCGCCGCGGCCATGTCCACGTTGTATTCCTTGACCCCGGTGCTGGTGTTGACCAGGTTGTTCAACGCTACCGTGATCGGTTGGGCGTCGCCGCTGGCGAACACCACGCCGAACAGGAAATCGTTCCAGATCTGGGTGAACTGCCAGATCAGGCAAACCATGATGGTCGGGATCGACATCGGCAGCAGGATGCGGTTGAAGATGGTGAAGAACCCTGCACCGTCCAGCCGTGCCGCGCGCACCAGCGCCTCGGGCACGCTTACGTAGAAGTTGCGGAAGAACAGCGTGGTGAAGGCGAGGCCGTAGACCACGTGAACCAACACCAGGCCCGTGGTGGTGTTGGCCAGCCCCATCTTGCCAAGGGTGAAGGACGCTGGCAGCAGCACGGTCTGGAAGGGCAGGAAGCAACCGAACAGCAACAGGCCGAAGAACAACTGCGAGCCACGGAAGCGCCACATGGACAGCACATAGCCGTTCAGCGCACCGATGAAGGTGGAGATCAGCACGGCTGGCACGGTGATCCGTACCGAGTTCCAGAAGTAACCACCCACGGTCGCCCAGGCTTTTTGCCAGCCGATCACCGTGAAGGTCTCAGGCAAGGTGAGCAAATTGCCGGCGAACACGTCTTCCGGCGACTTGAAGCTGGTGAGCAACATCACCACCAGCGGCACCAGGTACACCGCGGCGGCTACCAGCAATACCGCGTAGATCGCAACGCGATCCCAGGTCAAACCTGGCTTGAGGCGCGTATCAGTCATGGCGCTTGCCCCGCAATTCCGAGTAGAGGTAGGGCACCAGGATCGCCAGGATCGCACCGAGCATCAGCATGGCGCTGGCCGAGCCTTGGCCCATCTGGCCGCGGCTGAAGGTGAAGGTGTACATGAACATTGCTGGCAGGTCGGACGCATAGCCCGGGCCGCCCGCGGTCATCGCCGCGACCAGGTCGAAACTCTTGATCGCGATGTGGGCAAGGATCATGAACGCACTGAAGAACACCGGGCGCAGGCTCGGCAATACGATCTTCAGGTAAATGGTCGGCAGGCTGGCGCCATCCACCTGCGCGGCACGAATGATCGACTGATCGACCCCACGCAAGCCGGCCAGGAAAAGCGCCATGACGAAGCCGGACGCCTGCCATACGGCGGCGATGACCAGGCAATAGACCACGCGATCCTGATCGACCAGCCAGTCTAGGCGAAAGCCCTCCCAGCCCCAGTCACGCAGCATCTTGTCCAGGCCCAGGCCTGGGTTGAGCAGCCATTTCCAAGCGGTACCGGTGACGATCATCGACAGCGCCATGGGGTACAGGTATACGGTGCGCAGGAAGCCTTCGCGGCGAATGCGCTGGTCGAGCAACACCGCCAGGAATACACCGATCACCAAGCTGATGGCGATGAACATGCCGCCGAAGACTGCCAGGTTCTTGCTCGCGACCCACCAGCGGTCGTTGTCCATCAAGCGAGCGTATTGCTGCAATCCGGCGAACTTGTAAGTCGGCATGAAGGTAGAACTGGTGAACGACAGCACGAGCGTCCACAGGATGTAACCGTAAAAGCCGACCAGGACAATCAGCATGCTCGGCGCCAACACCAGTTTGGGCAGCCAGCGTTGCAAGGCGTCCAGGGGCGAGGCTTTGGCCAAGACCGCTACTGAGCTCATAAACAAAGGATCCGCTGAAAAGCATTGGTATTCGCAGCCACCGCGCCTGCCATGGGGAATCGCAGGCGCGGGGCTCGGGTTAACGGCTTACTTGGCTGACTTGATCGCGCTCGCCAGTTGCTTGGCGGTCGCGGCAGGGTCGGCGCTTGGGTTGTTGATGTAGTTGGTCACCACGTCGAAGATCGCGCCCTGAACTGCCAGCGAAGTCGCCATGTTGTGCGCCATGCTCGGCTGCAGGCCGCCGTTCTTGTCATCCGCCAGGAAGTCTTTGGCTGCCTGCTGCGCGCAGGAGTCGAAGCCCAGTTTCTCCATGTCGTTCTGCATGTCGGTACGCACCGGGATCGAACCTTTGTTGATGCTGAAGACCTTCTGGAAGTCGGTGCCCAACGCCACTTTGGCCAGGTCCTGCTGCGCGGCGATGTTGTTCTTGTCTTTGAGCAAGAACACCGCGAGGGAGTCGATGTTGTAGGTGAAGGCTTTTTCGGTGCCTGGGAATGGCACGCACTGGTAGTCCTTGCCGGCGACTTTCTTGGCCGCGGTCCACTCGCTCTTCGCCCAGTCGCCCATGGCTTGCATGCCCGCCTTGCCGTTGATCACATCGGCGGCGGCGATGTTCCAGTCACGGCCCGCGCGGTTGGCGTCCATGTAGGTGGCGACTTTCTTGAGCTCGGTGAAGGCCTTGACCATTTCCGGGCCGGTCAGGGCTTTTTCGTCCAGGTCGACGAAGGCCTTCTTGAAGCCGTCCGGGCCCATGACCGAGAGTACGACGTCTTCGAACACGGTGCTGTCCTGCCACGGCTGGCCACCATGGGCCAGGGCGATGAAGCCCGCAGCCTTGAGCTTGTCACCGGCAGCGTAGAATTCTTCGAGGGTGGTCGGCGCTTTGTCGATCCCGGCTTTCTTGAAGACTTCCGGGTTGATCCACAGCCAGTTCACGCGGTGAATGTTCACCGGCACGGCAACGTATTTGCCTTCGAACTTGACGGTATCGGCGACTTTCTTTGAGAGCAGGCCGTCCCAGTTTTCCTGTTTGGCCACATCGGTGAGGGCGTCGGGATTCAACAGGCCGGTGCTACCCCATTCCTGAATGTCCGGGCCTTTGATCTGAGCAACGCCTGGAGGGTTACCGGCCATGGCGCGGCTTTTGAGTACGGTCATCGCAGTGGAACCACCACCACCGGCGACAGCGCCGTCCTTCCAGGTGAAGCCGTCTTTTTCGACCTGGGCCTTGAGTACGTCAACAGCAGCTTTTTCACCGCCGGAGGTCCACCAATGCACCACTTCGACAGTGCCTTTGCTATCGGCAGCATGGACCGCGAAGGGGAAGAGCGTGGCGAGGGAAATGACAGCGGCGAGGCGATTGATCGCGTTCATCGAAGTACCTTTTTGTTGTTATGCATAGCAAGTCTTGTGCTTGCGCTGCGGGAAGTTTAGACAGACTAATTAGTGCGCCAGGTAACGAATCGACGCACAAATGTCACCAGGCAGTTACATGGAGCGAACCGCCGAGGCGAGGCTCGGTGCCAGGGGCAAACGTGGCAACAGTACGGCTTGCAGCGCATGGTAGAGGTCAGGCTTACCGCCCCACACCTGGGCGGAAGGACGATTCTGCGGGTCAAGCTCGTGGTGCCAGCTGCCGAGCTCGCGGTCGACCAGCCGGGCCTCCGTGTACTCCCAGAACAATCGGTACCAGTGCTCGTAGGTGGGCTCCGCGGTGCGCCGCAAAAGGGCAGCCGCCGCGGCAATGGCTTCGGCGTGAACCCAATGCATGCGCTGGCGAACCACAGGGTCGTCGTTCCAATCGAGGGTATAAACGATGCCCTCGGCGCCATCGACATGCCAGGCGGTACGGCAGGCGGTGTCGAACAGCTGGCGGGCATCGTCGGAGAGCCATGCCGGCGCAGCCAACCCGGCCCGGCTCAGCGCCGCTTCGAGGTGCAGCAATAGCCGCGCCCATTCGAACGCATGCCCGGGTGTGCTGCCATAAGGCCGGAAGGGGTCCGCCGGTTGAGCGTGGTTGTAGTCCAGCAGCGGCGCCCAGCTGCCGCTGAAATGCTCGATCACTCGATAGCCGTTGCCTGCGGCCTGGCCATGGATGATCCGTTCGCAGATGCGCAAGGCCCGGCTCAACCAACGGCTCTCTCCCGTTGCGTCGGCCAGCGCCAGGAAGGCTTCCACGCTGTGCATGTTGCTGTTGGCGCCGCGGTAGGCTTCTTGCTGCGACCAGGCCTGGTCGAAGGCCTCGCGCATGGCGCCCTCCTCCTCGGCCCAGAAGTGCCGCTCGATGACCGCAACGGCATCCTCGAGCAGGGCTTGGGCGCCAGGCCGGCCGGCAACGACCGCCGAGCTGGCAGCCAGGGCCACGAATGCATGCAGGTAAGCGGCCTTGCCACTGTCGCCGTCCGCGTGGCCAGCCACCGCATACCAGCCACCGTGCTCACTATCACGCAGGCAGCCCTTGAGCGCGGCGACGCCATGATCCACCAGCGCGGCAAAGCCCGGCAGCCCTTGCAGGTGCGCGAGCGCGAAGCTATGCGTCATGCGGGTGGTGATCAGGGTTTGCGCCGGGGTGTCGGTGAGTTTGCCGTGCTCGTCCAGGTAGCCGAAGCCCTCTGCCAGGCGTGCCGCCTTGGCGAACTCCAACAGGCGGGTGGCTTCCGCGGCCAACCATTGGTGATGGGAAGTGCTGTTAAGCCAACTGCTGAATTCCAGTTGTAGCCTGTCCATGCTGAACCTTGTTTTTGTAATTCGCAGGGCGAGTCTACTCAAGGGGCCGCTCAGCAGAGGTAACGAAGCCGCGCTTGAGTGTCACCAACTGGTGACATTATCCCTCGCCGTGGAAGCCGCCAGTCGCGGGCAAGCCAGCCACTACGCACGCCCCTGATACACAGCCCCGCCTATACCCGGGGCAACGACAGCGTCACGCGCAATCCACCCAGGGGCAGGTTGCGCAGGCTGACCTCGCCGCCATGGCTATGGGCGATGTTTCGCGCGATGCCCAGGCCCAACCCGTAGCCCTGCTGGTTGGTGGACAGGCGGAAGTGCGGCTCGAAGACTTTCTCCAGCCGCTGCAAAGGCACGCCCGGGCCTTCGTCATCCACGTGCAGCACGAACTCCCTGGCGGTGTCTTCCACCAGCAAGTGGGCGCGCTGGCCATACTTGAGCGCGTTATCGATGAGGTTACCCATGCAGCGCTTCAGGGCCAGGGGCTTGCCAGGGTAAGGCCGGCGCGCCTCACCGGCCAGGGTTACCCGGCCACTGCCGTCGGGCGCCATATAGGGCTCCACCAGGCAATCCAGCACCTGGTTCAAGTCCACCGGTTCGATGTTTTCGTGGATGTCCGTGTCTTTCACGCATTGCAGCGCACCTTTGACCAGCAGCTCCAGCTCATCCAGGTCGCGGCTGAACTTGGCCTCCAGTGGCTCGTCTTCGAGCAGCTCCACCCGCAACCGAAGGCGTGTGATAGGCGTGCGCAAATCGTGGGAGATCGCACTGAACAGCTGGCTGCGCTCGGTCAGGTAGCGGCTGATGCGCTCGCGCATGGCATTGAACGCCCGGCTGACCTCCACCACCTCGCTGCCGCCGCCTTCGACCATAGGCTGGTCCACCTCCGCACCGAGGGACATTTCCCTTGCCGCCCGGGCCAGGCGCTTGAGCGGGCGGCTCTGCCAATGCACCAGCAGGCCGATGAAGAGCAGCAAAAAGGCACTGGTCAGGCCGATGAACCATAGCTGCTGCGCGGGCAGGCCTTCTTCTTCCAAGGTGGTGTAGGGCTCGGGCAACAGGGAGGCGATATACAGCCACTCCCCTTCGCCCAGGCGGATCTGCGTGACCATCACCGGCGGGTTCACTGGCTCAAGCGTCAGGGCGTAATGGGCCCAGGAGCGCGGCAGTTCATCCAGGCTGAGGCCACTGTTGAAGATGCGCAGGTCCTGGGGGCTTACGAACTGCACGGAAATCTCCACCTGGCTCCCCAGGCGCTCGCGCAGCACACCCGTTACCGCGTCGATCACGGCGGTCCGGCGCAGCGTTGGGCCCAGTACCCGCATGCCCAATGGCTTGTCATTGAGCGATACCACGAAGCGGGTACCGCCCATGCTGCGCAGCTGGTCCAGCACCAATGGCCGGTAGGCTAGCGGTAGCGAACGGAAGTAACTGGCGCTGGCCGACATCGAGTGCGCCAGGCTACGGGCGCTGGTCACCAGCCCTTCGAGCTGGGTTTCCCGTAGCTGTGCCAGCCAGATCATGCTCGACAGGGTTTGCGCCAACAGCACCGCCAGCAAGGTCAGCAGCAGCATGCGCCCCAGCAGCGAGCGGGGAAGCGGCAGCCGCCTACGCCGTGACAACGTTTGCCGCCAGCAGGTAGCCACTGCCGCGCACCGTGCGGATCAACCGCGGCGGCTTTTCCGTGTCGCGCAAGCGCTGGCGCAGGCGGCTTACGGCCATGTCGACGATCCGATCCAGCGGCATCAGATCGCGGCCTCGGGTGGCGTTGCCGATGGTGTCGCGGTCGAGGATCTGTTGCGGGTGGTCGAGGAAGAGCTTGAGCAGGGCAAAGTCGGCGCCCGAGAGGATCACTTCCTCGCCGTCGATGTGGAACAGCCGGTGGCTGACCACGTCCAGGCGCCAATCATCGAAGGCGAGCAGCTCGCTCGCACGCTCGCTGCCGAACTGCGCCCGGCGCAGCAGCGCCTTGATCCGTGCCTGCAGCTCGCGCGGGCTAAAGGGTTTGCCCAGGTAATCGTCGGCACCCAGCTCGAGCCCGACGATGCGGTCGGCTTCGTCGGAGCTGGCGGTCAACATAATGATGGGTACGTGCGCCTGGCGCGGGTGCTGGCGGGCCCAACGGCACAGGCTAAAACCGTCTTCGTCGGGGAGCATGATATCGAGGATGACCAAGTCGACGCTGGCGGCATTGAAGGCTTCGCGAAAGCCGTGGCCGTCACCGACCGCACTGACCTGAAAGCCAGCGCGGCCCAGGTAGGCGGTCAGCAGCTCGCGAATTTCCTGGTCATCGTCGACCAGCAGAATGGTTTTGCCAGCAGTGGTCAAGGCGTTCACTTCTCATCAGCCCGGGTCGTCGCCCGTTCGACGCCGATTAGACGCTCAAGCCGACCCTTCCCGCAAGGCCACACCGGCCCCTATCAGCCCCGAAAACTCTGCTGTAACGACCCAAACCGGCACATTTGCGAAATATCCGCTCATGCAACCCTTGTCTGCGAAGCTTTCGTTGAAGCCGCTGGCCAGGAACTGCTCGATGAACCGGGGTATCACCCCACCCACGATGTACACACCGCCAAGCCCACCCACGGTGAGCACGTTGTTGCCAGCAACCCGACCGAGGAAGCGGCAGAACTGGTCGATGGTCTGCCCGGCCACGGCATCCCCGGCCAGTGCCAGCTCGGTGACCTGGGACGGCTGCGTGGCCTTGGCCGTATACCCATCGACGGCGCAGATGGCCTGGTAAAGGCGCAGCAGGCCGCCGCCGCTGAGGATGGTTTCGGCGCTGACGTGGCCGATTTCATTCTGGATATGCTGACGCAGGCGCGCTTCACGCTCGCTGCCCACGGGCAGGTCCACATGGCCGCCCTCACCCGGCAGGGCCATCCAATGGCCGGCGCCGAGGTTCAACAAGGTGCCCACGCCAAGGCCGGTGCCAGGGCCAATCACCACCGCCGGCCGGTTCGCCACCGCCCGGCCTTCGCGCACGGCCTGGTACTCGCCCGGCTGCAAGCGGGTCATGCCCAGGGCCATGGCCGTGAAGTCGTTGATCAGCAGCAGCCGCTCCACCCGCAAAGTGTTGCAGAAGGCCTTCTGGCTGAGCCGCCAATGGCTATTGGTAAAGCGGAATTCGTCGCCATCAACCGGCCCCGCGACTGCCAGGCATACCGAAGTCACCGCGCCCACCGCCAGCCCCTGGCCCTGCAGGTATTGGGCAATGGCTTGCTCGGGGCTGGTGTAGTCGGCAGTGGCGAAGACCTGCACCGCGCGCATGGCATCGTTTTCCCACAGGGCGAACCGGGCGTTGGTGCCGCCGATATCGCCTACCAGTGCCAATGTCATTTAAGAGCTCCCAAAGCCTGAGTGAACGCGCTAGCGCCCTGCTCGGCCGAGCTGAACGCCACGCGCATGAAACTGAACAGTTCGCGGCCGCAACCCACGCCGCTGTCGATGGTCGGCACGGCGGGTTCGCGGGCGGCAAATTCGGCCGGGTCCACCTTCAGTTCCAGGGTGCCGGTCATGCCGTCCACCCGGATGATGTCGCCGTCGCGCACGCGTGCCAGCGGGCCGCCGTCTACCCCTTCGGGGCAAACATGTATCGCGGCCGGGATCTTGCCCGAAGCACCGGACATTCGTCCATCGGTAACCAGCGCGACCTTGAAGCCCCGGTCTTGGAGCACTCCGAGGAACGGGGTCATCTTGTGCAGCTCGGGCATGCCATTGGCGCGTGGCCCCTGGAAGCGCACCACCGCCACCAGGTCCCGCTCCAGCTCGCCGGCCTTGAACGCATCGGCCAGTTCCTGCTGGTCTTCGAACACCCGCGCGGGCGCCTCGACCACTCGGAATTCCGGCGCCACGGCGGAGACCTTCATCACACCGCGCCCCAGGTTGCCCTCCATCACCCGCAAGCCACCCTCGTTGGAGAACGGCCGGCTGACCGGGCGCATGATAGCTTCCTCGAGGCTGGCGGCCGGGCCCTCGCGCCAAACCAGCTGGCCGTCTTCGAGGAACGGTTCACGGGTGTAGGCCGACAGCCCATGGCCGAGCACGGTGTTGACGTCTTCATGCAGCAAGCCGGCGCCGAGCAGTTCGCGGATCAGCAGCGACATGCCCCCCGCGGCCTGGAAATGGTTAATGTCGGCCTTGCCATTGGGATACACGTTGGACAGCGTGGGCACGACCTCGGAGAGGTCTGCCATGTCTTTCCAGGTGAGTTGGATACCCGCGGCCATGGCGATGGCCGGCAGGTGCAGGGTGTGGTTGGTCGAGCCGCCGGTGGCATGCAGGGCCACGCAGGCGTTGACCAGGGCTCGCTCATCGACGATTTCGCCCAAGGGCATGAAGTTGCCACTGGCCTTGGTGATGCGCACCACCTGCTGCGCGGCCTCTACCGTCAAGGCCTCGCGCAATGGAGTGTTGGGGTTGATGAAGGACGACCCTGGCAGGTGCAGCCCCATGACCTCCATGACCAACTGGTTGGTGTTGGCGGTGCCATAGAAGGTGCAGGTCCCTGGGCCGTGATAAGACTTCATCTCCGACTCCAGCAGTTCCTCGCGGCTCGCCTTGCCCTCGGCGTAGCGCTGGCGCACGTCGGCTTTTTCCTTGTTGGAAATGCCCGAAGGCATCGGCCCGCCCGGTACGAAGATGGTCGGCAAGTGGCCGAAGCGCAACGCACCGATCATCAGGCCGGGCACGATCTTGTCGCAGATGCCCAGGCACAGCGTCGCGTCGAACATGTTGTGCGAGAGCGCTACGGCGGTGGCCATGGCGATGGTTTCGCGGCTGGCGATGGACAGCTCCATTCCCGGCTCGCCCTGAGTAACCCCGTCGCACATGGCAGGCACGCCACCGGCGAATTGCCCTACCGAGCCCATTTCACGCAGCGCGGCCTTTATGACCTCGGGGTAGCGCTCGTAGGGCTGATGCGCCGACAGCATGTCGTTATACGCCGACACGATTGCCACGTTGGCAGCGTTGAGCAGGCGCAGCTGCTGTTTATCCTGGGCGCCGCACCCGGCTACGCCGTGGGCGAAGTTGGCGCATTGCAGCTTGCCGCGCTGAGGCCCCTCGGTCGCGGCGGCGCGGATCATCGCCAGGTAACGCTCGCGCGTGGGGCGGCTGCGTTCGATCAGCCGTTGGGTAACCTCGAGGACGCGGGGATGCATGTATGACTCCAGGCTTTAGGTGGGACCGTTCTCGGGCGCCGCAGCGGATCAACCTGGCTTAAATCTTTCAACTTAACTGCCAGGGGTCGATCAAAAGACAGAGCCGTACCGGTCACGCGTTGTAGATAAAACAAAATTCTGCCATCAAAAAGGCTTGTTTTCTATTTCTATGCGAATAATCTTGTAATTCCAACAACAAAACAGATTTGGTGATTCGGGTCCTCGGCTGGAGACGCTCACAATTCTGACAGTAGGTAATGCCATGACCATTCGCATCGCAATCAACGGTTTCGGCCGCATCGGTCGAAATGTCCTTCGTGCACTTTATACCCAAGGCTACCGCCAGGACCTGCAGGTCGTCGCCATCAATGACTTGGGCGACAGTGCAATGAACGCCCATCTGCTTAAGTACGACACCGTCCACGGCACCTTTGATGCAACCGTCGAGCACGACGAACGCGGCCTGAGTGTCAACGGCGACCACATCGCTGTGTCGGCGATTCGCAACCCGGCGGAGCTGCCGTGGAAAGAGCACCGCGTGGATGTTGTGTTCGAATGCACCGGGCTGTTCACCAGCCGCGAAAAAGCCGCCGCCCACCTCACCGCCGGCGCCCGCAAAGTGATCATCTCCGCGCCAGCCAAGGGCGCCGACGCCACGGTGGTATACGGGGTGAACCATGACACCCTGACCGCGGCGCACGAGGTCATCTCCAACGCCTCTTGCACCACCAACTGCCTGGCGCCGGTGGCCCAGGTGCTGGACCGCGAGCTGGGCATCGAGCAAGGCTTGATGACAACCATCCACGCCTACACCAACGACCAGAACCTGATCGACGTCTACCATAGCGATCCGTTCCGTGCCCGCTCTGCGACCCACTCGATGATCCCGAGCAAAACCGGCGCCGCTGAAGCCGTCGGCCTGGTGCTTCCTCAGCTTGCCGGCAAGCTGACCGGCATGGCCGTTCGCGTGCCTGTGATCAACGTCTCGCTGGTGGACTTGACCATCAACGTCAAGCGCGAAGCCTCCGCAGACGAGATCAACGCCTTGCTCAAGGCAGCGGCCGAGGGTTCCAAAGTGCTGGGCTACAACACCCTCCCATTGGTATCGGTGGACTTCAACCACAACCCCCTGTCTTCGATTTTCGATGCCAACCACACCAAGGTGAGCGGCAAGATGGTGAAGATCATGGCTTGGTACGACAACGAATGGGGCTTCTCCAATCGTATGCTGGACAACTGCCTGGCGCTGATGAACGCGAAGTAGAGCCGTTGCTACACGATATTTCTTGACTGGCCGAGAGGATGAGAAGCATTATCATTTGATCCTTTTCGGCCAGTTGTCATCGTGAGCCAATCCCAATTCGACAGTCTTTTCATCAGCCAGCGCCTCAGCCTGCTGCGGGCGCTACAAAGGCTGGTAGGCAACCCCTCTACCGCCGAAGACTTGCTACAAGAAACATACCTGCGGGTCAGCCGGGCTCTGGCCGAGCGCAGCGTTGTCAACTTGCGGCCGTTCCTGTTCCAGACCGCCCGAAACCTGGCCCTGGATCATTTGCGGGCGGCCCGCCGACACGAACGCACCGTGGCCTACGGAGTGGGCGACGAGGTAATGCTCAATGTGGCCCAAGACGGCAGCAGCGCCGAAGAAGCAGCCCATGCCGATCGCCTGCTTCAACGTTTGAGCGCCAGCGTGGCCAGCCTTACTCCACGTCAGCAGCGGATTTTCACGCTCAGCCGTCTACAGGGGCAGAGCTATCTGGAAGTCGCCAAAACGTTGGGCGTTTCGCCAAGTACCGTGCAAAAGGAACTCAAATTGATCATGGCAATCTGTTTGGGTGTCGCTCAACGAATGGGCTAAAGCGGTGGCAGCTCCTCGTCCGTCGCTCGCCATCGGCGTCTATGCCGGGCGACGCATTGAGACTGCGCGACCTGCCTGAACGACCACATTTGTAAGTATTTGCTAAGCTGTGCGCCACTGCCCCCGCCTTAGGAGTTCTCATGACCGACCATGACACCCTTCGCGCCCCCAGCGCGGCGGCGTTGGATCAGGCCATGGATTGGTTAATCGTGCTGCAAAGCCCCACGCCTGCCCAATGCCAGCAGTTCGACGCCTGGCTGGCGCAAGATCCAAGCCATGCCAACGCCTACGCCAAAGTGTCTGCCCTATGGCACAGCGACGCGGTCGGCGAGGCAGCTCGCGTAATCGACCGTGAGGGCTCGCGCAAGCACCGTGGTCATAGGGCCTCTTACCTGAAGCTCCTTACGCTGGCCGCCACGCTGGTGCTGGCGGTCTTGCTGACTACCAACCTTCCCCTGCGGCTGAAGGCGGACTACATCACGCTCTCCGGCGAGCGCCACCGGTTGGAGCTGCAAGACGGCTCGAGGGTGCTGCTCAATACCGAGAGCGCCCTGTCCAGCCGTCAGCAGGATGGCGTGCAAACCGCGAAGTTGTATCAGGGCGAAGCTTGGTTCGAAGTACCCGACCATTCCCTACCCCTGGAATTGCAGGCAGGGCCGTTACAAGCCAGCGCTCGCAGTGGTGCCTTTGCCGTGCGCTACCTGGATGGGCAAGCGCAGGTGCGAGTAGCACGTGGTGACCTGGACCTGCACAACGACCTGAACCAGCGCCGCCGGCTTAGCGCAGGAGATGCGGTTGCAGTGGGCCCTGCTGGCTTCGGCCCCACCACCCGGCTCAATGCCGAAGAGGATTTGTCTTGGGTCGACGGCCGGCTGATCTTTGAAAATCGCCCGCTCAAGCAAGTGCTCGCCGAACTGAGCCGTTACTACCCAGGCTGGATCGTCAACACCAACGCCCAATTGGGCGATATCGCGGTGACCGGCAACTACAAGCTCAACGATCCGATAGCAGTCATTCGTGCCTTAGCCCGGATCACGCAGGCGCAACTGCGCGAATTTCCAGCACTGGTCATCCTCGACTAAAAGTTTTTTTACGCGGTTGGATTCCGGCATACGTCTACCCCCCCAGTTATTGAAAATGATTCGCATCACTGGGGAGTTCTTCGATGCACCTTTCATCATTCCAAGCCAACCTCCTGGCCGCCGCCATCGTATTCACCCTACCCAGCCTGGCCCAGGCGGCCAATTACGATTTCAACATTGCACGTCAGCCCTTGGTTGGCGCGATCAACGCGTTCAGCCAGGCGACCGGCTGGCAGGTGGGCCTGCCGGCGCACCTGGCCGATGGCGTGACGTCACCCGGGGTGGCTGGCAGCTTGCCGCCCGAGCAGGCGCTCGCGCGGATGCTGGGTGGCACTGGCCTGGATTACCAGAAACTGGGCGATAACTCGATCGTGCTGATCAGTGCGGCCGCCGCTGTGGTACTCCCTCAAACGACTATCAGCGCCACTCGCACTGCGCAGGCCACGAACACAGTGCCCAGTTCGGTGAGCGTGATCGACCGCCAGGCCATGGACCGCGGCAACAGCAATACCATCAAGGAGCTAGTGCGTTATGAGCCGGGCGTGTCGGTGGGTGGCACGGGTCAGCGCGCCGGCCTGACCGGCTACAACATTCGCGGCATCGATGGCGACCGTGTGCTGACCCAGATCGACGGCGTCAGCGTTCCCAGCAGCTACTTCAACGGCCCCTATGCACAGACCAACCGCAACTACGTCGATCCAGAAATCGTAAAACGCATGGAAATTCTGCGAGGCCCCGCTTCCTCGCTTTACGGTAGCGATGCCATCGGCGGCGCGGTGAGCTACTACACCCTGGACCCAGATGACATCATCAAGCACGGCAAGGACGTAGGTGCCCGGTTTAAGACCGGCTACAGCTCGGCCGACGAAAGCTGGCTGAAATCCGCAACCGTGGCCGGACGCAGCGGCGAATTCGATGGCTTGTTGCACTTATCCCAGCGCAGCGGCCATGAGACCGAATCCTACGGCGGCAACAATGGCACCGGTACCGCCCGCACCGCAGCCAACCCAGAAGATGCCGAAATTAGCAGTGTGCTGGCCAAGGCCGGTTGGAATTACAGCGGCGATGGTCGCCTGAGCCTGACCTACGAGAGATACAAAAGCGATATCGATACCGACCAGAAAAGCGCCTACGGCGGCCCTTATGTAAATGGCCGTGGCTTTGGCTACTACCGCTGGCGCACGGGTAACGACACCATCACCCGAGAACGCTTCGGCATCGCCCAGGACATGGGCCTGGATAGCCTGCTTGCCGATCATGCCAAGTGGACGTTGAATTACCAGTTGGCGAAGACTGACCAGCAAACCGACGAGCTCTATGCGCCCTCGCGACAAGTGATACGGCACCGCGAAACCACCTACAAAGACCGTACCTGGATCTTTGACGGCCAATTGGAAAAAGCCTTCAGCGCGGGCGATACCGACCACCAGCTCACCTACGGGACTACGCTCAAGCGCCAGAAGGTTACCGGGCTGCGGACCGGCAGCGCCGTGTGCGCCGCAGTCGGTGGCGGATGTACCGCGATCGGCGCCACCAGCCCGATCGCCAGCGATACCCTGACCCCTACCAGCGACTTCCCTGATCCGATCGTCGATACCTACAGCCTGTTTGCACAGGATCAGATCCGATGGAACGCCTGGACCTTCCTGCCGAGCCTGCGCTATGACTACACCCGCCTTACCCCCCATTTGACGGACGAGTTCCTGGCTTCGATCACCAGCTCAGACAACACCGACTACAGTGACGACACCAAACAATGGCACCGGGTAACGCCCAAACTGGGAGTCACTTACGCTTTCGATGACCACTACAGCTGGTACGGCCAGTACGCCGAAGGTTTCCGCACTCCTACGGCCAAGGCGCTGTACGGGCGTTTCGAAAACACGACGGTCGGCTACCGCGTTGAGCCGAACCCAGACTTGAAGCCCGAGCGCAGCCGTAGCTACGAAACCGGCCTGCGTGGCAACTTCGATGCTGGCAACTTCAGCATGGCGGTCTTCTACAACAAATACCGCGACTTCATCGACGAGAACGCCATCACCCCCGGCTACGATGAAACGACTTTCCAGAGCGTGAACATCAAACACGCCACCATCCGTGGCGCAGAACTCAGCGGGCGCCTGAACCTTGATCACTTCGGAGCAGCGCAGGGCTGGTATACCCAGGGTTCGCTGGCCTACGCCCGTGGCCGCAATGACGACACCGGCGAACCACTCAACAGCGTCAACCCACTGACCGCAGTGTTTGGGCTGGGTTATGAGCAGGCGCGCTATGGTGGGCTCCTGAACTGGACTGTGGTTCGACGCAAGAACCGCATCGACGAAACCACCTACAACGCGCCAGACGGCGGCAGCGTGTTCAACACCCCTGGGTACGGCAAGCTGGATCTGAGCGGCTTCTATAAGGTCACGAACGACATTACCGTCAATGCGGGCATCTATAACCTGACCGATAAGAAATATTGGCAATGGGATAGCGTGCGCGGCTACGACAGCGTCGGTGAAGCCGCCGTGACGGCGCCGGCCAACCTGGATCGCCTCACCGATCCTGGGCGCAATTTCATGGTGAATGTGGTTTGGGATATCTAATGGCTTGGCAGGGCTTGACGCCTTGCCACCTGAAGCCCCGCCGGCCGGCGGGGACTTTCTTTACTCGCTTGCCGTTCTATTTCGTCTTGTAGTTACCCTCTTTGCACAAGGATCATTCCCATGCCCGCACAATTGCGTTCACAGCGCCTGAACCAGGCTACCCACGCACCTCATGAACGGCTTGATACACTGGTCAAATCTTATGCACCGTTCAATAACCGGGAAAACTTCAGCCACTTCGTCGTCGCGCAGTACCGCTTTCAGCTGCAACTGCAGCCGTTGTACCGCGATCCTCGATTGATAGCGTTGATCCCGGACCTCTCGGCCCGGTGCCGCGCCGAACAGGCTCGGCAGGACCTGATAGACCTCGGGGTCGCACCCCCCGCTACCGAGCCGGGCGAACTGCATGACCTGCCCGTTGCCGCTGCGCTGGGGTGGATTTTTGTCTCCGAAGGGTCGAAACTCGGCGCCGCGTTTCTGATCAAGCGTGCCGAAGCCCTTGGATTGTCCGAAACTTTCGGTGCTCGCCACCTCGGCGAGCCGGAAGGCGGCCGGGCTGAGGGTTGGAAGCGCTTTATCCGGATGCTCGACGGCTTGCCCTTGAGCGAAGATGAAAACGCCGAGGCCGAGAGCGCCGCGATCGCTGCGTTCGAACGTTTCAGCGAATTATTACGCCAGGCCTATGCCCATGTCGCATTGGCTTAACAGCACCGCGCAAGCAGGCGGCGCGGCTATCAGGGCACAGGCCAGTACCATGCCACAGGTTTCTCCCAATCGCTCCCGCCTCGCTCGCATCCTTTATGGGGTGCTCGCTTATGTCTGCCTGGGCATCGGCATAGTGGCGATCTTCATACCTGGCTTGCCCACCACCGAGTTCGTACTGATCGCCGCCTGGGCCGCCACGCGAAGCTCACCTCGGCTCGCCGCATGGCTGGAACGGCACAAGGTGTTCGGCCCGATCATCGCCAATTGGCGCAACGGCAAGGTCATCACGCGCCGCTCCAAGCTGGCGGCCACCTTCAGCATGTTGCTGTGTGCAACCATCATGTGGCTGATGCTGCGCCACTACTGGCCGATCTACGCGGCCATCGGGGGGATGGTGCTCGTCAACCTATGGATTTGGTCTCGCCCAGAATCAATAAGCGGATCCAAAAAGCAATGACCATTCGTCGGAAATATTTCAAGCCGTAACATTGCAGGCCGATGCGATGAGGTAGCCGACTTTCGGCATGCGGGGCGCCCTGTCCTCGCTGACCAGTGCCCCCCTCATTGTGAGCGCTCCCATGTTGCAGACACTTTCCATCCGCTTGAAGATTGTTCTCCTGGCAGGGCTCTGTCTTGTCGCCGTGGTCGCCACGGTGGTGGGCATGAACCTCTACCAAAGCCGCCAAAACAACCAGCTGGTCAGCACGTCGAGCGAGCGCATGCTCACCGCCAGCGTTGAAAAGCTCCTGCTCGCGCAGGCTGCGGAAAAAGCCGCGCTGCTGCAGAAAACCTATAGCGGCGACGTGATGCTGGCCAGCGACGTGGCCGAGCAAATGGCCCAACTGAGCGGCGCCGGTAAGCGCCATGGTTTTGAGGATGCCTCGGTGCGCGAGGAGGCGAACCGCTCGTTGGAGCTGGCGTTCAAGCGCAACAACGACGTGCTGGGCGTATGGGCGGTCTTCGAGCCTAATGCCTTCGACGGTCACGACGCGGCCTTCGCCGGCGACGTGGCCCGTGGCTCCAACGCCAATGGCCGCTTCAGCATGTATTGGAGCCGCTATGACGGCACCGACAGCAATACGGTGATCGAAGAAAGCGAGTTGGCGAAGACCGATATCAATGCCAGCGGCGTGCCCTACAACACGTGGTACACCTGCGCCTTCCAGGCGGGTAAGTTGTGCCTGCTGGAACCCTATGCCGACACCATCAACAACAAGACCGTGCTGATGACCACCATTGCCTTGCCGATCCGGGTGGAAGGCAAGATCGTGGGCGTTGCCGGTGTAGACCTGGCGCTCAATTCGCTGCAAGCGAGCGCGGTCAAGGCCAAGGCTGAACTGTTCGACGGCGCAGGCCACATCATGGTGCTGTCGAGCAAGGGCGTGCTGGCCGCTAACAGCGATGCCGCCGACACGCTGGGCAAGCGCATCGACACTTCCCTGGGCGATGAAGGCCGGGAAATCCTGCAATTGGTCCAGGGTGGAACCGCGAAGGTAGTAGCGCGCGGCGACATCATTCGGGCCATTTACCCAGTCGTACCGGTCGAAGGTGCCCCCGCCTGGGGCGTCGCCATCGACCTGCCGCGCAATGTGTTGCTCGCCGACGCGCTCAAGCTGCAAGGGCTGCTCGACAGCGCGCAGAACAGCGGTGCCCTGCAAACCCTGCTGGTGGCCGTGATGGCTGGCCTGCTTGGCCTGGCCCTGCTGTGGCTGACCGCATCGGGCGTGACCCGCCCAATCACGGGCGTAGCGATGATGCTCAAGGATATCGCCAGCGGCGAGGGCGACCTGACTCGCCGCATCCAATACGCTCGCCGCGACGAATTGGGCGAACTGGCCAGCTGGTTCAACCGCTTCCTGGACAAACTGCAACCGACCATCGCACAGATCAAGACCAGCATCACCGAAGCGCGTGCTACCGCCGACCAGTCTTCCGAGATCGCCCGGCAGACCAGCGACGGCATGCAGGTGCAGTTCCGCGAGATCGACCAGGTGGCTACCGCTTCCAACCAGATGAGCGCGACCGCCCAGGAAGTCGCCAGCAGCGCTTCGAACGCTGCGAACGCGGCCAAGGGCGCGGACCAGTCCGCCCGTGACGGCATGAACATCATCGAGCGCAGCACCCGCGACATCAACGGCCTGGCCGATGAAGTGAGCAAGGCGGTGGGCGAAGTGGAAACCCTGGCCGTCAACAGCGAGCAGATCGGCACCGTACTGGAAGTGATCCGCAGCATCGCCGAGCAAACCAACCTGCTGGCGCTCAACGCCGCGATCGAAGCGGCCCGGGCCGGTGAAAGCGGCCGAGGCTTCGCGGTGGTGGCCGATGAAGTACGCAACCTCGCCAAGCGCACCCAAGACTCGGTGGAAGAGATCCGCCACGTGATCGAGCGCATCCAAAGCGCCACCCGCGACGTGGTATCGACCATGCATTCGAGCCAGGGCAAGGCGCAGGACAACGCCACGCAGATCCTGCAAGCGTCGTCGGCGCTGTCGCGAATCAGCGAAGCGGTAGGGATCATCAGCGAAATGAACCTGCAGATCGCCAGCGCCGCGGAGGAGCAAAGCGCGGTGGCCGAAGAAGTGAACCGCAACGTGTCGGCGATCCGCATGGTCACCGAGACCCTGACCGGCCAGGCGACCGAATCGGCCCAGGTGAGCAGCCAGCTCAATGCCCTGGCCAGCCAGCAAATGCGCCTGATGGACCAGTTCAAGGTCTGAGCCCCGATAGCCGTTGGCCGTCTATGCTTGATGTTCCACGCCCCGGACCCACCGGGGCGTTCATCATGGGAGCGCCAGCCATGTTCGAGCCTGGTCATCTGCACCTGGAACATACCCCCGTCCAGCCGCGCGACGTTGCCTACCAGCTGGACATCACCTACGAGCCTCGCGGGAACGCCAGCGGCGCCGTCATGCACTTCCAAGTAGCCGGTGACATCGCGGGCCAAGCGGTGCACGAAAGCTTCGACCTCCCTCGGGACCTGGCCTTCAACTTTGCCAGCGACATCGACCATCTGGCGCGCCGGCATGGCCTGCCCGCTACCCAGGTATTGCCGATCAGCCTGCACCGTCAGTACGACGCCATGTTCGCCGACATCCAGCACAAGCTCGAGCGCCACTGTGGCGACCCGGTCGACCTGGACCATTTGGCCCAGCGCTGACGCGCAGCCGGGGCGGCGGTTCCTTCGCAGGCGCGGGCGAGGCATAATTCGCCGCTTCTGCCGCCCAGGCCTGCCTTACCCCCATGCGTATTCACGTCAGCTTCCAAGACCGCGTTGGCATCACTCAGGAAGTGCTCGCCCTGCTAGGCGCGCGCAACCTCAACCTCGACGCGGTCGAGATGGTGCCGCCCAATGTCTATATCGATGCCCCCACGCTGAGCGCGGCTGTGCTCGACGAACTGCGCGGCGCGCTGTTCAGCGTGAAAGGTGTACAGGCGGTGACCGTAGTGGACATCCTCCCCGGCCAGCGGCGGCACCTGCAGCTCGATGCCTTGCTGGCGGCCATGAGCGACCCGGTGTTGGCGGTGGACTCCACCGGCAAGGTGCTGCTGGCCAACCCGGCGATGATTTCCCTGTACGGCGCGGAGCCCGCGGGCCTAGCGCTTGGGCAGCTGTTCAATGACCCGGCGCTGCTGACGGCATTGCTGGAGAACGGTTTTCGCTTGCCCTTGCGGGAGGTGGCCGTGCAGGGCGAAACCCTGCTGCTCGACGCCACGCCTATCCCCAATGCTGGGGCCTTGCTTACGCTGTACCCGCCCAACCGGATCGGCGAGCGTTTGGCGGCCTTGCACCATGACCACGCCGAAGGCTTCGAGGCCTTGCTTGGCGAGTCGGCCGCCATTCGCCAGCTCAAGGCGCGAGCCCAGCGCATCGCGACCCTGGATGCTCCTCTGCTTATTCATGGCGAAACCGGCACCGGCAAGGAGTTGGTGGCCCGCGCCTGCCATGCCGCCAGCGCCCGCCACGGTTCGCCCTTCCTGGCCCTGAACTGCGCTGCGCTGCCAGAGAACCTCGCCGAGAGCGAGCTGTTCGGTTACGCCCCCGGCGCTTTCACCGGCGCCCAGCGCGGCGGCAAGCCCGGTTTGATGGAGCTGGCTCACCAAGGCACGGTGTTTCTGGACGAGATCGGCGAAATGTCGCCGTATTTGCAGGCCAAGCTGCTGCGCTTTCTCAACGACGGCAGTTTCCGCCGGGTAGGTGGCGAGCGTGAAGTGAAGGTGAATGTGCGCATCCTCAGCGCCACGCACCGCGACCTGGGCAAGATGGTTGGCGAAGGGACCTTCCGCGAAGACCTCTACTACCGCCTCAATGTGCTCAACCTGGAAGTGCCGCCACTGCGCGACCGCGGCCAGGACATCCTCCTGCTGGCACGTTGGTTCATGCGCCAGGCCTGCGCGCAGATCGGCCGCCCGGTGTGCCGCCTGGCCCCAGGGACGTACCCGGCGCTGTTGGGCAACCGTTGGCCGGGCAATGTTCGCCAACTGCAGAACGTGATCTTCCGCGCCGCCGCGATCTGCGAGAGCACCCTGGTCGACATCGGCGACCTGGATATCGCCGGCACTTCGGTAGCACAGCAGCGGGACCGGGAAGTCCACAGCCTGGAGCAGGCGATGGACGACTACGAACGCGCGCTCCTGGAAAAGCTCTACACCGACTACCCTTCCAGCCGTCAGTTGGCCGCCCGGTTGCACACCTCCCACACCGCCATTGCCAACCGCCTGCGTAAATACGGCATCCCAGGCACCCCGTGATACAGGGTTTGCCGTAGCCGCCACGGCCAGCCCGCTCTGGCAATGGGCGGGGTGTCAAAACCACAGGCGCTCCGACGCGGCACGTTCGCGTTACAGCGTAATGATTTCAATACAGCTCACATGCCCGAAATTGCGGCCCATGCTCCAATCGCTGTAAACATTTCGCTACACCCTCGAGAGTCGTGCCTATGCTGAGCCTTGGTATTGCCCAGCAAAACCGGGGCCGTGCCCTGTTTGGCAACCAATTTGCAATGCCTCCGCCACCTTGCCCGCTACCACGGGCCCTCGTTTCTGGCCGTTTTGGCCTTCAGGGAGTGCTGCATGAGCGTTTTGCGTTTCACCCACGAGCATGAATGGCTGCGCGCCGAAACCGATGGCACCGTGACCGTCGGCATTACCGTTTTCGCTCAAGAAGCGTTGGGTGACGTGGTTTTCGTGCAACTGCCAACGCCCGGTGGTCATGCCGCTGACGCTGAAGTCGCCGTGCTGGAGTCAGTAAAAGCAGCAAGCAGCATCAATATGCCGCTGGACGGCGAGATCGTCGAAGTCAACCAGGCGCTGGAAGCCAACCCCGAGCTGGTCAACGAAGACCCTCTGGGCAACGGCTGGTTCTTCCGCTTCAAGCCGGCCGATGCCGCGCAACTCGATGGCCTGCTTGACCAGGACGCCTACGATCAACTCATCGCCGCCCAAGCTTGAGGAGACGCAACATGCCTTTTGACGTTGCTTTGACTACCGATAACGAATTCATCGCCCGCCACATCGGCCCCCGTGCCGCAGACGAACAAGCCCTGCTCGATACCTTGGGCTTCGATAGCCTGGAAGCGCTCACCACGGCCGTGATCCCCGACGCCATCAAGGGCACCAGCGTGCTCGACAGCGATGCCGGCCAAAGCGAGGCCGATGCCCTTGCTGCGCTCAAAGCCATCGCAGGGAAGAACCAACTGCTCAAAAGCCTGATCGGCCAGGGTTACTACAACACCCACACGCCAGCGCCGATCCTGCGCAACCTGCTGGAAAACCCGGCTTGGTATACCGCCTACACGCCCTACCAGCCGGAAATTTCCCAGGGCCGCCTCGAAGCGCTGCTCAATTTCCAGACCCTGGTCAGCGACCTGACCGGGCTGCCGATCGCCAATGCCTCGCTGCTGGACGAAGCGACCGCCGCCGCCGAAGCCATGACCTTCTGCAAGCGCCTGTCGAAGAACCGTGCCGGCCATGCGTTCTTTGCTTCGGTCCACTGCCATCCGCAAACCCTTGACGTGCTGCGTACCCGGGCCGAGCCGCTGGGTATCGAAGTGGTAGTCGGCGATGAGCACAGCCTCGACGACACCAGCGCGTTCTTTGGCGCGCTGCTGCAGTACCCGGCAAGCAATGGCGACCTGCTGGACTATGCCGCGGTGGTCGAACGCTTCCACGGCAGCCAGGCCCTGGTGGCCGTGGCCGCCGACCTGCTGGCCCTGACCCTGCTCACCCCGCCGGGCGAATTCGGCGCCGACGTAGCCATCGGCAGCGCGCAGCGCTTCGGCGTTCCGCTGGGCTTCGGCGGCCCGCATGCCGCGTACTTCTCCACCCGCGATGCCTACAAGCGCGACATGCCAGGCCGGTTGGTTGGCGTGTCCATCGACCGCCACGGCAAGCCGGCGTATCGCCTGGCCATGCAAACCCGTGAGCAACACATCCGCCGCGAGAAGGCCACCAGCAACATCTGCACCGCGCAGGTATTGCTCGCCAACATTGCCAGCATGTTTGCGGTGTACCACGGCCCGCAAGGCCTGCAGCAGATCGCCAAGCGCACCCACGCGCTCACTGCGATCCTTGCCGCCGGCCTTCGCGAAATCGGCGTCGCCGTCGAGCAGACACATTTCTTCGACACCCTCACCCTGCGCACCGGCGCCGCCACCGCCGAAGTCCACGCCAATGCCCGCGCTGCCGGCTTCAACCTGCGCCAAGTGGATGCCGAGCGGGTGGGGCTGTCGCTGGACGAAACCAGCCGCCAGGCCGACGTCGAGGCGATCTGGGCATTGCTTGCCAGCGGTCAGCAGCCGAACTTCGCCAGCCTCGCGGCCAGCACCTCCAGCGCGCTGCCCAGTGGCCAGCTGCGCCAGAGCGCAATCCTCAGCCATCCGGTATTCAACCGCTATCACTCGGAAACCGAGCTGATGCGTTACCTGCGCCGCCTGGCCGACAAAGACCTGGCCCTGGATCGCACCATGATCCCGCTGGGCTCCTGCACCATGAAGCTCAACGCCGCCAGCGAAATGATTCCCGTGACCTGGGCCGAGTTCGGCAACCTGCACCCCTTCGCACCCGCCGAGCAAAGCCAGGGTTACCAAGCCCTGACCGACGAGCTGGAGGCGATGCTCTGCGCTGCGACCGGCTACGACGCGGTGTCGTTGCAACCCAACGCCGGCTCTCAGGGCGAATACGCAGGCCTGCTGGCCATCCGCGCCTACCATCAGAGCCGCGGTGACAGCCAGCGCGACCTTTGCCTGATCCCCTCCTCGGCCCACGGCACCAACCCGGCGACCGCACACATGGCGGGCATGCGCGTGGTGGTCACCGCCTGCGATGCCCGCGGCAACGTGGATATCGACGACCTGCGCGCCAAGGCCCTGGAGCACCGTGACCGCCTGGCCGCGTTGATGATCACCTACCCGTCCACCCATGGCGTGTTCGAGGAAGGGATCAGCGAGATCTGCCAGATCATCCACGACAACGGCGGCCAGGTGTACATCGACGGCGCCAACATGAACGCCATGGTCGGCCTGTGTGCACCGGGCAAGTTCGGCGGCGACGTGTCCCACCTGAACCTGCACAAAACCTTCTGCATCCCTCACGGCGGCG
The DNA here is from genome assembly GCF_025642975.1 of Pseudomonas sp. RIT-PI-S. Taxonomy (GTDB): domain Bacteria; phylum Pseudomonadota; class Gammaproteobacteria; order Pseudomonadales; family Pseudomonadaceae; genus Aquipseudomonas. Next base: position 90,372 of record NZ_JANZKJ010000006.1, read on the forward strand.
GCGGCCCCGGCGTGGGCCCGATCGGCGTGAAGGCTCACCTGGCGCCGTTCCTGCCAGGCCATGGCCAGCTCGAGCGCAAAGAAGGTGCGGTCTGCGCCGCGCCGTTCGGCAGCGCGAGCATCCTGCCGATCACCTGGATGTACATTCGGATGATGGGCGGCGCGGGGCTTAAGCGCGCGTCGCAGATGGCCATCCTCAATGCCAACTACATTGCCCGCCGGCTCGAGGAGCACTACCCCGTGCTCTACACTGGCAGCAACGGCCTGGTCGCGCACGAATGCATCCTGGACCTGCGCCCGATCAAAGACAGCAGCGGCATCAGTGTGGACGACGTGGCCAAGCGCCTGATCGATTTCGGCTTCCATGCACCGACCATGTCGTTCCCGGTCGCCGGCACGCTGATGATCGAGCCCACCGAGAGCGAATCCAAGGAAGAGCTGGACCGCTTCTGCGACGCCATGGTCTGCATCCGCGAGGAAATTCGTGGGGTTGAAAGCGGTGCCCTGGACGCCGAGGACAACCCGCTGAAAAACGCCCCTCATACCGCTGAGGAACTGTTGGGTGAATGGCCACACAGCTATAGCCGTGAACAGGCCGCTTACCCGTTGGCGACCTTGAAAGCCGGCAAGTACTGGCCGCCGGTAGGCCGGGTGGACAACGTGTTTGGCGACCGCAACCTGGTTTGCGCATGCCCGCCGATCGAAGTCTATCAAGAAGCTTGAGCCTTCTGGGGCGGCACCTCGCCGCCCCTTTCCGGCTGCCGATTCATTTACGCGTTGCACGAAGGCCGGCAAGCGCAGCCAGTTTTTCGTCCAGGGCGAGGAGCGATAATGTCACTCAGTGTCTTCGACCTCTTCAAGGTCGGTATCGGCCCTTCAAGCTCCCATACCGTTGGCCCCATGCGGGCGGCGGTGCGTTTCGTGGAAGGCTTGCGGCGCGACGACCTGTTGGCCAGCGTGGCCCAGGTGCGGGTGGAGCTGTACGGCTCGCTCGGCGCGACCGGCAAGGGCCACGGCAGTGACAAGGCCGTGCTGATGGGCCTTGAAGGTGCACAGCCCGATACCGTCGACACCACCACCATCGAGCCGCGCCTGGCGGCCATTCGCGCCTCTGGCCGGCTACGCCTGCTGGGCGAGCACGAAATCGAGTTCATCGAAAAGCAGCACCTGGCAATGATCCGCAAGCCGCTGCCCTTCCACCCTAACGGGATGATCTTCAGGGCCTTTGACGAGGCCGGCCTGCAATTGCGCAGCCGCGAGTACTACTCGGTAGGCGGGGGCTTCGTGGTGGATGAAGGCGCGGCGGGGGCGGACCGTATCGTGGCCGACACCACCGCCCTGGCCTATCCGTTTACCACTGCGAAACAACTGCTGGCGCATTGCACGGAGCGGCAGCTGTCGATCAGCCAGGTGATGCTGGCCAATGAAGCCGCCTGGCGCCCGGAAGCCGAAACCCGCGCCGGCCTGCTGGGCATCTGGCAGGTAATGCAGCAGTGCGTGGCGGCGGGCTGCGAGAACGAAGGCATTCTGCCGGGCGGTTTGAAGGTCAAGCGTCGCGCCGCCGGCCTGTACCGGCAACTGCGCAATCACCCCGAGGCAGCCCTGCGCGACAGCTTGTCCGTGCTGGACTGGGTCAACCTCTATGCCTTGGCGGTGAATGAAGAAAACGCCAGCGGCGGCCGAGTGGTCACGGCCCCTACCAATGGCGCCGCTGGCATTGTGCCTGCGGTGTTGCACTACTACATGCGCTTCGTGCCCGGTGCCAACGACGACGGCGTGATCCGCTTTCTGCTGACCGCCGCGGCCATTGGCATCCTTTATAAAGAGAACGCCTCGATTTCCGGCGCCGAGGTCGGCTGCCAGGGCGAGGTCGGGGTGGCCTGCTCGATGGCCGCTGGCGGCCTGTGCGAAGTGCTCGGCGGCACACCGTTGCAGGTGGAAAACGCCGCGGAAATCGGCATGGAACATAACCTCGGGCTGACCTGCGACCCCATTGGCGGCCTGGTACAGGTTCCCTGCATCGAGCGCAACGCCATGGGCTCGGTCAAGGCGATCAACGCTGTGCGCATGGCCATGCGTGGCGATGGCCAGCACTACGTATCCCTCGACAAAGTCATTCGCACCATGCGCCAGACCGGCGCCGACATGAAGAGCAAGTACAAAGAAACTGCTCGCGGTGGCCTGGCGGTCAACATTATCGAATGCTGACGGCCACGGCCGCGGCAGAAGGAGTACAGCAATGTCTGAAGTTCTATTGAAAACGCTGCTGCATGCGCTGCACCTGGAGCTGGGCGCGCGCATGGTGCCTTTCGCTGGCTACGAGATGCCGGTGCAGTACCCCTTGGGGGTGCTCAAGGAGCATCTGCATACCCGCGACAACGCGGGCCTGTTCGACGTATCGCACATGGGGCAGATCCGCCTGCGTGGAGCCAAGGCAGCAGCGGCGTTGGAAACGTTGGTACCGGTCGACATCATCGACCTACCGGTGGGCACCCAGCGCTATGCGCTGTTCACCAACGAACAAGGCGGCATCCTGGATGACCTGATGGTTGCCAAGATTGCCGAGGACGACCTCTTCGTGGTGGTCAACGCCGCCTGCAAGGAGCAAGACCTGGCCCACCTGCGCGAGCATCTAGCGGGGGCTTGTGAAATCGAGCCGTTGTTCGAGGAGCGGGCGCTGCTCGCCCTGCAAGGCCCGCGCGCGGTCGACGTCCTTGCCCGCCTGCAACCGGCGGCAGCAAGCATGACCTTTATGCAATTCGCCGCCATGGAGCTGGACGGCATCGCCTGCTTCGTCAGCCGTTCGGGCTATACCGGAGAAGACGGTTACGAGATCTCCGTTCCCGCCGGTGACGCCGAGCGCCTCGCCCGCCGCCTGCTGGCCGAGCCTGAAGTCGCGCCCATCGGCTTGGGTGCGCGCGATTCCTTGCGGCTCGAAGCCGGGCTGTGCCTGTATGGGCACGATATGAATGCCGAGCTTACCCCGGTGGAGGCCAGCCTGGGCTGGGCCATTTCCAAGGCGCGGCGTGCAGACGGCGCCCGTGCCGGCGGCTTCCCTGGCGCCGAGCGTATTTATGCACAGCAACGCGAAGGCGTGCCCCGTAAGCGCGTGGGCTTGCTGCCTCAGGATCGGATGCCTGTACGCGAAGGCGCCGAAGTGGTCGATGCCAGCGGTACGATCGTCGGGCAGGTATGCAGCGGCGGTTTTGGCCCTACCGTGAATGCTCCGGTGGCGATGGCCTGGATAGACGCGCACCTAAGTGGGCTGGATACCGAACTTTGGGCACTGGTGCGGGGCAAAAAAGTGCCGGTGAAGGTAGCTCGCATGCCGTTCGTGCCACAACGGTATTACCGCGGCTAGGGCGTTAGAGCCGTTGCGCTAACTTCAACGTGTAATCACCTCGTCATGGCGCTGTGTTTGCATAGCAAGCCAGGTTGATTATCAAACCGCTATAACGGCGAGAGCGTCATCCTGGCTGTAAGGGAATAAGGCACAAACATGGGTTGTAATGCAGTACAAGCGGCCCGCTCCAGGGGCTTGTTTTTGTAACTGGAGTTGGCGTAGAGTCGTCTCGACTGAGTTTGCATGGGTCGCTATGGTTCGTGACCTGGGCAGTAGCGCTAGGCTTTGCTACAACCCGTTCGACGTCTCTTACTTTCCTGCAACCAGCAACAGCGCCCTTTCATTTTGAAAAGCAGCTGACACTAATTTTGAGCTTCAAGGAAATAAGATATGAGCACCCGTCAGAGCGGTACCGTTAAGTGGTTTAACGACGAAAAAGGTTTTGGTTTTATCACTCCTGAGAGCGGTCCGGACCTGTTCGTACACTTCCGCGCTATTCAAGGCAACGGTTTCAAAAGCCTGAAAGAAGGCCAGAAGGTTACCTTCGTCGCCGTGCAGGGCCAGAAAGGCATGCAGGCAGACGAAGTTCAAGCCGAAGCCTAAACCTCTTCGCATAAAAAAAGCCCCGGTTGATTACAACCGGGGCTTTTTTTATGCCTTGCGGGAGCGGAGCCTGTGAGCCCCGCACTGCCTCGGCTACAGGCTAACGCCAGCGCTTACAAGCCTTTACCCCGCCCTACGCAGCAGCCAGGCACCGGCCACGGCACACACCGCCGCCGGTAGCGCGACCGCCAACAGTGGCGGGAAGCCGAAGACCAGGCTGGAAGGGCCGAGCAGGTCCTGGGCGATACGGAACACGAAGCCCACCAGCACACCGGTGAACACTCGCTGGCCCAGGGTCACCGAACGCAGCGGGCCGAAGATGAAGGAGATCGCCATCAGCACCAGCGCCGCGGTCACGAGCGGCTGCAGGACCTTGGTCCAGAAGGCCAGCCAGTACTTGCCACTATTGAGCCCCTGCGCCGCCAGGTAGTGGATGTAATCCCACAACCCGGTAATCGAAAGCGACTCGGGCGCCATGACGACAGTACCCAGCAGCTGTGGCGTCAGCGCCACGTCCCAGCGCTCGCTGTCAGCCGGCACTACTTCCGTATGGTCGCCCTTGAACACGGTGGTAGTGACTTCGCTGAGCAACCAGTAACTGTCCTGGTAAACCGCCTTGCGCGCGAAGCTGGACTTGAGCAGGTGGCGCTGGTCGTCGAACTCGTAGCGAGTTACCCCATACAGCAGGCCATGTGGCTGCACCGTGTTGATATGGATGTATTCATTACCCTGACGATGCCACAAACCATGTTTGCCGCTTTGCGCCTCGCCACCACCCTGGGCCAACGAGCGGGCCGCCTGGGCCTGGTCTTCGGCCGGGGGGGCGACGTACTCGCCGACCAACACGCCGGCCAGCATCAGCACCAGCATGGGCTTCATGACCGCCCACACGATGCGCGGCACGGACACCCCGGCCGCCCGCATGATGGTCAGCTCGCTGCTGCTGGCGAGGCTGCCCAGGCCGATCAGGCAGCCGATCAGCGCGGACATCGGCAACAGCTCGTACAAACGGCGCGGCGCCGTCAGCAGCACATACCAGGCGGCGTCGCCGAGGGTATAGGTATCGTTGAGGTCGCCCAGCTCGTCGATCAGCGCGAACAGGGTCGCCAGGCCGAGGATGATGCCCAGCACCGCGAGTATGGCAACGAAGACGCTGCGGCCGATGTAACCGTCGAGCAGCCTCATTTCGACACCTCCGCCAGGGCACGTCGACGTGCCCGCGACAGGCGCCAGGGTTGCCAGCCCATCAGGCCGACACCGATGGCAAGGAACAGCAGGTGCACCCACCACAGGCCGAGGTCGATGGGCACGCGGCCTTTTTCAAGGGCGCTGCGCATGGAGATAAGGATGGTCAGGTAGGCCATGTAGAGGAGGATCGCTGGCAGCAGTTTGAGGAAGCGACCTTGCCGCGGGTTGACCCTGGCCAGCGGTACGGCCATCAGCGCGACCACGAACACCAGCAGCGGCAGCGATAGCCGCCATTGCAGCTCGGCGCGGTCACGCAGTTCGGCGGAGCCCAGGAGGTCCGTTGTAGGGATGGCTTCGCGCTCGCTGATCTCTTCGCTCACTTCCGGGCGCGGCAACATCACCCCGTAAGTGTCGTAGCGGATGGCGCGGTAGTCTGGCTGGCCAGGATTGCCGTCGTAACGGTAGCCGTTTTCCAGGATCAGATAGCGATTGCCGTTGGGGTCCGTTTCCTGATGGCCTTTGTCTGCCACCAGCACGGAAATCCCCCGGTCTTTTTTACCGTTGCCAGACTCACGCTTCTCGGAAATGAACACGCCGCCGAGGTTGATGCGGTCTTCGGACAGCTCTTCGGTGTAGGTCACCCGGGTGCCATCGCGCAGCATCTGGAAACGGCCCGGCACCAGGGTATCGAACTCCGTGAGCGCGTCTTGCTGGTTGAGGATCTGTGCGACCCGCGCAACCCCTTGCGGCGCGAGGCTCAGGCTCAGCCAGGCCACCAACAGGGCGACCACCGCCGCTGGCGCTAGGGTGATGGCCAGCAAGCGCTGCTGGCTCATGCCGGTGGCGGACAGCACGGTCATTTCGCTTTCCAGGTACAGCCGGCCATAGGCCAGGAGAATGCCCAGGAACAGCCCCAGCGGCAGGATCAGCTGCAGGAAGCCGGGCAGGCGAAAGCCCATGATCTGGAACAGTACGCCCGGGTCGAGGGCGCCACTGGCGGCCTGCGCCAGGTACTTGATGAAGCGACCACTCATGATGATTACCAGCAACACGGCGCTGACAGCGCTGAGGGTCACCAGGACTTCGCGGGACAGATAACGGAAAACGATCAAACCAGACACCCCGGGGTTACCAGCCTTGGCGGCCATGTGCCTGCGCGGCTCGCGCACAGGCCCGACGGAAAAAGTGCGCGCATTATCCTGTGAATGTGGGTGGCTGTCACTTGGCGGCGTGCCAACGGGGTTGTCAGCGGCAGAGCCTGAGGCTCAAACTGGGCGCTTATGCCTGGGGCAACACGGGGCGACACGCCGCGTTTAAGTCGAACAACTTATTAGGGACGCTAAATGGAACTGCTTGTAAAAAGCGTGAATGCCGAAACGCTCAAGACCGCAACCCTGGTGGTGCCAGTCAGTGAGGGCCGCAGCCTCGGCGCCATTGCCAGCAAGCTTGACCAGCAAAGCAATGGGGCTATCAGCGCAGTGCTCAAGCACGGCGACCTGGAAGGCAAGGCTGGGCAGACCCTGCTGCTGCATAGCCTTCCGGGCCTGCGCGCCGAGCGCGTATTGCTGCTGGGCGTCGGCAAGGACGCCCTCACCGATCGGCAATGGCGCAAAGCCGTCGGCTCCGCCCTGGGTGTGCTGAAGAACCTTGGTGGCGGCGATGCAGTGCTGGCGCTCGAGGAAGTACAGGTAAGCAACCGCGATACCTATGGCAAGGCTCGCCTGCTGGCCGAGACGGTGCTGGACGCCACCTATCTGTTCGAGCGCTACAAGAGCAAGAAGGCAGACCCGCGTGCGCTGAAGAAGATCACCCTGCTGACCGCCAAGGCCGACACCGCCGAGGTCGAGCGCGCAGTGCAGCACGCCCGCGCGATCGCCCTGGGCATGAGCCTGACCCGCGACCTGGGCAACATGCCGCCGAACGTCTGCCACCCGACCTTCCTCGGAGAGCTGGCCAAGGGCCTGGCCAAGGAACACAAGAACCTCAAAGTCGAGGTTCACGACGAGAAGAAGCTGCAGCAGCTGGGCATGGGCTCGTTCCTTGCCGTGGCCCAGGGCAGCGCCCAACCGCCGCGCCTGATCGTGGCCCAATACCAGGGCGGCAAGAAGACCGACCAGCCCTATGTGCTGGTGGGCAAGGGCATCACCTTCGATACCGGGGGCATCAGCCTCAAGCCCGGCGCCGGTATGGATGAAATGAAGTTCGACATGTGTGGCGCCGCCAGCGTGTTCGGCACCCTGCGCGCTGTGCTGGAACTGCAGCTGCCGATCAACCTGGTATGCCTGATGGCCTGTGCCGAGAACATGCCCAGCGGCACGGCCACTCGCCCCGGCGATATCGTGGAGACCATGAGCGGGCAAACGGTGGAAATCCTCAATACCGATGCCGAAGGCCGCCTGGTGCTGTGCGACACCCTCACCTACGCCGAGCGCTTCAAGCCCAAGGCTGTGGTAGACGTCGCCACCCTTACCGGCGCCTGCGTGGTTGCGCTGGGCGGGCACACGTCTGGCCTGCTCGGCAACAACGATGGCCTGATCCAGGACCTGCTCTCCGCTGGCCGCCGCGCCGACGACCGCGCCTGGCAACTGCCTTTGTTCGACGAGTACCAAGAACAACTGGATAGCCCTTTTGCCGATATCGCCAACATCGGTGGGCCAAAAGCCGGGACCATCACCGCGGCATGCTTCCTTTCGCGCTTCGCCAAGAACTTCGAGTGGGCGCACCTGGACATCGCCGGCACTGCCTGGCTCAGCGGTGGCAAGGACAAAGGCGCTACCGGCCGCCCAGTGCCGTTGCTGACCCAGTACCTGCTCGACCGCGTCGCCGTTTAAGGAGCATGGCCACCAGGCTGGCACCCGCTAGCCCGGTGGCTCGTCGCCATGACTCAAGTCGACTTTTATGTCCTTCCCAGCCCGCTGCCTTCGGCGCGGCTGGATTTCGCCTGCAAGCTCGCCGAAAAAGCCTGGCGCCTAGGCCATCAGGTGCATGTCCATTGCGCCGATGCCGAACAACGCCAGGATCTGGACGCCCGCCTGTGGGCGTTCAAGGGCGAGAGCTTCGTTCCCCATGCCCAGGCCGAGGAACTTGGCCTGGCGCCTGTGACACTCGGGCTGGCCGAGCCCGCGGGGGGTAACGGCGACCTGCTGATCAACCTGACCCTGGCAGTGCCCACCTTCGTCGCCCGGTTTGCCCGCGTGGCGGAAATCGTCATCGCCGACCCACCGGTGCGAAACCAGGCCCGGGAGAATTTCCGCTTCTATCGCGAACAGGGCTATCCTTTGCAGGATCACCGCCTGACGCGTATCTGAGTTGCCTTCATGGATAAACCCACCCCCTTGCCCGACTCCACCCAACTGCTGGACGACCTAGAGTCCATCCGCCGCCTGCTTGGGGATGATTCCCTGGAGCCGCCGGTGCTGACCGAAACGGTCGAAGAGCCCGCGGAGGAGTCGATCCCGCTGTTGTTCGAGGCAGTCGAGGCGCCAACCGCTGCAAGCGCCGAAGTGCCGGCCCTGGTGGAAGTCGCACCACCGGCGGCTGCAAGCCCGGCGCAAAACCGCCAGGACACGCTGCTGCACCTTGACGCCGAACTGCGCGAGGCCGCCCGGCGGATCATGCAGGATGTGATCGACGACTTCGCGCCGCACATCGAGACCGAAATCAAGCGCCGGCTCGAGGCGCGCATGCAGCGTTTGCTGGATAGCCCGCCCGTAGCATAGCCCGCACTGCGCGCCAGGCTCGTCCCGCGCCGGCGCCCGGAGCCTCGGGCGCATGCCGGGCTTGGCTGCATCCGTGGCCTGTGCGGGTTCACAGGCCGGCGCCAGACGACCGGCCCCCTGCTCCTACAACATAAACCTCCTTCCCGTTATACTGTCCGGCTTTCCCGAATACTTGCCTTACAGGGCCCTGCCGCGCATGGACAAGACTTACCAGCCGCACGCCATCGAAACTTCCTGGTATCAGACCTGGGAAGCGCAGAACTACTTCGCGCCCCAGGGCTCTGGCGACCCCTACACCATCATGATCCCGCCGCCGAACGTCACCGGCAGCCTGCACATGGGCCATGGCTTCAACAATGCGATCATGGACGCCCTCATTCGCTTCCGCCGCATGCAGGGCCGCAATACCCTGTGGCAGCCGGGCACCGACCACGCCGGTATCGCCACCCAGATGCTGGTGGAGCGCCAGCTCGAAGCCAAAGGCCAGAGCCGCCATGATCTCGGCCGCGAGGCGTTTCTCGAGAAGGTCTGGGAGTGGAAGAACGAGTCTGGGGGCAACATCAGCCGGCAGATCCGCCGCCTCGGTTCATCCGTGGACTGGTCGCGCGAGCGCTTCACCATGGACGACGGCTTGTCCGAAGCGGTCAAGGAAGCCTTCGTACGGCTGCATGAAGACGGCCTGATCTACCGTGGCAAGCGCCTGGTCAACTGGGACACCAAGCTGCATACGGCGATCTCCGACCTCGAAGTGGAAAACCACGACGAAAAAGGCCACCTGTGGAACCTGCGCTACCCCCTCGCCGACGGTGCCACCACGGCCGAAGGCCACGCCTACCTGGTAGTGGCCACCACTCGCCCGGAAACCATGCTCGGCGACGTCGCCGTGGCGGTGAACCCGAGCGATGAACGCTACCAGGCCCTGGTCGGCAAGTTCGTCGAGCTGCCTTTGGTGGGCCGGCGCATTCCGATCATCGCCGACGATTACTGCGACCCGGCTTTCGGCACCGGCTGCGTGAAAATCACCAGCGCGCACGATTTCAACGACTATGAAGTCGGCAAGCGCCACAACCTGCCGCTGCTCAACATCTTCGACAAGAACGCCCAGGTTCTCCCAGCGCTGCAAGCCTTCAACCTCGATGGCTCGGTGAACGAGCAGATCGCCACCGAGCTGCCAGCCGCCTATGCGGGGCTGGACCGTTTCGAGGCGCGCAAGCGCATCGTTGCCGACTTCGATGCCGCCGGCCTGCTGGTGAGCGTGGACGACCATGCGCTGAAGGTGCCCAAGGGCGACCGCTCCGGCACGGTGATCGAGCCTTGGCTCACCGACCAATGGTACGTTTCCACCAAGCCGCTGGCCGAGCCGGCGATCGCCGCCGTGGAAGATGGGCGCATCCAGTTCGTGCCCAAGCAATACGAGAACATGTACTTCTCGTGGATGCGCGACATCCAGGACTGGTGCATCAGCCGCCAGCTGTGGTGGGGCCACCGCATTCCCGCCTGGTACGACGAAAGCGGCCAGGTGTACGTGGGCCGCAGCGAAGCGGAAGTGCGCGCCAAGCACGGGTTGGGCGCCGAGGTGACGCTGCAACAGGACAACGACGTGCTCGACACCTGGTTCAGCTCTGGGCTGTGGACGTTCTCCACGCTCGGCTGGCCTGAGCAAACGGACTTCCTCAAGACCTTCCACTCCACGGATGTATTGGTCACCGGCTTCGACATCATCTTCTTCTGGGTCGCCCGGATGATCATGCTGACCATGCACCTGGTGAAGAACCCCGACGGCACGGCGCAAGTGCCGTTCAAGACCGTCTACGTCCACGGCCTGGTGCGCGATGGGCAGGGCCAGAAGATGTCCAAGTCCAAGGGCAACGTACTCGACCCGCTGGACATCGTCGACGGCATCACCCTGGACGCCTTGCTGGACAAGCGCACCAGCGGCCTGTTGCAACCCAAGCTCGCGGACAAGATCGCCAAGCAGACCCGTGCCGAGTTCCCTGAGGGGATCGACAGCTACGGCACCGACGCCTTGCGCTTTACCTTCTGCTCGCTGGCGTCCACCGGCCGCGACATCAAGTTCGACATGGGCCGGGTGGAGGGCTACCGCAACTTCTGCAACAAGATCTGGAACGCCGCCCGCTACGTGCTGGACAAGGGCGAGGACTGCGGCCAGAACGGCGAAGCGGTGGAACTGTCGCTGGCCGACCGCTGGATCATCTCGCAACTGCAACGCACCGAAGCCGAAGTGACCCGGCAGCTGGATCAATTCCGCTTCGACCTGGCCGCACAGGCGCTGTATGAGTTCATCTGGAACCAATATTGCGACTGGTACCTGGAGCTGTCCAAGCCCGTGCTGTGGGACGACACCGCTCCGGTAGAACGCCAGCGCGGCACCCGCCGCACGCTGGTGCGGGTACTGGAAGTGGCGCTGCGCCTGGCGCACCCGTTCATGCCGTTCATCACCGAAGAGATCTGGCAACGCCTGGCACCTCTGGCAGGCATTCAGGGCCAAACCATCATGCTGCAGCCCTGGCCGGTCGCCAATGACAGCCGCCTGGACGACGCCGCCGAGCGCGACATCGAATGGGTCAAGGAGCTGATGCTAGGTGTGCGTAACATCCGCGGCGAAATGAACATCGGCCCCGGCAAGCCACTGCACCTGTACCTGAAGAACGCCAACGGCGACGACCGTCGGCGCCTGGAGGAAAACCAGCACCTGTTGCGCAAGCTGGCCAAGATCGAGGCCTTCACCGTGCTCGAGGCCAGCGATGAAGCGCCGTTGAGCGCCACTGCGCTGGTGGGTGAACTGGAAGTGCTGGTGCCCATGGCCGGGCTGATCGACAAGGACGCCGAACTGGCTCGCCTGAACAAGGAAATCCAGCGCCTGCAAGGTGAAGTACAGCGGGTGGGCGGCAAGCTCTCCAATGCGGCCTTCGTCGACAAGGCACCGCCCGCGGTGATCGACAAGGAGCGCGCCAAGCTCGCCGAAGCCGAGCAGGCCCTGGCCAAGCTGGCCGAACAGCACGCCCGTATCGGCGCGCTCTGAAGCACCTGTCGCGGCTGGCTGCCCTCGCTAATCACGGGGCGCCCGCCGCGAACCTTTTTCTAGCGGCCTACGATGAAACCGACCCTCCACCCGCGTAACCGCCATCAAGGCCGCTACGACTTTCCCCGGTTGATCCAGGGCACGCCCGAGCTGGGTGAATACGTCATCCTCAACCCCTACGGCAAGCAAAGCATCGACTTTGCCGACCCCGCCGCGGTCAGGGTATTCAACCGTGCGTTGCTCAAGGCGCTCTACGGGATTGCCTTCTGGGACATTCCACCAGGCTACCTATGCCCGCCTGTGCCGGGGCGAGCGGATTACATCCATGGGGTGGCCGACTTGCTGGCGCAGGACCATGGCGGCGCCCCGCCCACAGGCGCGTCCATTCGCGCGCTGGACATCGGCACCGGCGCCAACTGCATCTACCCCTTGCTGGGGCACCTGGATTACCGCTGGCGCTTCGTAGGCTCGGACATCGACCCCGTGGCCTTGGCTTCGGCGAAGGCCATCGTGCAGGCCAACGGCTTGGCCAAGGCCATCGAGCTGCGGCTGCAAGGCGCTGCCCAACATATCCTGGAGGGGCTGGTGGCGCCGCAGGAACGCTTTGCCGTCACCCTATGCAACCCGCCCTTCCATGCCTCCGCACAGGAGGCGATCGCCGGCAGCCAGCGCAAGTGGCGTGCCTTGGGCAAGGCCGACCCCAGCCGCAAGCTGCCGGTGCTCAACTTCGGCGGGCAGCACAATGAGCTGTGGTGCGAGGGCGGCGAGATCCGCTTCATCACGCGGCTGATCGAGGAAAGCGTGGCGCGCGGCCAGCGCATTGGCTGGTTCACCTGCCTGGTGTCCAAGGCCGGCAACCTGGCGCCGCTCCAGGCCCGTATCGCCCGCGCGGGGGCGCTGGATAGCCAGGTGGTCGCCATGGGCCAGGGACAGAAGCAAAGCCGCTTCCTGGCCTGGACCTTTCAAACTCCCGAACAGCGCCGTAGAGCCTAGCCCGCCAAGTGCCCGTGCAAGCGGGCGAAGCCTGGGCACATCCGCAGGCTTTGCCCTCACCCTAGGATTCACCGAAATCAGCAAACAGCGACGCAAAAAAAACCGCGCCCTGAGGCACGGTTTTTTCGGCAACGCTCAACTTACTTGTTGATAGCGTCGGTCAGTACCTTGGCTGGCACGAACTTTACAACTTTCTTGGCAGCGATTTCGATGGCAGCACCGGTGGACGGGTTACGGCCAGTGCGTGCAGGACGCTCGGTGACTTTCAGCTTGCCAATGCCTGGCAGGGTGATTTCGTTGCCGTTTTCCAGCTGGTCGGCAACGATCTGGCCGAGCTGCTCGAGGGCGTTCTTGGCGGTAGCCTTCGGAGCGTCTACGGCTTCAGCGATGTCAGCGATCAGTTGGTCTTTGGTAAGTGCCATTGTGGTGTTCCTTCCCTTTCAAATTCGTTGGGTTGCCAGAGCAACGTCAGCCGTCGGACCGGCCCCCGCGGGGTCCGGCGTCTGGGTACAGCCACGCCAATCGGCAATGTAGATGCCCAAACCAGTGTTTGGTTCGCGCTGACGGCCACTGATAAGTGGGCTAACGCCGGGGCCATCGGGCGGGCCGTTGGCGCACCAGCGCAAGAGCCGGCAAAGCTAGCACAGAGCCAAACAAATATCCGCCATTTAGGCAGTAAATATTAAGGTTTATTAGAGTTTTGGCTAAAAAATAGGCAAAACCGCCTATGGGCGCGACCGCCTGCCGCAGCCTCGGCTCACCAAGGCAGCAGCGGCCCGTTGGGCGGGCGGCGACGCAGTTCGATCTCGACCAGCCTTTCGTCAACGAAACGAAGGTATTGATAGCCACCGCCATTTGGCCCGTAAACCCAAACGCTGATCCGTGCGGCATTGAGCCTGGGCATGCCGTTGGGCTGCAGGGCCGGCCCCTCGCTGGCAGAGGCAATAGGCGCGCCACACCTGGCGGTGATATCGGCCATCAGGTCACCTTCGGCAACCAGCCCCGTGCCGCAGCGGAGCGTGGCGTGGGCCCCTGAGGCGCCCATAATGAGTGTGAGCGCAAGCCATGCCAGGCCTGGCATCCGCTTTTGATTCGACATCGCTTACCCTTCCTTGAGAATCGCAGCTCAGTGTACCCGCCATGGCCATCGAGTCACCCCTGGCAGTTACGGTACACTTGGCGTTTTTCCGCTATTCCCGAGGCGTCCATGCCGATCCGTCACTGCATCGTTCACCTGATCGACAAAAAGCCCGATGGCACCCCCTCCGTACTGCATGCACGAGACCGCGCGCTGGAGCATTCCCAGGCACTGGACGACATGCTCGCCGACCTCAACGAAAGCTACAACGCCAAGCAAGGCAAGGCATGGGGGCTGTTCCATGGGGAATCCGGCGCCTATCCGTTCAGCGGCTGGCTCAAGGCTTACCTGGACGATGAGCAGGATTTCACGACGTTTAGCCGCCAGGCGCTGGAGCATCTGCAAAAGCTGATGGACGAGTCCAACCTGTCGGTGGGCGGTCACGTGCTGTTCGCCCATTACAACCAAGGCATGACGGATTACCTGGCGATCGCTTTGTTACATCACAGCGAAGGGGTAGCGGTGAACGCCGAGCTGGACGTGACGCCGTCGCGCCACCTGGATTTGGGCCAACTGCACCTGGCGGCGCGGATCAACCTGTCCGAATGGCAGAACAATAAGCAGTCCAAGCAGTACATTTCCTTTATCAAGGGCAAGAACGGCAAGAAGGTGTCGGACTACTTCCGCGACTTCATCGGTTGCCAGGAAGGCGTGGACGGCCCGGGAGAAACCCGAACCCTGCTCAAGGCGTTCAGCGACTACGTTGAAAGCGAAGACCTGCCCGAGGAAGCGGCGCGAGAAAAAACCAAGACACTGGTGGACTACGCTACCGCCCAGACTCGCCTCGGTGAGCCGGTGGCACTCGACGAGCTGTCCGGGTTGATCGACGAAGACCGCCCCCGCGCGTTCTATGAGCACATTCGCAACAAGGACTACGGCCTGTCGCCGGAAATCCCGGCGGATAAACGCACCCTGAACCAGTTCCGCCGCTTCACCGGCCGCGCCGAAGGCTTGTCCATCAGCTTCGAAGCCCACCTGCTGGGTTCGAAGATCGAGTACGACGAAACCGCCGGCACCCTTACCATCAAAGGCCTGCCGACGCAGCTCACCGATCAGCTCAAGCGGCGGTAGCAGGTAGCGCATTCGAAGTAAGCGGTTGGCGATGGCGCAAGCCTGCGAACCCGAGTGGCACGGGATCGCAGGCTCCTGGAGGTTACAGAAACAGCCTTACTGCGCCTTGATCGCGAAGCCAAGCCGAGGGAAATGCACATGCACGGTCCCGGCGAGCTCCTCCTCGCGGCGGACGACGATCTCCTCCTGGTCGCAATACACAAGCTCACCAGCAACAGGATCGACGCCGTAGTCGACGGCACTTACGGTGACCGCATCGCCAGCCTTGAAGCCGCTGGGGTCGACGAAGTCAATCTCGGGCAGGGCAGCCGGCTGCGCCGCCTTGGCAATGGCCAATGCTTCGCTGCCGCTCAGTTCAGTCGGGGTACCGTGGCCGATGGCCAATACCCGTTGCAGCCAGCCCGCAACGCTTGGGTAACTGTCCACCAGGCCGGAGGTCACGGGCGTGGCCTTCAGGAACCACAGGCAATGCGCCAGGGCGAAGTCCGCATAAGTCGCTTCACCGAACAGGAATTCTCCGCCAGCGTGCAGTTGCCGCTCTACCCGACCGATGATCGACGGCCACTGATGGCGAGCAACTTCGATAGGCAGGCGGCTAGCGCTGCCGCCACTGAACAGCCGGGCGCGGTCGGCGAGGAACGCGTCGCGTTGCTCCGGGGTGAAACGAGAGAAGCGCAACGCGGCCGACTCGGGCTGGAATACGAAGCTCACCGCATGCTGGAACACGACAGAATCGACCCACGCCGCAAAGATAGCCACCACGGCCTCCTGGGCTGGCGGCAGCAATGCAGGCTGTGGCTGCACCTTGTCCAGCTGCCGGGCGATCAAAGCGGTGTCGCAGTAAACGTCTGCGCCGATCTGCAGCACGGGGGTTTTCCGGTAGCCGCCGGTCAACGGCATGAGGTCAGGCTTGGGCATCATCGGCGGAATGTTCACCGACTGCCAGGCCAGCCCCTTGAATCCCAGCATCAGGCGGGCCTTCTCAGCGAAAGGAGAGGTCGGATAGTGGTGCAGGATCAGTGCGGTCATTGCAGCATCCCAGGCGGTTGAAGGTCACACAGCTTAGCTGCCCTGGCGCCCTTTAGCCTACCGGCGCGCAACGATTAACGCTTATTCATCCCGGCTATGGCTGCTCTGCCATTCCAAGGCCATGGCTTCTTTCACCCGCTTGGGCAGGCGCTTGATGGCGCGCTCCAGGCGCAGCGCGTCGCCTTTGGCTTCGCACGGCTGGACGTATACCAGCGCTATTGCCGGGCTCGAACGAAAGAACCGTGCGCCCTTGCCGCCCTGGTGCGCGGCGAATCGCCGCTGCGGGTCGTTGCTGATGCCGCAGTAAAGCGACCCATTGGCCGCCCGCACCAGGTACACACACCAAGGTGCACCCACGGCTTCAGCCATCGATGCGCTCACTGCGCACATTGACGTGGCGCGCGCGCCCAGCGCCCATGCCCGCTACCGTCGCGCAGACGCCGATGAGCCCGAACACCCAGCCCATCGCGGACCAACCTCCGCTGAGGTCGTGCACTACCCCCACGGCCAGCGGGCCCATGGACGCCAGGGTGTAACCGAAGCCCTGGGCCATGCTCGACAAGCCGGCGGCCACATGTGCATCGGGCGAGCGCAGGACGATCAGGGTCAAGGCGACCGCGAACACACCACCCTGCCCCAGCCCAAGTACCACGGCCCAGCCCCAGAGGCCGCCCATGGGCGCATACAGGCAACCGAACAGCCCCGTCAGGCTCAGCGCCATCACCACGAGGATAGCCAGCCGTTGATCTCGGCCGCGAGTGGCCAGCCAGGGCGCGCTCAGCGAACTGGCCAACTGCACGATGATCGAGCCCGAGGTCACCAGCCCCGCCTCGGCCGGCGAAAGGCCGCGGTCGATCAGTATCGACGGCAACCAACCGAACACGATATACGCCAGCGACGACTGCAGGCCCATGAACACGGTGACCTGCCAGGCGAGCGGGTCGCGCAGCAACCCCTCCACCCGCCAAGCGGCGCCCCCCGCATGGTGGCTGCTCCGCGCTTGCGGCCACCAGGCCAACGCGGCAATGACTGCCGGCACCAACCAGAAGCCCAGGCCAAGCCGCCAGCTGTCGCCGAACGCTTGGCTCAAGGGCACGCTGGAACCGGCCGCGACCGCCGCACCCAGGCAAAGCGCCATGGTATACACGCCGGTCATGGTCCCAGCGTGGGCAGGAAAGTCGCGTTTCACGATGCCTGGCAGCAGTACCCCGATAATGCCGATGCTGGCGCCGGCGACCACACTGCCTGCAAACAAGCCGGCCACACCGAATTCAGTGCGTAGAAAAACCCCCGCCGCCAGCAGCAAGAGAATGCCGCCGATGGTTCGCTCGGCGCCAAAACGGCGCGCGAGCATCGGAGCCAACGGCGCGAACACCCCAAGGCAGAACACTGGCAAGGTGGTCAAAAGGCCAGCCGCGGCGGCGCTCAGGCCCAGGTCCTTGGACACCTGATGCAACAGCGGGGACAGGCTCGACAACGCCGGCCGCAGGTTGAGCGCTACCAGGATCAAGGCGCCGATCAAAAGCGCCGGTTGCCAGGCGGAACGGGCATGGGCATGGGAGGCAGGGGAATCGGCAGGCATAGAAAGGGCTCGGCGGCAATGTTCAGTCAGCCGGGCACTTTACTACATGGAACGCCGGAGGAGTTCGCGGGCGTCGCCCGCTCCAACATGGGTGGGAGTGGGCGAGAGCCCGCGAACCGCATGCCCCCGGTGTACAACGGTAAAACTGCGGGGGCGGGTACGCGCTTAGTGCAGGATCTGGCTCAGGAACAGGCGGGTACGGTCGCTTTGTGGGCGATCGAAGAAGTCGTCAGGCGCGGCCTGCTCGACGATCTCGCCTTTGTCCATGAAGATCACCCGGTTAGCCACGGTGCGCGCAAAGCCCATCTCGTGGGTCACGCACAGCATGGTCATGCCGTCTTCGGCCAGGCCGATCATGGTGTCCAGTACTTCCTTAACCATTTCCGGGTCAAGCGCGGAAGTAGGTTCGTCGAACAGCATGATCTTGGGCTTCATGCACAGGGCCCGGGCGATAGCTACCCGTTGCTGCTGGCCGCCAGACAGTTGCCCCGGGAACTTGTGCGCCTGCTCTGGGATGCGCACCCGCTCCAGATAATGCATGGCGATTTCCTCGGCCTGGCGCTTGGGCATCTTGCGTACCCACATAGGCGCCAGCGTGCAGTTCTGCAGGATGGTCAGGTGCGGGAACAGGTTGAAGTGCTGGAACACCATGCCCACCTCGCGGCGGATCGCTTCGATCTGCTTGAGGTCGTTGGTCAGCTCCACGCCGTCGACAATGATGCTCCCCTGTTGATGCTCTTCCAGGCGATTGATGCAGCGAATGGTGGTGGACTTGCCGGAGCCCGACGGCCCGCACAACACGATGCGCTCGCCCTGGCGAACATTGAGGTTGATGTCCTTGAGCACGTGGAACTGGCCGTACCACTTGTTCACACCGGTCATGCGAATGATGCCTTCAGCGCCGGCGGCTTGTTTGATGGGGTCGTTCATATTCTCTCCTGACGCTTAGCGCTTGTGACCGGTATCGAGCTTGCGCTCCAGATGAATGGAGTAGCGGGACATGCCGAAACAGAAAATCCAGAACACCAGGGCAGCGAACACGTAGCCCTCGGTGGCCATGCCAAGCCATTTGGGGTCGGCGGCGGCTTGCTTGACGCTGTTGAGCAGGTCGAACAGGCCGATGATGATGACCAGGCTGGTGTCCTTGAACAGTGCGATGAAGGTGTTCACCAGGCCTGGAATCACCAGCTTGAGCGCCTGCGGAAGGACCACCAGGCCCATGCTGCGCCAGTAGCCCAGGCCCATGGCCGCGGCGGCTTCATATTGCCCCTTGGGGATAGCCTGCATACCACCGCGAACCACCTCGGCCACATAGGCGGACTGGAACAGGATCACCCCGATCAGCGCACGCAGCAGCTTGTCGAAGTTCATGCCCTCGGGTAGGAACAACGGCAGCATCACCGACGACATGAACAGCACGGTGATCAGCGGCACCCCACGCCAGAACTCGATGAAGGTCACGCACACGACCTTCACCGCCGGCATTTTCGACCGCCGGCCGAGCGCCAGCAGAATGCCCAGCGGCAATGCCCCGGCGATGCCGACCGTGGCGATGACCAGGGTGAGCATCAACCCGCCCCACTGGCTGGTCGGCACCTCGACCAGGCCGAACACACCGCCGTGCAGCAGGCACCAGGCGATGATCGGATAGAGGATCAGGAAGCCGATCGCATACTTGACCTTCTTCGGCACCTTGGGAATGAACAATGGCGCCGCGCCGATCAATGCCAGCCACACGGTCAGGTCCACGCGCCAGCGCAGTGGGCCTGGGTAGTAGCCATACATGAACTGGCCGATGCGCTGTTCGATGAAGACCCAGCACGCGCCGGCCTTGGTGCAGTCTTCGCGCACGGTGCCAACCCAGTTGGCATCGAAGATCGCCCAACTGAGCAGCGGCGGTACGATCAGCCAGACCAGGTAGAGCGCGAGCAGGGTCAACAGCGTATTGAACCAGCCGGAAAACAGGTTGGCGCGCATCCAGGCGACCGCGCCCACGGCCTTGACCGGCGGCGGCTGGTCGGGTTTGAAAACGTAAGCAGTCATGGGCAGGCCCCTAGCGTTCGATCAGCGCGATGCGCTTGTTGTAGGCGTTCATGAGCAGCGAGATGCTGATGCTGATGGCCAGGTACACACTCATGGTGATGGCGATCACTTCGATGGCCTGGCCGGTCTGGTTGAGCACGGTACCGGCGAACAGCGAAACCATTTCCGGGTAGCCGATACCGGCGGCCAGGGAAGAGTTCTTGGCAAGGTTCAGGTACTGGCTGGTCAGCGGCGGGATGATCACCCGAAGCGCCTGCGGAATGATCACTTTGCGCAGAGTCGGCCCGTTGCGCAGGCCAAGCGAGCGGGCCGCTTCGGTCTGGCCGTGGCTGACGGACTTGATGCCTGAGCGCACGATCTCGGCGATGAACGCGGCGGTGTAGACCGTCAGGGCGAGGGTCAGGGCAAGGAGCTCGGGAATCATCACCCAGCCGCCGACAAAGTTGAACCCGCGCAGGGTAGGCACTTCCCAGTTCAACGGCGCGCCGAACACCAGCGTGGAGAGGGCGAGGATAACCAGCACGATTGCCAGCCCCGCCCAGAACTTATGGAATGGCTGCCCAGTGGCTTCGAACCGGCGGTTGGCCCAGCGCACCATGGCGTATACCGCCACCAGGGCGATCACCACGCTCACCACGAAGGGCCAGAAGCCTTCGGCCATGCTGGCGCCGGGCATGTTCAGGCCACGGCTGCTGATGAAGAAGCGGTCCAGGATGTTGATGCTGCCGCGTGGCCCGGGAAGCGTCAGGAACACCGCGAAGTACCAGAAGAGGATCTGCAGCAGCGGCGGAATGTTGCGGAAGATCTCGATATAGACCGTTGCCAGCTTGTTGACCATCCAGTTGTTGGACAGCCGCGCCACGCCGATCACGAAGCCCAGCAACGTCGCCAGAACGATGCCAATGAACGTGACCAGGAGGGTGTTGAGCAAGCCGATCAGGAATACCCGGGCATAGGTGTCCGATTCCACATAGGGAATCAGGTGCTGGGCGATGCCGAAACCTGCGCTGCGCTCCAGGAAGCCGAAGCCGGAAGTGATGCCGCGATGTTGTAGGTTGGTCTGGGTATTGTCGAACAGGTACCAACCTAGCGATACCACGGCCACCACGGTGATGATCTGGAATACCCACGCACGCACACGTGGATCGGTCAGGGAAAACCGGCCGGTTTTCGCGCTGGGTGCGCCGATGTGTTTTTGCATGAAAAGCCCCGGAATAAAACGGACGATACAGCGGTTCGGGTGCCAGGGCGGGCTGGAAACGCCAAGGCAGGCGCCGCCGCGGAAAACCGCGTCACTGCGCCTGCCTTGGGTCCATCCTGCCTGTTACCGCGCCAGCATTACCTGCCGGCGCGGTCGGCCATCAGCGTACGGGTGGTGCGTACATGATGCCGCCGTTGTTCCACAGGGCGTTCATGCCACGGTCGATTTCCAGAGAACCCTTGCCCAGGTTCTTCTCGAAGACTTCGCCGTAGTTACCCACTTGCTTGACGATCTGCACGACCCAGTCCTTCGGCAGGCCGAGGTCCTTGCCGTACTCGCCATCGGCGCCCAGCAGACGGGCGACGTCCGGGTTCTTGGTGGACTTGGCCTGCTCTTCGACGTTCTTCGAGGTAACACCAGCTTCTTCGGCGTTGAGCATCGCGAAGAGGCTCCACTTGACCACGTTCAGCCACTCGTCGTCGCCCTTGCGGACCACTGGGCCCAGAGGCTCCTTGGAGATGGTTTCAGGCAGCACGACGAAGTCCGTCTTGGCGGCCAGCTTGGAGCGCTGTGCGTAGAGCTGGGACTTGTCCGAGGTGAGTACGTCGCAGCGGCCGCTTTCCAGCGACTTGGCCGATTCGTCCGAGGTATCGAAAGTGATGGGGGTGTACTTCAGGCCGTTGGAACGGAAGTAGTCCGACACGTTCAGCTCGGTGGTGGTGCCGGCCTGGATGCAGATGGTCGCGCCGTCGAGCTCCTTGGCGCTCTTCACGCCCAGCTTGTTGTTCACCAGGAAGCCTACGCCGTCATAGTAGGTCACGCCGGCGAAGATCAGGCCCATGCCCGCATCGCGGGAGCTGGTCCAGGTGGTGTTGCGCGACAGCACGTCGATTTCGCCCGACTGCAGCGCGGTGAAGCGCTCCTTGGCGTTCAGCTGGCTGAACTTCACCTTGCTGGCGTCACCGAACACGGCGGCCGCTACAGCCCGGCACACATCAGCGTCGATGCCGAGAATCTTGCCCGAGGCGTCCGGCACGGAGAAGCCCGGAAGACCATCGCTCACCCCACACTGGACGAAGCCCTTCTTCTTCACGCCATCGAGGGTGGCCCCCGCCTGAGCGAACCCTGCGGCTCCGAACAGCGCAGCGGTAGTCAGTACTGCCAGGGTGGATTTCAACATCTTCATTCAAACCTCCAATGGGCTCTTGTTGTGTCCGAGCGAGTGTTACCCCGCACCTTCGTGAGGCGATCTCGACCTGTGCTGGCTTCGTTATAGGTCGAGCGGCGTAACCTGCAAGCATGTGAAGACTGGCGCCCGCGTACTGCGTTGCGGGCCCTGCAGGTGATGTGCGTCACCCTGTGGCCCCTCCCCTCACAGTTGTTACCGGTAGTGGGCGCCCGTACATTCGCCAATAGGTTTAGCAAAGCGCGTACCATACTGCCACCAGAAGGCCTTTCCTGAAGCGTCAAGGCCCAAATTTGTAGCCAGGCGACCTTTTGTTTGCCAAATGCTTCATAACGACCCGAATCAATGCACCGATTCGACCCACATCGCACCAATAAGGAGCACTGATGAGCGAAACCCTGATGCTTGAGCCCTCCCAACCCGCAGATGCGTGTGTAATCTGGTTGCACGGCCTGGGCGCCGATCGCTTCGATTTCCAACCGGTCGCGCAACTGCTGCAGCGCCAGCTACCGACCACGCGCTTTGTGCTTCCGCAGGCACCGACCCGCGCGGTGACGATCAACGGCGGCTATCAGATGCCCAGCTGGTACGACATCATGGCGATGAGCCCTGCCCGAGCAATCGACCGCGGGCAACTGGATGACTCCGCTGCGCTGGTGCTCAAGCTTGTGGGCGAGCAGAACGACAAAGGCATTCCCGACTCACGGATCGTGCTGGCCGGTTTTTCCCAAGGCGGGGCGGTGGTCTTGCATGCGGCTTTCGTCGAGGCATCACGCCCGTTGGGTGGCGTCATGGCGCTATCGACCTACGCGCCGAGCTTCGGCGACCTGTTACCGCTGACGACCGTTCAGCAGGCGGTCCCGGTGCTGTGCCTGCATGGCACCCAGGACGGCGTGGTATTGAAGGAAATGGGCCGTGCGGCGCACGACCGGCTCAAGGATGCGGGTGCGCAGCCCAGCTGGCGCGAGTATCCGATGGAGCATGCGGTGATCGAGGAAGAAATCGTCGACATCGCCGCCTGGCTGAAGGCTCGCCTGGGCTGAGCGCACCGGAGCGCGGTACTACGCCGCGCCCGATTCTTGCATTACACTGCCAGCGAATCATTCCTTACAGCTAACGACGAGATGACCGTGCTCAAAGCACTCAAGAAAATGTTCGGTAAAAGCGAGGCTGAGCCGCTCGCCGCCGCGCCCGCTTTGCCCACCGAGGCACGTATGCCTCGCGCTGCTGCCCCGGCCGCGGCCAGTACCAGCAAACCTTCCCGCCAGGTACGCGCGCCGCGGGCTACCGAAGCCCCCACCGAAGCGCCGGCGCCCGTTGCCCCCGCTGAACGCCCGCGCAGAGAGCGCAAGCCTGCGCCAAAGAAGCCTGCACCGGTGCTCTGGAAGCCAGAAGACTTCCAGGTCGAGCCCCAGGAGGGCAAAACCCGCTTCCACGACTTCCCTCTACGTCCGGAAGTCATGCACGCCATCCATGACCTGGGCTTTCCCTATTGCACGCCGATCCAGGCACAGGTGCTGGGGTATACCCTCAAGGGTCGCGACGCCATTGGCCGCGCCCAGACCGGCACCGGCAAAACGGCAGCCTTCCTGATCTCCACCATCAGCCAACTGCTGCAAACACCGCCGCCAGCCGAGCGCTACATGGGTGAGCCGCGGGCCCTGATCATCGCCCCTACGCGGGAGTTGGTGGTGCAGATCGCCAAGGACGCCGCCGGGCTCACCCGCTATACCGGGCTGAACGTGATGACCTTCGTGGGCGGGATGGACTTCGACAAGCAGCTCAAGCAACTCGAGGCCCGTCATTGCGACATCCTGGTAGCCACGCCGGGGCGCCTGCTGGACTTCAACCAGCGCGGCGAGGTTCACCTGGACATGGTCGAAGTGATGGTCCTCGACGAAGCCGACCGCATGCTGGACATGGGCTTTATCCCGCAGGTGCGACAGATCATTCGCCAGACCCCGCCCAAGAGCGAGCGCCAGACTCTGCTGTTCTCCGCCACCTTCACCGAAGACGTGATGAACCTGGCGCGGCAATGGACCGTGGACCCGGCCATCGTCGAGATAGAACCAGAGCAGGTCGCCAGCGACACCGTGGAGCAACATGTGTATGCGGTCGCCGGCAGCGATAAATACAAGCTGCTTTATAACTTGGTGAACAGCCAGGGCTGGGACCGAGTCATGGTGTTCGCCAACCGCAAGGACGAGGTGCGCCGCATCGAGGAACGGCTGGTGCGTGATGGCGTTAATGCCGCGCAGCTGTCCGGCGACGTGCCACAGCACAAACGGATCAAAACCCTTGAGGCGTTCCGCGAAGGCCAGGTACAGGTGTTGGTAGCCACCGACGTTGCCGGTCGAGGCATTCACATCGAAGGCATTAGCCATGTGATCAACTTCACCCTGCCCGAGGACCCGGACGATTACGTACACCGCATCGGGCGGACCGGCCGGGCTGGCAGCAGTGGCGTATCGATCAGCTTCGCCGGGGAAGACGACTCGTACCAGTTGCCCGCGATCGAGCAACTGCTCGGCCGCAAGATCAGCTGCGAGATGCCGCCCGAGGCGTTACTCAAAGCGGTGCCCCGGCGCGGCTAGGCGGTGTGTGGCGGGCAAACCCACTAGCCACTGTCGCCTGAGTCCATTCGCAGGCTGGCGCCAGCTCCCACGGCCGCCTTGTAGGAGCGGGCAAAGCCCGCGAACCACCTGCCATCTGAACCCCTTCGCAGGCTGGCGCCAGCTCCTACAACCACCTCTGTAGGAGCGGGCAAAGCCCGCGAACCATTGTCGCCTGAGTCCGTTCGCAAGCTAACGCCAGCTCCTACAACCGCCTTTGTAGGAGCGGGCAAAGCCCGCGAACCATTGTCGCCTGAGTCCATTCGCAGGCCGGCGCCAGCTCCTACAACCACCTTGTGGGAGCGGGCAAAGCCCGCGAACCATTGTCGCCTGAGTCCGTTCGCAGGCTGGCGCCAGCTCCACCAACCACCTTTGTAGGAGCGGGCAAAGCCCGCGAACCATTGTCGCCTGAGTCCGTTCGCAGGCTAACGCCAGCTCCTACAACCGCCTTTGTAGGAGCGGGCAAAGCCCGCGAACCATTGTCGCCTGAGTCCGTTCGCAGGCTGGCGCCAGCTCCACCAACCACCGTTGTAGGAGCGGGCAAAGCCCGCGAACCACTGTCGCCTGAGTCCGTTCGGAGGCTGGCGCCAGCTCCTACAACCACCTTTGTAGGAGCGGGCAAAGCCCGCGAACCATTGTCGCCTGAGTCCGTTCGCAGGCTGGCGCCAGCTCCACCAACCACCGTTGTAGGAGCGGGCAAAGCCCGCGAACCACTGTCGGCTGAGGTCTGTTCGCAGGCTTGCGCCAGCTCCCACAACCGCCTTTGTAGGAGCGGGCAAAGCCCGCGAACCACTGTCGGCCGAGGTCTGTTCGCAGGCTGGCGCCAGCTCCTACAAATCGGCTAAAGGGGGTAGCCATGGCCGTGAAACGGATCGTGATGAACATCGCAGCCACCCAGGTCGAGGCTGCTCGGGCTTTTTATGAGGGCGTGTTCGACCTGGCGCTGGTCATGGACCATGGCTGGATCCTGACCTTCGCCGCGCCAGGGGCGACCGCGATGCCGCAGCTTAGCGTGGCCAGCGAAGGAGGATCGGGCACTCCAGTGCCGGATCTTTCCATCGAAGTCGATAACCTGGAAGAGGTCCTGCAACGGGTGAGAGCCCAAGGCATGCCTGTGGAATACGGCCCCGCAGACGAACCGTGGGGCGTGCGGCGCTTTTATGTTCGCGACCCTTTCGGCCGGCTGCTCAACGTGTTGACCCACCGAGGCGCCTGAATCACCAGCGCTCGGCGGCGTCCTGATCACTCTGCCGCCCTTCGACCCAACGCGGGCCGCTCGGCGTTTGCTCCCTCTTCCAGAAGGGCGCGCGGGTTTTCAGGTAATCCATGATGAATTCGCAGGCGGCGAAAGCGGCCTGCCGGTGAGCACTGGCGCACGCGACGAGCACGATAGGTTCGCCGGGCGGCAGCTCACCCACGCGGTGGATCACCTGCACGCCCTGCAAAGGCCAGCGGCGCCCGGCATCCTCGGCGATCGCATTCAGGGCTTTTTCAGTCATCCCCGGGTAGTGCTCAAGGAACAGCCCAGAGACGTCCTGGCCGTCGTTGAAATCGCGCACATAACCCACAAAGCTGACCACCGCGCCGACACCCAAACGCCGTTGGTGCAGCCCGTTCAGCTCAGCGCCCGGGTCAAACGCCTCGGCCTGTACCCGAATCGTCATGTCAGCCTCCGGTCACGGTAGGGAAAAATGCCACTTCATCACCGTCGGCCAGCGGCTCGTTCAGGCTGCACAGCTCCTCATTGCGCGCGCACATCAGGTTCGGCTCGGCCAGCACCGAATGCTGGCCGTCCGCAACGAGGAAGTCCCGCAGCGCCTGCAAGGTAGCGAAATCGCCTTCAACCTCCTCCTCGCCCCGGCCTAGGGCTTCGCGAAACCGAGCAAAATACAGAACCTTGAGTTTCATGACGGCTCCGCCTGGAAGTCGCCGCTTTTGCCACCGCGTTTTTCCAGCAAACGCACAGTTTCGATCACCATGCCCTTGTCCACGGCCTTGCACATGTCGTAGATCGTCAAGGCCGCCACGCTGGCTGCGGTAAGGGCTTCCATTTCGACCCCGGTTTGGCCAGCCAGCTTGCAGCGGGCGCGGATCACCACGGTGTCGCTGCCCTCCCCGCTCAATTCAACCTTCACGCTGGTCAGCATCAGCGGGTGACACAGGGGAATCAGGTCACTGGTTTTCTTCGCCGCCTGGATACCGGCAATACGCGCCACGGCGAACACGTCCCCCTTGGGGTGGGCGCCGTCGACGATCATCTGCAAGGTGGCCGGCTGCATCCGCACCCGGGCCTCGGCGAGTGCCTCGCGGGCGGTCACGGCCTTCGTGGTAACGTCGACCATGCTGGCGCGGCCTTGGGAATCAAGATGGGTGAGCATAGGCTCGCTCCTTGAAAAACAGGCGCCAGTGTAACGCAAAAGGCCCCCTGGAAAGCCGGACGGCTTGGCAGGGGGCCTCTCAGATAGGGAGGTGCGGGGGTAGGCGCTGGCGCCAGCCTACGAACCTTCGGCGTCGTTGGTTCGCAGGCCTTGCCCGTGTCGCACAGGGCAAGGCGCTCCCCACGTTACATCACTGCGTGATGGATTTGACCGACACACCTGGGGTAGCAGCGTTGGAGCGGCCGTAGATGTCCTCGAAACGCTCGATGTCGTCTTCGCCCAGGTAGCTGCCCGACTGCACTTCGATCAGCTCGAGCGGGATCTTGCCTGGGTTGCGCAGGCGGTGAACCGAAGCGATCGGAATGTAGGTGGACTGGTTCTCGGTCAGCAGGAACACGTTTTCGTCACAGGTGACCTCGGCGGTACCGGATACGACGATCCAGTGTTCGGCGCGGTGATGGTGCATCTGCAGCGACAGGCACGCCCCTGGCTTGACGGTAATGTGCTTGACCTGGAAACGGCCGCCCTGGTCGACGGAGTCGTACGAGCCCCATGGGCGGTACACTTCGCAATGGTTCTGGGTTTCGCTGCGGCCCATGTCGTTCAGGGTCGAGACCATGTTCTTCACGCCTTGGACCTTGTCCTTGTGGGCGATCATCATGGCGTCGCGGGTTTCCACGACCACGATGTTTTCCAGGCCGATCACCGAGACCAGCTTGCCATTGCCGTGGATCATGCAATTGCGGCTGTCCTGGATGACCACGTCGCCCTTGGTGACGTTGCCGTTGTCGTCCTTGGCGTGCACTTCCCACAGGGATTTCCAGCAGCCTACGTCGCTCCAGCCGGCGTTGAGCGGCACCACGCAGGCGCGCTGGGTTTTTTCCATCACGGCGTAGTCGATGGAGTTATCTGGGCAGCAAGCGAAGCTCGCTTCCTCGATTTCCACGTTGCCGCCTTCGTGCTTGCTGCGCTCGAGGGTCAGCACGCAGTTGTCGTAGATATCCGGATCGTGCTTTTTCAGCTCTTCCAGGAAGCGGCTGGCGCGGAACAGGAACATGCCGCTGTTCCAGAAGTAACCGCCGGCGTCGACGAATTCCTGGGCGCGCTTTTCGTCTGGCTTTTCGACGAAGTGCGAAACGCGGCTCACGCCTTCAGGCAGCAGGGCGTCGTTGGTGGACTTGATATAGCCGTAGCCGGTTTCCGGGCGGGTGGCCGGTACACCGAACAGCACCATCTCGCCACGTTCGGCGGCCACGGTGGCCAGGGCCAGGGCGCGCTGCAGGGCTTTCTGGTCTTCGATCACATGGTCCGCTGGCAGCACCAGCATCAGGTCATCGTGGCCGTCGTTGACCAGCTTCATGGCAGTCAGGGCCACGGCAGGTGCGGTGTTGCGACCGAAGGGCTCCATCAGGATGCCTTGGGTTTCAAGTTTGAGTGCGCTCAGCTGCTCGTTGACAATGAAGCGGTGGTCTTTGTTGCAGACCACGATTGGCTTATCCATGCCTTCGAACACCAGACGTTCCAGGGTTTGTTGGAAGAGCGTGTGCTCGCCCGTCAGCGCCAGGAATTGCTTCGGGAACTGCTTGCGCGACAACGGCCAGAGACGGGAGCCGCTACCACCTGACAAGATCACCGGAATCATGATGTTTCTCCAAGAATTTCGTAAATGAAGTTGGACCGCTAATAGTGCCGCCGTTTCTTCTTATTCAGAGCGGCTGCTTGCGTTGAGCAGCCGCGTATAGATCTTTACTCGGAAGCCGGAGGGTTAAGCCATTCAGCTTTGAGATTGCTACCAGACCCGGTAACGAAGACGGCGGTAAACTTCCCGCGCTCCAGAGCAACTGGCTTAAGATCAAGAACCTTATTAGCGCCGTCGAAGAGAGCCATGCCAGCTTTGACAGGATTTATCTCGCGGCTACCGGATGCGCCGGCAGCAACGGCTGGAACGACTTCGGTTTTGCCATCTGCGGTCTTCAGCGTCAGAGATTTGTCCGTCAAATTCTGGACATCTACACGTGCTTTTTGCTTGTTAGTGAACTTGGCTTCTTCGACCAGTTTCGGCTGAGAAGTTCCACCTACTACAGTGTAATATTTGTCGCTGGCCAGATTGACCGGCAGGCTTTGCGAGCCAAGTTGTGCAGTGTAGCTGCCGCCCGGCAGGTAGCTATATGCTGTACTGCCATTAGCCTGCACCGCTGTAAACTTCGCAGTGCCTACCGCGGGAGTGAATTCGGCACTACCGGAATTATACACACGAACAAACGCGGAGCCGGCTGGCGCGGTTTTGTACAAGGCACCATCACCACCGGCAAATGCCTGGCTGGACAGCAGCCCGAAGCCAACAGCTACGGCGCAGGCTTTGGCGATACGGGAAGAGCGAATGGCAGTTTTCAAAGTTTGTACGGTCATATGTATTCCTCTCGGCTGATATGCAACACGTGCCGTTAATTGAAAATTTTCAGTCGTTCTGACCAATGGCCAGATTCTGAGCATTGTCCGCGGTCTTTTTCAGTTGTGAGATCCATGCGGAATCAAAACCACTGAGGTCGTTCTTCATCGGCAGATAACGCTCAGGGAATTCCCAAACGACAACTTGCGGTGGATTATTCTTGAAGTCATCGCTCTGCAAATATTTGAGCATCGGCAGAATCGGGCCGTGGCCTTCTTCGGCGTAGTTAACGACGTCGCTGCGGAGCGATTCTTTAAGTGCGCCAAGGAAGTTCCAGTGTGCGTTCGCACTGTAGCTGGTGCCCACCAGCCCTACCGGGACCACGGTGTCGCCGAACAAGGCATCACCGCTATCTCCTGCCCCTTCGACCGCGTGAGTCGTCTTTTGTTGCAAATTATCTGGCTGCGGCAGCAAATTCGTAAACAAAGGATCAAGCGGAAGGAACGAGGTTAAGTCACCTTTATACGGCTTAGGTTCCTCAGCATCTGTAACGTATGTGACAGGAGCCGCATTAATAGGCAAATGCGACGAAATAGCGGCGCCAATATTCTGCGCAACAACTTCCGCGCCCAGGGGTGTCCAGTGCGTATCGGTACGCAGGAACACTTGGCCAGTTTGCTTGGCTTGTTGTAACGGCCCCATCAAGTCAGGCGCGAAAATACCTGCCTGTTGGGCTTGCGCATGGAACTGCTCATAAAGGTCACGGTGCATGGTCGCCGGTTGCTTCTCCCCGAAGTGCTCGGGATATAAACGGGCCTTGGCCGGAATGATCGCCATCACCAGCTTCACCCCGCTTTGTTGCAAACGGTCGCGCACACCACGGATCAGCTCGAAGTTTTCCTTCTCGATCTGCTCGCCGTTGGCTACCGGCTTGAACTCTTCGTCGGTGAACAACCACTGGTCCTTGCCGAGGATTACCCCCGGCCGGCCTTCGTTGAACACCTTGTAGTCCACCGCGGCCCAGAGGTTGGTGCCCAGGCGTTTGATCGGGAACTCGTCGTCGTAATGGGTTTCCAGCGCTTTGGTCAGCTTGCCGTTGAGCAGGGTCATCTGCTCGGTACGCGAAAAGCTGCCAAAGGACACCAGGGACCACAGCCCCATCAGCACGAGGATGCCGAAGAACAGGGCGATATAGAGGATGCGTAATGAACGTGTCATGGTCGGCTCGCTCAGAACTGGAAGTAAAGGAAAGGCGAGAAGCTCTGCGCCGACAGCTTCAGGATCGAAGCCACGAACAACAGCAGAATCAACGTACGCATGAGGTAACGCGGCCAATCGGCCACCCAGTAGGCCGGCTGCACCTGGTGCCCCGGCATGTGCGCCTGGACGATGGCGGGCTGGTCTCCTGGAACTGCCTTGATCTGCCCGGGCTGCGCGGTGGCCGGGCCGTTGGCCTCGGTGCTGCGCTCAGGCTGAGCCGCGGCTTTCTGGGCGCGGGCATTGATCGGTGCCTGGTAGAAGTCACGCAGGCCGAAGATCGCCATGGTGATGTAGGCCACAACCAGTGTAGCGATCTGCAGGCCGGTCAGGCTGGCGCGGTTGAGTTCAGAGAGCGACCACTGGCCGAAGCTGAACATGGCTTGGTACATGCGCATCGCCACGTGCAGGTTCTCGGCGCGGAAGATCACCCAGCCCAGAATTACCAACAGGAAGGTAAACGCCCATTTGATCGGGTTGAAGCGGCGCGGTGCAGCGTCGATGCCCAGCGCCCGCTCGATACCCAACCACAGGCCGTGCCACATGCCCCAGATGATGTAAGTGATATTGGCACCGTGCCACAAGCCGCCCAGCAACATGGTCAGGAACAGGTTGCGATAGGTGGCGAAGGTACCGCCGCGGTTGCCGCCCAGGGTGATGTAGAGATAGTCGCGCAGCCAGGTCGACAGGCTGATGTGCCAGCGACGCCAGAACTCGGTGATGGACTGGCTGATGTACGGTTGCTTGAAGTTCTCCATGAAGCGGAAGCCCATCATCAGGCCCAGGCCGATCGCCATGTCGCTGTAACCGGAGAAGTCGAAGTACAGCTGGGCGGTGTAGGCCAGGGCACCAAGCCAGGCATCGCCCGTGGTCGGGTTGGCCAAGGCAAAGGAATGGTCTGCCACCACCGCGATGGTGTCGGCGATGAACACCTTCTTGATAAAGCCCTGCATGAACCGCGTGGCACCCTCGGAGAATTTATCCAGGGTGTGGGTACGATGATTGAACTGGTCCACCAGGTCCTTGAAGCGCAGCACGGGGCCGGCGATCAAGTGAGGGAAAATGGCAACGAAGGCAGCGAAGTCCACCAGGTTGCGGGTCGCGGGGGTGTCGCCGCGGTACACGTCGATGATGTAGCTGATGGATTCGAAGGTGTAGAACGAGATCCCGATCGGCAAGATGATGTGCGTCAGGATGAACGGTTCGAGCCCGAACGAGGTGATCAGCGCGTTGAGGCTATCCACGCCAAAGTTGGCGTATTTGAAATAACCCAGCACGGCCAGGTCTACCGCCACGCCGAGCAACAGCCAGCGTTGAGAGGCCTTCGTGCGCACGCCGTTGGCGCCAATGCGCAGGCCGATAAAGTAGTTCCACAGGGTCACGGCGGCGAATAGCGCGAGGAAGTCGACGCGCCACCAGGCGTAGAATACATAGCTCGCCACCAGCAGCAGCAAGTTGCGATAGCGCGTTCCGCTCAGGTAGTACAGGCCGAAGAAGATCGGCATGAACAGGAACAGAAACACGTTGGATGAGAAAACCATCCCGATCTCTCCTTGTTTTTCCAACAATGGAGGCCGTTCACGGCCCCCCCATACCCCCCCAGCCAAGGCCAGGGGGAAGTGCGATACGAGCCAGACGCCTTAACCGGCCCGCATCGCGCATTTACAGCCGTTGCAACCGGGCTGTTCAGGCCCCGTCGTCGTCCTTGTCATCCTTCTCCGCTTTGTTGCCCTTCTCGCCCTTTTCATGTTGGGGGTCGAAGGTACGGGTCAGGTCGCCGCCGAGGCGGAAGGTCTTGAAGGGTTCCATCTGGCGCTTACGCGCGATGGTGTCCGGGGTGCAGTCGTAGAGCGTGCAGTAGGGTTCAAGCCAGGCGTATTTGCTGTCGACCTTGAGGTCGGTCATGTCCTGGGTTTCACCGTTCTTCTGCTGGAACTCTTCCGGTTGTTTCGAACCTTCCAGCACTCGGTCGCCAAGGCGCTTGAGCGCGCCGTTGCCTTCCGGCCGCAGGTCCACGCCATTGGCCTGGGCGAAGCTGGCAATCATCGCCAGCGGCGGCAGCGCATAGTTGTGGTAGGCCAGCGCACGTTGCTTACGCTTGAGCTCGTTAGGCAAGAAGCCTTGGCCATCAACCTGGCTGGCCGCGACCTTGAACTCCTTCACCGACCAGTCGAACAGGTCGCGCCTATCGGTGACGATGGCGGTAGACATCACCGACCAGGCCGCCCAGTAGGAGTGGTTGTTGATCTGCTCCAGCGGCAAGTTGCTCCAGTCGCTGACCACTTGATCGGCCAGGCGGCCGAACCAGGCTTCGATCTTCTGCGCCTGCGCCTCACGCCCTTGCAGCGGGTGAGACTGGGAGAACTTGAGCCGCAGGTAGGAGGAAGACATGCTACCCAGCGCCCATTTGCGCATGGACTTGCCCGTGTGGTTGAAGTCCGTGGACATCAACGCATTGGCGTCGGCCCAGGTGCTGAGCCAGTTCAGGGTGCAGTCCAGTTCGGCGGGCTTGCCGTCGCGCATGAACTGCATCACTTGCTTGCTGATGCCGCGCTCCAAGGTCGTGATGTCCTTGGTGGAATCGCGGAAAGCCTGCTCCGACACCTCGTTCAACGTGGCACGAGCCTTGTCCGAGCCTTCGTACTTGCTGCGGAACTGCAGCGAACCGGTGAAGGGTTTCGGCACGGCCGGGCACTCGAAGTCCCCGCCCTTCCCTGGCTTCTCGATGGCCTCGTAATATCCTTGAGGCGGAACCAGCCCCGCGGCATGAGCCGCGGAGCCGAACATGGCGAGGCCCAGCAAGGCCGGCGCCAGCAAACGGCGGGCGGCCCGGGAATCAAGACGAGAAGTCAACATATGCATTCAGCCCTCAGAGCCCGGCTTGTTCGTTGCGCTTGGCAACACCGGGGAACACGTTGCGTTTGCAAATCTTCGCTTCGACTTTCTGCGGCCCGGCCTTTGGATCTTCCGGCCCGTGAACTTCCACGGCCAGCAGGTTCATGTGCGGCCAGTCCGCGTCATCGCGCAGTTCGAAGGCGAAGCGCCCATCAGTATCGGAAGTCGTCGGTTTTTCGATCTTGATATCTTCGTGGCGGCCGTTCATGTACCAAAGGGTCGCTTTGAAGTCCTTGACCGAAGGATCGGCGAACTTGATGTCAACCTGGTGATTCCAGTTCTCCAGTTCCTTGATGCCGTTCTGGCCATTGACCAGCAGCTCGGTGACCTGGTTAGGCTTGACCACGCCACTGCCGGTGAGTTCGGCGGCCTTGCCTTCGCAACCATTGCCCATCAGCGCCATCATCTGGCGATAGATGGTTTCCTGGTCGAGCGGGTACAGCGGCGAGAACTCCCACACGAGGATCTTCGGCGGCTTTTTCTGGAATTCTTCGCTGCCCAGGTACTGCAGCATCGAGCCTTCGAAACCACCACCAGGGAAGGCAACGTTAAGCACATCCACGTTGGTGTACTGCTGCAGGAAGCCGGCGAAGTTGTAGTTCTTGCCGCTGTGGCTGGTACCGACCAAGGTCATGTCCGGGCTTGCGGTGTCCCCGAACAGGTCGCCGTCAGACGCCTCGCCCTTGGGCTCGGTGCTGAAAGTGTCCATGTACTGGATCGCATAGCTGCTGCCGCACAGCTGGCCAGCCATGTTCTGCAGGGTGCCGGTTTTACCCATGCGCCCAGAGAGCTTGGTTTCGAACTCTTTCTTGGCGATGCTGGAATAACCCGGCACCTGCTTGATGGTCTCGGCGACGATCTTCGCGGTGCGCTCTGCCCCGTACGGCGTCCAGTGCTGGTCGCCACGGAAGTAGAAGTCATGCGCCTGTTGCTCATTGGTCAATGGAGACAGGTCAGGCACGTGGTAACCCATGGCCTGGAAGCGACCCAGCATGTCCTTGTAGTTTTTCAGCGCCGTGTCGTAGTTAAAGCGTTCACGGTCGGCCGGCAACATGTGCGCGCGATCTACCAGCCCACGGGTGGGCTGATACACGATGACCACTTCCACACCACGGCTCTTGAAGGCGTCGTGCAGTTCCTTCATGCGCCGGTAGCCTTCGGGCGAAGTCTTGAACTCGGTACGCAGGTCTTCCACGGTACGGAAGAGCCAGTCGCCCTCCCCCTTGATCAGGGTGGTGAAGTTCTTCTGGTAGCGGGTGACGTAGTTCTTCGCGTCCGCGGCGGCCGGGCACAGCTGGCAGCAGGGTTGTGCGGTGAAGCTAGGCGGCTGCACTTCGGCGGCCTGCGCGCTGCCCGACGCATAAAGGGCGGCGGCCAGGCCCGACAGGCTGAGCAGCTTGATCAAATGTGAATGCATGGAAATGTTCCTTAATCCTGCGCCATGTCTGTCTGTTTTTCGACGGGGTCGATCAGCACTGCTTTCTGCTGGCGAACCAGCAAGTCCATGATCTCCTCCTGGTGGTCACCCAGGATCCCGTTGAAGCTGATGCCGCCTTGCTTGGCCGGTGCCAGCATCTTCACGTTGTAGAGCTCGATACTCAGCGGGGAGTCGATCGCCAGCGGGTTGGTACCGTTGCCCGACAGCTCGCCGCCTACCACGATCATCGACACTTCGGCGTCGAAGGGGTCCATGGCGATGTCGCGGTCGGTGTCGCTCAGGTCCTTGATGTGGCCGTAGACGCCGGTCAGGCCATTGGCCATGGCCATGTTTTCGTACAAGCGGATGTTGGTGCTGTTACGCACCCGGATCCCGTGGCGCTGGTTCGCGATCAGCTTGTTGCCCCACAGCAGGTTGTCGCCGCTCTCATAGAGGGTGATGCCGTCGGTGTGGTTCTGGTAGATCTCGTTGTAAGCCACCAGGTTGCCCACGCTGTTACGGTCCAGGACCACGCCCGAGAGGTGGTTGTCGTAGCTGCGGTTGTTGATGATGAAGCTGTCGTTCACTTCCCGCGACACGATGATCCCGTGCTTCTTCTTGGTCCCGTACACCGTGTTGTCGGCGATGATCAGGCCATGAGAGCGGTCATGCGGGTCGATGCCGTAGATGATGTTGTCGTGGTAGGTGTTGCTCTTGACCACGAAGTCCCGGGTTTCATAGCAGTAGTACCCGTACCACATGTCCGAGAAGGTGGAGCCGATGATCCAGCCGGTAGGCTCGGTACGGCCCATCTGCACTTTCATGCTCGGGGTGTACTGGGAAATACTCACACCGTAGGACTTACTCTCGTTGTAACCGAAGCTTTTGATCTCGGTGTTCACAAGGTAGGTCTCGGTGCCGCCCCAGCTCACCAGGAACGGGCGGAACTCGTTCTTGTCCTTGAACCACGCCTGGTCGTTGTTCGCCTCGCTCCACCCGGTGATCTTGGTGTCGAAGGAGAAGAACTTGCCGTCATTGACGATGAACGAGCCACCGTCCTGGGACAGGCGCAGCTCTTTCACGCGACCGTCGATTTCCAGCACACCCTTGTGCGCGACCACGATCGGCACCCGCGCCAGCCACACGCCTGGCGAGGTTTCACGCAGGTACTGCTTCGGCACGGTCTTGGCCAGGTCAACGAAATTGATGTAGCCGTCGTCGACGAAGATCGCCTGCGGGATGCCCCGCTGCTTGCCGACCCAGGCCATCATCTTGTTGTCGCCACCAATGAATGCCTTGAGCGGCAGCTCTTGCATCATGCGGCGCATGTTGATCTTGCCCTTCTTGCTACGGTCGACCTTGGCATGCGCGGCCGCGGCGGTATAGCCGCTGAGGTCGGGCAGCTTGGGCGGTGCCAGGTTGAGCGGCTCGGTCGGCGCACTGGCAACGCTATAGGTCTTGGCGGCTTGCAGTTCCTTGGTGGTACCAGGCTTGACCACGGCCTGGGTCGCAGGCGCGGGGTTGGCCAGGGCGGTGCCGCCGGCGACCAGCAGGGCACCGGCCAGCACAGCGACTGGCCAGGCGTGCTTGCGCACCTTGCTATATGAATGCTTCATCTCATTGCACTCCCTTGGCGGAACCCATCAGAAACGCCAGATAACGTCGACGATGGCCCGGTGCATATAGTTGTCCACGCCGCCGGCATAGGCATCGCCGGGCTTGAACACACCGGCACGCAGGCGCACCAGCGCAGAAGGTTCGTCGAACGATTGGCTCACGCTTGCGGG
Organism: Pseudomonas sp. RIT-PI-S; assembly: GCF_025642975.1. Taxonomy (GTDB): domain Bacteria; phylum Pseudomonadota; class Gammaproteobacteria; order Pseudomonadales; family Pseudomonadaceae; genus Aquipseudomonas. The sequence continues at coordinate 127,245 of NZ_JANZKJ010000006.1, forward strand.
CAATAGGCCTTGCTTGAAGTACTTGGTCACTACCAGGTCGACTTCCTGGCCCAGGTCCTTCTCGCCGTCGTTGAGTGGCAGGGTCGACAGGGAAATATCCCCACTGTTGGCATCGACCGACTCGTAGGCGGCGTTGATGTTGCTGCCACCGATCGGCGAGTTGCCGTCTACCCGCCAGAAGCGGTGGTAGATCAGGCTGGCGTCGTAGTCTTCCTGCATTTCCCACGAACCGAATACCGAGGCGGTCTGCACGTTGGCCAGTTCAGCCTGGAAGGCCTCGCCGAAACGGCTGATGCGCGAGCGGGTGCCGGTCCAGTTGGAGCGGTTGCTCTGCAAGCCGTTCTGCTCGTAATCCTTGCTCGCACGGGCGTAGGCACCGCCTACTTGCCACTGCGGGTCCAGGCGCCAGCGCACGCCCAGGTCGGTAGCCCAGCCGCTGACATGCTCGCCATAGGTATCGCCGGCGGTAACGATGCCGTTGTTGTCGGCACGGTTGAAGGTGTCGCGGTTCCCGGTCAGCCAGGTCAGGCTGCCCCAGTAGTTGAACTGGTTGGTGTTGCGATGGTTGTAAGCATCGCTAGTCGCTTCCAAGCCCAGCCAGGTGAGGTTGCCGTTACTGGTCTTGTCCAGGTCGTCGATTTCTTCCCCGGCGTTGGCCAGGTTGCCGTCGTCGTGCACGTGGTGCGCGCGCAGGCCGATCCATTGGCTCGGTGCCCACTGGTAGGCGACATCGCCCCAGACGTGCATGCGGTCCTTATCGGTAGGCGACAAACGCGAGAAGTCCGTGCGGTAGTCGCTGAAGCGCTCGCCCACGCCCACGTCCGCGCGCAGCAGCGTGGTGTCCAGGGCCCAGGTCAGCGATTCGATGTAATTGTCATGCCACTGACCGTCGTCCTGACGCAGGCGCTGGCGGCCGAACTTCAGCTGTTCGCCTGGATAAGGCGTGAACAAGCGGTTGTAGCCTACCCAGAATTCGCGCAGGGCCAGGTAGCTGTCCTCGGCCTCACGGTCCTTGCTGTAGTAACGGCTGCTACCGTTGCTGGTACCGGTTTCGTCCGGTTGCACCAGCGGGTCGGTCTGGATGGTGTCCGTGGCGGCCACTGCCTGGCCCATGAAGTAGGCGCTCCAGTTGCCCCACTCGCCATACGCCCATGGCCGCAGATCCAGGCCCAGGCCGTTGACGTCACCACCGGAACGGGTGCCCAAGTCACGGTCGTTCTCGGACTGGCCAGTGATTTTCACTTCCAGGCCGAAGTTATCGGTCGCGGTCAACGCAGCCAGGGTCGGGCAGGACCACAGTGTCGCAAAGCCCAGACCGATGCCGGCCAGCGTCCATTTATTCAGGGTCATAGATCTTCACCTTCACCAACTGCTGTTTGTTGCGGGGCGTCCGCTTCCGGGGCCACGTCGTCGCCTTGCGGCGTGATCGCGGAGATACCCGGCGCAGGCGATACGCCGCGAGAGGCGACTTCCTGCTGAAGCAGTTGCTGTGCCTGGGGCTTGAGCTGCGGTGGCAGTTGTTCTTCGACGGTTTTCGCCAGGTCCAGGACCTCCTGGCGCGGCTGCGGAGTGGTCAGCGCCTGGGTTTTGGCCAGTTGGCTGAACACGTAGGCGTTCACCGGGTTAGGCACGGTGCCACGGCCGTTGAAATACAACTGGGCCAGGGCGAAGTCTGCGCTGTTCTGGCCACGGCGTGCCGCGGTCAGAAGGTTGTCCACGGCCTTCTGCGGATCGACCATGCCCATGTAGCCGCGGCGGTAGATCTGCCCGAGGTAGTAGTAGGCGCTGACTTGGTCTGGAAGGGCCTTTTTCAGGTGCTCTTCGGACTTGAACGCGTTCGGCAGCACTACCTTGCCTTCGTAGTAAATCTTGCCCAGCAACAGCTCGGCGCGGCTCGGGTCAGCGTCGTGGCCCTTGTCGATGTAGCCCAGCAACTGGTCGGTGTCGCCCAGGTCGGGGTAGTCGTATTGCAGTTGCGCCAGGCTGATGTACGCGCCCGGGTAGGTCGCGGTCGCGCTTTCCAGCAGGCCCTGTGCGACTTTCGGGTCCGGCGTGCCCAATGCGGGGTTGGCGATGACTCGCGCGGTGGCGTCCACCCGTGCCGGTTGAACGCGGCCGGCGGCGAAGTTGTCTTGCAGGCGCTTGACCAGCGCCGCTTGATCCTCGGCGCGGTTCTGCTTCTGGTAGACGGTGGCCAGCTCGACATAGCACAGGTCGCTGGTGTCCAGCGCAGCCTTGCAGATCTTTTCCACTTCGCCCAGGTTCTGGTCGTAGGTGTTCTGCACGCGGTACAGCATGATCTGCGCAAGGCCCGCTTCCGGATAACCGGCGGCGCGCCATTCGCTGATCTTCTGCTGCGCGTTGACGTGCGGGAAGCTCTGCGGGTACTGGATGTACAACAGGGCCAGCGACATCAACACGCCGCCTTCCCCACTGGCGAAGGACTGCTTGAGCAGGCCCTCGGCCTCGTGGCGTTCAGCCTCGGTGCTGTTCGGCTTAGTAGCCAGCAGCTTGCCCAGGCGCGCCGCGGCACGCGGCGACGTGGCCGCGGCGGCCCGGTAGGTCGCTTCGGCCTTGGCCAACTGCGCCGGATCACCGCTTTCAACCCAGATGTCGGCCAGGCCGACCTGGGCATCGGCATAGCCCAGGTCTGCCAGCTGCTGGTAGTTTTGCTGCGCCAGGGCCACGTTGCCGTTTTTCAGGGCTTCGTTTGCCAGGCGCTGGTCTGGCAGGCCGGCACAGCCGGCCAGGCCCAGCGCCAGGGCCACGGCGAGGCCTAATACGGCAGGCCGGTGCAAATGTCGTAAGGTGTCAGCCACACTCATTCTCCTGCCACTCACTCAGAAGCCGTGGGCCATGGCTTTGTCGATCAGCCAGTCCAGCGAAGGGCCACGGGTGCTGGAGACATCTACCGGGCGGCCGGCGTATTTAATGTCCAGCGGCTGGTCAGGCTTGATGGTCACGCGCATGTCGGTGGACAGGTCGTCGCTTTTCAGGTTGGTGGCGGCAACCACTTGGCCCGAACGCACTTGGTCGTCGCCGGCTACGCGGAAGTCAACCTTGGTGCCTGGACGTACGTCGTCGATCTGGCGGTAGGTGTAACGTGCTTCCACGTTGGCGGTGCTGTTACGCGGTACCAGGTTGAAGATCACGTCGCCCTTGCTGGCGTATTGGCCGTTGGCAACCAGTTGCTGTGCCACGATGCAGTCGCACGGCGAGGTCAGGGTGCCGGTCATTTGCTTGCCGAACAGTTCGGTGACCTTCTGCGGGGTCAGGTCCTGTTCTTCCAGGTGGCCTTTGAGCACGTCCAGCATGCTGGTGCTGAAGCTGGCCAGTGGCGAGCCTTTAGGGGCGATGCCATTGGCGCCGACCAGGCTGGACACAGTACCGTCACGCGGCATGGTGATGTTCATCCCTGGCGCGCTGACCAGGCCGGATTCGGCGTGGGTAACGAAGTACAGGTTGTACACCGACTTGAAGATGTAACCGAACGCCACCAGGCCGATGATGAAGATGCCCAGGCTGAAGGTCACTGCACGCAAACGACCGAAGAAGCTCATGTCGTTGCTGGCGGCTTTGCGCTTGCGGGCCTTGGTGAAGTTGTCGCGCTGCAGGGTGCCGAGCACGTCGCCCATGGTGACCAACTCACCGGACAGGTGAGAGGTGATCAGGTGGCGCAGGGTCGCGATGTCGGCCTGTTCCAGGTTCTGGAACTGGGCGCCTACGCGGCCGTTGCCTTCAACCGAACGGGCCTGGAACTCTACATCCATGCCAAGGCCCAGGTTGTCGATCACGAACATCAGGCGGCCACGGTAGATCTCGCCTTCGACCACCGGTTTTTTCGGCAGGAAGGAGAAACCGCCCGCCGACAGTTCGTCGACCTTGGCTTCCTGGGTTTCACGGTTCGGGCCGATGAAACGGATTTTTGCTGGGAGGCGGACCCGGGCATGCTGGCGCTGGGCTTCGGACTCATGGACCACATTGGGGTTTACGGCTGTATTCATGGCAATTTTTCCTACTTAATCCATTGAGGCCCGGTCAGACGACTGCGAACAGGAAAGCAACGAAGATGCTGCCTGCCGCGAACGTCATGGTCCGAGACGACCAGGTGTTGAACCACTGTTGAAAGCTGGCCAGATCGCGTTTCGTGGAAGTCGGCTGGCGTGTCCAGGACTGCCGGTCGAGGCGGAAGAACACGTAGATCTTCATCAGCGCCCCCACGATCTGGTTGTAATACAAGATGACCGGATAGGCCGGCCCCACCGGGTGCCCGCTGAACGACAGCAGGATGGTGAGGATCAGGCGAGTGATACCGATCCACAGCAAATAAGCGAACAGGAAGGTAACGCTGTACTTGAGCGTCGCGATCAACGCCGCGGTCAGCCCGAGCAGGGACGTCCACATGGACACGCGCTGGTCGAACAGCACCACCATGGTGAACAGGCCAAGCCGGCGGATACCAAGGCCCAATGCCCGGGAATTCTGCCGCAGGTTGTTGCCGTACCAGCGATACATCAGCTTGCGGCTGGCCTTGACGAAACTCTTCTCCGGCGGGTGCTCGACCGTGTTGATCGCCGCGTCCGGCACGTAGAAGGTGTCGTAGCCCAGGCGCATCAGGCTGAACCAGCTCGACTTGTCGTCACCGGTCAGGAAGCGGAACGTGCCCAGGCGCCAGTGCTTGAGCGAGTCGCTTTCTACGTCTGCGATGAACATTGGGTCGGTGACCACCGAGGCGCGGAAGACAGACATCCGGCCAGTCATGGTCAGCACGCGCTTGGACAGCGCCATGGAGCACATGTTGATGTGGCGCTGGGCGAAGCGCAGCTTGTGCCACTCGCTCATGATGTAGCCGCCGCGCACTTCGCAGAACTCGTTGGTGGTCAGGCCACCCACGTTCGGCCACAGGGCGAACCAAGGCACCGTCTTGCGCACCACGCCTTCGTTAAGCACGGTGTCGCCGTCGATGACCGCTACCACGGCATGTTCGTCGGGCAAGTGGCGAGAAATGGCGCGGAAGCCATAGGCCAGGCCGTCTCGCTTGCCGGTACCCGCGATGCGCACGAAGTCCAGGCTTACCCGCTCAGGCGGATTGGCCTTGGCCCACAGCGACTTCATCAGCAGCTCGTCAGACATCTCGACGAGCGAGCAGACGATGGTCGTGGGATAACCCGACTCGATCGCCTCGCGAATCACCGAGTTGTACACCGCCGCCGTGGTGCTGGCGTCGATGCGGAAACTGGTGACCATCAGGAACACGTGGGACGGGTCTGCATCCGTGCCCAGCTTGCGCACCTTACGCCGCAGCATCGGATAGACCACGTACAAAAACAGCATGCCGCGCACGAAGTGCATGGCACCCATCGAGTAGCGCCAGATACCCACGGCGCCAATCAGAAATATGAAATCCTTGGAGCCTGAATCAAACAGCGATGGGGGCAGCGCAAGCGCCAGACCCATCAGCAGCCCCACGTAAAACAGCCATCCAGCAGCCTGGAGCAGGCCGTGCTTTAGCCTCGACATATCCGCATCCGTCTCTTCATCGACCGCCCGGATCGGCGTTCGAAAGTGTTAAGGCAGGCGTAAAGAACCGCGGAGGGCACAGGGCCCACCGCGGTTACGGCTGTTACCAGCAGATACCTTCGTAGCTAGCGTTCGAGTCGGTCGCTTCTTTCTTCAGGAAGCCAACCAGGTCGAATACTTGCTTGCCAGCAGGCGGGTTTTGCAGCAGCTCGCCGAAGGCTTTGTCACCGTTACCCAGGATCAGCACTTCTGCGTCGTTCACCACGGCATTGAAGTCAGACTTGAGCAGCGAGGAAACGTGAGGGATCTTGGACTCGATGTATTCCTTGTTGGCACCCAGGATGCGGGCGTGCTCAACGTTCTTGTCGAAGATGCTCAGCTCGAAGCCTTTACCGATCAAGCGTTCGGCCAGCTCTACCAGCGGGCTTTCACGCAGGTCGTCGGTGCCGGCCTTGAAGCTCAGGCCCAGCAGGGCAACCTTGCGCTTGCCGTAGCCGCTGATCACTTCATAGGCGTTCTGCACTTGCTGCTCGTTGCTGGTCATCAGGGAGTTGAGCAGCGGAGTGTTCACGTCCAGGGCACCCGCGCGATAGGTCAGGGCGCGAACGTCTTTCGGCAGGCAGGAACCGCCGAAGGCGAAGCCTGGGCGCATGTAGTAGGCAGACAGGTTCAACACCTTGTCCTTGCAGACCACTTCCATCACTTCGCGGCCGTCGACACCAACAGCCTTGGCGATGTTGCCGATTTCGTTGGCGAAGGTCACCTTGGCGGCGTGCCACACGTTGCAGGTGTACTTGATCATCTCGGCCACTTCGACCGGCTTGCGGATGATCTCGGCGTCCAGCTCGCTGTAGAGCGCTTCGAGCACATCGCCAGACTCTTTATCGAACTCGCCGATAACAGTCATGGGTGGGTGATCGTAGTCTTTGATAGCGGTACTTTCGCGGAGGAACTCAGGGTTCACCGCAACACCGAAGTCAGTACCCGCTTTCTTGCCGGAGTATTTCTCCAGGGTCGGGATAACCACGTTCTTCACGGTGCCTGGCAGCACGGTGCTACGAACGACCACGGTGTGGCGCTCGGTTTTTTCCTTGAGAACTTCACCGATGCTTTTGCATACGGCTTCGATGTAGTTCAGTTCCAGGTCGCCATTCTTCTTGCTTGGCGTAGGTACGCACAGCATCGAGACGGTGGTGTCCCGCACGGCTTCGGCAAAATCAGTAGTGCCGCGCAGCTTGCCCTGGCTCACAGCCTTGGCCAACAGCTCTTCGAGGCCGGGTTCGACGATAGGCGACTTGCCGTCGTTGATCAGGTCGATCTTCACCTGCGAAACGTCAACGCCAACTACATCGTGACCACGAGCAGTCAAGCAACCCGCACATACCGCGCCAACATAGCCCAAACCAAAGATGCTGATACGCATCGCTTCACCTCATGTGTTTATCACGCCGGCCCACTCAGGAACCAGACTAGGGGTTAATTAACCAGCAGTATTCGGGCACTCGGATGCGTGACAACTAATGTGTCATTCCGACTGTCGCACAACCAAATGCAGGCATATAAGTCCGAGTGCCCCAGAATGTGCACTCAACTAGGGCATTTATTGAACCCATCTTTCGAGTTCGCCCTGGAATGTAGCCAGCCTTTATGACAAAACGGCTCACTTACTTTCGCTACTTGCCTTCGCGGGGATATTGTTATGCCTTGCGAATCAAGCATTAAGCCGTATGAATGAGCCTGCCAAGCAAACTCGGAACTGGCCTTGCGTTGAGGGTAGTTATGGTGCGTTCTCTCCTGAGATTAACTTTCGGGCTGCCTGGCAGTCCCTTCGAGTCACACGCCTGAATCACTACATCCAGACGCTTCGATCTCCTGCTTTGTACGTCATCTCTCACACGGAGAAGAATCGGTACGCGTCGTATGAGCTACAGATACCCCGGGAAGTTCCTGAGCGCTAGGACCGCTCATACAATTTCCAACAAGATTTTTCCTACAAAACATGATGGCACAAGGCCATACATTGGCATTAAAATCCTTTAATTTCATTTACTTAGAACGTCTAACCCCCAAAAAGCCAGCACCTAAAATTTTTTTGGCTTTTTTGGGGTTTTTTTGAGGTAGGGGACAGGAGCATGCATTTGACTTGGATCAAATGCTGATTTGTTGGCGCCGGTGTTTCGTCAACTTGCACCTTGCACGAACGTTAAACACAGGAAATGGCCAAAATCACCGGCTCGCCAGGCTATGTGATTAACATCACAGTTTATGCATCGCGTAGAAAAACCAGTTTATTGGCACTCGAACGGGCGGGCGCGTAGCGGTACCCGGCCTCTTCGAACCCCAGCAGGCCCTCGGGCTGCTCCACCCGGTTTCGGATCACGTAGCGCGCCATCAGACCGCGGGCCTTTTTGGCATGAAAGCTGATGATCTTGTACTCACCGTTCTTCAGGTCGCGGAATTCACAATCGATCACCCGGGCCTTGAGCGCTGAAGGCTTTACCGCCGAGAAGTATTCCTTCGACGCCAGGTTCACCAGCACGTCGTCGCCCTGCTCGGCCAATGCCGCGTTGAGCCACTGGCTGATCCGCTCGCCCCAGAAGGCATAGAGGTCCTTGCCCCGGCCGTTGGCCAGGGTGGTGCCCATTTCCAGCCGGTACGGTTGCATCAGGTCCAATGGGCGCAGCAGGCCATAAAGGCCCGACAGCATGCGCAGGTGTTGCTGGGCGTAGTCGAAATCCGCTTCGGAAAAGTCCTCGGCATGCAGCCCGGTATAAACATCGCCCTTAAAAGCCAGGATGGCCGGGCGGGCGTTTTCGGGGGTGAAGTTCGCCGACCAGCTGCCGAAGCGCGCGGCGTTGAGGCCGGCGAGTTTGTCCGAGATGCCCATCAGCTCGCTCAGTTGAGCCGGAGACAGCTCACGCAAGCCTGCGATCAGCTCGCGGGAATGCTCGATGAATGCAGGCTGGGTGTAACGGGTGGTCGCCAAGGGGGTCTCGTAATCGAGGGTCTTGGCCGGCGAAATCACCAACAGCATAAGGGTGCTCCTTGAAAAAGACGCGAGCTTGGCCTGTTACGGGTTTGGCTTCAACACCGCTGTCGCTATCTCCTCGATTGGCGCTGCCCCCGCGCGACAGCCGCCAGGCGGCTGGCTATGATGCCCGGATACCGCCATGGAGGACCTTTCGTTGCGCTTGCCCTCATTGATGCTCGCCACTGCCTTATCGCTCGGGCACCTCGCAGCGCATGCCGCGCCCGCTGAGGTCGCAACCCTGGACCGCACGCAGTGGCCGGAGGCGTTAAGCACCCCTGCCCTCTTCGACGTGGCCTCCCGTGCCCAAATACTGAGCTTCTCGCGCGAGCTGCTCAGCAGCGAGGCGCTGGACGAATCGACCCTCGCCGATCGGCTGGGGCTGCGGCAGATCAACATGGCGGCGATCAACGCCCTGCGAGAACGGCTATGGCAGCGCCTGTGGACGAATTTCGACCACGCCCAGCAAAGCTGTGTCGAGGACGCTTCGTTCTGTTACGCGGTAGACAACCTCGAGGACCTCAAGGCCCAGGCCGGGCAGTTCACGGTCGAGGCCGACTCCTTCTATGCGCGCTGGGCCGAACCCGGCCGCGCCTTCAGCCGTGCCTATCTGGACGAGCAACTGCACATGGCAGCGCTGTTGCCGGACATCAGCAGCGAAGTGGTGACGTTCTCCAAGGTCGAGCACAACGGCGACGAACTCAACGACCGGGTGTTCCTGCTCACCTTCGACAGCGGGCCCAGCGCGGCGGCCGGCAACACCGATTGGATGACCGACTTCCTGCGGCGGCAGAAGATGAACGCGACCTTTTTCGTGCTGGGCAACAGCGTGCAGCTACGCCGGCAGAGCGCACCGGCCGAGGACCTGGATGAGCTCTACCGCGACCAATGCGTGGGCGTGCAAGGTTGGCAGTACCGCTCGCACAGCCAATGGCTGGACTGGCAAGACTCGATCCTGCGCAGCGTGGCATTGGTGCAAAGCCAACTGCCAAACACCTATGTGCCGCAATTCCGCCCGCCGTATGGCCAGCGCCGGCAAGACAGCGGCGAGTTCTTCGAAAGCCAGCAACTGGACGTGGTGCTGTGGGACATCGACGCCCAGGACAGCAATACCCAACTGAGCGCTGAGAGCAGCAGCGACCGGGTGCTGACCCTGATGCTGCTATGGCGGCGGGGGATCATCGTGTTCCATGACGCTCAGCTCAAGGCCCGCACTGCCGTGCCTGCCCTGCTGACGGCTACCGCGCAAAGCGGCATTGCCTGGGAGGATTGTCGCGACTTCCCGTAGCGGCAGGCGCCGGGGGCGGCTGCCTGGTGAAGCCTGCGATCCGCGCCCAATAAGGCGCAAGCTGACTTCCGACTGTAACGAGGCGCGGCGGCCCCGCCAAGCGCTATTCGTCACACAAAAAAATAAACCTGAAACACCCTTCAAAGTGCTTTGTTCGGTCACAGCTTTGCGGTACTAAGAAACTAGACCGCCGAACCCTGCCGACACAGGTGGCGTCCACGCCGGCACCGCTTTTGTCGCCAGGTCTCCCATTGGAGTGACGGCGGCCGTTCGAGGCGCAGCACCGCTCAGGTATTGCGTCGACTGGCTCCCACGAAAGGTGACCGAGTATGGATGAACAAGGACGCACGCTCTCCTCCCACCAGCCGATTCTGTACGTGCTGGATACCAACGTCCTGATTCACGATCCCAACGCACTGCTCAACTTCCAGGAACACCACGTTGCCATCCCGATGACCGTCCTCGAGGAGCTGGACAAGCTCAAGGGAGGCAAGCAATCCGTGGCCGCCGAATGCCGGCAGGCCATCCGGCTGATCGACAATGTGCTCGGCGAAGCCTCGCCGCAGGCCGTCGAACAAGGCGTGCCGATCCAGCGCGGCAAGGGCGACCCAAAGGGCTACTTGTCCATTCTCATGCACAAGCGCGGGGACTTGGGGAGCCCGCTGCCTGACCATCTCAACGACAACGTCATCATCAACCAGCTGATCGATCTGCATTCACGCCGGCCCGACCTGAACGTGGTGCTGGTGAGCAAAGACATCAACATGCGGCTCAAGGCGCGGGCCTGTGGCATCGCCGCCGAGGACTACAGCACCGACCAGTTGGTGGACGACGTATCGCTGCTGTCGCGCGGCTACCACACCGTGCCTGGCTCGTTCTGGGACCGGGTGCAGAAGGTCGACACTCGCCAGGACCGCGGCCGTACCTGGCACCGGGTGCAGCTGAGCGAAGTGCTGCCGCAGGCGCATATCAATGAATTCATCATTGATGAGCAAGGCTTCGTCGGCTGGATCAAGGGCGTGCGCCATGACGAACTGATGATCTTGGACATGCACCAGGAGCCTCTGCTGCACCAGGAGGCGTGGGGCCTCAAGCCGCGGGACATCCACCAGGCTCTGGCGCTGTTCGCCTTGCTCGACCCGGACATTCACCTGGTCAACCTCTCCGGGGCTGCCGGTTCGGGGAAAACCATCCTGGCCTTGGCCGCGGCGATCGAGCAGACCATGGTCAGCAAACGCTACCGGCGGATCATCGCCACCCGCAGCGTGCAAGGGCTGGATCAGGAGATCGGCTTTTTACCAGGCACCGAGGCGGAAAAAATGGAGCCCTGGCTGGGGGCGATCACCGATAACCTCGAAGCCCTGCACATGGATGACGAGAGCACCCACGGCAGCGTGGATTACATCCTGAGCAAGGTGCCCTTGCAGTTCAAATCCTTGAACTACATCCGCGGGCGCAGCTTCCAGCAAAGCCTGATCCTGATCGACGAGTGCCAAAACCTCACGCCGCACCAGATGAAAACCATCATCACCCGAGCGGGTGCCGGCTCCAAGGTGGTCTGCCTGGGCAACCTGGCACAGATCGACACCCCTTACCTGTCGGCCACCAGCTCAGGGCTGACCTACCTGACCGAACGCTTCAAGGATTTCCCGCACGGCGTGCACATCACCTTGCAGGGCGTACCCCGGTCGATCCTGGCCGAATACGCCGAATCTCACCTTTAACGCCCCTCGGGCGAAACCCACCGGTTTCGCCCGCCCGCGGGCTTGGCTACGATGGCGCCTCTCGTTCGCAGGAGGCGCCCCCCCTATGTCCATTACGTTGATCACTGGCTGCTCCAGCGGTATCGGCCTTGCCCTGGCGCATAGCCTGCGCGCGGCCGGCCATGAAGTGTGGGCTACCGCGCGCCAGGAGCGCGACCTGGCAGCCCTCGCCGCGGCCGGCTTTACCGCGCACCGCCTCGATGTCACCGATCCAGGCCAATGCCAGGCGCTGGCGGCGCTGCTCCAGGCCCATGGCAAAGGCCTGGGTGTGCTAGTGAACAATGCCGGCTACGGCGGCATGGGGCCGCTGCTGGATCAAAGCGATGAGCTGCTGCGACGCCAGTTCGACACCAACGTAATCAGCCTGGTAACGCTCACCCGGGCGCTATTCCCCTTGCTCAAGCAAAGCGGTGGTCGGGTGGTCAACATTGGCAGCGTGTCCGGGGTGTTGGTCACGCCCTTTGCAGGAGCCTATTGCGCGTCGAAGGCGGCGGTGCACGCTCTGAGCGATGCCTTGCGCATGGAGTTGGCGCCGTTTGGCATTCAAGTGATGGAGGTACAGCCCGGCGCTATCGCCACCCGCTTCGCCGATAACGCCAGCGCTGAGGCCGAGCAGGTCATTGCCGAAGGCTCGGCCTGGTGGCCCATGCGCGACGGCATCCGCGCCCGGGCGCGGGCCTCGCAGAACCACCCCACCCCCGCCACCGAAGTAGCGGCCCGCATCACCCAGGCGTTGGCCCGGCCGACTTCCCCGCGGCTGCTGCGGGTGGGCCGCGGCTGCTGGGCGCTACCCCTATTGGCAGCGCTGGCGCCAAAAGGGTTGCTGGAGCGGATGCTGCGGCGTTCGTTCGGCTTGTAGTGCGGCGGCTGCGACGTACGCCGTCGCACGGCTCCTCAGGCAGTGCTGGAGGAAGATAGCGGGCGCAGGTACGGCCGCAGCGTCATGACCAGCGGAACGATCAAGCCTGCGGTCGCCGCCGAGGCAAGCACGCCGATGGTCTGGCTGCTGTGATCGGCGACGGCGCCATAGAAAATCGGCGCGATCCCACCAGAACCCACCACGCTGGTGTAGAAAACCGCGAAGGCCCGGCCGGTGTCCCCCCGAGCCAGCTCCGGCACGGTGCCATACAGCACGGAAGAGGTGCCATTGAGCACGACCCCGAGCAGCGGCAGCAGCGCCAACGTGGCCGCCAGCGGCGTGACCAGCGTTGCGGCGATCAGCGCGGCGGTCGCGACCTCGGTCAGCATCACGCTTTTGATCACACCTAACCGCTCGCCGAGCCAGCCGCAGGTCACCTTCCCCAAGGCACCGCCAATGAACAACAGGGCAAGCGCGAAGCCAACGGTTGGCGAGCCACCACCCTGTTGTTGCACCAGAAATGGCAAAAACAGCAGGTAGCCCATGCGGGTAGCCGTATCCAGGCCGCCGATCAGGGCCAGCATGGCGAAACCACCTCGGCCGCCTTCGTCCCGTGCCTGCCCCCGGTTGCCTGGAGCCACGATCACCGCCGGCGCCATGGCCAGCAAGGCGGCCGCCACCATCACCCCGAGCACGGCCAGCAGGCCAAGCACTGGTCGCCACGCCAGCAGCGGCAGCAGCAACGCCACCAGTGCTGGTAATACGGCTTTGCCGAGGTCGCCCGAGAAGTTGTAAATGCCCAGGGGGCGGCGTGACGCTTGGCCGTAGCTGTCGGTAACGAGCATCGACCCTCGCGGGTGCTGGATGCTCGAGCCTATGCCGGCCACCGCCAGGCCCACACAAAGCCCGGAAAAACCAAGCGGCAGCGCCATGATCAGCATGCCCAGCGCCGCCACCAGGGTGGCCAGGATCAACGCAGCCCGCGGCGACAGGCGCCGCAAGGCTAGATCGGCCGGGATCTGCAGCCCACCCATGGTGCCGTAATAAAGCGCGCGGACGGCGGCCAGCCCCGCGTAGGAAAGGCCGAACTGCGCCTGCCATACCGGCAGGAACGCGTACAGGCCGTCGGTGTAGCCGTCGTGCAGCGCGTGGGCCAGGCAGGCCCCGAACAAGTTGCGCTTCTGCGCCGGCCAGGCGCTGTTCGTTTCGGCTGTTGCCGGTTGCATGCTTACTGTCATCTGCCTGTGCTCGTCCGCCGCCCGTGCTTCGCATGCTATAGGCGTGAGGTTTTATCGACTAGCCGGTTTAGACTCACGTATAACGTGCTTTTTTCTCACGGGTTAGCCATGCGCCGCCTTCCACCGTTAAATGCCTTACGTATTTTCGAGGTCGCCGCTCGCACGGGCAGTTATGCCGAAGCCGCCGCGGAACTGGGCTTGACCCATGGGGCAGTGAGCCGGCAGATCAGCACCTTGGAAGGCTGGCTTGGCCAGCGGTTGTTCACAAGGGATGGCCGGCGGATGGCCGCAACGCCGATGGCGAAGATCTTTGCTGCTGAAGTGGGGCTGTCCTTCGACCGGCTGGCGCTGGCAGCGCAAGCCTGTGGCCGGCCCGGCGCGCGCCGCCTGCTGAGGGTCAGCGCCCCTACCAGCTTCGCAATGCGTTGGCTGATCCCACGGCTGGACCGCTACCATGCCGAGCACCCCCACGTAGAGGTGGTGGTCACCACGCTGTCGACGATGCTCGAGGAGTTGCGCGGCGGTGTCGATGTGGCCATCCGCCGAGGCGCCGCTACGGCACACGCCTGGCCACACCACCAGGCGATTGCAGTGCTCGATGACGTCGACACGCTCATCATGAGCCCAGCGCTGTTCGACCAGCGGCCGATCCTCACTCCGGCTGACATCGCCGGACATCGCTGGCTGGCCAGCGAAACCCGTGGAGGGGAATGGGCGAGCTGGCTCGAAGCGGCCGGCCTGCAGCATCTGGCCGGCCACCCCCGGCAAGTGTTCGATCATTTCTTCGTGACCCGCCAGGCCGTGGAAGATGGCCTGGGTATCGGCATCGGCCCGCTGCCGATGCTCAGCCTCGACGTCGCCAATGGGCGCTTGATGACCCCGCTGGCGCACATCCGGGTGCCACGTACCGGTTATGTCGCGCTGGTTCCCCGCCAGGGCAATCCCGGCGGGCTGGTGAGCGGCTTCGTCGACTGGCTGGCCGGCGAGGGCCAGGGCGCCCAGTAGCCAACCCGGCCCAGGCTACGCTGCCGCCTGTCAATGGATCACCACCGTACAGGTGGTCCCGGCCGCGAGCAGCATCCCCTCTGGCACCTGATCCAGGTGGATACGCACCGGCACCCGCTGGGCCAGGCGCACCCAGTTGAAGGTGGGGTTTACATCGGCCAGCAGCTCCCGGCTTTGCGGGTTGTCGCGGTCGTAGATACCGCGGGCGATGCTCTCCACATGGCCGCCGAGGGTTTCGCCGCTCATCATTTGCACCTCGGCGACATCGCCCACATGCACATGGGGCAATTTGGTTTCCTCGAAAAACCCGTACACCCAGAACGAATGCTCATCCACCACGGCCAGCTTGGCCTCGCCGGCCTTGGCGTAGTCGCCGGGGTGCACGTTCAGGTTGGTCACATACCCATCCGCCTGGGCCAGCACCCGGGTTCGCGCCAGGTTCAGTTCGGCGGCCGCCAGTGCGGCCAGCGCCTGCTGGTAATCGGCCTGGGCGGCATCGGCCACGCTGCCGGCGTCCTCCTGGCTCTCCTTGGAAATCACCAAGGCGTCCAGGTCGGCGCGGCGGCGGGCGTTGAGCCTGCGCATGTCCCAGGTCGCCCTGCGCGCGGCAACCAGCGCCCGTGCCTGGTCCACGGCCACCTGGTAGTGGGCTGGGTCCACCTGGATCAGCAAGTCGCCCTTGCGCACATGTTGGTTATCCTTGACCGGCACGGCCATCACATAGCCAGGAACGTCCGCCGCTACGTTGATGATGTCTGCGCGCACGCGGCCGTCGCGGGTCCAGGGGGTGTCCATGTAATGGACCCACAGCAGGCGGCCGAGCAACACCGCCACGCTAAAGACAAACAGGGTGCCAAGCAGGCCGAACAGCTTTTTCATCGGGCAACTCTCAACGGTAAACAGCGAGCGCCAGCGCGCCGAAGATGCAAAAGAACAGGCTCAGCCGCAGCAGCGCTGGGTGCCAGAACCAACGGTACAGGTCCAGGCTCGCCAATAGCCGGTCCAGCCCCCAGGCAAGCGCCATGGCCACTAGCAGCAGCACGGTGAGCACTGGCAGGTAAACGCCATGGAAGGCGACTTCACGGGGCATGGGGGGCTCCTGGTTGGCCTGGCAGTTGGGCCAGCGGTGAACGAGGGTCGAGCAGGCTGCTGCGAATGAAGTGCAGGTAGCTCTGCACCCGGCGCAGCACCGACGTGTCGAAGTGCCGGGCAAACGGCTCGTCCGCTTCGCGCACGCTGTCGATCGCCTGATCAACGGCCGCCAGTGCCCGCTCGCGATTGGCCACGCCGGGTTGAATGAACAAACGGATCAACGCCCGTCCCATGGCGCGGATCGCCTGGCGCCACGGCTGGCCCTGGGCGTAGGCGGGATGAACGAACAGCGCGTCTTGCTCGCGGCGGAGCTCGATCACCGCGTGGCCGACCTCCAGCACCAGCAGCATCCAGCGCAGCAACTCGCGCTGCACCCGGGGCTGCGCCGCCGCCAGCCCGTAGGCGTGGTGAACGATGTCACGGGCGCGGCTTTCGAAGCTGCTGGCCAGCCGCCGGGACTGGCCGCTGACCGCGAACACCATCAACTGGCGCAGCTCGGCCTCGAGCCGGCGCCACATCCAGCCGGCATTGGGTGGCAGAACCACCGCGCCGGCCGCGGCGCAGATGAGCATGCCGATCACCATGGCGATGTAGTCGTTGATAAAGCCGTAGGGGTTATAGACGGTGAGGTTGTCCGGCACAGAGCCAATCGAAAAGAAGATCAGCAGCCCCAGCCCGTAGCCGGCCAGCGGCGGGCGCGAGGCGAGAAACGCGCCGAAGGCGAACACCGGCGTGAGCACTAGGCACAGCAGGGGGAAGCCATCGATGTGCGGATATACGAAAAAGTATTCGACGAAACCGGCACAGGCGGCGAGCAGCGTTCCGCAGGCCATCTGGAACGACATCCGCCGCGGGTTGGGCGTGGCCGCCGAGAGCCCGATGGTCGCCGACGCAACCAGGGTCATGATCGCCCCGCTGGGCCAGGCCGTGGCGATCCAGAAGCCGCCCAGGCCAAGCAACACCAGCGCGCCGCGAACCCCAGCCGCCAGCGACGCGAGCCAGTGAGTATGGGCAGTGTAGTGCCGGGCTCGCTGTTCCGACGCCTGCTGATGGGAAGCTAGGGAAGCATGGGTCAGCGCGTAGACGTGCAAGGTTTCGGCGAAACGGAACAGCAATTCGAACGCCGTATGAAAATCCAGCAGATCGGCTTCGCCTGGCGCGGTTTCGAGAAAGCCTGCGCGCAGGGTTCTTACCTGCTCGGCAAAACCCTCGCGGTAGCGGGCGAGCGCCAGGGCGAGCAGGCTGGCGTCGCTGGTGGTCAACGGGCGGCCAACGAACGGTGCGAGGCAGGCCGCGAAGGCATCCAGCCCGGGCCTGACGAAGCGGCGTACCTGGCCGTGGTCGCTGATGCGCGCCAGCAACTGGTGCAGCGCATTGAAGCGAGTGGTCAGCGCCATGAACTCGCTGTTGAGGCGGCTCACCCGGCCGCTGCGCCGGCGCATGTGCGGGTCCTCGAACGCGGTGACGCTGCGCAGCCCTTCCAACCCTACCGCTTCGGCGAGAAAGCGTACGTTGCTGCTTTCAAAACGTTCATCGCTACCCAACCCGTGCAGGCCCTCGACCACGAAGGCTGCGAACACGCCAAAGCGCTGGTACAAGGCGTTGCGCATGGCCGCGCTGGCCGATTGCGGCAATACCGCGGCGCTGACACTGGCGGCCACCAACAGGCCCAGGCAGATTTCCAGCACGCGCCACACGGCAGCGAAAAACGCCCCTTCCGGATGCGCCAGCACTGGCAAGCCGATCATCGCTGCGGTGTAGCCGGCCAGCACGAAGCCATAGCCGCGAAAGTTTCGCTGGCGCATCGCCCCGGCCGAGCAGAGGCCAACCCACAGCGCCAGGCTGGGCAGGAACAGTTCAGTGTTCTGTGGGAACAGCGCGATCAGCAACACCGTGACCACCGAGCCGGCCAGGGTACCCAGCAAGCGGTAGAAGCTCTTGGCCAAGACCTGCCCGCTTTGCGGCTGCATCACGATGAACACAGTGGCCATGGCGGTGCGCGGCTGCGGCAGCTCAAGGCGCATGGCCAGCCATAAGGTGAGAAACGCCGCCAGCAGCACCTTGAAGATAAACACCCAGGTGACCCCGTCGCTGCGGGCCCATTCCAGCCAACCCCGGCGCAAATGAACGGCGCAGCGCGCCAGCGTCTGGCTCGGGCTGAGGTTCAAGGCCGGGCCCCCGCGCGCAGGCTGCCTAGCACTGCAGGGGCGGCAGATGCCGTTAGCTTCCCTTCACGCGGCGTATCATCGCCCGCCTGCAGGCCACCTCCCAGGGCGGTGAGCAGGTCCGCCTGAGTGGCCAGCCTCGCGGCCTGTACTTGCTCCTCGACGGTGCGTTGGCGCAGCAGGGCGGTTTGCGCCTGTAGCACTTCCAGGTAGCCCGTGAGGCCACGCTGCCAGCCGACCATGGCCAAGTCATAGGCATGCCGAGCACTGGTGACGGCCTGCGCGGCAAAGCCCGCCTGGTGAGCGAGCGACTCGCGCCGAACCAACTGGTCGGACACGTCCTTGAGGGCGTTGGCCAGCACCTCCCGGTACTGCGCGACCGCCACATCGTAGCCGGCCGCAGCCTCGCCCAGTTGGGCGCGCAGGCGGCCACCGTCGAAGATCGGCAGGCTCAGCGCCGGCCCGGCATTGTAACCCAGCTTATTGCCAGTCAAAAACTCCAGCATGCCGCCGCCAGTCGCCATGTAGCCCAGGCTGGCGGTGAGGTCCAGGTTGGGATAGAAGCCCGCTTGCGCCACCTCGATGCCCCGCGCCTGTGCGGCTATGCGCCAGCGGCTGGCGACCACGTCCGGGCGTTGGCCGAGCAACTGCGCCGGCAACCGGCTGGGCAAGCCCGGCAGCGTATCCAGGCGCAGCCGCGGGCGTTGCAATGCGGCACCTTCGCCAGGGCCCTTGCCGGCCAATGCCGCCAGCTGGTTATGCGCCAGGGTGATCTGCTCGCCGAGTTCATCAAGCTGCCGGTGGGTTTCAGGCAGTAGTGCCTGCGCCTGGCTGACGTCCAGCTGGGTGCCGATACCGGCTGCCAGCCGCTGGTTGGCCAGGGCGAGCATCTGCGATTGCTGTGCCAGCGTTGCCTGGAGGATGTCTTGCCGGGCGTAACTCAGCGCCATGCCGATGTACACCCGGACCACATCGCGAGTCAGTGCCAGGCGCACCTGTTGCGCATCGGCCGCCGCCGCATGGGCCATGTCCAGGGCGCGCTCGCTGGCGCTGCGGTCGCGGTGCCAGAGGTCCAGGTCGTAGCTCAGGCTCAGGCCGGCGTTATTGTCCCAGGTGCTCTGGTTCGCCAGGTCTCCGGGGCCATAGAAGCCGTCGGTTGGCCAGTTATGCCGGCGTAGCGCGGCATCGGCGCTCAGTTGCGGGGCCTCGCGGGCTTCGGCCATGCCGGCTGCGGCGCGGGCCTGTCGCAGCCTGGCAGCGGCCATCGCCAAACTAGGGCTGCCCTCGGTGGCCAAGGCTACCCAGCGGTCGAGCTGCGGGTCAGCGAACTCGCGCCACCACTGTTCGGCTGGCCAGCGAGCGTCCACCGCAGCAGCCTGGATCGCCGCGTCGGTGGCCAATTGGTCGGGCACCGGCAGGCTTGTTTCGGGGGCAATGCCGGCGGTACTGATACAGCCACTGATACCGGTTACGAACGCACAAAAGGTCAGTGCCTTGAGCACTGGGGAAAAACGACGCGGCACAGCGACGGTTCCGGAAATAGAGAGGCTGGGAGGAGGACTGGCGAGGGCATTCTAGGGCGGCCGCCGATGGCCGATAAGCTGCGGTTGCGGTGATTCTTTATTACAGCCGCGGAGATAATCGTGAGGGGGATGGGCAGGGCCGGGCATAGGGGGAACCGCGGCCTCAGGTGCAGTGCAGCGCGAGTGCAGCGCGAGTGCAGCGTGGATGAAACCTGCGACAGACCGATCGCGCGCTGGTTGCGATTCTGTAACTTCGTGAGACAATTTGCCCGTTCAGACAGAGAGCGAGCCATGGACACCCTGCAAAACATGCGCGCCTTCACCTGCGTGGCTGAAGCTGGCAGCTTCACCGCGGCGGCCGTGCAGCTTGATACCACCACTGCCAATATTTCCCGCGCCATCTCCAATCTCGAGGCCCACCTGCAAACCCGGTTGCTCAATCGCACTACCCGGCGCATTGCCCTGACCGAGGCGGGCAAGCGTTACCTGTTGCGCTGCGAGCAAATCCTGGCCTTCGTTGAAGAGGCCGAGGCGGAAGCCAGTGACGCCCATGCGCGGCCCGCCGGGCAGCTGAAAGTGCATACCATGACCGGCATCGGCCAGCACTTCGTGATCGACGCGATCGCCCGCTACCGCAAGATCCACCCCGACGTCACCTTCGACCTGACCATGGCCAACCGTGTGCCAGACCTGCTCGACGAGGGCTACGACGTGTCCATCGTGCTGGCCAGCGAACTGCCGGACTCAGGCTTTGTGTCGCAGCGCCTGGGCATTACCTACAGCATCGTGTGCGCCTCGCCGGAATACGTGCGCGCCCATGGCGTGGCACGCAAGCCCGGAGACCTGCGCAACCATGCCTGCCTGCGGCTGGTGAGCCCGGTGGTGCAGCTCGAGCGCTGGCTGTTCGACGGCCCTGAAGGCCAGGAAATGCTCAACATCACCAACGCACCCTTCCAGGTCAACTCCGCCGACGCCATGAAAACCGCGATCTCAAGCGGCATGGGCGTGGGCGTGCTGCCGATCTACGCGGCCATCGAAGGCCTGCGCAACGGTACCTTGGTGCGGATGCTTCCGGATTACCGCCTGCAGGAGCTGAACCTCTATGCCATCTACCCGTCCAGGCAGTACCTGGATGCGAAGATCAAGACGTGGGTGGAATACCTGCGCGGCTCCTTGCCCGACATCCTCGCCGCCCAGGACGCCGACTTGCGCAGCCATGAGCAGAACGCTTGAGCGGCCAGCGTGCCTGGCCGGAGGTTGTGGCTTGCGGCCAGTAGCTTGTAGCTTATGGGCTTGCGGCTTGTAGCCTATGCCCTCACTCACCGGAACCGACGCCCAATGAGAAAGACCGTACTTGCCTTCAGCCGCATCACGCCTCAGATGGTCGAACGCCTGCAGCAGGAATTCGACGTGATCGTGCCCAACCCGAAGCTGGGCGACATCGCTGCCCAATTCAACGAGGCCCTTCCCAAGGCACATGGCTTGATCGGCGCCGGGCGGCCGCTGGGCGAGGCGCAGCTCAAGGACGCGGGCAACCTGGAAGTGATTTCCAGCGTTTCGGTGGGCTATGACAACTACGACGTCGACTACCTGACCCGCCGCGGTATTGCCCTGACCAACACCCCAGACGTGCTGACCGAAAGCACCGCCGACCTTGGCTTTTCGCTGATCATGGGCAGCGCCCGGCGCACCGCCGAGTTGGACGCCTGGACCAAGGCCGGGCAGTGGAAGGCCACGGTCGGCCCGGACCTGTTCGGCAGCGATGTGCATGGCAAAACCCTCGGCATCGTGGGGCTGGGCAATATCGGGGCGGCCATCGCCCGCCGCGGGCGGTTCGGCTTCAACATGCCCGTGCTGTACAGCGGCAACAGCCGTAAGCCAGCGTTGGAAGCCGAGCTGGGCGCCACCTTCTGCGCGCTCGACGAGCTGTTGGCCAAGGCAGACTTTGTGTGCCTGGTGGTGCCACTGAGCGACAAGACGCGCCATCTCATCAGCCGCCGGGAACTGGCGTTGATGAAGAAGAGCGCTTTTTTGATAAACATCTCCCGCGGCCCCGTGGTGGACGAGCCCGCCCTGGTCGACGCGTTGCAGAGTGGGCTCATTCGAGGCGCCGGCCTGGACGTCTACGAACGTGAGCCATTGGCCGAATCCCCGCTGTTCGCCCTTAAAAACGTGGTTACCCTGCCGCATATCGGCTCGGCCACCGGCGAAACCCGCACCGCCATGGCTGAGCGGGCCATGGACAACCTCACCGCTGCGCTCAAGGGCCAGCGCCCGGCTGACTTGGTGAACCCGAGCGTCTTCAAAGGCTAAGCCGCGCGCCAGGTGGGCGCCGCCTTGGCGGCCGCCCTGCCCTCGCTGAACACAAGCCTGGCCCGCGCCTACGGGGCCGCAATCACTAGCCTTGTTGGAGCAGGGCCCGCAGCAGCGCTATCGGTAACGCCAGCGCTGCCAAGGTCAAGGCCAGCTTCGGCCGGTAGGGCAGCAACCCTACCAGCAACCCCGCGCTGGCCATGGCCAGGCCGCAAAAGCGTATCAGCCCCATGGCCCAGCCACCCGAGGCGATCAGCACTGCCATAGCGACAGCCAGCAATACCCAGCCGCTCAACCGCAGGGCCCGCTGTCGTGCGGCACCCGGCCTGGCGCCGAGCAGGTCCAGGTGATGACGTTCCATGGCCAGGCACAGGGCGCTGAAACCGGCATAACACAGCATGGCGGCCACTAGCATCAAGACGCCACCCGCGCTGGCCGGGCCGTTGTCACTGGCACCGCCTGCCTGCGGGCGAGCTTGCGCGCCAGCCACGCCAGCACCAGCGCGCAGAGGATGGCAGTGAGGTCTACCCCGGCGCTGGCCCAGTCCCGCTCGGCAATGGCCTGCGGCAACCCACGTGGCGTGGTGAACAGGCCCAGCAACGGCAATGCCAGGTACAGCGCCGCTGCGGTCGTCAACTGCTCGACCCATCCGCGCCGGCTGTGGCGCAGCGCCGCATGCACAAGTGCCGCCAGCCAGGTAAGGAAAAACACCCGCACTTCCCAGGCGCTACGGTCGGCCAGGTGCGGTGGCAGCAAGCGGTTGGCGCACAGGTAGCCGGCCACCGCCAGCAGCAGCCCTGCCATGCTTGCCTGGTTAAGGGCAGCGACCAGCCGCAGGCCCACCGGCGGGCGGGGTTCGCGGGCGTGCTTGAGCTGGCGCTTGGTGAGCCACAGCATCAGCCCCGTGCCGATCATGGTGGTGCCGCCGAGGCCGAAGATAAAGTACAGCCAGCGCTCCACGGGGCTGGCGAACTGGCCCATGTGCAAGCCATAGAAGCCGCCGCCGATAAGCAGCGCACCGCCGCTCACGGTGGTGGTGGCCAGCGGCTGGCCAGTCACGCCATCGAACGCCAGGCTGGCCCCGGGCAGGTAGGCAATGCGGGCGGCGCCGTCTGGGTAGAACACCACGCGTGCCGCCTTGTCTCCGGGGTTCTGCACCTCCACTCGGTCGAAGCGCGCCCCTGGCCATTGGCCAATGGCTGCGTCGTACAGTCGAGGTAACCCGGCCGACTGCGCTGGCTCACCCTGCGCCGGGCCGGGGAAGGCATTCGGGAACACATCCGTATAGAAGTTGGCCGGGGCGCCTTTGTAGGCAGTGAGCAAGGGCGCGGGCAAGAGCATCACCATGAAAATGACCAGCCCGCTATAGGTGATCATCAAGTGAAAGGGCAGTATCAGTACGCCTACGGCGTTATGCCCGTCCAGCCAGGAGCGCTGGCCCTTGCCAGGGCGGAAGGTGAAGAATTCCTTGAACAGCTTTTTGTGGGTGATGATGCCGCTTATCAGGGTCACCAGCATCGCCAAGGCCGCAAAGCTTGCGACCCAGCGGCCGAAGGGATAGCCCAGTTGCAGCTCGTAATGAAACCCGTAGAAGAAATCGCCTCCGCGGCTTTCCCGGGCATCCACCACCTGCCCCGTCGCCGGGTCCAGCAGCTTGCTGATAAACCTATCGCCCTGCTTCCACATGACCTCCAGCGCGGCCTGGCGCTCATTGGGCGGCATCACATACCAGTTTTCCGCGCGCGGTGCCGTTTGCTGCAAGAACGCTTCGGCGTGGCCGAGGGCCGTGCGGGTGTCCAGCGCCCGCACCGGCACTTCCGGGTGAGCCCAGTGGTTGAGCTCTTCCTTGAAATAGCTAAGGGTGCCGCTCAGGAACATGGCAAACAACAACCAGCCGAAGGTCAGCCCCAGCCAGGTATGCAACCAGGCCATCGCTTGGCGAAAACCCTCTCTCATGCAGCCGCCATCCGGTAAAGGGCAAGGTCCCCGAGCGCCAGGGCTAGGGTGCTCAGGCCTATGCCCATCCAAGCCTTAAGCGCGCTACGGCAGGCAAACGCCCACAGTACGGCGAGCACATACACCACGAACCCGAGCATCATCGCGCTCACCGCCGCCTGGGCTGGCGCGGTGGGCAGCACGCCGGCCAGCAATGCACTGGCAGCGCTGGTCAAGGCGTAACCGCCGAGGCTCGCGGCAAGGCAGCGCGACAGCACGCCCAGCCGGTAGCGCAAAGGTAAGGGAGCAGGCTTTCTCATGGAGTGGCCAAACAGGCAAAGGTGAAGGGCGTCGATTCTATTGATAAACATTCTCATACGCAAAGAAAGCCATTCTCCCCGCACCGGGGCAGTGCGGGCTTTACGAAAATGCCTTGAGGCGGGCAGCCGTTCAGGCCCCTACGCCAGCGGCAGCGCCATGTTGGGGCTCGATTGCCTTCAGTGTTCGCTCCAATCTCTACCCGTCTCTGGGCACAGGGCAACGGTTCCTAGCCTTCCCACGCTGCCGGCACGGGCCTTGCTACAGGTTCAGGGCCCTTGGGATCCAGCGGCAGAGCCCGGCTGATCGCGCTTGAACCGACGGTCAGGATCGCGAGAACTATCACCGGCCGCCCCAGTCAATAGGTGCAGTCTCGACCAGTCAGGTGACGTATGGACAACCCTTTTCAGATCATCAGCGAAGCATTCCAGCCCGATTACCGGGTCAATCTGAGCATTCAGGGGCTGGACGGCACCATCATGCTGACGCTGTCCAATGATGGCGGCATGGTCGCCAAGCGGATGATCAGCCCCGCACAACGTAACGATCCCAAGCGCTTGCAGCGGCTGATCGACAGCATCAAATTCGGCATCGCTATCGAGCGCGGCGACAGTGCCCTGGAAATGCTGGCGGCCATGACCGAGAGCAACAAGCGGCCGTTGCTGGCCCAGGCCGCAGGCAATGCGTGGCAAACCGCCCCGGCTGCGGCAAGCGCTGCCGGGCTGTAACTTCAGGTTTCGCCTTTTTCCAGCTCCACCACCTCGACCTTGCCAGCGCGCTTGCGACGCGGACCTTCGATCTTGATCGACGGGAACCGTGACGAGGCATAGCGCACCACCAGGATGGCAAAGGCCAATAACAAGATCGCGCCCGAGAGGTAGACCACGCCCAAATCCGGAGGCGCATGGTGCGATACGTCGGAGATCAGCAACCGGGTCAGCGCGGTGATCGCCACGTAGATCAAGAAGCGCACCGGCATGTGATTGGTCTTGAAGTAGATCCCTACCATGGCCCCCAGCTCCAGGTAGATGAACAGCAGCAGGATGTCATCCACGCTGATCGCGCCTTTTTCCAGCATCTGCAGGAACGCGATCACCGCTGCCCAAGCCGTGACGCCGCCAATGGCGAACAGCGCCAGGTAATGGAACCCTTCCACCAGCAGGTTCCCGAGCGACTCAGCGCAGTCATGCAGGCGCTCTCGCAACGCGTCCGCCCAATTGTTCTTCACGTGTCTTGATCCTTCTGCAAATGCCCCGGGCAGCGTGCCCGAGGGCTGTTACAACAGAAGCCGCATGCAGAATCAAGGCCACGGGCTTGCCTGCGCGCTCATGACACTGTATAAATAACCAGCATACGCAAACGCACGCGCTTGAGAGGCCCTCATGGCTGTTGAAGTCCTGTATCGAAGTACTCGTGACCTGGAGACCATTTTCTTGGATAGGAAACTCGCAGACGCTCACGACCAAATGCTGGAGCTGGCCGAGGTCGTCGGCCAGGTGCTGGAAAAGAACATCGCTGGCCTTGGCGAGAGCCAGGCAGAAGAGATCGGTATCTTCCTTGCCAAGCACCGGGCGATCTTCGCCGCGGCGTTCAAGAGCAACGTCGAGGCGCTGGCGGAGCTTAAGTAGGGCACAGCCCGAGAGCGGGCAATCATCGCCTCGGCTATGCATCGGCACTCACCGGCCCGCGCGCTCCTACAACGGGGGCTTTGAACATGGCCGGCAACAGCGCCAACACGCCCAAGGTGAGCGCTGCTCCGAACACCCACAATGCCACCGCGGGGCTTAGGCGGTCGGCCAGCATGCCGGTGAATACCACCGGGAGGCTGAAGCCTGCATAGGCCAGCAGAAAGAACCCGGCACTGGCTCGGGTTTTTTCGTTTCCTGCCTGCGCGGTGACAGCAGCGAGCCCGCCTAGATAGATAAATCCATAACAGGCGCTGCTGGCGGCCAAAGTCCCCAACAGTACTGCCGGCAGGTGGCCCTGTATCGCGCCCCAGGCAATGAGGCCATAGCTTGGCGGCAAAATCGCCAGCCCCACTGCCACGGCGCGCGCTCGCGGCATGCGCTTGGCCAAGGGTTGGAATAACAGCCCACAACTGATGACACTGAACGTTGAAAAACCGGCCCAATGGGCCAAGCCCCTGCTGTTCAGAACCGATGGCAGGATGGCGATGACCACGCCGCTGGTTGCCCAAGCCAGCAAGATAGCCAACCCATAACGCAAACTTGCTCGCGGATAGAACGGCAGGCGCAGCATGGCCGAGCGCCGATGCGGGGCTGGGTCTGGTAGCCGGGCGAGTGCTGCCAGCGCCAGCGTCGCCAAGCCTATCTGCAACCAGAAACTCCCGGGGGCGAGGCTATCGCCCTGCATCAAAAACAAGCTGGTAGCCGCAGCGCCGCCCCCAAACCCCACAGAAGTGCTGGCCGTGACCCAGCTCGCCGCCCGCGCCGGGTCCCCGCCCTGCCCCGCCATCAATTCGGTCATGTAGGCGATACCGGTGGCAGACGCCAGGGCCGTACCCACGCCCAGTAGGCAGCGTGCCATGGCCAGGCTGTAGAGGCCCGGGGCAATCAACAGCAGCGAGGTGCTGGCTATCGTTAGCACCAGCCCTATCGCAATAAGGGGCTTGCGCCCGGTGCGATCAGCCAGGCCGCCCAGCAGCAGCAACACCGGCACCACGCCTACCACATAAGCGGCGAAGGCCACGGCGGTCGCGCCGGCGCCGGCGCCGGAAAGCTGTGCATAGGCAGGGTACAGCGGGGCCGGCAAGTTCACCGCGCAGGTAATCAGGCATAGGGCAAAAGCCAGTGCCAGGGTGGGACAACGGTTCATCGGCGCGCTCCGTAGGGATGAGCCTGCACGGTAGCTGGGCCAGCACTGCAAACAAGGCACAGTACGCCGAGGATATGGTTCACTGTGTGGCGAAATTGACCAAACAGAGAAGACCATGCAACTGCAGCTCGACCGTGAGTCCACCATACCGCTGGTCGAACAGCTGGTGCAGGCCATCACCCTGTGGCTCGAGGCCCGCAGGGTTCGCAGCGGCGCGCGCATGCCCTCCATCCGCCAGGTGGCCAGGGCTCACGCAATAAGCGTGTCCACCGTGGTGGAAGCCTACGCCCGGCTGGTTGCCCGCGGCGCCCTGGAGCCCAGGCACGGCAGTGGTTTTTTCGTCAGCCCATCGGCGGCCGCGGACCACGCCGTGGTGCAAGCGCAGCCGGCGGACGAACGCTGGGCGCAGTTCGAGGCAGCGCCGGGGCAGCTCCGCTTGGGCTGTGGCTGGGTCCCGGACGACTGGCGTGACGACGAGGCAGTCGCCCATGCCATCCGTAGAGTTACCCGCGAAGAGCCTGCCAGCCTGTTCAGCTATAACGCCCCATTAGGGTTGGTCACATTGCGCCAGCAAGTGCAACGTCGGCTGGCGGCAGTGCACGTGCAAGCGGGGCTGGAACAGATCCTCACGACCCAAGGGGCCAGCCATGGGCTTGACCTGATCGTGCGCACGCTGCTCAGCCCCGGCGATACGGTGATCGTGGAAGACCCGGGCTACTACAACCTGTTCAACCTGCTGGCGCTGCATCGCATTCGCGTGCTGCCGGTTCCCCGGTTACGCGATGGCCCAGACGCGGCGGCGGTGGAGGCATTGCTGCGCGAACACCGGCCGAGGCTGATGTTTATCAACAGCATGTACCACAACCCCACGGGCACCAGCTTGGCGCCCAGCGTCGCCCATCGGCTGCTGAAGTTGGCCGAGCAGCATGGCTTCCAGCTCGTAGAAGACGACATCTATGCCGACTTCCAGAACGGCCCGAGCACCCGCCTGGCCGCCCTCGACGGGTTGGAGCGAGTGCTTTACCTGGCAAGTTTTTCCAAGACGCTCAGTTGCTCGTTGCGCGTTGGTTACCTGGCCGGCCCGGCGCCCTTGGTGCAGCGGCTGGGAGAGGTAGCCATGTGCACCGGCCTGGGCAGCCAGCGCTTCGCGGAAAGCGTGGTGGCCGATTTACTGGCCAGCGGCGCCTACCGCAGGTCTGTAAGCCGGCTGCGCCAGCGCCTGGCCGGGCGAATGGCCGACACGCTGCTGATGCTGGCCGAGCACGGTTGGGACGTGTTCACCGCCCCCGAAGGCGGCATGTTCGTATGGGCGAGGTTTCCCGGAGCGGCCTATGCCGATTACACCGCGGTGGCCGGCAAATTGGGCATCGTGCTTTCATCGGGGAACGGGTTTCGCCCCAACGGCGAGGCCACTGCCTGGCTGCGCTTGAACGTTGCCTACAGTGCCGACCCCAGGGCCCGGGCCTTCCTGGCCCACGTAGCGAAGCGACCGCGGGCTCAGCCGTAGACCAGCCGCTCAGCCATCGCTTGGGCGACCCGGGCTGGCGAATGATGCGAGGCCTGAGCCTGGGCGAAGATATCGGTTAGGCGTTTGCCGATCTGGCGCAGGTGCGTAGTGATAACGCTCGCTTCTGCGCCTTGGTACTGCAACGCCACCTGAATAAGCCCACCTGCATTGATCACGTAATCGGGGGCGTAAAGAATGCCACGGCTTTCCAGCAGGTCGCCCACATCCAGGCTGGTGAGCTGCGCATTGGCCGAGCCGGCGACCGCCGCACAACGCAATTGGGCAACGCTCTTGGCACTAAGCACGCCGCCATTGGCGCAGGGCGCGAAGATGTCGCAGGGGGTGGTAGGCAAGGCTTCCCCGGCGATGGGGCGGGCGTTGAATTGCTCAACCGCCAGCTGCACTTTGCCGGGGTCGGTATCGCACACCAGCAATTCTGCGCCGGCGGCATGAAGGTGTTCCGCCAGGCCGTAACCCACATGGCCCAAACCCTGGATCGCCACCCGTAAGCCTTCGAGGTTATCGCTGCCCAGCCGCGCCATCGCTGTGCTGCGTATCCCGGCGAACACCCCCAGGGCGGTGTGCGCCGAAGGGTCCCCGGCTTGGGTGGTGCTGGTCACGTAAGCGGTCGCCTGGGCCACGCAGTCCATGTCCGCGGTACTGGTGCCGCTGTCGACGGCGGTGATGTAGCGCCCCTGCAAGCTGTCGATGAAGCGGCCGAACGCTTCGAACAGCAAGGCGCGATCTTCCACATGGGGGCCGCGCAGGATCACCGCCTTGCCGCCGTTGAACGGCAAACCCGCCAGCGCCGCCTTGTAGCTCATGGTCTCGGCCAGGCGAATGGCGTCGATCATCGCGCTCTCTTCGTCCGGGTACGCCAGGTATCGACAGCCACCCAGCGCCGGCGCCTGGCGGCCGCCATGGATCGCGACGATCGCCCGCAGGCCAGTGACCGGGTCGACGGTCATATGTACCGTTTCTACGCGGGTGCGTTGCATCAGCGCGAGCATGGAGGGTGCTTCCGAGGGGGGTATCCCGTTCAGTATAGGTGGCGCCTTCAAGGTTGCCCGGCAGGCGCCTGCCACTGGACGAAACCGCCCCACAGGGCTACAAGAGCTGAAGCACGACAGGCCTGGGCCTGCCGGACGAACGGAGCGTCCATTCCATGAACCCCCGCCAAGCGTGCCTGCACTGCGTTCGCCGCGAACCTGCCGCCCCCTTCGAGGCGGCACTATGGGTGGCGGCCGAGCACGACCCCGACGTACAGCCGGCGCAGCTGATGAGCGACCTGCATAGCTTGCAAGTAGACGTGAGCGCCAGCCTGCCCCTGCTGCCGGTACGAGAGCTGGCCCAGCCGCTGTTGCGCAGGCTTAGCACACTGGGCTTCGCCCGGGATGAATATCACCCCCTGCGAGCCGATGCCGCGCTGCTGCACAAGGTATTGTCGCGCAAGCGTGGCCAGCCGTTGGCGCTGGGGCTGCTGGCGCTGGAACTGGCGCGGCGGCTGGACATCCCGCTGGTCGGGGTGAATTTCCCCGGCCATTTCTTGCTGCAGGTACCCGGGGCAGATCACTTGCTCGACCCTTGCGGCGGGCGCCGGTTGTATCCACAGGATTGCCGCGAACTGCTGACGCGCCAGTATGGCGATGCCCCTGAGCTACGCGCCGAGTACCTTAGCGCCGCCACTTCGGTGCAAATGCTGCAGCGCCTCTCACGCAACCTGCGTCAATTGCACAGCAGCCACGACCAGCACTTGCCAGCCCTCAAGGACGCCGAACGGGTGCTGGAGCTGGGCCCTGGCACAGTGGCCGACTACCTGGCCCGCGCCACCCTTTACCAGCAACTGGGCTGCCCGCAAGCGGAGCGCTTCGACCTCGAACACGCTCTGCTGCTGAGCGATGACCCAGTGCAGCGCCTGCGCCTGGCCGAGCGCCTGCAACTGCTGCCTGGGGCGGCGCACCGCCTGCACTGAGCGTCAGGGCGCGTCCGGCTGCTTGGCGGGGTGCGCCGCGCTGAACGCTGGATGCGCCTTGGCCTGTGCGATCACCGCGCGGACCTTCGGGCAGGCGTCCAGCGGCACTTGGAAGCGCTCCGCCGCGTATGCCTGCGGCACCAGATACAGGTCGGCCAGGCCGGGCCGGGCGCCGAAACAGTAGCCTTCGCTGGCATCGATCATTGCCTCGACGGCGGCCAGGCCCTCACCGATCCAGCGGCCAATCCATTGGCCCACGCGGCTTTCATCCAGCCCCTGCTGGCGTAGTGCGGCCAGCACCGCCGCGTTGTGCAGCGGGTGGATATCAGAGCCGATCAGCGAGGCCACCGCCCGGGCTCGGGCCTGCTGCACCGGAGTGCCCTCGAGCAAGGGTGGCGAGGGATAACAAGCATCGAGGTATTCCAGGATCGCGCTGGACTGGAACAACCGTTCGCCAGACGCCAATTCCAGCACCGGCACTCGCCCTTGCGGGTTGACCTGGCGAAACGCAGCGCTGCGCTGGTCGCCCTCAAGCAGGTTGATCGGTTTATCCGTCCAGGCCAGCCCCTTGAGGCCCAAGGCAATACGCACCCGATAGGACGCTGTGGAGCGGTAATAGCCATAGAGAATCATCCGTTGCCCTCACGCTGGCGTTACACGGCCGCGGCACTCACCGAAGCCCAGGCTGCCGACGCCCGCTTTATGGCAGCGGGCCCGCAGGATGATCTCGTCGCCATCCTCGAGGAACCGCCGGGTTTCCCCGTTCGCCAGCTGAAGTGGCTGGGCGCCGCCTTGGGTCATTTCGAGCAGGCTGCCCAACTGGCCCGGCTCCGCCCCCGACAAGGTGCCAGAGCCAAACAGATCGCCGGGCTGCAATTGGCAGCCGTTGGCACTGTGATGCGCGACCATCTGGGCGACCGTCCAGTACATGCTGCGGGTATTGCTCAGGGATATCCGTTGCGGCGCCACGCCCTGCTCGCGCATGCCCGGGGTGAGCAGCAAGACCTCCAACGTGATGTCCAGCGCGCCGGCCTGCTGGTCGCGCTCATCCCACAGGTAGGGCAACGGCTGCGGGTCGCCCTCGGGGCGCGGCGGCTGGGCGCAGCGAAACGGCTGCAGGGCTTCGGGGGTAATCACCCAGGGCGACACGGTGGTGACGAAGCTCTTGGAGAGGAATGGCCCGAGCGGCTGATATTCCCACGCCTGAAGGTCGCGCGCGGACCAGTCATTGAGCAGGCAGAACCCGGCCACGTGCTCACCGGCCGAAGCGATGGGCACAGCCTCCCCGGCAGCATTGCCCTGGCCAAGC
Organism: Pseudomonas sp. RIT-PI-S; assembly: GCF_025642975.1. Classification (GTDB taxonomy): domain Bacteria; phylum Pseudomonadota; class Gammaproteobacteria; order Pseudomonadales; family Pseudomonadaceae; genus Aquipseudomonas. The sequence goes on from NZ_JANZKJ010000006.1 coordinate 158,915, forward strand.
CAGATACCCAGCTCCAGCTCGAAATCCAGCCGGGCGCAGGGGCCGAACTGTGGCGTGCTAACACCTGCGGGAAGGGTTTGGCCATGAGGGCGCCGGACCGGCGCGCCAGACGCGCGAACCGTCGAGGCGCGACCGTGATAGCCAATGGGCACGTACTTGTAGTTAGGCAGCAGCGGGTTGTCCGGGCGGAACAGCTTGCCAACGTTGCGGGCGTGCTCGATGCCTACGTAGAAATCGGTGTAATCCCCAATGCGCGCCGGTAAATGCACGGTGCAGCGATCGGCCGCGAGCAACCAGGGCAGCACCTGAGCCTGCTCGGTGGCGTCCTCGCTGAGCAAGGCCAGCAGTTGTCGGCGCAGTGCCTGGCGGGCCGCGGCACCGAGCGCGAACAGGCCGTTGAGGGTGCCGTCGGCGCAGGCCCTGACCGCATCGCGCGCCAGCCCCTGCAACAGCCCCTCGGCCTCCAGCCCACGCAGGTCGAGAATATGGTCAGCAAGGGCCACGCCTGGCCGAGGGTCGCTCCCTGCGTGGCTGAACACCCCCAGCGGCAGGTTGTGCAGGGGAAAATCCGGATGGTCATTGGCCGCCGCCCACCAGCTGCGGAGTGCGTTATGCGTGTTCAGGGTGTTCACAGGGAGTCTCCGCTGGGGTTGAAGTGGCTGGGTAAGGTGCTCCAGCAGCCGTCGTAGTCGGCTTGCAACTGCTCACACTCCAGGGCAAAGCGGCTGGGGCGCAGGACCTGGCTCGTCTCGAACATAAAGGCCAGGGTGCCATCGAGCTTCACCGGGGCCAGTTGCGCCGCCATGGCGCGGGCGCAGGTGTCGGCGTCCGGGCCGTGGGCGCTCATGCAACTGTGCAGCGAAGCTCCCCCAGGCTGGAAGCCCTCGGCCTTGGCGTCGTAGGCACCCTCCACCAGCCCCATGAACTCGTTCATGACGTTGCGGTGGAACCATGGCGGGCGGAAGGTGTTCTCCGCCACCATCCAGCGCGGCGGGAAAATCACGAAATCCATATTGGCCTGGCCATGGGCGCCCGGCGAGGTCAGCACGGTGAAGATCGAGGGGTCGGGATGGTCGTAGCTGACCGTGCCGATGGTGTTGAAGCGGGAAAGGTCATAGCTGTACGGCACGTTATTGCCATGCCACGCCACCACGTCCAGCGGAGAATGCGCCAACTCGCACGTCCACAGCTCACCGAGGAATTTCTGCACCAGCACCGTTGGGCCGGTGGAGTCTTCATAACAGGCGGCAGGCGCCACGAAGTCTCGGGGGTTGGCCAGGCCGTTGCTGCCGATGGGGCCCAATTCCGGCAGGCGAAGCGGCATGCCATGGTTTTCGGCCAGGTAGCCTCGGGACTCCCCATCCAGCAGGGTGACGCGGAATTTCAGCCCACGGGGGATGACCGCGATCATGCCCGGCTTGATATCCAGCCTGCCCAGCTCGGTGAACAGCTGCACCCGGCCTGCTTGCGGCACCAGCAATAGTTCGCCGTCGGCATTGAAGAACACCCGGTTCATCGAGCGGTTGGCGCACCAACCATAGAGGCTGACGCCGCTGGCCGCCTCGGCGGGCGCGGTAGACGCCATGGGCCGCAAGCCGTCGAGAAAGTCTGTAGGCACCTGGGGGATTGGCAGCGGGTCCCAGCGCAACCGGTTGGGGTTCACCGGGCCCATGGCCAGCCCGGGCAACTGCTGGCCGAGGCGTTCGAAGCGCGGGTGCAGGGCCGAGGGCCGGATGCGATATAGCCAGGTGCGCCGCGCCTCCGCGCGCGCCACGGTGAAGGCGGTGCCAGAAAACTGCTCGGCATATAACCCCAGCGGCGGTCGCTGCGGTGAGTTATGCCCCAGCGGCAGGGCGCCGGGCAGCGCTTCGCTGCTGAAATGGTTACCGAACCCGCATAGAGGGGCTTGTGTGTCGGTCATCTCGTCTCCTGGCGCCTGGCCTGGTTATTTTTATCGTAAACGGATTACGCATAACGTAATTTGCCCTGGAATAACCGTCAAGCTATAAAGAACGCCCTTCTTGACCGGCCATATGGCAACCCATGGACTCCACCCCTGACAGCAGCAACGGCAAGCAGAAAGTGCGCTCGGCCGAAGTCGGCACCGACATCCTCAAGGCACTGGCCAGCCTCTCGCCTTCGACTTCGCTGTCGCGCCTCGCCGAGCAGGTTCAAATGCCCGCGAGCAAGGTCCATCGGTACCTGCAGGCGCTGATCGCCAGTGGCTTCGCCGAACAGAACCCCGCGACCAATCACTACGCGCTCGGCCGTGAGGCCCTGCGGGTTGGGCTGGCGGCACTGGGGTCGATGGATGTGCTCAAGCAGGCGGCGCTGCCGTTGTCGCAACTGCGCGACAGCCTCAACGAGACGTGTTTTCTGGCAGTGTGGGGCAACCAGGGGCCGACCGTGGTACGGATCGAGCCTGCGGTGCGCGAAGTAACGGTCGTCACTCAGATCGGTTCGGTGCTGCCCTTGCTGGGCTCATCTACGGGGCTGGTGTTCTGCGCGTTCCTGCCCGAGCGGGAAACCATAAGCCTGCGTGAAGCGGAACAGCGCGCTCTGCCACTGGAACGGCAAGCAGCCTTACAGCCGCTGCTGGCGACGATTCGCGACACCGGCATGCATCACGTTCACGGCTTGCTCCTGCCTGGCGTAGACGCGCTCTCTGCTCCCGTGTTCGATGCGATGGGCAGGGCGGTTGCGGTGATGACCGTGGTAGGGCCCAGCTCGATGTTCGATGCGCAGGCAGAGGGGCCGGCGGCCGCGGCCCTGCGCGACGCCGCGGCGGGCGTAAGCTGGCGCATGGGGCATGAGCCGAACGCTGGGCGATTGTTACCGCCAGCGCAACGGTGATTGTCAAACAATCGGATTTACCCCACGCGCCCTGGCCCGTATCCTTGCGGCCGTTTCCACCGAATGGTTCGCCTTAGGCTCAAAGCATCCAAGTTAATGCTGACTTAAGCGGCCGCCGCCAACATGGCCAGGTGGTATGAGGGTAACCCCCCGACGTTGTTTGGTAGCTCCTGAACTAACGTCTTTGCTTGGCCGCTGTGTGCGCAGCGGCCTTTTTTATTACAGCCTCACTCCGCTAACGCTCGCGCGAACGCTTCCAGCCAGGGCTCGGCATCGGCTTCCGGGGTAACGCTTTCGCTGGCGTCCAGCCTCAGCATCGGCTGTATTTGCCGAATGCCTAATTCCTCGAACAACTCCGCCAACAATTCCCCACCCGCGCAAAAACTGTCGCTGTAGCTGGAATCTCCCAATCCGATCACGCCACCGGGCAACCCCCGTAGCGCCGCCGGAAGATTGTCACGAAGCTCGCTGTACAGCGGCAGCAAGTTATCGGGTATCTCACCCATGCCGGTCGTCGAGGTAACGCCTAACAATGCCTGGGGATGGTGCGCCAACAATGCGGTGAGATCGCCCCGCGGGTCGAAATAACATGAATGGCCTGCAGCTTCGAGCTGCTTGGCCGCGTGACGGGCAACGTCTTCGGCAGTGCCATAGACGGAACCGGAAAACAGGGCGACTCTCATGCCAGGGGCTCCTAGAGACAAGGCTTGCAGTCTAACAGGGCAACTAAAGGCAGAGTCGATGCCGAGCGCATCGGCGTGGGTTAAACTGCCGCCCTGCCAAGTGGCTGGCCGGGAGGAACCATGATCAACCCTAATCTGTTGCAGCTGGTTGTTGACGCGTCTAACGATGGAATCGTTATCGCCGAGCAAGAGGGCAGCGATAACATCCTGATTTACGCCAACTCGGCATTCGAACGAATGACTGGCTATACCTGCGAGGAAATCCTCTATCGCGACTGCCGCTTTCTGCAGAACGGCCAGGGGGATGAAAACGCCCGCCGCCAGTTGCGCGAAGCCATCGATAACGGACGCCCGGCACGGCAGATCATTCGCAACTTCCGCAAGGACGGCACAGCCTTCTGGAACGAGCTATCGATCGCTCCCGTATTCAACGAGGGCGACGGGCGACATTACTTCATCGGAATCCAGAAGAACGTGACCGAGCAAGTGACCGCGCGGGAACGAATAATGCAACTGGAAGCAGAACTGGCGTCGGCGCGTCAGGAAATTGTCCGCCTCAAAACTTCTCCACGGTGAACACGCAACGGCAATCGCGAGGTCTTTATGCAAACTTTCTCGTCTGTTCAGTGCTGATCGAGCCGTATCATGCGAAATGATGCCCTCCTGACGCAGGATGAACTCGACTTCATCCAGAGCATGCACGACAGCCTGGCCGAAGGCGCGGACGTCAGCGCCGGATTACTGGTCAACGGCGGCAGCCGGCTACAGGACCTGCTGACACGGCTGGTCGCGCAGGAACACGTGACCATCCAGGCTCAATACGAGAACCAGCAGTTGAGCTTTCCGCTGCGCCTGGTCGAGGATGAATTCCACGCTCAGCACATCAAGCTCGGCGCCCCGACGATTTACGAGGACGGCCCGATGGTCCGCCCTTGGCGGATGGCCCTCGCCGACGCACTGCCGCTGCAGGACCGGGAAGGCAAGCCCAGCGCGCTATGGGTGGTGGAGATTTCCGTCAATGGCGTGGTGTTGCAGGTCCGCGATGGGGCGCAGGCACCCGAGGTGTTTTCGTTGTGGCTGGCCCCGGTGGGCTATAGCCCTATTGCCTTGCGCGGTAGCCTGGAGCGGCAGATCGCCAATGGCCTGATGGCGTATCGGCTGATCCCCCACGATCCTCAGGAAACCGAACGGCTACGCCATTACATCCTTGAGCAGCACCGCCTGGCACACCCGCAACTGCATACCTGATCAGGTATCCAGGTGCCCGGCGATGTACTGCAACAGCCGGCGCTGCATCAAGCGTCCATCCCCACCAAGGCAGGCGACCTGCGAATTGACCAACTGGTCCTGAATCAGCTCGCTCATTTCCCCGGCCAGCAGCAGCGGGCAATCGAGCTGCATGGCGAGCTTCATGAACCGCCGGGCCGCGTCGCTGCTGGGGGCGTGGTTGGAAAATAACACGATGGCCTGCGGCTGGATGCGCTCGCTTACCAAGCCCAGTTCTTCCAGCGGCTGGGCTAGGCCTAATGGCTGCACCCACACCCGTTCATTGCCCAGCAGCAGGGCTGCCACCAGCAGCTCGAGCTCATGGCACTGGCCGGGCACCGCGCAGAGCAGCACGTGGCTATCTACCGCTTCGCGCTGAATGAACTGTAGCCGCTTGAGCACTTGCCCACGCAGAAAGTGATCGAGGAACGCCCATTCGCTGGCCAGGCCAAAACCGTCCTGGCGAAGGCGCGCCTGCTCCCAGGCCGGCATGAAGATTTCTTCGAAGGCGACGGCCACCGGGTAGGTGGAAAATACCTGCCCGTAAAGCCGCGTGAGGGTCAGCTCGTCAAAACCCTGCACCACCGCCGCAAGCCGATCCCGCCAATGTGCATATTCCACCGAACCCTGAGCCGGCGCGCTGGGGGCGGTGGCTCTGTACGCCTGGCTTCGCGCCAGCAGCTTGCCTACCTTGCTAACGGCTACACCGCGCTCCAGCCAGCCAAGAATCGCGCGCACTTCCTCGACATCGGCAGGCGAATACAGGCGATGCCCGCTTTCAGTGCGCGTGGGCTGGATCAGCCCATAGCGCCGCTCCCAGGCGCGCAGCGTGACGGGATTTACGCCGGTAAGCCGCGACACTTCCCGGATGGGAAAGAGCTCCTGCTGGCTATAGCCAGGGTTTGCAGTGGGGTAGTGTTCGTGGTCGGTCATGCTGAGGAAAACCCGGCTGTGACAGGCTGTTAGGGAATTGTAACCGTTTGCTAAGACGTTTTGCTTGGCTGAACGTTTCGTCCAGCCCCCTTTCCGCGAGCATTGGGAAGGCGGCCGCAGACGTTGACGCTCAGATCAGGAATAATCCTTGCTTGAATATGTTCGCGCCTCACCACCCCGGGGCGCGGATGCGGCGACCTTACCCTGGACGCACGCCAGAAGCTCGGAGATACACAATGTCTACGCCACCTGTGACCATGCTGGTCGCACGCCGCGCCGCCTACGGCCGCTATCCGGAACTGATCGCCTGGCTGCAGGAAGGCGAGCACTTGGCCACCGATTTTCCCGGCTACCTAGGCTCGGGCATCCTGGCACCACCCGCCGGTGATGATGAGTATCAGATGATCTTCCGCTTCGCCAATGCCGCCACGCTTCACGCCTGGGAATATTCAGCGTCCCGCCAGGCATGGCTGCGGCGTGGCAACGGCCTGTTCGCGCAGCCCTCCGAACGGCGCATTCAGGGCATGGAGGGTTGGTTTGCCGCGCCTTCCGGTGAGGCCGAGGCGCCACGGCCGCCGCGCTGGAAGCAGGCGGTGGCGATCTGGCTGGCATTTTTCCCGGTTTCGCTGATGTTCAACTTCGTCTTCGGCCGCTGGCTCGGCGAACTTGCCCTGGCCCCCCGCGTGCTGGTGAGCACGCTGGCCCTTACGCCCCTTATGGTGTTTGTCTTCATACCGCTGTCTACGCGCCTGCTGGCACCCTGGTTGAATGCGGCGCCGCGGCTTGAAGCGGACACAAAGGGCAGCGTGCAGCCGCGGTAGGGAGGTTGGCGGGGGATTGCGCCTGCGCTAGTGTGGTGCCTCGGCCGTTGCCCCTGGCGCGGCAAGCACAGCGAGCCGCAGATGCCATCACTTTTTCCTATCCTGATCACCGGCGCGGGGCAGCGCCTGGGGCTGCACTGCGCCCTGCGCCTGTTGGCCGACGGCTTCCCGGTAATCGCAACCTATCGTAGTGAACGCCCGGGGCTCGCCCAATTGCGAGCCGCCGGGGCCGTCACCCTGCCCGCAGACTTCACCGATGAAGCAGGCATTCGCCGGTTTATCGACATACTCAAGGCCCACACCGAAGGGTTGCGGGCAATCGTGCACAACGCCTCGGCGTGGCTGCCAGACGGGCCGGAGGGTGACGCAAGCGCCTTTGCGCGGATGTACCACGTGCACATGCTCGCGCCGTATCTGATCAATCTCGAATGCGAGGCCCTGCTCAAGGCCAGCACGGCTGCGGATATCATCCACATCAGCGATGACGTGATCCGCAAAGGTAGCGCCAGGCATAGTGCCTATTGCGCCACCAAGGCCGGGCTGGACAGCCTGGTGCTGTCGTTCGCGGCGCGCCTGGCACCAGCGATCAAGGTCAATGGCATTGCCCCAGCGCTGATTACCTTCAACGAGCAGGACGACGACGCCTATCGGCACAAGGCTCTGGCAAAATCGGCGATGGGCATCGAGCCTGGCGCCGAGGTCATCTACCAAAGCCTGCGCTACCTGCTCGACAACTGCTACGTTACGGGCACCACCCTGACCGTGAATGGCGGTCGACATCTGAAATAGAAGCCAATGGAGCTTGCCCCCATGTCAATGCTTGAGCCAGGAATGGCCCGTATCCGGGTGAAGGACCTTCGCCTGCGGACCTATATCGGCATCAACGAGGATGAAATCCTCAACAAGCAGGATGTGTTGATCAACCTGACCATCCTGTATCGGGCCACCGATGCGGTACGTGACAACGACATCGATCACGCGCTGAACTACCGCACCATCACCAAGGCGATCATCCAGCACGTGGAAGGTAACCGCTTCGCCCTTCTCGAAAGGTTGACCCAGGAGATCCTGGACCTGGTGATGAATTATCAGGCCGTCAGTTATGGTGAAGTCGAGGTCGACAAGCCGCATGCACTGCGATTTGCCGAATCCGTCTCGATAACCCTGGCTGGCCGCCGCTGAAGCCTGCCGTTGCCGACACGCCACCCAGCCTTCTATCATCCCGCCCCCATCCCTGCAGGAGCCCTTACATGAACGATCAACAGCGCCTGGAACTGGAAGCCGCCGCCTTCCGCCGCCTGGTGGAACATCTGGGCAAGCGCACCGATGTGCAGAACATCGACCTGATGAACCTGGCCGGTTTCTGCCGCAACTGCCTGTCCAAGTGGTACAAGGCTGCCGCCGATGAGCACGGCGTCGCCATCAGCCAGGACGATGCCCGCGAGGCGGTCTATGGCATGCCATACGCCGAGTGGAAAGCCCTCTACCAGAAAGAAGCCAGCCCTGAACAGGCGGCGGCCTTTGCCCAGGGAAAAGCCCATGACTGATATCAACGCCTTCCGCGCCAGCCTCGAAACCGGCGAGAACCTGTTCGCCGACACCCTGGCATTCGTGGCCGACCACTATCACTACAGCCCACAAGCCTTCGACAACGGCGCGGTCAGCAACGCTGCCGGGCAGAACGAGGGCTCGTGCAAAACGCTGGGGATGGCCAAGCTGGAAGGTCTGAGCGAGCTGGAAGCCTTGCAGGCCTTTGGCGAACACTATCGCGCCGTACTGGCCACCCCCGACGGCAGTGACCACGCCAACATTCGCGCCCTGATGGTGAGCGGCCTGGATGAGGTACGCTTTAGCGCCCCGCCGCTGGTTCGCAAGACGGCGATGGCCTGATTTAGAGTCAGCACCGTTCGCGGGCTGGGCCGGATGCTGCAGGAGCCGGCGCCGGCCTGCGAACCTAGGTAAGCTCGTTCCCGAGTGCTGCCCCCGGGCCTGCAGAGGCCTTGCTGTAGGAGCTGACGCCAGCCTGCAGCCCTGGGGGCCGAGGTTTATTCGAAGGTAGCGTTCTGTAGGCCGTCCAGGTAACGCTCTACGTCCAGTGCGGCCATGCAGCCGGCACCGGCGGAAGTGATTGCCTGGCGGTACACATGGTCGGCCACGTCGCCTGCGGCGAACACACCTTCCACATTGGTCGCGGTAGCGTTGCCTTCACGGCCGCCCTTGACTACCAGGTAACCGTCCTTGAGATCCAACTGCCGTTCGAACAGCGACGTGTTAGGCGTGTGGCCGATCGCGATGAACACACCGTCGACCTTGAGCTCCGACGTTGCGCCATCGTTATGTTTCAGGCGGGCACCGGTGACACCCGTGTTATCGCCGAGCACTTCATCCAGCACCGCATTGAGCTTGAGCTCGATCTTGCCCTCGGCCACACGCGCATGCAGCTTGTCGATCAGGATTTTTTCCGCTCGGAAGGTCTCCCGGCGGTGCACCAGGGTGACCTTTTTGGCGATGTTGGCCAGGTAAAGCGCTTCCTCTACCGCCGTATTGCCACCACCCACCACCGCAACGTCGCGATTGCGGTAAAAGAAACCGTCACAAGTGGCGCAGGCCGATACGCCCTTGCCCATGAACGCCTCTTCCGAAGGCAGGCCCAGGTAGCGAGCACTGGCGCCGGTGGCCACGATCAACGCGTCGCAGGTATAGGTCCCGCTATCGCCGGTAAGGGTGAACGGTTTGGTGGCCAGGTCTACGGCATTGATGTGATCGAACACGATCTCGGTTTCGAACCGCTCGGCGTGCTCCTGCATACGCTGCATCAGCGCCGGGCCGGTCAGGCCATGGGGATCCCCGGGCCAGTTATCCACTTCGGTAGTGGTGGTCAGCTGGCCACCCGCTTGTATACCAGTGATCAGCAACGGCTTGAGGTTGGCACGTGCCGCATAAACGGCCGCGCTGTAACCGGCAGGGCCGGAGCCCAGGATAATCACACGGGAATGACGAAGCTCAGACATGACACACTCCTGTCGACCGGCCAAAGAGTGCCGCGTCGTAGTGCCGGCTTGACCGGCTTAAGTAAAAAAGGGTTACGGCCATTCCGGGAAGGTTCGTCGCCATAACCCCTGAAATCTGCCACCAGCGCTTACAAGCCCTGGGCGTTTTCCGCCAGGTAAGCGGCAACGCCCTCGGCATCGGCCTTCATACCCTTTTGCCCTGGACGCCAGCCCGCGGGGCACACCTCACCGTACTGTTCGGTGAACTGCAGCGCTTCGACCAGCCGCAGCATCTCGTCTACCTCGCGCCCCAGCGGCAGGTTATTGACCACTTGGTGTTGAACAACACCCTGCTGGTCGATCAGGAAGGAAGCCCGCAGCGCAACGCCATCCGCATGCTCGATACCGTACGAGCGCGTGATTTCATGCTTGACGTCCGCCACCATCGGGAACTCGACGGCACCGATGCCGCCCTTCTCGACCGGCGTGCTGCGCCAGGCGTAATGGGTGAACTGCGAGTCGATCGACACGCCTACCACCTCTACACCCAGCTCACGGAAACGGGCGATACGGTTGTTGTGGGCGATGATTTCCGAGGGGCACACGAAGGTGAAGTCCAGCGGCCAGAAGAACAGCACCACGTACTTCCCGCGCAGCGATGACAGCGTGAAGCTGTCTACGATGCTGCCGTCGCCGAGCACGGCGGGAGCGTCGAAATCCGGGGCCTGGCGGTTGACCAGAATACTCATGGGGCATCTCCAGAAAGGGTTGAAAATTGAAGTGCGTGAAGCTTAACGAGGACCAGCCGGCTTGGGAAATACCCTTTGGCAATTCTGCCCATAGGGGCCGCCTATTCGTCCTCGCTCGGTACCGGCAAGGGCCATGACTATGTTTCCAAGCGCTGCGGAGCGCTTTTCCCGTTCACTCAAAGCCGGTACCGTGCCGCCAACATCTCTGTTGGAGCAAGCTTTCCATGCCATTGCCTGTCCTTTCCGGCCCGCAATACCTGCGCCATGGGCTGAAGCTGGTGCTGAGCCCAGGGCTGCGGCTGTTCGTGCTGTTGCCCCTGTCGATCAACCTGGTGTTGTTCGTGGGTTTGATTTATTTCGCCGGCCACGAGTTCAGTCTGTGGGTAAGCCAGCTGATGCCTGTTCTGCCCACCTGGCTGGGCTTGCTCAACTACATCCTTTGGCCGCTTTTCGTGATGCTGGTCCTGCTGATGGTGTTTTTCACCTTCACCATGGTGGCGAATATCATCGCCGCGCCGTTTAACGGCTTCTTATCGGAGAAGGTGGAAGGCGTGGTCCGCGGCACGGATGTTTCTCCGCCGTTCAGTTGGGCGGAACTCGCCGCCCTGGTGCCGCGCACCTTTGGCCGGGAAATGCGCAAGCTGGCGTACTACCTGCCCCGGGCGGCCGGCCTGCTGGTGCTGTCATTGATCCCCGGAGTGAACATCATTGCCGCACCGCTGTGGCTATTGTTCGGGGTGTGGATGATGGCCATCCAATACATCGACTACCCCGCCGACAACCACAAGATGAGCTGGGACAGCATGCTCGCCTGGCTGCGACAGAAGCGCTGGGCCAGCCTCAGCTTTGGCAGCGTCGTGTACGTGGCGCTGCTGATCCCCCTGGTCAACATCCTGATGATGCCGGCAGCAGTGGCCGGCGCGACGCTCTTCTGGGTCCGCGAGCGCGAGGCCTCCAACCCGCCCGTGGCATAGTTATTTAAAGCCAGAACGGAGCAGGAGTTGGCTCAAATGGCGCCCCCTGAAATTGCCTCAGGGGGCCAGGGCAGGTTAGCCCCATTTGAAGGAACGACTATGAGCGATAGCGAACGGGATTTCAGCCATGTGGAAGGGTTTGAACAACTGGCCGAGCGGGTCTATGCGGAGCTGCTTGCGGCGATGGCGGAACATGGCTTGAGCCCAGACCTGAACCCGGACCAGGTCTATCTGAACGGTGTCAACAACCTCGAAGAACGGCTGGTGATCTACTCAGAAAGCCTGACCTACGCCACTACCCGGCGGATCCTCGAGCAGGACCCGCCTTCCCCAGTGGACAGCGACACCGATACCCTCGGGGTGTTCTTCGTGGCCTACAGCTTCGCCGATGAGCACCGGGTCCCGGACCACACGCCAGCGCAGGTCAGCCAAGCCATGGAAGCGGTTTATTTCCGGCTTGTTTAACCTCCTCGGTTGACCCTGCTTGCGTTCAGCTGAGGTTGCCTAGCGCATCCCGGCTGAACGCCAGGATGTCATCGTCACGCCCCTCCCGCACCTTGACCGCCCAATCCGGGTCTACCAGCAACGCGCGCCCCACCGCCACCAGATCGAACTCCTGCTGCTCCAACCGAGCAACCAGGCCGTCCAGGCGGGCGGGCTGCGCCACCTCGTCGGTCTTGGCCATGAATTTAAGAAACTCCCCATCCAAACCAACGCTGCCCACGGTGATTACCGGTTTGCCCGTCAGGCGGCGCGTCCACCCGGCAAGGTTGAGCCCGGCGACATCGGCTGGGGCATCGGGGAACTCCGCCTCCCAGAAGCGCCGGGTGGAACAATGGAAGATATCCACGCCCGCTTGCGCCAACGGCTGCAAAAACTCCTCGAGTGCCTCGGGCGTCGGCGCCAGCCGCGCGCTGTAATCCTGCTGCTTCCATTGGGAGAAGCGGAAAATGATCGGATAGTCTGGCCCTACCGCTGCGCGCACAGCCTGTATCAGCTCGACCGCGAAGCGCGAGCGACCTTGCACGGAGCCGCCGTAGGCATCCTCCCTTTGGTTGCTGGCCTCCCAAAAGAACTGGTCGATCAGGTAGCCGTGGGCACCGTGAATTTCCACCGCATCCATGCCGATGGCCTTCGCGGCGGCCGCAGCCTCGGCGAAGGCCACGATTACAGCGTCGATGTCGGCTTGGGTCATGCCATGGACGACCACTTGGTCGTCTTTGCGTTTTTCCATTGGGCCATAGCCAGGCACTGATCCGTCGGGCTCAGTACCCAACCGCCTCACATTGCCCACGTGCCACAGCTGTGGAGCGATCTTGCCACCTTCGGCATGCACCGCCTCGACGACCTTGCGCCAGCCAGCCAGTGCATCCTCGCCATGGAAGCGCGGTACGTTTGGGTAGCCGTTGGCAGCTGGATGATCGACTGTGGTGCCTTCGGTGATGATCAAGCCAACGCCTGCGGCCGCGCGACGACGGTAGTATTCGATCACCTGGTCGTTAGGTACGCCACCCGGCGAGAACGAGCGCGTCATGGGTGCCATGACAATGCGCGACGCCAGCGTGAGCGGCCCCGAGACGAAAGGTTGAAACAAAGATTGCACCGACATTTGCGCTGTCTCCGTGTAGTTCAGGGAGCAAGCTTAGGCATGACGGGCGCGGCGGCCTACCATTATTGATGCGGGTGATTGCACGCCCCGCAGGTCAGCCCAGGGCGCCTTCGATAGCGTTTAGCAGTGCGGGGTCTTGCGGCGGAGTGCGAGGGGAAAAGCGAGCCAGTACACGGCCGTCCTTGCCGACGAGAAACTTTTCGAAGTTCCAGGAGATGTCCCCAGGAAACTCCGCGCCCTCGCCAACCAATAGCCGATACAACGGATGACGCTGGTCGCCGTTCACCTCCATCTTGGCGGTGAGCGGGAACGTCACGGCATAGTGAGTGCTGCAAAAGGCCTGAATCTCGGCCTCAGAGCCCGGCTCCTGACCGCCGAACTGATTGCAAGGTACACCGAGCACCGTAAAGCCACGAGACCCGAAGCGTTCTTGCAAATGCTCCAGGCCTTCGTATTGCGGGGTAAGGCCGCACTTCGACGCCACGTTCACCACCAGCACCACTTGGCCGGCGAAACCGTCCAGCGGCAGCGTGCTGCCATCGAGTGCAACGAGTCGAGTGTCGTGAAACGCGCTCATGTCCCTTCCCCGCAACCGATCAGTGGTGGTGGCCGCCTTCGCCGTGAACGTGACCGTGGGCCACTTCTTCTTCGCTGGCGTCACGTACGTCCACTACCTTGACCTTGAAGTTCAGGCGCTGGCCGGCGAGCGGGTGATTGCCATCAACGGTGACGTCATCGCCGTCCAGGTCACGAATGGTGACGATCTGCATCTGGCCATCGGGCGCGGAAGCGTGGAACTGCATGCCGACTTCCAGCTCATCGACGCCTTCGAACATGCTGCGGCTCAGGGTGCTGACCAGCTCGGGCGAGTATTCGCCGTAAGCGTCTTCGGGTTCGATGGTCACATCCACTTCATCCTGAGGCTGCTTACCTGCGAGCGCCTTTTCCAGGCCCGGAATGATGTTGCCGGCGCCATGCAGGTATACCAGCGGCGCACCGCCGGCCGAGCTGTCGATGACCTCACCAGCATCGTTGGTGAGGGTGTAGTCGATGGACACAGCCTTGTTGGCGGCAATGAGCATGGGGTAAGACCTTTGCACAAGAGATTAGAAGACCTCAGTGTAAACAAGCATGGTGACGATTGCGAATATGACGAGCCTGCGGCGGGTGCGCTCGGCGGGACTTTGGCGGTACCCTTGGCTCATCTGGCCCAGCAGTGAAGAAAGACCGCGGCCTGTTTTGCTGACCGAGACATATCATGCAAACCTTTTTCATCGCGCCAACTGATTTTGGCGTTGGCTTGACCTCCATCAGCCTCGGGCTGATCCGCACTTTGGAGCGCGCCGGGCTCAAGGTAGGGTTCTTCAAGCCGGTAAGCCAGCCGCACCCCGGCGACACCGGGCCGGAGCGTTCCAGCGAATTGGTGGCACGGACCCACGGGCTCAAGCCGCCCTCCCCTCTGGCCCTTGGCCATGTAGAGCGGATGTTGGGCGACGGCCAACTCGATGAACTCCTTGAAGAAATCATCACCCTTTACCAACAGGCAGGCGTGGGCAAGGACGTACTGGTGGTCGAAGGCATGGTCCCCACCCGCCAGGCCAGCTATGCCGCACGGGTCAACCAGCACCTGGCCAAGAGCATGGACGCGGACGTGATTCTCGTCTCGGCCCCGGAAAACGAAGCACTGGCGGAGCTCTCCGGGCGGGTGGACCTGCAGGCTCGCCTGTTTGGCGGGGCCAGCGACCCGAAGCTGATCGGCGTCATCCTCAACAAGGTCCGCACCGAAGAAAGCATCGAGCAGTTCGCGGTGCGCTTGCGCGAGCATTCGCCGCTGCTGCGCGCGGGAGACTTCCGCTTGCTCGGCTGCATCCCTTACCAGCCCGAACTCAATGCCCCGCGGACCCGCGATGTGGCCGAACTGATGGGCGCGGAGGTGATCAACGCCGGTGACTACGAGCAACGGCGAATGTCGCGCATCATCATTTGCGCCCGTACGGTGCTCAACACCTTGCAGTTGCTCAAGCCGGGCGTACTGGTGGTTACCCCGGGTGACCGTGACGATATCCTGCTGGCCGCTTCACTGGCATCGCTCAATGGCGTTCCGCTGGCGGGCGTGCTGCTCACCAGCGACATCCGCCCCGACCCTCGGGTGATGGAACTATGCCGAGGTGCGCTGCAGGCCGGCCTGCCGTTGCTGTCGGTCAGCAGTGGCTCCTACGACACCGCCACGCGCCTGAATCAGCTGAACAATGAAATTCCCGTCGATGACCGCGAGCGCGCGGAGAACATCACCGATTTCGTCGCCAGCCATCTGGATGCCGCCTGGCTCCACCAGCGTTGCGGCACCCCGCGCGAACTGCGGCTGTCGCCAGCCGTGTTCCGTTACCAGTTGATCCAACGCGCGCAGCAGGCGAACAAGCGCATCGTGCTGCCGGAAGGTAGCGAACCCTTGACGGTGCAAGCCGCTGCGATCTGCCAGGCGCGGGGCATTGCGCGCTGCGTGCTGCTGGCCAAGCCTGCCGAGGTCGAGGCGGTTGCCCGTGCCCAAGGGCTGGAATTGCCAGCAGGGCTGGAGGTCCTCGATCCGGATGAGATTCGCGGGCGTTATGTAGAGCCTATGGTGGAGCTGCGCAACAGTAAAAACCTGAACGCGCCCATGGCCGAGCAGCAGCTGGAAGACCCGGTAGTGATTGGCACCATGATGCTGGCGCTGGATGAAGTGGACGGGTTGGTTTCCGGGCTGGTGCACTCCACCGCCAACACCATCCGCCCGGCCTTGCAGCTGATAAAAACCGCGCCAGGCTGGAGCCTGGTGTCTTCGGTGTTTTTCATGCTGTTTCCAGACCAGGTCGTGGTGTATGGGGATTGTGTAATGAATCCTCACCCGGACGCTGCCGAGCTGGCCCAGATCGCCTTGCAAAGCGCGGACTCCGCGCAAGCCCTGGGTATCGCGCCGCGGGTCGCCATGTTGAGCTACTCCAGCGGTCAGTCCGCTGCCGGCGAGGAGGTGGAAAAAGTTCGCGAGGCCACGCTCCTGGCTCGCGAAACGCAGCGCGATCTATTGGTGGATGGGCCTCTGCAATATGACGCGGCAATCAACGAGGCGATTGCCCGCCAGCTGGCACCGGACAGCGAGGTCGCAGGCCGCGCCACGGTGTTCGTGTTCCCGGACCTCAACAGCGGCAACACCACCCATAAAGCGGTGCAACGCAGCGCAGATTGCGTAAGCCTCGGGCCAATGCTGCAGGGGCTGCGCAAACCGGTGAGCGACCTGCCCCGCGGCGCTCAGGTCGATGACATCGTGTACACCATCGCCCTGACCGCCATCCAGGCAAGCCGCTCGACCTGAGCTGGCTCGCCAGGCGCTTACTGCTGAGCGGGTTGCTGATACTGCTGCCCAGGGATGGGCTTGAGGTTCACCTCGACGCGGCGGTTCTGCGCGCGGCCATTGGCGTCGGCATTGCTGGCGATGGGTTGGTCAGGGCCGGCGCCACGCACGGACAGCCGCGCCGGATCGACGCCCTGCGAACTCAAATAGGTGCTCACGGCCTGGGCCCGTTGCAGGGACAGGTCCATGTTGTGCTGGCGGCTGCCGGTGCTGTCGGTGTAACCGACGATCTCGATGTTGTTCTCGTTGAACTGCTTGAACGAGCCCGCGAGGTTGTTCAGCGGCGAGTAGAAACTTGGGGCAATTGCAGAGGAGTCTGTGGCGAAGGTGATGTTGCCGGGCATGATCAGTTTGATCTGGTCCCCCTGGCGCTGCACTTCCACGCCAGTGTTGGCCATGCTTTCGCGCAGGGCCTTTTCCTGGCGGTCGGCATAATAGCCATAGCCCGCGGACGCGGCACCTACCACCGCGGCGCCAATCAATGCGCCCTTGCCGCGGTTGTTATGGTCGATGGCAGCACCCGCTACCGCCCCGGCCAGCGCACCGAGCCCGCCGTATTTGGTGGTGTTGTTGACACCTTGGCCGGTTTGGCCCTGGCTCCCCTGGCCTTGGTTCGCATAGGGGTTTTGCCCAGCGCAGCCGGCCAACACGGCAACAACGGTAGTGACGAGGATCAGGCGGCAAGGGGTGCGCATCGGGGACTCCTGGTTACGAATAGGCATCGGGAAAGCGTGCATTACGGATGCGGATTTGAGCCTGGGAGGCCTGGCAAATTCCAGTGACGTTTGTTTCACGGTTTTTCCCAAGCGCCCCGCACGTCGGCCTGGCGGGGCTCTACCGTACCGCTGGTCAGAATGCCATCAAGCGCCCAAGCAGCGTGCCGTTAACTCCGAAGTAGCGCCATGGAAGGCAAATAGTGCTACGCCTGCCCGGCTGAAGCCTCCCGAGTGAGGGCCAGCCCACTCGAGCATTACAAGCATGATCGACCTGACAGTCTGGAACCTTACGCTTCCGATTCAAACGCCTGCGCTCACCGTGGCCACCGCCGCGATTCCCAGGCTACAAACGTCCTACTTCACCAACACGGGTGACAAGATTGTGTTCTGGGCGCCTGTAACGGGTTCGCACGCAGGCAGCAGCGACTTCCCTCGCTCTGAGCTGCGCGAAACCGCCACAGACGGCAAGGCTCGCAATTGGTTGTACAGCAGTGGCCTGAACACGCTCAAAGGCACCCTTTCCGTGGATCAGGTGCCCTCGACCGGCCGTGTGGTCGTGGCGCAAATCCACGCCAAGGACGCCGCCGCCCCGCTGCTCAAGGTGGTTTACCGCTATGCCAACGGCACCGGCAACATCGACCTGGAATATCGCGTTAACCCGACCGATGTGAAGAGCCCGGTGGCTTACACCGTACCTAACGTGCCGCTGAACAAGCCCTTTGCCTATGCCATCCAGATGAACAAGCAAGGCAAGCTGACGGTGCTGATCAACAATGCCGGGCCACAAATCCAACTGGCGCCGTCGTGGTATGGCTATGCGTTCTACTTCAAGGCTGGTGTGTACACCCTCGACAACGTGGGCTACGCCACCGAGGGCGGCAAGGTCACGTACACGCGCCTGGACGTGAGCCACCAGTAACGATGATCGCCCCGGGCCGCTCAGGCTTGGCCCTTGATAGCCTTGATACGTAGGTAGAGTGGCCCGGAAACGTCGTCGGGAAGATCCGCTTCATCGATCAGGTCGGTGATGCGGTTCAACTCCAGCAACATAGCCTGGCGCGGCAAAGTGCAAGCGTGGTCGATCATGGCGTTGAAGGCGGCGCCATCCAGTGGCGGCGTGCCCTCTGACTGCTCGTGGCATTCAAGTATGTCCACGATCCTGAGCAGCGTGCCATCGGTTGCCGGCTCCGATTCGTGACCTTGATCGACTTGGTTGTATGCGCCCATGTGAAACACATGTGGCCGGGCAGCGCGTTCGTCGCTGAGCCATGCACTCAGCATCTCCTTGCAACCCTCCTGTTCGAAGCCCACCTCGACTTTTCCACCGGCGTGCAAGCAAACCTGCACGGTGAAGGGCTGGGCGAGGTCTACCGGCTCGAATACCACCTGCTTGGGTGGGGCAGCGGGGTCTGGTGCGATGCGCAAGCCCACCTTGAAAACTCCGGAAAGTCGGTCCTTGGTCTCGATAAACCCTTTGAGGGTAGGGTCGTTGCCATCGTGGCAATGAGCCTGGATCAGCACGAAGCTGCCCTTCCAGTTCACCTGCTGCACCTGCGAGGTCAGCCGTGCAATGTGTTTAACACCATCGGCCAGGTAGAACGGCTTGCCCTTGACCTCACAGCGGGTGCGGTTGACGCTTGCCGTAGTGGCACCGCTAGTCGGCGCCCATAGCACCGCGCAGCCCTCCTCATAGCGGGCGAATTCACGGACTTCGTCGATGCGGTGCCCGGGAACGGTAAGCGCCGTCGTGCCGCCGGGTTTAGGTTTGGGAGTGGTGATATCAAAGGGCGTAAGGTCGAAATTCGCCATAACGCGAGCCTCAATCAGTAGATGGCGGCAGGTACACATACCGTATCGACCCTGCATCACAGTGCCTAGCTGGCAGAGTTGACAGGTACCGAAGGCACAACCCTGGTGGCCACCCTTTTACGTTTATCCTCCTTACCGCTGATCCTGGGCAGGGCGCTGATCCGCAGGGCGGAACCGCGCCACAGCCTTGTGCTGCTTAACCGAACCGCCCGGTGATGTAGTCCTCGGTCTGGGTCTTGTTCGGCTTGGTGAAGATGGTGTCGGTGTCCCCATGCTCGATCAGTTCACCCAGGAACATGAAGGCGGTGTAGTCGGAGCAGCGTGCCGCCTGTTGCATGTTGTGGGTAACGATGATGACGGTGAACTGCTCCTTGAGCTCGGTGATCAACTGCTCGATCCGCCCGGTGGAGATCGGGTCCAGTGCCGAGGTCGGCTCGTCGAGCAGCAGCACCTGCGGGCGCAGGGCGATGGTACGGGCGATGCACAAGCGCTGCTGCTGGCCACCGGAGAGGCTTTGGGCGCTCTGCTTGAGCTTGTCCTTCACCTCGTCCCACAGGGCGGCACCGCGCAGGGCCTGCTCTACCCGCTCCTCCATCTCGCGGCGGTTGAGCCGCTCGTGATGGCGCACCGCGTAGGCAATGTTGTCGAAAATCGACATCGGGAACGGCACAGGCTTCTGGAACACCATGCCCACATGGCTGCGCAGGCGGTTCATGGAGTAACCAGGGGCCAGGATGTTCTCGCCGTTGAGCAGCACCTCACCGCGCGCTTCCTGCTTGGGGTACATCGAATAGATCCGGTTGAACACCCGCAGCAAGGTGGATTTGCCGCAGCCGGAGGGGCCGATGATCGCCGTTACGTGCTTCTCAGGGATGTCCATGTTGATGGACTTTAGCGAGCGATGGCTATCGTAGAAGAACTCGAGGTCGCGCACCTGGATCTTGGTTCGTTTCGGGGCGAGGTTATTCATCAATTGGACCTATCGCGCAAAAGAATGAGGCGGGAAAGCAGGCTAAGCATCAACACGAACATCGTCAGCACAAGCGCACCGGCCCAGGCCAGGGCGTGCCAGTCGTCGAAGGGGCTCATGGCGTACTGGAAGATCACCACCGGCACGCTGGCCATGGGCTTGAGCACATCGCTGCTCCAGAACTGGTTACCGAACGCCGTGAACAGCAGCGGCGCGGTTTCACCGGTGATGCGCGCCAGCGCCAGCAACACTCCGGTCACCACGCCGGCGCGCGCTGCGCGCAGCACGATCTGCAGCGTCAGCTTCCACTGGGGCACGCCCAGCGCCAGCGCGGCTTCTCGCATGGTCGAGGGTTGCAGTTGAAGCATTTCGTCGGTAGTGCGCACTACCACCGGGATCACCAGCAGCGCCAGGGTCAGCGCGCCAGCCAGGGCCGAGAAACCCACGCGATGATCGGTCAGGGCGCTGACGGGCAGGATGAACGCGGTGTAGATGAACAGCCCCAACACGATCGAGGGCGCCGACAACAGAATGTCGTTAATGAAGCGCACCGCCATGCCCAGCTTGGTGTGGCGGGCGAACTCCGCCAGCCATACGCCGGCCATCAGCCCGATCGGAGTGCCGATCAACAGGGCGATCAACGACATCAGCGCGCTGCCATAGAAGGCGTTGGCCAAGCCGCCCGGGCTACCCGGCGGCGGCGTCATCTGGGTGAACAGCGCGGTGCCCAGGGCTTCGAACCCGTTGAGCAAGGTGGTGAGCAGAATCCAAACCAGCCACAGCAGGCCGAATAGCGTGGCCCCGCAGCTCAGGACCATCGCTAGCTTGTTTTTGAAGCTGCGCAGGCGGTAGAGGTTTTCATTCGGCGAACTCACAGGCCCTCCTTGCGCGACAGGCGCATCAGCATCAGCCGGGCACAGGCCAGCACGATGAACGTTACGACGAACAGCAAAAAGCCCAGGGCGATCAGCGAGGAGCGATGCAGGTCGGTGTAGGCCTCGCTGAACTCGTTGGCGATGACCGAGGCGATCGAACTGCTTGGCATCAACAACGAGGCGGACAATTGATGGGCGTTCCCCAGCACGAAGGTCACCGCCATGGTTTCACCCAGCGCGCGGCCGAGGCCGAGGAAGATCCCGCCCACCACCGCAGTGCGGGTATAGGGCAGGACGATGTCCCAGACCACTTCCCAAGTGGTGCCGCCCAGGGCGTAAGCCGACTCTTTCAGAGCCACAGGTACGGTGCGGAACACTTCGTTCATCACCGAGGTAATGAACGGGATGATCATGATTGCCAGCACGATGCCGGCAGTCAGGGTGCCGATGCCCAGGGGCGGCCCTTGGAACAGCGCGCCTATGCCGGGAATGGCCCCGAGCGTGTCATTGATCCAGGGCGACAGGTGTTGCGCCATGAAGGGCGCGAACACGAAGAGGCCCCACATGCCATAGATGATCGAAGGGATACCCGCCAGCAGCTCGATGGCCGAGGCGATCGGCATGCGCAGCCAGGGCGGGGCGACTTCGGTCAGGAAAATAGCGATGCCGAAGCTCACGGGTACCGCGATCAGCAACGCCAGAAAGGAGGTGACCAGGGTTCCATAAACAGGCACCACTGCGCCGAAACGGCCGGCGACGGCGTCCCAGTCCGTAGTGGTGAGGAAGTCCAGGCCGAAGGTTCGGAACGCTTCACTGCCGCCCCACAGGGTTGAACCGGCGATACTGGCCAACAGGAGCAGCACCAGCATGGCAGCGCCGCGCACGGTGCGGCGAAACCATAGGTCGTGGCGTTGGTCCCTGGCCGCGCGGGCTTCGCTTTCGCTTTGGCGCTCGGCAGTCATGTTGGTCAGCACTTGGGAGTTGTCGGTCATGGAGGGCTACTCATGGCAAATCCCCCAGCTGACCGGAGGTCGGCTGAGGGACGGGCTTCAGGTTGCGGTTACTTGGCGAATTCAGACTGCCAGTAGCCTTCGATGCGCTTGACCAGGGTGTCCGGCAGGGCAACGTAGTCCAGCGCCGCGGCTTGGGTCTGGCCTTTCTCGAAGGTCCATTTGAAGAAGTCGAAGGCAGCCTTGCTCTGCTCGGCGTTTTTCGGCTGCTTGTACATGATGATCCAAGTGGTGGCGGTGATCGGCCAGGCGTTTTCGCCAGGGGCGTTGACCATCAGCAGGTTGAAGTCTTTGGCGCTGCTCCAGTCGGCGGTATCCGCCGCGGCCGCGAAGGTTTTCATGTCGGGCGAAACGAACTTGCCAGCGGCGTTCTTGAGCTGGGTATAGGCCATCTGGTTCTGCTTGGCGTAGGCGTATTCCACGTAGCCAATGGAGTTCTTGATCTGCTTCACGTAAGCCGAAACGCCTTCGTTACCCTTGCCACCCACCCCAACCGGCCACTGTACGGTGCTGCCGGCGCCGGCTTTCCATTCGCCGCTGGCTTTCTGCAGGTAGTTGGTGAAGTTGAACGAGGTACCGGAGCCGTCCGAACGGTGCACTACGGTGATCTTGTCGCCCGGCAGGCTGACACCGCTGTTGAGCGCGGCGATGGCTGGGTCGTTCCAGGTGGTGATGGTGCCTTGGAAGATCTTGCCGAGGGTCTCACCGTCCAGCTTCAACTCGCCAGGCTTGATGCCTTCGATGTTGACGATCGGCACGATGCCGCCGATTACGCTAGGGAACTGGCCCAGGCCACCGGCGCTGAGGTCGTCGGCGCTCATCGGCGCGTCGGATGCACCGAAGTCCACGGTTGCTGCTTTGATCTGCGCAATGCCACCGCCCGAACCGATCGACTGATAGTTGATGCGGTGTTCACTGTCTTTGGAGTAGGCCTCGCTCCATTTGGAGAGCACTGGGTATACGAAGCTCGAGCCCGCGCCGGTAACGGTCGTCGCGTGGGCAACACCAGAAAGGCACAGCGAAGCCAGCAAAATCGATAGGCGATTTTTGGTCAGCAGTTTCACGGCAACACCTCAGTCAGGGTCCCCATGGAGTCATTCCAGGGGAGTTGGCCGTGCTGATTTAATGCTTTGAATGTGACCTTTTGATGACAGTCTTTTTAAAACATGGCATTAGGACATTGCCTGATACACGCCGCGTAGCGTGCTCAGGCAATGGAGGAAGGGAGGCAGGGTTTAGCGAACGCCACTCTGGCGCAACGCCGCTTGCGTGTAATCCGCCAGGGTGGCGGTGTATTCGAAGTTGTACGCGTGCTTTTCCTCATTCTTCATGCCCAGCGCCAGGTAACGGCCACTGGTCAAGTCGTAGAGGGTTTCGAGCGTGGTCCATGGCACCTGATAGTTGTAGTAGGTCTGGGCATGGGCCTCCGCGACACGCCACAGCTCACCACGGCCATCGTAATGGTCGATCTCGGCCGCCTGCCAGGTGTCTTCGTCGAAGTAGAATTCTCGCTTGGCATAGATGTGCCGCGCTCCGGGCTTGAGCGTGGCCACCACATGCCATACCCGGCGCAGCTCATAACGCGCCAGGGCCTGGTTGATGTGGCCAGGCTTGATGATGTCGGCGTAGTGAAGCGTGGGCGAGTCCAGTTTGTAGCTGTTGGCCGGGATGTACAGCTCCTGCTTGCCGACCAGCTTCCAGTCGTAACGGTCCGGCGCGCCGTTGTACATGTCGAGGTTGTCCGAGGTGCGCATGCCGTCCGCCGCCGTACCGGGGCCGTCGTAGGCCACCTGTGGTGCTTCCCGCACCCGCCGCTGCCCGGCGTTGTAGACCCAGGCCTTGCGAGGTTGCTTGATCTGGTCGATCGGCTCGTGCACCAGCAACACGGTGCCGGCCAGGCGCGCCGGCGCGGTGACCGCCTGCTTGAAGTAGAAGAGAATATTGCCGGGGTTGGCCGGATCGTAATCCTTCATACGGTCGCGGAAGACGAACGAGTCCTCGAAGGTCACCAGGCTGTAGTCGCCATTCTGCTGCGGCGTGGCCTGGGTAATGGTGCGGCTCACCGAACCGCCGCGGTAGCGGGTGATGTGATTCCACACCACCTCGAGCCCGGTTTGCGGGATCGGGAAAGGAACGGCGATCTTGAAGTTCTCCAAGCCATTGCCGTCACTGACCAGCTTGGCTTGCGTGGCGTTGTCCTTGATCGCCGCGAACACGGCATCCGGCACCGTCGCACCGCGGTGCCCCGGATAAACCGGCAGGTTGTAATCCGGGAAGCGCTTGATCATCGCGACCTGCCCCGGGGTGAGCTTGCTGGCGTATTTATCAACGTTCTTGCTGTCGATCACGAACAGCGGTTTTTCATTGGCATAGGGGTCAGCCAGAAAACCCTTGGCATCGACCGCGCCAGCGGTTTTCGCCATCGGTGCCCATGCCGGAATGGAGCCATCGGCGTTCCCCGCTTTCTCCGCGCCCATAGGCGTGAGAGTGGTACCCAGTTTGGCCGCGTCCGCTGCGGATACCGCCGCCCAACCATTGGCCGCCATTACCGATAACGCCAGAGCCGAGACCCATACCACGGTTTTGATCTTATTCATGCGTCCGTTCCCCGGTCAGAAATTCACGCCAACGCTCATGGCTACAAAGTCGCGATCATCCACGGTGCTGTACTTGCCGTCGAAGAAGTTCGTGTACGACAGGCTGGCCGTGTAGGTGTTGAGGTAGTCCGCATCGAGGCCGAGGCTGATCGCCTTGCGCCCTTCCTCGAAGTTACCGCCCGGGCCTGGCGAGTAGCCATCCACGTCATGAGACCAGGCAACGCTCGGCCGCAGGTTGATACCAGCGATGGCGTTGTTGAAATCCCAGATCGCCCGCATGCGGTAACCCCAGGAGTCGGTGGTGGTGAAACCATCGTTTTCGCAATAGCGGCTGACGTTGTTTTGTGGGCCGCCCGCGAGGGTGCTGGCGTTGAGCGCCTGGCACTGGCCATTGGGCAACGGCCCAGGGCCGTAACTGGGATCACGCCCGTACCGCAGCTTTGAGGTGCTTTCGAGCCCACCGACGTGAGTCCAGCCCACCTCCCCTACCAGGGTAAGTCGGTCGGCCCACATGACCTGATCGAAGAAGTGCGTGAAGGTGGTCTGCAGTTGGGTGATTTCCTTGCGCCGGTAGCCCGGCTGGTCGGTATCAGGAGCGCCCTGCACTTGGGACACATTGGGGTTGAGCGGGGACAGCCCTGAATAAAGGATGTCAGTGGTGTTGATCTGAACCGGCGCATTGGGCCGGTAGCTGAGTTCACCACTCCAGGCTGTGCCCGTAGGCAGCGTGGTGGAGAAGCTCAAGCCATACAGGTGAATGTCCTCAGGGTACTCCACGTAGTAACTGCCATTACCCGCCACCACGACCGGCAATAGCGTGGAGGCCAGGGCGCTAGCGGTGGCGAGCGGAATCCCGGAGCCGACCAGCGACCCCACCAAGTTGGCGGCGCTGTATGCACTGGCGGAGCCGCCCCGGCCGCTGAACACCGGCAGGCGGCTGTGGTAGTTCATGTAGTACGCACCGAATTCGGTGTCCAGCGGCTCGAAGTTATAGTGCATGGCCAAGCCGAACTGGCCACTATCGCGCGCGTCCCGATCGGGGTCGCGGGCCACCACCACGCCCTCGTTGCTGAAGTTGACCCCTTGGCGCCCCAGGCTGCCCAGCACGGCTGAGCGTGCTGCCGCCGGAAGCCCCGCGGCGCCCAAGGCGCTGCTCAGCCGGCTGCTGGTACGCAACACCGCCAGGTTGTTGTCGCAACCGTCTGCGATCACATCAGCCTGCGAGAAGAAGGTGCCGCAGTTGTCCACCACCGTCTGGTCCCACTCAAGCTGATAAAAGCCTTCCGCTGAGAGGTTGTCGGTGAGGTTTTGCGACAGGTAGAACATGTTGACCGGAATCAGCCCTTCCTTGATTTCCGCGCCGGGGCGGCGGAAGGCAGACACATCGACCGGGTTGATGCTGTTGATGGAATTGCCGATGAAGGTGCTTTCGCCCCAGCTCACCACCTGCTTGCCCAGGCGCACCGTGCCTGGCAGGTCGGCGATGGAATAGTTGTGATAGATAAAGGCGTCGAGCAACTGGGCGCCGGAAGACTTCGCCCCCTCCTTGCGGCCTGAATCACTGATGTCCTTGAAGCGGCGGTCTTCGTCCTTGAGCTCGAAGTCGTACCAGTACTTGCCTCGGAGGAACACCCCGGTGTCGCCGTACTTGAGCTCCAAGTCATGGATGCCCTTGAAGATCTTCGAGAAGGTCTCGCCGCGTTTGAAGTTCAGGTGACCGTCGTCAGAGGTCTGCGACAGGCCACGGCCCCCGTTGTTTATACCGATGAGGTTCTTGTTCGGGCTGGCGGTAGACCAGCTGGAGCCGATGGACAGGGACGAATCGAACTGGCCTTCGATCTCGCCGATATTGAAGCTCACCGCGAACGCCGGTGTGGCGAAGGTAGATGCAAGGCTGACGGCCAGCGGCAGCCTGCCCCACTGCCAGAGGGAACGGATCGGGTTCATCGACACTACTCCATATACATTCTTGTTATTGGGAGCGGCCAAACGCCTGGGCGCTGGTGACCGTGCCGAGAAGCGCACGGCCTTGAGCCCGGTTGTGACAGCTAAAAAGCCGCACAAGCACGAGGCCCGAAGTCGACTATAGCTAGGTCCGAGCGCATGAGCTTGCGGTGATGTATCACAATATTCACCAGTGATGGCCAGATGAGCCACGCGGTGCGCGGCAGTGCTCCCAAGAATGGCCGAAATAGTACATTACGCAAGATCGTTAGCCAGTTTCGAAGGCTCTGGCACGGGCTATTGAGATAAACAACGCTAGAGCGCGACGATGGCCGGGTGGCCATCAGCCTGCCAACGCTTGATGTCTGCCCGGATACGTTTCTTGTCCAGCTTGCCCACGCTGGTCTTCGGGATCTGGTCCACCACCGCCACTTGGCTTGGGATGGCCCACTTGTTGATTTGCCCCTGCTGAACGTACGGCAACAGATGCCGCTTTAAATCGCCCGCCAGCGTAGCCGCCACCGGCTCCTGCTCCGGCCGCAGCACCAGCAGGGCAAACGGCCTCTCGCCCCATTGCGCATCTGGCACCCCCACCACAGCCACCTCGCGTACCGCCGGATGCAAAGCGATCAGCCCTTCCAGCTCCAGCGAGGAGATCCACTCACCGCCGGTCTTGATCACGTCTTTGATCCGATCACGGATATCGATGACGCCGTGGTGGTCCAGGGTCGCGACGTCGCCGGTATGCAGCCAGCCGCCCGCCCACAGCTCCGCACTGCGCTCGGGCTCGTCAAGGTAGCCCATGCTCAGCCAAGGCGCACGCAACACAAGCTCGCCCTGGCTTTCGCCATCCGCTGGAAGCACCTGCCCCGACGAATCCAGCACCGCCGCTTCGACCAGCGGCACCGGCACGCCAGCTTTCAGCCGAAAATCTGCACGCACTTCGGCGTCGGCGGCCATCAGTGCCTGATCGAAGTAGGCGCAAGAGATCATTGGGCAGGTTTCCGACATGCCATAGGCTGCGGTCAATTGAATGCCACGCGCCAGAGCGGCGTCGTAGAGGGCCCGGTTGAGCGCGCTGCCACCGATGATGATGCGCCAGCCGGCAAAATCCACACCCTGCGCACGGTCGCAGTTGAGCAGCATCTGCAAGATGGTGGGCACGCAATGGGAGAAGGTCACCTGCTCGGTTTGCCACAACCGCAGCAGCATGTCTGGCTCGTAACGGCCTGGGTACACCTGCTTGATGCCAAGCATGGTCGCCGCGTAAGGCACGCCCCAGGCATGCACGTGGAACATCGGAGTAATGGGCATATACACGTCGTTGGTGCCCATCAGGCGCACACAGTCGATGCTTCCCAGCATGGTCGACAGCGAGAGGGTGTGCAGCACCAGCTGCCGATGAGTGAAGTACACCCCCTTGGGGTTTCCCGTGGTGCCGGTGGTGTAGAAGGTGGTCGCTACCGAGTTTTCGTCGAAATCCGGGAAGGCATACTCGGGGCTGGCCGCCGCCAGCAGCGTTTCGTACTCACCCAGCAGCCCTGGCAGGTCCGCCTGCGGGTGAGGGTTGTCGGTGAGCAAAATGGTATTGCTCACGGTGGTCAACTGCCCGGCGACGGCTTGGTACAGGGGCACGAAGTCTGCGTTGACCAGCACGTAGCGGTCCTCGGCGTGGTTCATCGTGTAGAGAATCTGTTCCGGTGACAGCCGCACGTTGATCGTGTGCACCACGGCCCCGATCATCGGAATGGCGAACATGCATTCCAGGTAGCGATGACTGTCCCAATCCATCACCGCCACGGTATCGCCCGCTTTGACGCCAGCCTGAGTGAGTACATTGGCGAGCCGGGCAATGCGCTCGCCGAGGGTTTTGTAGCTGTAGCGCAGCTGGTCCCGGTAGACGATCTCGCGGGCTTGCTCGTAGCGGCTGCCGGACATCAACAGCCGCTTGATCAACAGCGGGAAGGCATAAGCGCCTGGAGTAGGCGGGATGATCCGAGTCTGCATCGTGGAGGGTCCTTTGGCGAGCGGAGGGGCACGCCAAAGCCTAGCTCATCGCCTGCCGGCCACGCGCGGCCCGGCAAGGCACCGCTCAATGCATTTCGGTAAACGCGATCTTCACTCCGAGCGCGATCAGCACCGCGCCCATGGTGCGGTCGAACCAATGGCCGATACGGGCAAAGCCTGCGCGCACCCGGGCGTTGCTGAACAACCTGGCAACCAGGCAGAACCAGGCGGCAGTGGCCACAGCCAGGTACACCCCATAAGCGGCTTGCACGGCAAGCGGGGTATGCGGATTGATGACCACGGTAAACAACGACAAAAAGAACAGCGTGGCCTTAGGGTTCAATCCATTGGTCATGAAGCCCGCCACATAAGCGGCCTTCGGCGCTCGGCCCTGGGGAACGGCTACGGCTTCGCTGGGCTGGGCGCCGGCTGGGCGAGCGCGCAGCGCCTTGAAGCCGATGTACAGCAGGTAGGCGGCGGCGAGCCATTTAAGGGCATTGAACAGCACGATCGACTGAGAAACGATCAGGCCAATGCCCAGCAGCGAATAGCCGACGTGCAGGAAGATCGCCGAGCCGACCCCCAGGGCTGTCCAGGTCCCGGCGCGGCGACCATGCGTGACACTCTCGCGCACCACCACGGCGAAGTCCGGCCCAGGGCTGGCGACCGCCAGCAGGTGAATGGCGGCCACTGCCAGAAACTCACTCCAATACATGTGCAAACCTCTAAAAGATGTAACAAGCCGATGCAGCGGTTACCTTACCCCTTCGCCGGCTACCCCGACAGATACAGTTGCCTCCAAGAGACCGCCCATGACCCCGAACCGCCGCGCCGTTTTTCTGGATTACAGCTCCCTGGACCTGGGCGACCTGGACCCCAGCTCCCTGCGCCAGGCCTTCGACAGCCTGGAGCTGCATGCGCATACCGCTCCGGGCGACGTCGCTGCCCGCCTGGCGGATGCACAGGTGGCGATCACCAACAAGGTCGTGATCGACGCCTCGACGCTCGCCCGCAGCCCTGACCTCAAGCTGATCCTTGTGGCTGCTACGGGTACCAACAATGTAGACCTCTCTGCCGCCGCCAACCACGGCGTCACAGTGTGCAACTGCCAAGGCTACGGCACCCCTTCGGTGGCGCAGCACACCTTGATGCTGCTGCTCGCCCTGGCTACCCGCCTGCCCGACTACCAGCGCGCCGTGGCAGAGGGTCGCTGGCAGCGCTCGGCGCAGTTCTGTTTGCTCGATTACCCGATCATGGAGCTTGAAGGCAAAACCCTTGGGCTACTGGGGCATGGCGAGCTGGGCAGCGCAGTGGCACGGCTGGCCGAAGCCTTCGGCATGCGCGTGCTGCTTGGGCAGCTCCCCGGGCGCCCCGCGCGCGAAGGCCGTTTGCCGCTCGAGGCGCTGTTGCCACAAGTGGATGCCCTCACCCTGCACTGCCCCCTCACCGAACACACCCGCGGCATGATAGGCGCGGCGCAACTCGCGCGGCTCAAACCGGGCGCGCTGCTGGTGAACACTGCCCGCGGTGGTATCGTCGATGAACGTGCCTTGGCCGACGCCTTGCGCAGTGGCCATCTTGGCGGCGCCGCCACCGATGTGTTGAGTACCGAGCCTCCTGCCCAGGGCAACCCATTGCTGGCCGCCGACCTCCCGCGGCTGATCGTTACCCCGCACAGCGCCTGGGGCAGCAAGGAAGCGCGGCAGCGGATCATCGAGCAGATGAGCGAAAACGCCCAGGGTTACTTTGCCGGCCAGCCGTTGCGGGTGGTCGGTTAAGCTGGCGGGGTCTGATAAACTCGGCGTTTTTGCCAGGAGTTCGCCATGGACCCGCGCAGTGAAGTGCTGCTTCGCCAGGCCCATTTGTTCCAAGGCCGCCTATTGCTCGTCGGTTTGCCCGCCGACGGGCTGCTCGACAGGCTACCGGATACCCATGGCTGGAGCTGGAACGCCGCCGACCATGCTGCCCTCACCCTGCGCCACGGCGAGCGGGCAAACTTTGGCGTCAGCCCGCCCGAAGGGGACTTCCACGCCGCGGTGGTGTTCCTGCCCAAGGCGCGGGAGCTTGCGGCGTATGTGCTCAATGCGCTGGCCAGCCGCCTGGCTGGGCGCAGCCTGTTCCTGGTAGGCGAAAAACGTGGCGGCATCGAGGGCGCAGCGCGTCAGTTGGCCGCCTTCGGTCGCCCGCGCAAGCTCGACAGCGCGCGCCACTGCCAGCTGTGGCAAGTGGATGTCGATCAAGCGCCCACCGAACCGCACCTCAACAGCCTCGCCCAGCGGTTCACCCTGGAGCTGGAGGGTGCAGAGCCGTTGAACGTGGTCAGCCTGCCAGGGGTGTTCAGCCATGGGCGGCTTGACCGCGGCACACGCTTGCTCCTGGGGCAACTCGACGGGTTACCCGCGGCCCACCTGCTGGATTTCGGCTGCGGCGCCGGTGTGATCGGCGCAGTGCTCAAGCGGCGCTACCCGCAAGCCCGGGTCAGCCTGCTGGATGTGGACGCTTTCGCTATCGCCAGCGCCCGGCTCACGCTGGAAGCCAATGGCCTGGAGGGTGAGCTCATCTGCGCCGATGGCATCGGCGGGGCGCCGCAGGGGTTGAGCGCGATCATCAGCAACCCACCCTTCCACACTGGAGTTCATACCGATTACCGAGCCAGCGAGGCCCTGCTTCAGCGAGCGGCGTCCCACTTGGCGCCGGGAGGCGAGATCCGCCTGGTAGCCAACAGCTTCTTGCGTTACCAGCCGCTGCTCGAAGCGCACCTGCGCGATTGCTCGGTGCTGGCCGAGGGCGACGGTTTCCGCGTGTATCGCGCGCTTCGATAGTGGCAAAGCCCTTGCGCTTGGCGGCCAGGGTAGGCAGAATCCGCTCCGTCCTAGGGGAGTAGTCTCCGCGAGCTCGCGCTCACAGGCATGCGTCAACATACTTGGCCCTCAGGCCATGGCGCTGCGACCCCCGTGCCCACCTGCGGCACCGGCCGGTTTGACAAGACCTATGACACGTTCACCTTACCCGGGGCGGGGAGGTCGTACGTGTCATAGCCGTGTTGACCCGCCCCTGTAGGAAGCCTGATGCTCGAATCCCTGCTTGTCCCCACCGGTGTGGTGGCCCTCGCCGAAATCGGTGACAAGACCCAACTGCTTGCCCTTATTCTCGCCGCTCGCTTTCGCAAGCCTTGGCCGATCATTGCCGGCATCGTTGCCGCGACCCTGGCCAACCATGCCGCCGCTGGCGCGGTGGGCGCGCTGGTCAGCAATTTCCTTTCGCAGACCGTGCTGCACTGGATCCTCGCCGCCAGCTTCACCGCCACTGCCCTATGGACCCTCGTTCCAGACAAGATCGACGACGACGAAACCCGTACCGGCAAGGCGTATGGGCCGTTCGTAACCACGCTGATCGCGTTCTTCCTGGCAGAAATCGGCGACAAGACCCAAGTCGCCACGGTGATGCTTGCCGCGCAATACCCTCATCTGATCCTGGTGATCCTGGGGACCACCCTGGGCATGCTCGCGGCCAATGTGCCGGTAGTGCTGGCCGGTAACTTCGCCGCCGACAAACTGCCGCTGACGCTGATCCGCCGGCTGGCGGCGCTGTCGTTCTTCGTGCTGGCGGCGTTTGCTGTGTACGAAGCCATGAAGGTCAGCGGCTGGGTGGGTTGACTCAGGCGCACCGCTGGCCACCCCGCGCCAGAAGGCGCGGGGCTAGCCTCAGCTTTTCTTGGCGGCCTGGTAAAGCGGCTGCACCTTAGGGATGGCCGCTTCCAGCGCGGCGATACGGTTGGCGCTGGAAGGGTGGGTGCTGGTGAACTCTGGCGGTGCGTTACCGGCTTCGGCCGCGGTCATTTTTTTCCACAGGCTGATTGCGGCATTGGGGTCGAAACCTGCCCGGGCCGCCAGTTCAAGGCCGATCAGGTCGGCCTCGTTCTCATTGGCCCGGCTGTTGGGCAACGTCAGGCTGTATTGCACCACGGTGTCGGCCAAGGCCAGGCTGTCCTGGCCAAGCCCCAGCAGCGCACCGGCGCCGGTCCTGGCCATCTCGATACCATAGGCCTTGGACATCGCCTCGCGCCCATGCTCGCGCAGGGCGTGGGCAATTTCATGCCCCATCACCGCAGCGAGTTCATCATCGGTGAGCTTGAGGCTGTCGATGATCCCGGTATACACGATGATCTTGCCGCCTGGCCCGCAGTTGGCGTTGAGTTCATCACTTTTGATCAAGTTCACTTCCCAGGTCCATTGGGCGGAGTCTGGGCGCAGTTTCGGTGCCTGGGCGATCAGCCGGTTGGCGATGGCCTGTACCCGCTTGGCTTCGGCGCTGTTTTTGTCCAGCACGCCTTTGCCGGACGCCTCGGTGAGGGTCTGCTGGTACGACTGGGCATACATCTGGTTCACCTGTGCGGTGGACAGCATGCTGAACATATATTGCTTGCGCTCCACGCCCACGGCATCGCCGCTGGTGGTGTTGACGGCCTGGCAGGCAGCGAGCAACAGGCTGCTGCTCAGGGCCAGAGTGGCAAACGGCTTACGCATGGGAGGCTCCGTGTGAATGCTAGGTCGCCAATGCTAGCAGCTCTGTATCAGCGCAGACACACAACCTACGCAGGCGTCAGGCACTCCGGCGCATTGAGCTTGGGGTCGTTCACCAGGTTGGCCAGCGGCCGCTCCAGCAGTGCTGCCGGGGGTTGCGCCAGCAGTGAGTAGAGCAGCGGCAGCGGCGTGGCCAGGTCCAGCCAGGCGGCTTGGCCAGCGGCGTCGAGGATCAACGGCCGCCGCTGGTTCGCTGCCGCTTGGGTGACGATAGCCATGCTCAGCCACAACTGCTCTTGCACCGGGAAGGCGTCCCATACGGCGGCAAAGTACAAAAAGGAGCCTTGCGCAGGGGTCAGCCAGTAAGGCCGCTTGCGCACCCCGCCGCGCCACTCGTAAAAGCCGTTCGCCGGCACCAGGCAGCGCCGCGCCCGGAAAGGCTCGCGGAACATGGGTTGTTCGGCCAGGGTCTCGGCCCGCGCATGGTTAGGGGTACGGGACAGATCGGTGAGCCAGGGTGGGGTCAGGCCCCAGCGCGCCGTGGCCAGTTCACGGCCACCCTCCCCCTGGCGTTCTATCAGTACCTGCTGGCCCGGAGAGATATTCCACTGCGACCGCTGGTCGCCTGGAAAACCCGGCAGGGCGGCGAACGCCGGAGCCCAACGGAACAACGCATAACGACCGCACATGCACAATGACTCCGGCTCAGCACAGCAAACTACCCGGGTAGCTGTCCGGCTCTTCGGCCGGCAGCACGAAGGCGGCATTGTACGCATCGATCAGTGCCCGCGCGCGCTCGGCATGGTCGTCGTCGACCAGCAGCGCGAGCAAGCCGAGCGCGGGCAGTTCGCCCACGCCGCCCATCAGGTGTGCGCCGCTAAGGTGGGCCACTACGCCTTCGCTGGCCAGCATGCCCACCAGCAGCTCCGCTTCCAGCAGGCTTTCGGGCTCGTAGATGCGGCGCATCATTCGTTCTCGCTGCGTACGTCGAGCGACCACTGGGTGCCGTCGGTGTACAGGTTGAACACCAAGGGGCGGCAGCATACCGGGCAGTCTTCTATATATTGCTGGTCGCCGGCCGAGAGATCGAGCACCGCCTCGACTGGCTCGCCGCAACATGGGCATTGATAACGCTCGTTTTCCAGCATCGGAACACCCCTGCAAGTTATGCGTATAATGCCGCGTTTGTTTATAACCCTAGCCGTTTCCAACAAGAGAGCATATGGGCGAATTCGATACCATCCGGCCCTACGATGATTCCGAGGTCAAAGCCGTCCTTAGCCGCCTGCTGAGCGACCCGGCCTTTCTCGACATTCTCACCCGCTTTCGTTTTCCGCGCTTCGCCGGGCCGCTCGGCTGGGCCTTGCGCCCGCTGATCGCGCGCAAGCTGCGCAATGAATTCGCCGGTATCGAGAGCGTCGCGGCCTTGCAGGACAAGGTCGAGTTCTACGTGGACCACACTATCGAGCGCGCAACGGATGGCGTGACCTACACCGGTGTGGAGCAGCTGCAGCACGGTAATGCCTACCTGCTGCTGGCCAACCATCGCGACATCGTGATGGACCCGGCCTTCGTCAACTATGCGGTCTACCACGCGGGCCTGCCCACGCCGCGTATCGCCATTGGCGATAACCTGCTGCAAAAGCCCTTCGTCAGCGACCTGATGCGCCTGAACAAGAGCTTTATCGTGCACCGCTCAATCAGCGGCCGGCGCGAGAAGCTCGCCGCTTACCAGCTGTTGTCGGCTTACATCAACCACTCCATCCGCACCGACTGCCAGTCGGTGTGGATCGCCCAGGCTGAAGGGCGCGCCAAGGACGGGGACGATCGCACCGATTCAGCGATCCTCAAGATGTTCCACATGAGCCGCAAGGATGAGCCTTTTGGCGATGTCATTCGCTCGCTCAACCTCACGCCTGTGTCCATCAGTTACGAATATGACCCCTGCGACCTGGCCAAGGCCCGCGAGCTGTACATCCGCGCTACCACCGGCGGGTACGTGAAGGCACCTGGGGAGGACGACATCAGTATTGCCCTGGGCATCACCGGCTATAAGGGCCGCGTACACATCAACTTTTCCGCTCCGGTCACCGAACAGTTCGCCGACCCTCGCCAGCTGGCGGCGGAGATCGACCGCTGCGTGCTCGCCGGCTACCGGCTGTTCCCGGTGCACTACCTGGCATATGCCCGCTGGGAAGGAGCCGATCCTGCATTGCAGGTGCCGAACGCGGCGAGCCTGTTCGGTGCCGAGGAGCTGGATAAAGCCAAGGCAGAGTGGCAACACCGCTTGGAGGCCTGCCCGGCGGAACATCGGCCCTGGCTGATCGCCCAATATGCTTGCCCGGTACGCAACCAATACCGTGTCAAGGCAGGGCTACCGCTGGACGCCTGAGCGCCGTTCGTCATAACACCGTCATCAAAGCACGTCAGGCTGTGCGCCCAGATCAGACGCACAGTTCGACGGAGCCCCGGCATGCTGCACGCCAATAATCAGGATCGCCTCTACCTGATCGCCCCCAGCGATGAACAAGAAGCCCTCATCGATGCAATGGCATTCAACGTCCAGGACAGAGGCTGGCTGGTGTATTGCGCATTGGGCGGCCATCAACACCCCAACTGGCCAGAAGTGGACCCCGCAACGGGGATCAGCCTGCTGGATTGGCACATCGAGGCGGCATAAAAAAACCCGCCCTGTGGGGGCGGGCGAGCCCGCGAACGCCGCCATCGCTCCGTTCGCAGGCTGACAGTGCTTACAATCGGTGGATCATTGCTGCGACAGTTTCTGCCCGATGGTCGGGTCCTTGAACAACCGGGTCAGCGCGTCGCTAAGCACGTCGCTCACCAGCTTGGTGTTGGTCTCCTGGTTCGGCGCCATGCCGAAGCGCTGGTTCAAGGAAGCGTTGTAACGCCCGCTATAGCGGCCGCTGGAGTTCTGCACGTCGGCGCGGAAGGTGGCGCTAATGGTTGCCTCGGTGACGTACATGTTGTCCTTCGGCGATTGATACTTGAGGTCCGCCAGCGTCACGGTCAGCTGCGGCGCGTTATAAGCACTGGCATTCGGGGTGAAGCCCAGCAGCCGAACGGCAGCTTCGGCCTGGGCTTGCAGCTTGGGCAGCACGTCGGCACCGTTGACCGACACCGCGCTGGTTTCCGGGTACAGGCCGCCGCGGGTGCCCAGGGTCGGCGAGGCGCGGCCATCGACCACGCGAACCACCACAGGTTGCCCCTGGCCTACTGGCGCCAGTTGCTCGGTAATTTTTGGTTGCGGATTCAGCTGCTGGGGGCTGTTGGCACAGCCGGCCAATGTCAAGGCAGATGCGGCGATCAAACCGAACAACAGGCGAGGCAACATGCGCGAGATCTCCAGAATAAAAACGAAGCGGCAGTATAACGGAACGCCATTATCTGCTCATCAAAAGGACGGCGTACTTTCCTGCGAGGCTTCAAGACCTGCCGCAACGGGATGTTATTCGGACATCGCGCAAGTTTTGCCGGTTCCAGGAGCATTTTCCCCAGTTTGGCCGCTATAATCTCGCCCCGATTATAAGGACGTCTCCTGATCGGGCCCTGCAGCTTTGCCGACGCAACTTGTCGCTTCCAGCCGCGCCGACGGAGAGGCCTCCATCAGGTCAGCGGCGCGGTGTGCCTGCACTGTGCCGCTAACCCTCGGGGCTTCGCCAACCAGCTTCGCGGCGAACCTCACTTTGAGGTTTACGACTCCAAAAGAGCGTGAAAAACAACGGTTTTCACAACTTCACGAGAGTGTGGCGAGCAAAAACATGAATAACATTGCGTCAGCAATCAAAGCCTTAACGCCCCCGTTCCAGTCATCGCGCCGGGGTATCGCCTACCGGTGATCCTCTCTCGTCGCCACCCCCCGACCATTGGTCTATTGCCCCTGGCCTGCGCGCATGCGTTCATGGGCACACCATCGGTAGCGGGACACGCGGCGGCGCGAGCGCAGAAAAATCGGCCAAGGTGATTCGCTCACGGCTGTTACCTCGCCCAACGGCGGGCTCAGCGGAGCAACCCGGATCCCTGGCTGTCTATTTGATGCAGAAGATTTTGGAGATGCGTTAATGGCGCAGAACGAAGCAGTCGACGTAGTACTGGTGGGGGCTGGCATCATGAGTGCCACCTTGGCGGTACTGCTCAAGGAGCTCGACCCAGGGCTCCGGCTGGAAGTGGTCGAGGCAATGGATTCCGGCGCGGCGGAGAGTTCCAACCCTTGGAACAACGCAGGCACCGGGCATGCAGGGCTGTGCGAACTGAACTACACGCCGCAAGCGGCAGACGGTTCCATCGACATCAAGAAAGCCGTGCAGATCAACACCCAGTTCGAGGTCTCGAAGCAGTTCTGGGCCTACTTGATGGGCAAGGGCGCGTTCAGCTCACCGAAAGCCTTCATCAATCCAGTGCCGCACCTGAGCTATGTGGCCGATAGCGGCATTGCGTTCCTGAAGAAACGCTACGAGAGCCTCAAGCCACACCATGCCTTCGCAGACATGGAATACACCGAGGACCACGCCAAGCTGGTCGAGTGGATGCCATTGATGATGGATGGCCGCCCCACCAGCGAACGCCTGGCTGCCACGCGCGTGGCCAAGGGTACGGACGTCAACTTCGGCGCCTTGACCAACCTGCTGCTCGGCCATCTGGGCAAGGCGGGCGATGCACAGGTCAAGTATTCGAAGAAAGTCACCGGCCTGACTCGTCGCCAAGGCGGCTGGACGGTGGACGTCAAAGACGTGCACAGCGGCCATACCCGCCAGCTGGATGCTCGCTTCGTGTTCCTCGGCGCTGGCGGCGCGGCGCTGCCGTTGTTGCAGCTGTCAGGCATCGAAGAGAGCAAGGGCTTTGGCGGCTTCCCGGTGAGCGGCCAGTGGCTGCGATGCGACAACCCGGAGATCGTCGAGCGCCATCAGGCCAAGGTGTATAGCCAGGCCGCCGTCGGCTCGCCGCCAATGTCGGTACCGCACTTGGATACGCGCGTAGTGGACGGCAAGAAATCTCTGCTGTTCGGGCCGTATGCCGGCTTCACTACCAAGTTCCTCAAGCACGGCTCACTGATGGACCTGCCCCTTTCGGTACGCTTGGGCAACATCGGCCCAATGCTGGCGGTTGCCCGGGACAACATGGACCTGACCCGCTATCTGGTCAGTGAAGTGATGCAGTCGATGGAGCAACGGCTCGAGTCCCTGCGCCGCTTCTATCC
The DNA here is from genome assembly GCF_025642975.1 of Pseudomonas sp. RIT-PI-S. Lineage (GTDB taxonomy): Bacteria > Pseudomonadota > Gammaproteobacteria > Pseudomonadales > Pseudomonadaceae > Aquipseudomonas. Next base: position 196,847 of record NZ_JANZKJ010000006.1, read on the forward strand.
ACAAGCCAAGGCCGAGGACTGGCGCCTGGAAGTGGCTGGCCAGCGGGTGCAGATCATTAAGAAGGACCCGAAAAAGGGCGGCGTGTTGCAGTTTGGCACCGAGCTGGTGTCGGCCCGGGACGGGTCGCTCGCGGCATTGCTGGGCGCAAGCCCTGGGGCATCCGTGACGGTATCGATCATGCTGGAATTGATCGAGCGCTGCTTCCCCGAGCAATACCGATCCGAGGCCTGGACCGCCAAGCTCAAGGAAATTTTCCCGGCACGGGAAAAAGCCCTGGCAACCGATGCAGCCCTGTACCGTGAGGTGTTCGATCGCAGCAACGCGCAGCTGGAACTGGCCCCTGCGGGCGAGACTGAAGGCGAGCGTTACGCCTGATCGCTCAGGTAGCCTGCCTCGCCTTCGCCGCCGGCAAGGCGAGGCGCCCGCCAATGCCGTCAGGCGTTGGCGGCTTGTTGAATGATGGCGATGTATTCCTGAGCGTTGCGCTGGTCTTGAATCTGGGCAATGAAATCCTGCCCCTTCGCATCTTTTGCATGCAGGTCGTAGCCGGCTTCGATAAAGAAGGCCACGAAGCGCTCGAAGTCATCTATCCGCAAGCCACGGTACGCCTTCACCAGCTTATGCAAGGACGGCGGAGTATCGTCGGCCGGTTCTACCGCCAGGAACAGCTTGATCTGTTCATCACCGATCTCATCCCCGATCACCTGCTGTTTGTCTTTACGCATCTGCCTGCTCACCTTGTGGATAACCCGAGGCCGGGCAGTTTACCCCCCTGCCTCCTTGCCACTCAACGCGCCTTGATGCTGCCGGTGTGCACATCTGCCCAAACATGGCCATTGGGGTAGGTAAGGAACTGCACATACACCGGGTCGTTACGCAGCATGTCCATCAACACCCGGTATTGAGCCAGCGGGTAAGTCAAAGTGAGGGTGCTGTTTTCTTCATCGAGCGTCGGCCGCTTTAGGCTTTTGCTTTCCGCATCGAAGGTAATGAAAACCTGGGTAAGGCTGCCCCCTTTGTTCAGGGGCTTGCCCTTGAGCCGCAGGGTGACCGGCGCGGTCACCGGAATCGGTTGCTGGTTGGACAACCGCTGGTTGCCCGCCACCAGGGAAAATTCCGTCACTTGCAGCAGCAATTGCTGGTCTGGAGTGCCGCCGCGCAGCCCCTGCTCGTCGGGTGGAAGGTACTGTTCGTGCATGGGCGCGGCGGCCAATGGGAGGGAACAGGCGAGCAGTATCAGGGCAGGAAAAACATAGCGCATGGCGGGCTCCAGGGCGTGGCCCGCCAATGTAACACCAACCGGCTACGGGGAAATCCCTTGACTGGCTGGCACTAGGTAAATGGCTTACAGCCCCTTTACCGCATAGATTCCAGCGGCATTGCGCCAGTAGCCTTTGTAGTCCATGCCATAGCCGAAGATATAGCGGTCTTCGCAAGGCAGGCCCACGAAGTCGGCTTTCAGGTCCGGGCTGGCCTTGCGGTCGTGCTGCTTATCGATCAGCACGGCGGTGTGCACCGCGCTGGCGCCGGCGTGGTGGCAGAAATCAATGATCGCGCTAAGGGTATGACCTTCGTCGAGGATGTCATCGATGATCAGTACATCGCGGTCGATGAAGGAGATTTCCGGCTTGGCTTTCCAGAACAGGTCGCCGCCACGGGTTTCGTTGCGGTACCGGGTCGCATGGAGGTAGCTGGCCTCCAGGGGGAAGTCCAGATGCGTGAGCAGTTTGCCGGCGAAAATCAGCCCGCCATTCATTACGCAGAACACAACCGGGTTACGGTCAGCCAACTGCGCGCAGATCTGTTCACCAACACGGGCAATCGCGGCATCCAGCTCAGCTTCGGTGTAAAGGCAATCGGCTTCGCGCATGACTTGACGAATATGCTCGAGATCAGCGGACATGGCGCTCTCCAGGGGGGTTCCGGGTAAAAGGCGGCAAAGGTACGCACCTGGGCGAAACGAATCAAGCGTTTCTGGACTAACGTCCAGACAGCAGGCTGTGGATAGATTAATCTACCGCGCATTTTTCTGACCGCCCCGGAGACGTTTTCCTATGCCCATCCGCGAAATCCGCCACCCGTTGATCCGCCACAAGCTTGGCCTGATGCGCCGTGCCGATATCAGCACCAAGAATTTTCGCGAACTCGCACAGGAAGTAGGTGCGCTGCTGACCTATGAAGCGACCAAGGACCTGCCGCTGGAAACCTATGAAATCGAAGGCTGGTGTGGGCCGGTGCAGGTTGAAAAGATCGCTGGCAAGAAGATCACTGTAGTCCCGATTTTGCGCGCTGGTATCGGCATGCTCGATGGCGTGCTCAGCCTGATCCCCGGCGCCAAGGTGAGCGCGGTAGGCGTTGCCCGTAACGAGGAAACCCTGCAAGCCCACACCTACCTGGAAAAACTGGTGACCGGAATCGAATCGCGCCTGGCAATGATCATTGACCCCATGCTGGCCACCGGCGGTTCCATGGTCGCCACCATCGACCTGCTGAAAAAAGCGGGCTGCCGGGACATTCGTGCCATGGTGCTGGTTGCCGCGCCCGAAGGTATTGCCGCGGTCGAGCAGGCCCACCCCGACGTGCAGATCTACACCGCGTCCATCGACCAGCAGTTGAATGAAAACGGCTACATCATCCCTGGCCTTGGCGATGCCGGTGACAAGATTTTCGGTACCAAGCAGAAGGACGCCTGAGCATGCGGGACGAATTCAACGACCCGCTTTGGCGCCAGGTGTTGTCTGGCGCGCAGATGCTCTTCGTCGCCTTCGGCGCATTGGTGCTGATGCCACTGATTACCGGCCTGGACCCCAACGTGGCGCTGTTCACCGCGGGGCTCGGCACGCTGCTGTTCCAACTGGTGACCGGTCGCCAAGTCCCGGTGTTCCTGGCATCGAGCTTCGCGTTCATTACCCCGATCATCCTTGCCAAGGGGCAGTTCGGCCTCGCCGCGACCATGGGTGGGGTAATGGCCGCGGGCTTCGTGTACACCTTCCTCGGCCTTGCGGTGAAAATCAAAGGCACCGGGTTTATCGACCGCCTGCTGCCGCCGGTGGTCATTGGCCCGGTGATCATCGCGATCGGCCTGGCGATGGCGCCGATTGCCGCCAACATGGCCATGGGCAAGGCGGGCGACGGTACCGAGTTGATCCCCTATCGAACCGCCATGTTGATTTCCATGCCGGCGTTGCTGACCACGCTGATCGTGGCGGTGTTTGGCCGCGGCATCTTCCGTTTGGTGCCGATCATCGCTGGGGTGCTGGTCGGGTTCGCGCTTGCGTTCTGGTTTGGTGTGGTGAACACCGCGCAAATCGCCGCGGCGCCTTGGCTAGGTATCCCGCACTTCACCGCCCCGGAATTCAACCTGCAGGCGATCCTGTTCATCGTGCCTGTGGCGCTGGCACCGGCGATCGAGCACATCGGCGGGGTGATTGCGGTAGGCAGCGTGACCGGCCGCGATTACCTGCGCACGCCGGGCCTGCACCGCACCTTGCTCGGTGACGGCCTTGCCACTACCGCCGCCGGCCTGTTCGGCGGCCCGCCCAACACTACCTACGCCGAAGTGACCGGGGCGGTGATGCTGACCAAGAACTACAACCCGAAAATCATGACCTGGGCTGCAGTGTTCGCCATCAGCCTGGCGTTCATCGGCAAGTTCGGCGCCCTGCTGCAAAGCATCCCGGTGCCGGTGATGGGGGGCATTCTGTGCCTGTTGTTCGGCTCGATCGCGGCGGTGGGCATGAACACCCTTATTCGCCATCAAGTCGACCTGAGCGAAGCGCGAAACCTGGTCATCGTTTCCGTGACACTGGTGTTTGGCATCGGCGGCGTACTGATCGGAACCGGCCCCGGCCCAAGCGACTTCGGCCTCAAGGGCATCGCCTTGTGTGCGCTGGTGGCCATTGCCTTGAACCTGCTGTTACCCAGACGCCGCGATGCTTGATCCCCGGCGGCGTTGCCACGGGTCGCTGTAGGCGATTCATGGTTGCCCGCGGGCCAACCCGCAGCGGCGCGGCTTGCCGGCGACAGGCGCATACGGAGCTGCGCCCGATCACGGTCAAGCCCGGCTGCTACGGCCCTGGCGCCAGCCCCCTACCGGGGCAACGCCTCGCACAGGCCGGTGAGTGCATCGGCCCATTGCGGGTTGTCATTCAAGCAAGGCACCAGGACCAACTCCTCCCCCCCAGCCTCACGGAACTGCTCGGCCCCGCGGATGCCGATTTCTTCCAGGGTTTCGATACAGTCGGCCACGAACGCCGGGCACATCACCAACAGCCGCTTGACCCCCTGCGCAGCGAGGGCGTCCAGGCGCGCGTCGGTATAGGGCTCGATCCATTTGTTCTTGCCCAGCCGAGACTGAAACGATACCGACCACTTGCCATCCGGCAGCCCCATCTGTTCGGCGAAGGCCTGGGCGGTGCGAATGCACTGGCCGCGATAACACACTGCTCGTTCCGCCGGCGAGGCGTCGCGGCAGCAGTCGGCATCGGTCAGGCAGTGCCGGCTGCCCTTGGGCAGGCGTTTTTTGATATGGCTTTCCGGTAGGCCATGAAAGCTCAACAACAAGTGGTCGAAGTCATGCTCCAGCCAGGGGCGAGCACTGGCAACCAAGGCCTCGATATAGCTGGGCTGGTGATAGAACGGTGGCAGCACCTTCAGGGTGAGCTTAAGCCCCTCCTCGGCCACGACCTTGCGGGCGACTTCCAGTGCCGTAGTCACGGTGCTGTCGGCAAACTGCGGGTACAGCGGCGCCAAGGTGATGGTTTGCATCCCACGAGCGGCCAGGTCGCGCAACGCGCCCTCGATGGAGGGTTCGCCATAGCGCATGGCAATCTCCACTGGGCCGTGCGCCCAACGCGGGGCCATTTGTGCCTGTAAGCGGCGGGTCAATTCGATCAGCGGCGAGCCTTGGTCCCACCAGATAGATGCATAAGCATGGGCTGATTGCTCGGGCCGCTTGAGCAAGATCAGCGACACCAGCAACCGTCGCAGCGGCCAGGGAATGTCGATGACGTAAGGGTCCATCAGGAACTGGTTGAGATAGCGCCGCACCGCTTCGACTTCAGTCGAAGCAGGAGAACCCAAATTGATCAGCAGCAGTGCGTGGTTGGTCATGCGTCGTCCTAAAATTCAGCGGCGGCGGAGCAGCTCATCCAGCGCGCTTTGCAGGTCATGGAAAGCAAAGGTAAAACCGGCCTCTTCCAGCCGGCCGGGCCGCGCCCTTTGGCCGCCAAGCAGCAACCCCGAAAGCTCTCCCAGGCAGGCCCGCAGCACTGGCCCCGGTAACGGTAACAGGGCCGGGCGGTGCAAGGCCTTGCCTAGCCGCTTGGCGAACTCGCGGTTGCGCACCGGGCGCGGAGCGCAGGCATTATAAGGACCGCTGGCGGTTTGACTGTTCAACAAAAAATCAATCGCCGCTATTTGATCGTCGATGTGAATCCAGGGCATCCATTGCCGCCCGCTGCCCACCGGGCCACCCAACCCCAGGCGGAAGGGCTTGAGCAAATGAGCCAGCATGCCACCCTCGCTGCTCAGTACCAGGCCGGTACGCAGCAGCACCACGCGGATGCCCAGGGCTTCGGCGCGTTGAGCGGTTTCTTCCCAGGCAATACACAGTTGGCTGGCGAAGTCCTCGCTTACAGGAGGCGAGCTTTCATCCAGCTGGCGCTCGCCGCCGTCGCCATACCAGCCGATCGCCGAGCCGGAAATCATTATCCGTGGCCGCTGCGGTTGTACATCCAGCCACGCCAGCAATTGCTCGGTCAACGCGATGCGGCTGGCCCAGAGCACATTCCGGCGATGGCGGGTCCAGGGCCGTTGGGCGATCGGCGCGCCGGCGAGGTTGATCACTGCATCCACCGGCTGGCTGCGCAGTTCCTCCAAGGCGCCGATCCCCCGCACGTGAGCTCCGCAGAGGCGCGCGACCTGGCCCGGCTGCCGGCTCCAGACAGTGACCTGGTGGCCCTGGGCTGACCAATAACGACACAGATGAGTGCCGATCAAGCCGGTACCGCCCGTCAGCAGGATATGCATGGCGTGTTTCTCCTTATGGCCAAAACCCAGTCTTTGCTGGTCTATTTTTGTGCAAGCAAGGCACTAATGATCGAGGTCGATCTCAGATTAACCATAGGACGACACAGAGAAGACCAAAGGACTCGTACTTATACTCGTTCTTCCGATTGTACAGCTTCAACATTCGTAGCCTGGCGGTCGGAAACCAGTAAAGAGGGCATTATGACTGTACCCATCGCAATCATCGGCGCCGGCATCGCCGGGCTCTCCGCGGCCGGAGCACTGGTGAAGGCAGGCCACACCGTCCATATCTTCGAAAAAGGCAAAGGCCCTGGCGGGCGTATGGCGAGCAAGCGCAGCAATGCCGGCCCGCTGGACTTGGGCGCCCAGTACTTCACCGCACGCGACCGCCGCTTCGTTGCCCAACTCCAGCAATGGCAGGCTCAAGGCTGCGTGGCAGTGTGGGCCCCCACGCTCTACCAAGCCCAAGGCGGGCAATTGCGGCCCTCTCCAGATGAGCAAACCCGTTGGGTAGGTGCGCCGCGCATGAGTGCGCTGACCCGCGCGATGATCCAGGATCTTCCGGCCGTCTATGGCTGCCGTGTGGCTGAGGTATTTCGCGGTAAAGAATATTGGCACCTGCTCGATGCCGAGGGTGAAAGCCACGGCCCTTTCAGCCATGTAGTGTGCGCAGTTCCCGCACCTCAGGCAGCTACGTTGCTGGCCGCGGCGCCGAAGCTCGCAGCGGTTGCCGCCGGAGTGAAGATGCATCCCACCTGGGCCGTGGCGCTGGGCTTCGACAAGCCCCTGCAAACCTCGATGCAAGGCTGTTTCGTCCAGGACAGCCCCCTTGACTGGCTGGCCTGCGACCACAGCAAGCCGGGCCGTGACAGCAGCCTCGATACCTGGGTGCTGCATGCCACCAGCGAATGGAGCCGGCAACACATCGACCTCAGCCACGAAGCTGTCACAGAGCTGCTCTATGGCGCCTTCGCCGAAATCATCGGCTGCGCCGTGCCCGTTCCCACCTTCTCCCTCGCCCACCGCTGGCTATATGCCCGGCCCGCCAGCAACCATGAGTGGGGCGCGCTCGCCGATGGCGACCTGGGTCTCTATGCCTGCGGCGACTGGTGCCTGTCGGGGCGGGTCGAAGGCGCCTGGCTCAGCGGCCAGGATGCCGCCCGGCGCCTGCTCGAGCATCTGGAATAGGGTCCTCGCTCCGCTGCGCCCGCCGGCGGGCGTGATTGGCAACTTTCGGTGGAACCTATGGCCGGGCTGCTGTACAAACTCAGTAGCCTGTACAATTTTCTTCGAGGTAGCCATGCGGGAGTGCCCTTCTTCCGACCTTCCGGCCTTGCCCGAGGGTTTCCGCCCCAAGCTTGCAATCAGCGCCTGCCTGATCGGTGAAGAGGTCCGCTATAACGGCGGGCACAAGGCGTCGCAGTTCTGCACCCGGGTATTGGCCGAGCACGTGGACTTCGTACCGGTTTGCCCTGAAGTCGCCGTCGGTCTCGGTGTTCCGCGCCAGCCCATACGGCTTGTAGGCGATGCCGCCCAGCCACGGGCACTGGGCAGCGTGACGCCTTCGCTGGACGTCACAGCGCCACTGGCTGAATACGGTGAGCGGATGGCCGCCTCGCTGAGCGGCGTGTCAGGCTATATTTTCATGCATAAATCCCCCTCCTGCGGCCTGGAGCGGGTAAAGGTTTACCGCGAAGACGGCGTGCCGGGCCCGGACGGCGGCCGCGGGCTATATGCACAGGCCTTCTGCGCAGCGCGCCCAGATCTTCCCGTGGAAGAAGACGGCCGTTTGTGTGATCCGGTGTTGCGGGAGAACTTTCTCGTGCGAGTTTACGCCTACGCTCAATGGCAACACTTGCTCGCTCACGGCTTGACCAAGGGCAGGCTGCTGGCCTTCCACGCACGGTACAAATATCAACTTATGGCCAACCACCCTCAGCACTATAAAACCCTCGGCCGTTTGCTGGGGTCCATGGGCCGTGACCAAGCAGAGACAATCGCCCCGCACTATTTCAGCGCTCTCATGGCAGCACTGAGCCGCTGTGCGACCCGAGGGACCCACAGCAACGTGCTCCAGCATATCGCCGGGTACTTGCGAGGTTCGCTGGACCGCGCAGGCCGCCAGGAGCTGGAACAGCTCATTGCCCAATACCGCAACGGCGTGGTTCCACTGGTGGTGCCGCTGACGCTTCTCAAGCATCTGTTCCGGCTTTATCCGCATCCCTACATCGCCGGCCAGGTCTACCTGCAGCCACACCCTGAAACCCTCAGCCTACGCAACGCGATCTGATCAATGAATGCTCTCCCTGAATCTACCCTGCCCGACCAGGAACCAGCCGCCGAAACGTTGCCGCGCAATGCTGTTGCCCTGGGCTGGCTGCCTATTCGTGAAGTGGCACGGCGCACAGGGGTCAACCCGGTAACGCTCCGTGCCTGGGAGCGGCGCTATGGGCTTATCGTGCCGCAGCGCACGCCCAAGGGGCACCGCTTGTATTCCCCCGACCACCTGGAGCGCATCCAGAAGGTCATTACTTGGCTCAACCGCGGCGTGTCGGTAAGCCAGGTCAAGGCGCTGCTCGATACCCCCGAGCAACGGCTGCAGGCACCCGCGCCCAGCGACTGGTTGCCGCTGCGCGAAACCCTGGTGCAGGCGATCGCCGAACTGGCCGAACGGCGCCTGGACGAGCAACTGAACCAGGCCATGGCGCTCTACCCGCCCAGCACACTGTGCGAGCACTTGCTGTTGCCGTTGCTGGGCGACCTGCATGTGCGCTGGCAGCAGCAGTTCGGGGCCCACCTGGAGCGGGCGTTCTTCCATGGTTGGCTGCGCAGCAAGCTAGGCACCCGGCTTTATCACAACAATCGCCAACTGAGCGGCGCACCGCTGCTGCTGGTCAAGCACAGCGACATGTCCTTCGACCCGGAATTGTGGCTGACAGCCTGGCTGGCGAGCAGCGCCGACTGCCCGGTGGAAGTGCTTGACTGGCCACTGCCGCCCAGCGAACTGGTGCTGGCGGTGGAACGCCTGTCTGCGCGAGGGCTTGTGCTGTATGCAGGCCGCCCATTGCAACTCGAAGGGCTGGGGCGGCAACTTGCCAATTGCCCCTGCCCGGTGTTGCTGGCTGGCCCGGCAGTGATCATTCACGGCCCGGCCATTCGTGAACGAACCGACTTGCGCGACCTTCTGCTGGCCAGCGATCCCCTCGCCGCCCACTTGGTACTTCGCCAGCACCGCCTGATCTAGGATTTCCATGACCTCCACGCATGATCGCCAGCTCGTCTGGCTGCGTACCGACTTGCGCATCGAAGACAATTCCGCCCTGCTTGCGGCGTGTAGCAGGGGCCCTACCCTGGCGCTCTTTGTGATAAGCCCGGAGCAGTGGCGCGAGCATGATGAAGCGGCCAGTAAAGTGGACTTCTGGCTGCGCTCGCTCGCCGAATTGCAACAGCAGTTGGCCGGCCTGAACATCCCGCTGCTGGTTCGCCAGGTGACGCACTGGCGGGACGTACCCGCTACCTTGCTCGAACTCTGCGGCAGGCTGGCCATCGCGGCCGTGCACTGCAACGAGGAGTATGGGCTCAACGAGCGGCGCCGGGACGAAGCGGCCAGGCAGGCATTGGAGGCCTCCGGCATCGGGTTCAACAGCTACCTAGACCAAAGCCTTTTCGCGCCCGGCAGCGTGCTTACCCGCACTGGCGGCTATTATCAAGTGTTCGGCCAATTCCGCCGCGCCTGCCTTGAACGGCTTCGCCTGGGAATTCCGGCCGCGGCTTCAACGCCGCGGCCCCAGGCACCTATGGAGCTCGCCAGCGATCCGGTACCTGAGGCCGTGGAAGGGTTCGCGCCGCCTTCGGCACAGCTGCGGCAACACTGGCCAGCCGGTGCCAGCGAGGCCCACCGTCGACTGCAGGCGTTCACCGACGACGCCATTCACGATTACCACTACGCCCGCGACCTGCCGGCGCGGCCCGGCACCAGTGAGTTATCTACATACCTGAACGCCGGTGTGATCTCGATACGCCAATGCTTGCATGCGGCGTTGATGAGCAACCAAGGGGAGTTGGATAGCGGCAGCGTGGGGGTCACGACCTGGATCGGCGAATTACTGTGGCGGGAGTTCTACAAACATATTCTGGCGGGATACCCCAGGGTCTCGCAGCACCGTGCGTTTCGTCAGCATACCGAAGCACTGCCCTGGCGCGATGCACCAGACGACTTCGCAGCCTGGCAAGAGGGCCGTACCGGCATCCCCATCATCGACGCGGCCATGCGCCAACTCAAGGCACTGGGCTGGATGCACAATCGGTTGCGGATGATCAGCGCCATGTTCCTGAGCAAAAACCTGTTGATTGACTGGCGCTTGGGCGAGCGGCATTTCATGCAGCATTTGATCGACGGCGAGTTGGCGGCCAACAACGGTGGCTGGCAATGGAGCGCCTCTACCGGAACTGATTCGGTACCGTACTTTCGCGTGTTCAACCCGGTTAGCCAGTCCGCGCGCTTCGACCCACAGGGCGTGTTTATCAAGCACTGGGTGCCGGAGCTGCGCGACCTCAGCCCCAAAACCATCCACAACCCACCCAGAGGGCAGGAGCTCTTCGGAGCCTTGGATTACCCGCCGCCGTTGGTAGACCTTGGCGAGAGCCGAGCGCGGGCGCTCTCGGCTTTCAAGAATCTACCGCGGCGTTGAGGCAATCAGAGCGGCATGCGGTAGTTCAGCGAATAGGCTTCGATGCCGTCGTTTGGCTCTTTGATGCTGCCGTTGGAGTAGTGGATAGCGCGCACGCTAACCTCATGGCCGCCGGCGAAGCGGACGCCCAGGCCCAGGCGATCTTCAAAGTTGAAGGCCGAGCCGAACTTCTGGTCTTCGATCTGGGTTTGCGAGAACAGGGATACGCCGATGCCCGCCTCGACGAAAGGCTTCACCGAGCCATTACCGAACTCGTAAACGAACACTGGGGCGAACGACAAGCTGTTGTTGCCTGAGTGCTCGTCACCTTGCCAGTAGGTATAGGCGCCGTCCCAGTAGCCGGTCAGATGCCCAAGGTTGCTCTGCCACCAGGTCTTGTCCCAATCCGACTGCACACCTACACGGTAAACCATGGTCGTTTGCCCGGTATGACCGACGGAAAACGATACGCCGGCCGCTTGAGCGGACAGGCTGTGCCCCAGAACCATGGCTGCAACGGCGGCCAGACCCAACATTCTCTTCATGAGGACATCCTTTTTTCGATTTTTTTATCAACGGTTGTGCGGTCAGCAAAAACGCTGCGAGTTAGAAATCACAAACAATTTGTAAGTTCAGGCTTACAGGACATTTTTTTTCACAACTTTTTCACGTTCCGAGCGGTTCCACAAGTTCGGAATTCATCCCAAATGCTTGTAGGACGTTTCGGAAGTCGTTGACATCCCCTGAGGTCCAGTACCGCGTTGGGCCGCACGCCTGCAGATTCGATAGCCCGGCCTGCGTCAACAGACGTTGCAGGTGCCGGGCCACGGCGGCGCCCGTGTCTACCAGGGCTACGTCTGGAGGTAACAACTCGGACAACAATGGCTTGAGAAAAGGATAGTGAGTGCAGCCAAGGATGAGGGTGTCGCAGCCGCCAGCCAGCAGCGGCTGGAGGTAATGCGCCAGCAGCGCACGCAACGGCGGGCTGCTCAGGTCCCCCTGCTCGATTCGCTCCACCAGCCCGGGGCCTGGCTGGGTCAGCACGGTGACATCGGCGGCAAAGCGGTCCAGCAACGCAGCGAAGCGTGCGCTCTGCAGCGTGCCGGTAGTTGCCAACACACCGACGATGCCGTTGCGCGTAGCCATGGCTGCTGGCTTGACCGCCGGCTCCATGCCAATGATCAGCCAATCAGGGTAGCGCTCGCGCAGGTCCGCCGCCGCCGCTGCAGTGGCGGTGTTGCATGCCATCACCAGCGCCTTGGCGCCTCGTTGGCGAAAAAATTCGGCGATAGCCACGCAGCGCTCACGGATGAACTCAGGCGTTTTTTCCCCGTAAGGGATGTGCCCGCAGTCCCCGGCATAGAGAAGGTGTTCATTGGGCAGCAGCCGCTGTATCTCGGCCAACACAGACAAGCCACCTACTCCGGAATCGAATACGCCTACCGGCGCGCTCGACCGCTCAAGCATGGCGCACCTTGCACACCGGGCACTCGGGGTCGCGCTTGAGCCGTAGCTCGCGGAAGCGAGTGGTGTAGGCGTCGACCAGCAGCAAGCGGCCAATCAAAGGCTCGCCAAAGCCGGCCAGCAGCTTGAGTGCTTCGAGCGCTTGCAGGCTCCCCAGCATTCCAACCACCGGGCCCAATACGCCTGCTTCGCTGCAGGTGAGATCGGCTTCGCTGCCGTGGCCGTACAGGCAGTGGTAGCAGGGGCTGTGTTCGCGGCGCGGATCGAACACGGACAACTGCCCTTCAAGACGGATCGCCGCGCCGCTGACCAGCGGCCTGCCCAAGGCAAAACAGCTGGCGTTCACCGCCTCCCGGGTGGCGAAGTTGTCGGAGCAATCGATGACGAGGTCCACCGCCGCTACTGCTTCGGCCATGAGCTCGGCCTCGAGCGGGTTCGGGCAGGTGACGAGCTCAACGCAAGGGTTGATCGCGCGCAATCGAGCCGCAGCCGACTCCACCTTCAGCAGGCCGATGCTGGCGGCGTCATGCACCACCTGGCGCTGCAGGTTGCTCAGGTCCACCCGGTCGAAATCGGCGAGGTGCAGCGCTCCCACCCCCGCCGCGGCCAGGTACATCGCCACCGGCGAACCCAGACCGCCGAGACCCACGATCAACACCCGGCTGGCCTTTAGCTTGAGTTGCCCGGCGACATCGACCTGAGCGAGCAGGATCTGCCGGCTGTAACGCAGCAGCTCCTCATCGCTCAGCATGTGAGGCGCCCTAAGGTGACGCGCTGGTGCCCGGCGAGGTCCTCTTGGCTTTCGATCTGCTCGAACCCGTGCTTGGCGAGCAATTCGCGCACCTGCGCGGCTTGGTCGAAGCCGTGCTCGAGCAGCAGCCATCCCCCAGGCGACAAGTGCTCGGGGGCCATGGCGATGATCTGGCGAATGTCGTCGAGGCCATCGTCACCCGACACCAGAGCGCTCGAAGGCTCGAAGCGCACGTCTCCTGCACCCAGGTGTGGATCGGCGGCGGGAATATACGGTGGATTGCTGACGATCAGGTCGAACCGCTCATCCACGAGGGCGCTGAACCAGTGGCTGGCGCGCACGCTGACATTGGCGAGCTTGAGCCGCAGCCTGTTGCGTTCGGCCAGCGCGACCGCTTCGGGCACGCGGTCCACGGCAACTACCTGCCACCCGGCCCGCTCGCTTGCCAGCGCCAGGGCGATGGCCCCGGTACCGGTGCCCAGGTCCAGCACCCTGGCTTGTTCCAAAGGTAGGCGGCGCAGTGCCAGCTCTACCAGCAATTCGGTTTCCGGCCGGGGAATGAGTGTGTGCGGGGCCACTTCCAGGTCCAACGACCAGAAACCCTGCTGCCCCAGGATATAGGCCACCGGCTCACCCTGGCGGCGACGCTCCAGGTAGCCGGCGAACACTTGCGCCGATTCGGTGCCCACGATGCGTTCGGGCCAGGTGCGCAGATAGCTGCGGCTCTTGCCCAGCGCGGCCGCCAGCAGCAGCTCGACATCGAGCCGCGCGGTGGGCGATTCGGGAAGCTGCGCGTCGCGCAGCAAGCTGGCAATGATGGTCATTCAGTCACCCAAGGCCGCAAGTTGATCAGCCTGGTATTCAGCCAGCAAGGGTTCGATAACCGCATCGACGCCACCTGCGAGGATTTCATCCAACGAGTAAAGGGTGAGGTTGACCCGATGGTCGGTCACTCGCCCTTGCGGGAAGTTATAGGTGCGGATGCGCTCGGAACGGTCACCAGAGCCCACCAGCAGCTTACGTTCGCTGGCGATCGCGCTCTGCGCCGCGCTGGTTTGCATGTCGTTGAGCTTGGCCGACAGCCAGGACATCGCCCGGGCGCGGTTCTTGTGCTGGGAGCGCTCTTCCTGGCATTCGACCACGATGCCGGTGGGCAAGTGGGTGATGCGGATGGCCGAGTCCGTCTTGTTCACGTGCTGGCCACCAGCGCCGGACGCCCGGTAGGTGTCCACTCGCAAGTCCGCCGGGTTGATCTCGATCGCCACCTGCTCGTCTGGCTCAGGCAACACCGCCACGGTGCAGGCGGAAGTGTGAATGCGTCCCTGGGACTCGGTTTCCGGCACACGCTGCACGCGGTGCGCCCCGGACTCGAACTTGAGCTTGGCGTAAACGTTATCGCCCTCGACCCGGGCGATCACCTCTTTATAGCCGCCATGCTCGCCTTCGTTTTCCGACAGCACCTCGACGCGCCAGCCGCGTTTCTCGGCATAGCGCGAATACATACGGAACAGGTCGCCGGAGAAGATCGCCGCTTCGTCGCCACCTGTGCCCGCGCGGATTTCCAGGAACACGTTACGGCCATCGTTCGGGTCCTTCGGCAACAGCATGCGCTGCAGGCCGTGTTCGAGGTCGGCAAGCCGCTGCCTGGCCTCGCGCACTTCCTCTACGGCCATTTCACGCAGGTCCGGGTCGCTGTCCTTGAGCAGCGCTTGCGCGCCTTCGAGATCGGCCTGCACCTTGCCCCACTGGCGGAAGGCTTCGACCACCGGCTCCAGCTCGGCATACTCGCGCGAGCACGCGCGGAAGCGGCTCTGGTCGGCGATGATTTCAGCATCGCCAAGCAAGGCAGTCACTTCCTCGTAGCGCTCCTGGAGGGTTTCGAGTTTGTTGAGCAGTGACGCTTTCATTGCGGGGGTCTGTCCGTGGCGCCCTCATCGAGGGCAAACAATTCTTGGGCCATGGCCAGCGCATCGAGGCGGCCTTCGGCGGAAAGTTTCTTGAGCTGCACGCTCGGCGCATGCAACAGCTTGTTGGTCAGCCCACGCGCCAACTGCGCGAGGACCTCTTCGGCGTTGCCGCCATTGGCCAGCAAGCGCTGAGCCTTTTGCAATTCCTCGTCGCGCAGGCGCTCACCCTGTTGGCGGTAAGCGCGCAGCACATCTACCGCGGCCAGCTCGCGCAGCCGCGCCATGAAGTCACTTACCCCTCCGGCAACCATCTCCTCGGCGGCCTGCGCGGCGCCCTGGCGGCTCTTGAGGTTCTCGGCGACGACTTCATGAAGGTCGTCGACGCTATACAGGTACACGTCGTCCAGCTCGCCCACTTCCGGCTCTATATCGCGTGGAACGGCGATATCCACCATGAAGATCGGCTTGTGCCGGCGCTGCTTGAGCGCGCTCTCGACCGCACCCTTGCCCAGGATCGGCAACTGGCTGGCCGTGGAGCTGATCACGATGTCGCTGTGGACCAGCTCCTGGGGGATGTCCGCCAGCAGCACCGCGTGGGCGCCGAACTCTTCGGCCAGCACCTTGGCGCGCTCGAGCGTCCGGTTGGCCACCACGATACGCTTGATCCCCTGCTCGTGCAGGTGCCTGGCCACCAGCGTGATCGTTTCGCCGGCGCCGATCAGCAGGGCCTGGCTGCGCTGCATGTCAGAAAAGATCTGCTTGGCCAGACTGACCGCGGCAAACGCCACCGACACCGGGTTTTCGCCGATGGCGGTATCGGTGCGCACCTGCTTGGCGGCACTGAAGGTAGCCTGGAAAAGCCGCCCTAGCAGCGGGCCGACCGTCCCGGCCTCACGCGCCACCGCGTAGGCGGACTTCATCTGCCCGAGAATCTGCGGCTCGCCCAGTACCAGGGAGTCCAGCCCTGCGGCGACCCGCATCATATGGCGCACCGCGTCGGCGTCTTCGTGCACATAGGCACACGCGCGCAGGTCCGCCGCGCTCAGCCGGTGGTAATCGGCCAGCCATTCGAGCACCGCCTCGGCTTCGGCACGGGATTGCTCGATGTACAGTTCGCTGCGGTTGCAGGTAGAGAGGATCGCCGCTTCGCGGGTACCGGTGCGCTGGCACAGCTGCTGCAACGCCTCGACCAGCTGCTCGGGGGTGAACGCCACGCGCTCGCGCACGTCTACCGAAGCGGTCTTGTGGTTGATACCGAGGGCGAGGAAGGCCATGCAATGTCGCTGAAGGAGATCTTGAGCCGGCGATTGTCCTACTTCATCAAGCTCAGAACAACCACCGTACTCTATTGTCCCAATAGACGGACGAGATAAAGCCGCTCATATGGGTTTGCCATACGGCTTGTGTCATCATGCCCCCCACCGCAGGTTAGCCGCTCGATTTCTCCTTTATGAAAAAATCCCCCGCGTTGCTTCTCGCCCTCGCCATGCTCGGAGGCTGTCAAAACTGGGCAGCGACTCGCGAGGCAGCGGCCCCTGCCGCCGCCGAGGCGCCCACTCCTGCCCCTGCCCCGCCGGTGGCGTATGGCTCATTCAGCGAAGAAACGCTTTATAGCCTGCTGGCCGCGGAACTCGCCGGCCAGCGCAACCGCTTCGACATTGCCCTGGACAACTACGTCACCCAGGCCAACAAGACCCAGGACCCCGGCGTGGCCGAACGCGCCTTTCGGATCGCCGAATACATGGGCGCGGACCAGTCCGCCCTGCAGACCTCGCTGATCTGGGCCCGTACCGCGCCGAACGACCTCGACGCCCAGCGCGCCGCGGCGATCCAGCTGGCGCGCGGTGGACGGTATGACGAGTCCATGGCCTATATGGAGAAAGTGCTGCAGGGCAAGGGCGATACCCATTTCGACTTCCTCGCCCTTTCGGCCGCGGAAACCGACCAAGCCACCCGTGACGGGCTGCTCCATGGGTTCGAACGCTTGCTCGAGAAGTACCCCGGCAACGGCCAGCTGATCTTCGGCAAGGCGCTATTGCTGCAACAGGATGGCAAGGCTCAGGAGGCCCTGACCCTGCTGGAGCGCAGCCCGCCACAGGATGGTGAAATCGCCCCGCTGCTGCTGCGCGCGCGCCTGCTGCAAAACCTCGACCGCGGCGCAGAAGCCGTCCCCCTCCTGGACAAAGCCGTGCGCAAGGCCCCGGACGACAAGCGCCTGCGCCTGGCCCTGGCACGTACCCTGGTAGAACAGAACCGCATCGACGAAGCGAAGGTGCAGTTCCAGGTGTTGGTACAGCAAAACCCGGACGACGACGAGTTGCGCTATTCGTTGGCCTTGGTATGCCTGGAAGCCAAGGCGTGGGACGAGGCCGAGGGCTACCTCAACGACCTGGTCGAACGCGGCGCCCATGTGGATTCCGCCCACCTTAACCTTGGCCGCGTGGCCGAGGAGCGCAATAACCCGCAACAGGCGCTTGAGCAGTATGCGTTGGTGAGCCCAGGCACCGATTATCTCCCGGCGCAGCTGCGCCAGGCCGATATCCTCATTGCCAACGGGCAGGCGGCCGAAGCTTCCCGGCGCCTGGCGGCGAGCCGGGCCGCGAACCCGGAGTACGCCGCACAGCTATACCTGGTCGAGGCCGAAACATTGGCCGACAACAACAAGGTAGAGCCTGCCTGGACCGTACTCGAGCATGCCCTCAAGCAGTACCCGGACGACTCCAGCCTGCTTTATACCCGGGCCATGCTGGCGGAAAAGCGCGGCGACCTTGGCCAGCTCGAGCGAGACCTGCGCAGTATCCTGCAGCGCGAGCCAGACAACGCCATGGCGCTCAATGCGCTGGGCTACACGCTATCCGATCGCACCGACCGTTTCGCCGAAGCCAAGGCGCTGATCGAAAAAGCCCATCAGCTCAATCCGGAAGACCCCGCCGTGCTCGATAGCCTGGGCTGGGTGAATTTCCGCATGGGCAACCTGGCCGAAGCCGAAACCTTCCTGCGCCAGGCGTTGGAGCGCTTCCCCGACCACGAAGTGGCGGCTCACCTGGGCGAAGTGTTGTGGGCCCGGGGCAAGCAACGCGAAGCCCGCCAGGTTTGGGGCAATGCCCTTAAAGACCAACCCGACAGCCCTGTCCTGCGCAGCACCTTGCTGCGCCTCACCGGTTCCGAGAAGCTTTGACCCATGTTGTTGCGCCATTGCCTGACCTTCACCCTAGTCGCCCTCCTCGCCGGCTGTGCCGGCCTCGGCCCGAAAGAGGCCGTGCAGGGCCAGGGCAACCCGCAAACGTGGCGCGACCACAAGGACCAGACCGCCAGCGTGGATGGCTGGGAAATCAACGGCAAGGTGGGCATCCGCGCACCGAGCGACTCCGGTAGCGGCACCCTCTACTGGCTGCAGCGCAACGATTACTATGACATTCGCCTCTCCGGCCCCTTGGGCCGAGGCGCTGCGCGGCTGACCGGGCATCCCGGCGAGGCCACCCTGGAGGTGGCAAGCCAAGGCCGCTATCAAGCCGCGAGCCCTGAAGACCTCCTGCAGCAGCAGCTTGGCTGGCGCTTGCCGGTGGCCAACCTGGTGTATTGGGTCCGCGGCCTGCCCGCGCCCAAAGGCAAAAGCACCGTGGTGCTCGATGGCGACAGCCGCCTGGCCCGGCTGGAACAGGATGGTTGGACGGTGGAATACACCCGCTACAGCCAACAAGGCGAATACTGGCTGCCTGAACGCCTGAAACTGCATGGCCAGGACCTAGACGTGACTCTGGTGATCAAGGACTGGCAGCCGCGCCAGCTCGGGCGCTGACATGCCCCTGCCACGGCTGACGCTACCCGCCCCCGCCAAGCTCAACCTGATGTTGCACATTCTTGGCCGCCGCGCCGACGGTTATCACGAGCTGCAGACCCTGTTTCAATTTCTCGACTATGGCGACGAGCTGGACTTCGCCGTGCGCGAGGATGGCCTGATTCAACTGCATGGCGCCCTCGACGACGTACCCCATGACAGCAATCTGGTCGTCAAGGCCGCGCGGAAGTTGCAGGCCGAAGCCGGCACCCGCCTGGGCGCGGATATCTGGCTGCGCAAAGTGTTGCCCATGGGTGGCGGAATTGGCGGTGGGAGCTCGGACGCCGCCACCACCTTGCTGGCGCTCGACCATCTATGGAAATTGAAGTGGAGCGAGGACCGGCTAGCCGCACTAGGCCTCACCCTGGGCGCCGATGTTCCCGTATTCATTCGGGGCAGAGCCGCGTTTGCCGAGGGTGTGGGCGAAAAACTGACCCCAGTGGAACCCGCCGAGCCGTGGTATCTCGTGCTCGTTCCGCAAGTATCTGTAAGTACAGCAGAAATTTTTTCAGATCCGCTGTTGACACGTGACTCTCCCGCCATTAAAGTGCGCTCCGTTCTCGAGGGAAACAGTCGAAATGACTGCCAACCGGTGGTCGAGAGGCGTTACCCAGATGTTCGTAACGCTTTGAGTTTGCTAAGTAAATTTACTCAAGCTAAACTCACCGGAACTGGAAGTTGTGTGTTTGGGGCCTTCCCAAACAAAGCTGAAGCTGATAAAGTTTCGGCCCTTCTGACAGAGACCCTCACAGGGTTTGTAGCAAAGGGAAGCAACGTTTCGATGTTGCATCGCAAGCTGAAAACTCTGTTCTAAGAAACGAGTGCCCGGCACTCGGTTGATCCGCCACAGGGGCGTCGCCAAGCGGTAAGGCAGCAGGTTTTGATCCTGCCATGCGTTGGTTCGAATCCAGCCGCCCCTGCCATTTTCTATACTCATCCAGGTATACCCCAGCCGGCAGGTACTGCGCGTGTCCAAGATGATGGTCTTTACGGGGAATGCTAACCCCGATCTGGCTCGGCGTGTCGTACGTCAGCTGCATATTCCACTGGGTGACGTCTCCGTCGGTAAATTCTCCGATGGTGAAATCAGCGCTGAAATCAACGAAAACGTTCGCGGTAAAGACGTTTTCATCATTCAGCCGACTTGCGCACCAACCAATGACAACCTGATGGAACTGGTCGTGATGGCAGATGCCTTCCGCCGTTCTTCTGCGTCGCGTATCACCGCTGTCATCCCCTACTTCGGCTATGCCCGCCAGGACCGTCGTCCTCGTTCGGCCCGGGTAGCGATCAGCGCCAAGGTGGTTGCGGACATGCTGACCGTGGTCGGTATCGACCGCGTGCTCACCGTGGACCTCCACGCCGACCAGATTCAGGGTTTCTTCGATATCCCCGTCGACAACATCTACGGCTCGCCCGTGCTGGTAGACGACATCGAAGATCAACGCTTCGAAAACCTCATGATCGTGTCCCCGGATATCGGCGGTGTGGTGCGTGCTCGCGCTGTCGCCAAATCCTTGGGCGTGGATCTGGGCATCATCGACAAGCGTCGCGAGAAAGCCAACCACTCCGAAGTGATGCACATCATCGGTGACGTGGAAGGCCGTACCTGCATCCTGGTCGATGACATGGTCGATACCGCAGGCACCTTGTGCCACGCGGCGAAGGCTCTGAAAGATCACGGCGCTGCCAAGGTCTACGCCTACAGCACCCACCCGGTACTGTCTGGCCGTGCGATCGAAAACATTGAAAACTCCGTGCTGGACGAACTGGTGGTGACCAACACCATCCCGCTGTCCGCCGCGGCGCAAGCGTGCTCGCGTATCCGCCAACTGGATATCGCACCCGTCATTGCCGAAGCGGTCCGCCGCGTCAGCAACGAAGAATCGATCAGCGCGATGTTCCGCTAAGGCTCGAGCCTTCGGAAGTCGAACTGACGAACATGCCCCGCCCCGACGCCTGTCAGGGCGGGGCTTTTTTGCCCTCACTACCTGGCGCTGGTCGCAAACGCTGGGTAGGACGGGGCCAACTGGAGAAACAACATGACCGATTTTATCCTTAACGCCGAAGCGCGTTCCGACCTGGGGAAAGGTGCGAGCCGCCGCCTGCGTCGCCTCGCGGCCCAAGTACCTGCCGTTGTATACGGCGGCGAACAAGCGCCTGAATCCATCACCTTGCTGGCCAAAGAAGTCGCCAAGCTGCTGGAAAACGAAGCAGCCTACGCTCACGTCATCGAGCTGACCGTTGGCGGCACCAAGCAGAACGTCGTGATCAAGGCCCTGCAGCGTCACCCAGCCAAGGGTCACGTAATGCACGCTGACTTCCAGCGCGTGGTTGCTGGCCAGAAACTGACCGCCAAGGTCCCGGTTCACTTCATGAACCAGGAAGCCGCGGCCAAGAAAGGCGGCGAAATCTCGCACGTCGTTTCCGAGCTGGAAATCACCTGCCTGCCGAAAGACCTGCCTGAGTTCATCGAAGTGGACCTGGCCAGCGCCGACGTCGGTACCATCATCCACCTGTCCGACATCAAGGCGCCTGCTGGCGTTGAGTTCGTCGCACTGGCCCACGGCAACGACCTGGCTGTCGCCAACGTCCACGCGCCGCGCGTACCGGTTGAAGATGCAGGCGAAGGTTCGGCTGAGTAATCAGTGACCTGTGCGGAGGGCTAGCTGGCGCATGGCGTCGCTACCCTCTACATAAGCTTCCAGATAAGAGCCCTTGACGTGACCGCCATCCAGTTGATCGTCGGCCTGGGAAACCCAGGCGCCGAATACGAACAGACCCGGCATAACGCAGGGGCTTTTTTCGTTGAGCGCATCGCCCGAGACCAGAACGTCACCCTGGTCCCCGAGCGCAAGTTTTTTGGCCTTGTGGCGCGCTTCAGCCATAAGGGCCAGGATGTTCGTCTGTTGATCCCTACCACCTACATGAACCGTAGCGGGCAGGCCGTCGCCGCCCTCGCCGGCTTCTATCGCATCGCGCCTGAAGCGATACTGGTGGCCCACGACGAACTCGACATTCCCCCAGGCGTTGCCAAGCTCAAGCAGGGCGGCGGCCATGGTGGGCACAACGGGCTGCGCGACATCATTGCGCAGCTGGGTAACCAGAACAGCTTCCATCGCCTGCGGCTTGGCATCGGCCACCCGGGCGACGCCAGCAAGGTGTCGGGCTTCGTGCTGGGGCGCGCGCCACGCGCCGAGCAGGAAAAACTCGACGCCAGTATCGATTTCGCCCTCGGCGTGCTGCCAGACATTCTCGCCGGGGACTGGCCCCGGGCGATGAGAGAACTGCATAGCCAAAAGGCCTGACTCCACGAAGAGGGTTGTACCATGGGTTTCAATTGCGGCATCGTCGGCCTGCCTAACGTGGGCAAGTCCACCCTGTTCAACGCGCTGACCAAATCCGGTATCGCGGCGGAAAACTTCCCGTTCTGCACCATCGAACCGAACAGCGGCATCGTGCCCATGCCCGATTCGCGCCTCGAAGCCCTGGCGGCCATCGTAAAACCCAAGCGGATTCTGCCAACGACCATGGAGTTCGTGGATATCGCCGGCCTGGTGGCGGGGGCGTCCAAGGGTGAAGGCCTGGGTAACAAGTTTTTGGCGAACATCCGCGAAACGGACGCCATTGCCCACGTGGTGCGCTGCTTCGAAGACGAGAACGTGATTCACGTGTCCAACAGCGTGGACCCCAAGCGCGATATCGAGATCATCGACCTGGAGCTGATTTTCGCGGACCTCGACAGCTGCGAGAAGCAACTGCAGAAAGTCGCCCGCAATGCCAAGGGTGGGGACAAGGACGCGCTGGCCCAGAAGGCCGTGCTCGAGCGGTTGATCCCGCACTTCACCGAAGGCAAGCCTGCCCGCAGCCTGATGCAAACCATGAGCACGGACGAGAAGCAGTTGATCCGTGGCTTCCACCTGCTCACCAGCAAGCCGGTGATGTACATCGCCAACGTGGCCGAAGACGGCTTCGAGAACAACCCGCACCTGGACGTGGTCAAGGCTATCGCCCAGGAAGAAGGTGCGATCGTGGTACCGGTGTGCAACAAGATCGAAGCAGAAATCGCCGAACTCGACGACGGCGAAGAAAAGGACATGTTCCTCGAAGCGTTGGGCTTCGACGAGCCTGGCCTGAACCGGGTGATCCGCGCCGGTTACTCGCTGCTTAACCTGCAAACCTACTTCACCGCCGGGGTGGAGGAAGTTCGCGCCTGGACGGTACGCGTGGGTGCGACCGCACCCCAAGCCGCTGGCGTGATCCATACCGATTTCGAGAAAGGCTTCATTCGCGCCGAGGTGGTCGCCTATGACGATTTTATCCAGTACAACGGCGAAGGCGGCGCCAAGGAAGCCGGCAAGTGGCGCCTCGAAGGCAAGGAATACATCGTCAAGGACGGCGATGTGATGCACTTCCGGTTCAACGTATAAGCCCTCGCCCGCACTGCGGGCTGTACAAAAAACCCTCGAGGCCTGCGCTTCGAGGGTTTTTTATTAGGCAAGAAGTGCAGTACAGGAAGCTGCCGAAGCCTCAGTAACGCAGCGCGATACTGCCCTGCCCAACTTTATGCGTGCTGCCGCCATAGGTAAATTCGAAGGCGAAGGCGGCCTTGAAGGTTTTTTCTGCCTTGTTCCACTTAACATCCGTGAGGCTGAAGTTCCGGCCCGCGTACAGGCCCTGGTTGACGATGAAGAAGGCTCGGCAGGCTTGCGCGGTGCTGCCTTCAGACAAGTCTCCAGGGATGAACAACACTACGCCCTGGCCGGCCCCGTTGATGTCTTGATGAGCCTGCAGCTTGAACTCGTCGCCTACCGGTGTAAACGAAACCTCGGTTGCCTCAAATTTCCCGGCATTGCTGAACACGGGAGGCATGACAGCCGCTTTCACCCTGTTGTCGCCACCGAGGGCGAGCACCGGGGAGTTCCATTCGGCGCGGATGCTGCCATTTTCGATCTGGTAGGTGGTGGGGACGCTTGAATCCAGCGCGCCCTTAAAAGAGAAGCTGGCCTGCAAGGCATTGGCTGCACGATCCCACTTCAGGCCGTGCACCGCGCCGGATGTGGCCTGCCCTGCCGCTTCTGCGGTGGCGAACGCGGCTTTGATTCCCACGCCATGCTCATCCGCGATGGGGTGGTCGCCGTCCTGTGTGCCTTCGGGAATGCGCAGCAGAAGCAGATCGTGCTGACCGTCAGGGTTGCCCTGGATGCCCCACAAGTGCAGTTCGCGATTGAGGGTGTAAACGTCCGAGCGTTGCGCGATGAATTCGTCGTGCTTGCCATCTGCTCGAATCAGCTTGGCTTGAAATTTCATGTGGGCGTTCATACGCGCCGCTTTGCCTTCAGTATTGCTCATGGTGCCTCCACTATGTTTGATCCGTTAACGCCCACCTCCTGGGAAGGGGCGATGCCCGGACCAAACTAGTGATGAACACCCACTCCAACAACTGGCAGAACTGCCAGGGTCCGTCGGAAAAAAGGCGATGGGCTACTCCGAAGCCGTAGGCGATTCGGTGTTGATATAGCCCGGCGTTTCGGCCAACGGCAATTTCTGCTGCTGGTCTCGGCTGGCGGTGCGTTTGCCCGGCAGAGGGTCGAGCTGCTGTGGTTGGCCGGTTTCGAGCGCCCGTTCGATGGCGGCGATTACCCGCACATCGCGCCAGCCCTCGTCACCATCCGGCTCGGGGTCTTGGTCGGTGAGGATGCAGTCGGAGAAGTAAGCCGTCTCTCCGGCAAACTGGTCGACCACCGGGTGCATATGCTCGCGAGTCTGCTCACCGATGATGGCCCGGTAGCTGATGGCTACGCCCTCGCCATAACCGAAGCACGGCGAGGCCTCGATTTCGCCCTTGGTGCCTATCAGCTGGAAGCGCTCACTGCCCGGCAGTGTGTAGCTCACCGTGAACTGGGCAAGGCGTTCACCGGGGAAACGCAGCGAAACCGTGACCGTGTCCCAAGTATCCATGCCGCTGCCGGGCGTTTGAACGCCCACGGCGCTGACCTCGATCGGCTCCGCGGCGAACAGCTGGCGCACCATGTTCAACGGATAGGGCCCCATGTCCGCGACCGGCCCTGCGCCAAAACCATTCTGGGTGCGGTGGTTGCTGGCCTTCACTACCTGGGTGAAGGTGGACGTGAACAGCCGCGGCTCGCCGAATTCCCCGGCATGCACGCGCTCGATCATCTCCAGCGTTCCGGGCTCGCAATGCAAGCGATAGGCAACCATCAGTTTAGCGCCAGAGCGTTTTGCCGCTTCGAGCATGGCCTGGCAGTCGGCTTCGTTCGTGGCCATGGGCTTCTCGAGTAACACATGGATACCGGCCTCCAGCGCCGGAATCACGAACTCCCGATGCCGAAAGTTCGGCGTTGCCACATACACCGCATCGATTTCACCCGAAGCCAGCAGGTCAGGAAATTGCTCGTAGCTATAGCTTTTGAGCTTATACCGCTGCGCTAACTTCTCGGCCTTGACCGGGTCTCCGGTGACCAGGGCGGTCATTACGGAGTTGTCGGTCTGGCCGACGCCCGGCATGAAGGCGCCTTGGGAAATCGATCCGCCTGCGACCACGCCGTAGCGAATTTTGCCGTCTGATTCAGGCATTCTGGGTCTCCTTCTGGTGAACGAACGATCGCTTACCCTCAGCTGAACCCAGCGCTTAAAAGGAAGTTCAATGCCTGCGCCCGTTGTGCTCGTGTGGATCAGAACGGCACTTTCACCGCCACCGTTGCCGCGGCGGCGGCGTAGTCGCTGCGGCTTTGGGCGGTGTAGTTCACCTCAGCCTCGCGCCAGTGGCCGTCAGTGGCGTAACCAAGCTTGCGGATCTCCCCTCTGAGCAGCGCGCCGGTGATGCTCACGCCCTGCTCCCGCTGAGCGCACCGCTGTTAACGCGCCCGGCTGAGCCCGCCGGAGAGCCCGTTTTCAATCGTGACCGCAGCACCGGTATCGACGCCAATGCCCCTTCCTGAGTAATGGTCACCGACTGATTACGCCCCAGGGTGCACGGCTGGCTGGCGGCTGCCCTGAGGGTGGTGCTGGCGCCACTGCACTCCCCACGGCGTGCGCCTGGCCCGCCACCTGGGCGTTGAGCGGCGACGGTAGGCTTGGGCAACTGGAGCGCAACGAGGACGGCCTGCGAAGGGGTTTGCTACGGATGGCCGACTGCCAACGCTGACCAGGGCTGCGGCTGTCCATGTGGCTACCTGCCTGCTGAAGGTGAAAGCGAAGGTATAGGCAGTGGATCGGTGTGTGTCAAAGAACACCGCCAAAGGGGCATGAGACTCTTTTTTTATGTCGATATGCAGCGCCGTTGAATCAAATAGTAGCAATAGGCCGCGAATTGACGACGGGCGCCTCCTTTTTGCAAGAATATGTCGCAATTGTCACAAATATGAAAAAACCTGTTACAAGTCGCCGGAAACCGCTGGACGATGGATCCAATGGTGTGTCAGTTTTTTTCCTGCTTTACGCAAGACGAGTGATCGGACGAACTCGTACCCCGGGTTTGTCTCGATCTTTTTTTCAACGCAGACAAGGAACTGTCTGAATGTCGAAACTCAAACTCAATGCAGTAAATGCAATTCCTCAAGGCCCAAGCTCGGCCTATAACCAACTCAGCACGTTCAGCCATCAGTACGACCGTGGTGGCGCGCCCATCAACGGTAAAACCTCGTACACCAACGATCAGGCAGCGGACCACATCCTGCGTGACCATGCCGCCTGGGTTGACCAGAACCACAGCGGCACCATCGAGCTGACCTACAGCTTCCTCACCCGGGCACCGAGCAACTTCGCGGAACTCGACGTGGGTAGGTTCTCGGCGTTCTCCGCACTGCAGCAACAGCAGGCCAAGCTGTCGATGCAGTCGTGGGCGGACGTGGCCAAGGTGACCTTCACCCAAGCCGCTTCCGGTGGTGACGGGCACATGAGCTTTGGCAACTACGATGGCGACAACGGCGGCGCCGCCTTCGCCTTCCTGCCTGGCACTGCCCCGGGTCACGACGGTGAATCCTGGTACATGATCAACAGCAGTTATCAGGTCAACGCTACCCCGGGCACCAACAACTACGGGCGCCAGACCCTGACTCACGAAATCGGCCATACCCTGGGCCTGTCTCACCCCGGCGATTACAACGCTGGCGAAGGCAACCCAACCTATGCCGACGCGGACTATGCCCAAGATACCCGCGGCTACAGCGTGATGAGCTACTGGAGCGAGACCAACACCGGGCAAAGCTTCAAGGGTGCTTACTCCTCCGCGCCGCTGCTCGATGACATCACCGCGATCCAAAAGCTGTATGGCGCCAACTTCGCCACGCGTGCCGGCGATACCACCTACGGCTTCAACTCCACTGCCGACCGCGACTATTACTCGGCGACCTCGTCGTCGTCCAAGCTGGTGTTCGCGGTATGGGACGGTGGCGGCAAGGACACGCTGGACTTCTCCGGCTACACCAACAACCAGAAGATCAACCTCAACGAAGGTTCGTTCTCGGACGTTGGCGGGCTGGTGGGCAACGTATCCATCGCCAAGGGCGTGGTGCTGGAAAACGCCATCGGTGGTTCGGGCAGCGACCTGCTGATCGGCAACAGTGCCGCCAACGAGCTTAGGGGTGGGGCCGGCAACGACCTGATCTACGGCGGTGCCGGCGCTGACAAGCTGTGGGGCGGCACTGGCGCGGATACCTTCGTGTTCGGCGCCAGCAGCGACTCGCGCCCTGGCACGGCAGATTCGCTCATGGACTTCGTCAGCGGTCAGGACAAGATCGACCTGTCGGGCCTGCCAGAGTTTGCCAGCAGCCATATCCCGCTGACCTTCGTCAGCGCCTTTGGCGGCGTGGCCGGCCAGGCGACACTGGTACAGACCAGCACAGGTAGCAACCTGTCGATCGACTTTACGGGCGACCGTATCGCTGATTTCCTGGTGAGCACCGTTGGCCAGGCGGCAACCACCGATATCGTGGTGTAAGCCGAGGGGCGGCACCGCGGTGCCGCCCTTTCAACAGCGTGGAGTCATCGATGAATCGAACCCTTGCGGCGTGCCTGGTCACGACGCTTTTAACACTCAGCGGAGCCCCTCTCATGGCCAGTAGCTTACGTCTCGCCAGCCCCGCCGAATTAGCCGGCGCCTGGCACCTTTACCCTGCCGGGGGTGAGCGCCAGCCCTGCGCCATCGCCCTGGTGGAAGCCGGGGAAACGCTGGCGGGCGACCTGGCCTGCGCCGGCCGCCTGCTGGGCGGGGCGCCGGCAACCTGGTTCCCCACCCCAGACGGCATTGCGCTGGTCGACAGCAATGGCGACACCCTGCTCCACATGGGCCGGCAACGGGAAGGCTTTTACATGGCCACCCTGCCAAACAGCCAGGTGCTTTACCTGCAACGGGCAACCACGCCAGACCCCACGCGCTTCTGATCGGCTTCTTTCAAGGACGAACACTTCATGACATCAGCCCGGCCAAGCCGTGCGCCGCGCGCGCCCATGTGGGATACGCTCAAGGCCTATAAAGGCATCCTGCTCAGCGTCGGTGCCTTTACCGCACTGATCAACGTGCTGATGCTGGTGCCCTCGATCTACATGCTGCAGGTGTACGACCGGGTGCTGTCGTCACAGAACGAAACCACCCTGGCCATGCTGACGGCGATGGTCGTCGGTTTCTTCGTATTCATCGGCCTGCTCGAAGCGGTGCGCAGCTTCGTGGTGATCCGCATCGGCAGCGAGATGGAGCGCCGCCTCAACCTGCGGGTATACCAGGCCGCCTTCGAGCGCAACCTAGGCAGGGCCGAAGGCAGTGCCGCCCAGGCATTGGCGGACCTGACCCTGGTGCGCCAGTTCGCGACGGGCCCGGCCTTGTTCGCGTTTTTCGATGCCCCCTGGTTTCCGGTGTACCTGCTGGTCATTTTTGTGTTCAACCCTTGGCTCGGCCTGCTCGCCAGCGGCGGCGCAGTGCTGCTGGTGGTGCTGGCCTGGCTCAACGAAGCGCTTACGCGCAAGCCGCTGGCCGAAGCGGGCCACTTCTCCACGACCTCCAGCCAGCTGTCCGATAGCCATTTGAGCAACGCCGAAACCATCCAGGCGATGGGCATGCTGGCACCGCTGCGCCGGCGCTGGTTCGCGCTGCACGACCAGTACCTGGCGCGGCAGAACCGAGCCAGCGACACAGGCGCGGTGATCGGCTCATTGAGCAAGGCGGCGCGCCTGTGCCTGCAATCGCTGGTGCTGGGCCTGGGGGCCTTGCTGGTGATCGAAGGCCAGATCAGCGGCGGCATGATGATCGCCGGGTCGATCTTGATGGGCCGCGCCCTGGCACCTATCGACCAGGTGATCGCAGTGTGGAAACAGTGGAGTTCCGCGAGGCTCGCCTGGCAGCGCCTGGATGCCTTGCTGGTGGACCATCCCGAGCGCGCCACACCCATGCCACTGCCCGCGCCTACCGGGCAGATCAGCGTGGAGCAAGTCAGCGCAGCGCCTCCGGGCAGCAGAACGATCACCCTGCATCAGCTGGGGTTCGCCCTCAATGCCGGGGACGTGCTTGGGGTGCTGGGTGCCTCCGGTTCGGGCAAATCGACCCTGGCGCGCGTGCTGATCGGCGTATGGCAACCGCTGGCGGGTTCGGTGCGGTTGGACGGCGGCGAACTGCACCGCTGGGATCGCGAAGCGCTGGGCCAATATGTGGGCTATTTGCCCCAGGACATCGAATTATTCAGCGGCACCATTGCCGAGAACATCTCGCGCTTTTCCGATGCCGACCCGCAAAAAGTCGTCGCGGCTGCACAGATGGCCGGCGTGCACGAAATGATCCTGCGCCTGCCACAGGGCTACGACACCCATCTCGGGGACGGTGGCAGCGGCCTCTCCGGCGGACAGAAGCAACGCATCGCACTGGCGCGGGCGCTGTATGGGGAGCCCAAGCTGGTGGTGCTGGACGAACCCAACTCCAACCTCGACACCAATGGTGAAGCCGCGCTGGCCAGCGCCATCGCGCAGCTCAAGGCACGCGGCTGCACCGTAGTGCTGATCACCCACCGCTCGGCGGTGCTCAACCAGGCCGACCGCCTGCTGGTGCTCAACGAAGGCCGCTTGCAGTTGTTCGGGCCCAGTGCCGATGTGATGAGGGCGCTGTCTGGCGCTTCGGCGGTGCCGGAACGCCCAACCGGGGTCAGCTTGAGCCGTCAATTCACCAGCGTGCAAGGAGGCCAGCGCCATGACTGAACAGCGCATCCACAAAGAACGCAGTGCAGGCTTCTTCGTCGGCGTGGGCTGGTCGCTGGCATTGCTCGGCGCAGGCAGCTTTTTTGCCTGGGCGGCTTTAGCCCCACTGGACCAAGGCATCCCGGTGCAGGGCACGGTGGTGGTATCGGGCAAGCGCAAGGCAGTGCAGTCGGTGGATAACGGGGTGCTGAGCCGGATCATGGTGCGCGAGGGCCAGGCGGTGCGGCAGGGGCAACCGCTGTTTACCCTGGATCACACCCAGGTAGCGGCCGATGTGCAGTCGTTGCAGGCTCAGCAGCAACTGGCCCTGGCCAGCGTGGCGCGGCTGCAGGCCGAGCGAGATGGCAGCCGCCAGGTGATGTTCCCGCCGGTGCTGCTCAAGCAGGCGGACCCGGGGGTGAACGAAGTGCTCGAAGGCCAGCGGCAATTGTTCAGCAGCCGCCGCCAAGCGTATGAAGGCGCCCAAGCGGGCATCCGCGCCAATATCGAAGGCGGGGTGGCGCAGCTGGCAGGTATGCGCCAGGCGCGGGTGGACCTGCAAGCGCAAGCCGATTCGTTGCGCCAGCAGCTGCAAAGCCTCAGCTCGCTGGCCGAGCGCGGCTATGTGGCGCGCAACCGCTTGCTCGACTACGGCCGGCAGCTGTCCCAGGTGCAACGCGACCTTGCGCAAAACGCAGGCGATACCGGGCGCATCGCTCAACAGGTGGAGCAGTCGCGGCTCAGCCTGCAACAGGGGGTGGAGGAGTACCAGAAAGAAGTGCGCACGCAACTGGCCGACGCTCAACTGAAAAGCCAGACACTCGCGCAACAGCTGACCTCGGCGCAGTTCAGCCTTACCCACAGCGAGATCGACGCCCCTTCCGACGGCATCGCGGTAAACCTTGCGGTGCACACCGAAGGCGCGGTGGTGCGCGCCGGGGAGTCGCTTGTGGAGATCGTGCCGCAAGGCGGCGGCCTGGAAGTCGAAGGCCACCTGCCGGTGCAAATGGTCGACAAGGTGAGCGAACAGCTGCCGGTGGACATCCTGTTCACCGCCTTCAACCAGAGCCGCACCCCGCGCGTGCCGGGCGCCGTCAGCCTGATCTCTGCCGACCAGTTGCTCGACGAGCGCACGGGCCAGCCTTACTACGTGCTGCGCAGCAGCGTCAGCGACCAGGCCATGGCCAAGCTGCACGGGCTGGTGATCAAGCCTGGCATGCCGGCGCAGATGTTCGTGCGCACCGGCGAACGCTCCCTTCTCAATTACCTGTTCAAGCCCTTGATGGACCGCGCAGGGCTGGCGCTGACCGAGGAATAGGATGTTTCGGTACATGAAAACGTGGCTATGGATGCTGCTGTGGATGTTTGCCGTCCCCCAGGCACAGGCGCTGGGGTTATTCGAAGTGTACGAACAAGCCCTGCGCAACGACCCGGTGTTTCTCGGCGCGCTGAAGGAGCGCGACGCAGGCCTGGAGAACCGCAACATTGGCCGCGCGGGTTTATTGCCGCGGGCCTCGTGGAGCTACAACAAAGGGCGCAACGACTCCGAAGCCACTTACAAGAGCGAGAACCGGCCCAACAGCCAGGAAGACCGCCACTACAACAGCTATGGCTCCACCCTGACCGTGCAACAGCCGCTGTTCGACTACGAGGCCTACGCCAATTACCGCAAGGGCGTGGCCCAGGCACTGTTCGCCGACCAGGCCTTCCGCGGTAAAAGCCAGGAGCTGCTGGTGCGGGTGTTGAGCGCCTATAGCCAGGCGCTGTTCACCCGCGACCAGATCGAAATTGCCCAGGCGAAAAAGAAGGCCTTCGAGCAGCAATTCCAGCAAAACCGGCAGTTGTTCGATCAGGGCGAGGGCACCCACACGGATATTCTGGAGGCTGAGTCCCGTTATGAGCTGGCCGGGGCCGAGGAGATCGAAGCACAGAACGAGCAGGACGCCGCCTTGCGCGAACTCGGCGCGCTGATTGGCGTGGCCCAGGTGAACATCGATGACCTGGCCCCGCTGCGAGTCCCCTTCCACTTCCTGACGCTAACCCCGGGCACGTACGAGGCCTGGCATAGCCTGGCCCTGAGCGAAAACCCCGAATTGGCGTCGCAGCGCGAGCTGCTTGAAGTCGCCCAGCAGGAAGTGCAACGCAACCGTGCCGGGCACCTGCCGAAAGTGAACGCCTATGCAACGGTGCGCAGCATGGAATCGGACAGCGGCAACACTTACAACCAACGCTACGACACCAACACCATCGGGGTAGAAATCAGCCTGCCGTTGTATGCCGGTGGCGGTATGAGTGCCTCTACCCGCCAGGCGAGCCGCGGCCTGGAGCAGGCTGAATACGAGCTGGAAGGCAAAACCCGAGAAACCCTGATCCAGCTGCGCCGGCAGTTCAACGCCTGCGCCACCGGTGTGCAGAAGATCCGCGCCTATGAGAAGGCACTGGCCTCGGCCGAGGCCTTGGTTGTCTCCACGCGCTACAGCATCGCCGGCGGCGAACGGGTTAACCTCGACGCCCTGAATGCCGAACAGCAGCTGTACAGCACCCGGCAAGACCTGGCCAAAGCGCGTTATGACTACTTGATGGCGTGGATCAAGCTGCACTACTACGCAGGTACTTTGAGCGACGTACAACTGGGGACTGTGGACGAGGCGTTCTCGAGATAAGCAAGCGCGGGGGCTGAGCCGCAAAAACAGCAGCCAACTGCACCTATAAACCTGGATCGGCCCCATGATAGAAACCACTTCCTGCCCAAGCCTTCCCAGGACCTGCGTATGCCTGCCACTGAATCACGCCCACCCTTTCCACCGTTCAATGCCCAAACCGCCGTGCAAAAGGTGCGGGCCGCCGAGGACGGTTGGAACAGCCGCGACCCGCAAAAGGTCGCCCTGGCCTACACCCCGGATACCTACTGGCGCAACCGCGCCGAATTCGTCAACGGCCGTGCGGCGGTGGAGGCTTTCCTCACGCGCAAATGGGCGCGCGAGCTGGAGTACCGGCTGATCAAGGAACTCTGGGCCTTCACCGACGACCGCATCGCTGTGCGCTTCGCCTATGAATGGCGCGACGATTCAGGCAACTGGTTCCGCTCCTACGGCAATGAAAACTGGGTGTTCGATGACAACGGCCTGATGCGGCAGCGCTTCGCCTGCATCAACGACCTGCCGAT
The DNA here is from genome assembly GCF_025642975.1 of Pseudomonas sp. RIT-PI-S. Taxonomy (GTDB): domain Bacteria; phylum Pseudomonadota; class Gammaproteobacteria; order Pseudomonadales; family Pseudomonadaceae; genus Aquipseudomonas. Next base: position 229,855 of record NZ_JANZKJ010000006.1, read on the forward strand.
CGACGCTCGCGAGCGGCTGTTCCACTGGCCGCAGGGGCGCCGGCCAGATGACCACCCTGGGCTGAGTGAGCTGGGGTTGTAGCCCACCCGCTCCTATGCGCAGAGAGTTGGCGTCTACACCGATTTCATCCCATCTGTAGGAAGTCCCAGGGTTGCCCGCAGGCGCCAACCCACAGCAGCGCGGCTTGCCTACGACAGGCGTTACACGGTGCTGCGTCTGGTCGCGGGCAAGCCCGGCTGCTGCGGCACTGGTGTGTAGGAAACTCCAGGGTTGCCCGCAGGCGCCAACCCGCAGCAGCGCGGCTTGCCGGCGGCAGGCGTTCACGGTGCTGCGTCTGCCCGCCGGCAAGCTCGGCGGCTGCGGCCTTGGTGCTGTAGCCGCTGGCGCCAACGTGCGAACCCACACAACACCTCATCGCCCAGCGCAGGCACAGCCTGGCATCTGCACCGAATTCACCGGCGAATCAGGTAGCCAGGTAACGCTGATAGAACTCCAAGGTCGCTAGGTTCTTGTCCTTGGCTTCGAACATGATGTCGAAGCGGTCAAGAAAGCGCAGAGCGTATTCGTTGGTGCAGTGGTTCCACATGCGCGCGCTGTGCAAGTACAGGTCCCGCTTGTTCACCTTCTGCAACAGCGCAGGCATCTCCAACGGGGCATCCGCGCTGAACCCCAGGGTTTGCAGATGCTCTGGCGGCTGCGAGTAATGCATCACCGGGCGCACCCCGCGCCAGCTGTCGACGATGCGAGCTACCCGGGGATCGTCCGGGGCGATATAGGTGCCCTCGTTGATCCAGCAATGGTGGATGTCCAGCACCACGGGCGCGAGGTCGGCAAGGCCCAGGCAGTCATCCACGCCGTAGGTCTTTTCTTCGTTCTCGAAGGTAATGGTGTTGCGCGCCACCTCCGACAGCCGTGGCCAGGCCGCCCTGATCCCTTCGGCACCCAGGCGCCCAGCGATGTGTACATTGCATTTGAAATCCTGGAAGCGCACGCCGTAGCCCATCATGCGGATCATATCGGCGTGGTACTCGAACTCCGCCACGCTGTTGTCCACTACCCCCGGTTTATCAGACCCCAGCACGCAATATTGCCCGGGGTGGAACGACAGCCGTATGCCAACGCCCCGGGCCAGGTCGCCGAGCTCGGCGAAGCGCGTTTGCAAACGCGCCTGCACGGCTGGGTCGTGATAGATGGGCGCCACTTGGGGATGGCTGTACAACGGCAGCAGGTCGCTGCTCAGGCGTAACATGTGCAGCGTAGGCGGGAGCTGCGCCACATAAGCCAGCAGCCGCAACTGGGCGTCGAGGTTGTGCTCCACCAGCTGCAACAGCTTATCGCGCGCGACCTTCACGCTGACGCTGTTGATCCAGCGCAGCGTCGTGGTGCGCGGGTTGAAGGTCTTTTCGATCGCCTCGAGTTCTTTTAGCGCCAAGCTGCGCAGGGGGTGGCGATACATGCAGGCAAAACCCAGGCGTGCCTCGCTCATGCGTCAGCCCGCCACAGCCGATGGAACGGCCCTAGGGCGCCGAATACGGGATCGGAAGGCGGATAAGGCGCCTGCTCGATGGCCTCAATCTGCTCGGCGGTCGGGGCTTGCCGGCAAATGTCGAAGCCGGCCCCGGAGGGGTAGGCGCCAACAACCAGAAAGTCCTCGCTGGCGCTGAGTTGGCAGTGCCCGGTGCCGGCGGGTAACAAGGCCACATCGCCTGCCTGCACGGTCACCTCGTAGCCCTCCGGCCCACCCAGCACCAGGCGGGCGCTGCCGGTGGCGAAGCCGAGTACCTCGTGGGCGGTGGAATGGTAATGGTGGTAGTCGAACACGCCGTCGCGCCACTGGGCAGGCCAGTGATTGACCCCGAACAATTGCTCGAAGGCAGACGCCGGATCGCTCATCTGTTGCAACACCTGGCGATAGAGGATGACCGGCAACTGGGGGTTGTTGGGCACCCAGCCGTTGCGATCGAGGCGCACCGCCTCGACCTTCGCCAATGTGCCGTCAGCGAGCATCGGCAACGTGCCGACACTGAGGCGGACGTCCAGCGGATGAATGAAGGGCTTAGCGGAATGGGCCATGGCGCTCTCCTGGCACAGGGGGTTACCTGTGGACAGCAGAACGCCGTGGCCTATCAATTCACGCTTGCCGTTGAAGCTCCAGCAGCACCTCCAACGGGTGGCGCAGCTCGCGGTCGGCCAGGCGCTTGGTCTGGCTGCGGCACGAATATCCCGTGGCCAGCGCTTCACCTTGCTCGTCCGCGGCGGTTGCGACCTGCGCGGCCCAGGATTGCCCGAAGATCGTTCGCGAGCTGTCCTGGTTGCGTGCCTCGTGGCCATAGGTGCCAGACATCCCGCAGCAGCCGGTGGCCTGGGTCGCCAGGGTCAGGCCGGCCCGGTTGAAGAGCGTTTCCCACTGCTTGGTGCTGGCCGGGGCGTTGGTTTTTTCCGTGCAGTGCGCCAGCAGCCGATACCGCGTGGGCGCGGTGGCCTTGAGGGTGTCCGGCAGCGCGTCGAGCAGCCATTCCTGGGGCAGCTCGACCTTGGGCGACTGAGCGATGCCCGGCACCTTGGCGTACTCCTGGCGGTACACCAGGGTCATGGCCGGGTCCAGCCCCACCATGCGCACGCCGAAGGCGCTAAGCGCCTGCAGCTGGCTGGCGTTACGGATCGCCGCCTTGTTGAACGCACGCAAGAAGCCCTGCACATGCAACGGCTTGCCGTTGGCGAAGAACGGCGCCAGGTACACCTGGTACCCCAGGCGTGACATCAGCTCGATCAGCTTGGCCAGCAAGGGCGTTTCGAAATACCGGGTGAAGGCGTCCTGCACCAGGATCACGCTGCGCGCCCGCTGCGCCTCGGAAAGGCCGATCAGCCGCGCCGCAGTGGCGGGCTGCACGCCCCAGCGGTTGAGGCTGGCGTGGAAGTTGAAGCGGCTGAGCAAGGGGCTGTCCACCATGCCGACCTGCCGTTGCAGCAGGCCTTTCACCAGCGGCGCGTTCATCAGGCCGTTGTACAGCCCGGGCAGCCGAGCCAGGTAGGGGATGGTGAACTCCAGCGAGCCGATCAGGTAATCCCTGGCCGGGCGCAGGTAGCGGGTGTGGTACAGCTCCAGGAAGCGCGAGCGGAACTCCGGTACGTTGACCTTCACCGGGCACTGCCCCGCGCAGGATTTACACGCCAGGCAACCGGCCATGGCGTCGTACACCTCGTGGGAGAAGTCTGCCTGGCCGGCTGTTTTACCCCGGCTGTTGCGCCAGCGTTGCGGCAGGGTGTGCCAGAAGCCTGGCTGGCGCTGGGCCGGGGCAAGCACATCGACCCCCGCCTCGCCTTGCAGGCGTAACCATTCGCGTACCAGCGAGGCGCGCCCCTTGGGCGATTGCGAGCGCTGCCGGGTCGCCTTCCAGGACGGGCACATGGCGTCGTTGGGGTCATAGTTGTAACAGGCGCCGTTGCCGTTGCAGTGCATGGCGGTGCCGTAGCTCTGCCACACGCGCTCGTCGATGGTCCGGTCCAGGTCCCCACGCAGGGTCACCTCGTCGACCCGCAGCAGCGTTTCGCGGCTCTCGAGGGGGGTGCAGATCTTCCCGGGGTTGAGCTGGTTGTGCGGGTCGAACGCGGCCTTGAGCGCTTGCAGTGACGGGTACAGTTCGCCGAAGAATGCCGGCACGTATTCGGAACGCACACCCTTGCCGTGCTCGCCCCAAAGCAGGCCGCCGTACTTCTGCGTCAGCGCCGCGACCGCATCGGAGATCGGCCGCACCAGCGCCGCCTGGGCGGGGTCTTTCATGTCCAGTGCCGGGCGCACGTGCAGCACACCAGCGTCCACGTGGCCGAACATGCCATAAGCCAGGCCATGACCATCGAGCAGCGCGCGGAATTCGGCGATGTAGTCCGCCAGCTGCTCAGGTGGTACCGCGGTGTCTTCCACGAACGGCTGCGGGCGAATCTCGCCGTCCACGTTCCCCAGCAGGCCCACGGAGCGCTTGCGCATGGTGTACACCCGGTTCACCGCCTCGTTGCCGGCGGCCAGGGTATGGCCTAGGCGCTCCACGCTGTGGTCGGCATGCAGGTGCGCCACGAATGCGCTTACCCGCTGCTCCACCTCGGCGGGCTCATCGCCGGAAAACTCCACCAGGTTGATGCCCAGCGTCGGCCGGTCGGGGTCCGCGGGGAAATACTCGGCCACGGCGTGCCAGACGATGTCCTTCATCGCCAGCAACAGCACCTTGGAGTCCACGGTTTCGATGGACAGCGGGTTGTGCTGGATCAACGCGCGGGCATCGCGCAGGGCATCCATGAAGCTGGCGTAACGAACGTTGACCAGCACTGAGTACTTGGGGATGGGCAGCACATTGAGCTTGGCCTCGACCACGAACCCCAGCGAGCCTTCGGCGCCACACAACACGCTGTTGAGGTTGAAGCGGCCGTCTGCCTCACGCAGGTGGGCCAGGTCATACCCGGTGAGGCAGCGGTTGAGCTTAGGGAAACGCGCTGCGATCAATTCGGCCTGGGTGGCATTGATATGGCGAGCGGTGCGATACACCTCGCCGACCCGGTCCTGCCGGGCGCATTGGCGGTCCAGCTCGGCCTCGTCCAGGGGTTGGCTATGGACTGCTTCTCCGCCCAGCAGCAGCGAATGCAGCTCCAACACATGATCGCGGGTTTTGCCGTAGGTGCAGCTGCCCTGGCCACTGGCATCGGTATTGATCATGCCGCCGATGGTGGCGCGGTTCGAAGTGGACAACTCTGGGGCGAAGAACAGCCCGTGTGGCTTGAGCGCGGCGTTGAGCTGATCCTTGACCACGCCGGCCTGAACCCGCACCCAACGGCCATCCACGTCGATTTCCAGGATGCGGTTCATGTGCCGCGACAGGTCGACGACGATGCCGTCGGTCAACGACTGGCCGTTGGTGCCAGTGCCACCACCACGTGGGGTCAGCTTGATACCGGTATAGGCGGGCTCGGCCATCAGCCGGGCCACCTTGGCTACGTCGCTGGCGTCACGCGGGAACACCGCCGCCTGCGGCAAGCGCTGGTAGATGGAGTTATCGGTGGCGAGCACGGTGCGGCTGGCGTAATCCGCGCTGATCTCACCCTTGAAACCGCTGGCTTGCAGGGCCACGAGAAAATCACGGTAGTCGGCCTTCACGGCGGCCGGGTGCAGCTGGGCGATCATGGTCGATGCCTCGTTATGGTCTGGGGCAGCCACGCGATACGCTTGCGTTTCCCGCATGGGTACGCAAGCCTAGGCGCAGGAGTGGTGCCATATTCGCCGGGGACCGCTTCAATCACAAACGGATATTCGGCGCCCTATTGATGACTTTGTTGAATGAATCACCGCCGCCTTACCCCATCCATGTCCTTGCTGCTGGCGTTCGAGGCGGCGGCGCGGCATGAGAGCTACACCCGCGCCGCGCAGGAGCTGTCGCTGACCCAAAGCGCGGTCAGCCGGCAGGTTCAGGCGCTGGAGCAGCTGCTGGGCCTTACGCTCTTTCGCCGCGAGGGCCGGCAGGTGCAGCTCACGGACGTGGGCCGGCTATACCAGCGCGAGCTAAGCGAGGCCCTGGGGCACATTCGCAGCGCCACCCTGCAGGCGCTGGCGTTCCAGTCCGGCGTTGGCACGCTGCGCCTGGCGACCCTGCCCACTTTCGGCTCCAAGTGGCTGCTGCCGCGGTTGCAGGATTTCTACCGGGCCCACCCAGGGATGATGGTGCACATCCACTCACGCATCGAAGCCGTCGACTTCGCCACCAGCGAGATCGATGCCGCCATCGCCGTGGGTAGCGGGCAGGTGCCAGGGATGGTCTGCCATCGGCTGCATGCCGAACAATTGGTGGTCATCCTGGGGCCGGACGACGCCCGCGCGCTGGGCGAGCTGACCCCTGAGCGGATCGCCCGCCAGGCGCTGTTGAATGTGGCCAGTAACCCCCATGCCTGGGCCGAATGGTTCAGCCAATATGGCCTGCCCCACCGCGCCATGCGCCTGGGGCCAAGCTTCGAACTCACCTCGCACCTGATCCAGGCGGTGCGCGCCGGGATTGGCGTGGGCCTGGTGCCGCGCGTGCTGGTCGAGGACGAGCTAGCCAGCGGGGAGCTGGTCAGCACCGGCGAGCCGGTCGCCAGCAAGCGCAGCTATTACCTGGTGTACCCCGAACGCAACGAAGCCCTGCCATCTCTGCGGGCGTTTCGCCAGTGGTTGCTGGGGCAGGTGTAGCTGAAGAACCGCATTCGCCGCAGGTTCGCGGGCCTTGCCCACTCCTACAGCGTTTGTTCGGCGGCTGTAGGAGCTGGCGCCCGCCTGCGAACCGCGTGCGCTCCAGGTTCCCGGGCTATCGCCCAGTCCCACAGGGGTGGGCCGGCAAGGCTATCGCTCACTTTCACAGGAGGTGGGCCGGTAGGCCTGTGTAGGAGCTAGCGCCAGCCTGCGGATCGCGTGCGCTCCAGGTTCCCGGGCTATCGCCCAGTCCCACAGGGGTGAACCGGTAAGGCTATCGCCCAATTTCACAGGGGTCGGTAGGGCTATCGCCCAATTTCGCAGGGGGCCGGTAGGGTTATCGCCTACTTTCACAGGAGGTGGGCCGGTGGGCCCGTGTAGGAGCTGGCGCCAGCCTGCGAACGCGTGCGTTCTAGGTTCCCGGGCTATCGCCCAGTCCCACAGGGTTGAACCGGTAAGGCTATCGCCCACTTTCACAGGGGTGGGCCGGTAAGGCTATCGCCCAATTTCACAAAGGTGGACGGTGGGCCCGTGTAGGAGCTGGCGCCAGCCTGCGAACCGCGTGCGCTCCAGGTTCCCGGGCTATCGCCCAGTCCCACAGGGGTGAACCGGTAAGGCTATCGCCCAATTTCACAGGGGGCCGGTAGGGTTATCGCCCACTTTCACAAAGGTGGACGGTGGGCCTGTGTAGGAGCTGGCGCCAGCCTGCGAACCGCGTGCGCTCCAGGTTCCCGGGCTATCGCCCAGTCCCACAGGGGTGAACCGGTAAGGCTATCGCCCAGTCCCACAGGAGGGCCGGTAGGGCTATCGTCCACTTTCACAGGGGTGGGCCGGTAGGGCTAACGCTCACCCCTTGGCTTTGGTCGACGGCAGCAACACCGTCAGGATCCCCAACAGCGGTAGGTACGAGCAGAGGGTGTACACGTATTCGATCCCATGGATATCCGCGAGCTCGCCCAGCAGCGCTGCGCCGATGCCGCCGAAGCCGAACATCAGCCCGAAGAAGACCCCGGCGATCATCCCCACGTTGCCGGGCAGCAACTCCTGCGCATACACCACGATGGCCGAGAACGCCGAGGCCAGGATAAAACCGATGACCACGCTGAGTACGCTGGTCCAGAACAGGTCTACGTAGGGCAGCATCAAGGTGAACGGCGCCGCCCCGAGGATCGAGAACCAGATCACCGCCTTGCGCCCGATACGGTCGCCGATCGGGCCGCCGAAGAACGTCCCTGCCGCCACCGCGCCAAGGAACAGGAACAGGTGCAACTGGGAGCTGGCCACCGAAAGGTCGAATTTCTCGATCAGGTAGAAGGTGAAGTAACTGGTGAAACTGGCCATGTAGAAATACTTGGAGAACACCAGCAAGGCCAGCACCGCCAACGCCCCGGTAATGCGCCCGCGCGACAAGCCGTGGGTGGCCTGGCGCCCGCGCTTGGCGGCGAAGGCATTGAGGTGGCCGCGATACCAGCGGCTCAGGCCGTAGAGCACGCCGATGGCAAAGAGGGCGAACAGCGCGAACCAGGCCACATTGCCTTGGCCAAAGGGGATCACGATGGCCGCGGCCAGCAATGGGCCAAAGGCGGACCCCGTGTTACCGCCCACCTGGAAGCTGGACTGCGCCAACCCGAAGCGGCCGCCCGAGGCCAGACGGGCCACGCGGGACGTTTCCGGGTGGAAGGTCGAAGAGCCAATACCAATCAGGGCCGAAGCCAGCAGGATCATTTCAAAGCTGCCGACCATCGACAGCATCAGCACGCCGATCAGGGTGCAGACCATCCCCGCAGGTAGCAGGAAGGGCTTGGGGTGGCGATCGGTATAAAAGCCAATCCAGGGCTGCAACAGCGAGGCGGTGATCTGGAAAGTCAGAGTGATCAGCCCCACCTGGGCGAAGCTGAGCCCGTAGCTGGCCTTGAGCATCGGGTAGATCGACGGCAACACTGCCTGGATCAAGTCGTTGATCAGGTGCGCCAGGGCGCAGGCAGCGATGACTTTCATCACCAGTGGGCTAGCGGAGGTTGCGGGGGAAGCAGAGGGTGGCGCGGTAGAACTTGCCGATGCGAGGGCCATGGATCACCTGGAAGTCAGAGACGCACTGTTCAGGTGCGCCACTCTGACATCTTGTTGCAAAATGTTCCAGCCGATTCAGGCCGTCGCAAAGTTGGCGGTATTCGCACGCAAAGCCCGGCTGCCTTCGCTCAACCGGTCCGCCGCGCTGTTCACTTCGCGTGCACCTTCGAGCAAACGCAGCGCCGCCTGGTCGACCTGCTGGATATTGCCACTGACCTCATCGGCAGTAGCCGCCTGTTGCTCCACGGCCGTGGCGATCTGCGCCAGCGTGTCGTTGACGGCCTGTACGGCACCGGCGATTTCACCCAGGTTGGCACCCAACCCGGTGACCGCTGCCGCGTCCCCTTCGGCCTGGGCGCAGGCTGCCTGCATCAGCTCCACCGCCTGCTGCACCGTGCCGCGCAGGCTTTCGACCGTGGCCGCGATCTGCGCCGTGGAGGCCTGAGTGCGCTGGGACAAGCTGCGCACCTCATCGGCAACCACGGCGAATCCACGGCCTTGGTCACCCGCCCGCGCCGCCTCGATGGCCGCGTTCAAGGCGAGCAAGTTGGTTTGCCCGGCGATGCCGCCGATCACATCCACCACCGACTGGATTTGCTGGCCCTGTTCGCTGACTCGGCCTAACGCTTGGGCCGTGGCGCTGAGCCGTTCGTTGAGCTGCTGAATGTTGCGGGTGGTCAGCTCGCTCTGGCGGCTGCTGCTCATGGCGATCTGCTGGGTGTGCCGGGCGCTTTGCGCGGCCTCTTCACAACTCCTGGCAACCCCTTGCGAAGTGGCTGCCAGCTGGGTCGCGGCCGTGGCGATCTGGCTGATCTGCAACTGTTGCTGTTCTACGTCCTGCAGGGTGCCGCTAGCCTGGGCCGTGAGCGTGGAAACGGCGCCGCCGAGAGCATCGGTCTCCCGGCCCACCCCGGCCAGGCTGCCCCGCAACTGCACCACCGCGCTATTCAATGCCTGGGAAATGGCTGCCAGCTCGTCCCGCCCAGTCACCGCCACCTGCACCCGCAAATCGCCATCGCGCAAGGACTCCGCCAGGGTGGTGATGCCCGCGGCGCTGCGCCGGATCGCCGTCTGCACGCAGATGAACAAGTACAGCGCCGCCAGCAACAGCACGGCGAAGCCCACGGCTACGGGGATGAACTCGCCGAGCGCATCCGCCCGGTAAAAGGCCAGGCGCTGGTCCAGCGAGGTCAGCGACTGCTGCCGCAGGGCCACGACTTCGCCGACCAAGGCATCCATGTTGCTGTCAAAGTCCGCCGCGCTCAGGTTTACCGTGCCGCCGAACAGTTGCTCGTCGAGCAGCTTGAGCACCTTGTCCAGCATCGCAGCCGTACGCCCATACTGGCCGGTCCAGGCGCCAGAGGCTTCCGGCAGGCGTTCATTGAGCGCAGCACCGCTTTTGAACAACTGTTCGCGGGCATCGTTGATACGGCTGCGCAGGTCGCGCAACTGCAAGCGGCTCTGCAGGCTGAACTGCCCAGACACTACCGAGGCCTCCCCCACCGCGGCCAGGCGCCCTACCCGCTCGTTGAGATCAGGCGCACGCTGGGTGGCCATTTCCATCAACAGGTAGGTTTCCATCCAGGGGTCGAGGATCAGGCCGCTGTCCATGGCCAGTTGTTCGCGCAACAGCTGCAGGGTGCTGATCACCGCGGTGAAGCGGTCGAACCCGTCGGGCCACCAGCCAAGGCCGCGCAGGCCCTGCACGCTCAAGCCGGTAGCGCCTTGTTGTAGCGCTTGGTAACGGCGCATGCTTTCAGCGCTGGCACCGGTATCACCCAGCACCTGCCCGAGTTGCGCCAGGGCCTGCGTCAGCTGGGGCCCCGTGGCTTCCAGCGCGTTGATCGCTGCCTTCGCCGCCGGCGTCGGCTCGCGCAAGATATCCACGGCCTTCCAGCGCGCCGCTTGCATCCGTAGCTGGCTCAGCAAGCGGTCAACCGCTTCGAGCGCCTGCAACTGAGTCACGCCCTGGCGCTCGCCGCTGATAACGTTAAGCCGCTCGCGATAGCCGTTGCCGAGCATGGCCAGGCTGACCACCAACGGCAGCATGAACAGCAGGAACAACAGCCGGAACTTGCCGGCGAAGGTGAATCTGCCCAGCAGGCGGATCCCCGGGGAGAGCAAACTGTACATGTCCGATAGCACTCCTGGACAACGTCAACGCCCGGCCGGGCGGGAAGTAAAAGAACTTAATACTGCAAGAATCACACCTTGTAACGAACCGCTCAACAGCGCCAGCCGAAGCGTTCGCTTAAGCGCCGGCAACCTTGCCTATCGGCGCAAGCGCGCGCCTTCCAAAATGGCCCTGGGAATCTCCTCGAGGCTGATCACTTGACGCGCCGCGCCCAGCTTGATCGCCTCCTTGGGCATGCCGAACACCACGCAACTGGCTTCGTCCTGGGCATAGGTATCAGCCCCGGCGTCGAACATCTCCTTGAGCCCCCGCGCGCCGTCGTCGCCCATGCCGGTCATGATGATGCCGGTGGCATTGGCGCCGGCGAAGCGCGCCACGGAGCGGAACAGCACGTCAACGGAGGGGCGGTGCCGGTTCACGTGGGGGCCATCGATGATCTGCACGTGATAGAACGCCCCGCTGCGCTTGAGCACCATATGCCGCCCGCCCGGGGCGATCAGCACTTGGCCAGGCAACACCCGGTCATTATTGGCCGCTTCGCGCACGCTCACCGCGCACAAGCTGTCTAGGCGCTGGGCGAAGGAGGCGGTGAATTTTTCCGGCATGTGCTGCACCACCACAATCCCGGGGGTAATCCGCGGCAACGCCACCAGCACCTGTTCCAAGGCCTGGGTGCCGCCTGTGGACGTGCCGATGGCCACCACCCGGTCGGTGGTGCGCGCCATGGCCGAGGTCGGCCCCGGCGGAAGTATTGCATCGGCGCTAAGCCGCCGCGGCACCGTGGCTGGCGCCACTGGCGTTGCTTGTGGGCGCAGGGCGCGAACGTTGGCCCTGGCCGCCGCGCGTACCGCCCGCACCAGCTCGGCAGCGGACTGCAAAAGAAAATCCCGCAGCCCGGCCTTGGGTTTGCTGATGATGTCCGCCGCTCCCGCGGCCATGGCTTGCAGTGCCGTCTCAGTGCCGGCCTCGGTCAGGGTCGAGCAGATCACCACCGGCGTGGGCCGCTCGGCCATGACCTTGCGTAGGAAGGTCAGCCCGTCCATGCGCGGCATTTCGATGTCCAGCACGATCACGTCGGGCCAGCGGCGGGCCATCTTGTCCATCGCGAACAGCGGGTCGCTGGCCGCGCCTATGACCTCCATGTCCGGCTCTTCTTCCAGAATCGCCTGCATGACCTGGCGCACTACGGCCGAGTCATCGACGATCAACACCTGGATAGTCGCGCGAGTTGGGCTCATGGTTTGCGATACATCGAAGGGGATAGCAACTCCAGCGTGTCATTCACGCCGTTGAGGCTTTCCGAGTGGCTGATGATGAAGTGCCCACCTCGGCGCAATTGCGGAACGAGGCGGTCCACCACCTTGCGTTTGGTGGCCATGTCGAAATAGATCAGCACGTTGCGCAGGAAAATCACATCGAACTCCCCCATGCGGGGCAGCGCGGAGTTGAGGTTGACCTGCACGAACTTCACCCGCTCGCGCAGGTTGCGCTCCACCAGGAAGGTCCCGGCCTGATTGCCGATGCCCTTGAGGCAATAGCGCTCCAGCAGCTCACGCGGCAGGTTGCGCCCACGCTCCATCGGGTAGTGGCCGCGCGCGGCCTTTTCCAGCATGCGCGTGCTGATGTCCGACGCCACCACCTCCCAAGGGTTGCCGTCGAGCACTTCGGCCAGGGTCATGGCCAGGCTGTAGGGTTCCTCGCCGGAGGAGCAGGCCGCGCTCCACACCCGGATCGGCCTGGCCGCGCTGGGCCGCGCCGCCCGAGGCCGCGCCAGCAACTGTTCCCGAAGGAACTCGAAGTGCTTGGGCTCGCGGTAGAAATAGGTTTCGTTGGTGGTCAGCAGGTCCAGGGCAATCTGCGCTTCGCCGGCGCCCTCCACAGCCGTGATCATGCGGAAGTAGGCGCCGTAGTCCGGCAGGTTCAGGTCCCGCAGCCGGTTGACCAGGCGAGCGGCGACCAGGGCTTTCTTCGCGTCCCCCAGATGGATGCCGGCCCTGTCATATAGCCAGGTCTGAAACTGCCTGAATTCCTTGTCGCTAAGGGCGCTCACTGGTCCCCCAGGCCCGCGGATGCTTGCGTGATGGCGACCATGTCCTCAACGCACAGCACACGGTCGACATTCAAGGCGATCACGAAGCGGTCGTCGATCCGTGCCATCCCGGCAATGAAGTCCACCCGAATGCGCGAACCGAAACTGGGCGGCGGCTCAATGGCGGCCGCCGGGATATCCACCACCGCAGACACGGCATCGACCAGCAGGCCGAACACCAGCGGCGGCCCATCCTCGGCGGCGACTTCCAGAATCACGATGCAGCTACGCCGCCCGGCCGTGGCCGGGGGCTGGCCAAACCGTGCCGCCAGGTCCACCACGGGCACCACGGCGCCGCGCAGGTTGATCACGCCGCGCACGTAGTCCGGCATCATCGGCACCACGGTCATCTGCGTCAGCTCGATGATTTCCTTGATGCCGTGAATGGCCAGCGCATAAAGCTCACCAGCGAGGCTGAAGGTCAAATACTGGGCATCGGTCCCGGCCGTTGCCAGCGAGGACAGGGGCTGTGCAGTCATGGCGCACCTCAGAAGCGAGTGAATTCGGCTTCGGACAATTCAGCGGCGGGCCCATTACGGCGCCGTGTCGGCCCTTTCGTCGGCGGTTGCGGCGGGTTCGGGCGCGGCCGCGAAGCCGGCGGCGCCGAACCTGCGTCGTTGCCCACGGTGAAGAAGCTCATCACTGCTTGCAACTGCTCGGCCTGGGTACTCATCTCTTCAGCCGTGGCGGCCAGCTCTTCGCTGCTGGACGCATTCTGTTGGGTCACCTGATTGAGTTGAACCATGGCCAGGTTGATCTGCGCCACGCCTGCGGACTGCTCTTCCGACGCTGCACTGATTTCCTGTACCAGGTCCGAGGTCTTGTTGATCGACGGCACCATCTCCGCCAGCAGACCGCCGGCCCGCTCGGCCAGCTCCACGCTGCTGCCAGACAGCTCGCCGATTTCCTGCGCCGCGACCTGGCTGCGCTCGGCCAGCTTGCGCACTTCGGCGGCCACCACGGCAAAGCCCTTGCCGTGTTCGCCGGCGCGGGCTGCCTCGATCGCGGCGTTCAGCGCCAGCAGGTTGGTCTGGTAAGCGATGTCGTCGATGATGCCGATGCGCTGGGCGATCTTCTTCATCGCTGACACCGTCGCCTCGACCGATTTGCCGCCTTCGGCCGCTTCGCGGGCCGCCTTGCTGGCCATGCCGTCGGTAACCTTGGCGTTATCGGTGTTCTGGTTGATGCTGGCGGTCATCTGCTCGATCGACGCGCTGGTTTCCTCGACGCTCGCTGCTTGCTCGCTGGTGGCCTGGCTCATCGATTGCGCGGTGGCGCTGAGTTCTTCCGAAGCACTGGCCAGGCTATCGGCGGCATGGCGTACTTCGCCAATGATGCGCCCCAGCTGGCCGGCCACGTTCTGCATGGCTTGCAACAGCTTGCCGGTTTCGTCCGTGCTGCGGATCTGCACCCGGGCGGTGAGATCGCCCTGAGCCAGGCGGGTGGCCATTTCCACCGCCACGTTCAGCGGCCGGGAAATGACCCGCGAGACGAACCAGGCCAGGAACAGCCCCAGCACAATCGCGGCTACCAACACCGCGATGATGGCCTCGCGGGCATTTTCAAATACGCCTTGGGATACCGAGCCAGCCTGCGCCGCACCGTTATCGTTGAGCTCCACCAGCTTGCTCAGGGTGCCGGAGGTGCGCTCGAATACCGGCCGCGAATCCACCGCCAGCACGGCCTTGGCCTGGGCCTTGTCCCCGCTACGTGACAACTGCAGCACCTTTTCGCTGACCTTCATGTAGAGGTTGTAGTCGTTGACAAAGCTGCGATACAGCTCGCTCTCCTCCGGGCTGGACAACAGCGCCTTGTACTGCTCGATGCCCTCTTCGACCGCGGCCTTGGACTGTGCTTGGGTCTGCTCCAGTTCCTGCATGTCGGCGTCGGTGTCGGCCAGGATGTGCCGCGCTTCACGGGTGCGGTACTGGCTGAGGTTGTAGCGCATGGACGCGGCGACGCGCATGGAAGGTATCCAGTTTTCGGTCATCTCGCGGGTGGCATTGTTGACGATGCCGAGCTGCACGATCGAAAACACGCCCAGCACCACGGAAAGCGACAACACCACCAGAAAGGAAGCGAGCAGCTTGACGGAGATTCGCAGGTTATAGAACCACTTCATGTCGAACACCTCGGGACGAACCCTGGCCTTAAACGGCTTGACGAATAGTCGATGGATGATCGGCCGGCCCTGCCCCACGGCTGGCCTTGTCGATCAAATTCTTCAGTAATGCGGGAATGTCGAGAATCAGAGCTACCGCGCCGCTGCCCAACACGGTGGAACCGCTGATGCCGCGCACACCGGCGAACAATGGGCCCAGGGGCTTGATCACGGTCTGGTATTCGCCCATCAGGTGATCCACGACCAGCCCGGCCTTGATCCCCTGTGCCTTGACCACCACGATGTTCTCGCGCCGCGCGGGCTCGCCTTGAAGGCCCAGGTAGTCCCGCAGGAACACCAGCGGCAGCACCTCGCCGCGCAGCGCCACATGGCCCTGCTCGCGCCATTGGTCGCGGCTGGCGGTAGGTAGCTCGATGCACTCCTGGACCACATCCAGCGGCACTACGTAGGCACTGCCGACGGTATCCACCAACAGGCCGTCGATCATCGCCAGGGTCAGCGGCAGGCGAATGCGCACACAGGTGCCACGGCCCGGCTCGCTGTCCAGCTCGATGCTGCCGCGCAGGCTGGTGATGTTGCGCTTGACCACGTCCATGCCAACGCCGCGGCCAGACAGGTTGGTGACCGCCTCGGCGGTAGAAAACCCTGGCTCGAAGATCAGCCCGTAAAGCTCCCGCTCGCTAGGCTCGGCGGCGCCGAGCAGGCCGCGCTCCCGCGCCTTGTGCAGGATGCGCTCACGGTTGAGCCCGGCACCGTCGTCGGCCAGCTCCAGCACGATATTGCCGGCGTCGTGAAACGCATTGAGGCGCAAACGCCCACGCGCAGGTTTGCCGGCGGCCAGGCGCACCTCGGGCATTTCGATGCCGTGGTCCATGGCATTGCGCAGCAGGTGCATGAGCGGATCGCCAATTTTCTCGATCAAGGCTTTGTCCAGCTCGGTATCGCCGCCGCTGACCACCAGCTCGATTTCCTTGCCCAGCTCCTGGCTCACATCGCGCACCACCCGCTGGAAGCGGTTGAAGGTCTCGCCCACCGGCACCATTCGCATGGCCAGCGCGCCATCGAGCAGCGCCTCGAGCAAGGCGCTGACCTCGCCATTGGCCTCGGCCAACGGCTCATCGCCGCGTTGCCGTGCCAGCAGCAGAGCGCCCGCCCCGGCGGTGACCAGTTCACCGGCCAGGTTGATCAGTTCTTCGAGCTTGTCCGCGCGCACCCGGATATACCCGCCTGCGCGACCTTCACGGGGTGCCGACGCGGCCGCGGGCGGGCGCGCAGGCGCCGCATCCTCGGGCTCGCTCGCGGTCACGGCCTGGGGTGCAAGAAGGTCATCTGGGGCAAGGGTGCCGCAGCGCAACAGTGCGCCCTCCACCCAAGCCGCCTCGTCGCCCAGCTCGGCCAACCATTGGCGGTACTCCTCGGCTGGCGCTTGCGGGGCGAAGATGCGCAGGCGGCATTCATCGCGCACGAACTCGAAGGTTTCGGCGATGGCCGCCTCGTCCCGCTCGGAGCGCAAGGCAATTTCCAGCCCCAGGTAGCAGCTCTCGGGGTCGAAGTCCGCCCAGGCCAGCGGCGGCTGGTACACCTCGGTGCCCACGCGCTCGCCGAGGGTATCGAGGTAGCGCAGGAACGACAGCGGGTCCATGCCATTGCGGAAGGTGTCCAGGCCGAAGCGCACTGAAACATGCCACACCCCCTCTTGCGCAGGCGCAGGCATGGCAACAGCCGCAGCAACACTGGCCGGCCCAGCCGCGCCAAAGCCGGCGAGGCGCTCACGCAGGCCGCGTTCGCGCTCCAGCAGGCTGGCGGAGGGGGCGGTGTTATGCACCGCCACGACTTCAAGCAATTCCGCCAGGTGGTCGTTGCACGCCAGCAGCAACGCGACCATGTCCCGAGACGCCACGAGCTTACCGGCCCGCAGGCGGTCGAGCAGGTCTTCGACCACATGGGCGAATGCAACGATCGGGTCCAGCCCGAACAACCCGGCAGAGCCCTTGATGGTATGCGCGGCACGGAAGATCGCAGCCAGTTGGCTGTCATCCTCCGGTTGCGCCTCCAGCAGCAAGAGCGCCTGCTCCATATCGTGCAGCAGCTCTCGCGCTTCGGCGATAAAGGTCTGCAGGGCGGCGTCGAGGTTAAGCGTCACGGCGATTTCCCGATAAAGGTTCAGGCCACGGTTCGGTCATCGAATGCGGCGGCCAGCCCGCACAAGGCCAGGGCTTCGTTTACGGCGGGGCTGCACCCCGCCAGGCGCAGCGGGTGGCCGGCACTGAGCACTTGCTGACGCAGCGCCAACAGGAGCTGGAGGCCGGCGCCATCCACTTCGCTCACCTCGGCCAGGTCCAGCTGCCATTCACAGGGCTGCTCTAGCCAGGGCATAAGGGCACCGTGCAGCTCCAGGGCGGTGTAGATGGTCAGGTCCGTCTGCACCGTCACCTGCAGCACGCTGCCCTCAAGGCTGGCGGTTATCACGGCAGAATCAGCTTGGCCACCGCGGCCATCATCTGTGCCGGTTGGAATGGCTTGACCACCCAAGCCCGAGCGCCGGCAGCCTGCCCTTCCTGCTTGCGGCTTTCCTGGGATTCGGTAGTCAGCATAATGACGGGGGTAAACTTATACGCCGGTAACTTCTTCAACTCTTTGAGGAAAGTAATCCCGTCCATGTTCGGCATGTTCACATCGCTGATCACCAAGTGGATTTTCTGCCCACTTAACTTGCCCAGGGCATCTTTGCCGTCCGCCGCTTCGATTACATCGTAGCCAGCACTTTTCAAAGCGATGCCGACCACTTGGCGAATACTGGCCGAGTCATCCACAACTAATACTGTTTTACCCATTGGCCACTCCTAGAAAAACGTAATCGAATTATCCGCACCGGTACTTGCCGCCGTGCCACGGTGGTTGTTGCGCTGTTCCTGCATGGCGTAGGTCCGCTCCATCTGAGCCAGCCACGCCTTCACATCTATGTTCAAAGGAGCGCCGGCCGCGTGGCTGTCCTGGATCTGCCGGTAGAGGTCGTTCATCCGGTCCGTGACCTGAGCGAGGATCTGGCTCACCCGGTCCTGGAACTGCAGCGCAACCAGCACCTCGCTGATTTCCGCGCCGATGCCAGCGCTCTCGGTGCGAAGCAGGGCAGCCGAGTGGCGCAGCTCCTCGGTGATAGAAGCAAAGCGCGCCAGCACCCCCTCGATGGTGCCCTGGGCCTGGGCGACGATGTCGTTGTTGCGCTCGCTGCTTTCGCCTGCCACATCCACCAGCCGGGTGATGGCTGCGTTGATGATGTCGACCTTGGCAGACATCTTTTGCCCGGTTTCGCTGGATTCGCTAGACAGCGAACGTACGGCGTCCGCTACCACGGCGAATCCGCGCCCAGCTTCGCCAGCACGGGCCGCTTCGATGGCAGCGTTCAACGCCAACAGGTTGGTTTGTGCAGCGATTGCGGCCACTTCTGCCGCCATCGCGCGCAACTCACCGGTGTAGTTGGTAAGGTTGCGAACTTCGCCGAGCATCTCATCGCGGCTGTGCTGGGACACGCGCAGCGTTTCAACGACCTGGTTGAGTTCCGTATCAGTCTGCCCCAGGCCGTCTGCCGCACCGCCCTGGCCGAAGCTGCCGGCCGCTTGCTGCGAGGCCCGGGCGGTTTCTTCCAGCCGCGAAGAAATATCCACGAAACGCTGGGTCAGCGCATTCACCGCTTCCTCGGTTTGGGAGCGGGAGGTTTCTACCTGGCGTACCCACACCGGTAGCGCCTCGGTGCACACCAGCTCGGCGTTAGGGCGGGCTTGGGCGCTAGGTGAGCGAAGCTGTTCGGCGTGGGTATGGTGCAAGGCTGTCAAGTGACGCTGAGCGGCCCGCTGCGCGCCACGGGCGATCAGCCAGGCTGCCAGCAAAGCGGGCACACACACGGCCACTCCCGCCATTAAGGCAGAGGCCGGTTGCGCGAAGAAAATAACCAGGGCAGCCGAACAAAGCGCGGCTACGCCGCCAATAACAAGCGCTGGCCCCGTATATCCAGCCACAGCGGGCGCGTCGATGCTGTCCATTAATAGCCTCGTTCAGATTAATACTGGCGCAAGCGCCTTGCTTGAGTATGAGGGTTATCTCTCTGAGGCCATCAAACTTGATCCAAAATCGAAACCGTTCGTCACTTTGTGACAATGGCCTATACAATAGCGATGCAATTAAAGCGAAGCCGCTTGCTCCTGTAGAACACTCGCAAGGTTTATTGCGCAGCTCTTTTCTTGAATCGCTTATAAAGCGAAGCGGCGGAATTTCCTCCTCGGCGTACAGTGTTTGTACATGATCGATATCGCTGCTCAAGCATTACCGCCAAGCGTTTTAGCCGGGCGTCGCAAAAGAGGGGCGACCTGCCAGAGGCAGGACTGGGCCATACAGATCAAACGCTTACGCCACCAAGGCACGCAAAAAAAAGCAGATTCACGCTTGACAGCCACCCGCCTTACACCAATAATGCGCGCCACTTGGCTACATAGCTCAGTTGGTTAGAGCATAGCATTCATAATGCTGGGGTCCGGGGTTCAAGTCCCTGTGTAGCCACCAAACACCGGTTTCACCACTGCTTATTCGAGTGGCCGAAACCACAGAAAGCCCGCCTAGCGCGGGCTTTTTTGTGCCTGCGGCTTTTTCGCTGTCACGCTATCGTCACCTTCCGCTGCTAGGTTGCCCCGCATCTTTGCACACCATCCGTGGGAGCCTTAATGAGTGACCAGCCTGACGACCCCTCCAAGCCCGAGCCACCTGCGCTAGCCTCCACACGTCGCCGCTTCCTTGGCGGCATGGCCGTGCTGGGCGCTGGGGGTGCCATTGCCGGTTGTGCCCCACCCACAAGCCAGCCCGGAGAACCGTCAACGCCGCTGACACCAACGCAGCTCGACAAGGCGCTGCGCGAGAAGGTGAAAACGGTCGTGGTGATTTACGCCGAAAACCGTAGTTTCAATAACCTGTTCGCTGACTTCCCTGGTGTAGAAAAGCCCCTCTCAGCCCTAAAGCCCCAGGATTACCAGCAGCGTGATCGCGACGGCAGCCTGTTGACCACCCTGCCGCCCGCTTGGGGCGGCGTGCTGCAGCTTGGCCCACAGACGCTCGACGGGGTGACTTACCCCAACGGCGTGCAGTTTCAGGAAACACTGCCCAACGCGCCCTTCCCGTTAAAAGGCCCCCAAGGCGAAGATTTGCCCATGGGCCTGGTCACCCGGGACCTTTGGCATGTGTTCTATCAAAACCAGATGCAGATCAACGGCGGGCGTAACGATCAGTTCGTGGCCTGGGCCGACGCCGGCGGGCTACCGATGGGGTATTACCCACAAAGCCGCTACGCCTTGCGCCTGTGGGACCTGGCCGAGGAATTCGTGCTGTGCGACAACTTCTTCCAGGGTGCCTTCGGTGGCTCGTTTCTCAATCACCAGTACCTGATCAGCGCCACCGCGCCGGTTTACCCGAATGCCCGCAGCTCGCCAGCCAGCTCGCAGATCGCCACGCTGATGAGCGACGACCCCACCGATACCCGGCTCAAACCGCTGCCGGCTTCGCCAGCAAGCGCCATGCAAGGCCCACCGCAATTCGGCCCAAGCGCCATCACGCCCGACGGTTATGCGGTCAACACCCTGGCCCCGCCTTATTGGCCGACGTGGATCAGAGATCCCGACCACCCAGACTATTCCAAGCCCGACCTGCCAAACGTGCTGGTGCCGCAAAGCCACGATCACATCGGTGACAAGCTGTCGCGCAAAGGGGTGGAGTGGGCCTGGTACGCCGGCGGCTGGCAGGCCACCCTGGATCAGTTCAAGGACTCGCCGGGCATTCCCAAGATTCCTAACTTCCAGTACCACCATCAGCCGTTCAACTACTTCAAACAACAAGGGCCCGAGCATCCGGAGGAACGCCAGCGCCGGCTGCGAGACGGTGGCCTGGGCGACGACCCCTCTAGCAACCGCTTCCTTGCCGATGCGGCGGCCGGCAAGCTGCCCGCGGTCACCTTCTATAAGCCCCAGGGCAATCTCAACATGCACGCCGGCTACGCTGATGTCGCCTCGGGCGACCGTCATATCGTGCGCATCGTCAAGACCCTGCGTGAGAGCCCTCAGTGGGACAACATGGTGGTCGTCGTGACGGTAGACGAGAACGGCGGCTGGTGGGACCCCGTGGCGCCTCCGCAGGGCGACCGTTGGGGGCCGGGCTCACGCATTCCAGCCTTGGTGATTTCCCCCTTCGCGCGCAAGGGCACGGTCGACCACACCGTCTATGACACGGCGTCGATCCTGCGGCTGATCACTCGGGTATTCGACTTGGAGAAACTGGACGGGCTGGCTGCCCGCGACCAGGCTATGGCCGCTCGTGGCCAGGCACCGCTTGGCGACCTGACCAACGCGCTGAACCTGCACGGCTGATCAGGCTGGCCCAACCCGCTGCCGGGCACGGTAGCGGGACACCCCTGCTCCCACCAGCATCACCAACAGTGCGCCAACGGCACTGGCCAGGTAACCGGGCAAGGAGGCGGCTGGCGGCAACCAGCGCGCCATGGCCGGATCCGAGAACGCCAGGCCGACTGCGATCCAGCCGATCAACCCGCCGCCAAGGGTGACCACCACCGGAAAGCGCTCCATCAGCGCCAGCACCAGGCGGCTGCCGAACACGATCAGCGGAATGCTGAGCAGCACCCCTGCCCCGACCAGGTAAAGATTGCCCCGCCCGGCTGCGGCCACCGCCAGCACGTTATCCAGTGACATCACGGCATCTGCCATCACGATGGTTTTGATTGCCGTGAATAAATGGCCACTGCCTTTGATTGCATGAGCATCCTGTTCGGGCGTGGCGATCAAGCGAACGCCTATCCACAGCAGCAGCACGCCGGCCGCCAGCTTCAACCACGCCAGTTGCAACAGTTGCATGGCGAAGAACAGCAACAGGATGCGCAACACCACCGCCCCGGCCATGCCGCCCCAGATCGCCCGGCGGCGCTGCGACGGCGGCAGGCGGCGACAAGCCATGGCGATCACCACCGCATTGTCTCCACCCAACAGCAGGTCAAGCAGCAGTATCTGCAGCAGCGCCGTCCACACTGCGGGGTCGGTGAACCACGCGATTGTCATCTTCACCTCGCTTGAAAAGGGGCGCCGCCGCGCCCGAGAAACTGTGACAGGCATTGGCAGGGTTTTTCTCCACCGTCGCGGTGCCACGCGGTAGAGTGGCCGCACGTGAAAACTCAGAGGGTGCGGGAATGAGCACAACCGTTCTGGTGCTGGTTGAAACCATCGATGACTACCTGCCGATACTGGAAAAGGCCGGCTTTCACCTGATATTGGCGACGACCCCAGCGGCACGCACCGACGCCATTCGCAGCCATGGCCAAACGATCGATGCGGTGCTCACCCGTGGCCCGCTGGGCTTGCTGGCCGAAGAAATCGCTGCGCTACCCAGGTTGCAGATCATTACGGTCATTGGCGCCGGTTATGAGCGAGTCGATCTGGCTGCGGCAGGCGAGCGAGGCATCGTGGTAACCAACGGCGCCGGCGTGAATGCGCCAGCCGTAGCCGACCATGCCATGGCCTTGCTGCTAGCCGTGGTTCGCGATATCCCCCGGGCGGATGCCTCGGTGCGGCGCGGTGAATGGAGCAAAGTCATGCGCCCGTCGTTGGCGGGCAAGCGCCTGGGCGTGCTGGGCCTGGGCGCGGTCGGCATGGCCATTGCCAAACGCGCCGCGCTTGGCTTCGGGATGACGGTGGGGTACCACAGCCGCCGCCCGCGCGGCGATGTGGAATACACATGGTTCGCCGACGCTTACAGCCTGGCCGCCGAAAGCGACATTCTGATCATCGCCACCCCAGGCGGTGAGCACACCCGCAAGCTGGTCGACGCCAAGGTGATTGCCGCCTTGGGCAGAGAGGGTTTTTTAGTGAACGTGGCGCGGGGCAGCGTGGTGGATACCTCAGCGCTGATAGATGCGCTGCGAAGCGGCCAGCTTGCAGGTGCCGGGCTGGACGTGTTCGATGACGAACCCAACGTACCCGACACGCTCAAGGCATTGCCCAATGTGGTGTTGACGCCCCACGTGGCCGGCCTCTCGCCGGATGCCGTAAAGGCCACCGTCGAGTTGGTCACGCAGAACCTGCTGGCGCACTTTTCCGGCCGGCCGGTGCTGACACCGGTCACGATTGCCTGAGAGCACGCCCTGGCACCCAGCACGCTAGCGCTTCACAGCACCCCGCAGGCGACTCGCGCCCCTCCGCCACCCAAGGGCTGTGGCATGTCCGCGTGGTTGTCGCCGCCCGCGTGGATCATCAAGGCGTGGCCTTCCACCTCGGCGAGGGTTTTCAGGCGCGGCGCCAGCACTGGGTAGGTCGCCGTGCCATCCGCGTTGACGTAGATAGCCGGCAGGTCACCCAAATGGCCATCTGCATAAGGGCCAAGGTGCTTGCCGGTTTTGGCCGGGTCCATATGCCCGCCGGCCGCTTCGGCTGGGGACATCTTGCCGTCCTTCATCGCGGGCGCGCAGCTGCCGTTCTGGTGCACATGGAAACCATGCACACCGGCCGGCAGCCCCTTCAGGTCTGGGGTGAACAACAGACCGTAAGGGGTCTCTTCCACCTTCACCTCGCCAACCCCTTGCAGCGTGCCCTCGGGGCCAGCCAGGTTAAGGGCCACGGTCTTGCTTGCCGCCTGGGCGCTCACCGTGCCCACCATCAACATTGCCGCCATCCACGCGTACGCTTTCATTCTTGCCTCCAGGGTTGCCGGCTTTAGCGCCTCAAAGCATGTTAGTGCGCTTTGGTGGTAGAAAGTCCCTGGGGCTTTATGGCGAATTATGTCAGCGGACGGAGGCGATACTGTGGCGGAAGCTGCTCAGGACCACTGATGGTCGTGTCCAGGCTTTTCCATCGGCCATCCTTGATGCCGTAGATACAACCGTGGATCGACAGGCTCTGCCCACGGTGCCAGGCGTTCTGGACGATGCTGGTATGCCCCACGTTAGCCACTTGCTGGATCACGTTGAGCTCACACAGCCGGTCGACCCGCGCCTCTTCGCTGGGCAGCGGGGCCAGGGCATGCCGGTGCTCATAGTAGAGGTCGCGGATCGAACGCAGCCAGCCATCGATCAAACCCAGCTGGCGATCCTGCATGGCCGCGCGAACGCCGCCGCAGCCGTAATGGCCGGTAACCAGGATATGCCGGACCTTAAGTACGTCCACGGCGTACTGGATGACTGACAGGCAGTTGAGGTCGGTCTGCAGTACCACGTTGGCGACGTTACGGTGCACGAAGAGGTCACCGGGCAGCATGCCAACGATCTCGTTGGCAGGTACGCGCGCGTCGGAGCAGCCGATCCAAAGAAACTCGGGTGTTTGCTGACGGGCGAGCTTGGCGAAGAAATCGGGGTCGCGCTGAGTGATGGCATCGGCCCAGCGGGCATTGTTGTCGATCAGTTCTTGCAGGTCGTGCATGGTCAGGCCTCGAGAGTGATGCGCCAGTATGACTCCGCAGCGGGCGCTCAGGTCACGTAGCCTCAACGCAGGCGTCAGCGCGAGCGTCAGCGCGAGCTTGATTGAATCTTGCCGGGCGGGGCGAGTCCACTTTTTAAGGCCCTTAAAACCAGAGGACAGATCATGGAACCCAAACACCGCCCGTACGGCGCGGAAGAGCCCGCACCGATCGACACCATTGAAGACGGCATGGGCTCGTTACACCCACTGGATTTCAACGAGCCCACCGGTCAACGGCCAGCCGGCTACACCGGAGACGGCCTGGAGAGCGACGTAGAGGCGTCGTCGGAGCGCGTCCGTGAGGCGGGCCTGACAGGCGCGTCTACCCCCGACCATCACTCCACCATGGACGACTTGAGCCCGGAAACGCTCATCCGTGACGATGGCTCCGAGTCTCCGTTAGAAGCTGAGCAAAGCCGTGCACCGGCAGACTTGCAGCTCAACGAAGTCGACGAAGATGATATCGGCGGCGGTTTCGGGCTGGACGAAGCCGAGGAAGCCCGGCGTCATCCGCTCGACGGCAAGCCTTGGGATGGTGAAGCCGACTAAAGCAGCGTACAGGCCATGACCAAGGCGTCTTCACGCCCTCCCGCGGCGGGGTAATAATCCCGCCGCCGGCCCACCTCGTTGAAACCATAACGTTCGTACAGGCGATACGCCGACTGATTGCTCGCGCGTACTTCAAGGAAGCATTCACGCCCATTGAGCGCCATGGCTCGGTCCATCAGGTGCTCTAACAACCGCAAGCCCAAGCCGCGGCCTTGGTTTTCAGGCTTGACGGTGATGTTGAGCAAGTGGGCTTCGTCGATGATCACGTTGATCACCCCATGCCCGACTTGCTGCTGCCCCTGGAACATCAGCCAGATCTCATAGTTCTTCAGGCCATCGGTAAAAATGCCCCGGGTCCATGGATGGGTGTAGGCGGCGTATTCGATCTTCAGTACTGCGTCCAGGTCCGCCTCGGTCATACGGCGGAACGTCACTGCGTCATTCATTCAACAGGTTTCCAGCGCGTCATCATTTGACGCATTGCGCTCCAGACGTCCGCTTTTCGCATCGGCTCATCCATCAGGGTTTCCAGGCCGGGCAACGCCCACCCGTTACATAGCCCCTCTATCGCGATTTCGCGGTAGAAGGCTGACTCATCCACACTTGCCGCGAACCGTAGCGCAGGCAGGCCAACCAGCCATAGGCAAACGCACGGCGCCGCTTCGATCTGCGCGGCCACGAAGCCCTGTACGAAGTCCGTCGCCGCCTCCGGCCCTTGGTCGAGGCTCCCCTTGGCCAGCAGCGGCCAACGCACCGGCTCGCCAATCAGCTGGGGGCTGTCCGGCAGCCCGGCGGCGCGCAGCATATCCTTGAGCAACAGATACCCCGGATCGCGCGACTGGAACGGCTCCCCGGTTGGCAGCTCGGCCAGCACCAGGCACGCACCGGCGCGCAACAGTTGCAAGGCGAACCTTGGGGCGGGGGCCAGCACCTTCGCTGGCTGCGAAACCGGCTCTTCAACGGCTTGAGGTTGTGGTTTGACCGCCAAGGGCCGAGTGATCTGCGGCTTGGGCCGCTCCTGGGCGGGCCGGGCGATGGGCTGTGGCGCGGGTGCCGATGGAGCTTGCATGGGCGCGGCGTCGACCGCGGGCGCGCTGGCTTCGACCCAGGCAAGCAGCTCTGGCCGCGAGGCAGCAGCGAAGGGCAACTCGGCACGGGGGAGCCACTGCACCACTTGCATGGCGTCGAGATAGGCGCGGCGGCGAGGTTCGGTAAGCACGGGCAGGCCATCGGTTCAGAACACAGGGCAGCGATTCTACCTGTGTCGGGTGGAATTCACGACCGCCTTGCGGCACTTCGGCGGGCGATCAGCAGTACCGCCGCGGCAGTGGGGATGCGATACAATTCGGCCTTTTTCTGGCAACCAACCGGCCATCCGATGATCGAACCCAAGCGCGTGTTACGCGCCCTCGCCGAACACTGGGCCTTGCTTGAACCGCTGTGTGAACGCTTCGACCAAGGCACGCTGAGCCTGGCCGAACTTCGTGTTCAACTGGCCGCGCAGCAGCGGGAAAGCACGCCCCAGGACATCACCGCACTGCTCGATGTGTGGATCCGCCTGGACATTCTCGTGCCAGTGGCGAAGAGCCCGAACCGCTTCGAGCTCAACGCGCAGATTCACGATTTCCTGGCGTACCTGCGCCGTGAACATAGGCTCGGCCTGTGCCTGGAGATCGAGGCCTACCTGCGCCACCTCGAGCGGCTCGCCGAGCACATCCAGGATGCCTTCGACATTCGCGATGGCAACGACCTAGCTCGCCAATTGCGGCTGCTGGACATGCGCGTGCGCGATGTGCTGAAAAAACTCGCCAACGATGAGCAAGCGCTGGTCGCGGTGGCTGAGCGCGCCAAAACCAGCGACCGACAGATTCCGCTGCGCCAGCGCTATGCCGAAGTGCTGGCGACCTGGGATGAATATGTCGAACCCATGATCCAGCTGGTCAACGCCGATGGCGCCTTCGAGCAAGGCGTGCGCAAGGTCGAAACGGTGCTGCTGCGCCTGTTGGGTGAGCAGCAACGGCTCGGCCACCTGGTCGACGACGACATGCTGCTGCGCACGCACGCGCGCATCCTGGAAATGCAAACCAGCGCCCAGCTCACTCTGCGCCACGCCCGCGAGCTGCTGCTGCCGCTGCGTGAAGAGGCGCGCCGCCACAATGCGGTGACCCGTGGTGCCGCGCTGGCGCTGGCGGCCATGCGACGCAAGGGGCTGGATGCGGTACCACAGGCCGCGCTGCCGCTGTTCAGCCGCCCGCAAAGCAACTTCCTGGGCACTGCCAGCCAGGTCGAAGCCTATGTGTATGCCCTGGCCCGCTTCGAGTCCAAACCGGCGCGCTTCCCTCGCTCCGAGAAAGCCGCCAGCCGTGGCGATGCGCCGCGGGCGCCGCGCACGGTGCGCGAGATGCTCGAACGCTGCGAGCAAGCCTTGCCACTCCCTGACCTTATGTATTGGCTGCTGGAGCAAGAGCCTGACGGCGGCACTGACGAGCTGCTCTACTGGTTTTCACGGCTATCACGCGACAAGCGTTTCGGCCGCCAGCGCCTGGAGCGGCAAGACTACCTTACCCATGAGCACGTACTGAGCCTGCGCTCTTTCGCTTTGCATCCCGCTGCCGACCTGCCTCTTCCCTCGGCCGCCGAGCCTTCCGTGAGTCCCCGTTCATGAATCTTGACCTGCGTGAATTGACGCAACTGGCCCCTATTTTCCGCGAGCTGTTCAAAGGCTTTCATGTCAGCCGCCGCGACCCTGAGTTGTACGCACAGCTTTCGACCTTCCAAGATGCCTACCGGGCGTTGTTCCGTGCCCTGGGGTTTGAGCTGGTGTGCGACACGCGCGGCTTTTATTACTTCGTTCCCGAGCAAGCCGCCGCCCAGGTGAACAAGACCGCGCAACGGCTTTCGCTATTTACCTTCATCTTGGTAGAACACCTGGCTGACCAGGGCCGTGACCCGATCAGCGTGCTGGACGGCGGCAGCCTTGGCCGTGACGAGTTGCCCGCGCTCTTGGAGAAATACCGCGACCTGTTCGGTCAGGCCGAAGTGCAAACCCCGGAAGAGCTGGAGGAAAAAATCATGCGGCGCATGACTCACCTCGGCTTTGCCCACGAGGAAAACGGTATTTATCGCTTCCTCGCACCCATGCACCGTTTCCTCGATGTTTGTCTGTCTGTGCAGCAGGATCGCGACCTGGCCGCCAGCCTGCACAGCGCCCTGCCCTTGCCCACTCCGGTACTGGTTGAAAATGAGCCCGACGTGCCAACAGGTGACCCACTGGACCTCACGCCGTTCGAGGAAACCGAGGAGCAAGCCCTGGCCCGGGCAATTGAACAAGAGCAGCAGGAGATTGATGCATGAGCCAGGAACGCTACGGCATTCGCCGCTTCGCGCTGCTGAACACGGCAGGCTACAGCCTTGGGCTGTTTCCGCTGGAACACCCGTTATCGGTATACGGCGCCAACAACCTGGGCAAGAGTGCGTCGATCAACGCACTGCAATTTCCCATCCTGGCACGTATGTCGGACATGAGCTTTGGCAAATACAGCCTGGAGCAGTCCCGCCGGTTCTACTTTGCCAGCGACACCAGCTACATCCTGTGCGAAGTGTTACTGCCCCACGGGCCGCATGTGATTGGCGTGGTCGGCCGTGGCCCCGGCGGCGGTTTTGGCCATCAGTTTTTTGCCTATGCCGGCGCATTGGATCTGGGTCATTACCAAAAGGATGACACCTGCCTGCGCCAGAAAGAGCTGTTCGCCAACCTTGAGCGCAATGGCATCAAGGCATACGACGTGAAGCCGGACGAGCTTCGGCGGCTATTGGTAGGTGGCCATACCTCCATACCGCTGGACCTGACCCTCATCCCGCTGCGCTCGACCAGCGAGCAGAGCCTGAAGACCTTCAGGGCGTTGTTCATCAACCTGCTGCACATGCGGGAAATCACTGCGGCCAAGCTCAAGCAGTTGTTCCTCGACGCCTTCGAGCACAGCCTGCGTTCAGGCAGCGTGGATTACATCGCCGCGTGCGAGGAGGCCTTCCGCGACGTACGCCGGATGGAACAGGACTACCAGGCACTCGTTGCGGCCGGCCCTCTGGTGGAAGCCTTGGCCAACGGCGTGCGCCAACGCGACCTGCTGCGAGGCAAGCTGCACCGCTTGTCGCCGTTGCTCGACTCTTTGCTCGGCACTTGGCAGTCCTATTCGGGCGGTCGTAAGGAAGAGCTGCTCATTCAAGCCGAGCACTATCGGGATCAGCAGGATGTGCTGCAAAACGATCAACGTGGTACCACCCAGGAGCTGATGCGCCTGGAGCGTGAGATCACGGGCATACAACGATGGCTCGGCGAGTTGTCCGTTCTGCGCCATCGGTTTGCGTTGGTCGAAGATGCTCGGGTGCTGGAACAGCAGCTGTTGGCGGCCAAGGATGCTCATGACGAGCTGGCCGGTGCCCTGGCCCATGCCCGGCAGTTCACTAGCGACGATCTTGAGCTGCGGGTTCGGGAGCTTGAGAGCCGGCTCAAGACGGTCAGGCAGCAACTCGATCATGCCGATAACAATAGTTATGCCCGTCTTCGTGAAGAATTTTCGCAGCAGGACGTGGAGCGCCTGATGCGGTTATTCAATGGCGCGCTGTTCAGCCTGCCCTTGGGCAGCAACGGAATCACCCTCGACGATGACGATGCCTGGGTGAGGACGTTAGAGACGGTACTCGACCGCTTCTCGGGCGAACGCTTCGAGGTGCCAGGCCTGGCCATCGACCTGTCCACGATCGAGGCGCC
This sequence comes from Pseudomonas sp. RIT-PI-S, assembly GCF_025642975.1. Taxonomy (GTDB): domain Bacteria; phylum Pseudomonadota; class Gammaproteobacteria; order Pseudomonadales; family Pseudomonadaceae; genus Aquipseudomonas. Next base: position 259,293 of record NZ_JANZKJ010000006.1, read on the forward strand.
CGCGCTGCAAGCACTGGCCGACCGCGCGGCGCTGCGTGATCAGAAAGATCGCCTCGATAAAGAGCTGCGCCAGCTGAAAACCCAACAGGCCGTGGCCGCCGACCGCGCTGCCAGCAAGGCCCAGGCCGATACGTTGTATCAGCAAGTCCTCGATGCCCAGAAGGCACTGGAAGACTTCCGCCGGGCACAAACGCTTACCGCCGAAGAGCCTGGCAAGCTTGAGGAACTGGCACAGATGGAAGCTGCCCAGGACGAACTCAAACGCTCAAGCGATGCCTTTGCCGAGCGGGTGCAGCAATTGGCAGCCAAGTTGCAACTGGTTAGCCGCCAGATCGCCGACCTCGAAGCCCAGCAGCGCACCTTGGACGATACCTTGCGTCGACGCCAGTTATTGCCAGCCGACATGCCGTTTGGTACGCCATTCATGGAGCCGGTAGATGACTCCATGGAAAACCTGCTGCCGCTGCTTAATGACTATCAAGACAGCTGGCAGGCCCTACTGCGTGCAGACGGGCAGATCGAGGCGCTTTATGCACAGGTACGGCTAAAGGGTGTCGCTAAGTTCGACAGCGAGGAAGACACCGAGCGCCGCCTGCAGCTGCTGATCAATGCCTATGCGCATCGCCAGGATGAAGCCCTGACCCTGGGCAAGGCGCGCCGGGCTGCGGTCACGGATATCGCCCGTACGCTACGCAACATCCGCAGCGACTATGACAGCCTTGAGCACCAGTTGGGCTTGTTCAACCGCGAGATCAACCGGCGCCAGGTTTCCAACCTGGAAAGTTTCCGGATCGTGCTTGCACCGAACAAAGACGCGCTCAAGCATATCGACCAGATCATCCACAGCGCCGGCCAATACGAAGAAGGCGAAACGCTCTCGGTGTTCGACCTTAGCCAGAGCGCCGAGCAAGACAGCAAGAACGAGGAAGCCAAGGAATACCTGGCTCGCCTGGTCGCAGCCAATCACAACCAGCTGGGGTTGAAAGACCTGTTCGAGCTTGCATTTGAAATCACTAAGGTCAACGGCCAACCGGTACTGCACACCGACATCGACGGTGCTGCTTCTAACGGTACGACCATGACCATCAAGGCGCTGACCAACATGTACTTGCTGCTGCACTTGATGGATCGCGAGCGGGCCGGACGTATTCGCCTGCCGTACTATCTTGATGAGGCAGCAGACATCGACGAACGCAACCAGATGGCGCTGCTCGAGACCAGCCAGCAATTGGGCTTCACCCCGATCCTCGCTTCCGTGAAACCACAGGTGTCAGCCCGAGTGGCTATTGACCTTGAGGGGGGCAGCGGGCCCAACGGGATCTACATCGATGAGGCGGACTGGAAGTTCATCCGCCGTCATGGCGAAGACCATGGTGTCAACGTGGCAGGGGTGGCTAAAGCTATCGCCTGATGCAACCCTAGCCGCCCTGTGAATAACGGGGCGGCTTTTTTTACCGGTTAATTGTGTAGAGGGCAGGCCGTGCCAGCGGGGGCAGCTTAAGTGCCAGA
>NZ_JANZKJ010000007.1 GCF_025642975.1 Pseudomonas sp. RIT-PI-S
GGTATGGGTCGAGCTGAGTGTCGCCCTGCTGCGCGATGAGCTTGGCCAGCCGCTGCATTTCATCACCGATATTTTCGACATTTCTCAGCGCAAGCAGAGCGAGGCATTGGTCAGGGACCATCAGGTAGAGCTTGAGCAAAGGGTGCAAGCGCGGACCGCGGAATTGATGCGCAGCCGAGGTACCTTGCAGGCGATCGCTGACAACCTGCCGATCCTGATCGCTCACGTCGATCGAAACTTGCGCTACCTGTTCAATAATGATGTGTACCGGCAGGTCTTCGGAGTGCCAACGCACACCTTGCTAGGCAAGCGCATCGAGGACGTGCTGGCGCCTGGGCTGTTCGAGGAGCTGCTGCCTTACTTCCGCCGAGCACTGGCCGGCGAGCGGGCGGTTCATGACCATGTGCATTACCAGCCCGACCGTGGCCGGGTGTGGTCCGCGACCTATATTCCAGACATCCGCGACGGCGAGGTCCATGGCTTTTTCGTGATGTCTCAGGACGTGACCGAGCGCAAACAGGTCGAACGCTCGCTACGGGACAAAGCCATGCGCGATTCGCTTACCGGCTTGCCCAACCGGCGTGCGCTGAATGAGCTGCTGGCCCAGGCCAGCGAGCCCAGCGCTCCGCCGTTTGCCGTCTTGTTTCTCGACCTGGACGGCTTCAAAGGCATCAACGACGCCTATGGCCATGATTTCGGCGATGAACTGCTAAAGGAAGTCGCGGGGCGCTTGCAACAGACGGTGCGCAAGGCGGATTTCGTGTGCCGCTTGGCTGGAGATGAGTTCGTAGTGGTCGCGCAAGGGGTGACCGCCGAAAACATTGCCGGGCGCATCGCGGAGAACATCTGCCATGCCATGGCGCTGCCATTCGCGCTCCCCGGTGGCACGGTGAAGATCGGTGCCAGCGTAGGCGTCGCCTTGTACTCGGGTGCGGCCGGCACTGGCGTCAATACGGTGCTGAGCGAAGCGGATGCTGCCATGTACGAGGCCAAGCGGTGTGGTCGAAATGGCTATCGAATCGCCGAGCAACCCCTTCAGCAACGCGCTTGACGGGTGCTGTAACCACAGCTTGCAAACAGCGCGGGAGGCACGCGGAGGGCCTGAACACAGCCCTCGGCGAGGGGGCTCGCTAGAAGATGAACTTGAACAGCGCGATCACCACGATCAGGCCGATCAGGAAAATAATCCCCACGGTACCGCCGAGGAACTTCAGCATGGTCTTGCTCCTTATCCGATATGTATGACGTAGACCGCACTTACCCCCCTTGCGGTTCCGTTTAATCGAAGCGGTAATTGCAGAGTGTTCGGGCCGGTGCGGTTGATACGGCAATGGTCGCCGGCGCCAAGCCATGGCGCTATTATCGCAGCCCCTGGCCAGCGCCTTCGGCGCGGCTTCGCGTTAGCAACCTGAGCACACTGCCCGATGAAAACCTCTGCCGTTCTTGCCTTCGCCCTGGCCAGCTGCCTGAGCTCCATGGCCTGGGCCCATGCCCACTTGCGCCAACCCAGCCCCGCCGAAAACAGCACCGTCATCGCCCCCGCCGAAGTGCGCCTGGGGTTTAGCGAGGGGGTGGAACCTGCCTTCAGTGAAGTGACCTTGATCGATGCAGGCGGGCAAAGCGTGAAAACACAACTGCGTGTGGCTGATCACGACCCAAACGTGCTGCTGGCTAAGCCGCTGGCCCCGCTCACGCCCGGCACCTGGCAGGTGAAGTGGAAGGTGGTGTCCGTGGATACTCATCGAAGCGAAGGCCAATACGCTTTTACGGTTAAGTAACCCTTCAACTTCAAGAAATGCTGAACCCCACGCGAATCGCTCCGTCTGAAGGAAGGTGAAATGTTGTTTAGCCTGCCATTGAAGAAAGGACGATCTCTATGAACAAGAAGCTGAAAGCCGGTATTTGCGGTGCATTCCTCCTGCTGGGCGCTCATTCGGCCTTTGCCTATGATGCTGACGATTTCGTCGACGATGCGTCTGCGAAAGGCATCGCGGAAGTTGAGGCTGGCAAATTGGCACTGGAAAAGAGCAAGTCAGCCGACGTGAAAACGTTCGCTGAGATGATGATCAAGGATCATCAAATGGCCAACGACAAACTCAAAGGCATTGCCGCTACCAAGAAGCTGAAAGTGGCTTCGGACGCTGAGCTGATGGACAAGGCCAAGAAGATGATCTTGGACATCCGTGATGAGTCGTTCGATAAGTCCTACGCCAATAACCAGGTCAAGGCCCACGAAGCGACCATCGAGATCTTCCAGAAAGAAATCAAGGACGGTGAAGACGCCGACCTCAAGATGTTCGCCAAGGACACCCTGCCTAAGCTGGAAGCCCACCTGGCCGCTGCGAAAAAACTCGCTGCCGCCCACGGTGGCGACGCCAAGTAAGCCCCAGCTGCCATCCGCCCCGGGTTAGGGGCGGATGGCGCTCCCGCCTTAAAGCCAGTCCTGTACGGCCCCCGCCAGTAGCTTTACGTTCAACACCACGATAAGCCCCGAGATACCCCAGGCCAGCACGGTCAGCACGCGCCCTGCGACCAATGGGCCCATCTTCGAACGATCCGTCACGAAGCGCACCAGCGGGATCACCGCCATGGGTAGTTGCATCGACAAGATAACCTGGCTGAACACCAGCAGCTGAGAAGTGCCACGCTCGCCATACAGCGCCGTGACGATCACTACGGGAATGACCGCCAGGCTGCGGGTGAGCAAACGCCTTGCCCAGTCGGGGATCCGTATGTGCAAGAAGCCCTCCATGATGATCTGCCCAGCAAGCGTCGCAGTCACGGTAGAGTTCACGCCCGAAGCGAGCAGGGCGATCGCAAAGAGGGTGGAGGCAATACCGATGCCGAGCATCGGCGACAGGAGTTCGTGGGCCTTTTCGATATCTACGACGTCCGTACGCCCGCCCGCATGAAATACCGCTGCGGCAGTGATCAGGATCGCCGCGTTGACAAATAACGCCAGGCTCAAGGCGATAGTGCTGTCGGTCACCGCCCAGCGCAGGCCAAGCCGCTTGCCGGCATCCGTGCGCTCATAGGCGCGGGTTTGCACGATGGAGGAGTGCAAGTAAAGGTTATGCGGCATCACCGTTGCGCCGATGATCCCGATCGCCAGGTACAGCGCCGCTGGATTGGTCAGGATTTCCTTCTGCGGCACGAAGCCGTGCAGCACTGCGGCAATAGGCGGCTGGGACATGACCATCTGTGCGGCGAAACATACAAAGATCAGCGTGAGTAAGGCGACCACGAATGCTTCGAGCCAGCGGAAACCACGCTGCATCAACAGCAGGATCAGAAAAACGTCAGCGGCGCACAGCACTGCGCCCCACAGCAGGGGAATGTCGAACAAGAGCTTCAGCGCGATGGCCGTACCGATGACCTCCGCGAGGTCGCAGGCGATGATCGCCAGTTCGCACGCAAGCCACAGAGCAATACGCACTGGCCGGCTGTAATGCGCCCGGCACGCCTGTGCCAGGTCCATCCCTGTGGCGATGCCGAGGCGGGCGGCCAAGGCCTGAAGCACGATGGCCATCAGGTTAGAGAGCAAAATCACTGAAAGCAGCATGTAGCCAAACTGCGATCCGCCGGCGAGGTCGGTGGCCCAGTTGCCGGGGTCCATATAACCGACGGCGACCATATAGCCTGGCCCGGCGAAGGCCAGCAACCGCCGCAGCCAGCCACCCCCGCTGGGCACGCGCACGCTGGCGTTCAGGTCGCCCATGCTGGGCTGGGCGCCCACGCCGAAGCGGCCGAGCAGCGCAGGCTCGCCATCATTGGCTCGAAAGTTCGGTCGGTCTTCGGGGTCCGCCACGGTCTAGCTCCAACAAAGAAATGAAAACGCACAAAGCCTAGAGTATGAACCCGCGTGGCCTTCAGCGTTCCAGGCTGCCGACCCGTGCCTTCGGCCGCCTTGCTGTTCAGCTCAGGTACAGGCTACAGCGACCGTCGGTCCGCTCAAAAGACCGGCGCCACAGCCATCGCTTGCGGTTGGCGCGGGTAAATTCTTAATCCTTATAGAACTTTCCTCTAAGGCGCTGCTTATAGACGGATGGAGGCTGAACCGTTTGTCAGCTGCGTTCCGGTTCGCGAAAAACTTATTCCATACAGCTGCTTCCATAAGTAAGTAGTGCCCCACATCCAGGAGATATCGCCATGGCAGTAAAGAGCAAGAATGCTGGTAACTTCGCAAACAATCCACAACGCGCCGCAGAAGCCGGCCGCAAAGGCGGTAGTGTGTCCGGTGGCAATTTTGCCAACGACCCGGCCCGGGCCGCTAAAGCGGGCGCCATCGGCGGGAAAAACAGTAGCCGGCGGTCCGGAAAGGGCAACACTCGTAACGCGGGTACGGGCCAGAGCTGACAGGCCTTCGACGGTATGCTTGAAGTTGCCGGCCATGCGAGCGTTTACCAAAGTCTTTGCGCTCGCTATATAGGCCGGCAATTCAAGTAAGCCCTTAGCGATAGTAGTAGAAAGACCAAATTTTTAGTTCGCCTTATAAGTTAGCACTGTATTTATCCCACGTTATGACGAACCTGGTCCGTGCCAGGCGTCAGTTACTCGTAACCCGCGGAGAATATGTCATGACCAATCATCACAAGCCGACTTACGGCCCCACGGACATGGAAAAATCCAGCCAAGGCGCACGTAAGCTGCCGCCTCACGCGGACGTCAAGACCGATCGCGCCGAGAAAGCACGCATCGGCGGCCAGCACAGTCACGGCGGCCCCTCCCGGCGCGGTGAAAACTGATCGCAACGGCCGGCCTCACCATTCGCCGCCGCGCTACCAGGACGGCAAGCGCGGCGGCCCAGGCGACGAATGGCATGCTCAATAGTGGCGCAGGAGGGGGGTAGGACATGGCGGATCCAACCTTATAGCATCTAACCTTCTTGTATAGCCGTGTCACAAGGAGGTCAGTCATGCAGTTGACCAGTGTAATGGCCCTCAAACCCCCGATCGAAGCCGGGGAGGAAGGGATCGACAAGGTGCTGCGAGCCGTGCGCACCCACCTGAACATGGATGTAGCCTTCGTTTCTCGTTTCCGCGAAAAAGACCGTGTGTTCACCCATGTGGACGCCCGTGGCGTCGCACCCTTGAAGCCTGGGGATGTGCTGCCGCTGGAAGCGGGCTACTGCAAGAAAGTCGTCGACGGCGTGTTGCCAGAGCTGATCCCGGATACCGCCAAGGTTCCCTTGGCCATGGCCATCCCCGAAACCCGAGCCCTGCCCATTGGCGCACATCTGAGTGTGCCGGTCCGCCTGACCGGTGGGCGCATCTATGGCACCCTTTGTTGTTTTTCCAACCGTGCCGATACCAGCCTCGGCGAGCGCGACCTGGGCATGCTCAAGGTCTTTGCCGAGCTGATCGCGGATCGCATCGAAGACGAACAGCGCCTCAAGGATGAACGCTTGCGTAAGCACCGGATCATCTGCGCGGCCCTCGCAACCGCCCAACCTAACGTCGTGTACCAACCCATCGTCGATCTGCGCCAAGGGGAGATCTGTGGCTGGGAGTCCCTGTCACGCTTTACCACCGAGCCCCGGCGCAGCCCTGACCTGTGGTTCCAGGAGGCTGCGGAAGCGGGCCTTGGGCTGGAAATGGAACTGCGCGCCGTAGAGAAAGCCCTCGACGGGCTGGAACAGCTGCCGGCGCACCATTACCTGTCGGTCAATTGCTCGCCAGCGTTGTTCCTTTCGCGGCGGCTGCCTATGGTGCTGGCCGGCTACGACCCAAGGCGGCTGGTGCTGGAGCTGACAGAGCACAGCGTGGTGTCCGACTACGGTGCGCTGGATGATGCCATCGGCCCGCTACGCTCGGCCGGGCTGCGCCTGGCCATCGACGACGCGGGTGCCGGCTACGCCAGCATGCGGCACATCCTTCAGCTGCGCCCAGACATCATCAAACTGGACATGGCCTTGACCAAGGGCATCGAGAGTGACAGCCAGCGCAGGGCCATGGCCTCGGCGCTGATCGCTTTCGCCCGGGAGACCGGAAGCAGCGTGGTGGCCGAGGGCGTTGAAAGCATGGCCGATCTCGTCACGTTGCGCCGGCTGGGCGCCGATAAAGTGCAGGGCTACCTGACCGGCCGGCCGATGCCGCTGGTTCTGGCCAGTCATTGGCAGGTCCCACGCATGCCCGAGCTGGCGGACCCACCAGCGGTCTAGCTCAGGAACCTGTGCGCAGGCCCAGGCCCTCATGGCGCAGGCCTGAGGGTGGCGGCCTGGTGTATAGTTGCGCTTTGTACATCAGCGCTTACAGGTTCTGCCCATGTCTCAGATTTCCGAACGCTTGCTGGTCCAGGCTCACCTGGACGCCAGGCAACCCGTGGCGCTCACTCCGGCCGAAGAGGCCGACTATCGCCGCGCTATCGCCGCCGAGCTGAAAGCGCGCGACGCGGTGCTGGTGGCGCACTATTACTGCGACCCGGTAATCCAGGCGCTGGCGGAAGAAACCGGCGGCTGCGTGTCGGATTCACTGGAAATGGCACGCTTCGGCAACCAACACAGCGCCAGCACCGTGCTGGTGGCCGGGGTGCGCTTCATGGGCGAAACCGCGAAGATCCTCAACCCGGAAAAGCGCGTGCTGATGCCTACCCTGGAGGCGACCTGCTCCCTGGATCTGGGCTGCCCGGTAGATGCATTCTCGGCCTTTTGTGACCAGCATCCAGACCGCACCGTAGTGGTATATGCCAATACCTCCGCGGCGGTTAAGGCGCGCGCCGACTGGGTGGTAACGTCCAGTTGCGCGGTGGAGATCGTCGAAAGCCTGATGGATAACGGCGAGAAGATTCTCTGGGCACCGGATCGCCACCTCGGTGGCTATATCCAGAAGCACACGGGTGCCGATATGTTGCTGTGGGACGGGGCCTGCATCGTTCACGAGGAGTTCAAGTCCCGGCAACTGGAAGACCTCAAGGCCCTGTACCCCGACGCGGCGGTGCTGGTGCACCCCGAATCCCCTGAGGCGGTGATTGCCTTGGCTGATGCCGTGGGTTCCACCAGCCAACTGATCGCCGCGGCGCAGCGCATGCCCAACCCGACCTTTATCGTGGCCACCGACCGCGGCATCTTCTACAAGATGCAGCAGCTGTGCCCGGGCAAAACCTTTATCGAAGCGCCCACGGCAGGGAACGGCGCGGCTTGCCGCAGCTGCGCGCATTGCCCGTGGATGGCCATGAACACCTTGCAGCGGACCCTGCAATGCCTGCGCGAAGGCAGCAACGAAATCTTCGTCGACCCCGCGCTGATCCCCCAGGCCATCCGCCCGCTCAAGCGCATGCTGGACTTCACCCAGGCGGCGCGCCTCCGGCTGGCGGGGAATGCGTAGTTTTCAAGGTTAGTGGCCGAAGCTGCGAACCCCTCGCGCTGCTGGTTCGCCAACCCGTAGCAGCACGGCTTACCGGCGACGGGCGTTACCCCGGCGCTACGTCTGGTCGCGGGCAAGCCCGGCTGCTACGGCCTCGGCATGTAGGAGCTGGCGCTAGCCTGCGAACCGTGGGCGCTCCAGGCTCCCTGGCTATCGCCTAGCCATCACGCGATGGTTGTTCTATAAAAGTGGTTTGCGGGTCAGGGCTTCGAGCAGGGCGCGGTCCTGCTCTTGCCAATAGCAGGGCTTGCCTGCGATGAGGGCCGCGGCAGGCACGCCGTCACGGTACACCAGGCGGTTGCCGGCCAAGGCCGGTACTCGGGTGCCAGGCAGCAAAGTGCCGGAGAAATTCAGCGGGTCCACCGCGGACACCGTGACCAGGCTGCCGTCCAACGGCCGTCGGCGCACCTCGCGTAGCAGGGGGATGGCTTCCGGCAAGGCGAACTGTTCGCCCGCCAGGCCGGCAACGAAGCGCCCGCCACGGATCTCGCCGCGTGCTTCCAGCCGGTGCAGCGTGCGCAGCAGCTCGCGCCAGCTGGGCAGCCAGTCCGCTTCGCGTTCCAGCAAGCGCCAGAACACTACCCCATACCGCCGCAGTAAGGTCATCGCCACCTGTTCGAGCAGGTCCGTGCGCTCCGGCGGGTTGCCTGGGCGACGCAACAAGGCCCAGCGGCCCGCGTCCTGCATGCCGCCAATGAATGCGCCCAGGCCGCGCCGGCTGCTGCGCTGCTGCCGGCTGCTGGCCGGGGTAACCAAGGCTCGTAGCCCGGCGAAACTGTCAGCGTTCACCAAGCCGCCTGCCACCAGCTCGGCCAAGGCATTTTCCAGTTCGGTGCGCAGCAGCCGCGCCTCATCTTGCAACTCGTCGAAAAACAGCGCGCCCTGTTCGCGCAGGGCATCGAGCACCTTTTGCGCCCGCGGGCTCAGCACCGTGGCACCCTCCTCATTGGCCAGCGCTTGCCACAGGCCCAGGCGCGCCCGCGGCAGCAGCATGATAGGGGTCGCGCGCAAGGTGCTACCGGTATTTTTCCCGGCGCTGGCGCGGCGCAGCCATAGGGTTTTACCGGAGCGACAGGCTTCGTCCAGCCACATCGGGCTGTAGCCCTTTACCCGTGCTGGCAGCAGGTCGCTTTCCCAGGCACTGACCGGCGCGCTGTAGCCCTCGAACTTTGCCAGCACCTGGGCGAGCGCGGCGCTGCCTTCCATGCGGGTTACGCTGGAGAGGTGCTGCCAGTCGAACAGAAAGCGCACGAAGTCTTGCAGGGTCACCGGTTCGATTTCTCGGCGCAGCCGCTTGACCGTATAGCGGTGGATGCGCGCCAGCAGGTGTCGCTCACACCATTGCGGCTGGGGCAGGTCTGGGCGGAACTGCCCGCGCATCACATAGCCTTCGCCTTCGAGGCGTGCCAGCGCCTGTTCCACCGCGCCGAGGGGCAAGCCTAGCGGCGCGGCGATATCGGCCGTGCGCAAGGGGCCAAAGCCGCCCAGGCGGCCGCGGATCAACTCCAGCTGTGCGTCCTCCTGTGCCCAGCTTTGGCCGAAGCCGGGCAGGGCGGCCAAGGTTGGTTCAACCAGGGCGCCGGGGTAAGCGGCTTGAAGGCAGGTCAGCCGCTCGCGGGCGAACCACAGCGGTTCGCCTGCTGTGGGAGTGATCCGCCCAGCGCGACCACTTGCGGCCAACCCGCCCAGCCAACCCTGCCAGTGAGGGCACGTTTGGGCTTCGGCTTCGGTCACCGCGCCGAGGGTCATCAAGGTTTCATGCATTTCATCGGCGCCTTGCGGCTGGGGCCAGGCTTCCTCACTGACCGCGCGGATCGCCTCGGGGTCCAGCGCGCCGAGGTCGTCAGCCGACTCGGGGTCGGTCCAGCGGCGGCTGAGAACGGCCTGGGTACGTCGCTCCTCCAGCGGCGCATCATCGAGAAAGGCATACGGCCGCGCATTGAGAATCGCCGCGGCCAGGGGAGAGGGGGCCGGGAGGTCACGGGCAATCAGCCGCACATCACCTGCTTCGATGCGCTTGAGCAGGTGCAGCCAGCCGTCACTGTCCAGCGCGTCATGGAGGCAATCGTCCAGGGTTTGCCGCACCAGCGGATGATCGGGAATTTCCCGCTCGCCAACGATGTTCTCGAGGCAGGCGATCTGGTCGGGGAACACGTTGGCGATCAGGTCTTCGCTTTTCATGCGCTGCAACTGCGGCGCCACCTTGCGCCCGCCGGTGTAGCGCGGCAGGGCGAGGGCGGTGGCCGCGTTCCAGCGCCAGCGTACGCCGAACAGTGGCGCGTCCAGCAGCGCTTGCACCAGCACCGCTTCGGCGCTGTTGCTGTGCAGGTAATGCCACACCTCGTCGAGGGCGAAGCTATGGCTGGTGGACAGCGACAGTACGATGGCGTCTTCGCTGGCGGCAGCCTGTAGCTCGAAGTTGAAGGTGCGGCAGAAGCGCTTTCGCAGGGCCAGGCCCCAGGCACGGTTGAGCCGGCTGCCAAAGGGGGAGTGGATGATCAGTTGGGTCCCGCCCGACTCATCGAAGAAACGCTCCATTACCAGCGTATCCTGAGACGGCAACGCCCCCAGCGTCTGGCGGGTGCGCCCCAGGTAATCCAGCAATTGCTCGGCGCTGGCCAGGCCCAGCCCTAACTCGGTGGTGAGCCAGTCCAGCAGCGGGCCATGGCGGCCCTCGCTGACGGCCAGGCGCTGGTCGATCGACGCCTGCAGGCGAGCCACCGAGAGCGACAGCTCATCGCTGCGGCCGGGCGCCTCCCCTAGCCAGAACGGAATGTTCGGCGGCATGCCCTTGGCGTCTTCGACCCTCACGCGGCCACCTTCCACCCTCAGGATGCGATACGAGGTGTTACCCAGCTGGAACACGTCACCGGCCAGGCTTTCCACAGCGAAGTCTTCGTTCACCGTGCCGATGTTCAGGCCCTGGGGCTCGAGCACCACACTGTAGTCGGCGTTATCGGGGATGGTGCCGCCGCTGGTGACGGCCGTCAGCTTGCTGCCACGCCGGCCGCGCAAGGTGCCGCTCACGGCGTCGCGGTGCAGGTAGGCACTGCGCATGCCTTGGCGAGTGTTGTAGCCCTCGGCCAGCGTAGCGAGCAGATCACGGTAGTCGGCCTCGGCCAGCCCGGCATAGGGCTGGGCCTTGCGGAACAACGCCAGCAGGGCGTCTTCGTGCCATTCCTGGCAGCTGACTTCAGCGACGATCTGCTGGGCCAGCACATCCAGCGGCGCCCTGGGCAGTTTCAGCTCGTCCAGTTCGCCGCGGCGTACGCAGTCGAGCAGGGCGGCGCATTCGATCAGGTCGTCCCGGGACGTCGCGAACAGCCGGCCCTTGGGCGTGCCGCCGACCTGGTGCCCCGAACGCCCCACCCGTTGCAGAAAGGCGGCGATGGAGCGGGGCGAACCAATCTGGCACACCAGCTCGACTTCGCCAATGTCGATACCCAACTCTAGCGAGGCGGTGGCGACCAGCACCCGCAGCTCACCGTTCTTCAGGCGCTGCTCGGCGCTGAGCCGTTGCTCTCGCGCCAGGCTGCCGTGGTGTGCTGCCACATGCTCACGGCCCAGGCGCTCGCTCAGGTGGCGGGTCAAGCGTTCGGCCAGCCGCCGGGTGTTGACGAAAATCAGGCTGGTGCGGTGATCACGGGCCAGCTCCGCGAGGCGGTTGTAGACCAGTTCCCACACATCGTTGGCCATGACGGCGCCCAGCGGCACCGGCGGCACTTCCAGCGCCAGGTCGCGAGGGCGGGCATGGCCCACGTCAACGATCTCGCAGGCACGCTCAGCGCCCACCAAAAAGGCGGCCACCCGTTCGATCGGCTTTTGCGTCGCAGACAGGCCGATCCGCCGCAACGGCGCGCCACTCAGAGCCTGCAAACGCTCCAGGCTCAACGCCATGTGGCTGCCGCGCTTGCTGTCGGCCACGGCATGGATTTCATCGACGATCACCGTGCCCACCCCAGCGAGCATTTGCCGCCCGCCATCTGACCCGAGCAACACGTACAGCGATTCTGGCGTGGTCACCAAGATATGCGGAGGTTGCTTGCGCATCGCCGCCCGCTCTTTTTGCGGAGTGTCGCCGGTTCGCACGGCGGTGCGCAGGCGTAGCGGTGGCAAGCCCATGGCCTCTAGTTGGCCGCTGATACCGGCCAACGGGCGTTGCAGGTTGATCTGGATGTCATTGGACAGGGCTTTGAGCGGCGACACATAGACCACCAGTGTCTGCTCGGGCAGCCCGCCGGGCCCGAGCGCCTGGTGCACCAGCTCGTCCAGCACCGCCAGGAATGCCGTCAGGGTTTTGCCAGAACCGGTAGGCGCGGCGACCAGGATGGAATGGCCGGCGCGGATGAGCGGCCATGCCGCCGCTTGCGCCGGTGTCACCGCCGGGAAGCTCTGGCGGAACCAGCGGCATACGGCCGGGTGAAAGGCGTCGAGGATAGGGTCCACAGGAGGCAGGTTCATGCGTCCTTTATGGGGCTGTGGCGGCCGCCTTGCAAGCGCCGCCGGGCGGTACGGGCGCCTTAGCGCACTGCGCTCACGCCGTCGAGGGTGGCGAAGGACGTGTCCTTGGCGGTCAGCAGGAAGTCCCGCATAAAGGGCGCATCGAGCATGTCGGCGCGGATAGCCGCATACAGTGTTGCGAACAGGCCTTTTTCACCCAGCCGCCGCGCCTTGACGTAGCCACGCGCGCTGTATTCATGCAGGGCCCAGTGCGGCATGCCGCACACGCCCCGACCGCTGGCGACCAACTGCATCATCATCACCGACAGTTCGGCGGTACGTACCGCTGCCGGCTCGATCTCCGCTGGCTCCAGGAAGCGGGTAAAGATGTCCAGGCGGTCCCGCTCCACCGGGTAGGTGATCAAGGTTTGCTCGCGCAGGTCTTCCGGCTCGATCCACGGCTTGCTGGCCAAGGGGTGCTGGTTGCCCACCGCGAGCATGGCTTCGTAGGTGAATAGCGGCACATAGGTAATGCCGGCGAGGTCGACCGGGTCGGAAGTCACGACCAGGTCCAGGTCGCCCCGGGCCAGCGCGGGAAGAGGGGCGAAGGCAAAGCCTGAGGCCAGGTCCAGTTCGACTTCCGGCCAGGCGTCGCGAAATTGGTCAATGGTCGGCATCAACCATTGAAAGCAGCTGTGGCATTCGATCGCCATGTGCAGCCGCCCGGCTGTACCGCCGGCCAGCCGGGCGATGTCGCGTTCCGCGCCGCGCATCAGCGGCAGGGCGGCGTCGGCCAGTTGCAGCAGGCGCAAGCCCGCGCTGGTGAAACGTACCGGTTTGGTCTTGCGCATGAACAGCGGCATGCCCAAACGGTCCTCCAGCTCCTTGAACTGGTGCGACAGCGCGGACTGGGTCAGGTGCAAGCGCTCCGCCGCCTCCACCAGGCTGTCGGCGTCACGCAGGGCGTGGAGGGTTTTTAAATGGCGTATCTCAAGCACGGGTCACCATGAATGATCTTCAGGTTAGTTTGATTAGGCCTGAGTTTGACTCATGCAGCGTTAGGCAACAAGCCACCGCTGCTGTTTGCAACCTGGAACGCGGCGTAGGTTTGTTCAGGGGCTATCGGCGGCCGTTATCTGGAAGGGGGCCTGTTGGAGAACAGCGCGCCGCCACCAAGGTGGCGGCGCATAGGGTTATTGGAACAAGGGCTGGAATACCCTGTTTGCAAGCCGGCGGCTGATCTCACCCCGCCAGATGGCTGGTTCGCCTGGTGCGGAAGCGGCTTGGAACCTCTGCGCCGGCGTTTTCAGGTGGGCCGCCACGAAGTCTCCAAACCGAGGTTGCTCGACGGCGTAGTGGAAATGGGCGTAGCACAGTGGCTGCCCGTTGCGCAGGTCGAGGATTTCGTACTCCTGCAACCAATTTCGGATCGCGGGCCGGGCGCCAGAGCGTTGCAGCGTGCCGACCCTGCGGATGCGAACCTCACCGGCCTCCAGCAGATACTCCAGATGCCCTCCGCTGGGGCTGGATGAGGTTTTGGAATGTTGAATCCGCGCCTGGCGCCCTTCTTCACGCAGCCGTTCGGCTTCCTGTTGCAAGCGCTCTATCAATGCCGCCTGATTGTTGTTGGGGTCGGCCTCCCGTAATTGGCGGATGCGGTATTCCAGTTCCTGGCTCTCCCCCAGGTACAGGTCTTCCAGGTCGGCTGGCAGGGTTCGCTGGTTCGCATAACGTTGCAGACGACGGCGCAGCGCGGGCAATTGCCCCAGCCTGTCTTCGGCATGGCGCACCAACATCGGCAGAGGGCTTGCAATCGGCGCGGTGGTGACGGGTTCGGCCGGAATCCAGTTCTGGTCGATGCCGCGGGTCCAGCGTTCCGGCCGGTTGTCCACGCGGGGGATCACCAACACGTCCGGCTCGTTGGGTATCGGGTCGCCGACCAGCAGCAGGCCGTCGCCTTCGAACACCCGCGGGCGCACCCGCCCCGATACTGCCTCCGGCCTCATCGGTTGTACTGGCAAACCATCGTGAAGCTTGCGCAACTCCTCCAGCAGGCGTTCGCTCAGCGCCGGGTCGAACTGCTCGGGATAACTTGCCAGCAGCCGCCGCAGCACCCGAATGAACGCCTGGCTTTGTTCCTTGAGCTGGCTTTTCAGCCGTTGCCGCTGTTGTGGCTGCAGGTTAAGCGCTTCGCCGGTGAAGGCCGATTGGGCAACCCGATCGAAGCGTTTGCGAGCGGGCGAAAAAAGGCGTCGCATGTAGGCCCACGAAGCTTGCCCAAGCTCGTTGGTCGGGGCCAGGTCCATCAGCAGCGATACGCGCAGGAGTGTCACCGGCTCTTGAGCCAGGACCCTGGAAATGTTTTGGGTCTCCGGATGTAGCGTGCGCCGATGCTCGGCGGAGCTGACTCGGCGCTCCCAGAGGCGCAGGCGTTCCAGGCTCTGTTCCATCCTGTCGTACTGCTCAAGCAGCCCGGCGAGGGTCTGGCGAATGTCTCTGAATTTGACCAGCAACGGCTCTATCAACGGGCTATTGATGGTGTCGTCATCTCTCACTGCCTGGATCAGCCGGCGTAAGTCCTCGCGCTGTCGCACCGCCAGCTCTGTCAGCCGCTCGGATTCGACGAACGACAATTTGATCTGTAATTGAGATTTGGCGCAGATCGTTGCTGCAACGCGGCTTTGGTCCACGCCGGACTGGGTGAAGCGCCGCCCGCGGGTAACGGCACGGTACTGCTCCAGGGTTTCATTCAATGCAAGCGCAGAGGCGATGGTCCGGTTAGTGGCGTCCAGCGTTTCCTGCAGCGTGGCTTCGCCGCGTTTGTAAGCCTCCAGCGTCCGGGTGCCTGCCTGTTCATGCTCAACGATGGCATTCCAGCGTGTGGCGCGTTCGCTGAGCAATTGCTGCTGGCGGCGAAAATGGGCGTCGGTCCACCAGCGCGGCAGCATCCGGCGCAAGGTGTCCGGCCATAGAGGGTCCAGCCGATCGGCGATATAGCTTTGCACGCCGCCCCCACCGCGCAAGCCGCCGTTCACGAGGCTGCCATAGAGCTGACCATGGGTCTGCCAGCGGCCGGTTTCGTCCAGCGCTACCGGCTGCCGGTAACCACGGGTAAGGGTCGGCGCCAGGCGCCAGGTGCGATGGTTCTCATCCCAGAGCACGGCGTAGGTGTGGCTGCCGCGGGCGATGAAGTTGCCGTCTGGCTCGCGGTAAACGTTGCGCCAGCGGCCTTCGGTCCCCGGTGTCACGGTCAGCATGGTGCCGCTCTCATAGCCGCTGAAGGCTTCTTCGGCACGTCTTGCGCTCCAGCTCGACAGCTGGCGCAGGCGGCCGGCACCTTCCAGGCCGTGGCGAAGTTGGCGGGCACGGGTCGTCGCCACCAGGCTGGCAGTGCCAGCGCCGCTGACGAGCGCTGCGGGGCCGAAATCGAATAATGCATCGACAATCGACAGCAGCACCGACTCGGTGGCCTCCAACCCACGGACGCTGTCGCCAGCGCTGAAGGCATGGCCTGCCTCGATGCCTGCCTCGACCGCGTCCACCAACGCGATCGCGCTTCCCACGAACGGGATGAACCCCAGAGCAATACGAATCCACCGCACGGCTTCGACACCACTCTGGCGAGCGTTATGGAACACCTGATCGGCCCGCGAGGTGGAGGTCGCGCGGTGCGCGCGAACCCTAAGGCCGAGGTTGGCCAGGTATTGATTACGCGTTAGCGACTGATGAGCAGGCCATGGCTCGCGGGCGCTGACCAGGTTGCGGTAGCCACGGATGAGCGCTTGGTCTACAAGGTTTTCCAGGCGTCCTGGATCGCCTTCTACCGCCCGCTCACACAAATAACGGCGCAGGCGCTGGTCCACGAACAAATCCGCCAGCGCCTCGATGGCCTTTGCCAAGGTAGGGTACTGGCGAAACATTCGGCCGTCGGGCGCCTCCGGCAGATAGAGCAAGGTATTGTCACTGACGCGGTCATGCACGAAGGTCACGCCGGCCAAGGTACTGCCACTGCTGTGAGTGCGTTCGTCGAAGAGGGTGAGGGCCGCCGGCCGCAGCGTCAGGTCCATGCCGCCGGCCTGCCAGGCGTCTTGGCGGGTAGCATGGCAAGCACGCTCGGCCATCAGCACGCCATGTGCGTCGAGCCGCCCTTGCTGGCGGGCGATCACCCATTGCATTTCCAGCATCAAGGCAAAAGGACGAGCCAACACCGCTTCATCTTCGTCAGCCGCGCCCCTGAACTGGCCGGCACGCAGGTAGGCATCGGCCAGCAACCGCTCATAGGTACCGGCCACATCCAGTTCGGGCATCGCCCTGCGTAGCCAGGCAGCATCGATGCCCGCGGCCAGTGCTTGCTGCTGGGGATGATGGGGCGGAGACACCTGTACCTCGAGAAACGCCAGCCGCTCGGCCAAGGCGTCATCGATCTGGCCCAGTGCCAAGGCTTCGAGCGGCAGCACTTCGGTGTCACGGGAGGGGCGTGGAACCTGCTTTACCGGGGTGCCGGGGGCTCCGGAGCCTGCCACCGGCTCTTTCACCAAGTGGACCTGCAACGGCAGCTTGAGCCGCACCCGGCAGGGTTCGCTCAAGCCGAAGCGGGAGACCAGCAGTTCATTTACCTGGGTGGCCGTGTAGGCATCCCGGGCAGGCAGGTCGCGCTGCAGCAACTGCTCACTGGCTACCATCGCGGCGGCGTAGTCGGTAATCAGCCGGGCAAGTTGATGGCGCACTTGCGGCGACAGGCGCGTTAACCAAGTGTGCGCTTCCTCCCCTAGGCGCAATGAGCGACGGGTTTCTTCTACCCGCGCCAAGGCAAGCAAACGTGCGGGGTTCACCGGCACGGTCAACTCGTCGAGGGCCTCAAGCGCAAACCGTTCTCGTGTCTCGCGATCGCGTGGCCCACTGCCTGCTGGCACGGTCAGCGCCGCCACCCGGGCGTTCAAGGTGTCATCGAAGGCAGTGTGCTCGGCCGCTTCCAGGGTGACCTGTTGCGAGGCAAGGGCGCCCAGCGCGGTTCCCGCGACGCCGAGCAGCGCTTCGCTAGAAGCATGCGCGCTCCATCCGCCATGAACGCCGAAGCGGTACAGCAGCACTCGGGGCGAGGTCGGCAACCTGGCCAGCTCGTTGAACGTGCTCAGTACCAAAGCCCCGTGCCAGGTTGTGCGGTTTTCCCCATCGGCAAGGGCAAGCTGACCAAACTGATAACCCTGGGGCAGCTCTTGGTGGTCCAGAAGGCGCTCCAGGGAGCGTTCGATGGCCGTGAATTCGCTTTCGGTCAACGCCCCCAGCAGGCGTTGCACTTGTGCTTCGGCCAGTGCACCAGAAAGGTTCGACTGGCGGTAGGCCGCCGGAACGTTTTGCGTCGGTGTGGCAACGGCGGGCCTTGCCAACAGCCCTAGCACCTGCTCTCGGCATTGCTCGTGCCAGCCTTGGAGCGAGTCCATGGCCAGCAGCAACGATGGCCAGGCAGACGTATCGCGGCCGCTGAGGTGCCGTTCGAGCTGGCGCTCGATCGACCGCTGGTAAGTGTCTACCGCACCCCATAGTTCGGCAGTGAGCGGCCCAGGGTTCGCTTCAGGCTGGGCCTCGGTGAATAAGAAGGGGTCAACAAGCGAAACGGCAGTGTTTGCAGGAGATGGCATGCTTGAGCGCTCCAGGTTGAGGGGCGCGCATTGAATCCTCTGCCAGAGCGAGGCCGGCGTTACTTAACGCTTGTGCTGCCCGCTTGGGGCGGGCCATCTGTGAGGCGGTATTTCTTGACCTTATCGAACAAGGTGGTTTTGGCCATGCCCAGCGCTTGGCTGGCCTGGCTGAGATTGCCGCCGTTGCGCTCCAGTGCTTCTTGCAGCAGGTTGCGCTCGAATGCTTCCACAGCCTCGGCGAAGGTTAGGTTCGTGGCCTGGCTGCTACCGTCCTTGAAAGCTGGCAAGCCCAGGGAGAACCGCTCAGCCACGTTGCGCAGTTCTCGAACGTTGCCGGGCCAGTCATGGGTCATCAGCCTCGCTCGGGTCGCGCTGTCCAGCCCAGGCGCTTCGCGATCGAAGCGCAGCGCGGCCTGGCGCAAAAAGTACTCGAACAGCTCGGGGATGTCCTCGCGGCGCTCCCGCAGTGGAGGCACTTCCAGGGTGACCACGTTGAGCCGATAGAAAAAGTCGCTGCGCAGGTGTTGCTCATGACTGGCCTGCGCCAGGTTCGCCTTGGTCGCGGCGATCACCCGGATGTCCACGTCTACCGCTTCGTTGGACCCCAGCCGCTCGACGGTGCGCTCCTGCAGCACGCGCAGCATTTTGATTTGAAGGCTGTCCGGCATGCTTTCGACTTCGTCGAGGAACAGCGTGCCGCCATGGGCGTGCTCGATCTTGCCGATCCGGCGTGGCCCAAGTCCGCCGAAGGCATTGGCCTCATGGCCGAGCATTTCGCTTTCGAACAGCGGTTCTGGAAGGGCGCCGCAGTTGAGCGCCACGAACGGCCGCGGCTGGCGGCGGCTGAAGTCGTGCAGGCAGCGGGCGACCAATTCCTTCCCGGTGCCGGTTTCGCCGGTGATCAACACATTGGCGCTGGTGTCCGCCACGTTGGCGATCATTTCGCGCAGCGCCTGCATGGGCCGCGAGCCACCGACCAGCCGCTGTTCCAGCGCACTACGCCCGGCCAGTTGCCGACGCAGCGAAAACACCTCCAAGGCCAGGGCGCGTTGCTCCAAGGCTCGCCGCACGACCTCCACCAGGCGCTCCGGCGAGAAGGGTTTTTCCATGAAGTCGTAGGCGCCTTTTCGCATGGCGCTGACGGCCAGTGCGATGTCGCCGTGGCCGGTGATCAACACGACCGGTAAGCCGGGATCACGTGCTTTGAGTTGGTCGAGCAGTTGTAGCCCGTCCATTCCTGGCAGGCGGATATCGCTGACGACGATGCCGGGGAAGCCCGCGTTCACACGCTCCAGCGCAAGCTCGGCGCTGGCCACGCCTTCAGCGGCGATGTCTTCCAGCCCCAGCGCTTGCTGGCAGCCCAGCAATACATGAGGGTCGTCTTCGACGATCAGCACAATCAAGGGTGGGTTCAAGGCAGGTGACTCCCGGCGCTGGGCGCCCATAGGGGCAGGATCAATATAAAGGTGGCGCCCGCCGAAGCGTCGGCATCCAGGTACAGCTGGCCACCGGCCGCGGCAGCCAGCTGTGCCGACAACGTAAGGCCCAGGCCCAAGCCCAGCTCACCGGGTTTGGTAGTGAAAAACGGCTCGAACAAATGCCCGCGGCCGTGCGCGTCGATACCCGGACCGTTATCGCTTACCTGCATCTTGTAGCGGCCCTCGTCAACCAGCCCTTGCACCGCGATCCTTGGTGCATCGCTGCCTTCGAGCGCATCCAGTGCATTGCCTATCAGGTTGATGAGGATTTGCTCCAGCCGGGTTTGATCGATCGCAACCGTGGCGGGCGTAACCGCGCAATCGAGCTGCACTGGGCGGGTTTGCAAACGCTGCTCCAGCACGCCCAGCGCCGCGGTGATGGCCACGCCGGCTTCGGCGCGGCCGCTGTGCTCGCCGCCGCGGGCGAACGCTCGCAGGCTGGCGATGATGCGCCCCATGCGGTCCACCAGGTCGTTGATGGTGCGCAAGTTGGTGCTGGCAACGTCAAGGCGACCCCGCTCAAGAAAGCGCACCGTATTGCCCGATAACGTACGAAGGGCGGCCAGTGGCTGATTCAATTCGTGGGCGATACTGGTGGACATCTGACCGATGGCCGCCAGCTTGCCCGCCCTGACCAGTTCATCCTGGGCCTTGCGCAAGGTCTGCTCAGCCTGGCGGCGCTCGCGGATCTGGCCTTTGAGGCGTTCGTTGCTGTTGCGCAGGTCCAGGGTGCGTTCGGCGATGCGCTTTTCCAGCAGGTTATTGGCGGCTTCCAAGGCCTCACGCGCCGCCAGCCGTGTGGCGATCACCTTGCGCCGTTCGTTGCGGGCAATCAGCACGATGGTCAGCAGGGCGAAGGCGATCGCCGCCAATACGCCATGGATGATCGCTTCGCGGCGTTGGTCCTTGAGCGGCGTCAGCAGGGTCATGTGCCAGCGCGTGTCGGTGATCGGCAGGCTCTGCGCAAGGTAGCGCGCTGGCCGCGGAGGGCTTTCGCCGTCCTCCCTCACCAGGGTCAGGCGTTCTACCCCGGCGCCGAGCTGCTCGCGCTCCAAGGGCTGCAGTTCGCTCAAGGGCGACCAGTAGTATTGCCGGCTGCGCGCCAGCCGCTCGCGGCTCGCGGCATCGAGTGGCTCGATGGACTTCAACCGCCGGGTGGCATCGCTGGAAAGGATGATGATGCCGTTCTCGTCGCTGACGAATGCCTCCAGCCGAGCCTTCTGCCAGCGCGCCTCAAGTGCATCGAGGCGCACCTTGACCACGGCCACCCCAAGGATACGCCCGTCTCGCTGTATGCCATGGGCGAGGAAGTAGCCCGCTTCGCCGGTGGTGCTGCCCACGCCGTAGTAGCGGCCGGGGCGGCCTTGCACGGCGTCCTTGAAATACGGCCTGAAGGACAGGTCTTCGCCTACGAAGCTGTCGCTCGCTTGCCAGTTGCTGCTGGCAAGCACACGGCCATTGAGGTCCATCAGGAAAATAGCGCGGCTGCCGCTGCGCTTCTGCAAACCTTCAAGGTAAACGTTCACTGGGCCGGACGCTGCGCTGGCCGGGTCGGCGAGCAACGCCTGCGCGCTTTGCTCAAGCTCCAGAAGGCTTGGCAGGTAGGTGTATTTGTCCAGCTCGCTTTCCACCGCCCGGGCATGCAGCTCCAGTTGCCGCGCGCCGGCGTCCGCCTGCACACGCAGGCCGATGGTTTCACTAAGCAGATAGCCCGCAAGGCCGAGGCCGAGGGTTATGCAAACGGCCAGTGACAGCAGCAGCCACTGGCGAAGGGAAGGGTTGTTCACGGCGGAGAAGGAGGGCTCTGGGCGCGGGCGAGGGCCGTCATTTCATCACAGCGGCCCGCGCCCGCCAATGCCGGCGCGGTTGTCCTCGCCCGACGGGGCCCCGAATGGGTTCCCGAATGGGTTCCCGAATGGGTTCCCGAACGGGTTCCCATACGCGATCAAGCGGCCTGGGTATCGCCTGCTGTGACCGCGGCTTGGGCCAGATACTGTTGCAATGCCTGTTGCTCCTCTGCATCGAGGAACAGCCCGAGCTTGGTCCGCCGCCAGAGAATGTCATCAGCGCCACGTGCCCATTCGGCTTGTACCAGGTAATCGACCTCACGCGCATAGAGGCCCGCGCCGAGGTGCTGGCCAAGGTCTGCCAGGCGTTGGCAGCCTTCGAGCAGCTTCCAGCTGCGGCTACCGTAAGTGATCGACCAACGCGCTGCGATTTCGGCAGGCAGCCAGGGTGCCTTGGCCTGCAGTTCACTGGCCAGGGCCTGAGGCGTGGTCATGCCTTCACCGCCTGGCAGGGGTTGGTTAGCCGTCCAGCTTGCGCCCATGGCCGGGAAGAACGGCTTGAGCTGGGCCATGGCAGATTCGGCCAGTTTGCGGTAAGTGGTCAGCTTGCCGCCGAACACCGACAACAGCGGCGCCTTGCCTTGCTCTTCGGTCAGGGCGAGGGTGTAGTCGCGGGTGATCGCCGAGGGGTTGTCGGATTCATCGTTGCACAACGGGCGCACGCCTGAATAAGTGCGAAGGATGTCCGCGCGGGTCAACTGATGCTTGAAGTGATCATTGACCACTTTGAGGATGTAGTCGGTCTCCTCCTCGGTGATCGCTACCTGTGCCGGGTCGCCGGTGTATTCCCTGTCCGTGGTGCCGATGATGGTGAAGCGATCCAGGTAGGGGATGGCGAACACGATGCGTTGGTCTGTGTTCTGCAGGATATAAGCGTGTTCACCTTCGTAAAGCCGCGGCACGATCAGGTGGCTGCCTTGGATCAGGCGGATGCCATAGGGCGATTTGAGCTGCAAGTCTTCGCGTATGAAGCGGGCGACCCAAGGGCCGGCGGCGTTAACCAGCGCCTTGGCGCGGATGTTGTACTGCTCGCCAGTTGGGCCTTCCAGCTGCACTTCCCAGATATCGCCCACCCGTTGCGCCTGGACGCAGCGGGTACGGGTGCGCACTTGGGCGCCGTGCTCACGCGCCGCGATGGCGTTGAGTGCCACCAAGCGGGCATCGTCCACCCAGCAGTCTGAGTATTCAAAGCCGCGCTTGAGCTCGGCTTTCAACGGATTACGCGGGCCAAAGCGGAGCCCGCGGGACGCCGGGAGTTTTTCGCGCTTGCCCAAATGATCGTAAAGGAACAGCCCGGCACGGATCATCCAGGCGGGGCGCAAGTGCGGTTGGTGCGGCAGAACGAAGCGCATGGGCTTGACGATGTGTGGCGCCTTGGCCAACAGAACTTCACGCTCAGCCAAAGCCTCGCGCACCAGGCGGAATTCGTAATGTTCCAAGTAACGCAGGCCACCGTGGATCAGCTTGCTGCTGGCCGAAGAGGTATGGCTGGCAAGGTCGTCCTTTTCACAAAGGAACACCGACAACCCGCGCCCCGCTGCATCGGCGGCAATGCCCACGCCGTTGATCCCGCCACCGATAACCGCGACGTCGTATAGGGTTTCGGGCGAGTGCGAGTTATCCGGCATGGGAGCCTCCGAGCAAATTCGAAAATAGATCCGAACACTAAATG
The DNA here is from genome assembly GCF_025642975.1 of Pseudomonas sp. RIT-PI-S. Lineage (GTDB taxonomy): Bacteria > Pseudomonadota > Gammaproteobacteria > Pseudomonadales > Pseudomonadaceae > Aquipseudomonas. Next base: position 22,438 of record NZ_JANZKJ010000007.1, read on the forward strand.
TTCATTTTCGAAAATGGTAGCTCAAGAAGGGCGCACCCGCCAGCGCCCTTTGATTGAATTTCTTCATCAGGCGAACTAAAAAGAACAATTATGAAAATGCACGGCACCTTAGGCGGTGCCGGTGGTCAGACGACCTCGAGGCGGACCTTATGCTGGTTCAGGTGCTGGATCAGTGCCGGCGCTGGGGCGCTGTCGGTCACCAGGCAGTCGATCAAGGCGATCGAGCCCAGGCGAACCATGGCATTGCGGCCGAACTTGCTGGAGTCGGCGGCCAGGATGACCTGCCGAGCGTTGGCGATAATGGCCTGGGATACCCGCACTTCCTGATAGTCGAAGTCCAGCAGGCTGCCGTCTTCTTCATCGATGCCGCTGATCCCTACCAAGGCGAAATCCACCTTGAACTGATTGATGAAGTCCACGCAGGCCTGACCCACCACGCCTCCATCACGGCGCACGGTACCGCCGGCGAGCAGCACTTCGAAGTCCTCCTTGCCGCTGAGAATCGACGCCACATGCAAGTTGTTGGTGATGATCTTGAGCTGGTTATGCCCCAGCAATGCCCGGGCAATGGACTCGGTCGTGGTGCCGATATTGATGAAGAGCGAAGCGTGATCCGGGATTTGCGCGGCGATGGCATCGGCAATGCGTTGCTTTTCATCGCGCATCTGGTCGGCGCGCATCGCGTAGGCGGTGTTTTCGATGCTCGAATCGTATGCCGCGCCACCGTGGTAGCGCCGCAGCAGCCCGCCTTCGGCGAGCTGGTTGATATCCCGGCGAATGGTTTGCGGCGTGACCACGAACAGCTGGGCCATCTCTTCGATGCTGACGTAGCCACGCTCACGCACCAGTTCCAGGATCTGCTGCTGACGGGGGGGCAGGTTCATGGGAAATCCTTGTTGCTGTACAAAAATTTTCCCATGATGCCGCAGCGTCCCCCGGTTCGCTAGCGTGCTGGCGGGTATTACCGCCAGCGGCGGATCACTGCGCCCAGCCTCGGGTACGTTCTACAGCCTTCTGCCAACCGGCGTACATGGCCTGGCGTTGCGCTTCGTCCACCAATGGAGTGAACTGGCGCTCGATGACGGCCTTGTTGCGCAGCTCGTCCAGGCTGCTCCAGAAGCCTGAAGCCAACCCAGCCAGGTAAGCCGCGCCCAACGCTGTGGTCTCGCGCATTTGCGGGCGCTCGACTGGGGTGCCGAGGATGTCCGCCTGGAACTGCATGAGGAAGTTGTTGGCCACGGCGCCGCCGTCCACGCGCAAGGTACTCAGGCGTTCGCCGGCGTCTTGCTGCATGGCATCCAGTACGTCACGAGTTTGATAAGCGATGGATTCCAGCGCCGCACGGATCACATGGTCTGCCTTCACTCCGCGGGTTAGGCCGAACAAGGCGCCACGGGCGTACGGGTCCCAATAAGGTGCGCCCAGCCCGGTGAAGGCAGGTACCAGGTACACGCCATTGCTGTCCTTGACCTTGTTGGCGAAGTATTCGGTGTCCAGGGCGTCATTGACGACCTTGAGTTCGTCTCGCAGCCACTGCACGGTAGAGCCACCGTTGAACACTGCGCCTTCCAGCGCGTAGGCCACTTCCCCATGCGGGCCGCAGGCGAGGGTGGTCAAAAGGCCGTGATTGGATGCAACCGCCTTGTCGCCGGTGTTCATCAGCAGGAAGCAGCCGGTGCCATAGGTGTTCTTGGCTTGGCCGGGTTCCACGCACATCTGGCCGAACAGCGCGGCCTGCTGGTCACCAGCGATACCGGCAATGGCGATGCCGCTCTTGGTGTGACCGTACACCTCGGATGACGAGCGCACCTTCGGGAGCATCTGTTCCGGAATGTCCAGCACCTCCAGCATGCGCTTGTCCCACTGCAGAGAGTGGATGTTGAACATCAGGGTACGAGAGGCGTTGGTGTAGTCGGTAACATGCTCCTTGCCACCGGTAAATTTCCAGATCAGCCAGGTGTCGATAGTGCCGAACAGTAACTCACCACGGCGTGCACGCTCGCGGCTGCCTTCCACGTGGTCGAGGATCCACTTGACCTTGGTGCCGGAGAAGTACGGGTCGATGACCAGGCCCGTGGTCTCACGGACGTAGTCCTCGAAGCCATCGCGCTTGAGCTGCTCGCAGATCTCGGTGCTGCGGCGGCATTGCCAGACGATCGCGTTATGAATAGGCCGGCCGGATTCTTTATCCCAGACCACCACCGTTTCGCGCTGGTTGGTGATGCCCAATGCTGCGACCTGGGCGTGGCTGATGCCGGCCTGGGCCAAGGCCTCGACCATAGTTGCGCTCTGGGTGGCGAAGATTTCCATAGGGTCGTGTTCTACCCAGCCCGGTTGCGGGTAATGCTGGGCGAATTCGCGTTGGGCTGAACAAACCACGTTGGCGTTCCGGTCGAAGATGATCGCGCGGGAGCTGGTGGTGCCTTGGTCAAGGGCGATGATGTAATTTTTGTCAGTCATGGCGGTGGCCTTGAAGGTAGTGGGTAGGGCGATTGTCACGCGGGTTCAGGACGCGCGCGCATCGGCCTTTTTGGCTTCTTCTTTATTTGTATTATGGGCCGCCGGAATATTCGCGGAAGGCTCGGCCACATTACTCATCGGCAGGTGGCGGGCCACCAGTAGACGATAGCTTGCCGCACCGAAGCAGGCACCGAGGATTGGCGCGACGATGGGAATCAGGAAGTAGGGAAGTTCGCGACCCCCCGTAAAGGCGATATCGCCCCAGCCCGTCAGGAAGGTCATCAACTTGGGCCCGAAGTCCCGCGCGGGGTTCATGGCAAAGCCCGTCAGCGGGCCCATCGCGCTGCCAATCACCGCAATCAGCAAGCCGATCAACAGCGGCGCCAGCGGCCCTTTGGGCAGGCCGTTGTTGTCGTCCGTCAGCGCCATGATGACGCCCATCAGAATCGCCGTGATCACCGCCTCTACCAGAAACGCCTGGCCATCGCTGAGCGCGGCGTTTGGATAGGTAGAGAAAACACTGGCCAGTTCCAGGCTGGCCGCGCTGCCGCGGACCAAGTGATGCACTTGTTCGTATTCGAAAAACAGCGAGCTGTAGAGCGTGTAGACCAATGCCGCCCCGCAAAATGCACCGGCAACCTGGGAGGCGATGTAGAACGGCAGCTTGCGGCGCTCGAAGTCACCGAATAGCCATAGCGCAATACTGACCGCGGGGTTGAGGTGGGCACCGGATACGCCGGCGGTGAGGTAGATCGCCATGCTAACGCCGATGCCCCAGATGATGCTGATTTCCCAGAGCCCGAAGCTGGCTCCCGCGACCTTGAGCGCCGCGACGCAGCCAGTGCCGAAGAAAATGAAGAGCGCGGTACCCAGGAACTCGGCCATGCATTGGCCGGACAGAACAGGTTTGCTTAAGCCGTTTGACATCCAGTACCTCGATTTTTGTTGTTGTTCAGCGTGCGCCCGAACTGTTGGCGAGGCCAACCGTGCAGGGATTACGGACGCAATAGACAGCACGATGCAGAAAGGTTCGGTCCCGGCATTCGTAAACGAAAAAATATAACCAGAAAATGAGTCTGTAAAGCTCAATAGTGAACCTTTTCACTCAGAAGAATCTTGAAGCGAAGCCTGAAATTTCTGCGACCACCTCGGAAAGCCCGCGCTTTATACGCTGGATGTGCCGTTTGGATATATGCTTTCGGTTTCGAATCCGCTTGGGTTGGAAACCGGACATATGACCCCCGCTATCGACCTCCTAAAAAAACACGGCGCGACCTTTCAGGTCCATGCTTATGAGCACGACCCAAAGGCTGCGTCTTACGGGTTGGAGGCCGCTGAAAAGCTGGGCCTGCGGCCCGAACAAGTGTTCAAGACGCTGCTTGCCGCCAGTGAGCGTCACGAATTGCTGGTGGCGATCGTGCCCGTTGGAGGCACGCTCGATTTGAAGGCGTTGGCCCATGCAGCCAAGGTAAAAAAATGTGAAATGGCTGACCCGGTGGCGGCACAACGCGCAACCGGCTATCTCTTAGGAGGTATCAGCCCGTTGGGCCAGAAAAAGCGCCTGCGAACTTTCATAGATGAAAGCGCGCAGGGGTTCGAAACCTTGTTTGTCAGTGCAGGCAGGCGAGGGTTGGAAGTGGAACTGGCCGCTACGACGCTTGCCGGGCTGACGGCCGCAGATTTCGCCACGATCGCAAAGGGCTGAGCTGGCTGTGTGCCACGTCGTTGTCATTTGAGTGGGGTGCTGTTCATGCAACTTGACTTTCACCAGGTCGACGTCTTTGCCGACCGTCCCTTCGGCGGTAACCCTACGATCGTTTACCGGCTCGACCGCTGGCTGCCGGATGAACTGTTGCAGCGAATAGCGGCCGAACACAACCTATCGCAAACGGCGTTCGTGGTACGCGAGGGGGCTGTGTGGCGTATCCGCGGGTTCACCCCGGTGGTGGAGCTGCCGGTTTGTGGTCACGCGACCTTGGCCGCCGCTCATGTATTGCAATTGATTTATGCCGAAGCGGCGGACACTCTGGACTTCATCAGCCGTGCCGGGCCGCTGTCCGTGAGGCGTGACAGCGGTCGACTATGGCTCGACCTGCCAGCGCAGTACCCAGACGAAGAGGGCGTGAGCATCGACGTGCAACGGGCGCTAGGGGTGGATATCGTCGACGTGCTCGGCGCTAATGAGCTGTTCGTGGTGCTGGAGTCCGAACAGGCGGTGCGCGCTTGTCGCCCGGACCAGGCGGCACTGGCCGAAATGATGTGGGCCGGTGTGGTGATCACCGCCCGTGGCGAACGGCACGACTTCGTTTCTCGATTCTTCGCGCCACGCTTGGGAGTACCGGAGGATGCCGCGACCGGCACCACCCATTGCAGCCTGGTGCCGTACTGGGCGCGGCGGTTGGGCAAATCCAGCCTCAGCGCTTACCAGTGTTCTCCGCGCGGCGGCCAGTTGGCTTGCCGCCTCGCGGGCGAGCGGGTTCATATCGGCGGGCAACTGACGCTGATGGCGTCTGGTCGACTGCTCGCTGGCCTCAATGCCGACACTGCCGCGCCTGGCCTGGCAGTGGTGGGGGGCGGGCAGCGGCCATGAGTCAGCCGCTTCGCGGTCTTCGCCAGAACCCAGCGCAGCAACGATCTCTAGCCGTGTGCTGCCACACTGCCCTCTGCCTGAAACAGCACAAGGTGCTGGGCGGCGACGGCGATGCCAACGTCCTGCCCCACCGGGTAATCGGCATGGCTGGGGAATACCGCTTCAACGTGGCTGCCGGTCTGTAGCTGCAGTTGATAGAGCGTGGAGGCACCGAGAAAGCTCTTGCCCACGATGCGCGAGCGCATGGCGCTGTCCGTAGCGAGCACGATGTCATCGGGGCGCAGCAGCACGTCCACCGCGGCGCCCAGCGGCCACGGATATTCGCGAGTACCACGCAGCTCGCCCAGTTCGGTGCGCACGCTGGCCTTTCCCGTCAGCTCCCCACGAATGAAATAGCCCTGGCCGACGAAGCTGGCGACGAAAGGCGTCTGCGGCTGATGGTAGAGGTTATAGGGGGTGTCCCACTGCTCTAGATTACCCTGGCGGAACACCCCGACCTTGTCGCTGACCGCGAAGGCTTCTTCCTGATCGTGGGTCACCAGGATGGCGCTGGTACCGCGGCTCTTGAGAATGTCGCGCACCTCGCGGCTCAGCCGCCGCCGTAGGTCCACGTCAAGGTTGGAGAACGGCTCGTCGAGCAACAACAATTGCGGTTCCGGGGCGAGCGCCCGAGCGAGCGCGACGCGCTGCTGCTGGCCCCCGGAGAGCTCATGGGGGAAACGCTCGGCCAACCCTTGCAGCTTGACCAGCTCGAGCATCTCGGCCACCACATGGGCAGCATCCGCTCGCTTGTCGAGCCCAAACGCGATGTTGCTCGCCACCGAGAGGTGAGGGAACAGTGCGTAGTCCTGGAACACCATGCCGATCCGGCGTTTTTCCGGGGCGAGGGTATAGCCGGGGCGCGAGATCGTTTGGCCGGCGAGCTGAATCTCACCTTCGTAAACGGGTTCGAAACCAGCGATCGCTCGTAGGGTCGTGGTTTTGCCACAGCCGGAAGCACCCAGCAGGCAACCGATTTCGCCAGGGGCAAGGTGAAGGTCTAGGTTGTGGACGACGCGCTGGGCGGCATAGCCGCAACCCAGCGCGTTCAGGCTCAGCAGTGCGGAAGCGTTCATTCGGCTCGATAGGCAGGTTCAACGAGGTATTCAAGCAGCGCCTTCTGCGCATGCAAGCGATTTTCTGCCTGCTCCCAAGCGACCGCGCGAGGGTCGTCGAGCAGATCGTGGCTGATTTCCTCGCCCCGGTGGGCGGGCAGGCAGTGCATGAATAACACGTCCGGGGCCGCGATATCGAGCAATTCCCGCGTGACCTGGTAGGGCGAGAAACGGGCCAGGCGTTGTTCGGCTTGCTCCTCCTGCCCCATGGAGGTCCACACATCGGTGCTTACCAAATGGGCCCCGCGGGCTGCTTCGCGCGGATCGCGCACAAGCTTGACTCGATCACCCGCTTGGGCGAGGAACCGCTCGGCGGGCTCATAACCTTCCGGGCAAGCCACGCGCAGCTGGAAATCGAACTGTATCGCCGCTTCGATATAGCTGTTGCACATGTTATTGCCGTCGCCTATCCAAGCGACAGTCTTGCCCTGGATCGAGCCGCGCTGTTCATGGAAGGTCTGCATATCCGCCAGCAACTGGCAGGGGTGCAGGTCATCGGAAAGGCCGTTGATCACCGGGACCCGGGACTTGGCGGCGAAGGTCGTCAGGGTGGCGTGGGCGAAGGTCCGGATCATCACGGCGTCCAGCATGCTGGACATCACGATGGCGCCATCCTCTACGGGTTCACCACGGCCCAACTGCGTGTCGCGAGGGGACAGGAAGATCGCCTGGCCTCCTAGCTGGATCATGCCGGCCTCGAACGAGAGCCGGGTGCGTGTGGATGATTTTTCGAAAATCATTCCCAGCACCCGGTTTTTCAGGGGTTCATGCAACTCGCCACGCTTGCGCAGGCCCTTGAGCTCGATCCCTCGGCGGATCACCCCGGAGAGTTCAGCGGGGGTGAAGTCCATGAGGGAGAGGAAGTGCCTGGCGTTCATCTTTAACTACCTTTTGCAACGTGCCGGAAGGGCCGCTGCGCTATAGGCATGAATGCGGGCCCTATGGCGAAGGCCGCACGGGGCGGCGAATCGTGAAGGAAGACGCGATGGTATAAAAAAATGTCGCCTATTACCAATGGGTGTCACAGATTTTGAACAGCCATTGCTTTACCAACGTTTTCTGGCGCGCCGTTTGTCGCTGGCAAGGTGAACCGTGGAGGCCACGCGCAGTCCGTTTCTTGAACGGTGTCACAGCAATGGGCTGCATTGCAGTGACAGCATTCCACAACGCTCTGCCGTGGGTGATAATGTTTTCCACGCGACACAGGGAGTCCCGAATGGAAGCGAAGGAAAAACAGCTGATGGAGCTGCTAGGGTTGACTGCCCGTACGCTGACCCATCTAACCGCATCGATCACCACCATGTCGTTCGAGCTGCTACGCAGCGAAGACAAGGTAGCCCGGGAGGCCGGCCGGCACATGATCGATCGTATGGCGACCATCAGCTCGGAGCTGGACGCCCATTGGCAGATCATTGGTGAAATGACCGGTGTTCATGTGCCACAGGACGAAGTCGAAACCATTACTGAAATCGAGATGCTCGGGCCGCCGTCCGGCACCGCCATGCAGTAGTGCCTGATCTGCAAGGGGTGAAGCCGAGCGCGGCACTCGGCTTTCCTTTACAATGCCCCTATGTATCGACACGCAGGTGTCGAGTAGCCAAGCCTGAGGTGCCCATGGATATCATTGAAACCATCAAAGACCAGATCGCCAACAACACCATTCTGCTCTACATGAAAGGCTCGCCCAATGCGCCGCAATGCGGTTTTTCTGCTCGTGCCGTGCAGGCGATAATGGGATGCGGCGAGAAATTCGCCTACGTGGATATTCTGCAGAATCCCGAGATCCGCGCCAACCTGCCCAAGTATGCTAACTGGCCGACCTTCCCGCAGCTGTGGGTGGCCGGTGAGCTGGTTGGCGGTAGCGACATCGTTGCCGAAATGGCAGCCAATGGTGAATTGCAAACCCTGATCAAGGGTGCGGTAGAGAAAGCCGGTACGGAAACCCAGGCAGGCGCCTAACTGGCGGTGCCTACCGGCCGTGCTTCAAGTGCCTTGTATGAAAAAAAGCCCCGCATTAGCGGGGCTTTTTTTACAGATCAAAATATCAGCTGTCTTCTTCGCCCATGCTCGATTGCAAGTAATTCTCGACGCCAATCTTATCGATAAGGCCCAGCTGGGTTTCCAGCCAGTCAATATGCTCTTCTTCGGACTCGAGAATATCTTCGAGCAAATCGCGGCTGCCATAGTCGCCAACCGTTTCGCAATGGGCAATGGCGGCACGGAGGTCCATCACGCCTTTCTGCTCGAGTTTCAAATCACACTCGAGCATCTCGCGAGTATGTTCTCCAATGAGCAGTTTTCCCAACTCCTGAACATTGGGAATGCCTTCGAGAAACAGGATACGCTTGATCAGCTTATCCGCGTGCTTCATCTCATCGATGGATTCGTCGTACTCGTGTTTGCCAAGCTTGTTAAGGCCCCAGTCTTCATACATGCGCGCATGAAGGAAATACTGGTTGATGGCGATCAGCTCATTGCCGAGAACGCGGTTCAGATGCTGAATGACGCTGACGTCACCTTTCATGATATAGGCCTGTGAACAGTGCAGATGCCGAAAGTGTGCGCGCCAGAAAAGGCGCTGTCAAACATGCATTTGCAGCACAAACTATCAAGAATGTGAACAGGAATAGTTCAACTTTGCGTTAACGCTCGAATGATAAAGCGAATGAAACGCAAGCGGCTTTTTTCAAGCCGCGGTGAACTCGACCGGGAATGAGATAGCCGCTTGGGCGGGGCGCATTTGCGCGAGCGTATCTCGAACAACTTCCTTGGCGAGGCAGGCGCATTTGCCGCATTGGCTGGCGACCCCAGTGGCCTGGCGGACTTCCCGATAGCTGCAGCAGCCTTCGTAGATGGCTTCTCGGATCTGGCCGTCGGTAACACCCTGGCAGAGGCAGACATACATAACGCTGGCACCGTCGCTGTGAGGCTGGGAATGCCGGGATCTTAATGTTAATGAGAATGCTTGTCAAAACGGGATCGGGGCGAAACGGCGCCGGGCGATGAAAGGTCGCCCGGCGATTGCATCAGGCGTCGAAATCGCGCCAGCCGCCGAGGTCTTTCCAGCGATTGACGATTCCGCAGAACAGCTCGGCAGTCTTCTCGGTGTCGTAGCGCGCCGAGTGGGCCTCGCGCCCATCAAAATCGATGTCCGCGCTTTGACAGGCCTTGGCCAGCACGGTCTGTCCATAGGCCAGGCCGGCCAGGGTAGCGGTATCGAAGCTGGAGAAGGGATGGAACGGGTTGCGCTTGAGATCGTTGCGAGCAACCGCGGCGTTGAGAAACCCCAGGTCGAAGCTGCTGTTGTGCCCTACCAGAATGGCCCGCTTGCAGCCGTTGGCCTTCAGCGCCTTGCGTACGCTACGGAAGATATCGGTGAGCGCGCTTTCCTCGCTTACGGCCATGCGTAGCGGGTGGTCCAGCTTGATGCCGGTGAACTCGAGCGCAGCCGGCTCGATATTCGCGCCAGCGAATGGCTCGACCCGGAAGAACAAGGTGTGGTCCGGGAACACGAAGCCTTTTTCATCCATGCCGATGGTGGTCGCGGCAATTTCCAGCAAGGCGTCGGTCTGGCTGTTGAAACCGCCGGTTTCGACGTCAACTACCACCGGAAGATATCCGCGAAAGCGCGCCGCCATCGGGTGACGGCTAGGGGAAGAAGAAAGGCCGTCGAGATCATCGTCGAAATGGTCGTCACTCACGCTTGTGCCTCCAAAACGCGCCACTGCAAGGTTTCGCCCGCGCGCAGCGGCACGATTTCATGGTCCCCGAACGCCAGGGTGGCGGGGGCGGCCCAGCGCTCACGTACCAGGGTGATGCGCGTCTGGTTCACCGGCAGCCCATAGAACTTAGGCCCGTGCACGCTGGCAAAGCCTTCGAGCTGATGCAGCGCGCCGGCCTGGTCGAACGCTTCGGCGTACAGCTCGATCGCCGCATAGGCGGTGTAGCAGCCAGCGCAACCGCAGGCGGCTTCCTTGGCATGGCGGGCGTGAGGTGCCGAGTCCGTGCCCAGGAAGAACTTGTCATTGCCACTGGTGGCGGCTTCGATCAGCGCATTCTGGTGAGTGTTGCGCTTGAGGATCGGCAAGCAATAGAAGTGCGGGCGGATGCCGCCTACCAACATGTGGTTACGGTTATACAGCAGGTGGTGGGCGGTGATGGTCGCCCCTACATTGCTTCCGGCTTGCTTGACGAAGGCCACTGCATCGGCCGTGGTGATGTGTTCGAACACCACCTTGAGCGAGGGAAAGCGCTCGACGATCCGGCTCATGTGTTCATCGATGAACGCCTTCTCGCGGTCGAAGACGTCGATATCGGCGTGGGTGACTTCGCCATGCACCAGCAACGGCATACCTTCTTCGGCCATGGTCTCGAGGACCGGGAAGAGGTTGTCGATGGACGTGACGCCGGAGTCGGAGTTGGTGGTGGCTCCGGCGGGGTAAAGCTTGGCGGCATGGACGTAGCCGCTGGCCCGTGCCGCCCGGATGTCTTCAGGTTGCGTGCGGTCGGTGAGGTACAGGACCATCAACGGTTCGAAGGCGCTGCCGGCGGGGCGAGCGTCGAGAATGCGCTGGCGGTAGGCACCGGCCTGCGCAGCATCGCGTACTGGCGGCACCAGGTTGGGCATGATGATCGCGCGAGCGAAGGTGCGGGCGACATCGGCGACGGTCTGGGCCAGGGCAGCACCGTCGCGAAGGTGTATGTGCCAGTCGTCTGGACGTAGCAGGGTAAGGCGGTCGGACATGGGGGATACCAGGCGGGTAGAACTCAGGGGGGCGCCGGCAGCTAAGCGGGTACAGCCGAGCCGCGGCCCTCGCGCACGCCTTGGCCACGCTGGAAGACCCTGCTCACTGCCTGTTGACGGGCTTGTGCGAATCCTACCGGAAAAGCCTGGCGCCGGCATCCGCTATCAAGTTTGCCGGCCATCGACCGATACGCCTTGGGTACGCCGTTTTCTTCTCCGGAGTTTGCCGTGGGCCATCGCTACCTTGCCTGTTTATCCCTGATCGCCTGCAGCCTCGCTGCGGTGCCGGCGATGGCGTTCACCTTCCAAACCCGGATAGAGAAGGTTGAATGGAAAGTCGAAGGCGATGCCTTCGAGTGCCGGTTGAGTCAACCAGTCGCCGACTTCGGCGAGGGGCAGTTCGTTCGCCGCGCAGGAGAAAAAGCCGTCTTCCGCTTGAGTTCCAGCGTTGCCGCGCTGGGCAATGGCAGCGCCACCCTGCTGGCCGCGGCGGCGCCGTGGCAGCCGGGGCGCGCGGACATCAGCCTGGGGGCGGTGCGGCTAAGCGGCGGCCCCGTGGTGCTGACGTCCAGCCAAGGCCAGGCCAGCGGCCTTATCAGCGGTTTGATGGAGGGGCGTAGCACGGTGGTACGCGCGATGTCCGCAGACACTGGTCAGGCGATGGAAGTGCGCTTGCTGCCGGTGAAGTTCAACAAGGCCTGGGCCGACTACCAAGCGTGTACGGCCAAACTGTTGCCCATGAACTATGACCAGGTAAGGCTGACCCAGCTTCCGTTCCCAGGAACCGGAGTGGAACTGGACGCGGCCGCAAAGGCGCGGCTCGACACTATCCTCGCCTTTATGAAAGTCGACCCTGCGGTCAATCATATAGAACTGGACGGTCACTCCGACAACAGCGGCAACCGCCTCACCAATCGCGAGTTGTCGCGGCGCCGGGCGCTGTCGGTGGCTGATTACCTGAAGGCTCATGGCGTTCCTGAAGAGCAGATAGAGATCCGCTTCCATGGCGAGCAGTATCCATTGGTGCCGAACAACTCTCCCGCCAACCGGGCGCGCAACCGTCGGGTGAACATTCAGCTGGACAAGCGCCCTGCCACAGCGCTGGCCCCTGCTGCTGTGCAAGCGCCAGCCGAGACCGCGCCGGCGTCGCCGCCGGCACCAGCACCCGCTGCGCCGGCTCCCGTAGCCGCACCTGCGAAAGGGCCCGCCAAAGGCTGATAGCAGGGGACGTTCGTACTCCCGTGGCTGTCGCTTTGCGAACAGTTGCTGTCGCGCTACTGTAATTCTGCCCGAGTCGGCGGTAGAATCGGCGGCTTTCAGCAAAACCCCGTGGAGTGATGGCATGGCGGACGTAAAAAAGGTCGTTCTGGCATATTCCGGCGGCCTGGACACCTCGGTGATCCTCAAGTGGCTGCAGGATACCTACAACTGTGAAGTGGTGACCTTCACCGCTGACCTGGGCCAGGGCGAGGAAGTCGAGCCGGCGCGCGCCAAGGCCCAGGCGATGGGCGTGAAGGAAGTGTACATCGACGACCTTCGCGAAGAGTTCGTGCGTGATTTCGTCTTCCCTATGTTCCGTGCCAACACGGTGTATGAAGGCGAGTACCTGCTGGGTACTTCCATCGCCCGCCCGCTGATCGCCAAGCGCCTGATCGAGATCGCCAATGAAACCGGTGCCGACGCCATCAGCCATGGCGCCACCGGCAAGGGCAACGACCAGGTTCGCTTCGAGCTCGGCGCCTACGCCCTCAAGCCCGGCGTCAAAGTGATCGCGCCCTGGCGCGAATGGGACCTGCTCTCGCGCGAGAAACTGATGGATTACGCCGAAAAGCACGCGATCCCGATCGAGCGCCATGGCAAGAAGAAATCCCCGTATTCCATGGACGCGAACCTGCTGCATATCTCCTATGAAGGCGGCGTGCTCGAGGACACCTGGACCGAGCACGAAGAAGACATGTGGCGCTGGACCGTGTCCCCCGAGGCCGCGCCAAATGTTCCGACGTACCTTGAACTGACCTACCGTAACGGCGACATCGTTGCGATCGATGGTGTGGAGAAGAGCCCTGCCACGGTATTGGCCGAACTCAACCGCATTGGTGGGGAAAACGGCATCGGCCGCCTGGATATCGTTGAAAACCGTTATGTGGGCATGAAGTCCCGCGGCTGCTACGAAACCCCCGGCGGTACCATCATGCTCAAGGCGCATCGGGCGATTGAGTCGATCACCCTCGACCGTGAAGTCGCTCACCTGAAGGACGAGCTGATGCCGCGCTACGCCAGCCTGATCTATACCGGCTACTGGTGGAGCCCGGAGCGGCTGATGCTGCAACAGATGATCGACGCTTCCCAGGCCCATGTGAACGGCGTGGTCCGCCTCAAGCTCTACAAGGGCAATGTCATCGTGGTTGGGCGCAAGTCAGACGACTCACTGTTCGATGCGAACATCGCGACCTTCGAGGAAGATGGCGGTGCCTACAACCAGGCCGACGCCGCAGGCTTCATCAAGCTTAACGCGCTGCGCATGCGCATTGCGGCGAACAAGGGTCGCAACCTCGGCTAGGGCTGGGTGTTGGGAAAGTGACCGCGGCCAGTGCCGCGGTTTTTTTATGCCCGTGGTTGTACCAACAGCATCAACACTCCTGGTTCCTTTCCTTGCAGCTCGGCGAGGGCATTGTCTGCCCATGCCTGCACAAGGGGATGCAGCTGCTGCCACTGGCCCTGGCTCGAGTACTCGAAGATATGCAGCCGCGCGGCGGTGGAGATTGCCTTGTGAGACAGCAGGGGGGAGGGCGTGGTGGTCAACCCGGCGCTTAACCCCACGGGAGAGGGCTCCAGGGCAACCTCTGTCTGTGCCGAGGGCATCCACGCTTCGAGTTCTTCGTGGCAGGTATCCATGGGCGCGGCTGTAAGCGCCTGTCGATTGAAGTTCAGGGTGATAAAGAACAGGGCGGTCAAGAAGGGCGGGAAGCCTACCAAGAACCAAACGAATACTCCCTGGTTTCGGTAGTCGAGCAGGGGCAGGCTAGCCAATGCGGATGCCTCTGTGGTGGCGGCCAATACGGCGATAAGCGCAAGTGGGTTATTGATTGAGCGGGCCGGAATGCTCATGGGGACTCCTCGTCGCCGGGGCGACTTAAACTGACTCCCCCCAAGACTAGGACCTGCGTTCGCCTCTTCGCGTTAGATATCGCTGGTTCCGTATTGCACCGGATCAAACGGGTTTGCCACTGTCTTGCGGCTGTCTGTAACAGGTTGACAGCTTAATTCCGAGACGCGGAATTGATGTCTCGCAAGGGGGCGTGTAACGTTCCGGTCATTAGCCACGCCCCCACGCCAATCTGCTGGGCGCCCTCAGCGTTAGTTGTAGGATATTTCAATCCAGTATGTAAGGAGAATCTCAGACTGCACTAACCTGGCATTTCGGTAACACCTGCCGCCGGAAACTGGGCTATGTTCCTCGCTCTACAATAAACAGCAACAATCGGATTAGCTCATGAACAAAGTGCTCATCGTGGATGATCATCCAGTGATACGCCTGGCAGTACGTATGTTGATGGAACGCCACGGTTACGATGTCGTCGGCGAAACCGACAACGGCGCCGACGCCCTGCAGCTAGCCCGCGAAGCGCGTCCGGATATCGTCATTCTCGACATCGGCATTCCCAAGCTCGACGGCCTTGAGGTCATCGCTCGGCTTACCGCGGGCTCAATAGCGCACATGCGTGTACTGGTGCTGACCTCACAAGCGCCAGGGCATTTCTCCATGCGCTGCATGCAGGCGGGCGCCGCCGGTTACGTATGCAAGCAACAGGACCTTACCGAGCTGCTCAGTGCGATCAAGGCGGTATTGTCTGGCTACAGCTATTTTCCGAATCAGGCGCTGCACCCGGTCCGCACCAATATGGGCAATGTCAGCGAGAAGGAGCTCGTACAGCGGCTGTCCAGCCGGGAAATGATGGTACTGCAACAACTGGCGCTGGGGCGCTCGAATAAACAGATTGCCGATGCCATGCTGCTGAGCAACAAGACCGTCAGCACCTACAAAACCCGGCTATTGATGAAACTCAATGCCAAGTCGCTGGTTGATCTCGTGGAAGTCGCGCAGCGCAACGGGATCATCTGAAGCACGCCGGCGTCCGCCTGCGGGGCGCTGGCCGTCAAAAATCGAAATCGTAGTCGGCCAGTTGCTTCTGCAGGCGACGTTCTTCGAGAAGGTTGTCGATGGTTCTGCGCTTGCTCAGGTTGCTCTTGCTGACCTCAGCCACGGGCTCGACCTCTTCGGCCTCGACCGGGGTGAAATCCTCATCCACATCCAGCTCTTCTTTCTTGGTCGTCATTCGTCCACTCCGGCCCGGCGGGCCTCTTCGCGGTGTTGTTCGCGCACCTTATATCGGCAAATTCGGAGTGGGTAAAAGAGATTTTTTCAATCGAGCGCTTCGCTCCGTTACGCTTTCTTCAATCGTCGGAAGTTTTCGCGTTGTACTCGCACAGGTCTTCGATGCGGCAGCTGCCGCAGCGGGGTTTGCGCGCCTGGCAAACGTAACGGCCATGGAGGATGAGCCAGTGGTGCGCGTCGAGGAGGTACTCCTTGGGAACATGCCGGAGCAAGCCCATTTCGACCTCGACCACGTTCTTGCCAGGGGCGATGCGAGTACGGTTGCTAACCCGGAAGATATGCGTATCCACCGCCATGGTGAGCTGGCGGAAGGCAGTGTTGAGGACCACGTTAGCGGTCTTGCGGCCAACGCCAGGCAGTGCCTCCAATGCCTCCCGGGTTTGTGGCACCACGCCGCCGTGCTGTTCGATCAACATCCGGCAGGTTTCGATGACATTGCGGGCTTTGCTGTTGTACAGCCCAATCGTCTTGATGTATTCGGACAAACCCTCCACGCCCAGGGCCAGGATGGCCTCGGGCGTATTGGCTACCGGAAACAGCCGGGCAGTGGCCTTGTTGACGCCGACGT
Organism: Pseudomonas sp. RIT-PI-S; assembly: GCF_025642975.1. GTDB lineage: Bacteria > Pseudomonadota > Gammaproteobacteria > Pseudomonadales > Pseudomonadaceae > Aquipseudomonas. The sequence continues at coordinate 38,350 of NZ_JANZKJ010000007.1, forward strand.
CGGTCGATTGAGCGGAAAGAATCACCGCGATTAGCAGCTCGAAGGCGGTGGTATAGGCCAGTTCCGTGCGCGGCTCGGGATTGTCCTCGTGGAAGCGGCGAAAAATTTCTCGGCGCTTGGCGGCATTCATGCGGGCTTTCCTTGTGCGCTGCGGTCAACACTAGCTGGGCCGGCTGGACGTGCAGCGGTGCTGCGGCGATCAACTTGAATGAGCGGCGTCGCCACGGGCCTGGTGGCAGGCCGGGAGCAGGCCCCCGGCCCAGGAGTTACTTGATCCGCTGACCCGGCTTGGCACCAGCGTCTGGGCTTAGCAGAAAGATCTCCGCGCCGCCAGGGCCGGCCGCCAGGACCATCCCCTCGGACACGCCGAAGCGCATTTTCCGCGGCTTGAGGTTGGCGATCATCATGGTCAGGCGGCCTTCGAGCGCGGCAGGGTCCGGATAGGCGCTCTTGATGCCGGAGAACACGTTGCGCTGTTCGTCGCCCAGGTCCAGGGTCAGGCGCAGCAGCTTGTCCGCGCCTTCCACGGCTTCGGCCTTGAGAATGCGCGCGACCCGCAGGTCAACCGCGGCGAAGGCATCGAAGTCGATCTCTGCCGCCAGCGGGTCAGCCTGCAGCTCACCGTTACCGGCTGGCGCTGTGGGAGCGGCTGGGGCCAAGCTCTCTTTCGAGGCCGCTACCATGGCTTCGACACGAGCCGGTTCGATCCGAGTCATCAGTGGCTTGAAAGCGTTGAGCGGGTGGTCGGCGAGCAGGGTCAGGTGATCGTCCCAGGTCAGCGGCGCGACGTTGAGGAAGGCCTCGGCATCGGCTGCCAGGTTCGGCAGCACCGGCTTGAGGAACACCACCAGCAACCGGAACAGGTTCACGCCCAGGGCGCAAACGGCCTGCACTTCATCCTGCTTGCCTTCCTGTTTAGCCAGTGCCCACGGCGCCTTGTCGGCGATCCAGGCGTTGGCGCGGTCCGCAAGTGCCATGATTTCGCGCATGGCGCGGGCGAAATCGCGGTTCTCGTAGGCGTCGGCAATGGCAGGGGCGGCGGCGACGAAGGCCTGGGTCAGCTCGGGCTCGGCGTTGCCAGCTATCAGCCTGCCATCATTCCCCTTATGAATGAACCCGGCGCAGCGGCTGGCGATGTTGACCACCTTGCCAACCAGGTCAGAGTTGACCTTTTGCACGAAGTCCTCGAGGTTCATGTCCAGGTCATCCACGCCACGGCCCAGTTTGGACGCGTAGTAATAGCGCAGGTATTCCGGCGACAAGTGTTCCAGGTAGGTTCGGGCCTTGATGAAGGTACCTCGGGACTTGGACATTTTCTGCCCATTGACCGTGAGGTAGCCGTGCACATTGAGCGCGGTCGGTTTGCGTAGGCCCGCACCTTCGAGCATCGCTGGCCAGAACAGCGCATGGAAGTTGACGATGTCCTTGCCGATGAAGTGGTACAGCTCGGCGGTGGAGTCCTTGGCCCAGAACGCGTCGAAGTCCAGGTCCGGGCGCCGCGCGCAGAGGTTCTTGAAGCTCGCCATGTAGCCGATGGGTGCATCGAGCCATACGTAGAAGTATTTGCCGGGTTCGTCCGGGATCTCGAAGCCGAAATAAGGCGCGTCGCGGGAGATGTCCCATTCCTGCAGGCCAGCGTCGAGCCACTCGGCAAGTTTGTTGGCAACCGGCTCTTGCAGAGTGCCGCTGCGCGTCCAGGTCTGCAGCATCGCCTGGAAATCCGGCAGCTTGAAGAAGAAGTGCTTGGAGTCGCGCAGCACTGGGGTCGCCCCGGAGATCGCCGATTTCGGGTCCTTCAGGTCGGTAGGCTCGTAGGTGGCGCCGCATTTCTCGCAGTTGTCACCGTACTGGTCCGGCGTGCCGCACTTGGGGCAGGTGCCCTTGATGAAGCGGTCGGCCAGGAACATATTCTTTTCCGGGTCGAAGTACTGGGTGACGGAGCGCGTGGCGATATGCCCGGCATCACGCAGGCGCAGGTAGATCTGGCTGGACAGCTCGCGGTTTTCTTCCGAATGGGTGGAATGGAAGTTGTCGAAGTCCACCAGGAAGTCGGCGAAGTCAGCGCTGTGCTCGGCTTTCACCGCGTCGATCAGTTGCTCGTTGGTAACGCCTTCTTTTTCGGCGCGCAGCATGATGGCCGAGCCATGGGCGTCGTCGGCGCACACGTAGATGCATTGGTTGCCGCGCAGCTTCTGGTAGCGCACCCATACGTCGGTCTGGATGTACTCGACCATATGGCCCAGGTGAATGGAACCGTTGGCGTAGGGCAGGGCGCTGGTAACGAGAATCTTGCGGGGCTCGGACATGGGGCTCGGCTACTTGGAGTGGAACGAAGACCGACCACTATAAAGCGCCTCGGTTTTTTTTTCATCAGCGGGGCCGAACAGGTAGCATAGGCGCCTATCACCAAGCTTTGCCCAGGGAGTTGCCATGAGCGTTGTCACCCGCGCAGCGATTGAAAGCGTGCTGCGTCAGTACACAGACCCCTACCTCGAACAGGACCCGGTCACCGCGGGCTGCCTGGAGGCGGTCAGGGTCGACGGCGACAGGGTCGAGGTCGATCTGCGCCTGGGGTATGCCGCCGGGTTGTTCCAGGGGGGCTGGGCGCAAACGTTGCAGTTCGCACTGGAAGGCCTAGCCGGTGTGAGCCGGGCAAAAGTGAGCGTGCGTTGCGAGGTCCAGCCCCATAAGGCGCAGGCGCAAGTGCCGGCCATGGCCAACGTGAAAAACATCATCGCCGTGGCCTCCGGCAAGGGTGGCGTGGGCAAGTCCACCACAGCCGCCAACCTCGCGCTGGCGCTGGCTCGCGAGGGGGCACGGGTGGGTATCCTCGATGCCGACATCTACGGTCCCAGCCAGGGCGTGATGTTTGGCATCGCTGAAGGCACCCGGCCGCAGGTGCGCGAGCAAAAGTGGTTCGTGCCGCTGCAGGCGCATGGTGTCGAAGTAATGTCCATGGCGTTCCTGACCGACGACAACACCCCGGTGGTCTGGCGCGGCCCAATGGTCTCCGGCGCCTTGTTGCAGCTGATTACCCAAACCGCCTGGAATGACCTGGACTACCTGGTGATCGACATGCCTCCGGGCACGGGGGACATTCAGCTGACACTGGCGCAGAAAATCCCGGTGGCTGGTTCGGTGATCGTGACCACTCCTCAGGACCTGGCCTTGCTCGATGCCAAGAAGGGCGTGGAAATGTTCCGCAAGGTCCATATTCCCGTGCTTGGGGTGGTGGAAAATATGGCGGTACATATTTGCTCCAACTGCGGCCATGCCGAGCACTTGTTCGGCGAGGGCGGTGGGGCGAAGTTGGCGGCGCAGTACGGGGTCGAGCTTCTGGCGTCGCTGCCGTTGTCGATGATGATTCGCGAGCAGGCAGACAGCGGGCGGCCCACTGCGATCGCTGAACCAGAGAGCCAGATCGCCATGGTCTATCAGGATCTCGCTCGTCGAGTAGGGGCGCGTATCGCTAGGGAGGAGGCCCAGGCCCAGCCGCTGCCGACCATCACCGTTTCGGACGATTGAATCGGAGGCAATAAAAAACCCCGCCGAGGCGGGGTTTTTTAGTGGCGCCTCACCAAAGCGAGGCGCCGGCTTGAAGCGAAAGTCAGATGACTTGCACTTCTTCAGCCTGCATGCCTTTCTGACCGCGGGTAGCGATGAAAGAAACCTGCTGGCCTTCTTTCAGGGATTTGAAACCGTCAGATTGGATAGCTTTGAAGTGAACGAACAGGTCATCGCCCGACTGAGGGGTGATGAAGCCGAAGCCTTTCTCGTCGTTGAACCACTTGACGGTACCGGTTTGGCGATTGGACATGGTGTGTCTCCTTGGACAAAGTTAACTGCGGCGCTGGAAGTGCCCAGGCCGGAACTGAGTGCAAAGAGCATGAAAATTCTTCTTGATGATAAACATCCTGCAGTAATTCTCGGTGACAAAAGCAGCACAGTGGCGCCACCTTAAACCTTTTTCAGTAAGCTGCCAACGTACTTTTCATTTGAAGCTGGCCGCAGCCGCCAGGCTCGCGCGTACCGGCCCGCTTTGAACCAATGCCTCAGGCCCGGTAAGATGCGCGGCACTAGTGTTCCCTCCTTTCAGGACATCCCCCATGAGCATCAAATCAGACAAGTGGATCCGCCGCATGGCGCAGGACCACGGCATGATCGAACCCTTCGTTGAGCGCCAAGTGCGCGGCGAGGGTGCCGATCGGGTGATTTCCTTCGGGGTCTCCAGCTATGGCTACGACGTGCGTTGCGCCGATGAATTCAAGGTGTTCACCAACATCAACTCGGCCACCGTGGACCCGAAAGCCTTCGACGCCAAGAGCTTCGTGGATATCAAGAGCGACGTCTGCATCATTCCGCCCAACTCATTCGCCTTGGCCCGCACCGTTGAATATTTCCGCATTCCGCGCAATGTGCTGACCATCTGCCTGGGCAAAAGCACCTATGCCCGTTGCGGGATCATCGTCAACGTAACGCCCCTGGAACCGGAATGGGAAGGCCACGTGACCTTGGAATTCTCCAATACCACGACCTTGCCAGCGAAGATCTACGCCAACGAGGGTGTGGCGCAGATGCTGTTCCTGGAATCCGATGAAGAGTGCGAAGTGTCCTATAAGGATCGCGGCGGCAAGTACCAGGGCCAGCGCGGGGTCACGCTGCCGCGTACATGAAATCTGCGTGGGGCCGACGAACCGGGGGGAATTTGCCCCGGTTCTGCCACTCTACCTAAGTGAACTCCCCGATTTTGTATTTCGAAACGGGCCAACGCTCAGGAGTGCCTATGAAAATCGACCCGACCATCAGTGCCAAGCTGGCCGCGCTGCAGCCGAACCATATCGGTATGCTCGCCTGGTCGCTTCTCGCCAACCCATCCCTTCTGCGGGCGGGAGGCGTACCGGGGCAGCCGGGCCCTGACACCCCTTTCCAACAACCCAGCGAACCTGGCGAACCGACCATCCCCGACACACCGCCTCCCGCGCCCGTGGCGTGATAACCCCAGGCCAGTCAGCTAACCTGCGAGGGCTTCGTTTCTGAAGCCCTTCGACCATTCTGACGATAAAGGCCTGCCATGCGTGTTCAGTTCTCGCCCAAGCGCTTGCTTGCTTCATGTTACCTGGCCCTGTGCCTCAGCCCAGCGGCCCATGCCGTCGACCCCGTGCCCAACCGCCTTCAAGCTGTGCTGGACCGGGGTGTGCTGCGCGTCGGCACCACCGGCGACTACAAACCCTTCAGCTATAAAGCAGCCGGCGATGGCCAATTCATTGGGCTGGACCTGGACATCGCTCGCGGCGTAGCCGAGTCACTGGGCGTCAAGCTCGAGGTAGTGCCTACCAGTTGGCCAACGCTGATGGCCGATCTGGCCGCGGACAAATACGACCTGGCCCTGTCCGGTGTGTCGGTTAACCTCGAGCGGCAGAAGAAGGCCTTCTTTTCGATCCCCTACCAGCGTGATGGGAAAACCCCGATCACCCTGTGCAAGAACCAGGATCGCTTCCAAACCCTGGCACAGATCGACCAGCCAGAGGTGACGGCTATCGTCAATCCGGGCGGCACCAATGAAAAGTTCGCCCGCGCCAACCTCAAGCAGGCCCGGATCGTTGTGTACCCGGATAACGTCACCATCTTCGAGCAGTTGGTGGAGGGCAAGGCGGACCTGATGATGACCGATGCGGTGGAAACGCGCCTGCAACAGAAGCTGCATCCCGAGTTGTGCGCCGTGCACCCGGAGGCGCCGTTCGATTTCTCGGAAAAAGCCGCGCTGCTGCCTCAGGACGCCGCCCTCAAGGCCTATGTGGATCAATGGCTGCACCTGGACATCGCCAGCGGCCGCTTCGATCAACGCATGCAGCACTGGTTGGAATATCCCTGGTAGGGAAGCCGACCCGCGACCCTAACCCACTGGCCACACCTGGCTGTCACCCACCACGAACAGCCGCACCCCGGGCTTACGCTCTACCGCGAAACCTCCGGTAAAGGCACCGAAGGCCGGGAGCAAGGTCACTTGCTGGCCCACGTGGAAGCACGGCAGGCGCAAGCGCTGGCGGCCCCTGCCGGTCAGGAAGAATACCGGGTGCACGTGCCCTGCCAGCACGTGCCGTTCCGGGTGCGGATGCGGTTCGTGCTGCAAGGCATAGGGGCCGAGCAGGAGTGGTTCGGCGACCACTTCGATACCCAGGTCCGCGGGCGGGTCGCCCGCGCGGTGGTCGTGGTTACCGCGGATCAGCGTGATCCGCAGCTCCGGGTGCAGGAGGCGCCAAGCTCGCAGTTGATTCAAGGTGCCGGGGGCGTGGGAGCCGGGCCCGTGGAGGAAGTCGCCGAGGAAGATCAGTTGCCGGGCAGGGTGCCGGTCAAGCAGCTGCTGCAGTACCTGCAGGTTGGCGCTGGTGGTGCCGTGTGGCACCGGTTGGCCGAGCCGACGATAGGCTGCGGCCTTGCCGAAATGCGCGTCGGCGATCAACAAGGCGGCTTGGGCAGGCCACCAGATGGCCTTTTCGCCCAGTAACCAGAGGCGCTCGCCCGCCAGGTTCAGCTCACAGTCGGCGTTCATTCAGGCACCTCAGGCCCAGCGGCTTTTTCCAGGTCGTTGACCATGCGGGCAATTCGGTCGGCGAGTTTTTCCGAACTCATGCTTTCGCGCATGCGCTCGACCAACAGCGGGAAGCCCAGCGGGGTAGGGCGCTTGACTATGCGCAGGTCCAACTGCCGCTCACCGATGCGCGCCAGGGTCTGCTCCAGGCGAGCTACATCCAGCTCCTGGCGCAGCACTTCCTGCTGGGCCTGGGTGAGCAACAGGTTGCCGGCGTCGTACTGTTTGAACACCTCGAAGAACAGGCCACTGGAAGCCTGCACTTGCTTCATGCTCTTTTGCGCGCCCGGATAGCCACCGAACACCAGCCCCGAGATGCGGGCGATCTCGCGAAAGCGCCGCAGGGCCAGCTCGCCAGCATTCAGGCTGGCTACCACGTCTTCGAGCAGGCGCTCTGGCGACAGCACCCCGCTCGCGAGGGCCTGGGCCCAGTCGATCTCGGTAGGGCTGAGCAGCTCCAGGCCATAGTCGTTGACTGCCATGGAGAAGCTGATAGGCCGTTGTTGGGCCAAACGCCACGCCAGCAGGCTGGCCAGCCCCAGGTGCACCAGGCGCCCTGCGAAGGGATAGAGAAACAGGTGCCACCCCTCGCGGGACTTCAAACTCTCGGCCAATACGCTGTGGCGGGTGGGTAGCGCAGACCACTGTTGCTGCACCTCCAGCAACGGCCGCACGGCCCGCATCGGTGCGCTGGTGTACACACCGTGGCTGGCATCGTCGAGCTTGGCCACCAAGGCATCGGCCAGCTCGCTGGAGAGCGGCATGCGCCCACCATTCCAGCGCGGTACGGCGGGTTTTTTGCCACTGCTGCGCTTGACGTACGCGGTCATGTTTTCCACCCGCACCAGCTCCAGCACCTTGCCGGCGAACAGGAACGCCTCGCCAGGCCTCAACCGGGCGATAAAGCCTTCCTCCACGCTCCCCAGGGAGCGGCCGCCGCCGCCCTTGCTCCAGTATTTCAAATGCACCGTGGCATCACTGACGATGGTCCCGATGCTCATGCGGTGGCGCCTGCCAATGCGGGCGTCGGGCACGCGCCAGATCCCCTCGGCGTCCGGCTCTACCCGTTGGTAATCGGGGTAGGCAGTAAGGCTCGCGCCGCCGTGGCGCACAAACGCCAGGGCCCATTGCCACTCTTGATCGGTGAGGTTGCGATAGGCCCAGGCGCTGCGTACTTCAGCCAGCAGTTGGGCCGGCACGAAACCGCCGCCCAAGGCGATGGTGACCAAGTGTTGAACCAGCACATCCAGGGGTTTTTCCGGAGATTCGCGAGGCTCGACCTGCCGCGCCGCCAGGGCATCATGGGCCGCGGCGGCTTCGACCAGCTCCAGGCTGTGGGTGGGTACCAGGGTGACCCGGGAAGGACGCCCCGGAGCATGCCCCGACCGCCCGGCGCGCTGGATCAAGCGGGCGATTCCCTTGGCCGAGCCGATCTGCAACACGCGCTCCACGGGGAGAAAGTCCACCCCCAAGTCCAGGCTGGAGGTACACACCACCGCCTTGAGGTGGCCTTCCTTGAGCGCCAGCTCGACCCACTCGCGAACCTCCCTGGACAACGACCCGTGGTGCAGGGCGATCAGCCCGGCCCACTCTGGCCGAGCGTCGAGGATGGCCTGATACCAGACCTCCGATTGCGCCCGGGTGTTAGTGAACACCAGGCTGCTCTGGCTGGCCGCCAGCTGCTCGACCACTTGGTCAAGCATGCGCAGCCCCATGTGGCCCGCCCAGGGAAAGCGTTCGATGGCGGGGGGCAGCAGAGTATCCACTTCGATGACTTTCTGGGTGCCGCCCTCGATGCGCACGCCACCGCCCTGGGGTATCAGCACCTGCTGGGCGTGTTCAAGGTTGCCCAGCGTGGCGGAGATGCCCCACACCCGCAGGCCCGGTTGCCACTGCCGCAGCCGTGCGAGGGCCAGTTGCAGCTGAACTCCGCGCTTGTTGCCGAGCAGTTCATGCCATTCATCCACCACCACCATGCCCAGCGAGCCCAGTTCCTCCCGGGCCTGCTCGCGAGCCAGCATCAGGGTCAGGCTTTCCGGGGTGGTCACCAGCGCGCTGGGCAGCCGGCGGCCCTGGCGGGCGCGCTCGGCGCTGCTGGTGTCGCCGGTGCGCAGGCCTACCGTCCAGTTGATCTCCAATGCTTGCACCGGTGCCAGCAAGGCGCGCTGGGTGTCGGCGGCCAGGGCGCGCATCGGGGTAATCCACAAAACGCGCAGCGGCGCGGCCACCTTGCGCTTGCTAGTGAGGGGCGGGGCTGCCGCAGCGAAGGCCTGTAGCGCGGCGAACCACACTGCGTAGGTTTTGCCGGCGCCGGTGCTGGCATGCAACAGCCCAGACTCGCCCTTGGCGCTGGCTGCCCATAAGGCCTTTTGAAAGGGAAAGGGCTTCCAGCCGCGTTCGGCAAACCAGGCTTTGGCGTAATCAGGAGGGCGGGGCATAAGGGACTGCGTGGCTCCGAAGGCTTTCTTCAGTGACCACGCAATGCCCGGCTTGGTTTAAATCTTACTTGAGGTTACCGCTGAGGAACTGGCGCAGGCGCTCGCTTTTGGGCGAGCCCAGCACGTCGGCGGGGGCCCCTTCTTCCTCCACCAGGCCTTTGTGAAGGAACATCACCTGGCTTGAAACCTGGCGGGCGAAGGCCATTTCGTGGGTGACCATGATCATGGTGCGGCCTTCCTCGGCCAAGCCCTGGATAACCTTGAGCACTTCGCCCACCAGTTCAGGGTCCAGTGCCGAGGTGGGCTCGTCGAACAGCATCACCTCCGGCTCCATCGCCAGGGCCCGGGCAATGGCCACGCGCTGTTGCTGGCCGCCGGAGAGGAATGCCGGGTATTGATCCGCCACGCGGGCTGGCAACCCGACTTTATCCAGATACGCGCGGGCGCGGGTTTCCGCGTCCTGCTTGCTCACCCCCAGCACGCGCCGGGGCGCCATGGTGACGTTCTCCAGCACGGTCATGTGGCTCCACAGGTTGAAGTGCTGGAACACCATGGCCAGGCGAGTGCGCAGCCGTTGCAGCTCTGCGGGGTCGGCCACGCAGAGGCCGTGGGCGTTTTCACGCATGGCGATGGTGTTGCCGTCCAGGCTCATGGCGCCGGCGTTGGGTGTTTCGAGGAAATTGATGCAGCGCAGGAAGGTGCTCTTGCCCGAGCCGCTGGCGCCGATCAGGCAGATCACGTCGCCGGTCTTGGCCTTGAGCGAAACGCCCTTGAGCACTTCGTTCTCGCCGTAACGCTTGTGCAGGCCGTCGATTGTCAGTTTGTACATGCGCGTGGCGCCCTCAAGGTGAAAGGAGATAACCGCTGCGGTAGGCTTGCGCACCGGCGATCCGGGCCACCACCATGCCGGCCGTGGCCATGCGTCGCAGCGAACGGGCGTAGAGCAGACCCGGCTTTTCGTTATGCACCGGCGTGACCTGGTCGGTCAGCGGGTCGATGATTTCTGCCACCAATTGGCCGGCTTCCAGGTACTCGCCGGGCACGCAGCAGAACACCAGAATGCCGCCTACCGGAGTGCTGATCGGCTCTACCCCAGCCAGCGGCGTTGCCGGATAGAGCAGCTCTGGCTGCTCCATGGGCGTGCTGTCGATTGCCCCGTAGTGTTCCAGGTAGCTGATCACAGCCTGGGCGTCGCGGCTGGCCAGGGCATGGTTGACGTCGACTTGGCCACGCAGCTCGATGGTGACCGAGAAGCTTCCCTGGGGAATGGCGAAGCGCTCGCCGAAACGCAGTTTCAGCTTGTGCCACACCAGGCTGAAGCACTCATCGAAGGACTGCCCGCCAGAATCGGTAGCCAGCAGGTTCGCCTGGGAGCCCAGGTAGCGGGCCAACGGCTCAACCTGCGGCCAGGCTTCGGGGGTGGTATAGAGGTGCTCCACCGCTTCGAAGTCGCAGTGCAGGTCCAGCACCATTTCCGCTTCGCAGGCCAACCGCTGCAGGGTCAGGCGTAGCGACTGCAACTGGGTGGTCGGCTGCTGGGCCTGCAGGGCACGGCTCAGGGCTTCACGGATCAACCGGGCGTTGCTCTGGGCATCGTCGCCAAGCGAGGCTTCGATCTCGTCGCCCACCTGTTCGCTGAGGTCCACGAACCAGCGGTTGAAGTTCTCGCCGCTTTCCAGCTCATAGCGCCCCAGGGGCGTGTCCATCAGCACCTGTTCCAGGCCGATCGGGTTGGCCACCGGAACCAGCACGATCTCCTTTTGCAGCCGGCCGGCCTGCTCCAGCTCGTTCAGGCGCTGCTTGAGGTACCAGGCCACCAACATGCCGGGGATCTCATCGGCATGCAGCGACGCCTGGATGTAGATCTTGCCGGCGCCCTGGGGGCCGAAGTGAAAGCTTTCCACGGCGCGCGCGGTGCCTGGCAGCGGCGCGAGCAAGGGGTGGCGTTGCTGTTTCATCGGATCTCCTTATCGTGCGGGGCCCAGGAAGGCCAGCCAGCGGCGTTCGGCGAGGCGGAACAGCCCTACCAGGGTGAAGGTGACGGCCAGGTACAAAAGCGCGGCAATACCGAAAGATTCGAAGGTCATGTAGGTGGCCGAGTTAGCATCCCGGGCGACCTTGAGGATATCCGGCACGGTGGCGGTAAAGGCCACAGTGGTGGAATGCAGCATGAGGATGACCTCGTTGCTGTAGTACGGCAGCGACCGGCGCAGCACCGAGGGCATGATCACATAGGCATACAGCTTGAACCCGGTGAGGCCATAGGCCTTGGCCGCTTCGATCTCGCCGTGGGCCATGCTGCGGATGGCACCGGCGAAGATTTCCGTGGTGTAGGCGCAGGTGTTCAGGGCGAACGCCAGGATCGTGCAGTTCATGGCGTTGCGGAAGAACTCGTTGAGCAGCGGCTGGTCGCGCACCCCTTCCAGGCTGTAGATGCCCGTGTAGCAGATCAGCAGCTGGATATACAGCGGGGTGCCGCGGAACACGTAGGTATAGAACTGCACCGGCCAGCGTATCCAGAAGCGCGGGGAAACCCGGGCGATGGACAGCGGGATGGAGCAGACGAAGCCGATGGCGATGGAGGCGCTGAGCAGCCACATGGTCATGGCCAGGCCGGTCACGTTGACGCCATCGCTATACAGGAACGGCCGCCAGTACTCCTGAAGTAACTCGATCATCGCATCGCCTCCCGGCTGCCCGCGCTATACCGCCGCTCCAGCCACCTGAGCACCAGGTTCGAGGCGCTGGTGATCAGCAGGTAGATGAAGCCCGCCAAGGCGAGGAAGTAAAACAGCTGGTAGGTACTTTTGCCGGCGTCCTGGGCAGCCTTCACCAGGTCGGCCAGGCCGATGATGGACACCAGTGCGGTGGCCTTGAGGATGACCATCCAGTTGTTGCCGATCCCGGGCAGGGCGAAGCGCATCATTTGCGGGAAGACCACGAAGCGGAAGCGTTGGCCGCGGGTCAGGCCGTAGGCGGTGGCCGCTTCCATCTGCCCTCTGGGAACGGCGAGGATGGCGCCGCGGAAGGTTTCGGTGAAATACGCCCCGTAGATAAAGCCCAGGGTGATCACGCCTGCGGCGAAGGGGTCGATTTCGATGTAGTCCCAGTCCATCGCATCGGTGAGCAGGGTCAGCCAGATCTGTAGGCTGTAGAAGATCAGCAGCATCAGCACCAAGTCGGGCACGCCGCGAATCAGGGTGGTGTACAGCTGCGCCAGCATGCGCAGCGCCTTGACCCCGGAAAGCTTGGCGCTCGCCCCGATCAGCCCGAGCACAACGGCGACCAGTAGCGAGAGCAAGGAAAGTTTGATGGTCATCCAGGTGCCCTCTAGCAACAGCGGGCCAAAGCCTTTCAGACTGAATGCCGAGAGCCCGAGGCTCTGCAACAGGTGTTCAAGCATGTATCAACCCTTACAGTCGATAAAGGCGCCCGCCCCCGCGCCGGACCGCTGGCCAGAAGCCGGGGTGCGGGCGTGGGCGGGCGCCGTTTGGGGGAGCTTACTTACCGCTGTACAGGTTCAGGTCGCCGAAGTGCTTCTTCTGGATCTCGGCGTAGGTACCGTCGTCATGCAGCGCCTTGATGCCTTTGTTCAGCAGCGCTTGCAGGTCTTTCTTGCCTTTGCTGATGCCGACCGCGGTTTTGGCTGGCAGCAGGTCGCTGTCGATCGGCTTGCTCACTTCGTAGTCCGCGCCCTGCGGTGACTTGAGGAAGCCCAGCTCGGCCTGCAGCATGTCCTGCACGGAGGCGTCCAGGCGGCCCGAGGTCAGGTCGGCGTAAACCTGGTCCTGGTTGGCATAGGCCTGGGTTTTGACCCCAGCCTTGTCCAGTACGGCCTTGGCGTAGGCTTCCTGAATGGTGCCTTGCTCGTAGCCCACGGTCTTGCCCTTGAGGGAGGCGACGTCTTCGGTGATGCCGCTGCCTTTCTTGAAGACCAGGGCGGTCGGGCCGGAGAAGAGTTCGTCGGAGAAGTCGATGACCTTTTCACGCGCTGGGGTCACGGTCATGGACGAGATCACGCCGTCGAACTTGTTGGCCTTAAGGCCCGGGATCATGCCGTCGAAATCGCTTTCGACCCACTTGCAGGTAACCTTCAGCTCTTTGCAGATCGCGTTGCCCAGGTCGATATCGAAACCGACCAGGCTGCCGTCGGCGGCCTTGGACTCGAACGGGGCATAGGATGGATCAACGCCAAAACGCAGCTCTTTGTATTCCTTGGCCATAGCGCCGCCAGCGGACAGACAGAGCGCCAGAGCGGAAAGGGTCAGCCATGCTTTTTTCATTGTGCAGTCCTTAAAAGACGAAGGTTTGCCAGGCGGTACAGCGTTACCGGCGGATGCCAGACATCATCGTGATAGCAAAATTCGCACCATGGTCCTTGGTCAGGTTACCAGCGAGGCGCATGGTAATCCCTTTGCGTCGCAGATCTGACCGAACCGGGGTGTACCGACGGTATTCGACCCCGCCCCATAACGAGGCGGCGCGTTGCGGCGGCGCTATTGTGGTGCGAGGTGGGGTTCAACTCAACAAGTCTTGTAACGTTGCGAGACTATCTGCTTCCTCTACGGGCTTATCGTGACGCCAACGCAACATGCGTGGAAACCGCACCGCGATCCCGCTTTTATGGCGTTTGGACAGCGCGATGCCCTCAAAACCCAGTTCGAACACAAGTGTGGGGGTAACACTACGTACCGGGCCGAATTTTTCCACGGTGGTGCGGCGGATGATTGCATCGACCTGGCGCATTTCGGCGTCGGTAAGGCCCGAGTAGGCCTTGGCGAAGGGCACCAGGGTGCGCTCGGTACCGGGCGGGCCATCCCACACGGCGAAGGTGTAATCGGTGTAGAGGCTGGCCCGGCGGCCGTGCCCAGCCTGGGCATAGATCAGTACCGCATCCACGGTGAACGGGTCGACCTTCCATTTCCACCACACGCCCATGTCCTTGGTGCGGCCCACTCCATAGAGCGCGTCGCGAGCCTTGAGCATCATGCCCTCCACGCCCAGCCGACGAGACGCCTCGCGCTGCTCCGCCAGCGTGGCCCAGCTATCGCCTTGCAGCAGCGGCGACAGCTGCAATACCGGGCTGGCGGCTTGCTCGGCGACCGCCTCGAGTTGAGCGCGGCGAGCGTGCTGCGGGCGGCTGCGCCAATCCTGGCCGAGGTACTCGAGCAGGTCATAGGCCAGCACCACTACCGGGATGTCTTCGAGCAGCTTGCGGCTCAGGGTCTTGCGGCCGATGCGCTGCTGCAGGAGGGCGAAGGGCTGCACCGAGGGCGCCTGCGGCTCGCCTTGAACGGCGTCGGCCGGGGCCTTCCACACCACGATCTCGCCGTCGATCACGGTGCCATCGGGCAGGTCGGTCAGCGCCTGCAGCTCCGGGAAACGGTCGGTAACCAGCTCTTCGCCGCGTGACCACACCCACAGGCGGCCGTCACGCTTGACCACCTGGGCGCGGATGCCGTCCCACTTCCACTCTATTTGCCAGCGTTCGCACTGGCCGAGCAGGGTATCGAACTGTTCCACCGGCTGTTGCAGTGCGTGAGCGAGAAAGAACGGGTAGGGCTGGCCGCCGCGCTGGGCATGTTCGTGTTCGCTCTCTGCGGCGACCAACTTGAGGTAGGCCTCGGCACTGGGCCGGTGCGAGAGGTCGGTATAACCCACCAGCCGCTGCGCCACGCGCTTGCTATCCAGCCCGGCAAGCTGGGCGAGGGCGCGAGTGACCAGCAGCTTGGAGACGCCAACGCGGAAACTGCCGGTGATCAGCTTCAGGCACACCATCAGGCTTTGCCGGTCCAGTTGCTGCCACAAGGGTGGCAAGCGCTGCGCCAGCTCTTCCGGGGGCAGGCCGCGCAGCGGCAGCAGCTCGTGCTCCATCCACCAGGCCAGGCCCGCATCGCTGCTGTGGGTGGAGTCTGGCAGCACCAGCGACACCGTCTCGGCCAGGTCGCCCACGGCCTGGTAGCTTTCTTCGAACAACCATTCGGGTAACCCGGAAAGGCTGATCGCAAGCTCGCGCAGCAGCCGCGTGGGCACCAGCTGGCGTGGCCGCCCGCCGGACAGGAAGTACACGGCCCAGGCCGCGTCGGCGGGCGCGGCATCTGCGAAATACGCCTGCAGCGCCGCCAGCTTGGCATTGCTGGAGGTGGTGGCGTCGAGTTCGGCATAGAGCGCGGCAAAGGCTTTCATTGCGGCTGCTCCGGCGCGGCGGCTTCATCTTCGTCGCCGTACTCGGTGGTAAAGCCCTGGGCATCGAGGCCCAGGTCGCACAGGTAGCGCACCAGTACGTTCACCGAGCCGTGGGTGACCATCACCCGCTGCGCGCCCGTTTGTTCGATGGCCCAAAGCAGGCCAGGCCAGTCGGCGTGGTCGCTGAGCACAAAGCCGCGGTCCACGCCGCGCCGGCGGCGGGTGCCGCGCAAGCGCATCCAGCCGCTGGCGAAGGCGTCGCTGTAATCGCCGAAGCGGCGCATCCAGGTGCTGCCGCCTGCGGAGGGCGGCGCGATGATCAACGAAGAGCGCAGCGCCGGGTCGGTTTTCTTGAAGTCCCCGGCGTAGTGGGTTTCCGGGATATGCACGCCGGCTTCGCGATAAACCCGGTTCAGCGGCTCTACCGAGCCATGGCTGAGGATCGGGCCAATGCTGGCGTCGATGCCATGCAGCAGGCGCTGCGCCTTGCCGAAGGCGTAGCAGAACAACACGCTGGCCTTGCCCGCGGCCACGTTCCCGCGCCACCACTGGTTGACCTCGGCGAAGATTTCCGCCTGCGGCTGCCAGCGGTAGATCGGCAAGCCAAAGGTCGATTCGGTGATAAAGGTATGGCAACGCACGGGTTCGAAGGGCGCGCAGGTGCCGTCTGGCTCTACTTTGTAGTCCCCCGAGGCCACCCACACCTCGCCTTGATATTCCAGCCGCACTTGCGCCGAACCCAGTACATGCCCGGCGGGATGCAGGCTGATGGTCACGCCGTTGTGCACCAGGCGCTCGCCATAGGCCAGGGTTTGCAGGTTGATGTCCGCGCCCAGCCGGGTTCTTAGAATGCCTGCGCCGATGTCGGTCGCCAGGTAATGGCCGTTGCCGGTGCGGGCATGGTCGCCATGGCCGTGGGTGATGACCGAGCGTGGCACCGGCTTCCAGGGGTCTATATAGAAATCACCGGCCGTGCAATACAGGCCTTCGGGGCGAGCGATAACCAGGTCCATTGAGCGTTTTCGCTGACAGGGGCTTGCTTGTTCAGAGCCGCCGGCTTCGCTGGAAGTTGCACCGAGAACCGTAGCAGCCCGGTTGCGCTTGGGGGTTCGCGGGTTTTACCCACTCCTCCAGGGTGTGACCTGTAGAAGCGGGTAAAGCCCGCGAACAAGCGCTATTTCGCCGGCACCAGGGTCAGCCGCTGCGTGCCGTAGGCTCTGTCCAGGTTCTGTGGCTGCATCGGGAACGTCAGGTATTGCCCTTTGAGCCAGTTCTGGATGCCGTCGGCGTAATGCGGGCTGGCGGGGTTGCCGGATTGGCCAGTGCTGTTGAGCCCCATCATCGGCTCTGGCTGGCCGAAGTCCACCACGATGCGCATGGCCGGGATCAGCCAGGCGTCGAAGTTGCCACTGCCCCAATGCCAGGCGGCCGCGTTCAGGGTGGTGTGGTCGCCGCCGGCTGGAATCGGGCCGCGGTTGAGGTAGCTGTCCAGGCTGGCTAGGCCGGCACGCTGGGTGGCATCCAGCCAGGGCGCCAACTGGGTGCTTTGTGCCGCCCAGCGGTATTGATGCAGCTTGCCCCATTGCCACGCCTTGCGGTCCGTGCCCAGCAGGGTTTCGCCGCTGCTGACCGCGGCGGCCAGGCTTCGCGCGATGATCGTCGGCTTGTCTTCTTTCTGCGGGGTGCGGATGTCATCCCAGAACGGGCTGTCCTCGCGGCCCAGCAGGTGATCCGCCTGGGCTGAGTAAGACTGGTCGGCGTTGGCCACAAAGGCCTTCCAGGTCGGGCTGTCCTCCGGGCCGAGTTCGTCGAGGAAGGTTTGCCGCGCGCTTTCTTGCAGGAACAGCTCATAAAGCGCGGCGTCAGCTGAATCCGCAGCCAGCCGGCCGTCGAACGCCATCAGTCGAGAGAGCGCCTCGCGGGCTTTGCCGCGCTCGGCGTCCGGCAGGGCATCAATGGCTTTTTTCAACGGCAGGGCCATGCCCGGCGCTTCGAACATGCGCTTGAGCTTGGCGGCGAAGGGCGTGGTCTGGTCGTATTGCCAGGCGACCATGCTACGGGCGTCCTGCTTGCCGTTAGCGGCTAGCTGCGCCAGGCGCTCGCTGCGCTCGGGGTAATACCAGGAGCTGGACAGCTGCATGCCGTAGCCAGGCTGGGCGGTGCGTTGGTTCGCGGTGCCGAGCCAGCCGCTGGCAGGCGTTTGGTCGTAGGGGTGCAGCATCGAGTCGGCGTACCCGTCCCAGTCGAAGCGGCTGTCCCAGCCGGGTGAGGGCACCAGGCCCTTGCCTTCCTTGCGGTTAGGGTAGCGCCCGGTCACCTGCCAACCGATGTCGTTGGCGTCGGCGAACACCATGTTCAAGGCAATGGCGCGGATCTCGCGGCTGGTGTCGAAGGCACGCTCCACGTTTTGCGCGCGCGACAAATCGAAGAAGGCGTCGAGGGTCTTGTCGTCCTTGAGGTCTGGCATCTGCAAGGCCAAACCATAGCCGCTGGCGAACGGCGCCGGTTGCAGCGGGAGCTTGCGCTCGCCCAGCGCTGTATTGAGCAAGGGGCCGTGGCGGGTTTCGTAGATGACTTCGCGTACCGGCTTCTGGCCCTTGATAAAGAAGGTTTCGTTACGCGCCGAGGCGCGCAGCCACTTGCCATCGGCTTGATACAGCAACACGCCGTTGTCGCGCTTTACGCGCTCGAGGAACAGGTCTTGGTTATCGCCCATGACCATGGTCATGCCCCAGGCCAGCTTGCCGTTGAAGCCCGCGACCACGGCGGGCACCCCCGCCAGGGAGACGCCCGCAGCCTGGAATTTCGGTGCGCGGATCTGTACGAAATTCCAGGCGCTCGGCAGGCCGATCGGCAGGTGAGTGTCGTTGGCGAACAGGCTCTTGCCGCTGCGGCTGCGCTCTGGTGCCAGCGCCCAGTTATTGGAGGCGGCGATGCCCATCTGCCCGAGCCCGGCGAGCTGGCCGCTCAGCGCATCGAGGCTGGCGAACTGCCCGCCAAGGTTAAGCCCCTTGAGCTTCGCTGCTTCATCGAACGGCAGGGGTTCGTCCGGGTAGGTCGGGATCAGCCAAGCCAGGTTGTCCGCACCGACTTTCTGCGCCAGCACCAGGCTGTTGATCTCTTCCTGCAGGTTCATCTGCAGGCTGAAGTTCATCAGGCAGAAGATCAGCGCCGAATCCTCGCCTTTCCAGTACTCGGGCTTATAGCCGGACTGCGCCAGGTCCACTGGTAGCTTGTCGCGATAGCGGAACAGCCAGGCGTTCACGCCGCGGGCATAGATCTCGAAGAAGTTGCGCAAGCGGGGGGAGGCTCCGGCATACAGCCCGGCTGCGCGGCGCTTGAGGTCCACGGTGCGCATGAAGCGGTCCACCTCCAGCACGCCTGGCCCGGCCATCTCGGCCAGCCGGCCTTGAGCCAGCAAGCGCATGCCGACCATCTGGCTGATGCGGTCGCTGGCGTGGACATAGCCCAGCGCGAACAGCGCGTCGTGGAAGTTGTTGCTTTCGATCAGCGGCATGCCCAGGTCATTGCGGCGTACCGAAACGTTCTGCCCCAAGCCCTTGAGTGGCTGCACGCCCACGCTCGGTGGCAGGCTTTCGCTGTTGTGGTCGTCGACCCAGGCCTGGCACCCGGCCAGGCCTAGCGCGCCGGCGATCGCGGCGGCCAGGCCAACGCGGGGGAGGAAGTGGCGGACTGCAGACGACGCCATTGGAGGGCTCCTGGGCAAGCATCGGAAAAGGCGCTTAAGGTAGTGAGGGTTTTACGCCTTCGCAAGCCAGCCCATCGGCTTTATTTGCCCCGGGCCCCCAGGGTGCGCCGGGTCACCACTCAGGGTTTGGGCGGATTGACCTTGGCGGTCCATTCATAAGCCTTCACCGTGGCTGGCCGAGCCTTGATGGTTTCGAACCAGCGCTTGAGGTGAGGGAAGTCCTCGAGTTTCTGGTTTTGCATCTCGTACGGCACGATCCACGGGTAGATCGCCATGTCGGCGATGCTGTAGTGGTCCCCGCCCACGAACGTCGCTTGCGCCAGCCGTTTGTCCAGTACGCCGTACAGGCGGGCGGTTTCATCGGTGTAGCGCTTGATTGCGTAGGGAATTTTCTCCGGGGCGAAGCGGCCGAAGTGGTGATTTTGCCCGGCCATCGGGCCAAGGCCACCCATTTGCCAGAACAACCACTGCAGCACTTGCTGGCGCTCGCGTAGGTCCGTCGCGAGGAACTTGCCGGTTTTCTCCGCCAGATAAAGCAGGATCGCACCGGATTCGAACAGGGAGATCGGCGCGCCGCCGTCGGTTGGCGCCTGGTCGATGATGGCCGGGATGCGATTGTTAGGGGAGATTTTCAAGAAATCGGCGGCGAATTGCTCGCCCTTGCTGATGTTGATCGGGTGCAGCTTGTATTCGAGCCCGGCCTCTTCCAGAAACAAGGTGATCTTGTGGCCGTTGGGGGTGGTCCAGTAATAAAGGTCGATCATCAAGCGCTCCGTTGCACAGGTTAAGGGCTATCCAGCAGCTTGGGGCTCGCTTGCGTTAAATCAAGTGAAACATCTGTGTGCCGCTTGCACTAAAACAGCCGGAACAACCCTGCCAGCACCCCGGTCCACTATGGGCAGGCAAGCAGTGCCTGGCATCGATACATTCATCGCCTGAGGGAGATAGCAATGAAACAGTGGCAGATCACCTTCACCGACAAGAGCGGCAGCCCGTCATCGATTTCGGTCCCGTCCGAGCACCGCCCTAGCGATGAAGAGGCCGCCGTAGCCATCCGGGCCAAGATGTTTCCGGTCATCCACGAGGTCCCCCTCAATGACTTCGATGGGCGTGACGAGAAGCCCACTGCCAAGTGGCTCGAAGAGCAGAACGGTATGAAGATCACCGCCATCACGGAGGCTTGATGCCGGGTGGCGCCACCCGCGGCCGATACCCCGTGCACGGCGGGGTGTACTGAACATTTCACGCTGAACGCTTCATGCAAGTGGCCGGGATGACCGGCGACAAGGAGAGTCTATCCATCGCTTTTCAGGAGGACGAGACATGAGCAATGCCTATCAGGAAGACATCAGCACCCTGCTGTTACGCAAAATGAAAGAAGGCGGCTTCGACTTCGCAGCCATCCACCCCATCGAATTTTATGCCGTGTTTCCAGACGAGCATCGGGCCCGCGCGGCCGCTGGCCACTTTCGCGGTGAGTCCCTCAATGCTCAGGTGATGGAGCGCCCGGACGGTGCCTGGCACCTGGAGCTGTCTAAGCTGATGTATGCCACGCACTTCGGTATCGGGGAGTTCGAGCACGACTTCGAGTCGGTGGTCGAGCCACTGGGTGGGGAAATCGAAGGCTGGGGCGTGAAGCACAAGATGCCCAGGCACCAGGCGTGAGCGTGCAGGCCGGCTGCGTTGCCGTGAAGCGCTGTCCCGCTTGCGGCAACCCGGGTGCACGCCTTTGGTGCGACGTCGACCCGAGTTGGCCGCCAATGCCTGATTAAACGGGGCGGGGCGGCTGGCACGGGGCTTGCGACACTGGTATGTCCAGGTGACAAGGAGCACGGCATGAGCCGCACCTATTTTGACGAAATGTACGACGCGGACGGTCAGGTTCGCCCGCATTACCAGGCGTTTGCCCAATGGCTGGCTCAAACCCCGGAAGAGCTCCTGTCGCAGCGTCGTCGTGAAGCGGATTTGCTGTTCCACCGCGCGGGTATCACCTTCACCCTCTATGGCGACGAGCAGGGCACCGAGCGGCTGATCCCCTTCGATACCATTCCGCGCAGCATTCCGGCCAGCGAATGGCGGGTGGTGGAGCGTGGCTGCATCCAACGGGTCAAGGCCTTGAACATGTTCCTGGCCGACCTTTACCACGATCAGCGCATCATCAAGGCCGGGGTGATCCCAGCCGAACAGGTGCTGGCCAACGAGCAATACCAGCTCGCCATGCAGGGCCTGGACTTGCATCGAGACGTGTATTCGCATATTTCCGGGGTGGACCTGGTTCGCGACGGCGACGGCACTTTCTACGTGCTTGAAGACAATCTGCGCACGCCCAGCGGCGTGAGCTACATGCTCGAAGACCGCAAGATGATGATGCGGTTGTTCCCCGAGCTGTTCGCGGCGCAGCGCATTGCGCCGGTGGATCATTACCCCAGCATGCTGCTCGAAACCCTGAAGAGTTCCAGCCCGCTGGACGACCCCAGCGTGGTGGTCATGACGCCGGGCCGTTTCAACAGCGCCTTCTTCGAGCACGCCTTCCTGGCCCGGGAAATGGGCGTGGAACTGGTCGAGGGGGCAGACCTGTTCGTGCGCGACGACAAGGTGTACATGCGGACCACCCACGGCCCGCACCAGGTAGACGTGATCTACCGTCGTCTCGATGACGCCTTCCTCGACCCGCTCGCGTTCAACCCAGACTCGATGCTCGGCGTGCCCGGCCTGCTATCGGCCTACCGCTCCGGCAACGTGGTGCTGGCCAATGCCATCGGCACCGGCGTGGCCGACGACAAGTCGGTGTATCCCTTCGTGACCGACATGATTCGTTTCTACCTCGACGAAGAGCCGATCCTCAAGAACGTGCCGACCTGGCAATGCCGCAAGCCGGAGGAGCTGTCTCACGTGCTGGCGCACCTGCCTGAACTGGTGGTCAAGGAAACCCAAGGCTCCGGCGGCTACGGGATGCTGGTAGGGCCCGCCGCCAGTGCGGCCGAGATCGAAGCCTTCCGCGCCCGCCTAAAGGCGCGGCCGGCAGCCTATATCGCCCAGCCCACGCTGAGCCTTTCCACGTGCCCTACGTTCGTGGAAAACGGTATCGCCCCACGCCATATCGACCTGCGCCCGTTCGTGCTGTCTGGCAAGGAAACCCGTGTCGTCCCCGGTGGGCTGACCCGGGTGGCGCTGCGCGAAGGTTCACTGGTGGTGAACTCGTCCCAAGGTGGCGGCACCAAGGACACCTGGGTTGTCGAGGATCAAGGAAGCTTGCCCAATGCTCAGTAGAACTGCCTCAGACCTGTATTGGATGTCGCGCTACCTGGAGCGCGCGGAAAACATGGCACGCATGCTGGACGTCAGCTATTCGCTGTCGCTGATGCCCCAGGACGGGCGCACCGGCCTGGATGAAATGGCCATGCCGCTGCTGATCACTGGCACCCTGGACGATTACCTACAGCGCCATGGCGAGCCCCATGCCGAGCGGCTGCTGCATTTTTTCGCACTCGACGCCAGCAACCTGGGCAGCATCTATAGCTGCCTGGGTGCCGCCCGCGCCTCGGCCCACGCGGTCAGAGGCCGGATCACCGCCGACATGTGGGAAAACATCAACTCTACCTGGCTGGAAATCCGCGGCATTGCTGCCCAAGGTTTGGCGCAATACGGCATGAGCCGGTTCTGTGAATGGCTCAAGGAGCGTTCGCACCTGTTCCGGGGCGCGACCTACGGCACCATCATGCGCAACGACGCCTTCCGCTTTATTCGCCTGGGGACGTTCCTGGAGCGCGCCGACAACACCTTGCGGTTGCTCGACGCCCGCTACGAAATGATGAGCATCAAGGCGCTCAACACCGTTGCCGACGATTCGGCGTGGAGCTATTACCAGTGGAGCGCGCTGCTACGGGCGCTGTCGTCGTTCGAGGCTTATACCGAGATCTACCGCGACGCTCCCGCTGCGCGGCCGGTGGCTGAGTTGCTGCTGTTGCGCGCCGATGTGCCGCGCTCTCTACGCGCCTGCACCGAAGAAATCGACCAGATCCTCTCCGTGCTGCCAGGCCTCAATGGCCGCCCCGCCCAGCGCATGGCCGCCGAAATGGACGCCCGCCTGCGCTACACGGGCATCGATGAAATCCTGCAGGCAGGGTTACATGAGTGGCTCAACCAGTTCATCGATCAGGTGCGTGACCTGGGCAATGTCATCCACACCTGTTACCTGGAGGTTGTATGAGGCTTTCGATCAGTCAGGAAACGACCTACCGGTTCGAGGACGAAGTGCGCAGCAGCATTCAGTACTTGCGCCTGACCCCACATGACACCGAGCGCCAGCACGTGCTCAGTTGGCAGCTGGATTTACCACGGCAGGTTCGCCCGCAGCTCGATCCCTTTGGCAATGTGTTGCATGTGCTCAGCCTGGAAGGCCCGCACGCGTGTATCACGATCCGCGCGCGTGGCCAGGTCGACATCAACGAGGCGCTGGAGGCTGAACACGAGCGGCCGTCGCCGTTGCCGTACCTGCGCACCACCACGTTGACCGAGGCCGAAGGCGAGCTGCGCGACTTCGCCCATGCGTCCTGCGGCAGCAAACGCGATCGCACGGGGTTGTTAGACCTGATGGAGGCGTTAGGCACGCAGATGACAGGGCAGCCTGGCGCCGATGGCCTGGGCCTGAGCGCCACTGACGCCTTTGCCCAGCGCAGCAGCGCCTGCCACGACCAGGCGCATGCTTTCCTGGCCTGCGCCCGGGTGCTGGGCGTGCCGGCGCGTTATGTGTCCGGGTACCTGTATACGCCCGGCAGCGACCGTCTGGCCGACCATGCGTGGGCCGAGGCCTGGCTGGACGGCGCCTGGTACAGTTTTGACATCGCCCAGCGGCTTGCCCGGCCGGAGCGACATTTGAAGCTTGCCGTGGGCCTTGATCACCTCGATGCCTGCCCAGTGCGAGCCATGCGGCGGGCAGGTGGCATAAGGGCGAGCAACGGCCACGTGGAGGTGACGCCTAGCCCATCGCTTAAGGTTGCCGAGCAATGATCTCGCCCATTGGGCGATCAGCCGAATAGGCGCCCCAGGTTCGGCAAGATCAATAGCAACGTGGTGGCGAAGACGATCAAGGTCGCCTGGCGCATTTTGGGATGTTTGAACATGACCTCTAGCCTTTCTTCTTGTTGACCAGCGCCGACCCCGCTGCCTGGGGCCGGCTTCACTGCCTGTTGGCTGGTCGCGGTGGCACAGGCGAGCGGGCCCGAATCACCGGAACACTGTTCAATGTAGAAGCGGTGGCGTGGCTGTCCAGAGCGATTTGATAGGAATATGACCCATTATTAGGCCAAAATCGCATGAAACTATCTGCCGTATCGTTTCAGTAGGCTGACCTAGACGCCCTCAGCCGGCTACCCCAGCGCCCGACCGTTCGTCTGTCTACACCCTTGCATTTACCTGCCGTTCGGATGCAGGCTTGCGCCAAGCAATTCCGCTTGTTTCGACCCGAGACCGATACCCATGTCGTTGCGCATCTGCATCCTCGAAACCGACCACATCCGCCCTGAGCTGGTCGAGCGATACACAGGCTATGGCGCGATGTTCAAAGAGCTGTTCAAGCGTCAGCCAGTGGCCGCGGATTTCGAGGTGTTCAACGTGGTCGACGGTCAATATCCTCCCGAGACAGCACGCTACGACGCCTACCTGGTTACCGGCAGCAAGGCCGATTCGTTCGGCAATGATCCGTGGATCGAAACCCTCAAGGCGTTCCTGCTCGACCGTTATCAGCGCGGCGACAAGCTTCTTGGGGTCTGCTTCGGTCATCAGTTGCTCGCGCTGCTGCTGGGCGGCCGCGCCCAGCGGGCGGAACAGGGCTGGGGGCTGGGGAGCCATCGCTACGAACTGCACGCGCGGCCAGCCTGGATGACCCCGCAGGCGAACGACCTGACCCTGCTGATCAGCCACCAGGACCAGGTCACCGAGCTGCCGGAGGGCGCTACCGTCGTCGCTTCCAGTGAGTTCTGCCGGTATGCGGCCTACCAGCTCAATGATCAGGTGCTGTGCTTCCAGGGCCACCCGGAGTTCGTTCAGGATTACTCCCGGGCACTGCTCGACCTGCGCCAGCAACACCTTGGCGAACACGTGTATCAAGCCGCCATGGACAGCCTGGCGCGCGACCATGATGGGGCGACCGTCGCAGAATGGATGATGCGCTTCGTGGCTGGCCCGAACGTCAACGCGGCCTGAAGCCCCCGCGGGGCTGTAGGAAAGGGGAGGGCCGCGAAAGCGATAGCATCCTGTGCGCGCTTTTCATTAGCCGCATAGGTGCCGGCTCCCCTCCCGCACGGGGGCTGCGCCTACAGCCACCCAGACCGTTTGAAGCTGGCGTATAGCCCGGTGCAGCCAAGGGTGATCACCCCCAGCACGGTGAAGTAGCCGTAGTGCCAAGTCAGCTCGGGCATGTACTGGAAGTTCATCCCATAGATCCCGGCGATGGCGGTAGGGAAGGCAAGTATCGCTGCCCACGCACCGAACTTGCGCTGGGTGACGCTCTGCCGGGCAGACTCCAGCAGCATTCCGATCTCGATCGTCTGGCTGGCGATATCGCGGATGCCCACCAAATCCTCCATCTGCCGATTGACGTGAATCTGCACGTCCCGGAAGTAGGGCCGCATGTTGCGGTCGATGAAGGGGAAATCCAGCCGCTGGAGTTCCTCGCTGATTTCCACCAGCGGTGCCAGGTAGCGGCGCATTTTCAGCAAGTCCCGACGCAACGCATGCAAGCACTGGATGTCGCGCTCATTGAGCGCCTGGCTCAGCACGTTGTGCTCCAGGGCCTCGATTTCCTGGTGGATGCTTTCGGTGGCCGGCTGGTAATTGTCGGTCACGAAATCGAGAATCGCGTAAAGCACGAAGTCTTCGCCGTGCTCTAGCAGCAACGGTCGTGCCTCGCAGCGCTGGCGAACCAGGGAGTAGGACGCTGAATGGCCGTTGCGGCAAGTAATCACATAACCCTTGCCGGCGAAGATGTTGGTTTCGATGAATTCCAGCGTGCCATCGCGGCGCACCGGCGAATAGGTCACGATGAACAGCGCGTCGCCGAAAGTCTCAAGCTTGGGGCGGGTGTGGCGCTCCAGTGCGTCCTCTATCGCCAGCTCATGCAGCCCGAACTGCTCCTGAAGCAGAGACAGCGTGGCAGCGTCCGGTTCTTCCAGGCCGATCCAAACGAAATGGTCGGGCTGGCAGGCCCACTTTCGCCCGTCTTGTAACTGGATGTCGGTGACCTTTCTACCGGCGGTATAGACCGCCGCCGCAACCACTCGGCCCATGATCGGTGGATCTCCACTGGTGTCGCCTGATCAGAGTGACGCTTGCGCTTGCAGTTCAGTGGCCATCGAAAGCTCGTCGACACACGCTTGCATTGCCGTTTGGCAGCGGGCCATGAGGTCTGGGATGTCTTTCGCGGTCAAGCCCTGGGTCGGAATCGGCGCCAGGGAGCGTACCCGGATGTAGCCGCTGTGCCGCCGGTTGAAGTCCAGTGTGCCTACGTAGCGGCTGGCACACACTGGGATGATAGGCACCCCAGCGTCGATCGCCATCATGAAGGCCCCCTTCTTGAACGGCAGCAGGCGATCGCTGGGGTTGCGCGTGCCTTCGGGGAATATCCAGATGGACGTTCGCTGATCGCGCAGCACGCGGCTGGTGGTCTGCAGGGCCCGGCGCGCCTGGTAGGCGTTATCCCGGTTGAGCAGTACGTTGCCCCCGAGCCAGAACAGCTGACCGAACAGCGGCACCCAACCTAGGCTCTTTTTGCCGATACAGGCCATGCGCCGCGGCACGATCGAGCCGAGGAAGAACACATCGTAGTTGGACTGATGGTTGGCAATGATCACGAAGCCCGGAGGCTGGGCTTGCAGCGAAGCCACGTCCGCTTCCAGGCTCAAGCCCAGCAACGGCAGGGCGGGGCGGCTATACAGCCGTGCGAAGATCCGATTGTTGTCAGGGTTGAACGGCCGGGCAAGGCCGACCAGCAGGCCCAGCACCCCCACCAGCAGAAAGTTCAGGCCCAGCAAGGCCATGCGAACGATGTAGAGCATGCCATCTACTCTTGGTGCAAAGGCCACGCAGTGTACGGTCGCGGCCTGCGAGCGGCAAATGACATCGTTCGCGCGGGGCGTATCAGCCGACCTTGAACTGTTCCTTGTCCTTGGCAATGGCGTCGTCGAGGCTATCGAGCAGCGCTTTGCGTACCTTGAGCTTGGTATTGCGGTGGGCAACCTGGTTGATGCTCTTGAGGCGCTGCGCGGCCTTGGCAATGGCTTGCGGCAACGCTTCGGCGGCTACCACCTCATCGAGGAAGCCGGCGCTGAGTGCGCCTTGGGGATCGAACATCTCGGCGCAGATCACCGAGCGATGGAAGGCTGAGCGACGCAGCCGGTCTCGGGCCAGCTCGATACCCGCATGGTGCATGGTCATGCCGATCATGACCTCATTCAGGCCGATGTGGAACGGACCTTCGACCCCAATGCGGTAGTCCGCGGCCAACAGCAGGAACGCGCCCTTGGCCACTGCATGGCCGCTGCATGCCACGATCACCGGATGAGGGTGGGCCAGCAGCCGCCGCGCCAGGGTAGAACCGGCGCTGACCAGGTCTACGGCCTGCTGCGGGCCCGCGGTCATCACCTTCAGGTCGTAGCCGCCCGAGAGGATTCCCGGCTGCCCGGTGATCACGACCACGGCGCGGTCCTGCTCGGCGCGGTCCAAGGCGTTGTTGAAGGCCGCGATCACGTCGGGAGAGATGGCGTTTACCTTGCCATTGTTCAAGGTCAGCGTCGCCACGCCTTCTTCCAGGCGGTAGTCGATCAGGTCGGACATGAAGCGGTTTCCTTTTGTTTGTAATGCGCAGACGTTACCTAGCACGATCGTTCCGGTAAAGCGCGGCGTCTGACCTGATGGTCACGCCTAGGCCAGCCATGCCCCTCGCGATGCCCCCAGCCGCCAGCAGCGATCTGCGCCGCCTGGGTTAACCGCATGAAAACCATAAAAAAAGCTTTGCCATCCGAATCGGTTTCGACTACATTAGCGCGCCTCGACACACTGACGGTGTGAAGAGCTTCGGTGAGGTGTCCGAGTGGTTGAAGGAGCACGCCTGGAAAGTGTGTATACAGGAAACTGTATCAAGGGTTCGAATCCCTTCCTCACCGCCACATATAGAAAGCCCCGGTAGCTTCCAGCTCCGGGGCTTTTTGCTATGCGCGGGCGGGCGCCAGCTCTTACCCAAGGCTCGCCAGCGGCCGCGCCCCGCCGCTTACCAAGCCGCCACGATGATGTAATCCTGTGCCTTTCCAGCCACCTGCAGGCTGACCTCATCGCCCGCACGCTTGCCCAGCAAGGCCTGGCCCAACGGCGCGCGGGACGTGATGACAGTCACGCTACGGCCTTCGGCCTGCACCACCAAACCCGCAGCGTCGGGGCCAAGGAACAGCGCGCGCAGTTGGCCGTCGCTGTCCTCCAGCTCGATATAGTCCCCCGGTTGCACGCCCCGCTCGGGCTGGTGGGGCAGCACCGGCAAGTCGCGCAAACGGGCTAGCGCCTGGGCGATTTCGGCCATGCGCCGGGCTTGGCCAGTGGCCAGGTAGGAGGCCTCGAGGCCAAGGGTGTCATATTTATTTTCTGCGATGTTTTCTTCGTGGGTCGCGGCTTCGTAAGCGGTTTGCGCGGCACGTTGGGCAACGGCCAGGTCACGTTCGAGCGCCTGGACGATCAAGCCGTGCAGGTTGTGCTTGTTCATCAATTGCATGACCTCGCCACTTGCTCGCGGCTATGGTCGCTGGGCGCGGTCTGGGCCTGCTGCAGCCAGAACTGGCAGGTGGGGTTCGCCTGATTGGACGGGTTGGCCCTGGCGGCTTCCTCGGCTTGGCGCAGCTCCTGCATGTGCAGGTTGTACTGGTATTCGTCGAACATCCGGTCGGCATCTGGCGCCACCGCGGCCGGCGGCAGCGTGGGCGCAGGTGCCGGGTTGCGTGGGGTAGGCATGGGTACCGCTGGTGCGCTGGCGACGGGTGCGCCCGGGGTTGGCGCCAGCGGCGTAGTGGCCGAGTATCCATATCGCCAGGCGAGCCAGCCCGTGATCAGCATCAGCACAAAGCCCAGCCAAACGCCGAGGGCAATGGACAACACCAGCTGCAAGCTGGACATGCGCACGGGCAAAGTGCGACGGACTGGACGGGCGGGCATGGCGAAGCTCCGGAAAGGCATGCCGTTTATTGTGGCATAGCTGTGACCGTCAACGGCCGTGGGATAGCGCCCGGGCTTTACGCAAGCTGGCAGCAGCCGCACAATTTGCCGCTTGCCCCATTGAGCAGGAGTGCCATGGACAGCCGCTGGGATATTTTCTGCAAGGTGGTCGATAACTTCGGCGATGCCGGGGTGACCTGGCGCCTTGCCCGTCAACTGGCCAATGAACAGGGCCTCGCCGTGCGGTTGTGGATCGACGACCTGACCGCGTTCGCCCGCCTGTGCCCGGACGCCGATCCCTTGGCGCGTACCCAGGTGCGGGCGGGCGTGCAAGTGTGCCAGTGGCCGGAGCCCTGGGAGGACACGCCCACCGCCACCGTGGTGATAGAGGCCTTCGGCTGCAAGCTCCCTGGGCCGTACCAAGCGCGGTTGGCGGCCACCGCTACCCCTGCGCTTTGGGTAAACCTGGACTACCTTAGCGCCGAAACCTGGGTAGGCGGTTGCCATGGCTTGCCTTCGCTCGGCTGTGGCTCGGTGCGTAAGTTCTTCTTCTTTCCAGGCTTTCGCTCCGACACCGGCGGCTTGTTGCGCGAGGCGGGGCTGCTGGAGCGCCGAGACGCGTTCCAGGCCAGCCGCGCGGCGCGTGATGCCTTCCTGCGTGGCTTGAACGTGAGCCCGGCGCCGGAAGCCAGGCTGCTCTCCCTGTTCGCCTACGAGAACGATGGCCTGACCGGCTGGCTCGAGGCGCTGGCAGCAGCCCCACGCCTCACCCACCTGCTGGTGCCCGAAGGGCGTGTGCTTGCCAACCTGGAAACCTGGGCACAGGCCCGGGTGGGCGCGGGGGACTGCATCCGCCGAGGCGGGTTGACTGTGCAGGTGGTGCCGTTCGTTTCGCAGGAGGCTTACGACCAATTGCTTTGGGCCTGCGACTTCAATGCCGTGCGTGGCGAGGACTCTTTCGTCCGTGCGCAGTGGGCCGCCCGGCCGATGCTCTGGCACATCTACCGCCAGGACGAATACGCCCACTGGGAAAAGCTCGAGGCGTTCCTGGAGCTCTACACCGAGGGATTGCCGGGGGCCGCTTCAGAAGCCCTGCGCGGCCTTTGGCGCAGTTGGAACATGGATGGCGACATGGCCAGCGCCTGGGCGGCCGTCGAGCCTCACTGGGATGAGCTGCAAAGCCATGCCCGCCAGTGGTGCGCGGGCTTGGCCGCTCGCCCGGACCTTGCCACGGCGCTGGTGCAGTTTTGCCGAAATTCGCTATGATACGCGGCTACGACACGTCACAACCCCATTTCGGAATTGCGTAATGAAAACTGGTAAAGAGCTCAAACCCGGTACCGTCCTGCGGATCGACAACGATCCATGGCTGGTGCAGAAGGCCGAATTCACCAAGTCCGGCCGCAACAGCGCGATCATGAAGACCAAGCTGAAGAACCTGCTGACCGGCTACAAGACCGAAACCGTCTACTTCGCTGACGACAAGCTGGATGACGTGATCCTCGATCGCAAGGAAGCCACCCTGTCTTACATCAGCGGTGACACCTACACCTTCATGGACACCACCGACTACACCATGTACGAGCTGAACGCCGAGGATATCGAAGCCGTTCTGCCGTTCATCGAAGAAGGCATGACCGACATCTGTGAAGCCGTGTTCTTCGAAGGCCGCCTGGTTTCGGTAGAACTGCCGACCACCATCGTGCGTCAGGTCGACTACACCGAAGGCTCCGCCCGTGGCGACACTTCCGGCAAGGTGATGAAGCCTGCCAAGCTGAAAAACGGCACCGAGCTGTCGGTTGCAGACTTTATCGAAATCGGCGACATGATCGAGATCGATACCCGGGAAGGCGGTTCCTACAAAGGCCGCGCGAAGTAAGCTTCGCCCGAGATGAAAAAACCCGGCCATGGCCGGGTTTTTTTATGCATGCGAGAAGGGCCGCGGCCGCTTTTACACGCTTACGTGCAACCGAACGTCCACATTGCCGCGGGTGGCATTCGAATAAGGGCATACGCGGTGAGCGGCCTCTACCAGAGCGTCAGCATCGGCTTGAGCGAAGCCTGGCAGGTTGATGTTCAAATCGATGTCCAGGCCAAAGCCACCTTCAATCTGGCCGATACCCACGTGCGCGGTGATGCTGGTGTCCGCCGGAAGGCTGACCTTCTGCTGGCCGGCCACGAACTTGAGCGCGCCGATAAAGCAGGCGGAATAGCCAGCTGCGAAGAGTTGCTCGGGGTTAGTGCCGTCGCCGCCAGCACCACCTAGTGACTTGGGCGTAGACAGGCGGACGTCTAGGGCGCCGTCGTTGGAAACCGAACGCCCATCCCGACCGCCGGTGGATGTGGCCGAAGCTACATAAAGCGCTTGCATGAGAATCGCCTTTAATATTGTGCGTTAATATTTAGTGTGCAAAACAATAACGTGATCAAGGTATTCCCACTCAGTGGCGAACGCAAGCGAAGGATAGGGAGGAGCCGATGAACGGCACGCGGCATTGCTCGTGCGCCGCCCTTGAGAGCGGCGCGCAAAGCGAGGCTAAACGTTGTCTTGCAGGCGCCCGCGCAGTTGTAACAGGCTGCTTTGAAGTGTTTTCAAATCAGGCAGGTCGAGCGCGATAGCCCCGAACACGCAGGCAGGAATCTGCTGCGCTTCCTGGCGCAGCTGCCGCCCGGCATCGGTGAGGTTCACGATCACCACTCGTTCGTCTTCCTTGCTACGGGTACGGCTCAGTAGCCCGAGGCTCTCCAGCCGCTTGAGCAGCGGGGTAAGCGACCCGGGGTCAGTCAGCAGGCGTGTGCTGATTTCACCCACCGTCATGCCGTCACGCTCCCAGAGCACCAGCATTGCCAGGTATTGCGGGTAGGTCAGCCCAAGCTTGCTCAACAGGGGCTTGTATACCTTGGTCATCAGCAGGGACGTCGAATAAAGGGCAAAGCAAAGCTGGTTATCCAGCAACAAGTGATCGCCGGAGTCGGCCGCCTGTTTCGAAGAATGTTCGGCTTTCATGCTGATCCTTGATGTCGAATGACTATAAATTATGGTGCGCGTTTATTTAGTGTGCCATTCAATCCGTGTCGGCTTTTTATTTATTACCGCAGCGAGCAACCTGAAATTTCGAACCGTGGAGGCATTCAGAAGTTCGTTAAATGTTCATCTCCCGTACGATATGAAATTTTCCGGAGGTGGGCATGGTCGAGTGGGCAGGTTATGTACTCTTTGGCGCGGCGCTAGGCACGCTCGGTGGCCTGTTCGGCATTGGCGGCGGGCTGATTGCAATCCCCGCCCTAGGGCTGCTCTTCGGGCTCGACCAGCAACTTGCGCAAGGGACGGCATTGGTGATGGTGGTACCCAACGTGCTCCTGGCCTTGTGGCGCTACCATCAGCGCAACCGCATCGATCCACGCCATGCCATCGCGCTGGGTGTCGCTGGGCTTGTGTGCGCCTGGCTGGGGTCGCTATGGGCCATCGGGCTGGATGCGGTAGCCATGCGCAAAGGGTTCGTAGGCTTCCTGCTGGTGCTGGCAGCGATGAACTTGGCGCGCCTGGCCGGCCAGCAGCCGGCACCCGCGCAGGCGCTCAGGCATGGCTGGCCCTGGCTCGGAGCGTTAGGCGGCGTAGCCGGGCTGGCGGGCGGGCTGTTCGGAGTTGGCGGGGCAGTGGTTGCCACGCCCGTGCTCACCGCAGTGTTCGGTGCCTCTCAGGTGGTCGCGCAAGGCCTGTCGCTGGCGCTGGCGGCGCCTAGCACTGGGATCACTCTGCTTACGTATGCCCTGCACCAGCATGTGAATTGGCCGATGGGCCTGGCCATGGCCATCGGCGGGTTGATGAGCATCAGCTGGGGTGTGCGTATCGCTTATGCCATGCCGGAACGGGCGCTGCGCGCGGCCTTTTGCGGTTTTCTGGTGGTGTGCGCTCTGATGCTCGCCTTCAAATCTTGAACCCCTCGGCAATGAATTCGGCCAGTGATTCTGTGATAGGCGATTGGGTAGCGGCATTGCGTAACAGCATCACATTGGCCAGCGGCAATTCCGGCAAACCTTCAGCAGCCCCGAGCACGCGCATGTCTGCTGGGATCAAGCTCTTCAACTGCGCCGTAACCGCAAGCCCAGCCGTGACCACGGCCATGATCGCCGCTAGGCTGGGGCTGCTGTAGGCAATGCGAAAGGCCTTGCCGCCAGCGTCCAGCGCGTTGCACGCCCAGGCGCGGCAGAAACACTCGCTGTTGAACATCGCCAGGGGCACCGGATCCTTCTCATGGGGGGCGAAGCCGCTGGCCTCGGCCCAGACGAAACGCTCCTGGCGCAGCAATTGACCGACCTCGTGGCCCGGCTCCCGGGTAACGATGGTCAGGTCCAGGTCCTGGCGATTGAGCAACTGCGAAGAGATCTCGCAATGCACTTCTACCTGCACCAGTGGATACGCCTGGGCGAAACGGGAAAGGATGCCAGGCAAGAAACGCATGGCGTAGTCGTCTGGCGTACCGATGCGCACGGTGCCAACCATATGGGGTGCGCGCAGGGTGTTGAAGACCTCGCTATGCAGCTTGAGGATGCGCCGCGCGTAACCTAGCAGCACTTGCCCTTCAGCGGTGAGCCGAACCTGGCGGCCATCGCGCTCGAACAGCTGTCGCTGCAATACGTCCTCTTCAAGGCGCTTCATCTGCATGCTCACTGCCGACTGGGTGCGGTTGACCAACTCGCCCGCCCGGGTGAAGCCGCCATGGTCGGCTATCGCGACGAAGGTGCGCAGCACGTCGGAGTCGATACTGGGATAAGAGGACATTCATCAAACTCCGAGATGCAATCCATAAGAAACATTCGTTGGATTGATCTTAGCGCTGGGCGGACACTTTGCCCATCACTCACGGAGGGTAAGAAGATGAAAGGTCAAAAAGGTTTTGTACGCGTTACCCCAGCGCCCCTGCATATTCCTGGCGCCGGATTGGCCCACTCGCTCGCTACCCAGGTCAACCGCTGGTGGGAACTGGCCAGGCAGCGTCGCCAGCTCGCCTCGCTGAGCGATTCGGCACTGCAGGACCTGGGCCTGAGCCGCGCCGACATTGCCTCGGAAGTGGAGCGGCCCTTCTGGGACGACCCGATGCACAAGTGAGCAGTGCGGGACGGGGCGCGCTTGGGCTAGAGTCAAGAGCACTGCCGAACGGAATCGCCTATGCCGCCCCGCTTATCCTTTTCCTCGCTCGAGGTACGTCGAATTGCCTTATGGGCCCAGGGGTTTGCAGCCCGCCAGGGCCAGCACCAGCCACGTCATCTGTTGGCGATGGTCGACCGCCTGGGTGCGTTGCAGCTCGATTCGGTCAACGCCCTAGTGCGTTCTCATTACTTGCCATTGTATTCACGCCTGGGCGCTTATCCTCGCGAGGCGCTGGACGCTATGGCCTGGGGCAGCGGCCGGCAGCGGCGGCTGTTCGAATATTGGGGGCATGAGGCTTCGCTATTGCCTGTGCAACTGCAGCCACTGCTGCGCTGGCGAATGGCACGGGCTGCTGCGGGCCAAGGTATTTACCAGCAACTGGCCCGCTTTGGCGCAGAGCAACCGCAGCGTATCGCCGCCGTGCTCGGCCGGGTTCAACGTGAAGGGGCATTGGCCGCCGGCAGCCTTTCGATCCGGCAGGAGCGGGCCGGGCCCTGGTGGGACTGGAGCCAAGAGAAAATGGCGCTGGAGTGGCTGTTCGCCGCCGGTGAGGTCACAGTGGCAGCGCGGCGCGGTTTCGAGCGCCTATACGACCTGCCCGAGCGCGTGCTGCCCGCCGCGGTGCTGGCGCAGGCGACGCCCACCGTCGAGGAGGCGCAGCGGCAACTGCTGCTGCATGCCGCCAAGGCGCTCGGCGTCGCCAGTGAGCAAGATCTACGCGCCTATTTCCGCCTCAGCCCCGGTGAAGCCCGGCTTCGGCTGGAGGAGCTAGGCGAGGCGGGCAGCCTGTTGCGCTGCGAGGTAGAGGGTTGGCCTCGGCCGGGTTGGTGCATGCCGATCGAGCGGCTGCCCCGGGCCGTCACCACCCACGCGCTGCTCTCGCCGTTCGACTCCCTGCTGTGGGAGCGCGACCGGGCGCAACGGTTGTTTGGCTTCCGCTATCGGCTGGAGTTTTACACGCCGCCATCGCAGCGGGTGTATGGCTATTACGTGATGCCGTTTTTGTACCAGGAACAGTTGCTGGCACGGGTCGATCTGCGCGCCGAGCGCGCAACCCAGCGGCTGTTGGTGCATGCGGTCCACGAAGAGCCCGGGGGGCTGAGCGAGGATGCCGTCCAGGCGCTCGGCCACGCTTTGCATGAGCTGGCCGCCTGGCTCGGCCTGGAACGGCTGGAGGTCCTGTGCCAGCGCAGCGAGGGTCAGACGCTGCGCCGTACCGCCTTCAGCGTCTCGGCGATCATGAACGCCAACTCCAAGGACTGATCGGCGTTTAGCCGAGGGTCGCAGTGGGTGTGATAGCGATCGGAGAGCGCGTCTTCAGTGATCGGCCGCGAGCCGCCGATGCATTCGGTGACATTCTGCCCGGTCATTTCGATATGAATGCCGCCGGCGTATGTGCCTTCCGCCTGGTGCGCCTGGAAGAAGTCCTTCACTTCGCCCAGGATCTGCGCAAAGTCGCGGGTTTTATAGCCGCTGCTGGCCTTGATGGTGTTGCCATGCATCGGATCGCAGCTCCACAACACTTGGCGGCCTTCGCGTTGCACGGTGCGCAGCAACCGTGGCAGATGTTCGCCGACCTTGCCGGCGCCCATGCGAACGATCAGGTTGAGGCGGCCAGGGTCGTTATCCGGGTTGAGGATGTCGATCAGCCGAATCAGATCCTCGCCATTCATGCTAGGGCCGACCTTGACCCCAATGGGGTTGTTGACCCCGCGCAGGAACTCCACGTGGGCACCGTCGAGCTGCCGGGTACGGTCGCCGATCCACAGCATGTGCGCGGAGCAGTCGTACCAGTCGTTGGTCAGGCTGTCACGGCGCACGAAGGCCTGCTCGAAGTTCAGCAGCAGCGCTTCATGGGCGGTGAAGAAGCTCGTTTCGCGCAGCTGCGGCAGGTTGTCCAGGCCGCAGGCGCGCATGAAGCCCAGGGTTTCATCGATGCGGTCGGCCAGCCGATGGTATTTCTCCGCCAGGGCCGAGCCGGCGATGAAGTCCAGGTTCCATTTATGCACCTGGTGCAGGTCGGCGAAACCGCCTTGAGCGAAGGCGCGCAACAGGTTCAGGCTGGCGGTGGACTGATGGTAGGCCTGCAGCAGCCTGTCTGGGTCGGGGGTGCGGCTTTTCGCATCGAAACCAATGCCGTTGACGATGTCGCCACGGTAAGCCGGCAGGGTCACCAAGCCTTGGGTTTCATCGTCGCCGGAGCGTGGCTTGGCGAATTGCCCGGCCATGCGCCCGACCTTGATCACCGGGCAGCCCGCGGCAAAGGTCATGACCACGGCCATCTGCAGCAGCACCTTGAAGGTGTCGCGGATCTTTGCGGCGGAGAATTCTGCGAAGCTTTCCGCGCAGTCGCCGCCTTGCAGAAGGAACGCCCGGCCCTGAGTCACTTCAGCGAATTGCCGGCGCAGTTCCCGCGCCTCGCCGGCGAACACCAGCGGCGGGTAACCTGCGAGGGTCTGTTCGACCCGTGCCAGGTGGGCGGCGTCTGGGTAGCTCGGCTGCTGTTTTATCGGCAACGCGCGCCAGCTTTCTGGGCTCCAGGGGGCGGGCATGGGGACCTCGGGCTTTTATGGACGGGGCGGCGATCTTACCCTAGAAACATGCGGCCCCGCTGCACTGGCCAATCCTTGAGCAGTAGAGGAGAATGGCCGGTTTCCGCGTGAACAACGGGCCCCCCGTGGACGAACCGACCCAAACAACTGCCACCACCCCGGAACAGGAGCGCCTGCTCGCCGAAGTCGAAGACGCTTTCGGGATGATCCGGGTGTGGGAAGTCGGCGAGTACCGTTTTCTCGAGTTTGGCGCCGCGATCGAACAAAGCTGCGTATTCATGCCCGATCCCGCCTGGCTTGAATACGACTACACCCGCGCCATGCTGATTGGCGCGCTGTGCCACGCTCACGCGGACAGCGCGCTGTTCCTGGGCCTTGGCGCCGGCACCCTGACCCAAGCCTGCCTGGCGCACCTCCCGTTGGAAGACGTGGAATGCATCGAGCTGCGCCCGGATGTGCCACGCTTGGCCATGGATTACCTGGGGCTTGCCGACGATCCGCGCCTTTATATCCGCATAGGCGACGCGCTCGAGCTGCTGCCCAGCGCCGAACGCGCCGACCTGGTGTTCGTCGACCTCTACACAGACCAAGGGCCAGGTGTCGGGCACCTGGCCTGGCGCTTCCTCGAGCAATGCCAGCAGCAACTCAACCCCGGTGGCTGGTTGGTGATCAACCAATGGGCGGCCGATGACGGCAAGCCCTTGGGTGCTGCGCTGCTGCGTGGGCTGTACCACCGCCACTATTGGGAATTGCCGGTCAAGGAGGGCAATGTGATCCTGCTGGTGCCCGCCGAGCTGGATCAGGTGCTCGACCTTGAAGGCCTGCACGAGCGATGCGCCGCGCTGGCGCCACGCCTGGGGTATTCGCTCGATTACCTGTTGGCTGTGCTGCGCCCGGCCTCCTGAACCCGACCAGTGGGGGCAGGCGGGGCAGCGCTATCTTGGTGGTGAAAAAACTCACCCTGGCGCCAGCTTTTCAGGTATGATGCGCGCCGGCCATTTAACGGGCCACGTTTAGGTAGCATTCTCCGAAGACAGCTTCGGCTGACGTCCGCGCTAGCGGGCTCTCCTGACGATTCATTCATCAATCGTTTTCGCAAATCCCCGCCGCCAAAGTTGCCAGGGTGACTCTCGAAGTCTTACGGCATGTGCAACTTTGGAGCATGGGTCTTTGCGGATGCACTTAGAGGCAGACCCATGACCCAGGAATCCGGCGGCTTCGCCGCGCTCGAACTTCATCCAAGCATCGTTGCCGCAGTCATCGCCACGGGGTACGAAGAACCCTCGGCGATCCAGCAGCAATCGATCCCGATCATCCTTGCCGGTCATGACATGATCGGCCAGGCGCAGACCGGCACCGGCAAGACCGCCGCGTTCGCTCTGCCGATCCTGCACCGTATCGACCCGAGCAAGCGCGAGCCGCAAGCCCTGATCCTGGCGCCGACCCGTGAGTTGGCGCTGCAAGTGGCTACCGCGTTCGAAACCTATGCCAAGCAGATGCCTGGCGTGAACGTAGTAGCCGTATATGGCGGTGCCCCGATGGGCCCGCAACTCAAAGCCATTCGCAATGGCGCGCAAATCGTCGTGGCCACCCCGGGCCGCCTGTGCGACCACCTGCGCCGCGATGAAAAAGTACTGGCGACCGTCAACCACCTGGT
This sequence comes from Pseudomonas sp. RIT-PI-S, assembly GCF_025642975.1. GTDB lineage: Bacteria > Pseudomonadota > Gammaproteobacteria > Pseudomonadales > Pseudomonadaceae > Aquipseudomonas. Next base: position 76,827 of record NZ_JANZKJ010000007.1, read on the forward strand.
GCTCGACGAAGCCGACGAAATGCTCAAGCTGGGCTTCATGGACGACCTCGAAGTGATCTTCGACGCCATGCCGGAAACCCGCCAGACCGTGCTGTTCTCGGCAACGCTGCCGGCGTCCATTCGCGCGATCGCCGAGCGTCACCTGCGCGATCCCAAGCACGTCAAGATCCAGAGCAAGACCCAGACCGTCTCGGCCATCGAGCAGGCCTACCTGCTGGTCCACGCCGACCAGAAGGTGCCCGCGGTACTGCGCCTGTTGGAAGTGGAAGAGTTCGATGCTCTGATCGCCTTCGTGCGCACCAAGCAAGCGACCCTGGACCTGGCCAGCGCTCTGGAAGCCAAGGGCTACAAGGCTGCCGCGCTCAACGGCGACATCGCCCAGAACCAGCGTGAGCGGGTGATCGACTCGCTCAAGGATGGCCGCCTGGACATCGTCGTCGCCACCGACGTCGCCGCCCGCGGTTTGGACGTTCCGCGCATCACCCACGTGTTCAACGTGGATATGCCGTACGATCCGGAATCCTACGTGCACCGTATCGGCCGTACTGGCCGCGCCGGTCGCGAGGGGCGTGCGCTGCTGCTGGTAACGCCGCGTGAGCGCCGCATGCTGCAGGTGATCGAGCGCGTGACCGGGCAGAAGGTCGCTGAAGTCCGCTTGCCGAACGCCCAGGCCGTCCTGGATGCTCGTATCAAGAAGCTGACCAACAGCCTCGCGCCCCTGGTCGCCGATGCCGAAGCCAGCCATGGCGAACTGCTCGACCGCCTGACCGCCGACATTGGCTGCACGCCACGTGCGCTGGCTGCCGCGCTGCTGAGCAAGGCGACCAATGGGCAGGCGCTGGACCTGGCCACGGTCGAACGCGACCAGCCGCTGGTGCCGACCGCCGCGCCGCGCGAGCGTACTGGCGAGCGCAGCGGTGAGCGTCACGAGCGCCGTGCGCCCATGCCGCTGGGCGAGGGCCGTGTACGCTGCCGTACCGCCCTGGGTGCTCGCGACGGTATCGCCGCGAAGAACCTGCTGGGTGCGATCCTCAATGAGGGTGGCCTGGTGCGTGAAACCATCGGTCGCATTCAGGTACGTGACAGCTTCAGCCTGGTCGAGCTGCCGGAAGACGGTCTTGACCGTTTGCTGGCCAAGCTCAAGGACACTCGCGTCGCCGGCAAGCAGCTCAAGCTGCGTCGGTACCGCGAAGACTAAGCTGAGCTTGCGTTGACCAAAACCCCCGCCTGAGTGCGGGGGTTTTGTTTTTTGGAGCAGGCGCTGGCGAAGCCTGCGAGCAATGGGCTTTGCGCCGCGGCAAGGTCGTCAGTCGAACCGATAGATGTCCATGCCCAGGGAGCCCAGGGTGAACCCTTGATGGGCGATGCCGAAACGGCCTCCGGCGCCCATGGCGAAATACAGCGGCAGCAAGTGCTCGTCGCTGGGGTGGTTGCGCGCCGCATGCGGCGCCTGCCGGCGATAATCCAATAGCGCCTCAAGATCACCCGCGCCTAGCTTGCCGATCATCCACTCACGAAACGCCAGGGCCCAGGGCGTGGCCTGTTCATCCTGGGCGTAGCGGTCCAGCTCGCGCAGGTTATGGGTGATGCTGCCGGAACCGATCAGCAACACGTCTTCTTCGCGCAAGCTGGCCAGTACCTTGCCGACCGCGACTTGTAGGGCAGGCCCGTGCTGGCTGGGTAGCGATACCTGAACCACTGGTATGTCGGCGTCTGGGTACATCAGCCGCAGCGGCACCCAGGCGCCGTGGTCGAAGGGTCGCTGTCGCGCCAGGCTGGTCGGAAGCCCTTGGGCATTGAGTTGTTCCGCGATGCGTGCGGCCAGGTCGGGGTCGCCCGGGGCGCTGTAGCGCAAAGCATAGAGCGGCGCGGGGAAGCCGCCGAAGTCGTGCCAGGTGGGCGGAGCAGGGTGGCTACCTACCTCCAGGCTGTCGCTCTCCCAATGGGCCGACACCACCACGATAGCTTTCGGCCGTGGGAGTGCGCTGGCCAGGCGGAGCAAGGCCGGGCCGCTGGTTCCCGGCTCCAGGGCGAGCATGGGGGATCCGTGTGAAATGAACAGGCTGGGCAGCATGGCGGCCTCGCATCAAGGATAGGGCTTAATCTTGAGCGAGCCGCTGAGGAGAGATCCAACGGGTTTTTTTGTACGAACCCATCGAATTTCCCGAGGTAAGCGGCAAGTTGGCCGGTTACTGGCCTTGCAAGCGTTGGATCAGGCCCTGGGCGCCATCGATTGAACGCTGCATGTCGGTCAGCAGTGGCTGCACGGTGCCGCTCACCGTGCTATAGCCGGCGTCGAGGCCGCTGATAGTCCGCGCATTGGCCTGGTGCCGATAGAACAGCAGCTGGTCGTTGAGGGCGTCGAGCGCCGGCAGAACATGGCTCTGGGCGCTGCGCATCTTGGTTAGCAGGTCCTGGTACTGCGCTCGCGTGGCCTGCAATTGTGCGGCGCTGGCATCGCGCAGGCTTTGGGTGTGGTAATCCTTGAGTTCGCTTTCCCAGTCATCGAAGAGCGCTTCGGCGACCACCTGTACCTGATCCACCCGCGGCGCGACCGCGGCGGCGGCCTTCTCGCTGGCTTGATAATCGCGCTCAAGGTCGTTCACGGCCGATTCCAGATCGGCGCCGCTAAGCGCCTCGACCTGGCGATAATGCTCCAGCGTACGGTTGAATTGATAGCGCGCCTTGATCTGGGCATCGCGTGCGTCTTCGACCCGGTGCGCGAGGATTTCCCGTTTGGGGATGCCGGCGCTTTCCATCATTGACAGGTACGGGCTTTGGCAGCCGGCAAGGGCAAGCAGGGCAATTATCAGGGATCTACGCATCGTTCGGCTCCAGGGTTCGAGCCTTGGACAAACGAAAAGGGCGACTTGCGTCGCCCTTTTCGAAGTGTCAGCCACGCTGGCGCAAGGCGTTGATCCGCTCTTCAAGAGGAGGATGGCTCATGAACAGCCCGGCCAGGCCGTGCTTGAGGCCACCATTGATGCCAAAGGCGGCCAGGGTGTCTGGCATGGTGACAGGCACGCCCTGTTCAGCCCGCAGGCGTTGCAGCGCATTGATCATGGCGTTGGTACCGGCCAGGCGAGCACCGGCGTCGTCGGCCCGAAACTCGCGGCGGCGGGAGAACCACATCACGATGACGCTGGCGAGGATGCCCAGCACCAGCTCGGCGAAGATGGTCGCGATGTAGTACGCCATGCCCTGGCCTTCTTCATTCTTGAAGATCACCTTGTCGACGAAGTTGCCGATGATCCGTGCGAAGAACATCACGAAGGTGTTCACCACGCCCTGTACCAGCGCCAGGGTGACCATGTCGCCGTTAGCCACATGGCCGATCTCGTGCGCCAGCACCGCACGTACTTCGTCTGGCGAGAAACGCTCCAGCAGGCCCTGGCTGACCGCGACGAGGGCATCGTTTCGGTTCCAGCCGGTGGCGAAGGCGTTCGCCTCGTAGGCCGGGAAGATACCGACCTCGGGCATTTTGATGCCGGCCTCGCGGGATAACTGTTCGACCGTTTGCAACAGCCACTGCTCGTGGCGGGTGCGTGGCTGGGTAATGACCTGGGTGCCCGTGCTCATGCGGGCCATCCATTTGGAAATGAACAGCGAGAACAGCGAGCCGGCGAAACCGAAGACCGCACAGAAGATCAGCAGCTGGTTAAGGTCGAGGTCCACCCCGTTCGCTGCCATGAAGCCGTTGAAGCCGAAAAGGCTCAGGGTAATGCTGGCTATCAGCACTACCGCAAGGTTGGTGGCCACGAACAGCAGAATGCGCATCATGGTGTTGAGGTACTCCTGACGGAAAGATGTGAAGCGTAGTCGGGTATATAAGGCGCTCACCTCAGTGATTCAACCAGGCGACTATTTCAAACTGTGTCGTCAGAAAATTCCTACAATTGGTGCCAGCGATGGCCAACCTCCCGCAATGCCCGTGCGGCCGGTCGAAGCCCGGGAATTCCTGGGCTTGCGCCGGCCTCGGGGCGCGCGGTTACTGCCGATACGTGCGCAGGAAGCCGCCGATCCGGCCGATGGCTTGCTCCAGATCGTCGACGCGGGGCAGTGTGACCACGCGGAAGTGATCCGGCCACGGCCAGTTGAAGGCCGTGCCTTGAACCACCAGCAGTTTTTCGGACAGCAGCAGGTCGAGGACGAACTTCTCGTCGTTGTGAATCGGGCAGACCTTGGGATCGATGCGGGGGAACGCATAGAGCGCACCCATGGGCTTGACGCAGCTGACGCCCGGGATGTCGTTGAGCAGTTCCCAAGTGCGGTTGCGTTGCTCGAGCAGGCGGCCCGGCGGCAACACCAGATCGTTGATGCTCTGGTAGCCGCCCAGGGCGGTCTGGATTGCGTGTTGGCTCGGTACGTTAGCGCACAGGCGCATGTTGGCGAGAATGTCCACGCCCTCGATATAACTCTGCGCGTGATGCTTGGGCCCGGAGATAGCCATCCAACCAGAGCGGAAGCCTGCCACCCGGTAGGATTTGGACAAGCCGTTGAAGGTCAGGCAAAGGAGGTCGGGAGCGAGCGAGGCGGTGCTGATGTGCACGGCTTCGTCATAGAGAATCTTGTCGTAGATCTCGTCGGAAAAGACCACCAGGTTATGCTGGCGGGCCAGTTCGAGCATGCCTAGCAGCACTTCTTTGGAGTACACCGCGCCGGTGGGGTTGTTCGGGTTGATGATCACCATGGCCTTGGTGTTCGGGGTGATCTTGGCCTTGATATCGGCCAGGTCCGGCCACCAGTTGGCCTGTTCGTCGCAAAGGTAGTGCACCGCATGCCCGCCCGCCAGGCTTACCGCGGCGGTCCAGAGCGGGTAGTCCGGCGCCGGGATCAATACTTCGTCGCCATTGTTGAGCAACGCCTGCATGGACATCACGATCAGCTCGGACACCCCGTTACCCAGGTAAATGTCCTCGATGCCTACGCCTTCGACCTGCTTTTGCTGGTAGTACTGCATCACTGCCTTGCGCGCGCTGAACAGCCCTTTCGAATCGCTGTAGCCCTGGGCCGTTGGCAAATTGCGAATCACATCCTGAAGGATTTCCTCGGGGGCTTCGAAGCCAAACGGCGCGGGATTGCCGATATTGAGCTTGAGAATGCGGTGGCCTTCTTCTTCCAGGCGCTTGGCGTGTTTGAGCACGGGCCCACGGATGTCATAGCAAACGTTGGCGAGCTTGTTCGATTTGCTGAACTGCATGATGAGGTCCCGAAGAGTGGCCGGGTGGCGCCGAAATTGGATTTGAACGAGCGATGCGCGGGTGACAGACTGGCAAAGATTAAAGGCGCAATGATACGTGCCGTCCCCATCACGGAAAAGCCACCTCCGGCGGATTTTCCGTAGCCGAGGTGAAGCCATGCAAACGACCGAAAAAACCCTTGAACAATGGCGTGAAATGCTTGACCCAGAGCAGTATCGGGTCTGCCGGCTGGCCGGCACCGAGCGCCCGTTCACCGGCAAATACAACACCGTCAAGACCACCGGGATCTACCACTGCATCTGCTGTGATGCAGCCTTGTTCGATTCGCACGCCAAATTCGACTCCGGCTGCGGTTGGCCGAGCTTTTACGAGCCGATCGGCGAACAGGCGGTGGTCGAGGTGCGCGACACCACCCACGGCATGATCCGCACCGAGGTGCGCTGTGCGTCCTGCAATGCTCACCTGGGCCATGTATTCCCCGATGGGCCACCGCCAACCGGCCTGCGTTATTGCATCAATTCGGTATGCCTGCAGCTGGTGACGTCGGAAGGGGAGCGGGTCTGATGGCGGCGCCTCTGTTGGACATTCCCTGCACCCTGATGTCTGGAACCCCTCGTACCTTGGCCGAGCTTCCAGCCCGGGCATACTTGGTGGTCAATACCGCGAGCAAATGCGGCTTCACGCCCCAATACCAGGGGCTGGAGCAACTGTGGCAGCGTTATCGGGATCGAGGGCTGGTGGTGCTGGGTTTCCCCTGCAACCAGTTCGGGGGGCAGGAGCCGGGGTCCGAATCGGAGATTTCGCAGTTCTGCGAACTGAACTTCGGGGTGACCTTTCCGCTGTTTCGCAAGGTGGATGTGAACGGCGAGCGGGCCCACCCCTTGTTTTCCGCGCTCAAGCACAAGGCCCCCGGGCTGCTTGGCACCACTCGGATCAAATGGAATTTCACTAAGTTCCTGGTCGATGCCTCCGGTGAGCGGGTCAAGCGTTTCGCCCCGACCACCCGGCCGGAGCGGCTCGAAGCTGACATCGAAGCCTTGCTGCGTTGACTGGGGCCTAGGCCGCGCCGGCGGGCCTGTCAGACCGGCCGGCGCGGCACCCAATGATCGATCATCCCGATCAATTCTTCGCGGCGGAACGGCTTGGCCAGGTAGTCGGTCATGCCCGCCGCCTTGCAGCGTTCGCGTTCCTCGGGCATCGCGTTGGCGGTCAGGGCGATGATCGGTAGCCCCTGCCAGCGCCCGCTTTCACGAATGCGCCGGGTGGCTTCGTAGCCATCCATCACCGGCATGTTGCAGTCCATCAACACCAGGTCAAAGGGCTGCCGCTCGAGGGCGGTGAGACCTTCCGCGCCGTTGATGGCCACTTCCACTTGGCAGCCGAGCTTGCTCAGCATGCCCTTGGCGACCAATTGGTTCACCGGGTTGTCCTCTACCAGAAGGATCCGTGCCTGGTGCAGGGGCGCGCCGTCGCGTGGGGCGGGCACTGGCGCGGGCGGTATGTGCTCGTCCAGGTGGCTGCGCATTAGGTCGAGCAGCGCGTGCCGGGCTAGCGGCCGGGCCATTTGTAGCATGGGCGCCAGGCTGGCCGTTCGTTCGGCGGGAAGGAAGTTTCCATAGGCAGTGACAAGCAGCAGAGGTGCTGACACGGCTGGGCGCAGCCGTGTCAGGCACTCCAGGCAGTCGGTGATCAACAGGTCGGGCTGCGCGCCTTCCAGCGACTCGTGGATGTCGAAACGGCGGTATTCCAAGCCCCACCGCGGGAGGTATTCGTCGAGCAATTCCGTGAGCCCGCTTTGCGCATTGCTCACGACCACGACCTTTCCCTCCAGCTTTGGCGCGGGGGCGGCCGGAGCATGAATGGGCAGGGGTAGGTCGGCGTAGAAGCGGCTGCCCAAGCCGGAGCGGGAGCTGATACTCAAGCGCCCGTGCATGGCCGTGCAGAGGTTGCTGGTCAGGGCCAGCCCCAGGCCGGTGCCACCGAACTGCCGGCTGATGGCGGCGCCAGCCTGGGTGAAGGGCTTGAAGATCTTGTTTTGCGCTTCGTCCGCAATGCCAATGCCCGTGTCTCTGACCTCGATGCGCACGTTCTCGCCAGCCATCTGCAGGCGCACGTCTACCCGGCCTTGACGCGTGAATTTAAGGGCGTTTGAGAGCAGGTTGCTGATGACCTGCCGGACCCGCATGGGGTCACCGATTACCTGTGCCGGGAAACCCGCCTGTACCAGGCAAGTCAGCTCCACTTCAGGGGCGGCATTCTGCGAAAACAGGCTGGCGGTGTCCTCCATGAGCACCGAAAGGTCAAAGGGAAGCTGCTCCAGTTCCAGTTGCCCGGCGTCGAACTTGGACAGGTCAAGGATATCGTTGAGCAGCTCCACCAGGACTTTCCCTGAATCATGGGCGATTGCCAGCTGCTGGCGCTGCTCGTTGGTCAGCGGGCTGTCCAGGGTCAAGGCGATCATGCCCAACAGGCCGTTGAGCGGCGTGCGGATTTCATGGCTCATATTGGCCAGAAACGCCGAACGCGCCTGGGCCATGTCCAGGGCGATGCGGCGGGCGACGTCCAGCTCCTGATTGGACTGGCTCAGGCTTTGGTTGCTGGCTTCAAGCTCGGTGGTGCGGGCCGAGACGATGCTTTCCAGCTCGTCCAGATAGGCGGTCAGGCGGTCTTCGGCGGCGCGTCGGTGGCGGATTTCAGCGGCAGTGCGGTCCAGCTGCTGATTGACCGTCTGCACCAGCACGCCTATCTCGTCGTGCTCATGACTGCGCGGGCAGGGTAGAAGCTTGGGATCCGGCACCTCGGGGCTGGCGCGGCTAAGGTGATCCACCACCGTTACCAAGGGTTTGGTCAGCATGAAATAGAACATCACGAGCAAAATCGCGGTGAACAACGTGGTGCGAAGGAAACCACTGATCAGGGTCACCTCCGCCCGCTCGATGAACCGCCCCCCAAGGGAGGCGGTATCGACGGCCACGCTTAAGGTGCCCAGGTTCTCCTGCGGCAGGTGCTCGAGGAACAGGTTGGTTTCGACCTCAAGGCTTCGGCCGAAGAGGGCGTCGGTAATGGGCCGGTAGGAGGCTTCGATGCGTGGCCGCTCGACCTCGGCCAATAGGGTGCCTTCGTTGTCGGTCAGGCGCGCGCCTATGATCGATTCGGACCGCAGCAGCCCGCGGGTCAGCTCCAGCGCCAACTCCCGGTCGATGTTATAGGCGATTCGGGAGGCCGGGTTCTGGCTGATTTCCAGCAGCGAGGCAATCTGACGTTTGAGCAGATCGCGGCTGCTGGCATAATCGAGCGATATCTGCACAACGCTCAGCAGCGTGCCCAGGATCAGGCCTACCACCACGGTCAGTCGCGCTTGTTTATAGGACAATCGGTGGTTGAACTTGATGCCCATGGGTACCGCGCTGTTTTCCTTGATGATGCACCCTCCAGCATAGTCAATGGGTCGCCAAGCGGCCCTGCGGCCCCAGAGGGCGTGTCCTGCATCCTGTATAGCGCTTGTCGGCGCTGAGGTGAAGTTGTGGACTCTCGTTTGTATACCTTTCTTGAGCGAGCCGAAGCGATGTTGGCTCGCCTGGAACCTTTGCTCCCGGCGCCGCGCCCCCTTCTCGAGTGGGGCGCCACGCTTGCCGCGCGCTGGCAGCGTGATAGCCGGGGCGGTTATCTGCTGCCGCTCGAGGTCAGCCTGGATATTCGCCTCGATGACCTGCGTGGCGTGGACAAACAACGCGAACAGCTACAGCGCAACACCCGCCAGTTCATCGACGGCTTGCCCGCCAACCATGCACTGCTGTGGGGCGCGCGGGGCACCGGCAAGTCCTCGCTGGTACGTGCCCTGCTCGCCGAGTACGCCAGCAAGGGGCTACGCCTGATCGAAATCGAACGTGATCACCTGGCTGACTTACCGCGCGTGGTGGAGCAGTTGCAGGCGCTGCCGCAACGTTTCGTGCTCTTTTGCGATGACCTTTCCTTCGAAGCGGGGGAGGGCGACTATCGGGTGCTAAAGAGCGTGCTCGACGGTTCGCTGGAACAAGCACCGGAAAACGTGTTGTTGTACGCAACCTCGAACCGCCGTCACCTGGTGCCCGAAAAACAAAGCGACAACGACAACTGGGTACGCGTGGAGGGTGAGCTGCACCCCAGCGAGGCGGTGGAAGACAAGATCGCTTTGTCTGACCGCTTCGGGTTGTGGCTGTCGTTCTATCCCTTCACCCAGGAACACTACCTCAACGTAGTAGAGCACTGGGTTGACCAACTGGCGCGCAAGGCTGGCCTTGCCTGGGCGCGGGACCCGGCGTTCGACGTGCTGGCGGTTCGCTTCGCCACTTCGCGCGGTAACCGAAACGGTCGCTGCGCCTACCAATTCGCTCGCTATTGGGTGGGCTTGCAAATGCTGGAGGCTGAACAATGATCGACCTGCAATCCACCGGTGACGGCCTGCAGGGGTATTCCCTGCTGTGCGCGCAACTCGAAGCCTTGCTGGCCGGGGAGCGAGACTTCGTTGCGAATGCAGCGCAGATGTCGGCGTTTCTGTATAGCGAGCTGCCGGACCTGAACTGGGCAGGCTTTTATCTGAACCGGGGCGAAGAGCTGGTGCTGGGGCCGTTCCAGGGCAAGGTTGCCTGCGTGCGTATCCCGTTCGATAAGGGCGTATGCGGGGCCGCGGCACGCACCCGTGCCACACAGCGGGTCGAGGATGTGCATGCATTCCCGGGCCACATCGCATGTGACAGTGCCTCGAACAGCGAGCTGGTGGTGCCGCTGGTCAAGGATGGCGCGTTGATCGGGGTCTTGGACTTGGACAGCCCTCGGATAGGGCGCTTCGGCGAGCAAGATGAGGCTGGCGTGGAGCAGTTGGTAGAGATTTTCCTGCGGGCAACGGATGTAGGGTAGGGGCGGGTCGCCAGCCCGCGAACCCGCTTGGTCACGGTTCGCGGGCTGGCGCCATGACCAGCAGAATCAGGTGAGCGTCAGTCGTAGATTGCCTTTTTCTTCCACTGGGTTTCGTCTTCGGTTTCCTTCAAGCCCGCTGTGAGCTCATTCTCGTCGCCGTCGTTTGCCTGGATCTTGTTCAATACCAGGGCATCGGCACGCGCGACCATCTTTTGCGCGTAGGCCAATTGCTCGCTGTACACAGCAGGGTCGGGCTGTTTTTTCAGATACTGCACAGCGCGTTCGTAGGCCAGGCGAGCGTGGCCTGGGTCAGCATCTTGGAAGGCTTGCTGGCCCAGATTATTGAAGTATTCGAGGTGAAGCTGCACCAGTAACCCACGGATGACGTTCGCCCAATGTCGAGATTCGCCAGGCTTGAAGATCCCTTCTTGCGCCGCGCGAAGAATCTGGTGATGCAGCGCTTCAATCAGAAAGCTGACTTCCTTGGCCTGGGCTTCGGTCACGATTGGAGTGGCCGGGTTCTTTACCTCGACCTTTTCCTTGCCCTTCTCGCCATCCTCTTCACCGTCGCCCTTGCCGCTGTTCATGTCCAGCTCGAGCTCGGCCAGCCGTTCCTTGAGGTCTACATTGGACTTATCCAACGCCAACGCCCGCTTGACCACATTGTGTTCAAGCCGGTGCATCAGCATCTTCAACTCAGGGGTGGTGAACTGGCCGGGGAAGCGCTCGTTGATTTCCGCACAGCGACGCAGCCGATCCTTGAGCTCATGGCCGAGGCGTATTTTTTCCGCTTTGTTGGCTTCCACTGCGTTATTGAGGAAGCCGATAGCGATGAGTATCGCGACCCCCGCTATCACCATTGCAGCGATCATCATATGCGTCACGGGGCTGACCTCGTTCGTACTAATAGCATGAGTGTAGTGGCTGCCTCGCTACCCTGATAGCACAGCCCATCGCGCCAGCGCCTTGGCTGGGCGCTTGATTATGCGCGTGGGTTGCCGGCTGGCATAGCCCTGGCCAGGGTGAGGACGCCCGGTGCGCGCCCGAAGCTATTGATTTGAATAATTTTTTCGGGAGGGGTTGACGAGGGTGGAAACCGCCCCTAGAATGCGCGCCACTTGCAGCGTAAAGCGCTAAGCTAGGCGTCGCAAGGAGTGAATGTTGTAGTGTGTCCCCTTCGTCTAGTGGCCTAGGACACCGCCCTTTCACGGCGGTAACAGGGGTTCGAGTCCCCTAGGGGACGCCATTGCGGGAATAGCTCAGTTGGTAGAGCACGACCTTGCCAAGGTCGGGGTCGCGAGTTCGAGTCTCGTTTCCCGCTCCAGTTTACAGTGGTAGCGCCTTAGGCGATGCCGGTAAAATCCGAAGCCCTCGGGCTGCGGTTGCTGAAACAGCCGAAGGTTGTTTCGGGCAGTTGTCCCCTTCGTCTAGTGGCCTAGGACACCGCCCTTTCACGGCGGTAACAGGGGTTCGAGTCCCCTAGGGGACGCCATTTGCGGGAATAGCTCAGTTGGTAGAGCACGACCTTGCCAAGGTCGGGGTCGCGAGTTCGAGTCTCGTTTCCCGCTCCAAATATCGATCTACGGCGTTTTCATGAGCGTTTGTAGATACCCCAAAAAAAGACGCCTAGGCGTCTTTTTTTCGTTTTCCGCGCGCCATACCTAGCCCCCAGCCACTCGATTTAAGCACAGCGATTGCGCAGGCTTTGCACTATTTATCGTGCCAAGGATGCCAAGTTGCGCATGTGCGTGCTTGTTGCAACCTAGCAGTTTTGTCAGTTGTTCATTCGCCAAGCCGGACGTTTGATAGGCCATCGGCTCAACGAGGGCGCATCCATCGATGCTGTTGCCATCTGAGTTGATCCGCCCTGTCAGCCTCAGCAAGGAGATGATCCATGGCCACCGCAAGCACCGCCGCAGCCCCAGCGGCTCAAACCATCGCGCCCACCCCCGTACCCTTCAGGATCACCACCCAGCCCGATGGCTATTTGCCGGATATGAAGGGCTTTACCCTGCAACGTTTGGGCTCGCTGGAAAAGGGCTGGCACAGCCTCTGCCCGATCGAGGGCGGGCGTGACCTGATCAAGGGAGAAGTCATCAGCGCGTGCCAGGTTCGCGAGCGGGACGGCGAGATGGTCAGGGTCGACTACACGGCCATAGAGGGCACCTTGAAGAAAGATCAGTGGCCGCAAGCGTTCGCCAAGTACATTGTCGAGCACGGCAAGGGGCTGAGTGCCGGAGGTTGGAACGCGCAGGGCGGCCTGACCTGTGAGGGCACGGAGCAACTGCGTTTGTGGTGCCGCAACCCCTTCAGGGCCTTCAGTACAGCACCCTTCGCCAGCAATTTGGTGCAAGCGCTGGCCTGCGACGACCAGTACGCGCTGGCGAATGGGCAGAGCCTATGCCTGCAGGTACGCGACCTTAACACTCAACACCTGTATGAACACCACGTGTTCATGCCCTCCAGCGCCCAGACGGGCAAGGCCTGGTCCAAGGCACTTTGTGAGCAGATCAATCGGGACAGCCAACTGGTGCGTGCGGGCGTGCTGGATGCCAACGCCTGCGCTGTGGCGCCCGCGGCAAAGGGCAATGCGTTTTGGGTCGGGCAGTGCGCCCGTTTGAGCGTGACCCTGGCCGAAGTGAACTGGTGGCCCGCCCAGGTGCTGGAGGGCGCACAACCATTGACCGGCGGACAGCCTCTGCAGGCCTGGGCCTACGATGCGTACTCCCACCGCCTGCTCGACAGCTTTAGCTGGACGCCGACCGAGGCCCAAGCCAAGGCGAACAATTGGTTGGAAGCCTGGGCGACGGCGCTCAACCAGTCACCCTTGGGCCGCTGGTTGTGCGCCAGTGCCGAACAACCGACAGGCGCGGCAACGGGGCTGGCCAAGGCCAAGCAACTGACCCTGTGGCAGCGTGGGGAAGGGGTGCGGGTGTTTACCTCGTTGCCTGGCGCTGATAACTGGGTGGCCGGCCCGCGGTTAGGCTCGGTGTGGAACACGGCTAACGACGCGGTATTGATCACGCTGCGTCACCCCTTCAGTCGGCAGTTGCTGGGGCATGAAGTGTTCCTGGCCAAGGGGCTGGCCGACCAGGGCGCATGGGAAGGGGCCTTGGCCAAGGCCATTGGGGATAAACAGTGGCCTGAACTGCGGGTCGGCCGCGAAGGGCCTGATGGCCAGCTAACCGAGGGCGATGCAGGGCAGGGCGCCTGGCACGCGTGGCAGCCGCGCTACGCCGGATTGTTGATCGAGCTGAAAAACCTGGGGGACAGCAGCACTTGGTCGACTGGTCGGTTAGGCAAGTACCTGCTCGACACGGACGTGAGTGGTAGTAAAACAACCACCAGTTTGCTGTCCCTGTCGCAAGTCGAAGCCTCGACGCGGTCCTACCGCGAAGGCTGTGCCTTGCTCTACATCACCAAATGTAGTCATGAGTTGGTATTTCGCCTTAGCACTGAAGCGCGGGCCAAAGGTTACCGCGTAGCGGACTGCTATCGGGAAACGAGCACAACTTACGCTTCCAAATTCGCAAAGAGCGACATCGCCGTGCGTTCGGTCACCAGTGACACCATTACTTGGGGCAAGGGCCGTGGCCGAGCGGCCTTCAAGCTGGTGCTGGACTACCCGGACACTAGCCGTGATGCCACACAGCTCACGGTCGGCCACGTGGGTTACCTGGACGACCACTACCTGTGGCGAAACCTGACAGAGGTGAAATTTACGCCGCCCGCCGCCTTGGAGCCCTACGCGCCAAGCAGCCCGCTGTGCGAGGACTATGGCAATACGCTCGGCTCCGAGGTGTTCGATGCCGGCGGCGAAAGTGAAACCGGCGTCGATTCGCGTACCGGGATGTTCCACGCCCACTTCCCGGTGGCAACGTTGCAGGGGCTGGCGGGTCGCGGCCCGGTGTGCGAGCTGACCCTGCATTATTCCGCCCTGCGCGGTAATGAGGGCGGCCTGGGCGACGGTTGGGCCTGGCGCTTCGCCAGCCTGGACACCCGCGACAGGCGATTGACGCTCGCTGACGGCATGACGATCACCTTCACCGATGAGGAATGGACCCAATTGGGCAATGGCGCTCGCCTAGAGAAGCAGCCTTGCTTTATCCGCAGTAACAAGGATCACAGCCAATTTACCCTAGACCTGCCCAGCGGGCGCCAGGAAATCCTCAGCAAGCCCGCTGCCCCGGGCAGCGATGAGATTGAACCTAACGACGAGTTCCGCCAGGAAGTTATTCGACTATTTAAGGCGATCAAAGCCAAGTCCAAGCCGGAGTTTCCCGCCAAGCTCTCCGGTGCGACACAGCGGGCGCTGGCGGTTATTTGCCCACTTGGCTACACCGCAGGTGCCGCGGCTGATTACAACGCAGCGCTGAAAGCGTGGAAGGGTAAAACCAAGGAGATCGACGAGCACATTGCCTATTACCAGCGGCCATTTGCCCAGTTGCTGCCGTCCAGCATTGTGTCGCCCTATGGCGAGTCCTTGGCGTTGAGTTGGAAGCGCCAGCAGGGGCAATTTCTGCTGGTGAAGGTCAGCAGTGGCGAGGTCGAACTGTTCAAGGCCAGCTACAGCCCGGCTGAAGTGACGATGGAGATCTGGCCGACCAGCGCCCAGGAAACGTTCAAGCTGACCTTGCGCTTGGAAGATTATCTGCTGAGAACCTTCAAGCGTACCCAGGGTGAAAGTGAAGCGTTGCAGGTACTACAGCAAGTGGACTGTGATTATGCGCAGGATCCGACCCTGGATCGGGTGCTCTACCGGCTGCAAGAGCTGGACGGTTCCGTGGAGCGTGTGGAGTGGGAAGCCAAGGCAGTGGCCTTCTCGGATGGGCGCCCGGCCTTGCCCAGGGTAGATCGCCATGTGCTGATCCCAGGCGGTGGTGCAGAAAATACTGTCGTCGGGTTCAGTTACAAGGGCAGTTTTGTCGAAAATGCTATTTATGCGGTGACTACGCACAGCCAGGGGATGAAGCAGTCAAAACGTTATACAAGAAAAGGTGAAATGATCAGCAATGCCCGATCAAGCGTGGGAAGGCTCGATATAAGCTTTCAAAAGGACAGTAAGTCGAGCGGTGAAATAGTAAATTTAGCTATAGCCTTGCAGAAGGGTTTAGAGTTTCGAAATTTTTTTAAGGGAGTAGAGGATCAGTTGGAAAGTTTATCCTTTTTCCTTAAGGAGAAAGATATAGAAGCGACTGCTGCTCGTTTCGATAAAGTGGTTGCTCTATGGGCTGAGAGGGAGGCCGATCACGCGACGTGGGCTGAAGCCCGGGCTGATGATTACTATCATGTAGATAGGAAGAGACTTTGGAGTTGGCTGCGGGGAACGGCTCACTATCAAACCTCAGTTTTTTACGCAGAAGAGGAATATAAGTTTGAGGAGGCAATGTCTGAAGAAGAAATGTTTGAGGAAGCTAAGCCAGCATCGGCTTCGCTAGATTTCGGTGTAAGGAGTTACGAACTCCTGCTGATGAAGTCCTTGTTCTCTGCCGTTGGGAAACGTGTTGGCGCTGAGGTGATGACGCTTAATAGGTTTGAGCTAATTTGGTTATTGTCTTTAGAACAATTGCGGCGGCAATCAGAACTGGAAGATCATGAGCTGTTGGCCGTTCTTGAAACTTCCGATATGGCTGGTTTGTCAACCAATGAGGAGAAAAGAGCTGCAGTGGAGAGTTATCAACTTTTTAGAAGTATAGGCCGTTGGTTACAGTTGCAGGATGATTCCTCTTGGAATAAGGGAGGGTTTTTTGCATTTGCCGAAATGGTTCGTGGTCTTGAGTTCGTGCATGACAATCCTGATTTTTTACCGAGTAATGATGCTCAAGGTGAAAATTTTTTCGAATTGCACAAACAACAGATTCAATATACCTCAGCACATACCGTTCAAAAAATCACCACCTCAGACGGTCACACGACGCACCGGTGCTACTACGACGGTAAAGGCAGCAATACCCTCGTCCCGGCGCTGATCAAGGATTTCAAGGATTTCCCCCACCTCTCCTGCCCAGCCATTCCCCCCGAAGCGGCTGCCCCGCTGATGGCCGAGTACCAGTGCGACGCCCATGGCAATCCCTTAGGCCTGACGCTCTACGGCTATCGTTCGGTCAAGCGCAACGAGCGCCACCTGCTGGAAGCCTCGCACATCGTCACGGTGGAGGGCCTCAAAGCCACGCTTACCGATGACACCTTCGATGCAAGCACCGCCTGGGCGATGGCGGACCCCAACCAGAACGCTCTCTGGCGAGTGCGTAACACCACGACCTCCGAACCCACCGCCAAGACCAACAACGAAGGCTGCAAGGTCAGCACCTGGGCCATTACCGACATCCAAACTACCGCCGTGGGCGACCAGCGCTTGCAGGTGACCACTGTCCAGCAGTTCGAGGACAACCCCAGCAGCACGTATGCCGGCCTGCAGGTCAGCACAACCGTGACCACCGCCGCTGGCACTGAGCTGGTCAGCCGCGAAATCCGTTCGCGCTTTAGTCGCCGCTGTCTGAGCAAGACCGCCCGCGAGGTGGAAACCCACTTCCGGCGCGACGGCTTGGGCCGTGTCGTGGAACAGACACGCTACCGTTTCAAGCCCAATGGCATCCGTGACGACGCCTCTAAAAGCAGTACGGCCACCGCCTTCGCCATTGAGCAAGACAGCCTCACGGCCTTGACCACCTTGCCCAACGGGAGCCAGCACCGTGACTGGCTCGATGGCCTGCAACGCGTGGTGCGCAGCGAGTTGCGGCGCACGCCGAGCGACCCCTTCGTACCGCTGCTGCACAAAGTGCTGCGCGGCACAGCCGATGACGACCCACTGGTGGACCAGGAATGGGACTACCTGCCGGGCGGCCAAGCGCTGTGCGAGCCCCTGCAATCGGTACAACTGCCAGGGCAGCAAGCCTGGAGCCGTGACCTGCTCGATAGTGCCGGCACGGTCGAACGCGGCCTTGGCGCGCAGACGCTGCTGCGCAGCACCAGCACCCTGGAAACCCTCGCCAACGGCCACCTGACCCGCCGCGAAACCCTGGCCAGCACCACGGGCATCGAACGGGCAGGCGTTCTTCGTGAGTTCGATGTCAACGGTCGGTTGATCCGACTCACGCAAACGGTGGATGGCACGGCGCGCGAGCACGTCCTGACCCGTGACGAGCTAGGCCGGGTGACCCGACAGGATCGGCCGGATGGTTACTCCGTGCTGCGTACCTACCACGGCATGAGCACCCACGTGACCGAGCTGAGGGTGTGCAAGCACGGTGAAGCCGCGTCCGCTGGCCAGCTCATCGCGACCCAAGACGTCGACAGCCTCTCCACCCTTGGCAAACGCAAGGTGGGTACCCGGCAGTACCGCTTCGAGGGCGATAACGTCACCCTCCCGGACAACACTCAGTTGAACCTGTCCGAAACCCGTGAGGGTGGCACATACCAGGCGGGCACGGAGACACTGTCAAGCGTTAGCCGCAGCGGCGCGGTCACTACCCTGGCCAGTGATGGCGAAGCGCAGCAGGGTTCGGAGCTGAAGGCCGGGCCGTGGCAATACAGCCTGACCGCCAGCCTGTTGCCAGGGCAGCAGCGGCTGAACGAGACCACGCTCCGGGGCCAACGCCAAGGCAGCCATTGGCAAACCTTGCGTGGCGTCACGGTCGCCTCGCTGCGCGCCGATGGGCATTGGGAGCGCTCGTTCGTGGACCATGACGGCCGCCTGCTACGCAGTTGGCATGACCATCAGGACGTCGTCCACCGCCATGATGACCACGGCAGGTTGGTGGAGCGCCGGGTACAGGCCACTCAAGCGAATGCGCAGTGGCAGGTGAACAGTGACTACGACCTGTTCGGGCAGGAAATCCAACGCGCCTTCAGCCATAACGGCAAGCCGGTCTTTGCCCAGCAACTGCAGTGGCGAAGCGACGGCCAGTTACTCGCCAAACACAGCGGGCAGCCGGGCAAGCAGGTGCGCAGCGAACGCTTCGACTATGACAGCCTCGATCGCCTGATCGCCTACACCTGCGAGGCCGATACCGACCAGTACCGCCCCCGTACCGAGCAGGGCAAGCCGGTCAAGGCGCAGCGCTTTGAGTGGGATGCGTTGAGCAACCTGAAAACCTGTACCACGACCCACGCGGATGACACCAAGCGCACCCAGGTGTTTACCTACGACGCGGACAACCCCACGCGGCTGAAGGCCGTCACCACGGATGGAGCCAGCGTAGAACTCACGCACAATGCCAACGGCTACCAGACGACGGACGGGCACAAGCGCGTCCTCGGGTACAACGCCGGCGGCCAACTGACCCAGGTCAGCGATGCCGATGGCTGCGTCCGCAGCCGTTACGCCTACGATGGCTACCAGCGCCTGGCTGCCCAGTACGTGGCGGAAGACGCCAGCACCCGTGAACTGCGCTATGCCGGCGACACGCTGATCGGCGAGGACTGGTTCGACACCGCTGGCAAACTGACACGCCAGCGCAGCATCGCCCCGGGGTTGGCCGAGTATGAAGCCAACGCGGTGAGCTGGCTGATCGATGACCCGCAGTGTGGTGTCGCCGGGCAGTTCAACCAGGCCGGGCTGCAATTGACACCGCTGCTGCCCTTCGGTGAGGGCAAAACGTTGACGGGCCTGGGCTACAACGGCATGCGCCGTGATCCGGTGACCGGCGATTACCACGCCGGCAATGGCTACCGCTGCTACGACCCGTCCTTGTACCGACATGCCCAGCCAGACTGGCGAAGCCCCTTTGGCGAAGGTGGGATCAACGACTACGTGTATTGCCCGGACCCGGTGAACCTGCACGACCCCAGTGGCGCGATCATGCTTAGCCGCTGGGGGCGTCAGTCGGGAATATTGGCCAGCGTGGAGCAAAGCCTGCGCGATACCCAACCCTTCCCGGTGGGCAGCCGTTGGCGTGGCATTGCCTTCTCCGCCGCGCTCACGGTGATTGGCTTCGGGGCGTCGATCCTCACCGGGGGTACCGCATCGATGCTGGTGTTTGCCGCGCTCACCACGCTAAGTGTGGCCTCGTTGGGGTTGGAGATTGCCGCCGTGCTGGTGGAGGACAGCGACCCCAAGCTGGCCAGGAAGTTGTCGATCGCCTCGACCGTGACGGGGGTGTTGTCCATCGGCAATTTTGCCGGTGCCTTCAAGCAGGCGGCCAATCTACTGCGCTCGGCAGCTAGGGTGTCGGCGCGCTTGCTCAAAGGCGCGGTGAAAATGGGGTGGCGGGTATTACTCAAATGGGGCAGCAGTGGTTTTGTAAAAACCTACCGCTACCTGCGGGACGCGAGCAAAGCGGCCAAAGCCGCCCAGGCCAGTGCCCGAGCGGCGACCAGAGTGAGCCAGGCGAAAGTGACCGACGTGCTGGGGGATCTAATCACGCCCAAGTTTGCCGTGGTTGAGAGTGATGCCGTACAAAAATTGCTGACGGGTAACAGGTATCAGCTGCTAACCGGTTGGCAGGCAAAGCTGCCCGCGAAGGTCACGCAAATGCCGGAGTTCGTGCGGACCATGGCAGAAACGGTTGAGACGGCAGATCAGGCTCAGGAAATCTTCGGCTAAAGCCTATAGGCGCACGTGGCTGGCAATGGCTCAGGAGTAATGGGTCATTGCACTGCGCCGTGTTTAGCCTGCACATCCATCTGCCTGAAGCGGAGCAAACCCCGCTTCAGCGGATGAAAACCCAGGCGCCTGTACGGTATGCATTGCAAGGAAGGCGCTTCTTGTCGGCAATCAGTGCCTGGGGCCTTCGTTGGGCAGCGCCAGCAGTTGTTTTTCCTGGGTCCAATCGAAAGGTTCGTCGTTCTGCTCTGCGTAATAACGCCGTTCTTCGAGCTGCTGGTAAAGGTCGATCTCGTCGTCGGGCATGTAGTGCAGGCAGTCCCCGCCAAAGAACCACAACAGGTCGCGTGGCACCAGGTGGGCGATCTGGGGGTAGCGGGTGATGACCTGGCAAAGCAGTTCCTGGCCCAGGTATTGGCTCTCTTGCTCGTCCTCGGCCAGCGCGCTCAGCAACTCGTCGAAGCGTTCCACAAACAGCTCATGGCTTTCTTCAGGCACCTGCTCAGCTTCGCCCAAAGCCACAAGGATGCCACGCAGGTGACGCAACAGCGCCAGGTGATGCTCGACGATGGGGTTAGCCACGGGGACGTCTCCGGTTTGAAGGGCGCGGCAGTATAAGCGTCGCCGCGCCCATTGTCCCGGCCGGTCTCAGCGCACCTGCCCTTCGGTACGTCGCAGTTGCTCAGGTGCGAAGTCGTCCACGTCGATGACCCGGCGCCGTGCCGCTTCGGCTTCACGCAGCATTTGCCCCTCCCCAAGTTGGAGCAGGCCACTGTCCACCGCGGCATCGATCAACGACTGTCCTGGAGCGGGAGCCAGCTGCCCGGCCTTCAGCGCGGTGTGCAGCTTGTGTTGTACAGGAGCGGCCTTGGCCAGCACATCATAGGCTGCGCGCAGGTTGCCTACTGGGTCCTGCGTGTCGATGGGGCGGTAGCACCCTTCCAGCAGCGCTTCGAGCGCCGGATCGCCCTCGGCACGGCCAAGGATCTCGGCCACCTGTGCTTCCAGCCGATCGCTCGGGCCGCAATGGCGCCGGCCCAGCGGGAACACCACCAGTTTCAGCAGGCCCCCGAGCAGGCGGTTGGGGAAGTTGTCCAGCACCCCGGCCAGCGCCGCCTCGGCCTTGCCCAGGCTCTCCTCGAGCGCCCAACACAGCAACGGCGTCAAATGCGCGGGGGATTGCTGGTCGTGGTAACGCTTGAGGGCGGCGCAAGCGAGGTACAGGTAGCTGAGCACGTCGCCCAGGCGTGCCGAGAGCCGCTCCTTACGCTTGAGGCTGCCCCCAAGCAGCATCATGCTCAGGTCCGCAAGCAGCGCAAACGCGGCGGCAAGCCGATCCAAGGCACGGAAATAGCCCTGGCTGAGACCGTCGCCTGGGTGCCGCTCCAAGTGCCCGATGCCCAGCCCCAGCAATAGCGTGCTGGCGGCATTGCCGGCAGCGAAGCCCAGATGCTTCATCAGCACCTCATCGAAGGCTTCCAGCGCTTCGGGCCCGTCACCTTGGCTGGCGATGGCCATTTCCTTGAGCACAAAGGGATGGCAGCGGATCGCGCCCTGGCCAAAGATCATCAGGTTGCGCGAAAGAATGTTGGCGCCTTCGACCGTGATGTAAATGGGCGCGCCCGCCCAGTTACGCGCCAGGTAGTTATTGGGCCCAGCAATGATGCCCTTGCCGCCGTGCACATCCATCGCGTGGGTGAGGGATTCGCGCCCGCGTTCGGTGAGGTGGTATTTGAGAATGGCCGAGAGCACCGACGGCTTTTCTCCAAGGTCGACGGCGCCCGCGGTCAGAATCCGCGCGCTGTCCATCAGCCAGGCATTGCCGCCGATGCGCGCCAGGGATTCCTGAATGCCTTCGAAGGCAGCCAGCGGCACGTTGAACTGCTCGCGGATGCTCGTGTACCGCCCAGTCACCAGGCTGCTGTATTTGGCCACGCCCGTGCCCACCGCGGGCAGCGAGATCGAGCGCCCCACAGAGAGGCAATTCATCAGCATCATCCAGCCCTTGCCGAGCATGGCCGGGCCGCCGATCAGCGCGCTCAAGGGCACAAACACGTCCTTGCCGTGGTTGGGGCCGTTCATGAAGGCAGCCCCCAGGGGCACGTGGCGGCGGCCGATATTTACGCCGGGTGTATCGGTCGGAATCAACGCCAGGCTGATACCCAGCTCTTCCTGGTCGCCCAGCAGGTGGTCCGGGTCATACGCCTTGAAGGCAAGCCCCAGCAAGGTGGCGACCGGGCCTAGGGTGATGTAGCGCTTCTCCCAGGTCAGGCGCAGGCCAAGCACTTCCTCTCCCTGCCACTGGCCGCGGCAGACGATGCCGACGTCTGGCATGGCACCGGCGTCGGACCCTGCCAGCGGCCCGGTAAGGGCGAAACAGGGCACTTCCTCACCCCGGGCCAGCCGAGGCAGGTAATGGTTGCGCTGCTCATCAGTGCCGTAGTGCAACAGCAACTCGGCGGGCCCAAGGGAGTTAGGCACCATGACCGTGGAGGCAAGATCGCCGCTGCGGGTCGCCAGTTTCATCGCGACCTGCGAGTGAGCATAGGCCGAGAATCCCTTGCCGCCATACTGGGTGGGAATGATCAGCGCGAAGAAGCCGTTCTGCTTGATGTAGTCCCATGCTTCGGCGGGCAGGTCCATGTCCTGGCCGACCTGCCAGTCGCTGACCATGGCGCAGAGGGTCTCGGTAGGGCCGTCGATAAACGCTTGTTCTTCAGCGGTCAGGGTGGCGGCGGGGTAGTTGAGCAGGGTGTGCCAGTCCGGCCGACCGCTGAACAACTGCGCATCCCACCACACTGTGCCAGCTTCGATGGCCTCGCGTTCTGTGCTGGACATCGGCGGCAGGGTACGCTTCAGCCAGCCGAACATAGGCCGGGTGAACCACTGCCGGCGCAGGCCATGACAGGCCACAAAGGCCGCGACACCTGCCAGCACCAACCAGAACACCGCTAGCAGCAGCCGTGGGGTGTGGCTGAACAGCCCCAATCCCAGCAGGTAGATGGCCACGATCCCTAGCGCGGGCAAAGGTGACAGCCGCCTGTGCGTTAACCAGGCAATGCCGAACAACAGGATCAACACACCGAAACCCCACATAAGCTCCCTCCTTAAAGGTGGGGCCAGGTCAGCGCCTGCTCGCGCGGCCGGGGTCGCGGAGCAGTGAAACGCAGACGCAGCCGGCACCGAACCGCGATGGCGCCGGACCGCTTCGGTGTCCGGCTGTTGCCATTAATGACCCTGGGGCGCAGGGCGAGTTCGCCAGGGCTGCGGGCGTGTCGGCGAAACTTAACGGGCGGTAGGCCGGTCGGTGGAACATAGGGGGGAAGATGGCGGGCCTTGATAGTGACTATCGATAGTCGTGACTTTACGGCGGCCTGGCACCTCTTCAGCATGAAGCCAAACGGCAAACATTGAAATTCACCTGAGTGGCCCTTAACGTTCCTGCCACCTTCTTATCGGTAAAAGACCTGTCATGAGTTCCGCACTGTCCATCCGGCAGCTAACCAAGACCTATGGCAACGGCTTCCAGGCCCTCAAGGGGATCGATCTGGACGTTGCCGAAGGCGATTTCTTCGCATTGCTCGGCCCTAACGGCGCCGGCAAGTCCACCACCATCGGCATCCTCTCGACCCTGGTGAACAAAACCAGCGGCAGCGTGAGTGTGTTCGGGCATGACCTGGACCGCGACCCGGCCCGGCTCAAACGCTCCATTGGCGTAGTGCCGCAGGAATTCAACTTCAACCAGTTTGAAAAAACCTTCGACATCGTGGTTACCCAGGCCGGCTACTACGGCATTCCGCGAAAGGTGGCGATGGAGCGGGCTGAGCAATACCTGACCCAGCTCGGGCTATGGGAAAAGCGCGATGCCCCTTCACGGTCGTTGTCCGGCGGCATGAAGCGCCGGCTGATGATCGCCCGCGCACTGATCCACGAACCAAAGCTGTTGATTCTCGACGAGCCCACCGCCGGCGTGGACATCGAGCTGCGCCGCTCGATGTGGACCTTTCTCACCGAGCTCAACCGCAAGGGGATCACCATCATCCTGACCACGCACTACCTTGAAGAAGCCGAACAGCTGTGCCGCCACATAGGCATCATCGATCACGGCACCATTGCCGAGAACACCAGCATGCGCAAACTGCTGGGCAAGCTCAATGTAGAAACGTTCGTGCTGGACCTGCGGCAGAACCTCGAAGCCGTGCCCGAACTCGCCGGCTACCCCTGCCGTTTGCTGGACGCGCATACGCTAGAAGTGCAGGTCGATAAAAAGGCGGGCATCACCGCATTGTTCGGCCAATTGGCAATGCGCAACATCGAAGTGCAAAGCCTGCGCAATAAAACCAACCGGCTAGAGGAGTTGTTCGTGTCACTGGTTGAAAAAAACCTGGCGAAGGTGGCCCTATGAGCACGGAGTTTTCGCCCAACCTGATCGCGCTCAACACTATCGTGTACCGGGAGATTCGCCGCTTCATGCGGATCTGGCCGCAGACCCTGCTGCCCCCGGCGATCACCATGGTGTTGTACTTCGTGATCTTCGGGAATCTGATCGGCCGCCAGATCGGCGACATGGGCGGGTTCACCTACATGCAGTACATCGTGCCTGGGCTGATCATGATGTCCGTGATCACCAACTCCTATGGCAATGTGGTATCGAGTTTCTTCGGCGCCAAGTTCCAGCGGTCCATTGAAGAACTGATGGTGTCGCCAGTCTCTCCGCATACCATCCTGATTGGCTATACCCTCGGCGGCGTGCTGCGAGGGCTGGCGGTCGGAGTGATCGTGACGCTGCTGTCGCTGTTCTTCACTCACCTGCAGGTGCACCACTTGGGCGTGACCCTCGTAGTAGTGCTGCTGACGGCGACTATCTTCTCCCTGCTGGGCTTTATCAATGCCGTGTTCGCGCGCAACTTCGACGATATCTCCATTATCCCGACCTTCGTGCTCACGCCGCTGACCTACCTGGGCGGGGTGTTCTATTCGATCAACCTGCTGCCGCCGATCTGGCAGACCCTGTCGCTGGCTAACCCCGTGCTACACATGGTCAACTCTTTCCGCTACGGCATCCTCGGGGTGTCGGACATCCAGATCGGTACTGCCCTGACCTTCATGGCCGTCGCCACCGTAGTGCTCTACATCGGCTGTGCGCGGCTGCTGGTCAGCGGCCGCGGCATGCGTTCCTGATCAGCCCTCAAGCCGCCAAACACCCGGTAACAGCCTGCTCTGCCCTGGTTTGATTTCCCCGCCCATACTTCGCGGGGGACCAGGGAGGGTAGGGTATGCGTCCAGCGTTGCTGGCTTTCGCGTTCGGTGTGCTGGGCGCGCGCTGGTGGCCAGGCTTGCCACCGGCTTGGCTGGTCGCCCTGTTCGGCGCGGGAGGTCTTGTACTCGCGGGGGTGGCTCAGCGTGCTGGCAAGTGGCTCGGATGGGTGCTGTTCGGGTTGGCCTGGGCCTTGTGGGCTGCCCTTCGGATGGACGCCGATCGCCTGGCTATCGACCTCAATAACCGCACCCTGTGGCTCGAAGGCGTGGTGGTCGGCTTGCCCGCGCAATCGGCCCGCAGCGTCCGCTTCGAGTTGGGTGATGCGGTGTCACGGCGCGCAGCCCTGCCGTCACGACTGCGCCTCAGCTGGTATGGCGGCCCGCCGGTACGCAGCGGCGAGCGCTGGCGCCTGGCGGTAACGCTCGCCACGCCGCGGGGGCAGGTCAACCCAGGTGGTTTCGACTACGAGGCCTGGTTGTTCGCCCGAGGCATAGGCGCAACCGGCAGCGTGAAGGATGGCCAGCGGATCGACGGCGAGCGCCGTGGCCCGCGGGAAGCCATACGGCAACGCCTGCTGGAATCGCAAGCGCATCCCAGGTTGGGCATGCTGGCGGCACTGGTGCTCGGGGACGATGCAGGCGTGTCGCCCGAGCAGTGGAGACTGCTGCAGGCCACCGGCACCGTGCACTTGTTCGTGATTTCCGGGCAGCATGTTGGGCTGCTGGCCGGGCTGGTGTATGGCCTGATTGCCGGCCTGGCCCGATTGGGCTGGTGGCCCCGGCGCTGGCCATGGCTGCCTTGGGCCTGCGGCTGTGCGTGCATGGCCGCGGTGGGCTACGGTGCCCTTGCCGGCTTCGAAGTGCCGGTGCAACGCGCCTGTTTAATGATCTGCGTGACGTTGCTATGGCGCTGGCGTTTTCGCCACTTGGGCGTCTTCACCCCGTTGCTCCTGGCGTTGGCAACTGTACTGGCGCTCAATCCCTTGGTGAGCCTGACGCCTGGCTTCTGGTTGTCCTTCGCAGCGGTGGCGGTGTTGCTGTTCGGTTTTTCCGGGCGTTTGGGGGCGTGGTCGTGGTGGCAGGGCCTGGTTCGAGCGCAATGGCAGGTGGCGCTCGGCCTGAGCGTGATCATGAGCGCGCTGGGCCTGGCCATCAGCCTGAGCGGGCCCTGGGTCAACCTTTTCGCAGTGCCATGGATAAGCCTGGTGGTCCTGCCACTGGCCTTGGCCGGCACTGTGGAGCTCTGGTTGCCGTGGGGCGGTGGGCCATTGCTGTGGCTGGCCGGCAGTGCGCTGGACATACTGCTGGGTGTGCTCACCCCCTTGGGCAGCGCGCTGCCGGCCTGGTTAGCGCCGCAGTTACCGCTTTCTGCCTGGGTGCTGGCCAGTTTCGGCGCGCTGTTATTGTTGCTGCCTGCAGGTGTGCCGTTGCGCTGGCTCGGCCTACCGCTCATTTTGCAGCTGCCCTTCGCCCCGCTGCCCAAGCCACCCTGGGGGCAGGCGCAGGTGGTTCAGTTGGACGTCGGCCAGGGGCTGGCCATCCTGGTGCGCACGCGCAGGCATGCCTTGGTGTTCGACGCTGGCCCGCGCTACGGCAATGGCGATGCGGGGGAGCAGGTGGTAGTGCCCAGCCTGCGACGGCTCGGTGTTCGGCGGCTGGACGCCTTCGTCCTCAGCCATGCTCACGTTGATCACAGCGGCGGCGGCCAAGCGCTCATCAACGCGCTTGCGCCCACCCGGGTAATGGCCGGCGAACCGCAACAGGCGCCGCGGCGCTGGAAGGCCGAGGCGTGCCAGGACGCCCAACCCTGGGAATGGGATGGGGTGCGTTTCAAACCTTGGCGATGGGCAGCGGCAAAAGAGAGCAACCCCTCGTCATGTGTGCTGCTGGTGGAGGCCAACGGTGAGCGCCTGCTGCTGACCGGCGATATCGACGCCAGCGCCGAGCGCGCTCTGCTCAAAGCGTGGCCAGGCCTGACGGTGAATTGGTTGCAGGTGCCGCATCACGGCAGCGGCACGTCAAGTTCGGCAGTGTTCCTCGATGCTCTCGCACCCAGCGGCGTATTGATCTCCAGGGGCTGGAACAACCGCTTTCGCCATCCTCATCCGCACGTGCTGGCGAGGTTGGCCCAGCGAGCGATCCGGCCAATGGATAGCGCCTTGCACGGGGCGGTGCAGGTGCATTTGGGCCGCGGCAGCGCTCCGGAGTACTGGCGCCAGCGCCCGCGGCTATGGCGCGCGACCAGCGGCAGCGGCGGCGGCTAGCGCGCCGGCGCGTCCTAGGAGCGTTGTGATAGAGTGGCGGAATTTGTTCGAGAGGGGCGTCACTGTGTGGGAATTGGTCAAAGCCGGCGGCTGGATGATGCTGCCGATCATTTTGAGTTCCATCGCGGCCCTGGCCATCGTCGCCGAGCGCTTGTGGGCGCTGCGGGCGAGCAGGGTGACCCCGCCTTATCTGGTCGCGCAGGTGTGGAAATGGATAAAAGACAAACAGCTCAATGGCGAAAAGCTCAAGGAGCTGCGCGCCAACTCACCCCTGGGTGAAATCCTCGCCGCCGGCCTTGCCAATTCCCGTCACGGCCGCGACATCATGAAAGAGTGCATCGAAGAGGCTGCCAGCAGCGTCATCCACGAGCTGGAGCGTTATGTCGGCGCGCTCGGCACCATCGCAGCCATGGCACCACTGCTCGGTTTGCTGGGCACCGTGCTAGGCATGATCGATATCTTCAGCGCTTTCAACGCCAGTGGTAATGCCACTAACGCGACGGTGCTCGCCGGCGGGATTTCCAAGGCACTGATCACTACTGCCTCAGGGCTGATCGTGGCCATTCCAGCGGTGTTTTTCCATCGGTTGTTGCAACGGCGAATCGACGCGCTGGTGGTGCGCATGGAGCAGGACGCGATCAAGCTGGTCGAGGTCGTGCATGGTGATCGCGAAGTCGATATCGGCGGAGGCAAAGCGTGAAATTCCGTCGCGCCCGCAGGCAGCGCGAGGACATCGAAATCAACCTCACGTCCTTGATCGACGTGGTGTTCATCCTCTTGCTGTTCTTTGTTGTCACCACCACCTTCACCCGCGAAACGCAGTTGCAGGTCGATCTGCCCGAGGCGGTCAACGGCGCGCCCGAGGAAAACCCGCCCAAGCGCCTGGATATCGCTATCAGTGCTGATGGCAACTACGCAATCAACGAC
Source organism: Pseudomonas sp. RIT-PI-S (assembly GCF_025642975.1). Taxonomy (GTDB): domain Bacteria; phylum Pseudomonadota; class Gammaproteobacteria; order Pseudomonadales; family Pseudomonadaceae; genus Aquipseudomonas. Next base: position 104,918 of record NZ_JANZKJ010000007.1, read on the forward strand.
CACGTGCTGCCCAAGAGCGACCTGGACACCTTGATGACCGCCCTGCGCGCCGAGTCAGGCGGGGACACCACCCTGCCGCTTTCGATCAGCGCGGATGGTAAAACTCCACATCAGGCGGTGATCACCGCCATGGACGCGGCTGGCAAACTGGGCTTCAGCCGCTTGAGCATGACCACGGTCGAGGGGCAGGCGACGCGTTGATGGCTTTCTCCGACCGTTTGCTCGCAGCCTGGTATCAGGGCCATCCGGCGCTCTCGCTGCTGGCGCCGCTGGAACTGCTCTACCGGCGTGTCGCCAACCGCCGCCGTCAGGCTTTCAAGGCCGGCACGGCCCCGGCGTGGAAGGCGCCCGTGCCGGTACTGGTGGTCGGTAATATCACCGTCGGCGGCACCGGCAAAACCCCGATGATTCTTTGGTTGATCGAGCACTGTCGCCAGGCTGGCCTGCGAGTTGGCGTGATCAGCCGGGGCTACGGTGCCCAGCCCCCACGCTTCCCCTGGTTGGTGTCCGCTTCGGACAGCGCCGCCGTCGCCGGCGATGAGCCCTTGCTGATCGTCCAGCGCAGCGGCGTTCCGCTGGCCATCGACCCTGACCGGGCACAGGCCGCGCGTGCCTTGCTCGCCGCGCATGCAGTGGATCTGATCCTGTGCGACGACGGCCTGCAACACTACCGCTTGGCTCGCGATCTGGAGTTGGTACTGATCGACGCCGCTCGCGGTCTTGGCAATCGCCGCTGCCTGCCGGCGGGGCCGCTGCGCGAGCCTGCGGAACGCCTGGAAGAAGTGGACGCGGTCCTGTGCAACGGCCAGCGCGGCGACGGCCCTCTGGGCTATGCGATGACCCTGGAGCCGGTAGCGTTGGTGAACCTTCGGTCGGGGGAGCCTGTGGCGCTGAGCCACTTCCCGCCGGGCCAACCTATGCATGCCGTTGCCGGGATTGGCAACCCGCGGCGTTTCTTCTCCACCCTTGAAGGTTTAAACTGGCGCCCGACCGAGCATGCCTTCGCCGACCATGCCACCTATAGCGAAACCCAGCTGGCGTTCGCACCGGCCTTACCGGTTGTGATGACCGAAAAAGACGCCGTCAAATGCCGGGCTTTCGCGCAAAGCGACTGGTGGTACCTGGCGGTGGACGCGCAACCTTCGCCGGCCTTCGTGGCTTGGTTCGACGCCCGCCTGGCTAGCCTGGTGGGCCATCCACCAGCTTGAAACGGCCTCCCTGACGCAAGGATTCCCATGGACACCAAACTGCTCGACATTCTCGCCTGCCCCATTTGCAAGGGCCCGCTCAAGCTCAGCGAAGACAAGACCGAGCTGATCAGCAAGGGCGCTGGGGTGGCATACCCCATTCGCGACGGCATCCCAGTGATGCTCGAAAGCGAAGCCCGCACCCTCACCGACGACGAGCGCCTGGATAAATGACCACAGCGTTCACCGTAGTCATTCCGGCGAGATACGGGTCCACCCGCTTCCCCGGCAAGCCGCTCGAGCAGATCGCCGGTAAACCGATGATCCGCCACGTGTGGGAACAAGCCCGCAAGAGCGGGGCTTCGAGAGTCGTGGTCGCCACCGATGACGCTCGTATCCTCGCTGCCTGCGAAAGCTTTGGCGCCGAGGTGGTGATGACTCGCGCCGATCACGAGTCCGGCACCGACCGCCTGGCCGAAGTCGCCGCCAGCCTGGGCCTGGGTGACGACGCTATCGTAGTGAACGTTCAAGGGGATGAGCCGCTCATCCCACCTGTGGTCATCGATCAGGTCGCGGCCAACCTGGCGGCCAATACCCAGGCCCGGATGGCGACGCTCAGCGAGCCCTTGCTCGAAGCTCAGCACCTGTTCAACCCCAATGTGGTCAAGGTAGTGACGGACCTTACCGGGCTGGCGTTGACCTTCAGCCGTGCGCCGCTGCCTTGGGCCCGCGACGCACTGGCGCGGCACCCGGACCGCCTGCCGGAAGGCGTCCCCTATCGCCGGCACATCGGTATCTATGCGTACCGCGCGGGCTTTTTGCAGGACTTCGTCCGCTGGGGCCCGTGCTGGTTGGAAAAAACCGAATCGCTCGAGCAGCTTCGCGCCCTTTGGCACGGCGTGCGCATCCATGTGGCGGATGCCCTGATCGCGCCGCCACCGGGTGTGGATACTCCCGAAGACCTGGAGCGTGTGCGGCGCTTGCTGGAGGCGGGATGACCGCGGCGATCGACCAGGGTGTGTCGCTCAAGGCCTATAACACCTTTGGGGTGGACGTGCGCGCGGCGCATTTCGCGGAGGTTACCGATGACGCCGCGCTGCTTGCCGCGCTCGGCTATGCCAAGGCCCACGAGCTACCGGTCTACCTGCTCGGTGGCGGCAGCAATCTGCTGTTGCTCGAAGATCTCCCCGGCTTGGTGATCCGCATGGCCAGCCGTGGCCGGCGGCTGTTGCAGGCGCAAGGTAGCCGAGTGCTGGTGGAGGCCGAAGCTGGCGAGCCCTGGCACCCCTTCGTCGGCTGGACATTGGACCAAGGCCTGGGTGGGCTGGAGAACCTGAGCCTGATCCCCGGCACCGTCGGGGCCGCGCCCATGCAGAACGTGGGCGCCTATGGGGTGGAGGTCAAAGATGTGTTCGCCGGGCTCACCGCACTGGACCGCCAGAGCGGGGAGCTACAGGACTTCACCCTTGAGCAGTGCCGTTTCGGCTACCGCGATAGCGTGTTCAAGCGTGAGCCTGGTCGCTGGGTGATCCTGCGAGTGCGTTTTTGGCTCGACCGCGAGGCGCCGTTGCAACTGGAGTATGGTCCGGTGCGTCAGCGCCTGGCCGAGCAGGGCATCACCGAGCCGGGGCCACGGGACGTCAGCGAAGCGATCTGCCAGATCCGTCGCGAAAAGCTGCCTGACCCCACCACGCTGGGCAACGCCGGTAGCTTCTTCAAGAACCCCCTGGTGCCAGCCGCCAAGGCCGCCGCGCTGAGCGAGCGTTGGCCGGGATTGGTCGCCTATCCGCAGGCCGATGGCCAAGCCAAGCTCGCAGCCGGTTGGTTGATCGAGCAGGCTGGCTGGAAAGGTTATAGGCGCGGCGACGCCGCGGTGCACCAGCACCAGGCATTGGTGCTGGTAAACCACGGTACAGCCACTGGCGCCCAGTTGCTGGCTCTGGCCCGCGACATCCAGGCCGACATCCGCGCGCGCTTCGGGGTGGAGCTGGAAATGGAGGCCAATCTGCTCCCCGCTGCCTGAACCTCGGCGGTTCGTCGCCGTCCGATGCTGATAACCCGGCGCAGAGCCGGTGGGCAACCGCGAAAGGGACGGTCGATGAACAGCGTTGATCTTGGCGTATTGCGCGATGTGCGCGACTGGGTCGGGGAGGGGCGCACCGTGGTGCTGTATACCGTGGTGCAAACCTGGGGTAGCGCCCCTCGGCCGCCGGGAGCCATGCTTGCCTTGCGCGATGACGGCGTGGTCAGCGGCTCGGTTTCGGGCGGCTGCATCGAAGATGACCTCATCGCCCGCTTGCATGATGGTCGCCTTCAGCGCAAGGGCGGCCAGGTGCAGTTGGTCACTTACGGCATCACCGTCGAAGAAGCCGCCCGCTTTGGCTTGCCCTGCGGCGGCACACTGCGGTTGACCGAGGAGTGGGTCAACGATGCCGGCTGGGTGATCGAGCTGCTGGACCGCTGCGCCGACCATCAGGTAGTCGCGCGTGAGCTGGATCTTCAGACCGGGGCGGTCAGTTTAGCCAGCGCAGGTCGCGAGGCCTTGCAAAGTTTCGACGGGCAGTGCCTGCGCACCCTCTACGGCCCGCGCTGGCGGCTGCTGCTCATCGGTGCGGGGCAGCTGTCGCGCTGCGTGGCCGAGCTGGCACGGATGCTCGATTTCGAAGTGCTGGTGTGCGATCCGCGCACCGAATTCACCCAAGGCTGGCAAACCGAACACGGGCGCTTCGTGGCGGGGATGCCAGACGACGCGGTGCTGGCCATCGGGCCGGACGAACGCACGGCTATCGTAGCGCTGACCCACGACCCGCGGCTGGACGACATGGCGCTGTTGACGGCCCTGGACTCGAAAGCGTTCTACGTGGGTGCCTTAGGGTCCCGCGTCAACAGTGACAAGCGCCGGGTCAACCTGGCGGCTCTTGGTGTGAGCCCACAAGCCCTGGCACGTTTGCATGGGCCCATCGGGTTGCCGATAGGCAGTCACACCCCGGCGGAAATCGCTCTCTCGCTCATGGCCGAAGTGGTCGCTATCAAAAACCGTGGGCAATGAGCGACCTTTGCGCTGTGGTCCTGGCTGCCGGCTATGGGCGCCGCTTCGCGGAGCAGGCCGGCGTTGGAGCGAACAAATTGCTTGCGACATGCGCGGGCCTCGACGGTAGCCGTCGTGCAGTGCTCGAGCATGGGTTACTGACGTTCCGTGACTGGCCCGGGGAACGTTTGCTGGTCCTGCGTCGCGGCTGCGTGGGGCAGGCGCAATTAACAGAACTCGCAGCCCGGCACGGTTTTGACAGCCTGCTGGTGGGTTCAGACGGAATGGGCGACAGCCTGAGTGCCGCCGTGCGTGCCCGAGCCAGTGCACGCGGCTGGCTGGTAGCGCTTGGTGACATGCCCTGGGTACGCAACGACACCCCCTTGCGGGTAGCGGGCGGCATGAGCGGTGATCGTGCTTGTGTGCCGGTGTACCAGGGGCAACGGGGCCATCCGGTGGGTTTCGGCGCGGCCTTCGGTCCGGCATTGGCCGCCTTGCGTGGCGATCAGGGCGGCCGTCGGCTATTGCAAGAGGGGCGGGTCAACCTTCTGGAGGTTGATGATCCTGGCGTGTTGCGTGATGTGGATGTGCCAGGGGATTTGATCTAATCAGCCGAGGCTCCGTCTCAGGTTTGTTGGCGATCGGCATCGCATGGAGTCGCGCCAAGGCCATAAAAAAACCCCTGTCACCGCAAGATGACAGGGGTTTTTTCATTCAAAGAGCTCAGGCCAACGGCTTGGGCTCCTTGTCCTGGTCTTCGCTGTGCTCGACCGTAGCTTCAACCTCTTCAGCGCTTTGCACGTTCTCGTCGATGACGGGAGTAGAAGTGTGCTCGGCAACCTTAGGCGTAGCTTCGGCGGCTTCAGCGAATGACGGCTGTTGCGGCTGCGGCGCGGCTTGCACGGCCGTGTCGGCTGCAGGTGCCGGCTCCACTTCGGTCAAGGTGATGGGGTCGACCACGACCGGTGCGGGCGCCTCAACCTCCACCGGCGCTTGTGCCTGAGCAAGGGCGCTGGCGTTTGCCAGGGTCGCCGCTTCTTCGGCTTCACGGGCAGCAGCCGCGGCCAGCTCAGCTTCGCGCTTGCGGCGACGCACTTCACGTGGGTCGTTCGGTGCGCGACCGTTAGCCAATACCGCGGGGGTCGCGGCCGGCTCCGTAGGCTCTTGCGTCGCGGCCGTCGCCTCGTTGAACGGTGCTTGCTCGGCGGGGGCCGGCTCGCTGGCTGGTGCAACATGCAGCGGTTGTTCGGTCACCGGTTGCACTGGCAGCTCGGCAGCTTCGGTGGCCGCTGGAACGTCCACATGCTGTACCGGTTGCTCGACCACTGGCGCTACCGACACCTCCGGCAATGGCTCTGGAGTGGTTTCCACGGTTTGCGGCTCGACGAGACGCTCCAACGGCTGCGGCACGATGGAGGATGCTTGTTCCACCGGCGTGGCGACGATTTCCGGCGCGGCGGTGGTGTCAGCTGCTTCCAGCTGGCGAGTCGCCTGTTCGGCTTGCTCGTTGGCCTGCGCTTCGGCTTCCTGGCTGATAACGCCCTCAACCACCACGGCTGCCGCGGTGACGCTGGCGGCCACAGAGGCTATAGGCTCGCCCGGGGCGGAGGCTTCGGCGCCTTCGCCTTCTTCAGCGCCATCGTTGCCAATCAGCTCGCCGTTGGCGTCGCGTTGGCGCTCACGGCGGTTGCTGCGGCGGCGCTGGCCACGCGAGCGGCGACGTGGACGGTCGCCTTCGTTGGTGTCTTGACCATCGTCATGCAGTTCTTCGTTCAGTACCGCTTCCTCAGCCGGAGTCGGCTCAGGCTGCTGTTGCGGCTGCTCCTCGCGGGCAGGGCGCGGCTGGCGTTCCTCGCGAGGTGCACGTTCTTCACGCGGTGCGCGTTCTTCACGCGGTGCGCGTTCCTCACGTGGCTCGCGCGGTGCACGCTCTTCGCGGGCCGGGCGCTCGGCGCGTTCTTCGCGGGGCTGGCGCTCTTCACGGGGCTGGGCAGGCGCGTCCAGAGGCTCACGCAGTTCGCGTACCGGGCGGTCCTCGCGTGGGCGGCGCTCTTCACGAGGTGCACGGGCTTCGCGTGGCGGGCGCGGAGTACGCTCCTCGCGTGCAACCGGTGCCTCTTCGCGCGGCTCGCGCGGTGCACGTTCCTCGCGCGGGACGCGTTCTTCACGGCTGGCACGTTCTTCACGCGGAGCGCGCTCTTCACGCGGCTTGCGCTCTTCGTCACGACGCCCGTTGCGGTTGCGGCTTTGCTGGCGGCCGTTGCGACGCTCTTCGTTGCGCGAGGTGCGCTCGGTGGCGGGCTTGGGCGCGGCAGCGGCGGCGACAGGGGCCGCGGGTTCTTCCTTGCCGGCGAACAGGCTGACCAGCGACTTCACCAGGCCCTTGAACAGGCTCGGCTCGGCGGTGGCTGGCGCGGTGCTCGGTTGCGGCGCGGGCTGTGGCTCCTCGCTGGCCGGCATCGGCGCGTTGGCGCGGGCAGGGGCGGTCTTTACCGCGGCTTCCTGGCGAACCAGGGTGCGGGTAGCGGCAGCCGGCTGAGCTTCCTCGACTTCGGCGGCGGCAATTTCGTAGCTCGATTGCGCGTTCAACACTTCCGGGTTGTCATCACGCAGGCGCTGCACTTCGAAGTGCGGCGTTTCCAGGTGATCGTTCGGCAGGATGATGATCCGCGCCCGGGTACGCAGTTCGATCTTGGTGATCGAGTTGCGTTTTTCGTTGAGCAGGAACGCGGCTACCGGGATCGGTACCTGAGCACGCACTTCGGCGGTGCGATCCTTCAGGGCTTCTTCCTCGATCAGGCGCAGGATGGCCAGGGAGAGGGATTCGACGTCGCGGATGATGCCGGTGCCGCTGCAGCGTGGGCAAACGATACCGCTGCTTTCACCCAGCGAGGGGCGCAGGCGCTGGCGAGACATTTCCAACAGGCCAAAGCGGGAGATACGGCCCACTTGCACCCGCGCGCGGTCGGCTTCGAGGCACTCGCGCACCCGCTCTTCCACCGCGCGCTGGTTCTTGGCGGGGGTCATGTCGATGAAGTCGATGACGATCAGGCCGCCGATATCACGCAGGCGCAGTTGGCGGGCGATTTCCTCGGCCGCTTCCAGGTTGGTCTGGAGCGCGGTTTCCTCGATGTCGCTGCCTTTGGTGGCGCGAGCAGAGTTGATGTCGATGGAAACCAGGGCTTCGGTGGGGTCGATCACGATCGAGCCGCCGGACGGCAATTCGACGACGCGCTGGAAGGCCGTTTCGATCTGGCTTTCGATCTGGAAGCGGTTGAACAACGGAACGCTGTCTTCGTACAGCTTGATCTTGCTGGCGTACTGGGGCATCACTTGGCGGATGAAGGTCAGTGCTTCTTCCTGGGCCTCGACGCTGTCGATCAGCACTTCGCCGATGTCCTGGCGCAGGTAATCGCGGATCGCACGGATGATGACGTTGCTTTCCTGGTAAATCAGGAAAGGCGCGGAACGATCCAGCGAAGCTTCTTTGATCGCGGTCCACAGTTGCAGCAGGTAATCCAGGTCCCACTGCATTTCTTCGCTGCTACGGCCCAGGCCAGCGGTGCGGACGATCAGGCCCATGTCGGCTGGGGCGACCAAGCCATTCAGCGCTTCGCGCAGTTCATTGCGCTCTTCACCCTCGATGCGCCGCGAAATGCCGCCAGCGCGGGGGTTATTTGGCATCAGCACCAGGTAACGGCCGGCGAGGCTGATGAAAGTGGTCAGGGCCGCGCCCTTGTTGCCACGTTCTTCTTTCTCGACCTGGACGATGACTTCCTGGCCTTCGCTCAACACTTCCTTGATGTTGACCCGACCTTCGGGGGCCTTCTTGAAGTATTCGCGGGAGATTTCTTTCAGCGGCAGAAAGCCGTGGCGTTCGGAGCCGAAGTCGACGAAAGCGGCTTCAAGGCTCGGCTCGATGCGGGTGATGCGGCCCTTGTAGATGTTGGCCTTCTTCTGCTCTCGCGCACCGGATTCGATATCCAGGTCATAGAGGCGCTGGCCATCTACCAGGGCAACACGCAACTCTTCGGGTTGAGTTGCGTTAATCAGCATTCTTTTCATGTAGTACCGTCGGTTTCCGGGCTGCCGGAAACAGCGTTCGGCACACACGACTTCTCACGGTCGGTGTTCAGGTGCGAGGGAGGCGTTGATAGCTTCCCGGCCAGTGGTGAGGCTTCTTTAAGCCTGCGCCTTGGCGACGCGTCCTGCCTTTGTGTGGTGTCAAAAGCACTCAGTCAGGAGGAGGAATCAGGTCTCGACCGTGGACGCCCTCGGGGGCATCTGCGCGGGCCGGCCGTGCCGCGGGCTGGCGCCAGGCTCTGTTTCTTACAGATCCTGGGCCGCCACTGGCAGGGCGCGGTGCCACACGGCACGTTACCTGTGCATCTCCACCCTACACGTATCCCTGATAATTCGGGTGCTGCCGCGCGCTGAATCCGCAACGGGTTGGCATTTATCGCGACGCCTGTTGGCCGTCGCACGCTAAAAAAAATCAAGGCTTGTATTTCCGAAGCCTTCACCGATACCAGGCTAAACGGCTGCGCTTGTTTATTAGCCACAGGATTCGAACAGCCAGGGCCCGATAAGACCGCCCTGATGAGTTCGACTCGTTTTGCCTGGCCGCGCCTTGCACGAACCACCGGTTCGCCGCGCGGTGCAAGCCCCGTCGGACGGCCTCGCGTCCTCTTCTAACACCTGGGTAAGCGGCGGTCGTTTACCGTCTGTCACTCCCCGGCCGCTTATGGCGGCGTTCGGGACTATAGCAGCAAACATTAAGTGCTTCAAATGGCTGAAAAATTGATATTATCCGCGGCATGACCACGACCTCTCCCCCAACTTCAGGCGTTCAGTTGCTTGAAGTTGCGCCGGAACTTGCCGGCCAACGCATCGACAATTTCCTTATCACGGCCCTCAAGGGCGTACCTCGCACGCTGGTGTATCGCATCCTGCGCAAAGGCGAAGTGCGCGTGAATAAAGGCCGGATAAAACCTGAGTATAAGCTTCAGGCCGGTGACATCGTGCGGGTGCCGCCGCTGCGTCTGCCCGAGCGGGACGCCCCTGTGCCTGTCGCGCAAGGGCTGTTGCAGCGTCTCGAGGCAGCCATCGTCCATGAAGACAAGGGCCTGATCATCATCAACAAGCCGGCCGGTATCGCCGTGCATGGCGGCAGCGGGCTCAGCTTTGGGGTCATCGAGGCGTTCCGGCAACTGCGCCCTGATGCCAAGGAGCTGGAGCTGGTACACCGGCTGGATCGCGACACCTCCGGGCTGCTGATGATTGCCAAGAAGCGTAGCATGCTGCGGCACTTGCATGAGGCGTTGCGCGGGGACGGCGTGGATAAGCGCTACATGGCACTGGTCCGCGGGCACTGGCCAACTAGCAAGAAACAAGTCAACGCACCCTTGCTCAAGAGCAACCTGCGCTCGGGTGAGCGCATGGTCGAGGTCAATCCCGAAGGCAAGGAGGCCCTGACGCTGTTCAAGGTGCTGCGCCGTTTCGGCGACTTCGCCACCCTGGTGGAGGCGCGCCCGGTTACCGGGCGCACCCACCAGATCCGCGTGCATGCCCTGCATGCGGGGCACTGCATTGCCGGGGATCCCAAATATGGAGACGAGGAGTTCAGCCGCGAGCTTCGCGACTTGGGTGGCAAGCGGTTGTTCCTGCATGCCTATGCGTTGTCGTTGACCTTGCCCGATGGCAGCCGCTTGGACGTACAAGCACCGGTCGATGAGTTGTGGTCAGCCGCGGTGGAGCGCCTGGCCAGTGCCTGATTACGACCTGCTGGTGTTCGACTGGGACGGCACCCTTGCCGACTCCATCGGTCGGATTGTCGACGCCATGCAACATGCAGCGATTCGCGCCGGGCTCGCGCCACGAGACGATGTGCAGATAAAAGGCATTATCGGCCTGGGCCTGCCGGAGGCCATCCGCTCGCTTTATCCCCGTCTTGATGACGCCGCCGTGATCGATTTTCGCGAGCATTACGCGCAGCGCTACATCGCGCTGGAAGCGACTCCCTCGCCATTGTTCCCCGGTGTCGCCCAAGGGCTGGAGGCGTTTCGCCGCGCCGGTTATCGGTTGGCGGTGGCAACAGGGAAGGCGCGCCGTGGCCTTGATCGCGTGCTCAAGGGGCATGGCCTGGAAGACTTTTTCGATATCACCCGGGCGGCGGATGAAACCTGCAGCAAGCCGCACCCGCTGATGCTGGAAGAAATTCTGCAACATTGCGGGGTCAGTGCCGGGCGCGCCTTGATGATCGGCGACTCGGCCTTTGATCTGCAAATGGCCCATAACGCGGGTATGCCTTGCGTGGCCGTAGGCTATGGTGCCATCGATCTGGCGGCGCTGATGGTCTACGAGCCGGTGCTGGCGATCGAACGTTTCGCCCAACTGACCGCCTGGCTACAGCCGGGCGAACCACTACCTGCGAGAAGTGAGTAAACGGATGTCCGATCAATGGAAAGCACCATCCGCCTCGGAAGGCGACGTACCGCGCTCCGGGGATGAGCGCAGCTGGCAGCTGCTGGAGAAAACCCTGTTGGCCAGCGTGCAGGAACAACGTCGCGCGCGCCGCTGGGGGATTTTCTTCAAGTGCCTGACCTTCCTTTACCTGCTGGGCATGCTGTTCTTGTTCTCGCCGCTGGGCAAGCTGGAGAAAAGCGCCGGCAAAGCGGGTGGCTATACCGCGCTCATCGACGTGCAAGGCATGATCGCCGACAAGGAGGACGCCAGCGCCGACAATATCGTCAGCAGCCTGCGTGCCGCCTTTGACGACCCGAAGGTCAAGGGTGTGGTGCTGCGGATCAACAGCCCTGGCGGAAGCCCGGTCCAGTCCGGGTATGTGTACGACGAAATCCGCCGGCTGCGCGGGCTTCACCCACAGGTCAAGCTGTATGCGGTGATCGCCGACCTGGGCGCCTCCGGTGCCTACTACATCGCCAGCGCCGCGGACCAGATCTACGCCGACAAGGCCAGCCTCGTCGGCTCGATCGGCGTCACGGCAGCCGGCTACGGCTTCGTCGGCACCATGGAGAAGCTCGGCGTGGAGCGTCGACCGTACAGCTCGGGCGAGCACAAGGCATTCCTCGATCCGTTCCAGCCGGCAAAGGAATCGGAAACCCGGTTCTGGCAAGGCGTGCTGGATACCACCCACCGGCAGTTCATCGCCCAGGTCAAGGCGGGCCGTGGGGATCGCCTGAAGGACAAGGACCATCCCGAGCTGTTTTCCGGGTTGATCTGGTCTGGGGAGCAGGCCCTGGACCTGGGTCTGATCGACGGGTTGGGTAACAGCAGCTATGTCGCCCGCGAGATTGTCGGCGCGGAGGACCTGGTCGACTTCACGGTCGAGCAGTCACCGCTGGATCGTTTTTCTAAAAAGCTCGGCGCCAGCGTGGCCAGCGAAATGGCCATGTGGATGGGGTTCACCGGCCCAGCTCTGCGCTAGCCGCCCCGGCTCAAGGGACCGCGACGCCCATCGCAGCCAGCATCGCCACCAGGCGGATGAGTGGCAGGCCGATCAGGCTGGTCGCGTCGGGCCCTTCGGTGCTTTCGAACAGGCTTACGCCCAGCCCCTCCGCCTTGAAGCTGCCGGCGCAATCGTAAGGTTGTTCGGCCTGCAGATAGCGGGTGAGGGCGTCTTGGGGAAGCTTGCGCATGTTCACTGAAAAAGCGACGGCGTCTACCTGGCATTCACCGCTCGCGCTGTCGAGCAATGCCAGCCCGGTGAGGAAGGTCACTCGCTCGCCGCTTGCGGCAGTCAGTTGCGCCAAAGCCTGTTCGAACCCGCCGGGCTTGCCGAGCACCTGATCACCGAGCACTGCCACTTGGTCTGAGCCGATGATCAGATGGTGCGGGTAGCGGAGGGCGAGCGCCCGGGCTTTGTCCTCAGCCAGGCGCAGTACCAGCGCCAATGCTGATTCGCCCTCATGGCGCCGCTCGTCGACCTCGGGCGCGTGGGTTGAAAATGGCAGGCCCAGGCGCTTGAGCAAGGCCTGCCGATAGGGCGAGCTTGACGCTAGAATCAGTGGCCGCATGGTCGATCCCTCTTTGTTGGCAGGCGGTGATTCTACCCCTGCGCCGTTACGCTGCCGATGGCCGAATTTCCTTTGACACAGCCGGGGGGCATCCCTAGAATGCTGCGCCTATGTTGAATGACCCGATTCCACCTCACGTTGACCCGCGCAAACTGGCCGATCGCGGCGCTACCCTCGAAGGTAGCCTGCCACTCGCTAGTTTGGAGAGACTTTGCGACCTGCTATCCGACGACGTCGGTACGGTCCAGGGTAAATTCATCTTCGCCAGAGACGAAGATCATACTGTGGTCATGCGCAGTGATCTTGATGTCGAAGTGAAGATGGTTTGCCAGCGTTGTCTTGAGCTGGTCACCCTCCCGATTCACAGCGAATGTACTTACGCCGTGGTCAAGGAGGGTGCGAATACCCAATCGATACCGAAAGGTTATGACGTGCTGGAAGTGGGCGAGGATCCCTTGGATCTGCGGGCGGTGGTCGAAGACGAGCTTTTGCTCGCGCTGCCGATCATCCCTGCTCATCATCCGGAAGAATGCCAGCCGCCGGCGGGTCTCGATGAGCCCGAACCGAGCGAGGACGAGGTACCACGGTCCAACCCGTTCAGTGTATTGGCGCAGTTAAAGCGTGACCCAAACGTTTAGGAGTTAATCAGTTATGGCTGTTCAGCAGAACAAAAAATCCCGCTCTGCCCGCGACATGCGCCGTTCGCACGACGCCCTCGAGCCGAACGCACTGTCCGTGGAAAAAACCACTGGCGAAGTTCACCTGCGCCACCACGTTTCGCCTGAAGGCGTTTACCGTGGTCGTAAAGTGATCGACAAGGGCGCCGACGAGTAATCCTTGTCCGCTCAGATCCTCGCGATCGACGCAATGGGCGGGGACTTCGGTCCCCGCGGCATTGTTCAGGCCTGTGTCGCCTGCCTTTCCAAATACCCCTCGCTGCACCTGGCCCTGGTGGGTCAACCCAAGCTCCTTGAAGAGATTCTCGCCACCCATCGCGGTGTCGATCGCTCGCGTCTGTACATTCTTCCTGCTACCGAAGTAATCGGCATGAGCGACAAGCCGTCGCAGGTGCTGCGCGGCAAGCTGGACGCTTCCATGCGCGTGGCGCTGCAAGCCCTGCGCGACGGTAAGGTGCAGGCAGTGGTCAGTGCCGGCAATACCGGTGCGCTGATGGCGTTGTCGCGTCATGTATTGAAGACCTTGCCAGGCGTGGATCGCCCCGCGATGGTCGCCGCCATTCCCACGCGCACCGGTCACTGCCAACTGCTTGACCTGGGCGCCAACGTGGATTGCGACGCCGAGCACCTCTATCAGTTCGCCCTCATGGGGGCTGTTGCCGCCGAGGCTCAAGGTGTGATGCAGCCGCGTGTGGCACTGCTCAATGTAGGCACCGAGGAGATCAAGGGCAACCAGCAGGTCAAGGCGGCGGCGGCGCGATTGCAGCGGGCGAGCATCAACTACATCGGTTTCGTCGAAGGCGATGGCCTTTATCGCGGCGAGGCTGACGTGGTGGTCTGCGATGGCTTCGTGGGTAACGTGCTGCTCAAGGCAAGCGAAGGGTTGGCGAGCATGATCGGCGAGCGGATCGAGGCGCAATTCAACGGCGGGCTGGCCGCGCGGCTGGCTGGCGCGGTGGCTTTGCCGGTGCTTCGCCGGTTGCGCGAAGAGCTGGTGCCGGCACGGCATAACGGCGCCAGTTTCCTCGGCCTGCAGGGGGTAGTCGTGAAAAGCCATGGTGCTGCGGGTGTGCAGGGGCTGCAGGTGGCTATCGAGCGTGCCTGCCAGCAAGTACGTGAGGACTTGCCCCGAAAAATCGGCAATGGCTTGCAAGCGATGCTTGCTGGTCGCGGCGAAGGCGACGCAAGAATGTGACCGGTGAGTTCCGGCTATCATCCAACACTCTAGTTTTCGTTCCCGGCCATGGCGGGGAGCATTTCTAAGGCAGAACCAATAAGGGCGTGTTCAATGTCTGCATCCCTCGCATTCGTCTTTCCCGGGCAAGGCTCACAGGTCGTCGGCATGCTCGCTGATCAGGCCGGGCAGCATCCGGTAATCGGCGAAACCTTCAAGGAGGCGTCCGAGGCCCTCGGCTATGACCTCTGGGCATTGACGCAACAGGGCCCGGCCGAGCAGTTGAACCAGACCGACAAGACCCAGCCGGCGATCCTTACCGCGTCGGTGGCGCTGTGGCGGCTGTGGCAAGCCCAAGATGGCGCCACTCCGGCCTATGTCGCCGGCCATAGCCTTGGCGAATACAGCGCGCTCGTTGCCGCTGGCAGCATTGGCCTAGCGGACGCGGCCCGGCTGGTCGAACGCCGGGGCCAGCTGATGCAACACGCTGTGCCGGCGGGGCAGGGGGGTATGGCCGCCATTCTCGGGCTGGCCGATGAAGCCGTCATCGCCGCCTGCGCTGAAGCCGCCAATGGCGAAGTCGTCAGCGCAGTGAATTTCAATTCCAAGGGGCAGGTGGTCATCGCCGGCAATGCCGAGGCCGTCAATCGCGCCATCGAAGCGTGCAAGGCTCGCGGCGCCAAGCGCGCCATGCCACTGCCGGTAAGCGTGCCCTCGCATTGCGCACTGATGCGGCCCGCCGCCGAGCGGTTCGCCGAAGATGTCGCCGCCATTGCGTGGCAGGCGCCGGCGATCCCGCTCGTGCAAAACGTTACCGCAGCCGTCGCTGCCAACCTCGATGACCTCAAGCAGAACCTGCTGGCGCAGCTGTACATGCCGGTTCGTTGGGTCGAAACGGTTGCACTGCTCGCCCAGCAAGGTGCGCATCAGCTGGTTGAGTGCGGGCCTGGCAAAGTACTGTCGGGGCTGAACAAGCGTTGCGCCGATGGCATCGATACGTACAACCTCGATACCCCCGATGCCTTCGCCGCCGCTCGTGCGGCCTTGGCCTGAAACAGGAGAAGCTGGCATGAGCCTGCAAGGTAAAGTGGCACTGGTGACCGGTGCGAGTCGTGGCATTGGCCAGGCAATCGCCCTGGAGCTAGGTCGCCAAGGCGCCATCGTCATCGGTACCGCGACCAGTGCCTCAGGGGCCGAGCGCATTACCGCCACCCTGAAAGAACATAACGTCGAGGGCTTGGGCCTGGAGCTTAACGTGTGCAACGACGAATCCGTCGCCGCCGCGCTGGCCATCATCTCCGAGCGCTTCGGTGCCCCGGCGATCCTGGTCAATAACGCAGGGATCACCCGCGATAACTTAATGTTGCGGATGAAAGATGACGAGTGGTTCGACGTGGTCGACACCAACCTCAATAGCCTGTTCCGGTTGTCCAAGGCTGTACTGCGCGGCATGACCAAGGCGCGTTGGGGCCGGATCATCAGTATCGGCTCGGTGGTGGGTGCCATGGGCAACGCCGGCCAAGTAAACTACGCAGCAGCCAAGGCTGGCCTGGAAGGCTTCAGCCGCGCGCTGGCGCGCGAGGTGGGGTCGCGGGGTATCACCGTCAATTCGGTGACCCCAGGCTTCATCGACACGGACATGACCCGCGAGCTGCCAGAAGCGCAGCGCGAGGGCCTGTTGACTCAGATCCCCCTGGGCCGGTTGGGCCAGGCTGAGGAAATCGCCAAGGTCGTCGGCTTCCTGGCGTCCGAAGGCGCCGCTTATGTCACCGGCGCGACCGTTCCGGTCAACGGCGGCATGTACATGTGATCCAGCTCAAGCGGGCGATACGGAAAAAATGTCATACGTATCGCCCGAAAATCCGTTATAAAGCTGCATCCAGATTATAGAGGTCGCCGGCCGGCGTTTGGCAGGGTACGCATTACGCTTGAAATGCGGGTCCCTTCCTATAAACTTACACACCGGCCAGTTGCCTGACTATCCACTAGGAGTGAAAACTAGGTATGAGCACCATCGAAGAGCGCGTCAAGAAAATCGTTGCCGAGCAACTGGGCGTCAAAGAAGAAGAAGTAGTGAATTCGGCGAGCTTCGTTGACGATCTGGGCGCCGATTCCCTTGACACCGTTGAACTGGTAATGGCGCTGGAAGAAGAATTCGAAACCGAAATTCCAGACGAAGAAGCCGAAAAGATCACCACCGTTCAGGCAGCCATCGATTACGTCACCGCCCACCAGGCCTGATCGCAGTAATCGAAGCTTCTTGTCGGAAAAAGCCGCACTGCCTGTCTGGGCGTGCGGTTTTTTCTTTCATCAAGGCAAGAGGTTGAAACAAAGTATTAAGGAGAACCCTGTGTCGCGTAGACGCGTCGTGGTCACTGGAATGGGCATGTTATCGCCGCTGGGCGTTGACGTGCCGAGTACCTGGCAAGGCATTCTGGCCGGCCAAAGCGGCATCGGTCCGATCGAGCATACGGACCTGTCAGCGTTTTCCACCCGTTTCGGTGGCTCGGTCAAACAGTTCGATGTTGCGCAGTACTTGTCTCCCAAGGAGGCGCGCAAGCTCGACTTGTTCATTCAATATGGCCTTGCCGCTGGCTTCCAAGCCGTGCGCGACGCCGGGCTGGACATCACCGATGGCAACCGTGAGCGCATCGGCGTGGCCATGGGCTCGGGCATCGGTGGCCTGACCAACATCGAAGACACCAGCCGCACGCTGCACGAGCAGGGGCCACGACGGATTTCGCCCTTTTTCGTTCCCGGCTCGATCATCAACATGATCTCGGGCTTCCTGTCGATCCATCTGGGCGTCCAGGGCCCCAACTACGCTATTTCCACAGCCTGCACCACCGGTACGCACTGTATCGGCATGGCCGCTCGCAACATCGCCTATGGCGAGGCGGACGTAATGATCGCCGGTGGCGCTGAAATGGCCGCCTGCGGCCTGGGCATGGGTGGCTTTGGCGCCGCCCGGGCGCTGTCCACTCGCAACGACGAGCCTACCCGGGCCAGCCGCCCGTGGGACAAGGGCCGCGACGGCTTTGTGCTGTCTGACGGCGCTGGCGCGCTTATTCTCGAAGAGCTCGAGCACGCTCGTGCCCGTGGCGCGCGGATCTATGCCGAACTGGTGGGCTTTGGCACCAGCGGCGATGCGTTCCATATGACTTCGCCGCCTGAAGATGGCGCCGGCGCTGCCCGTTGCATGGCCAATGCGCTCAAGGATGCCGGCCTGGCGCCAGAAGCCGTGCAGTACATCAATGCCCATGGCACCTCCACTTCGGCCGGCGACCTGGCTGAAGTGCGGGCGATCAAGGCGGTGTTCGGTGACCACGCATACAAGCTCGCGGTCAGTTCGACCAAGTCCATGATTGGCCACCTGCTCGGTGCTGCCGGGGCGGTGGAGGCCATCTTCAGCGTGCTCGCCATTCGCGACCAGATCGCGCCGCCAACCATCAACCTCGATGAGCCAGACGAGGATTGCGATCTCGATTTCGTGCCTCACGAAGCGCGCAGCATGCCTATCGACGTGGTGTTGTCGAACTCGTTCGGCTTCGGTGGTACCAACGGCTCGCTGGTGTTCCGCCGGTTCAGCGAGTGATGGACGCCTGGGTCGACGGCCGGCGCGCCAGCGCCATCGGCCTGGGCAACCGAGGGCTCGCCTACGGCGACGGCCTGTTCGAAACCATCCGGGTGCGTGGTGCTCGCCTCAGTTTGCTGGAGCGTCACCTCGCCCGGCTGGCGCTCGGCTGTCAACGGCTCGGTCTCCCGCTTGATGAACCCCTGTTGCGTGGTGAACTGCAGGCTTACGCCGATGCGCTGGGCGACGGTGTGATCAAGTTGATCGTCACACGAGGCGATAGCCCCCGGGGCTATGCTGTCGACCCGACGGCCCCGGCGCGGCGAATCATGCTCGGCAGCCCGTTGCCGGATTACCCGGCCCAGCGCCAGGCCGACGGCATTTCCCTATACCCCTGTCAGGTACGGCTGGCCGAGCAGCCACTGCTGGCCGGCCTCAAGCACCTCAACCGCCTTGAACAGGTGCTCGCCCGGGCCGAATGGCAGGGCACCGAGTATGCCGAAGGCTTGATGCGGGATCTGAGCGGGCGGGTGATCGAGGGCGTGTTCAGCAACCTGTTCCTGGTGTGTGACGATCAGTTGTACACCCCCGACCTGAGCCGTTGCGGCGTGGCGGGCACCTTGCGTGCCGAGCTGCTGGCACGGGCCGCCGCCAAGGGGCAGCCGGTTCGTGTGGAGGATGTGGATCTGAGCCGGCTGGCCGGGGCAAGCGAGGCCTTTATGTGCAACAGCGTCTACGGCATCTGGCCAGTGCGGCGCTGCGGCGAGCTGACTTGGCCGGTAGGGCCCCACACCCGTAAACTTCAGCAGATGGCCTGCGAACTTCTGGATATCTGACAGTGCTACGCAAATTCCTGCTGCTGATTGAAACCTTGGTCGTCCTGGCGGGCATCGTCCTGGGTATAGCTGTCTGGCGCATCCAGGCGGTGCTCGAACAACCTTTGTCGCTGCCTGCTGAACAACTGGTCGAAGTGCCGTTAGGTGCTTCGCCGGGCGGCATGCTTAACCGCCTCGAAGAGCAGGGCGCGTTGCATGGTGCGTTCTGGGCCCGCTTGTATTGGCGTTTCAACCTCGACAGCCAACCCTTGCACACCGGTGAGTACCGCCTTGGCCCGACCATGACGGTGCGCGAGATGTTCGGCCTGTGGCAGCGCGGCGAGGTGGTGCAGTACAGCCTGACCTTGGTCGAAGGCTGGACCTTCCGCCAGGTTCGCACTGCGCTGGCGCGCCAGGAAAAGCTCAAACAAACCCTTGCTGGCCTGAGTGACGAGGACGTCATGGCCAAGCTGGGGCATCCGGGCGTGTTCCCGGAAGGGCGTTTCTTCCCAGACACGTACAAGTACGTCAAGGGCATGAGCGATACGCAGCTGCTGGAGCAAGCCTTTACCCGCCTGGACGCGGTCCTCGCTCAGGAATGGCAAGCGCGCGACCCTGCACTGCCTTATAACGACCCCTACCAGGCGCTGATCATGGCGTCGTTGATCGAGAAGGAAACCGGCGTGCCGCAGGAGCGCGGAGAGATCGCTGGAGTCTTCGTTCGGCGCCTTGCCACGGGCATGTTGCTGCAGACCGACCCGACCGTGATCTATGGCATGGGCGAACGCTACAGCGGGCGGATCACCCGCGCCGACCTGCGCGAACCGAACCCCTATAACACCTACCTCAATCCCGGGTTGCCGCCCACGCCCATTGCCATGGCGGGGCGCGAGGCCATTCGCGCGGCCTTGAATCCCACCCCCGGTGAAAGCCTGTATTTCGTTGCCAAGGGCGACGGCAGCCATGTTTTTTCCGCCGATATCGACGCCCATAACCAGGCGGTTCGCCAATACCAGCTCAAACGTCGCGCCGATTATCGCTCCAGCCCCGCGCCATCCCAGCCCGCGCCCCCGTCGGGTGCGGCGGATGCGCCGCTGGCGCCCACTGCGCCAGCCGAGGAAACGCAACAACCATGAGGAAGCCTGTGTGAGCGGTCTGTTCATTACCCTGGAAGGGCCAGAAGGTGCGGGCAAGAGCACCAACCGCGAATTTATCGCCGGCCGCCTGCGCGAGGTCGGCATGGAAGTGCAGCTTACCCGGGAGCCGGGTGGGACGCCGCTGGCCGAGCGTATTCGCGAGCTGCTGCTGGCACCCAGCGAGGAGCCCATGGCCGTGGATACCGAACTGCTGCTGATGTTTGCCGCACGGGCCCAGCACATCGAGCAGGTTATCCGACCAGCCCTGGCGCGCGGCGCGGTAGTGCTGTGTGACCGCTTTACCGATGCCACCTACGCCTACCAGGGCGGTGGTCGCGGCGTTCCGCTGGCACGCATCGCCCAATTGGAAGCCTTCGTTCAAGGCACGTTGCAGCCGGACCTGACCCTGATCTTCGACCTGCCGGTGGAGGTGGGCCTGGCCCGTGCCGCGGCCCGGGGGCGGCTGGACCGCTTCGAGCAGGAAGCCCGTGGCTTCTTCGACGCCGTTCGCCAGGCCTACCTGGCCCGCGCCACGGCCAATCCACGGCGTTACCAAATTATCGATGCCAGCCAGCCCCTCGCTGACGTGCAGGCGCACCTTAACAAGGCCTTGCCGCAATGGCTGGAGCTTGCGCGTGGATGAGCTCTACCCTTGGCAGGCTGAGCTTTGGCAGCAATTGAGCGGCCGCCAGGAGCATGCTCACGCTTATCTGCTCCATGGCCCGCAAGGGATCGGCAAGCTCGCACTGGCCCAACGGCTGATGGCCTTTTTGCTATGCAAGGCACCGGCGCAAGGCCCTTGCGGGCAATGCAAAAGCTGTTTGTTGCTGGCAGCAGGGAGCCACCCGGACAATTTCATCCTGCAGCCTGAGGAAGCAGACAAGGCCATCCTGGTGGACCAAGTGCGGCGCCTGGTGGATTTCGTCAGCCAGACGGCCCAATTGGGCGGGCGCAAGGTGGTGTTGATCGAGCCGGTAGAGTCGATGAACCTGAATGCTGCCAATGCCCTGCTCAAAAGCCTCGAGGAGCCCTCGGGGAATACCGTGCTGTTACTGGTGAGCCATCAGCCCAGCCGGTTGTTGCCCACCATTCGCAGCCGCTGCGTGCAGCAGCCTTGCCCATTGCCGAGCCCGGCACAGGCGGCGCAATGGCTTGCCGCTACGTTGCCGGAGGTGGGCGATGAAGCGCGTGCCGACCTATTGGCCCTGGCCAATGGCTCGCCCTTGGCCGCCCGGGTGCTTCACAGCCAGGATGCGCTTGCCCAGCGCGCGGCGGTGGTGGAAGGGGTCAAGCGCTTGCTCAAGCAACAGCAGAGCCCGACCCAGCTGGCGGAAAGCTGGAACGGCGTACCGTTGATCTGGCTGTTCGACTGGTTCTGCGATTGGTCGCAACGCCTGCTGCGGTACCAGTTGACGCAAGACGAAGACGGTTTAGGCTTGAGCGATATGCGCAAAGTGCTGCAATATCTCGCCCAGAAATCGCCAACTGGCAAAATAGTGGCCGCGCAGGACTGGCTCCTTCAGCACCGCCAGAAGGTGTTGTCCAAAGCGAACCTCAATCGTGTGTTGCTACTCGAAACCCTACTAGTGTCCTGGTTGGCGTTGCCTGGCCAGGGCTGAGCGGGCTTTCCTTCAGGCAGTAAAGGATGATCAATGAACCAGCCGGTCGCTCCGGGTCCGCGTAGCGGTATTCTTTCGCTGACCATCAAGGACAAAGCGGTGCTGTATGCCGCCTATATGCCATTTATCAAGAATGGTGGACTGTTTATTCCCACCGCCAAGAGCTATCGGCTGGGCGACGAACTGTTCATGCTGCTCAACCTGATGGACGAGCCGGAAAAGATCCCTGTGGCCGGCAAGGTCGCCTGGATCACCCCGCGCGGTGCTCAGGGCAACCGCGCCGCGGGCGTGGGCGTGCAGTTCAACGATGGTGACGCCACTGCCCGCAACAAGATCGAGACCTACCTTGCCGGTGCGCTCAAGTCGGACCGGCCGACTCACACCATGTAGATGCCCATGACTTCCTCTGCACCACTGCTCGTTGACTCTCACTGCCATCTGGACCGTCTCGACCTCACCAGCCATGGAGGCTCCCTGGACGCTGCGCTGGCGGCAGCGCGCGAGCGCGGCGTGGGCCACTTCCTGTGTATCGGCGTCAGTGCCGACAATGCTCGAACGGTGCGCGAGCTGGCGGACCGTTATCCGGACGTCGACTGCTCGGTGGGTATTCATCCGCTCGACGTCGCTCCGGAAGGGGCACCAACCCTGGAGTGGCTGCTGAGCGAACTCAATCATCCACGGGTGGTGGCCATCGGCGAGACTGGGCTGGATTACCACTACGAGCCTGAAACCGCAGAGATACAAAAAGCATCGTTTGCCCTGCACCTGGAGGCCGCGACCATTACAGGCAAGCCGGTAATCGTCCATACCCGAGCGGCGCAGGCGGATACCTTGGCGTTGCTGCGCGAGGCGGCGCTGCCACAGGGCGGTGTGCTGCACTGCTTCACTGAGGATTGGCCCATGGCCAAGGCTGCGCTGGACCTGGGCTTTTATATCTCCCTTTCCGGAATCGTCACCTTCCGCAATGCCGAGGCACTGCGGGAGGTTGCGCGGCAGGTGCCGGCTGACCGGTTGCTGGTTGAAACCGACTCGCCCTATCTGGCACCCATTCCCTATCGCGGCAAGCCCAATCTGCCGCAATACGTCTATGAAGTGGCCGCGTTCCTGGCCGATCTTCGCGGCGAAGCCTTCGAGGCGTTCGCCACGCAAACCACCGCCAATTTCCGCCGCCTGTTCCCGCTCGCCAGGGCGTAGGCCCGGCCTGCGCCGTGCAGGCAAAAAAAACCCGGGTTCTGGGGGGGAATCCGGGTTAAGACCATTAGGAGTAAAACAAAGGTGCGCGGTCCGTCGACACCTTTATCGGTACGCCACTTGGGGGGTATGGCGTATCAACACATTGAGTATTAGCCACCCGGCCCAATCGTCCAGCGGCAAATGATCATTTTTTAAACAGTTTTGGAATCAGCGCGAGCGTGTTCACAACTCACACGCTCAGTTGCCGAACGATCGCCAGGGCGTCTGCAATCGCCTCTTCGCCGGTATAGAAGTGGGGCGAGAAGCGCACACCCTTGCCGCGAGGTATGCACACCACCCCTTGGGCCATGAGCTGCTTATGCAGCGCGATGCTGTCCTTGCCATCCACGCTGAAGGAGAAGATGCCCGCTCTTCGTTCGGGCGCCAGCGGGGAATGGATCTGCCCACCCGGGATCTGCCGGATGCCCGAGATCAGTTGATCCACCTGCGCCTCGATGGCGCGATGAACCTGCTCCATGCCCACTTCTTCGAGCAGGCCGAGGCTTGCCTCCAGTGCCATGGTGCCCAGGATGTTCGGGCTGCCACATTCGAACCGTCGGGCGCTGTGTGCTGGCTCCCAACTTTCGCGGGTGTAGTCGCCCATGTGCTCCAGCATATGCCAGCCATACTCCTGCAAGCGCAGGCGCGGGCGCAGCTCTGGGCGGCAATAGAACACCCCGAGGCCCTCCGGCCCAAGCATCCACTTATGCCCATCGGCCATGGCGAAATCGCATTCACAGGCCTGAACATCGAACGGTGCCGAGCCCAGCTGCTGGATCGCGTCCACGCAAAACAGCACGTCCAGTTCACGGCAGCCTTGGCCAAGCTTGACCAAGTCCATCTTCAAGCCGCTGGCATATTGCACCGCGCTAATGGCCAGCAACCGCGTGCGTGGTCCACAGGCGGCGAGCAACGCGCCTTCTGGGTCATCGCCGGCGAGGCTGACCTTGATTACCTCGACCCCTTGCGGAGCGAGGGCTTCCCAGACGATGCGGTTGGACGGGAACTCTTCGTCGCTGATCACGACTTGGTCGCCAGGCTCCCATTCAAGCCCGAAGGCCACGAACGAGAGTGCCTCGGAGGTGTTCTTCACCAGGGCAATGTCGCTGCTGGCCGGCGCATTGAGCAGGCGTTGCAGGCGCTCGCGCAGCCGTTGCTCGACCTCTAGCCAGGTGGGGTAGTCTCGTGCCCCGGTTGAGACGTTCTCTTGGGCGAAACGGGCTACGGCGTCGGCACTGCGCTGGGGCCAAGGGGAAACCGCCGCATGGTTCAGATAGATGAGGCCGGCGGCTTGGGGGAATTCCTTTTGAAACCTGGACATATTGGGATGATCCGTGCAATTTGACGCCATTTAGGCATAATACCCGCTTCGATTCAGCCCCCGGTCCGTGTATGCAGAAAGAACCTCGAAAGGTCCGCGAATTCCGCCGTAGGGAACAGGAAATCCTCGACACGGCACTCAAGCTGTTCCTGGAACAGGGCGAGGACAGCGTCACCGTGGAGATGATCGCCGATGCCGTGGGCATCGGCAAAGGGACCATCTACAAGCATTTCAAGTCCAAGGCCGAAATCTACCTGCGCCTGATGCTTGACTACGAACGCGATCTGAACGGCCTGCTGCAGTCCTCTGACGTCGACCGCGACCGGGAGGCGCTGTCGCGCGCCTACTTCGAATTCCGCATGCGCGATCCGCAGCGTTACCGCCTGTTCGACCGCCTGGAAGAAAAAGTAGTCAAGGGCAGCCAGGTCCCGGACATGGTCTCGGAGCTGCACAGCATACGCGCCTCCAACTTCGACCGCCTCACCCAGCTCATCAAGGGTCGGATCGACGAAGGCAAGCTCGAGGACGTTCCACCGTACTTCCACTATTGCGCCTCTTGGGCGCTGGTGCATGGCGCGGTGGCGCTCTATCACTCGCCGTTCTGGAGCAACGTGCTCGAGGACCAGGAGGGTTTCTTCCAATTCCTGATGGACATCGGCGTGCGCATGGGCAACAAGCGTAAACGCGAGGGCGATGGCCCGGCCTAAGCCATCGCTGCCAGCCCCGCTGCACCAGCCAGGAGCAGCGCGGCGGCTACCAGGTGCAGGCGGATGCCCCGTGCCAAGGTAGCCGCCACGCGGTCTTCGCCAGCGGCCCCGGCATTTTCCAGCTCAGCCAGCCTCAACAGGCTGACCCGCAGTAGCAGCGCTGCCGCTGCCAGGGTAGCCCCAAGCTGCCATTGCGCTAAGCGTGGCGCTGTTTCCAGCCCCGGGTAGCGGGCCTTGAATGTCATCACCAGGCACCCGGCCAAGGCTACGAAGCCCACCCACGCCATGACGCAGCTGCGGCGGACGCGACCTGCCTGGGCGGCGTTAAGCCCCCCATACAGCAGTGCCAGGCAGCACGCCAGGGTGGCCGTGGCCAGGGGCAAGTCGCTTTGAAAAAGAAAACTTATAGGGTTCATCGGAGTTTCGGTCGGCGCTTTTGAGAATAGGGGGTATGATAGCGACCTTCCCCGAACTACTGATAATCCATCCAGCCCTTTGGGCCGCTCGGACCACATGCTCAGCACTGAATTAAAATCCACCATCCAGGGCGCTTACAGCCGTTTTCTCGAGGCTAAGGGGCTCAAGGCCCGCTATGGCCAACGCCTGATGATCGCCGAGGTCGCCAAGGCACTAGGCGCCGTGCCCTGCGATGAAGAGGGCCGGCGCAGCGGCGAGCCTGCAGTGGTGGCGGTGGAGGCAGGTACTGGCACCGGCAAGACGGTAGCCTATAGCCTGGCGGCGATTCCGGCGGCCAAGGCCGCTGGCAAGCGGCTGGTGATAGCCACCGCGACTGTGGCACTGCAAGAGCAGATCGTTCACAAAGACCTGCCGGACATCATGCGCAACGCCGGCCTCAACTTCAGCTTCGCCCTGGCCAAGGGCCGAGGTCGCTACCTGTGCCTGTCCAAGCTCGATGCCTTGCTGCAGGAAGGCCAGGCGCAGACGGCGACTGCCCAGCTGTTCGAGGACGAGGGTTTTTCCATCGACGTGGACGAAGCGAGCCTCAAGCTGTTCACCAAGATGATCGAGAAGCTGGCCGGTAATCGCTGGGACGGCGACCGCGACAGTTGGCCGGAAGCGCTGGAAGACCCGGTCTGGGCGCGGCTGACCACCGATCACAGCCAGTGCACCAACCGCCATTGCCCTAATTTCCAGCAGTGTGCCTTCTATAAGGCACGGGAGGGCATGGGCAAGGTCGATGTGATCGTCACCAACCACGACATGGTTCTGGCCGACCTCGCCCTGGGCGGCGGCGCCGTGCTGCCAGACCCGAAAGATACCCTCTACGTCTTCGACGAAGGGCACCACCTGCCAGACAAGGCCATCGGCCACTTCGCTCATTTCACCCGGCTGCGTTCCACCGCCGACTGGCTCGAGCAAACGGCTCGCAACCTGACCAAGCTGCTAGCGCAGCATCCCTTGCCAGGAGACCTGGGCAAACTGATCGAGCAAGTCCCCGAACTGGCGCGGGAACTCAAGGCCCAGCTGCAATTCATGTATGGCGCTTGCGAGCAGCTGGCCGATTTTCGCCCAGGTGAAGACATGGAAGGCCGCGAGCGCCCGCGGCACCGCTTCGTCGGCGGCTTGGTGCCGGAGCACATCCGCGAGATGGGCATGGAACTGAAAAAAGGCTTTGCCCGCCTCACCGACCTTTACACGCGCTTGGCCGAATTGCTCAAGCAGGGTATGGAAGGTGAGGTGAATATCGGCATCGCCAGCCACCAGGCGGAAGAGTGGTACCCCCTGTTTGGCAGCCTGTTGGCCCGTGCCCAGGGCAGTTGGGAGTTGTGGGTGGCCTTTACCGCCGAGGATCCGGAGGGCAACCCGCCCATGGCTCGCTGGCTGACGCTGGTGGAAGCCGGGGCGGGGTATGACCTGGAAGTGAACGCCAGCCCCATCCTGGCGGCCGAGATGCTACGCCGTAATCTCTGGAACGTAGCCTTTGGCGCGCTTGTCACTTCCGCGACCCTGACCGCGCTGGGCCGCTTCGATCGCTTTCGCATGCGTGCCGGGCTGCCTCGCGACGCAGTGACCGCCGTGGTCCCCAGCCCCTTCCATCATGCCGATGCCGGCGTGTTGAGAGTGCCGGACCTGCGTGCCGACCCGCGGGATGCCGCTGCGCACACCGCGGCGATCATTCGAGAGCTGCCCGGGCTGGTCGAAGGCTCGCGCGGCTCGCTGGTGCTGTTCTCGTCGCGGCGCCAAATGCAGGACGTGTTCGACGGGCTGGACCGCGAATGGCGCCGGCAGGTGTTTATCCAAGGCAACCTCTCCAAACAGGAGACCCTCAACAAGCACAAGGCGCGGGTCGATGAGGGCGACAGCAGTGTGCTGTTCGGCCTGGCCAGCTTTGCCGAGGGCGTCGACCTGCCTGGCGCCTATTGCGAGCACGTGGTTATCGCGAAAATTCCCTTCGCCGTGCCGGATGATCCAGTGGAGGCCGCACTGGCAGAGTGGATCGAAGCGCGTGGCGGGAACCCGTTCATGGAAATCGCCGTGCCGGATGCGTCCCTGCGCCTGATTCAGGCCTGCGGCCGGCTGCTGCGCACCGAGCAAGACCGCGGCACCATCACCTTGCTGGACCGCCGCGTTGTCACCCAGCGCTACGGCAAGGCCATCCTCGACGCGCTTCCTCCGTTCCGCCGGGAGATCGGCTGAGCAGCTGGGCCATAAGGGCGCCGTTGTTCTTCACAAAGCCGGCAATCGCTGAAACAATACGCAGCAATTTTACCCAGGCGCGCCCGGAGCTCCCCTTGCTAGTCAAAGGCCATTTTTCCCTTGAATTCGAAGCGGTGCGCGATGCCTTCGCCGCACTGTTCGACGACCGCCAAGAGCGCGGCGCGGCCCTGTGCGTTCAGGTCAATGGCGAAACCGTCATCGACCTGTGGGGGGGCACTTGCGACAGGGACGGTGGCGAGGCCTGGCACAGCGACACCCTGGTGAACTTGTTCTCCTGCACCAAGACCTTCACCGCCGTGGCGGTATTGCAGCTGGCCGCTGAAGGCAAGCTGAGCCTGGATGCCCCGGTGGCGCAGTATTGGCCGGAATTTGCAGCCAACGGTAAAGCCGCCATCACAGTGCGGCAATTGCTGAGCCATCGCGCCGGCCTGCCGGCCGTGCGGGAGCTGCTGCCAGCGGAGGCACTCTACGACTGGGCTGCCATGACCGCGGCGCTGGCGGCGGAAAAACCCTGGTGGGAGCCGGGAACGGCTCATGGGTATGCGGCGATCACTTATGGCTGGCTGTTGGGTGAGCTGATCCGCCGGGTGGACGGGCGTTCACCGGGCCGGGCAATCGTCGACCGGGTGGTGACGCCGTTGCAACTGGACTTCCATATCGGCCTGGCCGACAGCGAGTTCCACCGCGTTGCCCACGTTGCCCGAGGGAAGGGCAACCCAGGCGACGCGGCGGCCCAACGGCTGCTGCAAGTGACCATGCGTGAGCCGGAAGCCATGAGCACCCGGGCCTTCACCAACCCGCCGTCGATCCTGACCAGCACCAACAAGCCAGAGTGGCGTCGCATGGAACAGCCAGCGGCCAACGGTCACGGTAATGCGCGCAGCTTGGCCGGTTTCTATCAGGGGCTGCTGGAAGGCACCTTGCTTGAAAGCGAATGGTTGGACGAGCTCACCCGCGAACACAGCTCCGGCGATGACCTGACACTGCTAACGCCAACGCGCTTCGGCCTGGGTTGCATGCTGGACCAACCAACTTTGGCCAATGCCACCTTCGGCATGGGCCCGCGTGCGTTCGGCCACCCCGGCGCAGGCGGTTCGGTGGGCTTTGCCGATCCAGAGCGGGGGGTTGCCTTTGGCTTCGTCACCAACACGCTAGGCCCTTACATATTGATGGACCCCCGCGCGCAGAAGCTGGCGCGTACGGTCGCCAGTTGCCTTTAACCTCACGCGACCGACGGTTACCCAGCCTGCGCGGAATGTTCTACCATCCAATCAACGATTTATGTGGGTTTTTTAACCCGATTTATTGACACCACTTTCCGGATCGATCATGTACGCCAAGAAGACTCTCGCTTTCGCTCTGTGCCTGGCCATTACGGGCTGTGCTCACACCTCGCAGGAAGCCCATTCCAACGCGGATGCAGGCTGGTGGCCGTTTGGCAAGGACGCCCCTGCCAAGGAAGTGGTAGCCAAGGACAACAGCGTGGAGCAGGCGGTGCAGGATCGGGTTGCCAAGGCCGAGGCTGCGTCCGATGCGAAGGCGGCAAGCGAAGGGCACTGGTGGTGGCCGTTCAGCGGCAATGACAAGCCTCAGGCCGCGGCGGTAAACCCCAAGGGCGCCCCTGCGGCGGCCATCGCGGCAGCCGCCAAGGTCGACCCGCAGGTGACCAAGGCCTGGCTGGATGCTTATGAGCCTAAGCTGCGCGAAGCAATCAAAGGCAGCAAATTCGAGCTCGAGCGCCATGAGGACATGCTGGTGGTCACCGCTCCGGTAGACAGCTCGTTCAACCCGGATCGCCCCGCGATGCTGCTGCCGGTTTCCTTGGCGCCCATCACCAACGTGGCCAAGGCCCTGGAGAGCGATAGCAAGACCTCGGTACTCATTCTTGGCCACGCCGATGCATCGGGCGCTACCGACGCCAACAAGAAAGTCAGCCTGGAGCGGGCGCAGTCCGTTGCTGCGATCTTCCGCCTCAGCGGCTTGCAGCGTAACCGCCTGAGCCTGCGCGGCATGGGTGCGATCGTGCCACGCGCCGCCAACGACAGCCCTGCGGGTCGGGCCCTGAACCGCCGCGTGGAGATGCTGGTAACGCCTGAAAGCGGGATGGCCACCTTGATGGCCAAGTACGACCAGCCAACGCCGGTCGCCGCCGCTATCGTCGCTCTGCAGGATGTGAAAGCCGTGCCTGACGCACCAGTGGCTGCGCCTGCTACTCCTGCGAAGAAAGCGGCCACCGCCAAGAAGGCTACAGCGAAGCCTGCGGCAACCACCGCGAAGAAAAAGGCCGCCCCTGCCAAGAAAGTAGTGGCGAGCAAAAAGCCCGTGACTGATCAGCAAGCCAAAAACTGAGCCGGAACACGTCAATGAGCAAATCCCTGGCGGACATGCGTCGTGATTACACCCGCGAAGGCCTGACCGAAAGCGAGGCCCCGGCCGATCCGCTGATCCTGTTCCGCCAGTGGTTCGATGAGGCCGTGCAAACCGAACAGTTGCCGATCGAGGCCAATGCCATGACGTTGGCCACCGTTGACAGCGAGGGCCGGCCGCACTGCCGGGTATTGTTGCTCAAGGGTGTCGACGACCAGGGTTTCACGTTCTTCAGCAATTACGAAAGCGCCAAGGGGCAACACCTGGCGCTGAATGCGTTTGCGGCCATGACCTTCTTCTGGCCGACCCTCGAGCGCCAGGTGCGTATCGAGGGGAGGGCGATAAAGGTCGCGCCCGCCGAGTCCGAAGCCTATTACCAGGTGCGCCCTCTAGGCAGCCGCATCGGTGCCTGGGCTTCGCCTCAAAGCCGGCCGATCAGTGACCGCGCTGAGCTCGAAGGCTTGCTGGAGCTGACTCGCCAGCGTTTCGGGGACACGCCGCCGAGCTGCCCGGATCATTGGGGCGGGTATCGGTTGGTCCCTGACCGTATCGAATTCTGGCAAGGGCGGCCCAGCCGCCTGCATGATCGCCTCGATTACCGCCTGCACCATGGTGCCTGGCAACGGCAGCGGTTGGCCCCCTGAGGGCGGCGTCGCTGTAAGGTTTCATTCGCAGTGGGCGGAGCTGTCTTTGCGCGGCACCTTCAAAAATCTCGGGTTTCGTGACACGCTTTGCGGGACGGCGTTTAATGGCTGTCTGTCCTACGGAGTTTGATCCATGCGTAAATCTGTTGTTTTTGCAAGCTGCTTCACTGCCATGTCCTTGCTGCTCGGCGGCTGCACCTCGAGCCTCACCGGCGACACCTATTCGCGTGACGAAGCGCGGCGCGTTCAAACCGTGCGCATGGGTACCATCGAGGCCCTGCGCCCAGTGAAACTCGAAGGCACTAAAACCCCCATCGGCGCTGGCGCCGGGGCAGTCGTCGGTGGCGTGGCGGGCAGCACGGTCGGCGGCGGGCGCGGTAGCCTGGTAGCGGCGGTCATCGGTGCGGTGGCGGGCGGTTTGCTCGGCTCGGCGACTGAAGAAGGCCTGACCCGTACCCAGGGCGTGGAAATCACCGTGCGCGAAGACGACGGCAGCATGCGCGCTTATGTTCAGCAGGTGCAGGAAAACGAAATCTTCCGCATCGGTGAGCGCGTTCGCATCATGACCGTCGACGGCACCAGCCGCGTCACTCACTGACGGCCAAGCCAAACGGGCCCGGGCTGCATGCCCGGGCCCGGCTATTCAGGCCGCCCGCTTGCTGGCGGCTGCCATGATCAGGTACCCACCGATCGCCGCCAGCGTAGACCCCGTTAGAATCCCCATGCGGTCCTGGCCGGCGTATACGCTGGTCGCTGGGTCGAATGCCAGCGAGCCAACGAAGATGCTCATGGTGAAGCCTATGCCGCAAAGCACCGCTACACCGAGCAGTTGCCCCCAGTTCGCCCCAGTCGGCAGGGCCGCCAGGCCGCTACGCACCGCCAGGAACGTCAGCCCGAACACGCCGATGGTCTTCCCTGCCAGCAAGCCGGCGGTGATCCCCAGCGGCACCGAATGGGTAAAGCTTTCCAGGTTCATGCCGGCCAGTGAAATCCCTGCATTGGCAAACGCGAACAATGGCAGGATGGCGTAGGACACCCAGGGGTGAAGGGCATGTTCCAGGCGCAGCAAAGGCGCTTCATGCTCGGTTTCATCGCCGCCGCGCAACGGAATGAAGAACGCCAACGCCACCCCGGCCAGGGTCGCATGCACGCCGCTTTTCAGTACGCAGACCCAAAGCACCGCACCCACCAGTAGGTAAGGCGCCAGGCGGCGCACGCCAGCACGATTGAGCCCGAACAGTACCGCCATGCACCCAGCGGCCAGCATCAGTGCGGTGCTCGACAAGGCACCGGAATAGAACAGCGCGATGATCACGATGGCCCCCAGGTCATCGATGATCGCCAGCGTCATCAAAAACAGCTTGAGAGAGGCGGGTACGCGTTTGCCGAGCAGGGCCAATACACCCAACGCAAAGGCGATGTCCGTTGCGGTAGGTATCGCCCAACCGGCGGCGGCCGCGGGGTCCTGATGGTTCAATGTCCAGTAGATAAGCGCCGGAACCGCCATGCCGCCGAGAGCGGCGGCGCCGGGCAAAATTACCTGGGAGGGCTTGGCCAAATGGCCCTGGAGCATCTCGCGCTTGACCTCCAGGCCGATCAACAGGAAGAACAGCGCCATCAGCCCATCGTTGATCCACAGCAGCAGCGGCTTGGCCAGCTCCAGCGGCCCCAGGCGCAACCACACCGGGATATCCAGAAAGCCCATGTACCAAGAGGAAGCCGGCGAGTTATTGGCCAGCAGCGCGACTACCGCAGCGATTATCAGCAGTAGGCCACCGGTGGCCTCCATCGCGAAGAATTTCCGAAGCGAGAGACGTACGGACAAGGCGCCCTCCTGAGTCCAGTGAATAAAGGGGCGTACCCTAACGCGCTATGGCCGCCCGGCAAACAAAAAGTATAAGCTTATAGCTGTTTGGAAGAAGCCATCGCCCCGTGCCCGTGGGGCTTTTGAGCTCATTCCTGAAAGAGTTTCCGATTATGTCCAGACGCGCCCTGCGGATTGCAGTCGCGATTTCCCCAAGGATCTTTCCATGACTGACCGCAGCTGGGCACTGGATGCCATTCGCTTGATCGAAGCCGACTTCCAGCGAAGCGCCGACACACACCTGATTCCTTTCGCGCTGCCTGGGTTCCCAGGTATCGACCTTTATTTCAAGGATGAGTCCAGCCACCCCACGGGGAGCTTGAAGCACCGCCTGGCCCGCTCGCTGTTCCTCTATGCCCTCTGTAACGGCTGGCTCAAGCCCGACAAACCTGTAATCGAAGCGTCAAGTGGATCCACGGCGATTTCCGAAGCGTATTTCGCTCGTTTGCTGGGGCTGCCGTTTATTGCCGTGATGCCGGCGTCCACCTCGCAGGTGAAGATCGAGCAAATTGCCTTCTACGGTGGGCAAAGTCACCTGGTGGACGACCCCACGCAGATCCACCAAGCCTCGCTGGAGTTGGCGGAGCGCACAGGTGGGCACTTCATGGACCAGTTCTTGTATGCCGAGCGCGCCACCGACTGGCGGGCCAACAACAATATCGCGGAGTCGATCTTCCAGCAGATGCGCCTGGAGCGTCACCCAGAGCCAGATTGGCTGGTGTCGAGCCCTGGCACGGGCGGCACGGTCGCTACCCTAGGGCGCTACGTGCGCTATCGCCAGCACCGCAGCCGGGTGCTATGCGCCGACGCCGAGCAATCGGTGTTCTTCGAGGCTTATCGCAGTGGTGACCGCAGCCTGACCCTGGCCCACGGTTCGCGTATCGAAGGCATCGGCCGGCCGCGCGTGGAGCCTTCATTCATGCCAGGGGTTATCGACAGCATGGTCAAAGTGCCGGACGCACTCTCTTTGGCGGCCATGCATTACCTCAGCGAACGCCTGGGCCGGCGCGTTGGCGCATCCAGCGGCACCAACCTGATCGGTGCGCTGGCAGCGGCCGGCAAAATGAGAGAAGAGGGCCGCCATGGGTCCATCGTGACCCTGCTGTGCGATAGCGGCGAGCGTTATGTGAGCACCTATTACAACAACGACTGGCTCACCGCCCAGGGCTTCGACCTTACGGCGCCGCTCGCCGCGGTTCGGCAAACGGTCGAGCAGGGCGCGCCGTTGCCAGCGTCCGTGCTGGCTCACTGCGGTTAGCGCATCGCTCAGGCGCCGAGGATGTCCTGAGCGACCGCCTCGGCCACACGGATGCCATCCACGCCGGCGGAAAGAATGCCGCCAGCATAGCCAGCCCCCTCACCGGCCGGGAACAAGCCCTTCAGGTTCAGGCTCTGGAAGCTGTGATCGCGGGTGATCCGCAGGGGCGATGAGGTGCGCGTCTCGATCCCGGTCAGCACCGCATCATGCATGCTGTAGCCCTTGATTTGCCGGTCGAAGGCTGGCAATGCCTCCCGGATCGCCTCGATGGCGAACGCTGGCAGCGACGGCGCCAGGTCGACCAGGGCTACCCCCGGCTTGTAGGAGGGCTCCACGCTGCCCAACCCGATGGACGCTCGGCCAGCGAGGAAGTCCCCCACCAGTTGGCCGGGGGCATGGTAGCTGCTGCCGCCCATTACATAGGCGGCGGCTTCCAGTT
The DNA here is from genome assembly GCF_025642975.1 of Pseudomonas sp. RIT-PI-S. Classification (GTDB taxonomy): domain Bacteria; phylum Pseudomonadota; class Gammaproteobacteria; order Pseudomonadales; family Pseudomonadaceae; genus Aquipseudomonas. The sequence continues at coordinate 138,676 of NZ_JANZKJ010000007.1, forward strand.
GCTCTTGCAATTCGATGCCAGCCAGCGGGCCGCCGGGGTAGTCCTGCTCCGGGGAAATGCCAACCACCAGGCCGGAGTTGGCGTTGCGCTCGTTGCGCGAATACTGGCTCATGCCGTTGGTAACCACCCGCCCCGGCTCCGAGGTGGCCGCGACCACAGTGCCGCCTGGGCACATGCAGAAGCTGTAAACGGAACGGCCATTGCTGGCGTGGTAGACGAGTTTGTAATCGGCGGCGCCGAGCTTGGGGTGCCCGGCATATTTGCCCAGGCGCGCCTTGTCGATCACCGACTGTGGATGCTCGATGCGAAAGCCCACGGAAAACGGCTTGGCTTCCATGAACACCCCACGCGCATGCAGCATGCGGAAGGTGTCACGGGCGCTGTGCCCCAACGCCAGAACTACCTGCCGCGCCTGCAGCTGCTCACCGCTAGCCAGCTCCACGCCGTGCACCCGCCCGTCCTCGATCAACAGGTCGGTCACCCGTGATTCGAAGCGGATCTCGCCCCCAAGGGTAATGATTTCCTGGCGGATATTCTCCACCATGCCGGTGAGGCGGAAGGTGCCGATATGGGGCTTGTTGACGTAGAGGATCTCCTCCGGCGCGCCAGCCTTGACGAACTCTTCCAGCACCTTGCGGCCATGATGCTGCGGGTCGCGGATCTGGCTGTACAGCTTGCCGTCGGAGAAGGTTCCGGCCCCACCTTCACCGAACTGCACGTTGGAGTCCGGGTTCAGCTCGCCTTTGCGCCACAGGCCCCAGGTGTCCTTGGTGCGTTGGCGCACTTCTTTGCCACGCTCCAGCACGATCGGCCGAAAGCCCATCTGCGCCAGCACCAGCGCGGCGAAAATCCCGCACGGGCCAAAGCCCACTACCAATGGGCGCGGGCCCGCGTCGGCAGGCGCCTGGCCAACGAAGCGATACGCCATGTCGGGCGTGGGCACCACGTTGTGGTCTTCGCTGAACCGCTCGAGCAACGCTGCTTCACCGGCAACCGCCACGTCTACCGCATAGATGAACAGCAGCTCGGTGTTTTTCTTACGCGCATCGTAGCTGCGCTTGAACAGGGTGTAGCCCAGCAGTTCAGTGCTGTCGATGCCCAGCCGCTGCACGATGGCATCGCGCAGGGCGTCGTCGGTGTGGTCCAGGGGAAGCTTGAGTTCGGTAATTCGTAGCATGGGAAGTCCAATAGCCGGCCGCTAAGCGGCGCACGTGCAAGCCGGCGATTATACCTGCCCAGGCCGCCGCGGCCAGCGCGCCCAGGCGACCGGCGCGGCGACGCTCAATCGTTGGCTGCCGCGCCCGGGTAGGCGCAACCACGCTGGACCTGATCGCCTACCCGCAGCTCGGCGGCGAGGAAACTGACTTGCGCGTCGTCGACGCAGCGCTGCGGCGCAAGCCACAATTCAATGTGCTGGCCATTGGCCTCGGTGCTCAAGCTACTGCCGCCCCCCGGCAGTTGTTCGAGCACATAGGGCAGGGCCAGCTCTGGCTGGCCTTCGCGCTCGAGCTTCATCCCATTGGCATTGGCGCGCACGGCCCAGGCCGGGCCCTTGGCATAGAAGCGGGTGAGCTTGAAGTTTGGGTCCTTGCACGCCCCAGCCGTGCGCTCTACGCGATAAAGGCTCTGCAGGTTCAGCGTGCCGGCAACCCCCTCCACACTGTTTCCATCGAAGCGCCCGCGCAGGTCGGCGAACAGCTCGCCTGGCTCAGCGGCCAAGGTGGCTGCCTCTTGGGCGATTCCGGTCGCGCCGTTGTCCTGCACTACAAAGGTTCGTGCCGAGTCGCATGGGGTAAACAGCAAGTGGCCGCCGTTGGCGGTGAGCGTGCCCTGCATGCGGGTTTGCCCCGACAGCTCTTCCGGGGCATCGGCACTGAACGAGGGGAGCATTTGGCAGCCGGCGAGCAAGGGCAGCAGGGCGGCGAACAGTAGCGGGCGGGCAGCGTGCATCGTGGGCCTCCGAAGAATGGTCGGCCACGTTAACACGGCACGCCCCAGCCGTTAGTAGCCAACCTGGTAATTCTGCCCCGTTTGCCGGCCTTCCACACTGCGCGAGTAGGCCAGTGCTACCTCTGCCCCGGGCACTGCCTTGAAACCACGGAAATACGACCCGTAGGTAGAAAGTGCCTCGACCAGCACCGTCGGGCTGACCGAGTTGATCCGCAGCCCGCGCGGCAGCTCGATGGCAGCACTGCGCACGAAGGCATCGACAGCGCCGTTGACCAGGCTGGCGCTGGCCCCACTGGCGATAGGGCTCTGGCTCAGGATGCCGGTGGTCAGGGTAAAGGAGCCGCCCTCATTGAGTACCTCCTGGCCTAGCAACACCAGGTTGACCTGGCCCATCAGCTTGTCTCTGAGGCCCAGTTCGAAATCGGCCGGGGCCATCTCGGCCAGAGGCTTGAACACCACGCTGCCTGCTGCGCAGATCACCGCGTCTAGCTTGCCCACGTGCCGGTATAGGTCGCGGATCGACGCCGGGTCGGCGATATCGACCTGTACGTCAACGTTCGACCTGCCGGCGCGTACCAGGTCATGACGTTGCCCCAGTTCGGTTTCAATCGCGCTGCCAACGGTACCGGCCGCGCCGATAAGCAAAATTTTCATAGTGATGTTCCTCCGGGTGAGCTATCACTCTACGCCGAGCTTTATGCTTGATAAGCCTACTAATCCAGAACCTATCGTTTTCGTGAGGAAACAATGCCCGCCACCAACGATGACCTCTGCGCGTTCGCCGTGCTCATGGCTGCAGGATCTTTCACCGTGGCCGCGCAGCGGCTTGGCTGGAGCAAAGGGCAGTTGTCCAAGCGCATCAGCGCGATGGAACACGCGTGTGGCGTGCAACTGGTGCACCGCACAACCCGGCGGCTGGGGCTGACCGCGGCTGGTGCTGCCTTGCTGCCCCACGCCCGGCAGTTGCTAGAGCAGAGCGAACGGGCACGACAGGCGCTGGGCGCGCTTCGAGACGAAACCAGTGGGCTGGTCCGCCTGACCTTGCCGGTCTCGGTGGGCGAGGCGGTGTTTCAGCCGCTGTTCGACTTCCTCACCCGCACATACCCGGCGCTTAGGGTGGAGGTCGACCTCTATAACGGTTATCGAGATTTGCTGCGCGAAGGTTTCGACCTGGCTGTTCGGGACCGCGTTGGCAGCGACGAGCGGCTGGTGGCGAGGCCGTTCCTGGATATCGAAGAGCTCACCTGCGCCGCCCCGGCCTATCTCGCACAACGAGGTACGCCCGACTCACCGCTTGCGCTGAGCAGTCACGCCTGCCTGCTGCATAGTTACCGGGGAGAACCCGAGCGCTGGCGCTATCACCGGGATCATGAGCCAGTCGAGGTCCAGGTCAGTGGCCCGATCATCACCAACCATTACAACTTGCTGCGGCAGGCCGCACTCAGCGGTGCCGGCATTGCCCGGCTCCCGTTCTACCTGATCGGTGAGGATCTGGCGCAGGGGCGCCTGCAACGGTTGTTGCCGGCCTACCGCGCTCGGCGGTTGCCGCTGTATCTGGTTCACGGTTATGGCGCGGGGATGTCCAGGCGGGTCAGTGTGGTTGCCGATTGGCTGACGCAATGGGGCGCACGGGCCCGGGGCGGGGAAGAGGATAGGGCGACTGCCCGCGAAGCGCCGCGGGCAGTCGCTGGGCAGGATCAGCCGCCGAGGTAGGCGTCGCGGACCTTCGGGTCGGTCAGCAGTGCCTGGCCGGTACCGGTCATCACTACCCGGCCGTTTTCCAGCACGTAGGCACGGTCAGCCACCCTCAGGGCCTGGTTGGCGTTTTGCTCTACCAGGAACACCGTCACCCCATCTCGCCGCAGCTGTTCGATGATGTCGAAGATCTGCTGGATGATGATCGGTGCCAAGCCCAGGGAGGGCTCGTCGAGCAACAGCAGCTTGGGCTTGCTCATCAACGCCCGGCCAATGGCAAGCATCTGCTGTTCGCCGCCGGACATCGTCCCGCCGCGTTGGTGGTAGCGCTCCTTGAGCCGCGGGAACAGCTCCAGCACCTTGTCCAGCTGAGCCTGGTAGTCGCCCTTGTCGGTGAAGAAGCCGCCCATGGAGAGATTTTCTTCCACCGTCAGGCGGGCGAATACCCGGCGCCCTTCAGGCACCACGGCGATGCTTTTGCGCATGATCTGCGCCGAGTCCAGGCCCACCAGTTCCTCGCCCAGGTAGCGGATGCTGCCAGAGTGCGCGCGCGGCGAGCCGCACAGGGTCATCAGCAGGGTGGACTTGCCGGCACCGTTGGCCCCGATCAGCGTGACGATTTCCCCTTGGCGAATTTCCACGTTCACGCCGTGCAGTGCCTGGATCTTGCCGTAGAAGGTCGATACGTTTTCGAACTGCAGCATTTCAGGCTTCCCCCAGGTAGGCTTTGATCACGTCGGGGTTGTCCCGGATCTGCTCAGGCGTGCCATCGGCCAGGGGTGTGCCCTGGTTGATCACCACGATGTGGTCGGAAATGGTCATGACCAGCTTCATGTCGTGCTCGATCAGCAGCACAGTGGCGTTGTATTCCTCGCGCAGCACGCCGATCAGCGCCTTGAGCTCGTCGGTTTCCCGCGGGTTGAGGCCCGCGGCGGGTTCGTCGAGCATCAGGATGCGTGGGCGGGTCATCATGCAACGGGCGATCTCCAGGCGGCGCTGCTGGCCGTAGGCGAGGGTGCCCGCCGGGCGGTTGGCCACGTCCTTGAGGTTCACCCGTTCCAGCCAGTGCTCGGCGTACTCCATGGCCTCGCGCTCGCTGCGGCGGAAGCCTGGGGTCTTGAACAGCCCGGCGAGGAAGTTCGTGTTCAGGTGCCGATGCTGCGCGATCAACAGGTTTTCAACGGCGGTCATGTCCTTGAACAGCCGCACGTTCTGGAACGTCCGCACCACCCCCTTGCGGGCAATCACATGGCCGGGCAGGCCCTGGATGGGCTCGCCATCGAGCAGGATGCTGCCCTCCGACGGCCGATAGAAGCCGGTCAGGCAGTTGAACACCGTGGTCTTGCCGGCGCCGTTAGGGCCGATCAGCGACACCACTTGTTTTTCCTTGACGGTCAAGGCCACGCCGTTGACCGCCAGCAGCCCGCCGAAGCGCATGGCCAGGCCGCTCACTTGCAAAATGTCACGGCTCATCGACGCAGCTCCATGTGGGGACGTTGCATGGGCAGCAGGCCCTGCGGGCGCCACACCATCATCAGCACCATCAAGGCGCCGAACATCAACATGCGGTAATCGCTGAATTCACGCATCAGTTCAGGCAGCAGGATCATCACGATCGCCGCCAGGATGACCCCAAGCTGAGACCCCATGCCACCCAGCACCACGATGGCGAGAATGATCGCCGATTCGATGAAGGTGAAGGATTCCGGCGTGACCAGGCCTTGGCGAGCGGCAAAGAAACTGCCGGCGAAACCTGCGAAGGCTGCGCCCAGGGTAAAGGCCGAGAGCTTGATCACGGTGGGGTTCAGGCCCAGCGCGCGGCAGGCGATCTCGTCCTCGCGCAGGGCTTCCCAGGCGCGGCCGATCGGCATGCGCAGCAGGCGGTTGATCACGAAGAGCGCGATCAACGCTAATAGCAGCGCGACCAAGTACAGGAATATCACCTTGTTGACGGGGTTGTAGGTCAGGCCGAAGAACTCATGGAAAGTGCGCATGCCCTCGGCGGCACGGCTATCGAAGGTGAGACCGAACAGGGTGGGTTTCGGGATGCCGCCGATACCGTTCGGGCCACCCGTGAGGCTGGTCAGGTTACGCAGGAAAATGCGGATGATCTCGCCGAAGCCCAAGGTCACGATCGCCAGGTAGTCGCCGCGCAGGCGCAGCACCGGGAAGCCCAGCAGGAACCCGAATGTCGCCGCCAACAAGCCAGCGATCGGCAGGCAGACCCAGAAGCTCAACCCGTAGTAGTGCGACAGCAGGGCGTAGCTGTAGGCACCCACGGCGTAGAAGCCTACATAGCCCAGGTCCAGCAAGCCCGCGAGACCTACCACGATGTTCAGGCCCAGGCCGAGCATCACGTAGATCAGCACCAGGGTAGCGATGTCCACCGCGCCTCGCGAGCCGAAGAACGGCCACACGAACGCCAGCACTATCAGCGCCGCCAGGCCCCAGCGCTGGGTGCTTGGCAGGGTCAGGTAGTTGCTGACACTGCTCGGCACTAACGACCCACCGGAGCCTTTACGTGCTGCGGCGATACGCTCGGCGAACAATACTCGGAGGAACAGGGCCACCGAACACAGGGCAATGATGAGGATGGTGCGGGTATCCGCGCCTTGCACTTGCAAGGTAACGCCCGAGAACACCAGCTTGAGGCCGAACACCGGGTAGGCCACGGCCCACACCAGCAACGCGCTGAACAGCGCGCTCTTGATTGACTTGCTCATACTTTTTCAACCTCCGGGCGACCGAGCAGGCCGGTCGGGCGGAACAGCAACACCAGCACGAGCAGGCCAAAGGCGACTACGTCTTTGTATTGGTCACCGAAGATGTCACCACCGAACGCTTCGGCTACGCCCAGCACCAGCCCGCCGAGCATGGCACCGGGAATGCTGCCGATACCGCCCAACACCGCCGAGGTGAAGGCTTTGAGACCGACAAGGAAACCGGCGCTGGGGTTGATCACGCCGTACTGCATGCTCAGCAGCATGGCGGCGACCGCTGCCAGCGCGGCACCGATCACGAAGGTCAGAGCAATCACGCTGTTGGTATTGATGCCTAGCAGGCTCGCCATTTTCATATCTTCGGCGCAGGCGCGGCAGGCACGGCCCATGCGGGAGCGGGCGATGAATTGGGTCAGCCCATACATGGTCGCGACCGTGACCAGGAACACTAGAATCTGGATATAAGACACCACCACTTCTTCCGAGCCGCCGGGCCCGAACGTCAGGTTGCCGGGAAGCAGGTTGGGAATGGCGAAGTTGCCGGAGCCTTGGGACAGCTGCACGGCGTTCTGCAGGAAGATGGACATGCCGATCGCCGAGATCAGCGGGATCAGGCGGTTACTGTTACGCAAGGGGCGATAGGCGACTCGCTCGATGCTGTAGCCATAGGCACTGGTCACCAGGATGGCCGCGGCGAAGCCGGCGATCATCAGCACGGGCAGGCTATGGATGCCTAGCATGGCCAGGCCGGCAAGGGCCATGAATGCCACGTAGGAGCCAATCATATACACCTCGCCGTGGGCGAAGTTGATCATGCCGATAATGCCGTAGACCATGGTGTAGCCGATGGCGATCAAGGCGTAGGTACTGCCAACGGTCAAGCCGTTAACCAGCTGTTGCAGGTAGTGAAAAATATCGGGCATTTGCCGCGCTCCTAAAAACCTGTCTGCATTTCTCCAGCGAGTCGGGTGGGGTGCGCACTCTCAGGGTGCGTTCAACCTCGTCTGCGTCCGGTGAACCGCCTGTAACGGTTTTAAGATTTTCAGGGAAAGCCTGCGCCGGATCTCGGCTCAGGCTTCGGTACTCGTAAAACAAAGCCCACTGCACGAAAGCAGTGGGCCTTGGGGAAACCGTAGCGCCGTGATTACTTCGCTTCGGTTTTAGGTGCGTTGAAGTGCCATTCGTAGACCACGAACTGGAAGTTCTTCAGGTCGCCCTTGGCGTCGTAGCTCAGATCGCCCATTGGGGTTTTGAAGGTGCCGGCGTGGATGGCCTTGGCCACTTTCTCGGCGTCTTCGCTTTTAGCGGCTTGAATGCCGTCGGCGATGATCTGCACAGCGCTATAGGCGGGGAAAACGAACGGGCCGCTCGGGTCTTCTTTCTTGTCCTTGAACGCCTGGGTCAGCGCCTGGTTGGCCGGGTCTTGATCGAAGGATTTAGGCAGGGTCACCAGCAAACCCTCGGAGGCATCGCCCGCGATTTGCGAGATGGAGTCGTTACCCACGCCTTCCGGGCCCATGAACTTGGCGTTCAGGCCTTTTTCCTTGGATTGACGGAGAATCTGGCCCAGTTCCGGGTGGTAGCCGCCGTAGTAGACGAAGTCCACATTAGCCTGCTTGAGCTTGGCGATCAGCGAGGAGAAGTCCTTGTCGCCGGGGTTGATGGCTTCGAACAGGGCGACTTTCACCCCCTTGCTTTCGAGGGTTTGCTTCACCGCGGTGGCAATACCTTCGCCGTATTGCTGCTTGTCGTGGACAACAGCGACGATCTTGGGCTTCACGTGCTCGGCGATGTAGTTGCCCGCGGCCGGGCCTTGAGCGCTGTCCAGGCCGATGGTGCGGAATACGCCGTTGTAGTCACCCTTGCTGGTGATATCCGGGCTGGTGGCGGCGGGCGTGATCATCAGCACGCCTTCATCTTTATACACGTCCAGTGCGGGCTGAGTGGAGCTGGAGCACAAGTGGCCGACCACGAACTTCACGCCGTCGTTCACCACCTTGTTAGCCACGGCCACGGCCTGCTTGGGGTCGCAGGCGTCGTCGTATTCCACGGCTTCGATCTTCTTGCCATCGACCCCGCCCTTGGCGTTGATCTGCTCGATTGCCATCTTGGCGCCGCGGAACTGCATGGCGCCGTATTCGGCTACCGGACCGGTCTTTGGCCCAGCGATACCGATTTTGATTGTGTCGGCGGCGAAGGAGTAACTAGCGGCACCGGCCAGTACCATGGCGGCGAACAGCTTGGACATCTTGGTAGTGTTGTGCATAGGGCTCCACTCTCATGTTTTAGTTTTTATAGTCCGTTCGGCCGGGGCCGTGGACCGGGGTACTGCCGCCTGCCCTGGCAGGCTGCACCAGAATCGACCACCCCGGCCAGCCCCTTGAGTATCACGAACGCAGTGTAGAGCGCGCGTCGTTCTCTTGAAAAGCTGGCCAGTTGCCGACTGCTGACGCCGTGTCGCTTAAATGAAAGTTTCTTATAGATTGCGAGCGGGCGTTTGCCGTTCATCGCGGTAACATCCCGAAAATGCGAGTGTTTCCTTGTGTAGCGGATATTGAAACCGGGTTTTTCAGGAAAAGGGTTGCGGCTATCATAGGCGCCACTTCAGCCTCGCAGGCCCCCTTCATGACACAACAGACAAGCACCCTCTATGCCAAGCTGCTAGGGGAGACGGCAAGAATTAGTTGGCAAGAGTTACAGCCCTTTTTTGCCAAGGGTGCACTCTTGTGGGTCGCCCCAGCGGTGGACCTTATCCGAGTGGCTGAGGCCATGGCCGATAACGACAAATCGCAAGTTAGCGCCTGGCTAGAGGCCGGCGACCTGCAGAAAGTAGGAGAAGGGTTGGCGGCAGAGCTGCTGGAACGCGAGCCAGAGCTGTGGGCGGTCGTCGTGTCTCCCTGGGTGTTGTTCCAAGAAAGGGCATCCAGCTAGGGCGATGCGCTATTTGAGTGCGGCGGCGGTGGCTGCCCATTGCGGGTGCCACCGCTGGCGCCGGTCAGCCAGCCACCAACACCCGAATCGCTTCCAGCCGCAAGGCGGCCTTGGCCAGCATGGCCATGCCTTGCTCGCGTTGGTCGCGCAGTGCCTGAATCTCGCTTTCACGTACGCTGGGGTTCTTCTCGCGCAGCGCAGTCAGACGGGCGATCTCTTCGTCCAGCTCGGCGGCAAGCCGACGTTGCGCCTCGGCCACGCGTTCGGCATGTCGGGGCGCTACCTTGGCTTCGGCGCCGTTGATCCGAGGGGCTAGGGCGTCGCGCTGGGCCTGGATAAACTTGTTCGCGCTGCCTTTCGGCACGCTTTCAAGCTGGTCGTTGAGCGTTTCGAAGGCCACGCGTGGCGAGAGGTCGTTGCCGTTGCCGTCGAGCAGGCAGCGCAGTGCCATCGGTGGCAAGAAGCGGCCCAGTTGCAGGGCGCGCGGCGCCACCGCTTCGCTGACGTACAGTAGCTCGAGTAGCACGGTGCCTGGCTTGAGCGCCTTGTTCTTGATCAGCGCCACGGCGGTGTTGCCCATGGAGCCGGACAGCACCAGGTCCATGCCTCCCTGAACCATCGGGTGTTCCCAGGTCAGGAATTGCATGTCTTCGCGTGACAGCGCCTGCTGCCGGTCATAGGTAATGGTCACGCCTTCGTCGTCGCCGAGCGGGAAGCTGGCATCGAGCATTTTTTCGCTGGGCTTGAGCACCAGGGCGTTTTCCGAATGGTCTTCGCTGTCGATACCAAAGGCGTCGAACAGGGTTTCCATATAGATAGGCAAGGCGAACTGGTCGTCCTGTTCGTCGATCGCCTCCACCAGCGCCTGCCCTTCGCCCGCGCCGCCTGAGTTGAGTTCCAACAGCCGGTCGCGACCACTATGCAGTTCGGCTTCCAGGCGTTCGCGCTCGGCCCGTGCCTCGACGATCAACGCATCGAAAGCGGCATCGCTGCCGTCGTCGAGTTGCGCTTGCAGCTGTTCGCCGTAGCGGTGCTGCAAGGTGTTGCCGGTGGGGCAGGTATTAAGGAAGGCGTTGAGCGCTTCGTGATACCAGCGGAATTGCCGTGCCTGGGCAGTACCGGCCAGGTACGGCACGTGAAGTTGGATGACGTGCTTCTGGCCGATCCGGTCCAGACGGCCGATGCGTTGCTCGAGCAGGTCCGGGTGGGCGGGCAGGTCGAACAGCACCAGGTGGTGCGCAAACTGGAAGTTGCGACCTTCCGAGCCGATTTCCGAGCAGATCAGTACTTGCGCGCCGTATTCCTCATCGGCGAAGTAAGCGGCGGCGCGGTCGCGTTCGAGGATGCTCATGCCTTCATGGAAGGTGGTCGAAGGGATCCCCGAGCGCACGCGCAGGGCGTCTTCCAGGTCCATGGCCGTTTCGGCCTTGGCACAGATCACCAGCACCTTGACCTTCTTCAATCCCTTGAGGGTGTCGATCAGCCAGCTAACCCGCGGGTCGAAGCGCCACCAGCGGTCCTCGTCACCTTCGCTCTGGTTGCGTTGCAGGGTGCGCTCAGGGTGCAGGGCCGCAGCCCCGGCGAGCTCCGCGTATTGCGCGGGCGCCTCGAGGGCATGGTGATGCAGTTCGCGCTCCGGGAAGCCCTGGATCGCTGCACGGGTGTTGCGGAACAGCACGCGGCCGGTGCCGTGGCGGTCGAGCAGTTCGCGAATCAGGCGTGCGCTGGCTTCAACGTCGCCGTCCTGCACCGCGCCGAGCAGCGCTTCGCCTTCGGCGCCGAGGAAGGCATGGATGGTCTTGTGCGCGCTTTCCGAAAGACGGCCCTGTTCCAGCAGCTCCTGCACGGCTTCGGCCACTGGCCGGTAATGCTCGCTTTCGTGGCGGAAGGCTTCCAGGTCGTGGAAGCGGTTCGGGTCCAGCAGGCGCAGCCGCGCGAAGTGGCTGTCCAGGCCCAGTTGCTCAGGGGTGGCAGTGAGCAGCAGCACGCCAGGTATCACCTGCGCGAGCTGTTCTACCAGCGCATATTGCGGGCTGACCTGATCGGGGTGCCAAACCAGGTGGTGCGCTTCGTCGACCACCAGCAGGTCCCAGCCGGCTGCGAAGAGCGCGTCCTGGGCTTTTTCCGAGCGGGTCAGCCACTCCAGCGACACCAATGCCAGTTGCGCGTCCTCGAAGGGGTTGCTGGCATCGCTTTCGAGGAAGCGTTCGGCATCGAACAGCGCCACCTGCAGGTTGAAGCGCCGGCGCATCTCGACCAGCCATTGGTGCTGGAGGTTTTCCGGCACCAGGATCAGCACACGGCTGGCGCGGCCGCTAAGCAGCTGCCGGTGGATCACCAGGCCCGCTTCGATGGTCTTGCCCAGGCCCACTTCGTCGGCAAGCAGTACCCGAGGCGCGATACGGTCGGCGACTTCACGGGCGATGTGCAGTTGGTGCGCGATAGGCTGCGCGCGAACGCCGCCCAAGCCCCACAGCGGAGACTGGATCAGCCGGCTGGCGTGCTGCAGGGTGTTGTAGCGCAGAGAAAACCACGCCAGCGGGTCGATTTGCCCGGCGAACAGGCGGTCACTGGGCAGGCGGAATTGAATGAAGTTCGACAGCTGGGTTTCTGGCAGGGTGCGTGGCTGATGCTGGGCATCGAAGCCGTGATACACCAGCAGGCCGTCCACGTCCTCGACTTCCCGGACAGTGAGCTTCCAGTTCTCGAAGTGAGTGATGACATCCCCTGGGGAGAATCGCACCCGGGTCAGAGGCGCATTGCGCAGCGCGTATTGGCGGGTGTCGCCGGTGGAAGGGTAGAGCACCGTGAGCAGGCGGCCATCCTGGGCGATCACCGTGCCCAGGCCGAGCTCCGCTTCGCTGTCGCTGATCCAGCGTTGTCCCGGTTGATACTGCTGCGCCATGCCTTACTCCGCCTGCCAAAAGCCGAGGATTCTAACGGATCGCCAAGAGAGAACCAAAGTTGCCTGGCGCAATTGTAGTCCAGCTATGCCAAAGGGCTGCCGAAGCTTGGCCAGAGGGAGCCGACGATTGGCCTCAAGTTCGCCGCCGCTGCGCCGATAATCCAGCTAGCCAGTGCTCCGTCAGCCACGCCTGGCCATGAGTGGAGCGATCAACCAGGTGCCTGGAGGCGAGATGATTTCACCCGTGACACTGCAGCCGTTCGTGCCGATCAACCCCCAGCTCGATCCGGTCAAGCCGACCCCAGATATTCCTCCGGTGGGCCCGGTGCAAGCACCTTCGGCCGAAACGGACATCGACCTGCGCAACCGCGAGCGTGAGGAGGCGGCGCTGTTGTTGCGTGAGCATGAGCAACGCCGCCGCCGGCAGCCGCAAAGCGAGGACGAGCAGGCGCTGTTGGTGGTACCGGGAGATGAGCTCAATGCCGATAACACCGTGCCCGCCGTGCCGCTGATGGACGCCCCCGCCAGACAGGGCTTGTGGGTTGACCTTGAAGTGTGACTGGCCAGCGCCGCGATGACGCGCGATGATACAGCCACCTTTGACTGACATCACGACCATGAGCCAGGACAACAACTTGCTGGATTTCGCCGCTGAGCGCGCCCGCCGCCAGCACGACTTGAACGACAAGCGCCTTGCTGAGGTTCGCCGCGCCTTCGAGCAGGCCATGCCCATGGCGGGCAAGAAAAAGCCTAAGAAAAAACCGAAAAAGCGTTGACCTCGGTCAGCTCCCGGAATCGCGCTGGGCGTTAATGTTTGTGCCTCGAGGCAGCGGAACCCCACTGTCCTCGGGCACGCAAGGCATTTTATAGGCGGCTTCGGCCGCCTTTTTTTTGCCTCAGGGTAAGCGGTGTGGCCGAAGCTCGTGCAGGTGATTTCAGGGCCGCCCCGCAAGCTTTTATAGGCGCTGGCGAAACCTGCGAACGGCCCCGCCCGATTCCTGCCGGTATTGGGCCGGCGTGGCAGCTAACCGACGGTAATCGGCGGCAGTTCGGCCAGGGTCACGGTCTGCGGCTTGCGCGGCGCGAGAATCTCAGCCTCGCCATCGACCACCAGCTCATCGCGCTGGTTGAACACGCGGGTGGCGATCCGGACCTTGAACTTGGGTAGTTTTTCCAGGATTTCCAGGCGCACGGTCAGGGTGTCGCCCAGCTTTACCGGCTTTTCGAAGGTCATTTGCTGCCCCAGGTAGATCGTGCCGGGGCCAGGCAGCTCACAAGCGACGGCGGCGCTGATCAGCGCGCCACTGAACATGCCATGGGCAATGCGCTCTTTGAACAGCGAACGAGCGGCGTAGTCGGCGTCCAGGTGGACCGGGTTACGGTCCCCGGACAGGGACGCGAACAGCTGGATGTCCCGCTCCTCGACCGTCCGGGTGTAGCTGGCGGTCTGGCCGACCTCGAGGGCCTCGTAAGGCGTGTTGGTGCTTTCGGTCATGGAGGCGTGATCCTGTTCGCGTAAAGGGGCGTAGTGTATCGCCATGTGGCTTGGCCTTATCAATTCAGGATGTAAATAACGCATGCCCGGCGATTGCCATGTGTGCCGCACCTGCTACTTTCGCCTCAAGGCTGCGCTGGCATGAAGCCCGCCACCCAAGCAGGGGAAAACAACAATGCAACCTGACTTCTGGAACGACAAGCGCCCCCGTGGGGTTCCCTCCGCCATCGACTTCACGGCATGGGGCTCGGTGGTCGACGTATTTCAACATTCCTGTAGGACCTTCGCCGACAAGCCCGCCTTCAGCAACCTGGGCCGCACCCTCACCTATGCGGAACTCGAGCGCGAGGCGGTGGCCTTCGCTTCCTGGCTGCAGCAGCATACTGACCTGATACCGGGCGACCGCATCGCCGTGCAGCTGCCCAACGTGCTGCAGTACCCCGTCGCGGTGTTTGGCGCATTGTGCGCAGGGCTGATCGTGGTCAACACGAACCCGCTGTATACGGCCCGGGAGATGCGCCATCAATTCAAGGACTCCGGTGCCCGCGCATTGGTGTACCTGAACCTGTTCGGCGACCGCGTGCAGGAGGTCGTGGCCGATACGCCGATCGAATACCTGATCGAAGCGCGCATGGGCGACCTGCTGCCGCCGGCCAAGGGCTGGTTGGTGAACATGGCGGTGGCCCGCTTCAAGAAAATGGTCCCTACCTATCGGCTGCCCCAGGCGATGCGCTTTAACGAAGCGCTGCGGGTTGGCCGCAAGGGCGCGATCACGCCAGTGCCGCTGCGCCGGGAAGACATCGCCGTGCTGCAATACACCGGCGGCACTACTGGCCAGGCGAAGGGCGCGATGCTGACCCACGGCAACCTGCTGGCCAACATGCAGCAGATGCAGGCCTGGTTCGCCCAGCTTGGGCCCAGCGGTGAACGTTTGATGCGCGAGGGCGAAGAAACCGCCATCGCGCCGTTGCCGCTCTACCATATCTACGCGTTCACCGCGAACTGCATGTGCATGATGGTCACTGGCAACCATAGTGTGCTCATCACCAACCCCCGGGATATCCCTGCCTTCGTCAAGGAGCTTTCTCGCTGGAAGTTCAGCTCGCTGGTGGGCCTTAACACGCTGTTCGTCGCCCTGATGGACCACCCCGGTTTCGCCACCCTGGATTTCTCCAGCCTGAAGGTGACCAATTCCGGCGGCACCGCGCTGGTCAAGGCTACGGCAGACCGCTGGGAGGCGCTGACCGGTTGCCGTATTTCCGAGGGCTATGGCCTGACCGAAACCTCGCCGGTGGTCAGCACCAACCCTTATGGTCAGGCCGCGCGCCTGGGAACGGTGGGCCTGCCAGCGGTCGGCACGGCGGTGAAGGTGATCAACGAGAACGGCGAGGAGTTGCCCCTCGGGGAGCCAGGCGAACTGTGCGTGCAGGGCCCGCAGGTGATGAAAGGCTACTGGCAGCGGCCGGAGGCGACCGCCGAAGCCATCGACAGCCAGGGTTGGCTCAAGACCGGCGACATCGCGGTGATCGAGGCGGACGGCTTCGTGCGGATCGTCGATCGCAAGAAAGACATGATCATCGTCTCAGGCTTCAACGTTTACCCCAATGAGGTGGAAGAGGTGGTGATGGCGCACCCGCAGGTGCTCAACTGCGCCGCTATCGGGGTTCCCGACAACCGCACCGGTGAAGCCATTCGCCTGTTCGTGGTGCCCCGCGAGGGAACCGTCGATATCGAAGCGCTGAGTGCCTGGTGCCGCGAGAACCTCGCCGCTTACAAGGTGCCGCGGCAGATCGTGGTGCGCGACAGCCTGCCGATGACCCCGGTCGGCAAGATCCTGCGTCGCGCCCTGCGCGACGAGATAGCGGTTCCAGCCGGCACTGCTGCCAGCGTTTAGTGCATTTACTCTAAACGTGACCGTACAGCCTCGTTTGGTTTCAAACATGACCTCGGAGCCCGGTCGGGCTCTAGGCGGTCTTTCGCAAAGCTGATAATCTCGGCCCGCTTTTCAACATATCTATAAAAATCGCATCAAATGCGGTGATCTCGCTGCACGAGGAGCAGGGTTCCCATGGCCGACAATTACTGGACAGACAAGTACCCGCCGGGTATTCCCGCCGAGATCGATCCAGACGCATACCCCAATATCCAAGCAGTGCTCCAGCAGTCGTGCCGGCGCTTCGCTGACAAGCCAGCGTTCAGCAACCTGGGCAAGACCCTGACCTACGGCGAGCTGTACGAGCTATCCGGGGCCTTCGCCGCCTGGCTGCAGCAGCACACCGACCTGGTGCCCGGCGACCGTATCGCCGTGCAGTTGCCCAACGTGCTGCAGTACCCCGTGGCCGTCTTCGGCGCGATCCGCGCAGGGCTTATCGTTGTCAATACCAACCCGCTCTATACCGCGCGGGAAATGGAACACCAGTTCAAGGATTCCGGCGCCAAGGCGCTGGTGTGCCTGGCCAATATGGCCCACCTGGCGCAAACGGTAGTGCCCAAGACCTCCGTGCGCCATGTGATCGTCACCGAGGTAGCCGACCTGCTGTCGCCGCTCAAGCGGGTGCTGGTCAATAGCGTGATCCGCTATGTGAAGAAAATGGTCCCCGCTTACCACATCCCTCAGGCGGTGCGCTTCAACCGCGCCCTGGCGCTGGGCCGCGGCGTGGCGGTGAACGAAACTTCCCCCCAGGGCGATGACGTCGCCGTGCTGCAATACACCGGCGGCACCACAGGGGTGGCCAAGGGCGCCATGCTCACCCACCGCAACCTGGTGGCGAACATGCTGCAGTGCAAGGCACTGATGGGGTCGAACCTGGACGAGGGCGCCGAAGTGCTGATCACGCCTCTGCCGCTCTATCACATTTATGCGTTTACCTTCCATTGCATGGCCATGATGCTGATGGGCAACCACAACATCCTGATCAGCAACCCGCGCGACCTGTCCGCCATGGTCAAGGAGCTGGGGAACTGGAAGTTCACCGGTTTCGTGGGGCTCAATACCCTGTTCGTCGCCCTGTGCAATAACGCCGATTTCCGCCGCCTCAACTTCTCCGCGCTCAAGCTCACGTTGTCGGGCGGCATGGCGCTGCAGGTAGCGGTGGCCGATCGCTGGCGCGAAGTCACCGGCTGCACCATCTGCGAAGGCTACGGGATGACCGAGACCAGCCCGGTGGCCACGGTCAACCCCAAGCAGGCCGTGCAGGTGGGCACCATCGGTATCCCCGTTCCCTCCACGCTGTGCCGGGTGAGCGACGACAGTGGCCGCGAGCTGAGCTTCGGCGAAGTCGGCGAGCTGTGTGTGAAGGGCCCGCAGGTAATGAAGGGTTACTGGCAGCGCCCGGACGCGACCGCGGAGATCCTCGACGCCGATGGCTGGCTGAAAACCGGGGACATCGCGCTGATCCAGCCTGACGGTTACATCCGCATCGTCGATCGCAAGAAAGACATGATCCTGGTGTCGGGCTTCAACGTGTACCCCAACGAGCTCGAAGATGTACTGGTCACCCTGCCTGGGGTGTTCCAGTGCGCAGCCATCGGCATCCCAGACGAAAAATCCGGCGAGGCGATCAAGGTGTTCGTGGTAGTCAAGCCTGGCATGACCCTCACCCGCGAACAGGTGCTCGATTACATGCGCGCCAACGTCACCGGCTACAAGGTGCCCAAGGCCGTGGAGTTCCGCGACACCCTGCCGACCACCAACGTTGGCAAGATCTTGCGTCGCGAGCTGCGCGACGAAGAGCTTAAAAAGCTGGGGCTGAAGAAGACGGCCTGAGGCGCGCGGATAAACGCTGCCTTCGGCCAGTCTGCGATGCCTTTTTCGCAGGCTGTGCCAGCTCCCACAAACGCCTGAAGCTAGGCGCTTTGGGACCAGAGCCGGGGTTGGATGAACCCCGGATCTGCCCCACCTCCACGCCCTTCAGCGCAACCTTTCCAGCATCTGGTAATACCACATGCCCGCCGCCAGCAGCGGGTTACCCAGCAGCCTGCCCGCCGGCACCCGAACGTGGCGGCAACCGGCGAAGGTATCGAACCGCTCCAACGTACCGCTTACAGCCTCGGCCATGATCTCGCCCATGATGTGGCTGGTGGCGATGCCATGGCCGGAGTAGCCCTGGCAATACCAGACGTTCTCGGACAGCTTGCCCACCTGGGGAATGCGGTTGATCACGATGCCCATGGCGCAGCTCCACTGGAAATCGATCTTCACGCCTTTGAGCCGCGGGAAGGTGCGCTCGATGCACGGGCGCAGCTCGCCGGCGATGTCCCGCGAATCCCGGCCAGAGTAATTGGCGCCACCGCCGAACAGCAGACGGCCATCGGCGGTGAAGCGGTAATAGTCGAGCACGAACCGGCAGTCATAGACGGCAAGGTCCTGGGGGTTCAGCTCCCGCGCCAGTTCGCCCAGGGGCTCGGTGGTGACGATACCGCCCATTGCCGGGAAGATCTTACCGGCCAGTTGGGCGGGTTCCAGTTTGTGATACACGTCGCCGGCGAGTATCACTTGGCTGGCATTGATGCGGCCATTACGGGTGACTACCGCAGGGCTCGCGCCGTGGATGATTTCCAGTACCTCGCTGTGTTCGAACACCAGGGCGCCCAGGCTTTGTGCGGCGTGGGCCTCGCCCAGGCACAGGTTCAACGGGTGCAGGTGCAGGTTGCGGGTGTTCTTCAATGCGCCTATGTACAGGTCGCTCTGCAGGTGGTCGCGCACGCCGGCCTGATCGAGCAACGTCACCTGGGCGCCCATGCCACGGCGTTCGGCCTCTTGTAGGCTGGCGCGGAGTTCGGCCATGTGCGCGGGCTTCATCGCCGCATGCAGGTGGCCATGCTTGAGGTCGCAGGCAATGCCATAGCGCTGCACGCGTTCTTCGATGATGGCGTGCCCGCGCCAGCGCAGGGCCCAGATAAAGTCGTCCACCTCATCGCCCAGGCGCAGGCGCATCTGCTTGCGCATGGCCTCGTCGCCAGACAGGCTGCCGGTCACCTGGCCGCCATTGCGGCCACTGGCGCCCCAGCCGATCTTGTGCTGCTCCACGATGGCCACGCGAAACCCGCGTTCGGCCAGCTCGACCGCGGTGGCGACCCCGGTGAAGCCTCCACCGATGATGGCGATGTCCACGTGATGTTCCCCCTGGCAACGGGGGTAGGCGCTTTCCTGGGCGATGGTCGCGGTGTAATACGAAGGGCTTCGAGCCGTCATTGCTGAATCTCCAAATGCAGGCTCAAGCCTGGGTCAAGTACCAGCGCCAGTCTTGTTCACTCACCTGCGCCATGAATTGCCGGTATTCGGCACGTTTCACCGCCATGTACACCTGCATGAACCCTTCGCCGAACGCCTCCCAGGCCCAGGCCGACGCGCTCATAGCGTTGAGTGCGCTGAGCCAGTCGGTGGGGAGCAGCGAAGTCGCCTGGGCATAGCCATTGCCTTGCACGGGGGCGCCGGGGTCCAGCGAGCGGCGCACGCCGTCGTGGATCGCTGCGAGTATCGCTGCGGCCGCCAGGTAAGGGTTGGCGTCGGCGCCGCAGATGCGGTGCTCGATATGCCGGGTAGGCGCCGGGCCGCCGGGCACACGCAGGCTAACGGTGCGGTTGTCCACACCCCAGGTAGGTGCCAGCGGGGCATAGCTGTTGGCCTGGAAGCGGCGGTACGAGTTGGCGTTGGGGCAAAACAGCAGCAGGCTGGCGAGCAGGTGTTCGAGCATGCCGCCCAGGGAGTGGCGCAACAGCGGCGTACCCGCCTTGTCCTCGCTGGCGTAGAGGTTATGGCCGGTGGCGTCCGTGAGGCTTACGTGCATGTGCATGCCGGTGCCGGCCAGATGGTCGAACGGCTTGGCCATGAAGCAGGCCTGCATGCCATGCCGGTGCGCCACGCCCTTGACCAGCCGTTTGTAGCGCACGGCCTGGTCCATCGCCTCGAGCGCCGGGCCGTGTTCGAGGGTGATTTCCACCTGCCCGGGGGCGTATTCGGAAATTGCCGTGCGCGCCGGAATGCCTTGGGCCTTGCAAGCGGCATAGAGGTCGGCCAGGAACGGCTCGATTTGCTCCAGTTCCCGCAACCCATACACCTGGGTACTGCGCGGGCGGCCGCCATCGGCGTCCAGCGCCGGTTGTGGCCGCCCGAACGCGTCGCGGCGCGGGTCCAGCAAGTAAAACTCCACTTCACAGGCCATCACCGGGTAATAGCCGTCGGCGTGCAGCCGTTCGATCACTTGGGCCAGCACATGGCGAGGGTCGGCGACCGTGGCCGGCATTCCCTGCTCAGGGTGCAAACTCACCTGTACCGCGGCGGTAGGCACTTGCCGCCAGGGCAGGCGCACCAGGCTGCCGGGCAGGGGATAGGCACGGCAGTCGATGTCGCCGACCTCCCACACCAGGCCGGAATTTTCCACGTCGTCGCCGTTGAGGGTCAGGCCCAGCATTGTGCTGGGCAGCGGGCGGCCGCTGGCGTAGGTCGCCAGCAGTTCCTCGCGATGCAGCAGCTTGCCGCGGGGGACGCCATTGGCATCGAGGATAAACAGCTCGAACAGTTCGATATCCGGGTTTTGTTCCAGGAACAACCGGGCTTCTTGCTCAGTGGCAAACATGGTCACTCGCTCGCGCCGCCGGGGCGCACGATCACAGGGCCGTGCCGAGGAGGGCACGAATTAGCGGGGTCGAGGGGCGAGGGCGTCTGGCGGGCGGGCGTGGCGGCAATGCCACAGGGCCCAGAAAGCGAGGATGATGTTGAACAGCGGGTTTTCGCCGGGATGGCCGCCACGCTTCGTGAACGAAGGGCCGGCGGTGTGGCGGGAGCTGCGCACGGGCGAAATCATGCCGGGATGCTCCCATGGCCACTTTCGTTCGTTCAATGGGGATTAGAAGAACTTCGGTTGCGCGTTGGCTAAACATTGCCTTGAGGCTGCCGCGCGAAAGTCGGGTAAATCTGCGACAATCCTCCGCACTTTTCTTGCCGTGCCCGCCCGGGCCTGACTGATGACCGAACCGACGCCTTCCCTCGACACCCTGCTGCGCAACCTTGACCTCGCCCAGACCGCCGACCGCCATCGGCTGCGTCGGCAGTTGCACGAACTGCGTAAAGCGCCGGACGACGCCAAGCTGGCGCGCTGGCTGGAACGCTACGAGGCGTCGTGCGCGGTGGTGCAGGCACGGCGAGCGAGCGTGCCGAGCATTCGCTACGACGATCAACTGCCGATCGCCGCCAAGCGCGACGAGATCAAAAAGCTGGTCGCCGAGCATCAGGTCGTCGTTATCGCCGGGGAGACCGGTTCGGGCAAGACCACCCAGTTGCCGAAGATCTGCCTTGAGCTGGGCCGCGGCCAGGCCGGCCTCATCGCCCACACCCAGCCGCGCCGGATCGCTGCCCGCAGCGTTGCCACCCGGGTAGCGGAAGAGCTCGCCACGCCGCTGGGTGCCTTGGTGGGTTATCAGGTGCGCTTCGAGGACCAGACCGGCCCGCAGAGCCTGATCAAGCTGATGACCGACGGCATCCTGCTGGCCGAGACCCAGCATGACCGTTTCCTCGAGCGCTACGACACCATCATCGTCGACGAAGCCCACGAGCGCAGCCTGAACATCGACTTCCTCCTGGGTTACCTGAAAACCCTGCTGCCGCGCCGCCCGGACCTGAAAGTCATCATCACCTCGGCGACCATCGACCTGGAACGCTTCTCCAAGCACTTCGACGGCGCGCCGGTGATCGAGGTGTCGGGGCGCACCTTCCCGGTGGACGTGTGGTATCGGCCGCTGGTGGGAGAGCAGGACGAAGATGGCAACGCGGTCGAGGAAGACCTCAGCATCGACCAAGGCATCCTCGCCAGCCTTGAAGAGTTCGCCGAACTGGAGCGCCGCGAGCGTAAGACCCCCGGTGACGTGTTGGTATTCCTGCCCGGCGAGCGGGAGATTCGCGATGCCGCGGACTACCTGCGCAAGGCTCAGTTGCGCCATACGGAAATCTTGCCGCTGTATGCGCGGCTTTCGCCGGCCGAGCAGCAGCGGATTTTCCAGTCGCACCCTGGGCGGCGCGTGGTGCTGGCCACCAACGTGGCGGAAACGTCCCTGACCGTGCCCGGCATCCGTTATGTGATCGACAGCGGCACCGCGCGCATCAGCCGCTACAGCTATCGCGCCAAGGTGCAGCGGCTGCCGATCGAAGCGGTGTCCCAGGCCAGCGCCAACCAGCGCAAGGGGCGTTGCGGCCGGGTCGAGCCGGGCCTGTGCGTACGCCTGTACAGCGAAGAAGACTTCAACGCCCGGCCGGCTTTCACCGACCCGGAGATCCTGCGCACCAACCTGGCCGCGGTGATCCTGCAGATGCTGCACCTGCGCCTGGGCGCCATCGACGCCTTCCCCTTCATCGAGCCGCCAGACGGCAAGGCAGTGAGCGACGGCTTCAACCTGCTGCAAGAGCTGCGGGCGGTCAGCCGTGAGAATCAGCTCACCCCGCTGGGCCGGCAACTGGCGCGCTTGCCGGTGGACCCGCGCCTGGGCCGCATGCTCCTCGAAGGCGCCCAGCAAGGCAGCCTGGCCGAGGTGCTGATCGTGGCCAGTGCGTTGTCCGTGCAGGATCCCCGCGAGCGGCCGCCGGAGCGCCAGCAGGCGGCCGACCAGGCGCACGCGCAGTGGAAGGACGTGGATTCGGACTTCACCGCACTGGTCAACCTGTGGAACGGCTTCGAGGAGCAGCGCCAGGCGCTGGGGTCCAACCCGCTGCGCAACTGGTGCCGCAAGCACTTCCTCAATTACCTGCGCCTGCGCGAGTGGCGCGACGCCCACCGCCAGCTTTCGCTGATCTGCCGTGAGTTGCAGTTGCCGGTGAATCCAGAGCCGGCGGACTATGCCCGGTTGCACCGGGCGATCCTCTCCGGGCTGTTGAGCCAGGTGGGGCAAAAAACCGAAGAGGGGGACTACCTCGGCGCGCGCCAGCGGCGGTTCTGGGTGCATCCCTCCAGCGGTATCGGGCGCAAGCGGCCGCAATGGTTGATGGCTGCCGAGCTGGTAGAAACCACCAAGCTCTACGCACGGGTGGTGGCCCGCATCGACGCGCAGTGGCTGGAGCCGTTGGCCGAGCACCTGATCAAGCGCAACCACTTCGAGCCGCACTGGGAGAAAAAGCGCGGCCAAGTGGTGGCCTTCGAGCAACTGACCCTTTATGGGCTGATCATCGTCGGCCGCCGCCCGGTGCACTTTGGCCCTATCGACCCTGTGGCTTCGCGCGAGCTGTTCATTCGCGAAGCGCTGGTGCGCGGCGAGATTCAATCCAAGGCGCGTTGCCTGACGGCCAACCGGGCGCTGCTCGAACGCCTGGATGAACTGGAAGCCAAGGCGCGTCGGCGCGACATCCTCGCCGACGAAGAAACCCTCTACAGCTTCTATGAAGCACGGCTGCCCGAGAACATCCACCAGACCGCGACCTTCGACAGCTGGTATCGCACCCACAGCCAGAAAGACCTCAACCTGCTGATCATGCGCGAAGAAGACGTGCTCGCCCGCGACGCCAACGAGGTGACGGCGGCGATGTACCCAGACACGCTCAAGCTGGGGGACCTCAGCCTGCCGCTCAGCTACCACTTCGAGCCGGGGAACCCGCGCGACGGCGTGACCCTGCGCGTGCCGGCGCCGCTGTTGTCGACGCTGCCCGCCGAGCGGCTGGCCTGGCTGGTGCCGGGGTTGATCGAAGCCCGCTGTATCGCCCTGGTGCGCAACCTGCCCAAGGCGGTGCGAAAGAACTTCGTGCCGGTGCCAGATTTCATCAAAGCCGCGCTTGCCCGCATGGTTTTCGGCCAGGGCAACCTGGTTCAAGCGTTGGGCGCGGAGCTGACCCGCATGACCGGGGCCCGCGTCAGCGAACAGGACTGGGCCGACGCCGAGCACCAGCTGGAAGGGCACTTGCGGATGAACCTGGAAGTGGTCGACGCCGCGGGCAAGTTCCTCGGCGAAGGGCGCGACCTCGATGCCCTGAACGCGCGCTTCGCCGAAGCCGGGCAGGCCGCACTGGCCATGCCTGGCGCGGCGCGCGAGCCGACGCCGGTGCAGCCCAAGGCCTTCGCCGCTGTGGCCGAAACCGCGCGGCACAGCGTTGCCGGCTTGCAATTGACCGTGTACCCGGCATTGGTGGAAGAACAGGGCGAGGTGCGCGAGGGCCGTTTCGCCACTGCCGCCGAGGCCGAACACCAGCATCGGCGTGCCCTGCAACGGCTGTTGCTGCAGCAACTGGCCGAGCCGGCGCGGTTCCTGCGCGGCAAGCTGCCCGGGCAGACCCAGATGGGCCTGTTGTACCGGGACCTGGGCCGTATCGAAGCGTTGGTGGAGGACATCCTCCTGGCCAGCCTCGACAGCTGCGTGCTGGACGGCGAGGCCAGCCTGCCGCGGGACGGCGCCGGCCTGGCCAGCCTGGCCGAGCGCAAGCGCGGGAGCTGGGCCGAGCACGCCGAGCGCCTGGCCCGGCTGGTGCTGGAGATCCTCACCCTGTGGCATGGCTTGCAGAAGCGCTTCAAGGGCCGGATCGACCTGGCTCAGGCGGTGGCCCTCAATGACATCAAGCAGCAGCTGGCGGCGCTGGTCTATCCTGGGTTTGTGCGCGAGACCCCTGCGCAATGGCTCAAGGAGCTGCCGCGTTACCTGAAGGCCATCGAACTGCGCCTGGATAAGATCGGCGCTCAGGTACAGCGGGATCGGGTGTGGAGCGGCGAGCTGGGTCAGCTGTGGGCGCAGTACCAGGCCCGCGCCGCCAAGCATGCCCAGGAAGGCAAGCGCGATCCGAACCTGGTGCTGTATCGCTGGTGGCTGGAGGAGTACCGCGTGTCGTTGTTCGCCCAGCAGTTGGGGACCCGCGCGCCGATTTCCGATAAGCGCCTGACCAAGCAGTGGGCGATGGTCGAGGCCTGAAGCGAACGGGCACGTTCGTTCCAGATGTGGCAAAATCGGCGGTCATTGCCTGACCAAGGCGTCTCATCATTCAGAGGAACGAGCGTGCATAGCGTCGTTATCAGTGGTACCGGGCTGTTCACCCCGGCCCAGAGCATCACCAATGACGAATTGGTGGAATCATTCAACACCTGGGTTCACCAGCACAATGCCGCCAACGCCGACGCAATCGCGCGGGGCGAGCTCGAGCCGCTGGGCGAATCCAACGCGGCCTTCATCGAAAAAGCCTCGGGCATCAAAAGCCGTTTCGTAATGGACAAGGCCGGCATCCTCGACCCGCAGCGCATGGTGCCGCGCCTGCCTGAGCGCAGCAACGACGAGCCATCGATCCTGTGCGAGATGGCCGTGGCTGCCGCTCGCCAGGCCCTCGAACGCGCTGGCCGCACGCCGGCGGACGTCGACGCGGTGATCGTGGCCTGCTCGAACCTGCAGCGCCCGTACCCGGCCGTGGCCATCGAAGTGCAACAGGCGCTGGGCATCCAGGGCTTCGGCTTCGACATGAACGTCGCCTGCTCCTCGGCGACCTTCGGTATTCAAGCCGCCTGCAACGCCGTGCAGCTCGGCCAGGCCCGCTCGGTGCTGGTGGTGGACCCGGAAATCTGCACGGGCCACCTGAATTTCCGTGACCGTGACAGCCACTTCATCTTCGGCGATGCAGCCACCGCGGTGCTGGTGGAGCGCGCCGACCTGGCGACCTCGCCGTACCAGTTCGAAGTGCTGAGCACCAAGCTGCTGACGCAGTTCTCCAACAACATCCGCAACAACTTCGGCTTCCTCAACCGCGCCGCGGAAGAGGGCGTGGGCGGCGATGACAAGCTGTTCGTGCAGGAAGGTCGCAAGGTGTTCCGCGAGGTGTGCCCGATGGTCGCCGAGTTGATCGGCAAGCACCTGGAAGAGAACGACATCGAAGTGTCGAAGGTGTCGCGCTTCTGGTTGCACCAGGCCAACCTGAGCATGAACCACCTGATCGTCAAGAAGCTGCTCGGCCGCGACGCCACGCCGGAAGAGGCACCGGTGATCCTCGACACCTACGCCAACACCAGTTCGGCCGGCTCGGTGATCGCCTTGCACAAATACCAGGACGACTTGCCCAGCGGCGCGCTCGGCGTGCTGAGCTCGTTCGGTGCGGGTTATTCGATCGGTAGCGTGATCCTGCGCAAACGCTGAAACGCGGTTCGCAGGCGCTGCCTGCTCCCACAAGGCGGTGCCCGCTTGTTGTAGGAGCGGGCCGAAGCCCGCGAACCCCTTTACAGCGGCTCTCAGGCTCTACCTGCTCCCACAAGGGCGGCGCCCACCTGTTGTAGGAGCGGGCCGAAGCCCGCGAGCCCTTTTACAGCGGTCCGCAGGCGCTGCCTGCTCCCACAAGGGCGGCGCCCGCTTGTTGTAGGAGCGGGCCGAAGCCCGCGAACTCTTTTACAGCGTTTCGCAGGCGCTGCCTGCCCCCACAAGGGCGGCGCCCACCTGTTGTAGGAGCGGGCCGAAGCCCGCGAACTCTTTTACAGCGGTCCGCAGGCGCTGCCTGCTCCCACAAGGGCGGCGCCCGCTTGTTGTAGGAGCGGGCCAAAGCCCGCGAACCCTTTTACAGCGGTCCGCAGGCTCTACCTGCTCCCACAAGGCGGTGCCCACCTGTTGTAGGAGCGAGCCAAAGCCCGCGAACCCTTTTACAGCGTTTCGCAGGCGCTGCCTGCTCCCACAAGGCGGTGCCCACCTGTTGTAGGAGCGGGCCAAAGCCCGCGAATCCTTTTACAGCGGTCTGCAGGCTCTACCTGCTCCCACAAGGGCGGCGCCCACCTGTTGTAGGAGCGGGCCGAAGCCCGCGAACCCTTTTACAGCGTTTCGCAGGCGCTGCCTGCTCCCACAAGGCGGTGCCCACCTGTTGTCGGAGCGGGCCGAAGCCCGCGAACCTTTTACAGCGTTTCGCAGGCGCTGCCTGCTCCCACAAGGGCGGTGCCTAGATTGTAGGAGCGGGCCGAAGCCCGCGAACCCTTTTACAGCGGCTCGCAGGCGCTGCCTGCTCCCACAAGGGCGGTGCCTAGATTGTAGGAGCGGGCCGAAGCCCGCGAACCCCTTTACAGCGTTTCGCAGGCGCTGCCTGCTCCTACAAGGCGGTGCCCACTTGTTGTAGGAGCGGGCCGAAGCCCGCGAACCCTTTTACAGCGTTTCGCAGGCGCTGCCTGCTCCCACAAGGGCGGCGCCCGCTTGTTGTAGGAGCGGGCCGAAGCCCGCGAACCCTTTTACAGCGTTTCGCAGGCGCTGCCTGCTCTCACAAGGGCGGCGCCCGCTTGTTGTAGGAGCGGGCCGAAGCCCGCGAACCCTTGCACTGCAGTTCGCAGGCTTCTTGCGCTCTTGCAGGGGCCTTCTTCCCCGCCTCTTAGCGTTAGAACTTCGCTTCCAGATCCACCTGCAAGGTATCCACATCGGCATCGCGCTTGGCCGCGAAGTAGGTGTCGGACTCAGCCATGAAGTAGGTAGCGCCAAGGGCGAAGTTCTTGTCGATGTCGTAGCTGACCTTGAACTTGTGGCCGCGGGCACCGGCGAAGCCGCCACCGAAGTCCGAGTCGGTGAAGGCGCCTACCACGGCGTTACGCTGCACGTCGCGATAGTTGTAATCCAGGCTCCACTTGTCGAAGACCTTGGTCTTGGCGCCCGTCAGCCAGGCAACATCGTGGTCGTCGGAGGCGTCGGCGTTCTTCACGTACTGGCCGTACAGCGCGAGCGGGATGGCCAGGCCGCTGATATCCACCTGGGCGAAGCCCTCGTACAGCTTGAACTGCTCGTTGGCGCTGTTGCCGTTGATCGACAACGCGGTGGTGTCCTCGTCGCCATCGAAGCCATACACGCTGCCGCCCACGGTCAGTTTCAGGTTATCGGTGACGCCGAAGCGGCCGCCCAACTGGCCGGCGTACATGCGCAGGTCATGACGGAATTCGACGCCTTCCCCGTCCACGTTGTCCTTGAGGTTGTAATAGCCGACGCTGCCGAACAGCTCGGACTTGCCGCCCAAGGCGTGCTTGTAGGTGGCGGTGGCGCCTTCGGGGTTGATGTCGCCGTCCCAGATCACGTCGCCCATGCTGACCCACGGCTGGGCCATCTTGCCGCCGATCAGGTGCAGGTTCGGCAGGGCTGTGGGGTGCCAGTCCAGGTAGGCCAGGTCGATCCAGGAACTCTTCTTGACGAAGTAGTTGTCCAGGTTTTCGTTGGTCGAGCGGGCGTCGTTGCTGCTGCCAGTGGCCAAGCGGATGCCGGCATCCACCTGCGGGTTGATCTCGCTATACACGCCAAAGCGGGCCCGCACGCGTTGGCGATCCTGCTCCTTGCCGCTGTTGCTGGCGGCGCCTTCGGTGTCCTGGTTTTCGTAACGCAGGCGCACGTCACCTTTGATCTGGGTCTTGGAGGCCCAAGCGACTTTCTGCTGGAAGGCGTTGAGATCTTCCTTCTTGACCTGTTGCGCCGCGACTTGCTGCTGCGCCTCTTGCTCCTTAACGAGTTCGCCCTTGAGCTCGGCATACTGGTTGGCGCTGATCGAACCGTTGGCGCGAAGCATGTCTAGCAGCTTCTCGTCCACGCCAGCATGGGCTGGTACGGTGGTGGCCAACAATACAGCCGCGCACATACCCGCTCCGGTTCGTGTTGAAACAAGACGCATAAAGTACTCCCAGGTTAAAAGGCGGGATGGTGGCCACCCCAAGACAGGTCCAGAAGGACATCGATGCGGGGTTACGCCAAGGCGACCCCCGTCTTCGAAACTGGCGCAAGTATTGCGAGGCGTTATGACAGGTGCGTGGCGAACAGATGGCAGATTGGTTACAAGCGAAGCGGAAGCAACCGCTCTAGCGCGCTGCTTCAAAGCCATTCGTGGGCAAATGGCCGCTATTGCCTGGGATGCCGTTGGGCCTGGCCGCGGTGAATCGGGCTGGCTTTTACGCGATACTCGCGGCAACTGCGGCGATGGGGGAGATTTATGACCGTGCAGATCTGTACCCGCCTGGCCGAGGTGCCAGCCACCGCCTGGGATCACTTGCTCAGCGATGCGCAGCCCTTCCTGCGTCACGCCTTCCTGAGCAGCCTTGAGGACAGCGGCAGCGTTGGCCCCGGCACCGGTTGGCGCGCGGAGCACCTGCTGTTGTGGGAGGAGGGCCAGCTGCGTGCCGCGCTGCCGGCGTACCGGAAGAGCCATTCCTATGGTGAATACGTCTTCGATCACGGCTGGGCGGACGCCTGCCGCCGCGCAGGCTTACCCTATTACCCCAAGTTGCTCTGCGCGGTGCCCTTCAGCCCGGTGAGCGGGCCGCGGTTGCTGGCCCACGACCTGGACCAAGGCATGGCACTGATACGTGGCCTGCCGGCGCACTTGTTGGCGCATGGCTATTCCAGCGCCCATGTGAACTTCACCGAGGCCGGCCTGGACCGCCACCTGGCCCGAGAGCCGGGTTGGCTGGAGCGTTGGGGCTGCCAGTATCACTGGCATAACCGCGGCTACCGAGACTTCCAGGATTTTCTCGACACCCTCAGCTCACGCAAGCGCAAGCAGATGCGCAAGGAACGTGAACAGGTAGCCGCGCAAGGGTTTGAATTCCAGTGGCTGGAGGGCTTTGAGCTGGGTGAAGCCCATTGGGATTTTGTCTACGCCTGTTACGCCAACACCTATGAAGTACGGGGGCAGGCGCCTTACCTGGAGCGTGCGTTCTTCAGCCTGCTGGCCGAGCGCATGCCTGAGGCCATTCGCGTGGTGTTCGCTCACCAGGCGGGGCGGCCGGTGGCCATGGCGTTTTGCCTGGTGGATGGCCAAACGTTGTATGGCCGGTATTGGGGCTGCCTGGCGGAGTTCGACCGCCTGCACTTCGAGACCTGTTTCTATCAAGGCATGGACCAGGCCATCGCCATGGGTTTGTCCCGCTTCGACGCGGGCGCCCAAGGCGAGCACAAGCTGATCCGAGGCTTCGAGCCGGTGATTACCCGTTCCTGGCACTACCTCCTGCACCCCGGGCTGCACGCGGCCGTCGGCGAATTTCTCGAGCGCGAGCGCGAGGGCATCGCCCGCTATGCCAGCGAGGCCCGTCAGGCGCTGCCCTACCGGCAGGGCTAGCGGCTCAACTGCGTGGCGAACTGCCCTACGGCGCTCACTACCTTCTGCGCGCCGTCCTGGATCTCAACGATCACGCTGCCCGCCTGGCCTGCCAGGTCCAGGCCATCCTGGGCCTGCTGCTTGCCGGTCGCGATCACAGTGACCGCGTCCGACGCGAGCTTCTGGTTCTGTTGCACCACGCCGGCGATCTCCGCCGTGGCCTGGGTAGTGCGCGAGGCCAACTGGCGCACTTCATCGGCGACCACCGCAAAACCGCGGCCTTGTTCTCCGGCACGCGCCGCCTCGATGGCGGCGTTGAGCGCCAGCAGGTTGGTTTGCTCGGCGATGCCGCTGATGGTCTTGATGATGGTGCTGATGATCTGGCTTTGCTGGTCCAGCGCTTCGATGCCTTCGGCGGCTTCCTCCATGTGCTTGGCGAGGTTGCGCATGACTGCAACGGTTTGCTGAACCACATCGGCGCCGCGATGAGCGCTGCTGTCGGTTTGAACCGAGGTGCTGTAGGCCAGGTTCGCCGCTTCGGCCACGGCCTTTTCGCGGTTGACCTGCTCGGTGATCACAGTGGCGAATTTAATGATCTTGACCAGCCGGTCATTGGCGTCCAGCACCGGGTTATAGGACGCTTCCAGCCACACCGGGCGGCCCTGGCTGTCAACCCGCTCGAAGCGAGCGGCCACGTATTCACCGCGCCGTAGCTTTTCCCAAAACCCTTGATACTCCGGTGAGCTGGCTTCAGCCGCGGTGCAGAACAGGCGATGGTGCTTGCCTTTGATCTGCTCCAGGCGATAACCCATGCCCTGCAAGAAGCGATCATTGGCGGTCAGCACATGGCCCTGCAGGTCAAATTCGATCACCGCCGTCGAACGCAACAGGGCCTTGATCACCCCCTCCTGCTCGCGGGAGGTTTCTATGGTGCGGGTAAGGTCGCTGGCATAGATGGCGAAATAGACGACCGCACCGCTGGCATCCCTGCTTGGGTGCATCAAGGCCCGAAGCCATGCCTCGCGGCCATCCTTGCGCAACAGCCGCAGGGCGCCGCTGAAGGGTTCACCGCGCTCCAGTGCGGTGCGCACGCGAAGGTGGAAGGGGTCACGCTTGACGTGCTCCGGGACGATGTCTTCCAGGAGCTTGCCGATCAGATCCTGGCGGCGATAGAGCATTCCATTTTCGAAATTGGCGTTCACATGCTCGATGCGGCCGCTGGCGTCCAGACGCATACCGATCATGTCGGCGTCCAGGGTATCCCGGACTTGCCGCACCGAGGCGAGCTCTTCACGCAGTGCCGCCAATTCCGCTTTCTGTTGTTTGTTGAACATCGCAGGTACCTGCCAAGACCCGAAGGGAGTATGCCAAGCCATCGGCTAGACCTTGCTCTGCTTTAATCGGCGCGAAAAACGGCTGACCGAAGGCATTCTGGCCAGGCGTGGGCGTGGTATGGCGGGTGCGTCACCCCAGCGCGGGGGCGCGCGGGGGTTGCGGCAGGTGAAAGCTGAACAGCGTGCCGGCCTCGACACTGGAGGTGACTTGCAAGTGGCCGCCGTGGGCCTCGGCGATCTGCTGCGCGATGTACAGGCCGAGCCCAAGGCCGCTGCCGGCGCGCTCACCGTGACCCCGGGAGAAGGGCTGGAACAGCTTGACCAGTACAGCGTCTTCGATCACCGGCCCCAGGTTGTGCACGCTGATCAACAGCCCGGTTGCAGTGCGCTCGGCAGTGATCGTCACCACCCCATCCCTGGCGCCGTGCACGATGGCGTTGCTCACCAGGTTCGACACCAGTTGCGAGACTCGCTCACGGTCGCAGCAGGCGCCGTCCAAGTCGCCGAGGAACAGCTGCAAGGTGCGCTGGGGGTGGACCCGCTGAATTTCAGCAACCACGTGACGCAGCGCCTGTGGAAGGTCCGGGCAGGGCTCGAGGTTTACGGTGATACCGCCACCGAGGCGTCCACGGGCGAAGTCCAGCACATCTTCGACCAGCCGAGAGGCCCGTCGGCCGCTGGCCAGGATGTGTTCCACGATACCTTTGGTGCGCTCATCCGGGCTGCGGCGCAGCAGCAGTTCGGCCCCCGCGCCGATGGCGAACAGCGGGTTGCGCAGGTCATGCCCGAGCACCGCGATGAACTGCTCGCGCAGCTCGGCCACTTCCCGTTCGTGTAGCAGGGCCTGTTCAGTACGCTGTTGGTGATCCTGCGACTCCATCAGGGTCGTCAGCAGGCGGGCGAAGGATTCCACCATAGTCGTCGCGGTGCTGTTGCGAAGCTGCGTCGGCAGCGGATCGAAGGCGCACACGGTGCCGAACAGGCGCCCGTCGGGGTAGAACAGCGGCACCGATATATAGCTCTCGAAGCTGTACTGGCGTGGAGTGTGGTGATTGCAGTAAAGAGGGTCGGTGCTGGCGTGGTCGATCACGATGGTGCGGTGGCTGCCGCGGATTTCGTCGCACAGGGTGCTGCTCAACTCCAGCTGCCCGCCGGGTTCCAGGCCGAAGCCCAGGCGGTCATGCACTGCGCAGGCCGTCCAATGGCTGTCGCTCACCCGCGCCACGGCGGCAAAGCGCAACCCAGTGGTATCGCACAGCACACGGAGCATGCCGGGAACGGCCTCGATCCGGCCGATAAGCGCCACATCCGAGCTGAAGTTGTTTGCCATCCGAGCCACTGTGCAAAAAGGGTCAAAGCCGCAGTTTATCGGTGCGCTGGTGGATTTGTAAGAAAAAAAGCTGGCATGGCCGCGCGGATCCTTGGCTTGCGCCGGCCACGGCGGGCCCGGGCAACGCCTGGGAATGGCCAGGCAACTTCGAACGTTTGCCGGGCAAGGTTCACGGGCTGCCGCTCACCTACATCCGCCGTGGGCCACCCAGCCTAGCCGGCGCTGGCGCGGCCGGGTGGAGCGTTCTGGTCGTGGAGCAGGCTGAGCAAGGCGTCCCGGTCTATCGGCCGGCTGAGGAAGTAACCCTGCACCTCATGGCACTGGTCATGGGTCAACGCGCTCAGTTGCTGCTCGGTTTCCACACCCTCGGCCGTTACGGTCATGCCCATGGCCTTGCCCAGGCTGATGATCGCCCGTACCACCGCGCGGTCGCCTTCGGCGGCGGTGGTGCCATTGAGCGCAGCGATGAAGCGCCGGTCGATCTTGATGCTGTCGAACGGATAGGCCCGCAAGTACCCCAGTGAGGAGTAGCCGGTGCCGAAGTCATCCATGTTCAGTTTCACCCCCAGCTCTTTCAGCGCGTTCATGGTCGCCAGGGCGTTGTCGATGGCGGTGAGCATCACATTCTCGGTGATCTCCAGCTCCAGGCGCTGCGCCGGCAGGCCGGTGGCGATCAAGGTGTCGCGCACATCCTTGACCACGTCGCTGCGGGCGAACTGCGCTGGTGACAGGTTGACTGACACCACCAGCGGTTGCGGCCAGGTGCAGGCGGTACGGCATGCTTCATAAAGCACCCAGCGGCCGAGCGGAACGATCAGCTCCGACTGCTCCGCCAGCGGAATGAACGTATCTGGCCCGATCAGCCCTTCCACCGGGTGGTGCCAGCGCACCAGCGCCTCCACGGACACGATGGCCAGGCCGTCGATCTGATAACGGGGCTGGTAGTGCAACACGAATTCCTGGTTGCGTATGGCAAGCCGTAGCTCGCTCTCCAGCCGGCGCCGATGCTGGATCTGCTCACTCATTTGCTCGGAGAAATAGCGCCAGGTGCCCTTGCCGTCATTCTTGGCCTCGTACAAGGCAATGTCGGCGCAGCGGATCAGCTCGTGGCCTTCATAGCCCTGCAGGCGGCTCTGCGCAATGCCCAGGCTGGCACCTACGTGCAAGGTGTGCTCGGCATAGCTCACCGGCTGCTGCAGGCTATCGATCAGGCGCTGGCAGAAGCGGTCGATCTCGAAGCGGTTCTCTGGCCCGCAGAGGATCAGCACGAACTCATCGCCGCCCAAACGGGCGATCAGGTCCAGGTCGCGGGTGCTCGCCTTGAGGCGCTTGGCGATTTCCAGCAGCACCGCATCGCCGGCCGGGTGCCCAAGGCTATCGTTGATGGGTTTGAAGTTATCCAGGTCGATGAGTATCAGGGTCAGTGGCGGCCCTTCATGGCGGGGCGCCAACGCATCTTCGAGGTAGCGCCCGAGCAGGTTGCGGTTGGGCAGCCCGGTGAGCGCGTCATGCATGGACAAGTGCTGGATCTGCGCATGGGCCGCCACTTCATCGGTGATGTCGTTGGCAGTGCCACGAAAGCCAACCACCGAGCCTGCCTCTAGAATCGGCCGGGCCGAAACCCGGCAATGGCGGCGGTCGGTGTTGTGGTCGCGGTAGGCGCAGCGCAAGGTCGTCCCGGTCGTGGGGTGCTCTGGCAGGCTGGCCAGCCACGGGCCGATGGGCGTGGTATCGCAACTGAGCAGTTGCTCGATCGGCACGCCTATCCACGCCTCGACCCCATACCCGGTGACCTCGGCGAAGCGGGCCGAGAGGTAGGTCAGGCGGCCGCGGCTGTCGGCCTCCCAGATCCAGTCCGAGGCGGCCTCAGCCACTGCCCGGAAGCGCTCCTCGCTCGCCTCCAGCGCGCGGTTGCTGGCATGCAGCACCTGCAGGTGTTCGTCGATCCGCCGTGCCGCGCGGATGGCAAAAAAGAAGAAATAAGCGAGCAGCAGGGCCAGGATCACCCCGATGGTCAACAGCCCCGGCAGCACACTCCAGAGCAGCTCGCGCCCTGGCTGGCCTTGAGTCCAGGTCAGATAAAAGCCGGTGTGGTCCAGCTGCATGCTGGCTAGGGAGCCCGGCTGGCGGTCGACGCTAAGGTTCTTGAGGCTGAAGTTCTCCCCCATCAACGCCAGCTTTTCCGGAGTGAGTTGATCGACGAACACCAGCACCGGCAGCTGCTGCAGGTCCAGGTTCGAGGGATGGCTGTCCGGCTGGATCACCGCGGCCACCAGCAGTGCAGGCCAACCGTTGAACAGCACATAGCGGCTGACCCCTTCACGCCGGGGAGCGGCCGCCCGAGCGGCATCGACGAGGTCTGCCTGGGCGGCGTCGCTGAATGAAGCGAACTGCGCTTCGCTTGGCAGGCCCTTATATAAGGCGTAGCGCGTCAGCCGACGGTCGATCACGAATACCCCCTCGAACCCCGAGGCGGTGTACAGGGTGCTGCCCATGTTG
This sequence comes from Pseudomonas sp. RIT-PI-S, assembly GCF_025642975.1. Taxonomy (GTDB): domain Bacteria; phylum Pseudomonadota; class Gammaproteobacteria; order Pseudomonadales; family Pseudomonadaceae; genus Aquipseudomonas. The sequence goes on from NZ_JANZKJ010000007.1 coordinate 173,517, forward strand.
CGTTCGTCATAGGCCCACTGGCGGTCCAACGGCCCTGCGGCGAGCTCTTGGTAGCCCGCGTCCCAGATGGCGTTGGTGAGCAGCACGGCCATGTTCGCCGCGACCCTCGCTTCCAAGGCCTTTTCGGTGAAAAACCGGCTTTGCTCGGCCTCGGCGGTGTCGAGGCGGTTGGCCAGGGTGAAGAGCGCGACCAGGGCCACGGCGAAAATAACGGCGAAAATGGCACCTACGATCAGCAAGAATCGCCGAGTACGCAAGAACTGGGGCTGGGTGCCAGGCGCGGACGCTCTCATTTCCATGTTTCGGCCGGTTCCTTGTGCAAAGCCGTTGCCGCTCATTGCCCATAGCTTGCAAAAACGGTCGATATCCTTATCGAGGGGCAATGCGACCCAGCGCACGCGGGGTCCGATGACATCTCGACGGGGCCCGGCGGTCAGAGGTTCCCACCTTGACATACCGACCGTCTGGCTAATGCGCCGGGCCAACGCTGCCAGCGATGCAGCGCACACTGAGCGCCTGTATGCTGGCCCGAACGGCGCCAGGCTGATGTCGCGCGCCCTCAACCCGAAGGGAGTGCCCTTGCTGATGGCTTTGCCTCCATTGCACGCGAATGAACAACCCACCGAACTGCCAAGCTCTCGCTCGGCGGAAGGCCGCTACCACAACCTCACCGTGCTGCCGCGCGACGGGGTGCTGAAGAAGTTGCGCATCGGCTTCAAATACCTGTTGCTGCGCAAGCCTGCGAACACTCGCCCCAGTGCACCGCTACCGGTGCAGCCGCTGTCACGCCAGGCGCTGCTCGACGCGCCGGATAACAGCCTCTGGCGGCTTGGGCATTCCACCATGCTGATCAAGGCCAGCGGGCAGTTCTACCTCACTGACCCGGTGTTTTCCGAACGCGCTTCACCCGTTCAGTGGGCTGGGCCGCGGCGCTTCCATGCGCCGCCGCTCGATCTCGCCGAGCTGCCTGCGCTGGCCGCGGTGATCATTTCTCACAATCACTACGATCACCTCGACCACGCCAGCGTGATGGCGCTGGCCGCGACTACCGAGCACTTCCTGGCGCCGCTTGGGGTGGGCGACACCCTGGTGCAATGGGGCATCCCTGCGGCGAAGGTTCGCCAGCTGGACTGGTGGCAAGAAACCGAGCTGGCCGGCATTCGCTTCGCCGCCACGCCGGCCCAGCATTTTTCCGGGCGCGGCCTGTTCGACAGCAACCAGACGCTCTGGGCCTCTTGGGTGATGATCGCTCCAGGCTGGCGGCTGTTCTTCAGCGGCGATTCAGGCTACTTCGATGGGTTCAAGCGTATCGGTGAGCGCTACGGGCCGTTTGACCTGGCCATGGTCGAGACCGGCGCCTACAACGTGGCCTGGCCTAGCGTGCACATGCAGCCGGAGGAAAGCCTCAAGGCGTGCCAGGACGTCAAGGGCCGCTGGATGCTGCCCATCCACAACGGCACGTTCGACCTATCCATCCACGCCTGGCAGGAACCATTCGAGCGCATCACCCGGCTGGCCGAGGCGGCGGGAATGCCCTTGGCCACGCCGCGCCTGGGCGAGCGGCTCGACCTGCTGCAACCGCAGCGCGGCACGCCGTGGTGGCGCGAGGCGCTGGCGCTCAGCGAGGCGGAGCCGGCGTACCCACGTTGATCAAGGCGCCTTGCGGCCGGAGGCGTCGCTGCGGATCTGCGCGTGGCTGATCAGGGCAAAGATAAAGCTGCCACCGATGATGTTGCCGGCCAGGGTAGGGCCGGCGAAGCCGAGCCAGAATTCACTCCAGGGCAGCTCGCCTGCCCACACCAGGTAAGAAACCTCCGCGGCGCCCACCACGATGTGGGTGAAGTCCCCGAGCGCCATCAGGTAGGTGACCATCACGATCACCCAGATGCGGGCGCTATCCAGCGCGGCGATCATCCACACCATGGTGGCGATCATCCAGCCGGAGATCACGCCTTTGGAGAACATCTGCGACGGAGCGTTTTCCATGACCTTGCGCCCGATGTCCAGGAAGGCGGCATCGGTGTTGGCGTCGAAAATCGGCAAGTGCAGCATCACCCACGACACCAGCAGCGTGCCGACCAGGTTGCCCCCCAGCACTACCCCCCATAGCCGCAGCAACCGGCCGAAATTTCCCAGGGTCGGCTTGGTCATCACCGGCAGCACCGCTGTGAGGGTGTTCTCGGTAAACAGCTGCTGGCGCGCCAGGATCACTGCGAGGAACCCGGCCGAGTAACCGAAGCTGGCGATCACATGGCTGGGGTCGCCGTCGGGCAGGCGGGCGTTGAGCAGCCCCATGGCCATCAATGACAGGCCCATGGTCAGCCCGGCTGCCAGCGCTGACCAGAACAGGGCCGCCACGCTGCGTTCAAGCTCATGATCGCCTTCGCTGCGGATGATCTCGTGCAGCACCGCAGGGCGCGGCGCCTTGCTTTCGTCGACTTCCTGTTTTTCATCCTGGGACAGGCCAGGGGTTTCTTTATGGTGGTGGCTTGGTTCGGTCATCAGGCGTGCTCCAGAGTTGAGCTACTGACTTCCGGCCGTCTCGTTAGTTGCGGGCCGCGCTCACGCCAAACAGCTCCCGCACTGCCAGGGCATACTCCCGGCCGCCGATGCCCAGGCTGTTGTTGTGCGTGCCACCCGGGATCAGCAACAGCCGCTTGGGCGCCTGGGCCGCGGCGAACAGCTCCCGGCTGAAGCGGTCGGGCACGTACTTGTCGTCGGTGCCGTGGGCGATCAACACCGGCATGCGGACCTTGCCGATCTTGTCCACGGAATCGAATTTTTCCGAGAGAATCCAGCGGATCGGCAGCGACGTATCGATCACCGCCTGGGCCGCATCGGCCATGTTGGTGAAGGTCGATTCGATCATCAGCCCGGCGGCGGGCGGCGCTTCGCCCTGGCCAATGCGCTCGGCCAATTCCACGGCGATGGCGCCGCCCAGGGAGTGCCCATAGATGAAGCGCTTGCCGGCATCGGGCTGCAGCGTCACCAGCCGGGCCCAGGCGGTTTCGGCGTCTTCGTACACGCTTCGTTCCGAAGGCAGCGCACCGCGGCTCTGGCCGAAGCCGCGGTAGTCTATGGCCAATACCGAGAACCCCAGCGCGCGCAACTGGCCGATCCGCCGCAGCTGTGCGGTCAGGTCCCAGCGCGTGCCATGCAGGTAGAGCGCAGCGGGCGCCCCCGGCGTGGGCGCCGGCCACCACCAGGCGTGTACGTACTGGCGCGTGCCGGTCAACTCCGCTGCCGCCGGGATGTCCATCTCCACTACCCCGGGCGGCAAGCCGCTGAACCAGCTCGCCGGCCCCGGCTCGATGTTGAAGATCAGCTCCCGCTCCTTGTACGCCAGCCGCGAGCAGCCATAGGGCAGGCCCACCGCCACCCCCAGTGCGAGAACGGCCAGGGCACGCCAGCCGCGGCGGCGAAAAGCGCTTGATAAGGCCATTGGCGGGTACCTGGCAAAGGCGAAGAGGTGTAGATGAGACTACGCCGCGGCGGCCGGGTTGCGGCCGGGGCACCGTAAAGGCCCTGGCTCAGCGGACAGGGTGCACAGTAGCGCACCGGCGGCGTCTGATGGGCCGTGCGCTTCCAAGGCCGCTGATCATCACACCACTGGTCATGCGGAACCTTCACCAACTTCCCGTACATGCAGCGCTCGGTCTAGCAGCTCGATTTCATAGCGGTGACGGTCGTTGAGCATTTTCAGAAGCAGGCTACCTAGGGCAAACCCAACGAGTATCGCCAGCCCGAGTAGCGGCGCCAGGTTGAGGGGATGCTCTATCAACCTTTCGGCAAATGCACGGCGCACCGTTTCAAAGCCACTCAGCACTTGTACGGAGGAAAACCCCATTATTACCAAGGTAAGGACAGCTATCTTGTCTCCAGCTATGAGAGTAACGCGCCGCTCATAGCGGGCGACTTTTTGGCTCAACAGCAAATGGGCGTGCTTGAGTTCCTCGGTGGAATATTTCAGCAACGTTTGTACGTAGGTTGCTTCTGTATCGAATTGCCCAAGCAGCTGCGCTAGGGTGTCGTCGCGCCAGTGACGCAGTTCGGACATGGCCGCGATGATTGGAAAACACAAAGCGATAAGTAGAAGTACCAGGCCGAGCAATCCGCTGACGGCCCCGGCTAGTTGTGCAGTGTCGCTAACTGGCTGCCCGGCCCGGGCCCAGCCGGCAACACACAGAGCGGGGATGAACATCGTAATACTGGCCCAGAAACAGCGTCGTCCGAGCCGCTCAGTGAGGCCCAGGAAAGGCCGTTGCGCATGGACTGTATGAGCCCTGCAACTATTGAGGAAGATAAGTATTGTCCTGACGTGCGCTGGCAGCATGCTTGGAGCCTTTCGAGGTGGGAGGGAGCATTTAACACTACCTCTTCACATGAGCGAGCCCTGCCAAAGCCTGTTGGGAATGGTTTTACAGCACATTAGTAAAAAGCCTACGTCGTCGTATGCACTGTAGGACCTGCACTGCACGCGAACCGGCGTAGTCCGACGCCTTACCTAGGTCAAACAACGCATTCCTATGGCGGCATTTACCTAAGCCAGCCTGGATATGTGGTCCGCCTATAACGGGTTTCCGCCGCACATCGGCACTCTAGGAAGCCTGCAATGACAATCGGTTCTAGCTTTGATCATCCTGCTGATCTCACCTCTCCTGGCACCCGCGCCGCGCCATGGGCCGCGCGCTTCCCTAACCCCCCTGATCTCTGCTTCGATTACCGCAAACTAGTAGAGCTCAGCGGTGGTATAGCCGAGGCAAAAGAGCCCGAGCGTAGGATTGGTATTATTGGCGCGGGCGTGGCTGGGCTCTGCGCCGCACGCGAACTCCTACGCGCAGGCTTTAAAAACGTGACGTTGATCGAGCAGTCCAGCCGAATAGGCGGCCGACATCTTACGGTTGCCGGCCCAGATGGGGGTGCTCCTTTCGAAATGGGGGCCATGCGCATCCCTTTTTTTAACCGCACGGGTGAGCCGCCCCAGGCCGGGCGGTCATTGATGGCCTACTTTGCTGGCCTCTTCGACTTAAAACTCTCGAATTTTCCCAATCCGGGTACCTCCTGGGTAAATGCCACAGGTATCTATTTACGGGAAGGTTGTCTGCTTGGTGACACGCCACAGCTGTTGATCTGGACAAACGCGACCGGAGAAGAGCCACCGCCTTCAGATACTCTACAAAGAGTTTTTACAAAGTGGCTGCGGTTTGCCAAGCGAATGAGTGCGGTAGTGTCCCTGCACTACGGAACCGCCCGGTGGCCGATGTTATGGGCGGCTATTGTGGAGCGGTATTCGCCGCTTTCTTTCAGAGATCTTGTGCACCTCGAGGAGGCGCTTCAGAACCACCCAGACCCTTCGGACTTTGGCGGCCTCGGCATGACTGAAGAAGAGTCTCGAATTTTCTACGCTATCGGCATTGGGGACGGCAGTTGGGGGGCATTCTATGATGTCTGCTGCCTGTACCCCTTGCGGACCGCGATATTTGGATTCAGCAGTCATCTTCAACTCGTTCACGGGCGGGTTGACGCAAACGATGCACCATTGCCAGCTCCGTTCATTGGTGCAAGGCAAATAAAGGATTCAGCTGGGCACGATTTCGATGCCCCGGCTTATCTCGGAATCGCCGCCTTGGACGATTGCCTGATGCATTTGCCTATCGCCGAGCTACATCGATCGATGTACGAAACGTTGGTAGCAAAGCCGGATGGCCTTTTGATGAGATCCAAGGTCACCCGGATCGAGCGACGCTCGGCTGGCGAACTCAGCGTCACTGTTAAGAATGATGAGGGTGTCAAGCGGCTGCTTTTTGATGAGCTCATTGTCACCATCCCTTCATGGATATTGGAAACATGCGTCGAGCTGATAGGTTTCGATAAAAAAACCCTACCTTTTGAGATTATCGATGCTTGGAAACATGCTCATTGGGAAAGCAGTTGCAAGGTCTACGCTCCACTAGATAAAGCTTTTTTTGAAAAAGAAATTGCTATCCCGCAAATTCTTGTGACCGACAGCTTCGTGCATGATGTTTATGCATATCGATACAGTGAGCGCTATAAAGCTGACTGTATTTTGCTAAGTTACACTTGGGAGGATGATGCAAACAAACTATGTGCCTTCACCGATAGCGAGTTAGCTCAAAGGTGCCTGGCAGAGCTTGACCGTATTTTGCTGCGCTGTACCAACGTTGGGCTGGCAATTTCTCCTTATGTCGATATATCCAAGGCTCGCGTGCAGCGCTGGTTAAATGATCCCAATGCTCACGGATGTGCCCGATTGTATCGGCCGGGTACCTATCAGGATGTAGTGCGATTGATGGCGTTCAACCGAGATCACTCAGGCAAGAGTCGTTTGTACCTTGCCGGCGAAGGGTACTCCGCAGATGCGGGGTGGACAGAGCCAGCCCTGCGTGGCGCTTTGGACGCCGTTATCAACCTATGCAACAACACAGGGGCGAGATTTCATGGCGGATTCTCGATGGGCGATTACCCCGAGTATTACCAGCGGAAGTAGCGTTAGCCCTAGGAAGCCAGCGCTCCGCTAGAAATTTCACACACGCACTTAGGAAACTGCCGGCTTTAATATTCGAATGGATGGTATTCATATGTAAAGACATCCATTCGAATAAAAAGGCTTGCAAATGATTCCTCCATCACCGCATTGCATCAGCCCCGTCCGCGTGGCCGTCGTTCAATTCGATCCTCAATGTGGAATCGACAACCTTCCCGCCAATGTCGCGCACGGCCTGGCCCTTGCCGAGCGGGCCGTTGCCGATGGAGCTCGGTTGATCGTGCTTCCCGAGCTGTGTAATACCGGCTATGCCTACCGCGGCCGTACCGAGGCCTATGCCCTTGCCGAGGCAGTGCCCGATGGGGCGACTGTGCAGTTGTGGCAGGCTTTCGCACGCAAACACGGGGTGTACCTGGCCGCAGGGATCGCCGAGCGGGATGGCATGCGGTTGTATGACTGCGCGGTGTTGCTGGGGCCTGAAGGTTTTATCGGGAAGTATCGCAAGGCGCACCTTTGGAATTGCGAAAAGCTTTGGTTCTGCCCGGGTGACCTGGGGTTCCCTGTTTTCGAAACGCCCATCGGCCGCATCGGGCTCATGATCTGCTGGGACCTGTGGTTTCCGGAAGTGCCTCGGCTATTGGCTTTGCAAGGCGCGGACATCATTTGCAGCCTGAACAACTGGGTATGGACGCCCCCGCCGTTGTTCGACGACACCGGCAAATGTATGGCCTCGTACCTCACCATGACGGCGGCCCATGCCAACAACGTATTCATCGCTGCCGCCAACCGCGTTGGCAGCGATCGCGGCGACCGCTTCCTCGGCTGCTCGTTGATCGCGGGCACCAACGGCTGGCCGATCGGCAAGGTCGCGGGCGCGGAGGAGGAGACCATCCTCCAGGCCGATATCGACGTGGTTTGCGCCCGCAGCGCACCTATTTGGAACAGCCTCAACGACCTGCCAAGGGATCGCCGCGCTGACCTTTATGACTCGATGCTGGGCTACCGGCTGCATCCGATGATGCCTCGATAGGAGACCGCCGATGATTCCTGTACGCATAAAGTCCGCGCCGCTGCTGCCTGCCGCGCTGTTGGTCACCTTGGCGCTCAGCGTGTTAAGCGCGGGGATACTGTCGAGTGAGGCGGGTACGGCGCTGGCATGGTCCGGTTATGCAGACATGATGGCGCAGTTGAATGAACCTGCTGGCCGCTGGCGCTGGCTGATCGGGGACATGAGCGAGGTCGTCTTCTACAAACATGAATTCGCTTCGCTAGGGCTGGTGGGCGGCGGTTTGCTGGCTTGGTGGGCGGGCCGTGCCGGCAAACGTTGGCAAGGTTTTCCGATCGCTTATGGCAGCGGGCGCTGGCCATGGCTGGTGCTAGCGTCGACGCTGGGCCTAGTCCTGGGCAACCTGATCTGGGGTTGGACGTTGACCGCGGGACAATGGCAACCGACCTTCGTCGCCTTCGTATCGCTGCCAGCGGCCATGGTATTGCTGTACGGCCCTGGCTGGCGGATCGCCCTGAGCGGCGGGGTGATGGGGGCGCTGCTGGTCACCCCTGCCAGCCTGTTACTGGTGTCGGCGGTTTGCCTGCCGCTACAACTCCCGGCGGTGGTCGGCAACGTGCTAGGCATGGCCGCCGCAAGCCTGCTGGCTTTTTACCTGTGCCAGTGGGTTCCAGCACTGGTCCGCCCAGCGGCCCAGGCCACGCGCGGCGCTGCGATGGAGGCTCCGATCGCGCCGCGCTACGGCCTCGGCTGGGGGTTGCGACGGGTCCTGGCAGATTTTTCCGAAGCGCCTTTTTATGGCAACGAGTGGGCGAGCCTGGGTTTGATTGGCGGTGCGCTGCTGGCCCATGCACTTAACCCGGAAAGCCCGTTCTATGGGTCTGGCTGGCTTGCGCAGCTGCTGGTTGGGCAGGCCTTCGCGTCCGCGGTGGGCGTGTGGGTGTGGCACCGGCGTTGGGTCGAACGCGGCTGGTATCCCACCTACATACCCTTGGTGTCAGTGGTGCCCGCCAGCATCCTGGTGCATGGTCCGGCCCCTGCTGTGATTGCATTGAGCGGGTTACTCGGCGCGCTACTGACGCCGCCATTGGCAGTGGCGATCAGCGACCGCCTGCCTGCGCATTGCCACCCTTATATCGGCAACGTGCTGTCTATGGCCGCCGGTGTCCTGATACTGGTGCCTCTCGTAGGCTGGCTGGTGGCGCCATGACCGCTGTTGAACCTCAGCAGCCCCGCCTGGCGCTGGCCGCAATGGGCGGCACACTCAGCATGGCGGCCCGCCCCGGAGAGGCCGGGATAGTGCCGATGGTCGACGCTTGCGCCTGGGCTGAGCGGCTGCCCACGTTGACGCAGCTTGCTCCGGTCCAGTTGCAAACCCTGTGCTTGCTGCCGAGCGCTTCGTTGGGTTTCGATCAGGTAATGACCGCCCTGACCTGGGCTCAAGGGCAGGTGCGCGGCGGGGCAACCGGCGTGGTTATCACGCAAGGAACCGACACCCTTGAGGAAACGGCCTACTTGCTTAGCCTTCTTTGGGACCATGCCGTACCCCTGGTATTGACCGGGGCGATGCGTGGGGCCGACGATCCTTGCGCCGATGGCCCGGCTAACTTGATCGCCGCGGCGCAGGTAGCACTGGCTGCCAACAGCCGCGACCGTGGTGTGCTGGTAGTGATGAACGCTCAGGTTCATGCCGCCAGTGCCGTACGCAAGGCACACACGCTGGCCCTGGACGCCTTCACCTCTCCCGAAGGCGGGCCATTAGGCTACCTGGAGCACGGCAAGGTCTGTTACCAATTTCCCGCCGCAGCGCTGCCTGCCGGGCTGCGCCTCCAGCGGTTGGGGCAGCGGGTTGCGCTGTTCGAGGCAAGCCTTGGCGAAGGGCCTGAATGGATAGAGCACGCATGCCGTAGCGGCTATGAGGGCATTGTCATAGCTGGCTTCGGTGCCGGCCATGTGGCGGCCTGCTGGGCGCCTTGGTTGGAACGGGCCGCTCGGCAGATGCCGGTGATCGTTGCCAGCCGCACCGGGGCTGGGAGCACGGCTTCCAATACCTATGGTTTTGCCGGAGGGGAAATCGACTTGCGCCGGCGCGGCATTCATATGGCCGGGCACCTATGCCCGCGCAAATGCCGCCTGTTGCTGTGGGCGTTGATCGGCGCCGGGGCGCTGGAGCAATTGCCGCTGCGCCTGGTGGCTGGCCGTGGGCCCGGGCTGTCATCCGGGGCCACGGCGAACCCCGCTCACTCGTCTTCGTCATCCTGCGCGGGCTGAATCTGGTCCATCTTCAGTTCCAGGCGGTAAGCCAGTGCCAGGAACAGCGCCTGGCACAGGCACAGGGTGGCGCTGAGCGAGCGGAACGCAAAGGCGCTGCCCTCGTTCACCAGCAACAGGCCGTGAGCACGCTTGGCCAGGGGCGAGAGGGTGCTGTCGGTGATGACCAGGGTCTTGGCCTTGTTGTGCTGGGCGATGCGCACGCACTGCTGGCTCTCCTTGCCGTAGGGCGTGAAGCTGATGGCGATCAGCAAGTCATTGGCGCCGATGCTGCGCATCTGCTCGCGGTAGCCGCCGCCCAGGCCGCTGATCAGGTGGATGCGCTTGTTGGTGTGCTGCAGGTTGTAAACGAGGTAATCGGCCACCGCGAAGGAGCGGCGCACGCCCACCACATAGATGCTATCGGCGTTCACCAGCAGGTCGACCGCGGTGTCGAACGCGCGGTCGTCCAACTCTTCGCCAAGCCGATCCAGGCCCGAGCGCGTGGCATTGATGCACTCGCGGGCAAGGTCGGCGCTGCTTGCACGCTGGGCCTTGTTGGCGATCATGCTGCGGATGCGTTGCTGGTAGTTCTGTACGGGTGTGGCCTTGTGCGTGTAGGCCTCGCGGAACAAAGCCTGCATTTCGCTGAAGCCCTTGAAGCCAAAGCGCTGGCAAAACCGCACGATTGCCGAGGGGTGCACTTCGCATTGTTCGGCGATATCGCTGATGCGGTCGACCATCACCCGGTCGCTTTGCTGGTTGACGTAAGCAGCCACCCGCTTGAGCTGCCGCGGCAGGCTCTCGAAATCCCGAGTGATGAGCTGTAGCAACTCATCGACGCTGGCGGGCAGTGCGGGAGCGTCGATGGGCGGATCGGACGGCATGCGGACCTCTATCGGCAGGGCTCGGCGCCACACGTTAACCCATTCGGCGGGGACCGGGGAGACGGTCGGCGGCAACGCGGAGTGTACCCGTGGCTCGGTAAAAATAGAAACTAAATTCCATATAAAAAACTTTGGAAATTCTATTTGAAAATTGCCTGGGGCCGATCTAGCCTTGGCTCATTCCTGAGCGGCCCGCGGTGCAGGGCCCAAAACAAAAACAAGGAGCCACCATGGGTGACGTCGCTTTTGCCAGCGGGCGCCAGTTGGATGTGATCTGCCTGGGCCGCCTGGGTGTGGACCTCTATGCACAGCAGATCGGCGCCCGGCTCGAAGATGCCAGCAGCTTTGCCAAGTACCTCGGTGGCTCCTCGGCCAACATCGCCTTTGGCGCCGCCCGGCTGGGCTTGAGGTCCGCAATGCTGACCCGGGTAGGCGACGACCACATGGGGCGGTTCTTGCTGGAAACCTTGCAGCGCGAAGGCTGCGACACCCGCGCGATAAAGGTCGACCGCGAGCGGCTCACGGCCATGGTGCTGCTGGGTATCAAGGACCGCGACACCTTCCCGCTGGTGTTCTACCGGGAGAACTGCGCCGACATGGCGTTGTGCGAAGCCGACGTGGACGAGGCCTTCATTGCCAGCAGCAAGGCGCTGTTGATCACCGGCACTCACTTCTCCACCGAGAGCGTGTACGCGGCCAGCAGCAAGGCGCTGGACTGCGCCGAGCGGCATAACGTGAAACGCGTGCTGGACATCGACTACCGCCCGGTGCTGTGGGGGCTGACCGGCAAGGCCGACGGCGAAACCCGGTTTATCGCCAACGCCCAGGTGAGCGCCCACGTGCAGCGGATTCTCCCGCGCTTCGACCTGATCGTAGGCACCGAGGAAGAATTCCTCATCGCCGGCGGCGGCGAGGACCTGCTCCAGGCGCTGCGCCGGGTGCGTGAACTGACGGCCGCGACGCTGGTGGTGAAGCTCGGCCCACGCGGCTGCTGCGTGCTGCACGACGAAATCCCCGATCGCCTCGAACAAGCAGGCCTGCACCAAGGGGTGCAAGTGCAGGTGCTCAACGTGCTGGGGGCGGGCGATGCCTTCATGGCCGGTTTTCTGCGCGGCTGGCTCACGGGTGGCGATGACGAACATTGCTGCCGTCTGGGCAACGCTTGCGGCGCGCTGGTGGTGTCGCGCCACGGCTGCGCACCGGCAATGCCCACCCTGGCGGAGCTGGATTACCTGCTGCACAGCCCGGTGGCCATCACCCGGCCGGACCTGGACCCCACCCTGGAGCGCTTGCACCGGGTGAGCGTGCCGCGGCGGCGCTGGCGGCAGCTGTTTATCTTCGCTTTCGACCACCGCTTCCAGCTGCTCGACGCCGCGCGCCAGGCGGGCGCGGACCCCGCGCGGATTCCGCTGCTCAAGCAGCTGTTCGTCAGGGCCATCGAAGCGGTGGAAGCCGACCTCGCGGCCCGTGGCGTGGCGGCAGACGTAGGCCTGCTGGCGGATGAGCGCTTCGGCCTGGACGCGCTCAATGCCGCCACCGGCAGGGGCTGGTGGATCGGCCGGCCGGTGGAGTTGCAGCAGTCTCGGCCGTTGGCCTTCGAACACGGCCGCTCGGTGGGCAGCCAACTGCTCGCCTGGCCACAGGAACAGATCGTCAAATGCCTGGTGCAATTTCACCCAGACGACGACCCGCTGCTGCGTCTGGAGCAAGAGGCGCAGGTCAAGGGGTTATATGACGCCACCAAGGCCAGCGGCCATGAGCTGTTGCTGGAGGTGATCCCGCCCAAGAACCATCCCACGGCACGGCCGGACGCCTTATTGCGGGCTATCAAGCGGCTGTACAACATCGGCGTGTTCCCCGACTGGTGGAAGATCGAGGCCCAGCCCACGGAGGTGTGGGCGCGCCTGGACGCCTTGATCAACGAGCGCGACCCCTGGTGTCACGGGGTGGTGCTGCTGGGCTTGAACGCCGCCGGGGAAGCGCTGGCCGAGGGCTTCCGGCAGGCCGCGGCCAGCACCACGTGCCGTGGTTTTGCCGTGGGGCGGACGATTTTCGCGCAGCCGGCGCGGGCCTGGCTGGCTAACGAGATCAATGACCGCGAGCTGGTGGCGCAGGTGCGCGCTACCTTTGAATTCCTCATCGAGGCCTGGCGCCAAGCGCGTGCCTGACCCCACTGAGCAACGACCAGAACAAGAACAGGTGCAGCTGACATGAGCGAACACAGGTTGCGGATCGGCATCAACCCGATCTCCTGGGCCAACGATGATCTGCCCTCCCTGGGGGGCGACACGCCGCTGGGTACCATCCTGGAGGAGGGCCGGCAGATCGGCTTCGAAGGCTTTGAGCTCGGCGGCAAGTTCCCGACCGAGCCCAAGGCCTTGGGCGAGCTGCTCGGGCGCTATGGCTTGGCGCTGGTGTCAGGCTGGTATTCCAGCCAGCTGGCTCATCGGGAGCTGGCCGCGGAAATCGAAGCCATCGAGCCTCATGTGGAGCTGCTGGCGCAGAACGGCGCCAAAGTGCTGGTGTATGGCGAGGTCGCGGGCTCGATCCAGGGCAGGCGGGTGCCGCTGATCGAGCGGCCGCGCTTTCACAGCGATGCGCAATGGCAGGCGTATGCCGAGAAGCTCGATGGCCTGGCTGAGTTCACCGCCAGCCGCGGCCTGCGCCTGGCGTACCACCACCACATGGGTGCCTATGTCGAGGCTCCGGCAGACGTGGACCGGCTGATGGCGTTGACCAGCCCGGCCGTGGGCCTGCTGTTCGATGCCGGCCATTGCTACATGGGTGGCGGCGACCCACTGACGGTGCTGCAAAAGCATATCGGCCGCGTGTGCCATGTGCATTTCAAAGACGTGCGAGCGCCGGTGGTGGCCCTGGCCCGCAACAACCAATGGAGCTTTCCGGACTGCATCGTCAACGGCACCTTCACCGTGCCCGGAGACGGCGATATCGACTTCGCCGCGCTGCTCAAGGTGCTGGTCACCCATGGCTACGAGGGCTGGCTGGTGGTCGAGGCCGAGCAGGACCCGGCCGTGGCGCCGGCCTATGAATACGCAAGCCTGGGCTACCGCACCCTGCGCGATCTGCTCACCCAGGCCACTGCCTGATACCGGCTTGAGGAGGCCCTGATGAACCTGCTCGTCAAAGCAAACCCGGCAGCCCGCGACCTCGTACAGGTACCGGAAAACGCCCTGCATTACGTGGGCTTCAGCGCGCACCGCCTGCAACCGGGCGACAGCCTGCCCCTGGCCGCGGGCGGCCAAGAGTTGTGCGTGGTGCTGCTTAGCGGTACGGCGAGTATCGCCGGCGATCACCCGGACCACGGTGCGTTCGCCTGGCCCAGCCTGCCCGGGCGCGCCAGCGTGTTCGAAGACGTCTCCCCCTACGCCGCTTACCTTCCTCCCGGCAGCGAGGGCCAGCTACGGGCGGGCAGCCAGGCGGAGGTGGCGCTGTGCAGGGCCCCGGGCAACCCTGACCGAAGCGCGTGGCTGGCGCCGCGGCTGATCACCCCGGCCAGCATGAAGCGCTCGGCCCGGGGTAAAGGTGCGAACACCCGCTATGTGTGCGACATCCTGCCAGACACCGAACCTGCGTTCTCGTTGCTGGTGGTGGAGGTGCGCACCCCCTCCGGGCATTCGTCCAGCTACCCACCCCATCGCCATGACGAGGACAACCTGCCAGCGCAGAGTTACCTGGAGGAGTCTTACTACCACCGCATCGATCCGGAGCAGGGCTTCGTGTTCCAGCGGGTATACACCGACGACCGCAGCCTGGACCAGGCCATGGCCGTGGAGAACCACGACACGGTGCTGGTGCCCCGGGGCTATCACCCGGTGTGCGTGCCCTACGGGTACGAGTCTTACTACCTCAACGTGATGGCCGGGCCGGTGCGCGCCTGGAAATTCCACAACGACCCTCGGCACGAGTGGCTGCTGCAGCGATGAACCGGCAGGCGCGAGGCTGTGCCTTGGCAAGGAAAGGTGCCCCATGACTACCCTCCGATTGACCATGGCCCAGGCCCTGGTGAAGTTTCTCGATAACCAGTACATCAGCATCGATGGCGTGGAGAGCAAGTTCGTGGCCGGCGTGTTCACGATCTTCGGCCATGGCAACGTGCTGGGCATTGGCCAGGCGCTGGAGCAAGACCCCGGCCAACTGGTGGTGCATCAGGGCCGCAACGAACAGGGCATGGCCCACGTGGCCACGGCGTTCGCCAAGCAGAAGCTGCGCCGGCAGATCTATGCCTGCACCTCTTCGGTAGGCCCGGGCGCGGCCAATATGCTCACCGCCGCGGCCACCGCCACGGCCAACCGTATCCCGCTGTTGCTGCTGCCGGGCGATGTGTATGCCAGCCGCCAGCCAGACCCGGTGTTGCAGCAGATCGAGCAGTTTCACGACCTGACGATCAGCACCAACGATGCCTTCCGCGCCGTGAGCAAGTACTGGGACCGGATTACCCGGCCCGAGCAGTTGATGAGCGCGGCGATCAACGCCATGCGGGTGCTGACGGACCCGGCGGACACCGGCGCGGTGACCCTGGCGCTGCCTCAGGATGTACAAGGTGAGGCCTGGGATTACCCAGATTATTTCTTCGCCCGCCGGGTGCATCGGCTGGATCGCCGGCCCCCGGCCACGGCAGCCATCGAAGCCGCCGCGCGCTTGCTGCGCGGCAAGCGCAAGCCGTTGCTGATCTGCGGTGGCGGGGTCAAGTATTCCGACGCGGCGCAGGCGCTGCAGCGCTTCGCCGAACGCTTCGGGATCCCCTTCGCCGAAACCCAGGCGGGCAAGGGCGCTATCGTTTCCAGCCATGAGCTGAACGTGGGCGGCATTGGCGAAACCGGCGGCCTTGCAGCGAACACCCTTGCCCGCGAAGCGGACCTGATCATCGGCGTGGGCACCCGGTATTCGGACTTCACCACCTCGTCCAAATGGCTGTACCAGCACCCGCAAGTGGCGTTTCTGAACATCAACGTCGCGCCCTTCGACGCCGGCAAGCTCGACGCCACGGCGGTGGTGGCCGATGCCCGTGAAGCCTTGGAAGCACTGACCGCCGTGCTCCAGCCGGAGGGTTACACGGCGGGTTGGGGCGCGCAGGTCAGCGATGCACAGGCGCGCTACCGGGAAGAAGTCGACCGCGTGTATGCCGTGCGCTACGGCGGCGAAGGGTATGTGCCGGAGGTGAACGACGGCCTGCCGCCCGAGGTGTTCGAGGAGTTTATCGCCCTGACGGGCTCCAGCCTGACCCAAAGCAGCGTGCTCGGGCTGCTCAACCAGCAGCTGGCGCAAGACGCGATCATCGTCGCCGCCGCTGGCAGCCTTCCGGGCGACCTGCAGCGGGCCTGGCGCTGCCAAGGGGTCAACACCTACCACGTGGAGTACGGCTACTCCTGCATGGGCTACGAGATCGCCGGCGCGCTAGGCGCAAAGCTGGCCGAACCGAACAAGGAGGTGTACGCCCTGGTGGGCGATGGCTCCTACCAGATGCTCCACTCGGAACTGGCCACCTCGATCCAGGAGCGGCGCAAGATCAACGTGATCCTGTTCGACAACATGGCGTTCGGCTGCATCAACAACCTGCAGATGGGGCACGGCATGGGCAGCTTCGGCACCGAGTTTCGCTACCGCGACCCTGAAACCGGCCGGCTGGACGGCCCGTTGATCCCGGTGGACTTCGCCATGAGCGCCGCCGCCTACGGCTGCAAGACCTACCGTGCGCGCACCCTCGAAGAACTGGAGGCGGCCTTGGCCGATGCCCGCCAGCAAACGGTTTCTACGCTGATCGACGTCAAGGTACTGCCCAAGACCATGATCCATGGCTACCTCTCCTGGTGGCGCGTGGGCGGGGCGCAGGTGTCGCGCAGCGAGCGCATCGCCGCCGTCGCCCGCCTGCTTGAGGAGAACACCGCTCGCGCCCGGCAGTACTGACACCTGATCAGCGAACAAGCACAACACTGCACAGAGAGCAGCGACATGACCTTGAACATCGGCGTTATCGGCACCGGGGCCATCGGCCAGGACCACATCCGGCGGCTGACCCAGACCCTACGCGGCAGCCGCGTGGTGGCGGTGACGGACATCAACCTGGAACAGGCCGCCAAGGTGGTGGCCGAGCAACGCCTGACCGCTGAGCTATACCCTGACGGCCACGCGCTGATCGCCTCGAGCCAGGTGCAAGCGGTGGTGGTGACGTCTTGGGGCCCCAGCCACGAGGAGTACGTGCTGGCCGCCATCGCCGCCGGTAAGCCGGTGTTCTGCGAAAAGCCGCTGGCGGTCAGCGCACAGGGTTGCCAGCGCATCGTGGAGGCCGAAATGGCCCACGGCAGGCGCCTGGTGCAGGTTGGTTTCATGCGCCCCTATGACGCAGGCTACCGCCAGCTCAAGGCCATCCTGGACAGCCACCGCATCGGTACGCCGCTGATGGTCCACGCCGCCCACCGCAACCCCACCGTGGCGGCCAACTACACCACCGCCATGGCCATTACCGACACGCTGATCCACGAAATCAACGTGCTCGCCTGGTTGCTCGACGATCAGTATGTCAGCGCCCAAGTGGTGTTCCCGCGCCGTACTTCACAGGCGCGGGAGCCCTTGCGCGACCCGCAGATCGTGCTGCTGGAAACCGCCAAGGGCGTGCGCATCGACGTGGAGGTGTTCGTCAACTGCCGTTATGGCTATGACATCCAGTGCGAAGTGGTGGGCGAGGAGGGCATCGCTCGGTTGCCGGAGCCTTCGGCGGTGCAGTTGCGCAGCGAGGCGAGGCGCTCGACCGAGATCCTCATGGACTGGAAAGACCGTTTCATCGCCGCCTACGACGTGGAGTTGCAGGCCTTCGTCGACGACCTGGCAACCGGCGCGTTGAGTGGCCCCTCGGCGTGGGACGGCTACCTGGCAGCGGTCACTGCCGACGCCTGCGTGCAGGCCCAGCAGCAGGCGGCTGTGATACCTATCAGCCTGCCTGAACGGCCGTCGTTCTACGCGCCGATTCAAGCCTCTAAAAAGAATATTTATACGAAAAATGATTGAAATGGAAAATATATTCCAATAACCTGCATCACAGGTAACCTTGATCCGTCACGCGCGCCCCGGCCGCGTATCGAACAACAACAAGACAGGTACCGCTCGATGAACCACCTTTCTCGCTTCATGCCCTTCAAGCCCCGGCTCGTTCTGGCGGCCTTCTCACTGCTCGTCGCCAGTGCCGCTGCCGGCACGGCCGCCGCCGATACCCGCATCGGGGTGAGCATGTCCAGCTTCGACGACAATTACCTCACCTACGTGCGTGAATACCTGGCGAGCAAAGCCAAGGCCGACGGCGTGCAGCTGCAATTCGAAGATGCCCGCAACGATGTGAACAAGCAGCAGAGCCAGGTACAGAACTTCGTCAACCAAGGCATGGCCGCGGTGATCGTCAACCCGGTGGACACCGCCGCGACAGGCACCCTGATCAAGGAGGCGACCGAGCACGGCGTGCCGCTGGTGTTCATCAACCGCCGCCCGGATGACCCTAACCTGCCCAAGGGTGTGGTTACGGTGACCTCGGACGACAACGAAGCAGGGCGCCTGCAAGCGGAATACATCGCCAAGAAGCTCAATGGCAAAGGGCAGGTCGCCATCTTGCTGGGAGAACTTTCCAACAACTCGACCCATGCGCGCACCGCGGGCTTCAAGGAAGTGCTGGCCAAATACCCCGGCATCAAGATCGTCGACGAGCAGACCGGCCTCTGGCTGCGCGACAAGGGCATGGACCTGACCAGCAACTGGTTGACCGCCGGCAAGCAACTCGACGGCATTCTTTCCAACAACGATGAAATGGCGATTGGCGCCGCAATGGCGCTGCGCCAGGCGGGCCGCACCGATGTGCCCGTGGGCGGGGTGGATGGCACCCCGGACGGCCTGGCTTCGATCAAGAAAGGCCTGCTCACGGTGTCTGTGTTCCAGGACGCCAAGGGCCAGGCCGAAGGCTCCCTCGACGCCGCGCAAAAGCTGATCAACAAGCAGGCGGTGGAGCAGCACGTGGTGATCCCCTACCGGCTGATCACGCCCGATAACGTTGGCGAGTTCCAGGCGCTCAACAAGCCTTGATGCCCCGCAACGCCCTTCGAGCCTAGGTTTGACACCCGCGAGGAGATCCCGCGAATGCTTGCTGCCCCCTCTGCAACGGCGCCCGCCGTGAACGCTCCCTTGCCGGCGGCCGGCGAGGGGTACCTGCTGGAAGTCGTCAACGTGAGCAAGTCGTTCCCCGGCGTAAAAGCCTTGGCCAATGTTCAATTGCGTTTGCGGCCGGGCACCGTGTTGGCGCTGATGGGGGAGAACGGCGCCGGCAAGTCGACCTTGATGAAAATCATCGCCGGCCTCTACCAGCCGGATGTTGGCGAGTTGCGCCTCAATGGCGTTGCGGTGCGCTTCGATGCCCCCCTTCAGGCGCAGCAGGCGGGGATCGCGATGATTCACCAGGAACTGAACCTGATGCCTTTCATGACCATCGCCGAGAACATCTGGCTGGGGCGGGAACCGACACATGCGCTGGGCCTGGTGGATCACCGGCGGATGCGCCGGCAGACCCAGGCGTTGCTGGACCGCTTGCGCATCGACCTGGACCCCGACGACACCGTGGGTACCCTGAGCATCGCTGGCCGGCAGATGGTGGAGATCGCCAAGGCGGTGTCTTACGACAGCGGCGTGCTGATCATGGACGAGCCCACTTCGGCGATTACCGAAAAGGAAGTCGCCCATCTGTTTTCGATCATCGAAGACCTCAAGGCCCAGGGCAAAGGGATCATCTACATCACCCACAAGATGGCCGAGGTCTTTCGCATCGCCGACGAGGTGGCGGTGTTCCGGGACGGCCACTACATCGGCCTGCAACGGGCCGATAGCATGGACGGCGATGCCCTGGTGGCGATGATGGTCGGGCGCCAGCTGACGCAGATGTTCCCGGAGCGCGCCGCGCCGCGGGAACAGGTGCTGATGTCGGTGCGGGAGCTGGCCCTCAAGGGCGTGTTCAGCGGCGTGTCCTTCGATTTGCACGCCGGAGAGGTGCTAGGGATCGCCGGGCTGATGGGCGCAGGGCGCACCAACGTGGCGGAAACGCTGTTCGGTATTACCCCGGCGACCTCTGGCCACATCCTGATCGATGGCGAGCCGGTGATCATGAACGATCCCTGCCTGGCCATCCGCCACGGCATGGCGTTGTTGACCGAGGATCGCAAGGAGAGCGGGATATTTCCCTGCCTGTCGGTGGGCGAGAACATGGAGGTCGCGGTGCTGGGCAACTTTGCCAACGCGGGGTTTATCCAGAGCACTCGCCTGCACGCCCTGTGCGAGGACATGCGCAAGCAGCTGCGGGTGAAAACCCCTTCGCTGGACCAATGCATCGCCAACCTGTCCGGGGGCAACCAGCAAAAGGCCCTGCTCGCGCGCTGGCTGATGACTCACCCGCGGATTCTCATCCTCGACGAGCCCACTCGCGGCATCGACGTGGGCGCCAAGGCCGAAATCTACCGGCTGATCGCCAACCTCGCGGCTGAAGGGCTGGCGGTGGTGATGATTTCCTCGGAGTTGCCCGAGGTGCTGGGCCTGAGCGACCGCGTAATGGTGATGCACGAGGGCCGTGTCACCGGCTTTCTGGATCGACACGAAGCGACCCAGGAGCGGGTCATGCACCTGGCCTCCGGCCTGGGCGCGCTTCACTGAATCAAGCACGGCGGGGCGGCCGCGCCCGCCCGCAAACCCGGCGAAACCGCTAACCGAGGTAGCACGACATGACTGCCATTGTGGAAAACAACCCTGCCCCCACCGCTGCTCCACGCAGCCGGCGGCGCTTGCCCACGGAGTTGGGCATCCTGCTGGTGCTGGTAGGTATCGGCCTGGCCTTCGAGGCGTTCGGCTGGGTGCTGCGCGACCAAAGCTTTCTGCTCAACGGCCAGCGCCTGGTGCTGATGATCCTTCAGGTGTCGGTGATTGGCTTGCTGGCCATCGGGGTCACCCAGGTGATCATCACCACCGGCATCGACCTGTCGTCCGGGTCGGTATTGGCCCTGTCGGCGATGGTCGCGGCAAGCCTTGCGCAGACCTCGGATTTCAGCCGGGCGGTGTTCCCTTCGTTGACCGACATGCCGGTCTGGGTGCCGGTGATGGCGGGGCTTGGGGTTGGCCTGCTGGCTGGCGTGGTCAACGGCAGCCTGATCGCTGCCACTGGCATTCCGCCGTTTATCGTGACCTTGGGCATGATGGTTTCTGCCCGAGGGCTGGCTCGTTACTACACCGAAGGGCAGCCCATCAGCATGTTGTCCGACCCTTACACCGCTATCGGCAGCGGCGCCACGCCAGTGATCATTTTCCTGGTGGTAGCGGTGATCTTCCACATTGCCCTGCGCTACACCAAATACGGCAAGTACACCTATGCCATCGGCGGCAACATGCAGGCGGCACGGGTGTCGGGGATCAACGTAAAGCGCCACCTGGTCATTGTGTACAGCATTGCCGGGCTGCTCGCGGGGCTTGCCGGCATCGTCGCCTCGGCGCGGGCGGCCACCGGCCAGGCCGGCATGGGCATGTCTTATGAACTGGACGCCATCGCCGCGGCAGTGATCGGCGGCACTAGCCTGGCCGGTGGGGTAGGGCGCATCACCGGCACGGTGATCGGCGCGCTCATTCTCGGTGTGATGGCCAGTGGGTTTACCTTCCTGGGGGTCGATGCCTACATCCAGGACATCATCAAGGGCGTGATCATCGTCGCCGCCGTGGTGATCGACCAGTACCGCAATACCCGCAAGATCAAGCGCTAGGCGCAGGAGGCAGCATGCATGAGGTCGGCATTGGCTTGATCGGTACCGGGTTCATGGGGCGAGCCCATGCACTGGCGTTCCACCACGCGCGCAGCGCGTTCGAGCTACCCCTGCGCCCCAGGCTGGTCGGCCTGGCTGATGCAGACCCCACCCGGGCGGCCGTTTGCGCTCGGAACTGGGGCTTCGAACAGGCCATTGGCTGGGAACAGCTGGTGGCAGACCCGAAGGTGCAGTTGGTTGCCATCACTACCCCCAACCAGCTGCATTGCCCCATGGGTCTGGCAGCGCTGGGCCAGGGCAAGGCGGTGTATTGCGAAAAGCCCCTGGCGGTGACCCTCGAGCAAGCCACCCAGATGCGCGACGCCGCGCGGGCGGCCGGCGTCGTCACCCGGGTGGGATATAACTACCTGCAAAACCCGATGCTGCAGTTGGCCAAGACGCTGATCGACAGCGGCGAGCTGGGTGAGATCACCACGTTTCGCGGCGAATTCAGCGAAGACTTCATGGCTGACCCACAGGGCGCTTTTACCTGGCGTTGCGAACCTGGCCAAGCCGGCGGTGCCTTGGCCGACCTAGGCAGCCACGCGCTGTGCCTGGCGCGTTATCTACTCGGGCCAGTGGCGCGGGTGTGCGCCGACCTGCACACGGTGCATGCGCGCCGCCCTCACCAGGGCGGCCTGCGGGTGGTCGAGGTCGATGACCAGGCCCACGTGCTGCTGCGCTTCGCCCAAGGTGCCAGCGGCAGCCTGAGCACCAGCTGGCTCTGGCATGGGCGCAAGAATCATCTGGTGGTGGAGGTGTGCGGTACCCGGGGCAGCCTGCTGTACAACCAGGAGCGGCTGAACGAGCTCAAGCTCTATCAGGCCGGGGCCGCGCCGGGCCTGGAGGGCTTCCGTACCCTGATGGCTGGGCCTCAGCTGCCGGGCTATGCCGCCTTCTGCCCGGCGGCGGGGCACCAGCTCGGTTACAACGAGCTAAAAACCCTCGAAGTGCGGGCCCTGCTCGAAGCCATGGCCGGCAACGGCAGCCATACCGGCGTGGACTTTCAGGAGGCTTGGGAAGTCGAGCGCCTGGCCCATGCCGCCCGTGCCTCCGCCGCCGAAGGGCGTTGGGTGGAGCTGTAAGCCCGTTGGAGCTGGGGACGCCTGCGAATCGGTGGTGTTCCAATGTTCGCGGGCTTCGCATGCTCCTATAGGTCGGCGGCGAAACCCAGGGGGAGGCCGGGCCAATGGTCGTTGCCAGGCTCCGCATCGAGATGAATGGTGGAAGCAGGCGGAGCTTGGACCTAGGCTCCCCCGCTCGCGGGCTTCGCACGCTCTACAGGCGGCGCGTGTCGATCACAATGCAAAGCGCCCCATCATCTGCTTCAACTCAGCCGCCAGCCGGCCAAGGGCTTCACTGGCGCTGCGGGTGCCGGTGGCGCCGGTGGCGGTTTGCAGCGAGAGGTCGCGGATCTTCAGCAATTTGCCGTCCACGTCCCGCGACACCTGCGCCTGTTGTTCGGCGGCGCTGGCGATCACCTGGTTACGGCTGTCGATGCCCATCACGGCCTCGCAGATGTTGCCCAAGGTGTCCCGCGCCGTCAGTGCCCGCGCCCGCGTGCGGCCCGCCTGGGCGGCGCTTTCGGCCAGGGCCTGCACGGCCAGCTCGGTGCCTTCGCGGATCTCGCCCATCATCTGTTCGATCTCCCGGGTGGACGCGCCGGTGCGGTGGGCCAGGCCACGAACCTCATCGGCGACCACGGCAAAGCCCCGGCCGACCTCGCCGGCCCGGGCGGCTTCGATGGCGGCGTTGAGGGCCAACAGGTTGGTCTGCTCGGCGACGTTGCGGATCACATCCAGCACCTTGTGGATGTGCTGGGTCTGGCTGGCCAGTTTGCGCGCCTGGGCCGCGGCGCTTTCGACCTGGCCGGCCAGTACGTCGATGTCGCCCATGGCCGCGTCCAGTTGAGCCTGGCCGGCGGAGGCGGCGCTGGCCGAGCTGCGCGAGGCATCCGAGGTGCTCAGGGCATTGGCGGCGACCGCCTCAACGGCTGTGCTCATCTGGTTGACCGCGGTGGCAGCCTGTTCGATTTCGCTGTACTGCAGGCTCAGGTCCTGGGCGCTGCCCTGCATCACCGCGCCCATGTCCCGCGCGGCGCCGTTGAGCCGATCCACACTGTCACCCAGCTGGCTGAGCAGCCCGTGCAGCTGGTCGCGCATGTGCCCAAGCATCATCAATAGCTGGGCGCTCTCATCATTGCCTTCGCCATGGACCGCATCACGCAGGTCGCCCTGGGCGATCGCCCGTGCCACCTGCACGGCCTGGCGCAGCGGTGCGGTGATGCTCAGGGTCATCCGCCAGGCCAGCACCAGCATAAGCAGCAGCGCTACCACGGTAACGGCCGGCACCACCAGCGCGGTCCGCTGCGCGGCAGCGGCGGCCTGCTGCACGGCGTCAGCGCTGGCTTGCTTGTTGAGCTCGCGCAGCAGCTGCACCTGCATGTCCATCAGCCCACCCTGCAGGCCGAGCGCGTCGGTGGCTTTTTGCATGCCTTCGGCAACGTGTTGCTGCTCGATCAGCGAGGCCGCCTCCTTGAGCGCCGCCAGAAAAGGCGCATAAGCACTGCGCAGTAACTCCACCGCCTCACGCTCGGTGCCCGGTTGCAGGCTGCCCAGGTAACTGCTGAAGGCTGAGTCCAGGCTATTGGCCAATTGTTCGAGGGCAATGCGCCGGTTGACCCTCTCGCCCGGATCGTTGGCTGAACTGAGCAGCAAGGCTGCCTCGGTGCGCAGCTTGGCCAGGTCCAGCGCAATGGCGTCGGCCTGGGCGATGCTGGAAAGCGGCCCCTGTTCGATCACCTCCGCCTGATGGCGAACCGCGTGAATCTCGCTCAAGCAGAACAACCCCAGGCCACTGAGCAGTAACGCGCACACGGCGAAGCCGCCGAACAGCCGCAGGCCGATGCGGAACCTGCGTAAAAAAGGGCGGGAAGGGGAACGGCGGAAGAATCTGAACACGAAGGCGGCCTGTGCGGGATAAAGACAGGGCGTTGTAACAAGCCAAGATGATGGCTTTATGACAGTGATGTGTCTCGGGCAGCACTGGCGATAACCGTTGACAGCTGCTCGAATATCCGTAGAATGCCGCGCCACAGCAGGCACATAGCTCAGTTGGTTAGAGCACCACCTTGACATGGTGGGGGTCGTTGGTTCGAGTCCAATTGTGCCTACCAGCTTAAAGCCCCGGTTTCCGGGCACTAGAAGGGCGATCCGAAAGGGTCGCCCTTTTTGTTTTCAGCGTTACGGGGCGCCGGCCGTTATCCGCTGGACCATCGCCTCATGCCCGGCGCGATCGCTTTCGCGGGAGATCACCTGTACCACCGCCATTTGCTGCCCGGCGCCGGTGATGAAGTAGGTGCTCAGGGTTTTGCCGCCGCCCATGGTAGCGGTGGCATCGATCTGCTGCGCCTCGAGCCCGCCGAGGCTAACTCGCTTCTCGAGGGTTTTATGGAAGTCTGGCAGCGCCTGGGCCTGTTGCGTGAGAAAGCCTGCGCTGGCGCCTGCTAGGAACGCATCATCGTTCTCGCCAGCATCGGTACCGTTGTGCAGAGGGATTTGAGTGGCCACAACGATGCGCTTCTGCGCTTCGTTCATGTACAGCGTGCCCTGCGCGCCAGCGGTGCCCGTGCTGGCATCGCCCGGCGGCAGCGCCGTGCCTTGGTAACCTTCAGGCAGCTTGAACCGCAGCTTGCCGGCGAGCAGCGAAACGCCGATGTCCTTGCTGGCCTGGGGCTGTTGGTGGGCGTGCTTGGCGCTGGGCGCCGCCGCTACAGCAATGGACGTGAACGTGCACAACGCAACAAGGCAGAGCGGCCAGGCAAGCGAGCGAGGCAATGGCATTGCTGAAAATCTCCAAGCAGGGGGAACAGTGGTTTGGCGAATTCTCCTACAAACTTGCCGGGGCCTTCTCGCTTTTCTTCCGAACAGGGCTGCTGTCTCACCTGTTGCGAGCCAGTATCTATCGCACAAGCTTATCGACCGTTCGTCCCCTGAAGGCAACCACCCTGAACTGCGCGGCGGGGGGCCGGTTCCACATTTAGGTAGGGCAGCGCCTATGCTTTACCCGTAACAACCTTACGTGGCTTTACATTGCCGCATGGAGAGCAGTCATCCATGACTACACATATCGTGCACTTCACCTCCTCGATCAATTCCACCTCCACCGGCGAGCTGATCGAAAAGTGCTCGCTGGCGGTTCAAAAGGGCGCTTCGGAGATCGTGATCAAGATCGCTACCATGGGCGGCGAATGCAGCTATGGGTTTTCGCTGTACAACTTCCTGATCGCCCTGCCGATCCCGGTGCATACGCATAACCTGGGCACGGTGGAGTCCATGGGCAACATCATCTTTCTCGCTGGCGAGCGGCGCACCGCCTGCAAGCACAGCAAGTTCCTGTTCCACCCCTTCCACTGGAACCTGCACGGCTCGGTCGACCATGCGCGGATGTCCGAGTACGCCATGAGCCTGGACTACGACCTGGAGCTTTATTCGCGCATCGTCGATGAGCGCACCTATGGGGCCGACGTGCCCCTGGACGTGTCCACCTGCCTGATCGCGGCGCCGCGCATCCTCAACGCTGAAGAAGCCATGGCGGCGTCGGTCATTCATGCCGTCGACGAGCTGCCGATGCCGGCCGATGCGGTGTGCTACAGCGTGCACGGCTAGTTCGCCTCAAGCGACGTTCAACTTTTCCAACCCCGGAAACGACGACGGCTCCCATTTGTGGGAGCCGTCTCGGCGGTAACTGCCTTTGCCTTTGGCTGGCCGCTCTTGCCGTGAGCGGAACAGGGGCTGGGCGACAATGCGCTTGGCCTTGTTGGGCCGTTTGTTTCCGGTTGCCATGCTGGGTCCTCCTGGCGGGCACCTTCTTCGGGGAATGCGGCGGCAGTATCGGCCGGCCCCGACTGGCCTGCAACCCGCTTGCGCGCGAAAGCGCACCGCTCGTCGCCAAAGCCAGGTAACGCTGCCAATACAATCAGCCCGTAAGTTGTCCATCAGGATGCAAAGCCCAGCCCTCTACTACAGTGAGCTGGCCTCCCAGCCTCCCTAAAGGATTAACCCATGGCAACGACCGACAACAATGTCACCTCCACCCATACCGTTAGAACCGGCGCCGGCACTGTAATGGTCGACCTCACCGGTGGCGACGAAACGGCTAGCAGCGTGACGCTCCAGGCCGATGGCAAGATCCTCGTGGGCGGCTACAGCAGCCATATCTTCAACGGCTACCCCGGGTCGGAGGGGGAAACCTACGCGACTCGCGATGACCATGCAGTGGTCCGCCTCAACGCCGATGGCACCCTGGACACCAGCTTCGCCCAGAGCGGCATCGCCATCGTGCCGGCGGAGATAGACACCGACTCGGATTACGTCATGGCCGTGCAGGCCGACGGCAAGGTGCTTTCAGCCCACATATCCGGTGGCGTGACAGTCGAGCGCTTCAACCTCGACGGCACCCGGGACACCAGCTTCGGTGGCACCGGTACCATCACCCTGCCTGTCAGCGCTCGCCTGGAAGCCGTTGCCATTACCGTCAATGCAGACGGCACCCTGTACCTCACTGGCAGCGCCGTAGGGCAAACCCAGGTGGCCAAGGTCAACGCCAATGGCACCCTGGTCAATGGCTTTGGCGACCATGGCGTGATCACGCTGCACCCCAGTAGCGACTACGAAAACGGCAACGTCTCAACCAATGTGCAGCCGGACGGCAGCATCCTCCTGGGCAGCTGGCTCTATGTAGGCGGCTACACCGACCCGGCCAGTGGCATCCATGTGCAAGGGGACCCGGTCTACAGCCTGCAGCGGTTGACCGCCGACGGCGCCTTGGATACCCGCTTTGGCGACAACGGTGTGCTCCACTTCGACGCGGCCCTGGACCTGGGTTACCGTTCCGCGGTCACCGTGCAGGCCGACGGCAAGATCATCGTGGCGGGCGAGGGCGGCGACTACGATGCGTTCACCGTGCTGCGGCTCAACGCTGATGGCTCTATGGATACCAGCTTTGGTACTGACGGCAAAGTGACCATCCCCGTCGCCGTCGGGTTGGGTAGCTCCAACGACGCGCTGGCGGTCACGGTGCAGCCGGACGGCCACATCCTTGTGGCTGGCCAAGGCGTGCTCAACAACAATTCGGACTTCGGCATCATCCGCTTGAACGCCGATGGCAGCCTGGATACCACCTTCGGCAGCCAGGATGGCAAGCTGCATCTGGATGGCTCCAGCGGCCAAGACCGCCTGCTGGGCGTGGACTCTGCCGAGATCCTCCATGGCCTGGCCGGTGACGACGTGCTGCAAGGCAACGGCGGCCGCGACGTGCTGCTCGGTGGCGCCGGCGCAGACATCTTCCGCTTCGCGCAGTCAAGCGACAGCTACCGCACCGCCACCGAAAGCCATAGCGACCGCATTCTCGATTTCGACGCCAGCCAGGATCGGATCGACCTCACCGCCCTGGGCTTTACCGGTATTGGCGACGGCCACCATGGCACCCTGGCGGTGCAGGCCAACGCCGACGGCACCCGCACCTACCTCAAGAGTTTCGATGCCGACGCCTCCGGGCACCGGTTCGAACTGACCCTGGACGGCGACCTGGTGGGGCAGTTGAACAGCACCAACCTGGTGTTCACCGCGCCTACGGTCGAAGGCACCGCGGGCAGGGACGTGATCAACGGCAGCGCAATGTCGGAGATCATCCGTGGCTTGGCTGGCAATGATCGGATCAACGGCGGCGCCGGCAACGATGTGCTGATCGGTGGTGCGGGCGCCGACCAACTGAACGGTGGCGATGACCAGAATGTGGTGATCTATGCCCGTTCGCCCGATAACAACGATGTGTTCCTCTACACCTCCGCTGAAGACAGCTACCGCACCGCCACCCAGAGCTTTACCGACCTGATCGTCAACTTCGCGCGGGGCAGCGACAAGATCGATGTGTCGGCGCTGGGCTACACCGGCTTTGGCGACGGTACGGGCACTACGCTCAAGCTGACCTACAACAGCGAACTGAACCGCACCTACCTTCAGGACGTGGAAGCGGACGCCCAGGGGCATAAGTTCCAGATCGCCCTTACGGGGGACTGGGAATACGACCTGCACAACCGGGACATGGTCTTCGCCCAGCCGGCGGAGGTCAGCCTGGTTGGCGTTACGGACCCGGCGCACGACCAGCACCTGGCTTGAGGTCTGGCGCCGTTGGCTGAGTGAAGCCTAGGCGGGTGTTTGCAGGGCGAGGGCAACCTGGCCCTGCATGGCTTTACGCTGGGCGTTGGTCAGTGGAATAACCCCTCAACAGTGCGCTCTGCTCCATGGGCTCGAAGTGGGCCGCCAGCCCAGTGGAATCATCGGGCCTGCGCCTGTCGTCCTTGAACTGGCCTGGGGTCGCGCCCATCACGGTTTTATACACCCTGGTAAGGTGGGGCTGGTCGGCAAAACCCGCGGCAGTTGCCGCCTCGGCCAGCGCCAGGCCGCTTTTCAAGAGCTTATGGGCTTGCCGCACTCGCGCCTGCAACTGGTACGCGTGAGGGGTGATGCCCCACGCCTGGCGAAACGCACGCAGCACCCGGAACGGCGGTATGCCCGCGATGATCGCCAGGTCATCGAGCGTCACCTTGTCGCCCAGGTTTTCATCCAGGTACGCCCGGGCGCGGGCCACCGCTGCCGATTCGCTATAACCCGACAGCGGCAATTCCAGCCGGCGGCCATGGTGCGTCAGCAACCGCACGATCAGGGCGACAATGCGCGACTGCCGCTCCAGGGAAGAGCAGGGCACCTCTGATAGGCGGTGAAGGGCGAGCAGTGCGTTGGTGAGCACGGGGTCTTCTATCACCGGGCTGGTAAACACCGGCAACCCCGAGCCAAAGCTTTCCTGCGCCACGCTGCGAAACACGCTGGGGTGTATATGCAGGGTGCGGCACAGCCAGCCGTCCGCGCCGGGCCGGCCGCAATGGAGTTCGTCGGCGTTCACCAGTACGAAACTGCCGCGCTTGGCGATCCCTTCGCAGGTGCGCGTTTGAAGGTGAACTCCACCGGCCAGCACGATCCCCAGGCTCAACTCCTCATGGGAATGCCAGGGGTAGCGATGGTCGAAATAGGCGCCCTTCAACAGCTCGGCATCGTAAAGGTCTTTCATCGTCCAGACGCGCACGCGGCTCTTGCCGCCTTCGCTTTCGAAATCATCAGCCATGGTGCGTTCCCGTTGCGCGGCCAAGCCAGTAGGCTTGCTTCCCAGCCCGCCGGGCCGCCGAATGCAGCCGTGCAGGATTATTCAAGACCCCGCCCTTGCCGGCAGGTTAGCGTCGCGTACGAAAGCATAGACGAGACGACTACGCCAATGACCCACTTCCAGGCACAGCCCCCACACTTCCTGCGCATCGAGCCCTTCAGCCACCTTTCGCTTGCCGGGGCGGCGCACACCTCTCAGGCGCTGATCCACCAGTTGTATGAGCGCCTCACCAGCGTCGCCTGTAACCTTGAGGCCGCGGTCCGCTGGCTCGAGCGGGACGTGCCGGATATCGCCCAGGCGAGGGCCGCGTTGAGCGATACCCTGGCGGCGGCCAGGGATCTGGTGGCGGTCAGCGCCGCGCTGTCGGTCCAGTGTGCAGCCCCTTCAAGCACGCCGCCTGCGTCGGTCAGCCCTATTTCGGCCAGGCGTGAACGCGTTGTCGCTGAGCCCCCAAGCCCTCTATACCAAGTTCAATAACATCGCCATCCTTCAAAAAAACCGGGGGTTTGTGCCCAAGCCCAACCCCGGCCGGGGTGCCGGTGGCGATAAGGTCGCCGGGTTCTAGCTCGAAGAAGTTGGACACATACGCCACGATCTGCCGAACATTGAATATCAGGTTGGCGGTGTTGCTGTTCTGATAGCGCCGCCCATTCACCGATAGCCAGATAGGCTTGTTGCCGATGTCGCCTGCTTCATCCGAGGTCACTATCCACGGGCCGACAGGCGCGAAGCCGGGGAAACTCTTGCCTTTGGTCCATTGCCCGCCGCGCTCCATCTGATAGGCGCGCTCAGAAAGATCATTGACCACGCAATAACCGGCAATGTGATCCGCCGCCTGTTGCTCGGTGATATACAGCCCCCCGGTGCCGATGACGATGCCCAGCTCGGCCTCCCAATCCGATTTCTCCGAGCCGCGCGGTAGCGTCACGGGGTCAAAGGCGCCGGTGGGCACGCAGCCCTTGATGAAGAGCGTGGGCTCGGCGGGAGGGTCCAGGCCAACTTCGCGCGCGTGGTCTACGTAGTTCAGGCCCACACAGATGATTCTTCTGAAATCGGCCAGGGGTGGGCCGATACGAGTGTCCCCGCTAAGGGCTGGAAGCTGCGCCGGGTCAAGCGCGCTTAACGCCGCCAGCCGCACCGGGCTAAGTTCGAGCGCGGTGAGGTCCTCCATGCTGCCGGACAGATCCCGGAGCACGCCGCGTTCATCCACAAGGGCAGGGCGCTCATTGCCTGCCTCGCCTACGCGCAATAGTTTCATGGTCTTGCCTCGCTTGTCGGCTGGCTCAGCCGCGCCAGGTTTGCAGGAACTTGAGCAGCAGCTCATTGACCACTTCGGGCTGCTCTTCCTGGGGCAGGTGGCCGCTGTTCTCGATGGGGTGCGCTTCGAGGTTTTCCGCCATCTCCGCCCAGACCTTAGCCATGTCGAACAGCTTGCCCACCGCGTGGAAGTCCGCGCCCCATAACGCCATGACCGGGCAGGCGATCTTCACCTGCGCGTCCTCCTGGTCCTGGGCAACGTCCACCGCGTTGGCGCGATAATCCGCCATGGCGCCGCGTACCGCGCCGGGCGCCTTGTAGGTGCGCACGTAGGTGTCGAAGGCCTCGCCGGTGATGGTCGTCGGGTCGTAGCACCAGTCCGAGAAGAAATACCGCAACCACACTTCTTCCTTGCCGGCGATCAGGGCCTCGGGCAGGTCGGGCACCAGGTGGAACAGGAAGAACCAGTAGGCCTTGGCCACGGCAGCGTCGAGGTCGCGAGAAACGATCCGCGTGGGCACGTTATCCATGACCACCAGGCGGTCGACGAGGTGCGGATGGTCCTTGGCGAAACGGGTCGCGACCCGGGCGCCACGGTCATGGCCGACCAGCGCCACCTTTTTGATGTTCAGCGCATCGAGCAGCCCGCGAATGTCATTGGCCATGTTGCGCTTGTCGTAGCCGGCTGCGGGTTTGTCCGTCTCGCCATAGCCGCGCAGGTCTGGCGCTATCACCCGATAGTGCTTGGCAAGCACGGGAATCTGGTACCGCCACGCGTAGTTGGTTTCCGGAAAGCCATGCAGCAACACCACGGGCGGGCCGTCACCTTCTTCTACAACGAACTGGCGAATACCGTTGGCTGTTACGGTGTACTTTTTCATCCTGCGCCTCGCTTAGGATAAGTGCCGAGTGAATACCGAAACCAAGAGCGCGATGGTGCCCATGGAAACGACGGTGCTGACCAATACGCTACCGGCCGTGATACTGGCGTCACGGCTGTACAGGTTCGCCAGCATGTATGGGCCAGTACCGGTCGGGAGCGCGGCTACGACCACCGCAATGGCGGTTGATTCGTGGTTGAGATCAAACATGTAAGTGGCCGCGATCCAGGTCAGCAGCGGTTGGGCGACCAGCTTGAGGGCAACGATGCTCGACAACCGCGGCCATTGAATCTCGAATTTCGTTTCCGCGATGAACGCCCCCAGCGACACCAGTGCGCAGGGGCTTGCGGCATTGGCCAGCAGCGTCAGAAAACGATTTGGCCCCATGGGCAGTGGCGGCGCGAAGGCCGCATAAAGCACCCCGAGCAAGGGCGCCAGCAGCATGGGGTTCTTGAGCAGCGAATAGCCCACCTTACCGACGGTGGAAAGCAGTTTGCCTTCTGGCTGCAGAGCGATCTCGACCATCAGCACGGCAATGCCGAACAGGATGCTCACGGTGATGATGGCGCAGATCGTCACCAGGGGCAGGCTGGCGGGTCCAAATGCCGCCAGGCATAGCGGAAAGCCGATGAAGCCTACGTTGGCATAGCCACTGTTGAGGCCATCGAGGCTGGCATCGGCCAAGTGGGATGATTGAAACCGCCGCAGCCAGGCGGTGCAGCCGAACACCACCGCGCTGCCGAAGGCGAACGCCGCGGCGAAACCCGGCTGGTGCAGATCCGCCCATTTGGCCGTGGCCATCACCTGGAACAGCAGCGCCGGCATGCCCAGATAGACCACGAAGCGGTTCAGCTCGAACGCCGCTGCGTCGCCGAGCAGCCCGTATGTTCGCGTGAGCCAGCCGGCGCCCACCAATGCGAATACAGGCAGCACAACATTGAACAAGACTTCCATCGGGGGCTCCGTTGGGATGAAGCGTATCGATCAGCACTGTGACGGGGATGGAAAGGCCCGGATAGACGCCTTGTGCTACTGCCCCGCGCTGGAGAGGTCGTGCCGAACGTGCGCTACGTCCTTTGCGCTGACCGCGCTGCCAGTGTTCCCCCAGGCGCTGCGAATGAAGCTTGCAACCGCCGCGACCTCAGGGTCAGACAGGCGCCAGGCAAACGCCGGCATCGTATAGGCCGTGGGCGCGGCATCGGTTGCCGTGCCGGTAGCGCCCGCCAACACGATCCGGATCACCGAGTCAGGCTGAGGGTCGTTGAGTACGGTATTGGCGGACAGCCCCGGGAATGTCTTCTCATAGCCCTTGCCATCGCTTCGGTGGCAGGCCATGCAGTTATCGGCGTATATCCGTGCCCCGTCACTTTCAACCCGCAGGGCGTGCAGGTCCGCCGTTGTGGTGCTCGCCTGGGCGTCGGCGCCCGAGTGAAGCGGGGCCTCATCGGGGCTGAGGGATTTGAGGTATTGCGCAATAGCGTGCAGGTCTTCGTCGCTCAGGTATTGCAGGCTGTTTTCAATCACGTCTTTCATCCCTCCGAACGCGGCGCTCTGGTTGTTCTTCCCGGTTCTAAGAAACTCCACCAGGTCGGCTTCGCTCCATTTTCCCAAGCCCGTCATGGCGCTGCCGCGCAGGTCCTTGGCGATCCAGCCGTCGATAGGGGCACCGCCTGAGAGGTAGGCCTTGCTGCGGTCGTCGGCCAGGGTCTTTTCCTCGAGCGTGAGCGCCCGGGGCGTATGGCACGAACCGCAATGGCCGAGCCCCTCCACCAGGTAGGCACCGCGGGCCGCTCGTTCGGTCGCCGGTGGCGCCTCGACCACGGCCGGCTTGGGCGCGAACATCCAGCTCCACCAGCCCAGCGGCCAGCGTATCGACAGTGGCCAGGGGATGTCTGGCGACCGGTTGGCGTGCGCCACCGGCGTCACGCCCGTCATGAAGTACCCGTACAGATCACGCATATCCGCCTCACTGACCTGGGCATACGAAGGGAAGGGCATGGCGGGGTAGAGGGATGAGCCGTCCTTGCGTACCCCACGCCGGACCGCGTTGTCGAAATCCTCGAACGAGTACTGGCCCAGCCCTGTTTGCGGGTCTGGCGTGATGTTGGTCGAGTACAGGATCCCCAACGGCGTTTTCAGGCCAAGCCCGCCCGCATAGGGCTGGCCGCCGGGTGCGGTATGGCATGCGATGCAATCGCCCGCGCGTGCCAGGTATTCACCGTGCCCGCTGACCTGCGCGGCGGCTGCGTCGACTGCGCCAAGCGCTAGCATTGAACTCATCGCCAAGAGATAGGGTTTCATCCGAACGCCCTCACGCCTGGACCAACGGGCCGGGGTTTTTCAGGTAGTGCTTGATGATGTGGTCGACGGACCAATACGTGAGCGCCGCGACCAGGCCGGTGGGGTTGTAGCCGATGTTTTGCGGGAATACACAGGCGCCCATTACAAAGAGGTTATGCACGTCCCAACTTTGCAAGTACCGGTTCACAACACTATCGGCCGGGGAACTGCCCATGATCGCGCCCCCGGTGGTATGGGTACTTTGATAGGCCCGGGTATCGAAGTGCGAGCCGGGCTGACGCAGTATCACCTCCGTGGTATTGCCAATGGCCTTGCCTATTTTCTCGGCGCCTTCGATGGCGTGCTTGATCATCCTGAATTCATTGTCGTGCCAGTCGAAAGTCATCCTCAATAACGGCAAGCCAAACGCGTCTTTATAGGTAGGGTCCAGGCTCAGGTATACGTCCCGGTAGGCCATCACGGAGCCTTGGGCATACACCGGCAGCAGCCGCTGGTAGGCGTCCGCCAGGCTTTGCTTCCAGCCGGCGCCCCACGTAGGCGCCTTGCCGAAGGTTCGGGTTTGCTGTATCGGCCGGCCGCCGGGCCGCAGGTGATAAACGCTGGCGCCGCCCACGAAGCCATAAGGGCCGTGGTCGAAGTTATCGCCGTTGAAGTCATCCACCGCAGTACCCGCAGCGCCGGCCCCTATATAAGGGTTCAAGTTCGTGCCCTTGGGCAGGAGCACGTTGACGCTGCTGTTCATGTGGTAGGCGTAATTTTTACCCACTACGCCTTTACCCGTCAGTGGGTCATAGGGCGCGCCTATGTTCGACAGCAATAGCAGGCGCACGTTGTGCATCTGGAAGGCGCACAGGATAACCATGGTCGCGGGTTGGAAGACTTCCCGCCCTTGAGGGTCGATATAGGTAACGCCAGTCGCCTGGCTGCCGGAACTGTCCGTATTGACCTGGGTAACGTAGCAGCTGGTGTTGAGGGTGAAGTTCGGCTGTTTTCGAAGAGCCGGCAAGATGGAGGTTTGCGGCGATGCCTTTGAATACATGTAACAGCCATAGCCTTCGCAGAACCCGCAGAAGTTACAGGGGCCCAGCCGCACGCCGTACTGGTTGGTATAGGGCTGCGAGGCGTTGGCCGCCGGTACCGGGAACGGATTGAGCCCCACTTGCGCGGCGGCTGCGGCAAACAAGGTCGCGCCGTACACAGATTTGAGCGGCGGCGTGGGGTATTCGCTGCTGCGCGAGGCCTCCCATTTGTTTCCGCCGGCAACCACCTGGCCGTTGAGCACGCCGGCTTTGCCGGACACCGCGGCCACATCTTCCCACTTGGCAAAGTACGGCTCGAGTTCGTCGTAGGAAACGGGGTAGTCCTGGATGGTCATGTCTGCGGGAATGAAGCTCTTCCCGTAGCGCTCTTCGTAATGGGACCTTAAGCGAAAGTCGGCCGAGAACGCCCGCCAGGACATCCCGTTCCAGTGAAAACCCGCGCCCCCCACGCCGGTGCCTAGCAAGAACGCTCCGTGCTGGCGGTAGGGGACCGCGGTCCCTGTTGGTGAGTGGCGGATGGTGACCGTTTCCTTGGCCAGCGCCTGGAAGAGTTTGCCGCGCACGCTGTAGGCCAGTTCATCGATGACCTTGGGGTAGGTGGCCGTCTGCGCCGTGTCTTGCGCAGGGCCTCGTTCGAGCGCCAGCACATTCAGGCCGGCCTTGCTCAGTTCCATGGCCATGATGGCGCCGGTCCAGCCGAAGCCGACGATGACCACGTCCTGTGCGCCTTTCGGGCTGCTCATCGGCCTTCACCTCGCTGCCCGCCAATGGCCACTGGCCCCAATGGGTAGGGCGTGTTCGGGTGGTCGATCCAGTCCATGAAATCCGCCTGGGCACCTGGGAAGCCGAGCATCTTCCAACCGGCCATGCCTACATTGCCGCCGTACTGGGGGTCGGCGAAAAACCCTTCCTTCGTATTGGTTAACAGCTGGGCGAAGAACAGCGCCCCACCCACGCCGTCCATGGGCACGCTGTTTTCATCCAAGCGCTTGAGCACCACGACCTGCAGCGACGGGTCCAGCTGGGGGTAGCGCTTGCCGTAGGTTTTCAGGCACCAGTCATCACAGCCCTTTATTCCCAAGCGGTAGATGTCCCGGGGGGTGAAGCGCTGTTGATAGCCCAGCTCCGGGCCAAGGTCCGGCAAGAATGGCCCGTGCATGTACCAGAGCGCGCCCTCGGCGTAGGGCGTTTCCATTTGCCGGTCGATGAACTCCGGAACGCCCAGGTCCGCAGCGCTGGGGCCCAGGTCGTCCTCGGGTATCAATTGCGCGGTGGCGGCCTGCACGAATGCCCACTCGGCGTCGGTAAAGAACCTTGGCGCATAGGCACTGCCGTCGGCGGCGCCTGGGTTGTCCGACGCCGCACCTTTCGCCGGCGGGGCTAATACATGATGAGCGGCCACGGTCACGGTAGGCACCAGAACCAGCCCCGCCTTGAGAAAGTGCCGCCTGGAGTGAACGTTGGTCATCGCTGTACCTGAGTGATCGCCGAGTGTTTAGGCGTGGCGCCCACAGCCGGGGCGCGCCGCTAGCCGTTTGCGTAAGCAGGCTGAGGCGACGATAAGGTTCGGGTTCAGCAGGGGCTTGTATGGACGTGCTGGGTTTTGCAAGCAAATCAGGCGGGTGATGTGGGGGGTGGTGTCAGCGCAGCCGCAAGGCCCGGTCCAGCGACCAAGCACCGCCGCCGCGGGCGATCAGCAACAGCAGTAGCCCGGCCCAGGTGAGGTGGGTTGGCCAGGCGTCCGGGTACACGAAGACCTCGATCACCGTGGTCATGGCCAGCAATGCCAGAGCCGACAGGCGGGTGCACAGGCCCAGCACCAGCAGTATGGGGAACAGGTGTTCGGCATAGGTGGCCAGGTGCGCGGCCAGATGGGGCGGCACCAGCGGCAGGGCGTATTCGCTTTGGAACAGTTCATAGGTGCTGGGGGTGATGGTCAGCAACCCCTCCACCTTGGTGCGCCCCGAGAGGAAGAACACCGACGCGATGCCCACGCGCGCCATCAAGCAGAGCAAGGGGTCGCCGATCAGCCGCTGCAGCCGTTCGGCCAGGCGGTTCCAATGTGGGCGCAGGCCGCGCTCGGCGGTGTTGGAGTGGGTCGTGGCCATAGTGGGGGGCCTCAGTGTGGCAGGGCAAGAGGGGCAAAAACCCTGGCCGCCAGCAGGCGGCCGAGCAGAACGTTGAAATCCAGGTCCGCCTGGGCCGCCAGAGCCAGGGCCGAGGCGCTGGCAAGGTCGTGGCCGGCAGCGCAGGCATCGAGGAATACGCAGGCCCCTGGCTCCAGCTGCTGCCAGGCGACCCCTTCGGTACCGCCTACCAGCAGCACACCTTCACCCTGCCAGGGCAGCGAGTCCGGCAACACCAGGGCTTCGCGGTTGTAGCGCCACAGGCTGTAGATCGGCTGCCCGGCGAACCAGCGCCAGCGCACGTTGCCGCGTGGCCGCAGGCCACAGCGGGCAAGGTCGGCGGCGGTCATGCCGGCCAGCTCGGCCAGTGCCAGGCTGGGCTCGTCGAATGCGGCGAAGGCCTCCAGCCAGAGGTAATCCAGGCGCGCCACCTCGGCCAGGTAGGGCATCTGGCGGGCGGGTTCGAAGGTTTCCAGGAAATCCGCAAATGCTGCGCCATAGTAAATCAGCCGGCCGTCAGCCGGCGGCGTGTGATCGGCATGCACCCTGGCGGCGGCTGCCAGCCATTCGCAGCCGACCAGCCGCTCGACGGTGGGAAAGTTCGCGCAAAGAGCATCGACACAGCCTTTCAGAATAGTATTGCGATACACCTGGAACCCAGGCTGCGCGGTGAGTGCCGCCAGTTGGGGCGCTTCGTGCCGATAGAGCGCCTTGATGAAGGCCTGCTGAAACTTGCCAAGGCTCAGCGTCATGTGGGCGCCCTCGCCAGGTCGAGCACGGCCTGGGCGGTTTCACGCTCGGCCAGCAGCACGTCGAAGGTGGGAATGCGATCGTCGCGCTCGATCAGCGTAGGGCGCGGGCCGATACGCTGGATCAGCCGGCGATACAAGGCCCACACCGGGTCGGCGACGTTGGCGTCGTGGGAGTCGATGAGCAGGTCGCCAGCGTCGTCTTGGCTGTGCCCGGCGAGGTGGACTTCAAGCACTGCAGCGGCCGGAAAACGATCGATGTAACTGGCCGCGTTGAACCCCAGGTTATGTGCGCTGACGTGCACGTTATTGACGTCGAGCAGCAAACCACAGCCAGTGCGGCCGGCCAGCTCAGCGAGGAAGTCGATTTCATCCCAGTCATGGTCATCAAGGCGCAGGTAGTGGCTGGGGTTCTCAATGGCGATGCGTTGGCCGAGGGCGTCCTGGGTGCGCTGGATATTACCCGCGATCCGCGCCAGGGCCTCGTGGCTGCGAGGGAAAGGCAGCAGGTCGGGGTGGTAGTGATCACCCCAGCTAGACCACGCCAAGTGTTCGGACACCAGCACCGGCTGCACGCGTTCGATCAAGCCGCGCAGCCGTTGCAGGTGAGCCTGGTCGGGCTCGGCATCGGCCGCCAGGGATAACGAAACCCCGTGCAACGATAGTGGGTGGTTCGCCGCTACCCGTTCCAGCCAGGCGAGGCGGGGCCCGCCGACCATGTAGTTCTCCGGATGAACCTCGAACCACAGGCCATTGGCGCCGCAGCGCTCAGCGTCGGCATAGTGCTGCGCCTTGAGGCTAAGCCCCGCGCCCGAGAGTGTTCTGGAGGTATGCATGGTCGGCGCCTTCGATCAGGACTTCATCGGGCTGAGCGAACCCATGCCGTGGGGCGTTTTGATCGAGGTGCAGGTGCCGGCCGGCACGTTCTTCCAGTGCATGCCGTCGTAGTCCATCTTGGCACTACCGGCGCAGGTGGTGCCGGCCCCGGCCTTGCAATCGTTCTTGCCCGCCATGGCAACGCCATAGCATTTCTCCATGGCGGCGCCGCTGCTGGTGTTCATGTCGTCGGCCATGGCGGCGCCGGCCAGTGAGGCCAGGGCGATAGCGGCGGTAGCGATAGCGAGAGTTTTCATGGGTGCGATCTCCAGAGGGATAAGGGGTAGCCGTTCGTGAATCAGCAGCGGCTCATCGACCAATTCGCCGACTACAACGATCCGGTTACACCTGAGTACAAATTTTTTGAGATTTATTTCGTAGCGCCTTATGGTGTGCAGCCTTCCTGGGGCAATGGCGGCCCTCGCTGCCACTGCGCGGCGTGGAAAATGATTCTCCGTGTAACCAAGGCGGCCCATGCAACGAACTACCAGCCAGGAGCAGTTGAACGCACGTGAAGAGCAGCTGCGAGCGCTGCTGCTGCGCGGCATGGCGGGCGACGCGGGCGCTTATCGCCAATTCCTTGCCAGCCTGGGCGCGCACCTTCGCGGCTACCTGCGCCGACGCCTGGCACAGCGGCCCGCCGAGGTCGAAGATCTGTTGCAGGAAGTGCTGCTGGCGGTACATAACGCCCGCCACACCTACCACGACGATCAGCCGCTGACGGCCTGGGTCCAAGCTATTGCGCGCTACAAGCTGGCCGATCATTTTCGGGCGTTCGCCCGCCGTGAAGCGCTGCATCAGCCCCTGGACCACGATGAAGATACCGAGCTGTTCGCCTTCAGCGACGATGAGCCGGCCCAGGCCAGCCGTGATCTGGGGCTGTTATTGCAACGGCTGCCGGACCGTCAGCGCTTGCCCATCATGCATGTGAAGCTCGAAGGCCGCTCGGTCGAGGACACCGCGCGCCTCACCGGGCTGTCCAGTTCGGCGGTGAAAGTGGGCATCCACCGTGGGCTCAAAGCCTTGGCGGGCATGATTGGAGGTAAAGCAAAACCATGAACACCGATGAGTTGATCTCCCTGCTGGCCGCTGGCGACACCGCGGTAGATCGGCTGGCGCTGCGTCGGCGCTTTACGATCGCGCTGGTTGCCGGCGGGCTGGGTGCTGTGCTGCTGATGGCCACGCTATACGGCGTGCGCGCCGACATCGCAGTGGTGGGGCGCACGCCGCTGTTCTGGGCCAAGGTGGCGCTGCCCGGTAGCCTCGCACTGCTGGGGTTATGGCTCGCCAGCCGCCTGGCACGGCCGGGCATGCGCGGCGGCGCGGTGTGGCTGGCGCTGGCCGTGCCGCTGCTGCTGGTATGGCTGGGTGGCGCCTTGGCGCTGGCCAATGCGCCGCCGGATGCGCGGCTTGGGTTGGTACTCGGCCACACCTGGCACACCTGTGCCCTGAACATCACGTTGCTGTCCGTGCCTACCTTCGCCGGTGTGTTCTGGGCCCTGCGCGGCCTCGCCCCAACCCACCTGCGCCAGGCCGGTGCCGCGGGCGGCTTGCTCGCCGGCGCCACCGCTACCGTTGCCTATTGCCTGCATTGCCCGGAAATGGACATGCCGTTCTGGGGCGTGTGGTACCTGCTGGGCATGCTGGTGCCTACGGTGACAGGGGCAGCATTGGGGCCGCGGTTGTTGCGTTGGTGAGGGCATGAGCGCCTACGCCGGCTAGACTCAAGCGTTTCTTCTATGAGGCCTACGGATATGGCAGCGGGAAAAGTCTTGGTAACGGGCGCCGCCGGCCGGATCGGCACCGCGTTCTGGCAGGCCTATGCGGCCACGATGGACCTGCGCCTGGCGGATGTGAACACTCGAAACCTACCGGCATCGGCAGACAGCGTTGCGCTGGATATCACCCAGCCGGAGGCCTGCCTAGCGGCCTGCGAAGGTATCCATACGGTTATTCACCTGGCGGCCGACCCCAATCCCGATGCGGATTTCATGACCTCACTGCTGCCGGTCAATATCGTGGGCACCTATAACATGCTGCGGGCCGCGAAGGCGCAAGGCTGCAAGCGGTTCATTCTGGCCAGTAGCGCGCAAGCGATCGAGGGTTACCCAATCGATGTTCAAGTGCATGAGCACATGCCCCCCAGGCCTGGAAATTTCTATGGGGTGAGCAAGGCCTGCGGGGAAGCGCTCGCCTCGCTGCATGCCAACGATGGCAGCATGGTCACTGTTGCGGTGCGTATCGCCAATGTTGCCCGGTTCAGCCCCGGGGAACGACATAGCCCTCGGGACGTAGCGGCATTTATCAGCGAGCGGGATGTGACGGCGTTGCTTGGCCGATGCGTGGAAGCCGAATTGACCGGCTTCACGGTTGTGCATGGGGTGTCTGATAACCGTTACAAACGCCTTTCGATCGAGCAGACCAAGCAAGCGGTGGGCTATGCACCGCTTGATGATGCCTTCCAGATCCTGGAGCGTTAAGCGGCAGCCGCTAGGCCATCACACGACCTTGGCGCTGGCCTGGGCTTTGGGCTGCACACGCAGCGGCGCGGTTTCGCGCAGGAACAGCGCCACCACCAACCCCACTGCCACACCTGCCAGCGCCAGGTACAAGGTGTTCTCGATACCGTGGTGCTGGGCGATAAAGCCCGCGAGCGCCGGTGCCACGCCGCCACCAAACACTTCACCGATGCCGATCACCAGGCCGGTGGCAGTGGAGGTCAGAGCGGCAGGTACCGATTCGGCCGTGAGCGGGCCGACCGTCATGCAGATCATGCTGAAGTTGAAAAAGGTAGTGGCGAACAGCAGCGTGAACAGCACCATTGGTTGAGCGCCGGTGCGGCTTAACAGCCAGATGGACATCCCCGTGGCGATGAATGACAGCACCACCACGGGCTTGCGCCCGATGCGGTCCGACAATGCCGGCATCAGCAGCTGGCCGAGAAAGCCACCAGGCCAATGGCCGACATCACGAAGCCCATCTGCTGCACCTCCAGGTGCAGATAATCGGTGAGGTAGTTGGGCATCATCACGCTGAGCACGAACAGGCTGGTGAGCATGCAGAACATGCCGATGATGTTCAGTGGCACATTGCGGTAGCGCAGCGCCGCCAGTGCGCGAAACCATGGTGGCGCCGTCCATTTATGTAGTACGCCGCGCTGGCGTGTTGCTGACCCCGGCCGCGCAGTGTTTTGAGGATTTGCTGTGCAAGGCGGCGCGGGATGTGGGGAGGTAGGTCGCTGGCAGGAACGGTGACTCAATAGAAACTCAACAGCATGGTTGCCTGCGACAGCTCAGGCAGGCGCTCAAATCCGATCCTGGTAAAGAAGTCTTCGAGGCGCTCATTCAGCGGATGAGCCACCAAGCCGGTAGACGCCACCATCCGCGACGCTTCGATGGAGCGCTCGATGGCATCTTGCGCCAAGCCGCAGGCCGCGCCCTTGCCTTGCAGGATGCGGGTGACGCCCACCCGGCCCAAAAGGGTAATGGGTGGCTGATAAGGCGAGTTACGTTGCAGTTTTTTGGGCGTCAGCCCCAGCGAGCTACGGACTGCTGATGAGTGTGTAGTACCCCGTCCATGCGCAGGTTGCCCTGGCTTGCTCCAGGTCCGATGCCGCGGCCTGAAGCGATTGATACCTCATAAACACAAAGCCTCGGCCTTTCGACCAGGCCACATGCTTCACAGTAGCCCGTGGCCTTGGCCAGTGCCGGGCTTTTCCCCAAGCGCTTCGACTGGGGCGGCGTGAACGGTTGAGATACACTGGCCGCCGCCTTTTTCAATGTGTTGCCGCCATGCCCCCGCTCAAGTATCTGCAAGCCTACCCCGCCGACCTGCAAGCTCGGGTGCGCCAGATGATCGAGCAGCAACGCCTGGGCGATTACCTGCAGCAGCGTTATCCGGAGCGGCACGCTATACAAAGCGACAAGGCGCTGTATGGCTATGTACTGGACATCAAGCAGGAGCACCTGCGCAACGCGCCCAGCCCCGACAAGGTGCTGTTCGATAACCGGCTCGACCTGACCCATCGCGCGCTCGGGTTGAACACGGCGATCTCCCGGGTGCAAGGCGGCAAGCTCAAGGCTAAGAAAGAAATTCGTATCGCCTCCTTGTTCAAGGAAGCCGCACCACAGTTTCTGAAAATGATCGTGGTGCATGAACTGGCGCACTTGAAGGAATCCGACCACAACAAGGCTTTCTACAAGCTCTGCGAATATATGCAGCCCGGTTATCACCAATTAGAGTTCGACCTTCGGGTTTACCTTACCTGGCGTGACCTTGCCACCTGATTGGAAGTGGCAGAGCGCGCAGCCGCCTTGACCCCGAGGCGACTTCAGGCGGAGCGCTGACGGCTTTTAAAGTGTTCAACTTATTCACGCCAGCCGATACCGAGGAAAAACTAACGCAGTGTCCGGGATCAGTTGACCACTACGCCTAACTCCTTTTATAGGGAGGGGTGCAGGCCTCCGTCCATGTCGATCACCGCGCCGGTTACATAACTTGCTCTGGAACTGGCTAGGAAGAGGGCGACGTCGGCGATTTCCTCTGGTTTGGCCAGCCGTCCAATAGGCAGTGCCGTCTCCTTGGCTTCAAGTACTTTCTGAACGGTCGATCCGCTAACCTCGGCCTCGAAGGCCAACGTCTGTTCCGTCCGAGAGGTAAGGATCAGTCCGGGATTAATGGCGTTGATGCGGACACCGCTGCCTGCATGGGCATTGGCCAAGCCGGCATTGAGAAACAGCAATGCAGCGTTGGCCAGCCCGCCAGCCAGGTGATTAGCCATGACATGGCGACCGCCGATGCCGATGATATTCACATGGCTTTGTCCTGCCGCGGGAATATGGCACGTTGGCGTGCAAACGAGCGTAGTGCTTGGTGCTGCATGTTGAGATAGGGGGTGAACTTGGCTTGCAAGGCTTCAAGAAAGTGGGCCGGCACCATGGTGTTGAGAGGGTACTTCTTCGCCGCTCCTGCGCAATTGAGCAGGATATCTAGCGGCCCGATCTCACGCTTAAGAATGGCCATGGCTCGTTCGCAACCTTCGGCCGAGGCCAGGTCCTGTGTGTGCACAGTCACTGAATAGCCACATTGGTCGAGCTTGACCTGGGCGGCCCTAAGGTTTGCGGGATCTCGGGAGATTATCGCCACCCGTGCGCCCTCTGCCGCGAAGGCCTTAGCACAGGCCAGCCCAATGCCTTTGCTACCACCAGTGATAATCACGCGTTGCCATCCAGATGCCGGTCCATTTTCACTCCTTTTCCTCGTTGCCTTGATCTAATTCGTTTAGATACTCAGCGACTTCTCCGGTC
The DNA here is from genome assembly GCF_025642975.1 of Pseudomonas sp. RIT-PI-S. Classification (GTDB taxonomy): domain Bacteria; phylum Pseudomonadota; class Gammaproteobacteria; order Pseudomonadales; family Pseudomonadaceae; genus Aquipseudomonas. The sequence continues at coordinate 217,747 of NZ_JANZKJ010000007.1, forward strand.
AGCCAACTGGTGAACACACGTTGCTTGGCTTCCGAGCGCTCTCGATTGGGCAACACCAGCCAATAGGGGTAGGGGTAGGGCGCCGTCACCTGCGACAGCTGCACCAGTTCTCCTCTATTGATCGCGTCGTGAACAAGGCTACGGCGCTCAAGCGCGATGCCCTGGCCAAGCCGCACGGCTTGCAGGACAAGATTGGAGTCATTGCTGCACAGGCCAACGCGGGGGACATCAATATCGAGCCCTGCGGCCTGGCACCAGGGCTGCCACGACTCCATGTTGAATATTATGTTGCTGCCAATGATTTCCTCAGGGGTGAGCGGCAGCCCCCCCTGATTGAAATGAGGAGCAGCAACTACGAGCGTTTCGTCGTTAAACAGCAGCTGTTTTTCGACTCCATCCCAGTCACCCTTGCCCATACGGATACCGACGTCGACAGATTCTCTACTCAGGTTTGACACCGCCAAGCTGGCCTGCAGTCGAATGCTGATGTGTGGCTGTAATTGCTGGAAGCGCGGCAAGCGAGTCAGTAACCAACTGAGACCGAACGAAGGAAGAACGGCTACCACCAACTCAGTTGACTTGGGCTGAGACTTGATCAGCCGTGTGGCTTCGGCGATACCGCTCAATGATTCACGGATCTGCAAAGCATAGAGCCGGCCGTCTTCACTCACCCGTAGACCCCGACCTTCGCGGACGAAGAGGGTAACCCCGATCATATCCTCCAGCACCTTAATCTGCTGACTGATGGCTGAATGGGTGACATGCAGCTCCTTGGCAGCAGCAGTGACGCTACCCAGCCGTGCAACAGACTCGAAACTGCGCAGGCAAGTGATGGGGGGAATGCTCGACATGTAAGTATTTCTTTCGTATAAATTCAGAAAATATAGATATATTGGATCGCAGATTCTCATTAATGTAAGAGATAGTAAAGTCGTAAGCCAGCAAGAGGATCTGCGCCATGGGCAATGTAGGAGATGCGCTAGAGATGACCCTCAGCAGGCCTACCCGTGACGATCGCAAATGGTTGCAGGTTTCGTTGCTCAGGGCGCAGTTGCTGTCAGTGCGCTTTGGCTGCGACATTTACGCTCGCGCAGTGAGTGGCAGGCACTGGATCAGCTCGGACGGTGTTGACCTTTTGATTGGACCTGGCGAGCGTGTGAAGCTGCCTCCCGGGCTGGCCCTCATTGATGGTGAAGGTATTTTGCAGCTTGCTCCCGCCAAAGCGAAGGAACCGCGCCAGCCCCTTTCATGGCTGTTCAGCGATATGTACAAGCGTCGGCCAGCGGTGCTGGAAATCAATATTGATTAAGGAGAATGATGGATGAAGCTCATTGGCATGCTGGATTCACCCTATGTTCGCCGGGTGGCGATCTCCCTGGACCTTTTGGGGATCGAGTTTAAGCATGAGCCGCTGTCGGTGTTCAGCGCTTTCGAGGCCTTTTCCAAGATCAACCCGGTGGTCAAGGCGCCGACTCTGGTTCTGGATGACGGCTCTGTGCTCATGGACTCGACCTTGATCATTGATTACTTCGAGACTCTCAGCGCCCCCCCCAGCAAGTTGTTGCCCCAGAAGTCCCAGGAATTGGCCACCGCCTTGCGTACACTGGGGCTGGCATTGGCCGCATGCGAAAAGACCGTTCAGATCGTCTATGAACATAATCTTCGTCCGGCGGAAAAGCTTCATTTGCCATGGGTCGAACGCGTCACCGGACAGCTGCTGGCAGCATGTGCCGAACTGGACAAGCAATTGGCTGCGCAACCGTCCCTAGGCGCTCGACCAGACCAGGCGGCGATCACAAATGCGGTGGCTTGGTCGTTCATGCAGCTTATGTTGCCCGATGTGGTCAAGGCCGATGACTTCCCGGCCCTCAAGGCCCATGCAGTTCGCTTGGAACAGACTGACGTATTCAAGCGTTACCCGATTGCCTGATCCTCGGGGCGGTTCGAGTCGAGCTCGACCGCACCGATTCCCCCTCCGCCATGCGCGGTCTGCTGCGAGCCGCTGCCATGTACACACTTTATTTCGCGCCGACGGCTAATGGTCACAAGATCCTGATTATGCTGGAAGCTCTCGGCGTGCCCTACCAGATTCGACGGATTGACCTCGCGCTGGGTGAGCAACACCAACCGCAGTTTGCTCGCTTAACCCCTCATCGAAAGATCCCGCTGTTGATCGACGAGGAGCAGGCGGTGACATTGCCCGAGTCTGCGGCCATCCTTCAGTGCCTCGCGGAAACACACGGGCAGTTCCTGCCGCCTACGGGGGCCGAGCGCTACGCAGTGCTTCACTGGCTAGCCTGGCAGGTAAGCAGCTTGGGACCAATGGCCGGGCAGCTCTATCATTTCATTCATCAAGATACCGAAGGCAACCAGTACGCAAGATCGCGCTATCAGGCATAGACGCTTCACTTGTTTAAAACACTCGACCAGGCCTTGGCCGGACGCGAATTCATCTGCCCCGCGTACTCGATTGCCGATATGGCCATCTATCCCTGGTTGCGCATCCACGATCAATTCAACGTTGATATCCGTGAATTACCCAATCTGGCCAGTTACGTGGCGCGCATCGCGGCCCGCGAGGACGTCCAGGCCGCTTACGCCAAAGGGGGCGGGGTCAATCTACTACCCCCGGGGACGTTTTAGGCTGGCGTGACTGCAGGGTAAGCCGTAGCGTAGCGGCCACCGTGGAAAATCAGTGGATCACCTTGGGCTTGATGGAAGTCAAGCACTTCGCCAACGAAGATCCAATGGTCCCCTCCGTCTAATTGACGGTACTTCTGGCATTCGAATTGGGCGATGGCACCCTGGATCAGCGGCATGTTGTACTTGCCCAGGGTGAATTCGACGTTATGAAACTTGTCTGGCATCGGCCGAGCAAAACGGTCACTAACCTCCCGCTGGCCTCCGGAAAGCACATTGATGGCGAAGCCGCTGGCTGCCCGGAAGGCCGCTGCGCTCCAGGATTCCTTGCGAAGGCTCCATAGTACCAGTGCGGGCTCCAGCGATACCGAATTGAAACTGCTGACTGTCAGCCCAGTGGGCTGGCCCAGCGGATCCAGGGTGGTCACGATGCAGATGCCCGTGGCGAACTGGCCGTATAATAAATTATAATTTAACTAGATGCGCCGAATCTTAACGCGTGGCGAATTTTTATCGATAATTTTACACTGATGTTAAAGCTATTGAATCATTCTATTTACTATTTATAATTTCTTATCAATCCAAAATAAATATTAGATATGCTATAGCACCGCACTGCTCAGGTCTAATGGCTGGCAGTAAAGACGGTAATAGAAAGTCGGAATTTAGACAATTTAGCTCGCTTCTGTTTCACAAACCGAGGCGAGCGGCACTGTAGAATTAATATATTAGCCTGCCAGTGGACATCGCTTGGCGCAACGCCTACAAGTTCAATAGCGGTATCAGGGGAGTGCTCAGCCGTTGAAACGGTGCTCGCAACGACCAGGTTGTTTGCGGTGAATGTCCTGGTGTAGCCGCCTTCCAAAGCGATTTCGAAGCGCTGGCCCTCGGCATTCAGATCGTAGTCCTTGAGATAGGTGCGGTGCAGGTCTGTGTCGTACACCAGCTTCAAGGTGCCATTGGTGCCATCCCTTAGGCCTGTATAGCCCAGGGCCGCCACGTCGATCTTGTCCTGGGTCACATCGAAGTCCGTGATCAGGTCAGCGGCACCATGAACGCTGTCGCTAAGGCGCTCGGCAAAGGTGGACGTGTTAATTATGGTAAGCGCCCCGCTCATGATAAATGAGCGGGGCGGCATTTCTGCGCAGCCAAGGCTTAGTTCGAAGGCAAGTCGCAGACGGCATCAGCTAGTCTTATTGTGAACGATTATGGTGCAAGTATTTAAGGTATCCGAGAAGCTTTCAATTTTGCGTGAGAAACACCGTTGATACACGTTAATCCCAGCTCAACGCGCCGCCCGTTTGATACTCGATCACCCGCGTCTCGAAGAAGTTCTTCTCTTTCTTCAAGTCCATGATCTCGCTCATCCATGGGAACGGGTTGGTGGTGCCTGGGTATTCTTCCTTCAGGCCGATTTGCGACAGGCGGCGGTTGGCGATGAACTTGAGGTAGTCCTCCATCATGGCCGCGTTCATGCCCAACACGCCGCGTGGCATGGTGTCGCGAGCGTATTCGATCTCCAGCTGGGTGCCCTGGAGGATCATCTGGGTGGCTTCTTCCTTGAGCTCGGCATCCCACAGGTGCGGGTTTTCGATCTTGATCTGGTTGATCACGTCGATGCCGAAGTTCAGGTGCATGGATTCGTCGCGCAGGATGTACTGGAACTGCTCGGCGACGCCGGTCATCTTGTTGCGGCGGCCCATGGAGAGGATCTGGGTGAAGCCGCAGTAGAAGAAGATCCCTTCCAGCACGCAGTAATAGGCGATCAGGTTGCGCAGCAGTTCCTTGTCGGTTTCCGGTGTACCGGTGTTGAACTGCGGGTCGGAGATGGCGCGGGTGTACTTCAGGCCCCAGGCGGCTTTCTTCGCGACCGACGGGATCTCGTGGTACATGTTGAAGATCTCGCCTTCATCCATGCCCAGCGACTCGATGCAGTACTGGTAGGCGTGGGTGTGGATCGCCTCTTCGAACGCCTGGCGCAGGATGTACTGGCGGCATTCGGGGTTGGTGATCAGGCGGTACACCGCCAGGGCCAGGTTGTTGGCCACCAGCGAGTCGGCGGTGGAGAAGAAGCCCAGGTTGCGCATCACGATCCGGCGTTCGTCGTCGGTCAGGCCTTCCGGGCTCTTCCACAGGGCGATGTCGGCGGTCATGTTGACCTCTTGCGGCATCCAGTGGTTGGCGCAGCCGTCGAGGTACTTCTGCCAGGCCCAGTCATACTTGAACGGCACCAGTTGGTTCAGGTCGGCGCGGCAGTTGATCATGCGCTTTTCATCGACCTTCACCCGGGTAGCCGAGCCTTCCAGCTCGGCCAGGCCCTCGGCGATGTCCAGGCTGTTCAGTGCGGCCTTGGCGCGGGCTACCGCGGCGCTGTCGTCAGCGGTCACTTCGCGGGCTTGCAGGGCAGCGGCGTCACCGGCGCTGTCGAGTTTATCCATGGCGGTGGCTTCAGCCTGGGCGCCAATGCCCGCTACGGCGGCTTCGCCGTCGTCTTTATCGAATTCGTCCCAGCTCAGCATGGTGGGTATCTCCTGCTTTGAAGATCACCAGGCAGGCGCCCAGTGAACTTGGTGTGAGTGGTGCCCGCCTGGCGGCGAGCAGCCTTTCTGAATGAGGCCGTCGGGCCTCGTTGCCGGCCGGTTTGGCGCCTGAAGGGGCAGGCGCCTGGCGCGGCGGTGTTACTGGCAAGCCTCGCAATCCGGCTCGTCGATGGCGCAGGCCTTGGGCACCGGGGCCGGGCCGGCTGGCGCGGCGGCCGCGGGGGCGGCTTGCAGGGCGCCGTCGCCACCGCTGCTCACGGCGTTGAGCTTGCCGGTGCTGATGGTGGACTTCTCGGTGCTGGTCGCGGCCAGGGCACGGAGGTAGTAGGTGGTTTTCAAGCCACGGAACCAGGCCATGCGGTAGGTGACGTCCAGCTTCTTGCCCGACGCGCCGGCGATGTACAGGTTCAGCGATTGCGCCTGGTCGATCCACTTCTGGCGACGGCTGGCGGCTTCGACGATCCACTTGGTGTCCACTTCGAACGCGGTGGCGTACAGGTCCTTGAGCTCTTGCGGAATGCGCTCGATCTGCTGCACGGAACCGTCGTAGTACTTCAGGTCGTTGATCATGACCGAGTCCCACAGGTCGCGTGCCTTGAGGTCGCGCACCAGGTAGGGGTTGATCACGGTGAACTCGCCGGAGAGGTTCGATTTCACGTACAGGTTCTGGTAGGTCGGCTCGATGGACTGCGACACGCCCGTGATGTTGGCGATGGTCGCGGTCGGCGCGATGGCCATGATGTTCGAGTTGCGAATGCCTTTTTTCACACGCTCGCGCACCGGCGCCCAGTCCAGGGTTTCGTCCAGGTTGACGTCGATGTACTTGGCTCCACGGGCCTCGATCAGGATCTGTTGCGAATCCAGCGGCAGCACGCCCTTGGACCACAGCGAACCGTCGAACGTCTGGTAGGCGCCGCGCTCGTCGGCCAGGTCACAAGAAGCCTGGATGGCGAAGTAGCTCACCGCTTCCATGGACTTGTCGGCGAACTCGACCGCGGCGTCCGAGCCATAGGCGATGTGCTGCAGGTACAGCGCGTCCTGGAAGCCCATGATGCCCAAGCCTACCGGGCGGTGCTTGAGGTTGGAGTTGCGGGCCTGCGGCACCGAGTAGTAGTTGATGTCGATCACGTTGTCGAGCATGCGCACGGCGGTCTTGACGGTGCGCGAAAGCTTGGCGGTATCCAGCTTGCCGTCGACGATGTGGTTCGGCAGGTTGATCGAGCCCAGGTTGCAGACCGCGATCTCGTCCTTGTTGGTGTTCAAGGTGATCTCGGTGCATAGGTTCGAGCTGTGGACCACGCCCACGTGCTGCTGCGGGCTGCGCAGGTTGCACGGATCCTTGAAGGTCAACCACGGGTGGCCGGTCTCGAACAGCATCGAGAGCATCTTGCGCCACAGGTCCTTGGCTTGAAGGGTCTTGTAGACCTTGATCTTGCCGTACTCGATCAGGGCTTCGTAATACTCGTAGCGCTCTTCGAAGGCCTTGCCGGTGAGGTCGTGCAGGTCTGGCGTTTCGGACGGGGAGAAGAGGGTCCACTTGCCGTCTTCGAACACGCGCTTCATGAACAGGTCTGGAATCCAGTTGGCGGTGTTCATGTCGTGGGTGCGGCGACGGTCGTCACCGGTGTTCTTGCGCAGCTCGAGGAATTCCTCGATGTCCAAGTGCCAGGTTTCCAGGTAGGCGCACACCGCGCCCTTGCGCTTGCCGCCCTGGTTGACCGCGACCGCGGTGTCGTTGACCACCTTCAGGAAGGGCACGACGCCCTGGGACTTGCCGTTGGTGCCCTTGATGTACGAGCCCAGCGCGCGCACGGGGGTCCAGTCGTTCCCCAGGCCGCCGGCGAACTTGGACAGCATGGCGTTATCGTGGATCGCGCCGTAGATGCCCGAGAGGTCGTCCGGCACGGTGGTCAGGTAGCACGAGGACAGCTGCGGGCGCAGGGTGCCGGCGTTGAACAGGGTCGGCGTGGAGGCCATGTAGTCGAACGAAGACAGCAGGCGGTAGAACTCGATGGCGCGTTCGTCGCGGTTGCTTTCCTCGATGGCCAGGCCCATGGCCACGCGCATGAAGAACACCTGCGGCAGCTCGAAGCGCACGCCATCCTTGTGGATGAAGTAACGGTCGTAGAGGGTCTGCAGGCCCAGGTAGGTGAACTGCTGGTCGCGCTCGTGATCGATGGCCGCGCCCAGCTTGGCCAGGTCGAACCTGGCCAGTTCCGGGTTCAGCAGCTCGTATTCCACGCCCTTGGCCACGTAGGCAGGCAGCGCCTTGGCGTAGAGGTCGGCCATTTCGTGGTGGGTCGCGCTATCGGCCACTTCGAGGAAGCTCAGGGCTTCGGCGCGCAGGGTGTCCATCAGCAGGCGTGCGGTCACGAAGGAGTAGTTGGGCTCACGCTCCACCAGGGTGCGGGCGGTCATCACCAGCGCGGTGTTGACGTCCTTGAGGGCCACGCCGTCGTAGAGGTTCTTCAGGGTTTCGCGCTGGATCAGCTCGCCTTCGACTTCCTGCAAGCCTTCGCAGGCCTCGGAAATGATGGTGTTCATGCGGCCCATGTCCAGCGGCTCGAGGCTGCCGTCGGCGCGGGTCACGCGAATGCTCGGGTGCGGCTGCGCGGGCTGGCCGGCGCTGCTGCGGCTGGCACGCTCCTTGGCGCGCTGGTCACGATAGATCACGTAGTCGCGGGCGACCTTCTGCTCGCCAGCGCGCATCAGGGCCAGTTCGACCTGGTCCTGGATTTCTTCGATATGGATGGTGCCACCGGACGGCATGCGCCGGCGGAAGGTCGCGGTGACCTGCTCGGTCAGGCGCGCGACGGTGTCGTGGATGCGCGAAGACGCGGCGGCGGTGCCGCCTTCCACTGCGAGGAACGCCTTGGTGATGGCCACGGTGATCTTGTCGTCGGTGTAAGGGACGACGGTACCGTTACGCTTGATCACGCGCAGCTGGCCGGGGGCGGTGGCGCTCAGCTCCTGAGCGGAGCCCACGCCCTGGGGCGCCTGGCCTTGCGGGTTCTCGCGAGTGGTGTCGATGTGCATGGGGTTCTCCACGATCTCTATGTGTATTTAGGCGCGGTAGGGGTGGCCACCGTTCCATATGAAGCACGACAACCGACGAAGGCGACCTGGCCACGACGACCATCAGCCGGCTTGGCCGGAATACAGCGACTTCATGACGAATAAGGGAGACGCGGGTGGGCGCCTCCATGGCATAGCTGGGCATGAATAGCCAAGGCGCCAACGACGTTTGGCTGCCCGTTTCGCTGATAAAAACTTCCCAACGAAAAGGCTTGAAGTTTTTATGAGAATTGTGTTGCGTTAAAGCAGCTAACCACTACATGTAGTGGGTCTCGCGCTGACGGGCTACACGATAATGCGGTTCGCTGGTCATTGCAACATCGAGAAATGTGGATAAGGTGTGGGCAAAATGTGGGGTAAACCTGAGAGCCCCGTGCCTCGCGGGTTGTAGGAATTACCCTAGGAAATGGCCACTCGTCACGTCAGGCCGGAACGCTGACCAAGCTCAACAAATGCCCTTCCAACACTGTGAATTGCCCTGCAAGCGTCGTACCCGATTTCCAGCCTGCGCCCAGGTCAGTGAGCAGGCGCAGCCGTGCCTGGCCCTCGCAGGACCACTCCAGCAACTCCGCAGCCTCGAAATAAAAGCGCTGGAGCACCAGTGGGTACAGCGCCTTGAACAGGCTTTCCTTCAACGAGAAAGTCAAGGTAACCGCCAGCGCCGCCCGCTCGGGGTCGGCGGGCAGCCGCTCCAGCTCGGCGGGGGTGAGGATCTCCCCGGCCAGGCGCAATGCGCGGTCCGGGGCGAGCAGGGTTTCTGCGTCCAGCCCCAGCCCCCGTTGGGCGTGTGCTGGCGCGGCAATGGCGGCGGCCCAGCCATCGCTGTGGGTGATGGCGCCACGGATGCCCGCAGGCCACACGGGCGCGCGGTCCTCGCCAATCGGCACCTCGCACTCCGGCAGCCCCAGGCGCGACAGCACCGAGCGGGCGCACAGGCGGCCGGCCAGGAATTCAGCCTGACGCTTGGCCACCGAGCGCTCGATGCTCGCGGGCTTGGCGATGCCGGTTCCGGGAAAGTCCTCGGGGGCCAATCGCGAAGGCTGGAAGCTGCAGCTGGCGAACAGGCTGCCCGCCACCGGCAACGGCAGCGGGCAGTGCCAGTCCAGTGGCGTGCAGCAGGCGGGGTGAAAGGTGTGGGTGGTCATGGCGGCTATTGTGCCGGGCTGGGTAGGCGTTTGCCCAGTGTTGCCGAACGCCGCGAGGGTTGTGCCTGCGCGATTTTTTCGCGGGCTTTTCCCGTTCCCGCAGGGCACAACCTCTATCGGCTTAGAAGAACACCTTGACCAGCAAGCTGGCGGTGTTCTGGTCGGTATCGAAGTACGGGGTGTCCTTGATGCCGTACTTGTCCTTCCAGTAGTCGTATTCGATCCCCACATACAGCTGGCGCTCGGTCATGTTCAGCGCCTTGCCCAGGTCGTACTTGATCTGCGGGTTGAAGTGCAGGTTGGCGTGATAGGTGCCGCGGTTGTTGCTGTCATTGCCCACGACCCAGTCCATGAAGCCGTCGATCAGCACGTCGGATTTGCCCACGGGGATGGTGTAGGACCACACCGGGGTGATCTGCCACACGTTGTCCCCGGCGCGCGGGCCGCGGGTGAACCGCTTGTAGAAGTTGAGCTGGAAGTAGTCGAAGCCTGGCACGTCGAAATCCAAGCCTGGGCCGATCAGGTAAGACTCGTTGTCACCCTCGCCGAACTCGTAGGTCATGGCCAGCAGCACGTCCTTGACCGGGCCGATCTTGATCGGGCGGTCGAGGATCTTGCCGGCAGAGATGCGCGGGCTGAATTCGCCATAGAGGGTACTGTTGCCTGCGCTGGAAGAGGCCTTGCCGTTATAGAAGATCTTGTCCACGAACAGGAAGTTGTCGCCGTATTTCCAGGAATCGGCATGTTCGAAGGTGAAGGTCTGTTGAATTTCTGGATCGACCGTAAAGTCCCGGCCGTTCAGGTAGGTCAGGCTGTTGCTTTGCCATTGCAGCCAATCGCCGGCGGCCTGGGCGTTGCCTGCCGCCAGCGCAGTGCCGGCGACCAGAAGGCTGGATAAGGTACGGTTCATTCAAAGCTCCTGGTGAGTACGGCGGCGCTGCGTTGGCGCTACCTGGATAAAAAGTGCTGTCTGGGCGGTCAGGTTTGCTGGCCGCCACAACCCTTTAGCAATTGCTGCGCCAGCCGCCTGCTGCCAGCGATAAATAGCTGTCTGAGTGATCAAAAAAAGCCGTGAGGCCTGAATGGTCGCGTCTGAGGCTGAAAACGCCCAGGCTTGCAGCGGAAGCTCGCAAAAGGGCGCGCAGCATAAAGAGGCGCAATGTGAAAGGCAATCGCCCCAGGACGGGGCGATTTCGAAGAAGTTAGGCTGTGGTTAGCCCATAGGCAGGGCAGCGCAGGCGAGGGTTACTCGCGTATGTTCGCCCCTGCGGCGATCCAGTCCCCCAGCAGCTTGCGCTCCTCGGGCGTCATCTGCGTGATGTTGCCCAACGGCATGATCTGGCTGCTGACCGCCTGCGCCTGAATGCGCGGTGCCAGTTGCTGGATCTGCTCTGGTGTATCGAAGAGAATCCCCGCCGGCGCGCTGCTGAACAACGAGCTGGTGGGGTGGGCGGAGTGGCACACCGCGCAGCGTTCCTGGATCACGCCGTGCACGCGGTCGAACCCGGTGCCTGGCTGGGCGGCCGGGGTGGCGGCGGCTGTTGCCGGAGGCGTGGCGGTTTTGGCGGCCGGCTCTGGCGTTGCCGGCTGGGTGGCCGGCCGGTCGTCGAAACGCTGCCCACCGAGGGCGGTTTCCGGCAGCGGCTGGTACTGGAGGCTGGCGCTGGTGGCGAGCGGCGCGGGGCCGGTGACGTACGCCAGGCTGACCATCGCCAGCGCGCCCACCGGCAGCGCCCAGGCGAAGCGTTGGCTGTTGTGACGGGTATTGAAGTAGTGCCGCACCAGCACGGCGATCGCGGCAATGGCGGCGAGGATCAGCCAGTTATAGGCGCTGCCGTAAGTGCTCGGGAAGTGGTTGCTGATCATGATGAACAGCACCGGCAGGGTGAAGTAGTTGTTGTGCCGCGAGCGCAACAGGCCTTTGGCGGGCAGGGCTGGGTCTGGCGTGCGGCCTTCGGCGATGGCCGCGACCAATGCCCGCTGCGCCGGCATGATCACCCGAAACACATTACCCACCATGATGGTACCCATGATCGCCCCCACATGCAGGTAGGCGCCGCGGCCACTGAACACCTGGCTGAAGCCATAGGCGGCGGCCACGATCAGCCCGAACAGCACCAACCCGAGCAGGGCGGGGCGCTCGCCCAGGGCGCTGTCGCAAAGGATTTCATAGGCCGCCCAGGCCACCGCTAACGAGCCCAGGCCAAAGGCCACGGCCACCGCTGGGCTCAAGGTGCTGCCTGGCGGCAACAGGTACAGCGCCGGGTTGGCGTAGAACACCACGCACAGCAGGGCCACCCCCGAGAGCCAAGTGGTATAGGCCTCCCACTTGAACCAATGCAGGTGTTCCGGCATTTGCGGCGGCGCCAGCTTGAACTTGGTCAAGTGGTAAATGCCGCCGCCGTGGATCGCCCACAGCTCGCCGGCAAGCCCTTCTTTCGGGTTGCGCCGGTCCAGGTTGTTTTCCAACCACACGAAGTAGAAGGACGCGCCGATCCAGGCGATCCCCACGATCATGTGAATCCAGCGAACCCCAAGGTTCAGCCACTCCATCAGGTGTGCTTGCACGCGTTAACCTCGAGATTCGGCGTGTGCCAGAGCCTGCTCTGGGTTCAGCAGCCATTGCTGCGCCACGGGGAAGAAATGCTCGTCGCAGTTATTGCCAGGCCCGCTGCGGTCGACCACCAGAAAGTCGTCCTGCGGCTGTAGCGCGAGCACTGGGTGGTGCCACACGCCACGGTGGTAGTTCACCCCTTGTCGGCCGTCGCTGAAAAACGCTCGGATGGCTTGCGGGTCTGGCGTATCGGCGGGGGGCGCCACCACGATCAGGAACGGGTGCCCCAGCAGCGGCATGAACGCCTGGCTGCCGTGGGGGTGGCGCTCGAGCATGCTGATCACCAGTGGCATGGCCAGTGCCTGGGCGCGGAAGATACTGATGATGCCGGTGTCTTCCGGCCCGCTTAGCTGCACCTGCGCGAGGCGGTGGTAGCGCTGGGTGGAGCCGTTGTTGATCAGAAAGTGCTCGCGCCCTTCGGTGGCGATCAGGTCACCGAAGGGTGCGAAGGCCTCGCGGCTCAGCGGCTCGATAGGCAGTTGGCGCATGGCGATAGCCCGTATGAATGGAGGAGGGGCACGTTCATTTCAGCGCGCTGGCCGGCCGATGATCCGCAGCCGGCTCACGCCGCCGTCGGGGAACACGTTCAGGCGAATGTGGGTAATAGGCCCGAGGTCGCGGATCTGCTCGGCAAAGTGATGCTCCTGGTGCATCTGCAGTTTTTGGCTGGGCAGCAGTTCACGCCAGAACAGGCTTTGGGTTTCGATCTGGCTGTCGGTGCCGCCCTTCACGAACGCCGCCTGGATCGAGCAGCTGTCCGGGTAGTTGCCCTTGAAGTGCAGCGTGTCGACCACGATCTGCTCCACGGTGCCCGGGTGGCCGAGGGCGATGATCACCCAATCGTTGCCAGGCGTGCGGCGCCGCGCGGTTTCCCAGCCGTCGCCCATGTTCACGCCACGGCCGGGGTTGAGCAGGTTGCCCATATGCCCGTAGTGCTGGTCCGAGCAGGCCAAGGCCCGGCCACCGTTGAGCGCGGCGGCCAGGTCCAGCGGCTGATCGCCCGCGCCGGCCCACTCGACGAAGGGAATGCCATGCACGCGCAGGCGCGCCACGCCGCCGTCGGGGTAAATGTTGAAGCGCAGGTGGCTCACGGGCTGGTCGTGTTCGATGGCATGGTAGTGCTGGCTGTTGCCTTGCAGTTCCACCGCCGGTAGCACTTCGAGCCACTGAGTGTGCTCGTCTGGGTCACCCGCGGCCAGGTAGCAGGCTTCCAACGACGCCGAGGGCGGATAGTTGCCGGTGAACCAGGAGGTGTCGATGTTCACCCCTTTGAGCGTACCTGGCACGCCCAGGCGGATCACTGCGTGGTCATAGCCTTCGAAGCGCTTGCGCCGTGATTCCCAGCCATCCATCCATTTGCCGTTGTCGTCGAACACGCCTTCTTTCCACACCGCCGGGTGCGGCTGGAACAGGCGGTTGACGTCGGCGAACCAGTCATCGCTCACCGACAGGGCGCGGGTGCCGAGGCGGGCGTCGGCCAGGTTGAGGTACTTTTCGAAGGGCGCGGCGTAGGCTTTCATCGGGTAGGCCTTGAACGGTTAAAGGGCTTGAAGGCGAAACAGTGCGATCTTGTTGATTTCGTCCAGGGCGCAGCGGAACTCCACCCCCCTGGCATGGTGAATCCGGGTTTCGAAGGCGGCGAGTATCTGGTGCCGGTCGCTGCCCTTGACGGCCATGATGAAGGGGAAGCCAAAGCGCGCTTTGTAGGCTGCGTTGAGTTCGGTGAAGCGGCTGAACTCCGTTGGCGTGCACAGGTGAATGCCGGCCCCGGCCTGTTCGCTGCTGCTGGCGGCGGTCAACTGGCCGGCGATCGCGGCCCTGCCGGCGAGGTCCGGGTGGGCCTGGATCAGCGTCAGCTGGCGGTCGTGATCGGCGCTCAGCAGGGTCGCGCTCATGGCCGCATGCACGGCCTCGATGCTCTCCAAGCCCTGCCCGCCAAGGCGGTCCCAGGTGTGCGCGGCCACCCAGGGCGAATGTTCGTAGACGTCCGCGAAGGCCGCGATAAAGGCTTCTCGGCCCAGCGTCGCGGGCTCCAGCGTGGCGAACACGGTCATTGCGCCACCTCCGGCTGGAAGGGGTGGGTGGCGTGCCAGTGGCGGGCGATGTCGACCCGCCGGGCAAACCATACCTGCTCATGGCCCTTGGCGTATTCAATGAACCTGCGCAGCGCCGCCAGCCGCGCTGGCCGGCCGACCAGCCGGCAGTGCAAGCCGATGGACAGCATCTTCGGCGCCTGCGCGCCTTCTTCGTAGAGCACGTCAAAGGCGTCCTTGAGGTACTGGAAGAACTGCTCGCCCGTGTTGAAGCCCTGCACCTGGGTGAAGCGCATGTCGTTGGTGTCCAGCGTGTAGGGGATCACCAGGTGCGGCTTGCCCGTGGGGGTGGCGGGTTCCCAATAGGGCAGGTCGTCGTCATAGGTGTCGGAGTCATACAGGAAGCCGCCTTCCTCCATCACCAGCCGCCGCGTGTTGGGGCCTGTGCGGCCGGTATACCAGCCCAAGGGCCGCTCGCCGGCCAGTTCGGTGAGCAGCTCGATCGCCTGGCGCATATGCTCGCGTTCCTGGGCTTCGTCCATGTGCTGGTAGTCGATCCAGCGGTAGCCATGGCTGCAGATTTCGTGCCCCGCGGCCACCATGGCGCGGATCACGTCCGGATGGCGCTGCGCCGCCATGGCCACGGCAAACACGGTCAGCGGTATGCCTTGCTGGCGGAACAGCCGCAGGATCCGCCAGACGCCCGCGCGGCTACCATATTCATACAAAGATTCCATGCTCATGTTACGGGCGCCCTGCAACGGTTGCGCGGCGACCATCTCCGAGAGAAACGCCTCGGATTCCTGGTCGCCGTGGAGCAGGTTGCGCTCGCCGCCTTCCTCGTAATTGAGCACGAATGACAAGGCGATACGGGCCTGCCCAGGCCACTGCGGATGTGGGGGGTGTTCGCCATAGCCAATGAGGTTGCGAGGGTAATGGTCGCTCACGGCGGGTTCCTTTTGGCAGGCATTGCGGGCTGGTTGGTTGTATACAAAGCACTAATCGCATTGGCATCAATCTAGCTGGCTTGTATCCTGCCTCGACAACCGCGGCGTTGCAAGAAACTTGCCTGGGTGGTCAGCTTTTAAAATTGGCCGCTCTGGCGGGCTCAGGGCGGCAGGCCAAGCGAGCGCCGCGCCAAAGCAGTGCATCAGAGTTCATAGAGGAGGCCTCATGGGGCGTTTGACCACCCACGTATTGGACGCAAGCCGAGGCTGCCCAGGCAGCGGCATACAAGTGAAGCTCTACCGGGTAAAGGGCGAGGGCCTGGAACTGCTGCTGCGTACCGTGACTAACGCCGATGGCCGCTGCGATCAGCCGCTGCTGGAGGGGGATAGGTATGTCAGCGGGGTATACCAGCTGCATTTCGAAGCCGGCGCCTATTACCACGCCCAAGGCGTGCCCCTGGCGCAGCAGCCGTTTCTCGATGAGGTGGTATTGCGCTTTGGCATCGACGCGCAGCAACCGCACTATCACGTGCCGCTGCTGTTGTCGCCTTATAGCTACTCGACCTACCGCGGCAGCTAACGGCTTAACAGCGCGGCCGCTCCAGCGCCGGCGAACAGTGCCGCGCTGGAGCGGTTGAACCAGCGCTGGCCGCGGCCGCTGCGCAAGTAGCCGGCGGCGCCGCGTGCCAGCAAGCCGTAGGCCAGTTTGCAGCACAGGTCCAGTACCGCCCAAGTGGCGACCATCACCAGCAGTTGCTGGCCGAGGGGATGATCGGCGCGGATGAACTGCGGCAGGAAGGCGGCGAAAAACAGAATGTCCTTCGGGTTACTGGCGCCCAAAGCGAAAGCCTTGCCGAACAGCGCGCCCAGGCTTTGCTGCCCTGGGGCGGCCAGCGACGCGGGGATCGCCTGCTGGCGAGCCTGGCGCCAGCTCGCCCAAGCCAGGTAGAACAGGTAAAGCGCGCCGGCCACTTTCAGGGCCTGAAACAAGCCGGCGGACGCCGCCAGCAAGGCGCCGAGCCCCAAGGCGGACGCACTGAGCAGGCACAGCGAGGCGCTGACCCCGCCGACGAACGCCGGCCATGAGCGGCGGATCCCCAAGTTGAGGCTGTTGCTGACCATCAGCAAGGACAGCGGCCCGGGGATAACGATCACCACAAGCGCGGCGGCGGCGAACAACGTCCAGGTTTCCAGGTTCATGCTTTGGGGTTCATGCTTCGAGGCTCATGCACAGCGGCGGAAAGTGTAGGAATTATCCGCTCGCATACAGGTTTGGCAACCCTTGCGTCGTCTGCTTCTTACAACGCTAAGGTACAATCCGCCTCCCTTTTTTGCGCTACGAGTGGCTATGAACGAACAGTTGCCCGACTTGAAGCAGCCCAGGCACCCCGCTAAGGCGGTGCGCGGCGCGACCCGCGATGATCGCGTTTATGCCCATGTGTTCGAGGCCATTCTCGAGCAACGGCTGGCGCCGGGTACGCGCTTGAGCGAAGAAGGCCTGGGCGAGATCTTCGGCGTGAGCCGAACGGTCATTCGCCGGGCGCTGTCGCGGCTGGCCCATGAAGGTGTGGTGGCATTGCGGCCCAACCGCGGGGCGATCGTTGCCAGCCCGAGTGTGGCCGAGGCCCGCCAGGTTTGCCTGGCACGGCGCCTGGTGGAGCGCGCGGTGACGGAACTGGCGGTGGAGCACGCCACCGAGGCTCATCTGGCCGAGCTGCGCCAGCTGGTCACCGATGAACACCAGTGCTTCGATCGCGGCGACCGTGGCGCTGGCCTCAGGTTATCCGGCGAGTTCCACCTCAAGCTCGCCGAGGCGGCGGGTAACCAGCCGCTGATCAGCTTCCAGCGCAGCCTGGTATCGCAAACCTCACTGATCATTGCCCTGTATGAAAGCGGCGAGCGCAACCACTGCTCATTCAACGAGCACACCGCCTTGATCGATGCCATCGAGTCCCGGAACGCTGAACAGGCCGTGGCATTGATGATGAGCCATATGGACCATATCGACGCCAAGCTCGATTTCCAGGCCAAGCCGGCGCCGGGCCTGCAAGAGGTGTTTTCCAAGGTGAAGGGCCTGTAGGCGCAGGTCCGTGCCCCCGAAGGCCCGGCAACGCCCGGGCCCCGGCGCCTGGTAGCTAACGGCTATGCACCTTTTGCCCCATGGCGAAGGTATGCCGCACTACCCGATCGTCCCCCAGGGTCATCAGCACGAACAGCGTTTCGGCGATGTCCTTGCACTGCTGCAGGCGGTAATCGAGCAGCGGTGTGGCGGCGAGGTCCAGCACCAGGAAGTCTGCCTCCTTGCCCACTTCCAGGCTGCCGATCTGGCGGTCCAGCGAGAGGGCGCGCGCGCCCCCCAAGGTAGCCAGGTACAGCGACTTGAACGGGTTGAGCCGCGCGCCCTGGAGCTGCATCACTTTGTAGGCTTCGTTAAGGGTTTGCAGGATCGAAAAGCTGGTGCCGCCGCCCACGTCCGTCCCCAGCCCGACCTTGACCTTGTGCCGCTCGGCCATGGGCAGGTTGAACAGGCCGCTGCCCAGGAACAGGTTGGAGGTCGGGCAGAAGGCGATGGCCGAGCCGGTGTCGGCCAGCCGTGCGCACTCTTCTTCGCACAGGTGCACACCGTGGGCGAACACCGAGCGTTCGCCCAGCAGATGGTAGTGGTCGTAGACGTCCAGGTAGCCTTGGCGTTCGGGGAACAGCGCCTTCACCCACTCGATCTCCTTGGCGTTCTCGCTCAGGTGGGTTTGCAGGTACAGGCCGTCGTGTTCGGCCAACAGGCGGCCGGCCATTGCCAGTTGCTCAGGCGTGCTGGTGGGGGCGAAGCGTGGGGTGACCGCGTAGTGCAGGCGGCCCTTGCCATGCCAGCGCTCGATCAGCGCCTTGCTCTGCGCGTAGCTGCTCTCGGCGGTATCGGTGAGGTAGCCCGGCGCGTTGCGGTCCATCATCACCTTGCCCGCGATCAACCGCAGGTCCAGGCGTTGCGCCGCTTCGAACAGGGCATCGACGGATTGCGGGTGAACGCTGCCGAACACCAGTGCGGTGGTGGTGCCGTTGCGCAGCAACTCGGCCAGGAAGCGTGCCGCCACGTCGTCGGCGTGGGCCTTGTTCTCGAACTGCCGCTCGCAGGGGAAGGTGTAGGTGTTGAGCCAGTCCAGCAGTTGCTCGCCGTAAGCGCCGATCATGCCGGTCTGCGGCAGGTGGATATGGGTGTCGATAAACCCGGGCGTGATCAGGCCCCGTTCGAAGTGTTCGACCGGCGTGCCTTCCGGCAAGGTGGGCAGCAGCGCCGCCGCTTCGCCCTGGGCGGCGATCTTGCCGTCTTCGATCAGCAGCAAGCCGTCGCTGATGTATTCATAGGAGGCTTCTATGCCGACCTCGGTGGGATCGCCAAGGCTATGCAGCAGGCTGGCGCGGTAGGCTTTGCGGGTTGGCTTCATGGAATGCTCTGTCGTACCGAGGAGTTGCGCCGAGACTGTGGCGTGAGGCGGGTAAGGGCCTCGCTGCCCTGGCAGTCTTGGCCGAAACTTGCGTTGTAGATGGAAATGATTTCCGCGGCAATCGAGACCGCGATCTCTATCGGTAGTTTGCCTTTGACCGGCGCCAGCCCGACCGGGCAGCGCATGCGCAACAGCGCTTCGGGGGGCACGCCGCGGTCGCGCAGGCGGTGCTCGAAACGGGCTCGCTTGGTGCGCGAGCCGATCAGCCCGAACCAGTGTACGTCGTCCCTGCGCAGAATGGCCTCGCTCAATAGCAGGTCCAACTGGTGGTCGTGGGTCATCACCAGGCAGTAGCTGCCCGGGCGCAGCCGTTCGACTTCCTCCACCGGGTCATCATTGACGATCGCTTCCACCCCCGGCGGCAACGCTGTAGGGAACTCCTCCGCGCGGGCGTCTACCCAGCGCACTCGGCACGGCAGGCTGGCCAGCAGCGGCACCAGCGCCCGGCCCACGTGGCCTGCGCCGAAGACCGTGATATGCGCCTGGGGTTGGCCCAAGGGCTCGAACAACACCACGGCGGCTCCGCCACAGCATTGGCCCAGGCTGGCGCCGAGGCTGAAGCGCTCCAGGCGCGACTGGCGGCTGCCGTCGGCGAGCAGTTCGCGGGCGATGCCCAGAGCCTTGAACTCCAGGTTGCCGCCGCCAATGGTGTCGAACGCGGCATTGGCCGTGACTACCATTTTTGCCCCGGCGTTGCGCGGCGTGGAACCGCGTTCCTCGATCAGCGTGACCAGCACGCAGGCTTCGCCCGCCGCGTGCAGCCGCGCCAACGCGCCAATCCAGTCGCTCATGGCTCAGGCCTCCACCGGTTGTTCGGCCGCAACGGCGCTGACCGTGGCCAGGCGCAGGTGCTGGCAGGCCCGCAACACGCGTTCAGGGGTGGCGGGGGCATCGAGTGGCGGCTGCACCTGATAGTTCGCCAGGCTGGCGACCGCATCCTTGATCGCGCACCAGGCGCTGATGCCCAGCATGAAGGGGGGTTCGCCCACGGCCTTGGAGTGGAACACGGTGTCTTCGGGGTTCTTGCGGTTCTCCACCAGGCGCACGTTGAAGGTGGCCGGGGCGTCCGCGACGGTAGGAATCTTGTAGCTGGCCGGGCCATTGGTGAGCAGGCGGCCCTTGTCGTTCCACACCAGCTCTTCGCAGGTGAGCCAGCCCAACCCTTGGATAAACCCGCCCTCTACCTGGCCGATGTCAATGGCCGGGTTCAGCGAGGCGCCCACGTCGTGGAGGATGTCCACGCGGGTGAGTTTGTATTCGCCGGTCAGCACGTCCACCAGTACTTCGCTGCAGCCTACGCCGAAGGCGAAGTAATAAAACGGCCGGCCCTTGGCCTGGGAGCGGTCGTAGAAGATTTTTGGGGTTTTATAGAAGCCGGTGCTCGACAGCGACACCTGGTTGAAATACGCCAACTGCACCAACGCTTCGAAGGTCATCAGCTGCTCGCGCACCCGCACCAGGCCGTTGCTGAACACCACGTCTTCTTCGCTGACCCGCCAATGCCGGGCGGCGAACTCCACCAGCCGCTGGCGCAGGGTGAGGGCGGCATTCTGCGCGGCCTTGCCATTGAGGTCGGCGCCGCTGGACGCGGCGGTAGGGGAGGTGTTGGGCACTTTGCCGGTGTGCGTGGCGGTGATTTCGATGCGGCTGATATCCACCGAAAACACCTCGGCCACGACCTGCGCCACCTTGGTGTTCAGGCCCTGGCCCATCTCCGTGCCGCCATGGTTGAGCTGCAGGCTGCCGTCGGTATAGATGTGCAGCAGCGCCCCGGCCTGGTTGAGAAAGCTGGCGGTGAAGGAAATGCCGAACTTCACCGGGGTCAGTGCCAGGCCTTTTTTCAATACCGGGCTGCTGGCATTGAACGCGCGGATCGCTTCGCGGCGCTTGGCGTAGTTGCAGCTCGCTTCCAGCTCGGCAGTCATTTCTTCGAGCAGGTTGTGCTCCACGGTCTGGTAGTAGTGGGTGATGTTGCGGTCGGTCTTGCCGTAGTAGTTCGCCTTGCGCACCGCGAGCGGGTCTAGGCGCAGGTGACGAGCGATACGGTCCATCACTTCTTCGATAGCGACCATCCCTTGCGGCCCGCCGAAGCCGCGGTACGCCGTGTTGGAGGCGGTGTGGGTCTTGCAGCGGTGGCCGTGGATGGTGGCATCGCCCAGGTAATAGGCGTTGTCGGCATGGAACATCGCGCGGTCGACGATGGACGCGGACAGGTCGGGCGAATACCCGCAGTTGCCGGCCAGCGCCATGGCGATACCGTGCAGGCGGCCGCTGTCGTCGAAGCCGACGTCATATTCGAGGTAGAACGGGTGGCGCTTGCCGGTCATGGCCATGTCGTCGCCGCGCGGCAGGCGCATCTTGGTCGGCTGCCCGGTGAGCCGGGCGATGACCGCGCACAGGCAGGCAGGGCCGGCGGCTTGGGTTTCCTTACCGCCAAAGCCGCCGCCCATGCGGCGCATGTCCACCACCACCTTGTTCATCGGCACACCCAGCACCTCGGCCACCAGCTTCTGCACTTCGGTGGGGTTCTGGGTGGAGGAATACACCAGCATGCCGCCGTCTTCACCAGGCATCACCGAGGCGACCTGGGTTTCCAGGTAGAAGTGCTCTTGCCCGCCAATGTGCAGGGTGCCCTGCAAGCGGTGCGGGGCCGAAGCCAGCGCCGTTGCGCTGTCGCCGCGTTGGTGGGTATGGCTGTCCAGCACGAAGTGGCGCTTGCGCAGGGCGTCGACCACGTCCAGCACCGGCTCCAGGTCTTCGTATTCGATGATCGCCGCCATGGCAGCGCGGCGCGCGGTGGGCAGGTCCCGCGCGGCCACGGCGAGCACCGGCTGGCCCACGTACTCCACCTTGTCGATGGCCAGCAGGGGGTCGCCGGGCACCAATGGGCCGATGTCCTTGAGCGCTGGCAGGTCCTCATGGGTGATCACCAGGCGCACCCCGGGGATGGCCAGGCAAGGCGTGGTGTCCACCTTCACCAGGCGAGCATGGGCGCGTTCGGACAGCCGCGCATACACATGCAGCTGGTTGGGAAATTCCAGGCGGTCGTCGATGTACAGCGCTTCGCCGCTCACGTGCTTTTCCGCGCTTTCGTGGCGCACGCTGCGGCCCACGCCGGTGGCCAGGCCCTGGCGAAAGGCCTCGGCCAATTGTTGCTCGGTCAGCGCTGGGGCATGGGATTCAGACATGAGCGGCCACCCGGGTGTGAAGGTCTGGCGTGAGGGTTTCGATCAAGCATTTGCGCAGCAGGTTCTGTGCGACCAGCAAGCGGTATTCGCTGCTGGCGCGCAGGTCGCTCAGTGGGGTGAAGTCCTCGGCCAGCGCCTGGCATGCTGCCTCCACGCTGGCGCTGGCCCAGGGTTGGCCGCGCAGGGCCGCCTCGCAGGCAACGGCACGCTTCGGGATCGCCGCCATGCCGCCGTAGGCGATACGCAACTGTGCGACCCGACCCTGTTCGAGGGTCAGGTTGAAGGCGGCGCAGACTGCGGAGATGTCGTCGTCCAGGCGCTTGGACACCTTATAGGCACGGAACAGCGCCCCCTCGGCCGGCCTTGGCACCCGCACCGTTTCGATGAATTCGCCTGGGCGCCGCGCGGTCACGCGGTAGTCCAGGTAGAACGCGTCCAGCGGCAATTCCCGCCGTTCATCCCCATGCCGTAACACCAGCGAAGCGCCCGCGGCCAATAGCAGCGGCGGTGCATCGCCGATGGGCGAGGCATTGCCGATATTGCCCCCCAACGTGCCCTGGTTGCGTACCTGCAATGAAGCAAAACGGTGCAGCAGCGCGCCGAAGTCTGGGTAATCCTCGGCCAGCACGGCGTAGCAATCGCTCAACGGGGTGGCGGCGCCGATGTTGAGGCAATGCTCGCTGACCGTCACCTGGCGCAGCTCGGGCACTTGGCCCAGGTAGATCATCGACCGTAGCGGGCGGTGTTGTTGGGTCACTTCCAGGGCCAGGTCCGTGCCGCCGGCGAACAGCCGCGCTTCGGGGTCGGCTGCATAAGCGGCCGCCAGTGCGTCCACGCTGGTAGGAAGAAGGCAGCGGGCGCGGCTGCCGCCCAATTCACCCGGGCCTTGCGCGGCGATGGCCTGCAGCTGGGCGACGGTGGAGGCGCGCTGCGCGTCGAACGCATCCGCCGCCGGCGCCGCGCACGCTTGCGTAGCCGCCTCCACGATCGGGCGATAACCCGTGCAGCGGCACAGGTTACCGCCCAAGGCTTCGTGGATGGCTGGGGTGCCGGCGCCAGGGCAGTTCTTTTGCAGCGCGAACAGGCTCATCACGAAACCAGGCGTGCAAAAGCCGCATTGCGAACCGTGGCAGTCGACCATGGCCTGCTGCACGCTGTGCAGGCGGCCCTGGTGCTTGAGGTCTTCCACGGTAATCAGCTGCTTGCCGTGCAGGCTGGCAACGAAGGTCAGGCAGGCGTTGATGCTGCGGTAGCGCAAGCCCTGCGTGCCGTCGGGCTGCGCTGCCAGCTCGCCGAGCACCACGGTGCAGGCACCGCAATCGCCGCTGCCGCAGCCTTCCTTGGTGCCGCGCTTGTTGAGGCGTTCGCGCAGGTACTCGAGCACGGTGAGGTTCGGGTCCAGGTCGTCTTCGGTGCGCAGTTGGCGGTCAAGCAGGAACTGGATCACGGGGCGGCCTCGCAAAGGCGTGAGTCGGCGGCGGGAGTGGCTCGCCGACTGTAGTAGTGGCTTGACCAACAGGTCAAGAATTCTCTGACTTTCGGGTCAGCTTTGTGCGCTGAACTTCTCCCTGGGATACGTAAGCTTATTCCGTGCCAGTTCGCCTCGTTCAGCCGGGCAACATTTGCTATACAATCGCGACCTTGCGCATTCACCCGTACCTGCAGAGATCATCATGACCTTCAAGGCCTTGGACAGCCTCGCCGAGCAGATTGCCCGCCACCTGGCCGACCGTATCGTGCGCGGTGAGCTGCGCCCGGGCGAGCGTATCCAGGAACAGAAAGTGACCCAGGCGCTGAACGTCAGCCGGGGGTCGGTGCGCGAAGCGCTGCTGATCCTCGAACGCCGGCACCTGGTGGTGATCCTGCCGCGCCGGGGCGCCCAAGTCAGCGAGCTCAACGCCCACCATGTGCGCAGCCTGTGCACGCTGATGAGCGAGCTGTATATCCTGCTGGGCAACGCGGTGGCCGAGCACTGGCGCAGCGAAGCCGACCTGCGGCCGTTCCTGGCCTTGCAACAGCAACTGCGCGAAAGCGCCCAGGCCAACGCCATCCAGGCGTTCGTGGACGATAGCTTCAATGTGATGCGCGCGGCGTACCCCTTCGCCAACAACCCTTACCTGCAGGAGACGGTCGAAAACCTGCAGCCGGCGATCAGCCGTAACTATTACCTGGCCCTGGAACAGCGCAAGGCGGCCATGACGGATTACCTGGCGCTGTTCGACGGGTTGCTGGTCGCCGTGCGCGCGCGGGACCCCGCCAGCATTCGCCGCCAGCTCAAGGCCTATGGCGAGCTGAGCTGCCAGCTGGTGCTGGCCGCGCTGGGCGCGGGCTAGCATGCGCCTCAAATGCATCCGCCTGGCGGGGTTCAAATCCTTCGTGGACCCCACCACGGTGAACTTCCCCAGCAACATGGCGGCGGTGGTCGGCCCCAATGGCTGCGGCAAATCCAACATCATCGACGCCGTGCGCTGGGTCATGGGGGAAAGCAGCGCCAAGAACCTGCGCGGCGAGTCCATGACGGACGTGATCTTCAACGGCTCCACCAGCCGCAAGCCGGTCAGCCAGGCCAGCATCGAGCTGGTGTTCGACAACAGCGAAACCACGCTGATCGGCGAATACGCCGCCTACGCGGAGATCTCCATTCGCCGCAAAGTCACCCGCGACGGCCAGAACACCTATTACCTCAACGGCACCAAGTGCCGCCGCCGGGACATCACCGACATTTTCCTCGGCACCGGCCTGGGCGCGCGCAGCTACTCGATCATCGAACAGGGCATGATCTCCCGGCTGATCGAGGCGCGGCCCGAAGAGCTGCGCAACTTCATCGAAGAGGCGGCGGGCATTTCCAAGTACAAGGAGCGCCGCCGCGAAACCGAAAGCCGCATCCGCCGCACCCAGGAAAACCTCGAACGCCTGACCGACCTACGCGAAGAGCTCGACCGCCAGCTCGAACGCCTGCACCGCCAGGCCCAGGCCGCGGAAAAATACCAGCAGTACAAGGCCGAGGAGCGCCAGCTCAAGGCGCAGCTGGCGGCCTTGCGCTGGCGCGCGCTGGATGAGCAGGTCGCCCAGCGCGAAAGCATCATCGGCGAGCAGGAAATCGGCTTCGAGGCGCTGGTGGCCGACCAGCGCAGCGCCGATGCCAGCATCGAGCGCCTGCGCGACGGCCACCACGAACTGTCCGAGCGCTTCAACCAAGTGCAGGCGCGCTTTTATTCGGTCGGCGGCGACATCGCCCGGGTCGAGCAGAGCATCGCCCACGGCCAGCAACGCCTGCGGCAGTTGCAGGACGACCTGCGCGAGGCAGAGCGGGCGCGCCAGGAAACCGAATCCCACCTGGGGCACGACCAAACCCTGCTGGCGACCCTGGGCGAAGAATTGGCCATGCTCGAGCCCGAGCAAGCCATGGCCAGCGCCGCCGCCGAGGACGCCGCCGAGGCACTGGAGATGGCCGAAACCGCCATGCAGGGCTGGCAGGAGCAGTGGGACGCGTTCAACACCCGCTCCGCCGAACCGCGACGCCAGGCCGAAGTGCAACAGGCGCGCCTGCAACAGCTGGAACAAACCCTGGAGCGCCTGGCCGAGCGGCAGCGGCGCTTGGCCGAGGAGCTGGCCACCCTCGCCGCGGACCCTGAGGACGCGGCCATCGTCGAGCTCAACGAACAGCTCGCCGAGAGCGAGCTGTTGATCGACAGCCTGCAGGCCGAAGAAGACGAACAGGCCGAACTGCTCGAAACGCTGCGGGGCGAGCTGCAAGCGCTGGGCCTCGAACAACAAGCGGGGCAGGGGGAGCTGCAGCGCCTGGGCGGTCGCCTGGCCTCGCTGGAGGCGCTGCAACAAGCCGCCCTCAACCCTGGCGGCGGGGTAAGCGAGTGGCTGAGCGAGCACGGCTGGCAAGCGCAGCCGCGCCTGGCCCAGGGGCTGCGGGTGGAGGCGGGTTGGGAGCAGGCGGTGGAAGCCGTGCTGGGTGCGGACCTGCAAGCGGTGCTGGTCGATGACCCCAGCGCCGCCAGCCTTGCCGGCCTGGAAAGCGGGGACCTGCGCCTGGCGCAACCGATCGCCGCCCCTGCGCTTGTTGGCAGCCTGTTGGAAAAAGTCAGCGGCCCGCTGGACCTCTCCGCCTGGCTCGGGCAGGTGCGCCCCGCCGAGAGCCTCGATGCCGCGCTGGCGGCTCGCCATGGCCTGGCGCCCGGCGAGAGCCTGGCCACTCGCGATGGCTTTTGGGTGGGCCGGCATTTCGTGCGGGTCAGCCGTGGCAACGACACCCAGGGCGGTATGCTCGCCCGGGCCCAGGAGCTGGATGCCCTCAACGCCACCCGCGAAGCGGCCGAGGCGGCGCAAGCGCACCTGGACGAACGCATGCTGCAACTGCGCCAGCGCCAGCAGGCCAGCGAGCAAGCGCGTGAACAACTGCGCCGGCGCTTGCAGGACGAAGCCCGGCAACTGGGCGAGCTCAAGGCGCGGCGCTCGGCCAGCCAGGCGCGTGCCGAGCAGCTGGCGCTGCGTCGCCGTCGGCTCGACGAAGAAACCCTTGAATTGGCCGAGCAGCGCGCCATGGAAACCGAAGCCATCGGTGAGTGCCGGCTTATCCTGCAAGAAGCGCTCGACGCCATGGCCGAGGACACCGGCCAGCGCGAAGCCCTGATGGCGGCCCGCGAGGAACTGCGCGAGCGCCTCGAACGGGTGCGCCAGGACGCCCGCCAGCACAAGGACAGCGCGCATCAGCTGGCACTGCGCCTCGGCTCGCTGCGGGCCCAGCACAATTCCACCCACCAGGCCCTGGAGCGGCTCGAATTGCAATCGGCGCGGCTGGCCGAGCGCCAGGAGCAACTGACCCTGAACCTGGAGGAGGGCGAGGCGCCGCTCGAAGAGTTGCGGCTCAAGCTCGAGGCCTTGCTCGAACAACGCCTGGCGGTCGACGAGGACATGCGCAACGCCCGCGCCGCCTTGGATGACGCTGACCGCGAGCTGCGCGACGCGGAAAAGCGCCGCACCCAGGCCGAGCAGCAATCGCAGCTGCTGCGCGGGCAAATGGAACAGTACCGGCTGCAATGGCAGGCCTTGAACGAACGGCGCAAGGCGCTGCAAGAGCAACTGCAGCAGGATGGCTACGACCTGCACGGTGTGCTGCAAACCCTTGCCGCGGATGCCAGCGAAGCCGCCGCCGAGGAGGCGCTGCAAGGGTTGGGCGCGCGCATCGACCGCCTTGGCGCGATCAACCTGGCGGCCATCGAGGAATACCGCCAGCAGTCCGAGCGCAAGCGCTACCTGGATGCCCAGGACGCCGACCTGGTGGAGGCGTTGGCCACCCTCGAAAGCGTGATCGGCAAGATCGACCGGGAAACCCGCAACCGCTTCAAAGACACGTTCGACCAGATCAACGGCGGCTTGCAGGCGCTGTTTCCAAAGGTTTTCGGCGGCGGTAGCGCTTATTTGGAACTGACCGGCGAAGATTTACTCGATACAGGGGTCACAATCATGGCCCGGCCGCCAGGGAAGAAAAACAGCACCATTCACTTGTTGTCCGGCGGTGAAAAAGCGCTGACAGCCTTGGCCCTGGTGTTTTCGATCTTCCAGCTCAACCCTGCGCCGTTCTGCATGCTCGACGAGGTGGATGCGCCGCTCGATGACGCCAACGTGGGCCGTTATGCGCGGCTGGTGAAGGAGATGTCGCAGACCGTGCAGTTCATTTACATCACCCACAACAAGATCGCCATGGAAATGGCCGATCAACTGATGGGGGTTACCATGCATGAGCCAGGTTGCTCGCGGCTTGTGGCGGTGGACGTGGAAGAAGCGCTGGCGATGGTCGACGCTTGAGGTCGCTCATGAAACACATGCAGCCGACGGTGTAAAGTTGCCTTTGGTCGTGTTAGTTTATTGTTCACATTTTTGTACGCGTAGCAAAAACACCAACCAGAACAGCGGCTTGGGGCTACGTTTTAAAGGGTTTTTTACCCTATTTCATTTTTGACATTTTTTTGAGGCACAGGACTACATGGAAATCGGTCTGCGCGAGTGGCTGATCGTCATCGGCATCATCGTGATTGCCGGCATTCTCTTCGATGGCTGGCGCCGGATGCGCGGCGGCAAGGGCAAGCTTAAGTTCAGGCTGGACCGCAGTTTCTCCAACCTCCCCGATGAAGAAGGGCCCACCGAAGTGCTGGGCCCGCCCCGGGTGCTGGACACCCACCAGGAACCGCAACTGGACGAAACCGACCTGCCGTCGATGACCGCGCCCAGCCGCGAGCCTAGCCGGCGCAAGCGCCAGGAAACGGTACGCCCCACCGAGCTTGCAACGGACGAACCGCGGATGTCCGCCCGTGAAGACTACAACCTCGACGATGCCTCCGGCTTTGGCGAGGAGCCGGCGCCAGTGGAAGAGGTGCTGGTGATCAACGTGATTTCCCGGGACGCCAATGGCTTCAAGGGCCCGGCGCTGTTGCAGAACATCCTGGAAAGCGGCCTGCGCTTCGGCGACATGGACATCTTCCATCGCCACGAAAGCATGGCCGGCAATGGCGAAGTGCTGTTCTCCATGGCGAACGCGGTCAAGCCGGGCGTGTTCGACCTGGATGACATCGATCACTTCACCACCCGCGCGGTGAGCTTCTTCCTCGGCCTGCCGGGGCCGCGACATCCCAAGCAGGCGTTCGAGGTGATGGTCGCCGCCGCGCGCAAGCTGGCGCATGAGCTGGACGGTGAACTCAAGGACGACCAGCGCAGCGTGCTCACGGCGCAGACCATCGAGCACTACCGCCAGCGTATCGTTGAATTCGAGCGCCGCGCGCTCACTCAAAAGCGCTAACCCGCTATGGTTTAAAGGCCAGCCCAGTGTCAACACGGGCTGGCCTTTTCGTTTCTCCCTTTTGTGAACACCGCGACCGCCGGACCCACGCCCGATGACCACTGCCCAAACCCGCATTCTCGAACTCCGCCAGGAACTGGACGAGCACAACTACCGTTATTACGTGCTAGATGAGCCCAGCATCCCGGACGCCGAGTACGACCGCCTGTTCCGTGAACTCAAGGCACTGGAAGCGGATAACCCGCAACTGGTCACGCCAGACTCGCCCACCCAGCGCGTGGGCGGCGCTGCGTTGTCTGCCTTTGCCACGGTGCGACACGAGATTCCCATGCTCAGTTTGGGCAACGCCTTCGAAGAGCAGGACCTGCTCGATTTCGACCGCCGCGTGTGTGACGGCCTGGAAACCCAGGCGGTGGAATATAGCTGCGAGCCCAAGCTCGACGGCCTGGCGGTGAGCCTGTTGTATCAGGACGGGCAATTGGTGCGCGGCGCCACCCGCGGCGATGGCACCACCGGCGAAGACATCAGCGTGAACGTGCGCACCATCCGCAACGTGCCGCTCAGGCTCAAGGGCAGCGGCTGGCCGACCACGCTGGAAGTGCGGGGTGAGGTGTACATGAGCAAGGCTGGGTTCGAGCGGCTTAACGCTGCCCAGGCCGAAGCCGGTGGCAAAACCTTCGCCAACCCACGCAATGCCGCCGCCGGCAGCCTGCGCCAGCTGGATTCGCGCATCACCGCCAGCCGGCCGTTGGAGTTCTGCTGCTATGGCATCGGCCAGGTCAGCCATGACATCGCCGACACCCATATCGGCAACCTCAAGCAATTGCAGCAATGGGGCCTGCCGATCAGCCGTGAACTGAAACTGGCGAACAGCGTTGAACAGTGCCTGGAGTACTACCGCGACATCGGCGCGCGGCGCCAGGCGCTGGCGTATGAAATCGACGGCGTGGTGTTCAAGGTCAACAGTATCGGCGCCCAGCGGGAATTGGGCTTCCGTTCCCGCGAGCCGCGCTGGGCCCTGGCGCATAAATTCCCCGCCTCCGAGGAA
This sequence comes from Pseudomonas sp. RIT-PI-S, assembly GCF_025642975.1. GTDB lineage: Bacteria > Pseudomonadota > Gammaproteobacteria > Pseudomonadales > Pseudomonadaceae > Aquipseudomonas. The sequence goes on from NZ_JANZKJ010000007.1 coordinate 247,285, forward strand.
ATGACCGAGTTGCTGGACGTGGAATTCCAGGTCGGCCGCACCGGCGCCGTTACCCCCGTGGCGCGCTTGAAGCCGGTGAAGGTGGCGGGCGTGACCGTGGCTAACGCCACCTTGCACAACATGGATGAAGTCGCGCGCCTGGGCCTGATGATCGGCGATACGGTGATCATCCGCCGCGCCGGCGACGTGATCCCGCAGGTGATGCAGGTGGTCACCGACCGCCGCCCCGCGGATGCTCGCCCGGTGCCGGTGCCCACGGCCTGCCCGGTGTGCGGCTCGGAGGTGGAACGCACGCAGCTGATCAAGCGCAGCAAAGGCAAGCAAACGGTGATCGAAGGCGTGGTGTACCGCTGCGTCGGCCGGCTGGCCTGCGCCGCGCAGCTCAAGCAGGCGATCATCCATTTCGTCTCGCGCCGGGCCATGGATGTGGACGGCCTGGGCGACAAGATCGTCGAGCAACTGGTAGACACCGGCCTGGTGCGGTCGCCGGCGGACCTGTACACCCTGACCCAGGAACAGGTGCTGGCCCTGGAAGGTTTCGCCGAGGTGTCCAGCCGCAACCTGGTCAATGCCATCGCAGCTAGCCGCACGCCGGCCCTGGCGCGCTTTATCTTCGCCCTGGGGATCCCCGAAGTGGGCGAAGAAACCGCCAAGGTGCTCGCCCGCTCCCTGGGCACGCTGCAACGGATCATGGCGGCAAAACCCCTGGTGCTCACCTATTTGCCAGACATCGGCAACGAGGTGGCCTATGAGATCGGCCACTTCTTCGAGGAAGAACACAACCGCACAGTGATCGCCCAACTGCTCGAGCGGGGCATCGAGTTGCAAGGGGAGGGCGAGCTGCATGCCGAGTTCGCCGCCGCCACCAGCTTCGAGGGGTTGGTAGCCAAACTGGACATCCCCTACGTGGGCCCCGGCGCCGCGCAAAAGCTGGCGCAGAAATTCGGCGCCCTGGACACCCTCGCCCAAGCCGATTGGCTCGACCTGCGCCAGGTCGTGGCCGAGCGCACGGCAAAGGCGGTGCGTGAATACTTCGACGACCCACAACGCCGCGCCGAAGCCCTGGCCGTGGAGGCGCAGTTGCGCGACTTCGGCATGCACTGGGCTAGCGTAAAAAAGGTGGTGGAAGGCTTGCCATTGGCCGGGCAAACCTGGGTGCTCACCGGCACCTTGGAAAGCATGAGCCGCGATGAGGCCAAGGACAAACTCGAGGCCCTGGGCGCCAAGGTAGCCGGTTCCGTGTCCGCCAAAACCCACACGGTGGTGGCGGGGCCAGGGGCAGGGAGCAAGTTGGCCAAGGCGCAGCAGTTGGGGGTGGCGGTGATGGACGAAGCGCAGTTCGCCGCCATGCTGGCCGAGCCCTCCGGCCTGTAGCAGCAGGCCTGCCCGCGACCCTGCGATGGCCGGCTGGCGCCAGCTCCCACACCTGCCACGGGAACCTGTGGGCCCGGGCAGAGCCCGGGAATGATCTGCACCCCCGCGCCGCCTGGTGTTCACGGCCCATAGCCAGAACAGGCAAAGCCCGCGAACCACGGCGCACCGCTTCGCAGGCTGTCGCCAGCTCCTATGCGGGCCTGAGGACCCGCCTAGATGACCTGGATCAACGCCGGCTGGCTTGTGGCCGGAACTGCGCCGCCCCGGGTGAATCTAGTGATGCAGGCTCGCCGAGGAACGCCCTATGTACCGCTATTTCAACCGCATCAGTTCACGCATCGCCGGCCCGCGCGCACTCGCACCGGCGCCGGCTGAAACGGGGCACGGCAAGCTGTGGCATTGCCGCTGTGGCCAGGCGGTGTTCTTCGGCAACAGCCTGTGCCTGACTTGCCAGGCCCCGCTGGGTTACTTGCCGGGAAACGACCTGGTGTCTGCGCTGAGCCCTGGCCAGGCACCAGGCACCTGGACCCTCGACAGCGCGCCGGAGGCCGGCGCTGTGCGCCGCTGCGCCAACTTCGACACCGCCGCGGCCTGCAATTGGCTGGTGCCCGCGGGAGACCCTCAACCCTTGTGCCGCGCCTGCCGCCTGAACCGCACCATCCCGGACCTGTCCGTGCCAGAAAACAACGGTTACTGGCTGAAAGTGGAAACCGCCAAGCGCCGCCTGGTGGCTCAGCTGCTGAACCTCGGCCTGCCGCTGGTGGCCAAGATCGAAGATGAAGCCACCGGCCTTGCCTTTGACTTCGTGGGCACCAGCATGGATGGCACGCGGCCGACCACGGGCCACGCCGATGGCTTGGTGACGCTGGACATCAAGGAAGCCGACGACGCTCACCGCGAAGCGGTGCGCCAGGCGATGCGAGAGCCTTACCGTACGCTGCTCGGGCATTTTCGCCACGAAGTGGGCCATTACTACTGGGACCGATTGATTGCCGGCAGCACATGGTTGGAACCCTTCCGCGCGCTGTTTGGCGATGAGCAACAAAGCTATGCGGACGCGCTCGAGCGCCATTACCAGCAAGGCGCACCGGCGGCCTGGGCGCAGCAGTATGTAAGCGCCTACGCCACCATGCACCCCTGGGAAGACTGGGCTGAAACCTGGGCGCACTACCTGCACATGATGGACGCGGTCGATACGGCCCAAGGCTTCGGCATGAGCGGCCACAACGCCGGGCTCGATTATGTGCCCTTCTCGCCGAACAACCTGTACGACCCCAGCCACACCAGCGCTTCGGCTTTCCTGGCGTTCGTGAATGCCTGGATCGAGCTGGCCGGGATGCTCAACGAGCTATCCCGCGCCATGGGCCAGCCGGACTTTTACCCCTTCGCCCTGCCGCCCGAGGTTATCGTCAAACTGCACTTCATTCACTTAGTGGTGCAAGGCGCGGGCGGGAAGGCCGATGAAATGCTGGCCATTGAGGGGGGAGGGAATGAGTCGGTGGTGGCTACGGACCACGGTGCGTGTCCGGGGGCGCCGCAGTAGGGGTGGCGTGATGGATGAGGCGGGCGTGCTTAAGTTACTAGAACTATAAGGCGCCCGCCAGTGAGGTGTTATTGTGAAGGATTACTATAAGTTGAACACTGTATTTGCTGAGTATTCTTTTCTATGTCGTAGCCTGTAATGACATTGTTAGGCTCGGACACCAGTACCTCAGGGCCGGCTTGATTTCGGTTTTCGCATAGCATATGATGCCCATTCCTGTTTATATATCTTTGTTCGTAATTGTTACGCTCTAAATGTAAGATTGCGCCGGTGACCGGGTGCTTGTAACTTACGCATCGGAAGTAGCTAGGGTTCTTGCTAACTCCGATGCGTAGTTTGTATATTGCCATGTCCTTAGGGCAGCTCAAGGGTTTGGTGTCGGAGTTGAAGTAAAAGTAACCAGAATATTTGTACGGGACGTAGCGATTGTTCTCGCCGTCGATGTATGACAAGCATTGAAAGCTAAAGTCATAAGGATCTTTAGAGTAGATTCTCATCATCACGCCGTACTTGCAGGTTCCGTGGTACATGCCGTTTTGCTCAACGGCTTCCTGGCTGGGTTCAGCATGGAATAAAAATGAATTTTTTTTCTTTTCCGGTGAGGAAACGGGAAGCGTTACTGCCGCACAGCGTGCTTGGCCGGAGGTCTTTCTAATCTGCCCATTTACAATACGCACATAGGGGGCAACGTAAGGATCGGCTGGGTTGGCTAGCCAAGCCTCGGTTTTTTTAACTATTGCATCTACACTCAGTGGCAAAGTCGAGGTTTGCCTGGCTGTGGTTTCCAGAGTCACCCACCAATCTTGGTGATCAGAGACCGATTCGCTGCAATCCAGTGAGCTGATCAATATTCTCGAAGTAGAGGGCATTTGATCGAGGGTTATTTGAGACCTGTCGTTGCCACAGTCTCTGGTGAAAATCGAGGTTCCTTCGCCGTTGGCGACAATAGAGCAACTATTTTGATTGGGTGCCTCAATACGCAGGGCGCCGATAACCTCAGCCAACGGATCTGCCGCATGAGCGGTTGAGAGGCCCGCTAATCCAAGAATTCCTAACAGTAAAGCAAGCGTAGGGCTGCAATGGTGTGGTTTCATGATGTTTATCCGTTTTCACAAGTAGGTATAAGGCAAGGTATTCGATTGTCTTCTTTCTGTGTACCTAGCACTATTGCGAGGTTTTTGCCCTGTTGCCTGGCAGTTTAGGGTGCTCCCTTGCAGTAAGTGTTAGCTCATTTGCTTTTTGGAACATCGTGTCAAAAATTGCAGATCACCTGTGATAAATGCATTTCAAAGAAGGTCAAGCAGCCGCATAGTTGAGCGATCGCGGCGCACCGTGGAATGAACACCGGCAGTGCCACTCGTTCGTATGATCGGTCGCACTGAACGCCAAGCCGCAACGATTGGGGTGGTGCGGGTGGGCAAGCGCTAAAGCCGCTGACATTTTGGAAGTCGGCGAGACAGGGGGCGGCGCCGAGCGAGCGCTAGATGACGTTAACACCTGAATTGGTTGTTTTTTTCCGGGCGCCGGTTGTATCCGGGCGTCAAGCCTGTACAATGGCCCCCGCTCACCGGGCAACCCGGCAAGCGTGCGTTATGGCGGCCCCATCGGTCCCCTCGCAATGATTACCCGTCAACCTGGTCAGGCCCGGAAGGGAGCAGCCACAGCGGGAACATCGTGTGCCGGGGTGTGGCTGGTGGGGTTGCCACCTTCCCTAATAAACCCCCAAAAACGTGACGGTTTTCGCCTCAGCGCGCGTGTACCGTAGCTATTTCCTCATTGTTGCTCAGTGAAGACACGCAGCCTGCTTCAGGCCCGAAAATGTCGTTTTTTGGGCTGGACCTGCGGCCTGGCGCTCCACCGAGTTGACATAGCAAACCGCGCAGTCAGTGCTGTAGGTGCTTGGGCGCCACTATTTAATGGGAATAGGGCGCCCGTAACTCGTTCATTCCTGGATGTAGCTGGAGCACCATGCCTGGTGGGACTTCGACTTCGAATTGACGTGCCAGCCCGTTATAGCTGAGTTGGAGTTCCAGATTAACTGCTCTGGGGCGCCGGTATTTGGTTTTTCACAAATCATAATATTATCTTTAGACTCAACCCACCGCCCGGCTTGGGGCCTAGATGAAGTATCTAGTCGCTTATCGGTTTTGGAATTATGGAATGCAGCACACTGGAGGAAGAATTTGCTAGAGGGGGACCAGTATGCTATGCCCGTAGCCAACTGGCCTGCAGGGCAGTAGGTAGGGTTTTTCGCGGATTCCCTAAAATCGTAGTTTGCTCTGTAATGCGTATAGAAGGGGTTGTCATTGGCATCGGTAAGCCTCATGCACTGTTGGATCCAGCCATATTTATATGGGTCCCCCGAATCGTTATTGGCGGGGAAGTAATTCATGAAAAGCGCAGAGTCGCTACATCCTTGTAGATTACTTTGGCCCGAGTGTTCGGGCAGGAACTGGACCTTAACCTGCTGCGCGCGCCCGCTCTCGCTTACCGGTAGGCGCATTACTGCACATTTCGACACCTCATTGGGGCCGGCAGCCCTTTTAACACCGGCGCCAGTGATCTTTAGGTTGGGTCCAACGTAAACATCGGCGGTCGGATTAGCGAGATATTTCACCGCCTCGTTCACGATGTTGGTAACATTAAGCCCCCCCTCGGGAACTGTAGACGTACTCCGCGCCGTAGCTTGCAGGCGTACCCACCAATTCTGGCTTTCGGTCGAGTCGCTACAGTCCTTCGCCGACAGCGTGATCGTGGTTGTTGAAGGTACGTCCATAACTCGCAGAAAACTGGCGCTTAGGTCGCAGCTGCGGATCAAATGTGTTGTACCGTCGCCGCTTGCCGTCAATTGGCAGGATTTGCCATCCGCGTCCGCGAGTTGAATCGTACCCGTGGAGGCTGCGGCGAATGCTAAGGAAGCGTTAATGCATAGCGGGATAGTTAAACAGAAATTACGAAGTAGCGGAAATTTCATATCGGTCGCCCTTAAGTGATCGTCGATTTAAAGCCTTGGCAGTGAGATCGCAACGCGCATAGTGCTTAACTATGAAGGGGAGTTGCGCTGCGTTGCGCTGTGTAAGGAGGTATTAAAAAATATACGAAGAATCGATGGCGACGTAACCTAGCAGTACTAATAGGTCGATCGAACCGGTAATGCCCGCACATGCCGGGTAGGTTAGATAGCTGTTAGGCTACCGCAGAGGTCGGGCTGGGCCGCGCTGTTGAAATAAGACCTTATTTGGAGGTCCCATCACGGTTTTCCCAGCCTTGGCCGCGTTACCCTCCTTGGGGGCCAGGAGGGCTAGCCTTGTGATGGAGAGCTAAGGACCGAACAGGGCACTGTAGCTGCTATATGGCGTTAGGGCTGGGCGTCACTCATAGGTGAGCAGGAAGTTCAGCGCCCCCGTGAGCGTGCCGGGTGTGACCGGCCCGGTGTGCTTGACCAGCCTTACGTTGAGCGGCAAGTTTGTGTCATTGGAGGGCAAGGTCGTGATCGGCTCCTTGGTGCTCAGCGGCATGGCTTGTATGCCATCCTGGCGCAGCACCTGGAATGCCACGCCGCCGCCGCTGGAGCCAGCACCCGTGCTGAAGAGGCCCTGGGTGGCATCGATCGCGGCGGAGCCGTTAGCGGGGTCGAGCTGTAAGTGCACGCGCGGCAAGGTGCTACCGGGCGGAGGTACATTGCAATCCACCAGGTTCAATTGGAAGGGCACCAAGGGGCTAGCGCTGCCGGCTCGCTCAAAATCCTTGGCCTCGAAATCCCCCAGATGCACCGGGTTAGGGGTCACCGGATCTGCAGCGGTGCTACAGCCCGAGGACGTCAAGTTCCCCGACAGGGAAAAGTTCAGCGCGGTGTCTACCCCACCCACTACTGACTGAGTGATCCTGCCCAATACCACCTGATGGCCAGGATCTAAGCTGTGCAGCCCGGCCGGGATAGGCCCAGTCTTGACCAGCGTGAGGAAATATAGATGCCCCGATACCCGAAGGATGGTGTTGTTGTAACCGCGGGTAGACCTGAACGGGACCCGGGCTTCGGCTTTTTGTAGCACGAATTCGGGCATTGTCGGATCACGGCCATCGATGGCGACTGTCATGAGGACACTTACCCCCAGACCCGGGATGTTGGTCTCGATGATGCTGTCTTCCGGCACTGACAGTGCGACCCTGGGCAGGCCGCTCGCCAACTGGGCGATGGGCGCTGCGTTATCTGCGTTGTAATCGGTGGGTATAATGGGGCCGCCACTGCTGTTGTTTTGGCATTCGAACACCGCGGGCGGATTAGTAACCCCCCAATCGGACACTACCGCAACCTCGGTGCCGACCGGAGCATCCTGGGCGATATGCATGTCAGGGACATTCAAAACGACCTGCGCAGGGCCTGGATGATCCGGCACCCAATAACAGCCATTAGGTTCGAGAACGTTGGGGGCGGCATAGCTCGAAGGGGTGGCCGCGAGACCTACGGCCAGCAGGCTCAGGGCTGCGATACGGTGTTTCATGGTGGGTGCCTTTTTCGGGGGCAGCGGGGTTAGACGGCAATGCGCCCCCCGCGGCGATAGATGCCAAACAAGTATGCGCATGGTCAGCCTGTGCACTCCGCGTGGAGCAGGTGATAGCCCTGCTTGGGGGTGGCTGCTTGCGGGTCGATCCGCAACTGGCAGCGCTCTTGGCCGTTCTCGCCCCAGCGCGCCATCAATGTCTGCGGTTGGTCGTTGCTTTCTAGCAAGGCTTGGCCGCCCTGGCCGATGGTTGCGACCCAGTCGCCGTTCTTATCCAGCAGTTCGGCACCGAAGGCGAGGTTGTCGCCGCCTGGCAAGCGCGCCGTCAGCAGTACCCGTACTACCTTGCGTCCGCTGAAGGTGGCTTTGACCACCGCTCCACGGCGCGGAATGACTTGCTGGGTACCGTTCTCGATCAGCACATCCGGGCCTAGGTCGCTAGTGTCCAGGCTGACAGTGTTGGCGCGGTAGGGCCTGAGCGAACTGGCGATGGCGTAGCCATCGGTGTTCGTGCGCCCGGCGCCGTTGCGCATGCGGACGTTCTCGATCCCCGGCACTTCGACGATGGCGAAGGTATCGCTGACCTGTGGCGCCGCGATCAGCCCGCCCGGGTGCAGCACCAGCGAGCCGCTGGCATTGACCGAGACACTGCTGTAGGTATCGCTTCTGCTCACGGCGACGCCCAGGTTGGTGGCCGGGCCTTGCCAGCTCGCAGAGAGTGAGCCGCTGCGGTCCTGCTGGCCATTCTGGGCCAAGGCTGCGCGATAGCTCAGCCTGAGGTCCTCATGGTAGCCGGCCAGCGAGGCGCGCTGGCTCAATCGCTCGCCGCTGCGTTGCACATCGAAGGTAGCGCTGGAGCGGGTGCTGCCCAGCGGTATGTTAAAGCTCAAGCCCCACTGGCGGTATTGGCGATTGCGCTCATCGAACGCCTGGCTCATATAGGCGTTGGCACCAATGCCCTGCCACACGGTGCTCAAGGTGGCTTGCACCTGTTTGCGCTGGTAGCTGGAGCCCCAATAGTCTTCTTGAGATACCGAAAGGCTCAGGCTGCTGCGCGTTCCAAGGTTTTGGTACAGCGCCCCTTCGAGGCGGCTGCGGCGCGAACCATGGCGTAGCCAGCCGCTGCCCCGCTCGGCCACGGCCTCGTCGAAATCCCGATAGCCTTCGGTCGAATAACGGTACCCGGCAAAGCGCAACTGGGTGCCGGTGCCGAATGCTTTACCGTAGCGCGCGGCATAGCTCATGCCCTGGCTGCCGGCCTTGATGCCGTCGCTGGCGGTGGCCGCTTGGGTCGCGTCGACCGCCAGCGCGCCCCAGGCGCCGAAGTCCCGCGACAGCCCGAGTTGGCCGGCGTGGTAAAAGCTTGCGCCCATGGCGCCGCCGTAGACCGTCCAATTGCCCGGCAAGCCACGGGCCACGCTGGCCTGTGCCACCAACGGGCGTTGTGTAGCGGAATAGGCCGGGTCGTAACGGCCCACGGCTGCGCTGTAACGCCACACCCCGTCGCGCAGCAGATTGGCGAGCGTGGAATAGGGCTGGGTGAATGTCGTGATCTGGCCATCGTCCTCGATCACCGAAACTTCAAGCTCGCCGCTGCCACTCACCGACAGGTCATCAAGCTCGAACGCGCCAGGCGACACATAGGTGGTGTAGAGCAGGTAGCCGTCGCGGCGTACTTCCACCTTGGCGCGGCTCTGTGCCACGCCGCGGATCACCGGCGAATACGCTTGCAACACGTCGGGGAGCATGTCCATGTCGGAGGCAACCTGCACCCCTAGCAGCGGCATGCTGCGAAACACCTCGCCCTGGGTGAACAGTTCACCGACCGTGAAGTTGCTACGGATGGCCGGGAGATCGCGTTGCGCGTAGGTGTTCAGGCGTTGCCATTGCCGGCCCATACGGTCGCCATCGCTCAAGGATTGGGTCGTGCGCAGGCGCCAGTCCCCCAGGTTCAGGCCTGCGTTCAGGTACAGGTCACGTTGGCCGTCGTTGCCGCTGTAACGGCTGTGCCCCTGGCGTGCCGAGGCTTGATAGTTTACGAAACCCGCGGTGATACCGCTGTCCCAATCGGCGGGGTCGGTGGCGCCAATCAACCGTCGGCGTATGGCGACCTGGGGTACCGAAACGACCACTTTGAAGCGGCGCGTGTTCACCTCAACCTGGCTACCGTCCAGGGCGCTTTCCAGGTCGACGCACGGCCCGGCAGGCTCGTTGGGCAGTTGCAACGCCGCCCGCGTGACCCCAGCCTCCTCCAGCAGTGCCAGGGGCAAGCATACCTGCCAACGTTGCTCGACCCTTTGCAGCGCCAGCCGATGCTCGCCCAGGGCTTGGCCATTGAGCGAAACCTCGAAGCTGTACTCGCCCGGCGGCAGGTCGGCGTTTTCATTCAAGGCCGCCAGCGCGCTGGCGGCCGCGTCGCTGCGCAGAAAGCCCGCCTCGAATTCGGCCGCTTGCACCACGCAAGCCAGGGCGCTGGCCGGGCCCAGCCAGGCAGCGTGAAACACCGGCCGGTAGCGGCGCGGTTTGATCCTCGTCATGTATCACTCCAGCGGGGCGGGTAGGTCAGGGGGCCAGGGGCAACGCAAGGTCCAGTGGCTCGGTGAAACCGCCGTAGTCGTTGATGGCAGCCACGGTCAGGCGGGCGTCAGTGCCCAGCGGTATGTCCACCGGGTAACGTTGCCGCGACAGCGGCGCGACCATCGGCGCCACAGTAAGCGCGTGCGTCTTGCCCGCGCTTTGCGCGCGCAGGGTCACGAACGAAAAATGAAACGGCGTAGGGTTATCCACCACCAGGTAGTCGCGCCCTTGATCGCGTTCGCGGTGCCAACGCAGTTCTTTCAGGCGCAGGGTGGGGTCGCCCTTGAACTGGCTGGGGCGGTGGAACACTTTGATGCGTGTGCGCAAAGCAATTTGCAGGGTGTTGCTTGCCGCGTCGGTTTTCTGCGGGATTTCCTGCAAGTTGAAGTAGAACAATGACTCCCGATCGTTGGGCAGGTCGGCGGGCAGGCGATTGACCGTTACCAGTTGTTCCTGCCCAGGACCTACCCGAAACAAGCCAGGGGACGGCATCAACGGCACGGCAGTGGTGGTGTCGTCGGTTTCGGTATTGACCCACACTTGCGCGGCGTAGGTACTGGTGCCGGGGTTGCGCACTACCAGGGAGGCGCTGCGTTTGTTATCGGCGATCACCAGGCGTGTAGCGCTGAGGGTTAGGGCGGCGTTGGCGAGGCCGGGCAGTAAGCAGGCGAAGGCCAGCGTTGCCACGCCAGCGCCCCGCACCGCGGCGCTGATGCGAAATACCATGGGCGTACCTCCAGGGGCGGGCCGCCTTGGGCGGCCCGCATAGGGTCAATTGATGGTCAGCTCCACCGAGACGTCGGCGTTGGCATGCCCAGCCCCCACGGTGGCGGCGGTGGATTTGTAGAAAGCGGTAAACGCCAGCGTTTCCGGGCCAGGGCCGCTCAAGGGATAATCCTTGGATTCATCGCCATGCCCGACCAGCGTGCCGTCGTCGTCCTTGATGCCCAGTGCCACCCCGGTAGCCGGGCTGTTGCTGGCATTGAGCGCGAATAGCTCGTCACCGTCGGCACCGCCGGCCAGGCCGAAGAAGCGGATCTTGCCGACGTTGGTACCACCACCGCTCCAGCCTGGGCAGGTGGTGGCATCGGTGATCTCGATGGCGAAATCCCGATGGTTCACTTCAAGGCCGGCCCGGTCGAAATTGCCGGCCATGGCGTTACCCATGTCGATGGTGCCGGAACTTCCCCCGGCGGGATCTGTGATGGTGATCGGGCAGCTGCCGGCCACCACGGTGCCGGTGAAGTTGATCACGGCAGTGTTGGCCATTGCCGGTGCTCCCAGGGCCAGCAGGGGCAGAGCGAGAAGGTAGCGTTTCATGGTCAAGTCCTTTGAAGGGGAAGGGGCTGATGGGCCGGCACGGGTCAATTGATGACCAGCTCCAGCTGCACGTCTGCATTGGCGGTGCCCGCAGTCACGGTTGCGGCCGTGGATTTGTAGAAGGCGGTAAAGGTGAGGTCGCTCTGGGTGCCCCCGCTGTTGAGCGGGTACTCGCCGGAGATCGCGCCGTGGCCGATCTGGGTCTTGTCTTTATCCTGCAGCCCGAGCGCCAGCCCGGTAGCGGCGCCGCCGCCGGTTTTGAGGGCGAACAGGTTGCCGCTGTCGGCGCCGCCTTGCATGCCAGAGAAGCGCACCTTGGCCACGTTGGCGGCACCGCTGCTGCTGTTCCAGCCCGCGCATTGGGACGCGTCGGCCACTTCGATGGTGAAGGAGCGGTGATTGGATTCGATCCCGGCGCGATCGAAGTTGCCAGCCAAGGCTTCCCCCATCTTCACTTCGCCGCCGGTGCCACCGGCAGGGTCGCGAATTTCGATAGGGCAGGTGCCGGCGGTGATACTGCCGGTAAAGTTGATAACGCCAGTGTTGGCCAGCGCCGGGGCGCCCAGTGCCAGCAGCGGCAGGGCGAGCAGGTAGTGTTTCATGGAGGACTCCTTGCAGGGGGAGGGGCACGGACCATGTGGCCCTAAAAGCAAAACGCCCCACCAAAGCGGGGCTTTGGTGGGGCGGGCAAGGTTAGTGAGAGTGGAGTTATATGGGCATTGGGCAGGTTCTGAAATGCGCCATCGATCAACCTTAGCTCTATGAACGGATTTGCAGAGCAGCATTAAACTCGTGTTCTGGTAATCCGTCGATCCATCGTATGTTGTCCCTAAAATTAACGTGAACGTACTGTGGAAGTTCCATCCATGCACGTGTAGATGCAGCAGCGGCCCCCGCGCCGCTTGTCGACGGCAGTGCGCTAGCGGGCGATGGTGTTTGTGGGGCAGGGTTTTTAACCCGTTTAGGCGGTACATTTACCCCAGA
>NZ_JANZKJ010000008.1 GCF_025642975.1 Pseudomonas sp. RIT-PI-S
TGAATTCACTTCCGCCCCCTCGCTGGGAGCACCTAATAGAAGTTCTATTAAAACGCCTCTGGAACCGGCTCGTCCTCTAACCCCAGTTTGTTGAGGTCAAGGAACATCACTGGCTCTTTTCGAGCGTGATTGTCGGCCGTGTCGAGCATCGTGAAGCCGACCTTCTCATAGAATCTCTTGGAGTTGGCCTTTGAATCCGTCACCAAAAAACGGCACCCCACGCTAGGCGCGATGTGATCCGCAGCCATCGCGATGGCGAACTCCATCAACACCTCCCCGATCCCATAGCCGGCAAAGTCTGCGTGTCGCGCTAAGCGGGCAACTTTCAGCGCCGGCATGGAGGGGTAGCGATTGGCGTGCTCGCAGTCATCCAGATGGTACGCACCCCTCAGCTCGATCTCGCTGCAGGTGATGGTGATGTAGCCGATCACCCTTGGGCGGGCGTCCGGCTGTTCCGGAGGTAAGGCTGCTACGTAAGTCACCGCGACATTCGCAGCCTGATAGTCCCAGGCATTTTTTTGAATGAACGATTTCAAGGGCCGCAGACTTTCATCTGGACCCAGGGAGAATTTATTCGATTGGTGGTGAGGGAGGAGCTTTTCGATGAAGTAGTCAACGCCTGGTTGCATCGTGCAATAGAACCGGGTCAGCGCGGACGAGCCGCTTGGGTGCCTAGCACCTGCGCTAGCAGCTTTTTACCCCGAGCATAAGATGCTTTCGCTTGGGCGTTGGGCTTGTCCTCGCGCATGTGTTGCACGAAGCGAATAGCGTCGGCATCAGTCAGCTCAACTCGGCTGAAGGTGTCGCTCTTGATCGCCATATTCGTTTCCTTGCGGTATCACCGCGTTTCCGCTTTGCAATTCTTTGTAGCCGATCCTCGGAGGGGATCGCGGCGCCATCGCCTGCGGAATCATAGAGCAATGGCGCGCTCGTTGATCATTTTCGGGGGGCTCGACAGCAGTGTCAAGGCATCGTACTTCTTGAAACAAGCTGCCGTGAATTAGGAGTTACAGCACTTCGTCCAGCTTAGTGAGCGATTGGGAAAACCTTCCCTGCACCAAGGACAGAAGCTGGTGAAGGGGAGGGGCTGGCAGCAAGCTGCTCTCCGCCGAATTCAATAGCTGGAGGATCAGTTGCATCGTGCCTTCGATGGCGCTCAACGAGTTTCGTATGGATTCGATTTCGTCCAGGTTGTGGCCTAGCGCTTTCACATCGGCGGCAACCTCCTCGCGGGTGGATGTAGGCAAGTCAACCAGCCGTCCGGCCAGGTTGCGCCGTACTTCTGACAGGTGCCTGAGGCATGTAGGGGTGTTCATGACGGTCTCCTCATGTTGTGAGGCTGCCACGAACGTCGCCAAACGAATGGTGGCAGCTGTGCGCAGGTTGGCGAACCGGTACATAAGGAAACCGGCAGACCCGAAGGTCTCCCACGCACAGCCGCCATAAAGCCGATCCGCAAGCACGTGAAGCGCCTGCAATCGGTATGGCGCGCTGATGCGCCTTATGTTGAACGGGTCGCCAAACCCGGCCGCTAACTCCACAGCGGCGGCGCAAGGGTACGAGGATCTCTAGAGGAATGACAAGGGCCTTTGCGGCCCGATGTGGATGAGAAGGCCACCCGGGACGTTGCGCGCGCAATCGTCCCCCCGCCACGCCTGCGGTCTAAACCGACCGTTTTTCCTGCGCCCCTGCGCTTGAAACTGACCTACCTGCGGTTTGGGCTCGAAGGCAAGTCGATCAGGCCTGGCATCGCTGCAAAACCCTGCATCCGAGCGTTCTCTCACTGCATGGCAATGTTGGAATCAGCCGTCAAAAAAGGATGGCCCTGGCAAACAGGTAATTTCGGCAGGTCATCCACCCCAGATCACCTAAACCCCCATAAAGTCGAGCTCAGGAGTGAATTACCTCATTAGGGTAGGGTGGGTATTTTCTTGCAATGGTCCAGGTGAGGCCCTTGATTTTGGGGGGCTCTCTGCCCTAGTCCAATTACCCTTCTTGACGGTAATCGACGTACCTTAACTTACCGTCCTACTTACCTTAGGCCGAACCGGTCAAAGCCTGTCCTTATGGCTATCAGAAAGGTTTCATAACCTCCACCTAACCTAAATTACCCATCCGCCAGTCCCCACCAAATTTTTTAGCCCGTCGGCGCAACGCTTGCGTTGTTAAAAGCTGATCCGCTCATTAGTCCCCTGCGCCAGTCCTTCAGCAGATGCTCGCGCTCGCCTCGCCTGCCCTTGATCCAATGGCATTACGAACTAGAGAGCTACAGATCATCATCGCTATCGACGGCACGGTGCGGCGATATTACGGCCTAAGGCGGAATAGTTGCGGTCATCCCAGGCACCTTTGCCAAAGATCAGGCGTTCCGCATGATGTCGCCGGTGACCTACCTGTTCGGTCCAGCGGTGTTGGCAGTGCGCGGCCAGGTCCGGGCATCGGGCGCATTCGACGGTGCGGCGAAGCTCTATTACGGCTACGACGTTGAGAACTCGTGGACGGAACGCTGCGCAACACCGTCTATTGACCGTGCCAGACCGAGTCAATGCCGGGCACCTTGCGCACGCCTTCGCTGGTTAGGGAGTTGGACGACACTGCCTTGCGGGTGGGTGCGGATCTACGTGAACCCGGCGGTTGCTGGGCGGGATGCACTTTGGGCCCGCCCATCTCTCATGGGTGCGGTTCAGCGTGCCGCGTGATCTAGGGCTAGCGATGGCACCAGCTACAGAAACGCTGCTCTGATGTTGACCTGGGGATTTGAATCCCCGTCAGACGCCCATATGACTAGGCTTGCAACCGTATAGGTGGCATAAGGCTGTCACTCCTCGCTGTATTGTCTCGGCTATGCCATTCTCATGCTTCAGCCGATGTTGCCGATAAATGGAAATCCCATACGGAAGGACTTGGAATGGCCTTACCCATTGCTGCTGCAGCTAATAGCCCTGTTGGAGGCAGCCATGCTGCTTTCGATGATCAGGGCGCTTACCTAAAATCTTTAACTCCAGAAATCGTAATCGCGCTTTGCGGCCCGATGGGTACCCCATTGCATGAGGTAGGCAAAACATTTCAGGAGCTTTTACGAGGCAATGATTTTGGCTATTCAGAAGTCAAAATTTTGCGGCTCAGTGAGCAAATTCGGCGCCTGAAGGGGCTTGAGAATGAAAAATCGATTGAGCGTCTTATAGATGCAGGAAACGATCTCCGTAAGCAATACGGAAGTGCGGTTTTGGCTAAACTAGCAATTCAAGAAATTTTGATTTCTAGAGCAGAGCATCAAGAAGCTCACGATGCTAAACTTCGGGATGAAGACCCGCGATCAGCTTCAGATCCCGACGTTATGATGCCAAGGGCTCCTAGAAAATGTTGTCATATTATCGATTCGATTAAAAATATTGACGAACTGACTCTGCTGCGATCTGTATACGGAGACATGCTTCATGTTGTAGGAGTATATTCTCCTATTGAAATGCGAGTGGAGCGTGTAGGACGGATTAAGGGGCCGGAGGATCAGATTCACCAACTGATTGATAGGGATTCGGGCGAGGAAGTGAAGTATGGGCAGAGTGTTCAGGATACATTTCCCCGCTGTGATTTCTTCCTAAGAGTAGACTCTGCTACTGACTCACAACGCAATACTCGTGTAAGACGTTTTTTAGAGCTGATGCTCGCAACCAAGATTATCACCCCTACTATCAATGAGCGTGCCATGTACGCTGCATATTCTGCAGCACGCAATTCCGCCTGTCTTTCCCGGCAAGTAGGAGCTGCAATTACTAACTCGGAAGGGGAGATACTTGCTACCGGTTGGAACGACGTTCCCAAAGCCTTTGGAGGACTTTATCATACGGTTGATCAAAACTCCTCTACTGACGATGATCGACGGTGTTGGAATATTGAGGGTGGTAAATGTTTTAATGATGATGAAAAGACTATCATCGCCAATGCTATGGTTGATCGATTAGTTGCGAATAATTTAGTAGATGAATCAAGGCGCGTTGATGCTTTCGACATGCTCAGAAAGGATTCTCAGCTGAAAAGCTTAATTGAATTCTCTAGGGCAGTGCATGCAGAAATGCACGCTTTATTGACTGCGGGAGAGACTAAAGGCGGTCAAATAAGAAATGGCAAGCTTTTTGTAACTACCTATCCTTGCCACTCCTGTGCCAGACATTTGGTCGCTGCTGGTGTTAAGGAGGTCTATTTCCTTGAGCCATATAGGAAAAGCTTGGCGACCAGGTTGCACTCAGATTCCATTACGGAGCGTGAAAGCGATGAGTCGAGGGTGAGACTAATGCCTTTCGACGGAGTGGCGCCCTCTAGATTCCTAAGGTTTTTTTCAGCCCATCCAGGTGGCAGAAAGGATCCAAAGGGGGTCATGCATGTACACGAAGCTTCGCCCGTGACATCCATCACGCTTGAGGCTATACATACGCTTGAAGCTTTCACCTTAAGGGCATTAGAATCCGCCGGCCTGAACAAACGGTGACCGGACATGTCTCAAATTGACCTGAAGCTTACGGGGGCCAGCATGGAGCATCACGTCCAACTCTCTTTGGATTTTCACAGCGTTGCAGAGCGGGTCAATGAGTTTCCGACTACTCTCCAGCCCATTCCCTATGCTATTCACCACCGTTTTGAACAGGCGCCTGAGCAGGTATTTTCGAACGTGGTGGCGTTGACTGCTCGAGCTTCCCCTGCCGTTAGTCGTCATAACGATTTGGTCAGTCGGATCCTCAAAAGCGTTCGCTTTTACGGCTGACGTGGGGTTCAGTACTGGGCTGGACCCAAAGCTGCTTAGCCTTTGGCCGGTTGTACGTCTGCAACTGACATCCACCGGCCATAAATCCGATCAATCATAGTCCAGTCTCTATGCTCTATCTCCTGCCTATCCACATTGGATGTTTACCCGCTTATTGCCTGACGGCTGGCGGATAAAGCGGAGGGTCGCCTTTCACCACCCCGGCCCCCTGTCCAACGGCATCACCAGTTGCTCCCCCTGATTCCGGACATTTCCCACCGCCCGATCCACGGCATACCACTCAAACGCCTCGGTCCCCGTTCCCAACTCCCGCGCGATCACTTCCGCCCGCTGCTGAGTGGTCGCCGGGTTCATCCATTCCTTGGCCAGCTCCGGCGCGAGCACGATCGGGCGGCGGTCGTGGATATCGACCATGCCGCCCATGGAGTCGGCTGTCAGGATCACGAACCCTTCGTCCTCCCGGCCGATGCCAGCGAAGAACATTGGCTCACCGCTTTTGAGGTGGATGAAGTACGGCTGCTTATGCTTGGGATCGTCCGCGTTGGTTACCCATTCATACCAGCCCGCCGCCGGCACCAGCAGCCGATGGGGCCAGGCGTCGCGGAAGAAGCCGCTCGAGGAGACGGTTTCGACCCGGGCGTTGATCGCGGGTGGCCGCTTGCCTTTCGCCCAGAACGGCTGCCAGCCCCACTTGATGGCTGAGATCAGCAACCCATTGCCGCTTTCCTGCAGTACGTGAACCTTAGACGTAGGCGCTACGTTGTAGCGCTCTAACGGCACGCCGTCGTAGCCGCTGGCAGCGTTGGTGCCGAGCCAGTCGACGTAATCCGCAACGCTTCGGTCCTGTACAAATCTTCCACACACGGCTGCCACCCATCGTTTTGCCACCATTCTCTTATTGACCCTGTCAGGCGGCAAAGGTTAACTGTATATAAATACAGTAATGCAGTGCTCCCCATGGTTACCATCCTCAGCCCCTTGTCCCCCAGTACGGCGCGCCTGCCGATTTATTCCTTCCGCGTGCCGGCCGGTTTCCCGTCGCCGGCGACCGACCACCTGGAGCGCGCCATTTCGCTCGACGAGCTGCTCAACCTGCGTGCTCCGCACATCTACCTGGTGCGCATCGAAGGCCAGAGCATGATCGGCGCCGGCATCTTCGATGGTGACCTGGTCCTGGTGGATCGCGCCGTGGAACCGGCGCATGGGCAGATCGTGATCGCCGCCGTCAACGGCGAGCCGGTGTGCAAACGGCTGCACCGGCGGGGTGGAGAAGTGGCGCTGTTGTCCGAGAATCAAGGCTTCCCCGCGCGGTACATCCTCGACGGCGACGAGCTGGAGATCTGGGGCGTGGTGACGTTCAGTGTGCGCAGCCATGACCCAAAAGCCTGAGCCCGCCTTCGCGCTGATCGATTGCAACAGCTTCTACGCCAGCTGCGAGCGGGTGTTCCGGCCGGACCTGAAGCGCACGCCCATCGTCGTGCTCAGCAACAACGACGGTTGCGTCATTGCCCGCTCGGCCGACGCCAAGCCCTACGTGAAGATGGCGGAGCCGTACTTCCAGGTCCGAGAGCGGCTGCGCAAGCACGGCATCCTGGCGTTCTCGTCCAACTATGCGCTTTATGGCGAGATGAGCGAGCGGGTAATGACCACCATCGAGGGCATGGTCCCGCGCCTCGAGGTCTACAGCATCGACGAAGCCTTCGCGGACCTGAGCGGCATGACCTGTAACCTGGAGCAACTGGGCCGCCAGGTGCGCGCCCGAGTGAAGCAATGGACCGGCATTCCAGTGGGCGTCGGCATCGCCGGCACCAAAACCCTGGCCAAGCTGGCCAACCACGCTGCCAAGACCTGGCAGGCGCAAACCGGCGGCGTGGTCGACCTCCGCGGCCGCACCGCACGCGAATGGGTGCTCAAGCACTGCGACGTGGGCGAGGTTTGGGGCGTGGGCCGGCGCATGAAAGCCCACCTCGAGCCGCTGGGCATCCGCACCGCCTGGGACCTGGCCAACGCCGACGCGCGGGCGCTGCGCGGCCAGTTCAGCGTGGTGATCGAAAAGACCGTGCGCGAGCTGGCCGGCACGTCGTGCCTGGAGCTGGACGAGGTCGAGCCGCCAAGGCAGGAGATCTGCTGCAGCCGCATGTTCGGCGAGCGCCTGACCCAACTGGCGCCGATCCGCGAGGCCGTGGCCAGCTACACCTACCGCGCCGCCGAAAAGCTACGTAGCCAAGGCTCGCTGTGCAAGAAGATGCGCATCGCCATCCGCACCGGCCTGTTCAACCCCGACGAAGCCAAGTACGCCAAGGGCGTGGTGGTCGAGCTGCCATACCCCACCGACGACGTTCGGGTGATGACCAAGGCCGCGTGCGAGGCGCTCGAACAGCTGTACCGGCCAGGGTTTCGCTACAGCAAGGCGGAGATCCTGCTGATGGATCTACGCCAGCGAGGCGAGTACACCGATGATCTGTTCGCAATCACGCAGCCCGCCGCAACGGAGCGGCTGATGGGGCTGCTGGACGAGATCAACGCCAAATGGGGCAGGGGAACGGTGCGCACGGCGTCCGTGCCGCTGGAGCCGGATTGGGGGATGCGGCGGGAGTTGATGAGCCAGAGCTATACCACCCGCCTGGATCACTTGATGAGGGTGAGGTGAGCGTTATGTATTTCTTGATTGCTCCGATGTTCGAACGCGGCGTCCATCGCGACTGGAAGGATATTCGACGCGCTGAGCGAGTAACAGGCGATATTCAAATTCAGGACTGTCCGTTTAATCCAATGAAACGCACTTCGCTGACAGCCCGCATTTTAGGCTCAGGTCCCCTTTCAGATGATCAGATACCGCCGCTTTATGATGTGCAGATGGACGGCATGGCCACGCTAGGATTCGTTTTGAAGGGCTTTGAAATCATCGACGGGGTGATGTACCGCCAGGCTTGGCATTGCAAGGATGATCCGAGAACGGTTCGTATGATTGAGGTGGCGATATCGGAGTTAGGAAGCTTAATCTAAAAGAGAGGGGTACTTAAAGGGGCATGAAGAGGAGCTCAATACGAGCTGCATAGAAACCGCGACGACGTACGCAGGTGATGCCGGCGGATAGCGGAACAAAAGTTCGCTAAACCTCTTGACCAATTGAAGGTAATGCGCTAATAAGATTTGTAATATTTCTTGTGACTCCATAGGATATTGTGCGGAGAAAACGTTGTTCTTCGCGAAAGGATTTAATTCAAGGATCGCTCATGAAAAAAGTTGCAATATTTAATCATAAAGGTGGAGTTGCTAAAACTACCATGACTTTTCACCTGGCTTGGATGCTTGTCGAGCGTGGGAAGAAAGTTATGGTGGTCGATTGCGATCCTCAATGTAATCTTACGGGAATGTTTATTAATGATATGGAGGAAGAGTACCCGTTTGAAAGCACTGCCGCACAGCGGCCACGTAACCTAAGGGATGCAGTTAGGCCAGCCTTTGAATCCCGGCCTTATATGATTCAAGCTGCAGAGCTGGTAGAGTCTCCGAAACGCCCAGGATTATATTTGCTGCCGGGACATGTTGGGCTTTCAGAGTACGAAGGCCAACTATCAGTCGCGCACGAGTTAAGCAGTACGTTGTCCGCGCTGCAAAATATACCAGGTGCGCTACATCACGCCATTCAGAAAACCGGAGAAGCCCATAATATAGATTATGCTTTTCTAGATATGAGTCCAAGTCTAGGGTCAATAAATCAAAATTTGTTTGTAACGAGTGACGCCTTTATCATTCCGATGGCGCCTGACCTATTTTCTTCCATGGCTCTGAAATCCCTGGCAAGGACACTTCCGAAGTGGGTTGAGTGGGGTAAGAAGGCAGCAAGCAACACTATATTGAAATCGGCTGATTATCCATTCCCGCAGACTTCTCCAAAATATCTGGGTGCATCGGTCCAAAACTTCAGGAAGCGGTCCAGAGGTGGTGAAGAAGCAAAACCAACCCAAGCGTTCCAAAAGTGGTTTGACGCTTTGGGGCAAACGTTGAGTGGAGAACTATTGGTAGCCCTGAGCGAAGCGGGAATGCTCCTACCAAATTCAGTATATGAGACGGCCAATGCTTTACCGGATAAATTTATCATGGAGATCGGTGCGCTAGATGGTCTGATAGCAATCGCTCAAGAATTAGGTAAGCCGGTGTATGCCATAGATTTAGAACAGGATACGGATTATGCTGGTACTATTCTGACGAACTATCAGATAAAGGTTGATGGTATCAGAAGTGGATTTCAAACGGGTGCAGATAAGATTGATAAACTTCTTTCGGCAATTTAATCATGGAACGATTCAATAGTGCGATAGCCGTCTTTCAACACGCTGTCGAACGCGCGCGACAAATGGTCAGCTTATATGACGCGTTAGTAGCTTTAAGGCCACGTGAGCCTGCTAACGATGATGCATTAAGATCCGCATATTTTCAGGTGGTAAGCTCCTTTGATTTTTTTGCACATGAAATTGCTGCTATTGAAGCAAACTATCGGCTGTCTAAAAATATTCGGACCAAGAAAATTTCGGTTCCTATGGAGCTAATGGTTATAGTGAATGAGGAAGAAAGAATAGCCGCGGCTGATTCATATCTTAGACAGCAAAATTCCTACCGGGCATTTGTCGATCCAGGAAAGCTTGCAGAACTTCTTTCTTGTTATTGCGATGAGCCTTGGAAAAAAATTCATATTTCTTTTAATGATGGAAAAAATGAATCAGATAAGTTGGGGCTGGAGGAATTAAAAGGACAGCTTAAGAATATTTGGAGGCGGAGAAATCAAATTGCTCACGAGGCCGATGTAAATCCTACGTTCGCTGGTATCGGCTTATGGCCCATAGATAAAACTGACACTCAGTTTACAATTGATTTCATAGTTGAGTTAGGAAGATTTCTTCCAATGGTGATTTCGACTGAGTTTGATGCTTAAAGGGAAGAAGAAAGGGGGAAGTGATGCAGGTACCGAAGCGCGATTGTCTTGGCGTAGCTCAGTACAGCTCAGATTTAACCGAACAGTTTCTCTAAGCTGTGCATGAAATTTGTCTTGATTATATAATCTCCAGGTATTGGTTAATCCAGTCTGTCGTCGTTATAGTTTTGGTATGTGCCGCCGCTCTGCTTTTGTAGGTGGATGGTTATGTGGCTTGCAGCGGAAACATGCTCAAGATTGTTTAAAGCAATGGTTTGTTGACTTACCTTGGAGCCCCCTTGGTCTTACGTACTGATTTGTGATCAATACATGGAATTGCAAAGCGAGGCTCCGCCGTTTTAATCCAAGCTCGGCCTTGGAAAGAGCGCCCAATCAATGGCGTGGCATTTAGTGGGGACGTGTAAGGAACGCGGGCAGTGGTAAAGAATTGGTACAAAGCAAGGACGGCAAGCCCAAAGCCCCCGGCAGCCGCTACCCGCCGCGAGACACCGTCCAATCCATCATCGGGGCAACGCTGAAGCGCCGGGACAGCGCAGGGCGCGTGGCCGTTGGGTTAGAGGCAGTTTCGGAGGTCATCTGAAAGGTCTGGTTATGGCTCGTTTGCACTCTGCCGTCAGCGGGTTTTCAAGAGATCACCGGTACGGTGTACCAGACAATCCTCATGTACCTGTGACGCTTGGCATCCTTCTAAAACGAAAAAATGCAGTAACAGCTTAGGGCTGTACGGCGCGAGTGTCGGCTGGTGCGGGATGAGAGACCAGTCTATCAGGAAAGCAAACCCCCTCGACTGCCCCCAGGCTGCCAGTGCACCTCCTTAGCAGCGATACGGCTGTTACTGGTCAGGTGGTACACCCCCGACTGGGTCCCGATCCCCGAGGACCGTTGAGCGGCACTGCTGGCGGGCCTTCCGGGCGAATCATTGCCAACGCGCTGAGGCAGGATCTCCAGGGCATTCACTCTGGGGCCGCCAGTCCATTCAAGGCGGCCTCGTACTCGGCGAAGCTTATGACCGTTGCCTCCCCGGCCCAGTCGATGCTTGGGTCGCCGCGCTCGGAAATCTTCTGCGGGCTTTGCTGGTCGTGCCTGAACCCCAGCAGGATGTATGCCGTCTGCCCGCACGAAAAGAACCGACCGCCCCATAACGCAATGCTACCTAGGTGAATGCCCAGCGCTTTCCATACTTCGTTCGCGTCGATCCGCTCCGGACAGTAAGCGGCCCATAACTCAAGCAGGCGGTCGTGCTCGGCATAAATAGCCTCTGGCTTGACCAACTGCATGCCCCTGGGGATTTTTGGGCGCTTGCGCAGCGTTCGGTAACCCCATTGATCGGGCCGGCGCCAGTGCCGGTCCAGCTCCACGCCACCGGTCAATTGCACCCCGCCAATGTAATGGGCCTGTAGCCAGCGCATCGATGACACCGGCCCGCCTAGCTTTTGTGCCAGTTGTAGCCGCGCCTGATGGAAGCTCGCCACTTTCTGTTCCCACGCTTGCACCGTGGCGACTACAGCGGGCGCATTGGTTCGGCAGCAGGTGCGGTAAGCGCTGGACATGACCTGATCGGTGATAATCTCTGCGTCGCTAACGGCATTGAGCTCTATTTGCATGGTGTACTCCTTGTATCGTTGGCAGGCGTCGGGTGTTGCCGCACCCGGCGCCGCCCTGGTCAAAGTTGCAGCAGCTCGAAACCCAAAGGCACGGCGTAAGCCAGGGCGAAAATCAGCCCGGCCATGCCTACCGCTTCGCCAGCCAAGGCCAACAGGCCGGGTTCGTCAGGCGGTTCGTTCATCCAGGGGTTGCTCCTTATCAGGGCGTGTCAGTTCACCAAGCGCAGGTGGCGGCGGCCCGGAGCGGCGAGGATCAGCCGGACGATGGCAGCCACGGGGACCATGTACGTCAGCCCGCTGGCCGAATCCGTCAGCACGGCCAGCGAATCGGTGCTGTTGGCGAGGTCCAGGCGGTAGCGCCCGTCGGCCCTGCGAAACTCGCCATAGGCGCGGCCGGCGATGACATGAGCCTGTTCTGCTTCCACGCCGTGGTCATGCTGCAGGTGAGCCGCGGTCCGGCTGAACAGCGCTTGGTCGCAACCGGGATGCGTGTTCCGGTGGCTTTGCAGAAAGGCGAGGGCGATGCCCTGCATGGTGCTGTGAGGGTCGTGTGGCGCGCTGAAGGTCATGGCAATCGCTCCTCAGTCCGCTGTAGGGGCTTTGGCGACGTGGCGTCGCGCTTTCGAACGTGCCGCCCTGGGAGAAAGGGGTAATTTGATGCCTGGGCTGGGCATCCCCGATGGGCTCAGCTCATGGGTCATTTCAAATTGAGCCCGGCATGCCCAGCCGCAGCGCTCGTTGAGGCATTGCAGGTACGCCACACGCAGAAAAAGATGCACGCCATCGCTGGTGCGGATACGCATTCGCGCCTGGCAGTGGGGGCATACCAGTTTATAAACGCTCATGCCGCCTCCCTGGGGCGCACGCCGCGCTGGCTGGGGAAGTCGCTTACCGAGGCTTCTGACGTCTGAATCCGCTCGTGGGCCGACCGGCGTGCTTGCTCACTGGCATAGGTCATAGGCATATTCCGTTTCGTGTGACTGTTTGTGCATTTAAGTAGACGATATTCAACGAATGTTGAATCGTCAAGCCGTGGAGTGATCGCTTTGTTGAAAATCGGTGACCGGTTGAAGGAAGAAAGGGTGCGCCTAGGCTTTAACCAAGCGGACTTCGCTGCGGTAGGCGGCGTCGCCAAGACCAGCCAGTTCAACTACGAAAAGGGTGATCGCAGCCCAGACGCCGAGTACCTGGCCAAAGTGCTGGGGGCCGGCGCAGACATTCTGTACATCGTGAGCGGCCAGCGAGTCCCGCCGGCGGCCAGCCTCGATGCGGCCGAATCATTGCTGTTGAGCCGCTATCGCGCTGTGGGCGCGCGGGATCGGGACACCTTGAACCACATCCTGGAGCGGATGGTCGCGGCTAATTAACCGCCTAGGCCATTAGAGTAATATTTTGTCAGGTTCCAGACTTTTCTCGGCTTGCGGCGCTGCCTTTAGGCGTTCAATCCAGTACCTCCATCCAGGAATAGGTACATGCGGGAGAAGCAAGAAAACCAAACCGTCGTCGAGCCGGAATTCAACAAAACGGAACGAACGCTTATTCACCTTTACCGGCAGTTGCCCCTGCAAGATCGTCGCTACCTTCGGAGGGTAGCGCTGATCATGGCAAAGGCTGCACTGAAGCGTTCGTAAGACCCCCTGGCACGGTTACTGGCCAAGAGGGTCGCTGTTCACTCATAAGCAGGAGCATGTAATGGAATCAGTCAAATTTTACTTATCCACCTTTGATCATGTTGACTTCACGCACTGGGGGCCCGCATACAAAGCTGGCGGCCCCGCTAACAAACCCTCGGTGCTGGCGGTAAAGCCAGGCCGGCACCGGTAGCGCTCGGCGCACCCCGGGCGCCGGCTATTCAAGGGCGCGTTGCTGATGGTCCACGATCATGTCCAGTTGTGCCGCGCAACGCGCCCAATCCGCTACAGCGGCATCCAGCGCGGCTTGCAACTCGCCGTTATTGCGCGGCTGGCTCGCGCTCAGCGTGCAGCGCACCACGGCGGGACATCCATTCACGATAGGCAGCGGCACCGCTGAGGGCGGGACGTTGGTGCAGCCCACGAGCAAGCTCAGGCAAAGGCTGGCCAGCCCACTGGGCCAATTCGGTATTTTCACGTTTCAGCTCCTCGATCAAACGCTCGCGTTCAGTGGCCAAAGCGGCCAGTTGGTGATGCTCGCGGCGCAGCCGGGCTTGTGCCCTGCGTTCGGCCTCGAGGGTGTCGCGAATGGCCCTCAAGGCGGTTTCGCTGTGGGCTTGGGCCATTTTCGCCGCTTGGGTGCGAGCCTCGCTGGCGCTGCGTTCAAGGGCATTGAGGCGAATGAACAGCCCCAACGTAAGCAGCAGGCCCAAACCGTACAGGGCTTGGCGCAGCAGGCTCATGGTTTGCTCGCCCGGCGTACGAAAAAGCGCAGGGCGAGGGCGCGGATGGCCTCGACCCCGAGCAGCCCGATCATGCCGCCGAAGAAGGGCGCTGCGCTGCTGGCAATGCCAAGTAATGCCAGCCCCGAGCAGCCCGCCAGGGCGATCGCGCCACACA
This sequence comes from Pseudomonas sp. RIT-PI-S, assembly GCF_025642975.1. Classification (GTDB taxonomy): domain Bacteria; phylum Pseudomonadota; class Gammaproteobacteria; order Pseudomonadales; family Pseudomonadaceae; genus Aquipseudomonas. The sequence goes on from NZ_JANZKJ010000008.1 coordinate 13,831, forward strand.
GCAGCGCTTCTAGGATCATGCGGCGCCAGGTGCCCCCGCCATAGATAACGCGCAGGCCGGCGATCACGCCGGCGAGTGTGCCGGCATACAAAGCGGTCCAATGCTGTTCCAGCCAGGCAGCCAGCCAGGCCCAGTCTTCCGGTTTGTCTGGCATGTTCGGGATCCTTCCAGGTGAGAGGTTCAGGTCCACGGCTATAGGTGCGCCTGCATCGAGCCGATGGAGCGTGGTCAGGCAATAGCCGGTTCGTTCAAGCGGGCTCAACCCAGGCGCAGCTGCTTCCTTGCAGCTCACTCAAGGCTTGGCGATAGGCCCTGCGGTAGTCATCCGCGGCGTGCGTGAGCGCATGGGGCCGGCGCTGACCGTCGCCGATGCCATCGTCGGTACGGGCGAACTCGCATAACCGAGCGCCCGCCGCGCAGTACAGCGCGCGGCGGTACAGCAGCAGCCATACGCTATGGCCATGCAGACGCTCCGCGGGTACTTCTGCGAGGGTGTTGTAGCCTTCAGCACGCCAACCCTGTTTCAGAGGCCGCAGTTCGCGATTAAGACAAAGCATGGCGTCGAGCACTGCTTGCTCCAGCCGCACCGGCGTCACATTGGCAGTCAGCCCCAGCACCGTGGTGACGGCCTGAGGGTCGATGTCTGGCCAGAAGCCGTCGTTGTCGAAGGTGGAGTTGGCAGCGATGAAAGCACTCATATATTTCCTCCTTGATCGGGGGTGGCCTTGGCGCCTGGGCGGCGCGGATGAAGGCCATGGTCGCGATGAAGGGCTGCGTGGGGCAATGAGCGCGAGTTGTAGGGGCGTACGGCACAAAAGCAAAGCAGGTCAGCTGCGCTCGCTATTGTCATCGGCCCCCGGTAAATCCAGCGACTGGATGAACAGCGAGAACAGCTCCGGCTGCGCGGAAATATCCAGCTTGGCATACAGATGGCGGCGATGAACCTTGACGGTTTCTGGGGAAATACCCAGCCGCTCGGCCATGGCCTTGGACGAATACCCCCGCAGAATCAGCCTTGCCACTTCCAGCTCCCGCTCCGACAGCACCTGCGTGCCAAACCGCTCGAGTGCGTCGCCCACAGAGGGCCGGGTGCCCTCCCAGCGGGTGGCAGCAATTCGCTGGCGGGCGTGTGTCCAGTGCTGCTTGAGCAACGCCAGCACCCAGGGGGCGCACAGGGTAAGCCTGCCCAGATGGTGGAGGCTAAAGGTTTCGTGCATGCCCAGCGAGAGCGACAGCGTCCCTTCGCCTGGCAGCTGCAGCACGTACTGCACCTCATCCTCGAGCACGTGGTCGTGAAAGTAATTGAGGTAATAGTCGGTCTGGTGGAAATGATCAGGGGCGACTTCCTCAAGCCGATAAAAGCCGCTGGCGATGCCTTCCCGGGCCGCCTGGTAGAAGGGGTCTAGCAGGTACAGCCCGTCCAGATAACGAATGCTCGAAGCAGGCCCGGAAAGGGGCATGGCATCGTACTCTTCAAGGGCCACAGGGGCGGCTGAATCCGAGTAGAAGGTCGCCAAGGCATTATCGAAGGGCACCCAGTGCCTGAGCAGCAGCACCAGCTGTCGCCAGAAGCGGGGGCCGCCAGCGTGCTCGACGGTGCGGGCCAGGGCCATGTGCATCGCGGGTATTTCAAACAGGCTGTTCACGGGCCGCCTTGGTGCTTCAGGGCGTTACAGTACCTACCGTTTGGCCCCGCGTTGTCAATGGGGGTACCCCCATAGGGGAATTGTTCCCCCCGTCGCAACTTCCTACAGTGCTGCCCATCAAGCGCTCCCGTCGAGGGCGCCCGATTTCAGTCTTCGTTCCTGCCTCAACGCCAATAACAACCCGAGGGTAACGATATGACGGCTCCCGTCCCACAGGCGTCCGCGCTCAAGCCCACCTTGAGCGTCGCTGACGTGGTTGCGATCACCGTGTCATCCGTAACGCCGGCAAGCTCCGTGTTTGTGATAGCCCCATTCGCGATTCAACAGGCCGGTACGGGGGTCATTTGGGCCTTCGGCCTGGCGGGGGTGCTGGCGCTGATGTTCGCCTATTGTTATGCAGAGTTGGGCCGGGCCCACAACACCGCCGGTGGCGAGTACGTCTTCGCCAAGCGGGTATTTGGCGGCATGGCCGGGTATGCCACTTTCCTCACCGTGCTGGCCATGTTGTTGTTCATCCCGCCGGTATTGGCGACCGGGGCCGCGACCTACCTTAACGCGGCGCTCGGTACCCAATTCGATAGCCAGGCGGTGGCGCTGGCGATCGTGGTCCTGAGTTACGCCATCGGCATTCTGAACATCAAGCTCAACGCCTGGGTCACCGGGCTGTGCCTGTTCCTGGAAGTGGCCGCGCTGATGGTGATCGTGGTGCTCGGGTTTGGGCATGCTCAACAACCCGTGAGCGCACTCTTGCACCCTCACGTCCTCAGCGGTGGCGTACTCAGCGCGGCGCCCTTTGCCCTGGTCATCGGTGCCATCGGCACGGCGCTGTTCTCCTATAACGGTTTCGGCGGCGCAGTCCTGCTGGCCGAAGACATGCGGGACGGCGGCCTGGGCGTGCCCAAGGCCGTGTTGTGGTCGCTGGTGCTGGTGGTAGCGATCGAGATCATCCCGATGATTGCCCTGCTGGTGGGCGCGCCTTCGCTGACCGAGATGCTGGCCAGCGCCGACCCCATTGGCTACCTGCTGACCGCGCATGGCAACGCGACCCTGTCACGGTTGGTCAGCGCGGGTATTTTCCTGTCCGTGTTCAACGCCATCGTGGCAATCGTCATCCAAAGCGGGCGAGTGATCTACAGCAGCGGCCGTGATGAGGTCTGGATGCCGCGGCTCAACCGGGCCTTCACCCGCATCCACCCGAAATGGCAATCGCCCTGGCTGGCTACGCTGTTCCTGGCAGTGCCTTCGGCGGTGCTGACCTTCAGCTCCAACCTGGCCGAACTCACCTCGTTCACGGTGCTGTTGATTCTGCTTGTGTACCTGATCGTGGCCTTGAGCGCGCTATTCAGCCGTGTGCTGCGGCGCGACCGTGAGCACCTTTATCGCATGCCGCTGTGGCCACTGCCTGCGTTGCTCGCCACGGTAGGCGCCGGCTACCTGCTGTTCACCCTGATGGGCGAGGCCTCGAGCCGCGACATCATGATCATCATCGGCATTCTTTGTGTGTCGGTGATCCTTTACGGAACCTACGGGAAGTTAAGCCCGGGCTTCCAGAAACTTTGAGTGAGGACATGCCATGCGTGCGCGTCAACTGGGTATCACCCTGGGCCTGGGTACCCCCGGCCCGTTCAATGCGATCACCGATGTACCTGGTGTGCGGGTAGGGCATAGCACCCTCAACGAGCGGCGCAACGGCAAGCAGGTGCTGACCGGGGTCACCGTGGTGGAGCCGCGCGAGGCGGCGGCGCGCTACCAGCCGTGTTTCGCCGGTTGCCATGTGCTCAATGGCAATGGCGATGCCACCGGCCTGGAGTGGATCCGCGAGGCCGGCCTGCTCACCACCCCCATCGCGACCACCAACACCCACAGCGTGGGCGTGGTTCGCGATGCGCTGATCGCTCACGAACGCAAGGTGCTGGGCGACCGTTCGACCTATTGGTGCATGCCGGTGGTGATGGAAACCTATGACGGCGTACTCAATGACATCTGGGGCCAGCACGTGAGCGCTGAGCAGGTGGAGCAGGCGTTGCTCGCGGTTGAGTCAGGGCCGGTGCGCGAAGGTGCGGTCGGCGGCGGCGCCGGGATGATCTGCCACGAGTTCAAGGGCGGGATCGGCACTTCGTCACGCCAGCTGGCACCCTCCCAGGGTGGCTGGACGGTGGGTGTGCTGGTCCAGGCCAACCATGGCCAGCGTCGGGAACTCCGGATAGACGGGTACCCGGTGGGCCGCCATCTGCTGGATATCGCCTCGCCCTTCGCCGCGCAGGGCACTCCGGGCATGGGTTCGATCGTGGTCATCATCGCCACCAATGCGCCGTTGCTGCCGCACCAGTGCCAGCGGCTGGCGCAACGGGCGTCCATTGGCATCGCCCGCACGGGGGGCGGCACCGAAGACTCCAGCGGCGATATCTTCCTGGCCTTCGCTACGGGTAACCGAGGCATTCCCGTGGCCGATTACGACCGCCAGGGGCTGCCCCTGACCACCCCGCTGGCAATGGTCAACAACGACCATATCTCACCGCTGTTCGCTGCCGCCGCAGAAGCTGTGGAGGAGGCCATCATCAACGCGCTGCTCGCAGGAACCGCCGTGTGCGCCGATGACGGCCGGAAGGTAGAGGCCCTGTCAGAAGCTCGCCTGCTCGCCGCCCTGGGTTCAGCCGGCTGGCCGTCGCAGGAGCACTCGTAGTCGCCGGTCGCTCCTACCTCCTTTCACCGTGCAGGGCCTGGTGCCGAGCCTTTACGGCGACTCCTGGCCCACATCCGCTGAACGCCCATCACTCCTACTCCGATGACATAAATCCTTACATGTAAGGTTTTAAAATTCCTTACATGTAATATTGCATGATCCTATTTCCAGGAGTAAGGTACCTTTCATGTAAGGGATGGAGCGGATCGAAATGCCCCCCAGGAAAAAGACCGAGGCTGGCCAGGCGCAACCTGCCGGCAAACTCAAGACGTCCACTGACTACGTACGCAATATGCGGCAACGGTTGGCCGAAGCGGGCCTGGTGAAGCGGGAGTTCTGGATTCTTCCGGAGAACGTCGGTGCCCTGCGGGGGATCGAGAAAGCGCTGCGGCAGCCCTTTTTAGGTGAAAGGATCAAACTGGAGAATTTCATGACACAAAACGGCAACTGGACCACTGAGTCCCTCCGCAAGGCCCTGGCCGAGCTGGAAATCGTCACCTCGGGCAGGGTTGTGCTGGGGAACGAAGCGGGCGCGAGCATTTCGCTGACCATGACCGAGCTTGGCGACCTTCCGATCTATATCGCTGTGTCCGGCGACCAGGTGCTCGTGGACACCACCCTGGCCGAAGTGGCCAAGGTCAAGGATGTACCCGCGTTCAACAGCTTGGTGCTTCGCAGCCGTGACCTGTTCCCGCTTTCCTCGGTCGGTATCGAGACGCTGGGTGATGGTACCGAGGTGTACTGCATGTTCGGCGCGCTCAGTTCAGCGTCAGACCTGACTGTCATCGTGCAGGAAATCTTGACCCTGGCGGACAACGTGATCCGTGCAGCGGATGCGTTCGAAGGCTATTTCAGCAATTAACCCTTACGTTGGGCAGGAGTACTCAGATGAGTGTCTGGAAGAAAATCGTCACCGCCCTTCGTGGCGGCGCTTCGGAAGTTGGTGAAGCAATCGTTGATGCCAATGCCATCCGTATCCTCGAGCAGGAGCACCGCGACGCGGACGCCGCCGTGCTCAGGGCTCGCAATGGCCTGATCGAAATCAAGGCCAAGCAAAAGCTGTCGCTGCAGCGGCTGGAAGGGTATGCCTCGGACATCGCCAGCTGGGAAGGCAAGGCCATGGCCGCGCTGAACAAGGGCGAGGAGGGCCTGGCCACCGAATGCGCGGCCAAGGTGGCGGAGCTCGAAGGCCTGCGAGACCAGGAAAAGGTCCTGGCGGACCAGTTCGGCAAGCAGGTCGAAACCTTGCACGCCCAGGTCACCAAGGCCGACGCGCAGATCAAGGGGCTCAAGCAGCAGATCGAGATGGCCAAGGCCCGCGAAACCGTGCAGCAGGCGCGTGTGGCCACGGCGGCCGCCACCGGTGGCGCCAACGGCAAGTTGGAAACCGCGGTTGGCTCGTTGGCCCGCATCAAGGAACGCCAGGACGCGCAAGATGCGCGCCTGGAGGCTGCCCAGGAAATGGCAGATGCCGCCAACGGCGGTGACCTCGAGCGTCGCCTGCAGCAAGCCGGCATCGGCGCCAAGGCGGGTGGGGCCGATGACGTGCTGGCCCGGTTGAAGGCCAAGCAGGCCGGTGGCAGCGCGCAGTAAACCCGCGCGAGGAGGGCAAGCGGGATGATCCGTTTGCCCTTTTTTTTGCCCGGAATTCGTGGAGCAGGGGATGCAGATAGGAAAACGCGTTCAAGTGGTGTTGGCGTTCATCGCGATACTTGTCGTCGTCCAGGTGATCAACACGTTCACCGGCAACGGTCTTGTGCATCACGGGATCGTCCCGAGGACGCTCGGTGGCCTGCAGGGCATCGCGTTCGCACCCTTTCTCCACGGCTCGGTTCGGCATCTGCTGAGCAACCTGTTGCCGCTGGCCGTGCTCAGTTGGCTGGTCATGAGCGAGGGCATCGAGCGGTACCTGAGGGTCGCGGTGCTCATCTGCGTGATCAGCGGCGTGCTCGTGTGGGGGTTGGGCAGGGCTAGCGTTCATGTGGGCGCGAGCGGCCTGATCTTCGGCCTCTGGGCTTACGTGCTCGCCAGGGCCTGGTACCAGCGCGGGGTCGTCAGCGTGCTCATCGCCATGGGCGTGGTGCTCACCTACAGCGGGTTGGTGTTCGGCTTTATTCCAGTGCCAGGCGTTTCGTTTGAAAGCCATATCTTCGGTGCGTTGGCGGGGGTGCTCGTCGCCTGGCTGATGCATTCGAAAACGTTACTGGCGCAGGCGTGAAGTTTCGCGACCTGCTTCAGGTGGCAAAAGCCCCCAAAGGGGTTATGTTCATCCGTTGAATTCACATGGGAGATGCTCAATGAGCTGGTTAAAGCGGGCGTTTGGAATGGAGGCGCCCAAGCCCTCCACGAAGGCCGCCGACCTGCCTGGCGCGCCTCGGTCACCGATGGGCCTGGCCCCTGGGCGGATGATCTGCTTGAGCCCGAACCTCAAAGGGCTGCTGGTGGGAGAGTCAGGCGTGGTGGTGCCGGACGACGACAAGGTCTGGGCCGTCGGAACCATCGACCTGGGCCAGGCAAAGCGGCTGCTGCGCTATTACCTGGACAACGAAGACTACTTCGTGCAGTTCGTGATGAGCGGCCCGGGCGCCGAGGACATCGAAGACGTGATCCTCTTCGGTTACCACGAGGTCAAGACCGTGGCCAGCAAGGCAGAGTTGCTCCGGCTGGTCGGCCCTCAGGCCAGGATCGGCATGCCTTACTACGAACTCGAAGGCGTGGAGTACAGCCGCCAGTGGGGTAGCGAGGATGGCCAGACCGAGCTCGCGCCGCTGACCGAGCACGTGGTCAACCCGGAAGCTGCATACACCGTGCACCACAACAGCATGCTCTACGCGCGGGACATGGGTTTGACCAACCGGCGCGAATTCCTGCTCTTCTCGGTCGAGGAGGACGCTGAGGGCAACGTCTCGCTGACGACCTCTGTCGGCGTCTCCTTGCAACTCACAGACATCACCGTTCTCTGATAAGGAATCCCTCATGTTCGACGCCCTCCGCATGTCGCTCAACGCGACTGCCGTCTTTGGTTTCATCCTCTATATCGCCGTGGCAGCGTTGCTGTTCGCACTGTTTCAGTTTGTCTATACCCGCCTGACACCGCACAAGGAGTTCGAGCTGATCCGCGGCAACAACCCCGCCGCGGCGGTCGCATTGGGCGGTTCGCTCATCGGTTTCGCGTTGCCGGCCAGCAGCATCATTTCCTACAGCGTGAGCGTTCTGGATTTCGTGGTGTGGGTGTTCATCGCGGGGGTCGTTCAACTGCTCGCCTTCTTCGTCACCAGCCGCGTGCTCAAGGGCTTGTCCGCCCGTATCGCCCAGGGCGAGTTGGCAGCGGCGATCTATGCCGCTTCGGTGGCGATCAGCGTCGGCTTTTTGAACTCGGCGTGCATGACCCCGTCGACCTGAGCCCAAAGGAGAGATCAATGAGAGCTCGCAGCTCGATACAGCTGGTTCTGGCGGGTGCGTTACCCATGGCGTTGGCCGGGTGCAGCAAGCCCGACGACACCGTGGCTTACTCGGTAAAGAACAATTTCAAGTCGGTTCAGGAGTGCGCGGACGCCAAGATCCCGGTCGATGTCTGCTCGGACGCCTACATGCAGGCGCTTTCAGACCATCGAAAGATCGCCCCGACCTACGACGATCAGGCCTCATGCGACGCGGACTTCGTCCAGGGGTATTGCCAGGCGACGTCCGACGGCAAGTTCATGCCCAAGATGGGCGGTTTCGAACTGGCGATGTCCGGCAAGGTGCCCAAGGCCGAGTACGAACAGGCCCAGGCCCAGGCGAGCAGCCAAGGCAGTGGCTGGAACGGGAATGGCCTGCTCACCGGCTTGCTGATCGGCCATATGCTCTCTGGCGGTGGCGGCAATCGCTATTACAGCCAGCCGGTATACGACACTCGGGATTCGCGTGGCGCCTATAGCACCTCGACCCTTTCTCGGCAGATCGAGCAAGGCAAGACCTTCAGCCGCTCCACCCAGGCCATGAGCAGCGGCACCGGCAGCTACGCCTCGACCCTCGGCCGCAGCCTGGGCAACAGTGGCTCGGGCGTGAGCTCGACCATCTCCCGCGGCGGCTTTGGCCAGCAGGCCACCGCTCGCAGCGGTTGGGGCGGGCGCAGTTCCGGTGGCGGCGTAAGCTTCGGCGGCTAGCAGGGGAGGCAGCGTGAAGAAAATCAGTATCGAAGAGCGCCCGGGCTGGCGCGAGACGGTGGAACGCCAAGGGTTCGCCTTCCACACTATCGACGGCGAGCGCTATTGGGACGAGCGAGCGTACTACCAGTTCAGCGAAGCGCAGATCGCCCGAGACATCGAGGGCCCGACCAAGGAGCTGCACGAGATGTGCATAGACCTGGTCGCCCGCGTGGTCGACAGCGAGGCGCTGCTGACGCGCCTGGCCATTCCCCCAGCGTTCTTCGACCTGGTGCGCACCTCGTGGAAGGAGGGGCACCCGCACTTGTACGGCCGCTTCGATTTTGCCTACAGCGGCACAGGCCCCGCCAAGTGCTATGAGCTCAACGCCGATACCCCTACCTCGGTGCTCGAGGCCGCTTCCGTGCAGCTGCTGTGGCTGGAAGATCAGATCGGGCGCGGGGTGCTGCCGGCCCACGCCACTCAATTCAACACCCTGGCCCAGGACATGGTCAGCGCCTTCGCCGCCTTCCCCAAAGGGGGGCCCTTTTATTTCGCGGCGATGGCCGGGTCGGTGGAGGATCGTGGCACCACGGACTTCATGCGCAAGATGGCGGGCCACGCCGGTATCGACACGCGGCACATCGATATCGAGGACATTGGCCTGACCTCCGAAGGCCGGTTTGTCGACCTCGAGGGGCGATGGATCGAGCGGCTGTTCAAGCTGCACGCCTGGGAGCACATCTTCCACGAGCCGTTCGGCGTGGCGGTGCCGGGCTGTGACACCCAGTTCGTGGAGCCCGCCTGGAAGGCCATCTTGAGCAACAAAGGCATGCTGGCGCTGCTCTGGGAGTTCAACGAGGGGCATCCGAACCTGCTGCCCACTTATGTGGACAATGACCCGCGCAAGCCGCTGCCCAATGGTTGGGTGCGCAAACCGTACTTTTCCCGTGAGGGCGCCAATGTGGAGCTGCGCACCGCCAGTGGTGAGCAGATAGCCGAAGACGGCCCCTATACAGACGCGCCCTATGTCCGGCAAGCGTTTGCTCCTTTGCCCAGGTTCGGCGACAGCTACACGCTGGTGGGCTCGTGGGTCATCGGGGACGTGGCCTCGGGGATCGGCATCCGCGAAGACGACACCCTGATCACCAAGGACACCAGCCGGTTCCTGCCCCACGTGGTGCTGGACTGATCGCCATCACCTGGGGGCGCACGCGGTCATGACTGGGCGCTTTCCGCCAGCCCTTTCAAGTAATCGCCGAAGCCACCCTGGGCCCGGCAATCGAAGCGGGCGCTGGTGATCACCCGGTTCAAGTGAGTCCAGACGATCCGCGCGCCGTTGCGCTCCAGGTCTTCGATCAGGTGAACGTCTTCATGGGCGCTCAAGGGGCGAAAGCCGCCCACTCGGCGGTAGGCCTGGGCGCACACGCCCAGGTTGGCGCCGTGGATGTGACGATGGCCGTCACGGTCCTGGTAATTGGCCTGATACCGCGCCTGCACAGCCTCTGAGTGGCCGTGCCAGTCAGCCACATGCACGGTGCCACACACGGCCTCGGCGCCGAACTCCAGCTGGGTGTAGAGCCAGTCTTCGCCGACCTGGCTGTCGGCGTCGGTGCAGGCCAGCCAGCGGGCGCCGCGGCCCAACAGGTAGCTTGCCCCCACACTGCGCGCATGCCCCACGTTGCGGCTGTTGACGCTCAGCGTGTGCACACCCAGCGCGGTGGCAACGGCCTCGGAGTTATCGCTGCACGCATCGAGCACTGCAAGTACTTCAACCTGTTCCCCTGCAAGCCCGGGATGGCTGGCGGCCTTTAGCACCGAGGCCAGACAGGCGCCGATCAACTGCTCTTCGTTATGCACCGGGACCAGAACACCGATCATTCGACCACCTCGCTTAAATCGAAGCCAACCGGCGGGCGGCCCCAAAGTTCTAGAATGAAGTCTTTCTCCTGATGGTGAATAAGGGGCTCAAGTTCCAGCGCCTGCGCCAATAGCCGATGCACGCCTGGACCGTCCATCTGGCAGCCTTCGATCGGGTGCAGCCAGTGGCACGCCAGCAGGCTGCCGCCGGCGGTGAGATTTTTGCCGGCGCGTTGCGCCACATCCTGCCAAGCCTGGGGAGACAGGTAGTAGCCCAGTTCGCTGAGCACGATCAGGTCGAATTCCCCAGGCGGCCAGCCCTCCGGTAGCGTGCGTTGCAGTACCTCGACCCCCGGCAGCCCCGCCACGCGCTTGCGGGCCAGGTCCACCGCCTGGGCGTTGAGGTCAGTGCACAGCAACTGATCACAGCGCTTGGCCAGCTCCACGCTGAGCTCACCGTTGGAGCAACCGGGCTCGAACCCGCGGCTGTAGCGCTGGCGCGGCAGGCAGGCAAGGGTCAAGTCACGTTTGCGTTTTTCGTACCAGCGGCGGCGATATGCCCAAGGGTCTGGATCATCGCTGTAGAGGTTGTCGAAATAGCTTTCCGGGTCGGTCATACGAATACCATCTCGAACGGTTGCAGCCAGCGCTGCAGTGCTTGCTCGCTAAGTACCGGCGCAGCGCCCGTGGTCGGGTCCGAGTGCAGTTGGCTCTGGTGGGCGAGGATCGCCGCGCGCTTGCGCTCCACCTGCACCGGTGTTAGCGCAAAACGCCGCGCCCGCTCCCAGGGGATACGTGCGTCCTCGGGAGAGGCCCAGTGCCAGGCCCACACCGGGATTTCCCGCAGCTGCGCACCGGCGTCGGTGCTGGCGCTGATGCAGGCGCGCGCTACCGCTTCGTGATCACAATGGCCATCCTGTTGCCAGGTGGTGAACACCACGTCGCCTGGGCGCAACAGCGCCCGCAGTGCCGCGGCAAGGCCTTGTTCGTCCGTGCCCACCTTGCTGTCTGGGGCATGCAGGCGCTGCCAATTGAGCGCTTCGGGGGCCAGGCCGAGCGCGAGCAGGGCAGCCCGGCTTTCTTCCTCGCGTACCAGCCGCAAGCGCTCAGGGGGCCATTCCAGGGAGCCGGGATGGCTGCCTTCGCCGTCAGTCACCGAAATCAACAGCAGCGGCTGCGCCCGGTCGGCCAAGGCGGCCAGCAACCCGCCGCAGGCAATCACTTCGTCGTCCGGGTGGGGGGCTACCACCACCACGCGCTGCCCCGGCGGGGCCAGTTCATCGAGGCTGATCGGCGTTACCGCCGCGAGGCGCTGCGAACCCTGCCAGGCCTGCAGCGGGGTGCCTGCGGTTTGAATCAGGTTTTCACCCTCGCTCATAAGTGCCAGCCCCCCGCTTGAGATTGCCCACGGCTCAACGCCCCGAGAGCGGCAAGGTCGCGTTCCGCGTGGCTTTGCCGCACGAACACCGGGAGGTCGGCGGCCAGCCGGGCAAAGTGCCCATTGCGGCAGAATGGCGTTGCGCCGAGGGCACGGCCCACATGACGCAGTACCTGCTCCACGGCCTGTTCGATCTGCGCACGCACCCGCCGCACCGGCAGTTCGGCCAGGGCCTTGGGGTTAGCATCAATCCAGGCGGCGCACTCGCGCAGGTTGGCGGCGGCACTGGTCAAGCAGGCGTCTACCGCCCCCAGGTGGGCCAGGGTATGCGGATCGTCCTGGTTGGACGTTCGCAGATACTCGCCCAGCCGTGCGGCGGCGCCATACCAGCAGGCCGCGATACCGCCGCCGCCTTGCCAGAAGCCCGGGCGGCGCAAGTAGCCGTCTCCGGCGGCGACCACGTCTGCCACAGCGCCGTCGAAGCGCACATCCAGGCTGGCCGACGCGCCCATGCCGACCGCCTGCCAGGCGCCATCGAGGATTTCGATGCCCGGCTGGCGCAGGCTGACCGCTGCCAGCCATGGCTGCCCCTCGGCGCTCCATACGGTCACCAGTGCACGGTCCACTTGGGCGGCGCCGGAGCACCATGCCTTGGTGCCGTGCAAGCGCAACTGTTGGGTGCCCAAGGGTTCTGCCGTCACCCGGGCATTTGGCGGCTCGGCTGCCCATACCGCCCACAGTGCGTGGCCCTGATCCAGCTCAGGGGCCAGCTCCGCCAGGATCGCCAAGGCATCAGTGTGGCCCTCGTAAAATTTCACCAGGGACAGGTCCACGGCGGCCACATCGGCCAGCGCGCGCCAGCGTTGCAGCGTGTTGCCCGAGCCGGGCAGGGGCAGTCGGTCCAGCCCGGCTGCCATGAGGCGACGCAGGTCCTGCTGGATGTCGAGTTCGGCGGGGCTTTCGCCCACCACCGATAGGGTCTCGCGGTAGTCGCGGCTGGCGGCGTGTTTGCTCATAAGGACCATCCTTTCACTGCACTTTGTATAGGACTTGCATAAGCGCAGCGGGGTTCAGCCGATCTCGCGACAGCCGCCGGCTGGTCGCGGTGTCATCGCACCAGCCGTCGGCGCGGCAGCACCGCGCGCCCAACTTCCCCCGGCAAGCCGGGTCGATGAGTAAGCATTCACCAGTGACCGAGGAGTACCGCTATGCACGTGGACGAAGACAAAGTACGCGATCGGGCCTATGAGCTATGGGAACGGGAAGGGCGCCCGGAAGGGGCGGCGAACTCGCACTGGAAGCAAGCCGCGGACGAGATCAAGGCCGAGGCCGATGACGCCAGCAATGCCGACACCCAGGCGTCAGCGTCGGGCGGAGTGGAAAGCGGCGTTGCCCAGCCTATGCCCAAGCCCTGAGCTGCCACCCACAGGAGAGGGAGGAGCAGCCCTCCAAAGGCAGCCTGCGAACCAGGGAACGCCTCAGGTTCGCGGGCTTTGCTCACTCCCACAACCGAGCCCGCACCGCCAGGCCTTCCCCTATCGCTGCTGTAGCGTCTCGCGAACGTCTTTCACTTCGCCGGCATCTACCGCCGGTGCCGCATTGCCCCAACTGTTGCGAATGAACGTGACCACATCGGCGACGTGCTGGTCCGACAGGTTCCAGCCGAAGGCCGGCATGGCAGGCCCGGTCGGCGCTGCGTCGGTGCTGCCGGCGCGGTTGCCGGCGAGCACCACGCGGATCAGCGAGGCGGGGTCCGGGCTGTTCACCAGCGGCGCATTGGCGAGTTTGGGGAACAATCCGGGGATGCCTTCGCCATTGGGTGTGTGGCATCCGGAGCAGCGGTCGGCATACAGCGCTTTGCCGCTGCTCATCGCCGCACTGTTGGCGGCCACGGCAGGCGACACGATCGCCTTGTTGTCGCCGTCCTTGAGGTAGGCCACCACGGCTTTAAGGTCCTCGTCTTTCCAGTACTGAAGCGAATGCTCCACGGCCTCGGCCATTGGCCCGGAGGCCACATCGAAACGGTTGGCGCCGGTCTTGAGGTATTGCAGCAGGTCTGCCTCGCTCCAGCGGCCCAGGCCCTCGTGTGCATCGGCGGTGATGTTCGGGGCCACCCAGGCCTGAAGGTTGGCGCCTTGCAAAAGCCGCGAGTTGTCATCGCCACCGCTGAGGTTTTTCGGTGTATGGCACGTGCCGCAGTGGCCCAGGCCCTGCACCAGGTAGGCACCGCGGTTCCACTGTGGCGAGCGGGTGGGGTCAGGGGCGTACGCGCCTTTTTTGAAGTTCAACCAGTTCCAGCCCACCAGCGCCAGGCGCTGGTTGAAAGGGAAGGGCAGTTGGTTGGTCTGCACCGGGTTGGCCACCGGTTCCAGCGTTTGCAAGTAAGCCCAGAGCGCCAGGTTATCGTCGCGGGTGACCTTGGTGTAGGCGGTGTAGGGCATGGCGCCATACAGGCGCTTGTTCCCCGGGCTGTGCCCCTCACTCATCACCTTGTAAAAGTCCTCGAAAGACCAGCCACCGATACCTGTGGTGGGGTCCGGGGTGATATTGGCGCCCACCAGTTTGCCGAACGGGGTGTCGATCACCACGCCGCCGGCGAACGGCCTGCCGCCAGGGGCGGTGTGGCAGGCCGTACAGTCGCCCAAGGTGGCGATATAGCGCCCTTGTTCCACCAGGTTCCAGGAGTCAGCCCCCGTGCCCGCCAGCGCCGTCAAGGGCAGGCACAGCACACCCGCGCACAGCAGCGCGGCCGAACGAATCGCACGCTTCATAGGCTGAGCATCTCCCCGGGCCGCTTGAGGTAGCGGTTAACGATCGCGTCCGCGGCTTTGTAAGCCAGTGCGCCTACGGTACCGGTCGGGTTGTAGCCGGGGTTCTGCGGGAAGGCCGAAGCGCCGATCACGAAGAGGTTGGGCACGCCCCACACCTGCAGGTATTTGTTCACGGAGCTGGTCGCCGCCTCCGCGCCCATGATGAACCCGCCCACCACATGGGAGGACTGGTACGGGGCGCTGTTCCAGTGCCCGGTTTGCCCGGCACCGTAGAATTCCCGCGGGTTCATGGCTTTGGCGATCTCGCTGAGCTTGCTGATGCAAAACGCCGACATGCGCCGGTCGTTCTCGGGAAAGTCGAAGGTGATCCGCAACAGCGGGCGGCCATGCGGGTCGCGGTAGGTGGGGTCCAGCGACAGGTAATTGGTGCGCGTTGAATAGCTACTGGCCTCGCAACCGATGGACATGGTGCTGAGGTAGTTTTTCACCGTCGCGGCTTTCCATTGCGAACCCCAGGCGGGGGTGCCGGGCGGTACCGGGCGCGAGTCGATGGGCGCGGCGCCGATGGGCGTCACCCGGGTGCTGCCGCCGCCAACGAAGCCCAGGCCGGAGTGGTCGAAGTTATCGTTGTTGAATTCGTCGATGCCCATGCCGATGGCACCGCCGCCGATAAACGGGTTGAAGTTCTTGTCATCGAAAAACAGCCGCACGCTGTTGGCGGTCTGGTAGGCGAAGTTGCGCCCGGTGGTGCCTCGCCCGGTCGCCGGGTCGTAGGCTTCGCCCACGCCGGACAGCAACATCAGGCGCACGTTTTCGAAGGTAAACGCCGCCACTATGACCAACGCCGCCGGTTGTTCGAACAGCTCGCCAGAGGCATCGGCGTAGATCACCCCGGTGGCCTGCTTGCCCGAGTTATCCATCGTCACTTGCAGCACTTCGCAGTTGGTGCGCGCGGTGAAATTGGGCTTGCGCATGAGGGCCGGCATCACCGTGGTGATGGCGCTGGCCTTGGAGTAGTTGGCACAACCGTAGTTGGTGCAAAAGCCGCAAAACGTGCACGGCCCCATGGTGACCCCCAACGGGTTGGTATAGCCCTGGGACAGCAACGCCGAGGGCGCCGGGAATGGCTTGTAACCCAGGTTGCGCACGGTGTCGGCGAACAGCATTGGCGCATAGGGCTGCGCGGTGGGCGGGTTGGGGTAGGGCTCGGAGCGCGGCCCTTCGAACGGGTTGCCGCCTTCGATCAAGGTGCCCTTGATGTTGCCGGCCTGCCCGGAAATGCCCGCCAGGCGCTCGAAGCGCGTATAGAAGGGTTCCATTTCCTCCCAGTCGGTGCCCCAGTCCTGCAGGGTCAGCTCCGGGGACAGCTCCTTGCCGTAACGCTCGGTGAGGTGGCTGTGCAAGCGAAACTCTTCGGGCTGAAAGCGGAAGGTGATGCCTGCCCAGTGATTGCCTGCGCCGCCAGTGCCGTTGCCGGGATGAAACGAGCCCCATACGCGCATCGGCAGTGCCGTTTCACTCGGGCTGTTGCGTACCGTGCAGGTGTTCTGCCGGTTGCGCAGCATCAGTTCCTGGCGGCGGCTGTAACGCAGTTCGTCGGCGATGGAGGCAATGTTGAAATCCACCGCGGTGTCGCGCCAGGGGCCACGCTCGAGCCCGATGACGGAAAGGCCGGCGGCGGCCAGTTCGTGGGAAACGATGGCGCCGGCCCAGCCGAGGCCGACCACCACCACATCGGTAGCGGGAAGTTTACGTGCCATGCGCTTATCCTTTGCGGTTCCAGGCGGAGCTGCCGATGATCGACAAGGGCTCGAGGTCCAGTTTCTGGTTGTGCAGGGCTATATAGGGGCGGTAGTCGTAGCGGGCGCCGGGAAAGCCGATCATTCGCCAGCTGACCATGTTGCGATTGCCACCGTAGACCGGGTCGGCGAAAAACCCTTCCATGGTGTTGCCCAGCACTTGCTCGAAGAACATCTGGGCGTCGATACCCTCGAGCTTGATCGCGCCTTTCTCCAGCTCGCCCAGCAGCTGGTCGCGCTGAGCTGCATCCAACCCGCTGAAGGGCTTCTGGTGATTGGCCTGGCAATAGCGCGTCAGCGCTGCCAGGCCCAGGCGATAACGGTCGCGCGGGGTCAGTTCGGATTGATCGCCCTGGGTGGCGGTCCCGGGCTGGAAAGGCGCTTCGCGGTATAACCGGGCGCTGCTGCCGTATTCACCTGCCAACTGGCGGTCGATGAACACCGCGCAACCAGCATCCTTGCCGCTGACGCTCAACTCGTCGGCAGGGATCAGCCGCTCCACGATGGCTTCTACTTCCCGCGCTTCGTCGGCGGTAAAGAACTGCCAGCCAGGGGTTTCGTAATGAAGGGGGCCGTTATGGTCGAACGGCAACCAGGCAGGCACGCTGGTGAAGGTGGTCGCCTGTGCCGCTGCCGCGCCGGCCAGCGCGCCCGTTGCGGTCACCCTGAGAAACGCGCGGCGCGAGACGCCTTTATCTGTTCTGCTACTCATGCTCGCCTCCCTCTGCGATCAGCTCACCCCGGGCTGGCCAGTGGTTTGGCAAGCGGGGGAACTCACGCTTAGATACAGCGACGGCAAGAGGTTTCAGTTTTTTAGCTTAATGGATCCTTTTCCCCGGCCCACCCCGGGCCCATTACGCGAGCCCTTGCGCGCGAAAGTGCGCCTTGAGCACGTCGATGAACACTTTCACCTTGCGGGTGTTGCGCCGGTGCGGCAGGAACATCACGTGGATGGCCGGGCCGAACGCGCTGTCGTCCCGCCAGTTGCCGGGCGCCAGCTCCACTAGCTCGCCGCGATCCAGGTACGGCTGGGCGCTCCATTGGGGCAGGAACTGCAACCCCTGGCCGGCCAGCAGGCAGCTCAACAGGAAGTCATAGTTATCGCTGGCAAGGCGCGGCGCCGGCTGTGGTGCACGCACGCGCGCGCCATTGTGCTCCACCCACCAGAAGTGCCGGTCCAGCAAGGGGTGGCGAAACACCAGCCAGTCGTGGGCCTGGTAGGTGTCGAGGGTCACCGGCAGCGGCTTGCGCGCCAGGTACGCCGGTGCCGCGCACAGCAGCAGGGTGTTGTTCAGCACCGGCTGGGCGATCACCCCCGGCAGGTCCACCGGGCCGTCGCGCAGGGCGAGGTCGTAGCCGCCTTCGATCAAGTCGGTGAAGTCGTCGCTCAGGTCCACCTGCAGCCGTACCGCGGGGTATTCCTCCAGGAACCGGCAACACACCGCGCTCAGAAACGCGGGTGCGAAGGAGGGCGGCGCGCTGACTTTCAAGGTGCCGCGCAGCGCTTGCTGCAAGTGTTCCACTTCTTCGCTGGCCAGCTGCAAATGCATCAGCGCCTGGCGGGTGCCGGCGAGGTACACATGCCCAGCTTCGGTCAAGGTCATGCGCCGGGTGGTGCGCTCGAACAACCTGGCGCCAACGTCGGCTTCCAGCTGCGCGATGGCCTTGGCCAGGGCAGAAGGGGTTTTGCCCAAGTGTTCGGCGGCACGGCTGAAACCGCCGTGGTCAGCGGTGGCGACGAACATGGCCAGGGCGGTCATCTTGTCCATTGTCTGTTCCTGAATGCCCACCCGGCGCGGTGGCGCACCGGGTGGTGAGGTATATACCTCGCCCCCCGGCGCTTTACCACTACACCGCCGTTTCCATCACCGTATTGGAGGGTTCACGGCCGAGCTGCAACGCCAGCCAGGTGAGCGAGTCCGCGTTGCTCAGGATGACGTCATTGCGCACGCTCGGGTTTGCCTGGTACATCGCGATAGCACCCGGCAAATCCTTCTGGCGGGTCAGCGCAAGCAAGTGCCGGAGCGTCGAACGGTCGGCAGAGCCCAACTGCTCCCCGCTCAGAAAGCCGAATAGCCGGCTGGCTGGCGTATCGAAAGCGAGCCCTCGACGGTCCGCTTCGATCTGCACCCGGTCGCTCTGCCACACGGCCGGGTCGACCAGGTCGAAATAGGGCGTGCTCAGGCCCAGGTAGGTGAAGTCATCGGTCTTCAGGCTCCAATGCGACAGCTCGTGGATCAGCACGGTCGATTGCAGATAGCGCAGGGGATCGAACCCCGCCTGCAGGGCGCTCGGTGAAACGCTAGTGACGACCGAAGGGTCGAAGAAAGTATCGCTGAGGAAAATTCGCCGTTTGGGGTCGGTGTTCACGATAAAGGCCACATTGAGTTCGTTGCCTGGGGTGGCGGTGCACAGTACCCACCGCTCGCCATCGCGCAGGGAAGTCGTGACCGCTTCGGCGTAGAGCTCCTCGATCAGGCTGTGCAGGCGCTTGACCAACAGCGGCGTTGCCTCGCCAGGGCCGAAGGTGTCTTCGAGCACCGCGCGGGTGGCGGGGCTGATGCGCTCGGGCATGGCCAGCTTGCGCTCGGCGCGATGCAGGATGCGCTGGGCATCGATCAGGCTGCCTTCCAGTTGCGCGGCAAGGCTGGGTTTGAACCTGCGGATTTCGCGCAGGCCGCGCTCCGTGACAACGAACTGGTCTTTGAAACTATCCACCACTCTTTCGCGCCGATAGCGGCTGGCCACCGGCCCGCCGCCGCGCAGGTTCAGTTCCAGCTGCCAGCGGTTGTTCGGCCCCAGGTGGATCGACGGCCCCCATTGCTGGTCGCGATCCAGGATGCGCCACTGCCCCGCTTGCTGGGCGACCTGGAACACCTTGCCTTCCACGCTGGCATAGTGCTGGTTCCCCTGGCGATACAGCGGCAGGTCAGCCACCGGCATGAGTTGCGCCAGCGCTTGGTCAGTGACTTCCATGGCCGCCAGGCGACGACGCAAGGTAGAGGGCAACTGGCCGCCGGGGCCCCAGGCCAAGGCATGCGGCGGCGTGCCGGCATGCGGCCCTGGCGCTGCCACAGAGAGCAGGTTGACCATGGCTGCGACCATCTCCGACAGCGCTTGCCCCCATTTACGGTTGCGCGCCGCCGCCAACGCCGCGCCGGCCAGTTGGCGGCTTTGCCACAGCCCGATCACCGCTGCGACCGGGATGGGCAAGAACATGGACCCTTGCTCGACCGCCAGGCCGACCAGATAACGCAGGTCCTGCCAGCGCGCTTCCTCTGCGCTGATGGTTTGCGCCCTGGCCATGCTGCGCAGCAGGTCCAGGTTGTCTTCGTACAGCCGGTGAAAGGCATTGCCGGTCACCGGCGTGGTGACCCACTCGGCCGGGGCGACCGTGCTGATCAGATCGGTGAAGGCCTCTGGGAAAAAACGGTTCAGGTGCGGCCGTGCCAGGCCTCCGTCGGCATAGATAGGCCGGCGCACCGGGTCGATTCGTTCAAGCAACGCTGCTTGCAGGCTGTCATCGGTGCGCAGCGCGCGCTGGAACAGTTCGTCGCGGGGGTATTCCACGAACGCTGCCTGCCGCGCATACAGCATGAACATCACCACCGGCCCGTTGCTTGCCGGGGCTTGCAACACATACACCCCTTCGCAGGGGTCCAGGCCCAGCCCGGGCCCGGCCCGGAGCTCAAGCAGCGACAGTGTGACCCCCGGCAGGCCAGCATCGCGCCGGGCCTGATCGTCCGGGGCCTGGGCCACTTGCTCGATCATGGCAAAGGCCACTGCGCCTAGCACCCCTTGTAACTTCAAGGCAAAAGCGGTCACCAGCATCTGCCGCCGCATCTGCTGGGTAAAGCGTGCGCGTCGTTCCACGAAGCTTGGGCTGTCGCGGCCTAACGTACCTTCCAGCAACCGACGGTAATGGCCGCCGCAATCCAGGCTTCTGACCAGCGAGCGCACATACAGCGGCGTGAGCCCGGCAGGCAATTCGCCGCCGTCATCGCGGCTGAGCAGCAGGGTTTCGCGAAGCCATGCCGAGGGTTGCAGCGCGGCCTCGCTCAGGCTTTGCTCATGCTCGCTCACGGCGGCAGGAATGGCCGAGGGCAGGTTGCCAATGGCTACCGGCGCAGGGATATAAGCGCGGCTTACGATGCGCACGCGGTCGGGGTCCAGCGCCGGGCCGAAGCCATCGTCCGCCAAGCGTTGGCGCACTTCCTGGTTGGCGAAGTGCTCAAGGCTGGGCAGGCCTTCGAGGTAGTCCTGGGTCGGTGAGGCGACTTGCGCGCAGTCGCGCAGGTATTGGATGAACGTATGTTGGTCCTGGGGGGTCGCTGCCAGCAGCCAGCCCGGCAAAACCGTCTCAGCCTGTTGATCCACCCAACCCTGGGCCAGGCGAGAGAACGCCTGCGCCAAGCTGTCATCGATCGCCACGCCGTCGAGCAACACCCGGCACAGCGGCGCTCCGAAGCGTCCTTGGCGCAACAACTGCTGCACTTGAATGGTCTGCTGCAGCCGGCGGCCATGAGCGCTTTTGTGAAGCCGATGGAGCAGGTTTCCGTCCATTGGCCAATAGGCGATGTTCAGGGCAAGAGAGGTGTGCTGGTCGTACAGCACGCGCAGCAGGGCGTGGTCTACCCGCGGCAGCAAACCTAGATAGCGGTTATCGGGCCCGGGTTGGCTGAGCCACTCCACCAGCCGTTCGCCCAGCGCGTCGAGGCTGGGGGCCGTTTGCAGCCCCAAGGCGGCGGACCAGAACAGCACGGCGCTATCACCACTGTGCGGGGCGCTGAGCGCGGGCTTGAGGCGCAGCACAGCGACGTCGGCCAGGCGCACCGAAGTGCCTTCCTTGATGAACTCCAGGTCGATGCCAAACGCCTCCACCGAAGCGCTATCGTCCAGCGCGGCCTGGAGCAGCCCTAGTGTCGAGGTCGGTAGCCAGCTTTCGCGTGCGGCCAGGGTCAGGTCTGCGCGCAACACCCATTCGAGGGTGCGCTGCATGACCGCCCGGGCGCTGACCCAGAGATCGTTGACCCGAACGCCGTAGTGATACAGGTGGTCTACCTGCGCCAGGTAACGGTCGTTGAATGCGGGCACCGCCTGGCCCAGACAGAATGCGACGCTTGCCGCGTCCAGGCCAGCGAGCTCCCCCTGGCCCTCGACCTGCACGGTCGCGGTCTCTGGTAACTCGGCGGTTTGCCGGCCGGTCACGCATTCGAGCAGCAGATCACTGAGCGAAAAACGATGGTGCACGTGTTCTCGATCAAGCCCGATGCTGACCTGCTCTGAGGTCAGTGCCGGGTCGAACACCGCGAGCCAGGGCGTCAACAGGCTTTCGATCACCTGCTCTACGTCCGGTTGCGCGAGGCTGATATCGCTGCGGCTGTCACGGACCTGGCCCAGCAGCGCGATCACTTCCCCTTCTTTTTCCGGGATGTCCGTCGGGTCGGGTTCGGCCGATGCTTGGGTCACCCGCTGGTCTATCCAGCGTGCGGTCGGGTCCAGTGCGAGCAAGCGATAATCCAGCCGCCGGCGGATGTCCAGGGCGTTTTCCAGCGGGACCATCACTTGCTCCACCGGCAGCCCTTGGGTGCGTAGCAAGGCGTCATACACGTCGCTGCTCTGCGCGGCGCGGATCTGCTCGATGGCATTCGAAAACGGCTCAGCCTGCAGGGGTTCCAGCACCAGGTGTCGGGCTGGAGCTTGGTGCCAGCGTACCCGGCTGGTCGAGGGCAGCGCCCAGGGCGCCAATGGCTGGAGGGCTTCAGCCTGCAGCAGGCTCTGTTCGCTGCGGTACCAGCCAAGGCCCCTCTCGGGCATGAACAGGCAGCGCTCCGAGCGCCCGGGCAGGGACCACACCAGCGCGCCGGCGAAGGGCACCAGTTGGTCATCTTCCTGCACCAGCAAGCGTTGCCAGTAAAGGTGTGTTGCCTGCGGGTCGGCCTGTAGCAACGCTGCCGTCCAGGCAGGCGGCGAGCAATAGCGTGCGCTCAGCAGTGCCTGGTAAAACCCCCCGCGGTACGCCTGGGCCAGTAACGCCCGGCGGGGATAGCCCGCCGGGCCTGTTTCCCAGAATGCGTCCAACGCCGCCAGTACTGCAGCCTCCGGCTCGCTGGCGGCCGCGCGCAGTTGGGTATCGAACACCGGTAGCAACGCAAGGGCGTCGGCGGCCTGGGCCAGGCCGCTGCCTCGGTGGTGCAGGTAGTGTTCGGCCAACGCGCTGAAGGCTTGCTGCTGTAACAGCTCCAGTGCCAGGCCGTCGGTGTCGATACCGGCGGCGCGTAGCGCCTGGGTGAGCTGTTGATGGTTGGCATAACGGCGCAGGCCGCTCAAAGGAGAGAACAAATACACCGCTGAGGCGTTCGGCAGGGCCAGAACCAGTGCGCCGTGCAAGCGGGCATCGAGGGCTTTGCCAGACGGCGCCACGAAGCAGTCGTAACGGCCAAGCATCGGCTCAGGGCGTCGGGCGACCAGCGTTGTCAGCGCTTGCTGCTCGAGCGCGCTGATCGAACCCGCCTGCGCCTGTTGACGCAAGCTGTCCAGGAACTGCTGCTGTAGCACGGAGGCGTGGAAAAACGGTAGCGAAGGGGTAGGCATTGGGGGCGGTTCCGCGGTTGAGAAAGCGGCCACCCTAGGCACAGGGCGAGTGCTTCAGGCAGTGCATATTCGGTGCCCGCGGTGGCCGTCTAAATGCCGCGTCTG
This sequence comes from Pseudomonas sp. RIT-PI-S, assembly GCF_025642975.1. Taxonomy (GTDB): domain Bacteria; phylum Pseudomonadota; class Gammaproteobacteria; order Pseudomonadales; family Pseudomonadaceae; genus Aquipseudomonas. The sequence continues at coordinate 36,794 of NZ_JANZKJ010000008.1, forward strand.
CGGGCCGAAACGGCTTTAGCTGCGGGATCATCTGTGCCTGTCAGGCACAAAAGTTGTGCGTGAGCTGAGCGTTAAAGCCGGCCTTCCAATTGCGTACCCTTGGCGAACACCCAAGCTAGCAAGGGCCTAAAAATAATGAAAATGCTGATTCCCGCGTTGCTGTCCATGGGCGTTGCCCTTTCCTGTGGGGAAACGATGGCAGCACCTAGCCTTATCTTGCATGGCGGCAAGATCTACACCGCCGAACCCGCCACCCCGCTGCAACAGGCCATCGCCATCGAGAATGGCAAGGTGCTCGCGGTGGGCAGCGATCAGGCGATCCTTGGCCTGCGCGGGGCCACCACTGAAGTGGTCGACCTGCAAGGCAAGGTGCTGATGCCTGGCCTGATCGACTCCCATTCCCATGCCATTCGGGGCGGCCTGCAACTGGGCCAAACCTGCGTGGACGGTAACCTGCTGCCGTTCGATCAGCTCCAGCAACGCCTGCGCGACGGCATTGCCGATGGCAAAGCCAAGCGCGGCGACACCTTTATCGTGTGCGGGCTGCCGTCTTCGTACTGGAGCGAACTGCCGAAATTCTCCCGCTATTTCGACCACGGCGAGTGGGCCGATAAGCCTGTGCTGTTCCTGGGCTGGGACCAGCACACGGGTTGGGCCAACCGGGCCATGCTGCGGCGCGCTGGAGTTGACGCGGCCTATGTTCGCGGGCTGTCGGCGGCCCTGCAGGAAACCATCGGCCAGGATGCCCACGGGCAGCCGAACGGTTTTTTGGCGGACGATGGCTTGTATGCCTTGATGGACCACCTGCCGCCGCTCAGCCATGCAGCGCTGGTGCAAGGCGCCCACGCCGCCATCGACTACTACCACAGCCTTGGCGTGACGGCCTGGATGGACCCCACCGCCAACGATGCCCCTGGCCAGGCTCTGACCAATCAGAGCCAGGGCATGCTGCCGATCTACAAGGAACTGGCCGACCGCGGCGAACTGAACGTGCACGTCGCGGCGCTGATGCTGGTCGACTCCAAGGCCACCCCGGCAGATCTCGATGACGTGGCCAAGGTGCGGGAGCAGTTCGCCGACGTGCCCAACCTGACCATCCCTGGCATCAAGGTGTTTGCCGATGGCGTGCCCGAGTACCCGGCGCAAACCGCGGCCATGCTGGAGCCTTATCGCGGTACGAATAAATCCGGCGAGCTGTTGCTCGACCCGGCGACTTACCCGGCGTTGGTGGATGCTGCCGATGCCCGCGGCTGGCTGGTGCATGTGCATGCCTTGGGTGACCGGGCCACGCGGGTGGCCCTCGATGGCGTAGCGCAGGCCCGCAAGGCCCGGCAGAGCGGGGTGCCGCATTCGATCACCCACCTGCAGATGGTCAGCCCACAGGACTACGACCGCTTCAAGCAGCTGGATGTGATCGCTTCGATGCAGCTGTTCTGGGCCAGCGCCGATGAAAACTCGGTCGACCTGGTACAGCCCTACGTCAGCCCCGCGCTGTTCGAGCATCAATACCCGGCGCGTTCGCTGGCCGATCACGGCGCGACCATCGCCGGCGCCAGCGACTGGCCGGTGACCACGCCGGACCCGTGGCAGGCGATTTACCAGGCCATCACCCGCAAGGGCCCCAAAGGCGTGCTGGCACCCACCGAGCGGCTGGACCGCGACACGATGCTGCGGGTTTACACCGCCAACGCCGCGCGGGCGATTCGCCTGGAAAACAGCATTGGCTCGCTCAAGCCCGGCAAGCAGGCAGACATGGTGCTGCTCGACCGCGACGTGTTCCGCGTGCCGGTGGAGGCGCTGCGCGAGACGCGTGCGCTGCGCACCTGGTTCGCCGGCCGCGAGGTTTATAGCCGCCCGAACGCTAGCGAGCAGTAGCCCGCAGGCACGCCGTTCTCCGTTATCGACGTACAAGGAAACCCAAGCTGTGAACCTCAATACCTTCGTCAGCGACACCACCGACCCGCGCCAGCGAGGCCGCGAGATCGGCGCCTGCTGGACGTCGCAGATCCAGCGCACGGTCGGGTCATACCTGGCGTTCTTTCCCCAATTGGACATCCAGCCGAGCGCCGTTCGCCTGGCCGCCGACGCCAGCCTGCAAGCGCTGCGCGACTGGTGCCCGGCGCTGGCCGAAGAGGTCGAAGGCCTGGCCGAGGGGGCACGGCTGCCGCTGTGGCAGCTCGCTGCGCTCAATGCCCGAACGGAAATCCTCGCCTTGGCGCCACGCGCGCCGGTTGAAGGCGAATGCTCCACGGCGGTGTATGCGCCGGCCGGCGCCGACCGCGTGCTCAGCCTGCAAACCTGGGACTGGCACGACAGCCTCGTGCCCGAAGGCCTGCTGCTGCAACTGGTGGGCAGCCACGGGCTGACCGTGAAGCTGTTCACCGAGTTCGGCATGCTCGGCAAGATCGGCGTGAACAGCGCGGGGGTCGGCGTGCATTTCAACATCCTGCACCACGCGAGCGACCACGGCGATGCCGGGGTTCCGGTACACGCCGTGGCTCGGCGGGTGATCGAAGAGGCCCGCTCGGTGGACGAGGCCGTGGCATTGGTGCGGTCCGCACGGGTGAGCGCATCCACAGTGTTGACGGTGTTTTCCCACCAAGCCGCGCCGTTGCGCCTGGCCAGCATTGAAATGAGCCCCGCGGCGGTCGCCGTGGTCGAGCCGGAGGCGGGTTGGATGCTGCACACCAATCACTTCCTGGATGCAGGCTTGGCGCACGGCGAACGGACCCAGGATGTATCCACCACCTACGCCCGCCTGGCCCACGTATACGCGCAGCGCTCGGCCATGGCCGGTACCGACCTGCGCGCCCGTGCCCGTGCCATGTGCGGCAGCCTTGGCGCACAGGCCCCTATCTGCTTCCACGCCGACCCCGAGCTGCCGCCCACCGAGCGCTGGGAAACCTTGCTCACCGTGGCGCTGAACACCGAACGCTGCGAGCTGGAGTACCACGCGGGCAACCCGCTGGCGTTGGCCGAGCTTGGGTTCTTCCGTTTCTGAAACCTTGCGGCGGTGCGTATACGCCGCTGCCCCGGGCAAAGCCCTTTGACAAGAGCGATAACAACAATGGCAAAACCCACCCCCAGGCAGGCCGGCCTGCGCCCTGCCTTTAAAACGTTTTGCGTATCCGGCATGGGCACGGCGCTGGAATTCTACGATTTCATCATTTACGGCACCGCCGCCGCGCTGGTGTTTCCGCAGGTGTTCTTCCCGCAGATGGACCGCCTCACCGCAACGCTGGTGGCCTTCGCCGCCTTCGGCGCGGGCTTTTTCGCCCGGCCGCTGGGCGGCATGGTCTTCGGCCATTTTGGTGATCGTTATGGGCGCCAGAAAGCCTTGGTCATCACCCTGTTGCTGATGGGCCTGAGTACGTTCCTCATCGGTTGCCTGCCAGGCCAGGCCCATCTGGGCACCTGGGCGCCCGCGTTGTTAGTGCTGCTTAGGTTGGTGCAGGGCTTTGCCGCTGGCGGCGAGTGGGGCGGCGCCGCGCTGTTTGGGATCGAGTCCGCGCCACCAGGGCGCCGGGGGCTGTGGGGCAGCTTCACCAGCATGGGGATCGGCATTGGCGGCATCCTGGGCTCGGGCGTGTTCGCACTGGTGAGCCTGGCATACGACGACCAATTGACCGGCATCGCCTGGCGGATTCCATTCTGGCTCGGCGGGGTGCTGGTGTTGATTGGCTTGTATGCGCGGCTGCAGGATCCGCCGCTGGAGCCCGCCAAGGCTCTTCCGGTAAGGGTGCGCTTGCCCTTGCTCGAGGTGCTGCGTCGCCGGCCGCGCGCGGTGTTGCTGTGCACCGGCGTTGCCTTCGGCTACGTCACCATCGCCTATATCGGCAGCACCTTCTTCATGGCCTATGCCACCGAGGCGGGCTATGGCAGCACCGAAGCGCTGGTGTTCGACCTGGCGTTGTCCGTGGCCATCGTGCTTTCCGCCCCCACCTTCGGGCACCTCTCGGACCGGCTCGGCAGGCGCTGGGTGATGATCCTGGGCGCGGCAATCATGGCGCTGGGCATGTTCGCCTTCTTCCCCATGTTGCAGCAGCACCAGGTCGGCCTGGCCGTGTTGGCCTACGTCATGGTGGGCGTGTTCATGGGCGCCACGCAGGGGCCGATCCCGGCGTTTTTGGCCGAGCAGTTCCCGCGGGAAATTCGCTATTCCGGGATTTCCGCCAGCTACCAGATCGGCGCGGCCCTGGGTGGCGGCACCGCCTCGAGCGTGGCCACGGCGATCCTCATGGCCAACGGCGGCGACCCTACCGGCGTGGCGATCTATGGCTGTGTGGCGCTGACGCTGGTTGCGCTCTGTTCCTGGGGGCTTAAGGAAACTGCTGGGCTGAGCATGGCTGAAGTGGATGGTTTTGCTGAAGCAGGCCGTTCGGGCGCTGTTGGAGCAGAGGGGGCGGCGTCTGGCGCCCGCTCGCGAATCAGGCTGTAGGCCCTGTTCCCGGGCCTTGCCCGGTCCCACCAGGTCTGTAAGTGCCCGTTGTTCCCGGGCTTTGCCCGGTCCTACCAGGTTTATAGGGGGGCCTTGTTCCCGGGCCTTGCCCGGTTCCACAAGGTTTGTAGGTGCCTGTTGTTCCCGGGCCCTGCCCGGTCCCACAAGGTTTGTAGGTGTCTGTTGTTCCTGGGCTTTGCCCGGTCCCACCAGGTTTGCAGGTGCCCGTTGTTCCCGGGCTTTGCCCGGTCCCACCAGGTTTGCAGGTGCCCGTTGTTCCCGGGCTTTGCCCGGTCCCACAAGGTTTGTAGGTGCCTGTTGTTCCCGGGCTTTGCCCGGTCCTACCAGGTTTGTAGGGGGCCCCTTGTTCCCGGGCTTTGCCTGGTCCCACAAGGTTTGTAGGTGCCTGTTGTTCCCGGGCTTTGCCCGGTCCTACCAGGTTTGTAGGGGGCCCCTTGTTCCCGGGCTTTGCCCGGTCCTACCAAGTTTGTAGGGGGGCCTTGTTCCCGGGCCTTGCCCGGTCCTACCAGGTTTGCAGGTGCCCGTTGTTCCCGGGCTTTGCCTGGGCCCACCAGGTTTGCAGGTGCCCCTTGTTCCCGGGCTTTGCCCGGTCCCACAAGGTTTGTAGGTGCCTGTTGTTCCCGGGCTTTGGCTGGTCCTACCAGGTTTGTGGGTGCTCGTTGTTCCCGGGCCTTGCCCGGGCTCCATTAGGTAGTTACCCCTGTGGGACCGGGCGAAGCCCGGGAATGATCTGCACCGCAACAGTTGGACGGTGTAATCAGGCTGCCGCGGCCTGCCTTCGGGCTCAGCGCCGTCTCGGCCTCGACACCACGGACTCGATATTCTTGCGGCCGATCAGCGGGGTCGCCGGCGCCTCGGGCGCCTGCGGCCCTAGCCATTTGAACATCACCAGGCAATCCACCAGCCCCTGCTGGGCATGACGGTAAGCCTTGGGCAAACGCCCCACCACCTCGAAGCCGAGCTTTTGCCAAAGCGCTACGGCGACCTCATTGGTAGCGACCACTGAATTGAATTGCATCGCCAGGAAGCCGCTCTCGCGGGCCAGGGTTTGCGAGTGTTCGCACATCAGCCGGGCCACTCCACGGCCGCGGGCGGCCTCGGTCACCATGTAGCCGCAGTTGCACACATGGTTACCGGGGCCAGCCGCGTTGGCCTTGAGGTAGTAACTGCCCAGCAGCACGCCGTCTTCCTCGGCCACCAGGGTGTGCTGGGGCAGGTCAAGCCATAGGGTGCGGGCCTGTTCCTCGGTCAGGGCGGGGTCGTAGGCGTAGGTTTGCCGGGCGCTCACCACCGCGTGGAAGGTCGGCCAGAAGCGCGAAAAGTCCTCTGGCTGCATAGGGCGAATCTGGATCATGACGGGTTCCGAAAAAAGGCGGGCGTGGCCCGCCTGGTAGGGCACGCGGGCTATTGAACGACCCGATAGCACGGCACGTAGGCATCACCGCCGGGCAATTTCATCCGGTGCTGGGCCACGAAGGCGCGCAGGAGTTTGTCCAGTGGCTGCAGGATGGTCGGATCCCCATGGATTTCATACGGCCCATGGGCCTCGATCAGGCGAATGCCGTGCTCCTTCACATTGCCGGCAACGATCCCGGAAAACGCCCGCCGCAGGTTCGCCGCCAGCTGGTGCGCCGGGATCTCGCGGTCCAGCTGCAATGCCGCCATGTTGGCGTGGGTCGGATCGAAAGGCCGCTGGAAGCTCTCCTCGATGCGCAGCAACCAGTTGAAGTGGAAGGCGTCGTTGCGCTCGCGACGAAACTGCTTCACTGCCCTCAGGCCTTCGGCCATCTGCCGCGCCACTTCGGCTGGGTCGTCGACGATGATCCGGTACAGCGCCTGGGCCTGCGCGCCCAAAGTGGCGCCGATAAACGCGTGCAGTTGCTCGAAGTAGGGCGCCGCACTGCGTGGCCCGGTCAGCAGCAGCGGGAAGGGCAGGTCGCGGTTATCCGGATGCATCAGGATGCCCAGCAGGTACAGCAGCTCCTCGGCGGTGCCAGCGCCGCCGGGGAATACGATGATCCCGTGGCCCACGCGAACGAAGGCTTCCAGGCGCTTTTCGATGTCTGGCAGGATCACCAGCTCGTTGACGATGGGGTTGGGCGCCTCGGCAGCGATGATGCCAGGCTCGGTCAGCCCCAGGTAACGGCCGCCGGTGAGGCGCTGCTTGGCGTGGGAAATGGTGGCGCCCTTCATCGGGCCTTTCATCACGCCTGGGCCGCAGCCGGTGCACACATCCAGCTTGCGCAGGCCCAGCTCGTGACCCACCTTCTTGGTGTACTTGTACTCATCGCTGTTGATCGAATGGCCGCCCCAGCACACCACCATCTTCGGCTCCACGCCGGCGCGCAGGGTGCGCGCATTGCGCAGCAGGTGGAATACGTAGTCGGTGATGCCTTGGGAATTGCTCAGGTCGATGCGCTGGCTGTCCAGCTCGCTCTTGGTGTACACGATGTCGCGCAGGGCGCTGAAGAGCATTTCGCGGGTGCTGGCGATCATTTCGCCGTCCACGAACGCGTCCGCTGGGGCATTCAGCAGCTCCAGGCGAACGCCGCGGTCTTGCTGGTGGATGCGCACCTCGAAGTCCCGGTAGGCGTCGAGGATGGTCTTGGCGTTATCGACGTGCGCGCCGGTGTTGAGGATGGCCAGGGCGCATTGGCGGAACAGGGTGTAGATGCTCCCGGAGCCGGCTTCGCTCAGTTGCTGGACTTCACGCTGGGAGAGGGTTTCAAGGCTGCCCTTGGGGCTGATCGAAGCATTGATTACGGCTCGTGCGGTCATACTCGGTTCCCTTGGTACGACCCCGGTGCCCACGGCGCCCGGGTGTCCATTGACCTGCCTGCAAGGCAGTTACGCTTGGGGCCATTGTTCCGGTCCTTGCCAGGGAAAGCAAACCCCCCGGCGCAACGGCTTTCACCCCATGCGGCTCTTTGCCAGCCTGCCCAGAGGCACATTTGCCACCGAGCAGGCCATCGTGGCCGCGACTGGCCACATTCGCCGGCACCACCTATCGTCCGCAATGCGCCTGCGGCGGCGCAGCTGGTCATAAACGTGGGGAGGTGTATGCAAAAGCTTTTACCTCGTTGTTGCCTGTTTATCCTGTCGCTGTTTGCACCTTGCGCCTGGCCGGTGACGCTGCGGTTGGCCGGGGACCTGTGGCCACCTTACGTGGACGCCTCAGTGCCCGGTGGCGGCGTGGCCACCCAGGTAGTGAGCGCCGCCCTGGCGCGGGCCGGCTACACCACCACCCTGGAACAGGTGCCGTGGGCGCGTGCGGTGCAAGGCTTGAGCGAGGGCCGCTACGATGTGCTACTAACCGTTTGGTACAACGACGAGCGCAACCGCTTTGGCCAGCACTCAGCGGGCTACCTGACTAACCGCATTCTTTTCTGGCGCAAGCGTGGCTCGGGCATCGAGTTCAACCACGACCTTGCCGCCCTGCGCCAATACCCTATCGCGGTATCCCGGGGCTACGCCTACAGCCCGGCCTTCACCCAGGACGACGCCTTGCAGAAGGTTCCAGTGAAAAACTTCGCCATGGCGGCGGGCATGCTCGCGGTCGGCCGGGTATCGCTGGCGGTGGAGGAAGAGCGCGTTGCGCGTTACGTGCTTGCCCAACTGCCAGGCGCTGCGCGTGAACGCATAGAGCCGCTGGCCACGCCACTGGCAGAAACCGACCTGCGCATACTGGTGAGCCTGAAAACCGCCAACCATGAGCAGATCGTGGAGGCATTCGACCGCGCCATCGGCGAGATGAAAGCCGACGGCAGCCTGAACGCCCTGGTGGGCGAGGGCGCCGCCGCTGACCCCGCCCCGCCAGCGCCAGCCACACCCTGAGCAGAACAGCCCCCGCTCAGCCCTGGGCCCTTGGTCGACCATCAGCACCAAGGCATGGAACGCGCGCCGATGCAGGCTTTCGAAGGGAAGGCCAATGCTGGAACCCCTTAGAGAAGTGAACACCCATGCGCCCGCAAACCTCCTTCATATTCGACCTCGATGGCACGCTCACAGACAGCGTCTATCAAAACGTAGCCGCCTGGAAACAAGCGCTGGACGCTGAAGACATCGCCCTGGCGATGTGGCGGATACATCGCAAAATCGGCATGAGTGGCGGGCTGATGCTCAAAAGCCTGTCGCGTGAAACGGGACTGGATATCAGCGAAGAACAAGCCAAGCGCCTGAGCGCCAAACATGCCGAGGCCTACGAGGCGTTGCAGGGCCAGATCATCGCCCTGCCTGGCGCGGTGAAGCTGCTTGAAACCCTCAGTGATGAAGGCCTCAAGTGGTGCATCGCCACCAGCGGCGAAATCGACACCGCCAAGATCAACCTCAAGGCCCTGGGGCTCGATATCAACGACATCACCATCGTGACCCGCGACGACGTGAAATACGGCAAGCCCGACCCAGACCTGTTCCTGGCTGGGGCCCGAAAACTGGGCGTTCCCATTGAAGAGTGCCTGGTGATTGGCGACGCGATATGGGACATGCTGGCCGCCAGGCGTTGCAAGGCCACGGGCATCGGTTTGCTCTCCGGTGGCTATGATATTGGTGAGCTTGAGCGGGCTGGGGCGTTGAGGGTCTACGAAGACCCCTTGGATTTGCTCGATCATCTGGACGAAGTGGCCTCGCGGCCGTAGACCCGTGTACTAACGAGCCGCCGGCTGGCGGTTCGGTTCAACAGGACAGGCGGCATGAGTACACACCACAAAGCGCACAACGTCGTTGTCGTGGGCGCCTCCGCCGGCGGCGTCGAAGCCCTGCAAACGCTTTTTAGCGCGCTCGATCCCCAGTTGGACGCGTGCTTTCTGGTGGTGATGCACATCCCTACGCAGCCCCAGAGCAACTTGCACCTGATCTTGTCACGGGCCACCGCCATGCCGGTGATCGCCGCGCATGAAGACCAGCCGCTGCGGGCGGGCGCGGTGTATGTGGCGACCGCCGACCGCCACCTGATGCTCGATGAGCGAGGCGTGCGGGTCACCCGCGGCCCGAGGGAGTGCAGGGTGCGGCCGGCCATCGACGTGCTGTTTCGCTCGGCGGCGGTGACCCACGGCAAGCGGGTGATCGGCGTGGTGTTGTCCGGTGCCCTGGATGACGGCACCGCGGGCCTGTGGGCAATCAAGGACTGCAATGGCCTGGCCCTGGTGCAGGACCCCGTCGAAGCGCCTCACAGCTCCATGCCACGAAGCGCCATCGAACATGTGGCCGTGGATTTCGTCGGCTCGTTGCAGCAACTGGCCGAGCAGATCAACGCCCTGGTTCGTGCCGAAGCGCCCGCCGCGCAAACCGATGCCGCCGCGGTCAATGAGCACTACTTTATCGAGAACCAGATCAGCCTGACCGGCAAAGGCCTGGAAGCCGGGGTGTTCCGCCTGGGCAAAGTGTCCAGGTACAGCTGCCCGGACTGCCACGGCGTGCTGGTGGAAATCAAGGAAGGGCCTATCACCCGCTTCAGGTGCCACACCGGGCATGCTTACTCGGTTAAAACCCTGATCTCGGCGGTCAACGACTCGATCGACACCGCGCTGTGGGACACCCTGCGCGCCCTGGAAGAGCGCATTTTGCTGCTGCGCCAGATGGCAGACCTCGCCGGCAAGGCGGGCAATGCCGGTGACGCGGCCGATTGCCTGAGGCAGGCCGAGCGCGCCGAGGCGCGGCTCCAGCCGCTGCGCGAGCTGGTGCTCGACCCACAGATGTTCGGTTCGAACGAGGCGGGGTAGGTACGCCACCGCGCCACCAGGCAATGACGGCACACCAAAACTGTGCACGCCTTGCCATCTGCACTAAGCTGCCGACCTTTCGCCCATTGCCGATCATCACGCCATGACCCACACCCCAGACAACCCGCTTCACGGCGTTACCCTCGAGAAACTGCTGACCGAACTGGTGGCCCATCACGGCTGGGCAGAGCTCGCCCGGCGGGTGGACATCCGCTGCTTCAAGAGCGATCCGAGTATTAAATCCAGCCTGACCTTCCTGCGTAAAACCCCTTGGGCGCGGGAAAAGGTCGAAGCCTTGTTTATCGAGCTGCGCCAGCGCCAGGCCTGACCTGCAGCGGTGTTCGGCAGATCCTGACCCTGGAGGTACCCTTTGGCCCGACGCCGCCTTTCGATGACCATGCCAGCCACCGCCATGGACACCTTCGAGGCGTTCCACAACCATGACCGCCGACGTGAATGGGACACGCTGCTGCGTGGCTCGGCGATTGACGGCGGCCACAGCCACCCTTTTATCGGCGCCGTCAGCAGCAACCCCGGCCGTGGGCTGGCGCGTTTCATCACCTTGCGCACCCGTTTCGTCAACTACGTGCCCGGTACCCTCGCTGCCGCGGTCATCGTGGAACCGGCCGGGCCTTTCCAATGGTGGGCCGCCTCCCTGCATCACCGGGACATTGCCGAAGGCAGGTCTGAACTGGCGTATACGTTCACCTTGCGCTTGCGCCCTCGTTGGTTCGGCCGGCTGTTCGACCGGTTGACCGCAGCAGCGTTTGAACGGGCCACGAGAAAGCGCTTCGCCGCCCTGGCGAAGTACCTCGATGAGCAGCAACGGAACGCCGGCCCCTAAGGGACCGATGCTTTCACCTGCCGGTGCAGGCCCGGCCATCCGGCGGCCGGGCGTTGCTCAGTGGTTCACCCGGCCCCCGTGAGCTGTGCTGTTACGGGTCAATGCCCGGCAGCTTGCTCGATCACCCGCGCCACGGCGTCAGGGTGAGACACCATCACCACGTGGGAGCCGCCCTTGATCGTGGTCACTGCCTGGGCGTGGGCGCGTTTGGCCATGAACTGCAAGGCTTGCGGCGGGATGTTCTTGTCCTGGTCGCCGTACACGAACCACGACGGCAGGTGCTTCCAGGCGGGCTCACCGGCCGGCTCGTTCAAGGCTGCCACGGTGATAGGGCGCTGCGTCGCGGCCATGAGCGCGGCCTGCGCGGGGGGGACGTCGGCGGCGAACTGGGCGGGGAACTTCGCCTGATCGATGGACAGCTCTTTGCTGCCATCGGGGAGGGCGGCGGGAGGCGCGAGCGCGTCGCCCAGGGTGCCTCCGGGGAATTTGCCGGCGAGGTCCGCGGCGGTTTCGCCGGCGTCGGGCGCGAAGGCGCTGACGTACACCAGTGCCTTCACATTGGGCCGGGCATTGGCCGCCTCGCTGATCACGCTGCCGCCGTAGGAATGCCCCACCAACACCACCGGCGCATTCACGCTGGCCACCACCGAAGAAACATACGCGCCGTCTGCCTGCACGCCGCGCAGCGGGTTAGCCGCGGCAATCACCGGATAGCCGTCTTTTTCCAGCCGCTGGATAACTCCGTTCCAGCTCGAGGCATCGGCGAAAGCACCGTGCACCAGCACGATGGTCGGCTTGGCCGTGTCGGCAAAGCTGCTTGGAGTCGCCAGGACGGTCAGCGCCAGCGCCAGGCCGGCAAACAAAGGTTTCATTCAAAGCTCCTTATCGAGGTAACAGCGCAGTCATTGGCCAGAGGCCAGTTAAAGATGGTCGGCATCGATCACCGCCTGGGCGAACGCTTGCGGCGCTTCCTGTGGCAGGTTGTGGCCGATGCCGCCCGGGATCAGCCGGTACGCGTATTTGCCGGTGAAGCGCTTGGCGTAGTCCTCGGCGGCCGGGTGGGGCGCGCCATTGGCGTCGCCTTCGAGGGTAATGGTAGGCACGCCGATGCCAGGGAATTTGGCCAGCCGCTGTTCCAGTTGAGCGTAGCGCGGCTCGCCTTGTGCCAAGCCTAGGCGCCAGCGGTAGTTGTGCACGGTAATGGCCACATGGTCCGGGTTGTCGAGCGCACCCGCGCTACGGTCATAGGTGGCATCGTCGAAGGCCCAGCGCGGCGAGGCCAGTTGCCAGATCAGCTTGGCGAAGTCATGGCGGTTCTTGTCATACCCCGCGCGCCCGCGCTCGGTCGCGAAGTAATACTGATACCACCATTGCAGTTCGGCCTTGGGAGGCAGCGGCTGCTGGCCAGCGGCCTGGCTGCCGATCAGATAGCCGCTGACCGCCACCAGCGCCTTTACCCGCTCCGGCCACAGCGCCGCGACGATATCCGCCGAACGCGCCCCCCAGTCATAGCCGCCGAGCACCGCTTGCTGGATGTGCAGTGCATCCATGAACGCGATCAGGTCAGTGGCCAAGGCTGCGGGTTCGCCGTTGCGCGGCGTTTTCGAAGACAAGAACCGCGTGTCGCCGTAGCCCCGGGCATAGGGCACCAGCACGCGGTAACCCTTGGCCGCCAGCAACGGCGCGACCTCGCTGTAGCTATGGATGTCGTAGGGCCAGCCGTGTAGCAGGATCACCACCGGGCCGTCGGCCGGGCCCACCTCGGCGTAGGCCACGCTGAGCACGCCTGCGTTTATGTGTTTGAGCGCGCCAAGGGGCGTGGCGGCGCCGGCTTCGGCTGCCGGCGTGGTCACCGCGCTGGTGTTCGCGGTAGAGGCGTTGGCGGCAGCAGCAGCGGTGGCGGTGAGTACAGACAACGCAAGGCTAAGCATGAGTGGGCGAGGCATGGTCAAGCTCCAGGCGTGGGTGCGTGTGTAGCCAGCTCGCTCGCCATACCGCCGAGCCGCGCTGACCGTTATGCCTAGTCCACCCCATGGTTGTATTGCACGTGTGTGCTGGGTTGCCGCGAACACGCCGCGGATGTATCTGCCGCGTGGCCGTATACACGAACATACAAAGCCCGCCTGCAGCGAAGCCGGGTAGCCGGCGCCAGGGGCGAAATACAGCGCGCTTATGTAGGGCGGTGTATCTACGGTCGGCGTGGATACAACATTGTTCGTCAGCGGGCCGGGGTGGACACAGCCTGGATACCTCAGCGGCGTTGAATCAACTGGCGAGGGCCGCAACCCTCGCCGGTTACGACCGACCCCTGACCTCTATCGCAGGTGACCCCTATGCTGCTCATTGCCTTTGTGGGCGGGATGTTGACCATCCTCAGCCCTTGTATCTTGCCGGTGGTGCCGTTGCTCTTCACCGGTGCCCATCGACCTCGTGGGTTCATCCTGCTGACCCTGGCGGGAATGGCCGCCACCTTCGCCTTCGTATCCACCCTGGCCGTGGCCAGCAGCGCCTGGGTGACGCATGCCAATGACACTGGCCGCCTGGTCGCTCTGGCGGTGATGGCGGTGTTTGCCCTGTCGCTGATCTTCACCCGGGTGAGCCACGCCCTGACGCGGCCCTTCGTGGCGCTGGGCAATCGCCTGGATGCGCGGTCTGGGAAGCGCGCAGGGCCGGTTGGAGCATTGGCGCTCGGTGCGGCCACCGGCCTGTTATGGGCCCCCTGCGCCGGGCCCATTCTTGGTGTGATCCTTACCGGTGCCATGCTGCAAGGGCCCAACGCCCACACCACGCTGCTGTTGCTGGCCTATGGCGCTGGCAGCGCGCTGTCGCTTGGCGCGTTGATCTTCGCCGGGCGCGGGTTGGTGAACCGGATCAAACCCTCGCTCGGTGCTACGGCCTGGCTGCGGCGTGGGGCTGGGGTGGCAGTGCTGTTGGCGGCGGTGCTCATCGGCAGTGGCGCCGACAAAACCTTGCTCGCCGCCACCTCATCGGCAGGGGGTGCGGCGCTGGAGCAGGGCGTGCTGAGCCGGGCGCCGAAGGCTATCGACGCCTTGCTCGGCAATGCCCGCGCCGCCCCGGCAAGCCTCGACCGGCAAGGGGCCATGCCAGCGCTTAGCGGTGCGGTCGCCTGGCTCAACTCACCGGCGCTAAGCGCTGACGCGCTGCGCGGCAAGGTGGTGCTGGTGGACTTCTGGACGTACGACTGCATCAACTGCCAACACACACTGCCCCATGTGAATGCCTGGGCCACGCAATATGCCGATCAGGGGCTGGTAGTGATTGGCGTGCATACGCCGGAATACCCTTACGAAAAAATCATCGCCAACGTGCGTGAGCAAGTCCGGAAGCTGGGCATCGGTTACCCGGTCGCCATCGATAACGACTACGCCCTCTGGAAGGCCTTCGGCAACCAATACTGGCCGGCGCATTACCTGTTCGACGCCCAAGGCCAGTTGCGCTACACCCATGTAGGGGAGGGTGATTATGCCGAGCAGGAGCAAGCGATCCAGGCCCTGCTGCGCGAACGTGACCCCGTGGGAGTGGGCGGCGCAATGGGTTCGCAGGCTCGCGCCAGCTCCAGCTGAGGCCTCTGTGGGAGTTGCGCAGCCGGCGAATGGTTTTTTTTTGCAGTGCTATGTATCGCAGCCGTCCCAGATACAGAGCGATACACGCAGCGCGGGCATGCTGGCGCAAAGCCGATAAACTCCGCTACAGCTCAACGCAGGCAGGTGGGTTAGATGGCACATGTGGATCACGTACTGATCGTCGATGACGACCGGGACATTCGCGAACTGGTCGGCAACTACCTGACCAAGAACGGCCTACGCACCACGGTCGTCGCCGATGGCCGGCAGATGCGCGCCTTTCTGGCCGCCTCCCAGGTGGACCTGATCGTGCTGGACATCATGCTGCCCGGCGACGATGGCTTGCAGCTATGCCGGGAGCTGCGCGTCGGCAAACACAAGGCAACGCCGGTGCTGATGCTCACGGCCCGCAGCGATGAAACCGATCGCATCGTCGGCCTGGAGATGGGAGCCGACGACTACCTGCCCAAGCCCTTCGCCGCCCGTGAGCTGCTGGCGCGGATCAACGCGGTGCTACGGCGCACGCGGATGCTGCCGCCGAACCTCACCGTGAGCGAAGCCGGCCGCTTGTTGGCCTTCGGCAACTGGCGCCTGGACACCACCGCGCGTCACTTGCTGGACCCCGCCGATACCGTGGTGGCCCTCAGCGGGGCCGAGTACCGCTTGCTACGGGTGTTCCTCGACCATCCCCAGCGAGTGCTAAGCCGCGACCAACTGCTGAACCTGACCCAGGGGCGCGAGGCGGACGTGTTCGATCGCTCCATCGACCTGTTGGTGAGCCGCTTGCGCCAGCGCCTGCTCGACGATGCCCGCGCCCCCGCCTATATCAAGACCGTACGCAACGAAGGCTATGTGTTCACCTACCCCGTCACGCTGCTGGAGGCCCAGGCATGAAAGTGGCTTTGCGCTGGCCGCGCACGCTCGCCTCACGCCTGTCGCTGATCTTCCTGCTCAGCCTGGTGATCGCCCACGGGCTGTCGTTCGGGCTGCAGTTCTATGAGCGCTACCAGAGTGCGCTGGCACTGATGCTGGGTAATTTCGAGCAGGACGTGGCCCTTTCAGTGGCGCTGCTGGAGCGGTTGCCCGCTAACGAGCGCAGCGCCTGGCTGGGCCGGCTGGAACGGCCCAACTACCGTTACCTGTTAAGCGAAGGGCAGGCCGGCGCGCCGCTGGACCCCGCTACCGCCCCGGCCTCGGTGCGCACCCTGCAGGCGACGCTGGGCGACGATCATGACCTCAGGTTCAGCACCGTGGCGGACGTTCGCCCCCACTATCAAGCGCACTTGCAACTCAAGGACGGCAGCCCGCTGACCCTCGACGTGCGCCCACAGGTGATGCCGCTGTCGCCCTGGCTGCCGGTGGTGTTGGCGTTGCAGTTGCTGCTGACTGTCATCTGCACCGGGCTGGCGGTACGCATCGCGATCGCCCCGCTGACTCGCCTGGCGCAGGCGCTTGGCGACCTGAACCCCAACGCCCAGCCCGCTCGCCTGGACGAACGCGGCCCTACCGAGGTAGCCGATGCGGCAATGGCGTTCAACGCCTTGCAGGCGCGCATCGCGGCTTACGTAAAGGAACGCATGCAGTTGCTGGCCGCCATTTCCCACGACCTGCAAACGCCGATCACCCGCATGACGTTGCGCGCGGAAATGATGGAGGAGTCGCCCGAGAAAGAAAAAATGACCAGCGACCTCGGCGAAATGCAGCATCTGGTCCAGGAGGGGGTGGCTTATGCGCGCAGCATGGATTCCGCCGCCGAGCCTGCACGGCGGGTCGACCTCGATGCCTTCCTCGACAGCCTGGCGTTCGATTATCAAGACATGGGCAAGGCCGTGCGCCTGGACGGTAAAAGCGAAGCAGTGATCCAGACACGCCCGCAGGCGCTGCGCCGGGTAGTGGTGAACCTGGTCGATAACGCACTCAAGTTCGCCGGGGCGGCGCAACTGGCCGTGCAGCAAAGGCCCGCCGGCCGCTTGGCCATTCAGGTGCTGGACCGAGGCCCGGGAATCGCCGAGCACGCCCTGGCCGAGGTGACCCAGCCGTTCTACCGGGTGGAAGGGTCGCGTAATCGAGACAGCGGCGGCGCCGGCCTGGGCCTGGCGATCGCCCAACAACTGGCCATGGCCTTGGGCGGTGAACTGCGGCTTTACAACCGTGAGGGCGGTGGCCTGTGCGCCGAGCTGGAGCTGTAAGCGCGCTTATTGGCAGCACCGCCTATACCCCGTGAACCTCCTGCAATCGTGCCCTCACGTGACCTCGCTGGCCGCTCACGGCTTGGGACGAAAGCCGCTGTCGCCCATGCGTGGGCGGTCGGCCTCCACCGCGGCCAGCGGCTCGCAAGGCTCCAGGCTGGCCAGGCAGCGGCGGGTAAGGGCCTGATACTCCTCGGTACCACGGCGCTTCCAGGCCAGTTCGTCATCGCCCAGGTGACGCTTGACCGTGGCCGGCGTGCCCATGATCAGGCTCTGGGGTGGGCTTTCGAAGCCAGCCTTGACAAAGGCGGCGGCCGAAACGATGCAGCGGTCGCCGATGATCGCGTTGTCCATGACCACGGCATTCATGCCCACCAGTGCATCGGCGCCAATTCGGCACCCGTGCAGTACGGCGCCGTGGCCGATGTGCCCATTGGGGCCGACCACGGTGTCGCTCTCCGGAAAGCCGTGCATCACGCAGGTGTCCTGCAGGTTCGCGCCGGCTTCCAGCACGATGCGCCCAAAATCCCCTCGCAACGACGCCAGCGGCCCCACATAGCAGCCTGGGCCGATGATGACATCGCCGATCAGCACGGCCGTGGGGTGAACGTAGGCGCTCGGATCTATCACCGGGCGCAGGCCATCGAGGCTGTAGCAGGGCATGGAAAAGCTCCTGGGCTATGCGTGAATGGCTGCTTTTAGCACGAATAACGCATGATGAAAAAGCGTGACGTATCGGTTTTCACGTATGTGGATTGGCCCAAGCTTTATCTAGAGGGTTTTCAGGAATACGGAAATTCAAATCTGCTTAGGTAGTTTGTATCGAATTTAAAGCCCGCTGACCCGCCGGCGCGGCGCGGCCCGCTTGGCTAGACTCAAGCGCAACCTACGAGGAGGGCTTTATGAAACGCATCATTGCCGGCGTTCTGGACATCGCCTATGTGGAGGTTGGCCCCGCCAACGGAGCGCCGGTGGTGCTGTTGCACGGCTTCCCCTATGACGCCCACGCCTACCACGGCGTGGCACAAAGGTTGGCGGCCGCCGGGCGGCGCTGCCTGGTGCCTTGGCTGCGGGGTTATGGGCCCACGCGATTCCTGCATGCCGAGACGCCGCGGTCTGGCGAGCAGGCGGCGCTGGGGGCCGACTTGCTCGCCTTTCTCGACGCCCTGGGCATCCCCCAGGCGGTGTTGGGAGGCTATGACTGGGGCGGCAGGGCCGCTTGCGTGGTTGCCGCCTTATGGCCGCAGCGGGTAAGCGGCCTGGTCAGTTGCGGCGCCGGCTACAACATCCAGAACATCGCCGAGGCCGGCAAGCCTGCGAGCCCCGAAAGCGAGCACCGTTATTGGTACCAGTATTACCTTCATGGTGAGCGCGGCCGCGCCGGCCTGGCCGCCAACCGTGAGGCCTTCTGCCGGTTGTTATGGCAAATGTGGTCGCCCGAATGGGCGTTCGACGCGCACACCTTCGCGCAGACCGCGCATTCGTTCGGCAATCCAGACTTCGTCGAGGTCGTGGTGCATTCCTATCGCCACCGCTTCGGCTTGGTGCCCGGGGACCCGGCCTATCAGCACATCGAGGCGCAACTGGCGGCGCAGCCGACCATCGAAGTGCCGACCGTGGTGCTCGAAGGCGGCAGCGACGGCGTGGCGCCGCCCTCGGCTGAAGATAAGAGCGCGGCGCATTTCACTGGTGCGTATCAGCGCCAGGTGGTACCGGGCGTGGGCCATAACTTCCCGCAGGAAGCGCCGGAGGTGTTCACGCAAGCGATCCTGGGGCTGCCGACGTAGGCGGCAGCGCCCATGCCCCTCAGGGCTCGGCCAACCGGCACTGATACCCATGGGCCTGTTCCCGCGCGACCTGTGCACGGGCCTTGGCCTCGCAAACGTCGGGGTTCTGCAGGGCGTTCCACAGCACGGCGCGGGTTTTGTCCACCTGATACATCGTTCGGCACACGTAACCGGCCTGCTTATCCCCCGGCACTACCCAGATCGCCCGGGTGGCGCCGCGTTGCTCGCAAAGGTAACGCGAGGCAACGGTGGGTACGGATGAAGCCGCAGGAGGAGGGGCGGCAGCGCCGCGGGTCAGCGCAACCACGGGGTACAACAGCCCCGGTTCGATGCCCTGAGGGACTTGCCAGCTCAGGGTCCAACCGGAGTCCAGTGGTATCGAGCCGCTATTGTGCAGGGCCATGGGCGTCGTTGTCGGCAAGCGCCCGGACGTTTGCGCGGGAAGCGCGCCGGCCTGGGCTGACACGGGCTCTAACTGGCCAAGCGCCCAACCCTGCAGGCGGTCGCCTTGATAGACCGCCGCCGAGGCAGGCGGCTGCTGGCAGTGCACCAGGCCTGAAAAACAGTACACGCGGCTGCCGTCCTGCCACAGCACCGCCGCCCCGGCGTCGAAGAACACCTCGCGCAAGGCTTGCTCATCACCCCCGGCCGCGGCGATGGCCAACCCACCGAGAGCGGCGGCCAGGCTGGTGCGTTGAATCACCACCGTCGGTACCTCGGTGCCGTCCGTGTCTTTGCGCACCCCCCACAGCCCAACGCCGGCGAGCAGCCCAACGCGCAGCGCCTGGGCAGCAGTGGCCCCGGGTTGCTGGTACGCCCACCAGCTGGCGTAAGCGGCGCCGCCGGGCGGGCCCCCGTAAACGCCGCTGGCCAATTGGGCCATGGCGTTGCCCAAGGTAAACGCGCGGGCCACCCGGTCCGCGCCGTTGGGCGTGGCCGCTTCGTTACCGGCCAGTGCCTGCACCACGGAATCGATCAACTCGCCCGCACCGGCCTCGGCTTCACCGCTCTGCGGCACCCCACCCTTGGCTGCGATAAACGTGTCGAACGCGGCTTTGGCGGCCTGTGCCTCAGCGGTGCTTTCAGGGCGAGGGGCGGTGGACGCACCGGGGTGCTGTTGCTGCTCCGCCGCACGGATGTCGCCCAGTGCCTGAGCGGCAATCGGCGCCCAGCCCGGCATCAGCATGCTCTCGGCGAACGCGGGGAGGGGTAGCAGCAGAACGGTTTGCAGCAGCAACGCGTGTCGACGTGGGGTCATGGCGATCCGGGGGCCTGGTGCACTGAAGGCGTCGTCGACCGCAGCCTGAAGACGGTAATTTGCCATCAGCATAGCCTGACTTGAGCTGCCGGCAAGACTTCCGGTTTTCTGCCTGCTACCGTGTTTTTGGGCTTCCGCGCCAACGGCGGCGCGAACGTAACCGGCGCACTTTATAAAGGAGATAAAAATGACGTCCAGGCACCTCACCGACTATGAACACGCCGATGCGCAGGTCCGCGCGGTGTACGACGACATCAAGCAGACGCGCCAGGTGGACGACGTCAACAACTTCTGGAAGTGCCTGGCCGCTCACCCGGCAACGCTCGAGCGGACCTGGCAGAGCATCAAGCAGACCATGGCACCCGGCGCTCTGGATGCGCTCACCAAGGAGCTGATCTACGTAGCGGTGAGCGTGACCAATAACTGCCCGTACTGCATCGCTTCTCACACGGCCGCCGCTCGCAGGGCCGGTATGACGGACGAGATGTTCGGCGAGCTGCAAGCGGTGATCGGCATGGCCAACGAAACCAATCGCCTGGCCAATGGGTACCGGGTGCCGTTGGATGAAGCGTTCAAGCAACCGTGACGCCAGGCCAATACTTCGGGGTTTACTTGAATAAGTTGCCCTTCGAAAAAATACGCCGAGGGTTAGACCCTTTTTCTCTTTCGGTTATGTAGATGTGCCTGGATCGCATATCCATGTAAGGGCTTTGGTCGCGATGTTATCGGGCTCTTCTGCTATTGCAGCGATTATGAAGTTCCAACGTGTTTCGTGGCCTGAAAACCAGCGATAGCTACGTTCGAGCGGGCCTGGCCGCTGCTATGCGGGCGCCTTGTCGAGGCAACCCAAGCCCGTAGAATCGGCACCACAGCGTCCAATCTTTACTCACGTTCCGAGGAACTTCGCCATGATGAACGCAATGCAAATGCCCATGAACGCCAACATGCAGATGCCGATGATGGGCATGCCGATGATGATGGCCACCATGACCTGCAACATGATGGACGACGCCATGATGTGCAAGATGATGCCCGCCGCTGGCATGGACATGGCGATGTTCAAGAACAGCGCAGAGATGATGCAGATGATGCTCAGCTGCGGCATGCCGATGATGATGCATTGCGGCAACATGAGCATGATGTGCATGAGCCAAGCCAGCATGGCCATGCCGATGATGGGCAACATGATGCCGATGATGGGCATGCCGATGCCTGCCATGAAGTGCGTGATGGAATGCACCCTGGAGGCAGACGGCATGATGTGCAAACTCATGCCCATGGCCGGCATGAACATGGACATGATGAAAAACTGCTGCCTGTTGATGATGAAGATGATGAACGACTGCGGCATGCCCATGATGATGAGCTGCAACGGCATGCCGATGATGTGCTGCACCTGCTGAGCCAATTGCCGCCGGTGGGCCTTGGCGCCCGGCCTACGCCCGGTCTCCCTGGCTCCAGCATCGGCTGCACCGCTGTGGGCGGGCGCTAGGTTGTGAACGAGGGGCGCGTGGGTCGCCGAGCTGCGCTCGCATCTCACAAGGCTTGTTCAGCCCATCGTCGCCGCCTGGTCAGTCCAACCGCTCCGGATACGTCACCACCAAATACGCCACGGCTTCGCTGTCGGCGGGGTTGCGGTAGCGGTGGGGCTGGTCGGCGTAGAACAGGATCGAGTCGCCAGTGGAGAGCAGGTAGCGCTCGTCATTGACGCTGATTTCCAGCACGCCTTGCGACACCACCAGATTTTCCTGCACGCCTGGGCCGTGGCCTTCGCTGACGTCTTCGCCCAATGGCCCCAGGCGCAGCTCATAGAATTCAGCCTGACGCGCCACGTCGAAAGGGAACAACGCCCGGCTGACGAATGCACCGTTGGCGCTGACCAGGCGCTTGCTCTGGCTCGCGGCCAATACCGCCACACCTTCGAAGGCGCGGTGTTCCAGGAATGCGGCAACCGACACCTTCAAACCCTTGGCGATTTTGCACAGCACCTTGATCGACGGAACGCTTCGGCCCGATTCGATCTGCGCGAGCATCGCCCGGCTCACCCCGCACAGCCGGGCCAAGGCATCCAAAGACAGGTAACGCTTGGCGCGCAGGCGCTGCAGGTTCTGCGCAACCCGTTCGCCGATGGGGTCCTCCTCAGGCGCGTCGAGAGCATTCAAGTCAAGGGCGGGGCCTTGGGTGCTGGCCAAAAAGCCGCTGGGTTCGTTTGCGCTCAACCGTGTCGAATCCCGCGGGTACTGGGCGTAGAAGCCTGCGGATCGGGTAGCCCGGCGTTGCGCAAATACAGTGACCACATCGCCCGTGCCCGTTGCTGGGCCTGTTTGCGTGTGCGGTAGAGGGAGAGGTCGATAAGCGCGGCGGTCGGGGACATGGTGCATTTCACCGTTGTGAATAACGAATACGCTGAGCGTACGCCGGCATTTTTATATCCATAAATATTGTTTTCGAATTTATTGATGCGTTTGCGTTATTAACACCCACCGCAGAATTTACGCGTTCTTTATGCGCCGGCCCCTGGCGCGATCTAGAAACTTTATGGCCGCCGCCAACACACTTTCTCCAAGCGTCATACACCGCGTGTTGGAGATGTTCATGAACGTTCTGGATTCACTGTCCCTATTGCTCGCCATCGGCCTATTCGCCTACCTGATGCTTGCGCTGCTGCGCGCGGACCGGGGGTAAGCCATGCACGGTTACGACTACGCCTTGATCGTCGCTTTCCTAGCATTGGTGCTGCTGCCAGCGCCGTACCTGGGCCGCTTTTATTACCGTGCGATGGAGGGCCAGCGGACGCTGCTCACACCCGTGCTGCAACCGCTGGAAAACGCCTGCTATCGGCTCGCGGGGGTGAACGCCAAGGCTGAGCAAAGCTGGCGGGCTTACGCCGTGGCGCTGCTGGCTTTCAACCTCGCAGGCTTCGCGTTGCTATGGCTGCTGTTGATGCTGCAAGGGTATTTGCCGCTCAACCATGAGCAACTGCCGGGCCTGGACTGGGCGCTGGCGTTCAATACCGCGACGAGCTTTGTCACCAACACCAACTGGCAGGCGTATAGCGGGGAGGCCTCGCTGAGCTATTTCAGCCAGATGGCCGGGCTCACCGTGCAGAACTTCGTCAGCGCCGCCACGGGCCTGGCGGTGCTGGTTGCGCTGTGTCGCGGCATCGCCCGCCGCTGCGCCCATGCCATCGGCAACTTCTGGGTCGACCTGACCCGCGCCACCCTCTACGGGCTGCTGCCGTTGTGCCTGGTGCTGGCGCTGATCCTGGTGGGGCAGGGGGTGCCCCAGACCTTTGCCCATTACGTGCACGCCGTCACCCTGCAAGGCGTCGATCAGGTGATTCCGCTGGGCCCCGCCGCCAGCCAGATCGCCATCAAGCAATTGGGCACCAACGGCGGCGGCTTCTTCGGGGTGAACTCGGCGCATCCGTTCGAGAACCCGACCGCGCTCAGCAACCTGCTGGAGTTGGTCTCGATCATTCTGATACCTGCCGCGCTGGTGTTCACCTTCGGCCATTACGTCAAGGACCTGCGCCAAAGCCGGGCGATCATTGCCTGCATGCTGGCGCTGCTGCTGATCGGCGGCGCGGTGTCTTTGGTGGCCGAATCCCAGCCCAACCCCGCGCTCAACGTGCCGGGGGTCGAGCAGGCCGCCCCGCTGGAAGGTAAGGAAAGCCGCTTCGGCACCACCGCCAGTGTGCTCTGGTCGGTGACCACGACCGCCGCGTCCAACGGTTCGGTAAACGCCATGCACGACAGCCTCAACCCGCTTAGCGGCATGGTGGCGATGGTCAACATGATGCTCGGCGAAGTGGTCTTCGGCGGCGTGGGCGCGGGCCTTTACGGCATGCTGCTCAATGTGTTGATCGCGGTGTTCCTGGCGGGGCTGATGATTGGCCGCACACCCGAGTACCTGGGCAAGAAGTTGGGCGCCCGGGAAGTGCAACTGCTGGTCGCCAGCTTGCTGGTCATGCCCATCGGCGTGTTGGTGCTCGGCGCCATCGCCGCGGTGGTGCCGCAGGGCGTGGCAGCGATCAGCAACCCTGGGCCGCACGGTTTCAGCCAGTTGCTGTACGCCTACACCTCGGCGGCGGCGAACAACGGCTCGGCATTCGGCGGTTTCGGCGCAAACACCACCTTCCACAACCTGATGCTGAGCCTTGCCATGTGGATCGGCCGCCTGGGCTACATCCTTCCCGTGCTGGCCCTGGCCGGTAGCTTGGCGATGAAGAACGCCGCGCCGGTCAATGGCAACACCTTTCCCACCCATGGCCCGCTGTTCGTGGTGTTGTTGACCGTGACCCTCTTGCTGGTAGGCGGCTTGACCTTCCTGCCAACCCTGGCCTTGGGGCCGATTGCCGAACATTTGAACCTGGGCTTTTGAGGCGAAACCATGAACATGCCACTTCCCGTTGCTACTGCCGACGCCGTTCACCCGGCCACCACCACCCTGGCCGCCCTCTGGCGCCCGGCCCTGCTGCAAGCTTTCGTCAAGCTCGACCCGCGCCAGCTCAAGCGCTCGCCGGTGATGTTGGTGGTGGAGCTGACCGCGCTCTTCACCACACTGCTGTGCCTGCTGCCAGACCCGCGCGTGCCCTCCTTGATTGGCCTGCAAATTGCCCTGTGGCTCTGGTTCACGGTGCTGTTCGCCAACTTCGCCGAAGCCCTTGCCGAAGGGCGCGGAAAGGCCCGCGCGGACAGCCTCAAGGCCGGCAGTCATGGCCTTGAAGCCAGCCGGCGCACCGCCGACGGCACTTACCAGCCCGTGCCCGCCAGCCAGTTGCGCAAGGGTGATGTGGTGCGGGTGCGCGCCGGGCAGATGATCCCCGGCGATGGCGAGGTCATCGAGGGGATAGCGGCGGTCAACGAGGCGGCGATCACCGGGGAATCGGCGCCGGTGATCCGTGAATCCGGCGGCGACCGCTCCGCCGTGACCGGCAACACCCAGGTGGTGTCCGACGTGCTGATCGTGCGCATCACTGCCAACCCGGGTGAGTCCACCCTGGACCGGATGATCGCGTTGGTGGAAGGCGCCAAGCGGCAGAAAACTCCGAACGAGATCGCCCTGGACATCCTGCTGATCGGCCTGACGCTGATCTTCTTGCTGGTGGTGGTCACGCTGCAACCGTTCACCCAGCTTGCAGGCGGCAGCCTGCCCTTGGTGTTCCTGGTGGCCCTGCTGGTGACGCTGATTCCCACCACCATCGGCGGCCTGCTGTCGGCTATCGGCATCGCCGGCATGGACCGTCTCGTGCGCCTGAACGTGATTGCCAAGTCTGGGCGGGCGGTCGAAGCCGCGGGCGACGTCCATGTGCTGCTGCTGGACAAAACCGGCACCATCACCTTCGGCAACCGCCGTTGCAGCGCCCTGTATGCGGCCCCAGGCGTCACGGCCATGGAATTGGCCCAGGGCGCGTTGCTGGCGTCGCTGGCGGACGACACCGCCGAGGGCAAGTCCATCGTTGAGTTCTTGCGCAAGCTGCACAGCCTTGCGGAGCCTACCGCCGGTGAACTGACCGCTGTGCCGTTCAGTGCGCAAACCCGGCTCTCCGGGGTGGACCACGGCCAAGCCCGCTATCGCAAGGGTGCGGTCGACTCGCTGCTCGCCCACGTGCAGATGCAGCGCGCGGACCTGCCCACCGCTCTGGCGCGCGAAGTCGACAAGATCGCCCAAAGCGGCGGCACGCCGTTGCTGGTGTGTCGGGATGATCGCCTGCTGGGGGCCATCCACCTCAAGGACGTGGTCAAGCCGGGGATACGCGAACGCTTCGACGCGCTGCGCCAACTGGGCATTCGCACGGTGATGGTGACCGGCGACAACCCGCTGACCGCCGCGGCCATCGCCGCCGAAGCGGGGGTCGATGACGTGATCGCCGAAGCCACCCCGGAGAAGAAACTGGCGCGCATTCGCCAGGAGCAGAACGACGGCCGGTTGGTCGCCATGTGCGGTGACGGCGCCAACGACGCGCCGGCCCTGGCCCAGGCGGATGTGGGCATGGCCATGAACGACGGCACCCAGGCTGCGCGCGAGGCCGCCAACATGGTGGACCTGGACAGCGACCCCACCAAGCTGCTCGATGTGGTGCGCATCGGCAAGGAACTGCTGGTCACCCGTGGCGCGCTCACCACCTTTTCCATCGCTAACGATGTGGCCAAGTACTTCGCGATTTTGCCGGCGTTGTTCGTGGCGGTGTACCCGCAGCTCGGCGTGCTCAACGTGATGAAATTGGCCAGCCCGCAGAGCGCCATCCTGTCGGCCATCGTGTTCAACGCGCTGATCATCGTGGCGCTGATTCCCCTGGCGCTGCGCGGGGTGCGCGTGCAGGCGGCAAGCGCCGCGCAGCTGTTGCGCCGTAACCTGCTGATCTACGGCCTCGGCGGCCTGGTGGTGCCCTTCGTCGGCATCAAGGCCATCGACCTGCTGCTCACTGCCCTGCACCTGGCCTGAAGCCTTTTGGAGTGTTGACCATGATGACGGTATTGCGCCCGGCCTTGAGCCTGGTTGTGTTGATGACGCTGCTCACCGGCGTTGCCTATCCACTGGTGGTCACCGGCATCGCTCAGGTGGCGTTCCCTGAGCAGGCCAACGGCAGCCTGATCCGCGACAGTGCGGGCAAAGTGCGCGGGTCCTCACTCATTGCCCAGGCGTTCGTGGGTGATGAGTGGTTCACGTCTCGGCCCTCGGCAGGCGCCTTCGCGACCGTGGCCAGCGGCGCCAGTAACCTTGCGCCGAGCAACCCCGCCCTGGCCGTGCGGGTAAAAGAGGATGCCGCCAGGCTGTTCGTGGAGGGGCAGGGCCCCGTGCCGCTGGCGTTATTGACCACCTCTGGCAGCGGCCTGGACCCGCACCTGCCGCCGGCCGCGGCCGAGTACCAGGTGGCCCGGGTGGCTGCTGCGCGCCACCTGCCGGAGGAACGCGTACACGCGCTCATAACCGCGCACACCAAGGCTTCACTGCTGGGCCCGCCTGTGGTTAATGTGCTGGCCTTGAACCTGGCGCTGCAACAATTGGCCCCCGTGCCCGATGCCAGGCAAGCCAGCCGAAACTGAATCCAGCGTAGGCGCCATGCTCGCAGGCACCACGGGCGCAAGCGCACGCTGAGCGTTGCGCCTACGCCGACCGAACCCTCAAGGCCCCGATGACAATGAGCAACCCTGATGAGTGACCCCCAACGCGCCGATGCACTGCTTGCCGCGCTGCCCAGGGCGGGCCGTGGGCGGCTCAAGGTTTTCCTGGGCGCAGCCCCGGGGGTGGGCAAGACCTACGCCATGCTGGAGGCCGCCCACGGCCAGCAGCGGCGCGGCGTGCGCGTGCTCGCCGGGGTGGTGGAAAGCCATGGCCGGGCGCAGACCCAAGCCTTGCTGGTGGGGTTGCCCGAGCAACCTCTGCTGCGCAGCCGCTATCGCGACGTAGCCCTCGAAGAGCTGGACCTCGATGGGTTGCTCGACGCCAAGCCGGAGCTGGCGCTGGTGGACGAGTTGGCCCATACCAACGCTCCAGGCAGCCGCCACGCCAAGCGTTGGCAGGATGTGCAGGAGTTGCTGGCGGCGGGCATCGACGTGTACACCACGGTGAACGTGCAGCACTTGGAAAGCCTCAACGATCAAGTGCGTGGGATCACCGGCGTGCAGGTGCGTGAAACCGTGCCGGATTGGGTGCTGCAGCACGCCGACGAACTGCTCCTGGTGGACCTGCCGCCGCGTGAGCTGCTGGAGCGATTGCGCGCGGGCAAGGTGTATGTGCCGGAGCAGGCGCGGGCCGCCATCGATGCGTTTTTCACCCAGACCAACCTCAGCGCGTTGCGAGAGCTGGCGATGCAGGCCGCGGCGGCGCAAGTGGATGCCGACCTCGCCCAGGGTTACCAGCGGTTGGGGCAAGCCGTGCCAACCCTGCGGGGGCGGTTGCTGGTGGGCGTTGCCGCGGACGATCAGGCCGAACGGCTGGTGCGCCACGCCAGCCGGCTTGCGCACATGCGCCAGTTGCCGTGGTCGTTGGTCCATGTGGATGACGGCCAGCCGCGGGGCGAGGCGGCCCGGCATCACCTGCACCAGGCGCAGCAATTGGCCGAGCGCCTGGGCGGCGAAGTGGTCTCGCTGCGCGCCAGCGCGGTGGCCCGGACCCTGGTTCAACATGCCCATGATCGTCGCGCGAGCCTGTTGCTGGTAGGGCAGCCGCGGCGCCGACGCTGGCGTGGCGGCTTGCCGGGGCGCTTGCTGCGCGAGGCAGGCGGGCTGGAGGTCGCCGTGCTGGGCCGTGCCTCGGGGCCCCGGCCGCCGCGGGTGCGCACCCTTGGCCCCTGGCGTTGGCGCGATTACCTGCAAGCGGTGATTGCCACGGTGGTGGCCAGCGCCTTGGCATCCGGGGTAGCCCAGGTGATGGCGTTGCCCAACATTTCGTTGGTGTTTCTCGCTTGCGTGTTGCTGGTGGCCATACGCAGCAGCGTAGGGCCGGCCCTGGCCTGCGCGGTACTGTCCTTCCTGGCGTACGATTTTTTATTCATACCGCCGAATTTTTCGCTTCGCATCCAGCGCGAAGAAGACGTGCTGACGCTGCTGTTCTTCCTGCTGATGGCGGCCTTGACCGGCAACCTTGCAGCGCGCCAGCGGCGGCAGTTGAGCGCCCTGCGCGAAGCCCAGGGGCAGACCGCCAGGTTGCTGGAACTGTCCCGTGGCCTGGCGGCGGCGACAGACCGCCAAGCGGTGCTCAGCGCCGCGGCGCAACATGTGCAGGGTTGGCCCGGGCTGGATATCTGCCTGGTGGAGCGGGCAGACCAGGGTTGGCAGGTGGCCACCGACCCATCACGGCAGTTTTCCGCCACCGAAGGCGCTGCCGCCGAATGGGCATGGCGGCACGATCAACCCGCTGGCAAGACCACCGGCACCTTGCCCGCCGGGCGCTGGTGGTGGTCGCCGGTGTCGCTGGAAGGGCAAGTGCTGGCCCTGATGGCGGTCGCCGAGCTGCATGACGGCGCGCTCACCGGCGAACGGCGGCGGCTGTTGGGCGCCCTGAGCCAGCCGCTGGCCCAGGCCCTGGCTCGCGCCGACCTCGCCCAAGACCTGGAAGCCGCACGCCTGCACGGTGAAACCGAACAACTGCGCAGTGCCTTGCTGGCCTCGGTGTCCCATGACCTGCGCACGCCGCTGACGGCCATGCGTGGCAGCATCGACAGCCTGTTGGCCCTGGGCGAGGCGTTCAGCCCCGCAGACCGCACCGAGTTGCTCGAAGGCACCCGCGACGAGGCCGAGCGCCTGGACCGGTATATCCAGAACCTGCTGGACATGACCCGCCTGGGCCACGGCGCGTTGAAACTGAGCCGCGATTGGGTAGCGCCGGGGGATATCGTCGCCAGTGCCGTGGGGCGCCTGCGTTCGGTGCTGTCCTCCTTGCGCCTGACCCTTGCGGTGCCAGACGGCCTACCGCTGTTATACGTGCACGCGGCGCTGATCGAGCAGGCGCTGGTCAACGTGGTCGAAAACGCCGCCCGCTTTTCGCCCCCCGCCGGCCGCTTGAACATCCAAGTCACGGCTGAAGCGCAGCAGGTGGTGTTCGCGGTCAGCGACGAAGGCCCCGGTATTCCAGAGGCGGAGCGCGAGAAAATCTTCGACATGTTCTACACCGCCGCCCGTGGGGATAGAGGCGGGCAGGGCACGGGGTTGGGCTTGGCCATTTGCCAAGGCATGGTCGGCGCACATGGTGGGCGGGTCGCGGTGGGCCCTGGCATCGAGGGCCGGGGCACTTGTATCGCCTTGGTGCTGCCGCTACCTTCACAGCCCCGTGCCGACACCGAAGCCTCCCCATGAGTGAAAACGCCTGTGTGCTGATCGTCGACGACGAGCCGCAGATTCGTAAATTCCTTCGTATCAGCCTGGCTTCCCAAGGTTACCGGGTGGTCGAGGCCGCCACCGGCGGCGAGGGGATCACCCAGGCGGCCCTGGCCCGGCCCGACCTGATCGTGCTCGACCTCGGCCTGCCGGACATGGACGGCCAGCAAGTGCTTGAAGAGGTACGGGCCTGGGCTGAGGTGCCGGTCATCGTGCTGTCCGTGCGCGCCAGCGAAGCGCAGAAGGTGCAGGCGCTGGATGCAGGCGCCAATGACTACGTGACCAAGCCGTTCGGTATCCAGGAGTTGCTCGCCCGCATCCGTGCGCTGTTGCGCCGAAAGGTAGCCGAGGAGGGGGCCCAGGCCGTTGTCACCGTCGGCCCGCTGCGCATCGACGCCGCTGCCCGCCGTGTGAGTTTGGAAGGTGAAGAGGTGCTGCTGACCCGCAAGGAGTACGCCGTGCTATGGCAGCTGGCGCGCTACCCCGGCCGGCTGATCACCCAGCAACAGTTGCTCACCGACATTTGGGGCCCTAGCCACGGCGATAAAAGCCATTACCTGCGGATCGTGATAGGCCACCTGCGGCGCAAGCTCAACGACGCCGCCGCGGCGCCGCGGTTCATCCTCACCGAACCGGGCGTGGGGTACCGGTTGGCCGAGGCTTGAGCAGGTTCGCCACGGTTTTCGTTCCCGGGCTCTGCCCGGTCCCACAGGATTCTCGGAATCCCTCTGAGGCCCTGTAGGCGCCGGCACAGCCGGCGAACCTCCGCCAACGCCAACGCCAACGGCCCGCCAGGCCCTCTGTTAGCAAGCTCTGCCTGCTCCCAAACTGTCGCACCTTCCCATAGCGTCTTCCACCAAGCCCCATGAACGCTTCGGGGCCCTGTGAGATCCTGTGAGACCCTGTGGGACCTCTGTAGGAGCCGGCAAAGCCGGCGAACCCCCATCACCGCCAAGGCCTCCGTTCGCAAGCTCTGCCTGCTCCCAAACTGCTGCACCTCCCCATGGCGTCTTCCACCGAGCCCCACGAACGCTTCGGGACCCTGTAGGACCCTATAGGACCCTGTAGGACCCTATAGGACCCTATAGGACCCTATAGGACCCTGTAGGAGCCGGCACAGCCGGCGAACCCCCATCACCGCCAAGGCCTCCATTCGCAAGCGCTGCCTGCTCCCAAACTGTTGCACTCCCCATGGCGTCGTCCACCAAGCCCAACGAACGCTTCGAGACCCTGTGGGCCCCCTGTAGGAGCCGGCACAGCCGGCGAACCGCTGCCAACGCCAACGGCTTCGCCAAGCCTCCGTTCGCAAGCTCCCACAACGGTTGACGAGTTACCTGCGGTTGACCGGCCTACCTGCGCGCAGGGCGTTTAAGCAGGTAGGTATCCATGATCCAACCCTTCGCCTCTCGGGCCTGCGTGCGTACGCGCTCGATCTCCTCGGCGACGTCCCCCAGCCGTCCCGACACCAGGATTTCATCGGGCGTGCCCACGTAAGCGCCCCAGTAAATCTCCAGGTCCTGGTCGACCAGCGCTTGGTAGCGGTTGTCGGCGTCGAGCATCACTACCAAGCTGTCGACCTGTGCGGCCAAGGCCTGGGTCAAGCGCCGGCCTGGCGTGATCATCACGGGCTGCCCGATGTTATTGAGCGGCACCTTGTGCCGTGCCGCGAGCGCCTGAACGCTGCTGATGCCAGGGATGACTTCGTACTCGAACAGCAAGCGCCCGCTGCGCAGGATGGCGTCGAGTATCCGGCTGGTGCTGTCGTAGAGGCACGGGTCTCCCCACACCAGGAACGCGCCACATTGGCCCTCGTCCAGCGCCTCGGCGATCAGCTGTTCGAAGCGTTGCTGCTTGTCGGCATTGAGGTGTTCCACCGCGTCCAGGTAAGCGATGCCCGCGCGCTGGCGCTCGGGGCTCGGTGCTTCTACCAACCGATAGGGCCGGTCGGTGAGGTAGCGCTCGCACAGCTCCCTGCGCAGCCGGTTGAGCGGCTCCTTGGCAGGCCCCTTGTCCATTAGAAAGATCACCTCCGCTCGGTTCAGGGCCTTGATCGCTTGAACCGTAAGGTGGTCGGGGTGCCCGGCGCCGATGCCGATCAGCAATAGGGTTTTCATAAGCGTTCCTGGTTAGCCGAACGAACAGAGTAGCAAAGCCGCACATGAGAAAATCTTGTGAGCATCTCAAAAATAATGAGTTTGTCTCATGATTGAAGCGACGCGGACAATGCGCGCACTTAACGCATTGGAGACATCGCCATGGCCCTGGCCCACTCGCTCGGCTTCCCTCGCATCGGCGCGGACCGTGAACTGAAAAAAGCCCTCGAAGCTTACTGGAAGGGCGACCTCGACCGCCGAGCCCTAGAGGCCACGGGGCAAGCACTGCGCGCGCGCCATTGGGCCGTGCAACGCGACGCCGGTATCGAGCTGCTGCCGGTGGGGGATTTCGCGTGGTATGACCAGGTGCTCAGCCATTCCCTGGCGTTCGGCGCCGTGCCCGAACGCTTCGCCGGCACGCTGGACGACCACGGTTTGCCGACGCTAGACACCCTGTTCGCCATGGCCCGCGGCGCCAGCGTTGCCTGTTGTGGCGAACATGCCCAGGCGCAACATGCCCAGGAGCTGACCAAATGGTTCGATACCAACTACCACTACCTGGTGCCTGAATTCACCGCAGAGCAGCGCTTCATGCTCAGTTGGGAGCAACTGCTCGATGAAGTCGACGAGGCCCTTGCCCTCGGCCACAAGGTCAAGCCGGTGTTGATTGGCCCGCTGACCTTCCTCTGGCTGGGCAAGGCCAAGGGCGATGCATTCGACAAGCTGGACCTGCTCGAACGGCTGTTGCCGGTGTATGGGGAGCTGCTCGGCCGCCTGGCGCGCAAGGGGGTGGAATGGGTGCAACTGGACGAGCCGATCCTCACCCTGGACCTGCCGCAAGCCTGGAAGAACGCTTTCGAGCGCGCCTACCACGTGCTGCAGTACTCGCCGTTGAAGAAGCTGGTCGCCACTTACTTCGGCGGCCTGGACGACAACCTTGGGCTGGCCGTGACGCTGCCCGTGGATGGCTTGCACGTCGACCTGGTGCGCGCCCCGGAACAGCTGGCCACGGTGCTCGACCGCCTGCCCAGCTACAAGGTGCTTTCGCTGGGCGTGGTCAACGGCCGCAACGTGTGGCGTTGCGATCTGGACAACGCCCTGGCGCAACTGCAAGACGCCCAACGACGGTTCGGCCACAACCTGTGGGTCAGCAGTTCCTGCTCGTTGCTGCACAGCCCGGTGGACCTGGCACGCGAGGATCAGCTCGACGCCGAAGTCAGAGGCTGGCTGGCATTCGCGGTGCAAAAGTGCGGGGAGATCGCCCTGTTGTGCAAGGCCGTGGCCAACCCCGAGCACCCCGTGGTGCAGCAACTGCTGGAAGTGAATCGCGGGCTCAAGCAGAGCCGCGCCCAGTCCACCCGCATCCACAAGCCACAGGTGCAGGCCCGCCTGGCTGCCATCACTGCCCGCGACAGCCAGCGCCACGCGCCTTTCGCTGAACGTATTGCGCTGCAACGCGCCCGCCTGGACCTGCCCGCGTTCCCGACCACGACCATCGGTTCGTTCCCGCAGACCTCGACCATTCGCTTGGCGCGACAGGCGTTCAAGCAGGGCAAGCTCTCGCTGGGTGACTACACCGATGCCATGCACCATGAAATCCGCAGCGCGGTGAAGGTACAGGAGCGCCTGGGGCTGGACGTGCTGGTGCATGGCGAAGCCGAGCGCAACGACATGGTCGAATACTTCGCCGAACAGCTCGACGGCTACCTGTTTACCCGTTTCGGCTGGGTGCAGAGTTATGGTTCGCGCTGCGTGAAACCCGCGATCATCGTGGGCGATCTCAGCCGCCCGCAGCCTATGACCGTGGAGTGGATTCGCTACGCGCAGATGCAAACCAGCAAGGTCATGAAAGGCATGCTCACCGGCCCTGTGACCATGTTGATGTGGTCCTTCCCCCGCGAGGACGTGCCCCGCGAGGTCCAGGCGCGGCAGCTGGCGTTGGCCATCCGTGACGAGGTCGTTGACCTGGAAGCCGCCGGCATCAAGATCATCCAGATCGACGAGGCTGCCTTCCGCGAAGGCCTGCCGCTGCGCCGCGCGCAATGGCCGGCATACCTGGCCTGGGCGGTCGAGGTCTTCCGCCTGTGCGCCTCGGGCGTGCGCGATGAAACCCAGATCCACACCCACATGTGCTACAGCGAATTCAACGACGTAATCCAAGCCATCGCCGCCATGGACGCGGACGTGATCACCATCGAAACCTCACGCTCGGCCATGGAGCTGCTCGATGCCTTCGAAGCGTTCGCCTACCCCAACGACATTGGCCCGGGGGTGTACGACATCCACTCGCCACGCGTGCCCGATACCCAGGAGATGGTCAGCCTGTTGCGCAAGGCGGCGGGGCGTATTCCCCCCGAACGGCTATGGGTCAACCCAGACTGCGGCCTGAAAACCCGCGGCTGGGCAGAAACCGAAGCCGCGCTGGTGAACATGGTCGCCGCGGCGCGGCAGTTGCGGGCAGCGCTGGCGTAGCCGAGAGGGATGGCCCAGGGGTTTATTCACTTTTTGGCTCTGTGGCCTGGGCCATTCGGTGCTTAAGGTGTGCACCTTCTAAAGCGAATGGACGACGGCCATGACCTACCGGCTTCAACACCTGGGCGAGGACCGACTGGGGTTTCACGCCAGCTACGACCTGATGCGCGTGCTGCGCCCCCACCTTGACGACCCAGACCGCTATGTGGCGCAGCTGTTGAGGCAGGCCGAGCAGGGCTATCGGCTGCTCGCCGCTGTGGAAGGCGAGTCGGTGGTCGGCCTGGCCGGGTACCGCCCGCTGGAAAACCTGTTGTATGGGCGCTTTATCTACGTGGACGACCTGGTCGTCAGCCCGAGCCTGCAGCGCGGCGGGTTGGGCGCCCGCTTGCTCGACGCCGTTCGCGAACACGCCCTGCGCCGCGGCTGTGACTATCTTGTGTTGGACACCGGCCTGCACATGCCATTGGCCCAGCGGTTCTATTTCCGCCAGGGCTTGCTCGCCCGGGGCATGCACTTCACCCAGCCTCTGCGGGGGGCCTGATATGCGCAACGTGCTGTTGATCAACGCGAGCCCGCGCCCAGCCGTTTCTCAGGCGCACCAGCTGGCGCATGAGCTGCTCGGTTCGCTACAGCGGCGCCATCCAGCGTTGGCGCTGACCGAGCGAGACCTTGCCGGGCAGCCGCTTGCGCCGCTTGGGGCCGACTATGCGAACGCGCTGACCACCCCCACGCCGTTCGATGCGCCGGAATTGAAACTGTCCGAAGCGTTGATCGTCGAGCTGG
Organism: Pseudomonas sp. RIT-PI-S; assembly: GCF_025642975.1. Classification (GTDB taxonomy): domain Bacteria; phylum Pseudomonadota; class Gammaproteobacteria; order Pseudomonadales; family Pseudomonadaceae; genus Aquipseudomonas. The sequence continues at coordinate 71,801 of NZ_JANZKJ010000008.1, forward strand.
AGCGCAGCGACCTGGTGCTGATCGCCACTCCAATGCATAACTTCACCTTGCCGGCGGCGCTGAAGCTGTGGATCGACTATGTGCTGCGCATTCACCGCACGTTCAGCTATGGCGCGGACGGCAAGGTGGGGCTCCTGCCAGATCGGCCGGTGTACGTACTGGTAGGCTCCGGCGGATTTCACCGCGGCGAGCGCGCCCGCCAGCCGGACTTCCTCACCCCGTACCTGCGTCATGCGCTGGCAACGATGGGGCTGTTCGATGTCCATTTCATTTACCTGGAGGGGTTGGTCGGCGAGGCGGCGGCAGTGACGGCACGCGCCGCCGCGCGGGCGCAACTGGCTCTGGAACCGATCTTCCAGGGCCTCGTGGTCACGTAAGCACAGGCAAGCGTACCCAGGCAGTGCGTGGAATTTTCCTGTGGTGGTGGTGCCACACCCTGTGCGTTGCGCGTTGAGGCGAACGCTCGGTGGCTGTGTGCCTGGCACCGGGCTTGTCTTGCAGCCGCTTGAGCTCACCCATCACCCAGGAGATACCACAGTGACCACAGTACTCATCACCGGCGCCGGCACCGGCTTCGGCAACGAGGTTGCGTTGCGCCTCGCCGCGCTGGATTTCGACGTGATCGCGGGCGTGGAAATCGTTGCTCAGGTTCAAGCCGTGCAGCAGCAGGCCAAACAGCGCGGGGTAGCCCTTCGTGTAGAGAAACTGGATGTGACCGACGCTGGCGACCGGCAAAAAGCCTGGGGCTGGGACATCGACGTGTTGCTCAATAACGCCGGCATTTCCGAGGGCGGCTCGATGGTGGACATACCCGCGGATAATCTGCGCCGGCAAATGGAGGTGAACGTAATCGGGCCCGCGTTATTGACCCAGGGCATCGCCAAAAAAATGGTGGCGCGCCGGCAGGGGAAAATCATCTTCATGTCCTCGGTCGCGGGCCTGACAGTCGACCCTTTCAGCGGTGCCTATTCCGCCTCCAAGCATGCCGTGGAAGCAGTCGCCGAAGCCTTGAGCAAAGAGTTGCGGGAGTTCGGCATCGAAGTTGCGACCATCAACCCAGGCCCCTTCCTCACCGGTTTCAACGACCGGATGTTCGAAACCTGGAAGAGCTGGAAAGACGATGCCGCCACCCGGCTGTTCAACTATGCCGACCTTGCCTTCCCCCACGAACAATACGACCCGGAGCCGGTGTTCGAAACCACCCTAGGGGTGATCACGGGCGCCATCAAGACCTACCGCAATGTCGAGCCCAAGGAGATTGTCGCCCAGCAACGCGAACAACTGGAGGCGGCGTGGGCGCGCAAGAGCGACGAGGGGCTGGGCACGCGTTTCGAGCTGGTGCAGAAAGCCTATGAGATCGAGCCGCAAACACCCGTGGCGCCTGCGTCTCAAGGCTGACACCTGGCGGCCCGGAACGGTCTGCGAGCGGCGCCGTGGCGTGCCAGGCCTATGGGTGGCGGGGGTATCCGGCCCTATGCGGGCTGCTCGATTGCAGCCTCGGGTGTAGGTGGACAGGCTGACATAACGCTGACCATTCGAAACCTGGACCTTCGGGTTCCAGGTTGTTTCTCCTGGCAGTGTTTATCGCCACCCTCATCGCCGCCATTGGCGATCCGCCCGACGGGTTCGTAGCCCTGCGCCATCGTGCTATTTGGCTCGGGAGCCAAGCGCCGATAACGAGGTAACTCAGGAGGGGGCGGCCGTGCTGACGACGCACACGCCTCACCCTATTTTCATTTCTCACCCACCACAGGCAGTCAGGATGGCGCTTACTTTGCGGCCCGCCCGGGTCAACGATCTTCCTTCGATCTACCGTGGCGAACTTGAATACATCCAGCGCTGGGAACCCGCTCACGAGCCCGCCTGGCGAAACGGGGTCGAGCGGCACCTGACGCGTTGGGTAGAGCATTTCAACCGGCTGACCATCGCTGAAGTCGACGGCGCGTTCGCGGGCTATTGCCTGTGGATGCCGCTCGACGGCTGCGCGGAGCTTTGTACGGTCAATGTCAGCCCCAGCTGCCGGCGTCAGGGCATAGGCCGTGCCTTGTTGCATGCTTATATGGCCAGCGGGCCGGCGGAGGGCCTGCTTCGCCTGAGGTTAAGCGTCCGGCCAGACAACCCCGCCAGGTACCTGTATGAACAGGCCGGGTTCACTCAAGCTGGGGCCGACCACAATGGTTATCTGCGGTACGAGCGCCATTGCCCGCCGTGACCGGAGCGCTCGCCCTGGGTGGTGCGGCGAGCAGCCAACAACACGCGAGTACCGGGCAGTGAAATGGCGGTGCTCCGGCAAGAGGGATTGGGCAGCCGTCCATCGCCTGGCATGAAGCACACTTCCAGCCAGCCGATAGGCTCTTAAAGAACGCGAACAGTCCCCAAAGGGAAGTGAGAACACCATGAATTTACGGACCATGAACGTGGCTCCCAGAGCCGCGGTTTTTTTCACGCTTATCGTAATGGTGGTATTTGCGCTGGGAATTGTTGCCGCGCTGCAGATGAGCAAGCTGCGCGACACCGAGCAGGAAGTGGAAGCCAACTGGATGGCGAGCATTCGCCAGGCTGGCTTGATGAACGCCGGCGTGTTGCGCCTGCGCCTGGAAAGCCTGCGTGCAAGCACCACGCCCGACCCACAACTGAGGCAGGAGACGTTAGCGGCGTTCGGTGGTTATCGCAGCACTTTCTTCGACGCGGTCAGCCGTTACGAACCCCTGGTGTCGGACGAGGAAGAGCGTTCGCTGTACACGGCCCTGCGAGCGACAGCCGATACCTATGGTAGGCAACTGGACACCTTTGAACCAATGGTTCGCTCCGGGGACTATGCTGCGGCGGTGACGTTCATCAACACGAATATCCGGCCCTTGACCAATACCCTGGGCGATCAGATCAGCAAACTGATGGCTTACAACGACCAAGGCGCGAAGGACGCGGGCCTTGCGGCCAAGGCCACCTATTCTACTGGCATGGCGCTGGTGATCGGGATCGTGGCCCTAGCGGTGCTGCTCACAGTGGTGCTTGCCGTATTGCTGACCCGCAGCATCACCACCCCGATCGGCGCTGCGCTGTCAGTGGCGGAGCGCATCGCTTCCAGCGACCTGTCCAGGGACGTGCAAATCAGCGGCGAGGATGAAGCCGGCCGCCTGCTGGCCGCCCTGGCGAAAATGCAAGCGAACCTGCGCGATACGATCAGCCACATTGCGGACTCTTCCACTCAGTTGGCCTCGGCTTCCGAAGAAATGACCGCCGTGACCGAGGACGCCAGCAAGGGACTGGTTCGGCAGAACGATGAGGTCAACCAGGCAGCGACCGCCGTCAACGAGATGAGCGCGGCAGTCGACGAGGTCGCGCGCAACGCCGAAGCGGCGTCGCAAACCTCCCAGCAGTCTCAGACCTATACCCATGAAGGCATCGAGAACGTGGCCCAGACCCTCAAGGCCATTGAAGGCCTGGCCACTAACATGAGTACCACCGGCGAACAGGTTAAGGCGTTGTCTGCCAGGGCGCAGGGCATTGGCAAGGTGATCGAGGTGATTCGCGCCATTGCCGAGCAGACCAACCTGCTTGCGCTGAACGCGGCGATTGAAGCCGCGCGCGCTGGCGAGCAGGGCCGCGGGTTTGCGGTGGTGGCCGACGAGGTTCGGGCGCTGGCGCACCGCACGCAACAGTCGACCCAGGAAATCGAGCAGATGATCACCGCGATTCAGGGCGATTCCGCTCAGGCGGTGCGCGCGATGGGGCTGAGCACGGACATGGCCACCAATTCCATCGCCGTGGCGCAGAGCGCGGACGCCTCGCTGCGGCAGATCGCCGAGGCCATCACCCATATCAACGAGCGCAACTTGTTGATCGCCACCGCCTCGGAGGAGCAGGCGCAGGTGGCCCGTGAAGTGGACCGTAGCCTCACCAGCATTCGTGAGTTGTCTAGCCAGAGCGCCGCGGGTGCCAGCCAGACGGCCAGTGCTTGCGGGGAGATGGCCAGCCTGGCCACCCGTTTGAATCAGCTGGTAAGGCGCTTCAAGGTTTAATGGTATAGCGCGATGATGCTGCGCAGGCGCAGTGCCGCGCTATGCGCTGGGTGTGCGTTGCAGCTTGCCGGCCCGCTAAAGCCAGCAGGCAGCGGTAGGGTCATCGGGAAAGCACTCGCCGCGACAGCCGCAGGGCGTTGAACGCGGCGAGGGCGAACACGCTCGCCGTCAGGCACAGCGCTAGCGGCAGGCCCTGGGGGTTGCCTTCCATCATGGCGCCGCTGAGCAGCGGCCCGGCCAGGCTGCCGAGGCCCCAGAGCATGCCGATGCTGGCGTTGGCGGTGACCAGGTCGGCGCCGCGGAAGTCCTCGCCGATCAAGATCAGCGCCAGGGTATAGATGCTGCCCGCCGCGGCGCCGAGCAGCACCAGCGCCGGCCATAGCAGTGCCGGATTGCCGATCAGCCAGGGCAGGGCCAGGCTGATGCCCAGTGTCAGCAGGCCGCAGCCCAGGTGCAGGGCGCGGCGGTCCATGCGATCCGACAGCCAGCCCAACGGCACCTGAAACAGCATGTCGCCACCTAGGATCACGCTCGCCATCAAGGCCGCTACCCCGACGGCATAGCCATAGGCCGTGGCGTAAACCGGGAAGAGCGAGAGGACCACCGTGTCGAAGAACGAGAAGAACAGCACGGCAATGCACAGCGCCGGCGCCACTCGCACAAAGCCCAGAAGCGAGAAGCTGCGGGCCTCGCCCTCGCTGTGCAGGCCCAGGCCCTTGGGTAGCCGATACGCAACCAATGCCAGCGTCACAAGGTTGGCCATGGCGATGATCAGCACCGGGTAGGCGCTCTGTGTTCCCAGCAGGCTGATCAGCAGCGGGCCGCCGAGCTGGCAGCCGGTAAAGCAGGCTGCATAGAAAGCGACCGTCTGGCCACGGGTGTTCGGGTTGCACAGTTGGTTCACCCAGGACTCGCCCAGTATTACGATCAGCCCCATGCCCAAGCCCATGCATAGCCGCGCGAGTGCCAGCGGGATAACCGACGCCTCTAGCCATTCGACGCTGCCGGCGCTCAGCGTGCAGAGCACGAAGCAACCCAGGTAGAGCGTGCGCCCGGAAAAATGCCGGCACGCCAGGTGGGTCAGCGCGGCGGCCAGGATCATGCCTGCCGCCGGCATGGCGCTGACGACTCCGATGATCAACGACGTGGCCCCGGCGTTGTGCAGGCGCAACGACACCAACGGCAGCGTAGCGCCCATGGTCAGCCCCACCACAGACACCGCAAAGATCAACAGGCTTAACAAACCGCGATTCAACATTTTCAACTCCGGCCTGCCCAGGAAGGGCAGGCGCATCCACACGCAAGGAGCCGCCACGCACACGGCGCAGCGCCTGGAAAAAGCAGAGGGTGGCCGTGAAGGGCCGCTCAGGCGTGAGGGGAGAAGGTGAACGCGAAGAGAACGGAGCGCCGGCGCCGCTGGATCGCATCTTGCGGCCACTCGAAGGCGACGGGTACGAGACCCGTTCGCGGCGTGGCAGGCAGGCGGATGAACGACGGCATGGTGCAGGGCAGGCTCAGGGAGCAAAAGTGCGCAGAGCCTAGCGGCAAGGGGCGGGTGAGTCAAACCGGGCCTGGCGTTGAGGCTCGCCCCGCGCGCCAATAGGCCTGACCCGAGGCGCCGCCAGAGCGTTAACCGCGCTCCCCGGTGATGCTCACCAACCGATCCCCCTCGAAGCGCAGGTAGTGATACATGCCGGAGCTCGGCCCGTAGGTCCATTGTTCTATGGGCGTGCTGGTTGGCCTGCCGGTTGCGTCGAGGGCCTTGACGTAGCCTGCCGCGGCCCGGCCCGCCGGTTCGCCGCACTTGCGCAGCACTTCGCCCATCGAGTCATTCACCGAGATCAACGCGCTGTTGCAGCGCAATGTGCTATCGGCGTGCACATTGGCCGCGGCTATCAGCAACAGGCAGGCCGTCAGGTTCAGGTAGCGATTCATTAGGTATCCAAACGCAGTTAATGGGAGGCAGTGGCACTACACGGGAGGAGGCACATTGCTGTCGATCTTCTTTCCCATGCTGATGCGCGGCTCTGTGATGTAGCCCAACGCTTCATAAAAGGGTGTGACGCCTTCATTCGACTCGATGATTTGCAGGTTGATTTTCACGCAGCCTGCCGCAACCAGGGCATGTTCGGCGCGTCGCACTAGCGCCGCACCCACCCCATGCCTACGATGCGCCGGATGCACCGCAACGGAGTACAACCACCCCCGATGGCCGTCGTACCCGGCGAGTACCGTTCCGATCACCTCCGTGCCGGCGAGCGCAACGAAAAACAGCCCATCGGCCACGGCCAGCTTTTTATCGATCGCCAGGCTTGGTGCGTTGTGCGCCGTCTGGTAGCCAAATACCTCCTTCCACAATCCGATCACTGCCATTCGATGGCGGTCATTTGAAAATTCGACGATGTTAGCCATGGATGTCCTCGGCGCTGAAGGCTGGGGGCCGCTTTTGACAATAACCGGCGCAAATGTTTTATATCGCGAGTGCCATCGCTGGATCCAGTTTCTCGGCCTTCGATGGTGAATCTCGGCACTTGGACATTACCGCTCATGGCACTGCACCTCTGGATCACCTTCTCCCTGGCCTACCTGGCAACCACCCTTACCCCGGGCCCCAACGTGCTGCTTACCGTAGCAAATGCCCTGCGCTACGGCCCCGCCGCGATGGCGGCGACCTTCGTGGGCAACCTCAGCGCGCAGCTGGTGGTCACCACTGCAGTGGCGTTGGGCGTAGGGGCAATGCTCGTGGCGGTGCCGATGGCCTTCATGGCACTCAAGCTGCTGGGCGCGGGCTACCTGATTTATCTGGGCTTGCGCCAGCTGTTCGCCCGAAGGGCCCCTGCGCCGGCCGAGAGCCTGGCGACGCAGGGCGCCCGGTCCAACCGGCGAATCTGCGCCCAGGCGTTCCTGGTGTCGGCGAGCAACCCCAAGGCAATGATCTTCCTGTGCGCCTTCCTGCCGCAGTTCATTGAGGCAGGGCGGCCGGTGTTCGGGCAGTTCGTGGTGATGTACCTGTCCATCGCTGCAATCGTGCTGACCGTGCATTCGACCTATTGCTACATCGCCTTGCGCTTCGGCCAACGGCTCAAGGCCGCGCGCTGGCTGCCGCTGCTCAAGCGCGGCACGGGCGCGGTGTTCGTGGGCCTGGGGGTGCGGCTGCTGAGCGTTCGAGCAGCCTGAGCCCGCGTGCCAGAAAACGGCTCACTGCCGGATTTACATTTTGCAATTTCCTCTGCTATCGTCACGGCAACTCAACGTACCGATCCCGTACCCACCATGTCCTCTACTGCACTCACCGCCTTCGCGACGAAGCCTGCCCCCCTCGGGCGGCGGTGTGCCTGTGCAGTCAGCGTGGCCCCCGTCTCGCCATCTGTTGTTGCTGTAGCTGTTGCGCTGCTGTCCCCGCCAGGGGTGGTTGTGCTGGCCTGAACGGCCTCTATTCGGCTCCAGCTTTTCCCAGCCTTTTAAGGTGCCCCTCTAAGCAGAGGACGCTGGAGCCTGTTCGCTACCAAGACAGGTGACAACATTCATGAGTATTACCCGATCTACCTGGGCCTCTTACGGCGCCATGGGGCTGTTCGTTCTGCTGTGGGGAAGTGCGGCAATTTTCACCCGCTGGGGGCTGGATCACGGCTCGCCGTTCGCGCTGCTGTTGTTCCGCTTTGCCCTGGCGCTCGCGGTGATGCTGATCGTGGGGCGGGTGCGCGGGCGGGTGCTGCCATTGCCTGGAACGAGAACGCGCGCCGCGGCCACGGGCTTTTTGCTCATTGGCGGCTATTCGATCTGTTACTTCCAGGCGATGGCCTATGGCATGACCCCTGGTTTGATCGCGACGCTGTTGGGTATCCAGCCGATTCTTACCCTGTTGTTGCTCGAGCGTACGGTGTCGCCCAGGCGGCTGGCGGGGCTGCTGGTAGCCTTGAGCGGGCTTGTGCTGGTGGTTTACCAAAGCGTGGTGGCCGCCCACGTGTCTGTGCTGGGTAGCCTGTTCGCGTTGTTGGCGCTGGCGTTCATGACCACCGGCGCGATCCTGCAAAAGCAGGTGCGCCAGCATCCCGCGCAGGTCATGCCCTTGCAGTACGGGGTGAGCTTGCTGCTGTGCCTGGGGTTCGCGCCATTCCAGCCCATCACTTTCAGCGCTGATATCGGCTTTATCGCGCCGGTGATCTGGCTGGGCCTGGTGGTGTCCGTGGTGGCGCAGCTGTTGCTGTACCGGATGATCCAGGGCGGCAACCTGGTCAACGTGACCAGCCTGTTTTACCTGGTGCCAGTAGTCACCGTGGTGCTGGATTACCTGGTGTTGGGTAACAGCCTTACGCTGCCCGCCCTGCTGGGCATGGGGCTGATCCTGGGCGGGCTGGCGGTGGTCCTGCGGCAGTAGGGGCGGGCGAACACGCCGCGCTTACCGCAGGGCTGGGCGGAGGTGGGCCGCACCTGCGGCGGTGGCCCTGCACCCCTTGGGCGCCAGGCTCTGCGGCACAAGCGCATGCAGGCCTGGCGCCCACATGGGCTGCCCGAGCAATGCCGCTGGCGAGCGCCGCCCAAGCGGCTACCCTGAAGCATTCGCACCGAAAAAAGGGACGCGCTTGTGATGAACAGGAAGGTCGTGCTGGTCACCGGCGCCAGCCGCGGCATAGGGCGGGCGACCGCGCTGAAGGCCGCGGCGCAGGGCTGGGCCGTGGTGGTGAATTACCTGCACAACCACGCCGCCGCCGATGAGGTGGTCGCCCAGGTAAGAAGCGCGGGCAGCGCTGCCATCGCCGTGCAAGGCGACGTGGCGGTCGAAGCGGATGTGCTGCACATGTTTGCCCAGGCGGATGCCTTGGGGTCATTGGCGGGCGCCGTGATCAATGCCGGGATCGTCGCGCCGCCGCTGATGCTGGTGGACATGCCGCTGGAGCGGCTGCAACGGATGTTCAACGTCAATGTGCTCGGCGCCTACCTGTGCGCCCGGGAAGCCGCGCGGCGGATGATGAAAAGCGGCGGCGGGGAGGGCGGCTCGCTGGTGCTGGTGTCGTCGATGGCGGCGGTGCTGGGCTCGCCCGGAGAGTACGTTGACTACGCCGGCAGCAAGGGCGCCGTGGACACCCTGGTCACTGGCCTTGCCAAGGAAATGGGCCCCGAGGGCGTGCGGGTGAACGCGGTACGGCCCGGGCTGATCGACACCGAGATCCATGCCTCCGGCGGCCAACCCGGGCGCGCCTGGAAGCGTGGCGTGAATTCGCCGCTCGGTCGGCCCGGGACCGCGGAGGAGGTCGCCGAGGCCATCCTCTGGTTGCTCAGCGATGCGGCTTCCTACACGACAGGCACGCACCTGGAGGTCTCTGGCGGCCTGCGCTAGACGCGTTGGCCCAGTGGGAACGGCCGCGTGCGCTGTTTCCACATACCGTCCTCAAGTTTCGCAGAACGGCGCCGTTACGCTGTCGCATTTTGCGATCCAATAAGGACATTCCGTGTTGAATAAGCTTTTCCAGCGCACCGCTCTGGTCACCGCCCTGTCGTTGGCAGGGTGTGTGTCCTATCTACCGCATCAGCTGGTGCCGGTTGGAGCATGACCGTCGCGCCCGCAGGTACATGCCATCGAACCAGCACCTGGATGCTTCTGGTGATCCTCGGTATCCCCTTCCAGCACAACGCGACGGAGATCTGCGGCAGCTCGCGCGCAGTACCGAGGCGGCACGGCAATACCTGCCCTAGGGCAGGTGGCAGGCGCGTTACGCGGCGATGCCGGGCGCCTCGCCTATGCCGGTAACAACTCAACCGGCCGTTATGTATCAACGCCGACGCACGGTTGTTACAAAATGTTGACGTCAGCTTAGTGGCGTCTTAACATTTGGATCCGTGATGTCACTACGCCATATCAAGGACGAATCGTGCCTTTCCCCGCTCCACGCGCTGCTCTTTTATTTTTGTTGTCAGTTTCGCCCATTGCCCACGCCGCCCCTACGCCCGGTGAACAAGACCTGATCCGTGACCGCCAGGAGCGGTTGCTCGAAGAGCAGCGCAAGCGCCTGGAAGAGCTCAAAGACCTTCCCGGCAACGCCCCAGCGCCAGCGGCACCGAGTGCCCCGGCCGACAGCCGCTGCTTCCCGATCGACAGCATCGAGATCAAAGGCGCCGACTCGCTGACGGAGGCTGAGCGTGCTGCCCTGGCTGCGCCGTATCAAGGCCAGTGCCTGGGGGTTCAGCAGCTCAACGACTTGCTCAAGACCATTACCAACCGCTACCTGGAAAAAGGCCTGGTCACCAGCCGCGCCTACCTCCCACAGCAGGACCTGAGCACGCGGCACCTGCAAGTGCTGGTGATCGAAGGCAAGCTGGAAAAACTCAAAAGCGACGCCAACAGCGGCTTGAGCGAGCGTGAGTTGGCCTTGGCGTTCCCTGGGCGGGAAGGGGCGGCGGTCAACCTGCGTGAGATCGAGCAGATGGTCGACCAGCTCAACCGCTTGCCCTCCAACCAGGCGCAAATGGAGCTCACCCCCGGCCAGGCTGTGGGCGGCAGCGACGTGCTGGTGAAAAACGCCCCGCAAAAGCCCTGGCGCGCCAACCTGTCGCGCAACAACGATGGCCAGCGCAGCACCGGCGAGCAGCAGTGGAACGCGGGCCTTGAATGGGACAACCCGCTGGGCCTGGCCGACCAACTGAGCGTGCGCGGCGGCCATGATGCGGTCAGCGATCACCAGCAAGGCTCGAGCAACGCCATGCTCGGCTACAGCCTGCCGTGGGGCTGGTGGACCTTCAGCTATACCTACAGCGAAACCGACTACCGCTCCCAGGCCCAGGCCAACGGTTTCAGCTTCAAGCAAACCGGCGACAGCCAGACCCACCAACTGCACGCCGAGCGCGTGATCCATCGCGATGCCGTCAGCAAAACCTCGCTCAGCGTTGGCCTGTCCAACCTGCGCAGCAACAACTACATCGAAGACAGCCGCCTGGCACTGAGCAGCAACCGCCTCAGCGAAGTGCAATATGGCCTCAACCATGGCCGCCGCGTGGGCTCCGGCTTCGTCAACCTCGACCTTGGCATGCAGCAGGGCATCGGTGCCTTCGGCGCGCAAAGCCCTGGCAACCCAGGCCCTGGCGAACCCAACGCGCACTACCGCAAATACACCGGCACCCTGAGCTACCTGCAACCGTTCAGCCTGTGGGGCGAAAAGCTGAGCTTCACCAGCCTCGCCACCGGCCAGCGCAGCGAAGATGTGCTGTTCAGCCCGCAGCGCACCAGCCTCGGTGGCTCGGCCTCGCTGCGCGGCTACAAGGATCAGTTCCTCTCCGGCAACAGCGGCGGCTACTGGCGCAACGAGCTGCGCCTGACCCGCCCGGTCACCCTCGACTGGCTGCGCCCGGCCTTTGCCGAATACGGCGTGGCCGCCGGCTACGACCAAGGCGTGATCAGCAACGACCGCTACAACGGCAACCAGCACGGCCGGCTCACCAGCAACGCTTTCGAATGCTTCGCCCGCGGCCAGCACATGGCCGCCAGCGTGACCTTCGCCCATTCGCTGGAACGCCCCGCCGGCCTGATCGAGCGCGAGTCGCCGATCTACTTCCGCCTCGACTTCTTCCTTTAACGCCTTTTCGAGACCGCCCACATGGACGTTCGCCACCTGACCTTCCTGGCCCGTCAGCCCTCCGCTCGCCTGCAAGACCGCGAGCGCTTCTGGGGCTTGCCCAAGCGCGGCATCGCGCTGATCCTGGCCAACGCCTTGTTCTGGCAGCCAATCTGGGCCCAGGCCGACGGCATCGCGGTCAGTGGCGGCACCAACACCACGTTGAGCCAGGCAGGCAACGGCGTGCCAGTGGTGAACATCGCCGCGCCCAACGCCAGCGGCCTCTCGCACAACCAGTACCAGCAGTACAACGTGGGCAGCCAGGGGCTGATCCTCAACAACGCCACCGGGCGCACCCAAAGCACCCAGCTGGGCGGGATCATCGTCGGCAACCCCAACCTGCACGGCCGGGCGGCGGGCACCATCCTCAACGAAGTGGTCGGCGCCAACGCCAGCCAGCTCAACGGCTACACCGAAGTGGCCGGGCAAGGCGCCCGGGTGATCGTCGCCAACCCCTACGGCGTGAGCTGCAACGGTTGCGGGTTCATCAACACGCCACGGGTGACGATCACCACCGGCAAACCGGTGCTCGGCGGTAACGGCCAGGTGGACCACTTCCAGGTGGACGGCGGCACCGTGAGCATCCAAGGCCAGGGCCTGGACGCCAGCCAGGTCGAGCAGTTCGACATCATCACCCGCGCCGCGCAGATCAACGCCCAGATCAACGCCAAACAGCTGGCCATCGTGGCTGGCCGCAACAACGTGGACGCGCAAACCAACACCGCCACCGCGCTGGCCGACGACGGCAGCGCCAAGCCAAGCCTGGCCATCGACAGCTCGGCGCTGGGCGGGATGTACGCCGGCGCGATCAAGCTGGTGGGGACTGAGGCAGGGGTGGGGGTGAGGCTGGCCGGGAACCTGGCGGCCAGTGGCGGGGATATACAGATCGATGCCAATGGGCAGTTGAATGTGGGGCAGGTGGCGGCCAGTGGGGCGGTCAAGGTGAATGCCGGCAATGCTGAGCTGCAGGGCAAGGTGTATGCCGCGAGCGTCGACGTACACACCACCAATGCACTGAACGTCGAGCAGAGCGTGGCAGCCCGGGACCGTATCAGCCTCGCCAGCGATGGGCAGTTGACCAACGGTGCTGTGATTGAAGCCGGGGTGAATGCGGACAACAGCCGCAACGCCGCAGGCGATGTGAACATGAGCGCGCAGCACCTGCGCAACGCCGGCAGCGTGGTCGCCAGCCGTGGGGTGCAGGCCACGGTAGGCGGCACCTTGGATAACCAGGGCGGTACGCTCAATGGCCAGGCCAACACCCAGGTGATGGCCGGCACGCTGAATAACCAGAACGGTCGTGTATTGGGCCAAGACAGCCTGGGTGTAACCGCCGGCCAGGCCACCAACCGCCAGGGCCTGATCGCCAGCGGCGGCAGCCTCACAGTCAATGCCTCCGAGCTGGATAACCGCAACGGCGAGCTGTCCAGCCAGGGCAACCTGAACACCACCATCACCGGAACCTTCGATAACAGCGCGGGCGGCCGCCTAGCAGGCGCCGGCGTGACGGTGACCACCGGCACGCTCAACAACCAGAACGCCAACCTCACCAGCAGCGGCACCCTGCGGCTGAATGCTGGCCAGGTGGATAACAGCGCGGCGGGGCGTATCGCCAGCGCCCAGGGCTTGACCGCTAGCGTCAGTGGCCTGGACCAACACGGCGGCGGCCAACTGTTCAGCAACACCGACGTGACCCTGGACCTCAACCATGGCCAACTCAACAACCAAGGCGGCTTGATCGATGCGCCGGGCCAACTGGTGTTGCGCAACCTGGCTGGCGTCAACAACCAGCACGGCGAAATCTCCAGTAAGCAGGCGTTCACCCTGGCGGCGAGCACGCTGAATAACACCGACGGTGCGTTGCTCAGTGACCAACGCCTGACCGTGCAGGTGGTTGGCGAACTGAACAACACCGATGGCGGGGTCAGCGGCAACGGCCTGGACCTACGCGCGGGCACGCTACTGAACGACAACGGCAGCGTTAATAGCGACGCCGACTTGGCCCTCGGCGTCGATGGCGCCCTCAGTAACCAAAACGGCGAAGTCCTGGCCACGGGCAACGCCACGGTGAACGCCGGCAGCCTGGATAACCGCCAGGCTGGTGTGCTCGCCAGCGGGGGCGACCTGACCGCCAGCGTGAGTGGTGCGCTGAACAACCAGGGCGGCCGCGTTAGCAGCAGCGGTGCGTTGGTTTTGCACGCTGGCAGCGTGGACAACGGCGCCGGGCGCATTCTCAGCCAGCACGACCTGCAACTCACCACCGGCAACCTGAGCCAACAGGCCGGCAAGGTGGTGGCCCAAGGCAACTTGACCGTCACCGCCGCCAGCCTGGACAACCGCGCCGGTGGTCTGGTGGGCGCTACAAAAGCGCTGACACTCAACGTGGGCGACCTCGACAACCGCGCCGGCGAGCTCTCCAGTCGCATGGGCGTGACCGTCAGCGGCCAGCAATTGAACAACAGCGACAGCGGCAAAGTGATCGCCGCCAATGCCTTGCAACTGACCGTTGACCGGCTGATCAACCGCGCCCAGGGCGTGCTCAGCGGCAATACCCTGAGCCTCACCGGCGCCAGCCTGGACAACAGCGGCGGGGTACTGGCCAGCCAGCAGGGCATGAACCTCGGCTTAAGCGGTGCCTTGCTCAATAGCGCCGGCCGCATCAGCAGCGAAGCCGCCCTGGCGCTCGCCGTAGGCAGGCTCGACAACAGCAACGGCAGCCTCTCCAGTGGCGGCCCGCTGACGCTCAACAGTGCCGGTGCGGTGAATAACCAGCACGGCGCTCTTAGCACCGACAGTGGTCTGGTGTTGACCAGCGCCAGCCTGGATAACCGCAACCACGGCAACCTCAGCGGCAAAGCCAACGCCAGTGTGAGCACCGGCGCCTTCGACAACAGCCAAGGCGGCCAGCTCACCAGCACCGGCACCCTCACCCTGAACGCCGGCCAGGTGACCAACCAGGCCCAAGGCCGCATCGCCGCCACACAAGCAGTCACCGCCAGTGTGGCCAGCCTGGACCAGCAAGGCGGCGAGCTGTTCAGCCAAGGCGAGCTGACCCTCGACCTGAACCATGGTCAGCTCAATAACCAGAACGGCTTGATCCATGCCCCCGGCGCGCTGTTGTTGCGCAACCTGGTAGGGGTGAACAACCAACACGGTGAAATCTCCAGCGAGCTGGGCTTCGATGTTTACGCCACCAGCCTGGACAACAGCGACGGCAAAGTGCTGAGCGACCACGCCTTGAACCTGCGCGTAGCCCAGGCCCTGGCCAACGTACGCGGCGTCATCAGCGCGGCGGCCCTGGGGGTCAATGCCGGCAGCGTGGACAACAGCACCGGCCTGCTCAGCAGCCGTGGCGCCTTTACCCTTGGTGCGGACGGCCACTTGCTCAATGCCCAAGGGCAGGTGATCGCCGACGGCGCCTTGCTGCTCAATGCCGCCAGCGCTGACAACAGCGACGGCCAGATCGCCAGCAAACAGCAACTGACCGCGACCATTGGCAACTTGCAACAGCACGGCGGCAGCCTGATCTCCCTCGGCGCGTTGAGCCTGAGCGGCGCCCAACTGGACAACAGCTACACCGGCTTGATCAGCGCCCTCGGGGCCCTTGCGCTGAATGTAAGCACCATTGACAACCGTGGCGGCGAAGTCTCCGGGCAAGGCGACCTCAGCTTTACCGGGCACCAGCTGGACAACAGCGACAGCGGGCGCGTTACCGCCCAAGGCAATCTCGGCCTGACGGTCGACCAACTGACCAATCACACCCAAGGCGTACTCTCCGGCAAAGCCGGCGTGGCCCTCACCGGCACGCAACTGGACAACAGCGGCGGCCGCCTCCTCAGCGACCACGCCATTGACCTCGGCCTCAGCGGCGCGCTGCTCAACGACGGCGGGGCCGTCAATAGCGAAGGCACCCTGGCCGTGCGCGCGGGCAGCCTCAGCAACCACGGCGGCAACCTGTCCAGTGGCGGCGCCCTGACCGTAAACACCACCGGCGCGCTCGACAACCAGGGCGGCAAGGTGATGACCGATGGCGCCCTTGGCCTGCACAGCGCCAGCCTGAACAACGCCCAGAGCGGCACTATCAGTGGTAAAGGCACGGTAACAGTACGTACTGGTGCCTTCGATAACAGCCATAACGGCCAGCTTAACAGTGCCGACAGCCTGCAATTGACCGCCACCCAGGTGACCAACCAAGCGGGCGGCAACATCGGCGCCCAGAACAGCCTGGTCGCCAGCGTCACTGACCTGAACCAGCAAGGCGGCACTCTCTTCAGCAACGGCAGCCTCACCCTGGACCTGAACCACGGCCAGCTGGACAACCAGCATGGCCTGATCAACGCCCCCGGTACATTGCTGCTCAAGCAACTGGCAGGCGTGAACAACCAGCACGGGGAAATCTCCAGCGGCCAGGCGTTCGATGTCATCGCCCAGAGCTTCGACAACGGCAGCGGCAAGCTGCTCAGCAACCAGGCATTGATAGTGCGCGTGGCGCAGGCCCTGAACAACGTGCAGGGCATGATTGCCGCCGCCAGCCTGACCGCCAATGCCGGTTCGCTGGACAACAGCAGCGGTACCCTGATCGGCCGTGGCCAGTTGGGCCTGACCGTGGACGGTGCGGTGGTCAACCGTGACAGCGGCCTGATCAACAGCCAGGGCACCCTCGACCTGGCCGCCGCCACCCTGGATTCCAGCAACGGCGGCGAAGTGTCTACCGGCGGCGACCTTGGCGTAACGGTGGGCAGCCTAGTGCAGAACGGCGGCCGCCTGGTCGGCGACAGCGCCGTGCGCCTGGACCTTCAAGGTGGCGACCTTAGTAACCGCAACGGCTTGGTCAAAGCCCAAGGCCAACTGACCGTCAACGGCCTGCGCGACCTCGCCAACCAGGCGGGGGAAATCTCCAGCCTGCAAGGCTTCGCCTTGAGCGGGCGCAACCTGGACAACAGCAACGGCCGGCTGATCAGCAACCGTCAACTGGCGCTCAACGCCGCCCAACTGGTTAACCAGAACGGGTTGATCTCCGGCTGGCAAGGGCTGAACGTGAACGCCGCCAGCCTGGACAACCGCAACAACGGCACCCTCTCCAGCCGCGATGGCGACCTGGGCGTAAACCTGACCGGCGCCTTGCTCAACGGCAACGCCGGTGCCCTGGTGAGCCAGCGCACCCTGACCCTCACCGCTGCCAGCGTGGACAACCAAGGCGGCATCCTCTCCAGCGCCAGCAGGCAAACCCTCACCGTGGGCGGGCTGCTGAACAACAGCGGCAATGGCTTGATCGACAGTGGCGCGGCCCTCGGCCTGAGCGCCACCACCCTCAACAACAGCAATGGCGCCATCAACGCCCAGCAAGCGCTGAACGTCACCGCCACCGACCTGAACAACGCCGCTGGCAGCCTGGCCGGCAACGCCGCCGTCACCCTCGACCTACTCGGTACCTTGGACAACACCGCAGGCAAGCTGGCCAGCGCCGGCAACCTCTCGATCCAACGCGCCAGCCAAATCAACAACCAGCACGGCCAACTGATCAGCCAGGGCGCGCTAACCCTGGCCAGCGGTGGCCTGGACAACAGCAACGGCGGTACCGTTGCTGCCAATGACGCCCTGGCGGTCACCGCCACCGGCGCCGTACAAAACGCCAACGACGGCCTCATCTACAGCAAGAACGCCAGCCTGACGCTGCAAGCCGCCAGCCTCGCCAACGCCCAGGGCAAGCTGCAAAGCGAGGGCGTCCTGGGCGTGTCCCTCAGCGGCGACCTGGGCAACCAAAACGGCAAACTCATCGCCCAAAGCGGCGCCCTCAACCTTGCGGCCAACACCCTGGACAACCGTGGCGGCGTGCTCGCCAGCCTGCGCAGCGCCTTCACCGCCCGGGTGGATGGCGTGCTCAAGAACGGCTACGCCCTCGACCACCAAGGCGGCGTGATCCAGGCGCAAAGCCTGGACCTACGCGCCCTGGCCGGCATCGACAACTACGGCGGGCGCATCGCAGCCCAAGCCGGCGACACGCTGGTCAATACAGGCAACGGCAACTTCGACAACCGCAACGGCGGCCTCTACGCCAGCGGCCGCGTGAGCGTGGCAGGCAGCAATTTCGACAACAGCGGCGACAACGACGGCCAGATCGCTGGCCAGCAAGTGGACATGACCCTGGCCGGCGCCCTCAACAACCGCCTGGGCATCATTGAAAGCGCCAGCACCCTCAACATTACCGCCGCCAGCCTGGATAACCAGACTGGCAAGCTACGCGCCCTCGGCACCAGCGGCACCACCGCGCTGAACATCAGCGGCCTGCTGGACAACCGCAACGGCACCTTGGAAACCGCCAACGCCGACCTGGCCCTGAACGCCGGCAACCTGCTCAACACAGGCGGCAGCGTGCTGCACGTGGGCAACGGCAACTTTGGCCTGGCCACCGCCAACGTGATGAATGCCGGCGGCAGCCTGGTGACCCGTGGCGGCATGACCCTCAATGCCGATAGCTGGACCAACAGCAGCGTGATCCAGGCGGGGCGCCTGGCCATCAACGTCGGCAGTTTCACCCAAACCGCGGCAGGGCAGTTGCTCGCCTCCACGGCGTTGGTCGGTAC
The DNA here is from genome assembly GCF_025642975.1 of Pseudomonas sp. RIT-PI-S. GTDB lineage: Bacteria > Pseudomonadota > Gammaproteobacteria > Pseudomonadales > Pseudomonadaceae > Aquipseudomonas. The sequence continues at coordinate 90,014 of NZ_JANZKJ010000008.1, forward strand.
GGGCGGCAATTGGGTCAACGATGGGGTGCTGGCCAGTGACGGCACCATGAGCTTGAACCTCAGTGGTGGGTATTCGGGGAATGGCCGCGTTAGCAGCCTCGGCACTTTGGGCCTGACCGCGAACCAATTGAATGTCGGCAGTGCCGGCAGCATCACCGGCGGCGCGCGCACGGACATCAACGTGGGTGGGCAGTTGAACAACCTGGGGCGGATAACCTCGGCGGCGGATATGTTCGTGAATGCCGACGGTATCACCAACGGCGGCACCCTCGGCGCCGCGCAAAACGCCACCTTCACCACCCCGACCTTGGTCAACCAAGGGCTGCTATTCAGCGGCGGCAATATGGCCAGTAACGCTGGCACCTTCACCAACCAGCAAGGTGACCTGTATTCGGTGGGTAGCGTGACCATGGGCGGCTATGGGACCGCGCAAGCCAACCAGGTTTCCAATATCTCCGGCTCCATGGAAAGTGGCGGGCGATTCGCGATCAATGCGGCGAACTTTGAAAACCGCACGCAGGGTTCGACGGCAGGGGATAACTTTGCGGTTGGGCGGACGTTGGTGTCTGGGTTTATTGCGGTGCAGTGTTTGGACTGCAGCGGCGACCACTATTCAGTCAATTACATCGCCCGTGAGACCTTCGAAGGCGGCCAGGACAACGACACCAGCGCAGCAGCGCTGCTGACCGCAGGTGGAGACTTCGCCTTCAACGGCGGTAGTTTCCTAAACAGTAAAAGTACGATCGCTGCCAGCGGAAATATCACGATCCAGGCAACTAACGTCAAAAATCTGGGGGCTGTCAGTGGGTCCGTGGAGCGTACACGGACCTATACCCAACAAGGCGTAACCGACGGTACCGTCAATCGGTTCATGCCCACGGTCGTCGAGTACAACCAGCGGAATAATCCGGACTTTCCTTATGTTTACTACAAGGCACCCTCAGGGGAATTGCGCTTAGGCGTTGTTTATTACAAGAACGGACGTGAGCCGGGCCATGACGGCGGCCTTATAAAAATTGTCGCTGTGAAGGATTTAGAAACGAGTGCGCCTGTAGCAGACACGCTCTCCGGGTACGCCTTCCACTCCGATCCGCAGTCACAATACGATCCTGCTAGCTTGATGCAGTTGCCTTCGGCACTCACCAGCCTGACCCTTGTCAGCGACGTCGAAGTCGCTAAGGACGGCACAAGCAATGCCGGCCGCAGCGCTGTCATCCAGGCCGGCGGCAATGTCTCCATCACGGCCACTCAGGACCTGCAAAACAGCGTTATTCACGAAGACTACGCTGTCAGCGCTGGCACCAATAAGGTCGCCAGCACCCAAGCCAACGGTACTAACCGCAGTGTGGTCGTTCATCTGAACGCCCAATTGCCTCCAGACCTGGCGCAGCAGCAGATCAACCCGCTGAGCCTGCCCGGCTTCAGCCTACCCACTGGGCAAAATGGTTTGTTCCGCCTGAGCGGCCAGGGCGGCAACAGCACTGCCGCGCCTGCCAGCGCGGGTGCGCAAAATTGGGTACTGGGCGGCGCCAGCCTCGCCACCGGCCAGCGCGACCAAGCCGTCGTCGTCGACCCATTGCGCGATTTGCACCTCGATTCGGGCAATGCTGTGGCGGGTAGCACTCGCCAAGTGGAAGCGATCACCCGTGCAGTGACAGGTGTTGACACCACGACCGCCGCCCTGGACACCGCACCTAGCGGTAACACCAGCCCACGCCCTGCGACCGCCAGCGATGTGCCTAGCCTCAATGCGGGCAGCGCAGGCACGGCGGCAACGCTTGCCGCCACCCAAACCGTGGCACGGGTACAGGGCTTACCGAACACTGCCGCTAAGGCCAATGCCAACAAATACCTGATCGAAACCAACCCTGTCCTCACCGACCTCAAACAGTTCATGAGCTCGGACTACCTGCTCGGCAACCTGGGTTACGACCCGGACGCCAGCTGGAAGCGCCTGGGCGATGGCCTCTATGAACAGCGCCTGGTGCAGCAAGCGATCACCGCCCGCACCGGCCAAGCCTTTATCGACGGCCAGACCTCCAACGAGGCACAGTTCAAGTACCTGATGAATAACGCCATCGCCAGCAAGAGCGCACTCAATCTGAGCGTTGGCGTTGGCCTTACCTCTGAGCAAGTCGCAGCTCTGACTCACGACATCGTGTGGATGGAAAGCCAAGAGGTGAACGGCGAGCAGGTATTGGTGCCGGTGGTGTACCTGGCCCAAGCCAGCGGCCGCCTCGGCCCCACCGGCGCTTTGATTGCCGGTAACGATGTGAGCCTGATTGCCGGCAAGGACCTGGACAACGTTGGCACCCTCAAGGCCACCAATAACCTGTCCGCTACCGCAGCAGGGGATTTGGTGAACAGCGGCTTGATGCAAGCCGGCAATCGACTGGATGCCTTGGCCGGCAATACCATCGTCAACAAAGCCGGCGGCATCATCGCGGGCCGTGATGTGAGCGTGAGCGCCATCACCGGCGACGTCACCAACGAACGCAGCAAGGTGTCCCTGGACAGCGACGCACAAGGCCAACTGCACAAGGACTACGCCGACAACGCCGCCCGTATCGAAGCCGCCAACGACCTGACGATCTCCGCAGGCCGCGATATCAGCAACAGCGGCAGCGTGCTGCAAAGCGGCCGGGATATGAGCTTGAAAGCTGGGCGTGATGTGGACGTCACCTCGTCCCAAGTCACCAACAGCCTTTACCTGGACGCCAAGCACAACAGCAGCGACATCACCCAAACCTCGTCCACTGTTACGGCCGGGCGTGACCTGAGCATCCAGGCAGGCCGCGATATCAACCTGATCGCCAGCCAACTGGACGCCAAGCGTGATATGGCGATGACGGCCACTGAAAACCTGGTGATCAGTTCGGCGGCGGATGAAGAGCACTCGCTGTCCAAGAGCAAAAAGGTCAAGCGCCAGGAAGACCACGTCAGCCAGGTGGAAACCTCCATCACCTCCGGCGGCAGCGTTGCTCTTAGTGCCGGCCAAGACATGACTGTCACGTCGAGCAACATCACGGCCGCCAACGAAGCCTACTTGGTCGCCGGCGGCAACCTCGACTTGCTCGCCGCCCAAGACAGCGACTACTCGCTGTACGACATGAAGAAAAAGGGGCACTTCGGCAGCAAGAAAACCAAGCGCGACGAAGTGACCCAAGTCACCAACATCGGCACCGAGATCAAAACTGGCGGCGACTTGTTGTTGGCCAGCGGCGGCGATCAAACCTATCAAGTCGCCACGCTCGACAGCGGCAAAGACCTGACCCTCAACAGCGGCGGCGCTATCAACTTTGAAAGCGTCAAAGACCTTCACCAAGAGAGCCACGAGAAGAGCAACAGCAGCCTGGCGTGGAACTCGATGTCCGGCAAAGGCAAGACCGACGAAACCCTGCGCCAGAGTGAGTTGGTGGCCAAAGGCGCGGTGGCGATCAATGCCGTGGATGGCCTGCATATCGATGTGAAGCAGGTGAACCAGCAGACGGTTAGCCAAGCCATCGATGCCATGGTGAAGGCCGATCCGCAATTGGCGTGGTTGAAGGATGCGGAGAAGCGCGGGGATGTGGATTGGCGGCAGGTGGAGGAGATTCATCAGTCGTTCAAATACAGCAACTCTGGATTGGGTGTTGGCGCGCAGTTGGCGCTGGCGATTCTCATGGCAGTCGTCGTCGGACCTGCGGCAATGAGTGCATTGGCTACAGCGACCGGCGGCACCATCGTCGCGGCTGGAGGCGCAGCGGTAGCCACCGCCGCTGCCACTAATGCGGCGAGTAGTTTCATCAGCAACCGCGGCAATCTTGGCGCTGTATTCAAAGACACGACGTCTAGCGATGCCCTTAAGGGTTACGCGATTGCGGGTGTTACTGCGGGCATCATCGACTATGCGGACACCACTTGGTTTACAGGTGCTGACGGCGCTGCGAATGGCGGTTCCAAAGTTGTCACCTCTGGAGCTGCGCAAAATCCGGGCTATGCCAGCAGCATGCTCACGCCGGAAAGCTGGGGGCAGACGCTGTTGCGCAGTGGGGCCCATGCAGTTATTACCAGTAGTGTTTCGACAGCGATCAATGGCGGAAGCTTTAGCTCAAACTTAAGTGGCGCACTGGTCGGCGAAGCAATCGATTTAGGTGCGGCCATCGGTAACAAGTCGATTGGCGACATTGCCGATAAGCTGCATCTTGCGCCAGGTACTGCGGGTACAATCTTCATGCACGCCATGCTGGGTGGCGTTATCTCCATGGCAAGCGGAGGGGACTTCAAAAGCGGCGCCATCGCGGGTGGCGCTGCCGACGGACTGACACCGATAGCCAACCAGTACATGGCGCAGTACGTCAGCGAGAAATTTGCTGCAGGCGACTTGAGCCTGGCTGGTAGCCAATACAAGATCACGACCGCGCAAATCATTGGATTGATTTCGGCTGGGTTGGCCGGTGGGAATGTCGCCACGGGCAGTATGATCGGCGGGAATGGGGAGAAATATAATCAGCAGGGGCACTTCCATGACGAGGACCCTGAGGAAGCGCTTAGGCATGAAATTCGAAGGGAGGAGGGGCTGCCAGCTGTTTCTGAATCAGAGGCGTTCCGAGATGGTAAACCCTACGTTGAGCCGATAGTTCCTGGGTTGCCCCTGATAGGGTTGGGGGGCGGGAAGGCGTCTGGCGCACCACTGGTATCAAAAGGATCAGATGTAACGCCTTCAATTATTCAGCAGGCACTAAAAGGCGATGCTTCAATGAGTGCACAGGGTGCCGTTTCGTTGCCCGCAGTACAGAGATATGTGGATCGGCTGCTTAATGGTGACGTAGCCCCGGCAATTAAGATGGATGGGAACGTGATCATCGATGGAAATCATCGTTACATTGCTGCAAAAATACTAGGGCGTGTTCCGGATGTGACAATAGGTGTGTTGTCTCCAAGCAAGGTAGGTCAAACTAAGCCGGTGTCCTCTCTAAACGTTGACGAGTTTGATTGGGGAAATAAATAATGATTATATCGTTTGAAACTGGTGAGATTTTGAATCTTCCTTTGTTGAGTCTTGTCGGGTCGGACTTGAGCGGGCGAGAGTTTCATCGCGCTATTTTCGATAAATTGGATTTGACCGAGGCTGACTTTACAGGTGCAAACCTAAGGAATGCTTCGTTTGTGGGCGCAGTTATGGTAAGGACTATGTTTAAGGGTTGCGCACTTATGAATGCTGATTTCAGAGGTGCAAAGATTATGGAGGTAAATTTTAGCGAGAGCTTGGCCATTGCTACGGATTTTTCTAACGCTGATATTTCAATGGTTAGATTTAAAGGCGCAGATCTAAGGGGGGCGAATTTTAGTGGGGCTAATTTGCGGATGATTGATTTGAGCGCTGCAGAGCTGGAAGGTATCGTGCTCATAGGGGCCTTATATGACAATGAAACAGTTTGGCCAGTTGGGTTTGACCCGCTAACTCGAGGAGCCATAAAGATTAATGGCGGTGCGGCGACTTGATCAGCGTGGCGGTATTCATGTCGATCCGCAGCTCAAGTTCGAACCATCTAAAGCGTGTGCCCTGAGTGCTGGGACCCGTTTCAACAGCACCGGCACCGGGGCTTTCCAGCACACGCGCATCGGTGGGGCCACAAGTGCAGCAGCGGTGCAATTCTGAAATATGTTGAAACATCCAGTCCCGCAGCGGTCGATTGTGTACTCCGCACAAGGTCGCCTTATGAAAGCAGTACAGCCCTCCGAACGCCTCGCCCCCCTCACTCACCTGCGCAACCTGAAGATGGCCCGTTCGGCCCACGCTTATGTGCGTGGCAGCACGGTCCAGTTTTATCAGTGGCTGCATAGCCTGCCGGGGCGGCGGTTGCCCAGTGGGCCGCCGGTGTGGATCTGCGGGGACTGTCATTCCGGCAACCTGGGGCCCACTGGGGACCTGAAGGGCAAGATTGACATACACATCCGCGACCTGGACCAGACCGTGATCGGCAACCCTGCCCACGATCTGCTGCGGTTGGGGCTGTCCTTGGCCACCGCCGCGCGTGGTTCGGACCTTCCCGGCGTGGCCACGGCGCAGATGCTCGAAGAGATGATGCGCGGCTATGAACTGGCGTTCGAAGACGGCAACGACAAAGACCCCGAGCGCCCTGCGCAGGTGAAGGCGGGCATGCGCAGCGCGGTCCAGCGCACCTGGAAGCACCTGGCCCAGGAGCGGATCGAGGACATGCGCCCGACCATCCCGCTGGGCAAGCACTTCTGGCCGTTGGCCAAAGAGGAGCGCAAGGCGATCGAGCTGCTCTGTGCAAGCCCCGAGGTGCACGGGCTGGTGACCTCGCTCAAGGGGCGCTCCAGCGGCGATGAGGTGGAACTGCTGGATGCGGCCTATTGGGTCAAGGGCTGCAGCTCCCTGGGGTTGAACCGCTATGCAGTGCTGCTGGGCGTGGGCGGCGAAGACGAGCAGGATTACTGCCTGATCGACATCAAGGAGGCGGTCGGCGCCGCCGCTCCCCGGGCGCCCAGGGCCCGCATGCCCAGGGACAACGCCCAGCGGGTAGTCGAGGGTGCACGGCAATTGTCGCCGGGCCTCGGCAATCGCATGATCTCCACCCGCATGCTGGACAAAGGCTTCTTTATCCGCGAACTCTTGCCCCAAGACATGAAGCTGGAGCTGGATCAATTGACCCACCGCGAGGCCATGAACGTGGCGGCTTATCTCGCCCGAGTGGTGGGGGTGGCCCACGCTCGGCAGATGGATATGGCTACCCGGCTGTCCTGGATAAAGGACCTGCAACTGAACCGTTCGCGCACCCTCGATGCGCCGTCCTGGCTATGGTCCAGTGTGGTGGAGCTGGTGGGCAGCCACGAGAAAGGCTACCTGGAACACTGCCGCCGCTATGCGTTGGAGCAGGGGCGGGATAGTCGCTGACGGTGTCTGCGCTCGTAGCGGCCCGGTTTGCCGGCAACGGGGGCTTATGCTCAGTGCCCCGGTCGCGGGCAAGCCCTGCTGTTACGGGAGATGTTCGCCCCCTAAACGTAGCAGCCGGCTTGCCGGCGACGGGGCGTTACACGGCGGTGCGCCCGATCGCGGGTAAGCCCGGCTGTTACGGGAAGATGCAGCGCCCCCAAACGTAGGAGCGCGGCTTGCCGGCGACGGGGCGTTACACGGCCGTGTGCCGATCGCGGGCAAGCCCTGCTGCTACGGGAAGCTGCGCAGCGAATGGGGCATGAATCCTCCCTAACCCTCAACCATCCGTCGAGCAGGTCAATGCCTTCCACTTCTCGATCTCGGCCGCCTGCGCCGCCAGCCGCCCCTGTACCAACTTGAGCGCGTCGCTGCCCAACAACAGGTGTGCCGGTGGCGCGGCGCTGCCAATGATGCTCAAGATGGCCTTGGCGGCTTTGGCGGGATCACCCAGCTGTTTGCCGTGCTTGGCCTGGCGGGCGTCGCGCACCGGGTCGAATGAGGCGTCGTAGTCGGCGATGCTGCGCGGCGAGCGACGCATGGAGCGGCCGGCCCAGTCGGTGCGGAACGAGCCGGGCGCTACCGCGGTGACGGCGATGCCGAAGGGGCTCAGCTCCTGGCTCAGGGTGTCGGAGAGGCCCTCAAGGGCGAACTTGCTGGCGCAGTAGTAGGCGATGCCCGGCATGGTGAGGTAGCCGCCCATGGAGGTGATGTTGATGATGTGCCCGGCGCGGCGCGCGCGGAAGTGCGGCAGCACCGCCTTGATCATCGCCACCGCGCCGAACACGTTGACGTCGAACTGCTTGCGCATCTCGGCCAGCGGGGACTCTTCCAGTACGCCCTCATGGCCGTAGCCGGCATTGTTGATCAGCACATCCAGCGGGCCATGGCTACGCTCCATCTCAGCGACCACCGGCTCGATCGCCGCTTCGTCGGTCACGTCCAGCAGGTAGGCGTGGGCCCGGCCGGAGGGGTGCTGGTTGAACGCTTGCACCGCTTGCGCCGTGCGAACGGTGCCGATCACCCGGTGCCGTGGGCGAGTGCTTCGTCGGCAATGGCCTTGCCAAAGCCGCTGCTCACGCCGGTGATCAAAAGGGTCAATGTGGCTGCCATGGTTCGATGCCTCCTCTCGCAAAGGGTGTGAGTGCAGGGTAGGGCGGGGCAGAGTGCGTGTTGAGGCGTGATCGTGCGCGATCATTGCCTGATCCTACATAACGGGGGCGAGGCGCTTGCCATTTGTGCCGCGCCCGGGCAGCGTGCCGTGGCTATCGAAAGCGGAGGTGGGTGAACGATGGGCGACGAAGCGTTCGAGCCCGGCGGGCGGATGGTCGAGCTGCTGCAAGGGCTGGCGCCGCTGGAAGGCTACAACCTGAGTGGGCTGGCAGATGTGCGCTTTCTGCGCTCCAACCGTGCCCTGGCGGACACGCCGGTGTTGTATGACCCGGGGATCGTGATCGTTTGCCAGGGCCGCAAGCGCGGCTATTGGGGCGGCGAGACATACCTGTACGACGCCCAGCATTACCTGGCGGTCGCGCTGCCGGTGCCGTTCACCATGGAAACCGACGCCACCGCCGCGCAGCCTTTGCTGGCGATCTACTTTCACCTGGACGTACCCCTGGCCACCGAGCTGATGCTGGAGCTCAGCGCCCGGCGGTTTCCGTTGGCCGAGCCCAAGGGCATGTACGCCTCTCCCATGGAGCCGCCGCTGCGGGCGTCGGTGCTGCGCTTTCTAGAAGCCATGGCCTCGCCGATCGACAGCGTGGTGCTGGGGCCGGCGCTCAAGCGGGAGATCTACTACCGCATTCTCAGCGGGGCCCAAGGGGGATCGTTGCGCAGCGCGCTCGCCCAGGAAGGGGACTTCGGCAAGGTCGCCAAGGCCTTGCGCAGGATTCACGCCAGCGTCGGCCAACCGCTTACGATCAGCGAGCTGGCCCGCGAGGCGAACATGAGCGTGTCGGCCTTCCACGCGCATTTCAAAAAGGCCACCCGTACTTCGCCAGTGCAATACCTCAAGGCCACCCGGCTGCACCTGGCGCGGCTGCTGATGTTCCGCAACACCGTCACCGCGGCGTCGGCCGCCACGACGGTAGGCTATGAAAGCACCTCGCAATTCAGCCGCGAGTTCAAGCGCCTGTTCGGCCGCACGCCGAAAGAGGAAGTGGCCTGGATGCGCCAGGCATTCGCATTGCCTGCGCCGAGCGTGCCTTCGGGGTACGTGGCGTCACACTGAGGGCGGGTGCTTAGGCGGCATGCGCTGCCGCACAGGTGCTCAAACCGTGCATTGATAGTCTCCACGTCTATCTCATCGTATTGAGCGCGGGGGCCGATGAATTCCACCCATACGATGCCGGCCTGGTATTGAAGCCCAGCGACCAACCGATAGTTGTTCCCGCCGATATTAAATGCCACACGGTTTCTAGCGCAGATGCCCGCATTACGGGCGTGGGCCTTCACATCCCCGGGCGTTTTCCATTGGGCTTTTACAACGGTGCCGTGCCAGCTTTCCAAGGGGCCTTTGGCATCGGCTTGTCCAGGCTTGCGCCAATTTGGCCAGCATTCTTTTGGCAATCACCCGCCGTCCTCCTCCCGTTTTGGGAGGAGCTATACGCTTAACCGTGACGATGCAAAGGTCGGTTTCCTTCAATCCCCCACCTACGCGCCTGGTCTACCGTTGCCCACTCTTACCCAATGGAGCGCGACGATGAGCGTGTTGTTTTCGATGGCGGCGTTTGCCTTGGCGGCGTCGATCTCACCGGGCCCGGTGAACGTAGTGGCCCTGAGCAGCGGGGCGCAGTTTGGCTTGGCGGCGGGGCAGCGTCATGTGCTGGGCGCGACCGTAGGGTTCGTGGTGTTGCTGTTGTTTACCGGGTTTGGCTTGCATCAGGTGCTCAAGCAACAGCCGGGTTTGATCGAAATCGTGCGCTGGGCGGGTGTGCTGTTTTTGCTGTACCTGGCCTGGAAGCTGGCGGCCGACGATGGCCGGCTGCACACCACCGTAGCGGCCCGGCCACCATCGCTGCTGCATGGGGCTGCCATGCAATGGCTCAACCCCAAGGCGTGGCTGGCGGCGGTGGCGGGCATGGGCGCGTTCGCCGCCGATGGCCAGGCCGGGCTGATCTGGACCTTCGCCCTGATCTACTTCGGGGTGTGTTACCTGTCCGTGGCCTGCTGGGTCTATGCCGGCGCCTTCCTCGGGGCCTACCTGCAAAGCCCTGGCCGGGTGCGGGCGTTCAACCGCTGCATGGCGGCGCTGCTGGCAGGCTGCGCCGTGTCGCTGGTCTATTTTTAACGCTGGTATTGCCCGGGCGTGGCCGCCAAGTGCTTTTTGAATGCCCGCTGCAAATGCGCCTGGTCGGCGAAGCCGGCTTGCTGGGCGATCTCGGCAATGGCAGCACCTGCGCGCAGCTGCGCTTGCGCATGCTGTACCCGGCGGTTGACCACATAGGCGTGGGGCGTCATGTGGTAGCGCTGTTGGAAGGCCCGGATCAGATACCCCTCCGAGAGGTTCGCCGCCCGGCAGATCTGCTCCAGGGTAATACCCTGGGTAAAATGGGCGTCGATGTACGCAGCGGCCCGTTCTACTCGCGGGTTGGGTTTGTGCGCCGTTGCCTCGGCGCCGCCCAGCGCCTGCTGCATCACCATGAAGAAGCCAATGGCGGCTTCGTGCTTGGCCAACACTTCCAGGGTTGGGTCCAGCAGGGCGGCATGCAGGGCGAGCAGCCCGTCGAACAGAGCAGGGCAACGGCTGTGCAGCGCAGCGATCGGCCGAAACCCCTTTGGCTCGCGGCCTTCGCAGGCCTGTTGAATGCCGCCCAGCCAGGCTGCGTCCACGTACATCATGATGTAGGACCAGGGTGCGTCATCGATAGGGTTGCAGGCGTGCACGGCGCCGGGGTTCATCATCACCACGGTGCCAGTGCCCACGGTGTGCTGCCCTTGTTCGTGCAGGTAGGTGCTGCGCCCCGCAGTGATCGCGCCGATGGAAAACACCTTGTGGGCATGGCGGCTGTAGCACACGCGCCGGCCGTCCTCGATGGAACGCATTTCGATGAAAGGCAGCTGCGGGTCTCGCCAGAAGCGAGGGGTGGTAGTAGCGGCCATAGAGGTCACTCAGCGAGCATGGAGCGGCCAGTTGTAGCGCGTGGGCGGGCTGACGGCAACCACAAAACCTGGCTCGCGAGCTATGCCCGCTCATGCACGGCCGTTGTAGGAGATCCGAGGGTTGTGCGCACCCTCCAACGCGTAGTAGCCCGGCTTGCCGGCGAAGGGCGTTACGCGGAGTTGCGTCTGATCGCGGCAAGCCCGGCTGCTGCGGGCCTGGCGGTGTAGGAGATTCCGGGATGCCGCACCCTCCAACGCGTAGCAGCCCGGCTTTGCCGGCGACGGGCGTTACGCGGAGTTGCGTCTGATCGCGGCAAGCCCGGCTGCTGCGGGCCTGGCGGTGTAGGAGATTCCAGGATGCCGCACCCTCTAACGCGTAGCAGCCGGCTTGCCGGCGACGGTGTTACACGGAGGTGCGTCTGATCGCGGGCAAGCCTGGTGGCTGCGGGCCTGGTGTTGTGGGAACAGGCGGAGTTCGCGAACAGCGGCTATAGCCCGCCACCGTTGAGAATCATATCCGCCGCCTTTTCCCCGATCATGATGCAAGGGGCGTTGGTGTTGCCGCTCACCAGCGTGGGCATGATCGAGGCATCGGCCACGCGCAGCCCTTGCAGCCCATGGACCTTCAGGTCCGGGCCGACCACGCTGAGCGGGTCCTGGCCCATCTTGCAGGTGCCTACGGGGTGGAACACCGTGGCGCCGTGCTCACGGAGGTAGGCCAGCAGTTGCTCATCGGTTTGCACCGCTTTGCCGGGCAGCATCTCAGTGCCACGTATGCGTTCGAACAGTGGGTCGGCGAGCACCTTGCGGGCGAGCTTCAGCCCCTCGACCAACACGCGGCCGTCTTCGGGGTTCGCCAGGAAGTTGAAGTCGATGGCCAGCTCGCCGCCAGCTTGCAGGCGGACCTCGCCGATGCTTTTGGGTCGCAGCACACAGGTGTGCACCGCATAGCCATGGCCCCATTCGAACAGGCGGCCGCGATGGCTGCGATAGCCCGGCACGAAGTGGAACTGCACATCCGGCACGCCCTCAGCCAGGGGCGTACGGGCGAAGCCGCCGGCCTCCACATAGTTGGTGGTCAGCCAGCCCATGCGCCCGCGCAGATAGCGCCACGGCGCGCGGAGGATAGTGGGCAAGGCGCCAACGGAAAAGCCTAGGGTCTGCGCGCTATGGGAGCGCACGGTGACCAGCCCGTCGAGATGGTCCTGCAGGTTTTTGCCCACCCCGGGCAGGTGATGCAACGGCCGTACGCCGGCCAGCTGCAGCTCGTCTTGCGGGCCGATGCCGGAGGCCAGCAGCAGCTGCGCGCTGCCCAGGGTGCCGGCGCTGAGGATCACCTCCTTGGCCGCTGCGAGCTGTTGGGCCTTGCCGTCGCGCACCAGGTTTATACCCGTGACGCGCTTGCCTTCGAGCACCAGCGAGCGCACCGCGCAGTCGGTCATCACGGTCAGGTTAGGGCGGCCCAGCACCGGCTGCACGAAGGCCCGGTAGCTGGACAGGCGTTTGCCATCCTTTTGCGTGACGTTGTAGAGCCCACACCCATCCAGCTCGCCGCCATTAAAGTCGCTGTTGTGGCGCATGCCCACCCGTTCCGCGGCGGCCACGAACAACCGGGCGATAGGGTTGGGATCGCGCGGCACGTCCACGTGCAGTTCGCCCTGCTGGCCGTGATACGCCGGGTTTTGCCCAAGCCGGTTGTTCTCGGATTTCTTGAAGTACGGCAGCACGCCTTGCCAGTCCCAGCCGGGGCAGCCGGCCGCGCCCCAGCGGTCGTAGTCCGACGCGTGGCCGCGGATGTAGATCATGCTGTTCATCGAACTGGAGCCGCCCAGCACCTTGCCGCGCGGGGTGTGCAGGCGGCGGTTGTTGAGGGCCTTCTGCGGCGCAGAAAAGAAATTCCAGCTGTATTTTTTGCTTTTGTAGAGTGTGATCGTCCCGGCCGGCGTTTGGATGCGCAGGCTGTTGTCGTGGCTGCCGGCTTCGATCAGGCACACCCGGATGCGGGGGTTTGAACTCAAGCGGTTCGCCAGCACACAGCCTGCGGAACCTGCACCCACGATGATGTAGTCGAAGCCGCTCATCGTACGCTCCCTTTGAGGCCGCCCAAGGCGCGCAGGCCGCGGCGCCGGCTGGCCAGGTAATACACCGGTGAAATCACCGCCAGGCCAACGATCCAGGCGATATCCGCGCCGCCGATGGCCTTGGCGACCACCCCGGTGTACAGCTCGGTCGCCATGAAGGGGACCTGCACCAGCACGCCGAGCAGGTAGCAACCCACGGCCGTCCAGTTGAAGTACCCGTAGATGCCGCCATCACGGCGGAAGAACGACGGCACGTCGTAGTTGCCGTGCGCCACCAGGTAATAATCCACCAGGTTGATGGCGGTCCAAGGCACCAGCACGTAGAGCAGCAGCAAAATGAAGTTGGTGTAGTTGAGCATGAAGTCGTCTTGGCCAAGCAGCGCCAGGGCCAGTGCCATGCCGAACAGCACCAGCGCGGTGACCGCCCGCGAGAGCGCTCCGGCAGCCCATCGAGGCACCAGCGTTTGCCCTACGGTGATGGTCGAGAGGGTGCCGCAATACAGGTTCATGGCGTTGGTGGCGGCAATGCCCACCGAAAACACTGCCACCACCAGTGTGCTGGCTGGGCCGGTGAGCTCGATCAGCCCGGCGATCACATCGCCGTCCGCGCTCAGCCCCACCAGAACGCCCAGCACCATGGGCAGGATCGACCCCAGGCAGCAGCCCCAGTAACTGGACCAGAACGCCGCGCGGCTGCCGGTGTTGGCCGGCATGTAGCGCGAGTAGTCCGACACATAAGGCGCATAGGCCAGCTGCCACAGCGCGGCGACCGAGAGCGTGCCCAAAAAACCCGCGGTGCTGAAGGTGTTGCGCTGCCACACATCGGCAGGCAGCCCGTGCACGCCGAGTATCCAGGCGAAGCACAGCAACAGGACGGCGCCGGAGAGGTAGCTCATCAAGCGCGTGTAGGCATGGATCAGCCGGTAGCCGAACACCGTGGCGACCACGCTGATCGCCCCCACCAGCACGATAGCCAGGTGGGTGCCGAACATTGGGTAGCGGCTGTGCAGCGCCTGCCCGCCCATCACCAGGTTGGAGGCGAAGAACCCTAGGTACATGATCACCACCAGGGCCACCACCAGCAGCGAGCCGTAAGAGCCGAACTGGCCGCGCGTCTGCACCATCTGTGGCACACCCAGCTGCGGGCCTTGCGCCGAATGCAGGGCCATGAACACCGCGCCGAACAGGTTGCCGGCGATCAACGCGACCAGCGCCGGCAGCAGCGGCAACTTGAACACGGTCACGGCCAAGGCGCCGGTGACCACGGTCAACAGCATGATGTTGGAGCCGAACCAGATGGTGAACAGGTCGCGGGCGCGGCCGTGGCGTTCGCTGGCCGGTATCGGTTGGATGGTGCTCAGCTCGAGGGCGGCCGGCGTTGCATCTTTTGCGCTCATGGGTGGCTCCAGCAGGGTTAGCGGAACTGAAACCAGGTGGTCTTCAGCTGCGTGTACTTGTCGAACGAATGCAAGGACAGGTCCCGGCCGAAGCCGGACTGCTTGCCGCCACCGAAGGGAACGCTTACGTCGAGGGCGTCCACGGTGTTCACCGATACCGTGCCGGCGTTCAGCCGCTGCGCCACCCGGTGGGCCCGGTTGAGGTCGTCGGTCCATACCGACGCGGCCAGGCCGTAGATGTGGTCGTTGGCAAGGTGGACCGCTTCGCCCTCGTGGTCGAAGGCGGTGACCGCCAGCACCGGGCCGAACACTTCTTCACTGGAGAGGGGCAGCTGCGGCGTGACACCGGTGAAGATGGTCGGCTGGATGAAGTTATTGGACCCATTGAAGGTAAGCTGCCCGCCGCCGGTCACCAGCCGCGCGGGGCCTGCCTTGGCCTCGGCGATGTACTTGAGGATCCGCTCGGTCTGCCGGGCGTTGACCACCGCGCCCATCTTGCTCGTGGGGTTGAGCGGGTCGCCGGGCTGCCAGGCCTTGGCGTTCTCTGCCAGGCGTGCCACGAATTCGTCATGGATGGAGCGTTCCACCAGCAGGCGGGAATTGGCCGAGCACACTTCGCCTTGGTTGAAGAAGATCCCGAACGCGGCCTTTTCCGCGGCCAGGGCCAGGTTTTGGCAGTCGGCGAACACCAGGTTGGGGCTTTTGCCGCCGCATTCGAGCCACACCTGCTTGAGGTTGGACTGCGCCGAATACTGCATGAACGCCTTGCCCACAGCGGTGGAGCCAGTGAAGGCGAGGGCGTCCACGTCGGGGTGCAGGCCGAGCGCGCGGCCGGCGGTGTCTCCCAGGCCGGTGACCACATTGAACACCCCTTCGGGCAGCCCCGCCTCCAGGGCCAACTGGGCCAGGCGCAAGGCGGAGAAGGGCGACTGCTCGGCTGGCTTGAGCACCACGCTGTTGCCGGCGGCCAGTGCCGGGGCGAGCTTCCAGGCGGCCATGTCCAGCGGGAAATTCCAGGGCACCACGGCGGCGATCACACCCAACGGTACCCGGGTGATGGTGGCCAGGGCATCGCGGCCAGTGGGGGCTACCTCGTCGTAGAGCTTGTCCAGCGCTTCGCCGTACCAGGCAAAGACCCCGGCGGCGCCGGGAACGTCTACGTGGTAGGCATCCATCACTGGCTTGCCCATGCTCATCGAGTCGAGCAGGGCCAGTTCTTCACGGTTGGCCAGCAGCAGCTCGGCCAGGCGCAGCAGCACTGCCTTACGTTCCCGCGGCGGCATCTTCGCCCAGGGGCCCTGGTCATAGGCACGTCGGGCGGCGCGCACGGCAAGGTCCACCTCGGCCTCGCCGCAGGCCGCCACTCGGGCGAGCAATGTGTTGGTGGCTGGGTTGATGACCGCGAAGGTCTGGCCGTTTTCGGCCAGGTGCGCACGCCCGTCGATCAACGCGCCGTCTATGAAAGTTTGTTGTTTGGCCAAGCGCTGCCAGCTGTTGAAATCCATCGTGAAAGTCCCCGGTTAGCGTTAAGCGGCGGGTGAGTACCGTGCACGGATATTGGCTGAGGGCCGCCTACCGGGAAATTATTAAAAATATGCTTCGCAACTATAAAAATGCTGTTTAGTGCGCACTAAGAAAGTGCGTGCGCACGGCGATGGAGCACGCTTATAGTTTCACGTAAATAACATGAAGGCCGCTGCGCTGTTCTCAGGGGAATGCTGTAAATTCACCGCAGCGTATTTGCCCGGGAGGCCTCTATGGCGGCTTATAACCTGCGACAACTTAAATACTTCATCACTACTGTGGAGTGCGGCAGTGTGGCTGAAGCCTCGCGCAAGCTTTATATCGCCCAACCCTCGGTGTCGACCGCGATCAAGCAGCTGGAAGAAAGCTTCGGCGTGCAGCTGTTTATCCGCCACCACGCTCAGGGCATGTCGCTGACCCCCAGCGGGTCGCGTTTTTATCGCAAGGCCCTGGAGCTGTTGCGAGTGGCCCATGAATTCGAACAAAACGCCCTGGCGGACAACGATGTGGTCGCCGGGCAGATCGACATCGGCTGCTTCGAGACGGTCGCGCCGCTGTATCTGCCCCGGCTGATCGCAGGCTTTCGCGACCGCTGGCCGGGGGTGGAGATCCGCATCCGCGACGGCGAACAGCAGGAGCTGGTGCAGGCGCTCACCGGCGGCAGCATCGACCTGGCGATCCTTTACGAGCACGAGCTGGACAGCACCATCGAAACCGTGGCGCTGATGCCGCCGCAGCAGCCCCATGCCTTGCTGCCGGAGGGCCACCGCTTCGCGCAACAGGCGAAAGTATCCCTGGCGGACCTGGTGCTCGAACCCATGATCTTGCTGGACGTGGTCCCTAGCCGGACGTATTTCGTGAGCATTTTCGAAGAGCGCGGGCTGACCCCGCATATCGTCTTCAGCTCGCCGTCGATCGAAATGGTTCGCGGCATGGTGGCGCGGGGGTTCGGCTTCTCGATCCTGGTGACCAAGCCCGCGTCTAGCTTCGCCTACGACGGCCAGAAAGTGGTGTGCGTGCCCCTGGCCGAAACCGTCACCGGCTCCGGCCTCTCCGCCGCCTGGCTGCGCCGCAGCCAGTTGACCAAACCGGCACAGCTGTTCGTGGATCATTGTCAGGCCGAGTTGGGGCCCAAGGCACAGATGTGACCTCTTGCCAGGTGTGAGCCCGGTTCCGATACCAGCCGCAGGCGCCAGGCTCTGCCTGCGCCGCGGCCCGCAAGCGCACGCAAGCGTTGCGCCTACGAGGAATGATGGTGCGCGTTGCGCCGCCGGGCGGTGCCGATGCGCACACCACCGTAGGCGCCAGGCTCTGCCTGCGCCATGGTCTGTAAGCGCACGCAAGCGTTGCGCCTACGAAGCCTGCGGGTGCGCGTTGTGCCTACGGGCCTGACGGTGCGCGCTGCGCCGTCGGGCGGTGCCGATGCGCACACCACCGTAGGCGCCAGGCGCTGCCTGCGCCATGGCCCACAAGCGCACGCAAGCGTTGCGCCTACGAAGCCTGCGGGTGTGCGTTGTGCCTACGGGCCTGACGGTGCGCGTTGCGCCAACGAGGAATGACAGTGTGCGTTGCGCCGCCGGGCGGTGCCGATGCGCACACCACCGTAGGCGCCAGGCTCTGCCTGCGCCATTGCCCGCAAGCGCACGCAAGCGTTGCGCCTACGAAGCCTGCGGGTTTGCGTTGCGCCTACGGGCCTGACGGTGCGCGTTGCGCCGCCGGGCGGTGCCGATGCGCATCCCGCCGTAGGCGCCAGGCTCTGCCTGCGCCGCGGCCCGCAAGCGCACGCAAGCGTTGCGCCTACTAAGCCTGCGGGTGTGCGTTGAGCCTACGGGCCTGACGGTGCGCGTTGCGCCAACGAGGAGTGACAGTGTGCGTTGCGCCGCCGGGCGGTGCCGATGCGCACACCACCGTAGGCGCCAGGCTCTGCCTGCGCCATGGCCCGCAAGCGCACGCAAGCGTTGCGCCTACGAGGAATGATGGTGCGCGTTGCGCCAACGAGGAATGAAAGTTTGCGTTGCGCCGCCGGGCGGTGCCGATGCGCACACCACCGTAGGCGCCAGGCTCTGCCTGCGCCATGGCCTGCAAGCGCACGCAAGCGTTGCGCCTACAGGGCATGCGGGTTTGCGTCGCGCCGACGCATAGGGGCCTGCGCCCTGCACGGGCATCTCGTTCAAATCCACACCGCATCCCACAATGCGTAATCACCTACGCGCTCGACCAAACCAGCTCGTAAGGGATTACAGATCACATACCTGGCTGCCGCCATCACATCGTCCTCTGCCCGCAACGCCCGGTCATGGAAGTTCTTCTGCCAGAGTGCGCCCGGCCAGTCGAAATGATGTTGTACTGCCGGGTCGAACGTGACTTGAAGCGGCGGACCAGCACGTTCACATCCGTGGCGCCGAGTTGCACCAGCCAATGGAAATGGTCTGGCATCAGCACCCAGGCGAGCGTTTTTCCATGCCCACATCGAGCCTCGGCGTTCATCGCGGCTACCACCGGCCGGGCGTGGGTCCAATCATGAAAAGCGGAACGACGATCCGCTACGCAGATCGTGATCAGGTACACCCCGTTTTCCACTGAGTAGCGGCCACGTCGTAACGTGCTCGCGCGGTATCGATGATGGGCCAATTGCTGTCCTCCGTTCCGTGAGGTAGCGATCGTCCCTTTGCATAGGCGCCGTTGCGACAGCTGAAACATTACAACCTACGTCGCCAATTGGCCCCTCAAGCCCGCAGCCCCTGCCGCCTATAGCGCAGGGTAGTGGTGCGTAGGCGCCAGGCTCTGCCTGCGCTTGGGGCGCTGGATGCGTCAACCAATACGAGCAAACTCCAGCACCCGCCGCAACATCCGCTCGCACCCGGCCAACTGTTCCATCGCCACGAACTCATCCGGCTTGTGGCCTTGGTCCATGCTGCCGGGGCCACAGACCACGGTAGGAATGCCGGCGGCGTCGAACAGGCCGCCTTCGGTGCCGAAGGCGACGGTGCCAAACTCAGTTGAACCGCAGAACTGAGCGATCAATTCGGCGGCCTGGCTGCGCGCGTCGGTGGCAAGGCCCGGGTAGGCGGAGAGTTCGGTGAAGCGGATGCCGCTCTCGCCTCCAACGGCGCGCATGCGCGGCAGCACCTGCTCGCGGGCGTAGGCCTGCAACGCCAGGGCGACTTGCCGCGGATCATGGGCGGGGAGGGCGCGAACTTCGAAATCGAAGCGGCAGTCCGCCGGCACGATGTTCAGCGCCTCGCCGCCGCTGATCAGGCCGGTTTGCACGGTGGTATAGGGCGGGTCGAAGCGGGCATCACGGTAGGGCTCGGCGCTCAGGTCGGTGCCAATGCGCCCCAACTCGGCGATCAGCTCGGCGGCGTACTCGATCGCATTCACCCCTTGCGGCGCATAGGCCGAATGGCAGGCATGGCCCTGCACATCGCAGCGCATGGCCAGCTTGCCCTTGTGCCCGAGCACCGGCGCCAGTTCCGTAGGCTCGCCGATGATGCACAGCATCGGCTTGATTGGCCGCGCTTCAAGCGCAGCCAGCAGCGTGCGCACGCCCAGGCAACCGACTTCTTCATCGTAGGACAGGGCGATATGTACAGGCAGGCGCAGCGGCATGGCGAGCAGCTCGGGCACCAGGGCCAGCACGCAGGCGATATAGCCCTTCATGTCCGCCGTACCGCGCCCGTAGAGCTTGCCGTCGCGCTCGCTCAGCTCGAACGGCGGCAGCGTCCAGGGCTGGCCATCCACCGGCACCACATCGGTATGGCCGGAGAGCACGATGCCCGGGCGGTCGTCCGGGCCTAAGGTGGCGAAGAGGTTGGCCTTGCTGCGGTCGCCGTTGTACACCCGCTGCGCCTTCACCCCATGGCTGGCCAGGTAATGCTCGACGAAGTCGATCAGCGCCAGGTTGGACTCACGGCTGGTGGTGTCGAACGCCACCAGCTGGCGCAGCAAGTCAATGCTTCGGCTCATCGCTCATCCCCCGGCACCCCGTAGCCCGGCGCTTTGGCCGGGTCCAGGGCGCGGTCGATGTAATCCTGCATCTGCGGCCGATAGGCGCCCCAGAGCCTGCCCAGCTCGCCGATGGGGTCCTGTTCGGCCCAGTCCACCCTGAGGTTGACGATGGGCCAGATCAGCTCGCCGACCACCACCACCGCCGCCGAGTGCACCGGGCCGGCTTCGCCGCCTTCGGCCTGGCCGGCCGCCAGCGCCGCGAGCAGGCGGTCCGCCAACTGCCCTTCGGCGCTTTCGAAGGCGTGCACCATGGCTGCGATCACCCTGTTATTGGCGAGCATGTTGCCGGCGGCCACGCATTGCTCGCCCGCGACAGCGGCGTGGGTGCCCAGAGTTTGCCCGCCGCTGAAGTGCGCGGTGCGGCCCAGGTGGTCGATGGCCGTGACCTGGCGATACTGGCTGTAGCCGTTGCGGGTAAGCACTTGATCCAGCGCGTCTGTGGGCACCTGGCCGCGTTCGAGCAGGTCCAGCACTTCGGGGCCCAGCGCGGGCAAGGTGATGTTCTGGCTGGCCACCGCGCCCACCCCGGGCCGCAGCCAGGGGCAGCGCGCGCCCACGGCAATGCTCGAGGAGCTGATCGCGATGCCGAACTGGCCGGTTTCCGGGCAGCGCCCGGCAATGGAAAAGGTCATGGCGTGGCTCCTGAGGCGGGTGAGGGTTATGCGGGGATCACCGCGATCACGTCGATTTCCATCAGCCATTGCGGCTGGCCCAGCGCCGACACCACCAGCCCGGTGGAGATAGGGAATACCCCCTTGAGCCATTTGCCCACCTCTTGGTACACCGGCTCGCGGTAACGCGGGTCGGTCAGGTAGGTGGTGGTCTTGACGATGTGGCTCAGGTCGCTGCCGGCCTCTTCAAGCAACTGCTTGACGTTGCGCATCGCCTGCTCGGCCTGGGCGCGCGGGTCCCCGAGGCCGACCAGGTTGCCGTCGAAATCCGTACCCACCTGGCCGCGCACATACACGGTGTTGCCGGCACGCACGGCCTGGCAGAGGTCGTTGTCCAGGGTCTGGTTGGGGTAGGTGTCCTTGGTGTTGAACATCCGAATGCGCGTGTGGGTGGGCTGGGCCATGGTTAAAACTCCTGGTTCAACGGGAATGGGTGGCGAGGCATCAGGCGCTGACCGCCGGTTGGGCGGCGGCCTGGGCCGGTTGGGCGGCATCGGCCGGCCGCGGCGAAATGCCCTGGTAGGCCTGGTATTTACGCTGGATCGCGATGTGATCGGCGATGTGCCGGGCGTCGTGCCACACGCCCCAGATAAATGCAGACCCCCGCCGGGACAGCCACGGCAGCCCGATGAAATAGATGCCCGGCTCCGCGCCGACCCCGCGCTGGTGCCTGGGCTTGCCATTGGCAGCAAAGGCGTCGACCTGCAGCCAGCTGAAATCCACCGCGTAGCCCGTGGCCCAGATGATCGAGGTCACGCCGGCCTTGGCCAGGTCGAGCTCCAGCAGCGGGTGCGCCACGCAGTCGGGTTGCGGCCAGGTGCGGCGGGCCTCGGGTTCTTCGGGCAGGTCCAGGCCGTTGCGGGCAATGTAGGCGTCGGCGGCATCGAGCAGGCCAAGGTAGTTTTCATCGCCGCGCGCGAGGTTTTCGGCCAGGTCCGGAGCGAAGCTGACCACGCCGTTCTCGAATGCGCGGGTCAGGCCCACCAGGGTGATGCCCTCCTGCGCAAGGCGGCGAAAGTCCACCGTGCGCCCGCCGTGGGCACCGCTGACGGCGATGGTCACGTGCTCCTTGCCCGGCTTGACCACTTCGGCGTCCCACTCGCCCAGCACCCCCAGCCACCAGCAGAAGTCCCGCCCGCGATAGGCACGCGGCGGGCGGTCGTGAGCGCCCACCGAGAGGTACACCTGTTTACCGGCGGCACGCAGTTCGTCGGCGATCTGCACCCCCGAGGAGCCAGCGCCCACCACCAGCACCGCGCCGTCGGGCAGCTGGGCCGGATTGTGGTAGCCCGCCGAGTGGATCTGCAGCAGTGCCTCGCTTTTGGGGGCGATCGCCGGGATCACCGGGCGCTGGAAGGGGCCGGTGGCGGCAACCACGCGGTTGGCCTCGATCACTCCGTCGCTGGTTTCCACGGTGAACCCAGGCCGGCCGACGTTTCGTGTTACCCGCTTGACCTCGACCCCGGTGCGAATGGGCGCATTGAATTTGCGCGCATAGGCTTCGAAATACGCGGCCATCTGGTCTTTGGAGGCGAAGCCGTTGGGGTCCACGTTTTCGATATCCAGGCCTGGGAAGCGGTCGTGCCAGGCCGGGCCGTTGGCGACCAGCGAATCCCAGCGGCCGGTCCGCCAGGCTTCGGCGATCCGGCTGCGCTCTAGCACCAGATGTGGCACGCCGAGTTTGCTCAGGTGTTCGCTCATGGCCACGCCAGCCTGACCCGCGCCCACTACGAGCGTGTCTATAAAGGTTTTATCAACTGTCATGTGTGTGTCCTTGAAGAAGGCGGTTTATTCAAGTTTGCCGTGGCAACCAGGTGTTGTTGCCAGACTAGGGGCCGCCTGAGCGCCGGTAAAATAGTATTAAGCTGGGTTTTGAATACAATTAACCGATACAGAAAGTGATACTTCAAACAAGCGCGCCTGCCGCCGGAAGTTATTGTTCCATGGAGGCTGGTTAATTAAATGTTAACTAAGCACAACCGGCTCGCAAGTTGGCTTCAGCTCCTACAGCGGAAGTGTTGAACCCATTGCAGCTAAGTGGCGATCAATGCTCGTCGCCTTCATGCAGCAAGTGGAATATTTCCTTTTTCATCGAAATGAAGGCGGGGTCCATCACCATGTCCAAGTGGCGAGGGCGTTCGATGGGAACGTCCAACACTTTCTTGATCCGCCCCGGGCGCGCACCCATGGCGAAGATCTGGTCGCCGAGCAAAATGGCTTCGTCGATATCGTGGGTCACGAACAGCACGGTCTTCTTGCTGTGCTCCCACACCCGCAGCAGCAGTTGCTGCATTTGCAGGCGCGTCTGGCTGTCGAGGGCGCCGAAGGGTTCATCCATGAGCAGGATCTGCGGGTCGTTGGCCAGCGCCCGGGCGATGGCCACCCGTTGCTTCATGCCGCCCGACAACTGCTTGGAATAGTTATCGGCGAAGCGGGTCAGGCCCACTTCGTTCAGGTAATGCTCAACGATTTCCTTGCGCTCGGCGGCGCCGACCTTGCGCCGCTTGAGGCCAAACTCGATGTTCTGCCGCACGGTCAGCCAGGGGAACAGCGTGTAGGCCTGGAACACCATGCCCCGGTCCGGCCCTGGGCCATCCACCGGCTGGCCGTTGGCGAAGATCTGCCCGTCGCTGGGCTCGGCGAGCCCGGCAGTGAGGTACAGCAGGCTGGACTTGCCACAACCCGAAGGGCCCACGAGCACGGCGAACTGCTGGTTCTTGACCTGCAGCGACACGTTTTCGAGCGCGGTGAACACACCGCCGTCGGGTGTCTGGTAGCGCAGGCTCACGCCCTCGATACGCAGGCTGGTGGGGGCGTCGGCCGCAGCCATGGCGTGCCCGGTGAAACGGTTAGTCGCTGCTGTCATTGTGCCCATGCTGCCACCTTCAAGCGCAGGAAACGGAAAAGTTGGTCGGTCACCAGGCCGAGCAGGCCGATCACCGCGATGGCGAGGAAAATCACATCCACTTGGAAGCCCCGCATGGCCTTCAGGCTCAGGTAGCCCAGGCCGCTGGAGGCTGCGACCAGCTCGGCCACTACCAGGTAGGTCCAGGCCCAGCCCATGGTCACGCGCAGGGTGTCGAGAATGCCCGGCACCGAGGCGGGGGCAATCACGTGCACCAGCGCATCGCGCCGGCTCGAGCCCAGGGTATAGGACGCATCGACCAGGTCTTTGGAGATGCCGCGCGACACGTCGGCGATCATCACCAGTTGCTGGAAGAACACCCCGAAAATGATGATTGACACCCGCTGCTCCAAGCCGATGCCGATCCACAGAATGAACAGCGGCACGAACGAGGTCACCGGCAGGTAACGGATGAAGTTCACTACCGGCTCCAGGAACGCCTGCACCACGCGGAAGCTGCCCATCAGCAGCCCCAGCGGCACAGCGGCGATGGAGGAGACGATAAAGCCCACCATCACCACTTCCACGCTGGCCCACACGTGCTCGCCCAGCGCGCCGTCCCGCGACAGCCTGAGCGCGGCATCCATGACCGCACCGGGCGTGGGCAGGAACATCGCCGGCACCACGCCGCCGTAACTCAGCCCCGCCCAGAGGCCGATCATCAACGCCCAGGCCAGCGCACTGGCACTCCAGATCACCGGCACGGGCAGCGAGGTTTTCGGTGTGATGCACCGGTTCAGCCATGAATTGCGCTTGCTCATGTGGCGCTCCTTACTTCGGGCTCACGAAGCGGTTGTCGATCAAGTCGTCGTAGCTCACGTTGTAAGGCTTGCCCTGTAGCGCGCTGGCGGCTTCGTTGCCCAGCTTGATCACAGTGGCGGCGTCGCCCTGCTGGCCGGCGCTGCCGAGCAGCTTCTCGCTCATGGCCTGGTCATAGAAGCGCACGCCCTTGGCCGCGGCGGCCAGTTCCTTGGGGTCGGCCAGGTAGCCGCCAACGCCCTTGGCCATGATGGCGTAGGCTTGGTCTGGATGGTCCTTGGTGTATTGCACAGCCTTGTACAAGCCACTGACCAAGGCCTTCACGTCTGCCTGTTGCTTGTCGATCACATCGCAGCTCAGGGCCACCACGTCCACGATCACGCCGGGCGTGCTGCTGCTGTCTACCAGCACCTTGCCTTGCTGCTTGCTGCGCACCATCGACAAGTGCGGCTCCCAAGTCACGGCGGCAGGTACGCGGCCGGCGATAAAGGCGGTGGCGGCGTCGTCGGCGGTCATGTTCTGGATCTGCAAATCGCTCATCTTCATGCCTGCCTGCTTGAGCAGGTAGGCGAGCCAGAACTGCGACACCGACCCTTCGTTGACCGCAATGGCCTTGCCTTTGAGATCGCTCAGGCTGTTGACGTCCTTACCCACCACCACGCCATCGCCGCCAAAGCTTTCATCCAGCGCGGCCACGGCCTTGAAACAGAACTGCGGGCGGTACTTGAGGATCTCGTCGAGGGTAGAGGCCGAGCCGGACAACTTCCCCGACGCCTGGGCGGCCATGTACATCGAAGCCTCTTCGATGGTCGGCAGCTCGACCGTCAGGCCCTGCTCCTTGAAGTAGCCAAGGTCCTGGGCCAGGTAGAGCGTGCCGTAGCCCACCCAGGTGGTGTGGCCGATGGACAGGGTGCCGGCTTCGGCGCCAGTGATGACGCCGGCAGCCAGCGCGACCGAAGCCCCGAGGCGGGCGCAACGCGAAACGAATGAATGGACCATGGATCACTCCCGAGAACGACAAATTAGGGTTATTCGAGTGGTGTCTGGGCAGGAAGCGAAAAGCGCGGTGGTATCGGCTTCTAAGGAGCCTTTTATCGGTGGGGCGGCTTGATGGTGGCGGATTCGCCAGGCCAGGAAAATTATTAAATATGTGGCTTGGTGCGAGGAAAAAGCTGGGGCAGCAGCGCTGTAGGAGCGGGCAAAGCCCGCGAACCTGCGGTGGAGGCGGTTCACCGGCCAGCGCCGGCTCCTACAGCTGCCGACTACCCTGTAGAGCGGGCAAAGCCCGCGAACCTGGGGCGGATGCGGTTCGCCGGCTGGCGCCGGCTCCTACAGCCGCCGAACTACCCTGTGGGAGCGGGCAAAGCCCGCGAACTTGCGGTGGAGGCAATTCGCCGGCTGGCGTCGGCTCCTACATCTGATAATCAAACCCTGTAGGAACGGGCAAAGCCGGCGAACCTGCAGCGAATGCGGTTCGCCGGCTGGCGCCGGCTCCTAAGGCCGCCGAACTACCCTGTAGGAGCGGGCAAAGCCCGCGAACCTGCAGCGGATGCGATTCACCGGCTGGCGCCAGTTCCTACAGCCGCCGAACTACCCTGTGGGAGCGGGCAAAGCCCGCGAACCTGCAGCGAATGCGGTTCACCGGCTGGCGCCAGTTCCTACAGCCGCCGAACAAACCTGTAGGAGCGGGCAAGGCCCGCGAACTTGCGGCGAATGCGGTTCGCCGGCTGGCGCCGGCTCCTACAGTCGGCAAACAAACCTGCAGGAGCGGGCAAAGCCCGCGAACCGGCAGCGGATGCGGTTCGCCGGCTGGCGCCGGCTCCTACATCTGACAATCAAACTCTGTAGGAGCGGGCAAGGCCCGCGAACCTGCGGCGAATGCCGTTCACCGGCTGGCTCCGATTCCTACAGCCACCGAACAAACCCTGTAGGAGCGGGCAAAGCCCGCGAACCTGCAGCGAATGCGGTTCACCGGCCAGCGCCGGCTCCTACATCTGACAATCAAACCCTGTAGGAGCGGGCAAAGCCCGCGAACCTGCGGCGGATGCGGTTCGCCGGCCCCGCAGTTGCTAGCGCAACTCGGCCGCGGTGCGGTTCACTGCAATCAGGGTTTTGTCGACCAGCTCGTCGATCTCGGCATGGCTGGCCACCAGCGCCGGGGCGAGGATCATCCGGCCCAGGGTGGAGCGGATGATGATGCCTTCCTCGAAGCCAATGGTGCGGCAGCGCCAGGCGATATCGTTTTCGTTGGCGAAGCGCTTGCGCGTGGCGCGGTCCTCGGCAAACTGCAATGCCGCCACCAGGCCGATGCCCTGAACGTCACCCACCAGCGGGTGCTCGCCGAACGCGTCGCGCAGGCGCTGCTGCAAGTACGGCCCGGTATCGTGCTTCACCCGCTCGACGATCCCTTCGTCACGCAGCGCCTTGAGGTTGGCGATGGCCACCGCGGCCGCCACTGGGTGCCCCGAGTAGGTCAGGCCATGGGCGAACACGCCGCCTTTTTCCACCAGGGCCTCGGCCATGCGCCGCGAAAGGATCAGCCCGCCCATGGGGATGTAGCCGGAGGTCAGGCCTTTGGCGATGGAGAGGGTATCGGGTTCGAAACCGAACGCCTGGTGGGCGAACCATTCTCCGGTGCGGCCAAAGCCGCCAATCACCTCGTCGGCGCACAGCAGCACGTCGTATTTGCGGCAGATGCGCTGGATTTCCGGCCAATACGTGGCGGGCGGAATGATCATCCCGCCGGCGCCCTGGAACGGCTCGGCCACAAACGCCGCGACATTTTCCGCGCCCAGCTCGAGGATCTTCTCTTCCAGCTGGCGCGCGGCCTGCAGGCCGAAGGCTTCAGGCGAGAGGTCGCCACCGTGGGCGTACCAGTAGGGCTCGTCGATATGGGCGATGTCCGGGATCATGCCGCCCATTTCATGCATGAACTTCATCCCGCCCAGCGCGGTGGCCGCCAGGGTGGAGCCGTGGTAGCCGTTCCAGCGGCCGATCATGATCTTTTTCTGCGGCTGGCCCATCACCTGCCAAAAGCGCCGCACCGTGCGGATAAGCACCTCGTTCGCCTCGGAACCGGAGTTGGTGTAGATGGCGTGGCTGTAGTGGTTGGGCAACAGGCTGAACAACAGCTCGGAGAGCTCCACCACGGCAGGGTGGGTGGTGTGGAAGAACATGTTGTAGTAGGGCAGTTCGGCCAACTGCGCCGTGGCCGCGGCGGCCAGGTCCTTGCGGCCATAACCGAGGTTGGTGCACCACAGGCCGCTCATCCCATCGAGGTAGCGCTTGCCGTCGTTGTCCCACAGCGCCAGGCCGTCGCCTTTGACCATCACTCGCGGCCCGGCCTGGTTCAGCGCCTTCTGGTCGACGAAGGCATGGATGTGATGCGCGGCGTCCAGCGCTTGGTAATCCTGGGTCGTGCGTTTGGCGGCAAGCGGTTCCATGGGGTGCTCCAAGAGGCAATAAGCGTCGAGGCTCGACGGGGAAGCCAATTCTTTGCATCAAAAAATATTTTTGTAAACAAAATATTTTGCAAGGAAAAGGTTATCCGTTACCGTTTAGCCCGGCCCCTGTTGCGAGCGCTGATATGACATCACCCGAGTTACCTGGATTGAGAGCACGGCAAAAGCAGCAGCGCCGGCAGGAAATCACCGCGGCGGCGCTGGAGGTGTTCACCGCTCACGGTTTTGGCGCCGCCACGCTGGAGCAGATCGCCAGCAAGGCGGGGGTGTCCGCGCCCACGGTGGTCAATTACTTCGGCGGCAAGCAGCAGATCCTGCTGGCGCTGCTCAGCGAGCCGGACCAGAAAGCGGTGCGTGAGGTGCGCACCCGCCTGGCCGAGTACGCCCATCCGCTGGACGCGCTCTGCGACCTCGAACAGTTGATGACCACCTACCAGCTGGGTGCGCTGCCAGCGTCGCTATGGCGAGAGCTGGCGCCTTACCTGTTCACCGGCGAACTGGCGGAGATCTTCCAGCCATGGAACGCCGCGGTGGTGGAGGAGGCGCGGGCCGTGCTCGAGCACTTCCAGGCGCTGGGCATCGTCAGTGCCGTCACGGACATCCAGGTGGCCGCCACGGTGTTCAATCAATACGCCAACGTTGCGTTCATCCGCCTGGCCACCGAGGCGACGCCAGACCGGGCCGCCCATGCGCGGCACATGCGCAGCGTGTTCGAGCTGATGTGCGTGGGGATGCTGCGGCACTGATGCGTGTCGCCGCGGGCGGGCCGCTCCGGCCCATCTCCAGGCCTGATGTCGCCTCTGGGCAGGCACTGGCGCGATCACGACAGCGGCCGTCGTAGCCAGCATCGATTCGTCATCTACCTCTGCTAGCGTCCTCGGATCATTCCGGGGAGCGCTACCACATGAGTCTGTCGAAGCTGATTGCCGCCGCCTTTTGCCTGGCCCTGGCTGGGCCGACCTTCGCCGCCACCGAGCTCAAGCACTGGCCGCCGGAAGCGGCGAAGCAGCTCGACGCGATGATCGCCGCCAACGCTAACAAGGGTGACTACGCGGTGTTCGACATGGACAACACCAGCTACCGCTACGACCTGGAAGAGTCGCTGCTGCCGTTCTTGGAAATGAAGGGCGTGCTCACCCGAGACAAGCTGGACCCGTCCCTCAAGCTCATGCCGTTCAAGGACAGCGCCGAGCATAAGGAGAGCCTGTTCAGCTATTACTACCGGCTGTGCGAAGTCGACGACATGGTCTGCTACCCCTGGGTAGCGCAAGTGTTCGCGGGTTTCACCCTCAAGGAACTCAAGGGCTACGTGGACGAGCTGATGGCCTACGGCAAAGCCGTGCCTGCAACCTATTACGACGGCGACAAGGTCACCGCACTGGACGTGCAGCCACCGAAGGTCTTCCAGGGCCAGGCCGAGCTGTACAACAAACTGATGGAGAACGGCATCGAGGTGTACGTGATGACCGCTGCCTCCGAAGAGCTGGTGCGCATGGTCGCCGCGGACCCGAAGTACGGCTACAACGTGAAGCCGCAAAACGTGATCGGCGTCACCACCCTGCTGAAGAACCGCGACACCGGCGAACTGACCACCGCGCGCAAGCAGATCGCCGCGGGCAAGTACGACCCACAGGCTAACCTCGGCCTTGAGCTGACCCCTTACCTGTGGACCCCCGCCACCTGGATGGCCGGCAAACAGGCAGCGATCCTCACCTACATCGACCAATGGAAAAAACCTGTGCTGGTGGCCGGCGACACCCCCAGCAGCGACGGCTACATGTTGTTCCACAGCGTGGACGTGAACAAAGGTGGCATCCACTT
This sequence comes from Pseudomonas sp. RIT-PI-S, assembly GCF_025642975.1. GTDB lineage: Bacteria > Pseudomonadota > Gammaproteobacteria > Pseudomonadales > Pseudomonadaceae > Aquipseudomonas. The sequence continues at coordinate 119,679 of NZ_JANZKJ010000008.1, forward strand.
GTGGGTCAACCGCAAGGCCAAGTACATGGACCAGCTCAACGGCATGATCAAGCAGAACGCCGAGGCGCAAAAAGCCCAGGGGTTGCCGGTGACCGCGGACAAGAATTGGGTGGTGGTCAAGCCCGAGGACATCCAGTAGCACACCCCCTGTAGAAGCGGATTTATCCGCGAACAGCGATGGCGCCAGCTGCTTTAAACAGGGTGTTTTTGTTCGCGGATGAATCCGCTCCCACAGTCTGGCGGTCAAGCCCGAGGACATCCAGGGCACGCCCCCTGTAGGAGCGGATTTATCCGCGAACAGCGATGGCATGAACTGTCTTAAAACAGGGTGTTTTTGTTCGCGGATGAATCCGCTCCCACAGTCTGGTGGTCAAGCCCGAAGTCATCCAGTGGCACACCCCCCTGTAGGAGCGGATTTATCCGCGAACAGCGATGGCGCCAGCCGCTTTAAACAAGGTGTTTTTGTTCGCGGATGAATCCGCTCCCACAGTCTGGCGGCCAAGCCCGAGGACATCCAGGGCACGCCCCCTGTAGGAGCGGATTTATCCGCGAACAGCGATGGTGCCAGCCGCTTTAAAACGGGGTGTTTTTGTTCGCGGATGAATCCGCTCCCACAGTCTGGCGGTCAAGCCCGAGGACATCCAGGGGCACGCCCCCTGTAGGAGCGGATTTATCCGCGAACGGCGATGGCGCCAGCCGCTTTAAACAGGATGTTTTGTTCGCGGATGAATCCGCTCCCACAGTCTGGTAGTCAAGCTCGAGGACATCCACGGGCACGCCCCCTGTAGGAGCGGATTTATCCGCGAACGGCGATGGCGCCAGCTGCTTTAAACAGGGTGTTTTTGTTCGCGGATAAATCCGCTCCCACAGTCTGGTGGTCCAGCCTGAGGACATCCAGTAGCACACCCCCTGTAGGAGCGGATTTATCCGCGAACAGCGATGGCATGAGCTGCTTTAAACAGGGTGCCTTTGTTCGTGGATAAATCCGCTCCTACGGTCAGTACGGCGCCGCTGCCACTGCTGCCTACCCGTGTTGAAAACGGTATTCCTGGGTCACGCCACCGTAGCTGTAGCTGGTCCCCGGGCAGTCGATGATGTGGATGTTGGAGTGCGGGTGCAGGTTGCCGATCTCCTCTGCCAGCAGCTCATAGGCCGCGCGTTGATAGCGGGCTTTCTGCGCCTTGGTGTTGGTTTCCTCAGTAATGGTCACTTCGAGCCGAAAGCTATTGCGCGCGTACTCAACCAGGGAGCGGTTCTCGATGAACCACTGCGCGTGGGGCATAAAGCGGACGATGATCATGGTCTGCGCTGGCGCTTTTTCCAGCAGCTCGCAGGTCAGCGCGGTGAGCTTGGGCACGATGCGCTGGGCCAGGGCCAGGTTGTCATCGCCAGAGAGGGTCAAGGTGAGGCCGGGCATGGTGGTGTCCTTTCGCGGGTGGGTGTGAGCCAAGAATGACCTGTTGCAATTCTCCTTAAAAGCGGGAATATAAGGCCTTATCCACCGGAAAAACCGCAGGATGCGCATGCGCCCCTTCGATCTTCAGCAGTTGCACACCTTTGTGGTGATCGCCGAGGCGGGCAGCCTTGCCGCCGCTTCGCCACGCTTGAACCTCTCTCAGTCGGCGGTCAGCGAGCAACTGCGCAAGCTTGAAAGCTTCGTCGGCGCGCGCGTGTTCGAGCGCGGCAAGCAAGGCGTGGCCCTGACCCCCAGCGGCGAGCGCTTGCTGGGCCTTGCGCGGGAATTGCTGGCACTGAGCGAGCGCTCCCTTGAGGCCATGCGTGGCACCACGCTGGCCGGCGAACTGCGGCTGGCGATCACCGATTACTTCCGCCCTGGGGCCATCGCCGAGATCCTCAAAGCGCTGCAATTGCGCTACCCCGACCTGCGCCTGCACGTTTCGGTGCGCAAAAGCATGGTCATCGAGCGCGAGGGCGATAGCGGCGAATTCGACATCGGCCTGGCCATGCGCATACTCGACGGCCGCGTTTTGAGTGAGGGCCTGACGTTGCGCCGCGAGGCATTGCACTGGGTCGCCGCGCCGGGGTATCGGGCCCCTGGCGAGGCGCCGCTGCCGCTGCTGGTGCTGCCCGAAGGTTGTTCGCTGCAACGCTTTGTGTGCCACACCCTGGACAAACACAGGGTGCCCTACGTGATCGCTCATTCGGCCAGCGGCGTGGCCGGCTTGCAGTCCGCGGTGCTGGCCGGGCTTGGAGTAGCGTGCTTGAACCAGTCCGCTATTCCGCCAGGCGCCGAGCGTTGGCCGGGGCCGTTGCCGGCGCTGCCGGAGGTCGAGTTCGCCGTGCAGCCGCCTCGGGAAGGCGAGCCGCCTTTAGTTGGTGAAGTACGCGCCCGGCTGCTGGCGCACTTCAACGACGCCGCCGTTACCCCTCTGCGCCGGGCAGGCTATGCGTGATGGGTATCCATATGTCCACATGGCCCTGCGCGCGGGATGGGTCGAAATCCGCACTGTACTGCTCGAACTCGGGGCTGTCGGCCAGCACATAGCCGGCGTTCGGTAGCCACTGATCGAAAACAGTGAAAAACGTTTGATGGATCGTCGAGACATGGCCCTGGTGGCGAAACACGGCATAGCGTTGTTCAGGCACCTTGAAAGCCCGGAATGCCGGAGGAAGGCCGTTCGTTCGCGACACCTCGATGCCGGCAATGTACTCGAAGCTGCCGTCGTCGCCAGGGTTGCAACACAGGCCATAAGTGAGGCCATCTACGGCGTTGGCTACGCGCCCCAGGTAGGGAACGAAGGCCTGCCACAGGCCAACGATGCCTTCGTTGGCGTCGAAGGTGAAACGCTCGCCCAGGCCCGCGACGATAAACGAGGGGCGGGTTTCGAAGCGAGGCTCGGCCAGTGCGATGTGCTTTTTCTCTTTCATGCGCAGGGGCTCCACCAGTGGCATGGGTACGTCTGTGTGCAGGCGCGCCTGTTTCGGCGTTATGCCGAACAGCTCATGGAAGGCGCGGGTGAAGGCTTCATGGGAGCTGTAGCCCGCGCTCAGCGCCACCTCCAAGATGTCTGGCGCGCCCCGGCGCAAGGCTTGCGCTGCCTCGCTCAGGCGCCGCGCGCGGATGTAACGCATCACCGGCCAACCCGTCGCTAGCGCAAACCAACGCGCCAGGGCGAAGGGCGATAGGTTGCAGTGGTGCGCCACCTGGCTCAGGTCCAGGTCGGCATGCAGTTTCATCTCGATGAACCACAGGGTGTTTTCAATCGTTGCCATGGCGAGCTCCTTGAACGCTAGGGCAACGGTAGCGAAGACGCCAAACGAGGATTTGATCGTTCTTGCACCCTGGATGGGAAGCGCTAGTCGTTGATATGCCGCCGCACGCACTGCACCAGCCCTTGCAATGGCCCGTCCTTCACCGGCGCCAAGAGGCACACCGTGTGTTCGCGCTCGCCTTCACTCACGGTCAACGTGTAGTGCTGGGCGCCGCGCGGCGCGGCTGCAGGCTGGCGGCTTTGCGGCAAGGCGAAGAAGCGCGACGCTTCCACCAATTGCCGCAGTTCCTGCTGGTCTGGCGCGGGCAGGGCACTGACGTCGAGCGTGCGTGGCTTGTTCAGGCCTGGGAAGTACGCCATTCCACCGGTTTCGCAGTACGAGATGCGCATGGCTGGGTCTCCTATCGATGTGTTGCCATCATACGTCGATCCCCACCGCTGCCCAGCCTTCCTTGACCGCTTGGTGCGCGCCCTTGCCCGTGCCGTAAAGGCGGCCGGCGATGTCGGACGTGATGCGGGCAAAGCGTAGGAAGCCAGTGTTGGGACGCACGCGTGGGTCGCGCAGGGCGTCGTACCAGATGCGCCCGGCCTTTTCCCATGCATGGCCGCCGATGCGCGTGGCCACCTGGTAAAAAGCGTGGTTGGGGATGCCCGAGTTGATATGCACGCCGCCGTTGTCGTCGAAGGTGTGCACGAAGTCCTTCATGTGGCCGGGCTGCGGGTCTTTACCCAGCAGCTTGTCGTCGAACGCCGTGCCCGGGGCCTTCATCGAGCGCAAGGCCACGCCGTTGATCTTTTTGGTGAACAGCCCCTCGCCGATCAGCCAGTCGGCGTCTTCGGCCGTTTGCTGTTTGGCGTACTGCTTGATCATCGAGCCGAACACGTCCGACATGGACTCGTTCAGCGCACCGGACTGGTTGAAATACATCAGCTTGGCTTCGTCCTCGGTTACCCCATGGGCCAGTTCATGGCCGATCACGTCCAGTGCCACGGTGAACCGATTGAACACTTGACCGTCGCCGTCGCCGAAGACCATCTGCGCCGAATTCCAGAATGCGTTGTTGTAGGCCTTGCCGAAATGCACGGTGGCGTCCAGGGCGAGGCCGGCATCGTCGATGGAATTGCGGTCGAATACCTCGGCGAAGAAATCGAAGGTTGCCCCCAGCCCGTCGTAGGCCTCATCCACGGCGGGATCTCCGCTCACCGGCTGGCCTTCGCCGCGCACCAGCTTGCCGGGCAGGGTCTCGCTGCCGTCGGCGGTATAGATCGAGCGGCGCTTGCCGGCCAACGCCGTGGCGGCCAGCAGCGGCGGGTTGCGGCTTGGTTGAGCGGTCATGCGCAGCGACCGGAAGGTTGCGTCCTTGGCGCGGGTACGCAGTGCCGCCTCGCGCTGCTCCTTATTGCCATTGCGGGCGATTTGGTCGAGCAGGTAGGGCGGGATCAGGCAGAAAATCGGGTGACGATCGTGTTGCATACACATGGAAACGCTCCTTCGCAAAGTGTGCGCAGGAGTCTAGACCAAGGGTTGGCAGCCTGACGTGGCGGTCGTTTTCAAAAACGAATTTATAATTTCGTTTTTGTGCGCAATCGAGATGCGGCGATAAAAACGAATAAATAACGTCGATTCGCTTGGCCAGGAAAGGCTGTGCACTGCAACCGGGAGGGCAGCCAAGGGCCTGTACATGCAGTACGAAAGCCAGCTGCCCGCCGGTGAAGCAAGACTGTTGCGCCAGATTGTTCATGGGGCGATCCAGGATATGTCGGCGCATTTACAAGCTTAAGCCGGGTTATGCTTTCGCCCCCCGCCATAACTAGCAGGCCCTCCCATGCCCCACCGCCCCCGTGCGTTCAAACAGGTCGACGTGTTCACCGCCCACCCGCTGCTAGGCAACCCGCTGGCGGTGGTACTGGACGCCCAGGGCCTGAGCGATGCGCAGATGCAGGCGTTCGCCCGCTGGACCAACCTCAGTGAAACCACCTTCGTGTTGCCACCCACGGCCCCTGGCGCCGATTACCGGGTGCGGATTTTTACCACGACCCGTGAGTTGCCGTTTGCCGGCCACCCCACGTTGGGCACCTGTCATGCCTGGCTCGAGGCTGGCGGTGTAGCCCAGGGGGAAGAGATAGTGCAGGAGTGCGGCGTTGGCCTGGTGCGCGTCCGCCGGCGGCACGGGCGGCTGGCTTTCGCCTGCCCGCCCTTGCTGCGCTCCGGCGCGCCAACCGATGACGTGCTTGACCACGCCTGCAGGGCATTGGGCATTAACCGCGAAGCGGTAGCCGCGGCGCAGTGGGTGGACAACGGCGCCGGTTGGCTCGCCCTGCGCCTTCGTGACCGCCAGGCGGTGCTGGAGCTGGCGCCCAATGTTGCCCAGCTCGAAGATTTGGCGGTGGGGGTGTTCGCACCCTGGGACGAGGCGCGGGACGGCACCGAGGCTCAGTTCGAGGTCCGTGCCTTCATCCCCGGCGATGGCATGGCCGAGGATCCGGTCACCGGCAGCTTGAACGCCGGCATCGCCCAGTGGTTGTACCGCGAGGGGCTGGCGCCGGAGCGTTACGTGGTAAGCCAAGGCACTGCCCTTGGCCGCGCCGGGCGGGTGCATGTCATGCGTGAAGGCGAGCACGTCTGGCTGGGCGGCGATGTGGTCACCTGCATCGACGGCGCGGTGGTGGTGTAGGCGCAGTTCGCAGGCTGGCGCCTACTCCACCGAGAGTGTAGGAGTGGGCAAAGCCCGCGAACCGGTGGGCCCGAAGTTCTCAGGCTGGCGGCCATCTCACAACAGTGTATGAACGTGCAAAGCCCGCGAACCCAGGCGCCTGAGGTCCGCAAGCGGGCGCCTACAAAGGCAGCGTCAGGCCGAAGGTATTGGTGCCGCCCTCGCTGCGGGCGAATACGCAGCCGCCGTGCATGGAGGCGACCGCCTTGACGATGGCCAGGCCCAGGCCGTGGTTACCGCCTTCGTTGTGGCGGGCGGCGTCCACGCGGTAGAAGCGTTCGAACAGCAGCGGCAAGTGTTCGTCGGCAATCGCCGCTCCCGGGTTGCTGACGGCCACGCTGACCCGGTCGCCCATAGGGTCGATCCTCACCTCTATCTGCTGCCCTGGCTGGCTGTGCTGCGCCGCGTTATGGATCAGGTTGGTCAGCGCCCGGCGCAGGTGGTTGCGCTCCACCAGCACTTGCGCATCGCCGCTGACCCGCACCGTTACCCCGGCGTCTTCGAGGATGACATCCAGGTAATCGAGGGTGGTCGCCACTTCGGCGGCGAGGCTGCTGGCGACCAGATTGCTAGCCTTGCCGCCCTGGTCGGCGCTGGCCAGGAACAGCATGTCGTTGACGATGCTGCGTAGCCGGTCCAGGTCTTCGAGGTTCGATTGCAGCACTTCGAAATAATGCTCGGCGCTGCGGCCACGGGTCAGCGCGACCTGGGTCTGCCCGATCAGGTTGGTCAAAGGCGAGCGCAGCTCATGGGCCACGTCGGCGTTGAAGGCTTCCAGCCGCTGGTAGGCGCATTCGACCCGTTCCAGCGCGGCGTTGAACGCCTCTACCAGTTGCTCCAGTTCGGGCGGCAGATGGCTGGGGCGCAGCCGCCCGGAGAGCTTCGGCGGCGCCAGCTGTTGCGCCTGCCGGGACACCCGGCGCAACGGGCGCAGGCCGATCCGCGCCACCCAGTACCCCAGGGCGCTGGCCAGCAGCACGGCGAAAGCGACGCACGCGAGCAACGCCATGGCCAGCTCGTGGTGGGTCTGGCGCACGTTGGCCACGTCGATGCCGATCACGAACCGTATGGCCGGGCGTGGCTCGAAGGCGGGCAGGGCGCTGACCAGCACCTTCAGCGGAGTGCCATCGGCCCGCTGCCAGTCATGGATGCCCAGCGGGCCGTTGGCCAGGCCCCGCACCTGGGCGCTGGGGTGGCCGTATTCGTAGGCCGGGTTGCCACTGACTATCCAGAAGTGGAGGCGGTCGTCCTCCCTGCCGAGCAGGTTGAGCTTGATGTTCAGGCGTGCCCAGTGCTCAGGGTCGCCGTAGCGGCTAATGGCGGACTCCAGCACGCTGTAGCGGGCCTGGAGTTCGGCGTTGGGGAGGATGTCCAGGCTTTTGTTAACCTGCAGGTAGAGCGCGCAACCGACCACCAAAGAGACACCCAGCGCCACCAGGGCGAACAGGCCGCCCAGGCGAAACGCAATGGAATCAACGCGCATGGCGGCTCTCCAGCACATAGCCCATGCCGCGGATGGTGTGCAGCAGCTTTTCCTCGAAAGGGTTATCCAGCTTGGCCCGCAAGCGCTTGATGGCCACCTCCACCACATTGGCGTCGCTGTCGAAATTCACGTCCCACACCAGCTCGGCGATGGCGGTTTTCGAGAGGATCTGCCCCTGGCGGCGGGCGAGCACGGTCAGCAGCGAGAACTCCTTGGCGGTCAGGTCCAGGCGTTGCCCGGCGCGTACAGCCTTGCGGCTGATCATGTCGATGCACAGGTCTCCCACGCGGATCTGCACCGGTTCATGGCCGCTGCTGCGCCGGGTCAGCGCTTGCAGGCGAGCGACCAGCTCGAGGAACGAGAAGGGCTTGCCCAGGTAATCGTCGGCACCACCGCGCAGGCCCTGAACGCGGTCTTCGACCCGCTCGCGGGCGGTGAGCATGATCACGGGGGTTTGCTTGCGGGCACGCAGGGCCTGCAACACGCCAAAGCCATCCAGCGCGGGCAGCATCACATCGAGCACGATCACGGCATAGTCCAGCTCCAGCGCCAGGTGCAGCCCGGTCACGCCGTCGTGGACCACATCCACGGTGTAGCCCTGCTCAGTCAGCCCGCGGCGCAGGTAGTCCGCGGTTTTTTCTTCATCCTCGATAATCAGGATGCGCATGCTCGCCCTCCGTTGGCGTTTCGTCGGCTGCCTTCGTCGGCCGGTGGAACAGCCGTTCCAGTTGCAGGTAGATGATCGGCGTGGTGAACAGCGTCAGCATCTGGCTGACCAGCAGCCCGCCGACCACGGCGATCCCCAGCGGTTGCCGCAGCTCGGCGCCGGCGCCCAGGCCGAGCATCAGCGGCACCGCGCCGAGCAGGGCGGCGAGGGTGGTCATCACGATCGGCCGCAGCCGGGTGAGGCACGCCTGGCGGATCGCTTCGCGCGCGGGCAGGCCTTCGTTGCGCTGCGCGTTGAGGGCGAAGTCGATCAGCAAGATGCCGTTCTTCTTGACGATACCGATCAATAGCACCAGGCCGATCAACGCCATGATCGAGAAGCTCTGCCCAGTCGCCCACAGCAGTGCCAGTGCGCCGAGGCCGGCGGAGGGCAGGGTGGAAATGATCGTTAGCGGGTGCACCAGGCTCTCGTAGAGCACGCCGAGGATGATGTACACCGCCACCAGCGCGGCGAGGATCAGCCACGGCTGGCTCGCCAGCGAACTGCGAAACGCCTGCGCCGCCCCCTGGAAGGTGCCGCTGATGCTGGCCGGCATGCCCAGTTCGCGCTGGGTGTTTTCCAGCAGCGTCACCGCCTCGCCCAGGGCCACCCCGGGCGCCAGGTTGAACGACAGGTTCGCCGCCGGGAACATGCCGTCGTGGGCGATGGACAACGGCCCGTTCTTCGGGCTGCCCACATGGGCCAGGGCCGCCAGCGGGACCATGTCGCCGGTCAGCGGCGAACGCAGGTAGAAGTAGTTCAGGCTTTCGGCGTGGCCGCGCTGGGCGGCGTCCAGTTCCAGCACCACCTTGTACTGGTTGGTCTGGGTCTGGAATTCACTCACCTGGCGCTGGCCGAAGGCGTCGTACAGGGCCTGGTCGACGTCACTGGTGGTCAGGCCGAAGCGCGCGGCGGCGCCACGGTCAATCTGAATGGGGGTGATGCTGCCGCCCAGTTGCAGGTCGTTGGAGAGGTCCCGCAACGCCGGGTTATTGCGCAATGCCTCGGTCAGGCGTTGCGCCCAGAGGTTGAGCGCATCGCCGTCGTTGCTCTTTAGCACGTACTGGTACTGACCGCGGCTGGGGCCGGAGCTGAGGTTGATGTCCTGCCCGGCGCGCAGGTAGAGCACGATCCCTGGCACCTTCGACAGTTTGCCGCGAACCCGGTCGATGAACTCGCTGGCGCTCACGTCGCGGTCTTCGCGCGGCTTCAGGGATATCCAGAAGCGGCCATTGGCGACGGTCTGGTTGCTCCCGCTAACCCCCACCGAATGGGAGAAGGTGCGCACGGCGGGGTCCTTGGCGATGATCTTGGCCAGGGCCAGGTGCTTGGCGATCATGTCCGGGTAGGAGGTGTCCGCCGCTGCTTCGCTGATGCCGCCCACGAAGCCTGTGTCCTGGACCGGGAAGAAGCCCTTGGGGATATACAGGTACCCGACGATGGCCAAGGCGAGGGACAGCACGAACAGCCCGAGCATCAGCCGTTGATGGTCCAGTGCCTTGCCGAGCAGGCGATCGTAACCGGCAAGCAGGCGCTCGGAGACGCTCTTGCGCTCATGGGCGCGGTGCTTGGGCGCATTCATGCACAGCGCCGCGAGCGTGGGGGCAAGGGTCAGCGACACCAGCACCGAGAGCAAGATAGTGCTGGTGGCGGTGAGGGCGAACTCCTTGAACAGCCGGCCCACCACCCCACCCATGAACAGCAGCGGAATAAAGGCGGCGATCAGTGAAAAGCTGATCGACACCACGGTAAAGCCGATTTCCCCGCTGCCGCGAATCGCCGCCTCGCGCCTGCTCAACCCCTGTTCCAGATAACGGTGGATGTTCTCCACCACCACGATGGCGTCGTCCACCACAAAGCCTACGGCGATCACGATCGCCACCAGGGTGAGGTTGTTCAGGCTAAAGCCGAGCAGGTACATCCAGGCGAAGCTGGCGATCAGCGACACCGCCAGCACCGCACACACGATCAGCGTTGCCGACAGCTGGCGCAGGAACAGCGCCATCACCGCCACCACCAGCAGGATCGCGATCAGCAGGGTCAGCTCTACCTCGTGCAAGGAGGCGCGGATGGTCTGTGTGCGGTCCTGCAGCACGCCGATGTTCACCGAGGCCGGGAGCATCGCCTGCAGCCCTGGCAAGGCGTCCTGGATGCGGTCCACGGTTTCGACGATGTTGGCGCCGGGCTGCCGCGAGATCACCAGGTTGACCCCGGGCTGGTCTTCGGACCACGCCTGCACGTAGTCGTTTTCCGCGCCGGCGACCACGTTGGCGACGTCCTTCATGCGCACCGGTGCACCGTCGCGGTAGGCGACGATCAAGTCGGCGTAGTCTTGCGGGGCGAACAGCTGGTCGTTGGCCGAGAACGTGGAAATTCGGCTGTCGCCGTAGAGTGCGCCCTTGGCCAGGTTCAGGCTGCTGGCCTGGATGGCCGCGCGCAGGTCGGCCAGGGTGATGCCTACCGAAGCCAGTTTGTCTGCCTGGGCCTGCACGCGGATGGCCGGGCGCTGCTGGCCGGTGATGTTCACCTGGCCCACGCCGTCGATCTGGCTGATCTGCCGCGCCAGCAAGGTTTCGACCTGGTCGCTCAGGTCTGGGCCGGTCAGTTGCGTGGAGCTGATGCCGAGGATCAGCACCGGGCTGTCCGCCGGGTTCACCTTGCGCCAGGTGGGCAGGTTGGGCAGGTCCTGGGGCAGGCGCCCCGCGGCAGTGTTGATCGCCGCCTGCACTTCCTGCGCGGCCGAATCAATGTTCTTGTCCAGGGTGAACATCAGCGTCAGGGTGGTGGACCCCAGCGCGCTGGTGGAGGTCATCTGGCTCATCCCGGGGATGGCGCTGAACTGCACTTCCAGTGGGGTCGCCACCGAGGACGCCATGGTTTCCGGGCTGGCACCGGGCAGCTGCGCGGTAACCTGGATGGTGGGGAATTCGGCTTCCGGCAGCGGCGCTATCGGCAGCCGCGGGAACGCAATGGCGCCCAGCAGCACCAAGGCGAACATCAGCAGCAGGGTGGCGATCGGGTGGTCGATGCACCAGGCCGATGGCGAGCGCAGGCGGCTCATGGCTGCGCCTCGCCGGCAGTTGCCTTGGCGCCATCATGCAGGATTTCCACCCGCGCGCCTGGCTTGAGCCGCGACTGCCCATCGCTGACCAGCGTATCGCCTACGGCCACGCCTTCCACCACCGTCAGCTCGCTGGTTTGGTCGATCACCTTGACCGGCACGCTGTCCGCTTTTTCATCCTGCACCCGGTACACGAAGGTGCCGTCCACGCCGCGTTGCACCACGCTGTTGGGGATCACCAGCGCGTTGCGCCGCAATTGGGTTTGCAGGCGTATGTTCACCAGTTGGCCTGGCCACAGGCGTTGCCCGCTGTTGCTGAACTGGGCCTTGACCCGCACCGTGCCGGTGGTGCCTGACACCTGGTTGTCGATCAGGCTCAGGCGGCCTTCGCCCAGCGGCGTGCCGCCGTCGATGTCGCCCCCGGCATAGGCCAGCACTGGCGCCTGCGCGGGGGCCTTGAGCAGCGCCTGCAAGGTGGGCAGTTGCGCCTGTGGCAGGGCGAACTGCACCGCGATGGGGTCGATCTGGGTGACGCTGAATAAGCCCAGGGCATCGCTGACGCGCAGCAGGTTGCCTTCGTCCACTGCACGGATGCCGACCCGGCCAGCCAGGGGCGAGTGGATCTGTGTGTAGCTCAACTGTACCCGCGCCGCCGCCACCGCCGCCTCGTTGCCTTGCAAGGTGGCTTGCAGCTGGTCATGCAGCGCTTGTTGTTGGTCCAGTTGCTGACGCGGGATGCTGCGATCCTGCGCCAGGTCCGCGTAGCGCTTGAGGTCGACCTCCGCGACCTTCAATTGGGCGCGGGTCTGCGCCGCCTGCGCCATGGCCTGGTCGAGGGCGGCGCTCAGGGCGCGGTCGTCGATGCTGGCGAGCAGCTGGCCTTTTTCCACGAACTGCCCTTCCTTGACCCACACCCGCGTGAGAATGCCGTCCACCTGCGGCCGCACGGTCACGCTTTGCAGCGCGGTAACGGTGCCGATGGCGGTGACCAGCCGAGGCACGTCGGCGGTGGCTGCCTGAATCACCCGCACGGGCACGGCGGCGGCTTTGGCGGGTGCAGCCGGCGGAGCGGGCCGGGTCAACCACCAGCCCAGGGCGGCCAGGGCGATGAGAGCGAGAAGGGCGATCGACAAGCGAGCGGGCTTTTGCATGGGCAGGCGCATGAGCAAGGTTCGAATGAGCAGGGAATCCCTGCGTTATAGCCGTGTTAGCAGTACGCCAGCATGACCGATAACTGACAACTTTGTAAGAAAACTCCCACCTCGACCGGTCAAGGGTCGCAGCTCCCGGCCGGCATGGCGGCGTAATCAATAGCACAACCTTTCTATGTGCGCGAAACCTTGCTCGCCACCATGGCCGCACAGGCATTCGCCGCTTCGGTATCGCCCCTGGAAGGACCGCCATGACCCAGAAGAACATTACCCATGCCAACGGTGCGCCGGTGGTCGACAACCTCAACATCCAGACCGCGGGCCCGCGTGGGCCGGCCTTGCTGCAAGACATCTGGCTGCTGGAAAAACTCGCCCATTTCGACCGCGAAGTGATCCCGGAGCGGCGCATGCACGCCAAGGGTTCCGGCGCCTTCGGCCACTTCACCGTGACCCGGGACATCAGCCGCTTCAGCAAGGCATCGGTGTTCGCCGAGGTGGGCAAGCAAACGCCGGTGTTCCTGCGCTTCTCCACGGTGGCCGGCGAGCGCGGCGCCGCCGACGCCGAGCGCGACATCCGCGGCTTCGCAGTGAAGTTCTACACCGACGAGGGCAATTGGGACATCGTCGGCAACAACACCCCGGTGTTTTTCTTCCGCGACCCGCTGCGTTTCCCGGACCTGAACCGCGCGGTCAAGCGCGACCCCCACACCGGCATGCGCAGTGCCAATATCAACTGGGACTTCTGGTCCCTGCTGCCCGAAGCGCTGCACCAGGTGACCATCGTGATGAGCGAGCGCGGCATCCCGCGCAGTTATCGCCACATGCATGGCTTTGGCAGCCACACCTTCAGCTTCATCAATGCCGCCAACGAGCGCTGCTGGGTCAAGTTCCACTTCCACAGCCAACAAGGCATCGAAAACCTCACCGACGCCGAGGCCCAGGCAGTGATCGGCCAGGACCGCGAGAGCCACCATCGCGACCTCTACGAGAGCATCGAGGCGGGCAACTTCCCGCGCTGGACGCTGCACGTGCAGATCATGACCGACGCCCAGGCACGGCAGCACCGGCACAACCCGTTCGACCTGACCAAGGTGTGGCCGAAGGCCGAATTCCCGCTGCATGAGGTGGGCGTGCTGGAGCTCAACCGCAACCCGGCGAACTTCTTCGCCGAAGTCGAGCAGGCGGCGTTCTCGCCGGCCAACGTGGTGCCCGGCATTGGCTTCTCGCCAGACCGCATGCTGCAAGCGCGGCTGTTCTCGTATGGCGACACTCAGCGGTATCGCCTGGGGGTGAACTTCAATCAGATCCCGGTCAACGCACCGGTCATCCCCACCCACAGCTACCACCGTGACGGCGCGATGCGCGTGGATGGCAACGGCGGCGCGGCGCCGACCTACTTCCCCAACAGCCTGGGCAACTGGCACGACCGCCCGGAGCTGGTGGAGCCGCCCTTGACCTTGGACGGTGCCGCCGCGCATTGGGACCACAACGTGGACGAGGACCACTACGAGCAGCCAGGTAACCTGTTCCGCCTGATGACCCCGGCGCAGCGCCAGACCCTGTTCGACAACACCGCGCGGCAGATCGGCCATGCCGATGTGGCCTTCCAGCGCCGGCATATCGAGAACTGCCTCAAAGCCGACCCGGCCTATGGCGCGGGCGTGGCCCTGGCGCTGGGCATGACCCTGGCGACGGTGGAACTGGAACCGGTCGCCTGAGCACCTGCCGTCGACGTTGCCGGCGGCGGGTAATCCGGGCATGGTAGGGCACCTTTTGCCCACCACAGGCCGCCACATGCTGGACCTCTCCAACAGCGTTCAACTGCCCGACAGCGAGATCGAACTGAGCGCCATCCGCGCCCAGGGCGCTGGCGGGCAGAACGTGAACAAGGTGTCCAGCGCGGTGCACTTACGTTTCGACATCCACGCCTCGTCGCTGCCGCCGTTCTACAAGGAGCGCTTGCTGGCCCTGCGCGATAGCCGTATCAGCGGCGAGGGGGTGATCGTGATCAAGGCCCAGCAGTATCGAACCCAGGAGCAGAACCGTGCCGATGCCCTGGAGCGGCTGCGCGAGCTGATCCTGGCCGCCACCCGCGTCGAGAAAGCCCGCCGCCCGACCAAGCCGACCCGCGCTTCCAAGACGCGCCGCCTGGATGCCAAGGGCAAGCGCGGCACCCTCAAGGCCGGGCGCGGCAAGGTGGATTTTTAAAGGGCACCTGAGCGAAGTGGGCGCCAGCAGCCTACAGGCTGCGGCTCATTCCCCGGCTAACCCCATACAGCAGCAGCCCCACGCCGAGCATCAACCCCGCCCGCACCCAGGTGGCCGGGCTTTGCTGGGCGAGCAGCAGCAGGCAGGACAGCACCGCCAGCAGTGGGAACAGCCAGTGCACGTGAAAATGGTCGGCGCTGACCTTGTCTCGCTTGAGCACCAGCACCGCGACGTTGGTGCTCAGGAACACGAACAGCAACAGCAGCACCACGGTCTCGGCCAGTACTTCCAGCGTGCTGGTAAAGATCAGGGCGATGGCCACCAGCGTGGTCGCGATAATCGCCAAACCGGGCGTGCGGCGGCGCGGCAGCACGCGGCCGAACAGCGCGGGCAGCAACCCCTCACGGGCCATGCCGTAGGTGAGCCGGCTGGCCATGATCATCGTCAGCAGCGCGCCGTTGGCCACGGCGATCAGCGCGATAACCGCGAACCAACGCGGCGGGATGCCCAGCCCGGAAGCGGTGATCACTTCCATCAAGGGCGCGCTCGACGCTTTGAGCTGCGCCACCGGCAGCACCAGCGCGGCGCCCGCGCCCACCAGCAGGTACATGGCGCCGGCAATCAGCAGCGCGCCGAACAGCGCGCGTGGATAGGCGCGGCGCACGTCCTGCACTTCCTCGGCGAGGTTGGCCGAGGTTTCGAAGCCCACGAAGGAGTAGAACGCCAGCAGCGATGCGCCGAGTATCGCCGCCGCCGGGGCCTGGGCGTCGATCTCCAGCAGGCGCTCGGGCACCGCATGGCCACCGGCGGTGAACCAGGCGGCGGCCAGCACCACCAGCAGCAAGCCGCTGAGCTCGACCAGGGTCATCACCAGGTTGGCGCTGAGCGACTCCTTGATACCGCGGGCATTGAGCAACGCGATCACCAGCAGAAACCCCGCAGCGACCCAGCCGGGCGGCCATTGCACGAAAGCGCCGAGGTAGTCTCCGGCAAACGCCTTGGCCAGCCCCGCGGCGCTGGTAACGCCCGCCGCCAGCATCGAAAAGCCCACCAGAAACGACAGCAGCGGCTTGCCGAACGCCCGCTCGGCGAACACCGCCGCGCCGCCGGCGCGAGGGTATTTGGTAACCAGCTCGGCGTAGGATGCGGCCGTCAGCAGGGCGAAGCACAGCGCGATCAGCAACGGAGCCCAGATCGCCCCTCCCACGCGACCGGCAATGGTGCCGGCCAGCGCATACACCCCAGCCCCCAACACATCGCCAAGAATGAACAGCATCAGTAGCGGGGTAGTCACCACGCGGCGAAGGGTGTCAGAGGCTGTAGCGGTGGTCATTGGCAGGGCTCATGGCAGGCGACGTGTATGCTCAGAGCATCGTGCGAGGGCAATGGTTCTGCACGGCCGCCAGGGCGCCGCTGACGACGGCGACCCTCAGAACCGGAACGCCTGCCGCCCGATCAGCAGCCATTTGCCGTGCTGCTTTTGCCACACCTGGAAGTTTTCGATCTCGGTGGGCACCTTCTTGCCGCTGTTCACCGCATCCGCCGAGAAGTGGTTGCGCACCAGCGCGGTATCGCCAGAGAGGGTGATCGTTTGGTTGAGCATTTCCAGGCGGTCGAAGCCGCTGCGGCCGGTCTCGATATCGGCGATGAACGCTTGCTTGTCCTGGATGTTGCCGCTGGAGTGGCCGTAGCTGAGGTTGTCGGCGGTCAGTGCCTGGAGTTGCGGAATGTCCTTGTGCCACATGGCTTGGGTCAGCTTGCCTACGGCCTCGGCCACTTCCTGCTCCGAGGTCGGCTGCGCCGCCGCCACCATGCCTGCATACAGGCACACCAGGCCCAACAGCAGTTTCGATACTTTCATAAATGCGCATTCCTTATCGTTGTAATCGCCACCGGTTGGCAGACGTCGTACAACTTTAGCGCAGCGTTGCAGCTCTGCCAGTGCGGGCTGGGTTCGCCCTAGGGCCGCAGCGCCGGCCCCATCCCTACAACGCCTCGGGCAGCGCTTGCTCGAACAAAGCGCGCAAGCGCTCCGCTGGCATCGGCCGCCCCAGCAGGTAGCCCTGGCCCTGGTCGCAGGCAATCCCGCACAGTTGCTCCAGCTGTGCCTGGGTTTCGATGCCCTCGGCGACCACGGTCAGGCCCAGGGCCTTACCCAGGTCAACGATGGCCCGGATGATCGCCCGGCTAGGCCCCGCACCGCCCAGATCGGAGATGAAACTGCGGTCGATCTTCAGCGCGTCGAAGGGATAAGCCCGCAAATAACTCAGGGATGAATAGCCCGTGCCGAAGTCGTCCATGGCCAGGCGCACCCCGATGCCTTTGAGTTTTTGCATGGTATGCAGCGCCTTGTTGGCGTCGTCGAGCAGCACGCTTTCAGTGATTTCCAGCTCCAGCCGGTGCGCAGGCAGGCCCGAGGCGTCCAGGGCCGCTTGCACCCGCGCGACCAGGTCACCGCGCTGGAACTCGACCGAAGAAAGGTTTACCGAGACCATCAGCGGCTTGGCCCAGCCGAGCGCTTCTTCGCAGGCGTGGCGCAGCACCCAGTCACTCAGCGCGACGATCAGCCCGGATTCCTCCGCCACGGCGATGAATTGCCCGGGCGGTAATAGCCCGCGCTCAGGGTGGCGCCAGCGCACCAGCGCTTCGGCGGCAGCCAGCCGGTTGCCGGGCAGGTCCACGCGCGGCTGGTATTCCAAGAACAGCTCATTGCCGCGCAGGGCCTGGCGCAGGTCGGTTTCGACCCGCCGCCGCTCCAGAACCCGCTGGTTCATTTCCGCGACGTAGAAGCGCCAATTGTTGCGCCCCGCGGCCTTGGCCTCATACAGGGCGATATCGGCATAGCGCAGCAGGTCGCTGGCCTGGGCACCGTCCGCGGGGGACAGCACCACGCCGATGCTCACGCTCACAGACACTTCATGGCCCTCCACCAGCAGTGGCTGAGCCACCGCCTCGCATAGCCGGGCGCAGAATCTTTCCACGTCGAAGGTTGCGGGCAGGTCACAGCCAACGATCACGAATTCATCGCCGCCCAGCCGGGCCACCAGGTCGCAGTCGCGCACGGCACTTCGCAGCCGGTTGGCGACCTCGCACAGCACCTGGTCGCCAGCGCCATGGCCAAGGGTGTCGTTGATCGGTTTGAAGCGGTCTAGGTCCAGGCTCAGCAGCAACAGCGGGTTGTCTGCGCTGAGGCCGTGGCTCAGCCGGTTGTGCAGGTAGCCGTGGAGGAAGCTGCGGTTGGCCAGGCCGGTGAGGGCATCGTGCTGGGACAGGTGCTTGATATGAGCCCGTGCCTCGGTTTCGGCGGTCACGTCTGACACGGTGCCGCGGTAGCCACTGATGCGATCGCCGCTGCGAATGACCCGCGCAGACAAGCTGCACCAGCGTTGCCGCCCGCCGCTGTCCAGGTGCTGGCTCTCCAGCTTGCGGCTGCCTGCCGCACCCGGTTCCAGGGCCATGCGGCGAAACGCGGCGCGGTCGAATTCAAGCAGGTCGCACAGCGGGCGGTTGAGCCAGGTTTGGGCCGGGAAGCCGGTGATGGTGGCGAAGCGCTCGGACAGGTACACCAGGCGGCCATTGGCGTCGGTTTCCCAGATCCAGTCCGACGAGGCTTCGGCCACGGTACGGAAGCGCTCCTCGCTGACGGCCAAGCGGCTCTTGCCCTCGTCGATCAGCCCCGCGGCCGTCAGGGCGGAGCGGTAGATCCAGCTCATCAGCAAGGCGAACGTTAGCGCGGTCAGCCCCAGCAGGGGCAGCATCGAGCGCAGGAAGTTGTCGCCTGGGTTCTCCGCGGTCCAGCGCAACCGCAACGCGCCGCCCGTACCGCTTTGCATGATCAGGTTGGGCATGCCCTGGGCGACGGTGGACAGGTCCACGTGCAATTGATGCAGGCCATAGTCCTGCTCCCAATGGTCAAGCTTGGCCGGATCGAGGATGTCCACGAACAGCATGCAGGCGAGGCTGTCGACGCCGGTTCGTGGTGCGTGGGTAGTGGGCTTGATCACCGCCGCATACACGATGGCCGGTTGCCCATTGACGGTGTAGAACCCGTAGCTGGTGCCTTCGTTAGCGGCTTGGCGGTGGGCATCGGCCAGCAGTGGGCCAAGGTCGGTACCGATGAACGCCTGGGCTTGGTCCTGGCTCAGGTGGCCGCCGATGATGGCATAGCGCGTGGCCTGGTCGGGGCCGACCACGAACACGCCTTCCAAGGAATAATTGGTGTACAGCGACGGGCCGATGTTGTCGCTCTCATAGGCCCAGGCCATGTCGATCCGCGGCGCGCCCACCCGGTCATAGGCGTCGTTCCAGAAGGCGTAGTCCTTTATCGCACGGCTTAGCAGGTCGAGGTTGGCGTTGAGCGCCCTGCGCGCATCGGATTCACTGTGCTCTGCCTGGTGCCGGTTCTCCTGGTGAGCGATCAGTACCAGCGTGATCATCGCCATCGAAAACAGCGCGCCCAGCGACAGGCACACCACTACCATGGCGCGGCGAGCGATCTGTACGTGGCTAGTGGCTTGATCCTTGAACAACAGCATCGAGAACGGGCTCTTGAAGGGGCGGGCACCCCTGATGCTGGCGTATCGGCCGGATTGCCGTGGTGTTTAGCACCCTAAGGGTTTAGCCGCCGGCCGGTCGTGCAAAGCAGGTTCTGCCCGCGTTCCCCTGATACCTGGGGTCATCCCTTCGATGCAGTGCGAACGGTCGATCGACGCGCCGGCTCAAGCCTCAACCCAAGCCTGAGCATTGCCCCTGAAGTGCTCAGCGGCGGCGGCGCGCGCTCGGCATAGGGCGCGGCCGCAAGGCCGGTGAACAGCGTTCAGTCGGTGCCGTAGCGCGGCGAGCGTGGCCCATAGAGCAGCCCGGCGCGTTGCCCGGCGGACAACAACCGGCCGCTGGTCATGCCGGCGATGGGATAGCCGGCGTCGTCGGACGCGCTGGCGATGATCTGATTGACCGCCGCGACGATCAACATCCCTACCAAGCCACCGCCACTGTTGTTCTGGTTTTCCGCGCTGGAAGCGCTGGCGGTACCGGTCCATAGGGTAGTGCCGGTCTTGAGGTCGACCAGGCGGGCGTGGGCGGTCACGATGGTCGCGCTGCTGAGCACCATGTACTTGGTGCCGTAGTCGCTCACGGTGATGTACAGCCCGGCATCGGCGCCATAGATTTCCCGCAACTTGGCAGGTGGCAACTGGTGGATATCGCCCGCGGCAGTCACGCCGTTCTGGCGGAAGGTCTCGTCCATCAGCGCGACCGGCACCACGTAGTAGCCGGCCTCGGCCAGGGGCACGGTGACCTGGGACAACATGCTGTAGGTGGCTTTGACGTCCGGCGATTCGTTCAGCGGCGGCAGCACCACGATCGAGCGCGGGCGGGCTTGCTTGTAGGCTTGATAATCGACGGTTTTCACCGGCGCACAGCCGCTGGCGATGCCGGCCAGCACGAGCAGCGCCAGCCCTTTGATCCATGGGTTCATAGCGAGGTCCCTCCTTGGGTAGCGACGGTCGTGGCGTTGGCGGTGCTGGCGGCCGCCGATGCTCCGGTGGCCGGCACTCCGGTGGCCGGCATCCCGGTGGCCGGCACCCCGGTGGCCGAGGCGGTCTTGACGCCGGCATTCTTCAGCAGGAAGTCCATGTATGGGGCGGACTCGGGAAACAGCGCTTTCTCCGCCTGGAATTCCTGCGTCATCCGTGCCGGTTGGCCGAGATCGGCGCAAAGCAGGCCGATCTGCGCGTGGTAGCCCGGTGGCACCGCGCCGTTCTTGGCCTTGATCCGCTCGAGGCCCTCATCCAGCGCCTGCAATTGGGCTTCCTTGGATTCACCCTTGAAGTAGCCGCGCACCTGGGCCTGGTAGCCTTCCCACTGGTACAGCGTCCGCGGCCCGGCGCAGCCGGCCAGCCAGCCGCACACCAAAACGGCGGCGGCGCATTTGAATGCGATGTTCATGCGTCATTCCTTTGATCAGTGTTGGGGTTTCCAGGCACCGCTGTCCACGGCGCTCACCAGCTTGTTCACTGCCTCGCGCAGGGCCAGGTCCAGCACCTTGCCGTTCAAGGTCGAGTCATAGCTGGCGGTCCCGCCGAAGCCGATGATCTCGCGGTTGGACAGAGCGTATTCACCGGCGCCCTGGGTCGAATACACCACTTCGGAAGTCGCGCTGTCGACGATGTTCAGTGCCACCTTGGCGTAGGCCACCTGGGTCTTGGCGCGGCCAAGGATGCCGAACAGCTCCTGGTCGCCCACCTCTTTGCGGCCGAACTCGGTAACGTCGCCGGTCACTACGTAGTCGGCGCCCTTGATCCGCTGGGCCTGGCCTTTGAAGGCGGCTTCTTGCTGGGTTTCGCCGAGGTTGTCGCGGTCCAGCACGTTGAAGCGGCCGGTCTGCTGCAGGTGGGTGACGAGGATGGTCTTGGCCTGGCTGCCAAGGCGGTCCACGCCGTCGGAGAAAATCCCGCGCATGTAGCTGGAGCGGTTGTCGAACTTGCCCACCGAGATGGGCGAGCGTGGGCCACTGTAGGGCCGGGCGACACTATCGACCTGTGCCACGGGCAGTGCGCGGGAGGTTTCGGTGGCGGCGCAGCCGGCGAGGGCGGCCAGGCCGAGGGCTGCCAGCACAGGCAGGGCAACCCGGGTAGAAATCGCTTTCACGAACAGTTCCTTGTAAGGGTAATGACGTCCATTGCTTGCCCGGTAGGGCGTGCGAGGTGGCGCATTATATTGACGCCGGTTAATTGCCACTAGTGGCTTTTTAAAATTAATTCACCGGCCGTCGGAACGAATCGCCAGGGGTGGGGTCTCGGCGTCTTCAGGCCAGATTGGCCCTTGCAAGTGCGCGAATGCGTTGGGCGTCGGCTTCGCTGGTGGGGTTGTATACGACCATGCTCAGGTCGGGGCGGCCATCCACGGCAAAGCTGGAATACTCCAGCTCGATCAGCCCCAGGGCTGGGTGCTGGAGCCGCTTGGTGCCCTCGCCGTGCACCCGCACGTCGTTGTCCTGCCATAGGGCAGTGAACTCGGGGCTGAGTGCACAGAGCTCATCGGCCAGCCTGGCCACCTCGGAAGTGGCGCCAGCACGCACGGCTTCGGCACGGAACACGCCCACCACGAAGCGCGCGACCGCCTGCCAGTCCCCTTGCTTGGCGTGCACCTGCGGGGCGGCGAACATCAGCCGCAGGATGTTGCGCTCGCGCACCGGCAGCTTGCCATAGTCGGTGAACACCACTGCCGCGGCCGGGTTCCAGGCCAGCACGTCCCAGGTGGCGGTCTTGATGAAAGCCGGGCTGGCATCCAGGCGGTCAAGCAACCGTTGCAGGCGCGGCGTCACCCCTTCCGGCGCTTTGTACACCGCTTGCGGTGGGTGACCGAAGGCGAGCATGAACAAATGCTCGCGCTCTGGCTCGGTCATCAACAGCGCCTGCGCGATACGGTCCAGCACGCTGGCCGAGGGCGCGCCGCCCCGGCCTTGCTCCAGCCAGGTGTACCAGGTGGGGCTGATATTGGCGCGCTGGGCGACTTCCTCGCGGCGCAGCCCGGGGGTGCGCCGCCGGCCTAGGGGCAGCCCAAGCGCAGATGGGTCCAGGCGGGAACGGCAGTCTTTGAGGTAGTGCCCAAGCAAATGAGGAGGTGGGGTTGGCATGGCAATCCTGTTAGTGGCTATACCCTGATAATGTCCCGGCTTTTACGGTAGCCAGCCTAGGCCCATCCTCGCATTTTCAGCAAACGGAGACACGGGCATGCGGGTATTTCTCACCGGTTCCACAGGGTTCATCGGCAGCCAGGTTGCGCGGGAATTGCTAGAGGCCGGGCATCAGGTGCTCGGGCTCACACGGTCGGAGGAAGGCGCCAGGGCCCTGGAAGCCATCGGCGGCGAGGCCCACCGGGGCGAGCTTCAAGACCTACCCAGCTTGCAGCGGGGCGCCGCCCAATGCGATGGCGTGATTCATACGGCGTTCGACCATCGCTTCGAGCATTTCCAGGAAAACTGCGAAAAGGACCGGCAGGCCATTCTTGCCCTGGGCGCGGCCCTTGAGGGGACTGCACGGCCGCTGATCATAACGTCCGGCACCGCCCTGGGCGCGCCCGGGCCAGGGCAACTGGCAGTGGAAGAACACTTCGACCCGCACCACCCCATGCCCCGGGTCGCCTCTGAACTGGCGGGGCATGACGTGCTGCAGCGGGGCGTGAACCTGTCGGTGATGCGCCTGTCGCAGATCCACGACACCCACAAGCAAGGCCTGGTGACCTACCTGATCGCGCTCGCCAGGCAAACCGGGGTGTCGGCCTATGTGGGCGAAGGGCGCAACGCCTGGTCTGCCGCCCATGTGAACGACACTGCCCGGCTGTACCGCCTAGCCCTGGAAAAGGCCACCCCGGGTGCGCGCTACCATGCCACCGCCGAGTCGGCGATTCCTTTCCATCGCATCGCCGAGGCCATTGGCCAAGCCCTCGGCCTGCCCACCAAGCCCCTGGCGGCGCAAGACGCGGCCGCGCATTTCGGCTGGCTGATGACCTTCGTCGACAAGGACCTCTCCGCCAGCAGCGCCAAGACCCGCCAGGCCCTGGGCTGGAACCCCGATGGACCTGGTTTGATCGAGGACCTGCTCAACCTCGAACCACGCTAGGTTCACCGCGATTGCCGATCGAGCCCGATGTCGGGTAGAACCTCTGCGCGGGGCGCAACCATGCGCTCGCGCTCGAGGAGCGGCATATGAGCGAGAAAGGATGGGCAGGGCAGGTCGCGCTTATCAGCGGTGCGGGCAGTGAGCAGGGTATCGGCATGGCGATCGCCCGCCGTTTGGGTCGCCTGGGCGCTCGCCTGGTGG
This sequence comes from Pseudomonas sp. RIT-PI-S, assembly GCF_025642975.1. Classification (GTDB taxonomy): domain Bacteria; phylum Pseudomonadota; class Gammaproteobacteria; order Pseudomonadales; family Pseudomonadaceae; genus Aquipseudomonas. The sequence continues at coordinate 143,057 of NZ_JANZKJ010000008.1, forward strand.
TGACGGCGAGCAGCGCACGCATCGCTGAACGGGTCGCCGAACTGCGCGCCCAGGGGTTCGAGGTAGAGGGGCAGCCGGCTGATCTGACCGACGAAGCGCAGGTGGTCGCCTTCGCCGCCTGGGCCGAAGCTCGCTGGGGGCGGATCGATGTGCTGGTCAACAACGCTGGCATGGCCATGCAGGGCAGCGCCGAGCCTTATGCTGAGGTGTCGACGATGGACCTGGCCATATGGAACCTGTCGCTCAACCGCAACCTCACCAGCGCCTTTTTGCTTACCCGTGCGGTGCTGCCGGGCATGCGCGAGCGACGCTACGGGCGCGTCGTGCAGGTCAGCTCCACCACGGGCACCCGTGGCAGCAACCCAGGCGAAGCTGCCTATAGCGCAGCCAAGGCAGGCATGGTGGGGATGAACATGGCCCTGGCGCTGGAAGTGGCCAAGGAGGGCATCACTGTGAACAGCGTGGCGCCCGGGTGGATCGCCACCGCTTCGAGCACCGCCGAGGAAGCCCGGGCGGCCAGCCATGTGCCGGTGGGCCGCGCTGGGGCCCCTGCGGAAGTGGCCGCCGCCGTGGCCTTTCTGGCCTCTCCGGAAGCGAGCTACATCACCGGCGAAGTGCTGGTGGTCGACGGGGGCAACTGCCTGATGGAAACCAAGGGCACCTAGTGGTGTAGGCGCGGGTTTATCCGCGAATGGGCGATAACGCGAGGTTGCCCTGAACGCGTTGTGCTTGTTCGCGGATCAACCGCTCCTACGGGGGTTACGCGTTTACTTCAGGCTCACGCCGTAGAAGCCGGTGACACCGAAGGGGTTGATCTTGAACCCCTGCACGTTCTTGCTCATCGGCTGCGCCACCACCGAATGGGCCATGGGGCTGACCGGCATCTGCTGGCGGATGATCTGCTGGGCCTGCACATACAGCCGGCTGCGTTCGTCGCGGTCGGTGAGGGCCTTGGCCTTCTGGATCAACCCGTCCACGTCCTTGTTGCACCAGCGGGCATAGTTGCTGCCGCCGATGGCGCTGCAGCCGTAGAGCACGCCGAGCCAGTTGTCCGGGTCACCGTTGTCACCGGTCCAGCCGTAGGTCATCACGTCGTGCTCGCCGGCTTTGGCGCGCTTGATGTACTCGCCCCATTCGTAGCTGACGATCCTGGCCTTGATGCCGACCTTGGCCCAATCCTGCTGGATCATCTGCGCCGACTGCCGCGCGTTCGGGTTGGAGGCGCGTTGTACGGTCATCGCCCACAGGGTGATCTCGGTGTCGGGCTTGACCCCGGCGGCCTCAAGCAGCTTGCGGGCTTTTTCCGGGTTGTAGGGCGCGCCCTGAATGCTCTTGTCATAGGACCACTGCGTGGGTGGCATCACGTTCTGCGCCACCTGGCCCGCGCCTTGGAACACGGTGTCGACGATGGCCCTCTTGTTGATGGCCATGTCCAGCGCCTGGCGCACTTCGGGCTTGTCCAGCGGTGGGTGCTGGGTGTTGTAGGCAAGGAAGCCGACGTTGAAGCCCGGCTGCTCCAGCACCATGAGTTTCGGGTCTTGCTTGATTTCGGCAATGTCTGCCGGGCGGGCGTAGCCGCTGACCTGGCACTCGCCGGTTTTAAGCTTCTGCAGGCGGGTGGCGGCGTCCGGGGTGATGGCGAATACCAGCTCGTCGAGCTTCACGTCTTCAGGCTTCCAATACGCGGTGTTGCCCTTGTAGCGGATGACTGCATCTTTCTGGTAGCGGCTGAACACAAAGGGGCCGGTGCCTACCGGTTGCTGATTGAGCTGTTCCGGGTGCCCGGCCTTGAGCAGTTGGGCGGCATACTCGGCGGACTGGATCGATGCGAAGCTCATGGCCAGGTCCGCGGCGAAGGCCGCGTCCGTGTTCTTGAGCACGAACACCACGGTGTGGTCGTCCAGCTTTTTCAGCTCGGCGATGTTCTGGTCCAGTTCCATGTCGGTGAAGTAAGGGAATTCGCTGGGGTACGCCTTACGGAACGGTTGGTCTTTGTCGAGCATGCGCTCGAAGGTGAACAGCACATCGTCGGCGTTGAAATCCCGGCTGGGGGTGAAGTAGGCCGTGGTATGGAACTTGACCCCCTCGCGCAGGTGGAAGGTATAGGTCTTGCCGTCGGCACTCACCTCCCACCGGGTGGCGAGGCCTGGCTCGAGCTGGGTGTCGCCTCGCTTGAACTGCACCAGGCGGTTGAAGACGGTTTCCGCCGCCGCGTCGAACTCTGTGCCCGAGGTGTATTGGGCCGGATCAAAGCCCGCCGGGCTGGCTTCGGAGCAATAGATCAGCGTCGAGGCTTGGGCAACTGGCACCGCGGCGAGCACACCCGCCGCCAGCAAGGAAAAGGCGAAAGTAAACCGCATGCGTGAAGGCTCCATCCGTAAGTGAGAGGCGTGGGCAGGGTAGCAGGTGCGCGGCGCTTGGCGTAGGTGCCCCGGGCTAGCCGCACGAGCGGGGGGCGTTACCTGTAGGGTTGGGCGGAGCCCCTTGCGACCTACAACGCCTTCTGCCAGAACATCGCCTTGCCCATGGCAGGGTCCAGCTCGAACCCTTCGTAACCCAGCTTGCGGTAGGCCGCCTGTGCGCCGTGATTACCCTCCAGCACTTCGAGGGTCATCTTGCAGCAGCCGCGGTCGCGGGCGATGGCTTCGGCGGCGGTCAGCATTTGCTGGGCGATCCCTTGACCGCGGTAACCGTCAAGCACCACCACATCGTGCACATTGACCAGCGGGCGGCAGGCGAAGGTGGAAAACCCTTCGAAGCAGTTCACCAGGCCTATCGGCGCATCACCGGCGAAGGCCAGCACGCTGTAGGCATCCGAGCGCTTGGCCAGTTCGCCCGCGAGCCTGGTCAGGGTGTCATGGGGCAATGCCTCGCCGCCGCCCATGGCATCGCGGGCATAGTGGTCCAACAGGTCGCACAGGGCCTTGGCGTGCACGGGGTTGTTGTAGTCGGCTTGGATGACACTGACGGCCTGGGGGAGCATGTACTGCGGTTCCTTGTGCTGAGGCGGCGGGCCCGCCGGGAAATGCCAGCCTACCGCTTGGCGTGGGATCACCCAAGCCGCATCGACAATTCCACGCCCTCGGCGATCGCCATCGACAAGTACCCGGCAGCTGGCGGGCGCACCAAGGCCAGGTATTCGGGGCTGTATTCGGCATCGTCGGCGATGACCAGCGCGCCTGGGGCGAGGCGGTTTTCGAGCATCTGCAGGATGTCGGGATACAACGCTTTGGCGCCGTCGAGCAGCAGCAGGTCGATGTGCTCGGGCAGGTCCTGGGCGAGGGTCTGCAGGGCGTCGCCCTCGCGGATTTCCACCAGGTCGAGCAGCCCGGCAGCGCTCAGGTTTTGCCGCGCCCGGGCCACCTTGGACGGCTCGAACTCCGTGCTGATCAAGCGGCCACCGCCGTTGTCGCGCAGGGCCGCAGCCAGGTGCAGGGTGGAAATGCCGAACGAGGTGCCGAATTCGACCACGTTACGCGCGCCGTGGCTGCGCGCCAGCATGTACAGCAGCGTACCGGTGGCCGGTGACACGGCCAGCGGATAATCCTTGAGCGAGCTGTAGAAGTTCAGGTATTGCGTCTTGCTGCGCATCAGCCGGGCCAGGTTCGCGGCAGGCATGTCGGCGAACGCAGGGTTATCTTCTGGCGAAGCCAGGGCGGCCTCCTCGAATAACCGGTGAAGCAGGGGGGCCAATGGGGCGGTGGTGAGCGTGGTCATAGCGAAGCTCCTGTCAGCGTGCGAATCATTTCGCACCGGCCTAGAATGCGAGCATTCCCTCAGGTTTACTATTCGCATTGGTGGCCCCATGACCGAACGCAGCAACCCGCCCATTTCCCCCCGGAAACAGCCACAACAAGCCCGCTCGGCCGAGCTGGTAGCCGCCATCCTGCAAGCGGCGGCTCAGGTTTTGGCCCAGGAGGGCGCCCACCGCTTTACCACCGCGCGGGTCGCCGAAAAGGCCGGTGTGAGCATCGGGTCGCTGTATCAGTACTTTCCCAACAAAGCGGCGATCCTTTTCCGGTTGCAGACCGACGAGTGGCAGCAGACCGGCGAATTGCTGGTGGGCATTCTGCAGAATGAAAGCTTGCCTCCCCTGGAACGGCTGCGTGAGCTGGTGCATGCCTTCTTGCATTCGGAGTGTGAGGAGGCCGCCATGCGCATAGCGCTGGACGACGCCGCCCCGCTGTACCGTGACGCACCCGAGGCTGAGCAGGCGCGGACCTTCGCCGACCCGACCGTGCACGCCTTCCTGCGCGAAGTGTTGCCTTCGGTCGACGCCAGCAGCCGGGATATCGCCGCGGACCTGTTCGCCACGACCTTGGGCACGGTAGGTAAGCGGTTCTCGGAAAGCCCCCGCACCGCGGACGAGATCGCTCGCTATGCCGAGGCCATGACGGCGATGTTTCGTGCGTACTTCCAAGCATTGGAGGGGGCTGCGCGCTAGCCCCCGGTCACGGCAATGGGCGGGCGGTAGGGCCCGCAGTGAAGGCTTAGAGCAGCGAATACACCAACGCCGAAATAGCGACCACGCCCACCGCCACCACGAATACGTTGGAGGCCTGCCCGGCATAGCGCCGCAGCGCAGGCACGCGATGCACCGCATACATCGGCATCAGGAACAGGATCGCGGCGATCACCGGCCCGCCCAGGGTTTCGATCATGCCCAAGATGCTCGGGTTAAGCGTGGCCACTGCCCAGCACACCAGCGCCATGGCCACTGCCACGAGGCGGTCCAGGCCTTTGCCGTTGGCGCGCCGGCCGTGGTTGCCGAGCAGGCCGCGCAGCCCTTCGCTGGCGCCGATGTAGTGGCCCAAGAAGGATTTGGCGATCGCTACCACGGCAATGATCGGCGCGGCGAAGGCGATGGTGGGGTTGCTGAAGTGGTTGGCCAGGTAGGAGAGGATCGACAGGTTCTGCGCCTTGGCCTCGGCCAACTGCGCTGGCGACAGTACCAGCACGCAGCTGAACACGAAGAACAGCACCGTGATCACCATCAACGCGTGGGCCCGCGCCAACACGCGGCTGCAGCGCGGTTCGGCGGCGTCGCCATAAGCGCGCTTACGGTCCACGGCGAAGGCCGAGATGATCGGCGAGTGGTTGAACGAAAACACCATCACCGGGATGGCCAGCCAAAGCGTGCGCACCAGCGTGGCGGCCGGTGGTACGTCGCGGGCGGTGGCGAGAATGCCGCCGGTCCAGTGCGGCACCAAAAACAGCCCCAGCAACACCAGTGCGGCGATGAAGGGGTACACCAGCAGGCTCATCACCTTGACGATGGCCGCCTCGCCGCAGCGCACCACGATCATCAGCCCAACGATCAACAGCGCCGCGAGCACGGCACGCGGCGGGGCATTGAGGTGCAGTTGATGTTCCAGGAAGCTGCCGACCGTGTTGGTCAAGGCCACGCTGTAGATCAGCAGGATGGGGAAGATCGCGAAGAAATAGAGCAAGGTGATCAGGGTACCGGCGGTTTTGCCGAAATGCTGCTCGACCACGCCGGTGATGTCGGCGCCATCGCGCCCGGACAGCACGAAACGGGTCAGCCCGCGGTGGGCATAGAAGGTCATGGGGAAGGCCAACAGTGCCAGGACCAGCAGCGGCCAGAAGCCACCGATGCCGGCATTGATTGGCAGGAACAGGGTTCCCGCGCCTATGGCCGTGCCGAACAGGCCCAGCATCCAGGTGGTTTCGTCCTTCCCCCAGCGCGCTGGCACCTGGGCGATTTCGCGGCGTGCGTCGACGCCTGTGGCCTGCTCATTCATTGACAACTCCGTTGGCGAGGCTTCAAACGGGGCCGCGCTGCGCCTGGCGCAGGCAGGGCGGCCGGTGAAAAAAGGGCGAGATTGTGTAATGTTTGATGCCGCTTGCAAAGCGACGAATGCGCACACGGCGGCGCGTTGGAACGAATTGATTCGGAGACGTAGCACATGGAGCTCTCAACCTGGGCGCTGTTCATCCCCGCCTGCTTTGCCTTGAACCTCGCCCCTGGGCCGAACAACCTGCTATCGGTGCATAACGCAACCCATCATGGATTCTTTAGGGCTTGCCTGGCGGGGCTGGGGCGGCTGCTCGCGTTCGCGATCATGATCGGCCTGGCGGCGGCGGGGCTTGCCGCCGTGCTCCAGGCCTCGACCACACTGTTCATGGCGGTGAAGATCGCCGGGGCTGCGTATCTGCTGTACCTGGCGCTGCAACTGTGGCGAAGCCACGCCCCTGTGCTGGCGAGCGAGCCCGCAGCTTCGCCGGGCAACCTCTGGCGGTTGATGCGGCAGGAGTGCCTGGTGGCGGCGGGCAATCCAAAGGCCATATTGATCTTCACCGCGTTCCTGCCGCAGTTCGTAGCAACCGGGCAGCCCTTCGCAGCGCAGTTTCTGCAACTGGGCCTGGCGTTTCTATTGCTGGAGTGGGTGGCCATCGGGCTGTATGCCTGCCTCGGGCTGCACCTGCGCCGCTGGCTGGCAACGCCCCGGGCGCAGGCGTTGTTCAACCGGGGCTGCGGGGCATTGCTGGCTCTGGCGGCGGGCGCTTTGTTGGCCGGGCGCAAGGTGTAGCGGTTCGAGGGCTGGCGCCAGTTCCCACAACGAGCTGTGGGCCCGGGCAGGGCCCGGGAACGGTCGGAGCGTTAATGAGGGCACCACAGCCGAATGCTGGCGCAGCCGAACCCTACGCTGACTCGGCTTCGCGCCGGTAGGCGTAGGTCTCGGCGAAGCGCGACAGCAGGAACGCCGCGCAGGTGGTGACCGGGTAGCGGGGCGGGCGGTCGGCGTTCTGGCAACCGGGCAGGCATTCGATGACGGTGTCTGGGTGTGGTTCGGCGAAGAACGGCATGGCGTAACGGTCCACGCCCAGCGGGCTGATCACCCGATGCGGGGTAGACAGGTATTGATCGTTGCTCCAGCGCGCCATCATGTCACCCAGGTTGACCACGAAGGTCCCTTCGATGGGCGGGGCGTCGATCCATTGCCCTTGCACGTTACGCACTTGCAGGCCGCCGGCGGAATCTTGGTACAGCAGCGTGACGCAGCCGTAGTCGGTGTGCGCGCCGGCGCCCTGCTGGTCGGGGCAGGTAGCGGTGTGTCGCGGCGGGTAATGGATCATTCGCAGCACGCTCACCGGCTGCTCAAAGCGCTGATCGAAAAAATCCGGCCCCACGCCCAGGGCAGGCGTCATCGCCCGCAGCAGCGTCTGCGCCAGGGCCTGCATGTCTCGATAATGCTGCTCCAGCAGCGCTTGCCAGCCGGGCAGGTCCGGGTGGCGGTTAGGCCCGCGCAGCGGCTTGCCGGCCACCACCTCCGGATGGTCCTCCGGCAGGTGCAGGCCCATGTCGAAGGTTTCTTTCAGGTCACTGGGCAGGGCCGGGTCCAGTTGCTCGGTGGCAATGGCGCCATAGCCTCGGTGGTGGCGGGTCTGGGTGATGTCGATACGCAGTTTCTCGTCCAGCGGCAGGGCGAAGAACGCTTTCGCCGCCGCGGTCATGGCCTCGATGCGTGCCTGGCTGATCGGGTGGCCCTTGATATAGAAGAAGCCCCACTCCCGGCAAGCGCGGTCGATGGCCACGGAGACTTCGGCGCCGGCGTCCGCGTCACTCTGGTAGAGGGGTGTAATGTCGATGACAGGAAGGCTGTTCATGCTTGGAACTCCTCGGTTGGCCAAAGGGGTGCCTCGCACCCCTGGGCCGCTATCACTTCGGCATTTGCGCGGTGAGGCCTTCGACGTAGTAATTCATCGACGCCAGGTCGGCGATGCTGGCGCTGGTGCCGGCGGGGATCTTCTCGACCCCAGCCTGGTCCTTGATCGGGCCGGTGAAGGGCTGGAATTCGCCGCTCTTGATGTTGGCGATCAGTTGTTCAGCCTCGGCCTTCACCGGGGCAGGCACCACGTCGCTGATTGGCAGCTCGACCGTGCCATCCGCCAGCCCGCCCCAGAAGTCCTGGGATTTCCAGGTGCCGTCGATCACCGCCTGGGTGGCCTGGATATAGTGCGGAGCCCAGTTGTTGACGATAGAGGTAAGCACGGCCTTGGGGCCGAAGTGGGCCATGTCCGAGGCATAGCCCACGGCGTACACGCCACGCCGCTCGGCGGTCTGGATCGGCGCGGGGCTGTCGGTGTGCTGGAAGATCACGTCGGCGCCCTGGTCGATCAGCGCATTGGCGGCGTCCGCCTCTTTGCCGGGGTCGAACCAGGAGTTGACCCACACCACTTTCAGCTCAGTGCCGGGGTTGTACTTGTTCAGCGCCAGTTGGATCGCGTTGATGTCGCGGATCACTTCGGGGATCGGGAACGACGCCACGTAGCCCACCTTCTTGCTCTTGGTCATCTTGGCCGCGAGGAACCCGCCCACATAGCGCCCTTCATAGGTACGGGCGAGGTAGGTGCCCAGGTTCTTGTCCTGCTTGTAGCCGGTGGCATGCTCGAAGATCACCTTGGGGAACTGCTTGGCCACCTTTACCGTGGGGTTCATGTAGCCGAAGGACGTGGTGAACACCAGGTCGTATTTATCCTTGGCCATGTCGCGGATCACCCGCTCGGCGTCGGCGCCCTCGGCCACGTTTTCCACGTAGTTGGTCTTGATCTTGTCGCCCATCTGCGCTTCTAGCGCCTTGCGCCCTTGCTCGTGCTGGTAGGTCCAGCCGTGGTCGCCAATCGGGCCGACGTAAACGAAGCCAACCTTCAGTGGCGCGGCGCTCGCCGCCAGGCTGCCGGCCAGGCCGATGGCGGCCGCCAGGGTCGCGATGAGTTTCTTCAGAGGGCGTTTTTGCACAGTCACAAGCTCCGGTGGGTGATGTTGTTTTCTGTAGTGCCGTGACAATGCAAAAACTTGACCAACGGGACAGGTCGGTGATTTCCGGGCTGCGCCTGCTCCCACAGCGGCGCGCAGGCGCGGGCGCTGCCACCCATTGGTGCGCGCGGCTCAGCCGTTGACCAGCGCTTGGGCGGCCTGGCGGTGATCGGCGATCAACCCGGCCACATCCAACCCTTCGACCTGGCCATCCTCGACCCGCCAGCGCCCGCCGATCATCACCCGGTCGGCGCGGTCGGCGCCGCACAGCAGCAGCGCGGCCAGCGGATCATGGCTGCCGGAGAAGCGCAGGTCGTCCAGCTTGAACAGGGCAAGGTCTGCCTGTTTGCCCGGCGCCAACTGGCCAATGTCCTCTCGCCCCAGCAGCCCGGCCGAGCCACGGGTTGCCCAACCCAGCACAAGCGCCGGGGTGATCCGCTCGGCGCCGTAGCGCAGCCGTTGCAGGTAAAGCGCCTGGCGCGCTTCGAGGATGAGGTTGGAGGCGTCGTTGGACGCTGAGCCATCCACGCCGAGGCCAAGGCCGGCGCCGGCGGCCAGCAGCTCCAGCGAAGGGCAGATGCCGGACGCAAGGCGCATGTTGGAGGTGGGGCAATGGCAGATCCCCACGCCGGCGGCACCCAGCCGCTGGATTTCCTCCGGGTTAAAGTGAATGCCATGGGCCAGCCAGGTGCGCGGCCCCAGCCAACCCACGCTGTCCAAGTAGTCCACCGTGCGCAAGCCAAAGCGCTGCAGGCAGAAGGCTTCCTCGTCGAGGGTTTCGGCCAGGTGAGTGTGCAGGCGCACGTCCAGCCGCTCGGCCATGTCGGCGCTGGCCCGCATGATCTCTGGGGTGACCGAGAACGGCGAGCAGGGCGCCAGGGCGATCTGCACGTGCGCGCCGTCGCCCCGTTGGTGGTAGCGTTCGATCAGCCGCTGGCTGTCGGCCAGGATCGTCTCGCCCTGCTGCACCGTCTGCTGCGGTGGCAGCCCGCCGTCCGCCTGGCCCAGGCTCATGGAGCCACGGGTGAGCATGGCGCGCATGCCCAACTCGCGCACCGCCTCCACCTGCACGTCGATGGCGTGTTCCAGGCCATCGGGGAACAGGTAGTGGTGGTCGGCCGCCGTGGTGCAGCCGGACAGCAGCAGCTCGGCCAGCGCGACCTTGCTCGCCAGCGCCAGTTGCCCGGGAGTGAGCCGCGCCCACACCGGGTACAGGGTTTTCAGCCAGGGGAACAGCGGCTGATTGACCACCGGCGCCCAGGCGCGCGTGAGGGTTTGATAGAAGTGGTGATGGGTGTTGATCAGCCCCGGTAGCACTACATGCTCCCGGGCATCGAACACCCGCTCGCAGGGCACGGGCGGTTGCTCGCCGGCGGCGAGCACGTGTTCGATAACGGTGCCGTTGATCACCAGGCCGCCGCGGGCGTCCAAGGCGTTGGCAGTAAATACGGCGAGGGGGTTCTTCAACCAGGTACGGGGTGCGGACATAGGGCCGGCTCTCTGAAAGGGTTCAGGGCCCGTCGCAGCGAGCTTGTTCGCGACCCGCCGCGGCCCGCTGTTGGAACGGGCAGCGGCAATGCGGTTGGCGGCAAGCCCGGCTGCTGCGGGGCAATACCAGCTCAGTTTTCCCCTGTCTGCTGATCCAGGTAATGCGGCGTTCTAGTGCCCGGGCTGCCAAGGCTGCCCCAACGACACCGGCGCATACAACCGCGTGCGCAAGCCGTCGCGCGACAGTAGCACCAGCACCACGATGGTTGCCACATACGGCAGCATCGCCAGCAGGTTGGACGGGATCGCCAGGCCCACCCCTTGCGCCACCAGGTGCAGGATGCTCGCCAGGCCGAACAGGTAGGCGCCCAGCAGCAGGCGGCCTACCCGCCAGCTGGCGAACACCACCAGCGCCAGGGCGATCCAGCCGCGCCCGGCGCTCATGTTTTCCGCCCACATCGGCGTGTAGGCCAGGGACAGGTAAGCGCCCGCCAACCCGGCCATGGCACCGCCGAAGAGCACCGCCAGGGTGCGTACCCGCAGCACCGGCAGGCCCATGGCGCTGGCGGCGTCCGGGTTCTCGCCCACCGCCTGGATGATCAGCCCCAGCCGGCTTTTGAGCAGCACCCAGGCGACCAGCGCGAACAGCCCGAACGACAGGTAAACCAGCACGTCCTGGGCAAACAGCATGCGGCCAATCACAGGCAGGCTGCTCAGCCAGGGCAGGGCGACGGGCTCGAAGCCGATCAACGGCTTGCCGACCCAACTGGCCCCCACGAAGGTCGACAGGCCCACGCCGAAGATCGTCAACGCCAACCCCGTGGCCACCTGGTTGGCATTGAAAGCCAGTGCCACTAGGGCGAACAACGAGGACAGCAGCAACCCCGCGACCATCGCCAGCAGCACCCCTAGCCACAGGTTGCCGGTGCTGTAGGCGGCGATGAAGCCGACCACGGCGCCGAACAGCATCATGCCCTCCTGGCCGAGGTTGAGTACGCCGCTCTTCTCGCAGATCAGTTCGCCCAGCGCCACCAGCAGCAGCGGCGTACCGGTGCGCACCATGGCGAAGAACACATTGCCGAGCAGGTCGATATCCATCACAGCGCTCCCACGCTAACGGCCGCGCTACCACGGCGGGCCCAGCGCAGGTTCAAGCGCGGGCGGTAGAGGATCAGCACGTCACTGGCCAGCAGGAAGAACAGCATCATCCCCTGGAACAGCTGGGTGATGGCCTGGGGCAGGTTGAGGGTCATTTGCGCGCTTTCACCGCCCAGGTAGAGCAGGGCCATCAAGGCGCTGGCGAAGACGATGCCCACCGGGTGCAGCCGGCCAAGGAACGCCACGGTAATGGCGGCGTAGCCGTAACCCGGGCTGACCTGCGGCACCAGCTGGCCGATCGGGCCGGTGACCTCGCACACCCCGGCCAGCCCCGCCAGGCCGCCGCTGAGCAGCAGCGCCAGCCACACCAGGCGTTTTTCCCGGAAGCCCACCGAGGCCGCGGCGCGGCGGTCCAGGCCCAGCACCTTGATCTGAAACCCGAGGAAGCTGCGCTGCAGCAACACCCACACGGCCACCAGCGCGAGCAGGGCGAACCAGGCGCCGGCATGGGCGCGGCCATCTTCGAACAGCACGGGCAGGCGGGCGGAGTCAGCGAACATGGCAGACTCGGGGAAGTTGAAGCCTGCCGGGTCCTTGAGCGGGCCGTGCACGCCATACAGCAGCAGGTTGAGCGCCACATAGTTGAGCATGATGCTGGTGAGGATTTCGTTGGCATTGAAGCGTGTGCGCAGCCAGGCGGTGAGGCCGGCCCAGGCCGCGCCACCGAAAGTGCCCACGGCCAGCACCAACACCAATGCCCAGCGGCTTTGCCAATCCAGCAGGTGCACCGCCACGGCACTGCCGGCCAGCGCCCCGATCAGCAGTTGGCCCTCTGCGCCGATGTTCCAGATGCGTGCCTGGTAGGCGACTGCCAAGCCCAAGGCACAGAGCACGATAGGGGTGGCCTTGACCAACAGCTCACTCACGCCATACAGGTCGCTTACCGGGGCGATCAACAGGGTGTGCAGCGTGAGTAGCGGGTCTTGCCCCAGGGCGATGAACAGCAGCGAGCCACAGCCCAGGGTCAGCACCGCCGCCAGCACCGGCGACAACCACAGCATGGCGCGCGATTGCTGGCCGCGCGGTTCGAGTGAAAGCAGCATCAAAGGCTCCGTTGGCCAGGCACGGCAGGTGAAGGGGTAGTAGAAAAAGCAGGGGGCAGGGCGGTGGCGAGCAAGGGGTCGAAGCGCCCGGCCATCCAGCCGCCGAGCTCGACCGGGCTGGTGTCGGCGGTCGCTTTCAAGGTGCTCAGGCGGCCCGCGCACAGGGCGCCCAGGCGGTCGCAGATCTGGAAAAGCTCGTCGAGGTCTTCGGAGATCACCAGGATCGCCGCGCCCGCATCCCGCAGGGCGATCAGCGCACGATGAATGGTCGCGGCCGCGCCCACGTCCACGCCCCAGGTCGGGTGCGCCGCCACCAGCAAGCGCGGCTTTTGCAGGATCTCGCGGCCAAGGATGAATTTCTGCAGGTTGCCGCCGGAGAGGCTGCGCGCGGGGGTGAGCGCGCTCGGCGTTTTCACCGCGAAGCGGCGGATGATCTCCTCGGCCAGGGCCATGACCCTGCCGCGCTGCACCAGCCCCGTGCGTACCAGCCCTTGGCCGAAAGCGGTCAGCAACGCGTTATCGGCCAGGCTCAACTCGGGCACCGCGCCATGGCCCAGGCGCTCGGCGGGCACGAAGCCCAGCCCCAACGCCCGCCGTGCATCGGGCCGCAGGTGGCCGACCGCGCGCTCGCCGAAGCGCAGGCTCGTCGCGTGCTCGGCGCTCAGCGTGCGCTCGCCGCTGAGCACGGCCAGCAGTTCATCCTGGCCATTGCCGGCGACCCCGGCGATGCCGACGATTTCCCCACTGCGCACGCTCAGGTTCACATCGCTCAGCGAGCAGCCGAACGGGTCCGGGTTATGCCAGCTCAGTTGCTCTACCTTGAGGAAATCATCGCCACCGGCCACCTTGGGGTAGCTGGCGCTCAACCCCTCGGCCTCGCCCACCATCAGCCGCGCCAGTGCCAGGTCCGAGCACTCGGCCGGCACGCAGTGGCCCGATACCCGGCCGCCGCGCAACACAGTGGCGCCATGGCAAAGCGCGCGCACTTCGCCCAGCTTGTGGCTGATGAACAGAATGCTGCAGCCTTCGCTGGCCAGCCGCCGCAGTGTCACGAACAGGTCCTCGGCCTCCTGTGGGGTAAGCACCGAGGTGGGCTCATCGAGGATCAACAGGCGAATGTCCTGCATCAGGCAGCGAATGATCTCCACTCGCTGGCGCTCGCCGATCGACAGGCTGTGCACCAGCCGCTCGGGCGCCACGCTCATGCCGTAGCGCCGGGACACCTCGCGGATGCGCGGCTCCAGCTGCCGCGGCGTTTGCCCGGGGCCCATGGCCAGGGCGATGTTCTGCGCCACGGTGAGGGTTTCGAACAGCGAAAAGTGCTGGAACACCATGCCGATGCCCAGGCCACGGGCTTGCGCCGGGCTGCGCATGCGCACCGGCTGGCCCTGCCAGAGGATCTCGCCGCTGTCGGGTTGGGTCACCCCGTAGATGATCTTCATCAGGGTGCTCTTGCCTGCGCCGTTCTCGCCCAGCAGCGCGTGGATCTCGCCCGGCTCGATGTTCAGGTCGATGGCGTCGTTGGCCAGGCAGCCTGGGTAGCGCTTGGTGATATGGCGCAGTTGCAGGCGCGGGCAGGTGTCGGCAGTGGGCATGGCGGGCTCGTTTGCAGAAGGCTGGGCGAGGTAAAGCAATAAGTTGGCCAGCGAGTCAGCTTTTAGGTTTTCAAGCGCCGGCCCTTTGTTCACGGGCGGCGAACAGCACGCGGCACGCCACAGCCGCCAGGGCCAGCCCTGAAGTGGGGCGCAAGCGCCCAGAAGTGCACGAAGGGTGCGCCCGCTTGGTGCGCCCGCTACTCTGTGCGCTTGCATGGTCGAAACCTGGGGCAGCAGTGATACAACGACGGACGTTCAGCGGTGGCATCAAGGGCAAGAACCTGCGCTACCTGCACGCGGGGCAAGCCGCAACGCCCCCCACCGCCGCTGTGGGGTTTGTGCTGCTCGAGCACTGTTCCCTGCCAGCCTTCACCCAGGCGCTGGACACCCTGGTGACTGCCAACCTCTTGCAGCCCGCATCGTTCGCCACGCACACCTTTACCCTCACGGGCGCAGAGGTCACCAGTGACCTGGGTATTGTGATCCGCCCGGACGCCGCCCTGACGAGCTATCCCCTCGAGCAACTGAAGCTGCTGATCATTTGCGGCGGCTTGCGCACCCCGCTGCGGGGTAACCTGGCGCTGCGCAAGCTGTTGATCAGGGCCGCCGAGCAAGGCGTGGCGCTGGGCGGCCTGTGGAACGGCGCCTGGTTTCTCGGCCACGCCGGGCTGCTCGACGGCTACCGCTGCGCGATCCACCCGGAGCACCGGCCCGCGCTGGCAGAAACGGCGAAGTACAGCCAGGTGACCAGCGAGAGCTTCATGGTGGACCGCGACCGCTTCACCTCTGCCAGCCCTAATGGCGCGTTCAACATGGTGCTGGCCTGGATCGGCCAGGCCCACGGGGCAGGGTTGGTGGATGCCATCGTCGATATCCTGGCCTTCGAAGTGTCCCGCTACCGGCGTGTGAACCCCACGCTGCGAGTGAAGATGGCCGCGCCACTGCGCAAGGTGGTGGAGCTGATGGAAGCCAACCTGGAGGAGCCGCTCGGGCTGGGGCAGTTGGCCGAGTACGTGGGCGTTTCGCGGCGGCAGATCGAGCGCCTGTTCAAGGATCAGCTGAGTACCACGCCGTTGCGTTATTACCTGGAACTGCGGGTGACCGAGGGGCGCCGCTTGCTGCAGCATTCCACGCTGCCAGTGGTGGAGGTGGCGGTGGCCTGCGGCTTCGTATCACCTAGCCATTTCAGCAAATGCTACACGGCGTATTTCGGGCATTCGCCGTCCCGGGAAAAACGCCTGGAGTTCTGAAACGGCGGGGGCGCCGCTACAGCAATCGAGTGGCCTATTTGCTATCGTGCGCAGGCCCAACCACGCCCGGACACCCCATGAGTGCTGAAGACCCCGCCGCCCCTGAAAAAGACCGCAAATTCGTCGAGGCGCTGGGCCGTGGCCTGGAGGTATTGCGGGCGTTCACACAGGGCTCGGTGGTGCTGGGCAACCAGGAGATCTCCAGGCTCACCGGCCTGCCCAAGGCCACGGTGTCGCGCATGACCTACACCCTGACCCAGCTGGGTTACCTGAGCTATGCGCCGCAGCTGGAAAAGTACCAGCTCGATTCCGGCGTGCTCGCGCTGGGTTACGCGTATGTGTCCAACCTGCGCGTGCGCCAGCTCGCCAAGCCTTACATGGACGACTTCGCCCGCCGCACCCATACCACCGTGGGCCTGACCTGCCGCGACCGGCTGAGCATGATCTACGTGGAAAACTGCCGGCCGGTGGAGGTTGCCACCCTGCGCATGGACGCCGGCGTGCGCCTGCCCCTGGCCACCACGGCGGCGGGCAGGGCGTTCCTGGCGGCGACGCCGGCGCACGAACGCGCACACCTGCTCACCGCGCTGGCGGCCAAGCACGGGCCCGAGTGGCCCGAGCTGGAAGCGTCGCTGGGGGAGTCTTTCGCTCAGTACCAGGCCCACGGTTTCTGCCTGTCGCTGGGGGATTGGGACCGCAACGTCATCGCCGCCGGCGTACCCCTGCGCCTGGCCGATGGCAGCACCATGGTGCTCACCTGCGGTGCGCCGTCCTATCAACTGAGCGAGGAGCGGCTCAAGGGTGAACTGGCGCACGAGCTGCAAACCCTGGCCCGGGACGTGGAGAGCCTGGGGGCGTAAAGCCCGTTCGCCGTAGGAGATTCCCTGGATGCCCGCAAGCGCTAACGCGCAGCAACGCGGCTTGCCGGCAACAGGCGTTATATGGAACTGCGTTGATCGCGGGCAAGCCCGGCTGCTACGGGCTCGGCGCCGTAGGAGATTCCCTGTTGCCCGCAAGCGCTGACGCGCAGCAACGCGGCTTGCCGGCAACAGGCGTTATATGGAACTGCGTTGATCGCGGGCAAGCCCGGCTGCTACGGCGCTGGTTTGAAGGGGCCTGGCGTTGCCATCCGGGGGCTCCCATCAACTTGGGCCGCCGTTCGCAGGCACTCGCCAGCCTTCACGCCATCTCCATCAGTGCCGCATAAGCCTTGAGGTGATGGTCGTCGTCACCGAACTGGTGGCTGAGCATCACCAGCCGCTTGGCGTGGTGGGCCAGCACGTATTCCCAGGTCATGCCAATGCCACCGTGCAGCTGGATGGCCTGTTCGGCAATGAAGCGCCCGGCACGGCTGCAAATGAACTTGGCGTTGGCCAGTACCCGCGAGCGTTCGGCGCTATCGGGCTGGTCGGCGGTGCACGCCGCCAGGATCGCCATGGAGGTGGCCTGTTGCAGCTCGGTGTGCATGTCCACCATGCGGTGTTGCAACACCTGGAACTTGCCGATGGGAATGCCGAACTGTTTGCGTGTCTTGAGGTAATCCAGGGTCAGGTTGCAGGCCTCCTGCATGTTGCCCAGTGCTTCGGCGCACTGCGCGGCAATGGCGCGGCCTTGCTGATAGCGCAGGGCGCTGAAGCCTTGGCCCAACGGCCCTAGTAGTTGGTCGGGCGTGACCTGTACGTTCTCCAGCGTCAGCTCGCAGGCTTTTGGCCCGTCGATGGTGGGATAGTCGCGGCGGTGCACGCCGGGCGCATTGGGGTCCAGCAAAAACAGGCTGATTCCGGCTTCGTCATCCACGCCACCGGCGGTGCGGGCGCTGACGATAATGGCGTCGGCGCTGTGCCCGCCAATCACTACCGCCTTGCGGCCATTGAGCCGGTAGCCCTCGGCCAACGCCTCGGCGCGGGTGCTCACATGGTTGAGCAGGTAATGGCTGTGCGGCTCTTCGAAGGCCACCGCCAGCTGCGCCTCGGCGGCGGCCAGTGGGGCCAGCCACCGGTCCTTTTGCGCTTCGCTGCCCAGCTGCGCGAGCAGCCCGCCGGCGTAGACCACCGAATGCAGATAGGGCTCCAGGCACAGGCCGCGGCCTAGCTCGGTCATCACCAGCATCAGGTCCACGCTGCTGCCATCCATGCCGCCCAGCTCTTCGGCGAAGGGCACCGCGGTGAGGCCCAGGGCCCCCAGCTGCGCCCAGAAGTCGCGGGAATAGCCCAGGGGGCTGGCGGCATGCCCGGCGCGCGCCTCGAAGCTGTACAGATCGCGGACCAGGCGCGCCGCGGTGTCCTGAAGCATTTGCTGCTCTTGGCTTAGGTTGAAGTCCATGGGGCGCCCCTTACAGTTCGAGAATCATCTTGGAGACGATGTTTTTCTGGA
The DNA here is from genome assembly GCF_025642975.1 of Pseudomonas sp. RIT-PI-S. Lineage (GTDB taxonomy): Bacteria > Pseudomonadota > Gammaproteobacteria > Pseudomonadales > Pseudomonadaceae > Aquipseudomonas. The sequence goes on from NZ_JANZKJ010000008.1 coordinate 160,743, forward strand.
TTTCATTGGAGCCGCCGAAAATCGACAGCTTGCGCATGTTGAAGTAGTCCCCGGCCAGCGGCGCGGCGTAATCGGCGTGCAACGGCTCGCCGCTATGGCCCAGTTCCATTTCTTCGTCCAGCAAAGGCAACGCGTAAGGGCCGATGGCCTTGCGCAGCAGGTGGGTGATCGCCTGGCGGATCTCGGTGCCCTTGACCTTGAGGATCGAGCTCTCGGTGCCGGGCACGCCACCGCCGCTGGCCGCCGCGCAGATGCGCAGCGTGCTGATCTCGATGGCGCGCAATTGCATCTCGAGGTCGGCGACCTGCGCCCGGAACAGCGGATCATCGAGCAGCGGCTTACCGCCACATTGCTCCTGCCCGGCAATGGCCTTCAGCTGGCGCAGCGCGGCCTTGGATGCACCGATACCGGCAAGGCCGGTGCGCTCGTGGGTGAGCAAATACTTGGCGCAGGTCCAGCCCTGGTTCTCCTCGCCCACCAGGTTCTCCACGGGCACCTTGACGTTGTCGAAAAACACCTCGTTCACTTCGTGCTCGCCGTCCAGGGTGATGATCGGGCGCACGCTGATCCCCGGCGTGGTCATGTCGATCAACAGGAAGGAGATGCCGCGTTGCTGCTGGGCCTGGGCATCGGTGCGCACCAGGCAGAAGATCTTGTTGGCGTACTGGCCCAGGGTGGTCCAGGTCTTTTGCCCGTTGACGATGTAATGATCGCCTTCGCGCACCGCGCGGGTTTTCAGGCTGGCCAGGTCCGAGCCCGCGCCCGGCTCGGAATAGCCCTGGCACCACCAGTCTTCGCCGGAGAGGATCCGCGGCAGGTAATACGCCTGCTGCTGCGGCGTGCCGAACTTGATGATCACCGGCGCCACCATGTTCACCCCGAACGGCACCACCCGCGGGGCGCCGGCGGCTGCGCATTCTTCGTCGAAAATATGCTTCTCGATCGCATCCCAGCCGGTGCCGCCCAACTCGACGGGCCAGCTGCTGGCCAGCCAGCCCTGGCTGGCAAGAATGCGGTGCCACCGCTCCATGTCGGCTTTGCTCAGGCGCTTGCCCAACTGCCCCTTGGCGGCGATGTCGGCAGGCAACTCGCTGGCCAGAAAGGCGCGCACCTGGTCGCGAAACTGGTTTTGTCGTTCGGTGTAGTGAATGTCCATGCTAAGCCTCGGGTTTCACACGATTTCGAACAGGCCGGCGGCGCCCATGCCACCGGCGATGCACATGGTCACAACGGCGTAGCGCGCACCGCGGCGGCGCCCTTCGAGCAAGGCGTGGCCCACCAGGCGCGCGCCGGTCATGCCGTAGGGGTGGCCGATCGCGATAGCGCCGCCGTTGACGTTGAGTTTCTCTGGATCGATGCCCAGACGGTCCCGGCAGTACAGCACTTGCGAGGCGAACGCCTCGTTGAGTTCCCAGAGGTCGATGTCGTTGACGGTCAGGCCATGGCGCTTGAGCAGCTTGGGCACGGCGTATACCGGGCCGATGCCCATTTCATCGGGTTCGCACCCGGCCACGGCGAAGCCGCGAACGATGCCCAGCGCCGCCAGGCCCTGCTCGGCGGCGGCGCGGCTGCTCATCAGCACGCAGGCGCTGGCGCCATCGGACAGCTGGCTGGCGTTGCCCGCAGTGACGAACTGGTCGGCACCGCGCACGGGGGCCAGGGCGGCGAGGGCATCGTAGGTGGTCGAGGCTCGGCTGCATTCGTCGCGGCTAAGGGTGACCTCCTGGGTTCGGCTTTCGCCACTGGCCTTGTCGGTAACCTGCATGACGGTAGCCAGCGGCACGATCTCGGCATCGAAGCGCCCGGCCTGTTGGGCCTCGGCCGTGCGCTGCTGGCTTAGCAGCGCGTAGTTGTCCTGCGTCTGGCGGCTGATGCCATAGCGCTGGGCAACGATGTCGGCGGTGTCGATCATCGGCAGCCACAGCTCAGGCTTGGCTTGGTACAAGCCGGCTTCCTGTATCCCTGCTTGGTTCAGGTGAGGCTGCACCAGGCTGATGGACTCCACGCCACCGGCGATCATCGCTGGCACGCCTTCGGCCTGGATGTAGTGCGCCGCTTGGGCGATGGCCTGCAACCCCGAGCCGCAGAAGCGGTTGACGGTCGCCCCGGCCACGCTGAGCGGCAACCCCGCCTGCACCGCCGCCAGCCGCGCCACGTTCTTGCCCGTGGCGCCTTCTGGCAGGCCGCAGCCGAGCACACAGTCTTCGATCCACTCAGGGTCTATGCCGGCGCGAGCGACCGCATGGCGCACTACGTGGCCCGCGAGCACCGCACCGTGGGTTTGGTTGAAGGCGCCACGAAAGGCCTTGCCGATGGCCGTACGCGCGGTTGAAACGATCACTACCTCGCTCATGGCCGGGCCTCCCAGGCACCGAAGCTGCCGCCTTCGCGCGCCAGTTGTTGCAGCAGCGGCGCCGGTTCCCACCAGGCGCCGAGTTCGCGGTTGAAGCGCTCGATCCGCTCCAGCACCGTGGCCAGCCCCAGTTGGTCGGCATAGAACATCGGCCCGCCGCGGAACGCCGGGAAGCCATAGCCGTTGAGGTAGATCAGGTCGATATCACTGGCGCGCAGGGCGATGCCTTCGGCGAGGATTTTCGCCCCCTCGTTCACCAGTGCCAGCAGAGTACGGTCGAGGATGTAGTCGTCGCTCAGGGCGCGCCGCTCGATGCCCTGCTGACGTGAGGCCGCGTCGAGCAGGGCCGGGAGTTCAGGGTTCGGCAGCGGGGTGCGCGAGCCGTTTTCGTAGCGATAGAAGCCGCTGCCGGTCTTCTGCCCGAGCATGTTTTTTTCGAACAGCAGGTCCAGCAGGCAGGGCAACGTGTACTGCGCGGGCAGCTGTTCGCGCTGGCGGTTGCGGATGGCCATGCCGATGTCCAGGCCAGACAAATCGCGCATGGCAAAGGGGCCCATGGCCATGCCGAACTTACGCAAGGCAGCATCCACCTGCTCTGGCGTAGCGCCTTCTTCGAGCAGGAACTCCGACTCGCGGCCGTACTGGAACAGCATGCGGTTGCCAACGAAGCCATCGCACACGCCCACCACCGCACACACCTTTTTAAGGCGTTTGCCCAGGGCCATGCCGGTCGCCAGCGTGGTGGCGGAGGTCTTCTCTCCACGCACCACTTCCAGCAGGCGCATCACGTTGGCCGGGCTGAAGAAGTGCAGGCCGATCACGTCCTCGGGGCGCCGGGTGCTGGCGGCGATTTCGTTCAGGTCCAGGGACGAGGTATTGGAGGCGAGCAGGGCGCCAGGCTTGCAGATAGCGTCCAGGGTGCTGAACACCTGGCGCTTGACGGCCATGTCCTCGAACACCGCTTCGACGACCACGTCGACCTGGGCCAGGGCGTTGTAATCGGTCACGCCCTCGATCAGCGCCAGGCGCTGTTCCATGTCTGCGGCGCTGAGGCTGCCGCGCTTGACGCTGGCGCCGTAGGTGTCCCGGGCGCGTTGCAGAGCCCGGGCGAGGGCCGCCTGGTCCACCTCCAGCAACTTCACCGGCAGGCCGGCATTGGCGAAGCTCATGGCGATGCCCACGCCCATGGTGCCGCCGCCGATCACTGCGGCGGTATCGACCGGCCTCGGCCGAACATCCCCCTCCAGCCCCGGCACCTTGCTGGCCTCGCGTTCGGCGAAAAAGGCATGAACCAGCGCGGCGCGCTGCGGCGAGTGCAGGCATTCGATAAACAGCTCGCGCTCGCGTTTCAAGCCTTCGGCAAGGGGCAACTGCACGGCGGCCTCCACGGCGGCGACGCAACGCAAGGGCGAGAACAGCCCAGGGTGTTTGCGTTCGACCTCGGCGCGTTGCGTGGCGAAGAATGCGCCAGCGTCCTCGCTCTCCAGGGCCACCGTGCGTTCGCCGCTGCGCCGCACACCCTGACCTTCGGCCAGCAAGCGCTGGGCAAAGGCGATCCCCGCCTGCACCCGGTCACCCTGGTACAGCGCGTCGATCAGGCCAGCGGCCAGCGCCGCTTCACCGTTCACCGGCGTACCGCTGACGATCATCTGCAGCGCTGTGCTGGCGCCGACCACCCGGGGCAAACGCTGAGTGCCACCGGCTCCGGGCAGCAGGCCCAGCTTTACCTCCGGCACGCCCAGCTGGGTGTCCGCCGTGGCGATGCGGTAATGGGCGCCAAGCGCAACCTCCAGCCCGCCGCCCAGCGCGTTGCCGTGCAACACGGCGACCACCGGCTTGGTGGAGGCTTCGATGGCATTCACCACCTCCGGCAAGCCCGGTTCCCGTGGCGGCTGGCCGAACTCCTTGATATCTGCCCCCGCACTGAACCCACGGCCCTCGCCGAGCAACAGCACCGCTTGCACCTCTGGGGTTTGCTCGGCCTGCCGCAAGGCGTCGGCCAGGCCCGCCCGCAGCGCGTGGTTCAGCGCGTTGACCGGAGGGTTGTCCAGGGTGATCAGGCCGAGGTTGCCTGACTGCTCGAATCGCACCGTCGCCATGCCATGCTCCTTTTGTTTTTCGGTACTGTATTCCGCACTGCGGAACAAGTACACCGTTATCGGAGCTCAGTAGGATAGATGGCACTGGGGTAGATGCCGCTCGCATCAATGCGAGGAATGCAGCGCGATTCAAAGCAGGCGGGTGTCGACCGCGAAATTCAACCGCGTGACGCCTGGCTCCGGCGACCGCACGGCTCCGCTCGTCGCCGCGACCCCGCCAGGGGGGTTGCTATGCTCAACAAACGCCGGCCGCCGCCGTAAACCCGAGCAGACCCTTTTTCTTTCCGGAAGCCTCGTATGTCCCTCTTACCCAACCGTATTGCCGGGCGCATGACACTCGGCATTCTTGCCCTGCTGGTGCTGACTGCCGTCGCGATCTACGCGGTCATGGCCTTCGGCGGCAAGCCGCGGCTGATCGCCGCTGGCACCGCGGCGGCGGAGCAGTCGGCCAGTGCGATCACGCGCCAGCTGGCCTTGCAGCTCAACCGCATCGAAGGCACTACGGCGGCGCTGGCCCACCTGGCGCAAAGCCTGCCCCATGACGAGGCGCTGGTTAAAGCCAACCTGCCGGGCGTGATCGACAGCCAGGGCGACCGTGCCATCGCCGGGGGCGGCCTGTGGCCCGAGCCCGGCGCCTTCACCCCCGAGGTGCAACGGCGCAGCTTTTTCTGGGCGCGCAACGCCAGCAATGGGCTGGACTATTCCGACGAATACAACGCCGCGCAGGCTTCGCCCTATCAGGCAGAGGCGTGGTACACCGGCGCCAAGGCAGCCCCGGCGGGGCGTTGCGCCTGGTCGGACGCTTACCAGGACCCGGTCAGCGGCGTGGCCATGACCACCTGCAGCGTGGCGTATCAAGCTCATGGCGCATTCGCCGGCGTCGCCACCCTGGACCTGAAGCTCGACGGCCTGGCTGAGTTCCTCGGCGCCAAGGGCGGTGTGACTGGCGGCTATGCCTTCGCCGTGGACCGTGCCGGCAACGTGCTGTTCTTCCCGGGCAGCAAGAGCGACAAGGGCCTGCCGACCGTGGAAAGCCTGGCCAACACCCTGCCATGGCTCAAGCCCGTGGCGGCCAGCCTTGCCAGTGCAGGCAGTAACCCGACCACGCTGTACCTGGAACAGGACGGCCAACTTGATGGCCCCGCCTATGTGACCCTGGAAACCATGGAAGGCACCGGCTGGCGCATCGGCCTGGTTACCCCGCAAGCGCGGGTGGTCGGCCTGGCCAGTGAATTGACCCAGCAGATGATGCTGTTCCTGCTGCCGCTGCTGGCCGTGCTGCTGGGCCTGGCCTGGCTCGCCGGCAAGCGCCTGTTGGCCCAGCTGGAAGAAACCACCGCACAGATCGAGCGCTTGGGTGAAGGCGGCCAGGGCGGCACTGAGCTTGAGATCAGCCGCGCCGACGAAATTGGCGCCCTGCGGATGGCGGTGAACCACTATGCCGGCTCCCTGCGCGACATGCTCAAGCGCATCGCCGATGAGTCGCACTCGCTGGAAACCCAGGCCAATGCCCTGGCGCAGCTGTCCCACGGGCTGGCCGAACGGGCCGAGGCGCAGCGCGAGGACAACACCTTGCTGGCCGCGGCCATCACCGAAATGTCCGCCAGCGCCAACGAGGTCGCCGTCAACACCAGCGATTGCTCCGAGACCGCCCGGCGCTCACTGCTCGACGCCCAGGGCGGGCAGGAGCAAGTGCTGCGCAACAGCCAGTCGATCGAGGCGCTGGCCGGGGATATCAACGGCGCGGCGGGTGCGATCACCCGGTTGGGCAACGACATCGAACGCGTGGGCAGTGTGCTGGATGTGATCAAGTCCATTTCCGAGCAAACCAACCTGCTGGCGCTCAACGCGGCCATCGAGGCGGCCCGTGCCGGCGAACAAGGGCGCGGCTTTGCGGTGGTGGCCGATGAAGTGCGCACCCTGGCAGGGCGCACGCAAACCTCGGCCAATGAAATCCAGGAGATGATCACCCAGCTGCGCCAGGCGTCGAACGTGGCGGTGAGCACCATGCAGACCGGCGCCGAGCGCACCCGCGAAGCCGTGCATCAGGCCAGCGGCGTGTCCGGCACCTTGGGGACCACCGTGGGCAGCTTCGACGACATCGTGCAGCGCGCCCAGCAGATCGCCGTGGCCGCGCAGCAGCAAAGCCATGTGACTCAAGAAATCAACGAACTGGCGGTGCGTATCCACATGGCCAGCGAGGAGGGCGCCCGCGACGCCAGCACCCTGCGTGAGCTGGGGCAAGGCATGCAGGCGATTTCCGCACGCTTGGGCGGGTTGAGCCGGGGACGCTGAGGCTCAAGGGGGGCGCGAGCCTTGCCCGCAGCGGGCCAGGCAGCACCTGCGGGGCGGGGCAGCCAGGGGTGATTGGCGCCCTCGTTTAAGCTGCGGGGCGTTTTTCGCAGGCTTCGCCAGCGCCTATAAAGCCCGAGCGAAGCCCGCGACCCCGCGGCGCTTAGTTCACCGGCGTGAACCGGGTAATGCGATCACCCTGTTCGTCGTCCGGGCCCATGGCCTTGTTCACCGCGAACACGTTGCCCTTGCCGTCGGCCACCACGTGGTTGGGGAAGGTGCCGCCGGCGAGGTTGGCGACGATCTTGCCGTCCGGGTCGACCACCGTGACGGTACCGGAAGCCCGGTTGCTTACGTAGGCCAGGCGCTTGACCGGGTCGAAGGTGACGTTCAGCGGGCCGGCGCCCGTGCTCACGCGTTGCAGCGTCTTGCCGCTGGCGAGGTCGACGATGGCCAGGTTATCGCTGCCTTGGGCGGCCACGAACAGCCGGTTGGTCTTGGCGTCGAATGCCACGCCCATGGCCATCTTGATGCCTTCTACCGGGATGACCTTCTCCACGGTGCCGGTCTTGGCATCGATCACCGCGGCTTCTTCACTGCTCAGGCTCACGGCATACAGTTTGTGGGCTTGTGCGTCCAGGTGCAGGCTGGCCACCGAGAACTGGCTCCCCCAGTTGCCGGACTTGATGGTGATCGCGGCCGGTTCGGCGAGGGTCTTGGTGTTGAACATGGCCACCACCGGGCTGCCGCTGGCGGAGGCGAAGGCGCGGCCCAGGGCAGGGTCGATCACCACGTCGCGGGCATGGGCCACGGTGCCAGGCTTGAATTGCTTGACCAGGCTCAGGTCTTTCTGGCGGTACACGGCCACGCTGTTCTGGCGGGTGTTGGTCACCCAGACGTTGCCGTTCTGGTCGTCCACGCCCACGCCGTAGACGGCGAACACGCTGCCGTCATCGCTGCCAGGTACCACGGCAGGGGTGACCTTGGCTTCGATGGCCAAGGTATCGGGGTTGAGCTTGAGCAACTGGGAGGCCTTCACCGGTGGGCGGCCCACGGCCGAGGTGACGAACACCGCCCCGTTCTTGGCGCTGACCGCAGACTGGTACAGCCCCGGTGCCAGCTTGGCGCTGACTTGTTTGTAAGCCTCGGTGCCAGCCAGCGGCACCACCGGCGACACCTTGAGCGGGAACACCGCCGCCGCCGAGGGGTTGCTCACCGCCACCAGAATCGGCTGCAGGCCTACCGCGGCGTCTTCCGGCACCTTCAGGTTGGCCTTGAAGGTCCCTTTGTCGTCTGCCACATAAGGTGCATTGGGGTTGAGCACGGTGTTGCCGCGCATGAGGGTGATCTGTTGGCCGGGCTTGAAGTCATGCCCCTGCAACTGGACCTCGGTGCCTGCGGTGATGGCTGCGCCGCGCGGGCCCTGGGCGTTGATCTCGCCCTTGTAGGTCGCATCCGGCGCGTCGAACACAGCGTTGGCCTGGGCGGCCAGTGGGCCGAAGGCCATCAGGCCGAGCATGGAAACAAGGGTGCAGAGCTGGCGGCCGGTTGGTGCCAGGCGAGCGTTGGCGGTTCCCATCTGAAAACTCCTGGGTTGAGAGAAGGCGGCGAAGGTTAACAAGAACCATTCGCAAGGCGTTAGTGGTTTAGTGCGTTGGGAGGGTTTGCCCAGGCTGTTGGCCGCGGGCGAAAGCCCGGGAACGGGCTGCGGCGTTTGAGTTCGCAGGCTGGCGCCAGCCGACGAGGTAAGATAGCCCGCCCAACCCTTTGAAAAGGACCTTCCCATGCCTCTCACCTGGACCTGCACTCACCATCGCGAGCTGAGCAAGGAGGCGCTTTATGCGATTTTGCGCCTGCGCTGCGAGGTGTTCGTGGTGGAGCAGCAGTGCCCTTATCAAGACATCGACGGCCTGGACCTGGCCGGCGATACCCACCACTTGCAAGCGTGGGAAGGCGACCGATTGCTGGCCTACCTGCGCCTGCTGCCCCCGGAAGCGCCGGGCGCTGCGGCGGCCATCGGGCGGGTGATCACTGCGCCTGCCGGGCGCGGGCGGGGGCTTGGGCACCAGTTGATGGAGCACGCCTTGCAAGCGTGCGCGCGGCTATGGCCGGGGCAGCCGTTGTACCTCTCGGCCCAGGCGCATTTGCAGGGCTATTACGGCCGTTATGGCTTTCAAGCTCAGGGCGAGCCGTACCTGGAAGATGACATCGCGCACATCGATATGCACCGCGCCCCGGCTTAGGCGCGGCTCACCTTCATCGTCACTTCGACCGCGTCTGGGCGCCAATACTCGCGGTCGAACTCCACCGCCTCGCCGCTCTCGGCGAAGCACAACCGCTCCAGGTAGAGGCCGCCCGAGCCGCTGGCCAGTTGCAGCAAATCGCCCTGAGCGTCGTCGAGCAGACAGGGCTTGAGGGTGATTTCGCTGTGGGCATGCACCCGCTGGTAGCGGTCGCGCAGCAGCTCGGTGAGCGAACTGCCCAAGGGCGCGTCGAGCAGCCCCGGGCACCAGTCTTCGCGCAGCACGTTGCTTTCCAGCAGCACCGGCCGGCCATCGACCCAGCGCCGGCGCTCTAGCCGATACACCCAGGTGCCCGCCGCCAGGCCCATGCGCGCCGCCAGCCAAGGTTCGGCCGGGCGCCGCTCGGCAAGCAGGCACTCGGTGCGGGGCTCGCGGCCCTGGGCGCTGACGTACTCCATGAAGCCGGTCACCCGGGTGGGGTCGTAGCGGATCGGCGCTGGCGACACGAACCAGCCGCGGCGGTGGCCCCGATAAATCACGCCCTCGGCCTCCAGCCGTTGCAGCGCCTGGCGCAGGGTCACCCGGGTGCAGCCGAAGCGTTCGGCCAGTTCGCGCTCGGTGGGAAAGCGCTCGCCGGCGAGCAGGCGGCCGCCGGCGAGGTCCGTGGCCAAGGCGTCGTGAATGCGCAGGTACTGGGGATGGGGCGGCTTGATGGTCATGCCGGCGCGCCTGTCATGGCAGCACCGGCGTGGGCTGGCCCGCCGGGCCCTGGGCAGACAGGTCCCGCTGCCAGGCGCGCAACCCATATACCGCCAGCGCGATAAAGCCTGCGTAAAGCGCGGCGGTCAGTGGCAGTGCCTTGTAGTAGTAAAGCCCGGTGTAGATCGCATCCAGCACGATCCATAACCACCAGCTGGCGACATGCTTGCGCGCGGCCCAGTAGCTGGCCACCAGGCTGAAAGCGGTGAGGGTGGCGTCCAGCCAAGGGACTTCGGCGTCGGTGAAGTGCGCCATGCCAGCACCCAGCGACAGGGCCAGCAGCGCGCCCGCCGCCAGGCTGATCACGGCCCGCGGCAACGGCAGGCGCTCGATGTGCACCCGGCCGTGGTCCGTTCGCCCAGCGCGCCAGCGCCACCAGCCATAGCCCTGCATAAAGGCGAAAATCACCTGCAAGAGCATGTCTGAGTACAGCTTCACGTCATAGAAGATCCACACGTACAGCAACACCGCGACCACGCTGACCGGCCAGCACCAAGGGGTGCGCCGGGCGGTCAGCCATACCCCGAGCACGTTGACCAGCACCGCAAGAATTTCCAGGTTGGACATGCCGCTACTCCTTAAAAATTGACCGTGGCTGACAACCGCGCGGTGCGCGGCGCGCCCGGGAACAGGTAGCCGTCGCCCATGTATTCGCCCACATCGCGCCAATACGCCTTGTTGAAGAGGTTGTCCACGCTCAGCCGCAATACCGTTTCATAGCCATCGATACGGGTGGTGTAGCGGCTGCCTGCGTTGAACACAGCGTAATCGCCCACCTTCACCGTGCCGGCGCGGTTGGCGTACTTGCTCGCGCTGTATTGCACTCCGCCCAGCAACGCCAGGCCGTCCACCCCGGGCACACTGTAGTCGCCATAGAGGCTGGCGCGTAGCTTGGGCACGTTGATCGCCTGATGGCCGTCGTAGGCGTCGGTGCCACTGCCGCTCACCTCGGCGCGGATGGCCGCAACGCTCGCGGACAGCTGCAGTCGTTCGCTGGCACGCCCGCTGGCGGTCAGCTCCAGGCCGGTGTTTTTCTGCTCACCTTGCTGCACGAAGGTGAGGGTACCGTCGCCATTGTCTTTTGAGTACTGGTAGCCCTGGTGCATCTGGAACAGCGCCGCGCCCAGGCTCACGCGTTGCCAGTCTTGCTTGATGCCCACTTCCACCTGGCGGGAGATTGTCGGCGCCAGGGTGTCCCCGGCGTTGGTGGTGTACCAGTCCGCTTCGCGGCCCAGGGCCAGGCCCTTGCTGTAGCGGGCATACAGAGAGGTGTTGTCCCACGGCTGGTAGACCAGCGCCAGATTGGGCAGGAACTTCCACTGGCGGGTATGGCGTGTGGTGTCGCCGTCGCTGTCGAAGGTTTTTTCATCGAGCAGCACTTCCCGGCCGCCCAGCAGCAGTTGCCAGCGTTCGCTCAGGTGCACCCGGTCGTTGACGAACAACCCGTACTGGCGGCTGTCCAGGTGGCGATAGCTGGGGGTCAGGCTGCCGCTGTAAGGCGTGTAATCGGCCGGGGCCGCGTTGATGTTGCCCGAGCCTACCCATTCGTTGATTTCGTCGTGGCTGTCCACGGTGCGGCGCTGCGCGCTCAGGCCCAGATCCAGCTCGTGGCGCAGTCCGGCGAGGTCGAAACGGCCGCTCAGCGCGGCCTCGGCTTCATCGACCCGGCGGGTGTCGTTGGGGCTGCGAAAATCGTAGATGTCATAGTCACCCTCGCTGCTGAAGGTGTTAGGCACCGCCGTGCTGGCGCAACTGGCGGCGCCGTAGCAGCCCCAGGGGAAGGCGCTGTAGTCGTCGATCACCACTTGGCTGTGGGACAAGCCCAGGCGGGCTGTCCAGTCATCGGTGAGCAGGTAGGTGTAACGCCCGCTGGTGTTGAGCGAGTCCATCCGCACCGGCTTGGACCAGCTCTGGTAGCCGAGCAGGTCATGAGGGTTCACGCCGTGGGGCAGCTCGCTGCCGCCAAGCAGTTGATAGCCGGGGACCGAGCGTTGCTCGCGCGCCTGGTACTCGACGTCCAGCTGCAGGGTGGCGCGCGGGTCGATGACCCAGTCGAACGCTAGCGAGGCGAAGTCGCGCTGGCCGTCGGCGTGGTCCACATAGGAGCGGATATCCTCGTGGGCAACGTTCGCGCGCAGGCCGAACTGCTGCTCGGCGCCGAAAAAGCCGCCTACGTCCACCGCCAGCGAACGCCCGCTATCCTGATCGGCCGTTACGGTCACCGAGCGGATGTCCCGCGGGCGCTTGGTCACGTAATTGACCACACCGCCCGGGTCACTCACACCGCTCTGCAGCCCGGCCAAGCCCTTGAGCACTTCCACCTGCTCCTTGTTCTCCAGCGCCACGTTCTGCTCGCCGGCGATGGTGCGGCCGTTGATCTTGTAGCTGTTGGCGGCGTTGAGGGAAAACCCGCGGACCACGAAGTTCTCGTAGTAACCCACCGGGGCATAGCTTTCGCCCACCGAGGCGTCATTGCGCAGCACCTCGCTGAGCAGCCGCGCTTGCTGGTCTTGCAGCAGCTGGGCGTTGAACACTGAAACCGACGCGGGCGTGTCCAGCAAAGGCGCGTCGTCGCTGCCCGCGACCGAGGCAGTGGGCGCGCGGTAACTGTCGGCGGCATCCCCGACCACGGTCACGGTGCCGAGGGTGGTGGGTTCATCCGCGACGGCGGCCCCGGCTGAAGCCAGGGCGATGCTTGAGATCAGCAAGCGGGCCGGGAAGGGTAGGTGAGGCAACATCAAGGCAGCTCCATGGTGAGGTCGATCCGTGCGCGCAACATCGCCGCCTGCGCGTTGGCAAGCGGGGGTGCGAAGTGTACGCGCAGCCCGGTGCGGGCGGTCAGGCCGGAGCTGCTCCGGTGGTCATTGGCAAAGCGGGGTCGGCGCTCCATTGCTGCAGCGAACCGTCGTACAGGGCAACGTTTTCGCGCCCGAGCAGGGTTAGGGCAAAGGCGGTGGCGGCAGCGGAAATGCCCCCGCCGCAGTACAACACCAGGCGGCTGCCATCGCCGAGCAAGTCAGGCCCCAGCACCTGCGCTAACGCACTGGTGGGCCGATAGCGGCCGTCGCTTTCGAACAGCGTACGGGCGGGGCGATTGAGGCTGCCAGGGATGTGCCCGCGGCGGCTGTAGCGGGTGGCGGCGCTGCCGTCGAACACCGCTTGCGCCAGCGCGCACACCAGGCGGCCGGGTGCCTGGCCCAGGCTGATGGCGTGGACTTCCTCCAGGCTCGCCCAGCATTCCGCGCGCGGCCGTAGCACGGGCGGGGCACTGGCTGGCGCCAGGCTCGCCACCCCAGTGCCTATAGCCAGGCCAGCGCGTTGCCATGCCTGATAGCCGCCGTCGAGCAGGGCTGCACCGAGGCCAACGCTGTGCAACATCCACCATAGCCGTGCCGCCCAGAAGCCATCGGCGCGGTCATAGACAACGACCTCGCTGCGCGGCCCGACGCCGAGCCGCGCCAGGTGCTCGGCAAACCCCTGCACCGTAGGCATGGCAAAGCTGTAGCCGGCGTTCGGGGCTGCCAGGTCGACCAACAGGTCGGCGTGTCGCGCACCGGGGAGGTGGCCCCGCAGCCAGCCGACGTAGCCGCTGGTTACGCGGTAGTCGCCGTCGAAGCGCGGCGCGGGCAGGTCCACCGTGGCATCGAAGATCACCAGCCCGGGCGAACCCAGGCGGGCGTGCAGCGCGGCGGGGCTGATCAACCACGTTGAGGTGCTCATGCCCAGTCTCCACGGCGCTGTTGCAGGTGTTCGATCAGCCGCTGGCCTTCGACCTCGGCGAACCAGCGTGCATGGCGCAGCAGGTACCCGTCCCAGGCGATATCGGCGCTGGCGCGGTTGTTCAGGATGCCTTGGAAATAGGCGACTTCCGCCACCGCGAAGTCCAGGTGCACCAGCGGCAGTAGCGCGCAGAGGGCGTCTATCGCCGCAGGGGGCAGCGGGCGCAGGCTGGCATAGCCGGCGAGCAGGTCATCCACGGTGGCAAGGTCGGCGCGGGCGCCGCCGCCGTGGTCCAGCTCGAGCCAGGGGATGGCGTTGCGCTCCAGCGCGGTGGCCAGGTCATAGAGGGCGAAGGTGCGGTCGCACAGGCCGAAGTCCAGTACGGTCGCCACCGAGGGTTGGTGTGGGTCGGCGTTCCACAGCAGGTTGGACGCGTGCCAGTCGTTGTGGGTCCACAGCGCCGGCTGGCCGGGCAGGTGCGGCAGCAGTGCAGCCTGGGCGGGAAGGATCAGCCGCGCCAGTTCATCCTGCCAATCGCGACCGGCCAGGTAGTGGGCAAGGGCCGGTTGCCGGTGCAGATGGTGGGCGAGGGCGCCGAGCAGGTTCGCGTCGGCGAGCAGTTGCGGGCGGCTGACCAGCACGCTGGCCTGGCGCGCAGGTGCCGTGTAGCCCTCGGCGGCGCCATGCAGCTGCGCCAAGGCGCGGCCCGCTGCCCTGGCATGGGTTTGGCACTGGAACGGCTCCCAGGACTGCGCGTCCCGATACAGGTCGGCGCCCTCGGCGCGCGCATGCACTTCATAGCTCCAGCCGCCCTGCTCGATAGCCGTGGCGCCGCTGGCGCTGGCCTGCACCTTGGGGGCGGGCACGCCGCCACGGCGCAGGTGGGCGACGAAGCGGTGTTCTTCTTCCAGCCAAGGAACGCTGCGCACCTTCCGATGATGGCGCTTCACAAACCAGTCGCCTGCACTTGTGCGTACCAGCGCCGCCGTGGAAAACGGCCGCGGGCTGTGCCAGGTCACGCTGTGCAGGGCCCCAAGGGCGGGGTAGTGGGCCAGCAGCCCGTGCAGTTCCACCTCGGCGAGCAGGGGCCAATCCGGCTCCACCAGCTCCCCGGCCAGCCCGTGGCTGTGCGGTGCCTGGCTCATGCGTGCGGCTCCGGCAGAAATTCGTTGGTGAAGGCACCGGCCCACTGCCCTGGCCGTTGCACGATGCCGTGCTGGTGCAGCCAGTGCGCATAGGGCTCGATCAACGGCTGGCGCTGCTCGCCCCAGCGGCCGTTGTGCAGCCAGGTGGGGGCGATGCAGTGCAGCGAATGCTCGATCAACCGGGTGGGGAAATAGGGGATCACCCGTTCATACACCGGGCAGGCGGCCTGCGGCGCTTGGGCCGCGGCCAGAAAGCCCCGTTCGGTGGCCGCGAGGAAGGCCCGCAGCACTTCGGGGCTGCGTTCGATCCAACGTTCATGCGCGCCTAGCTGGTAGCTGTGGTAGGGCGGTGCGCCCCAGTCGCCCACCGGCCAGACCACTCGCCGGGCTGCCTCGACGGGGCTGTCCATCAGTGCCTCCCAGGCCCAATAGCCACCGAAGCTGGCGTGTGCCAGGCCGGCGGCGAGGTCTTCCGGGCGCAGCTCGCGGCTGCCGGCGTCGACGATGATCACCGCATCGGGATCGCCGCCATCCTCGCGCACCAAATGGCGCACCATGGCCAAGCCGCGTGGCGTCGGGTTCATCGCCAGGCGCTTGCCCATCAACTGGCGCGGCCGGTCGATGGCGAAGTCCGTCAGCGTCTGGATGGCCTCCAGGCCCGCATGGTTGATGGCTGCCACCCCTTTGAGTGGCTGCCCTTGATCCCGCCGCACCAGCAGGCGATTGCTGGGGAACACCGCCAGCTCGACCACACCGTCCGCCAGGTGCTGCAAGCTGTCGCCGCGTTCGGGGTCTGCCACGCGCAGCTCCACATCCAGCCCCGCCTCGGCATACCAACCACGCTCCCGGGCAAGGTAGAACCCCGCCGAATTCGGCCACGGGTGGAAGTATTCCAGCATGATCCTTAACGAAACCATCGAAGCGCAGCCTGCTCAGCCCTTGGGAAAGTGATGCCGTTATACGTGGCCATTTTGGTATATACCAAATACCGAAACGGACTATGCTTAGGCGTTATTCGTGGCGTTCAGCCGGGTAAGCGGGGCGTTGTCGGGCGGCTCTATGCTTATTCGAAACAGGTATTACAAAGTCTCATGTGGTTTCAATAGGCTATAAAAAGCGCTCCCCGCGCAGTTTTCGAAAGGCTTTTGCAGGCGCCATGGCGCCTGCGGGCAGCCTGTAACTGCCTGCGTGAACGCCGCTCCCTTTAATCAGCCCTTTGCCGCAAGGCCTCCGAACATGCCAATCCTGTTTCGTGCCCTGCCCACGCAGCGCCGCGCGCGCCCGTCGTGGCGGCCCTGCCCATGACGTTCGATGTTCCTTTCATCCTCTCGACCCTGCCCAGCTTCGGCGCCGCCATGCTGATGACCTTGCAGGTCGGGCTGCTGGCGATCTTCACCTCCCTGGCGGTGGCGCTGACCACGAATGCGCTGCTCGCGTTGCGCGTGCCGGGCGCTTCTGGTGTGGTGCGCGCTTACGTCGAACTGGCGCGCAATACACCACTGCTGATCCAGCTGTTTTTCATCTACTTTGCCTTGCCCAGCCTGGGGGTGAGCATCAGCGGCTTCGCCTCGGCGATCATCGCCATGACGTTTCTCGGCGGCGCCTACCTGACCGAAGTGCTGCGCGCGGGGGTCGAGGCCTTGCCCAAGGCGCAGTTGGAAGCCGGCCGCGCCATCGGCCTGACCCCATGGCAGCTGTTGCGTTACGTGGTGCTGCCGCAGGCAGGCATCTTCAGCCTGCCTGCGCTGTTCGCCAATGTGATTTTCCTGCTCAAGGAAACCACGGTGGTGTCTGCCGTGGCCGTGCCCGAACTGCTGTACACGACCAAAAACTACATCGCCCTCTATTACAAAACCTACGAGATGCTCGCGGTGCTGACGGCGCTGTGCCTGCTGTTGTTCTTGCCGCTGTCGCTGCTGCTGGGGCAATTGGAGCGGAGGCTGCAACGTGGCCATTACGGGTTTTGAGCTGCTGTGGCAGGCGGCGCCGCAACTGGCCGCGGGCGCCGCGCGCACCCTGGGCATCTCTGCGGCGGCCATCGCCTTGGCCACGCTGCTGGGCCTGGTGCAAGGCATCGGTCGCACGCTCGGGGTGCGTTGGCTCAATGGTGTGCTCCGCGCCTATCTGGAGCTGTTCCGGGCGATTCCGGTGCTGGTGTGGCTGTACCTGTTCTTCTTCGGGCTGCCGATGTTCCTCGGCTTGAGCGTGCCGGCGTTCTGGTGTGCGGTGCTGGTGCTGGGGCTGTGGGGGGCCACGGAAGTGGGCGAGGTGGTGCGCGGCGGCCTGCATTCGCTGCCCCGTGGCCAGCGCGACGCGGGGCTGGCGATCGGCCTGGGGGCGCGCCAGCTGTATGCCTGGATACTCCTGCCGCAAGCGCTCAAGCGCATCACACCCGGGGTGATCAATGTGTACACACGGTTGATCAAGACCAGCTCGCTGGCGGTATTGATCGGCGTGGTGGATGTGACCAAGGCCGGCCAGCAGATCATCGAGCGCACCTACGCCTCGGTGCTCATCTATGGCTGCTTGTTCGTGTTCTTCTTTCTCGTTTGCTATCCGCTGTCCAGCGCGTCCCGGCGCCTGGAACGGCGCTGGAATCACTCATGAGCGCACTGATCGAGTTGGCGGGCTTCCATAAGCGCTTCGGCGCCGCCCAGGTTTTGCAAGGCGTGGACCTGCAGGTTCATGAAGGTGAGGTGGTGGTGCTGCTAGGCCCCAGCGGTTGTGGCAAAAGTACTTTGCTGCGCTGCCTCAATGGCCTGGAGCAGGGCGATGGCGGCACCCTGCGCTTCGCTGGCGAGCTGCTCACCCCTGCCAGTGACTGGCGGCGGGTGCGCCAGCAAGTGGGCATGGTGTTCCAGAGCTATCACTTGTTCCCGCACATGACCGTGCTGGACAACGTCCTGCTGGGCCCATTGCGGGTGCAGCGCCGGCCCGCCGCCGAGGCCCGGGCCCAGGCCCTGGCGTTGCTGGAACGGGTGGGCCTGGCCGACAAGGCGCAGGCCTGGCCACGCGAGCTCTCCGGCGGGCAACAGCAGCGCATCGCCATTGTGCGAGCGCTGTGCATGAACCCCAAGGTGATGCTGTTCGATGAAGTCACCGCCGCCCTGGACCCGGAAATGGTCAAGGAAGTGCTGCAGGTGATCCTGGACCTGGCCGAAGCCGGCATGACCCTGATGATCGTGACCCACGAAATGGCCTTCGCCCGCGCGGTGGCCGACCGTATCGTGTTCATGGACGGCGGCCGCATCGCCGAACAGAACGACCCCGAGCGTTTTTTCAGTTCCCCGCAGACCGCACGCGCGCAGCAGTTTCTGGAACGCTTCTCCTATGTAGAAAACATGCCTAGAAGGAAAGCATCGTGAAATTCAAAACTGCCGTGTTACTGCCCCTGTTCGCCCTCGGCCTGCTGGCCGGCTGCGACAAGCCCGAACCCGCCAAGACCGCCAGCGCCTCGGCGCCTGCCGGCGCGGTGGCGGCCATCAAGCAGCGCGAGAAGCTCATCGTGGGCGTGTTCAGCGACAAGCCGCCGTTCGGTTTCGTCGACGACAAGGGCCAGTACGTGGGCTTCGACACGGACCTGGCCAAGCGCTTCGCCAAGGACCTGCTCGGCGACGAGAAGAAGGTCGAGTTCGTGGTGGTCGAGCCCGCCAGCCGGATTCCCTTCCTGCAAAGCGACAAGGTGGACCTGATCCTCGCCAACATGACGGTCACCCCCGAGCGCCAGCAAGTGGTGGACTTCACCAACCCGAACCTGCGTGTGGCGGTGCAGGCTCTGGTGGCCGAAAACAGCCCGGCCAAGGCCCTGGATGACCTCAAGGACAAGACCATCATCGTCACCACCGGCACCACCGCGGACATCTGGCTGACCCGCAACCACCCAGACTGGAAGCTGCTCAAGTTCGAGAAGAATTCCGAGTCGTTGCAAGCCTTGGCCAACGGCCGCGGCGATGCCTATGCCCAAGACAACCTGGTGCTGTTCAGTTGGGCCAAGGAGCACCCGGGCTTCCGCCTGCTGCCGCAGCCCCTGGGCGATGAAGCGCCCATCGCGCCAGCGGTGAAGAAGGGCAACGTAGAACTGCGGGATTGGGTCAACGGTGAGCTGGCACGGCTGGGCGATGAGAAATACCTGCGCAAGCTGTACGACCAGTACGTGCGCGACAAGCTGGCGCCAGAGACCGATCCCAACGCGGTGATCGTCGAAGGCGGGCAGTGGAAGGCGTCCAACGGGTCCTGATCAGGCAGCAGCCCACCGTGTAGCGCGGGCGCCAGCCCGCGAACTGGGCCGCGCCGCCAATCCCGGCCGTGGCCCCATGTGCTACAACACTGAACGCCAGTGCGTGATCACTGCGTAGCCCTGCGCGGCTTATAGAACACGAACTTGTCCGTGGCGCCGGTGCGGATGTAGGTCTTGCCCCAGCCGGGGGCGACCTTGCGGTCATGGAAGTACAGGGCGCCGCCGGTGTGGTCCGCAAGCTGTTGGTTAAGGGCCTTGCCGGCGATGGCCTTGGCCAGGGTATAGCGGTCTTCTTCCTGCACTTGGTCTGAACGGCCGTCGCACCACCAGGAAAACTGGCAGTTCTTCTGCTCCACCCCCTGCTTGACCACCCCGCAAACGGTATCGGCAAAGCCCTCGTGGCCAAGGCGGTTCATCACCACGTTGGCCACGGCCTCCATGTTGGTTTCGCTGCCACCCTTGGCTTCCCAATAAACGGTGCGGGCCAAACAGGTGATGGCGTCGTCCACGGACTCGCGCCCGGCCGGGTCCACGGCCTGGACCTCGGTGCTGCTGAGGGTTTCCCGGGGCGGGGGCGGCGCATCGTTGGCGGCGCTCTGTTCCAGCACCTGGGCCTTGGTCTCGGCGGCGCCGCCGGGTGCGTCGGCTTGGGCGCAGGGTAGGGTGGACACGATCACAACGGCGGCAAGGCAGAGGGCAGAGGCAATGCGGCGCATGGTCGAACCTATAGGGTGATTCGCACGGGTAGGCTGGGTGCGGCAGGGCCAAACCTTTTTGTTGTGAGCTGCCGGCCAGGGCCGCGAAGCCGTGTGCGGCTTCGCTCAAAGGATCGACAAGCGCAGCGGCGAATCATTCCACAAGGCCGGTGGTTCGTCATAACGGCGCCGTGGCTGCCGGCATGGCAGGCGTGGAACACGTTGGGGTTGCGCCGTGCTCAGGCGGTCACGCCCTCTGCGGTTTCGGCAATGGCCAGCATCACGGATAGGGCGATGACCTCTGCGGCGTGCTGGACCTCGGCCAGCTCCAGGTGGGACGGCGCGATGCGCAAGTGCCGTTCACTAGGATCGTGGCCCTGGCAATGCGTGGCGCCGGCAGGGGGCATTTTCACGTTCGCCTGGCTGGCAAGGTCCACAACGCGCCTGGCCAGGCCCACGGGGACTTCCAGCGAAATGAAATAGCCGCCCGCGGGGGTGGACCATTCCACGCCCTTCAGCCCCGCCAGTCGATCGCGGAACGTCTGCTCCACGGCGGCGAACTTCTCGCGCAGCAGGCGACCGTGGCGTGCCATGTGCGCCCTGACCGTCGCGGCATCTTTGAACATCAATAAATGCCGCACCTGATTGACCTTGTCGGGCCCGATGGTTTTGTATTTCCGGCAGCCCAGCCACCACGCCACCATGGCTTTGTAGAGATAATCCTGCGTAGTTGATCGCCGCCCAGGCTGAAGCGGCGGGAGAAGCAGGCTGATGATCTATTATCCCGAGCACTTATCAACCTACCGGTTTGATAGGGTGAAACGTATTATTCCGCCAATGCGTTCAATGTCTTGGTATTGAGTTGTATGCTCAGCGCCACCGCGCGTTCCACGCCGATCACCCTGGCCGGGCCCAGGCGGCGCACATCGAGGCCTAGCCGGATCAGCAGCTTTTCCACGCCCACGGTGGTAACTGTCACGAAGTTGACCAGGCCGCGGTTCACCCCGAACTGCACCACGGCCCTGATAGCGGTCAATGACCGCTGGGAAAACGTCCCTGCTTTTGCGGCGTTCTGTTCGATGGCGAACCGGCTGAGCTCCCAGGTGCCCTCGGCACGAGGCGCCGGATCCCCGTTCAGCAATTCCGGGAAGGTATCGGCCAACATGTTGGGGCCGAGCGTTGGCAACAGGCGCCAGCACCCATAGACGCTGCCCTTGTCATCGGCTTCTCCCAGGATCATGTAGTACGGGTCCAGAGCGTCGTACCCGTCGATCTCCATACCTGCGATCACACTCACGTCCCATTCTTTCTTGTCCCGGAATATCTTCGCTCTGAGTGTATGCATCTGCTGAAGTCGCGATGCGTTGAAGTTGGCCCTTCGATCGATTGCAATGTCCATCTTGCTCACCTCCCGTGAAAGTGAGCGTTTTATATATCCACACTGGATAATTGGCACCCTATCAATCTGGTAGCTAGCGCTGCGAGCGTGCTGTTACGCACTATGGGTTTTTCAGGTTTAGCGGTGTGTCTATGTTGTTCGATAAAACTATCGTAAGGCGGGCAATGGATGTTCGTATCCGGGCTGGCAAGAGCCAAGGCGCATTCTGGCAAATGTTCGGGCTGAGCCAGCCCGCGGCCAGCCGCTTGGAATGCGCGCGCCGCGGCTCACCCGCATTGCTGGTATTGCTCCGGCTTTACCTGGCAGGGCGTATCGGCGATGCGGACCTGGCCGCCATCGCAAGCGGTGAGGCGGTGCCGTCACGGCGAAATGAGGTCCAGCTGCATGGCCCTGGCGACAGCTAGCCGTCGTGAAGACACCTTCAGTTTTCGGCGGATGTTTTTGAAATGAAACTCAACGGCCGGCTCACTGATGCCCAGGATCGTCCCGATCTCCCATGACGTTTTGCCAAATGCCGCCCAGCTGAGAATTTCCCGCTCCCGGGGGGTGAGATGAGGGCGGGCGCACTGTGTCGCCGCCAGGAAGCTCGCGCCACTGGCCATCGCATAGTCGCGCAACAGCACTGCGTCGCCGAGCGAGGCCTGTACCTGCGCCAGGTATTCGCCCTTGGGTGCCGCGTCGCAGCTGAGGCTGAGCATGCCCACCTGGCCCTGTGGCCCGTGGATAGGCAGTGTCAGGCCGTGGCTGAGGCCAGCAGCGGCGGCCTCTTCGGCAAACTGCCGCTGCGCGTCGTTGCGATACAGCTCCGGTACCCAGATCAGCGGCAGCGCCGAGGCGAAGCTGTGGCTGACCGTTGGGTCCACGCTGGCGTACCCCGCCGCGTCGTACCGGCGGCGCCACGCTTGGTGAAAATTGCCAAGCACCACCGCGGCGGCATTGGGTGCGTCTTTGCCCGGCTTCAACCCGAACAGCACGCGAGTATACCCAAGCTTGTTCGCCGCGCCGGTGAGTATGTCCAGCCAAGCGTCGGTATTCGCGGCGCTCAACAGTTGCAGGCAATCGTCTAGCAGGCCCATGGATACACATCACCGGCGCAGCCAGGCGTGGCTCGCGAAACGTCAGCCGGGCAAGCGGTGGTACACAACGACGATAAGGAGATGGTCATGCGTGCGGATTACCTCTTGGCAAACGTGCAGCGGGTTGTATGGTGCTGGACCTGTAGCGCAAGCAGGCGGCTGCGTTGCGCGCAGCGGCAACCGGGCGCGCCGGGCCCACGCCTGCCTATATAAGGAAGGGGGCAATCGAGGTGGACGAGGCGGTGCTGACATCAGCGGGAAACCCTTCCGGCGCGCGTTTCGTACCGGTATTCAATGCATGAGATAGGATCCTAAATATCCTATATCACAAAATGTGTGCGGGTTTGAGGGTTTCAGCAGTTCAGGGGAGCGGGGGGAGGCTGCCTGTTCACTCGGCCGTACACCAAGCAAGCAGGCAGCCGTTCAGCGCAAGAGCAGCGGCACTGGCCTACCGAATGGCAGGCGCCAGGGCCTTCAGTTGCCGCCGACCTTGTACACGCTGATCAGCACCTCATGCTCGCTGAGGCCGTCGATGGTGCCGACGAAGATATTGTCGCCCAGCCAGTCGTACTGCCCCGGCTGGGTCTTGAAGGAAGGGATAGTGCGGCAATACACGTCGCCGTCGGCGAGGTCCTTGAGCCCAAGGCCCTTGTCCTTCTTGGCCTGGCCGGCCTCGCTCAGGCGCCAGATGCCGGCGTTGTGAATGATGATGACCTGGCCGTCGCTGGTTTTGAGGCGGTACAGCGCGTCGATCAGGGTGGTTTTGTCGCTGCGCTCCACGGACATGTCGGCGCCGCCGGGAATAACGCTGCCGCTCATGCCCTTGCCCACGAACGTGCCGCCGATGATCGGGTAGTTCACCCGGTGGCCGTCATCGCCGGCACCCATGTCCTCCTGCGGGCCGAGCTGCACGTCGATCTGCATCACCAGTTCGTTGCTCAGGCGTTGCGGCTTGGTTTCCTTGAGGGTCATGGCAGAAGCGCCTTGCAGGCTGAACAGCGCGGCAAGGCTCAGGGCGCAGAGGGCGCGACGCCGCAGGTAGGTAGGCTTTGGCATAGAGGTCTCGCTTGGTCAGGGAAAAGGCGGCGCCGACGGCCGGCGCCGTTCGGTCATCGGGTCAAGGCAGTGGGTCTGGCCGGCACGGCTGCTTGAGCAGGGTGCCGCAGGCCGGTTGAGCGACCGGTACCTTCACGTCCGCCAGGGTGCCCAGCAGCAACCGCGAGGGATGGGCGGCGTCGTGCAGCACTTTCACGTGCGCCGGGAGCGAGAAGGTATCGAAGCCATAGCCACCGGTACGGCTGGGAGCGTCGATCCACAGCCGTAGGCGAGAACCCTGGCGCAGCACCTGGGAGAACGGCGGCAGCTCGACCCGCGCCAGCACGGGTTGGTCAGGCAGCAACGGTTGCAAGGCGTCGGGCTCGTCCAGCCGCCACGGGCGCAGGGACGTGGCGTGGCGGGGGTCCTGCTGGCGGGACGACAGCCGCAGCCAGCCGCGTTGTACGTACATTTCCTGGCCATCGGGCAACACCTGGGTGACGGTCACCTGCACATCCAGGTCGGGCACCAGCACGGCGGAGAGCCATACATCCGCGCTGGCGCTGCCGTAGGTGACCAGGTCGCGTTGCAGCGGCGCGCTGGTGTAGGCCAGGCTGCCGCCCTTGAAGCGTGGGTCCTGCGGGCCCCAGGCATTGTCGCGCAGGTAGGTGTTTACCTCTGGCCCGGGCACCGGGTAGTCGTATTCGTCCGCCGGGCCCGCGGGCTGGCCGGTTTGCGCAAGGCTGCCCTGCGCGCCCAGGCTGAAGCTGACCGGGGTGACCGCCAATGGGTAGCGGTCGCGCTCGAAGGTCCATCCGGGCCGGGCGCTTTCATTCGGCTCGTGGCGGCCGCCCTGGCGCTCGGCGGTGGTTTCTTCCCACACTTCCATATGCGGCTTGCTTTCGAAGCCATTGTTCACGCCTTTGACGAAGTGGTCGAAGAACGCCAGCAGCTTCTCCCGGAACCGGGTCGCTTCATACAGGTTATGCGGGCCGTTGGACTGCACCATCCACAACTGCTCGGGCTTGAGCGTGTCCTGGTAGTAGCCCTCCCGGGCCATCACGGCCTCGTCCTGCCAGGTTTGCATCGACAACACAGGCACCTGGATGCGCTGGGTGCGGTCGCGCGGGCTGCGCTGCTTGACCCAGTCGTCACGCAGGGGATGGCGCGCTAGCTGGTAGGTGAGCGAGTGTTTCACCACATCGGCCTGGTTCTGCGCCACCTGGGCCAGGCAGCGCTGGTCGCCCTCAGCCTTGGCGCTGGCCTTGACCGCTTCCCAGCGCTGGTCCACGAACCAGTGCCAACTGGTGACGAATTCCGGCGCTGGCACGCCGCCTGGCGCCCAGCTGTCCGCCCGGGCATCGCCCAGCACCATGCCGGGCGCGATGGCCTTGAGCGCCTTGGGCCGTTCCGAGGCGGTCATCAGCTGGGACATCCCGGCCCACGACCAGCCGAACATCCCCACCTTGCCGTCGGACCAACTTTGCGCCGCGGCAAAGTCGATGGCGTCGCGGCCATCGGTGCCGTAGCGCGGGCCGAGGAAATCGAACGTGCCCTGTGAGCAACCGGTGCCGCGGGCGGATACCCCCATCACCGCGTAGCCTTGCTCTACCAGTTGTTTGTCCAGGGCCACCGAGAAGGTTTCGTTGTCGCCCAGGTAGGCCGCGCCGCCGATGCTGCCGGTGTCATAGCCGCTGTAGCGAACCAGCACCGGGAACTTGCCTTGCGCCTTGGGCAGTAATACCGAATAGCGCAGTTCAGTGCCGTCGGCGGCCTTTATATAACCCGTGACCCGCTTGGCCCAGAACGGTTGCCATTGACGTTCCGCTACTGCCGGGGGTGCGCCCGGCACTTCGTCGTTGCCGGCACATGCCAGCTGGCTGGCCATGGCCAAGCCTACCGCCAAGGTCGCGGTCAGATACTTCGGATGCATGGAAACTCCTCGAGGCGTCAAACGCTTAAAACTTTTTCGAAACCGACCACACCACGGTGGCCGAACACACGTCGTTGTAGCCAAACACTGAAGCGCATTCATGGCGCGACAGGTCGGTGTCGATATAGGCGGCGCGCCACTCCAGGCCGAAGGCCCGTTTGTTCAGGCCCACCTGCCAATCTCGATACGTGCTGCGGCGCGAGCCGTCGCCGGCGGCATAGATGTCGTCCTTGTTGTCGTTGTAGCCATAACGCACGTCGAGCAGGCTCTCGTAAGGCAACGGCAGCGCATAACCGACCCAGGTGATCATGCGGTCGTCGCCGAACGGCTTGATGTCGGTGGCGTACTTGACGCCCAGGGTCGCGCCGTAGGCGGTCAGGGTGCCGATCCATTCGCCGTAGTTGAATTGGCTGTCGTGGGGGTATTCGTACTCGATGCGCAATACCGTGGCGACCACGTTCGGCGCGAGCGCCCGGGTGATGCCGGCGTAGTAGTCCGACTCTCGCCGCGCCCGGGTGCCGAAGTTGACGTTGGTGTTGAACACGCCGGCGAACAGCCCGCTGCTGTGGACCAGGGTGGTATCCAGCCAAAGGGCCGGGTCCCCCTGGGTAAGGCTGAAACCACCCACGCGATAATCGCTCAAGGCCGTAACGCGTACATCCAGGGTGAAGTCTTTATTCAGTTCAATGGCATGGCTGGGGAGGGCGCATGCCAATAAAGGCAATGCCGCCAACCTTGGGATCGGGCACTTCATGGTTCTGCTCCGGCTTGTTGTCGTTTGAATGGCAGAGAAGTTTCGAAGTTGTCTGTATTGTTGTTGTTTTACAGTGGGGTACGGCGCCGATTCATTGTTCTGGTAATGCAAGTTTCGGAGTGGCGTTTAAATCAACTTGTAAACATCGATGGCTACTTCATATAAGCCCGGGTAATACACCGCGCTTACGAATACATGTTGTTGCAACCAACTTAGGTGCGGCGCCTCGGTGGCGAAGCTGGTAGTGCAACGGCAGCAATACTCGGCGGGGTCTATCGGCCATTGCCCCCGCGCCAGTTCCGTACCCCTGGCGGTCAGCCGCAGCAGCCCCCGGTTGTGAATGGCGATGCGGCTGCCGTCTTCGCAGCGCAAGTGATAGCGGGCATCGAGCACGCCCAGGCCATCCGCGCGTTCCAGGTAATGGTCGGCGCCACCGGGCGGCACGCTGCCAGCGATGCCCGAGCCCTGAAACTCGCCGCCGAGGATCGGGTAGTCGATCCGTTCCCCCTCGGGGCCGCGCCCCACGGGCACGCCTTGGCCAATGATCGCGCGTATGCGCAGCGCAGCCTCCAGGCACGCCTCAGACATCGCTGCGGATCCGGTTCCAGATGCGCGTCATCAGCCTTTGCAGCGCCATGCTTGGTGGCTCGAAGCGAAACAGCAGATGGCGCTGGGCCTCGGGCACGAACAGGTTCTGGTCTTGCAACAGGGCTGGGTCGATCTTGCCGGCCGACCCCGCATTGGGGTTGGGATAGCCGATCTGGTTGGTGACCCGCGCGATCACTTCAGGCTCGAGCAGGTAGTCGATGAAGGCGTGGGCCTGGGCCAGGTGGGTGGCGCCCTTGGGGATGACCATTTCATCGGACCACATCAGCGTGCCTTGGCGCGGCAACGCCATGCGGATGTCATTGCCGTTGTTAGCGGCCAACGCCATGTTGCGCGCCGCCAGCATGCCGCCAGACCAGCCCACCGCCACGCAGATGTCACCGTTGGCCAGGTCCTGGCCGAATTTCGAGGAGTTGAAGTAGCGGATGTACGGGCGGATCGACTTGAGCAGCGCCTCGGCCTTGGCGTAATCCTCTTCGCGCTGGCTGTTAGGGTTCAGCCCCAGGTAGTTCAGTGCGATGGGCAGGATTTCGTCCGGGCTGTCGAGGAAGGCCACCCCGCACTGGGCCAGCTTGGCGATGTTCTCCGGCTTGAACAGCAGGTCGTAGTCGCGCATATCGACGTTCGGCCCCAGCGCGGCGGTGACCTTGGCCTGGTTGTAGCCGATCAGCGTGGTGCCCCATAGGTAGGGCACTGCATAGGCATTGCCGGGATCCAGCGCTTCGTGCTGCTGCATGAAGCGGGCGTCCAGGTTGCTCCAGTGAGGAAGCTGCGCGCGGTCCAGCGGCATGACCGCCTTGGCCGCGATCAGGTGGGGTATCTGGCTGCTGCTGGGGAAGGCGATGTCGTAGCCCGAGGAGCCGGTGAGCATTCGGGCTTCGAGGGTTTGCGGGCTGTCGAACACGTCGTAGGTAACGCTGATGCCGGTGCGGTGTTCGAAGTCCTGCAGCACGTCTTTGGGCAGGTACTCGATCCAGTTATAGATGCGCAGTTCGCCGCCGGGGCCGGCGAGGGCGGCAAGGCTGGCGGTGCTCAGTAGCAAACCGGTCACGCTGTGTCTGATCCAGTGGTTCATAAACCTGTCCCATGTGTGAGGGTGCGGTGACTTGCCTGTTATAGAGAGGCCGCGAGCGCCCGTACCAGCCGAGCGGTGTCGATGTCCAGCGGGCCCTCGGCGGTCGGCATGGAGGATTGTTTGACGATCACCACGTCGCGGGCGAAATCCACGTAGAGCCATTGACCGTGGATGCCTACCGCCAGCAGTGCTTCGCCGGGGTAGACGTACCACTGGCTTTTATAGGTAGCGCCGGGGGTCCAGGCGGCGAAGTCGCGGTTGGCGGCATAGATCGCCGGGTCCCCGCCGGCCAGCACCGCGTCGATGGCGGCAGCGGGCACCAGCTGGTGCCCCTGTGCCTGGCCGTGGGCGAGGACCATCGCACCGTAGCGGGCCATGTCGCGCAGCGTGGCGTTGAAGCCTGCACCGGCGATGCTGCGGCCCCACGGGTCGGCGATGAAAAAACCGTCGCGTTCACAGCCAAGGCCCCGCCACAAGGCTTCGAGCTGCTCGGCGCAGGCGATGCCGCTGGCGCGTTCCATCACCCAGGCCAGGGCCTCGGTGGTCGCGGTTACATAGTGGAAGAAGCCGCCGTGCTCGCCGCGCTTGCGCATGCCAGGCAGGTAGGCGTACAGCGAAGGGGAGGGCGTGATGCCCGCTGGCGCGGGGGTCAGCCCGCAGGCATAGCCGAACTGCGAGGCCCCGGAGGTGGGGTCGTCGTAGGCCTCGTCGTAATCGATGGCCACGGCCATGTCCAACAGCTGGCGCACGCTGGCATCGGCGAAGGCGCTGCCGTCGAATTCAGGAACGTAGTGCCGCGCCGGCAGCGCCGGGTTCAAGGTGCCGTCGAGGATCAACCCTTCGGCCAGCAGCCCGATCAACGACTTGGTGACCGAGAACATGATGTGCCGCTTGTGCGCCTGATGGCCGTGGAAGTACTGCTCGGCCACCACCTGGCCCGCTTTCATCACCAGCCAACCGTCTGTGCAGGTCGCTTGCAGGTGCTGCTCCAGCGCCACCTGCTGGCCAGTGGCGCTTTCGAAGGTAAAGCCTGAGAGCGAGCCGCTGGCCGCCGGCAGCGGTGAAGGCCGATCCCCACCCTTGCGCACGGTGATGCTGGGGCGAATGCGCCCTAGGTTTTTGAACGCCCAACGGTTGTAGGGGGGCCGCATGAAGTTATGCCAAGTCACCCGCGCTTCGAGCGCCGGCGGGAAGCCCTGCATGAGCGGCTCGGCGCTCGCAGCCTGGGCGGCGCTGGCGTAGGCCTGGGTCAAGTGGTGGGACAGTTCGGACTGCATCGCGGCCATCTCTTGGCTGATCGGTGCGCTGAGTTTTATCCATGTAAAAACTTATAGTCAACTAAAAATATTGATCGAAATAGAAAATTGCCTAGAATCACAGCCTTACGAATGTGACGGGAAGCAGCGATGGCTGGGCTACGTGCGAGGCAAAAGGAACAGCGCCGCGAGGCAATCGTTGGTGCCGCCCGGGTATTGTTTGAAACCCATGGGTTCATGGCCACGACCGTGGAGCAGATCGCCGTGGATGCCGGGGTGTCTACGCCTACGGTGTTCAATTACTTCGGCAGCAAGCAGGAAATCCTCCTGGCGCTGGTGCAGCAGGCGGACCGCCAGGCTATCGCCGATGCCCGCCAACAGATGCCTGCCTTCGACGACCCGGTAGACGCCCTGTGCCACCTGGAGCGGTTGATCGTGCAACACGAGCTGGCGGCGCTGCCCGCATCCATCTGGCGTGAAGTGATGGCCCTGGGGTTCAGCGCCAGCGTGCCGGAAGTGATGGTCTCGCTGAACGAGGGGCTGGTGGCGGAGATCGCCTGCCTGCTGCAGGACCTGCAAGCGCAAGGCAAGCTCGGCGCCTCGGTGGACGTGGCCTTCGTGGCGTATTTCCTTAACGACTACTGCTCGATGCTGTTCATGCGCCTTGTGCAGCAGGAGGTGCCGGACTTGGCCGCCCACGCCGGGCGCGTTCGCCAGTTGACCGAAACCGTGTTCCGGGGCCTTGCCCCGCGCTAGAGCGCAGGCTGCACCTTGGGCTGGCCAACGCAACGCACGGAGGGCATGCGCCGGCCCACGAGCGCGACCCAGGCTCGGTGTACCATGGCGGCCATTCGATAGCGGAAGGACGCGCAGCCTTGACGAACGCCGACGTACTTATCATTGGGGGCGGCCTGAGCGGTACCTTGCTGGCCATGCAGCTGCTGCGCCTGCCTGGCGCGCGGCACATCGTGGTGTTCGAGCCCCGCGCCGAGCTGGGCCGTGGCGAGGCTTACAGCGCCACCGAACTGGGCCATACCCTCAACGCCAACGCGGCCCGCATGAGTGTGGACCCCGACGCTCCCGACGACCTCACCCACTGGCTGGCGGCACACATCGCCGCGGGCGGCTGGCCGGAGGCTGCCGCGCAGGCTGTGCCGGTGGCTGAGCTGTTTCCGCCGCGGGCGCTGTTTGGCCGTTATGCCCAGCGACGGCTCGACGAAGCACTGGCAGCGGCGCCGCGCTCGAGCGTCGAGCATGTGCGGGCCGAGGTGGTGGACCTGTTCACCCACCAGGGCGGTGCCTGCGTGGAGGTGGAAGGTGGCAAGCGCTGGTTCGCGCCGCGGGCGGTGCTGGCCACCGGCGTGTTCGCGGCGTCACGCACGCGCCGGGCCGGTGCCGGCCTGGCCACGGCTTTCGCCGGCCTGGACCCGTGGGATGTGAACGCCATGGCGCAGGTCCCGGCGAACGGGCGGGTACTAATCGTAGGCGCCGGGTTGACCATGATCGATGCGCTGGTGTCGCTGCAACAGGCAGGGCACCGTGGGCCGATCCAGGTGTTCTCGCGCCATGGGCTGTTGCCGCAGCCGCGGCGCCAGCCACCGCCTTGGCCAGACTTCCTCGCCCAGACGCTCCATGCCAGCCCGCGCCAGCTCTCGGCCGAGCTGCGCCGGCAGTGCCGCCTGGCGCAAGCGCAGGGGGTGGACTGGCAAGCGCCACTGGACACCGTGCGTGCGCACGTGGGGCGATTGTGGAGCCACGCCAGCGAGTTTCAGCGCCGGCAGTTCGTGCGCCATCTGCGGCCTTGGTGGGAAAGCCATCATCACCGGTCGCCCCCCTTGGGCGCGGCGTTGCTCGCCCACTTGCAAGCCGCCGGCCGGCTGCACATCGAGGCAGCCGCGCTGCTCGAAGCTACCGGGCTGCCGGAGGGCGTGCAGTTGCTCATCCGCCGCAGAGGGGAGCAGCAGCCGGTAGTGGTTCAAGGTTGCGCGGTAATCAACTCCAGCGGCATCGAATACGACTGGCGCCGGGTAGACAAACCGCTGCCGCGGCAATTACTGGCTCGTGGGTTGGTGCGGCCTGGGCCACTGGCGTTGGGGATCGACGCTCACGCCAGCGGTGCGGTGGTGGACGCGCAAGGCTCGGTTTCGCAGGTTTTATTTGCCCTTGGCCCACCCCTGCGCGGGCTGTGGTGGGAAAGCACGGCAGTGACCGATGTGGCAGCACAGGCCCAGGCCTTGGCCAGGCTTTTCAGCTGATGTTTCAGGGTTGTTCAGGACTGTAACAGAACCGACATTGGGCAAATGGCCACGCCAGCGGATTGGCGACGGAAATCCGCTGGAAAGGCCCTTGAAGAGAACATTTCTCAAATAGTGGCATTTTGAAAAAGTTCATACAGAACAACAAGTTATAGTTCCCATCCGGAAAATGAAGGCAACCCGCCATGTTCCCGACGATCGGTAGGTTGCTCCCCATTGTTTTCCTACTCACGGCATGCGCAGAATCGGCCCAGTTTTCCAATAGATGTCCGTCTGGCCTCGCAAAGGAGTGTTGGCAATGATGAGTGTTTTCGTGATGGTGATGAGCGTGTGCACAGCGACGGAAGGGTGCTTGGAGGAGACTCGGCCAACGGCCTATGCCTCTCGGGCCGAATGTATGGAAACGGTGACTACGATGCCCACTAGCAAGGGCGTCAAATACCGTTGTTCAACCACCCCGCAGATCATGGTGAGCGAGGCGCGACGAGCGACCCAGCCGCACCTGGTCAGTACCTCGACCGAGGTGCCGATCAAGCCTTGATCTGGACAGGAGCGGGCCACGCCCACGAATCGGCAGCGAAGCCAGGTTTAAAGTCCTATTCGCGAGTTTTGCCCGCTCTGACCGCCTCCTTTCACCGCGCCAGCGGCTGAACGATCCTTCCCCGCCGTAGATCGAACCCTTCTGTTCGGTACAGCAGGGAAACCTCCATGACTTCCACGCCTGATGCCTCCCGGAACCCCTCCGGCAGCGGCTTTGTGCGGGTGCGCGGCGCCCGTGAGCACAACCTTAAGAATGTGAGCGTGGACATCCCCCGCGATGCCCTCGTGGTTTTCAGTGGCGTGTCCGGCTCGGGCAAGTCTTCCCTGGCGTTCGCGACGCTGTATGCCGAAGCGCAGCGCCGTTACTTCGAATCCGTCGCGCCTTATGCGCGGCGGTTGATCGACCAGGCGGGCGTGCCCGATGTAGACGCCATCGAAGGGCTGCCGCCGGCGGTAGCGTTGCAGCAACAGCGCGGCACGCCCAACGCACGTTCGTCGGTAGGCAGCGTGACGACCCTGTCGAGCCTGATCCGCATGCTCTATTCGCGCGCTGGCAGCTACCCCTCCGGGCAACCGATGCTGTACGCCGAGGACTTTTCCGCCAATACCCCACAGGGCGCCTGCGCGCATTGCCACGGCCTGGGCCGGGTGTTCGACGTCAGCGAAGCTTCGCTGGTGCCGGACCCCTCCCTAACCATCCGTGAGCGGGCAGTCGCGGCCTGGCCCACGGCCTGGCAAGGGCAGAACCTGCGCGACATCCTGGTGACGCTCGGGTATGACGTGGACATTCCCTGGCGTGACCTGCCCAAGGCGCAGCGCGAGTGGATTCTGTTCACCGAAGAAACCCCCACGGTGCCGGTGTACGCCGGGCTGACCCCAGAGCAGACCCAACAGGCGCTGCGGCGCAAGCTCGAGCCCAGCTACCAGGGCACCTTCACCGGCGCCCGGCGCTATGTGCTGCACACGTTCAGCCACAGCCAGAGCGCGATGATGCGCAAGCGAGTGGGGCAATTCATGCGCGCCAGCCCTTGCCCGGAATGCCAGGGCAAGCGGCTTAAGCCCGAAGCCTTGAGCGTGCGGTTTGCCGGGCTGGACATCGCCGAACTCTCCCGCCTGCCGCTGCAAGCACTGGCCGAGCTGCTGGCACCCGTGGCCGCTGCCGAGTACCTCACGGCAGGCGAGGAGGGCGGCGACATCTTGACCCATGCTCAGACGCGTGAGGCTCGCGACCGGCGGGTGGCCAGCGGTGGCAGCGCTCACGCCAGCGGCAAGGAGGTGCGTTACACGCCGAACCTGTCCATCGAAAAGCGCCTGGCAGCCCAACGCATTGCCCAAGAGCTGCTCGAGCGGCTGGCAACCCTGACAGACCTCGGGCTGGGTTACCTGGACCTGGAGCGCAGCACACCGACGTTGTCCTCGGGCGAACTGCAGCGGCTACGCCTGGCGACTCAGCTCAACTCCCAGCTATTCGGCGTGATCTACGTGCTCGACGAACCCTCTGCCGGGCTGCACCCCGCCGACAGCCAGGCGCTGTTCGCTGCGTTGCAACGGCTCAAGCAGGCCGGCAATTCGGTATTCGTGGTAGAGCATGACCTGGACACCCTGCGTCAGGCCGACTGGCTGGTGGACGTGGGGCCAGACGCCGGCGAGCGAGGCGGCGAGGTGCTGTACAGCGGCCCGCCGAAGGGCCTGGCCGAGGTAGCGAATTCGCGCACGGGCGCGTACCTGTTCGCCCAAGGCAAGCCCAGCCAGCGTGAGCCACGCACCCCGGCCGGCTGGTTGCGGCTCGAAGGCATTACCCGCAACAACTTGAACCAACTGGATGTGGCCTTCCCGCTCAATTGCCTGACGGCGGTGACGGGCATCTCCGGCTCGGGCAAGTCCAGCCTGGTCAGCCAGGCGCTGCTCGAACTGGTCAGCGAGCAGCTGGGCCAGCCTGAACCGGCAGCCGCCGACAACGAGCACAATCTCGACGACGAGCCTTCGCAGCCAGTCGCCGGCAGGATCGTGGCCGGCATGGACCAGCTGCGGCGGCTGGTCCCGGTGGATCAAAAGCCCATCGGCCGCACGCCACGCTCGAACCTGGCGACCTATACCGGGCTGTTCGATCATGTGCGCAAGTGCTTCGCCGCCACGCCCGAAGCCCGAGCACGCGGCTTCGATGCAGGGCAATTCTCCTTCAACGTGGCCAAGGGGCGTTGCCCAACCTGTGAAGGCGAAGGCTTCGTCAGCGTGGAGTTGCTGTTCATGCCCAGCGTGTACGCCCCTTGCCCGCTGTGCCACGGGGACCGTTATAACCCCGAGACCCTGGCGGTGACCTGGCAAGGGCTGAACATCGCCCAGGTGCTGAGGCTGACAGTGGAGCAGGCGCTCGACACCTTCGCCGGCGAACCCGCGGTGCGCCGGTCGCTGGAGGTATTGCGAGACATCGGCCTGGGGTACTTGCGCCTGGGCCAGCCGGCGACGGAGCTGTCCGGCGGCGAGGCGCAGCGGATCAAGCTGGCCACCGAACTGCAGCGCAGCGCCCGCGGGGCGGCGCTCTATGTGCTCGACGAACCCACCACCGGCCTGCACCCGCAGGACGTCGACCGCTTGCTGGTGCAGTTGAACCGGCTGATCGAGGCGGGCCACACGGTCATCGTGGTGGAGCACGATATGCGGGTGGTAGCCGACAGCGATTGGGTGATCGATATCGGCCCCGGGGCAGGGGGCGCAGGTGGGCAACTGGTGGCCTGTGGTACCCCTGCCGAGGTAGCGACGTGCGCGGGCAGCAAGACGGCGCCGTTCCTGGCTCAGGCGCTGGGGCGGTCGTAGGCGTGGGGGCGGCCCTCCGGCGCAGCCGCGAATGACGACCCGGCGGGCAATCGCCCGCCTACACAGCAGGGCCGGACTGCGCCAGCTGACTGCCGCCGGCCGCGCGCCAGCGGTTGCGGCCCGAATGTTTGGCGGCGTAGAGCAGGGCGTCCGCCGCTTTGATCATGGCCGCGGGCGAGGTTTCCTGGGTTCCTGGCTCGCACACATAAACCCCGAGGCTGGCGGTGACGATGCCGCCGTTGTCCAGGTGTTCGATGCGCAGGGCACGAATGCCGTCGAGCAGGTCGTCGGCGATCTTGCAGGCGCCGTCGAAAGGCGTGTTGGGCAGCAACAGCGCCAGCTCCTCGCCGCCATAGCGCACCGCCAGGTCGCTGGTGCGGTGCACCGTGGCCGCCAGTACCGCGGCAACGGCCTTGAGGCAATCATCTCCGGCCGGGTGGCCATAGCGGTCGTTGAACAGCTTGAAGCGGTCCAGGTCGAGCATGATCATGGCCATCGGATAGTGCAGCCGTCGAGCGCGGTTGAGTTCATCCTCCAGCGCGGTATCGAGCTTGCGCCGGTTGGCAAGGCCGGTCAGGCCATCGTAGAAGGCCATCTGGCTGAGCGTCAGCTGCACCCCTCGCAGTTCGTGCTCGATGGCGATGCGGTAGCTGAACTGGCGCATCAACCCCGCCCCGAACAGGCCGATGCCGCAACCGAGCACGCCCAGCACTAGCGCAGTCTTGAACACATCCACCTTCCACGGCGCCAGCACCGATTGCCTGGACAGCGCCGCGGCGACCACCAGCGGGTAGCCGTTGACCTTGCGAAAGCCCACGAACCGGCGTTCACCATCGATGCGCGACTCCAAGTCGGCGATCCCGTCATTCATCCGCGGCAGGTAATCCTGGAACAGCTCGGAGTTCGCCAGGCTGGTGCCTATGACATTGGGGAGCAATGGGCGGCGGCCGAGCAGGGTGCCATCGGCCAGGGCGAGGACGAACACTCCGTGCTCGTCGATCTGGAAGCCTGCGTAATATTCGAGGAAGAAACCTAGCCGCATGGTGGCCAAAAACACCCCAGCGAAACTGCCGTCGGGGTTGTTGATGCGCCGCGACACGGGAATGACCGGCTCTCCAGTGCTGCGGCTGGTGATCACCGGGCCGATGTGCAAGCCGTTGCCCGGGTGGCTGCGGTGGTAGGCGAAATACTCCCGGTCGCCGTTGTTGGCGTTGGGTGGAATCTGGTCTTTGTCGGTCACCAGCCATTCGCCGTTGGCGCCATAAATGAACAGCCCATGCAGCTGTGGGAGGATTTCCACCTGATGCTTGAACAGCAGATGCAGGCGGGCTGGGTTGAGGTTCGCCAGCCCGTCGCCCTCGATGCGTTCACTGATCCCGCCAGTGACCGAGTCGACCTGGCGCAGCGCGCCCTCGGCATGTTGCGCGGTAGCCCGGGCGAGGTTGCCGGCGGAGATGCCCGCTTCGTCGATGACACGTTGGTAGTCGTGCCACAGCCTGGCCCCCTCGAGGGCGACGATGATACCAATGATACTGAGGGTGAAGAGCAGCGTGAGCCGCACTACCCTGGCTGAGCGCCGTGTGCTGGCGGGGTCGGCGTTAGCATGGAGAAGGTCGGCAGATGGTGGCGCCATCGGAGTCTCGTAAAGGGTATGCCGTTGCGGTGGTGCAACAGTCTGGCAGCGCCGGCACAAGGCGTCCACTTGGCCGCTGTCAGAGTAGAGCGGAAGGCAGCCGCGGAATTCATTCCGGTTAAGGGGGAAATAAAAAAGCTGCGTCGACGGGCGACGCAGCCAAGGGTGGTTCGTGGAACAGGGCGCGGCGGTTTAGCCGGCCGAGATGCGATCCAGGGTCACCGGCTTGAGCCGTGGCGTGAGGATATGGATCACTACGATCGCGACCAGGTAAGCGCTGCCGGCCACGATAAAGATCGGCTGATAGGACTTGAACACTTCAAGGATGTAGCCGTTGTAGGTGGTCATCAGCATGCCGCCGATCGCACCTGCCATGCCGCCGATACCGATCACCGAAGCCACCGCCTCCTTGGGGAACATGTCCGAAGGCAGGGTCATCAGGTTGGCCGACCAGGCCTGATGCGCCGCGGCCGCCAGGCCGATGATGCCCACTACCAGCCACAAGTTGGACACGAACTGCGCGCTGACGATGGGGATCACCGCCAGGGCGCAGACCAGCATGGTCGTTTTGCGCGAGGCGTTGGCGCTGCGGCCGCCTTTCATTTGCTTGGACGAGCCCCACCCACCCAGCACCGAACCCAGGTCTGCCAGCAGGTACACGGCAATCAACGGCGGGCCGAAGGTTTTCAGGTTCAAGCCATAGGTCTTGCCGAGGAAATCCGGCAGCCAGAACAGGTACAGCCACCAGATCGGGTCAGTGAGGAATTTGCCGCCGGCATAGGCCCAGGTTTCGCGAAAGCCCAGCAACTTGAACCAAGAGATTTTCACCGGCGCGGCGGGCTTGGCTGAAACCGGCGTGTTATCGGCCTGGATATACGCCAACTCGTCGCTGCTCACCTTGGGGTGCTCATGCGGGCGGCGGTACACCAGCAACCAAACCACCAGCCACAGGCAGCTGACGATGCCGATCGAGATAAACGCTGTACGCCAGCCCCAGGCGAGGGTGATCGCCGGCACCAGCAATGGGGTGATGATCGGGCCCATGGCGGTGCCGGCGTTGAAGATCCCGGTGGCCTGGGCACGCTCTTTCTGCGGGAACCATTCCGATACCGCCTTGAGGCTAGCGGGGAAGCTTCCGGATTCGCCAAAGCCCAAGGTGAAGCGAGCCAGCGCGAACTGGGTGACGCTGCTGATCAGGCCGTGGCCGATGCTGGCGATCGTCCAGACAGTGAACGCCAGTGCATACCCGACGCGCACGCCGACCTTGTCGATCAGCCGGCCGAAGGTGATGAAACCGATGGCATAGGCGCACTGGAACCAGAACACGATGTTGGCGTAGTCCGTCTCTGACCACTGCAACTCACCGGCCAGGGTTGGCTTGAGGATGCCGATCATTTGCCGGTCGATATAGTTGATGCCGATGGCGATGAACAACAGCGCGCAGATGACCCATCGGTACTTACCGATGCGCGACTGCTCTTGGGCCAGCGGGCGGGCGTGAGGCTGGACTTGCGGAGGGACCTGTATCGTCATAGTAGGGGCTTCCTTTGTTCTTGTTATTTACCGAAACGACCGGCATCCATTTCGACGGCAGGCACGAATGGATTTGTACGACATCCTATGACGACGTCTGGGGGCTGTCAATCCACCGCCTTTGACTGCCCAGGGGTGTGCCCGAACCGGGGCAGGGCGCCTTTGGCAAGCCGGCAAGGTGTGCAACGGGCCCGGGACTCCATACCCAAAATGATCGAGAACAGGGGTGAACTGTTAACGGCCAGCGCGTTGGGAATGTGCTTGCGGTGAAACGTCCCGCACGGATCAGGTTCTAAAGAAAGAATAATGACGGCGCCTGCCGCCGAGTGTTCTATTCGCCCGCCCATTAGAGCCATGCCCATGATCATTCCTGATACGGCCGTCGAAGCGCTGCAAGCCACGGTGAACTACTTGTCCGAGCACTCGCTGTATTTGGCCACCGCTGAATCCTGTACGGCGGGGTTGATCGCCGCGGCGTTGGGCTCTGTTCCCGGTGGCGGCAAGATCATGGAGAGCGGCTATGTGGTGTATTCGCCCGAGGCCAAGCACCGTTTGCTCGGAGTAGGGGAAAAGACCATCGACCTGTTCGGCCTCACCAGCGAGGAGGTGGCACGGGAAATGGCCGCCGGCGCCCTGCACGACAGCGAAGCCAACATGGCGGTGGCGACGACCGGCGTCGCGGGGCCAGAGCCTATGGACGGCATCACCCCCGGCACCGTCTGTTTCGCCTGGGCCTTCAGCACCGGCGGCGCGACGGCGCTGTTCTCGCGAACCGAGCGGTTTTTCGGCGATCGCCAGGAGGTGATGCGCCAGGCCACTTGTTTCGCCCTGCGAGGTATCGCTGCGTTCCACCGGCGCGCCTTGAATGGCGAAACGGTCTAGCCGCCTAATGAAACAAGGCCGCAAAAGCGGCCTCGGTTTTTCGTGCGGCGTTCGGTAGCCGAGGTCACTTGACCTTCGGTGCACCGAGCTTACCCAGGTCCGCCCCAGTCATCGGGTCAGCTTCAGGGTTGGACATGGTGCGCAACTTCATGGCTTCGACCACTTCCAGGTCTTCGCCAGGCAAGGTCACGCTCGCGGTGCCGTCGCCGCCATCCACGGCTGGGGTCGCCTCGCGGATCTCCCAGGTGCCCATCGCGTTCTCGCCAGTGTTCCACGGCCCGACCATGTCGTCGGAGGGCGACATGTTGTAGTACACAGAGGTGAACTCCGGTACCGGTGGAAGTTTGCCTTGCGGGAAGTTTGGCTGAATGGAGTGCAGCGCCTTCTCGAACGACATCTGGTGAGCGATTTCCCGGGTCATCAAAAAGCCAAGGGCATCCTTGATACCTGGGTCGTCGGTGACGTTGATCAGCCGCTCATACACGATCTTGGCGCGTGCTTCGGCGGCGATGTTGGACCGCAGATCAGCCGTGGGTTCGCCGATGCTATCCACATAGGCGGCATTCCATGGCACGCCGGCGGAGTTGATCAATGCCGCGCCGCCGCCATACAACAGGCTGGTGATGTGCGAATCATTGCCAGCGCCATTCAAGGCGCGATAGAGCTCGCCTTCTTGTTCAACAGCTTCGGCAAGTTGACCGCGGGCGCCCTTATTGAGCATTACAATGATCGAGCCGATGATTTCCAGGTGGCTTAGTTCTTCGGTGGCGATATCGAAGAGCAAGTCTTTACGGCCGGAATCTTCTTCGGTAACGGCCTGGGTGAAGTAACGCATCGCTGCCGCTAGTTCGCCCTGAGCACCACCAAACTGCTCTAGCATAAGGTTTGCCAAACCAGGGTTGGGGGCTGCGACGCGTACGGTATACTGTAGACGCTTGTTATGTGTAAACATACTTTCGTCCTCGGTTATCACGGAGTTCAGGGTCGATTGCAAATTAATGCCTGATTGCCCTGTAGTTATTGGCTTAAACTTTGAGATCCAAATTCGGGAACCCGCGCTTGACGCAAGCGCTGGCAGGCGACCTACCAATCGTTTGCGCGCCAATGTTTATAAAAATTCAGGCTAATAACCAAATGGCGAATTGCTCGGTTACGTAGATATAGGGAGGGTAAGCGCGCATTCGTTCATTAAATAAACCTATCAGCGCCATTGCGGGGCTCAATGGAGTTAGAGGTAGGGGGCGCAAGGCAAAAACGCTAGGCAAAAAAAAGCCTGTCCGAAGACAGGCCAAAGTAGTGTTTCCGTGACGCGAGGCCAGATATCAGCCCTTAGGGGTGTGCTCGATCGCGAGCTTGTAGAACGTGGCCGCGCCGCCTTCGGTGGCATAGCCGGTGTTGTCCTGGGTGTAGACCCCAGCCTTGAAGTACAGCGCCTCGGAGGCCCAGGTGGTGGACACCTTGGTGCCCCATTGGAAGCCTGCGGCATTCACAGTCAGGCTGCCGCTGGGCGACAGGTGGATGGTGTAGGTAAAGCGCTGGTTCATCGGCACTTTTTCCGCAACGGTGATAACCGCTGGTTCGGAGTCCGGCGTGGCGCGGAACTTGGCCACGATGTTGCCGAGCTTGGTGGAGTCTTTGTATTGGTACTCAAGCTTGAGCATCGGCTCGGTGCTGTTGTAGCAGTGGATCTGGCCGATCACGATCTTGCCGGTCGACGGCACTTGGTTCACGGCGACCGCGGCGCGCAGCATGTTGTCGGCGGCGCTGTATTTCCAGTTGTTCAGGCTGCCGTCCGGCTTGGTTTCACGCAGTTCGGTACGCGGGTATTTGGCGCTCTTGGTGGTGGTGCCGGTTACCGGGGCCCAGAAGAACAGGGTGTCACCGGATTTGAAGTAGCCATCTTTGTAGCCGCTTGCCAGCTTAGGGGTATCGATAGTGATGGCCGGGCTGCCAACGGGGATGCTCAGGTTCCAGGTATCGAGGGCGATCATGTGTGAACTCCAGGGACTTTAACGTAGGGGCCGGCAAGCTGCTGCTCACCATCTGGTTACTCTGGTTTTCGGCACCTGTCGCAAAGGCTGAAGGCCCCGGATTTACGGGGGCTCGCCAGAAATCCGACAACACGAGCGGCTTTATGGCCTTATGACATCACAGCGGTAAGGAGTGGCGGAATAGTGGCAGTGAGGATTTGCAAGGGTTTGCGCTGGTTTACCGGCGTCGTTTAATTGACTGTTACTGATCAATACCCCGACCAATAGGGAAACGGCTTTAATGATTGCCCGACGAACGGTCCCGATTATTTCCATTGGCAGCCATTTTTCGCCGCTCAAGGGCCTCGCTCACGGAGGCACTTCCGAGAAGGCTAACGGCAAGCGCTCAATACTGGCCATTTAATATAGTTCACTCGAATGTAAATTTTCCGACTAACGGTCGAATCATGTAACTCCGCATATACAAAGGGCTACAGGCCAGTGGCAGGAAACAGGCGTCAAACGCAAGGCGTGCCACCATTAACAAGCGTCGTTCATGCCTATATAAAACCCGCCGCCCCGCTTAGCCCCAGGAAGGCGCTAGGTTTTATCCGCACTCGGCAAGCGCGTTGATTGCATTTGCCGAACCACAGGTAAACACCTGACATGATCGATCTTTCCACTTGGAACCTGAGTATTCCCGTTGGCTCGCCGGCCAAGACCATCGAAACGCCGGTATTGATGAAAGGCTACAAGGACAAGTACTTCCGCAAGGATGGCAGCAAGCTGTACTTCTGGGCGCCGGTCACCGGCTCCACTACCGAGAGCGCCAAATATCCACGCAGTGAGTTGCGTGAAACCTATGCCGACGGCTCACTACGTAACTGGAAGTACCCGGAGGCAGACAATTACCTGCGTGCCAAACTGACCGTTACCGAAGTGCCTTCCAGCGGCAAGGTGGTGATCGGGCAGATCCACCAATATGGCACCAACGACCCCTTGCTCAAGGTCGAGTACCAGTACATGGATAGCCACCGCCTGGGCAATATCGTCGCCAAGCTGCGCAAAACCCCAAGCCAGGACGACCCCACGGTCATTACCATTGCCGAGCAGGTGCCGCTCAACCAGCCGTTTTCCTACATCATTACGCTGACCAAGGGCGGCAAGCTTTCGGTGCTGGCAGCTAATTACGGTTGGAACACCGAGCTGAGCTCCAAGTGGAAAGAAAAGCCGCTGTACTTCAAAGCCGGTGTTTATACCCAGGACCACACCGGCTACAGCAGCGAAGGCGGGCGAGTGGTCTTTGAAAACCTGTCGATTTCCCATAAACACAAGAGTTGAGCCGCCGCAAAGGTTCGTTCAGCGCGTTCGGCAGATCGGATGAAAGGTTGGTGAAAGGCTCTGCCATTACGCTTCCCGCCCTTTTTCGCCGGTGCACATCGCCCGCCAAGCAGGACTGCTCGTGGTTCAAAACGGGCATACGCGCGGGGGCGCTGGGCTCACTATCTGGAAGTGACTATGTTGAATAAAGCAAGCGGGCCGCTGCTCGGCCTGGCCTTGTCGATCGCCTGCGGCCCCGCCGTGGCCGAGGCCAAGCGGGTGGATGTGCTGTTGATCGGCGGTGGCATCATGAGTTCGACCCTGGGCATCTGGCTCAATGAGCTGGAGCCGGGCTGGTCCATGGAAATGGTCGAGCGGCTCGACGGCGTTGCCGAAGAAAGCTCCAACGGCTGGAATAACGCCGGCACCGGTCACTCCGCCTTGGCCGAGCTCAACTACACGCCCCAGGACAGCAGCGGCAAGGTCGACATATCCAAGGCCATCGAGATCAACGAATCGTTCCAGGTCTCCCGGCAGTTCTGGTCGTGGCAAGTCAACCACAACGTGCTGAAGAACCCGCGCTCGTTCATCAATTCCACGCCACACATGAGTTTCGTCTGGGGCGAGGACAATATCGCGTTCCTTAAAAAGCGCTACGAAGCCTTGAAGGCGAGCCCGCTGTTCGCCGGTATGCAGTACTCCGAGGACGCGGCGCAGATCAAGCAGTGGGTGCCGCTGATGATGGAAGGGCGGGACCCGGCGCAAAAAATCGCCGCCACCTGGACGCCTATCGGCACCGACGTGAATTTCGGCGAGATCACTCGTCAGTTTGTGGGCCACCTCCAGGCGCAGCCGGGCTTTTCGTTGAAGCTCTCCAGCGAAGTCGAGGAGATCACTCGCAACGACGACGGCACCTGGCACGTCGAGTACAAGAACCTCAAGGACGGCAGCGTCAGCCAGACCGATGCCCGCTTCGTGTTCATTGGCGCCGGCGGCGGGGCACTGCACCTGCTGCAAAAATCCGGTATCCCGGAGGCCAAGGAATACGCCGG
This sequence comes from Pseudomonas sp. RIT-PI-S, assembly GCF_025642975.1. Lineage (GTDB taxonomy): Bacteria > Pseudomonadota > Gammaproteobacteria > Pseudomonadales > Pseudomonadaceae > Aquipseudomonas. Next base: position 203,419 of record NZ_JANZKJ010000008.1, read on the forward strand.
CTTCCCGGTGGGTGGTTCGTTCCTCGTCACCGACAACCCGAGCGTGGCCGAGCAGCACCTGGCCAAGGCCTACGGCAAGGCGTCGGTCGGGGCGCCGCCGATGTCGGTTCCGCACCTGGACACCCGCGTGCTGGATGGCAAGCGGGTGATCCTCTTCGGGCCGTTCGCGACCTTCTCGACCAAGTTCCTGAAGAACGGCTCGTACTTGGACCTGTTCACCAGTACGACCACGCATAACGTCTGGCCGATGACCAAGGTGGGCGTGGCGGAGTACCCGCTGGTGGAATACCTCGCCGGGCAACTGATGCTCTCCGACGACGACCGCTTCAATGCGCTGCGTGAGTATTTCCCCAACGCCAAGAAAGAAGACTGGCGCCTGTGGCAGGCCGGTCAGCGTGTGCAGATCATCAAGCGCGACGAACAGAAGGGCGGCGTGCTCAAGCTCGGCACCGAAGTGGTCAGCGCCGCTGACGGTAGCATCGCCGGCCTGCTTGGGGCATCGCCGGGTGCCTCGACCGCCGCGCCTATCATGCTCAATGTGCTGGAAAAGATGTTCAAGGAAAAACTGGGTACACCCGCCTGGCAGGCGAAAATCCGCGAGATCGTGCCCAGCTACGGTACCCGCCTCAATGACAGCCCCGTGCGCGTTGCCGAGGAGTGGGCCTACACCGCCAAGGTGCTAGAGCTTACCCCGCCACCGCCTATCGGCGACCTGGCCCCCGCGCCTGCCACACCGGCCGCTACACCCCCCGCGGCTTCCTCCAAGGGCGACCTGGCCCTGTAAGCCCCGTGTGCGGGCGGGCCCTGCGCCTGCCCGCGCCTGGCCGCCGCGCCCAAGCGAAGCGACATACGGCCAGAACCGTCAAGCCATTGAGAGGCTCTACCTCTGTGTCGCCGGGCTCTACAGGCCCGGCTCCACGAGGAGAAGACCTATGGACACTTATCAGGTAACCCACAAAGACGACCACTGGGAGCTGAAAAAGCAAGGTGCCAGCCGCGCTTCACACACAGCGCCCACCAAAGAAGAGCTGCTGAAGAAAACCGCGGACTATATGCAGGGCAAGCAAGGCTCCGTGAAAATCCACAAGCTCGATGGCACCTTCGAGGAAGAGCGCACCTACCCCCGCAGTGCCGACCCCCGCAGCACCAAGGGCTGACTCACGGCGCCAGGCGTCGCGGGTGCTCGAACGATATAGGCGCGGGCGAAGCCCGCGAACCTGCAACGCGGGAGGTTCGCAGGCTGTCGCCCGCTTCAGGGCCTTTCCCGCCGCCGGTCCGAGAACCAGCATTTACCCGCAGCCGTGGCACCGCGCTCCGAGTCAGAATCAGTGCCCCTTGTGGGCACCGTGATTCAACGCACCCTCGGAGGATTCAACATGGCATCGGTACAAGACAACTTGCTCGATTGGTTGAAAGACGCGCACGCCATGGAGCGGCAGGCAGAAGACATGCTCACCGCGCAGGCCAAACGCCTCGAGCATTACCCAGACCTCAAGCAACGGATCGAGCAGCATATCGAGGAAACCCGGTGGCAGCAGGGCCAGGTGGACGCCGCGATCAAGCGCCTGGGCGGCAGCCCTTCGGTGCTCAAGGACATCGGCGGCAAGGCGATGGCGTTCGGGCAGGCGATGGCCGGAATGACCATGCCCGATGAAGTGATCAAAGGCTCGATGAGCGGGTATGTGTTCGAAAATCTTGAAATCGCGACTTACACCGTGCTGATCACCGCGGCCAGGGCGGCCGGCGACGAGGAAACCGCCATGGCCTGCGAGGCGATTCTCAAGCAGGAAGAGGCCATGGCCCAGTGGATTCTCGAACACCTGGGGCCAACGACCCAGCAGTTCCTGGGTCGTTCGCAGAATCCGGACCTCGAAGCCAAGCGTTGATCAAGGCCGGCACGTTACATCGCCTTGCGCACGGCCCGGCATTGGTCGCAGCCACAGCGTTTGCCTGGGTTGCGGAAGTAGAAGGAGCTGGGCACCGGCGTTTCGACGGGTTTTGCCACGACGGCGGTCGCTTCGGGCTCAGCAGGCGCGGCGGGCGCTTCGGGGCGCGAGAGTTTAGCCATGACGCTGTCGGTCAGAAGGGCCATCAGGCTCTTGTGGGCAGAGGTGTACGAACCGACTTGATTGCTGTGTTCCATTGCGCGCCCTCCGGCGAAATCTGCGGTACCTACCCAGGCCGCAGCCTGAACAGGCCGCCACTACGCTGGGCTTGTAAGGGCTATCGGCGCCACCCTGGCCAAGCTTGAGGGCTTGACTGTGCAGCTTGTCGCCTGAGTGGGCGCGGTCGCGTATGCTGGCGCTGCCTTCCACGCCACGCCCAGGGGCCTATGTCCTATCCCATCGAGAAAAAACTGGTGATCGGCGTTGCCTCCAGCGCGCTGTTCGACCTGTCCGAATCCCATCAGGTGTACCTCAACGAAGGGGTGGAGCAATACCGCCTGCATCAGGAACAGAACCTGGACGTGCCCCTGGCCAAGGGCGTGGCCTTTCCGTTCATTCGCAGGTTCCTGAGCATCAACCGGTCGTTCCCCGCGCAGCTGCCGGTGGAGGTGGTGTTGCTGTCGCGCAACTCGCCGGAAACCGGCATGCGGGTGTTTCGCTCCATCGGCCACTACGGGCTGGACATCAGCCGCGCCGCCTTCATGACCGGCCGCTCACCCCATGAATACCTGCCGGCGTTCAACGCCTCGCTGTTTCTCAGCGCCAACGAAGGTGACGTGCAGCTGGCCATCGATGCCGATTACCCGGCTGGGGTGGTGCTGCCTTCACAGGTGTACGACGACGATATCGACACCGAGCTGCGTGTAGCCTTCGACTTCGACGGCGTGATCGCCGATGACGAAGCCGAGACGGTGTTCAAGCGCAACCTGGACGTGGCGGAGTTCCAGACCTACGAAAGCGAAAAGCGCGCCGTGGCTCATCAGCCGGGGCCCCTGGCCGACCTGTTCCGCAAGCTTGCGTTTCTCCAGCAACTGGAAGAGCAGCGCCTTGACCAGGACCCGGCCTACCGGAAGATCCTGCGCATCGCCATCGTGACGGCGCGCAATGCGCCTGCGCATGAGCGGGTGGTCACGACCTTGAAGGCCTGGGGCGTGTCCCCGGATGAATCCTTCTTCCTAGGCGGCATGGAGAAGGCCCGGGTGCTGTCCGTGCTCAAGCCACACATGTTCTTCGACGACCAACGCAGCCATCTGGCTTCGGCCGCGGGCAACATCCCGATGGTGCATATCCCATTCGGTATCGCTAACAAACGCTGAGTGGGCGTTGCGCTCACCTAGCGCAAAGCAACTCAGCTGGCGGCGCGGCGGCACACGGCTGGTTCGTCCGCCGGCGTATAGAGCAGCTCGCGCAACCAGTCCCGCACCTGCCCGATGGAGGCCGGCGACTGCTCCGAGCCGAACAGGCAGCGAGCGGTAGGTTCATCCAGGCCGAAATAAGCGCACACCGCGTCCCAGCCGCGAGCGAGGCGGGCGTGGGCACGGGCGGTGGCGGGCAGCCGCGTGCAGGGCTCCAGGCCGTCGAGATACAGCCCCTCGAAGCGCGCGTCCAGGCAGGCAAAGCCAATGGCGCAGGCGGCATGGCCGAGCGGGTCGTCCATGGCCGTGACCCACACGTCGGGCAAAAAACTCGGCCGCCGGTGGCCGGAGCCTGCATAGCCCTTGCGCGTGACCTGCCAGCGCCCGGAGGCAAGCTCATCGAGCATTTCCAGCAACTTCCCCAAGCGTTCCTCTTGCACGTTCATCCCCCTTCAACGCCATGGCGTCGAGACATCATCGACAGGGCTTGCGACCGGACATGCCTAGCCCGGTTCCCGTAGCGCCGAGCTGGGACCCGCTTTCCAGACGAGTTGACCTGATCAAGGGCCAATTCTGTGACGCCCGTCACAGCGAAGCGGCAAGTACTGTAGGGCGGTAATCGCCCGGATATTGGCTCGTCAGCGGCAAGGTCGACCGCCGCCTGTTGACGGTTATAAAGTTAATAAATATAACCATTAACTGTGTTATCAAAATCCATAAAAACAACAAAAGGATTCGTCATGGCGCCTTCACCTGTCGCGCGTGCGCTGGCCGCTGCGTTGTGCCTGTTCGGGAGCGCGCAACCGCTGCTCGCTGCGGGCAGCAGCCTGGAACAATCCCGCCCCTCCCGGCCCGGAGCGCCTCGCTGGAACGAGGACTACCGCTTTCTCGATGACCCGGCCAAACGCACCGATCCTTTCGACAACTACCGCTACCTGCGCTTGAGCGACAGTGCCTGGGTGCAGTTCGGCGGTGAGCTGCGTTACCGCGCCGACGCCCTGGACAGGCCGTTCTTCGGGCTTCGGGGCATCAAGGACGACAGCTACCTGATGCAGCGGCTGCAAGCCCATGCGGACCTGCACCTGCTCGACGACGCCGTCCGCGCATTCGTTCAGGTGCAGAACACCCGGGTGTTCGGCAAGGACCTGTACTCCCCCTCCGATGCTGGGCGCACCGAGCTGAGCCAGGCGTTCATCGACTTCAACGGCGCGCTGGGCAGCCACCGGCTGACCACCCGGGTTGGACGGCAGGAGATGGGCTACGGCAACCAAGTGCTGATCACCTACCGGGACACCCCCAACGTGCGGCAAAGCTTCGACGGGCTGCGCGCCACCCTGGCGCTGGGGCCGGGCAGCCAGGTCGACGCCTTCGCGGTGCACCCGGTGGCCGTGGATGCCACTGACAGCTTCGATGACGGCAGCGATAACGCGGTCAAGTTCTATGGCCTGTATGCCACCTTGCCGGTTGCCGGGCCGTTGAATGCCGACCTCTACGGCCTGGGCCTGGAAACCCGCGAACGGACCCTCGATGGCATCACGGGCGCCGAGAAGCGCTATAGCGTCGGCACCCGGCTGTTCGGCCAAGCCGCCGGGTTCGACTGGAGTACTGACCTGGTGGGCCAGTTCGGCCAGTTGCACGGCGCCGACATCCGCGCCTGGGCGCTGTCATCCGACACCGGCTACACCTTCGCCGGCGCCCTGCGCCCGCGCCTGGGCCTGCGGATAGACGTCGCCAGCGGCGACGGCCAGGCCGGCGACGGCCGCGTTGGCACCTTCGACCCGCTGTACCCGCGCAACGGCGTATACGGCGAAGCCAGCCTGACCACCTTGGCCAACATCATCGTGGTCGGCCCCACGCTGGGGTTTTCCCCGCACCCGCGCTTGCGCCTGGAGCCTGGGGTGTTCGCGGTGTGGAAGCAGAACCCTGACGACGGCGTGTATATGCCCGGCATGAGCATGCTCCCCGGTACCCGCGACAGCGGCCGCCACCTGGGAACGATCTACCGGGCCAACCTGCGCTGGCTGGCGAGCGCCAACACCACCGTCGACCTGGACTGCAAGTACTACGCCGTCGGCTCGGCGATCACCGAGGCCGGCGGCGACGACGCCTCCTTCGTCGCCCTGCGCGGCACCTTTCGCTTCTAGGCCACCTTTGGAGGATTTCTCATGAACCCTGCTGCTCATTCCACCCGCACCATCGTCCTGTGCTTTCTCACTGCGCTGCTCGAGGGTTTCGACCTGCAAGCCACCGGCATCGCCGCGCCTTACCTGAGCAAGGCCTTCGAGCTCAGCCCCGGCATGCTTGGCTGGGTTTTCAGCGCCGGCCTGCTCGGTTTATTGCCCGGCGCCTTCGCCGGTGGCTGGCTCGCCGACCGGGTGGGGCGCAAGCGCGTGCTGGCCGGCGCGGTGCTGCTGTTCGGTGGGTTTTCGCTGGGCACCGCCTGCGCCTGGGACTTCCACAGCCTGTTGCTGGCGCGCTTGCTGACCGGTCTGGGGTTGGGGGCGGCACTGCCGATTCTCATCGCCCTGGCGGCCGAGGCGGTAGAGCCCCGGCTGCGCAGCACCGCGGTCAGCCTCACGTACTGCGGGGTGCCATTGGGTGGCGCGGCCGCCTCGCTGATCGGGCTGAGCGGCCTGGGCGCGGACTGGCACGTGGTGTTTTATGCCGGGGGCGCCGCGCCGCTGCTGGTGGCCGCTGCCCTGGCGCTGTGGCTTGCCGAGTCCTCGGCGTTCAGCCAGCAGGTGGCACCGGGTATCGGCGTGGGCGCGGGGCTGTTCGGGGAGCGGCGGGCCAGCCGCACCTTACTGCTGTGGCTGGCTTGTTTCTTCACCCTCACGGTGCTCTACATGCTGCTGAACTGGTTGCCGTCGCTGCTGATGGGCCAAGGGTTTAGCCGCCCACAGGCCGGGGCGGTGCAGGTGTTGTTCAACCTTGGCGGGGCGGCCGGCTCCTTTGTCACTGGCCGCCTGATGGACAAAGGCCGGGCAAGGGCCGCAGTGGCCATCGCCTACCTCGGCATGCTCGCTGCCCTGGCCGGGCTTGGGCTGCTCAGCCGCTTCGAATGGATGCTCGCGGCCGGGTGCCTCGCCGGTTACTGCGCCATCGGCGGGCAGTTGGTGCTCTATGCGCTGGCGCCCACCCTGTACCCCACGGGCTGTCGCGCCACCGGGGTAGGGGCGGCGGTGGCGGTGGGCCGGCTCGGGTCCATGGCCGGGCCCCTGGCGGCTGGGCAGATCCTTGCCGCCGGGGCGGGCGTGGGTGGCCTGCTGGGCGCCGCTTCGCCGGGCCTGGTGGTGGCCGCCATCGCCGCACTGAGCCTGTTGCGGCAGCGCCCGCGAACAGCCAGCGCCCCGATGGCAGAGCCCGCCAGGCAAATATAGATAAAAATATTAATGATTAATTGACATAACTATATGGGCGGCGTAACGTCGCCTTCATTCGCTAGAACAAGCATAAGAGGTGTGTGATGGGCCGTTATGACAACCGCTGGCAAACCGTGACCGTCGACGTTGCAGACGGCATCGGCTGGGTCACCCTGAACCGGCCTGAAAAGCGCAATGCCATGAGCCCGACACTCAACCGGGAAATGCGCGACGTGCTGGAAACCCTGGAGCAGGACGGCGACGCCAAGGTCGTGGTGCTCACCGGCGCGGGCACCGCCTGGACCGCCGGCATGGACCTTAAGGAGTACTTCCGCGAAGTGGACGCCGCTCCGGAAGTGTTCCAGGAGCGAATTCGCCGTGACGCCTCCGAATGGCAATGGAAACTTCTGCGCATGTACAGCAAGCCGACCATCGCCATGGTCAACGGTTGGTGCTTCGGCGGTGGCTTCAGCCCGCTGGTGGCCTGCGACCTGGCCATCTGCGCCGACGAAGCGACCTTCGGCCTGTCGGAGATCAACTGGGGTATCCCGCCGGGCAACCTGGTGAGCAAGGCCATGGCCGACACCGTGGGCCATCGCCAGTCGCTGTACTACATCATGACCGGCAAGACCTTCGATGGGCAGGAAGCGGCGCGCATGGGCCTAGTGAACAAAAGTGTGCCGTTGGCGCAGCTGCGCGACGAGGTTGTGCTGCTGTGCCAGGACCTGCTCGACAAGAACCCAGTGGTGCTGCGCGCCGCGAAGAATGGCTTCAAGCGCTGCCGCGAATTGACCTGGGAGCAGAACGAGGATTACCTGTACGCCAAGCTGGATCAGGCGCAGCTACGCGACCCGGAAGGCGGTCGCGAGCAGGGGCTTAAACAGTTCCTCGACGAAAAGTCGATCAAGCCGGGCCTGCAAGCGTACAAACGCTGAACGCGATTCCCTCACAACGACAACAAAGAGGAATGCTCATGTTCGAAGTGCCCCTGTTGATTGCCGGGCAGGCCCGCGCGGCCAGTGATGGGCGAACCTTCCAGCGCTGCCACCCGGTCACGGGCGAGGTGGTGTCGCACGTGTGCGCCGCCACGCTCGAGGACGCCGACGCCGCCGTCGCGGCGGCCCAGGCAGCTTTCCCGGCCTGGGCCGCGCTGCCTCCGGGCGAGCGCCGCGCCCGCCTCAACCGCGCCGCCGAGGCCATGCAGGCCGCGCAGCCTAGGTTTATCGAGCTGGCCGCGGAAACGGGCGCCAAGGCGGACTGGTTCGGCTTCAACGTCGCGCTGGCGGCCAACATGCTGCGCGAAGCGGCCGCCATGACCACGCAAATCAACGGCCAAGTGCTGCCGTCGAACGTGCCGGGCAGCTTCGCCATGGCGCTGCGCCAGCCTGTTGGCGTGGTGCTGGGGATCGCCCCATGGAACGCGCCGGTGATTCTCGCCACCCGTGCCATCGCCATGCCGCTGGCCTGCGGCAACACCGTGGTCCTTAAGGCGTCCGAAGTCAGCCCTGCGACTCACCGGCTGATCGGGCAGATCCTCCACGAGGCGGAGCTGGGCGATGGGGTGGTCAATGTGATCAACAACGCGCCCGCCGACGCGCCGGCCATCGTTGAGCGCTTGATCGCCAACCCGGCGGTGCGCCGGGTCAACTTCACCGGCTCCACTCGGGTGGGCCGGGTGGTCGGCGAGCTGGCAGCCCGTCATTTGAAGCCTGCGCTGCTCGAGCTCGGTGGCAAGGCGCCCTTGCTGGTGCTCGATGACGCCGACCTCGACGCGGCCGTGGACGCTGCGGTGTTCGGTGGCTACTTCAACCAAGGGCAGATCTGCATGTCCACGGAGCGCTTGATCGTCGATGAAACGATCGCCGATACCTTCGTGGCCAAGCTCGCCAGCCGGTTGCAGCACTTGCGCGCCGGCGCGCCGGAAGATGCCAGCTGCGCGCTGGCCTCGATGGTGGACGCAGCGGCGGCCGAGCGCGTCGCCGGCCTGGTCGCAGAAGCGGTGGAGCAGGGCGCCAGCGCGGTGCTGCATGGCAGCCGCGAGGGCAGCCTTTTGCAGCCCAGCCTGCTCGACCATGTGCAGCCGCACATGAAGCTTTATGCCGAGGAGTCGTTCGGCCCGGTGACCGTGGTGATCCGCCAGGCCGGCGACGAAGCCCTGCTCGCTGCCGCCAATGATTCACCCTTCGGGCTCAGCGCAGCGATCTTCAGCCGCGACGTGAGCCGCGCGCTGGCGCTGGCGCAACGGCTGGAGTCGGGCATCTGCCATATCAACGGGCCGACCGTGCACGACGAAGCGCACATGCCCTTCGGCGGGGTCAAGGCCAGCGGCTATGGCAGCTTCGGTGGCCAGGCGGCGGTGGAGCAATTCACCCAGTTGCGCTGGGTCACGGTGCAGCACGGCCCGCGCCACTACCCGATCTGAGATCGGCCCTATCATTGCCGCCCGGCCTGGGGCCGCGGCGGCGGCAGAGGTAGCGAAAATGGATAGTCCTGTGCGCGGCGCCCTCCAGGTGTCGCGGGCACCGCTGCGTGCGGTCGCCATCGGCGAACCTGGCGTGCGTGTGCGCCGTGAAGGCGAAACCCTGTACCTGCAATCGACCGAAACCCTCGGCGCCTACCCCCGGCGGTTGATGGAGCGCTTGCAGTACTGGGCGCTGATCTGCCCGGAGCGCACCTTCGTCGCGCGTCGTGGCGTGGACGGCGCCTGGCACCGCATCAGCTATGCGCAGATGCTCGAACGCGCCCGCAGGCTGGGCGCCTGGTTGCTGCAACAGAACCTCAGCGCACAGCGGCCGTTGCTGATCCTCTCGGGTAACGACCTCGAACACGTGCAACTGGCGGCCGCGGCGCTCTATGTGGGCGTACCTTACTGCCCGGCCTCTCCGGCGTATTCGCTGGTGTCCAAGGACTACGGCAAGCTGCGGCATATCGTCGATACCCTGCAGCCGGGGCTGGTGTTCGCCGCCGACGGCAGCTATGGGCCTGCCATCGAGGCGGTGATCGATGCGCGAACGCCCGTGGTGCTCGGCGCAGGCAAGCTCCCCGGCCGCCCCAGCCTCAGCTTCGCCGACCTGGGGCAGGGCAACGACCCGGAACTGGCGGATGCAGCCTTTACGGCGCTCACCCCGGGGCACATCGCCAAATTCCTCTTCACCTCCGGCTCCACCCGCCTGCCCAAGGGGGTGGTGACTACCCAGCGCATGCTCTGCGCCAACCAGCAAATGCTATTGCAGACTTTTCCCACCTTCGCCGAGGAACCCCCGGTGCTGGTGGACTGGTTGCCGTGGAACCACACCTTCGGCGGCAGCCATAACGTGGGCATCGTGCTGTACAACGGCGGCACGCTCTACATCGACGACGGCAAGCCTACACCGCAGGCGTTCGGCCAGACGCTGGCCAACCTGCATGAGATCTCGCCGACGGCCTACCTCACCGTGCCCAAGGGTTGGGAAGAGTTGGTCAAAGTGCTGGAAACCGACGCGGCCCTGCGCCAGCGTTTCTTCGCCCGGATCAAACTGTTTTTCTTCGCCGGCGCCGGGCTGTCCCAAGCGGTGTGGGATCGCCTCGATGCCGTTGCGGTCGCCCATTGCGGCGAGCGCATTCGCATGATGGCCGGCCTGGGTATGACCGAAACCTCGCCCAGCTGCACCTTCACCACTGGGCCCTTGGCCGTGGCTGGATATGTGGGCCTGCCGGCCCCCGGGTGCGAGGTCAAGCTGGCGCCGGTGGACGGCAAATACGAAGCGCGCTTTCGTGGGCCGCACGTGATGCCCGGCTACTGGCGCTCGCCTGAACAAAGCCAGGCAGCGTTCGATGAGGAAGGGTTCTATTGCTCCGGCGATGCGCTGCGCCTGGCCGACCCCCAAGATCCGCAACAGGGCTTGATGTTCGACGGCCGCATCGCCGAGGACTTCAAGCTCAGCTCCGGGGTGTTCGTCAGCGTTGGGCCCTTGCGCACCCGGGTTATCCTTGAGGGCGCGCCCCAGGTGCTGGACGTGGTGATCCTCGCGCCGGACCGTGAGCAGCTGGGGCTGCTGATCTTCCCGCGGATGCCCGAATGCCGCGCACTGGCCGGGCTGGCCGAGGCCTGTAGCGATGAGCAGGTGCTGGCCAGCGGGCCGTTGCGGCAATGGCTGGGCCGCTTGCTCGAGCGGCTCAACCGTAACGCCACCGGCAGTGCCAGCCGCCTGGCCTGGGCAGCCTGGGCCTGTGAAGCGCCTTCGATCGACCGCGGCGAAATCACCGACAAGGGCTCGATCAACCAACGCGCCGTGCAGCAGCATCGGGCGGCGTTGATCGAGGCCTTGTATGCCGGCGCCAGCCCCTTGAAGGTGCTGGCTGCGCACCAATGATTCGCGAGCTGGCGGCCGCGCCTACAGTGCGTGGGTATAGACCTTGCGCAGCAACTGCAGCAACTGGCTGCGCTCGGTCTCGTTGAGGTTGGCGGTAGCGGCGGCGTCGCTGCGAGCGGCGACCTGGCGCAGTTCGGCGAGCAGGGTTTCCCCAGCCTTGCTCAGGTACAGCCCATACGAGCGTTTGTCTGCCTTGCTGCGAATCCGCGCGGCCAGGCCCATGGCTTCGAGCTTGTTGAGCAGAGGAACGGCCTGAGGTGGCTCGATCGCCAAGCCGCGGGCTAGCTCGGCCTGGGTGATGCCGGGGGTGTCGTCGATGATCGCCAGTGCCGAAAACTGCGCCGGGCGCAGGTCGTAGGCGGCCAGTTGCTCGACGAAGTGCTGGAACACCTGGATTTGAGCGCGGCGCAGGGCATAGCCGACCAGGTCATCGAGGCCAGGCAGGCTGGGTGGGGAGAATGCATCGGGGGCAGCGACCATGGGCGAGCGGGCTCGAATCGGTAAATAGTTAAGTAGTGTAATGGATTTTAGGGTGAGAGCTAGGCCTGGGTGCTCTGCCGCTGGCAGTCCCAGTGAAAGCGTTTACCCTTGCAGTACCGTTCTTTTGCCGAGGCCCTTCATGTCGGAACCATTGCTTGCTCGTCTCAACCTTGCGGTGCCAATCATCCAGGCGCCAATGGTCGGGGTTTCCACGCCGGCCCTCGCGGCCGCGGTGTCCAACGCGGGCGGCTTGGGCTCTTTGGGGCTGGGGGCGAGCACCGTGCAGCAGGCCCGGGCATTGATCGAAGAGACGCGGCGCCACACCGCGGGGCCGCTCAACTTCAACCTGTTTTGCCATCGGCCGGCCGTAGCCCAGCCGGTGCTGGAAGCCCAATGGCTGGCGCAGCTGGCGCCCCTGTTCGGCGAATTCGAGGCCAGCCCACCGGCCGAGCTGCGCGAGATCTATCGCAGCTTTATCGGCGACGACGCCATGCTCGCCCTGCTGGTGGAGCAGCGGCCCGCGGTGGTCAGTTTTCACTTTGGCCTGCCGCCCGAGCATGCGGTCACGGCGCTCAAGCAGGCCGGTTGCCTGTTGATCTGCACCGTGACTTCCCTGGAAGAAGCCGAATGGGCCGCCGCCGCTGGCATGGATGCCCTGATTGCCCAAGGTTATGAAGCCGGTGGCCATCGCGGTACCTTCGACCCCGCAACGGAAACGCAACTGGCAACCCTCCCACTGCTGCGGTTGCTCAGCCAGCGGGTGGCACTGCCGTTGATCGCCGCCGGCGGCATCATGGATGGCGCCGGGATCCGCGCCTGCCTCGCCCTTGGAGCGAGCGCGGTGCAGTTGGGTACGGCGTTTATCCGCTGCCCGGAGTCCGCCGCCAGTGCCGCATACCGGCAGGCACTGGTGGGCCCGCGAGGGCACCATACCCAGATCACGGCGGCCATTTCCGGCCGCCCGGCCCGGGGCCTGGCGAACCGCAACTTCAGCAGCCTTGGGCAAGCTGGCATACCGGATTACCCGCGCGCCTACGACGCCCAGAAGGCCCTGGCCGCCGCCGCCGCGGCCAAGGGCAGCGATGCGTTCGCGGTGCAGTGGGCCGGGCAGGGCGCACCCCTGGCGCGGGAGCTGCCCGCCGCGGAGCTGATGCAGGTGCTGGAGCGGGAATGGCGAGGCGAGCCGTAACGGGCAGAGGCTCGGCCTGGGTTCGCAGGCTTGCGCCAGCGCCTGCACCCCCCTGGGGGCCCGGCCGACATCTCGGCGCGGGGAGGCCCCGCCAGGCCAGGGAAATTGCCCCTGGCGGCTGGGCAAGGTAGCATCGCGGCTCGAGCACCCCTCGCAATGCCATCTCAATAATAATCAGACCGCATGCCTGCCTTGGCCCAACCGCCATTGGCGGCATGCGCGCGCCCAGGCGTTGGGGTGGTTTCCGTTCCATGTCTGCACATTGGATTCAAGTGACCCGCATGAGTACACAGGCAACCCCCGCTACCGAGAGCTGGCTAGGCGTGATTGCCCTGGCCCTCGGGGCCTTTATCTTCAATACCACCGAATTCGTTCCCGTCGGGCTGCTCTCGGCCATAGGCGAAAGTTTCGAGATGAGCAGCGCGCAGGTCGGGCTGATGCTGACTGTGTACGCCTGGATCGTGACAGTGATTTCCCTGCCGATCATGCTGCTGACCCGTAACGTCGAGCGCCGTCGCTTGCTGGTGATCATCTTCGTGGTGTTCGTGGCTTGCCATCTGTTGTCGGCGTTCGCCAGCAGCTTTGCCTCGCTGTTGGCCTGCCGCATTGGCATTGCCTTCGCGCACTCGGTGTTCTGGTCGATCACCGCCTCCCTGGCCGTGCGCGTGGCGCCCCCTGGCCGGCAGGTGCAGGCGCTGGGGCTGTTGGCTACCGGCACGTCGCTGGCGATGGTGTTGGGGATTCCGCTGGGCCGCGTCTTGGGCGAGGCCTTCGGCTGGCGGGTGACGTTCGCCGCCATCGGTATCGCCGCCTGCGCCACGCTGGTGGTGCTGGTGCGGGCCCTGCCGGCGCTGCCCAGCCAGAACTCCGGTTCGCTGCGCAGCCTGCCAGTGCTGTTCAAGCGCCCGGCGCTGATGCTGCAATATGTGCTAACCGCCTTGGTGGTGACCGCCCACTTCACCGCCTACACCTACATCGAGCCGTTCGTGGCGCTGGTGGCCAAGCTGCGTGGCGAGACCACCACCGGGCTGCTGCTGGTGTTCGGCGGCGCGGGCATCCTCGGCTCGGTGCTGTTCAGCCGTTACAACAACCGTTTCCCGCGGGCGCTGCTGCTCGCGGTGCTCGCCGGCCTGGCGGCCTGCCTGCTGGCGATGGTCCCTGTGGCCGGGTCGCTGCCGGCGCTGGCGCTGCAAAGTGCGCTCTGGGGCGTGTTCATCATGTGCTTTGGCCTGGTGTTGCAAGCCCGGGTACTCAACCTGGCGCCGGACGCCACCGACGTAGCCATGGCGCTGCACTCGGGCATTTACAACATTGGCATTGGTGGCGGCGCCTTGCTGGGCAGCATCGTCACCAGCGGGCTCGGCGTAGGCTACGTTGGCTGGGTGGGGGGCGGGCTCGCGCTTGCCGGCCTGGCGTTGTGCGGCTGGTCGACCCGGCGCTATGGGGCCCCGATCGCGCAACCGGGCGCGGCGCCGATGGCGCTGCACTAGGCCCTATACGAAAGGGTTTGGAACGAGGTAAAGCGGGCCGCCCAGGCAAGACGAAAATTGGCCGGGCCGCGCAGGCCGGGTTCGTGCAGTGAGCAAGCGGAGTTTACCTGGGTGTAAATGAGCATTCCGAGCCGGTTTTCAACGCAGCCTCACTGAGTGCCAATACATTTCGTACAGAGCCTAGCCGGCAAATCTTTTCCCTGGCTGCTGGCGCATGGGCATGCTCCCGCTAACGTGTAGGCATAGGCAGCCCCAAAGGAGAAAGGCATGCAGCTTCACGGCAAGACCGCGCTGGTCACCGGTTCCACTAGTGGTATTGGCCTGGGCATCGCCCTGGCCTTGGCAGAGGCCGGGGCGAACCTGGTGCTCAACGGCTTCGGCGACCCAACGCCCGCGCTCGACCACGTGCGCGCAACCGGCGTGAAGGCGGTGCACCATGCCGCCGACGTCAGCCAGGTCGAGCAGATCGCCGCCCTCATCGAAGCCGCCGAGGCGGCATTCGGCGGCGTGGATATCCTGGTCAACAACGCCGGCATCCAACACGTTGCGCCAGTCGAAGACTTCCCCGCCGAGCGCTGGGACGCGATCCTGGCCATCAACCTGTCTTCGGTGTTCCATACCACCCGCCTGTGCCTGCCCGGCATGAAGCAACGCGGCTGGGGCCGTATCGTGAACATCGCCTCCGCTCACGGTTTGGTGGGCTCCGCGGGCAAGGCTGCCTATGTGGCGGCCAAGCATGGCGTGGTGGGCCTGACCAAGGTGGTCGCGCTGGAAACCGCGACGCTGGATGTCACTTGCAACGCGGTGTGCCCTGGGTTCGTGCTCACCCCGCTGGTGCAGCGGCAGATCGACGCCAAGGCCGCTGGGGGGCTGAGCCCGGAGCAGGCCAAGCACGCACTGTTGGCCGAAAAGCAACCTTCGCTGGAATTCGTGACGCCTGAGCAGTTGGGGGAACTGGTGCGCTTCCTCTGCAGCGACGCCGCCCGCCAGGTGCGCGGTGCGGCCTGGAGCATGGACGGCGGCTGGACGGCGGTGTAGGCCGCTGCGATGCATTCCTGGCGGGCATGGCAGCGATGAACTCTTTGCATTTTATTTCTCCGTGCCCCGCTCCTATGCTCAGCTTCCGGCCCACCCAACGGAGCAAATGGCATGGTCGCCACCCCCTTTACCTTGTACGTAGATGCCCGCTTCACCAGCCCTTATGCGATGTCCGTGTATGTGGCACTGCATGAGAAGGGCCTGGCCTTCGATGTTGTGCGGGTCGACTTGGACGCCGCCGAGCAGCGCACAGGGCGGCTCGCCCAGGCGCTGCCTACGCAGCGGGTGCCAACGCTTGTTCACGACGGCTTCACCCTGGCGGAATCTTCGGCGATCACCGAATACCTGGATGAACTCTATCCCGCGGCACCACTGTATCCCGCCGATATTCAATCGCGCGCCCGGGCCCGCCAGGTGCAGGCTTGGCTGCGCAGCGACCTCGCCGCGCTGCGCCAGGAACGCTCCACCGAAGTGGTGTTCTATGGGGCCCGCGGCGAAGCCCTGTCCGAGCCCGCGCAAGCCGCCGCGGCCAAGTTGCTCGCTTGCGCCGAGGCGCTAGTGCCGGAAGGGCAGGGCAACGTGTTCGGCCAGTGGAGCCTGGCGGACCTCGACCTGGCGCTGATGCTCAATCGCCTGGTCAGCCACGGCGACCCGGTGCCCGAGCGGTTGGTGGCCTATGTGCGCGAGCAGTGGCAGCGGCCGTCGGTGCAGGCTTGGGTCGCGCTGCGCACATGAGTGACGCCGATAGGGCCTGGTCATATGGATATGCCGTAAAGGTATTTAAACTAATATTCTTATGCCACTAAGCTGAACGGGCCGGCCTGATTTGGGCTGGCGCAGCGCGCTTCGGCGCCTCTTTCCCCTTTGAAGAGAGCTTCCATGGCTTCGGTACGCACTATCGCCCTGTTGGCGGCAATGATGGGCAGCACGGCTGCCGGCAGCGCGCAGGCAGAAGGGAAAATCAGCATCGCCCAGCAGTTCGGCATCGGTTACCTGATTCTGGATGTGGTCCGTGACCAACACCTGATCGAGAAGCATGGCAAGGCGCAGGGCCTAGACATCACCGTAGACTGGAACAGCATCTCCGGCGCCACGGCGATGAACGAAGCCTTGCTCGCCGGCGCGTTGGACGTCGTATCGGCTGGGGTGCCGCCCATGCTGACCCTGTGGGACCGCACCCTGGGCAAACAGAACGTCAAAGCCATCGCGTCGTTGGGCTCGATGCCCAACTACTTGCTGAGCAACCGCGCCGAGGTCAAGACTTTGCAGGATTTTACCGACCAGGACCGCATCGCCGTGCCGGCCGCAGGGGTGGGGTTCCAGTCCCGTACCTTGCAGCTGGAAACGGCCAAGGTGTTCGGCAAGGCGGACTTCAAGCGCTTCGATAACCTGTCCATCAGCCTGCCCCACCCAGACGCCACCTCGGCGCTAATCTCCGGCGGGCTGGAAGTGACCGCGCACTTTTCCAGCCCGCCGTTCCAGTACCAGGAGCTGGAAAGCCCCAAGGTGCATAAGGTGCTCAGCTCTTATGACATCCTCGGTGGGCCGGCGACCTTCAACGTGCTCTACACCACGCAGAAATTCCACGACGACAACCCGAAAACCTACAAAGCCTTCTATGCGGCCTTGGCCGAGGCCGCGCAGATCATCCAGGCAGACAAGCCCGCCGCCGCGCAGACCTACCTGCGCGTGGAGCAATCCAAGCTGCCGCTGCCGTTCATCGAGAAGATCGTCCAGGACCCGGAGATCGATTTCACCGTGGTGCCCCAGCGAACCTATATCTATGCCGAGCAACTGCAAGAACTGGGCGTGCTCAAGAACAAAGCCGCCAGCTGGAAGGACTACTTCTTCGAAGAAGCCCACGGCGACGCCGGCAGCTAGGCAAACCGCCTAAGCGGGCTCAGCGGCCACCGCCCCGCTGCGCCTGCCGGCCCAGGCCACCGCGCCGAGAATCAACGCACCACCGGCCAGCATCGCCACGGTGGGGTGGTCCCCGAACAGCAGCCAGGCGCCGGCGATGGCGTATACCGGCTCCATGGCGATGACCACGGCCGCGACGTTGGCGCTCACATGCTTGAGCGACGTGATGAACAGCGTGTAGGCAAGGCCGGTGCAGAGCACGCCCAGCCCTGCGAGCAGCAACCAGTCGCGCGGGCTGACCGCGGCCCATTGGCCACTGGCGAAGGGCAGCAACAGCAGCACAATGCCGATCATTTGCCAGAGGCTGGACTGCGGGCCGCCCGCCTGGATGTGCAAGCGCTTGTTGACGATGGCGATGCCGGCGTAGGTCGCGCCGCTGAGCACGCCCCAGCCCAGCCCCGCCAGGGCTCCGCCACCGGTGCCGTCGGCAGGGCCGATCAATACCAGCCCCAGGCTCGCCAGAACGATGATCGCCCAGTCTTTTCCCGCCATCGGCTGCGAGAACAGCAGCCGCTCACTGATCGCGGTAAAGGCCGGGAAGGTCGCGAAGCCAAGCGTGGCCACGGCCACGCCGCCGACCTGAATGGCAAGGAAAAACAACAACCAGTGCACGGCGAGCGCTGCCCCCAACAGCATCAGCTTCAGGCGCTCGGCAAGGCTCAGCCTCTGGCCTCCCCCCGCCCAGGCGCACAGCGGCAGCAACACGGCCAGGGCGAACAGGCCGCGGCCGAACACGATCATCACCGGGCTGACAGTCAGCGCTTGGCCAAACAGGGCCGAAAGCCCGTAAAGCATGGCCGCGACGTGCAATTGCAAGAATGCCTGGGAACGGTTCATCTGGCCTCGAAGTAGGGTGCGGTTATAAGGGGGCGCCCGCCAATGATGCGCATCGTGCGGGTGGTCGCGGGCCATGCCCGCTCCCACAGGCGAGGGTGCGGATTAAAGCAGCCCTTCCTCTTTCATTGCCTGTTGTACCGAAGGGCGTTCCCCCACGCGTTTGTGATAGGCCACCAGGGTAGGCCACCGGCTGAGATCGAACTTCGCCTTGCCCGCCCAGTTGAGCACAGTGAACAGGTAGGCATCGGCCACCGTGAAGCCGTTAAGAACAAACTCCCGGTCGCCCAGCATCTTGACCAGCACGTCCAGGCGCATGCCCAGCAGGGCGGTCACCGCCTCCCGCCATTCGGGGGTTTGCTTGGGGTTGAAGAACGAGCCCATGTTCTTGTGCAGCTCGGTGGACACGAAGCTCAGCCACTCCTGCAGCTTGTAGCGCTCCGGGCTTCCCGGCGCGGGGGCCAGGCCGCTGTCGGGGTTCAGGTCGGCGAGGTATTGCAGCACCACCTGCGCCTCGGTCAGCACGCTGCCGTCGTCGAGCTGCAGCGCCGGAACGTAGCCCTTGGGGTTGACGTCGAGGTAGTTCTGGCCTTCTTCGGTTTGCTTGGTGGCGCGGTCGACCTTGACCAAGGTCGTGTCGGTGTTGGTTTCACGCACAACAATATGCGGGGCCAGGGAGCAGGCGCCAGGCAGATAGAACAGTTTCATCGCAGTTCCTTGTTCTCGGTGGGCCGCCTTGTGGCGACGGAGCGCCTCAGGTCACCGCCCGGGACGGCCAGCCAAATGAACCCGGAGCGGGCGGTAAACTCGAACGGTAACGCCCTTGTTTACACCCTGGAGCCCCATGAACATAGCTATCGATGAAGACCATATCAACACCGCGGACCTGAGAGGGGCGGTGGAGCTGTGGCTGGTGTCACCCCAGGCGGCCCCCGATGCCAACGAACACCCTGATGGCCTGTGCCTTTGGCGGGGGCGGCCGGTGGTGAGCCACGACATGCTCAGCGAAGGGACCCACGAGCAAAACGTTCGGCGGGTTTGGCTGCGTGTGGCCGACCCATTGTCGCCGGCGACCGCAGCCCGGGTTCGGCCGGCGCTGGAGCAGCGCCTGCGCGAGCAGCAGTTGGAAGGTGAGTTTTTTCCTGCCGAAACAGCCGGCTAGCCGTGGCCTGCTAGCGGGGCGTCATGAGCTTTTGCAGCTCGCCGTCTTGCTTGAGCTGGTCGAACGCCTCGGTCGCCCGGCGCACCACCTCGTCGGGGGTGGTGAGGCTAAACGCAAGGTAGGCATGCGCGGTGATCTGCTCCAGGGTCATCACCGGGTCCAGCTCTTCGAAGGGTATGTGCAATTGCTCGCAGAAGCGCCGGGCGTCCCGGGGCGACAGGGGGATGACGTCGACCTGGCCCGCAAGCAGTTTGCGGAAGTTGTCCATGGCCGTGGCAGACATCACCAGCCGGGTGAACCCCGAGTCGCGCAGGTATTGATGGCGAACGTCATCCCGTACCACGCCGGTGTCATACGCCTTGGCATCGGCCAGCTCATGCAGATGCAGGTCCGTACGCCGGCGCAGCTTGTAGAGCACTGTCTGGATCTCTTCGAACTCGCCGATCCATTTGAACGACGCTTCACGTTCCTGGGTGCGAATGATCGGGTAGATCAGCACGTTGGGTTCGGCCAGGGCGATGTCATAGGCACGCGCCCAGGGGTAGAGCATCAGCCGGTAGTCGGACAGCCCGGCACGGTTGAGGGTCGCCGTCACCACCGCCGTTGCGGGCCCTGCGACCCTGCCGTTCTCCAGGTAGCTGTAGGAGGAGTCTTCAGTGACTGCCTCCAAGGTCACGGCCTGGCTCTGGCCGGCGGCGAGCGCCAGCAGCAGGGTGGCCATGCCGTGGCGAAGGCGCGTGCCATAGCCGCGGCGCGATTGCAGACAATTCATTCGCATACCTGATTCCTGCCCCCATTTTTAGCCCGGTACAGCGCTTCGTCAGCGCGATGCAGCAGTTGGTCGAATATGGTCATGGCGCTCGGGTCGAGCTCGGCGATGCCGATGCTCACCGTCAGGTAAGGGGAGATCGGCGACGCCCCATGGGGCATGCGCTTGGCCGCCAGCGCCTGGCGCAGGCGCTCGCCGGCCTGGCGCGCCAGGTTCGCATCGTGCCCCGGCAACAACACGGCGAACTCCTCGCCGCCCAGGCGCGCGATCACTTCACCGCTGCGCATGAACAGGCTTTGCATGGTGCTCGCCACTTCCTGCAGGCAACGGTCGCCGCCGCCGTGGCCGTGGGTGTCGTTGTAGCGCTTGAAGAAGTCCACGTCGCACATGAGCACGGTCAACGGCCGCCCGCTGCGCAGGGCGCGGTTGAATTCGGCATCCTTGAGCTCATCGAAATAGCGGCGGTTGGCCAGGCCGGTGAGCGGGTCCAGGCGGGACAGGTTTTGCAGCTGTTCGTTGGCGCTGACCAGTTCGGCGGTGCGCTGCTCGACCTCCAGCGCCAGGTGGTCGCGGCTGGCGGCCAGGGCGACTTCCGCCTCACGCTGCAATGCCAGGTATTGGGCCATGTTGTCCTGCAGGCCATTGATGCGCTCGGTCAGCAGGTCCAGCTCGTCGTTGCGGCTGCCCAGCCGGTCGAGGCGCAGGCGCTCGGCCAGGTTGGCTGGGGTGAGCCGCTCCAGGTGCTGGGCGATATGGCGCACATGCACGGTCACCAGGCCGTTGAACATCAGCATGGTGATCCCGGCCAGGGCGAGGGCCTGGATCACCTGGGTGAGCATGATGGTCCATACTTCCTTCCACAGGCGTTGCCGCAGCAGGCCCGGGTCCCCCTCGATCAACAAGGTACCGACCGGTTGCACCGCGCCCGGATAGGGCGCGATGGTCAGCGCGCGTTCCAGCGACGGGGCAGGGCCGGTCCCCAGAAACCCATCACGCTGGCGCACCAACACTTCTTCGGCGCGCTCCGGGCGAGGGATGCGCAGGGTCACCCGGCCGACCGGGGCTGCCTGCACCACGCTCTGCAGTTGCGCCTCGAGGCTGTCGCGGTCCATTTCCCAGATCGCCTTGGACAGCGATCCCTGGAACACCTGGTCGATCAGCCCCAGTTCGCTGGTCATGGTTTGCACGCCGTTGTTCCAGGCGAACCAGGTGCGCACGCTGACGGTGGCAAAGGTAAACGCCAGGCAGAACACCAGCGTCGCGACCACCAGCCGGTGCGCCAGCGGGCGCTCGGTGGTCATGCTCGGGTGCGTAGGGTCGTCGTAGTGCTCGAAGCTCATGGGCCTAACCACTTGCGCACGATGGCGTCGTAGCGGCCGTCCGCGCGCAGCCGTTGCAGGGCCGCGCGGAAACTTTCGACGGTTTTCACTGGGGTGTTGGGGCTGAAGGCTACGCTGAAGCCGCCGTCTTCGAGCTCGGGCAGCTCCAGGCTACGGAAGAGCACCTGCTTGGGATCGTCCCCTGAGCTGCGGGCGGTATAGATCGCATTCAGCTCATCGGAGATCCACAAGGCCACGTGGCCACGCTTGAGCTTTTCATAGTTGAGCGAATAGTGATTGCTCTGTTGCAGGGTTTGGCCGATCTGGAAATGCCTGCTCAGCAGGAACTGCTCGCCCACGTCCTGGTTGACCGTGGCGATCTGATAGCTTTTATCTAGCGCCTCTTGCAGGTTGGCCAGGGTCACCGGGCGCGCCTGGGTAGAGAACAGGAACCAGCGCGTCGGCGCGATAGGGCCTGCCCACTGGAACAACGCCTCGCGCTCGGGGGTGCGGGTGATGGAATAAATCATCACGTTGTCGGCATGCAGAGCCAGGTCGTAGGCACGGGCCCAAGGCATGACCTGGATGCTCGCCTCGATCCCCATCTCGCGCAGCACCGCTTCCACCACCTCGGTGCTCAGCCCGGTGACTTTGCCGGCTTCGGTCATGTTGTAGGGAGGCAACTCTTCCGTGACCACCCGCAGCGGGTCGGCCACCAGCGTGCCCGCAAGGCAAGCCGATAGCCCCGCGGCCGCGAGAGCGGCGCGTAAACTGCGCAGGTGCCAGGCATGGGGCATGGTCGCTCTCCGTCGCCAGATGGAAGGGTTGTGCCTAGGCTATCGGCATCACGGGCGGCAACTTGACTGGTTTGATGGCACTTCGTCAACAGCGCCACACATGAATGTTAAACTCCCGATCCTTGTTTTGAGAGGCTCGTCATGACTCCACCCATTCGCCTGACCCAGTACAGCCATGGCGCTGGTTGTGGCTGCAAGATTTCGCCCCAGGTGCTGGAGGTTATTCTCGCTGGCAGCGGGGCGCAAAACCTCGATCCGGCCCTTTGGGTAGGCAACGCCTCGCGTGACGACGCGGCCGTTTATGGCATCGACGAGCAGCGCGGAATCGTGTCCACCACGGACTTCTTCATGCCCATCGTCGACGACCCTTTCGACTTCGGGCGGATCGCCGCGACCAATGCCATCAGCGATATCTACGCCATGGGCGGCACGCCGCTGATGGCCATCGCGATCCTCGGCTGGCCGGTGAACGTGCTGGCGCCGGAAATCGCCCGCGAGGTCATCCGCGGTGGCCGCGCCGTGTGTGACGCCGCCGGCATCGCCCTGGCCGGCGGGCATTCGATCGACGCCCCCGAGCCGATCTTTGGCCTGGCCGTGACCGGCCTGGTGGAGAAGGGCCACCTCAAGCGCAACGACACCGCCACCGCCGGCTGCCAGCTGTACCTGACCAAGCCCCTAGGCATCGGCATTCTCACCACCGCCGAAAAGAAAGGCCTGCTGCGCGAGGCAGACGTAGGGCTGGCCCGGGACTGGATGTGCACCCTCAACAGCGCCGGCAGCCGCTTTGCCCGCCTGGCGGGCGTACACGCCATGACGGATGTCACCGGCTTCGGGTTGCTCGGCCATCTGCTGGAAATGGCCGACGGCGCCGGGCTCACCGCCCGGTTGAACGCCCAGGCGGTGCCGCGGCTGTCGGGCGTGGAGCATTACCTGGCCCAGGGCTGCGCGCCGGGCGGCACTCAACGCAATTTCGACAGCTATGGCGCGGGCGTGAGCGGCATGGACGAATCCACCAGGCTGTTGCTTTGCGACCCGCAAACCAGCGGGGGCTTGCTGGTGGCGGTGGCGCCGGGGCATGAGGCGCCGTTTCTCGCCTGCGCCCGTGAGCTGGGGCTGGCGTTGCAGCCGATCGGCGAAATGGTTGCCCGCGGCACGCACGCGGTCGAGGTGGTCTGATGGCCGAAAACACCACCGCCTTCGAGCGCCTGTTCCTCGAAGGCGTGCCGATGATGGATGTACGCGCCCCCGTGGAATTCGGCAAAGGGGCCTTTCCCGGCGTGACCAACCTGCCGCTGATGGATGACCGCGAGCGTGAGCGGGTCGGCACCGCCTATAAGCATCACGGCCAGCAAGCGGCGATCGACCTGGGCCACACGCTGGTGGCCGGCGCGCTCAAGCAGGCGCGCATCGAAGCCTGGGCGGCTTTCGCCAAAGCGCACCCCGAGGGCTACCTCTATTGCTTTCGCGGCGGCCTGCGCTCGCAGATCACCCAGCAGTGGCTCAAGGCCGAGGCGGGCATCGACTACCCCCGGGTGGTGGGCGGCTACAAGGCCCTGCGCACCTTTCTGATCGAGCGGACCGAAGCCAGCGTGGCCACGTGCGACTTCGTGTGCCTGGGCGGCATGACTGGCATTGGCAAGACCGAGGTGCTGGCCGAGCTGAGCAACGCCGTGGACCTCGAAGCGCTCGCCAACCACCGAGGCTCTGGGTTCGGCAAGCGGGCTACCCCACAACCTGCGCCGATCGCCTTCGAAAACGCCCTGGCCATTGACCTGCTCAAGCGCCGCGCCCAGGGCCAGGCGGCGTTCGTGGTGGAGGATGAAAGCCGCATGATCGGCAGCTGTGCCCTGCCGCTGTCGCTGTTCCGGCGCATGCAACGCAGCCCTTTGGTATGGCTGGAAGACAGCCTGGAATCCCGGGTGGCACGCATTCTCGGGGATTACGTGGTGGGCCTGTGCGCCGAGTTCGTTGCGTTGCAGGGTGAAGGGCCCGGCTTCGAGGCCTTCGCCGCGCGCTTGCGCCAGAGCCTGGCAGGCATCGCCAAGCGGCTCGGCGGTGAGCGCTATCAGCGGCTGGCGACGATCATGGACGATGCGTTGCGGGTGCAGCAGGCCAGCGGGGCGGTGGAGGGTCACCGCGGCTGGATCGAAGGCCTGCTGAAGGAATATTACGACCCGATGTACGCCTACCAGCGCGACGCCAAGGGCGAGCGCATCGAGTTCTCCGGCGAGCGCGCCGCGGTGATCGAGTACCTGCGCCAGCGCAGGCCGGCGAGCCCTATAGGGCCGGGTGAGGCCCGGGAACCGTAGCGCCGGCAGCCACCCCGCAGGCACCGGGCGCTGCCTGCACAGGCGCAGGCATGGTTCACAACACCGCCAAGCCCACCAGCCCCCACAGCGCGCCAAATACCATCACCAGCCCGCCGACCGCCCACAGCACCCGGGCGTCGAAGGACCTGCGCAACATCAACAGGGATGGCAGGCTGACGCTGGGCAGGGTCATCAACAGCGCGACCGCCGGTGCCGTACCCAACCCGAGGGCCATCAGGGTTTGCACGATCGGGATCTCGGCGGCCGTGGGGATCACGAACAGGGTGCCGACGATGGCCATCGGCAGCAGCCAGCCCAGGCCCTGGCCGAAGCTGCCGTCCACGTGGGGGAACAGCCACACGCGAGCGGCACCGAGCAGCAGGACGGCCAGCACATACACCGGGATGGTGCTCCAGAACAGTTGCCACAGGCTGATCGCCCAGCGCTGCAACAGGCCGCCGGTGGGCTCGTCCGACAATGCCTGGACGGCATCGACGGCGGGCTCCGGCAGCGTTTGCGGCCGAGCAATGCGCTGGGCAATCAGCGCCACGCCGAACACCAGCACGATGCCGCCCACCAGGCGCAGGGCAGCGAACTGCCACCCCAGCACGAAGCCCATGAAGACCAGGGTCGCCGGGTTCAGTACTGGGTTGGCGATCCAGAACGCCAGGGCCGCGCCCACCGACACCTGCTGCTTGCGCAGCCCCGCGGCGACCGGTGCGGCGCAACAGCTGCACATCATGCCCGGCAGCGCGAACAGGCCGCCACGCAGGGTCGAGCCCAGCCCGGCCTTGCCGAACAGGCGCAGCAGCCAATCCCGCGGGATCAGCACCTGCAACAGCGAGCCCAGGATCACCGCCAGCACCGCGGCTTTCCAGATCGCCAGGAAGTACACCTGCGCATAGGCCAGCGCCGCAGCCAGTGGCGCCACCTGGTGGTCATCGATGATGGACGCGCCGATGCTGTGGTTCTGCGCGGCCACGAAGGACTTCAGGTAATAAGGCGACCACTTGACGTAATACAGCCCCGCTACCGCGACCAGCAAGAACAGCAGCGGCTTCCACCAGAAAGACCAGCCGCGTGGGTGAGGTGAGGAGGGCAGGGTGTGCATGGCGAATGTCCAGTTGGAAAAACCGCCGCATGATACGGCGTTAGCGGGAGTAAAGGACAGGCCAAGCCGCCCGGCGAGCCTTCGGCGCCGGTAATCGAGGCGCGGGAACCCTCGCCTCGGGTGTTCGTCTGCAACCTCAGACACACCCGCAGAGGCGAGCGCCATGACCGATACCCCAGAACGTTCCGAACAGGCCCCCGAAGCCGACAGCGGGGTGGCCCAGCCACCCTTTTTACCCTCGCGCCGCCGCCTGCTGCAGGGCGCCGTGCTCACGGCCGCCGCGGCCGGCCTGGCGATACCGGCCAGCGGCCAGGCGGCTACGGCGCCCGGCGGTGCGCCGGCCCCGTTGGCAAACCCCCAAAATGCCTACCCCAGGCCGCCGTTCAAGGAGCAGTCCCAACCTTGGCCCGGGCTGGCCGGCAAAATGGAGCCGCGCCCGGACCACGGTGAAACCAGCTACCGCGGGAGCAACCGCCTGTTGGGCCGCAAGGCATTGATTACCGGTGGCGACTCGGGGCTGGGCCGCGCGGTGGCGATTGCCTTCGCCCGCGAAGGCGCGGATGTGGCCATCAACTACCTGCCCGCCGAGGAGCCCGATGCCCAAGAGGTGGTGAAGCTGATCCAGCAGGCCGGGCGCAAGGCGGTGGCGATCCCTGGAGACCTGCGCGATGCGGCGTTTTGCCGTGCCCTGGTGGACCAGGCGATCAAGGGGCTGGGCGGGCTGGACATCCTGGTCAGCAACGCGGCGCGCCAGCATAGCTACGACTCGATCCTGGATATCAGCGATGAAGACTTCGACTGGGTGGTGAAAACCAACCTCTACGCCATGTTCTGGCTGACCAAGGCCGCGGTGCCGCACCTGCCCGAGGGCAGCGCGATCATCAACACCGCGTCGGTCAATGCCTTCGACCCTTCCGCCAACCTGCTGGACTACGCGATGACCAAGGCGGGCATCGCCAATTTCACCAAGGGGCTGGCCAAGCAGTTGATCAGCAAGGGCATCCGCGTCAACGCCGTGGCGCCTGGGCCTTTCTGGACGCCACTGCAGGTGAGCGGTGGGCAAACGATGGAAAACCTCAAGGGTTTTGGCGGCGACACCCCGCTCAAGCGGCCGGGCCAGCCGGCGGAGATCGCGCCCTTGTATGTGACCCTGGCTTCGACCGAGGCCAGCTACGTCACCGGCCAGGTGTTCGGTGCGTCCGGCGGCAAGGGGCAGCCCTGATCCAGTGGGTTCAATCCAGGCCGGTGTCGGAGTGGGCGAGACCCTGGAGCGGCATCAACCGCGCCGCGCGGGCAGCATGCCCTTGAGCACCTCATCGCGGTCAATGAAGTGGTGCTTGAGGGCAATCAGCCCGTGGCCTAGCACCAGGGCCCCGCAGGCCCAGGCCACATAGGTGTGAAAGAACTTCACATAAGGCGCCATGCCGCCGTGTTCGGCGGTCAGGGGCGGCAACTGGAACAGGCCAAGCACCATGATCGGCCGGCCGACCACCGAGCTCCACAGCCAGCCGGAAACCGGCAACGCCAGCAGCGCCACGGCATACAACAGCAGGTGCCCATGACGCGCGGCGCGGCGCATGAACGGCGACAGGCTGGCCGGCAGCTCAGGCGCGGGGTGGGCCAGGCGCCAGCCGATCCGCAGCACGATCAGGAACAGCAGCGTGCTGGCGATTGCCTTGTGCCAGAAGGTTACTTGGTGGTCCGCATTGACCGCATGCCAGTGCACCGCTGAAAACCCCAGCAGCCAGGCGCTGATCCATACCGCGGCCATGAGCCAGTGCAGCCATTTGGCGGTTGCGGTGTAGTGCCCAGGGGCGTTGCGCATGGTGACCTCCGAGCCTTATCCGATGATTACAGGTATGGCCATTGGCCGCCCCGGCAGTTAAGCACAGTGCGCGGGGACTTGCAGCTCCGGCGTGGGCAAGGGGTCAACGGCCTCATAAGGCAGCCCGACATAGTTCTCGGCAATGGTCTGGCGCCCCGCTTCGGAGCCGACGAAGTAATCCAGTTCGGTGGCGGCGATGCGCTGGCTGAATGCATCCGCGCCGGGGAAGCGGTGCAGCATGGAGGTCATCCACCACGAAAAACGCTCGGCTTTCCACACCCGTCGCAGGCAGATCTGCGAATACCTCGCCAGCAGGTCGGTGCGCCCTTCGCGGTAAACCTTGAGCAGGATGTCGAACAAGGTGCTGACGTCGCTTGCCGCCAGGTTCAGCCCTTTGGCGCCTGTGGGGGGCACGATATGCGCGGCATCGCCCACCAGAAACAGCCGGCCATACTGCATCGGCTCGACCACGAAGCTGCGCAGCGGCGCGATGCTTTTCTCGATGGAGGGCCCGGTGACCAGCTTGTCTGCCAGCTCCTGGGGCAGGCGAGCCTTGAGCTCGTTCCAGAAGCGTTCGTCGGACCAGTCCTCGGCTTTCTCGTTGGCATCCACCTGCACGTAATAGCGGGTACGGGTCGCCGAGCGCATGCTGCACAGGGCGAAGCCGCGTTCGTGGGTGGCATACACCAGCTCCTCGTTCACCGGTGGGGTGTCGGCCAGGATCCCGAGCCAGCCGAAGGGGTAAACCCGTTCGAAGATTTCAAGGGCGTCGGCGGGGATCGACTGCCGCGCCACCCCGTGGAAGCCGTCGCAGCCGGCGATGAAGTCGCAATCGAGGCGGTGCGCCTGGCCGTCGTGCTCATACGTGAGCCATGGGTGCTCGCCCTTCGGGTCGTGTACCTGGACGTTCCTGGCTTCATACAGGGTGGTCGCACCCACGGCCTCGCGCGCGGCCATCAGGTCTCGGGTGACTTCGGTCTGCCCATAGATCATTACCGTCCTGCCGCCCGTGAGGCCCTTGAGGTCGATATGCACACGGCGGCCGCCCAGTGCCAGCTCGAAGCCATCATGGACCAGCCCCTCGGCATCCATGCGCTGGTGCACCCCGGCCTTGCGCAGCAACTCGACCATGCCCTGCTCAAGCACGCCCGCGCGAATGCGGCTGAGCACGTAGCTCGGGGTTTGCCGTTCGAGGATCACGTTGGAGATACCGGCGCGCTGGAGCAACTGGCCCAACAGCAGGCCGGACGGGCCCGCCCCGATGATTGCGACTTGAGTGTGCATGGAAGGTCTCGTGTATTTATTGTGTTTGGAATGCCTGTATTTTTCGTTGACCTCATTGCGGCGCACAGGTGAAAACGGCTAAATAACCGGTACTTTTGCTTAATGCGTTCGGTTATCGAACTGGTCGAGGTAGTTCTTGCGCGCACCCTTGGTAGAACCCGTTCCCACCTTCAAGTTGTATGGAGACGGGTTGGATTGGCCCATTGCCGACCTGCTGCACTGTGAAACCATCTCCGCGCGAAGCCGGGTGTTCCACTGGGAGATCCGCCCGCATCGGCATGCCGACCTTTACCAGTTGCTCTACCTGCACCGCGGCGAGGCCGTCATCGAGGTCGAGGGCGAGCGGCAGGTGGTGCGCCAGGCGACCCTGCAATTCTTGCCGCCGCTGGCCGTGCACGGGTTCCGGTTCAGTGAGAACGTGGAAGGCTATGTCGTTACCCTGGCTGCGCCCTGGATTGACCAGCTGCGTACCCAGGCGGGCATGGGCCAGGACCTGTTCAACGCGCCGGCTTGCCTCCCCGCCGCGGCGGAGCGCAGTTACCTCTACAGCCTGTTCAGCGCCTTGCAGCGTGAGTACGAGGGCCCGCAACCCGGGCGTGAGGCGATGCTGCACGCACTGGCAAACGTGGCGCTGGTGTGGCTGGGGCGGCGCATTCAATTACAACGGGCCGCTGGGCAAACCCAGGAGCGCGGGCGGGACGTGCTCGCCAGGTTCCAGCAGCAGGTGGAGGCCAGCTTCCGCCAGCAGCCGACCGTGGAGGCGCTGGCGCACCGGGTGGGCGTGTCGGTGCCGCAACTCAACAGCGTATGCCGGCGCCTGGCGGGGCAGTCCCCGTTGCAGATCATCCACCAGCGGTTACTGCTCGAAGCCAAGCGCAACCTGACCTACACCACCATGACCATCAACCAGGTTGCCGATAGCCTGGGCTTCGCCGACCCGGCTTATTTTGCGAGGTTCTTTCGCAGGCTCAGCGGGCAGTCGCCGCGCAGCTTCCGGGATAACCTGGGGCGAGGCGGGTAGGGCACGGGCCTAGCAGCGAGCGAGGATCCAGTCCACGAAGCTCCGGACCTTCGGCACTTCAGCGGCGTGTTCGGAGAAGGCAATGAAGTGCGAGCCATTGCTGGGCATGGCCGCGGGCACTGGCACCACCAATTTGCCCGACGCCAGCTCTTCCTCGATCAGGTAGCGCGGGATCAGCGCCACGCCGCAGCCGGCCACCGCGGCATGGATGCACATATAAAAGGTATCGAAGCGTGGCCCATGATAGCTGTTGGACGAATGCAAACCCTGGGCAAGGAACCACTCGTGCCACGCCTCTGGCCGCGACGTGCATTGCAGCAGCACCACCTCGGTGAGGTCTTCGGCGCAGGCCAGGGGCTGCTCGGCGAGCAGTTCCGCAGCGCAGACCGGCACCACTTCTTCACCGAACAACGGCAGGCAGGTGGCCCCCGGCCAAGTGCCCTGGCCGAAGAAGAAGGCAACGTCCGCCCGGGACTGCGAGAGGTCGAACGGTTCCAGCGCATTGCTGATTTCCAGGTGGATCTGCGGGTAGCGCTTGCCGAAGCCCTTGAGCGCCGGGATCAACCAGCGCGCGCCGAAGGTCGGTTGGGTCGCGACCCGCAGCACTTCGGTTTCGGCGCCATAGGAGAGGATATAGCGGCTGGACATGTCGATCTGGGTGAGGATCTTGTTCACTTCCGCCAGGTACAGCGAGCCCGCCGGGGTGAGTTGCAGCCGCCGCCGCACCCGCTGGAACAGGTGATGGCGGAGCATCTCCTCGAGCTGCGCGACCTGCTTGCTCACCGCGCTCTGGGTCAGGTGCAGCTCTTGCGCGGCGCGGGTGAAACTCAAGTGCCGTGCGGCGGCCTCGAAGCACTGCAGCGCGGTCATCGAAGGCATCAGGCGGCGGGACATGGCCGGTTCCTCTACAGCGTAGGCAGCCACGGGCATACCGGTGCGCTGCGCAAAAGAGCGCAATATACGGTATGGGCCTGGGCGCGGCCATGGCGCCTGTGAACCCTGCGGGTTTTGCCCAGGGCCTGGGCGTAGTAAAGTTCGCCCTTTCTCGGGCGCGCGGATGTCTCACGGCCGCCGCGCCGACCACCTAGCAGGTTACATACATGTCTTATTCCATCGCCGCCACCCGCTCGCGCAGAGGGGTTGTGCTGGCCATGATCGTGGCCGGCGCTGCCGGCTGCTCTTCACAGAAGCCGGCGATCTACGAGCACGAGAACTTCGACGACTCCGGCACCTTCTCCCGCAGCTACCCGGTGAGCGACACGGCCTCGTGCGAGGCGGCGCGGCGGGCGCTGCTCAGCCAGGGCTACATCATCACCAGCGGCGACCCCAAACTGGTCAGCGGGCACAAGAGTTTCCAACAGAACGGCGACACCCACCTGGAGATCTCTTTCAACGTGGTCTGCGCGCCGGACAGCGACAGCAACCGCCGCTCCACCATGTTCGCCAATGCCCTGCAGGATCGGTACGCGCTCAAAAAGGTGAATAACTCTGCAAGCCTGGGGGTAGGCGTGCTGGGCTCGGTGTCGATGCCGATCGGCTCCACCGACGACTCCATGGTGAAGGTCGCCAGCGAGACGGTATCGGCTACCCAGTTCTATGAGCGTTATTTCGCCCTGGTGGAAAGTTTCTTGCCCAAGGAGGCGAGGGAGGCCGCGCATATTCCAGACAAACC
>NZ_JANZKJ010000009.1 GCF_025642975.1 Pseudomonas sp. RIT-PI-S
AAACCCTTGCTCAAGCCTAAGCCGGTGATCAAGCCGCAGCCGCCCAAGCCGCAACCGGAGGCCGCTAAACCTGCGCCCACGCCAGCCCCGGCGCCCGTGGTGCCAACCCCGGTAGTTGCGCCCACGCCGGTAGCGGCGCCGCCGGCACCGGCACCCGTTACGCCGCCGTCGGCGAGCGCCGGCTACCTGAAAAACCCTGCGCCCGAATATCCCTCGCTGGCGCAGCGGCGCGGCTGGGAAGGCACGGTGTTGCTGCGGGTGCATGTGCTGGCCAGCGGTAGCCCGGCGGAGATCCAGGTGCAACAGAGCGCCGGGCGCCAGCAGTTGGACGAAGCCGCGGTCGCCGCGGTGAAGCGCTGGAGCTTCGTGCCCGCCAAACAAGGTACTCAGCCGGTGGATGGCTGGGTGACCGTTCCCATTGATTTCAAGATTCGCTGACCCAGCGCCACCTTCGAGGACTTCGCCCATGGCACTTGCATCTCCCACCGCTTCCGTCGAAAGCACCGTGATCTGGCTGCTGATCGGCTTCTCGGTCATCACCTGGGGCCTGGCCCTGCTCAAGGCCGCTCAATTCGCCCGCCTCAAACGCCAGGACCGGCGCTTCTTCAAGCGCTTCTGGGCCGCGCCCAACCTGGAGGCCGGCGCCGAGCTCAGCCACAGCGAGCCCGGCACCGCCGCCCGGGTGGCCCAGGCCGGGTATGCCGCGCTGCAAACCGGCGATGGCCACGGCCCTAGCGACCTGGCCCATGCGATCAACCATCAGGACCGCCTGGAACGTGCCTTGCGCCAGCAGATTGTGCGCGAGCGCCGCTCCCTTGAAAGTGGCCTGGCAGTGGTGGCCAGCATCGGCAGCACCTCGCCGTTCATCGGGCTGTTTGGCACGGTGTGGGGAATCATGGAAGCCCTGAAGGGCATCAGCGCGGCCGGCTCGGCGAGCCTGGAAACCGTTGCCGGGCCCATAGGCGCGGCGTTGGTCGCCACCGGCGTGGGCATCGCCGTCGCGGTACCGGCAGTGCTGGTGTACAACTACTTCCTGCGCAGCCTCAAGCTCAAAGCCGCAGACCTGGACGACTTCGCCCATGACTTCTACAGCCTGGCGCAGAAGAGCGCCTTCCGCGTGCTGGTGCACCCCACCGCGCGCAAGGTCGCGCTGGGCGCCCACCCTGTGAAAGAGGCGGTGTGACATGGCGTTCTCGACCCAGGACAGCGACGAAGTACTGAGCGAAATCAACGTCACACCGCTGGTGGATGTGATGCTGGTATTGCTGGTGGTGTTCATTGTCACAGCGCCGTTGCTCACCAACTCGATCCCGATCAACCTGCCCAAGACCGAAGCTGTCGCCCCGGTGGAGCAGAAGGAGCCTTTGGTGGTGAGCATCGATGACAAGGGCCAGTGGTTCATCAACAAGGACACCATCAGCCCAGACCTGCTGGAAACCAACCTGCAGGCCGCTAAGCAAAAGAACCCGGATGTGCGCGTGCAGCTGCAGGCCGATGACGGCGCCAACTACGGCGCCGTGGCCAAGGCCATGGCGAGTATCGAACGGGCAGGCATCACCAAGCTGTCGGTGATCACGGCGCGGTGAGGCGACCTGCGGGGCCGAGCGAAGCCTGGGAATGACTGGCGCTGCAGGTTCATGGCGCCCCGCGCTTGGCTCTTCGAACCACCGCCGCTTACCTGCGAGCCTCGCTCGCCATGCGCACCGCCAGCCCAGCGAGCACCGTACCCATCAGCCATCGCTGCGCGACCAGCCAGCTCGGGCGGCGAGCCAGAAACTGCGCAATGGAGCCGGCAGCCATGGCAATCAGTGCATTCACGCTCACGCTGATGGCGATTTGCGTGGCGCCGAGGGCGAAGGATTGCAACATCACACTGCCGTGCGCGGGGTCTATGAACTGCGGCAGCAGGGCCAGGTACATCACGGCGATCTTCGGGTTCAGCAGGTTGGTCAACAGGCCCATCAGGAACAGCCTGCCGGGGCCGTCCTTGGGCAGCGCCTTGACCTGGAAAGGTGAACGCCCGCCGGGCTTCACCGCCTGCCACGCCAGGTACAACAGGTAAAGCGCGCCGGCCAGGCGCAAGCCGTCGTAGGCATAGGGGACCGCCATCACCAACGCGGTGATCCCGAAGGCGGCGCACACCATATAGAACACGAAGCCAAGGGCCACGCCGCCCAAAGACACCAACCCCGCCATAGGCCCCTGGCAGATTGACCGGGACACCAGGTAGACCATGTTCGGCCCGGGGGTTAGCACCATGCCCAAGGCGATCATAGAGAAAGCAAGGAAGCTATGCGGCTCGGGCATGATGAGGTCCTTGGGGTAGCCGGGCCACGGCCCGTTATGGTTGATGGTTGGATCCGTTTTCTCCTGGGATGTTGAAGGGGCAGCCTACGTCCGTCAATCGTTGTAACCAATGGGCGAAAGGCGCCTAAGCCAAAAGGCGCGGTGGCGGGCTGAGCGGCGGCGGATTAGGATCGCGCTCTTTGTTCGGAGGCTTTTATGCCCACTCCAGTGCTGGCCGCAGCCCAATGCGCCATCAAAGCCGGCGATATCGATGCCAACCTGGCCGTGCACCTGAGTTTTATGCGCCATGCCGCGGACCATGGCGTGGGCCTGCTGATGTTTCCCGAGTTATCCCTCTGCGGATACGAGCCCACCCTGGCAGAAGCGCTGGCCCAGGACCTGGACACTCCGGTTCTTGCTCCTTTGCAGGCCCTGGCACGCGAGGCCTCAATGACCACGATCGTCGGCCTGCCGTTGCGCCTGGCCGGAGCGGGCAAGCCGCTGATCGGCGCCTTTATCCTCCATCCGGATGGCTCGTTGGATGTGTATACCAAGCAGCACCTGCATGGGGGAGAAGAGCAGTACTTCAGCCCGGGCCACGGGGGCGCTTTGCTGCCCGTGGCGGGCTTGCCAGTTGCCTTGTCGGTGTGCGCGGATTTCACCCGCCCGGAACACGCCGCCAGCGCCGCCCAGCGAGGCGCCCGCGTGTACGCGACCAGTGTGCTCATCGGCGAGGGCGGCTACCCGCACGACAGCTCGCTGCTGCAGGGCCATGCGCAGCGTCATGGCATGGCCGTGCTCATGGCCAACCATGGTGGCCCCACCGGCGGCTGGGCCGCTGCCGGGCGAAGCGCGTTCTGGGATGAGCAGGGCGAATGCGTGGCGGCTACGAGCGGCCCAGGGGACCGTTTGCTCGTCGTGCGTAAACACGCACAGCAATGGCTAGGCGTCGACTGTCCCGTGAGGGTGTGCTGATTCGCTGCTTGTGCAGCGCAGTTCCGATAGCTGCCAAAGTAAGTAGCGTAGTGGCGATAGGGAGAGATGAGCCGATGCGGCGAATGGCTCGCTTTTTTGAGCTCATCCGATGACGGGCGCCATTGGCAGGTGCTGAAAAAACAGTAGCAATCGTGTACACAGTCCCGCTCACATCGGCGGCACCACGCCGCCGACGCCCACGGATACCGATTGCGCCACGGGCCGGCCTTGCTCGTCGGGCGCCGCCGAGACCACGACCGCGGCCCCTGGGAGCAGCTGCGAGCGGTTGCCCGGCTCCAGGCGCACAATGGGCACGCCATCTGGTACCCACACGGTTTTCTCGCCATCGCCATAGCGCACCGTCAAGCGTTGGCCATCGCTGGCCTTGACCGTGCCGACCGTGCCATTGGTCATCGTCGCTTCACTGCCATCGGCAGCGGCCCAGGGACGGTGGCCTTCACCGGCGCCGCGTAGGCTGGCGGCGAAGACATGCACCTCCAAGGCGCGCAGGGTGCCGTCCGGCTGCAACCTTGCCGCGGTGCCGATATAGCTGTCGGGGCCGATATCCGCGGGGCTGCCCGTGGCAACGCTGTTGATCCGGGTTTTGTCGGTGAGCAGCAGGCTGAGCGTGCGGCCGTCGCGGTCATGGATGCTTAGGCTGTCGACCGCCACGGCATCGATGGTGCCCCGTACCCGCTCGGTCATGCCGGGGGGCGCGGGCGCCGCCATCAGCGGGGCGATAAAGGCAGTGAGCAGCAGGGGCAGGGCATGGCGAGTCAGCATGGGGATGTCCAGGTGAAGTGAAGGAAGGCACGCACGCGCACGGCTGGGGTTGAATATCACCCTGCCGCCGGTGTCTATCAAGTATTCGTGGAGCGTTCCAACATGCCCAGCCAGAATTACCAACTGCTTGAAAGCCCCAATGGCAAACCTATAAAAATGTGGACGCGCGGAGTGCCGGTGGAGCCGCAAGCGCGGCAGCAGTTGCTCAATACCGCGCAGATGCCCTTCATCTTCAAGCACATGGCGGTGATGCCCGATGTGCACCTGGGCAAAGGCTCGACCATTGGCAGCGTGATCCCCACCAAGGGCGCGGTCATCCCGGCGGCGGTCGGCGTGGACCTGGGCTGCGGCATGTCTGCGGTGCGTACCTCGTTGCGGGCGAGCGACCTGCCAGACAACCTGCGCGGCCTGCGCAGCGCCATCGAAAAGGCCGTGCCCCATGGCCGCACCGCTGCGCGCGGCGCTCGGGACAAGGGCGCCTGGGATGCGACCCCGGGGCTGGTGGACCAGGCCTGGGGCGGGCTGAAAGGGCGGTTCGACCGGATCATCGCCAAGCACCCGATGCTGAAGAAGACCAACCACCACAAGCACCTGGGCACCCTCGGTACTGGCAACCACTTCGTGGAGGTGTGCCTGGACGAGGCCGACCATGTGTGGTTCATGCTGCACACCGGCTCACGCGGCGTCGGTAATGCGATCGGCTCGTACTTCATCGAGAAGGCCCGGGAAGAAATGCGCGTGCACAAGGTGAACCTGCCCGATCGCGACCTGGCCTACCTCAAGGAAGGCACCCACAGCTTCGATGACTACGTGGAAGCGGTGGAATGGGCCCAGGACTTCGCCAAGCAGAACCGCGCGGTGATGATGCTGGCGGTGCTCGACGCCGCCCGCGCGGTGATCGCCAAGCCGTTCGAGGCGCGGTTGCTCGCCGTGGACTGCCACCACAACTATGTTGAGCGCGGCACCTATTTCGGCCAGCGCATCTTGCTCACGCGTAAGGGCGCGGTGTCGGCGCAGAAGGGGCAGATGGGGATCATTCCCGGCTCCATGGGCGCCAAGAGCTACATCGTGCGCGGGCTGGGCAATGAGGAGGCGTTCTGCAGCTGCTCACACGGCGCGGGGCGGATAATGAGCCGCACCCAGGCCAAGGCGACGTTCACGGTCAAGGACCAGGTGCGTGCCACCGCCCACGTGGAGTGCCGTAAGGATGAAGCGGTGATCGACGAGATCCCCATGGCCTACAAGAACATCGACGACGTGATGGCGGCCCAGCGAGACCTGGTGGAGATCGTGCATACGCTGCGCCAAGTGGTGTGTGTGAAGGGGTAGGGGCGCGCTATCCGATTGCCGCTGCAAGGTCCACAGCACCCCCGATCAACCGCTTGATTTCGGTCAGGATCCTCGTACCCGTGGTAGGTGGCGGCCCGATGCAGCACACCTGGGAATCTGCGTGTGCTACCCATACCTGCACAGTATCCCCCACGGCATGCGCCTGGCCTAGCGCTTGAAGCTGCTGGGCGCAATGGCCATGTAGGGTGTCGCTGAAATTTTTATGGAAGCGCTCGCCGCCAGCGGTATAGCTAAACGTAAGAAGGCTGCAGCCGGCGGCTTTTGCTGAGTGTTCCAGATAGGTGATGCGCCCGCTCACGTAGTGGCCGTGCCGGGTGCGGAGAATGTTCACAACACTGCCCAGGCTCAAGCTCACGACCGTGGCCGTGCCGGCCAGCAGCATCCATTTCATAGGTTCAATCCTGGCTCAATCACTGTTTCGGCTCGGGCCGGCTGGCTTATCCGCGACAGGCCAGCCCTGGGCAATGCCGAAGCCCACTTCGAAAAGCGTAAACCCGAGCACCAGCACGCTGGCGCCGTGCGCTACCGCAACCAGTTGCCAGGTGGCAAATAGCCCTCGGGCGAGCGCATCATAATGCCCCACCGCGCGGCTTGGATACCTGAGGCGCCAGACGGCCCAGACAACCACCAGGCTGCCTAACAGGTTGGCGAATAGCATTGCAGTTGCGTCCAGCGCTGGAACCGGCCGGGCCAATTCCAGGGCTTGAGATAAGGCGGCAAACCCCTTGAGGCACAGCGAGGCCGTCCAGGGAGTTAAAAAGGCAGCGGTCGCTATCAGGTCGTAGAGCGCGCTGGCGCGGACGATGCGTAGGTTGCTGTTTGCGTTGATCATGGCCATCCCTCACAGTTCAGGCCACAGGCTAAAGCCTGGTGTCAGGTCCAGAGTCAATACGAGCATTCCAAACCATGAGAATCGGCGAGCTTGCAAAGCAGGCGGGCGTAACCGTGGACGCATTGCGCTTCTACGAAGAAAAAGGCTTGATCAAGCCCCTGCGCACGGCCAATGGGTATCGGCTGTACCCGGAGCAAACCCTGCAGCTGGTGGGGTATATAAAAATGGCTCAGCAGCTGGGCTTTTCCCTGGCAGAGATCGGCGAAAACCTACCGCTGTTGTGGGCGAGCGAGGCTGCGTCCGCTGAAGTGTTGGCGCAGTTGTTCGCGCAGAAGATCGCCCTGCTCGACGCGCGTATCACGCAGTTGCAGGGCTTACGCAACGTGTTGGCCGAACGCGCGGCGCAGGTGTGCCCCCTGTTGGCTACCGCCGCGGCCACCCTGGCTTGACGCCATTCGGCAAACAGGGGCGTGGTTGCTAGGCCTTGGCGGTGCCGGCGGCACCTGCCTGGCCATACCACTGGGCATACGGGGTGTTCTTGACCAAAAACCGGTTGAAGTCCGCGGCGCCGTCGTCCCACCATACCTCGCCGCGTTCGCCGAGTGCGATCTTCGCCGCGTTGACGGCCCGTCTCGCGGCTTGCAGGGCGCTGCCATCCGCTTGCGTTTTCGCGTGTTTGACCGCCCGGCGAGCGTTCATCAGCTCGCTCACCAGCTCGGCCCTGCGTTGCGGGGTAAGCGCCGGGTTGGCGCAGCGCCACAGCCGGCCCTTCACGATGAAATATCGGCCGTCTGGGGTAACGGGGTAGGTCGCCATCATGTGCCTCTAACGGTGCCTTAGGTTCGAGGCCGCTGTGGGCTCAGCGTTCAACGGTTCCGCCTCGGCGGCCGGTTCGGGCTCAGGGGTTGCTCGAGAGGTCCTGGCGTACTGCCCCGGGGGCAACCCTACTAAGCGGGTGAAGGCCACGCCGAAAGTGCTGACCGAGCTGTAGCCGATGCGCTCGGCGATCTCGGCCAGGGTGGTTTCGCCCTGCCGCAGCCATTGTTTGGCCAGTGCCATGCGCCAGGTCAGCAGGTATTCCATCGGCGCCATGCCCAGTGCACGGCGGAAGCGCTCGAAGAAGGTCGAGCGTGACAGCGCGGCTTCGTCTGCCAACTGGTTGACCGTCCAGGGGTGGGCGGGGCGTTCGTGCAGGCGCCGCAGTGCCAGCGCCAACCGGGGGTCGCCCAGCCCACGCAGCAGCCCCGGCGACGCCGCGGTGTGCGCGGTCGAGCGCAGGGCTTCGATCAGCAGTACCTCGAGCAGGCGCGCCATCACCATCTCTCGCGCTGGGCGGTCCGCGCGGGACTCGTCCCCCACCAGTTGCACCAGGGTGGCCAAGCGCGGTTCGCTGCGCACGTGCACCCAATCAGGCAGCAAAGACACCAGCAGCGCGGCGTCGGGCGAACCCAGCACGCAGTTGCCCACCAGCATGCGCATGTCCACGTTGCCGGCCGGGTCGCCAATGCGCGCACCGCCTGGCATGGGCGTGATAGGGGTGTTCACGGGCTCGTCTTCGCCTGGCGGCTGACGGTCCAGGCTGGAGGTGGCAAACCCCCGCGCGGCAGGGATCAGCAAAAAGTCGCCGGTGTTCAAGGTGAGGGTGTCGCTGCGGGTGGGGCTGTCGACCGTCAAGCGGCAAGCGCCTTCGAGCACCACGAAGTAGAACGGCCGGCCGGTTTCGGTTCGCCGCACCGCCCAGGGTGCGGACGCCACCACCAGCTTGGAGAAGGGCGCGCTGGGCTGTAACAGCGATACCACCTCCGCTAAGGGGTCGGCCATTCGGACGATCTCAACAAAGTTACGGACGTGTGAGTGTAGTGAGTCTTGGCGATGGCGCCTATGGTGACGTATCACTCACTTGTTGGAGTTCACTGATGACGACTTCGCCCACCGTTCTGATCACCGGTTGTTCGTCCGGTTTCGGTCTTGAGACCGCCCGGCTGTTCCTCGACAAAGGCTGGCATGTGGTGGCAACGATGCGCACCCTTCGTGAAGGCCTGTTGCCGCCTTCGCCCAACCTTCGGCTGCTGGCGCTGGACGTGACCGATGCCGACAGCATCCACCGCTGCATCGACGCCGCCGGCCCCATCGACGCCTTGGTCAACAATGCTGGCGTGGGCCTGCTGGCGCCGCTGGAAGGGGTAGAGCTGGCCAACGCCCGGGAGGTTTTCGAAACCAACACGCTGGGCACCATCGCCATGACCCAGGCGGTGCTGCCGCAGTTTCGCCAGCGCCAGGCGGGGGTCATCGTCAACGTCACCTCCAGCGTGACGCTCAAGGCGCTGCCGTTGTTGTCGGTATACACCGGCAGCAAAGCGGCGGTGAATGCCTTCAGTGAATCGGTGGCGCTGGAGCTTGCGCCCTTTGGCATCCGCGTAAGCGTGGTGCTGCCCGGCCGGGCCCCGACCACCCGTTTCGGCGAGAATGCCCGGCGGCTGATGGAGAACAGCGTGCCGCCCGCCTACGCAGCGTTCACCCAGCAGGTGTTCGAGGCGGTACGCGACACCGCCACGCCGACCACCGATGCGCAGGATGTGGCCGAAGCGGTGTGGCGCGCGGTCACTGACCCGGCCGCGCCCCTGCGCATCGCCGCCGGCGCCGATGCCGTGGCCTTGATGCCGTAAGGGCATGCCAAGCCGAAACATGGCGGCGGTGGAGTTCGCAGGCTGGCACCCGGTCCTGCTCGCCAGCACCCCACGCAGGGCCGTAGCAGCCGGGCTTGCCCCCGATCAGGCTCAGCTCCTGCGCCGGCAAGCCGTACTGCACGTGCTGGCAACCATAGAAGCTTCTACAGGCACATCCGGCCCCTACTTCAACTTGAACCGCCGTACCACCGCGATCAGCTTGTCGTTGGAGCTGGACAGGGCGGCAGTGCTTTTTTCGCTCTGCTCGCCACCGGCCACCAGCTCCTCGACGATGTGCCGCACCGCGACCATGTTGCGGTTGATCTCTTCGCTGACGGAGCTTTGTTGCTCCGCCGCGGTGGCGATCTGGGTGCTCAGGTCGTTGATCTGCACCACCGACTCCGCCATGCCGTCGAGGCCCTCGTTGACCTTGGAGGTCTTCTCGGCGGTGGCCTGGCAACTCTGTTTGGTTTTCTCCATGGCCACCACCGCGGCGCCCACCCCTTGCTGCAAGCGGGCAAGCATTTCGTTGATCTCCGAGGTGCTGGCCTGGGTGCGGCCGGCGAGGGCGCGCACTTCATCGGCCACCACGGCGAA
Organism: Pseudomonas sp. RIT-PI-S; assembly: GCF_025642975.1. Lineage (GTDB taxonomy): Bacteria > Pseudomonadota > Gammaproteobacteria > Pseudomonadales > Pseudomonadaceae > Aquipseudomonas. The sequence continues at coordinate 9,490 of NZ_JANZKJ010000009.1, forward strand.
GCCGCGGCCTTGCTCACCGGCCCGGGCCGCTTCGATGGCGGCGTTGAGGGCCAGCAGGTTGGTCTGCCCGGCGATCTCGCCGATCACCGCCAACACCGCGTTGATGCGCTGCGCATCCTGCTCCATGGCTTGCACCGAGGCGGTGGCCGCCTCCACCTCGGTGATCAGCTCGCGCACGCTGTTGGAAGCATCCTCGACCACGACCTTGGAGCGGCGCGCGTTTTCGTTGGCCGTTTGGGTCATGCTTGCCGTCTGCGCAGCGTTGCGGGCCACGTCATCGGCGGTGGAGCTCATTTCGGTGATGGCGGTCACGGCCTGGTCCGTCTCGCTGGCATGGCGCACGAGGATCTGGTTGGTGCCGTGGGACTGCCCGCGCAGTTGATCGACCCCTTGGGCGATCACTGTAGAGGATTCCGACACCTCAGTGAGCAGGCCTTGCAGGTACACCAGGAAGCGGTTCACCGAATGGCCCACCGCGCCCAGCTCGTCCTCGGCGCGGATCACGATGCGCTTGGTCAGGTCGGCGTCGCCAGCGGACAGCGTATCGATGTTGGCCTTGAGAATGGCCAGGCGTTTCATCAGCTGGCGCAGGGCGAAGATCATGATCAGCAGCAGCACGACCACCATGGGAATCTGCAGCATGGCCAGGGTCGTCAGCACCTTACTGCTCTGGGCCGTGAGCTCGTCCGTTTGCTGCGCCACCGCCATCAGCCACGGCGTACCTTCGATGGGCTGCACGAACAGGCTGTAGCCATCGCCGTTGCTGCCGGTGTAAGTGCCCTGCACCAGTGTGTTTCCGGTGACGTTCTGCAGCGTGTGCTGCAAGGCAGCGGCGAAGGGGTACTGGCCGGCCAGGTCCGAGACGTTCTTGAGGACGTTGTTGCCCGGGATTTCAGGTTGGTTGCTGAGGATCTTGCCGTCTTTCTCGACGATCATCAGCTGAGCGTGGATCTCCGCTTCCTTGGCCGCGACCAGGTCGTTGAAAAAGCCCAGGGTCACGTCGATGGTGGACACCCCATAGGCCGCGCCATCCTTGGTGATCGCCATGGCACAGTTGGTCCGCGGCTCGGGGCTGGCTTCGTCGCGGTAGGCATTGGCCCAGTTGCACTGGCCGGCGGGCGCCTTGAGGCCGCCCAGGTACCAGGACTGCTCGAAATAGTTTTGCGACTCTGGCGAGTTCCAGTGGGTGTTGACGATCAACTTGCCGCTGTTATCGCGATGGTAAAAAGTGCTGTGCTTGGCGCGCCCTGGCGTGCGCTTGTCCGGCAGCGGCCAAACGCCGCCGCCAAAGACCTTAAGCTCGCCGTACTGGTTCACCATGGCCGGCAGCAAGCGGTCGATGCTGTCGCTGTCCAGCTGGGGCACGGTCTCGGTGATGACCCGCTGCTGCGCCTGCACCTTGGCCAGTTCATTCTTGATCACGTTGCCGATCTGCGAGGCCTCGTTGATCAGATGACGTTCATCGTTCGCCGTAAGGCTTGGGGTGATGAAGAGCTTGATGCCGACCGCGGTCAGTACCGCGATGAACAGCACGAAGCCAACGAAGGTGGCGGTATAGCGGGCTTGAATTGTTTTTATCATGGCGAGGAAGTCCCAGAGAGCGCAGTGCCGATAAACCGTTATCGACAGCCAAGGCGGTGCCATTAGCTTAGGCGGTGTAAGAAATATATCCGCGCGAGGTGACACGGCGAGGAAAAGGGCCGGCTTCATTCGGAGTGCGAGGCTGTGCCGCCGTGCCGAAATCCCTGGCGCCTCCGTCCCGTTGCCCCGCTATTAACGCCCCAGCGCAGCTTCCACTGCCGCCTTGTCGATGATCGACCACACCTGAACGATCTTGCCGTTCGCGAAGGTATAGAACACGTTCTCGCAGAACGTGATCCGCTCGCCGTGGGTCTGCAAGCCGAGGAATTCACCGCGGGGGGAGCAATCGAAGCGCAGCCGTGCGGCCACGTGCGGTGGCTCGGCCACCAGCACCTCGATATTGAAGCGCAGGTCGGGGATGGTCCTCACGTCGTTCTCCAGCATGGCCCTGTAGCCCACCAGGCCCAGCGGCTTGCCGTTGTGCTGCGCGCGGTCATCGACGTAGTGCCCCAGGGCGTCCCATTCGCGGGCATTGAGGCAGGCGATATACGCACGGTACTGTTCGGCCAGGTCCAAGGGCGGGTCTCCTGTTGCAGGGTCTAGTTGCCGCCCATGGCCGAGCGGCTTTTCGAGGGCGGCGCGGTTTCGTACTTGCCCCAGATGCGCCGCAGGTGCCTGGCGGAACCGAAGCCTGCGCGCTGGGCGACAGCTTCGATGTCCAGCAGGGAGTGGGCCAGCAGCTCGCGGGCGAGGGCAACGCGCAAGCGATGAAGATAGTCCAGCGGGCTGCCCCCTGCATGTTCATGGAACAACCGGCCCAGGTGACGGGTGCTGGTGCAGGCGAGGGCGGCCATGCGCTCCACTGTCCACTCGCCGCCGGGGTCTGCCGCGACCGCGTCCTGCACCCGATGCAGCGCGGGATGCAGGTGATTGCGCCCGCTGATCCAGGGCGACAACTGAGGGTCGGCGCCGCCGCGGCGCATGTACACGACCATGTCTCGAGCCACCGCGCAGGCCACCCGCGGCCCGGCCAACTCGGCTACCAGGTGCAGCATCAGGTCGATGCCCGCGGTGATGCCAGCGCTGCTGCTGACCCGGCCGTCTGTGACGTACAACCGGTTTTCCAGCACCTTCGCCCTCGGCGCCAACCCTTGCAAGGTGTCGCAAAGGGAGTGATGGGTGGTGCATTGGCGGTCATCGAGCAGGCCCGCGCGGGCGGCGCTCAAGGCGCCGGAGCACACGCACACCAGGCGCTCGCCGCTTGGCGCCACCACTTGCCGAAGCCAGGCGGTGAGGGCGGTGCTGCTGGTTTCGAACTGCGCGTGCTGTTCTGCGTTACATGCCAGCGCCGAGCCGACCAGCACCACCAGGGTGCCGGGCGCCAAGGTCGGCGGCAGTGGCGCCAGGCCTGCCAAGGGCAGGCCCAGAGAGGTTTCCAGCTGCGCCACCGGGCTTACGTATCGCAGCTCGAACGCCGTGCCTTGCCCGGCACCGGGCTGGCCCTTGTCAACCTCAACCCGAGACGCGAGCCGCAGCACTTCCGCGGGCCCGGCCAGGTCCAGCATCAGCAGGTTGGGCAACAGCACGAACAGCACCGGGATGGCCACGCTTCAGCCTTCCAGCGCCTGGGCCACGGTTACGATGCGGGCGAAGCGCCCCTCCAGCACCAGCTCGGTCCGCTCGCGGATTTCAGCGGCGCTGTAAGTGCGCCCGCTGCGCTTGTGGGTCATGGCGAAGGTCAGGGTCGCCTCGCTGACGTAGTCCACCGCAAAGCCGCTATCGGATGCATGGCGGGTGGTGGTCTCGCAGCACTGCTCGGTGCGGATGCCACTGATGATCAGCCTGGAGATGCCGTGCTGGGTAAGCCAGGCGGCCAATGGAGTGCTGGCCAGGGCGCTGTGGTATTGCTTGTGAAAGGTGACGCTGGGGCTGATGGAAAGCCCTTCCAACGCCCTCACATGCCCGGATGCCAGGGAGAACGCGCCTTCGTTAGCCACGTGGAAGATCTGCACCACCGGTATGCCCTGCCGGGCGCAGCCATCGATCAACGCCTGTTGCTTCTCCAAGTAGCCGGGCAGGTCCGTTTCGGACCAGTAAGGGGAGTGCCGGAAGGACTGCTGTGCATCTATGACGATAAGGGCGCTGCGGGTCATCGGAGTTCCTTGGGCTTGGCCGTGTTGGGAGGAGGGCCCATGGTAGGGCCGGCCCTGTGCCCGCAAACAGCCCAGGGCGAGACCACTACAGGACGCTTTCGGACATGCTGCCTAGCCTCGCCCGTGGGAGCGATCATATCCATTCCAGGCCGGCGGCGCCCAGCCCTCGGGCAGCGATTGCGGCGCGTGGACTTCTACCTTCATGGGATAGCAGGCCGCGCTATCGGAGGAGTGCTCGGCCGAACAATCCCCGCCAGGGCAGGCCGACATACACGCCAGAAGGTCGATCTCGGCGAAAAATTCCAGGTAGTCCCCGGGCCTCACCGGGCTCGCTTTCATGAAGTATTGGCCGGTGTCTTTGGTGAAGCCGGTGCACATGAACACATTGAGCACGTCGTGAACATGGGCCTCGGCTTGACGCAGCGGCAGCCCGGTTTTATCCGCCAGCGCACGTGTAAGGTTGGAGTGGCAACAGTGGTGGTACTGGTCGCCATGGCTGAGCAAGTTATGGGTATAAGGATCGCAGCGCGTGCCGATGACATCGTGAACCGCGCCGCCGAACTCGTCGAACCCATACCAGTCGAGGCTATCGTGGGTGATGGTGGCAATCGGGCGAAGGTATGGGAAGTTGGAGAACAGCTGATCACCCAGGCCAACATGCGTGCCGTTGAGCGCTCGCGTTTTGCCGGTGTAAAGGCGCTCATCGAGTTGGTGGGCATTGAATAGATTCAAATCCCCCACTTGCGGCCCCTGGGTGCAGATTATCCGGCAGAAGTGCCCCGCAGGTATTTCCCATGTTGCCGCTTCACGGGGTTGCACCGTCAACGCCTCCACCGGCCGGAGGTTTTCGCGCAGTGCAAGATAACTTGGCAGGTCAGGGCGGGGAAGTGTGGCAGTGGGGTAGCAGATGGTCGGTTTAACGGCTTTACGGGCCGCTGCGTCCGCAGGGGGCACGCACATGGACAGGGTTTTCATTTGGGGCACCTTATAACGGCGAGTAAGGGCGGCCTGGCATTCAAGCGCACCGGCTTCACTGTAGCTGAACAAGCGCGGCGGCAGGCCGTTCTGCGGCGTTTCGCTGACCCTTCAAGCCGAACGGTGAGGGCGGAAGGTGACCAACGGCGGGTATTTCGGATCCTTTAAATCAAGGGCTTACAACTTCCGGACAAACGGCGGAACTTGCAGCGAAGTCACTTCTAAAAGTTGCTTTCTCTAACGTTGTACGCACCTCGACGGGATGTTCGCGCCGGGCCGTGTGCCTTTAGAAACTTCAGATGGATACCTGTTTGAGGGTGAATTTCCATGATCGACTTGACTGTTTGGAACCTTAGCGTCCCGGTCGGCAGCCCGGCCGTTACTATCGATACCCCGGCACTTGCTTCTGGCTATAAGGATCAGTACTTCCATGCCGATTCAGGCACATTGTTCTTCTGGGCTCCGGTCACCGGCTCGGTAACAAAAAGTGCCAAGTTTCCACGCTCGGAGCTACGCGAAACTTACCCGGATGGCAGCGTGCATAACTGGAAGTTTACGAATGCGGACAACTTTCTCCGCGCCAGCCTGAGCGTTAACCAAGTGCCGTCGAGTGGTAAGGTCGTTATTGGCCAGATCCACCAGTTCGGCAGTAACGAGCCTTTATTGAAAGTGGAGTACCAATACAAGGACGCCACCCGGCTGGGCAATATCGTCGCCAAGCTGCGCCCCACACCAGACCAGGACGAACCTACGGTCATCAACATCGCCTCAGGCGTGCCGTTGAGTACCCGGTTCACCTATACCATCCACTTGACGCCAGGCGGGCTTTTGCTGGTGAGCGCAGCCAATGCCCAGTGGAACTACAAGTTGGACCCTGCGTGGAAAACCAAGGACCTGTACTTCAAAGCCGGCGTTTATACCCAGGACAATACGGGCTACGCCACGGAAGGAGGGCAGGTGACGTTCTATCGGTTGGTCGCCGAGCACAACACCAAGACCATGAGCGCCTCAGCGGCCCCTTGACCGCCGTGCGCAGGCCCGCGGCGAGCTCGCAAACTTGGGTTTACAGGTGCCGCTCAGGTACTTGCGCTACCCTGTTCGCGGGCTTCGCCCGCTCCTACCGATCGTGAACGAAGGAATGCCAGATGCTGCAATTGGACTTGCTGCAAAAACACATGGACAAGTGCGACACCTTGGCCGAATGGATCTACCAGGAATTTATCTATGAGTTCGACGGGCAGTGCCTGGCAAGTTGGCAGGCGGCGTTCGCCGCGGGCCAGTGCAATGGCGACTGGAAGACGTTGATCGCCGTGGAGAACGGTTGCCTGCTCGGCGGCGCATCCTTGGCCCGCAATGACTTGGCCGAACGGCCAGACCTGAGCCCTTGGCTGGCTTGCGTTTTCGTTACCCCGTCGGCCCGTCGCCGGGGGATCGCGGCGCAGTTGATCGAAGGCATCAGCCGCCATGCCCAAGCGGCTGGGGTCGCCACGTTGTACCTGCACACGCAGAATGAGCGAAATTACTACGCCAAGCTTGGCTGGCAGATGCTGGAGCGCTTCGAAGGATGGGGCCGGGAGCACTCGCTGATGTTCCGGCCATTGCAATAGAGCCCCGCCGGAGTTTTTGGCATGGCCGCCCGCTAGAGCGGCTTTTGCCGGAAGGCAAGCAGGGCGCCGAGCAGCAACACTGCGGCAGACACCGCCAGCCCCCGCGCCAGGCCACCGGCGCCGTCTGCCAGCCAGCCGACCAGCAACGGGCCGCTGATCTGCCCCAGGGCGAAGGCGACGGTGAAGGCGCTGATCGCCGTCGCCCAGTACTGCGCCTCCAGGTTATGGCGTACCAGCGCGGTGGTGGAGGCCACTACGGACATGAACACCGCGCCAAACGCCAGGCTGGACACGAATGCCAGCGGCACGGAGGCGTGAAGCACCGGCAAAAGCGTGGCTACGGCGAGTATCGCGTTGAGCAGCGCCATGGCTTGCCCGCCTTTATAGCGCTCCAGCAGGCCGGCCCACAGCCGCGACGAGGCCATTACCGCCAGGCCCAGGACGGTGTAGAACAGCGAGATCATCCAGCCGGGCATCTGCTGTTCTTTGAGCAGCGCGGCAATGAAGGTCATATAGCCGATGCAGCCTACCCCAAATAGAAAGTAGCTAAGCAGCGCCCAACTGAACCGCCGCAACGCATAGTGCTGCCGCCGCGCCTGGGCCACGTCGCCCCTGCCGATCGCCGTGCCCAGCGGCGAGACGGCCACGGTGGCGACGAAACACAGGGCGCCGAGCCCGTACCAGGTCCACTGCCAAGCATGAGCCTGGCCATGTTGCTCCGCCGAGCTGAGCAGCAGTGGGATAAGGACCGCTGACATGGCGATACCCAGCCCGGTACCCGCGTAGTAGATCCCCAGCACCAGCCCGGCCTGCCTGGCGTGCAGCGAACTCAAGCGAGAGGCCAGCATGCCGCCTGCGATGAACATGAACGAGCTGACCGTTCCCGAACAGACCCTCAGCGCCAGCAAGGTATTGGCTGCCAGTACGGTGCCCGACAGCAGCATGAACAGCCCAGCCATCAGCGTGCTCAAGGTCAACAGGCGCGCCACGCCCACCCGGTGCATGGCCAGCGGCGCCAGCAACGCGCCGATCAGGTAACCAACGGCATTACTGGTGTTGAGCGAGCCGGCCAGCATGTAGCTCCAGCCCAGGTCCGCGCGCATGGCGGGCAACAACAACCCATACGAGAACCGGGTAATGCCCAGCGCGGCGGCTGCGGCAAGCGATAAGGTCAGTGCAGCCAGGAGGGGGTGTCGCTCATGGAAGGCCAGCGAAGTGGCCTGGAGCGCCTCGGGCGGGGGGTGAGCCTTCATGTGCAATTCCCTTTACCGGCATGGAGCTGTTGGACGTCGTCCTGGCCCGCGCGAGGCGGGCAGAAAAAGGATCCATTCCACTATAGTGGAAGTTTTGCCGGGTGGCCCCTTGAGGCTGGTGCGTAACGCGATCAGCGAGTGTGGCCCCCTTTTTTGTAGGAGCTGGCGCCAGCCTGCGAACCTCGGTGATGCCGTGTTCGCTCGGTGCGCGGGCTTCGCCGCTCCTACAGCGCCGGTCCTCAGCCTTTCAATTCTTCACTCAGCCTTTTGAGCAGCGCCTGGGCAGTAGCTTGAGAAGAGGTCGGGTTTTGCCCGGTGATCAGGTGGCCGTCCTCCACCACATAGCTCGCCCAGTCCGCCGCCTTCGAGTACTGGCCGCCTTTTTCCTTGAGCATGTCTTCCACCAGGAAGGGCACCACCTTGGTCAAGCCCACAGCCTCTTCTTCACTGTTGGTGAAGCCCGTCACCCGTTTACCCTCGACGATCGGCCGGCCCTCGGGCGTGTTTACGTTCTTGAACACGCCCGGCGCGTGACACACCGCGGCGATCGGTTTGTTCGCGGCGTAGAAGGATTCGATGATGGTTTTCGAATCCACGCTCTCGGCCAGGTCCCAGAGCGGGCCGTGGCCACCTGGATAAAACACCCCGTCGAAGTCGTACGGATCGATCTCACCCAACGGCAGGGTGTTGGCCAATGCCTTTTGAGCTTGTGCATCGCCACGGAAACGCCAGGTGGCTTCGGTCTGGGAGTCCTCGGCATCGCTTTTTGGGTCCAGCGGTGGCTGCCCGCCCTTGGGCGAGGCCAGGGTGACCTCGGCCTTGGCGTCGGTGAACGCGTAATAGGGCGCGGCGAATTCTTCGAGCCAGAAGCCGGTTTTCTTCCCGGTGTCGCCCAACTGATCGTGGGATGTCAGGACCATCAGAATCTTCATGTGAGCTAGCCTCCAGAGGTATCGAAAAGGCGCAACGGGGCGCGGTCTATCATTCTCTGAGGCCGACCCGGCGCAGACGTTCAAAGGCGTTGCCAGCCTGTGCCCGGGTACTCAGGCACCGGGTGGCGCGGCCGATCCACCCCAAGACCCCATGGCTATTGCGGAGCCTGACGATGAGCCTCTCACCCTTTCACCTTGCAATCCCCGTGTATGACTTGGCCGCGGCGCGCGCGTTTTATGGCGAGGTGTTTGGCCTCGAGGAAGGCCGCTCCAGCGCTCAGTGGGTGGATTTCAACTTCTACGGCCATCAACTGGTGATCCACGAACACCCGAGAACGGCGCCCCAGGAAAGCGCGCACAGCAACGCGGTGGACGGCCACGATGTGCCGGTGCCGCATTTCGGCATCGTGCTGCACTGGGAGCAATGGGAAGCGCTGGCCGAGCGGCTGAAGGGCTTTGGCATCGCCTTCGTGATCGAGCCCTATATTCGCTTCAAGGGCCAGGTGGGCGAGCAAGCAACCATGTTCCTCTTCGACCCCTGCGGCAACGCGCTGGAGTTCAAGGCGTTCAAGGACATGGGGCAGTTGTTTGCGAAATAGAACGCTCGGCAGGGCAGGTGTTTCTCAAGCTCGCGATTGAAGGGGCGGGCCGCGCAAGTGCCCGCCCACGCATGATTGGAAGGTGCTCAGGGCTGCACTACAATGCGTTGCCCGCCGGCCTATGGAGAACCTCCGATGACCACCTCGCTGCTTCGCTCCACCCCCGCACCACTGCTGGCCGAAGGTGAGACCGTGGTGCTGTTCGACGGCGTGTGCAAACTGTGCAATGGCTGGGCGAAGTTCGTGATCCGTCACGACCGCTCTCAGCGTATACGCCTGGCCACGGTGCAATCGGCAGAAGGGAAGGCCTTGCTGGCCTGGGCGGGCCTGCCGGTGGACGCCTTCGACACCATGGCGGTGATTCGCGGGCAGCATTACTGGGTGCGTTCAGAGGCGTTCTTCGAAGTGGTGAGGCGATTGCCGGGCGCCTGGCCGGCATTGCGCCTGTTGCGGGTGTGCCCTCGGCCGCTGCGGGATTGGCTATACGACCGCATCGCCTTGAACCGCTACCGCCTGTTCGGCAGGTACGACACCTGCCAGCTGCCGACCCCGGACCACCAGCGTCGCTTTCTCAAGGCGCTGCCATGAAGCGCCCGCCGCGCGCTTAGATATGCACCCCGCCAGCCACTTCGATCCGTTGGGCGTTGATCCAGCTGAATTCATTCGAGAGCAGGCCCGCGATCACTGGCCCTACGTCTTCTGGCAGGCCAACCCGCCCCAAGGCGGTATTGGATGCGACCAGCTTGTTGACCTCGGCATTGTCGCGCACCACCCCACCGCTGAAGTCCGTGGCGATGGCGCCGGGCGCGATTACGTTGGCGGCGATCCTGCGCGGCGCAAGTTCCACCGCCATGTACCGCGTGAGTGATTCCACGGCCGCCTTGATCGACCCATAGGCCGCCCGGTTGGGCATCGCGAAACGCGCCAGGCCAGAGGAAATGTTCACGATCCGGCCGCCATCGTGCATCAGCGGTACCAGCCGCTGGGTCAACAGGAATACCCCTTTGAAATGCACTGCGAACAGCGCGTCCAGCTCGGCTTCTGTGGTATTGGCGAAGCTTGAGTTCGATGATGTGCCTGCGTTGTTGACCAGGTAGTCGAAACGGCTCGCACCCAGTTCGCGCAAGGAGGCTTGAACCTGTTGGGCGAAGCCGTCGAACAGGCCAGCCTGCGCGGTGTCCAGCTGCAGGGCTATGGCTTTGGCGCCGGCCTGGGTTACAAGGCCCACCACTTCGTTGGCTTGCGCCTGATTGCTGTGGTACGTGAAGATTGAATGCACGCCTCGCTTGGCGAGGTTCAGCACGGTACTGCGGCCAATCCCGCGGCTGCCCCCTGTGATGATCGCGATCTTTGCGGTTGGGTTGGCGTGGTGTTCGAGGGTCATGATTGTGCGCCTTCGTCGGTGGAGTGGGATGAGCATAGGCGCGCCAGCCATGCCGGCTGGATATCCAAACCCTCCATTTTTTTGCCTATTCTTGCTGTCGGGCTATCGCCGCCCTTCACACCGGGAGGTCGTCGCCAGTGTCACGCCAACTGATAGATGCCATTTTGAGCTACACCAACGCTCAGCCCGGTGCTGGCCCCTACGTTACGCCCATCGCCGATGTGCTCATTCTTCGCTCCGACCAAAAGAAGCCGCCCGTTCACCGGGTGTCCGCGCCGGCCATTTGCATCGTCGCACAAGGCGCCAAATGGGCCATGTTCGGGGACAGCCGGTTCGACTACCGCGCCGGTGAAGCGTTGATAGTGGGCGTGGAAGCGCCTTCGCTTGGCCGTGTGTTGCAAGCCAGCCCGGACGAGCCCTGCCTGGTGCTGGCCATCGCGCTGGACCTTACCCTCCTGAGGGACGTCGCGGAAACACTCGACACGTTCGGGGGGCCGGATGACAGCTCGGCCGGCGGCTTCTTCGTGGCGGATTTTCAAGGCCCCCTCAGCGAGTGTGCGCTGCGGATCGTCCGGCTTCTCGACACCCCGCAGGCCATCTCGACGATCTATCCGCTGATCATGCAGGAGATGTATTTTTGGCTGCTTACCGGGCCCCATGGCCGGCAGATCGCGCGTATGGCCCTTGCCAATCAGCCCTCCGGGCGGATCAAGAACGCCGTGGACAGCCTGCGCGCGCGGTTCTCGCAGCCCGTTCGCCTCGATGAATTGGCAGCTGCGGCGCAACTCAGCCCCTCCGCCTTTCACCGCCAGTTCAAGGCGCTGACCTCGCTCACGCCGCTGCAATATCAAAAACAGCTACGCCTGCTTGAAGCCCGCCGGCTGATGACGTCTCAAGGCGTGAATGTGGAAACGGCCGCTTTTCAGGTCGGCTATGAGAGCCAGTCGCAGTTCAGCCGGGAATATTCGCGGATGTTTGGCGAGCCGCCGAAGCGCCACTTGAGGGCTCTCGCGGGCTTGAGCGCTTGATCCTCGGGTGGCAGGGTGGGCGGGCGAGTTTCCATCAGCCGTGGGCAGTGGGCGTGGCCTGCGCGCCTCTGAACTTGAAGTCGCGCCGCCATTGGTTTCAAATCGATTCCCGCCCTTACAGAGCGTCGGTCAATGACCCTGCCGCGCGCCACCACCCCTCTGCCTGAAGACCTCCGGGTGTTCCTCACCGTCATTCGCAAAGGAAGCTTCTGTGCAGCGTCCGAGGAGCTTGGCGTTTCGCCGGCCTACGTCAGCAAGCGCATTCGGATCCTCGAAGATGCGCTGGGCACCCGCCTGATGCACCGCACCACCCGTCATATCGCCCTGACGGACGCCGGTGAGCGTGCTCATCGCTGGGCGGTTCGCATTCTCGATGACCTCGACGATTTCGTTGGCGAGATGAGCAACGTCCGCCAGGAGCCGCGTGGGCTGTTGCACATTTGCAGCACCTTCGGCTTTGGCCGCAATCATGTGGCACCGGCGGTGGCACAGCTGTCTTCGGCGCACCCAGGCCTGGAGATCCGCCTGGATGTGTTCGACCGAGTGGTCGATATCATCGCCGAAGGTTTTGACCTGGAGATTCGCATAGGGGATGACCTGCCGCCCCAGCATCTGGCTCGTAAGCTGACCGACAACCACCGGGTGCTGTGCGCCACGCCTGGGTACCTCCTCGAGCGTGGCACGCCGCTCACCCTCAAGGACCTCGATGAACATGATTGCCTGGTGCTGAAGGAGCGCAATAACCCGTTCGGGGTGTGGCACCTTCAGCGCGAGGGGCGCGAGGACGTTGTGCGGGTCAATGGGCCGCTCTCGTCCAATAACGGGGAAATCGTACTGCAGTGGGCGTTGAGCGGCCGTGGCGTGTTGCTGCGGTCCTACTGGGACGTGAAACCCTTGTTGCAGGCGGGAAAACTCACCCGTGTGCTGCACGAATACACCCAGAGCGCCAATATCTGGGCCGTTTATCCCACACGCCTGGCCGATTCCGCGAAACTGCGCGTGTGCGTCGAGTTTCTCGAGCGCTATTTCCAGGCGTTGGCGGTGTAGGCGCGGCCCGTTGCGTGCCCTTGGGCCCCCAGCAGGGAGGGGCTGCCTCGTTCACCCAAGGATGCCCAGGAGGAGCGTGGCGCCGATCACGGTCGCCGCGCCGCCGAGGCGGGTAGAGATCTGGGCGAACGGCATCAGCCCCATGCGGTTGCAGGCCGAGAGGATGGCCACGTCGCCGGTGCCGCCCAGGCCACTGTGGCAGCAGGTGACGATGGCCGATTCGATGGGGAACATCTTCAGCAGGTTACCCACCATAAACCCCGCGAGCGCCATGGCGATCACCACCGCCGCGCACACCAGCACATACCCAAGCGAAAACACGTCCATCACGCTGTCCAGGGGCACGTACAGCATGCCCAGGCCGATCATTACCGGCCAGATAAAGGCGGTCGACACCAACCTGTAGAACTGCTTGCTGCCTTGTTCAAGGTGCGGCGGCAGCACCCGCAGGTATTTGAACAGCGCGGCCACCACTATCATCATCACCGGCCCGGGTATATGTACGAGTTTTTCCAAAAGGCCACCGAGAATGAAAAAGGCGCAAATCAACAGCACGCCGGCGCCCATGTAGCGAAAATCCATGGCCTCGGTGCTCTCGGTGTCCGCGAACAGGTCGTTCTCTTCGCGGGCGCGGATAAGCATGCCGTCGCCGCTCAGGTTCGGCCGTTTTGCAGCCAGGCGGGCCAGCAGGCCGGCACAAATGATGGCAACGATGTTGCCAACCACCGCGGCGGGAACCAGCTGCGCGACATACTGCTCCGGTGCGCCGCCGAGGATATGGGCGTAGGCCAGCGACAGGGGAAGTATGCCTTCGCCAATGCCGCCGCCAATGATCGGCACGATGATGAAGAAGAAGGTATGGCGCGGCGCATAACCGAACAGTATGCCAAGCAGCAAGCCGGCGATGATCGCGGCCAGCGTGCCAACCAGCAGCGGCACGAACATGCGGATCATGCCCTGGACCAGAATGAAACGGTTCATGCCCAGAATGCTGCCCACCACCAGGCTGGCGATCACGAAGTAAAGGAAGTTGGCGTCCTTCATCAGCATCTTGGTGGCGTCCAGCGTGGTGCTACCGAAGAAGCCATGGAACACCAGCACCGAGGGCAATAGCAGGCAGAGAATGGCACCGCCGCCTATTTCACGGAGCACTGGCAGCCGCTGGCCGAGCTGACCGAAAAACAGCCCCAGGGTCATGATCACCGCCAGGCCGCCGGTCATGGTTTTCGGCAAATAGCCGTAATGCGCGGACAGGAACACGATCAGCGCGATGCCAAGGAAGTAGGGCAAGGGAATCACCCCGATCTCATAGGCCCACACTGTGCGTAAACGTGCGTGGCTGTTGTCGGCGGTGGTGTCTAGTACAGGGTTCATGGGGGGTTCCTCTGATTATTGTTGTACGAGGAGGGTGTCGAGCCGGCTCGATCACAGGTTAAGCCCCGCCACCTGTGGCAGGGCGGCGGTTCAGCAGGCTCAGGCCAGCCAGGGGTTTGCCTTCAGGTGCCGGGCTTCGAATGCGCGGATCTGATCTGCGCGGCTCAGCGTGCTGCCGATAGCATCCAGGCCGAGCAGCAGCGCCTGCTTGCGCAGGCCGTCGATGGGGAAATCAACGCGCTGGCCATCGCCGAGGGTGATCTGCTGCGCGCCCAGGTCAATGGTGATCCGCGCTCCGCTGGGCTCGGTCACCTGATGAGCAAGCAACGCGTGGTCGGTTTCGCTTAGTTGAATCAACAGCACCCCATTGCGCTGGCAGTTATCGAAGAAAATGCCTGCGAAGTGTGTGCCGATCAGGGCACGGATGCCCAGCTGCCTGAGGCCCCACACCGCGTGCTCTCGGCTGGAACCGCAGCCGAAGTTCGGGCCTACCACCAGGAAGCTGGCAGCGCTCCAGGGTGCCTGGTTGAGGATGAACTCAGGGTTGAGCGAGCCGTCCTCCAGAAAGCGCAGGTCGAAGAACAAGCCACGGTCCAGGCCGCTGCGGTCGATACCCTTGAGGAACTGCTTGGGCATGATCACATCGGTGTCTACGTTGGCCGCCAGGAACGGCGCGGCCACGCCGGTTTCGCGATTGAACGGTTGCATGCTAGGCCTCCTCGACCAAAGTGCGAACGTCGACCAAATGCCCAGCCACCGCCGCGGCGGCCACCATGGCCGGGCTCATCAGGTGAGTACGGGCACCCGCGCCCTGGCGGCCCTCGAAGTTGCGATTGGTGCTCGAGGCACAACGGTCCTCTGGGCTGAGCACGTCGTCGTTCATGGCCAGGCACATCGAGCAACCGGATTGCCGCCATTCGAAACCCGCTTCGATGAACGCCTGCGCCAGCCCCTCGCTTTGGGCCTGGTCGCGTACCTGGGTCGAGCCTGGAACGACCATCGCCCGCACGCCGTGGGCGACCTTTCGGCCGCGCACTACCCGCGCCGCATCCCGAAGGTCTTCGATGCGGGCATTGGTGCAGGAGCCGATAAAGGCATGGCTGATGGGGATGCCACTCAAGCGCGCTCCTGGTTCAAGGCCCATGTAGCGCAGCGCCCGCTGCAGGCCCTGGCGGCGGATCAAGTCAGGCTCTTGCAGCGGGTCCGGCACATGCTCGTCAATCGCCGCGGCCTGGTCTGGGCTGGTTCC
The DNA here is from genome assembly GCF_025642975.1 of Pseudomonas sp. RIT-PI-S. Classification (GTDB taxonomy): domain Bacteria; phylum Pseudomonadota; class Gammaproteobacteria; order Pseudomonadales; family Pseudomonadaceae; genus Aquipseudomonas. Next base: position 24,672 of record NZ_JANZKJ010000009.1, read on the forward strand.
CCAGGTGACCATGGGCTGGAGGGCGCGGACGTCCAGTTCGATCTCCTGGTCGAAGATCGCCCCTGGGTCGCTGAACAAGGTGCGCCACTGTTCCAGCGCGTGCGCCCAGCGCTCGCCCTTGGGCGCTCGGGGAGTGTTGGCCAGGTACTGGTAAACCTTGTCATCGGGCGCCATGAAGGCGCCGCGAGCGCCGGCCTCAACGGCCATGTTGCAGAGGGTCATGCGCGCCTCGACGCCCAGCGCTTCAATGGTCGGGCCGGCGAACTCGATGGCGTGGCCGGTCGCGCCGGCCGCGCCGATACGGCGAATCAGCGCCATGATGACGTCCTTGGCGACCACCCCAGGCCCAAGCGCGCCGCGCACGTTAACCCGCATGGCTTTAAGGCGCTTGTAGACCAGGGTCTGGGTCGCGAGCAGGTGCTCGATTTCCGAAGTGCCGATGCCGAAGCCGAAGGCGCCCAGCGCGCCGTAGGTGGTGGTGTGGCTGTCGCCCGCGGCCACCACCATGCCCGGAAGAATGAAGCCTTGCTCAGGCGCCACCACGTGCTCGATGCCCTGGCGCCTATCCAGTACATCGAATAGCTCGATGCCGAAATCGCGGCAGTTGTCTTTAAAGTACGCGACCTGCAACGCACCCCCCGCATCTGGCATCGACGCAATACGTTTCGGGGCGGTGGAATTCACATGGTCCACCACGGCCAGAGTGCTCGCGGGGCGCCACACCTTACGCTTTGCCTCGCGCAAACCACTGAAGGCCTGCGGGCTGGTGTATTCGTTAGCGACCTGGCGGTCGATGTACAACAGCACATGGCCCTGGTCGTCCAACTCGCAAACGGTATGGGCGTCGATGTGCTTTTCGTAGAGTGTCCTGGGGCGGGGCATGGAGGGTACTCGCAGTGTCATTGTTATAAGCCGCCATAGCGGCCGCACTGCGAGGGTATTACTTCCAGCTTGTGGAGCAATGTGCAGAATGTCGTGTGAATGTTCACGATACGTGAAGGGTGCCTGCGCTGGCGGGTTTCTTGAAGCACCGTCTCCGCAGGCAGCCCCCGGCGCTTATTTAAGGAGGTGTCCAGGCAGCCTCCGGCGCTTATTTAAGGTGGCGTCATGGCAGGGTTGATCCTGCCGGCGTCAGCGCCAGCGCTAGCCGCTCCAGGCCAATGCCGAACCCGGCGCCCTCCCGGTATGCACCGCCGCCGACCACCTGCTGCTGCGCCCCCAGCCGCGGGCAGCGCACTTCGAACCCTTGGCCGTCGAGGTAATAACTCAAGCCCCGTTTAACCAACGGGTTGAGTTCATATTCAAGGCCCAAGGAGTCGAGAAAGCCGATGCACAGCGCTTGACTGCGCTGCAAGGCTAGCGTCGGCGTGGGGCTGAGGATTTCCAGCCCGAGTTGAGTGAACTCGCGATAGCGCCCGGCTTGCGGGCGCTCGTAGCGATAACAGCGTGCCACGTAGAAGAACATCGCCTCCGCGCGCGTTCCAAGAAGGGCATCGTGGCGTTCCTGGAACAACGCGGTCGCTTCCGGGATCAGGCAACATGGCCGCCCGCCTTTATCACTGAAGGCCCACATCTGCCCGATGATTTCACTTCCACCGGCTTTTTCGATGAAAGTGTCCTGCCCCCATAACGCCGGAACAATGGCCTCCTCAGCCCCGGCCTCGATGAAGATAGCTCCGGAACTTGCCTTCGAGCGCCCGCATCATTGCTGCTTCTTTCCCCGTCACTATTCGCGTGCCACGCAGCATGGTCATTTTTTCTTCTCCTCGATTACAGGCAATAAAAAAGGCGCCATTGGCGCCTGGGTTGGGTCATCGAAGTCAGGAGGGTAGTTTCAATCCTGACCGCTCGATGGGTGTAAGCAACCGCGGCACCCCGAATAAGGCCGGTGATGGTGATGGCGATGGCTTGGAATAGTGTGGGTCATGGCTGATCCTTGCATAGTTGAGCGGGCGCTAACAAGCGCCGATTGCGTCCAGGCAGAGGCTAGCCGCCGGGCTAACCACACCTTGCTCACGGAATGCTCACATCCCCCTCTTTACCCGCCTCGCGATAGCGTGCCTCGAGCACCTCGGCCAGGCGCTGCTTGGCCTGATCCTCACCATGGATGAGCCGAATCGCTTTCGGCCATTCCTTCATCCGGGTGACGAAGCCGACCAGGTCCGCCTGGTCCGCGTGGGCTGAATAGCCCCCCACGCTGTCGATGCCGGCGCGGATGTCGATGCGGCAGCCGTCCAGCATCACGAAGCCGCCTTCCGGGCCGTGGGTCTGGATGTCCCGCCCGGGGGTACCCTGGCCTTGATAGCCGACGAACACCACGTTATGTCGCGGGTCGCCGAGCATGGCTTTCAGGTAGTTGAGGATGCGCCCACCAGAGCACATGCCGTTGCCCGCGATCACGATCGCCGGCCGCGCTGTTTCCGTGAGGTGATCGACGATCCGCATATGTTCGTCATGGCTGTCGACCGTGATCAGTTGCTTGAACGAGAGCGGCTTGCGGCCTTCGTCCAGGCGGTGTTGGGCATCTTCATCCCAAAAGCCTTGCAGCTCTTTGTAGGTTTTGGTGAAGCGCCCAGCCAGTGGCGAGTCGAGGATGATCGGGATCTGCGGCCAGTCGATATCCACGGCGCCTTCCTTGGCGGGCTTCCCGGGTTTGGCATCTGCGCCTGCGGCCTCGATTTTCTCGTGAAGGATCTCTTCCAGCTCGTACAGCAGCTCCTGGGTGCGGCCGATGCTGAAGGAGGGGATCAGTACCGTGCCTTCGTCGGCCAGCGCGCGCTCGATGGCCGCCTGCAGGCGTTCGCGGCGGTGCGCGCGGTCTTCGTGGCGGCGGTCCCCGTAGGTGCTCTCCAGAATGAGCAGGTCTGCGCGCTCCGGTGGGGTGAGGTCCGGCAATATGGGCGAATGGGGCGCGCCTAGGTCCCCGCTGAACACCACGCGCGGGCTGGTGGCGTCGGCGCCGCCGAACTCCAGTTCCACGTACGCCGACCCCAGCACATGCCCGGCCGGTTGCAGGCGCAGCTTGCATTCCACCGCATCGGTTTGGTGAAGGGTGAACCAGTGGTCATAGGGCAGGGCGATGATCCGCTGCTCCACCACCTTGAGGTAGCGCTCCAGCTGCTCCTGATCGCGGCTGATCGACAGCCGGAAGGCATCCTCGAGCACGATGGGCAATAGCCGCGCCGAGGGCTGGCTGCACAGGATCGGCCCTTCGAACCCCGCCGCCAGCAGATTGGGAATACGCCCCACATGGTCAATGTGCACATGGGTCACGACCAGGGCCTTGATGCCCTCGATGGAAAAGTCCAGGCCTAGCGGGTCCTCGCCACCCAGCCCCTCATCGACCCCCTGGAACTGGCCGCAGTCGATCAACAGGCTATAGGTGTCGTCCATCCACAATTGGTGGCACGACCCGGTGACGCCTTCATGCGCGCCATGGTGGATGAGTTTTGGAGGCTTCATCAGGTTCCTTGGCCAGCGGCGGTGCGCTGGCGTGAATTCAGGCGAGAGGGAGGGCCATGGCCGGGCGCATTCGCCCGGGGTGCAGATTTGGGCAACGCACCATAAGGCAAAGTTTCCAGCGCGGGCGGCGGGGCCGTCATGGCCGGTAAAAGGCTCTTCGTGGTGCTCACACGGCTGTTGGCCGCGGTTTCAAATCCCGTAGGCGCCAGGGGTTCGCAGGCTGCGCCAGCGCCTACAGCGAGTTCGCACGCCGCGACGGGTGAAGATCGTTGTTCGCGGGCGCTGGCTGAACCCTGTGAAGGCGGGCGGAGCCCGATTTCCAGCGCGGGAGGAGGGGCCGTCATGGCCGGTGAAAAGGCCCGCCGTGGTCCACGCCGCCGTCCGCGGTGGGCTTAAAACTGGTGGGTGCCAAGGGTTCGCAGGCTGCGCCAGCGCCTACAGCGAGTTCGCGCGCCGCGACGGGTGAAGATCGTTGTTCGCGGGCGCTGGCTGAACCCTGTGAAGGCGGGCGGAGCCCGATTTCCAGCGCGGGAGGAGGGGCCGTCATGGCCGGTGAAAGGGCCCACCGTGGTCCACGCCGCCGTCCGTGGTGGGCTCAAAACCGGTAGGCGCCAGGGGTTCGCAGGCTGCGCCAGCGCCTACAGCGAGTTCGCGCGCCGCGACGAGTGAAGATCGTTGTTCGTTCACACATAACATGCGGCGTTCATCCATTTCACATGCTCACCCCACATGCTCACCCGCCACCCCACCCAACAACCCCACCTCGGCATCCCCGCCTGCGCCGCTGAAAACCACATCCGTATTGGCAAGGTCGGCATGGTTACCCATCAACGTCACCTCAAAGCGCTGCCCATGCACATCGGCGTCCAGGCTTTTAAGGTAGGTGCGGGTGCCATCGGCGCTGAGCTGAACGGCCAGGGTGCCGTTGTGGCCGTTGCCCAGGCTGCTGAAGCCGAGCGTGGACAGGTCTATGCGGTCTTCGCCGGACACAAAGTCGCGGATCACGTCCGAGTGGGTGGTGCGGTAGCTGTCGCTCACCTTGGCGATGCGGAACACGTCGTCGCCGCTGCCGCCGGTCAGGGTATCGCGCCCGGCACCACCTACCAGCACGTCGTCGCCGGCGCCGCCGTTGAGGCGGTCATTGCCCGCCAGGCCGTTCAGTATGTCGGCGGCAGCCGAACCGGTCAGGGTATCGGCGCTGGCCGTGCCGGTGATGAGGGTAGGGGAGAACAACACGTTGCTGGAGTTGAGCAAGCCCTGGTATAGCCCGTTCAGGCTGATCTCGAAGCGGTTGCCGTCGGCGTCCGCGTCGTAGCTTTTGAGGTAGGTCCGCTCGGTGGCGTCGTTCTGCACCACTGCCAAGGTGTCGTGGTGGCCATCGCCGAGGCCACTGAAGCCTAGGGTGGAGAGGTCGATCCGGTCCTGTGTGGCATTGAAGTCCAGGATAAAGTCGCTGTGAGCGCCGCTGGCGGAGCGGTAGCTGTCGCTGATCGCGGTGTAGCGGATCACGTCCGCGCCAGCGCCGGTGGAAAGGGTTTCGCGGCCGGCGCCGCCGTCGATCAGATCGTTGCCGGCGTCCGCGAAAATGTTCTCGCGAACGTCGCCCCCTATGATCACGTCGTCGCCCTGGGTGCCGATCAAGTCCTCGAAGCCGTTGATCAGGGGGCCAAAGCTATGGTCCAGGCTGCCATCGGCGTTCAGCCGGGCGATCCCGAAATCGCCATCGCTGCCGCCTGCCAGCACGATCTTGCCGTCATTCTGGACCGCGACGGACCTGACCGTGGCGTTGTCCGCACCGAAGTCGAAGACCGCCTTGCCGTTGCCGCTGAAGGTGGTGTCCAGGCTGCCATCCCCGTTCAAGCGGATGATGCTGAATTCGGTCCTGAAGTCTGCGGCGGCGCTGTAGCCCGCGAGCAGTAGCTTGCCGTCGGGCTGCACGGTGACCGTGTAGGCCGAGTCCACGCCCACGCCTACGTTGTAGCTCACATGGCCCTGGCTACCGAAGGTGGTGTCTGGGCTGCCGTCGGCGTTGTAGCGGTACAGGCCGAACTTGTCGTTCTCCCCGCCGGGCACGAGTATCTTGCCGTCTGCCTGCAGTGTCATCGGCTGGTCGAAGTGCACCCCCGCGGTGTGCGGGCCGGTGAACTCGAGGATGCCCGTACCGTTGAAGGTGGTGTCCAGGCTGCCATCGGGGTTCAGGCGCGCCGCGGTGTAGGTGTCGCCATTGCGCCCGGATACGAGAATTTTCCCGTCGGCCAGTACGGTTGTTCCCGTGTCGGAATAGCTGATATCGGTGTCGATGGTGGTAGCGCCATCGCCGCTGAACGTGAAGTCCAGCCCGCCCGTGAGGTTATAGCGGCTGACGGTCAGGTCGATGCCGCTACCCGTGGACGTGGCATGGGTGACCAGTAATTTGCCGTCGCCCTGCACGGCCAGGCTGTACTCATCGCCGAGCATGACTTGATCGGCAATGACCAGTTTGCCGTCATTGCCGAAGTGGGTGTCCAGGGTGCCGTCGGCGTTGAGCCGCACAACGGCGTACTCATAGAACTCACCGAAGTTATGGGTGAACCCGCCCACCCATATCTTGCCGTCCGCCTGGATCGCCACGCTGCGCCCGTAGTCGTTCTCACCGGCGATGTCTATTTGGGTGTTGCCTGGGGCGGAGCGGATTACCCGCACGCCGTCGGAGCTGTGGGAGGTCATGGAATACGGTCCTTTGCCAAGAGAGGTGGCCGCGTTACCCGCCTGAAGGCACTGCATTGGTGCTGCGGTCTTTCCAAGCTAGCCCTAATTTACCGAACCGCCAGTGCGGCAGTGCATCGTCGGTGCCTTGGCGCCTGGCTGGCTCGGTCGGCCGCCCGGCTGCCCGGCGTTGTGGGTGCTGCGCAGGCTGCAGGCATAGCCCCTTCCATGCCCTGGGTGCGCCGGAAGCTTGCAGGCCGTTGGGATCCACTGGTAGCATTGCGCCACCTGCGTTTCATGGAAGGCGTTGGCGGGAACGGATGACTGCCGCCCCATGGGTGCCATTCGCGCGCCCTACTGACCAGGGCTGAACTGCTGTCCAGCAGGCCGAAGCTTGGTTGTTTACCCTCTCGTTCATCTGCCCTTCATGCTCGAATCGGGCCCTTCGCCGTGTTATGCACACTTGGGTCAACGGGATGAAGCGCGGGCTATCTGCACCGCTGCACAGTGCCGCTGTGCGGCTGAAGCGTTAATACAGTTTGATCAATGGAGTATTGAATGGCACACGTGCACTTTCAGAAAAATGGACTTACCAAGGAAGTCAAAGCGGGTTATTCCTGGACGGTGTTTTTCTTCGGCGCTTTTCCCTTTGCATTTCGCGGCCAATGGGGCTGGTTCTTCCTGAGCGCACTTCTTTGCGTGTGTACTTGGGGTTTGGCGGCATTTGTGATCGCTTTCTTTGCAAACAAGATCACCGCCCGGTGGCTGAAGGAAAATGGCTGGGAAGTGTCTGGAGGCCTGCCACCCCTTAGCTGGGGCTTCACCAGTGCGCCGCAGTTGCAGGCCAACTAGGCCAAAGCCGGGTTATCGACCAACGCTGTAAACCGAGCGACCGTCGCCTAACGTTCCGTACAAACCTAATAAGCAAGCCGCCCGAACAGCTCGCCGAAGGGAATCATGACATGTTGCCGGAAGGCCGGTCGGCGCTGGAGCCTTCGATACCACGCCTCGACGTGAGGAATGTCAGGGCGGCGGATATCCAGGGAAAAATATCGGTATAGATGGGTGCCCACGGTTATATCCGCCAACGTCATGCTCTCCCCGCCGAGAAAGGGTTGTTCCTTCAACACCTGATCGAGCAACTGGAAATACTGGGCGCATCGATTAACGCTTTGTGCAATGGCCGCGGTGTCACGCTGGGCTTCTGGAGTTCGATAAAAACCCCAGAACACCCCGGTGAGAAAGGTCGGCTGCAAACTGGTCTGGGCCCAGTCCATCCAGCGGTCAGCCTCGGAGCGTTGGGCAGCGTTGTCACTCCAGAATGGGGATTGTCCATAACGCGCCGCCAGGTAGCGAAGAATACTGTGAGACTCCCACACAACGGTTTCATCGCTGTCTTTGATGACGGGCACGCGGCCGTGGGGGTTCATGGCCAAGAAGGCGGGTGTGTCTTTGAGGCCGTATTCACCACCCGCTGGAATATGCCTGTGAGGCAGCTCCAATTCGCCTATCAGCCACATGACTTTTTGCACGTTGAACGACGAGCGCCTTCCCCACACGTGCAGCATACGACCTCCTGAGAGTCAGATTCGAGCCTGGCCGAGAAACGCTGGCCAAATGCTACGTAAACGATTTTGCCCATCACTTCAGCGCCGATTGGCGGTGCGCGTATACCTATTCACCGTGCCTGGGTGGACGAAGAAGGTCGGTCAATAAGTGCGCATGAGTGGAGAATTCGTCCTGTATCGGGTGAAAACCGCAGCGAATGTAAAATTGCGCCGCTTCGGGCGTATCTGTGAAAAGCTGCACCCGGCGGAAGCGCCCGAGGGCTTGCTCCAGCAGGCGCTGGACCAAAGCTTTTCCCACTCGTTGGCCACGCCACCCCGGGGTCACATATACACGGCGTAGCCTTCCCACTTCTGGCCCAGCGCGGGGATCGTGCGAAAGGCCGGCGATCCCGACCAGGTGTCCGTCGCTAAACGCTCCGAACAAACATTCCCCCGCTTTATCGAAGCGATTCTCTGCGCTTTCCCATTCCATGACTAACCGCGTCATGAACCGGAACCCTTCAGCGACTGCTTGTTTTTCCAACAGCAAAACGTCCTCGGGGAGTGTAAAGAGCTGGCTTATCACGCATTCACCGGTTGGTTTTTTCAATCAGCGCCGCCTCAAAAAAGTCCATGCCGTGATAAGGCTTAACATGAGGAGCGGTCAAGCGAGTTTTCAAAATCGCACACGGGTACGGGCTGTAGCACCCCTCCTTCAAGCCAAAGAACCCACACATCGCCACGCCGCAGGTGGTCGCCCGTACTGGCATAGGCGTGGCGGGCCTTCCGCTGTTCATGGATGAGCCCGACCCGGCGCTGCAACGGTTGCCGTACGAAAGCGAGCCTTTCTACTGCGATCTGTGGCTGGTAGTTCACGCAGACCTGCGCCATTCACCGCGGGGCCGCGCGGTGATCGATTTCATCGCAGAAACCGGCAGTCAGGCGTTCGGGCCTGCGCCTTATAGCGGCTGAAGCTGCGGCAGGCATCGCCATCGTTCACCTGCCCCATCCGGCATTCCGTGCTGGCACGGCTGTAAAAAACCGCTAGCGTCATTGAGCGGATCCAAAACCGATGCCCTTTTCAGCCATCCAGGGATTGAACCATGGCCACCTACAACCCCGTTGAAAACGCCAGCTACATCACCCGCTACGCCCCCGGTAGCGTCATCGTCGACGTGGCGGGTTTCGAGGAAGTGAACCAGAGCGTCACCGTGCAGCCGGATGGCAAGATACTTGTCGGCGGATTCAGTTTTTACGGGGGCATCATTGAAACGTCCTACGACTATTCGGTGGTCCGTCTTAATGCCGACGGCACCGTGGACAGCGATTTCGGGGTGAGCGGCCGTACCGTGGTGAGCGCGGAAGTACCCATCGATGAGGGGTATAGCCTGACCGTCCAGCCCGATGGCGCGATCCTGGTGCAGCGCCCTGCCTACGTGAACGGCGAGTGGACCTTCGGCCTTACCCGGATCAAGCCTGATGGCACGGCAGACACGGTGTTCAACGCCAACGCCAAGGCAAGTATTCCGCCTGGCATCGGTAACGATGAAGGCAACCTCAGCATCAATGCCGACGGCTCCATTTTGTTCAGCCGCGCTGACGGAGACGGGGCCGTGCTGGTGCAGATCAAGGCCGCCGGCACCCTCGACCACTCCTTCGGCACCGGCGGGGTAGCACACCTCGCCAGCGCGCTGGCCTTCAATGGTGAGGTGCATGCCACGCATCTGGCCAACGGGCAGTTTCTCCTGGCCGGAGACTTCGATTCCGGCAGCGGCTATCAATACGCAGTGGTGCGGGTAAACGCCAACGGCACCCTGGACACCACCTTCGGCCATGCAGGGCAGGTGCTGTTCGACAACAGCGTGCTGTCGGATTATCGCGGGGACCTCACGGTCCAGGCGGACGGCAAGATCGTGCTGGCGGGCAGCAACGAGCGCTACGAAGACTTCCAGGTGGTACGGCTCAACGCCAACGGCAGCTATGACACGAGCTTCGGCCACGGCGGCATCGCCTCGATCGATACCCAGGGCGCCTACGACTCGGCGCGCTCGGTGACGGTGTTGCCCAATGGCAAGATCTTGGTGGCCGGCATCAGCGATGTGGGCGATGGCCATACCATCGAGTTGAACGGCGACTACGGCATCGTTCGGCTCAACGCCGATGGCACCCTGGATACCAGTTTCAGCAGCGAACACGGCTACTCGGTCGATGGGTCGGTCAACGATGACCTGTTGCAGGGCACGTCTCGGTCCGAATACCTCGAAGGTTTCAGCGGCGACGATGTGTACCAGGGCAATGGCGGCAGGGACGTCCTCTATGGCGGCGAGGGCAAAGATGTATTCCGCTTCGTGGCCATCGATGACAGCTTCCGCACGGCCAGCCAAGGCGCCAGCGATACCCTGATCTACTTCAACCCGGCCGAGGACCGGATTGACCTCATGGGCCTTGGTTTCACCGGCATCGGCAATGGTCATAACGGCACGTTGGCCGTGCAGGTCAATGCCGCGGGCAACCAGACCTACCTCAAGAGCTATGACTACGGCGCCGATGGCCACCGCTTCGAGCTGGTACTCAACGGCAACTTTGCAGGCCAGCTCAACAACACCAATGTGCTGTTCCAGCCCGTGGTGGTGCGAGGCACGGCTAGCAACGACACCCTCGCCGGCAGCGCGGTCAGGGAGGTGTTGCAGGGCCTGGGCGGCGATGACCGCTTGAGCGGTGGCGCCGACGATGACGTGCTCCTCGGCGGCAGCGGCCGCGACCTGCTCACCGGCGGCAAGGGCCACGACACCTTCCTCTACACCGCCGCGGAGGATAGTTATCGCACCGCTTCGGCCAGCCATGCGGACGTGATCAAAGGCTTCGAGGACTGGTACGACACCATCGATGTTTCGGCGCTCGGCTTCACCGGCCTGGGCGACGGCACCGGGGGCACCTTGCAGGTCAGCTGGAACGACGCAGTGCACCGTACCTATGTGAAGTCCCTGGAGCCGGACCAGAACGGCCACCGCTTCGAGCTGTCCATGGACGGTGACCATGAGTACGATCTGGACGCCGACAACTTCGCGTTCGCCGCGACCCGCCCGGCGCCCGCCGCCACCCTGGGCGCCACCGCCGAAGCGCCAGCGCCCGACCTTGTGGCGTTGGGAGGGCAGGAAACGGAACATCACCCGGCCCTGGCGTAAGCTAAGCGCCGTGGTGCAAAAGGCCCACGCCGGTGATGGCGCGGGTTTTTAACCTATGAGGAGGTACAGTGCAGCGACTTCAAACGATGGTGCTTGTAACAGCGGTGGCCTGCACATTGGCGGCCGCGCACGCAACCGCCAGCGTGGACCTTTCACCCAAACCAGGCGGCGTCTTCCTGCTCAAGCCCGGCGTCTTCGTGACCACCGGGCAAACCTGCGAAGACCCGGCCAATGCGGGCATCCGCTGGTATGACGGCAAGGGCATTCATGGCACAGCCACCCATGCCTGCATCGCCACGATCGTCGCGAAGAAGGGGAAGCGTTTTACCGTGGACCAGTCGTGTGTCGACACCCCTGCGGGCGAGGGGCCACAACGCGTGGAGCGGCAGACCATCACCATCGAGGACGCCTTGACCTTTGTCATCGGCCGAGGCGCCAAGGCCACCCGCTACCGCTATTGCCCAACGTATGAGCTGCCGGCCGGTTTGAAGGGGCAATAAGCGTTGGTGAAGCCACCGAGGGTTCATCCAGGCGATTTACCAGGAGGTAGTTTGAGCGCACCCGTTCGGAATGCCTCTGGCATAGCCATCCGCGCGATGTAAAGGCTAACTCGCGCGTGGGAGCGGATTTATCCGCGAAGGGAAACACCACATCTTCAGGCGTTACGCGCCGTCGTTGATTCGCGGATAAATCCGCTCCCACGGGTGCAGTCAGGCGCAACGCTCCACACCCCCTACAACGCAAGCGCCGTCAGCGGCAGCGCCTTGATGAGGGTTCATTCCGGCGATTTACCAGTAGATAGTTTGAGCGCACCCGTTCGGAATGCCTCTGGCATAGCCATCCGCGCGATGTAAAGGCTAGCTCGCGCGTGGGAGCGGATTTATCCGCGAAGGGAAACACCACATCTTCAGGCGTTACGCGCCGTTGTTGATTCGCGGATAAATCCGCTCCCACGGGTGCAATCAGGCGCAACGCTCCACACCCCTACAACGTAAACGCCGTCAGCGGCAGCGCCTTGATGAGGGTTCATCCAGGCGATTTACCAGGAGGTAGTTTGAGCACAGCCGTTCGAAATGCCTCTGGCATAGCCATCCGCGCGATGTAAAGGCTAGCTCGCGCGTGGGAGCGGATTTATCCGCGAAGGGAAACACCACATCTTCAGGTGTTACGTGCCGTCGTTGATTCGCGGATAAATCCGCTCCCACGGGTGCAATCAGGCGCAACGCTCCACACCCCCTACAACGCAAACGCCGTCAGCGGCAGCGCCTTGATGTAGTCCGTGCCGGGGGCTACGTAGGGCCCGTCCTCGGTCAACTCGTGCAGCAGCTCATCGCGCAGCTGCTGGAACGCCAGGCCATTACGCAGGCGCGGGTGGGGCAGGGTGACCTCGACGATGCGCTTGATCCGTCCTGGCCGCGGCTCCATCACTACCACACGGTCGGCCAGGTAGATCGCCTCTTCCACGTCGTGGGTCACCAGCAAGGTGGTGACCTGGGCGCGGGCACGGATGCGCAGCAGTTCGTCCTGCATCTGTTGGCGCGTGAGGGCATCGAGGGCGCCGAAAGGTTCGTCGAGCAGCAGGATGCGTGGGCTGGCCACCAGCCCGCGGGCGATGGCTACCCGCTGCGACATGCCCCCGGACAGTTGATGCGGATAGGCCTGGGCGAAGTCGGCAAGGCCCACCAGGCCAAGGAAATCACTTACCCGCTGTTGGCGCTGGGCCGGGCTCAGAGGCGAGGTCGCCAGCCCCAGGGCAACGTTCTCGGCAGCGGTAAGCCAGGGGAACAGGCGGTGCTCTTGGAACACGATGCCGCGGTCGCCGCCCACGCCTTTGGCCGCCTTGCCATCGACCAGGATCTGCCCGTGGTAGGCCGGGTCCAGCCCTACCAACAGGCGCAGCAAGGTGGACTTGCCACAGCCGCTGGCGCCGACGATAGCGATGAATTCGCCGTCGGCGATCTCTAGGTTGAAGTCGCGGATGGCTTCGAGCTCGCCACCTTCGACGGCGAAGTGCTTGCCCACATGGGCGAAGCGGACCAAGGGTGCGTTCATGCATGCCTCCAGCGCGTGGCGCGGCGTTCGAAGAATTGCCCAAGGGTGTTGAGCAGGGCGCCGGTCAGGCCGACCAGCAGCATGGCGCCGAGTATCTGGTCCATGCGCATCAGTTGTTGGGCGCCGATCATCAGGCTACCGATGCCCCCGTTGGAGGGCATGAAGTATTCCGCGCCTATGGTGCCCAGCCAGGCGTAGATCAGGGCCACGCGCAGGCCGGCGAACAGGTACGGCGCGCAGCCCGGCAGCACCAGCCGCAGCAGCCGCTGGCGACGGCTCAGGCGCAGCACCTGCGCAGCCTCGAGCAGTTGCGCCGGCAATTGCGCCACGCCGCGCTGGGCGGCCACCAGCATCGGGAAGAAGGTCGCCAGGGCAACGAAGGCCCATTTTGCTGGCTCGCCGAGGCCGCACCAGGCGGTGATCAAGGGCACCCAGGCGAAGATCGCGATCTGCCGCAGCGCGCTGAAGGTGGGCGCCAGCACCCGCTCGGCTGGCCGCCATAGGCCCAGCACCAGGCCGCAGAACAGGCCCAGGCTGGCGCCGATGATCAGCCCGCCCAGGGTGCGGGTGAGGCTGATACCCACCGCCAGCGGCAAGCTGGCGTCGGCGAAGCCGGCGAGGACCGACCGCGCCACCGCCAGCGGGGCGGGCAGCAGCTGTGGGTTGACCCAACCCTGCGCCGCGCTCGATTGCCACAACGCCAACAGCGCCACGGGCAGCACCCAGGCCAGCCACCTTTGGCGGCCAGCGCTGCCGGCGCGCAGCTGAGCGATGGCGGGGTGCGGCCAGAACACCAGGCGCCGCTCCACCCGGCTCAAGCCCCGGTCGAACATCAGCCCGAGCAGGCCGATCACCCCGATGCACACGAACACGATGTCCAGCATGAACAGCTGGCGCGCCCAGACCATCAGGTAGCCGATGCCCTCGCTGGAGGCCAGCAGCTCTACCGCCAGCAACGAGGCCCAGCCGGCCGACACGGCCAGGCGCACCCCGGCCATGAACGCCGGCAGCGCGGCGGGCAGCACCAGCAGGCGCACGCGCTGGCCGCGGCTGAGGCCCATCACCTGGGCGGCTTCGCGCAGCCGGGGCTGAGCGTCACGCACGCCCACCAGGGTGTGCAGGGTCACGGGTACGATCACTGCCTTGATCAGCACAATCAGCTTCAAGGTTTCGCCAATGCCGAAGCACAGCATGAACAGCGGAATCCAGGCCAGGGTCGGCACCTGGGCGAGCGCGGTGAACGTGGGCAGGATCATCCGCTCTGCCAACCGCTGGCTGCCTAGCCAGGCGCCGAGCAGCGCGCCACAGCCGACCCCCGCGAGCAAGCCGCCCAGCAGGCGCTTGAGGCTGATCCACAGGTTGAGCCAGAGGTCGCCAGCGGCCAGCTCCAGCGCGCTCTGCCACACCAGGGCGGGCGCGGGCAGCACCTGTTTGCTGGTCCAGTGATGAGCGCTGGCTACCGACCACAGCACGAAAAGCGCCAACGGTACCAGCCATGGCAGCAACCGCTGACGCAGGCGCGCAAAGGGCAGGGCGGAGCGCGGAACGGTGGGGTGGGAACTGATAGGTGCGGTCACGGCAGGCGGGCTTCAGGTTGGGTGGAAGAACTGGGTGCGGCGGTTGTCACGCGACCTCCGCGTCGATCGCCACCAGCGTTTCGATAAAAGCCCGGGCGCCGGGCGACAAGCGAAACCCGGCGCGGCTGACCACGCCGCAATGGGCGCGCAGGCTGGACAGGTTCGGCGGCAGGTTGCGCCAGTTGAGGCGCTGGATGTCGCCGCGTTCCAGCGCGGCGGCGCAGTTGTGCTCGGCGCTCAGGCCAATGGCATCGCTTTCGCGCACGATCTCCAGCAGGGCGGGGAAGTATTCGCTCTGAAAATGTGCAGTGAAATCCTGGCGGCCGCTGAGGTTGGCCATCACCTTGCGTACCCCAGGCGGGATCAGGCCGCACGCCAGCGGGTAGGCGAACAGGTCGTGGCTGGTCAGCGCGCTCTTGCTCGCCAACGGATGCCCCGGCCGGCAGAAAAACAGCCCGCCGCGCTGGGCCAGGGGCTGGGTATGGTAGTTAGGGTCGGCCTCGAACTGGCGGATGTCGGCAATGAAGAATTCGATCTCGTCCCGGTTCAACGCCCGGCCCAAGCGCTCCCAGTTGTCCACCTGAAAATGCAAGGCAATGCCCGGGCGTTGCCGGTGAAAGCGCGCCAGCGCGCGCGGCACCACCGTGGCCGCGGGTGAAGGGCCGCAGCCAAAGCGCACCTGCCCGGCGTCGAGCTTGGTCATCTGGCTCACCTCGCTGGCCAACTGCGCCGCCCCTTGCACCAGCTGCCGCGCATGCGCCAACAGCACTTCACCTTCTGGGGTGGGGCGCAGGGCCTTGTCCGCGCGGTCCACCAGTTGGCAGCCGAATTCCTGCTCCAGGTTCTGGATGCTGCGGCTGAACGCCGGCTGGGTAATGCCCATGGCATCAGCGGCCCGAACGAAACTGCGATAGTCGTTCAGGGCGATGATGTAGCGGAGCTGGCGGAGGTCCATGGGGCGTCCTTGCGGCGGTGGTTCGGTGATGCGAAACAAGCGAAGTGTGAAAGTAACTAGTTATTTCGTCCAAGAAGGTTATCTTGGACTGTTATTTGATCTGGTTATAAGTCTCGGTGTGGTTCCTAGGCTCCCCCAACTGGAGGAGGAGCCTGCAAGGCGGGCCTCACCACACCCCGATCGGCACTACACGCGCCGATTCCGGCTCACCGTAGCGGAAGAAGCGGGCGCGCTGGTCGATCTCTCCGTTGCTGATGGTGGTGCGTCGCTTGAGCCCGCGCAGCCATTCGAACAAGTAGCCCAGGTGCTGCTCGCGGATGTGCGCGTAAGCGGGGTCCGCGCCCAGGTCATGGTGTTCGTGCGGGTCGTTGTCAAGGTCGAACAGCTGCGGGCGGAAGCCGTCGTAGGCCAGGTACTTCCAGCGCTCGCTGCGCACCATGGTCATGCGGCAGCGGTCGATGGGCTGGCCCAGGCGTTCGCGTGCGGGTGCCTGGAACGCGTAGTCGTACTCGGCGATGGCGTAATCGCGCCACGCCACCGGCTGGCCGTGCAACAGCGGAATGAGCGAGCGCCCTTCGAGGCGATGGTCCGCGGCGGGCAGGCCCAGTGCATCGAGGAACGTGGGCAGTGCATCGATGGTTTCTGCCAACCGGTGTTGCTCGGAACCGCGGGTGGCGTCGGCGGCGGCGCGAGGATCGCGCACGATCAGCGGCACGCCCACGGCGGGCTCGAGCAGAAACTCCTTTTCGCCCAGGTAATGGTCGCCGAGAAAATCCCCGTGGTCGGCGGTGAACACGATCAAGGTGTCATCCCAGCGGCCGCTGCGCTCCAGCACGTCGATCACGCGCCCGAGCTGGTCGTCCACCTGCTTGATCAGGCCCATGTAGGTGGGCACCACGTTCAAGCGCACCTCATCCTGGGAGAAGTTCACGCTCTCCTGGTGCTGGCGGAACGCGGTATACACCGGATGATCGCTGACGGCCTCCGGTGCGGGGCGGTTGGGCGCCTGTACCTGGTCGGCGCTGTAGAGGGCGTGGTAGGGGGCCGGCGCCAGGTAGGGCCAATGTGGCTTGATATACGACAGGTGCAGGCACCACGGGGCATCGCCCTGGGCCTGGATGAACTCGATGGCGCAATCGGTGGTGTAGACGGTTTCTGAATGCGCCTCGGGCACCCGCGCCGGCAGGTGGGCATTGCGCATGTGCCAGCCGCTGAGCAGCTCGCCCTGGTCGCCGGCGGCGGCGTTGGCCCAGTCGTGCCAGGGGTTGGCCCCGCCGTAGCCCAGCTCGCGCAGGTAATGGGTATAAGGCGCGCCCTCGCGCTTGTCGGCGAACTGTGGCCCATCGGGGTAGATACCGTCGTGGCGCATGTAGGCTTCGAAGCCCACTTCGCTCAGTTGTTCCTGCTTCAGCGCGTCGGCGCCCACATGGGCGAGGGCAGCTTCATTGGGCGTGGCATGGGTTTTCCCCACCAGCGCGGTACGGATCCCGGCGGGGCGCAGGTAGTCGCCGAGGGTCAATTCTTCCAGCGGCAGCGGTACCGCGTTCCAGCTCACCTGGTGGCTGCTCACGTAGCGGCCGGTATAGGCACTCATCCGCGACGGCCCGCAGATGGTTCCCTGGGTGTAGGCGCGGGTAAAGCGCACGCCTTCGGCGGCCAGGCGGTCGATGTTGGGTGTGTGCAGATGCCGGTGGCCGTAGCAGGAAAGGTAATCGCGGCGCAGCTGGTCGCACATGATGTACAGCACGTTGCGCACGGGTTTTTGAGCGTCGGTCATGGTAGGTGCTCGGTCAGGGAGGGAGGGTTAGAGCGGTTTGCCGTCGTCGTTGTAGGCAGGCCAGAGCGCTTGCAGCTTTTGCCGTTCCAGCGCCTGGTCAACGAACTGCGGCGCCAGCCAGGCCCTGGCATCGAAGGCACGGCGTATCAGGCCCAAGGTTTTGGCCTGCTCCACGCTGGCCTGCAGGCTGTCCGCCAGGAAGGGGTCCAGGCGTGGCGAGCCCCGAAACAGCGGGTCGCCGATGCTCAGCTCTTGGTTGAACAACGTGGCAGGCAGTTGGCTGCGTTCGGCCATCAACCGGGTGTAGGCGTCGCGGTTGCCGGCATCGCTAATCCAGGCGGCATTGGCCACCAGTACGTCGACGATGTGCTGGAGCACCTGAGGGTGGGCCTCGATAAAGGCTTGGGTCGCGATCAGCCCGGCCTGGGTGGTGGCCAGGGGCGGCAGGTCCTGGGTGCTCAGGGGGAAGGTCACGCCGCGCTCGGCCAGGCCAAGCACGCCCATGCCAGACCAGGTGGCGTCGATCTGCCCGGCCACCAGCGCGGCGCGGGCGGCGGCCCAATCCAGGCTGACGATCTGCAAATCGCGCTCTTGCAAGCCCTCGCTGGCCAGTGCCCGGGCGAACGAGAGCTGATCCGCGGTGCCGCGATACACCGCCACCCGTTTGCCCTTGAGGTCGGCCAAGTGCTGGATGCTCAGGCCCGGGCGCACTGCCAGGTACATGTTGGCGCCACGTGCGCCAAGCACCCAGCGGGTTTCCAGGCCGCTGGCGCGGCCGATGATCGCTGCCAGGTCGCCCAGCCAGGCGAGGTCCAGTTGCTGGTTGGCCAGGGCCTCGTTGATCGCCGGCCCCGCGCCCTTGAAGAAGTGCCACTCCACGCTGACGTCATCCGCGGCGAGCGCCTGCTCCAGCTGCTGGCGGATGTGCGCAAGGCCGACCACGCCAGCCACGAAAGGCTGTGGCCCGGCGCCTTGGTCAGGGCTGCCGATGCGCACCACCACCGGGGCGGCCAACGCTTGGCCAGCGAGGAGCAGGGCGAGCAGGGGGGCAGCCAAGTGTTTGCACAGGTGTTTCATGGGGGCGGTTCCAGGCACAAAGGTTGGCGCTATTTCGCCGCCGGCGGACCGATGCCACAAGCGCATTCGTTGAATAGCCGCCATGCACCCCATGCATGGCGGCCGGGTGTCATTCGCGGGCCGCGCAGGCATCGCACAAGGTTTGCTGGCTCACACCGCCAGCCGGGTCAGAGCCTCGCGCTGGTCTTGCAGGTCTTCGTCGGCCTGGCGGATGTACTCGATCATGGCCCGGCTCAGCGGCGACAGGCTGCGGCCGCTGCGGTGCACGATGCCGTAGCGGGTGAAGGTTTCTTCGCAGGCGGGGTCCAGCCCCTGCACCTCCAGCCGCACCAGCCGGCCACCGGCGCTGGCCAGGGCATCGTTATAGACACCGCAGATACCGATAGCATCGGAGTGCAGCACCACGGCCAGCAGGCTGGCGGTGTGTTCGCACTGCACCGTGGGCAGGTAGTCCGGCTTGCCGCTGAGCTCCACGATCACCTTGCGAAGGTTGGGCGGGCGGATGGTCACCGCCAAGGGGTAACTGAACAGTGCTGCGGGCGGCACGCTTTTCAGCGCGGCAAGAGGGTGGCCCTGGCGGCAGCAGAAGTGCCATTTGCGCGGTTGCAGGCGCAGGGTCTCGTAGTCTGGGTCTGCCTCGAACTGGCGGGTGTCGGCCACGAAGAACTCGAACTCCTGGGCCAGCAGCCGCTGGGCCAGGCTCTGCCAGTCCTCCACCTGCAGGTTCACCCGGGCCCGCGGGTAGCGTTCGATAAATCGCCCGATGGCCCGGGGCACCAGGCCCGCTGCGGGCGCCGGGCCGCAACCGAAGCGTAGCTCGGCGGTTTCGATGCCATTGAGCTGGGCGATTTCATTGCTCAGTTGGGACGCCCCGCTGACCAGCCGCCGCGCATGTTCGAGCACCACCAGCCCTTGCTTGGTGGGCGGCAGGTTCTTCTGCGCGCGGTCCACCAGTTGATGCCCCACCAAGTGTTCGAGGGCCTGGATGCTACGGCTGAAGGCCGATTGCGAAAGGTTAACGGCGACCGCCGCGGCCACGAAGCTGCGGTGTTCGTGAAGCGCGAGCAGGTGGCGTAACTGGCGCAGGTCGATATGCATGATTCACATCCGAAGTATCGGGCAAATGCAATTGCCCGAAGGGGTTCGGCCTCTTTATAAAGTCATCGCCTTATTCGGTAAATATTTAAAAAAAGATAAATATAGAACCGAATCGAATATGACATGACCCAGGAGCCCCCTATGCCCGTGATACCTCCAGGCCCGCCCGGTGGCGGCCCGAGCCGCCTGATGCTGGCAATGCTGCTCGCCGCTGGTGCCACCGGCGCGGCCGCCGATGACACGCCCAACAACTCCGCAAGTGCCACCGACGACCGGCTGCAAACGGTCACCGTGACCACCCGCCGCCGCGAGGAAAGCGCCCAGCAGGTACCCACGCCGATGTCCGTGGTGAGCGGCCAGGCCCTGGAAACCCAGCGCGTTTACCGCATCCAGGACCTGCAGCAGCTGGTGCCTAGCGTGAACGTGGCCTACATGCATGCGCGGCAGTCCAGCGTGTCCATTCGGGGCCTGGGCAACAACCCGGCGAGCGACGGCTTGGAAGGCAGCGTGGGGCTCTATCTCGACAACGTGTACCTGGGCCGCCCTGGCATGGCGGTGTTCGACCTGATGGACATCGAGCAGCTGGAAGTGCTGCGTGGCCCGCAGGGCACGCTGTTCGGCAAGAACACCACCGCAGGGGTGATCAACATCAGCACCCGCGCACCCAGCTTCACCCCCGAGCGCAGCATTGAGGCCTCGGTGGGCGAGGACGGGTATTTCCAGACCAAGGGCACGCTCTCCGGCCCCCTGACCGAGACCCTCGCCGGGCGCATTTCGGCCTACCGCAGCCGCAGCGACGGCGACATCAAGAACGAATACGACGGCCACGACCTCAACGGCGGCGAGCGCCAGGGCGTGCGCGGCCAACTGCTGTATAAGCCCAGCGAAGACTTCAGCCTGCGTTGGATCGCCGACTACAACGAAGAGGACTCCTCCGCCGGCACCCGCGTGCTGTTCAACACCGGGCCGACCATCAACGGCGTGAACCAGTACCAAAGCCGCGCGGCCGCGGCTGGCGCTACCCTGGTGGACGGCTCTGAGCGCAAGGTGAACCTCGACGGCGCCCAGCAGGTGACCGTGTTCCAGGGAGGCACCTCGCTGGAGGCCAACTGGAAATTGGCCAACGACTTCACCCTCACCGCCGTGAGCGCTTACCGCTGGTGGGATTTCACCCCGCGCAACGACGACGGCCTCAATGTGCCGGCCAGTTACAACGCCGGGGTTTCGGTGCAAGACAAACAGTGGTCGCAGGAGATCCGCCTGGCTTCGCCCACCGGTGGCGCCTTCGATTACGTGCTGGGCGCCTATTACTTCGGCTCAGATCTGGACAACCGTTCCTTCGCCTATTACGGCCCCCAGGCAGACGTGTGGAACGGCACCGCCACAGGCGCCCTGGCCAACGTCAGCAGCCTGGGCAAGGGGCACATCGAAACGGACAGCTTCGCCCTGTTCGCCCAAGGCACCTGGCACCTCACGCCCCGGCTGGACTTCACCGCCGGCCTGCGTGGCACCTATGAAGAGAAAAGCGCCTGGGTCAACCGCGATGCCCCGAGCGGCGGCGCCACGGTCACCGGCGCCGCGGCCGCCGCCCGCAATGGCCGCGCCGGTGCCTATGCCTCCGGCGACCTGACCCAGTACACCGCCAGCCCCTCCGGGCTGCTCAACCTTAGCTATCGCTTCACCGACGACCTGCTCGGCTACGCCACGCTGTCCCATGGCGAGAAGTCCGGTGGGGTTAGCCTGGCCGTGGGCACCGCGCCGACGGCAGGGGCGAACTCGCTGCTGATCGGCACCGAACGCGCCAACAATGCCGAGCTGGGCATCAAGAGCACCTTGCTCGAACGCCGCCTGCAACTGAACGCCAACCTGTTCTGGACCCAGGTCGACGGTTACCAGACCAATGCCTACGACAGCTACAACCGCGTGCAGTACCTGACCAACGCGGGGTCGGTGCGCTCCCGTGGGGTGGAGGTAGACAGCACCTGGGTGCCGCTGCACGGCCTGACCCTGAACCTCAATGGTTCCTACAACGACGTGCGCTATCTCTCCTACAAGGATGCGCCCTGCGCACCGGAGGTCAGCCTGCGCGCCGGGGCGCCCGCCTCCTGCGACCTCAGCGGGCACACGGTGGTGGGCGCCTCCAAGTGGATACTCAACGCCAACAGCCACTATCAGTGGCAGCTGGCGAACGGCTTGCAACCCTACGTCACCGCCAGCTGGGCGTTCCGCTCTCATGCGGTGGGCACCGTCGAGGATTCGGCCTACGCGCAGATCCCGTCCTATGCCGTGAGCAACTTCTCCGTGGGCCTGCGCGGCGATGCCGGGGAGGGGCAATGGGATGTGTCGCTGTGGCTGAAAAACGCCTTCGACAAGACCTACTACACCACCCTCTGGAGCGCCGGCAACGGCGGCTACGAAGGCCTGCTGGGCAGCTCGCGAACCCTGGGCGCCACCGCCCGCTATGACTTCTAACCCCCCACAAGGATGCTTCTCTATGCTCAAGCCCACCCTGTTGGCCGGCGCATTGCTCGCGCTGGCCACCGGCACGCTCCAGGCCTCGCCCAGCGTGTATCCCACGGGGGTCACCCGCTTCGATGCCAGCAAGGCATACGACCAGTTCGTGATCTTCAGTGGGGCCGATAAGGCCACCCACTTGATCGATATCCATGGCCAGGAGGTCCATCGCTGGGCCCAGGCGGGTTTCCCTTCGGCGGTGATCAACCCCGCGCTGGTGGGTGGCCAGCGTGGCCATGTGTTGCTGCAAACCGCCGACAAGGCCCCGGGCAAGCTGGGCAGCGCCGGCAACGGCCTGGGCAACCAGCGCGTGGGCGAACTGGACTGGAACGGCAGGGTCGTGTGGCAGTGGGGCGACCAGGCCCCGGGCGGCGCCGCCCAGCAGCACCACGACCTGCGCCGCCTGCCCAACGGCAACACCTTGGTGTTGGCGAACAAAGTGCACCCATTGCCCGGGTTCAAGGTGCCGGACGTGATCGATGATTTGATCTACGAGGTGACCCCGGCCGGCGAGGTGGTGTGGCAGTGGCAAGCCAGCGACCACCTGGGCGAGTTCGGCTTCGACGCACCGCAGCTGGCCCTGGTCAAGGCCACCGACGACCCGGACTACCTGCACATCAACAACCTGGGGCCGGTGGGCCCGAACCGCTGGTTCGACGCCGGCGACACCCGCTTCGCCCCAGACAACCTGCTGCTCGACTCACGCAATGCCAACTTCATCGCGATCATCGACAAGCACAGCGGCAAGGTGGTGTGGCGCCTGGGCCCGAACCTGCCGCTGCAGCAGCGCGGCACTGCCAGCACCTTGCCACGGCCCGTGGACCAGTTCGTCGGCCAGCACGACGCACACATCATCCCCAAGGGGTTGCCGGGCGAGGGCCACCTGCTGGTGTTCGACAACCAGGGCAGCGCCGGTTACCCCGCCGTTGCGCTTGGGCTGATCAGCGGCTCGCGGGTGCTGGAGATCGACCCGGTCAAGGGTGAGATCGTCTGGCAGTACAGCGCCGCCAGCTCTGGCCAGCCGGGCTGGGCTTTCTACAGCTCGTTCATCAGCAGCGCGCGGCGGCTGCCCAACGGCAACACGCTGATTGACGAGGGGATGAACGGGCGTTTCTTCCAGGTGACCGCCGATGGCGAGATCGTCTGGGAGTACGTAAGCCCCTACACCGGCCGCGCTCCAGGGAGCGAGGCGGTGAGCAACTGGGTATACCGGGCGCTGCCAGTGCCCAAGGCTTGGGTGCCGTTGTAGAGCCAGGTTCGCGGGCTGTGCTCGCTCCTGCACGTGCTGGGTCATGGGCGCCGGCGCAAGCCTGCGAACCGCCGCCTACCGGTGAAGGCCAGCCTGCAATGTTTTCAGGGCCGCTTCGGCACGTTGGGCGAGGGCGGTTCGTGCCGCTTCGAAGGTCGCAGAGGCGGCCGGGTCGCTCAGCAGCGGCAAATCCTCGGCCACGTTGAGCAGCAGCGCCTGCACGCTGGCATGGATCAGCTGCCCGCCGGCCAGCACGTCGCAACGCAGCCCCGCATCGGTCACGGGCAGGGCGGCCACCGCCAGCTCCAGCGCCTGTTGTGCGTCCTCGGCGGCGCGGCGAGCGCCCTCGGTCATGCGGGCAACGTCGTGTTGGCGCAGGGCGTCGTCGGGCTCGGTGTGGGGCAGGTCCTTTATAAAGCGGCCGAAGGCGCGCATGTCGCGGTCGGCATGGGCGGCCAGCACCGGCAGTAGTTCTTGTGCCTCGGTCAGTAGCCGCGCTCGTTCGGGGCTGGGCTGGCGCGCCTGGCTCTTGCCCAGGGCCATGCTCACCAGGGCCAGCCCAAGGTCACCACATACCGCAGCGGTGGCGCCGCAGCTCGGCACCGGCTCGAGGCCGGCAAGGGCGTCGCGAAACCTTGCCAGGGGCCAGGCCCAGACGCTGGAATCAGGTGCTTCGGCCATCAGGGGATGCTCGCGGCGGCTTATAGGCTCATTGGAGTGGGCAGGGAGGAGAAATATCCCCGGCATGTGGCGCCTATTTGCCCTGGATCAGGCTGGCGGGGTATCCACTGCGCTGGCCGAACGCTATTATCGCCGCCGCGCTCGCCTCAGGTATCCAGCCTGGCGACACCTCATTACAAGCCTGAAGCAAAAGGATCGAAGATGAAGCAGTGGGTCACGGCCGGGATCGGCCTTGGATGTTCCCTGGCCTGGATGCTGCCCGCCATGGCAGCGCAGCCCGATGGCACCCAGTTCGGCCTGGAGATCAAGGCCACCGCGCAATCGGAAGGTGATCGCGACCTGGGCACCGCTGCCCACGGCGACGTCAACGGGCTGGGCCTGGACCTGCGCCCCTGGGCTTACTTCCAGCGCGGCGCCTGGAGCGCCTACGCGATGGGGCAGGCCGTGACCGCCACGGACATCATCGAAACCGACACCCTGCAGCAGAACACCAGCGAAGACGCCCAGAGCAGCAGCAATGACCGCGAGCCGAAGAAGAGCTACCTGGCCATGCGTGAGTTCTGGGTGGGCTATCGCGGCCTGACCCCTTACCCGGGCGAGCAGCTCAAGTTCGGCCGCCAGCGCCTGCGTAACGACGACGGCCAGTGGCGCGACACCAATATCGAGGCGCTGGCCTGGACCTTCGACACCACCCTGCTCAAGGCCAACCTGGGCACCGCTCAGCGTTTCAGCGACTACCGCACCGACCTCAGCGAGCTGGCGCCGGCCGACAAGGACCGCCTGCACCTGTTCGGCGACGCCGCCTGGCAATGGCAGCCGGGGCAGTGGATCGGCCTGCGCGCCCACCACACCCGCGACAACGGCAGCCTGGACTACGCTCGGCAAGGCCAGGGCCGGGACCCCTTGGCCAAGACCGAGAACGGCGACCTGACCTGGTTCGGTGTCGAGGCCAGCAGCGACGCCTACAACACGCGCAGCAATACCAACACCCTTAATTACTGGGCCAGCCTCACCGGCCTGAAGGGTAACCGTGACCGGGTGAACAGCCTGGACAGCAACGGCAACCTGCCCAGCGAAGCCAGCAGCCACGACCACGTCAGCGGTTGGGCCACCGACCTGGGCCTGCGCCTGCGCCTGGACCCTTCCTGGCAAGTGGGCGCCGCCTATGCCCGGGCTTCCGGCGACTACGAGCAGAATGGCCTGGAGAGCAACCGCTCCACCTTTACTGGTATCAACTCCCGCGTGCACCGCTTCGGCGAAGCGTTCCGTGGCGACATGACCAACCTGCAGAGCGCGAGCCTGTTCGGTTCCTGGAACCTGCGCGAGGACTACGACGCCAGCCTGATCTATCACCGCTTCTGGCGCGTGGACGGCGACAAAGGCATCACCAGCCGTGGCGTGGCCGCCTACGACAACACCTACGACGATGTGACCGACGAGTTGGTATCGAGCAGCAGCCTGCCGCTGCGCGACGGCGAGAAAGACCTCGGCCAGGAAGTCGACCTTGTGGTGACCCGCTACTTCAAGCAGGGCCTGCTGCCAGCCTCGCTGAGCCAGTCCATCGACGAGCCTTCGGCGCTGGTACGCTTGCGCGGCGGCGTGTTCAAGCCGGGCGATGCCTACGGCAGCCAGGTGGACAGCTACATGCACCGGGCGTTCGTGGACGTGATCTGGCGCTATTGATGCAGGCGTGGGGGGCCGACCATCCGGCGAAACCCGCGAACCCGCGAACCCGTGGCGCCCGGGTTCGCCGGTTGGCGCCAGCCCCCACTATTCATGTAGGCGTGGGCCGGCCATCCGGCAAAACCCGCGACCCCATGACGCCTAGGCCGCAGGCTTAGGCGTTCGCTACCCCCAGCAATGTCAACTCATGGGCCGCATCGGCGAAGACGAACTGGTCGACGCCCAGGTCCTGGGTGTGGTCGCCGCTCAAGGCGATCTCGAAGCGGTGGCCGTTGGAGTCCACGCGGAAGTCCTTGACGTAGGTGCGGTCCGCGGCAGCGCTGTAGCTGACCTTAAGGGTGCCGTTCAGCCCGTTGCCAAGGCCGCTGTAACCCAGGGCGGACACGTCGATCTTGTCCAGCTCGGCGCTGAAGTCCGTGATCAGGTCGCTGGCGCCGCGCAGGCTGTCGACGCGGTGGCTGAAGCTGAAGGTGTCCGCGCCGGAGCCGCCCGTCAGCTTGTCCACGCCAGCGCCCCCATCGAGCTGGTCTGCCCCGGAACCGCCCATGAGCACGTCGTTGCCGCTGCCACCGTACAGCCAATCGTCACCGCTGCCGGCATCCAAGGTGTCGGCGCCGGCATCCCCATAGAGGGTGTCCATCCCCGCGGCGCCGATCAAGGTGTCGTTGCCGCCAAGGCCATGTATCAGGTCGTTGCTGAAGTACCCGGTGATCGTATCGTCGCCCGAGGTGGGCTGGTCGATGTAGTAGTCGTCATAGCTGGCGGGCTGTTCATTGAAGTTGGTGGGAACCGGGTCACCGAAGCGAATGGCCGAGTTGTTGATGTAGTTCGCATGCTCCAGCACCAGCTTGAAGTGGTTACCGTTGGCGTCGGCGTCCAGCGATTCCAGGATGAGCGTGTTATCGGCCCCTCGGGTGTTAAGCAGGGTGCCGTTATGGCCATCCCCTAGCGCGGTAAACCCCAGCCCTGAGAGGTCGAGCCGGTCTGTGGCGTAGTTGAAATCGGTGATGGTGTCGCTATTGTCCACGCCGCTTGCCGCATTGGCATAACTGTCGCCCCGTGAGGCGAAGACGAAGGTATCCGCGCCAGCCCCGCCGGTCAGGCGGTCAGCGCCGGCGCCGCCGATCAGGTAGTCGTTGCCCGCGCCGGCGTCCAGCGTGTCGTTACCGGCTTGGCCGGCCAGGGTTTCACCCGTGCTGCCGCCGGTCAGGGTATCCGCGGCGGCAGTGCCCTGCAGCAGCGCCTCGAAATTGCTGGCCTGAAGGTGGCCGAGGTAGTTGCCGGCCAAGGCCAACTGGAAGAACTGGCCGCTGTCGGTGGGGTCCAGGCTGCGCAGGTAGGTACGGTCCAGGCTGGCGTTGTAACTGATGAGCAGCGTGCCGTTATGGCCGTCGCCCAAACCGCTGTAACCGAGGCTGGCGAGATCGAGCCTGTCTTCATTGGCGTTGAAGTCGGTGATCAGGTCGGCGCTGCCGCGCACGCTGTCATTCACACCCGTGAAGCGGAAGGTGTCGGCCCCGGCACCGCCCGTCAACCGATCACTGCCGGTACCGCCATAGAGCAGGTCGCTGTAAGCGCCGCCTGTCAGGCGGTCATTGCCCCCGCCGCCGTACAGCAAGGTGCTGGCCACGTTGCTGCCTGTCAGTGTGTTGCTGCCCGAAGTGCCCGCCATCACCAGGCCCGCATGGTTGCCGAAGGCGCTGCTGTCGGTGCCATAGAACACCGTGGCGGCGTCGCTCAAGCCGCTGAAGTAGTTGTCGAAGGCGGTATTGAACCCCACGAGTGTTTCATTGCTCTCGGCAACCCCGTACACCGCGGTGGCGCTACCGCTGATGATGTTGTTGTAGATCACGTTACCGGTGGCGCTATCGACGGCCGTTACATCACCGTCATCCGAGCCTTTGATGACGACTTCGGCATTGCCATGGGTGCGCGCATCGTTATAGAGGGTGTTGCCGGCGATGGTGTTGGCACCGGCGCCGATCAGCCCGATGGCCGCGCCGCCGTTATCGTGCACGGTCACGCCGCTGACCCGGCTGAAGTCGGTGAGCTTGAGTAGCACGCCTTCCTCGCCATTGCCGGACACTTCACCGCCGGTGATCTGCACCCGCTCATTGGGGCCTTCGCCCAGCTGGCCCTGCACCAGGATGCCGTTGCCGTGGTTGTTCGAGGCGTCGTTGTCCGCCAGGGTGGTGCGGTAGTTGTCCAGCAAGAGGGTGAAGCCGTTGCGGCCGTTGCCTTCGCTGTTGTTGTCCTGGAAGCCGCCGGTGTCCACGTAGCCGTTGGCGTCTCCCACCAGGTGCGCGAAGAAGCCGTCCAAGCCGTTTCCGGTGGCCACGCTGTCGCTGACGGTCAGGCCAAAGGTGCCTTGCTGAGCGTTGAGGCCATTGCCGCTGCAATTGACCAGCGCCACGCCGGTGACGCTTACCCCTGTATCGGTGCCGCTGCCCCAAGGGCCCGTGCCCGTGGTGAAACCGTCCACCCGCCCGCTGGTGTGAGCGCTGTTGCCATCGATGGTCAGGTCATGGATACCCACGTTGCTCGCGCCGTCCAAGGTTTGCACGATCCCGGTGATGGCTTCTGCCCAGCCGTCGGCAAGCTTCACCGAGGTAGCGCCGGCTCCAGCGCCGCTCAAGCTGACGCCGCTGGGCAAGGCCAGGCAGATATCGTAGTCGATCTCATCGTTGCCGCTGACGATGTAGGTCCCTTCAGGCAGGTAAACCGTGCCACCGGTCTGTGCCGCCGCATCTATCGCTGCTTGGATCGCCTGGGTGTCATCGGTGACGCCGTCACCGACCGCGCCATAGTCGCGGGCGTTATAGGTCGTGCTCATAAGTCCTCCTTGGGGCAGCCGTCCTCGCATCAGGCGGCTTCGCTTGTGTATGAAAGTCGATACAAAGGTAGACGAGCTGTGGCCGATCACCAGCGCCGGTGAGCGGGCAAGCGAGCCGGCGCTAAAGGGCCGCGCACCGCTGCCGGTCTGTCCGTGGGCATCGGCGCAGTGCCGGGCGGCAGCGCAGTGGGAGGGCCACTGATAGGCGGGCTAGGGCCGGAGAATGGTTGGGGGGCGGCGGCTACGGTGCAACGAGCTGCCTGCGTTGCGAGCTCGATACCGCCCGCGCTGGCACCGCTTGCCGCCGGAGTGTGCCAGCTCAGCCTTCCAGGGGTGGTGGCTGGCGGGCAGCCGGGCAAAGCATGGCCCGCTCCGCCTGTTGGTCAGCGTGTGGATGCGGCGGGAGGCTAGTCCGCGGCCGCGACGTTGGCGTGATGTTTACTGGCGGCGTCATTGTTCTTGACTGCGTCGGCAGTGGCCATCACGTGCTTGCTCTTGTATTCGCAAACGTAGGTACGGGTGGGGTCAGGGTGATACAAGGTGATGTTGTGCCTTGCTTCTTCGCATTCGCGCATCTGCTCTTCCCGGCCAGAGGCTGCGTTGGGTTTGTAAACGATGTCCCGAGCCTCGCAATGGCCTGGTGAGGTGCAGAGGGTGACGTACATCAGTGCGGCGACAGGCATGGTGATTCCTTCCGGGGCGGCTGTCCGCAGCCACAGGACCTTGTGATAAAGGGGGTTGCTTGAATGGCAGGCGATTGCTCGTTGGGCACGTCTGGGAGCGGTGCGGTTTATTGAGCGACCACCGTGCCTGGGTAGGGAACAACAGCAGCTGAAACGCTCATCTGTGGATCATGTGCCCGTACAGCAACCGCTCGAGCCTTGCCGTTGTGTTGTACCGGCTGCCAGATCCGCCACGCTTGGCCTGCTTCCATGTCCGGGACCTCTACGGTTTCCCGTGCAACGACTTCGCCCTTGCGGATGACTTCGAAGTCCAGATAGCCCGCTTTGACCAAGTGATCCGACGTGTTGATCACGGTGCCCACGATGCTGGTGATGTGCCCGGCGTCGACCAACTGCACGTTACGTAGCTTCAGGTCTTCGGCCAGAACCGACGACGCCAACAAGCTGCCCAGTAAAACAGCCGCCATTCTGAGCTTCACGTTCTCCCTCCTTGGGAATCGAATGATGGCTTAATGATACCCTTTGTCCGGGCGTCAAGGACAGGAATATTGACGGTTTCTAGAAAAGTTCATAATCGCAGTCAAAATACCGCCGAATGGCAACAGTGGTGATGGCGGATTAATGGCGACTCGTCAGTTTCAGCCTGTCTTAGAGGCCCATACATCAACGCTTAACCCGGTGCAGAAGGTCCGTGGCCCTGCCGCGCGCCGATGGATACCCGCCGGTGTGCCCAATGGTTCGAGCGGCCAGGGCGCCTATAGCACCTGCTGGTACAGCGCTAATGTGGTTTCGTACCCCAACGTTCGTGGGTTGTTCACCAGTAGGCGGGTCTGTTTCATCGCGTCTTCGGCCAGGCGTGGCAGGTCGGCCTGGGTAATACCCACTTCGCTGAGCCGGGTTGGCAGGCCGAGGCGGCCGGGCAGGGCAGTAAGCCAGGTGATCAGGCCGTCCGCGCCTGCCGGGTTGCCCGGCAGCAGCGTTGCGAGTTCCGCATACCGCTCGGCGCAGTGGCTGGTGTTGTAGCGCAGCACCGCAGGCAGCACCAATGAGTTGGACAGCCCATGGGGCACATGGAACAGCGCGCCTACCGGATACGCCAGCGCGTGCACCGCGGCTACGGGGGAATTGGCGAAGGCCATGCCGGCCAGGCTTGCGCCGAACAGCATGGCTTCACGAGCGGCCAGGTCCTGGCCGTGGCTGCAAGCGCGCTCGATGTTGTGGCTCAGCAGGCGCATGGCCTCTCGCGCCAGGCAGTCGGACATCGGGTTCTTCAAGCGCACGCCGGTATAGGCTTCGATGGCGTGGACCATGGCATCGATGCCGGTGGCGGCGGTGCCCTTGGGTGGTAGCCCGGTGGTGAGGGTGGCGTCGAGCAAGGCGCTGTCAGGCAGCAGCCAGCGCGACACCACGCCCTTTTTCTCACCTTCGCCGGTGGTCACGATGGCCACCGGGGTGACCTCCGAGCCGGTGCCGGCGGTGGTGGGCATCAGGATCAGCGGCAGGCGCGGCCCGCTGGCCTGGTCCACCCCATAGAGCGCCTCCAGCGATTGCTTGCCTCCGGCGAGCAGGGCGGCCAGTTTGGCAACGTCCATGGGGCTGCCGCCGCCGATGCCGATCACCCCGCTCACCTTCAAGGCTCGGGCACGTTCGGCGGCTGCCTGTACCGTGGCCGCGCTGGGGTCGGCTTCCACGTCCAGGAACAGTTCTACTTCCACCGCGTGCTGTTCCAGGCTGGCGAGGGCGGGTTGCAGCAGCCCGAGGTTGTGCACCCCTCGATCGGACACCAGCAACACCCGCCGCATGCCGGCGGTTCCGGCGAGTTCCCCGAGCCGCGCAGCGGCGCCTTGTTCGACCTGCAACCGCTTGACGCTGTGGAACACAAACCCCTGGCTCATGCCGCCGCCCCCATGCTCGTGCTTCAAATTCCAGTTGGACGAAGCCCCGGCGCGCTGGCCGGGGCTTGTTCATTCAAGCACACCCTGAACGTGGCGCAGGCCTCAGCCCGCGGCGCGGTCGACCATGGGCGCCTCCTGTGGCGGTTGCATCCCGGCCGCGCGCCAGCGCACGTCAGTGATGCCGAACTTCTCCGCCATAGGCTTTGAGGTGCGTTTGATCTTGTCGTGGCGGTGGCGAGGAATGTGACCCACCCCCGCATCGCAACTGGCCCAATGCCACGCTTCGGCGTTGTCCATGCGGTCGAGGCGAATCACAAAGCTCTTGGGTGCGCCGTGAAGGCAGTAGTCGATGACGAAAAGCGTTGGCGTAGGCATTTCCAATCAGTCCCGTTGATCATTACCGACTAAACGGAGCCTTAGAAGGCGCGCAAAATTCCATCGGATTTACTAAACGGCGCGCGCCGCTCCGATGTACGGCAATTTCACCCGCAGATGTGGCTCCGTGCCAGTAACGCCAGGGCGGCGGCCAGCCCTACCACTGCGAACAGCTTCTGCAGCCGCGGGCCGCCCAGGCGCGGTGCCAGCCACCGGCCCAGCAGCAGGCCGGCGGCAGTGCCTAGGGCGAAGGGCAGGGCGAGCGCGGCGTCCACCAGGCCGCCAGCGACCGTAGCGCCCCCGGTAGCCAGCGCGACCACGGCGATCACCGCCAGCGAGGTCGCGACCAGGCTATTCATCTCCAGGTCGGTAAAGCGGCGCAGGGCCGGCACTATCACAAAGCCGCCGCCCACCCCCAGCAACCCAGACAGCAGCCCAGCCAACACACCCGTGGCGGCGAGCGCGCGGGCGCAGGGCAGGGTCCAATGCAAGCGGCCAGTGGCGTGGTCCAGGCGGCAGGGGCAGCGCGCCCGAGGCACCTCGGCGCAGTTGGCGCCACGCCACAGGCGCACACTGACGAGCGCCTGCACGCCGGCAAAGCACAGCGCCAGCGGCACCGCCGGCAACCGATGGCTCAGCCACAGGCCCAGGGGTGCGGTGACGATACCGCAGGCCGCGATCAAGCCGGCAGCGCGGTAGCGCACGATGTGCTGGCGCAGGCCCAGGGTCGCCCCCAGCGCCGCGGCAAGGCCGACGGCCAGCAACGCCACGGGGGCGGCGGCGGGGATGCTCAAGCCCAGGCCGAATACCAGCAGCGGCACGGCGAGCACCCCACCGCCGGCGCCGGTAAGGCCCAGCACTAGGCCGGCCGAGGCGCCCAAGGCCGTGGCCAGTGGCAGCAGGCTCACGGGCTGTCGGCCAACACCGGCCGCGCCAGCCATTCGTGGCCGCGAAGCATGCCGTTCCAATACAACCACGGCAGCCCGTGCGCCTTGAGCCACCAGGCCAGGCGGGTGGGCTCGGTACCCTTGAGCAGCCATTGTGGGAACGATGGCGCCAGTTGCCCGCCGTAGGCGAACTCGGCCAGCACGATGCGGCCGCGCTCCACGGTCAACGGGCAGGCGCCATAGCCGTCGTAGCGGGCCTGGCCCTGTGCCCGGCCCAGGGCCACGGCCACGTTGTGCGCCACCACCGGTGCCTGTTTGCGCGCGGCGGCAACGGTCTTGGCATTGCCGGCGTTGATCGCATCGCCCAAGCCATGGATGTTGGCGAAGCGGCGGTGGCGCAGGCTGTGCGGGTCCACGTCCAGCCAGCCGGCGGCGTCGGCCAGGGCGCTGCCGCGCAGCGCATCAGGGGCGCATTGCGGCGGCACCACATGGAGCATGTCGAAGGGGCGCGCCTCATGCCGCACATTGCCCTGCGCATCGCTGACTTCAAAGGTTGCTTCTTGCGCGGGCCCATCCACGGCGACCAGCCTGTGCCGCAGGCGCAGGTCCACCTGGTAGCGCTCGATATACCGTTGCAACGCCGGCACATAGGCCGCCACCCCGAACAGGCTTGGGTTGGCGTTGAGAAATTCAGCCTGCACGGCCCCGAGCCGGTCATGCCGGCGCCAATGATCGCACGCCAGGTACAGCGCCTTTTGCGGCGCGCCCGCGCACTTGATCGGCATGCCGGGCTGGGTGAAAAGCGCGCGGCCATGTTGCAGCGCACGGGTCAGTTCCCAGGTGTAAGGCGCGAGGTCATAGCGGTAGTTGGAGGTCACGCCGTGTCGGCCAAGGGTCGCTTCCAACCCGTCGATGGCGGCCCAGTCCAGCTTCAAGCCTGGGCAAACGACCAGTTGCCGGTAGCCGCGCGGGGCTTGCTCGGCCAGCAGTATGCGGTTGTGTTCGGGGTCGAAGCCGGTGACCGTGCCTCGCAGCAAGGTGGCCCCAGCGGGCACCAGCGCGGCTGTCTCGCGACGGGTGCTGGCCTGGCTGAACACACCGGCGCCGACCAGGGTCCAGCCGGGCTGGTAGAAGTGCTCGGTGGCGGGGTCTATCAGCAGCACATCCAGGTTGGGCGCACGCTTGAGCAGGCTCGCGGCCGTGGCGATGCCGGCGGCGCCAGCACCCACGATGATCACGTCGTGGAGGGGGGCGGAAGGGTTCATGAAGGGTCCTTGAACTGGTTCAGGGGAATGCGCAGGTAGCACAGGCCATTGGCATCGGCCGCGGGCAACTGCCCGGCGCGCATGTTCACTTGCACCGAAGGCAGCATCAGCGTTGGCATCGCCAACGTGGCGTCGCGTGCCTGGCGCAGAGCCACGAAGGCGTCTTCGCTCATGCCTGCATGCACATGGATGTTCAGCGCCCGTTGCTCGGCGACGGTGGTCTGCCAGACCAGCTCGCGGCCACCGGGGCGATAGTCGTGGCACAGCAACAGGCGGGTGGCATCGGGCAGGCTCAGCAGCCGCTGCACGGAGCGGTAGAGGGTGCGTGCGTCGGCCCCGGGGAAGTCGCAGCGGGCAGTGCCGTAGTCGGGGCTGAACAAGGTGTCGCCGACGAAGGCCAGCGGCACTTGCGCCACGTTCAGCAGGTAGCTCACACAGGCCGGTGTATGCCCAGGCGTGTGCAGCACCTGCAGCGGCAGCGTGCCCACGCAAAAACCTTCGCCATCGGCGAACAGATGGTCGAAGGGCCGGCCGTCGCACGGCTGTTCGGGCTGAGCGGCGAACCAGCGGCCGAAGGTCGCCTGCACCTCACGGATGTGCGCGCCTATGCCGATGCGCCCGCCCACTGCCTGCTTGAGGTAGCTGGCTGCCGACAGGTGATCGGCATGCACGTGGGTTTCCAGAATCCACTCCACGTGGGCGTTCAGCTCGCGCACACGGGCGATCAACCGATCGGCGCTGGCGGTGCTGGTGTGGCCGGTGTTGGGCTGGTAGTCCAGCACGGCGTCGACCAGCGCGCAGGCGCGGCTGGACGGGTCGAACAGCAGGTAACTGAGGGTGGAAGTGGCCGGGTCGAAAAAGTGCTCGACCAGATAGCGGTCCATGGTCGGTCCTTGGCGGCAGACAAAAGCGTAGCCAAGGCCTGTCAAGTTCCGTGCCAGCGTTGTGGCAGTGCTGGCACGCCTGTTTCATGGGACCAGGCTGCCAGGCAAGCGCCAGGGACTGCCACTGGGCTGGCAGCGGATGGCAGTGCCTGGCAGTTAATGGCAGTATCGCGGCACCGATGCCCTGGAGACCGCCGTGCCCACCTTCGACCCCCTGGCCCTCAATGCCTACCTTGAGCACGACCCGCAGCCCACCATCGTGCTGGACACGGACTACCGCATCGTCGCTGCCAACCGGGCTTATCAGCGGCAGTTCGGCCAGCACGGCCAGGCGCCGCTAGGGCAGAAGTGCCATCAGGTGTCCCATGGCTACACGGTGCCCTGCGACCGCGCCGGCGAGCACTGCCCCATGCGCAAGGCCCGCGAGACTGGCCTGCCGGAGCGCGTGCTGCATGTGCACCACACCCCGCGCGGGCCCGAGCACGTGGACGTGGAGCTGCGCCCCTTGCTCGATCCCGCCGGCGCGGTGATCGGCTACGTGGAACGGCTGCGTTCGCTGGCCGTGGCGGCGGCGCAGCCGAGCGAGCACGGGTTGGTAGGGCGGGCGCCGGCGTTTCAGCGGGCACTGGCAGACCTGGAACGGGCTGCGCCCGCGCAGATTCCCGTGCTGCTGCAAGGGGAGAGCGGCACCGGCAAGGAGCTGTTCGCCCGCGCCTTGCATGCCGCCAGCCCGCGCGCCAACGGCCCACTGGTGGTAGTGGACTGCACGGGCCTGAGCGAAACGTTGTTCGAAAGCGAGCTGTTTGGCCATGAGAAGGGCGCGTTCACCGGCGCCGCCACCCGCAAGACCGGCCTGGCCGAGGCCGCGCATGGAGGCACGCTGTTCCTGGACGAGATCGGCGAGGTGCCCCTGGGTACGCAGGCCAAGCTGCTGCGGTTGATCGAATCTGGCAGCTTCCGCCCGGTCGGCGGCTTGCGCACTTTGCACGCGGACTTCCGCCTGGTGGCGGCCACCCACAAGCCACTGCACGAGATGGTCGCCGCCGGCACCTTCCGCCAAGACCTGTACTACCGCATCAACGCCTTCACCCTGCACCTGCCGGCGTTGCGTGAGCGCAGTGAAGACCTGCCGCTGCTGGTCGACAGCCTGCTGCGCCGCGGCAGCTCAGGGCCCTGGCGGGTGGACCCGCAAGCCATGGCGTGGCTGTGTGACTATCACTACCCGGGTAACATCCGCGAGCTGCGCAACCTGCTCGAACGTGCGCAGTTGCTCGCCAGCGATGGCGTGATCCGCCGCCGCGACCTGCCCTTGCACGAGCTCGTGCCCGCGCCGCGCCCTCACGAGCGGGACCGCCTGGCGCAGGCGATGGCCAGCTTCAACGGCTCGCGCAAGGCGTTGGCCGAACACCTGGGGTTGAGCGAGCGCACGCTGTATCGACGGTTGAAGGCGTTAGGGCTGGCGGGAGACTAGTGCCTGACAGGCACCGATAGGCACCTGTAGGCGCCTTGGCCGTGGTAGCAGGGCTTGCCCGCGGCAGCCTTCGGTACTTCTTAACGCCTTAACGTTAACGCCTTAACGCCCGACCGCAGGCAAACCCCGCGGCTACAGGATCTACCCACCTTCTTGCGCTGGCGCGAGCCATGGCGTTACGCCTCGTCCGGCACCACCAGCACCCACCCACCTTCCACTGCCCTGGCCAGGCCGCTGGCCGACAACAGTGGCAATAGCCGGTTGTGCAGGGCAGGCTCAACGAAGCCGCGCAGGGTGTCCAGGTCAAGGTTGCCGCTAAGCGGCAAGTCTGCCTTGGTATAGGACAACCAGGCTTTCTTCAGCGCCAGCAGCACGTCACTGGCGCTGGTGTTGGCAAAGCGGCGGTGGCCTTGGGCACCATCGAACTCAAAAGTGTGGCGGTGGGTGTAACCGGCATCCAGGCCGCCGCTTTGCTGGCAACGAACGCAGGTACAGGCGCCATCGCCGAAGGCCGCGCGCAGGTAGGCGTTGAAGTCGGCGACCGGCTTGAGGGACAGGCGCTTGTCTACTTCGAAAAGGTCAGCGGTGAGTTTTTCTTGCGAGGCCAAGGCGGCTCCCCTATGTGTTGGCAGTGGTTCGGGGCGCCACCTTAGCAGAGGTTGCTGGCCGCTGCCGCCACGAACGTCCAGCGGCAGCCACAAGGTAGGGTTGTGCCCGATCGGCGCCGGTTGCCTTCGCTGTTTCGATTGAAAGCCGGCCATTCATCTGCCTTCTTGCCCGGGCCAAGGAATTCTTCAAGGCGGCGGTGCTCGAACCTGCACGACAAAACGTATTCGAGTTGTTCTATGACTGCCTTGCAAAACCTTGCCTGCTCGAACGCCCGCCCCCACCTGGCCGCGACGCCGGCCCGGGAACTCTATCAAGCACTGATGCGCCAACCAGGGGAAGACACCCTGGAAGCCGCGCGGCTGTACCTGGGCGATCGCCTGGACGAAGCGGCGCAGCTGCCCGGTGGCCTGCCAGCCGACCTCGACCAGCTTGAGCAGTGGGTGGCCGATAATGCCGCCAGGGTGGCCGAGCAGTACGCGGGGTACCTCAAGGCACGCCATGCGGGCGCGCCTCGGCGGTTTTTCAGTAACCGCTCCCACGCGCTGTTCTTCCTGCGCGCGGTGGCACCCACCAAGCTGGTCGACGGTGCCTGGCTGTACAGCACCCTCAGCCATTGGGCGGACGGGCGTTACCATGGGTTGATCCGCACCTATCTGGAAGAACTCGGCGACGGCGAGCCGGCGCAGA
This sequence comes from Pseudomonas sp. RIT-PI-S, assembly GCF_025642975.1. Taxonomy (GTDB): domain Bacteria; phylum Pseudomonadota; class Gammaproteobacteria; order Pseudomonadales; family Pseudomonadaceae; genus Aquipseudomonas. Next base: position 61,803 of record NZ_JANZKJ010000009.1, read on the forward strand.
ATCATGTGGTGCTCTACCGCAAGCTGATCGCGGACCTGGAGTGCGAGCAGCAGGGCGACCTCGACGACAGCTATTACGTGCAAGGCGCCATCCAGCTGGCGCTTGGGGCTCTGGGCCAAGACCTGTTGCCGGAGGTGATCGGCTTCAACCTGGGCTACGAACAGTTGCCGCTGCATCTGTTGATCACCTCGTTCGAACTGAACGAGCTGGGCATCGACCCGTATTACTTCACCCTGCACGTGACCATCGACAATGCCAGCACCGGCCACGCCCACCGGGCCGCGCAGAGCCTGCGCGAGCTGTTGCCGGCCAGCGGCCAGGCGGCATTTATCGAGCGCGTGCGCGCCGGTTATCAGCTCAATGAACTGGGCACCGGCACCCAGGCAACCATCGCGGCCTTCGACCTCGATGAAGAACTGGTGGCGATGTTCGAGCGTAAGCAAACCTTCGCCCAGCACATGCATTCGGACTACTGCAAGATCGAGGGCCGTACCGTCAACCAGTGGCTGGCCGAGCCGGGCGGCATCCGCCCGTTCCTGTCCGCGTTGGAGCGCAAGGGCTGGATCAAGCGCAAGGCCGACCCGGCCGAGAGCCGCTTCTGGCAGTTGATCGACGGGCCCGGCGCGGCAATGTTCGGGGTGTTCAGCGCCTATGAAAAACAACTGCTGGCCGACTGGATCGCCGATGGCTTCGTGCCCGAAGCTGGCCAGCGCCGCGGTAGCACCAACCCATTTCGCAGCAAGTTCCGCGAGCATCCGTTGGCGACGTCTCTGGCGCAGGCCGGTGGGCCTAGCGTGGAGGAACGCGCCGAGGTGCAGGCCGCGATAGGCCATGCCGGGCCAACGCCACGCTTGCAGCGCTTGCTGCCGTTCCTGGCGCCGCAGTGCCACGCGACCCCCGCCGGGCTCTATGCCACGCGGCTTTACGCCCGGGAGCTTGCCGGCGAGCCAGGGATCAGCCGGTGAACGTGGCGCAAGGCTTCGCCCCTGCCGAACAGCGCGAGGAGGGCGCCGCGTTGCTCGCCCTGGGCCGCTGGTTGGCCCAGCAGGGCTATCAGTTCATCACGCCCACGCCACTGACCCATCAACGCAACCTGGACCGCCACCCTGGCCCCGCCGCCGACCTGCGCGATGCCTTCGGCTGGAACCGGCCCTTTGCGGCCGAGCTATTGCCGGCGCCGTTGCTCGAGGCATTGCAGGAGGCCGGGGTGGTGGTGGCGGAGACGCCCGGTTTCTGGCGCAGCGAACTGCGGTGTTCGAGCTTGGGCAACGAGCGGCTGCTGCACTCCGGCTATCCCACCGACGCGGCGGACGCGGTGTTCTTCGGCCCGGATACCTACCGGTTCGCCCGCGCCATCGGCCAGCACCTGCTGCAGCGCCCCGCAGCGCCGGCGCGCGCGGTGGACATCGGCTGCGGCAGCGGTGCCGGCGCCCTGGTGATCGCCAAGGCCTGCCCACACGCCGAGGTGTGGGGCACCGATATCAACCCCCACGCGCTGGCCCTGACCCGGGTCAACGCGGAACTCGCTGGCGCCGGCAACCTGCGCGGGCAGGCGAGCGACGTGCTGCGTGACTTGCCCGGCGCCTTCGACCTGATCGTCGCCAACCCGCCTTACATGCAGGACCCGAAGGGCCGCGCCTACCGCGACGGCGGCAGCGGCCTGGGCAGCGGGTTGTCCTTGCGCATCCTCAGCGAAGCCCTTCCGCGGCTCGCCCCCGGCGGAACGCTGCTGCTGTACACCGGCGTTGCAATCGTGGGCGGGGAAGACCCGTTCCTGACCGGTGCCAGGGACGTGCTCGAAGGTTTCGAAGGCCAGTGGCGTTACGCGGAAATAGACCCCGACGTGTTCGGCGAAGACCTGGTGCTGCCAGGGTATGCCAGCGCCGAGCGTATCGCCGTGGTAGTGCTGGAAGCCACGCGCGCGTAGGCTTCGCATCCGCTCTGTGGGACCGGGCGAAGTCCGGGAACCCTGTCTGCCGAAGTCAGCGGCTAAGCCCACGTTCGCCAGCGTTGCTGGCTCCTACAGGGTTCAGGCGCCTGATTTGGCAGCTGGGTGTGCTGGATTCAGCGATAAGCTGCCGCCACCCGCCTTGTGGGACCGGGCGAAGCCCGGGAACCCTGTCTGCCGAAGTCAGCGTGTAAGCCCAGGCTCGCCAGCTCTGCTGGCTCCTACAGGGTTCAGGCGCCTGATTTGGCAGCTGGGTGTGCTGGATTCAGCGATAAGCCGCCGCCACCCGCCCTGTGGGACCGGGCAAAGCCCGGGAACCCTGCCTGCCGAAGTCAGCGTGTAAGCCCCAGGTTCGCCAGCGTTGCTGGCTCCTACAGGGTTCAAACGCCGGATTTGGCAGCTCGGTGTGCTGGATTCAGCGATAAGCCGCCGCCCCCCGCCTTGTGGGACCGGGCAAAGCCCGGGAACCCTGCCTGCCCGAAGCCAGCGGCTAAGACCAGGTTCGCCAGCGTTGCTGGCTCCTACAGGGTTCAGGCGCCTGATTTGGCAGCTGGGTGTGCTGGATTCAGCGATAAGCTGCCGCCACCCGCCTTGTGGGACCGGGCAAAGCCCGGGAACCCTGCCTGCCCGAAGCCAGCGGCTAAGACCAGGTTCGCCAGCGTTGCTGGCTCCTACAGGGTTCAAACGCCGGATTTGGCAGCTCGGTGTGCCGGATTCAGCGATAAGCTGCCGCCACCCGCCTTGTGGGACCGGGCGAAGCCCGGGAACCCTGCCTGCCGAAGTCAGCGTGTAAGCCCCAGGTTCGCCAGCGTTGCTGGCTCCTACAGGGTTCAGGCGCCTGATTTGGCAGCTGGGTGTGCTGGATTCAGCGATAAGCTGCCGCCACCCGCCCTGTGGGACCGGGCGAAGCCCGGGAACCCTGTTTGCCCGAAGCCAGCGGCTAAGACCAGGTTCGCCAGCGTTGCTGGCTCCTACAGGGGTCGGCGCTTGGCTTGGCAGCTGGGTGTGCTGGATTTAGGGGTAAGCGGCAACCTACCCTGTGGGACCGGGCGAAGCCCGGGAACTCTGCCTGCCGAAGTCAGCGGCTAAGACCAGGTTCGCCAGCGTTGCTGGCTCCTACGGGGTTCAGGCGCCTGGCTTGGCGGCCGGATGTACCGGGTTTAGGGATCAGCTGCCACCTGCTTTGTGGGACCGGGCGAAGCCCGGGAACCAGGTACGCCGGGTTCAGGGAGTAAGCCCAGGTTCGCCAGCTTTGCTGGCTCCTACAGGGGGCGGCGCTTGGCTTGGCAGCTGGGTGTGTTGGATTTAACGGTCAACCGGGGTTCGGGCATCTTTGGCCACTGCATACAAACACAACATCTCCATCGCCAGCGCTGCCGCGGCCAGCGAGGTGATTTCGGCGCTGTCGTAGGCCGGGGCCACTTCTACCACGTCCATACCTATCAGGTTGATGCCGCGAAGCCCCCCGAGGATTTCCAGCGCTTGTACCGTGCTCAGGCCGCCGCACACCGGCGTGCCGGTGCCAGGGGCGAAGGCGGGGTCCAGGCAGTCGATGTCGAAGGTGAGGTACACCGGGTGGTCGCCCACCCGGGCGCGAATCGCCTCGATGATTGCATCCACGCCCCGGCGATGAACCTGGCGGGCATCCAGCACCTGGAAGCCCAGGGTGTCGTCGTTGGTGGTGCGCAGGCCGATCTGCACCGAGCGCTCGGGCGCAACCAGCCCCTCGCGGGCGGCGTGATAGAACATGGTGCCGTGGTCGATGCGCTGGCAGCCTTCATCGGGCCACGTGTCGCTATGGGCATCGAAGTGAATCAGCGACAGCGGCCCGTGGACCCTGGCATGGGCCTTGAGCAAGGGATAGGTGATGAAGTGGTCGCCGCCCAGGGTCAGCATCGCGCAGCCGGCGCCGAGAATGTGCTCGGCGTGCCGTTGGATGCTCGCCGGCACAGTGTCTGGTTGGCCGTGGTCGAAGCTGCAATCGCCGTAGTCGATCACCGCCAGTTGGTCGAAGGGATCGAACGTCCATGGCCAGTGCCGCGCCCAGGCCGACTGCACCGACGCGGCGCGGATGCCGCGCGGTCCGAAGCGGGCGCCGGGGCGGTTGCTGGTGGCGGTGTCGAACGGCACGCCGCTGACCACCACGTCCACGCCAGCCAGATCACGGCTGTAGCGCCGGCGCATAAAGCTGGTGATGCCGCTGTAGGTGCTCTCTGCCGCCGTGCCATAGAGGCTGCCGCGGGTGATGGCCTGGTCGTTGTTCAAGGCTTGTTCCATGGTGAGGTTTCCTTATTGTTCGCGGCTTCGGAAGGCGGTCCACAGTCGAGTGCGCTGGCGCATTGCGTCCAAGCTCATGCTTTGGTCGGCATACAAGCGTTGGCGCAGGTCGCTGGGTGGGTAGAGGTTGGGATCGGTGCGGATGGCCGCGTCCACCAGCGCCGTAGCCTGTGTGTTGGCGTTGGCGAAGAACAGCGTGTTGGTGAGGTCGGCCAACGATTCCGGGCGCAGCAGGAAGGCAATCAAGGCCTTCGCCGCCTCAGGGTGTGGCGCGCTCTTGGGAATCGCCAAGTTGTCCTGCCACACCAATGTGCCCTCGCGGGGAATACGGTACTGCACTTGGTAAGGCCGGCCGGCCTTGCGCGCCTGGTCGGCGGCGGTGGCGGCGTCGCCGTTGTAGGTCAGGGCCAGGCAGGTGTCGCCGGTGGCCAGGTCATTGATCTGCCGGCCGTTGGCAACATAACTCACGTAGGGCTGCAGGCCATGCAGCAACGCGCCGGCAGCGTCCAGGTCTGCCTTGGTTTTGGAGTAGGGGTCCTTGCCGAGGTAATGGAGGGCCAGGCCGATCACTTCCTGGGGGGAGTCGATCAACGAGATGCCGCAATCGGCGAGCTTGCTCGCGTACTCCGGCTTGAACAGCAGGTCGAGGCTGTCGAGCGGCACGCCGGGCAAGCGCTTTTCGACTGCCTGCACGTTCAGCCCTAGCCCCAGGGTGCCCCAGGTGTAGGGCACCGCATGTTGGTTCCCCGGGTCGATCGCGGCCAGCTTTCCGAGCAGGTCGCTGTCCAGCGCCTGGTAACCCGGCATGGCCTGCTGATCGGTGGGCTGCAACGCCCCGGCCTTGAGCAGGCGGGTGAGCATACTGGCCGAAGGCACCACCACGTCGTAACTGCCGCCCGCGGTGAGTAGCTTGGTTTCCAGCACCTCGGTGGAGTCGAAGGTGTCCAGGTGTACCCGGTAGCCGGTCTCGTGCTCGAAGCGTTCAAGCGTTGCAGGGCTTACGTAGTCGGCCCAGCTGTAGAGGTTGACCACCTTGTCCTCGGCATGGAGGGGCAAGGCAAAGGCGAGCAGTGTGGGCAATAACCAAGTGCGCATGGCGGTTATCCGAGGAAGGAGGTGCGGCGATCATGGCCTGGGGTTTAAATTGGAAAAATATCAACGTCAGCAAGCTGACATTCATGCGGAGCAATGTTTGATGTTGGGCCAATTGCACGATCTGGATCTGCAACACCTTCGCTTGTTCGTGAGTGTGGCCGAGGCAGGAGGGTTCAGCGCCGCGCAAGGGGTGCTGGGCCTCAGCCAGCCCACTATCAGCCAGCAGATGGCGCGGCTCGAGACCCGCCTCGGCTACCGGCTGTGCAGCCGGGGGAAGGCTGGGTTCAGGTTGACCAGCAAGGGCGAGCGCTTGCTGTTGTCCACGCGCGAGCTGTTCGCGGCCATCGAACAGTTTCGCCAGCAATCCAATGGCGTGGCGGGGCGTTTGCTGGGCGAGGTGCGCCTGGGCTTTTCCGAAGCCCTGGCCCCTGCCGTCATCCAGCGCCTGGGCGAGGCAGTAGGGCGGTTCCGCCAGCGCGATGAATCGGTGCGCATCGAACTGCTGAGCACCATGCCGGCGGACATGGAACGGCTGTTGCTGGAGCAGCGGCTGGACCTGGCCATCGGTTATTTCTTCAAAGGCCAGACCGCTTTCGACTACCGGCCCCTGTTCTGGGAAGAGCAGGCGCTGTATTGCGCCCAGGGGCACCCCTTGGCCAGCGCCGAGGGTGATATCGGAGAGCTGCTACGGCTCGCGGACTGCGTCGAACACCCTTATCGCTTTCCGCAGAACCCGGATGCGCAGGTGATGGGCAACAGTTCGGCGCGCTCGGAGCAGGTCGAGGGCACGTTGGCATTCATCCTGTCGGGCAAGCACATCGGTTACCTCCCTTGCCACTATGCGGCGCCGTGGGTGTCAAACGGTTTGCTACGGCGGCTGGCCGACCCGCAAGGCGTGATCGAGGTGCCGTTCTACCTTGCCGGGCGCCGAGGCCAGGCCGCCAGCGAGGCGCGGCAAGCGTTCGAGCAGGACCTGCTGGTGACCTTCGGGGCATGCTAGAGGCGCCTTCTCGGCGCGCCCGCGCCGCGCGAACCATTTCGAATTTCAACCCGTGAGGCCGCTATGGATCTAGGAATCAAAGGGCGTGTGGCGCTGATCACCGGTGCCAGTGGTGGCATCGGCCAGGCCACGGCCCGGCTGTTGAGCGAGGAAGGCGTGCGCCTGGTGCTGACGGACCGCGACGGCGAAGGCCTGGAGCAGCTGGGCGCAGGGCTGCCTGGCGAGGCGTTGAGTGTTGTGGCCGACATCACCGACCAGGCAGCCATCGACGCACTGGTCGAACAGGCCAAGGCGCGTTTTGGCCAGGTGGACATCGTGGTGCACGCCGCGGGCGTCACTGGCGCCAAGGGCGACCCGCTGCAGCTGAGCGACGCGGACTACCAAGAGGCCTGGGCCACAGACTTCTTCTCGGCGGTGCGAATCGCCCGCGCGACCCTCCCGGCCATGCGCGGCAGAGGCTGGGGGCGTTTCGTCTGCATCACTTCGGAAAATGCCGTGCAACCGTATTGGGAGGAGGTCACCTACAACGTGGCGAAGGCGGCCCTGAGCGCGTTCATCAAGAACCTCTCGTACAAGGAAGCCGCCCACGGGGTGCTGTGCAACACCGTGGCGCCGGCGTTCATCGAAACCGGCATGACCGACGGCATGATGGCGCAGCGCGCCGAAGAACTGGGCGTGAGCGTTGAACAGGCGGTCAAAAGCTTTCTGGAAAACGAACGGCCGGGCATCGTGCAGCAACGCCGTGGCCAGCCCGAGGAAGTCGCCGCGGCCATCGCGCTGCTGGTATCGGCACGTGGCTCGTTTATCAACGGCGCCAACTTGCGGGTCGATGGCGGGTCTGTGCAGGCAGTGCAGAACTGACCCGCCCGCCAACTGCCACAGGGGGCGGCTCGGGCTAGCCCAGCCCGGCCGCTCCTGCTGCTCTGGGTTACGCCCCCAACGGCGGGGTGCGCGGCGGCACACGCCGCTGGCTGCCGGTCGCTTCGAAAGCGGCGGCGAAGCGCAGCAGGTTCGAGTCGTCGTAGGCACGGCCGGCGAAGGTAAGCCCCACCGGCATGCCGATGTCGGCCATCACGCCCATGGGCACGGTGACCGTGGGCACGCCCAGGTGGCGGATGGCGAGGTTGCCGTTGGCGACCCAGATGCCATTGCTCCAGGCGATGTCTGCCGAGGCCGGGTTGACGTCGGCGTCCGCCGGGCCCACGTCTGCCACGGTGGGGAACAGCACTGCATCGAGGCCTTGCGCGGTCAACCAGTCTTCCAGGTCGATGCGACGGGTCTGCTCCAGCGCACGCAAGCCATCGGGCACGGTAGGGATCTGGTCCCACGGAGTGATACCGCGCTCGGCCATGCGCACGTACTCGTCCATGCCGGCAGCCAGGTCGCCTTCACGGTTGGGCAGGGTGCCAGGGTCGTGAGGGAAGATCTGCGGGCCATCCACGTCCACCAGCCGGTTCAAGGCAGGGTCTCCGTTGGCCTGGAGGAAGTCATCGAACGCCCAGGCGGTCAGGTCCCACAGTTCGTGGTGTAAAAATTCCTTAGACACCAGGCCGCGGTTGAATACCGTCGGCGCGCCGGGCCGGTCGCCTTCGCAATTGGACACCAGCGGGAAGTCCACCTCGAGCACTTCGGCGCCCGCGGCTTCCAGCGCTTGGCGTGCCGCTTCCCACAGGGCGATCACCGAGGCGCGGGTGTTGATGCGTTGGCCGGTCGGGCCACCGATGCCGGGGTTTTCGCTGGTGCCGGCTTCTGGGTCGGCGTTGATGTACATGCGCGGCACACCGAAGCGCTTGCCAGCCAACGCCTGGGCGCCAGCGGCCAACGCCGGGTACGAGGTGGGGCGCACGGCGGAGGCGGCGGGGATGGGTACCCAGGGTTGCAACCGCCAGAGATCGCCGCGGGTGTCCGGGTCGTTGGCGACGATCACATCCAGCACCTCAAGCAGGTCGGCCATGGTGCGTGCGAACGGCACCACCACGTCCATGGTCGGGGTGAGCGGCCAGTTGCCACGCACCGAGATCACCCCGCGCGAAGGGGTATAGGCGCACAGGCCGTTGTTCGAGGCAGGGCCGCGACCGCTGGACCAGGTTTCTTCGGCCAGGCCGAAGGCAGAGAAACTGGCGGCGGTAGCGGTGCCCGCGCCGTTGGAAGAGCCGGAGGCGAAGGGCGCGGTGAGGTAGGCGGCGTTATACGGGCTTTCGGCCCGGCCATAAACGCCGCGCTGCATGCCGCCGTTGGCCATTGGCGGCATGTTGGTCTTGCCCAGGCAGATTGCCCCGGCGGCCCGCAGGCGTTCGATGGTGAACGCGTCGCGGTGCGCCACCAGCTTGGCGAAGGCGGGGCTGCCGGAGGCCGCGGTCAGGCCCTTGACCAAGTAGCTGTCCTTGGCGGTATAGGGAATGCCATCGAGCGGGCTGAGGGTTTCGCCCCGGGCGCGACGGGCATCGGAAGCCTGTGCTTCCTTGAGCGCCTCGGGGTTGCGCACCACCACGGCGTTGAGCGCGGTGGGGGTGTCTAGGCCGTCATAGGCGTCGATCCGCGCCAGGTAGGCTTGAACCAGCTCGACAGCGGTGGTTTGGCCCGCTTCGAGCGCCGCGCGCAGGTCGGCAATGGAAACTTCGGTGACTTCGATCATGCTCAGCGCCATTGTTGTTGTCGGTACAGGGGCGCCATTCTGGCAAGGCCCGAGCCGGGCCGCCAGTCCCTGTCTATTATTTTTAACGATTCCTGCTCAGCGAGCTGCGCTTACGCCTACCGTGAGGGCTTCCGATAGGCGCGGGCGACAGCCCGCTAACCTCAGGGCTGCGCCTGTGCGTTGCGTGCGTTGCGGTAGTCGGCCACGGCTTCGTAAACCGCCTTGCGCAGGCGGTTGATGCCGCCTAGCGGCTGGTGCGCCTCGATCCCATGCCAGGGGCTGAAGCGCATGTTGTCGCAGGCGAGGTTTTGCTCAGGCGTGTCGAAATCCTGCGCAGGCACGCGCAGATGAGCGACCGTATGGAAGGCTGAGTCACTTTCTTTCCACTGCACGCTGGTGTCTTCCAGCGGCATGTAGCGGCTGGCGTCCTGCAGCTGCACCTGGAGGGCGAAGCAGGCGGGTTGCCGGTCGGTAGACAGCTGCTGGTAAAGCGCGTCCCGGAGGAAGTTAGGCTGGTCGCGGTTCATCGCGGGCAGGCTGTAGGCCGGGCAAGCCGAGGGCTCCGGAATTACCCGGAACTTGGCATTGGCATTGCCGAAGCGGTAGGGCGCCACCGAGTAATAGGTAGCGTCCACGGGGCTGTCCGGTGCCTTGCTCAGCGTGGCCAGGGCGATGAACAGGTGGCGTACCTGCCAGGTGCGCGGGTCCCAGCCTGGGAAGAACGCCATGGCCTTCTTGCCCTCGGCCTGAGCGGCGATGTTCTGCCGGTACTCGGCCACGTCGCCGACGAAAAAGTTGGGGTGGTTGAACATCACGAAGTCTTGTTCGTGGCGTGCCTGTTGGCTGGCCAGCAACTGAGCGCCAGGCACGTCCAGCAGCTTGATCGCCATGCCGCGGGCATCGGAGATGTTGTCGAACTGCGGGTAGGCGTTGCCGTTGGACAACCGCACCCACGCCTGCCAGGCCTTGCCGGGCTCGCTGAACACGCCCTGGCGCCAAGGTTCGGGCAGGTCTGCCGCCACGCTCACCTCGCCGCGCAGGCAGCCGTGCGCCTTGGCGTGGGCATCGCGCAGGTAGCGGGTGTCGGTGCGGAACCTGTCGACGATGCGGATGGCGGTCTGAATGATGTCCTGGGTCATGGCAGCTTCCCCAGGCGGCACCTGTTCAACGGAGGCTACCGGGCCCGAGAAGCGCCAGGCATACCACAGGCTGGCGCCGCCCCAACCCAGCAGGCCGAGCACGGCCAACACCAGCAGGGCGCGTGCCAGGAAGCGCCCCAGCCACAGCCAGAAGGCGACGGCGCGGCCGCCCTTGCGCGAGATAAACAATGTGCGTTCGGTCATGGCAGGCGATTCTCCAGCGGGCCACCGAGGACTTTCAGGTATTCGAGCAGTGCCCAGCGTTCTTGTGGTTGCAGCAGCCGGCCGATCACCCCGTTGCCGCGCGGGCCGTCACGGAATTCATGGCCGCTGTTGCGGTTGCCGGTGATGCGGGTGTCGTAGAGGAAGCCGCCGGGGAAGGCCGCGGTCTGGTAGCCGAGGTGCCGGGGGTCGTACTCGAAGGTGCCACGGTAGAAGGTGGTGTCGCGTTCATCCTGGGGTGACAGCATCTGGTAAAGCGTTGGCACCGAGCCGTTGTGCAGGAACGGCGGGGTAGCCCATACCCCGGCCAGTGGGCGCGCCTTGTACGCACGCAGCTCGCGCACGCCGATGGGCAGGTCGAAGCCGTTCATGCGGCCTTGTTGCTCGGGCCCGATGCCGGCGTCCGCGTAGGCGCGCTGCTCCACGAACGCGGTGACCCAAGCCAGCCCCATGGCTACGGACACGCTGTGTAGGTCCAGGTTTGCGGGCTTGGGGTTGACGTCCAGCGCGGCCAGGTCCTCGGCCGACCATTGCAGCGCCGAGAGGTCGAAGCGGTGGTCGGCGATATTATCGGCGGCGGTAGGGTCGGTGCCGATCACGTTGGTGGGTAGCATGTGCAGCGTGGCCACCGGGCGGCCGTTTTCCATGCGCTGCGCAGGCACATGGCAGCCGGCGCAGTTTTCCGTGAACAGCGCCCGGCCCTGGCTTGCTAGTGGCAGGTTCACGGGGCCGAGCACGTCCTCGGGCCACGCGGGTGGAGCGAGCCGTTGCAGGGTTTCTTCGATCCGCGCCAGGTCCTCCACCCGCACGCTGGAGGGGTAACGATCGATGCCGGTGCGCATTTGCCCGGCGTCGTCCCGGAACGCCAGGGTGGCCCCTACGCCCAGAGACTCCCCAATGTTGCGGGCCATGGGCTGCTGCGCCGAGCCATTCCACTGCACCCAGTCGAAGGTCCAGATGTCCCACAGCTGCGGGTAATCCACCGGGGCGTTGCCTGGGCGGTAATTGGCCGGGGTCAAGGCGTCGCCGAAGGTGGCATTGGCGATCCGGCCGAAGGCATCGGTGCGCCCGGGGCCTTCCTGCACAGGATAGAGCCCACGATGGGTGTCGTTCCAGGCGGCGCGCAGGAAGGTGAACAAGGCCTGGCGCAGCTCGCCGCGCAGTTCGTCCTTGCCCTGTGGGTAGGTATCGCCGAGCACCTTGCGGGCGAAGCGGTCGAATTTCCAGGGCACGTAGGCGGTGGCCGCCAGGCTGGCGACCAACGCCTGGCCGAAGCTGCCGCCCCGCAGGGTGGGCACGGTGGAAGGCAGCACATGCTGGGCGGTGCCGCCGTCGATCCGTACCGCGGTGCCGTTGTAGCGCAGCTCTCCGGTGTGGCAGGCAGCGCAGGTGATATCCAGGTAGCGCTGGCCGTCGGCGGGGTTCAAGTGCTGGGTAAAGCCCACCGGCAGCTTGCCGGTGTTGGCTACCGGTGGCTGGCCATCGAACAGAAAGCCAAAGCGGCCCAGGTTGGCCTGGAGCGCGAACGGCGTGGCCGAAAAGGGCTGTTCGAGGGCGGTGAACCACTGGTAGCGCAGCCCTTTAACCTGGGTGCCCTGGGGGGTGGAGTAGTAAAGCTCGCGGTCGGCATCGCTCCACTGCGGCAGATAGTGGATCTGCGCTGGCGGGCTATAGGCCGGCAGGTTCGGCCAGGCGATGAAATACAGCACCACCGCAACCACGGCCAGCAGGGCGAGGAGCAGGGCGCAAAGCAGGCGGGAAACGTAGCGCATGGGTGCCATCCTTGGTGAAATCGGCGCCTTTATGCCTGATCGGTTAGGGTACTGGCAAGTTGCTATTCGCTGTACGGTCACTCAATCGGCACTCACCGCAGTGCGCCGGATGCAGGCTGATGGGTAATTTTTCATACAGGTATTTAAGGCGCCGCCCGTTTGAAAGCCGGCCCGAGCGACCTATACCGTGGTATCTGGATCCCACATCAGGCGTGCACACCGGCATGGACATGCGTTACTACAATCGCCGCCAGGCGCCACCGATCAGCTTCGCCTATCGGAGCAAGGGCGGCGAAATCAGCGAGCACACCTTGCTCTATTGGCAGCAGAACCACTTGGCACTGCAGGGCCGCGAGCGCACCGGCGCATTCGCCAGCTTCTCCAAGGCGCGGATCGTGACCGTGCACGCCGGCGGCGATTGGCTGAACAAGGGCCAGGCGCGGCTGGCACCCGATCCGTTGGCGCGGATCGCCGGTGGGGTCAGCCCGCGGATCTACTTCCTTGGCTTCACCGCCGCGGAACGCTTCCCCCTCGAGCTGCTGGCCTCGGAAAAAGGCCTGCATGTGGTGCCGGCCTTGCAGCGCCAGCTGGAGTTCTGCTGCTGTGGGCCACGGGTGCGCTGGCGCGACCTGCAGCAGGCGTTCGACCGCCAGGCCTGGGTGTTCCACCCGCAGCAGCTGAGGGCGGCGCTGGAGACCGGCGAACTGCCGGAGCATCACCCCTACCTGTTCTGAGTGCCATGGCTATTGGGCGTGAGCGTTCCACTTGCGCGCGATGGCATCGTAGATGCCATTGGCGCGTACCGTCGCCAGTGCGGCGCGAGCCCGCTCAACGGTTTCGGCAGGGGTGCCCAGGCTGAACGCCATCTCCAGGCCTTCGCCCTGGCTGATGTCGGTCAGAGGCACGCTCACCCGCAGGGTTTTTTCCGGGTCATCGCCTAGCCGGCGGGCGATGTAATCGGCGTTGAGGTCGTTGGCGATCCACAGGTCCACATGGCCTTGCATCAGCTTCTGGTAGCCGAGCTCGTAGCGGATGCTCGACTGCAGCCCGTGGCCCAGGCTGAACCCCTTTTGCTTGAGGTATTGCTCGCCGGCGTCCTCGTTGACGGTGCCGATCTGGTAGGCGCGGGCGGCTTCCAGGGAATCTACCTGCAGCCCGCGCGACGCGCGGGAATAAAGGCTCCACCGGGTGGGGGCGATGATCCCGACCCAGTTGAAGCGTGTTTCGCGTTCCGGTGTACGGGCGATGGAGTAGATCAGCACGTTGTCCTGGTGCAGCGCCAGGTCATAGGCCCGTGCCCACGGCATGACCTCGATCCGCGCGCTCAGGCCCGCTTCAGCCAGCACGGCCCGCACCACCTCGGTGCTCATCCCGGTGACTTCGCCGCCGTCGGTCATGTTGAACGGCGGCAGCTCCTCAGTAAGCACCCGCAGCGGGCCCGCCTGGGCAGGGGCCGCAAGGGCAAGCAATGCAGCTGCGACCGACACCACAACGCCCAGGGCCAGGGCGGTGGTACGGGTGCGCAATGACGCAGGCATGAAGACCTCCAGCCCTAGGCGAAAAGGCAGTGATTGAGCCCAGCATATCGGCGCGCCCCGAACGCGCTTGAAGACCGCCCGGCAGTTGCACTGGGCATGAAAAAGCCCGGCATGGGCCGGGCTTGTGGGAATGCAGGGCGCTTCAGGCCTGGCGCCAAACCACGCATTCGATGCCGAATTTTTCCGCCATGGGCTTGCTGGTCTTGCGCACTTTCTCCAGGCCGAACCGGCCGATGCGGCCTACGCCAGCGTCGCAACTTGCCCAGTGCCAAGCCTCGGCATTGTCCATGTTGTCAGCGCGAATGATGAACGACTTGGCCGCCCCGTGCTGGGTGTAATCGATCACGAATAGTTTTGCGTTCATGGGGAATTGTCCTCCTTGTTCAGCAAGAGAAAGCCTGGCGCGCCAATAATTCCATTCAGGCGGCGGGCGGTCGGCTGGCAGGGGCCAGTCAGCGCAAGCAGAACAGCGCCACTTCAGGTGCCTCGCTCACCCATTGATGGCTGACCTTCCAGCCGCCGCGCGCGGCAAGGGCAGTGAAGGAGGCTGGGGTGAACTTGTGGCAGTTTTCCGTGTGCAACGTCTCGCCCTGGGCGAATGTGAACGCCTGGCCGTGCACCGTCACCTGCTGCTCGCAGGCGCTGACCAGGTGCATTTCGATACGTTGCTCAACGGCGTTCCAGCGCGCCTCATGGTGAAAGTGCTCAAGATTGAAGTTCGCGCCCAGCTCGCGGTTCATCCGCACCAGCAGGTTTTTATTGAAACGGGCGGTGACCTGTTCGGCGTCGTCGTATGCGGCACGCAGGATGGCCGGATCCTTGACCAGGTCCACGCCGATGATGAACACCGCGTCACGCCCCAGCAGCCGGCGGGCACCGCGCAAGAACGCGGCGGCTTGCTCGGCGGTGAAGTTGCCCAGGGTGGAGCCGGGGAAAAACCCTACCCGTGGGAGCCGGGCCACTTGCGCCGGCAGGTGCAGCGCGCGAGTGAAGTCATCTGCCAGCGGGGCCAGCTGCAGGGCCGGGTACGCCTGGCGCAGTTGCTCGCAGGCGCCGGCGAGGGCCTCGCGGCAGATGTCGATGGGCACATAAGCCCCCAGTTGCGGCGCGGCATCCAGCAACAGGCGGGTTTTTTCGCTGGCGCCGCTGCCGAACTCGACCAGCGCGGCGCCCTCGGGGATCAGCGCCGCCATTTCGCCCACGCAACCCCGCAACAGCGCCATTTCGGCGCGGGTGGGGTAGTACTCGGCGGTCCGGCAGATGGCCTCGAACAGCAAGGAGCCGGCTTCGTCATAGAAATACTTGGGCGAGAGCTGCCGCGGCCGGGTATTGAGCGCCGCCAACACGTGTGCGGCGAAGCCTTCGCCCTCGGCGCTTGCTTCACGGGGCGCCGGCACTTCGCTCATGCTGCCGCGAGGTGGCTCCGGCTGGCGTTTACCGGCACTGTCCCGGGCCAGGCGCAGGCCGCTGAACGCCCAGCGTGCGCTGGCTGGGAAGAAATTGCGGTAGCTGGGGCGGCTGTGCCCAGGCGGGGTCACGCTGGCACCACCACGCAATATCAGCTGGTTGACCATGAACTTGCCGTTGTATTCACCCACGGCACCCGCCGCCGGGCGAAAGCCGGGGTAGGGCGCATACGCGCTGCGGGTCCACTGCCAGGCCACGTTGTCCACTTGCTCGAGCAGCCCGGCCGTGGCGGCGACTTCCCATTCCGCTTCGCTTGGCAGCCTGGCGCCGGCCCATTCGGCGAAGGCGGCCGCTTCGAAGTAGCTCACATGGCTGACCGCGGAGTTAGGGTCCAGCGGCTGAAGGCCGCGCAGGGTCATGACTTGCCAGCCAGCGGCGATGTCCTGGCGTTGTTCGGCCACGGGGCGCCAATACAGCGGCGCCTCCCACCCCTGGGCCTGCACCGTGGCCCAGCCTTCGGACAGCCACAGCGCCGGGTTGCGGTAGCCACCGGCGGCGATGAACTCCAGCCATTGCCCGTTGGTCACCAGGCGGTCGCAGATCTCGAACGGCTCGAGCCACTGGCGATGCCGCGGGCCTTCGTTGTCGAAGGCGAAACCACCGCCTTCATGGCCAATGTCCAGCAGCCCGCCGCCGTGGGCACGATAGCGGCCGCGACGCCCGGCGCTGTCCTTGGGCCAGGCGGCGCTGTAAGCCGGCGCCAGCGGGGACAGGCTGAACAGGTGGAGGATGTCCATCAGGATCAGTTCCTGATGTTGCTGTTCGTGCTGCAGGCCAAGCTCGATCAACGCTTGCTGCTGCTCATCGAGCGGGCCTTGAAGCAAGCGCGCCATGTGGGCGTCCACGTGTTTGCGGTAGGCGAGCACCTGCTCGACCGCGGGCCGGGTCAGCATGCCGCGCTGTGGCCGGGGCTGGCGTGGGCCGACGGCCTCGTAGTAGGAATTGAAGAGGTAGCCGAACGCCGGGTCGAACGGCTGGTAGCCAGGCAGCCCGGGGGTGAGCAGGAAGGTCTCGAAGAACCAGGCGGTGTGGCCCAGGTGCCACTTGGTCGGGCTGGCATCGGCCATGGACTGCGCGGCCATGTCCTCGGCGCTGAGCGGTACCGCCAACCGCTCGCTGTGCTGGCGCACGGTTCGATAGCGTTCGCGCAGCGCGCTGGGATCGGTTTGGGGCATTGCCAGTAGCGTGGGGGAGGTGCTCATGGGTTCCTACGGCTCCGTCGAGGGTGACGATGGGAAGCGTGGGGCAGCGTTCGCTCGGTGATGCTGGTTGAACGGTTTCAGGACTCCAGCAGTTCCAGGGTCTTGGCATCCTCTTCACCGGCGAAATAGTGCGCGAGCACCGCCGTGAACAGTTCGTCGCCATGGGAGGCCCGGGCGAACAGGGTGATGCTTGAGTGAAGCTTAAGGGCGTCGAGTTCGCCAAATACCGCCTCGGCGCTTTTCCCCCGCAAGCTCAGCAATGCCTCGCAGCACTCCCGCAGGCGCCCGGCCAGTTCAGGCTGAGCGAGGTAGGCCACGGCCTCGGCCGAGCCGCTGATGCCATAGAACTGCGCCGTGTCGCTGCGGCCCAAGCCGCGCAATTGAGGAAACACGAACCACATCCAATGGCTGCTCTTGCGACCAGCGCGCAGTTCTTTCAGCGCCTGGGCATAAACGGACGCCTGGGCGTCGAGAAAACGTTGCAGGTCGTAGGGCTCGCTCATCTCGGCCTCGCTTGGCAGGGGTTCAAGTACTGGACATTCGTGGCCTTGAGAGTTCCGTGAGTTGAACCGTGGCTGCCCGCCACCGGTCCGATTGAGCATCCAACCGAGAGGAGCGGCGACCCGTGGCGGACATTCGAATCGGTATCTCCGGCTGGCGTTATGCGCCCTGGCGCGGCGATTTCTACCCCAAGGGGCTGACCCAGGCCAACGAACTGGCATTTGCTTCCCGGGCGGTGCGTGCCATCGAAATCAACGGCTCGTTCTATGCATTGCAAGCGCCTGACCGCTACGCCGACTGGTATGCCGCGACCCCCAAGGGCTTCAAGTTCAGCGTCAAGGGGCCGCGCTACATCACCCACACCCGTCGGCTGCGGGATATCGAAGTGCCGTTGGCCAACTTTTATGCCTCCGGAGTGTTTCAGCTTAAAGAAAAGCTCGGGCCGTTCCTGTGGCAGTTCCCGCCCAACTTCCGTTTCGATCCCGAGCGGTTCGAAGCCTTCCTCAGCCAGCTTCCCCGCACCGGGGCGCAGGCCAAGGCACTGGCCAAAGGCGCGGACGCCCGCTTGCACAAACCTGGCTACTTGGACATTCCAACCCGCGCCAAGCTGCGCCACGCGGTGGAGATCCGCCATGAGAGCTTCGCCAACGAGGCCTTCGCGCAGATGCTGCGGCGGCAGAACGTAGCCTTGGTAGTGGCCGATACCGCCGGTAAATGGCCGTATGCCGAGGACCTGACCGCGGACTTCGTCTACATCCGCCTGCACGGCGACGCGAAGTTATATGAAAGCGGCTACTCGGATGACGCCCTGGACCGCTGGCAGCAGCGCATCGCTTGCTGGAGCCAGGGCAGGCAGCCGGCCGACGCCAGGACCCTCAGCAAGGCCAAGCCCCGGCCGCGCAAGGGCCGTGACGTGTTCTGCTTCTTCGATAACGACATCAAGGTGCGCGCCCCTTACGACGCACGTGGCCTGTTGCGCCGGCTGGACCTGGAAGGCGGGCTGGCGACGACCCCAGGCGAGCCACCGGCCGAGGACATGTGGTGAGCCCGCGGCCGTGCGTTTACCTGGCCGGTTTCGATGTGTTTCGTAGCGACGCGTTCGAGCGGGGCGTGCAGCTCAAGGCGCTGTGTGCCGCACACGGCCTGGAGGGGCTATACCCGCTGGACAATGCCCTGCCAGCAGCGCTGGAAGGCGAGCCGGCAGCGCGCTGGATCTACCAGCAGAACGTGGGGCTGATCCGTCGCAGCGACGCGTTGCTGGCCAATCTCAACCCCTTCCGGGGCGCCGAGCCGGACTCGGGTACGGTGTTCGAAGTGGGGATGGCGGTGGCTTTGGGAAAACCGGTGTGGGCGTGGTTCGATCCGGCTGGGGATCTACGGACGCAAATACCTCACGATGCCACGGGCCGAGACGCCCAGGGCCTTGCCGTGGAGGACTTCGGCCTTGCCCGAAACCTGATGCTGGCCTGCGCCTGGCACGGCTATAGCACCACCGCCGAACAAGGTGTGGCGGCGCTGGCGGCTTACCTGGAGGCTGCAAAGTAGTGGCGCCAAAAGCGTTTGCACGGTTGTGTTTCATGCGCCATCTGTTTTTGCGACAGGCGGCTCATTTTGGATCATAGTCGAAACGTGCCTGCTGAAAGGGTTCCACGGCCCGTTTTGGTCGCGAACGAGCACTGAATCACAGCGATGAAATGATCTACGTCATGGTGGGCGCAGGAGGGGGTTTGCCCTCCAATGGCGCCGGGGCTATAACTTCAAAGCAAGCCCGGGGATTGCTGCGCTGTTGCGCTTCACCGCCTTTGCGGTCCCGGCCACTGCCCCAGGAGTACCACCATGAGAACTATTGGCCTTAGCCCGCTCGAAATCAGAGGCATCGTCGAGAGGGCCTTTTTGCCGTTGGCATGCACCTGCGAACACGCCGCGGACGACTCCCTGAATATCCGCATCGAAGACCTCCACACCGGCAAGGTATATCTGGTCGCCGAAGGTGTATCCACTGACCGTTTCGCCAGCAGCCGAGACATCAGCAACCTGATCGGCGAGCTGCGTACCCAGCTGGAGCGGTCACAATCGATTGCCAGCCGCCCCGTCGCTGCCCGGCATACCGCGCGGGCATAAGCCTGCGCACGCGCTTATCTGTAAAGGCCCGCGCACCGCGGTGAAGCGGTTCGCGGGCTTCTCGCTCCTGTTCGAGCGTTATCAAAAGCCTTCGAGCACGATCTTGCCCTGAGCCCTATGGCTTTCGATCACCGCATGCGCGCGGCGCAGGTTGGCTGCGTTGATGGTTCCGTAGTGCTCACCCAGGGTCGTTCTGATCACCCCTTGGTCGACCAACGCCGCTACACGCTCCAACAGCTCGTGTTGGCGCGCCATGTCCGCTGTCTCGAACATCGAGCGGGTGAACATGAACTCCCAGTGCACGGACACCGACTTGCGCTTGAACGGAACGATATCCAGCGTGGCCGGGTCGTCTATCAGCGCCAGGCGCCCCTGCGGTTGCAGGACCTTCACCAGCGCAGGGAGGTGGTTGTCGGTGTGGGTCAGGCTGGCCACATAGGTCACCTGGTCGATGCCCAGCTGTGCCAGGCCTTGGTCCAGCGGCTGGCTGTGGTCCACCACGTGATGGGCGCCCAGCCCCAGGACCCACTCCCGGGTTTCTGGCCGTGAAGCGGAGCCGATCACGGTCAGCCTGGTGAGCTGCCGCGCCAGTTGCACCAACATCGAACCCACGCCCCCGGCAGCTCCGGTGACCAGCAGGGTCTGGCCCTCGCCGCCGCCTTCGGGCACCTGCAAGCGATCGAACAGCAGTTCCCAGGCGGTGATGGTCGTCAGCGGCAGCGCGGCGGCCTCGGCGTCGCCCAGGCTCGCTGGCTTGTGCCCGGCCAGGCGTTCGTCCACCAACTGGTACTGGCTGTAGCTGCCCGGGCGTTCCAGCGCGCCGGCGTAGTACACCGCATCGCCAACCTTGAACAAGCTAACGTCCGCGCCCAGGCCGCGGACGATGCCTACTGCGTCCCAGCCCAGCACGCGGGGCTCGCTGACCTGCATGCCGGCGCGCACCTTGGTGTCCACGGGGTTGACCGCGATGGCGCGGACTTCCACCAGCAGGTCCTGGGGCCCGGCCACCGGCTGCGGCAGCTCGATGTCGAGCAGGCTATCGGGATGCTCGATGGGCAAGCCGGCTTGGCGATAGGCAACAGCTTTCATGGGGTTTTCCTTCAGGGGTTCGAAAGGCCAATGGTGGCGCTTTTGTGTTTTTCGAAAAACCGGCAAAATCCAGCAACACTTTCTCTGCCAGAGTGAAAATGGTCCGGCTCGATGATCTCAAGTTGTTTATCCGCACCGCGGCGCTGGGTAGCTTTTCTAACGCCGCGCGAGAAGCAGGGCTGTTGCCAGGCCAAGCCAGCGCGGCGATCAAGCGCCTGGAGCGGGCGCTGGATATCCGCCTGTTCGCCCGTTCCACCCGCAGCCTGCGGCTGACTGCCGAAGGCCAGCACTACCTGCCTTTCGCTTGCCAGGCCCTGGACGCATTGCAGGAAGGGCACGGGCAGTTGCATCAGGCTCGGCAGGCCCTGCAAGGCAATCTGCACCTGGCGGCGCCCTCGGACCTGGGGCGTAACCTGCTGCTGGGCTGGCTGGGGGAATTTCGCAGGGCCTATCCCGGGCTCAGCCTACGGCTGTTCCTGTCTGATCAGGTCACAGACGTGTTCCGCGACCCCATCGACGTGGCGATCCGGTATGCCGTCAAGGCCGACGCCAGTTTCATCGCCCTGCCGCTCGCTCCGGCCAATCACCGCGTGCTGGTGGCGTCGCCGGCCTACCTGGCCCGTGCCGGCCGCCCAGAAAACCTTGAAGCACTGGCTGCACACCATTGCCTGCTGTATGTGCTGGGCGATGGCGTGTACGCCAAATGGCGGTTTTACCGGGGCGAGGGCATGCGCCAGGACATCACCGTCGGCGGTGCGTTGATCAGCGACGATGCCGACGTGGTGCGCCGCTGGGCCGTGGCGGGTGAGGGCATTGCGTGCAAGTCCTGGTTGGACGTGTGCGCGGATGTACAGGCCGGCCGGCTTGAGGTGCTGCTGCCACACTGGCGCGGTGAAGCGGTGCCGCTCTACCTGGTGTGCCCACACCGCCAACAGTTTTCCCCAGTGGTGCAGGCCCTGCACCAGTGGTTGCGCGAGTGCCTGGCGCAATTACCGGCGCCGCCTGCGCAGCTTTAAGTAACGCTCGCAGCGGCGATGGCTCCCTAGGCTTGGCAGCCTCTCAAAAAGGAGCTTGCCATGCCTGAACACTCAACGAATGCCCTTTATAAGGACCTGATCGCTGCCCGCCTGCCGACTTGGCTCGCTGGCGCCAGCCTTGAGCGTCTGCAACAGCTGGACGCGCTGACCGCCCGCGCCGAGGCTTCGCGCCGTGCCCTTGGAGCGGCGGCGCTGCGTCTGCCGCGCTACAGCGCATACGCCAGTGAACAGTTGGGCCGCCTGCTGCATGACTTGGGCGAGCAGGACGTCGATCCGAACGTTGCGATGCTGTACTGGGTCGACCCGGATGAGGACAATTCCGCGCTGACCTGCACCCTGGTACAGGCAGCGATACGCAATTTCAGTGAAGCTGACACCGAGCCGGATGCCTTCGGGCCGGGGTCGGGGTTGTTCGGCAGAGTGGGCGCCGATGGCGACCCCGACCCGGCCAGCCGCCTCGGCACCACCCCCTGGGCCTTTGCCAAAGCCTGCCGCCAGGCAGACGTGGGCGCCGGGTTCGCCACCCTCCTGGCCAGCCAGGTGCCCGCCCAATTGCCGCCCACGGAGCATACCGCGACCGTAACCTTCCCACGGCTGTTCTGCGAAGCCGACCGCGACGCCCTGGCGAGCGAGGCGTGCATCGCCAGGCTCAAGGGCACCATCGACAGCATCGGAGAAGCACTGCTGGCCAACTGGGCGCTGGCGCCCGACCCAACCATCGCGCCTTTGCCCGCAGCCGCCAAGCGCTTGCAACTGGCCGGCTTTGAGCTGGATCGGGTGTTGGTGATCCTGGCGGACCGAAACCAGGGCGAGGGCAGGCCCTGTTTGCTCTATGTGCCCAACGACCCGCAGTCCCCGCTTACCCAGTTCCCCAGCCCAGACGCCATGAGTGCCGAACTGCAGGCCCGCTTGGCCCACCCGGCGTACCTCAGGTTTCTTGCTGGCTGTGTGACGCTCGACGATGAGGCGGCATTCATCCGCGCCGTGGAAGGGCCACCTCCGGCCGATTTCGACCGGTTGTTCACTACCGCGATGAACCCGCTCAAGGCATTGGACCTTTCGGTCGGGGTGCTCCAAGGGCAATGGAAGGTAGACCGGCCCAGGATCGCTACCGCGTTTTTACCTTTGCATGACCTCTTCAGCCAGCGTTACGCCAGTTGGGCGCGGCACACACTGGCCAACGCAGCGACGCTGGCGGTGCCTACGGCCCGCGCCGACCGCCTCGCCGCCCTGGCGCGTCATGAGCACTGGGTTGCCTTGGGTGAGCAACTGGGCCTGTTCGTGCTGTCGTTCATACCTGGCGTGGGCCATGTGATCGCCGTGTATTCGATGGTGCAAACCCTTCGCAGCGTCTTCGATGCCTCCCGCGCATGGCTGCAAGGCGACGAGCGCGTGGCCCGGTCGCTGCTGTTGGGCGCCGTTGAGAACGCACGGTTTCTGCTGCCCAGCGAACATAGCCCGACCGACGCTGAACGGCAGGACCTGCTGGGCCGCTTGCAACTGGTTGCCGATCAACACGGCCAAAGCCGCCTATGGGTTCCCGACCTGGCCATGCTAGGTAGCCCTGAGGCGCCGGCGGGGGCCGGCCCGTTGCCGCCCGACGGGGTGCTGCGAGTGGGCAACCGTGCGTGGGTGCACCTGCCTGATACGTACATTGAGGTGGCGCCTGGCGCCACGCCCTATGTGGCAGAGCCCATTCGCTCAGCCGATGAGCGCGGGCATGCTCCACGGTTGCTCGGCAACGGCCGAGGCGGCTGGCGTAGCGAAGACGAGCTGCCCGAGCAGTGGTCGGCGGCTATGCTGGTCCGCCGCTCTAGTGCGGAGGCGGTGGACCTGGACGACCTGACCGTAACGCAGGTACGGCAATGGGCAGGTGTCGACAGCTCGAGCCTGCAAGGCCGCGCCCTGCGCGGGGAGCCGCTACCGGGCACGCTGGGGTACCTGCTGCGGCGCCGGGCCCTGCTGCGTGATATCGGCCAGGCCGCCGCCGCGCTGCGCGATACTGCTCGCCAGCCGTTGGTTCATCCCGCCGTGGTGCGCACCCTCACCGGCCTTCCAGGGTGGCCGGCGCAGGTGGGGATCGAGCTGGCCCGGGCCGACGGCGCGGTTTCCGAATTGCAGCCCGAGGTGATACGCAGCGTGCGCCTGACCTCTGGGGAGTTGATGGATGGCAGCTGGGTCGAGGCCCTGTTCGTGCAGTTGCAGGACGTCGACCTCGGCCCCTTGATAGGCAGGGCAGTGTCCGTTGAAGAAGCCAGCCAGCGCCTTGGCCGCGGCTGGGCCGAGGTGATCGAGCGGCAGCGTGACAGTTTGCTCGATGCTCTGAGCGGCAACGACGGGCTGTCGGAGCCGGCGGATGATGTGGCGGCTCAGAGGGCGGTCCTTGCCAGGCAGTTCCCGAGCCTGCCCCGTGATGTGCTGGACGACCTGCTGAGTGCTTGCGACAGCGTGCAATTGACAAGGCTGAACGCCGGCAGGGTACCCCTGGCGATCGCAGAACTGGCGGCGCAATACCAGCGCCAGCTACGCATTGGCCTCGCCTGCGAGGCCCTTCATGACGGCCGCTCTACGGCCGATCGCGATGCCTTGCTCATGGGCCTGCTGCCCAGCCTTGAAGGCTGGCCGCCAGGGCTGGCCATCGAGCTGCGCCAGGGAGGGGCAGCGGGCCCATTGCTACGCCGCGCGGGCCCGGAGCAGGCGGCCGCCCATGTGATCGCGGTGGAACATGGCCGCTACCGGGCTTATGGCCTGGCGCCACCCACCGTCGAGCAGGGGGGCACTCTCGAGCACGCTGTCATCAGCATTTTGCATAGACAGGCCGGTAGGCTGGCCCATGCCCTGAGCAATGTGCACAGCCTGCGCGAACGTCTGGTGGCCATGGCTATCGCCCATCAGCCCGAGTTGCATCGCTGGCTGGGGATGGCGGGCAATACCCGGCGGTTCTTCCGCGCGCCCACGCGCTTCGCAGACGGGCGCCTGGGCTATGCGCTCAGTGGCAGAGGCGCGGGGTCCCCACCCCATTCACGCCCAGACACCATCAGTTACTTGCTCAGGGCGCTGTACCCGGACGTGGACCTGGCCACCCTGCAAACGCTGCGTGGCGAAGTGGGCGAGGGAGCAGCCGCGGTGGAGGAAATTACCCGTCGCCGCCGAGAGCTCAGTGAACTCAGGGTACAACTGGGCGACTGGCTCAGGGGCGCAAGCAGCGCGCCGCGCGCGCCCAGCGCCGCTGCCCGGCCGGCCCGCGAGCTGACGGTCAGGGTGATGCTGCAGGCGTGGCAGCGGCGGTTCATCTGCACACGCGCCACGCTCGGCGATGGGCCCGTGCGCCACTCGCTCAGCCTGGCCTACCTGCAAATCCGTGCCAGCCTGCCGGTGGTGGAGGTGAGCTTTCCTCACATTCTCGAACTGGAGCTGGTAGGCATGGGGCTCGAGCGGGTGGATCCTGCCTTCCTGGCGATGTTCCCCAACGCGCGCATACTGCACTTGGATGGCAACCGGCTGCGCGAGCTACCAGGCGGGCCGTCGTGGGTCAGCCGGCTACGCGAGGCGCACCTGCGCGACCTGGGGCCAGAATGCGCGCCGCAGCTTTTGCCCTGGCTGCAGCCCTCGTCTGGCGCGCTGCAACGCCTGGACCTGTCGAACAACCCAACCCTGCCTACCGACCAGTTGCTGTCATGGCTGGGCCAGTTCCAAAGGCTTCAAGAGTTGCAGCTGGACTACAACGAGATCCGGCTCACGGTCGAGACGCAAGACGCCTTCGCCGCGCTCGCCCAGCTTGAAATGCTCTCGCTGGACGGCAACCCGCTTGGCATGGCGCCGAATGTCCAGTCGTTGAGCCGCCTCTCCCGGCTATCCATCGCTGAGGCTCGATTGCAGGCCATACCACCGGGGCTCGATGCCTTGATGGCTCAGCCTGATCTGCGGCTGACGTACATCAACCTGGCGGACAACGCCATCCGCCAGCTTCCCGACCTCACGACTACGGAGTTCTTCCGCCGTAACCGCCAGGCCGAAGGGGACAGACGAGCGATGGACCTGAACCTCGACGGCAATCCCCTCGATGCCCAGGCGGTCGCCATGCTCGGCCACTCGGGGTTCGAGTTCGACCCAGGCGCGGATGGGGCCGGCCATCAGGTAGCCGCAGAGGACGTCTGGTTGCTGGGTTGTCCGGAACCCCTACAGGGGCTGATCCGCAATGCCCGCGAAGAACCCAGCGCGCAAGCGTTTTATCAGGTGCTCGGTGAGGTGGTCCGTACGGGGCCATACCTGCGAGGCCGTACGGCGGAACAGCGCCAAGAGGCTGTCAGCCGCGCCTGGATGCTGGCCGAGCTCGTGCTGATGCCTGGCCCGGATGCGCTGCCAGGCCTGACCGAGTTGCGCGATCGCTTGTTCGAAATGGCCACCGAGGCGAGGGCAACGTGCGGTGATGGCGTGGCATTGACCCTCGATCAATTCGAGGCGGAAGTGAGCGTGTGGCGGGCGATTGCCGGATCAGCCGTGGGCGACGAAAACGGGCCGCTGCTGGCCGCCCTGACGCCTGCCCGCGGCCTGCACCGGCAGGCGCTGCTCGACGCCCAGGCGCAGCGCCTGGTGCGGGCCCGCGTGGCGCGCCTGGCGGGCAGGGAAGCACCTGACCCGGCGACCGACCTGGCCGATGAAGTGCCGCCACACCAGTTGGACATCGGTATCGATGAAGTGGAACTACGCCTGTTGCTGCGCCAGCTGCTGCAGCATGAACTGGAGCTTCCGCAGGTCAGTGAGCGGTTGTACGCCTCTGTGGTCGCGCCTGCCACGGTCTTGAGGATCGCCGCGCGGGTTCGTGCGCTGGATACCCGCGAAGGCTTCGCCCAGTGGCTGGTGAACCACCAGCAGACCTGGCGGCTGGCGCTGGAGCGGCGCTACGCGGCGGAGTTCGAGCAGGTCCGGGAGCCGTACAACGAGGCACTGGCCTATGTGCTTGAGCGTGCCGCCGGCGAGTCGGCAGGCGACCCACTGGGCCCTGCCGTGCTGGACCTGCTGGAAGCCGTCGAGCCCAATGTGCAATGGCGGAACGCGGCAGGCGGCGATGTTCTTCCAGTGCTGAGTGAACAACAGGCCTACCTGTTGAGCCAACGCCTGAGCGAGCGCTTCAACCTGGCGCTCGATGCGCTGCGCTTGCGCCTTACCCTCGGCCTTATCGGCTAAAAAAAAGGCGCTTGCGGGGTTTCCCGCAAGCGCCTGGGTGATACGTGTCGATTACTGAGGGAACAGCTCGCTCAGTTTCATCGCCAGCATCATGTCGCCCTCAGCCCGCAGCTTGCCGCCCATGAAGGCCTGCATGCCGTCGGTGGAGCCGTCGACGATGCCCTTGAGGGTCTCGCTGTCCATGACGAGGGTCACTTGGGCGTCTGGGTTTTCGCCTTCCTGGATGTCGCAGGTGCTGTCCTTGACCACCAGGCTGTAGTGTTCGGCCTCATCGATACGGAAACCGAATACCAGGTCCAGGCCAGCGGCGGCGGCTGGGTTGAACTTCGATTTCATGGTTTCAATCGCGTCTTTTACGTCGCTCATGTAAGCGTCCTTTTCATTTAGGGGGCTGGTGTCGTGGCGCTAGCGCCAGGTAACGAGTTCGGGAGCCCGCGCCAGTTGCAGGTGCGCGTGGCTGTTGAAAGACGCCAGGGTGACGTCGGTGCCGCGAAAACGCAGGTGGCTCAGCGAGCTGTTGTAGATCTGCCAGTTCAGGCGGAAGGCTTCGCTGGCGGCCAGGCCGGTGTAGCGATGGAGCAGTGCGGTGATTACCCCGCCGGAGGTGAAGATGGCAACGTTCTCGCCCGGCCGGGCCGCCGCTAGCACCTCATCCAGCGCCTCGCCGGTGCGCGCCAGGAACGCTGCCCAGGATTCGCTGGCGGCCGGGCCCTCGGCGCCGTCGAGCCACCGCTCGATGATGCGTTCGAACAGGCGCTGGAATTGTGCGGGGTGATCAGCGGCGTTGCGCAGGATGTGCAGCGCCTCGGGCTCGTCGGGGACCAAGCCTGGCACCAGGGCACGGATCACGCCCTGGGCATCGAATTCGTCGAAACGGGCATCGGTCTGCAAGCCAGGGGCGCCGGGAAGCTTGGCCAGGGCATGGGTCGCGGTATCCTGCTGGCGGCGCAGGCCACCGGCGAAACAACGGTCGAGGCGAATGCCCGCGTCGGCAAGGAACCCCCCCAACAGCTGCGCCTGGCGCACGCCCAACGGCGAGAGCACGTCGTAGTCGCTCGCGCCGAACGAGGCCTGGCCATGCCGGATGAGATAAAGGTTACCCACGTGCTGTGCCCACCGCTGACGCCCGCCGCTGTGCAATGCAATTGTGGGGGAGGTTAGGTGTGAGGATCGGGCCTGTCAAACGAATTTCATACAAGCGTTTCAAAAGGCCGTTTCATTCACGTCGTGGGCCATTAGCCCTGCCGGCGGCCGAGCACGCAGAGGCTGGCTATCCCCAGCGCACGCTCGCCGGTATGCTGATGGACGTTTTCCATTCGTTGCAGGAGTCACCGTGGAGTTTCTCTCCGAATACCTGGGCTTTCTCGCCCGTACCGTTACCGTGGTCATCGCGTTGCTCGTGGTATTTGCCGGCATCGCCTCGTTGCGCGCCAAGGGGCGTCGCAAGGGCGGTGGGCATTTGCAGGTCACTCGCCTGAACGACCTCTACAAGGGCCTGCGTGAACGCCTTGAGGCCGCGCTGCTGGATAAAGACGGCCTCAAGCGGTTGCGCAAGCAGCAAGCGCGAGATGAAAAGGCGGAGCGCAAGGCTAAGGCGAAAAACAAAGCCGTGGATGCCAAAGGGCGGGTGTTCGTGCTCGACTTCGACGGCGATATAAAGGCTTCGGCCACCGAAAGCCTGCGCCATGAAATCACCGCGCTGCTGACCCTGGCCACGCCCAAGGACGAAGTGGTGCTGCGGCTGGAAAGCGGCGGCGGCATGGTTCACAGCTACGGCCTGGCCTCCTCGCAACTGGCGCGCATCCGCCAGGCCGGCGTGCCGTTGACGGTATGCGTCGATAAAGTCGCGGCAAGCGGCGGCTACATGATGGCCTGCATCGGCGAGAAGATCGTCAGCGCGCCGTTTGCCGTGCTGGGCTCGATCGGCGTGGTGGCGCAGCTTCCCAACTTGCACCGGTTGCTGCGCAAGCATGACATTGACGTTGAGTTGCACACCGCTGGGGAATACAAGCGCACCCTGACGGTGTTCGGCGAGAACACGGAAAAAGGCCGCGAGAAATTTCAGGAAGACCTGGACATCACCCACCGCCTGTTCAAGAACTTCGTGGTGCATTACCGGCCGCAGTTGTCGATCGACGAAGTGGCGACCGGTGAAGTGTGGCTGGGGGTGGCGGCGCTGGAACGCAAGCTGGTGGACGAAATCAAGACCAGCGACGAGTACCTGGCGGAAAAAGCTCGTACCGCGGAGCTGTTCCACCTGCATTACGCCGAGCGCAAAAGCCTGACCGAGCGAGTGGGCCTGGCGGCCAGCGGCGCCTTCGAACAGGTGGTTGGGCGGCTGTGGAACAAGCTGGCCGAGGCGAGGTTCTGGTAGGCGTTATGTACCGCGGCGCCTAACGCCACCTACCTACCATCGGGCCTCCCAAACCGGAGGCCCCCATGACCGATACTCTTCCTGTAGATCCGCTTCCCCATCAGGGGTTTGTGCTGTCGCGCTTACCCGAGTGGTTGCGCCATGCCACCGCCGAGCAGCGGGCTCGACTGCGCCATTTGGCCGTCGACGCTGAGGCCGCGCGACAAGCATTCAAGCAAGCGGCCCACAGCCTGCCAGTGCTTCAAGACTTTGCCCTTCAGCGCTTGCACTCAGCGCTGGCGCCGGCGTTCAGCGGCCCAGTCGACTTCCAGCAGGCGGTGCTGCGCTGGGTCGACCCTGCCGGCAAACAGCCTACGCTCCAACGGACGTTGCTCGAGGCGGCGCTGTTTAACTTCCATCAGCGCGATACTTACCCCGGCGCTTACGGCGAAGGCTCTGGCTTGTTTGCCGGGGTTACCGCCACCGGGGAGGTGGACCTGACCCGGCCACTGACGCTGCGCCCGGAAGCCTTCGCCAGCCGCTGCCGGGCACTCGACTTGGGCGGGGCCTTCCAGCGGCAAATTAGCGAGCACGTGACCACCCAGCTACCAGGAAGGGAACGTGAAATCACTTCAACGCCCCCATTCGCCTGGCGGGTATTCCACGCCCAGCGCAAGGCCTTCATGGCGGCCGCGGGCGAGGCGCGTCTACAGGGCAAGCTAGGGGAGGAGGGGGAAGCCCTGTTGGCCCACCTGCGGTTGACGACAGGCCCGGTCACGCCCATCGCCTCGCAGGCGCAGCGGCTCGCCTTGTTTGACTTTCCCCTGTCGGGCCTGCTCGTGTTCACCCCGCAACCGTCGGTGAGCCATACGCGACGGATAGTGGCTTATATTCCGGGGGACCCGCAGGGCAGCGTAAGCGAGTATGCCGACGCTCGTGCTTTCGCAGTCACTCTGGCCACACGCCTCCAGGCTCCGGCGTTCTTGACGTTGCTCGCCAGCTTCGTGCCGTTGGCGAGGCGGCCGGCGTTCGTCCAGCGAGTCAATACGGCGCTGGCTCCCGATGGGTGGCTGGCGCCTCACCTGAGCTGGGCGCCAACCCCGATCAGTGGTGATCCTTTCGTTGAGCATTACCGGGCGTGGGCGCAGCAAACCTTGGCCGAAGCGGCCACCGTGGCGGTGCCGACCGCCCAAGTCGATCATCGCGATACGTTCGATCGCTACGCCCAGTGGGTCGAAGTCGGCGAGCAGTTGGGCACAAGCCTGGCCTTGCTGGTAGGGTCGGCGCTGCCCGGCATCAACCTTATCGCCGACGCGATCGTGCTTTCGCAGAGCCTGTACAGCGTTTACCAGGGGGTGCACGCGTGGCGCCGCGGTGAGAACCACGCGGCCTTGGAACACCTGTTCGGGGCAGTGGAAAACGCAGGGTTCTTTGGCTTGGGTAAACGCCCTGAAGTGAGTGCGCCAACCTTGGATTTTGCCCGTCAACTGGTGCCAGTGGTTGCCGCTGACGGCCAGGTGCGCTTGTGGCGGCCGGACCTCGAAGATTTTCGCGCGCTGCAATCGCCCCCGGCTGGGCTCGAGCCCGATGGCAATGGGGTGTATCGCCATCATGACAACGCCTGGGTACGGATCGACGGGCGTTATCACCAGGTGGGCTCAGCCCTCACTGCAACTACCGCCCAAGTGCTACATCCCAGCGGCGGGCTTGCCCCGCTGTTACAGGGCAACGGTGCCGGCGCCTGGCGCGCGCCTCATGAGCGCGTGGCCGAGTGGGACGGCGTCAGGCTGATCCGCCGTTTCGATCCACGTTATGAGGCCCTTCCAGAGCAAACGCTAGTGGATGCTCAGCAGCTGGCGGGTATCAGCGACGCGCAGCTGCGCTTGGCCCACCTGGACGCTAGCCCCATGCCCCCATTGCTGGCAGACCTGCTGGCAAGGCGGTTGGCCGCCCAGGCGCTGGACCTGGCCGTGGCCGCGTTGAACGGCACCCGCCGCCTCGACCGCCTGCCGCTGCCGCTGGTGGAAGCGCTGCGCGGCATTCCCGGCTGGCCGGCGGAGCTGGCGTTGGAGTACCGCGCCGGCAACGCCGACGTGGTATTCGGCCCAAACGACAGCGCCCTACGCGTTCGGCTCGACCAGGCCGAACTGGCGGACGGCACCTGGGCGGCCCGGCTTATCGCCCAACTGAGTGGCCAGGCCCTCGATGCGCTGCTGGGGCCGGAAACCTCCCTGATACCCGCCGCGCCTGCGCATGAAAACTTGGCCCAACGTTGGGCGGCCGCGATCGAGGCGCAGCGTATGGCTCTGGTTAGCCGCATCGCTGAGCCCGAAACGCCGGCGGACGTTCCACGGCAAACCCTGCGCAGGCAGTTTCCCGGCTTGCCGGCCCCTTGTGTGGAAGCGCTGATGCGTGGCATTGCCCAACGGCAGCGCCAGGCGCTGGCAGCAGGCCACATGCCACCTGCGCTGGCGGAGCAAGCCGCCGACGCCTTGCGCCAACTGCGGGTGCTGCGCGCTTGTGATGCGTTGGCCACTGGGGCGAGCAGCCCTGACCGGGAACGGTTGGTGTGTGGGCTGCTGCCGGGCCTGGGCGGGTGGGCCGCCGGGGTGCGCTTGGAGCTGCGCCGGGAGGTGTTCAACGGCGCACTGTTGCAGGCAATCGGTGATCCAGCCGGCCACGGCGGGATCATCGTCCGCAGTGGCGGGCATTATCAGGCTTACGACGCCCAAGGGTTGGAGCTCAGCCCACGCGGTGGCCTGGAAGAGGCGATCTACGCCACGCTTCCGGCCTCGGCCCGCGCCGCCGCTGCGCCGGGCATCGAGAACGCCGCGACCCTGCGCGGCGCCTTGCTCGAGCAGGCCCTAAGCGACCAGGATGCGCTGCGGCCCTTGCTGGGGCTTGCCCGGGGCAACCGGCGGTTCTTTCGCCCGCCCAGCCGGCGCAACGGTGCCATTGGCTATGAACTGAGCGGCAGGGGGCGATTGCCAGCAACCTTGCCAGAAAACCCGGATCCTTACCGGCAGAGCCTGCGGGCGTTGTTTCCTGAAGTAAGCGAGGCCGAACTGACCGAGCTGCGCGCCGAACTGGGCCAGGATGAGGCCGCTACCACGGCGCTGGTAAGGCTAAATACCGAATTTGCACGCTTGCGGCTGGAGCTGGCGAATTGGGTCAGGCAGGCCCCGAATGGCCCTGTTGAAACAGCGCATGAACACGAAGCGGAGAACCGCCAGGCCGTGGCCGATGAGTTCGTTCGCCTGTGGCAGCGGCGGGAAACCACCTTTGGCTTCGGCGGCCTGGGTTACGGGCTGACACTGCGCAGCCTGCCGGTGACGACCTTGCCAACCCTGACGGTACGCTTCGCGCACGTGCAGCGGATCGTGTTGCAGGACATGGGCCTGGCGCGGCTCAGCGATACCTTCCTCACAAGCTTCCCCAACCTTAGGTGGCTCGACCTGAGCATGAATCGCCTGGTGGAATTGCCCGCGCTCGAACGGGTGCCAGGCCTCCAGCGCCTGAGCCTGGATTACACCGGCCCGCGGCAGCTGAGTGAGGTCGTCAGCGCCGCAATGCCCATCGCCGGCACTTTGCGCCAGCTGGACCTGGCAGGTACGGACCTGACGATGTCGGCGGCGGACTTCCAGTCGTTGCGGCAATTTCCCGACCTGCGCATGCTTGACCTCGAAGGCAATCTGATCACCCTCGACCAGCAGACGGCCAGCGGCTTCGACCACCTGCACCAGCTTGAAGAGCTCAGCTTGAGCGGCAACCCACTGGACCGCGCGCCAGTGGTTGCTCATCTGCGCCAGCTGACGCTGCTGGACCTTGGCGCGACCAACCTTACGGAGTTCCCGCCGGGGCTGCTCGACCTGATGAACAACGTGCCCATGAGGTTGCGCGATATCAACCTCTCGGACAATGCCCTGGAGCACCTGCCAGACCTGGCAGAGACGCGGTTCGTGCAGCTGACGCGGGAGCATTACAACAACGTTGAATCGCAATACTACGGGATCGGCATCAACCTCAACGCCAACCCCTTGTCGCCCGAAGCGCGGGCGATGCTGCGGCGAGCGGATATAACATTCTTCGTCGAACTGCCCGCTTCGCCGGGATCCGACGCCGCGGGTGGGGCGGGCGACGAAGACGCCTGGTTGCTCGACTGCCCGCCGCCCTTGGCGGAGCTGATCCGCGCCGAACGCATGGAACATGAGGCCACGCCGTTCTACCAGCTGCTCAGCCGTGTGGTGGGCACCGCCGATCATCGCGCCGCCCCCTTGGAAACCCGTCAGCGTACCTGGGCCCTGGTCGAGACCTGGCTGCGCCCGGCAGAGCACGCCCTTCCGGGCCTGGAGGAACTCCGCCAGCGGCTGTTCGCCTTGGCGCAAGACACCATGGGCACCTGTGCCGACGGTGTGTCCCTGACCCTGGATGACATGGAGTTCGAGGTGCAAGCCTGGCGTATCGTCGCCAGCTCGCCAACCGCCGGGGACGGGCCGCTGCGTGAGTTGCTGGCGTTCCAGCGCCGCCTGTGGCGCCGGGCACTGGTAGACGACCGCGCCCGGCGTATCGTTCGTGCGCGGGAGGCACGCTATGACGTGCTAGCCACAGGTTCGGCGGACAGCGCGCCGCCGCTCGACCCCGCCGATGACCTTGACGATGCGCTGCTGGGAGAGGGTATCGATGAAGTCGAGGTGCGTTTCTACCTGGCCCAACAGCTTCAGCGCAGCCTCGACCTGCCACCTACCCGGCAGATGCACTACAGCACCCGGGTCAGCCTCTCGACCCTGGCCCGGATAGAGGCTGAGGTAAGGGCGGCGGACATCGCGCAAGCCTTCGCTACATGGGTTGCGCACCGCCCGGGCTTTCGGACCTACCTGGAGCATGCCCACGCGCAAGCCTTCGAACCGCTGCGCGCACCCTGGGACGAGGCGGCAAGCTACTTGTTCAGCCTCAGCACTGAACCTTCGGCCATGGATGCGCCCTGGCCGGCCACATTGAACGGCCTGCGCGAGGTATTAACCGACGTTGCCTGGCCGCCTCGGCAGCAGGTGGCGCCTCGGCTGAACGAGCAGCACGTGCGCATCGCGTACGAGTGGATCGGCCAGCAGCGGCAGCGGTCAGCCGATGCCTTGGCGTTGCAGTTGACTCGCCAGTTACTCGGGCTCGCCAGCCCGGCCTCCCCAACCACGTCTTCCTGAGGCGCGTGGATCACCGGCTTGCCCCGCTGTGCGAGGGGGCCGCCGGTGAACTCGGGTCGCTTCAGCGCCGGCGGAACAGCGGCAGGGGTTCGTCGGTGGCGGCCTGGTATGTGACGGAGAAGTCGCGCAGGCTTTCCAGCGCTTCGTAGGGGTCTTTATCCGGGCGAATGGCGAATGCGTCGAAGCCGCACCGGTGCAAGTAGAACAACTGGTCGCGCAGCACGTCACCAATCGCCCGCAGCTCGCCCTTGAAGCCGTAGCGGTCGCGCAGCAGGCGCGCGTTGGAGTAGTTACGGCCGTCGGTGAAGGCGGGGAAGTTCAGCGCAATGACCTGGAATTGCGCCACGTCTTCGCCGATTTCCTCGGCTTCCTCGTCGGCATCCAGCCAGATCCCCAGCCCGCCATCCCGCGCCTTGAGGGCGTGGGCGTGGTCGCGCCACAGCGCCAGCGGCACGATGTAGTCGTCACAGTTGCTCAGATCATCCAGGGTCACGGTCTTGGGCAGCAGGTGCCAGGTTTCGTCGACCACCTGGTCGTTCTTAATGATTCGCTGCATACACGCGCTCCTTGAAGGGGTCGATGCCGATACGCTGGTACGTATCGATGAAGCGCTCGTCTTCGGTGCGCTTTTCCACATAAACGTCGATCAGTTTCTCGATCACGTCCGCCATGTCGTCCTGGGCGAAGGACGGCCCGAGGATCTTGCCGAGGCTGGCGTCGCGGCTGGCGCTGCCGCCCAGGGATACCTGGTAGAACTCCTCACCTTTCTTGTCCACCCCAAGGATGCCGATATGGCCCACGTGGTGATGGCCGCAAGCGTTCATGCAGCCGGAGATGTTCAGGTCCAGTTCGCCAATGTCGAACAGGTAGTCCAGGTCATCGAAGCGGCGCTGGATGGACTCGGCGATTGGAATCGACTTGGCGTTGGCCAGCGAGCAGAAGTCGCCGCCGGGGCAGCAGATGATGTCCGTCAACAGGCCGATGTTCGGCGTGGCGAACCCTGACTCCCGGGCTTCGAGCCACAGCGCGTGCAGCTGCGACTGCTCCACGTCGGCGAGGATCACGTTCTGTTCGTGCGAGGTGCGCAGCTGGCCGAAGCTGTAGCGATCGGCCATGTCGGCGATGGCGTCGAACTGCTTGTCGGTCAGGTCCCCGGGTGCGGTGCCGGTAGGCTTGAGCGACAGCGTGACCGAGGCGTAGCCGGGGCGCTTGTGAGCGAACACGTTGCGCTGGCGCCAGCGGGCGAACCCAGGGTGCTCGGCATCGAGCTGGGCGAGGGCGTCAGGGATGTGCTCGAGCGCTTTGTATTCGGGGTCGACGAAATGCCCGGCGACCCGAGCCACCTCGGCCTCGGTCAAGGTGGTGGCGCCGCCGCGCAGGTGAGCCATTTCTGCCTCGACCTTTTCGGCGAACACGTCTGGTGTGAGGGCTTTTACCAGGATCTTGATCCGGGCCTTGTACTTGTTGTCTCGTCGGCCGTAGCGGTTGTATACGCGAAGGATGGCGTCCAGGTAGCTGATCAGGTCCTGCCAGGGCAGGAACTGGTTGATGAACGCGCCGACCACCGGCGTGCGGCCCAGGCCGCCACCGACCAGCACCCGGAAGCCCAGCTCGCCGGCGGCATTGCGCACTGGCTCCAGGCCGATGTCGTGCACTTCGATGGCGGCGCGGTCGCTGCTGGCGCCGTTGATGGCGATCTTGAACTTGCGTGGCAGGTAAGCGAACTCGGGGTGGAAGGTGGTCCACTGCCGAACGATCTCGCACCAGGGGCGCGGGTCGACCACTTCATCGGCGGCCACGCCGGCGAACTGGTCGGTGGTCACGTTACGCAGGCAGTTGCCGCTGGTCTGGATGGCGTGCATCTGCACGGTCGCCAGCTCCGCGAGAATCTCCGGAACGTCTTCCAGCGCCGGCCAGTTGAACTGAACGTTCTGGCGAGTGCTGATGTGGGCATAGCCTTTGTCGTAGTCGCGAGCGATCTTCGCCAGCATGCGCGCCTGCCGCGAGGTCAGTTGCCCGTATGGCACCGCCACTCGCAGCATGGGCGCGAAACGCTGGATGTAGAGGCCGTTCTGCAAGCGCAGCGGGCGGAATTCTTCCTCGCTGAGTTCACCTGCAAGGTAGCGGCGGGTCTGGTCGCGGAACTGCTTGACGCGGTCCTCGATGATCCGTTGATCGTACTCGTCGTAAACGTACATAGGTGTCCTGTCTTCAGGCTGGTCTGCGCTCACGGTCGCGCATTATCTCTTAGCCGGCGGAAGATACCCGTTTTGCCATATTCACTAAAGCGAAGTTTTTTTATAAGGAAATAGCTAATACCGATATGCGGCGATGACGAGCGGCGGGTTCCCGACGGAGTGATTGGCGGTGGCAGCAATGGTGCGCTTGACTGGTACGAACGTCCAACCTCGCTGGACGAACGCGCCACACTTCAGAACAACAACAAAGGTACTGCCCGATGCGCCATCACCTGTCCGTGAAGCCGAAAAAACCCGCTCACCATATAGATGCCTGGGCCACAGCCTTCATGGCGGTGCTGGTGATAGCTGCCGTCGTGTTCTGGGTCGCGACGCATTGAGCGGGTGCGACTTTTCTTTAGGTCTTCAGAGTAAGCGTCTGATTATGGGCGTTTATTTTTAAAGGGAGAAGTGCGAAAGCCTGCGGAATTGCGCCGGTCGCTCCATTCATGGGTTTTGCGCGCTCCGACAGTCGGGCGCACGGCGGTAGTGCGTTAACGGCTGTGAGGTTTTTACCGTAACTATCTGATTTTAAGGTTATTGAGGTTTCTCGAGAACCGCTGGTTCGCGGGCTTTTGCCCGCTCCTACAGTTGGGCGCAGGGCAATAATTCTCCAAAAGCTCTGAGCTTTCGATCGTAATTTATTGATTTGTAAGGTAATCAGGCTTTAGGAGAAACCGCTGGTTCGCGGGCTTTCGCCCGCTCCTAGAGTCGGGCGCAGGGCATCAATTCTTCTACGGCTCTGAGGTTTTGACCATAATTTATTGATTTGTAAGGTGATCAGGGTTTTAGAAGGGCCGCTGGTTCGCGGGCTTCGCCCGCTCCTACAGATCAGTGTGGCGGTCCTCCAAAAGGCGTGAGGTTTAAAGCGTAAATAATTGATTTTAAAATAATTATGGCTTTGAGGGGAGGGCGTCGGTTCGCGGGCTTTCGCCCGCTCCTACGGGGTGTTGAGCACGTCCAATGCTCATGTTTTTGTTAGGGCCTCTATATAAGCTGTTGATTTATATGGGTTCATAGCCAAGGTTTGGCGACAGCCAACGCTCGGTTGTCGTAAGGGGCTGGTCCTTGCGGGCGGAATAGCTTTCCACCTGGTCGCGATCCACTTTGCCGACTGCAAAGTACTGTGCCTGCGGGTGAGCGAAGTACCAGCCGCTTACTGCAGCCGTTGGGAACATTGCGTAGTGCTCGGTCAAAGTCACGCCGCTGTTGCCATGTGGGTCGAGCAGCGTAAAGAGGGTGCCTTTTTCCGTGTGATCCGGGCACGCCGGGTAGCCAGGTGCTGGGCGGATGCCTTGGTACTGCTCGCGGATCAGCGCGTCGTTATCCAGGTGCTCATCTTTCGCGTAGCCCCAATGTTCCTTGCGCACCTGTAGGTGCAGCCACTCGGCACAGGCCTCGGCCAGGCGGTCGGCGAGCGCCTTGACCATGATCGAGTTGTAGTCGTCGCCGGCATCCTGGTAGGCCTTGGCCACTTCTTCCGCACCAATTCCGGCAGTGGTGATAAATCCACCCACGTAATCGGTAAGCCCGCTTCCCTTGGGCGCGACGAAGTCTGCCAGGCTCAGGTTGGGCTTGCCGTCGGGCTTGATGGTCTGCTGGCGCAGGTGATGCAGGCGCGCCAGTGGCTTGCCATCGTCGCCGTAGACCTCGATATCGTCGTCATCCACCTGGTTCGCTGGCCAGAAGCCGAACACCGCCCGTGCCTTGATCAGTTTTTCATCGATCAGCTTGCGCAACATCGCCTGGGCATCGGCGAACAGCGCCGTCGCTGCTTCGCCTACCACTTCGTCGGTGAGAATGCGTGGGTATTTGCCAGCAAGGTCCCAGGAGATGAAGAAGGGCGTCCAGTCGATGAAGTCGGCGAGGACATTCAGGTCGATGTCCTCGAGTACCCTCACGCCCATGAACGTAGGGCGTGCAGGCTGGTAGGCGGCCCAGTCCCAGGCTGGTTTGGCCGCGACCGCCTTGGCGTAGCTCAAGCGTTCGGTGCGGCTGCCGCGGGCGGCGGTGCGCTCGCGTACGTCGGCATAGTCCAGCCGAGTACGCTCGACAAAGGCAGGCTTCAACTCCTTGGACAGCAATTGGGTAGCAACGCCCACGGCGCGCGAGGCGTCGGTCACGTAGACC
Organism: Pseudomonas sp. RIT-PI-S; assembly: GCF_025642975.1. Taxonomy (GTDB): domain Bacteria; phylum Pseudomonadota; class Gammaproteobacteria; order Pseudomonadales; family Pseudomonadaceae; genus Aquipseudomonas. The sequence continues at coordinate 99,951 of NZ_JANZKJ010000009.1, forward strand.
ACCGCGTCGTTGCTGTAGCGTGGCTCGATCTTCACCGCCGTGTGCGCCTTGGAGGTAGTAGCACCGCCGATCATCAACGGCAGGTGGAAGTCCTGCCGCTGCATCTCACGGGCCACATGGACCATTTCATCCAGCGACGGGGTGATCAGGCCGGAGAGGCCAATGATGTCGCACTTCTGCTCGCGGGCGACCTGAAGGATCTTGTCGGCCGGAACCATCACGCCCAGGTCGACGATGTCGTAGCCATTGCAACCCAGCACCACGCCGACGATGTTCTTGCCGATGTCGTGCACGTCGCCCTTGACCGTCGCCATAAGGATCTTGCCCTTGGCTTCGGGTTTGTCGCCTTTCTCCGCTTCGATGAACGGGATCAGGTGCGCCACCGCCTGCTTCATCACCCGGGCGCTCTTGACCACTTGAGGCAGGAACATCTTGCCCGCGCCGAACAGGTCACCGACCACGTTCATGCCGGCCATCAGCGGCCCTTCGATCACTTCGATCGGCCGGGCGAAGCCCTGCCTGGACAGTTCGGTATCTTCGACGATGTGGGTGGTGATGCCTTTGACCAGCGCGTGCTCCAGCCGCTTGTTCACATCCCAGCCACGCCACTCTTCGGTTTCCGCTTCCTTGGTGCTGCCGTCCCCGCGGTACTGATCGGCAATGGCCAGCAGTGCTTCGGTGCCGTCGGCGCTGCGGTTGAGGACCACATCCTCGACCCGGTCGCGCAGTGCGGCGGGGATCTCGTCATAGATTTCCAGCTGGCCGGCGTTGACGATGCCCATGGTTAGGCCGTTGCGGATGGCGTGCAGCAAGAACACCGAATGGATCGCCTCGCGCACCGGGTTGTTGCCACGGAACGAGAACGACACGTTGGACACACCGCCGGACGTCAATGCATAGGGCAGGTTGTCGCGGATCCAGCCACAGGCATTGATGAAGTCCACGGCGTAGTTGTTGTGTTCCTCGATGCCAGTGGCCACGGCAAAGATGTTCGGATCGAAAATGATGTCTTCCGGCGGGAAACCCACCTGATTGACCAGGATGTCGTAGGAGCGCGCGCAGATGTCTATCTTGCGCTTCTCGGTGTCCGCCTGGCCGTGCTCGTCGAACGCCATCACTACCACCGCCGCGCCGTAACGCTTGCACAGCTTGGCGTGATGGATAAAGGCTTCGACCCCTTCCTTCATGCTGATGGAGTTGACGATGCCCTTGCCCTGGATGCACTTGAGCCCAGCCTCGATCACCTCCCACTTGGAAGAGTCGATCATGATCGGCACCCGCGAGATATCGGGTTCGCCGGCGATCAGGTTAAGGAAGGTGACCATGGCCTTCTGGGAGTCGAGCATCCCTTCGTCCATGTTGATGTCGATCACCTGGGCTCCGGCTTCCACCTGCTGCAGCGCCACTTCTAGCGCTTCGGTGTAGTTTTCCTCGCGGATCAGCCGGGCGAAGCGGGCGGAGCCGGTGATGTTGGTGCGCTCGCCCACGTTCACGAACAGCGACTGGCGGTCGATGGTGAAGGGCTCCAGGCCTGAGAGCCTGCAGGCCCGCGGGATGTCCGGGATCGGCCGCGGTGCGTGGCGGGCAACGGCGCTGGCAATGGCTGCGATGTGCGCCGGGGTGGTGCCGCAGCAGCCACCCACGATGTTGAGGAAGCCACTGCGGGCGAAATCCTCGACGGTTGCGGCCATCTGCTCGGGCGTTTCGTCGTATTCGCCAAAGGCGTTGGGCAGGCCTGCATTGGGGTGCGCAGACACATGGGTGCCGGCCTTGTTGGAGAGCTCTTCGAGGTAGGGACGCAGCTCCTTCGCGCCCAGGGCGCAGTTCAGCCCCACGGAGATCGGCTGTGCATGGCGCACCGAGTTCCAGAAGGCCTCGGTGGTTTGCCCGGAGAGGGTGCGGCCCGAGGCGTCGGTGATGGTCCCGGAGATCATGATCGGCAGCTCGAAGCCCAGGCTGTCGAACACTTCCTGCACGGCGAAGATCGCCGCCTTGGCGTTAAGGGTGTCGAAAATCGTTTCGATCAGGATCAGGTCGGCGCCACCTTCGATCAGGCCGCGGGTGGCCTCGGTGTAGTTCTCCACCAGTTCGTCGAAGGTGACGTTGCGATAGCCAGGGTTATTCACGTCGGGCGAAAGAGAGCAGGTGCGGCTGGTGGGGCCGAGCACGCCTGCGACGAAGCGGGGTTTGTCAGGGGTTTGCAGGGTTTTCGCGTCGGCCACCTGCCGCGCAACCCGGGCGCCTTCGACGTTCAGCTCGTACACCAGCGCTTCCATGCCGTAATCGGCCTGGGAAACCCGGGTGGCGTTGAAGGTGTTGGTTTCAAGGATGTCCGCTCCGGCATCCAGGTAGGCGGTTTCGATCGCGGCGATCACGTCGGGCCGGGACAGCAAGAGCAGGTCGTTATTGCCCTTGACGTCGCTGGGCGAGTCCGCGAAGCGGTCGCCACGGTAGTCGCTTTCCTCCAGCCGATAGCTCTGGATCATGGTGCCCATGCCACCGTCGAGGATCAGGATGCGCGATTTCAGCGCGTCATGCAGGGCGGTCAGGCGAGCTTGGCGGTCGGTCATGGAGGCGAACTCTGGGGCGGGCGGTAAAGCCAGCGATGATAGCAAAGCTGAGGCCGTTTACACCGAGGCAGAGGTTTTCATGAATTTCCTTCATGTTAAATGCTCATGCCTGGGCCGGCCGGTCATCGATATGAAACATCTTTTCCACCTTTGAGTCCCATGTATGAGGTCGCGCCCGCGGGTGCGGTAGTTTCTGCGGCAAAGGTACCTTTAGATGTTGATTTCGGTTCAGGCTTTACGGGCGATCGCGGCGTGGATGGTGGTGTGTCACCACTTCATGCAGATTTTTTTCAATTTCGAGGGTGGTGGCCCCATCGGGCACCTGTTTGCCGCTAAAGGCTCAGTGGGCGTCGATATCTTTTTTGTCATCAGCGGGCTGGTGATTTACCTCTCGACCTGGGACAAGCCGCTGCAGGCCAGGGAATTTCTGCTCAACCGGGCGATCCGGATCATCCCGGCGTATTGGTTCTACACCGCGGCCATGGGGCTGCTGCTCTACACCGCGGGCCGCTACATCCCCCACGGCACTGTGAGTTTGTCGACCTTTATCCTGTCTCTGCTGTTCATTCCCGCGGAAAACCCTGGCGGTTATGGCTTGTATCCCACCCTCAACGTGGGTTGGACGCTCAATTATGAGATGTTCTTCTACCTGTTGTTCTCCCTGGCGTTCCTAGTGCCTAAAGCCCTGCGCGCGGTGTTCGTGGCAGTGGCGCTGTTGGTCACCAGTGAGGCCTTGAGCCGGCTGGGGTGGTCGGCGCGTTTCTATGCCAACAATATCGTTTACGAATTTCTTCTTGGCATCGCCATCGGTATCGCCTGGCGCCGGGGCTGGATTGGCAGCGGCGTGTGGCTGCCGTTGGCGGCGATTTGCGCCAGCGCGGCGATGATCTATCAGCTCGAGCCCACCAACCGTTTGTTGAATTGGGGCTTGCCGAGCGCCGGTATCGTTGCCAGTTGCCTGGCGTTGGAGTCGCGGTTTTCCCACCATCGAGGGCTCAAAGCCCTGGGCGACTGCTCGTATTCGGTGTATCTGGTTCACCTGTTGGTGCTGTACGCCGGCTGGTTCATCTCCGCCCGCCTGGGCATCAACCCCTACTTAGTGTTCGCCGCGTTCTGCGTGCCGACCATCCTGGCGCTGTCCTGGCTCAGCTATCAGTGGCTGGAGAAACGCCTTTACCATCGCATGAAGGCGTGGATGGTGAAGCCGAGGGAAAATATCCCAGCGGGTTTAACCCGACAAAATTACTAGGACTTTCTCCCAGGCACGCTTTGCCGTAAACTGCGTGCAAGTCTGTGAGGAACCTACATGAGCGCCATTACCATTACCGACGCCGCCCAGGAATACCTGGGCGATCTGCTGAACAAGCAGAACACCCCGGGCATCGGCATCCGGGTCTTCATCACCCAGCCGGGCACCCAATACGCGGAAACCTGCATCGCCTATTGCAAGCCCGGCGAAGAAAAGCCCGACGACACCGCGTTGGGCCTCAAGAGCTTCACCGCCTGGATCGACGCAGTCAGCGAGCCGTTCCTCGACGCCGCCGTGGTGGACTACGCCACCGACCGCATGGGCGGCCAACTGACCATCAAGGCGCCTAATGCCAAGGTGCCGATGGTCAATGAAGACAGCCCCATCAACGAGCGCATCAACTATTACCTGCAAACCGAGATCAACCCAGGGCTGGCCAGCCATGGCGGGCAGGTGACGTTGATCGACGTGGTCGAGGAGGGCATTGCGGTGCTGCAGTTCGGCGGCGGCTGCCAGGGCTGCGGTCAGGCTGACGTGACCTTGAAAGAAGGCATCGAGCGGACCTTGCTCGAGCGCATTCCTGAGCTCAAAGGCGTGCGCGACGTCACCGATCACAGCGTCACCGAAAACGCTTATTACTGATCGGCTCGCAGGCTTTGCCCGCGCCTGCAGATGGTGATCTGCAGGCGCGGGCAAAGGCCGCCAAGCGCTTCATCCGGGCCTATACAAATGGGCCTTCCCGGCGCGGTAAAGCGCCGAGTCCTCGAATACATCGTTGCCCAACACCCGCCCTACCAGTATCAGCGCCGTGCGCCGGAAGCCCTTGCCTTCGACCTTTTGCTGAATATCGGCCAGCGTGCCGAGCACCCAGTCCTGACCGGGCCAGGTTGCCTTGTGGATCACCGCCACCGGGCAATCCGCGCCGTAGCAGGGCGCAAGCGTCGCAACGATATCAGGTAAGTGGCTGACCCCCAGGTGGATCGCCATGGTCGCGCGGTGGCGTGCGAGGTCCGCCAATGCTTCCCCCGGCGGCATCGGCGAGCGGCTGCCATAGCGCGTCAGGATCACCGTCTGCGAGATCCCCGGAAGCGTCAGTTCGCTGCCCAGCAGGGCGGCGCACGCGGCCACGGCGGTCACCCCCGGCACGATCTCGAACGGGATTCCCCGCGCCTGCAGGCAGCGGATCTGTTCTCCTATGGCGCCATACAGGCTAGGGTCCCCAGAATGCACCCGGGCCACGTCATGGCCCTTGGCGTGGGCTTGGGCCATTTCCTCGATGATAGCTTGCAGGTCCAGTTCGGCGCTGTTCACCACCCGCTCGGCGGTATGGTTTTCCAGCAATGCGACGGGCACCAACGAACCTGCGTAGATGATCACGGGGCAGCGCTGGATCAGCCGCTGGCCCTTGACGGTTACCAGCTCAGGGTCGCCGGGGCCGGCGCCGATGAAGTACACGGTCATGACACGGCGCCTTTGGCAGAGAGTTGAGCACTTTTCACGTTGGCGCGGCGCAGGCCAGGGCGACGGTCGCCTCCGCGGAGCATTGGCGCGCCACCAACAAGCGCGGCGTGGCGCCACTCAGCGCCTGGCAACGGGCGAGCGCACTGCTCTCGGCCACGCCATAGCAACCGGTGTGGCGCCAGCTCGGCTCTGAGCGATGGCTCAAGCAGGGCTCGAACGGCGCCAGCTCGCTAGCGGCAAAGCCGGTAAGCGGCAGGGCCAGCTCGGCGGCCAGCGCCACTAATCCTGGCGCATCGATGCGCCGCTCGAAGGTGGCCAGGCAGGTGAGGTCCGCCAGCGTAGCCCCGGCGAGTTCCAATGCACGCATCAGCAGCGCATGCAGCTGGCCTGGCGGGCAGCCCTGACGGCAGCCGAAACCGGCCACCAGCCAGGGTAGATCACCCATTTTCGCGTCAGGCCTGAGGCGCGCGGCGGAACAGCCAGGCGCTGGCTAGGCCAAGAGCGAGCCAGAACACCACGTTGATGGATTGGGCAGCCCAGCGGAACTGCCCTTCCAGCGCCTCCGGGGCCAGGCTTTCGTGCATGGGCGGCTGCGGTGCGCCGATCAGGTGGGGGATAACCAGCAGCGCAGCGCCAGCGACCTTCAGCGGCCAGCCTCGGGCGAACACCAGCAGCGCCAGGGCGACGGCGGTGGAGGCGGCGGTACCGATCCACCAGATCTGCCGGGATGCAAGGTCAGCCGCCGCGGTGCCTGGTAGCTCTGGCGGCAGGCCAAGGGTAGGGGCGAGGGTGAATACCGCGTAGCCCGCAAGGCCCCAGAGCAGGCCTTCGGCGGTGCGGCCGGGCGCGCGCAGGGTATACAGGCCGGCGAGCATCAAGGCAAAGCCCACGGCGACCACCAGGTTGCCGCCGGTGGTGGACAGCACGCGCTGCCAGCCGTCTTCAGGCTCCCACGCGGCGGCCTCGTGTTCATGGGCATGTTCTTCGCCCGCGGCGTGCTCGTGTGGGGTGCTGGCGGCCGCCGTTTCGTAGGTTTCGGCCTGCAGAATCAGCGGGGTGAGCCACAGGCTTTGCATCAAAGTGAGCAGCAGGGCCGCGAACAGGCCGGCGAAGCCTGCGGTACGCGCGATACGCGAGATCATGGCAAGGCCCTCAATGGCAGGGGAAAGCGGCGCTGTGGCGGGTGTCGTGGGCGGCGTTGTGCACGGCAGGGATGTGCGAGAAGCCCGCGAAATACACCAGGCTCGCGCCGATGATCGCGGCGCCGCAGGCGGCAACGAGGCGTTGGGTCAGGCTGGAGGCGTGGCTGGCGGTGACGTGGCTGGCGGTGTTGGCGGACATGGCGCTTCCCTTGTGGTCAGTGACGGGCAGGCGCGCCGAAACCCTGCCACAAGGCGGGGCCGGACAGCCCGCCCACCGCGGGTGTGTCTAGAACAGAACGTCGGGCCGGTCTCCGGGCTTGCGAGGGGCTTGCGGCACAGAGCGCCGCCGCCGGTTCGCCCCTCCTTCCCATGCCAAGGCACAGTGGCTCAGGAGCGCACTCGCTTACCGTTGCGGGGGCAGCACCGGACTAGCCTTGCGGCGCACCGGTTTCCCGTTTCACCCCGTGAAGGGCACCCGAACGAAAGGCGTAAGGAAAGCATGCCAGGGCAGTTGCGTCAAATGATCCGCACACGGGTTGATGCGTGAAAAAGCAAAAGCCCCGGTTGGGCCGGGGCTTTGGGTGTTGCCGCCAAGCTTAGCCGTTGGCGTTGTCGTCGTATCCACCCTCTTGCAGGTATTGGATCTTGTGCAGGTTGCCCTTGCTGTCCTGGTACACCATGGTCACGGGTACCACACCGCTCTTGCTGGTGACATCGGTTTTAGAGATCACTTTCTGAACGTCGAGCTTCATCCCGTACTGGTAGGTTTCCACCGGCAGGTTGCTGGCAACGCTGCGGTCGGCGCCATCCTGGGCAAAAGCACCGGTGGCGAATACAGCGGTCAGGGCGGCGATAGCGAAGGCGGTTTTCATGATCATTTCCTCGTGGGGTTGCGGTTTGGGTTTTCGTTGAGGTCAGTAAACCGCCAACCGCTGTGTTCGAGAAATTGAACGCCGTGCTGAAGTGAATCATCTATTTTGATAGTTGGGTCAAACCGCTCTAGCCCGCGCTTTGCAGCAGTGACGCGCGGGCCGAGCGGTGCCGTTTCAGATGTGCAGCGCGTGCCCCAGCGCTCGCATGGCCGCTTCCTGCACGGCCTCGCCCAGGGTGGGGTGAGCGTGGATCGTACCGGCGATGTCTTCGAGGCGGGCGCCCAGCTCCAGCGACTGCGCAAAGGCCGTCGCCAGCTCCGAGACACCTGGCCCCACCGCCTGCCAGCCGAGAATCAGATGGTCCTCGGCGCGGGCGACCACCCGCACGAAGCCCGCGTGGGCATCGAGCGTCATGGCGCGGCCGTTGGCGGCGAACGGGAAGCTCGCCACCAGGGCGCCAGCCCCCGCCTGCTCGGGAGACAGCCCGGCGACGACGATCTCCGGGTCGGTGTAGCACACCGCCGGAATCGCCGCAGGGACGAACTCCCGGTGCTGCCCGGCGATCACTTCGGCAACCATCTCGCCCTGGGCCATGGCGCGGTGCGCCAGCATGGGTTCGCCGGCCACGTCGCCGATCGCCCATACCCCGGTCATGCTGGTGCGGCAGCAGCCGTCGACCTTCACCGCTCGCCCGGCCATGGCCAGGTTCAGCCGCTCCAGCCCATACCCTTGGGTGTGCGGGGTGCGGCCAACCGCGACCAGCACGCGGTCCACGTTCAGGTCCAGGCTGTCGCCGCCCGGGCCGCGAACGCTCAACTGGCCGCCAGGCGCGGCGAAGCCCTCGACGGTGTGCCCGGTCAGGGCGGTGATGCCCAATGCCTTCAGCCGCTCGATCACGGGCTTGGTCAGCTCGGCGTCGTAGGCGGGCAGCAGGCGCGGCTGCGCTTCGATCACTGTCACTTGCACGCCGAGCTTGCGATAGGCGATGCCCAGCTCCAGGCCGATATAGCCGCCGCCGACCACCGCCAGGTGCCCCGGCAGGTCGCCTGGGGACAGCGCCTCGGTGGAGTCGATGATCGCGCCGCCCAAGGGCAGGGCGGGCAACGCCACGCTGCGCGAACCCGTGGCCAATACCAGGTGCTGGCAGTGGATGCGGGTGTCGCCTACTTGTAAGGTCTTGCCGTCGAGGATTTCCCCCTGGCCGTGGATGACCTGCACCTTGTGTTTCTTCAGCAGCGCCGCTACGCCGCTGGTGAGGCGGTCGACCAGGGTGTTTTTCCAACCGATGGCCTGGGGGAGGTCCAGCTTGGGTGCGGTGGCGCTGATCCCGAAGGGGTTGGGTTCGCTCAGTTGATGAAAGCGCTCTGCTACATGGATCAGGGCCTTGGACGGGATGCAGCCCACGTTCAGGCAGGTGCCCCCCAAGGCGCTGGCTTCCACCAGCACCGTGGGGATGCCCAGCTGCCCCGCGCGGATCGCGGCCACGTAGCCGCCAGGGCCGCCGCCCAGTACCAGAAGTCGAGTTTCCAGAGTCTGCATGGTGGGGCCTTAATCGAGGAAAAGGGTGGCGGGTTGCTCCAACAGCAGGCGCACGGCCTGGATGAAGCGGGCGGCGTCCATGCCATCGACCACACGGTGATCGAACGAGCTGGACAGGTTCATCATCTTGCGCACCACGATCTGCCCATCGACCACAACGGCGCGTTCGACCATGCGGTTCACCCCAACGATGGCGACTTCCGGCAGGTTGAGCACCGGCGTGGAAACGATACCCCCCAAGGCGCCGAGGCTGGTCAGAGTGATGGTGGAGCCAGAGAGGATGTCGCGCTCGGCCTTGCCACGGCGCGCGGCTTCGGCGATACGGGCGATCTCCCGCGCGTTGGCCCAGAGGTCGGCGCCTTGAGCGTTGCGCAGTACCGGCACCAGCAGGCCGTGATCGCCCTGGGTGGCGATGCCCACGTGAACGGCGCTGTGGCGTTCGATCACCTGGCGCTCGTCGTCATAGCGCGCGTTGAGTTGCGGGAAGTCGCGCAGGGCAACCACCAGCGCCCGCACCAGCAGCGGCAGCAGGGTCAGCCGGCCGCGTGCCTCGCCCCACTTGGCGTTGAGCTGTTGGCGCAGGGCCTCGAGCGCGGTGACGTCGATCTCTTCCACATAGCTGAAATGCGCCGCCCGCTGGGTGGCTTGCTGCATGCGCTCGGCAATCTTGCGGCGCAGGCCAATCACCTGCAGCTGCTCCACCCGGTCAGCCTGGGCGCCGGCAAACGCGCTTTGCGCCGCCGGCTGGCCGCGATCGAGGTCGGCATGCAAGATACGCCCGGCCGGGCCGCTGCCCTGGAGCTTGGCAAGGTCGATCCCGGCGTCCCAGGCGCGCTTGCGTACCGCGGGGGAGGCCAATGGCCGTGCCCCGGCCGCCGCCGGGGCGGGCACGCTGCTCGTCGCGTTCTCGGCCGGTGCGGTTGGCGCGGCGGCGACGCTTGGCGCGGGTGCCGCCGGCACTGGGGCAGCCGGCGTTGGCGCTGGCTGGGCGGTGCGGTCCTCCTTGAGGTTCCCCGCGCCCTCGACTTCGAGGCGAATCAGTTCGCTGCCTACGGCCATGGTCTGCCCAGGGCTCGCGCCCAGGGCGATGACCTGGCCGCTGACCGGGCTGGGGATTTCCACCGTGGCCTTGTCCGTCATCACGTCGGCCAGCACCTGGTCCTCGGTTACGGTATCGCCCACCTTGACGAACCACTCCACCAGTTCTACCTGGGCGATGCCTTCGCCGATGTCCGGCATCTTGATCACATGCTGGCCCATCAACGTACCTCCGTCACGCGCTTGAGGGCCGCGCCAACGCGCTCCGGCCCGGGGAAGTAAGCCCATTCCTGGGCATGGGGGTAGGGTGTGTCCCACCCGGCGACGCGCTCCACCGGCGCCTCCAGCCAATAGAAGCAATGCTCCTGCACTAAGGCCAGCAGCTCAGCGCCCAGGCCGCAGGTTTGCGTCGCTTCGTGGACGATCACGCAGCGGCGGGTCTTTTTCACCGACTCCACCAGGGTGTCCAGGTCCAGCGGCCAGAGGCTGCGCAGGTCGATCACTTCGGCGTCCACGCCGGTGTCATGGGCGGCGGCAAGGGCCACGTGAACGGTGGTGCCGTAGGTGATCACGGTCACCGCGTTGCCGGGCCGCACGATGGCGGCGCTGTCCAGCGGCACCCGGTAATAGCCTTCTGGCACCGCACTGGCGGCGTGGCCAGACCACGGCGTGACCGGGCGATCATGGTGGCCATCGAAGGGGCCGTTATACAGCCGCTTGGGCTCGAGGAAGATCACCGGGTCGTCGCACTCGATCGCGGCGATCAGCAGGCCTTTGGCGTCATAGGGGTTGGACGGCATCACCGTGCGCAGGCCGCACACCTGGGTGAAGATCGCCTCCGGGCTCTGGCTGTGGGTCTGCCCGCCATAAATGCCGCCGCCGCACGGCATGCGCACGGTGATCGGCGCGGTGAAGTCCCCCGCGGAGCGGAAGCGCAGGCGGGCCGCTTCCGAGGTGATCTGGTCATAGGCCGGGTACACGTAGTCGGCGAACTGAATCTCCGCTACCGGGCGCAGGCCGTAGGCGCCCATGCCTACGGCAACGCCGACGATGCCGCTCTCGGAAATGGGCGTGTCGAACACTCGGGTCTTGCCGTACTTGGCTTGCAGGCCCTCGGTGCAGCGGAACACGCCACCGAAGTAGCCAACGTCCTGGCCGAAGGTGACCACCGTGGGGTCGCGCTCGAGCATGACGTCCAGGGCCGAGCGGATCGCTTGCACCATGGTCATGGCGCGGGTGTCTTCGGCCAGGCGCGGATGGTCGATTTGCTGTGGGCTGTTCATGGCGTCAAATCCCCATTTGCTGGCGTTGGCGGTGCAAGTGCGCGGGCACGTCGTGGTACACGTCCTCGAAGATGGTCGCGGCGCTGGCGTAGGCGCTGCCGCCGAGGGTGCCGTGGCGCTCGGCCTCGCGGGTGGCGCTGATGATTTCCTGTTCCAGCTCGGCCACCAGGGCCTCGTGCTGAGCCTCGGACCATTCGCCGATAGCGATCAGGTGCTGCTTGAGGCGCTGGATAGGATCGCCCAGGGGGAAGTTCGCCCAGTCGTCCGCGGGGCGGTATTTGGACGGGTCGTCCGAGGTGGAATGAGGGCCGGCACGGTAGGTCACCCACTCGATCAGGGTGGGGCCCAAGTTGCTGCGCGCGCGTTCCGCCGCCCAGCGCGACACTGCGTGCACCGCCAGGAAATCATTGCCGTCCACCCGCAGGGAGGCGATCCCGCTGCCCACGCCGCGGCCAGCGAAGGTCGTCGCCTCGCCGCCGGCGATGTGCTGGAAGCTGGAGATGGCCCACTGGTTGTTGACCACGTTAAGGATGACCGGTGCGCGGTACACGTGGGCGAAGGTCAGTGCAGTGTGGAAGTCCGCTTCGGCCGTGGAACCGTCGCCGATCCAGGCCGAGGCGATGCGGGTGTCACCGCGGATGGCCGAGGCCATGGCCCAGCCCACACCTTGCACGAACTGGGTGGCCAGGTTGCCGGAAATGCTGAAGAACCCCGCCGCCTTGTTGGAATACATCACCGGCAGCTGGCGGCCCTTGAGCGGGTCGCGCTCGTTGGAAAACAGCTGGCAGATCATCTCGAACAGCGGTACCTGGCGCGCCATCAAGATGCTCTGCTGGCGGTAGGTGGGAAAGCACATGTCATCGCCGCGCAAAGCCAATGCGTGCGCGGAGCCGATGGCTTCCTCGCCGAGGCTCTGGATATAGAAGCTCATTTTCTTCTGGCGCTGGGCGGTGACCATGCGGCTGTCGAACACCCGGGTCTTGACCATGGTGCGCAGGCCCAGGTGCAGGGTTTCCACCGCGATGGGTTCAGCCCAGGGGCCAACGGCGCGGCCATCGTCGTCGAGCACCCGCACCAAGCCCACGGCCAGGTCGGCCGTGTCGCGCGGGTCGATGTCCACGGGTGGCTTGCGGGCGCTGCCAGCAGGCAGCAGTTGCAGGTAGCTGAAATCGGTCTTGCAGCCCGGACGGCCCGAGGGCTCGGGCACATGCAGGCGAAGCGGCTGGTCGTTCACGTCTCACAACCCTCGATCTTGTGTTTATTGGGGGAGTTGCCGGAGATTCACAAGAAGGATTTTAGGCCCGCCATGGCAGAGAATTTTTCTCTTTTAAAAGGCGGCCGCAGGCCAGGGCAGGTGAAATTCTCTCCAGCGGTGGCGAAATTAGGAATGAATACCCTGCTGACTGAGGAGTCGCAGTGCGCTCGCCGGTTCGCTCGAAACTTTTTCCGGCCAGTTGCTACTAAGCCACAGGACACTTCAGGGCAGGGTATGGACCGCTACGCACCGCGTGAATGGCAACCGCACGAGCGGCCCTCGATGCCGGGCTCGCCTTCGACGCCCCTGCACCCTACGCCCCGGCGCCTGGCCTATGCCCTGACTGGGGTGCTGGTAGGGATCACCGGCGGCCTCGGCAATGCCCTGGTGACCGCCAACCTGGTGTACCTGCAGGGGGCGCTGGGCGTGACCAGCGCCGAGATCGCCTGGCTGCCCGCGGCCTACGTGATGACCAACGTCACCATGAACCTGCTGCTGGTCAAATTCCGCCAGCAGTTCGGCCTGCGCGCGTTCACCGAAGTCTTCCTGGGGTTGTACGTGCTCGTGACCTTGGCGCACCTGTTCGTCAATGACCTGGGTTCGGCCATTGCGGTGCGCGCGGCCCATGGCATGGTGGGCGCCGCCCTCAGCTCGCTTGGGCTGTATTACATGATCCAGGCGCTGCCGGCCAGGTGGCGGCTCAAGGCACTGGTGCTCGGCCTGGGCACGGCCCAGTTGGCATTGCCGTTGGCCCGCCTGGTGTCCGAAGACCTCTTGCAGATTGCCGAATGGCGCGGGCTTTACCTGTTCGAACTGGGCCTGGCGATCTGTGCGCTTGGCTGCGTGCTGTGGCTGAAGCTGCCGCCCGGGGACCGTTTCAAGACCTTCGAGCCGCTGGACTTCCTGACCTTCAGCCTGCTCGCGCCAGGGGTCGGCCTGCTGGTGGCGGTGCTCTCGCTGGGCCGTATCGACTGGTGGCTGGAGGCGCGCTGGATCGGCATCGCCCTGGCCGCGGCCATCGTGCTGATCCTGGCCGGGCTGTGCATCGAGCACAACAGGCGCAACCCTCTGCTGATGACCCGCTGGCTTGGCAGCGGGCCGATCCTGCGGCTGGGGCTGGCGGTGGTGCTGATCCGCATGGTCAGCTCGGAGCAGTCCACCGGCGCCGTGGGTTTCATGCAATACCTGAACATGGGCAGCGAGCAACTGTTCAGCCTTTATGCGGTGATGCTCATCGGTAGCGTTGCCGGCCTCGCCATCAGCGCCCTGACCATCCACCCCGATCACTTGTTCCGGCCGCTGCTGATTTCGGTCGGCATGATGGCGGTAGGGGCACTGATGGACAGCTTTTCGAGCAACGTCACGCGGCCCGCGCAGCTGTATGTCAGCCAGTTCCTCCTGGCCTTCGGCAGCACGTTCTTCCTCGGCCCGACCATGGTGCTGGGCACACGCAATGTGATCGCCAACCCGCGCAACATGGTGAGCTTCTCGGTGATGTTCGGGATCGCGCAGAACCTCGGCGGCTTGCTCGGCGCCGCGCTGCTAGGCACCTGGCAGGTGGTGCGGGAGAAATTCCACTCCAGCGTGATCGTCGAAGGGCTGCAAGTCACCGACCCCCGGGTGGCAGCGCGCTTGCAGAGCGGTGCGGCGGCCTATGGCCAGGCGATCGCCGACACCCAGGCGCGCAGCACCCAGGGCATACGCGCCCTGGCCAATGCGGCCACTCGCGAGGCTAACGTGATGGCCTATAACGACGTTTTCATGCTGATCGCGATCATCGCCATCCTCACCCTGATCTGGATGACCGTTCGCGTGCTCTGGCTCGCCAGCTCCGCCCGCGCCGCCCAGGCCAGCACCGCTCAACCCCCCGGCAAGCCTTCATGACTGAACCTACCCAAACCACCACCACCAACGCCATCGCCGCCACGCCCGAAGGGCAGGCGCCACCCGCGGAAACGGTGGTCGAGCCGCGATCAGGGCGGGCACGCTTCTTTTCCGCGCTGATATTCGGCGGGCTGGCCCTGTTCGGCGTGTTGCTGGTGTTGTACGCCTGGCAGCTGCCGCCCTTCGCCAGCGCCATCGAGAGCACCGAAAATGCCTTGGTGCGTGGCCAGGTCACGATCATCAGCCCGCAGCTTAGCGGCTATGTGTTCGAGGTGCCGGTGCAGGACTTCCAGTTCGTCAAGGCAGGTGACCTGCTGGTGCGCCTGGACGACCGCATCTATCGCCAGCGCCTGGCCCAGGCGGAGGCGAACCTGGCCTCACAGCGCGCCTCGCTGGCCAACAATCGCCAGCAGAAGCGCAGCGCCCAGGCCACCCTGGAGCAGCGCAAGGCGGCTATCGGCAGCAGCGACGCGCAAAAGCGCAAGGCCGAGGCGGACCTGCGCCGCGGCCTGGCGCTGGTGACCGATGGTTCGATCTCCCAGAGCGAACTGGACGTGAGCCGCGCGGCGGCGGCTTCGGCCAACGCCGGCCTGGCCCAGGCCAACGCGGCGGTGCGCATCGCCGAGGAGGATCTGCGCAGCGTGGAGGTCAATAAGGCTTCGCTGGAAGCGGCGGTCAGCAATGCGCAGGCGGCGGTGGAGCTTGCTCGCATTGACCTTGCCAATACCCGGGTAGTGGCCCCGCGCGACGGGCAACTGGGCCAGGTGGGTGTCCGCCTGGGCGCCTGGGTCAATTCTGGCGCGCAGTTGATGGCGTTGGTCCCCGCCACGCTCTGGGTGATCGCCAACTACAAAGAAACCCAGATGGCCCAGGTGCGTGTGGGGCAGCCGGCGACTTTCACCGTCGACGCTCTCAACCATGCGCGCCTCAAGGGCCGGGTTCAGGAAATTTCGCCGGCGGCCGGCTCGGAGTTCAGCCTGCTGCAGGCCGATAACGCCACGGGCAACTTCGTCAAGATCGCCCAGCGGATCCCTGTCCGTATCGTCGTCGATCCCGACCAACCCAATGCCCGCCGGCTGCGCCCTGGCATGTCGGTGGTGGTGAGCATCGATACCGATTTCCAGCCCGAGGAGGATCGCGCGGTAGGGGCGCAACCTGTAGGCGCTGGCGCCAGCCGGTGAACCCGGCACCACGGCGTGCGCAGCTTCGCAGGCTGTGCCCGGCCCCACAGGGCTGTGCCGGAGCTGGGCAAGCCTGGGAACCTGGCCGCCTTAGGTTCGTGCGGTTGCTGAGGGATGCCCCGTCTCTAGCCCGCTTCGCCGGCTTGCCATAGCCGGCTCAGCGCCTGTGCCAGCACGGCCTGATCGAAGGGTTTGCCCAGCCGGGCCACGGCTGACGGCTCAGCCTGATTACCCTTGCCGAAACCGCTGATCAGCAGCGGTGCCAGTGCCGGCTGTAGCGCCTTGGCGCGGGCAATCAGCTGCATGCCGGACATCCCTGGCGCCAGGTTGCCGCACACCAAGGCGTCGATCTGCGCCGGCTCGCGTAACAGCGCAATGGCTTGCTCGGCGGATGACGCCGCCACCACGTGGTAGCCCAAGTCTTCGAGCATGGCCACGGTGCTGAGCAGGATCAGTGGATCGTCGTCCACCACCAGGATCGACTGCGCGCCGTGCTCGCCCGGTGTGTTGCCCTGGCGGGGCGGGATGAGCCCGGTGCCGTCATTGAGGGCCACCGGTAACCACAGCGCCGCGGTGGTGCCGCCAGGGCGGCTGCTGCGCAACACGAACTTGCCGCCGGTCTGTTCGGCCAGGCCATGGACCATCGACAGCCCGAGGCCGGTACCCTTGCCAATGCCCTTGGTGGTGAAGAAGGGTTCGGTCGCCCTGGCCAGGGTGACGGCGTCCATGCCCTCGCCGGTGTCGCGCAGCGACAGGCAGATGTAGCTGCCGGGGTTGAGGCCATAGGCGTTGGCGCCCAGCTCATGCTCACGGGCCTCGATAGTCAGGGTGCCGCCCTCGGGCATGGCGTCCCGGGCGTTGACCGCCAGGTTGAGCACGGCCAGCTCCAGCTGGTTCACATCGGCCATCACCGGCCGCAGGAACAGCGCGAACCGCGTTTCGATATGAATGCGCGGCCCCAGAGAGCTTTGCAGCAACTCGGACATGCCGCGAATCAGCGAGCTGACGTCTATCAGCTCCAGGGTCAACTGTTGCCGCCGCGCGAACGCCAGCATGCGCCGGGTAAGCGAGGCGCCACGCTGGGCGCCCTGGATGGCGTTGTCCAGCAGTGGGGTGATGCGCGGGTCGGTCGGCAGGCGCTTGCGCACGATCTCCAGGCTACCCAGCACCACCATCAGCAGGTTGTTGAAGTCATGGGCGATACCCCCAGTGAGCTGCCCCAGCGATTCCATTTTCTGCGACTGGAACAGCGCTTCGCGCGCTTGCTCCAACGCCAGCTCTTTCTCTCTCGCTTCGGTGATGTCGCGGGTCACCTTGGCAAAGCCGACCAGCTCGCCGGCGTCGTTGCGGATGGGGTCTATCACCACGCTGGCCCAGAAGTGGGTGCCATCCTTGCGCACTCGCCAACCCTGGTTTTCGAACCGGCCCTCGGCCAGCGCGGTGCGCAGCCCACGCTCCGGATCGCCACGCTCTCGCTCTGGCCCGGGATAGAACATCGAAAAGTGCCTGCCGATCACTTCGTCCGGTAGGTAGCCCTTGATCCGCTGGGCGCCTGCGTTCCAGTTGGTGATATGGCCGGTGGGGTCGAGCATGTAGATGGCGTAGTCGACCACGCCCTGCACCAGCAGGCGGAACTGCTCTTCGGAACGGCGCAATTCCTGCTCGGCGATACGCCGCTCCGTGAGGTCGCGGGTCACCTTGGCAAAGCCCAGCAGTTCGCCATCGGGCGCGAGGATGGGGTCGATCACCACGTGGCACCAGAACCGCGTACCGTCCTTGCGTACCCGCCAGCCTTCGTTCTCGAACCGCCCCTCGCTGGCGGCAAGCGCCAGGGCGCGCGCGGGCAGGCCGGCGGCGCGATCTTCGTCGGTATAGAACGTTGAAAAATGCTGGCCGAGGATTTCAGCTTCTTCGTAGCCCTTGAAGCGCCGCGCGCCGGTGTTCCAGCTGGTTACTTCGCCTGTGGGCCCAAGCATGTAGATCGCGTAGTCGGTCACGGCATCGATCAATAGCCGATACCGGCTGCCCTCGTCGCTCAGATCAATACGGGCAGTGGTGGGCATCGCGGTTTCACTCGGTAACGGCAGGGCGGGGCAGCGATTCTAGCGGTACACGCCCTGCTGCGGATAGCGGCGCGCACAGCGCGTATGCGGCAACCGCTGCCGGGTGCCGCGGCGCATGCAAAAAGAAACTTTCAGCCCGCCACGGCTTCCATAGGCTGAGGGGCTCGGCTGCGAAACGAGCCCTCGGACAGCGGGCCGGTCGCCCGCGTGAGATGAGGTGAACGATGCGCGTACAAACATCTGCGGTAATGCTGGCCGGTTTCCTGTGCCTTGCGCCTTTGCTGGCCAATGCCACCGACGAAAAAAAGAGCGACTGCAAACCGGATGCGGTATGGACCGACTTCCTTGGCCATGGGCGCTGCTATACCCACGGCGACAAGGCGCCCGACCCTTACACGCGCGACGACACCGCGATCAAGGATTGGAAAAGCAAAGGCCTGCAAGCGCCGGATGACAATGCCCAGTGGGTGGAGATCAGCGGCAAATACGTGATGATCAACCGCGAGAACGGCGTGATCAAAGAGATCCACGGCAGCAAGAAGTAACCGGGGCGCGCTCAGCGCATCCCCTGATCCTGCAACGCGCTCAATAGCTGCTGCTTGCGCATGCGGCTTCGCCCTTTGATCCCGAGCTGGCGAGCCAACGCCAGCAGGGCTGGCTTGGTCTGTCCTTCCAGCCCTGTGTGACGGGCCTTGGCAGCCTTGGCTGCGATGGCCGCCGGCTGCGCGGAATATTGTTTGCCCTGCCGGGTGTCGGCGCGCTTTTTCGCGCTGCTGCGCCGGTACTCTTTCTCGGTCAGGGCATGGCGGGCCTGCTCCGGCAGGTAGCGTTCGCCGGTTTGCGCCGACGGCTTGCCAGATTCGGTTCCCCAGGCTTGCTGGGTCCATTGTTGCAGGTGGTTGTCGGCGGTCTTTGCACCGATGTAGCCGCCGCCACGCTTCTGGTATTCATGGCTGGCGAGCTGAGCCTTGCGGGCGGACCACTGGCCGGGGCGCCCGCCCTTGTCGTGAGCCGTCACCTCTTGCTTTACCCGTTCCCAGAGCTTTGGGTCGTCCTTCTTCGCACGTGTCGCCATCTCCGTCCTCCTGTAGCGCTTACTTGACCGACCCCGAACGATGGCCTGGCGTTCCAGCCCGGTGACGGGTGAAGCCTGACCGGCAGCCAACGAGTGGTGTGGTCCGCGGCGCAGGCTACAGTGAACGTGTCACGCCCTGATTCTCGGGGCTCATTCTGTCGAGGGCCCTCCATGCTGTCGAACTTCTCGATCACACAGAAACTCAGCGCCGGCTTTGGCCTGATCATCCTCATCATCATCGGGCTGGTCGTGGTGGCCCGGCACGGGTTCGGCCAGGTGGACGACAGCGTCAACTGGACGATTCATACCTACAAGGTGATGGATACCTCCAACCAGGCGCTGGAAGGGTTGATCAACACCGAAACCGGCATGCGTGGCTTCGCCCTGAGCGGCCAGGATGACTTCCTTGAACCACTGAACCTCGGCCGGCAGGCATTCGACCGAGCCTGGAACGAGATGAAGCAGCTGACCAGCGATAACCCCACTCAGCAAAAGCGCCTGGACGACCTGCGTGCTCTGCAACAGACCTGGCTGAGCCAAGACATCGAAGGCACCCTGGCGCTGCGCCGCGCGGTCAATGCCGGCACCCAGCCGCTGAGCGCGCTCACCGACCGGATCGTCGCCCGTCAGGATAAAACCCGCATGGACGCCATGCGCAAGTTGCTGGCCGACGTGCGCGGGGATGAAGAGCGGCTGCTGGGCATGCGCAGCGACGCCCTCAAGGGCGCCGAGAACTTCGCGCTGAGCAGCCTGGTCATCGGGGGCATTGCCGCCGCCCTGCTGGCGTTACTGGTCGCGATCAGCCTGTCGGGTTCCATCCGCCGGCGCATCAAGGGTGCCATCGGGGTGGCCGAGGGGATTGCCGCCGGGCGGCTGGATCAGTCGATCACCGACCACGGCAACGACGAAATCGGCCAGCTGTACGCGGCCTTTGGCACCATGCAGAACCGCCTGCGCGAGATGATCCGGGAGATTCTCACAGGTAGCGCAAGCCTGGCCGCCGCCGCGCGGGAAATCGCCTCGACCTCCACTGACCTGTCCAGCGCCGCCCAGGAGCAATCGCAGTCCGCTTCGAGCATGGCGGCCACGGTCGAGCAACTGACGGTCAGCATCAGCCACGTGGCCAGCAGCGCCAATGAAGCGCGGGACATTTCCGCCGATTCCGGGCAGCAGTCCAACGAGGGCGGGGCGGTTATCCAGCAAACGCTACAAAGCATGGGGCAGATCGCCGGCACCGTGCAGATGTCGGCCGACCAGGTGGCCGAGCTTGGCCGGCAGATCGAGCAGATCACCTCCATCGTCAATGTCATCACCGCCATTTCCGAGCAGACCAACCTGCTGGCGCTCAATGCCGCGATCGAGGCGGCGCGCGCCGGCGAGCAGGGCCGTGGCTTCGCCGTGGTGGCTGATGAGGTGAGGTTGCTGGCCCAGCGCACGGGCAAGTCCACCCAGGAGATCGGCGACATGATCCAGAAGATCCAGAGCAGCGCCCATGAGGCGGTGAACAAGATGCAAGTAGGGGTGGAGCAGGTCAACGATGGCCTGCGGCTGGCGCAGACGGCCAACCAGGCTATCGATCACATCCGCGGCGGTTCGGGGCGGATCATCGCTGCGGTCGACCAGATTTCCGTGGCGCTGCAACAGCAGTCCGCCGCCAGCCAGGACGTCGCGCGCAATGTGGAACGTATCGCGCAGATGGCGCAAAACGCCAACCAGGGCATTGCCGGCGCTTCACGTAGCGCCGGGCGCATCGAACAGTTGGCACAGGCGCTCGAACGGCAGGTGCGGCAATTCACCGTTTGACCAGCAGCCGTATCGCCAGCCATCAGGCGCAGTGATGATCACTATGCCTGCGTTGATTTTCCCCGGCGCGGCGGGGGTGGGTAACCTCAGCTCCACACCCCGTTACCCACCCCTGAAAGGAGATTGACCATGAAACGCGCACTCGCCCTCGCCATCGCCCTGTCCACCGTCACCAGCCTTAGCGCTTACGCCGTGCCCAAGGCTGCGCCTGCAGCCCAAACCGCAGTCGCCAGCGCCAACAGCAGCCACGCTGTGGTCAGCCAGGCGCAGCCCGCTATCGCAAGCAAGCCGGTCGTGGTCGCCGAGAACCGCCGAGAGTTCGGCTCGCAGTATCAGCGTTATTGATCGCGGGTTGTGTTCCCAGGCGACGCCCCCTCACGGGGGCGTCGTCTTTTTACGGTTTTGGAAACTTACCGCCGCGGGCGGCCTTCTTAATGGTTAGACCGGTTCGCGGCGCCTGTGGTTTGCGAAGCACGCTCCGCACCGTCTGTTCGCATAACCGCCTGGAGGCCACATGGCTGATAGAACCTGCAACTGCTCCGGCTGCCAATGCTCGAGCGCGCACACTGAAGGCGTGGAAGTCAAAGGGCAGTGGTACTGCTGCGTGCCTTGCTCGGTAGACCACCTCGATAGCCAGCCCTGCGCCATGGAGGGCTGCGGATGCGGCACTACCGGGGTAAAAACCCGGGAAGAGGGCAAAGGCCACGACAAGGTCGACAATGCAGTGGACGAAACCTTCCCCGCGAGCGATCCCATCTCGCCGTGAGTATCGAGCCTTGAGTACTGGGCCCTGAGCCGAAGGCCAAGCTGTCGGCCAGGCGGCGGGCGGAGTAGAATCGGCGCCCCGCCTTCGAGGATCAAGGGTTGCTGCAACGCCACGGTTTCATACTCACTCGCCACTGGGCGGACACGCCACAAGGCACCGAGGTGGGGCTGTGGTTGGCCACGGACGATGGGCCCCTATACCTTCGCCTGCCGGCCCAGCAGCCGGTTGCCTTCGTGCCCCAGGCCCAACGTGCCCGCGCCGAACAGCTGTTGGCGGGCGAGGTCGGCGTCAGCCTGCGCGACCTGGCGCTGAAGGACTTTCGCCAGCGCCCGGTGATGGGCCTTTACTGCGGCCAGTACCGGCAGTTGCTGGACCTGGCGCAACGCCTGCGCCACGGTGGCGTCGATGTCTACGAAGCCGACGTCCGGCCGCCCGACCGTTACCTTATGGAGCGCTTCATCACCGCGCCGGTCGCCTTTACCGCCCAGGGCTCACGCGAGGCGGGCTGGAGCGGCGACGTGCGCCCCGTATCGGCTTACCGGCCCAACCTGCGGTTGGTATCCCTGGACATCGAGACCGACCGCAACGGCAACCTGTTCTGTATCGGCCTGGAAGGCTGTGGCCAACGCCTGGTGCTGATGATCGGGCCGGCTCCAGCCGCCCAGGCGACGGTCGATTTCTCCCTGGTGTACCTGGCGGACGCAAGCAGCCTGCTGCATCGCCTCAATGCCTGGTTCGCCGAGCACAATCCGGACGCAATCATCGGCTGGAACCTGGTGCAGTTCGATCTGCGCGTGCTGCAAGAGCACAGCCGCCGGCTGTCGGTGCCATTGCTGCTCGGCCGTGGCGGTGAGCCCCTGGGCTGGCGAGAGCACTCGCAGCGCGCGCATTTCTTCGCCTCCGCCGCCGGCCGGCTGATCATCGACGGGATCGAGGGCCTGCGCTCGGCGTTCTGGAGCTTCGAGTCGTTTCGCCTGGAGGACGTGGCGCAGGCCCTGCTCGGCGAAGGCAAAGCCATCGACGACCCTTACCAACGGGTGGACGCCATCGAGCGGATGTTCGCCGAAGACAAACCCGCCCTGGCGCACTACAACCTGCGCGACTGTGAGCTGGTCACGCGGATCTTCGCGCATACCCGGCTGCTCGACTTTCTCATCGAGCGAGCCCGGGTGACTGGCCTGCCGGCCGATCGCAGCGCAGGCTCGGTCGCGGCCTTCGACCACCTTTACCTGCCCGCCATGCACCGTCTCGGCCGGGTGGCGCCCAACCGCGGTGAACGCCTGCCCGAGGCAAGCCCTGGCGGCTTTGTGATGGATTCGCGGCCAGGGCTTTACGAATCGGTGCTGGTGCTCGATTACAAGAGCCTGTACCCCTCGATCATCCGCACCTTTCTGATCGACCCGGTCGGGCTGGTGGAAGGCCTGGCAGCCCCGGAGGCCGCGCTGGAAGGCTTTCGCGGCGCGCGCTTTTCGCGAACCTGCCACGCGCTGCCGGCGATCGTGGAGCGGGTGTGGGAAGGGCGCGAGCTGGCCAAGCGTGAGCACAACACGCCCTTGGCGCAGGCGCTGAAAATCATCATGAATGCCTTCTACGGCGTGCTGGGCTCTCCTGGTTGCCGGTTCTTCGATCCGCGCCTGGCCTCGTCGATCACCCTGCGCGGGCAGCAGATCATGCGCCAGACCCGCACCCTGATCGAAGCCCAGGGGTATACGGTGATCTATGGCGACACCGATTCGACGTTCGTGTGGCTGAAGGCTGGGCATAGTGAGGCCCAGGCCAGTGCCATCGGCGCTGCGCTGGTGGAAGAGGTCAACCGCTGGTGGCGAGCGCACCTGGCCGAGACCCTAGGGCTGGCCAGCGCCCTGGAGCTGCAGTTCGAAACCCACTTCAAGCGCTTTTTGATGCCAACCATTCGCGGCAGCGAGGAGGGCAGCAAGAAACGCTACGCCGGCCTGGTGGAGCACGCCGACGGCAGCCAGAGGATGGTGTTCAAGGGGTTGGAAACCGTGCGCACCGATTGGTCGCCGCTGGCCCGGGAGTTTCAGCAGGCGCTTTACCGGCGGATATTCACCGGGCAGCCCCACCGCGATTATGTGCGCGATTACGTGCGCAGTACCCGCGCCGGAGAGCTGGATTCACTGCTGGTGTACCGTAAGCGCCTGCGCCGGCCGCTGGCCGAATACACCCGCAATGTCCCGCCCCATGTGCGCGCCGCGCGCCTGGCCGATGCCTTCAACCTGGCCCAGGGCCGGCCCGAGCAATACCAGCGTGGTGGCTGGATCAGCTACGTGATGACCACCCAAGGGCCGGAGCCGCTGGAGGCGCGACGGGCGCCGCTCGACTACGACCACTATGTAAGCCGCCAGTTACAGCCGGTGGCAGAAGCCATACTGCCGTTCGTGAACGAGGACTTCAGCGAACTGGTGGGCGGCCAGATGGGATTGTTCTAGGCCCTGTATGAAAGGGTTTGGAACACGCATCGCCGAGTGCCCCCTACAGTTCGTACAGGCCTGGTGAACGTTACTCGTCGGCCAAGGGCGTTGGCTGAATGATTTCCACCCAGTAGTCGTCCGGGTCTTTGATAAACGCCAGGCTCTTCATCCGGCCATCGCTCAAGCGCTTCTGGAATGTGACGCCAAGTTGTTCGAAGCGCTCGCAGGCCGCGTGGATATCGGGCACCGCAACACAGATATGGCCAAACCCACGCGGATCGCTATTGCCGTTGTGGTAGGCAAAGCCTGCGTCATTTTCGGTGCCGTAGTTGTGTGTCAGTTCAAGTACGCCGGGGATTGATTTCATCCAGCGGTTACGCTCGGCGGCGGCTTGCGGAATGCTGTTGCGGTCCACCAGGGCGAGGAAGTAAAGGCTGAACTGTGCATCCGGGAAATCGCGTTTTTCAACCAGGCTAAAACCCAGTACCCGGGTGTAGAAGTCCAGCGAACGGCTGATGTCTTTTACCCGCAGCATGGTGTGGTTGAATACATAGCCGGCCGTGGCGCTGTCGGGCTGCGCGGTTACACCGGCAACGGTGTCAAGTTCTCTTAGGCTCATGAGGGTTCCTGAGGAGTGCTGAAATAAAACGAAATAGCTTGCGGCGCGGGCGGGGCCGAGTCAACTCTAAAAACGGCAGCCTGCAGCGTGCTTCAAGCAGGCAGTGGCAAGCCATAAGTTGGAACGCGATGGGATGGCAAACGGGGGGCGGCGGCAGCTGGCGGCTATAAGGATGGGGGGAGCCCAACGCCGGCGGAGTGTTTCGTGGCCGACAAAAAAGAAGAAGCCCGCCGAAGCGGGCATATGGGGCGCTGTTCCTTCAGCGACCTTGATCCTGCGCGTTTGCTTGTGAAAAAAGCGTGAAGCCTGTTGCCGTTCAGCGGCGTACCCAATTTTCTACAGTATCGGCGCCGTATTGGTCTTTCCAGGCGCGCAGGCCACGGTGGTTGCCGCCCTTGGTTTCGATAAGTTCGCCGGAGTGCGGGTTTTCATACACCTTGACTACGCGTGCCCTACGAGTTTTAGGCGCCGGTGCGGGCGCGCGTGGTGTGGAGGACTTAGCCGGGTCGACCAACGCGATAATGTCGCGCAGGCTTTTGTCGTAGTGCTTCATCAGTTCGAGCAGTTTTTGTTCGAACTCGATTTCACGCTTGAGGCCAGCGTCGTTTTTCATTACCTCAAGTTGAGCGAGTTGTTCTTGCAAGGCTTTCTCGGCGGCACGGAATTCAGCGAGTCTGGACATGGGTTTGCGGCTCCGGCTAATGAATTCATTAATCGCAGCATAGAGCCTGACCTGAGTTAAGTAAATATTATGGAGAAGGTTTAACTTGGCCAGCTAGTTGCGGCCCTAATACATGTTACGTGTAGGTAAAGCCGAAAGCGGTTCGCGGGCTACGGCCATTCCTACAACACCACTGCTGTGGGGTGTTGTAGGAGTGGGCGAACCCTAAAGCGCGAGAATCTGCTCGCGGTACCGGCCGTACACCGCGTGATACGCCTCGACGCTCGTGGGGTCGGGCTCGCAGCGGGTGCTGGGGTCCAGTTGCACGCAGCGCGCGCACAGGGCTTGCAGGCTTTGCTCTCCAGGGGCACACCAGGCGGCCTGAATGGCCGCGCCAAGGGCGGCGGCTTCGGCTTCGGTGGTGCACACCACCGGCGTGGCCATGACGTCGGCCACCAGCTGCCGCCATACCGGGCTCTTGGCGCCGCCGCCCACCAGACGGATGGCCGCGCTGTGCATGCCGGCGCCACGCAGCAGGTCCAGGCCATAGCGCAGCCCGAAGGTGGTGCCTTCCACGGCCGCGCGGCAGAGGTTGGCCTGGGTCAGGTTGGTGGTGGTGAGGCCCAGCAGCGTGCCGCTGGCGTGGGGCAGGGCGGGCACCCGCTCACCGTTGAGGAACGGCAGCATCAACACGCCCTCGGCGCCGAT
The DNA here is from genome assembly GCF_025642975.1 of Pseudomonas sp. RIT-PI-S. GTDB lineage: Bacteria > Pseudomonadota > Gammaproteobacteria > Pseudomonadales > Pseudomonadaceae > Aquipseudomonas. The sequence continues at coordinate 125,552 of NZ_JANZKJ010000009.1, forward strand.
GGGCGATTCGGCAACGCAACGATTGAAGGCGGCCAGGTCCAGTTCGAACAGCGAGCGCACGGCGCTGGTCACGTTGGTCAGGTTCATGGTGCAGATCAGCGGCAGCCAGCCGCCCGAAGACGAGCAGAAGGTCGCCACGGCCGGCTCCTCGCACACCACGGGCGTGTCGGTGTAGCCGTAGACGGTACCCGATGATCCCAGGCTCATGGTGAACAGCCCGGGCTGGATATTGCCGGTGCCGATGGCCGCCATCATGTTGTCGCCGCCGCCGCTGGCGACCAGCGCCTGGGGGTTGATGCCCAGTTGCGCCGCGGCCTGCGGGCGCAGAGTGCCGATAGGCTGGTCAGCCTGCACCAGCGTCGGCAGGGCAGTGCGCAGGCGGCCGCTGGGATCGATGCGGTCGAGCAGCGCCAGGTCCCATTGGCGCTGGCGCACATCGAAATAGCCGGTGCCGGACGCGTCACCGTACTCACTGCAGCGCTGCCCGGTGAGCCAGAAATTCAAATAGTCGTGGGGCAGCAGCACGCTGTGGATGCGCTCGAACAGCTCCGGGAACCGCTCGCGCGTCCACAGCAGCTTGGACACCGTGTACCCCGGGGCGATGGCGAGGCCCAGGCGCTCGAGGGAACCGCGGCTGCCGCCGAGCTCCCCCAGCAGCCGCTCGTTCTCGGCGGTGGTTTCCGTATCGCACCACAGCTTGGCCGGGCGCAACACCTGGCCTTGGGCGTCGAGCAACACCAGCCCATGCTGCTGCCCGGAAACCCCCACGCCACGGATCGCCTGGCCGTCGATACCGGCGTCTGCCAGGGCGGCGTGGCAGGCGTGAACCAGAGCATCCACCCACTGCGCCGGTTCCTGCTCGCGTCGGCCATCCGCGCCGCTGATCATGCTGTGTTCGGCGGCGCCACGGCCTAGCACCTTGCCACGCTCGCTGTCGAGCACCAGCGCCTTGGTGCCTTGGGTGCCGCAATCGATTCCTAGGAACATCGCTTGCTCCTCACAGGGTCACCAAGGCCCGCAACGCGCCTTCCACGCCATAGGTGCGCAGCTGTTGCAGCTGTTGCTCGAACGCCTCCACGAAGGCGGCGGAAGCCGGAATCTGCAAGCCGAAGATTTCCTCCACGCCCAGCAGCCGCTGGGCCAAGCCTTGGTCTTCGGCCACCAGGGCCTGGCAAAACTCCGCCCGCGGGTCGGGGATCCGGTACTGGGTTCCCGCTTCATCCACGCCGCGCAGGTACAAAGCCCAGGCTGCGACGACCAAGGCCGCGCGGCGCAGGTCGCCACCACTGCGGATCAGCTCGTTGATGGTCGGCACGGTGAATTTCGGAAACTTCGACGAGCCGTCCGAGCACACCCGTTCAAGCTGGTCGGCGATGGCCTGGTTGGAAAACCGTTCGATCAGGGTGTCCTTGTAGTCACTCAGGTCGATGCCGGGCACCGGCGCCAGCTGCGGGGTAACGTCCAGGTTCATGTAGTCGCGGATGTATTGAACGAACAGGGGGTCGTTCATGGTCTCGTGGACGAAGCGGTACCCGCGCAAGAAGCCCAGGTAGGTCAGCGCCAGGTGGCTGCCATTGAGCAGCTTGATCTTCATCTCTTCGTAGGGGGTTACGTCTTGGGTGAACTGCACCCCGACGTCTTCCCAGGCCGGGCGGCCGTCGCAGAAGTTATCCTCCAGCACCCACTGCACGAAGGGCTCGCACACCACCGGCCAGGCATCGTCAATGCCATGGCGGTGCAGCAATTGCTCCCGGTGGGCGGCGCTGGTCATGGGGGTGATGCGATCGACCATGGCATTAGGAAAACTCACCTGCTGGTCTATCCATTGGGCCAAGCCTGCGCCATAGGCGTCCCCGGCCAGGTTGGCGAAGGCCAGCAGGGCCTTGCGCGCTACCTGGCCGTTGTGCGGCAGGTTATCGCAGCTCATCACCGTGAACGGCCGGATGCCCGCCTCGCGGCGCCGTTGCAGGGCCGCGCAAAGGAAGCCGAACACGGTCCTGGGCTCGCGGGGGTTGGCCAGGTCATGCTGAACCAGCGGCAGATGCGCCATGAACTGGCCGTTGCTGTCGTCGATGCAATAGCCGCCCTCGGTAATGGTCAGCGACACGATGCGGATGTTCGGCTCGCTCAGGCGCGCGATCAGCGCTTCAGGGCCGTCTTCGGCCAGCAGCATGTCGCGCAGCGAGCCGATCACTCGCACCTGGGTATCTGGGGTATCGCCCAGCTCGAACAGGGTGAAGAAAAATTCCTGCTCGGCCAGGTCATCCCGCGCCTTGCGGTCTTCGCTGCGCAAGCCGGCACCGCAGATGGCCCAATCCAATGCCTTGCCCTGGTTCATCAGCGCATCGGTATAGAACGCCTGGTGGGCGCGGTGGAAGCCGCCCACGCCAATGTGCACGATGCCCTGAACGAGCAGTTCCGGCCGATAGGACGGCCGTTTGACCGCGTCGGGCAGGTCGTCGAGGGTTTCGAGGCTGAGCAACAAGGGGGTGGTAGTCATAACAGGCTCCGAACGTCAGGCGGCCGCGCGCAAAGGGTTCGCCACGGCCAGGCCGTTGGCGTCGAACAGGTGGCAGTAGTCGGCATTGAGGTGCAGGTTCAGCCGCTGCCCATACTGGCTGGCGAGGTCGCCGCGGATACGCAGCGTCAGGGGCTCGTTGGAGTCGGTGTTCACGTGGCAATAGGTATCGCTGCCCAGGCGTTCACTCACATCCGCCACCACGCTCAGTTGGCACTGGCCTGGCTGGGCCAGCTCCAGGTGCTCGGGGCGGATGCCCACGGTTACCGCGTCACCCTCGGCGAGCGTGGCGCTGACCCTCGGCAGGGCAATGCGCGTGCCGGCATCGAGCAGCACCTCGCAGCCCTGGGCGTGGACCTGATCGACCCGGCCCCGCAGGAAGCCCATCTTCGGCGTACCCAGGAAGCCCGCGACGAACAGATTGGCCGGGTGGTGGTACAGCTCCAGTGGCGAGCCGACCTGCTCCACGCGGCCGGCATTGAGCACCACTACCTTGTCGGCCAGGGTCATCGCCTCGACCTGGTCGTGAGTCACGTAGATCATGGTGGCCTGCAGCTCCTTGTGCAGGCGCGACAGCTCCAGGCGCATCTGCACCCGCAGGGCGGCGTCCAGGTTGGATAGCGGCTCGTCGAAGAGGAAAATCTTCGGGTTGCGCACGATCGCCCGGCCAATCGCCACGCGCTGGCGCTGGCCCCCCGAGAGCTGCTTGGGCTTGCGGTCGAGCAGCGCGCCGAGTTCAAGGATGCGCGCGGCCTCGGTGACCTTGCGGTCCACCTGCTGTTTGTCCTGGCCGGCGAGGTCCAGGGCGAAAGAGAGGTTCTTGCGCACGGTCATGTGCGGGTACAGCGCGTAGGTCTGGAACACCATGGCCAGGTCGCGCTTGGCCGGGGCTACTTCGGTGATGTCGCGGCCATCGAGTTCGATCACGCCACTGCTCACGTCTTCGAGCCCGGCGATCAACCGCAGCAGCGTGGACTTGCCACAGCCGGACGGGCCAACGAACACTACGAATTCGCGGTCGCGGACGTCCAGATCGATGCCTTTGATGATCTGCAGATCTTCGAAGCCTTTTTTCAGATTGCGCACTTTTAGCGTAGCCATGTGGAGCTCCTTGTTAGCGAGGCTGGCAGAGCCAGCGGCGGGCCGTGGGGCGTTGAGCGCGAGTCATTTCACCGCGCCGAACGACAAACCACGCACCAGTTGCTTCTGGCTGATCCAGCCGAAAATCAGGATGGGCGCGCAGGCGAGTGTGGAAACGGCGGACAGCTTGGCCCAGAACAGGCCTTCAGGGCTGGAGTACGAGGCGATCAGCGCAGTCAGCGGTGCAGCCTGGGAGCTGGTCAGGTTGAGCGACCAGAAGGCTTCGTTCCAGCACAGGATCAGCGACAGCAGCACGGTGGAGGCCAGGCCCCCTTTGCTGATCGGTAGCAGCACCCGTAGCATTTCCTGCAGCAGGGTGGCGCCGTCCAGGCGCGCGGCCTCGAGGATGTCCCGGGGGATGTCCTTGAAGTAGGTGTACACCATCCACACCACGATCGGCAGGTTGATCAGGGTGTAGATGATGATCAGCCCCAGGCGGGTATCCAGCAGCCCGGCACCCTTGGCCAGCAGGTAGATGGGCATCAGCACCCCTACCGGCGGCAGCATCTTGGTGGAGAGCATCCACAGCAGGGTGCGTTTGGTCCGCTTGGTTTCGTAGAAGGCCATGGAATAGGCCGCGGGCACGGCGATCAGCATGCACAGCAGGGTTGCGCTGAAGGAGATCGCCACTGAGTTCCAGGCGAAATGGAAGTAGTCGCTGCGCTCCTGGATATGCAGGTAGTTCTCTAGGGTTGGGGTGAAGATGAACTGCGGCGGTGTGGCGAAGGCGTCGATTTCGCTCTTGAAGCTGGTGAGCACCATCCAGAAGATCGGAAAGAACACCACCAGGGCGATCAACCAGGACAGCGTGCCCAGCGCCGCGCTCTGCAGCCGGCGCCCCTGTTTTAAAGTCAGCATAGGGTTCACCTCAGGCCTTGTCGGTCAGGTTTTTGCCGATCATGCGCACCAGCACGATGGCAGCGATGTTGGCGATGACCACGGCGATCAAGCCGCCAGCGGAGGCCATGCCCACGTCGAATTGCACCAGTGCCTGGTTGTAGATCAGGTAGGCGAGGTTGGTGGAGGCGAAGCCCGGGCCACCGTTGGTGGTGGTAAAGATTTCGGCGAACACCGACAACAGGAAAATCGTCTCGATCATCACTACCACGGCCACAGGCCGCGCCAGGTGCGGCAGCGTCAGGTGCCAGAAGATCGCCAGGGGGCCTGCACCGTCGAGCCGCGCGGCTTCTTTCTGTTCCTGATCGAGCGACTGCATGGCGGTCATCAGGATGAGAATCGCGAAGGGCAGCCATTGCCAGGCGACGATGATGATGATCGACAGCAGCGGGTAGTTCGCCAGCCAATCCACCGGCTGGGCGCCAAACAGTTTCCACATCGCGGCGAGAATGCCGGACACCGGGTGGAAGATCAGGTTCTTGAACACCAAAGCGCCCACCGTGGGCATGATGAAGAACGGCGAGATCAGCATCACCCGCACCACGCCCCGGCCGAAGAACTCGCTGGCTTCGAGCAGGGCAGCGATGAGCACGCCGCCGACCACGCTGATCAGCAACACGCTGCCCACCAGCAGCACGGTGTTCCAGGCACCTGGCAGGAAGCCGCTGTCAGTGAGGAAGAAGCTGAAGTTCTCCAGCCCCACGAACGCGTTGTCGCCCGGATACAGGAGGTTGTAGCGGATCAGCGAAAAGTACAGGGTCATCGCCAGCGGTACGATCATCCAAAGCAGCAAAAGGAGGACCGAAGGGCTGACCAGGAACCAGCCTGGATTGCGGAACAGCTGCCGGCGCGGCTGGCGAGTGCTCGCCATCCCGGCTTTGATCGTGGATGCAGTCATGATTGCGTACCTGGCAAAGCCGCGGGGGCACGGATGGCCCCCGCGGAAGGCGGTGTTACTTGGGATAGCCCGCGCGTTTCATGTCGCGCTCGGTGCTCGATTGCGCGGCGGCCAGGGCCTGGTCGACGCTCATCTGCCCGGTGAGCGCACCGGAGAAGATTTTCCCCACGGCGGTGCCAATGGCCTGGAACTCCGGAATGGTCACCAACTGGATGCCCACGTAAGGCTTGTCCGCCGAGGCAGCCGGGTCGGCGACTTTCAGCGAGTCCAGCGTGACCTTGGCAAACGGCGCCGCTTTCATATAGGCGTCGCTGTAGGTGGAAGCGCGGGTGCCAGGCGGCACATTGGCAATGCCGTCCTTCTCGGCGACCAGCTTGGCGTACGCCTCGGAGGTGGCCCAGGTGGCGAAGACGCGCGCGGCGTCCTGCTTCTTGGAGCTGGCCGGGATCGCCAACGCCCAGGAGTACAGCCAGGACGTGCCTTTTTCGGTGCTCTGGTGCGGGGCGAAGGTAAAGCCCACGCTGTCGGCGACCTTGCTCTGGGATTTGTCGGTGACGAAGGAGCCGGCCACGCTGGCGTCGACCCAGATGGCGCACTTGCCACTGTTGAACAGCGCCAGGTTCTCGTTGAAGCCGTTGCTCGAAGCGCCGGGCGGGCCCGACTTCTTCATGTTGTCCACGTAGAAGTTGAGCGCGCCTTTCCAAGCGTCGCTGGTGAACTGCGGTTCCCACTTGCCGTTGAACCAGGTGCCGCCGTAACCGTTGGCCAGGGTGGTGATCAGCGCCATGTTCTCGCCCCAGCCCGGCTTGCCGCGCAAGCACAGGCCGTACTGGTCTTTGCTCTTGTCGGTCAGCTTGCTGGCGAACTCGCCGATCTGGTCCCAGGTCGGCTTATCCGGCATGGTCAGGCCCGCGGCCTTGAACAGGTCGGTGCGGTAGTAGGTGATGGAGCTTTCGGCATAGAAGGGCAGGGCATAGAGCGTGCCGTTGACCGAGAGGCCTTCGCGCACCGAGGGGAACACGTCGTCGAGCCGGTAATCGGCGGGCAGGTCCTTCATGGGCGCCAGCCAGTTCTTCGCGCCCCAGAGTGAGGCTTCGTACATGCCGATGGTCAGCACGTCGAACTGGCCGCCCTGGGTGGCGATGTCCGTGGTGAGGCGCTGGCGCAGCACATTCTCTTCCAGCACCACCCAGTTGAGATGGATATCGGCGTGTTGCTCTTCGAAGGTTTTCGACAGCCGCTGCATGCGGACCATATCGCTGTTATTGACGGTGGCAATGGTTAACGTGGTGTCTGCGGCCATGGCCGGGGCGGCCAGTGCGAGACCCAAGATGGCCATAGAGGCGGGTGCCAAAGTTCGCATCGTGCTCTCCTTCTGGCCAGGGCAAATGCCCGGGCCGGTTATTGTTCTTTTTAGTCCGCAAGGAAGCGGGGCGTGTGCCTGTTTGAATTACACGCCCGCCAGCGCCAATAAACAACGCCGGACGCGCACGGTGACTGATACTTTTTTGCAGCGATGCGCAGAGCAGATTTGGTTAAGCACCACCGGCTAGCAGGCGGCGTCAGCTACCGCGAGCTTGAACGTTGCGCCCAAACCTGTGGGGCCGGCCAAGGCCCGGGAACGGCCAGGTCATCGGGTTGGCGCGTGGTAAACACATCGCTTGGGTGCGAACAGGGCGTATCGCTTATGTGAAGGAGGGCACCTTCGCCGGCTGGCGCCAGCGCCTACCCCGGTATTGCCAGCGCCGCCTGGCGTTGAGTCACCCAGGCTTCGAAGGCGGCGGCGGGCATGGGGCGGCCGAAGAAATAACCCTGGCCATAGGCGCACCCGGCATTGCGCAGGAATTGCATCTGCTCGGCGGTTTCCACGCCCTCGGCGGTCACGCGGAACTGCAACGCATCGCCCAATGCCACGATGGCCTGGGTAATGGCGCCATAGGTGGCGTCGTCGGGCAGGTCGCGGATAAAGGCGCGGTCAATCTTGAGGTGGTCAACGGGCAGCAGTTTCAGGTAGGCCAGCGAGGAGTGCCCGGTGCCAAAGTCATCGATGGCCGTCCGCACGCCATGGGCCTGCAAGCGCGCCAACACCTCGCAAGCGCGCTCCTGGCTCTCCATCAGCAGGCTTTCGGTGACTTCCACCTCCAGCGCCGTTCCGGGCAGGTCGTTGCGCGCCAGCGCGGCCACCACGCTGGCCATGAAGTCGCTGCGGTCGATCTGCGGCGCCGCCACGTTGATCGCCACCCGGCCCACGAAAAGGCCGCTGTCACGCCACACCCGCTGTTGGCGGCATACCTCGTCCAGCACCCATTGGCCAATAGGGATGATCAGCCCGGAGCGCTCCGCCACAGGAATGAACACATCCGGGAAGACCATGCCCTGCACCGGGTCGCGCCAGCGTAGCAGGGCTTCGGCGCCGGCGATGGCGTCGGTGCGCAGGCACACCTTGGGCTGGTACCACACCTCGAACTCGTTGTAGGCCAGTGCCCGGCGCAAGGCATGCTCGAGCACGACCCGCTCGCGGATCACCGAGGTCATCGCCGGTTGATAGAAATGGAAGTCGTTGCGGCCGGCTTCCTTGGCGCTGTACATCGCGGTGTCGGCATGGCGTAGCAGGTCCGCGGCGCTCTGCCCGTCGAGCGGGTACAACGCCACGCCCACGCTGGCCGACACCAGGGCGGCGTTGCCTTCGAGGTCAAAGGGTTGCTGCATGGCGTGGACCAGCCGCTCCACCACGGGGGCGGCCTGTGCCGGATCGCCGAGCTGCTCCAGGATAAATCCGAACTCGTCGCCGCCCAGCCGGGCCAGGGTGTCATGCGGGCGGATCTGCTGCGCCAGGCGCTGCGTGGCCTGGTGCAGCAACAGGTCGCCCAGGGCGTGGCCGAGGGTGTCGTTGATGACCTTGAACCCGTCGATATCCAGCAGCAGCACGGCGAAGCCGCCACCCTCGGCACCGGCCGCCACGGCGCGGTCCAGCCGCTGGCGGAACAGCACCCGGTTGGGCAGGTTGGTCACGCTGTCGAACAGCGCGATATGCGCCAGCTCCGCCTCAGCTTGCTGGCGCTCGCCAACCTCACGCTTGAGGTCGTCGTTGCGCCGGGTCAGCAGCAGGTGCCCGCGCGCCAGCTGCGCGCAGAACAGCGCCAGCAAGGCGCCGGCACATAACGACAGCGCGAACAGCCGTGAGTCGAGCAGGCCCACGTTCGGCCAGCCACCCCGCGGCCGCGCCGCCAGCTGCCAATGGCCACCAGGCACCTCGAATTCGCTCAGCACGCTGCGGTCGTCGAACAACGCCGGGTCGCCCCAGATCATCCCGCCCTCGGCGCCCAGGCCATCCTGCCCGCGCAGGGCGATGTCCAGGCTCGACTGCGCGGTGATCCCTGATGCTTCCAGCAGGCCTTCGATGCGCGCCACTACCGAAAGCGTGCCCCAGTAGCGCAGCTGGCCCAGATGCCCGGTGGTGAATATCGGCCGGCGGTACACCAGCGCCTGCCCGCCCTGGTGCAGTTCCAGCGGGCCGGCGAGCACGCTCTGGCGCGCCTCCCTGGCCTGGGAAAGCATCTTGTACTGGTTGGCCAGGGTGCGGAAGTCGACGCCGATGATGCCTTCGTTGCCTTCGCGCGGGTACACGTCACGGACCACGTCGTCCGGGGCGAGGGCAATATGGCGCAGGTAGGGCAGGGCAGCGATGACCTGGCGGACCATGCCGGCGAAGCGCGGCGCGCTGATGTCGCCATCGACGGCGATCAACTGCGCCAGGCCCTCGGTCTCGCTGAAGGCCGAACGCACCTGGCTTTGGGCCTGGGCACTGATCGCGCCCAGCTTCAAGCGCACGTCCGCGCGCATTTCGCGCTTGCTGTTGCGTATGTCCAGATGCCCGATGCACAAGGCGAGCACCACCGCTACCAGCAGTATTCCGACCGGAAGCAGGAAGATACCCCGCTGGGTGCAGCGGTCGGAAATCAGCCGGGTAATGGGTGGCATGGTCATAAAAGGGCTGGCAGGCCTGCAAAAGTGAGTAAGCGAGTCACACGTGCCCGCTGTATCGGCAGCAGGGGCCAAAGGATGAAGGGCGGTGACGGCGCATCGCTTCAGCGCCGGAACAGCAACACCTTGAGCCCCGCTTCTGCCTCGCTATCGGCAAATTCGCCAGGGTTTGCAAGCCGCTCGACGAACTGCAGCCCCGGTGCCTGCGTGGCCATGGCGTCCCGCAGGAAGTCCGCCGGCAGCGCAGGGTCGTTGAGGCACGCCAACACCTGGCCGTCGGCACTGAGCAAGCCTTCGAGCTTGCGCAGGACCTTGGGGTAGTCGCGGCTGAGAATGAAACTGCCACGCTGGAAGGACGGCGGGTCGACGATGATCAGGTCATACGGGCCCTGGCGGCTCACCTTCCCCCAGGACTTGAACAGGTCGTGGGGCAGAAAGCTGACCCGGCTCAGGTCATGGCCGTTGGCCCGGTGATTCTCGCGCCCACGGGCCAGCGCCGGGCTGGCCATGTCCAGGTTGACCACCGCCTGTGCGCCGCCGGCGATGGCCGCCACGGAAAAGGCACAGGTGTAGGCGAACAGGTTGAGCACCCGCTTGCCCTCGGCGTGCTCGCGAACCCAGCGCCGCCCCTCGCGCATGTCCAGGAAAAAACCACTGTTCTGGGCCCGGCCCGGCTCGATCCAATACGCCAGCCCCGCTTCATGGATGCGCCGCGGGCCGCTGGGCTCGCCGAACAGCCACAGCGCCGGGCTGCCCTCCAGGTAGCGCTGCTGCACCAGCAGGCCCTCGGCACCTGAGCTGGCCCACTGGGGGCTGGCGACCAACCCATTGAGAAGGGCCAGCAGCTGCCCGTAGGCCTCGTCGCCAAGGGGCTTGAACAGCGTCACTTGGAGCACGCCCTCGAGCCAGTCGATGGTCAGCTGCTCCAGGCCCGGCCAGCGCCTGCCGCGGCCGTGCAGCAGGCGCCGTGCTTCGTTGGGCGGGGCTGCAAGGGCTTCGTCGAGGCACTGCTGAACAAAGGCGAGGGCGGAGGCATCCATGGTCAATGGTTCGCTGGCTGAAAAAGGGCGCTGAGTGTATCCAACGCGCCACGCCCGCGGAAATAAATGGAACCCCAGGGCTACGCGCAGCGGTCTAGAGCGAAACGTATCGAACGAAGGGGACTCTTGACATGGCCAGCATGACCGTCGGCGATTTTCTGGTTGAACGGCTCTACCAATGGGGTGTGCGGCGCATCTTCGGCTACCCCGGAGACGGCATCAATGGCGTGTTCGGTGCCCTGGCGCGGGCCAAGGGCAAGATCGAATTCGTGCAGGCCCGGCATGAAGAAATGGCGGCCTTCATGGCCTGCGCGCACGCCAAATTCACCGGTGAGCTCGGGGTGTGCATCGCCACCTCGGGGCCAGGTGCCAGCCACTTGATCACTGGCCTGTACGACGCCCGCATGGACCACATGCCCGTGCTGGCCATCGCTGGCCAGCAGGCGCGCACCGCCCTGGGCGGCCATTACCAGCAGGAGCTGGATCTGGTGTCCATGTTCAAGGACGTCGCCGGGGCCTTCGTGCAGCAGGCCAGCGCGCCCTCCCAGGTGCGCCATCTGGTCGACCGCGCGGTGCGTACGGCAGTGGGCGAGCGCCGCGTCACCGCGTTGATCCTCCCCAACGACCTCCAGGAGGAGGCCTACAGCGAGCCCGCCCGCGCCCATGGCACCGTGCATTCTGGCGTGGGCTTCAGCCAGCCGCGGGTGGTGCCTTATGAGCGCGACCTGCAGCGCGCCGCCGACGTGCTCAACAGCGGCGAAAAGATCGCCATTCTGGTTGGCGCGGGTGCCCTTGGTGCGGCCGAGGAAGTCACCCAGATCGCCGAGCTGCTCGGCGCCGGCGTGGCCAAGGCCCTGCTAGGCAAGGCCGTGCTGCCAGACGATCTGCCCTGGGTCACCGGCTCCATCGGCCTGCTGGGCACGGAACCGAGCTACAAGCTGATGACCGAGTGCGACACCCTGCTGATGATCGGCTCCGGGTTCCCCTACTCGGAATTCCTGCCCAAGGAGGGCCAGGCCCGTGGGGTGCAGATCGACCTGGCCGCCGACATGCTCAGCCTGCGCTACCCCATGGACGTGAACCTGATGGGCGACGCCGCGGAGACGCTCACGGCGCTGTTGCCGCTGCTCATCGAGAAGGACCGCAGCGGCTGGCGCCAGCGCGTGGAAGGCTGGCACGCCGATTGGGACGAAACCCTGAGCAAGCGCGCCCTGGTGACCGCCGACCCGATCAACCCGCAACGGGTGGTGTATGAGTTGTCGCCGCGCTTGCCCGACGAGGCCATCATCACTTGCGATTCGGGCTCTTGCGCCAACTGGTATGCCCGCGACCTGAAAATCCGCAAGGGCATGCAGTGCTCGTTGTCCGGCGGGCTGGCGTCCATGGGGGCTGCGGTGCCTTACGCCATCGCTGCCAAATTCGCCTGGCCGGGCAAACCGGTGATTGCCCTGGTGGGCGACGGCGCCATGCAGATGAACAACATGGCCGAGTTGATCACCGTGGCCAAGTACTGGCGGCAATGGAGTGACAGCCGTTGGATCTGCGCGGTGTTCAATAACGAGGACCTTAACCAGGTCACCTGGGAACAGCGGGTGATGGAGGGCGATCCGAAGTTCGAAGCCTCGCAGAACATCCCGGACGTGCCGTACCACCGCTTCGCCGAGTCCATCGGCCTCAAGGGCATCTTCGTCAACAGCGACGAACAGGTCGCCGGTGCCTGGGAAGAGGCGTTGGCCAGTGATCGGCCGGTGGTCATCGAGTTCAAGACCGACCCCAACGTGCCGCCGCTGCCACCGCACATCAAGCTCGAGCAAGCGAGGAAGTTCGCATCGGCCTTGCTCAAGGGAGATCCAGACGAAGCTGGCATCCTGATGCAGACCGCGCGGCAGGTGCTGGGCGCGGTGCTGCCGGGGCACCGCAAGGAATAAACCCCAGTAGGCGCTGGCGAAGCCTGCGAACCCAGGCACTGTGTGCGGTTAGCAGGGTTCGCCAGCTTCTACATGGCGAACATTCCTATATGATGTGCGGCATCTTCCCCCTGTACAGACAAATTTCCTTGGCGACCGACTTCCCTACGCCCCCCGGCCTGCTGCGCCGGCCCCGCAATCTTGCCCAGGCCTTGGTCGACGATCTCTCCCGACGGATCGGCGAAGGCGTGCTAAAGCCTGGGGACAAGTTGCCCAGCGAAGTAGAGCTGATGGACACGGGCGGCGTCAGCCGTTCGGTGGTGCGTGAGGCGCTGTCGCGGCTGCAAGTGGCCGGGCTGGTGGAAACCCGGCGCGGCATCGGCACGTTCGTGCTCAATGCCTCCGGCAGTGCCAGCCCGCGGCTGGACCCTTCGACCATCGTCACCCTACAAGACGTGGTAGCCATCCTCGATGTGCGCATGAGCTTCGAGGTCGAGGCCGCGGGGATCGCCGCGCTGCGCCGCACCGATGCCCAGCTGGCGGCGCTCGGCGAGGCGCTGCAACGCTTCGAGCGCGCCAGCGACACCGGCAGCTCCCTGGTGGCGGACTTCCAATTCCACCTGCAGATCGCCAACGCCACCAATAATCGCTATTTTGTCGAAATCGTTACCCATTTTGGTACCAGCATGTTTCCGCGTGCCCGGTTGAACACCGTCGCCATCGCCCGCCTGGACCGCCAGCAGGCGCACAGCCGGCTGGTGGGCGAGCATGAGCACATCTATAACGCCATCGCCCGGCAGGATTACGACGCCGCCCGCGCGGCGATGCGGGTGCACCTGGCCAATAGCAGGGCGCGGGTGATCAAGTCCCACCCGCAACAGGACCGGCCCTAGCTGCCAGACTTCGAAGAGGAATAACGACCATGAGCCTCGAACCCAAGGTTGCGTTGGTCACCGGCGCTGGCAGTGGCATCGGTGAAGCGGTGGCCCAGGCGCTGTTGACGGCAGGCTATGCGGTGGTGCTCGCGGGCCGGCGGCTTGAGCCCTTGCAAGCGCTGGAGCAGCAGGCCCTGGCTGCCGGCCATGAGGCGCTGGCGATCGCCACCGACGTCAGCGACGAAGCCAGCGTGCAGGCGCTGTTCGCTGCCATCGAGCAGCGCTTTGGCCGCCTGGACCTGCTGTTCAACAACGCCGGGGTCGGCGCCCCTGCGGTACCGCCGGACGAACTGCCGCTGCAGGCCTGGCTGAACGTCATCAACACCAACGTCACCGGGGTTTACCTCTGCAGCCGCGCCGCTTTTGCACTCATGCGCAAACAGCAGCCGCAGGGCGGGCGGATCATCAACAATGGCTCTATTTCGGCGCATGTGCCGCGCCCGTTCAGCGCGCCCTACACCGCAAGCAAGCATGCGGTGCACGGGCTGACCAAGAGTTTCGCCCTCGATGGGCGGCCGTTCTCCATTGCCTGCGGCCAGATCGATATCGGCAATGCGCTGACCGAGCTGTCCCGGCGCATGACCCAAGGGGTGTTGCAGGCCAACGGCAGCACGGCCGTGGAACCGATGTGCGACGTGGCCGAAGTGGCCCAGGCCGTGCTGTATATGGCAAGCCTGCCGTTGACCAGCAACGTATTGAACATGACCGTGATGGCGACCACTATGCCGTTCGTTGGCCGGGGTTGAGCGGGTAAGGCAGCAGCGGAGCCGCCGTCGGGCGCCTGCCAACGTCTTGAGCTGGCGGCAGCACGTTTCCTGCATGTAAGATTCTCGCGTAGCGCAGTAATGGCCTCTTGCCATAACCTCGCTCCGCACAGGATGATGGACACCGTGGGTACAGCTTGGAGCATGCATGAGTTCGCAGGATTCGACGTTGCCAAGCCTTGCGCGTTTATTGGCTGACGCTCGGGCGCATGCCCGGGACCGCGCTTGGGCGTTTTACCGGGCCGGAGAGCAGCTGCAGCTCACAGGGCAGGGCGAAGCGCCCGCGGCCTGGCCACAGGCCATGGATGAGCGCCAGCTTCTGGCGTACTGCCAGGGCAAGCGTTTGCACTGCTGGGCCACTGGCCGTGGCGAAAACGCCCTGGGGTGGTTGCTGGCCAGCGAAAGCGATCGCGACAACCCGCACTTCAGTGACCTGGCCATGCGCCTGGGGCTACGCCTGCAGAGCGATGCGCTGATCCGCGCCCAGCACACCCAGCGGGTGCTGTACGACATCACCAACCTGGCCAGCACCATCCATGACCGCGCCACCTTCATGGTGGGCGTGCATCGCCAGCTGGCGGACCTGATCGACGCGGAAAACTTCTACCTGGCGCTGTACGATCACCGCTCCGGGCAAGTGACCTACCCCTATTACGTGGACACCACCGATGACGAAGCGGTAGAGGCCGACGCCAACGAATACCTTGACCCGCAGCGGCTGTCGCTGACCGGGCACGTGCTCACCTCCGGCCAGCCGATGCTGATCGACGCCGCCGGCATCGCCCAGGCCAGCAGGGAAAACCGTTTCCATTGCGTGGGCCACTGCCCGGAGTTCTGGATGGGCGCGCCGCTGAAGAATGCCTCAGACCAGGTGTTCGGCATGATCGCCATGCAGGTGTACGACGTGCAGCGGGTGTACAGCGAGGAGGACCGCGCGCTGTTCCTAGTGGTGGCGCGCCACGTGGCCATGGCGCTGGACCGCATTCTGCACCGGGCCCACTTGGAACGCACCGTGGCCGAACGTACCCGCGAGCTGTCCCAGCTCAACGATGCCCTGCGCCAGCAGGTGACCGAGCGCGAGCGCGCCGAGCACCTGCAGAACGCGCTGTTCCAGATCGCCGAGCTGTCCAGCCAGCAGGGCGACATGGCCGAGCTGTTCTCGCGCCTGCATGCGATCGTCGGCGAGCTGCTGTACGCCCGTAACTTCTATATCGCGCTGTATGAGCAGGCGCAGGACGAAGTGACCTTCCCCTATTACATCGACGAAGTGACGAGCATTCGCCCGGCGCCCAGGCGTGGCCGCCGTGGCCTGACCGAATACGTGATCCGCCAGCGCCGGCCCTGCCTGATCGACTTCGACGACGCCACCCGGCTGATGGAAGCCGGGGAGATCCAGAACAGTAACGACCCGGTGCGCTCGCAGTCTTGGCTGGGCATTCCGTTGTTCGACGACGAACAGGTACGCGGCGTGTTGGTGGTGCAGAGCTACGTGCCGCAGATCCGTTACACCCTGCGCGACCAGGAACTGCTGACGTTCGTGTCGCGCCATATAGACACCGCCCTGGCCCGGCGCAGCGCCGCCGAGGCGGTCCACGCCGCCAACCTCAAGCTGGAGGCGCGGGTGCAGGACCGTACCCGTGAGCTGGACTTGGCCAACGCCAAGCTGCAACACGAAAACGCCCACGACGCCCTGACCGGCCTGCCCAACCGCAGCCACTTGCAGTTCCGCCTCGAACAGGCGTGGCAGCAGTTCCGCGGCCAGGGCCGGCAATTGGTGGTGATGTTTCTCGACCTGGACCGCTTCAAGCTGATCAACGACAGCCGCGGCCATCACTTCGGCGACCTGCTGTTGATGGAAGCGGCGGCGCGCTTGCGCAGTTGCCTGCGCGATACAGACCTGCTGGCACGCCTGGGCGGTGACGAGTTCGCCGTGCTGGCTCCGGAGGCGCCGGTAGACATCGCCGTGGGCATTGCCGAGCGCATCCTCGCGGCCTTCGATCTGCCGTTCCACATCGATGGGCAGGCGGTGTTCTCGTCCTGCAGCATCGGTATCGTCAGCGCCGACGAGCAGTTCCACGAAGAGCCGGCGGACCTGCTGCGCGACGCCGACACGGCCATGTACCGGGTGAAGAACGGCGGGCGCGACAGCTACGCGGTGTTCAACCAGGAGCTGCGCCGGGAGTTCTCCGACCAGGTAGAGCGTGAAGGCGCGCTGCGCAACGCGATGAAGGGCAACGAGGAGCTGGTGCCGTACTTCCAGCCGATCATCGACATCGCCACCGGCCGCCTGGTTGCCTTGGAGGCGTTGATCCGCTGGCGCCAGCCGGATGGCCAGGTGCTGGCGCCAGGCGCCTTCCTGCCTGCCCTGGAAGGGCTGCGGCTGATCGGCCGGTTGGACCTGTACATGCTTCGTTGCGTGGCGACCATCCTGGCGCGCCCGGAAAACGGCCACTGGCCGCCGGTGCACGTGAACTGCTCCAGCTACAGCATCACCCGGCCGGAGTTCGCCGATGAAGTGCTCGAACTGCTCGAGGGCTACGGCGTAAACCCCGGGCGCATCTGCCTGGAGCTGACCGAAGGCGCGCTGGTGGCCGAGCCGGAGCTGGCCCGGCAGAGCATGCAGAAGCTCGCCGACCAAGGCATGTCCGTGGTGCTGGACGATTTCGGCGCGGGCTTTTCCTCGCTCAGCTACGTTCACCAGTTCCGCTTCACGGGGCTCAAGATCGACAAGTCGTTCATTCTCGAACTGACCTCCAGCGGCCGCAGCCGGGCGATCGTTCGCGCCATCGTCCGCATGGCCGAGTCCCTGGGGCTGTCGGTGGTCGCCGAGGGCGTGGAAGACGCCGCTTCGCTCAACCTGCTGCGCGAAATGGGGACGGGCCAGGCCCAGGGTTATCACTTCGCCAAGCCCATGGCGATCGAAGCGCTGCAACAAGGCTGGCTCTGAGCACGCCGCGGAACCCGGTGGCAGGCGCATTGCCCAAGGGCAATGGAGGGGACCGCGAATGCTTGAAGCCTTGATAGTGGTAATGACCGTGCTGGCAATGGAAGGGGTGTCGATCCTGGCCCACAAGTACGTGATGCACGGTTTCGGTTGGGCCTGGCACCGCTCGCACCATGAGCCGCGGCGCGGCTGGTTCGAGCTCAACGACCTCTATGCCCTGGTGTTCGCCGCGCTGGCGATCGCGCTGATCGCCGCTGGAACGGCCGGGGCCTACCCGCTGCAGTGGATCGGCGCCGGCATGACCCTCTACGGCGCGCTGTATTTCATCGCCCACGATGGCATGGTCCACCGCCGCTGGCCCCTGCGCTACCTGCCCCGGCGCGGCTATCTCAAACGCCTTTACCAGGCACACCGGCTGCACCACGCCGTCGGCGGCCGCGAGGGCTGCGTGTCGTTCGGGTTTCTTTATGCTCCGCCAGTGGCCAGGCTCAAGCGGCAACTGCGCCGGAACGAAAGCCGGCCCCCATCCGAGCGCCAATAGGCGCTGGCGCCAGCCCGCGAACCTTGGGCTTTGCCGGTTCGCAGGCTTCGCCCCGTTCCTGCACGTTCAGCCTGGCCCTTGCCATAGGCCCACGTCGCGAGGTCTATGGTTCGCCACGCGGGCTTGCCTTGCCAACAGCAACCCTCTGCCCAATAACCAGAGCTTTTCCGCTTTGCTGGTGCCCTGGCGCCGGTCCCAGGCCTTGGGGCCGGCGGCACAGACCTTGAGGCCGATCGCCCGGTACACCAGCAATGCCGTCGCCACTGCCCAGGCACAGCGTGGGGGCAGGTCGCCGATGCCGGCCCGGGCCGAGGCGTAGTAAGGCTCGGCGGCGTTCACCAGGCGGGCGGCCAGGGTGGCCAGGGCAGGGCGGTAGGCCGGTGCGGCGAGATCGTGTGCTGGCACCCCTAGCTCATGGAGCCAGGCTTGCGGCAAATAGCAGCGGCCTACCGCAGCGTCTTCGACGATATCCCGGGCTATGTTGGTGAGCTGGAACGCCAGCCCCAGGTCGCAGGCCCGTTGCAGGGTCGCGGGGGCGCTGGCGCCCATCACCCGGGCCATCATCAGGCCGACCACCCCGGCCACGTGGTAGCAATAGTCCAGGGTGTCTTCCAGCCGTTCATAGCGCCGGCCATGCACGTCCATGGCAAAGCCATCCAGGTGGGCAAAGGCGTGGCGCGCCTCGATGCCGTGCTCGTGGGCGACGTGCTGGAAAGCAGCGAAGGCGGGATCACGCATCGGCTCGCCGCGATACGCCGCCGCGGTCAGCTCGCGCAGCTCCGCCAGCCGCGCACTGGCCTGCTCGGTGGGCGGCGGGGCGCCTTCGTGGCCCAGCACCTGGCCGTCGATCACGTCGTCGCAGTGCCGGCACCAGGTGTACAGCAGCAAGGCGCTGCGGCGGGTGGCGGGGTCGAACAGGCGCGCGGCCGCGGCAAAGCTTTTCGAGCCCTGGCTCATGGTGCGCGCAGCGTGGTCGAGCAAGGGCTGGCTCATGGCTGGAAGTCCTCGAGCATCAGCCGGGCCGTCGCCTTCGCCGAGCCGATCACACCCGGCACGCCCGCGCCAGGATGCGTGCCGGCGCCCACCAGGTACAGGTTCGGGATGTCATCGTCGCGGTTGTGGGGGCGGAACCAGGCGCTCTGGCGCAGCAGCGGCTCCAGCGAAAAGGCCGAGCCAAGGTGGGCGCCGAGCTGATCGCGAAAGTCCGCCGGGGTGAAGATGCGGCTGGTCACCAGTTGGCTGCGCAGGCCGGGCAGGTAACGCTGTTCGAGGTAGCTGAAGATGCGCTCGCGCAGCCGCGGCCCTTCGACGTCCCAGTCCAGTGGGGCATTGCCCAGGTGGGGCACCGGGGCCAACACATAGTGGGTGCCGCAGCCGGGCGGCGCCAGGCTGGGATCGGTAGCGCAGGGCGCGTGCAGGTAGAGGGAGAAATCCTCGGCCAGCTGCGTGCCATGGAAAATATCCTGGACCAGCCCGCGATAGCGTGGCCCGAAGCACACGGTGTGGTGGGCGAGGCCCGGCTGCTGACGGTCCAGCCCGAAGTACAGCACGAACAGCGAATTGCTCGCGCGTTTGCCGGCCAGTGCCTTGCCGTGTCGCGCACCGCGGGGGTGGCCGGCGAGCAATTGCTTGTAGGTATTGACCACGTCGGCGTTGGACGCCACCGCCACGGCTGGGATCGCGCGACCGTCGGCCAGGCGTACGCCGCTGACGCGGCCGTCATGGGTGTCGATGGCGCTGACCTTGGCGTTGAGCTCCAGGCGCCCGCCCAGGTCCTGGAACAAGCGCACCAGCGCCTGCACCAGCGCGCCGGTACCGCCCCGTGGAAACCACACGCCCCATTCTCGCTCTAGGGCGTGGATCAACGTGTAAATGGACGACGCGGCAAAGGGGTTGCCTCCCACCAGCAGGGCGTGGAAGGAAAACGCCTGGCGCAGCCGCTCATCGCGGATGAATTTCGCCACCATGGCATAGACGCTGCGCCACGCCTGCAAGCGGGCCAGGCTAGGGCCCACCCGCAACATGTCGCGGAACGACAGGAAGGGCACGCTGCCGAGCTTGAGGTAACCCTCTTCGAACACTGCCCGGGAGTATTTCAGGAAACGCCGGTAACCCTCCACGTCCGCCGGATTGAAGCGGTGGATCGCCCGTTCCAGCGCCTCCTGGTCGTTGGCGTAGTCGAAGCGGCTACCGTCTTCCCAGCACAGCCGGTAGAACGGCGTCACCGGCAACAATTCGACGTAGTCTGCCATGCGCCGGCCGCTGATCTGGAACAGCTCCTCGATCGCGCTCGGGTCGGTGATCACCGTAGGGCCGGCGTCGAACACAAAGCCATCTTGCTCGTACACATAGGCGCGCCCGCCGGGCTTGTCCCGGGCCTCCAGGAGCAGGGTGGGGCGGCCAGCGGCTTGCAGGCGGATGGCCAAGGCGAGCCCGCCGAAGCCTGCGCCGGTGACCACGGTCAATGGGGTATCGGTCATGGTTCTTCCTGTGCCGGTGGGGCGTAATCGAGCATGGCCTTGAGCGCGGGCAGCACCGGCACCGGTGGCTTGCCCAGCAGCAGCCGGAGTTTGTCCGTAGCGCTGGGCGCCCCAGCGTAGAAACGCTGGATCAGCCCTGGCGGCAAGCGGTGGAAGCGCTCCAGCACTTTCCACCGCTGCGGCGGCGCGGCGGCTAGAAAAAGCATGCGGTTGAGCAGCCGGAAGTACCGTTGGTGTCGCCACAGCCCCAGGCGGTGGCGGTACAGCAGCACCTGCAAGGCATCGGCGCTGAGGTCCGTGGTGCTGGCCAGCAGGTCCGCCAGGCGTACCGCCTCAGGCAGTGAATAACCGGTCACGGGGTGGAACAGGCCGCCACGCAGGCCGCTTCGGGGTACGCCCTGGCCGTCGGCATAAAAGGCTTCGAAGCGCCCGGCCAGAATGATCGGCAGGCTGCCCTGTTCCTCGCGCAGGATGCGCTCGACCTGCCAGCCGTGCGCCTGGGCGTAGGCGTTGATCCGCTCACGCACCAGAAAAGGGTCCAGCGTGGGGCTTTCGCGGTAGTAGGTGTCTTCGATCAGCAGCCGGTCGGGCGCCAATGGCAGCACATACACGAAGCGATAGCCGTCGTGCTGGGCCACGGTGGCGTCCATCACGGTCGGCAGCGTCAAGCCGTGGGGCTGCGCCAGCTGCACCTCCTGGCCCAGGAAGGCTTGGTAGCCCAGGCGCAGGTGCTCGCTAGGCGCAAGGCCACGGCCATCGATCACCGCGCCGGCGTGCAGGGTTTCACCGCTGGCCAGTTGCACCGTGTCAGGCGTCAGCCGCTTGACCACGGCGTTGAGCATCAACTGCCGGCCCAGGGCTGCGGTCAGGGTGCGGGCGAAGTGCTCGCCGCTGATGCTGCAATAAGCACCGGCGAACGTGCGCCGCAAGTTGGGGAAACGCACCTCGTAACCTGGCCAGCGGTGGCTCACCAATGGCGCCAGCCATTGATGCTGAGCGGGGCTGAGGTCGCTTTCGTGAAACGACCATGTGTGGTTGGCCCCCATCGCCGCTGCCTGGTCGATCAACAGCACCGACAGCTCGGGGCGCCGCGCGCGCAAGTGCCAGGCCAGCAGCCCGTTGGCCAGGCCAGCCCCCACCAGAATCAAATCCCAGGTACGCCTCATGATGACGGCCCCACAGCCACCGCGCGGCCGCCTTGCAGCGCCTGCTCGATGATCAGCGCCGCCCGTTGGGCACCGCCCGCGGCTTGCAGCTGGTTCTCCAGCACGGCCAGGGGGCCGGCGAAACTGCCGTCGCCCAGCAGCGTCTCAAGGCGCTGGGCCAGGGTTTGCCAGCGGCTGCGGTGCCAGCTATGCAGGCCGATCCTGGCGTGCTGCACCCGAGCCGCTACACCGGGTTGGTCGAAGGCAATGGGCAGCGCGAGGATCGGGGTACCGGCGACCAGGGCGTCCATCACGGTATTGAGCCCGCCATGGCTGATCACCGCGTCGGCCTGGCGCAGCACTTGCGCTTGCGCGGCGAACCCGGTCACCCAGGTCGCGCCGGCCGCCTGCACGCCGCGGGCCTGGCGCTCGTTCAGGCCGCCGCAATGGGCGGCCAGCAACTGCACCCCGAGTGCCCGGCACGCCTTGGCAATGCGTTTGAACAGGCCATAGCGATGGCCTTGCAACGTGCCCAGGGAGGCGAATACGAAGGGCCGCCCGCGTTCCACCGGCCAGGTGGCGTCGTCAGCCAGTGGCCG
This sequence comes from Pseudomonas sp. RIT-PI-S, assembly GCF_025642975.1. GTDB lineage: Bacteria > Pseudomonadota > Gammaproteobacteria > Pseudomonadales > Pseudomonadaceae > Aquipseudomonas. The sequence goes on from NZ_JANZKJ010000009.1 coordinate 147,344, forward strand.
CGCCGGGACGCGCAACGGGCCCACGTGATGAAAACAGGCGGGCAGTGCCTGGCGCGGAAACTCCAGGCCGGGCAGGGATTGGCTGACCTGCGCGAGCGTGGACAGGCACTCGTGCAGGCCGTGCCTTGGCGGCAGCCCGAAAGCCTGGGCACGGCGCGCTATCACGCGGCCATGGGGCGCCATCAAGGCATCGTAGATCCGCGCCGACGTGGCGTAGACCTTGCGCATGCGCGGGTCGTCTTCCCAGCCGAAGGGCATTACCGGCAAGGGTATGCCCGGCTCGCGGTTCACCGGCAGCGCGCAGGCCACCGACACGAACGGTAACCCCAGCGCTTCGGCGACCAAGCCACCGGCGGCTTCCATCTGGTCGCAGATCAGCCCGTCCACCTGCAGGGCAGTGAGGGCCTCGGGCAGCTCGGCGCAGAGCATCTCCGTGCTGGCGGCCATGTCCTGGATCACCCTTCGCACGGCTAGGCCAGCGGGCCGCGCCGCGTGGCGCAGGGTTTGCCCAAGGCTGCCGGGCGGGTGGCTATCGAGGCCTAGCGGGTGGAAGCCTATGCGGCTGTCGCGCAGCAGCGCGCCCGCCTCCAGCTGCTGGAAGAACGTGACCCGATGCCCGCGCTCCAGCAAGCGCGCGGCCAACGCCTGCAACGCCTGGAAGTGGCTGAACAGTGGCGGAGCGACGACGCCGAAATGGCTCACTGCGCGGGCGCCTCCTGAACCAGCGTGGCGTGGCGCAGCTGAGCGAGGTTGGCCGAGCCGGTACAGAAGCAGGCAATGCGCAGCTGGCGCAAAGCGACCTCGAAATGGGCGATGACCGCTTCGGGCGACTCAGTGGCGCTGCGCAGCACCGCAGCGGCCTGGCCCACCATGTCCGCCCCCAGCGCAATGGCCTTGGCCATGTCGATGCCGTTGCGGATGCCGCCAGAGGCGATCAGGGGCATCTGTGGCAAGCGCTGGCGCACCTCGCGCAGCGCCTGCGCGGTCGGAATGCCCCACTCACTGAAGGCCGCGGCGACCTCTCGCTCTGCCGCGTTGGTGGCACGTTCGGCCTCGACAGCGGCCCAGTGGGTGCCCCCCAGGCCCGCCACATCCAGGGCGGCAACGCCCGCGGCGGCAAGGCGCACGGCGACCTCGGCGCTCAACCCGCTGCCCACTTCCTTGATCACCACCGGCACCTGCAACTGGCGAACGGCCTCGGCGATGGCGTCGGCGACGCCCCGCCAGTCGCTGTCGCCACCGGGCTGAACGGCTTCCTGAAGCGGGTTGAGGTGAATGAACAACCCGTCCGCGTCGATCATGTCCACGGCGCGGCGGGCAAGGTCCAGGCCCGCCGGCGTGCGCAGCTGGGCGCCGCCCAGGTTGGCCAGCAGCAGAATATCCGGTGCGCGCTGGCGCAGCGCCCGGGTCAGGCCATGGTCGGCGCTGGTTTCCAGCGCCACTCGCTGCGAGCCGACCGCCATGGCCAACCCCAGCGCCTGGGCGGCGTCGGCCAGGTGGTGGTTGATCTCTCGGGCACGGCTGGCGCCCCCCGTCATCGAGCTGATCAACACTGGAGCCGACAGCGGCTTGCCGAGAAAGCGGGTGCTCAAGTCAATGGCGGCCAGGTCCAGCTCTGGCAGCGCGCAATGCACGAAGCGCCACTGCTCGAAACCTGTGCGGCCAAGGCTCCGCGCCCGGGCGGGATCGAGCACGATCGCCAGGTGATCGTTCTTACGGTCAAGCAGATCCACCTCATTCATCGCGGCTCCGGGAGTATTCCTGAGAATCCACTGTCAGTTGTGCAGGGTCGGCTACTTTGTAGAGGGTTGGTATAGCAACCGCGTGGTGTTAAGGCAGCGTTGGCGCCCAGGCGTTCCGTTGCGCATGCACACCAAGGCAATCCACTGGGCCGCCCCCAGGCCAGAGCTGTACGACCGGTACCCGCTCCAACAACATAGCCGAAAAGGATCCGACCGCATGACAGCCAAGCCTTTCGCCGTACTTGAAGATCGCCGCCGGTGTGATTGGGGGCCGTTGCGTCAGTCTGTGGAAGATCGCTTGCACGCACTGCTGCCCGAGCCCGGCGATCACCAACAGCTGCTGGAGCTGGCCATGCGCGAGAGCGCCCTGGCCCCCGGCAAGCGGGTGCGCCCGCTGTTGCTGTTGTTGGCGGCAGAAGGGCTGGGGGAAACCCGCCCGGGGGTGCTGGACATGGCCTGCGCGGTGGAGATGGTCCATGCCGCGTCCCTGGTGCTCGACGACCTGCCCTGCATGGACAACGCAACCCTCCGGCGCGGCTTGCCCGCGCTGCACCTGAGGGTTGGCCAGGACGTGGCGATCCTTGCCGCCATCGCCTTGCTCAGCCGGGCGTTCGGCCTGCTGGCCAGCGCGGATATCGAAGCCCCCCGCAAGGCGTTGCTGGGGGCGGAGCTGTCTCGGGCGGTCGGCAGCCAGGGGCTGGTCAGGGGGCAGTATGAAGACCTGCGCGAGGGCAGCCTGTCGCGCAGCCCCGAGGCGATTGCCCGCACTAACGAACTCAAGACGGCCGTATTGTTCGATGCCAGCCTGCAAATGGCGGCCATCGTAGCCGGCGCCCAACCCTGGGTCAGACAGGCGCTCGGCGCCTTCGCCCTAGACCTGGGCCAGGCGTTCCAATTGCTCGATGACCTGCATGACCAAGGCCCAGCCACCCCTGCGCTGGGTAAGGACGTCGGCAAGGATGCGGGGAAATCCACCTTGGTAGCGGTGCTGGGGCAGGGTGGGGTCAAGCATCGGCTACGTCAGCACCTGCGCAGTGCAGAACAACACTTGGCCAAGGTCTATCGGCCGCAGCAACCGATCCGGTTATTCGTCGCCGAGCTCTTTAGCCAGTTCAGCTGAATGACGGCGCTGTGCGCGCCTGTAGGCGGGCAGTGCCCGCGGCGTGAATAGATAAAAAAAGAGGCCCGCCGGGCGCAGAGCCCGGCGCATGGAAAGCGCCGGCAGGTGAACCGGCTGGATCAGTGCTCGTTCTTCTCAGGCGCGGGGGTGCCTGCCTGGATGCGCTTGAAAATCTCTTCGCGGTGAACCTGAACATCCTTAGGCGCGTCGATGCCGATGCGAACCTGCATTCCCTTCACGCCAAGGATGGTGATCTTGATATCGTCATTGATGACGATGCTTTCGCCGACCTTGCGGGTGAGTATCAGCATGTAATGCTCCTTGATTCCTTGCTAAATATCCGGTCTGTTAACGTGTAAACAAGACGTCCTACAAGTAGAGACGCGGGTTGGACAGTTTAATTCCGTATTTATCCTGCGCCAGTTTAAGAAAAGGACTACAAGACATAGGTGAAAAACGGACGCTAAGTATCTCCTGTAACACGCTTTGCGCCTAGCCAGCAGAGCGCTGAAAACCCTTAAAAACTTGATAACAATGCTAGGTTTTTGTGATCCCATTCGGCGCCGGAACAGGGCCCCGGCGCCAACCTCCAGGTTCAGGTTTTCTTCACGTAGGCGTCGGCCGCTTCCACGCCCGCGGCGCTGAGCTTGACCGGGTACACCAGCTTGCCTTCTTCCGGGCTGTGGATCAGGCCGCGCTCGCGCAGGTCCTTGATGCACAGTTCGACCTGTTCAGGGCCGTGGAAGTCATCGAGGATCTCTTTACCCAGCCCATTGGGATGAGCGTTACGCAAGCGGGTCAGTACAGCTTCTTCAAGTTGATTTTTCATCGGTAGGGTCCTCTTCAGGGTTGCCAGAAACTGCTGTCGCCGCTGAGCTTGCGGTCGAGGAACGTCGCCGCGCTGATCAGCGCCAGGTGGCTGAGCGCCTGGGGTGTGTTACCCAGGTGGCGCCCGTTACGGTCGAATTCCTCGGCGTACAACCCAAGCGGGTTGGCATAGCGCAACAGCTGTTCGAATTCCAAGTGAGCTTTTTCCAGCCGGCCGGCTCGCGCCAGGCACTCGACGTACCAGAACGAGCAGGCAGTGAACGCGCCTTCTTCGCCGCTCAAGCCATCGTTGCCGTCCTGGTTGCGGTAGCGATACACCATGCCGTCGCGCACCAGGTCGCGTTCGATCACCGCCAGGGTGGCCAGCCAGCGCGGGTCGGTGGCGCCGATAAAGCGGAACAGCGGCATCAGCAGCATCGCCGCGTCCACGTCCGTGCTGCCCAGGCGCTGCACGAAGTGCCCGGCTTCGTCGTCCCAGAAGTTCGTCCAGATATCCCGGTGGATCGCCTGGCGTGTTTCGTCCCAACGCTCGAACGGCGCCGGCAGCGAGCGCTTGTAGGCCAGGCGTATGGCCCGGTCCAGCGCTACCCAGCACATCAGCCGGGAGTGCAGGAAGTGCTGCGGTTGGCCGCGCATTTCCCAGATGCCCACATCGGTGTCCTGCCATTGCTCGCACAGGCGGTTGACCAGCACCTGGCAGTTTTCCCAGCCCTCGTGGGAGATCGCCTCGCCGTATTTGTTGGCCAGGTACACCGCGTCCAGCAGTTCGCCGAAGATATCCAGCTGCTTTTGCTCGTATGCCTGGTTGCCGATGCGCACGGGCCTGGAGCCCAGGTGGCCGGTCAGGTGGTCCAGGTTCTGTTCGGGAAACTCCTTCTCGCCAGCGATGCCGTACACGATGCGCAGCGGCGCCGGGTCTTTGCAGCACGAGCTGACCCTGGCGCGCACCCAGCGCATGAAGTCATTGGCTTCGTCGTTGAAGCCCAGGCGCATGAACGCATAGACGGTAAAGGACGCGTCGCGGATCCAGCAGTAGCGGTAGTCCCAGTTGCGTTCGCCGCCCGCGCGCTCAGGCAGGCCGAAGGTGCCGGCGGCGAGGATGCCGCCATGCTCGCGCGAGGTCAGCAGCTTGAGCACCAGGGCCGAGCGTTCCACGCTTTCTCGCCAGCGGCCGCGGTAGTTGTTCTTGCGCAGCCAGTGGCGCCAGAACGCAAGGGTCTCGGCCAGCAGGTGCGGGGCCAGGTCAGGCAGCACACGGGCATCGTCGGCATTGCCGAAGATGAACTCGGCGGTTTCCCCAGCTTGCAGCTCGAACTCGGCCACGGCGCTGTCTTCGTTCAGCCGCATGGGCACGGAAGCGCGCAAGCGCACCTCGGGTTGGCCTTCGGCGCTGAACACCACGCCCTGGTCGCTGCCTTGAAGGTGAGTGGCCGCGCGGTTGTAATCGTGGCGCACGCGGCAGCGCATGCGGATGGTCGCCTGGCCATGAGCGACGGTCACCCGCCGCACCAGCAGCGGTGGCAACCCGGCATCGGCCACCACGGGCATCAGGTCGATCACTTCCACCACTGCGTCGCGGCTCAGCCAGCGGGTTTGCAGCACGTTGCTGCCCGGAAGGTAGATCTGCAGCCGGCGCGCGTCCGGCAAGCGCGGAGCCAGTTCGAAAACACCCGCCGCTGGGGTGTCGAGCAAGGCGGTGAACAGCGACGGGCTGTCGAACTCCGGCCAGCACATGAAGTCGATGCTGCCGGTGTCTGCCACCAGCGCCAGTGCGCGCATGTTGCCGATGACCCCGTGGCGCTGGATAGGCACCTGGGCGGTTTTGCGGTCGTCATCCATTGTGGCGAAACTCCGGGTAAAGGCTCATGCCGCCGTCGATGAACAAGGTGGTGCCATGGACGTAGTCGGAGAGGTCCGAGGCCAGCCACACGATGGCGTTGGCCACATCGTCGGGCTCGCCCATGCGGCCGTAGGGGATCAGCCCGAGCAATTTGTCGGCACCCGCGCCCTCGGTGACGCTCCGGTTGATGGCGGTGCGGATGGCACCGGGAGCGATGCCGTTGACGCGGATGCGCTGTTCGCCCACCTCCTGGGCAATGGTGCGCATCAGCAGGTCGACGCCGCCCTTGGACGCCGCGTAGTTGGCATGCCCCGCCCAGGGAATCAGCTGGTGCACCGAGCTCATATGGATGATCTTGCCGTTGGCGCGCGACACCCACGGGCGAGGGCCCTGTCGGGCGAACTGGCGCAGCGCGGCGCGGGCACAGAGAAATTGCCCGGTAAGGTTGACGTCCAGCACCTTGCGCCAGTCGTCCAGGGTCATGTCGGCGATGGGCGCGTCTTTCTGCAGGCCGGAGTTGGCGACCAGGATATCCAGGGCGCCGAACGCATCCACCGTGGCGGCAAACAGTTTTTCGACCGCGGTCTCGTCGCTCACATCGCCACCGACCGCGATGGCCTGGCCACCAGCCTGGCGAATGGTCTCTACCAGCTGCTCGGCGGGCTCGGCGTGGCTGTTGTAGTTGACCACCACAGCGGCCCCAGCCGCTGCCAATGCCTTGGCAGCGGCATAACCGAGCCCGGAGCTGGCGCCGGTGACGAGCGCTACTTGTTTATCCAGCGAGATATGCATCGGTTCTTGCCTCGTGACGATCACTCCTTATGCGGACTGGCCGCACAGCCGATGAGTTCAGAGGAAACGTTTACCCCGATGCCGTTGCCTAATGCATGAACCATTCGGAGTAACCCGCATGAACAAGCAATCGAAGCGAGAAGACCTGGACCACCGCCCGGAAAACGCTGGCAAGGTCGGCGAAACCAACAAGCAGCTGAACCAGCAGGGCGAGGCCCAGCGCCCGGCCGACACCAAGAACCCCGGTAAAGGCCGCGCGCCGACCCAGTAGGGCCGAGCCCGCCCGTGGCGCCTGGCATCTGCACCTCGATGCGGCGGGTTCGCGGGCTTTCGCCCGCTCCTACCCGGAGCTAGAGCACTGCGTCCAACCCTGTGGGACCGGGCACCGCCCGGGAACTGGAGGCGCCACGGAACAAACCCGGCTGCATCCTCGGTTCGCGGGCTTTGCCCGCTCCTACAGCGAAGTTAGAAGGCCGTGCCGAACCCTGTGGGACCGGGCATCGCCCGGGAATTGGATGCCCCACGGGACAAACCCGGCTTCCCCCTCGGTTCGCGGGCTTTCGCCCGCTCCCACAGCGAAGCTAGAGCGCCGTGCCGAACCCTGTGGGACCGGGCGTCGCCCGGGAACTGGAGGCACCACGGAACAAACCCGGCTGCATCCTCGGTTCGCGGGCTTTCGCCCGCTCCTACAGCGAAGCTGGAAGGCCGCGCCGAACCCTGTGGGACCGGGCACCGCCCGGGAACAGGAGGCCCCACGGGACAAACCCGGCTGCACCCTCGGTTCGCAGGCTTCGCCCGCTCCTACAGCGAAGCTGGAAGGCCGTGCCGAACCCTGTGGGACCGGGCATCGCCCGGGAACTGGAGGCCCCCCGGAATAAACCCGGCTGCCCCCTCGGTTCGCAGGCTTCGCCAGCTCCTACAGTGGGCTTTCGCCAGCTCCTACAACGGGCTTTCGCCCGCTCCTACGGTGCCAGCAGCATCTGCGAACGCGGCGGCGACGGTGCCGGGGTCAACTCGCCCGGCGGGCATCTTCCTCGGCGAGCTCCAGCAGGTTTTCCAGGAACGTCGCCAGGGCTACTTCTTCCAGGCGTAGCCCCTTGCGTTGGCGAGGCTTGGGCAACGCCGCCAGTTCGCCCAGGGCGAACCGCTCCAGCACGGCAGGGTGGATATAGCACCGGCGGCACACCGCTGGAGTGTTGCCCAGCTGCCGCGCCACCTGCTTGACCATCTCTACGATATGCCGCTTGGCTTCAGGCTCCGGCTGCCAGTGCAGTTCGCGCAGCATCGCCAAGGCCAGGGCGCTGCCTGCCCAGGTGCGGTAATCCTTTGCAGTGAAGTCGCTGCCATGCAGGCTACGCAGGTATTCGTTGACGTCGTGGGAGCTCACGTGGTGACGCTCGCCGTCTTCGTCCAGGTACTGGAACAGGTGCTGCCCGGGCAGGTCCATGCAGCGCTTGATGATCCGCGCCAGGCGCTTGTCCTTCAGGCTTACCTGATGTTCCACGCCACTCTTGCCGCGGAACTGGAAAGCGATCGCGCTCCCCTTCACCTCCACGTGCTCGTTGAGCAGGGTGGTCAGCCCGTAGGACTGGTTGTCCCGGGCATATTGGCTGTTGCCAACACGGATCAAGGTCGCGTCCAGCAGGGAAATCACTGCGGCCATCACCTTGTTGCGCGACAACCCCGGCGTTGCCAGGTGTTCTTCGAGCTGGCGGCGCACGCGCGGCAGGCTTTTTCCGAAGGCGAGCATCCGGGCGTATTTGTTTTCGTCGCGCAGTTCGCGCCAACGCGCGTGATAGCGGTACTGCTTGCGGCCCCGTGCGTCTCGCCCGGTGGCCTGCAAATGCCCGCGGGGGTCGGGGCAGATCCATACATCCTGGTACGCCGGCGGGATCGCCAAGGCGTTGATCCGATGGATCTCGTCCGGGTCTTTGATGCGCTCGCCCCCCGGGCTGAAGTAAGCGAACTTGCCCCTGAGCTTGCGCCGGCGAATGCCGGGCTGGCTGTCATCCACGTAGTGAAGGTCAGGGGGCAGGGCGGGTACGGCAATATCCGACATGGTGTTCAACGTCCTTCAGGGCCTGAGGAGTGGACCGCAACCAAGCGGCTATTGCTCCCTGACGGAACTCTTCCACCTTTCCTACAAACACGTCGGACGGGTCCTACAGATTCCTTGGGCGGAACGCCGAATAATCCGCACACCCCGTCAGGAGCCAGGCGGGGCAATAGCCAAGGAGGTGTCAATGTACCGGGCGATGATCGTCGATGATCACCCTTTTATACGCGCCAGCGTGGCCCTGCTATTGCGCCAGGACGGCGTGGCGCTGGTGGGCGAGGCCGACAACGGTCGACACGCCTTGCAGCTCGCCCGGGAAGTGGCGCCCGATCTCGCCATTGTCGATATCTCCATGCCCCTGCTCGACGGCCTGACCGTCATGCAGCGCTTTCGCAGCCTGCGCTTGCCCACGCGGGTGCTGGTGCTCAGTTCGCTGCCAGCGGAGTTCTACTCGCTGCGCTGCATGAAGGCCGGCGCCTGTGGCTTCGTCGCCAAGAACAACGAACTCGCCGAGCTGCGCAAGGCGGTCAGCGCCGTGCGTGCCGGGTATAGCTACTTCCCGGACGTGACCTTCAGCAGCGTGTGCCGTCGCGACGCGCTGCGCTCGGAGCGCGAATGCCTTGCGGAGCTCAGCGACCGGGAAATCCTCGTGTTGCACCACCTGGCCCGGGGCTACACCAACCGCCTGATAGGCGAACACCTGGCGTTGAGCGCCAAGACCGTCAGCAGTTACAAGTACCGGTTGATGGAAAAACTCGGCGTGCCTTCGGTGGTGGCCCTGGCGGAAATCGCCCGCAGGCACCAGCTGTGCTGAGGCGCCAGTGGCGCCTCGGCCGGCGCGTAATTTTTCTTCTGGTGGCATTTGTGGGCGGGCTGGCGGCCCCCTCGGCGGCGGCCGATGCGCCACAACTGCATCCCCGGGTCGCCTCCATCGCAGGGCGTGGCCCGAGCCTGGCCCTACCCGACGAAGACCGCCAGTGGCTATGGCAACGGCGCACCCTGAGGGTAGGGGTATCGCGGCCAGACGCGCCGCCGTTCGACGTGCTAGGCAACGGCCAGCACTACGAGGGCATCAGCGCCGAATACGTGCAACTGCTCTCGCAGCTGCTGCACCTGGACGTGCAGATCGTCGCGTTCGCCGGCCGGGAGGCGGCGCTGGCGGCACTGCGCGCAGGCGACATCGACCTGCTGACCGGGGCCAATGGGGAGGAGGTCGGGCTGGCAGGGCTGGTGCGCAGCCTGCCCTATGCGGCCGACGAGCCCGTATTGGTCAAACGCGCGGATCGTCCGGCGGATGGCCGCGGGCGGGGCGAGGCCCTGGAAGTGGAACGGGGTTACGCCAGCATGGCCAGCGCCGGCGAACTCGCCCCCGGTTACACGCTTCGGGCCACGCCTTCGCTGCTCACGGGGTTGGCCGCGGTAGCGCTTGGCCAGGCAGACGCGTTGCTGGGCAACGCCCGTTCGGTCGCCGCGCAGCTGGGGCAAAGCCCGTTGTCTGGCCGCGAACAAGTACGCTTTTTGACGCCGCGGCCGGCGGGCATGGCGTTCCTGCTGCGTGCCAACGACAGCCGCCTGCTCGGGCTGGTCAACGCAGGCCTCGCGGCCGCCACACGAAGCTGGCGTGAGCAGGTCGACGAAACCTGGAGCCGTGGCGCGGTCAGGCTCAGCGAAGTGGCGCCGGTTGTGCTCCAGCCCGAAGAGCGGGGCTGGATGGCCGCGCATCCCAAGGTGCGGGTGGGCTACCTGCGCGAATTCGCCCCGCTCAGCTTCGAGAGCGAAAAGGGGGTGTTCCGCGGGCTCGCGGCAGACCTGCTCGGGCGTATCGGCCAGCGTACGGGGCTGGCGTTCGAGCCTGTGGCCCTGGATTCGCATGCCGCGCTGCTCCGCGCGCTCGAGCACGGCGAAGTGGACCTGGCGGCGGCCATGGCTTCCACCGCCGGGGCACAAGCGGGGCTGCGGCTGAGCAGGGCCTGGCTGAGTGCCGTGCCGGTGTTGGTGGCAGGCGGCGCGGCGGCACCTGCGGCCGCGCTGGATGACGCGGCGGGCCAGGTGATAGTGGTGCCAGCCTCGCTGGGATTGACCGCCACCCTGGCGCAACGCTGGCCCGTGATCCAATGGCAAGAGCGCGCAACGGCCCGCGAAGCCGTCGACCAAGTGACCGGGCAGGGCGCTGTCGGCGCCGTGCTCCCCTATGTGCAGGCCCGGGCGATGCTGGCGGGCTCGCCGGGGCAGGCCCTGCGCATCGCTGGCGCGCTACCGCTCGCGCCGCGCCGCTATGCGTTCGCGGCGCAACCGGGGCAGCAGCCGCTGCTGGCGATTCTGGACCAGGCGCTGCTCAGCTTCGATCCCGCCAGCCTCGACGACATGGCTCGGCGGTGGCGTAGCGAGGTTCACGTGGAGCCGCAATGGCCGACCCAGGCACGCTGGCTGGTGCCGGCATTCGGCGTGGCGGGGGCAATGCTGTTGCTTGCGGTGGTCTGGATCCGCGTGCTCCGCCGCCAGGTGCGACGGCGACGGGCGGCCGAACATGCGCTAACCGATCAACTGGAGTTCATGCGGGTGATGATCGACGGCACCCCGCACCCGGTATACGTGCGTGATCGGGGCGGCCGCTTGCTCAATTGCAATGCGAGCTACCTGAGCGCGCTCGGCGTGGAGCGCGAAGCGGTGATCAGCCAGAAGGTCACGCGCATCCCGCTGGTGAATGAGCAGGCCAGGGAGTACGAAGCGCTGTATCGAAAGGTCATCGCCGATGGCCAGCCTATCGTCGAAGATCGCCAGCTGCGTTTGCGCAACGGCCGGTACCTTACGGTCTTTCACTGGATGCTGCCGTTTCGGGCCAGCAACGGCAGCATCGTCGGGCTCATCGGTGGCTGGATCGACATCACCGAGCGCCAACGCCTCTACGACGCCCTGCAAACGGCCAAGGAAGCAGCAGACGCGGCCAATCGCGCCAAGTCCCGTTTTCTCGCCACGGCCAGCCACGAGATTCGCACCCCGATGAACGCCGTGCTCGGCATGCTCGAGCTGGCCCTGCGCAAGGCGGCCAAGGGTGAGCTGGACACGCTGGCGTTGCAGGTGGCGTCCGAGTCGGCCAGCGGGCTGCTGGAGCTGCTCAGCGACATTCTCGATATCAGCCGGATCGAATCGGGGCACCTGGCCTTGAACCCGAAGCCGGTGGACATCCACGCGCTGGCCACGCAAGTGGTCCAGCTGTACCAGGCCAAGGCACGGGAAAAGGGCCTGCGGCTGGAGCTCGCCCTTGGCGCGGGTACCGATGGCGGGGTGCTGCTCGACCCGCTGCGCTTCCAGCAGATACTGGGCAACCTGCTGAGCAACGCAATCAAGTTCACCCGCGAAGGTGGCGTGACGGTAAGCCTGGATGGCGAGGTCGAGGGCAATGAGCTGGCGCTGCGCCTGGTGGTCCAAGACACCGGCATCGGCATCCCCCAAGGGGACCTGGGGCGGTTGTGCCAGCCCTACCAACAGGCCGGCAACCACCAGGTGTCTGGGCGGGCGGGCGCAGGGCTGGGCCTGTCGATCAGCCAGCACCTGTGCCGCATCATGGGCGGCAGCCTGGAGCTGAGCAGCCGCGAGGGCGAGGGCAGCCGCGTGCAAGCACGTCTGCGCCTGCCCACGTGCGAACTGACCACCCCGGCGCTGTGCCCCGGGGCCGCGCCCACGGCCCAGGCGCCCATCAGCGTGCTGGTGGTGGACGATCACGAGCCCAATCGAGTGCTCCTGGCGCAACAGCTCAGTTACCTGGGCCATCAGGTGACGGTCGCGGTGGACGGCGCCCATGGGTTGCGCGAATGGTGTGGCCGGGGCGGCTTCGACGCCGTGATCTGCGACTGCGAGATGCCCGGGCTCGATGGCTACGACCTGGCCCGGGCGATCCGCCTGGAGGAGCAGCGCAAGGGCTTGGCGCCATGCCGCTTGCTCGCCTGCACCGCCGACGCCAGCGGTGGCCAGCGCGAGCGCTCGCGTGAAGCGGGCATGGACGAATGCCTGACCAAACCCCTGGGCCTGGAAGCACTGGCGGCGGCTTTGGTGCCGACCACACCGCCGGTGCCGCGGTCAAACGCCGCCGCTGGCGCTCCCCATTCCCCGGCGCCTGAAGCCTTGCTCGGCCTCGCCGGTGGTTGCGTAACGTCGGCGCGACGGCTGCGCGACAGCCTGGTGGAGGCATTGGCGCAGGATTATCAACGCTTGTGCGGCTTGTGCGCCGGATCGCCAGAGGTCGATGACGTGGTCCACCGCATTAAAGGCGGAGCGAGGATCGTCGGCGCCACGTTGTTGGTGGAAGGTTGCGAAGCGGTCGAAAGGGGAGAAAGCAGCCTGCCGGCCTTGCTAGCGCAAATCGAGTGCTTGCAACGGCAACTGCGCGGGATGCGGTTCAGCCCAGCGTCAGCAACCGGGCCCGAGGGCCCTGGTCGGTCGGCTCCAGCAACGCGACCGAAACCGGCAGCTTGAACCGCCGCGGCCCGGCGCTGCCGGGGTTGACGAACAGCACGCCCCCTCGGGTTTCGATTGCGGGCTTATGCGAGTGGCCGGTGATCACCACGTTGACTTTAGCGGGGAGTGACGCTGGCACGTCGGCCATTTCGTGGGTGAGGTAGAGGGTGAGCGGGCCGGCGTGGACCACCAGCTCATCCGGCAGGGCGTCGGCCCACGCCAGGCCTCGGTCATTGTTCCCACGCACCACGCTCAGCGGTGCCAGCGCCCTTAGCTGGTCGAGAATGCTCGGCTTGCCGATGTCGCCGGCGTGCACCAAGTGATCGCAGCCTGCCAGGGCGTGCAAGGCCTCGGGGCGCAGCAACCCATGGGTATCGGCGATCAGCCCTATTTTCATCTGCCTGCTCCTTACAAGGTTGGAGGCAACGTGCCTAGCAAGGCTACGGCCGCCAGGGCGCCGAGCCCGCACAACCATTCGAGCCCCAGGGTCAGGCGCAGGTTCGTCGGGGTGGCGCTGAGCGCGCGACGCCGATGCCACAGCGCCAGCCCTAGCATGGCGGCCACGGCCAGCAACTTGACCCCAAGAATGGCCGCGAATGGCCCTGCACTCGGCAGCAAGGTGCCAGTGATGGCCCAGAGGTTGAGCACGCCGGTGGCCACGATCACCCAAACCAGCGGCAGGCCATAGCGGCCGAAGTCCAGGGCCAGGCGTGCAGGTTGCAGGCCCAAGGGTTGCAGCGCGACCCAGCCCAGCAACGCCAGCGCACCGACCCAGCCGCCTACGGCCGCCAGATGCACCAGCTGGTTGAGCGACAACAGCGTACCGGCCACCCCGCCCAGCATGCTGGCGTGCCCCACCGGGGCAAGCGTGGCGATCACCAGGGTGGCCAGGGCAAATGCGGGGACGGGCGAGCGCTGGTTCGGTATCCGCCACCACACCAGTTGCACCAGGCAAAGGACCACATGGGCTGACCATATGCGGCCGAAGGTGGTGTTCAAGAGCACGGTGCGCAGGGTCGCCGACTCAACCCCCGTGCGCCAGTCCCCGGCCATCTCGGCACTCGCCGCCAGCAGCCAGCCAACAGCCGACAGGAACCCCAACAGGGCCACCAGGCAGAGGATGGGGTCCATGCGCCGACGCAGCGCGGGCAACTGCGGGGCACCCTTGAGCAGCAGCGGGCGAAACAGGCTTATGCCGAACAGGCTCAACACGGCGAAGTAGTGCAGGAAGCGAAATACAACCAAGGCAGTCATGGCAGCGGGGTGTTCCGGGCAGGGGGCGCTACTCTACCAGCCTGGGCCGCACCGGCCAAACTGCGCGGCAGCTGTCGGCGCGGCCCTGTAGGAAGCTCCATGGTTGCCCGCAGTGCTCTAACGCGTGGCAGCACGGCTTGCCGGCGACGGGTGTTATGCGCAGCCGCGTCTGGTTGCGGGCAAGTTCGGTTGCCACGGCCCTGGTGTCGCCGGTTTGCGGGCTTGCGCCCGCATCCCACAAGGGCGGGCAGGACTTCTGTGGGAGATTCCATGGTTGCCCGCGCCCCAACGCGTAGCAGCACGGCTTGCCGGCGGCAGATGTTATGCGCAGCTGCGCCTGATCGCGGGCAAGCCCGGCTGCTACGCCCTGGCGCCGCCGGTTCGCGGGCTTGCGCCCGCCTCCCACAGGGGGTGTGTAGGGTTTTTGTGGGGATTTCCTGGTTGCCCGCAGTGCTCTAACGCGCAGCAACGCGGCTTGCCGGCGACGGGTGTTATGCGCAGCCGCGTCTGGTTGCGGGCAAGTTCGGTTGCTACGGCCCTGGTGTCGCAGGTTCGCGGGCTTGCGCCCGCATCCCACAAGGGCGGACAGGACTTCTGTGGGAGATTCCATGGTTGCCCGCGCTCCAACGCGTAGCAGCACGGCTTGCCGGCGGCAGATGTTATGCGCAGCTGCGCCTGATCGCGGGCAAGCCCGGCTGCTACGCCCTGGCGCCGCCGGTTCGCGGGCTTGCGCCCGCCTCCCACAAGGGGTGTGTAGGATTTTTGTGGGAGATTTCCTGGTTGCCCGCATTGCTCTAACGCGCAGCAACGCAGCTTGCCGGCGACGGGTGTTGCGCGGAGCTGCGTCTGGTTGCGGGCAAGCTGGCTGCTACGCCCCTGGTGTCGCAGGTTCGCGGGCTTGCGCCCGCCTCCCACCAGGGGTGTGTAGGATTTTTGTGGGGGATTTCCTGGCTGCCCGCACGCTCTAACGCGTAGCAGCGCGGCTTGCCGGCGGCGGGTGTTATGCGCAGCTGCGCCTGATCGCGGGCAAGTTCGGTTGCTACGGCCCTGGTGTCGCAGGTTCGCGGGCTTGCGCCCGCATCCCACAAGGGGGGGCAGGACTTCTGTGGGAGATTCCATGGTTGCCCGCGCTCCAACGCGTAGCAGCGCGGCTTGCCGGCGACGGGTGTTATGCGCAGCTGCGTCTGGTCGCGGGCAAGTTCGGTTGCTACGCTCTGGCGCCGCTGGTTCGCGGGCTTGCGCCCGCTTCCCACAGGGGTGGGTAGGGGCAGGATGGGCAGATGGGCGCCGTACCCCGACGATGGGGACTTAGCTTGGCAACCGATTCGCCGGGTTCGCCGGTGGCTGCCCGGCGAGCACCGCCAGCAGGTTGTCGACCGCACACGCTGCCATGGCTTCGCGGGTTTCTTCGGTGGCCGAACCGATGTGCGGTGTGGCCACCACGTTGGCCATGCGCAGCAACGGCGAGTCAGTGGCCACCGGCTCCTGGGTGAACACGTCCAGCCCGGCGCCGCGGATACGGCCCTGTTCCAGCGCGGCGATCAGCGCGGGCTCGTCCACCACCGGGCCACGGGCGATGTTGACCAGTATCGCACCAGGCTTCATCAGCCCCAGCTCTCGCTCGCCGATCAGCCCGCGGGTCTGCTCGGTCAACGGCAGTGTGAGGCATACGAAGTCCGCGCCTGCCAGCAGTTCATCCAGCGAACAATGCCGGGCACCGAAGCGTTCGTCCGCCTCCGGGCGGGGCCGATGGCTGTGGTAGAGCACAGGCATGTTGAACCCGCAGTGGCCGCGTTGGGCGAGGGCCTGGCCGATGCGGCCCATGCCGACGATCCCTAGGGTTTTGCCGTGTACGTCGGTGCCGAAGTGCGCCGGGCCGATATTGGCCTGCCATTGCCCGGCGCGCACCATGGCGGCGAGTTCGACCACCCGGCGCGCCGTCGCCATCAGCAGCGCGAAGCCCGTGTCGGCCGTGGTTTCGGTGAGCACGTCTGGCGTGTGGGTGAGCTGGATGCCACGGCGGGTCAGCTCTTCGACGTCATAGTTGTCGATACCCACGGACACGCTGGAAATGACTTCAAGCGCCGGAGCCAGGTCCAGCAGGCTGCTGTCGATGCGCAGGCTTGCCCCCAGCAGCCCATGGGCGCCGGGCAGGGCATCGCGCAGGCGGGCCAGGCCCTCACCTTTCACGTCGTCGATGAAGGTGACCTCGGCCTGCGCCTGCAGGCGCTCCATCAGTGGCGCGGAGAGCTTTTTGTAGACCACAACATGCTTTTTCATAGGTTTGCCTTATCACACATGGGCAGTTCTAGCGGGCGCCGGCGCTATCGCCGCGCGGGCATCGCGGGTGCGCAGGCACAGGGTGAGCACGGCCGATATCGCCAGCGCGGCGCTCATGAACAAGTAGGAAGCACCGGGGTTGCCGGTGGTGGCGTTCAGGTAACCCACCAGCCAGGAGCCGGCGAACGAGCCCAGGGCGCCCATGCTGTTGATCAGCGCCATGGCGCCACCGGCCACGTTGCCGGGGAGAATCTCCGGCACGATGGCGAAGAATGGGCCATAGGGGGCGTACATGCAGGCGCCGGCCAGCGTAAGCAAGCCATAGGACCACCAAAAGTGCGTGCTGCCCAAGGCATAGGAGCCATAGAACGCCAGCGCCGCCAGCAGCAGCGGCGGCCACACGAAGCGCTTGCGCAACTGCAGTTTGTCCGAGCCCCAGGAGCACAGCAGCATGGCGATCACTGCCGCCAGGTAAGGCAGCGCGGACAGCCAGCCGGCCTGGACCATGTCCATTTCCTGGCCCTTTTTGAGGATCGACGGCAACCAGATCACGAAGCCATACACGCCGATGCTCCAGCAGAAATACTGCACCGAGAGCAAGATCACCTTCGGCGAACGGAACGCCTGGGCATAGTTCTTCACCGGCTTGAAGCCCTGCTGTTCGGCGGCCAGCGCGCTCTCCAGCGCTTCACGCTGCGCGTGGCCCAGCCATTTGGCCTGGGCGGGGCGCTCGTCGGCCAGCCGCCACCAGACAAAGGCCCAGATCACCGCTGGGATGCCTTCGATGATGAACATCCAGCGCCAGGAGAAATGCTGCACCAGGTAGCCGGACACCACTGACATCCACAGCATGGTCACCGGGTTGCCGAGGATCAGGAAGGTATTGGCGCGGGAGCGTTCGGCGCGGGTGAACCAGTGGCACAGGTACACCAGCATGGCTGGCATCACCACGGCCTCGACCACGCCGAGGAAAAACCGTATCGCCACCAGCCAGTAGGCGCTGGTGACCACCCCGGTGAGGCTAGCCAAGCCGCCCCAGAGGATCAGGCTGGCGAAGATCAGCTTCTTGACGCTGCGCTTTTCCGCATAGATCGCGCCCGGTACCTGGAAGAAGAAGTAGCCGAGGAAGAACAGCGCGCCAAGCAAGGAGGACATCCCCGGGGTGATTTGCAGGTCTTCGGCCATCCCGGACGCCGCGGCAAAGCCGTAGTTGGCTCGGTCGAGGTAAGCCAGGCTATAGGTGATGAACACCACCGGCATCAGGTACCACCAGCGACGGCTGGCCAGTTTCAGCGTACTCATGATCACACTCCGCTTATTGTTGTTGTCCGGTCGTTAGTCGATGCAGCCGGGGCTCAGCCCGCCAGCGTTTGCCGCGCGGCGTGCAGTTGCGCCAGCCGTGGCAGGCCTTCCATGTCGCCTGGGCTCTGCACGGCCAGGCTGCCGATCCAGTTGCCGCGCCGAACGGCCTGGGCGAACCCCTGGCCTTCGAGCAGGGCGCTGATCACGCCGACCGCAAAGCCGTCGCCGGCGCCCACGGTGTCTACCACCCGTGCCACGGTAAAGCCGGGCACCACGCCTTCGGCCTCGGCGGTGCGGTAATAGGCGCCTTCAGGCCCTAGCTTGATCGCCACCGCTTCCACGCCTTGGTCCAGGTACCAGGCCGCGATATCCCGCGGCTGCTCCTGCCCGGTCAGCAAGCGGCCCTCGGCCAGCCCCGGCAGCACCCAATGGGCTTGGCAAGCGAGTTCATTCACCGCCTCGATCATCGCCGCCTGGTTCGGCCACAGGGAAGGCCGCAGGTTAGGGTCGAAGGACACGCTATGGCCTCGTTCCCGCATATGCGCCATCACGTAGCGCGAAAGCGCCCGGGCATCGCCCGACAGCGCCGGCACAATGCCCGTGGCGTGCAGATGGCGAGCGGTGAACAGCGCCGGGTCGAGGTCGCCCACGCTGAGCGCGCTGGCCGCCGAGCCGCGGCGGAAATATTCGACCGTAGGGTCCCGCCCGTCGGCTTCGCTGGATTTGAGCTGAAAGCCGGTGGGGCGTTGCGGGTCGGTGCGCACGAAGCGGCAGTCCAGGCCTTCGGCGGCCAGGGTGTCGACCACGAAGCGGCCGAAGGCATCCTCGCCCACACGGCTCAACCAGGCTACCTTTAGGCCCAGCCGCGCCAGGCCGATGGCCACGTTGCTGTCGGCGCCGGCGATGCGCTTGTGGAAGCGGTCGACCTTGGCCAGGTCGCCGTATTCGTCGGCCACGAACATTGCCATGGTTTCGCCGAAGCCAAGTACGTCGTAATCAGGCATGGGCGGCCTCCAGGTTCAGGCCCAGCGCCGCCAGTTCCGCCACCCGTTGTTGCACCACGGCGGGGAGGTCCGCGCCTTGAAGGGGGTATTCGATGGCCCGCACGGTGTCGGCCGGGAAGCGCCGCAGCAGCCGGGTCCAGGTTGCCAGGTCGCGCGCCTCGGGGGCCACCGCCACCAATTTGCCCGTAGGGCTGAGGCGCACGGCCTTGCAGTGCAGGTATTGCACGTACTGCCCCAGCTGCCCGGCGGCACCCAGCGCTGATTGCGCCTGCCATTGCCAGTTGCCGATGTCGAAGGTCATGGCCACCGGCACATTGCGTACCCGAGCCGCCGTGAAGAACTGCACCAGCGGCTCGATTCGGCCGCCTTGCACGGTCTGGTCGTTCTCCACCAGCAGCCGCACGGGTGAGCCGGCCAGCAACACGGCCAGGGCCTTGAGGTCGGCATTGGGGGTGAAGTGGCCGAGGGAGGTCTTCAGCCAGACCGCCCCTGCCTCAGCCGCCGCGTGCAGCGTGGCGGCCAGCTGGGGGTTGGGGCGATTGGTGTCTGCTTGCCAGAGCTCCAGCGGCGAGGAGTACACCAGCGTCAATGAAAGGCTCGCGGCCAGGGCGGCGTAGGCGGGCAGGTTGGGGCAGGGTTCGAGCAGCTCCTCGCGCAGCTCTACGTGGCTGGCACCGGCCTTGGCCGCCAGCTCGAAATAATCGGCCTGGCCTGCGCTGCGAACGGTGTCCGCGCCAAAGCTGGAGAGGCTGATGGATACGGATTGACTCATTATTGTTGTCCTCTGAAACCGATTACATTTTTCTTCAGAGCGCTGCCAGTTGGTCGAGTGCGCAGCGGCCGTGGTCAGTGTTTGAGCGGGCCTAACCTTCGATTATGGGCGTGGATCCGCGAATCACCAGCCTCGCTGGTAGATCGATCTGCCGGCTGGGGCTGGGGTCGCCGCGCAGCCGCTGCAGCAGGCAGTCGAACGCAGTGCGGCCGATGGCGTCGGTCGGCTGCGCCAGGGCGGTGATGCCAGCCCCTACCAGCGGATACCACTCCAGGTCATCGAGGGCGATCAAGGCCACGTCCTCGAACAGCCGGCAGCCGGCCTCGCGCAGCGCCAGGGTCGCGGCCAGCGCCGCTACACCATTGGCGCAGAACACTGCCTTGGGACCGTGGCCGCTGTCCGCCATGAACGCCGCCAAGCCCGCCTGCAAGGTATCTCCGGTGCTCAGCACCTGGCCCCGCAGCCGAGGCTCAGCCGCCACCCGAGCCTCGAATGCAGCCCGGCGCTCGCTGCGGGAGCTGGTGCCTTCGGTGGGTTCGGTAACCAAAGCCAGGTCGCGGTAGCCGCGCGCCAGCAGGTGGTCCAGGGCAAGGCCTACCGCGGCGGGGTTGTCCAGGCCCACCAGGTCGGTGCCCAGTGCTTCGAGCTTGCGGTCGACCAGCACGATCGGCATATCGCCTTGCAGCTCGCGCAACTGTTCAGGGTGGCGGCCCAGGGTGTTCACGATCAGCCCTTCGATGTTGTAAGCGTGCAGCGCTTCGAGCTGGCGGCCTTCCTGCTCGGGATCGCGGTCGGTGTTGCACACCACCAGGCTGTAGCCGTGCTGGCGGCAGGCGGTTTCCACGCCGTGCATGACCGCGATGGAGTAGGGGTTGCGGATGTCTGCCATGAGCATGCCGATCAGCCGGGTACGCCCGCGCTTGAGGCCGCGGGCCATCTGGTTGGGGCGATAGCCCAATGTGGCGATGGCGTCCTCGATGCGGCGGGCGATGCTTTCGGACAACAAGCCGCGGTCATCGCCGATGAACCGCGACACGCTGGCCTTGGACACGCCAGCGTGGCGGGCAACGTCGTGCATGGTGGCGCGGCGGGCCAGGGGAGGGCTGCTCATGGCCTGTCATCCTCTTGGTAGTGTTGTTAAGGACAGGTTGAAACCGGTTTCAGGAAACCTCATGCGCGATCCGTCGTCAAGTCGCCGCTGGTCGGGGCAAGGTTTGCTGCGGCGCTTTCCACCTTTCCTACGGCAACTTCAGAGGCGTCCTGCATCCGCGTTGCCTGCAGGAACGGTAAGGTCCGCGGTCGTTATTCAAGCACCGAACAGGAGACCTACTGTGTGGAGAGCATTGCTGTTGGCCTTGGCGCTGACGTGGCCCCTGGGCCCCGGCCCGATGGCCGCCGACCTGATGAGCTTCTGGGACACGCCGCAGCGGGGGGCCAACAGTTTCAACCGGTTGCCGCCCACTCAGGCCTATTTCGATGCCCTGGCCGCCACCGGCGCTACCTGGGTACGCCTGGCCTATGACAAATGGCCCACCGATGAGCGGGATTTTCTCGTGGGCGATTCCGACGGCTACGATGGCCTGATCGCCGAAGACCTCGACATCCTGGTGGCGACCCTCGACCGCGCGCATAACGCAGGCCTCAAGGTGGTGATCGTGCCGCTTTCGCTGCCGTTGATGCGCTGGTCCCAGAACAACCACGGGCAATTCGACGACCGCCTCTGGGAAGACCACCGCAACTGGCGTGAAGCCGCCGGCTTCTGGCGAGACCTCGCCCAGGCATTGCGCGATCACCCGGCGGTGGCCGCCTATAACCTGGTCAACGAGCCCGCTCCCGAACGCGAAGGTGGGTTGCCCGAGCACGCGCCCGCCGCCCAGGCCAGCGCCTGGTACGCCGGCGAACGCGGGCGTGGCCGGGACCTGCCGGCGTTCTATGACAAGCTGGTGCGCGCCGTGCGCGAAGTGGACCCGCACACGCCGGTGATGCTCGACGCCGGCTGGTATGCCGCTGCCGATGGCTTTGGCTACTGGCCTGGCGCCAATCGAGACGCCCGCACCCTGTACAGCGTGCACATGTACGAGCCCTACCAAGCCACCAGCGATCCCGGCATGTTCAAGCGCGAGCTCGTTCCCTACCCTGGCCTGGCGCCCTTCGCCGACGGCCAGCAACAGTGGGACGCGCAACGGGTTAGCGGCTACCTGCAAGGCTTCACCCAATGGGCCGCGGGCGTAGGTGTGTCGCCACGGCGCCTGGTGCTGGGGGAATTCGGTTGCCTGCGGCGCTGGCCGGGTTGCCCACGCTATCTGGAAGATGTGCTCGCGACGGCGGAGCAGGCAGGCTTGCACTGGGCTTTCTATGCCTTCCGCGAGGACGCCTGGGATGGCATGGACTACGAGCTGGGCACCCAGCCGGTGCCCTGGGCGTACTGGAAGGCAGCAGAGGCGGGTGACCCGGACCCGATCACCCGCCAAGGCAGCCCGCTGTTCGAGATCATCCAGCGGCGCCTGCGCGCGGCGAGCCCGTAGGCGAGGGTAAACCGGTGAACCTGCGAACCGGGGTTCTGTTTCGCAGGCTGCCCCGCTTCTCCTGGCCCCACGTGCCTGCGTGAAACAGCGCTTGAGCTCCGCTCGGCGAACGCATAACGTCTTGCTCCGTACGGATGGCAGGCGCAGCGCCTCGCCTCCTTTTTCAGGCGCGTGCCAACGAGCTATCCATGATCGACTTTCACAACGTGACCGCCTTCCAGCAACAGACCCGCGTGCTGGATGGTTTTTCGCTGCACATCGGCGTCGGCGAGAAAGTGGCCGTCCTCGGCCCCAATGGGGCCGGCAAGAGCACCCTGCTCAAGCTGATCACCCGCGAGCTGTATCCGCTGGACCGCGAAGGCAGCCACCTGAAGCTGTTTGGTCTCAGCAACGTCAACCTCTGGGACCTGCGCAGCCGCCTGGGCTTCATTTCCCAAGACCTGCAGGACGACTACACGCCCTATACCGAAGCCCTGGCCGTGGTGGTGTCCGGCTTCTTCGGTGCCATCGGGGCCCACGGCCACCTGCAGCCCACCGAGGAGCAACTGGCCCAGGCCAGGGCGTTGCTGGCCGTGGTGGAAATGGCAGGGCATGAGCGAACCATGTTCCAGCGCCTTTCCACCGGGCAGAAGCGCCGGCTGTTGCTGGCTCGCGCGCTGGTCCACCAGCCACGGGCGCTGATTCTCGACGAACCGGCCAATGGCTTGGACATGGGTGCCAGCCTGGGCATGCTCAAGCTGCTGCGGCGCTTCTGCGGCGAGGACCGGGCGATGATCATCACCACCCACCATATCGACGAGATCATCCCTGAGATCGACCGCGTGGTGCTGCTCGACCGGGGCCGTATCGTCGCCGATGGCCCCAAGGCCGAGGTGCTGACCAGCGCCGCGTTGTCCACCCTTTACCAGACCGACCTGCGCATCTCCGAGCAAGATGGCTGGTACCGTTGTTGGCACGCCTGAACCCGAATCCAAACCCAAGCCCAAGCGACTGGAGCCTCCTCTCATGAAAGCCGCGATTGTCCATTCCTTTGACCACCCGCCGCGTTATGGCGACATCGATGCGCCGCAGGCGGCCGCTGGCGAGGTGCTGGTGCAGGTGCGCGCCGCTGCGCTGAGCCAACTGGTACGCGCCCAGGCCAGCGGCAAGCATTACAGCAGTGGCAAGACGCTGCCGGTGGTGCCCGGCGCCGACGGGGTGGGGGTGCTCGAAGATGGCACCCGGGTGTATTTCGCGTTTCCGCGGGCACCCATCGGGGCCATGGCCGAGACGGTAGCGGTACACGCGCGCAACTGCGTGGCGATACCCCAGGGTGTCGACGACATCACCGCCGCGGCCATCGCCAACCCCGGCATGTCGTCCTGGGCGGCCTTGCAGGAGCGGGCGCGCTTCCAGCCTGGGGAGCGCGTGTTGATCAACGGCGCTGCCGGTACTTCCGGCCGCTTAGCGATCCAGGTCGCCAAGCACCTCGGCGCGGCGCGGGTAGTCGCCACGGCCCGCAACCCAGCGGTAGAAGCGGAGCTCAAGGCCTTGGGCGCAGATGAGTTCATCTGCCTCGACCAACCGGCCGAGGCATTGACCGCTACCTTCCGCGAGCACCTCCTGGGCCAGGGCATCGAGGTTGTGCTCGACTACCTGTGGGGGCCGCCCGCGGCGTGCATCCTTGATGCGCTGGTCAGCCACGGCAGCAGCGAGGCAGCGCCACGCGTGCGTTTCGTCAATATTGGTTCGCTGGCCGGGGCAAGCCTGCCGTTGACCCCTGGGGCGCTACGCAGCTCGGGCCTGGAACTGCTCGGCAGCGGCTTGGGCAGCGTTTCCCACGAGGGCTTGGTCAGGGTAGTGGGCCAGCTGCTGAGCGCGATAGGCCCAGCCGGGTTGAAGGTAGAAGCGCAGGCCGTGCCGCTCAGCGAAGTCGAGACGGCATGGCAGGGGAGCGCGGCGGAGCGCATTGTGTTCACGCTATGACGGCGCACCAGGGCTCCACCGAAGCACGGCCTCTGTTGATGGTCTTCAGCGGCCTGCCCGGCACCGGCAAAACCACGCTGGCCCGCCAGCTCGCGCTCGACCTCGGCGCGCTGTACCTGCGCATCGATACCATCGAGCAGGCGATCCGGAATTCGGGAGCGCTGGCTGGGGACGTTGGGCGCAGCGGTTACTTCGTCGCCAATGAGCTGGCGTCGAACAATCTTCGGCTTGGCAACACGGTTGTAGTGGACGGTGTAAACCCCGTAACGGCGAGCCGCCAGGCCTGGTGCGACGTCGCCGAGCGTTCTGGCGCCTCGCTGATGAATGTCCAGGTGGTGTGCTCGGATGCACGCGAACATCAGCGCCGGGTCGAGGCCCGGGCGGGGGATATCGCCGGGTTGGTGCCTCCGGATTGGGGGTCTGTGCTCAACCACGAATACGAACCCTGGAGTACGCCTCCCTTCACGGTCGATACCGCGTCAGCTTCGGCGCAAGAGGCCGTCGCAATGATCTTGCGGAAAGTAAAAACGTTCTAAGCAAGTCACTAAAAGTTCAAGAGGTTGATATCGAAAAGCCTTCACTGAACTGTCGTTTCTGCGTCGCTTTTGCACTAAGGTGCGACACTTTTCCCTTACGGGCTCCCGCATCTTGGGCGTGGGGTGTTAGGTTCGAATGTTCTGATTAAGCAATCAGATATTTCTTACAACTGCCTACAAAGGAATGCCCTTAGCAATGGATTTTTCTCTTAAGCACCTGGCCGCGGCTACCCTGATGTTCGCCAGCCTTGCATCGTTCACCAGCGCGGCACAGGCCAATATCACCCCGCAACAAAGCGCGATCATTCTCAAAGCCTTCAATGACGCGTCGGTCACGGATTTCAGGCAGTTTCTCGGCCGCCTGGCCCAGAACGACATCGCCAAGGCCGACGACCTGGGCCCGGCAATCAGCACGTTCCTGGACAACAAGCCGCTGTCCGCCGAGCAGCAGAACGAAATCTATCGGCTGTTGGGCCTTTATGCACGAGTGAAATACGGCAGCGCGGCCACCGAAACCTTGCGTGAGCTGGTGGCGATCCCGACGTTCCAGAAACCGGGCGTGCCTCAATATGAAAACCCGGAATTCCTCAAGATCGCCGAAAAAATCAAACAGCTCGCCGAAAGCTTCAACTTGAACTTCCGCAACATCGACAACCGCGTATTCGAAATCTCGCTCGACGGCACTGGCAAAGAACTCGTGGGCATTCATGCACATGCTGACGTGGTGCCAGTGACGCCGGAGAACTGGGTGCTCAAGGACGGCACCAAGCTGGACCCGTTCAAGGTCACCCTGATCGGCGACCGTATGTATGGGCGCGGCACCGAAGACGACAAGAACGGCATCGTGGTCGCGCTGTATGCCATGAAGGTCATTAAAGAAGAGAAACTGCCGCTGGCGCGCAACTTCAAGTTGCTGGTGGATACCACCGAAGAAACCTCTGGCGATGCCATCCCGTATTACTTCGAGCACAACCCTACGCCGGACTACAACCTGGCGCTGGATGGCGGTTATCCGGTAGTGATTGCTGAAAAAGGCTATGGCACCGTCATGGCCAGTTTCGCTCGCGCTAAAGCCCAAGGGCAGGGCGCGGAGATCACGTCGATGACCGGTGGCATGGCTACCAATCAGATTCCTTCGGCCTCGGTCGCTACCTTCGTCACCGACAAGCCCGCGGAGCTTGCCGCCAGCCTGCAAAAGGCCGGTGCCGACTATGCCAAGGCCAATGGTGGCAACTTCGAGGTCGCCGCGAAGGTGGATGGCAAAGATGTGAAGCTCACGGTTACCGGGGTGTCCGCCCACTCGTCCGAACCTGAAACGGGCGTTAACCCCGTGGCCCGGATGCTGGGCTTGATCGCCAGCCTCGATGGCAAGGTCGCGCTCAAGCACAACTACATCACCGAAGCCGCCCGCTACGCCGATGACAACTGGAGCCTGGATTATCTGGGTAACAAGTTGGGCGTCGGTTTCGCCGATGACTTCATGGGCCCGCTGACGGCTTCCCCCACCTTCGTTGGCATGGACGACAAAGCGTTCAAGCTGGCGGTCAACTTGCGTGTGCCGAAGGGCAAGTCTCCGCAAGCGCTAAAGGCAGAAATCGCTGGCAAGCTGGAGGCCTGGAGCAAGAAGACGCATATCGCGCCAGCCCTGGACTACTCGATCGCCGAACCGATGTACCGCAACCCCGAGGGTGAGTGGGTCAAGGCGCTGCTTGACGTCGCCACCGAAAACCTCGGCATGGAGCACAAGTTCGGCACCTCGGCGGGCGCCACGTCGGTCCACGAACTGCCCAATGGCGTACAGTTCGGCCTAGCCAAACCCGATGTGAAATACACCGGCCACACCGACAACGAGTTCAAGACCACCGAGCAGTTCTTGCTGGACCTGCAGATCGTTACCGAAATGATGGTGCGTGTGGGGCAGTTGCCGAAGCTCTGATCCACCGTCCTGGCCCGCTGCACCAGCGGGCCAGGCTCTGTAGCATCGGGCGGCGGGCTCGCTCCCGAGTGGAGGGCAACCATGTTCGAGCACTTCAAGCTGGAGAGGGTCGAGTTACCCGAAGCGACCCTGCGGGTTCGTCATGGCGGTTCGGGCCCGCCGTTGCTGCTGTTGCACGGGCACCCTCGAACCCATACCACCTGGCACAGGGTGGCGCCGATACTCGCTGAGCGCTTCACCGTGGTGTGCCCCGATCTCAGAGGCTTTGGCCAGTCCAGCAAACCAGCGGACCCCCACGACCACGAAGCCTCTTCTAAGCGTGCCAAGGCACGCGACTGCATCGCTCTGATGGAACATTTCGGGTTCGATCGATTCTCTCTGGCAGGCCATGACCGCGGCAGCTACACCGCCTTTCGTACGGCCATGGACTATCCCTCACGGGTAATCAAGCTGGCGTTGCTGGATGCCGTGCCCATACTCGAAGCGCTGGAGCGGTGTGACGCGCAGTTTGCCGCACGCTGGTGGCACTGGTTCTTCTTCGCACAACCCGACAAGCCGGAGCGCGCGATACTGGCAGATCCCACGGCGTGGTATGGCGGGTCGAGACAAACCATGGGCGAAGAAAACTACGCCGATTTTCAAACGGCGATCCATGATCCGGACACCGTCAAGGGCATGCTCGGTGATTACCGCGCCGGCATCGCCGTGGACCCCTCGCACGATCGAGCTGATCGGAGCGCTGGGCGTAAACTCCAGTGCCCGGTGCACATTGCCTGGTCCCTCAGAGATGACCTGCAAAGCTTGTATGGCGACGTGCTAGCGGTGTGGCAACCCTGGGCGGAGCAAGTGGTAACGGGCATGGGGATCGATAGCGGGCACCATATGGCTGAAGAGGCTCCGGTGGAGTTGGCGAGAATGTTGCGGGAATTCTTTTTGAGAGATTAAAACCAGTTCCGGCGCCTGCGACGCTTCGGCCTTATCACTGGCTGGTTCACATGGCTGCGCAAAACCACCCACTCGGCATCAGGCGTTCGATGTTTTCAATGTGGCTGTGGCGTTGTTTCCCGGCCCTGGCCCTGCCGCAAGTTGGATTGCGCCCATTGTTCTGTGTTGGTCACGGGTAATCCATGGACAGCGTTGAATGTGTTGGCCACATCCCACGCCACACCCCGGCCCATAGCGAACACTGCCCGGTATTTGCACAGATTGTCCTCAGGCATCTGCTCTAGGTCTGCCAGCAACTGCTGCACGCTAAGCTCTCGGCGCTCGATGTTCCGCCCGATCACTCGTTCGACCAGGTCAGCCAGCGCGCCGTAGGTGAGGGTGTCACCCGCCGTGTATACGACCTGATCGATCAGGCGCGGGCTGTGCAGCACGATGGCGGCGGTGAGCGTGCCAATGTCTTGCGCTGTTGTCACGGTAACCCTGGTTTCAAAGCTGCCCAGCGCATTGACCTGGCCGGCGTTTAGGTCAACGACTCCGAACGCTGGATCGAACAGGAAGCTGGTGAACATACCGGTGGAGATAATTACCCATTCGGTTCGGGATTGAGCACGCAACAAGTCGCGAACATCCAGCTGCTCGTCAAACAGGTCTTGAGGGCTACCACGGCCAATCAGGTCGTAGTCAACGCCGAACTGCCATGGAATGTAGCGGTTGACACCCGCCGTTAGCGCAGCCTCAGCCAACTTACGCTGAGTGCCGCGGCCTGCCGCAAACCCAACGCAGCTGATCACCGTGTCGAAGCGTCCCAGCACCGCAGCGAGCTCTTCCACGGAGGCTTCGGTAATGTCGGCTGTTTCAATAGCGATGCCTAGCCTGCTGATAGAGTGGATTTCTTGTTGTTTTTCCATGGACGAACTTTGCACAGTGGCTTGGCGCAGAAGTACGGTAATGCTCGCCGATTCAGTTGATAGGGCGGCCAGCCCTTGCAGCACGGCAAGCCCCAGTTCGCCGGCCCCCAATACCAGAATGCGTTGTTTGACGTTTGAAATAGCAGCTTGCATGGTAAGCCTCTGTTTGACGTACTCAACTTGAAGCTAGGGATCTTGTCATGGGCATCGATGCGCAAAAAGTAGGTACATCGGTGATACCGAGTGGTCTGGATGTTCAGGAAATCATTCGGCTTTCGCAGAATGCCTGTCGCGCGCTTAGCGAGGACGAGGATGGTCTCAAGCGCGATATCCTCGGGCATTCCGGTAATCGATGGTCACTGGGCGTGGTGCATGCGCTGGGCGTGAGCAGCCCCTTGCGCCACGCGGAGTTACGCCGCCGATTGCACGGTGTCACGCAACGCATGCTCACTCACACGCTGCGTCAGTTGGAGCGCGACGGGCTGATCTCTCGTCACGATTTTGGCGAGAAGCCCTTGCGGGTGGAGTACGCGCTGACCGAACTTGGAATGGGATTATTAGTGCAGATGATTCCACTATGGACATGGGTGATCGAACAGGCCGAGGGTTTCACGGAGGCGCGCAAACGGTATGACCAACAGTTAAAGGCCGGATAACGTACTGCACTCTGATTCAGCCAATGCACGCAGCCTCACCGCCTGGCCCGTTCAACGGCCACCAACCCCACACTGGCTGCGAAGGTCATGCCCACCATGGGCCACGCACTGCCGTCGGACCATGCCCCGGTGATTGCGCTCGACAGGCATGTGAGCAGCATCTGCACGAAGAAGAACCCGCCAGACACCGTGCCGGCGATGGCGGGGAAGGGTTGCAGCACGGCCCATTGGCAAGCAGGGATGATCAGGCCAACCGAGAACATCACCGGTGCCAACGCCACCAGCAGCAGCCATAGCCCGGCGCCCTGCGCTTGCAGGCAGAGCAGGGCGCTGCTGCCAGCCAGGTTGAGCACGCAGGCCAGGCCGAGCAGGCGCTCGATCGAACGGCCCGACGACAGCTTGGCGAAGGTCCGCGACCCTGCCACATAACCCAGCACCGTGAGCCCCAGCACCAGCGCGTAACCCCGCGGCGTCAGCCCTAGGCCCCGCTGCAGCAGCACGGAGGATTCGCTGATAAACGGGAAGTAACTGCAGTAGGCGAAGCCGATCACCAGCGAGTAGCGCCAGAACGCCCGGCTGCCGAGCATCTGCCGCCACGCCTGCCGCCCGCTGATGGCCGGGCCATGATCGAGGCGGGTTTCGGGCAGCCGCTGTCGGACCTGCCACAGCGTGAGCGCTCCGAGCAGCAACAGGCCGAGAAACAAGCCGCGCCACCCCAGCGACGGCAGCAGCAGGCTACCCAGCAACGGCGCAACGATCGGCGCGATGGCCATGGCGCTGGAAAGCGCCGACAGCAGCCGCACCTGCTCGTAGGGGGCAAAACGGTCGCGCACTACCACCCTGGCTACCAGCGGGCCGCAGCAGCCGCCCAGTGCTTGGAAGAAGCGCGCCGCGCAGAGGCTCCAAAGGTTGGGCGCCAGGGCACAGCCCAGGGTCGCCAGCAGGTACAGGCCAAGCCCGGCGAGCATCGTCGGTCGCCGCCCGAAGCGGTCGCAAAGGGTACCGGTGACCAGCATCGATACCGCGTACCCCGCCATGTAGAGCGTGAGGCTGGCTTGAACAGCCCCGGCCGGTACTTGCAGCTGTGCCGCCATGGCGGGCCAGGCCGGCAGGTACAGATCCAGCGCCACCCGGGGCAGGCACACCAGCCCTACCAGCAACAGGGCCCAGTGGCGCAGGGTCGAGGGAGGGCGCGGCATGGTAGTGCTCCGGATCAGGAAGATGCCGCAGCCTAAGGGGTTTGTGGTCTACTGCGCAGATCCATTTATAGCTGAACGGACTGGACCACTATGAGCCGTGGCAGAACGGTGCTCGCCCTGGACCTCCCGCAACCGGTGATGCCGGGTGCCACCAAGCTGGAAGCGGGCTACCAGAGCCTGCGCGATGCGATCCTCGAACAGCGGTTGGCGGCCGACAGCCTGCTGCCATCCACCCGGGTGCTGGCCGAGCGTTGGCACATGGCTCGCGGCACGCTTGAAGTGGTTTACGAGCGGTTGCGCGCGGAGGGGTACATCGTGCGCCGCAGCGGCTCGGGAAGCCGCGTATGCGCCGTGGTGCCTGATCGCTTGCTGGCGGCTGCGGGCGCTGGCGCTAGCTTGCCGGCACCCGCGCCCTCTGTACCGTCCGCGGAAACCCGGGTGCGGGTCGGCGTGCCGTTCCTGGCCCGCCTTCCAGACCCGGCCCTGTTCAGCGCCCAAGCGTGGGCTCGGCACTTGGCGCGGGGCCTGGCCAGCACGGCCGCGGCGGACCTTGGCCATGCCACCGCCCAAGGCTTGCCGGCGCTTCGCGAGCATCTGGCAACCTACCTGGCCCGGCACCGAGGCATCAGTTGCAGCGCCGAATCGCTGATCATCACCCATGGCATACGCGACACCCTGGACCTGGTCGCCAACACTGTGCTGCGCGCCGGCGATGCTGTCGCCGTGGAGGACCCCGGCTACCTGACTGCCGGCGCGCTGTTCGAACAGGCTGGCGCTCGCCTGCAGCCATTGGCGCTGGACGGCGACGGGCTGATCAGCGAAGGCCTGGAGGCGGTGGATGCGCGGCTGCTTTACCTCACCCCGGCGCATCAGTCCCCCAGCGGGGCGACGCTGCCGGTTTCGCGCCGGCTGGCCATCCTGGCCTGGGCCGAGCGCCGCGCGGCGTGGGTGATCGAGGACGACTACGACAGCGAGTTCAATTACCACGGCGCACCACTGCCGGCGCTCAAGGCCCTGGACCGGGACGAGCGGGTGGTCTACTGCGGCAGCTTCAATAAAACGCTGTTCGCGGGCTTGCGCATCGGTTATCTGATCGCCCCGCCTGCGCTGCGCGGCGCACTGCTGGCACGCATCGAAGCCAGCGGTCGCGCCGTGGGCGTGGTGGAGCAAGCGGCCGTGGCCCAGCTGATCGCCAGCGGTGCTTTCCTCCGGCACTTGCGTATAGCCCGCCAGGCGTACCAGCAGCGCCGCGACCTGCTACTGGACATCCTCGCCAAAGGGGCGCCCGGCCGCTACCGCGTGCAAGGGGAACACGCAGGCTTGCACTGCCTGCTGGCGCTGGATGACAGCATCGATGAGGGCGCGCTATGCGACCGCGCGGCACAGGAAGGGCTGCTGCTTCAGCCGCTGCGGCAGTTTTGCCGACAGGCGACGCCCGGGCCGGCGGTGGTGCTGGGCTATGCAGCCCTGACACTGGCGCAGGTCTGCCTGGCTGGGCGTCAGCTGGCGGCTTTGTTGAGGGAAGGGCATCCCGGGCGGTAAACCCGGGCGGCTGTCGCACCGCCCTGGCTCACCGGCGAGGCGCTCGGTGGGTTAAGCCTCCAACGGGTTAGAACTGCCAGTCCAGCGACAGGCCCACGCCATGGGTTTTGTCGCGGGCGCCGAGCAAGCCGTTGTAGTCCAGGTTGAGCTTGGCGTCCTTGCTCAGGGCAAGGCTGGCGCGGGCGCCGACCACCGCTGCGTTGCGGTCCATGGCCACGCTCTGCACGGCATAGGTGTTGACCCCGCTGGCGAACGCCAGGTGCTCGTCGGCGGAGGTGTCGCTCAGGTTGTGCTGCCAGCCCAATGTGCCGGCCACATCGAGCTTTTGCGAGTCAGTGAGGTTGAACCGGGTACCAGCGCGCACGCCGAGCGTCGAAAGCACGGTGTCGCGGCTGTCGTCGCCGCCCTTGAGCGCGGTGGCGCCGCCTTTTTCGTTGAAGCTGTCGCTGGCCAGGTGCACGTATGCCAGGTTGGCGAAGGGCTCCACCGCAACCGGTGCCAGGTTCAAGCGGTAGGCCGCTTCGCCGAAAGCCTGGGTGGACTGCGCGTCACGCTTGACCTTTTGCCGGTCGCTGAACACGCCGAACTGCAGGTCACGCTTCACGTCGATGCGGTGCCAGCTGTGGGAGGCGCCGGCGGTCAGGCGCAGGGCGCCCTGTTCATGCCCGAGGTAAGCGCCCAGGTGGTAGCTGTCCGCCGATGCCCGCGAGTGGGTGTCATCGCCCAGGCCCAGGGAGGTATCGCTATAGCCGGCCAGTGCCCCGAGGCGGGTGTGATCACTGATCAGGCCATCCACGCCGGCGAGCAACCCGCCCAAGGATGACGTGGCGCTGGCGCTGTCGCTACTACCCTTGTTGCTGCCCCAGGCACCCAGCGCCTTGACCCACACGTTGTTGTCCTCGCTCCCCGGTGCGGGCTGTTCGTACAGCCCCTCCAGGCGCAGGCGATCGCTGACGGCATCCCGCAGCTGGCGGCTGTCGTTGATCAATTGCGTAGCGATGGCCGGGTGCACCTCGCCGGATAACTGCGTGTACGCCTGGCGCGCGGAGGTGGCGCTGTCGCTGAGCAGCACGCTTTCATAGACCGCATTGCCGGCGCCCAACTGCTCGGCGGCCACGGCCACGTTGCGCTGGTTGCGGGTCTGCGCGGCGCTGGCGAAGCTGTCGGCATTGCGCTGCACCGCCAGGCTCAGGCCGGAGCCGGTGTAAGCCAGGTTGCCGGTAAGGAAGGCATAGTTGGCCAGCACCGCGCCGAACTGGCCCTGCACGCCTCCAGCGGCTTGCAACACGCTGAACTGCTGGCCGAGCACGCTGCTCGCCTGGCTGCGGCTGAGCAGCGTGGCGTTGTTTTCCAAGGTCATCGCCAGGTTGGCGCCGCTGATGGTCGCCGTGCCGCCCACCAGGGTGCGGTCGCTGCCGGAGGGCGACACCTCCACGGCGTAGGTCGAACCCGGGGCCAAGGTGAAGTTGCCGGCCACATTCAGCGTGCCGATGGAGTTGCCCGGGGCCACGGTGCCGCCCGCGTTGGCGGTGAGCGAAGCAATGCTGCCGGTGCCGCCGAGCATACCGCTGTCGTTCACGGTCACGGCCGAGGCCAGCGAGCCATTGACCGCCAGGCGCCCCTGGTTGACCAGGGTGGGGCCGCTGTAGCTGTTGGCGCCGGTCAGCACCAGGGTGCCGATGCCTTGCTTGGTCAGGCCGCCATGCCCGGAGATCGCGTTGCTCCACACGTCCAGCCCGCATTGGGGACCGCTGCAGGTGCGCTGCGTTGGCTTGCCGGCATCGACCACCGCGCCCACGCCCGGAAGGTCGACCACGAACTGGCTGTCGCCATAAGCGCCGCTGATACGAAACTGAGCCGGGATGTCCGCCTCGGTCACCAACATGCTGGGGCCGTTGATCGCCTTGCCGAGGTTGATCATGCCCCAGCCATAGAGCTCGTCGATGCCTGCGGCGCCGAGGTCGGTGGCGGTGGTGCGCAGCACGCTGGCCACCTGCGCGCCGCTCATGTACGGGAAACGCTCCATCAGCACCGCCAGGCTGCCTGCCACATGCGGCGCGGCCATGGAGGTGCCGCTTTTGTTGGCCCAGCCCACGGTCAGGTCCGCCGTGCTGGTGCCGTTGAATACCGAGCTGTAGATCCGCGTGCCCGGGGCCGAGACGCAGAAGCTCGAGGTGTAGCCGCAGCGTGACGAGAACACGCTCAACGTATAGGGGGTGGCCGCGGCCGTGGCCGGGTCCGGGTTCTGTTGCAGGGCGGCCACGGTCACCCAGTTGGGTGCGATGTCTGGAACGAAATACCCCAGCCCGGCGATGGCGTCGGGGTTGTTGAGGTTGTAGTCGTTGCCCGCGGCGAACACGGTCAACACGCCGCTGCGTGCCGCGTCGATGGCTCCTTGGTAGGCGCCGCCTGCGCGGGTGCCGAGGATCTGGCGGATCTGGTCGAACTGCAGTTGGGCGTCTTGCACGGTGAAGTGCGGATAGGCCGGATCGCGGCCGCCCTGGTCGAAGCGGTCGGTGATGCCGATGCCCCAGCTGTTGTTGATGATGCGCGCGCCGCTGCTGACCAGCGCGTTCCAGCCCGCCTGGTAGACCGCGCCGTCGTTGCCCAGGACGATGCCGTCCTCAGGGCCCGGGTCACCGTTGTCGGCGCTGATGATCTGCGCGTTGAACGCTACACCGTGCATCGGCCCGCCGTCGCGATCACCGGCGGCGATGCCGGCTACGTGCGTGCCGTGGTTACCGAACTTGCCGCTCGAGTCGATGCTCGGCGAGCCGTCGTAGCGGAACGGGTCGCCAGCGTGCACTGGGATGTAGGGGTCGGTGTACTCGCGGATGCCGCTGGTGACCAGGGTAGTCACCTTGCCGTTGCTGGAGAACTCCGGATGCGCCGCATACACCGGTTGGTCGAAGATCCCCAGCTTCACGCCCTTGCCGGTGTACCCGCCGGCGTAGGCCTGGTCGGCGTTGATCGCGCCCAGCCCCCATTCGGCGGCGAACTCGGGGCTGCGCCAGCTGGCGGCGTCGCCGGCCTGCCCGGCTTCCACGTAGGGGGCGGCCTGGGCGGCGCCGCCGAGATAACAGGCCCCCAGGGAGCACGCCAGGGCGCTGCGGTTGAGGGCGCGCCCAATGGCCTGGCGCAGGGGTTTGACAGAGGGCTGTCGGGTGCTGAACACATCTTTCATGAAGCTACCGTCCTTAGTTAACGCACACAAAACTCCGCGCGCATGCGGTCGCATGCGCGTTGTTCTTTCGAGGGAAGAGGGGTGGCTCAGAACTTCAGGTTGAAGCTCAGGCCTGCGCCATGGTTTTTCTCGCGGCCGGCCAACTGCCCGGCGTAATCGAGGCTCACCGAGGCTTCCCGGCTCAGTGCCAGGCTGGCATGGGCGCCGACCAGTGCCGCATCGCGGAGCAGCGGCGAGCTGTCGACGCCGAAGGTGCCGCCGCCGGAGGCGAAGGCCAGGTGCTGCTCGGCCTCGGTGTCGCTCAAGTTGTGCTGCCAGCCGAGGCTGCCGGAGAGGTCGAGCTTTTGCCGGTCGCTGACGGCGACGGTTTTCAGGGCCCGCAGGCCAAGGGTGCCGAGCACCGCCTCACGGGTGTCGTTGGCGCTGGCCAGGGCCGCGGCATCACCTTTCTCGCGGAAGCTGTCCGTGCCCAGGTGTACATAGGCGAGGCTGGCGAAGGGTTCTAGGGCTGCCGCTTGCAAGGGCAGGCGATAGGCGGCTTCGCCGAACACCTGTGCCGTTTGCGCGTCGTGTTTGGTTTTCTCGCGGCCCGTGGCACCGCCGATCCGCACATCGCGCTGGGCATCGATGCGATGCCAGCTATAGGCGCCACCCAGCGTGAGGCGCAGCGGGCCCAGGTCGTGGCCGGCATAGGCGCCCAGGTGGTAGCTGTCTACCGAGGCCCGCGAATGAGTGCCGGCGCCCATGTTCAAGCCGCTGTCGCTGTAGCCCGCCATCAACCCCAGGCGGGTGTCATCGGTGAGGTTGCCATCCACCCCCGCCAGCAGCCCGCCCAGCGAAGAGGTGTAGGCGGCGGTGTCGTTGCGCGAGTCGGTTTTGCCCCAGGCCCCCAGGCCCTTGAGCCACACGTGGTCCTGGTCGCGAATGCGGGTATCGGTGCCGGCC
Organism: Pseudomonas sp. RIT-PI-S; assembly: GCF_025642975.1. Lineage (GTDB taxonomy): Bacteria > Pseudomonadota > Gammaproteobacteria > Pseudomonadales > Pseudomonadaceae > Aquipseudomonas. The sequence goes on from NZ_JANZKJ010000009.1 coordinate 183,130, forward strand.
ACACCCGTGGCCAGGCGCTCGCCCACCGCGTCGCGCAATGCTCGGGCGTCGTTGATCAGCACCGAGCCAATGGCCGGGTAGACCTCGCCGGTGAGGCTCTGGAAGCTATCGCGGGCGGCCACTGCGCTGGGGGCCAGCAAGAGGTTTTCATACACCGCATTGCCGCCGCCCAGCTGCTCGGCGGCTGCCGCGACCGCAGCCTGGTTAGGGGTGTGTGCAGCGCTGCCGAACGCTGCCGTGCGTTCCAGGTTCAGGGTGATACCGTTGGCCCCGTAGCCTAGCCGGCCACCGATGAAGGCGAAGCTGGACAGCACCGCGCCGAACTGGCCGTTGATGCCGCTGCCGGCCTGCAAGACGTCGAGCTGGCGCGCCAGCAGGCTTTGCCCCGGCGCCGCGCTCAGGGCGACAACGCTGTTATCGGGCGCCAGGGCGAGGTTGGCGCCGGTCACTGTGGCACTGCCGGTAGCGACCAGGCGATCGCTGCCGGTGGGCGACACTTCCACCGCATAGGTCGAGCCTGGCTCGAGGGTGAGATTACCGTTGACGTGCAATGTGCCGACGGAATTGCCCGGTGCCACGATGCTGCCGCTGTGCGCGGTCAGCCCGCCCACCAGGCCATTGCCGCCCAAGGTGCCCCCTGCATTGACCTGCACGGCCGAGGTGACCGAACCGTTGACCGAAAGCACTCCGCCGTTGACCAGCGTGCCCCCACGGTAGGTGTTGGCGCCTTCGAGCACCAACCGGCCAGCGCCCGACTTGACCAGGGTGCCTTGGTACTGGCGCTGGGCAGCGGCGGCGGCGCGTGCGGTGCCGATGGCGTAATCGGTCTGGTCCTGCTGGCTGGCTGTATTCGGCAGGCCGTTCTGCCAGCTTCGGCTGACCAGCGTTTGCTGCCAGGCGGCCTGCTCCGCGCTGTCTTCGGCCTGACGCTGGATCAGCGCCTGGTCGGAGATGTCGTTGCTCCACACATCGCCTTGGCCGGCGCCGAGGTTGGCGTCGAAGGTGCCCAACAATTGCCCGGGGCCGTGCAGCGCCAGCGAAAGGTTGGCCACACCCCAGCCTACGACCGTGTTCGGTGCCTGGGTCACCGAGCCGTCGAGCTGGGTCGCGGTGGTCAGCAGCACCTGCAAGGCTTGCTCGTTGTTCATGTAGGGATAGCGCTCCATTACCAACGCCAAGGCAGCGGTGGCGTGGGGCGCGGCCATGGAGGTGCCGGACTTGAGCGCGTAGCCGCCACCGGGCACCGTGCTGTTGATCAGCCGCCCCGGCGTGGTGATGCACCAGTACTTGGCATACCCGCACTGGTTGTAGCGCTGGCCGTTGTCGCTATCCAGGCCTGAGGCGGCCAGCCAATGGCCTTCCAGGTCGGGTTGGAAATACGGCAATGAGGCGCGCACGCTGGCGTTGGGGTAGCCGGTATTGCCGGCGCTGAAGACGTTGACCACGCCGCGGCGCGACACGGCCGCCGCTTCATCCAGCCAGGTGCCGCGGTTGTAGTGTTGGGCGTAGGCGGCGTGCAGGTCGTTGAGGGTGGCATAGCTCACATCGGGCGGCTGGCTGCCCCAGCTGTTGTTGATGGCGCGAACCCCGGCGTCGGCCAAGGCGCCATACGCCGCACGAAAATACAGCGGGTCTGGGTTGGGCCCGAAGAGGAAGCTGTCGTTCTGGTTGGTGTTGGCGACGTAGATCTGCGCGTTGAACGCAACGCCATGCATGCCCACGCCGTCGCGCGCCGCGCCCATCGTGCCGGTCACGTGGGTGCCGTGGCTGTCGTTGTTCGGGTTGATGGCACCGGTGGTGCTGAAGGCCGAACCGTCCACGTAGCTGCCACTGACGGTAAGCGCGTGGTAGCGCGACGGGGTGGCCTCGGGATGGGTAGGGTCGAACCCGGAGTCCAGGGCGCCGATGCGGATACCGGCCCCGGTAATGCCCGCGGCATAGGCTTGGTCGGCCTGGATGCGGGCCAGGCCCCAATCGCTTTGGAACTCCGCCGAGCGCCAGCTGGCGGGATCACCCAACTTCCCTTGTTCGATGTAATCAGCGTGAGCTGAACAGCCAAGGGTAATTAACAATGCACTGAGCGAACCCTTCGCTACTGGCTTTAAGTAATAACGGACAGCACTAAGGGTATTCGACTTTCGCATCCCTGCACACCTGTTAACTGTTGGCTCTTCTTTGAGCGAAGTAGGACCATAGTCCCCACTTAAACATTTGGCAAATAGTTTGTGTCAGGGATGATACAGGGCGTCAAGAACGCATTCGTCAGATATTAGTTGAGAGTTTGAACTTGTAAGTTAATGATTTATTGGCTAATTTTTCTTAAGTTAGCGATATTTAACGGCAAAGTAATGGCTATTTAATTCCAGGCAGCATAATAAACCGTACCGGTTAGGCCGTTTTTCCAGTGTGCTCGAGAAGGCGCTAGAGTGCGGGGGTTATTGCGTATGAGCGGGCTAGTTAGGAAAGCCGAGGGCAAGCCCTGCTGTCGGGGGGCGGCTTTTAACCCTGGCTATTAGGTTAAGCCCGAGCCGGGATTGTTCGAATCAGATAATAGGGCAAGGTAAGCGCCGATGCGGCCTCAGCGCGGAGGCCGCACGGCTTGCAGGCTTATTGCTCGTTCAAGCAGCGCACCCGATAAACCCCCGCCGTGACTTCAATGCCGTGGGTATCGTGGGCGAAGCCTGGGAACTCGCGGTCGAAGCGTTCCAGCGCCTTCAGGTAGCTGAGGAAGGGGCCGTCGGCGGGGCCGGCATTTTCGCCCGGCATCAGCAAGGGTATGCCTGGCGGGTAAGGCACCACTCCGGTGGCTACGGTGCGGTTGGCCGCCTCGTCGAGGGTCAGCAGTTCGCCTTCGCCGCGCACCAATCGCTCGTAGGCCTGGACGGGGCTGAGCCGCGCCTCCGGCAGTTGGCCGAACGCATGCGCCATTGCCGAGGCGGTGCCCTGTTCGCGCATGCCGGTAAAAATCGCCTGGCAGAGGTCGCGCAAGCCCATCTGGCCATAACGCTCCTGGTTGCCGCGCACCAGGTCCGGCAGGCACAGCTCCAGGTGCAGGTTCTCGTCGTAGTCGCGCTTGAAGTCCAGCAGGCCGTTGACCAGCGTGCCCCATTTGCCCTTGGTGATGCCGATGGAAAACAGGAACAGCAGGGTGAAGTCCGTGGTTTTCTCCACCACGATGCCCAGCTCGCCCAGGTAGGCACTGACTACGCAGGCGGGAATGCCGAACTCACCGAGGCTACCGTCCTCACCCATGCCAGGGGTGAGCACCGAGACTTTTATCGGGTCGAGCAGGCAATAGTCGTCTTCGAGTTCGCCAAAGCCGTGCCAAGCTTCCCCTGGGTGCAGCACCCAATGTTCCGGTTGGGTGCGTAGCAGCATAGGGTCGGCGTCGTGGAACGCCACCGCCTGTCCATAGATCGTCACCTGGGTGGGCTGCCAGCAGCTGAAGAACCACTGATCCTGCGCGGCGAGGTCCGCCTGCATGCGCGAGATCACCTGGCGGAAGGCCACGGCTTCCTCGATGGATTCGTTGGTGAGGATCTGCCCGTTGGGGGCCTCCATCATCGCCGAGCTCACATCGCACGAGGCCATGATCGCGTAGTTGGGCGAGGTGGACGCATGCATCATGAAAGACTCGTTGAAGCGGCCATGCTCGATGGCGTTGCGCCCGTCGCGCACGTGGATCATCGACGCCTGTGACAGCGCCGCGAGCAGCTTGTGGGTGGACTGGGTGGCGAACACCGTCGGGCCGTTCGGGTCGTGGGCCGCCGGGTCGCCGTGCATGGCGAAGCGGTCCCGGTACAGCGGGTTGAAGCGCGCGTAGCCATACCAGGCCTCGTCGAAGTGCAGGCGGTCCACGCTCTGGCCGAGCAGCTGCTCCACCCGACGCACCTGATAGCACAGGCCATCGTAGGTGGAGTTGGTGATGATCGCGTGCACCGGCGCAGGGTCGATGGCCTCGGTGACCAGCGGGTTGGCGGCAATGCTGGCGCGCACTGCCTCGGCCGTGAGCGCGGCAGGCGGGATCGGGCCGATGATGCCGTAGCGGTTGCGCAGCGGCAGCAGGTACGTGGGGATCGCTCCGGACAACGTCATCGCATGCTCGGCAGACTTATGGCAGTTCCGGTCGCACAGCGCCACTTGGTTGCGGGTCACGCTGGCCATGAGGATGACCCGGTTGGAGGTGGAAGAACCGTTGGTCACGTAGTAACTGCGGTGGGCACCGAACACCTTGGCGGCATAGCGTTCGCCCTGGCCGATCGGCCCGCTGTGGTCGAGCAGCGAGCCCAGTTCGCCCACTGAGATGGACAGGTCCGAGCGCAGCAGGTTTTCCCCGAAGTATTCATAAAACGCCCGCCCGGCGGTGCTCTTGAGGAAGGCCGTGCCGCCGGCATGGCCTGGGGTGTGCCAGGAGTACTCGTACTCGCGCGAGAACTTTAGCAGGGCGCTGAACATCGGCGGCAACACCGCCTGCCGGTAACGCTCGATGGCCGCCAGGATGCGCCCGCTGAGGAAGGCGCTGGTGTCTTCCGGCAGCCAGATGAAGTCGTCGGCATGTTGCATCACCACCAGCGGTACGTTGCTGGCGGTGCTGCGGTCACTGATCAGGAACACCGGCACCCGGGTGTTGCGCTCGCGCAGGCTTTTGAGCAACGCGATGCAGGCGCGGTGGTTGTCGCTGGTGTCCATGCCCCAGTTCAGCAGCAGGCACTGGATAGCGGGGTCCGCGCGGAGGATGGCACCGGCGTCTGCCAGGGATTCAGACAGCAGCACACTGATGTCGCGGGCTTCCACGTCGGCGATCAGTTGGCCGAGTGCGCGGCCGAACACCGTCCGTTTGTCTGGCGCTGCGCTGACCAGCAGCGCGAGCATGCCAAGGCTGCGTTTGTTGTCGTTCATAGGGGTCCTTATCGAATCGGGGCGGCGCTACGGGCAGGGTCGTGGCTGGCGCTGGTGCATTGCACCGGAACCTGAAACACCCCTTTGGCCTCGAGCCGCATCAGGCGGTTGTTGACGAAACCGAACAGCGTGTAGCCGAAGATCGTCGCCAGGCCGCCCATCATCAGCGCCTGCTCGCCTGAGCTGTACAGCGCCAGGTAGCTGTACGCCGCGGCCAGCCAGGCCACCAGGTTAGTGATCAGCGCCTTGCGCGGCGGGACCTCGCAAACCTTTTGCAGGGTCATGAGCGCGGCCATGGAAAGAATGTACGGCACCAGGTTAGTCACCACTGCCAGGTTTACCAGCACGTCGAACTGCTTGGAAAGGTCCGGGCTGATGGTCAGCAGCGCCATCGCCGTTTGCACCGCGAGCAGAATGAGCATGCCAATGATCGGCGTTCCGGCGGCATTCACCCGGCTGAACACCGGCAGAAAGTAGCCGGTGTCCGCCGAGCTTTTGAACACCTGGGCGATGGTGAACTGCCAGCCGAGCAGCGACCCTACGCAGGCCAAAACCATCGCGGCCATCACCAGGTTGCCGACCATTGGGTTGAACATCTGCGCGAACACCAGGCCGAACGGCGCCGTGGACGCGGCCAAGGTTGGGTTGTCGATGATGCCGGCCACCACGTTGGTTGAAACGATGTAGACCACCGCGGCGCCCAAAGTGCCGCCCAGCACTGCGATCGGCACGTTGCGCTCGGGGTTTTCCACGGCGTCGGTGTTGGCGCAGGCGGACTCAAGGCCGAGAAATGCCCACAGGGTGATCGACACCGATGCCCCGGCGGCGTCGAACCAAGGCATTTGGTGCGGGTTCCAGCCGGCGGCATAGACGTCGGCCTTGAACCAGAACCAGCCGACGGTGGACACCACCACCACCGGCGCGATCACTCCCCAAACGGTGATCGCGCCGATGCGCCCGGTAATGCGGGTGCCGCCGAAGTTGGCGAAGGTCGTCAGCCACAGCAGGCCGATGGTACAGAGAGTGATCTGCACGGCGCTGAGGGTGACACCCAGCAGCACCTGGATATACCCCACCGCGGTGACGCCAATGGCCACGTTGGCGATCAGCAGTGACAGGCCGTAGGTGTAGTTGGTCAGGTAGTTGCCCCCTTTACCGAAGGTGTATTCGGCGTAGCCGCCCATGCCGCCGCTTTTGCGGCTGAGCATGCCGCAGCGGGCAAAGGCATAGGCCAGGGCAAGCGAGCCGATGGCCGTTACCAACCAGGAAAGAATGGAGATAGCCCCAACCTGGGCGAGCTTGGCGGGCAGCATGACGATTCCCGAGCCCAACATGTTCACTGCGGTGAGCAAGGTCAGCTGAACCACGCTCATTTTTTGTGCTTGCGCCATCGACCATTCCTTTTAGGGAAATGGTTCGTTATAGCCCACGCCGCAGGCACGAAGGTTGACGCCGGTCAGGTTCGTGCAAGTTCGGTCAATAGGGGTAGCGCGTAAAACCCATTGAAAAAGCCCCGTAATCGGTTGATATACGAGGCTTTTTATTTGGCGAGATCGGAATTATTCGCGCTGCAGCAGATAGCTGTTCTCGAACCCGTACACGCAGCCGAGCACATGGAAGCCCTTAAAGTAACCACCAGCCCGCAACAGGTCGACCGCCGGGCCTACTTCCGGGGAGTGTTCGAAGTCCCGGTAGTCGTCGAACACCACGAACCCACCGGACACCACCTTGGGTGCGTAGAGCAGGAAATCGAGCAGCACGTTGCGCCCTTCGTGCCCCCCGTCGATGTGCAACAGGGCGATCTCCGACGAGAAGCTGTAGAACCGCTCGGCACAGAGTTCCGAATAGCCCCTGAGAATGTGCGCATCGGGGAACAGTTCGGTCTTGTAGTGGCACAGTTCTTCGAACTGGTTAGGCAGCACAAAGGGATCGATACCGATCACACGGCGCTGGTGGTTGCAGATTTCGTTCATCAGCACCAAGGATTTGCCCTTCCACACGCCAATCTCCACCACGTCGCCCGGAACCTGTTCGATCAGCAAGCAGAGATAACCCAGCAGGCGCACATGATCATGGAACGACAGCTCGCGGCGCCGCATCGCCTGGTCGGCCGGCAACGTCGCCTGCGCCTGTTCGAAATGCTCCCCGATCAGGTCCCAGACTTGCGAGATATGGCTGTTCAATTCCGGGTTGCCGATGAAGGCATTGAGCTCGTTTAGAGTAATCATGTGTGTTCTGACCGCCTGAAATGGAGAAGGGCGCCTGCAATGCATTCGGCCGAGGATGCACCTCGAAACGAACCTGGCTACTTGAAAAAGTAACCCGCATAACGCCCACCCGCAACTTGGCGACCGTTCGGCTAGCCGTTAAGCATTTTCATCGCCGCCTCGCTATAGCGTTCTCCCGCCACGGCATCGGCCGAGCCGAAGATCGCATCCAGCTGGGCCAGCTCCGCGGCGTCCAGGGTCACAGTGGCAGCCGCGACGTTGCTTTCCAGGTACTTGCGCTGCTTGGTGCCGGGGATCGGGATGATGTGCTCGCCTTGGGCCAGCACCCACGCCAGCGCCAGTTGCGAGGCGCTGATGCCCTTGTTGCTCGCCAGTTCTTTAACCTTCTCTACCAGTGCCAGGTTGCGCGTGAAGTTCTCGCCCTGGAAGCGCGGGCTGAAGCGGCGATAGTCATCCGCGGCGAAGTCCTCCGGAGTACGCAGCTCACCGGTAAGAAAGCCTCGGCCCAGCGGGCTGTAGGCAACGAAGGCGATGCCCAGGCGGCGGCAGGTAGCCAACACGGCGTTATGTTCCGGATCGCGTGACCAGAGCGAATATTCGCTCTGCACCGCTGCCAGCGGATGCACCGCATGGGCTCTTTCGATGGTGGCCGCGCTTGCCTCGGAGATCCCGATGTGGCGCACCTTGCCAGCCTTGACCAATTCAGCCATGGCGCCGATGGTGTCTTCGATCGGCACATTAGGGTCGATACGGTGCTGGTAGTACAGGTCCAGGTAGTCGGTATCGAGCCGCTGCAGGCTGCCCTCGATGGCTTCACGGATGTACTCCGGGCGCCCGTTCACCCCGCGGGCATGCGGGTCGCTGCCACGAACGATGCCGAACTTGCTGGCCAGGTAGAGCTGCCCACGCTTGCCCTTGAGCGCACGCCCCAGCAGGGCTTCGTTGGTATAGGGGCCATACATGTCGGCGGTGTCGAACAGCGTCACCCCCAGCTCGAGCGCGCGGTGCAGCGTAGCGATCGCTTCCTGTTCGTCGACGCCGGTGGTGTAGAAGTCCGACATGCCCATGCAGCCCAGGCCGATGGCGGATACCTGCGGGCCCTGCTGGCCCAATTGGCGGGTGATCATGTTCGTGCCTCCCTTTTCTGAATGTGAAGGCAGTGTCCTGCAACGCCGTTTCTGGATAAACCGGCGGTTTTTGTTTTAACTATTCGCCCTATCTAAATAATGAGCCCGCGCGATGGACCGATTCCAGGCAATGCAGGTGTTCAGCCGCATCGTCGAGCTGGGCGGTTTTGGCAAGGCCGCCGATGACCTGGGCCTGCCCCGCGCCAGCGTGACCCTGGCGATCCAGCAGCTGGAGGCGCACTTGGGCGTGCAATTGCTGCAACGCACCACCCGCCAGGTACGGGCCACGCTCGACGGCGAGGCGTATTACCAGCGTTGCCGGCAGCTGCTCGACGACGTGGACGAGCTCGAAGGTTCTCTGTCCGTGCAGCGGGGCCGGCCACGCGGAACCTTGCGGGTAGACATGCCTGCCACCTTCGGCTGCACCTGGCTATTGCCGCGGCTGCCTGAGTTCTATCGCCGCTATCCGGAGCTGCAGCTGGACATCGCCTTTAACGACCGCCAGGTCCATCTGCAGCGCGAGGGCGCCGATTGCGCCATCCGCGCCGGCAACCTGGTAGACCTGGCCCTGGCGGCGCGGCCGATCGTGCGGATGCGCCAGGTCACCTGCGCCAGCCCTGGCTACTTGGCGGAGGCCGGCCTGCCACGGCGGCTGGAAGACCTCGCCAGCCACCGCGCGGTGAATTTTCCCTCCAGCAGCGGGCGGTTCTTCGGCTTTGAGTTCGAAGTGGGCGGGCAGGTGCGTGATCTTCAGCTGCCGGGGGTGCTCGCGGTCAACAGTGCGGACGCTTACGTGACAGCCTGCGAGGCGGGGTTCGGCCTGGTGCAGGTGCCGTGCTACCACGTGCAGCGGCAACTGGCCGCCGGCACGCTGGTCGAAGTTCTGCCCCAGCATCCCGTGCCGGCCTGGCCGGTGTTCGCGGTCTACCCGCCGCACCGGCAACTGTCGTCCCGGGTGCGGGTGTTTATCGACTGGGTGATCGAAGTGCTGCACGGCCTGGCCGAAGCGCAGCCGCACCTGATGATCAAGGCGTAGGTTGGCTATGAAATTGACGGCTGAAGGGTTGGTCGGGTTAGCGATGGCCAATCCAATGAACGCGGAAATCGCCGCACGCCTGCCTTCGCTGCGTCTAGAGCAGTGTTGGCTCACCGCAGGGTGTCTGTTCCAGGCCGTGTGGAATCACTGTTCGGGCCTGCCACCGGAATGGGGCGTGAAGGATTACGATGTCTTCTATTTCGATGACGATCTGTCCTGGGAGGCCGAGAATGAAGTGATAACGTCGGCTCAGCACCTCTTTCATGACTTGAAGGTCGACATCGAGATCAGGAACCAGGCCCGCGTCCATCTGTGGTATAGCCACCGGTTTGGCAAGCCTTATCCTCAGCTTCGCGCCGCGACAGACGGGATTGATCGTTATTTGATCGCCGGCACCTGTATCGGGTTATCCCCGGATACAGGTGAAGTCTACGCCCCTTATGGTTTCGCCGACGTGGAGCAAGGGGTGCTTCGTATCAATGAAAAAAACCCCCACCCGGATTTATTTCAGCACAAGGCCAGGCATTATCAGGCTCGTTGGCCTTGGCTGAAGATCATTGACCCGGCCGTTACCCCAGCAACCTAGGGGCCTGAGCGGTTAAATCCGCAGCCTACTGCGCAGCCCTATCACTCGCCGCTGCCCTTCAGGAACGGCAACAGCTGTTCCAGCACTTCGGCAGGCGACTGCTCCGGTTGGAGGTGGCCGCCCGCGATCGCCTTGCCCCTTACGTCCGGTGCCCACTGCCGCCAGAGGTCGAGCGGGGTTTGGGCGCTTTTGCTTGATTGCGGCCATAGCACCAGCACCGGGCATTGCAGCTGGTCCGCGGCGGCGCGGTTCGCCGCGTCGTGGTCCAGGTCTTCCTCGGCGGCGCTTCGGTAGTCCTCGCACATGGCGTGGCGCACGTTGGGGTCACGAAATGCCTTCACGTAAGCCTCCACCACGGCGGGCTCGAGGTTGTGCAACCCGCCGGCCATCCTGCCCAGCGTGCTCAGGATAAAGGCGTCCGGGGCGGCGGCCAGCAGCCGCTCGGGCAGGTCGAAGGGCTGGGCCAGAAAGAACCAATGAAAGTTCGCCAGGCCGTAAGCCATGTCCACCGCCTGCCAGGCATCCAGGGTGGGCGCCACGGTCAGCGACGCATAGCGCTCCACGCAGCCGGGGTAGTCCAGCGCCAGCCGGTAGCCGGCGCGCGCGCCGCGGTCATGCCCGACCACGCTGAAACGCGTAAAACCTAACTGCTCCATCAGCTGAGCCAGCGCCGTCGCCACCCGCCGTTTGCTCCAGCGCGGCTGGCTGCCGTGCGTTTTGCTGGCGCCGTAACCGGGCAGGTCTGGGGCGATGACCGTGAACTGCCGGGCCAGCACCGGGGCGATATGGCGCCACGTGAGGTGGGTTTGCGGGTAACCGTGCAGCAAGAGCACGGGCGGGCCGGCGCCGCCCAGCACGCCTTCGAACGCCACCTCGCCGGTGTCGATCCGCAGCGCCGAAAAACCGGGGAACAGCTCATCGATATCAGCAGTCATCAGGCATCTCCGTCACCGCGCTGCGGCGGCCTCGATAAAGGTCGCCAGGTCACGATTGAAGCGATCGGCTTCTTCGATAAAGGGCGCGTGCCCGGCATTAGCGTAAAGCAGCGTCTTGGCCCTGGGGTTGAGCGCCAGCGCGCGTGCGATCGCCGGCCTGGCCTGCACTAACGCATCCTGCCCGCCGTACAGCAACAGCAGCGGCACCTTGACCCCGCCCAAGCCGCGAGCAGCATCCACGCTCATGGCCTGCACCGAGCGCTGCATGTCCCAGGAGGCCATCGCGGCATTGGCGAGCAATCGTTCGAAGGTGCGGCTGTCTGGCGGGGTGTGGAAGCACAACGCAAGGAAGGCGCGAATGGCGTCCAGGTGGATGTTCAGGTCCGTGGAGGTCAGGTCGCGGTACACCTGCGGGTGCGCCACGATCTGCTCTGGCTTTAATTCGATCACTCCGTCCACGTAGACCGCGCCGGCGAGCTGGCCATCGCCGTACTTGGCCAGGTAGTTGGAGATTACGGCTGCGCCCAGAGACCAACCCACCAGCACGGGCTTTTCAACCTTGGCGGCCTGCATTACCGCCTGTAGGTCGTCGGCCCAGCGATTGCCCTCGGTGTAGGCTTCGGCGCTCGTGGGTTTGCCGGAAAGGCCGTGGCCGCGCAGGTCGTAGGTGATCATCCGGTAGCGCGCTAGTAGCGGGCTTTGAATTTGGGCGTTCCAGTTCAAATGACTGCCCAGCAGCCCGTGGACGAACACGATGGCCGCGCCCTGCGGGTTGCCGCTTTCCTCGACGGCGAGGGCAACGCCATCTGGCGCAGTGACCGTGTAGCGCTTGCCATCGGCCTGGGCGGGGGCCATGGCGGCCAGCAAAGCGGCTGAAATGAACAGGGCATAGAGGCTTCGTAAAAGGGCAGGGTAGGTCACGACAGGGGCTCCAGGGTGGGTAACGGCCTGAAGCTTGAACCCTCACGCCAGTGTGAGAGTCAAGCACAAACAGCCGTGCCCGATTTCACTCCGCAGCAGGTGACCCGCATGACCACCCCAGCCCCACCACTCACATTGAGCATCGGCGAGCTCGCCAAACGCACCGGTGCCAGCGTGCGTTCGATCCGCCACTACGATGATCAGGGCCTGCTCGCCTCCAACCGAACCGGCAATGGCTACCGGGCGTTTCCCGAATCCGCCGTGAGCCAGGTCCGGCAGATCCAGCGCCTGATCGCTACCGGCTTCAGCCTCTCGGACATCCGTAGCTTTCCAGACTGCATGCGTATGATCGAAGGGGCCATGGCCTGCCCCGAAACCTCCGCCGCGCAAAAGAGCCGCCTGGCCTCTATCGAGCAGCAGATCAGCGACCTCGAACGACGTCGCGCGCGGTTGCTGGAGATGTTGGCCGAAGGGGGATAGGCGCCGCGCGCTGCGCCGGTCTGTGTCTGTGTGGGGCTGGGCGCTGCCCGGGAATTCAGCAACCGCACCCCCCAGCCGGCCTAGGCGCGGCCCGCTATCAGCTCGCGGGAACGCCGTTCTCCCAAGCGCTCCAGTTGCCGATGATGTCCTTCACCAACGGCTCGCCGGTGCGGTAGAGGTTCTCCAGTGCCGGCACGAAGCCGCCCTGGTCCGCGTACTTGAGCAGGTTGTCGACTTCGCTGTACCCGGGGTATGGCCGGTCGAAGTCCGAGCCGGCGCGCAGCACGGCCACCCGGTTGATGTCCACGCGGCCCAGGCGGCTGGCGCGGCGCAGGGCTTCGTAGGTGGAGTTGTCTTCCTGCTGGGTGGTGCAGTATTGGCCCTTGCCGTCGGTCAATAGCTTGGTCCATACCTCGGCGCGCTCGCTCAGGCGTGTGCCGGAGAACCAGGTGTTGCCAGCGGCGGTGTCGCAACGGGTCACCACCGGCGGCTGGTTGGCTGGGGCGTGGGGATAGTGCTTGCGCCAGGCCGTGGATTCTGCGCTTTCGCTCAAGGCCACGTGCTGCGACAGGGCATAGGCCTTGGCTTGCAGCGCAGGGTTGAGCTCGAACACCTCCGTTTTGTAGTCCAGTGGCGGCTTCTGGTTCGGGCCTTGGGTATTGATGCCGATATAGCCGGTGGGCCAGCTTTTGGGGGCATCGCGTGGGTCCAGCTCCCATTGGGTGCCGAACTCGACCAGATAGTGCGCCCAGGCGGCGGTGCCGATAGTGCCCAGCTTGGGGTTGATCCCGGCGATGCCGGCCACCACGAAGTAGGTCTTGCGCAGGTCGAACTGCGGCGCCAGGGCCAGTGCCAGGGTCGAGGCGGTGGCGTTGGTCTGGCCCATGCCGGTGGTCATCAAGCACACCTGCTGGTCATTGCAATGCACCGCCGGGTAGTCATCAGACAGCCCCGGTACCGCAACGTCGTGAGTCAGCTGCAGGCGGTCGATCCAGTTCTTCGCCTCCGGGCCGAACATGGCGATCAGCATCACCTTGGGCTGCATCGGCGCGCCCTCGGCGGCGTGCGCCAACGGGCTGAGCGCGCTGCCCAGGGCCAGGCAGGCGGAGAGTGTGTAGCGGTTGATCGGGGTCATCGGGTCTCTGCTCCTTGAGAGAGGTAGGGGTTAAACCAATTGCTGATGAATCAGGGGCGCCGGCACTACCGGCTCGGGCCCCAGGCGATAGGCCGCGCGCAAGGTGTTGGCGGCGTCTTCGGCGCTGGCCTGGCTGGCGGCATGCACCCAGCCCAGCGGGCGTTGTTCGCCGACCGGCTCCCCGGGCAGGGCCAGGTCGCTGAAGCCCACGGCGAGGTCGAGGGTGTCCGCGGGATGGCGGCGGCCGCCGCCCAGGGCTACCACGGCCATGCCGACGCTGCGGGTGTCCACGCCGGTTACGTAACCGCTGGCCTGCGCCCACACCGCGAACCGGATCGGTGCCTGCGGCAAGTAATGCCCGGCGCGCTCGCACAGGTCTGGGGGCCCGCCCAACGCGGTGACCATGCGGCCGAAGCGCTGCAACGCCGCGCCGCTGCGCCAGGCTTGTAACAGTTGTTCGCGAGCCTGTGCCTCGTTCGTTGCCTGGCCCGCCATCAGCAATGCCTGCTCGGCCAGGGCCAGGGTCACCTGCCAGAGGCGCTCACTGCGCACCTCCCCTTGGAGCAGGGCAACGGCTTCGGCCACCTCCAGCGCATTGCCAGCGCTGCGTGCCAAGGGCTGGTTCATGTCGGTGACCAGGGCGCGGGTCTGCACCCCGGCGCCCTTGGCCACGTCGACGATGCTTTGCGCCAGGGCCTGGGCTTGCGCCGCGCTTGGCATGAACGCACCGTTGCCGGTTTTCACGTCCATCACCAGCACCTGCACGCCAGCGGCGAGCTTCTTGGCAAGGATGGAGGCGGTGATCAGGTCGATGGACTCGACCGTGGCGGTGACGTCGCGTATGGCATACAAGCGTTTGTCCGCGGGGGCGAGGCGGGCGGTCTGGCCGACGATGGCGCAGCCGACGTCGGCGACGATCTCGCGCAGCCGTTCGACGCTGGGGCTGCAATCGTAGCCGGGGATGCTTTCGAGCTTGTCCAGGGTGCCGCCGGTATGGCCGAGCCCACGCCCGGAGATGATCGGTACGTAACAGCCGCATGCCGCCAGCAAGGGCGCCAGCACCAGGCTGACGAAGTCTCCCACGCCGCCGGTGGAGTGTTTGTCCACCACCGGGCCCGGCACCGCCCATTGCAACACCTCGCCGGAATCGCGCATGGCCAGCGTGAGCGCGGTGCGTTCATCGACCTGCATGCCTTTGAGCACCACCGCCATGGCGAACGCGGCCACTTGCGCATCCACCAGGCTGCCGTCGGCGATACCGGCGACGAAGCGGCGGATGTCGTCGCTGTCCAGCACTTGCCCGTCGCGTTTGCGGCGGATCACTTCCTGGGCCATCCACATGGGGGCACCTCCGGTTCAAAGCGATATGAAGAAGCCGACGATGGCTGCGCTCATCAGGTTCGAAAGCGTGCCGCCGACCATGGCGCGAAAGCCCAGCCGGGCCAGTTCGTGGCGCCGCTGGGGGGCGATGCCGCTCAAGCCGGCCAGCTGCACGGCAATCGATGACAGGTTGGCGAAACCACACAAGGCGAAGGTCACGATGACCTGGGTGTGTGCCGACAGCAGCGGTACGTTGGCCTGGGCAGCGCGCTCGGCGGTGAGGTAATTGCCTAGGTCGGCGTAGGCCACGAATTCATTGAGCACCAGCTTCTGGCCGATGAAACCGCCCGCTAGCACGCATTCATTCCAGGGCACGCCGAGGATGAACGCCACCGGCGCCAGCAGGTATCCCAGCACCAGTTGCAGCGTGAGTTGCGGGAAACCCACCCAGTGACCGGCCCAGCCCAGCAGGCCATTGATGAGCGCGATCAGGCCGATGAACGCCAGCAACATCGCACCAACTGCCATGGCCAGGCGCAGCCCGACCTGGGCGCCTTCGGCCGCGGCGTCGAGGATGTTGGCAGGCTTGCTTTGCTTGTCGTCGAGCACCGCCAGTGCCTCGGCTTCCACTACCTGCTCGGTCTCCGGCTCCATCAGCTTGGCCATCAACAAGGCGCCGGGCGCGGACATGAAACACGCTGCGATCAGGTACCTGAGGTCGACCCCCAGGCCGGCATAACCCAGCAGCACGGAGCCGGCGACCGCGGCGAAGCCGCCGACCATCACCGCGAACAGTTCCGAGCGGGTCATCTGCGCAATGAACGGGCGCACCACCAGGGGCACTTCCGACTGCCCGACGAACACCGCCGACGCCACCACCATGGATTCGACCCGGCTGGTGCGCAGGGTGAGGTGAAGGAAGCCGCCGACCACACGGATGATCCAGCCCATCACGCCGATGTAGTACATCACCGAAATGAAACTGCCGAAGAACACCAGGATCGGCAGCACCTTGATCGCGAACACGAAGCCGCCGCTACCGAACACCTCGAACATGTGCGGCGAGCCGAGGCCGCCGAACATGAATTCGATGCCCTTGTTGGCATATGCCTGCAGCGACGATACCGCCCCGGCCAGCTCGGCCAGCACGCTCTGGCCCCAAGGCACGTAGAGGGCGAAGGCGCCGATCGCCACCTGAATGACGAACGCGCCGGTGACCGTACGCCATTGAATGGCGCGGCGCCGGGCGGACAGTGCCAGCGCGATCAGGATAAGCACCACAATGCCAAGCAGGCTGATCATAGAAAGGGTTCCGTCGAGGGTTAAAGGTGGTTGAACGCGCCGGGCAGCAACTGCTCCAGCGTCCACACGCGGGTGGCGGCCGGGTCGCTGCCCTGGCAAACGATCAGGGCGTCCGGGGCCATCAGCTCGGCGAGCACCTGGCGGCAGGCGCCGCACGGGCTGATCAACTCGACCTTGGGCGCATAGACCGCCATCGCCTTGAACGTACGCGGCGCCATGCCGCGGCTGATGGCCGCGAACAGTGCGCTGCGTTCGGCGCAGTTGGTCAGGCCGAAGGAGATGTTCTCCACGTTGCAGCCGTGGATCACCTCACCGTCGGCGCACAGCAGGGCGGCGCCAACGGGGAAATTCGAATACGGCGACCAGGTGGCCTGGGCGGCCGCCTTGGCCGCTTCGATCAAGCGCTGCTGCTCGCTGGAAAGTTGCTCGCTCATGCTGGGTTCTCTAGTGGGAGTGCTCAGAATTGATAGCCGACGCCGAAGTAATAACCCCAGCCATCGGAACGGCCACGGAAGGGGCCG
Organism: Pseudomonas sp. RIT-PI-S; assembly: GCF_025642975.1. Lineage (GTDB taxonomy): Bacteria > Pseudomonadota > Gammaproteobacteria > Pseudomonadales > Pseudomonadaceae > Aquipseudomonas. The sequence continues at coordinate 199,620 of NZ_JANZKJ010000009.1, forward strand.
TCGCCGAAGTTAAGTTCGCTGCCGTCCTTCCAGTTGCCGCCATTGTGGAAGTGACGTGCCGCCGCCATGAAACGCAAATGGGTGAACGAATACAGCAACACGTTGGTGGACACGGTGGCGTTGGCCGTGCGCGCCGGCCCGGCCTGATCGTGCAGGTCCGAGCCGAAGTCGAAGTTGGTGAAGCCGATATAGGTCAACGAGGCGCCGTTACTGTACTTGTCGATCGGCACGATGTACTTGAGTTGCGCCCGGTAGCCGTCCCACGAATTCTCGTTGGGCGCGCCGTAGTTTTCCCACTGGCGGCGCGCATAGAGGTTGGCCGAAAGGTTGACCCGGCTGTGGGTCTCGATATCGGTGCCAAAACCGCTATACAACGTGTTGGCGCGGCCGGCACGGTTGTGGCCCAGGTCGTAGATCCAGTCGAAGGCCACGTAGAACTCTTTGAAGGGCCCGAAGCCCAACTTGCGGCCGGTCAGTTCATCGATGGATATCCGCGGCTCATGTTCCATGAACAACGGTGAGCCCTTGTCCCACACGCCGCTGTCGTGGCTATTACCGATGCCGAGGATTTTCGGTGCGTCGATATAGCCATACAACTCGAAGGGGCCCTTGCGGCCGAAGTACTCGTATTCCAGGTAGATGTCGTCGGAAGGGCGAGGGCCGAAGCTGATGTCCTTGCTGCCGATCAATGTGAAGTTCTGGTTATACCAAGGCGCTGCCTTGGTTTGATCAACCGGCGGCGCAACTTCATAGCTCAAGCCCTCGCCCTGGGCGCTGTCGGAACCGTTCGCCGGAGCCTGCGCAGCCCCCGCCGCGAGTGGCAACAACGCCCAGCCCAAGGTGAAGCAAACGTTTGCTACTTTGATTTTTTTCATACTCACCGCTGCGGTGCTCCTCGATCCTTGATTTGTTTTTTCGGCGTTTAGCAGGCGCAGCCGTTCGTCGCCGACATTAGCGGTGAACGATGTTTCGGGCGGGCTTGCTGGAGTTCTTCCTCAAAAGGAAGAAGCGCATCAACTACTTAAAACCAGGCGGCGCCGGGTATAAGGTCGATGAGGTGGAACAGCGAATGAGATGTGCAGGTTCTGTGCCATTTTTGTATTTGTTGGATCCGGTGGCTTGAGCCAAGAAGAATGCCAGAATTTGACCGAACGATCCACTTCGGAGCACTTGGTTTGTGCAAAGTGCTCGCTTTAGGGGCAATGCGTCGGCTAAAACACGTTCCCTGAAGTGCTCGTGCTAAGGGCGAAGTTGCAGTTGGAGCTTTTCGCGGCGTTTATTTAAAGAGGTGCAACGCGATGAAATCCACGAACACCCGAACTTTCGGCGACAGGTGCCGGCTCGACGGCCACAGCACCCAGAACTGGCCTTCGTCTCCGGTCAGCACGGCGACCAGCCGACCTTCATCTAACGCTGCCCGGGCGAGAAAGTCCGGCATATGGGCAATGCCATGCCCCTCGATGGCGGCCATCAGCATCGCTTCCATATTGTTGAGCACCATCGCCGTTGGCAGCCGCAGGGCCGTGACGGCAGCGCTAGCGGTGAGGGTCCAGTCCATGATCTTGCCGGTGTTGGCGAAGCGGTACCTCAGGCAGTCATGCCGCTCCAGCTCCGCTATGCACGTGGGGCGCCCCCTGCGCTGGAGATAATCGGGCGACGCGCAGAACAGGAAGCGAAAAGGCCCCAGCCTGCGGGCCATGAGGCTCGAATCCGCAAGATGGCCGCTGCGGATGGCTACGTCGAAACCTTCGTCGATCACATTGACGAGGCGGTCGTTGAAGTCTAGGTCCAGCTCGATGGAGGGGTGCAGCTGCTTGAACTGCTGCAGGTGCGGCATCAGGAAGCGGTAGCCGATGGTGGGCAAGCTGACCCTCAGCCGGCCACTGGGCGCCTGGGAGGCCTGGGCCAACATGGCTTGGGCGTCTTGCAGGTCATCCAAAATTTTCTTGCACCGCTCATAGAACAATGCGCCCTCCGCGGTGAGGCTTACCCGCCGCGTGCTGCGCTGTAGCAGGCGCACGTTAAGTGCAGCCTCCAGTTTGGCGACATTCTTGCCCACGGCTGACGCAGAGATTCCCAGTGTTTTGGCTGCCGCGACGAAGCTCAATGCCTCGGCGGCTTTCACGAATGAGGTCACGCCACTGAGGCTGTCCATGGGTGGATTAAATCCTTTTGGTTGGGTATGTGCGGATAGTTAACGTATTTATCGCCGATTGCAGCGCAGATAGAGTTTATCAGCCTTGAGCTGGTCTCTGCCGGTTTAGACAAACCCCATCGCTATCGAAGGAACGCCCTCATGAAGGCATCCCCCACCGTTACCACCGACCCTGGCCAGGCTGTCTTGCTAGCGGCCATTTGCCTTGCCGCCTGTGTGCTGCCCTTGAGTTTTACCGGCGGCGCAGTCGCCACGCCGTTGCTTGGCCAAGCCTTGGAGGCAACGCCAATGCAGCTCGCTTGGGTCACCAACGCCTTCATGCTCAGTTTCGGTAGCCTGTTGATGGCGGCAGGCGCCCTGGCCGACCGCTTTGGGCGCCAACGCCTGTTTCTGTGCGGCACCGGGCTGTTCTGTCTGGCTTCCCTGCTCATTGCCTGCTCGAGCTCCGTAGTCTGGATCGATTGCTTGCGCGCGGTACAGGGCGTGGCGGCTGCCGCCTCGTTGGCCAGCGGAACCGCCGCGCTGGCCCAGGCGTTCGATGGAGCGGCGCGCACCCGAGCGTTCGGCGTGTTAGGGACCACCTTTGGCGTGGGGCTGGCGGTGGGGCCCCTCGCTGCGGGGCTGTTGAGCGAGCACTGGGGATGGCGCGCGATCTTCTTCGCTAATGCGCTGATTGCCGGGCTTTCGCTGGTGTTCGCCGCCGGGGCGTTGCAAGAAAGTCGAGGCTGCTCGGAGCGTCGGCTGGATGTGGCGGGGCTGGTGCTGTTTTCGCTGGTGCTGACGGCGTTTACCAGCGCGCTGGTCCTGGCGCCGGTGCGTGGCTGGGCTTCGCCGTGGGTGATGACAGCGCTGGCAGCGACGGCAGTCTGCTTGCCGTGTTTTATCGTGAGCCAGCGCCGCGCCGCCTACCCCATATTGCCGTTGGGCCTGTTTCGCTATCCCCGCTTTGTCAGGGTGCAATTGCTGCCGGTGGGCACCTGTTATTGCTACATCGTGCTGATTGTTGTGTTGCCGATTCGGCTGATCGGCATAGAAGGTGCCACGGCCTCGCAGGCTGGAGCCCTGATGCTGTCGCTGTCGGCGCCGATGCTGGTGGTTCCGCTGGCGGCCGCCTTGCTCACCCGCTGGGTGTCGCCCGGGTTGCTCTGCGCCGCAGGTTTCATGCTGGCCGCAGCCGGGTTGTTCAGCCTCAGCCGCCTGAATGTTCAACAAAGCTGGCCAGTGGTTGTAGCGTTGCTGGTGATCGGCACCGGAACGGCGCTGCCCTGGGGGTTGATGGATGGCCTGGCGGTCAGCCTGGTGCCCAAGGCACAGGCAGGCATGGCCGCCGGGATCTTCAACACTTCGCGGGTTGCCGGCGAAGGGGTGGCCTTGGCCATTACCACGGCGTTGCTTGCAGCGCTGCTCAGCCACCGCTTGGCGCATGAGCTCAACACCGCAGCGCCCCCAACGCAGGCCTTGCAGATTACCCAGTTCATGGTGATGGGCGATCTGCGTCACGCGCTGGAGCAGGCTGGGGCCGTACCGGTGCACCTGTTGCGCACCGCCTATGCCCAGGCCTTCAGCACGCTGTTGCAGCTGCTGGCAGGCTTCACCACCCTTACAGCCCTCGTGGTAGCCGGGTTGAGCCACAGCTCGGCCAGGCCGTGACTCGACGCCAAGCTGCGGGGTCAAGGGTGGCTCGGGTAGTCGACGTAACCGCGCTGGTCTCCGCCGAAGAAGGTACTGGGGTCTGGCGTGTTGAGCGCCAGGCCCTCGCGGATCCGCCGAGGAAGGTCCGGGTTGGCTAAAAACGGCCGGCCAAACGCAATCAGGTCGGCCCGGCCACTGGCAACCGCCTGATTGGCGGTTGCGGGGTCGTAACCGCCAGCTAACATCAGCACCCCGTGCCAGGTGGCGCGAAGCTGAGCGATGATCGCGTCCCAGCGCGGGTCGAAGTTCTCGTCCTTTACCGTCCCCACCACGGCAGGCTCCACCAGGTGCAGGTACGCCAAAGGCCAGCGGTTGAGTGCTTGCACGATGTAACCGAAGGTCGCTTCCGGGGTTTCATCGCCCATGCCCATGAAGCGCCCCATGGGGGTAAGGCGAACGCCCACGCGTTCAGCACCGGCTTCGGCTACTACAGCCTCGACCACCTCCAGCAACAACCGGGCGCGGTGTTCGATGCTGCCACCGTAGGCGTCCTGGCGCTGGTTGCTGTTGCTGTTGATGAACTGATCCAGCAGATAGCCGTTGCCGGCGTGGATCTCCACGCCGTCCATGCCAGCGGCCAGCGCATTGCGTGCGGCCTGGCGGTAATCGCTGACGATCTCGGCGATCTGCTCGGTCGTCAATGCCCGGGGAACTGGCACATCGCTCCACACGCCCTGGCCTTGTTCATCGACGATGAAGGTCTTGCCTGGTACCGGCAAGGCGCTTGGCGCCACTGGCAGGCCGTTGCCCGGCTGGAAGCTGGGATGCGACACCCGCCCCACATGCCACAGCTGCATGAAGATCAGCCCGCCCGCTTCATGCACTTGGGTGCTGACCTGGCGCCATGCGTGTACTTGATCCTGGTTGTAGATGCCCGGCGTCCAGGCGTAGCCCTGGCCTTGAGGCGAGATCTGCGTGGCTTCGGTGATGATCAGCGCCGCGCTCGCGCGCTGGCGGTAGTAGTGGGCATTCATCGCGGTAGGCACATCGCCGGGCTGGCCGGCGCGCGATCGGGTCAGGGGGGCCATGGCAACACGATGGGGAAGGCGGTATGGGCCGATGGCGACAGGTTGGAACAAGGCATCAGTCATGGGGTGGCTCCTGCTGGAAGAAAGCGCCGTGCCCTCAAGCCCGGCGGTGTTCACGGTTGCCATCCACCCTACGTTCTATCCTCGGCGGTGATAATCCCTCGCCAGCGGGCCAGTGCATTGCGTGTACGGCAACGCTTGCCCGCAGGAACGCTCAGGCGTCTTGCGCTGAACGCGTAAGCGGAAGGTTCAGCCAACGCCGGCCCGTGGCGGCGGCCAGCGCATTGCCCAGCGCCGCCGCCATAGGCCCCTGTACGATCTCGGCGGCCCCCAGGAAGGGTTGGCCCGGCTGGTCGAGCAGGTGAACCTCCACGCGCCCCGGCAACTGCGGGAAACGCAGGATGGGGTAGCCGCTCCAGTCATAACTGCGTACCCCGGCGGGGTCGTAGTCAACGGCTTCATAGAGGGTCCAGCTCATCGACTGCACGATGCCGCCCTCCACCTGGTTGCGCAGGCCGTCGGGGCTGACGATCTGCCCCACATCCACCGCCGTCACCACCCGCTGTACCTGGATGTCGCCGGTTTGCGGGTGCACCTGCAACTGAACGGCAATGGCGCAGTACCCCATGATGTTTTTGTAGCGGGCGAAGGCGAAACCGGTGCCGCTACCTGGCGCTTGCTGCGGCGGCCAACCGAAGGCATCCCGGGTGCGCTCGATCACCGCCCGGGCGCGCGGATCGGCCAGGTGCGCCAGGCGAAACGCGACAGGATCGATACCGGCCCGGGCGGCCAGCTCATCGATGCACGCCTCGATGGCGAAGATGTTGATGTGAGCGCCCAACGAGCGCATCGCCGAAGTGCGAAACGGCATCTGCGTCACGAAATTCATGTCCACGCGGGTGGACGCGGTGGTGTACAGCGGCACCGCGTTGCGGTCGCCGTCGCCCTCGGGCTGGGCGATAGGCACCGATGGGGCGGACACGAACGGCTTGGCCAGCAAACGCGCCGGGATCAGCCTTCCGGCGTTGACGATGCGTTCGTTGTGCGGGGTCGTCCAGAGTTCGTAGCGCCAGTCCTGCAGGCGGCCCTGGCCGTCGAGGCTGGCCTGGGTCTGGGTCAGCATTGCCGAGCTGTAGGGCTCCCAGAGGTTTTCTTGCTCGCGCATCCACTGCACGCGCACCGGCTGCCCGGGCAGGCGCATGGCGATCAGCGCCGCATCGGCTGCCGCGTCATCGGCGCCGTTATGGCCGTAGCATCCTGACCCTTCGGTGTGGATGCAGCGCACGCGCTCCGGCGCCAGCCCAACCATTTCAGCAATGCCGGCACGTAGCGGAAACACCCCTTGGGTGTGGGTCCACACGGTAAGGGTGCCGTCCTGGAGCCAGGCCACCGCGCAAGAAGGCCCTATGGAACCGTGCAGCAAGTACTGCTTGGTGGCGCGCGCCTGATAACTGGGGCCGACCTGCGCCGTGGGCGTGCCTTGGTGGCTGATGGGGTAGCGCCGCGCGGGCAAGCGCTTGAGCAGCTCATGAATGCCACCAGCGTCGGGCAGGGCGTCGCCGCCGTTCCACTGCGCCAGTTCATAGCCCCGGCGCATCGCCTTGATCGCTTGCCACTCATCACCGGCGACCACCGCCAGGTAGTTGCCGTCTTGTATCACCTGCACCACCCCAGCCAATTGGCCTACGGCCGCTGCATCGAAGGCGTGCAAGGTGCAGCCCGGCCGGGGCGGGCGGATCACTCGGGCATGTAGCATGCCCGGCAAACGCAGGTCCTGTACGAAGGCCGCGCCGCCGCTGACCTTGGCCGGAATGTCCAGGCGCGGCAGTGAATGGCCGATCAAGCGAAAGTCCGCCGCTGGCATCGAGGGAGACTCGGTCTGCGCATAGCGATGCAGGTCTACCTCGGCCACTGCCTCGGCATAGCTCATGCGCTGGCCGGCGGGGCCATGGATAACCGCGTTTTCGGTGGTCAGGTGCTCGGGGCCGATTGCCCAATGGTGCGCGGCGGCGGCCAGCAATAGCTGGCGCACTTGGGCGGCGGCGTTGTAGAGCGCCGTACCGCTGTCGAAAATGCTATGGCTGCCGGCGGTATAGCCTTCGTTGGGTGTCAGCGCCGTGTCGGCGGTCAGCAGTGTGATAGCCGTGGGCTGCACCTCCAGGCGTTCGGCGGCAATCTGCAATAAGGCTGTTTTCACGCCGGTGCCCAGCTCGACCTTACCGGTGTATACGATGATGCCGCTGGCATCGATGCGTATCCACGCGTCCAGGTAGGGGTTGGTGCGCAGGCTACCCGCCAACTGGGGCGCTAGGACCTGCGTGCCGAGGGTGTCCACTTCGGTATCGGCCACCGCGAAGCGGCCAGCAGGCAATAGCGAAAACGCTACCAGTAGCGCCCCGTCACGCAGGAAGGCACGGCGGCGCAGGTCCACCTCAGCCTTGGCGGTCATGCTGTTCCCCCGTTCGGGCGACCTGGCTGATCGCGGCGATGATGCGCAGGTGCGTGCCACAGCGGCACAGGTTGGTAGCCATGTGCGCGCGGATGGTCGCTTCACTCGGGTGCGGGTCGCGTTCGAGCAGGGCCTGGGCCCGCATCAGCATGCCGGCGATGCAATAGCCGCATTGCGCCGCCTGGGCATCGATGAATGCCTGCTGCAACGGCCCCGGGCGCTCCGCGCTACCTAGGCTCTCTACGGTGCGAATAGCTTTGCCCTGAAGCCCCCCGCATGGGGTCAGGCAGGAGAACACCGGCTTGTCGTCCACCAGCACCGTGCATGCCCCGCATTGGCCCAGGCCGCAGCCATACTTGGCGCCGTTCAACCCCAGCTGGTTACGCAGGGCATAGAGCAGCGGCATGTCGGGGTCCACATTCAGCGCGTGGCCCGCGCCATTGACCGTCAGAGTGGTTGGGGTCATTGCGCCTCCTGGCGTAAGTCATCGAGGGTGGAGGGTAGGCCAACCCAGGGTTGGCCGGGCCGGGCTCGCTCGCGCAAGTAGGCGGCCAGTGCGCCGAGCTGGGCGTCATCGAGGCTGTCGGCGAACGGTGGCATTACCGGCCCTGGCAGGCCCGTCGCGGCAGGGATGCCCTCGAGCACGGTCTTGAGGAAGTTGCGCGGGCTGCCCGCTTGTAACGCGGAAGTGGCGGCCAGGGCAGGGCGGCCGTCGATCATCCGCATGGGTGCAGCGGCCCCGTGGCAGCCGGCGCAGGCACCTTGAAACACCGCCTCGCCCGACGCTTGCGCCGCTGCGGGAACGGCCCCTGCCAAGGAGCGGGGCGGCTCCGGCAGCGCTGCGGCGGGCAAGCTGAGCAGGTAGAACGCCATGGCTTGGACGTCACTGTCTGGAAGCTTCGCCAGGCCTAGGCTCACCGGCCGCATAGGGCCTGCCGGGGTTCCGTGGCCATCGACGACCGCACCGCGCAGGTAGGCCACCAGTTGCTCGCGGTTCCAGCCGCGCGTGGGCTGCGCCAGGCCAAGCAACGACGGCGCTTCCCAGCCGTCGACGATGCCACCGGTCAGGGCCTTGCCGCGTTCTTCGGCCCCCAACAGGTTCAGCGGGGAGTGGCACCCACCGCAGTGCCCGGCGCCTTCGACCAGGTAACGCCCGCGGTTCCAGGGTTCGGGCCTGTCAGCCTGAGCCTGCAACGCGGGTGTGTGGAGAAACAGCAGGTTCCAGAACGACACCAGCGGGCGCAAGTTCATGGGAAAGTTCAGTTCATTGGGCAAGGCCGGCGCCTGCACCGGCGGGCCGCTCATCAGGTAGGCATAGGCATCGGCGATGTCCTCGGCGCTCATGCGCCGGTAGTGCACATAGGGGAAGGCGGGATAGAGCAAGTGCCCGTCCCGGGAAACGCCCTGGCGCATGGCCCGTTCGAACGCCGGTAGCGACCAGGTGCCGATACCTGTGGCCAGGTCAGGGGTGATGTTGGTGCTGTACAGCGTGCCGAAGGGCGTCTTCAGGGGCAGTTGGCCGGCCAGGTAGGCGCCACCGGGGCGGGTATGGCACACCGCGCAGTCCCCGGCTTCGACCACCAGGGCACCACGGCGAACGGCTTCTGGGTCCAGCGTGCGAGGGGCCTGGGCCGGTGCTATTGCCGGCCTCCACATCATGCCAATGGCCATGCACGCGGCCGCTGCCAGCAGCACCGCTGCGCCAACCCACAGCCTTGAGCGACCACGGCCCATCACCAACCTCCATGCCCGGTGGCGCAGGCAACCAACGGCCTGCGTTCAGTGGCCGGAGGGTAGAACAATGGGCCCGCGTGGAGTATGCGATGACGGCGCAACAGGCCGTTGCGCCAACGGCAACAGTCCCGCCGTTGCGCAACGCGCACAGCTTTGATGCCCCGCGCAGGGATTCTCCGCCTGGGCAAGCCGCCCTAGGCTGGCACCTCGTTTTCCACTTTCATCCCAGGTGCACTCATGTCCTCTGCTAACGCTGATATTTCTCCCCCCACGGCGGCGCGCGTCGGTGCGCTGCCAACGCTCTCCGGCGCCATGGTTGCTTTCCTTGCCTTTTGCTGTGGCGCGGTGGTTGCCAACCTGTACTACGCCCAGCCAATCGTTGAGTTGATCGCGCCCGCCATCGGCCTCTCCAGCACCCATGCGAGCCTGGTGGTATCGTTGACCCAGTTCGGCTATGCCGCCGGGTTGCTGCTGCTGGTGCCCTTGGCCGACCTGATGGAAAACCGCCGGCTGGTGGTGGGGTTCACCCTGGCGGTGGCGGTGTGGCTCGCTATCGCTGGCGCCAGCCAGACGCAATCGCTGTTTCTGATCGCTTCATTGTTCATCGGCCTGACCTCGGTCGCCGTGCAGATCCTCGTGCCGCTGGCGGCACACATGGCGCCGGAACAGTCCCGCGGCCGGATCGTGGGTAACATCATGAGCGGCTTGTTGCTGGGCGTGCTGCTGTCGCGGCCGCTGTCCAGTACCGTGGCGCAAACGTTCGGCTGGCGCAGCATTTACTTCATCGCTTCGGGGCTTATGGCCGTTATCGCCCTGGTGATGGCGCTGGCTTTGCCGCGGCGGATGCCCACCCACCAAGCGAGCTATGCCGCGCTGATCGGCTCGGTGTTCACCTTGGCGCGGCGTTATGGCGTACTGCGCCAACGCTCCTTGTACCAAGGGCTGGTGTTCGCCAGTTTCAGCTTGTTCTGGACCATCGCGCCCATCGAGCTGATCCGCCACCATGGCTTCAGCCAGGGCCAGGTCGCGCTCTTCGCTCTGGTCGGCGCCGTGGGCGCGATCGCTGCACCCATTGCCGGCCGCCTGGCGGACGCAGGTCACGGCCAGATCGGCACCAAGGTGGCGTTGTTACTTGCCCCGGTCGCTTTGCTCATGGGCACCCTGCCTGGTGGCGGCTACCTGTGGCTGGTAGCCAGCGCGGTGCTGCTGGACTTCGCCGTGCAGCTGAACATGGTGCTGAGCCAGCGTGAGGTGTACGCCCTGGACCCGCACAGCCGTGCCCGCCTGAATGCGGTGTACATGACCAGCCTGTTCGTGGGGGGCGCGCTCGGCTCGTTGTTGGCAAGCCCCTTGTACGAGCACTTCGGCTGGGCCACCTCGGCCTCTCTGGCGGCGTTGCTGCCGGGGTTGGCGCTGGCGCTGTACCTGCTGCGCAGCGGCCGCCGCGCGGCCTGAGGCAGGAAAGAAAAGCACGCGCAGGCAAGGCAGGTGCGCAGGATCGCCCTCTAGAATGTGGGAGTACCGCGCGGGTGACCCCGCGCGGCTGGCGATTCCGGAACCTAGTCATGGATAAACTGCTTGCACTCAACATGTTCGTCGAAACGGTGCGCTGTGGTGGTTATTCCGCCGCCGCCAGGAAGCTCGGCGTGGCCACGTCTTCGGTAACCCGCCAGGTCGCGGCGCTGGAGGCGGAACTCGGCGCGGCATTGCTCAACCGCAGCACCCGTCACAGCAGCCCCACCGAAGCGGGGCAGGCGTACTTCGAGAATGCCCTGGCGATCCTCGATGCCCTGGAAGCGGCCGATAACGCCATCGCCGACCGCGATGGCACCGCCCGTGGGCGCATGCGCATCAGCGTGCCCGTGGAGTTCGGCCGGCGGGTGATCGCGCCCCGCCTGGGGCGCCTGCTGGACCGCCACCCCGAGCTGGAAGTCAGCCTGAACCTGAGCGACACCATGACGGACCTGTTCAAGGACAGGGTCGACCTGGCGGTCCGGCTAGGCACCACGGTGTTCAACGACGAGCTGATCTGCAAGCCGATCGGCCACTTCGAGCGGTGGATCGTCGCCAGCCCCGAGTACCTGCAACGTACGGCGCATCCGGAATATCCCCAGGACCTGCTCGAACACGCCTGCCTGCGCTTCGACTATGGCAACGCCCACAAGAACTGGCTGTTCCGCCATGGCGACGAGGCTATCACCGTGGACGTGCGCGGGCGGCTGCAGAGCAACAACGCGGACATCCTGCGCGAGCGCGCCTTGGCAGGAGAGGGCGTGGCTATGCTGGCCGACTGGCTGGTCGCCGAGGACGTCCGGCAGGGCCGCCTCACGCGGATACTGCCGGCCTATGATGTGAACCCTGGCACCGCCGACTCGTCGATCAACGTGCTGTACCTACCGAACCACCGGGGTTCTACCCGGGTGAAGGCCTTCGTGGATTTCCTCGACGAAACCTGGCGTTCGATCACCTGGCGGTGACCCGCCGCAACGCTGTGTTGCGCCGGCAGCCACTACCTGTATCGCCTGCATTGCCCTAGGCTGTGCTCGGGAAAAACTGCACAGACCAACATCATGAAACCATCCGTGGCACTGGCCTTCGACTTTCTCGACCCGTGGGGCTGGATCGCCGAGCGTCGCCTGCGCGCAGCCATCGCCGAGGCCAGCCAGCCCTTCACCGTGGACTATCAGCCGTGCGCCATCGCCCAGCCCAGGATGGCGGGCGAGCCGTACCGGGCCTATCAGGCTCGGCGCTTCGGCAGTGACGCCCAAGTGTTCGAAACCAGGGCGCTGGACCAGGCGGCGCAGCTGGGGGTCGCCCTGGATTTCGAGCGTATCGCCACCGTGCCGGATACCCGCCTGGCGGGTTGGGTGCTGCGCCGTTGCAGCGCTGATGAGCAAACCCAGCGCGTGCTGTTCGAGGCCATCTACCAGGCGTACTTCTGCGACGGCCAAGACATCGGGCTGCCAGCTGTGCTCTCCCGCTTGCTGGGCTACCCTTGCCCGCCATGGCCGGCGACGGCCGACAGCGAACAGGCCTTACTGCAGGATGAACAGGCCACTGCCGCCTGGTGCGGCCGGATGATGCCCTCGGTCCGCGTTGGCCACAAGGTCATCGCTGGCGCCCAGCCGCCAAGCGTTCTGGCCCGCTACCTGCGCTACTGAACCCTGCGCGGGGCGGTGCGGTCCACATCTACCCTGCGCGGCGCCACAGGCCCTCCCATTAAATGAACAAGGACGCATAAAGGTGATCGAGCAGCCGGTGATCGAGGTGAGCGACGGGGTGGCCCCCGCCGTTGAACGGGCTATCGGCGATGGCCTCGATGCGTTCAATGCTCAGGCCGTGGGCTATAGCGACCGCCAACCGCTGAGCGTCGTCGTGCGGGACGCCCATACCGGTGAAGTCTTGGGCGGTATTACCGGCCGGACGTCCCTGGGGCTGGCCTTTCTAGACTTGTTTTACTTGCCAGAGCACGCTCGCGGGGCCGGCCTCGGCAGCCAGGTGCTGGATGCCTTCGAAACCGAAGCGCGCCGCCGGGGTTGTGGCGCTGCGGTTCTGTACACCATCAGTTTCCAGGCACCTGAGTTCTACGAAAAAAAGGGTTGGGTAAGGTTTGGAACCATCGCCTGCGAGCCGCAAGGTTCCAGCAGAGTGTTTATGAGTAAGGAACTGTAGGTTTCAAGCGCAAGGACACGCCATGCACCTGAGAATCGAAATCAAAAAAGATCCACAACCCGCTGATTATGAAGCTATTCTTTTACCTCTGCAGGCCTACAATAACGCCCAGGCCGAACCCTCCGAAGTCGAAAAAACCGCCTTTCTGGTCATTGATGAAGCGGGCGTTACACAGGGAGGGTTGTGGGCCAGAGTGGCAGCGCGATGGCTATTCGTGGAACTGCTGGTCGTGCCTGAAGCCGCTCGGGGCCAGGGGATAGGGTCACAATTGATGGACAGCGCGCAAACCCTGGCCCAGCAGAAAGGCTGCGTGGGTATTTGGCTGGATACGTTTTCCTTCCAAGCCCCGGATTTTTATCGCCGGCTGGGCTTCGAGGTGTTTGGCGAACTCAAGGATTACCCGCCTGGGCATAGCCGTTTTTATATGCAAAAACGATTCGATTGAAGATGAACAAACGCCGATGCCTTCTCTGGTGCCTGTGCTCAGCCGTCAGCCTGCTTTCGATCCTGTGCTTTGAGCTGTGGAGCGATTGGCTCACGGCAGTGCCGCTCGACGCGCCGTTCCCGCTGGACAAGCCTTCAGCCGTGGAGCAGGTGATCGAAATACGCTCCACCGATTACAAATACCTGCAGGTTCGCCTGGCGCGAACGCAAGATAACTTCCAGCAGCTGATGGACCTGGTAGGCCGCGATGGTCAACCCGCCACCGTTCAGGTCCACTGGCGGCTGTTGGGCATGGATTCGAAAGTGCTTGCCCAGGGCACTTCGAGGTTGGGGCAGGCCAGTGGGATCAGCAGGGATGACATCAGCTGCTGGCTGGCGACCCTGCGTTATCCCGCCCCCACCGGGCATTACCAACTCCAGGCCCAGGTAACCGTGGCGGATCCGGCGTTCGCCGGGGTCGATACCCGGCTGGTGCTGGAAAGTTCGCCTAAAAATGGCAGCGATCCGCGCTTCGGTCTGATGTTCTTCTGGATGATATTCAACCTGTTGGTGTGCTGGCCGCTTGCGATCGTGGGGGGTATAGCAGCGGCCGTGTGCTACCTACGAGGGCGAACCATCGTGGAGCCATAAGGTCCAACCTGACCAAACCGACGGGTTCTGCATTCCGGTCAATCGCGTTCCACCCGGGGACGGCGACTCTTACCGCTTTGAGGATTGCACATGACCCAGGTGTTCAACGTTCTGGACTTCGGCGCCAAGGGCGATGGTGTCACCGATGACAGCCACGCCATTCAGCTGGCGATCAACGCCGCCTTCACAGCGGGCGGCGGTGAGGTCTATGTGCCCCAAGGCACTTACCTGGTGACCGGGCCGAACGCCGATGGCGGCTGCATCACCCTCAAAAGCAACGTGACCTTGAGCGGGGCGGGTGCCGGGCAAACCACGCTCAAGCTGGCGGATGGCTCCAGCGCGGTCGATGGCATCGTCCGCACCTCGGCACAACACAACACCCTAGACGCCAAGGTCGCCGACTTGACCCTGGACGGCAACCAGGCCCACACCAGCGGCACGGTCAATGGCCTGGTGAGCGGCAGCGCCAGTAACCCGAACGCGCACAGCGTGGGCCTGGAGGTGAGCGGGGTAGAACTGGCCAACTGCAGCGGGTCGGGGCTGGTGGCCAACACCCTCACCGATGGCCTGGTGATCAGCGACAGCGTGGCCCATGACAACGGTGACGACGGCTTTGCCACGCGCTTCGATACCCGCGCCGGGCGCAGCGACTCGGTGCGCTTTTCCGATAACGAAGCCTACGGCAACGGCGGTGACGGTTTCGACATCCATACCGCCAGCTGGGCCACCACCGAAGGCGCAGTGCTGCTCAACAGCAACAGCCACGACAATGGCGGCGACGGCATCGTGCTGACCGGCTTTGAGCAGCCGCAAAAAACCTCGGCGTATGCGCAAGACACCCTGGGCGGTGGCACCGTTTACAACAACGGCGGCGCGGGTGTGCGTCTGGAGAACATCCAGCGCGCCACACTGACCGGCCTGGATATCCACGGCAACGGCGCCGAAGGCATCAACCTCGCCGGCACCTTCGACACCCAGATCATCGGCAATGCGGTGCACCAGAACCTGCAGAACGGCCCTGGCAGCGAGATCCTGATCGGCCAGCTTCCCGCCGGTGTGGCGGGCAACGCGGCATTCCCCGCGGCGGATGTGGATTACGACCTCGTTAACAACGTGATCACCGCCGGCGCCAATTCCACCTATGCGATCACCGCGCCTTCACCCGGCGGTGGTTTCCATCACCAGGTGAGCGGCAACCAGCTGGACGGCTTCCAGGGCGACCCGATCCGTGCGACTGACGGCGTGAATTATGCCGGGGGCTATGCCCAGTACGGCACCGACGGTAATGACCATCTCACCGCCGGCATCGCGACCGCGCTTTACGGAGGCGCCGGGCGCGACACGCTCACCGCGGGCGCCTATGGCACGAACCTGACCGGAGGCGCCGGGGTCGACAAACTTATCGCTGGCGGCAGCTATGACAGGTTCCTGTACCACGCGGTCACCGATAGCTACGTCGACAGCACTGGGGCGGCCCACCGGGACGTCATCACCGGTTTCGATGCCAGCAAAGACCTGCTCGACCTCACGGACCTGAAGTTCCATGGCCTGGGCGATGGCCATGACGGCACCTTGTTGCTGCGTTACTACGTCACCAGCAACACCACGGTCCTGGCCAGCCTGGATGCAGACGCCGATGGCAACCGTTTCGAAGTGGCGCTCAAGGGCGACTACCGCGACCAGCTGACGGCTAGCAACTTCGTGGACTTCTACAACGGTAGCGACAGCGCGGACACGGTCTACGTCGGCGAGGACGATCCCGGCAACAGCGTGTACTACGGCAACGGTGGCGACGACAATATCTTCGTCGCCACCGGTGGCGTGTGGTTCGAAGGCGGTGCCGGCGCCGATACGCTCGGCACCTTTTGGGGCGGCGGCACCTTCGTTTATCGCGCGATCAGCGACAGTTTCGTCAACGACCGCACCGGCGAACAGGTGGTCGACCGCTTGGACTTCACCTACGGCGTTCTGGATGTGTCGGCGCTCGGCTTCACCGGGTTAGGGGACGGGCATAACGGCACCTTGACCATCGCCGACGATGGCGCCGGGCATATGCTGTACACCTCGCTGGACGCGGACGCCGACGGCAACCGCTTCGCCGTGCGGGTTTCGCAAAGCGCTGACAGCATCATCTTCGCGCACTCCGAGTACCCCAGCACCGGCGCGGGGCTGCTCGGCAACGACACCCTCACCGGCGATGCCGGCAACAACAGCCTCGAGGGTGGTCAAGGCAATGACGTGCTCATCGGCCTGGCGGGCAAGGACACGCTCACCGGCGGTTCGGGCGCCGACACGTTCCGCTTTACCAGTGTGAACGACAGCTTCCATGGCGGCGCGGACCTGATCACGGACTTCACCCTGCGCGACACCCTGGACGTCTCGGCCTTGGGCTTCACCGGGCTGGGCAACGGCACCGGAGATACCTTGCGCATCGCCTACAGCGCCGCCACCGACCGTACCTACGTACAGAGCCAGGTGGCCGACGCCCAGGGGCACAAGTTCGAGGTGGGCCTGGCGGGTAATCTCACCGAGCACCTGAGCGCCGCCAATTTCGTGTTCGCGCCGGCAGTCGAGTTGACCACCCTGGGTGTAGCGGCCGAGACCGACACGCATACTGTGTAGGCGCTGCCGAGGCCTGTGAACCGCGGCGCCGGGGTTCGCAGGCTGGCGCCAGCTCCTACAGGGAAGAGGTCAATTTTGTGTCGGCGTGGGGGCGGCCATCCGGTGAAGCCGGTGAGCCTCGTATCGCCGGCCGCTGCGCAGGCCTGGTACCCCGGCGGGGGGTCGCAGGCTGTCGCCAGCTCCTACGGGGGGCAGGTCGGTCCTGTATCGGCGTGGGGGGCGGCCATCCGGTGAAGCCGGTGAGCCCGTATCGCCGCGCGCCGCGCAGGTCTGGTACCCCCGGCGGGGGTTCGCAGGCTGGCGCCAGCTCCTACAGGGAAGAGGCCAATTTTGTGTCGGCGTGGGGGCGGCCATCCGGTGAAGCCGGTTAGCCTTGTATCGCCGCCCGCTGCGCAGGCCTGGTACCCCTGGCGGGGTTCGCAGGCTGGCGCCAGCGCCTACAGGGGACAGGTCAGTCCTGTGTTGGCGTGGGGGGGCCATCTGGTGAAGCCTGTGCGCCGGCGGCCGGTGTAGCGCCGGGCGCTCGCTGTTGCCATCCGCCCCCCAGCGCTTTGTACAACCCCACGCTGGCGTTGAGCCGCGCCAGCCGCAGCTGGATGCCGGTGTCCTGGGCCTCGAACAGGCTGCGCTGGGCGTCGAGCATGGTCAGCAAACTCTCCGCCCCGGCGCGATACCGCCGCTCGGCCAGCTCGAAGGTAGTGCGGGCCTGGGCCAGCGCTTCCTCCTGCCACCCTAGTTGGGCATCCAGCCCCTGGGCGTCGTTGAGGGCGCGGTCGGTGTCGGCGAAGGCATCGACCACGGCCTTGCGATAACCGGCCAGCAGCTCTTCGCGCCGCGCCTGGCTGGCCTGGTGCTGGGCGCGCAGGGCACCGGCATTGAAGATAGGCGCAAGCAGGGCGCCACCTACGTCGTAGTAACGGTTGAGCAACAGGTCGCTGGCCTGGTTGGCGCCGCCGGCGAGGCTGGCGGTCAGGGTCAGCCGCGGCAGCATCATTGCCCGGGCCACCTGCACGTCGGCGTCGGCGGCGGCCAGCCGCGCTTCGGCCCGGGCCACGTCGGGGCGGCGCGTCAGCAGCTGGCTGGGCACGCCAGCGCCGATGCTTGGCCAGTGCAGTTGCTCGAAGCCCCCCGGCGGCAACGCCAGTTGGCCCGCCGCCACACCGAGCAGCGTGGCCAGGGTGACTTCGGCGTTGGCCGCTTGCTGGTGCAACAACGCCTGCTGCTGGCGCTGGCGAGCGGTCAGCCCGCGCTGTTGCGCCAACTCCAGCGCCGTTGCCGCCCCCGCGCCGTGGCGGGTCTGCACCAGCGCCAGCACCTGTTCGGCGTTCTTCAGGTTCTGCCTGGCCACTTCCAGCCGCGCCTGTTGTGCGCGCACCGCGAGGTACGCCTGGGCCACGTCCGCTTCGAGCGACAGGCGCAACGCGCTCTGGTCGAACAGGCTCGCCTGCCAGGTGCTGACCGCGCTCGCGGCCCGGGCGCGGACCCCGCCCCAGAAGTCCACCTCATAGCTGGCGCTGAGCCCCAGGCTGTAGGTTTCCAACCCAGGGTCGTCCTGATAGGTGTCGATAGCGCTGTACCCCGGGCCATGCATCAGGCGCTCGCGGGTAGCGTTCAGGCCCAGCTGCACGGTGGGCAGCCCCGCGGCGCCGGCGACCCGCGCCTGTGCCCGGGCCTGCTCGACGCGGGCGATAGCGGCGGCGAGGTCGAAGCTGTTTTGCTGGGCGCGGCGTACCAACGCGTCCAGCACCGGGTCGTTGAAGCGCTGCCACCAGTCGTCCATGGCCACAATGGGTGCCTGGGCACCGGCCTGCCATTGGCTGGGGGCGGGGGGAAGGGCAGGTGGCACCGGCGCGGGCCCGCTACAGGCCGCTAACAAGCAGCAAGCGGGTAACAAGGACGCGGGTAACCGCAGGTGAACAGGCATGGGCATTCTCATTGGCTGGCCAGCGCGGCGACGGGGTCCAGACGGGCGGCCTGGCGGGCGGGCATAAAACCGAACACCAGGCCGGTGAGCAGGGCGCAGGCAAAGGCGCCCACCGCCGCGGCGGCGGTAAAGGCCACGGTCACCCCGGCCAGGTGCAGGCCGATACCGACGCCCAGCGCCAGTATCACGCCGGTGACACCGCCCACCAGCGACAGCAGGCTGGCTTCGGTCAGGAACTGGCGCAGGATGTCCCGCTGGCGGGCGCCGACCGCTACCCGGATGCCAATCTCGCGGGTGCGCTCGCGCACCGTCATCAGCATCACGTTCATCACGCCGATGCCACCCACGAGCAAGGATATGGCCGCGATCGCGCCGAGCATCAGCGACAGGGTGTTCTGGGTACGGGCTTCGGCTTCGATCATCGCGGCATTGTTGGTCAGCTCGAAGTCATGCTGGCCGCGGTGCAGTTGCAGCATCAGCTGCTCGATCGCCGCGCCCGCGCGCTGGACCTGCCCACCTTCGGCGGCGGCGATGATCACGTATTCAGGCTCGGCCTTGCCGAACAGGCGAATGCTTGCCGCCGAATAAGGGATGGCGATGCGGTTGTCGGCGTCCTTGTCACCGGAGCTGGCGCCCTTGGCGGCCAGCACGCCGACCACCTGGAAGGGCACGTTCTCGATCAGCAGGTAGCGGCCGATAGGGTCGGCGGCGCCGAACAGGGTGCGCCGTACCCGGTCGCCAATCACCGCCACCGTGGCCGCCCGGGCTTCGTCCTGGGCGGTGAAGTAGCTGCCCTGGACCACTGGCCAGTTGAGGATCCTCGGGAAATCCGTGTTATTGCCGCCCACGTAGGCCTGCATGTCCAGGTTGGCATAGCGCACCGTCAGCTCGGCGCCGTTGACCGGCATCGCTTTCTTGACCTGGGGCAGGGTGGCGATGGCAGCCACGTCGTCGAGGCTGACCACCCCCTGTGGCGCACGCGGGTTGGGTGCGTAGCCGCTGAGGTAAATGATGTTCGAACCGAAGGCGCCCATCTGCGCCATCACCTGGCGCTTGCTGCCTTCGCCCACCGCGAGCATCACCACCACCGAAGCCACGCCGATGACGATCCCCAGCAGCGTCAGCGCGGTGCGCAGGCGGTTGCTCCACATCACCCGCCAGGCGCCGCGCCATGCCTCGCGCAGTTCACCAAGCCAGGCGCCCGAGGGCACCGCATGATCGCCCGACAGCCGCCGAGCCAGTTCGATGGTGGAGAGCTCCGTGCCAGGCAGCTGCGTCCTGGCGAGTGGGGCGGCCAGGGCGCGCCGCGGGCGGTCGCTGATGATTTCGCCGTCGTGGATCTCGATGATCCGCTCGGCCCGCTCGGCCACCTGGCGGTCGTGGGTGATCAGGATGATCACATGGCCCTCGGCGGCCAGTTCATCGAGCAGGGCCATCACCTGCGCGCCGCTGTGGCTGTCCAGCGCGCCGGTGGGTTCATCGGCGAGGATGATATGCCCGCCGTTGACCAGCGCGCGGGCGATCGACACCCGCTGCTGCTGGCCGCCGGAGAGCTGATGCGGCCGGTTGGCGGTGCGCTGGCCCAGGCCCAGGCGTTCGAGCAGGGCCTGGGTGCGCGCCGCGCGCTGTGGTGCCGGGGTGCCGGCGTAGATCGCCGGCATTTCAACGTTCTCCCGGGCCGAAGCGGAGGGGATCAGGTGGTAACCCTGGAACACGAAGCCAAACGCTTCGCGCCGCAGCCAAGCCAGTTCGTCGTGCCCCAGGGCGGCCACATCGTGCCCGGCGAAGCGATAGCTGCCGGCGCTGGGCCGATCCAGGCAGCCGAGGATGTTCATCAGCGTGGACTTGCCCGAACCGGAGGCGCCGACAATGGCAACGAATTCGCCAGCATGAATGCGCAACGACACTCCCTTGAGCACCTCGATACTGGGCGAGTCGCCACCGCCATAGCGTTTGCGAATGCCCTGCAGCTCGATCAGCGCAGGGTTGTTCACGGGCGGGTTATTCATGCCCGGCACCGTCGCCGACGAGCACCTGCTCACCCTCGGCCAGGCCCTCTAGCACTTCCACCCGAAGGCGGTCGCTCAGCCCGGTCCGCAACGGCCGCCGCTCCAGCTCGCCGTGGCCGCCGCGGACCCAGGCGAAGCGCGTGCCCTGATCGTCCTCACGCACCGCCGCCAACGGGAGGCTGAGCGCTTGCGACGCCTGGCCGGCAACGAAAAAAACCTGGGCGGTCATGTCCGCCATCAGCGTGCGGTCGCTGTTGTCCACGTCTACCAGCACGGTGTACAGCACCACCCGGCCACTGCCACCCTGGCCGAGGCTGGCAGGGCTGCCGCCGCCCTGGCTGCTTTGCTCCAGTGGCCGCGGCGGCAGCGGCAGGATCTGCCGCACGGTGCCTTGCCACCGCCGGCCTTCGCCGCTGAGCAGGGTGAACCACGCCGACATGCCGGGCTTGAGCCGCCCGATGTCGGCTTCCGACACCTGCGCCCACAGCGTCATCGGTGACAAGCGGGCGATGCGCATGATCAGCGGCGTTTGTTGTTGGGCGTTGAGCGTCTGCCCCTCACGGGCGTCCACCGCGACCACAGTGCCGGCCATGGGCGCATAGATGCGCGTATAGCCCAGTTCGGCTTCGTCCCGGCGCAGGCTGGCCTGGGCCTCACGGATGCGTGCTTGCAGGCCCTGCACCCGCGCGGCGGCGGCGGCCAGCTGCGCTTGCGCGCCCTGCACGTCTTCCTCACGGGTGGCATTGCCGCTGGCCAAGGCTTGCTGGCGCCGGTATTGCTGGCCGGCCAAGGTGTGCAGGGCGCGTTGTTCGGCGAGTTGAGCGTTGAGCGCATCGACTTGCGCGCGGTCGGCGTCAACCCGGGCGCGCTGGGTCGCGGGGTCGATCTCCACCAGCAACTGGCCAGCCTCGACCTCGTCGCCTGGTTCTACGTGCAAGCGGCGGATCTGCCCGGACGCCTGGGCGCCCACATCGACATATTGGCGCGGTTGCAAGGTGCCCAGCGCGGACACCTGGCTTTGGATATCCGCGCGGGCTACGGTGGCCATGGGGCCCTGTTCAGGGCTGCGCGGATAGACGGCCCATGCCGCGAGAGCAGTCAGGCCTAGCGCCCCGGCGATGGCCAGGGCGAGCAACGGGTTACGACGAAAACGGGTCATGAAAAACATCCGGCCGGTGCACGGGAACGCTGCCAGACAGACGAACCGGCGGGGCGCGGATTTAGCCGGTGGTTCAGCGGCGCAGGCTGACCCGTAGCGAACCCTCGCCTTGGCTGAGAGTGACCGGGAGCACCTTGGGCAAGCCGGTCACCAGCGCCGGCATGTTAGAGGTGCTGAACACCCCGCCGATGCGCAAGCCACCGGTCGCGGCATCGGCCAGCACCAGGGGTTGGTCCAGGTAGCGGTTGATCAACGGCAGCGCCTGGGCCAACGGCATGTCCTGCAGCACCAGGCGGCCGCCGCGCCAGGCCAGGGCGCTGTCCAGGTCTGCCGGGCCTACGCTGGGCGAAGCATCGCCGGGGCGGTAGTGCGCCTGGGTCCCGGGGGTGAGCACAGCGTCATCGCCGTCGCCATGGCTGCGCACTTTCACCGCCCCCTCGGCGACCGTCACCATCACCTCGTCGTTGAAGGCCCACACGCTGAAGCGGGTGCCGGTCACCGTCACCGTGACCCGGCCCGCCTTGACCTTGAACGGATGCTCGGCGCTATGGCTGGCGTGCACGTACACCACGCCACGGGTCAGGTCCAGTTGGCGGGCATCCTTGAAGTTGGCGAACGACAGCCCCGTGCGCAGGTCCAGTTCCACTTCGCTGCCGTCGGGCAAGGTGAGCTGGCGGCGTTCGTTCTCTGCCTGGTAGCGATGGTAGCTGTTGGGTAGCCAGCCGGCTTCCCAGCCACTCCAGGCCAGCAAGGGCACGCCCACCAGCACCATGGCTACGGCGCGCAAGGGCTGGCGCCAACCGGCCATGGCCGTGCGGCGCGGTGCGGGCGCCTGGCGCGGCTTGAGCTGCCCGGCGGCCTGCCACAGGCGCTCGAACTGGCCATACTCCTCGGCATGGCGCGGGCTTGCCGCCAGCCAGGCCTCGAAGGCGCGCCGCTCCTGCGCGGTGCA